>NZ_DASZXR010000019.1:0-1145408 GCF_035546395.1 Puia sp. | reverse complement strand
AAGGTAACAACAGCAACCTCTTCTCTTAACTCAGCCGCTAAGTTCGAGTGCTTCTCGATCTCTTCGTTCAAATCAGCAATTCGGATCAATTGCTGCTCGTACAGTTCCTTGTAATCGATATTTGACTGAGTGCCCTGCATTGCTCTCAAAGATAGACACCATAAGCCTTTCCGGGGAAGGCTATGGATAAATTGAGGATAACTCACCTGCAAAAACCGAAACCTTAAAATACCCTGTTGATAACTTAGGCAACGATCCATAGCCCATAGATGATGAGATTGGCAATATCATAGATTATCGGGGTTCCGGGTTTAACTGGTTCCACACGGGCGTAAGCTATCCAGTTGCTATTGCTACAGAACTTCGCAATAGTAGCAGCCAGCAGGACAATCAGAGCGCCTATCACCCACCTCCAGGCCAGGCTCGACCGCCAAAGTTTAATTGGTTCTGTTTCTTTCGCCAATGTCTGCCTGCATATGCTAACGATTTGTCGCACTTCCTGCAAGGATGTTTGTTCGTTGATTTTATCCAAAAGCGACTTGATTTCCATCGCAGCTTTTGCGTCCATTTTGTAAGTAATTAGATCAAAAGATAAAATTAATCGATGCCTTTTACTAGCGTGAAAACACCTATTTTTAGGGAAATAGCTGTTAGCTCCCCAATTAAACAACGGCGTTTTCATGATGTTGGGCATAAAAGGTGATTTCACGGTTGTGGGACAATGCCATTTGATGTATCTTCCCTAGCTAACGATATAAAAGTAGGGCAACATCCCATGTCCAAAGTATTCGAATGGATTCTAAACGGAATTCTCTTGGTTCTGTTTATTATAGGTATTGCTTTTACCGGCAGCGTAGTGCGTGCGCATCCTTTATTGCCAGTTGCGCTATTGTTGCTAATAGGCCTCTTAAGCTTTCTGTTTTCCCGGGTCCCCGATTACTTCGGTGATGGACATCTCCCCGCAGTATTGAAATACAGCTTCTACTTAAGCGTGGTGGCCGCCTTCATGTGTTTGATTTATTACAGTAAAGAAAAGGCTTCTGTTGAAAGGTTGCTTTACGGCGGCAAGATCAAACATGCTGATATTGAGATCGATACCGATCAAGGTCCGGGATCTGATACAATCTATTATCTTGACAATGTGCCCAAAGTTGTCGACAATGTGATTGGGTTTACTTTCTTTGCGATGATAGTTGGCGTCCCTTATCTTACCTATCGATTGTGGCAGCGGACAGCGCCAGGTTCAGGATAGCATGAAGGTCACTTTGTAAAATACACAATCTCTTTGTCACGTCTTCAAAGATCATTTTTATATGGACGACTATCTATCACAATTAGTTGCCGACCTAAAAAAGCAGTTGCAGGAGAAGCAGGAGAATCATCAAAAAGACGAAATAGATATACAGAGCTTTCAGGATCAACTGCGCTATCTTTCTGATTTTTCGTGGGATGCGGTGCAAGCTATCCGAGCTATATCCTTATATTCCACCAGGGCATCCTATATCTACGACCATTTCTTGACGATCCGGGCGTCCGATGACATAATTCAGTCAATAATTTCCCTTCGGCATCTGGTCATCAACGGTGTACACAATATGGCGAGAAGAGAAATCCGATATATCCTTGAAACTACTGTCAAATTCCTGGTCGTGGACCAGGAACAAAATGGAAAAATTCTGGCCGACAAGACGGCTTATCTCGGGACCGCCATACCCAATTCTTCTATCGAAGTTGTGGATCGGACGGTCACTCCTTTTCCGTCGGCGATAGACCAGGGATACAAAAATGAGATCAAAGACCTTTTTTACAAAGTTTGCGCCTACGTGCACCCTTCCCAACGCCAGATTGAAGAACAACTCAATAATTACGGTAAAGGTTATCACCTGGGTTTTGAGACGGTCAAGATGCTGGGAAGCATCACCACCCAATTGTTCCGGACCTACGATATCTCCTTGACTCTATTGTTCATTGGTTTTGGCCCTTCCACGTCAAAAGATCTGTTCCGGGAAATTTTCAACGACGATCCCAAATGGAAGTTTCACAAAGGCAAATATGTGAAGCAGTATGCTGTGCTTTACTAACACCTGTGATCTCATTCGGATATTTGCAGAACTCCACTTGAATCCAAAATATTTTAATTTTTACTAATATGGCCGAAATTGCCGCCGACGTTCCGCAAGAACAGAAATTCCCCGACTACCTGAACAAACTCATCGAAGGCTGCTCCACCCATACAAAAGTCAGTGTCCAAGCTTGGGTCTCTGCAGCAACATTGTCAGTGATCACTATCACCCACATAAAAGACCCTACTGGAACCATCTCACTACCCTTCAACCTGGGTACGGTTTCCGACAATGCCTTTTACCCGATTGCATTTGCGGTGATCTCGCTCCTGTTCATGTGCTTTGCCTCCGCAGTGTGTCAGGCCATCAGGAGCCGATCGCTGATCCAGCGTGCCATCCGTAATCTTGACAAAGCAATGTTTGGAAAATCCATCTATCCGCAGGATGTCGTTGACGCGGCCCTCTATCCAACCCTCAACAGGGTCGGCCCTTTGGCCCATATCCTGCATGGAAAAAAGCAATTCTTTCCCGAACTACTCGACGCGTCCCCGTTCTCCCGGATCGTTGCGGGGATATGGTATGTTCTGCTGCGTTTCGTTGCCTGCTTTTGTCTATACGGATTACCGCTCTATGCCCTTTGGACATCTTATTGTGCCATCTTCGCAGGTCCCACTCACCTGAATTTTCTTCTAAGTCTGGTTTTCTGGATTATTAGCGGTTGCGTCCTCATCATTTTCATCGAGCTAATAGTGATGGATATACTTTATACGATCCGTGGAGCTAAACGAATTAACGCCAATAATCCAAATAATTTTTGAACTTTAGCTTCACACCTATCACAGGTACGTTTCACCCATGGAACAAAAAAGACCGTTAAAACACCCATATCGTTTAGTTAAGCAAAAAAAGGTGATTTCACCCCCGTCAATTGAATCAGGTGCCGTAAATTTATTTCGGCATATAATAAGGGGGTAACCTCTCGCCGGAAAACAAATCAAGACTATCGGACAAGGATATCGAAAAAATTAATCTACCATATCAATGATGACACTGAATTCAAAGGCCGTCATACAAACGGCCGGGAAGGGGCCTTCACCAGAAATCGGCTGCTTCCATTCAGTTATCTGATAATCAGCATACTTAGAATGGGAAAGACGGGACTACAACGGGAGCTGGATAATTTCTTTCGGGAAACGGAGGACGAAGCGTTCAGCATACGACGAGTCACAAAAGGAGCCTTTAGTCAGTCGCGCAGAAAATTGGCACCTGAAGCATTCCTGGAACTCAATGAGATCATTTGGCGGGATTTTTATAAAGAAGTGGACTACCTAGGTTATCATGGCCACAAGTTGTTGGCAGTGGATGGTAGTTTCCTGAATCTGCCGGATCATCCGAGCATCCGGGAAGAATTTGGTACCAGGAGAATAGGTCGGGGAAGGCAAAGCGGAAAGGAGCAAAGCATGTGTCTGTTGTCGATGCTCTATGATCCGGTGAATTACCTGACCCTTGACGTGCAGACCGATCATATGGATGCCAGTGAACTACAGTTATTCTTACGGCATCTGGACAAGGTAGAAAAGGATGATATTGTTTTGCTGGACCGGGGTTACCTTGCGCGTTATATCTTCTCCGTCCTCCAATCGAAAGGAAGTCATTTTATCGTCCGGATGAAATCGAATTGGTTGCCGACAAAAGAATTCTTAAAGAACCGCAAGCAGGATATGACTATCATGATGGAGGTACCGGATGGCGATTTTGATCGCTACCGGCAGCAGTTCCCCCGGATGAGAAAGCAAGTGAAATGCAGGCTGGTAAAGATTAAGGATGAGCAAGGGAACATACAAGTGTTGTGTACTTCACTGCTGGATCCTGTCAAATACAAGCTGGAGGAATTAGGCGAACTATATCGGATTCGGTGGGCAATAGAAGAAGGATACAAAATGTACAAGGCGCGGGTACAGGTGGAAGCCTTCAGCGGCAAGACGGCAATCGCAGTGAAACAGGATATCTACGCCAAAGTTATGATGATGACCTTGTGCGCTGGGCTGGCCTTCCCAATAGAGGAACGGGTGATAAAAGAATATCAGGCTGACCAAAAGAAAGGATTGGTAAAGCATCCCCATAAGATCAACCGTACTTATGCCTATTGGTCTACCAAAGGTATTCTCATAGGGATGTTTATTAAAAGGCTTGTCCGATCGGCGCTGGCCGCCTTTGACAAGCAAGTGGAGGCAAATACTGAAATTGTCCGCACCGGTAAAAAGAACCCGAGACCTTGGAAACCGCCAAGACATTATTATATGAATTATAAGGACGTGTGATCGATAAAAAAGAAAAAACAATGACGCTTAATAGGGACAAGGAAATACAGGACGCCATTATAGAAGTGATGTCTAAATTATTAAAACCTGACTTGTCTGAACCGTACCAATCTATTTCTCCCGTTGGACTGCATCAAATGCTTGCAAGTATCCCCCGGAATGAATTTGTTGCCGCTCTAAAAAAAATGGATGGCGTACGGTTTTTACCTGGGGAGATACAAATCCCGTCAAAGCATTTTCAGCAAGAAGATAATCACTTGTGAGAGCAACCATTATATAGGGAGGCATCGGGTTAGGATCCATTATTCCCTCCGAAAAAAAATACCTTAACTAAACGATATGGGTTAAAACACCGTTGCCAATACGACAAAAATATTCGTAATTGCCGGCCATGGCAAATCTCTATTCCTATGTTCTTCGCTATGACAATGGCTCAGCCCCTAACCCATTCTGGGGTATTTGTACGCTTTCGATCTGCAAACCAGCCATCCGCCGAACCGCCTCGGTCGGTGATTGGGTAGTTGGTACTGGTTCAGCCAATGCTGAGTGCCATGATGGACAAATCAGAGACCTGTCGAGTCGGGTAGTTTATGCAATGAAGATCACCAAAATCATGTCTTTGGAAAAATATGACGAGTTCTGCCGGGAAAAGCTGTCGGCAAAAATCCCCGATATAAGAAATACAGATTGGCGCAGAAGAGTAGGAGACTGTATTTATGACTATAGTGGAGGCCCTATACCGTGCTTACGTCCCGGCGTTCACTTTGAAGAAAATATTGCCACGGACCTGGGCGGAAAGCGCTCCCTCTTATCCACCCATTTCTACTACTTTGGAGAACAAACCGTCGATTTACCAAACTATCTCCGCCCTATCGTTCTGGAACGTCAGAATCATCGCAAAATTAGAGATGCCAAATTAATTGCCTCCTTCGAACGCTGGATACAATCGTATTCCTTAAACTCCATTCTTGGTGAGCCTATGCTTAAACACCGCTTTGTCGGGCGGATTAGTGAGCGGGCATTTACCAATTGCGGCAGTTGTCACTTACAGGAAGATGAAAACGAGGGCGAGGAAACTATTTGTTAGTTTCCCCGCTCAGGTTGTTGAGTCAGATTATTTTCTTCGCCTGCGAAACAACATCCAGACGACTACGCCAACCATCAGGACTGCCACAACCGGTACGGAGCACCGGACTGGTATCGGATACATCAGGTAGGTCGAGACTGGCTCATGATCGACAAGGACCACCGCAAATAAGAGGAAAACATCTTTTCGCGTAATCCTCATGTCGGGCATGGGATCGTTCCTTTCTTTGCTCATCGCAAATAATTTTAATATTATTAATTCCAGCAGATTCCAAAGGAACTCTGGCACTAACGATTATTATGAAACGATTTTGGATTACGATTTTCGGGCAGGACGCCCGAATGCTACTTCTTTGGCTACGAAACAAATGTACTACAATTCCTGAAATCTGCCAAACACCCTCACTTCTTCAACCCTTCAGCCACCTTCAGCCGACCATCTGCTCCGCTTTAGCAAGCCTATATTCCATTACCTGTCGGGGAATTCGAACACTGTCGGCTTGTTCAATGTGACACGTTAATTAATCGAAGACATCATATTATTTTTTTCTCTATTGTAAACTTGTACGTTTATAACGACTTACGTACAATAAATTTTCCACAAATTTCGAAAGGTGTTCGAACCAGTTCCCCGACACGGTACCTAAGTTTATTAGCGAGCCCCAATTGTTGAAATTGGGGCTTTTTGTTGCTGTGTATCAAGAACTTCTGAGTTCGAGTCTAGAAATCATTATCAATGAGTTGCGAATTCATTTAGCAGTGAATAATTTCAAAATGGATTCCAATTAATTATCGATTAAGGTGTTGTGCGTTTTTGTAGAGTGTTCGAAGTCCTCGACGGGGGTGTCGCTCCAAATAAAGAACTATCGGTCAGGACTATACTTTTTTAGCAAAATTGAACGATTAAAGGTTGCGACGATCTTTAGAAGTTCTTCCTTTTTTCATTCACTGCCAAGTCGATTGAGTGCCAATGACTATTTCAGTAACAATCCCAGCGCGGCTATTGCTGCTGGGCAGCTAGCTGGTTCGATTTGCGATAAATCAACATGTTTTTGAAAATTTTCGAAATGTAAATGCTGAAGATTTCTGTGCTTTGCCTTAACCCATTCCCTCATAGCCATTTATGCAACGGCACACCCTTTGAATTGAGTCAGGCAAGTAAGCGCAGAAAACGCATTCTACCCCCAACTCGAAATACTTCCCTCCCCCATCGAAATTAAGGTGGTATTTCCACCCACTTTTCGAGTTAAACAGGGCCGGAAGTCCGGCAATGCAAGGCAACCGTTTCGTAGATGCAGAATATGACGCCAAGGGACTTATTATTTGAAAACAATGCCTATTTAAATTCCAAAGCCTCATGATAGTATTATTGGTCAGTTTGTCCGCGGTCTTCCTTTCTTACCTGTTTGATAAAAAGAAGACCGTTGCCGGTGTAAAAGCTGGTCTGCAAATGTTTTTACAAGTACTTCCCAGCGTCTTCTCTCTAATTTGGGTGACAGGTGCCCTGATCTATCTACTCCCGGCAGGAGTTATTGCTCATTACCTGGGAAGGGAGGCCGGATTCTCCGGCTATTTGCTCGCAGCGCTACTGGGTACCATTTCGTTAATACCAAGTTTTATTGTCTATCCTTTGGCCAATGTTCTGCTAAAGAACGGCGTTTCGATACAAGTTATCGCCGTGTTTCTGTCAACTTTGTTCATGGTCGGAGTGCCTTCCTTGCCGCTTGAAGCCCGGTATTATGGATGGAGAACCGCGATCACGAGAAACCTGGTGTATTTGGTGGGAGCGATAGTTACCGGGACTTTCATCTCCATACTCATCTAATATGCAAAAGTATTATAGCCGAAATAGAATCAGCCTGTTCTTAATCGCTGGATTCACCGTCTTTACAGCCCTATCCTATTTATATGATTTGAAGCCTGGAAAAGAGATTTTTGCAACGAGGCTTTTGCCTTTTGGCCGCGAAATGATATACTTCCTGCCAGCTACATTTATACTTATCGGGTTGGTGGATGTGTGGGTGAATAAAGAAAAGGTTGAGATGCTGATTGGCAAAGGTTCCGGCCTAAGAGGAAATCTTTTGGTCATTCTGCTTGCCATGTTCCAGGCAGGTCCTCTATATACGGCTTTTCCTACTACCTATTTGCTTTGGAAGAAAGGCGCATCAGTCAGAAATATATTTCTTTACCTTGGTGCTTTCAGCACAATTAAGTTGCCTTTATTGATTTTCGAAGTAACTTTTCTCGGTTGGAAGTTCTCGCTTATCAGGAATCTGGTAACGTTTCCCATGATCTTTGTTGTATCCTTTATCATGGAAAAAATAATCCGGAAGCAAAACTTCAAAGTACGGGACGCATAGTCCGGACCATATAGTTGCAAGCCGAAACCGAGGCGCGAAATTGAACTATAATAAACCACCGCCCTTCAATCCAGGAGAATTTCAGTGGCGGTGGCGTGGATGTTGAATGACTCGTGAATCCTACTATTCCGGATTTTCCTCTCCGTAGGTGACAATGATCCCGGTGTTCGCGGTTCCATCGCTTGCTCCAGAGATGTCACCCACAGCATTAGCTCGTACTGCGCCCGTCGCGCTTCTTCCCATGGAGGCTGCCACCAATGCGGAATACCCCCTTCCCCTTTTCACCTGCTTTGGTTCACCGGCTTTACCTTCCGTTGATTTTGCCGTTGAAGGTTCCGCGGGCAAAGCATTTTCTTTCGATTCGATTTTGTCTGACATGGTTGCACAATTTTATTTGTTAGGTAAATGGTACGTTACTTAAGGTATTTTCTCAATTCAGCCGCGGCTTGTTCAAAAAGCTCCTGGGTCTGCGGCAATTTGGCCAGGCCGGTCAGCAATCCCCAATCGTGAATCACTCCATTATACCTCACCGTGGTTACCGGTACACCCGCTTGTTCCAGCTTGCGTCCGTATGCTTCGCCGTCATCCCGCAAGATATCATTTTCCGCCACTTGAATAAGCGCCGGGGGCAATCCTTTCAGTTCCTCTGTTGTTGCACGCAAGGGCGAAGCATGAATATCGTTTCGTTTCGCTTCTTCGGGTATATACATATCATACATCCACTTCATCAATGGAGTGGTCAGGAATCGCTGATCCCCGAATTCCCGATAAGATTCCGTCTCAAAATTGTGATCGAGGATCGGCCACATCATGATTTGAACGCTGATGGCCGGCCCGTGGCTTTCTTTCGCCCGAATGGCAGTGACGGCCGTCATATTTCCGCCGACACTATTGCCTACAACCGCCAGTTTGCGCCCGTTGACTCCGATTTCTGCACCATGTGCCGCAACCCATTGGGTCGCCGCGAAAATCTGGTCGATCTGCGTAGGATAGGCCGCGTCCGGTGTAGGTGTATAGTTAACGAACACCCCCACGCACCCGGACAAAACGGCCAGGTTACGGACCATGTGCCGGTGAGTCGGAAAGTCGCCCAATACCCATCCACCACCGTGGATATAGATAAATACAGGCAAGTCTCCTTTGATCCCCTCCGGCCTTACGATATTTAGTAGAAGGTCGTGTCCATCTACCTTGATCGATTTTTCCGAAAACGTCACGCCCGACAGGTCTACCGGGTAAGCGTTTTGGACGTCCACCAGTACCTGCCTCGCCTTCACCGGTGGAAGCGTTTCCAGACCGGGACCGCCCGTGTTCAGCGTTGCAAGAAATGTCCTCACGGCAGGGCTGAGACGCTCATCTGTTGCATAATCCTTCACCTGGCCATTAACTTGCATGGAGCCTGCGACGATCAGCGGACTGAGGCAGGCGAAATACATTCCTGTTTTCATTGCTTTTGTTTAGTTTTTAATGATTGATTGATCCATTATTTTACCAACGAAATGCCATGGTGTAGACAAATGGATATCAATCCCTTAAGAACTTTCTGCACTATCGGGGGGAACGAGATTTCGTATTTTGCGACCTAATTATTGATATTTCAAAAAATGGAGCGGGTTAGGGCCGGTTGTTACTTATTCATATATCGCTTTTTGTCGATCCCTAATTTTTTCATCCGGGAATTCAAGGTAGAAACGTTAATATTCAACAGTTCGGCCGCACCGCCCTCTCCGTAGACTTTCCAATTACACTTTTTGAGAATCGAGAGGATATGGTCACGTTCATTTTCCTCCATCGTTTTGATCCTGTTTTCGTCAATCCCGGAAATGCCTCTCGTTTTGTCCTTTGGCAGGACCAGACTTGTGATCAGCGATCCTGAAGCCAGCAATACGCTTCTTTCCATCATATTTTCCAGTTCCCGCACATTCCCGGGCCAGCTATAGGCGCGGAGCATGCCGATCACTTCGTCTGAAAATCCGGTAATTTCCTTCCCCTGCTTATCGGCGTATTTCTTCAAAAAGTAACTCGCCAGAAGCAGGATGTCACTCTGCCTCTCACGCAACGGGGGAAGGGAGATAGGAAAAATATTCAAACGGTAGTAGAGATCCAGTCGAAAGCGACCCTTGCTGATCTCCTCTTCCAGGTTTTTGTTCGTGGCGGCGATGATGCGAACATCCACTTTTCGGGTGCTTCCCCCGATCCTTTCGATCTCTTTCTCCTGTAAGACGCGCAGAAACTTCACTTGCAGATCGAGCGGAAGCTCCCCTATTTCATCGAGGATAATAGTACCCCCATCGGCTTGTTCGAACTTCCCGATCCTTTTATTGAACGCACCAGTGAAGGATCCTTTTTCGTGGCCGAAGAGTTCCGATTCGATTAAATTCGCCGGAAGGGCGCCGCAATTCACCACGACAAGCGCCTTGTCTCTTCGGCTGGACAGATGATGGATAGCCTGCGCAACGAGCTCTTTGCCGGTGCCGCTTTCCCCTAATATCAAAACGGCAGTATCGGACCCGCTCACCACCTGAACATGATTAAGAATGTCAGCCATGGCGGGACTGCTTCCGACGATTTCCTTCAGGGGTCGATTGGCTGGAAGGCCTGTGCCTTTATCACCCGTGTCCATGCCTTTAGTCGATTCGCCGGCCTGTTTATGCAGGTACAAAGCTATATCGAGCATGACCAGAACATCTTTGGATCTGAAGGGTTTCACAAGAAATCCGTATGGCTTGGTCGCTTTGGCGGCGTCGAGTGTCGCTTTATTCGAATTGGCAGATAAATAAAGGAAAGCTATCTTCATCTCGCGAAGCTTCACGCCAAGATCGATTCCGGTCAGATTCCCCTGTAACTGAATATCCAGCATGACGATACCCGGACGCCGCTTTTCAATCATGTTGAGCGCCGTAGATACCGACCGGGCAATACCAGTCACTGTATATCCAGCATTTACCAGAATTTCTTCCAGGGTATTCGCTTCGATAAACTCATCTTCAACTATCAATACGCTGGTATTCACGAAGGTTGATTTTGCTGATAACTGATACCAAAAGATTGCTCCCGATAAGGTAACGAAATTTGGGGTATGTTCAAAGAAAAGACAGCTGCCCCGAAGGCTACTTCATATGTTCTTTCTTGATCCCCAGCCGCTTCATCTTCGATGTTAATGTGCTGACGGGTATTCCCAGTATCGCCGCGGCCCCATCTGATCCGGAAATTTTGCCCCGGCAGTATTTCAATATCTTTAAGATGTGATCAGCCTCGTTTTCATCTATCGTTTTTAATGAACGATCCGCAACGGCGTCACCAACACCCGTAATGACCTTATTGGGCGGCAAATGAATGTGTTTTAAGGTGGTTCCGGTTGTGAGCAGAATACTACGCTCGATCAAATGTTCAAGCTCGCGGATATTTCCCGGCCAGCTGTACTGCATCATCTCCTGAAGCGCCCTGGTTCCCAAGGTAGTGATCTGCCGTCCAGTTTTCTTGGAATAAAGATGGATGAAATGCGTGGCCAAAATCGGAATATCCTCTTTTCGATCCCGTAGGGCGGCCAGCTCGATCGGGAAGACATTCAATCGGTAATACAAGTCGCTTCGGAAACGGCCTTCATCCACCTCCTTCTCCAGGTCCCGGTTGGTTGCCGCGATGATGCGGACATCGATCCTGATCGTGCCTTTACCCCCCACCCGCTCGATCTCCTTCTCCTGCAATGCCCTTAGTAGCTTCACCTGGAGCTCCAGTGGCATCTCACCGATCTCGTCCAAAAACAGCGTTCCGTTGTTGGCCAGCTCAAACTTGCCGACCCTGCGTTCCGTCGCGCCGGTGAAACTTCCTCGCTCGTGGCCGAACAATTCACTCTCGATCAGATTGGCCGGCAGGGCCGCGCAATTGACCTTCACCATCAATTTACTTCTTCGGGGCGAATTGTTGTGAATGGCCCGTGCGATCAATTCTTTCCCCGTGCCGGTTTCACCGAGGATCAACACCGTACTTTCAGACGGAGCGACCTGTGCGACCAACCGGAACGTCTTGAGGATCGCCTGGCTCTCTCCGATGATCTCGGAATAATTCTGATTCACCTTAATCTCTTCTTTCAGATAGATGGTTTCCTCCTCGAGCTGCTGCTTGTACCGTCCAATTTCCACTAATTGTTGGATGACTTTTTCATTTGCCATAATATTTGAAACCGCGATGGATATTTGTGAACAAATGCTCTTCAGGAGGATTTCCAGCTGTTTGATCTGCCGGAAGTCGGCATGCGTAAAACTCAGAACAGCAAATCCGTCAACGCTGCGCGATATGACGATCCCCATGCGGGCGCCCCTAGACCTGGACTCGGCAATGGTGGGTAATAGTGCGATAGCACCGTCCCTGACTTCATAGAGGAACGGACCGTCGATGCTGGCAATCGTATCCATCGATCCGTCCGGTAACGTTATCAGGGAATTTTGATCTGCATCAAGCCCGGATCCAGCTCCATCTTCCCCGGAAAGGAACGGCAAATACCTATTGGCTTCCGAGCTGAAAACATCGACAACATAGTTTTCAATGCCAAACAACGCAAAGAGCTGCGTTTGCAGGATCTTGGAAAGTACCGTTTTATCCCGTACCGGAGCGATAGCATTGCTGAACTTGAGCAGGCGTCCTTTTTCATCTTCCCTGTTTTTAATCTCCTGGTTGGCGACGATGTTGGCTACCGAAATGCAAAGCTGGTGAGACAGGCTTTCGATCAGCCTTATCTTTTCTTTGGTAATGATCTTCCAATCCCTGAAATAGATGAACCAAAATCCAATCACCTCGTCACCCTTGGCGAGTCGGGTGATCAGCAGCACATTTTGTTGCAAGTCATCGTTGATTCTCACATATAGCGGCGGAGGGTCTTGCAAGGCAAGCTCCTTCAGATCGAATAATTGTGGGGTGACGGAGGTTCTCACCTGGTTCAATACGATATCATTTATCGTGTTGCAGCCGTCACGAAATGGCAGTACGGAAGAAGCCAGTTTGGCTTTGGCATCTTCGTCCAGCAGGAAGGCGTCAAGGGTAAGGCCATCTTCATTACAGACCGCGATCATGGTGTGGCTACACCCGAATAATTTTTTAAAGGTGTCTTTGATAAATTTGGCCAGTTCATCCGCACTTCTGACTGAAGCAAGACCCGTATTAATAGCTAACAACAATTCCATTTGATTTTTCCTGCGTAGGGTCTCCTCCATCCTGTTGATATTGGAAAGCCCTACCGACAATTGGGCACTAACTCCTTTCAGCAAGTTTGTTCGCAAAGAATTCGCGCCCTCTGTCAACATATGCAGCAAAAGATAACCAAGAATCTCTTCGCCAACCTTTAACGAGACGATGGCAAAATACTCCCAGCCCTTCCGGGCCCAGACACTGAAAAGATTCACCTCCGGAAACCGGTTGGCGTACAGAGCGGTGTCGAAACAAAGCGAGCCGGGACTGGTCGTCAATTCTTGCAGAATCGGCCCCAATCCGGAATGAGACAGGGCCGTTCTATGGGTCGCCAGGCGGATCTGATCCCCTGCACGGATCTTTTCAAAGGCATGAATATCGTAGGTGTCATCTTCGGCTTCGGCCAGGATAAGAGTCAGTCCTTCGAGCGTAAAGAAGGTCGCCAACTTCGAATGTACCGTCTCGAACAGATCTTCCTTGTTCCTGGCTGCGGCAATCTCGGTACTCAGATCCAGGAGAATGGCCTTCTCGTCATCGTCATGCTCCAGCGCTGCGGAAGCCAGCTGTTTGGTGATCGTTTCTTTGATTCGCTTTTCAAGGCTCTCCATGTATCCGACCCACTCCCCAAATAGCGTGGAAAGATCGCCGTTCTTGTCCGTCGTCAATCCGGCTTCATTATAAAGATCCGACATATCTCAGGAATTTGCGTTATACCCAACAAATGGAATGCCTGGCGATAGATAAATGGCTTTCAAATCATTATGGGTAGCAAAAGCCCGAGATTAGCGATATCTCAACAAAAATTCATCCTTCGTTAGTGAAATATCGCTAACTGGTATGTCCCAAATCAAACACCTCTGTATACGAGCTTTGTAAAGAAATCACCCTTTATTACATAGTTACCAAAGACTGGATCAAAGGGGGCAGTCGGCTTGGCCGCGATCACCTCGTGCAAGGACCGGCCCTGCTTTTTTAGCCGGGCAACGCTATCCCGGACGGTCGCAAGCATTTCATGGAAGCGGATCAGTTGGTCCCGGTTGCCAATTGCGCCATGTCCCGGGATCACAATGGTATGCTTCGTCGTCTGTTTGACGTTTAGATCGGCGGCGGCGATCATGCCATCGATGCTCCCCCCGGTGGCATAGTCGATGAAGGGATAATAGGCATTCCAAAAGGTATCTGCGACATGAAGGATATCTGCCTTGGGAAAGTAAATCGAAGAATCCCCATCGGTGTGTGCCGGCTTATAGGTCTTCACCTGGATTGTTTCTCCGTTAAAGTCTTTTGTGAATTCATTCTTATAGACAATGGAGGGTATCCCCCCTTTCGGCAAGGGATCGAAAGTGTAATCCCACTCCGGCTGATACACTTTCTGAGATAACCGGGCGCGGGTCACGTCTTGCGAGATAATGGTGGCGCCGGCTTCGTGCATCCACACATTCCCGCTGGTGTGATCGAAATGCCAATGGCTATTGATCAAAACTTTGATCGGCTTGTTACTGATAGAGTGCAATGCGGGTATCAGATGCGCTTTTGATACATCGATCCCTGCGTCTACCAGGAGTTTGCCGTCCGGACCGTTTAGAACGGCAATGTTCCCGCCCGATCCCTCCACCATCGAGATATTCCCTCTGAGCTTCGTGACATTGATCTTTGCCGTAGCGGCCGCCTTATTGATCTGTTGAACCGGCCCATCCCCTTTAACCTGTCCGAACAGGTTTTGTCGAAACGCGAGCGTCCCGGCCATAAGAACACCCGTGGTCATTAGAAACCGACGTCTGTTAAATTGGTTGTTGTTGGTATACATAGCTGTTTTTTTTAGCCTCTTTGCAAATCGCAGGCACTTGTGCTAAGGGCAATATTGTGCCAGGACATAACTTGTTGTTTACAGGGCTCCTATGTGTGAAATCCAGCTTTCTCCTACGCCGATATATCGGAAATTCTAACCGCAACATTGAAATAGCAATGACGACCCTATCGATGAATTGATCTTCATTCATCGGCAAAAGCCCGCTTATGCCATTGTCGGCATTTCGACAACCGGGCGGGCATTCGCGACATATCGGCGCTGCTAAACGCGAGAAGCTGGCTTACCGGACTGTCCATCAGTCAATTGATTTCTGGTATGATCCTTTGAACACAAAAAAATAAACATCATGACAACCGAAGTAAAACCAGCAGGCAGACTACAGGGTAAGATCGCATTGATAACCGGGGGAAACAGCGGGATTGGCCTGGCCAGTGCCAGGCGCTTTGTGGCAGAGGGTGCTTTTGTTTATATCACCGGCAGGCGGCAGGGGCAGTTGGACGAAGCCGTCGCTTCCATTGGACGCAATGTGACCGCCATCCGGGGTGACGTCAGTAACCTGGCAGACCTTGACCATATCTATTCGGTGATTTCCGCCCGACACAAGGGTCTGGACATCGTCTTCGCCAATGCCGGCCTGGGCACCCTCGAGGCGCTTGGCCATATCACCGAAGAGGGGTTCGATCTGGCGTTCAATGTCAATGTAAAGGGGACCCTCTTTACCGTTCAAAAGGCCCTGCCCCTGCTTTCACCCGGAGCATCGATCATCCTCACCGGATCTTCCACCGGCTCGAAGGGCACCGCCGCCTTCAGTGTGTACAGCGCCACAAAAGCGGCGATCAGAAATTTTGCCCGAAGCTGGGCATTGGACTTGCACGGGACGGCTATCCGGGTAAATGTGTTGTCTCCCGGCGCGACCACCACACCGGGTTTATTGAATTTGCTGGATGCCACCGGCGCCCAACAACAGGCCTTGCAGAGCTTCTGCGACCAGTCGCCCTTATCCCGCGTTGGCGATCCGGAAGAAATAGCATCGGTGGCGGTTTTCCTGGCGTCTGATGATAGTACCTATATGACGGGAAGCGAAATTTTTGTAGACGGTGGACAAGCGCAGGTGTAAACTGGCGTGCTTTGTTGCCTATGCAAGGTACACGGTTCATCCCGGCGACAAACAACGGTTCGCCGAGGCGATAAACTTATATCGTGTCCACGCAAAAGCCTCAGCCGGAAACCTCTACTTTTATTGTTCCTGGGGCGTGGCAGATGCAAACACCTGCATCATTTCGGAAGGGTGGATTGGCGAGGCCGCGATGGACCGGCACCTGGGAATCGAACCCGTTCAAAACGGCCTAAAAACGATCATCGAATGTCTTAGGATAACCGGCGGGCGAACTACGTTCTTTCTGGTGAGTAAAGGAGGGCCGAGTTGATCGGCCCTCTTTATTTCGATCACTTGCTTACTTTCGTCGCCGCTGCCATGATCACCGCGGCCACTTCTTTGGGGTGAGTCATGAAAACGACGTGACTTCCCTCCATCCGGGTAATGATACTCTTCGATCTTTTATAGCCGTTGAGTGTGATGACGGGATTGATACTCTTGTCCCCGTTTGATGATATGCCGAAGGTGGGCTTGCTTTTCCAGGCTGCCTCCGTCACAGGCGTTTCAAATGCTTCCACCGGGATATATCCGGATGATGCATACATAAAGTCGGCCATCTGGCGGCTGACATCGGCGCAAAAGCCTGCGTGGAATTTGGCTTTGTCATAAAAGATATTTCCCTTCTCATCCGGCGGGAGTAGTCCATTTTCAGGTTTAGGCGGTGCACTCGACGCGAGTTTGACCGTGTTCTCGCCAACTTCCGGTTGAAAGCCGTTCACATAAACCAACGCAGCAACTTTTGGATGAACGCCCGCCTGCGTGATAACGGTACCGCCCCAGGAGTGGCCAACCAGGATCGCCGGACCGTCCACTTTATCCAGCGCGATGTTGGTTGCGTCCACGTCAGCCTTCAGCGATTTACAGGGGTTTTGAACAAGAGTGACGACAAAGCCATGTTTAGTCAACTCCGCATATACTGCTTGCCAACCGGAGGCATCGGCAAAAGCCCCATGGACGATGACAATGTTCTTTACGATGGCTGCCTGCGCTGTCGTGATGATGGAACTGCACATATTCCATACAAAAACACCCAAAAGGATGAACTTCGATGACCACCTTGACAATTTTTTGTTTTTCATCTTACAATATTTTTACTGTGTTAGTCCAAAGCAATACCAATTGCTAAGCCATTTAGGCTCAGGCTACCGGGTGAACCCCAAGCGTTATCGGCCAGCGATATTCAGCGTTTTTTGGGGGAGATTAACGATATGTCATCTGCCACCACTCATTAATGATATTCCAATGGGGGGATCCAAAAATATCGGCATTTCGGTACGCCAACATCGCCAATGCGAGTCTAATTCTTTAACTGTTACTGAATTATAGGCTGGCACCCTTTTCTAATAGAAATCAGGCATCGCAAAACATCCAAACTCTACTTGTATGAGTCTTTCAAAAAATCAGCTCGGAACTTTCCTGGCGACTCTGATGTTCTTGTTCACCAGCACGACCTACGGTCAAGGTGGCTCACCCTCTTACCAGGATGGCATGACCGTGAAATTGGACAGCACCGGAAAAAAGTACATCCGTTTTTTGATCTGGAGTGATTTTATGGCCCGTTATACTCGCCTCAACCCCGGTACTGCGGTCAACGGTATCGCCAAGGACAATATGCTTGACTTCAGTATAAGACAGTTCCGCTTTGCCGTCTACACGCAGCTTAGTCCCCGCTATCTTATTTTGGCCACAGTCGGAATGGATAACCAAACCTTTTCGAGTGGCGGTACCGCTGGAGGGGGAAACACCGGGAACGGAGGCGCTACCTTCGCGGGAACATTGGGAAAGAAGCCGGATATTTATGTACACGAATTATGGAACGAATTTACGCTTGTCCCGGATAATGACTTCAAGACGAAAAAGCCGAACTTTGCTTCTTTGTATATAGGAACAGGATTACATTACTGGGTGGGCATCAGCCGACTGAGTTCGCTCAGTTCGTTTAACTTCCTGGCGGTGGATGCGCCACTCTACAACTGGCCACTGATAGACAATTCGGACCAATTGGGCCGCCAGGTGGGGGTGTACGTCAAAGGCAAGATTGGCCCGGTGCCGTATCGCTGGGCAATTAACAAGCCCTTCACTGTTATCAATCCGCCCGTGGCGTACGCTCCTAATGCGCCCGAGCTGAACTATGCGGTCGACAACAACGCCGAAGGGAAATTGTCGACTACCGGCTATGCTTCCTGGGATATCTTTGAGCAGGAGAACAGTCTGGTCCCCTATACTACCGGAACCTATGTGGGCACCAAGAAAGTACTGAATATCGGAGCCGGCTACTATTACTCCGCCGATGGGACATCGACGCAAGCAAACAACACCAGTACATCGCCGCTGATTAAACACGATATTGCCATATGGGCGGCCGATGTCTTCGCAGATCTTCCCTTCGGCGGCCCCCGGGAAAACTGGGCCGTTACTGCTTACAGTGTTTATTACCATGATGATTTCGGACCCAATTACTTAAGAAATGGATCGATTATCAACCAAAATGTCGGCCCCGCCAAAAACTATAGTGGCACGGTTTCCCAGGCAGGTTTTGGTAATCTCGCACCAATTATCGGCACCGGGTCGTCCTGGTTTACGCAGGCGGGTCTGTTGCTCCCCAAAACCCTGTTCCATAGTGATCTTATACGCGTGCAGCCTTTTGCCGAATATAGTCTTCAGCAGTTTGAGCGGTACGGAAGTTCCAAATTTACCTGGTGGAGCGCCGGGGGAAATGTTTACCTGGATGGTCATCATGCCAGAATTTCTTTTAAATATCAGACAAGGCCTATCGTGGTCGATAACCGGCAGAGTTCTTCCAAAGGAACATTCGTTCTGTCTACGCAGGTATTCCTGTGACGATCATTCGCCCTTTTTCACTGTCAAAAACTTCAACTAAATATGATCCGCAAATCTTCGTCCACTCCAACATGCCTCTTTTGCAAATTTGTAGCCGCTGCCCTTTCTTTTACTCCGTTGGCGGCCCCAGCTCAGGGAAACGCCAACCCGGTCGCCAAACAGCGTACTGACTTGCAACGACATGACATTAGTGTGGATGGAAGGGAAATGATTCAGGTTCGGGTAGATTTCCCATCCGGTGCGTTTGCCACAAACCACCGGCATCCCGGTGAGGAGATCATCTACGTCCTGGGGGGAACCCTAGAATATACGCTGGAAGGACAACCCCCGATCACGTTGACAAAGGGTGGTGTCCTGTTTGTCCCTACTGGCGTTATCCACTCGGCAATAAATGTTGGCAAATCGCCGGCGAGCGAATTGGCGACATACATCGTTGAAAAGGGAAAGCCATTGGTAGAAAATGTGGGTATGTAAGGAAGGCCAATCGGGAATCAAATCCTGGGAGCGCCTCTTAGGCCCGCTACGGCTTACAAAACCATGAAAAAGCCGTAACTTGACTGCTAAACACTGGCTGATGAGAAAGAAACAACCGTCCGATCCATGGCTGTCGGCAATGATCATGCTTCTTTTGATCACCACCACATTTGGGACAACACCCGTCTTTGCCCAGTATTATCCCGCACCGGAACTTGTATCGCCAAATAAGGAACCGTCACTCCTCCTGCAGCTTCGCACGGGCAATCGGGCGGCAGAAAAAATCGATGCCCTGCTGGGGCTTGCCAATATTCATTACAACAAACCGATCAAGACCTTACAGGATTTTCCGCTTGCCACCCAGTATACCCGGGAAGCACTTGGTTTGAGCCGTCAATTACAAGACGAAAAAAGAATAACCGAATCGATTTATGCCTTGGCCTCTATCTACCTACTGGAAGATAGCGTATCGGAAGTTGAGAACCTCTTGCCGGCAATAAATAACGATACGGTTAAGAATAACGTGCAGGTCGGCCTGGCATTCACCTATGTATTTTGTCCGCAACGACCACTTAGGGATGCCTTGGGTAAAGGAAAGTTTTATGCTGAGCAAGGACAGCAATCGAGCACGAAACTCCGATTAAAGAAGAATGAGCTGCTCACCAGGCAATATCTCGCATTCATCCACCAGCTGGAGGGAGACGAAAAAAAGGGCACCCAGGAGATAAATGATATCATTCAACAATACAAACAATTGAAGATAGAAGGCGTCCAATATCCATATCTGATCCTGGCGGAGATGCATTGGATGCAAGGTAAATTTACCGACGCTTTGAATGACTATTACATAACAACGAGTGCCTTCGAGCAAAGCCCGGACAAAACCGCACTTAGTCATCTCTATTACTTAGCTTCAACGTTGTATGGGCGAATGAGTGAGCATAAAAAGGAAGACGATGCTTTACGTATGGGTTTAGAACAGTGCAAGAGCGCCATTGGCCGATACAGCGCAAATGTTTTTATCGGTGAAATGGTGAGAAGGCTGATTAGGAGCGGTCAAAGTAAAAAAGCACTTTCGTTTGTCGATTCGCTAACCCGCATTTTTACGCCCGTTACGTTCGATCAGCAAATAACAACAGTTGACACCTACGCAAGAGCGTATTTGGCGACGGGTCAATATCAACAGGCGGAAAGATACTTTGTAAAGTCTTTTACAATGACAAAAGCCGCCGGATGGGCGACCGGAGCGGACTATGGCGCCCTCGGGTATTTTTATGTTGAACATAAGGAATATGTCAAAGCACGGCCCTACCTTTTAAAGGCGCTGGCCATGCAGGACAATATGACGTCGGTGTATGAAAAGCGGCAACTGACCTACATGCTCTTCCTGGTCGACTCCGCGACTCAACACTACACCTCTGCCATCCGATACTCACAACAAAATCATGCACTTGATGACAGCCTTGAATTAGCAAAGCGGCATGCCGATGTTCAAAAGTTGATGATTCAATATGAGACGGAGAAAAAAGATGCAGCGATAAAAGCGCTCGAACAGAAAGAGCAGCTTGTTCGGGCAAGGCAGGAGCGGGCTGATTTTGTGAGGAACGTGGTAATTGGGTTCGCCATCCTATTCCTGATTGCCGCCGGCATCTTTTATCGTCAATACCGTGGTAAAAAAGAGCTTAGCGAGATCATTACACAGAAGAACCAAAAACAACAACTGCTGCTACAGCAACTTAATCGTTCTTTGTCCGAAAAGGAATGGCTTCTGAAAGAAGTGCATCATCGCGTGAAGAATAACCTCCATACCGTCATGTGCTTGCTGGAATCTCAATCACTCAACCTGGAAAGTGAGGCGTTAAAAGCGATCGATGACAGCAAACATCGCATATACGCCATGTCGTTAATTCATCAACAACTCTATGAGACCGAGGATCTGACTACCGTCGATCTGGAAGCGTATATCAGACAGTTCATCGGATATTTGAAAGATAGTTTTTCAATCGGGCCACGGGTACACTTTCAATTGGACATCCAGCCCATACAAATTGAAGTACCGGTTGCCATACCCCTTGCATTGATCATCAATGAGGCGGTGACGAACTCTATTAAACACGCGTTCCGCGGTATCGACCATCCAACAATAGCGATAACCCTTCATAGCCATGATGACACGTTAACCCTTATCATCAAGGACAATGGCATTGGGATCGCCAATGTTGAAAAAATCCTGGAAAAACGGTCCCTCGGCATGAAACTGATTCACGGGCTCTCGGGGGATCTTAACGGAAAACTCAAATTGGAAACGAGCGGTGGATTGCAGATAAGTATAGAGTGCAGCACCAAACCCTTTGTGGAAGTAGTATATGGGGAGGAAGAGGTAGGCGTCGTCTAGGCTCAATTCTTTCAAGTAAGTAAGTACCCCACGAACAAAATCTTCTTGGTACGAATAGGAATAGTTTTGGCGGGTTCGGCATTCTTTAACCTGAATCTGTATAATGAGTTCCTCCATGGGTTTTTGAGGATAAAAGGCTTACGCGCCGATGCGGCGAGCTGCCGTGAAAAAGGCAAAATAAATCGAAAATGGATTTCCCCTCAATACTCCCTTCTTTCAAGGACGGTCAAAGACACCGTTCAGGAGCTGAGGATAACTCTTTAGACATACTCCCTGTCGGGGAATTCGAACGCCTTTCAGGGTTGTCGTGTAGCACCAAAATTCAGTGGGCAATTCAAATATTAGTTTTGCGCTATGTCAAACCGGTTAATTTATATCGTTCTATGAAGAGCAAACTTTCAACAAATTTTGAAAGGTGTTCGAACCCCTTCCCCTACGCGGTACACAGCTTTTATGGCACAAAGGCCCTGACTTTAAGTTGGGGCTTTTTCTTTTTAACTTCGCTTGTACAAAAGAACTGCCGGACTACCCAACAGCCCATATATGGGCGGCTTAAAACATCCTTGCAAATCGAACATTTCACGCTACAATTGCGAGGATAATCTTTTGTTCACTCACCCGTCATCCACTTCCAGGCAGCTTTCACCGCCACATGAATTCCTTTGATATCCATCTCCTCTTCTTCGTCGGCAGTTATTATCCAGCCCTCCTTAGCCTGGCAATATTGACAAGCCTTTATCAATCCCTTCAACCCTTTTTCCCGGGTTTGAACGTCCGCAATCGACCAACAAACCTGAACCGGTAATGGGGTCTTCCCTTCAGCATATACTACAAAATCACACTCCCATGAAGTATCTGCGGAGTAATAGATATTTTGATTATAAATGTTCCCATACCGCCGGTATAGTTCCCGGAAAACTGCATTCTCCAGGAGTAGCCCTTTATTACCGGCATATTGAGCCGTATTGGCATTCAGCACACCATTATCTACCCAATATATTTTCTTATCCGATTTCTCCCGTTTACTATCCGAATGGTCGAATTTGCTTACCCGCTTGAACAAATAAGCGTTCTCTGCCATATCCATCGCCTCATAGACGGTATTTATGCCGACACTATACTGATGTGCTTTCAAGTGATTATGCAAACGTCGAACGCTGATCGTCTTCCCAATAGTGGTGGCTGCCTGTCGGTAAAGATTGCGCAGGTAGGCATAGTTTGATAACTGATTGTATTCAATGATATCCCTCAAAAGCATGGAATTATAGTACTCCTGGAGATATGCCGTTTGAATCGTTTCTGAGGTCAGGTTGACTGTTTCCGGATACCCGCCCCAGAGAAGATACCGCTGGAAGGCTGCGATAGTCTTGCTCTTTCCTGCCCCATACGCAGACGGCTTCACGTCTTTAAAGTCGCAATATTCCCGGAAAGCCAACGGCAGCAATTCCACTGCTATGCTGCGACCCCTCATGACAGACTTAACCTGTGTATGTAATATGGAACTATTGCTGCCGGTAAAGAATATTTTCTTGGATAAAGTCTCATTGATTCGGTTTAGAAACCGTTCCCACCCAGGAGCCGCCTGCACTTCATCAAAGAAAAACCAAGCCTGTTCTAAATCTCTGCCTGGATGAAGTTTCCTCCACGCCTGCAGTAACAGATCCAACTGCTGAGGTTCAAATTGCACCCGCTCGTCTTCAAAATTGAAATAAAGGATTTCAGAAGTCGCGTCCCGCTTTTTTAAGTCTTCCATCGCCAATAACATGGCAGAAGTCTTCCCTACCCGCCTGGGACCAATAATAGCCTGTATCTTATCCAGTTCCAAGGATATTCCAGTCTTCCTAGGTCTTAGGTCTGCCGGAAGCCTCCTTTCCTGGTTACTTATAAGAATGTCCTTTATTATTTCTTTCATAGAGCGACATATATACTATTTCTGTCACTACAAGAAAGACATTCATTATGATATTGTCGTCCAAATAACGACAATGCTAGGCCCATTCCTTGCAAATCGAATACTCAATATTACAATTACAAGGAGAATGCGCTTGAACGCCTTTAGAAATCCAATCCCGGGAGGGCGCACTGCAATCTACGATCCTCATCGTATGTGTGCCACAATGTGGTAAGCTCTGTTTATCTTTCAAATAGATAAACAACAGAATATCATCAAATTATAAAGGCTCTTATATAGAGAATTTGTTACACGAAACACTCAAAATGTTCGAACCAGTTTCCCGACACGGTAAGGGCCCCAATCTTCGATCGGGGCTTTTTGCGTTTGGTTGCGGGGTGAACGCGGATGCGTTCGCCAAAGCGGACAATTCGCCTCTGGCGAAGCATCGAGGCAACTGAAAAGACATTATGGACGAGATAAATTCAAAAAGCACAGCGCTTCCAGCGCTGTGGGGCCCTTGGGTTTAACGCCCGAAGAGTCGTCGGGCACCCCTTGCACTCCTACTTCTGTCAGGTGCGATCATCCTGGCGTTTGTGAGTCTGAAACTATACGACGAGCCGGTAAGAAATTGGCTTAGAAAGAAATGGAAATAGTTGGGATAGACTACTCTTTTATCTATATCATATTGATAATCATACCAAAATGCCAATGAAGAAATCAGATTTAAGTCTTAACTTTAAGAAGCAAAGGTGTCCTGACTCATGAGAAATCTTTTACTACTGCTTATTTTGTTTTCAGGATTGTGCGTTTCGTGCGAGAAAAACAGGATGGGAGGTTTTTCAAGCGCATAGGCTACTTCATCGGTTCCTGGCAACGATCTGAATCCGACGTACATTCATTTCTACAACATCGTGATCGACAGCGCGAACGGCTATAGTTTCGATCTGCCCGATCTTACGGAAGGGATTATCGACAGTGGAACCGTAACCATTAGTATCCGGTCGTCGTTACCTTATCTTACGGCCTGGTATCCCTTTCCCAGCTATGTCTTTCCGGACGGTTCCACCGTAACGCTGAGAAGGGTGTCGGAGCAGCCGGGAAAGATCGTCCTCGCCTCCGTGGGTGCTACGACGCCGCCGATGAATTATTTTATTTCCCTTTCAGTAAAATAAATATCTCCGTAATCAGCCCGCATTGATTTTACTGGGTCGGCCAATGATGCCTTCATCGCCTGGAAATCCGCCACTAACAGGGCAGCCGTTCCAGGCGGCTCTGTAGCAATGAAAGCGATACTCGGCATTCCGATATTGGAAATAAATGAACTGAGGGAAAACATGAAAGTTATTCTTCTTTGCCAGGAAACGGCTAATTGAGTGTCCGGGCGTCAAATTGACAAGATGCTGAAAGCCAATAAATCAATCATGATTTGGTTAGATAATTTTCCCCGTAGGGGTACGAATTCTCATTAAAAGCCAAAATCGTTGATTTTGGCTTTTAAATTTACTACGGACTAGCGTATTAGGGTGTTCGAACACTCCGGCAGGGGGTACACCATTTTTCTTCGCTGACGGTATTCTTGTAAGGCATATTCCCAATTTTTCATCGTTGAGAACTTTATTAAGAAAGAGGCAACTCCTGAATGTTTCTTGCGGAAAACCCTTAACTTCCTAAGTAACCATCCTATATGCTGAAAAATTATCTCACTGCCGCCTTTCGCAATCTCTGGCGGAACAAAACCGTTTCAGTGATTCATATCGCCGGATTGAGCATCGGCCTTAGTTGCTGTGTTGTTCAGATAGGCAACGGGGACCTCGACCCAGGTTCGACCGGCGATCGGGGTGATGCTGATCCTGCGGCCGGTTTGCCCATCGAGAATCTCGAGGGTCAGCCAGCCATCGAAGGTGTTCAGCGAATCCAGGGCGAGAACGGTGCTGGCAGGATTGGGGTAGTATTTTATCTTTCCCGAGTCTGCCGCGGGAGGTGTCCTCGTGGAAGCCGGCTTTGTATAGTTGACGGCATCGCTGATGGCGTGACAGGTGGATTTAGCCGCGTCCACGCGGTAGCTGGCGCTCTGCGAGAGGGTAACCGTCGTCGCCGACCCTATCGATTGCCATGCGTTCGTGGCCGAATCGAGGCGTTGCCAGGTGAAGGCTGCGGCGGTGTCCAAATTTGCGAGTTGAAGGATATTTCCGGTCTTTACAATCAGCGGTTTCGCCAGACGAGTAACGATGGTCGAGACGGTATCGCTGAATGCGCCGATCGTGCAGGATATGGTTCCGGCGGGCAGCTGGTGGACGCGGATGTCTGTCAATTACTTCTGTGTTCGAGTCTGTTAAACGTTATCAAAGAGTTGCGACTTCGTTGGGTTTAACCTAAAGCGAAAAGAAATAGTATTTTCTCGCTTCTTAAAATTTTATGTGCTCTCGTAAAGTGTTCGAACTCTCCGAAAGGATTCAGCTCCGACAAAATGACTACCGGTCAGGCTTATCTTTTTTTACAAATTTGGGAAAATTAAACAAGCGATAGCAATATCAGGGACGGCACGACTGTGATCGGCATACGGGTCAAATGATGCACGAATCCGTATGCCTGAGTATCATAATCGAACATAATGAATGAGAAGTATGCACGAAAGTTGGTGATATCCAACCAATTGCCTGATTGGCATTGAATTGGCAGCCAAGTTCCCGGTCCTACGATCTTCACCACAAGAAAGTACTCAAAACCGCGGTTTATGTTCAAAAGCCATCTTACTCTCTCAATTCGTAATCTGAAAAAGCAAAAGACCTTTGTCTTTATCAATGTCGCAGGTCTCGCCGTTGGCATTGCGTGTTTCAGTCTGCTGATCCTTTTTGTGTCCAACGAGCGGAGCTTCGACCGTTTTAATACCAAAGCCGATCGAATATACAGACTCTATGCGAAATGGGATCCCTCGCTGGTGGCGGACGACCCCCACACCGTCTACACCGAGTATGACAATCTTGCCGGTGACCCACTCGGCGCGGCGATGAAAAGGAGTCTGCCGGATATCGAGCAGACCGCTCAACTGCAACTGCCCTGGGGTGACAACCTGGTGCGCGCCGGGAACCAGATATCGCGGGCAGAAGTTGGTTTCTCGCAAGGCAGCCTATTCTACATCTTCGATTTTCCGTTGAAATATGGGACAAAAGCACAAGCCCTGCAAGGACTGAACAATATCGTTCTCACCGAGAGCCGCGCAAGAGAATTGTTCGGCGGCAACGACAACGTAACGGGTCGAGTAATCACCATCAAATTGGGTCCAAACTGGTATCCCTTTACCATCGGCGGCGTCGCTTACGATCCTCCGCCGAATTCGACGATTCGCTTTGATGTGCTGGCGAACATCGAGTTCTATCGGACAAAGGGAGAGCATGCCTTTGATATCGGAAAGAACTGGCATCCGACCGTCAACCAGACCTATGTGCTTCTACGGCCAGGCAGCGACCTGGCCGATCATCACGAAGTGCTGGATCGCTTTATCCGGAATTATTCCCCGATGGATAATTTCGGGGATCTTGCCAAGACCTGGAAGAAGACGGAGTATCCGGTGGCGGTCCGTTTTCAGCCGTTGCTTTCCATTCACACGGATAGCTGGTTTCATGGGTACGCTTTTACCGACTACGAAAAGATCGATCCCGCTACTCTTTGGATATTACTGGCCATCGCTACCGGTATCCTACTGATAGCCTGCATCAATTTTACCACGCTGGCAGTCGGCCGGTCGGCAGCTCGCAGCAAGGAGGTCGGACTGAGAAAGGTAGTTGGAGCAGAGAAGCGGCAGATCATCGGACAATTCCTTACAGAATCGGTGGTGCTATCGCTCGTGTCAGCAGTGCTTGGGCTATGGCTGGCCCACCTGGCCCTGCCCTGGTTCAATCAATTGTCCGGCCGTGATCTGCATTTTTCGTTCAGGGCCGTTCCAATCGAACTTTTGCTAATATTCGTGGTCGCACTGATCGCCGGGATGCTGGCGGGAAGTTATCCGGCCTTCATCCTTTCCCGATTCAAGGCAGCGGAAGTATTTAAAGCGAACATTCGCCTGGGTGGGTCGAATTTCTTCACCAAGTCGATGGTAACGTTCCAGTTTGTCCTTTCCATAGTACTGATCGTTTGTACGATCGTGATCATGCAGCAGTCTTCCTATTTGATCAACAAAAGTCCGGGGTTTGACAAAGAAAATGTGCTGGTGATCGACGCGGCCCAGACTGATCCCGCCAGACTGTTCCCTTTGTTCAGACAAACCTTGCAAAGCCAACCGGAAATTGTGGGGGTGACCAGCTCAGCTGCTGGAATGGGTGCCGGCAAAAATTTTCTTTCTTATCGGGACAAGGGTTTTGCGGCCGATATCAATATTATCGATACCGGTTACCTCCGCGTCATGGGCTTGCGACTACTGGCCGGAAATAACCTTAACCCGGCAATGGTTGGTGACAGCATCAAAAGCATGCTGATCAACGAGACAACGATGCGTTCGCTGGGATGGAACCTGCGTAACGCGATTGGCAAGCGGATCGTTCCGTTTCAGGGCGGAATTGGCGTCATCACTGGCGTAGTGCAGAACTTTCACTACCGGCCTCTCGGGGAGTCTGTACGCAATCAAGCCTTTATCGGCTCGGCCGATAAAGGGTATGTCAATTTCTATGTCCGCCTTCGCCCGGGTAACCCTCACCGCGCCCTCGCCGGGATCGAGAAAGCCTGGCATGCGCTGGTTCCGGATGTGCCGCTGCGATACAGTTTCCTGGATGATGATATCAACGGCTTCTACCGATCGGAAAGCAATTGGAGCCGCATCGTTGCGTGGGCCGGCGGAATTTCGATATTTCTAGCCTGTCTAGGACTTCTGGGGCTTGCTTCACTGGCAGCAGCCAACCGTACAAAGGAGATAGGTATCCGTAAAGTGCTCGGTGCTACAGAAGCAAGCATCGTGGTGCTGATGGCGAAAGGCTTTATTCAACTGGTGGCCCTGGCCTTTGTGATCGCGACGCCGGTCGCATGGTTGCTTATGCACCGATGGCTAGCAGACTACGCCGACCGAATTCAAATAAGCTGGGTGATCTTTGCGGCTGTCGGCCTTTGCACGGCGCTGCTGGCGATGGCGGCTATTGGCCATCGGGCGATTCGGACGGCTCTGATCAATCCTGTAAACGCACTTCGATCGGAGTAAACGTTTGTTTTAACCTTCGCCACAATGCCCGAATTATAGAAATCATTGGACCGGCCGCTGTGTTCCCGCAAAGGAAACTTTCGACCCAATTCCCCTACGCGGCAAAGAACCGGGCAATTGCCCGGTTCTTGATTTTTGCGAACCGCAAATCAGGCCTATCACGCCTTCATGAATTGGCAACGAGCTGCCAATGAGATAGTCGTAGTCAATTTGTAAGCCCATGCGGATATTTGCCTTCCGAAACGCTACGATCCGATTTTCGTCATAATGGAATCGTTTCATTCCGATCTGGCAGCAGAACAAAAACACAGCGAATACGAAAAATTTCAACTGATTGCCAAGATCCTTAAAACAGGAACTATAAACTGGTATCGTCCTACCCTGCTGCCCACCAATGACTGGGAAAACTGGCCCGACGGTGGGGCGTCGTAGTATACCTGGAACTTCACACGTTCGTGACAGGATAAATATACCTGGGATGCGGAGTCGATCATTTTCATTTGCGCCCAGCATGGAGTACGCCAGGCCGAAATGAAGGGTCAGGGTAGCCAGGAAGGATTTTCGAACCAATTCCCCGACAGGGTACAAGGGCCTGCTGCTGTTTACTTTTTCATTGGCATCCAGGTTGGGGTTGCCTCTTCAAATTGATTATCGGTCAATACCCTTTTATCCGAGCCATCCGCACGCATTACGCATATTTCGCCATATGGTTGTGGATTGAGGGGATGTAATGCTGCTTCGTCTTTAAATCCACCAGACCCACTGGCGAAAGCAATCCATTTACCATCGGGCGACCAGGCACTGTGAGCATCATTCGCCTGGTCTGTCGTAAGCCTTCTTAAACCGGTGCCATCGGGTTTAATCGTGTAGATATCATAATTATTTTCCCTCTTACTGGTAAAGGCTATCAGGTCGCCATCTGGCGACCAACCGGGAAAGTTATCATGGCTATCCCTGGTAAGGGTTGTGATCTTGCCTGTTTCCACATCAACGATAAGAAGGCCCTTCACACTATCCGTAGAAGCACGGTAAACAATTTTCCTGCCATCAGGCGACCAGGAGGGGAAACCATAATTGCCTTTGCCATCTGTAAGAATCTTAAAGCCGCTTCCATCACTGTTAACGACAGCAATATCAGCAATTGCCGGCCCCATATGCGCTTGAAAGAAATGGCCAAAGCCAAAGGCAATTTTATCTCCTTTTGGGGAGTAAGCAGGCGCAAGTGCGCTTTTTACAGAATCGCCAAATAATATAGAACGGTGAGTGCCATCGCTTGCATTCATCAGCATGATCTTATTCACCATAATACCGGCAGTCTTGTCATTACAAATAAGTCGTGAGCCATCACTGGAAAAAGAAGGGAATATACCTGAGCGAATCAATTGAAAGCGTTTATCCCGGCTATACAATCTTGCAAATGGAGGTTTCTCAAAATTCTGTTCACGATGAAAAAGCATTCTCCTTCCATCGGAAGACCATGACGGACACTGAAATTCGCCGCGTTTGCCTGCCGGCCCAGTCAAGAATTCAATACCACCGTTGGGCCCGCCAGTACAATAAGCAATCCGGTCAGCAGAAACCCAATGAGGCGACCATTTCTGTCCCGGTGTTGACGTTACAACCGTGCTTGCATTGGCTTTTAAATCTATGATGGCGAGCTGCGTGTTTCCTTTCAGATCAACCGGAGCGGTGATCTTGTTCACTTCAGCAACCTCCGCCTCATATATAACTATCTTACTTCCATCCGGGCTCCAGGAAGGGCTGCCCGCAAATGCCTGGTTGCGCGTAATCCGCCGCAATCCTTTTCCGTTGGTCTGAATGATAAAGATCTCTGTGGAGTGGGCTGTTTCGAACCCCACGAACCCTTTGGGTTTGTTAGATTCCCGGTCGGAGGAAAAGGCAATCCATTTTCCATCGGGAGACCATGCCGGGCGGAAATCCCCCGCGGGATCATTGGTAATATTTGTAATTTTCCGGGAAGCAATGTCAAGAATATAAATATCCGCCTGCCCGTTTCTACTTGATACAAACGCTATCTTTTTCCCATCGGGTGAAAATGCAGCCTGGTCATCAAATGCCGGATCATTGGTTAATTGTTCCAGCCCTGTTCCATCCGGATGTGCACGGAAAATATCCGCTGAACCATTTCGTTCGGATGTAAATACGATCCAGTTTCCATCCCTCGAAAATGAAGCGTTATAATCAAGTGCGGAATCAGGGAGAAATGGCCTTGCATTGCTGCCATCCGCATCAGCAATAAAAATATCCGTATTTATTGGACCGAAGTTGGCAAAGGCAAGATGATATATTGGGCCGGAATCGGATCTATTCGGGGGGATACCTGGTTTCACCCAGGCAAAAGAAAGGAGCGTGACCAAAAACGAAAACAGTACTATCGCAATTAGATGTTGCTTTGCCATTTTCCTTGCATTAATGAAGAGTAGAAACTTAAATTAAACCAACCGCTGCTCCGTTCAAGTTACGCACTTTTTCGTGAATTCCGCCGTGTTACAAATGTATCCCGTCCAAGGCTTTCGTGTCCATGATCGCCTGGCTTTCCCGAGGCCGAATCAGGGAGGGTCCCTGACAATGCGGATGATCCACCCTATTACATCATGCCAAAGCCGGGGGTAAGGCCGGCGAAGAATTGTACGCTTACCTGCAAGAAAAGGGGCTGAAAGAAGACCGGGTAAAGATCCGATGAATTTAGATAGAAAAAACGAAAGGCGCCAGAGCGAAAAAGGCCGCCTCAAATCACGTTTGAGACGGCCTCCCGAAGACTGGTTACAGAGGTCTATTTTGTATAGCCGTCATTCTGCTGAAATAATTTCGAAGCATCCATTGTAGACTGGGGGATAGGGTAAATGCGGCGGAAAGGCTGAGATACAGGCTTTGTCGTGCCCGCTGCTTCGAAGGTGCCAAAGCGGATCGACGCTTTTCTCCTGTACATTTCCCAATACATTTCGAAGCCCGTCTCATTGTACAGCGTGGGCATGTCAATGGAGGTGAGGGCTTTTCCGGGAGCGTTGGCGTAGAGCGCCTCGCGTGTTCTGCTTGTACGCAGCAGGTTTATGTCTGCCAATGCCTCGGTGGCCATGCCTTTGCGCAGATAAGCTTCTGCCCGCATACAATACATACCGCCAAGCCGGTACATCGGGATATCACAGTTGCTCCTACTGTTAAGACCTGCCGGATCGAATTCATATTTGAATGGCCGGACTCCCTGGTTGATCTCCAACTGGGTGAATACACCCTGGTTCGGATCATCAAAATTAAGGGCAGGCGTAAAGTCCATCAATTGGGTGGGTGCTTTTTCGCAATACAGCTTATTTACCTTGATACGCCCGTCGGGTGTACGTTGATAATCAGTGCCCGAGAGGCTTGGTCCATACTGCTGGCCAACCTGCATGCCCCGGTTGAAGTGGAACCATGGCAGGGTTGAACCTGCCACGAGGCTGGTAGCGGGTACGCTCACATCGGTGCCGTCGTTCATGAACCAGGTGCCGTCGGCGTACTGATAGTGTCTTTGAAAGCGCGGATCATCGTGATTGTTATCCCAGGTTGCATAAAACTCGGGGGTGATGCAAGAAGCATTCGTACCCCGATCGACCGGAGAAGGTTTCTGATTCCTCTCCATCGGCATATAAGCAAAATTATTGCTGCTGTTGGTCACGGTGTTGACATACTGGGTTATCACAAAGATCAGCTCGGTTCCGTTTGCGTTGTCGATGTCAAAATTGTGGAAAAAGTTGCTTTCGAGCTTAAATTGTCCCGATCCGATCAACTGGGAAGTATAGCTGATGACTTTGTCCATGTCGGTTCCGTTATTATCAACCGCCGCTTCGTTGAAATTAAAAGTGGCGGCATAACGATCTTTAAACACAGCACGGTTAAGATACATATCCGCCAGCAGGGCATATGCAGCCTGCTTTGTGAAGCGCCCTTTGCCGGTATTATTCTGTCCTATGCTCGCCAGGGCGGGTATCAAGGATTCCACGTCTTTGATCAGGCTGTCGATGCCTGTTGCCGCTTTTCTCACCTGCACCTGGCCATTGACCGCGCTGGGGTCGCGGTAAGGCGCCTGGCCGAATAGATCCAATGCATGAAAAGTGTATAAGTCCAGTAAGGCTTTGGCTTCCGCCAGCAGTTGAGCCTTGTTGGGGTCATTCGAGCTGGTAATGCTGGAGATGGCCGTCAGCGATTCGGTAATACCGAGATTGAGGCTGTTCCAGGTGTTGGTGATCATAGAATTATCGGCGCCCCAGGTGAATTCATGAATTGCGCGATAGATCCCGCCGTCACCCCAGTCGCTGCCACGCGTCGGCAATATCGCTTCGTTTGTCGAATATTCCTGCAGGGCAAATACCTGGGCATGGTTTACAAAAGTACCATTGTCCATTTGTCCGTATGCCGAAGCCAGTGCATTTTGAGGACTTGCACTACTGGAACCCAGTACTTCGTCAATTACCTTTTCTTTCAATTTGGTACAGCCTGCGATAGTCATTATCAGAAGAACACAGGCTATTTTAAATGATTTCTTGTTCATATTCCAAAAGATTTAAAATTTGATCGTTGCGCCCAAGAGGAATGTCTTTGCCGCGGGATAGGTAGCGTAGTCGATGCCCAGCGACTGGTTACCGCTCACATTTTTGGTGGTATTCACCAACGGATCGTAGCCGGAGTAATTCGTGATGGTAAACAGATTCTGAGCACTTACGTATAAGGTGAACGATTGCATCCAGGGCAGTTGCCGGAAACTAAAAGTATTTCCCAAACGCAGATTGGCGAGACGGAGGAAATCCGATTTCTCCCTGTACAGAGACGAAACGGTTACCTGGTTGCCAGGGTTTGCGTTGGCGTCGACAAATTTTTTCAGCACGTTGCGGTCTGCGGCCAGGTTGTTGATGCCGAGCTCGAGCGCGGTGTTGTTAAACAGGTACCCACCGGTTTGTCCGATGAGGGAGACCCCCAGGTCGAGGGTCTTATACCGCAACTGGCTATTGAAGCCGAAGTTGAATTTGGGAATGGCCCCCGAGAAGATCTCCCGGTCATCCGCATTGATAATGCCATCCTTGTTTTTATCTTCAAAGATATCCTTCCCCTGTTTATCGTAGCCCAGGTGCTTTAAGATAAAGAAGGAGCCGGCCGCATAGCCATTCGTATAGATGTTGGCATTCACACCGGAAAGTCCCGGACCTGAGATGCTCCCGGAAAATAATTGGGAGATCGGAAGGCCTTTGAGGGTGTTTTTCAGTGTAGACCCGTTGACATCAACCGTCCATGACAGGTCCTTCGTGTTGATCAGCTGCGATCCCAGGGTAAACTCAAAACCCTTGTTAACGATCTGGCCGGCCACATTCTTCCATACGGTACTGGTGGGGCTTAATGGTTCCGAAGGAATGTTCAGGATCGGGTCTTTTGTGGTTTTGTCGTAATACTCCAATGAGCCGTACAGTTTGTTCCTGAAAAGCTCGAAGTCGACACCGATATTGTATTGTTCCACCAGCTCCCATTTCAAATCCGGGTTGGCGGTACGGTTCACGGTAACGCCATTTACCAGGTTCGTGCCATCCAGGTAATATCCGGAGGCCGCCGATAAGGTATAGCTGGCCTGGGTAATTTTGTTGGGTACTTCCTGGTTGCCCGTTTGACCCCAGCTGGCGCGCAGCTTCAGGTTCCTGATCGCCGGGATATTTTTAATAAAAGACTCGTGGGTGAGGTTCCAACCTGCTGCAAATGACGGGAAGTAACCATATTTGTTATTTGCGCCAAAACGGGTAGACCCGTCAGCGCGAAGGGACGCGGTAAACAGAAACCGGTTGTCGTAGCTGTAGTTCACGCGTCCGAAGTAAGACTGGAGTTCGTTCTCCTGGGCATAACCGCTGGGGCTGGTGGGCGTACCGGAATAGCCCGGGTTATACATCGGTGGTACACCCGTATTTTGGGCAGCAATGTTCTGCATGCCGAAAGCGGTACCGGCGAAATTGAACTTTTGATAGGAAAAGCCACCCAAGAGATCCACCTGGTGCTGTTGAATGGAGAGATTATAGGTGAGGTAATGTTCCAGCAATGTAGTCAATGACTTCAGATCGTTTTGGACGTAGGCGCCCTGGGGGGTACGGTCGGTAACGTTCGGGTACATGGTGGTATTACGCTCCGAAGTCGTTTTGTCGAGTCCCAGGTTAAAACGGTAGTTCAATCCCGGCAACAAGCGCAAACTAGCTTCCACATTGCCCAATACCCGGAAAGTATTTGTCCTGTCATCATATACGCTAAGTACATAGAGCGGATTGAACAGCTGGATCATCTTGAAATTGGTATAGTTGTGGGCAGAGTCGAAGATGGTCCTGGTGGGATTGGCCATCAGGGCATACATCATGAACTGGCCATCCGAACCGGCCGTATTCCCGTTAGGGATACCCGTTTCATCGATATTGCTGGCGGTGAGGTTCATTTTAACGACCAACCGTTTGTTATCGAAGAAGGACTCTTCGGCATTCAACCTGGCCGTAGTCCTGTTGAAGTCGCTTTTCTTTATAATGCCATTTTGATCGAGGCGGGAAAGCGACGCCGTAAAGCTGCCGGTGGCCGTATTCTTCGAGAACGACAGGTTGTGGTTTTGAATGAAGCCGTTGCGGAAGATCGCGTCCTGCCAATCGGTATTTCCGCCATGGTCAAACGCCGGGCTTTGAATGGCCTTCCGGTACTCCGATGCAGAAAGGATATCCATCTTTTTGATAACCCTGGACGTACCAACATACGTATCATAGGATAAGGAGGGATCCCCCTTTTTACCATGTTTGGTTGTAATGAGCACTACCCCGTTGGAACCCCGGGCGCCATAGATGGCTGCCGCAGAAGCATCCTTCAGTACGGTGATGGTCTCGATATCACTGGTATTCAGAAAATTCAACGGATTCTTTGCGTCCGTGCTACCCAACCCCAGGTCAGGGCTGCTTGCGCTGACGTTATCGTTGCTGAGGGGCACGCCGTCTACCACAAACAAGGGTGTGCTGCCGCTACGGATAGAGCCTACCCCACGGATGAAGACATCCACACCTGCACCGGGTTCGCCGCTCGACTGCATGATGCGGACACCCGACACTTTGCCCTGGAGCATATTGTCCGCGGAAATGGTAACTCCTTGTCTTATATTATCCGCCTTTAATTGTGTCAATGCGCCGGTGACGTCGGCTTTGGTGCGACTACCATACCCCACGACCACCACTTCGCCCAATTGACTGTTGCCAATGGCCATGGTCACCCGTAAGGACGTGCCGCTTACCGTTACTTCCTGATCGCTGTAACCGACAACGGTGATCATGAGTTTCTCGCCGTCGGCCGCCGGCAGCGTAAATTCTCCTTTTTCATTTGTTGTCGTCGTCTTTTTTGTAGAAAGCGACTTAACTGTGGCGCCGGAAATCGGCGTGCCATCGGGTCCAACCACGGTTCCTTTGACCGGCTCGAGTGAGGCGGCCCGGTGATGCGCGTAGTGGTTGGGTGTATCAGCCCGGGAATAGCCAATACACGACAACCAAACTCCTACCATAAATAGAAATCGAATGCTCATAAGTTAACTGTTTTAAGTTTCTATATGCGCATACACAAAATGGCAGGGGAACCCCTAGTGAGTAACAATTTGGTAATACAGGGACTATCAGTAGCCGGGATTCTGGATGAGGCCCGGGTTCAGGACCCGTTCGCCGGATGGAATGGGGAAGATGCGTTTGTTGGGATCGGCATCCGTCTTGTATCCCCAGGAGCCCTCAAATTTTCCAAACCGGATGAGATCGATGCGGCGGGTATTTTCCCAGTTAAGCTCCAGGGCCCGCTCCTTCAGCATGGCGTCGAGATCCAGCGTGGCCAGGGGTGTTGCCTTGCGGGCTGTTCGCAGCTGGTTGACGATCGAAAGTGCGGTTGTGTTATCGGTGGGCGTGGCGCCGCGGAGAATGGCCTCGGCCTTCATCAATAAGATGTCCGCATACCGGAATACGGGGACATCATTACTCTGATTGCGATCGGTGGCCGTGACATCCGGATAGTATTTGATGTTCCGGATGCCTTTGGCTTTGCCGAGCTCATCACCGCCTACTTCGAACTTGTCGACATCGCGGAGTGTAACGTCGGGTGTAAAAGTAAGCTGATAATCCACCGGCGTGCCGGCGTCGGAGCCGGTGTAGGTGTTGTCGAGACCGACCTTGGTGGTGTTGATGACGATCGGGTTGCCGGAAAAATCGTATTGTTTGCCGGTGAGCCAGAGGGTGGTCCGTACGTCGGCGGAATCACTGAACTGGGCGTAGTAGGACGGGATGGTGCTGACGGGGTTGCTCAGGCGGTAAGACAGGCCGTATTTTTTTTGGAGGGCAGGGTGCAGGGAATACCAGTTGAACTGTTCGCCCTGAGCGCTGGCATGATCGTAGGGAATGGCGAGAATGAACTCGGTCATCTGCGGACCATTGTCGGGGTAGAACATCTTTGCGTAATCGGTGGCCAGACTGTACTTGCCGGACCGGATGACGCTATCGCAGTAGGTCACCACGTCCTTGTACCGGGGCTTGCCGGTGTAGACTTCGGCATTGAGATACAATCTGGCCAGCAGGGCATAGGCGGTGTACGCGTTGGGCCGGCCGTATTGGGTCGCATCGGTAGCGGCGCCCAGCAGGGGCAGAACGGATTTAACCTCTGATTCGATAAAGTTGAATACTTCCGACCGGGTTTTCTGCACGGGTTTTGCCGTATCGCCGAATGTGGTGGGGACTGGGATGTTCCCATAGGCGTCCATCATAAAATAGAATAGCAAGGCCCGCAGGGTCCGGATCTCGGCGGCGGCGCGAGTCCGGGCGGGGCTGTCCTTGGAAGAGGCGAAGAGGGCCAGTACCTGGTTACAGGTACTGATCGTGGAAAAACCCCAGGTCCAGGTATCCCCCACGATGGGATTATCGGGCGTCCAGCTGTGATAGTGCATCTGCTGGTAGCGGCCGCCGTCATACCAGCCACCCGCGCGACTGGGGAGGATCGCTTCATCGGTGCTCAGCGTTTGTGACTGCCAGTAGGCCAGGCAATAGCTGCCGCGGAAGCCCACGTAGGCCGGACCGGCGGCGAGGATGAATTGCTCGTCGGTGGTGGGGAAGGTTGCGGGCGTCAGCTGATTTTCGACGGGTACGTCTGTTTTGGTGCAGGCGCCCAGGAGAAGAATGCCCGCCAGCCTGGTGATGTATTTTGATAGTTTCATTTGTGCGTTGTTTAAAAGTCAAGGTCCAGGCCGACCAGGAAGGCCCGGGTGCGGGGATAATAATCCTTGTTGTCGACGCCCGGCGTAAGGCCGGCGGGTGGGGTAAGGCCGCTGAGCGATACCTCGGGGTCGATGCCGCGATACCTGGTAATAATGGCCAGGTTGTTACCGGCTACATAGAGGCGCAGGCTGCGCATCCCTTTAAAAAAGGACGAGAAGGTATATCCCAGCGTTATATTGTCGAGACGCCAATAGGAGGCGTTTTCCACGTAGCGGTTGGAATAGATATAGGCGCTGATGTCCCTGGACGATTCGTTGGCAGAGAACACCGGCAGATTGTAGTTGGTGACCTCGTCGGGGCGATTGAGATCGGCCAGGGTGGCATTCATGACCCTGGCTCCGAGGAAGGCCCTTACGAAGATGTTGCAATCAAAGCCTTTCCAGGCGAGGTTGTTGCCCCAACTGAGCTGTACTTTCGGCTGTGCATTGCCAGCATAGTGGTAGTCCACGAAATTCCTGGGTGCGAGGGTGATCTTGCCGGTCGCATCGTAGAATTGGGAGACACCGGCCGCATTCTTGCCGGCATAGCTGAAGGTGAAGAACTGCCCCACGGGTTTGCCGGACTTGATGATCTGTACATAGGAACCTGTCTGACCCTGACCGCCGGGAGAAGCCTCGAAGATGGAGTCGAGCTTGAAGATGTTGTTGGACAGGGAGACCAATTTGTTGTCATTATGCGCGAGGCTGAGAAAGGTCGCCCACTGGAAGGACGCGCCTTTGACCGGTGTGGCGTCGACGGTGAGTTCGAACCCTTTATTGGAAATGGAACCGACATTGGCGGTATAGGTGGACACAAAATACCGGATCGTAGAAACGGGGTAATACCAGATGAGATTGCTGGTGAGTTTGTTATAGTATTCAATGCCGGCTTTGATCCGGCCTTTTAGCAGGGCGAGTTCGACACCGGTGTTGAACATGGCCGTCTTTTCCCATTTGAGATCGGGGTTGGCATTTTGAGAGGGGCCGATGGCGTTGACGAAGTTTCCGTTGTAATAGAACGCCCCGACGGAGCTGTATTGAACTTTCGAGATGAGCGGATCGAAGCCGAGGGAGTTCCCGGTGACCCCATAGCTGATGCGTGCTTTCAGGTCGCTGAACAGGGATTGGTATTTGAGGAAGGATTCGTCGATGGCGCGCCAGGCGAAGGAGGCGGCGGGGAAGGTAGCCCAGCGATTGTTGACGCCGAAGGCGGAGGAAGCGTCGCGGCGCAGCGAGAGCTGCAGCAGGTATCGGTCCTTGTAGCTGTACTTTGCGCGGGTGTAGAAGGAGATCAGCCGGAGTTTCTGATATTGATTGACACCCCAGTCGTTGCGGTAATTGCCGGCGGGGCTGCCGAGGCCGATGTTGGTGTAGCCGAGGGCGTCGGTAGGGAAGTCCTGGTTGCTTGCCTGGAAGCCATCGCCGGTCACGTCTTCCTGCCAGCTGTACCCCCCCAGTACGTTGACGTCGTGGTCGCCTCTTCGCCTGGCAAAGGTGAGGAAGGTCTCGATCATTTTCTTCGAGCTCTCATAGGAAGATCGATAGGCCTGGCCGTTTGTGCCTGTCTTGAGGGCATACTGGCTGGTGTAGTAGGTTCCGCTATTGTCCTGCCCGACCTGGGAGGTGAGGTTGACATCGTATTTGAAGCCGAGGGGGAGGATGAGCCGGGCCGTTCCGTTGAGGAGCGTGGTCTTATTCTTCAAATTCTGCCAGGCGTTGTTCTGTAGCGAAACGGGGTTGTAGTATTGCACCCGCTGGAGATTTTCCGTGTATGTTCCGTCCGCCTTATATACGGGCACGGTCGGAAGATAGCGGAGCATATTGTATAGAATGATGGGCTGGTCAGGCAGCAGATAGGAATTGGTGGCGGCCGTGCTGACGGATATCCCCAGCTTCAGATGGTTGTTTAGGACACGTTGTTCGACGCCGGCGCGGCCGATAAGCCGGTTGAGACCGGTATTGCGCAGTATCCCCTTGCTGTCGAAGTAATTGACCGAGGCATTGTAGGTGAGGTTGTTCGAGCCGCCGCTGAGGGAAACGTGTTGATTATGGGACAGGGCGGTTTGGGTGACGGCTTGCTGCCAGTCGGTATTGGCGCCCTGGTCGTCGGAGGGATCGAGGGCGAGGCTGTTCCTTGCGAGGTAGGCTTTGAGTTGGCCGGCAGTCATCATACGGATCTTTCGGGCCACCTTTTCCACCGAGGCATAGTTGTTGACGCTGACCAGGGTCTGCGCCTGGCGGGCCTTTTTTGTCGTGATCATGATCACCCCATTGGAGGCCCTTGTGCCATAGATCGCGGTCGCCGAAGCGTCTTTCAGTACTTCGATGGCGGAGATGTCGTCCGGCGATACCAGGCGGATATCAGCGCCGGGTACTTCGTCGATGACATAGAAGGGTTCCTGTGCAGGGCCGGGGCGCAGGGTGGAGGGGCCACGAAGGATTATCGACGGGGCGCCGTTTGGGTCACCCGAGCGGGCAATGGTGAGACCTGCCACTTTGCCCTGGAGCAGTTGTGCGGGGCTGTTGAAATTGCCCTTGTTGAACTCCGAACTTTGGACGGTGCTGATTGCGCTGGTGAGCAGCTTGCGTGACTGGCGGCCATAGCCGACGACGACGACTTCGCCCAGGTCGGCCCCGGCCTTGTACAGGGTATCGGTGATGGTGTCTGCGGGTGTTTCGGCAACTGCGTGAGAGCTGCCGGGTTTCTTTTGATAGTTGGGATCGGCGGTAAGCACGACCAGGTTTCCTTTGAACGACCAGTTCAATGGGCTGTTGGCGAATATCTTGTCGAGGACCTGGCTGGCCGTGACGTCTTTTAGCTGGAAATCGATCTCTTTACCATACAGCGCGAGATTGTTCTCGTTGTAGGAGAAATACAGGCCATAGGTTTTTTCGAGTTGGGCAAAGGCCTGACGGAGATTGGCGTGCCGGAAACGGACGGTTGCTTTTTTGCCGCTATCCTGGGCATAGAGACCCTGGTTTGCGGCTAACACAATCCATATGAAGAGCCATTTTTTCATTTTATGAGGATGCGGTTAGGCCCGGGGGTGAAGTGAACGCCTGCCGTGAGGGCGAGGATGTCGAGGGCATCGGTAAGGTTTTTGTTGGCGAGCTGGGTGGTGATGAGGATGTTCTCTTCGGACGGGTTGCTGTATCGGAACCGGACTCCATAGTAGCGTTCCAATTCTTCGGTTACTTCTTTGAGGGGTTGCCGGTGGAAGGTGAGGATGCCATTGCGCCAGGCGCCGATGGATGAGGGGTCGAGGTCGGTTATCGCGGAGTTTCGGGTTAGGGTGTCGTATTGGAGGATCTGGCCGGGGGCGAGGGATGTGGCGGGTGTCGTTGCGTTCAGCACCTGGACTTTGCCGCTGGCTACTGCTATTGCGATGGTCGCCTCACCGGGGTAGTAGCGAACATTGAACTCGGTGCCGATATCCCGGGTGGAAAGAGCGCCGGTAACGACGGTAAATGGCCGGCGCTGATCGTGTCTCACGACGAAGTAGGCTTCTCCTTCGAGTTGAACGAGGCGGTCGTGGCCGTCCTTCCGGTCATAGCGGAGTGTACCGGCAGGTCCCAGGTAGACGCGGGTGCTGTCGGGCAGGGCGATCTCGCGGCGATGACCGGGATCGTTGTGCCAGGAAAGCCATTGGGTAGCGGCGCTACGGTCCTGCGGGCCGGAGAGCCGGGGAAGAAGCAGCCGGAGGCTGATCGCAGCCAATAGGATGACCGCGGCAGTGGCTGTCATCCGGCGGATGATGCGTGGGGGCGTCCTGTGTTTGGGTGTACTATAGGCAGCGCGAAATTTCCTGTACCGGCCTTCCATGCCGGGAAGCGGTGGGAACTGCCGGCCGTCCAGGGTCTCCCATTCCTCCTGCATGAATTTATCCAGGCTATCTCTATAGGCTTCATCGTGGAGGAATTCCCTTATCTGCAGCAACTGGTTCCGGGAACAGTTTCCTTCCAGGTAATCGAGTAATAATTGCCGATCGACTTCTTTCGGGGCCATAGATATGCTTTTCTATATGTTCATACACGGCTTGGCGGCCAAACCCCCAGTGGTAACATTTATTTAATACGGAGCTACAGGATAATTGAGGTAAGGTATTGAAGCATCGCTACCCGGAGCTGTTTCAGCGCGGCCCCGATATGGTTCTCCACTGTCTTGGGGGAGATGTCGAGTTTCCGGGCGATCTCTTTGTAGCTGAGGTGTTCATTACGGTGGAGCAAAAAGATGAGGCGGCGTTGGGGCGGCAGCTCGGAGACGCTGTTGTGATAGACGGTCTCCAACTCTTTGGAAAGAACGGGGTCATACTGAGAGGAGGCGTCTTTGCTTTTGCTATCTGCGACACCGGCCGGCAGGGTTTCCAGGGAAAGCAGGCCGTCGATCTTCCGCTGCCAGCGATTGACAAGGTGGTTGCGGGTTGCTGTAAAGAGGTAATTCTCAAATGTTTCAGCGGCGGTAATAGCCGACTTCTTCTCCCAGATGCGGGCCAATACATCCATGGCCAGTTCTTCTGCCCAGAATTCATCTTTTATATAGCGGAGTGCGTAGCGAAAGAGCCGGGGGTAATAGTAATGAAATACCTTTTCGAATGCCTTTTCGTCGTTTTGCAGCCAGCAGTTGATCTGGTTCTGAATATCCATCTTCATTTATCACGGATTTCGGCGTGCAAAATAGGCAGGATATGTGAACTGAATATTACCATCGCGTCATTCGGTACGCAATGACTTCACCGGATCGGCCAGGGCGGCTTTCATCGCCTGGAAGCCGACCGTGAGAAGCGCTATCCCGATGGCTGCGGCGCCCGCCGCGACAAACGACAAGGCGCTGAGGGGCGTCCGGTAGGCGAAGCTTTGGAGCCAGCCGTGCATAAAGTACGCCGCCAGGGGCGTGGCGATCAACAGGGCGAGGAGGATGAGCCAAACGATCTCTTTGCATAAAAGGAGCATGATGCCGGAAACGGTGGCGCCCAGTACCTTGCGGATGCCGATCTCGCGGGTGCGCCGTTCCGTGGAGAAAATGGCCAGGCCGAGGAGGCCGAGGCAGGAGATGAAAACGGTGATGGCCATCGCGGTATTGGTCAAACGTAGGGTCCGAAGGTCGTCCGCATACATATTGGCGATGCTGTCGTCGAGGAAAGAATAGTCAAACGGCGCCCGGGGGAAGACGGTCTTCCAGTCCTTTTCGATGACGGAGATGAGGTTCTTCAGGTCGCCGGCGGTTATGCCCTTTGTGGCGATCCTGACGGCGATGGCGGTCTCTCTGGCGGGATCGTGTTGGATCACGACCGGCGAGGTCGCGCGATGAAAAGAGTTTTCGTAAAAATCGGCCACCACTCCCACTACGGGGTACGAATCGAACGGACTGACCATCACTTCCCGGCCAATGACCTTGCTCACATCGGCAAAACCCAATGCACGGGCACAGGTCTCCGTGATCAGCAGTTCCCTGGTACTATCGCCCGGAAGGAAATTTCGCCCGGCGACCAGCTTCATCCCATAAAAAGGGACGTAATCTTCGCCCCCGAAATGGAAGGATATTTCGGTTGGCTGCTCATGGCTGTTCTTCAGCCCGCCGCCGCCAAAACTCGAATGCATCAGGCCAATGGGCGGCCTGAACTCCCTGATCACCTGTCTTACGCCTGCCAGTTGCCGGATCTTGTCCGCCATTACCGCTATGTTGCCCGTCTCTACCACGGCCTGTTGCCGGCCCCTATCCTTGTCCGAATGGAAAGCCATGATGGCCGGCCTGTTGTCACGCGGAGGGCTGAGCGTGAGGACGGCATCGGTGTTGAAACCCAGTTTCGCATGCAGGGCGTATCGCAGCTGCGAACCGATGACGAGGGACGATATGATAAACAACAGCGAGATGGTAAATTGGAAGACGATAAGTCCCTTGCGCAATGCGCCTTTTCCGCCGCCCGGCAAGGCAGTAATCCCCTTCAGGGTAACGGTGGGCTGATAGTTGCCCAGCAGCTTTGCGGGATAGAAGCCAGCAAGAAAGGTGGTCGCCGTGATCACCAACAATAAAAATACCAGCGTCGCACCATTCAACCGAAAATGAACTCCCGATGGGATCAGATCGGCGAACAGCCCAAACACGGGCCTTACCATCAGTGCGGCAAGAGCGACTGCGGCTACCGTCACGAGGAGGGTCTCGGTAAAAAATTGCACGGCGATGCCGGCCCTGCTGCTCCCCATCACCTTTCGGACACCGATCTCCCGCGCTCTTTGCATGGATTGCGCCGTCGACAAATTGACAAAATTGATAATGGCAAGCATGAGGATAAAGCCTGCCACGGCCATGAGGGTGTATAAGACCGGCAGGCTGGCCTTTCTGCCTGTACCGCCATATTCCTGATGAAAATGAATGCCCGACAGCGGTTGCAACCGGGCGGTGAATGCCGGGAGGGTGCCGGCGTGCCGCTTGATAAAGGAGGTAAATTGCGCATCGATCTGCGAAGGCCTGACCCCCTTTGCAAGTTTGATCATAACCTGGCTGGAACGATTCATTTCGTTCCACTTGTCCAGGGGTATCTCATTCTTCAGGAAACTTACAGGGATCGTTGTATAGGAGATCCATTGCTTAAAATTAAAATCGCTGTTGCCCGGCCAATCGGCGACGATCCCTGTTACCGTGGTCACCAGCGAATCCCTGTAAACGATGGTCCGGCCGATGATGCTATCCGGGTCCTGATCGTCAAAGTATTCCCTGGCCTTTCTTGCGGTCAGCACGACCGAATTGGGCATGGCCAGGGAGGTCGCGGCATTCCCGCTCAACCAGCGGTAGCGGAAGATGTCGAAATATTGTGGCTCCGCGATCGCGAGGCTGGCGTCGTCGGCGAAGCTCTTCGGGCGTTCGTTGTGGTCGCCGGGTATCGTCACGCCGGCGGCATAGGTCTGGAAGGCGGCCACGGTCTGAAAGCCGGTCATTTCCCGGCGCATGGCGTCCGGCATAGGACCGGGTACGCAATTCCAATGGAAGCTGCGCATCCCCGCATCCACGCAAAAGATGCGGTCCCGGTCGGGATGAAAGGTATCAAAACTAAGTTCGTAGCCGGCGATCAAATAAATGACCAAACAAACACAAATGCCCAAGGCCAATCCGAGGACATTGACCAGGGTGTATAGCTTGTTGCGGACCAGGGTGCGCCAAGCCAGCGTCCAATAGCTTTTAAACATAATACCGTATTAAATGGAGGTGATGTGATCCCATGTGATCACAACGCGGGGCGAATCCATAATTAATTTACCGGTATTTTATGAGATCGGCCTATTTTCCGAAGCGCTCATTCACCAACTCTGCATTGATCATGGCGCCGGCCCGATTGCCCGCGGCAACGGCATTGGCGACCGACCGCAAGGGGGAGGAATTGTCCCCGCCCGCAAAGACGCCGGGGATGGTCGTCTTTTGCATTTCGTCGATCTTAATGTGGCCGGTTGCGGTCATTTCGCAACCCAGGGATGCGGGGATGGGGCAATGTTGTTCGAAGGGGATGGCGGCATACATCACGTCCAGGTTCAATGTCGTTCCATCGGCAAATAATACCCTGTCGATCACGCCGTTCCGATGCACTATCTCCGAGAGCGTTCGGTCCATTATGGGGATACCCGCATGCCGCAATTTGTCCGATTGGTCTTTTGTAAAAGCCGGCTCACCGTTGGTCAGGATCGTTCGATGGCCGTTGGTGAGATTGCTGATGAGACCGGCCAGGTGGAAGGCCCTGTCGCCGTTTGCCAATATAGCCGTGTTCTTACCGCGATATTCGTAACCATGGCAATAGGGGCAATGGATGACCGACTTGCCCCAGCAGTCGGCGAAGCCTTTGACCGGCGGGAAGAGGTCCTTGAGGCCTGTTGCGATCATCAGTTTTGTGGCCTGGTATCGTTCGCCGGTTTGCAATAGTATTTCGAAGCCGTCTTCGACGTTTTGCGCAGCGGTCGCCAGGCCATTGACGAACTGTACGGTGTCGTAACGCATCACCTGATCCTTGCCGAGGGCCGCGATGCCGGCCGGAACGGCGCCGTCCTGGGTAAGAAAGTTTTGGGAATGGGGGGTATAGCGGTTGCAAGGCAGGCCGCTATCGATCACCAATACTTTGCGCAGCGAGCGGCCGAGCGCCATCGCGGCGGACAGTCCCGCGTAGCTTCCGCCGATGATAATTACTTCGAAAGAACTTCCTGATGTCATTTGAAATGCTTTTTTAATGGATGATCCGGGTACAAAAGTAGGGATTTATTTGCAACCTTGTTGCATTTATGGTTTTCTCACTTTGTCGTGATCCTCCCGTTGCATTGTCGCTTTTACACAGCATGAAATCCTGAACTATTTTTTTTCTTTGTACGGTCATTAAAATTCTAACCGACCTAAACAACGTTTTATGAAAAGAGTATTATTCATCGTCCTGGTGCTTTTTACCGTTTCCCAGTCGTACGGACAGCAGAGTCAGGCCAGAGAGAGTGGGTATATACCTGTCAACGGCATCAACTTGTATTACGAAGTATATGGCCAGGGGAGGCCGCTTGTCTTACTTCATGGGGCTTTTATGTCCATTGCCATGAACTGGGGGCAATTGATCCCTGAATTGTCAAAAACACGAAAGGTAATTGCCATTGAGATGCAGGGGCATGGCCACACCGCCTATTCGGACAGAAAATTTGACCTGGCTACTTTCGCCAGCGATGTGGAGGGAGTGATGGATCATTTAAAGGTCGACAGCGCGGATGTCGTTGGATACAGCATGGGGGGATCCGTGGCGTATCAGCTGGCCATACGGAGCCCCAAAAGGATAACCAAACTGGTGATCATTTCTTCTACCTACAAAAGTACCGGCTGGACGGCCCAGACAAGGGATGCGTTTAAAGGTATGAAGACGGAATTTTTGGTGAATTCTCCTTTGAAAGAGGCCTACGAAGCCGCAGCGCCTGACAAAACGAAATGGACAAAATTCCTGGAGCAGATGATTGCTTTTATCAAGGAGCCATTCGATATGGGCGATGCCAACGTTGCGAAGATCACTGCGCCGGTATTACTTATTTCCGGCGACAATGACGGACTGGATAAGATCGAGCTGGCAAAAACCTATCAGCTGCTGGGGGGTGGTATCTCTGCCGATCTGGCGCCGATGCCGAAATCACAATTAGCTATTGTTCCTTCGCAGAGCCATGTGAGCGTGATGATGCAGACGGATGTGATATTGGGTTATCTGAACGGCTTTTTAAAGTAATCGGCGGCTGCGGGGCAGAAAACTTGGAAAAAACTTGCGCAAGTGGATACTTGCGCATATATTTGCAAGCAAATAATTGCAGATTATATGCGTCGCGACATTTTCCACGCCATAGCAGACCCTACGCGCAGGAGCATTCTCATTCTGCTGGCTTCGCAGGCGATGACTCCCAATGCCATCGCCGAGCACTTCAAAACGACCCGCCAGGCTGTTTCGCAACATATACAGGTCCTCGCCGAATGCGAGGCCGTCCAGCAGCGGCGCGACGGCCGGGAGATCTATTATCACTTCAATCCAACAAAAATGAAAGAGGTGGATCAATGGTTGGAACAGATACGCCAACAGTTTGAGCAAAGCTTCAGCCAATTGGACGATCTATTGCCCGATCTATAAAATTAACTAATTATGAAACAAGCCATTATGAAGCACGAAGCCGAAATTACCAAGGACCTGTCCGGAAAAAAGATCGTCGTCACCCGCGCGTTCGATGCGCCGCTGGAGAAGATCTGGCGGGCCTTCACCCAGCGGGAGATACTGGACAAATGGTGGGCGCCCAAACCCTGGGGAATCGAGACGAAGACCCTCGACTTCAAACCCGGCGGCATTTGGCATTTTTTCATGTTCGACCAGGCCGGTACGCGGTATTGGTGGAGGGTGGACTATCTAACGATCGACCCGCAGCGCGCCATTACTACCACCGGCGGGCCCAGCGATGAAAATGCCCAATTTACGGGCGGCCTCCCTTCTATGCAGAGACTTACAGAATTCGCGGTCAGCGCGACGGGTACAGTGGTCAGTATAACGATAAAATTCGAGAACGAAAGCGATCTCGAAAAGATGGCCGGATCGGGAATGCTCGAGGGTACCGCGGCGGTGTTCAACAACCTCGAAGAGCTGCTTGCGGCCAATGCCATCTGATGACACCCGCCTCCTTGCGTCTTTGCTACCTGCCTAAATGCCTTCTCGATAAAACACTCTATTATGAAACGATTGCTTCTTTGTATCGGTCTGTACCTGCCCCTGGCGGGTCTTGCCCAGCCGGCCTCTTCGCCGCTCCGCCCGTTTATTGCTTTTGGCGACTCGGTGATCGCGCTGACGCATTGTACGCTCGCCGACGTCATCGCGGTGAAGGCGGTGCCGGATCAGACCGTCATCCTCCGCGGCGGGGTCATCACCGCAATCGGGGCCTCAGCCGGCACTACTATCCCGGAGGGAGCCCGGGTGGTGGATTGCACGGGTAAATCGCTGCTGCCCGGCCTGGTGCTGATGCACGAACACATGTATTACCCGGCGTATAGCATGGACCCATTCTATGTCCATTTCAAGCAGTTGCCCGTCACGTTTCCCAAGCTGTACCTGGCCTGCGGGGCGACGACAGTGCGTACCGCGGGAAGCATCGAACCCTTTTCCGATCTGGCGCTGAAGCGGGATATCGATGGGGGAAGGATCGCCGGTCCCTCAATGGATATCACGGCGCCCTATATGGAAAACAAAGGAGGTTTTGCGCCGCAGATCCATGAACTCAGCGGACCGGAAGAGGCGAAGGCTTTTGTCAACTTCTGGGCGGACGAGGGCTTCACGTCGTTCAAGGCGTATATGATGCTCGACAAACCGACGCTCAAGGCGGCCATCGATGCCGCACATGCCCGCGGGCTGAAAGTCACCGGCCATCTTTGTGCCGTCACCTACCGCGAGGCCGCCGAGCTGGGCATCGACCAGTTGGAGCATGGCTTCTTCGCCGCTACCGACTTCGTTCCGGGAAAAAAGGAGAACCAATGTCCGGCCGCCGCGGACCTGCTGGCAACGGTGGGCGCCGATTCACCGGCCGTGAAGCAGCTTATCGCCTACCTGGTCAGCCATAAGATCATCGTCACCTCTACACTGGCCGTTTTTCAATCGTATATGCCCGGCGATACGCTTTACCGGCCGGAGGTATTGGAGGCGATGGCGCCGGATACGCGCGAGATGTTCCTGAAATATTATACCAAAATGAGGAGTCCGGGCGGTGAGGGACAGATGGAAAAGGAAATGCGGATGGAAAAGCAATTTTCCGATGCGGGCGGTCTGCTGACCGCGGGTACGGACCCGACCGGCAACGGCGGCGTGTTGGCGGGCTATGGCAGCCAGACGACCATCGAGCTGCTGGTAAAAGCCGGTTTCACCCCTCTGCAGGCGATCCGGATCGCGACCTATAATGGAGCCAAGGCGCTGGGGATGGAAAACACGATCGGGTCGGTGCAGGTGGGAAAACGAGCAGATCTGGTCGTCGTCGACGGGGATATTTCCAGGGATATCACGAATATCCGCCGGGTCCAATGGGTGTTCAAGAAAGGGGTCGCTTTTGATTCGAAGAAACTTTTCGATAACGTGAAGGGGCAGGTAGGGAAATTCTGATTATCTTCTTCGTCTATTTACTGACAATCCGGTTGCCGCAGGGTTCTATGAGCAGCTGGGATTTCAGCGCATGCAGGGTCATAAAGTGAGTCATGTGCTTGGCCTGGGAGCGGGAGATGGCAAAATATAAAATTAATATTCGCCAATAAAGCGTACATTACAGGGTTATTTTCTTGCCTTCGCAACATTTTTATCTATTATTTATTTTCTTATGACCATCGAGCAGATAGAGCGATTCATTGGCAACCACCCGGAGTATTCCTCGAAGATCACGCTCAAGGCGAGAACGGTAGAGGGCCTGTTTATCCGGGCGCCGGATTTTTTGGAATTGAAGAAAAAGAATTTCTGGCGTATCGTTTCGGTGAACAAAATGCAGGAATACCGGCAATCGAAGGATGTCAACCTATCCCGCATCTTCAATGGCCAGGAATTCGTCAAGATTGCCTCTAATGGTTAAGAAATGACTATCAAGGTCTCCAATATCAGCCTGAATACGACCGACTCGGAACTAAGGAGATTGTTCTTTCAATATGGCAATGTCGATTATGCAAAGGTGCATAGAAACTCATTGAATGGCCGATCGTTAAAGAGTGGAGAGGTATGCATGCCGGTATTGGCGCAAGCCAGGCAGGCGATAGTTTCTCTTGACCAGACGGTCCTCGATGGAAAGATCATTTCTGTAAGCGAGCTTCCCTCGGGTCTTTTTTGAGGATTTAGCGGTAGCCGTAACATACGGCGTTAATGTTCATGCCGGCGCCAACCGAAGCAAATAGAATGAGATCGCCTTTTTTCAACTCACATCCGGGCAGGGCTGATTTCCTTACGAGGTCGAATAATGTCGGGATAGTGGCGACCGAACTATTGCCTAACCACTGAATGCACATGGGCATGACATTTTGAGGCGGCTCGACAATACCATATAGGCCGTAGAACGCTTTCACTATCGCTTCGTCCATTTTTTCATTTGCCTGGTGAATAAATATGGCTTTAAGGCTTTCGATAGGATGACCAGACTTGTCCAGGCAGTCTTTCATAGCCGTGGGAACGTGGCGTAATGCGTATTCATATACTTTACGTCCTTTCATTTTCAGATACCGGGCGTGTGGAAATTTTTCGGGATGCAGCGGATTCCCCATGTGTATATAATCCGTTTCCTCTCCGCAGTCGGAGCGAACGTTCATCGACAAAAGGCCAAGAGCCCCGTCGTTCACTTCTTCATAGCTGAGCACGATAGCCCCCGCGCCATCTGAAAAGATCATACTGTCCCGATCGTTGGGATCGAGGACGCGGGAAAGGGTATCGGCGCCGATGATCAATGCCGTTCTCGCCATTCCCGCTTTGAAGAAGGCGTCCGCGTGTATCATACCCTGCAGCCAGCCGGGACAGCCAAATACCAGGTCATAGGGAACACAGGAGGGATTGGATATCCCCAATTGTCTTTTTACTCTCGATGCGAGGGATGGGACTAATTCAGGAGATGCCGAACCGCGTTTCATGTCGCCGAAGTTATGGGCGACGATGATCTGGTCAAGTTTTTCCTTATCAATGCCGCTGTCAGAAATGGCCTTTTCGGCTGCTTTTGCGGCCAGGTGCGATGCTGAGAGCCCGACGGGGGCATATCGCCGCTCGAAGATACCCGTGATCTTTGCGAATTTCTCTATGATCCTGGCAGATGTGTTCTCTTCCGGCGCTCCGTTCGGGGAATAAAATTCGTGAGACAGGAAATCGCTGTTATGGATTATGTGTTCGGGGATATAAGCGCCGGAACCCGTTATGATTGAACGATACATAGTTATTCATTCGAGTCAGGGTATCTTGGTAACGCCAACGGCGTTCCAGCCCTTCGGACCTCTTTCCACGGTGAAATTAACCCGATCACCTTCCTCAGGGCGATAGGTAGCCTGGTTGATATGAAAGAAGACCTTTTCACCATTGTCCTGAAGGATAAAGCCGAAGCCCTTGCTCCCGTCAAAATAGTCGATCTTGCCTTCTTTCAGCGGATCCTCCGATGTGTCCCTTTTTGGCACGCCGATGTCGATATCTTCCGCGTTTACCGGTTTTCTCTTTCCAGGATCAGGTGGAGTAGAGGTAATGTTGCCGTTCTCGTCGACATAGGCCAGCATCTCGTCCAAAGGCTTCCCTTTGGACTGGTTGGCCCGACGTTCTTCCATTTTTTCGCGTTTTTCGCGTTTTTCCTTTTGACGCTGCTTTTCCTTTTCCCGCTTACCGGATGTTCCTTTGGGTCTCGCCATAGATTTCAGTATGATTGACTTGTGGCCTTCTACCACCTGTTGTTCCTGGATCCGCCGCCGCTATTTCCGCGGGAGGGTCTTTCTTCCCTGGGCCTCGCCTCGACCACTTTTATATTGCGCCCCTCGACCGTAGCGTCGTTCAGCTCCGCCATCGCCTTCTTTGCGGCCGCCTCGTCCTTCATTTCGACGAAACCAAATCCGCGGGACTGTCCGGTAGCCTTGTCGGTGATGATCCTGGCGGAGGCGACTTCACCGTATGGCGTAAAAAATTCCCTCAGGTCGTCATCCTGAACATTGAAACCAAGATTGGAAACATACAAATTCATGCAGTAATTATTAAAAATGATAAGAAAATTGCAAATATCAGGACGGAAAGGTACCCTTTAATTTCGGCATTATAGCCAATATTTTGATAAAACAGAATGAACTGCCGATCCTGTCACCGATTTACTGCGAAGATCACCTTTATCCGGGTTCCGTTCTTTGTTTCGATACTGAAGGTACCGCCCAGGTCGTCCGTGAGGCCCTGCAATAGCTCCATCCCCATCGTGGCACCGATCCCGGACTCGAAATCGGTGGGGAGGCCGCGGCCATTGTCGGCGATGCTCAGCAGGATCTGGGAATCGGAAATATGCGAAAGGGAGACGGATATCTGTCCCTCTGAGGAATCTGAAAATGCATATTTGATGGAATTGGTGATCGCCTCGTTCAGAATAAGGCCTAATGTAATGGCGGAGGCGTGATCGAGTGCGATGTGTTCAATCTGCAGCGAGAACGTGATATTTCCCCGGATCCCATAGCTTTCCCGGAGATATTCCACCAGCTCGTAGATGTATTCGGGCATATGAATGGTGGAGAGGGTGTCGGACTGGTACAACTTCTGGTGAATGATCGACATGGAATGGATCCGGTGCTGGCTTTCCTTTATGGCAGACAATGCATCCTTGCTTTTCAGGTAGCTGGACTGGATCTCGAGCAGGCTGGCTACGGTGTGAAAGTTGTTCTTCACCCGGTGATGGATCTCTTTGACGAGCCATTCCTTGTCCCTGACCAACTGCTCCAGCGCGAGGTTCTTTTCATTGATCTCCCTGTTCGCCTTTTGCTTGTTCCGGTATTGAAAATAGACCAGCCCGGTAATGATCACCATGGCAAGAATGCCGGCGAGGGTGACCTCTTTTGTGATCTCCGACTGACGCAAGGTGGCCTGCTGCACCTTGTCCTTCTGCTCCAGGAGCTGGATATTCTTGTTTTTCGCCTCCGTTTCGTATTGAATCTGCAGTTCGGTATATTGGTTGATCTTTTGAAGGTTGAACATGCTGTCGTCCACCAATTCCGCTAATTTATACTCGCGCATCGCACTGCGATGATCGCCTTCGCTCGAATCGATCCTGGATAGCATCAGATGGATCCGGCCTGCATGAAAGATATTGGTCGAGTCCGTATATATCTTTGCCCTTTTAAAGTACTTTTTTGCCCGATCGGGGTGGCCCAGGTCCATATAGAAGGTGGCCATGTCCATATTGGACGTAAATAACTTGTCGTCCCCCTCCTTATCGTGCCGGATGGAATCCATCAGGGGAAGCATGATCGCATAATATTTCGCGGCAGAGTCGTTTTGGTTCAGCCGGTGATACGTATATCCCAGGAAATAAGCGATATGAAATCTGTTGTCCGCCGAAACGGGCGGATAATCATGAATCGTTGATAAAACCGCGTCAAGCGCCTGTTGCGGATGGCCAAATTTTGAAAGATTCAGGCATACCGCGCTCAATTGATGATACCAAAGCCTTTTCTCTTTATTTTCCGGCTCCTGCCGGAGGGCTTTGAGCAGCCATTCCAACGCCTTGGGGTAGTTATCAAACCGGGCATAGATATTTGCCATCCCTCCATAGATAAAATTTGAAAAGGCGAGGTCGTGGTTTGCCTCCATTGTGGCGATGGCCGCTCTGAGATCCGCAAATACACTCGCATAGTCCCCCGTCGTATAGTCCAAATAGGCGAGAACGTCATAATTATAGTGAAGGTGCCTGAAGCCGATCCGCTTTTCCAACTCCGTGACCTGAAGCAATTGCTTCTTCACGGTATCGAACTTCCTGAATACGAAGTCTATTTCATAGATGCGCGTCATCATCTCGATCTCCCCTACCGTGTCGCGCAGCTGCCGGGACAGTTGCAGGGCCTCGTGAAGATCGCTTTCTTTATCCGCATCCCTGTAGCCGGCGTAGGTGCCGCGATTCGCCAATGCCCGGAACAATAGAGCGCGATCATTCGTCTTCCGGGCAAGTTCCACGGCTTCGGTAAAACATCGTTCGCTGTTTGGGGCGTCGTTGCTTTGCAAGTAGTATCTGCCCAGGGCTGCCAGCGCTGCGTGCCGGTAGTAGCTATCTTTTGCCGCTTCCGCCTCCCGCCGGGCTGCTTGTAAGAGACCAAAGGCGCTGTCGAGATCTTTTTTGCCGGCGCCCGACCGGAATAAGAAATAACTCCCTTTTTGCAGCAGCTGTTTTATGTTGCCCGTGGGCCCTTTTACATTAGTCCTCGTCGTAATAGAGTGAATAGGGCAAGTGTTCGGCTTCGCTGACCATAATGGCGGCACTGTCCATGTCGAGCTGCCCTTGCATGCTGAAGAACAAAAAGGAGGTGGTCAGTTTTAGCTGGAGGCGTTGACGCGGATCGTCCTGGCCAAAGGAAGGTACAACTGCCGCGATGTGCACTACGAAAGCGATCAAAAGCGGATATTTTGCCTTCATTTGACCTCCTTAAGTAAAGTTGACCCTCCGCTCTATTCCCAACTTCTTCATTCTTGAATTCAGGGTGCTGACATTGATATCGAGAATTTCAGCCGCACCGCCCTTTCCCGATACCTTCCAATTACAGCTTTCCAAAACGGCCAGGATGTGGTCCCGCTCATTCTCCATCATCGTCTTAAACCCATCCTTGCCGCCCGTGGGGGATGCCAGTCCTTTTGGGATCTCGATGGACTCGATGACGGCCGTCTTTGCCATGACCAGGTTACGCTGAATGGTATTCTCCAATTCGCGGATATTCCCCGGCCAGTGATACTGCATCAATGTATCCAGCGCTCCCGGCGAAAGTACCGGGGTCGGTCTTTCCTGCTCGTTGCCGTACTTTCTCAGGAAATAATTGGCCAATAGCGGGATGTCCTCTTTTCTTTCCCGCAGGGACGGCAGGGTTAATGGGAAGACGTTCAGCCGGTAGTACAAATCGATGCGAAACCGGCCGGCCGCGACTTCCTCCTCCAGATCTTTATTGGTGGCGGCCAAAATCCGGACGTTGATCGTTTTGGGTTTTCCGCCGATGGGTTCGATTTCCCGTTCCTGCAGGACGCGCAGGAATTTTACCTGCAATTCGAGGGGCAGTTCGCCGACCTCATCGAGGAAGATGGTGCCTCCATCTGCCAGCTCAAATTTTCCTTCGCGCTTTGCGGTGGCCCCTGTAAAGGAACCTTTTTCATGGCCGAACAGATCGGACTCGATCAGATTGGCCGGGAGCGTGCCGCAGTTGACGACGACAAACGGCCTATGGCGCCGCGCAGAGAGTTTATGGATGGCCTGGGCGATGACCTCTTTTCCCGTACCGCTTTCGCCCAGTATCAGCACCGAGGTGTCCTGGGGGCCGACCATTTGAGCCTGCTGCAGTGCGGCCATAAATTTTGGGCTCTTGCCGACCATGTTACTAAATTCCGGAGCCAGGGCAACCGGTCCCGGCTTTTGTGATGGGTCGTCCCCGGTTTTCTTTGGGAAACGCTGGTCATGGAGATACAAGGCTACGTCCAGCATTATCAGAACATCCTTTGCGCGAAATGGTTTCACCATAAAGCCATAGGGCTTTGTGGGCTTTGCCTGTTCCAGTATCTGCCGGTTCGAATTCGCTGACAGGTAGACGAAAGCCAGATTTCTTTCGCTTAGTATGCGACCCAGATGGATGCCGGTGCCTTCGCCCTGGAGAAAAATATCCACCAATACCAGGTCGGGCTTTTCCTGTTCGATGATGGACAATGCGGCGTTGACCGAGCGCGCGATGGAACAAACCGCATATCCCGCGCTGGTGAGAATGACATTAAGGCTTTTTGCCTCAATAAATTGATCTTCTACTATGAGAATTTTCGCTTTCACTTCGAAGTGAGTTTGTATTGGGTTTCATTTCGCGATAACCGCCATTAAAAATACTACACATTCGCTGAGAAACCATAAAACACTCCTACACAAATCTTTAGTGACGAAATCATTTCAATAATTGTTGCTATATCGACAATTGTCCGTTGCTTTTGAAAACTAAAATGCTGCAAACGAATCATCTAATAATCCGGCATGCGGGTTGTGATTGTCCTACACACACTAAAAAATAAATTATGAAGATCGTAGTCATTGGAGGATCCGGGCTTATCGGAACGAAGGTAGTCGCACAGCTCAGGAATCGCGGTCACGAGGTCATTGTCGGTTCGCCGAACACCGGCATCAATAGTATTACCGGGGAAGGATTGGCGGAAGCCATGAATAAAACGGATGTTGTCATCGACCTGGCGAACTCGCCGTCCTGGGAGGACAAGGCCGTACTGGATTTTTTTCAGACGTCAGGGCGTAATCTTCTGGCCGCCGAGGCGAACGCGGGGGTGAAGCACCATGTGGCGCTGTCTATCGTCGGGGTCGACCTCATGCAAAATATCGGGTATATGCGGGCGAAGAAAGCACAGGAAGACGTGATAACCTCCTCCGGAAGGCCGTATACGATAATCCGGAGCACGCAATTCTTCGAATTCCTTGGCGGCATTGCCGACCAGGCGACGGCCGAAAAGGAAGTGCATCTTTCCGATGTAGACTTTCAACCGATCGCTTCCGACGACGTGGCGTCCTTTGTGGCTAGTTTTTCCCTGGCTGCGCCGGTCAATGGCCGGGTGGAGATCGCCGGTCCTGAACGATTCAAGATGTATGAGATCGTGACGCGTTATCTGCAACGGTTAGGCGATCCCCGCCGGGTGATCGCGAACGGCAGGCCCCAGTACTATGGCGGAGAGATCAGCCATTCGGCGCTGGTTCCGGCGGGACATGCGGAGCTGGGCGCTATCGACTTTGAAAAATGGATGGCCGGCCAAATGAAAAAAGCCTAACGGCAAAGGGCCTGCTATCTGTCGAAACGAAGATGACGGGTGTCAGTTTGCCGAGGCTGTTGTAACGGGACTGCACTTTCCACCTGTTCGTGCACAAGGATATCCCTACGCCGGCGTACCATCCATACGAAAACCGGTCAACAACACGGTAAGTCAACATGATAGCGGGTCTATTTTTGTCGCGGTTCAACCTTTGTCGCGGTTCAAGTTTTATCACTGTTCAACTCCACATATCATGCACTTTACTTTCCTACATCCTTTTAAGCTCAAAATGACCGAGGAACAACCGATGACGGTGATCCATGAGGTTCCGGATGCTTCCTGCGAAGGGGGCGAATTCCTGGATGACGCCATCCGGATGGACGATCTGTCGGCCGCGCGCTCGGAAGAATGCGTTGCCGCCGGCAGCCCTTCCGACCTGCTGTAGACAAATCCATTTGCTAACACACAAAATTACATTGTATGAAACACTATCTGATTGCTTTTGCAGTGGCCTACCTGGCGTTCGTGCTGTTCTCTTTTTCTACGAGATCACAAACACCGGCCAAAGGAGTAAAAAATATCGTATTGGTGCATGGCGCCTTTGCCGATGGTTCCAGCTGGGCGAGGGTCATCCCTTTGCTGCAGGCAAAGGGGTACCAAGTCATCGCTGTACAAAATCCACTGACCTCGTTGGAAGACGATGTGGCGGCTACGAGGCGGGCGATAGCCTCAATGGATGGACCGGTTCTGCTGGCCGCGCATTCCTATGGAGGGGTGGTGATCACGGAGGCCGGAAACGATCCCAAAGTCTCCGGGTTGCTCTATGTCGACGCGTTGATCCCTGATGACGGGCAATCGGCGGCCGATGTCATCAAACCTTATCCCCCTTCTCCTGGCAATAAGGAGTTCCGGCAGGATGCTTCGGGGTTTCTTAGTTTGTCGTTAAAGGGAATCAATGAGTACTTTGCTCAAGACCTGAGTCCTGAGGACCGGAAGGTGCTTTATGCGACGCAGATTCCCTGGGCGGCCAGGGGAACGGTCACCAGGATCGGCAAGGCGGCCTGGAAGAATAAGCCTTCGTGGTGTATCATTGGCCTGAATGATGAAACGGTTCCTTCTCCCCTGACCAGGGCCGAGGCGAAAATGATCCATGCGACTACGCTTGAGCTGCGGTCCAGCCATGTTCCGATGCTGTCTCAACCGAATAAGGTGGCCGCGTTTATTGTTGGGGCGGCGCAGAAATTGTGAGGTTGGGGTGATAGGGGTGTTCAAGGGGCGAAATCTTAGGATGCCGATCTCCCTGGGTCGCTGGTGGGCCACGTCGGCAGTCGCCGTATGGTCCGGGATGGTTCCGAGATTCCGGATCGACGGCGCATTCGCCCCTATTGAATGTCCTATTCTCCACCCGGCGGGACGAACGGGGTTGCCTACTTTTACAAAAAAAAGGATCATGCGAAAAATTATCGTTACCGAATTCATCACGCTCGATGGGGTCGTCGAGGCGCCCGGCGGCAATGAGACCCCGCATCCGCACGGCGGCTGGCAGTCCAAATACAGCGCGCCGGAGACGGGACAGTACAAGGTGAAGGAGCTCGCCAACGTGGATGCCTTATTGTTAGGAAAGAACACCTATGATTTGTTCGCGGGGTACTGGCCGGGACAGACCGGCGAGGGGTTCGCCGACCCTATCAACCGCCTGCCGAAATATGTGGTATCCCGGAGTCTGGCAAAGGTGGAGTGGAACAATAGTCATCTGCTCCGCGATGTGGCGCGAGACGTCGCCGAACTGAAGAAGGCGGATGGAGGTCCTATTCTTGTCTATGGGAGCGCCACCCTGGTCAAGGGCTTGCTTCACCATGACCTGGTTGATGAGTTGCACCTGCAGCTGTACCCGGTGGCGATCGGCGGCGGACTGAGGTTGTTTGATGATAACCGGGAGTTGAATAAGTTCGAGCTTACGCACTCGCGGGCGATGGGAACCGGGGCGTTGATACTGGAGTACCGGGTGGTGCGATGATCGCCTGGGCGGGGGCGACGGATTATCGGCTCATTACCGGCCGGCCGGTGTTCATATCCGGACAGGTTTGCCTTTTGGCAAATTCACAATTATTTGAGGATTAGTTGCTTGGCCGGTTGGCATTTTCTTCGCTCGCCTGCCGGTATGTTCAAGCACTATTTCGTCGGCGCCTGGCGCAACCTGACCCGGCATAAATTGTATTCTGCGATCAATATCCTCGGGCTTGCCACGGGGATGGCCGCCTGTATCGTGATCGTGCTGTTCGTGTATTACGAACAGAGTTTCGACAGCATACCGGCAGACGGCACTGCAAAAGCCGAACAGCATCGTTCTGACGCAATCGGCGGCGAGAACGTTGTTTGGCACCGGGGATCCGCTTGGCAAGACCGTCGCGCATTTTGGGACGGATACCGTGCTTTTTACGGTGACGGGTGTCCTAAAAGAGGTGCCCGCGAATTCAGAATTCCAGTTTGACGCGCTGCAGTCGTTCAACACCATCTACAAACCGGGCTGGATGGACCGGGGGGACCATGGAGTATATACGTACCTGGAGCTCGCGCCCAATACCAATATGGCCGCCCTGGAAAAGAAGTTCCCCGCATACCTGAAAAAGCACCGCATCGGGGACCAACACGTACAATATGACCTCTTCCTCCTACCGTTAAAGGATGTCCATGCCAATGCGACCGATATCCTCTATGACGATGTCAATTCGCAGAAATTCGACAAGCGGTATACCCATATCTTCCTGGCTGTCGGTCTGTTGGTGCTGCTCATCGCTTCCATCAATTTCGTTAACCTGGCTACGGCCCAATCGGCGGAAAGAGCCAAAGAGGTGGGCGTGCGTAAAGTGAGCGGCGCTATGCGCTCGCAGTTGGGCATCCAGTTTGTCAGTGAGACCATCCTGCTATCCCTGATCTCGCTGGTCATTGCGCTGGGGCTGGTAAGCCTTGTACTGCCATATATTGATAAACTCAGCGGCAGGAGCCTGAGCCCGCTTTTCGGGCTGCATCCGGAACTATTGGCGGCGGTGTTCGCCGGGACGATCGTGCTGGGGGTGCTATCGGGGTTGTACCCTGCCTTTTACCTGTCCGCCTTCCAGCCGGTAAGGGTTTTGAAAGGCGGGGATGATACGGGCAAGAACAAGGGCCGATTCCGGAGTGTTCTTGTGGTAGGGCAGTTCACCAGCGCTATCTTCCTGGTGATTGCCACCATTCTGGTCTTTCGCCAGCTGAATTTCATGGAGAAGCAGAACCCGGGGTTTGACCGCGACCAGGTGATCACCATCCCGTTGCATGGGATCACCTCCGGCAAATATGCCTTACTGAAAGAAGAATTGTCCGCCAGTCCGCTGGTGACCGGAGTCACTGGGGCGCAGGACCATTTGGGCGGTCCATTGGCAACGATGGGATTTGGGTTCTGGCCGGGCAATGCGCCGATGCGCGTACTGTTTACCCCCGGGATCTTTGTGGACCCCGACTATCTTACTGTTTACAAGATCCCACTGGTGGCGGGACGGAGCTTTTCCAGGGACCGATCCGCATTTAACAAGGAATTTATCATCAACGAGACGCTGGCGAAGCAGCTGCTCAAGGATCAACCCCGGACGCCGTTGTCGTGGCTGATCGGCAAACACCTGGGGGATGATACTTTGTGCCGCATCGTGGGCATCGCCAAAGACTTCCATTTTAATTCTCTCCATTATAAGATAGAGCCCCTGTTCCTGCTTGATCAGGGTGCACGAAGTTTCAACAGGATGTCGGTGAAGATCAACGGCCGTCAGGCCAGGCAGGCGATGGCTTTCATCCAGGCCAGCTGGAGAAAAGTTTTGCCGGAGTATCCATTCAGCTACCAATTCCTGGACGATGTCTTCAGGGAATTGTACCGGACGGATACGCAGATGTCCCAAATGGTAGCGATGATGGCGGGTCTGGCGATAGTTATCTCCTGCCTGGGGTTGTTTGGACTGGCCGCCTTTTCTGCTTCGAAGCGGACCAAGGAGATCGGCATCCGCAAGATCCTTGGGGCCTCGGTGAACGATGTTGTCTTCCTGCTTACGAAGCATTTTATCGGACTGGTGCTGATCGCCAACCTGATCGCTTGTCCGCTGGCCTGGTGGGCGCTTCATCGGTGGATACAGGATTATGCCTACCGGGTTGCCATCCCCTGGTGGGTGTTCGCGGGAGCCGGCGTGGCGGCGGTGCTGATCGCGCTGGGGACGGTTAGCTTTCTGGCGGTCAGGGCGGCGAGGAATAACCCGGTCAAGAGTCTGAGGACCGAGTGATGGGCATTTGCCCTTGCGGGCATTGGGTTTATCCCTGTAAATTAAGTTATATTTATAGGGCACTAAACCCTCCAACAATGATCAGGAATCTTTTTCTATTGCGGATGGCGATATTCGTGGGACTGGTTGTCCCGCTGGGCGGAAACGCACAGGCTCAGGGAACGCGGCTGCTGCGGCAACCGACGCTGAGCGCTTCGCTTGTCGCCTTTGTATATGGCGGCGATATCTGGGTCGCCGATAAGAATGGCGGCGAGGCCCGCCGGATCACGAGTACGGCGGCAACGGAAAGCGATCCGCATTTTTCACCCGATGGAAAATCGATCGCCTTTACTTCCAACCGCAGCGGCACTACAGCTGTCTATGTTGTTTCCTCCGAGGGTGGCATCCCTACGCGGCTGACCTGGTATCCGGCGGCCACTTTTGCGCGGGGTTGGACGCCGGATGGGAAACGGGTGGTGTATGCCTGTTCCCGGGAGACGGCGCCTGTAGGCTACAATCGTCTCTGGAGTGTTCCCGTCGAGGGAGGAGTCTCTACCCTGTTGCCTGCGCCGTGGGGGTTTGACGGAAGTTTGTCTCCCGATGGTAAGAAGATGGTGGTGGATCGGGTGAGCCGATGGGATGTGGAGTTCCGGCATTATCGGGGCGGGCAGAATACGCCGCTGACGGTGCTTGATCTTGAAACATTGAAGGAAACGGGGATACCGGGCGAGCGGACGATGGATATCCACCCGGTGTGGCAGGGGGATGACATTTTCTTTCTGTCCGACCGGGACTTTATCATGAATGTCTGGGCTTATTCGGTGGGCAAGGGATCGTTGCGGCAGGTGACGCATCTGAAAGAGGGCGATATCAAATGGCTGAGTGGAAACGGAAAGGAGCTGGCGTACGAGCATGGGGGTTATCTTTTCGTGCTGGACCCTGCTTCAGGGGCCAGCCGGCAGCTGGATATCCGGGTGCATGGCGATTTCCCGTGGGCGGAGCCGCATTGGGAGAACGTGACATCGAGAGCGACATCGGCGACGTTATCGCCGACGGGTAAGCGCATCCTGGTGGAGGCGAGGGGGGATATTTTCACAGTTCCGATCGAGAATGGAAATGCGCGGAACCTGACGCATAGCAGCGATGTGGCCGACAGGGCGCCTTCCTGGTCGCCGGACGGCAAATGGATCGCCTGGTTCTCGGATAAAGGGGGTGAAGGGTATGCACTGTATCTCACCGACCAGGAGGGGAAGGGGGAGCCGCGGAAAATCTCAATCGGCGAGTCGAAGCTGGCCTGGGAGCCGTGTTGGTCGCCGGACAGCAAATACATTGCTTTTGAAGATAACAAGGTGCGGATAAAGGTCATCGACGCCGCTACGGGAAAGATCACCAACGTCGATGCGGGCGGCGCCAATATCGAACGCGGGAATATGGGGTTGGTGTGGTCGCCGGATTCGAAGTGGCTGGCGTATGCAAAGACGGGACTGAATAATTTCCGGCGCGTAATGGTGTGGTCGCTGGCTACGGGGAAAACGGCGCCGTTGAGCGATCCGCTTGCCGATGCGACGCAGCCGGCCTGGGACCGGGACGCCAGGCATCTGTACTTCCTGGCGAGTACGGATGCGGCGCTGGGTTCCGGCTGGGCGAATACGAGCTCGATCCTGGCGAGGCCGAGTTTTGCGGCGTATGTGGTAGTGCTGAGAAAGGAGGATGGGCCGCCCTTCCCGCTTAAGAGTGATGATGAGGAGAAGAAGGATTCCGCGGCGGGTGGACCCAAAAAAGACAGTGTGAAGAAAGACTCGGCGGCGGGAGGTGTGAGGATCGACTTTGAGAACCTGGACCGGAGAACGGTGGCGTTGCCGATCGCGGTTGCGAATTACCGGGGGATGGTCGCCGGGCCAAAGGGGTCGGTGTTCATCCTGTCGGGCGAGGGCACGTTGAGCCGGTTCGTACTGGACACGAAAAAATTTGACGAATATGGGCAACATGTGAACGAGGTGGATGTCTCGGCGAATGGCGAGAAACTGCTGATGCGGAGCGGTGGAACCTTCCGTGTGGTGGCGACAGGGAAGCCGCCTGCGCCGGCAGAAGGAACGGTGGCGGTCAACCTGCGGATGAACCTGGATCGTCTTGCAGAGTGGAAACAAATATTTACCGAAGGATGGCGGTACGAGCGGGATTATTTCTATGACCCGGCGCTGCATGGCCGTGACTGGCAGGAGGTGTGGGCCTACTATTCGCCGATGATCCCGTATATCCGGCACCGGAGCGATCTGACCTACCTGTTGGATCAGTTGGGTGGGGAGCTAAGCGTGGGTCATAGCTTTGTATTTGGCGGGGATTTCCCTTCCGTCGATACCCTGCGAGTGGGACTGTTGGGTGCGGACCTGGTTGCATCGCAGGGCCGCTGGCAGATAAAAAGGGTCTACACGGCCGAGAGCTGGAACCCGGAGCTGAAGGCGCCGTTGGCGCAGCCGGGGTTGAAGGTTGCGGAGGGGGATTATATCCTGGCGGTGGACGGGGTGTCGCTGAGCGGCGAGGTTGACCCCTACCAGCTGCTGGATGGGAAAGCGGGGCAGCAGACGACGCTGCTTGTGAACAACAAGCCTTCGCCGGAGGGGGCCTGGTCGATACGTGTCGAGCCGGTGGCGTCAGAGTCCGCGCTGCGGCAGCGGGCCTGGGTGGAAGACAACCGCCGTAAGGTGAACGAGCTGTCGGGCGGTAAGCTGGGTTATGTCTGGGTGCCGAATACGGGCGGGCCGGGATTCGTCTCCTTCAACCGTTACTTCTTTGCGCAACAGGATAAATATGGCGCCGTGATCGACGAGCGATTCAACGGCGGGGGTAATCTTGACGACTATATGGTCGATCTGATGATCCGGCGGCAACGGGCGGCTATCACCAACGAGGTACCGGATGGCGCCGCTTTCCGGCTGCCGGCGGGTATCCTTGGACCCAAGGTCTTGCTGATAAATGAACTGGCGGGATCGGGTGGCGATTTCTTCCCGTGGGTATTCCGTCATCAGAAGGTAGGTCCGCTGATCGGGACGAGGACCTGGGGCGGGCTCGTGAAATCATCGGTTCACTATCCCTTTGTCGATGGCGGGGCGATGACGGCGCCGGATAATGCGGTGTTCGATCCGGAGTCGCATCAGTGGATCGCGGAGAACCAGGGGGTGGCGCCGGACATCGAGGTGAAGGTGGAAGCGGGGGCGGTGTCGAAGGGACATGATCTGCAGTTGGAGCGGGCGGTGCAGGAGTGTTTGAGACTGCTGGAGAAGGAGCCGAGGGGGCCGACGGAGCATCCGGCGTATTCGAAGCCGGCGAAACCCTGATGAAACTTTCATAAAATTAAAAGGCGTCCCGGGGGACGCCTTTCTTTATATTGCGACTTTTTGAATCGCGACGTATTTTTTCAGGAACTCCTTTTTCGAATCCTTGTACCAGGCGACCATCCTGAGCTTACGCAGGGTGTAGATGTACACCCAGGCGAGATCGAGCTGGCCGGGAAGGAAACCGCAGCGGGCGCTTCCGGGAAAGAGGTGGTGGTTGTTATGCCATTCCCCGGCCAGCAAACCTGGTCGGGTCTGGTTGATGGACAGGTTACTGCGATCGAAGTCCACGCCTTCCCGATGCTTTTCCTTTCCGCCGCCATGCCCGCTATAATTAAATGCGCGGATGAACGTGAACCAAAGAAAGGCGGCCGTGAAGATCGCGCTGGTCAAGGCGATCCCGCCGATGAGGGTCAACACGGTAAACCAAAAGGCCCAATTGAGCAACCAGATGGCGATGGTATAGACCGGGCTAGACAGTGAGCCCAATTTCCGGTATCGCTCGTAAGAGTTCAGTGCTACACCCGTATGGTCCATAAAATGCAGGGCCTTTTTGTGCTCTTCTTCGGTGAGATCGATCGAAACGCGTTGATGGTTGTACTCGGCCAGCATACAATACCAAAATCCCGCTTGTGCATTATAGGGATCCCCCGGCTCATCCGACTTGCAATGGTGGACGTGATGCGAGACAACATAGATCTCTTCGGGCACGGTCTTGATCACGAGGTTCTGGGTGATGATCCGCCAGAGGGGGTGGCTGAAGCCATAGGACTTATGCGTGCAATACCGGTGAAACCAGATGGTCCCATGGGTACCCATGATCACCATGGCATACACGACTACGGCGATGAGCAATTGCCAGGAGAAGTACCTGAACAGGAACAGGTAAAAGAAGGGAAGCATCCCTGCGAGCATCAGGAAGCTCACAAAAGAGATCCAGTTCTTCCGCGTCTTGAAGACATTGATGCGGGAGAAGGCTTCCGACCAAAGCTGCTTGTTTGTGGGGATGACGAGCGCGTCATTCTGGTCTTTCCAGCCATAAGAAGGGGCGTACAGAAGATTGTCAATAAAGGAGCCTTTTAACATTAGGGGTCATTTTAGAATATTGGACAAAGAACCGGTGCTACTGGCCGGCAAAGACGCATTTCTATAACGCTACCACCGGTTTTTGTTGTATCCGCGACCCGCTGAAGATATACCTTTATTTCTATAGTGTAGCCAATATTTTGGTAAAATAAGTATTATCAACCAGCGCCTTTTACCCTTTTTATGTACTGAGCTGTCTGATGAGTCTTTCCCCCTCGTATACCTGTGCTTCAGGGTATCTTCATCAAAATGGCCTTTTCCTTCGGGATGCCCCTTTCTTAAACGGGCTTGTTGGCCAGGAAGGGCGCCTGCCGGACATAGGCTTTGTCTTCCACCTGGCTGATGAGGAATCGGGCGAGGTCTGCTCCGTGGATGCCGGTTCCCGGGCAGTCTTCGAGGCTTGTCGCGATGGCTTCGCTATCCGCTGCGAGCCCGATCAGCGGCAACCTGACGAGCGTCCAGTCGACATTGGCGGCGACGAGCAATTGATACTCCAGCTGTTTGTCCGCCGTTGTTTCCCGATAGTGATCTTTCATCCAGTTGGTGCCTGCTTGTGTGACGGGCCCTTTTTTGTCCTGCGGGGTGTCGACGTTGAGGCCCGTGGTGAGAATATATCTTTTTATTCTCTTCTTTTTCATGGCGGCGAGGACGTTGCGCGTTGCCTGGCTGAAGATGGGCGGCTCGCCTTTGGGTTGGCCCAGGGTGCTGATGATGGCTGTGCAACCTTCTATGAGGCGCATGATGGCGCTTGCGTCTCGTGCATCGCCATGGACGATCTGGCTTATTCGGCCGATTTGCCCGGCCGGATCTTCGGCCGGTGGGCTGACTCGTACCAACATTCGAAAGGGAATCTTTTGCCGGATCAGTTCGCGGACTACGAATCTTCCGGATTTACCGGCGCCGCCGATGACGGCGATCATTGTATCGGATAGCATAAAACTCTTTTATAAGATAAAATAATGGTTGGGTTTCCCCAAATGGGGAAACTGGCGAGAGATGAACTTTATCTTATCAAGAGATTTTAATACCACAATATAGGGAATCTATTGTAAACTGGCTATCTCGCCGGACGATGGCCTTTTTTGCGGCTATTCCAGTTTCCGGATGCGATAGTTGCCGGCGTCGGCGACATAGATATTGCCTGCGCGATCGATGGCGATGCCGGCGGGATAATTGAACCGGGTGTTTGTGCCGACGCCGTCCTTATATCCGGCGACGCCATCGCCGGCGATGGTGGTGACATAAACATTTCCGGCGCCGTCGACCCCTACCCCATTGGGTGCATTGAATTCCGCGATATTCCCGGCACCGTCCTTAAATCCGTATTGACCGTCCCCGGCGAGGGTGGAGACCGTGTACAAATATTGGAAGATGGTGGAGGCGCTGGCTTCCTGGCCGCCGGCCTGCACGTGCAGGATGCCGATGCCGGCATGCGGCGGCACTTTCACGGTGAGCTCGTTACTTTGCGCCGACAGAACGGTGGCGGGGAGGTTGTTGATGGTGACGGTGTTGCCGCCTGGGGCTGTGCTGAAATTCGTGCCGATGATCGTGATGACCGAATCTTTTGCGGCGCTCGTGGGTGAATAGGAAATGATCTGGAGCGTGCCTGGCGGGGCGTCGGGTTGCGGGGCGTGATCTTTTTTGCAGGACGAAAAGGTCCACAAGAGAGTTGACAGGATGAGGAGAGGTTCGGTCAGGTTCATGGATGAGTTGTTTGGATGTTCCTGACAAGGGGAAAGCGGTATTCGTTGCCGGGTTTGGGGGGAAATCCAATTAACGGCGGGTTTGGGGTGATGAACGGCGGGGTGCTTCGTTGCTGCCGGACGGACGTATAGATAGCAATTCTGTTGCTATATTTGCTAAAATAAAAACACCAAAACGCCTGTCCATGATCCAAAGGCTCGCCTGGCTTTTGCTGCTTTGTCTTTGCGGCCCGAGGGCGTTGACGCAGGGAGACCCGGCGCAAGAGGGAAAGGCGTTGCTCGAGCAGTCCAAGCTATTGCGGAAACAGCAAAAGCCCATCGAGGCGATGACGGCCGCAAGGTCGGCGCTGGCCCTATTGAAAAAGACGGGCTCTCCCGCCCTTGTCGGCCAGGCCTGGTTCAACCTATCCGAACAATATGGTGGAAATTTTACCGACACGGCGATCCGCATTCGTCATGCCTACCTGGATTCGGCGACCGGCCCTTTGAAGGTTGCAGGCAACATCGAGCTGCTGGCGGAAAGCTACCGGTTGATGGCGGACCTGGATCACCTGGTAAGCAAGATGGACACGGCCCTGGGGGAGGCGAATATCGCGCTCCGTTATTATGAATCGATCCACTACCCCCAGATGCAGGGCATCTATGTGCTTTTTGCCAAGCTCCACTATATCAGAGGCGATTACCAGCAGTCCCTGCAATATGGGTTGAAGGCGCTGAAAAGCGCCGAAGCCACGAAAGACAGCAGCATGCGGCTTTGCGAGATCACCAATACGATCGGCTTCACGTATTTCAAACTGAACGAGATCGACAATGCCCGAAAATATTTCGATCTGTCGATCGGCGTTGCCGAGCGGGAAAAGGACAGTCTTACGGTGCGGATGCTGGCCTCCAATATCGTCGAGTGTTATCTGAAGCTCGGTCAGCCGCAACGAGCGCGGGACTTCTTTACGACGATCACCAATCATTACGCCGTTGCTGAGAACAAATATGAAATGGGCAGCTACGCATCGGACAAGGCCTGGTTCAAGATCTATATGGACCTGAGGGACTATGACCGGGCGGGGACCTATGTGCAGAAGCTGCTTGCGATCACGAGCCGGAATTTGAACAAACTGATCCTTAGCAATTGTTATGAGAACGCCATCCGATATTACACGGAGACCCATCGCTTTGACGCCGCCGAGCTGTATCTCGAGAAGAATGAAAAGCTGTTGGATTCGTTGCAGGACCTGGTCGGCATGACCCGGAACTACGATGAGTGGTTCACGCTGGATACGATGAAGGGTGATTTTCGTTCGGCGGCTTTGCATTCCAACCGGTTCAATAAGATCAAGGACGAGATATTCAGCCAGGAGAAGAACAAGGCGCTTGCGCAACTGCAGGTGGAATATGAGACCGAAAAGAAGGAGAAGGAGATACAGATGGAGCGGGCCAGTCTCCGGCAGTCGAACCTGATGCGGGACATTTCGATCGCGGGAGCGGGCATCCTCGCGCTGGCGGGCGCGCTGCTGTACCGGCAATACCGGCAAAAGCGCCGGGCTTATCGGGCGGAAGAGCAGAGTAATAACAAGCTGCGGCATCTGCTCTCGGAGAAGGAATGGCTGCTGAAGGAGATCCATCACCGCGTGAAGAACAACCTGCAGATCGTTCTGAGCCTGTTGAATTCGCAGTCGGCGTATATCGACAACGAATATGCGCTTACAGCGATCAGGGACAGCCAGCACCGGGTGTACGCGATGTCGCTGATACACCAAAAGCTATACGGTACGGAGAATGTCTCTTCCATCGATATGGCGCGGTATATCGGCGAGCTGGTGTCCTACCTGGCTGAGAGCTACGATACCTGGCGGCGGATCCGGTTCGACCTGGACATCGAGCCGTTGGAACTGGACGTGAGCCAGGCCGTGCCCCTTGGCCTGGTGTTGAACGAGGTGATCACGAACTCCATCAAATATGCCTTCCCCGAGGAGAGGAACGGGGTGATCTCCATCTCCCTGTCTACGGCCGTGCTGCATCGCTGTGTGCTTACCATTGCGGATGACGGGATCGGCATCCCACCGCATTACCAGGAGAAGCGGGCCGGATCCCTGGGCATGAGCCTGATCCATGCGTTGACGGGTAACCTGGATGGCTCGCTGTCGATCGGGAATGATCATGGGACGACCGTGACCATCTCCTTTGTGCGGGAGCCGTTGGTCAAGCGGACTCACCCTCTTGTTCATCCCAACTGAGCCACAGGCGGCGTTCCCTTTGCCGCGCCGACGAAATCCGAAACTGCCTGTTTGACGATATTTCGACATTTTACGAAAGGGGCTGCGTGGCTTGTCCCGCTATTCTGCTAATAATCAGTTCCCTAATTTTGGTATCAAATTAGATTCCCTTCCACCTGCAATCAATCATCACGTTTAAAAAACACCAGCAAATGAAAAAGTCGAAGACGATGATCGCCGGCGCGATGGTGGCAGGCGCCATGTCGCTACAGAGTACCTTAAGTAATGCACAGCCGATGGCGGGGGACGACCCGGCATCGACGGAGATCCGCCAATTTCATATCCAGATCCCCGCAGCGCAGATCGCGGACCTGCGTAAACGAATTTTGGCAACGAACTGGCCCGAACGGGAAACGGTCAATGACGCCTCACAGGGAGTGACCCTTGCGACGATGCAAAAGCTTGCGCAGTATTGGGCGACGAGCTATGATTGGAAAAAATGCGAGGCGAAGCTGAACGCGGTGCCGATGTTCATCACGAATATCGACGGGGTGGATATCCATTTCATCCATGTCAGGTCGAAGCATAAGAACGCCTTACCTATTATCATCACCCACGGGTGGCCGGGGTCGTTTATCGAGCAGATGAAGGTGATCGGGCCGCTGACCGATCCGACGGCTTATGGGGGAAAAGAGGAAGATGCATTCGATGTCGTTATCCCGTCGCTACCGGGTTATGGATTTTCGGGTAAGCCTACGACAGCCGGCTGGGACGGTGACCGGATCGCCAAGGCGTGGATCGTGCTGATGGAGCGGCTGGGGTATAAAAAATATGTGGCGGCCGGCGGCGACTGGGGCGATAATGTGACCGAGAATATGGCGGTGATGGCGCCGGCGGGATTGCTTGCCATTCACACGAATATGCCTGCAACGCTTTCACCCGAGATCTCCAAGCCGCTGAACATCGGCGGACCCGAACCTGCGGGCCTTGGTCCCGATGAGAAGCATGCCTGGGATCAGCTGACCTATTTCTGGGCCCACCGGCTGGGCTATGCGATCGAGATGGCCAACCGGCCGCAGACCTTATATGGCATTATGGACTCGCCTGTAGGGCTGGCTGCCTGGATGATCGACCATGATACCAAGAGCGAGGAGCTGATCGAACGCGTCTTTAATGGCGCCTCCGAGGGTCTCACGAAGGACGATATCCTCGATAATATCACGATGTACTGGTTCTCCAAAACGGTGATCTCGTCGGCCCGGCTTTATTACGAGGATAAAAGGGCCTTCTTCGATATCCGGGGTATCCAGATCCCGGTGGCTGTAAGCGCTTTCCCGGATGAGATCTACCAGGCGCCGCGCAGTTGGGCGGAAAAGGCATTCCCCAAACTGATCCATTATAACCGGCTCGAGAAAGGCGGACACTTTGCGGCATGGGAACAGCCGAAAGTATATTCGGAGGAGATCCGTGCTTCGTTCCGGCCGGTGAGGAATATGGAATAAAACAGAGCTTTATGTTGAAAAAAATCGGGTATTATATGATCTTTCCTGCACTACTTGCCGGCATCATGGGGGCCGCGGTCGAGCCGCCCCGGGACAAGCGGGGAACCAAACAACTGAAACCTATGGCGATCCCAACACCCAGGGAGGGCAGACTCCCTTCCTTCAGCGGCGCGACGCTTTGGCTCAACTCACAACCTCTAACGGCGGCCGATGTGCGCGGAAAGGTTGTCCTTGTCGAGTTCTGGACCTATACCTGTATCAACTGGCGGCGCACCCTACCCTACGTGCGCACCTGGGCCGATAGATACAAGGACAAGGGATTGGTGGTGATCGGAGTGCATACGCCGGAGTTTGGTTTTGAAAAGAATGCGGACAATGTGCGGTGGGCGATAAAGGACATGGACATCGATTTCCCGGTCGCCATGGATAATAACTATACGATCTGGCGGGCCTTCAACAACCAATACTGGCCGGCCTTGTATTTCATCGACGCCAGGGGCGATATCCGGCACCACCAGTTCGGCGAGGGCAGCTATGAGCAGTCGGAGAAGGTGATCCAGCAATTGCTGAGGGAGGCCGGGGCGTCGGGAGTAAGCGAATTGCCGACCCCTGTAGAGACCGTCGGAGCAGAAGTCGCCGCCGATTGGGGTCATCTTGGATCGGGTGAGAACTACCTGGGTTTTGAGCGGACCTCGAATTTTGCCTCGCCGGGTGGCGCCGAGCCCAACAGGCGGCAGGTGTATGTCGCGCCTGCGCGGCTCCGGCTCAACGAATGGGCGCTTGCGGGCGATTGGAGCATGGGAACCGAATCGGATGTGCTAAATGGAAAAACCGGGCGGGTGGTGTATCGATTTCATGCGCGGGATGTGAATCTTATCATGGGGCCGGCGGCGAAGGGGCATTCCGTTGGATACCGGGTGCTGATAGATGGGAAGGAGCCGGGCGATGCCCATGGCGTGGATGTGGATGCCCGGGGAAATGGGAAGGTGACCGGTCAGCGGATGTATCAATTGATCCGGCAGCGGGAGGCCATTGCCGACCGGGAGTTTGCGATCGAGTTTTTGGGGCCCGGGGTTGAGGTTTTTGACTTTACTTTTGGATAATGAATATTCTATCGTTCTTTTTAGGGAGTGGCCTGGCTTTGTTTGCCGGGACGGCGGCGGCGCAGGGGCCTTCCGGGGTCAGGCGTACCGATCTTCAGCGACATGATCTAAGTGTTCCGGGGCGGGAGGCGATCCAGGTGCGGGTCGATATCGATCCCGGTGCGGTGGCGCCGATGCATAAGCATCCGGGGGAGGAGATCATCTATGTTCTGCAGGGAGAGTTGGAGTACGACCTGGAAGGGAGGGCCCCGGTGACGTTAAAAGCCGGCGGGGTGTTGTTCGTCCCCGCCGGGGTGTTTCACTCTGCAAAAAATGTCGGCAGCGGCGTCGCGAGTGAGCTGGCCACTTATGTGGTGGAGAAGGGAAAGCCGCTGGTCGTAACGAAATAGCGCGCATGGCCGGCGCGAGCTTCGGGCGGCACCGACGGGCCGCCGGAGGCTATTTTCGATGGACCGTCACTTTCAGGTAGGTGGCGGGGATCGACGTGGTCATACTGCTTTTGCTTTCGTTCCGACTGTTGAACAGGGCAGCCAGTTCGTGTTGAAGATCGGCTGCTACGCCGTTCTTTTCGGCCGCCTCGTAGGCGTTCATGGTGGGACCATAGTAGAGTCTGAACCGGTTGAGAAACTCAACCGGTGAGTAGTCGGCCCGGAATGTGAAGGTCTCTCTTTCGAAGGTGATATCTTCTTTTGGGATGCCTGCGGCGCCAAAGCGTTCGATGACATTGCTTTCCACTCCCCATAACATCGGGCTGACGAACCCTTCGGGTGGCGGCGGGGTATAGGCCGAGCAGACCTTCAGGATCTGTGCGACGAGGGTGGGATCGCCGGGTATCCAGTTACCCATGACGATCCTGCCGCCGGGACGGGTGACGCGAACCATTTCTTTTGCCACATCCATCGGTTTTGGAGCGAACATCGCTCCGAAGATGCTGACCACGAGATCGAATGCCTTTTCCTCCAGATCGCGCAGGTCGGTTGCGTCCCCTTCCTGGAAGCTGATGTTGGTGAGACCTGCCGCTTCGGCCCTTTTATTTCCCGCTTTAACCAAATTTTCTGCGATGTCGACGCCGAGAACGATGGCGTCCAGCTTTGCCTCGGGGATGGCCGTGGTGCCGTCCCCACAGCCCAGGTCGAGGACCTTCATACCTTTGGAAATACCCAATCGGGCCACGAGTTCGGTTCCGCTCTCGCGCATCGTGTCGGCGATCTTTGTGAAATCGCCCTTCTCCCATAGTGCTTTGTTAGGATTCATACTGCTTTTATTGAAGTTAAGGATGCAATGTTCGGCATTGGCAGGCTTTTGGCTATGACCGAAAAGTTCAAATCCATGACTATAAAGCCCAGCTTCCGTGGAATTTCATAAATTTAATGGACTATGGATAATTTCCTCGACCGCGTATTGCAAAATCCCAGAAACTACCGGCAATTCCAATGCGGCCACTCGCTGATCACGGCGTTTACCTGCCCGATGGAGGCGCGGATGATGAAGACGCAGTTTGCGGACCTTTGGACCCGGTACAATTATCTCTTTTATGTCATCGACGGGCAAAAGACCTGGCACACGGCGAAGGGATCGTACCATCTTCAGAAGGACAGCTGCGTATTTGTCCGAAAGGGCGGGTTCATTCTCGAGCAGATAGCGGATATCGGCTTTTGTGTGATGCTGTTCTTTATCCCCGATGAATTTATCTGTGAGACCCTTCAAACGAGGACGAGGCCGCTGGTGAATTACGAGCAGCACTTCGAGCCCGTCATGATGCTGGAGTCGAGCGAAACGCTGAAGGGTTTCTTCCTTTCGATGTATACGTATTATACCGAATCGAAGGAGCCCGATCCGGCGTTGCTGGCGATCAAATTCAGGGAGTTGGTCCTGAATGTAGCGGACAATTCGGCCAACCGGGAGCTGTTGTCCTATTTCTGCTCCCTGTTGCATGAGCCGCAGGCGGTGCAGCTGAAGCGGGTGATGGAAGATAATTTTTGTTACAATTTGCGGCTGGAGGCATATGCCGAGCTTTGTAACCGCAGCCTTTCCGCCTTCAAGCGGGATTTTGAACGATCGTTCGGGACGAGTCCGGGGAAGTGGCTGCTCGAGCGAAGACTGGAGCATGCGCTGGAGCTTTTGAGCAACCGGAACAAAGGTGTGAGCGAAGCGGCTTTTGAGAGTGGTTTCGAGAGCAGCTCGCATTTCAGCCGGGCTTTCAAGAAAAGGTTTGGGAAGGGGCCGATGGAGATAAGAAAAGAGAAAGGCCACCTGTAGGTGGCCCTTCTCTTTATCTAGAGGACGAGCAGCTTGGTCGTTGCGATCGAGGTGGCGGTGGTGACCTTTACGGTGTAGACACCGCGGAGGCCGGCCAGGCCGATGGTGAGGAGCGGGGTGCTGGGCAGACCGCTTTGTTGCTTGACCACATCCCCATTTGAATTCAGGATCTGGACAATATAGGGACCATCCGCGTGGGCCACGATCAGCTCGGTGAAGCCGATGGCGGGGTTGGGGATGGCCGTCACTGTCATGGGCGGGGTGAAGGTCAGGCTCACGGTGTTGGAGAGCGTGGAATTGCCGAGCGAGACGACTTGTTTCAGCCGGTAGTAGTTCGTGCCGGGCAGCGGCAGCGGATCGGTGAAGTTGTAGTCGGTGCTGGGATCCGTGCTGTTGCCGCTCTTCGCCTGAACCAGGCCGATCGGCAGGAAGAGGCGGCCGTCGAGGCTTTTCTGCACTTCGAAGACCTTTGTTTGGTTCTCGGGCGTGGTGGTCCATCTCAGCAGGGCCTTGTTGCCTTGCTTCACCGCGGTGAAGGTCAGCGGCGGCAGGATCGCGCCGGTGTCCGGTTGGGTGAACGTGTACTGGGTGAACACGGGGTAGTGATCCGTGGTGGTGGTCCCGTACTTGTCGACGAGGGTGGCGACATCGGAGCGGACGGTCGCCGAGTTGGGCAGATAGAACCGGCTCATGGTATCGCTGACGATAACGTTATCGATCACGCTGCTGAAGCTGACATCCGAATGCTGACCCGAGGGGCTCAGCGGCTGGGTCGGGAACTTATACAGGGCCGAGTCGTCGATGGTGAACGAGTTCCACGACGTTACCGGCGGATTGACGCCTGCCGTGATGGTGGTATTGAGATCGTCATTGAAGTCGCCGAGGATGACGACGTTGTCGTTCGGGTATTGCGCCTTCAGCAGTGAGTCAAGGGCGTGGGCGCCGTCCTTGCGGCGGGCATAGGCCGTCAGCACCGGCGAGGTGTTGGCCTTTGCGTGGACGTTGATGAAGTGGATGGTCTGCGTATTCGTGCCGCCGTGGTTATCGCTGAGCGTCACGTTGGCCGTCAGCATGTAGGGGAACCTGCCGCTTGCCCAGTCATTATAGTAGATCGTGGCGGGATCGAGCGGATTGGCGGTGCCGAGGGTCAGCAGGGAATCCGTGCGGAGCATCGTGATCTTGGCGGTGTTGTATACGAAGGCCAGCTTCTGAACCTGGTTGATCGGATCGGGACCGCCGGGGATCGTCGGGTTGGAGAACGAGCCATATTGTCCTACCACGACGGCATAGCCCGGCATGGTGGCCACGATGGAATCCAGGGCTGCCTCATCGCATACTTCTTCGAGAGCGTAGAGGTCGGCGTGGAGGCTGGGAAGGACGACACCCACATTGGCTTTCTGCAGCGCCTTGTCGGTGGGGCCGAGAGTCGGGTCGGGAGTGCCGAACCAGTTGAGGTTCCAATCGATGACGCTGAGGGTGGAAGCCGGGTCGATGCTGTTGCCCTTGACGTTGACGATGGCCGTCGAGTCGGAGATGGTGACGGCGACGGAGTCTATGAACTGGCGGTTGCCGGCCGGCGGCGTGAAGCGGATCCACACCGGGAGTGTTTTGTTGTTGGCGGTCGTGGCGGTAAAGGCCACCGAGTCGCTGAAGTGCGTGCTGTCGGTGGATAACTGGAAGCTGCCGGATGAAGTGATCGTGATGTTCGAGGTCAGATCGTTACCGGTAACGAGGAGTTTTTGGGTAGCGCTGTTGTGAGCGGCCACGAAGCTGAATTCAACGTTATTTGTGCTTAGCGAGAGGCTCGGCGGCGGCGGGGTCAGCGAGTTGACCAGGCTGATATCGTCGACCGTCCAGCGCGAGCCGTCCTGGGTGCTGGAGGTGTATACGAAAGCGATATAAACGGTGGAGTCTTTGAAGTTTGCGAGGTTGATGTCAGACGAAAGGGTCCACACATCGGAGGCCTGGCTGGGGAATTTGCCATTCAGGTCGGTCCAGTGGGCCAGGGTGGGATCGCCCGAGCCGGTGTAGTCAGTAGACAGTTTCAGGGTCAGCGGGGCGCCGGCGAAGGCGTTGCGGCTCCAGAAGCTCAGCAGCGGGAAGGCGGCGCCGGCGAGGTTGAATCGGGGCGTGATGAGCCAGTCCTGGTTGGCGTTGTTGACGCCGGCTGCGAAACCGTTGATCTGGACGGCATGGCCGAAGGGCGAAGTTCCGGCGGGCGCGGAGCTGTCTCTGCCGAAGGCCGTGCAATCCCATACCTGGGCGCCCGTTACGCTGAAGGCGGTGAAGCCGTTCGGCAGCTGGCCGCTTCCGAGGCAGCTATCGAAGCTGGTGACGAAGGGCAGGCCCTGGGCGATGGTGTTGTTATAGGTGGTGAAGTTCCAGCTGCTGTTGGTGGTGAGACCGGCGAAGGCATTGCCGAAGATGTCGACGAAGGCGCCTGCGTCGATGCGGATCGAGTAGCTGTTACCGCCGGCGAGGGGCAGGTGGAGAATCACTGAGTCGTTGCTGACGGCGATGCGGGGATCGGTGACGGGGATGGGAGTACCATCGACGCCGTTGGTCACGAGGATAATATTGCCGGTGGCTTTGCTGACCGGTTTGGTAAATACAAGGACCGGGATGGTGCTTGCCGGGATCTGTACGGCGCCGTTAGCGGGAAGGAGCAGTTGCACCATGGGGGGGGCCGTGGTGTAGGTGCTGTTGTGCGGGTTGGGTGTGCCGGCTACGAAATCGGCGGAGTTGTTTTGAGTGTCGTGGCCATCGGGGTTGCGTTCGTCCGCGGTGGAATTGGTCAACACCGGTGCAGGCGCGGCTTCGAAGCCGGTAGCCGTGGGGCCATAGCCGACGATGTCGATGACGGTGGAGCCGCTGGGGTTGGCGCCCGTTTGTGCGACAGCAGAATTGCTGAGCAGGACCTTGCCGCTGGTAGCGCTCATAGCGATGGCGCCGGTGACGTCCGGTGTCGGCAGGGGGGTGTTGGGGCTGGCGCCGACGGCTTCCTGCACGAGGAAATAGCCATGCGGGGGGATGACGCCGCTGAGCGGTGTCACCTGCCAGGAACCGGTGCCTGCGGCGGAGTTATATTGAACGGACCAGCCGGCGAGGTTGACGGCGGTGTCGTCATCGTTAAAGAGTTCGATGAAGTCGTTGGAGAAGACGGAGCCGGAGTTACCGCCGCCGCCGTATACCTGGTTGACAACGACCTTTGCGGTGGGTGCGGCTACGGCACCCGTGAGGGTTACTATTTGCGAGTCTGCGCCTGCCGAGCGAAGGACGATGTTGCCGTTGAGCGATCCCGAGGGGTTGCCAGCGGCGATGCGCACGAAGACGGATGTATTGGCTACGGCGCCGCTTTGCTGTGTCAGGCTTAGCGCCGGGGTATAGGTGGCGCCGTCCGTCGAGAGTTCGAAACCGGTGGAGGCGTTGGCCGTGATATTTGCGGTGAGATTGGCGCCGCCGACGGTGACCGTTTGAGCCGGCGAGGCGCTGCCTGCTACTGCGGTGAAGGCAGGCAGGGAGGAGGGGCTGACCGTTATCGTCGGCACCGGTACGGTGCCTGCCGTGACGGCTGTGACGCTGAGGTCATCGATGCGCCAGTTGGCGGTGTTCTTCGAGGCATTGCCCGTACCATTGTAGGCGTAGATGCGAATGGTGATCGGTTGGCCCTGGCTTCCGGGAATGGAAACCGCGTTGCCGATCAGGGCCCAGGCGCTGTTGTTGACCAGGGTGCCGGTGGCGGCGGGGGCGGCGAAGTTGTCGAGGCTGGTACGAATGTCGTATGCCTGCGGTCCCGTGCCGGTGGAGCGGCTGCCGAAGTTGATCTGGCTGACGGTGACGGATACCGTCGCAGCCGGTGTCAGGGTCCATTCGAAATAGGTTGTCGTATCGGGCCGGAAGGCGCCGGTGTTGGCTGCGGCGCCGGCGTTGTTGCTACCGGTGGCGCCGGTGTAACCCGATGAGGCGGAGGTGGTTGTCAGCAGCGTGGTCGTACCGTTGTTGTTGCCTTGCGAGACGGCGGAGACTGTGACGCCGGCGGGGATACCTGTTGTCGGCGTTGCGGTGGAGAAGTCCCAGATGATCTGGGCGTTGGTAAGGACGGGCAACAGGAAGGCGAGGAGTAATAGGTAAAGTTTCCCCATAGAGTGTAGTTTGATTTTTATTGGCGGACAAATCTAGACGGAAAATGAAGATCACCGTTTTTTTGCGTTTGAAGAAATTATTAAGAAATAGGTACGGGTTTCCGGGTATTCCGGCCTTCTGTCCATGCCTTGACGGGTAGCGGAGATAAGCGACGACGATGCTTTCTTAACAAATGTTATCGTCCGGGGACGGGTGCGGGTCTACCTTTGGAAAAACGTTTCAGTATGAAAGCAGCAGTGATCATTGCGCCGGGGGAGATGCCCCGGTATACCGATATTGCGGAGCCTGTAGCCCAAGACGGAGAGATACTTGTTTCGGTGAAAGCCGTGGCCCTGAAGCATCTTGACAGGAGCCGCTCCAACGGAACCCATTATTCAAGCGAAGGGAATTTTACGGGTGCCCGGGTCGCCGGCGGTGACGGCATCTGTTTGTTGCCCGATGGGACGCGGGTGTATGCCATCGGCGCCAGCGGGATGATGGCGGAGAAGGCGACCGTAGAGCGCGACAGGATCGTGCCGGTGCCGGAGGGGCTGGATGATATCACTGCAGCGGCTTTGCCGAATGGGGTGTTCGGATCGGCGATGGCTTTGCGGTTCCGGGCGGGGATAGCGCCGGGGGATACCGTGCTTGTCAACGGGGCAACGGGATTCACGGGAAGGATGGCGGTGCAGCTGGCGCGGTATTATGGAGCGGGCAGGGTCATCGCGACGGGACGAAATGTGGCGGCGCTGGAGGAACTGCGCGGGCTTGGCGTGGACGAGACGTTGTCGACGCGGCTGAGCGATGAGGAATTCGTGGCTCAGTTCCGGCGTATGCATCGTAGCACACCGGTGCAAGTGATCATCGACTACCTGTGGGGGCATACGGCCGAGTTGCTGCTGACGGCGTTGAACGGGGATGGCAGCTTTTCACCGCGAACCCGGTTCGTGTCCGTGGGTGCGATGACGGGTGATACGATCCGGTTGTCCTCGGCGCTGCTTCGCAGCGTGGATCTGCAGTTGTCTGGATCGGGCTTGGGGAGCTGGACGAGGGGGCAAGTGCGGACGCTGCTTTCGGAGATGCTGCCGGAGATGTTCCAGCTCGCGGCGGATGGGAAGCTGAGGGTGGGGACGACGGTAGTGCCGCTGGCCGAGATTGCAAATCTATGGGATATGGATATTTCCGATGGGAAGCGGCTGGTCGTGCGGATCGCCGACCAGGTTTTGGCGGCGGGTGCTTCGGCGAGAAATTTCCGATAGATGGTGGCCATAAAAGGGGTATTTTTAAAATAAAAACATCGTTTTATGCCTGCTATTGGAAATACCCCGCTGGTGAAACTGGAGCGATTGTCGGAGCCGGGATGCGCCGAGATCTATGTAAAATACGAGGGGGCCAACCCGACGGGGAGCATGAAGGACCGGATGGCGCTGGCGATGATCGAGGGCGCGGAACGCCGGGGACAGCTGAAGCGGGGCGGCAAGGTGGTGGAATATACCGGGGGCAGCACGGGCAGTTCGCTGGCGATGGTTTGCGCGACGAAGGGATACCGCGCCCATTTTGTGTCCTCGGATGCCTTTTCGCAGGAGAAGCTGCAGACGATGCGGGCCTTTGGCGCGGAGCTCGAGCTGTTTCCGAGCGAGGGTGGTAAGATCACTGCCAAATTGATCGATGCGATGATCGTGCGGGCGCGGGAGTTGAGTGGGGAGCCGAATGTGTTCTGGACAGATCAGTTCAAGAATGTCGATAACCGGAATGCCTATCATACGATGGCGAGGGAAGTCATCGCGGTGCTGGGTACGGATATTGCCGAGTTCCTGCAAGGGGTGGGAACGGGCGGCTGCTGGTCGGGGAATGCGGAAGTGTTCAAGGAAGAGGTTCCGGGCGTCCGCTGTATCCCGATCGAGCCTGCGGGAGTACGCGCGCTTTCGGGTGGTGATATCTCGGGGACGCATCGGCTCGAGGGCATCGGCACCGGTTTTGTCCCGGCGATCTGCCGGTTGGACCTGGCCGATGAGATCATCGCGGTAACGGATGCCGATGCCTATGCCACGGCTCGCCGGCTTGCGCGGGAGGAGGGCATTTTCGGCGGTATCACGTCGGGTGCGAATGTCTGGGCGGCGATGCAACGGGCACGGGTGATCGGTGCTGGGAAGAAGATCGTTACGATCGTTTGTGATTCGGGGTTGAAATATCTTAATGGTGATCTTTATAAACAATGATGGAAGATCTATCCGGATCGTGACCTATGGCCTTTGTTCAGCGGAGATGGGAGGATTTGAGCCAATCCATGAGCTGGTTCAGGTTTCGACCTTCTCCATCGGGCTCGATGCCAAGGCGGTCGGTTGGCGTTCCCAGTCGATTGACCCAAAAGGTCAGGTAACCAAAGCTTTTTGCCCCGGCCGCATCCCAGCCGGCGAAGGGCACGAATAAGATCTCTTCTTTTGGCAGCCGGAATTCCTCCATGGCAAGCTGATATGCCCTGGCGGCGGGTTTATATGTTCTCACCGTATCTACGCTTAGCAGGTGTTCGAAGTGATGGCTCAGCCGGGCATATTGTACATTATTTCGAAGCATACCGGGGGTGAAGTTGGAAAGCATGCCGAGGCGATACCCATCCGCATTTAGCTGACCAAGGATTGCGGGCACTTCCGGCCAGGCCGGCAATTCGTTGTAGGCGTCGACAAGCTGACGATGTTGTTGCGCTGATACATCCATGTTCAGCGAGGCCGCTGAATAATCGAGGGCATCGGCTGTGACCGAAAGAAAGTCCAGGTATCTGCCGGTGAGGCTGCGCAGCCAGGTATATTCGAATTGTTTTGTCCGCCAGATGTTGAGGAGACTGGCGGAGTGTTCCGGAAAGAGCTGCGCGGCCAGGCCCGCTACCGGCGCGGGGTCGAATATGGGAAAGGCGTCGAAGAGAATGGCCTTTATGGAATGCGGTCTTGCGGAAGGCTGCTTCCCGAAAGACTGCGGGACAGGCAGCATGGAGGATACGGCGAGGCCGCCGCCGATGGTCAGAAAGTTGCGTCTGTTCATTTTCTCATAAAAATACGGCTCTGCCATACTTCACAGAAATTGATATATTTGATATTTTCATTCAATATTATTGAAGTATGGAACACCTTAGCCTGGATGTACTGCGAACCTTTATTACTATCGTCGAGCTCAAGGGATTCAATCTTGCGGCGGAGAAAGTCCACTTATCCCAGTCCGCCATCAGCATGCAAATAAAGAAGCTGGAAGACCTGACAGGGCAGGTATTGCTTGAGCGAAGGGGTAGGCAATGGTTGCTGACGCACCAGGGGGAAATACTGCTGAGCTATGCACGCAAGATGCTGGATCTTAACGATGAGGTATTGCTGGCGCTGCGGGAGACCCGCCTGAAAGGGAAGATGCGGATCGGAGTTCAGGGCGATCTGATGGCGTCGCGTGTTCCGGCTGCCGTCTATCGCTTTGTAAAAAATCACCCGGAAATCCTGGTCGATTGGAAGGTGGATTCCAGTGATGCTTTGCAGAGTCTGCTTTTGGCGCGCAAGCTGGATCTGGCGATGTACCTGGCCAATGAGGCAAATCCCCGGCTGGATGCGGAGCGTCTGGGAAGTTTTCCCCTGCACTGGATTGCGCCGGCATCAGACGAAGGGGCAATTGTGCACCGGTCGCCGCTGCCGCTGGTGGTGCTTGGTCCCGAGTGTAAGATGCGGCAGGCTGCCTCGGAGGCATTGACGCAGGCCGGCATTCCCTGGCGGATCGTGTTCGGCAGCAATCATCTTCCTGCGATGTTTGGCGCAGTGTTCGCAGGTATCGGCATCAGTGCCCGTACGAAAGTCGGACTGCCTGAAGGGGTCAGGGTCCTGCCGAAGACAGTGCAGCTGCCGCCACTTCCTTCGGTACATGCATTCCTCTGCAGTGCGCCGGGGGAAGACCGGCGGGCGGTACTGGGACTTAAGCAGTTTTTGCAGGCGGAGGTCAGTCTGATTTAGTATGCATTTCATCCGTATCTTGTAGTATGAAAGGGCAGCCCTACCCCAGGATGTATCTGTACCGGCGGCTGGTGCAGGCGAAGCTTTTTATCGACACGCATTATGCCGAACCGATAGACCTCGGGGCGATCGCCGATGAAGCCTTTTTTTCCAAATTCCATTTCATCAAACAGTTTAAGAGTATCTACCGGCAAACGCCGCATCAATACCTGATCTCGCTCCGGATCGAAAAGGCCCGGCTATTATTGAAAGCCGGGCTGCCGGTGTCGGATGTGTGCTACCGGGTGGGATTCGAGAGCCTGCCTTCGTTCAGCGGATTGTTCAAGCGGATGACCGGGATGACCCCGTCGGCCTATCTTGCCGAGCAGCAGGATCTGAAGGCACAGATCGCCGCAGCGCCGCTGACCTATATCCCGGGTTGCTTTGCGCACAAGAACGGCTGGCTTAAAAAATAACAATTTTCGATAACCGCGGCCGCCATTTATTATCGTGCTTTGGGGTACAAAATACCGACAACATGATAACCAGAATGACGCATTCCACCGTGTACGTGCTCGACCAGGACAGCGCCTTTGATTTCTACACCAACAAGCTGGGTTTTAAGGTGGTGACCGATGTGCCGATGGGCAATGACGGCCGCTGGCTGACCGTGGCCCCGCCGCAGATGCCGGAGCTGGAAATGGTGCTGGCGCCTGTGACCCGGAGTATGTTCTCCAAAGAAGTCTCGGAGACGCTAAAGGACCTCGTCAAAAAAGGAACGTTCGGGGTTGCCGTGCTTACCTGCGACGACATTTATGCCACGTATGAGGAGCTGAAGGCCAAGGGTGTGGAGTTTACCAAGGCGCCGACGAAAGAGTTCTATGGCACTGAAGCCATTTTCAAGGACGATTCGGGGAACTGGTATTCGCTTGCACAACTCAAATAAGGACATAACCATGAAAACAGTCTATGATAAGGAGGTGCGGGATGAGCTTATCGCCCGTATCCGGATGGTGAACGAGAAGAGCCGGTCGCTGTGGGGAAAGATGACGGTCTTCCAGATGGTGAAGCATTGTGCGCTTTGGGAGGATATGGTGTTGCACGGGGAAGAGTACCGGCGGGTGTTTGTCGGGTGGCTTTTTGGGAAGATCGCGCTGATCGAGGAACATGGCCGGCGATTCAACGCCGGGTTTGTGCATCCTTTCTTTGGGCGGATGACGCAGGAGGAGACCGGAGTGCTTGCGTACAAGCACTCCGATCATCATCTCCGGCAGTTTGGTTGTTAAAGTGCGGAGGTGTTGTTGTTGATGACCTTCCAGATACCGGCCCCGGGTGTGGGCACGCTTACGCCTTTTGTGGCGCCTTTGACCGAGTTGTCCTGGCCGAAGAAGTAGAGGGGGCGGCCTTTACAGGTCAGCTGGGTCTTCCCGAAGACGGTGATGGTGGAGAACTGATCCTTGTTCAGCACGCTGGGGATGCTGCTGATGCCGGAGACCTGATCGATGGGCCATATTGCGTCGTTGCTGAAGTCGGATTTTGTAAAGTTGTTGCGATTGGCCGAGTCCTTACTGAAGAGATAAAGGGTTTTCCCGGTGGGATCGGTGAGGTACATGGAAGCGCCGTTGGCAGCAACGCCCTGGTCGTTGTAATCAGCACCATCCTGACCTACCAGTTGTGCGTTGGCGACCATGACGGTGTAGTCGGCCTTTGCGACGGCCCAGAGATTTCCGACCTTGTCGCCATTGACGTCACCGGGTTTTGCGTCATTCTGGAAATAATAAAGGGGCCAACCTTTGAAAGTGGATTGTTTTACGCCGTCGGTGCGGGTGATGACCCCGAAGTCCGAGGCGTTGAGGCCGGCGCCGATGCTGAGGTTATCTTCATAGAACGAGGGCCAGGCGACGAGGCAGTCGCCCGTACAGGCGGAGCCGGACGCCGCGTCATTAAAAAAGAAGTAGAGGGTCCTTCCTTTGTTATCGGTGATGATATTTCCGAATGTTGAATTGCTTGCGAGGACGACGCCGGTCGGGTTGGAGGGGGGATTGGAGTTGTTGCCGTTGTTGGAGCTTTTCTTGCAGGAGGCGCCGATGATCATGATGCCTGTTGCTATCGTCAACAGGTAAACGAAATTGGGGGATTTCATGTGTTTGCTTTTATTTTCGAATTACAAACCGCTTCCGATGTGTTCCCGGTTGCCTCTTGCGGAGGAATATTTTCCCAGGCAACCGATGGATCGCCGCGCGCGTTCTTTCCGGACGGGTGTTTACGAGACCTTTACCCGGGTGAAAGCCGGGAATTGCAGGAGACTTTGGCTCGCTGAACTACGGTTCTATTCGCTCCGCAGCGCCTTTACGGGATTTGTGAATGCCGTGCGTATGGCCTGGTAGCTGACGGTGAGCCAGGCGATGCCGATGGCGATGAGGCCGGACAGGGGAAAGAGCCACCAGCCGATCGTGATCCTATAGGCAAAGCCCTGGAGCCATTGGTTCATCCCATACCAGGCGAGCGGCGAGGCGATGAGGATAGCGATGCAGACGAGACCGAGGAAATCGCGGGACAGCAGCAGGGTGATATTCGACACGGAGGCGCCCAACACCTTGCGGATGCCGATTTCCCGGGTACGTTGTTCGGCGGAGAAGACGGATAATCCGAACAGGCCGAGGCAGGCGATGAGGATGGTGACGACGGTGAAATAGCGAATGATCCCGGAGGTCCGCTGATCTTTCTCGTAGTTGTATTGAAAATCCTTGTCGAGGAAGGAATAGGAAAAGGGCAGGCCGGGGTTGACCTTTTTCCATACGTCCGCTATTTTTTGGATGATGCCGGCATAGTCGCTTGCGGCCAGGTTGGCAATGGCATAGCTGTATTTGTTGCCGACGGAGGTGGTGAAGGCATAGGGTTTTATCGGATTGTAGAGGCTCTGGAAATTAAAATCCTTTACCACCCCGATGATCTCCATGCTGCTGTAAATGCCGGGGATACCCTGGAAGTCGCAGTGGATCTTCCGGCCGATGGCGGTTTTGGGATCGTAGCCCAGATCCCGGAGGGCAGTCTCGTTCAGAATGATGTGTGTCGAATCCGCCTGCTGGTTCTTTGAAAATTCCCGGCCTTCGACCAGGGTAAGACCCAGGGTCTTGAAATAATCGCTTTCCACCGCGTTAAGGTTAAAGTCCATCCCATCGCGGGCGGTCTTGCCTTCCGCGTAAAACAGCAAGTCGTTGACGCTGGCGATCCCGGGATAGTTGTCTCCGGATGTGACGGACCGGATGCCGGGGATGGACAAGAGCCCGTGCTTCAATGCGGTATAATTTGCCGAAGCCTCTTTGTTATGCATGGGCAGAACGATCTGCTGGTCTTTATTAAAACCCAGTGGCTGGTCGTTCAGGTAGCTTAACTGACGGGCGATGATGATGGCGCCGGACACAAGGCAAATGGAGATGGTGAACTGGAAGACGATCAATCCCTTGCGGATGCCGATTGCGGAGAAGCTGGTCTGGAGTTTTCCTTTCAGGACCATAATGGGCCGGAAGGCGGACAAATAGAAGGCAGGATACAGCCCCGACATGATGCCGGTCAGAAGGGTTAGCCCGGCTATGCACATCCAGACGCCGGGTTCATCGAACAGCTGCAGCTGCCGTTGAACGACGGTGTTGAAAAGCGGAAGGAGTAGCTGCGCGAGGCCCAATGCAAGCACCAGGGCAAGAATGCTCATTCCAACCGATTCGCCCATGAACTGGTAGATGAGTGACCGTCTTTCCGCACCCATGACCTTACGAACACCGACCTCTTTTGCCCTTTTTCCCGAGCGGGCGGTGGAAAGGTTCATAAAGTTGATGCAGGCGATGAGCAGGATGAAAGCGGCGATGCTGCCCAGGATATAAAGCGTGTTTGCATTCCCGTTGGGGCCGATCTCGTTCTCGATATTCGAATGCAAATAGATATCCGTGAGAGGTTGGAGAAATAACCGGCTCGAGATGCCCAGACGCTTCAGATCGGCGCCGCCCCGTTTGTCGATGTCGGCGGCGACTTTCTTTTCGAAGGCCACTGGGTCGACTTTTTTCTTCAACCGGATATAGGTATGAAAGATATTGCCGGAGGCGAAGCTGGTCTCGTTATCCACCCATCTGCCGCCGACATCGCCATTGTGTATGGACAGGAAGAAATGGGCAGGGATATGGGTCTTGAGGTCTTTATCGCGGAAGACTCCTCTTACGGTATATTCAAAATTGCCAAAGGGCATGCCGATGGTGATCGGCCGGCCTACCGGGTTCTCGTCGCCAAAGAGTCGATGGGCTACTTCCGCGGAGAGGACTGCACTGTTCGGCACGTCGAGTGAGGTGGGCGCGTTACCATAAATAAAATCATAGGTAAAGACGCGGAAGAAGGTGGAATCGACATAATAGCCATTTGTCTCATAGAACTGCTTGCGGCTGTTACCCTGTTTGGCGGTGAGCAGCATTTTGTCCATCCCGGGGAATTTCATCAACCGGGTAGATGCGGCCACTTCCGGCAGATCGGCCTTCAGCGCCCAGGCGACCGGTGCAGAAGTGGCGGCCCAGGCGCGTTGCTTTTGTCCGGCGATCTTTATGGCTGAGGCGGTGCGATAAATGAGATCGGCGTCCTTGTTCTGGCGGTCGTAGCCGGATTCACTAACGATATATAAAAGGATCAATAGACAGGTGGTGAGGCCGATCGCCAGGCCAAAAATATTGATGATACTAAAAACTTTGTTGCGGGAGAGGTTGCGGAAGGCGACCTTGAAATAATTTTTTAGCATCCTTTGTGTGGACCAAAAATATGCCAGTGGTGTAAGCCATTGGGAGTCAGCGCCTTGGTCGGGGGTCGCCTTGGAGGAGCGTACGGATGTGATACAGCGATTGTCCGATGTGGTGGTTTTACTTCGTAAAAGTACCTATGAGGCCGGGCGGCTGGGTATTATCTTTATGGCTTGTTGTTATCGTCCCCGTGAATGAAAAACCTGTTTCACCGTACCCACGGCGGGCTTTTGACCTCTCCACTATTCTATTCTTAACCCTCTTTCAACAGAGTTACCAGCGATCCATACCTCGGAGCGGCATTGTTTTACTCAAACTTAAAACGATGTTGAACTCAAATGTACCCTTTGTATGCAGCCTTTTGCTGGCGCTTGTCGTGCCTTCGGCTGCCAATTCCGGTCTGGCTCCTCTCGCCAAGACGAGAATGAACATGGAGACCGGTTCTTCCCCGATCGAAAAGACTGTATCTTTTGCGCTACCCGGACAGGACGAGATGCCCTATGTGCATTCGTATATCCAGGAGAACGATGAGTCGTTGCTGGCTGTCAAGCAACGGAGTAAACGCTATTTTAAAATGATCGAGACTGTCCTGCAGCGATTCGGGCTGCCGGCCGAGCTGAAATACCTGGCTGTCATCGAGTCGGACCTGAAGAGCACGGCGACGTCCAGGGTGGGCGCCCGGGGTCCCTGGCAGTTGATGGCGTCTACGGCCCAGGATCTGGGGCTGAAGGTGGACAGCGCGCAGGACGAACGGACGAACTTCTATAAGAGTACCCGTGCTGCGGCGCTGTACCTGCGCGATCTGCATCGGACCTTCAAGGACTGGAGGCTGGTGCTGGCTGCTTACAATGCCGGGCCGTTGCCGGTGTTTCGCGCGATGCAGCGCTCCAAGAGCACGGATTTCCGGGTGTTGGAGCGGTACCTGCCCAGCGAGTCGCGGACGCATGTGAAGCGGTTCATGGCGACGGCGTATTATTTTGATGCACTCTCTGCATAAAATAAAAATGGGGCTGCCTTTGTGGCGGCCCCATTTTATCCTGCTGCGTTGTTATTTGAGTGTCGCGATATCGATGACGAAGCGATAGCGGACATCTCCTTTCAGCATCCGCTCATAGGACTTTGTGATGTCCTTGATATCGATCAACTCGATGTCAGAGACGATATTGTTGGCGGCACAGAAGTCGAGCATCTCCTGTGTTTCCTTCAACCCACCGATGCTGGACCCTGCGAAGCTTTTGCGGCCGCCGACGACCGTGAAGGGCGCGATGGGTATGGCAGACGACGGCAACCCCACGATGCAATGGGTCCCGTCGGTTTTCAACATGGACATATACATATTTATATCGTGCCCGGCGGAGACGGTATCGAGAATGAAATCGAAGCTACCCGCCGCGGCTTTCACCTGTTCGGGGTTCGAAGTAACGAGGAAGTGGTGGGCGCCCAGTTTTTTGGCGTCCTTTTCCTTGGAGGGCGAGGTGCTCATGACGGTGACGTCAGCGCCGAAAGCGACGGCGAATTTCACACCCATGTGACCGAGACCACCGAGGCCGACGATAGCCACTTTGTGGCCCTTGCCGATGTTCCAATGGCGAAGGGGGGAGTAGGTGGTGATGCCGGCGCAGAGCAGGGGTGCGGTAGCGGCGAGGTCGAGCTTATCGGAGATGTGGAGAACGAAATCCTCGTGGACTACGATGGTGTTGGAATAGCCGCCGTAGGTGGGCGTCTTATGATCCTGCTCGGTGCTGTTGTAAGTATAGGACCCGCCGTTGAGGCAGTATTGTTCGAGGTCGGCCTTGCAGTTGTCGCAATGGCGGCAGGAGTCAACCAGGCAGCCGGTGCCGGCCAGATCGCCGACCTTGAATTTCTTTACTTCGCTTCCCACCCTGACCACTTTCCCGACGATCTCATGGCCGGGCACCATCGGGAAGATGCCGGGGAACCAGTCGTTCTTGATCTGGTGGAGGTCGGAGTGGCATACTCCGCAGAACTGAATATCGAATTGTACGTCATGTGGGCCTACTTCGCGACGCTCGAAACTCCAGGGAGCGAGGTCGGTTGTCGGGCTCTGTGCGGCATAGCCTTTTACCGGTATCATATTTCCTTTTTGATTTTGCGGAAAGTTAGACAAATTGGCGGATAAGAAGTTCAACTTTGCGATAACTCATCTTTTTCTTGGTGGCAAAAACAGGTATATTGGATTTTTGCGGCAGTGCCGATCCTGCGGCGGGATTTATGGTGAGACTTTTTGGACGGCGATGTGTTTCTGTCCTGAACTGGCTGCTATGGATGGTCGCACCGGAAAGGTTTCTTCCCCTTTCAGGTCTATCTGTTTGGGTGTATTATATCTTCCGGTGGCCATGACCAGGTATTTCGACCTGTATTCACCGTTGTTGGTGACCGTGTGCCAATGATCTTTTTGCCGGGTGGTTTCGAGGGCTTCCTTGTGGAAGGTACAAAAGTTATACCTTCGCCCCCAAAAATCAGGCGTTGCAAAAAGGTTTCCGGCCGCTGGTTGCGGGTCTTTTCTTCTCATTCCTCTGGTCATCCGCGGCGACTGCAACCAAGATCGGGTTGCAGGCGGTTCAGCCCTTCACTATCTGTGTGGTACGATTCTTTTCGGCGGGGACGATCATGATCCTCCTCAGCCGTTTCGTGTTGCGGCAGCGATTGCCACGCGGCAGGGAATGGCGGGCGATAGCGTTGTATGGGGTGCTTTCCAATTCGGTCTACCTTGGGCTGTATGTGTTGGCGATGCGGCAGGTGTCGGCGGGATTGGGTTCCCTGTCGGTGGCGATGAATCCCTTACTGATCAATTTAATGACGGCGCTCCTGCTGCGGCGGCGGCTCCCGGTGCTAACGCTGGTCTGCCTGGTGATCTGTATGGCGGGCGTGATGCTGGCCGCCTGGCCCTTGCTGCAGAACAGTACGGCGACGCCGGCGGGATTGCTGATCCTGCTGTCGGGGTTGGTTGCTTATTCGGCGGGGGTGGTGTATTTCTCGCGGGTGGAGTGGAACGGGTTGCCCTTGCTGGCGATCAACGGATGGCAGGTGCTGTTGGGTGGGGTGTTCCTGTTGCCGCTGGCGGCGGCGGTGTATCGCCCTTCTTTGAACCATTGGGGCATGAAGGCGCTGGGGGCTATCGGCTGGCTGGCCATTCCGGTGTCCATCGGGGCGGTGCAGCTTTGGCTTTATCTTTTGAAGCGGGACGCGGCGAGGTCATCGTTCTGGCTTTTTCTTACGCCGGTGTTTGGGTTTGTTATTTCGAATGTGTTTACGGGGGAGCCGATCACGGGGTATACGATCGTGGGGATGCTGTTGGTGATCGGGGGCATCTATTGGCCAAACCGATCGGTCGCCGGGAGATGAGAATGCGGCCCGGCCTTTGGCCGGGCCTTGTAATATTATTCGCTTCGTAGCGCCTTTACCGGGTTTGCGAGCGCGGCGCGAATCGCGTGGAAGCTGACGGTGAGCAGGGCGATGGCGATGGCGCCGAATCCGGCGAGGGCGAATATCCACCAGCCTAGGCTTGCCCGATACGTGTAATCCTCCAACCATCTATGCATGAAATACCAGGCGACGGGCGATGAGATGACCAGCGCGAGGAGGACGAGCAACACGAAGTCGCGGCTGAGCATCGTCGTGATATCGGCGACGCGGGCGCCAAGGACCTTGCGGATGCCGATCTCACGGGTGCGTTGTTCGGCGGTGAGGGCGGCGAGGCCGAAGAGACCCATGCAGGAGATAAAGATGGTGATCGCCATGGCGAGGTTGATCAGCTGGGCCATCTTGCGATCGTTGTCATAGAATTTTGCGATGTTGTCGTCGAGGAAGGCGTAGTTGAATATCTCGTCCGGGAAGACGGCTTTATAGGCCTGTTCGATGCGTTTCAGCGTCCCGGGGATATCGCCGGCGGCGGCACTCAACTTTACGCTGTAATTGCTTTGAGAACCGCCGTCCTGGGTAATGATCGTCGGCTCGATAGCGAAGCGCAGGGACCGCTGGTTGAAGTCGGCGACGACTCCCACGATGGGAATCTGGCGGTCCCACAACGGCAGGATCTGCCCGATGGCCTGTTGAGGCTTGCTGAAACCCAGCAGCTGGGCGTAGCTGTTATTGATAACCACTTCATAAGTCGTATCGGAGGGCCGGAGATTGCGCCCCGCCAGCAGTTGCAACTGGTAGAGAGGGATATAATTGGTGTCGCCGGTGCGGACATTGATGTTGGACTTGTAGGGATGCGCCCCTTTATAGTCGATGGTGGTCTTCCACCAGCCGTTGATGGCGGGTGGGCTATTGTCGAGGCTGACCCTGGCGACGCCCGGCAGGAGCGCGAGCCGGTCGCGGAGCAGATAACGGAGATTGAGGCTATCCTTGCGATTCGCGCCGAACCGGATGATGGCGTTGTGCGCGAAACCCATGTCTTTGTTGAGGAGGAACCGCATCTGGTGGCCGACGGCAATCGTGCAGATGATGAAGACGATGGAGATCGTGAACTGGAAAACGACCAATCCCTTGCCGAGCCGGTTCCGTGAGCTTCCTTTCTGCGCGCCCTGACCTTTGAGCGTCCTCACCGGGTTAAAGGAGGACAGGATCCATGCGGGATACAATCCGGAAAGAAGAGAGGTGAGGAGCAGGATGCCGGCGCCGATGGCGATGGTGGCGGGGGTGAAGATATGGGATTTGACGCCTGCCGGCACGAAGTCCGGAAACGCATTGAGCACCGGATAGAGCATTGCCAGGGAGAGAACCAGCGAGATAAAGACCAGCAGGGTGGTTTCGCCGAGGAACTGGGTGATGAGGCCGGCGCGGCGGCTTCCCATGACCTTGCGGATGCCGATCTCTTTCGCCCGCCGCAGCGATTGGGCCGTCGACAGGTTGATAAAATTGATGGAGGCGAGGATGAGGATGAAAAGGGCGATGGCCATGAGTCCGTAAAGGGTAGGAAGATTGGCTTCGGTGCCATAATCCTTTCCGTAGACGGTGTCGAAATGAAGGGCGGTAAAAGGTTGGAGCCGGACGCGAAAGCTATCCTTTTTCTCGAAGCCGGTGAAATATTTTGCGGAGAAGGGAACCAGTTCGGCCTCTATGCGTTGGGGAGTGACCCCCTTTGCGAGCTTTACGAAGGCTTGCGAGCTGGAATTGAAGCTGCCCCAGTTATCCTCCCCCAATTCCTGTTTCAGCCCAGTGGCATTTATGGTCGCATAGGAGATGATATCGGTGAAGGTAAAGTCGGTGATCTTGTTCCAGTCCTTTATGATCCCGGCGACGGTGACGTGGAGGGTGTCGTCATAGATGAGGGTGCGGCCCATGGCGGAGAGATAGTCTTTCGTGCCGAAATAGCGTTCGATGGCGCTGGTGGAAAGAACGATGTGGAAGGGTTGTTCGAGCGCGGAGGGGTTACCGGCGACCCAATCGTATTTAAAGATGTCGAAATAATGGGGTTCGGCAAAGATGAGGGTGTTGTTGTTCTCACCGCCCTGGGATCTTGGGAATTTCTTTTGTTGGCCGTGATCGCCGGGGACGGTGACGGCCGCGTTATAGTTATGGAACTGGGCGACGGTCTCGAGGCCGGTGATCTCCTTGCGGATCTGTGGTGCGGCGGGTTCGCACAGGTTTGGCCAATGGGCGTCGTCGCTGCCGAGTTGTTTATGAGTGTTGACGAGGCGATAGACACGGTCGCGATCGGCGTGGAACGTGTCGAAGCTCAGCTGGTAGTGAACAATAGTGCCGATGGCGAGGCATGCGCCGATTCCGACGGCGAGGCCGATGACGTTGATGGCCGTGTAGAGTTTGTGGCGCGTCATGTTGCGCCAGGCGATGATAAGGTAGTTCTTCCACATATTAGTAGGTATATACGATGTTCCAGTCGCTGGTTGGAGTATGCACATCGCAATGGGATCCGCTGCCTTGCGGGGTATAGTATTGCGAATAGTTGAAGCGATCGGCGGGGCTTTGGATATACTTTGCCTTGAATTGCCGGAAGACCTGGTCCGGCTGTTGAATGCCATTGATGGTCAGGCCCGTGGCGGTGAGATTGAATCGGTATTTGTTGACATCGGTGATCAAACCCTGCTTTACCATGTCTGTTGCGATGTGGAGGATATCTATGTTCGGCTGCCCGGTGAATACGAGGGGGTAGTCTTTTGTGGGCTGGTTCTCTTTGGAGATAAGGACAGAGGCGGGTCTGCCGGGTGTGCCCGGGGTGCCTGGTGTTCCGGGGGTGCCGGGTGTGCCTGGTGTTCCGGGAGTGCCGGGGGTGCCGGGGGTTCCCGGTGTCCCCGGGTGGCCGGGGGTTCCGGGTGTTCCGGGGGTTCCCGGTGTGCCCGGCGTGCCGGGTGTACCGGGGGTGCCAGGTGTGCCGGGAGTGCCGGGGGTGCCTGGTGTCCCGGGGGAGCTGTATTCATGCGCCTTGAATTCGGCGATGATCCGGAGATAATGAGGATATTCTTCGCTTGGGATGGGTCTGCCGTCGACCTTGAAGTCGAGGATATCGTCGTTATGCAAGCTGATCTCGTAATGATGGCCGTCGGTTGCGATGCCGTCTCCCCTGAAGGTATGGTCGTCGTTGTTTGTGCTGTTCGAACTGTTCAGGGTGGTGAAATAGAATCTTCGTGGCGTGGTGTCGGGGAAGGCGACCGGGGCTGGGGGGAACAGGTGCGGCTTGATGGCGGGGAAGATTGGCGGGACGGGCGGCGGGGGTGCGATGGCTTGAATAGGTGCTATGGCTTGTACCGGTGCGATGGCCTGTATGGCTGCGATGGCTTGTGGGCCTGCAATAGGCGGTGTGGCTGCGATGGGCGGTATAACGGCGATGGCTGGGGTTGCGGCTATTGCCGGAGTGGCGGCGATGGCTGCGATATGGGGGAGCTTTGCGCGATCGATGGCGCGACGTGCCTCCCCGGAGCCGGCGGGCATGGGTTTTATAAGGCTGAAGGAGACCAATGCGAAGAGGGCGATGGAGAGGATGGTCTTTTCCAGCAGGTGGAGGCGTTTGTTCTCTTTTTCGAGCATGCGCCGGATGCGCCAGAAAAGATCGTTCTTACGACTGCCGCCGAGTTGGAGTGCATAGGTGTTTTTGGCGATGTTCTGGTCATCGATGGTCAGTTGTGTGAAGGCTACGAGGGCTTCGAAGTAGTTATTGCGATCGCTTGTACCGGCCAGGACCATATCATCACAGCAGGCTTCGCGTTCGCGGCGGATGAGGGTGGCGATCCACCGGATGCCGGGGTTGAAGAAGAAGATGGCTTCGGTGAGGTGTAATAAAATATTTGCGAAATAGTCGTTGCGGTGGATATGCGCGAGTTCGTGCAGGAGGATGGTCTCGACCTGGTGGGCGGGTAGCTGGGCCAGGAAGCCGAGGGGCACGAGGATGGCGGGTTTCAGGAAGCCGAAGGCGGCCGGCGCTTTTACCGCGCCGGACTGGAGGAGGGTAACCGGGCGCCGGATGCGGAGGCGACGGGCCAGAACGGCCAGTTCGGCCGCCCAGTACTCTGTTGCGGGCGTACTGTCGCGACGGAGGCGGTGGATGTTATAGAGGCCGCCGGCGAGACGAAGTAGCTGCAGGCCGAGACAGGCCAGCCATATCAGCGTGATGAGGGTGGCGTGGGTATTGAGATAGTTGATGGTCTGTTGCCAGATGGAAATCGATATCGAGGCGGGTGTTGTTGGTGTTACCGGGAGGTTTTGAATTTGCGGCTGATGCGTCGTTACAACGGGGGTGAACGTGGGTATGTTTATGGGGGGTGTCCCGGGAGTAGTGGAATTGAGCTGTAAGCTGAAGGTGATGGACACGCCGAGGATAAACGTGGCGACCAGGGTGGAAAGGAGGGCGTAGCGAAGGGTGGCGGAGCGTTTACGGGTAGTGAGGATGATGGCGCCGGCGATGAGGGCGGCGAGGGTGCCTTGCCAGAGGGAGTGGACGAGAGTCCAGCAAACGGCCCGGGCGGCTTCATCGGATAAGAGAATGTCGATTTGGGATGGCATAACGGACGATTGTTGTCCTAAGGTAGGAAATATTTCCTAGCCACCAAACATTTCTAGGAAATTTTTCCTAGTGTACGGAAACGGACACCCCGAGGCGGTTGTAGCCGGTGGTGGGTTCCCAGGTGTGCTGGTTGGCGAGTCGGATGTGGTACTCGGGGTTGGCGGCGAGGGAAGCGTATTTGTCGGGCAGGGAAAGAAAGAGCTCGTAGATGCCGGGAGGAGTGTCGGGCGGAAGGGTGACGGCACCGACGAATTTTATGGGGCCGGTGAACCAGGTCTGGGGGCGGCCAGCGGTGGGCACTGCTATTTCGCGGCCGGTGGACTTGTTGCGGAACACCAGGAGGACGGGACGCGGATTGAACGGCGAGGCATAGCCGGTGTTTTCGAGGTTGATCGTAAATTCGAAGGGTCTGCCTGGGGCAGTGGTGGTGGGGAAGTGGGCGGTCCTGAGCACGAAGCGATAGCCGAGGCGTCGGCGAATGCTGCTCATGCATCCGAGGGAATCCCAGTCGTTGTTGACATCATTGTTGTACGCCGAGTTGAGAAAGCTATAGTGCATTGCGGCCATTTCCTGCTCGGCATGGCCGGCGGGGGCGCAATCGTTTTGCGGGCTGAATGCGTCGTCGCAGGTCTCGCCACCGACGGCGACATAGCGGCTGTCCTGTTGGAGATACTCCCGGAGCGGGCCGTTGGCTTCCTTTTGTGGCATGTTGCTGCTGCCATAGTCATAGTACGTGCCATAGTCGTCGGGGCTGGCGAGGAAGCAATCGTTGTGAAACCCGATGCGGGCGGCGGGGTTTTCGTGGTATGCTTCGCTTTGCGTCAGCGGCTTTGTGTCGATGGGGGCTTCGGGGCCGTCGATAGCTTTTTGTTTTATCTGCGGGGTACGGACCTGGATCATGCGATCGGCGGGCAGGGCGTGTAAGAGGGCTGTGAGGACCTCGTTGCGATCGCGCCAGCTGCTGTCCATGATGCGGCCGGGGCCGTTCTTCCCGGGGTCGCCGAAATAATCGGTGTAGAAATTCTCGCCCCAGATGCCGATGAATCCTTCTTGCAGGACTGCGATGACGTCCGCGTTGGCCTTGAGGATGGGTTCGAGCTGGGTGATGTGTTTTAGGACGATCGCCTTTGGGGCGTCGCCGTAGGGTGGACATATTTTGTAGATGTCGGGGCAGTCGCCGGTCTTTGTTTTGTCGTTGTAGGCGAAGCGGAGGATGGCTTTTATCCCTGTTTTTCGGATGGCTTGCAGATCGTGTTCGAGTTGGTCGAGGAAGGTTTGGCTGAGTGGTTGGGACCTGAAGGTGTCGAGGGTGTATTCGCGCAGGATCAGGGTGGAGTGGATGGTATAGCGGGCCTTACCCTGGCGGTGTTCAGTGTGGAACAGCGGTGCCAGGGTTGCGGCTTCGAGGGGTTTGAAGTGGCCTGCGCTGGTGGCGATGGGGATGTAGAAGCCCCGTTCGGGGTTGGGGATGTCTGCGGTGTCTTCCTGGTAGTGGATAGTGGTTGTGGTGGCGGCCTTTGTGGTGGATGGCTTTTGGGCGACCGTCGGGCGGGCGGCCAGGAGCATGATCAGAGCGAAACCGATATTGCGCATGGGCTCGGGGTTTAGGAAGCGGGAACGGTGTTGAAGCGGGCGACCTCGTGTTCAAGTGCCTTGGGCACCGGGCAGCCGGCTTTTCAGCAGGTTGATCTGCCCGAGGTGATGAGATTCGTGTTCGGTGACGTGGAACCATTTGCAATAATTGTTGGTAGGTCCCCAATACCATTTTTCGTCTACGGCGAGGAGCCATTTGTCGTCGCGTTTTTTGAACTCGGCGAGGGTGCTTTCGCGCGTCTGCTGCAGGATATTGATATAGAAATCGGCGTTGTTGCCCTTTATCTTTTTGCGGCCTGCGTCGCCGAGCTCCATGGCTGCGCCGAATTTGTCTTCGACTGCTTTGTCCCATTTTCCCCATTCGATGCCTTTGAAGGTATGCTCATGGTAGAACGCGTCGGTGGCGGCGAGGTGAAAGGCGAGCGCGCCGATGGTGTTGGCCTTGTCGTCGAGGAGGAAGTCGAGCTGTTCGACGGAGAGGCTTTTTATGGAATTGATCACCTGCGGGCGAAGCCAGGCCATCATCGAGACGAGGGTGCCGATCTGCGGGCTGTAGCCTTCTTTGGGGCCGATGATATTTTGGTCGTTTGCGAAGGGTGCGGGGGTTTTGATACCGGGAGCGTTGGCGCCGGGGGCGTTTGTTGCGGGGGCGCTCTCCAAGGAATTACCCCAGCTGATATTGGGTAATAAGGAGAGACCGACCATTGCGCTGGTGAGTGTGGTGGCCGAGCGGATGAAATGGCGGCGGCCGGTGGGTATTTTCTTCATGGTTAGTTGTTTAATGCCTTTTTAATGGTGGAGGGGAAGTTACGGCAGAATTACCGGGAGGCCATAAGATTCTTACCGGAATGTGGTATTTTTGCGTCCGTGGTCCCGTGGCCCGGCATCCAAGCATGTATACGACAAAGTTCAAATATCTGCGTGCGTTCCTTAAGTGCCTGCTGGTGGCGAGTTCCCTGGTGTTGTTCGGGAACAGGCTCACGGACCGGTTCCATCTCTGCACGAGCTTTTACGGCGGGTTATACCGGGTGCAGCACAATGGGCAGCACTGGTATCGGGGGCATACCGATCTCGGGGTACAATTTGGGAAGGTTTTGTCGTCTGTGTCCAAGCGCTATCATTCGCCCGTAGGTCTTGTCACTGTTGCGCCCAGCCTTTGCATCCGCCCTGTTGCAGTACCGGCCGTTCGTGCGGGTTATGTCCTGCCTATGCGGCCGGATGATTCCGGGATCTCCTGTCCTTTCCTCCGCGGTCCGCCTTCCTGCAGTTAGGGGTTTTCCCTTCTTGTTTGTTTATTCCTAATTTTTCAAGCCAATCGGGTCGGGCTCCTTGACGGCCGGATGACTTATTTTAATGGTATGGATAATCTGGATCGAATCAAGCAGATAGTCGACAGTGTGCATCATACCTGTCCTGTTTGCGGATCTGCTTTATACGTAACGGATCTTGGGAAGAATACGTTAACCTTTCATTGTGCGTCGGAGAAGGCGAAGTTCTGGACGTTCAAGAAGGGGTCCAAGGCGTTGGTGGAGGCCAAGGGGCATTGGGACGCGTCGATACGGCACGTGTCCGTGGATAAGATCCCGGAGTAAGACCTCTCTAAAGAGGGATGGGTTCGCGGTGGCGGTCGTAGAAGACGCAGACCTTGTCGACAAGCTCGTCGTAGAGGGCGTCGGGGGGTGTGGGGTTAGTCGGTTTGATGAGGCGTTGGGTGTGAGTGCGGATGCGGTCGCTTTCGGTGGGATCGAAGAGGCCGGAAGCGAGGAGGGTATCGCGAACGAAGAGGGCTTGTCTTTTGTTGGCCTTGCGGTGGGAGTTTTGGGGACGGCGGCCGCCGGCTTGCTGGTGGGCCTCGTCACGGAGGTGTTCGACGGCGCGCAGGAGTTCGCCCTGCACGGTTTGGGCGGTGCCGCCGGCGGAGGGCACATACTGATCCCAGATCTCGCGCACCAGCTCGGGGTAGCGGAGATTGGTGGGGAATACGGGTTGTACGGTGGTGACGGGATGCACGGCGGGTTTGCCGGCCTCCCAGCGGGCGACGAGGTCTTTTACGTCGGCGGAGGAGGCTTCGAGCCAGCGGCGGGTGTTCATGCCATATCGATTGACCTGATCGAGGTCGGCGCCCAGGTTGAGCATTTTCTCCAACACGCGGAGATACGCCGCCCGATCGGCGCCGTCGCGGCGGAGAAGCCAGCCCTGAACCACCCAATAAACGATGTTGGACCCATCGGAGTCGCCAATGTTGACATCGGCGTTGTAGTCGAGCATGAGATCGAGCGCGTAGATGTATCGATCCTGCTGGGCGGCAATATGCAGACAGTTGTACCCGCGGGCGCAGATGATGTTGGGATTGGCGCCTTTTTCCAAAAGATATTTTAACAGGGGGAGACGGTCGTGCTCGGTGGGAAAACCATAGGAGAGCAGGGCTTCCATCAGGATGGGCATCCAGGAGTTGGAGTCGACGCAGGCGTTGGGGTCGAGCTGCTGTTGTTCGACAATTTCCCGTACCCGGTTGGTCTCGCCGCGCGCGATGGCGAGGGAGAGGGAGTTCCACGCGGTAGCGGGAACCAGTTTTGGCAAGGCAATCATTTCAGGAGATTTTACCTCTATAAGATACAAAAAGTTGCCCGGGATTCCCAATGCTTTTTTTTGGGGGGCTTTACCGGATCTTTGCATTTCGCTCTGCGAGCTTCTTTTTGGTGTCGGCGAATTATTCGCTGTTGATGGGGTTTATTCGCTGCGCAAACTTTTTGTCGGGTTGGCGATTGCAGCCCTTATCGCCTGGTAGCCGACGGTGAGGAGGGCGATGGCGACGGCGAGCGTTCCCGAAGCAACGAATATCCAGCCGGTGATGGCGATGCGATAGGTGAAACTTTCGAGCCACACATGCATGGCGTATCCCGCGATGGGGGTAGCGATGACCACGGCGATGAGCACGAGCTTTATAAAATCCATGGAAATGAGTGCGGTGATCCCGGTCACGGATGCGCCGAGGACCTTGCGGATGCCGATCTCCTTGCGGCGGTTCTCGGCCATGTAAGTCGCGAGGCCGAAGAGGCCGAGGCAGGAGATGAAGATGGCCAGGCCGGCGAAGAGAGTACCGAGGGTCCCTTCCTGTTGTTGGGCCCGAAACTTACTGTTGTAGGATTCGTCGACGAAATAATATTCGAAGGGATATTGGGGGTTGTGCTCTTTGAACACTTTTTCGGCCTTTCCGAGAGCGGCGGCAACTGTGAGCGCGGGGTTAAGCCGGTAGTGGATGACGGGATAGGTGGACTGGAGACCCTGGATGAGCATGGGGGCGATGGGATCGTATGGGGATTCGAGAATAAAATCCTTTACCACGCCGACGATATGATATTGCCCGCCGCCCTGGTCGGTGACGATCTTGCCGATGGGGTCGGTGAGGCGCATGGTTTTTACCGCAGATTCGTTGAGCAGCAGGGCGGTGCTGTCGGTGGGATAGGTTTTGAGATCGAGATCACGGCCTTCGAGGATCTTTGTGCCGGTGGTTTTGGTGAAATCCGCGTCGGCTTCGAACTGAACGAAGCTGCGCTTTTTGTCATCGGGCGTGCTGCCTGGCCAGGAGAAGTTTGTTACTGAGCCCCAGGCGCGGGTCATGGGTGAGTATGTACGGGTGACGGAGACGGCGGCGCCGCTTGCGAGAAGGTCGCGCTTTATGCTTTCATATTGTGTCCAGTTGCCGCCCTGGCTGAAGGTGAAGACGAGACGGCTGCGATCATAGCCGGTATCGCGGTCGCGGGCATAGCGGAGCTGTTGCCGGATGACGAGAGTACCGGTAATGAGAACGACGGCAAAGGTGAATTGGAGTATGACGAGGACCTTTCGCGGGTTCAGGCGGCTTCGGGCCGCGCTTGTCGCGCCTTTGAGGACTTTAATGGGTCTTGCGGCCGACAGGAAGAAGGCCGGATAGCTGCCGGCGACGATTCCGGTGAACAGGATAAAGACGGCGGCTGCGATCCAGAAGCGGGGATCGCCGTAGTGAATTTCCAGCGGCGTATTGATGATGTTGTCGAAGCCCTTGATGCTTAGCTGGACGATGCCGAGAGCGAGGATGAAGGCCAGCGTCGCGAGAAGGATGCTTTCCCCGATGAACTGGGCGATGAGCGATGTTTTGCGAGCGCCGACGACCTTGCGGATGCCTACTTCCTTTGCGCGCTTTTCGCTGCGGGCGGTAGACAGGTTCATAAAATTAACGCAGGCGATGAGCAGGATGAAAACACCGATGACGATAAAAAGGCGGACAGTAGTGATCTGGCCGGTGACGAACTGTCCGTTCACATCCTTGCTATAGAGATGGACGCGGCTGATCGGATGGGTGAAGGTTTCGCGGGTGAGTCCCCTACCCTCCGTGACATGTTTTGCAGTGATATGTTTTATCTTTTCGTCAAAGGCCTGCTGACGGGCCCCTGGTCTGAGCAGGACATAGGTGGGCGCCGGGGTATTGTTCCAATTGGGGGAATCCCATTTCAGGCGATCCAGGTAGTTCCAGGGAAGGAGATATTCGAAGGTGAATTGGGTGTTGGCCGGGAGGTCCTTGAGGACACCGGTGACCTTGAAGATATCGTTGCTGTCGATGCGGACCAGCTTGCCCATCGGGTCTTCGCCGCCGAAGAGGTTTTTTGCGAGTTTGGCGGTGAGGACGATGCCCTGATCGGTTTTCAGGGCCGTGTTGGGGTTACCCTCGAGCATCGGAAAGGAAAAAATCTTCAGAAAGCCGGAGTCGGCAAAGGCACCGCCGGGGTTGAAGTGTTTGTCGTCGTGTGTGACGAGAAAGTAGACGTTGCGGAAGCGGGCGGCGTCCTCTACTTCGGCGTAGTTGTGCTTCAAATCGGCGGCCATCAACGAGGACGTACGCGGCCATACCTGAAGGCTGCCGTCGTAGTCTTCGCGGGTGCAGAGCAGATAGGTGCGATCGGTATTGGTGTACCAGCGATCGTAGCTAAGCTCGTTGTTGACCCAGAGGCCGATGAGCATGGCGGCGGCCATGCCGATGGCGAGGCCGAGGATATTGATGGCAGAGAAGTCTTTGCGACGCCAGAGGGTGCGGAGGGTGATCTTGAAGAAATTCTTTAGCATATGTTGTGCGGTTATTCTGTTCTCAAACTGTTTACGGGGTTGGCGCCGGCGGCTTTGAGCGCCAGGAAGCCGACGATGAGTACCGCGATGCCGGCGGCGAGGACACCGGCGAGGGCGAACATCCACCATTGAACCGTTACGCGATAGGCAAAGCCCTGTAACCAACTGTTGGCGATGATCCAGGCGATGGGAGCCGCGACGAGGAAGGCGACGCCGATGAGTGCGAAGAAGCTGCTGCTCAGGTTTGCGATGACGTTACCGATGGAGGCCCCGAGGACCTTTCGGATGCTGATCTCCTTTGTGCGTTTGGCCATGATGAATGCGGCCAGACCGAACAGGCCGAGAGCGGCGATGAGGATGGCGAGGGCGCCGATGACGGCGATCATGGTCTGGGCCTGCCGATCGGCCTTATAGGTCTGCCGGAAGTGTTCGTCGAGGAACTGGCCGGTGAGCCTGTTGTCCTCGATGGACAGGGATTGGAGGGTTGCATTGATGGCTTTGAGCGTTTGCGGGAGATGGCCGGTGGCGACCTTTATATACAATTCCCGCTGCCATAAGGGAACGTAGTCGGTGCAGCCGATGAGCAGGGGTTCGATCTTTTGATGCAGGGTGCTGAAGTTGAAGTCCTTTACCACGCCGACGATGACGCCGGGGTCGAATGAGGTGACGCCGATGGTCTTTCCAATGGGGTCGGCGAAACCGAGGTGTTTGGCCAGGGTCTCATTGATGATGTATTCGTTATGGGGTTTGACGGGTGTGAATTCCCGGCCGGCGAGGAGCCGGATGCCAAAGAACTTTATATAGTTGGGAGTGCCGTTCTCATAATTAAATACTTCGTGTTTCTTTTCGCCGTTGGGGGCAATGTAGTCCACGCCGAAGGTGCCGCCTGTGACGCCCAATTCGATTAGGCCGCTTGCGACGTCCCTGACGCCGGGGAGCTTTGCGATCTCGTTTCTGAAAAGGGAAGCTTTTTGCTGGTCGCGGCCTTCGAGACGGACGTGGAAGAGTTGTTCATGGGTGTAGCCCAGGTCTTTGTTCTGCATGTAATCGAGCTGCCGGGTAAAGACGACGAGGCAGACAATGAAGACGATGGCGATGGCAAACTGGCCGGTGACGAGGATGTTGCGCAGGGCGGTTCGGGAGCCGCCGATAAGAACTTTGCTTCTCAGGGCTTGTTGGGCTTTTGCCGAAGAGATAAGGATGGCAGGATAGAGCCCGGCGAAAAGGGTCGCCGCGATGAGGATCGCGGCATAGATGCCGGGGATGGGCCATTTTTCAAGGCTGTCCAGTCGCAGTTCACGGCCCAATAGGTGATTCAACGAGGGTAGGAAGAGAGTGACGAGGCCTATCGAAAGGACGATGGCAATTGCGGTGGACAGGAAGGCTTCGGCGAGCACCTGCAACATCAGCTGGAGGCGGCGGGCGCCCATGATCTTTTTTACGGCAACCTCTTTTCCACGCCAGGCGGCGAGGGCGATGGTGAGGTTGACGAAGTTGCAGCAGGCGATGACGAAGATGGATAACCCGATGATGACAAAGACCCGAAGGTATTTCCCGTCTATTTTTTGAAAGTTGAAGGGATCGATCTGGATGTCCATGGAACCGGCGTGGATATCGGCCAGGGGCTGGAGCCGAATGTCGATCCCCTTGTTACCTTTGTGGACGGTGGTGGTCAATTGTGCTTCGAGCTTTTTGGGATCGACGCCAGGTTTGATCCGGGCGTAGACGGCGGCGGGGAACATCCCCCAGTTTTTGCCTGCCCAGCCGGTGTCCCAGCTTTTTGGGATGGGCATCATGGCTTCGGCCTGGAAGTGGGAGGTGGCGGGGAGGTCTTCGATGACGCCGCTGACGGCGACGGGAAAGTGGGTGGAGTCGTCGGTCTTCAGGGTGAGTGTCCTGTTGAGGGCGCTTTCGTTACCGAAGAGGCGGCGCGCCAGGGATTTGGTGAGGACGATAGTGTTGATGGTGCGGACGTAACCGGCTTTTTCTCCCTCCAGGAATTTCAAGCCAAACAGCCCCGCGAAGCCGGTGTCGGTGCAGACGAGCTGGCTTGTCTTTATGCTGTTGCCGGCGTTCACGAGGGTGGTCGAGGGATATATCCAGGAGGAGGGGATGACACGGGCGAACCGTTGGATCTCCGGGTGATCGGCGGCGAGGAAGGGGGCGATGGGGGCGCCGATATTGCCGGCGATGTAGGGCGGGGTGCCGGGATAATGGGCGTATTCATTGATCCGGTAGACGTGGGCTCTATCGGGGATGAAGGTGTCGAAGCTGCGCTCGTAGGAGACCGAGAGGCTGATGAGGATGCAGGCCGCTATGCCGATGGCGAGGCCGATCGTGTTGATGAGAGTGAAGTTGCGGTGGCTTTTCAAGTGGCGCCACGCGGGGCGGAGATAGTTTGTTAGCATGCGGTTGGCTTTTTGCTACGATGGTTTGGTTTACTGGCCGATTCGCTTCGCAGGGCAGAAGCCGCGCAGCGGATCTATTCACTACGCAAAGATTTTACGGGGTTGGCCAGTGCGGCTTTGACGGCCTGAACGCTGATAGTGCATATGGCGATCAGCATGGCTCCGGCGCCGGCCAGGGCGAACATCCACCAGGACAAGGTAACTCGAAAAGTAAACTCCTGCAACCATTTGTTCATTGCCCACCAGGCGATGGGGGTTGCGATGCAAAAGGCGATGGCGACGAGGCGGATAAAGTCGCGGGTGAGCAGGCGTACGAGACCCGTGGTATTGGCGCCCAGCACCTTGCGGACGCCGATCTCCTTCCGCCGTTGTTCGGCGCTAAAAGCGGCCAGCCCGAAGAGCCCGAGGCTGGAGATGAGAATGGCCATGAGGGTAAAGGAGTTAATGATCTGCGAGAGGATGATGTCGGCGGTGTAGAATTTTCCCACTTCTTCGTCGAGGAAGCTATAGGCGAAGGGTGTGGAGGGCAGCACTTTTTTCCAGATCGTTTCCATTTGGCTCAATAAGCCGGCGTAGTCGGTGGTGTTTGCATTGACGATGAGGTGGCTGATGTCGCCATTGTTGGGATTATAGATGATCATAAAAGGATGGATGGGCTCCTTCAACGACCTATAATTAAAGTCCTTCATTACGCCGACGATGGTCAATGAGCCGGATGGTGTATACAGTTTTGTGCCGGGGGCTATGGCAGGGTCCAGGCCGAGGCGGCGGGCAAGGGTTTCGTTGATGAGTGTCGCGCCGGAATCCTGGTAATGGAAGTCGCGACCGCTTACCAGTCCGATGCCCAGGGCTTTGAGGCTGTACTCGTCGGAGGAAAAGTTCTGCTGATCGACTGCGGTGGCTTCATTGCCGCCGCTGAGGTATACCCCCCAATCGTTATACGGCAGCTGACCGGGATAGTTGGTTGCCAGGCTGACGGCCCTCACGTTTGGCATACGGCGGAACTCCTGCGCCAGCAGCGGCATTTTGGCTTTTGTTTCATCGAGATGAAAGTCGAAGACGAGCTGTTGATTGGTACTGAATCCAAGGTCCTTATTCTTTATATAATTGAGTTGACTGTGAATGACAATAATCCCGCTGATGAGTACGATGGAGAGTATGAATTGGAATACGACGAGGGAGCGGCGCAGTCCTGCGGCGGAGATCTGGTTGGTGAAATTTCCTTTGATGACCTTTATAGCCTGGAAGGCGGAGAGGTAAAAGGCTGGATAGCTGCCCGCGAAGAGGCCGGTAAGGGCGACGATGCCGGTGAGGAGAAGCCAGACGTTGGCGCCCCTAAGCAGGGACAAGGTAACGGTGGCGTGGGTGAGGTGATTCAGCCCGGGCAAAAAGAGGATCAGGAGGGGTATGGCGATGGCGACCCCGATGAGGGTCAGGAGGAACGATTCGCCAAGGAATTGCAGGACCAGGCTTTTGCGCCCGGCGCCGACGATCTTGCGGACACCGACCTCCTTTGCCCGATTAGAGGCACGGGCGGTGGAGAGGTTCATGAAGTTGATGCACGCGATGAGCTGGATCAAGGCCGCGATGAGCATTAGGATATCGAGAAACGTCCTGTCCGTGGTGGGGGCGCTCTCGGCATTGAAGCCTGCCGTTGTGTGGATCGAGCCGATGGGTTGGAGATGAAGGCTCTTTGTCATGCCGGATGTCCGCAGTTGTTCGGCGCCGTATTTCTGCAGGAAGGAGGGGAGCTTGCGTTCGAGATCGGCGGGGTTGGAATGCGGCCGCAGCTTCACATAGGCATTTGCAAAGTTATTGCCGGCCCAATGATCGTTGGTCAGGATGCTGCTGCCAAAACCGCCCGGGCTCATCCTGATGTAGATATTTCCCTGGAGATGAGATTTGCCCAGGCTTTCATCCACGACACCGGTGACAGTGAGGTTATTTTTTCCGTAGGCGTCGCTGATGACGATGGTCTTGCCGATGGGGTCTTCGCTGCCGAACAGTTTGTCGGCTACCGGCTTTTTAAGGACGATGGAGTTGGGTGCTGAAAGAACGTGGGCGGGACGGCCGTTGGTGAAATGATAGGTAAAGACATCGAAGAAAGTGGAATCGACCTCGAGGGCGTTCGTCTCATAAAAGGACTTTTCTTTGTAGGTAAGGAGATGCTCCGTAACACCGATAGTCGGGATCGCCCGGGTGAATTCGACTACTTCCGGAAAATCTTTCTTCATGGCCGGGGCGATGGGAGGTGAGCAGGTAGCCATGGCAATGTTGTCTCCGGTCTGGCTGATAGCGGTAGTAACCCGATAGATATCTTCGGCGTGATCGTGATGTTTGTCGTAGCTGTACTGGTCGACGACATAAAGGACGATATAGAGGCAGCAGAGGGTGCCGGCGGCCAGGCCGATGAGATTGACTGCGCTGAAGGTCTTGTTCTTGAGCAGGAAGCGGAGGGCAGTCTTCCAATAGCTTTTGAGCATGGGTATGTGTTTGGCTGTTGGGAGGATCGGAACCAAGAGGGTGCCAATATTGTATTTCCTTGGGCGCGAGGGGGTTAAGACTGGTTTGCGGGATCCAGGTGTTCGGTTTTGATACGACAGGTGTCCGCCAGGACATCGCCGCGCCCGCGCGGCTCAGCAGGGCTTATGATTAGCCTTCGGCCGAGCGGCTTCCAGCCGCTCTGGTCCCCTGTCGGTTGGATAGCGGCGGATTCCACCAAAAGGATGATCGTCTTTTGAGGGACAAGGGTTGCGGCGATAGCGCGTTAGGGCATGGGGCTTTGCGGCGTGGGGGCTTTGCAGCTGAAAAATTGGTAATTTCAACGGATTCCTTGGGACGGCAAGTGCGCAAGAACCGGGTTTCCCGGGCGGCGGAGGCCCGGTACTTTTGGGTTGTAAATAAGAAATCAATCATGGAAACACAAGCAGCGATCAATTATAACCGGATAGCCGACGCTATCGCGTTTTACAAGGCAAATTTCAAGGACCAGCCTTCGCTGGAGCGGGTGGCGGAGCATGTGCATCTCAGCCCCTTCCATTTTCAGCGGATGTTCAAGGAATGGGCGGGTGTAACGCCGAAGCAGTTCCTGCAATACCTGACGTTGGAGCATGCCAAGCAGGTGTTGGGTTCGGGGGCGACGCTGTCGGACGCGGCCTTTGAGGCGGGATTGTCGGGCACGGGGAGGTTGCACGATCTGTTCATCAAGATCGAGGGAATGACGCCGGGGGAATATAAGAACGGCGGGGAGGAGCTGCCGATAAATTACCGTTTCGCGGATAGTCCCTTTGGTCCGTTGCTGATCGCGTCAACGCATAAGGGCGTCTGTTACCTGGCGTTTGCGGATGAGGACCAGGCGGCGGCGCTGGACCTGCTGAAGGAGCAGTTCCCGAACGCGCGGTATCATGCGGCGACGGACGCGTGGCAGGAGGAGGCGTTGGCCATCTTCTCACAGGACTGGAGCCGGCCGAGGGAGATCAAGCTGCATCTGAAGGGGACTCCCTTCCAGATCAAAGTATGGGAGACTTTGTTAAAAGTGCCGATGGGCGGGCTGACGACTTACTCGGAGGTGGCGGGTAATATCCATCATCCGACTGCGGTGCGGGCGGTAGGGTCGGCGGTGGGTGCGAACCCGGTAGCCTTTTTGATCCCTTGTCACCGGGTGATCCGGAGCGACGGCCAGTCGGGGCAATACCATTGGGGTGCGACGCGGAAGCAGGCCATCATTGGATGGGAGGCCGCGCGGGCGGAGACGCGGGTGGCTTAGCCGGGGGCGGGTTTTCCGCCCGCTTTGGCCGAGACGCGGGTGGCGTAGGAACCGCGTTAGGGATCGGCAGGAGCGCCATGCGCGACAGAGAGCCCGGCCCCGGCATCCGGGGCAACGCCCAACATCAGAGAGACGGCAAACTGTCGCGGATCCTTTTCCGGGTGACGGTGTCTTTTGTCCGAATCGCTTGCCAATAGGGGGCGATCACGGTGTTGGTGCGGGAATCGGGGAAGGAGTCGCGGATGATCTGATAAGCGGTGTCGAAGAAGGGGGTGATCCTGTCCGCGCTGTCATAGTCGGTGACGGGGGTGTTATCCATGCCGGCAACCATCGCATACAGGCACAGGTTGTAATTGCTTTTGGCCCACTCGAGGTAGATGTGGTGGGGATTGCGGGCCATGAAGCGTTCCCACCAGACGGTGCGTGCGGCGAGCTGCCGGGGTTGCATCGTGAGGCCGGCGTCGTTTTGAAATCCTTCCTTGTCCTCTTTTGCGCTTTGGGCGATGACTTCGTTCATCGTTGGAGTGATATATGATGCGAAACAGGGGGGCATCAGCCGCCAGCCGGGTACGAGGTAGCCCATTCCTTCGTCTTCATGAACGATGAAAAAATTGTCCGCCAGGGTCTGGCGGGCTTTTTTATGCCTCGCGGATAAGGGTTCGTTCATTTCTTCTGCGGCGGCGAGGGTATCGAGCGGATACGAGCCTACTAATTTTTGGACGGCTGCGGTGTCGGTGTTGAGATGACGGAGGAAGGTATAGAACAGGATGAAGCCGGTGTCGCCGACTGCGGCGGGCTGGCCGGTGAAGAGGCGTTTGAATTCGCGGTAGGCCGGTTGGGGAGTCGAGAGATCGGTCGTGTCGAGGGCCGTAAGATAGCGGCTGTACGCCCGGACGGCGGGACTGCCTTGCGGGTAGCCTTCGAGGTGATTTTTTTGGGTTTTCTGGCTGGGCTGATCCGGTTTTGGGGCGCTGTGGCAGGCGGCGAGGGTTGCGATTGTTGCGAGCAGGGCCAGGGTACGGGATCTCATGCCAACAAAATAATTCTTTTTCGTTGATGGTGCAAGGGGTGCCGACGCTCTACTTATCCCTACTTATTCACTGCGCAGCGCTTTGACCGGGTTGGCGAGCGCGGCGCGGATCGCCTGGTAACTGACGGTGGCAACGGCAATGACCAGCGCGAGGCCGCCGGAAAGGGCGAATATGTCCCAGCCCATCCCGACGCGATAGTTGAAGCCGGTGAGCCAGTCGTGCATGATCCACCACGAAATGGGCGCTGAAACGACAAAGGCGATGAGGACCAGCCACACGAAATCCTTTGCCAGCATGGTGGTGATGCCGGTGACGCTCGCGCCGAGGACCTTGCGGACGCCAATCTCGCGGATGCGGTTCTCGGCCATATACGCCGCCAGGGCGAACAGCCCGAGACAGGAAATAAAAATGGTGAGTCCGGCGAAGAGGGCTGCCAGGGTGCCGACTTGTTGTTCAGCCTTGAATTTACCGGCATAGGCTTCATCGACGAAGATAAAGGGTGCGGGATATTGCGGGTTGTACTGTTTGAACACCTTCTCGAGCTGTGCCTTGTTGGCGGCAACCGGCCAGGCGGGGTTCAGCTTCATGTGGATGACCTGGAAGAAGCCGCCGACAGCGAAGATCATCATCGGGGCGATGTTGTCATAAGGGGATTCGAGGATGAAATCCTTAACAACGCCGATAACATGAAAACTGCCGCGCCCGTCGTCGGATCGTATGGTCATGCCGACCGGGTTTTTCACCCGCATCGTCCGGACCGCCGACTCATTCAGGATGACGGCATTGGAGTCGGTGGGATATTTGTAGATATCGATGTCGCGGCCGGCGGCGAGGCTGGCGCCCATAGTCTTCAGAAAATCGACATCGCTGCTGAGGCTGATGAAGTCGATCCGTTTGTCGGCCGGTGTGCAACCGTCCCAGGAATAGCCCCAGCTATCGGACCAGTGCTGGGTGATGGGGTTGAGAGATCTGTTAATGCTGAGGACAGCTCCGCTGGCGAGAAGATCGTGTTTGATCGCCTCATAGTGATTTGGTATTTCCCCCTGGTTAAAGGTATAGACGAGCTGGTTACGGTTGTAGCCGGCGTTGCGATCCTGCGCATGCCGGATCTGCCGCCAGACGGTCAAGGTGGCGATGATCAGGATCGTGGCAAAGCTGAACTGCAGGATGACGAGTATCCTGCGCGTGGAAATGAGGGCGTTGACCTTGCGGTAAGTTCCTTTGAGCACTTTTACGGGTTGGAAGGCGGAGAGATAGAATGCCGGGTAGCTGCCGGCAAGGAGGCCCGTGAAGACGACGAAGCCGATGGCGAAGGCCCACCAAACAGGGTTGTCAAACTCGACGACGAGCCTGGTCCCCACCAATTGATTGAATGCATCCAGGGTTAGATGGGTCAGCAACAGGGCAAGTATGAAGGAAAGAGCGGCAATGAGGATGCTTTCTCCGATGAACTGCCCGATGAGGTAGCCGCGAAACGCCCCGACGACCTTGCGGATACCGACCTCGCGTGCCCGTTTTTCGCTACGGGCGGTGGAGAGGTTCATAAAGTTGATACAAGCGATGAGCAGGATGAAGCCCGCGATCAGGGCAAATAGCCGGACGATATGGACCCTGTCGCCGACGAGGACGCCGTTCTCGCTTTTTGAATAAAGATGGAGCCGGGCCATCGGCTGGGTGAACACCTGGGTGGTCTCCTTGCGATCGGAGTGAGCGATGGTAATATCCCTGACCTCACGATCGAAGGCCGCCTGCGAGGCGCCGGGTTTCAACAATACAAAAGTAAATACGGAATTGGTTCCCCACTGGTCGTTGTCATGGCTGGTCCTTATGACGAAGGACCAGGGCAGGAGATAATCGAACTGGAAGGACGTGTTGGCAGGCAGGTCCTTCAGCACTCCGGTCACGGTAAAATTGGTGTTGCTGTCGATGCGAACGATCTTGCCCATCGGGTCGGAGTTGCCAAAGAGGTTTTTTGCCATCTGCCGGGTGAGGACGATGCCGCCCGGGGAGCTGAGGGCATGGGCGGCATCGCCCTGTATCATGGGCAGGCCGAACATTTTCAGGAAGGCGCTGTCGGCGCAGGCGCCCCTGGAATTGAGGCGGGTGTCGCCAGTTGAAAGGAGGTAGATGACATTCCGGTACCGGGTGACGTCCTCGACGTCGGGGAAGTCCTTTTTGATAAAGGGGGCGAGGGGTTTTGGCGTATTTGGCCAGGCCACGAGGTTGCCCTGGAGGTTATCGCGGTTGTAAAGTTGATAAAGCCGGCTGGTGTTGGGGTACCAGCGGTCGAACGTGAGTTCGTTGTGGACCCAGAGCAGGATGAGCAGGGCGCTGGCCATTCCGATGGCGAGGCCGCTGATGTTGATGGCGGAGAAGCCTTTATTGCGAAGAAGATTGCGGATGGCGATCTTGAGGTAGTTGTGTAGCATATCTTGCCAGCAACCAAGGGGGTGCCAGAGTGCTACTTTATTGGGGAACAAGGGGTTGTTTTTTCGGCTTGAGGGCCGGTTGTTCGGGTTTGATACAGGCGGTGTGCGGAGTGTACGGGGCTTCGCGTGGCGGTTGGCGGCGAGGGTTGGTGGCCGTTCATTCCGAGCGGAGGATGAGGACGGGGTTGGTGAGGGCAGCGCGGACCGCCTGGTAGCCGACGGTGCCGACGGCGATGATGACGGAGAGGAGGCCTGTGAAGGCGAAGACAGACCAGTCCATGGCGATGTGATAGGGGATGCCGTCGAGCCATTGGCGCATGAACCACCAGGCAACGGGACTGGCAATAATAAATGCGAGGATGACGAGGACAAGAAAGTCCCTGGATAGCAGGGTGGCGAGCCGCATGATGGAGGCGCCGAAGACCTTTCGGATGCCTACTTCCTTCAGGCGGGATTCGGCCATATAGGCGGAGAGGCCGAAGAGGCCGAGACAGGAGATGAAGATGGACATTCCGGCGAAGAGGGCGGCGAGGGTGCCGAAGCGGGCGTCGCCCTCGACTCTTGCCTGCATATACTTGTCGACGTAGAAATATTCCAGCGGATAGTTCGGATTGTATTTCCGCAAAATGGCGGAGAGCTGTGCTTCGCAGTCGGCGCGGCTGCTCTGTTCATTGAACCGGAAGCTGAGGGTGCCGTAGTTGGTGGCCTGTAAGGGAGTGCCCTGGACGACGATGGGAAACGTTCGGTTGAAAACGCTGCCGGTGACAAAGTCGTTGAGCAGGCCGACGACGTGCCAGTTGCGGGTCCGGTCGGTGATCGTATGGCCGACGGGGTTAGGGAGTCCCATGCGCAGGGCCGATTCCTTTGTCAGCAGGATGGCGGAGGTGTCGGCGGGGTATCTTTCGATGTCGATATCGCGGCCGGCGAGCAATTTCAGGCCCATGGTGGCGGCGAAGGCCCGGTCGGTGTGATACTGTATGAAGAAGACGCGATCCTGCGGGTCTTTGCCTTCCCAGGTGTAGCTATCGTTCCAGGTCCAGATCTCGGAGATGGGGGCGTCGGTGCGGGTGAGGGTGGTGACGGTGTGGGTTGCGAACAGCTGCTTGCGGATATCCGGGTAATTCCTGCGGATATCGCCTTTGATATACACGAAGGCGAGGCCTTCCTTGTCGTAGCCCGACTTGCGGTGCATGGCGTAATCGAATTCGCGGTAGATGACGATGGTACAGATGATAAAGGTGATGGCGAAGGCGAACTGGAAGACGACGAGGATGCGCCGGGGTGTCACGAGGGCGTGGATGGTCTTGAAATGACCTCTTAAAATATTAACGGGGCGGAAGGCGGAGAGATAGAAAGCGGGGTAGCTGCCGGCGAGCAGGCCGGTGAAGATGATGAAGCCGGCGCCGCCGAGCCAGAACGCCGGTTCTGCGTAGGGTATGGCCAGATCGGTGCCAACAAGCCGATCGAACCAGGGCAGGGCGATGACGACAATGCCGAGCGCGAGGGTGCCCGCTACCGCTGAGAGCAGGAGGGATTCCCCGAGGAAACGGCCGATGAGGGAAGGCCGATCTGATCCGATGACCTTGCGGATGCCCACTTCCCGGGCATGGCGGATGCTGCGGGCGGTGCTCAAATTCATATAATTGATACAGGCGATGAGCAGGATAAAGGCGGCGATGACGGCGAGCATACGTACGAAGCCGATGTCCCCGCCATCGGGCTTGCCGCCGACGAACTTGCCGTATAGATGCAGTTCACTTAAAGGATAGAAGAAGAGCTCTTCGGGGGTCTCCTGGGCGTGCTCGCGGATGACCATGCGCATGGCCTGGTTGGCGGCGGTTTGGGTGACGCCCGGGCGCATTAAAACATACGTAAAGATCGTGGACTTCTGCCAGAGGGGTTCTTCCCAGTGGACTTCCTTCGTATAGGACCAGGGGACTAAATAGTCGAACTGGAAGCTGGTGTTGGAAGGCGGGTCTTTGGTGACGGCCGTTACGACGAAGTTCTTGATACTGTCGACGCTGATGGTCTTGCCGAGGGCGGAGGAGTCGCCGAAGAGTTTTTTTGCCAGCCGCGCGGTGAGGACGATGCTGCGGGGGGTACTGAGGGCGGTGGCGGTGTCGCCGCTTAGCAGGGGAACGGAGAAGAGGCGGAAAAACCCCGGGTCGCAGAGATAACCGCCGGTTTGGACATGATTCCCGCCGTTGGAGAGGATGAAGGCGCCGACCCAGTTAATGCGGACGGCTTCTTCGATCTGCCGGGTGTAACGGGTCTTTAGTTCGGGGGCCATGACCATGGGAGTATGACGTGAGACCTCGAGTTGGCCGTCGAGGGGGGCGCGGGTCATGGCGAGGTAGAGGCGGTCGCGGTTGACGTGGAACTGGTCGAAGGAGAGTTCGTTTCGGATCCAGAGGAGGAGGACGACGGCGCTGGCCAGGCCGATGGCGAGGCCGGATATGTTGATGGTTGTGAAGCCTTTGTTGCGGCGAAGGGATCGCACGGTTGTGGTGAGGTAGTTGGCGACCAGGTCGCGGGTTTGGGCAAAGTTGAGGCGTTGGGCCTTGGGGGCGTATTTCGCGGCGTTGGTTTCGGGGGCCTTTGTTGCGGCGGGGGTGGTTTCGGGGGCCTTTGTTTCGGCGGGGGAGATGTCGCGGAGGACCATGCGGGTGAGGTGCCGGTTGAAGGCTTGTTCGGCCTCGGCTTCGGTCTCGTCTGCGGGCGGGTGGGACCTGTAGAGATCGGCCAGGAGCTGCAGGGAGTACGTCATCTCAGGATGTTGCTGCTGAAGGCGTTCGAGCTCAATTAGCTCATCAGGCGTCGCTTCGCCGGATAGCTTTCGGGCCGTGAGAGTCCATATCCGGGAGCGTTCCTTCATTTGTGCGTAGTGGTGCTTTATGCAGGCATTGCCGCCGGCCTAACCGGCGTCGTCACGAATATCGGAAGAATCGGTTGCATTGGAGCCAGGACCACCCTCTTTTTTGCTGTCTTCCACATAGGAGGCTTCCCTTTTACCCAAAACAATAAACCATGAAAATGGAACAGCTTGCCGAAGAGGCAAAGCTCTTGGAAGACCTTGAAAATAGAGATATCAAGGCCTTTATTCAACTTTATAAAAACAATAAGGACGACGTGATCATCTTTGCGTTCAGTCATCTGCAGGACCGGGCAAAGGTGGCGGAGGCCGTCGACGAGTTGTATGAGGGTTTATGGGTGGCAACAGGGGGGTTATTTTTCGACGAGCTGTTTGATCTGGTCGAGGATGGGACTCCAGCCACCGCCGTCGACGGTATGGCGGTAGCGGTTGTCGCCGTCGGCGACACCGCTGTAATCCCCTTGAGAAACAAAGAGATGGGTTTTGCCGTCCTGTTCGGTGAGGGTACAGGTGACGGTTAGGTAGTTCTCGGGGAGGTCGGGGATCGCGGGGTTATTGGGATCGATAACGGTATAGACGAGCGAATGGCCGGGATCGAACCGGACGACCTTTCCTTTTACCGCCACCATTTCCACGTCATTGAAGGTTCCTTTCCAAAGCAGGGGGCTGCCGGGTTTCCAGTCGGTGACCGGTTCGCATCCAAACATGTATTGTTTTGTCCATTCCGGTTCGGTAAGCACTTCCCAGACTTTTGCGGCGGGGCCGTCGATGGTGATGTCGTTGGTAACGATGAGTGGCGTATTCATATCTTTTTTTTTACAATAGTACGGCGGGGCCTGGGGGGCCGATTGCATTTTACGGATTTTTTCTCACTGCGTCCGGTGTGCTGCCGAAGCGCTTTTTGAAGGCGTTGTTGAAATGTTGCGGGGTGGAATAGCCCAGCTGGTAGCCGATGTCGGCGGCGGTGCGCCGGGTGTCGAGAAGATATTGCCGGGCCAGGAGGAGGCGTTGTTCGCTGAGATAGCCGAAGACGGTATTGTTGAATACCTGCCGGAAGCCGCGTTTCAGCTTGTACTCGTTGAGGCCGACGGTGCGGGAGATGGTGGTGAGATTGGGTGGTGACTCGAGCTTTTCGTTGATGAGGTCGCGGACGGCGAGGATCTTTTCCTTGTCGGCGGGCGAGGTGAGGAAGGCTTGCTTCTTTTCGGCGGTGCGGCGGCAGGATTCCGCACACAGGACGAGGAGTTCGACACTTTTGCTAAGGAGGAAGATGGGTTCGAGGTCGCCTTTGTAAGGGTTGTTGACGACCTGGTAAACGACCTGCTGGATGGCGGGGTCGACGGCGCCCCATTCTTCGGAGAGGATGGCCGGGGTGCCGGATTCAATCTGATCGGCAAACCGTTTGAGCCCATCGGAGGCGTTTTGGGTAAAGCGGAGGAAGGTGTCTTTTGGGAATTGGATGCCGAAGGTTTCGAGGGTAAGGGTGCGGTTCTCGACGGTCATTTCAAAATCTTTCGAATAGAGGATGTTGGCGTGTCCGCCGATGAGGTGGTAGTCGGTGTCGAGCTGGTGGTAGCGGAAGCTGTAGTTGCCTTTGAGGCCTATGTGGAGGCGGACGAGTTCTTTGCCGGCGCCTTTTGCGGTGAAGTGGGTGAGGTTGTTGAAGGCGCTGACGGCGTGGCCCATGCGGATGCCGTCAAATTCCCAGAGGAGGGAGTCGCGGGTGCCTTCGTTCGTCGAGGTGCGTTGGGGGGTGGACATTGCTTTGCAAATATAGGGGTTGCGATTGTGGGCGCGCTTCGCGCGCGAGCGCTAATTATTGGAGGCCTTCGTCGGAGCTGCTTCGCCACGCTCCTCCTCGGTCGGAACCTTCGCTTGGCTCGGTTCTGGCCGGGGCAGCTTGCAGCCGCCCCAGGGGCCTGTCGCTGACTTTGACGCCATTGGATCAGACGGCGGAGAGGGTGCGGGTATTGCGGATATCGGCGGTGGGGTCTTTGCCGAGGACGAGGAAGCTGGCGCGGCGACGAGCTTGCGGGCGTCCGTGAGAGGAAAGAGATGGGCGGCGGCGGGTGCGGCGGCGGCGTGTGCGGCGGTGGCGGCGTGTGCGGCGGCGGCGGCGGCAGCGTCTGCGGCGGGTCAGTGAGCGGCGGCCTGTGCGGTGGGTTGCATTGCGGTGGCGATGCCGACGCGGGTCCAGGCGTTGATGATGATCATCGCCATGAGGAGCTGGGCGAGGTATTCTTCGTCGAAGAGGGCGGCGGCGGCATTGTAGGTTTCATCCGACACGTGGTTTTGGATGAGCGTTACCTCTTCGGTGAGGGCGAGTATGGCGCGCTCTTCGGGCGTAAAGAAGGGGGTTTCGCGCCAGGCGTTGAGGGCATAGATGCGTTGTTCGGTCTCGCCGATGGCGCGGGCTTCTTTTGTGTGTTTGTCGATGCAGTAGGCGCAGCCGTTGATCTGGGAGGTACGGATCTTCACCAGATCGATATGGGTGGCGGAGAGACGGGTGGTTTCGAGATATTTGTCGAGGGACTTCAAGGCTTTGTAGGCGTTCGGGTCGGCTTTGCCGAGGAGGAGACGTTGTGACATATGATTGTGTTTTTGCTTTTCGATTTGGTTTTATTTTTTGCTTTTGCTCTACAAAATTGCGACATGGAGGAAGCGAAAAAAATAATCATGATTAAGAAATTGGCATTGGGAATTTTTTTTAATTTTGTCTTGCCTTTTCAAGCCAATCTTTCATCTTCACTTTAGGGTTTTTACTGTGCTATCGTGTAGCCGGTAAAAAAAATCAAAATGAGAACGTTTGTAATGGGGGACCTTCATGGGGCCCACCGGGCGCTTATGCAGTGCCTGGAGAGATCGGGTTTTGATCTTGGCAAAGATGTATTGATCCAGTTGGGGGATGTGACGGATAGAAATGATGAAGTGTACGAGTGTGTGGAGACCTTATTGACCATCCCGAAGCTGATCGCGATCCGGGGGAATCACGACGAGTGGTTCCGGGCGTTTATCGAGTCGGGATATCATCCGGCGCTTTGGACCTATGGTGGGGATGCGACTGCCCGGAGCTATTTAAAGCAAGTGAAGAAGGAGCGGTTGATCTTTCGGGGCAGCCTCGGATATAAGACGGCGTTGAATCCTTCGGATATTCCCGAACGGCATCAGGAATTCTTCCGGCGGCAATTGTTGTATTGTTTGGATGAGGTGGGGAATTGTTTTGTGCATGGTGGGTTTGACCGGGAGGTGGCGCTTGAGGGGCAGCGACCTGACATTTTCTATTGGGACCGGGAGTTGTGGCGGGCGGCGCTGGTTTGCGATCGGTCGCGGTTGCCGACGAAGGAAAGGATCGAATCCGTTTTTATTGGGCATACCAGTACGACGAACTGGAAGACGGACCAGCCGATGCGGGCGGCGAACGTATGGAATTTGGATACGGGGGCGGGGAATGTTGGGCGGCTGACGATCATGGATGTGGAGACGAAGGAGTATTGGCAGAGTGATCTGATGGGGGAGTTGTATGGGTGAGGCGGTGGCGGAGGTGGGTTATTGGCAGGCGGTGGGGTTGCGGTGTGGTGGCGGTGGGTGGGTGGCGACAGGGGATCGGGCGGTGGCGGGCTGGCGGCGGGTTACTTGCGGCGGGATTTGATCTTGCTGACGAACTCGGGGGTGAAACCGAGGTATGAGGCGACCATATATTGGGGGATGCGCTGGACGAATTCGGGGAAGCTGTCGCTGAAATGGTGATAGCGCTCTTCGCTGGAGAAATTGTGGATGAAGAAGAGTTTTTGCTGGGTGGCGGCGAAGGCGCGTTGGACGATGAGGCGGAGATAGTGATCGAGTTGGGGGAGCCGCGCGCAGAGGGCGGGGAGGTGGGTCCGGTCGAGGACGGTGACCTCGGTGGGTTCGATGGCCTGGATGTAAAACCGGGAGGGCTGTTGCCAGTCGAGGCTTTGGAAGTCGGTGATCCACCAGTTCTCGATGGCGAACTGGACGATCTGCTCGACGCCGTCCTCGCGGATGAAATACATGCGAAGACAGCCTTTGACGACGAAATAATTTGCCGGGCAGACCTGCCCTTCCTTAAGGAGGAATTCCTTTTTCCTGATCTTTTTGTGGTGGAGACCGGCGGCGAGGATCGACTCTTCCTCCTCATCGAGGGCGACGAATTTCCGCATGTGGGCGAAGAGAGGTGTCATAGTACGGACAGGGTTATCCTGACGATATCATCGGCGGCTTTTTTTTCGAGGCCCAGTTTGAGATTGGTGGTAAGGCCCCAGAGGCTGTTGAGCAGATAGCGGGCGAGGGCCCGGGGCTGGTGGTCCCTTGCGATAAGGCCCTGGTGCTGGCCGCGTTTTATGGCCCGGGCATAGGCATCTTCCAGCGCCTGCCGGTTCTCCCGCACGATATCCTCCACTTCTTCGTCGTGGGTGGCGACCTCGTTGAGGGTATTGACCATGAGACAGCCCTTGCGGGGTTGTTTGCTGGTGAAGTAGTCGTACGCCGCATGGAAGATGCGGCGAATGGCCTGGGCGGGATCGCTGGCGGCATCGAGGTATTCGATAGCGGCGGCGGTCTCGGATTGCCGGTAGCGCTGCAAGGTCTTTATGAACAGGGTGCGTTTGTCGCCATAGGTGTCGTAGAGACTGGACCGGCTGAGGCCGGTGCCTTCGAGAATGTCCTGGGGCGGAGTTCCGTTGTAGCCTTTCTGCCAGAACACTTCCTTTGCCTTGTCAAGGGTTTCGACTTCGTCGAAAGATTTGGTGCGGGGCATGTGCGGGTTTTGAAGGCTACTAAGGTACAAATTTCGGGCCGATCACCGGTGCTTCTTCAGGGCCCCGATCTGGGCCTGCATTTCGGCCATTTTCCTGTCCTGTTTGCCGACCTTCTTGTCCAGCTGGATGATATACAGGGCGAGTTCCTCCACGTTCTGCAGCAGCAGGGTCAGGTCATTGCCCAGGTTGACATCTTCTCCCTGCATCTTCTTTGCGGGGGCCACATCGGGCAGGTGGTGATTGGCGCGGATATAATTTTCCACCTGCCGCCGGGGTGGCAGCCGGTAGGAGGGTTCGAATCCGAAGTCGGCGACCGGTGGAAGGTTCGGAGCCGCCATGAAGGGGGTAGCCGGCAACCGCAATTCCGATCCCGGCGTTTCCGGTGGCGGGCCAGGGGTTTGTGTTCCGGGCGAAAAAATTTCCGACTATGACCTCATATGGGGCTTGCGCCAGCGGGTGAGCCACCAGGCGGGGGCAGCGGAGAGGAGGAGGATGATGGCGAGGGTAACGGGAACGGCCATCCTGCCGGAGGATTCCGATGAGATGGCGCCGGTGAGCGCCAAAACATACACGGCGAGTGGGAGGAGGAACAGGAAGCCAAGGCCGATCCGGCCAAGGGGGATGCGGAAGGGCCGCGGGCGATCGGGCTCTTTTATCCGCAGGATCAGCAGGGCGATGAATTCGAGCGAAAGGCCCGCGCCGTAGAGGATGATATCCATGACTACCAAATCGCCAAAGGTGAACAGGATGAGGACGCTGACGATGACCGAGGAGGCGATGATGGATACATACGGTGTGCCAAACCGGGGGTGACGGGTGCAGAGAAAGGAGGGCAGCAGCCGGTCGTCGGCCATGACCTGGGGAACGCGGGACACGGAGAGCAGCACGGCCGAATAGAGGCCCAGGGCGCTGGCCATGCCGCCTGTCGCGACGAGGATGCCGAGCCAGCGGCCACCGACGAAAGCGCCCAGAACGGGGAAGCCGCCCTTTTCGATATCGATGGCTTCCAGGCTGATGCCCGACCGGGCAACCGCCAGGGCGGCAATGAAATAGATGCCGAGGGTGATGAGAAAGGCGATGCAGACCGAGATGAAATAGGTACGGACGGGCCGGTTGACCTCTCCGGCATAGGTGGTGGCATTGTCCCAGCCCAGGAAGTTCCACATGACATAATAAAGGCCCATCCCCAGGGAGGAATAGCCGGCGCCGTTCAGGGATGGGGCCGGGATGGGGGCGCCGCCATGCTGAAAGGCCAATCCAAATGCGAACAGAAAGGGAATGAGGACGCACACGCTGAAGATGAGCGAGGCCCGGCCGACGGGGATGACGCCGATGATGTTGAGAATGGCAGAGGACCAGATGATGGCGAGGCAGACGGGTATCTTGTAATGCGCGATATCGGGGACGAAGTATGCGGCGTAGGTGATGAACAGGACGGGGTAGATGGCCAGGTCGCAAAAGGTATACAGCCAGGTCCACCACCCTTCAAAAAAAGCCCAGCGGATGCCGAGGGCATGTTTGACCCATTGGTAGTAGCCGCCGGTGATGGGCATGAGGCTGTTGAGCTCCAGGACGGTGAGGATCGTCGGGACATCCCACAGGAGTGGGGTGACGAGCAGCAGGAGGAGGGCGCCATGATTGCCTACTTCGGCGAACAGGGATTCGAGCCCGTAGGGGCCGCCGGAGACGGTGAAGAAGATGATGGCTGCAAGATGGAGCAGCCGGAGCTTGGGGGGATTTTTCGAGGTTTGACGCATTAGTGTGTACGGGCGAGGTTGGCGGGGTCGAAGATGCGGTCGTCGAGGGTGACATTGGTCTTGCAGTCATGGTAGGTCTCGACCTGTGCCAGCTTGCCATTGAAATAGAAGCTGCATTTTGTCTCGAGCCACCCGCCGTCCATGGGTTTCCAATCTTCGAAGAGGGCTTCGAGGTGGCTCCTGGGATCGACCTTTAACATGCGGACGGGATAGAGGTTTTCCTTGTCGATCCAAAGCTGGTTGGCGCCGGTGTCACCCTTGGCCGCGCCGATGACGTAGACGGAACGGCCATTCCAGACGTCCTCGTGTCCTTTGGACAGATCGTAGTGGAGGGAGTCGAAGATCTTTTCGGTCTGCCGGAGGGGATAGAAGAACATGCCGCCGAGCAGGAAGATGAGGCCCTCGTTGTTATTGATCGTGGTGCTCCGGAGCTTTCCGTTGCGGAAACGGTAACAGGAGTCCCGGCGGAAGATGGCGGCGTTGCCGCTGTCGGCGGAGCCGAAGTCCATGCGGAAGCGTTCGGGGAAGCGGATGAATTCGTACCAGGTCTGCGTGGACCTGAGCGAGTCGTTGCGGTAGACTTCGGTGGTTTGGGAGAAGGTGAAGCTTCGGTACCACTTGCCCGCATAGCGGTCGTGCATTTTTTTGACGACGTCACGCCCGGTGGGTTGGGCCGTGGCGGCCGTAGCGAAGGCGGCCAGCAGGACAGTGAGGAAGAATCTACTCATATTGGGCAATATAGCCATTAATCCAATGCGGCATGGCATCGGCATAGGAGTAAATATGTCTACTGCGCCCAAGAAATATCCCTTTTATGTCCGGGTGACGATCATCCTGTTGGGGCTGATCCTTTTCTCCTATGCCCTGGCGAATCTGCAGAGTATCCTGATCCCTTTTTCGTTTGCCTTGTTCCTGGGCATCCTGTTGAATCCGCTGGTTGAGCGGCTGATGGGCTGGCGGGTGCCGCATGTGGCGGCGATCGTGATCGCATTGGCGGTGGCGATCATCGTGATCGCGGCTGTCTGGTATTTCCTTGCGACGCAGATGATGCGTTTCACCTCGCAGTTGCCGGCGTTGGAGGCGAAGCTGGAGGCCCTGGTGTCGAGGTTGCAGCAGGAACTGGCGCGAAAGATCCCGTTGCAGAAGCAGAACCAATATATCGCCGAGGCAAAGGCGGGGATCAAGCCGCTTGTCGGGCGGACGCTGGGGTCGGTGGTGGGGACGCTGACGACGGCATTCCTGTTGCCGGTGTACACCTTTTTGCTGCTCTACTATAAGAACCTCATCCTGAACTTTCTTTATGAGATCTTCGCCAAGGAGAACGAGGAGGAGGTGCGGGCGGTGCTGCGGCAGACGCGGGGGGCGATCCAAAGCTATATGTATGGACTGCTGATCGAAGGGCTGATCGTGGCAAGTCTCAACACGTTTGCCCTGTTGATCCTTGGCGTGCCCTATGCGGTGCTGCTGGGGGTGCTGGGAGCGATCCTGAATGTGCTGCCTTTCTTCGGGGGTATCCTTGCGGTACTGTTGCCGGTGCTGGTGGCGACTATTGAAAAAGATGGGTTCAGCACGCAGATCTGGGTTTGTATCTCTTATATGATCATCCAATTCACGGATAATCATTTCCTGATCCCTTATATCGTCTCGGCGAAAGTAAGGATCAACGCGCTGATCTCGATCGTGGCGGTGTTGCTGGGAGCGGCGGTCTGGGGACTTTCGGGGATGTTCCTGTCAATCCCGTTCATTGGGGTGTTGAAGATCATTTTCGATCGCATCCCCGAGATGAAACCCTGGGGACGGTTGTTGGGGGATGAGACGCCGGCGAAGCTAGTGGGGATCCGGGGGCGGGTGAACCGGCGGCGGAGTGCGAGGGGTGCGAGGGCTGGGAGCGCGAGGGTCGGGGGACCTGGGAGTGCGGCGGAGGGCGGGGCTGGGGCCGGGAAAGGCGTCTAGAAAAGAGCCTGCCAATGTTGGCAATATAGAGAGAAAAAAGTCAACGCGGCGACGAATTTTTATCGACACGTTCATCGATTAATTGACACGGTTATTCGTGAAATCGACACCCCAAAAATTGATTTTTCCGATTAACGGATATAGTGCGGGATAAATCGGCTAAGGTTGTCGGTGACGAGGGTGTTGCTTTCGCGGATGCCGAGACCGGCGGGTTCCTGGCCGATGATCCAGCTGCCGAGGACGGGGTGGTTGCCGTCGAAATCGGGGAGGGTGGCGAGTTGTTGATAGATATAGCCTTCGGCGCCGTAGGCGCCGGGGGTGATCTGGAGCGTCGATGTACCACGGATCAGTTCGATATTGGCGCCTTCGCGGGAAAGGATGGGCTTCTTTACATAATCGGTCAGGCGGCCGGGTTCGAAATAGGCGGGCAACAGCCAGGGGCAGTCGGGGTACAGCTGCCATAGAATAGGCAGGATAGCCTTGTTCGAGAGGATCATCTTCCACGCGGGTTCGATCCAGAAAGACTTGTTGCGATCGGCCAGGATGTTTGCGCCAAACTCTTCCGCTACCATCCATTCCCAGGGATACAACTTAAAAATATTCTTTATCGGTTCGTCCTGCAGGTCGACGAAGACCTGGTCGTTGGTGTCCCAGCCGATATCGTCGATGAAGACGAGCTTTGTTTGCAGGCCGGCCTGGATAGCGCAGTCGCGGAGATATTCGGTGTTGGTAAGGTCCTCGAGGGAGGCTTTCACGCAGGAGAAGTGCAGCGGGCCGGGGTAGAGGTAGCTTTTCAGAACCTTCCAATAGTCGATCAACTTCTCATGGATGCTGTTGAACTGGTCCCTCCCCTTGTCGTAGTCCTGTAACCAGAACCATTGAACGATCCCGGCCTCGTAAAGACTGGTGGGGGTATCGGCGTTGAATTCGAGCAGTTTTGGTACGCCGTCCTTGTAACAGAAGTCATAACGGCCGTAGATGGCGGGGTGATCTTCCTGCCAGGTCTTTTCGATGTAGGGGATGTATTGATCGGGGATGGCAAACCGATAGTAGAGGTTGTTGTCCATGGCATACTGGACGGCGCCGAGACAACAGTCCCAGAGTTCGGCAGAGGCGCGTTCGATGAGAAGGATCTCGTCCATCGAGAATTCGTAACACGCGCTTTCATCCCAGTAGGGTACGTTGGTGGTGTGGAAGCCGAAGCCCAGTTTTTCAACCTCTTTCTGCCAATTATTTCGGGGGGTAAGCGTATGTCTTTGCATGTTCGATCGTTTAGGAGCTGACGGAATAGCCTGAGCCGAAGCCGCCGCGGACAATGCCGCTTTTTTCGCCGCTGAGGCCGATATTGCTGCGTTCGCTGATAGCGGAGGAATAATAGCCGACCCGGCGATAGCCTGAAAAATAACTATAGTTGCCATAGGGCCGGAAGGCATAGTACCAAAGCGGGCTGCCGGCGGGATGGGTCATGGGGGCGTAGGGCGCCGTGCTGTCGCTGCGGATATAGGCACGCCGGTGTTGGCCATTGGCATTTACCCAATCGCCATTACCGGGTTTATGACAGGAGGCCAGGGCAGCCGTGATGAGAACAAGCGATATCTCTTTTGTCTTTTTCACGGAGTTATTTTACGGTGATAAAGAGTTGGTAGTCCTTTTTCACCCGGACCTGCGTGGTATTGCCGTTGTCATTCCCGGCAGTTGTGGTGAGGGAGTCGAGACCCGGCACCGTATCGCGGTGGACGATGACGGCGTATTGCTTGTTCCTGATCCAAACCTTATGGTTGGTAAGGATGATATCGTGGGTGCTATCGGCATGTTCGACGCTGATGGTGGTTTCGACGGAGCCGTCCTTATCGAGGGTCTTGCCCTGGTCTTCGTCGGCGTCTGAGGATGAGTGCCGGTTGGCGAGATAAAGGATGACGAGGAGGGCGGCCAGGATGATTATTACGATGATGGGTCTACGGCGCATGATACGACGGGTTATAGGGGTAAAGATAGAATGCGCCGGCGAAAGTTGTCAGCGAAACAGGAGGAATGGCGGGGAATCTTATTGCGACAGGGCCGGCCAGAGGCCGGCCCTGTCGATACCTAATTGATAAGCAATGCCTTACTCGACTGTTAGCTGTCTGTCAACTTTTGTTTCCGTCTGGATATGCAGGGTGCGGGTAATCTTTTCCTTTCCGCTGCTGATGGTGACGATATACTCGCCGTCTTCAAGGTCGGAGAGGTTGAAGACGTTCTCATAGGTAGGTTTTGCGGTGAGGTCTTCGAAGAGAATATCGTGTCCGTGAAAGATGGAGATGGACACGGCGTGGTCGTTTGCGTTGACGACGGTGATCCGGAATCTCATTTCACCGGCATTGGTCTGTCTAATGGTGACCTGGAGCGGAGTTGGGGCGGCGGTAAGAGTCAGGGCGAAAAAAAGGGGAAGAATCGCCATTCCGGCGAATGCGTGTTTCCGGGTGAACATACTAATGGATTTTTGGTTTTCAATTGACCGGACCCAGTCCGGTCTGTTAGGGGCGGAAGCGCTTCTGCCTTTCGACGCCGCAAAGATCGAATGGGTATATTACCTGAGCGTTATGGAGAGATTACAATGTTGTTAACATATGCGTTGGGGTTATGCGCGGCGGGATTGTTCACGTTGCGGGATGATCCGGGTTGGAAGAAGTTGGAGGCCGGTAGCGGCTTCCTGCATTCTGAACAGTTCGATATGTTCTTTTTGGAGAAGGCCGCGGCGGAATTTTCTGCATTTATCATCATACCACCAATGCAGGTAGGCGTTGGTGCTTTTTTGGGGGAGGCTGCCATTGTTCTCTTCGATAAATTTCATCAGAGCTTCCAGCCCTTTCCCGAAGGATCGCTGCCTGGATGAGAATTTAAAACCCAGCTCCGTCAGTCTTGCCTCGACAAACTTTGGAAGGGTTCCGGCCTTCCTGGCTGCGCGGACGTTGAAAACGTCTCTATGGATACCGGTACCTTTACTGCTTGGAAATCCCTTATGTTTCGCAAAATAGGTCTCCATCCGCTTCAACCTGGCTGTCCATAGCTCCATGCGACGATCCTTGACCGACACTATTTCTTCCAGCAATTTCCGCTGCGCCGGTTTCAGCCTGTTCTGCCGGTATTTCACTTTTTGGATCGTGAGCCAGTTTGCCAGGAATTTGCCCAGCCGGTTGAGTGGAGGTAATTGGCCACGTTCTTCGATGATCTTCCTGACCTCGAGATAGTGGGCGTGCCATTTTGCATCGTTACTATTGTCCCAGATCATGCCGATGCCGGAAAGAAGGGCCGCCTTTTCCGGAGAAAGCCTGCCTGCCCTGAACGCCTTACGTTGCCAATCGAGCCACAGCAGAATGGCCCCATTTCCCTTTGTCTTCACTTTCAAATTGCCATTCCGCTCGTAGATCGCCTTCAGTTCCAGATATCTTATCATCCACCTGTCTATCCGGCTTTCGAAGGAGGTCAATATTTCCCGTATTCCCTGGGTTTCGTCGACAAATTCGACGGCAGTCGGCTTTATTTCCTGTCGCGTATAGGCTGCTCTTGTCTTTTGACCGATCGCCGCTGCCTTCTCTTCTTCGTAATCGGTCTTAAACCGGATATGCTGAATATTTCTGAAATTATTTACCAGGTCCAGGATGACGGGTTGTTCTGTTTGCCCGACGGAAAAACATCTCCCGATCTGCTGATACCATATTATCGGAGAGTTGGTCTCCCGTAATAAGATCACGGTGGAAATGTCCTTTCCGTGGAGTCCTTCGGTGACCATATTCACCGTGAAGAGGACTTTTGTCAGGCCATCTTCTTCATTAAACCTGGAAAGGCGTCGCTGATTCGTTTCCCGTCCGAATCTGGTGTGAACAGGCAGAGAAACGACGGCGCCAAAAATGGTTGTGAGAATGGGAGTGAGTCTTTCCTCGGCCATCGTCATTTCTTTCAGTGATGCGCAAAAGACGATAAGCTTCTTTCTCGATGGGGGCAGATGTTTCCTGAGAATAACGTCGAGGCCGCTGCTGTTCTCCCAGTCGATGACGCGGGATCTCAATTCCTTGAGCAGCGGCCCCTTTTGTTCCTGCCGGGAGCGGATGATCCGCTCTTCCATTCGCCGGTATTCCTGCGAAATCGAATATACTGCGCTGATGTATTTCGGCGCTATCAATATTCCTTGCAGGAAGGATTGATTGAGGGAGAAATAGGAGGCGATATTGCCCTTGAACAGTTCGAGAGCCATGTTCCGCTGGTCATCGAGGAAGCGAATGTGGGTGGCTGTGGTGCCGAGGACTTTTGCATCCGGGTTGGCGGCGAGCAATTTGAGAACCTGTGGTCCCCATTTTGCGGCGCCGACGCGATGGAATTCGTCGAGGTAGATGTAGTCGAAGAGCGGGGCCATAAACGTTGCGTTGGACAAGGAGGCATTATAGTTGTAGAAGCTGAATTCCGCGCCTTCGGTGTGCTTGGCGACCTCGGCGGCGATGTGTTCGCCTGGGGCAAGGAGGAGGTGGCGGGCGGTGGGGTTGGAGACGATGAATTTTGCGATGATGACGGCTTTGCCGGTGCCGGTGGGGTGGATGATGCAGGTGCGGTTGTGTTCCTTGAATATTTCGACGGCGTTATCGTAGGCCCGCTGGTTGTGGGGATAGAGTTGCATAGGGACTAGTTTTGGTCCGGAGCAAATATATCGGGGTGGGCTGCGCCTATTGCGCGGTCTCCTTTTTTGGGGGCGCGGCTTTTTGCGGCCGCCATCAGGTGGCGGTTAGGCGAGGCCGTGCTCGGAGCGGAGCTCTGGGATGCAGACGTCGGCGAAGCCTTTTTTGAGGAGGCGGGCCTGGAAGGCTTGCTGCACGTCGTATTCGCCATGAACGATAAACAGGGTCCTGACCTGTTTGGGGTCCTGGCAGGCGAGGAACTGGCTGAGATCTTCGTAGTCGCCGTGGGCGCTCATGCTGCGGATGCTACCGACCTCGGCGTGGACTTCGTGGTGAACGCCGAAGATGTTGACTTCCTTGGCGCCGGCGATGAGGCGGCCGCCGAGGGAATGGGGTTCGCAATAGCCGACGAGGAGGATGGTGTTGCGGCTGTTGCCGATGTTGTTCTTGATGTGGTGCTTGACGCGACCGGCATCGGCCATGCCGCTGGCGGAGATGACGACGAAGGGTTCGTCGCGGAAGTTGAGGAGTTTGGACTCTTCGACGGTCTTGATGTATTTCAGGCCGTGGAAGGCGAAGGGATCGTTGTCGGTCTCGAGTACCTTCTGTATCTGCTTGTTGAAATATTGCGGATAATGCTTGACGATCTCGGTGGCGGCAACGCTGAGCGGGCTATCGACGTAGTAGTCGAGCGGCGGAAGCCGCCGTTGCTCCTCGAGGGTGTTGAGTGCGTACAACAACTCCTGGGTGCGGCCGACGCTGAACGCGGGGATGATGAGCTTGCCCTTCTTCTTAAGACAGGTCTGGACGATCCATCTGAGCAACATATCGGGGGTGGTTTCGACGGGATCGTGGAGGCTGTTGCCGTACGTGGACTCGAGCAGGACATAGTCGGCCTGGGGGAAGACCGCGGGACTCCGGAGGATGACATCCTTATAGCGGCCGACATCGCCGCTGAAGGTAAGATGGGTTTCTTTGCCATCTTCCCTGATCTTCAGGCTGACAGCGGCGCTGCCGATGATATGGCCGGCATCGGTGTAGAGGACGCTGACATACTCATCGACGGCGAACCAGGAATCGTATTCGACAGTGACGAAATGATCGACGGTGCGTTTGGCATCCTCCTCGTTGTACAGCGGCTGAATATAGGGTTCGCCTTCGGCCTTTCTTTTCTTATTGATGTATCTTATTTCGTCTTCCTGTATCCCGGCGCTGTCCTCCAACAGAACGGCGGTGAGTTCGCGGGTGGCGGGGGTACAGTAGATCTTTCCTGTAAAGCCATCCTTGACGAGCTTTGGGATGAGCCCGCTGTGATCGATATGGGCGTGCGAAAGGATGAGTGCGCTTACCTCCGCGGGATTGAAGCCCCAGTTGCGGTTAAGAACGTCCGTCTGACTGCCGAGTCCCTGGAACATTCCGCAGTCGAGCAGGTATTTCTTACCACTATTGAGTGTGAGGAGGTGTTTTGAGCCGGTGACGGTACGGGCGGCGCCGTGGAAAGCGATCTTCATATCGTTTGATTATCGGGGTAAATGTAGGTAAAATGCGTTTATAAAGGAGGGAAAATCCGTTTATAAAACGCCCATTCTTTTTACTACTCAATTTGCTCTTATTTCCGCAGCCGCACAAAACAAGTACTTTGGCTGCTTTGTATGCGCAGCCATGACCGGCATAACAACCCCCACGAACCAAACCAATACATATGAACATTCGTTTACTTCTTCTCTTCTGCTTTTTCGCCGGCGCGTTGTCCGCAGCGCCGCCGCGCAAAGTCGGTAACCGGCTCTATTTTACACCGGCCTGTCCCATCATCGCTGAGACCTTCAATACGAGCTATGACGTAAATGGAGCAACCTCGGACCCCAGTTCCGTGGGATGGTACCTGGATGCGTCAAAGGTCCCGGGCGCCGTCTATTTTTCGATCAAATCGCATCGCATCAAGGCGCAGACCCTGGGCGGGGAAGGTGTTTGGTACTCGCAGGTGTTCGACATCTCCGGCTACACGGGCATCCAGGTGGATGCGAAGATATCTTCCGAGGGGACGCTGACCAGCAGTGAATATGTGAAGGTGTCCTATATCCTTGACGGCGGGCCGGAGACGCTGATCGCCACCTATACCGGGAACTTCGGGACGCCCCTGGTCACGTCGCCACAGATGACGGGCAAAAAAGTTCAGATCGTCATCCGGTTGAAGAACACCACCGCCGGCAATTCGGACTATTATATCGAACAGTACGATGTGTTCAAGGAGGCGGGTCCATGTACGGTAACGTCGATACCGGTGACGATCACCCCATCGAGCTCCCTTGGGCTGACCTGCAACAACACCTCCCTCATCCTGTCGGCGGGCACGACCGCGACGGGGACGACGACGTACAGTTGGAGCGGGCCCAATGGTTTTTCTTCTTCTTCCCAAAGTGTGACCGTGAGTACCGCCGGGACCTATACGGTAACCGGCACCAATTCCGCGGGTACGGGAACGGCCACCTATACCGTGGTCGCGAACAACAGCGCACCCGATGTAACCGCGACGGGGGCCGCGCTGGCCTGTGGCACCAGTGCAACGATCAGCGCCGGTTCGTCGGTGGCGGGAGCCGTGTTCGGCTGGACCGGGCCCAACGGCTTTACTTCTGCTTCGGCCAGTCCCACGGTGAATACACCCGGCGCCTATACGGTGACGGTGACCAATCCTGCGACGGGGTGTACGGCCACTCAGACCGTTACCGTCACTACCGGCGCGGCCGCGCCGGCGGTGTTCTGGCTGGAGGATTTCACCCTCGCCAACGGTACGACATCGGACAATGGAGCCACGGCCTGGACCTCGGCGACCAGCGGTACCGGTACGTACTCCGTGCAGAACAACGAATTCAAGACCTCCTTCAGCGGGCAGACCCTGGGCGTATGGACCTCCGCCGTGATCGATATCTCGAGACAGACCAACACGGCCTTCTCGGTGGACCTGCGAAGCGAAACGGCCTCCAGCGGCGACTTCTTCGAGAACGCCGACTATGTGAGTGTGTATTACAAACTTGACGGCGGCCCGGCGGTACTGGTGTATGCGGATTCGGCGGGCATCGGCAGCAGCACGACGGGGACGGCTTCCACTACGGTGACCTCCCCGGTATTGAATGGTCATACATTGCAGATCATTATCAATACGGACAATTCAGACCCGACAGAACGGTATTATTTCGACAATGTCAAGCTTACGGGAACGCCTGTGCTCGTCAATGCCGTTGCGAGTGCCGGCGGGGAGCTGACCTGTTCCAATTCCTCGGTCACCCTTACCGGCAGCACGATCGCGACGGGGGCCACGTTTAGCTGGACCGGGCCTGGGGGATTCAGTTCGACCGTTCAGAATCCCACCGCCGGTGCTGCGGGCATCTATACCCTAACGGTGACGGCAGGGGGTTGTACGGCCACGGATACCGCGCTGGTGGCATTGGACACGGTGACGCCACAGCAGCTGACCACCACCGCCGTCCCGGTGTCGATGCAGCTGACCTGTACCAGTTCCAACGTCGTCTTCACTGCCGGGTCTTCGACCCCGGGCGTGAGCTATAACTGGAGCGGCCCGGGCGGTCCGTTGTCCACTTCTACTACTGCGACGGCCACCGCTGCCGGCGTTTATACGCTGACCGCAACCAATCCCGCCAACGGGTGTTCGGCGAGCGTGTCTTCCACGGTGACGCAAAACACCACTCCGCCGCAGGGTGTGACGACCACGGCAGATCCAGCCACGGCACAGATCACCTGTACCCATCCGAGCGTATCGCTTACCGGCGGATCGGTCACCCCGGGCGTGACTTATGGCTGGAGCAGTTCGAACGGGTTCAGCGGGACCGGGCAGACCGTCCCGGTGACCGCGGCCGGTGTCTACACGGTAACGGTGACAGACCCGACCAATGGCTGTACCACGCTGTTGTCGGGGACGGTGACCAAAAATGTGAATGTCCCGGTTGGCTTAGCGGCCAGCGCGAGCGATATCATCAGTTGCTTCACCCCCACGATCGATCTACAGGGGAGCTCGACGACGCCGGGCGCCAGTTTCAGCTGGACCGGGCCAAATGGTTATACGGCCAATACGGCGATCGCTGAAACGGAATTGCCGGGGGCTTACACGCTGTTGGTCACCAACCCCGCGAACGGCTGTTCCGCCTCGACCGGGACGACCGTGCTGGCGGACACTGTTACGCCTGCGGGTGTGACGGCTTCCAACAACGGGCCGTTGAACTGTAACACGACGAGTGTGACGCTTAGCAGCAGCTCGACCACTCCGGGAGTGGACTTCACGTGGGTAACCCCGGATAACAATTTCATTGCCGGTTCCTCCGCGGTGGTGACTGCGCCGGGAATCTATACCATCGTGGTGACCAATGATGGCAATGGTTGCAGCTCGCAGGCTACGACCACAGTGATCCGAAACAATACCGGCTGTTCGGGATCGAACGCCTTCTCGTCCGGGTCAACTGCGTCGAGGATGGCTGTCCTCACCGACGCGCTGGTCGACTCAGTAACGGGTTTTGCCTACAAGGCTTATCCCAATCCGTTCCGGTCGACGGTGTCCGTAGAGTTTGTGGCGCCGGAAAGCACCGCCGTTTCCGTAGAGCTGTATAGTCTTTCCGGTTATAAGGAGCGGATTCTTTTCAACGGGCGGGCGAACGCCAACCAGGATTATAAAGTGACTGTGGGAGCCGCCGCGCTTTCTTCCGGCACTCATTTCTGTATTATCCGTACCGCGGACAAGGTTTATTCCATCAAGCTACTGCTGGTGAAATAGTTTCTTCCTTTTGCGTTTTTTGAGCCGTATTCCTACGAGGGATACGGCTTTTTTTCCTTAGACGCGGATAAGGGTATATTTCGAAGGGGGGAGGGGAAAATCCGCGGCGGAGTTTTTGTAAGTTTATCGCTTCTTAAACCCAACAATCGAACCCATGAAAAACTTTACGCTTACCAGTTGCCTGGTGCTAATATTGGCCATCACGGGCCGGGCGCAGGCCAGTCTGAATGGCGCTCTGCCGGCCGATACCCGGATCTGTACCGGCAGCAATGTCTCCTTCGCCGTGTCGGCCACGGCAAGCGGCGCCCTCACCTACCAATGGCAGGAAAGCACGGATGGCGGCATCAGCTGGAACAACCTGCTGGAGGGCACGACGACGGGAGCCAATCCCGCAAATGGCGTCTATACCGGCACGACCAGCGGCATGCTGACGATCACCCGCGCACCGTCAACGATGAACGGTAACAAGTACCAGGCGCTTGTTTTTGTCAACGGCGCTTTTGCCGCCACTTCGCGCGCGGCCACTTTAAACGTGGGCCCGGACGTCAGCCTGGATAACACTCCGTTGATGAACTGCCCGGGTACGAGTGCTACCCTTGGGGCGATACCGGCCACGGGTGGAAACTTTCAATGGCAGGTGAGCAGCAACTCCGGCGCGAGCTGGTCCGATATCGTGAACGGGGCCGATCCCACGGGCGTCACCTATTCCGGGGGAGCTACCGGCGCGCTGACGATCAATCCGCTGACGACGGCTGTCGACGGATATCAATACCGACCGATCGCGAGCGACGGGGCGGGATGCACGGTCACGGGCGGCGTGTTCACGCAACGGGTGCCGACGTTGGCGGTGTTTACTTTACCGGCGGCGGGAACAGTATCGGCCGCCGTTGGGCAAAGCGCCAGCATCCCGGCGACCATCACGGCCGGAACGGGACCCTTTACCTACCAGTGGCAGGTAGCCGTCGGAGCCGGGGGCTTCTCCAATATCTCCGTTGGAAATTCGGCTTATACCGGTCAGACGGCGAGCATTCTGAACATTCTCAGTGTTACGAGCGCCATCTATTCCAACCGGTATCGCGTTGTTGTAAAGAACGCGGGCGGGTGTGCGTCTTCCAGCGCCTCTTTTGCGCAGATTGGAGTAGCGGTGGCCTTGCCTTTGGCGATAACCACCTTTACGGCCGGACGCCAGGGACCGTCGCTAGTGAAGCTCAAGTGGACGGCGGAGAATGCTGCCGCCGCGGCCGCTTTTACGGTGCAACGTGCGGCGGCAGGGGTTGGGTTTGTGGATATCGGCGCCGTTGTGGGTGAGACGGGTACGAACGACTTTCATTTCGTAGACGCCGGAGCCGGCGGCGGCGCCCTCCAATACCGGGTAAAAGCCTTGAATACCGATGGGTCGGTCGTGTATAGTTCCCTGGCCGAGGTAGCGGGGGACAGCGGCGCGGATGTGCTGGAATTGCGGCCATCGGTTGTTACCGGTGGAAATCTTAATCTCTATTCCTCGTTGAACAATGGCGAGTCCCTTTTCCTGACGATCACGGATGTGACGGGCCGGGTTCTCTGGTCGGCGACGGTCCGGCTGAGCAAGGGCGCCAGTAGTACGTCGCTGGATGTGGCCCGGTTGGGTAAGGGTCTTTATTATTTGCGTGCCGCCAGCATGACGGGAGTCGCACGGACGATGTCCTTTGTCAGGGATTGAGGCTTTTCGCTTTGAAGGACCAGGTGATAAAAAATTCTGCTATGGGTTCGTTTTTGGCGTTCGTGCCGACCGAGCGGACTTTGATGGTGGTGGGCTCGCCGGTGGCGATAGCTTTTTCGACGGCGGACTTTATCGCGGCGCCGTCGGCGCAGAGGAAGCTGGTGGTGCCGGTGGCCTTTTTGAAGTAGGATGCTTCGGCATGGACGACGAGCATGGAGACTTTTGGCGTGCGTTTGTAAACACCTGCCATGGCGAGGACGCCGGTGCTCATTTCGGCGGCCATGCTGAGACAGGCGAAATACGTCGATCGGAAGGGGTTCTTTGTGAACCAGCGATAGGGGACGGTGACGACGCAGTGTTGCTCATCGGCCTCGGGGATCCTCAGACCGGCGAAGAAGGCGCTGGGGAGGTTGGCCAGGAGGAAGAGTTTTACTTTCAGGGGGCTGCGGATGAGGTTGAGGAAGCTGGCCATGGGTTAATGTTTGCTGATCTCGACAATGGTGGCGACGACGGCGTTGTCCTTGTCCCCGCTGACGGTGAACTGCATGTTGCCCTTGGCGGAGGATTTGAACTGGACATTTTTTACGAGCTGGCTGGCCAGGGCGGCGTTGAGACGGGCGCCGTAATCCTGCTGTGGGTTGCGGCTGATCTCGTTGTTGAGGGCATACCAGTTCAGGGGCTGCTTGCTGACGACAACGGCCATCTGGTCGCGGGTTCCGATACTATCGGGCATCATGCTCTGTCCTTTTGGGAAGAGGCGGTAGCCCGTGATGCCGCAGAAGGGAGAGTATTTTGTCTTTTGCGGATTGTCCTTTACGGGATAGGGAAAGAGTGTGTAGCTGGTGCCGTCGGTCTCCTTACCAAAGACATAGACATAACATTCGGTGCTGTTCCGGACCTCCATCTTGAAGCGGGTGCCCATTTTGACGGGGGAGATGGTTTCGAAGACGTTGTTGTTTTTCACCTGCAGCGGGATGTATTCCCCTGGGACTGTCTTGTTGCCTTCGTAGTGAATTTCGACGAGGCCGATCTCACAGGCGAAGGGTTCGTTGGCTGCGGCGCCTGTCTTCGCCATGGGTTCTATGCCGTAGGCCTCCTTCACGAAATATCTGAAGTCCGGGTATCTCACCCATGCGAAGCCATTGTTTCCCCATTCGGGTCCCCAGCTGTTCATGATGAGGAAGGCGCCGCCGTATTTCCTGTCGTCATAGGCGACGACGCATTGGGCGTGGCCGCCGAAGCCGGCGAGGCTGCGATCTTCGCCGGTGGGTTGCCAGACATCTTTGCCCATCATATCCTGCATGTAGGTGCCGCCGACCTGCATGCCGATGACGACGGGGGCGCCCTGGGAGATGTTTTCTTTAATGGCATGAAGATCGATCACATTGTTTCGGTCGCCGGGGGTGAGGCGGTTGAAGCCGCGCATCTTGTATTGCTGGGCTTCCTGCATGAGATTCTGGTCGGGCTGTTTTGAGCAATCGCGATCGTCATAGGGGAATTGATCGTAGGGGACGGAGCCGGAGCGGGTCATGAATTCCATGGCGCGTTCGATATAGCTGCCGTCGCAGTTGTCGAGGCCGATTTGGTTGTAGAGGAATGACGGGCTGAAGCGAAGGCTGTTGGGATCGGCGCCGCTGCGGGCGGCTTCGGCGATGGTGCGGGCGGCATAGGCGCTGGACCAGGCTACGCAGCTGCCCTGGTGGCCCTGGTTGCCGACATGGGGGGCGTAGCGTTGGAGGTTGGCGGCTTCGGGGAGCGGATCTTTTGTCGAGTCGAGGGACTCGTAGATGTTTGCTTTTTCAAATTGTTTGGGATCGAGGAAGCCGCCTCTGAACAGCGACTGACTTGTATTGGGTTGGTTGTTGTCGCCGGGGTTGCCACCGATGATATTGCGGCATCCGCCGCGGCCGAGAAGGAAGTAGCCGCCGGCGAGGATGGCCAGGAGGAGGATGAGGCCGCGGCCGCGGAAGAGACCGAGGAGCATGAAGATGAGGCCGAGGATACCGTTGTCTCCTCCTCCCCCGCCCCAACCGCCGCCCCTGCCACCACCGGAGTCTTCACCACTGTTGTCTTGCGGGTCGTTTGGGTCGTCAACCATTCGGATAGGCATGGCGTTACAGTTTAGTACTATAAATATAGAAAGATTGCGGGGATGACGTTACATTAAAGTTCTATTTGATTGCGGAGCAGATCTTCGAAGGTGTCGCGACGGCGGATAAGGTGGGCGGCGCCCTCCTTTACGAGGACCTCGGCGGGCTTGTAGCGGGAGTTGAAGTTGGAGCTCATTTCGAAGCCATAGGCGCCGGCGTTGTAAAACACGAGATAATCGCCTTCGCGGACCTCATTGATGGTGCGATCCCAGGCGAAGGTGTCGGTCTCGCAGATATTGCCGACGACGGAATAGCGCTTTGGCGCTCCCGTTGGGTTACTGATGTTTTCGATGCGATGATAGGCGTCGTAGAACATGGGGCGGATGAGATGATTGAACCCGCTGTCGACGCTGACGAAGGTGGCGGCGTCGGTGTCCTTCATCACGTTGACCTTTGTAATGAAATACCCGCATTCGCTGACGAGGAACTTGCCGGGTTCGAACCAGACCTGGAGGGGGCGGCCGCCGGAGCCGTTTACCGGCGATCCGTTGACGGAGGCGTGGTTGGCGAACGCCTGCTCGACCTTTTGGGCCAGCTCGGTGATGTTGGTTTCGCCGTCGTGTTCCTTGTAGGGCACTTTGAAGCCGCCGCCGAGGTCGATGAACTGTAATTCCTTGAATTTCGGGATGAGATCGAAAAGGATCTCGATGCCTTTTACGAAGACGTCGACGTCTTTGATCTCGGAGCCGGTATGAATATGGAGGTCGGCGATGCGGAGGCCATATTTTCCGACGAGGGCGAGGATCTTATCCGTTTGGTCTACCGGGATGCCAAATTTGCTTTTATCGTGACCGGTGCTGATCTTGAGATTGCCGCCCGCCATGATATTGGGGCGAAGGCGGACGCCTACCGGGTAGCTGTGACCGAACTTCTGGCCGAACTTTTCCAGGTTGCTGAGACTGTCGATATTGATGATCACCCCGAGGGCCTGGGCTTCGACGATCTCGTCAAAGCCGATGCCGTTGGAGGTGTATAGGATGCGTTGCGGCGGAAAGCCGGCGTGGAGGGCGAGCTTGACCTCGTTGATCGAGCTGCAGTCGACGTTGGCGCCGATGCTGTAGATGTATCGTAAGATGTTTACGTTTGTGAGGGCCTTGCAGGCGTAGAAGAAGACGGTGTTGGTGCCGCGGAAGGCGGTTGTGAGTTTGGCGTACTGTTCCTTTATCTTTTCGGCGTGGTAGACGTACAACGGGGTTCCGAATTGCTGGCCGAGGGTGATGAGGTATTCGGGGGAGAGTTGAGTTTCTTGCTGGGACATTGCGATCGGTTTTTTAGGGATGGGCTTCGTCAGGGCTTTCCGGGTCGACGGCTTCGCCATCTCCCTCTTCGTCAGATTCGCCTTCGGTTTCGGCGGGGCCTTCGGCCTCGGATTCTATTTGGGCTTCGGCCTGTTCGGCCTCAGCCAGTTCGTTGTTATCGTCGGTTTCGTCGGGTTGCTCATCCGCTTCCCCGGATCGAGGGGCAACGGGGTATTCCGGGGCGAGGCTTTCGCCGGCGTCGGAATACGGGGGAATCCCGCCGTCAACTTCCTGCAGTTCGCCTTGTTCAGAGACGTGGAGGGGAGAAGCTTCCCCTTCCCCTTCGTCTCCCGCCGTATTGGGTTGGAGCGGGGCGATGTCATCGGGGCTGTGGGTGATAGTGGTCGGCTCGACGAGCACTTCGGCGAAGACCTCCTTGAGCTTGGGCAGATCGGCGGGAGAGTTGATCCCGAAGTAATCCATGAAGGTTTTCGACGTGGAATAGACCAGGGGTTTGCCGGGCATATTTTCGTTGCGGCCGGAGATGACGATCAACTCCTTTTCGAGCAACTTCTGAATGCTGTAATCACTGCTGACGCCGCGGATGGCTTCGATCTCGCCCTTGGTGATCGGTTGTTTGTAGGCAATGATAGCGAGGGTCTCGAGCGCGGCGCTGGACAGACGTTTTAGGAACTTTTCGCCGTTGAGCTGGGCGACCGTCTTATGATAGTCCTTCTTTGTGAGGAACTGCCAGCCGCCGCCGCTTTCGCGGACTTCGAAGGGATAGAATTCGGATGCATATTTCTCGATGATGCCATCGATAGAGGTCTGGATCTGCTCGAGCGTGAGCTTCTCTTCCATGAATCCGAAGGCGTTGTTGATCAGCTCGGTGATCTCCATGGAGGTGAGCGGTTTGTCGCTTGCGAAGATAAGCGCCTCGATATGCGGGATGATGTTTCCGATTTCCATATGTTAAGTTTTCCGCCTTTGCCCGATGGGCCTGGCTGTTTACCCCTGGAGCGCCGCGGCGCCGGACACGATCTCGGTGAGCTCGGTCGTGATGGCGGCCTGACGGGCCCGGTTGTAGGACAGTCGAAGCGCCTTGAGCAGTTCGTTGGCGTTGTCACTCGCCTTGTCCATGGCCGTCATGCGGGCGCCATGCTCGGAGGCCCAGGCATCCAGCACGGCTTTGTACAGTTGGGTGTTGAGGATCTTCGGCATGAGCTCGGTGACCAGCTCTTCCTTGCTGGGTTCGAAGATGAAATCGACGTTGGCGGCGCCGGGTTTCCTCTCCACCTTGGGGATGGGGAGGAATTGTTCGACGACGAAGCTCTGGGTCGCGGCGTTGCGGAACTGGCTATAGACGATGTCGACGGCGTCGAATTCGCCTTTTTCGAAGGCCCTGACGGCCGCCTGTGCCGCTGCCTGTACCTGGTCGAAGGTGAGGTTCAAAAAGATATCCTTATAGGTATCGGTGACGTTGAAGTTGTTCTTGGCGAAATGTTCGTACCCTTTCTTGCCGATGCTCCAGAAAGTGACATTGCCCTTGGCGAGCTGGGCGGCATATTTCTCGCGGGCGGTGATCTTGGCGAGCTTGATCACATTGGAGTTGTATGCGCCTGCCAGACCGCGGTCGCTGGTGATGACGAAGATGAGTACTTTTTCGACGGGGCGTTGGACGGCGAGCTTCATACCCAGATCGCCTTCGCTGTTGCTGACGATGTTGCTGAGAAGTTCCTGCAGCTTCTGGGCGTAGGGGCGCATTTGAAGGATGGCATCCTGGGCGCGGCGGAGCTTGGCTGCGCTGACCATTTTCATGGCTTTTGTGATCTGTTGCGTGTTCTGGATGGATTTGATCCGGTTGCGTACCTCTTTTAGTTGTCCTGCCATAGTCGCGAAGCGTATTTTTTGATTTTGGTGTGCGGCGGGGCTTCGCGGTCTGCGGAAGCGGGGTTCGCCTGCTCACAAAATGGGTGCAAAAATAGCGCAAAGGTGCGAGAAATCCCGGCGATGGGGGGAAAACGGGGGAAAATTCCGAAATAATGCTGATTTTTGCGGACCGGGGTTTGCCCGGTGGTGTACCCGCGGCTTCGGCTGGCGAATTTGCCGGGAGACCTGGCCACGGGGCTGTATTATTAAATTATCTATGGAAAAGAAGACAACTAACGAGAAGAGAGCAAGGAAAGTCAACGGAAAGACTGCTGCCACCAAGAAGCCCGGTAAGACGGGTGCGACGGGAATAATCAAGACGACAGACGTGACAGCGAGGGTGGCACGAACCGAGAAGACGGGTGCTACGGGGGTCATTCGCGAAACGGGAAAGAACGATGTGGCCGTGGAGGCTTCGCCTGCCGCCAAAGCAATGATAACCAGTGGAAAAGCCGGCAAGATCGGCGGGAAGCGGCTGCCGACGATATTGGTGACCAATGACGACGGGATCATGGCGCCGGGCATCCGCAACCTGGTGGAGGCAGTTCGTGGACTGGGGAAGGTTGTCGTTGTTGCGCCGGATAAACCCCAGTCGGGCATGGGTCATGCTATTACGATCGGCAACCCACTACGGCTTCAACCCATGCATCATATCTTCGAAGGCGTCGAGGCCTGGTCGTGTAGCGGAACGCCGGTGGACTGTGTGAAGCTGGCCGTGGACAAGGTATTGCGTCGCAAGCCCGATCTCTGCCTGAGCGGGATCAACCATGGGGCGAACCATTCCATCAACGTCATCTATTCCGGGACCATGTCGGCGGCGGTGGAAGCGGCCATCGAAAGCATCCCTTCGATAGGCTTTAGCCTGCTGGATTACAGTGTCGAGGCCGATTTTGGCCCCGCGCGGAAGTATGTGCGGATCATCGTGGAGCAGGTACTCTCGCAGCCGATGGATAAGCACCTGATCCTCAATGTGAATTTCCCTGCTGTGCCGGAGAACCTGATCAAAGGCATCAGGGTGTGCCGGCAGGCTTATGCGAAATATGAGGAGGATTTTGTGGAGCGCAATGACCCGAACAAGAGAAAATACTATTGGTTAACGGGCAAATTTGTAAATTTTGACCGGGGAAGGGATACGGATGTATGGGCGTTGGAACACAATTATGTCAGCGTGGTGCCCGTACAATTTGACATGACGAATTACGTTCTTAAGAGCAAACTCGAAAAAACGTGGAAATCGTGATATTCAAAAAAGACAATCTCCGGCTTGGGTTGATCCTAGGGCTTGTTGCGCCTTTGCTGAGCCTGGTCGTGTATTATTTTGTCAAATTCTATCCGCTTTATACGGTCAGGGATTTTTTGAATTTTATTCAATCCAATAAGACGCAGATCACGGCGATCTCGGTGCCGTGCCTGGTTTTGAATATTGTGCTTTTTACGGTGTATATCAATTCGCATCGGGATAAGACGGCGAAGGGGGTTTTTGCGGCGACGTTGATCTATGCGATCATTGCGTTGTTGTTCAAGTTTATTTGATTGTTGGGTTGCCGCTTCCTTTCTTATTGATTCCTTGCGGTTTTGCGGGATCTTCCCTTAAATTATTTTGGAGGGTTTGGGGTCAAAGCTTATTTTTGCACTCCTTTTTGCGGGCCGGGCTTCCACTGGCTGGCATTTTGGACGGATTGCCCGATAGTATAATGGTAGTACGACAGATTTTGGTTCTGTTTGTCTTGGTTCGAATCCAGGTCGGGCAACAAATCAACCGCTCAGCTCCGCTGAGCGGTTTTGTTTTGTGGTAGTGAACCGAGCTCCGCTTGGGTGAACGGACACGAAAACAAAACGAGCCCGGCTGTGGCCGGGCGTGGTTGTTTGGGTAATGCAAATGCGGGGTGGATCAGGCCGTCCCACGAGGGACGAGTGGGCGGGATAATCCAGGTCGGGCAACAATTTTAACTCCACTCTTCAAAACCCGCTCTGACAGCGGGTTTTTTAGTTCGATACATCCAGGAGCCAATCACTTTAATTTCTTAAGTATTTTATTGCCATAAACTTACATGTTCGAATCCTGGATGGTCGACGGCTTCTTAGAATGATTTATATTAGCCTCATGAAGAAGAAGACCTTATCCTTCGAATTTATGTTTATTTATGCCTTAATGGCGCCTTACCAATATTGCATTGGTCAAGAGACTTCCAGGGACTCCAGTATAATCGCCGAATTTGGTAAATGCCTAAGTATCGATATAAAGAAAGACAACCTTCATGGCAGTATGTCCGCGGCGATAATAAAGGACAGTGCGGTGATTTGGGCGGGTGCGTTTGGCTATGCAACCGGGGATAAGGATATTGCCGCAGACACGAACACTATTTATCGTATCGGATCTATTTCCAAGACGTTTACAGCTGCTATTCTAATGCAGCTTGTTGAGGAGGGAAAGGTCAAGCTTGATGACCCTGTCGAAAAATATTTGCCAGAAATAAGATCCCTTAAAGGTTATTCAGATCAGACAATTATCACTTTGCATGAGTTGGCATCCCATACTTCAGGGTTGAAACGGGAGCCGGATTTGCCTGGCGCGGGTTTGGGGCCGGTTGACCAATGGGAAAGTAAAGTATTATCCTGTATACCCTATACGTCGTTCGCTAATGCACCCGGAGTCCGTTATCAGTATTCTAACATAGGGTATTCCTTGCTTGCGCTAGCCCTCCAACGTGCGTCAGGTGTCCCATATTTGCAAATGGTTCAACAAAGGATATTTACGCCGCTACACATGGATAATACTTTTTTCTCGATACCCGAAAACAGGAAGGCTAAAGTGGCCGATGGTATTGTTAATTTCGACGAGAATGTAAGAGAACAACTAAACAACACCCCTTCATTCCAGGGGATTTTAGACAGCACCCTTGGCGGTTACACAACGCCTTCTGGCGGAATTTACTCGACTTCCGTTGATCTGGCAAAATTTGTAATAGCACTGATGGGAAAGACTCCATTGCTTAAGCCAGAAAGCCTTCGGGAAATGCAAGTTCCTGGTCCGGGTGGCACGCGTTATGGTTTGGGTCTTATGTCGGCACAGCATAAAGAGTTGAAATTTGAAGGGCACGAGGGCATCGCTCCGGGATTCAATGCGCAGTTTACTATAGAACAGCATAATATTTATGCGGTCATTTTGCTGCGTAACTATAATAGGGGCGAAACTAATCTCACATTAGGTAGCAGGAAACTGCTTTACAAGTTGTCAAAAAGCAATTCAAGATGAAGCCACTTCCTTGAATTTTACTTTTGAGCAGGCAAGTAAAAGAAAATCGAACACTTTACGCCGTGTGCATGAATATATCTGCTGGCAATTGAAAATAATCCTTTAGCTTCTGAGCCATTTTCAATGTCAATTCCCTTCGTCCCGAGAGGATAGATGACACGTGACCTTTAGATCCTATCAAGGGTTCCAGGTCCTTTGCTTTGAGACCTCTTTCTTCCATCTTTAATTTGATAGCATCAATGGGATCGACCTCTGGTAAAACGATATGCTTGTCTTCATAATCTTTTATCAGGACAAGCAATAATTCGAGTTCGTCAGATTCTGACGTCCCGGGCTCTGCTTGAAATATGGCCATTGTGCGTTTGAGCGCCTTATTGTATTCAGCCTTGGTTTTTATCACTTTCCAGTCCATATCATTTGCTTTTGAAGTTCAATATTTCGATATCAAAATTAATTTTTGAAGTATCTATCTTATCGTATTCTTTGTGGGTCCCGAACCAGATCACGTAAGCCGCCAATTGCCGAAAATTGACAGAAGTCACCAGCCTGAAATCATTCCCTTTTATATTGAATATAACCCGGTTATTCGCAACGAAACTTGCATTCCCATTACTCAACCCCCGTCACCGGCGGCCTTACTGAACCAATTGCAACGTAAATTTCCGGGAGGAGAATATTACTCGACCTACGAAGCCGGCTTCAACGGAACGAGCACCCACGAGGATCTCTGCAAGCTCGGCATTAAAAATATCGTTGTCCATCCCAAGTGCCCCCTCGCGTTGCGAGGGGTATTTCTTTGAGTGGGACAATTACAATCTATTCATCCAACAATCCATTCCAGATAGTTGCTCTGATGGATAGTTGCAAACTTTGCATCCGGGTAAGCTTTAGCGAAAGCTGCGGGAGGCTTGGCATTCTGATTTTGCCACTTACATTCAAGGGCCTGTAAATGCTGCTTATTATCTAATTCAATCAGGTCAATTTCCTGTCCGTCGTAGGTTCGCCAAAAGAAATATTGGGGATGATAACCGCGATAACTATTGAACTTCATCCGTTCGCTTAAAATATATTGTTCCCATAATTGCCCGATATCGTTCCTGTTTTGAAGCGAGCTAAAATTGTTGATCAATGCATTGCGAATACCATTATCATAAAAATACCATTTCTTGCTCTTCGTTACTTCCTTGCGAAGATTATTGCTATAACCCGACAACGGGAAAATAATAAATACCTTGGAAAGCAGATCAAGATAGCGCTCCACTGTAGCCTTGTTCAGTTGAAGACTGTTTCCCAGTTCGGTTGTACTCACCTGGCTACCTACCTGCCATGCCAGCATTTGCAGCAGTTTGTACAGGACCTCTGCTCCTTTTACGTTTTCCAATATCAACAGATCCTTTAGCAAATAGCTATTCACCATTTGTTTTAAATAATTCTCCTGGTCCTGTTGATCGGGAAGTTGCCACAATTCGGGATATCCTCCGTAAATCAAGCGCTGTTCAAGGTTCCTGATGGTAGTCATTCCGTCTTCTATAGTAGACAGTTCAGTTTGAGCAATAGGATACAGATAATGCACGATATTACGGCCGACCAACGGCTCTCCAGTGTGGTATACCAGGTCGAAACTACTACTACCCGTGGCAATAATCGTAATACCCTTAACATTATCGATCATCAATTTCAGGATTTTGCCTATTTCCGGAATAACCTGGGCCTCATCAATAATTACAATCTTCTTTCCTCTTGTCAATTGGCTATAATTAGCTACTGTCCTTTGCTGTAACAGGCTGGCGACCTGCATATCTTCCCCTTGGAGCGATAGTACATCACTACCATGGCGTGCAGCGATGTGCTCAATGATGGTTGTTTTACCAGTTCGCCGGGTTCCGTACAGCATGATGACCTTCTGCTTACCCAGCTCGGATTCGATCTTCTTTTCAAGCAAACGAGGAATATTCATGTTAATTAGGTCATTAGACTAGCGCAATTTACGTAAATTAGGCTATTTTAGCAGCCTAATTTACATATTCGTCCAGCCTGGCCAACGTTTGCCGCTGTTGCTAGCCGTCCAGACTAACGCCCCCTCCACGGTTTGTCGATTGTTAAACAACAAACTAGCAAAGGCAATCCGCAGGTGAACTTTCACATCTTCGGCAAGCTGATTGACAGCCTCCCCGATTACTTGAATGTCATACAAACAGGCTTCGATGACCATGAAATTATGGAAAATTCATCGAAAGAAAGATTGCCGGTGTATGTCTCGATGTGCTCGATAAATCGTAGGATATCACCTACAACAATCGATGGAGTGCATTTAGACATATAAAATGTCCTTTTCGACCGAAGAGAGGTAAATGGGTTTGATCGATCGTTTTGGAACACCACCTTTGTTCCGAATAGGTCTTCGATCTCATTGGCCATTGCTACGAAATTAAGCCCCATTGAACCGTTGAATTCGACGGCTACGTCAATATCACTGTTCTCGGTGGCTTCTCCACGCGCGTAAGAGCCAAACAAACCCAAGCGGGAGATAGGACCCCTTGTTTAACAAATTGGGCCTACCCAACCTGAAAGTTTCGGTCTTAAATAAGAGAAAATCAGGCGCTTAGCCCGACGACCATTCTCAAATCGGCCAGGAACCGGTTCGAGAAACGTCCAGTCCGGGCAACAAATCAACCGCTCAGCTCCGCTGAGCGGTTTTGTTTTGTGGTAGTGAACCGAGCTCCGCTCGGGTGAACGGACACGAAAACAAAACGAGCCCGGCTGTGGCCGGGCGTGGTTGTTTGGGTAATGCAAAGCGGGGTGGATCAGGCCGTCCCACGAGGGACGAGTGGGCGGGATAATCCAGGTCGGGCAAGAAGTGGAGGGTATCAAAAGTAAAATGAGGCAACTAAAAGGGCAGATTATATTTCCCGAACAAAGCTTTATTTTCAATACTCTTTGCAAAGTTCGGTGTTTCCTCCCGGTTGTGGGCGTCCGACGCTTCTTGTCTGGCTTTAGCAGCCTGGGCAATGCTTATTCCATGCGCAGCAATGAAATTCAGGAATTCGGGGGTAGCAGTTGCATGAATAGTGTTAGTATATCGTGTAGTTTTTTCATCTATGGGTTCAACTTTCAGCTCCCATAGAACCTGTACCCTGGACCGGCCACTGGCCGTGAGTGTGTCCGACAGGGACAACATCCTGCAATAATCGGGACGATGTTCCGTTGCCACGTAATGTTGGACTACCAGTGCGTCGCCTATAGTCTCTACGTTGATAGACATCGGCTCTCCATCATACGTTGTTGTATTGCCGGCGGCGATATGGTGCACAGAGCAACGCTGGTATTCGGCATCCGGAAGGTTAAGTAACCAGTCCGCAATATTTATCCTTTCAAAGGGGGCATTGATAATTGCACTTACAGTTGAAGCAGACAATGCATTTTCTTTCGTTTGTTTGATTTCCATAATCTTTTTGTTATTGTTGCTACAAAGCTGGCAATTATTTCTAAATCTATTAAACTCATTTTTTCGATGTTCTATATCGATTATTTCGATTTATAAACTTTAGATTTGTTTAAAGAATTGATATGGAATTACGACAATTGAGATATTTTATCCGTGCTGCCGAACTGCTCAACTTTACCAACGCTGCCGCTGAACTATACGTCAGCCAAAGCACGCTTTCCCAACAGATCAAGCAACTGGAAGACAACCTTTGTGTTTCTTTATTCGACAGACTGGGTAAACGTGTAAGACTTACCGAAGCCGGCAACATGTTCCTCTCACATGCACGAAAGACGCTCCGGGAGGCTGATGAGGGGAGGCAGGTCCTGAAGGATCTTGTTGATCTGAAGACCGGAAACCTTACTATCGGAGCAACTTATGGCCTCACGGCGGTTTTGGTGGAGGCCATCGCTGTATTCAGCCTTCGTTACCCAGACGTCAGTATCCAAATCATATTTGGCTCGACTGAATATCTGCTTGAATGCATCTACACGGCTAAAATTGACTGCATGCTCTCATTCATGCCTGTACAATCAAGCGAGAGTTTAGAAATAAAGCCGCTTTTTAGCGCTGCGCTTTCGCTGGTGGTTCACCAATCGAACGAATTGGCTAAGCGAAGAAAAATCACCTTGCGACAGTTAGCCAGGATTCAATTGGCGCTACCGGCAAGAAGCTATAGTGTAAGGAACCATCTCGAGGTGGCCCTTTCGAGGGAGGGAATGAATTTGCCAGGTGCAATTGAGGTCAATGATATCAATACGTTGCTGCATCTGGCGGACACCGGCCATTGGAGCACAGTACTGATGAGTAGCTCACTTTTTAATTTTCCATCATTAAGAGCAATACCGCTAGAAGGTACAGACATGCAAAGACAGGCGACGATTACTCTCCCCCTGGGCGTTTATCGGAAAAAATCGTTGGTTGCTTTGAGTGAAATTATTTTCAACAAATCATGAATATCCTTCCTGCGCGCCGAACGGAGAGGATGACTTGATACTATGGGTCGGGATTAATCTCCAGAATGTCGTTTGATCCGATAACGGAAACCGTCAAAAAACGAGTTTTTCGGGAAAAATCGAACCAATGATGACCCGCTTCCGCTTTACATCTCCTTCTTTGTACAATTCGTCCAGGTGGACCAAATTGGAAACGGCCTTTCCCAGCAACGGCTCTATATTGGTGGATACCCTCGAAGCCTCAATTAGGCGCACTTCCAGCATTTCGATCTTTTTCTCATTTTCCCGCTTGATCTCCCGGAAATGCTGGGCGTCTATTTCTTCTTTCAACAGCAGTTTCCGGACTCTCGTTACTTCCATGTTAGCCGCCTCGATCTGTTCGCTGATCGCGCAATGCGGGTAAACAAAAAAATGCTCCTGGCAAAACCAGGACCACATTGCTGATTTGACGGCCCACTCTGGGATCATCGGAACTGGCCCTCTGTTGACTACTTCAAGTTCTTTTGCAAAGCGAATTCACAAACAATTATTTCACTCTTGTTATCAAGATAGGACACAACATATTTTTTGCGATAATTGATGCACCTGAGATTTAGCGCTTTCCAAGCAGGAGGATGCTTACAAGGACGATGAATAATGCGGTCATCGGAGGAGAGAAGCGAAAAAGGCGAAAGCGTCATCAACGAATTTCTTTGCAGTTTTGGGTAATCCTTCGCCTTCAATAAACAGTGCTATGCGGGCAACTTCTTCAATAGCAGGTTCAAGAATCGTTACTTTCCTTTTGCCCATTTATCAATGAGTTTGTGGGCCAACTTCTTGCCATCGGCAAGGGATAGCTTTTTTGGCTCCGACTGCCTTGACGGCTGACTTTGTCCGAAGGTCTTCATATTCCTTCCTGGGAAGTACCACGTATTCCTTATTTTCAATATTTATCGTGTTCATTAAAGCAAATTTTCGCTCTAATTTACGAAAAATACTCTTTAATCAGCAGCGACACCGGGCGGGCGGAGCAGGTCACTGTAATAGCAAGCGTATGCCGGTCAAGGTGGAAAATATCCGCTCTATATATCGATATTAGACAGGTCAAATCCACCAGGGATTGGTTCGAGAAACGTCCACTCTGGGCAACAAGTGACCGCTCAGCTTCGCTGAGCGGTTTTGTTTTTGTGGTACTAAACCGAGCTCCGCTCGGGTGAACGGACACGAAAACAAAACGAGCCCGGTGCCAACCGGGCGTGGTAGTTTGGGTATGTTTTAACGGCGTGATTCGACTCAGTCAGTCGTCTTTCTGTCGCTTTCTCCGGTAGTGTTCCCGGAACTCTAAAGGGGTTTCCCTGGTTGTCTTCTTGAAAATACGGCTGAAATAGGAATTATCCGTGTAGCCGAGGTCGAGGGATATTTGAATGATATTCATGTTCGTGTGGATGAGCATTCGTTTGGCCTCCAATACGACCCTTTCAGTAATGACTATTGATACGGTCTTATTCATGATGACCTTACAAATCAGATTTAGGTTCTTTTCACTCATGAACATTTTCTTCGCATAGCTTGCCGGCGACTTTATATCCTTGAAATTGTCGTCGATCAGCGCGTTTAACCTTCGAATATGAGCCAGCTGCAGCTCGCGATGTTTATTTGCTCTCTTCTCCGGCAGATAGATGCGGGCGAGGTCTATGTAAAGTACGTTGAGCATCGAACATATCTTTTGGAAATGCATCAGGTATTTGCTCTTATACTCCTCAACGATAAATCGGAACTGAACTGTCAAAGAAACTGCCTGTTCCTTCCCGAGTTGTATGAGTGGTGCATTTTGACTATTTCCAAAGAACGGGAAGTGCTCAATTCTTTCATAAGTGAAATTTAGATCGAAGAACTCCTTTTTATGGAAAATAATATAGCCGTCTATATCTTCCGACACCTTCCAATGATGTACCTGGCCAGGTGACAATAGAAAAATGTATCCTGGCCGGATATTGAATGATTGAAAATCCACTTCGTGAATTCCACTACCCTTCGTGAATAATACACTTAAGTAAAAGCCATGCCGATGGGGCGCCAGAACCATATGATCGTGCTGAAGAAGATGCTCGGCGAAAGTATTAGCATAAAAATCACTCTCCGACCCCAGATACTTGAAATCTGCAATGTCATATATCGGCATCTCTCTTTGAGACATGTGTTAAAGGTAGAGAAATTGTTCGATTTGTCCTATACCATGTGTATTCCATGATATCGATTTCTGTATTGCGGAAATACCTTTGTTCCAAGAGGCGATGGTGCTCAGTACTAACCTAAAGATTAAATCAATACCCATGCATAGAAATTTGGAAGCACTCATCATCGACGACGATCCATTTTCGCTGGCGATGGCGAAAAGGATGGTCAGCGATCGAATTCCAAGAAAGCAGATCCGTATTTTCTCGTCCCCCAAATTCGCTCTCCAATACCTCCGAACGGAGAACGATGTACAGGGAAAGAAAACAGGCAGGCGCGGTATTATACTTACTGACCTGGAAATGCCGGATATGGATGGAATCGAATTCCTTGATGAATTCAACCAATTTCAAAAATCGATCAGGGAGAAATATGTAATATTCGTATTATCATCAACCAACGAAAATTTTAAAATCCAACGTCTGTATGAAAAGCCAGGTTTCGAGGGCTTGATCCCTAAACCTTTGACTGTAGGAAAACTTGACCAACTGTTGACGCAAATCGGCGCTCGATGAAGAAGACGCAATCCTCCCTGTGAACCGTCCAGTATCCAATAAAGAGCTCCAAAAGAGCTCTTTATTCTTACAACAGTGTTGTCCATCCCGCCGCTGAAAAAGTGTTACTCATTTAACCATGCACTCTGCGATGAACCAGGATGGCGGCGCCTTTAAAACAAAGCGATTTGCGCCTTTAAAACAAAGCGGCGAATAAGCTGGGTGCCGATATTTGTCTTCATCAAAATAACCTGATGACAACAAATTCGAATACTGACCAACTGGTACTTGTGACGGGTGGCTCCGGTTTTATCGCCGTACATTGCATCCTTCAGCTGTTGAATGCCGGCTACCGGGTTAGGACAACCATCCGATCACTGGACCGGGAGCCAGAAGTACGAGCCATGATGAGAAAAGGCGGCGTCGAGGCCGGGCATCGGTTATCATTTATCACAGCGGACCTGAACTCAGACACACATTGGAATGAAGCCACTGAAGGTTGCTCTTATGTATTGCACGCAGCCTCCCCAACCCCGCTGAAAGCCTACAAGCATGAAGACGAAATGATCATTCCTGCACGCGAAGGAGTAGTGCGGGTACTCCGCGCATCCCGTGGGAGCGGCGTACGGCGGGTAGTACTGACATCCGCCTTCGGCGCCGTCGTTTACGGTCATCCGCCCCGCACCACTCCTTTTACAGAAAAGGATTGGACAGTGACAACCGGCAAAGTACCGCCGTATCAAAAATCGAAGACGCTCGCTGAGCGAGCCGCCTGGGAGTTCGTAAAAAAAGAGGGAGGGCCCGAGTTGTCCGTGGTCAACCCGGTTACCGTTATGGGACCGGTGCTGGGTCCGGACTATTCGCATTCCATTTATCTGATTCGCAACTTACTTGAAGGCACGATGCCTGGCTGTCCGAAGATCAACTCCGCCTTCGTCGATGTTCGAGATGTAGCTGATCTCCATCTACGGGCAATGACGAATCCCGTAGCGAACGGCGAACGCTTCATTGCTACAGCCGGCGAAAGCATCTGGTTGATCGAGGTAGCTAGGATCCTGAAGCGGGCGATGGGCAAAGCGGCGGCAAAGGTCCCGGTAAAAGAGTTGCCGAATTTCTTACTACGAATCGCGGGTCTGCGGGACCCAACCGTCAAATCAATGGTCCCACTGCTCGGCCTTGTCATGAACACTACTAATGAAAAAGCGGTCAGTATGCTTGGGTGGTCGCCGCGCCCGACAGAGGAGGCAATAATAGCGGCCGCAGAGAGCCTTGTTCGTCTCGAACTGATCAAATAATTTGCACTAATTTTATGGCCATGAAGACGCCCGAGCGGGCGAACATCGCCGAAATATTCATATCCTGCAAAAAGGAAGCGCATTACAGCCGGGAATTGATGCTTCCACAGCATGCCCTGGTGCACATCATGTCGGGACAAATGCGTGTTGCGGCGGCTGATCGACAGTATAATTTTTTCAAGGGTGATACTGTCCTTTTGCCTCGTAACCAATTGGGTAGGGTGAGCAAGCTACCGATGAATGGGCAGCCCTGTCTTGTCATTTCCATTCTTCTGCGGCAGGATATTCTCAAGGACTTTTATAATAAGCACCCGCTCGATCAGCCGTCGTATTATTCGCCGGAGCCGCTTTTCTTTCGCGATCATCCATTGTTGGAAAGCCTTTTTAATTCACTCCTTCCTTACTTCAAGCTGGCTGATGTTTTGCCTGCCGATATTGCCGCAGTCAAAATCGAAGAAACCATCCGCGTCCTACGCGCGATCGATAAGAATGCCGATCTTTTGCTCGGCTATTTTAAGGAGCCGGGAAAGGTTGACCTGGTAGAGTTTATGGAAAAACATTATATGTTTAATCTTTCCCTGGAGAAGTTCGGCCATCTCACTGGTCGGAGCCTTACCACCTTTAAAAAGGATTTTGAAAAGGCGTTTAACAGTTCGCCTGGTAAATGGCTTACCCACAAAAGGTTACAGTTGGCCCATTACGAAATCTTTGAAAAGAAAAGGAAACCGTCCGACGTGTATTTAGACGTCGGTTTCGAAAATCTTTCCCATTTTTCCTTTGCCTTTAAAAAGGAGTTTGGATATAGTCCTTCGGACGCACGGCAGCCGTATAACAACCGCCCGGTGTAGTTTCTAATGCCGCTTAGCGATAAAAAATTTGCGAAACCGAAAAGTTGCATATATATTTGCAACCGTTCGGTTTCATTAAAGCAAACAGCTAATTGGGAAACCCATGTAATCAATCAGACAACTTATTATCAACAATTAAAAAGACTTTAAGATGAACAGTCCACAAGTCAGCGTTACGGTTGACAAATCCACAAAAACGGTTTACATAACCAGAGAGTTTGCTGCCCCTCACTCGTTGGTCTGGGATGCATTTACGAAACAAGAGATCCTTGACCAATGGTGGGCGCCCAAACCTTTGACGTCAAAGACCAAAAGGATGGACTTTAAAGTTGGGGGACGAAGATTTTACGCAATGGTAAGCCCCGAAGGAAAGGAAATAGGCTGGCAGATACAAGACTACACTTCAATAAGCCCGAAAACCAACTTCAAATTCTTAAGTGCATTTGCAGACAAAGACGAAACCCCTCATTTGCCCGGTTCCAACTGGGATTTGAATTTCAGCGAACAAAATGGAATAACCAAAGTAAGCATATCGATATTCAATGATTCCCTGGAACGGATGGAAAAGATGATCGAAATGGGCTTCAAAGAAGCGTTAACCATGACCTTAAACGAATTGGAAACATTATTAAATGGTAATAATCATGAATAAAGAAATTAAAAAAAGTAAAGCCCAAAAACTTTTGGCGGTGGTGGGTGTGATCTTAATTTGCGCCCTTCGCTTAAACGCACAAACAATCAAGCCTAATGTCAGTGGCTATGCACCGGTTAACGGCATCAAAGTATATTACGAAATATATGGAGAAGGAAGGCCCATCGTTCTGTTACATGGGGCATTTTATACGATTAGCATGAACTGGGGGCAATTAATACCTGAGCTATCAAAAACAAGAAAAGTAATTGCCATTGAAATGCAGGGACATGGGCATACACCTTATTCTGATAGAAAATTAGATATTAAGACCTTGGCAAAGGATGTGGAAGGAGTAATGGATTACCTGAATATAGATAGTGCCGATGTAGCAGGATACAGTATGGGTGGCTCTATTGCTTACCAGTTTGCCGTGCAAAGCCCGAAGCGATTACGGAAATTAATTATCATATCTTCTTCCTATAAAACGAATGGTTTTTTACCAATAGTTAACGGTGCTTTTAAGGATTTTAAACCGGAATTTTTTGATAACACCCCAATAAAAACCGCCTACGATGCAGTAGCACCCGATACTACAAAATGGAGAAAGTTTTTAGCGCAAATGATAGCTTTTGCCGGTGTGCCATTCAATGTGGGTGATTCGAATATTGCAAAAATTTCGGCACCTGTGTTGATTATATCCGGCGACAATGATGGCCTGGATAAAGTCGAGTTGATGAAAACATACGAGTTGCTTGGAGGCGGCATATCTGCCGATTTAGAACCGATGCCAAAATCCCAGTTAGCCATTCTTCCTTCGCAAGGGCATGTGAGCCTGATGATGCAGACAACGGCCATTTCGAATTTTATAAACAGCTTTTGAAAATATAAAAACTTTTCCCATGTTCGTATCGTCTCATCAACGAATCCGGTGACCGGGTGGATAAATCCGGGGTATTCCCGAAGAGATATTATTCAAATGGGTCAATTATAAGCAAAACAGGAGCTGTCGGACTTTATGCGGCCATCCCGGTAACCATGAATGATCAGGCGATCAGCAGCCGGTTGGATATAAAGAAAGCCGCATGCATTCCATAATCCATGGCGTTCTGGGGACCTCGTTCAGGATCAGATTGCGCCGCCCCACCGTCAACGGCATCAGGCTTTGCATCAACCCCGAAACCAACTCATGCATAGATATGGTATTCATAAACACATATGGATTTACCCTATTAAAAACGCCGATGTAAAATTCGATAGGGTACGGATCCCTGGCTTTTCAGAATTAATTTTATGGGATGGAAACCAACAGGGTACTGGTGGCCGATGACCATACCATCGTCCGATCGGGAATAACGCTGATCCTACAAGACCTTCTTCCGTCAACCGTCATTGACGAGGCCTCGAATGGGAACGAAGTCATTTCTTTTGTGAAAAAGAACGGTTACAACCTGATCGTGCTGGATATCAATATGCCCGAAACGGATTCCATCACCCTTGTCACCAATGTTCTTGCCTACCGGGAGCAGTGTAAGATTCTTATCTATACCATGAATTCGGAGGAGCTTTATGCGAAACGGTTCATCAAACTGGGGGTTCACGGATACTTGAGCAAGGAGTCCCAGGCCGGGGAGATCAGGAGGGCGATCGCGGCGGTACTGAACGGGGAGCTGTATGTCAGCAAGAAGGTGAAAAAGGAACTGAGTGAGGATCTGAAAAGGGGGATGGACAATCCTTTTCACCAACTTTCGGACCGGGAGATGCAGACGGTCAAGTACCTGCTGCATGGGTATACTCTACCGGAAATAAAAAAGGTTTTGAACATCCATTCCTCGACGATCGGAACCTATAAGACCCGGATCTTCGAAAAGCTGAAAATAAAGACGCTTCGCGAGCTGAATGAGCTTGCCAAGATGTACCGGATGGAGATCTTTAAACTTTGAACCGGACCTGAACCACGGTGCCTTTCCCGGGTTCGGACTGAATATCGATATCTCCATTCAATTTCCGGGCAAGCTCCATGATGAACCGATAGCCAAAAGTCGATGCCGGCCCGTACATATCTTTTTCGCCAAAAGCCGTTATCTCTGCAATTCTTGAAGCCGTCATTCCCCGGCCGGTATCTTTTACCATCAGCCGGATATGCCCATTCTCCTGACCGGCGCTGATGCCGATGCCGCCGGAGCTGGTGTATTTGACGGCATTGTCGACGAGGTTCCGGATGACGATGGCCAGCATATTCCGATCGGCCGACAGGACCATTCCGGAAGGAACGTCACAATCAAAATACAGTCCCTTCCGCATGGCGATATTGCGGTAAAGAACGGTTGTCTCATTCATAAAGTTGTCCAACCGGATGTTTTCCGTCTTTATCAAAAATCCCTGTCGCTGACTGTCGTACCAAAGGAGAAAATCGTTGCTGAACTGAACGATCCTGTTGCTGGAGTCCTTTAATATATAAAACAATTCGTCGAGCTTGGGGCCGCTCAGCTTATGATAGTTCTCGTGCAAGTGATCGATCAACAGCGACTGTGAATACATCGGGGACCGCAGGTCGTGCATGATGACGGAAAGAAGCCGCTCCTTCATCATGGTACTTGTTCCAACTCAAGGGTGCGTTCATCCACCTTGGCCTGCAGCCGGATATTCTGCTGGGTGAGGATGCGAGTCCTCAGTTTGTACAGGAAAAATAACAGCACGGCGACGGCCAGCGCCAGGGCTATATAAAAAAACCAGCTGTTGTACCAATGTGGCCGTACTTCGAAGGCAATGGTCATGGTCGTAAACCGATTGGTCCCGGCGCCATTGTGCCGTTCGTGTAGTCATCGAGATCGCTTTTGCGGGTCCGGAACAAGCCATGGTTCGTGTTGATCCAGAAGAAGCCATTGTCATCCTCCAAAAAGGTGTGGGCCGTAGACAGGTATTTCTCCGCGTCCAGGGGGATCGGGATAAATTTCCCGGCCTCATATTTATAGAAGCCGTTCCCATAGGTGGCCACCCAGATGCTGCTATCCCTTGCCTTATAAATATTCCGGGCATAGACATGCGGCAGGATCGGGTCCTTATGGATGCTTTCCCTGGCCAGGTCGTAGACGTAAATGCCATCCCGGGTGGCGATCCATGCCACCATCGGCGCGACCTCGGCGACGGACTCGATATTATGGGTGACAAAGGGTGGATAATCCTTTAGGACATACTGCAGCCCGGCCGTTGACCCGCTTTAGCAGTGAAGTGAGCGTGCTGACCCAGACGGTATGCCTGCTATCTTCAATGATGCGGATATATAGGAGTCCAGCGGAAGACTGTCCATGGTCCCTTCGGTGGAAAAATTCCTATCATAAATGTGCAAATGTTTGTCTTTGCTCAGCCAGACCGACCCGTCTTTCGCCTCATAAAAACAATTTCCATCGGGTTTCGTATCGCTGGTAAACAGGCGATGGTTGCCGGCATTCGTCCTGTTCAGGACGCCATTCTGGGTAAGTATCCTTTTGCCCGGCAGCAAAAGGAAGGCTTTAAAGGAATTGTTGAGCCGATCGGAGGTGTCAAATGCAATTGTGCTGAACGGTCTTTTTGTAACGATGATAAACCCGGTCGTAACGGTGGCGATGAAAAGCCGCCGGTTTGGCTTATCGTACAGAAAAGAAGTGGCGATGAGCTTGTCCAGGATCTTCAGGTCCGGAAAGATCAACCCGGCCTTCAACACTCCGTTGTCGAGGACCAGCTCATAAATGTCGTCCTGCTGTCTTATGATCACCTGTTCGCCGCCGGGACCCAGGATGGATTTGAGCCCGGTGGTGGAAGCCGCCAGCCTTACCAGGTCGGAGACCGTCTTATCCACCTGGATGGACACCGGCCTGCCCTGTTGAAAAAAGCGCCATTCGCCTCTTTCGGAGAAAATACAGAGGATCCCTTTCAGGAAGAAAACATGGATGTCCGCGCCTTTAATGTCTACGGGCAACTTATTCACCGTATTGGACCGATTGTCAAGGTAATACCATTCATCCCGGCTGTCCTGAACGACTACTTCATTGTCGTTCAGGACCACGAAAGTCGGTGATAAGCAGAGGCGATGAAGCAACGAGGTGTCGACACCGTTCCTGGCATTTGAATAATATTTGAATAAAGGAGTGCAATCGAAAAAGCCCGGTGAATTGATATGGATGAATTTGTGAGCGATCCGTGTTCTTGCGGTATCGAGGACCAGCTTATAATCCGGTCCCACCTTATAAATTTCTGCCGGATCGAAGGACGAACCCAGCAGCACTTCCCGTTGCGACGATTCGCCGATGACGGAAAAACGATTGGACTTTATGGCGGGTGTATTGGACTTATCATATAGTTTGAATCGCCGGCCGTCAAATCGCACAAGCCCGTTCTGCGTAGCGACCCAGAGGAAATTATTCTTATCGAGTAAGAGTCCGGTAGCGCTGTTTTGCGGCAGGCCGTTCTCGCTGTTGTATTGCCTGACATCATATTGATCCTGCCTGACGTCATAGTTTTCCGTCTCGGCGAGGGAGAGATCGCTCCCGCCGGCCTGGGCGGCAGCCCATTCGACGCCTATTCCCAGAAGGCAGAACAGGAATGATGCTATGCACCGCATAAGTCAGCCAGGAAACCCGTTGTAGTAAATTTACTACAAAACTGCGATAAAACCGCACTCGTATTCTGGCCTGCGGGGATCAGAAGAACAAGGTGAGCTTCAGCCTGGCGAAGAAGGGGGTGCCGGGGGTAAAGCTGACGCCGTCGACCGGGGCAGGCTCGTTGCGAAGGCGGGATGTGTAGGCGAACTGACCTTCGTTCCAGGAGCGATCGAAGAGGTTTTCTATTGATGCGCCCATCTCATAGCGTTTTTTTGTATAGTTGATGACGAGGTCGGTGATGAAGTATCCTTTGGCGACGAGGGTATTGTCCTCGTTTGCCGGGCGATCGTGGAGATAGCGATAGCTGATCCCGCCGTTGAAACCGGAAGGGAGGTGAAAATTTATTGCGGCGGTGCTGGAGAAGGTTGGAGCGAGGGGGAGATAATTTTCGCCTTTTGCGGCGTCGAGATCGCGAGGGCGGGCGAGGTCGACATTCAATTTGCCGAAGAGCCAGGGGGTAAACTGATATCGCGCCGAGAGATCGATGCCCTCGCGGCGAGTCCGGCCGCCGGGCGAGACGGCCTGGTCGCCGAGGTCGGCGCCGTAGGTGAATTCCTGCTTTAAAAAGAGATACCAGAGGGCAGCGTTGATAAAGAGGGCTTTTGCGGGCTTCCAGTTGATGCCGAGGTCGGCGCCATAGGCTGCGGGCAGGATGTCATAGCCCTGGTTGGCGATGACGACGCGGGCATCATTGGAGTGAAAGCCTTTACCGAGCTTCAGGTAGAGTTGTGTGGCTTTGCCGGCGGTGTATTGGATATTCAGCTTTGGGCTAAGGATGGCTTTTGCCGCCGCCGAATCGTTGTAGACGAATTGGAGGTAGTCCAACCGCGCGCCTATGTTGAACAACCAGCGGCCTTTTTCGAGGGTTTCGCTCCACCAGGCGTTCAGCGCCGTTTCGCGGATGTTTCCCAACTGAACATAGTCGAGGATCGAATCGCCGCCGGCGGTGTGGGCGAGAAAGGAAGGCGTGATACGATCATATCTTGCGCCCCAGCCTGCTTCGGAGGTCAGGGTGGCGTCGCCATGATTGTGGACGGCGGTGAGCCGGCCGGTGTAGCCGTACAGATCGCGTTTCTCGTGCTGGCGGAACTCGTCACCGGAGGTGGGATAGAAATAGAAGTAGGTGAAGTTGGACAGCAGATCGAAGGTGTAGCGGGAGTACCAGGCCTGGTTCTCGAGACGAAGATTTTCCTTTAACCGGGTGTCGATGCGGAGCGAGGCATTTGTCCGCGAGGTATTACCGCCCTGGGCGCTGTCGATGACGCCGAAGCGATCCTTTATATATCCTTCCGCGACCGCCCGCTCGGGAATCTCACCGGCGGCCCGCCACCTGGAGGCGAAGGTAGACCCAATGAGCGTGAGGGTGCTGGACCGGGTCAGGGGCGTGATGAGCTTGCCGCAAAGGTTCCCGCGGTTGAAATGTTCTGGATAGTGGAAGGGGCCGTCCGAATACAGGCCTTCTGCGGCGATATAGGCTGACTGCCCTTTTTGCCGGGCGGCGGAGGACAGCAGGTTGAGCAGGGTTACGATGCGGCCGGTGTGGAATTGTCCGCCTTCGATGGTGACCTGGCTGTTTTCGATCGTCTTTTTTGTATCGTAAGAGACATAGCCGGCGGTGGTAAAGTCGCCTTTGTCTGCGTAGTAGGGTCCCTTTCCGAAGTCATAGCTGCCGATGGTTTCCGGAATGATGAAGTGCATGTCTGCATAGCCCTGGCCGTGGGCCTGGGAGACCATGTTCACCGGGATGCCGTCTGCGGTGATGTTGACGTCGGTGCCGTGGTCGGCGTCGAATCCTCTTAGAAATATCTGTTCTGCCTTGCCGCCGCCCTGGTGCTGGGCGATGAAGAGACCCGGGACGAGACGGAGAAGATCCTGGGCGGAGCGGACAGGTTGCCAACTGAGGTCGATGCGGCTGAGGGTGTGGAAGGAGCCGGCGCCGGCGGAGCCGGAATGGGTGATGGTTATCTCTTTGAGGTCGACGATGTGTTGGCCGGTAGTGTCGATGAGCTGCTTTGCGGCGATGTCGGCGGATTGGCCCGAGACCGCTGTGATCATGAAAAGAAAGGGGATGAAGCAGGTCCATTTCATAAAGGGCAAATCTACATTGAAAATCCAGAATAGCTATCTTGTGGAATGCAGCACCTGGAATTTGAGCCTCCCGAGGAGCTAAGGGATACGATACAATGCTTTTGGTATGACCAACGGGACTATGGAGACGAGCAGTCGGGCTTCGAGGTACTTCCTGACGGGTATGCCGAGATCATTTTTCATTTTGGGAGTGGCTGCAGTGTTCTTTTTGAAGGGAGTTTGCGACCGTTGCCATCGCCGTTTATGGTGGGATTGTTGGGGCAGCCTGTTGTTTTTTATGCGAGGGGCCGGCTGGAGATCATTGGGGTCCGGTGTTTTCCGTGGTCGGTTTTCGATCTTCTTGGATTGCCGTCCGGTAAAGGCGGGGTGCATGTATTCGAGCATCCTGTTGCCCGGCTGCAATCCCTTTTGACTGGGTGGGTCGATGCCGGCAGGATCGGGGATGCGATGGCGGAAGTGAGGCGGTATTTTTTGGAGGCGCGGTCGGGAGTACCGGTTGACAGCCTATTGTATAAGGCGGGGGTTGCGATGCGAAAGGCGAACGGTACGTTACCGGTAAGCGAGGTGGCGGCGGCGGCGAATGCGACGGTGCGAACATTGGAACGAAACTTCAAGCAGTCTTCGGGGCATACGGTCAAAGATGTCTCTGCGCTGATGCGCTTTGAGCAGGCGCGGAACCGGCTGTGGAATTTTCCGGATACTTCTATTGCCGGGCTGGCCCAGGAGGTGGGTTATACGGATCAATCCCATCTCAGCCGCGAGTTCAAGCGATACAGCGGCACTACGCCGGGGGCTTTTGCGCGAAAGGCCAGGAAGGGAAGGCAGATGGCAGGTGGTGATTTTGTCGCGTTTGTACAAGATTAGGGGGGTGGCTTTTCTGAACTTTGTGCGCTATGAAAACTTACGATGTACTTATTTCCGGCGCCGGCCCTGTGGGGCTTTTTCTTGCCTGTGAACTGGCTCTTGCCAATTGTTCGGTTCTTATACTTGAAAAATCTTTGGATGCGCGGTCGCCGCTGAAGCGGCTTCCCTTTGGGATACGGGGTCTGTCGGCTCCGACTATCGAGGCGCTTTACCGCCGGGGGTTGCTCGGCGAACTTTCGATCCACAAACATCTTAAAAGTCCCCATCAACCTGCCGGGCGGGAGCTGCGGCGGCCTGTTGGGCATTTCGCGGGGATCCCTTTTCATGAGGGGGACATTGATACTTCCAGTTGGAAGTATCGGTTGCCGGGGTCGACTGCGACTTCTTTAATTTCTGAAATGGAGGAATTGGAAACGGTGCTGGAGCGGCGTGCAGAGTCGTTGGGGGTGGAGATGAGGAGGGGAGTTGCTGTTACCGGGTTTGAACAGGGCGCGGATGGGGTGACGGTTCGGGCGGGAGATGAGTCTTTTTTTGGTAAGTGGCTTGTGGGGTGTGATGGGAGCCGGAGTGTTGTACGTAAAGTCGCCGGCATCACTTTCGCGGGAACCGAGCCGGAGTTTACCGGTTATACGGCGCAGGTGACGGTTGCCGATGCTGAGAAGTTGGGGTCTGGCCGGGTCATGACGCCGACGGGCATGTACCTGCAATCGCAGCCGGGTTACCTGGTGATACAGGATTTCGATGGCGGGGCATTTCATGATTCGGGATTGCCGGTGACCCGCGAGCATGTGCAGGCGGTGTTGCGCCGAATTTCGAGCACCGATGTTACGATCAGTGCGCTTTCTATCGCCACTACCTGGACGGATCGGGCGCGGCAGGCGACAACGTATCGGGTTGGGCGGGTATTATTGGCCGGTGACGCCGCGCATATTCATGCACCGTTGGGGGGTCAGGGTCTAAACCTGGGGTTAGGCGATGCCATGAACCTGGGCTGGAAGCTCGCGGCAACCATACGCGGGTTTGCGCCGGAGGGGTTGCTGGACAGTTATTTTTCCGAACGGCATCCTATTGGGGCGCAGGTGCTGGACTGGTCGCGAGCGCAGGTGGCGATCATGCGACCGGATGCCGATGCGCGGGCGTTGAACGCCATTGTCCGTGATCTGATGAATACGCGTGACGGAGCCACTTATTTTGCGGGCAGGGTGTGGGGCATCTCTATGCGCTATGACCTGGGCGGGGGACATCCGTTGGTGGGAACTTCTGTTCCGGATTTTGAGTTTGTTGATGTTGGGAGGCTTGGGGAGCTGATGCAGGACGGGCGGGGGATATTGCTTGACTTTGAGGGGAACACTTCGCTTGCGTCTTTTTCGGGTGAATATGGAGATCGGGTGAAGTATATTTCGGGCCGGGTGAAGGAGTCGTTTGGTTTGAGCGCCTTGTTGATCCGGCCGGATGGGATCGTAGCCTGGGTAAAAAAAGATTAGTCCACTATTGCAGTAGGGTTTATATTTGCAGTTCGAAAAACATCGAGTCACTAAATTCACTGTTATGATGAAATTGCTAACCGGGCTGCTGCCGGAGAGGCGCGGGCTGTTTTTGGCCGGGCTAATGCTTATCTTCTTCTCTTTTTCTTCTCAAGCACAATCTATCAAAGTTCAGGGCGTGGTCACGGGTAAGCCGGATGGCTTGCCGCTGGAGGGCGTGACGGTGAGGGTAAAAGGAACCGCGCGGGCTACACAAACCAATACCCAGGGTAAATTCGAGATCGCCGCCTCGTCCCGGGAGGTGCTTCAATTCAGCTTTGTGGGGTATGCGCCGGTGGAATTGCCGGCTTCTTCGGCTTCGGGGTTGGATTCGGGTCTGCAGGTAACGCTGGAGCCGACGAAGGGCGCGCTGAACGAGGTCGTGGTGACGGCGCTTGGCATCACGCGCCAGAAGAAGGCGCTGGGCTACGCCGTGCAGGAACTCAAGTCGAAGGACATCTCCGAAACCTCCGAGGCGAACCTTGTCAATACCATCGAAGGGAAGGTGGCGGGGGTCCGCGTGACGAACAGCCAGGGGGATATGGGCTCTTCCCGTATCGTGATCAGGGGCGAGACGTCGATCTCGGGGAATAACCAGCCGCTGTTTGTCATCAACGGATTCCCTGTGGACAACGATCAGCAGTTGGGTACGGCCCCTTCGCGGGACTTTGCCAACCCCATCTCCGACATCAATCCCAACGATATCGAATCGATCAGCTTCCTGAAAGGACCGAATGCGGCGGCTTTATATGGCTCGCGGGCGGCGCATGGCGTCGTGCTGATAAAGACGAAGAGCGGCCGGAAAAAGAAGGGGGTTGGCGTCACGGTCAATTCCAATACTGCCTTCGAGAATCTGCTGACGTTGCCGAAATATCAGAATGTCTTCGGCCAGGGGGCAAATGGGGAATTCAGCTATAAGGACGGCGCCGGTGGCGGCGTCAACGACAACGTGGATGAAAGCTGGGGTCCGAAGATGAACGGTCAGCTGATCCCGCAGTTCTTCGACGGAACGCCGCAACCCTTTGTACCGCATCCGGACAATGTGAAGAGCTTCTTTAAGACGGGTGTCAGCTATAGCAATGGGGTATCGCTCGGCGATGCCGGCGACAACTACGACTACCGGTTTGCGGTCAATACGCAGAAGTTGTTTGGGGTCATCCCCAACAGCGACCTGGGGCGGAACAATTTTACCCTTAACTCGACGTTGAAGCTGGATCCGAAGCTGACCCTGTCGGTGAATGCGAATTATGTGCAGACGATTGCGGGCAATCTTCCGGGTTCGGGCGGGAAGCGGAGTACGAGTACGATGCTCCAGTTTATTTGGATGGGACGGCAGGTGGATATGAACAAGCTGCGCGACCATTATAACAGCACGGGAAGTCCGCTCAACTGGAACAATGCGTATTACAGCAATCCTTTCTTTGTGGCCAACCGGAATACGGTCGGTCAGCGGCGGGACCGGTTGATCGGGAATATCGGGTTGAGTTATAAGATAACTCCCGAACTGACGGCGAACCTGAAGTCGGCAACCGACTACTATACGGATCGGCGCAAGCTGAGGATCGCGTATGGGACCAGCGGCACCCCTTTTGGCAGCTATGAAGAGGACGCTTATACCGTGAACGAAAACAATACCGAGTTCACGCTGAATTATGCCCATAAGCTGAACACCGACTTTGCTTTCGAAGTCCTTGGCGGCGCCAACCTGCGGACCAAGTCCTTCGAGGAGAACGACCAGAAGGCGCCGCGGCTGGCGGTAGCCGACCTTTATACGCTGACGAACTCCCGCGATCCGCTGGTGTCCTCGAATAACTTCTACAAATTGAAGACCTATAGCCTGTTCGGATCGGCGCAGCTGAGCTATCGCAACTATGCTTTTGTGAATTTCACCGCCCGTAACGACTGGTCCTCTACCCTACCGGTCAACAATCTCTCCTATTTCTATCCCTCGGTCAGCGCTTCGCTGGTGCTGTCGGATGCCTTCGATATAAAGGGAGACGTGCTGAGCTATGCCAAGGTCCGGGGCGGATGGTCCAAGGTCGGCGCGGATGCGACACCGTACCAGCTGTTGAACACCTATCCCTTTATCACCCCCACTTTTGGCTCTTATCCCCAGTTGACGGCGGGCGCGCTCGACCTGAATGCCAACCTCAAGCCGGAGACAACGACCAGCTCGGAGATTGGTGCAGAGGCCGGCTTCTTTGACAATCGCATCCGGTTGGACCTGAGCCTGTACCAGAGCAGCAGCTACAACCAGATATTGGCTGTGGACGTCAGTAATACGACGGGGTATTCCCAAAAGCTGATCAATGCCGGCCGGCTCAACAATAAAGGCCTGGAGGTACAGCTGGGTTTTGTACCTGTGAAGACCGCCCGATTCAAGTGGGATGTCAATGCCAACTATGCGATGAATCGCAGCAAGCTGAAGGCTTTGGACAACCAGGGCCTGTTGAAGAACTACGTGCTGGGCAGCGATGGTTCCATCGAGACAGTGGCCACGGTCGGGCAACCCTATGGCAGCCTGTTCGGGACCGCCTTCCTGCGCAATGCCCAGGGTCAGATAATAGTCAATGACGATGGAACGCCTGCCACCAATCCCAATAACCAGGTGCTGGGCAAGTATACCCCGGACTGGCTGGGCGGCATTACGAACACCTTTACGTACGAGCGGCTTTCGCTGAGTGTCCTGGTGGATGGTAGCTTTGGCGGGCGGCAGTATTCTTCGACGAATGCAACCGGCGCCTATACCGGGGTGTTGGCCCTTACGTTACCGGGTCGCGATGCGGCCCATGGCGGGCTTTCTTATACTTCCGGCGGGAAGACATATGACGATGGGATCATCTTCAAGGGCGTCACCCTAGATGGAAAAGCGAATACGGCTATCATCCCCGCCTCCCAATACTATAAGACGCTGAACAATTTCGATGAGGAGTGGATCTATAGCTCATCTTTTATCAAGCTGCGGGAAGTGAAGCTCAGCTATGAGCTGCCTGCGAGATGGATGGAGCGCATTCACTTTGTCGGCGCGACGGTGAGCCTGGTAGGGCGGAATCTTTGGATCATCCACCGGAACATCCCCAATGTGGACCCCGAGACGGCATTCAACACGGGTAATGGACAGGGGCTTGAAGACCTCAGCCTTCCCGGTACGCGGAGCTATGGCATCAATGTAAACTTCAAATTCTAACTATCATGAAGACACTCTTTAATATACTATTGGGCGGGCTGGTGCTGGTCTCGGCGTCCTGCAAGAAAGAGCTGGCGAACATCAACAAGAACCCCAACGCCACGGAGAACCCCCAACCGGATTATCTTTTGACGGCTGCCGAAAAGCTGACGGCCGATGCGTACTGGGGTGTGGACAATAATCTGAACTCTTCGCTGCTGTTCATCCAACATTGGGCGAAGATACAGTACACGGATCCGGACCGGTATATCTTCAACAACAGCAGCTTTACTTCGTTGTGGAAGACGTTGTATGGGCAGAGTATTACGGACTTGAATAAAGTGATCTCGATCGGGGATGCTTTACCGAATGCCAACTATAAAGGCGTGGCGTTGACGCTGCGTTCGTGGGTGTTCCAGCTGCTGACGGACGCCTATGGTGATATCCCTTATCAGCAGGCGGGAAAGATCGACAGCTTTCTGACCCCGGCCTATGATACGCAACGGGATGTTTACCTGGGACTGCTTGCGGACCTGAAGACCGCGCAGTCGCTGCTGGACCCTTCGGGTGCGGCGATAGCGGGAGATGCCATCTATGGCGGGAATATCGGCAACTGGAAGAAGTTCGTCAATTCGCTCCGGCTGCGGATCGCGTTGCGGATCGCGGATGTAGAGCCCGCGCTGGCCAAGCAGGTGTTGACGGATATACAGACGGAGGGTGGTAGTTATTTTACCGGCAATTCCGATCTGGCGAAACTGACTTACCAGGACTCGCCGAACCAGAACCCGGTGAGCCTCACCTTCGACACCCGTCAGGACTACCGGATCAGCAAGACGATGGTAGACCAGCTCGCGGCGTTGAACGACCCGCGGCTGCCGGTCTATGCCCAGCCGACGGATGATGCGCCGCATGGCTATGTGGGTGTGCCGAACGGGCTGACGACCGGCGATGCCAATAACCTGGGGCTGAGCCGGACCTCGCGCCCGGGGGATTATTTCCGGGCGCCACATGCGCCGGCGGTGATCATGAGCTATGCGGAGGTATTGTTCGATCTTTCCGAGGCTGTGTCGCGGGGATTTATAACGGGAGACGCGGCGGATTTATATAAGCAGGCTGTGCTTGCCAGCCTCGATCAGTGTGGCATCGACGATGCGACGGTCACGGCGAATTATCTTGGGCAGGCATCGGTGCAATATAATGCCGCGAACTATAAGCAGTCCGTCGGTAACCAGAAGTGGATCGCCCTTTTCGGACAGGGGCTGGAAGCGTTTGCCGAATGGCGGAGGCTGGACTATCCGCAGCTGGCGCCGGCTGTGGCGGGGACGTTGAGTGGGAAGATGCCGGTGCGATTCATTTACCCGGGGTCGGAACAGAGTCTCAATGGGGCCAATTATCAGAAGGCAGTGGCGCACCAGGGGCCGGACCTGCTGACGACGAAACTTTGGTTCGACAAGAATTGAGTATAAAAAAAAGCCGCCCGATGGGCGGCCTTTTTTTGACTTTTTACTGTCGTGGACTGAAGTCTTCCATCTTTGGTGTGAGGACTACGTGGATCGATTTACCCGGTGTTGCGTTCATGCTTGACTGCCGGAGCGAGACGTTGACCTTTTCCACGCCATTTTGGAGGAAATTGTCGGCGACGGCGACCATCCGGGCCTGTTTGAGGGCCAATGCACGATTGTGGAGGCGGGGGTTGTTATAGATCGCCGTGCCTCCTTCGGAGGAATAATGGTGATGAACCTTCTTGTGTGGTGTGGCGCCGCTGGCTGGGCTGCCGGCGGTGCTGCTGCCGGCGGTGGCGTTGCTACTGCCGGATGATCCGCCGCCACTTGCGGAGCTGCCGGTTCCCGAGCTGCTGCGGCTTGCCGTGGAGCGACGATGATGGCGGGGTTTGTGGGGCTCGGTGCTGGCCGTGGAGGCGTTGCCGTTGCCCGTACCCATGGTCGTCATGTCGCCGGAGGTGGAATCGCCGCCACCGACGAAGACGTTCATGTTCGAATGGTTCCTGATCACCCCGGCCAGACCATCGAGGGCCTTCTTTCCGCCGGCCGAAACGGTGGCGCTGTTGTTTTTAAAAAGTTCGTCCTCGTCGAGGCGAACGTGAACGGAGCTGTTGACCTGCTGGACATCACCATTGGAAACACCTGCCTGGGTCAATGCGCTTTTGACATCGTCACTGGCCTGGGCAACTGCGGTCTGTTGATCTTTAAAATAGTTCTGATAATAGTCCAACGACTTCTGCGTAGCGGCATTGCGGCTGTTGGCGGATTCTACCGACTGTTGCAGTGTGTTGTTCTTGTTTTGCAGATCCTGCACATTGTTGTTCAACGATGATACCTGCTGAGCCAGCTGGGCGCTATCACTCCTTACTTTGGACAGTTCTGCCTGGGAAGCCTTGTATTTCTTGCTCGATACACAACTGGTAAGAAAGAGCAGGGCTATACCCGCGCTGACAAATGACGTTTTTAGTCTTGTCTTCATGATCAAGTTGATTTAGCTGATTGATGTCTTTACAGAGTTGATACTATTTACTTAAAATTTGATGCCATGGGAGCGCGGCGGGCGCCTACGGCCTGGCAGACGCGGAGTTGTACTTGACTATCAATCAATTGCGATTTATCCCCAGCCAAGGTATTGTTTCATTCGCTGTTCGGTGGATCGGACAGGGCGGGTAAGGGATTCAACACTCTTCTTTACGACTGCTGCGGTGGGGATGGGGGCTGTGGTGAAGGAGGTGGCGTGGGTGGCCGGGTTAGAACTTGATGTCGAGCTTTTGGGAGATCAGTTTGTCGTCTTTATAATATTCCAGCAGCCATTGGCCGTCCTTTTTGAAGACGACGCCGGTGGGGGCGCCGCCGGCGGCATCGGTCCGGGCCAGGTAGAAGTCCGGCTGGGAGGTTTTTAGGAGGGTCATAATTTTTTTGGGGGAGAGGTCGATCAGTTGGTAGCCGTTGGGAATGGATTGGGCGTAGAGGATGCCGGTGACCGGCCCGGGGTTTGTGGGGGGTATTTGCGACTGGGGCTGACTTTGCGACTGGGGAGGGGCTTGCGTTTGGGGCTGACTTTGCTGCGGCTGGGTTTGTTGCGGCCGGCCCTGTTGCGGCTGGGATTGCACGGTGAGCGTGCTGTCATAGTTGTACGGCGTGGCGTTCAGGGACGTGAAGGCATCTTTCATGGCTTCATCGTAGGCAACGTAAAACTCCTTTTCGCGGCTGCGGCCTTCTTTGCCTTTGAAGACAATATTACCCAGACAGTCTTTCAATACAAGGGTAAGATTGGTGGTGAACATGGCCTTCCGCTGGGTTACTTCGGTTTGGAGGGCGGCACATTTGTTGCCGGCCAGCGAGGGTGGGAGGACATCGTCGGTCCAATACACGTTGAATCCTTTTTGCTCGAGCAGCGACTTCGTCGTCGTATTCAATGCGTATTGGTCGTCCGACTTTTGAAAATCGAACCGATGCGGCACCAATACGTATTTGTAGTTGTTGATGGTGTTTGGCGTGGTTTGTGAATAACCGGCCATGGTGGTCAGCAAAAGCGTAAAAAGGGCTTCAATTTTCATATACTACCTGGTAATTTTCCTATACTATCCAGCAATCAGGATTGTTCTAAGGTAACGAGAAATCTGGTTAAGTTACGCATGCCCCGAACATTCCCATGAACGGGGGTTGCCCGTAACGGGCGGCTGTGGCGCGGCGGCGCCTATTTCTCCGAATGATCTTTCTGGTTCTCTTTATCGGCCTGCATGGAGTCGCGGGTGTTCTTTTGGACGGCGACGGCGCCGAAGATGGCCAATAGGAAAGCAAACGCATAGAAGCCTTTCTCACTGGGCAGGATAGTCGCATTCCAGAGGCCTATCACCAACAATATAATCGACAGGATCGTGGCAAACCAGGCGATGCCATAGTACAGATCGGTCACGGGGATGTTTTCCAGGCGATCGCGGACGGCTTTTTGGAGGGAGACGACGGCGAAGAGGCCGAACATCAGCACCGTAAAATAATAGCCTTTTTCGTTGAGCTGCATTTCGGCGCGCCAAAGGCCGATAAGGTAACCGAGTGCGCCTGCGCCAAGGGCGATCCAGGAGGCGCCGATAAATGCGGCGGAGGGTTTGTTTGACATTTGGTTAGGGGTTTATATACTAAATATCCAACTTTTAGCGGTTTGAATTGCGATCATTCTTGTTAAAATCGGTCAATAGACGGATACCCTGTTTTATTGCATCGCGGCCGTCGGACTCTATCCCATACCAGCCGCGGTAGCCGGCTTTTCGGCAGAGGCCCAGTATTTTACGGGTATCCTCTTCGGTGGGTTGATTCCGGTAGGACATCCCTTTTGCGAAGGGAAGCATCTTTTGGAGATAGGCGACGTTGTCAAAATCGGGGCCCGGCTCGCGCCAGTCGGCGGTTCGTGGTCCAGAGCTGTTCGATCAGTTGCCCGACGGGTGCAGCGGACCTTTCGTGACGCGATGCAGTGGAAAGCAGTCGCCAATCGACGAAATTGTCGGTGATCTCATAGGCGTTGAAGCGGAACAGCGATTGGAGTACGTGGGGATACAGCGCAACGCCGATGATGATACAGTTCTTCGGGGCATTCAGGATGACGGGCTTGATCGTCTGGCCGAAGATGTAGGCGTCGGGAATCTTTGCGGGATTGTCGCAGGCGAAGATGCCGGTGTCCCGTTGTTGAAAGATGATGCCTGGGGTACCGTCGGCATAGTTGGGATAGGCCTTGTCGGCGCTGCCGTCGATGTACCAGGCGCCCCGTACGAAGGGCTTTAGCCTGTCAGGGATGGTTATGGTGTTTTCCCGGCGCAATTGGGCATTATGGAAATCTCCCTAAAGTTAGGGAGATTTTCACAGGTAGTACCAGACCTTCACCGGCGGGCCAGAAGAGGACGAGCCTCTGGCCGGGGCGGTGCATGGATTGGGGGTTTCTTTAAATATACCGATTTTATGCCTATATTTCCCTCCCGAACAATCTGTTATTATGTCGCCTTCCGGATTTATCATCCTGCTATTGATCGCTGCGAATATTCTTGTATCCTATAAGGGCTTTACGAACCGGTCCTTTTTCGAGCGGTATAGGTTCGAGGTGGAAAAGATCCTGGTGAACAGGGATTACAAGCGGCTGTTGACCTCGGGGTTCCTGCACGTGGGCTGGTCGCACCTGCTCTTCAATATGCTCAGCCTGTATTTCTTCAGCGGCATGGTAGTGTCGGTGCTTGGGATCCCGGGTTTCCTGGTGATCTATTTTGCCAGCCTGATCGGTGGGGATCTGCTTTCCCTGCTCATCCACCGGCATCATGGGGATTACAGCTCGGTGGGGGCGTCGGGAGCGATCTGTGGGGTAATCTTTGCCTCGGTGGCGCTGTTCCCGGGAATGACCATTCCCTTATGGCCGCTGCCTATCAGTCTGCCGGGATGGCTTTTTGCGTTGTTATATGTGGGGTTGAGTATCTATGCGATCCGGTCGCGAAAGAACAATATTGGTCACGAAGCACACCTGGGTGGCGGGCTGGTGGGGATGATCCTGGCGATAGTCATTCAGCCCTGGGCCTTTGTGCAAAACTATGTGGCGATCCTTATTATCCTGGTGCCTTGTCTTGTTTTTGTCTACCTGATCATCAAGCGGCCGGAGGTCCTTTTTGTCGACAATCTCTTTTACAAGACGCACCAGGACCATGTTTCGATCGATCATAGGTATAATATGGAGCGGTATGACCAGCAGCAGGAGGTGGACCGGATATTGGATAAGATCAGCCGGAGTGGGATGGGGAGTTTGAGCCGGAAGGAACGGGCTACGCTGGAGGAGTATTCCAAGAAGGGGAAATAGCGGCTTTGCGGCGGGCTGGGTGGGGTTTTGCAACGGCGGAGCGCTTTAGACAACGGCTTTGCCGAAAGGCATGAGGGAGAGTTCCACGAGTTTCAGGTGCTGGCGGGCGAATGGGATGCCGATGATGGTGATGAAGAGAAGGGCGGCGAACAGGAGGTGGACGAGCGCTGTATAGAGGCCTCCACAGATCAGCCAGATGATATTGCAGATGACCGAAAGGCAGCCCATGCCGCTGCTGGTGGGGACCACCTGGCGGCCGAAGGGCCAAAGGACGAGACTGGCGAGCTTGAAACACTGCAGGCCAAAGGGGATGCCGATGATGGTGAGGCAGAGGACGAAGCCGCCGACGATATAGCCGAGGGCTGCCAAGAAGCCGCCGAAGACGAGCCAGATGATGTTTCCGATGAAGTTCATCGATTGAAAATAAGAAAAAAATGAATAATGGACTTATAAAGGAGCGTATCCGGGGGATCGATACGATCCGCGGGCTGATCATGGTGATCATGACGCTGGACCATAGCCGGGATTTTCTGCATTTCCAGGGGCCGGCCTATGCGCCGACGAATATGGCGACGACGACGGTGATCCTTTTCTTTACCCGGTGGATGACGCATTTCTGTGCGCCGACCTTTGTTTTGCTGAGCGGGGTATCGGCTTTTTTGGCGGGCTTGCGGCGGAGCCGGAGCGAGCTGACCGGCTTTCTCTTTACGCGGGGACTGTGGTTGATCCTGACGGACCTGCTGGTGATCTCGCTGCTGTTCACGTTCGATGGACGGTATCACGTCTTTGTGCTCGAGGTGCTATGGGCGATCGGGTGCAGTATGGTGCTGCTGGCGCTACTCGTGTGGCTTGGAGCATCCCGTCTCTTTATCGGCGCACTTGGGTGCGTGCTGGTGTTTGGGCACAACCTGCTGGACTACGTGCATATCCCCCCGGGGGGCGTGAGCGGGAACCTGATGACTTTGTTCCTTACCGGGCGGGGAGCGGTGATCCCTCTCTGGGGCGATCGCATCGTTGTGCTGCTGTATGCGGCCCTGCCGTGGAGTGGGATGCTGCTGATCGGGTATGTGCTGGGATCGTTTTACCGGCCTGACGTTGATGCGGCGCGGCGGCGGCGGGTCTTGCTAAGGGTGGGTTGCGGGGTGATCGTCCTTTTCGTTCTTGTTCGCTGGATCAATGGGTATGGCGATCCGGCGCCGTGGTCGACGCAGCGGAATGCGGCGCATACGGTGTTGTCGTTTTTAAATACGACTAAGCAGCCGCCTTCCCTGCTATATGTGAGTATGACGATCGGCCCGGTGCTGGTGTTGCTGGCGTGGGTGGACCGGGTGCGGAATGGGTTCACTTCTTTTTGCACCGTGTACGGGAATGTGCCTTATTTCTACTTTATCCTGCACCTCTGCCTGCTGCGCGTGTTGAATATCCTGCTGATCCCGGCTTCGGGGCTTGCGTTCGAATCGGATGGTAATCCGCTGGTCTGGCAGGCGAAGGGATTCGGATTTCCGTTGTGGATGTGCTATGGGTACTGGATCTTTGTGGTGGTTGCGCTTTATCTGCCTTGCCAGTGGTATGGGAAGTACAAGCGGACGCACCGGCAGTGGTGGTTGTCTTATCTCTAGACGGAAATCAGGTGTTTTTACGGTATTTTCAATGGCTTGGAATTCGTAAACTTTGTTCAAATTCCATTGATCATGCCTATCCTTAAACTGATCATCAGCTGCAAAAACGCGCTCACGTTAAAGTATGGGGCGGCGGACTTCAAGAAGGTCGATGCGTTGCTGGCCAAGCTGGCGGCGGCGGACAAGAAGAAGGGAATCACTACGAAGGTCGTCTATATCGACGATCCCGCATCGGCATCGAAGGCGGGGATACCGGTGTTTGCGTCCACGACGGAGAAGGATTGCAAGAATGCCGTCGATGCGCTGTACACTAAATCGAAGCCGGATTACATCCTGCTTTTCGGAGCGCAGGATATCGTGCCGTTCGTGTCGATCGTGAATCCCGCTGCTGCGGGTGAGGACCCCGACACTACGGTGCCTTCGGACCTTCCCTATGCCTGTGACGCGCCCTACAGCACGCAGGCGCAGGATTTTATCGGTCCTACGCGGGTTGTAGGCCGGTTGCCGGATATTCCCGGGAAGGGGGATGTCGCCTATGTGCAGGCGCTGGTGGATACAGCCAGCGGATGGAAGCCGGGGAAAGCGGCGGACTATTCCGCCTATTTTGGGATCACGGCCAAGGTATGGCAGAAATCGACGAGCCTGAGTCTGCAGAGCGTCTTTGGCAATTTCTCCGCGCTGCTGCAATGTCCGTCGGATACGGCGACCTCGAAGAGCGGCAACCTGAAGCCCTTGTCCCATTTTATCAACTGTCATGGTGCGGCGCTGGATTATTCATTTTATGGGCAGATGGGCATGAGCTATCCCGAATCGATGAATACAAAAGATCTTACCGGCAAGATCGGCAAGGGGGCGGTGGTGGCCGCGGAGTGTTGTTATGGGGCGCAGCTGATCAATGCGACGAATGCGGGTGGCGGCACCCAGTTGAGCATTTCGAATAATTACCTGCTGAACGGGGCGCTGGGTTTCCTGGGCAGCAGCACGATCGCTTACGGGCCAGCCGATTCGAATGACCAGGCCGACCTGGTCTGCGTCTATTTCTTTCAGAGTGTCCTGAAGGGGGCGTCAATGGGGCGGTCGCTGCTGGAGGCGCGGCAGCAATATCTTTCCAAGGCAGGGCCGCATCTCGACCCGGTGGCGTTGAAGACGATGAGCCAGTTCTACCTGCTGGGTGATCCGAGTGTTCAGCCTGTGGAGAACCCGATGGACAACAAGAAGGCCGCGGCGGGGGCGGATACGATCAAGGGGAGGCGGCTGCAACTCTTTAACAAGGGCGCGGTCCTGCAGCATTCGACGATCCCATGCAAGAAGGTACCGGTGAAGAAAAGCGTCCGGCGGCGGAAAGATATCCGGACAATCCTCGAGCAGGAGGGCATGATGGCCTCCAAAGAAGAGCATTATATCGCCGATCCCAAGCGGCAGCGAGCTTCCCTGGCCGCCAAGCAGATGGCCGGCGGTCCTATCCAATTCCGTACCTTTACCCTGGCAACGCCGGAAAAGGGAAAGAAGCGGGTCAGACAGATCAAGCTGCTGCTGGTAAAGGAGAGCGATTCCGGCATTTTGGACTATCATGTCTATTTCGCGCGGTAAATTGTCGGACTATGGCCAATATGGTGGAACTGCAGGGAAAGGTGGTGTTGAAAAAATTCGCCCCAGGTTCCAAGTCGGAGCATGACGCCGTGTTCCTCGAGACGGATGACCAATCTTATCAGCTGCGGCGGCTGGGAGGGAATCCTTTTGACGATCCTGCTTTAAAGGCCATGGTGGGGAAGACCGTCAAGGCAAAGGGACTGCTCAACGATCAGCTTTTCATAGCCCATGAACTGAAAGAGGGGGAAGGGGCATAGGTTTCGAGGAGGGCCTTCACTTCTTCGAGGCGGAAGGGTTTTGCCAAAAAATTATTCATCCCGGCGGCCAGACAGCGTTCCCGGTCTTCCTTCATGGCGTCGGCCGTGAGGGCGACAACGGGGATATCGCATTTGGGTGCGGGCAGCTCGCGGATGCGGCGGGTGGCCTCGAAGCCATCCATCTCGGGCATATTTATATCCATGAAGATCAGGCAGGGGGTGGTTGTCACCAGGCGGTCGAGGGCTTCCTTTCCGTTGGAGGCGCCGATGACGGGGAATCCCATTTTTCCCAGCACCTCCGAGATGAGGAGCATGTTGATGGCATCGTCTTCCACTACCATGATGCTTTGTTCGCGGATGTGGACGGGGGTGTGGTCATGGCCGTTGCTTTCGGCCTTCGGCCGGTTCCTTTCTTCGAAGATGCCCGCGAGGATCTGGTTGAGCTGATCGACGAGCACGGGTTTTGTCAGGAACATATCGATCCCGATATCTTTTGCTTCCTCGCGGTAGATGTTCCTTTCTATCGACGAGAGCATGAGGATGAAGGGTTGTGCGGGTCCGGTGAGCAGGGTCTTTATTTCCCGGACGAGGGCGATACCGTCCATGCCAGGCATCTGGTAGTCGGTGATGATGAGATCGAAGCTGCGGTCCTGGCGGCGATGGGTGGCGAGGACGTTCAGCGCTTCCTGGCCGCTTGTGGCGGTGACGCAGTCCACGTCCATCTGGCGGAAGATGTCCTGCAGGAGCCGGCAATTGGATGCGTTGTCGTCGACGATGAGAATGTTGCGTAGCGCGGGGCGGCGCATCGGCTGCGGGACCGGGGCCTCGCTGACGACGGGCAGGTCGATGCAAAGGGAGAACGTGGTGCCTTCGCCCGGTTTGCTTTTGACGGAAAGGCGCCCATGCATCATTTCGGCGAGAGTCTTTGCGATGGTGAGGCCCAGACCGGTGCCGCCATATTTCCGGGTGGTGGAGGAGTCTCCCTGGGTGAAGCTTTCGAAGATGGTGTCCAACTTGTCGGCCGGGATACCGATACCCGTGTCCTGGACATGGATGCAGATGGAATCTTCTTTTTTCACTCTTACGACGACCTCGCCTTTTGCGGTGAATTTGATCGCGTTGCCGATGAGGTTGACGAGGATCTGCTGGATGCGGAGGCTGTCGCCGCGGAAGAGGGACGGCAGGCGGGGGTCTATCTCGCATATCATCTCGAGGCCTTTTTCAAAACCTTTTATGGCGAGCATGGAGACCGTTTCTTCGACGAGGTGAGCGAGGTTGAACTCGGTGTCTTCGAGGAGCAGCTTCCCTGCTTCGATCTTGGAAAAGTCGAGGACGGCATTGATGAGACCCAGGAGATTGTACCCCGCGCGGCTTACGTGTTCGATGTATTCGCGTTGAGTCTGCTGGAGGGAAGTGGAAAGGACGAGATCGGTGAATCCTATGATGGCGTTGAGGGGTGTCCTCAACTCGTGGCTCATGTTGGCGAGGAACTCGCTTTTGGCTTTACTGGCCAATTCGGCCTGTTCGCGGGCCTTGCGTTCTTCGGCGTTGGAGAGTGTCAGCTGCGCCGTTCGTTCCTGTACCTGCTGCTGGAGTTGGCTGCGATGGAGGCGGATGTTGCGGAGGCGAAGACCATGGATGAGCAGGACCAGCGCGACCAGGGCCAATGCTGCGAGGACCCGGAACCAGGTCGTCATCCAAAAGGGCGGGATGATGACGAGCCGGAGCGTGGTGGGTGTGGCCAGCCAGGTGCCGTCTCCCTTCCTGGCGTTGACCATAAAGGTATAGGTACCGGGGTCGAGATTGGTATAGGTTACGGTCCGTTTCCGGCTGGTATTGGTCCAGTCCTTGTCGAATCCTTCGAGCCGGTAGCGATACCGGCGGCTGCCGGGCGCGGTATAGTTGAGCGAGGCGAATTCGATGGTGATGACCGAATTGTTATAGTCCAGCTTCAGTTCCTTCGTCTCGGTGATGTCGGATGTCAGCGGCGAAGGGTGTTTTGGATCGGTGGAAACGGCGACTTCCCTGTTGAATATCTGGAAGCCGGTGATGACGAGGTTTGGGTCGACCGTATTTTCTCTTATACTGTCGGGATAGAAGGCATTGAAGCCGTTGACCCCGCCGAAATACATTTTCCCGTCGCGGCTTCTGAAGGCCGAATGTGCCTTAAAATCGTTTGCCTGCAGGCCATCGTCGGCGGTATAGGTGATGATCCGGTGTTGCGCGGGCATGAACTTCGACAGTCCCTTGTTCGTGCTGATCCAAAAGACGCCGTTGTTCTCTTGCAGGACGCCATAGATGACCGAGCCCGGCAGGCCGTCCTTTGTGGAGTAATTGGTGAACCGGCCGGTCGCGTGGTCAAGACGATTGAGACCTTCGGCGGTGCCTATCCAGATGTCTCCGGTGCTGTCCTCATAGATGCAGTTGATGGAATTGTTGCTCAGGCTGCCGGCGCGGGTCTCGTGCCGGTAGTGGGTAAATCGATCGGTCCGGGGGTCGTAGCGATCGAGACCGCGGTCGAAGGTGCCAACCCAGATGATGCCTTTCGTGTCGGCGAGCAGCGCATGGACGCGGTCGCTGGAGATGGTATTGTCGTCGGCGGGGTCGTGGCGGTGGTGGATGAACTGGTGTTTTGCCTCATCGAAGCGATCGAGGCCCTGGCCGTAGGTGCCGATCCAGATGCGGCCGTCTTTGCCGGTGGCCAGGTCGTACACATTGTTCGAGGCGATGCTTGCGGAGTCGCCCGGGATGTTCCTGTATTGCGTGAAGCGGGTCTTTGTCGGATCGATCACGGTGATGCCGCCGCCCCAGGTGCCGGCCCAGAGGTTGCCATGGCTATCCTCCCGCAGGGCCAGGACGTAGTTGCCGCTGAGCCCGCCGGGTCTTGCCGGATCGTTTGTGAAGTGACGGAATTGACCGGTCTTTTTGTCGAGAAGATCGATGCCGCCGCCGTCCGTGCCGACCCAGAGGTTATCCCTCGAGTCTTCGAAAATATCGAGTACGTTATTGTTCGAGAGGCTGCCGGGCTCGGTGGAGTGCCGGTAGTGCCGGAAATTATCATTGCCCCTGGCGAAGAGATTGGCGCCGGCGCCATAGGTGCCCAGCCACATATTCCCTTGTTTGTCCTTATAGATACAGTCGACGGAGTTGTTGGAGAGGCTGCTGTTGTCAATATCGTCCTGGTAATAGATCTTATAGCGATCACCGGTGGGGCCGATGATGACCAGTCCACCGTTGTCCGTGCCCACCCAGAGGTTGCCGTCGGCGTCGCCGGCGAGGGCCTGGATCATATTCTCTTTTAATTTGCCGGAGGGTTTTCCGCTGAAGAAGTGTTTGAAGGCTCCCTTGCGATCGGTCATGAGGTCGAGGCCGCCACCGAGGGTGGCAATCCACAGGCGATGGCCGGCGTCTTCATAGATCGCCTTTACCGCGTTGGAGCAGAGAGAAGAAGGGTCTGCATTGTTGTGAGCGTAGTTGGTGAATTTATCGGTCTTCCCGTCGAAGCTGTAGAGGCCGCCGTTGGCTGTCCCTACCCAATACTCGTGGCGGCTGTCTTCGAAGATGGTGTAGATATCCAGGTCGCCAAGGCCGGCGGGATTTTTTGCATCCGCGTAAAAGCATTTGTGTTTCCCGGTAATTGGGTCGATCTTATACAATCCTTCGCCGTCGGTGCAGATCCAGATATTGCCTTCGGAGTCTTGCAGGATATGGTTAACGAAGGCGTTGGCGAAGGCGCTGTCGACGAGGTTGAATGTTTTTGTCCGCCGGTCGAAGCGGTTGACTCCCCCACCCCAGGTGCCCACCCAGATATCGCCATTGCGGTCTTCAATGAGGGTGGTGACGAAGTTGTTGGTGAGGGAGTGTTTTTCTTCTTCCCTGTTCCGATAGACGGTAAAGTTGTAGCCGTCGTACCGGTTGAGACCGTCGCGGGTACCGAACCACATAAAACCTATTTTGTCCTGCAGGATGCAGGTGACGTTGGTTTGAGACAGGCCGGCGTCGGTACCGATATGTTTCAGTGTAAGGCCATCAATCTGGCCGAGGGCACTTAGGGATATGGCCTGCAACAGTAAGAAGAGTAAGCGGTAGGGGGTCATAAGATATCTCCCTATTCCAACACATTAAAACAATTCTTATTGTGGAGGTGCAGGCAAATATTTTAGCAGGCTTTTTTGTACGACTCGCTTTTAAATGAAAACACCTATCTCGGACGCGACCGAATACGCTGCACGTTAAGGCGTTACAGTGATGAGTACGTCCTGTTGCGGGGTAAGCCGGCCGAAGGGTTTGGTGTTTTCGGGTGGCAGACCATGTTGGGTGAAAAGATCTTCCACTTCTTTGGCGCCTTCGGGGGTTACGGCGACGAGGAGGCCGCCACTGGTCTGCGGGTCGGCGAGCAGGTGCTTTTGTCCTTCGGCTGCCAGCCGCACCTTATAGCCATAGCTGGCCCAGTTGCGGACCGTTCCGCCGGGGATGCAGCCTTTTTCCAGGTAGTGGTGGGTGGAGGGGATCGTGGGGACCTTTGCGGGGTCGATGATAGCCGAGAGGCCGCTTCCTTCGCACATTTCCGAGAGATGACCGAGGAGACCGAATCCGGTGACGTCGGTCATGGCTTTTACGGCATCGAGCTTGCCGAGGGACTCGCCGAGCTTGTTGAGGGTGACCATGGAGCGGAGGGCGATGGCGGCATCTGCTTCGGCGAGGAGCCCTTTTTTCTGGGCGGTGGAGAGGATGCCGACGCCGAGGGCCTTTGTGAGGTAGAGGAGGCAGCCTTCGGTGGCGGTGGAGTTACGTTTCACCTGTTTTGTGGGCACCAGGCCATTTACGGCGAGGCCGAAGACGGGTTCGGGGCAGTCGATGCTGTGGCCGCCGGCGAGGGCGATGCCCGCCTCGGCGCAGATAGTGCGGGCGCCTTCGAGGACTTTTTGGGCGGCTTCGGGGGGCAGCTTGTCGACGGGCCAGCCGAGGATGGCGATGGCCAGTACGGGGCGACCGCCCATCGCATATACATCGCTGATGGCGTTGGCGGAGGCGATACGGCCGAAGTCGAAAGCGTCATCGACGATGGGCATGAAGAAGTCGGTCGTCGAGATGAGGGCGTTGCCGTCACCGAGGTCCCAGACGGCGGCGTCGTCGCGTTTGTCGTTGCCGACGAGGAGGCGGGGATCGGTGGAGAAATCCAGGTTGCTGTGGAGGATCTTATCGAGGATGGCCGGGCTGATCTTGCAGCCGCAGCCGGCGCCGTGTGAGTATTGGGTCAGTCTTATATCCATGCTATATCGTTGTAGTCGTTGTGAGTGATCTTGCCGCGGCGAGCAATCTTGCCGTGTTCTGCAGCGGGTCGTGGGTATCGAGGGGAAGCTCGACGATACGGGCCGTGTCCCGAAATTTAAGGCCTTTGCGATAGGCCTTGTCATAGTACACCAGGACCTGGCGGATGAAATCGGGTATGCGACCTTCGCGGATTGCGGCGATGGCGTTTCTGGTCTGCTCGGGCCCGAGGCGTTTGGTGATGCGTTCGGTGCATTCTATTAAGAAGCTGCGGTCGAGGTTACCATATTCCTGTTCGAGGGCGGCGATGCGTTGGTCGAGCGGGACCTGCAGGTCGAAGATGGCCGCCTCCCGCATGCGGGTATAGAAGGGTTTTGCGAGGATGCATCGCCCGATGTTCTGGCTTTCGTCTTCGATCCAGATGGGGCGGGTGGCGTCCAGTGTCGAGAGACGGGAGGCCAGGTCGTTCTCGAACTGCTCTTGCGTCGGCTGGATCAGCCTGTTGAGGGTACCATAGGTCGAGCCCTGGTGTTGTGCGAGGTCTTCGAGATCGACGGTTTGTTCTCCTTGTTTAGCGAGTTGTTTGAGAATCGCCGTTTTACCCGAGCCAGTCATTCCGCCTATGACGCGAAACTCCCAGGGCTGTTCCATCCTTTTGAGCACCCAGCGCCGGTACTGTTTGTAGCCGCCCTGGATGAGGGAGACATCGAAGCCGTAGAGATCGAGGGCCCAGGCCATCGCTGCGCTGCGCATGCCGCCGCGCCAGCAGTGAACGGCCACCTTTTTCTCCGGCGCCAGCTCCAGCGCCTGGCGGATAAAGGCTGACCATTTTGACCCGGTGAGATCGAAGCCCAGGAGGATGGCGGCTTCTCGGCCCTGTTGTTTGTAGGTGGTGCCGACGGTAACCCGTTCTTCGTTTGTGAAGAGGGGGATATTCACCGCGCCGGGGATGTGTCCGTGGGTGAACTCTGCCGGGGTGCGGACGTCGACAATGGGAACGGGTAGCCCGGTAAGGAGTTGATCTATCGTGTAGCGGCGCGTCATTATTTACCCTCCGGCCGAAACCGGGGGGTAAATATCGGAAATTTAAATGTTCGTTTGGAAAATGCTGTCCCAGCCCGGCTCTGCGTCGTGCAAATAATACAGAAAGACGAGTGCGATGCCGGTGATGCCTTCCATCAGACCGAAGGAGGTGTTGCTGGTGAACCGGTTCTCGTCCTCGTCGAAGATGCGGTAGGCATAGCCGCCGGGGAATTTGCCGGGCTGATAGTAGTGTTCCATCGTCATTTTGAGCCAGTGCGCGGCCGCGTCTTTGAACTTCGGGTTCCGGGTGGCCTGGTACAAGCGGTGATATTGATGGACGAGGCCGACCGTGCCGTGGCAGAAGGGGGCGTCTTCGCAGCCGGCGTATTCGAAGGGGATGGCGGTAGTGCGTTGTGCGATGGCGATGCCTTTGTGCCGCCATTCGGAGTGACCGAGGGCCCGGCTACAGTGAAGGAGGGTGTTGGCCATCCCGAGGTCGCCATAGCACCAGCCATGCCGCCAGGACAGCTGCATCTTGTTCTTTCCCGTTTCGGGGTCGGCGGGGCTGACGGACACCGGGAAAGAATAGAGCCGATCCCTGCTGGCGCGCTGGGCTAGCAGAAAGTCGAGACAGGAGGAGATCAGGGAGGCGATGGTGGGCCGGCGGATGCCCACCTCGTACACCCGCGCCAGGAATGAGAGCAGGCCGGGCATGCCGTGCGCCATTCCGAAATTGAAAGCGGTGGGCTCCTCCTGTTCGGACCGGCGGGAGGTCCACACGTGGCAGTTGTTCTCCACGACGGCGAGAGATTCGATGTAGTCGACGATCTTTTCCAGGTGGCGTTTCTCTCCTGTCTCCTTATGTCTTTCGAGGAAGTAGATGCCGAGGCCTACGAGGCCGTGCTGGGGATCCCAGTTGCCGTTGGCATGATCGCGGTCGGCGCCGATGCTGATGACGCGATCGAGGTCGTTCCAATCGAGTCCTTCGACGGCATCGATGAGGCCGATATTGCGCAAGTGCTGGAAGACGAAACCGATGCCGGCCTTGCCGGTGGAAAGGGTGTGAGTCATGGTCTTGCGCCGCAGGCTCTCGCGGAGATCGTTCAGGCAGCGATGCATGATCTCTTCGTATTCCCCACCGGGGAAGGTCTTTGCCAGGTAGGCGAAGAGGAGGGTTACGCCGGCGCGGCCGTTGAGGAGGCCGGATGTACGTATACGGCCCATGTTGTGATAAAGGGCTCCTGCGATGGAGTCGATCTGTTGGTGCAGGGAATAGTCTGGCAAGGCAGACCTTCTGCTCATTCTGCGTGTATATGACATTATGTTGACTTTAGCAATTTGCTGGCAAGCCGTTGCTTCAAGTGAATTCAGGTTGGTAAAACAGGAGCTACGTAATACAGGGAAGCGCGAGGGGTAATTTCGGGAGCAAAATAAGGGAACTTTGCGAATACGTGGCAGTGCCTTCTAACAAACGGCGCGTGTGGGTTGAGGAACGGCATCTTATTTTCTGTTTGTGGATGAGCGCTTGTTCATGACGGCCGCCAATTTCTTCAATTTTGTCTCCCAGAATTTATCGAAATAGTCAATGAAGTCCTGCAGTTGATTGAAGCCGTCCTGTTTCAGGGTGCAGTGGCGTTCGCGGCCAATGTCGGTGATGGAGATGAAGCCTGCGTTGTACATGATCTTTATGTGTTTCGAAACGGCGGGACGGCTCATGTCGAAATTTTCCGCCAGGGCGTTTATCGTCATACTTTCTTTTGAAAGCAGCATCAGCATTTGCCGGCGGCTGGGGTCGGCGACGACCTGGAAGACGTCGGGGGTTTGTGTGGTCATTGTTTTACCGGGGATGAGAGTTGAGCGAGCCTGTTTCCGCACCTGGTCCAGCCTTCGTCGTGTCCTGTTACATCTTCCAACGCGGTGAAACCGTCATGGACTAATTGTAATTCCGTGCCGTCGCCTTTTTGCGTCAGGGTCCAAACGACTTTCGAATCGAAGGGTTTGCCGGTGCTGACCGAGTTGGTCCGCCAGGAATAGGAGAGCTTTTTGTATGGGTTTACTTCGAGCACTTCGCAATCGTTGATGACGCTGCAGACGAAGCGGAATTTATGACCGACGACGGGTTGAAAATCGGTTTTCATCAGCCAGAGGGCCAATAGTTCGGGTTTTGTAAGATAGTCCCAAACTTCTTCCGGGGATTGGTGGAAGAACCAGGTCTGCCTGATCTCCTTTTGCATTTTGGGTAACTATTAAGTTACTCAAATTTAGGGCTCCGTTTTGGCCTGTGCAAATCTTTTCGGCTGTCGTCGATCCAATGGCAACCGGTCAGGAATACTGCCAAACGATTCCCAGTCGTTTTATTTTGTAAGTCAATGTGGTGGGGGGGATCTGGAGCAACTCCGCGGCGCCGCCGGCACCGGAGACTTTTCCATGGCATTTGCGCAGGACCTCGAGGATATGGGCCTTTTCCATTTCTTCGATGCTCTTTATATCGGTGGCGGTGTTTTCGGGCCGCTTGCGGGTGGGTTCGGGAAGATCGATGTTATCGATGATCGCGGTGGTGGCGGAAAGGACGTGCCGTTCGATGAGATGTTCCAGTTCGCGGATGTTGCCGGGCCAGGAATAGGCGGACAATTGGCGCAGGGCTTTTGTCGAGAAGGAGCTTGTGCTACGGCCGAATTTGGAGGCGAAATGGGCGAGGAAATGTTCCGCCAGGGGGCGGATATCTTCTCTTCTTTCTCTCAGGGGTGGGATATGGATGGGGAAGACATGTATACGATAGAACAGATCGATTCGGAAACGGCCGTCGGCCATTTCTTTATAGAGATCCCTATTGGTGGCGGCGACGATCCGCACGTCGATGTGGATGGTGGAGGCGCCGCCGACCCGTTCGATCTCCTTTTCCTGCAGGACGCGGAGGAGTTTGACTTGGATCTCCGTTGGGACCTCCCCGATCTCGTCGAGGAAGATGGTGCCGCCGTCGGCCAGTTCGAATTTGCCGATGCGTCGATCCATGGCGCCGGTGAAGGCGCCTTTTTCGTGGCCGAACAGTTCGGATTCTATCAGTTCCGGGGGGATTGCTGCGCAGTTAACCTTTATCAGCGGCTTTCCTTTCCGGGGAGACAGGCGGTGGATAGCATCGACCAGTCGTTCTTTCCCGGTCCCGGTCTCACCGGTGATGAGGACGGCGCTGTCGAAGGGGGCCACTTTATCGATCTCGTCGAGGACGTGCAGGATCTCGGGGCTTTTGCCGATGATGCCCGGGAAGCGACCGGTCTTGTTTGCCGGGGCGGGGCCCGATTGCCGGGTCTTCGCCATGCCGGAACGCATTTCGAGATCGTGGGAATGGCGGTAGATGGCGATATCGAGGGTGGCGAGGATGTCGCGTTCGCGGAAGGGTTTTACGAGGAACCCATAGGGATGGGTGGCCCTTGCCGCTTCCAGCGTTGCCTGATCGGAGTTCGCGGAAAGATAGATAAAGGGGATATTTTGTTCGCGGAGCTGATGGGCGAGATCGATGCCGGTCTCCGTGCCTTTGAGGAAGATATCGACGAAGACGAATTCAGGGTTCTCGGTCCTTATTTTCTCGTTGGCGGCTTTGACCGATGCCGCGAAACCGCATACCTTGTGCCCGGCCCGTTCCAGGATCTGCCGGAGATCGCTGGCTTCGATAAACTGGTCTTCGACTATGAGAATTTTTCGAGCGGTCATAATTGTTTTCTAAATTAGTGAATATCCGGTGGGGTTGGAAAGAGACCGTTGATTTGGACAAGGAATGGCGTTTCTCATCCATCCCTATGTGGATGGATCGGTTATTTTTGTATCAAATTGAAACAAATGACTACCAACAGTGGCAAGCATCCGGCGGATGTCGTGGTTCGATCGAGTGCCTATTCGGTAAAGGAGTCGATAGACCGACTCGAGGACTTCTTAAAGCATTACGGCGTGACCATCTATGCGCGGATCGACCAGCAGGGCGAGCTGGAAAAAGCGGGGCTTTCGCTTGCGCCCCTGGAATACCTGCTGTTCGGAAATCCGAAGGCGGGTGGGCCGGTGATGCAGGCGAACCCGGTGGCCGCGATCGCGCTGCCGTTGAAGGTGATTGCCTGGGAGGATGCGGATAAGAAGGTTTGGGTGGCCTATTATTCGGGCGCTATGATAGCGGCGGCTTTTGGGATACCCGCAAGCATCGCCGCCCCGCTTGATCTCGATGGACCGATCGGGAAGGTCCTCAATGCGGGGCCCGCTGTTTAAATTCCTTGAAACTTTGGCCGGCTGCTTTTTTGAAGAAGCGGCTGAAATGACAGATATCCTCGAAGCCGAGGTTGCTGGCGGCCTCTTTTAGCGAGCTGTTGGCGTATACGGCCATGCGTTGGGCTTCCAGCACGACACGCTGGTGGATATGATAGCTGGTGGTGCGGCCCGATACCGCTTTGATGGTCTGGTTGAGATAGCTGGTGCTGAGGAAGAGCTCTTCGGAGTAATCGGCGGGTCGGTGATGGGTGGAATATTTCTTTTCGAGCAGGTCCATGAATTGGTCGAAGATGTGGGTTGCGCGGTTGACACAGGGCCGGGGCTGTCCGGCGGACAGGCGGCTGAGGTAGATGAGGAATATTTTCAGGAACTCTCCCAATGCTTCGGATCTGTAGCGGCCGCCGTGGTCCTGTTCATGCTTCATACATCCCAGGAGTTCGGTCATGGCGGCCTGTTTGTCCTTTGGTACCTGCAGGAGGGACTGGCTAAGGCGGCCAAACCGGGAAGCGAAGCAAAGCAGGAAGCCGCGGGGATCGTTTTGCCGAGTGAAGTGATGGAGACTGCCGGGCCGGATGAGGCAGATGTCGCCGGCGGAGAGTGCGTATTCTTCCATATCCACTTTGCAATCGAGCTGTCCGGCGTTGAGATAGATCAATTCGAAATGCTCGTGACGATGGATGGGCTGTGGCTGGGCTTCTTCGATGCGTGTGATGGAGTGCTGGATGGAATTCATTGCTGGTCTATTTTGGGATAACCATGACCAACGAAGTGCCATTTTTATAAGATATTGATTAGCAGCGGGATGTCTGCTTGTTGGGTTTTCGAAAAGAGACGATATATCGTCGATTTACGGGTTTATTCTGATTCGGTCTCGTAGAGGCGGATCAGTTTTTCCTGTTCGATGTCGAGGATCGTGTGGTATTTGCGGATGATCTCCTCGTCGTTGGCGAGCGACTTGTTGAGATCGAGGAGGAACTGCCGTTGTTGTTTGAGGACTTTCAGATAGATCTTCCTATACTGTAGCTGGACTTCGGGGGTTTGGCGGTGCAGCTGTTCGTCGTCGGTGCAGAGGCGATTGCGAAGCTGGCGGAGGAGGGGGTTGGCAGCCATCTCGCCGGCATAATGTGCGTCGAGGAATGCGAGACTATGTTCGGTCAGTTGCAGACGCACCTGGACATCCTGTTCTTCGGGGGTGAGATCGTGGTCGGGGTCCTTCATATTGAGCTTGCGGATGACCAGGGGAAGGCTCAGGCCCTGTACCAGCAAGGTCAGGATGATGACCATGAAGGTGATGAAGAGGATGAGATTCCGCTGGGGGAAGGGGACGCCGCTGCGAAGTGTAAGAGGGATGGAGAGCGCCGCCGCGAGGGAAACGACACCGCGCATGCCTGCCCAGCCGAAGAGGATGGGTCCTTTCCAGCCGGGGCGGCTTTCGGCAGTTGTGATATAGCGGCTGATGAATACGGTGAAGACCGAAGAGCCCAGGGTGCAGAGGAGTCGGCCGACCATCAACAGGAGGGTGATGCCGACGCCGTAGATGATCGCCTGCCTGAGGCTGACACCGCCGAGCTGGCGGATGATCTCCGGCAGTTCGAGGCCGATGAGCATAAAAATAAGTCCGTTGAATACGAAGCCGATGGTGGTCCAGACATTGTTGCCGCGAAGCCGGCTGCGGTGGCTGAAGATCTGGTAGTTGCGGGTGGAGAGCAAAAGTGAGCCACTGACCACGGACAGGACGCCTGAAAAATGCAGGCTTTCCGCGGCAAGGTACATGACATACGGCGCGGTAAGGGTGAGCACGATATCGATATCCGGTGTCGTGGGCAGCCAGCGATAGATGGCCGTATAGGCGAGGGCGATCGCTACGCCGATGGCGATGCCCATCGTGATCACCAGCAGGAAGCTTCCGAGGGCTTCATGAAAGACAAACCGTCCGGTGGCCACGGCGGTGAGTGCAAAGCGATAGATGATGAGGCTGCTCGCGTCGTTGAGGAGGCTTTCTCCTTCGAGGATATGGGTCAGTCTTTTGGGTGCGCGGACCAGCCGCATGACGGAGGTGGCGGAGATGGCATCCGGCGGGGAGACGATGCCGCCGAGGAGGAAGCCCAGGGCAAGCGTGAAGCCGGGTATCCATGCCCAGGACACGAGGGCGACGACTCCGGAGGTGATGATGACGATGAGGACGGCAAAGACGCTGATGACCCGGCGCCAGCGCCACATCTCTTTCCAGGACGTGTACCACGCGGCCTCATAGAGCAGCGGCGGGAGGAAGACCAGGAAGATGAGCTCCGGATCGATCCGGATATGAGAAAGGGCGGGTATCCAACTGAGCAGGAGTCCTCCGGCCACGAGCAGGAGCGGGGATGCGATCTTTAGCTTGCGGGCGGCCATGACCAGGAGCAGGATGAGGAATATCAGCAAGATATAAAGTACAAATGCTTCCTTCATAGTAAGAGTGTTTTTCACCGTCGGACTACTTAAAGATATAGTAACTTTAAAGAAAAAAAATGGAAAACAGGGGGCTGTTGTTCATTCCGGATATCAGCGGGTTCACCCAATTCGTCAACTCGACGGATATCGATCACAGCCGGCTGATCGTGCAGGAGCTGCTCGAGACGCTGATCAACGCCAACCAGAGCGGCCTGGAGGTATCGGAGATCGAAGGCGATGCGATACTCTTTTACAAGTTCGGCGAGTGTCCGGGAATGGATGAGCTATACAAGCAGGTGGCGGCCATGTTCCGCGGATTTCACAGGCATCTGAGGGCATACGATCAGAGCCGGTTCTGCCGGTGCAGGGCCTGTCAATCGGCGGCGGGGCTGACGCTGAAGATAATCACCCATTACGGCGAATTCACGGGTTACAATGTGAAGAGCTTTAATAAGCTGATCGGGAAGGATGTGATCGTTGCCCACCAGCTGTTAAAGAACGATATCGATCAACATGAGTACTGGCTGGTCACCGATCCCTGTCTTACGGCGAAGCCGCTGGAGGGGCCGGAGTCCTGGATGGAATGGACTCCCAGTATGAAGCAGACGGAATCGGGAGAGATCGGCTTCCAGTATGTGCAGCTGGGCGAGCTGAAGAATGAACTTGAGCCCGATCCATTCCCTGCGTCGGAATTTGCCCGGCGGACCAAGGTGTTCTCGGTGAGCCGGGAGTACAGCACGGATATGGTCAGCCTGCTTCATGCGGCGGGGAATGTTTCTTTCCGGCATCGCTGGCAGGAGGGTGTACGGAAAGTGGAGGAGCTGAATCACTGGCTGCCGAGGATCGGGATGCGGACGCGGTTTCACCGGGCAGAGGGGGAGAGTATTGTCCGGGCCAGCAGCTATCATTTTGAGCCGGATCATATTGAGTTCAGTGAGATTGATGAGAGTACGCAGGACCTGGACTATTTTACGATCGTGCTGTTGGCGGAGGGGAGGTGCAGGCTGACGATAGATCATTGGCGGGTGCAGGGGCTGTTGGGTGGGTGGGTGTTTGATTGGACGAGGAAGAGGCGGTTGGAGGAGGAATATCGAAGGGGGTTGGAGCGGATCGAGGAGGTATTGCCGGAGGTGCCGAAGTATGCGATGGCGGATTGACTTTGTGACGGGCGCCTTTGTGGCGGAATACTTATTGGCGACAGACTTTGTGGCGGGATTCGTATCTTTCGGAGATGAGAACGTGGTTGCCTGTCATTTTACTCTTTTTTATTGGGGGCGGGGTTGGGGCGGCGCCTGCGGTGTCCGTGGATAGTTTTTTTGTGACTTCGCCATCCGGGGCGGTACGGGTAGCGGTGTGGATGGAGGGGCAGTTACGGTATAGCGTGTTTTACGATGGGAAGCTGTTAGCGGGGTCTTGCGGGATCGATGCGTTGCTGGCCGCCGGGAAGGGGCTGAGTGTGGATGACGACATTCGCGATAAGAGCTTGCGGCGGGTGGAGGAGCGGATCGTTTCGCCGGTGCCGGAGAAGCGGCGGGTCATCCCGGATGTCTACAACGAATTGACCTTGCGATTCCGGCGGCCTTATACGGTAACGTTCCGGGTTTATGACGACGGGGTTGCTTATCGCATCGGCCTCCTTTTCAAAGACAGCGTGGTTATTCGTTCCGAGACGGCGACCTATCATTTTGCGGGCCGGCCGGGTATTTATTTCCCGGAGATACATAAGCGGGAGGATGTCGATGTTTTCCATACCTCTTTTGAGGAACTGTATCCTTTGCGGCCGATGGACAGCATCGGGCGCGATGCGATCGCCTATTCGCCAGTCCTGGTCCGGCCGGAGTCGGGTCCGGCGGTGGGGGTCACGGAATCCGACCTCGATGACTACCCGGGCATGTTCTTTCGTTGTGCGCCGGGCCCGACACTGGAGGGAGTGAATGCGCCCTACCCGCTTGAGGAACGGGTGAACCCGGGTGAGTTCCCTCAAAAGGTGGTGACGCGGCGGGCAGACTATATCGCGCGGGTGGCGGGGACGCGACAGCTGCCCTGGCGCGTGATGCTGATCGCGCCCGAGGACAAGGACCTTCCGGGCAATGATCTTGTCTACCGGCTCGGTGCGCCGTCGCGGGTAGCCGACCCCAGTTGGGTGCACCCGGGCAAGGGCACCGACGAATGGATCATTCATACTAATCTTTTCAACGTTCCATTTGTGTCGGGCATCAATACGAATACCTATAAATATTATATCGACTTTGCAAAAAGATTCGGCTTTGACCGGATCATGATGGACGCGGGATGGAGCGACAACAGCGATCTATTCAAGATCAACCCCGACATCAATATGGACACCCTGGCTGCCTATGCCCGGCTGCGGGGCGTCAGGCTGAGCATGTGGACGCTGGCCCTGACGCTGGACCGGCAGCTGGAACCGGCGTTGGATCAATTCAACAAATGGGGCGCCGACTTTATCATGACTGACTTTATCGACCGGGACGATCAGAAGGCGGTGCAATTCTATCACCGGATTGCCGCAGCCTGTGCGCGGCACAAGATCATGATCATGTATCATGGCGCCTATCCGCCAAAGGGTTTCAACCGTACCTGGCCGAACGCCATCACGCGGGAGGGCGTGCTGGGATCGGAATACAATATCTGGAGCGACAAGGTCACGCCCGGACACGACCTGATCCTGCCTTTTACCCGGATGCTGGCGGGACCGATGGATTACGAGCCTGGAATCCTCAACAATGCGGCGAAGGGGGCGTTCCGGATGGTGGAGGGTAACCCAATGAGCCAGGGGACGAGATGTCATCAGCTGGCGATGTTTGTCGTCTATGACAATCCCATGCCAATCTTTTCCGGGAATCCTTCGCAGGGGATGCTGGAGCCGAAATTTATGGAATTGCTGGGGAGTGTGCCCAGCACCTGGGACACCACGGTGATCGTGGACGCGCGCATCGGGCAATTTATTGTTACTGCGAGGAGAAAGGGGAAGGAGTGGTTTATTGCGGGGATGACGGACTGGACGGAGAGATATGCTTTTATCCCGTTGAATTTTTTAGGCGGCGGGGAATTTGCATATACTCTTTGCCGTGATGGGGTGAATGCCGACCGGTATGGGAGTGATTATGTTCTGAGTTCGGGGGTGACGGACGATACCGGTTCGATGAAGATCCCGTTGGCGGCGGGAGGTGGGTTTTTGCTGCGATTGCGGCCGAAATAAATTGTCTTTTTATTATGATAAAAATTTGCTTCCTGTTTGCCGGTCTGCTGATCGGCGTGCGTGTGGCGGCGCAGCCGATCGAGTGGCCGCATCATAAGAAGGCGGCGATCGTGCTGACCTATGACGATGCGTTGAAGTCGCAGTTGGATACGGCCGTGCCGCAGTTGCGGCGGGCCGGGCTGAAGGCCACTTTCTTCCTGACCGCGGATATGGACTATATCACTTTGCCCCGGTGGAGGAAGCTGGCCAAAGAGGGATTCGAGCTGGGTAATCACACCCTTTTCCATCCTTGTATCAATGGGGCGGACAACCCTGTGTCTTCGGACCGGTATACGCCCAATCAAATGATGCGGGAGATCGAGGTGATGAACCGGATGTTGTTTGCGGTGGATGGCCAAACGGACCGTACCTATGCTTATCCCTGCACAGAGACCGCGGTGGGTGGGCAGGACTATGTGGACACGCTTCGGCGGTATGGGTTGATCAAATATGCACGGGTGGGCGGGGATACGGGGGCGGTGATCACCAATCCGGCTACGTTGGATCCTTTACGGGTGCCCGCGCTGGGGCTGGAGGGTCATACGCCGGCCGATGCGTTGATCGGCTTTGTCAAGTCGGTGGAGAACAGCGGGGGGATGGGAGTGATCATGTTCCATGGGATTGGCGGCGACTATATCACGACGGATACGGATGTGCATCAGAAGCTGGTGGATTATCTCGTGGAACACCGGAGCTCGATCTGGGTGGGGACCTTCCGGGAGGTGATGGACTTTGTGATGAAAAAGAAGGGAGTTGGCGCGCGTTGACGGAGGGCTTGTTGGCGGGTGGGAAAGACGGGGCGTGGGGGCTTTCTTACCGGAGGGGTGTTGACGGGTGGTGGCGGCGCCGGGGGTTGCTAGCGGGTGGTGATCCCGGCGGAGCGGCAGAAGCTGCGCAATTTTTTCAGGCCGGTTGCGGTGAAGGTACCTGATTCGCTGCCTGGGAATCCCGGTACGGCGATGAGGCGGCCGCTTTCGAAGCTGACCTCGTAATAACCGATGATCTCCTTTTTCTTGTTGTAGAAGCAGAAGCAGTTGCGGGGCGACCGGCAGGTCGATTGCAAGGGCTTGTAGGTTTTTGGCGAGCTGATGATGGCCAACAGCTTGCGCGTCTGTTTTTTTGTGAGGACTACCTTGGGATGCGGATCGTATTTCCAGAGATAGCGGGAGAAGCCGGGCATCATCTGGAACATCGGGGCTCTGGTGAGCGTGTCTTCTTCATAATCTTCGATATCGAGATAGGAATAGCAAACTACGCGGCTGACCTGGGAGTTGAAATAGCCCGAGGCGATATGGGTGGTCTGCGGTTCGACGGCGAGGGTGTCCGGTTTGGGGTTTGTTTTTTTGGCGGCGGCGGGTGAGGATTTGGGGGAAATGGGAGTCTTTTCATGGGAAGCCGCGTTGGTGCACCGGGTGAGGAAGGGCGCGAGGGCGAGGGTGAGGACCGGCAGAGCGGGGATGATTCTCATGGAGATAGGTATTGGCCTAGCTATAACGATCAAATGGTTTGAAAATTGCCGAAAAAATATATTTGGAACGATCGTTCCAAAATACCTATCTTTGTGTTGTCAATATGACAAAACACAAGAAACAGGATAATATGAACACGCTGCAGAATAAGGTTGCGGTCGTTACGGGCGGCACCACGGGCATTGGATATGCCACGGCAAAAGAGCTCATCGAGCAGGGGGCAAAAGTTGTTATTACAGGCCGGAGCAAGGCGACGGTCGAGCAGGCGGCGAAGGAACTGGGGGCGACGGGCATCGTGTCCGACCAGGGAAAGCTGGCAGCTATTGAATCGCTGGTGAAGGAGGTGAAGGCGGGTTTTGGGAAGGTGGATGTCCTGTTCCTGAACGCCGGGGTGGCGCAATTCGCTTCGCTGGAGACGGCTTCGGAGGAGCATTTTGACAATATCATGCAGCTGAATGTAAAGGGGCCTTTTTTTACCGTGCAGAAGTTCCTGCCCCTGCTGAATGATGGTGCGTCGGTGATCTTCAACACGTCGATCAATGCAAGCATCGGTGCACCGGACAGCAGTGTGTATTCGGCGAGCAAGGGTGCGGTTCTGTCGATGAACAGGGTATTTGCGCGGGAGCTGGCTCCCCGGAGGATCAGGGTGAATGCGGTGTCGCCCGGGCCGGTTGCGACCCCCTTGTATGGCAAGCTCGGCCTTACTGCTGAACAGGTGGATGGATTTGGGCAGCTGCTGCGCGGGAAGGTGCTGCTGCATCGTTTTGCTCAGCCGGAGGAGATCGCTAAGGCGGTGAGGTTCCTGGCGTCCGATGACTCTTCCTTTATCACCGGCACTGAGATCACGGTTGATGGAGGTCTGACCGTCAATCCAATTGTTGATTAATTTTGCCGTATGGCCCGCAAGAAAGAGTTTGACGAGGCCGCCATTCTCGACAAGGCGGTGGAGTTGTTCTGGCGCAACGGGTATCATGCTACTTCGGCGCAACAGCTGGTCGAGGCATTGGGGATCAGCCGCAGCAGCCTTTACGATACCTATACCGACAAGCGGACGCTCTTCCTGAAGGCGCTGAAGCAGTACCAGGACCGGTATGAGACGACCTTGATCCAATATGCCAACCAGGCCAGCGACGCGGAGCAGGGGGTGCGGGGGATCTTTTCGGGCCTCCTGCAGGAATGTGCGGTGGATGAATTGAACAAGGGTTGTTTTATGGTGAATACTTCGATCGAGCTTTCGGCATTGGACCCGGAGATAGGTCAATTGGTTGCTGAAAACAAACGGAATGTCGAGGATGCGTTGACGCGGCTGGTGAAGAAGGGACAGGATGCGGGGCAATTTAATACGAGGAAGACGGCGCGGGCGTTTGCGCGGTTTCTTTTTGGGGCGATCACGGCGTTGCGGGTGGCTGCGCGGTCGGGGACGGATCGGAAGGTGTTGCAGGATATTGTGGATGTGACGTTGTCGGCGTTGAAATAAATTTAAGAGGGGGTTTTTGGCCCCCTCGTTGTCAATTGTCGTCCTGGCGTTTGCCGCTGCCCATATCGTCCTGCGTATCAGGGTCCGTTTTGCCCGGGTTCTTATTTCCTTGCTGCTGGTTCTTATCTTGTTGCTGGTTCTTGTTCGGCATGTTCTTCATTGGGTTTGTTGGGGCGCCATCGTTGTTACCGGTATGCTGCTGGCCAGTGACTTTTTTATCAGCCTGCTGCCTGTCCTTGTCAGCCTGCTGTTTTTCCTTATCCGCCTGCTGTTTATCCTTTTGCTGCATATCGGATTGCCCGGATTGTTCGGGAGACGGTTTCTTTACCGTCTGCTTCTCATTTTGGTTTTGCATGACTCGATCGATTTTTTTGTTAATGAATGGGTACCTCGGGGTTATCGCTGCAATTCCTCTGCCAGGCCAATTTGATGATTGTCGATAATTGGCGTAAGTTCATGGAAACTATTTGAACGTGAAGCAGCTGCTATTTTCCTTTTTAACATTTGGGGTGTTGACGGGAGTCACCGCGCAGAGCGCATCGCCGGCGATCCCGGGTGCGTTTGCCCTGACGGGGGTTACGATCATCGATGCGAATCATCCGTCGGGTGCCACCAAACAGACGGTCGTTGTCCGGGATGGGATCATTGCGGCCGTGTACCCGGATGGCAGCGTATCGTTGTCCGACTCGGTCCGGCGGATCGCGATGACCGGTAAGTATCTACTGCCGGGATTGATCGATACGCATGTGCATATGGCGACCGATCCCTCGGGCACGGACAATCGGGCGGCCACGCTTGCCGTCCTCGACCGGATGCTGCGCAGTGGGATCACGATCGTCCGGGATATGGCCGGCGATGCGCGAACCCTTGCGGGCTTGTCGAGGGACGCCTTTGTGGGAGATATCGTTTCGCCGGACCTCTATTACTCGGCGCTGATGGCAGGGCCCTCGTTCTTTGACGATCCGCGGTCGATCGCTACGGCGCAGGGCGGGAAAGCCGGGGCGATGCCTTATATGCTGGGGGTGACGAATGCTACGGATCTTGATGAAGCGATGGCGGAGGCGAAGGGGACCGGGGCCACGGGTATCAAGCTTTATGCCGATATCGATGCGGCGCTTGTCCGGAAGATCGTCGACGCGGCGCACCGGCAAGGGTTGCTGGTCTGGGGTCATGCCTGGCTGGACCCAGCCCGGCCTTCCGACATGGTTAATGCGGGAGTGGGGTCGATCTCTCATAGCCCGTTGCTGGTGCGGGAGAAATTCGCAAGAATCCCGGCCAGTTGGAAAAAAAGGGGACTGCGTCCCAATTTCTGGAAGGATTCCCTACCCGATCTGAGCGAGCTCTTTGATGCGATGAAGGCGCATGGCACCATCCTGGATGCGACGATGTCGGCTTATCATCAATGGGCCCAACGGGATCCAGAGATGGAATACAGCTATGCTATCGCAAAATACTATACTGCCGCGGCCTACCGGGCGGGTGTCCTGATCTGTGCGGGAACGGACGATGACCAGGAGGAATTCGTCCAAAGCGAGATGGGGTTGCTGGTGCATGATGCGGGTCTTACTCCTGCCGATGCGATCGTTGCGGCAACGAGTACGGCCGCGAGGGCGCTGGGAATGGACCGGAAGTGCGGGACGATAGAGAAGGGCAAGTGGGCCAATCTGCTGGTCGTCGACAACAATCCGCTGACGGCCATCGAGAATATCCGGAAGGTGATCCTGGTGGTCAAGCGGGGAAGCATCGTCGGGGAGACGGTGAAAGTGGGCGGCATCGAGATGGCGCTTGACCGACGTTTTGTGAAACACGTGCTGACCCGCGATTTTATCTCCGAGGGCGCCGCGATCGCCGATGTGAATGGCGACGGCAAGCCGGATATCCTTGCGGGCGCCTATTGGTTCGAGGCGCCGGGCTGGACGCGGCATGCGTTGACGGAGGCGAAGCAATATGACCCCACGACTCAGTTCAGCAACTCTTTTTTGAACTATTCGCTTGACGTGAACCAGGACGGGTGGCCCGACCTGATCCGGATCAGTCTGCCGGGGGAAGAGGCGGTGTGGTATGAGAATCCCGGGAAGAAGCCGGGGTATTGGCCGATGCATTTTTTGTTGAGCCATTGCGGGAACGAATCGCCGGCCTTTGTGGATGTCGATGGGGATGGGCGGCCGGATCTGTTGTGTAACGATCCGATCGCGAAGGAAGTGATCTGGCTGAAGCCGCCGGTGCGGAAGGGTGACAGCGTTTGGACGCGGCATGTCATTGCTTCGGGTGCGGGGACGCCGGGGGTCAACCGGTATACGCATGGAATGGGGTTGATCGACATGAATGGGGATGGCCGTAAAGATGTGGTGGTCACGAAGGGTTGGTGGGAGCGGCCGGCGGATGTGATGCAGAGTGGATGGGTGTTTCATCCGGCGGGGCTTGGGGAGGACTGTGCGCAGATCTATCCGCTGGATGTGCGGGGCGATGGCCGGATGGCGCTGGTGAGCAGCAGCGCCCATCGGTATGGTATCTGGTGGCATGAGAAAACGGATACGGGGTGGGTACATCACCCGATCTTTTCCGGGGTGTCGGAGACCCATGCCTTGACGCTGGCCGATGTCAACGGTGACGGGCATCCTGACCTGGTGACGGGGAAGCGGTATTTTGCGCATAATGGCGAGGATCCGGGGGCCTATGAGCCTTCGCTGCTGTATTGGTTCGAGTTTCATCCAGGGGTTAGTCCTTCCTGGACGCCGCATTTGGTGGATATGGATTCGGGAGTGGGGCTGCAGGTGTTGGTGCAGGATATTGACGGCAATGGGTTGCCGGATATTATCGTGGCGAATAAGAAGGGGGTTTTCTTTTTCGAGCAGGTGCGGCGCTGAGACTGCGGCGGCGTGCTGGTTTGCAGCGGCGTATTAATGTCCGATTAAATAGCGATTAAGCGCCGGTTAAAAAGGAGCAGTGGTTTAAATGGGGCGGCAGGAATCTCTATCTTTTTGGAAAACCTGTTTTATGCGCTATTTACCCCTTTTGTTGCCGGTATTCCTGGTGACCTCCTGCACCGTTCAGCAACCCATCTCGCAGGAGCCTGCTCACAACAACCAGGACTATAAGGTCGATTATCTTTTTGAACATGATGGATGTAAGGTGTACCGGTTCTGGGACCGGAATTACTATGTTTATTTTACGAATTGCAATGGGGAGGCTATTGCCAGGACGGATAGTACGGCGGTGAAGAATGAGACGAGAGTCGTACATTAGCTTCATGAGAATATTGTCTGGCCTTTTGTTGGGATTGGACCCGGATCGAACTGAACAATGACGCGGTCTCGCCGTTGTTCCTGGCGGCGATAGAGGCAACGGAGGAGGCTATAATCAATTCGCTGTTTGCGGCCAGGAAGACGAAGGGGATCCGGGAAACGGTAGAAGCGTTGCCGATGGACAAGGTGATCCCTATTTTGAAGAAATACAACCGAATCAAATAAATATGCCGCATTTTGTTTTTGTGAATGATTCGCTGGTTCCGGCCGACGAGGCTTCGCTGTTGATCGGCGACCTGGCGATCCAACGCGGGTATGGCATCTTTGACTTTTTCAAGACGATGGATGGGGAGCCGGTGTATCTCGACGAGCATCTGGACCGGTTTTTTCACTCGGCGGCGGCGATGCGGCTGGATGCCGGGGTGAACCGGGTAGAATTGAAACAACGGATCGGGGCTTTGCTGGAGCGCAACGGGATCGCGAATTCGGGTGTGCGGCTGACGTTGACGGGTGGCTATTCCCCGGACGGTTACAGCCTGGCGCAGCCCAACCTGGTGATCCATCAAAGTCTGCTTGCTGTCCCGGTCAGCGCGGAGCCTACACACAGTATCCGGTTGATGACCTATCCGCATCTGCGGCAGTTGCCGGAGGTGAAGACGATCGACTACCTGGTGGCGATATGGCTGCAGCCTTTGCTGCGGGAGAAGGGAGCGGATGACGTGCTGTATCACCGGGATGGGGTGATCGCGGAATGTCCGCGGTCGAACTTTTTCCTGTTGACGGACCGGGATGTGCTGGTGACGCCGGGGACGAATATTTTGAAGGGGATCACTCGAATGAAGGTGCTGGAGGCGGTGAATGGGCGACTGGCGACGGAAGAGCGGGAGGTGTTGCTGGCGGAGTTGACTTCCGCGAACGAGGTTTTTATCACGAGTACGACGAAGCATGTGGTGCCGGTGACGGAGGTGGATGGAGTGCGGATTGGGGATGGGCGGATCGGGCCGGTGGCTAAGTGGGTCAGCGCGGAGTTGTATAAAAGGGCGGCGCCCTATGGGCGCCGCTGAGTGATTATTTTACGGCGCGGAAAATGGTGTTTGTATAAGAGGAGTCGACGTTGCCGGCGAAGACCATGATGCCGGCCTTCCTGGCGCCGGAGGGTTCCCAGGCGGCGGCGGTGGTGGCGTTGCTGAGACTGTTGTATTGTTTGGAGACGCCGACCATCGTTTTGGAATTGCCGATGTGAGTGGCCCAGCGATTGAAGCGCGTGGTATTATTTTCCCAATAGCCCATATCTTCAACAAAGTTCAGATACTGAGCTACGCTGGTATTTTGCCCGATGGCGGTACCGGCGGCGGCGCCGTCATAGATGGCTGCCGTGTAAACGGTCGTGGTGCTATTTGACGACAGGGGGCCGAAGTAACTGCCGAACGCCTTGATGAGATTCGTATAGTTGGTGTTCGCGGGGGTGCTGCCGAGATGTTCGACGTCGAGGGCGATGCCGTCGAAGTGGAGGGAGTCGATGATGCAGGCTTTTACGAAGGCGGCGAACTGGGTATAGTTGAGGCCCGTTCCGTTCCAGGTGGTGAAGGGCGTCGTGGTGTTCCAGGAGGCGGCGTCGTCGACGTTCATGAGGACCTTTACGCCGCGGGATTGCAGGACGCGGACGTCGGCGATGATGGATGCATAGGAATGATAATGCGGATTGACGGTGAGGATGTAGCTGCTGCTACTGCCATAGTGGACCGAGTCTGCCATCTCCCAGGCGGAGCCTTCGAAGAGGACCACCTCGTTGGCGGCGTTGGCAAAGTTGATGAGCGGGAGATTGACAACGGGGCTGCCGGTGGGGGTGGCGTCGAAGGCGTAGTAGGCAATCTTGTTATTAGGGGCGGTGGGAAGGGCGAGAGGGGTTGCCGCTGTGCCAGTGAGCGCAGAGGCATTGGCGGCGTCGGTGGCGGTGGAGGACAGCGGATCGTTGAGATTGTTCATCCTGGAGCAGGATGTGATGGCAAAGGTAGCCAACAACGCGAGCGCGTAGGATTGCTTTTTCATAATACAAGCGTTTAATGGTTAAAGTGACGGTTTTTCCCGTCGTAGGGGAAGTTAGCGGGGAATTCGCAATCGCGTGCTGCTAAAATAGGGGTGATAGAGAGTAGCACTTAAGATCAAAGTCGGGGGCGTGGCCCCCGACTTTGATCTTTAATGAGGACGGGGAAAAATTATCGCGAAAGAGGCGAGTACGAGATAGGGCAATGCCAGAACGAATATGGAGATCCAGAAGTGTTTTTTTTGTTTGGGATTCTGCTCAGCGAGTTCTTCATATTTCCCGAATATTTTTTGGTCACGGTCTTTGACGATGAAGATATAATGGAACAGGGCCGCGGTGAGCAGGTAGATGCTGCTGGCGAAGATCATGGACTGCATCGGGGAAGTGAAACGCGTATGCTTGATGAATTTCAAGTAGACGGATTCCATTAAGAGGAGCCAGCCGCCGGAGCCGAGGGAAAAGAGGAACATGGCCTGGGTCCGGAAGTAATTAGTGGGCCGGTAGTGGCTTAACCTGTAGAAATAATTATAGATATTAAAGTACAGGTAATCTATGTGCTTCATAGAGTCGTTTTCAGTTTAGGGTATGTGGATCGAATTAGGGTACGGTCCCTTCCAAGCCGCTGGAAGCGGCTTGTCCGAAGGACAGACTTAAGCCATGTGCTGGAAATGGCCTATTTTTCCTGAAAGGACATTTCCAGTACTTTTAATTAACGCGTATCGGGGAAAGATAGTGCCCCTGGGGGGGCTTGCTCAGGGTAACTACTTGGTTGTCAATAAATATTTTTTGGGGCGGGCATAAGAATTGAGGTATCTGGGTAGGCATGGAAAAGGAGTCTTTTTGGCGAAAATGGGTGTTCAGCACGGATCATAAGGTGATTGCAAAGCAATTCCTCATCACAGGTATAGTCTGGGCCATCATCGGTGGGGCGTTTTCGGTACTGATGCGCTTACAACTGGGGTTCCCCAATTCTTCCTTCTCCTTTCTCGATCTTGGCGGCGCTGAATTTGCCGGGGGCAAGATCCAGCCGGGGGTCTACTACCAGCTGATGACGATGCATGGCACGATCATGATCTTCTTCGTCCTTACGGCGGGGCTTAGCGGTACTTTTGCCAATTTCCTGATCCCGCTGCAGATCGGTGCGCGGGATATGGCTTCTCCCTTTGTCAATATGCTTTCCTATTGGTTCTTTTTTGCCGCCAGCGTGGTGATGATCTGCTCTTTCTTTGTCAAGGGCGGGCCTTCCGGTGTAGGCTGGACGGCATATGCCCCGTTGAGCGCGCTGCGGGAGGCCGATACCGGCAGCGGGACCGGGCTCGATCTTTGGTTGCTGGCGCTATCTCTTTTTATCGTCTCGACCCTGATGGGAGGGATCAACTACATCTCTACCATCCTGAACATGCGCACCAAGGGCATGGCGATGAACCGACTGCCGCTAAGCGTCTGGGGACTTCTGTTCACGGCGATCATGGGGTTGCTTAGCTTCCCGGTGTTGTTTGCGGCGTTTGTCCTATTGATGATGGATCGAAATATCGGTACCGGCTTTTACCTGAATTCGATCTACTTACCGGCTGCGGGGAGGATCTTGCCGTATGACGGTGGGAGTGCGATATTGTACCAGCACCTGTTCTGGTTCCTCGGGCATCCGGAAGTGTATATCGTGATCTTCCCGGCCTTTGGGATGGTCTCGGAGATAATCAGTGTCAACGCCCGCAAACCCATCTTTGGTTATCCGGCAATGGTGGGATCGATGTTCGCCATTCTGAGTCTTTCCTTTCTGGTTTGGGCCCACCATATGTTTGTGTCGGGGCTGAACCCGCTGTTGGGATCGGTCTTTGTGTTGTTCACCGTGTTGATCGCGGTGCCATCGGCGATCAAAGTGTTCAACTGGATCACGACGCTTTGGCGGGGGAATATCCGGTTCACACCGGCGATGCTTTTTTCGATCGGATTTGTATCGCTCTTTATTTCCGGTGGGCTGACGGGCATTTACCTGGGAGATTCGACGATAGATATCCATTTGCACGACACCTATTTCGTCGTCGCTCATTTTCATCTCGTGATGGGGGTGGCATCGGTGTTTGGGATGTTTGCGGGCATCTATCACTGGTTTCCGAAGATGTTCGGCCGGATGATGAATCCCTGGCTGGGGTATGTGCATTTCTGGATCAGTTTGCCGGCGGCCTACCTGATCTTCTGGCCGATGTATTACGAGGGGCTCGCGGGTATGCCCCGGCGATATTTCGATTTTTCCGGCTGGGTCTCTTTCAACCAGTTCCAGGGGTTGAACGAGGTCATTTCCGCGGTGGCGGTGGTGGTTTTTGCGACGCAGCTGGTGTTCCTGATCAATTTCTTCTATTCCATGTTTCGGGGGGACCGGGTGACGGTCCTGAATCCCTGGGAGGCCAATACGCTGGAGTGGACGACGCCGGTGGTGCCCGGCCATGGGAATTGGCCGGGGGAGATCCCGGCGGTGTACCGCGGGCCTTATGAGTATGGCCGTGATGGGCGGGATTTTCGGCCGCAGACGGAGCGGCCGTCGGGGGTTGAGGAGCCGGCTGTGCCGGCTCCGGTCGAAGATCAATAATGGCATTTCTGGCATTCGGTGCCGCCGATGTCTTCAACGGTGACGCTGTCGTAGCTTTTGAATTTTTTTGAGTAGGTGCTATAGAATTTGTTGCCGTGGCCGGCGGAGTCGGGGAAGTCGATCTTTGTGGTGCGGTGGCAGTTGATGCACCAGCCCATGCTGAGGGGGGCGAACTGGCGGACCTCGTCCATGTCCTGGATCGGACCGTGGCAGGTCTGGCATTGCACTTTACCGGCGCGGACGTGCTGGGCGTGGCTGAAATAAACATGGTCGGGTAGGTTATGGATGCGAATCCATTGGATGGGATGGCCGGGTTTGGTATATCGCTGTTTGACGGGGTCATAGCCGGTGTAGCTGTACAGCTTCTGGATCTCTTCGTCGGGGTTGACGCGGGAGCCGTCTTCACGGACGAGGCGTTCGCCGTGGTAATCGTTGATGGCGGCATGGCAGTTCATGCATACCTTGGGGGGTGGGACGGTGGCGGTTTTGCCGTCCCAGGCGCTGGTGTGGCAGAAGAGGCAGCTGATTTGGTTGAGGCCGGCGTGGACATGATGGGAGAAGAAGATGGGTTGTACGGGTTGGTAAGCTTGCTGGCGGCCGATGCCGATGGCTGCTTCGACGAGGTAGTAGCCGATCAGGACCGAGACGACGATCGTGGCTAAGACGAGGTAGGTTTTGTGCCGATAGATGGGGATATGGGGGGACGGTGGAAGACCGCGCTTTTCGTCGGCGAGGCGTTTGAGGCTGACGTTCAATATGTACAGGCCGATCGCGAAGATGGCGAGGATGAAGGTGACGATGGCATAGAGAAGGGTATGATTTTCGGGGGCCTGTTCGGTCGGGTTGAGGGAGGTGTTGGTTTTTGCGAGGGGCTCGTTGTAGTTGGAGACATAGTTGAGGATGGCGTCGATCTCGGCGTCGGAAAGGTTGGGGAAGGTGTTCATGGGCGCGCGCCCGTATTGATTGAAGAGGTTGTTGAAGTAGGTGTTGCCGGAGGCGAGGACCTTGGTGTTGTTGTGGATCCAGTCGTGGAGGAGTTTGCGGTCGGTGACGCGGTCGGTGACGCCTTTGAGGGCCGGGCCGGTGAGGACTTTAATGGGGTTGTGGCATTGGGCGCAGTTGGTTTGGAAGAGGGCTTTGCCGTCGGCGGTGGTGGGCGCGGGGGCATTTGTTGCGGGGGCGTTTGTTGCGGCGTTTGTTGCGGGGGCAGTATTGGTGTGGGCTTGAGGGGTTGCCCGGGCGGCTGCCTGGCCGGAGGCCTTGGTGATGGTGATCGCGAGGATGAGAAGCAGGAGGGTGCTGCGGAGGATTGGACGGCGCATGATGGGTTGGGGATTAAAAAATTGTGCCATGGGGCGGAGTGTTGCAGCGGCGTTCGCCGCGTGGGGTTGGTGGCTAAGTTGCTGGTGAGGCTTTTCGGTTGCTTGTGTTGCAGGGCTATGCACTGGCTCTTGTGGCGGGACCGGGCCTGGATGCGGTGGCTGGACTTCCGACTCAGCCGGCACCGGGGTTCTGATCCTTGTCTACGAGACCGGCTTTTTCGCCAATCGCGGTCCGGAGGCAGAGCATAATGACTTCGTGCAGATCGGTGCCTGAGGCATTCAGGGGATCTATCGCCTTCACCAATTTTGTGCACAGGGCCAAGAGCTCTTCCCGATTGTATTTTTTTGACGCTTTTACCAGCTCCGGCTTCATCAGCTGCTCCTGCTGATCCTGTTTAGGATTAAAAATTTCGTTGATATGACTGCACTGATGGCAGACGCCGTTCTTGTTGATCAGCGCGCGCCATCTGCGCTTTATCAAGGGGTGAAACTTTTGACGGGATAGTTCCGCAGAAGATGACCTGACTTGGCGTGCCGGTGAATGGGGGGCCAGGCCTACAAAAATATGCTGACTTATGGGGGATCAGGAGTTCGCGTCTCATTGCGTTTGGTGAACGCACCCAGTATTTATCCAAATTTCCAGTGACCGCAGCATATTGTCGAGCAGTGGCTCGCTGACCGGCTTGATCACAAAACTGATCGCTCCCTGGTTGAGGCATTCTTCCATATCCCTTTTTAGCGGGGACGTGCTCCAGACGATCTTTGGGATCCAATCGTAGCGGGTACCGGACCCGGTTTGCTGGAGGAATTGCGGAGCGTTGAGCCGTGGCATTTTATAGTCGAGCAGGATATAGACGGGGAACGACTGGGAAGGACAGTCTTTCAGGTATTCCAAAAGATGATCGCCATCGTCGAACACGATAACGCCGACATGCGGATACAGGCGCCGCATGCCGGAGACGAAGAATTCTCTGTCGTCGGGATCATCATCAGCTAGCAGTACATATGGAAATTCTTGTGTCATGGAGAGATCGTTTAATGGATTTACAATTGCCGAACGTAAATGAGTAGGGGCATTTACATGAGGTGCGGTATCATCGGTCGATCGATGGACCGAATAGATGTGGAGCACCCGGCGGCGCAATCGTTCTAACGGATTGTCTTTTTTTTGTAATTGCAGTTACCTGGTTCGTAATCATAATAAGGCTCTAAATAAATTATAGAGACGATCCGGCCACTGTTAGGATATCTATTGCGATAGGGTAGAGAGTGATGGAGTCTTGATAGGGGTATGCCAAATATTGTGCCATTCGGTTTTTGTAAGTGTCATCGAACTGTTAATGCGGGAGCGCGCCGTCTTTGTGGAGAATTGAAATTCATTGAATTGACTTTTATCACTTTTTTGGGAGAGGGAGCGCTGTTACGGTCTGGTTACGGGGGAATGTAACCGATGACATTGGGGGTACGTGAGACTTCATAGCGCTCTTTTAGGTGGCGGGAAATGAATGCGTCTGCGGTGGTTTTGCTACTGTATATGCGCAGTCTACTGAGCGTTTACATTTAATTGTTATAATATGTCTGGTATCGGGTTTGTTTTTGTTGAATGAGAAATTATATTCACAACAACCTAAACAATTCGGCTATATGAAAAAGTTACCTATCCTATCCGGTTTTTCGGTTATTGTTCTTCTTTTGGCCTCCTGCGGTAAAGAACGACCGGCAAGCTTCTTATCCCCAGACGCAACTCTGATCCAACGAGCACGCCAATACTTCAAGGATTCTGTCTTTCGTGTTGCCGCCGGAGGGAATGGCGGACTGTTCAATCTTCGAAACTTCTGCCCGAAAGTCCCCATATGGGATTCTGCCCGTACGATCTCAACCGCTATTGGCGGAGCGGTAGTGGAGTCGCATTGTCAGCGCTGCCTAAAGCCGATGCGTTCGCGGTCTTCCCATTTGCGTTGGGAGGTTTTTTCGTCGAGGAGGTTTTCCATGGCGTCGTAAATCTGGTTGAGCTGGACGTCGTGTTCGCCGAGGCGGTCTTTGAGCTCCTGGAGTTGGAGCCGGGAGTCGGACTGGTGAACGAGGATGCGGCGGACTTCGACGAATGCGCGCATGATGGCGATGTTCATTTTGATGGCCTTTTCGGAGTGGAGGACACCGCTGAGCATTGCAACCCCTTGTTCTGTAAAGGCATATGGGAGATAACGGGTGCCCCCGCGGCCGGGTTTTGAGGTTTCAACGTGCAACCTCAAAGGTTGGGTACCCTCGGAGTTGGGTTCGACGGGGACTGAGGTTTCAGTTTGCAACCTCAAATCATCCCACTCTTCCTTCGTAAGCTGGAACATGAAATCTTCGGGGAATCGCTCGATATTGCGCTTGACGGCCAGGTTGAGGGCCTTTGTCTCGGTCTCGTAGAGGGCTGCTAAGTCCTTGTCTAACAACACTCTCTCCCCTCTGATCACGTGGATTCGGTTCTGGATACTTTGGATTATCTGCATATAATCAGGGTTTCGATTAGCGTGAAGTTAGGCAAATTTTGTAGCCATAGGTTGCAAATTTGGGGCCGTTTGGGGGCGGCGAGCGGGCCGGGGATAGCGTGTGGTTCGGGGGCGATGCCGAAGGGGCGGCGGGGCCACGGGGATGGGGAGGGCGGGGAGAAGGGGCGTCGGGGCGCGGGGGGGGGGCGCGGGGGGGCTCTGGCGCGGGCGGCGCTAGTTTTCGAGGGGATGGGGGTGGTCGACGGGGTAATCGCGGCGCCAGTAGGCGCGGAAGGAGAGGCTGCAGTCCTTTATGTACTTATAGTAATCATAATCATTCTCGAAACTGCGGATATACTCGTAGGTCGGCCGGTAGAGGCGCATGAAGGTGTCGAGGAGGGGCTTCTGGAGGCCGGTGATGCGGCGGACGAGGGTTCGGTTGAACCGATAGTCTACATACTTGTCGTGCTCCTCTTCGATGAGGCGACTTTGGAGCGATAACATCTGGCGGTTCTTGCGCGCGTTGAAGATCATGTCGAGGTTGAGGCCCACACCGAGGCCGCCGCCCGTGCCGCCGGCGAGATAATCGGGGGCATAATCGAAGACCTTACGGTACTCGTCGCGGTTCTCGAGGGAATCATAGCGATAAGGCTTGGGCTTGACGACCACGATGGGCAAACTGTCTACCGTGACGGCGAGGCTCATGTTCAGCGGATAGTCGGGGGCCAGACGGCGGACGGCAACGGCGCCGGTCCGGCGGCCGAGGTAGGAGAAGTAAATGCTGTCATCGGTTCTCAGCCGGATACGATAGTGGCCGACCGAATCGGTCATGGTGCCGGCGCCGGAATTGCTGAGCACGCTGACGCCGGGCATGGTGAAGAGCTGGGTCTTGTCGAAGACGGTCCCGGAGATCTCGACGATTTTTGCGGGGGCCTGGGCGCGCTCCGGCGGCGACGCCTTTTCCTGGGCTTGGGCTTGCGCGGGGGTGGCGCGGAAGAGGAGGAAGATGAGCGCGGTTGCTATGATGTGGAGGGACTTCACTGCGGGTTGCTTTTTCTCCCATTGATCATACCCGAAACGATCCCGGGGAACTGGCCAATATCGGCGCGGATGACGCCGGCTAGATGCAGCAACACATACCCATATATAACATATTGCACGAATGCATGCAATTGCTTGACGGGTGCGCGCCATTCCTTGAAGAGGGTAACATTTTCAAACGCGAGTACGAGCCCGGTCAAGGCCATGACGGCAATCGCGGCGTAAAAAACGAGATAGGAGCGCTTGACCAATAAATAATGTTGCTGTTCGCCCCGCTCTTGCGGGGAAGACGGCTTGAAGGTGAGGGCTGCCTTAAGCCTGCGGCCCAGGCGCTCGGCGGAGGGCTGGGTCCACTCTATTACTATGCGGACCACTACGAAAAAACAGAGGATATATCCGAGCCAGGTATGCAACCCCCACAACTTGTCATTGAACTCATGGGCAACGGCACGGGCCTGGTCGGGATTGACGGCGACGCCTTTCTTTTGGAGCTGGGTTTGGACCGATGCGATATTGTTCCGGGTGCGAAAAAGGGTCGAGGCGAGGCCGACGGTGGCGAGGGAGGCGGTTAAAATGAGAAAGAAACTCCAATGCCAGATACGGATGGCGGCGCTATGGCGCTGACGAAGATCCAGGGTGTTGTTGATGTTCAAGTCGAGCCGTTTGATCCGGCAAGATACCATTATTTTTTGGGCTAGTTGAGGGCCTGCTTGCGGTACTGGTTGGGACTGAGACCGACCTCCTTTTTAAAGAGCCGCGAGAAATACGGCAAATTCCCGAAGCCGAGGCGGTAGGCGGCCTCGGAGATGGAGAGATCGGGCGTATTGAGGAGGTTCTTGGCCTCCCCTATCAGAAAAATATGAATGAGCTCGATGGCGGTCTTACCGGTCTCTTCTTTCAACAAATCGCTGAGATAACGAGGCGATAGATTCAGGGACGAAGCGAGGTGGTTTACGGTGGGCAGGCCCTGGGTTTCGACGAGCCCCTTTTCGAAGTAGCCGCTGAGGGTCTCATTGAACTTCGAAACGGTATAGCTGGTCAGGGGCGCGCGATGGATGAACTGCCGCTTGTAGAACCGCTGCGCATATTTGAGGATCGAGTCGAGATGAGAGAGGATGATATCGCGGCTGTATTCGTCGGTGTTGGCGACACTTTCGGCCTGGATCTTGAAATACAACTCCCACATGGTCTTTTCTTCGCTTGGCGAAAGATGGAGGGCCTCATTTGCCTCATAGTCGAAGAATCCATACTTTTTGATCTGCGAATGCAGGGGATGCCCAAGAAGATAATCCTCATGAAAAAAGATCAAAAACGCATCCTCTTCGAATTCGAGGTCTACAAATTCGACCATCTGCCGGGGCCGGACAAAGGACAAACTCCCATTTTCATGATCATATTTTGTACGGCCGTAGCGTATGACGCCGGACTTTAGCTTCTTAAAACCAATCATATAACAATCGCTGGTAAACCGGCGATCGCCCGATGAACAGGCGTGATGACAGCGCACCGCCGCGAGCAACGGATGCTCGGGCGGTGGCCAGCCACCATCGACCAAAAGTGAATGGAGGGTCTTATAATGTCTCATGTGTGTCCGGGTTACCTGTTATTTTCCGTGTGCTGCCGTAGCGACATCGTTCCATTGCTCCCAGGTGGCGAGTCTTTCGGTATACACCTGTTTCGCCAGCGGGTAGGCGATCTTTCCGAGGAACAGGCGGAGCGGCGGATTGGGATCGTCGACCAGCTTGAGGATCGGATCGGTGGTCGCTTCCGGTATCCCCCAGATGTCGCCGGAGGCTGCTTCCCGGAACGCGGCCTTGACGGGTTCATAGGCGGCGATCGGGGCGGTCTGCACGGCAGAGGCGCCGCCCCAATCGGTGGCAAAGCCATTGGGCTCTACGAGCGTGATATGAATACCAAATCCTTTTACTTCGGTGGCCAGCGTTTCGCTGAGGCCTTCGACTGCAAATTTCGACGCGTTGTAAATCCCGAGAACAGGGAGGGTGACCACACCCAACATGCTGGACAACTGGATGATGTGTCCGCTCCCCTGCGCCCGCATGATGGGAAGGGCCGCCTGGGTCACCCACAATAATCCGAAGAAGTTTGCCTCCATCTGATCCCTGGCTTGCTTTTCGGTGGTCTCTTCGACCGTTCCGAAAAGGCCATATCCGGCGTTGTTGATAACAACATCCAAACGTCCAAAATGTTCTTTCGCCTGTCGAACAGCGGCGAAGCTGGCATCGTGATCGGTGACATCGAGGCGGATCGGCAGCAGGCTGTCGGGATATTGCTTTTTGAGATCGGCCAAGGTGTCGAGATTGCGGGCAGTGGCGGCGACCTTGTCCCCGCGCCGGAGGAAGGCTTCGGCCCACAGCTTACCAAAGCCGCGGGATGCACCGGTGATGAAGATAACTTTTTTCATACTTATTTATTTGATGATGTAAAGTTACCCTCACGGAACCCGGTGGTGTTAGCACAAAAGTAGGGAAGACTTATCCATTTTACCGCCGGGTTACAGGTGGGGCAGGGCCGTGTAAGGGGAATGGGGTTCGAAATAGCTCCAAAGCAACGCGGAGACCTGGCGGGTCAGCCGCCAGGCCTCGTTGTCCTTCTCCCAGCGCTGATCTTTGTTATTCTTTGTCGCAACATAAAAGACATAATCGCCATGGGGAGCGTTGACCAAAACGACCTCGGATCGCGAGTCATCGACCATCCCCTGCTTCGAAGCCGCCTGCACATACGGTGGAATGGCAGAAAGGGCATAGTCATCATAAAAGATATGGGTCATGATCCTGTACATATTCTGACTTACATCGGGGTTGATGGCCTCTCCATTCCGGATCATGGTGACGAGGCGGGCCATCTCGCGGGGTGTGGTCTGGCCCCAACCATAGAGTTGGCGATTGGCCTCGCGGCCGGGCGTCCGGTTGTTGAGACGGGTGTTCTTGAAGCCATGGGCGTCGAGCCAGGCGTTGATGGCGACGCCGCCACCGGCGAGGCGTTCGCACCAGACGGCCGTGGTATTATCGCTGTTGGTGATCATGAGACTTATGCAAGTGCGGAGATCGGTCGCGGAGCTGTCCTTGAAAAACTGCATCAATCCTGAACCCTTTTTTGCGGCGGAGTCGCGATATACCAGGGGCTGCTCATAGGTGTATGCTCCCTGGGCAATCTTGTCGAAGATGCCGACGAGGATCGGCACTTTTATAATACTGGCCGTGGGAAAGACGGTGTCGGCGTTGATGGCCACTTCCCTACCCGTCTTTAAATTCTTTACATAGATACCGGCGACGCCATGGAAGGTGTCGACGAGAGGATGGAGAAGGGCTTCGAGCCGTTTGTCGGGACGCTGGGCGAAGAGGGCGGCGTGGCACAGGGCGAGGAGGGTGAGGAGGCAGAGGGACTTTCTCATTGCGTAGATTTACAGGGAATTTCGCTGTAATTTAAAAAGAATTGAGGGAAAACGGCATGGATGGCTGGCATGCAAATTGAAAACCGCTAATCCATGCTATTATTTAACAGGTACCAGTATGAACCTTCCACCGACTGTATCGGGAAGGGGGAATATTCCTTAGTGTTCGAGGCTCTTGACACCCATATTTATCTCCCTGTAGCGGTAAAAGTCTACCGGGCGATGGGATCGTCGGAGAAGTTCGGCTTTGTGAACGTGAATAAGTTTGCCGGCCTGGACCATCCCAATATCTGCCGGTATCTTTATATGGGGGAGATCGGCAAGGAAACGGTGCCGGGCGAGCACGAGAAGCGCCAGGTCTGCGTGATGGAACTCCTGCGTGACGGGGACTTTGCCAGCTATTACCAGGCGAACCGGCAACCGGAGCTGTTGCGCAAAATGGTGCTGGATATCCTTCACGGTCTTACCTACCTGCACTCGAATCGGATCGTCCACCGGCGGCTCAAACCGTCGAACCTGCTCGTCGGGATGACGACGCAGGGCCCGGTGGTGAAGATCACGGATTTTGGATTGGGGTCGGGGAAGGCGGCTTCAAGGGATGCGCATTTTTCCTCGATGGTGATGGAGGTGACGCGGATCGCGCCCGAGCAATTCAACCCCAAAGAATATGGCGTCGAAGGAAGCGTTTCCTATCACGTCGATTTCTGGGCGCTGGGTCTGGCGGTGTACGAGGCGATCGCGGATAACGACGTTCTTTTCCGGAACAGTCCGCGGGACAGCCGGGAGCAGGTGATCCGGAATATCCTTTCCCCCACCCTGCCCGAGAAGGTACGGCGGCTGCCGGCGCCTTTTGACCGATTTGTTTCGAGGTGTCTTGTGAAACATGCCGGGCGGCGGCCGCAGAATACCAGGGAGTTGATCGAACTGCTGAACCGGCCAGTCACGGCAATTCCTGTGGAGAAGGGGCCGGCTGTGATACTTCCCAAGAGGGATATGGCGGAGGTGGCGGTGGCTCCTGCGGCGCGGGTGGTGGAGTTGGAAGAGGAACCTGTGATCGAAATGGAGGCGCCGGTGAGAAGCATCCGGGAGATACATCCCTTTTTTAACCGGTATGAATACGATCCGGGTAAGGCGCTGATCGGCAAGGGGGGATTTGCGAGGGTGTACCGGGCCCTGGACAAGAAGCTCAACCGGTGGGTGGCGTTGAAATTTTATAAATCGGCGGATATTTCCGAGCGGTGTAGTCCGACTGCGGAGATCCGGCGGGTGATCAACCTGGATCATCCCAATATCTGCCGGTACCTCGATATCGAAGAGATCGAGAAAGAAAATGTCTTTGGCGAACCGGAGGTCACGCAGGTGTGCGTGATGGAGCTGCTGGATGGCGGCAATCTCCTTGAATATTACGCATCGCATCCGACGGAGGCGGTGCTGAAGAAGCTGCTAACGGATGTGCTGAACGGACTGGCCTATCTGCACAAGAACGGGATCGTTCACCGGGATATCAAACCGGGAAATATCCTCATCCGGGAGACGTCCGACGGGCCGGTGGCGAAGATCACGGACTTTGGCGTCAGCAAGGTGCTGGATGCGGCCAAGACCGGGCATTCCTCGGCATTGGTGGTGTCGATCCCCTATATGGCGCCGGAGCAACTGAACCTGAAAAAATACGGGATCGACGAACGGCTTGCGCCCAATCTCGATCTATGGGCGCTTGGGGTGACCATCTACGAGGTGATCACGGGAAATGTGCTGTTCAGGAAAGGCCGGGAGGACAGCAATGAGGAGATGATGGCGAATATTCTTTCGCCGGAGCTGGTGGGCCGGGTCGATGAGCTGCCGCCCCCCTTCCGGGAAGTGGTGCGGCGATGCCTGGTGAAGGATGCGCGGCGGCGGGTGCAGCGGGCCGAGGAGCTGATGGAATTATTGCGTCGTCCTGTGGAGGTTGCGCCTCCACAAGTCGTGGAAAGGATGCCACAAGAACCGGTGGTTGCAGAGGAAGAGCCAATCAAGGAGAAGCTGGTGCCGCGGCCGGAAATGAGGCTGATCCCGGAGACGGGACCGGTGACGCAGGACCTTTTTGTACCGGAGAAGAGTTGGGTTTGGGCGGAGGCAGTGAGCGCGCCGGCGCCGGACGAGCCTGCCCGGACGCCGGTGGCTCACCTGGGGTCGCGGATTTGGAATGACGGTCAACGGATTGCGATCATTGCGGCTACCGTATTGATCCTTATCGCCGTATATATTATCATCCATAATCACCGGATGAGCCGGGTTCTACACGCCCTCCCGGTCCAGGACAACGCTACGAGTATGAAATACAACGGCTTGAGGCAATACCACTAATATGTTAGAATAATTTTGTGTACATTTTGGTCGCCAATTCGGGTTTTCCTAGTAACTTTCGCTTTCCCTTCTGCCAGAGAAAGTTCCGATCCGTTAAAGGTGATTACCCGGCCATTCGTAACCCTGCCGTATCCTGCTCACTAAACTATTGTCGCAATATGAACTGCTCTAAATCAATAACAGCAGCGTGGGTATGTCTTCTCTTGTGTAACCTTCTTTGTGCGCAGGACAATCTCGTTTTTTCCCCTGTTGATCGTATTGATTCCAACATCCCAGGTACCGGGACGGGGCAAGGTATGGGCTTGGCAATAGATACTACCGGGGCTGGGGGGGTGTCCACCCAGGACAGCGCCACGAGGGCCCGCGTGAATGCCTTGCTGGGGAGTGTGACCCGGAAGGAATTCGAGGAGAAGGCGGAGAAGAAGACGGCGCAATTCACTGATTACCTGAAGGTACTTTGTGATAAGACGGCGGGTTACGAGGAGCTGGACAAGGCGGTGTCACAGGCGGTGACGCTTTTTGTGAACGATGAGGCAACGGTCGAGGTGTCGTCCAATAACCGCAATGCGGTGCTCAGGCTGAAGATACGGGATTACCTGAAGCGGGTGAAGCAGATACAATATGACCGGATCGAGGTGAAGTGGACGCATGTGCAATATGTGAGCGATCTGAAGCCGGGGCCGGACGGCAATCTTTATGGAACGGTCTCTTTTGAACAGGAGTTCAGGGGGTACCGGGATGGGAGACTGGTATATAGTGATGTTACTCTAAAGCATGCCAATGTGGTGCTCAAGACCTATAATAAAACGTATGAAGGCTCGACCCGGAAGCTCTGGGACGTCTTGTTGTCGGACATCGGGGTTGTGGCTACGAAAACCTTGTAATGTTTTGTAAATTATGAAGGCGCCCCTGTCGAAAGCTTTATTCTTTTTGCCCCTGTTGCTATGCCGGATAACCGTTCCCGCGCAGGTGTTCAGCAATGATGCCGCGACGCGGGAGGCCAATTTTGTGACCAGGGTGATGCAACTGGACGAGTTCATCCACCGGTTCAATAACGATACAAGCAGCGCGATCCGCCGGTACTATCTTGCCCATCATCGCCCGTGGAACAAGAACCGGGAGCAGCTGATCCGAAGCCTTTTCAACTATTCCACCCAACGTTGGGATTCGCTGCAAATGGATCATTTTATCCGGCGGGCGACTGACCCGAACCAACCGGATTCGCTTGGATTTATGCGGGATCAATGGTACGCCGAGGCGGTCTGCCAGTTCGTGTACCGGGAGGATCTTGTCCGGGCGAACCTTATCCTTAAGATCCAGCTGAACCCGGATGGGAGCGCGCAGTGGGTGATCGCGGGAGTAAAACCCCATTTTAAGCTGGCAGTTGGAAAGGCAACGGATGCGCGGCCGGGAGATGTGATGGCGAGCAGCGGGAATTCGGAGGGAGGGGGGGTGAAGACGGCGGGAAGGAAAGTGCCCTTGCCGGTGATCGTCACGATCAGCAGTGTGAACCCAAGGCGGCGGTTCATCCAGCCCGCTGCGAATGAAACTTATTTTGCCGAGCTGGACCGGGATTTTGCCGACAAGCGCCGGCTTCACGATCTTTTCGATCCCCGCTTTTTCGAAGGCCGTTATGCCATGCCGTTCTACCAGGCGGTGCTTCGGGGCCGGATCAAATTCGTCGCTGTGAAAAAGTTACGATACCACTATCTGCAGGTGCATGACTGGATCTTTACGGTCGAGAATTTTGAGCGGGCAACGCGGAACTCCGGTTGGCTGATCACCAGCATCCGGCCCGCGGGTCCCGAAGATCAAAATAATTATGTAAAGAAGCTGCTGGGAGAATAGTGCGAAAACACAAAATGAAATCATGAAGGACCTATCGCCCGTACTGTTGTTGTTTGTCGCCGCCTTTGGGACGGCAGGGCGGGTTGTGGGACAAGATTCCCTTTCCAGCCGGGACGCCGCGGAGATAAGATATAAGGCGGAGAGATTAGTAAAAACGGAACTGAACGATTTGTTGAATACCTTGTCGAACAACAGTTACCAGACTTTGGAAGTGGCCGAGAGCATTCACTCCTCGTATACATTGAATAGCCGTAACCGCATCTTCCGCGACTCCCTGGTCGTGGTGGAACCGGATGTCAGTCCCACGGTCGTTCGCTCCGGGCAGGCCGGCGAAGAGGTACTTGGAAAATACCTGCGGGATGTCGATCTCCTTTATAAAAAGAGCGACAGCGCCACAATCGCCTTCGACCATGTCCGGTGCAGCCCGGTGAAGAAGAATGAAGACCTCTATGTAAAGGTCTATTTCAACTCCCTTTTCAAGGGCCGGAGCGCTATCAGCGACCAGCCCTATTCCGTGACGAACCGGCTTGCGGAGATCAAGGCGGAGAAAGAGGGTACTCAATGGCGGCTATATATCGTCCGGCTTGCCTTTTTCAATCCTGAGGATACCGCCGGTGATGTCGCCAACAATATTCCCATAAAGAACGATGCGAGGGCCGCGGTGGCCTCCACAGACGCCGAACCCGCAAAGGCCGATCCGGCCCAGTTGTATGCCGGATTTATCGAAAAGGCGCGGCTACAGGAGAACAACCGCCAGTATAAGGAGGCGATCGAGAATTACCGGAACGCCATCCGGCAGAAACCTGACGCCTCGGCGAGTCTTCAACAGCATATCCAGCAGCTGACGGACAAGTACGCCACCCTATCCTATCTGCAGGAAAAGTACAATGCCGGGCTATACAAGGAAGCGCTGAACGAGTATACTGACGCGATCCGAAAGGACCCGAAGAACTCGGACTATTATCTTGGCCGCGCCCGCTGTCATGAGAGGCTGAACCATGAGTCGAAGAACATCGAGCTGGCGATAAAAGATTATTCGGAGGCCTATGAGCTGGATCACGGAAATCTTGCGGCCATTCGCTACCGGGCCGACCTCTATGCCGCCACGGGGGAATATTTCAAGGCGCTTACCGACTATACGATCTACCTTACGACGGACCGGACCAATACGGGGATGTACGAACAGAAGGCGGTGATGCATGTCCGGCTGAAGCTGTACAAGGAAGCCTTTGCGGACCTGGATGAAGCATTGACGATTGATCCCAAGGCCGCGCATGTCTACCTGACCAAGGGGCTGTTGCTGATGCAATACGGGCAGGCGGGTGATGGGCGGCAGGCGTTGGAGAAGGCAAGCGACAATTTCGGGCTCTGTCTTCAGCTGGACAGCAGCAATGCGTTACCCTTTTTCTATCGTGGGCAATGCGATCTGCGGCTGGGCAGGGTGCGGGAGGCGGCAGCAGATTTCGATCAGGCCCGGGTGAAGGGGCTGGACGCGGACAACCTTAAGCTCGTGACGGGATATGCGGTGAACTTTGCCAACCAGGCAGCGGATGCCTTTGCGCATAAGAATACGGATTCGGCGCTGCATTATATAGACGCGGCGATAGCGATAGAGCCAGGCTCAGCCCTGTACCGGTTTACCCGCGGAGAATATTACTACGCGCTTGGCGACAATATGAAGGCCGTGATCAGCTATGATCATGCCGTGCGGAGCAACCCCACCTACGTGCAGGCTTACTATAAACGGGGCCTTGCCTGGTATGAGCTGAAGGACTATAAGGTGGCGATCGACAATTTCAATATGGCGTTGAGCCTGAGTCCGCAGCACCTGTATGCGATGAAGGGGAAGGCGGATGCGTTGCGGGCGCTGAAGGACTATACGCGTGCGGCGGAAGCCTATGAGAGCGCGTTGCGGCTCGCGCTGAATACCCGGGGAGTGGCCCCTACCCTGTTGCCGGAGCTGTATAACGACCTGGGCGTTTGCCATTTCCAGCTGGGGCAATATGACAAGACGATCGGCGATGAGAAGCGGGCGATCGCGGAAGACCGGAATTTTGCCGACGCCTATTTCAACCGGGGGTATGCCTATTACCGGCAGGAGCGACTGGCCGACGCCATCGAGGATATGACCAAGGCGATCTCCCTGCTGGACAAGCACCCGGAGTGGCATTATATATTGGGAAGGGCCTACCTGGACAGGAAGGAGTATGCGGGCGCGGCGGCGGCTTTTGGCGACTATGTACGGAGAGACAAGGAGTTGGAGAAGCCGGATGCGGTGTACCTGCAAGGGTATTGCAACTATATGCTCCAGAATTATACTGCGGCGTTGCCGTATTATTCCCGCAGTCTCGCCTTACATTTGGACACCGTGCATTCTTTCCCGGTGGAGATCGGGGAGGTGTACCTGAATACGGGAAAGTATGATTCCGCGTATTTTTTCCTCCATAAAGCCTATCAGCGGGACAGCACGAATGGCTGGGCCTCGTATGGGATCGGGTCTTCGCTTGCCTTGCAGGGTAAGGCGGATGAGTCGATCGTGTGGTTCGAGCGAAGTTTCCGGAAGAAGACGCCCAGCTATGACCAGATCAAACGGGACCGGTTGCTTGGGGATATCCGGAACAGTAAGAAATTCAAGGAATTGCTAAAAAAATATTTTTGATCATGCGGGTTACCCAAATCGACTATCTCCACGAGACCGGCGCCAAGCGAAACCAGGAAGATTTCCTCTTCCCATTGCCGGGTACCGCTTCCGAGAAGGACCGGATCTTTATCGTGTGCGATGGGGTCGGTGGTTCGGAGAGCGGGGAAGTGGCGAGCCAGTATATTGCCGAGGGAGTGGCGCAGGGGCTGCAAGGTGCGCCGGAATCGGAGGTGGGGCTTGCCTTGATCAATTCGCTGCTGGAGGGTGCCCGGTCGCGGCTTGTGGAGCATGCGTTGCTGAAGGGACTTGGCAAGGATATGGCGACGACCTTTACGCTACTGTACCTGATGGAGGGCCGGGCGTATATTGCCTGGTGTGGGGATAGCCGGGTGTATCATCTTCGGGGGGACCGGGTGCTGTTCCGGACGACGGATCATTCGCTGGTGCATAGTTTGGTGCGGACGGGGGAGCTGTCGGAGGAAGATGCGAGAGATCATCCGCAAAGGAATTTGTTGCTGAAGGCGATCCGGGCCGATGAGCCGGGGCCGGAGGCGGAAGGGCATTGGGTGGAGGATATCCGGGAGGGGGATTATTTCCTGCTTTGTACCGACGGGCTGCTGGAGAATATCTCCGATGCCGATTTGTTGTTCCTGCTGCAGCAGAGTGAGCATCGGGAGATGTACCTGGCGAAGGCTTTTAGGACGTACTGCTATAATAAGACGAGGGATAATTATTCCATGTACCTGGTAAGGGTGAGTCCCGCGCCTGCGTCTGTTTCGACGGCGGTTGCTTCCGGATCGGTGGGGCGGGGTCCAAGCAGGGCGAGTTGGATGCTTTTGTCAATGGCGGTGCTGATCGCTGCGGCGGCGTTTGTGATACGGGGGGATATTTTTGCGAAGAAGGATTTGGGGCGGCCTGTGCCGTCCAGGGTGCAATTGGATACGGCGAACATTCAGACGGTCGTCCCTACTGCGGGGTCGGCCAAAGATACTTTAACACCTTAAAACCAGCCTTAAAACAATAGTCATGTTATTATTCAACCGGTACCAGTATCAACCTTCCACCGATCTTATCGGCAGGGGGCAGCTTACGCGGGTATACAAGGCGCTCGACAAGCAGATCTATCTGCCTGTGGCGCTGAAGATCTACCGGGGTAGCGATCCACTGGACAAGGTCGGCCTGGTGAACGTGAAGAAGTTCATCGCCATGGATCATCCCAATATCTGCCGTTATCTGCATATTGAAGACGTCGAAAAGGACGGGCCGTTGGGGGAGAAGGAGCGGACGCAGGTCTGTGTGATGGAGCTCGTGCCGGACGGGGATTTCGGCACCTATTACCGGGAGCGGAAGGACGTTGAGCTGTTGCGGCGGATGGTGACGGATATCCTTCGGGGCCTGGCTTACCTGCATTCGAAGGGGATCGTTCACCGGCGGCTGAAGCCGTCGAACCTGCTTGTAGGGGAGACGACGCAGGGACCGGTGGTGAAGATCACGGACTTTGGATTGGGGTCGGGTAAAGCGGCGCTGCGGGATGCGCGGCTTTCGTCGGTCGTTGTGGAGGTGACCCATATGGCTCCCGAGCAATTCAATCCCCGGAAATACGGTGTCAATGGGAAGGTGAGCTACCAGATAGATTTCTGGGCGATGGGGTTGGTTATTTACGAGGCGCTGACGAATAACGATATTCTTTTCAAAAATAATCCTGATGACAGCCGGGAGCAGGTGATCCAGAATATATTGGCGCCGACACTACCGGAGAAGATAAAGCGGTTACCGCCGCCGTTCGACCGGGTGGTTGCGCGTTGCCTGGCGAAACATGCGGATGACCGGGTGCAGAATACGCGGGAGCTGCTGGAGTTGTTGTCGCAGCCGATAACTACACAGGATGATGTCTATGAGACGGTGGTGTTGCCGGCGATGGCGAGGGAAGAGGCGGAGGAGGAGCGGGAGGCGGCGGAGTATACCGAGTCGGTGGTGAGGGCGATGGTGGCGAGAGTGGTGAAGGGGGAGCAGGTGGGCGGCCTGGCGTCGGAGGCCTCCGCTGCGGCGGCGTTGGCGGCGATGAAGGAGGCGGGGGCTAAGGCTAAGTCGCCGGCGGAGACTTTTGCGGCGGCGAGGTTGGCGGCGGCGCCGGGTGCGGCGGCGGCTGTCGGTGCGGCGGCGCCGGGTGAGGCGGCTGTCGGTGCGGCGGCGCCGGGTGGGGGTGATGTGGCTACTACGAACCGGGTGGACGAGCCTCATGTGCTGTTCAATCGGTATGAATATAATCCCCGGACCGGATTTATCGGTAAGGGTGGATTTTCGAGGGTCTATAAGGCGCTGGACCGGAAGCTGGACCGGTGGGTGGCGCTGAAGTTGTATAAGAGCGGGGATTCGACGGACCGGTATAGCCCCTTTGCGGAGATCCGCCGGGTGATCAACCTGGACCATCCCAATATCTGCCGCTACCTGGATATCGAGGAGATGGAGAAAGAGAATGCGTTTGGAGAAAAGGAGGTGATGCAGACCTGTGTGATGGAGCTGCTGGATGGGGGTAACCTGCACGAATATTATGCGGCGCATCCGACGGACGAGGTGCTGAAGAAGCTGTTGACGGATGTGTTGAAAGGGTTGGAATACCTGCATAAGAACGGGATCATTCACCGGGACATCAAGCCGGCGAATATCCTGATCAAGGAGGCCTATGACGGACCGGTGGCTAAGATCACGGACTTTGGGATCAGCAAGTTGTCGGATTCGATCAATCACCATAGCTCCTCGGCGCTGGTGGTGTCGATTCCCTATATGGCGCCTGAGCAACTGAATGTCAAAAAATATGGGGTTGACGAGAAGATCGGGTATAATCTCGACCTATGGTCGCTGGGGGTGACGATCTATGAGATCATTACGGGGAAGGTGCTGTTCAAGAACAGTGAGGGTGAGACGAGCGAGCAGATAATGACGAATATCATGGCGCCGGAGTTGCCGGAGAAGATCAATGAGTTGCCGCAGCCTTTTTTGGAGATTGTGCGGAGATGTGTGGTGAAGGATGCGCGGCAGCGGGTGCAAAGGGCTGAGGAGTTGATCGAGTTGTTGCATCGGCCGGTCGTTGTGGCGGCGCCTGTGGTGGCGCCTGCGGCGCCGATACCGATCGAGGTTGCTGCTGTTGAGGCCGTTCCCGCCGAAGTTGTTCCTGTCCAGGCTGCACCCGATGTGACATTGCCGGAACCTGAACTAAAAACAGACCAGACGTCGGAGATCGTTTGGCCGGCATGGGTTGAGCAGGAGGTTGCGGAAGCGAAGCCCGAAGAGCCTTATGTTCCGCTATCGCGGGTGGAGCGGCCGAGGAGATGGCGAATCGCCGCCATTGCCGCGGTGGTGCTGTTGGTGGCGGTGGGTCTTTATGCCTTTATGGAGAGAGATCGACTGAAAGCGGCGTTCGGTTATTCTACACTCAAGACCGATTCAACGAATATTGTTTCCGGCGCAACGCCGGCGAGTGCGGCGCCGGCGCCTAATACGGCCGCGGCTGCCGTCGATTCCTCGAAGATAAAGAGCAACGCGGTTGTCGCTGCCCCCGATGTTGCGGAGAAGAAGCCGCGGAAAAAGAAGGAGCGGGTGGCGACCGAGACGGATGAGACGAGTGGACTGGGTGCGGGGACGACGGGTTCCGAGGATTCGACTGCGTTGACTGGAACGAATCCTGCAGCCACGGGCTCCAATCCGGCGAGCACGGGTTCGAATACAGCGGGAACGACTACGACGGCGAAACCCAAGGAGACGAATTCAGGGGGGACGGAGTTGACGAAGTATGTGCTGTTGCTGACCACTCCGGCGACCTGTTCGATCAATATCAATAACGTACCATACGGGGTGCTCGAGAGCGGGAAGACCATGAAGGTATATCTTTCCCCGGGCAACTATATCATCCAGGCTACGAACACGAGCAATCCTTCGGCTGTTTATACCGGGCGGCTCGTGGTGCAGGAGGAGAATCTCAACCAGGTGGGCAAGTATACGATACCGCTATAGCGGCTTTTGCCCGACGATCGCTTCCAGCCGGCGGTTGAGCCTGGCGAGGACGCTGGGTTCGGGACTGAGGGGCGAATACAGCAATTGATTACATTCATCTAATAGAGACCGGGCCTTCCCCGCGAGGGAAGGGTCTTTTTGTTGGAGGATATTGAGAATGTCTTCTTCTGCCCAGCTGTCGGTTTGCAGGCAGGACTGGAGGAAACGGATGAGGGTTTGCTTTATGTCGGCGAGGGCAAGGTCTTCTTTGGTGAGATCTTGCTGCAGAGAGAGCGGTGTTGGGGGCTCTTCGCTTACGGCGGGTTGGTTGGGTTTGGGTGCGTTTATGATCGGGACGTCGGGGATCGGGGCGTTTGTGACGGGGGCGTTGCCGATCGGGGCGTTTGTGACAGGCTGGGTTGCCGAGGGAGGATTTGCTGCGGGTGTCATTTCCGCGGAGACTCCTGGCGGCGACGTACGGCGGCGGCGGACGACGAAAATGACACCTGCAATGACAACGAGAATGAGGGGAATCAGGAATTTGAGTAGCGGTGCTTGTTGGGTTGCCGGGGTTTTAGGGTTTTTCACTGCGACAGAAGCTGATGGTGGTGGCGCCGGGGCTGATAAGACGTGCACGATCAGGCTGTCGGTGCGCTTTGTATGATATCTTTCCGCGACGGGGTCGAACCAGGCAAGCTCCATGGGTGGCAGGGAATACTGGCCAGGGATGGAAGCGGTGAAGGGGATGGCGATGATGGTCCGGCCGGATTGTGGGGTGGTGGTGTCGGTGATCTCCCAGCGTTGGATGGGTTCCATATGACGAAAGCCGGCCGGCCAGCGCATGTAAGGGGCCGTTAGGTTCTGGAAACTACCGGAGCCGGTGATCTCGACGAGCAGGGTGTCGTTCCCGGAGGAATCGGTGTGGGGGGCAGCGAGCCGGCTTTGGATCTGCCATTTCCCGACGAGGCCGCTGAAGGCCGGCGGCCGATCGATGGCGGGCAGGGGAAGCACATGGATGGTGGTCAGGCGGCTGGCGACGACGCCGGAATAGTGGGCGGTCCTGCCATCGGGCGTAGAATAGCTGACGTCATTGCCGGTCTTCAGGGGATCGATGGTGTATTCTCCGGGTTGCAGCGGGGTGAGAAGGGCTTCCCAGACTGCAAAACCATGGTAGCGGCGACCATCGACGGTTTTTTCGGGGAGCGGGGTCTCGTTGGGGCGGCGTTGGTTTATAACGAAACCGTTAAAGATAGGTTTTGCCGTTATCGTGGTGGTGCTTTGCAAGGCGGTGTAGAGCTTATAGGTAAGCCGGATCTGTTGGCCCTGGTAGCACTCGGGGTGGTCGACGCTTGCGACGATGAAGATGTTGTCCCGGATCTTTTTTGCGGGGTCTTCGCCTTTGGCAAGGATCGAGCGTTTGGAAGGGTCGTCGATCGGGAGGTCGTCAAAGGCGTGCTGGGCCCGGGCGGGCCGGGGAATTGCCAGGAGGCCGGCCAGCGAAAGGGGTATAAGGAGTTGCCGCATGCTGCATTGAGCTGCAATTTTGGGGCCGGGCGGCGGTTTTTGGATATTTATTGCGGGAGCGTTTGTTGCGGGAGCGTTTGTTGCGTCATCCCTGGTTGCGGCTGCCACTAATTGCGGATGATCCGGCGGCCCTGGGCGTCGGGGGGGCCGAGGACTTCGTCCATTTTCTTCTGGTAGTCGGCTCGGGTGATGAGGCGGCCCTTGTCGGGGGCTTTGAGGTCGCGGCTGTCGACCTTATCCTTTATCTCTTTTGCGCTGAAGACGATGATCCCGTCGTCGACATCCAATTTCAAGATGGCGCCGGGGAGGCCGTTGAACTGTTCGGGACCGACGGGCACGGGGATATCGCCGGCATACCATGCGATCACCCTGGCGCCGCGGGTCGTAGTGGTGGTTGCCTTTTTACAGGGATGCCCGAGGATGGAGGCCGTTTCATCGGATAGTTTCCAGGGCAGTTGGCGAAGGGTATCGGCGATGATATACTTCGTCTCGGCGAGTGTGGCCTCTTCGAGTACCCGGCCGCTGCTGTAATTCCGATAGAGAACGCCGTCACCACTTCCTCCAAAACGGAGGACGAAGTGATTCCCGCCGGCATTGTTGTCGAAGGGATCGGGAGCCTCATCCTTTGGCATGGCCTTATAAACGGCGATACTGTCCCTGAACAAAACTTCATATGCCCCTGTCTGGAACTGTGGGACCATGGCTTTCATCTGTTCGTCCTTGATCGTGCGATGGACGTCTACCTTTCTTTCAAATACGATAACGCCCTGCCGGGTCTGGGCCGAAAGGCCGACGGGCAGCAGAAGAATGAGAACGGCTTTTTTCATGTTCGTTGCTTTGTTCCAAATTTATCCCGGGACCCGGTTAATCAAACTGGATATAAGGTTAATTAAGGTTAATAGGTGTGTTTTCACCGAATTTGGGTTTATTTTTATTGGATGATGAAGCCGTCAGGGAAATTGAGGCTGGCCGCACTGCTGATGATCGTAACGATCGCGGGGGTTGCGGCGTTCCAGGGGTACTGGATCCTGAAGCTGTATTCGGAAGAATGGAATACGCTGCGAAGGGAAACGGATGTGGCCTTTCGCGATGCGATGTACGATTTGCAGCTACAGCGATTTCACAAGGGCAAGCTGATAGTGCAGGATACCCATTTTGCCGGCAGAAAGGAAGACAACCTTTTTATGCTCAATGTGCTGGACAGCATGAAGACCTTGATCCGGGACAGCTTTCAGGCGGCTCCGAAGGACTCGTTGCTATCGAAGGATCGTCCTGAACGCCGGATGGCCATTACTTTCCGGACCGATCTGAGACATGACAGTCTTCCGCTGGATATGATTCGCCGGATCGGTCATCCCGCCGACGATGGCCATCCCGTGATCGTCCGATATGTGTCCAACAGCGATTCGAACGCCCGGCCGCTTACGATGGGGGAAATGGATACAGCCTACAAGCGGGTTTTGTTAAAGGCAGGTATCCCGGTGCCTTTTACGCTGCAACGGATCGCGGGTAAAGACACCGAAGAAATGAACCAGCCGCTGAAACATGAACTAAAGACGGCGTTTGTGTCCATCGGGTTGTCGAATGCCGTCGGCTATCGGGCCAGCTTTTCCAATCCCCTTGGATATATCGTCGGGAAACTGCGGCTGCCGATCGGGATGAGCGTTCTGCTGCTGGCTTTTACGGCGTTGTCCCTCCTCTTCCTCTATAGGAACCTGGTGCAACAGCGACAGATCGCGGCTATCAAGAACGAATTTATCAGCAATATGACCCACGAGCTGAAGACCCCGATCTCGACCGTTACCGTTGCCGTGGAGGCGTTGCGGCATTTTGGGGCGCTGGAGGACCCGCAAAAAACAAGGGAATACCTGGACATCTCGGCGCTGGAGCTGCAGCGGCTGTCGTTGCTGGTGGATAAGGTGCTGAAGCTGTCGCTCTTCGAGAATAAGCAGATCGAACTGAAGCCCGAGCGGATAGATCTGCCGGCACTGACGGCAGAAGTGATGGCCAGCATGCGGCTGCCGATGGAGAAGGCCGGTGCCGTGGTCCAGCTGAGCTGTACCGGCGTAGGGCTTTTTGTCCGGGCGGACCGGATGCACCTGGCGAGCGTGATCAGCAACCTTCTCGACAATGCGCTGAAGTATAGCCGGGAGCATCCGGCGCTGACGATCAATTTATCCCGGGAAGGCGGGGCAGTCCTGCTTTCGGTGGCGGATAACGGGATCGGCATTCCCGCGGCATATCGGGAGAAGATCTTCGAGAAGTTCTTTCGCGTTCCGTCGAACGATGTCCACACGATTAAGGGGTACGGTCTTGGGCTCAGCTATGTGCATCATATCGTCACCCGGCATGAAGGGCGGATCACGGTGGACAGCCGGGAGGGGAAGGGAAGCACATTCATCATTCAATTACCGGCGGAATGAGCAGGATCAAAGTATTATACGCCGAGGACGAGATCTTTCTGGGCAAGATCGTAAAAGAGACCCTCGAGAGCCGGGGGTTCGAGGTGCTGATGGAGACTCATGGCGCGAGGGTATTGACGGCCTTTGAGAACGGCAGGCCCGATATCTGTGTGCTGGATGTGATGCTACCCGATGTCAACGGCTTCGAGCTTGCGGAGGCGATCCGATCGCGAAATGACGATATCCCCATTATCTTTCTTACGGCCAAGACCCAGACGGAGGACCTGGTCCGGGGTTTTCGGACGGGCGGCAACGACTATATCCGCAAGCCCTTCAGCATGGAGGAGTTGATCGTGCGGATCGAGAACTGCCTGCGGGTGCGAAGGGAACCGGCGCCTATGGCGGCTTTGCCCGAAACCCTCGTGATCGGGGCATTTCATTTTCATCCGAACCGGCAGGTGCTGACGGGGGGAGGCGAAGAGCGAAAGCTGTCCTACCGGGAGAGCGAGCTATTGAAGCAGTTGTGGTTGCAACGGGACCGGGTGATCGCGAGGGAGGATATCCTGCAGGCAATCTGGGGAAATGATTCATTCCTAAACAGCCGAAACCTGGATGTGTATATCACCCGGCTGCGGGGATACCTCAAAGGGGATGAGCGGGTGGAAATATTGACGATAAAGGGTGTGGGTTACCGGTTTGTGATACCCTGACGTGGATGTGACGGGCGGGTTTGATATTAACGTGGCTTAACCTTTCTCACAGGTTGGTTAACTGAAATTGGGTTTGCCGATCGCTAGTTTTGGACAAAACAAAACCTCATGTCCAAAGCATTGCTCCTCCTTCTTCTTATTGTTTGTTCTCATGCCTCTGCGCAAATGATCACCGGACGGGTGATCGATAGTGTCGCGGGAAAGGGATTGGCGTATGCGACGGTTTCCCTGGTAAAAGCTGACGACAGCGTACTTGTCGGCTTTACGGTGGCGGACAGTGCGGGGAGGTTTCGGCTGACCCGGATACCTGATGGGCGTTGTTTGTTGTCGGTGTCTTATGCGGGGTTTGTGCCGGTGTGGAGGTCGGTGGCGGGGGTTGGAGCCGTTGGGGATATCGTGCTGATACCGGTGGGATTGCAGGATGTGCAGGTGATAGCGCGGCGTCCGCCGGTGGAGATCAATAATGATACACTGGAGTTTAATAGCGAGCATTTCAAGACCCAGCCCAACGCGGTGGTGGAGGACCTGCTGCGGAAGATGCCTGGAGTGACGATCGAGAGCGACGGTACGGTCAAGGTGAACGGACAGACGGTGCGGAGGGTGTTGGTGAATGGGAAGGAGTTCTTTACGGGCGATGTTAAGATGGCTACGAAGAATCTCAATGCCGATGCGGTAGACAAGGTGCAGGTGTTTGACCGGAAGAGTGACCAGGCTAGTTTTACGGGGGTGGACGATGGGAATAGTGAGAAGACGATCAATTTGAAGTTGAAGAAGGGACGAAATAATGCCTTATTTGGAAAGTTGATGGCTGGTGGTGGTGCGGGTGGCTCCGGGTCGGGCGGAAGCGAGGGGCGGTTTGACGGGCAGACGAATATCAATAAATTCAAGGGTGATGAACAGTTATCCTTTCTGGGCATGGCCAATAACACCAACCGGCAGGGCTTTACGTTGATGGATGTATTGAATTTCACGGGAGCGCTTGCGCGCGGGATGCGCAATGGCGGTGGTGGCGTACAGGTGCAGATGGGTGACCCGAACAGCAATGACGGCCTACCGGTCACCGGGCTGGGACAGAATCAGCAGGGGGTGGCGACAACGGCGGCGGGCGGACTGAATTACAACAATACCTGGGATAATGGAAGGACGAACCTCAATGCCAACTATACGATGAGTCATATCCGGCTTTTGACGGATAAGGAGTCGCGGGTGCAGAATCTCCTGCCGGGCAATTCTTATACGACGACGGACAGTAGCCATACGGCACATAGCGTCGATCAGCAACGGCTGAACCTTATACTGGATCAACAGATGGACAGCTCGTTCTCCCTGCGGCTGACGCCGTCCCTCACCTGGCAGGACACCCATAAGAACGAGCAGTCTTCTTATGCCAGCGCGCTGAACGACGGAACGATGTTAAACGATGGCAACAACCGGGCGGAGACGCGGCCGGGAGCCTTCAATCTAACTTCGGATGCCTTGCTGCGGAAGAAACTAGCCAAGAAGGGGCGGACGATATCCCTTGACCTGAATGTCGGGTATAATCACAGCACCAGTACGGGAACCCAGGTCTCCGATAATTTCTTTTATCCGGGGGCAGGGGTAACCGATTCGGCGATCAACCAATACGCTTCACGGGATGCCGTTACGCGGAGCATCGGCGGGAATCTCACCTATACCGAGCCCATCGGGCGGCGCAGCCTGGTGGCGCTTAGCGGATTTTACAATTCGAACATCGGCAGCAGCAACAAGGAGGCCTTTGACCTGGATGCGGCGACGGGCAAACGCGATCGTTTCAATACTCAACTTAGCAATGATTTCAGCAGCGATTACCGGTATTCGGGGGGAGGGCTCAGCTTTCGGAGCAACCCCGGAAAGTGGATGCTTACCGCGGGGGCCAACCTGCAGGCGGCCGTGCTGCGTGCGACTGACAATACCGCGGGGAAGACGATCCGGCAAGCGTTTACGGACGTGTTGCCGGTCGGCGTCGTCAAATATGTCATCAATAATTCGAAAATGTTCCAACTGGATTATAACACGAGCACGATCCAGCCCAGCGTTGTGCAGCTGCAGCCGGTGGCGGACCTGAGCGATCCATTGAATGTCCGGATCGGAAACCCCGGTCTGCGGCGAACCTATTCCCACCGGGTGGGTCTTTCCTTTTTCTCCGCCAATCCCGGCAAGCGGACCAATTTCATGGGAATGATCGGCTACAATGCCTCGGCCAATGCGATCGTGGAGAGCGATTCTGTGGGTGGTTCCGGTGCGAGGGTGATCGTTCCGGTCAATACGGATGGCGTACGGAATCTTATCGCTGATGTGAACCTGGGGTTCCCGATGCGGAAGATCTTTTCCCGGCTGGAGGTGGGCAGCTTTTTCACGGAGGCACGGAATGTGTCCTTTTTGAATGGGGTAAGGAACCTGATCCATTCGACGACGGTGGGTCCGCGGTTTTCGTTTGACTATAGCAGGGACAATGCAATCGACGTGCAGCTGACGGCGTCGCTGTCGCTGAATACGGGGAGCTATTCGTTGCGGCCGGCGCTGAACACCCATTACATGCGGCAGAACTACGGGGTCAATGCCACGGGGTATCTGCCGTGGGGGATCTCGGTGCATAGTGAGTTCAATGTCCTCTTCAATACGGGGCGTACCGAAGGATATAATACGACGATCGCTTTGTGGAATGCGTCGGTTGCCAAATCGATGCTGAAGCATGACCGGGGGGAGGTCAAGTTCGGCGTGATGGACCTGCTGAACCGGAATACGGGGATCACGCGAAGCGTCAACCAGGGAAGCATTGTGGATGAGCAGTATAATGTGCTGCGGCGGTATTTCCTGTTGAGCTTTACGTACAGTTTGAATAAGGCGGGGTTGAAGACGAAGGGGGGGCCGGTGATCAATGTGAGGAGGGTTGGGGAGTAGTGTTTCTAATTGCCAATTCTATCACTGATATCAATAAGGTGCTCATATTATTGCCTCATGCTCTGTGCTGTTTATAATCCTGAGCTTTGGTACGGCATATGAAAGACCAGGGACGCGATTTTATCGGCCCGCCCAACTAAATCCCCTTCTGATATATTACTCAGTAAAACAATGCAAAGGTCATCATCTGGGTAAAATTCCAGGTCGGAAATGAAACCCGGAACTCCTCCCGCATGTGAAATGCATTTCCGGCTGTATAACGAATAGGTGAACCATCCATAGCCATAAAGCCATTGATGGGGAGTAAAGGCGATTTCCCTGGTCTGACTGTTAATTAGCCGGTTGGTGCAGAGCCCGTGGTAGAACTTGTAGAGGTCCATTGCTGTTGTATAGACCGATCCACAGCCTGGAGCATAGGTCGAATCAAAATCATTTACAGCGACGAGCCCTTGTTTGTCTCGGATGTAGCCCGCTGATTTGTTGCTGTCTGCGAGGTGCAAGAAATCAAATCCCGAGTGATCCATCTGCAAAGGGGTAAATATCATTTCCCTCACCACTTGCTCGAATTTTTTTCCGGTAATTTTTTCTACGATGGCCGCCAGTAGGATATAATTTGAGTTCGAATAAGCAAACTTTTTCCCAGGCTTTTCCCCTGACGGTTCATCTTCGAAATAAGAAATTAGCGTTTCCATTGATATCGGAGGTGCTGAATCAGGAAGCTGCTGAACCGATCTCACTTCCAAATAATCCTTGATACCGGAACTATGGGTTAGCAAGTTTTCGATCGTAATTGAATCACCTTTCGGATACCCGGGAAAATAGGTAGACAACTTGTCCTCCAGGCTTAGCCGCCCTTCCTCTAGCAGCTTCATTATAACGGTTGCAGTGAAAGGCTTGGAAAGGGAACCGATCCGATAGATTGTCGATGTATCTGCTGGCTTTTTTGAGCGCATATTCCTATATCCATATCCGTTATTGAGCAGGATATTGCCTTTATAAACTACCAACACCGTCCCGTTAAAGGGATGCCCTTTTTGGTTAACGTGTAAGTAGTCTTCGATCTTGGAAGCGGTGGATTGAGCTTGTGTCCATAAAGATATCATGATCCAACCAAGTGTAAAGCAGAAGTTCTTCATTCGACAAATTATTGCTTTTATCTCCAGTTCGGTGATAAAAGAATGTTAATGCTAACTTCAACAGGCTAATTCGTTCGGGTTAACTGACCTTTTCAAATTCTTAAATAAAACAGACTTTCAAAGGAATGCTTTCTGAAAGGTTGTTTCAGCAAGATCGACCGAAACAAACTTTCAATTGGATTATCATGGTATACAGCATTTAGCCGGATGATTCGGAGAATATCGCCGGCGGAAAGTTTGAGCCGGTTGCAGGTCTTTTGGCGCAACTTCTCCGCATTGATAAAGAGTTGAGTTAACATACATAGGGCCATGTGCCGCAGCCAGCCCAGTTCCCTTCGGGTTTGATACTCATTTAAGCCAAGTTCCATTAGGATGAGATACCCTGTTTTGACGGAGCGGCGTCAGGGTTCCCGGCGATGGGAAACGAGATGGCAAGCGGTGAGGGTTTCGGCGATAGCGATGATGCCAAGGGTGCACAGGTATTTCGGGGGAATCAGTGCACGGGATAGGGACCTTCGGTAAATTCTTCTTCATGATAACCCTTACAGCCGATGGCCTGGGCAAGGGGGCTCCGGATCGTGCCGCCGGCGGCAAGACGGGCGAGAAGATCGGCAAAATCATGGCGGGGCTGCCAGCCGAGCTCAGTGCGGGCCAGGGCGTTGACATAGACGCGGTCGATGGCGGGGAACATTTTCCAGCCGAGTTTGGCATATATTTCCTCGTAGCCGGGGAAGAGGCGCCGGACGACGGTTATGGCATCGGTGCGAAGAAGGGTCATGTCTTCCGGCGTGAAGGGGGTCGTAGCGCTGATGATATATTTCCCGAAACCGATGGATTCGGCTTTTTCGGCCGCGGCCAGCAGGGAGCTGACGGTGTCTTCGATGTCCACGCGCCGGAAAAGGTACTCGTTGGCCTTGATATTGTCGCTGGAGTAAATATCCCGCATCTTTTTGTTATCGTCGTCCTCGGGGAAGAAGCGGGAGGTGCGCAGCACGATGCAGGGAAGGCGGAAATTGCGATAGTACAGCCGGCAAAGGTTCTCGGCGGCCTCTTTTGTTACTCCATATATATTCTTGGGGATCGGGCGGGTGTCTTCGGTGATCCATTCGGCCGGGGAGCCGGCAGGTGGGATCAGGGCATCACCGAAGACGCTGGTGGTGCTGGTGAAGATAAAGCGTTTGACCCCGGCGGCGACGGATTCCTGCAGGAGGTTGAGTGTGCCGGAGATGTTGGTGTCGACGAACTGTTGGGGGGTGTGGGTCGCTACATGGGGCTTGTGGAGGGTGGCGGTGTGGTAGACGGTGTCGACGCCCTTCATGCATTCGCGGACGAAGTCGCGGTCGACGATGGTGCCGACCTTATCGGTATAAGGCGATTCGAGGATATCGATTCCGAGGACGGGATGGTTGGCGGCGCGGAGGGTCCGGATCATGGCTTCCCCCAAATGGCCTGCGCTGCCGGTGACGAGTGCTTTCATTGGTTTTCGTTGTACCGGGACGAAGTTAGGGTTTTTTAGGAGGCGGCGGGCTTGTACGATCTTGTACGGAGATGTACAAGGCTTGTTTGGGGACCGGAGCCTTTGGGGGGTAAATTACCGCTATGAAGAAACTAACTGAACTGGGACCTGTCTTCTACGCGATAGCCGTGGCCGGGTTCGGCGTCAACCAGCTGGTAACCCAAAACTTTCTGACAGGGCTGTTCCCTGTGCCCGCGGGCGTGCCGCTGCGAACCTTCCTGATGATCGCGAGCAGTCTCCTTTTCCTGCTGGCGGCGGTAGGGATATTGTTCCTGGGGCGTAAGTGGCTCGCCGCGGCGCTGGCGGGGTCTTGTTTTTTTGTTTTCTTCCTGGTGCTGCATTTGCCGATCCTGTTGGGTGATCTGAAGAACCCGGTCCTCTGGACGCCGCCTTTCGAAGCGCTCATGCTGGGAAGCGGCGGTTTTATCATTGCGGCCTACTACATCAATACGGGAGCCGGCGATGCCCGATGGGTGAAACCGTTGAACCTGATGGGTACGCTGAGCCAATATTGGTTTGCGGTGGGCCTCGTGGTTTTCGCCGTGTTACACATCAAATACAATGACTATATACAAACGCTGATTCCCACCTGGATGCCGGGACATGTGTTCCTGTCCTATGTCGTGATCGCGGCCTTTCTGTTGTCGGCCTTCAGTCTTTTCACCGGGCTGAAGCTTACGCTGGCATCGGGGCTTTTAGGGGTCATGTTCCTGCTTTGGGTTCTATTGCTTCATGCGCCGCGGGCAATCGGGAAGATGACGATGGAACCGGAATGGTCCAGCCTGTTTGTCGCATTAGCAGTCTGTGGCGCGGCTTTTACCGTTTGCCGGCAAACCCAGGTATGGAGGGGGTATCACGTGCAGCGAGGGGCGTTCGCCAATTGAGGGGGCGGACCGCCCTTGGAGGGGGGCGGTCCGCAGGGCTGCATTGCGTTTTTGGCGGCGGGCTTCGCGGGCGGCGTGTTTTTGGCGGCGGGCTTCGCGGGCGGGGCGCTAATTATTCCAAATACTTTCTGATTGCGATGAGGTCTTCGTCCCCGTATTGGGCCTGTGCCTTTTGGAAGGACTGAAAGGCCAGCTCGGCCATGGGTGTTTTCCAGCCTTCGGCGCGCGCTAGTCCAAGGTCCTTCACCATGTGCTTCAACATAAAGGCGGGTTTGTAGTTATTTTGGATGATGGCCTCGCCTTTTATCCTTGCGAAAGGATTCCCCATGGCTCCATTGTTCATGATGTTCATGAAGTCTTCTGTACCGATCCCGTGTTGATTGGCGAAGAGGGTTGCTTCGGCCAGTCCCTGGGTGTGGAAGCTGAGGAGGAGATTGATCGCAAGCTTGACCGTATTTCCCGCGCCGGCGGCGCCGAGATGAAGGATGAGCTTGCCGAGTGGTTGGAGGAGTGGGTTTATTTTTTCGTATCCCTCTTTTGATCCGCCGACCATAATAACCAGCTGGCCTTCCTGGGCTTGTTTTACACTGCCGCTGACGGGGGCATCGAGATATTCGTTGCCCTGGTTTTTGCAGGCGGTTGTCAATTCCCGGCTGATACCGGGTGAGACAGTGCTCATGTTGACGATGAGCTTACCGGTGGCGTTGGCGGCCAGCAGGCCGTTGTCCCCGTCGAAACAGTCGCGAACGGCCTGGTCGTCGGAGACCATGAGGAAGACGATATCGGTTTGACGGATCAGGTCCGCGGGAGTGGCGGCAATGGACGCGCCGGCGGCTTTGAGGGCCGTCTCCTTTTCCTTGCTACGATTGTATGCAGTGACCTGATAACCGGCATCGATGTGGCGTTGGGACATCGGCCTACCCATGGTCCCCAGTCCGAGCCAACCTAATTTTACATTATTCATAGGACAAAGGTAAATGGTAAGGCCCGCTTTCGCGGGCCCTTTTTATTTCCATGGATTTCATTCCTATTGTTGCATACTTGAGCCGGCGTCACCCATGCCCTGGCCGTTCATGCTCTTACGCTTGAAGAGGTTGAGGTCCATCTTTCCGAAGCGATAGGCGAAAACGACGCGGAACAACTGGGGATCCTTCAGGCGATCGTATTCCTGCGAGAAGAAGGGGCTGCTGCTGTACTGATCGGACCAGCGATTGCGGAAGATATCGGTCATGGTGGCGGTGATCGAGGCGGCGTTCTGTTTCAGGAAGCTGTATTTGACCGCGAGATCGAATCCATAGTAGGGTTTGATATACCCCTGGGCCGAACTCTGCTGGACATTTCCGGGAGGGCCGAACTGGTTGTTGTTGAGGTTTACCGGCAGGTTTGTCTTCGACTGATAGATCGCTGTCAGCTGCACCGTGAAATTGCCCGGGATCTTGAAGTTGCTGTTGAACTTACCGAACCAGCTCCAAAGGGCGGCCTGCGAAGCCTGCTGCAGGTTCTCGGTGTTTATATGAGAATTATACACGTTGACGTTGAGCGATATATCCCACCACCTGGTGATATTATCCGTAGACGTAATCTCACCCCCGACGGTATAGGCGCTGTTTGCGTTCTCATACGTATTGATCAGCACGGGCTGCCCGATCGGGTTGACACCGCTGTCCTGGTAACGCGTGATGAGGTTGGTCGTATTCTTATAATAAGCCGAGATCAACAGGGTGTTGTTGTGCGGGAAGGTCTTCATGTACGAGAACTCGGTGTTGTACGTGAATTCCGGCACCAGGTTGGGATTACCGCGGGTGATGTTCAGCGTATCGGAGTAATCCGTAAAAGGTATCAGCTGGAAGAAACCGGGACGGTTGATCTTACGGGTGACACTGAGCTGCAGTTCCTGGTTGTGTTTCAGCTTCTGACTCAGGAAAACCGACGGGAAGAGCGCAGTGGGATACGAGTTATGGAAATGCTGGCCGGTATTCAGCAGATCGCCTGTATACCGGGAGCTCTCCCCACGCAGGCCGAGGGCATAGCCGAAGCTGCCGATGGCGCTGGTGAAATTGACATAAGCCGCGTACACGTCGCTTGTGCTGGTGTAGTCGCTGATGCCAAGAGTATTGAGGGTCCGGTCGCCTTTGTCGTCCAGGGTGAAGGTGTTGTTGTCATTGGCCAGCTTCTGAATGCTGGTCCGGAGACCGGCCTCGATCTTGGTTTTTTCTCCCAGCGGATCGACAAAATCGGTCTGGATGGTGTAGAATCGGGGTGCGGCGGTGCCGGTCTGCAGTTGCCGGGTAGTATAGGCGATGCTGCCACCGGGTTGGCCCGCATAATAGTCCGTTGTATAGAGCGAGGATAAGGAAGAATTGACGTCGAAGAACGAACCGTCGATGGTCCACTCCTCCCCTTTCTTATCGAATGTGTGCTTCATCCCTGTCTGTACGCCGTTGACGTGGAAGACGCGATCGTTGTTGGCGCTGCGGAGGGAATAGATGACCGAAGAATCGCTCCCCGGGGGAAGGATGACAGTCCTGATATTGGATGCATCGGTGGGCTTGAAAGAACCGTCGACGCGGAGATAGGAGGCGGAAAGGGTGGTCTTGTTGGATACGAACCAGTCCATCCCGAACTGCCCAAACATAAAGTGTCCGTGTGTCCGCTGAAGGTCGGACTGGAGGAGATGGGTGGTGGTGTCATGGAGAATGGTATAGCGATCGGTCGATCCTATCGTTTTCGGGTTCATCCCGTTGTACATGCCGTTGAGCGTGAAGTTGACTTTGTTCTGGCGAAGGCTGAGACCGACGAGGGCATTGGGCTGGCCATGGGAGTCCATGCCGGCGGAAATGCTGCCGTTGTAACCTTGCTTCCTGTTCTTTTTAAGGACGATGTTGACGATCCCCGCGCCGCCGCCGGAGGCGTCATATTTTGCGGAGGGGTTGGTCATAACCTCGACGCTTTCGATGGCGTCGGCCGGGATCTCGTCGAGGGTCAGCGTGGTAGGCCGGCCGTCGATGAAGATGGTAGGCGTTGCGCCGCGGAGGGTCAGGTTGCCGTCGATGTCGACGTTGACGGAGGGAACGTTGCGCATGACATCCACGCCGGTACCGCCGGCGCTCACGATGTTCTGTGAGACGTTGAAGACTTTTTTATCGAGCTCGAGCTTCATTGGCGGCGTCTTCGCTGTTACGGTCGCGGCAGCGAGCTGCGCGACATCGGTTTGTAATTTTAGAGAGCCTAAGTCCTTTTCGAAGGAGGGCATAGCGCCGAAGGGATTGCTGCTCTGTCCCGGTGTGGTCTGCGCTGCGGCGGGGATGATCGTAAAGCTTACGTCCTGCGACTTGTAACCGGTGGCGGAGAGCCGCACTACCAGGGGTTGGACGATCGGCAGATCTTCGAAGTTGAATTCGCCATTTGCCTTGGTGTCCATTCCTTTTATGAGCACGAGCTTTTTCTTTTTTGTCGTGGGATCGACGGTGGACTTTAGCACGACGGCTGTTGCTGCGATGGGCTGGCCGGTGGAGTCGGTGACTTTACCGAAGGCGCGACCGATGGCGGGAGGAGGACCGGAGGGTCTGCCGCCGGGAGCGCCGGGTTTTGCGCCGGGGGCGCCTCCACCGGGTTGCTGCGCCTGCGAGAGGTTAGCGAAGAGGAAGGAGAAGATAAGGAAAGCAACTAATTTTCTCACGATTGTAATTTTAGACCACAAAGGTAATTTCGGCGCCGGGTTCTGTCGATAGCATTACTGCAAACGGAGCAAAAAACGCGGTAAACGGCATAAATCTGTCGGCAAACGAAATCGGCGGGTTTTGATGCGAAAATCGCGTGAGAGGGATGCAAAAAAAGATAAACAAATATTCTTTTCTATTTGTAACATATTGAAGAAGACTGCGACGGATCTTTATTGATCCGTCGCAGTCTTTCTTATTTTACTCCTTTGTTGGCGTCCCAGTTGCCGGCGAGTTTACGGATGTATAAGATCTGGCCGGTATGGTAGGCGGTATGTGTGTTGATATGATCGATGGTGGAAGCCCATTTTTTCAGTTTGGCTTCATCGGCGGTCTCGATGGCTTTTTCCCAATCCGACATGACCTGGTTGAGCTGCTGGATGGTGGAGGTCCAGGTTGCTTCTGTGACAGCGGTGAATGTTTCGTTGTTGTTACCGCTGAACGGCGCGGGTTTGCGGTCATAGAATTTGTCGAGTGATTCGCGGTTCCAATACATGATGTGATAAGCGAGCTCGGCGACGGAGTGGCTGGAGTCGGCGGGTTTCCACATGGCCTGTTTGGCGGTGATGCCTTCGACGGCGATGGAAACGGGGACGTACCAGTCCTCTTTGTTCCAGGTGTTGCGGAACTGTTCGAGGAGGATGGATCTCAGCGTCGCCTCTTTTTGCGGGGCTTGCTGTGCGGCGGCGGGCAGCGCTGCGCTGATGAGGAGGATGGCGATGGGAACGAGGTGTTTACGCATGGTGAGCGATTGTTTTTTTTCAAATATAGGGGTTCCGGGGGCGGCGTTTGCCGGTGTTTGACAGGCGGCCGGGAGGGCGTGCTATTTAGCAGTTTTGTCGAGATATTTGGTTTCCTTATAGATGAGGGATGCCCGGTCCGTAAAGAAACACGGACCGGGCGCTGGAGACCGGAGATGTCGACTGATTGGAAAACCTACCTGGCTTGGGAGCGGCTGAGGAACGCCCGGCCACCGTCGGTGTCGAAGAAGTTGACGGCGTCGTCGTGGTCGGTGGACCGGCTGATGGGGAGCCATTTTTCGAGTTCGGCTTTGCGGGTGGCATCGGCGGCCTGGAGGAGGGCGACGGCTTCGCTGCCGAGGACGAGGTGGACGGGGGGCTGGGGTTCGTCGGCGAGGCTGATCATCGCCTTTGCTGCCTTGTCGGGATCGCCCATGGGGACATAGATGCCGCTGCGGAGGAAGCTGCGGATCGCGCCGACGCTGGCTTCGTACCCTTCGACATCGGGGGCGAAGGTCATCGAGGCGCCGCCCCAGTCGGTGCGGAAGCCACCGGGTTCAACGGAGGTGACGTGGATACCGAGGGGCGCCACTTCTTTTGCGAGGGCTTCGGAGAAACCGGCGAGGCCGAATTTGGCGGCCTGGTACATGGTCAGGCCGGGGTTGCCGACGCGACCGCCAACGGAGCTGACCTGCAGGATGCGGCCCGACCGCTGTTTGCGCATGATGGGCAGAACCGCGCGGGTGACAGCGATTGGCGCATATAAATTGGTCTCGAGCTGGCTACGGACCTGGTCGTCGGAGAAGGCTTCGGCGGCGCCGGTGATGCCGAAGCCGGCATTGTTGACGAGGACGTCGATGCGCCCGAACTTGCCGAGGGTCTGCCCGACGGCTTTTGCGATCTGCGCGTCGTCAGTGACATCGAGCGCGATCGGAAGGATCTGATCGGAGTATTGGGCTTTGAGATCGTCTAATTGTTTCGGGTCGCGGGCGGTGGCGGCGACTTTGTCGCCGGTTGCGAGTACTGCTGCGGTGAGGCTGCGGCCGAGACCGCGGGAACTGCCGGTAATGAACCAAACTTTTGCCATGATCATTGATTTTTTGATGGCTCAAAGTTCGGTTCATTTTCGGGCGGCAGCTTTGTTTAAAAGCTCAAACATGGTTTGTTGTGGGGCTCACCCACCTCACTAGTAGACGTGATGTCCTTCGGCGGCGCGTTTGATCAGCTCGTCCTTCTTCACACCGATCTGCATTCCGATGGGATGCCCGTCGCGATAGGCGACGACATTGATCTGGTTGGCGCCCATAGGGAACCGCACTGGCGTACCGTCATATTTGGGATAGGTGGAATCGGGATTTGTCTGGTCGAAGGTATAATAGAGGTCCAGGCCGCTGATCTCGGTGGTAATTCCTACGGTAAGCTCGCCGCCCGGCAGCCGTTTGGGGATAAGGATGGGATTGAAGGCGCTGCGGGCATATTTGATTCCGGCGGCATCCATCCGCTTGAACTCCTGCTCCATTCTCTTTGTGAAGTCATCCCAGTTGCGGGCTTTCTTCGGACTCCAGTAGACCTCGGCAAGGGCGAGGCCGCGGGGCCAGGTCATATACTCGGCATGGCGGAAAGTGGGGACAGACTCGGACCAGAGATTGCCCTGGCCACCGAGGATCAGTTTTTCGTCGACGCTGTCGGGGACAGGATCCCAGGTGTAGGAATCCTTGAGGCGGCACATCCCATACGTGGGCGGCTCAACTGTAGGCTCTCCCTGGTAGAGATCAATATAGACATAATCCCAGGGGGTCATGACCACGGGATGGTTCATCTTTGCCGCGGCGACGCCGCCGGACATTCCGCGCCAACTCATCACCGTTGCGGTTGGAGCGAGACCGCCCTCGAGGATCTCATCCCAACCGATCAGCTTCTTGCCTTTTGAATTGACGATGGTCTCTATACGCTTCACAAAATAGCTCTGCAACTCGTCGACGTTCTTGAGATTCTCGTCGTGCATCCTTTTCTGACATTTGGGGCAGGTGGCCCAGAAACCTTTGTAGGCCTCGTCACCGCCAATATGAATATAAGGATTGGGGAAAAGGGCGGCCACTTCGGTGATGATCTTGTCGAGCACCATATATACGGAATCATTGCCGATGCAGAGGGCATTGTCCTCGCGGATCGGAGGGCGCGCACCGGGGTTGACGCTGTATTGCAGCTGGGTGCAGGAAAGATTGGGATATGAGGAGATCAGCGCGAGGCTATGCGCGGGGATATCTATCTCCGGAAGAATGGTCACATGACGTTCGGCCGCATAACGGATGATGTCGCGCATTTCTTCCTGGGTATAGAAGCCGCCGTAGGGCGTGGGCTCATTGGCGAGAGGCGGAAGATATTCCCCCCAACGACCGGTGCGGGCTACGCGCCAGGCTCCATGCTGCGTCAATTGGGGCAGGCTTTTGATCTCGATCCGCCAGCCCTGGTCATCGCTGAGATGGAGGTGAAGCGTATTGTATTTGTACCGCACCATGTCATCGATATAGTGCTTGACCTCATCCTTTGTGAAGAAATGGCGGCTGACGTCGAGCATCAGACCGCGCCAGGCGAAGCGGGGGTAGTCCGTGATCTCGACACAGGGAATATTCGTGGGTTGGCCGGGCGTTGCGCCGACGGGTATCAGTTGCAGGAGGGTCTGCCTGGCATAGAACATGCCGGCAGCGCCGTTGGCGCCGATGCGGATCGCCGAGGGAGTGACGACAAGGGTATACCCTTCTTCTCCGAGGACGTTGCGGTCGGCAGGCGTCGTGAAGACGATGCGTTTGCCCCCTTTACCTTGTTGCAGGAGAAGATCTTCGGCGGCGGTGAGCGTAAAATGACCGGGCTGCTCTTTGACGGAAACGGGCTCGGGAATGATATGGACGTTCTGGGCGAGCAGCGTGCCGGAGAACACGATGCCAACAAGCAATGATGAGAGTCGGGGAACGATGGACATAGCGGGCAATTTTATGAATGAACCGTGAATTTAGAATTTTCCTACCTTTCTGTAAAATGTTGTCTATGGTCCCTTCCCCCTTCCTTCGACGGGTCGTCGTGTGTCTGCTGTTGATCGTAGTGTCTGGCCGCGGCTTCAGCCAGGTGAGCGATTCGCTTGCTAAAAGAATCGACCGGGTGTTTAGTGAGTGGGACAAGACCAATTCTCCGGGCTGTGCGCTGGCAGTGGTGAAGAATGGAAAAGTGGTTTATACGCGTGGATATGGCATGTCCAATATGGAATATTCCATCGCCATTACCCCGGCCTCCATTTTCCATGTGGCCTCTATCTCCAAGCAGTTCACTGCGGCTTGCATCCAGCGGCTGGCACTGGAAGGGAAGCTGTCGTTGCATGACGATGTGCGGAAGTGGGTACCGGAGGTACCGGATTTTGGGCATCCGATCACGCTGGCGAATTTGATGCATCATACAAGCGGGTTGCGGGATCAGTGGGATCTGCAGGCGCTTGCCGGCTGGCGGGATGGGGACCTGATCACGGAGGACGACGTGCTGGAGATGCTGCAGCGGCAGCAGGGCCTGAACTTCCGGCCGGGAGATGAATATCTTTATTGCAATACCGGTTATACCTTGTTGGGAGTAGTCGTTAAGCGGGTGACGGGGGTTTCGTTGCGGCGGTATGCCGACTCGGTGTTCTTTCAGCCGTTGGGGATGGGCTCGACCCATTTTCACAGCGACCACAGCGAGATCGTGCCGAACCGAACGTCGGCGTATGTACGGGATGGGGGAAGGTGGGCGATAAGTATCCCGGTGTTCGATACTTATGGGGCCACCAGTCTTTTCACTACGGTGGGTGATCTCGCGAAATGGGATGAGAATTTTTATACGGCCGCCGTGGGTGGACGGGCGTTTATCAACGCGATGTTGGAGCCGGGGACTTTCAATAACGGCGCTGTACAAAACTATGCGTCGGGTGTTGTGCTTGGGGAATATAAGGGGCGGCGGATCGTAGAACATTCGGGGGCGGATGCGGGGTACCGGGCGAACTTCCTGCGTTTTCCCGAGGAGCATTTTTCTGTCATTGTGCTGGCGAATTTGGGGGATATCAATCCCGCGAGTCGATGCCGGCAGGTGGCGGATTTGTTTTTGCCGCCGGTGGGTGGCAGGGATGCAGTGCCGGACGTTGTCGTGGATACGGTGAGGGCGGCGAAATGGGCGGGAGATTATTTTGATGATGTTACCAAGGCGAGGATGAAGGTGGAAATGGTTGCGGCGACTCTTTTGAACAGCGGGATGCTGAGTGTTAATGGGAATCTTTTACGGGCAATGAGCGATTCGGTGTTTTCTTATAATGGTACGGAATACCGGTTTCGTGTTTTGGAGGACTCCATTACACTGGTGTTACATTCAGCAGGGATGCGCGACAGGACGATGGGGAAGGTGAAGAAGGTGGCGGTGTCGCTGAAGGGGTTGGAGGAGTATGTGGGGACTTACTATAGCAAGGAGCTGGATGTGAAGTATTCTCTTATTATGAAAGACTATACGTTGCGGGTGAAGACGCCGAGGAATGAGGCGGCGGAGCTGATGCCCTTTATCCGGGATGTGTTTACGGGACCATTTTTGGTGGAGGTGGAGAGGGATAAGAAGGGAAAGGTGAGTGGGTTTTTGGTGTCGACGGGGAGGAGCAGGAATATACGGTTTGAGAAAATTTAAAATTTACAACCATGAAAAAATGGGACTTGAGGGGCAAGAGGACCCTTGTAACGGGGGGAACGAAGGGGATCGGGAAGGCGATCGCGGAGGAGTTTTTGGAGCTGGGGGCGGAGGTGATGATCGTAGCGCGGAATGCGAAGGAGGTGGGGGAGCTGGTACGGTTGTGGCAGGCGGAGGGCCGGGCGGTGACGGGGCTGGCGGGGGATGTGAGTGTGGAGGCGGACCGGCGCCGGATCGGGGCGGCGGTGGAGGAGCGGTGGGGTGCGCTGGATGTGCTGGTCAATAACGTTGGGACGAATATCCGGAAGAAGGTGGTGGAATATGAACCGGCGGAATACCTGCAAATCTTCGATGTGAATTTGTTTGCGGCGGTGGAGCTTTGCCGGCTTTGCTATCCTTACCTGCTGAAGGGGACGGGCGCGAGTGTGGTGAATGTGGCGTCGGTGGCGGGGAGCGTGGATGTGGGGTCGGGCGCACCTTATGGGATGACGAAGGCGGCGTTGATCCAGCTGACGCGGAACCTGGCGGTGGAGTGGGCGCGGTTTGGGATTCGCGTCAATGCGGTGTCGCCGTGGTATACAGACACGCCGCTGGTGGAGAAGGTGCTGCAGCAGCCGGAGCGATTTCAACGGATCATCGACCGCACCTTGCTGAACCGGGTGGCGCAGGCGGAGGAGGTGGCCGCGGCTGCGGCGTTTCTCGCGATGGATCGGGCCTCCTATATCACCGGGCAGAATATTGTGGTTGACGGGGGGATGGCTGCGAAGGGGATATGACGGTGTGGCCGGTGGACGTGCGGGCTGGGGTTGTGGGAGCGGGTTGCGTTAGGGCCGGACATCGGGCGTATCGAAAGCGGACAATCCGGGTACTTGGGCCGATTGTTTATCACTGATAATTAATAGGATACAAAAGCGGCATTCTTTTTACAGCGAAAAGATATGCTCAAAAGTTATTTCAAGCTCGCCTGGCGTAATCTTAAAAAAGACAAGCTCTTCAGCTTTATCCATATTTCGGGGCTGGCTCTTGGGATGACCGTTGCCCTGCTGATCGGGCTCTGGGCCTGGTATATGTATTCCTATAACCGTTTCCTGCCGGGTTACCGGCAGGCGTACCAGGTGAAGCTGAACTTCGACTACAAAGACCATATCCAGACGCAAAGCGGGGCAACGCTGCCACTGGCGGATGCACTTCGCAGCCAGGTGCCGGGGATCCGGTATGTGGCCGAATCCGATTGGTTGGGTCAGCATGGGCTAACGGCGGGGGAGCGCAAGCTGTACCTGAGGGGGGGTGCAATGGGAGCCGATTTCTTCCATATCTTTCCTTTTCCATTTGTCGAGGGGGATGCGGCCACCGCTTTGCGGGACCCCTACTCGATCGTGCTGACGCAGTCCGGAGCCAAGGCCTTGTTCGGTTCGGCGGATGCGCTCAACAAGATAGTGCGCTATGAGAATACGCATGACCTGAAAGTGACTGGCGTGGTAAAGGATCCGCCGGGAAATTCTTCTTTTCAATTCAGCTTTATCATCCCTTTCAGCTATGATGAGCAGAACGCCGATTGGGTGAAGCAGAGCCGCACGAACTGGGGGAACCATTCCTATCCGGTCTATGTCGGGCTGGAGCCCAATGCTTCGCCGGAGCAGGTGGGGCGGCTGGTCCATGATCTTCAGCAAGATAACGAACATCCCACCACGGCGAAGATCGGGGTGGTCCTGCATCCTTTCGCCAAATGGCGGTTGTATGCCCAATTCGAAAACGGCGAGGCCGTTGGCGGCTATATCGAATATGTCCGCATCTATAGCTTTATCGCCGTGCTGGTGTTGTTGATCGCCTGTATCAATTTTACGAATCTTTCGACGGCGCGATCCGAGAAGCGGGCGCGGGAGGTAGGAGTCCGCAAGGTAGTGGGTTCGGAGCGGCGGGATCTTATCGTGCAGTTCCTGGCGGAGTCGCTGGTCGTTGCTTTTATCGCCTTTGGGATCGCGCTATTGCTGGCGCAGCTGGCGCTGCCCGGCTTCAATAGTCTGTTTGACGTGACGTTGCAGATGCCCTTTTCGAATCCTGTCTTTTGGGCGTTGATGATCGGCTATGTATTGCTCACGGGCGTGTTGGCAGGGATCCGGCCGGCCTTTTATTTTTCGGGTTTTGAGCCGGTGAAAATATTAAAAGGTACGTTTTCATCAGGGAAGCCGGCTGCCTGGTCGCGGCGGACGCTTGTCGTCGTGCAATTTGCGTGCAGCTTTGCGTTGATCATCGTGACGCTGATCGTTTATCAGCAGGTGCGGCATGCGCAGAACCGGCCGGCGGGGTTCGATAAGAACGGGCTTGTGGCGGCCGATGTCAGTCCCGATCTGGCGAAGAATTACGAGCCGTTGAAAAACGAGCTGTTGCAATCCGGGCTGGCGGCCTCGGTCACCAAGTCCTCGGCCTCACTTGATGGATTTGCGGCATCCTTTGCCATCAAGGACTGGCCGGGCAGAAAAAAGGACGAGTCGCTGGAGATGGCGACGACATCGGTTTCCGATGATTATTTCAAGACGGTGGGAATGACCATCAAAGAAGGCCGGGACTTCAAAGGGCCGATAGATACGATGAGCCTGGTGTTGAACGAAGCGGCGGTGAAACGGTTGCGGCTTAGCCATCCGGTCAATAGCCTGATCAGTCTCGACTATACACAGGTTCCGATGCGGGTGATCGGTGTCGTGCAGGATGCCGTGATGGGGTCTCCCTTCCAGGCGGCTGTCCCTACCCTTTTTGTCTATAACACGGGATGGGCGAGTGCCATCCTCGTGCGGCTGTCGCCGGGGCGGCCGCTGACCGACGGGGTGAAACGGATGGGCAGCGTGTTTGGAAAATACAACCCGGCCTATCCATTTGTATATCATTTTGTCGATGAAGAATACGAACACAAATTCGACGCAGAGGCGCAGGCGGGTCAACTAGCCGCCTTGTCGGCCACGCTGGCCATTGTGATCTCCTGCCTGGGGCTGCTGGGACTGGCGAGCTATGTCGCCGAGCGGCGGTCGAAGGAGATCGGCATCCGGAAGGTGATGGGGGCGACGCCCTGGCGGCTGTGGCGACTGTTGTCGACGGAATTCCTGCTGCTGGTGATCATCAGCTGCGTGGTAGCGTCGCCGGTGGCTTATTTTTTGGCGCATGGGTGGCTGGCGAAGTATAGCTACCGCGTGAGCATCGGGCCAGGCGTATTTATCCTGGCTACCGTGCTGGCGCTTACCATTACTCTTATTACGATCAGCGCCCAGATCGTCAAGACGGCGCTGGTAAACCCTGTAAAAAGTCTGAGAAATGCTTAAGAATTATTTGCGTACCGCGTTGCGGACCCTTTGGAAGCAAAAGGGTTTTACGGCGATCAACCTGACGGGTTTGGCATTGGGTATGGCGTGCAGCCTGCTCATTCTTCTATGGGTGCGGGACGAGCGGGGGGTGGATGGGTTCCATGCAAAGGGGAACCGGCTGTTCTATGTCTATGAGAAGAACCAGATGGGGGCCAAGCTGCAGTCCTGGTACTGGACGCAGGGGCCGCTGGCGGAGGAGTTGAAAAAGGATATTCCCGAAGTGGAAGGCGCGACCGCGATCGCGTCGGGCTATACGGGCTTGTTCAGTGTCGGGGACAAGAAGCTGAAGGAAGCCGGATTTGCTGCAGGGCCGGATTTTTTCTCGATGTTCAGCTATCCGCTGATCAATGGGAGTGGGACGAAGGCGTTGAGTGCGCCGGATGGGATCGCGATCTCGCGGCGGATGGCGGTCGGTTTGTTCGGCAGTGCGGATGCGGCTATCGGCAAGACCGTGCGCTATAATAATAAAAAAGATTTCGCCGTGCGGGCGGTCTATGAGGACTTTGGACCGCGGGTGTCCTATCCCGGCGAGTTTGTCATGTCCTGGAAAGGATATATAGAAGATGGGAACGAGTGGGCGACGGGATTTGCGGCAGTGGACAATTCGACCTGTGTCCTGCTGAAGGCCGGTGTCGATCCTGCGGTAGCGGAGGCCAAGATGCGTCATCTGCTGGACGATTTCCCGACAGAAGACAAGAAGGTCAAAATCAACCTGGCTTTGCAGCGGTTTGGCGACCGGTACCTGCATTCGGATTTCGATGCTGCGGGAGTGCCGACGGGCGGGCGGATCGCCTATGTGCGACTGTTCGGGCTTATTGCATTGTTCATCCTTGTCATTGCGTGTATCAATTTCATGAACCTGACGACGGCGCGGAGCGTCAAGCGGGCTAAGGAGATCGGCGTGCGGAAGGTGATGGGTGCGGTGCGCGGGCTGCTGATCCGGCAGTTTATCGGCGAAGCGATCCTGATGGCGTGTTTCTCGGCGGCGCTGGCCCTGGTGCTTGTCGCGATGGCGTTACCGGCCTTTAACCTGCTAACGGGGAAGGCTATCGTCCTGCCGGCCGGGGATGCTCAATTTTGGGTCAGCCTGGCGGGCATTACCTTGCTGACGGGGCTGTTATCGGGGAGCTATCCGGCGTTCTACCTGTCGGGGTTCAATGCGATCCGGGTGTTGAAGGCCGCGCTACCTTCGGGGACGAGGGGAGATGCGCTGTTTCGGAAGGGGCTTGTGGTGTTCCAGTTCACGCTATCGATCGTGCTGATCCTGGCGACGATATTGATTACGCAGCAGATCGACTATATGCGGAACGCCCGGCTGGGTTATGACCGGGAAAATTTGCTTTACCTGCCGATCGAGGGCGAAATGGGAAAGAAGCTGGGGGTGTTGCAGACGGAGGGCTCGCGATTACCGGGTGTGGCTCAGCTGACGCTGTTCTCCGGGGGTAGTGCGACCAGCTTTGGCGACGGGACCCTGGGTATAAATTGGACAGGTAAGGACCCGAATGAGACGGTTCGATTTATCCACGAGTCCGTCGGCCGCGATTTTCTGAAAACGATGAAGATAGAGCTGGTTGCGGGCCGGGATTTCTCGGCGGACTTTCCCACGGACAGCAATGGAGTGATCCTGAATGAGACGGCCTTGAAATTGATGGGTTATAAGGACCCGATCGGGAAGACGCTTAAGATATATAATTATCCGCTGCATATTATAGGGATCGTTAAGGATTTTCATTTCCAGTCGTTGCAGGAAACGATGCTTCCGTTGGCGCTGTTCCAGGGAAAGAACGAGTGGTTCTCGACGGTTGTCATAAGGACGAAGCCGGGGCAGACACGGGTCGCGCTGGCTGGGCTCGAGAAGTTGTACCGGCAGCTGAACCCAGCGTTTCCGTTCAGCTATCAATTCGCCGATGCGCAGTATGCGGCGCTGTATAAGAGCGAAGAGGTGACGGGGCGATTGTCCGTTCTCTTTGCGCTGCTGGCTATATCCATTTCCTGTTTGGGTTTGTTGGGACTGTCGCTGTTCACGGCGGAGCAGCGGGTAAGGGAGATCGGCATCCGGAAGGTGCTTGGAGCGAGCGTGTTCTCGTTGTTTGCGATGTTGTCGCGGAGTTTCCTGGGGCTGGTGGGTATTGCGTACCTGGTTGCGGCGCCGTTGGGTTGGTGGGCGATGCATCAGTGGCTGGCGGGGTTTGCGTATCGCACGACCATTTCGGGGTGGACCTTTGTGGTCGCGGGATTGCTTGCGGTGGGGGTGGCGTTGGTCACGGTGGGGTGGCAGACGCTGCGGGCGGCGGGGGCGAACCCGGTGCGGTCGCTGCGTAGCGAGTAGAATACGAATGGACAGCTTTGCTGTGCCATTTTTGAACCACTAATGATGGGCCTTCGGCCGGCCGGCCTGTGGCCGGCCTATCTAAAACTATATTCGACCGTCTTGGTTCGCTGGCCGGCGGTGCTGCTGTCGAGGAACCAGCTTTCCCCTACATTATCGATGTCGTAGATGAAACCGACGACGAGGTTGTCGTGTTCGTGGCCGGGGGGAACGTTTTTTGTGAAGACGAGGCGGTGCAGGGAGTCGGGGATCTCGCTGACCTTCATCGGTGCGATGCTGGAGTCGAGGAGTACTCTTCCGGTGGTGCCGGTCGTTTGCATCCGCAGGCGGAAGCGGATGGTGTCTTTTACGCTGGCAAAATCCTCCTTTGTGTACAAAATATACCAGATAGTCCGGGATGGCGAGGGCTCGGCAGACTTTTTGCAGGCGGTGAAAAGCATTGAGAGTCCGGCGCATAGGACGCCCATGATCAAAGTAAGTTGGTGTTTCTTCACGTTAACAATTTGGCATAGTAGACGCAGAAAAGAGTGCAGGCGTTGCCTGACCGGTTGTTAAAAATTGCGTAATAATACTTATCCAAAATGGGTTTTTCCCCATTGTTTATTTAAAATATTTTTCTAACCTTCGTAAAAGCTTCGCAAAGATTTCATAAACCATCCGCGCCAGTTAAGTTTTACATCTACTTAATCACCTCACCACTTTCCGGTTACCCCACAGACCCTGAATTAGTATGTGTGTAACCTTGCGCCTACACGGGTGCGAGCGTTATGGGTGCCTTATTCTGCCTATTCCGGCCATTTTATTACCGATCAATCTGGTCATATGATTGACGCAGCTATTGCTTTGCTCCAACAGGAGCTGCAAAATTATCTCACCATCAAGGACGCCACGGCAACCGTGGTAGTCGATAATATTGGACTGCTGGAAACGCCCAATGGAGATAACCTCCCTAACAACATCATCATTTCCGTCGTGAATGTGGAAGAGGAAAGCACACTAAAGAATCAACCGGCCATAAAAAGGAATCCGCCTTTCAACGTGACCTATGAGAATCCGCCGGTATTCCTGAACCTCTATGTGCTTTTTACGAGCAACTACTGGGGAGACAAATACATTTTTGCGTTGAAGCGGATCTCCTATGTGGTACAATTCCTTCAGTCGAAGAATTCGTTTTCCTATGGATCGTCCGTAACCGGCGCGATAGATGCGGATCCCGATCTGCTGGACCTGAAATTCACGATGGAGATCTACACCCTCACATTCGAGCAGCTGAATCATTTATGGGGATCATTGGGCGGGAGGCAGATTCCCTTCGTCATGTATAAACTAAGGCTGGTGGCGATAACGGAACGTAAGAGGTTGCGCGAAGTGCCGCCGGTACTGGGAGTAGAAACCGGAATCACGGGATGAGAACGCTGTATAAAATATTATTCGAAGTGAAGCTGCTGCACGGGTTCTACCTGACGGACCCGGAGGGCAATGCCATCTTCGATCTTCCGGCGCAAGAAGACCGGATGAATTTTTTGCTTAGCCGGTTCTCGACGGATGTGAGCCCCGTGAATGAAGACGTTACCTTCACGCTGAGTCCTCAGCAGCAAAGCGTGTTCAATAATTATCATCTGCGACTGGTGGCCAGCTATAGTGGCTGCCAGGTGGTCGTGGAAGTGACCGAATCGGGGATTGCGGGGGGAAACACCGTATATACACCCGTCGTCAGCCTGCCTGACAATCTGAATTTGCTTATCGGAATTACCGAGACCCGATCTTTTTTGGATCAGATCACCAATGCGCGGATGCAGCGGGCGGTGAAAGCCGCCCGATATTTCAGCAACGAGCGGGTATTCGGTCCAAAGGTCTCTCCGTCGTTATCCTCGCCGTTGCCGGCATTGGTCGCCGGCTATCCTTATGAGCAAGGCGAGCTGGCCAATTTCGGCGTCGACGATACCGGAGCCTATTATTTTTATAACGTGGGCAATCCCTCGAACAAGGACCGATGGGTGCACTTCAAGGGAGAGGGTTTCAGCGGCGAGCCGGACCGGTTGGTTGTATCGCCAAGATCCTACTATAGCTTTTCAGCGGCAGATAATGTCAGTAATGCCGTGATCGAGCTTAGGGATGCGAACGGAACGTCGATAACCACGCAGGTTTTTACCGATCCGGTACGGCTGGGCAGGGTGATGCTGGATTATCGTCCGTTTCTAAAGAAGCCGCCCGATGCGATGGAGCCGCCCGCCCTGATCCCGCCGCCGGTGCTGAATACCCTTCCCGATTCGGGCGTTGGAGACGCCATCCTGTATACCTTGTTCGTGACGGGCGACAACGGCTATAGCCGGCAGGTGCCGGTGATCTTCCGCACCGAGGCGATGGGCGACGAATGGGGCTGGATACAGATACAAAGGACCGTGAGCGATCCGGCCTACAACTTACTCGATGCGGATGGACGACTCGTGACGCAGACGAAACCCGACGGTACTACGATCCCCCATCGCATCTTCGAGATCTGGCTGAAGAGCCGTTTCACCTACTGGCGTTATCAGAATGATGAAGGCGGGCAGCTGAAGGCTCCCGCGGCTCCGAACGATGTGTTCCTGGACCTCGTGGGTGCGAACCTGGTAACCAAGACCCCGCGATTCATTACCTACCGGGCCGGCTATTTCCTCAATGAGGCAGACGACACCTATCATTTTCTCCCCAACCCGGAATTTGAAACGCTCCCGGTGATCAGCGCGAACCAGTCGTTCTCCAATATCCCGGTCGCGGCTTCAACCTTATTCCCCGTCAATTGAACCATTATTATATTATAAACCAGATTATTCAAAAAAGCATCAAATATGAATCAGCCAACCATCCCCGGTGTGTATATCCAGGAGATACCCAATTTGCCGCCTTCGATCGTTTCGGTGCCGACGGCGATACCCGCCTTTATCGGGTATACGGAGAAGGATACGCAGTATAAGGACGCGGATCTGCACCTGGTCCCGTTTATGATCGAGAATATCATGGATTACCAGCGCTATTTCGGCCTGGCCGCGCAGGATGCCGGTTTGAGTGTGGCCTTTTCGACCGACAGCGCGGGGAATATCGTTCCGATCGCGAGCGTCGACGAGAACAAACGATCGAAATTCCTGATGTACTATGCGCTGCAGCTATTTTTCGACAATGGCGGCGGAGAGTGTTATATCGTATCGGTGAACAAGTATACGGCCGATGGAAGCATCAGCGAGGACGATCTGCAGAATGGGCTTGACGCTATAGAGAAGCTACAGGATTGTACCCTTATCGTTTTCCCGGATTCCATGGGTCTATCCAGCTACGCGTCATATTATCTTTTGCATACGAAGGCAATCGCCCAGTGTGTGAAGCTGCAGGACCGCTTTACCGTCATGGACCTGTACCGGGACAAGGTTGGGACCCCGGCGAAAATAGACAACACCACCCCTGGCTGGCAGACCGACGTAAAGAAGATGCGCAATGCGCCCATCGGCGGCAATCCTTCCACGGGCGGGCTTTCCGGCACGGTGGACGATCTGAAGTACGCGGCCGTGTATTTCCCCCGAATATTCACCGGGATCGAGTTCAGATATGACGAGACAAAGGTTGCCATCACCGGGTCGCCGGAGGGAAGCGACACGATGGCCAAGCTAAAACAGGGGAACAATCAATACTACAATATCGCGAAGAATGCGCTTACGGGCGCCAATCTCCAGATGCTGCTTCCGGCGGCGGGCGCGATCGTCGGCGTCTATGCCAAGACGGACGACGCCCGGGGCGTTTGGAAGGCCCCTGCCAACATCAACATCATCGACGGTCTTGACCTGGAAGTGAAGATCAACAATTTCGACCAGGGGGACCTGAATGTGGACCCCACGGGCGGCTTGTCCGTCAACGCCATCCGGTATTTCCCCGGCAGGGGGTCGGCCATCATCTGGGGAGCCAGGACGCTCGCCGGCAACGACAACGAGTGGAGGTACATCCCGGTGAGAAGATTCTTTACGATGGTGGAGCAGTCGGTAAAGAACGCCTGCGCCCAGTTCGTTTTCGAACCGAACGACACCAACACCTGGGTCCGCGTAAAGGCAATGATCAGCATTTACCTCACAGAGCAATGGAAGAGCGGGGCACTGATGGGCACCACGGCGCAGGAAGCCTTCTATATCCATATTGGCCTTGGTCAAACGATGACGGAAGTCGACCTCTGGGAGGGAAGGATGATCGTACAGATCGGGATGGCGGCGGTGAGACCGGCCGAGTTCATTATCCTGCAATTCGTCCAGAAAATGCTAAGCGAATCATAAACCATACTATTCAACCAAAAAAAATAACCCACTATGGCATCGAACTCGTATAATCAACAGGATCCCCCGAGGAAACATGATCCCTGCAAGTGTGAAGAGCACGACTCCGCCACCAAAAAGAGCCTGGGCGCCCTGATACAGGTGTATTGCCAGGCGAAGGACGCCGCGGAGAGCAACCAGGAAGTCGCTACGAAAGATTTCGAGCAAAAAGAGGATCTCTTCCAGGAGAAGAAAAAGACCTTTATGTGGACCGAGCGGAATTACCGCATCTACCGGGACATCGATATCGTCGTCGATACGCGGCTGCAGGCGACCAACGACACGTTCAAGACCAATGTCGCCACCTACAACACCGAGAGTACGGCCTTGTATACCCAGCTGAAGAATATCCTGGCAGCCATCAAGGACGTCAAGACCAAGGTGTCGGCGTTGCGGGACCAGGCGTCCAACCTGGACAATTTCAGGAACGACCAATGCAATGCGGGTCAATGGGCATTATTGACGGGGAAAAATGTGGAGAATTGCAAACCCGATCCCAATGGTCCCCCGATCGAACGGCCCGAGGCCTGCAAGGATGCGGAGAAGATCTACAATGAGCTGATTCATGTGCCGAAGAAGTGCCTGGTCTTCGACGTCGACTACCTGGTGTCGGCCTCCGCGGATGTGATCGGCATCCAAACCTTCTCGAATATCGCTTCGCTGACCCCGCTACAGGGAAATCTGGCCGATGCGAGCAAGGCCTTAATCACGGCTATCCAAACGGCGGCCAATACCCGCAAGGGCGAGCTGACGACGCTGCAGGCCGATCTTATCACTGCGATGACGGACGCCACGGTGTCGGGGATCAACAAGTTCACGGCCATCAGCGACTGCGACGCCGCCTACTCCACCCTCGAATTCTTCTGCAAGCCGTGGTGCGATTGCGTGGTGCCCCGAAGAGAGGACGTCTGCGAGCCCCGGCTTAAGAAGTGCGAATGCGAGATCTGCGAGATCTGCACGGAAGTCAAGAACACCTATTGTGAAGCGGACAAGAAGTCCGTCCATTCCTGATCAATAAAACTATTTCATATGTTAGCAATTTATGAAACATGCGGTCCGAAGAAATGGGATAAGGACATGTTCTGCAAATGCTGTGAAAAGCCGGCGCCTCCCGATCCCTCTTCCGACTGCTGTTATAACACCTGGCAATGGGAACTGATCCGAACGACCCGGGAATACAACCTTGTGACAAAGGAGCTGCAGTATGTACAGAAGCACCTGGACATCATCACGGCGCGAACGACGAGGCTGAAGACCTGGTTCGACGAGCTCACCAGCGCCAACGAGCTGGCCAGGAAAGTATGCCATCAGCTGGAAGTGATCGAAGCCCAGGTGGTGAATATCTGTATCAACACGGAGTTTACCGTGAAGGCGATCCGCATCCTGTTCTGTATGGTCCGGGAGTTCTATGTGGAGGTGGATTGTCTGCAGACCAAATATGACTGTCTGAACAATTGCCTCAAGTGTCTCAACCCATCTTCCATTTCCGCTACTCAGGGTATCGGGAAGGCGCTTGCCGATTATGCGACGGCGCTTGCGGCGCTGATCGCCACCCGGGACAATCTTCTCAAGCTGGTGATGGCCGCCCTGGCCATGGCCGAGCAGCTCCACTGGGAGATTTGCGACAATTGCGGATTCAAGCGGCTGCTGATCGACTGGTCAGAGACCCTGCATTGCGGGGTAACCTGCGGGCCTATCGAGGGCGAATGCCGGGATGAGGATGAGCCTGACTGGGAAAAGGATTGCCTGTTTCCGATATTGCAATTCCCGCTTTGCAATACCCACTATTACAAGATGATCGACAATTTGTATCACAAGGACAAGAAAAAGATGGACGAGCTGACGGTGTCCAGGCAACGGCTCACGAAGCGGCAGTTATCCTTGCAGGCCGGGATGCAGAGCCTGCAGAAGGCATTGAGCGAAGTAGGCCAGACGGCCAGGTGTTAAATTCTCTATACTTTAAACTGAATCAATATGGCAACAAACGATCCTACAAAAACTTACCCTCTGCCGAAATTCCATTTCGAAGTGGATTGGGGAGGGACGCGTATCGGCTTTACGGAGGTGAGCGGGCTTGATTTCGAGACCGAGGTGATCCAGTACCGGGAAGGGCATTACAAGCTGTATCATAAGACAATGCAGCCGGGGCTCACCAAGTACACGAACATCACGCTCAAGCGGGGTACTTTTCTCGGGGACTATGAGATGTACAACCTGTGGCTCAACACCTTCCTGTTCCAGGAGGCGGACCAGAGCCCGGCCAAGAAATACCGCCGGGATATCACCATCAAGCTGTTGGACGAAACGCATAAGGCCGTCATCACCTGGACGGTGGCCAATGCCTGGCCGACCAAAGTGCAGTCCACGGACCTGAAGGCCGATGCCAATGAAGTGGCGATAGAAACGATGGAGCTGGCGCACGAGGGATTGCGGATACAGATCTGATCGTCTTAAAGGAGACTTATGGCTACGAGCTTTTATCCAACGGTAAATTTTTGTTTCCGGGTCAATTTCTATCTCGATACCAAGACCCGAACGGATATCGGTTTTCAGTCCGTCAGCGGTCTCGACGCGACCCTTGAAACGGAAACGATCGTCGAAGGAGGGGTCAATCATTACACGCATGTCGTGCCCACGCGGAGGAAGTACGGGCCGTTGGTGCTTAAGAGAGGGCTACTTAGCCAGGACCAGTCGGCGCTGATCGAGTACATTAAGGGCTGTTTCGACAATGAGACGATCGACCCATTGCCGACGGTGCTGATCGAACTGCTGGATGAGAAGAATCAGTCTTTGCTGCATTGGACGGCGTCGAATGTATGGCCGTTGAGCTGGAAGGTCGGAGAACTAAATGCCACGCAGGGAGAGATCCTTATAGAGACCCTGGAGCTGAACTATAACCAACTCGTCTTTAACGACTGAGTCAATATCTGGAAAATATGCCAATAGAGGTACGCGAACTGGTGATCAAGGCTACGGTCCTTTCGAAAGGAAGCTCTCCTTCGGAGGGCGGCAAGACCGACGACAGTAAAACGAACAACACGGTTCCCCCGCAGGAGGAGATCATCAAGGCCTGCCTGGAGAGGGTGTTGGAAATCTTAAAAGACAAATATGAGCGATAGCAATCCGACCAGCAACAGCTTATCCAAACTGATCATTCACTGTTACCTGGATAAGAATTTCCAGCAAAAGAAGCCGGACCTGGACTTCAGCACGCCGATAAACCCGGAGTCCTTTACCCGGAATCTGACCGTCAACCTGGATACACGGGTGGCGCATGGGCAGCCGGGAACGGATGCGGGGTATAAGTCCAGCCAGCCGGAGCAGCTCAAGCTGGATTTTGTGCTCGACGGGACGGGAGTAGTGCAGGGTTATGCGTATCCCCCGGGTACCAATTCCGTGCATGAAGAGCTGGAAGCCTTTTTAAATTGCGCGTATAAATTCGACGGGATCACCCACAAGCCGAACTACCTGATCGTCTACTGGGGCACCGAGATCAAATTCCCCTGTGTCCTTTCCAGCGTGGACATCAATCACACGCTGTTCAGACCGGATGGCAGCCCGTTGCGGGTAAAGATCAGCGCGACCTTCACCAAGACGGAATCGGATGCGGCCCGGGCGGCCATCGCGCAATTCTCTTCCCCCGACCTCACGCATCAGCGGACGGTGCAGCAAGGGGACCGGCTGGATAACCTGGCCTTCGATATCTATACGCAACCCGGTTATTTCCTGATGGTGGGGGCGTCCAACAACCTGACGACGATTCGGAGACTTTCACCGGGTCAGAAACTCAATTTTCCTCCTTTGCCTAAAAGTTAAACCCTATGGCCGAATTGTTCATCCCCAATGCCTCGACCTATAATGCGGTGACGTATGCGATCCTTATCAACGGGTCGCCTGCGGACCCCAGCTATGAGCTGCAAAGCCTGGTCGTCACCCGGGAATTCAACCGCATCCCGATGGCGCGGGTGGTGTTCAGGGACGGGGACCCCAGCCGCAGCACTTTCCCGTTGAGCGACAAGACGGATTTTGCGCCCGGCACCCCGATCCAGGTGAATATCGGGAGAGATGGGAAGAATGTCAACTCCTTCAAGGGGATCATCGTCAAACACAGCGTCCGCGTAAAGGAGAACGGGAACGGCGAGCTGATCCTCGAGTGCCGGGACGAGGCCATCCGCATGGCCGTTGGCCGTCACAGTAAATACTATACGAATATAAAGGACAGCGCGTTGTTCGACCAGCTGATACAACCGCATGCGCATCTTCAAAGCGATCTGCAGCCGACGTCCTATGAACATCCGGAGCTGGTGCAACACCATTTGACGGATTGGGATTTTATGCTCTTACGGGCAGAAGCCAATGCGATGCTGGTGAATGTCATCGACGGCAAGATCTCGATCCGGCGTCCAACCACGAACGGCAGTCCTGTGCTGGAAGTGAACTATGGTTCTTCCCTGCTGGAATTCGAGGCGGAGATGGATGCGCGGACCCAGTGGAAGAGTGTGGAGGCCAAGTCCTGGGATTATCATGATCAGCAGCTGTTCAAGGCGGATACGGATGGGGTTCCCGGCTGGGTGGAATCGGGCAATATCACGGCTACGACGCTTGCCGGAACGATCGACCTGTCTGCTTTCGAGCTGCGTCATAGCGGTTATCTGCCGGAGCAGGAATTGAAGGATTGGGTGGACGGGCAGATGCTGAAGAGCAGGATCGCCAAGATCTGCGGAAGGGCGAAATGCACGGGTTTCGCGGGTATAAAGCCCGGCGACGTATTAAAGATCAGCGGGGTCGGAGCCCGGTTCACGGGCAATGTCCTGGTGACGGCCGTACGCCAGGAGGTGGGTTCGGGTTCATGGGACAGTCATATCCAGTTCGGGCTGGACCCGCGCCGTTACAGTGAAGCCTATCCGGACCTCAATGACCGGCAGGCCGCGGGGTTGATGGGAGGTATCCGCGGGCTGCAGATCGGCGTTACCGTCAAGCTCGAAGGGGACCCCGAGGGGCAGGACAGGATACAGGTGAAGCTTCCGACGATAGATAACAATGCCAGCGGTATCTGGACGAGGATGGCTTCGCTGGATGCGGGTAATAAGAGAGGCGCTTTCTTCCGGCCCGAGGTTGGCGATGAGGTGATCGTAGGATTTATCAATGACGACCCCAGGGAAGCCGTCGTGCTGGGAATGCTGAACAGCAGCGCGAAGCCGGCGCCGCTGGCTACGGAGCAGTCGAATGACAAGAAGGGGTTCACGACGCGGAGCGGTATGCATGTGCAATTCGACGATGGCGCCAAAAAGATCACCATCGATACCCCTGCGGGGAACTCCATCGTGCTGGACGAATCTTCCCAGCAGATACAGATAACCGATCAGCAGCAGAACCAGGTGACGATGGATACGAGCGGGATCACCGTGCAATCCAACCTGTCGGTGTCCGTGAAAGCGGGCACGGACCTCAGCCTTTCGGCGGGAGCGTCGCTGAGCATTTCGGCGCCGTCGATCAGTCTCTCGGGCGACGCCCAGGTGAGCATGTCCGGCGCCGCGCTGACGTTGTCCGCGCAGGGGGTGGCGTCGATCAGCGGCACGCTTGTGAATATTAATTAACCAGCAATAAAACCCGATGCCATCCGCAGCGAGAATAACCGATATGCATACCTGTCCACTGTTCAATGGGCCCGTTCCCCATGTGGGGGGGCCGGTGGTGGGGCCGGGAGTGGCGACCGTCCTGATCGGCGGGTTGCCGGCGGCCGTCGTAGGGGACATGATGGTGTGTGTGGGGCCGCCGGATGTGGGAGCGATGGGCAGCACGACCGTCCTGATCGGCGGGCGGCCGGCCCTTCGGCAGGGAGATCTTACGGCGCATGGGGGAGTCATCGTGGGCGGGATGCCTACGGTACAGATCGGCGGGTAACACAAATAAAAGATCATGAGTACAACGAAAGATGCACAACCGGGATTTTTGGGACGAGGGTGGGCCTTCCCGCCGTCGTTCGACCGGAATGCCGGCACGGTAGAGATGGTGAGCGGCGTCACGGACATCGAGCAAAGCCTGAATATCCTGCTTTCCACGAGTCTGGGCGAACGGGTCATGCAGCCGAACTACGGCTGCGCCTTACAACCTTATCTTTTCGAGCCGCTGAATGCCAGCCTCATCGGATATCTGAAAGACCGGGTAACCAACAGCATCCTGTTCTACGAGCCGCGCATCAATGTCGTCAGCGTGGAAGTCACCGCGGCGGATTCAACGGATATCTGGTCGGGAAAATTCCGGATCACGGTGACGTATGACGTCATCCAGACGAATTCCCGGCTGAACTACGTATACGACTATTATCTAAAAGAATCATTACAGCCTATCTAAATAAAGGGAGCCCATGTTCGACTGCCACCATCTTGACCATCCCTTTTTGCACGATCCCGGAGTTTCCCAGGCGGACAGGGCCCTTGCGACGCTGTTGCCGGAGAACCTCCGCATAGACGGCCGGAAGACGGCCGATCTGTTGAACTATTTCACCGAGCTGGCGCGGCAGATCAATTTTTACAATACGGACTCTTCCATCCTCGACTGGAGTCTTTTCTTCGAGAACAGTCTTCCTTTCCTGCTCAGCAGGATCGCGGTGCACCCGCTGAAAGTGCAGGAGCAAAAGCTGGCCACCTACGAGCACCTGCTGCATCGAAACGCCAGCGCCTCGAGCCTGCAGCTGCTGTTCTTTTACAGCTATTACAACCTGATCCTTCCGCTGCATCGGTGGGCCGTCCTGTTAAAGGGCACGAATGTCGACCTGGAAACCGGGCTGACCAAGCTGATCAAGGAGAATCTGCGTCAGCCGTTGCTCAGCTTTATCAGCCTGGCCAACACCGCCAGTCATTGTTATGGCATCCGGAAGATCGATTTTGCCGATTTTCTGCAGGTCGACGCCTGGGGATTGGAGCAAGCCGATCTTTATGCCTACCAGGCCAGCTTTGTCTGCAGTGCGGGTGGAACGAGACCGCAAATCCTGGCGTTGTGGAATTCGGCGAACGACGTCCTCCCCTTCTTTACGGGGGTGATCGGGCAGGCGTCCTCGGGGGCTGCCAATGACGTCAACGACAAACTGACTGACGTGCTGACCCTGGGCGGCGGACAGGACCTGCCGCCCCATCTTGCGTTGTTGTTCAGCTTTATCAACCTATTCGGCAAATTGCAATCTGATCTCAACCGGTTCGCGAGGCATCACCTGCGATATTTCTATACCCAGGTGTTACAGCTGGCGCCGGCGCCGGCCGTCGGGGACAAGGCCTTCCTGGTGTTCGGCATTCAACAGCAATTCAAGCAATACCTGCTGGACAAGGGGTTGCTCGTGAAGGATGGGAAGGACAGCAATAAGGCGGATATCCTTTTTTCGCTGGATAAGCCGCTTGTCGTCAACCAGGCGCAGATATCCGATACGAGAACTCTCTTCTTCAATACCCTGTATCACTATGACCAGTATTATACGGAGGGCGCTTATATGGCGCCGAATGCCCTGATGGCCGATGGCTTGACAAAGCCTTTTGCCGATGCGAGCTATGTGAGCTGGGCGACGCTTGGGTCGCGACTGAGTAAATATATGCCGACGGGGGATGATGGGCCGATCCCTTATCCTGCTGCGAGGCTTGGGCTTATTCTGCATTCGCCGGTTCTTTTGTTGAATGAGGGGACGCGGACCATCACGATCCACATGGATTGTGAGTATAAGGATGATATCTGTCCCAATGCCCTGCCCGGGGAGTTGGGAATGAGCGAGCTTTTCCCCGTTGTGTCGCCGATGCTGAGCACTACCTATTTTTATTTTACGCAGGATAATGTGGCCGAGGCGCTTGGGAAGGGGCTGGCTCCGTCGCTGGGTGAGGATATCCTTACCAACTGTCTGACCTATACGGACCCGAAGGGGTGTTACGGTCCGCATAGTCAAAGTCTGTACGATGCTTTCGTGCCGACTGGGTCTCTTTCCGATCCGGACGCGCTGGCCGTCTTTTTTCCCAAGCGAACGGTGTTCCAGCTGCAATTCAGCGGAGCGAAGGGTTGGATCCAACCCATCCATCCGCCGACGGTAACGCTTCTTTTTACGGGGGGAACCGGGTTTACGCTTGATTTCCAGGTAACTCTTCAAGCGGAGGAACCGGCCGTTAGTTTTTATGACAAGAAGGTGTTTGGGGGGCTTGACTACCAGACGACGGACCCGATGGTGAAGATATTGCTGGATGATGCCATCAAGATGGTTTATACATCTTTGAACGCGGACCCGGGTTGCTGCCTGGAGCCGAAGTCTTCGGCGGAGCTGTCGGTGTCTACGTATCATTTTTTCAAGCATTTGCTGATAAAGGATCTCAACATTACGACCGAAGTCTGCGGGATGAAGAATCTTATTGTGCAGAACGACCAAAGCGTGATGAGTGTAAATGGGCCTATTTATCCTTTCGGGACCAGGCCTACGATCATCGACTTCAACCTGATCCAGCCGCAACCCCCCGCCTCCCCCGGTCCACCTACCACTCCGAATCTGAAAGGGCCTAATTTCTATCTTGGATCGGCGGAAATCTTTTGTAAGTCGTGGAACTACCTGTGGATCGGTATCAACTGGAAGGATAAGCCGGGTAACTTCAATGATTATTATGCAGGGTATTTGCGCAGGGGAGATGGCTCTATCGGCAATCCATTCGTATATGGACTCAACTCCAGCGACTTCGTCGTAAATCTGTCGCTGCTTTCCGATGGATTGTGGAAACCCGAGCTTGTGGGTGGTCCCTTTCTGGCCCCCAGTCCGTCGCCGGACATAACGGACAATATCCGTCGTCTTTTTGACAAGGAGGATGTGATCAGCGTTACGACCTGTTCAAACAAGCCGGACTATGGATTTTCTTTTTACGTTACCCCGGATGAATTTTTGCCTGTACCGTTGAATTTCGAAGCATTTCCTGCGTCCCTTACCAAATACACGGTCGATTCGCGGATAGGCTTCCTGCGTTTCACGCTGGAGTACCAGGACTTCTTACATAAGGATTATCCTTTTGTGCTGGCGAGGCAGATGCTTGCCGCCAACAAGTTGCCGGATGTCGTGCTGGATGGAGCCATTTTCTTCGACGACACCGGTAATTACTTTGTAGTAAATACCACCTTATTATACCAGGAATATCTTAACCTGCAGGCTGTGGCCGGCAGTATCGGCGGCGAGGTCACCCAGATCGGTAATGACGCAGTCGGGCTCTCGCCCAACCCTATAGCCGGGGGTATTGGAGGACCTGCCGACGATATTCGGCAACAGCTCGTGAGTGCGAACGATCTTCCGGCGATGCCGCCTCCGCCGTCGCCCGGGTTGATCAAAGACGCCGGTGACCTGGCAGGGGCCGTCAATACAGGGATCAACGATCTGAAGCCCCATGCAAAACCTGCGGCGGTGATCCCCAAGGAACCCTGGACGCCAACTATACAGGACCTCACGGTCAATTATTCCGCGACGGCGACGAAGACCGATATCGGGCTTATTCATCTCTATCCATTTGACGGCACGTATGAGCTGATGGATGTCGAATCGGAGCCGGGGCTTTTGCCGGTGTTCTGCCAGGAGGGGTTGTTGTTTCTGGGTGTTCAGAATCTGATCGCGGGGGAGAACCTGAACATCCTTTTCCAGCTGGCGGAGGCCACGGCGGATACGGAAGAGCCGCCGGCTACGGTGCAGTGGGAATACCTGACGAACAATGCGTGGCAGCCGCTGGCGCCGGGTTTCCAGGTGATCAACGACGGCACGCAGAATCTGACGCGGACGGGCGTCGTCGAGCTTTCGATCCCCAAGGACATCAACACGACCAATACAAAAATGCCGGCGGGTCTGTACTGGCTGCGGGTTTCCCTTCTCACTCATACGGCGGGGGTGGCGGAGACGCAGGCGCTGTTCACGCAGGCGGTGGGGGCCAGCTTTGTTCCGGGCGAGGGCGATCCCGCGACGGCGACCGCACCCAACGACCTGACACGCCTTTCGACGCCGCTTGCCGCGAAATCGCTGGCCCGGCTGGACACGGCCGATCCCGTGGTCACAAAAGTGCAGCAGCCTTCGCCGTCTTTTGACGGGCGGGCGCCGGAAGACTCGGGCAACGGCTTCTTCATCCGCATCAGCGAGCTGTTGCGGCATAAGAGCAGGGGCATTCAGAAGTGGGATTACGAACGGCTTGTTCTGCAGGGATTCCCACAGGTGCTGCGCGCCAAATGCATTAATCACAGCTATTTCCTGGATGCGCATCAATATCTGTACGATTTTCCTATTGCCCCGGGGAATGTGATCGTGGCCGTCATCCCCGACGTCACGCAGCTGGCGCCCGCCGACTCGTTACAGCCGCGGGTCCCGGCAGCGATGCTGGAGAAGATCCGGACCCTGTTGAGCGGGATCATCTCGCCCTTCATCCGGCTGTTCATCGTCAACCCCCGCTATGAAGAGATCGACTTCTGCCTGAGGATCGTGCTGAAGCCGGGGTATGACCGCGAATTCTATCAACAACAAGTAAAGAAAGACCTGACGCAATACCTGGCGCCCTGGACGACGGGGGATATGAAACGCTATGTGTTTGGCCAGCCCGTTTACCGCTCGGATGTCATCCGGTTCCTGGAAGGGCTGAGCTATATCGATCATCTGCTCGATCTGCAGATGAAGCATCATGAAGACGCCGATATGCCGATGGTTCCGGCGGCCAAGGTAGAGCCGCGTACCCCGAGATCGATCCTGGTCGCGGGCGAGATCATTGTGGACGTGCCGGATGCGGTAGAGGGGGATCAGTTTGGTCCCAAATGCGGGAGCCTGCCGGTAGTAATCGATCATTGTGGTCCCAAGATCGCGAAAGCAATCCTTACAAAGAAAAATGGCAACGGATATTAGCAATATAGACCTGACGGCCCAGGTGAACCTGGGAATACCCGAGTGGCTGAACTTCGATCAGCTGCGCCACGACGCTATCGATTATCTCGGCCGGGTGACCGGAAAGATCTGGACGGACTATAACGAGCACGATCCGGGGATCACCACGCTGGAGGCCCTGATCTATGGACTCCTCGACCTTGGCTACCGGACGAACCTGCCGCTGGCCGATATCCTGGCCCGCGACCCGGCACAAACAGGAAAAGACCCCGACTTTTTTACACCCGGGCAAGTACTCGGCTGCAATCCGCTGACCCTGCTTGACTACCGGAAGCTTTTGCTGGATATCGACGGGGTCCGCAATGCCTGGGTTGAGGTGGATACCGCCGCGCCTTTGAACATCAACGGGCTTTACCTTGTCTATATCGAACTGGACAAAGAGCTGAACGATTTCACCACTCAAAGCGAATATGACGACTATAAGGACACCGTCCTTTGCTATATCCGGCATGCCCTCATGGCCCATCGCAATCTCTGCGAGGATTTCTACCAGGTGTATTTCCTTTGTGATCTGCCGGTGGGCGTGTGCGCCGATATCGAGCTGGAGACCGGCGCCGATGTCGGGGCCGTTTATCAAACGCTGATCACCAGGCTTTACGAATGGTTCTCGCCGGTTCCGATCTTCTATACGCTGCAGCAGATGCTGGCGCGAAAGGTGCCGATAGAGAACATCTTTGCGGGGAGGCCTTACCCCGGCGGGGCCAGTCACGGGTTCCTCGACACTGACGAACTGGGACTGATCGTTCGCAGGACGGAGATAGATGTCTCGGACGTATACCGGGTGATCCTTTCCGTCGACGGCGTGAAGCGGGTAAGGAAACTCCAATTGCGTATCTGTCCGGATGGCGGCGTTGCAGCGTCGTTGGATGAGAACAGCTGGGTGCTGACCCTGCCTGACAACACCCTGCCGCTTTTCTCTATCCCCTGTGGGGGATTTCAATTCTTCAAGAACGGCCAGCCCATTGCCGTGGACCTCTCTTCCTATAACGCCCTGCTGGAACTGAACCTTACGAAACAGGGGAAGGTGTTGTTCCCTGCGGGATCTCCCTACCTGGATGCGTCCGTTCCCACCGGGCTATTCCGGCCCGACCTGGGGGATTATTATTCCATCCAGCATGATTTTCCACAGGTGTACGGCATCGGGGAAGGGACGCTGCCGGCGGATGCGCCGCCATCGAGGGTGGCGCTGGCGAGACAATTCAAGGGATTCCTGCTGTTCTTCGATCAGCTGCTTGCCGACTACCTGGCGCAGCTGAGCCATGTCCGCGATCTTTTCGCCCTTGGCCCTGCCAGCAACGCGGCCGACAATCACAGCTATTTTATCGGGGATGTTTCCTCCGTGCCCGACCTGGACGCCTTGCTGAGATTTCCCGGTACCGGCGGCGCCGCAGCCAGCGGACCTGCGCCCGGAACAGCGCTGGCCTTTCCTGTTGCGGCCGAGGCCTGGCGGCCATTGCACACCAAGGCGTCGATGAATTGCAAAGACCTGGGTACGCTAACCGCCCACTCCTACGGCAGCAGCGGCGATAGGGACAATGTCATCGGTCAGTTGAGCCTGGACATGCTTTATACCTCGCCGACAGTAAAGACCGTGCACGTCATCGACACGGATAAGGACCGATATATTTATGTGATCGTGATCCCCGGTCAGGACCTTGTGCTCGTGAGCCGGAACGATTTCCCCGATGTGGTCTCCGCCGGGCAAGAGGCCGCGCTGGTGCTGTTCCTGGGTCAGGACACGGAGAATTTCTCGAGAACGAACACCGCCCAGGCGGGGACCTATGGCTTTTCGATCAACCAAAGCGCGAAGACCTATCTGCAATATTTGCAGACCATTCTCGAAGACGACGAGACCTACCGGCAGAGGCGGAAAGGCTTTTTGGATCATCTGTTGGGAAGGTTTGCCGAGCTATTCACCGACTATGCCCTCTTGTACCTTGGAGATGTCAACAGCGCGGATTTCGAGCAGGGGCAAATAAATGCTGTTGAGCGATTCCTTTCGCATTTTCCCGGGCTGAGCGCCAACCGGGGGAAGGCCATGAACTACCTGAAACCGGGGTGGAACGATAATAATATTTCGGGGCTGGAGCGGAGATTCAAGGCCTATGCGGGTATCGAAGACTGGACGCGACATCATCTTTGCCATTTCGAGGTGATCAAGCTGGAAGAGACTTTTCTGATCAAGCTGGTCCTGCTGGGGAAGGAGCTGTGTGTTTCCAAAGGTTCGTTTAGCAAAGACGAAGCGGAAAAGGCCCTTGCAGCGTTGACGGCCGCCCTCTCGAGGCCGGACAGCTACCAGGTTGTACAGCCGCCGGAGGATTACCGGTTTGCGCTGGATGTGCATTTTTATGGCGGGAATATCGCCCGATCGACGCAGCGTTATTCCTCCGCCGAAGCGGCGGGCAGGGAAGCGGGTGTTCTGGCGGAGCTGTTTGGCCCGATGCCCGGTCGCGAGCCCGATGTGCGGATCAGCGGCTACGAGCACCACCTGGTCTTGCTGGATTGCGACGGGAATGTCGCGCGTTACTCCCGGCAGGCTTATACGAGCCCGGAAGAGGCTCTTGCTCCGACGCCCGTGAATGAGAGTGTGGCAAAGCCGCAGGATAATACGGTGTGGGAATTCGACGAAGGCGCTCCGGCGATCGGAGCGCTGATAAGGAATAAAGAAGAGGGGAAGACTCAGCAATTCCTTGTGATGGGCGGTTTCAACATCTCGCAGGATAAAAATATCCCGAACCGGCCGGGGAGACACCGGTTCAATGTACTGGATGACCGAAATGTATTGGGGCTGCACTCTATCGAGGACTATGAGGAGGAACAGGACGCCTGGGCCGCCTGTATCCGATTCCTGTACGGTCTGGCGGAGGAGGTCACCTATGTCGTCCGGACCGATGAAGAAGATCGCTTGCGTATCGTCGTCCGGCTCAATGAGCAGGAGCAGGCGATCAGCGACAGTGATTTCCCTTTCGAAACGGAACGGGAGGCCCGGGATGCGGCGAAGGGATTTGTGGCGAGAGCGAGGACCTTTCTTTTTTCCATTGGAACCGTGCCGAAGCCCAATCACTGGCGCTGGCATTATATCGTCGGGGCATCCACCGACCAGCTTTTGCACCTCGCCAGTGTCGCGGAATATGACAGCCCATCGGCTGCGGCCGATTCGGAACGGCTGTTTGCGGCGGGAAGCCGGAGCTGGAAATTGAGTGAGCCGGGCGGGCCGTTACAGCTGACGATGTCCGGAGATCCGCCTGTTGCCGGAGAGCCCTGGGCGGAGCCGGGAAAGGCGGTCGAAGAAGAAGGTTCTCTTCGGACGAAAATGCAGTCGCTCGTGGATTGGAAACAAGCCATCAACCGGTTGATCGACCGGGACCAGGCGTTTTCGGCGGAGATGATCGTGCCCGATGCGAAGACGCTGGCGGGAACCTGGATCTACCGGTTGGTGGACAGGGATCATCCCAAGGCCCGTTGCCCAAGGGGGATGGGAACGAAGGCCGATGCCGGGGCGCTGCGGGGCGATCTTATCCTTAAGGCGAGGGCGGGGTATCCCTTCCTGGAAATATGTCTGGGCGGGGATTGGATGGTGAAGAGCTCCGGGACCGGCACGCCTGTAGCGCCTTATTATTTCCAGGTAAAATGCCGGAACAACTATTTTGAAAGCAGGAGCATTTTCGACAGGGACATCGTCCTTTTCGAAAGCGTGCAAGGATACGACAGCCCGGAAGATGCGCAGGCCGCCTTCACGGCCCAATACCTGAACTTTCTTGCAAAGGGGATGGACGCCGCGGAATACGGCCCGGGGAAATGGATCAGCCTTTTGGACCGGGACGCCATAGAACAACAGGCCTCGCCCGAGGGGTTGGTTCCGCAGGCCCTTGTACCGTCGAGAACGCAGCAGCAGCTGGGTATCCTCGGCAAGAACCCGGTCACCGAGCTTGTCCTTGCGTGTCAAACGTACCCGATAAGGTTGGTAACGCAGCCGGTGGAGGCCGATCCCTGTGCGAAGCCCGTGGCGGCCGACCCCTGCACTTGCGTCACCCCGTCGACGGCGACGGCGCCGTTGTATGGGTTTGTGCAGTTCAATATCAGTACGGGACAGACAGACTGGGAAAGCATTGGCCGTTGGGATTCGCCCGTTATCGCGATGGACGAATTCCATTTCTTCCGGATGTTGCTGACCTATCCGGGGAATCTGTTCGTCCAGCTGGATGAGGACGATTGTCTTTATTATGTCCGGATCCGAGAGGTACTGGCTGAAAGTGCGCAGCCTTTCCCCGATCCCCTGGCGGCCTGGGGAGCCAACGGCGTAGAGAAATTCATAGGGGTTACCCAGGGTCCGGGTGGATTCCATCTGCAGATACGACCGGAGAACTGCGGTTATACGTTTTGGGTAGGCTGTCCCGACCGCAGGCTCCAGCATCCGTGTAAGTATGACACGCCGCAAAAAAGGGACGCCGTCCGAATACGGCTGCACGGAAGCTACCAGGACTTTAAAGACAGGGACTGGTTGCAAGGGTTTTATACGCAATACGAAAAAAAGGAAGGGGAGGCGCGAGAAGGGGACCCCGGTGAGGGAACGCTCTACGGGCTGGACGGGCAGCCATTGGCCGTTGCGTCAACGCGGCGGAGACAGGGCGGCGATGCGGTGCTGGATACGATCCTCGACATCATCGACGCCGGCTGGCTGGATGGCCGTTACCGGCAAGAGAAGGAGGGCTTGTCGCTGGTCGACGATACGGGAGCGGTCATCGCCCGCAGCGCGGGACCTGCCAAATCTCTTCAAGAATGGAAGAAAGGTCTGCGGGCTTTTGCGCAATATTTTCCTTTACACCGAAAGATACAGCAGAAAGGCGGGGTGCTGCATAGCCAGTACCGATTCGCCGTAAAGCTGCCGGGATTCCCGGAATTGTCCGACGCCCTCTCTTACTATATGCCCTGTGGCTGCGGTCCCGAGCCTACTCCACCGGGAGACTGCTATGTGGCCTGGAAGAATGAGCTTGTATACGATAATGCGCCGGAGGCATGGGGCCATTATATCCAGGCCTTCGGCGCCCTTGACGACCTTGGGGCTTACCAACCGGTGTTCGATTGCAGCTGCGGATCCTACGGGATCGAGCTGGCTCCCGTCAGCTCCATCATCGCGGTGAACCCTCAATCTTATTTTACAGGCGATGATGCCTGCGCGGCCGTGCAAAGGGCGGAGGGACTCACCAATGCCGAAGGGCTCGAACTCGTGGAGCATCTCCTGTTGCGTCCTTGCGATGAAAAAACGAGCATCCCTTCCTGTGGAGACGGCTCCTGTTCTTTACCGTTCGTGCCGGGGGCCGATCCCTATTCCTTTATCGCCACGGTGGTGTTACCGGGCTGGCCTATGCGCTTCGCCAAGCCGGAGAACCGCCTGCAGCTGGAAATGATCCTTCAGCGGGAAGCCCCGGCGCACGTGCTGCTACGTATCCTGTGGCTTTGTCCCCGGGACTTCTGCACCTTCGAGCACCTCTATAAAAAATGGCTGTATTCGGTGAGCCCGCAGGGGGCCTGCCCGGGATTCAACCTGAGCGCCTTTATCAGCTTCCTGTTCTCGTCAAACCTCTGTTGCTGGAAGACGCCTTACGCCTGCTGTACCGAGGAGCTTCCGCCGCCGCCTTCTGTTCCTTGCTGGGCTGCTGCGGCACCGGCGCCGGTGACCCAGAGCAGCCAGGATTGGCTTAGCGAGATCAACTTACTTTATTGCTGGGCGGATATGGAATGCGCGAATACCGATGGGTGGGGGCCTCAAAAGCCGCCGCCTTTTACCGAGACGCCGGGGACATTTTCGGAGGCCCCGGCGGCTTTTACCGGGACTTCGGCGTCGGGGATTGTGGAGACGGGATCTGCTGCGGAGACGGGCCTCACAGCGAAAAAACTGAATCCGGCGCGGTTGAGGGCTTATCGGAACCGGGTGCAGGAGATGATGGGGCAATTCCGGAAGGAAGGGTTGGTGGAGAAGACGGCTGCGTTTGTGAATGAAACCGATCCATCGATGCAGCGATTTGAAAAACTGGCCGGGGAGCTTGCCGAAAGAATGAAGAAAGCGGCCAAGCCCTCGCGCGAAAAGATAATGGTATTGTTAAGCAGCATGACGGGTTACTGGCTGGACAAGTCGAGTCTGAAGGAAGGGGGAACTATCTCCATCGAATCCTTCCGCGAGATGATTGCCCGGACGGGTCTGGCGCCGGAAATCGCAGACGAGCTGTACCAGGAATGGGAAAAGGGAATGAAAGAATAAACTGTACTCATGCCACACCATATAAAAAGACAAATATTGCTGCTGCAGATGGACCCGGGCCTGGATGCGTTTGGGTTGCAACAAGCGGCCAGCAAGTATTATTGGGATGTGGTGCTTCCTGTGCTGGAACGACTGTTTGACGAGCTTGCCGGGGACGGGCAGGTCATCCGGCTGGACCGGATCGAGTTGGACCTGGGGACGATGACGGAGAGCTCGCTGCGGGGAGGGGGAATGAGGGATGAGCTATATACTCTGTTGCATGCTCAATTGCAGGATCTCCTGGTGAAACAGGAGCAGGGGAAAGCCGTGCTATTTAGGCGGGAAACGGCGGAGGCGCATGCCCTGCGTCAATGGTGGTATTATATGGAACATGGCCGGTTGCAATGGAATCAGCAAGGGATCACCGAGGACTGGCATTCGGAAGTGCTGGAACAATTTGCCGTCGACTATGGCGAAGTGAGCCGGTTACGCAAGGAGATGAAGAAGGGATCGGTAGTGCTTCGGCGGATTGTCGCCCAGCACAGGAATCCCTTCCTGGAAACGCTGACGGGGATATTGGTTGCCGAAAGGCAAGCCGGGCTGGCGGCCTTTATCGAAACCCTTCTTCTTTTAACGGTTTGGATGGAAGAGCGGATCAGGGGCGCGGGATCGCCGGTTCGGTACGGCGATGGGCCGAAGGGCGCGAGACGAAGAAGTCTGTTGCGCCGGAGCCTTACGCGCTGGGAGTTGGCGCACCGCGGGTTTTTGTCCCTTAGTGAACCGAAGCGAAAGGAAGCGATCTGGGAGATGATCTTGCGTCAGGCTGCTACCGTGGGGCCTGCCTTGCGGGCCGGGGGAGGGGTACGGATGCTAGTCCAATGGTTTGTGGGGGATGATCAAATTTTGCTCCGGTGGCTTCATGACGAGCGCTCTTCCTTGCCGGCGGCCGTTTCTCAATTGATACCCCCTATTTTGCCAAGAGCGGAGAGACCGGGGAAGAAGACGTCGAAACCGCCCCGGGAGAAGTCTGCCGAGGGAGAAATTCCGAATGATGAACGGACGGAGCCGCTCACGATGAAGGAGAATTCGGTGGAAGAGATACGCTTTACTGAGGGCGACTTCGATGAAGAAGGCATTTATGTTACTTATGCGGGAATGATCCTGTTGCATCCCTTTCTGTCCACTTGTTTCAGCCGCCTTCAATGGTGGGTGGATGGGGAGTTCAAGGATGCGGAGTGCCGTCAAAAGGCCGTATTCCTGTTGCATTACCTTGCGACGGGCCGGAAGGAGGCGGAAGAATACGAGCTGGTATTGCCGAAGCTGCTCTGCGGATATTCACCCGAAACTACGATGCCGGTGAGTGTCGGGCTGGCTGCCGAAGAATATGAGGAAGCGGAGGAGTTGTTGAAGATGGTCCTGATGCGATGGGAGAAGCTGCAGGGTACTTCACCCGAGGGTTTGCGGGAGGGCTTCCTGCAGCGGGGTGGGAAGCTGTTCCGGCGGAACGACCGGCTGACGTTGATGGTGGAGAGTCATGCGATCGACGTGCTGCTCGACTATCTGCCCTGGAACATCTCGCTTGTCAAGCTACCGTGGTTGGATTCCCTATTGTTCGTGGAGTGGAGATAATAACATGAAAACGCGTGCCACCAAGACGCCGGCCACCCAGGCCAAAAAGAATGATCCCTTTTTCCAGAAAGAGGGGAAGGGGGAGTTCTTTGGGTCGCAGCCGGCGAAGGGGGGATTCTTCCGGGGCCGGACAGCGGGCGGCGGGGTTGTGCAACCGAAGCTGACGGTCGGCCAGCCGAATGATGGCTTTGAGAAGGAGGCCGATGCGATGGCCGATAAGGTGGTGCAGCGGAAGTGCGCCGAGTGTGAGAAGGAGGAAAAGGTGCGAAAGAAACCCATCTTCGAGAGTGAGGCGGATCCGAAGGAGGAGGTGCGGCGGAAGCCGGATTCTTCGGGAGCGCCGCCGGTGACGCCGGCTGTCGAGAGTGGGATCAGAAGTTCGAAGGGGGGTGGTGCGCCGTTACCTGCCGCTACGCGGAGGCAGATGGAGTCGGGTTTCGGAGCGGATTTCTCGGGGGTTCGTATCCATAATGACGGCGGGGCGCGGGAGATGAGTAAGGATCTGAATGCGCAGGCGTTTACGCATGGGAAGGATATCTATTTCAATTCGGGGAAATATGATCCTGCGAGTACCGGGGGGCAGAAGCTGCTGGCGCATGAGTTGACGCATGTGGTGCAGCAGGGAGGGGGTGTGGTGAAAAGGAAGGAGGCGGGGAAGAATCTGACGGCGGACCATTCGAAGGGCGCGACGACGCCGGATGTTCAACGGGACCCTTCAACCGCCCCCACCGGTGGGAGCGACGGGAGTTCATCTACGGCGGGAGGATCCGGTCCGACTCCGCCGCCGGGGCCTCCCTATAAGATCCCGGATGCGACAAACCCTCAATATATCCTCGATCCGTCCAAGCAGGATTTCGAGATCGTCACCGACGGGCTGCCGCTGCCCACTTTCAAGGCAAGGAATGCCGACAAATTCAAATGGCCGTTATATTTTGCAGCTGGCCGGCCGGAGACGACGCAGGAATCGAAATGGAAGGACGCCGTCAAGACGGAGGCAGATGCAGCGTTGGAAGCCTTCTTAACGGATAAGGACAAGAAGGTACCAGGCCAGATCTATTTTCTGAAATCGCTGCATAGCGACTATACGCTGATGGGAACAGTTACGCAGCTGCGGCCGTATGTATATCTGCCCGATTGGGACAGGACCGGTCAACCGCGGACCCATCAGATAGACCATATCCTGGAAATGCAGCTGGGAGGCGGGGATGAGGCGACCAATTACGAGCTGCTGGATTCAAAGGCCAATAATTTATCCGGGCGGGCATTGCAGGATGCCATTGGAAGCCGGATCAGGAAAGGTATCAAGGCTTTAAAGGATGCGGGTGTGACAGCCGCTCCCGAACCGATGGAAGTGCTCGGAAAGGAAAATCCCAAATACATCGTTCAATTCCACAAATCGGGCGGATGGAACCTGGGCGTAGGAGGGAATGGTGATGCCTATTGGTCGTTGGACGAAATCAAGAAGGGTTCGCCGTTGAAACAGCTAAGAGGCATGACGCTGGATGAAGTGCACGCGATGGACGGCTCCGATAAAATCCTGCTGGTGTTCGTAAAGGCCAACAGCGGTAAGCCTCACCGGTTCACGCTGCCGGTTGCTTCGAAGAACAACTGGCTGCCGGGCGTCGACCTGCAATCATTGACGGTAACCAATCCAAAGGCGGCGGACAACGAGGTAATGGGAACGATGTCGATCCGGCTGGGGAAGACGATCACCGATAAGTTTGGGGTACCTTCGGATCTGACCATCAATTTTGTCAAGATACCCGGGCTTGTCAATGCCGGATCATTGGAGCTGACCGCCGCCACACAAAAACTGGCGAATGTTCTTAAGTTCAAGGGGCTCAGCCCTGTCACGGTGAATCAATTCGATATTACCGACAATGGGCTTGTGCTATCCGGGTTTATCACAGCGGATGTTCCGTTAATAAAGGATTCACCCATCGATTTCTCCGTCGACGGCAACGATATCCGGATCAGCAAGACGTTCAATACCGGGGAAATAAAGTCTTTCCCCAAGCCATTTGTCCTCAATGATGTGAGCCTCTCGATATTTGCGAGCACGGAATACGGTTTCGGGGTTTCGGGAAATATCGACTTCGCGATCCAGGGTCTTGGAAAGGGCAGCGTGACCGGGATCGGGGCGACGAAGGACGGGTTCGGCGTTAAGGGCGAGTTCGTCTTCGACAGCGAGAGGTTCAAGGGGTCGAGCATCGGTTTCACCTATGCGAAGGAGAAATGGAGCATCAAGGGAAAGCTGGTGGTTCCACCGGGAAGCGGGATAAAGGGTGTCGACCATGGTAGTCTTGCCGTTGTCTATGACGACGGAACGATCACGGCCGACGGGGATGTTGTGCTGACGGTACCGGGTATCGACAAGGCCACGCTACATGCGGTGTTTGGCGAGGGTGGCGCCTTCTCGATAGGGGGGGACATCACGCTTAAGTCGATGCCCGGCATCAAGAGCGGGGGCAAGGTATCGGCGTTGATCTCGAAGGCAGCGGGCGCCGCCGACTATAGTCTATCGGTGACGGGTGAAGTGGAGCCCAATCTGCCGAATATCCCCAAGATGAATCCCAAGCTGACGATCAGCTATGTCGACGGGCTGTTCAAAGCGGAAGGGAAATCGGACTTTGGCACATCGGGCGGGATGATCACCGGAGACGTCACTGTCGGGGTTACGAACGGGACTGTGGTGGATGGCAAATTGCAGCCGGGAGAAGGTGGTAAGAAGATCTCGTTCTATGGGAACGGGACGCTGCATTTCATCCCCTTCAAGGGTGTAGACGCCTCGATAACGGTAAAGGTCGATACGACAGGAAAGGCGCTCTTCAGCTTCAACCTGGACGTTCATGTGACGCCGTTCGATGAGTTGAAGAAAGATATCACGCTGCTGGATATCCAAAACGATATCCCGCTTGTCGGCGTTCCTTTCCTCAGCCTCAATCTTCATGTGGGATTAAAGGCCGTGTTGTACCTCCGCTGGCTGCCGCTGACCATTGGGGTGCAGGCCTCTATCACCGATAAGACCTATGAGGAGTTGATCGCGGGCAAATTCAGCTCGGACTTTGCGCTGACGGTGGAGACCAGCGGGAAGGTGGGTATCGACATCAGCGTGGATGCCGGCGTATCCGCCAAGGTAGCCGTCCTGGTCGGCGGCGCTACCCTCGGCGGTGACATCAAGCTGGAGGCCGATCCGGTTGTGAAGGGTGAGCTCGACGCTACGTGGGAAGGCGACAAGGGGCTGAAGCTGAAGGGCGGGAAGGGTACGGCAAACGTCGATCTTAACCTCATCCTGGCTTTGCATGGAAGGGCCTTCGTGGACCTCGATCTTGTCTTCAGCCGGACCAATCTTTGGGAGAAGGTCTGGGTGCTTGCCGAAAGTAAGCCTAAGACGTTGTACTCGATGGGTATCGAAGCGCCCTTCGAATTCGATGACAATAACAACCTCAAGCCGTTCGATCCCAGTAAGGTCAAATTCCTGCCGGACCTGGACAAGGACAAGGCCAAGGAGCAGGGCGACAAAGGTGTCAACCCCGATGGGGATAAGGGAAAGCAGCAGGATGACAACACCATTCAAAGCAATATCCGGAAGCAGATAGCGGACAATTTGCGCGAGAAGAGCAAGGACAAGAGCATCGATATCCATGGGTATGCGGCGCAGCTGCGGGAAAACCTGACGAAAAACAACGATCCGAAATTGGCGGGATTTGTTTCGCAGGCCGTGGATGAGGAGCTGAAGAAGATCGACGCCGAGTCGAATCCGCAGGGTGGTGATTCCTCAGCGGATGTGAATCCGCCCGTGAGCCGGAAGCCGATGGAGGCTGCAGAGGGAGATGTCATCCAGACCAAGCCGGATAAGCCAGCCAAGGGTGGTACACAGGGTAAGGCCGCCAAGGCGCCGCCGCCGGATATCAAGCTCAACATCGATATGGCCCTCCCCAAGGAGGATCCGGAACCCGATTACCGAAAAAGCTGGAAGGACCTCAAGGCCTGGGAGATCGCCCGGTTGCAGTCGCATTTAAAAGCATACTCCATCTGCGAACATGTCATGAAGGATGGAAAGGAATGGAGTTTTGTTTCGGAGATCAACTGGATCTTCGAGAAGCCGGAATTCATCTATGAGATCGCCAACGAGATCCTCCGGGGTACGAAAAGAGAACTTGAGAAAGATGAGATCAGTGGACTGACCGATCCGACGACCGATGAGGTCAAGCACGCCTTCATTGCTATCGATATTAGGATCAGGAAACATTCGAAGGAGCATTTCGCGCGGTTCAGACAGGTGATAAAGGACGAAGAGGCGGTGCTCCAGCAGAAGTTGACCGGCCTGCCGGATAAAAATTCACCCCGGCGGATGGAGCAAAAAGATCTCGAGAGCTATATGATGGACTACATGGCCGCGCTTGTCACCGATTTCCAACACCGGATATGGAAGATCACCTGCGACCTGGAAAGGAGGGATTATCCGACCTTGCTTTCCGGGATCTACGAAGTCCACGGTATCTTCGAGGTGACGTGTGACAAGGATGAGCCGCAGGTGCTGGCAGAGCCGATACTGGTCACCGCATCGGGTAAGCCTACCCCGGTGGTGAAGCCGGCTCAACCGAAGATCCGGCGTCAGCCGGAAGAGGAGGAGAAACCTGCGCCGCAACCGCCGCCGAAGGCTGGGAAATATCAAATCCGTTTCCCGTACGAATTTGGATTCGTCGAACTATCGGAAGACCCGGCGCATGTGAGACATCAGCTGGAAGAGGAGGTGATCCATCACGGAAGGGAAAGCATCCACAAGCTAAGGGAAAAACTGTCGGATGGATTGAACCTCATGGAGTGGGGAACGACGGGCAAGCCCTCTTACGATGCGCCGTGGTCGCAGCCCAGCCCCTCTTATGGCAGAAGGAACCTCTCGGAGCATGAGGAATTCCAGCTGCAAAAAGGCAAGGAGATACTGGCGGTGGTGGATGCGACCGTCAAGACCCTGGATGCAGAATTCGATCAGTTCATCGGCGACTTCTATAAGCTACAGGAAGCCAGCGCTCTCAAGATACTTAAGATCAGCAAGGAGCGGGCAGGATCGGAAATGATCCGTTACGGTCTTGTTCCCGGCTACCAGGGCAGGAAGGAACTTTTCTCGGCGAATAAAGAATTGCCGGCTTTCAAGGGGATGCAGCTGGGTGCGCAGATGCTGCTCGAAAGGCGGGATATTATCGACGCAAAAAAGAGCGCGCTTAATTCGCTGAAGTGGAAAGCCTTTGGAAAAGAACAGGAACTCGTGGGCTTTGCCACTATTAATGCTGTGTCCATGATCAACCCTGACACCGTAAGGGAATTCCAGGCCCTGAACGATCAGTTCCGGGCTGCGGTGAGTGAGTATGTGAAAGCGAACCAGGAGCTGGATCAGCTGAAAGAAGCCTATAATAAAGTGCTGCTCTTTTTAAGCGGGGAATATCCTGTCCTCGGGAAATTCGGAGACCTGGACCCGGACGACCACCGAAGCCTGGCTACGATCGCGAATGAGGCTGATCCCTACGATGTCATTGCCACTGTGATCGGGAGCCAGATAGCCTATCAATTGGAAAATATTCAGGAATGCGAGAAGGCGATCGACAAGGGGAAGCTCAATTTCTGGCGGCTGCCGAACGTGGTTCAATTCAACCTATTCCAGATGGGGGCAGACCAGGACCCGGTGAAGAAAAGGCTTATCGAGGACAAGGTGGCGGTGGAACAACCTGGCTGGGCTGCGGCCGCTGCCCTGATCATCATGGACGTGGTTGCCACTTTGCTGGCGGCCCCGACCGGAGGGGTAAGTCTTGGAATAGCGGCAGGGGTCAACCTGGCCGTCGTGCACCATGATGTGGAGGAATATTTCCTGCAAAAGGTGGAAGCCAATACCGATTTCGACAAGGCGCATTCCCTTTCTGCCAATGACCCGTCCGTCTTTTGGCTTGCCCTCTCGCTGGCCTCAGCCATACCGGCCGTGACGGACCTTGCCAAGGCGTTCAAGATGATGAAAGTAGCTGTGAAGGGCATACGGGCGGCGCGCAATACGGCGGCCCTTATCGAAGCGGAAGAGGCGGTACGAGCCATTGGGAAACAATACCGGCTCGAGGAACATATCGTCGAGGACATCGTGCGCAAGGCGGAGAGCGAGGAGGCGGCGCTTAAGGCAGTCGGCTTCACGGAAAAAGAGACCGGCGAGATGAAAGGCCTGAAGGAGATGGAAGAGCATGTTCCCCTTGTCGAGGATATGCCCGGGCGGGCTGTGCAAAACAGCAAGAAGGTAAAGGTCTCGCTTCGCGGGGATCTGTATGGGTGTGCCAGTCCCTGTACGTTGCTGAGAGAGAAGTATGCGAAACATATGGCCAACGATCCCGGGTTGCTGAAGGAGTTCGAAGAGCTGGAAAAGGACGCCAAGAAGGCGGTGACCGAGGCGGACAGAACAAGTGTTGAAAAAAGGGCGCTGGAATGGGAGAAGAAGGCGCAGAATGTGCAGCTGGCGTCCTGGAAATCGCCCTTGTCGGAGAGGCCGGACTTCGAGGAACTGGTGAAGAAGCGGGGTTCGAGAGGACCGGAGTTGACGAGCAAGCCCGAGGGGTGGACCGGAAAAATGGAAGCCCGGTTCCGGTACGGGGAAGTGGTGGACAAGGAGGCGGAGGAAGGCTACCGGTGGGTATTAACCGAGGACGGGACCCTACGGTACGACCGCATGGATGAGAGTCTGCCCAAGAAATTCTTCGACCCTGAAACGGGTGAATTCAAGATCCTACCGGAGAAGTCCAGCAAGTTCCCGCTGGAGTCGACGGAGGAGCTCGAAAAAATGGCCACGGTGGGTAAGGGCGCCAAAAATTTCAAGGAGTGGGCCGCAAAGCTTCGGAAGAGCATCCCCAAGCTGAACGAGGTGAGCGACGAAGGGATTGTCCGGGTGCTGGAGAAGGGGCCGGATATCGATCATATGAAGGGCCAGCTACTGGAGGAACTCGGCGCTTCGGCCGCCCGAAAATCAAAATTGGCCAAGGGTGCGGAATTCATTGAGGGGCATCGGATAACGGATGCTGCGGGGAAGCAGTTGACGGATGGGATCATGGTGAAACGGGGGAAGGGAAACATCGTGGAAATAACGGGAGTTGCCGAATCGAAGGCCGGGCATGCGTCAGCCGAAGGCCTTAATCGGAGTCATAAGAGCTTCAACCAGCTGGGTTCCTCCGAGCTCAAGTCGCTGCAGGATGAGGCCGTCGAAGAGTACAGGCTGAGGAGAGGGCTGACCGGGGAAGACGAGTTGGCGCCGGGGAGGATGCCGGACTGGGCGAAGAGCGAGAATGTTTTAAAGGACAATAAGGACGAGATAGAAGCGATCATGAGGGAGATCCATGGGAGCGATATGGGTCAGATCGAAAAGGATTTCGAGCGGCTGACGCCCAATCACGGCGAGGAATATGTAACCATTCTGATCGACGGTCAGCCCTATCGGGCGAAGGCCACCATGCGAGCGAGAATAATGACCATCACGCCGTCCGATGTGCCATTCGAAGCGGCAGAGGCGTTGACGAACAGGAATATCGCGACCATGGCATTGGATGTAGGGATAAAAGCGGACGAGCTGGTGAGCCTCGCGCGGCAGCTCAGAGCGGAAAAAGTGATCAATGGGGCGGATTTCTTATAGGACAACATATGTTATCTCAAATAATCAATCATGCCCGTCATCTCAATCGCCATCCAGAAAGGGGGCAGCGGTAAGACCACGACCGCCATCAATTTAGGGGCCGCACTCGCGCGGGCCGGAAAGCGGGTGTTGCTTGTGGACGCCGACCCGCAAGCCAACCTTTCGCAGTCGCTGGGCCTGGAGGACGAACCGGTGTTCAACCTGTACACCGAGCTAAAGAAGGAGATACAGGAGAGCAGCGGTGACCTGGTGAAGGCGGTGGTGACCACCCGGTCGGGGATGGATGTGGTGCCTGCCTCCATCGACCTGGCCGTTGTCGAGCTGGAGATGGCGGGGATGATCGGCAGAGAGCAGTTGCTCAGCTGGTTGCTGAAGCCGCTGATCCCGGCCTATGACTATATCCTTATCGATTGTCCACATGCCATCGGCATGCTCACCGTAAACGCGCTGCTGGCCAGCGACTATGTGTTGATCCCCCTGCCGGGCGAGTTCCTGCCGCTGAAGGGAGTTTACAGCTTCATGCGACAGTTCGATATGATCCAGAAGAAGCTGAATCCGAAATTACAACTGCTGGGGTTGGTGATGACCCGCTTTGATGAACGAAAGGTGATGAATGTCGGGGTGAAGAAGCAGCTCGAAGAAAAATTCGAGGGGAAGGTGTTCAGGACGGTGATCCGCACCAATATGCAATTGGCCAAGGCGCAGGAGGCGGGGATGGACATCTTCAGCTTCGACGGCAGCGCGAACGGGGCGAAAGACTACCGCGATCTTGCGGAAGAACTCATACAAAAAACATGATGCCATGTCTTACCATTTAAGAAATTATCGTCATCGCAACCCGAAGGGGGGCGAAGAAAAAAAAGGGAGCGGGCCGTTCTTCCAGTCCTCCCAGGGGGCCCAAAAGAAAGGCGTGCAGCGGAAAAAGAAGGACGGCGCGTTCTTCCAACCCAAGCTGGCAGTCGGGCAACCGGACAGTATCCAGGAGAAAGAGGCCGACGCAACGGCGGGCAAGGTGATCCAGCGGCTCGCCACCTCGAAGGAAGACGAGAAGCTGGGTACGCATGACGCCCGGATGGAGAAGGATAAGGAGGAGCCGATGAAGCCTGTTCAGAAGAAGGGAATGCCCGATGAGAAGAAGAAGAAGAAAAAGGCGGCCGGCGCTGAAGCGGGAAAAAAGAAGGGCGGCATGATCCATAAGAAAGAGAAGGGACCGGGGGCGGGCGGTTTTGCGGCTGGGGGCGGCTTTGCGTCTCCGGAGGTGGCGGCGGGGATAAAGCGGCAGTCGGGTAAGGGCAGTCCGTTGCCGGCGGGGACGCTGGCGGAAATGAACAAGTCCTTTGGTACGGACTTCAGCCAGGTGCGTATCCATACTGACTCCGCCGCGGCCCGGCTATGCGAAGAGCTGAATGCGCAGGCCTTCACCCATGGAACGGACATCTTCTTCAACGAGGGGAAGTACAATCCCGAAAGCACGGAGGGCAAGCTGTTGCTGGCTCATGAGCTGACCCACGTCGTACAGCAGCGGGAGCTTATTTGCTGATCCTAAAAACTTTTGCTTATGAATTTCCTGTCCAAATGGTTCGAAAAGCCGGACCCCGAACAATCCGGGGGATCGCCGGCCGACGAGAATGCATCCGAGCCAAAAGAGACGCCGGAGGCCGAAGTGGTGGAGGCGGAGGAGGCTGACGCCGGTGATAGCGGACCGGAGCCTCGTACCGGTCCTGCTCCCGGGCAGAACCTCGCGGAGCTGGACTATCTGCAGGATCTTATCCGCTACCGGCTGGCGCTTGAATTCCATCCCTTGTCGCCAAAGGCCGAGCCGGAGATGCCGGACTATGGTGAGTGGGTATTACCGTTGGGCGCCTTTATCCGGGACTACCCACAATATAATAATGGAGAGGTATTGGGTCCGGATGAGGGAAGGCTGTTGCTGATCGCGCTGGTCCATCATATCCAGCCCGATCTGTTCGACCAGGTCATCGACAGTATGTTGAAGGGTGCGGGTGACTTTCCGAAGATCGGCGGGATCAGGGGAAAGGACTTCCGGGGATTTATGCCGACCGGCGAGACCGCGCTTTTTTTGCTGGCGGGCAACGACTGGAGCCGGAGGCTGACGATCCAACGGCTATTCTGGGCCGACCATCCTTTCGCCAAGAAACGTATCCTTTGGCTGGAGGAGGTGACGCCCGGCGAGCCGGCGATGAGCGGGCGGATGACCTTGTCGAGGGATTATGTCGATATTTTCACGCATAACCGGATAGCCCCACCGCATTTCGGGATGAGCTTCCCCGCCAAGAAGGTGACTACGGACCGGAAGCGGGAAGACCTGGTGATCGACAGCCAGCTGAATGGCCAGCTGAACGATTTGCTGGACTGGCTCAAATATCACAACAAGCTCGTCAATACGGGGGGAGCGGACGGCCGGTTCCGAAACGGCTACCGGGCGCTGTTCTACGGTCCCTCCGGGACCGGCAAGACCTTTGCCGCCTGCCTTCTGGGGAAGGCCACCGATAAAGAGGTGTACCGGGTGGACCTTTCGATGGTGGTCTCAAAATTCATCGGGGAGACGGAGAAGAACCTCGAGCTGGTGTTTGCCAGGGCCGAAAGCAAGAAGTGGATCCTTTTCTTCGACGAGGCCGATGCTTTGTTCGGCAAACGCACGAATGTCCGGGATGCACACGACAAATATGCCAACCAGGAAGTGTCGTACCTTCTGCAGCGGATAGAGGACTATGACGGGCTGGTGATCCTGGCCACCAATATGAAGAACAATATCGACGAGGCGTTCATCCGCAGATTCAACGCTATCCTCAAGTTCTCCATGCCGGGCCTGGAGGAGAGAAAGCAGATCTGGGAGAAGACCTTTCCCGATGGGATCGTATTCAAAGAGCATCTGCCCGATGAAAGCAAGAAGGACGAAGCCGCGAAAAAGTCCGACGAGACCCGGAAGAAACCGTTTCATCTGCCGGACGCCGTGAAAAAATATGAATTATCGGGCGGGCATATCGTCAATGTGGTGCAGTATGCCGGCATTAAAGCCGCCAAGAGACAGGAGGAGCGGATGGAGAAGGACCTCACGATCTATCTTCCCGATGTGCTGGAAGGTATCCGGCATGAGCTGACGAAGAGCAGCATTCCATTTAATTTGAAGCAATCCACACGCGTGGGTAAATAATTCGCGGAATAACGGCCAACCCTAAATATTTTTAGGAACTAAACCTATAAATAGCATAACATGCCAGTTATTTCGATTGCGATTCAGAAGGGCGGGTCGGGAAAGACCACGACCGCGCTTAATTTGGGGGCAGCGTTGTGCCGGGAGGGGAAGAAGGTGTTGCTGATCGATGCCGATCCGCAGGCCAATCTTTCCCAGTCTCTCGGCATTGAAGATGAGCCCATGTTCAACCTGTATTCCGAGTTGAAGAAGGAGATCCTGCAGGAATTGGGGGATCTGTCAAAGGCCATTATCCATACGCCCCAGGGTATGGACATTATCCCGTCTTCTATCGATCTGGCCATTGTGGAGCTGGAGATGGCGGGTTTGATGGGCCGCGAGTATTTGCTTACCGAACTACTGAATCCCATTGTCGACGATTACGATTATGTTTTTATCGACTGTCCGCATGCGATCAGCCTGCTGACGGTGAATGCCCTTGTGGCCAGCGATTTCGTGATGATGCCGCTGCCGGGCGAGTTCCTGCCTTTGAAGGGGGTGTATGGGTTTATGCGCCAGTTCGACATTATCCGCAAGAAACTGAACCCGCGGCTGGAGCTGATGGGGATGGTGATGACGAAGTTTGACGAGCGGAAGTCGATGAATATCGGCGTGCGGAAGCAGCTCGAAGAGAAATTCGACGGCAAGGTGTTCCAGACGGTGATCCGGACGAATATCCAGCTGGCCAAGGCGCAGGAAGCCGGTACGGACATCTTCAGCTTCGACCGGAGCGCGAATGGTGCGACGGATTACCGGAAGCTGGCGGGTGAACTGATCCGGCGGTCGTTTGATCTTGCTACCGTTTAGAACTGACCATTGCTCTTTGGAAGGCTTACCTAGAACTGTACCCGGTAGAGGATATCGGGGAAAAAGCGGATCTGATAGATCGGGCTGGCGATGCCTTTGGCCTGGTTATATTGCAGGAGAAAGATGTTGCGCCGATTGGTCACGTTCTGCAGATCGAGATAAATGGTTGAGCTGAAGCGACGTTTTTTACTGCTGGTGCGGTAGCCGAATTTGGTGTCGAGGCGGAAGTAGCCGCTCAGCCGTTCGGAGTTGTAATGAAGGGTGTCATCGACCTGGTAGCCGGCGGCGAGGGAGGAGGCGACATTGACGGGAGTTGCATAGCGGCCGCCGATAGAAGAGAGCCGGATATCGACCGTGAAGGCATTCGCGCCGGAATTACCCAGTTTCCATTCGCGCCCTGCCAGGGCGTTTACCACATATTTATAATTAAAGGCCGTATTCCTTTCTATTCCGTCACTACCCTTGTATTTTGAATCGAAGAGACTGGTGGTGAGGAGAACATAGTAGCCGTTGTTCAGGAATCGTTCGACGGTCAGTTCCAGGCCTTTATTTGTCCCCGTTCCCTTATTGATCAATCCCACCTTATCGGGGAAGCCGAAGTCGGCACCCGCGTTGAGCATCGAGAAACCGCTGCTTCCTCTTTCCACAGGAACATTAAACAGGTACTGATAGTACGCCTCTGCTTTTAACCGCCAGCCGGGAAGGAACCGCCATTCATAGCCCGCCACGAAGTGATGGGCGCGGGTGAGGTCCAGCTTCCGGTTGGTGGAGTCGCGGATATTGTCCGTCTCGTCGAAGGCCTGGAAATATACCGGCAGCGGCTGGAGCTGGCGCCGCCCAGTGCTGCCGACTGCGTTGTCAGCCGTGAGCGGGTTACCCCATTCAAGGTTTGGTTGGGGCAGTAAGGGTTACGGCATTGGACGTGATGAGGAAGTAGATGGACCAGGCGACGAGGCCGATGACGAGGATGAAGATCCAATAGGGGATGGATTGGGGCGTCTCACTACCCGTGATGATGAAATTCTTTGCATCGCCTTTGCCATAGGCATTGATCATGAGAGGGAGGACGCCGTTGACGACTGCGTCTTCTTTGATGCCTTCGACGGCGATGGCGGGGCCGTTGCGTACTTCGAAGGGGATGATCCTTAAGCCTTCCTTGCCGCCGGGGTCCTGGCTGACGATGCGGAGCGTGTGCTTTCCGTCGACGAGACGGGTGGTGTCGAGCTCGAAGGTGACGGGCGCCGAGAGCCGGGCGATGGGAGTCGGATCGTCGTCGATGAAGAGGATGAGGGTGCTTTTAGGGGTCATAAGATGGAGCGTTTGATGTGATTTTTTTCGGTTTCGCCGGGGCGGATGAGCCATTTTATGGAATAGTATGCGGTGGCGATGGTGATGAGGACGAAGGCCAGGGTGATGAGGTAGTCCCAGCGGGAGTCCGGGCCGGGGCCGTGGGAGATCGCTTGTATTATCTTTGGCTGTCCGAGTGTGCAGGTCGGACAGAACAGAAAGGTTTGTATCATTTTTTTATAGTTGTGGTGAGTTTTTCGATGGTGGCGGCGTCTGTGGTTTTGCCGGCGTTACCCCAGCTTGTGCGTTCGTAATTCATGATGGCGCTGATCTCGGCGGCGCTGAGGTTGTTGGTGGTGCCGACGGGGGGCATGGGCGGGTAGCCTTGCTTCACGCGGCCTTCATAGCCGTTGAGGATAATGCTGAGATGGATCGAGGGGTCGTCATTGGTGACGATGGCGCTGCCTTTTAGCGGGGGGAAGGCGCCGGGGAGGCCTTCGCCGTTGGGTTGGTGGCAGGATTGGCAGTAGGTGGCGTAGAGAGCGCTACCTTCGGGTTCGTTTTTGCCGCCGGCGCCTTTGTTGTCCGCGGCTTTTGGTGGGTAGAGGAAAATGGGCACAGGCCGGCCGTCGGGGAGGCTGACTTGTTTTAATGATTGGAGGTAGGCGACAAGCTGGCGGGCTTCTTTTGTGGCGATGACCTTGCCTTTTTCGCCGTCCATAAAGTTGTCGGGGACCGAGACGACGATGTCGTCTTTTTCGGCGCTATCCTTTATTTCGAAGAGCCAGGGATAGGCGGGCATGATGGATTCTTTTACGACGATCCGCGGGTTAAAGAGGTGGGTGAGATGCCAGGCGTCGGCGGGTTGGCGGTTACCTATGTTGGTCAGATCGGGGCCGGTGCGTTCGGAGCCCATGAGGGTCGCGGTGTTCTGCCAGGTGGACATGCGGTGGTCCCGGGCGTAGTCGGCGGAGATGCTGGGGCGGCTGCCGAAGGGTTTGTCCATCTCGATGTTGCGGACCTGCTGGGTGTGGCAGGCGACGCAACCGTTGGCGATGAAGATCTTTTTACCTTCCTCCGCGTCGGCGCTGAGGGGTTGAGAACCGGGCAATGGTGCGTTGTTGCGTTGGTTGGTCAGCGCCGGGAGGATGGCGACGAAGAGGGATAGGGTGAGGAAGAAGAGGAAGCTGGCGCGGAAGAGGGTTTTGTGGTTATCGAAGAATTCCATTTGTAACAATTTTGCTTTGTGATGGGGATTGTGAGGCCGATGTGGCGAAGACACCTGAACCTTCGATCATGCGATACATGTTATAGCAAAAAACTATGTGAGAAAACCACATTAAGCTGCCGCCGATCGCCCGCCAGAGCCAGTAGGGAGCCATGAGGACGACGCCCTCGATGAAGGGTTTGCCCTGGGTCCAGAGGATGCCTTTTAGCGTTGCGCCCCACATGAGCGGGATGGTATAGAAGAGCAGGCCGAGGAGGGCGAGCCAGAAATGGGTGCCGATGGCGATCTGTGGGGCTTCCCGGCCGGTGAGGCGCGGGACGAGGGCATAGGTGGAGGCCCAGAGGAAGAACGTGATGATCCCGTACATCGTGAGGTGCGAGTGGGCGACGGTGAAGTCGGTGAAGTGCCAGATGAGGTTGGTGGATCGGAATGCTTCGGCGGTGCCCTGCATGGAGCCGGTGAAATAGAAAATGATGCCGACGAGGAAGAAGGGGAGCGTATAGCTGTTCCCGACACTGGACCACGAGCCATTGATGGTGAGCAGGAAGTTGGTGGCGCCGGCGGTGACGGGGATGATCATTCCCACACTGCCAATGATGGCGACGGTCTGGAGCCACCAGGGGATGGAGGAGAAGATGAAGTGGTGAGAGCCGATCACGGTATAGAATAATATCTGGGACCAGAAGGCGAGTATGCCGAGGCTGTAGGAGTAGATTGGCTTGTTGAGCTGTTGGGGGAGGAAGTAATAGACGATGCCGAGGGTGAAGAACATGAACCACATGCCGACGCCCATGTGCATATAATAGCCCTGGACGATAGTTTCGCCGAGGCCGTCCTGCCACCAGGGGAGGTAGGCGATGAAGACGATGACCAGGACGAAGATGATGGCGGAGATGATATACCAGCTGGAGATATAGATGGCTTCGGTGGTTCTTTTCGCAACGGTATTCAGGAAATTTTGAAGGGTGATGATGAGGCCGATGGCGAAGAGGGCCATGACCGGCCAGGTATATTCGCGGTATTCGCCGCCGGCGTTGTTGATGCCGGCCATGAGGCACAGGGTGCCGAGAAGAACGGATGCATTGATGAGGCCCAGGGTCCACCAGCCTTTTTTGAGGCTGTAAATGGAGGTATTGCTGACCCTTGGGATGATATAATAGCCGAGACCGAGCATACCGAGGGAGGCCCAGCCCCAGAAAACCATATTGGTATGGGCGGGGCGGAGGCGGCCGAAGCTGAGCCAGGAGACATGGTCGGCGTCGGGGGCGACGAATTTTATCCCGATGTATTCGCCGATGGAGGTGCCGAGGAGGAGCCAGCCGGCGGCGCAGGAGAGGTAGGCAAGGATGAGCTTTGCGAGCCTGGGGTCGATGGGGGGGCGTTTTTCGGCGCGCTTTTTTACGGGTGCGACGGCAATGGCGCTTTCGGTGTCGATATTGTGAAGAAGCCCTTTGTTGTCTTCCGGTTTGGCGTCTCCGGAGAGGGAGTTGGGTTGCAGTGTGAAATCGAGGGCGTGGAGTCTTTTTTCGAGGGCATTCTCAGCGGCGTCCGGTTCGAGCGAGCCGAGATAGGAATCGAGCTGCTGTTCGTCGGATTGGTCGCGGGCCTGGCGATATTGCCGGGTGATGCGGGTGATCCTGACGCCCATGAAGAAGATGGTGAAGAGGATGGGCAGGAGGATCAATATGATGAGGATGAGGATGCCGGGTTGGGAGAAGAGGGTTGATCTTGTAACGGGGGCATCGGTTTGTGCGGAGGTGGTTTGTGAGAGGAGGGTGGACAGGAGGATCAATAAGATCGCCGGAATTTTGGGGTTGACGGGCGGCTGAGCGGCGGGATGGCGGCTGTCGATGAGCTCGTGGAGCTTGTTCTCATCGAGGTTGCTGAGGTATTCTTCGAGGCGTTGTTGGTCGAAGGTTTTCTTCTTATTTGCGGTGAGGTGTTTTATCTCTTTGGTTTTGCCCAGGAGGTAAAGGGCTGCGCATAGGAGAATGAGCAGCAGGAGCATCAGGATGAGACTGAGGCCGGGGATGGAGTGGAGTGAGAAGAAGGGCATAATACAATATTTAAGGGTCTTTTTATCTTTTATTGATTGCATTGCGCTTTTGCCTCGGTCGCCTGGTTGCTGTTTTTTACCTGGCTTCGGGTGACGTGGCTTGCGGCGGGAGTACGGCCGTGGTGGCTTTACCGCTTGAGGAAGAGGCGATTCCTGTCGAGCTGGGTGCTGAATTCGCCCACGCTTGTGTGTTGCAACAAGTGGGAAAGATCGTCGCGGATCTTTTTGAATTCATGGTGCAGCGGACAGGGCTTTGCTTCCGAGCACTGCTTGAGACCAAGGGCGCAGCCGGTAAAGATGTCATCCCCGTCGACTATGCGGACGATGTCTGCCAAAGACGCATTCAATGAGCGGTCGTCGAGATAGAAGCCGCCGGAGGGTCCTTTTTGCGATTGGATCACTCCCTTGCGGCTAAGGTCCTGCAGGATCTTGGCGACGAAATGTTCGGGGGAGTCGATGCCTTTGGCGATCTCCCTGATCCCGACCCTGGCGCCGTCCTTCGACTTCTGGGCGACGAACATAACGGCCCGGATGGCGTATTCGCAGGCTTTTGAGAACATAGTTTGCTTTTGCGGTACGAAGGTAGGCCTTTTGCCGAATAAAAGAGATTTTTATCTTTTATTGTGGGGAATACGCGATCGGCTGTTTTGTAGGATAAAGTTACTGTGAGGGGTTGGACGAGGCAATGTCATAGTTCCCGCATTTATGGTGTTTTTTCAGCTTTAATCTGCAGGAAGATCTTTCCGGAGATCAACTCACCTGCAGAACGATCTTTCCGAATTTGCCGGCGGTGAAGGCCATTTCGAAGGCTTTTTTCGCTTGTTCGAGTGGAAGTACGGTGCCGACGACTGCCTTTACATGGCCTTTATCGATCAGCTTGCCGAGTTCGACCAGTTGCCCGCGGTTGGATTTTACGATGAAGAAGACCCCGCGAACGCCGAGTTCGGGAGCGGGTTGTTCGATGGATTCGCCGGCAATGGAGACAAGGACGCCGCCGCGTTTGAGCAGGGGCCAGGAGTGTTGTTGCGTGTCGCCGCCGAGGCTGTCGAGGACGACGTCGAGATCGGCTGCGTGGTCTTCGAAGCGTTGTTTGGTATAGTCGATGACTTCGTCGGCGCCGAGGCTTTTGACGAGTTCGATGTTGCGGGGGTGGGCGGTGGTGATGACGTGGGCGCCGATGAAGCGGGCCAGCTGGATGGCGAAGGTGCCGACGCCGCCGGCGCCACCATGGATGAGTATGCGCTGGCCTTTCTTCAGATGGGCGTGATCGAAGAGGGCCTGCCAGGCGGTGAGGCCGGAGAGCGGGACAGATGCGGCCTGGATCGCGTCCAGGGTTGTTGGTTTTGGCGCGAGGTCGGCGGCGCTGACGGCGATGTATTCGGCGGCGGTGCCGTTGCGGAAGAAGGAGGTGAGGGCGTATACGGGGGCGCCGGGGGTGAGATTGACTACATCGGGGTTTGCGGCGACATCAGGGGCGAAGGCCTCGATGATACCGCAGAGTTCGTGACCGGGGATGCTGGGGGTACGGCTGTTGCCGTGCTCATCGGTATAGGTGGGACCCCAGTCGAGCTCGTTGCGGGTGGTGCCGGAGGCCAGGACGCGGACGAGGGCGTCACCGGGTTGGAGGGTTGGCATTGGGGCGTCTTCGAAGACGACTTGTTCCGGACCGCCGGGTGCGTGGAGGCGAATGGCTTTCATGCGTTGCTTTTTTTGTGTTCTGCAAAAATAGCTCCCGTGGGGGGAATGGAGAATGTCGGGGTTATGGAGGTTATTGCGCGGATGACGGATGGGGGAACCGTAGTTGCGTCGGTCCAGGGGATATAGCCGGCGGCGAGACCGCTGGAATAGTCGGTGAAGCCGTTGTTGTCGATGACGAGGCCGGGGTGGGTCTTAACTATCCAACGGACATAGCCTAAGGCGGGTGCGGACTTTTTAGCGGGTGACGGATTTGCCGGTTCCCAGCCATTCGAGACCGTCTTCAAAGAGCCGGTTCTGGATGGGGGAACTGAGATTTTTGTCGCCGTGTCCCATATTCACGTATAACATCTTGTAACGGGTGTTGGTCCAGCAGACCGGGATGTCCCCGCCGCGGATGGTATCTTTCTTCCCGAGCGGATAGTTGGCAGGGTCGAGGGTGATCAGGACGCGGATGTCCTTATTATCGCGGGGATCGGGTTTCCAGCCATACCACTCGTTCAACGGGGCGACAAAACGGGCAGGCAGGCGATGGGTGGCCGGGTGCCTGTTGTCATCGACGATGAGCTTCACAGGAAGTGGCGGCCAGGCATTGTTATAAAAGACGGCATCGCCGAAGAAATGAACGAACCAGGGCCAGTGGGTTGTGCGGTCATTGTAGCCGGACACATGGAAGCCGAACCAGGCGCCGCCGTGCTCCATGTAGTTTTCGAAGGCTTTGCGTTGCGATTCGGCGTGGGGGAAATCATTCAGCCAAAGGACCACCTGGTAGCTTTTTAGTGCTTCATTGCAATTCTCCCAGTTGGAGGTGGTGTCGAAGGCGAAGTTCTTTTTGGCGGCGAGCTCTGCGTAGAAACGGATGGCGTCATAGGCGAAGTCGACGTGGTCGCTTTCTACCGTATTTGAGTAGAAGGCGAGGACGTGGTAGCGAGGATGTGCAGGCGTGGCGGGCCGGACAGTGGAGTCGGCGGGCTGGAGAGCCGATGCCGGGTAAGGGGGGGTCTGGGCGGCCCAGGAAATCGCATTGGCGAATAGATGTTTGTACACGGTGTCGTCGAACAGGATGGGGTCATGGCCCATGAAGATGTATATGTTCCGGGCTTTGACCTTTTCATTGGACCAAATTACCGGGTGATCCCCCATTTTGATGGTAGTATCGGGGGAATAGGTGGATTCATCGACATTGGCGAGCACATGTACGTTGGGCCGCGGGCTTTTATCATAGGTGTACCATTCCTCCTTTTGCACGACGAAGCTGTCGGGGAGGTCCTGGAAAACGGGGTGTGTACGGTCTTCGATGCGGACGGTGGCTTTTGCGAAGCGGGCGATATAGCTCTTCCAGCGGATGCCGCCCATGAAATCATGGAACCAGGGCCACATCTGTGTATTGTCGAATTCGCCCAGCAGTGTGGCATGGTGGAAGCCGACCCAACCGCCCCTACCCTCTTCGATATATTTTTTGAATGCCGCCTGGGCGGTGGGCTTCCAGCCATAGGGAACGAAGTCGAGCTGGATGATGAGCTGGTAGTTGGCCAGGAGTTGGTCCGTGATGCTGTCGGTGTGAGTGAGACAGTCGATGGCGAAATTGCTGTCGGCGGCTTGTTGCCGGAGCCAGTTGCGGGCGCGCCAGGAATATTTCACATGCCAGCCACCATTCTCATACAAAACCAGGGCGCGAAAACGGGGGCGATGGACCTGGCGGTCAACTTCATCCAGGGTTTGGGTCATGGCGGAGTCGAGACCGGTGAAAAGCCGGCGATCGTCACGATGCCAGGGGTGGCCCTGGCGATAGTCCCACCAGCGGTATTCGATCTTTGTGAATTCAGAACTGGTGCCGATGTTTATGGGTTTCTCATAGTAATGATCGGTGCGAAAGGTGTAACGGCCATCGGTGACGCCGATGTTGAAGTCGTAGCTGATCTGGTAATGATGGCCGGAGTCGTTGGTTGGGATATCGAGCGATCCTTTTCCGAGGATGGTCCCGGTGGCGGGATCGGCCGTGGTGATGGTGAATTGTGGCTTGGTGAGGGCGCGTTTGAGGCGGAGGAATAGTTCGGGTTGCGGGACGACGGGGGTGTTGAGGACGTAGTGGCGATCATAACTGACGCGGCGGTCGCTGAGCGGCAGGGAGACGGTGGCGGGTCCGGAGGAGGCAGCCCAGCGGATGGCATCCCGAAGCATGCTCCCGTAGGCGGGATCATGCAGGAGCTCGGGGGAATGGCCGGGGCTGATATAGATCATCCGGCGAAAGCGTTGGTTGGTCCATATAACGGGATGATCGCCCATCGGTTTGTTCTGATGGTAGGTGGATTCATCGACGGAAGCCAGAACATGGACATCGGGGTTGTCGCGGACGCTTTTGTCCCATTCGTACCATTCATCGGGGATATCGATCCGGGCGGGGAGGTGGCGGGTAACGGGGTGCGACCGGTCGTCCACAATCATCGTTGCATGTTGGTAGGCCGGATGTGGGGAATAAATGACATTACCCATCATGTTCTCGAACCACTGCCAGTACCTGTCTTTGGGATGGAACTGATGGCCGGTGAGGCCGGCGGCATGGATGCCGACGAAGCCGTTGCCTTTTTCCACGAATTCCTGCAGAGCGTCCTGCTGGGCATAGGACATGTCGAAGGGCGCCAGCTGGAGCATGACAAAGACCTGGTAGCGGCTGAGGTTGACCGGGTTGATTTGGCTGGTGTCGTCGGTGAAGTCCAGTTGGAAGGACTCTTCGGCGGCCATTTGTTGAAAAAAAGGCCGGGCGGCGGCCATCATTTTCATGTGGTCACTGGCCCTGGAGGCCACTACCAGGACACGAAAGGATTGGGCGCCCGCGCCGGCTTGACATAGAACTAACAGGATTATTATCGAAAGCTTCTTGAGATGTGTTGTGAACATAGGCTCAGCAGGTTAGTATATAATCAGTGGGGAGTTACCGATCGGTGCAAATATCCGGCTGCGCCGCGGGATGGGCAATTTGTTTGGCCCTACATTAACACTACATCGGGTACTTTTCGATAACTTGTCCCTTCAATGAAGCGAATTTGGTTGCTTGCGGTGTTTGTTACCAGGTTTGTAACGGCGTGGTGTCAATCGGCGATCGGGATACCGTCTATCCGGAGCTTTACGTCTGCGGACTATCACGCCTCGATCGAGGCCTGGGATATCGGGCAGGACCGGCGGGGAATGCTTTATTTCGCGAACAACGATGGACTGCTGACCTTCGACGGCAGCTACTGGAAGACCTATCCCCTACCTAATAAAGTGACGATCAAATCCCTGGCCATCGATGCCAAGGGGTGGGTCTTTGTTGGGGGAACCGATGAGATCGGGTATTTCTCGCCGGGCGACCGGGGTATCCTCACCTACCATTCCTTAAAGGAGCGGTTACCGAAGGTGGCCCGGCAATTTGCGGATGTCTGGGACATCGTGATCGCGGGGGAGGCGATATTCTTCCGGACGAACGAATCGATCATCGAGTGGGCGGATGGCAAGATGCGAAATTTTGACGCACCCCGGGCCTGGCAGACAATGACGCTGGTGGGATCGGAGCTGTATGCGGCGGACAAGGCGAACGGACTATATATTTTTCGTGGGGGAAACTGGGAGCGGCTTTGTGACGGGGCTTCGATGCATATCACCGGCGTCGTTGACTATAAAAAGGATACCCTATTGGTGACCACGCAGAAGAACGGTCTGTTTCTGCTGAGCGGTAAGCATCTTATCCCCAAACGGACTGCGATCGACGGGTTGTTGAAGGACAACCTCCTCAATGGGGGCAGGAAGTTGGGTGAGGACCGGTATGCTTTGGGGACGGTGACCGGTGGGGTGCTGATCGTCGACGGCAACGGGAATATGATCGAGCGGTTCTCTACGGGAGAAGGGTTACCCGATAATAATGTGCAGTCGATGCTCACCGACTCCGAAGGCAATCTCTGGCTGGGTTTGCAGAACGGGATCGCGCTGGTGCATTATGCCACATCGGTGCGGCTGATCAAGCCGGTTCGGGATAACCAGCTGGTGGGCAATACGGTACGGGTGTTCCGGGACCGGCTGTATGTGGGCACATCCAATGGGCTTTATAGTTTGGCGCTGGACCCGGCGGTGGCCGACATGAGCACGCTGAAGGGCCAGTTTACGGAGGTGGAGAATACGAAGGGGCAGGTGTGGGGGTTGCAGGAAGTGGGAGACGATCTGCTGGTGGGGCACCAGGATGGGGTTTCAGTGGTACGGGGGGATAAGGCCACGGCGTTGCCGCCGGGGATGGGAGTTTGGGGTTTTTTACCGGTGGGCGGTGCATCGGGAGCCGGCGTCGCGCGGGACGAGGTGATCGCGGCGACCTATACGGGGCTGGTGCGGATGACCGATAGTGGTGGGCAGTGGGGGGAGCGGGGTAAGATCAACGGGCTCTATGAATCGCTGCCGGTGTTTGCCTATGATGGGCGCGGGACTGTTTGGGCCAGCCATCCTTATCGCGGCGTATTTCGGAATCCGTTGCCGGGGCCGTTCAAACATTATGGTGTGGCGGAGGGTCTGCCTTCGTTGCGTAATAATTATATCGTCGCCTGGCGGGACAAGATCCTTGCGGCGACGGAAAAGGGCGTGTATGAATATGATGCGGCGGCCGACCGGTTTGTAATGTCGGGAGTGCTCCGGCCGATATTCGGGGATACCAGTGTGGAATATCTTCGCCCCGACCGGGAAGGGAACCTTTGGTTTGTGAGCGATCAGCGGGTGGGGGTTGTCGACTTTGGCAAGCCCTCGGCGTCGGCGTCCTATTCGGTGGTTTATTTCCCGGGGCTGAAGGGGCAGACCGTAAAGGGATTCACGATGATATATCCATATGATAAGGCGAATGTATTCATCGGATCGAATAACGGCGTCTTCCATCTCAACTATAGCCGGTATCTGCAATCGGCGGGGAAAGTGCGGGTGTTGCTGGGATCGGTGGAAGCAATTGCGGAACGGGATAGCCTGCTGTTTGGGGGATATGAGAGTGTTGATGTAAAAAGGGTACGGCTGCCCAACCGGTGGAGCTCTTTTCATTTCGAGTATGCTTCACCGATGTTTACGCAGGCCAACGCGATCGAGTACAGCTATCAACTTGAGGGATTCGATCGCGACTGGTCGGACTGGTCATCCAAGCCCGAGAAGGACTATACCAATTTGTCACCCGGGGAATACCGGTTCCGCGTCCGGGCTCGGGATAACCTGGGCAATGTGTCCGAGGCGGCGGTATTTCCTTTTGCAGTGAACCCGGCCTGGTACCAGACCGGTTGGGCGTACCTGGGTTACCTGTTGCTGGCGGTGGGGGTATTCTGGCTGATCCGGCGCCGGCAGGAGCGGAGACTGTTGGTGCATCAAAAGAAATACGAGGAGGAACAGGAACGGCGGAATTACCTGCATAGTCTTGAGCTGGACCGGAAGGAGAAGGGTTTGATCGCCCTGCAGAATGCCAAGCTGGAGGGAGAGTTGCAGTGGAAGAACAAAGAGCTGGCGACGGCGACCATGCATCTTGTCGAACGGGGCGGTATCCTGTCGTCTATCAAGGAAGAGCTGACGGTGGTGATCAAGCGGTTGAACAACCCCGGTCTGACCCATGCCTTCAAGCCGGTGTTCCGGATGATCAGCGATACCGAAAAGAGAGATGAGGACTGGAACCGGTTCTCGGTGCATTTTGACGAGGTGCATAATAACTTCCTGGCTACGTTGAAAACGAAATATCCTCAGTTGAGTTCCACAGATTTGAAACTATGTGCTTACCTGCGATTGAACCTGAGTTCCAAGGAGATCGCGCAACTGCTCAATATCTCGCTGAAGGGCGTCGAGGTGAGCCGGTACCGGCTCAGGAAAAAGCTGGGTCTGGCGACGGAGACGAACCTTAACGATTTTCTAGGAAAAATTTCCTAGAATAATTTTTGATACTAGGAAAAGTTTCCTACCTTAGGATCATGAAAGCCGATAAATCAAGGTCCATGCCTTCTTCTTCGTCTTCGGAGAGACCGGAGCCTACGAGGTCGGAGCTGGAGATCCTGCAGGTGTTGTGGCAGTATGGGCCCAACACGGTGCGTTTTGTCAACGAGCGGTTGAACGAGGACAAGCGGGAGGTGCAGTATGCTTCGACGCTGAAGCTGATGCAGATCATGGTCGAAAAGGGGTTGTTGTTGCGGGATGAGAGCCAGGTGAAACATGTCTACAGCCCTGCTTCCGAGGAGTACAAGACGAAGACTTTGCTGTTGGATCGTTTTGTGGATTCGCTCTTTAACGGCAGTGTGAGCAGTCTCATGCTGCATTTGCTGGACAATAAGAAAACATCGCAATCCGAGCTCGATGCGATCCGCGAGCTGTTGGAAAAGTCGAAGAAGGATAAAAAATAAATCAATTCAATATGGAAAAGACGGTTCTTTCCATTGGTCTGATTGCGCTGGTCGCGGTCGGGCCGAGGGTTCTCGCGCAATCAAGCGGCCATAGCTTCAGCGCGCTTACTATCAATATCCATGATGACGGCCATGGGCGGACGATCAAGGCTGAGGCCACGGATGAGAACGGGAATGTCTATGTTATGAAAGAGGTGGATGACAAGGTTGTCGAGTTCAGCATCAATGGGAAGGCGATTGCGAAGGAGAACTTCAGCAATTATGTCGAGCTTTTTGACCGGATAGACGATTGTGCGGATGCACCTCCGGTGCCGCCGGTCCCGCCGATCCCTCCTATCCCTCCTATTCCTCCTATTCCTGCTATGGCGGCTGTTGCTCCGGTTCCGCCGGTGCCCCCTGTGCCGCCCGTTCCACCTGTCCCACCTGTGCCGCCGATGTCCGACTATTATATCCGGCATATCATCCGCGATCTGCGTCGCGACAATATCATCACGGATACCGATCCGTTGAAGTTTACGCTGAATAACGAGGGATTTAGCGTAAACGGCGAGAAGCAGCCGGAAGTGGTGTTTAAACGCTACAAGGCGAAATATCTCGATCGCCCGACGGATCATTTTATCTATGAGCATCGGGGCGGTTCGACGCATACCGAGATCTCGACGAATAAGAAGGCGCCGGAGGAGATCTGATGTGGATGAAGGTGCTGTAAGGCGGGTAACTATTGTTTAAAGAGACGACCCATATAGGGGCTATCGAAGATGAGCTTACGCAACTGCCCAGGATCGATGGCCCCTTGTTTTGCGTAGATGATCTTCCCACCGGGTTCCACGAGCAGGCTGTAGGGTAAGGCACCCTGCCATTTGGGATCGATGGTCTCCATTAATTTGTATTTATCGTCACCGCTGTAGATATAGTTCGGGGAAGAGCATTCCTGGCCCTGGAGAAATTTCAGTGCTTTGGGACGGGCGGCGCTGTCGTCGGTGCTGATGCTGACGAGTTCGAAGCCGCGGTCGCGGTACATCCGGTTGAGAGTCACCAGCTGCGGGTATTCCTGGACACAGGGCGTGCACCAGGTGGCCCAGAGGTTGATCAGACGAAGCTTTTTGGTGTTGTTGCTTACTAGATTTTTAATTCCTGCGTTGCCGATCGTGTCGAGGTGAACGGGTTCATGTGCCCAGGTGATGGCCGCTTTCTCGGTCCAGTTACTCTTTTCGATCCACTTGATGCTGCAGCCGAAAGTCTTTGTAACGGCGACCGGGGGTTCCTTGCCGGCAAGCAGGGCGTCGATGGCATTGCGGGCGTCGAAGCTGTGCGGTGTCTTTGCGGGGTTCTCCTGGTCGTCGAAGCGGCCGTTGTAGCGCAGACGACGCTGCTGGTCGAAGATGAAAATATGCGGGGTGGAAATGGGACCATATTGTTTGGAGGCCGTTTCGGTCTCGCCATCGTACAGGTAAGGAAAGTTATATGCGGCGTCCTTTGCGCGCTTTTTCATGTCGTCGAAGCCGTCGCCGACATCGCTGTAGCCCAGCTCATCGATGCGCAGCGCAGCGGGGGCGTTGGGGCTGATGGCTACCACGCGGAGGTCTTTTGCGGCGTAGTCATTTACAAGATTGACCAGGCGTCGCTCATAGGCCTGGGAGGTCGGGCAATGATTGCACATGAAAACGACGAGGAGGACTTTTGCGTCATTGAAGTCTTTTAGGGTGTAGTTCTTGCCGTCTGTGGCGGGGAGATTGAAGTCGGGTGCGGGGGCGCCGATGGCGAGTGTCGGGTGATCGTTGATGTGTTCGGCGTCGATGGTGGTTGCAAGCCGTTGCAGCGGCTGGCCTGCGGCGATGGCGAGAAGGTACCAGGCGTCATGGGGGAGCCATTGTTCGGCCCAGCGCCAATCGTTGTCCTTGCCGGTCATTGCATAGGAGAGGTTGAAATCGATATCGTCTTCGTTCCCGAGTCCGCTGGTGATGCCGTTGACGATGCCGCCGGGGGCGTTTGTGTATTCGAAGGTGCCGAAGAATGCGTAGGCTGGGTTGTTATGCCCGGTGCCCTGGAGCATACTGGCGTTATAGGGATTCAGTCCCAATATCCAATTGAGCTGATCGAGGGAAAAGGTTTCCAAAGAGTCGACCAAACGGGGATCGCCGGCGAATAGCGGTATGGCGAGGCGGGCGGCGGCGGCCATGGAGCCGAGGCGGGCGTCTTCGCCCTGCCACCAGGGAGAGGCTTCGCTGCCATGGGGAAAGAAGAAGCTGCTGCGCCGGTGGCCGAGGGTATCCTGTACCAGCTGGCGGCTATAGCCGAAGGGGTTGTTGACCTCGTGAGTGATGGCGAGCTCGTGTTCCAGCGACCGGTGGACGGCGGCTTTGATGGCCGTCTGGGTCGCGCCGGTGGCGTAAGGATAATAATACAGCAGGCTTACCACGGGCAGGCCGGCATCGGATGGATGAAAGAAGGGGCGGTCGACGTTATCGGCGCGCCAGTAGCCGGTGTATTTATTCCAGGAGGTGAGGCGGCTTGTGAGACGGTTGGCGCGTTTTTCGGCGGCCTCGCGGTACTTGTCCGCGCGGGTGGCTTTGTAAAGTTCGGTCGCGGCAGCGAGGGCGCAATAGTCATCGACGATGTTCTCTTTTCCATCGTTGGTCATGGAGGCGTTGTTGCTGTCGAGGAAGGCGAAGGCGTCTTCTGCGGACTTCAGATATCGGGCGTTGGAGAATTCGCCGGGGATCCCGGTCATGGAAGCCATGGCCAGCGCGGCGATGGCCATACCCCCACCCGACCGGAAGCTGGATTGGTAGCTTCGCCAGGTATCGGCGTTATTTTCTCCGCCCCAGGATGAATCCTTTGACACTTTGATGCGATAGCTTTTTTGTTCGGGTGAGATGACGCGGTCCTTCGCTGCCTTGGCGGCTCCGGGGGCGCCGATGGAGCGATAGAAAGATCCGCCTGGCGCCTGGAGGCGGACGAGGTAGTCGGCGCCATAGTTCGCTTCATCCGCGATCCGGCGGAGGAACTGGCGGTAGTCGGTGCCGGTACGGTTGGTTAGCAGCTCCTGCGTTTTCAAAAGGCTGTAGAGTACCATGGGTACTTGTTGCGGATTGAAGTAGGATGAGAAGGAAAGATGTGATAGATGGATGCCATAGTCGCCGGTGGCATCATACCAGCCGCCGTGGAGATCGAGGGTATCTTTTGTGGGGGCTGCGGGGTTGTGGGCGGCGGCGGGCAGCGGCAGGTGGCTGTCGGCCTGGTCGATGAGGCCGGCGGAGCGCTGGCCTTTGAAGTAATAGAGGATATCGGAGAGCGTAAATTTCTCGAGCACGTTCCTACCGATGGCGAACGGGTATGAGGTGACGGCCTGACCGGCGATGGTGGCGGTGACGCGATAGACTCCCGGCTTTTTGATGGTGCTGAAGTCGACGGTGTAGTATTGCCAGTTCTTCCATTTTGCGACCGGGCCGCTGTAGACGGGTTTGCCGGTGTAGACCAGTTTGCCGGTGCTGTCATCGATAAGCTTGAATGAGGCGATCGATTCGCGGGTGTTGGTTTGGATGATGGCGCGTTTTGCTTTGGTTTGTTCGTAGCCGACCTGGTTGACGAGGATGCGAGGCGATTGGGCCCGGAGGAAGCATGGGAAAAACAGGATGATTGTGAGAAGTGATCGCATACCTTATTTTATTGGCAGTTTGTAAAGAGATTGGTGGCCGGTGAGGTAGAGGGTGGTTTTATCGATGGTGAGGCCGGTGGGGCGTTCGGGAGTTTTCAGGGTATTGATCAGCCGGCCTTGAGGGTCGTAAACATAGATTTCTCCATCCCCAATATAGACTTTTCCGGCGGCATCTGTGGCTGAGGCGAACTCGCCGCGTTGGGCGAAGTATTTTAGATTGCTCAGATATCCTTTGCTATCGACGTCCGTTACGACGGTGCGCTTGTCGTATTCGTCGGTGGTATAGACCGGGGCGCCGGGTTTTGCTTCGGTGAGGGCGGTGCTGCGGGCGAGGTCATAGACGACGGGGATGATAGTGACACCGTCGGGAGCGACGAAACATTGTTGTGGTCGCTGGACGGTGATCGTATTGAAGTCGTGGTAGTCGCGCCAGCGATGGGCCGGGTAGAGGGCGTGGTCGACGGGGTCGATGCTGCCCATCGCTTGTGTGGGGAGGAGGTGGATAGTTTCGTCGGGGTTGTCCGGGTCGATGCTATAGGCCCAGGTGGCGAAGCCGGAGTTACCCCAGCCGCTGAAAGAGGTGCCTGCGGCATCGGGTGGGTTGGTGAAGGTTTCGCCGGTGCCTGGTTTCGGGACATATTTAAATACGACGAGGAGGTTGTCTTTTTTGTCGCAGGCGAGGGAGAGCGGTTGCCAGGGATAGTCGGCGAGCAGGGTTGTCTGGCGGGTGGCGGGGGAGTACTTATAGATGCGGCGGAGCCGGGAGTCGCAGAAGTAGATGTTGCCTTTGCTGTCGTGGCAGGGGGATTGGGCGAATTCGAAGCCGGTGGATAATTTTTGATCTTCGACCGGAGTCTTCGACTCCGTTGCTATGAAGAGGCGGGCGAATTCCCAGGGGCGGACGGTGGTGTTGGTGTTGACGTCGTAGAGCGGATCGGTGGTGGTGTAGATGATCTGGCTGTAGTTGTGGACGTTCAGGAATTCGAGGTCGTGGCCGCCCCAGCGGCGAATAGACCAGGGATAGGGTTTGTTGACCCGGATGACGCGGAATAGGTAGAGATTGGCGAAGGTCATGTCGTGGCAGTCCTCAAGCTCCATGGGCTGGCATTCGGTGGATTCGCGGCTTTCTTCTTCCAGTTGCAGCGCATATACTTTCCAGTTGGCGACGTCGTTGAAGCGGACCTCGTTGCGGACATGGTGTTCGACGGAGAGCGCGTAGATACGACCGGGCGTGGCCGTATGAGAGAAATAGGCTCCGGCGGTAGCGTAGGTATTTGCCGTCCAGATGTCTTTAAACGTTCCGCCACCCCCATTTGTCACCCAGAGGCTCCAGTATTGGGTGTCCCAGTCGCGTTCGGATTGCCGGCGGGCCGTGTCGGCGGTGTTGGGACGGGGGATACCGCCGTGACCGCCGATAAATTTTACGTCGTTGATATACGAACGTTCCCCCGACTGCCATTTACAGGCTACCGCGCGGGGGTTGCCGGCGTTGGTGTTGAGACCGATGCCGGTGAGGATATTCGTGCCGCCTTGCGGGGATTCGAGGACGGGTTGTGGCCCGCCGAAACCACTGAAAGCCGCGGTGTTGTCGGCGATGAGGAATTGGGTGGCGAAGGGGTGAAAGCCGATGAGAACGGTTGTGGGTTTGAGGTGGATCGGCTGGGTGAGGCGGTACCAGCCTTGTGGGACGTAGACGACGTCGTGGGTGTCGATCGCATGTTGGATCGCTTTTGTGTCATCGGACACGCCATCCCCCATGGCGCCAAGGGCCCGGAGATTTGCCCAGGAGGCCATGTCGGGGAAGGCGGGGATGTCCGAAGGGGTAACGGTAGGCATGACAGATACGGACCGGAGATCTTTTGTCGTGTTGTAGATTGGATCGGAAGACCAGCCATCGAGCTGGAGTCCGTCGGTAAAGCTTTTGACGATATAGATCAGCGAAGGGGCGGTGGTCCGGCGGTGGGTGAGGCGCCCTTCGGTCAATACGGGGGTGTTGCGGCAGGCGATGTTGCGGAGGTTTACCTGGCTGAAGGCGTTGTCTTCGTTGCTGATACGGATCGCGGTTTCTTTTATGTCCTCGAAGCGCCCGTCTTCCATAAAGAGCTTTTCGTGGTAGTTGGAGTCGATGTCGACCACGACCGGGACCTTTTTGGCCTGCAGGCGGATGAGGACCAGGCCAGCTTCGCGGGTGCGGATGGCGGCGCGGCGCTGTCCTTCGAACCAGGAGTCGACGATGGCGCAGGGCCAGCCGGGACTTGGCTTCGTGGTGAAGATGCCATAGTCGCCGCCGAAGAAGCGGACGTCCTCCATTTCATTGCCTACGTCGAAGAGTCCGGCCCGGCCGTTACCCGCGTCGATGTCGACATGGGAGATATAGCTGTGCTGGGCGAAGTGCGTTCGGAGGGCGATGGCGGCGGGGTTTCCGTCGCCGATCTTCAGGTTGATATTCGACAGGGCGCTGTAGAAGGTGGAGGCCCCGGCGTCACGGACGGGCTGGCCGGGATCGGAGAGGTTGCTGACGAACCAGAAGAGGTACCGACCCTGGCCTTTGTCCCCGGGGTCCGCGGACTGGAAGCCGGGGGAATTGGGGGCGAGGACAATCAGGGGCCGGGTCTTGCCGTAACCGATCAATCGGATCGCGGTGGGAATATATATGGTCTTCGAGAGGCGGTAAGTGCCTTCGGGGATGAAGATGACGCCGAAATTATCGCGGGTCTTGAGCGTGCGGATGGCTTGCTGGAGGGCGTCCGAGATGTCGGTGCGGCCGTCGGCGGTTATCTTATAATTGTCGGGGGTGAAGTAGAGGGCGTGGGGGTCTTCCGGGCGGAGTCGGAAGATGGAGGCGCCGGGGGGCGGGGTAGCGCAAGCGATCGCGGGGGTGATAAGGGTGACCAGGGTGAGCCTGCGGAAGAATTTCATAAAGGTAAGGTACGGGATGTGGCCGTCCAGCGGTGCCGGACGGCCCCTACTTTACCACTACAGCGGAGAAAAACGGGGAAAAGGGAGGGTTTTGAGGCTCAATAGTGGTAAGATTGCAATATGAGAAAGTTCCTGATTGTCAGTCATGGGGAGTTTGCCGGGGGGATGCGGTCGGCGTTGGAGCTGATCACCGGGGCTGTTTCCGGGGTGGTCGTGCTGCAAGCGTATGTGGAAGAGAACCGGTCAGTGGAGTCAGCCCTTGCAAGATTGTTGGGGGCTGGAGAGGAATGGATCGTGTTCACTGACCTGTTGGGGGGAAGCATTACGAATCAAGTGGTGAGGATGGCGGCGGAACTGGGGGTGATGCAGTCGGTTCATATCGTGGCGGGCATGAACCTGCCGCTGGTGATCGAGGTCATTATGGCCGATCCGGAGAGGCCGGCGCAAGAGGTGCTGGCCGAGGCGATCGGGATGGCGCGGGACCAGATAGTCTACGTCAACCAACTTATCCGTAATAATAATGATTAAACTGTTACGTATCGATGACCGCCTTGTCCATGGGCAAGTGGCTTTTACCTGGACGCCGGCGTTGGGAGCAGATTGTCTTTTTGTCGCGAACGACCGGGTGGCCAGGGATGAATTCCTGCGGATGACCCTGGGTCTTGCCAAGCCGGCGGGGGCCAGGCTATTGATCAAATCGATCGCGGATTCGGTTACCTATTTAAACGATCCGAAGAACAAGGGACAGCAACTGTTGGTGTTGGTGGATTCGGTCAAGGATGCGCATGCATTGGCCGTGGGAGTTGAGGAGATCCGGACGATAAATTTTGGCGGTATCCGGTTAAAAGCGGGTGCGAAGGCCGTGTCGAAGGCGATCGCTCTGACAGAACCCGATATCGTGTTGATCCGGGAACTGCTGGCGAAGGGTCTCGAGCTCGAGGCGCGGCAGGTGCCTACGGATAAGAAGCAACCTATAGAAAATCTACTCTGACGTGCTGAGCTATCTACTTATTACCTTGATCATCTTCTTTGGGCATTCGGAGGATCTGTTGGGGACCACCCTCCTCAGCCGGCCATTGGTGTTGGCCCCGCTTGTCGGCTGGGCCCTGGGCGACTGGCAGCAGGGCGTCGTCATCGGCGCTTCGCTGGAGCTGATCTTCATGGGAAATATTAAGGTAGGCGCGGCCATTCCGCCGGACGTCGTTACAGGAGGAGTGCTTGGGACAGCGTTTGCGATGCTGTCCCATAAAGGAGTGGGTATTGCGCTGGCGCTGGCCATTCCCATTTCCATCCTGGCGGAGATGCTGCTGAGTGCGTTGTTTGTGACCCGGAGCGTGTTCAATAAGACTTTTGTGCGGTATGCGGCCGAGGGTAATTGGCGAGGTGTGCAGCGGCTGCATGTCCTTTCCGGCTTTGTCAAGCCGGTGCTGATGGCGCTGGTTGGTTTTCTTGCCTTACGGCTCGGGGCGGGGGTGATGAAGAATTTCCTTGACACGATTCCATCCTGGGTGAATACGGGGCTGCAGGTGGCGGGGAATCTGCTGCCGGCGCTCGGCTTTGCCTTGTTGATGAATTTGTTGTTTCATAAGCGGGTGGCGCCCTACTTCTTTTTGGGATTTTTGCTGGCGGCGTATTTGAAGATGCCGGTGATTGCCATTGGGGGGTTGGGGGTGATCATTGCGTTTTTAGTGACGCAGGATCGGGCGCCTTCGGCTCCGGATGAGGATTCGGAGGAGGAAGAAGCGGATCGGGCGCCGGCTGGGGCTAATGATTTGGCGCCGCCTCAGCCGGCGCTGGCTAAACGGGATCTGCGACGGATCTTCTGGCGGAGCATGCTGTTGGAGGCCAATTTCAATTTCGAGACCTGGCAGAATACGGGCTTTGCCTTTGCTTTGCTGCCGGTGCTGAAGAAGTTCTATTCCACAAAGGAATCGATGGCGGCGGCGTTGCAACGCCATCTGCAATTATTCAATACGAGCACCTATGGGAGTACGCTGATACTTGGCCTGACGGCGGCGATGGAAGAACAGAACAGCCGGGATGCGGAGTTTGATGCGGAATCGATCAATTCGGTGAAGCTTGGGTTGATGGGACCGTTGGCGGGAGTTTTCGACTCGCTGTTCTGGGGAACGTTGAAGGTGATCGCCGCGGGTGTCGGGACCTCGCTGGCGTTGAAAGGGAATGTGATGGGAGTCGTGTTGTTTATTTTACTCTTTAATGTGCCGCATTTGTTGTTGCGGTATCAGTTAACGTTTATAGGTTATAAAACGGGGACGCGTTTCCTTATGCAATTGTCGAAGAACAACGTCATGGACCGGCTCAAGAACGGCGCGGCTATCCTGGGATTGATGGTTGTGGGGGCGATGCCCGCCACGCTGATGAGCATTCATACGCCTTTGTCTTTTGGTGAGGGAGCAGGGTTACAAGGGGTTTTGGACCAGATCGTGCCGGCGTTGTTGCCGTTGGGTCTGACCTTTCTCACCTATTATTTTCTCCGGCGGGGTGTCAAGACGACGGCATTGTTGCTGGGGCTGCTGGTGGTTGGATTTTTGGGAAGTATCTTACATTGGATCATATGACACGAGGCGCAAGCCGACTGCATAACACCATTGAAAATAATTTGCTCGTTATGAACGGGATCGGTGTTTCATCGGGTATTGCGATCGGCAGGGCTTTTTGGCTGCGGCCGCGAACGGCGCGGGTAAGCGGGATCGTGCTTGCCGATGCGGCTACGGTCGAGGCCGAGAGGGGAAAGTATCGGGCCGCGGTGTCTTCTTCGATAGCGGAGTTGGAGGGGATGATGACGAAGGCCAGTTCGGATGAGGCCGCCATCCTGGAGGTGCAGGTGGAGCTATTGCAGGACCCGGCCTGGGAGGAGGAAGTGTTTCGGCGGATCGGCGAGGAGTTGATGCCCGCGCGGGATGCGGTATTGCTGACGATGGAGCAGTTTGCCGGGATGTTCGAGAACATGGATGACGACTATCTGCGGGCGCGGGCCGCGGATGTGAAGGATATGGGTTGGCGGTTGTTTCAGCGGCTGGCCGGATTTCCGGCGGGGCGGCAATTGCCGGATGGGGAAGGTTGGATCGTCCTTGCGGAGGATCTCAGTCCTTCCGATACGATGGGACTGGATGGCTCGCGGGTAGCAGGATTTGTTACGCAGGCCGGTGGAAAGACCTCGCATGCGGCCATCGTCGCCCGGATCCGGAGTCTGCCGGCGGTTGTGGGTGTCGGAAAGGCGCTGGCGTCGATTGTCGATGGGGATGACCTGGTGATGGATGGCGAGACGGGGAGTGTGCTGGTGAATCCTTCGGCGAGCCTTGTTGCGCAGTACCGGCGGAAGCAGGAAAAGCATTGGCAGCGACAGGAACAACTGCGTTTGCTGAAAGATCGTGAGGCGGTGACCCGTGAGGGCGTCAGGGTGCATTTGCAAGCCAATATTGCCACGGCGGAAGATATGGAGCAGGCGATTGATTTTGGCGCGGAGGGGGTAGGGTTGTTGCGGACGGAACTGTTGTTTCTTGACCGGGACGGTCTGCCTACGGAGGAAGAACAATTTCTCTTTTATAAGAATGTGCTGTTGCGCAGCGCCGGCAGGGCGGTGACCATCCGGACCCTGGACATCGGTGGGGACAAGCCCCTGCCCTACCTTGGTCTGCCGAGGGAGGAAAATCCTTTTTTGGGTTACCGGGCGATTCGTATCTGCCTGGACCGGACGGATCTTTTCCTGACGCAGATACGGGCGATCCTGAGGGCGAGCGTCTTTGGCTCTGCCCGGATGATGTTCCCGATGATCGGCAGTGTGGAAGAGTTACGGGCAGCAAAGGCCATTGTGGCTGAAGCGCGTTTGAGTTTGGCGGCGGAGGGGGTTGCGTTTGCTGCGGATCTGCCGGTAGGAGTGATGATCGAGATCCCGTCGGCGGCGTTGACGGCCGATGTGCTGGCACAAGAAGCCGATTTTTTCAGCATCGGGACCAATGATCTTTGTCAATATACCCTTGCCGTAGACCGGATGAATGAAAAGATCGCCTCCCTGTATGATCCTTTTCACCCCGCGGTGTTGCGGCTGATCCGGATGGTAATCGAAGAGGGAGCCCGGGCCGGCATCCCCGTGGGTATGTGCGGGGAGATGGCCGGGGATCTGCGGGCGACCGAGCTGCTGGTTGGCATGGGCTTACGGGAATTTTCGATGGTCGCCTCATCGATACCGGCGGTAAAAGAAATTATCATTCGATTATGATCATAAAAGAATACCTGATTTTAGCGCCGGAGGGCATGCATGCGCGGCCGGCTACGGCAATGGTCAAACTGGCGAAACAATTTCAAACGGTGGTGCAGTTGAAGAAAGGCGAGAAGAAGGTAAAGCTGAACAGCCTGCTGAATATCCTTTCGCTGGGGATCAAGGGTGGCGAGGCTGTGGTGCTTGAATTCGAGGGAGTGGATGAAGCGGCTGCTGCCGGCGCTTTTGATACTTTTTTTGCGAACAATCTAAAAGACTGGTAATATGAAAATCACTATTTGTGACAGTGAACATTCCTTCGATATAGCGGCCGCCTGGCGGATCATCGGGCAGATGCTGGCCAAGCCGGATGCGGTGATCGGGCTGTCGACGGGTCAGACGACGATGAATATGCATGGTGTCGTTGCCGAGATCTATAAGCGGTATCCCTTTGATGTATCGAGGGTGACGTTATTCAATGTCGATGAGTTGACCAACCTGCAACGGGAGTATTCGGGTAGCTGTTATTCGATGATCTATGATCAGCTGGCGGGGCCCTTGGGGATACCTGCTGCCAATTTTATCATGCCGCCGACGCTTTCGGATGATTTTGTACGGGAGGCCCGGTTGTTCGAGGAGCGACTGGCTGCGCGAGGTGGGGCCGATCTACAGATGTTGGGAATCGGTTGGAACGGACATATTGGGATCAATCAGCCGGGGACACCGTTCGAGAGTGAGACCTGGGTATCACCGATGGATCCCGTTTTTGAAGAGAAGGTGCGGCGGGAAACGGGCGTTGCGGCCGATCATGAATTGGGAGGATTGACGCGGGGGATCAAGAATATCATGCAGACCCGGAGGATCGTGCTTATTGCGAAGGGTAAACATAAGGCCTCTATTATTGAGCAGGCTGTTCTCGGGCCGGTGACGACGGATATTCCGGCGTCGGTGGTTCAGCTGCATCCCAACTGCGAGATCCTGTTGGATGCCGCAGCCGGGGAGCTGATCAGGGAAAGGGCCAGGGAGAGGGGTTTTGATTGGTAGGGTTTGGGGGCTATCTAAGAATGTAAAAGGCGAAAGTTACCAACATGCCTAATAGGAAGGCGATGATGACGCCGGGTACGGAGAGATGATTCTCTTTTAGCATCTTTTTCATGGTTATGTAAAGGCAAGGCCTGTGCCATCGCATAATTAATTGATTATCAATTTCGATCTAGACCCCAGGGTTCCCATATTTGGAAGGTTTTTTCCTTTAGCGGGAGGCTGTTGTGGGGGAGGCCATGGCGGTGATGGCCGCGAGGAACCAGGCGGCGTGGGGGAGCCATTGCTCGGTCCATCGCCATTCGTTACCATCATCCTCTTCCCTAAAGTCGATGCCGCTGCCTTCGCCGTGATCTTTACCGCCGGTGATGCCGTTGGAGATGCCGCCGCGCTGGGAGCCGTGGCCATAGTTGGAGTGCATATAGGGGACGTTGTTTTGGCCCCAGCCGTACATGAAACAGATGGAGTAAGGGTTGCAGCCGAGGATCCAGGAGTATTGGCGGGCGGCGAAGGTGATCAATGAATCGTTGTTGTGCAGCTTGTTGCCGAGGAGGGCGGCGGTGGCCAGGGAGCCGAGGCGGGCATTTTCACCCTGCCACCACCAACCGGTCTCGTTGTCGTGGGGGATGAAGAAGCCATCTTTTACTTCATTTTTGTATAGGAAACTCTGGCGCGCGTAACCGAAAGGGTTGGCCGTTTCGTTTGTGACGCGGAGATTATAGGCAAGGGCCTTGTTGATGGTTTTTGTTGCGGCTTCGCGGTTTGCCGTCTCCTGTTCCTTGTCGAGATATCGGATAAGAGCGACGATGGGGAGGCCTGCATCGGCGGCATGCCAGAAAGGGCGGCGATTGTCGTCGGAGATGAAATAGCCGGCATCGGTCATACGGGCGTTGAGCTTACCGGCGCGGAGGCAGGCCTGGTCGCGGTAGTAAGCGCTGTCAGTGGCGATCCAGAGTTCGGTTGCGGCCATGAGGGCGCAGTAGTCATCGATAATATTTTCCTTTCCATCATCATCGTATTTTGTGTTGTTGACCACCAGGTGGGCATAGGCTCTTTTAGCGGCGTCGAGGTATTGTTCCGAGGTGTAGTCGCCGTCTTTGTGCCAGCGGGAGATGCGGGCAAGTGCGGCGATGGCCATGCCGCCGCCTTCGCGGAAGGCGCATTGATATTCGTCCGTCGTGACGCTGTTGGCGCGGAGGCCTACGACGCGGCGGGCTTCGGGGTCCTTTTTGAAATAGGAGAAGATGGTCATGTAAAAATATCCTTCCGGCGAAAGGGAACGCGTGATATAGTCCGCGCCCCAAAGGGCTTCGCTGGTGAGGGAGTCTGTGAGATGCCACTCTTTTAATTGGTCTTTCAGCGTTTCGCCGGTGTTGACGAGGCTCCAGGTGACGAGGGGGATCTGTTGGGGAGACATGAAATTGGCATAGGCCAGATGCGAGAAGTATTTACTGACGTCGCCGGAGGCGTCGCACCATCCGCCGTGGAGGTCGACCCGTTTGTCGCTGCCGAAGAGGAGAAGGTGCTTGTCGGCTTCGAGCTCGGCGGGGGTGTTGGCGCGTTGCTGGTTATAATAATGGATGATGCTGCCGATCAGGGGGCGGGCCCAGTCGGCGCCGCCGATGGTGAATTCGGCGGAGGTGGCGTTATTGGCTTTGAGGCGATAGGCGCCGGGAGTTTTGAATGCGGAGAAGTCGGCGGGGTAGAACTGTTTGGCTTGCGTCCAATCGCTGATGGATTGGGCATCGCCCAGGTTACCGGTGTACACGGTTTTGCCATTGGGGTCGATGAGCGAGAATGTTTTTGCGAGCGGCGCGGCGCTGGTGACTACGGCGATCTTTGGTGCGTTGGGTGGGAAGATGGCCTGGTTGACATCGATCGATGTTGTGGATTGTGATTCGACGGTGGACCTGGGGCGATCTTCCGGCTTTGCACCGAAATTTTTATTGGGGAAATCGCCCATGTAGAGAACGAGTGTGGAACCGGCCTTGATATCCTTGTAATCGATGAAAGAATGGGTGTATGGTTTGCCGTTGAGCGTGGCTTTTTGAATGTAGATGTTCTTTTTGCCGAAGTTGACGGTCTGCATCGTGAAGTGTTTGCCCTGGCCGCCGCTTACTTCGAGCACGGCCTTGCGTACCAGTGGCGTGCCGAAGACGAAGACGCCGTTGGCCGGATTGACGGGATAGAATCCGAGGGCGGACATGACGTACCAGGCGCTCATCTGGCCGGCGTCGTCGTTCCCACAGAGACCATCATTCTTTGCGGTGTAGAACTCATCGGTGATATGTTTGATCTTTTCCGCCGTTTTCCAGGGATACCCGGCGAAATTATACAGATAGGCGATGTGGTGATTGGGTTCATTCCCCTGGGCATACATCCCGATGAGACCGGAAATGTCCGGCGAGGCCTGGCTGCCCATCGACTGGCTGACGACGAAGAGACTGTCCAGCTTGGTGACGAAGGGTTTGTCTCCACCCATCATGCTGATGAGCTTTTCGACGTCCTGGGGTACGAGCCAGGTATATTGCCAGGCATTGCCTTCGGTGTAGTCGCCCCATTCGTGGATCGACTGGAAGGGATTGAAGGGCTCGCGGTAGTTGCCATCGGCGAGCACGGGCCGCATGAATTTCGTGGCCGGGTCGAAATAGCGGGTGAAGTATTCTCCACGTTTCGCATAGTACTGCGCGTCTGCGCTGCGGCCCATCTTTGCGGCCACCTGGGCGATGCACCAGTCGTCGATGGCGTATTCCAGCGCCTTGGAGACGGACTCTCTTTCCTTGTCGGCGGGGATATAGCCTTCTTCCTTGAGATATTTTACCCCGTAGTCATCCCGGGTGGAAGAGGCCTTCATTGCTTCGAGCGCAAGATTGGCGTCGAAGCCGTGATAGCCTTTTAAATAGGCGTCAGCGATGATGGGGACGGCGCTGTAGCCGACCATGCAATCCGTTTCACGACCCTGCAGGTGCCAGATGGGTAATTTACCCTGCTGTACATAGATGGCGAGCATGGTGTTGACGATATCGTTGACGCGCTCGGGATGGATGAGGGTCATCAGGGGATTCAGGGTGCGATAAGTGTCCCAGAGGGAGAAGATCGTATAGTTGTTATAGGGTGCGTGTTCGATGACCTTCCCGTCCGTGCCCCGATAGGTGCTGTCGTGGTCGTTATACAAAGCTGGGGCGATCATCGAGTGATAGAGGGCGGTGTAAAAGACCTTGCGTTGGATGGAGTCGGCTGCCTCGATGTCGATCTTATGGAGAGCCTGTTGCCATTTCTTATTGCCCTGTCGGACGATGGCTTCGAAGTTCCAATTGGGGATCTCGGCGTTGATGTTGGCGAGGGCGTTCTCGCCGCTGACATTGGAGACGCCAACCTTCAGCATGGCGGTACCCGGGTTGTTTTTAAAGGAGATGAGGCCCTTGACGGTATCGGCTTCGAGCGTGAGGTCTTTTATTTCCGTATTACCGTTGATGAGTGTGAAGCTGGTCAGCGGGAAGCTGGTGCGGATGGCGAAGTAGATGCGGCGATCCTTTGCCCATTGTGAGCTGTTGCGCCAGCCGATGAGGGTGCTGTCGTTGAGCTTGAGCAGGTGGGCTTTCACTTTTGGGTGTTGCCAGCCGGCGTCGAAGTTGCCTTGCAGGAGATCGATAATAATATGCGCGGGGCGGCCCTTTGGAAAGCGGTAGCGGTGGAAGGCGACGCGTTCGGTGGCGGTGAGTTCGACGTTGACCTTATGATCCTTCAACCAGAGGGAGTAGTAGGCGGGGCGGGCGATCTCGTTCCTGTGGTCGTAGTGGGAGGCATAGCCTTTTGATGGGTCGTTTTGCGTGCCTACGTCGGTGCGGACGGCGCCGGTGTAGGGCATGATGAGGATGTCACCGAGATCCGGGATGCCGGTGCCGTTGAGATGATTCTGGGCGAAGCCTTTTACGACGCTGTCGCTATAGTGATAGCCGGAGCACCAGTCCCAGCCTTTGTTGATGTTCATAGGTCCGGGTTGAACGGCGCCGAAGGGGACGCTGGCGCCGAGGAAGACGTGACCGTGGCCGCCGGTGCCGATATAAGGATCGACATAGGAGAGTGGGGCGGGTTCTTTGGCGGCTGTGGGTTGGGCGGCTAACGAAGTGCTGATCAGGCAGGCGAGGACTGTGACGGTTAGCCTCGAGAGATGGGTGCTCGGTTTCATATGATAAAGATAGCTTACTTTGCGGGATCAAATTTTTGACAATCTCATGCTAAAACAAGCCATTCTATTTAGCGCTACGCTTGCCGTGCTTGGTGGCGCCCGGGCCCAGTGGGTCGATGCTGTTCATGATCCCGTCGACTTTGTCAACCCTTTGATGGGCACGCAGTCGACCTATGCGATCTCTACTGGGAATACCTACCCATCGATCGCGTTGCCATGGGGAATGAATTTCTGGACGCCGCAGACGGGCAGGAATGGAGATGGCTGGCAATACACTTATACGGCCGATAAGATCAGGGGGTTCAAACAGACGCATCAGCCTTCGCCGTGGATGAATGATTTTGGGGAGTTCAGTCTTATGCCGGTGAACGGCAACGAGTTCAGGGAGGAGAAACGCGCGAGCTGGTTCTCGCATAAGGCGGAAGTGGTGAAGCCTTATTACTACAGCGTCTATCTTGCCGATCATGATGTGACGACGGAGATGACGCCTACCGAACGGGCGGTCCGTTTCCGGTTTACTTTTCCGAAAACAGACAGTGCTCATATCGTGATCGATGCCTATAACAAGGGATCGTATATCAAGATCATCCCGGGTGAAAATAAGATCGTAGGGTACACGACGCGTAACAGCGGGGGCGTGGCGGCGAATTTCCGGAATTATTTCGTCATTGTGTTCGATCAGCCGTTTACTTCGAGGCGGGCGTGGAAAGACAGCACGCTGACCGATTCTTTGGAGCTGACCGATCCGCATGTCGGGGCCTTCGTCGGGTTTGACGCGGCGCGCCGGGGGACGGTGATCAATGCAAAGGTGGCCTCTTCCTTTATCAGCCTGGAACAGGCCGAGCGAAACCTGGCCACCGAGATCGGCAGCGATGATTTTGCAACAGTAGAGGCAAAGGGCCGGGCCGTCTGGAACAAGACGCTCGCCCGGGTTTCGGTCGAAGGCGGCACCATCGACCAGGTCCGGACGTTCTATTCCTGTCTTTACCGGATGCTTTTTTTCCCGATGCGGCTATATGAAAAGGATGCCAGCGGACGAATCGTGCATTATAGCCCGTATAATGGAAAGGTGGAACCGGGGTATATGTTCTCGGGGACGGGTTTCTGGGACACTTTCCGGGCGTTGTATCCTTTCCTGAACCTTATGTACCCGTCGATCAACAAGGAAATGCAGGAAGGACTTGTGAATGATTTTAAAGAGGGTGGCTGGTTGCCGGAGTGGTCCGATCCCGGTTACCGGGACGTGATGATCGGCAACAACTCCGCTTCTGTCGTCGCGGATGCCTATCTCAAGGGGTTACGCGGTTATGATATCAATACTTTGTGGCAGGCGTTAGTGAAGGATGCCAGCGCCGAGGGACCCGATGCGGCCGGCCGGAAGGGTGTCGGCTACTATAACAGTCTTGGATATGTGCCTTACGATGTGCATATCAACGAGAATGCGGCCCGGACGCTGGAATATGCCTATGACGATTTTTGTATCTACCGTCTCGGCAAGGCGCTTGGCCGTCCCGCTTCGGAACTGGAACCGTATGCCCGGCGATCGCAGAATTACAGGAATCTTTTTGATCCCTCGCACAAGCTGATGCGGGGAAGGAACCAGGATGGAAGCTTTGCCACGCCTTTTAGTCCGTTCAAGTGGGGGGATGCCTTTACGGAAGGCAACAGTTGGCATTACAGCTGGAGCGTTTTTCACGATGTGCAGGGGCTGATTGACCTGATGGGCGGGAAGAAAGAGTTTGTGAAGATGCTGGACAGTGTGTTTGTGATGCCGCCCGTTTTCGATGACAGTTATTATGGAGAGGTGATCCACGAGATCCGGGAGATGCAGATCGCGGGCATGGGGCAGTATGCGCATGGGAACCAGCCCATCCAGCATATGTTGTATTTGTATGACTATGCCGGTGAACCCTGGAAGGGGCAGTATTGGATCCGCGAGGCTATGCGCAAGCTGTACCAGGCTACGCCGGATGGGTACTGCGGTGATGAGGATAACGGTCAAACCTCGGCCTGGTATGTGTTCTCGGCGTTGGGATTTTATTCCGTCTGTCCGGGGACCGATCAGTATGTGCTCGGGACTCCGCTTTTCCGAAAGGCGGTGCTGCACCTGGAGAATGGGAAGGACTTTGTCATCAGTGCACCGAATAACAGTGCGGCGAACTTGTATGTGCAGTCGGCCCTGTTGAATGGGCAGGCTTATACGCGAAATTTTCTTTTGCATTCGGAGATGATGAAGGGTGGGCAGTTTACGCTGAATATGGGGGCGTCGCCGAATACCACGAAGGGGGTGAATGCGGCGGATGCGCCGTATTCTTTTTCGACGGATAAGATGAAGTAGGTGAGCGGCGATCACTTGTTGCGCGGGACCCGGACGGGGCGGCTGCATGAGATGGAGGGATTTTCGAAATAGCGGCTACAGGCCATGCCGAAGGCGGTGGTGCCGGGCCTGTTCCAGTTCCCGTTGTTTTTCCACTACGGCATCGTGTTGATTCGAAAGTCGGAGCAGGAGATCGCGGGTTGCGGTGTGATCCGGGTTGGGATTTTCGAGGAGCGCCTTTTCGCCCGGTTTCAGTTCCCACCGTTGTTGCCGGGCCATTTCGGGGATGGATTTGTCGAGACCGCAACGCCGGATGATGGATTCTGCGGTGTAATCTTTGCCCAGCTCGGTATCCCGGTAAATATTCATCGTGTTGAAATCTGCAAAGAACATCCCGGGACAGTCCGTCGGAGCTGCGTGACGGGTGGGTCGTCGGGTGAAGGCGGGGATAATAACGGATGTTCGATGGTTGCGGGCCATCTCCTGCCGGAATTTTCCCAGGTTGCGGGCATTTATGAGATCGTAGTCGATGCTGGTGCGCATCGAGTCGCGGTCCGATTCTCTTATAAGGGTCCGGTTAAGCCGGTATTTTTCTTCGAGGGCGTCCAAGGTTGCGAATATATAAAAGTCGCTGGCTTTTATCGGGGCGCCGAGCTTTTTACCTTCTTCGTCGATCATTCGGTAATACAGTCCCCGATTCCGGTACATTATTCCATCGGTGCTGCCGCGATCGGCACGGACGTTGTAGAGGCTAAGGATGGCGTTGTAGGTTTCAAATGAGGTGAACCGATAGTTGTCCAATACGTATGTGATTACCATCTCGATACCGGTACGGGTGGGAATTTCGCCATACTTCAGGCTTGGCACGTAGTCACGGCGGGAAAGGTACATCCGCCCGGTGGGCGCCATTACGGGCCTCAGGCGATGTGCCCTCTCGATGACGCTGCATATCTTCATCAGGCTTCGTGGGGCCCGAAGGTCGTTGGAGATGCGGCTGCCGTCGGGGCGGATGTTGGTCGAAATGATATGCATATGTGGGTGTCCTGCGTCTTTATGGCGGTAGACCAGCCAGGGCTGGTCGCCGAAGCCGATCGCCTTCATGAAGTCTTTGGCGATGGCGGTCATCTGTTTGTCGCTGAGGTTATCGTCCGGGTGGAAGTTGACGGAGGCATGCAGGATCTTTTTCGCCGATCGTTCGTTGAGCACGGTGAGGCGGCTGAACCGCTGTTGTTTGTCGCGCAGGGTCAGGTCCTCCTTCTCCTGCCAGAAATTACGGGCATCGAGAAGGTCGGCTTGTTTGGCCTCAACCTTTTGCTCGTTGTAGACGAGTGGGGACCGAATACTCCTTGCGCTGTTTACTTCTGCGTACATGCGTCTGCTATCTTGCGGATCGATGACTTAATGTCTTCGATCTCCCCAAGAAGCGTGCCGTTGACAGCCGGTTCGGCCCTCTCTGCCAATTCGTCGAGCCTGTTCTTGATCCCAATTAATTGCTGGAGGGTATCTTCCTTTGCCTCGTCACGGACTTTGACCGTTACGGGCTTAGCGGTCAGCACTTTTTTTACATACTCGGTCAGGCTCCGGCACGTGGACTGATGCTGATGGTTGTAGACCTCCTGAAGTTCTTCTGCGGACAGGCGGATAGAGAGAAAGCGCTTTGCTTCTTTATTCGACATAGGTCGTGGATTTGGTTCAATGACTAATATTTCAGACAATCGGGCTTTGTTTATTAATAGACAATAAAATTAAGTTTGTGTTGTAGAAGAAACTGTTAAAACCGCGCTCGAAGAGATTAAAATTGGATGAAAAAGACAGACCCCTATGTTGCGAGGAATTTTTGACTGTTGGAAATGGGCTATCGACGACGGGGTTGGGTGCGTCGAAAAATGCTGTTTTTTAAATATTTATGATTATTTTGAGGCATGATTGGGACCATCCGTCATCGGGTTCACCAACTAAAGACTAACCTTCGTCTGATGAGGACAATTCGCCTCATCTGGTCGATCTCGAAGAAATGGACTACGCTTACCCTGGTGTCGATCGTTGCGGAGAGCGGACTCTACCTTCTATTACTTTATATTTTCAAGCGACTTATCAATGAAGTGACCAAGGCCACCCCTTTTGACGATGAGAAAGTCCGGCGGGTGGTGTGGTATCTTGTCGTCATCACGGCGGGGACTGTGATCTATGTCACTGTAAAGGCGTTGGCGACCCTTGCTATCGAGAACCAGGCGCAGCGGGTAAAGGAAAGCATTGATGAGAAGATCCATGAATGTGCGGTGAACCTCGACCTGGCCTTTTATGAGAGCCCGGCTTATTTCGACACGATGAAACGGGCCAAGGATGCGGGTCCGGAGGCTCCTAACAATGTGGTCCTCAATCTCGCCGACATCGCCAAGAATTGCCTGACCTTGTTGGCGATCGGCTCCATTCTCATTTCGATCAGCTGGTTGTTACTGCCGTTGCTGGCGTTGTTCGTAGCGCCGACCCTGTTGGTGCGTATCCGTTATGCCGAGCAAATGTATGAGTGGCGGAGAAAGCAGACGCCGGTGGAGCGGCAGGCAGCCTATCTGAGCAGTCTTATAACCGAGGACGGTCCAGCCAAAGAGATACGTGGATATGGGCTCGGAACCCATATCCGTGCAATTTATAGCCAAATCCGTGTCAAATTGATGGGTGAACGTTTACAGATGACCCGTCGCAATACGTTCAAGGAGCTTCTGACGAACATCATGGCGACGCTTGGATTGTTTGCCTGTATCGCGTATTTGTGCTTCAGCATGATCAAAGGGCGAATGAGCGTGGGGGATATGTCGCTGTTCTTAATTGTGTTCCCGCAATCCTTTGGGGTCCTGCAGCTGATGTCGACGGGGATCTCGGGTCTCTATCAGAACAACATATTCATCAACAATCTTTTCGAGATGTTCGACCTGCGGGCGACACTGAAGGAGCCGGAGAATCCATTGCCGGTGCCTAAGTCCGAGTCGGTCGACCTGGTGGTAGAGAACGTGAGCTTTACCTATCCGCATTCACGCGAGCCGGCGCTGCGGAATGTCTCGCTTCGGGTTCCGCCGGGCAAGATCATTGCGATAGTTGGGTTGAACGGCGCGGGTAAGACAACGTTGATCAAGCTGTTATGCCGGCTTTACGATCCAACGGAGGGGTGTATCCGCATGGGCGGGACGGATATCCGCCGGTTCCGCAGCGCCGAATACCGGAAGCATATCAGCGCGGTATTCCAGGATTTTGGACGGTTCAACGTCACTGCGGCGGAGAACATTCGCTGGGGGGACATTGACGGTGCGGACCGGGCCGTTTCCGACATCGAGGAGGCGGCGCGGAAGTCGGGAGCCCATGATTATATCCGAAAATTCCCCGAGGGTTACGAGACGATGATGGGCCGGATCTTCGAAAATGGCCGGGAGGTGAGTATCGGCCAATGGCAGAAGCTGGCGATTGCCAGGGCTTTTTATAGCAACAGCCGGTTCGTCATCTTTGACGAAGCAACGAGCGCACTCGATGCGGTGTCGGAAGAGGAGTTGTTCCAGTCGTTCCGGCAGCGGATCGGCAGCCGGGCTGCGCTGATAATCAGTCACAGGCTGACGGCGGTTCGGCATGCGGATGATATATACGTGATGGGTGATGGGCGGGTTCAGCAGCATGGGACGCATGAAGAGCTTGTGGCAATGGGTGGTACGTATTCGAAATTATTTTTAAAGAAACCATTTGTTTCGGATGGCTCCTAGTATTGCGATAATATCGACCTGTATCGAGGAATGGGGCGGCAGTGAAGAGCTATGGGGAAGGAGCATACCGATCCTGCAGGCCGCGGGTCTTGGGATCGTGGTGTATAAGGATCGGATCAACCGCCAGCATCCGCGGTGGGCGGCGCTTGCCCGATCGGGCGTGAGGATGTTCGATCTGCAGACTCCCAAGTGGAAGTTCTTTGCCCGGAAGGCGTTGCTGCGGATGCGGAAACGATATTGGTACGAGAGCAGTGAACTGCGGCGGGCTTTTACTCATCGTTTGTCAGCTGATCGCCCAGCACTCGTGGTGATTGCCCAGGGCATCAATTTCGACGGCCTCAACTATGCGCAGGATTGCATCGCCGCGGGAATCCCCTTTGTCGTGATCTGTCAGAAGGCGGTCGACTTTTATTGGCCGCAGCCGGACCAGCGGCCGGGGATGATCAAGGCGCTTACGGAGGCTCGGAAATGTTTTTTTGTATCGCGGCATAACCAGGCGCTTACGGAGGAACAATTCGGCATCCGACTAAGGAATGCCCAGGTGGTGTTCAACCCGGTGGACCGGGGTGTGGGACCTGTCCCCTATCCGGCCGATCGCAGTGCTTACCGGCTGGCCTGTATCGGGAGATTGTTTGTGCTTGACAAGGGGCAGGATATCCTTATCCGGCTGCTGGCGCGGCCCAAATGGCGGGACCGGCCCGTGGAGCTTACCTTTATCGGCACCGGTGTGGATCGGGAAGGATTGGCAGCGATGGCGCGCATGTATGGACTGACAAATGTGCATTTTGCCGGTCAGCTTGCCGATGTGCGGGCGAGCTGGCGGAACTTTCATGCGTTGGCTTTGCCTTCGCGTAGCGAGGGTTTGCCCCTGGTGGTATTGGAAGCCATGGCGGCGGGTCGCGTGGTGATCACGACGACGGCGGGGGGAAGTCAGGAGGTGATTGTCGACGGCGTGACCGGGTTTATTGGAGATACCGGTACCGAGTCGTTCGACGGGGCGCTGGAGCGGGCCTGGCAGCGACGGGATGAATGGGAGGCGATGGGATTGGCCGCCTGCCGGGATCTGCCGAACCGGCTGCCGGATGTGGCAGCGGAGGCTGAGTTCGCGAAGGTTTTAATCTCGATAGTACATGAGTGATCCTGAATATACGGTAAGCGTGATCATTCCCACCTACAACCGGGCGAAGCTGGTCGGCAGGGCGATCGAAAGTGCGTTGGGGCAGACCTATCCTTATAAGCAGATCATCGTTGTCGACGATGGCTCTACGGATGACACCGCCGACGTGGTAAAAGGCTATCCGGGGGTGGAATATGTCTACCGGCCCAACGGCGGGCAGGCCGCGGCCCGAACCACGGGTCTTGGGTTTGCGAAGGGGAGTGTCATCGCATCGCTGGACAGCGATGATGTATGGGATCCGGTCTTTCTTGAAAGAGCTGTCGATGCGATAGCAACGTTTGGGCTGGATTTTGTGTTTATCAATTGGTATCAGGAGATGCCCGATGGGAGGATGATTGATTATTTTGCGGAATTCAAGTATTTGCGATGGTATTGGGCCAGCAGGACCGGGTCGCCGGTGCTGTTCTCGTATCCCGAGTTGCGAAGGTTGTACCTGGAATGTTGTCCTTCCCCCTCCTCTTCGGTTGTGATCCGGCGGGAATCCTTTGTAGGAGTCTGGAATGACCGGGTCCATGTCGCCGATGACTGGTGCCTGCTGTTGGATATTGTACTTTCAAAGGAGGCGAGAGGGGCGATGATCCGGGAGAAGCTGTGGACAAAGACGATCAACCAGGACAACATTTATGACGGCCGGGATCAATATGAGGTGCTGACGTTGATGTATGTGGAGGACACGCGGGAGATGCTGCGACGATATTCGCGGCGATTGACCGCGGAGGAAGTCGGTGTGCTGCAGGACCGGTGCATCGATCATTCGTTCCAGTTGATGAAGCTGAGCTTTATGATGAAGGCGCATTACGGACGTAGTGTATTGAAACTGGCGCAGGCTTTTTGGTTGAACCCGTTGCTTTTCGCTAAAATCGGCTGGAAGAAGCTTTTGAAATGAAAGCCATTAAGACAATAAGGGCCTCGGAGTGGTGGGGCTACAAGGTAGCTCCGCTGCTGGCGATCGGCTATGCCACGGCTATGAAGTCGGGGAAGAGTCTCGTGGAAGCGAGCCCTTACCTCCTTTATATTATGCTGGCGATGGCGCTTGGGGCTGCCTATGTGAGTGTGATCAATGACATTACGGATATGGAGGATGACCTGGCCATCGGGAAGAAGAACCGGATGGCGGGAGTGCGGCCATCGCGGCGATGGATCTTCCCGGCGGTGGCGTTGTTTTTGGGCGCGGCGTATACTGCCAGCTTTTTCCCGCATGTACTGATCATGGCGCTGGCGGTGATGCCGTGGATCGCGTTCAGCTGTTATTCGATCCCGCCGATCCGGCTGAAGAAAAGGGGCATCTGGGGCGTTCTTGCGGATGCATCGGGGGCCCATTTGTTCACCAGCCTGTTCGTGGTTGCCAGCGTGAGCCACTATATGGGGCAACCGATGGACTGGATCTGGTTTTCTGCGGTGGGTCTCTGGGCCTTGCTTTATGGGATGCGGGGGATCCTTTGGCATATGTTCTTCGACCGGGAGAATGATATTGCTTCGGGGACGCCGACCTATGCGACCGGGGTGGCCCCATCCCTGTTCCGCACGCGGGAGTGGGCGATCCTGGGGGTCGAGATGATCGCGTTGGGGGTCATGCTCTGGCGGATCGGCAAGCCCCTTCCGGTGGTATCTCTTATCTTCTATCTTTTGTTTGTGGCGGCGAGCTGGCGGAAGCTGGAGTTCCGCATCGTCGTGATCCTGATGCCGCCGGGATATCCCTATCCTTATCTTATCTTCCTGGCGGATTTTTACCAGGTGTTCCTTCCCCTTTCCTTATTGATGTGGGGGTCGTTGGCGTTTCGCAATGACTGGATCGTGTTGTTTGCGCACGTTGCGCTGTTCTGGTTTTCCATTTACCGGGTTTTGCGATTTGCATGGCATATCGCGAAGGCGCCGGGGCCGGAGGCGAGTCGCTCGTAGGGGCTTCGCGTGGGGTGGAGAATTGGAGGGGTTTGCCCTTGGCAGGGAGCTTGAGGCGGTGTGTCCTGTGGCGGGGAGCTGCTTTGCGGCACGTTCTGGTCGGTGGGCTTCCTTGGGGGTGGGCTTCCTGGCGGCACGTTCTGGTCGGCGGGCTTCCTTGCGGGTGGGCTTCCTGGCGGCTGAATGAGTGGCGGATGGGGTTTGTGTGACGGGTGGTTTGTGTGGCGGGTGGGATTTGTGCGACAGATGGAGGTTTTGCGACGGATGAGGTTTGTGTGGCGATTACTGCAGGAGATAGCCGACGAGTTCGAGGTTGGCTTTTGCTTCTCCATTGACCATATCCTGGTATTTAAGGCGAAGAAAGACCTTGCGACGGTTGGTTTCCGCTTCTGGCGGGGTCAGGCCCAGGTTGACCTCGACGACGCGGGCGGTGACGTGGCCGGTGGCGAGGCTTTGGGCGGCATCGGCTTTTTGGAGGCGCCAGGTATAGCCTTCCCATTGGCCATAGGGGCTAAGAGCTGTCGTGACGGTGCGGCCGGCGAGCGGGATCGTGTCGGCGGCGAACATGACGAAATTATTCTGAAGGTCGATCTGAAAATAATCCAGAAGGCGGATGTCGCCGTCGGTAGTGAATCGAAGGTAGCCGGCTTCGCGGGTGACGGTGACTTTTTGGGTGTCGATCGGGACGAGTTGCGGCGGAGCCTGCTCGAGGTTTTGAAGTCTTTTGTATTCCTCGGGGTTGATACCGAAGCGTTGGTTATAGGGAAGCGGTTTGCCGGCATAGGCGGCGCGGTATTGCTGGAACCAATCCCGGTTGGCGACGAGGGCATTGTTAAAGCGGACCAGGATGGATTGGATATCGGCGGGGATATCAGGTTGGACTATTTGATAGAGGAGGGAGGGATTGTGGAAGATGCTGTCGGCGAAGTGGATGGCCGAATCGGCGGCGGTGATCGGGTAAGGCTTTGATTGTGTGGGGGTTTGGTTTTGTGTGGTTTTTGCGGGGGTTGGTTTTGGGGTTGCGGCGGGCTTTGCGGTGGGTGTCTGTGCCGCGGCGGGCTTCTGCGCTGCGACGGTTCCGGGCAGGAGGGAGATGCCGAGGAGGGTGGCGACCAGGAGAAATAGCTTTGCCATATTTGGCAAAATAAGGTCAAAATTCCCTAATTTTGCCCTCCCATTGCCCAATAGTATAATGGTAGTACAGAAGATTCTGGATCTTTTAGTCTTGGTTCGAATCCAGGTTGGGCAACAAGTGACCCGCAACAAAGTTGCGGGTTTTGTTTTTCCGGGAGCGAGCCGAGCTTGCTCAGGTGGGCGGACGGGAAAAGGGAAAACCAGAGATCAATCATGGGTACCACCCTCAAATCGACACGAAGCAATCGGCAGTCCCAATAGGCTAACCATTCCAGGAACGTAATATTTTTCCCTTCTCGTCATCAATAGTAAGACACAAGATCAAGTGATTTCCAAAGAAAATCTTTGCCGTAGCAGGTTAAAACAATTCTCCAGGATTTAATTTTAGGAAATCCTGCCAGGGAATTCCGCTTTTCCCTACCAGCAACACTTTATCGGGGTTGAACGCCTTCTTAAACGCTGAAATTCCCGATGAAGATTGCGTCGTACCGCTTTTGATCTCAAGTCCAATAACCTTTCCTTTTTTTTCCAGGACGAAATCAACCTCTTCGTTTCTTTCGCGCCAATAAGAAACTACAAATCCTTCAACCAGCGAGTAATTTATCAAATGAGCTCCTATAGAGGATTCAACCAACCTGCCCCATTCTTCTGGCCTTATTTGTATTTCTTCGAACAGTTCTCCCCGTTGGGCACTGATCAATGCTGTATTGTGTACCTGAAATTTAGGGCTTGAAGATCTTTTATAAATTAAGTTACCGGAAAATTTCTCGATCCCTGCCAATAAGCCTGCCGTATTCAGCAAGTCAAGATAATGCGATAAAGTAGTCGTATTGCCGGCATCCTGCAACTGTCCGATCATCTTTGTATAAGAAAGTATTTGGCCGGAATAAAGACATCCCAATTCGAAAAGACGCTTCATCAAAGCAGGCTTGTCAATCCTGGTGAGCATGAGTATGTCTTTTGATATACTCGTTTCGATAAGGGCCTGCTGGACATATGCCTTCCATCGTTGTTCTTCAGCGATCAGCGGCGCTGATCCCGGATAGCCACCGAACCAGACATATTGATCGCTGGTCCAACCAAAAGCCTGCTCCATTTCCGATAGCGACCAATGTCCCATATAAGTTGTCTCAAACCTTCCTGCCAAAGATTCGGTAAGCCCTTGCTGCAATAATAAACGAGATGATCCCAGCAGGATTACCTTCAGTGTTCTTTTTGTGTGAGTATCGGTATCCCATAGTAGCTTTACAATTTCACTCCAATCCTTTATTTTCTGAATTTCATCGATCACCAATAGGAACTCTGAGGCCTTTTCCTGGTCCATTTTCAAGCGTGCTGTTTCCCATTGCTGCTCAAGCCAGCTTACGTTAGAAGCGGCGACAGCATCCGCGGAGGCAAAATAGCTAGGTAATTTGCATTTTTCTATTAGTTGATATACTAAGGTTGTTTTCCCAACCTGGCGTGGACCAACTAATACTTGAATAAATCTTCTTGGTTCAATAATTCTCTTCGTAAGAAGTTGCAAATGAGGGCGTTCAAACATATTCTACAAATTACTCAATACAATGAGTAAAAATACTCAAAATAGCGAACAATCTCAAATCTAACTAATTAATAGCTGACAAGACAAACCCACCAATAGAATATCAGTTGTCCTCCTCGCCGGCAATGGCTTCTTAGATGACCGTGTCGAAGTAGCAGTGGCCGTGCAGGTTAGATCGCCTACCTTTAATATCGATGAAACCATCTTCCTGTTGCCAGTTTGCCGGGTTCCATACAAAATGATGACCTACCATCAGGGCAATACCGGCCAGCCTGCGTATCAAAAGCGGACAATTTCATTATCACTCTTTTACACAAATGTCTGATAAGCAGTGGCCTGATAAACCGGCATTCTTTTAGCGATCCGAAGGACCAATAAGCCGGTTATGTTCAAAAACTATATCAAGATCGCATGGCGTAATCTCGTCAAAGACAGCCAGTTTACCTTTCTCAATGTAGTGGGCCTGTCGACAGGTCTGGCCTGTACTCTGCTGATCTATTTATGGGTGAGCGATGAATGGAAAATGGACCGTGGCAATAAAAAGGACGGCCAGCTTTACCAGGTCATGGAAAATCGCAAGCAGGCTTCGGGCATCTGGACCGCGCAAACCACTTCAGGACTGATGGCCGATGCCCTGGCCAATGATATGCCGGAAGTACAATACGCAGTCAATACCGCCAGCGAGAATAATGTAATATTATCTGCCAATAATGAAAAAAATATCCGTGCCGATGGCCTGTATGCCGGCAAGGATCTTTTCAAGGTCTTTTCTTACGACCTGCTTCAGGGAGACTCGAACCAAGTCTTGATGGGGAGAAATTCCATTGCCCTTTCGGATGACATGGCCATCCGTCTGTTCGGTAGCACGGTGGATGTGATCGGCAAGTCCGTTGAATTACAGCACGAACCGCATCCCTATACCGTAACCGGGATCTTTCGAAAACCGGACAACCATTCTTCCGAACAATTCGATTTCCTGCTGACTGATGATCTATTGAAGGATAAGGAACCTGGATTCCAGGATTGGGGTTCGACATTCCCCCATACCTATGTGATCCTACGACCAGGCGTTTCCGTAACAGCCTTTAATCAAAAGCTCGCAAACTATCTCAAAAGGAAGACCAACAACGAGATCCTTTACCGTACCCCGTTCATTGCCAAGTTCTCGGAAGCTTATCTCTACGGTCGCTATGAAGATGGCAAACAGGTCGGCGGTCGAATCGAGTATGTCCGCTTGTTTTCTATTATTGCCGGGGTCATCCTGCTGATCGCCTGTATCAATTTTATGAACCTTTCCACCGCTAAAGCGGCGGGCAGGGCCAAGGAAGTTGGCATCAAGAAAGTGGTCGGCGCCGGTAGGTTTACGCTGGTGTTGCAATATTTCGGCGAATCGCTGCTCATGGCTTTTGCTTCGTTGCTGGTTGCCATTTTGCTCGTTGCGCTTGTATTGCCGGCTTTCAACGGGATCACTGACAAACAATTGACACTGAATCATCCGGGTTTGGGTTTGATCTTGTGGACAGTGGTGATCCTGCTTGTTACGGGACTACTGGCCGGGAGTTATCCTGCCTTGTATCTGTCCGGCTTCAGGCCCGCCATGGTCCTCAAGGGCAAGGTCAAGACCGCTACCAGCGAACTTTTTGTGCGCAAGGGTTTGGTGGTATTTCAATTCTCCCTTTCGGTGATCCTCATTATATCCGTGATGGTGGTGTACCGGCAGATCCATTTTATTCAAACCAGGAAGCTGGGTTATGATCGTGACAATGTCCTTGCTTTTTATAAGGAAGGAAAATTATCGGACCCGCTACAACAGGAAAGCTTTTTGAATGCCGTCCGGAATATCCCGGGTGTCGCGCAGGCTTCCTGCATCGGGCATTCCCTGACCGGGCATAGCGGTGGAACACATGGCGTGGTATGGGCCGGGAAAGACCCCAACGACAGGACAGAATTCGAGATCATGAACGTCGATTACAATTTCCAGGATGTGCTCAATATTGCCATGAAGGAAGGACGCCCCTATTCCCAGGAGTATTTGGCAGACACCAATAAGATCATTTTCAATGAAGCCGCCGTCAAATTCATGGGTATGACCAGGCCTATCGGTCAAAAAGTTACCATCTGGGGTAAGGACCTCGAGATCGTCGGGGTTATGAAGGATTTTAATTTTCAATCGCTGCATGATAAGATCAAGCCACTTTTCGCCAGGCTGAATCCGAAGGATGCCTACCGCTTCATGCTGAAGATCAAACCCGGTAAGGAGACCGCTGCCATCGACCAGTTAAAGCAACTGTACGGGCAGTACAATCCCGGCTTCCCGCTTACTGCCAGTTTCCTCGATGAGAGCTATCAGCGCTTATACGCAGCTGAAAAACGGGTATCCGTCCTTTCCCGTTGTTTTGCCGGTCTGGCCATCTTGATTTCTTGTCTGGGACTGTTTGGTCTGGCTGCCTTTAACATCCAGCGCCGCAGCCGGGAGATCGGTATCCGCAAAGTGCTCGGTGCATCGGTAAGCGGAGTAGTCCTGCTACTTTCCAGGGACTATCTGAAACTGATCGGCTTTTCCATGTTGATCGCCTTCCCGGTGGCCTGGTGGATGACCGGGAATTGGCTGGAATCTTTTGTCTATCATATCCAGCGCGGTTGGGGCATATTCCTGCTGGCCGGATTCCTGGTAATCCTGCTGACTTTTCTTACCATCAGTTTCCAATCGGTCAAGGCTGCATTGGTCAATCCTTCCAGGAGTCTGAAATCGGAATAATCTTTGCACCCAAAAGCAGAAGGGTTCGACGCGGAGGCAGACGTGTACAATAAAGAGAGGCGGCTATCCATTTTTTTCCAATCGGGGACCTATCGGGTCCGATGCTCGTTTCTGCACGATCGCTGTATCGAAACCGAACATCATGTCTCCCACAGGCCGTGACAGAAAAGTGGTCTTCAAGACTTTATATACCCGGCACTCTTTTGGATAATCCAAATGAACATGTTCAAAAACTATCTCAAGATTGCCTTACGCAGCCTTAGGAAAAGCAAAGGTTTTACGGCGCTCAACATCATCGGTCTCGCTACCGGCCTGGGGGTCTGCCTGCTGATCGTCCTGTACGTCACCGACGAGCTCAGCTACGACCGCTACAACGTCAACGCCGACCGCATCTATCGGATCGATGAGGATATCTACCTCAATAATACCAAGTACGACGCTGTCACCACCTCCAAATTTTTCGGTCCCACGCTCGTCGCTTCCTATCCGAAGATCCAGCAGATGGTGCGGTTCCGCAACCCGGGCGACCAGCTGGTGAGAAAAGGAAACGACCATGTGCTCGAACATCGCTTCGTTTTCGCCGACTCGACGATCTTCAAGGTCTTCACTTTGCCCATGATCGCCGGCGACCCCAATACCGCCCTTAACAACCCTCATTCCATCGTGATCGATGAAAGCGCCGCCCGCCGCTATTTCAACAACACCGATGTCGTCGGCCGCACGCTGGAGGTAGGTACAGACAATATACCCCTCCAAATCACCGGGGTCATCCGGGATATGCCGGAACAGTCCCAATTCCATTTCAGCTTCATTCGCCCCATGCGCGAAGCCTACAACTTCAATGACCCCAGTGACAACGACTGGGTAAGTAATCCTTATTATACTTATATCCTTGCCCAACCGGGCACCACGCGAGCGGAGGTCCAGAAGGATGTAGATGAAGTCGTCAACCTCCATATCGGCCCGGCCCTCCAGGGAATGTTCCACGTTTCGGGCGCCGATCTCGAGAAAGCGGGTAATCATTTCCGGTGCCGCATCTTCCCCCTCACCGAGGTGCACCTCCATTCCAATAAGTCTGGTGAGCTCGAAGCAAACAGCAATATTCAGTATGTATATATTTTTTCCGTCATCGCAGTACTCATCGTCGTGATCGCCTGCGTCAATTTCATGAACCTCACCACCGCCCGCTCGGCGAACCGTGCCAGGGAGGTGGGTATCCGCAAGGTCGCCGGCTCGACAAAAGGGCACCTCATCCTCCAGTTCCTCACCGAGTCCATCCTGCTCAGCGTCTTCTCCCTCGTCCTCGCCCTTGGCATTGCTGTCCTGCTGCTGCCGATGTTCAATCAGCTTGCCGGCAAATCGCTCCATTCCGACATGCTCTTCAGCGGCCGGTTCCTGCCCGTCCTCCTCCTCCTGGTGTTGGTGATCGGTTGTCTCGCCGGCAGCTACCCCGCCTTCTACCTTTCCTCCTTCCAGCCGATCCAGGTATTGAAAGGAAAGATAGCCGCAGGCTTTAAGAGCAGTTGGCTTCGTAGCAGCCTGGTGGTGTTTCAATTTTTTATTTCCATTGGCCTCATCGTCAGTACCCTCGTCATCTATCGCCAGCTGCATTATATTCGAAATAAGGAAGTCGGCTTTAATCGGGACCAGGTACTCGTTATCCATGATACCTGGTCGCTCGGCCGGGAGGGCACGACCCATCTTCGCAAGAACCTGCTCACCCTTGCCGGGGTCACCGATGCAACCGTCACCCCCGACATCCCTACCGTCGGCGGCGATCAGTACTGGCAAGAAGGCTGGTTCCGGGAGGCCTCGCTGGACGCCAGGAAATCGATCCTCATGACCACGCTGAGGGTCGACGGCCATTATGTTCCCACCCTCGGCATGCAGATCGTCAAAGGCCGCAACATCGACCTCGCGCAATTTCCTACCGACTCCACCGCCATCCTCCTCAATGAAGCCGCCGTAGCGACGCTCGGTGTGAAGGACCCGCTCAATCTGATCCTCTACAATCATGATGATCTGTACAATACAATCACCTATCATGTCGTCGGCGTCGTAAAGGATTTCAACTACAACTCCATGCATGACAAGATCCATCCCCTTGTTATGGTGGTCAATACGTATAACTGGAGCACCATGGCCGTCCGCCTCCACACGAATGACGTCTTCGGTCTCATCCGGCAGGTGGAAAGTGCCTTCCATTCCGTTAAGCAAGGAGTGCCTTTCAGCTACACCTTCATGGATAACGACTTTGATAAATTGTATCACGCCGAACAGCAGACCGGCCGGATCTTCATCACGTTCGCGGTCTTCGCCATCCTCATTGCCTGCCTCGGTCTCTTCGGCCTCGTCACCTATGCCGCTGAACAACGCACCAAGGAGATCGGGATCCGCAAGGTCCTTGGCGCCCGCGTCACCAGCATCGTCGGTCTGCTCAGCAGGGACTTCACGATGCTTGTCGGGATCGCTGCGCTCATCGCTTTCCCCGCCGCGTGGTGGGCCATGTACAAGTGGCTGGAGACGTTTGCCTATCGTACGGAGATCGGCTGGTGGATCTTCCTCGTGGCCGGCGCCGTCGCCCTCGTCATTGCCCTGTTGACGGTGAGTGTTCAGGCCATCCGCGCGGCCCTCGCTAACCCCATAAAATCCCTCCGCAGCGAATAATCGGCGTCGTCCTGCAATAAATCGAAAACTTAGACGTTGAGCTGGTCATGAGAAAGCTAATTGCCGGCCTCATGGCCTTATCCCTCGCCTCCTTTTCTCTATCTGCTATTGCCCAGGATTCCATTCCTTATCTTACGGGAACGGTCCACCTATCGATCGAAAAGGGCACCATGGATTGCGACCTCACTTTAAGGGGTTATCCCTTTATCAGCGACTATCTGATCCGGATCAATTCCGGGATGAACATCCTCTATTTCAGGAGTGTGCAGCCGGATTTCAAGATCTATTACGATCGTTCCTCGAACGATTCCACCAGCACCGACGAAACCAACGGGTACTATTTTGGCGCGGATCCGAAGCAGGGCGGCAAATTCCTGCCAAAGGCCATCCGCTTCCGGTATACGGGTAAGTTCCCGGTAGTAACGGATACGGCTATGTCGGGGGAAGTGTCTGTTGAGGATTGGCGGGGAAACATCGCCTTTAATGGCTATTCCGTGCGGGCTGACGGTCTTCAGAGCTGTTGGTACCCGGTGCTCTACGATATTAAGATGAAAAAACGGTATGAGCGGGTCAGATATGATCTGGATGTGGACTGTCCGGATTGCCGGGTGATCTATGTTAACGGGACGGCGCCGGTTTCCGGGACGCATGCCCACCTGCACAGCGATGTTCCCCGGGAGATGTTTATGTATGCGGGAGACTTCCCGGTGGTGAATTCGCAGGGTACGTTCTTCCTCAACGCGGGTCTGGATGAGACCCATCTACGGAGCTTCACGAAGATGACGAATGATATCAAACATTTTTATGAATCCCATTTGAAAATACCTTTTACGGATACGATCACCTATATCCAGGCAACGCCGACGGCGCCAGATCATGCGTGGGCATTCGTAGCCTTTCCCAGCATCGTCAATGTCGGCTTCGGGAAATATGCCCTCAACAGCTATGCCGATCCCCAGGGGAACAGCTGGTTGATCTCGACCCTATCGCACGAGCTGGGCCATTTCTATTTTGGGACGTCCCGTTATTTCAACACCGATTTTTCGCCAGTACTTGGCGAGGGGTTGGCAGAATTCCTGTCTCTGAACGTGTCGCGGACCCTACTGCCGGACAGTATCTATAAAAAGAGGATCGCTCAGAAGGTGAAGGCGATGAAGGATTTCAAACCTCTTCCATTCACCCGTATCCGGACAGAAAGGGACTTTCATAACCGGGAATTGTATGTCTACTATTTCGCTCCCTTTGTCTATATGGCCATCCAGAAGGAGATCGGCGAGAAGGCCACCTGGGAGTGGATGCAACAGTTGCTGAAGATGCCCGGCGACTTTACGAACTATACTTTCCTGGAAACCACGCTTAGCAAGGCTCTTGGCAATCCCGGCCGGCTGGCTGAGCTAAAGGCCAACTATTTCGATTCCGACGAGGCATTGGGCAACGCGCTAAAGGAACTTGGCTATTAGCGCTCCTGTCAGGGAAATTTTCCGTAATTTATTGGTAAGGCGGCGATGCCGCGGGCTAAACCATAAACACCATGATACTGAATTATCTAAAGACTGCTCTACGGAACATGCGGCGGAACCGGCTTGCGACGGGATTGAACTGGATGGGATTGGGGGTGGCGTTTGCGGCGATCATTTTGATCTTTTTGTGGGTGGAGGATGAGTTGGGGTATGACAAATTCACGCCGGGGGCGGAAAGGATCTTCCGATTGGTGGGGAAGGTGGGGCCGGGGGCGGGGTCGGGATTGCAGGAGGCGGTGGGGACGGCGATGGTGCCGACGGCGTTTGCGGCGGCAATCGGGCGGGCGGTGCCGGAGGTGCGGCGGGTGACACATCTTTATGATGCGCAGAAGCTGATGACGGTGGGGACGCGGAAGTTCGAGGAGAAACGGATCTTTTGCGTGGATACGAATTTCCTGGAGATCTTTAATTATCCGCTGCTGAGGGGTAATAAGACGATGGTGCTGAGGGAGCCCAATAGCGTGTTGCTGACGGAGACCACGGCAAAGAAATATTTCGGGAATGTGGACGCGGCGATGGGGCAACGCATCTTTGATGAAAATGACAGCTTGACTCTGGAGGTGGCGGGCGTGTTGTGGGATGTACCGGCTCAATCGCACCTGCAGTTCGACCTGCTGCTGCCGGAGAGGATGGGGAACAGCGGCATCGATCCGACGCAGACCTGGCGGTATTTCGACTGCCGCACTTATCTGCAGCTCGGGGATGAAGTGGAGCCGGATGTGGCGACCTTGCGGAAGATCGAACAGCGCCTGAAGGATATCCGGGATAAAAATATCGTCAATACTCCCGCTGTGCCCGCCTCTTGGACGCTGCAGGCGCTGCCGGATATCCACTTGCGGTCGAATCTAAAGAACGATCTGGATGGTCAGGGCAATATCCAATCTGTCCGATTGTTTTCGCTGATCGCGCTGTTCATCCTTGCCATTGCCTGTATCAACTTCATGAATCTGTCGACGGCCATGGCGAGCAAGAGGGCCAAAGAGGTGGGCCTGCGTAAAACGATCGGGGCCTTACGGAGACAGCTGATCGCGCAATTCCTGGGCGAATCGATCCTGCTTGCCCTGCTTTCCCAGGTGCTGGCGCTGACGCTTGTCGCCCTGGCATTGCCTTTTTTCAACGAGCTTTCGGGCAAATCGATCTCCTTGCCCTTGCTGAATGGCTGGTTCCTGCTGAAGGTGATCGGGATCGCGCTGGCCGCGGGTCTGCTGGCGGGGTGCTACCCGGCCTTTTATCTTTCGGCGTCCAATGCGGTGCAGGTGTTGAAGGGGGCCAGGGTCGTGAAGGGATCGCTGCTGCGCAACGGGCTGGTGGTCCTGCAGTTTGCCCTCTCGGTGATCCTGATCATCTGCACGATCATTATTTATGACCAGCTGCAATTCCTGCATAACCGCGACATCGGGTTCGACAAGAACAACCTGTTGTATTTCCGAATTGCCGAGCTGGCGCAACCCGGTGACGGCGGGGCTGCCCTCAAGTTGGAGCTGCGGCAGAACCCGGCGATCGCCGATGTCAGCTGTAGCTGGCAGCTGCCGGACAATATGGGCGCGAGCACCCCTTTGCGATGGCGTGGCATGGATAACAAGACCCTGGTACTTGCCGTCCGTACCGGTGGCGATGATCGTTATGCCAGCACGCTGGGTCTGAAGATGGTCGCGGGCCGATATTATTCGCCTACGGACGGAAGAGATCGTTACGTGATCAATGAGAAGGCGGCCCGGGCGATGGGTGTGGACGCTTCAGCGGCGATCGGGAAGCTAATCACCCTCAACGATCTCGAGGGTCCGGTCATCGGCGTGGTAAAGGACTTCAATTTCCGGCCTGCGAACCAGCCGATCGGGCCGTTGGTGATCAAACACGATTCGAATGATGATATTATTTTAGTGAGGACCAAACCGGGAACTACGAGGCAGACGCTGGCGGCCATTCAAAGCGGGTTTGCGAGATATTATGGCAATGCGCCGTTCTCCTATGGCTTTGTCGACCAGGACCTGGACCGGCTCTACCGCGCCGAGGCACGGATGGGGTTTCTGTTCACTATTTTTTCGGCGCTGTCGATCCTCATCTGCTGCCTGGGGCTTTTTGGATTGGCGACCTTTGCGACCCAGCGGAGGGCGAAGGAGATCGGTGTGCGGAAGGTGCTGGGTGCGGGCGAGGCAGGGATCGTGGCCTTGCTGGCCAGGGAATTTTTGGTCCTTGTGGGGTTATCGCTACTGATCGCTTTCCCGGTTGCGGGATGGGCGATGGACAGGTGGCTGGAGGGTTTTGCCTATAAGGTGACTATCAGTGGGTGGGTCTTTGCTGCGGCGGGAGCCATGGCCCTGTCGATCGCCTTTGTAACGGTGAGCTATCAGACGATCAAGACGGCCATGGTCAATCCCGTGCAGTCGCTTCGAAGTGAATAACTATTACATCTTGTGCACACGGCCGGAGCCGGCGGAGGTGATATTGACGGCGGTAGCGTTGCCGGTGTAGTTGACGCTGCCCGAGCCGGCGATATGAGCTGAGAGGGACTTGTTGATCTCCATCCGGATGTCACCAGAACCGGCGATGCTGATCTCGGCGCCGTTGACCTTCAGATCCGGCGCCTTGAGGTTGCCGGAGCCGGCGATGGAAATGTTGGAATTTTCGGCCTTGCCGCGGAGATCGATATTGCCCGAGCCGGCGATGCTGACCGTTAAATCGTCGGCCTCGACAACGGCAGTGATGTTACCGGAGCCGCCTACGCTGACCTTTACCTTTTCTCCTTTTACAGTGCCCTCTACATCGATGGAGCCGGAGCCGCCAAGGCCTACGGACGAAAGCGCTTTGGCGCTGACATAGACGTCGACCCGGCCAATGTGTTCGTGTCTCCGTTCATACTCTTTGTAGAAGCGGATTTTGAGCACCCCGTCTTCGACGACGGTTTCGATCTTCTGGAGATCCGCGGCGTCTCCACTGAGCCGGAGGCTTTCGGTGCCGTCGATCTTTGCGTGTACGTTAAAGGAGCCCCCGGTGCTTATTCCATGATAGCCGGAGACGGAGCGGTTTTGTTCGGACTGGGCGAAGGTCTTGCCGACTACGCCGGCTATCAGGAACAGGGCCAGAGCGGCCATTTTTAGCGTTTTCATGCGTTGATTCTTTTTTGTTGAACGTTTATTTTCTTAAAAGGTTACTCTAAAGTCGGGAGAGCGGCAGCTTTTGTTGCACGCGCCAAAAAAATGGCCCCCGAATTACCGGGGGCCGAGCGCGTGGAATCAGGGATAAGGAAATTTATTGCTTTCGGAAGATCATTTTTGTGCTTTGGACGGGCAGGCCGTCGATGATCAGCGAGCAGATGTAGACGCCCGAAACGCCGAAACCATGATTGAAAACCACCTGGTTGAGGCCTTTCTGGAGATGGACCGGGATGCGTTCGACCAACCGGCCATCCAGGCTGCTGATTTGCAGGCAACACCGGTCGGCATAGGCGTCGGTGCCGGAGGAGATGGCGATCATCGTGGCCTCGTCGAAGGGGTTGGGACGGTTGGGCATCAGGCGGATGCCCTGGTCGCCCGGATCGCCGGCCGCGGGATGGGTGCTATCCGGCTGCAGGTCGAGGATGAACAAACCGGTAGACAAGATATATTCCGTGGAGAACTGGCTCTCCGTACCGTTGGCGTCCATGGCCGCGGCGCTGACATAAAACGTGGTATTGCTCGCGTACGGCACCTTCAGCACGGCGGATGACGCCCCTGTAACGGTATAGACCGTATCCCAGTCGTTTGTCGCCGAACGGACGGCAACCCGATAGGCGGGGCTGTTCGCGGGGTTGAACATCACCTTGATCGTATTGGCGGACCAGAGGGTACCCATCATCGATATGGTGTCCGGTCCTAGGGCGACCATGGCCATCGAGTTGCCATTGACGAGCGCGTTGCGGGCGAGATAATTCGTATTGACATAGATCGAGTCGATGGTATGTGTGGAGCTGTTGTAGTGTCCCAGGCTGTCGCGGACGTTGTGTTGGCGGTCGGAATAGCCTGAGCCATTGCTGCCGTTGCCGTCCTCGTTGGCCTGCGTGAAACGGACGGCGGTGTAGCCAATCTTTGTAAAGGCCTGGTGATCGCCGCCGCGACCCGTACGATCCTCGGGTTCCATCACCTGGATATTGGTGGGAACGGCGACCTGGCTGAGCAGCTGCTCTTTATACTCCAGCTTTATATAGCGGGCCCATTGTTTGTCCGGGGAGTTGAAATCTCCCAACGAAAAGATGCGCAGGTCGGTGCTGTCGATGTCTCCATAGAAGGGACAGCTCGGGGCGGAGGCCGTATGGCCACAGAACACGCCGCCCGATACGTCATTGTTATTGACGGCCTTTATCAGCACATTGTTGTTCGAAAGATAGTTCGCCAGGGCTTTGGCCCCTATGAGCCCCTGTTCTTCGCCGGTGTTGACGGAGAAGAGGATCGTATTCCGGAAGGTGTACTTGCTCATGACGCGGGCCAGCTCGAGGACCAGCGCGGTGCCGGTGGCGTTATCACCGATACCGGGGGCGCTTCCGGTGACATCGCAGTTGCTGACATTCCGGCTATCCATATGCGCCTCGACGATGATGAGCGACTTGTTGGCCGTCTGACTGCCGGGCAGCACGGCAATCACATCGGCGTGCTTGTTGATGGAACTGGTGCTGCCGCAACCTGCGCCGGAGGGGTTGTAAGTAAAGGTGAGATAGGCCGATTTGAGGCGGTCGTCGTTGGCGGCGCTGTATTGCTGGAACTTGCTCAGGACCCAACGCCTCGCCGCACCGATCCCAAAGGAGCTGGAACTGGTGTCGGAGAATGTGTTGCGGTTCTGGAAGCTATTGAGCATGATCAAATAGGCTTTTAGGGAGTCCGGTGAGATGTCATTCAGCAATCCTGTCGAAATCACGGCGGGATCGGTGATGACGGTCGCAGCCTGATAATCCGAGGGCGTATAATTCCCCAGGATGATCTTGTTGACCTCGTTTGAGGTAACGGCTTCCCCGGATTGTGCGTAGGCGCCACCTGCCCACGCAAGCGTGAGGAGGAGGGCCGGCAAATAGGTTTTCATAGTTACCGATTGTTAAAAGCCTTTCTTACAAAGACCTGATCGACGAGCACGATCTGAACCAGGTAGACAGAGGCCGGCAGTGAGGACAATCCCTCGAGCGTAAAGGTGTTGACACCTCTGATGCCTTCATATTGTCCCTGCTGGACGAGCACTCCCTTGCTGTCCAGCAGCCTGATGGAGACACGCTGCGTCCCGATGAGGCTGAGACGGACCGTCAGCTGATCCCGGAAGGGGTTCGGCGCGACGTCCATGACCGCGTTCACGAGGGAAGAGGCAATGGTCACCACATTGCTGTAGGCGAGATTGCCGCTCCCGTCTGTCCATTCCAAACGGTAGTTATTAGGGGTATTAGGGATCGGACTTTCGTCCGTGAATGAATGATTGACGCTTGTGCCGTTGCCCGTGCCCGGAACGTTGCCGATGTTCTGGTACGTAAGGCCGTCGACCGAACGCTGGATCTTGAAGCGGGTAGCGGCGGTTTCGTCGAGCGATGTCCAGGTGAGCAGGTTGCCCTGGCCGGTGGCCTTGCCTGTAAAGGTGCCGAGCGACTGGGCGAGGACGACGGACATATTGATGGTATAGGTCGCCGGGGTCGGGTCCTGTTTGCCCGCGGCGTCGACATACGCATATTGGAACGACGTGCTCAGGGTATTCACCGTTGTGAATTTCATCTGCAGGAGCGTGGGATCATAATTCGTGATCTTATATCCGTTGCCGAGCAGCGAACCATTATAATACAACTGTTCGTTGCTGGGTATGGTGGTGATGACGACGGTTTTGCCGCTGCCCATCGATCCGTCTTCGGGGTCGGAGCCCGTGAGCGGGCCGGGGCTGGATACGCTACCGGAGCCGTTGAGGGGCAGGAACGAGTTGAGCACGGGCGTGCCGATGGTATAATACTGATCGAATGAATTGGGTATCTGTTCGATGCCGAAGTCGATACCGGTCACCGAGGAAGTGCCCGAGGTGAAGGTTTCGATCAGCGGAGAGGTGTTGGTCCAGGTGGACGGGATCTGCGCCGTGGGCACGGGGCTTCCGACGGTGCCGGGCGAGGTGGTGATGTAGACCTCCATGCCGACCGCGTTGACGGGGCAGTTGACGAGCGTATAGGTGCCGTCGGCCGCCACGGTGGTGGTGGAGAGGACGTTCCCCGTGATGGGGTCCACGAGGTTGGCATAAAGCGTATTGCCGGCGTTTGTCGGAGCCTCGCCGTTGGTGCGGATGTTGGTAAAGCCGCCGTTGGCGCTGCCGTCGGCATCATCCCATACGGTACCCGATACGGTGATACACTGAAGGGTCAGCATCTGGGTGGTGTCGAGGGTGATCCCCCAGGCCCAGGTGTTGAGCAGGCGGGCGTTACCGTAGTCGTTACACTGCAGGTTATCATGGTTGTTGTATGTTCCACTATAGCTGACGGAGTCGGCAGGGGTCTGGTTGGTAATGTTCCCGTTCCCATTCCAGGCGCGACCATAGGTGACCGCACCGCCGCCCGGCCATACCGGCCTGACGCCGACGACCGAGTTGTCATAACCGATACCGCTACTATTGTTATTGTTGCTGGAGCCGGTGGTACAGTTACCCATACTTGTCAAACCTGCGTCATTCCAGTACAGGATCGCATTCGACTGCACGGCGGCGGCAGGAGCATATCCATCGACTCGGAAGCCGTTGACGTTTAGCTCCACATCATAGAAGGGGATATTGATACGGCCTTTCCGATAGGAGAAAATGATCGGGAAGGTAGTATTGGCAGGTACGACGTTGCCCAGACCATCCTTACCATCCCAGACATAGGTGCGGATGGCGGCAGGTTGGTTGATGAGTTCGATGAAGCGGTCGGCGGTGTTGTTCTGGAAACCGGGGACCCCGTTGAGATCGAAAAGCAGGTAATAGTCCCCGGGTTGTGGCGCCTTGAACCGGATGTTATACGGCCCGGGGGGACAGCCCGAGATGACGGGCGCCAGCAATATCGGCGCGCTCGGGATCACACAGGCCGGATAGACGTTGGGATCCGGTGGGTTGAGAAATACATCGAAACCGCCGGTTAGGTAGGGGGAGACAAGGTTTTGCAGATTGATCGAATTCCGGTCGACCAGCCAGTTGCCGTTATTGATACAGCCGAAGCTGTTAAAGGCGATGATATAGGAAAGGGGCATGAATCCGCTGGCGTTGGTAAGCGGCGGGGAAGGGAACGATACCTTGACGGTTACCGAGTCGGGCGTATAGCCATAGAAGGCGGCATTGGTCGAGGTAGCGGGGTCCTGGATATCGTTCTTGGCCGGGTTGTAAACGGAAAAAGCCCACTCGTTACAGTGGACGCGACCGGCAACCGGAATCGAATTTTGGGCGACCGTGATGTCGAAGTATTTGGCCAGCATGGACTCGCCGCCGCTGATGTGGGTGACGCCGCCGTCCGTACTTCGATAGAAGGAAACATAATAGTCCCCGTTCATCGTGGGGGTGAAGGAAAGGGGGAGATACCCGTTGGTGGGGACGCCGGCGATTTGCGGTCCCCTGATCGCGTTGACATAGCCGTTGACTCCGCCGATAAATCCGGGGGTACCGACCGTAGAAGGAAGATTGACCGTCTGAACGAGCGTGCCCGTGGGGTCATAGATGTTCATATAAACGTCGGAATAGGTCCCTGTGCTGGGCGTGCCGGAAGGAGAAAGCGGTTCCCAGTTGAACCCATAATAGAAAACCTCCGTATTAAAATCGGCAATATGTATCTGGATATGATTGTCGAGGGGAGCGCCCAGGTAGCTACCGACGCTACCCAGGGGGAAGCTGGAGGTGGTGGAGACGATCAGACCCGTCCCATTCGTGGTATTTGGCATGACCTGCTTTGTCCCCTCGGCGCGGATGCCGTCAGGCTTTATCAGGCAGCACAATAATGCCAGGATAAGGAATAGGGTGTACAAAGGTTTCATAAGGATGGATTAAAAAGATGAATGCAAGCTAGACAAGAAAAGGATCAAGTCCAATCGTACAAACACAGCCTCGATTACAGGAAAATACGTTCTTGGGACGAACAAAATGACCAACAAGGACTTATGAATTAGACAAATTCAAAATTCCGCCAGATTCGACACAAAATAATTTTCCACATTAAGGGAAAACTTTATCTGAGATAAGTAAATGATTGTCAACCAATATGAGCCAGGCAGGTTTCGAGTCCGGTCTCCCAGGCGGGAATGGTCAGTTGATACGTGTTACGAATAAGTGTTTTGTCCAGGAGGGAGTAATGGGGTCTTTTGGCGGGGGTGGGGAACTGGCTGCTGGGGATGGGATTTACGGTGCAGGTGCTACCGATGCGCTCGCGGATGGCGAGGGCGAACTGGTACCAGGTGATGCGGCCTTCGTTGCTGTAATGATAGATGCCGGGGGCAAAGTGGGGATGAGTAACGATCTGCAGGATGGCGGCGGCCAGGTCGGCGGCATAGGTTGGGGAGCCCAATTGGTCGTCGACGACGTTGATCGCGGGGCGTTCTTTCATGAGCCGGATCATGGTCTTTACGAAGTTGTTGCCGAATTCGGAGTAGACCCAGGCGGTGCGGATGACGACCGTGGCGCCGGGGTTGTTCTCCATGGCTTTTTGTTCGCCGGCCAGTTTCGATGCGCCATAGACGTTGATGGGGCAGGTGGGGTCGGTTTCTTTGAGCGGGACGGCGGAGTTGCCGTCGAAGACATAGTCGGTGGAGATATGGATCAGCTTTGCATCGTGCTTTTTGCAGGCGGCGGCGAGGTAGCCGGGGGCGTCGCCGTTGATGCGGAATGCGGCGGCTTTATCGGATTCGGCTTTGTCGACTGCGGTGTAGGCGGCGCAGTTGATGCACCAGGCGGGTCGATGGGTAGCGAAGAAGGCGTTGACCTGTTGTTCGTCCTCGATGGGGAGCGTGCTACGATCGGTGAAGACGTAATTGTAGGCTGGGTGTCTTGCGGCGAGCATTTGGAGTTCGCGGCCGAGCTGGCCGTTGCCGCCGGTGACGAGGATGGTGATCTTAGCCATGGTATTCAAAATTGTTCCGGCATTGAGCGAAGGAGGGCAGCTCGAGGTCTTTGGAGGAGACGATGGCCTTTCCTGCGGGGACTTTCCAGTCGATGGCGAGTTGTGGGTCGTCGAAGCGGATGCCGCCTTCGCTTTCCTTGCTGTAGAGCCCATCGCATTTATAGGCGAGCTGAGCCGTTTCGCTGAGTACGGAGAAGCCATGGGCGAAGCCGCGGGGGATGAGGAGCTGTAGTTTGTTCTCCGCAGAGAGTTCCACGGCCACAGATTTTCCGAAGGTAGGTGAGCCTTTGCGGATGTCGACGGCTACGTCGAGAACCGTGCCTTCCAGTACGCGGACCAATTTGGTCTGGGCGTGGGGGTCCAGCTGGTAGTGCAGGCCGCGGATGACCCCGTATTTTGAGAAGGACTGGTTGTCCTGGACGAAGTGCATGTCCAGGCCCTGCTTTTGGAAGGTCTGCTCATTATAGGATTCGTAGAACCAGCCCCGTTCGTCCTTGTATACGGCGGGTTCAAAGATGATCAGTCCCGGGATGTCGGTCGTTTTGAAGGGCATCCTTTATCGTTTGTGATATTGTTCGTCGTAATATTTCCTATAATCTCCGGAGGTGACTTGTTTCACCCAGTCCTGGTGGCCGAGGTACCAGTCGACCGTCCTTTCCAGGCCTTCTTCGAACTGGAGGGAGGGTTTCCAGCCCAGTTCCTTATTGAGCTTTGTCGCGTCGATCGCATAGCGATGATCGTGGCCGGGGCGGTCGGTGACGTAGGTGATCAATTTCGCCGATTCTCCGGGGGAGCGTCCGAGCTTTTTATCCATGACGCTGCAGAGGAGGTTGACGATATCGATGTTCTTCCATTCGTTGAAGCCGCCGATATTGTATTTCTCCCCTACCCTGCCCTTGTGGAAGATGGTGTCGATGGCGCGAGCGTGGTCGTCGACGAAGAGCCAGTCGCGGACGTTATCCCCTTTGCCGTACACCGGCAGGGGTTTGTTGTTGAGGATATTGTTGATCATCAGCGGGATCAACTTCTCCGGGAAGTGATTGCTGCCATAGTTGTTGCTACAGTTGGAAAGGATGACCGGCAGGCCATAGGTATGATGCCAGGCCATTACGAAATGATCGGAGGAAGCCTTTGACGCGCTGTACGGGGAACGCGGGTCGTAGGGCGTCTCTTCCGTGAAGAAGCCGGTGTCGCCGAGCGAGCCGTAGACCTCGTCGGTGGACACGTGATAGAACAGTTTGCCGGTATAGTTACCTTTCCAGGCATTGCCGGCGATGTGGAGGAGGTTGGCGGTGCCGAGTACGTTGGTGCGAACGAAGGCCAGGGGATCCATTATGGACCGGTCGACATGGCTTTCGGCGGCCAAATGGATGACGGCATCGAACTTATACCTGACGAAAAGCTCCTGTATGCGTGGGCCGTCGATGATATCCGCCTTTTCGAATACGTAGTTGGGGGCGGACTCGATGTCTTTCAAGTTCCCGAGGTTTCCAGCATAGGTGAGGGCATCGCCGTTGACGATGCGGTACTGCGGGTATTTCGTAACGAACAGCCGCACTACGTGTGAGCCGATGAAACCGGCGCCGCCGGTAATTAGAATTGTCTTGCTTTCGTTTACCATTACAGACTCCAGTATTTTCTGTTATTGATCCGGTTCTTATAGGTGCCCTTAAGATCGGCGATGAGGGCGCCATCGCGGGTGATGGCTGTAAAATAAGCGTCATCCAGGTCCTTGTACTGGACGTGGGGGACGGTGATGATGACGGCGTCGTAGTTGGCGTTTACCTTTCGGCAGAGATAGAGGCCGTATTCTTCATGGACTTCATCTTCCATTGCATAGGGGTCTTCGATATCGACGGCGATATTGAAGGCCAGCAGTTCCTTCACGGTGTCGACGATCCGGGAGTTTCGGATATCGCTGACGTTCTCCTTGAACGTAACGCCTTTTACGAGCACGCGGGGCTCGTTGGAAACGCGCAGGACATGGGTGATGATCTTGCGGGCGACATAGCGGGCCATGTCGTCGTTGATATAACGGGAAGAGGCGATGACCTTTGACTCGTAGCCCAGTGCCGCCGCCTTGTAGGTAAGGTAGTAGGGATCGATACCGATACAGTGACCGCCTACCAGGCCTGGCTGGAATTTAAGGAAGTTCCATTTCGTCCCGGCGGCTTCGATGACGTCGTAGGTGTTGATCCCCATGCGGTCGAAAATGAGGGACAGCTCGTTCATGAGGGCGATATTGAGGTCACGTTGGGTGTTCTCGATGATCTTGCTGGCTTCGGCCACCTTGATGGAGGGGGCGGGGTGGACGCCGGCGTCGACGACGAGGCGGTATGTTTTTGCAATCTCGTCGAGGGCCACGGGGGTGTTGCCGGAAACGACCTTTATGACTGTGCGAAGGGTGTGTTTTTTGTCACCCGGGTTAATCCGTTCGGGGCTATAGCCGAGGCTGAAATCGCCGTTGGCGAGTTTCAGGTCGGAATTCTTTTCCAGGATGGGCAGGCAATCCTCTTCGGTGCAGCCCGGGTAGGTGGTGGATTCGTATACGACGTAGTCGCCTTTCTTGAGCACTTTTCCAACGGTGGTGGAGGCGCCGACGAGCGGTTTCAGATCGGGTACGTTGTATTTGTCGACGGGAGTGGGTACGGCGATGATGAAGAACCGGGCTTCTTTCAAGACCTCCATATCGTCGGTGAAGACGATGTCACGGTCCTTGAAATCAGAGGCATCGACCTCTTTGCTGGGGTCGATGCTGTTGCGCATCATATCGATGCGCCGGGCGTTGATGTCGAAGCCGATGACGGAAATTTTTCGGGCGAATTCGAGTGCGATGGGGAGTCCAACATACCCCAGGCCGATGACGGCGAGTTTTGCTTTTTTGGCCAGTAGCTCTTCGTAGATCTTGACTTCGTTCATAATAGTTTAGTTAACAGAGTAGCATTAGTTCCTGCTGACAAATTCCTTAGGTTGTTTTGTCCATTCTTCCGGCGGGAGGGATTTGAAGTAATCATAGGTGATGCGGAGGCCTTCCTTGCGTTCGACCCGGGGTTCCCAGCCGAGGATCTCCTTTGCGCGGGAGATATCGGGCCGGCGTTGCTTGGGGTCGTCGACGGGGAGCGGCTTGTGTACGATCTTCTGTTTGGAGCCGGTGAGGGAGATGACCTCTTCGGCGAATTGCTTCAGGGTGATCTCCGACGGGTTACCGATATTGACGGGCAGGTGATAGTCGCTGAGGAGGAGGCGGTAGATGCCTTCGACGAGGTCATCGACATAGCAGAAGGAGCGGGTTTGGCTGCCGTCGCCGAAGACGGTCAGGTCTTCGCCGCGGAGGGCCTGGCCGATGAAGGCGGGCAGGGCGCGGCCGTCGTTGAGCCGCATTCTCGGGCCGTAGGTATTGAAGATGCGGACGATGCGGGTCTCCAGGCCATGGAAATTATGATAGGCCATGGTCATGGCTTCCTGGAAGCGTTTGGCTTCGTCATAGACGCCGCGGGGTCCGACGGGGTTCACATTGCCCCAGTATTCTTCGGTTTGGGGATGGACGAGCGGGTCGCCGTAGATCTCCGAGGTGGAGGCCACGAGGATGCGTGCCCGTTTGGATTTGGCGAGGCCGAGACAGTTATGGGTACCCAGGGAGCCTACTTTGAGGGTCTGGATGGGTATCTTGAGGTAGTCGATGGGGCTTGCGGGGGACGCGAAGTGCAGGATGTATCGCAGTTCGCCGGGAACGTGGATGAATTTGCTCACATCGTGGTGATAGAATTCGAACGCTTCCAGCCTGAAGAGGTGTTCGATGTTGCGAAGGTCGCCGGTGATGAGGTTGTCCATCCCGATCACGTGATAGCCTTCCTTTATGAACCGGTCGCAAAGGTGGGACCCGAGGAAGCCTGCTGCGCCGGTGATCAATACACGCTGTTTAGCCATGTGCGGTTGAATTAGTGCTTTTTATTTTTTTTCCGGTACGGCCGGCGCGCGGCCGATGCTTTCATAGTAGAAACCGAGTTCCCGGATGGCGGCGATGTCGAACAGGTTGCGGCCGTCGAAGATGACCTTGTTCTTCAGGCTGGTGACGATCTTCAGGAAGTTCGGGGTCCGAAATTCGTTCCATTCGGTAGCGATGATCAGGGCGTCGGCTCTCTCCAGGGCCTCGTATTGGTTTTCCGCGTAGGTGACCTTGTCGCCGATGAGCTGTTTGACGTTGTTCATGGCTTCGGGGTCGAATACGGAGACGGTGGCGCCTTCTTTAACGAGGGCGTCGATGATATACAGCGCCGGGGCTTCGCGGATATCGTCGGTGTTGGGTTTGAAGGCCAGGCCCCAGAGTGCGAAGTGGCGGCCTTTGATATTGTCCTTGAAATATTTTTTGATCTTGGGAATCAGGTGGAGCTTCTGTCTTTCGTTGACGTCCATGACAGCGTTGAGGATCTGGAAGTCATAGCTTACTTCCTGCGAGGATTTTACCAGCGCCTGTACGTCCTTGGGGAAGCAGGAGCCGCCGTAGCCGATGCCGGGGAAGAGGAAGCGTCTGCCGATGCGTTCGTCGCTGCCGATGCCGCGGCGTACCATGTCTACGTCGGCGCCGAGGCGTTCGCAGAGGAGGGCCACTTCGTTCATGAAGGTGATCTTGGTGGCGAGGAAGGAGTTGGCGGCGTATTTCGTGAGTTCGGCGGAGCGTTCGTCCATGAAGATGATGGGGTTGCCCTGGCGGACGAAAGGAAGATAGAGATCGTTCATTACCTTGCGGGCGCGGTCGGAGGAGGCGCCGATGACGACACGGTCGGGTTTCATGAAATCGTCGACGGCGACGCCTTCCCGGAGGAACTCGGGGTTGGAGACGACGTCGAATTCGCCGGCGTAGTTTTTTTTGACGGCGGCGTGTACCTTTTCGGCGGTGCCGACGGGTACGGTGCTTTTATCGACGATGACCTTATAGTCTTTGAGGATCTTGCCGAGATGGTCGGCGACGCCGAGAATGTATTTGAGATCGGCGGACCCGTCCTCACCGGGAGGAGTGGGCAGGGCCAGGAAGATGATCTCGGCGTCTTTGATGCCTTCTTCGAGGCTGGTGGTGAACTTCAGGCGTTCTTCCTTCAGGTTGCGGAGGAAGAGCTTTTCGAGTCCGGGTTCATAGATGGTGATCTGGCCGTTGGTGAGCTTCTCTACTTTTTTCGTGTCAATGTCCACGCAGCAAACGTCATTTCCCGTTTCCGCGAAACAGGTACCTGTAACGAGTCCTACATAACCGGTGCCGATCACAGCGATTTTCATAAAGATCCTTTTTTCTGGTTTTTGTTTACTGTTTCGGCTAAAAATTAAGGAAAGGTAATTTTTAGCCTCAAATCCGCTAATATTTGTGCCCTTCAGGCACGAACCGGACTACGTCCGGTTCAAGTATTCGAGAACTGCGTCGCTTATCGCGTGCAGTTGTTCGTCGTCCAATTCTGTGTGCATGGGAAGGGAGATGACCCGTTCCGTCAGCCAATCGGTGGTTTCGAGGTGGTAGTCAGCCCCACCGAAGCCGGCAAACATCTGCTGGCGGTGGGCGGGTACGGGATAGTAGATCATCGACGGGATATTGCGGCCGGCAAGGAACTCATTGAGTCCGTTGCGGTCGACCCCTTCGAGGACCAGGGTATACTGGTGGAAGACATGATGGCTATACGAAGCCCGGTGGGGCGTCTTTATCTTCGGGTGGGCGCCAAAAGCCTGATCATAATGATCGGCGGCCGCCCTTCTGGCGGCGATGTATTCGTCCAACCTTTTCAGCTTTACGTTCAACACGGCTGCCTGGATGGAATCGAGGCGGCTGTTGCAGCCGACCAGGTCATGATAATAACGCCGGCTTTGCCCGTGGTTCGCAATCATTTTTAACCGGTTGGCTAACGCATCATCATCGGTGAATATTGCTCCGCCGTCGCCGTAACAGCCCAAATTTTTTGATGGGAAGAAGGAGGTACAGCCGATGTGGCCGATGGACCCCGTCTTTTTCACCGTGCCGTCGGGGAAGCGGTAATGACTGCCGATGGCCTGGGCGTTATCCTCGATGACGGAGAGGTTATGGCGGCGGGCGATGTCCATTATCTCCTGCATGGGCGCCGACTGCCCATAGAGGTGGACGGGGATGATAGCGCGGGTTCGGGGGGTGATCGCCGCTTCGATGGCGGCCGGATCGAGACAGAAAGTCCTGGGGTCGACCTCTACGAATACGGGTCTCAGTTTGAGAAGGGCAACGACTTCGGTTGTGGCGATGAATGTAAAAGACGGTGTGATCACTTCATCCCCGGGTTGCAAATCGAGTGCCATCATGGCGATCTGGAGGGCGTCGGTGCCGTTGGCGCAGGGGATGACGTGTTTGGAGCCTGTATAAAGGGAGAGGGCATTTGCCAGCTCTGTTACGGCCTTACCATTGATAAAGGCGGCATTATCGATCACCTCCTGTATCGCCGAATCCACTTCACTCTTTATTTTTGTATATTGCTGCTTCAGGTCAACCATTTGGATGGGTCGCATAGATATAATTATAGTCCTTGGGGGCACGAAACTACCACAAAATTGTGGTTTATCCAATGCTACCAATGGGTAGTTCGGCAAGCGTAATATGAGTATTATCTTTTATCATGTTTTTCTACTATTGTACAGAACAGGCGTTCGGCTGATCTCCCCCTGGAACAGGAAAGCGAAGCTTTGGATGGAGGGAAGGAAAGGGCTTTTTGAGCGGATGAGGGCGGAGCTGGCGGCGGCGGGCCAGGCGGGTCCGGTGATCTGGATGCATTGCGCCTCGCTTGGTGAGTTCGAGCAGGGGCGGCCGGTGTTGGAAGAATTGCGCCGGCGGTCGCCGGGTTGCCGGATCGTGCTTAGCTTTTTTTCGCCCTCGGGGTATACTACCCGAAAAGACTACAAGGGCGCCGACCATATTTTCTATTTGCCGCTGGATAGTCCGGGGAATGCCCGGCAGTTCGTCGACCTGGTGAAGCCGGATATCGTGCTTTGGGTGAAATATGACTACTGGTATTACTTCCTGGCGGAGTTAAAAAAGCGGGGTATCCCGACGCTGCTGATCTCGGGGATCTTCCGGGAGGATCAACCTTTCTTCAAGTGGTATGGGCGGTTGCACCGGTACATGCTGGAATGTTTTACGCATCTTTTCGTACAGACGGATATGTCGCGGTTGCTGTTGCGGCGGCTGCGGCTGACGGAGAATGTGAGTGTCAGTGGGGACACGCGATTTGACCGGGTGATAGAGATTGCCGAGGGTGGTGAGCCGTTGCCATTGATCGAGGGCTTTTGCGCCGGGCGGCCGGTTATCGTAGCGGGTTCGACCTGGGAGGAGGATGAGGAGGAATTGGATCATTTTGCCAATACGCATCCGGACCTGCGATTTATTGTGGCGCCTCATGAGATCAGCGAGGCGCGGTTGCAGGAGGTGGAGAGATTGTTCCGGCATTCGATACGATATTCTGTGCTGGCGCGGGGTGGTGCTGTTCCGTCGCGTGGGCAGAGTGCGTGGCCGGAGGCGAATGTGCTGATCATCGATAATATCGGGATGTTGAGCCGGTTATACCGGTATGCTACGATCACGTATATCGGCGGGGGTTTTGGCGATGACGGGGTGCACAATGTGTTGGAGGCGGCGGTATATAGCAAGCCGGTGGTGTTCGGTCCGGTGATCGAGAAATATATCGAGGCGGTGGAGCTGACGGAGTGCGGCGGCGGGCTGATCATCGATAGTGCGCTGGAGGCGGAAAAGGTGTTTAACCGGTTGTTGCAGAATGCTGAAGAGCTCAAGGAGACCGGTGAGGCCTCGGGACGGTATGTGCATTCGAAAAAGGGGGCGACGCTGAAAATCGTGTCCTACATTTACGAGAAGCGTCTTTTGACCAGCTGATAGAAGTGGCGGGTGGTTTCGCGGTTCTCGTCCCAGCCCAATTTCACCTTCAGCTCTCTTTCCATCCAGTATTCGGCTTCCGGCAGGATGCGGAATCCATTGATTGTCTTGATACTACGCTCGTACATGACCTCATCGCCGCGAAAGAGCTGGTTGATGAAGACATAGCGGTCGTTGACGCCGATTGCCTTTTTAAGGTCGCGTACGGGGGTATCATTGAGGGCCGATTTGAGATCGGCCACTTCCGATTTCAGCTTGTCGTTGAGGGAGGTCGACGCCAGTCCGATGACATCATTTACTTCGCGGGAGCGTTGGGAGAGGGTGAACCGGTCTGTTGGCTTGTCCGCCAATGGATTAAACGGCCATTGACCGCGGTCGAGCGGCTTTTCGAGGGTGGCGGTCGCCGGGGCTTCCTGGGCGGCTATTGGGGCCGGCACGGAAGGTTGGACTGCGGGCGCCGGGGCCGGCGTCGTCGGCGGCATGTAGCGGGTATCCTCTTCGGATACAGGGACCGGCGGGGCGCCATTTACGTTGTTATTCCGTTGGTTGGCAGGCTCTTTCTTGGGTTCAGCGGGAACTTGGCCATTCTGCTGTCCGGCATACATTTTGGTGGCGGATGGCATCATAACCGTTATTTTTGTCGGCATTACCCGAACAGGCTGAGGTTGACTTGCGAGTTGTTGAAGCTCGGCTTCGAGGAGGTGCACGGTTTCGAGCATCTGGGCGGGTTCGGCCTTTCGGTCGGACTGCTCTTTCAGTTGAGTGATCAGTTCTTTAAGTCGTTCCATGGTACAAAAGCTAAACGCACTTTAAGGGTTAGTAGAAAGACCTATATAAAACCTATATAAAGTTATAACAAATTCCGAACCTAATTCATACACCTAATCTATGTTCATAGAACCCCATCTGTTGGGTGAGCGCCGAGGCTGGATCGAAGTCATATGCGGATCGATGTTTTCTGGTAAGACAGAAGAGCTGATCAGGCGGCTAAAGCGTGCTAAAATTGCCAATCTGAAAGTCGAGATCTTCAAACCTGCGATGGATACCCGCTATCATGAGCAGCATATCGTATCGCATGATGAGAACGCGATCCAATCTACTCCAATCGAAAATTCGCAGACTATCCTATTATTGGCGGGGGATGTCGATGTCATCGGCATCGACGAGGCCCAGTTCTTTGACGATCAATTACCGGAAGTCTGCGACCAGCTTGCAGTCAGGGGCATCCGGGTGATCGTCGCCGGTCTCGATATGGACTATTTGGCTAAACCTTTTGGTCAGATGCCTTACCTGCTGGCTAAAGCTGAATACATAACCAAGTTGCATGCCATTTGTGTCAAATGTGGAAATATTGCGAACTATTCCTTCCGAAAGGCAAGCAAACAGGGTCAGTTCCTGCTGGGTGAAGGGGATTTATATGAACCGAGATGCCGGCATTGTTATTATAGTCTGCCTTGAAATTAACATTCCATTATGAAAATAATTAATTTGTTAAAAAAGGACCTGTTGCTCGAAATTCGCCAACAGTATACTTTCTATGGCATCTTATTATATGTGACGGCGACCATTTTCGTGCTTTATTTATCGATGGGTCAGCCGGAGGGCCCGGTATGGAAGGGGCTTTTTTGGATGATCCAGCTGTTCATTTGCGTCAATGCGGTTGCCAAGAGCTTTTTGCAGGAGGGGCGGGGCCGGCTGTTGTATTTCTATTCGATCGCGGGCGCGAGGGATTTCATCCTGGCGAAGCTGGTGTTCAATGCCCTGTTGATGATGTTGATGAGTGGGGTAAGCCTGGTCCTGTTCCTGTTCATGCTGGGTGACCCTATGGGACATGAGGGTTATTTTGTGTTGATCACCTGTCTTGGCGGAGTGAGCCTGAGCCTGGTGTTTACTTTTCTTTCGGCGCTGGCGGCGCGGGCGCAACAGGGGGCGGCGCTGATGGCGATCCTCGGTTTTCCGCTGGTGATCCCGCAGCTGATGCTGTTGAACCGGATCTCGACGATTGCCTTCGAGGATGTGCTGCAGGGGGGACTTGGGTGGATGCTTGGGATTATGGCCGGGCTGGACATCCTGCTCGTGGTGCTGGCTATTATACTTTTTCCTTTTTTATGGAAGGATTAGCGGCTATAGCCTACCTTTGCCCCTCCAAGAAGAATTTATGCTTCGTCAGACCTGGTGGAAAATATTGTGCGTTCTATTATTAGCCTATACGGTCATCGCGGGTTTCCTGGGCGCTGTTCCTGCCAAGCCGATCGTGAATGAGACGATCCGCAATCTCTACTTCCATGTCGCCATGTGGATGGCCATGATGGTCTTTCTCTCCGTTTCGGTTGTGTATGCTATTCTCTATCTGCGTAAGCCGAATCATGCCTATGATGTCTATTCGCTGGAATACGCGAAGGTGGGGATCGTTTTCGGGACGCTGGGGATCATCACGGGCAGTGAGTGGGCGGGGTTTACCTGGGGAGCGTTCTGGAGCAACGATCCGAAGCAGTTGGGTGCGGTGATCGCGATGCTGATCTATTATGCCTACCTGGTGTTCCGAAACGGGATACCGGACATCGATAAGCGGGCGCGGCTTGGGGCGGTGTACAATATTTTTGCGTTTGCGATGTTATTCCCTACGATCTGGATCCTTCCGAGGATGGTGGAGAGCCTGCACCCCGGGGGGATGGGTGGAAATCCTGCCTTTAACGATCTCGATCCGCGGATGGCGATGGTTTGGGTTTGCGGAGCGATACCGGGGTGGACCCTGCTTGGCGTATGGATCGCGACCCTGCGGATCCGGCTGGCCCTGCTGACGGAAAAAAAATATTCTAATTCCTGAGAATGCATACGAAATTTCGAACGCTGCTGATCCTGTTGTTTTGTTGGGTGCTGGCGCTGCCGGTGATGGCGCAGGCCGATACGACCCGGAAAGTTGAAATGGCCGATGGACTTCGGGCTAACGGGAAGATCTATGTTGTGGTGATGGTGCTGGTGACGATACTGGCCGGGGTATTGTTTTATATGGTAAGGCTGGACCGCAAGATCGGCAAGCTGGAGAAGGAACTTAAATAGAGTAGGCACACACATGGGACCGGTTTGGTCCATTTTTTTTATAAAGCAAGCCAAATGGAATACAAATTTTTTGAAGCCGTAGAGAAAAGCTTTGACAAAGCAGCAGCTTTTACCAATTGGGATCCCGGCATCCTTGAGCAGATCAAACAATGTAATGCGGTGTACCGGATGTTCTTCCCCGTGAAGATCGGGGATAAGATAGAGGTCATCAAGGCCTACCGGGTGCAGCACTCGCATCATAAGACCCCTTGTAAGGGAGGTATCCGATTTGCACCATCAGTAAACCTCGACGAGGTGATGGCGCTGGCGGCGTTGATGACCTTCAAGTGCGCTATCGTGAATGTGCCTTTTGGCGGCGCCAAGGGTGGGATCAGCATCGATCCGAAGAAGTATACGCCATATGAGCTGGAGAAGATCACGCGGCGCTACACGTCCGAGCTGATCAAGAAGAATTTCATCGGGCCGGGTACCGATGTTCCTGCGCCCGACTATGGTACGGGTGAGCGCGAGATGGCCTGGATCCTCGACACTTATATGAGCATGCGTCCCGGGGAGATCGATGCGCTGGGTTGTGTCACGGGTAAGCCGGTGACACAGGGCGGGGTCCGGGGACGGCGTGAGGCGACGGGTCTTGGGGTCTTCTACGGCATCCGCGAGGTCTGTAATATGGAGGACATCATGAAGAAGCAGGGCTTAAAGCCCGGGGTGGAAGGGAAGACGGTAGTGGTGCAGGGTCTTGGCAATGTCGGCTATCATGCCGCCAAGTTCTTCCGCGAAGGTGGGGCCAAGGTCATTGCGCTGGCCGAGTTCGAGGGTGCGATCATGAACCCTGCGGGCTTGAATGAGGAAGAAGTGTTCCAGCATAGAAAGAAGACCGGCAGCATTCTGAACTTTCCAGGGGCGACGAATCTGGCCAATTCGGGGGATGCGCTGGAACTGGAGTGTGATATCCTGATCCCGGCGGCGCTCGAGAATGTGATCAACGGGAAGAATGCTCCGAAGGTGAAAGCGAAAGTGATCGGGGAGGCTGCCAATGGTCCGCTGACGCCGGAGGCTGATGAGATCTTTGCGAAGAGGGGTATCCTTGTCGTACCGGATATGTATCTGAATGCGGGCGGGGTTACGGTGTCGTACTTCGAGTGGCTGAAAAACCTGAGCCATGTGCGTTACGGCCGGATGGACAAGCGGTTCACGGAGAATATGAATATGCATATCCTGAACCAGATCGAGGGGTTGACGGGCAAGAAGGTGTCGCAGAAGGAGAAGGAGTTCATCGGGCATGGGGCCGATGAGGTGGACCTGGTGTACAGCGGGTTGGAGGATACGATGATCCTGGCTACGAGGGAGATCATGGATGCGTGGAAGGCTAATCCGAGTATTCCGGATATGCGGACGGCGGCGTATGTGGTGGCGATCAATAAGGTCGGTACGAGTTATGCGGAGCTGGGTATCTTTCCGTAGACGGACATTCTGCGTATCGAAAGCGGACACAGGCGCCTTCGGCGCGTTATGTTAGAGATTGGCCATCAGCGGATTGGAATATGGCATTGTGCTTGGGGCCTATGTTCGCATGATCCTCAACTTCATTAAAATCACCTTCCGGAATCTCTGGAAGAACAGGAGCTACAGTTTCCTGAATATATTCGGCCTCGCAATAGGTATCGCCTGTGCGGGGCTGATCTTTTTATGGGTGGAAGACGAGCTGAGCTTTGATCAGTCGCTTTCCAAGAAGGACAGGTTGTATTATCTGCCGACCAACCAGACCTATGAAGGGAAGGTTCGTACTTTCTCTGCCACGCCGGGTCCGCTGGGACCGGCGCTTGCCCGGGAGATCCCGGGTATCGAGAAGACGTGCCGGGTGCGTAACTGGCAGTCCCTGTTCACCGTTGGGGACAAGGCGATCTATGAGAATGGAGGATGGGCGGATTCGACGGTGTTCGAGCTGTTCGATCTTTCGTTTGTGGAAGGAAACGCCAGGACTGCCTTCGCCGATCCCGCCAATATCGTTATTACGGATAAAGTAGCCCGCCAGTTCTTTGGACGGGGGAAGGCGCTCGGAAAATTGATCAAGCTGGATAACGAGAAGGAATATCGGGTGTCGGGTATTGTGCAGGATATGCCGGTGAATACTACCTGGCGATTCGACTGGATCGCATCTTACCAGCGCAGCTATAACGATCACAAGGCGGAGGGATGGATGGACAACTGGGGCACGAACTTCGCGAACACATTCGTGCTGCTTTCGCCGGGCGCCGATGTCGGGCGGATCGGAAAGGAGCTTTATTCTTTTATTCAAAGTAAGCAAAAGGGCGCCGGCGCGAGGCCCTGGCTATACAGTGCCAGGGACTGGCATTTGAGGGATCATTTCGAAGACGGAAAGATCACCGGTGGACGTATCGAATACGTACGGATGTTCGTGGTGATCGCGTGGATCATCCTGCTGATCGCTTGTATCAACTTTATGAACCTGGCCACGGCCCGAAGCGACAAGCGGGCGAAGGAAGTGGGGGTCCGGAAGGTGATGGGCGCTGAGCGGCGCGGGCTTATCGGGCAATTCATCGGTGAGGCAATTGTAATGGCACTGTTATCCGTGATCATCGGGGTCATCCTGATCAGCCTTGTGATGCCCGCCTTTGCGCTGCTGATCGGCAAGCCGCTGGAACTGGGACTAATGAAGCCGTTGCATATCGGCGTCCTTGCGGCGATCGCGCTGGTTTGCGGGCTTGTGGCCGGAAGCTACCCGGCCTTATACCTGTCGGCCTTTAGCCCGGCTTTTGTTCTCAAGGGGATCAGGACCCGGGGCGGTGGGGCGGCTATTATCCGGAAAGGATTGGTGGTCGCACAGTTCACCATTGCCGTTGCGCTGATCATCTCCACGATCGTTATTTACCAGCAGATCGAACATATCCGCAACCGCGACATTGGATACAACCAAAACCATCTTATCGTTTGCGGGGCGAAGGGGGAGATCCACCAACATTTCAATAAAATCCGGCAGGACCTCCTCAATACCGGAGTGATCGAGAATGCCGGGCTCAACAGCTTCAATACTCTCTGGATCGGCAATAACGGATCGGGCGCCAAATGGGAGGGGAAGGATGCCAGTGCGGATCTGCTGATCTCCTACCGTACCGTCACCCCGGGATTTTTGGCGACGGCGGGAATGCGCCTGGCGGAAGGCAGGGATTTCCGGTCCGACAAGCCGGAAGCCGACAGCATGCATATTCTTATAACGGAAAGCTTTGCGAAGGCGATGGGGAAGGGCAGCGCGATCGGCAAGCGGATCTGGTTTGATAATAATCCGCCCTTTCTCGTTGTCGGGGTCGTAAAGGATTTTGTATTTGGCGATATGTATGGAAAGGCCGAGCCGGTGATGTTCTTTTGCTCATACAATGATAATCCCGATGCGCGATTCCTTTATGTACGGATAAAGCAGGATGTCCCGGCGGAGGTTGCGGTTGCCAGGATGCAGGTCGTGCTGAAAAAAGATAACCCGGCGTATCCCGTCGATTATAGTTTTGTGAGCGATGATTTCAATTCCATATTCAAGAGTGAGACCCTGATGGGGCAGCTATCGAAAGTATTTGCCGCGCTGGCCATTCTTATCTCGTGCCTGGGGCTCTTTGGGCTTTCGGCCTATATGGCCGAACGGCGGGTGAAGGAGATCGGTATCCGGAAGGTGTTGGGCGCGAGTGTGACAGGGTTGACGGGGTTGTTGTCGAAGGAGTTCCTGCAACTGGTGGGATTGTCGGCCCTGATCGCGTTTCCGCTGGCCTGGTTTTCGATGGATCATTGGTTGCGGCAGTTTGCCTACCGCATTGGGATCGAGTGGTGGATCTTTGTGGCGGCGGGGTTATCGGCATTGATCATTGCCTTGTTGACGATAAGTTTCCAGTCGGTGCGCGCGGCGATGATGAATCCGGCGCGATCATTGCGGAGCGAGTGAGTATGAACAACAGTACTACCCGGTTTAGCGACCGGGTCGAAGATTATGTCAAATACCGGCCGCATTATCCGGCGGCCATTCTTTCCCATTTAGCAACTATTTATGGATTCGATGCCGGCTGGGCCGTGGCGGATATCGGATCAGGGACGGGCATTTCTACGGAGCTGTTCCTACGTAACGGGAATCGTGTCTATGCAGTGGAGCCTAATCGCGAGATGCGTTTGAAGGCGGAGGAGCTGCTGGGCGGTTACCCCGGTTTTGTTTCCGTCGACGGGACGGCGGAGGCTACGGGTCTGCCAGGGGGAGTGGCGCGATTGATAGTCGCGGGCCAGGCCTTTCACTGGTTCGACCCGGTGAAGACGAGGCGGGAGTTGGTCCGCATAGGCGTGCCGGGTGCGGTTACTGCGCTGGTGTGGAATGAGCGGATGACGGAGAGTGATTTTGAAAAGGAATATGAGGACCTGATCTCGCGGTATGCGGGGGAGTACCGGACGGTGAATCATCGCAATATAGATGATCTGGCGGTCGGCGCTTTTTTTGCTCCTGCGACAGTGAGGTTGGACCATTTCGACAATGAGCAGCTGTTTGACCTGCCGGGATTGACCGGGAGGTTGTTGTCTTCCTCCTATGTTCCGAAGGACAATGCAGAGATGATGCGGGCGCTGGCCGCTTTGTTCGGGCGGCATGCCCGGGACGGGAAGGTCAGGGTGGGATATGACACGAAGTTGTATACGGGGCTACTCTGAATAAGCCGGGAGGGAGGCGATGTCCTCGAAATCGGTCAGGCCTTTGATGAAGGCGTGGCATTCTTCCCCGTTTGTAATGACGAGATATTTTATCGGGATGGCCATGTTATAGCGAAGCACCTGCCAAAGGACGCGGGTGTCGAGCTTTTCTTCCATGGCCTTACATTCGACCAGCATCCAGGGTTGGGCGGCCTTGTCAAAGACGAGGAGGTCGAAGCGTTTGTTCAGTTCGCCGAGCTTCATGCGACGTTCGACGGCCATATAGGAGGCGGGATAATTCTTTATCTGCAGGAGGTATTGAATGAAGTTCTGGCGCACCCATTCTTCAGGGGTAAGCCGGACCCATTGCTTTCGCAGTTCGTCCCAAATCTCCTCTTTCTTCTTCTCGGGTTCGCGTATTTTAAAGGGGTAGGAAGGATAGTAGATTTTAATCATAGGCCAAAACTATTTGCTAAATTTACGAAATGAAGACCAAAGAAGAGATCGTAAATAACTGGCTGCCACGCTACACGGGTGAAAAATTAGAGAATTTCGGTGAATATATCCTGTTGACCAACTTCGATAATTATGTGCAGCTGTTCGCCGAATGGCATGGGATACCGGTGATCGGGGAGCATAAACCGATGCAATGCGCCACGGCCGGGGACATTACCATCATCAATTTCGGGATGGGCAGCCCCGGGGCGGCGACGATCATGGACCTGTTGACGGCGATCCATCCGAAGGCGGCGTTGTTTCTTGGGAAGTGTGGGGGTCTGAAGAAGCGGAACAAGCTGGGGGACCTGATCCTGCCGATCGCGGCTATCCGGGGCGAGGGCACCAGCAACGACTATTTCCCGCCCGAGGTGCCTGCTCTGCCGGCCTTTGCGTTGCAGAAGGCGATCTCGACGACGATCCGGGATTATTCGGTGGATTACTGGACGGGGACGGTCTATACGACGAACAGAAGGATCTGGGAGCATGACGAAGTTTTTAAGGAATACTTACAGAAGATACGGGCCTATGCGATCGATATGGAGACGGCGACGATATTTTCGGTTGGGTTCTATAACAAGATCCCGACCGGAGCGCTGTTGCTGGTGAGTGATCAGCCGATGATCCCCGAGGGGGTCAAGACGGCGGAGAGCGATCTGAAGATCACGTCCGAATTTGTGGAGCGGCATATCAAGATCGGGATCGATTCCTTGAAGCAGCTGATCAATAACGGGCTTACGGTGAGACATCTAAGATTTTAGCCATGTCGGTGTTGTTATCCATTGAACATTTGGGGATCGGCTTTGCCACGGCCGAGGGGATGATGCCCGGCGTCGAAGACCTAAGCTTCGAGGTTCGCCGGGGGGAGATCGTTGCGCTGGTCGGAGAGTCGGGGTCGGGAAAATCGATCACTTCGCTTTCCGTCCTGGGGCTGCTGCCTTCGCCGCCTGCGCGGTATCTCTCGGGCAATATTTTTTTTACGGGCAGGGATGAGCGGACCGTGGACCTCTTGGCGTTAGGGGCCGAAGAGTTGCGGGCTATCCGGGGGGCGGAGGCGGCGATGATCTTCCAGGAGCCGATGACTTCGCTCAATCCTGTCTTTACCTGTGGCGACCAGGTGGCAGAAGCGATCCGGGTGCACCGGAAGGTTTCGGTGGCCGAGGCCAGGGAGGAGGCGATCGCCCTTTTCGAACGGGTGCGGCTACCCGACCCGGTGGCGATGTATGACCGGTGGCCGAATCAGCTGAGCGGGGGGCAGAAGCAGCGGGTGATGATCGCGATGGCGATGAGCAGCCGGCCTTCGTTGTTGATCTGCGACGAGCCGACGACGGCATTGGATGTGACGGTGCAGAAGACCATTCTCGAGCTGATCCGGCAATTGCAGGAGACGGAGGATATGGGTGTCATTTTTATCACGCACGATCTTGGGGTGGTGGCGGAGATCGCGGACCGGGCGGTGGTGCTTTATAAGGGAAAAATCGTCGAGCAGGGGCCAGTGCGGGAATTGTTCCGGGCTCCCCGGCATCCTTATACGAAGGGGCTTTTGAATTGCCGGCCGGCGTTGCATGTGAAAGGCGAGCGGTTGCCGGTGGTGAGTGATTATTTGGAGGGACGGGAGCCTTTGGCTTCCGTCGAGGTGATGCCTGTGAGAGTTGGGTTGGGCGAGGTGCTGATGCGGGTGGAGGATCTCAGGGTTTGGTATCCTGCGAAGAAGACTTTTTTGGGTAAGGTGTTGAAGTATAATAAGGCGGTGGATGGGGTGAGTTTCGAGGTGTATAAGGGAGAGACGCTTGGGTTGGTGGGTGAGTCGGGTTGTGGCAAGACGACCTTAGGCCGGGCGTTGCTGCGGTTGGTGGAGCCGACGGACGGGCGAATCTTTTTTGAAGGCCGGGCGCTGGGCGAGCTTTCGGCCGCGGATATGAAAGGATTGAGGAGCAGGATGCAGCTGATCTTCCAGGACCCCTACTCTTCCCTGAACCCGAGGCTGACGATCGGCGCGGCGATCGCGGAGGCGATGAAGGTGCATGGGATGGGGGCTTCGGACGGCGAGCGGCGGCAGATGGTGATCGAGCTGCTGGAGAAGGTGAGCCTCAGGGCGGGCCATTATGACCGGTGGCCGCACGAGTTCTCCGGCGGGCAGCGGCAGCGGATAGTTATCGCGCGGGCGCTGGCCCTGAAGCCGGCGTTCATTGTCGCCGACGAGTCGGTGTCGGCGCTGGATGTGAGCGTGCAGGCGCAGGTGCTGAACCTGCTGAACGATCTGAAAAAGGAATTCGGGTTTACGGTTGTCTTTATCTCCCACGATCTTTCGGTGATCCGGTATATCAGCGATCGCATCCTTGTCATGAATAAGGGGCGGATAGAAGAGGCGGGTGACGCCGAGGAGGTTTATCAACATCCCCGGAGTGAGTATACGCGGAAGCTTATCGACGCAATCCCTAATCTTCATCAGGCTGGCTGACGCGATACTCGCTATCCTGGAAAAAGGATGCCGCGCTTTTGCGGCGGGCCAACAGGAGCTTCCGCCATTGTTCGGAACATTGATCGACCGGCGATATACCTGCTTTCAGTTTTTTGGAGGTGAGGACCGCCAGCGAGGCGTCGGCACTGAGATCCTTATGGCCGGAGGGCTGGATGCCGCTGAGCCCGATCTGCCATTCATCATCCTTGTTGATCTTGTATTGGAAGAAGTAGACCCAGCCTTTTGCCGATTTGAATTGGGCAGGCTGTTTGTCCACCAGCCGGATAGCGGCGAATTCGTTGTTGCCGTGGCTTGCGACGAGCAGGCTGCGGGCCATGTCTTCCTGGGTCCGGTAACGACGGGGAAACCGGTCGAGGCAATCGATGGAGCTAAGGCCCTGGTAGAGTGCGCTGCGTGAGGCGTCGGCCGCGGCCAAAGCCATGAGCGTCGAGTCGGCGACGGGTCGGTGGTGACGCAGTAACAGGAGGCTGGTGCTGAGGCGCAGTTGGGGGTCGCGGCTTGTCAGCAGCCGGTCGAAGTAGCGGGGGATCGCCGCGTTCTTGTCAAAGAAGGGCAGGAGCAGGATCGCATAGTCGTCGAGCTCGTTGCCGGTCGCTTCGTCGTTATCGGAATCGGCATTATCGTCGTTCTCGTCTTCTTTTTTTTGCAGGCGCCGTTCGTCTTTGCTTTCCTGTTTTTTCCATTGGATCTTCGCGTCGAACCAGATCTGGCTGAACCAGGGTTCGTAGTCGGAGGCTTTGCAATAGTTGCTGTCGACGAGGCTGGCGAGCAGGGATTGAATGTTGGCCTTATAATCGTCGACGGTGGAAAGTTTCAACAGATCGGGGAAAAGGGTGCGGGCGAGGGCCAGGGAGTCACCGATGTCCCGAAAGAGACTGGTATATTCCGAGGCGTTATCGAAGACGGGCGGGTCTTCGATCATGAGCTGCTTCAGCAGTTGGTAGGCCGCGGCGGTCCGGTGATGGGCGAGGGCCTTCAGCACGGCGTTTTGCAACAGGCTGGTGTCGCCGGCCCGTTCGAAGATGTGTTTCAATCCGGCCACGACGCCTGGTGTTGCGGCGGAGTCGTTGATATATCCCAGTTCGTTGATCAGTTTTGTCTTTGTATCGAAATAGTCTTTGCCGTTATAGGGCAGGTGATGGATGGCATCGAGGAGGCGGGGAACGCCGGCGGGTCCGAAATAGACGTTCGGGATGGCTTCCTTTGCGCGTTTGGCGAGGAGAGAATCCTTGCTGTTGAAGTCGCGGAAGAACGCATCCAGTTTGCTGTCGAAGACCGAAACGGGGGCGGGCTGAACGACGGGCCGGAAAGTGGAGAAGAAGCGGGTAGTAAATTCGCTGGGCGGCATCAGGGAGTCCGAGAGCGAGACGATGCGAAATAGGTGATTGCCTTTCAGGAAGATCCACATGGCAATTTGCCGGGTGGTGTTGGTATCGGTCAGGATATAGTGGTAGCCGGCTTCATCGCCGTCGGTGTACGCTTGCCTTTTGCCGATGACCAGGTCACGGCGGAGGCGTTTTTCATTGGTCTCCTCGAGCCAGAAGGAAGCGCTGTCTTTGGGGTAGTAATATTTGGGGAAGGATTCGACGGATACGTAGACTGCTTCACCGGTAGAGTCGTCCTGGAAGAGGGCCGTCTTTGCGCGGGGCCAGTAGCTGTTGTAGTCCGGCAGGGAGTTGAGGAATTCCTCGCTGCTGGCCCTTTCGATGATGCCGCGCATGCCGGTGTCGATATCCGGCACCATGGGCGTGGTGACGCTGATGTGGGTGAAGGTATCGACATAGTTGCGGAAGCCGGGATAGCGGTAGGGGGTAAAGGCAAAGGAGTTGAAGAAGTTGTTGAATGACCGGGTGCGGCTGCGGCTATGGGCCGCCAGCAGGTAGTAGTCGGCGCCATGGAGGATGAAGCGGGCGCGAAGGAAGGAGCCGTCCTTTTCCTGGTAGACGGCTTCGAGGCCGGCGTGGCCGGCAATTGCGACGGGCTTGCGGGAGAGGATCCGTTCGATGAAGTCCGAGTTGCGGAAGCTTTCTTCCATGAGCGCGAGGTCAGCGGTGTCCTCTTCCATGAACCGGTAGTTCTGCACCGTCTTCTTCCAAAGGAGGAACGCGTCGCCGTTGGTGGTGTCGGTAGCCTCGTATTCCCAGCGGGTGATCCCGTCGGTAGTGGCGGTGTTGCGGTTCCGAACGGGGGTGCGGGGGAAGGCGATGCTGAAGCCGCCGCGGACCGGCTCAAAATTGGTCCAGCCGGCGGCGAGGCCGTGGCGGAGCTGGATGGAGCCAAAGAACTGGTCGGCCTCGGCGCCTTCGACGTAGCCGTTTGTACCGCTCATTTTGAACACCCATACTTCGGACATCGTGACGAGAATATTGTAGCGCTGAATATCCCCGCGGCGGGTGCGGGCGGTGATATCGAAGCCCTTGTAGCCGCTGCGGGTGATGGGAGTCTTTTTCAGGATCTTTCCCGGGATATTCTCGTAGAGGAGGCTATCGACCTTCTTCAGCACGGTCTCGTCCTTTTGGCCGAGGAAGCTGCTGTGAGTCTTTACCCGGCCGATGATATAATATGCGCCGTTGCCCATGTCGGCATATTGCCAGGAGTCGGGGGAGCGGCTCTCGTTGCGGCGGTAGAGCTTACCGGGCAGTTGGACGGAGAAGTCGCCGTCCTCGGAGGTGAACGTGGAGAAGGTGACCGGAACTTTTATCTTATCGATGTCGTCGCGGCGGGTGGCGTCACGGTCGGGCATGACGACCGGGCGTAGCGTGTAGCCTTTCCTGCGAAGGAGTTCGATGACCCCGCGTTTACCGGGGAGATGGGCGGCGCCCACTCCGACAAAAAGAGAGTGGTGATGTATGATGCTGTCGATGGAGGCTGCCTGGATCTCGTTGCGGCGGTAGAGGAATTTCTCCATGTAGGCTTCGGAGGGTTCCATGAGCCGTTCGAGGGAGTCGAGGAGGTCGAGATCCCCTTTTCGGTAAGCCTCCTGGGTCTTGCGCTCGATCTCGAAGGCCGATTCGCCGTCGGTGTCCGGCGCCTTTTTCTTGCGATCCTTCATCATGTCCTGGGTGGCCTCCATGACGAGGCGTTCGGTTTGGAAGTAATTCTCGACGCCGGTGGCCTGTTTGCCCAGCTTTTTGCCTGTCTGGTAAATATAGAGATCGAGGTAGGTATCTTCTTCGAAATCGGCCTGGGTGCGGAACGTTCTGTAAAGCAAGCCGTTGATGACGGTGGGTTCTTCGCTGAGCGCGGATTTGAGGCGGTCCTCATAGCGTTCGAGCTGGAAGGACCGTTCGTTGACGCCGTCGGCGGGTGCGCCCTGGGTGTAGAAGCGGAGGTTGGACTGGAGATTTTCGAAGCGGAAGAGCTGGTCCTGCCAGAGCTGGGGGTCGAGCTCGAGGGCTACGACGTCGGCGTTGCGAATATCGAGGTAGAAGGAGTCGCTGAGGTGAAAGACCAGCTTGCTGCTGACATGCATGGTCCCGAAGAGATAGGATGGTTTTTTGAGACCATTCCCGGTGATCTCCCAGAGGAGGGCGGGGTATTTCTTGTCCGGCCTGCGTTGTGCCGGTGACGCTATTGCGAGGAGAAGGAGAAGAACGGTTGCCTGCGCACAAAACCTGAGGGGGGTAGAGCTCATGTATAAGGGGAGTTATTCTAATACCGATACGATACAATATGCACAAAAGACGCCAATTCCCCTAAATTATTTTATTTGGAAAGGGGTCTTTTTTGTTGTACCTTCGCCCGCTTGGAAATTTCATGATAGCAGACCGGTACCGTAAGACCTGGTTTGTGCAGATAAGGCTCTAAAGTTACCCTCCCCCTGATATCATGTGAGAAGAGAAATATTAAAAATCAACATTCCACATGAAGCTTTCACAGTTTAAGTTTGATCTTCCCTTAAACCTTATTGCCCAGCACCCTGCGAAAAAAAGAGAGGATAGCCGAATGATGGTGGTCCACCGTAAGACCGGCCAGATCGAGAACAAGCATTTCCGGGACATCCTCGACTATTTCGACGATAAAGATGTATTTGTAGTCAACAATACCAAGGTTTTTCCGGCCCGGATGTATGGCCGCAAGGAAAAGACCGGCGCCAAGATCGAAGTTTTCCTCCTCCGCGAATTGAACAAGCCCAACCGTCTTTGGGACGTGATCGTCGATCCGGCGCGGAAGATCCGTGTGGGAAACAAGCTGTATTTTGGCGACAATGACGAGCTGGTAGCGGAGGTGATCGACAACACGACGAGCCGGGGCCGGACGATCCGGTTCCTGTGGGATGGGAATGACGAGGAGTTCCGCCAGGTGTTGGAGATCCTTGGGGAGACGCCGCTGCCGAAATATATCAAGCGCAAGCCCGACGAAGAAGACAAGGAGCGATACCAGACGGTATACGCCAAGCATGAGGGGGCTGTTGCGGCGCCGACGGCGGGGTTGCATTTTAGCAAAGAGCTTATCAAGCGTTTGGAGATCAAAGGGGTGCGGTTTAGCGAGATCACGTTGCATACGGGTCTTGGCACGTTTCGCCCGATCGAGGTGGAGGATCTTAGCAAGCACAAGATGGATGCCGAGTATTACCGGATCGAAGAGGATGCGTGTAAGATCGTGAACAAGGCGCGGCTGGGTGGTCATCGCATTTGTTCGATCGGGACGACGACGATGCGGGCGATCGAGTCCTCTTTTACGGCTGAAAAATTACTGAAGCCTTCGGAAGGCTGGACGAATACCTTTATCCATCCGCCTTACCAGTTCAATATTGCCGATGCGCTGGTCACCAATTTCCATTTGCCGAAGACGAGCCTGCTGATCATGGTTTGCGCGTTTGCGGGGTATGACCTGGCGATGGATGCGTATAAAAAGGCGATAAAAGATAAATATCGGTTCTTCAGTTATGGAGATGCCATGTTGATATTGTAAATTTAAACCGGCCTAACGGCCGGTTTTTTTATGCGCCTACTTTTTCTACTACTATTGCCTTTTATGGCTACTGCACAACAAGAGATGCCTTTGTACGGGTCCGACCCGATCCCCAATTCGAGGAATGCGGCGAATGCCGAGACGGTGGATTCCAGCGGGAACCCGGTGCGTTATTCGTACAGCAAAGTGAGCCGCCCTACCCTAACGGTTTGGCAACCTCCGGCGGGGAAGCGAACGGGGACGGCCGTTATTGTTGTTCCCGGGGGCGGGTATGTGCACCTGGCCATGACCCATGAGGGGACGGATGTGGCGGCGTGGTTGAACAGTCTTGGCATCACGGCTTTTGTGTTGAAGTACCGGTTACCCAGCGACGAAACGATGGTGGACAAGACCATCGGGCCGTTGCAGGATGCGCAGCGGGCGATCCAGGTGGTGCGTCAGCGGGCGGCGGAATGGGGGGTGAGACCGGGCTGTATTGGCATCCTGGGCTTTTCGGCCGGCGGGCATTTGGCTTCGACGGCTGAAACACATTTTATGACGCCGGTGATCGCCAACCCGGCGGGTGTTTCCTTGCGGCCGGACTTTGCGGTGTTGCTTTACCCGGTGATCAGCTTTGACGACAGCACGGGGCATCGGGGAAGCCGGGATAATCTCATTGGTCAGCATCCTTCGGCTGCGCTTATTCAGAAATACTCGAACCAGCTGCAGGTGACGGATCAGACGCCGCCGACCTTTCTTGTGCATGCGGAAGATGATAAGACGGTGCCTGTTGTCAACAGCATTTATTTCTATGAGGCTTTGCTGCGGCATCATGTGCCGGCGGAAATGCATCTTTATCCCACCGGCGGGCATGGGTTTGGGCTATGGAATCATACGACGAAGGACCAGTGGCCGGACCGGTTGAAGAATTGGTTGGCTACGGGAGGGTGGCTGTAGGGCTGGGGCTTCGCCGGCGAAGCCCAACAGGGCTAATAATTGTCCTTCGGACGAGCCTCCTCCGTCGACTCAATGAAGACCCGGGTAGCGGGGATCCGGAGGTGGAGGGAAGTAGTCTAGCGGCAGCAGGTTGCCTATCTTTTCGGACTGGCCCCAGCGCCCGGTGGTCAGCAGTTCTTTTCCGGGGTAATAATTTCCATTCTCTTCGATGGTGACGGGTTGAGCGCCGAGCAGGCGAATGCCCGATACATAGAAGCTGTCGGTGCGGCTGCTTACGCCGTAGGTGACGAGCAATGTCCCATCAAAATTGAGATCCAGCGCCGGGCTACCGGCATGCGGAGAGGTCAGCGAGTCGGGTGAAACGGCGATCCGCCGCTGGATCATATTGGGTTGGCGGAGTACTTCCCAGAAATGATACAGGGTATCCATCGGGAACAGGCCGGGTTTCTGGAAATCGGGGCGATAGATCTCCTTTACCCGCATCTTTTCGATGTTGGGCACGGTCAGCTCGCGTTGGATCAGGAAGCTTTCATGGAGTGTATGACCGGCATAGAGGCTGCGGATGAAATGCATGAGCGAACCGCGATAGGTCGTTTTCCGGCTGAGCTGCCATTCCTGTTGACGGTCCTTGTTCTTCGCTTCCTGCTCGTGGAACAGTGGATAGCCTTGCCAGGTGGTGATCTTGTTGTTAAAGTCGGCGACGAACTCTTCCAGCCTGTACTCGAGGGTGTAGCCCAGGGCGTCGTTGGCGATCTGCAAGGGCTCGGTAGCGGTTACGCTCAGCCGGTTGCCCCGTTTGTAAAAATGGAACCGCAGGACTTCCCGGTTGAGGATCTCGCAGGAGGAGGCGTTTGCGCCGGTGCCGATAAAGTTCTCGCGGAAGAATTTCCCGTATTTTCCCCAGCCTCTTTTTTCGTAGGGTTCGACCGTGATGGTTGTCAGTTCGGTCGCGTCCTGGTGAAGACGGATGTTGATCGGGGGTGTTTGTTCGCGGCCGTTGATCCGGCGGATCACGGTTGTGTAGCCGATAGCGGAGATGACCAACTCGTAGTTTCCTGCCGGGATGACAAGGCGGAAGGTACCGTCTTTATTGGTGACTGCACCTTTTGAGGTGTTGTTTAGGTATACGCTTACGGCCGCGAGCGGCCGGCCGGTGATACTGTCGGTCACCGTGCCGGTGAGTTGCGCCTGGGCTTCGCCCAGGCTGGTAAATGAGATGATGAGAATAAGCAACCACTTCACACCATGAATGTAGGGATTATTCTAATCCGAACAGTCCTTTGTTGAGCAGCTGCAGCGTCTCCGTCTTATATGCGGAGGGGATGAGCAGGGATACGTTGTGTTTGCTGCCGCCGTAGCTGACCATGCGGATCGGCACGGTGGTGAGCGCAGTGAACAGCTTGCTCAGCAGATCGGGCGTGGTGGCAAGCTCGTTACCCACGATGGATACGATGGAATGGTTCTCTTCCACTTCGATGCTGCCGAAGGGTTCGAGCTCGCGGACGATGGCCTTCAGCTCGGTAGAGCTTTCGATTGTGAGGGATACCGCCACCTCGGAGGTGGTGATCATATCGATAGGGGTGCGATATTTTTCAAAGACTTCGAATATCTTTCGCAGGAAGCCGTAGGCCAGGAGCATGCGGCTGCTGCGGATGTTGATCGCGATGATGCCATCCTTGGCGGCGATGGCTTTTACGCCGGCGGAGCCGGCCTCTTCGGTGATCAGCGTGCCCTTTGCTTCCGGCTGCATGGTATTGAGCAGGCGAACGGGGATCTTATAGAATTGGGCGGGCCAGATGGAGGCAGGGTGAAGGATCTTGGCGCCGAAGTACGCCAGTTCGGCGGCTTCTTCGAAGCTAAGCTGTTCGATGGCGACGGTTTTTTTGACGACGCGGGGGTCGTTGTTGTGCATGCCGTCGATATCGGTCCAGATCTCGCAGACGCTGGCGTTGATCGCCGCGGCGATGAGGGAGGCGCTGTAATCGCTGCCGCCGCGTTTGAGGTTGTCGACCTCGCCGCGGGCGTTGCGGCAGATGTACCCCTGGGTAATGAAGAGTTTTTTATCCTTATGCTGGCGGAGCAGGTTTTCGAGACGGCTTTTGATCGTATTGATCTGAGGTTCGTCGTGTGCGTCGATGCTCATGAATTCCAGAGCCGGCAGCAGGAAGTGGTCGATGCCGTTCTCTTCGCAGAAGATGGAGAACAGTTTGGTGGACAGGAGTTCGCCCTGCGCCAAAATATCCTTGCTGAGCGCTTCGCTGAAGGAGATCTTCAGGATGATCGTGAGGAATTCGAAGTGTTCGGCGATGATGGACCTTGCCTTTTTCAGTGAGGCGTCCTTTTTTACGAGATCCTTTATGAAGGTTTGATAGTGTGCTTCGAGCTTGTCGATGAGTTCCTTTGCCTTTTCCCGCTGGCCGGAGGAGATGGCGTTGCCGATCTCGACGAGGGAGTTGGTGGTGCCGCTGAGGGCGCTGAGGACGACGATCTTTGGTTCGTTGTCGGCTGTGATGAGTTCACTGACCTGACGCATTCTTTCGGGCTTGCCTACGGAGGTGCCCCCGAATTTCATAATTTTCATCTATCTCTTACTTTGCTTTGGGACCGCAAAGATACGGGCCGTCGCGTTAGAAATTTTCGAAAATAGAGGCTACGCCGAGTTTTTCGGCGAGGCCTATGAGATCGTTCACTACGGCCGGGAGGAGCGGGATGCCGGTTGCGCGGCGTTCGGCTTCCATTTCGCGTTCGGGGTCGCCTGGGATGAGGACGCGTTGCTGGCCGGGCACGGGAGTGGCGCTGCGGAAGCGGCGGATCCATTTATCCATATCGAGTTTGAATTCATCGGCGGGGCGGAAGGCGTCGACGCGCATGGCGCCGAAGAAGTGGCCGATGCCTTTGCCGGGCATGCCGGTGGGCATGGGAACATAGGCTGGGAAGGGGGGCACCCAGGGGCCGTAGTTGGCGCCGCTGAGGACGGCGGAGAAGATGTCGACGATGGCTCCGAGGGCGTAGCCTTTGTGGCTGCCGTGGTCGCGGTCGCCGCCGAGGGGAAGGAGGGCGCCGCCGGACTTCAGCTCATGGGGATTGGTGGAGGGCCGGCCATTTTTGTCCTGTATCCAGCCGAGGGGGGCTTCTTCGCTCTTGCGCTGGAGGATCTCCAGTTTGCCGTTGGCCGCGGTGGTCGTGGCCAGGTCGGCGACGAAGGGGGGTTCCTCCCCTGCCGGAATGGCGACGCAGATGGGGTTGGTGCCAAGGAGGCGTTCGAGCGAGAAGGTGGGAGCTACCAGGGCGCTGGCGTTGGTCATGGCGACGCCGATCATCTCTTTCTTCACCGCCTGCAGGGCATGATAGCCGGCGATGCCGAAGTGATTCGAGTTCTGGACGCTTACCCAGCCGGTGCCTACCTGTGCCGCCTTTTCGATGGCGATCTGCATGGCGAATGGCGCCACGACGAGGCCGAGACCGCTATCTCCATCGACGACGGCCGTCGAGGGCGTCTCGTGAACGATGCGCAGCTGCGGGCGAGGGTTGGCCCGTCCTGCTTCCTTCAGGCGGACATAGCCGATGAGCCGTGCGACGCCGTGCGAGTCGATGCCGCGGAGGTCGGCGCTAAGCAGGGCTATGGCAGCGGTCTGTGCGTCGGTGTCCGGGCAGCCGATGGCTTTGAAGATATCGATGGTGAATTTCAGCAGCTGATCATAGGGGATGACTGTTTCTTTTGGGTTCATGGGGCTAAGATACGATCTTCATCGCGGCCGGGTCCCAGCGGATGGGGTTGCCGTCGAAATAGCTCTGGTTGGCCAACAGGCAAGGCGCCGCAGCGCGGAAGCCAAATATGGGGTCTTCGACAATGGGCTTGCCCGTGCGAACGGCATCGAAGAAATGCGTATGATGGTCGAGGTCTTCATTATAATTATCGGGAAGCTTGTAAACGGTGGGCGGTTTTGACGTGGCTTCACGTTGTGCGGCGGACCAGCGGGTATTGTATTGCTTCATCAACTGGTCCTGCATGGCCTTTGGATAAGTTTCCAGGGCGTCCCAGCCGCCGATGCCCGGTGCTTCGGACATTTTGTGATGATGGATGGTGAATCCGTTGTCCGTCATTTCGAGCACTCCTTCGGAGCCGATGAACCGGAGGCTGCCCGTCTCGCCGAGGCCGCTCACGAAGTTGCATTGTAGGACCACCTGGAAGGCGGGATGTGCGGGGGTATCGGGGTAGGACATCAGCGCCGTCATCACGTCGGGGACGTCGCGGCCGTCCTTCCAGTAGCAGAGCTGCCCTGAGGAAACCACTTTATCCGGTCCGTTGGACCCCGTGATAAAGTGAATGCCGGACAGGAGGTGGACGAAGAGATCGCCGGCCATGCCGGTTCCGAAGGCGCGGTAGTTGCGCCACCAGAAGAACTTTTTGGGGTCCCAGGGTTCGGCGGGTTTACCTTTTATATAACGTTGCCAGTCGACGGTTTCCGGTGAGGCGTCTGCCGGCTGGGTATATTCCCAGGCGCCGAGGGCGTTCTGGCGGTTCCAGGTGGCTTCGATGCAGTTCAGCTGACCGATCTCCCCGGCTTTGTAGAGTTCTTTCGCCTTTGCATAGGCCACGCTGCTGACGCGCTGGCTGCCGATCTGCATGGGTCTGCCCGAGGACTTGTGGGTCGCGATGAGGGGCAGGCCTTCTTCGATCCGGTGGACCATCGGTTTTTCGCAGTATACCGCCTTGCCTTTTGCGAGGGCTTCGGTGGCGATGCGGGCGTGCCAGTTATCGCTGGTGGCGATAATGACCGCGTCGATATCCTTGCGGTCGAGGATCTGCCGGTAGTCGCGGGTGGTGAAGAGGTCCTTTCCGTACCGTTCTTTTGCCCTTTCCAGGCGCCCGGTGTAGAGGTCGCAGGCGGCGACCAACTTTACGCCGGGTACCTGGAGGGCGGTATTGACGTCATTGTAACCCATGATCCCCATGCCGATACCGGCGATACGTACGGTATCGGCGGGTCCGGAGTGGCGGGTGACCTCGAGGAGGTGTTCTTCCTGGTGGGTCTTTTCGGCAGCGGTTGTGGGTATATTTCCCGCGGAGAGCAGCAGGGAGGCCCCTCCCAGCTGTCTAATAAATTGACGACGGGTCTTGCTCCGGTTCATATGGCAATTATTTGACATTAAAGCTTACTGACCTGTTCGTTATAAAATTTGATCGTTTGGAGGACATCGGGGACATTGTTATACCAGTTGTCTTCCCTCTCGATAGAGAACATACCCTTGAAATGCTGACGTTTGAGTTCCTCGAAGATCGGAGTAAATTTTATCACCCCCGTACCCACGATCCGGTCAGCAGCCTTGACATTCCCTGCCGAGTCAACGTCCTTTAAGTGAACGCCAAAGACATGTCCTTCGAGCTTTTTCAAGCATTCGACGGGGTCGAGGCCGTTGCGTACCCAATGTCCGATGTCTGCGCAGGAACCGATATGGGGGTGGCCTTTCGCGGCTGCGAGGACGGAATCGGGGTGCCAGTAGGGGTTCGGGCGGGGATGGTCGTGGATCGCGACGTTGATGCCGTAGATGCCTGCGAGGCTGTCGACGCCGTCCCACTGGTTCTTAAGGGGTTCAGCGGTGATATAGCTGAGACCGAACTCTTTGGCCAGATCGAAGTACTGCTTCCACTCAGCGATGGTGTTGGGCTGGATGACGCCCATTGCTACTATCTGTATACCCTTGGATTGAAGGAGTTTTTTCAACTCCGCCCTGCTTGCCGCCGACATCCGGATGCCGAATGTGTCTTTCATGTCACCACCGAGGGGCTGGCCGGGAAATGCTTCTATATATTTTAATCCTGTACTGTCGACCTTGTCGAGGGCTTTTACAAAGGGGCCGGCGACGTGGAAGGTCCACATCTGGACGCCGAGTTTCCAGTCCTTTGTGACGTTTGCGGCGGAGGAGTCGCCGGCGTAGGAGGAATCTTTTTTTGTCGTGTCCCCGTTGCCGGTAGAATTACCACAGCCGGCGAGGCCAAATGCGGCTGAAATACAGAGCAGGCAGGCAAAGAGCGATGATCTCATGTTTAGTCTATTTTTTTGGTCAGGAAAATAAAGTACTGAAATTAAGCGTTTTTGCTCATCCAAACTTTGCTAAAGTACGGACAACTGTGTAGCACATGTATGCGTTTATCATTAAATTTGCGGATACAGAGTCAACATTTCTTCACTACAAAACAACTTCTTATGAGAAGGCTTCTCACCATTCTCTGCTGTCTCACCCTGCTGATCGGGCAGGTAGCGGCACAAAATCACACTATTTCAGGAACGGTAACAGATGCGAACGGGCTTCCGGTGGCGGGTGCTACGGTGGCGGTCAAGGGAACGAATCGCGGGACCAGCACGGCCAGTGACGGTACGTTCTCGGTGACGGTGCCCGGCACGGCCAAGACGCTGATAATTTCTGCGGTGAACTACACTACGCAGGAAGTTGACATTGCCGGCAAGACCACGGTTGGGACCGTCGCTTTAAAGCCTGGCACCCAGAGCCTTAATGAAGTTGTCGTGGTCGCTTACGGAACGCAGAAGAAGACCAACGTCACGGGCGCCGTCGCCACGGTCAGCGGCAATCTCGTGGCCGATAAGCCGTTCACGTCGGTGGACAAGGAATTACAGGGCAGTGTTGCCGGTTTGCAGGCGAGCTCCACATCGGGGGCCCCGGGTTCTGCCACGGATATCCGTATCCGGGGTATCGGGTCGATCAATGCCAGCGCATCGCCGCTGTGGGTGATTGACGGGGCGATTGCGCAGACGGGTGATCTGACAATCAATACGACCACGGCCAATCCGCTGAGCACGCTGAACCCCGACGATATCGAGAGCATTACGGTATTAAAGGATGCCGTCTCCACAGCGCCTTATGGCAGCCGTGGGGCCAATGGGGTCATCCTGGTGCAGACGAAGAAAGGCAAGGCCGGGAAGAGCAAGATCAATGTGGTAGCCGAAGTCGGTCAGAACAGCAGGGCCTTTAATCCTTCCAACAAACCTTTGACGGGACCGCAGTATACGCAGGTGTTGAGAGAGTCGATCATCAACGGGGGATATGCGACGGACAACGCCGGTGCGGACGCGCTGATCGTCAACCCGAACTTCCTTGGATTTCCTGCCGACTATACCAAGACCAATACCAACTGGTTCGATGTGGTGAGCCAGAAGGGCAACCAGTCGCAGGTGAACCTGAACCTGAGCGGCGGCAACGATAAGACCACCATCTATGCTTCGGCGGGCTATTTCAACCAGAAGGGCACCTCGATCGCTTCCGACTTCAAGCGGTTCAGCGGTGCGCTTGCGGTGACGCACAAGGCCAGCGACCGGTTTACGATGTCGGCCAATATCAATGCCAGTAACACTTCCCAGAATACGCCGGCGAATGGCGGCGCCTTTGCCAATCCAGTGTTGGCCAGCTTTTTCCTGATGCCCTGGTATTCGCCGGTCAATTCCGACGGATCCTACCGGTATGGAGACAAAGACGCAACGGGTGAGTTTGGACAGAACAGTGGCATATTCAACCCGCTGGTACAGGCGGCCTACAATTTCAACCAGGCTCAGCAGACCTCGGTGCGGGGCAATGCAACGGGCGAGCTGCGCATCCTGGACAACCTGAAGTTTACGACCCGGTTTGCCGGTGACTATGTTGCGGTACAGGAAGACCAATACCGTAACCCCTTCTATGGGGACGGCTTTGCCAACGGAGGGGACGCTTCTTCCAACTATACCCGCACCTTTGCCTATACCTGGAGTAATTTTGCCGACTGGAAACAGAAGGTCAATACGGACGGGGACGCCTATTTCGATCTGAAGGCGGGGGTGGAAGCCTATGACCGGAAGTACTACCAGATCCAGGCGTATGGGAAGAACTTTCCGCAAACGCTGTCGCTGAAATATCTCGCCAATACGTCCACCCCGGTGACGGCTTACGCGTTGCCGGATGAGTCCGCGGTCTTTTCGGAATTCGGCATCGCCGACTTCAACTACAAGGACCGGTATGTGGTGAGCGGCAGTTTTCGTCGCGATGAGTCTTCGGTATTTGGCGCCGATCACCGATGGGGAACCTTCTACTCCATCGGCGGCAGCTGGAATATCAATGAAGAGGATTTTATGAAGAACCAGAACCTGTTCAACCTGTTGAAGCTGCGGACCTCCTTTGGCCAGACGGGTAACTCCAACGGGTTCCCTACCGGTACGGCGCTGACCACATACGGCAGCAGCTACTCGTATGGGGGCGTCACTTATGGCGGCAACTATGCCGGTCAACCTGGTCTTGTGCCCAACAACGTGGGTAACCCCGAGCTGACCTGGGAGAAGAACCAGGCCTTGAATATCGGCCTTGATTTCGCCCTGCTGAAGAACCGCATCGATGGGACGATCGAATATTATCACCGGGAAACGACCAGCCTGCTGGCGCCGGTGCCTTTCTCGCTGACCAGCGGTTTCAGCAGCCAGAACGAGAATATCGGCAGCGTGGTGAATAAGGGTATCGAAGTCACGCTCAGCGGCCGGCCGGTGGTCACGAAAGACTTCAGCTGGCTGATCTCCTTTAACATTGCACATAATGTCAACCGCGTGAAGTCGCTGTACCAGGGTAAGCCGATCCCCAGCGGGAATTTCGAATACACGGTGGGACATGATCTGCAGGAGTTCTACCTGCAGCAGTGGGCCGGGGTAAATACCCAGACGGGTGCACCGCAATGGTATACCGACGGCACGAAGAAGACCGTCACGGGGGACTATGACAGCGCCGGGCTGGCGTTGAACCATTCCGCCTCGCCTTCGGTCTATGGCGGGTTGTCGAACACCTTTACGTACAAGCAGCTCAGCCTCGACTTCCAGTTCAACTATAATTTTGGGAACTATATTTTCGATAACTGGTATTATTACCTGAACAGCGACGGCCAGTTCCTCGGTGGCTTCAACCAATTCAGCAATGAGCTGAATGCCTGGAAGAAACCGGGTGACAAGACCGATGTGCCACAGCTGATCATCGGCGGCAACAACAACTCGAACCAGGTTTCCACCCGCTGGCTGTACAAGGGCAATTATATCCGTCTCCGGAATATCCAGCTCAGCTATAACCTGCCGACGGATGCCGTCAAGAAAATGCACCTGGGCAGCCTGAGCATCTATATCCGGGGCACGAACCTGCTGACCTTCGCTACGGACAAGACCCTGCCGTTTGATCCCGAGTCGGGTATCAACAGTACGGCCAACCTGGAGGTGCTGATCCCGAAGACGATTGCCGGTGGTATCAAGATCGGATTCTAAGAGAATAAATTCCTAAAAAAAGAAAATTACCAATATGAATACCTCATCTCTCTATAAACCTCTCCTGATCGTCCTTGCGGCGGGTACGGTCCTGGGAAGCTGCTCCAAGTCCTTTGTAGATAAGACGCCGTTGGACAAGATCACGACGGATACATCGCTGTTGCTCAACTCGGCCAGTGCGTTGCAGAGCGCGCTGAACGGAACCTATGCGGAGATCCGGAATGTCGATCAGTTTGGCCGGGATTGGCCGGTTATCGGCGACCTGATGGCCGACAATACGTTCCTGGAGTCGCGGAACTCGGGGCGTTACATTCCGCAATGGGGGTATACCGTTCCGATCACCGACCAGGTTCCGCAAGATATGTGGGCGGAGTCGTATACCGGCATCCTCCGGTGCAATCAAATCATCGATGCGAAGGTCACGGGCGCCGACGATATCAAGGCGCAGGCCTATGCCCTTCGTGGGTTGTTATACTTTAAAATGGTCACGACCTGGGGAAAGAACTATACGACGGACCAAAATTCCTTTGGCGTTCCGCTGGTGATCCACTATGATGTTACGGCTGAGCCTCAGCGCGCGACTGTCGGAGCCGTGTATACCCAGATCGTCAGCGATCTTAAGGCAGCCTTTGCCTCGGGGCCCGATTACAGCAGCTCCATTACGATCAGCAAGTATGCGGCCGAGGCGTTGCTGGCCCGGGTCTATCTCTATATGGGGCAATATTCCGATGCGCTGGCGGCGGCCAATGACGTGATCAACAACGGCCCGTTCAGCCTGGTCTCCTATAGCGGCTTCCTTGGTTATTGGGCCAACCCGGCGCCGAACACGGATGCGACAGAGACGATTTTCGAAGTGGACGCCGATGCTGTGAACAACAATGGTTTTGACGATCTGGGCGGTATTTATATCAATGGATACCAGGACATCTATGCTTCGATAGACCTGGTAAGCCTCTATTCGGCCAGCGATGTCAGGGGAGCGCTGCTTGTTGCAGGAAAGACGAAGAGCGGAGCAAGCGCCTATCTCGTCAACAAGTATCCGAATGCCCAGAGAAACGATCGGGACAACATCAAGGTCATCCGGCTTTCGGAGGTGTACCTGATCGCTGCGGAATCTGCGGCGCGGCTGGGGCAGAATACCGATGCGCAGGACTTTGTGAATACGGTTGCCGAAACGCGGGATCCGGGTTTCACGGGTTATACTTCAACGGATGCCGCGCTGGTCAGCGATATTGCTACGGAGCGGAGGAAGGAACTGGCCTTCGAAGGGGACCGGTTGTTCGATATGAACCGGCTGAATCTTGATATTGTACGGGTTTCGAATCCCGGCGCATCCGCCAATGGGGATGCGTTGACGATCGACAAAGCTGATCCGCTGCGGCTTGCGCCGATCCCGCAGCAGGAGATCTTGCGGAACCCGAATATTGCGAAGCAGCAGAATCCTGGGTATTGAGGGCTCAGGGCTCCTATGGCAAATTTGTCGCCCCTCGCCCACAATGATTTATGCTTGCGTCCGAAGGGGCCCGTCCCTTCGGAACAACCCGGCGCCGGGGAACATTTTCGAATAACTTTACAAAAGCCGCTCATCAGAGCGGCTTTTGTATTTTTGGTGAATGAAGTATTTGTGGTTGATGCTGCTTTGCGCGGCGGGTTTGGCTACGGTGGCGCAGACGCGGCGGGAGGATATTTATACGGATTTTGTGTTGTACAACAAGCGGGTGGCGCTGGAGAAGGATCTGCGGGAGAGGGTGGTTGCGAAGCATTTTGCGGCGGCCCTGGACAGCAATACGGAGGATGGCTACCTGTCGGCGTGCTGGGCGGTGGAGCAGTTCCTTTTTGACGGACCGGATGTGCGGCGGGGTTTTGAGCAGATGTTTACCGGTTATGACGGGCTTTCCTACGATACCAAGCGGGCTTTCCTGGAGGCGGTTTATGCTGTAGGGCGGGACCGGTACCGGCGGGAGATGGACTCTTTGCTGTCGCGGGAGGAAGATGCGCGGCTTTTTGCGCTTTGCGCGGTGTATCTGCACCGGGTGGACACCGGGGTGGAGAATGCCAATGCCTTGAAGATCCGGATGGTGGAGCGGTTTCCGGGCTTTGATACGATACCGGTGTTGCGGGAGCTGCAGGGATATTTGAGCTTTCGGCGGCCTGCGTTGCCGGCGGTGGGGGAGCTTTTTGCGTGGGAACGGGAGATGGGTGTCAAGACGATCTATTCTTTTCAGCGTTGGGACCGGGACTACCCGGGGTTAGCGATCGTGCAGAATGCGGATGGGAGCTTTGTGCGGGACGGGGATGGGAGGTTGGAGGTGTTTGAGCAGCTGGCGCGGTCGGGGCCGGGGTTGCCGTATTTTTTGACGAATGGGAATACGCCGCAGGGGGTGTATAGGATCACGGGGACGGACGTATCGAAGACAAACTATATTGGTCCCACGCCCAACTTGCAGTTATTGTTGCCTTGTGAGGGAAGGGTGGATACGCTCGAGCGGTACCGGGTCTTGCTACCGCCGGGGTGGCGGGACTATGCTCCGATGATGGAGGCCTGGGAGGCGGGGGCTATCGGGCGGACGGAGATCATTGCGCATGGGACGACGATGGACCCGGAGTATTTTGCCGGCCGGCCCTGGTATCCCTTGACACCCACTATGGGATGCTTGTGTGCCAAGGAGTTATGGAATGTGACGACGGGTCATCCGTTGGTGAGTGAGCAGAATAACCTGGTGAATGCGTTTTTGGGGACGCCGGGGAGGCAGGGATTGCTGATGGTGATCAACCTGGATGATCGGCGGAAGGCGGTGAGCCGGGAGGAGGTGGAGGCGCTGGTGCGGGTAGATGAGAAGGCGGTGCGAGCAGGGGGTGACAAGAAAAACCCCCGGCTTTTGACCGGGGGTGGGAAGAATCTTAGAAAGGAAGATCGTCGATCGGTTCGGTGATATCGCTTGCCGATGGTACCCGGGAAGCGCCCTGGGAGGGGGCATATCCTTCGGAGCCACCGCCGGAATAGCCGCCGCCGCCGCCTTCGGAGCCTCTGCTGCCCAGCAGCTGTACGGAGAGTACGCGGAGGGTGAGGGAGACGCCGGTGGTGCCGTCATTCTTGGGGTAGGTTCTTACTTCGGGAGTACCTTCTGCGTATACCTGGGTGCCCTTTTTGAGATAGGGGGCGATGCCCGTCCTGTCCGTCCAATATGCACATTCCACCCAAATCGTTTTATCTTTCTGATTGCCCTGGGCATCGCGGAATTTCTCGGTGTGCGCCACGTTGAAATTGATCACGTTCTTTCCATTCACCGTATTGGTGACACAGTCCTTACCCAGGTTGCCGATTACTTGGAGCTTTATCATAATATTTATTTTTGCGTGAAGGGCAATTTACATTATTTCTCTATGGGCAGACGGAAAGTTTTCCAAAAGTTGTTAACCGGTTGACGGCGGTGCGGGGGAGCCAACGGCTCACCGGGGGGTACCGGTGGCAGCGGGGAGGTACCAACGGCTCAATCGGGGTGAGTGGTAGCCCTGGGATGCGGGGGTTTAGTTAACTTTACTCTATACATGAGGAAGTTTGGAATAATAGGATTGCTGTTGCTTGCCATAGCGGGCCGGTGTTGGGCCGGCATGGGTGATGCGCGTCAACGCGCCGTCGACAGCCTGCTTCACAAGGCGTTGTCGGACATGAGGACGAAACATTACGGGCAGGTGGATACGGTAGAGCATTACGCCGATGTGGCCCTGAGGGAAAGCCGGGCAATCGGTTATCCGCATGGCATTGCCCTGTCGCTTGCCTGTCAGGCCTTTGCTGCGAATATGGGGCGCAACGACTTTCCGCAGGCGGAGCAACTTGCGCGCGAATCGCTGGCCTGGTTCGATCAGACGGATGACAAGCATGGGGTGACGGTAGCGCATTATGTATTGGGGTTCGCGCTGTTTGCCCAGAGTCATTTCGACGAGGCCAACCGGCACTACGACCTGGCAAGGGAATATGCCCGTAAGCAGGGCAACCGGACGGAGGAACTCTTTATGATGTCGCTGATGGGTGAGGCTTACCGGGAGAGCGGCGACTATGAAAAAGCGTTCCGGATCCTGCGGACCTGTGCGGAGATGGCTGAGGCCGGGCATATGAGTACAATGGCGCAGTCCCAGTACCTGACGCTGGCGGGCATGTTCGTGCAGATAGAGGATTTTCCCGACGCGCTCCGCTATTTCCAGCTTGGCTATGGGAATAAACGACCCGAAGTGATCGATCCCTGGGACCTGTCGGTCTATGCGTTACTGCTGACGCATCTTGGGAAGTATGACAGCGCACTCTATTATTTCGGCAAGTTCGACAGTGCGCGACTACCGCCGACGCTCCTGCGCACCTACCTGGCCAGCAAAGGCGAATATTATTTATTCCGCGAAGAATATGCCACTGCCCTGCCCTATTTCCAGAAGAGCCTCAGCTACCAGCGGCAGATGAATGACAATAACCAGATCATGCGCTGTCTGCAGGATATCGCGAGGACCTATTATGGGCTGAAACAGGACGCTGCTGCCTTCCGGTATGCCCGGGAGGGGTTGCTCCTGGCCGAGAAGAGCAAGGCCCGGCAGAATGTCCGGGACGGCTACCGGCAGTTGTACCTGCTGTATGACCGGGAAGGGAAGACAGACAGTGCCTATTCCTATTATAAACGATATAATGTTTTAAAGGATAGCGTGCTCAGCGATTGGACCAAGGGAGAGTTCGCGTCCTTTGGTTATGAGCAGAAGATCAAGCTGCTGAACAAAGAGAATGAGCTGCAGGATGTCTGTCTGCGCGAGGAAATGCTGACGAAGAACCTGCTGCTGGCGGGTATTCTCGTATTGCTGCTACTGGGAGGCGTCTATATCTGGATCGTCCGGCTGAAGCGGCGCAACGAGGAGCATCGCCGGAAACGCGCCGAAGACGAGCTTGAGATCCAGCGATTGGAGGGCGAGCGGTCAAAGGCGGCGTTGCGGCAACGCGCCAAGGAGCTGGAGGTACAGGCCTTGCGGTCGCAGATGAATCCGCATTTCATTTTCAACTGTCTCAATGCCATCAACCGGTTCATCCTGGGGCATGAGACCGAAGCGGCGTCGGATTACCTGACGAAGTTCTCCCGGCTGATGCGGATGATCATGAACCATTCGCGTCACAGTACGATCACGCTTGCCGAAGAGATCGAGATGCTGCAGCTGTACCTGGAGATGGAGCGGTTGCGATTCAAGGATGCCTTCGATTATCGAATCGATGTGGAGGAGGACCTGGACACCGAGGAGGTGCGGATGCCGCCGCTGCTGATCCAGCCCTTTGTCGAGAATGCCGTCTGGCACGGGTTGATGCATAAGGAGGAGCGGGGATCGCTGCTGATCCGGCTGCGGGTGCAGGGCGATGTGCTGACCTGTATCGTCCGGGACAATGGGATCGGCCGGAAGCGGGCGGGGGTGTTGAGGAGCAAGTCTGCCGAGAAGCACAAGTCAATGGGGATGCAGATCACGGCCGAGCGGATGGACCTGTTGGCGGGTCCGGGCGAAGCAAAGCCATTCCTGCAGATCGAGGACCTCTATGATGAAACGGGAGCGCCGGCGGGAACGCAGGTGACCCTGACGATAAAGTTAAATACTACCACAGGCGAGTCTGTGGCAGCCAAAGTATAACCATGATAAAGGCCATCATCGTCGACGACGAGCCCTACTGTTGCGAAGCGCTTTCGATCCTGCTGGACCGGTATTGTCCGCAGGTGGAAGTGGCCGGCGTCTATCACTCCGGTGCACAGGCGCTGGAGCCGATCAGGGAGCAGAAGCCTCATCTGCTATTCCTCGATATCGAGATGCCCCGGATGAATGGATTTGAGCTGCTGGAGAAGATCAAGAGCCTGAATTTCGAACTGATCTTTACGACCAGCTATGATCAGTATGCGATAAAGGCGATCCGTTTCAGCGCGCTCGACTACTTGTTGAAGCCGATCGATCGCGAAGAGCTGCAATTGTCCATCCAGAAAGTGGAGCAGCGGTTGCAGGCGCCTTTGCCGCAGCAGTTCGATGTATTGTTCCAGCGGCTGCAGAACCCTTCGAGTCTTTTTACCAAGATCGCGATCCCGACGATGGAGGGATTGCAGATGGTGGCGGTGGATCATATCGTGCATTGTGTTTCGGACAGTAACTATACGATCCTGACGCTGAAGGACCGGCAGAAGGTTGTGGCGTCGAGGACGCTGAAGGAGATCGAGGAGTTGCTGGAGGATTATCATTTCCTGCGGGTGCATCATTCCAACCTCGTGAATCTAAACGAGGTAACCAAGTATATTAAAGGCGAGGGCGGGTACCTGGTCATGTCGGACGGATCGTCGATCAATGTTTCGCGCAGCCGGAAAGAGGGATTGTTAAAGAAATTACAACCCAACCGGAGCTGACTCCAACGGCTCACTCAAACTGTGCAATTGATTCCCTTTTTAGTCATGTACGGGTTTTGGCTGGCGTTGCCGGCGATGGCGGATTAGCTTTGTTTCATAAATTAAACGGTAAAAAACCTAAGTTATGAATAAGCTAATCGGAACATTGCTGGCGGGGATATTGGTTCTTGCTCAGCAGGGCACTCAGGCACAGGTGTCTGATCATGCCACCTTGATGAATGTACACTCCCTGGGTGTGGAATCTGCGGCTATAAAGGCTTCGCGGGATTTTTGGCAGCGCGTTGGCGACCAGAAGAACGAACAATGGTATAAGGCCGGGACGGGCTATGATGCCGAGTATACGGACGGGCCGGTGAAGGCGATGTACCGCTATGACAAAAAGGGTCACTGGGTGTACAGTATCCTGACGTATGGCGAGAACCGGCTGCCGGAGGATGTCCGGGGGCTGGTGAAGGGCAGCTATTACGACTTCGACATCACCTGGGTAAAGGAGGTAAATGAGGCGCAAAACACTGTGTACGTGGTACATATGGAAGATGCTAATCATTGGAAGGAAGTGGCTGTGCAGGATGGAGAGATGCGGATGTTGAAGGAATTCTCTAAATAGTCATTTTAAGTGTAAATTTGCGGTTTGGTTTAATACAAAAAGTAACCGAACCGCAAATTTGTTTGATGATTGGCCTTCGGCCGACGGACCTGTGGTCCGTCCAGTTGCGGTTTGGCTTTTTTGTCAAACCGTTTTTTTATGAGTAAGAATGGAAAGGTTTTGGTGGCGATGAGCGGCGGTATCGACAGTACCGTGACGGCGCTGATGTTACATGACCAGGGGTATGAAGTGGTGGGTATCACCATGAAGACCTGGGACTATGCCAGTGCGGGTGCATCGAAAAAGGAGACGGGTTGTTGTAATCTCGACAGCTTCAATGACGCGCGGATGGCTGCGGTGCAGCATGGGTTCCCGCATTTTGTGCTGGATATCCGGGAGGAGTTTGGCGACTTTGTGATCGAGAATTTTGTGGATGAGTATCTCGCCGGGCGGACGCCCAACCCCTGTGTACTTTGTAATACGCATATCAAGTGGCGGGCGTTGCTCAAGCGGGCCGATGCCATGGGTTGTGACTTTATTGCAACCGGTCACTACGGCATCGTGCGTCAGCATACGAATGGGCGGTATACGATCGCGCGTGGGGTGGACGAGACGAAGGACCAGAGCTATGTGCTGTGGGGTTTACAGCAGGACCTGCTGAGCAGGACCTTGTTGCCGCTTGGGCCTTACCGGAAGACGGAGATCCGGCAGAAGGCGCTTGACTATGGGTATCCGGAGTTGGCGAAGAAGGCGGAAAGTTATGAGATATGCTTTGTGCCGGATAACGATTACCGGGGGTTTTTGAAGCGTCGCGTGGATGGATTGGAAGCGCGGGTCGCGGGCGGCAATTTTGTCGACAAGCACGGGAAGATCCTGGGGCAGCATAAGGGATATCCTTTTTACACCATCGGGCAGCGGAAGGGGTTGGAAGTGACGTTTGGCAAGCCGGTGTATGTGACGGCGATAGAGCCGGAAACAAATACGGTCGTCCTTGGAGATGAGGAGGACCTTGACCGGCAGCAAATGTTTGTGGGAAAGGTCAACTGGATGAAATATGATGGGGTGACGCCCGGGATGGAGGCGATGACGAAGATCCGGTATAAGGACAAGGGTACTCTGAGCAACCTGTATCCCGAGGGAGAAGGGGTGCGGGTGGAGTTTTATGAGATGGCGAAGAGTATTGCTCCGGGTCAGAGTGCGGTCTTTTACGAGGGGGATGAGGTGATTGGAGGGGGCATTATCCAACGTGGCGCCCAAGGTGCGCGCAACTTACAATAAATAGGCCTTGCGGGCGTTGTTATTGGAATATGAACCGTCGTCCGGTTATTATCTTACTGCTTGTGGTTGCCCTGTTCAGCTGCAAGAAAACCATACACTATCCTGCGGTCGCACCGGCCGACTATTTTATTCCGCTAAGGGTCGGGCAGTATGCGACGTACCGGCTGGACTCCCTCAACTTTTACTATTATGGTCAGCTGGACACCGTTACCTCCTATCTTGCCAAGGATTCCGTGGAGAGCAGCTTTATCGATGGCGTGGGTAATACGGCCTGGCTCGTTACGCGGTATATGAGCGATACCACGGGGAGCAGCTGGGTTCCCAGTCAGACCTACACCGTCACCCCTTCTCAGCAGCGGGTGGAGATGACGGAGGATAACCTGCGGTTCGTCAAACTGGCATTTCCTATTGCCCAGGGATTCAGCTGGAGCGGCAACAGCTACCTGCCTTATGGCCCCTACCAGGACTTCTTCGATTTCAGTGACGACGCCCACCTGACGCTTGGCAACTGGAACTATACCTATCAATCGGTGAACAAGCCCTATTCGCTTGGGACCCAAAGCTTTGACAGTACGGTCACTGTCCTGCAGGAGAACGACTCCATCAACGTACCGATCGTCGATGTGAATTCCTTTGCTTCGAGGACGTACTGGATCGAAACCTATGCCAAGCATATCGGGCTGATCTACCGCCACACCGAGATGTGGGAATACCAGCCGCCGACGCCCGATGGAACGCAATCGGGATATAAGATCGGGTTCCAGCTAACGATGCGGCTGGTGGATCATAATTAGTCTTCTTTGCGCCTTCCTTAATTCTTTTGTGTGGACAGCTTTGAGGCCGGCAGCTTTTCGGCCGTGGGCATTACCTGCGTGTACAGGTCGGCCGCAGCCTTTGTCGGGTCTCCCTGGAAAACCCAGGTGACATGTGTCAGATATTTATTGAACGCGCGGTTCACGTCATCGACGGATACTTTTTTCAGATCTTCATTGAGGGTGATCGCCCGGCGCCAGTTGTTGTGCAGGACCTCATTGGCGGCCAATGCGGAGGCCTGAGCGCCGTTAGTCTCCTGCCGGTAGTAGGTGCCGGTCAGATAGGTGGTCTTCATATTCTTCACTTCTTCGGCGGTAAAACCTTGTTTTTTTGTCTTTTCTATCAATGCTTTGAGCACGGCGGCGTACTTGTTGGGGTCCGTGGTCGAGACGGAGATATTGAAGCTGGGAGAAAGGCCGCCGTCGAACCAGGTAGCGGGGGCATAGGACAGGCCGTTATTGGTGCGCACTTCGAGGAAGTGGCGGTCGTAGAAGATGCGTGCGGCGAGGGAGAAGGCGTTAAAGTCGGCCGTGCCGGGCAGCGGAGCCGGGGTCAGGCCCTGGATATAGTTGGTGGCCAGGGCTTTCTTCTCGGCTTTAAAAGAATTGTGGGTGGGGTCGAATCGTTCTCTTTTCAGGGTGAACGGCGCGCCGGCGGGGATTGCCGCGAGCAGGGCGCCGACCTTTTGCTCGAGTTCGGATCGATCGATCTCGCCGACGACGACGATGAGCATTCTCGACCGGGTAAGGATCGAACGATAGTAGGCCTTTGTTTCGGCGACGTTCAATTTGGTAACGGTGGCTTCCGTACCCTCGGGGGATTTGGCGTAGTCGCGGCCGGCAAAAGCCGTCTCATGGGCCAGCTTGTCGATGGAATAGTCCGGCTGTGAGGCCTGGGCCTTGAGGATGTTGATGGCATCCTGGTGGATGCGCTGGAATTCTTTTTCGTCGAAAAGCGGGTTGGTGAGCGCATCGACGTAGAGGGGCCAGACCGTTTGAAAATCGCTGCGGATGCAGTTCATAGTGAGGCTGGAATAATCGCGGCCGGCGTCGCTGGACATCTGGGCGCTGACCTTGTCCAGTTTGTCCTTGAAGCTGTTCTTGCTGTCTTTCGTGGTGCCGCATTCGACGAGGGCATTCATGGCCAGGCTTTCAATACCGGCTTTATCGGCCGGATAATTCTGGACGCCGCCTTTGATCAGGGTCTTGATCTCGACGATCTCGTTGCCGCTGGGCTGGACGATGACCTTTACCCCCTGGATGGTCATATCATAGGGAGCTTTTTTCGATTGAGCGAAGGTGGGGAGGGAAAGAAGCGCCGATGCCAGCAGGGGCAGGGTCTTTGTATAGAAAGCGAGAGGTTGCATGTTGCAGCGGTTTACAATTAGAGATTAGGTTTGAAATTCTCGGAAGCCTTTGTGGCCTTGTTCATTTCGGGGTTGATGATCATCCCGGCGACATAGGGTTTCCCGATGACATAGGTGGAGAGATACCGCTTTATATCCGCGCGGGTGACCTTCATACAATTGTTGATATAGTCCGTTCCATAGTCGAGTGAGGCGCTGGTCCAGTAGAAGGTGAGCTGGTGGGGGAGATCGGACGGCTTTTCATTGTTGCGAATATCGTTGCGGCGCATGATCTGCTTGGCGTCCTGGAGCTGTTCGTCGGTGAAATAGTCGTCATCGGCCCACATTTTTATCTGGCGGAGGATCTCGTCGTTGCATTCCTTGAGCTTATTGGGATTGGGGACCACGAATATGTTGATGGGGCCGACATAGCGGGAGGTGGTATAGCCGACCTGGGCGGCGGTTGCCAGGCCTTTGTCGGTGAGGGCTTGTTGCCATTTGGAAGAGTTCATCCCGAGGATGGTGGAGAAGACGTCGGCGGCGACCGTTGCTGCCGAATCGTTCCTATAGTCGGGTCCCTGCCACCAGTACATCTCATAGGGTGTCTGGGCGATGGAGGATTCCTTTACGAAGTACTGGGTAGCGGCCAGGGGGGTGAACTCGGGGATGGGATATTTTACGAACGGGTCGAAGCCGCTGCTGGCCCAGTCGCCGAAGATCGCCTTTGCCATGCCGAAGGCGGCCTCGTGATGGATATCACCACAGATGACGAGGATGGAGTTGTTGGGATAATAATATTTGTCCTTGATGACCATCATCTTTTCGGGAGTGGCGGTGTTGATGACCTCGTGGATGCCGATGGGCATTTTGCGGGTGATGAGGTCACCCCAGAGTTTTTTCTGGCATTCGTACCAGATCTGGAAGCCCGGATCGCTTTCGGCGCGTTGGAATTCACCGTCTACGACCGGCCGTTCTTTCGCCATGTCCTCTTGCCGGTAGACGGGAAAGCGGATGGCGGCATTGATGAATTTCAGGCCGGCTTCGAGGCTGTCATGGTCGAAGGTGAAGAAATAGTTGACCCGTTCGACGCCCGTGGTGCCATTCCATATGGCGCCCAGTTCCTGTGTTCTTTTCAGCAGTTTTTCCTGCGAGGGGTAATCCTTGTTGGCCTTAAAGAACATGTGTTCGAACAGGTGGGACAGGCCACTGTATTCGGGGCCTTCGGTGTAGGCGCCGTTCCTGACGGCGATCTCGATAGTGGCGAGGGGCACCTTGGGTTTCTCGATGGCGACGACTTCGAGGCCGTTGTCCAGCTTTTCCCAGAAGTAGCCTTCGGGGAGGCGGGGTTGGGCGATGGTCGCGATGGAGAGAAAGAGGGATGGGAGGAGTGCTAGTTTTGGGTGCATAGAACGTAGGTTATATAGCGGAAATTAGCAAAATGAGCCGAACAATCCTTACAATTTTGATAAGCGGGAAGCGAAGAGGGTATCAGCGCGGTGGGGATAGCCGATGAGATTTTCTGTCCTTTCGGGTTGGAGGTTGAAGGCTTCTTGCAGGAAGGTGACCATTTCTTCGTTCTCCTTTTTGAAGACGGAGCAGGTGCAGTAAACGAGCGTAGCGCCGGGGGCGAGGCGGGAGGCGATGTTGGTGAGGATCTTGCGCTGGGTGATTGGGTAGTTGTTGATCTTTCGGGGGTCGAAGAAGAAGAGGTCTTCGGGGGTTCGGCCCCAGGTGCCGCTGCCGGTGCAGGGGACGTCGGCGAGGACGAGATGGGCGACGGGGAGTGACTTTGGGTGTTCCTGGGTGAGATCGGCGATGAAGGCGTGGTATTTTTTGATCCCTGCGGCGGCGAAGCGGGTGCGGAGGTTGTTCAAGATGGATTCGCGGATGTCGGAGACTGTGAGATCCATGTCGGGGTAGAGGTCATGAGCGAGGATGGATTTGCCGCCGCTTGCGGCGCAGGCGTCCCAGAAGGTGTGGGGCGTTGGTTGCGATTGGAGGAATTCGGCGACTTTTTGGGAGCTGAGGTCCTGGATGACGACTTCTTTGTCGGGGGTGAGGTGGTCTTCGACTTTGAAGCCATTGGGGAGGCGCATGGCTGCGGGGGGGATGAATTCGGTTTGCCCGGTTTCGGCGAGCTTTGATCTGACGGCGGTTTCCTGGCCGGGGCGGATGCGGAGGAAGAGGTCGGGTTGGCGGAGGAAGGAGAGGCAGAAGGCTTTATGATCGATTGCCGGTGAGAGCTCGTCTTTCCAGGGGAAGATGTCGGTTACGTTGATATCGGTTTTTGGGAGCTTCTCCTGCAGTGGGTTTGTGATCGCCGCGTTGTATTCCTGGTTGAAATGGGCGAGGAATTCGGTGGGTTGGTTTGTGCAGAGGAAGAGGCCGGTGATGAGGCGGTCTTTTACGCTTTGATGGGCGGCGGCGTGGCCAAGGCGATAGAAGCTGTAGACGAGGGTGGACAGCTGTTTACGGTCGCGCGAACCCATTTGTTTATTTGCGCGGAAATAGTCTTTCAGCCAGGTATGCAGGGGGATGTCACCCCGGTAGGTGTCGATGATCTGGGTGGCGTACCTAAGCTGGTTTTCGTATTTCACTACTATAGTTCGAGCAGGGCCTTCACGGGGTCTTTGCCGAAGAGGAGCTGGTCGGGATTTTCGAGGAGTTCCTTGATCCTGACGAGGAAGCTGACGGATTCGCGGCCGTCGATGATGCGGTGGTCATAGGAGACGGCCAGGTACATCATGGGGCGGACGACGATCTGACCGCCCGCGACGACGGCCCGTTCTTCGATCTTGTGCATTCCGAGGATGGCGGATTGGGGGATGTTGATGATGGGGGTGGACATCAGGCTGCCGAAGACACCGCCATTGGTGATGGTAAAGGTACCGCCCTGCATCTCTTCCATGGAGAGCTTGTTGTCGCGGGCCTTGGTGGCGAGTTCGACGACCTTCTTTTCGATATCGGCCATGCTGAGGCTTTCGGCGTTGCGGATGACCGGGACGACGAGGCCTTTGGGGGCGGACACGGCGATGGAGATGTCGCAATAGTCGTGATAAACGAGCTCGTCGCCATCGATATAGGCGTTGACGGCGGGCCATTCCTGCAGGGCATAGCAGGTAGCCTTTGTGAAGAAGCTCATGAAGCCGAGGTTGACCCCGTGCTTTTCTTTGAATTTGTCCTTATATTTTGTGCGGAGGGCCATGATGGCGCTCATGTCCACCTCGTTGAAGGTGGTGAGCATGGCCGTGGTGTTCTTTGCTTCGACGAGGCGGCGGGAGACGGTCTTGCGGAGATTGCTCATCTTCTCGCGGCGGTCGTTGCGGGTGAAGAGTTCCTTGCCGATGGCGCGGCCGGGGTGGGCCAGGGCTTCGAGGACATCGTTCTTGAGGATCTTGCCGCCGGTGCCGGTGGGGGTTATGCTGCCAGCATCGATCTTTTTGTCGGTGATGATGGCGGCGGCAACGGGGGTTGCCTTGATATCGTTGGATATTGCGGTTACGGGTGCTTGTGTTGCGGCGGGTTGGGCGGCGCCGTTGTTTGCGGGGGCGGGGGCAGCGGCGGGCTTTTCCGCGGGGGCTGCCTGGCCTTCGGGGCGGGCTGCGGTCTCGTCGATCCGGGCGACGACGTCGCCGATCTTGAGGGTATCGCCTTCCTTGCCTACGGTTTTAAGGGTGCCGGCCTTTTCGGCGTTGACTTCGAAGGTTGCTTTTTCGCTTTCGAGTTCTGCTATGACTTCGTCTCGTTCGACATACTGACCTTCCTGTTTGAGCCATTTTACGAGGGTTACTTCGTTGATGGATTCGCCTACTGCCGGGACTTTTATATCAATCATTTTTCAAAATTACACTTTTCTTTTCTTACTGGTTGTGAACCTGCGGTTCACCGTTTGTGAAGCGTTAATGTTGGGCCTTCGGCCATAGGGCCTGTGGCCCTATATGGTGAACGCCGTTTCTATGATCTCGGCCTGCTCCTGTGCGTGGACCTTGGAGTAACCGGTGGCTGTTGCGGCGCTGGGCTGGCGGCTGATGACTCCGTAGTTGATGCTTTTGAGGTTCATCTGGAGGAAGGAGGCGGCGCCCATGTTGAGCGGCTCTTCCTGGACCCAGAACCAGGTAGCAGCCTGGCTATATTTCTTGTACAGATGCTCCAGTTGCAGCGCCGGCAGTGGGTAGAGTTGTTCGAGCCGGACGATGGCCACGTCCTTGCGGTTGTCCTTCAGCTGGCGTTCGGCCAGATCGAAGTAGACTTTACCGCTGCAGAAGAGGACCTTCTTTACATCGTGGGCATTTTCGACGAAAGAATCGTCGATAACCTCTTTGAAGCCGCCGGTGGTGAATTCCGCCATTTTGGAATAGGTGCCGGGATGGCGAAGATTGGCCTTGGGCGAGAAGTTGATCAACGGCTTCCGGAAGGGCCAGGTAAGCTGGCGGCGGAAGGCGTGGAAGAGGTTAGCGGAGGTGGTGATATCGGTGACTACGATATTGTTCTCTGCGCAAAGCAGGAGGAAGCGTTCCATGCGGGCGCTGCTGTGTTCGGGCCCCTGGCCTTCGTAGCCGTGGGGCAGGAGCATTGTCACGCCGTTCATGCGCTGCCATTTCGTTTCGGCCGCGGCGACGAACTGATCGATGATGATCTGGGCGCCGTTGCTGAAGTCGCCGAACTGGGCCTCCCAGAGGACGAGGGCATTGGGGTTGGCCAGGGCGTAGCCGTATTCGAAGCCCAGAACGGCGTATTCGCTGAGCAAGGAATTGTAGATGCGGAACTCGCCTTTTGCATCGGGCAGGCGGCTGAGCCGGTTGTACAGTTCATCGGTGTTCTCGTCGCGGAGGACGGCGTGGCGATGAGAGAAGGTGCCGCGCTGGACATCCTGGCCGCTCATGCGGACATCCTTGCCTTCCAGCAGGAGGCTGCCATAGGCGAGCAGCTCGCCGGTGGCCCAGTCGACCTTACCTTCGTCGTTGAAGAGCTTACTCTTGTCCTGCAACAGCTTCTCCACCTTGCGTAGGGGTTTGAAGGATTCGGGCCAGGACATGATGGCGTCGAAAATCTTTTTAAAGTCGGCTTCACTGATGCCGGTAGCCGGGGACTGGTCAAAATCTTCGTTTTTTGCTTTGCGGAGGCTTTGCCAGGCGATCTCAGGCTGTTGGTATTTATAAGGCAGGGGATTCTGCTTTACTTCGTCGAGGCGTTCCTGCAGATCGGCCCAGAATTTCTTCTCCATTTCCTTTGCGAGATCTTTCGCATCGGCCTCTCCGTGATCGATGAGGTATTGGGTATAGACCTCCCGGGGATTGGGGTGTTGATCGATCAGCGCATAGAGATGGGGTTGGGTGAACTTGGGGTCGTCGCCTTCGTTGTGGCCATGGCGGCGGTAGCAGACCATGTCGATGAAGACGTCGGAGTTGAACTCCTGCCGGTAGCGGGTGGCGATATCGGCGCATTTGACGACGGCTTCGGCATCGTCGCCGTTGACGTGGAATACCGGGGCCTGGATGGCGGCGGCGAGCGAGGTGCAGTAGTCGGAGCTACGGGCGTCATCGAAATCGGTGGTGAAGCCGATCTGGTTGTTGATGACGAAGTGCATGGTGCCGCCGGTATAATAGCCTTTGAGATTGCTCATCTGGAGGACTTCATAGACGACGCCCTGGCCGGCGATGGAGGCGTCCCCATGGATTAGGATGGGGAGCATCTTGTCGTAATCGCTCTGGTAGAGGATATCGGCCTTTGCGCGTGCGAAGCCTTCGACGACGGGGTCGACGGTTTCGAGATGCGAGGGATTGGGCATGAGCTTGAGGTAGACCGTTTTGTCGGTATCGGTCTGTACTACGCTGCCATAACCCATGTGATATTTTACGTCGCCGCTGCCCATGGTCTGGTCGGGTTTGGCGGTGCCTTCAAATTCGCTGAAGATCTGCTCATAGGTCTTGCCCATGATATTGGCCAGTACGTTGAGGCGGCCGCGATGGGCCATGCCGATGACCACTTCCTGTACGGAGTTGGCGGCGGCGGTATTGATGATGGTGTCGAGGGCCGCGATAGTCGCTTCACCGCCTTCGAGGGAGAATCGCTTCTGCCCGATGTATTTGGTGTGGAGGAATTTCTCGAACATGACGCCCTGGTTGAGCTTTTCGAGGATGCGTCTTTTCTTTTGCAACGGGAGGGGGTTGAGAAATTTCTTCTCCATCTCGTTGGTGATCCAGTCGATCTTTTTCTGGTCGCTGATGTATTTGAATTCGATGCCGACGTGACCGGCATAGGTCTTTTGGATATGGGTCAGGATATTGCGGAGGGTGGTGGTGCCCAGGCCGATGAGGTTGCCGGCGAAGAAGCTTTTGTCGAGATCTTCCTCGGTGAAGCCGTAGAAGGGCAGGTCGACATTGGCGCCGCGATCCTTACGGGGACGGATGGGGTTGGTTTTTGCCAGCAGGTGGCCTTTATTGCGATAGCCGAGAATGAGGCGGTAAGCGCCGAGCTCTTTTTTCCAATCGACGCCGTCGGCTGTGGTGTAGGCTTTTGTGGCGGTACCGTTGACGGAGCCATTGGAAGCGGCGCCGTTTGCCGTGGCTTTGCCCTGGGTGACGGCGAAATCGAAACCTTCAAAAAATTTCCTGAATTCCGGGTCCACTGTTTCGGGGTTCTTCACATAATCCTGGTAGAGACCCTCGATGTAACTGGGGTGAGAGTTGGTGATAAATGAAAAGTCCTTCATAGAAAGATGCTGTTATGGCGATCGGGTCAAGCCCGGTCGAAAATCGGCCTACAAATATCGTTCAAAAATAGTTGCCAAAGGCCATGATTTTGATGGATTATGGTAATATTTTGCTAAGAAAAGCACACATTTATTTGGCAAATCCCGTGTGGCGGCTTACCTTTGCCGTCCGCAAGTAAAAAATCGAGTTCATGGCAAATCACAAGGCAACCAAAAAAGATGTAAGGCAAGCCGAAAAGCGCAGGGATCGCAACCGGTACAATGGTAAAACCACCCGTAATGCGATTCGTGATCTGAGGGCGATCAAGGAGCAGAAGGAAGCAGGGGAGAAGATGCCTGATGTTGCGTCCATGATCGACAAGTTGGCCAAGAAGGGCGTTATTCACAAGAATAAGGCTGCCAATCTGAAGAGCAAGCTGGCCAAGAAGGTGAATGCTCTTGCCGCCGCGAAATAATTCGTTGTAAAATAGTTTGTTGACAAAAGATCGTCCAAGGACGGTCTTTTGTTATTTTGCGCCCTATGAGAAGATTACTCCCGCTGATGTTCCCGCTTTTTGCGGTTGCACAGGGTCCCCAAACGCCATTTGAGCGAAGCGGCGGAACACAGACTGCCACTTATTCCGAATGCATCGCCTTTTATCAACAGCTGGACAAGCTCTCCCCTGCCCTCTCGATCCGGGTGATGGGGATGAGTGATGCCGGCTATCCCTACCACCTGGTGCTTTATTCCAATGACGGCACCGCTGACCCGGCGATCTGGCACCGGAAGCATAAAGCGGTGATCCTCATTAACAATGGTATCCACCCCGGGGAGCCTGATGGGATTGACGCCAGCATGTTGCTGTTGCGGGACCTGGTAGCGGGGAAGGTAAAGCTGCCGGATAACGTGGCGTTGGCCGTGATCCCGCTGTATAACATCGGGGGTGCGCTGAACCGGGGTTCTTTTTCGCGGGTGAACCAGAACGGGCCTGTTGCCTATGGTTTCCGGGGGAATGCGCAGAACCTGGACCTGAACCGGGATTTTACCAAGAGCGACAGTCGTAATGCGAGAAGCTTCGCAGCCATTTTCCACTGGGTGGACCCGGTTCTTCAAATCGATAACCATGTGAGTGATGGTGCTGACTATCAATACACTATGACCTTGCTGGCGACTCAGTGGAACAAACTCGGGGGTGAATTGGGAACCTATTTGCATGACGTTTTCCAGCCCGAGCTGTTTGCCATTATGGAGAAGAGGGGCTGGCCGATGACGCCCTATGTGGATTTTGAAGAGGGTAATCCGGACCGGGGCTGGGAAGGATTCTACGACGAGCCGCGGTATTCGAGCGGATATGCGGCGTTGTTCCATACGATGGCCTTTATGCCGGAGACGCATATGCTAAAACCTTTTAACGACCGGGTGCGGTCGACTTACGCCCTGCTACAAACGATGATCGGGTCCGTGTCGGCTCATGCTGATGAGCTGCTGGCGCACCGGGCCCATGACATTGCGGCCGACCGGGACAGCGCCCGGCTTCCGCTGGACTGGAAGGTGGATACCACGCGGTGGGACGAACTGAATTTTCGGGGTTACCTGGCGGTTGAAAAAACCAGCGGGGTAACGGGGCTGCCGAGGCTATCCTACGATCACCGGCAGCCTTACGAGAAAAAGGTGCGGTTCTACGACTGTTTTGCGAGTGATGCTGCGGTCTCCGTGCCCGAGGCCTACCTTATCCCGCAAGGTTGGAATGATGTCATCGAATTGCTTCAGTTGAATGGGGTGAGGATGCGGCGGCTTGGCGCCGATTCGACGGTGGATGTGGAAGTTTATCATATTGCCGGGTATACCTCCGGGGGGCGGGCTTATGAGAAGCATCATAAGAATACGGCGATCCGGGTGACGGCGTCGCGGGATACGGTGCGGCTGCGCCGCGGTGACTACCTGATCCCGACGGACCAGGATGCGAGGCGGTTCCTGGTGGAGATGCTGGAGCCTACGGGTGAGGACTCCTATTTTGCGTGGAATTTCTTTGATGCCATCCTGCAGCAGAAGGAGGGATACAGTGCTTACCGGTGGGAGGATGTGGCCGAGCAGTGGTTAACCGATCATCCGGCACTACGGGAGGAGCTGGAGGCGAAGCGGAAGGCGGACCCGGCGTTTGCGAAGGATGCTCGGCAGCAGCTGAATTTTGTGTACCGGCATTCGCCGTATTATGAGCCGGAGCATATGAGATACCCCGTGTATAGAATAACAAAGGGGCGTTAAAAGCGCCCCTTTTTGTATATTTTATCTTAATATCTTCTGTCCCGATCGCCGCCGCCGCGATAGCCACCGCGGTCTCCGCCACCTCCACGGTCGCCGCGATCTCCCCGATCGCCACCACCACCATATCCACCGCTGCCGCCCCGATCGCCGCCGCCGTAGCCGCCACTGCCGCCCCGATCACCACCTCCACGGTATCCTCCTCCGCCGCCGCCACCGCGGTAACCGCCGCCTCCACCGCCGCCACGATATCCACCACCGCCGCCGCCGCCGCGATAGCCGCCGCCACCTCCGCGGTCGCCCCGATCACCACGATCGCCGCCGCCACGATTTTGTTCATCGGCCTCTTTTACGGCCATCTTCTTTCCGCGGATGGACGCGTTATCCAAGGTCTCGATCGCGCCTTTGGCTTCTGTTTCATCGGGCATATCTACAAACCCGAAGCCTTTGCTCTTCCCAGTCTCCCTATCCATCACCACTTTCGCAAAATTCACCGTGCCATATAACTCAAACATTTCTTTCAGGTCGACATCATCGAAATCGGAGGGAAGACCTGCTACAAAAAGCTTCATGCTATAGATTTAAAGAGTAAAATTACAAAGATAAAATCTATATATTCTATTTTACCTGACAATTAGTTCCGCAAAATCCAGGACCGACTTTTGGATAGTAAAAACACGGCGTGAATCTCCTAATCCCTGAAGTAGATCTCCTGATAAAAATAAAGGTTTACACGAACATTCCCTAACAATAAATCGACGAATAGCCTTTTACCCATAGCAGGCAGGAAAAGCAACCTCTTAAGCCAGGCGGGAGGGAGCGGGGGCGTGGGATTTGCAGCTGTTTAAATAGTAGTTCCAACCATTTGGCTGGTAAACGGCAAATTTTGACGACTTATGGCAACAGAAATAAAACGCATCCCCGTCGGGGATCAGATGGAAGCGGTAACGATCATTAACCGGCTTAGCCAGCAGTACGATATGCAGCCGGACACGACGCGGCATCAGCTGCATGTGGCCAATGAGCAATATGCGGCTTATTATGATGCGGAGGAGCAGGTGGTGAAGCTGGAGGTGATCCATCCGGGGGTGACGAAGGAGGAGATCGAGGAGTTTTTGATGGGGTTTCCGCCGTTCTTCTGACAAATGGCGGCGGCGGTGGGGATTGCTGCAATGCTTTTTTGAGGACCTTCGAGCGGGCCCTCAGGAACAATCGTTTTAAAAGGGCGGGTCCGCCCAGGGCGGACCCGCTTCTGAGGGTTATTGCGTCACGCGGATGGTTCCGGCGCCGTTGTAGCTGTGATATTCGCCATTGTACATTGCGTCGGCGCTGACGGGCCCCATGTGATAGATACCGGGGGAGACGGCGCGGACGGCATAGTAGTAGGTTTGGCGCATGGATTGGAGGTCGACGAAGAGGTTGATGCGATCGTCGCGGACGTCGAGTGCGGTGGGGGTGCGGTCGTCCTTTATCCAGTCCATGCCGGGAAGTTCTTTTGTGCGGGGGTTCTCGATCTCGAAGCCGGCGGGGAGCATGTCGGTGATGACGATGTTGTCGACGTCGGTGCTGAAGGTGCGTTCGAGGGTGAGCTGTACGATGATGAGGTCATTTTGTTTGAACGTGTTGCCGGTGAGGGGGCGGCCGTAGCGGTCGAAGAACCGTTTGCGGACCCGCAGGAAATTATCTTCTTCCTTATAGGCGCCGGATGCGCTGATTCCTTCCACTTCCCAGAAATAATAGAGTTTGCCCTGGCCGTGGGTGGCGATGTCGACGCGAGGTTGGCCGTTGTGGGCGGGGGCGAGTTGTCTTGTCGTGAATTTTACCGGGTTGCCCGTCATCGAGCCGATGACGCGGCCGTCGACCCGAATGTCGCCGGTGGCGGTGGAGCCGGCGTCCTTGTGGGCGATCTTGCCAAGGGCCAGGAAGCTGAAGGCGATCTCCTGGGTGCTCCACCAGGAACGTTGTTTCAACTTGTCGACGACGTGCTTCTGCATGACAGGAATCTGCGGGTTGCCGGGATCGACGTCCACCAATACGTCGAGGGCGATGGATTCGTCGCGGATATCGGAGTAGAAGCTGCCGCCCGTCTGGGGGAGGGATTCCTCGCCCGCAAACTGAGCGGGCAGGAATTCGCGAAAGCTTTTTTTGTCGCCCGCGAGGGAATAGGCCGCGGCAAGCAGGTATTTACAGTCGAGGCTGAGCTGGGAGGGGGCTGTCTTGTAATAATTCATGGTACTGACATTCGGCTGGCCTGCCAGGGCGAGGACATAGAGACCATAGATCATTTCCTTTGGAACGATGCGTCTTTCCTGATCGCGGTTATAGTGATATACAACAGTTTCCCGGTGTTTCACGCGGCTATTGATATACCCGAGCATGGTGCTGATCAATCCTTTGTCGACATCGAAGCCCGCCTTTTGGGCTTCGAGCAGGAAATGGGCTGAGTAGACGGTAGCCCACCAGTTCTCCGTGTCTTCGTTGTCCCAGAGAGTGACGGCGCCGTTATACAGTTGCCGCATTTTTATCTTGCGTATCGCCTCGAGGATATTGTAATTGGCGGAGGAACGCTGGGATCTGTTGACGTTCGGTCCCTGCACCAGGTCGGCGAGGTCGCTAAAGTACAGTTGCGGGAAGGCGGCGGATACCGTTTGTTCGGTACAGCCATAGGGGTATTCGACGAGCCAGTTGAGATATTTGCCGAATTCTGCGGCAGGTGAGCGGCTGACCACGAGGTTGTAATCTATCGAAGAGGGAATGAAGTCACCGGTGGCCAGGGTTATCGCCTGGGTGCTGCCGCCGGCGATCGCGCCGGCGCCCGTCAGCTTCTGCAGCGGTGCGGAGGGCCGGATACCGACCTCGGTTTCATCGGTAAAGCGTTCGTTCATACTGTTCACGTCCACGATGACTTTGCCGGTGCCGATGGCGGGGGATGCGACGATCTGGAAGGTAGCCCGGCCTTCGTTGCCGGCGGGGATGCTAAGGGATTGCTGGTCGTCGCCGATGGTGCGGAGGGCGCCGCTGAGCTTCAGCTTTGCCGTCGCGCTCGCGGAACTGCCGGTAGTATTGGTGATGGTCACCGGCATGGTTACGGTGTCGCCGGGGCTCATGAAGCGGGGCAGGGCCGAGCTAAGCACGATGGGATCGGCGACCGTGATCGCGGACTCCTTTGATCCGAAGCGATCGTCCTTGCAGGCTACCGCCATGAGGCGTACCTGGCCGGAGAACTGGGGGATATCGAATTCGAATTCCGCTTCCCCGCTGCTGTTGGCGGTGGCGATCCCACTCCAATAAGAAACGATCTTTATTCTTTTCGCCGGCATGGGGTTCACCCGCTTCTTCATATCGGTTTCGCCGTCGCCGCCGGTGCTGCTGAGCGTGGGTTTGACTTCGGGGAAGAGAAGCGGATAGAGATCGTAGCCGCTTACTTCGAGGGCTCTTTTTGCATAGAAGTGGGTGTATGGGTCGGGGGTTGTGAAGTCCGTCACCTGCAGGACGCCGTTGTCCACCGCGGCGAGGGTGACCTGGCTACCGGGGATAGCCTTGACCCGCACCCGTTGATGGGTATGGCTACGAACTTTTTCCTGCGCGAGGATCTCGACGGGGATGTGCCGGTCCTTCGCTTCCACTTTTACCGATTGATAACCATGTGCAACGGTCAGCGGGATGTCGGAGACCTCATGGGGTTTTATCAGGGTGGCCGTAATATACACGTTGGGGACTGCATCCGCCGTCAGCGGCAACTGGAGCGAGGCGGTACGTTTGTCGACATCCACATATTTATAGGAGATGACCTTGTCGGTCTCCATGGTCACCAGCATGCGGCCGCTGAACGGAGTCTTGAAGAAGGCTGTGACGGTTTCCCCGGTATAGTAGCCGGGCTTTTCGACGGTGATATCGACATGTCCTTCGTTATTGACCTCGAAAGAATTGTTATCGCCGCCCCAGGCGCCAAAGCTGTAGAAGTGGCGGCTGACGTAGGTGTTTGCGCCGGGGATGGAGACGCGGACCTCATAATGGCCGGGGCTACGGGGTGTGAAGTCATAGTGGGTGTTCTCTCCGCCGACGTTGATGGCGCCCGCGGTGATCTGTTTGTCTTCCTGTTGTGACTCATACCGGAAATAGTTGCCGCTTTTTTTAAGGACGGTGCGGTATTCGTGTTTGATGACCTCGACTCGGGCGTTCGCCGAGGCGAGGACCTTTTCGTTTTTATCCAGTGCGATGAGCGGGAACTGAACGGTCTGGTTCAGCGGATAGAAGTAATATCCGTCGTCGGCTAACCCCAGAAAAACGGATTGTGTATAAATATCGATCGAGCTGCTGCGGCTGACCGGCCGGCCGGTCTCATCGAAGACGGTAGTATAGACGGTAGCCTGCAGGAGGCCGATATTCCTGAAGAAATCCGGGACGGAATATTTTTCCGTCGCATTACCCTGGTCGTCGGTTTTGCCTTCCTGCACTGCCTTGTCGAAAGAGGTCGAGTTCTGAGCCGAGAGACTGAAATCGTAGTTGCGGTGATCTTTGGGTTTGAAATCCCGCTGTTTCACCTGGATCTCGCATTCGTAGTTACGATTGGCTGCAGGCGGGCCAAAGAAGTTGACGGCATGGATGTCGATCCTGGCTTCACCGCCGGTGGTGAGGAAGGGTTTGTCGAGCTTCGCGGTGACCTTGATACGGTCCGGGACGAATTCTTCGATGCGGAAGGGCTGGGTAGTCAGCAGGACGTCGTTGGAGGTATAGACTTCGAGAGAATAGCTGCCGGTGATGGCCGAAACGGGGATGTCAACGTCGCCGGCAATGGCGCCCTGGCCATTGAGGGTCTTGCGGAAAGTCTTCATCTCCTTGCCGTTGGGCAGGAGGAATTTCAATTTGACCGGCAGCTCACCGGGGGATTTCCAGTTGCGATCGCGGACGATCAGGGCGAAGTTGACTTTTTCGCCGGGACGATAGATATCGCGTTCGGGGTAAACGAAGGCATCGAGTCCGGAGGGATTGCTATGCCGGCCGCCGACCTCGAAACGGGAGGTGTTGACGCGGGTGGTATTGAACGGCAGATAGTTGAAATCATCGGGGGACTTTGCGATGATCATGGCCGGTTTGAAGCCGGCCAGTTCTTTGCGGGTATAGGTGATCTCGGCCACGCCGTCGGCGCTGGTGGTGCCCATACCGAGGAGTTGGTTGTTGTTTCCGTAGGCGAGGACGTTGACACCAGGGAGGGCGTTGGAAGTTTTTATGGAATTGGCGAATACGATGATCTTTTCCTGGCCTTCCTTTGCGATGAGGCCGATATCGGAGAGAGAGACGAACCGTTTGTCGCTGACATAGTAGTTCTTCAGGGACCGGATCATCACATGATAGATGCCCTTGAATTCGGGGAGTTTGTCGGCGATGCTCAGGTTCAGGAGGCGACCGCCGCCGCTGCCTGACCTGGGAAGGGTGCGGGTATCCACTTCCTGTGTGTAGACAACATCCCCAAAGGTGAAGTCGTCGCTGGTGCGGCTGGTATATCCATCGTCGCCTCCTTCTTCGTCGCCTTCGGTATCCATGACCACGCGCCGGGCTTCAGCGGGATCGGCCGGATCGTAGTCATAATGGGCTGCGGCGAGAAGGTTGTTCTCATAGACCTTGCTAACCACGACCTGGACGCGGGGGACATTGATGATCTTTACTTCGATGTTCTGTGCTCCTTTGCCGGAAAGGTAGACCCCTTTATTATTGGCAAAGCTGATGGAAGGCGCCAGCTCACCGAAGGTGATGTTTGAGCTGAACTCTTCATGAAGGGTTCCGCCGATCCGGCCGCGGAGGCCTTTGGCGAGGGTGAGCGTATAGGATTTTTCCTGATCGAAATTATCGCTGCGTATCGTGAAGCCGTCGTCCGTTGCCGTTGCGGTGAATTTTATTGCGGGGTTGAGGGTGATGGCCGAAGCGAGGCCTTGCTCCATCAGCTGCTGGCTGGTATGGACGTGAATGGTGCCGGTACTGCCGTCGTGATCCGTTGTCACCTCGCCGATAGCCAGGACATACGGCGAGGGAATGACTGAGGAGGACTCGATCTTCTCTTTCAGGCCAGTGGCGCCGCCTTCGGGGACGAGGCCGGCATCTACCGTCAATTTTATGTCGAAATCCTTGTCCTGCGGCTTCAGGCCGGTGAGCCGGAGGGCGATGCGATCGGATGGGGAAAGGGTTTGCAGGGCGTAGGTCAGGGGCTGTCCGTCCAGTTGGATGGCCAGCCGATCTTTCAGGGAATTGGGGTTAACGGGGTAGTTGAACTGCAATTCCATCTGCGGCACCGCGGTGGTGCTGGATTCGTCGAGCTGTACCCAGGTGGCGCCCGTGCCTTCCAGTTTCAGGTCGGGGGTATGGAAGACGAGGTCCTCGCCTGTCTTTATCCGGCCGAATTTGCTATACTGGAGGAGATCGCTTTTCAATTTCGCGTGGAAGATCGTGGCGGGAGCCATGGGTTGGGCCGGCGAGAAGACCAGCTCGTCGGGATGTTCCCAGCGGAAGCGGCCGGGTATCTTTGGTTCGAAGGACACGTATTGAGTGGAGTCCCAGCGGTTGAGCAGGGAATCGTTGACCAGGGGCTGATCGAAGCGGAAGGTGAGATTGTCCAGCGGGTGTACTTCGTCCCTGGCGTTGGTGTAGTCCAGGCTGACAGTGCTTCGGTTACAGGCTGAGATTATGAACAGGGTGAAAAGAGCGGTCGTTAGGAGGGGCGTAAAGCCCGATCGGTGGCGCATAAGGGGGGCGATAAGAGTTAAGGTGATAACGCTTTTAAAGGCAATGTTAATATACGAAAGGCAATAAAATAAATTGCTGGATTTCCTTGGGAAGGGCTTAGGAAAGACAGAATTTAGTGTGAAAAGCTAGGGGGGAATGGTTGGGGTGTGCATGTGCAGGCATTAAATGCCTGCGTGAATTTACAATAACGAAACGCGCTTTTGCAAGCGCGGCTATGATAAGACTTTGTTAATTACTATTTATGCGTCGGCTGAAGATCACCGGCATTTCTGTGGCGGTGTTGTTTTTGTTGTTCCTGTTGCTAAACCGGATCTTCCCTTTACCGGACCGGATCGAATATTCCACGATCATTACCGACGATAAGGGGGAGGTGATGCATGCTTTTCTCACCCATGACCAGCAATGGCGGATGAAGACGGAGCTGGCGGAGATCTCGCCGCTGCTGAGGAAGACGATAGTGGAAAAGGAGGACAAGTATTTTTACTATCACCCGGGGATCAACCCGGTTGCGATGCTCCGGGCGCTTGGCCGGAACGTGGTGAATAGGAGACGTACGTCCGGCGCGTCGACCATTACGATGCAGGTGGCGCGGGCGTTGGAGCCAAAGAGGCGGACGTATTGGGGAAAGATGCGGGAGATGTTCCGGGCGTTACAGCTGGAATGGAAATATTCGAAGGACGAGATCCTGCAAATGTATCTCAACCAGGTGCCATACGGCGGGAATATCCAGGGGGTGAAGGCTGCGTCGGTGCTTTATTTCAAGAAAAACCCCGATCATCTTTCGCTGGCCGAGATCACGGCTCTATCGATCATTCCCAACCGGCCCACATCGCTGGTGATGGGGAAAAATAATGACCGGATCGTCGAAGAACGAAATAGATGGCTGCGGCGCTGGGCAAAGGAAAAGGTGTTTACGGACAAAGAGATCTCGGATGCGCTGGCCGAACCGCTGACGGCGACCAGGGGGGCGGTACCGGGATTTGTTCCGCAGCTTGCATTGAAGTTGAAGAAGAGGGGGGGCCCCATCGTTCATAGCACGATCCAGCTGAACATGCAGCTCAAGCTGGAGAAGCTGGTCAAGGATTATTCGCGGACGCTGGCGTTGAAGAATATCCGCAACGCCGCGGTGATCGTCCTTGACAATGTCACGCACCGGGTGGTGAGCTATGTGGGCAGCGCAGATTTCCGCGATGCCACGGATGGCGGACAGGTAAATGGGGCGGCGGCGATCCGGCAGCCGGGAAGTACGTTGAAACCTTTATTATATGGGCTTTGTATCGACGAGGGGCTGCTGACGCCGAAACGGGTGATCACGGATGTGCCGGTGAACTACGATGGGTATGCACCGGAGAATTACGACCGAAGATTCAATGGGTATGTGACGATGGAGTATGCGCTGGAGCATTCGCTGAACATTCCTGCCGTGAAGAGTCTGAAGGCGCTTGGCAAGGACAGGCTGATCCGGAAGCTGACGGATTGCGATTTCCGGCAGGTGGACAAGGACAGGCGGAAGCTTGGGTTGTCGATGATCCTGGGCGGGTGTGGGGCGACGCTGGAGGAGCTGACCGGTCTCTATTCCATCTTTGCCAACGACGGGAAGTATGTGCGGCCGCTCTACGTGTCGACGGACAGCGTTGGGAAGGGCGTGAGGGTGCTGAGTCCTGCAGCGGCCTTTATGATCAATGAAACCTTATCCAAGGTGAACCGGCCGGATTTCCCGCTCAACTGGGAGAGTACGGTGCATCTGCCAAAGATCGCCTGGAAGACCGGCACTTCGTACGGGCGGCGGGATGGGTGGAGCATCGGGTACAATAAACGATATACCGTGGGTATCTGGGTGGGCAACTTCTCGGGCCTCGGTATCCCTGAGATCAGCGGGGCCAATGTGGCGACACCGCTTTTGTTCACCGTATTCAATACGATCGATTATGACGATGATGCGAGCTGGTTTGGCAAGCCCGAAGATTGCGATGTGCGGACGGTGTGTTCAGAGACGGGGTTACCGCCCACGGACGACTGTACTCACCTGGTGACGGATTATTTCATTCCGCTTGTGTCGACGGCGAAGAAATGCGATAACCGGCAGGAGCTGTTCGTTTCGGCTGATGAGAAGATGACGTATTGCCGGGTTTGTCTTCCGTCCGCGGGATACAAGAAGAAGTGGTATACGGTGATACCGCCGGAAATGAAGGAATATTTCGAGATGAACCGGATCAGCTATCAACATATCCCGCCTCACAATCCGGCCTGTGAAAGATTATTCAGGGAAGAGGCGCCCGTAGTGACCTCGCCCGCGAATGGGAGTGAGTACCTGATCAACCGGAAGGACCCTGAGCCGTTGCTGTTGCGATGCCGGGTGAGTAACGATGTGGCGAAGGTGTTCTGGTATATCAACGACAAGTTCTACAAGAGCGGGGAGGCGGGGGCGAAGGAATTCTTTTTTCCCGGGGAAGGGCCGGTGAAGATCTCGTGTACGGATGATAAGGGGAGGAACCGGAATGTGTGGATACGGGTGAGGTATGTGAATCTTTAGGACGACCAGTTGACATACTGCCCTATCAGACGCCATTCGCCAGTGGTGGTCAGACGAAAGACATAGGTCGTGCCCCGACCGCAGAGACTGCCGCAATGGAAATTGAAGTCGATGACCGCATATTGGCCATTGTCTGTGAATTGCGGAAGGGAGGCAGTGAAGATGACATTTCCCTTCCGGATGAGTGAGTCGGCTTGTCTTCCGTTGATACAAACGGCTTTATTCAGTTTTGGCTGATGCCAGATATAGGGATATCGGGAGAGGTAGACTTTTCCCGCAAGCTCGTTGAGGACATTGATGGAGAGAGGTTCTTTTAGAACATATTGTATCCACCTGTCATAGTCGTATTTGACGAACAGGCAGGAATCGGCGCCTGTCATGAGATAGTATTGTTTGACGTCTTTGGGCATGACGGTGGTGTCGATGGAATTGATGAATTCTTCGGGACCGGGCAAAGCGGCGCCTGTGGGCGACTGTTGCGACCGGGCGCTGAGGGTGAGGAGAATGGGAAAAATCCCGATGACAATTCGGCGGAGCATATACTAAGTTCGAAAATAGTACGTTAAGAAGATTCTAAAACGGGAGCGCCCGGCGTAGGCCGAGCGCTCAATAGTAAATGATTATGGGGTAGCCGGGGCTAGGGCCTCCCGTTTGTCTACAAAGTGTTTATTCAGCTTTCTTTACGCTACCGGCGCCGCTGACGTGCTGGTTGACGTCGCTGGCATTTCCCTTATACTTGACGCTTCCCGCACCACTGACCTCTGCATCCAGTTTTACGCTGGCGTATACTTCGGCATCCCCGGCGCCGGAGATGTCCACTTTTGTATTCTCGGCGAGCAGCTCATAGCAATGCGCGTGAGCCGCACCGGTGAGGTCGAGGGTGACGTCCCTGGTCTGGCCTTTGAGGTAGACCGATCCGCTGCCGGTGACTTCGGCGCTAAGCTGGGGGGCGTCTATTTCCATTTTTATATCGCCGGCCCCGCTGACATGCAATTCGAGACTTTCGGGGTTGGTGATCTTTGTCTGGCCCAGGATGTCGCAAGCGCCCGACACATCGATGGAGTGGTACACGGGCGAGGTGACATAAATGCGGATGCCGTTTGTAGGCCTCAGGTTGAAACCCTTCCTTTCGTGGATATGGATCTTGTCCCCTGCCTGGCTGACCTCGATATACTGTAGGAGATTTTCGTCGGTCTCTATTTTAACGGCGGAACGATCGCCCTGGGAGACCATGATCTTTGCTGCGCCGTCGACCTCCACGTTCTTGAAATCACTGACCTGGCGATCTTCGGTCCGGACGTTGCCATTGCCATGCACCCTTTTTCCGAACATACCCTGACAGGAAGCGAGGAAGAGGGGGACGGAGAGAACCAAGGCGAACCGGAGTTTGGGAAGAGCGTTTCTCATTTTGTTTGTTTTAGGTTCGCGAAAATTAGGATTTTCTGCGGTAACTTCGCGTCACCATGACGGAAAAGATCTTAATTCTGGACTTTGGCTCCCAATATACTCAATTGATCGCCAGGGCTGTACGTGAGGCGAATGTATACTGTGAGATCGTTCCTTACCACAAATCCATCGAATTCGACGCATCACTGAAGGGGATCATCCTTTCGGGGTCGCCTTTTTCGGTCAATGACGCCAATGCGCCGCAAATTGATATCCAGGCTTTGAATCGGTTGCTGCCGGTGCTGGGGGTTTGTTATGGCGCCCAGCTTACGGCCAAGCAGTTCGGCGGGCGGGTGGCCAATTCGAACAAGCGGGAATATGGCCGGGCGTTGTTGCATAAGCAAAAGGACAGTGTGTTGTTGCGGGATGTGACGGAGCTGTCGCAGGTGTGGATGAGCCATGCCGATACGATATTGGATCTGCCGGCCGGTTTCGAGGTGCTGGCGAATACGGAGAATATCCCGTATGCGGCTTTTAAGAAGGGGGCGGCCTCGAATGGAACGGCTGCGGCTGAGAAGCCACTGTATTGTCTGCAGTTTCACCCCGAGGTGTATCATTCGATCGAGGGGAAGAAGATCATCAGGAATTTTTTGGTGAATGTCTGCGGTTGTAAACAGGATTGGACTCCCGCGCATTTCGTGAGCGATACGATCGCCGCGCTGAAGAAGCAGATCGGCGACCGGAAAGTGATCATGGCGCTTAGCGGTGGGGTGGATTCGACGGTGGCGGCGACGCTGATCCACCGGGCGATCGGGGACCGGTTACATGGGATCTTTGTGGACAACGGCGTGTTGCGGAAGAACGAGTTCGAGCAGGTGTTGAATACCTATCACCAGATCGGGCTCAACGTAAAGGGTGTCGACGCAAAAAAACTATTCTATACCGAGCTGGCGGGCAAGACCGATCCCGAAGCGAAGCGGAAGGTGATCGGCCGGCTTTTTATCGAAGTATTCCAGGACGAGGCGAAGAAGGTGGCCGGTGTGGAATTGCTGGGGCAGGGAACGATCTATCCCGATGTGATCGAGAGTGTGTCGGTTCACGGGCCGTCCGTAACGATCAAGTCTCACCATAACGTAGGCGGGTTGCCGGAGAAGATGCATCTCGAGCTGGTGGAGCCGTTGCGGTTCCTTTTCAAGGACGAGGTTCGGCGGGTAGGCGCGGAGTTGGGGATCCCCGATGAGCTGTTACAACGGCATCCATTCCCCGGCCCGGGGCTGGCGATCCGAATTTTGGGCGAGGTGACCGAAGAAAAGGTGCGATTATTGCAGGAAGCTGATGATGTCTATGTGAAGGGGTTGAAAGATCACCAGTTGTATTCCGTGGTTTGGCAGGCGGGGGCGATCCTGTTGCCGGTGAAGAGTGTAGGAGTGATGGGTGATGAGCGGACCTACGAATATACGGTTGCCTTGCGGGCCGTCACGTCGGTAGACGGGATGACGGCGGACTGGGCGCATCTTCCTTATACATTCCTGGCGGATATCTCCAACGATATCATCAATTCGGTGAAGGGGATCAACAGGGTGGTGTATGATATCAGCAGCAAGCCGCCGGCGACCATCGAGTGGGAATAGAATGAAAAGCGCATTTCTATATTCTTTGTTATTCTTCTTTTGCCTGGGCGTCAGGGCTCAGGTGGATACGACGCATCACGGGGTCGATAGCCTGCGGCGGGGAGTGGACAGTTCGCGGCGGATGATCGCCATTTTTGCCCCGTTGTATCTCGACTCGGCGTTTGATGCTACGGGCGCCTACCGATACGATAAGAATTTCCCCAAGTTCATCAATCCCGGGCTGGAATTTTATGAGGGGGCGCAGATGGCGCTGGACACTCTTGGCACCGAGCATGTTCCATTGGATGTGCGCATCTATGATACCCGTTCGGCAGGTATGACGCTGCAACAGCAGCTGGACAGCGCGATGTCCTGGGGAGCCGGGTTGATGATCGCACAAGTGAGCAGCGCTACCGAGCTGCAACAGATGGCTGCGGCTGCGTTGAAGAAGAACATTCCCTTTATCAACAGCAATTATCCCAACGACGGCGGGGTCACCAACAACCCCAGTCTTGTCATCCTCAACTCCACGTTGCGGGCGCATTGCGAGGGCATCTACCGCTATCTCCAGCGGAACTATCCCACCAAACCGCTTGTGTTCTTCCGGAAGAAGGGGACGCAGGAGGACCGCTTGAAGGGTTATTTTACCGAATTGGACAAGAAGACGGCGGGTGTTCCGCTGAAGATAAAATATGTCACGCTGGACGATAATTTCGGCGCCGCCGCGATGGCTGCCAATATGGACAGCAGTGCCGGGCAGACGGTATGCATTGCCGGCTCGCTCGATGAGGATTTTGCGGCAAAGATCTGCGCCCAGCTGGCGTATCTGAACAAGTCCTATCATACGACGGTCATCGGGATGCCGACCTGGGATGGGATCGATTTCGCGAGGCCGGAATTTGCGGGCGAGGAGATAACTTATTCCACGCCTTTCTATATCAATCCCGCCGATACCCTGGTGAAGCTGATCACACAGAATTTCAAAACAAAATTCTATTCCCGTCCCAGCGATATGGTGTTTCGGGGATATGAGGCCGCCTGGCGGTTTGCGAAAATGCTGTTGCTGCATGGAAAGGACCTTGGCGGCAGCATCGGGGAAAAGAAATTCAAGGTCTTCAATGACCTGGAGATCATGCCGGTGTTTTCTACCAGGCCGCCGATGACGCTGGACTACTTCGAGAACAAGAAGCTTTACTTTATCAGGAAAGTGGATGGGAATGTAGTGGGAGTGAACTAAAATGCCTTTAATCGAATTTACGGATAAGGGTCTCTATTGCGCCCGGGGCGCTTTTTATATCGACCCCTGGCGACCGGTGGACAGGGCCGTGATCACGCATGCCCATAGCGATCATGCGCGGGCGGGCAGCGGCGCCTATCTTTGTCACCGGCTTTGCAAACCTATATTGGACCTGCGGTTGTCCCTTGATGGCGTCCTGCCGGCAGTGCAGACTGTCGAGTGGGGCGAAGCTGTCGTTTTGAATGGGGTCCGGGTCAGCCTGCATCCCGCGGGTCATGTCATCGGAAGCTCGCAGGTGCGGATGGAATACAATGGGGAAGTTTGGGTGGTCAGCGGCGATTACAAGACCGAGGATGATGGCATCAGCGGGGCTTTTGAGCCTTTGCGATGCCAGGTCTTTGTGACGGAGTCCACTTTTGGATTACCGATCTATAACTGGAAGCCACAGGCGGAGCTGTTTGCGGGTGTTCGCGACTGGGTGGCGGAGAACCGGGCGCAGGATAGAACGAGCGTGTTGATGGCTTACAGTCTTGGGAAGGCGCAGCGGCTGTTGAAGGCGTTGGAGCCTATGGGCTCACCTGTGTGGGTTCATGGAGCTGTGTGGAATGTTCACCAGGCGCTTGCCGGCGCGGGAGTGTGGTTGCCTCCTGTGGAGCGGATCTTGCCGGATACGCCGAAGGAGTTGTTGCGGGGGCAGGTAGTAATTGCGCCTGGGAGTGCGGAGGGTTCGGCGTGGATGCGTCGGTTCTCTTCTTATTCGCTGGGGGTTTGTAGTGGCTGGATGCAGGTGAGGGGGAATGTGCGGCGGCGGAATGCGGATGCGGGTTTTGTCATGAGCGATCATGCGGATTGGAAGGGATTGCTGGCGGCGGTGGCCGCGACGGGGGCGGAGAAAGTGTTTGTGACGCATGGGTTCCAGGCGGTGCTGACGAGATACCTGAATGAATTGGGGGTTGCGGCGGCGGAGGTGAAGACGGAATATGGGGATGACGAGGGCGTAGTGGATAGCGGCGAGGGGGAGGCGCCGGGAGATGGAGACGCAGGATAGTTTTGGTGGGATGCGGCGGTTTTCTTCGCTGGTGACGAAATTGGGGACGAGCACGAAGACCAATGACAAGCTGGCGGCGCTGGACCGGTATTTTAATGAGGCGGCGGATGGCGATAAGGTGTGGATGATCGCGCTATTCAGCGGGCGGCGGCCGAAGCGGACTGTAACGACCACTCAATTATGGGAGTGGTGCCGGGAGATCACGGGGCTGCCGGGTTGGCTTTTTGAGGAGAGTTATCACACGGTGGGGGATCTGGCGGAAACTATTGCTTTGTTGCTGCCGGAGGGGGTGCCTGGGTTGGCGGGGAGCGGGTTTGCGGCGGCCTTGCCGGGGACCGAGTCGCTTGCGTATTACCTGGTTCGGCTGATGGAGTTGGGGAAGAAGGAAGAGGCGGAGAAGAAGGCCTTTGTGCAGCGAAGTTGGGCTTCGATGAATAAGGAAGAACGGTTTGTTTTTAATAAATTGATCACGGGTGGATTTCGCATCGGTATTTCGCAACAGACGGTGGTGAATGCGCTGGCGAAGACGGCGGGTGTGGATGCGGCGGTTGTCGCGCACCGGATCAGTGGCGACTGGGATGCGGCGACGACGCCATTTGCGGCGTTGCTGAGCGGCGAGGGGGCCGGGAGCGAGGTGTCGCGCCCCTACCCTTTCTACCTGGCGTATGCGCTGGAAGGAGAGCTGGCTTCGCTTGGTGAGCCCGGCGAGTGGCAGGCGGAGTGGAAATGGGATGGTATCCGCGGGCAGGTGATCCGGCGGGGGGATGTGCTGGTGGTTTGGAGCCGGGGTGAGGAGTTGATGACGGAGAAGTTTCCGGAGTACCAGGAGTTTTTGGGCCGGTTGCCGGTGGGGACGGTGCTGGATGGGGAAATTATTGGATTGCGGACGGGGGGTGGCGGTGAGGGATCGACGGGCGGTGGGTTTACGGTGATGCCGTTTGCCGCGTTGCAGACGAGGATCGGGAGGAAGAATGTGACGAAGAAGGTTTTGACCGAGGTTCCGGCGGGATTTATTGCCTACGATCTGCTTGAGTTTGGTGGGGAGGATTGGCGAGCGCGGCCGCTGGCGGAGCGAAGAGCAAAGTTGGCCGAGGTTGTTGCGGCGGCGGGGCATCCGTTGCTGGTGTTGTCGCCGATGGTGGAATTTGATGAGTGGAGCGCATTGGCGACTGCGCGTGAGGGTGCGCGCGAGCGGGGCAGCGAGGGGATCATGCTGAAGCGGCGCTCTTCGCCTTACCAGGTGGGGAGGAAGCGGGGGGACTGGTGGAAATGGAAGATCGATCCGTTGGTGATCGATGCCGTGCTGGTGTATGCGCAGAAAGGGCATGGACGGAGGAGCAACCTGTATACGGATTATACTTTTGCGGTGCGGGACGGCGATCGGCTTGTGACGTTTACGAAGGCCTATTCGGGACTGACGGATAAGGAGCTTGCGGAGGTGGATGCGTTTGTCAAGCGGAACTCCCTTGAGAAGTTTGGGCCGGTGCGGACGGTGAAGCCGGAATTGGTCTTTGAGATCGCGTTTGAGGGTATTGCTGCTTCGTCCCGGCATAAGTCGGGAGTGGCGCTGCGGTTCCCGCGGATCAACCGGTGGAGGAAGGATAAGACTCCTGCGGATATCGATACATTGGCGGGGCTGAAGAAGATGTTGGAATTGTTCGGGCGGTGAATGCCTTTGGGGGAAAAATAAGGGCATTCACCGAGAGGGGCCGATGATGGTCCTTGCGGACGATACGCCTGTGGCGGATAAGCAGTAAATTTACTCTATGACACGAGGCGTAGCCGACTGCATAACTCAATTGAAAAATTGTTGACTCGTTATGAAAAAGATGATGATCCTGCTCTTGCTGGGGATGGCGGGCATTGCCTTTATGAAGGGTGTGCCCATGGAGGACGAACCTGTCAAGGTCCCGGCCAGTCCGCAGCGCAGCGGAGATGCGGACAGGGGATATGCCTACCTGACGACGGGGGATTATATCAAAAGCGGAGTTCCCTACGATCTTTTCTTCCTGGGTGTCCCCAGGAATACCCAAAACTATCTGAAACGGGACAGCCTGAATGCGGTGGTCCCGCATGAATATACGGCGGTGAAGGCTGCCAATGGTGAGGTCGTAGTGGCGCCCAACTGCCTGGAGTGTCATGCGCAGGTTTTCGAGGGCAAGCTGTATGTCGGATTGGGGAATTCGATGATCGATTTTACCGATCGGCGAAAACTGAATCCCCGGGCGGCCGGGCTGGCGGAGAAAATGCTGATGCAGCGCGATGCGCGGAAATATGATGCGGCGATGCCCTTTCTGCGGGCGATGAAAGCGATCAGCGGTCAATTATATACGGAGGTAAGGGGTGTGAATTCCGCCGACCGGCTGGCGGACCTGCTGGTGGCGCATCGTGATCCGCAGACGCTGCGTTGGAGCAATGAGCCGGTGATCGATGTATCCGGCAAGGTGGTCCCGACAGATACTCCGCCGTGGTGGCTGCTGAAGAAGAAGCATGCGATGTTTTACAATGGTTTTGGCCGGGGGGATTTTGGGCGGTTCCTGATGGCGTCGAACCTGTTGACGGTGAGTGACAGTTCGGAGGCGAGGGAGGTGGATGGGCATTTCAATGATGTGCTGGCGTATATTTATTCTATTCAGCCGCCGAAGTATCCGAAGCCTATAAACGCTGCCTTGGCGAAGAAGGGCGGGATCGTGTTTGTGCGGAACTGTTCGAAGTGTCATGGCAATTATGGCAGTGATGGCAGCGGGGAGTATCCCAACCTGCTGATCCCCGAGTCACTCGTGAAGACGGATTCGATGTTGTACAAGGCCAATTATCAGAGTCCGCAGTTTATCGAATGGTTCAATAAGAGCTGGTTTGCGCAGGGGGATCACCCGGCGAGGCTGGAACCCTTTGACGGGTATATTGCGCCGCCGCTGGACGGTATCTGGATGACGGCGCCTTATCTGCATAATGGGAGCGTGCCGACGCTGGAGGCGCTGTTGAACAGCAAGCTTCGGCCGGCGTACTGGTCGAGGGACTTCGATCATCCGCAATACGATTATGAACGGGTGGGCTGGAAATACACCCGTGAAGACAGCGCAAGAGGCACGGCCGTGTACAATACGGACTTGCCGGGTTATGGAAATTATGGTCACCCCTTTGGCGACAAACTGAGTGAGCAGGAACGGAAGGCCGTCATCGAATATCTGAAGACGTTGTAGGATACCTGCGGCCACCGTCGTCACTTGTATCGGACATAGAGCTGATCGGACTGGCTTCCATAGTTGACAATATACTGCGGCGCCTTACCGGTCTGCATGATCCTGGAGACATAGAACGAATGTGTCTCGGCGAATTCCCGTCCGTTGTCAAGCCCTACCACGAAAGTGAAATAGCTCTTGAATCGGACGAGTGAATGCCCCTCATCGAAGTTCATCTCCTTATATCGGATCATAAATCCGTGCTCTTGTTTCATCTCCCGCCTGGGAAGGGAATCGGGAAGGTGGGTAAGAAGGGGGCCGGTATTGCTGAGCGACAGAAGATATTTGGTGATACCGCTGGAAGGGGGGATGAACTCCATTCCTTCCGGCAGATCGACGACACCATTGATCGTCGAACCGGTGGTGCTGATGCCGCCGATCCGGTACCCCATGGAGCCGGCAACACCGGAGAAGTTAGCCTGCGGAGAATAGAGGGCAATGGAACTTTCGTTGCGGATAAAGGCTGACTTTTTCCAGTTGACGTACAACGGTTGGGTGGTTTTATTGAAGAAAGTGGCCCATACCGGCCCATGATCGCCGTTGAACGAATAGGTGATGCGCAGGGTATCGTTCTCCCAGGACAATTGTTGTTGCTGGTTCTTTTGCATTTGGGAGGAGTCGATGGTAAGGTATTGGTAGGTGCTGCAACCCGAAAGGGAGGCCAGGAGCAGGAGTAAAGGGGTGAATTTTTTCATCGGTTTTTCTTGTTAAATTACTCAACGGTTCACCTCTTTTTGGTTAAAAGCTGATTAATGAAAATGAATTTAATCTTGTAATTAAAATACAATTAATATACGCGTGAGGCAGACCATCGGATATAAGGTGATCGAAAGCTGGATGAAAGCAGAAGGAAGGGCGCCATTTGCGTTCCAGGAAGAGGCCTGGGAGCAGATATTGGCGGGGCGGTCGGGGCTGGTGAATGCGCCGACGGGATGTGGGAAGACCTTTTCGGTGTTTCTTGGCGCGTTGATCGATTTTATCAATGCGCATCCTACGGACTATCAGACGCGAAGCGGTGGTGGGTTGCAGTTATTGTGGATCTCACCGCTGCGGGCGCTGGCGAAGGACATTGCCCGCGCGATGCAGGAAGTGATCCAGGGACTTGGGATGCGCTGGCAGGTGGGAAGCCGGAATGGGGATACGGAGATGAGTGAGCGGCAACGGCAAAAGCGCCGGATGCCGGAGGTGTTGATCATTACGCCGGAGAGTCTGCATTTGTTGCTGGCGCAGAAGGGGTACCCGGAGGTGTTCAGGTATTTGCGGATCGTGGCGGTGGATGAGTGGCATGAGCTGTTGGGGAGTAAGCGGGGCGTACAGGTGGAGTTAGCACTGGCGCGCCTGGTGTGGATGCGGCGGGGTGGGGTCTCGGTGATCGGCATCAGTGCGACGATCGGAAACCTCGAGCAGGCAAGAGATGTATTGCTGGCGTCGCTGCGCGGAGTGCCGGATGAGGATGGGGTGATCGGGGCGGCGACGGATGAGGGGGATTCGGCCGGGCGTGGGGCGGAGAGCTTTATCGTGCGGGCGCGGATCGAAAAAGCCATCGATGTCGAATCGATCCTGCCGGATGAGATCGAGAATTATCCATGGGCGGGGCACTTAGGATTGCGGTTGATCCACAAGGTGCTTCCGATACTCGAGAAGAGCCGGACGACGCTGATCTTTATCAATACGCGGGGGATGAGCGAGACCTGGTATCAGTCCCTGCTGAATGTGGCGCCCGACCTGGCGGGTGCGTTGGCGCTGCATCATGGATCGATCGATATGGAGCTGCGGAACTGGGTGGAAGAAGCGTTGCATGAAGGGAAGCTGAAGGCGGTGGTCTGTACAGCGAGTCTCGATCTTGGGGTCGATTTCCGGCCGGTGGAGACGGTGATCCAGGTGGGCAGTCCCAAGGGGGTTGCACGATTTTTACAGCGGGCGGGACGGAGCGGGCATCAGCCGGGCGAGGTGAGCAAGATCTATTTCCTGCCGACGCATTCGCTGGAGCTGATGGAAGCGGCGGCGTTGAAGTCGGCGATGGTGGAGGGGTTGATCGAGAGCCGGGAGCCGATGTTGCTTTGTTTCGACGTATTGATCCAATACCTGAGTACACTTGCTATTTCGGATGGGTTCCGGCCCGATGTGTTGTTCCCCGAGCTGCGATCGACCTATTGTTTCAGCGAGATGACCGGGGACGAATGGCGGGAGGTGTTGCATTTTATTACGGAGGGCGGGGTGGCCCTGCAGCAATATGATGAGTTCAAAAAAGTGGAGGTGATGGAGGATGGGTTGTACCGGATCAACAGCCGGCGGGTGGCGATGCGACACCGGTTGCATATCGGGACGATCGTCAGCGATGCGATGTTGAAGGTGCGGTTTACGAGTGGCGGGTTTATCGGGATGATCGAAGAATATTTCATTTCCCGGCTGGAGCCGGGGGATGTGTTCACGCTGGCGGGGCGCAACCTGGAATTTGTGGCGATCAAGGAGATGACGGTGCTGGCGCGGAAGTCGAATGCGAAGAAGTCGAGGGTGCCGAGTTGGAATGGGGGGCGGATGCCGTTGTCGGCGAATTTGGGGATGATGTTGAGGCGGAAGCTGGATGAGGCTTCGGCGATGGTGGAGGGGGAACCGACACCTGACGACATTGAATTAAGGGTGTTGAGGCCGTTGTTTGAGCTACAGGCGGCCTTGTCGTATATGCCGAAGGAGAATGAGCTGCTGATCGAGCAGATCGAGACCAAGGATGGGTTTCATTTGTTCGTGTATCCATTTGAGGGGAGATTGGTGCATGAGGCGATGGCGGCGTTGCTGGCCTACCGGATCAGTCTTACGACGCCGATCAGCTTTTCGTTTGCGATGAACGACTATGGGTTCGAGCTGTTGAGCGATCAGCCGATCCCGTTGGATGATACGAATGCGATGGAATTGTTCAGCGCGGAAAATCTGACGGCGGATATTCAGCGGAGTGTGAACAGTGCGGAGATGGCCCGGCGGAAGTTTCGGGATATTGCGGTGATCGGGGGGCTTATCTTCCAGGGCTATCCCGGCGAGTATGTCAAGGCGCGGCATCTGCAGTCTTCGGCGGGACTGCTGTTTAATGTGTTCAGCGAGTACGATCCGCACAACCTGTTGATCCGCCAGGCGTATAACGAGGTGATGGACCAGCAGATGGAGGAGCGGCGGCTGCGGAATATGCTGGAGCGGATCGGCCGGGGGAAGATCGTGTTGCGTTGGCCGAAGAAGCTCACGCCGTTCTGTTTCCCGTTGAAGGTGGACAGTATGCGGGAGGACCTGTCCTCGGAGAAGTTGGAGGACCGGGTGCGGCGGATGCAGGCGCAGTTGCGATGATGGGCGGCGGGGCTTGCGGGCCGGGCGCCGGGGATCGGCTACTTCAGGTATTTCAGCTGGGTGGCGTAGAGGACGACGAACAGAATGGCGATGCAATAGCCGAAGATGGCGCCCAAGCCGGTGGCGCTGCTGCCCATGAGGACCACGGTAAAGATGATCGGGAGCAGTTCGCCGATGGTATAGATGGTAAAGCCGGACTTCCTGAGCTTGCGCATCTGGATGGCTCCGGCGAGGCAGAGTCCACAGGCGATGAGGGTCAAGAGGAGAATGGGAACGCGCAGCTCGTAGGATTTGCGGGCTGATTCGAGGATATCGCCGCCGGAAAGTTTCTTTACGAAATCGGGCATCTGGTCTAAGTTGGTTGAGGAAAGAGTCTCATAGGTGGTTTTTGCTTTTGCGAAGGTCCAAAAGCTGCCAATGATGCCCAGCCCACAGCCGATGAAGGTGAGGATGGTCAGGACATTGATCATATCCGTCATTTTTTTTGGCTCTTCGAGGAAGGAGCCGCTGTCGGCGGGGCGATTGAGATCGGCCATGGTAGTTAATTTTAGTGTATCTAAGTAAATACAATTTTCAGGAATCGCCAAGGGGATGATGAAGAAGTTTGTGCTTTTCTACTATATTGCACCTAAGGGAACCATTCTATGCAACCAGCATTTCCATATCGTTTACGGGATCAGCAGCTATGGCTTTCGGCCGACCGGTGTATCTATTGGGAGGAGGGGCAGTCGCTGATCTTATCGGATCTTCATTTTGGCAAGACGGGTCATTTCCGGAAGGCGGGGATTGCGGTGCCGCAGTCGGTGTACCGGGAGGATTTGCTGCGGTTGCTTTGCCAGATCCAGTATTTCCGGCCGCGGCAGCTGCTGGTGGTGGGCGATCTGTTCCATAGCCGGGAGAATAAGGAGCTGGAGTTGTTCCTGAAGTGGCGGGAGGATTTTCCGCACCTGGGTATCCGGCTGATCGAGGGGAATCATGATATCCTGCATAAGGACTGGTATGAGAAGGCGGGCATTGTGGTGAGCCCGGGGGTTTTGCCGCTTGGGCCTTTTTCGTTCGTGCATGATATCGAAGATGCGGTTGGGGGGAATACTTATTATTTCTCGGGGCATATCCATCCGGGCATCCGGATTACGGGGATGGGCAGGCAGCATCTGCGGTTCCCATGCTTTTATTTCGGGGCTGCGTATGCGGTATTGCCGGCCTTTGGCCGTTGGACGGGTACGGTGGCGGTTGATCCGGCGCCGGATGATCATGTGTTTGCGATCCTTCCGCCGGCGGGTGGGGAGCGGGCGAGGGTGTGGGAGGCTGGGACGGCGGCCAGGAGGGGTATTGGCGGGGGTGTGAGGAATGTGACGGCGATGAGGCCCCGTGCCGGATGGACGGGGCCCGGGAGTATCTTTCAGATCCAGTAGAATCTGGGGTTAATTCATCTTCTTTTTCAATGTGGTGACCTGTTCCTGCAGGTTGGTGACCAGGTTGGCGAGCTGGTTGACATCCCAACGTTGCTGTGTATTGGCTTTGCTGATGATCATTTGGGCTTTCCAAACCTCAATCACGTCATCCGAATTGACATTATAAGGCTGATACGCCGTATTGTCACTTATCAGGGTCAGCTTGTTCCTGGATTTGTTATTCTTCATGACCCTTTTATAGACGATGCCTTCATTGCGTGACACGACGACATAGGTCTGGTTGCTTTTGATGTCTTCGAGGTCGTCCACTTTTTCCCCGACGATGACCGAGCCGCTGGGGGTGGGCAGCATCGAATCTCCTACGATCTCGAAGGCGCGGTAGGAACCGGGGGCGAGCATCGGGAGGGTAAAGGTATTGAGCTCATCAAGGAATTCGGGGTCGGCATAACCTGCGAGGTAGCCGGCGGCGGCTTTTACGGGCACCAGCTGGATATCGGTGCTGGCGGCGATGAGCTTCTGGGCGCGGCGCTTGGAGAGGTAGCTGCCGCCCTTGCTGTCACCGAGCTCTTTGCGGAGGAGCTCATCGAGCGTGAGCTTGAACATGTCGGACACGGTTTCCAGCACTTCCAGCCTGGGTTCGGCTCTTTCTTCCTCATAGGCGCCGAGGAGGGAGCGTTTGATCCCCAGTTTGCCGGCGAATTCTTCCTGGGTCCAGCCCCGCAGTTTGCGGAGGTATTTGAGATTTTGGCCTGCGATTGACATGGGCTAATATATTTAGCACTAAGATACTAACATATTTATCAACTCAAAAAAAATATTTTTTCGGGCCCCGCCCGCACCGGCGGTGCGGGCGGGGCGGGATGCGCGATATTTTGTACATTTGCCGTCCTGCCAATTTGACTTTTCGTCAAGGGTAGCACTATATTTGACTAAAATAATACAAAATCATTAATACTTAAGAAGTTATGTTAGGTATTCTATCCAAAATATTCGGCGGTAACAAGTCGGAAAAGGATATAAAGCAGATCCAACCCGTTGTAGAGCAGATCAACCAACATTTTGCGGCATTTCAATCCCTTAGCAATGACGAGCTGAGGGGTAAGACCGTAGAATTCAGGGCCCGGATCCGGGAGCATCTCAGCAAGATCGATACGCAGGTCGCCGAGTTGAACAAACAGGCGGAAGAACTGCCTTTCAACGATATCAATGGGAAGGACGTGATCTATCAGCAGATCGACGAGCTGAAAAAGGAGCGGGACGAGCAGATCGAAGAGGTGTTGGAGACGCTGTTACCCGAGGCTTTTGCGGTAGTGAAGGAGACGTCACGGCGGTTCAAGGAGAATTCCGAGATGGTTGCGACGGCAACGGAGATGGACCGGAACCTGAGCGTGAAGAAGGAGCATATCCGGATCGACGGGCATCAATCCGTATACAACAACAGCTGGATGGCTGCGGGTACGCCGATCACCTGGAACATGGTGCACTACGATGTCCAGCTGATCGGCGGTACGGTGTTGCACCAGGGGAAGATCGCGGAGATGGCCACGGGGGAAGGTAAGACCCTGGTCTCGACGCTGCCGGCCTATCTGAATGCGCTGGCGGGGGAAGGGGTCCATATCGTGACGGTGAACGATTACCTGGCCCGGCGGGACTCCGAGTGGAACGGCCCCATATTCGAATGGCTGGGTATCTCGGTGGACTGTATCGACAAGCATGAGCCCAACAGCGAGGCCCGGCGGAGGGCTTACCTGGCCGATATCACCTATGGTACGAACAACGAATTCGGCTTTGACTACCTGCGGGACAACATGGTGCATACCCCGGAAGAGATGGTCCAGCGCAAGCACCACTATGCCATGGTGGATGAGGTGGACAGCGTGTTGATCGACGATGCGCGGACGCCGCTGATCATATCCGGTCCGGTACCGAAGGGGGACGACCAGCAATATCATATCTTAAAGGGCCGGGTGGAGAAGCTGTTTGAAGCCCAGCGGCGGGTGGTCAACCAGTTCCTGATCGAGGCCAAGAAAAAGATCAGCGAGGGGAATGACGATCCGAAGGATGGGGGGTTGGCGCTGATGCGGGCCTACCGGGGTCTCCCGAAGTCGAGTGCGCTTATCAAATTCCTGAGCGAGCCGGGCGTGAAGGTGCGCTTGCAAAAGTCGGAGAACTACTATCTTTCCGATCAGCAGAAGGAGATGCCGAAGGTGGACGCCGAGCTGTTCTTCCATATCGACGAGAAGCAAAACCAGGTGGACCTGACCGATAAGGGGATCCAGATGATCACCCGGGAAGGGGAAGACCCGGAATTCTTCGTGTTGCCGGATATCGGCATCAAGCTTGCCGAGATCGAGAAGAGCGAGCTGAATGCGGATGAAAAATTGCAACGCAAGGAAGAGCTGCTGAATGAATATTCGATCAAGGCGGACCGGATCCACACGGTGCAGCAGTTGTTGAAGGCGTACACGTTGTTCGATAAAGACGTTGAGTACGTGGTGCTGGACGGCCAGGTGAAGATCGTGGATGAGCAGACCGGCCGTATCCTGGATGGCCGCCGGTACAGCGACGGTCTTCACCAGGCGATCGAGGCGAAGGAGAATGTGAAGATCGAGGCAGCCACGCAGACCTATGCGACGGTGACTTTACAGAACTATTTCCGGATGTATCATAAGCTGGCCGGGATGACGGGTACGGCGGAGACGGAAGCGGCCGAGCTTTGGGATATCTACAAATTGGATGTGGTCACGATCCCGACGAATGTGCCGGCGATCCGGAAAGACCACCAGGACCTTGTCTACAAGACCAAGCGGGAGAAATACAAGGCGGTGATCGAGGAGATCGAAAAGCTGAGGACCGAAGGCCGGCCGTCGCTGGTGGGAACCACCTCCGTGGAAGTGAGTGAATTGCTGAGTAAGATGCTGGCGGTGAAGAAGATCCCCCATAATGTCCTCAACGCCAAGCAGCATGCGCGGGAAGCGCAGGTCGTGGCGGAGGCCGGTCTGGCGGGCGCAGTGACGATCGCTACGAATATGGCCGGCCGTGGTACGGACATCAAGCTCGGGCCGGGTGTAAAAGAGGCCGGTGGACTGGCGATCATCGGTACCGAACGGCATGAAAGCCGCCGCGTAGACCGGCAGCTCCGGGGTCGTAGCGCCCGGCAGGGTGACCCCGGAACCTCGCAGTTCTATGTCTCGCTGGAGGACGACCTGATGCGGCAGTTCGGGAGTGACCGGATCGCTTCGCTGATGGACAAGATGGGTTATAAGGAGGGAGAGGTGATCCAGCACAGCATGGTGACGAAGAGCATCGAGCGGGCCCAGAAAAAAGTGGAGGAGAACAACTTCGGCATCCGTAAGCGGCTGCTTGAGTATGACGACGTGATGAACAAGCAACGGAATGTCGTCTATAAGAAACGGAATCACGCGTTGTTCGGTGACCGGCTGGCGCTGGATCTCGACAATGCATTTTATATCGTCGCGGAAGGGGTGATCAATTCGTTCCGGGAGCAGGATGACTATGAGGGTTTCCGATTGTCGACGATCGTCAATTTCGGCGTAGACACACAGATAACGCCGGAAGAATTCCTGAAGGGGGATGTCCAGCAGGTGGCAGAGAAGCTGTACCAGGAAGCTACGGCGAGCTATGAGCACAAGCTGGAGGATATCCGCAAGCAGGCGGTGCCGGCATTTGCGAGTATCCGGGCTACGCGGGACAGTCATGTGGAGAACGTGGTGGTGCCTTTTACCGACGGGAAGAAACGGATCAATGTGCTGGCCAGCCTGCAGAAGACGCTGGACACCAATGGCCGTGAGCTGACGAATGCGGTCGAGCGGCAGATCACGCTGGCTATCATCGACGATGCCTGGAAAGAGCATCTGCGGGGGATGGACGATCTGAAGCAAAGCGTACAGACGGCTTATCTCGAGCAAAAAGATCCGCTTGTGATCTATAAGGTAGAAGCCTTCGAGCTGTTCCGGAACATGGACAGCGAGGTGAACCGGGATATTATCAGCTTCCTTTGTCATTCCGGTATCCAGCAGGCCGGTCAGCAGCCTGGTCAGGCGCCGCCCGCGATCCGTGAGGGCCGCGAGCAGAAGACCGATATGAGCCGGCTGAAGGTGCGGAAGGACGAGATGGCCGCGGCCGGAGCCGGTGTTGGGGTAGGTCCGCAGGGGGGAGTGCCGCAGGAGGGTGGGAAGGATTATTATGAACCTTCCGAACCGGTGAAGCAAGAGCCAGTGAAGGTGGGGCCGAAGATCGGGCGCAATGATCCCTGTCCGTGTGGAAGTGGAAAGAAGTATAAGAACTGCCATGGCAAGGATGCGGTATAATCGTGTCTTTGTATTTATTTGCCTTTGCCTCGCCGTTAGCGGGGCAAAGGCGCAATATGTGGGTCTCTCCCGGAAAGAGGCTAACCGTTTGAGCAAGCGGGCGAAGGAGGACCCCAATGTGAAGCCCCTGTTCGATTCGATCCGGAAGGTTGCCGATGCCGCGATGGGCGAAGGCCCCAACCCGATCGACACCCTCCGCACGGAGGGACTGCTGCAGGGCGATCCCCGGAAGACGGCGACCTGGGAGGCGATCGGGGATTTTCATAAGATGTATGCCCTATCGATAGCGTGGAGGGTGACCCGGAAGAAGGAATATTTCAACAAGGCGAGTGTCTATCTCATTGCCTGGGCCGACAGCAATCATTCGCGGGGTGATCCGATCGACGACACCAATCTCGATCCGGCCATCGCGGCCTTTGACAATATCAAGGATTGGCTGACGCCGGCGGAGAACCGGCGGATCGGGCGTTGGCTGCGACAGGCGGCGGATGCGGAGATCCGTGCGGCTTACAACCGGCCGGAGCGGGCCACGGCCCGGAACAACTGGAATTCGCACCGGCTGAAGATCGTCGGGGAGATCGGGTTCGCCGTCGGCGACAAGGCGCTGCAACAATATGCCATCGAGGGCATCCAGGAGCAGATCGGCCGCAACCTGCTGGCCGACGGGCGTAGCGAAGACTTCGTTTCGCGGGACGCCTTACACTATCACGTTTACGATCTTGACCCGCTTTTGCGGCTTGCGATCGTCCTGCAACGGGCGACAAGGAAAGACTACTATCATTATGTAGCTCCGTCGGGATCCTCGCTCGTGGGATCGGTGGAGTGGCTTCTCCCCTTTCTCGACGGCAGTCAGACCCATGCCGAATTCGTGAACAGCACCGTCGAGTTCGACCGGCGGCGGGCACAGAACGGGGAAGCGGGTTATAAGGCGGGAACCCTTTTTGATCCGAGGTCCGGCATTGCCACGCTGGTACTGGCTGCCTATTTCGATGAGGGGAAGCTGGCGCTTGCCCGGCGGCTGGCTGGCAGCGGGGAAGGTTATCCCAGCTGGCAGGCGGTGATAAACGCGGTGAGCCGGTAAGGATGGAAGGATGAGCGGGCCGGTGGAGCGCGTTGTTTTGCTTAATTTCATCGGTCTAAAAAAAATCGAGCTACATTATGAGAAAAATTTTCAGCGGGCTGCTGCTGACGGCTGTCGTATCGACGGCTATTGCGCAACAACGCCCAGGCAACCCTAACCAACCACCGGCCGGCGGTAATGCCGGGAACCCGGCCCAGCGGTCTGCTGCCGGAAGACAGGAACCTCCCAAACCATATAAGGAAGTCATAACGGACAAGGCCATCAGCCGTACCGGGCTTTTCACCGTCCACCGGATAGAGGACAAATGGTATTTCGAGATCCCCGACTCCATCCTGGGCCGGGATATCCTTGTCAGCACGCGGTACAGCCGGACCTCGGCGGGCGGCAATTACGGCGGGGAAGCGGTGAACCTGCAAACCATCCATTGGGAGAAGGGGCCTTCGCATACGCTTTTCCTGAAAGTGCTGACGATTGTCAATGTCGCGGCGGACAGCTCCCAGCCGATCGCGCAGGCGGTGACGAACTCCAACATGAACCCGATCGCCGCTGCCTTCGACATCAAGGCGTACGGAAAGAGTGCGGACTCGACCTCCGGCACGACGGTGATCGACGTGACGGACTTCTTCAAGGGCGATAACCAGCCGGTAAGCCTGACGCCGGCGATCAAGCGCCGGTTCAACCTGGCGGCTATCGATGCCCCCAGAAGCTATATCGAAAGCATTCGCACCTACCCCATCAATACCGAGATCCGGACGGTGAAGACCTATACGGCTTCGACCGCGCCTGCGGCGCCGGTTGCGGGCGGCCGTGCGCCCCAGGGGACGCTGAATGCCGCCGAGGTATCGGGGGCCGTTACGGTAGAACTGAACAACTCTTTTTACCTGCTGCCCAAGACGCCGATGCGGCGCCGGCTGTTCGATGCCCGGGTCGGCTTCTTTGCCAGCCGTTATACCACCTACAGTGATGATCAGCAGCGGGTGGAAGAAACGGAGTTTATCCATCGCTGGCGGCTCGAGCCAAAGGATGAGGATATCGAGAAATGGAAGCGGGGCGAGCTGGTAGAACCCAAGAAACAGATCGTCTATTATATCGATCCCGCCACCCCGAAGCAATGGCGGCCTTACCTGATCGCGGGGATCAATGACTGGCAGGCGGCCTTTGAGAAGGCCGGCTTTAAGAATGCCATCGTCGGCAAAGAATGGCCGGAGAACGACAAGACGATGTCGCTGGAGGATGCGCGGTTCTCGGTGATCCGGTATTTCGCGAGCGATATCGAGAATGCTTATGGTCCCAATGTAGCCGATCCGCGTAGCGGCGAGATCCTTGAGAGCCATATCGGGTGGTATCATAATGTGATGAAGCTGGTGCATGACTGGTATATGATCCAGACGGCGGCGGTGGACCCGCGTGCCCGGAAGATGAAGTACGACGATGCGCTGATGGGCGATCTGATCCGGTTCGTCTCCTCCCATGAGGTTGGGCATACGCTGGGGTTGCGGCATAATATGGGCAGCAGCAGCAAGACGCCGGTGGAGAAGCTGCGCGATAAGGCCTGGGTGGAAGCCAATGGGCACACGGCCTCTATTATGGACTATGCGCGGTTCAACTATGTAGCGCAGCCGGAGGACGGCATCGCGCCGCGGGGGCTGTATCCGCGGATCAACGACTATGACAAATGGGCGATCCAATGGGGTTATAAGGGTATACCCGGTACGAAAGATGCGGAAGAGGATAAGAAGATATTGAATAAGCTGGCGATCGACAGCCTGAAGAATCCCCGGCTCTGGTTTGGCGGTGAGGGACAGAATTTCGATCCCCGCGCCCAGACCGAGGACCTTGGCGACAACGCGATGAAGGCCAGCGAATATGGGATCAAGAACCTGAAGCGTATCCTGCCGAACCTGCCCGAATGGTGCAAGGAGGAAGCGGATCAATATGATAACCTGCAGGAGATGTACCAGCAGCTGGTGGGGCAGTATGGACGGTATATGGGGCATGTGGTCAAGAATGTCGGCGGCGTACAGGAGACCTTCAAGAGTATCGAGCAAGCGGGAGATGTGTATGAGGCGACGCCGAAGGCAACGCAGAAAGAGGCTGTCGACTTCCTCAACAAGCAGCTGTATGCCACGCCTGCCTGGTTGTTGAATAAGGACATCCTGAACAAGTTCAGTAATCCGGGTGTCGAGGACCAGGTTGCTACGGTACAGGCCAACAACCTGAAGAGCCTGTTGTCGCCGGCGCGGCTGTTCCGCCTGTCGGTGTGTACGGCACGGTTTGGCAGCGCTGCCTATTCCGTGGATGAGCTGCTTACCGATGCGAAGAAAGGCGTCTGGTCGGAGCTGGGAGGCGCCGGGCCGATCGATCCGTATCGCCGGAAGCTGCAGAAAGAATATATCGCCGACCTGGTTGCGCTGATCGGCGAGGAGACGCCTTCGGCGCCGGTGATCCCTGGGGCGTTGCCGAGGGGCTTCAATATCTTTACGGGCGATATCCGGAATACGGATGTGCCTTCCGCTGCGCGGGCGCAGCTGGTGGAGCTGCGGTCGGAGATTACCGCGGCGATGGCCAGAGAGGCGGACCGGGCGAGCAAGGAGCATTTGCAGGATGTGGCGGAGAGGATACGAAGGGCGTTGAATCCGAAATGATTTGAAAAGAGGCCGATGGCCTCTTTTTTATTTTGTATTTACGAAGGCTGCGCGGCGGGGTTTGGGAATGGGACTCCCCTCGCCTTTTATCGCTTTCCAGAGAACGGCGTTGAACAAGTCATCGGGGATGCGATCGGGGTCGGCGAGATTGAACCGATGGGGCGAGCTTGCCGTGTTGCGGGCGTTGATGTCGACACCGGCCGGCAGGGCGTTGAAGGCCGTTGCGTCGGCGGTGGGCGAGAAGGCGCTCCACATCGGCGTGGAGCCTGCGTCGAACTGGCTCATGGGGGGAAGGCCGAGGATCAGCTCCATGGTGTGGAGGATCGAAGTTGTCGAATAGAGGGTATGGTTCACCGCATGTCTCTTGATAAAGGGGCTTATCAAATAAGCGGGGGAGCGATGGGCGTCGACGTGGTCAGGGCCGTCCTGGGCGTCATCTTCCAGCACGAAGATGGCGGACTCCTTCCAGATGGGGCTATGCGAGATATGGTCTACCAGCCTGCCCAGGGCAAGATCGTTGTCCGCTACCTGCGCGATGGGGGTATAGGCGCCTTTATGCAGACCGCTGGTGTGGTCATTCGGCAGATAGATGGTGCTAAAGCGGGGCAAGGCGTTGGCCTGCAGCAGGGAATCGAAATCGGCTTCGAATATCTTTTCGCGGCGGATATCCTGGATGTCCAGGTTCCAGCCCGGGTAGGACTTGCAATAATGCTCTTTTTCTTTCAGCACTTGTAAAGTTGGGAAACCATTGTCCTCGAATTCTCCATAGTTGCGGAAGGAGACACCTGCCCGCCGGCAGTAGTCCCAGATAAAACCCTTCGTTGGATTGGCGACGGGGCGGTGGCCGTCAAAGTCGTATTCCCCACCGCGGCCGCTATAGTTGGTGGGCCAGTTCTTTTCGACGAAGTCGGTGGCATAGCCGGCCATTGACCAGTTGTGACCGTCCGCGCTGACCTCGGCGTCGACATAGAAATTATCCAGCAGGACGAATTCTTCGGCGAGGGCGTGGGCGTTGGGTGTGACATTGCGACCGAAGAGGACGAGACTGGTGTCGCCGTTGCCCTGGGGCAGATCGCCGAGCACCTGATCGTAGGTGCGATTTTCTTTCAGTACATAAAAGACGTATTTAATAGGCGAGGCGTCGCTGCTGTTGCGGGGTATGGGATTGCCGGGGTTGCCCGCTGCATCCGAAGCCTTTGCGGCTGCCTGCACGAAAGGAGTATTGGCATAGGTGTCCAGGGTATATGCCGAAAGGGCTGCTTCGTCGGGCGTGGGGATGAACGAGAGGGTGCCTTTGAACAGGCTTCCGATGTACTGATAGCTGGTGGCTGTCGCCTTTTTATAATTGGCGTCATGCGCCGTGGGGTTGGGGCCGTTGACATTGGATAGGGACGACATTCCCTTACCATTGGCTACCAGGAGGGTGTTGTTTATCCTACGAACGCAGGTGGGATACCAGCCGACCGGGATGAAGCCATTGGACCGGCTGTGACCCGGGTGGCTGACATCGAAAACGGCGAGGCAGTTGTTGTCGGCATTGGCGATATAAAGAGTCTTGCCCGCTGCATCGAGGCAGACGCTGTTGGTCGTCGAGCCAATGATGGCGCTGGCCATCAGCCCGGCGTTGAGGGTTTCGATGACCTTGCGGCCTGCCACGTCGATGACGGAAACCGAATTGGAGTTGGCATTTGCGACATAGAGCGTGCGGGCTTTGGGATCGAGCGCCATGTCGGTGGGGTGGTCTTCGGTGGTGACCGAGTCTTGTATCTTATTTTCTCTTGTGTTATATATCCAGATCTTGCGGCCGCCCCAGGCGGAGATGTAGAGTTCGGGCTTTGCGGGGTTCAGCAGGCAGGTGTAGGCTTCGGCGGAGAGAGGTATCTTATGTTCGAGTTGTTTTGATTCTATATTGAATATGTAGAGCGAGTTGTCCTCTTTTGTGACGACGTATAGTTTGTCGTGGTTGTCGTCGAGGGCCAGACCCGTAGGGCTGATCTTGTCTTTTGGCCAGGGACGGCCGAGGACGAGGGTGTCCTTATTGATGAGGCTATCGCCTTTTACGGTATAGCGGATGATCCAGTCGTCGTTGCCGCCGGAGGCGTAGAGGTACGGGTGTCTTTTGCTGAAGGCGAGGCCGAGCCAGGCTTTACCGATGGGCGTGCTGGTGACGTGGCGGGTGGAGAGGTTGATGAGATCGATCGTTTGGGCGCCGTTGCCGTTATTGGTGACGGCGGCGTGGGTACCGTCCGGGGAGAGGGCGATGTTGAGCGGGAGGTCCGAGCTGAGGGGGATGGAGGTGCCGGCGGGGGTGAGGGACCAGCCGTTGGGCAGTTGAACGCGGGGCCCGGGTTGGGGCGACGGCGATTGTTGAGCGACGAGGCTGAGGGAGAGAAGGAGGGCGGGGAGGAGGAGTTTCATAGCAGCAAAAATAGGGACAAAAAAGGCCCCGCTTACGCGGGGCTCAGTTATCTAATTATTGTCCTTCGGACGATGGGCTTCCTGCCCATCCGGTCCTTCGGACGATGGGCCTATTGGCCGCCCAGGCCATATTTCGCCATGTACCGATGATATAGCTGTGTCTGCTTGTTCTCCAGGCTGACTTCGCGGCCCTGGATGAAGCAGTGTTCGATGAGGCTGGTACGCATATCGAGGATATCGCCGCCGCTGATGACGATGTTGGCATCTTTGCCGGGTTCGATGGAGCCGGTGCGGTCGTCGATGCCGGCAATCTTTGCGGCGTTGAGGGTGATGGCCTGCAGCGCCTGCTCTTTGGAGAGGCCGTAAGCGACGGCCGTGCCTGCGTTGAACGCCAGGTTGCGGTAGCGGGCCTCTTCGTGGTTGTCATTGAGGGCGAAAAGAACGCCGGCCTTTTGCAATATGGTGGGCGTCTTGAAAGGCTGGTCGACGTCATCGTCCTCTGTGGTGGGGAGGGCATGCAGCTGCTGGAGGATCACGGAGATATTGTTCTGTTTCAGGAGATCGGCGATGAGCCAGCTTTCGCTGCCGCCGACGATGGTCACGTCAAAGCCGAACTCCTTTGCGAAGTCGATGGCGGTGAGCATCTGCTTGACCTGGTCGCCATGGACGAACAGTTTTTGTTGTTTGGTAAAGAGACCTTTTACCGCTTCGAACTTTAGGTTGGTGGCCTTATGCGTCGTCTCGGCGTTGTAGGCTTTTGCTTCGCGGAAGAAGGCCTTTATCTCTTCGATCCTGGCGAGGGCTTCTTTTGTCGGATCGGTCGGGGGTTGATTTCCGCCGAAGCGGCCCCCGAAGCGCCGGGGGCGGGCGAGGAAGGTGGGCATGTTGAGGTGGATCGCGTTGTCCATTTTGTAGGCGGCGTCTTCCCAATTCCAGGCGTCGAGCTGGACGATGGTGGAGGAGCCGCTGATGGTGCCGCCTTCGGGTGTCGTGCCGGCCAGCAGGATGCCGTTGGCGCGGAGCGTACCGATGATCTTCGAGTCCGTGTTATAGGCGACGATGGAGCGGATGCTCGGGTTGAGGTCACCCAGTTCCTGGTAGTCGTTGGAGCCGCGGACGCCGCTGCCGATCTCTTTCAGGCCGAGGTCGGTGACGGAGAGGATCAGGCCGGGGTACACTTGTTTCCCTTTGGCGTCAATGACTTTAGCGCCCGCGCCGGCCGGGGCGTTCGCGTCCGTGCCGACCTTTACGATCTTGCCGTTATCGATCTCGATGCTGCCGTTCTCGATCACCTGGCCGTTGCCGACGTGGATGGTGCCGCCGGTGATGAAGAGCTTGCCAGCATAGGGTTTAGCCGGGTAGACGTCATCCTGGGCCTGGGCCGCGGACAGCGTCAGCAATAGCGCCGGGAGGAGTCGTAAGGTTCTATATATTGTGTTCATTCTTTTTACTTGTTGGAGTTTGCAATTTCAGTTTCGTCATCGCCCTGGTCGATCGTGAGCAGGCCGTCATGATGGTCGTGATCGCCGCAGCTAAGTTCAATGTGATAGCTGGGTGTGGCCGGGGCCATGGGGGCGCCGGTGCGTTTTTCGGCGATCATTTTCTGGATGAGGCGGTTGCGTTCGGCCGCGATGTTCTTGCGCAGCTGGGCGTCGCGATCGATATCATAGTAGACGATGCCATCCACGATGGTCTTCTCGGCGCGTGCATAGATGCTGAGGGGATTGTCGCTCCAAAGAACGAGGTCGGCGTCCTTGCCTTCTTTTATGCTTCCTACGCGATCGGCCACGTGCAGGGCTTTGGCGGGGTTGAGAGTGACCATTTTGAAGGCTTCGTCTTCGGTGAGCCCGCCGTATTTCACGCTCTTGGCCGCTTCCTGGTTGAGGCGGCGGGCCTGTTCGGCGTCGTCGGAATTGACACAGACATTCAGCCCTTCCCTGACCATGATCGCCGCGTTGTAGGCGATAGCATCCGACACTTCCACCTTATAGGCCCACCAGTCGGAGAAGGTGGAGGCGTTGCAGCCCTGCTCCTTCATTTTGTCGGCGACCTTATAGCCTTCGAGGATATGGGTGAAGGTGTTGACTTTGAAGCCAAATTTGTCGGCCACGCGGAGGAGCGCGGTGATCTCGCTTTGCACGTAAGAGTGACAGGTGATGAAGCGTTTGTGCTCGAGGATCTCCACGAGCGCATCCAGCTCGAGGTCGCGGCGGGTGGTACTGGGAGCCGCCTTGCGTTGCCGCTCGTAATCGCGGGCGCGGGTAAAGGCATCCGTCAGCACTTCTTCCACGCCCATGCGGGTGTCGGGGAAGCGGTTGTTGTTTGTCGAGGTGGTGCGTTTTACGTTCTCCCCGAGTGCAAACTTGATAAAGGGATCCCAATTCCTGAACTTCAGGCCTTCGTCGTCCTGACCCCAGCGGAGCTTGATCAGCTGCGTCTGGCCGCCGATGGTGTTGGCTGAACCGTGGAGGATATGGCTGCTGGTGACGCCGCCGGCGAGCTGGCGGTAGATGCTGATGTCTTCCGGGTTGAGGTTGTCCGCGATCCGCACTTCGGAGGTGACGGACTGGGCGCCTTCATTGATCGAGAACGCTGCGATATGCGAATGTTCGTCGATGATGCCGGGGGCCAGGTATTTACCTGTTCCGTCGATCACCTGGGCGGCGCCCGCGTCGAGGCCTTTGCCGATCTTCACGATCTTCCCGGCTTTTACCAGGACGTCGGTATTGGCGAGGCGGCCTTCTTTTTCGTTTGTCCAGACGGTCGCGTTTTTGATCAGCAGATCGTGTTGGGTTGGAAGGCTGTCCCAGCCATATCCGTCGAAGGGATATTGCACCCTGCCGATGTGGTTGGGGCGGTGGCGGGGGGTGCTGTCGGCTGCCGGCGGTGCTGCTTTTGCGAAGGTGGCGGACCAGATGACGAGGTTACCGGCGGAGTCGGTGCCGTTGCCGTTCCAGGTCTGGCCGTTGACGACGCCGCTGAGGCGGGTAGCGTTCACGGGGCGCCCGCCGGCGGGTCTTCTGCCGGCGCCGCGGGTTCCGGCTCCGCCGCCTTCCGGCGGTGCAGGGAAGCTGAGAGAGACAAGCTTGCCGTCATAGCTGAACTTTGCGGGTATTGTATCCTTCCCGATAATCGATGCCGAGGTTGGCGTCTTTATGTCCAGGATGAGTGTAGCGGAGGTGCCGTTTGTTGAAGAAACGATAAGATTATATTGTCCTTTGGATTCTTTCCAGGCTTCTTCTTTTACGGCGTATTTCTTACCCTGTACCCAGTTCTCGACAATATTGGTCTTTTCGTTGAAAACGGGGCCGGTGGTGATGATGAAGTTGGCAAGCTTGCCGGCGTCGAGAGAACCTACCTTGTCGTAAATGCCGACCAGGGTAGCCGGGGTCTTTGTCAGCGCTTCGAGGGCTTTCCCTTCGGTGAGGCCGAACCCGAAGGCCTTGCGCAGGTTGGTATAGAACTGTTTTGTATCGCGGAGATCGGCCGTGGTGAGACAGAAGGGGATGCCGGCTTTTTCAAAGGCGCCGGGGTTGGTGGGCGCCAGTTCCCAATGTTTCATGTCGGCGAGGGAAACGAAGCGGGCGTTGTCCGGGTCTTCCAAGTCCTGGGCCTGCGGGTAGTTGACGGGGACGATATAGGAGGCCTTTGTGGCGGCGATCTCCTTTATGCGTTGGTATTCGTTCTCACCTGCCTTTATAATATACTGTACGCCGAACTCGTCGCCGATGCGGTCGCCGTGGAGGTCGCCCCATTTGTCGCTGCCATCGAAGATCTGCGGCAGGCTTTGTTCCTCGTTCCAGGCTTGGAGGCTGAGGTTGGTCCCCTCATGCACCGGCTGGCTTTTGTACCAGGCGGCGTCGATATAGGTCTGGCGCAACAGTGCGATGGAGCCCATCAGCGAGGAGGGATAGCTTTGGGTGGAGGTGCCTTTATTGAGCGAGTAGAGGGCGGCGGCTCTTTGCTTTACGATGACGAGGTTCTCGTTGTCATTGGCCAGTGTGACCACGACCCCGGTGCCGCGGGCGATGCCGTCCTTGACATGAGTGAGCACGGTGCCGAAGCCGAGGTCGCGGAGGGGCTTGGCCTTTGCGTCATCGACGTTGAAGAGCTTTGAGGCGTCCGTCTCGGGATGAACGGCCTGGTTCCAGTTATACGCTCCCTTGGTGGCCGATTCAATCTGCGCCGGTTGGCGGAAGAAGTCGGCCGGTGACGCTGCTCCACGGCCGCGCTGGCCTTCGGGGGTGGGGATGCCGTAGTCAGTATAGAGATCGATGAACGAAGGATAGATGTATTTCCCCGCGCAGTCGATGACGACGGCGTCTTTGGGGATGGGGACCTGCCCGGTATTGGCGGCGACGACCAGGCCGTCGCGGATCACCAGGGTGGCATCGATGAGGGTGGTTGCGCCGTCCTTTACCAGTGTGGCATGGGTAAAGGCGTAGCAATGTTCCCGCTGGTCGGCGACGCCGTTGACGGGGAAGGTGGTCTGGGCCGATGAGAATACGGTGAGGAATAGCAGGGAGGACGAGAGGGCGAGGATCTTCCCCCTCGGGTGGTGTCGGGAGTTTCTCATGTCGTAGTAGTTTTAGGTTCGATGAAAAATGAGCCTCAATTTAGGTAAATGGAGTAATTTTAGGGTTTGAATATTTTACTAGCGGTAAAACACTTACAAAAAGTCGGCGAAAAATTGACCCAAAAAATGATTTTTCACCTCCTTTGGCTAATGTCTGTACGCAAAGCGTACGGATAGAGCTCCGCTCAATCAATGTCGGTGAGTATGTTGGCGCGTTATATTGACCATACCATTTTGAAACCTACAGCCTCTCATATAGAGATTAGTAAGATATGTAGGGAGGCGGTGGAATATGGATTTGCTGCGGTGTGTGTACCGCCGCCGTTTGTGACTTTTGCTTTGCAGGAGCTGGGTGGTGATGGACGCGTGAAAGTGGCAACGGTGATCGGTTTTCCCTTTGGCTATTCCGTGGCTTCGGCCAAGCTCGCCGAGGTGGAGCAGGCGCTGGCGGACGGGGCAGATGAATTGGATGTGGTGATCAATCTCATCGCGTTGAAGGCGGGGGATTGGGGCTTGCTGGAGAAGGAGATGCGGTTGTTGACGACGGCGATCCATACGGCAGGCAAGATTGTGAAAGTCATCATCGAGAGTGGGGTTTTGACGGATGAGGAGATTGTGCGTTGTTGTGAGCTGTATGGTGGCGTGGGTGTGGACTTTTTGAAGACTTCGACGGGTTATGCGGAGAAGGGGGCGGCGGTGGAAGCTGTCCGGCTGATGCGGGCGCATTTGCCGGCGGGGGTGCGGATCAAGGCTTCGGGCGGGATTCGGACTGCGGCATTGGCACAGCAATTGATCGATGCAGGTGCGGACCGGCTGGGGTGTAGTGCGAGCGTGGAGATCGTTAAAGGTGAGGCTGGGGCCGGCGGGGGCTATTAAATATAATATTATGTATAAGATCGTGTTTGTCGCCTTTTTATTCATTGCCCGTCAGGGGTTGGCCCAGACCGACACGGCGGGCGTGGTGGTGAGGAAGGATCCGCGGGTGGATTCGCTGGTGCAAAAGCAGATCGAGATCAACGATCTGACCACCCGGGATGCGCGGCGGAATGTCCCGGGGTTCAGAATACAGGTGATCAATTCCCCCGACCGCAACAAGGTCTATGCGGCGAAGGTGAAGGTGTATGAAGAGTTCCCCGATCTGAAGCCGTATCTTTTGTATCAGGCACCCAACTACAAATTAAAAGTCGGCAATTTCAAGACCCAGGAAGAGGCGGAACAGGCGATGCAACAATTGTCGCGACTGTTTCCATCCGGCCTTTACGTGATACGGGACATCATCGAGATCAAGCTTTGATGAGTCTCATTTATGCTTTGCTTCGGGCCATTTAATACAATATGTTAAAAGAAAATATCCGGCAATTAGCCAGGCAGTACGCCCCTGAATTCATCGATATCCGGCATCATCTGCATGCGCACCCGGAGCTTTCCTACCAGGAATTCCAGACCTCGGCATTCGTACAGGAACAATTGGCAAAAATGGGCATCCCCTTCCGGGTGATGGCCGGCACCGGCGTGGTCGGATCGATCGAGGGAAAGAACCCGGGCAGCCGGGTGGTTGCCCTGCGGGCGGATATGGACGCCCTGCCGATACAGGAAGCCAATGAGGTTCCGTATCGCTCCCAGAACCCAGGGGTGATGCATGCCTGTGGGCATGATGTGCATACGACCGTGCTGCTGGGCGCGTCGAGGGTATTGCAGGAGTTACGGAAGGAATGGGAGGGAACGGTAAAGCTGATCTTTCAGCCGGGGGAGGAGAAGAATCCGGGCGGCGCCAGCCTGATGATCAAGGAGGGTGTGCTGAAAGATCCCGCTCCGCAGGCCATCTTCGGGCTACATGTTCACCCCGGGCTGGAGACCGGAAAGCTGAGTTTTCGCGGCGGCATGGTGATGGCCAGCGCCGACGAGCTATATATTACGATCCGCGGAAAGGGCGGGCATGCCGCTGCGCCGCATCTCACCGTCGATACGATCCTTGTCGCGTCGCACCTGGTGGTGGCGATGCAGCAGATCATCAGCCGGAACCGGAACCCGTTGTCGCCGTCTGTGTTGTCGATCACTTCGGTGCAGGGTGGGTTTACGACGAATGTCATTCCCAGCGAGGTAAAGCTGATGGGCACCTTCCGGGCGATGGACGAAGAATGGCGGTTCAAGGCGCATGAGCTGATCCGCAAGCAGGCGACGGAGCTGGTACACAGCATGGGGGCGGAGATCGATCTGCATATCGACGTCGGCTATCCCATGGTGCATAACAACGAGGCGCTGGACGCAGTGGCGCGGGCGGCTGCGAGGGAATTCATGGGCGCGGACCGGGTGCTCGAGACGGAAGTGAGAATGGGGGCCGAAGATTTTGGCTATTATACGCAGCAGATACCCGGCTGTTTTTACCGGCTTGGGGTGATGAATGTGGAGAAGGGCATCACGTCGGGGGTGCATACGCCGACCTTCAATATTGATGAGAGCGCGATCGAGATAGGGGTGGGGATGATGGCTTATCTTGGTGCGACCCTGCGGTTTTGAGCGTTATAATAGAGAGTGGAATCATTTGTCGGCTTGTATCCTGGCGGGTATTTCCGGTCCAGCTCGGAGTCGCAATGGTACCCTTCGCGGATTTCCTCCCAACCTGAATAGATAGTGAGCCGGACCTGGGCGACATTAGCGGAGCCGCCGCAAGAATAGATCCTTCCATTCCTGCTTTCCAGTCTACGGACCCAGGCAGTATCGATTCGCTTGAATATCAATTGCTCCGGTGGAAATGGCGGCCCAATTAAAGAGTCAGGCTCGAAGGAATATTGTGACCTGTATGCTTCCACCTCATCAAAGATATCTTCGCCGAATACACCCTTGCGATCTTTTCTGAAAGCCATTCCCCCGGCATCAAACTGGACGCCATGGGTAGACTCATGAACGAAGGTGCCGATACCAGCCACCTGGAGTACGATCATACCCTGAGGATGCTGAATGGAGGGATGCTCATAGTATGTTTCTGATTCGTCGTTCGAGCCTACTCCCAAACGGACCGAATAAACCACTTTACTTTTTCTTAGCCCTTTCAAACCCTTAAGAAGATTATGTAAGGCAGGTTCCCGCCTTTGCAATTCAAACACCTGCAATCCCAATAACCGGATCGTTTCCCCGTCTAAGAACGACCGTATGGAATCTTTTTTTAGCGAGTCGCATTTTTCAAAGATCTGACGCTGCAGACTTGCATCTTTTCTACGGATTTGTCTGACCAGTTTTTTCCAGACCCGTTTTGTCTTTGGGTCGATCCGAGTGGGAGAAGTGTTGTGAAAATCTGTCCAATAGCCTGAAGTTGCCGCGGAAAGGAGCGGTAAGGCAAAGAGTGCACAAAAGATGACTCGTTTGCAGGACAGGCAAAGGTGCGTAAAAGGCATAAGGTCAAAACGGGGTCAAAAAAGGGACAAAACGGGATTAATGGTTTGAATTACAACCACTTAAGCGTAAACTTACAAAGAAGACGCGCATTTTTGCTGCAGTGGTACCGAATTCGACCAAAATGGGTGTTTTCACGGGGAATGCGGCCTGGGGCAAAAAACGGCCGGTGCAGGGTAAAAATGGATAAAAGCCTGATTTGCGGCATTTTCGTATTTTGCACCCGGTTATTATGTCCGCGTAAATACCTGTAATGCAAAAAAAACAGCTCCGTAAAGAGCAGGCGCTTGAATATCATTCCAAAGGACGGCCGGGAAAGATAGAGGTCGTACCGACGAAGGAGGCAAAAACACAGCGGGACCTCTCCCTTGCCTATTCACCCGGAGTGGCGGAACCCTGCAAGGAAATCCACAAGAACGTCGAGGAAATCTATAAATATACAGCCAAGGGCAACCTGGTGGCGGTGATCACCAACGGCACGGCCGTGCTGGGATTAGGGGATATCGGCGCCGAGGCATCGAAGCCGGTGATGGAGGGGAAGGGGGTATTATTCAAGATCTTCGCCGATATCGACGTCTTCGATATCGAGATCAACGAGAAGGACCCCGAGAAATTCGTGCAGATCGTCAAAGCGCTGGAGCCGACCTTCGGGGCTGTCAACCTGGAAGACATCAAGGCCCCGGAATGTTTTTATATCGAGGCGGCGCTGCGGGAGAAGCTGAAGATCCCGGTGATGCACGACGACCAGCATGGCACGGCCATTATCAGCAGCGCCGCGTTGCTGAACGCGCTTGAGATTCAGAAGAAAAAGATCGATAAGGTTCGTTTTGTGGTCAGCGGTGCGGGTGCTGCGGCGATGGCCTGCGTAAAGCTATATGTGGCGTTGGGGGCCCGGCCGGAGAATTTTATCCTGTTTGACAAGGACGGGGTGTTGCATATCGACCGGACCGATCTCGACGACGAGAAGAGGAAGTTTGCGGTACAAAAGAACGACTGGACGCTTGAAAAAGCGATGAAGGATGCGGACGTCTTCCTTGGGCTCAGCGTTGGGAACCTGGTGACCCCGGAGATGGTCAGGAGCATGGCCCGGCGGCCTATTGTGTTCGCCATGGCTAATCCCGACCCCGAGATCACCTATGATGCCGCGACGGCTGCGAGAGAGGATATCATCATGGCCACGGGCAGGAGCGACTATCCCAACCAGGTGAATAATGTGCTGGGATTCCCTTTTATCTTCCGGGGCGCGCTGGATGTCCGGGCGACGCAGATCAACGAGGCGATGAAGCTGGCGGCCGTCAAGGCCCTTGCCGAACTGACGAAGACTCCTGTCCCGGATATCGTCAACATGGCCTATAACGAAAAGAACATCCTTTTCGGACCTACTTATATCATTCCCAAGCCGCTCGATCCGCGGCTTTTGTCGACCGTCGCGCCGGCGGTGGCGCGGGCGGCGATAGAGAGCGGTGTGGCGCAACACCAGATCGACAATTGGGAAGCATATGCTATCGAGCTGAACCGCCGACTGGGGCTGGATAATCAGCTGATGCGGGTGATGAGCACCAAGGCGCGGCTGAACCCCAAGCGCGTGGTGTTTGCCGAGGCGGACAACGTAAAAATCTTAAAAGTTGCTCAGCTGCTGTACGATGAGGGGATCGCTTACCCGATGTTGCTGGGCGATGAACGGAAGATCAGGCATATTGCGGCCAGCAACCAGATAGACCTGGAGGGCATGCCGGTGATCAACCCGTATAATGACGAATACGAAGACCAGCGGAGGCGGTTCGGGGAGATCTTCTTCCAGAAGCGCCAGCGGCGGGGCTTCAACAAATACGAGGCCTACAAGCGGATGCGGGAACGGCTGTACTTCGGCTGTATGATGGTAGAGACGGGCGAAGCCGATGCGATGATCTCGGGGTTGACCAAGAACTATCCCGATACGATCCGCCCTGCTTTGCAGATCATTGGTACGGAGGACGGGGTAAAGAAGATCGCCGGGATGTATCTCCTGCTGACGAAGCGGGGCCCGCTGTTCCTGGCCGATACTACGGTCAACTTCAATCCGACCGCCGAAGAACTGGCGGATATTACGCTGCTTGTGGCACGCGAGGTCCAGAACTTCAATCTAACTCCCCGGGTGGCCCTTTTGAGCTATTCCAATTTCGGTACGAGCGATTCGCCGGAGGCGCGGCTTGTGGCCGAGGCCCGGGAGATTGTCAAGAAGAAGGAGCCGGGGCTTATCGTCGATGGGGAAATGCAGGCCAGTGTGGCGCTCAATAATGATATCCTGCGGGAGAACTACCCCTTTAGCGAGCTGGTGGACCAGGAGGTGAACACGCTGGTGTTCCCCAATCTCGCGGCGGGGAACATCGCCTATAACCTGTTGAAGGAAGTGGGGGGCGCCGATGCGATCGGGCCGATCCTGCTGGGGCTTAAAAAACCCGTGCATGTCCTGCAGCTGGGCAGTACGGTCCGGCAGATCTATAATATGGCGTTGGTCGCCATTGTCGACGCACAGATCAAATGCAAGTCCACCTCGGAGGAAGAAGCGAGGAAAGCGCCGTGGTGGAAGCGGGCGAGGCATTAAATGATATAATTTTAGGTAATGACTTTTTTTACGGAATTCGGGCGTTATCTGTTAACCTTACGGGGAATGTTTACCAAGCCGGAGAACGGCAAGATGTATTGGAAGGAATTCATGCATCAATGCTCGGAGATCGGTATCGGGTCGTTGGGGATTGTGGCGATCATTTCGGTGTTTATGGGCGCGGTGTCGACGCTGCAAACGGCGTATCAGCTGGTCAGCCCGCTGATACCCCTGTCGACGATCGCCCAGATCGTGCGGGATACGGTCATCCTGGAATTCTCGCCCACGCTGGTGTGTATCGTACTGGCGGGGGTTGTGGGCAGCAAGATCGCGAGTGAGCTGGGCAATATGCGGGTGAGCGAGCAGATCGATGCGCTGGAGATCATGGGGATCAACACCAAATCTTATCTCATCCTGCCGAAACTGCTGGCCGCTACGGCGACGATCCCGATGCTGGTCGTCATCTCGATGGTGCTGGGCATGCTGGGGGGCCGGCTGGCGGGAACGCTGACGGGTATTCTTTCGCCTGCTGCCTTCGATAAGGGTCTCCACCAGTATTTCAAGCCTTATAATGTGTTTTTTGCCATGGCAAAGTCCTATACATTTGCGTTCATCATCTCGAGCATTCCGGCTTATTATGGCTACAATGTTTCGGGTGGGGCGCTGGAGATCGGGCGGGCGAGCACGAAGTCGGTGGTGGTGTCCTGTGTTTTGGTATTGTTTGCCGACTATGTGTTGTCGGCTGTATTGCTTTAAGTGGCTCCGGCCCAAACCATTTCAAATGATCGAGATCAAGAACATAAAAAAGGGATTTGGCGAAAAGACGGTGATCGATGACGTGAGCACTCAATTCCGGACCGGGAAGTGCAATCTGATCATCGGCACGAGCGGCAGCGGGAAGACGGTGTTGATGAAATGCCTGGTCGGCCTTTTTGAGCCGGATTCGGGCGAGATCGTGTACGACGGGATGAACTTCTCCGAGATGACGGAAGAGCACCGCAAGGAGTTGCGGCAGAATATCGGGATGCTGTTCCAGGGATCGGCCCTTTTCGACAGTATGACGGTGGAGCAGAACATCCTTTTCCCGCTGGATATGTTCACGAAGAATACCGCGGGCGAGAAGTTGAAGCGGGTGGACGAGGTGCTGGAGCGGGTGAATCTGCAGGGGGCCAACAGCAAGTTCCCGGCCGAGATCTCGGGGGGGATGAAGAAGCGGGTGGGGATCGCCCGGGCGATCGTATTGAACCCGAGATACCTGTTCTGCGACGAGCCCAATTCGGGGCTGGACCCGCAGACCTCGCTGCTGATCGACAAGCTGATCAAGGAGATCACATTGGAATACAATATCACGACGGTGATCAATACTCACGATATGAACAGCGTGATGGAGATCGGGGATCACATCATGTATATGTACCAGGGACACAAGGAATGGGAGGGGACGAATAAAGAGATCATCTTTAGCAAGAACAAGCTGTTGAATGACTTTATCTTTGCCTCGGAATTTCTGCAGGATGCCAAGGACATGCGGATGCTGGAATCGAAGGGGAAGATCGACAATAACCGCAATATGGATGAATTGCTCAAATAAAAAATATCAAATCTACTCTAATGGCAATCTTAGTTAACAAACAGTCCAAAATTATCGTACAGGGATTTACGGGTACAGAGGGGACGTTTCACGCTACGCAAATGATCGAATATGGTACGCAGGTGGTTGGCGGTGTTACGCCGGGTAAGGGTGGCAGCACGCACCTGGAGCGTCCGGTGTTCAATACCGTGGCTGACGCTGTAAAGGCGACGGGTGCGAATGTATCGATCATCTTCGTTCCGCCGGCTTTTGCGGCCGATGCGATCATGGAGGCGGCGGAAGCGGGGATCGGGCTGGTGATCTGTATCACAGAGGGTATCCCGGTACAGGACATGGTGAAGGCTAAGAATTACCTGTTGGGTAAGAATACGCGGCTGATCGGGCCCAACTGTCCGGGCGTTATCACGGCCGGGGAGTGTAAGGTGGGGATCATGCCGGGGTTTGTCTTCAAGAAAGGCAAGATCGGGATCGTGAGCAAGTCGGGTACGCTGACCTATGAGGCGGCGGACCAGGTGGCGAAGGCGGGGTTGGGCATTTCTACCGCCGTAGGGATCGGCGGAGATCCGATCATTGGAACGCCGACGAAAGAGGCGGTAGAGTTGCTGATGAACGATCCCGAGACGGAGGGCATCGTAATGATCGGCGAGATCGGCGGTAGCATGGAGGCCGAGGCGGCGCGGTGGATCAAGGAGAACAATCGCAAGCCGGTAGTTGGGTTTATTGCCGGTCAAACGGCGCCTCCCGGCCGGCGGATGGGTCATGCGGGAGCGATCATCGGCGGTGCGGATGATACGGCGGCGGCGAAGATGAAGATCATGGCGGAGTGTGGGATCACGGTGGTGCAGACACCGGCGGAGATCGGTTCCACGATGGCGAAGGTGCTGAAGAAATAATTTTTCTTTTTATACGTGGAAAAGGCTCCCTTTCGGGAGCCTTTTTTGTTTGATGGCCTATGTGTAGTCAGAAACAGTGCCTGTCTTAGTAGCAGTTCCGATCACGGTTGAGGTCGCGCCGGTCGAAGCGGAGGTTGCGGCGATCGTGGTAGAGATCGCGGCGATCGTGGGCCAGGTCGCGCCGGTCGAATGCGCGGTCGTATCTTACGTCGCGGCGGTCGTGACGGATATCGTTACGGTCATGACGGATGTCCATGCGGTCGTTGCGAATATCATGACGACCCTGGGCCTGGGTGCCAACGGCGAAGAAGAGGCCGGCTGCGAGGAGTATTGTCAATTTCGTTTTCATACAAGTAAATTTTAAGTTTTTGTTGAACTCAATAGCGGGTTCATATATAAGATGCCGGCTAAGGCGTTGTGTTTAAGGGCTAAAAGTTAGGGTCCTGTTAAAAGGGCCGATCTTTGTGTAATGGGTTCAGGGATCGCATCTTATCTTTAAATAAATTATCTCCTATGGGCCTTAAGCGGGTATTGTTCTTTGCGTCGTTTTGTTTGTTGGGGTTTATCGTCGATGCGCAGGTGAAGTCAGCGGATTATGATGCGAGGTGGAAGGCGGTTGATTCGCTGATCCAGAAGAAGGGATTGACGCAGTCGGCGTTGAATGAGGTCAATAAACTTTCTGTTATAGCGCGGAAGGAGAAGAATGATCCGCAGCTGATCAAGGCGTTGGTGTATCGGTTGAACCTGGAGCAGAGTCGTACGGACAGTGGGGTACTGTTTGCTATCAAGGACCTGGAGAAGGAACTTGCCCCGGGGCTCGACCAACAGCCGGCCCGATCGATCCTGGAATGTATCCTGGCCAAATTATATATTGACTATCTGCGGCAGCACCAGTACACGATCGAAAGCCGGACCACTACGGTGAACTTTGTCAAGACGGATGTGGCTACCTGGTCGGTGCAGGACCTTACTCAAAAGATCGTCGCTGTTTTCCGGGCCGCGCTTGCCGATGAAGACGTGCTTTGGCGGACCCCGGTCGACAATTATTCACCGATCGTGATAAAAGGGAATACGGCCGGTTTGCGCCCGACCCTTTTCGATCTGCTGGCGCATGTGGCGTTGGACTATTTCAAGACCGGGGAGACCGCCCAGGCCCGGTTGTTGTTCGAGCGGCTTTTGCAGCGGCATCGCGCTGACAAGACCCCGAATGCATTGATCGATGTAGAGATCGAACAACTCGTTTTTGAACATCAGTATGGGGACGCGGCGGATAAAGAGCAGCGGTACATGAACGGCCTGCGCCGGTTGACGGATCGGTATGGCGATCTTCCAGCTGCGGCGGAAGCCTGGTATCTGCAGGCGCAACAATATGCCGACCAACCTGGTGTCCCGAAGGATCAGCGGGATACTCTGGGAAACCGAAAAGCGATAGAGATCTGCGAGAAGGTGATCGCGCAGCCCAATGAGAGCGAAGGAAAGCAGAACTGTTCGAACCTGCTGACTGCGCTGCAACGAAAAGAGCTGACGCTGACCACCGAACGGGTGAATATTCCCGGAAAACCGTTCCGTGCGCTGGTACGTTGGAATAATCTATCGCGGCTGTACTTGCGGATCGTCCGGTTGGACTGGAATGGCGCTGAACGAGAAAATGTTTATGACAGTATCTTCTGGGTTAAGCTGCTTCAATTGCCGGCTGTCCGCAACTGGTCGCAGGACCTGCCGGATACAAAGGACCATAACCCGCATCAGACGGAGATCGCGGTGGGTTCGCTTCCGCCGGGTCACTATGGTATTGTAGCTGGTACGAATGCCGACTGGAGCTTGAAGGGATCGGCGATGTGTTTGCTGGACCTGTATGTTACGCGGATAAGTTGGATCAGCCAGGACGACGATTATTTCGTGCTGGATCGGCAGACCGGTCAACCGCTGGCAGGCGCCTCAGTGCAAGTGTGGTACCGGGAGGACGGCGGGAAACGGAAACAGGACCAGAAAGGGGGATCGTATACGGCCGATCAGCAGGGGCACTTCCGGCTTGAAAAGAAGAGCAGACCGGATTCCTGGGCTTCGACCATCCTGGAAGTGACGATCCCGGGAGACCGATTTTCGACGACGGAACCGATCTATCGGCTCTATTCTTCTACTGAGCAGGCTACGGGAGAGCCAGAAGACAGACGCGAATATGAACGACGGCTCGCGCGCTGTTTCCTGTTCACCGACCGGAGTATCTACCGTCCGGGTCAGACTGTTTATTTCAAAGGGATCGAGGTGACGAAGGATGCCGGTGATCATAAAGACAAACCGGTGACGGGTGATCCGGTGAAGCTGTTCCTGCAGGACGCAAATAACCAGGTCGTGGACAGTCTTTCTTTGACCACGAATGAATTTGGAAGCTATCATGGCGCCTTCCGGTTACCGGAGAACCGGCTCAACGGTTCATATACGATCCGTATGGGAGACAACCGGGGCAGTGTGGATTTTTCGGTAGAAGAGTATAAACGACCGAAATTCTTTGTCGATTATGACACGCTGAAGGGTAGCTACCGGGTAGGCGATAGTATTCGTGTGACGGGAACTGCCAAGGCCTATTCGGGGAACGGGATCGATGGGGCGAAAGTCGTTTATCGGGTGACGCGCAGGGCTCGTTTCCGGTATTCCTGGCTATTTTGGCGGCGGGTGATGCCGAACAGCTTTACGGAGATCCAGCATGGTGAAATAAAGACCGATGGACAAGGAAAGTTTTCTGTCTCCTTCTTTGCCTTGCCGGACCCGAAGGTGAGTCCTGACACGAAGCCGGAATACGACTACGAGGTGAGTGCGGACGTGACGGATCTCAATGGGGAGACACGAAGCGGGCACGCGTCGATCGTGGCGGGTTACACGGCCCTCCGGCTGGGAATCGATCTGCCGGCAGGGGGGCAGTTGCCGACAGGCAGTTTAGGGAAGATCCCGGTAACGGTCAGCAATCTCGCCGGTCAGCCGGTGAACGCCGATGTCGAGTTGACCATGACCCTTTTACACGCTCCGCAACGGTTGATCCGTGCACGGCTTTGGGAAGCGCCTGACCGTTTCGTGCTGAGTGAAAAAGCGTTCCTGGATTCTTTCCCGCATGACGAGTATCGGGAAGAAGGCAAGAAAGAGAGTTGGGAGAAGGAGAATGTTACCTGGTCGACGGCTTTGGCCGTGCCCGCATCGGGGAAAATGGATGCCGTGGTACCCGGACCTGTGCAACAGCCGGGGTGGTATGTCCTTGAAGCCCGGACGGTGGATAAATATGGCCAGGCGGTGGTCGACAGGCAATATATCCAGTTGTATGACGGGAAGACAGGGCGGACGGCGAGCCCGCAATACTTGTGGCCGGCCGATGACGTGATCTCCGCGGACCCGGGGATGCGGGTGAGTACAGCCACGGGGTCATCGGATGTGGCGCTGAATGTCATTCGGATGGTGGAACGAAACGGCGGAAAGGAATATACCTCCTTTGCCATGAATAAAGAAAGAAAGAGTACGGAGTGGATGGTCACAGAAGCGGACCGGGGCGGATTTGGCGTCACGGATATTTTTGTGCGCGACAACCGGGTCTATACTCATGCGATGACCGTGAGAGTTCCGTGGACGAACAAAACATTGAACATTCATTATGTGAGCTTCCGGGACAAGACCGAGCCCGGCAGTGCGGAGAAATGGCGAATGACCCTTAGCGGAAGCAAGGGGGAGAAGGTGTCGGCGGAAGTTTTAACGGCGATGTATGATGCGTCGCTGGATGCATTCCGGGCGCATGATTGGACGAAGCCTGATCTCTACCCGGACTTTGGTGGGCCTGCGGCCTGGTCGACCGGGCAGATGTTTACCAGCGTCCGGTCACAGGGGCGGCCGTTCTTCGAGCGGTGGGTGATGGGGCGTCAATATTCGTATGACGTGCTGTTGCTGCCGGGGAGTGCCCTGACGCCGCGATATCAAATCCTGCATGACATGAATCCGGATATAAGGTACAAATCGAACGAGCGGCCGGCGATGAGGGCTGATGCGGTGATAGAAAGGAATGTCACATACAGTGGAGAGATGTATGCGGATGCGAAAGTGATGAAAAAGGAGGACGCGGCTGACTATTTTGGGTCGGCGCCGACGGCGCCGCCGCCTGCGCAGCTGCGGAAGGATTTCCGGGAGACAGCATTCTTTTTTCCGGATCTGTCGACTGACAGTGCAGGGAATGTCAGCTTCAGCTTTACGATGCCGGAGGCGCTGACGAGCTGGAAGTGGATGACGCTGGCGCATACGCGGGATCTGGCCTTTGGGTATGCGGAGAAGACGGTCATTACGCAGAAGGAGCTGATGGTGCAGCCGAATGCGCCGCGGTTCCTGCGGGAGGGGGACCGGATGGAGCTGCCGGTGAAGGTGGTGAATTTGACGGATTCGGAGATGACGGGGCAGGTTCATTTGGCGCTGACCGATCCGACGACGGGGCAGACGGCGGATGGGTGGTTCGTCAACCGCCAGGCTAATCAATATTTCACCGTGCCTGCGCATGGGAGTGTGTCGGTTGGGTTCCCGCTGGACATTCCTTACCAGTACAACCGGCCGCTGACGTACCGTGTGACGGCGGAGGCGCGCAACTATAGCGATGGAGAGGAGGCGACGTTGCCGGTGGTGAGCAACCGGATGTTGGTGACCGAGAGCCTGCCACTGAATATGCCGGGAGATGGGACGAAGCATTTCCGGTTCGAGAAATTGTTGAAGAGCGGGAGCAGCGAGACGCTGAACCATCATGCGCTGACGGTGGAATTCACGGCCAACCCGGCCTGGTATGCGGTGCAGGCCCTCCCCTACCTGATGGAGTATCCTTATGAATGCGCCGAGCAGGTGTTCAACCGGGCTTATGCCAATGCGCTGGCGACCCGGATCGTGAGCAACACGCCGCGGCTGCGGGAAGTTTTTGAGAAGTGGCGGACGGCGGATACGGCGGCGTTGCTGAGCAATCTGCAAAAGAATCAGGAGTTGAAGAGTATCCTGTCAGAGGAAACGCCGTGGGTGCTGGAGGGGAAGAGCGAGGAGCAGCAGAAGAAGAATATTGCGATGCTTTTCGACCTGGACCGGATGAGCCGGGAGCTCGAGTCGGCGGTGGATAAACTGCGGGGGATGCAATCGACGGGCGGTGGTTTTCCCTGGTTCAAGGGGGGGCTGGACGACCGGTATATCACGCAATATATCCTGACGGGGATCGGGCGGCTGCGGCAGCTGAAGGCCGTTCCGCCTTCGCTGGATGACAAGCTAAAGAATATTGTAGCCCTTGCACTGCCCTTTTTGGATGAGCAGCTGAAGAGGGAATATGAGGAATTGCTTGCTGCGCGGAAACGCGCGAAAGGGCCCAGGCCGATTTCCGGCGACTGGGTCAGCCCGGTGGCGATCGAATACCTGTATATGCGGAGCTTTTTCAGCGATGCCGGCATTCCCGGGAATGTTTTACCGGCGGTGAGCTTTTATCGCAAGCAGGCGCAGAAGAGTTGGGTGGGTCTTGGAAATTATCTGCGGGGCATGGCGGCGCTGGCGCTGTACCGGACCGGTGATGTGCAGACGGCGAAGGATATCCTTGCCTCCCTGAAGCAGAATGCCATCCGGGACGAGGAAAAGGGCATGTACTGGAAGGGAATGGAAACCGGTGGGTACTATTGGTACCAGGCGCCGGTGGAGACGGAGGCCTTGCTGATCGAGGCATTCCGGGAGATCGGCGGGGATGCCGGAGCGGATCGGGATATGAAGACCTGGCTGTTGCGGCAGAAGCAGACCCATCACTGGGCGACGACCAAGGCGACTGCCGATGCCTGTTATGCGCTGATGCTGGGTGGACAGGAGTGGTTGAATGCGGAGCGGGACGTTGTTATTACGCTTGGGGATAAGGCCATCGATTGGCCCGCTGGTAGCGGGGATGCGGGGACGGGTTATAATAAGAAGGTATTCGACGGACCGTTCGTCAACCCTTCGATGGGAGACATCACGGTGAGAATGACGACAAAGGGGAATGGTTCGCCGGCTTGGGGAGCGGTGTACTGGCAATATTTCGATATGCTGGACCGGGTCACGATGACGGGACGGGATAAGGTTGCGTTGAGCGTGGAGAAGAAACTTTTTGTGTCGCGCAATACCGATCGCGGGCCGGTGTTGGAGCCGCTGGCCGATAATGGGTCATTGAAGCCGGGCGACAAGGTGGTGGTGCGGATGGTGATCCGGGCCGACCGCAGCATGGAGTATGTGCATCTGAAGGATATGCGGGGAGCGTGTTTCGAGCCGGTGAATGTACTCAGTGAATATAGGTGGCAGGATGGATTGGGGTATTATGAGAGCACGCGGGATGCGAGCACAGACTTTTTCTTCTCGTGGCTACCGAAGGGGACGCATGTGTTCGAGTATACGCTGTTTGCGGGGCAGGCGGGGAATTTCAGCAATGGGGTGACGACGATCGAGTGTATGTATGCGCCGGAGTTTGCGTTTCATTCCGAGGGGATACATGTAAATGTGGAAGCGGCGCGTTAAAGGGGAATTCTTTTTACGGAGGCGCCGACGCTTTTTATGAAGAGATAGTTGGTCGTTCCGCCGACTACTGCGCCGACGACGGGGACGAGGCGGCCGCCGACTTTTGCGCCCATGCGGAGCAGCAGCTTTTCTGCCACATTTTCGAGGAGCTCGCGGGTGAGGATCAGGCCGGCTTCGAGGCCGAGGGAGATGCCGACGACGGACATCAGCTGTTCGAAGGTGACGGTATAGCTGCCGCGGCGGGCATAGATGACGGCGAGGGTGACGCGGAATTGTTGGGCGAGATTGTTGAAGAGGTCGGCGGGGATGCCGACGATGACGGTTACGGCTCCGCCCATGCCGGTGATGGCGCCGGTGGAGGCTGCCAGGCGGGCGCAGTGTTCTATAAAGCCATCGAGCCCCATTCGGTCGACGCCTTTTTGGATGCCATGCTGGTTGATGCTGTCGAAGATCTTTCTGAAGCCATAAAAGGCCAGACGTTGAGACAGACGGTGTCCTTCCATAACTTATCTTCATGCAAACTTCAAACCAAGGATGGGACAGGCGGTTGATTTTTTGGTGATCGGCCAGGGCATTTCGGGGAGCTTCTTATCCTTTGAGCTCGAGCGGGCGGGATTGACGCATCTCGTGATCGATGAGGCGTTGCCCCATACGGCCTCGCGGATCGCGGCGGGGCTGATCAACCCTGTGACGGGTCGAAGGCTGGTTACGACCTGGATGATCGACGAGTTGCTGGGTTTTGCACGGGAAGCTTATGGCAGGCTGGGTGAGGCGTTGGATGGCTCCTTTTTCTCCCCAGTGACGGTGGTGGACTTCTTTCCCACGGCGCAGATGCGGCTGGCATTTTTGCGACGGCTGGAAGAGGGTGGGCCTTATCTGCGGGTGCCCGGAGATGAGCGCGACCAGTTGGATCGTTTTCAGTATGAGCTGGGGTATGGGTCGATCGGGCCCTGCTATCTTGTCGATGTCCCCGGCCTGCTGGATGCGTGCCGGCGGCGGATGAAGGCGGCGGGGGGCTTGCTGGAAGAACGATTTGAGTTGCGGGACCTGATCGTCGCCGGCGACGGCGTGCGCTATCGCGACCTCGAGGCGCGGCGGATCGTGTTTTGCGATGGGGCGGCGGGCTTTGATAATCCTTATTTTTCGCGGCTGCCATTTGCTCCAAACAAGGGGGAGGCCCTGATCGTGGAGGTGCCGGGATTGGATATGAAGGACATGATCGCCAAGATGGGGATCAGCCTGGTGCCCTGGGGGGACGACCTATATTGGACAGGTTCGTCGTATGAATGGTCGTTTGAGCATGGGGAGCCGACGGAGCTTTTTCGGCAGCGGACGGAGGCGACGTTGCGGAGTTGGCTGAAGCTCCCCTTCCGGACGCTCGAGCATTTTGCCGCGGTCCGGCCGGCGACGCTGGAGCGCCGCCCGTTTGTGGGGTTTCATCCGGCGTATCCGGCGGTTGGGATACTTAACGGAATGGGGACGAAGGGGTGTTCGCTGGCTCCATATTTTTCGCATGCGCTGGTACAACATGTTTTGACGGGCGCGCCCATCCGGGCGGATGCCGACGTGAAAAGATTTACGAAGGTTCTTTTGAGGCAGACTTAAACTGCGGTGGCCGTTTCGGGACGCAGGAGGATGGTCGTGCTGCCGGTGACACAATCCAGCGGGTCCTGGTTGAGGACGCGGGACATGGCCTTGTACAATTCGGGGAGCTCGTGCCGGAAGGGAACCGGGCTTTCGAAGAAGACCTCGACGGCCACGGCCCAGAACTCGTGGTAGTTAGTGGCCGCATAGTCGCCCAGCATATTGCGGATGCCGTGTTCACCCTGCATAGCGGTAAAGATGGGGCGGGCAACCTTGGAGAAGTTGGGGAATTCTTTTTTAAAGTGTTTGTCTTCCTCGGTCTGGGTAATGAAATTGACATAGGCGAGGGCGTGTGCCATCTCATGAAGGCCGACATTGCAGTTGGCCGTCTGGCCGGTGATGCCGCGCATGAAGTTATCCCAGGAGAGGTAGATGCCGGTTTGATCCACATGGCCCATAAAGGGACGGGAATAGAATCCGTAGTGATAGTCATCCCGGAGGATGAAAATGTCATCGAAATAGTTGAGCTTGAACTTATCGAGGCCGAATGTGAGCTGGACGGCGGCGGCGCTGACCAGGATCGGCATTTCGGCCGACTGTTCCACCTCTATATAATGGAAGTTCTTCGAATGCTGGAAGAGCCAGGTGCGGAAGAGGAATTTCCGCTGATCTTCCAGGCCCAGGCGGTTATAGTAGCGAAAGTGGCGGGCTACCACGGAATGGTAGAACGTTTCTTTTCCGAGGAACCTTTTGAACTGATGTCTTGTGTAAAGTCGTTGAAAAAGGGATGTGACCGGACGATTTAGAAGTAGAATCCCCAGCACCAATGAAAAAATGACAATGATTTCCATAAGGTTCATTTTCTGTAGTTCTAAGAAGTGATAAAACAAACCAGGTCTTACATTGGCTATGGATACGGAACTCAGGTTTTCAGATTGGATGGGAAAACCTACAGTGGGGTTTAATCAAGAGGAATGAATCGTACGGATGCCAACAAAGTAGACATTATTCCTGAAAAAGAGAAGTGTTGTGAAAAAATTTTTATCAATCAATTGATTGTCAAAATTTTACGAGGCGTCAGCGGATCCTGGTTGAGCAAGACGCAGAGAGAGGAGTAGAGGTCCGGCAACTGGCGTTTGAACGCTGTCGACTTTTCGAAGAAGGTTTCGATACAGACTGCCCAGAATTCCTGGTAGTTGGTGGCGGCATAGGGGTCGAGGAAGATGCTTTCGCCCGTCTTCATGCGTTCAAAGATGGGGCGGCCAACGGCGGAAAAGGCAACGAATTGATCATGGAAGGCATAATCGCGGCCTTCCCGGACCGTAAAATTTACATAAGTGAGCGCATGGGCCATCTCATGAAGACCGACGTTCTGTCCGTCGGAATAATTGCTGAACTCACGGAGAAAATGCGCCCAGGAGAGATAGATGCCATCCTCGCTTACATGGCCTTCGAAGGGCATGTTGTAGAGACCAAAAAGGTATTTGTCCTTTATAATATAGATGGTCCTGAAGTGATCGAGGAGGAAATGTTCGAGGCCGAAGGTGAGTTGTACAGCGGCTGCGCTGATGAGCAGGGGCATTTTTTCCTCGGGTTCGATGTCGACATATTTAAATTCCTTTGCCTGCATGAAGAGCATCACCCTTCGCAGGAACCGTTCACGGTCCATGTTGCTGAGGCTGCGGTAATAGGGATTATAGCGGGCAAGCAGGGTATTGAAGTTGTCTCGCTGCAGCTCGAGGGTGCGGTTGCGCAGCTTGAACCGGATCCGCTTCAGTCCTGCGGTGATCAGGACAACCAGCGGCAAGGCGAGGATCGAAAGTATGGTACCCGGCTTCATTATCCGGAAAAATAGCAATTTTTCCCGCATCCTACCTACCTTTGGCGCTCAAAAAACGGGCAATGTATAGGACTCACACCTGTGGAGAATTAAGAAGCGCCCAGATCGGCCAGACCGTGACGCTGGCAGGATGGGTGCAGACGCTTCGGAAATTTGGCAGTATTACTTTTATCGATCTGCGTGACCGTTATGGCATCACGCAGCTTCTGTTCGGCGAGAACCTGAACAAGCAGCTGTCGGACCAGCCCCTGGGCCGGGAATATGTTCTGCAGGTGAAGGGGGTCGTGACCGAGCGGACCAGCAAGAACCCGCAGTTGCCCACGGGCGATATCGAGATCACGGTGCAGTCCTTTGCGATCCTGAACAAGGCCGCGACGCCGCCTTTTACCATCCAGGACGATACGGATGGGGGCGATGACCTGCGGATGAAATACCGGTTCCTCGATCTGCGGCGGCCGGCCGTCCGCAAGAACCTCGAGTTGCGGTATGCCGTGAACCGGGCGGCCCGCAATTATCTCCATGAGAATCATTTTATGGACCTGGAGACTCCTTTTCTGATCAAATCGACGCCGGAGGGCGCCAGGGATTTCGTGGTGCCGTCGCGGATGAACCCGGGCCAGTTCTATGCCCTGCCGCAGTCGCCGCAAACCTTCAAGCAATTGCTGATGGTGAGCGGTTATGACCGGTATTTTCAGGTCGTGAAGTGTTTTCGCGACGAGGACCTGCGGGCTGACCGACAGCCTGAATTCACCCAGATCGACTGCGAGATGAGCTTTGTGGAGCAGGAAGATATCCTGGCGATGTTCGAGGGCATGGTGAAGTACATCTTCAAGACCGTGAAGGATATCGACTATACGGCTGTTGTGGAGCGGATGACCTGGGAGGAAGCGATGTGGCAATATGGTAATGACAAACCCGATATCCGGTTTGGGATGAAATTGTTGAATTTGAAATCCGCCTTTACGAAGGGTGGGGCGATTACCGCCACCGGCGAGCTGATCAATGGCGCCGGGTTTGGCGTTTTCGACAATGCCGAGACGGTGCTGGCCATCGCCGTGCCGGGGGGCAATGAATATACGCGTAAGCAGCTCGATGAGCTGACGGAATGGGTGAAGCGGCCGCAGATCGGCATGCAGGGGCTGGTGTATATCCGGTGCGCTGAAGATGGATTCAAGAGCAGTGTCGACAAGTTTTATGGTACCGAGAAGCTGAAGGCCATTGCGGATGCCGCGGGGGCGAAACCCGGGGATCTCGTCCTGGTGCTGGCGGGCCGTGAGGAGCGGACGCGGAAGGCGATGAGCGAGCTGCGGCTGGAGATGGGCAAGCGGCTTGGGCTGCGGCGGGAGGATGAGTTCAAGCTGTTGTGGGTGCTGGATTTTCCGTTGTTCGAATATGCCGAGGACGAGAACCGCTGGGTGGCAAGGCATCATCCTTTTACGGCACCTAAGCCGTCGGACATTGAAGTGATGATCAATAATAGCCCTGTTATCGAGGATGCGGATAAATATCTCGAGCATCCTTACAGTCACATCAAGGCGAATGCCTATGACATGGTCCTCAACGGGAATGAGATCGGGGGCGGTTCGATCCGCATTTATCAGCGTCCGCTGCAGGAGAAGATGTTCGCTGCGCTGGGAATGACCAATGAAGAAGCGCTTCATAAATTCGGTTTCCTGCTGGGGGCCTTTGAATATGGTGCTCCCCCGCATGGAGGGATTGCGTTTGGCTTTGACCGGCTGTGTGCGATCCTGGGCGGCAGTGAGAGCATCCGGGACTTTATCGCGTTCCCGAAGAACAATGCCGGCAGGGACGTGATGCTGGATGCGCCGAGTACGATCGACGAAAAACAGCTGAAGGAGCTGTCGATCCAGTTGGATACGAGTGGGAGGGACAGTCTATGAAACGAGCATTGAAAGTAGCCAGCGTACTGACCTGGTTCAATCTGATCTTTTGGGGTCTTATGACTGTATTTGTATTATTGGCGGCGCCGGTCATGGGCCTCGTGGCGTTGGTAGGCGCCGTTTTGTTGAGCGCCATTCCGCTGAACTGCTACGCTGCCCTGCAGCTGCATAAGAGCATCCGCCGGCCTGAGATCCGGCTTAGCCACCAGACGCCTGTCGGCATCCGGTTCATTGGGTTTGTGTCCCTGTTCTTTGGTCTGACGACGGTGATGGATCAGTTGACCAATCTGCAACAGCCGGCCAAGATGCTTACCCTACTGAAGGAATCCATATCCGGCATGAAGGGGCTTGAATTTATGACTGTGAATACGGTCAGGATCGTATCGGTGGTGGGTCTTGTGTTGGGATTGGCCGTGGTAGTGAATGTGATCCTTAATTTCCGGCTTTTGCGGTGGTATTACCTGGTGCATCAGAGCGATGCCTCATAGTTTTGAGCGGCGGCTGATGACGAGGCGGGCCAGGAGGGCCAGCAGTGCGACCGCGATCGTTGCGAGGAAGAGCAGGCGTTCGACTGCGCCCAGGGGCCTTCCTTTTCCTTTCTGAATATTTGTCCGGCAGTCGGCAAGGTAGTTGTAGATGCCGGGGTAGTGGGGATTCAGTCGTTGTACGACTTCGAAGCTCTGCAATGCTGCGCCATACCGGTGCCGGTCGTATTCTTCCAGCGCCTGCGCGAAGCGGTGGGTAGCGCTGCCGGGCCTGGCGTCGATGCCGGCGCTGTCGAGGTATTCATTCAGGATGGTGACAGGGACGGCGAAGTTGAGCCCGGCGGCGAGGATACCATTGTTCTCCAGACTGCCGAAGGTTGTGAGTCCTACCACTTCGCCCCGTTGGTTGCAAACGGGGCCGCCGCTGCTTCCATGATTGATATTGGCGTCCATCTGGACCAGGGGCCAGCCGCCCACGGAGCGTTTTATGGCGCTGACGATGCCGGTGGTGAGGGTCGGTTCGATGGCGGAGGCGGCGGAGACAAAATCATTATTCGTTACGGGGCCGGGATAGCCATAGACGAAGAGCTGCTCACCTACCTGGGGAAGATCGTCAGGGGCGAGTGTGAGCACCGGCATTTCTTCTTTGGCGTCGATCTTGAGAATCGCGATATCCTTGCCGGGCATCGGCTGGCCTTTGATGATGACGCCTGCCTGGCGTTTGACCGTATCGGAGTGTTGTCTGCCGCTGTCGCTGCGGTAAACGACATAGATATTCTTCCGGAGATCGTAAAGGATCATCGAGAAGAGGCGGGAGTAAACGGAGGCGTAGGTGTCGTAGAGCAGGCTGCGTTGTTGTTCGGTAAAATGCGTGGCCCAGGAAGTCTCGAGGGCGGCGATGGAGGCTTCGGTGATCTGGCGGAATGCCGAGAGGATGAACTGGCGGCGGATAAACGCATCGTCCCGATCGATCAGGTGGCAGTTGGTTGCCACATAGCCATCTCCGGTGATGAAGAAGCCGGTGCCGGTGGAGGTGATCTGTTCGGGTTGCTTGATGTAATCGAAGGTCGTCTGGAAGAACCGCGTCGGGCGGCTGTTCATTTCACGGAGGACGATGTCCAGTTTTTGTTCGGCGGTGACGCCGCCGCCATGGTCCAGGTTTTGAATGGAGTCCAGCAGGGTATTGAATGCCCTGTTATCCATTTTCATGCTATTGACGTAGACGTTGGCCGTGTACTCGGTCCGGATCATGACGATGCCCGGACGGTTGAGGGCATAGTTCTCAACCCCCGACAATTTGGGGTCCTGACCGGCGGCCATAGCCATGAGAGCGACCAGGCTCAAAAGAAAAGCCAACAGGCAAGGATTTGGCTTGAGGGTTTTGATCATTTCCGGCAAGAATTTTTGCGCCTTCGGCGCTTAGCGCTAAAGTTGGGCCTTCGGCCAATAGCCCTCCGGGCTATTAACAGCAAAACGGATAACTTGTTGTACTATTGTTGTTTAAATTTTGTTATGGTAGCTCCACAGGCCCCGCTGGCCGAGCGGCTTCGTCCGCAGACGCTGGATCAGCTGGTCGGTCAGCAGCATCTGACCGGGAAGAAGAGTGTATTGCGGACCGCCATCGAGCATGGGAAGCCGCCTTCCATGATCCTTTGGGGGCCGCCGGGAACGGGTAAGACGACCATTGCCGGGATCATTGCCAACACCCTGCGGGTACCCTTCTATACGCTCAGCGCCATCGCGGCGGGGGTGAAGGAGGTACGGGAAGTGATCGCCGAGGCCAAAGATAAGGAGAAGGCCATCCTTTTTATCGACGAGATCCACAGGTTCAACAAGGGTCAGCAGGATGCCTTGCTGGGGGCCGTCGAGAAGGGGATCGTTACCCTGATCGGCGCCACGACGGAGAATCCTTCTTTTGAGGTAAACAGCGCCTTGTTGAGCCGTTGCCAGGTGTATGTGCTGAAACCGCTGACCGATGAGGACCTGAACAAGCTGATCGACCATGCGCTTAGCGCCGATGCCTGGCTGAGGGAACTGGGTATCGAGGTGCGGGACCGGGAGGCGTTGATCAATATTTCCGGCGGCGATGCGCGGAAGCTGCTGAACCTGCTGGAGGTGGTCTGCGATGCGGTGGGCAAGGGCGCCGTCGTCACGGATGCCATCGTGATGGATATCGCGCAGCAACGGATCGCGCTGTATGACAAGAAGGGCGAACAGCACTACGATATCATCTCCGCTTTCATCAAATGCATCAGGGGAAGCGATCCTAACGCTGCCGTATATTGGCTGGCGAGGATGATCGAGGGCGGCGAGGATGTGAAGTTCATCGCAAGAAGGATGCTGATACTCGCGAGCGAGGATATCGGCAATGCCAATCCGAACGCCTTGCTGCTCGCCAATGCCTGCTTCGATGCGGTGAACAAGATCGGCTATCCTGAAGCCAATCTCATCCTTTCTCAATGCGCCATCTACCTGGCAACATCACCCAAGAGCAATTCCGCGACGACGGCTATCGGCGCGGCGCAGGCGGCCGTGCGCAATAACGGCGACCTTCCGGTTCCGCTGCATATCCGAAATGCGCCGACGCGGCTGATGAAGAACCTCGATTACGGCAAGGGATATCAATACAGCCACAGCTATTCGGGAAATTTTTCTTTGCAGGAATACCTGCCGAAGGAACTCGAGGGAACGAAGTTCTACGAGCCGGGGAAGAATGCGCGGGAGGAGGAGCTGCGAAAGTTCCTCAAGGGTCTTTGGGGCGACAAATATGGATACTGAGAACTTTCTTTTAAATATGATAAACTGGAGCATTAAACCTTTCGATCAATTGACGCAACAGGAATTGTACGCCATTCTCCGGCTGCGCAGCGAAGTATTCGTCGTCGAGCAGAACTGTGTCTTTCTCGATATGGATAACAAGGATCAGCATTGCGAGCATATTATGGCGTGGCGGGGATCCTTGCTTGCCGCTTATTCACGGATCGTGCCCGCGGGAATTTCCTATGTGGAATCTTCGATAGGAAGGATCGTAACATCCCCTGCTGCGAGAGGCAGCGGTATCGGCAGAGAGTTGCTTGTGAAGAGCATCGATTATTTATATGGGTTGTATGGACGATGCGATATTCGTATCGGTGCGCAGTACTATCTGAAAAAATTTTATACCTCTTTTGGATTTGTCCAGAAAGGGGAAATATATCTCGAAGACGGAATCGAACATATAGAGATGCTGTTATCCAAGCACTAATGCAGTTCCCTCATTGGGAATGAGTTGGGAAAGTTTTTCGAATGTCCCCTGTGGATAAAATAGTTAACTCTATGTACACAATTTGATTCCCGATTTTCGTTTCTTACATACAACCCCCTTTCCAATTTCGATTGAGAGGAGGAATCCAAACCATCGGAAAACTAAATCTAATATCAATGAAACAGAGTTTACACTCCTTGAGATGGAAGTGTTTGTTTGTGGCCGTAACCTTATGCTTCTCGTCTTCCGTTTTCGCCCAGGAAGATGCACAAAAAACAACCGAGGCCGGTATCACAGTAGGACCCATGGTCTTCTTAGGCGACCTGGGTGGTCACGCGGGGAAGGGTACGACCTTCATCAAGGACTATAACATGAACACTACGAAGCTGGCATTTGGGGCTTTTTACGCCGCCTATCCCACGCAGTGGTTGGGTTTTCGACTCTCAGCAACTTTTGGCAGTATCGAAGGAGATGATGGCAACATCACGCCGAAAGGCGGTGATGAGGAGACTCGTCTGGCCCGTCACCTCGATTTCCGCAGCAAGATAATTGAAGGAACGATCATGGCCGAAGTATATCCGACGGTGTTCCTGGAAGAGGAACCGGATGATGTGACTGCCCGTCTTCGTCCTTATGGCGTCATCGGTTTGGGTTTGTTCCATTTCAATCCGCAGGGCAGCTACCGCAATCAATATGGCGATGTGACCTGGGTCGATCTGCAGCCTCTGCACACGGAGGGTCAGGGTTTCCCCGAGTATCCCGACCGCAAGCCTTATAAGCTGACGCAGATGAATATCCCGATCGGTGTAGGTATCAAGTACTTCCTGTCCGAGAACCTGAACCTTTCGTTCGAGATCGTGCATCGCAAGACGTTCACGGACTATATCGATGACGTGAGCACCCGGTATGTCGATCCGGCGTTGTTCGCGAAGTATCTGTCCCCTTCGCAGGCGGCCATCGCGCTGGCGATGTCCAACAAGTCTGCCCAGGGTTACAATACGCCCGGATATGGCGTCAATGCGAAGAGAGGCGACCCCACCCAGAACGACGCGTATTTCACGGCGCAGTTCAAACTTGGGATCCGCATCGCGGGACGTACCGAGACCCGCTGGAGGAACTCTACGCACTGTCCGCTGTTAAGGTTCTAAGAATTAGCTTTAGTTGTTGATCGTACTCATATTTTTCTCAGATCGTTGTTTTAAGTGTTTGTTTTAAGTTGTTGTTTAATCCGTACCCTTTTTTTTCATCTATCGATTGATCTATGAACCATTTTGTACCCCTGAAGAAAACTAACCCGTCTCTGAGCGCCGTATACAGGCTGGCCATCATCGGTCTGGCCCTTGGCGTTCAATGTTCTTCCGCCCTTGCGGCCGGCACGGACCCGAGCCCGTCGCAAGTCACTTCTTCAAGAGGGTCCTATGATACTATCCACAGTATCCAGATCAATAAAGCCCAGACCAGCAAGAAGCACAAGATCAAGCTGTATTCCGATGCGAGGCAGCAGGTGCTGTTCTTTTCTGCTAATGGGGACGAGGGTAAGGTCTACCAATTGTACCTGTTCGACATGGACGGCCGGCTGGTGAGTCAAACCCGTATCCGCAGCCGTGAGACCACGGTGCTTTCAAATATTTCAGAAGGAAACTTTCTTTTCGAGGTTTTCACCGATGACGAGCGTATTGAAAATGGGCAATTGACGGTGAGGTGATATCTCCATTAATGTCTAACCAATAAGCAAGCAGGGAAATTGGTAAAATCCGAATATCCGAAGGTTAAGTAAAACCTGATCCGTTCCCTATTTAGGTACCCTTTCTAAACACAAAGATTTTATTAATCACTCCCTGCTACCGCTTATTGGGAGTCATTCCAAAAAAATCGCCGCACAAAGCGGCGATTTTTTTTACAGGAAAATCTTCGCCGCCTCTTTCCAGTTGTTGATGCGGTCGTAGCCGGTGACGTTAAGGTTATGCTGGGAGGTGTATAAATAGGGTTTCCCTTTGAATCCTTGCAGGTTTTTCAGGTGGTCGTCGATCATATAGTCGCCGAAGACCAGGTCCTTGCTGCCGGTGAGGGCGATCTGTTTCCAGGTGAAGAAGGGAAAATGATCCATCAGCCATTCATATTTATCTTTCAGGGAATTGGGGAACTCCATGGCTGCGGAGACGATGAACACCTCATAGCGTTTGTTGAGCTCCCGGAGCACGTCCACGCTGTCTTCCATGACGGGCAGGTGGCGGAAGAAGCCGGGGGAACGGAGGCGGTCGAGGATCAATTGCCGGTGTTGTTCGGGGAAGCCGGTCAGCCAGCTGCCGATCATCCTGCTTTTATCGGGTTCGGCGCCATATTCTTTCTTATACCATTCTATCATTTCGCCCATCGGGTCGGCTATGACCTCGTCCATGTCGATAATAATGCGTTTGCTCATAGTTCGTCTTTCAGGAATTTTGCAGTATGGCTCTCCTTGTTCTTTATCAACTCTTCGGGAGTGCCTTCGAAGAGGATCCTGCCGCCGCCGTCGCCGCCTTCGGGTCCGATGTCGATAATTTGGTCGGCGACCTTTATCACGTCGAGGTTGTGTTCGATGACCAGCACGGTGTTGCCGCGATCGACGAGTTTGTTGAGGACATCGAGCAGGTGCCGGATGTCCTCGAAGTGAAGACCGGTGGTGGGTTCATCGAGGATATAGAATGTTTTGCCGGTATCTTTTTTGCCGAGTTCGGTGCCCAGTTTGACGCGTTGTGCTTCGCCACCGCTGAGGGTAACGGCGGACTGGCCGAGGGTAATATAGCCCAGGCCCACCTCCTGCAACACCTTTATCTTGCGATAGAGGTAGGGAACGGCCTGGAAGAATTCGACGGCTTCGTCGACGGTCATATCGAGGACATCGCTGATGGATTTGCCTTTATAGCGGATCTCGAGTGTTTCGCGGTTATAGCGCCGGCCGTTGCATTTCTCGCAGTGGACGTAGACGTCGGGCAGGAAGTTCATTTCGATGACGCGCATGCCGCCGCCTTCACAGACGTCGCAGCGGCCGCTTTTTACGTTGAAGGAGAAGCGGCCCGCGTTATAGCCTCGGATCTTTGCTTCGGGTACCGAAGCGAAGAGGGTCCGGATATCGGTGAAGAATCCGCAATAGGTGGCGGGGTTGCTTCTCGGCGTGCGGCCGATGGGTGACTGGTCGATCTCGATCACCTTGTCGATGTTCTCGAGGCCCTTTACACTTTTATATGGCAGCGGCGTTACGCGGCTATTGTAGGCGTGTTTGCTGAGGATGGGATAGAGCGTCTCGTTGATGAGGGTCGATTTCCCGCTGCCGCTTACGCCGGTGACGACGATGAGTTTTCCGAGGGGGAATTTAGTGTCGACGTTCTTCAGGTTGTTGCCCCTGGCGCCTTTCAACTCGAGGAATTTCCCGTTGCCTTTCCGGCGTTCGGCGGGGACCTCGATCTTGCGGCGACCGTTGAGGTAGTCCGCCGTGAGGGTATTCAATTTGAGCAGGGCGGGTGGGCGGCCCTGGGCGACGACGCGGCCACCGTGGAAGCCGGCCTTCGGGCCGATGTCGACGAGGTAGTCCGCGGCGAGCATGATATCCTTGTCGTGTTCGACGACGAGGACGCTGTTGCCGATATCGCGAAGGTTCTTCAGCGCCTGGATGAGGCGATGGTTATCGCGCTGGTGGAGGCCGATGCTGGGTTCGTCGAGGATATAGGTGATCCCCTGCAGCTGCGAGCCGATCTGGGTGGCGAGCCTGATCCGTTGGGACTCCCCGCCGCTAAGCGTCCGGGAGGAGCGGTCGAGGGTAAGATAGGTCAGCCCCACATCTGAGAGGAACTGGAGTCTTTCGCGGATCTCTTTGAGAATATCCTTTGCGATGATGTTCTGTTTGTTGCCGAGCTTCTTTTCGACGGTGGCGAACCATTCCATCAGGAGGTTGAGGTTCATGGCGCTGAGTTCGGCGATGTTCTTCTCCCCTACCCTGAACCAGAGGCTTTCCTTGCGAAGGCGGGCGCCGCCGCAGGTATCGCATGTTTTGAGTTCCATGAAGCGTTCGACCCAGTCGCGCAGGGACTCGCTCTGGCCGCCGCCGGAGAACCAGCGCTTCAGCGCCGGGATGATGCCTTCGTAGTCCGTGGTGTAGATCTGCCCCATGCCGGCATTCTCATCATATTCCACGTCAAGGGTTGTGTCGCCGGCCTCGTTGCCATAGAGTACGAGGTTCAGCGCCTTTTTGGGCATTTCCTTTACCGGGGTATCGAGGGAGAAGCGGTTCTTTTTTGCGAGGGCCTGCACCTGGCGGAACATATAGGCTTCGCGTTCTTCGCCGAGGGGCGTGATGGCGCCTTCATTGATACTTTTTGAATCGTCGGGAATGATCGCGTCCAGGCTGATCTGATAGACGACGCCCAGGCCCTTGCAGGTGGGGCAGGCTCCGTAGGGAGAGTTGAACGAAAAGCTGTTTGGCGAGGGCTCTTCATAGCTGATGCCGGTGTCTTCGCACATCAGCTGTTTGCTGTATTGAAACAGCTTGTTATCGTCGTTGAGCAGGAGGAAGAGCAGGTCTTTGCCCATCTGGAGTGCTTTCTGAACGCTTTGGCCGAGCCGGGCCTTCATATCCTCCGTAACGGCCAGGCGATCGATGACGACCTCGATATCGTGGATCTTATAGCGATCGACCTGCATCTTGGGGACGAGGTCTTTTACTTCGCCGTCGACCCTGACCTTGAGATAGCCTTTTTTCCGGATGTCCTCGAAGAGCTCGCGGTAATGGCCTTTCCGGCCGCGGACGAGCGGTGCGAGGATGGAGATCTTTTTATTCTTGAATTTTTTGAAAACGTTGTCGACGATCTCCTCTTCGCTGAACTTGGTCATCTTCTTCCCGGTGTTGTAGGAATGCGCTTCGCCGATACGGGCGTAGAGGAGGCGGAGGAAGTCATAGATCTCTGTGACGGTGCCGACGGTACTACGGGGATTCTTATTGGTGGTCTTTTGTTCGATGGAGATGACGGGGCTGAGGCCAGTGATCTTGTCGACGTCGGGTCGTTCCATGTCGCCGATGAATTGCCGGGCATAGGCGCCGAAGCTTTCCATGTACCGGCGTTGGCCTTCGGCATAGATCGTGTCGAATGCGAGGGAGGATTTACCGCTGCCGCTGATGCCGGTGATGACTACCAGCTGGTTGCGCGGGATGCGGATGTCGATGTTTTTGAGGTTGTGTACCCGCGCGCCGGATACTTCGATGCTCTCTTCGCCGGGCTGTTGTGTACCGGCTTCCGTATTTATCGCCATATCCGCGCAAGTTACGAAATCTTTGCTAAAAAATTTGGGCCGGAGCAGCGCTCCGGCCCACGATACAGCTAACTAGTTATGGCTCAGCGATGTAAAGTAATGGTTGGCAGTTTCACCGTCTTCATCGAGTCGACCTTTATGTTCAGGATGGTCGTGTCCTGGTAGCCGTTGCGGCCTTTGAAGTTGAAGGACCAGGTGCCGGCCGGAACGCCGCGGAACTTATATGCGCCATTTCCGAAGGGCACGGCATAGATCGTATCGGCGCCGTTGGTGCCGGTGACGAGTGCGCCTGCGCCGGGCGGCAATACGGTACCTTGTACTTTGGAGCTGACCATGTCGTTAAAGACGACGAAGAAGGGCTTCAGGTAGAAGGTGCCGCTCCAGAAGAAGATCGAGCGCCCGAGATTGAAGTCCAGCCACAGCTTGAATTCGTTGTTGGTGACGTTCTGTACGTTGGTGCGGCCGACATTGATGGTGAATGATGGGCTGGGTCCGAAGATCTCGAGCGGATAGTGCGTTGTGCTGTCGGTGTAGATGGTATTATCGGAGCCGAGGGTGACCCTGATCTTGAGGATCTTCCCCGTGGAATAGAGTCCGGAAGCCAGCAGCGTGTCGGTGCCGTTGCGCAATTGGAGAAGATCGTATACACCGGGCGTGATGTTGAGCGTGTCCCAGATGACGGAGCTGTTTTGTCTCGTGCGATGTTCGCCGCAATAGCTGTCGTCCCATTGATCATCATGGTCGGCATCATTCTGTTTGGAGGCGGTGTCTATTTCCACTGCCACCTGGCGGATGTCGATCAATACTTTTGTATAATCGGCGGGGCCGTCCATCATGTATATCGATACCTGTGATTGTCCTTTAGGGATGTTGGGATTGGAGTCCGAAGAGTTGCTCTTGTGGCACGCAGCAAAAACTAATACGGCCGTGGCGCCGGTTGCGGCTGCCAGCCATTTGGTTACCGTTTTCATGTTTGTGTAGTTTTATGCGTAGAGATACTCCATCCTTCATCCAAGGGTTGCCAAAAACCGTTCCAAAAATGCGTTATTGACCGGTTAAGGGTTGGTTAACCTATGTTAATCAACCATTAACGGTCAGTCTGAACAAAAAACCGGGGGTGGATTTGGAAATATCGCGAAGGTGATGGTATATTTGCGGCAGTTCTTACAACATCTCTTATCAAGAAAGGCTGAGGGAAATGGCCCGTTGAAGCCTTGACAACCTGCATTCATCCGCATTGCGGAGGATTGTAAGGTGCCAACTCCATCCCGATGGAATATCGGGACAGATAAGTCAGATCCCGGCTTGAAAATATCGATACAACATATTCAAAGCTCTTCTGACAGATCAGAAGAGCTTTTTTTTGTCCTCTTCTGAAGGCCTTGGTAAGTGGTGTCGCTGAACAATTTTTTAATCAATAAAAATTTGTTTCTCATGCAAGCGACAACACAACTGATCCACAGCATTCCTGTTGACCCCGCAACCGGCGCGATTGCGGTGCCTATTTACCAGACCTCGACTTTTGTGCAGGAGGCGCCTGGGGTGAACAAGGGTTTTGATTATGCGCGTACGGGCAATCCTACCCGCGCCACACTGGAAAATCTTGTAGCACAACTGGAAGGGGGCAGCACCGGGGCTGCTTTTGCCAGCGGGCTGGCTGCCATCGACGCGGTAGTGAAGCTGCTGGAAGCCGGCGACGAGATCGTTGCGGTGGATGACATTTACGGCGGCGCCTTCCGGCTTTTCGAGCAGGTGTACCGCAAGTTCGGCATCACCACTCACTATGTGGACACATCGAATCCCGAGGCTGTTTTTCATGCACTGACCCCCAAGACCAGGCTGATCTGGATCGAGACGCCGACCAATCCTACGTTGAAGATCACGGATATCCGGGCGATCGCCCGGATTGCGAAGGCGCATAAATACGTCGGTCCTTTGGACAAGCCGCTTTCAGCGGCTCAAGGCGCATTGCTTTGCGTGGACAATACCTTTGCTTCGCCGGCCCTGCAGCAACCGCTGTTGCTGGGCGCCGATATCGTGGTGCATTCCGGGACCAAGTACCTGGGCGGGCATAGCGATCTCATCGCCGGGCTGGTGGTGACCGCGGAAGCCGAGCTGGGGCAGAAGATCAAATTTCTGCAGAACGCCACGGGGTCGATCCTGGGCCCGCAGGACAGCTTCCTGCTGATCAGGGGTATCGAGACCTTACATCTGCGGGTACGGCAGCACTGTGCCAGTGCGCGCGCTATCGCCGCCTTCCTCGAAAATCATCCCGCGGTGAACAAAGTATTCTATCCGGGGTTAGTTAAGCATCCCGGTCATAACGTAGCTGCGGGTCAATCCAAGGGGTTTGGCGGGATCGTTTCCTTCTCATTGAAGGAGGACAGCATCGATGCGGCTACCGCCTTTGTCACGTCAACCCAACTTTTCAAGCTTGCCGAGAGTCTTGGGGGGATCAAGAGCCTGGTCTCGCATCCTGCCCAGATGACGCACAAGTCGATCCCGGCCGAGAAGCGGAGGGCTGCGGGTGTGACGGATGGGCTTGTCCGGCTTTCGGTGGGGCTGGAAGATGCGGAGGATCTGATCGCCGATCTGCGGCAGGCCTTGGACCGGTTGCCGGTGAAGGCGGCAACGCGGAAAAAGTTGGAATTAGAAAAATGTTAACGATAAAAAACAAGTGCAATAAATGGACACACATAAGCAGCTGACGATAGGTCTTTTTGGTTTTGGCGTAGTGGGAGAGGGTCTTTACAAGGTGCTGAAGCAAACACCTTCGCTGAGGGCCTCCATCAAGAAGGTATGTATCAAGCACCCGGGCAAGAAGCGGGATGCTCCGGCGGAGTTATTTACGACGGACCGGGAAGTTATCCTGAATGATCCGGAGATCAATGTGATCGTGGAAGTGATCAACGAGTCGGGGCCGGCCTTCGAGATCGTAACGCGGGCGTTGAAGAGCGGCAAGTCGGTTGTCAGCGCCAGCAAGAAGATGATCGCCGAGCATCTGCCCGAGCTGCTGGAGCTGCAGAAGGCGACGCACGCCTCATTCCTGTATGAGTCGGCGGCGTGTGCGTCCATCCCGGTGATCCGGAACCTGGAAGAATACTATGACAACGACCTGCTGCATTCGATCAAGGCGATCGTTAACGGCAGCACGAACTTCATCCTGACGAAGATGTTCGAAGAAAGCCTCGATTTCCAGGAGGCGTTGTTGCTGGCACAGCAGTTGGGGTTTGCGGAAAGCGATCCTTCGCTGGATGTAGAGGGCTATGATGCCGCCAATAAGTGGACCTTCCTGCTGACGCATGCTTATGGCATCGTGGTGGCGACCGATGAGCTGGTCTTCAACGGCATTCAGCATGTGCAGGCTGCGGATGCGGAGGTGGCGCGGGAAAAGCACTATGATATCAAGCTGGTCGCGCAGGCCAAGAAGCTGGCCAATGGGAAAGTGGCGGCGTTTGTGCTGCCGCAATTCATCAAACAGGACGATCATCTTGCGTTTGTGAAAAACGAGTTCAATGGCGTGGTGATCGAGAGCGGGTTTGCGGACAAGCAATTCTTTTACGGCAAGGGGGCGGGCTCCTTCCCTACTGCGTCTGCGGTGCTTAGCGATCTGTCCGCCCTGCGGTATGAATACAAATACGAATACAAGAAGCTCTATCATCATCAGCCCCATGAACTGACGGATGATTTTCATGTGCGGGTCTACCTGAGCTTCGATGACCTGAAGTATATCCCGAGGGAACGTTTCGAGGCCATCGAGGAATGGCATGCGGACAACGACCGCAAGTACCTGGTGGGCGTGATCCATTTCCGGGACATCAAGGGGCAGACCTGGTGGAAGGAGAATGGGACGTCGCTTGTTCTGACGCCCGACCCGATCATCGAGGACATGGAGGTGCGGCAGCTGAAGAAGAAGAGCCTGGAGTTGGCGGGACTTATTTAGGGATCCGGCTTTGCGGCCGGCCGCCTGGTTAGCCTGCGGCGCCGGGCGTCAGAGCCGGTAGGCATAGCCCAGCGAAAGCAGCACGTTACCCGTATTGTTCTTCCCGTCTTCCTTATATTTCTGGATATTGATGAACCCGTATTCGAAGCGGGTGTCGAAGAAGATCTTATTTCTTGTTCCCAGCGGCTTTGCGACGCCGATACCGCCGGTTACGCCGACATTCCATCGCTTAATGCTGGAAGTGACATCGGTCGTTGCAGCAAAGTCCTGCGGCGGCACCGGGCCGTACTGGGTCCCGAGGGGCTGTTGTCCCTGGGGATCGGCATAGATGAGGCTGGCGCCGCTGGTCTTTTCTTTGGCGTGGAGGAGGTAGCCGGCGTAGGGTCCTGCATTGACATAAAACTGCCAGGGAGTGCCCCAGGTAAGCTTAGCCAGGATGGGCAGCTCGAGGTAATCGAGGATTGCCTTGTTCTTGAATTTTGCGTAGAGAAAAGATCCGGGGGGCACCATCTGCGCGAGTTCGGGCGGGAGATCGGAGATCGGCTGGAGGCCGTCCCGTTTGCCGCCCTGGCCGGCATAGTTGAGCTCGGCCTGGAGTGACCAGTGGCCGTGCAGGCGGTGTTCCGCGAAAATACCGAAGTTGGCGGCCAGCCGGGAGCTGTAGTTGTCACTGAGTGGGTTGCCGCCGCCGCCGGTGAGATTGGGGATGCTGATGCCGCCCTTGAGGCCGAGCCAGGGGGTGCATGGGGTGTGCGTGCTCTGGGTGGTTTGCGCATGAGTCACAAGGGCATGCGACAGGCATGCCACCACGAGAAAGGGATGGAAATTTCTCATGATGTCGCAGTTTGAGTATAGATGGATATACTCCTCTATACAAAGGAATGCAGCGGTTGGTTCACTCGGCCCGGAGGCTGTCCACCGGGTTGGCGCGAGCGGCCTTAATGGCCTGGAAGCTGATCGTCAGCGCGGCGATAACCAGCGTCGTTGCGGCGGCTCCGACGAAGACCCAGCCATTGAGGGATACCCGATAGGGAAAATTATCGAGCCAGCGGCCGACGACAACCCAGGCGACGGGGATCGCGATGCCGAATGAAAGGAGTACCAGTGCGATAAAATTCCGTGCTACGAGGGCGCTTACGCGCCAGACGCCGGCTCCCAGCACTTTGCGGACGCCGATCTCTTTGGTGCGTTGACGGATCGACAGCAGAGAGAGCCCGAAGAGGCCGATACAGGAGATAAAGACCGTGATGACGGCGCTGCTGGTGATGATCCGGCGCCATCTTGCTTCCTGCTCATAGTATTTGAAGTTATCGTCTTCGACAAAGGAATGTTCGAAAAGATGCCAGGGATAGAAGCGCCGGTAGACGGCTTCGATCGCCGCCAGGGTCCGGGGCGTATTGGCCGGGTCGAGGCGGATCGCATAGGCGCCATACGGATCACGGGGGCCGGTGATGAAAACCTCGGGGCCGATCTTCTCTTTTAAGGTCGCGAAATGATAGTCTTTTACAACCCCAACCACGTACAGTTTTCTATCATCACCATTTAGCCTGTCGATGATCTTACCGATCGGGTGCTTCCAGCCGGCAGCCTCCGCAAAGGCCTGGTTGATGAGGGCGGACCGGGCGGAGTCGGCCGGGAAATCCCGTGAGAAGTTGCGGCCGGCCGAGAGGGATATGCCCATGGCAGACAGGTAGTCCTCGTCGACATGCATGAACCGGACATCGATGTCATGGCCTTCGGCGCGGGCCAATGTGCCCCACGTGCCGTTCAGGGTCTTGGCGACCGATCGCACACCGGGTATCCGGCTTACCTCGGTCTTGAAGGCGTTTTGCAGCGCCAGGCTGTCCGTATCACTGGACACACTCACCGTAAGAAGGTTCTTATCGTTATAGCCCAGGTCAGTATGCGAGAGGTAATCATACTGCGAATAAAAGAACATCGTGGCGATGATCAGGAAGGTAGCAAGGGCAAACTGCAGCACCACCAGCCCTTTTGCGAGGTAGTTCCTGCCACGCAACCGGGTGACCCGATGGTAGAGCGTTTCCACGGGTTTGAACCGGGAAAGCACGAGTGCCGGATAAAAGCCGGCGATGAAACCCGTTGCAAGATAAAGCCCGAGAAAGGCGGCTGTCAATGGACCGTCGACGAGATAGCTTAGGCTAAGTCGTTTGTTGGCCATTTCGTTGAACAGCGGAAGGGCCAGGCTCGCCAAAGTCAGCGCGAGGATAAAGGCGCAAGCGCATACGATGAAGGATTCACCGAGGAACTGACGGATGAGTTGGCTGCGGCTACCGCCTACGACCTTTCGCAACCCGATCTCCTTGCTGCGTTTCAGCGACTGGGCGATGGTCAGGTTGATAAAATTGATACAGGCGATGATGAGTATAAAGGCGGCAATGCCGATGAGGATGTAAGAATAGGCGGGGTCGCTCCTGTTACTGATGCCCGCATCGAGGATCGAGGTATCCAGGTGCATTTTTGAAAAGGGCTGTAACCCCCAGACGGTACTGATCTCGAAGCCGCGTTTGGCCAGCTGGGCGCGTTGTTCCGCCGATGCCGCCCAATAGACTTCTTGCATTCTGGCGGACACCCCCTGCGGAGAAGCCCCCGGTTCCAACAACAGATAGGTGCTATAGGAACCATACAGCCAGCCAGCATTGGGGTGCAGACGTTCGAACTGGGCAAATGGCAGGAGCATATCGAATTGGATGGAAGAGTTTTCGGGCGATCGCTTTGCGATCCCGGTGACGGTGAATGTTTGAAACTTTCCATCGATCTCCAGCTCCAGTGTTTTTGCGACCGCATCGCTTGTTCCGAAATATTTTTTTGCCATTTCGTCGGTAAGGACAATGGAATACGGCTCGCTCAACACTTTTGCGGGGTTACCGGCCAGCAGGGGAAAAGAAAAGACCGTGAAAAAGTTGTCGTCCACCCATGTTGCAGTCTGGCGGAAAACCTCCTTACCCCGGCGGAGCGTGAAAGAGTAATCATTGGTGCGGACATAGCTTTGGATCCCCGGGATGGCGTGTTCGAAGGCAGGTCCCTGCACCATCCCGGAAATACCCATCGTCATGTCTCTGCCATGTTTCTTATCGATGATGTGCCGGGTGACACGATACAGCCGGGCATTGTTCTTTTGAAACCGATCAAAGGTGAGTTCATCCTTGGCGTACAGTAAGATGAGCAAGCAACAGGCGAGGCCGATGCCGAGGCCGACGATGTTGATCAGTGAAAAGACGGGGTTGCGGGCAATGGTGCGGAGGACGATGGTAAGGTAGTTCCGGAACATGGCGTTGTGTTTTGGATGATGTTCAACCGAAAACCCGATGCCAAAGCGGGATTCGGCTAACTCCTAATGGATTAGGAGTTTTGCTTTTGCGGTTCCCTGTCCGGGTTCGATACAGAGAGTGTCCGGTTATGATACAGCCTGCTGTTCCTTCTGGTGGCGCCACATCTCCTGGAAGTGGGGGTCGGTGTCGCGGAGCTGTTCGAATGCTCCTTCGGCGACGATGCGGCCCTGGTGGAGGACGTAGATGTAGTCGAACCGCGGGAGGAGATGGAGGCGGTGGATGGAGGAAATGACGCCCTTATCGGCGAAGGCTTTGAAGAGACCTTCGTAGATGAGTGCTTCGGTGCGGGTATCGACGCTGCTGGTTGGTTCATCGAGGAGGACGAGGTCGCTGTCGCGGGCGGCGAGGATGCCCCGGGCGAGTGCGAGCCGTTGTTTCTGGCCGCCGGAGAGGTTAACCCCTTTCTCACGGATATCGGATTCGAGGCCCTGGGGCAGCTGGCGGATGACTTCGGTGAAGTGGGCGCATTCGCAGACCTCGAGGATCTCTTCTTCCGGGAAGGGCAGGCCGAGGGTGATATTATAGGCCAGGGTGTTCTCGAAGATCTCGGGTTCCTGCGGAAAGAGGGTGACGGCTTCGTTGACCCGGTCGAGCAGGGCCTGGGGGCTTTCGGTCCCGACCGACCTGTCGCCGGCCTGGAGCTGTATCCCGAAGCCGGTTTCGGGCATGTAGAGACCGCGCAGCAGGGCGAGGAGCGTGCTTTTGCCGCTACCGCTCTCGCCGATGAGGGCAATGCGGTGGCCGCGCCGGATGTTCAACTGCAGGTTGTGGAGACTTTGGGCGCGTTGCTGCTGGTCGTAGGTTTGCTGGTAGGAAAAGCTCAGGCGGGTGATGAGCAGGCTGTTCCAGCCGGCGGGCAGTCCGTCGGGGCGATCGGCGCGATGCTGTTGCCGGTATGCTTCCGTGATGGCCGAAGCTGTCTGTACGTTGGTGTTGTAAGTAATGATATCCGTATACATCCAGGCAAAGTCCTGGAAGCTACTGGTAAACGTGTTGACATAGAGCAGCAGGGTGCCGAGGCCGCCGATGACGAATACCTGGCCGGGGTTCCAGTGCTGGTGGACATAGCCGATGGTGATGAGGGCGTAGATGCTGACGATGAGCATTTCGGCGCAGAACCATTTCCATTCGTTGACGATCGCACTTTTGCGGAAGGGCCGGAAGATTGCCATCACTTTATTCATCAGTCCCGTTTCCATGCTCCTTTCGAGGCGAAGGGTGATCACGGTCATGATATTGGAAAGGCTGTCAAAGAGCGTTGCGGAGACGGCATGTTCCTTTTCGTTGACCTCGTCGAGCAGCTGTATAAAGGGCTTGTCGAATGCGCGGATCGCGAGAACCGTCACCGCACCCAGCACTACTGCGATGCCTCCGTACAGGGGCGAGAACCACAGGATGGCGACAACCGCAAAAATGAACTTGGTGATCGCGTTGATGAACATGAAGCCGCGGTCGAAGAATTCGCGGAGCGCCTCATAGGCTTTGCGGACCCGGTTGATGGTGGAACCGCTGTGGTGATCCTGTTGCCACTTGACGGGAAGGTGCAGCACCTGGTGGTATTTCTCCTGCAGGAAATTGCGGCTGACGTGGAAGGCCAGCGTCCGTTCCATGACCCGGGCGGGGCCATGAAAGCACCATTGCAGCAATTTCAGGCCGATGTAAGCGCCACCATAGAGCATTCCGTTGCGCAAAACGTGCACGTGATCGAACTGGAGCCGATTCAGAAACCAGCCGAACAGAATGGGATTCAAGAGATAAATGCTGTTGGCGCAGATGAACATGAGATAGACCAGCAAGTACTTTTTCTTTTCGTTGCGGGTATAACGCCAGGCGGTGCTGAGCAGGGAAAAGTAAGGATTGTTCATCCCGGCAAATCTACGATATCCTTAAAAACTTTCGTTCAGGTTGAGGAAGAAGCCTTTGTTCCCAAACCGGCCCCAGGCGTAGTCGAGCGCCAGGTTGGTGCGGGTGTTCTTGTTAAAGAGAACCCGGAAGCCGGCGCCATAGCCCGGTTGGAATTGCTGGAACAGTTTGGTGCCATGCGCGTCGTTGCCGGATTGGAGGTTGCCAAAGACCACGCCGCTGATGAACTGGTTGTTCATGATGGGAAAGCGCAGTTCGGCTTCAGTGTCGTTGAACCGGGTGCCTTTGAAGTATTGGGCCGTATAGCCGCGGCCGCTGCGGTAGGTGCCATCTCGTGCGGTGCCGGGCAATTCGAGATAAGGGATATCGCCGCTGACGAGATAGGAGCCCCAGTTCCAAACGGCGAATACGAATTCGGGATGCGCCCGGGAGAGGCTAAAGTATTTCCGGATATCGGAAGTGACCTGTACCGAGTTCTTTGTGCTGCCGATCCAGGTCTGGTTGATGCGGACACCGGCGTCGAAGTAGATGCCTTTATAGGCGCGGTTGGGGTTGTCGCGGGTGATGTATTCGACGTTGAAGAGGAATCCGCCCGCGATATAGTGATCCTTTGGAAATCCGTGGCGGTTGTCATAAACGCTGGACGGCGTAGAATTATTGACCGTGTCGCCGAGGTTGATATGGGTCCGGATCTCATAGGAGAGGCCGGCGCCGAGAAAAAGGTTCTTTGCCACGTTCTTGTACACCTTTTCCCGAAAATTATAATAGTGGGAGTGGATCGGATAGACCTTGTGTGTCGGATCGCCGAGCACGGAGTCGGCCGGGTTCTTGCCGTCGACGGGTCTGCCGATGCCAAAGCCAAAATCGGGCGTTACCGTTTTAGCGGCCACGAGATTCCCCTGGAGATTGAATTTATTGCCGGGGGTAAAAAGATTATGATTGACGTAGAAATAGATGATCCCCTTTGTCGTGATGGAGGCGGAAGTGGCGCCTGTAGAGAAAAGGGTCCTGGGATCGGTGCCGAGGCGTCGACCGGCCACGGCTTTTATCCCGGCCTGCGCGCCGATGGTGGGGTTTGCTGCTACATTGGGGACCACGGTGATGCCTGAGCGGTTGTGATCGGGGGGTGCGGGGCGCCCATGGCGGAAGATGAACCGCATCATATCGCTGAAATCATATTGACCCGAGACGTCCTCCTCCGGGGGTCGCTTTTCGGGCAACCGTCGCCGCAGGGAATCCACTTCGAGGGAGTCCGCGGGATGACCGGCCTGGCCGTACGCGATGCCGGCGACGAGCATCGATCCAATGAATAAAAATCCTGCCTTTCTCATGGTATCCTTGTATTCTTCTATTTACAAACGCCATTCCGTATTATCTTGCGAGAGTAAATTTACGTTCGTATGGATAAATATTCCCGGAAATGGGTTGTCAATTGGGGCAATAGCGCGACAACACGCGCGCGGGGAATGCACGGTTGCTTCAGCATGCGCCCGATCTGCTGAGCGGGAGTGTAAAATAAAAACAGGAGCCTGCGGGTTCGTTCCTGTCCGCGCGGATGGTGCCTTTATGCGCCCGGATGATGCCCGAAGAAATGTAGAGTCCCATTCCAAAGCCGCCGTATTTACCGGCGACGGTCTCATCCTGGAAATATTTCTCGAAGATGCGGGTCCTGTTCTCCGGCCGGATGCCGATGCCCTGGTCGCGGACACAGACCGTCAGGTTATCCGAATCGAAGGAGCAGTCGATGTTGATATACGTATCGGGGTTCGAATATTTTGCGGCGTTGGCTACGAGATTGGTGAGCACCTGTTCGATGCGCAGGGTGTCCATATAAACCCAGGCCTCGGAATGACATGGCTGCCATTGGAGGTGGTGGCCGGGCACAAGATATTGCAGCTGGGGCGCTGCCTCCCGCAGGTAGACGTTCCAGGCCCATTCCTGCATGCGATAGGTCATCTTCCCCGATTCCATCCAGGAGATATCGAGCAGTTGCTGAATGAGAGAGTAGAGTTTGATGGCCTGGCGGTCGATCTTCTCCAGGTAGTACCGGGTCTTTAGCATGTCTTCTGCCGAGCCGGCCTCCCGGGCCAGGTGTGTAAAGGCCATGATGGACGTAAGGGGAGTCTTCAGTTCGTGACTTACAACCGTGACAAGTCTGTCCAGCACTTTCCGTTGTCCGTTTCCCTCTGTCATGATGATGCGCGGGTGCAATTTTCAGGCCAGGGGCGGAAAATGTCTAAGTCCTTGAGTTTACAGGCGTCGCAATATTATTGCCGAGCCGCCGCCGCTGGTCATCGATGCTTCGATGCTGTCGGCAGGCTGAACGACGCGGACCGTGCGGACCAGGTGATTGGGCTTTGCGGCCGCATCGGGTGCATCGCTATAGATCGTCGCCTCGTAGCGTCCTGTGGGCAGGAAGTTCAGCGGGATCGTCATCGTACGGGCGATAGGGCCATTGATCGTTCCCACGAACCAGTCCGGCCCTTTGCGGCGGGCGATGGTTGCCCACTGGCCAGGCATTGCCGTGGGAACCTTTGTCTCGTCCCAGGTGGAGGGGACTTCTTTTATGAACCCGAAGCCCGGCTGGCCCTCGTAGGCGACGGGATAATCGCATACCATCGGAAGATAGCTTTCCAGTACGATATACATCGCAAGCATGTGACAGCGGGTAGCCAGCACGAGAGGCCGGGTATATTGCGCCCGGTATTCCGACCGGGGCACTGCGCGGAATCCGCCCAGATGATAGTCGGTGGCGCCCGCCACCAGCCGGGTGAAGACCAGGTTGAGATCGTCCTCGGGCGTGATGGGATTATCCCATTTATCGTTCTCATAGTTGAGTGTACCCTCGCGGGTCAGCTCGTTCGGCCAGGTGCGGATCAGCCCCGTCGGCTTATAGGCGCCATGGAACTGGACGTGCAGATGATGAGCGGCGGCCCTGCGCAGGATCTCCGTCTGGATATTCACCATCTGTTGGTCGTCCCGATCCATAAAATCCACCATCATCCCTTTTATTCCCCAGTTTTCGAACTGGGCGAATGTTTTTTCGAGCTGCTTCATGAGTGGCTGCCAGTGTACCCAGACGCGGATACCAACGCCTTTTGCAGCGGCGTAATCGCAAATCTTTTTCATATCGAGACCGGGTATGGGCCGGCTGGGGTCCGAATGCGGGCCGGGGGCGTAACTGATCCCGTCGTTGACGTACCAGGCGGTGCCGCCGTAGCCGATGACGGTGTGGTAGGCTATGCCGTTGCGGGCGCAGAAGTCGATGTAGTACTGGTTGGTCTCGAAATTGATCCCCGGCGCGAATGTGGTATCGGGGACGATATCGCCGTTCCACCAGTGAAAATCCGTCTTGCCGGGTTTGAGCCAGGACAGGTCTTTTATCGCGCAGGGGTCGTTGAGATCGGTGAGGAGAAAAGACTCGAGGAAGGCGCCGGGGCGTGGGCCGATGAAGAGCACGCGCCAGGGCGAACGGTGGGGCAGGGTTGCTTTTACCCGGATCCCGTGTCCGCCGGGGAGTGGGGAGAGATCGCTTTTCAGCATTCCGTTGTGTTTGACGAGATACATTCCGGCGTAGTCGGTGAGCTGGGCCTCGGTGATGGTCATGTAGAGGGGGCCGCCTTCGGCGGGCTGGCTTTTGCCCGCGTTGCGCGCCGGGAACTCGAGGAAGACGGGCATGTCCATGAGCGTATCGCTTTTCACCTCATGGAAAGGCAAGCGGGTGTAGCGGCCTTCGTGGGAGGTTGTATAGCCGGGAAGGTAAGAGGCTTGCAGGAACGGATCGCCGGCGAAGCGGATGTTCGTGTTCTCGGCCAGCAGTTGGTATTGTGTCCAGCCGGGTTGTTTTGGGAAGACCCACCGGAAGGCGACGCCATCGTTATAGGCCCTGATGATGAGGTTGAGCCGGCGATGGCGGCGGGGTTCCTGCAAAGTGATCGTGGACTCGTTATAACGATCGTTTACCTGGCTGTTGCGACCTACCGGCAGGGTATAGCTGTCTATTCCTTCCCGGGTGGTGGAGTGTATTTGCAGGCCCGCGCCAAAGAAAGAGGCGGCTTTTGTCCCCGGTTCCTGGAATACCAGGTCGATTGGCGAAGCGTCGATAAGCATCGTTTCGTCGTAAAATACGCTATAAACGGGGCAGCTGTCGGTGGGGCGGACGAGAACCCGGATATGTTTATCGGGAGAGGTCAGCTCTATATTGGCTGAGGCGGTGAAAAAAAGGAGGAGAGCGCAGGAAAGCGGGAGCCAACGGGTAGCAAGCATCGGATGCAATTTTTGCAAAGATAGGCTTATGGAAATTTTGCAATCGGTGCATCTCCCGACGGGAATATGGCTTTCCAATGCCGTTGGCCGCCTTTTCCTGGGTTTGCTGTATCTGCTTTTCGAGGAATATCCGCGGTTGGCGGCCTTTTTCCTGGCGAGACCGGCGCCGCCCGTGTTGTCGATCCGGGGGCGGGGATTGGGGAATATCGTGCGGCTTTCGGTTCTTTTCCTGCCGTTGGCGCTGATCAGCAGCTTTCATTTCCCGACGAAGGACCCGGTACTTGGGGGGAGATATGTCGTGAGCCGGTGTTGGATCAACGATGTGGATATCTCACCCGGCGATTGCAGCGACAGCGTGATCGAGCGGGTATATTTCGACCGGGGGAATCACTGTGCGGTGTTGTACCACGGGGGTGAAAAGATGCGGCTTGGAAACTTCGTCTATGATCCAAAGTCAAGCCTGGTGCGGGTTTCATGGTATTACCCGGCGACCGCCAACGACACCCTGACCGCCCGTGCAGGGGTGTTTCCGGGGGGGATCGGGCTGGATGGAAGGATGGGAGGCCGGCCTATCCGGATGGAGTTGGCGCGGAAACCGTGAGATGAATTTGGGCGTTTTCCCTCGTAAAATAGCCCGAGTCTTTCGGGTTCCGAGGAAAAATAACCCTCGGACTCGGGCACCATTTTGTCGGACCTTCGGTCAGCGGCCCCGTGGTCCGCTTTGCCACCGCCCGTCGAAAATTTTAAAAATTATGCATTCAGAAATTTTAAAATCTGTACATTTATTTCATTAACCCATTAAAATGAAATAATCATGGCAAAAGCTGTAAAGAAAGCTGCGAAGAAAGCAGCAAAAAAAACCGCCAAGAAGGCTCCTGCAAAAGCAAAAAAAGCGGCCCCGAAAAAAGCGGCTAAGAAATCGGCCCGCAAGCCTAATGCGGCATTTATGACTCCGCTGTCTCCGAGCGCTACGCTCGCCGAAGTGATCGGCAACGCTCCGAGGCCGAGAACGGAGATCGTAAAAAAGATCTGGGACTATATCAAGAAGAACAACCTGCAGGATAAGAAGAACAAGCGTATGATCAATGCCGATGCCAAGCTGAAGGCTGTGTTTGGCGGCAAAGACCAGGTTAGCATGTTCGACCTCGCGAAGATCGTGAGCAAGAACGTGAAGTAACTTCTTTTTTCGAATTGTGAAGCCCGTCATCCAGTGGTGACGGGCTTTCTTTTATAGGTCTACTTCGAGTTCCTGGCCGGCTATGGCATAGACGAAGTTCTGCAGCTGGTGCACATACTTGATGGGTACGCGGGTGGGCGTGGAATGTCTAAGCTTGAGGCCATCATCGGTGAGTTCGAAATCCGTGTGTGTATTGCCGTAAGTGAAGATCCATTCGTCACGGACGAAGTTGCGGAAGCCGCATTTCTCGAGCACTTTTGGCGTGAGTTGGATGGGTTCGATCTCCTGCAGTTCGGCTTCCTTTACAACCTCGACGACCTGCATGGTATAGGAATAGTTGTAGCCGTTGCTAACTTTCGATGCCTGCCTGTTTACGTTTAACTGCGTGTCGTATACGACGGTGTTGGAGTGTATCTGCTGGACGGTGATCACTTCGCCCCTTTGGTTAAGTACCTTGTTCCCGAATCGAAGATCTTTTGCGTGTAACATAGAGTCCCGTTTTACAATTTTGAAATACGACGAATTGTCTGCGGTGATTCACGGGAATAGACTCTATCCAGGTAGGATTAACAGCGTAAAAGTAACAGGCGATACTGAATTTTGCAACCCTTAGGGTCAAAAAAAGTCTTGATCAACCGCACTTAGCTATTTGTAACGATTGGTTATCAGCCTCCTGGAAAATGTTAAATGTGCATAATTAACTCGTGTGATCGTGAAGGACCTTCCAGCCTTTTGGCGTGTGCACGCAGGTGAGGGAGAACCAACCCGAGAGTGTGGGAAGATTATGGCCATTCAGCGTGAACCGCCCTGTCAGCAGGACATAGTTGCCGTCGAGGGGTGTTATTTTGAATTGATCGAAGGTGAGATGCTGGCGGGCGGCGCCTTCTTTGAAATAGGTTTGACGGTAGTGGATCATCATCGAGTCCTTGCCGATGAGTCCATGGTGGGACATCATGGTGGCGCTGTCGTCATAGGAGTCCATGAAGCCGGCGAGGTCGCCTTTGTTCCAATCGGCCGCGGACTTCTGCATGACGGCGATGAGTCCGGCGGTGTCCGCCTTTGCGGCGGCGATTCCGGTGGCGGTGGATGCCGGCTGCGTTGTGGTGTCGGCCTTTGCGGGTATGTTGCCGGCGGGGCTTTGGCAGGCGACGGCCAGGAAGGCTGGGGTTATGAGGAGGAGAACCTTTTTCATATGGTTCTAAAGATAAAGAAAAGACCGTAAGTTGCGGTCATGACGAAGACAGACTGGACCGGGGCCGTCGGCGTGACGTTGCTGCTGGTTGCTTTTTTTCTGAATTTGACGGGCAAGATCGGCAAGGAGAGCTTTGCCTATCTTTTTTTGAATGTGCTTGGGGCGGGGATTGCGTGTCTCGCCTCGGTGCTGTTGCGGTATTGGCCGTTTATTATCCTCGAGGGATGTTGGACGCTGGTGTCGGTGTTGGGATTGGGGGTCGCACTTAGAAAACGGTTGTGAGGTCTTATTCCTTCAAGCATTCCCGGTCTTCGCTGTCAAAAGCGGAGGGATGAGAAGTGCGGAGAGAGGTGTCGCATGTGGTTCAATCCGGGTTACGGGTTTTATTGAGGCGGTTATAGAGATCGCGGATGCGAAAGGTTCGCAGGGCGTTCTCGCTGGCCAGCTCGGCGGGGTAAAAGAGATACGTATTGAGTTCAGTGAAGCGGCTAGTGAGGGCGGCGTCCTGTTCGAGGAGGGTGCGGAGGCGGGCGGCCAGGGCTGCGGCGCCGCTTGGGGTGAGACCGGGGGCATTCGCTTCGGCTTCGATCCGTTTGAAGAGGAGGTGCTCGGCGCGGATATCGGCCATGAGGATATAGTGTGCGTATTCGGATTCGTTGGTTTGGGGTTGGAGGGGTTGGAGGGTTCGAAGGGTTTGGGCGGCGGTGATGCCGGTGTCGGTGAGGGCGCGCCAGAAGGTGCGGGACTGGTCGGGGGTGAAGCCATATTGCTTTTGGCAATAGCCGGCGACGAAGGCATCGATGTCGAGGGGCGCCTGTTGCTTCAGGCTTTCGGAATACGCGGCGATGAGGATATTGAAGCCGGAAATCGGATACACATGGCGGGTGGCCTGCAGGTCGGAGAGCTCGCCTTCTGACTCATAGCTATACGAATAGGCGCCGGAGGTGGACCAGGAGGTGAGGACCATGCCCTGGTAGCCCATCCGGCGGCAGGCGGGAACGAAGTCGCGGATGTTGGAAAAGTGCTTTTTCCAGTCGGTGCTATAGTAGTTATCGGGGCTGCTGCGGATGGCGGGCGCGCCCCAAATGGTGTAGCCGCTGGCCAGCAGCTTTTTGTGGTCGCCGAAGTGATCGAGGCTCCAGCCGTAGTTCCAATCGACGAGGATGGTACCTTTGGGCAGGCGGCTGACGGCTTCGGGATATTTCAGCACCATATCGGCCCAGAGCATCGGCGTCTTCCCCAGTTTCAATACGATGTTGCAGAGCATGCTGACGTAATCCATATACAATTTGGAGATCCCTTCTTCGGCGGCTTTTTTGCGGCAGACGTCGCAGTGACCGAGGAGGTAGGTCTCGTCGCAGCCGATGTGGATGTACTTCGAAGGATGGGTCTCGGCGAGCTCGGTATACAGCTGGGTGAAAAGGAGGCTGTCCTGGACGGTGCTGCGGGTGGGGCAGATCTGGGAGAGGGCCTTGTTATCTTCCCGCAGACCGGCATAGCGTTCGTGACGGAGGATGTATTCGACGTGGCCGAAGCTTTGTTGCAGCGGGATGACCTCCATATTCAGCGACTTGCATAAGTCGATGAAGGAGATGATCTCGGCCTTTGTGTAGGCGTAGCGGTTGGGGATGAGGGGGTGTTTTTCGAAGGGATAGGTCCCTTCATATTCCATGATCAGGGTGTTGATGCCGCCGGAGTGGAGTCGCCGGGCGAAGGTCTTTAGCGCGGGCATGGTCATGACCTGGATGCGGAGATCGATGTGAAAGGCCCTGACGGGAAAATCGGCCCAGGCGCTAAACGAGACGCCCAACATAATAATAAACAATGCGAGTTTTCTCATAGCTGTAAGAGTTTGCTGCTGTCTTTGTCCAGGAAGAGCTGGACAGCGGAGTGTTGTTTTAATATGGTGGAGGGAAATCTTTCGGAGACCGGTTGATCGAAGGTGTTGGCGACGGCGCGGGCCTTGCGGTCGCCGGGGACCATTGCGAAGGCATAACGGGCGGCCATGAGCGCGGGAATGGTGATGGTCAGGGCCTGTTCCGGTACGTCGGCGAGGGTTGGGAAACAGCCGTCATTGACCTGCTGCTGGCGGCAGTCCGCGTCTAGGCTGACTATTTTGACGGCCACGGGGTCGTGGAAATCGGCCACGGGAGGATCGTTGAATGCGAGGTGGTTGTTCTCGCCGATGCCGAGGCAGAGGATATCTGTCGGGTGGGCTTCGAGCAGTGCAGCATAGCGATGGCATTCGGCCTGTGGATGGGCGGCGAGACCGTTCATGAGATGGACCTCGCGGAACGGGACTTTTTCGAAGAGATGGGTCCTAAGATAATATCCGAACGATTGTGGGGCGTCGGGCCCCAGCCCGAGGTATTCGTCCATGTGAAAGGCATTGATCCGGTCCCAGTCGAGGGGTTGGCTGATCAACGCCGCGAGGAAATCGTTTTGTGAGGGTGCGGCGGCGAAGACCATATTGAGGGTGGGCTGGGTTGCGAGTAAGTTTTGGATGGTTTCAGCGACGGCCATTGCGGCGGCTTTTCCGAGCCCCTCGCGGGTTTCGAAGATGCGGACGTGGATGTTGTCTTTGAGGCTGCTGGATGGCAGTTTCTTATTGGTTGGCCGACGATCGACTGGCATATTTCTTTTCTTTTTGATATATGATGTTCCCGCCGGCGATGGTGTATTGAATATTTATGTCCGCATCGAAGATCGTGAGATCGGCGTCGAAGCCTTTCGCGATGGACCCCTTGTGGTCGGCGATACCCATGATGCCGGCGGGGGTTTTGGTGATCATCCGGATGGTGTCTGGCAGCGACTGGCCGGAGTCGAGCATCGTTCTTACCAGGCGGTCGGCGGTGGCGACGCTACCGGCGAATGCACTGCGATCGGGCAACTTGGCTACGCCGTCCTCGATGATGACTTTCAGACCGGCGTCCTTTGCCCCCAGGATGCTTTCGCCCGGCGGCATGCCGGCGCCGCGCATGGCGTCGGTGATGAGGGCGGTTTTGGTGGGGCCTTTTTCTTTACATACCAGTTGCAGCAGCGGTGGCGGAAGATGGATGCCATCGGCGATGATCTCGACTGTCATTTCTTCGATGAGGAACGCGGCTTCGACGGCTCCGGCGAAGCGGGCGGCGTTTCGGCGGGTGACGCCCAGCATGGCCGAATACAAGTGGGTGGCATGGGTATACCCGTGTTCGAACGCTTTTACGATGTCGTCATACAATGCTTCCGTATGGGCCCAGGCGGCGAGGATCCCTTTTTGTTTCAGGCGCCCGGCCATCTCAAGAGCGCCGGGCAGCTCGGGGGCTACGCTCCAGCGGCGGATACCGGGGAAGCGGGCTATGAGTTCTTCGTATTCGGCCGGGTCGGGATTGCGGATATGACGGGGATCCTGCGCACCGCGCTGCGACATGGCGAAGTAGGGGCCTTCGAGGTGCATACCGATGAATCGGGCGCCGCCGGTGGGTTTTCCGGCGAGGCGTTCATATGTCTCCAACGTGGCCAGGAGCTGTTGTTTCCCCGCGCTGAGGGTCGTGGGCGTCATTGCTGTGGTGCCGTGGCGGGCATGGAGTTGGGCGATGGCGAGGAAGGCCTCTTCGGTGCCGTCCATGAAGTCGTGGCCGCCGCCGCCGTGGACGTGGAGGTCGATGAAGCCGGGGGCGACAAAGCAGCCTTTGGCATCGATGATCGTGGTGGCGTTGGTGGCGGGGGTATTGGTGGCGGAGGCGTTGGTGGCGGGCGACTCCACGGGCGTTTCTTCGATGGCGACGATCAGGCCATCGGAAAGCAGGATGGCGCCATTGGGGAGGACCCGATCGGGCGTAATCAGCGTGCCATTTACGATTTTGATGGAAGACATGGGTGGAAATACGGTATGCTAAATAACAAAATTATCCGGGAAGACCCGCCTGAAATAAAGCGGGTTGTTTGGGCGTTTGTTGGAGTGCCGGCCCGCCAAACGGCCGGCGTTGCGCCATGATCGACCTGCCGACCACAGAAAAACATTCAGAATCACCCCGGACGCCGGTGATCTTTGCCGGGGTTGTGGGCATGATCTTCCTGTTATTCCTGCTCATCACAACCGGTGGCACGGGGCTTTTGAGGCTGTTGGGCCTCACTCGCTCCCTAACGGTAGCCGTATTCGCCAACCGGACACTTTTCTGGGTTTGCCTTGGCCTGGTGTGGTGGTATGCCGTCAGAGTCGAAAAGCGGCCTCTCCTGCTCTGGAGCGAGCGGCGACAGGGCTTTTTGCATTACGTGGGCGCGCTTATTCTGCTTCCGGTGGTCATCACCGTGGTGCTGCTCATCGTCAATTCGCTACTCTATGCATTGATCCATAAGACAGAACATAGCGAGGCACTGGAGCGGATGGTCCGGTATTGCCGGGCCCATCCTTTTTTGCTTTTTTATTCGGCGATCACCGCGGGGTTTACGGAGGAATTGCTGATGAGGGGATACCTCTTACCGCGGTTGGAGATGTTGGTCTGGAACCGGGGTCTTGCGATATTCCTTAGCTCGTTGCTATTCGGGTTGGGACATTACCAGTATGGGACGATCAAAAATGTCGTGGGAGCGATGGTGATCGGGCTGGTGCTTGCGATGTATTACAACCGATATCAAAATATCAAAGTGGCGATCTTGTTCCATATCCTTTGGGATATGGCGGCCTTCTATCTCTCCTTCCGGCACGTGTGAGATAATGATTTGGTAATAGAAAATCTGTATCTTTGAGCCGGCTTTCATGATACGATTGCATTTGATATTGGCAGCGGTACATATAAAAGGGAATTTGTATGAGTGACATTCACAACAAGGACCTGGGAACAAAACAGAAAGCGCTTGCCATCAACCTTGACCCACAGATTTATGGTTCCTTCGCGGAGATCGGCGCCGGCCAGGATGTGGCGGCTTATTTCTTCAAGGCAGGGGGGTCGTCGGGCACCATCGCCAAGACGATGTCGGCCTATGATATGACCTTTTCCGACGCGATCTACGGCGTGCAGAAGGGCCGGAGATATGTCAGCGAGGCCCGCCTGTTGGCGATGCAGGAGAAGGAATATGGACTGTTGATCGAGCGGCTCGCCGAATCGCGGGGGGAGCGGACCACGTTCTTCTCCTTTGCCGACACGATGACGGCGTTGAACTATCACAAGACGAACGAGGGGCATGGCTGGATGGGCGTTCGGTACCAGCTGACACCAAACGGTCCGTACAACGATGTGATCATCCACGTGAAGCTGCTGGACAACGACAATGTGCTCCAACAGGCGGCGGTGGGAGTGCTTGGCGTGAACCTGCTGTATGCCTGCTATTACTACTATACGCATCCGAATATTTTCCTGCTCTCTTTGATGGACAACCTGTCCAAGGACGCGATCCAGATCGACATGATCCGGTTCGAAGGGCCCGATTTCGAAAAGGTGGATAACCGGCTCATGTCGTTGCACCTGGTGAAATACGGTTTTTCAGATGCGGCATTGTTCGGTCCGGACGGCAAGAACATGCAGCCTTCGGAGGTGCTCCACAAAAAACATGTCGCGGTGCTGCGCGGGCGGTTCCGGCCGGTGATCAATGTCCACCTGGATATGCTGAATAACGGGGTCCGGCAATTCCTGCAGGAGCCGGATGTGGACAAAGACAACGTAGTGGTGTTGACCGAGCTGACGCTACAGGCGTTGAAGGAGCGGGATGCCGATCCGACGGCGGAAATCGACGAGAAGGATTTTCTTGACCGGGTGGATATCCTTTGTGCGTTGGGACAGACGGTGCTGATCTCGGATTTTCATGAGTACTATAAGCTGGTCGCTTATTTGTCGAAGATCACTAAACTGAAGATGGGGGTGGTGCTGGGATATCCCAATCTCGAATACATCTTTTCGGAGGAGCATTACCAGGATCTGCAGGGTGGTATTTTGGAATCCTTTGCCACTCTTTTCAGCCGGAATGTGAAGCTTTTTGTGTATCCCACGCTGCGAGCCGGGGTTATTTATAATTGCCTGCGCTTTAATCCGCCGAATCACCTGGTGGATCTGTACCGGTACCTGATCGCCAACAACAAGATCGAGGATATCCGGCACTACCAGGAGAGCAACCTGCAGGTACAGACGGACCGGGTGCTGCAGATGATCAAAAATGGCGAAGAGGGATGGGAGCAGTACACGCCGCCTGAGGTGGCAGCCATTATTAAAGACCGGTGTCTTTTCGGGATGGTTTGTGAGCCGAGGGAGAATAGGGCAAGCGCCGGCGGGGCGGCCTAGTGCTTTTCCCGTTCGGTCTGTTTCCGATCGTTCTCTTTGGTCTCTTTTCGATCATTCCCTGCGGCATCCTTTCGATCGGCGGCGTCGTTGTCTTCGACTTCCTCTTTTATTTTCTGCATAACCGAAGAGACGGGGCCTTTCATGTGTTCCTCGGGATCCGTGGTGTGGAGCGTTTCCGGGTCGGGCTGGCCCAATGGTTGCTTCTTGTCTTTTTTGGGTTTGTTCTTATCGTGCTGTGGTGTTTCCATGATACTGTTTTTTGATAGCTTCATAAAAAATTGTGCCATCGGGCCTATCCATCAATGAAACTGTACCAATACACACTGAGCCTTGGCGAAAGGAGGCGGGGTTTTCAACTGATCACCGGCGATGTCCTGCGGGTTGCGACGGGCATCCGGGAGATCGGCAAGGGCATGTGCCAGGTGTTTATCCCTGGCAGGGGATCTATCTATGCGAGCATCGGAACCGGGGCGGCAGCCGGGATCTCGTGATTACGTGTTGGGGGGAATAATGTGCGGAGAGTTCCGGATGCATGCTGGCGCAGTGGTGCGATCTTCCTACATTTGACAAAAAACCTTCCATGAATTTTACCAAGATCGTTCCGAGCATCTTCTATGCCGACATCCAAACGGGTTTAAAGACCTTTATCGACTGCCTCGAATTTCGCATCACCCATGAAGAATTGAACTCCGCGAATCCCTACTGCGTCATCGAAAAGGACGGATTGGGTATCCTGCTGTTCGAAAATGCAGAATATGCGCGGCAATTCAGTCCCGAATACCGGCTGGTGACCAATAATATCGAAGAGGTTCATGCGCGGGTGAGCTCCGGTTTTCCGGAGATGCTGCATCCCAATCTTTCCACCATCACGCTGCGGCCCTGGGGGGCGCGGGAATTTGCGCTGGTAGATGGACAGATCGGGGTTATTGTTCAACAATGGTAATTTTCGACTTTTTTTGGAAGCCCCGACCGTTGAGGGTAAAGTCTCCCCGAATGGATGCGCGATCCATTGGTATAAGAGGGTTTGTCAGCTGAGACTGTTCACTTGCCTGTCTGAAGAAACGCCATGAGCCAAATAAATACGACGAGCGCCGCTGCCTGATAGTAAGCCCAAAAAGCGCCCATGCCATTTTCCTTATCAAATTTGACCAAACTTACAAACGCTCCAACGATGGGTATCCAATATAGTCCTTTGTTGGCCATAACCCGATCATCGATCGTATATAAAGTTACGGCAATTCGTTGTTAAAAAGTTCTTTTTTGAATGATAGCCATCAGTTCGTCCCTGAATTTATCGCTGATGGGAATTTGCGTCTCCCCGATGTAGACAAAACCGGCCTGTATCTTGCTCAGCTGCCGGATGTTGACGATAAACGAGTTGTGTACCCTGGCGAAAGGCGGCTTCAATTGGGCTTCGATATCCTTTAGCCGCCGATAGGTCAGGACCTCGAATTTGGCGGTGACGATCTTCACATATTCCTTCTGACTCTCGAAATAGAGGATCTCATCGAGCAATATCTTACGCAGCTCATTACCGGTTTTTGCAAAGAAATACCCCTCCGGGTCTTCCGTATCCTTTGGCCCGGCCGGCATTGCATTTAGAAAGTAGTTCCCGATCTTCTTTGTCGAAGCGATGAAACGTTTCAGGGTGATCGGTTTTAGCAGGTAATCGATGGTATTGAAGGAGTAGCTCTCCGCCGCATGTTCTTTGTAGGCCGTGGTAAAGACGATGGCCGTGCCGGCCGGCAGAAGAGCCGCCAGATCGATCCCGGAGAGCAGGGGCATCTCGATGTCTAAAAAAATAAGATCGACCTCGTTGTTCTTCAGGAAGGAGATGGCATCCAGCGCATTCAGGCATTTTGCCAGGAGCTGCCACTCCGTCGTCTGGCCGATCAGCACTTCCAGCAGGTTCACTGCATTGGGTTCATCATCGACGATGATACACCGGATGTTCATGACAAGGGTATTTTGAGAAATGCCTTAAAATAGCGTCCGTCGTCCTGGGTCGCCAGATGGAAATCGGTGCCGTAGAGCAGGGTCAGGCGCTGCCGGAGATTCTTCAGCCCGAGGCCGGTGGGTTTTGCCTTACCAGGATTCCGGTTGATGCTATTCATGGTCTCAAATATAAGATAGCCATCCTGTTCGGCAATCCTGATGCATATCCGGTTGCGTCCGCTGATCTTATCGATGCCGTGTTTGAAGATGTTCTCCACGAAGGTCATCAGCAGCATAGGTGGAAGCTGGATGCCGGTTTTAAAATCCTTTAAAAATTCAAGCTCCGGCTCCGGCATGATCCGGATCTTTTCCAGGGCGATATAGTTATCCAAAAACTGTACTTCGGTCTCAAGGGGAACCTTATCCTGGATATTCTGATCGATAAAATACCGCATGATATCGGAAAGCCGTTCGATGAGCAAGGCAGTACGGGGTGACTCCATAAACGCCTCGTAGTACATGTTGTTGAGCGTGTTGAAGAGGAAATGAGGTTGTACCTGCGCCTTGAGCAGCTTCAGTTCGAACTGGCTCCGCTGTAACAAGGCCTCTTCCGACTTTTGCTTTTCCGAGAAATAGGCGATGGCCAACCGGATGATCAGGCTTAGGACAAACACCGTCAGGCCCGAGAGAAAAAACGAGAGATGCGTGTCCGCGTCCTGGATTTTGAATGCCCTGGCAAAATACCGGCTGCCGATATAGAGCGAAACATATCCCTTTACCAGCCCGGCGATGCCTACGAGCAAGACGGATGCCATCGCATAGAGTACATATTGCTTCCGTTGGAAAAGGCGGGGATAGAGGATATGGATATTCCCGTAGATGATCAGGGCATAAAAAGAGACCGCATTGAATGCGAACAGCGCCGAGGGCGCGACGCCATCCGAGGACAGCATCGAGATCCAGCTGATCACCAGAATAGCCGACCAGACCAGGTATTGCAATTGGGTCAGCGTTATCTTTCTTTTTGCGAAATAGCTCATACGATGCCACAAAATAATCGATTTGGAAGGGTATCCCGGTATGATTCAACGAATTTCCCATTTCGCTCAATAGATCCCGGATGGCCTGATTATTTAGCCGGATTGGCCGCGGGTTGAATTGTCGGGATGGGACCCGGCTAATAGGCGTTGATTTGTCTTCAAAAATGGAGATGCTGAAATTATTCCTGTCTATCCTCCTCCTCCTTTTTAGCATGATACCGCGTCTCCGGGCGCAAGGGTCCGCCCGGGACTCCGCGTTCCTGAACAGCGTGCAAGTATTCAAAGAGGTGGAGGTGGTAGGCAAGGGCCCCACCCTTCGCAGCGGCCCGGATAAGAAAGTCTTTTCCGTCAATCAAAGCCTTGTCAGCGTCGGTGGATCCGCGGCCGACCTGTTGGCGAATATCCCGAGCCTGGAGGTGGATGCCAATGGCAATATCAGCCTGCGCGGAGCCACGAAAGTAAAAGTGCTGGTCGACGGCAAACAATCCGTTATCGGAGGCGGGTCCGTCGGACAGATCCTGCAATCCATTCCCGCGGCCGCCATCGAAAAGATCGAGATCATCACCAATCCTTCGGCGAAATATGATGCCGAGGGGCAAGGGGTCATCAATATTATTTTGAAAAAGGGTGCGAAGCTGGGCTATAACGGTTCTTTGACGGCATCGGCAGGTACCAGGCAGAACTATAATGGAGGCGCCAGCATCAACTATCGCGCCGGCAGGGCCGATCTATTCGGGAACTACACCTTCCAACGCAGGAATACCTATAGCAACGGCTATCAATATATCACCTATTTGAATTCGGGTGACTCTACCTATTATTCCGATGAGCGGTTTCCGTCGACAACCATCCGTAATATACATGCTGCGCAGGCGGGGGTCGACTATCGCCTGTCCTCCAGGGACCAGCTCAGCGTTACCGGGCTGTACGATGCCACTACAACCGACCGGCATGAATACCTGACCGTCGATAACCTGACACAACAACAAACGCCAACGCAGCTGAGCAACCGGGCCAATACCACCAATGGCTGGAATACCAGCTGGGGAGTCACGCTGGACCTGGCGCACCGATTTAAAAAAACGGCGGAGGAACTCAACTTTGACTTTGCGTGGTCCACCGGATCCGGCAACAGCTTCCAGGTGTATAATACCGACATATACAACGTAGATGGTCGCGCGGTCAAGCCAACACCGGACATCCTGCAGGATACGAAAGGGGGGACCAACAGGAATTACAATATCCAGCTGGACTACACGCTGCCCCTTGGCAAAAGCGGGCGATTGGACGCGGGTTGGCGAAGCCAGCTGACCACCAGCGATAAGCGGCAGTGGGACGCCAACTTCAACACATTGAGTGGATCCTTTACTGCCGACTATTCATTGATCAATTTCTTCCATACTGACAACGCCGTGCATGCGGCGTATCTCAATTACCGGCAGCAGATCGCGGCCTATACGCTGCAGGCCGGACTGAGGGCGGAGGCGGGGCGATTCGCCGCTACGCTGCAAAACTATGATCCCACCGGGGTCCTTGTCAGTACTCCGATGAACCTCAATACGAATGGACTCTATCCGGCCTTGTTCCTGACCCGGCGGTTGGAGCATGCCCAGCAAATACAACTGAGCTATACCCACCGGGTCGGCAGGCCGACCCCGAGAGAGCTCGACCCTTTCCCTGATGTATCCGACCCTGTCAACTATGACATGGGAAATCCGACATTGCGACCTGAGGATATCCATTCCGTTGAGCTGACTTATGAGAAAAATGGGGCTGCTTCCATTCTTACCTCGGGGTTGTACTATACCCAGGTGGACCATGTGATCAAGCATGTCCAGACCGATCCCGTCCATGACGTCACTATTACTATTTCCGAAAATCTTCGGCGGGCGATCAATACCGGTGTGGAGTTGATCGGTAGTGCGCGGGTCAGCCGGATCTGGAGTTTCACGGCGAATATCAATGTCTATGGCCGCGTCAATTCGGGGGCCCCGCAATTTGGGATCGGGGCCACCAGCGGTATCAGCTGGAACGGGAATATCACCAATGATCTTTCGCTTGCCAGGGGGCTGAGTGCGCAATTGAGGGCTGATTATAAGGCCAGCGAGGTGATCTTGCAGGACCGGTATCGCCCGGCTTATGGCTTTGATGCAGGGGCGAAGTATGATTTTGCGCATAACCGGGCTACGCTGGTGTTTAGTGCGAGGGATATCTTCAATACGCGCCGGCCCGGGTTTTTGCGGGTGAGCGATGCCCTGTTGTTGAGTTGGCAGCGGGTGACCTATAGCGCCAGGGCTTCACTGACGTTCACCTGGCGTTTTGGGAATAGCGGCAACGAGCCGAAGCGGTTGAAGCGGCCGGAGGAGCAGCAGGGTAAGCGGATCGAGAACAGGTGAATGCGTTGTACGATTTTGTTGGCTAACTTTACCGGCATGTCTATAACAAAAGAAACGGAGCTGACCGGAATGAAAAAGGCGAGCGAAGCCGTTGCATCTACCTTAAAAGAAATGCGCAACTATGCTCAACCCGGGATGACCACAAAGCAATTGGACGACTTCGGGGCAAGGATCCTCGCGGATCTCGGGGCGAGATCGGCCCCTTACCTGACCTATGGTTTTCCGGGCAGTACCTGTATCAGTGTAAACCACGAGTTTTGTCATGGCATTCCTTCCGACACGCGAATATTGCAGGAAGGAGACCTGGTGAATATAGATGTTTCGGCGGAATTGGGCGGCTTTTGGTCGGACAACGGCAATTCGTTTGTGCTTGGGAAAGACATCCATCGCCATCAACAACTCGTGGACGCTTCAAAGCAAATTTTGCATAGGGCCATCTATGCGATCAAGGGGGGCGTTCGGGTGTCGGATGTCGGGCATCTGATCGAGACGGAGGCAAAGAAACGGGGTTACAAGGTGATCAGGAACTTAACGGGACATGGGATCGGCAGGAGCCTGCACGAAGAGCCAAGCGATATCGCCAATTATAAGGACCGATTCAACCTGACAAGGTTCAGGAAGAACTCTGTCGTTGCCATCGAAACCTTCATTTCAACAATCTCGACTTATGCCGAAACTCTTAACGACGGTTGGACAATGGTTGGGAATAAAGGGGGATTTATGGCCCAGCATGAACATACCATTTTGGTTACGGAGGGGAAGCCGGTTATTTTGACGGAAATGAATGGGGTTTGGAATTAACCCCTTCGTCACGGTAGGAACCCTGTTCGTTCCGGATCAGAGCCCTGTATCGAAACCGGACAATATTTTGCGTAGCGTCGGTTCGAAAGAGTTATCAGCCAAATTCTTAGCCGACTGGCACCTGCTTTGTGTGATCATTGCGTGCCTGTCTTATTGCACGCCTTCTACTACCAAAAATCGACAATTATGCTTAAAACCTACTGGCTGGTCGCCGTCCGTAGAATGCTCCGGTACAAGGTCCACAGTATCGTTAATATTCTTGGCCTGACCATTGGGTTAGCCTCCTGCCTGGTCATCTTCCTTTTGACCCGTTTTGAATTAAGCTATGATACCTTTCACGCCAACAAAGATCGTATCTACCGGGTGGTAGGCAATAACATCACTATCGATAAGCTCGATCCCGCGAAATTTGGATTTCTGCCTACCGCACTTCCCGTCAACCTGCATGGGGAACTCACCGGGGTCCGGCATGTGGCGGCCTTTTATAACTTCAATGCCCGGGTCAACATTCCGTCGATTGGAGCGAACAGGGCCAACTCGCCGCTTGGCGAGTTGTTCGATCAGCCGGAGGCCGGCACACCCAGCACCATTATCATTACCGACTCGCAATATTTTGAGACGTTCACATACCGGTGGCTCGCCGGCAATGTCGCCACCAGCCTAAGCCAACCGGGATCGGTGGTACTGACGGAAAAGGAAATGGTCCGCTACTTTGGCAAGATTACTCCCGATCGGGCGATCGGCCGAACGGTGATCTATGCCGATTCGCTCGCCACCACCGTTACCGGTATCGTGAAAGATTGGCCGGGCAATACCGATCTGAATTTTAAAGACTTCATTTCTCTCAGCACGGTCCCCGGCACCTTTCTGACCGGCAGCATTCATGCGGGCGAGTGGGCGGGGTGGGGGCACAATGCCCAGGCTTTTGTCGAACTGGCCCCCGGGCATACTCGACAACAGGTGGAACGGCAGCTCCCGCCCATTCTGAGCAGATACTGGCCCCATCAGCCGGGCGACACGGCAACGCTGGCGCTTCAGCCGCTGGCGGATCTTCATTTCGACGCGGACTACCGCGACGCCTATTCGCGCAAGGCTCATCTGCCGACATTATACGGCCTCATGGCCATCGCGGGTTTCATCCTGCTGCTGGCCGCCGTCAATTTCATAAACCTCTCGACCGCCCAATCGCTGTTGCGGACCAAAGAGATCGGTATCCGGAAGGTACTCGGCAGTGGCCGCAAAGACATTGCTCTCCAGTTTCTCGGTGAGACCCTGCTGATCACTATCTTCGCTGTCCTGCTGAGTGTCGTCCTCGTTCCGATGGTTATCTCGCTCCTGCACGAATATCTTCCGGCCGGACTTCATCTCGAGATATCCTGGGTGACGTTGGTGTTCCTCGCGGGGATCACGATTGCGACGGCGCTATTGGCCGGCTGGTACCCGGCCCGGATGATCTCCCGCCTCCTGCCGGTACTCAGCCTTAAAGGGCAAACTTCGGCCGCGGTGACACCTAACCGTTACTTACAGCGCGGGCTGCTTGTATTTCAGTTCACCATTTCCGTGGGCTTTATTCTCTGTACGGTCATCGTCGCCCGCCAGCTTCATTATATGTTGAATACGGATCTTGGCTTTTCCGCGGATGCCGTCCTGACGATCCGCCCGCTGGACGCGGAGTTACGATCGAATCCCGATCCGGCGAAGCATTCGATGGCTCTTGTCAACAGGCTCCGGATGCTTCCCGAAGTGGCGGCCGTCAGCCGGCATATGCTGACCCCTATTTGGCGCGGGCATGGGACCACCTCCCTCGCCTATAGAGGTCCGAACGGGGAGAGGAAGATCATCGCCGGCTTTGAGATGGCCGACACCAATTACCTGGGCGTCTTCGGCCTGCAACTCGCGGCTGGACGGAATCTCTACCCTTCCGATACGATCCGGGAACTCCTCATCAACGAGACTGCGGCACGGCAAATGGGCTTTAGCCGTCCCCAGGATGCGATCGGAAAGATGGCCATTACCGGCATCGACGATATGGGTGGGCCCATCGTAGGTGTCATCCGGGACTTTCATTCCCAGTCGCTGCGAGAGGCGATCACCCCTTACTTCGTCAGCAGCGACCGTGAATCTCAGACAACGGTCAGCCTTCGCCTTGCACCGGCGGTTCGTAACCCGGAAGCCCTGCATGCACTGCTTGGAAAAATAGATAAAATCTGGCGTGAGATCTATCCGAACCAAACTTTCAAATATGCATTCCTCGACGACAGCATCGCCATGCTGTATTCCAGGGAACAGCATCTATCGGGTCTTCTACGTCTGGCCATGTTCATCGCTATTGCTATCTCCTGTACGGGGCTGCTGGCGCTCGCCACTTTTGCCGCTGAACAGCGCAGCAAAGAAATGAGCATCCGGCGGGTATTGGGTGCCAGCGTCGGCCGGATCATCGCTTTGCTGACGGGGTCGTTCCTCTGGCCTGTGGCGCTTGCTTTTGTCATCGCTGCGCCTGTTGCCTGGTATTTTATGCACAGTTGGCTTGAGGGCTTTGTTTACCGGACTACGGCGCCATGGTGGCTCTTTGTGGTTTGTGGGGTTGTCGCCGTGGCGATAGCGTTGGTGACGGTGGGGTACCAGGCTTTTCGGACGGCGACGGCGAATCCCGTGAAGCGTTTACGAAACGATTAGATTAGTGGACGGCGGGGTTGCGGCTTGTGAGCGAAGAGTCAGGCCGGATGATAAATACGGGTTACAATCCCGCCCGGGAAGGACTTGACGTCGACTAATTTCAGGTCTCGTGGTTGTTCGAGGCCGTCGAAGACCGGCTGCCCTTTGCCCAACAGGACGGGATGGGTGGTCAAACGATATTCATCGATAAGCCCGGTCACAACCAGGCTGCGCATGAATCCGGCGCCGCCGATCGCATAGATCGGTTTTCCGGGCTCCGATTTGAGCTCATTTATCCCTTTGGCCAGGTCGCCGTTGAAAATCCGGGCTGCTGCCCAGGAGGCCTGGGCCGGCGACGGCTCCGCGTTGGGGACGGGGCTGAGGCCCTTGTATCCACTTTTGCTGAAGACAGCCTTTGGGATTTCGTTCATCGGCGCGGCGAAGGGACCGCTGGCGGTTGGCCAATAGGAGGACAAGCCTTCAAAGGTCTTTCGGCCCATGATAATCAGGCCTGCCTCCCTGAATCCCTCGGCGGCGGCTGCTCTCGAGGTTTCGTCCGAGCTTTTGAAGACCCAATCGTTCTCTCCGTTGGGGCCGCCGACGAAGCCGTCGACCGTGAATGACATTCTCATGATCAATTTTCGCATAAATAAGAGGTTTGATTATTTGCAAGCATTTACTTGCAAATATATGCGCAAGGATTTGCTTGCGCAAATTTTTTTTGTTTTTGGGTTGTGGGAGGGTTTTAAGGGGCTGGGGAGCGGTTTATCGACGGGGTGTTGCGGTATATTTCGGAGTCGCAGGGATAAATCGACTTTTTCCAGATGATCCCAGCGGCCGTAGATCCCACCCGCCTCTAAAATAAATGGCCGGCGATAAACTCCCCTATTGCCTGCCAGGGCTGGTGAAGCCTGAATTCCCATACAAGAAAGTGAACAAAAATTCCGGTCAGGACAATGGCATTGGCCTTGTAAGATCCTTTTCTCAATAGATCGCCCAATAAGAATGCGGCGACGATGGCGATCTCGGCGTAGAAAGTGTAAGCGATTGCCGTGTCGAAAGGGACATTGTTATATATTGCCAACGCCCGGCCCAGGCCGGGGCCGATCATCATGACGGCAGTACCGATCATGTAGCGCATGTGGTTGTAGGTATTTTTCCGATTGACAATGGCCAGGCAGTAAAATAATGCAAACTGAACGATGTCACCTGACTGCAATGCCAATTTGCCTACCCTTTCAACGTGCGGAAGCGGTGACTTATCGTAGCCGAATTTTGTGATCAGGATCATAGATAGGAGAACGATCGGCGCGATGACAAAGGAAAGTTTGCCGATCAGCCGGTGAAGAGACAGCTTTCCTGCCCGGATAAGCAAGGGTTGGACGATTAGGAGCGCCATCCATGTCATCATCATGGCGCCGTGGAAATGCTGGATGGGTTTAAATCCGTCGAACGAGGGGAAGAAGATGATATAGGTCCTGTAAAAGCCCCAGTTGACAATCAGCCAAACGAAGAAAAAGAAGAGGCTGACGCGGGCGTAAGGCGCCTGCGATTGGGTCGTGGGTTGCATGGGGGGAGCATTTATGGGGTTTGTTGAATATACGTAAAATGGCCGGATGGGCCAAAATAAAATGGCTGCGGCTTTGAATCCGGGAGGAAAGTTGCTGTTTACTGCTCCTCTTGAAAAATAGGTATCTGAAAATATAAAACCCGCCGTGGTGGCGGGTTTTGAATTATTGTCGGGAAGACAGGATTCGAACCTGCGACCCCCTGGTCCCAAACCAGGTGCGCTACCGGCCTGCGCTACTTCCCGATCCGGATCGGTCCGGTAATGAGGCGCAAAAATAGGGATTTGTGGGGGAACCGCCTAGGGATTTGGAAGAAAAGGGCGGGTTGGGGCTGCGGGGGCTGGGATTATGGGCCGGGGCGCCTAGAGATTCCACCAATAGTTGAATTTGAGGACGACGGCGCGGTTGCGGACGCTGAAGGGCGCTGTAAGGTAATTGTCGGTGTAGACGAGGAAGAGGTCCGAAGCGGGCTTGTAGCGCCACTGCAGGCGGGTGTTGAGGTTCATGTTGCGGGTTTGCTGGTTGTATTGGACGTAGGTGGTGAGATAGAGGTTGGTGGCCATCGTGATGTCGAGGCGGGGGCCGATGAGCCAGAAGTGGGTGTGGCCCCAGGGCTGGGGCAGGGTGAGGTCCGTGTAGTTGGCGCTCATCGTGAAATTGACGTAAGGCTGGATCCGATAGCCGACATCGCCACTGAGGGTGAACTTGTTGCCATCGGCATAGTAACCCCCATAGCGGAGAGAGGCATCCCAGGTGAAGAGGGACTGGGGCTTGCTGACATAGTCTGCGCCGAGCGTATTCCAACGATGCCGGGTGCCGGTGGCCAGGGTGGAGATGCCGGTATTGGTGGGATCGAAGGGGGCCAGCAGCTGCACATAGTCATTCATCCCGACCGCGGCCAGGGTGCTTTTGTCGCGGAACGTGGTCAGCCAGGTGAGGATGGTCTCGTTGTCGGTGCGGTGAAAGGCTTCATTGTAATAATACGTCGACGTCAGCTGGGGTCCATGGCTCAACACTACCCCACCCCGGGGCAGGAAGAGATATTGTACCAGGGGGTTGATCTTGAAATACCCGGTGCGGGGGACATAACCTACTTCGGCATTGTAGTGAACGCCGGTGTATTCGTACTCGGCGCCGATGAGCCAGTGCCGGTCATTGTACTGCAAATTGGCCGCATGCACCCAGTCGTCGCCGCTTTTGCCGGGGCTAAAGGCTTTTAATGCCAGGATCTTGCCGGTGAAATAATTGTTCGACGAAGCGAGGTTGAACTCGATGCCGGCATTGCGATTGTATTGGGAATATTGCGGCAGGGTCGTGTCCTTGCCGGGCTGATAGTGGATCGACTGTTTGTTGATGAAGATAAATCCAATGTTACTCCGCGAGAAGATTTTCCGCTGCAGCGCCACCATCGAGAAATTCTGCTGTGGCAGGCCGATCGAATCGACCTTCCCCGTCTGCATATCCATGAGTCCGATCCGCCAGTTTGGATCGAGCTTGCCGCTGAGACGCGCACCGAACTCGATCGGAGCGCCCAACCCGATTCGCCGGGAGAAAAAGGGCCGGATATTGGGATAGCCGAGGTTGTTGAAGTGATCGGCGTTCTCCAAAAAGAACTGCCGCCTCTCGGGGTAGAATAATTCATAGCGACTGAGATCGATCACCTCTTTGTCGACGTCCACTTGCGAAAAATCGGGGTTCACTGTTAAATCGAGGTTCAGCGAAGAAGTGACGGCGATCTTTGCGTCCCCGCCGATCTCCTTCCTGTATACATTCGCGCCGTGAGCCGCATAGTCTTTCTGCACTCCGCTCAGCACATAGGGAATGATGGAGATATTCGGCCCGGGCGGCGGCGGGGGCTCGTCCCATACCAACACACCGGTATAGGCCAGCGACGCGGTGGGAAACTGACGGGGCACGGGCGCCCACGCGGATTTCTCGGTGGTCTTGAGGTCGTTCCGGCTGAAGTTGATGCCCCAGTGGGTGACGCCTTTTTTGTAGCGAAGGGTCTTGAAGGGAATGGCGAGCTCCAGCACATAGCGATCGCTATACCGCCGGACCACCGAGTTCCATTTGTTGTCCCAACTGAGATCGACCTTCCCGCCTTCGTACATCAGCCCGTCCCATTGGCCGCCCGCGGCGTTGGCGCCGAAGGAAAAACCACTGGTTTGATCTTCGAAGGGATCGATGAAGAAGATGAAATTGTCATTCTTCAGAAAACTGAAATCGCGTCTCAACGACTCCACCATATCGGGACCCGGGCCGGGGAGAAAACATTCGGCTACGAGGTAGAGGCTGTTCCTATCGTAGGTCATCCGGACCTCCGTTCGCACATTGGCCTTGCTGGTATCCATCGGCAGGACCATATAGAAATTGCCGGCACGTTCTGCTTCCTGCCAGGCCGGTTCGTCGATGACCCCGTCGATGTGGATCGGACTCGTGGCCCGGTGAATGTGCAGTTCGAATCCACTGTTCTTTTTCTGCGCCAGGGCCGGAAAAGCGAAAAGGAGCAACCAACAACTCCAACAAGCAGCTAATCGATTAAGGATCATTGCAAAAAAATACAATTTTTTACCGATATTGGGGTATCTTTGGTGGCGAAAGGTGATGGTGTTCCACCTTATGAACCGCCCTGGCCCGGCCGAGGGACGATGGCGCCTACGAATTGTCAATTATTCATTGATCAAATTCTTAATTTGTAGGCATGAAACGACCTAAGGTTTCGTTCGAACAGTTCTCGATCCTCTCCCATTTACTTCGTTGGACGTTGTTTGTGATCCCGGTCTCGCTTACGGCAGGTTCGCTTGTCGCGCTCTTCCTATGGTCGCTCGATAAGGCGATCCATTTCCGCTTCGACCATTCCTGGCTGCTTTTCCTGCTTCCGTTGGCCGGCGTCGCGATCTACCTGCTTTACCAATACCTGGGCAAGAATTCCGATAGGGGGAATAACCTGATCATGGATGAGATCCATAAACCGGGGGGTGGCGTGCCTGTTCGGATGGCGCCGTTGGTGCTGCTGACGACCGTGATGACCCATCTTTTTGGCGGATCGGCGGGAAGAGAAGGTACGGCGGTTCAGATCGGGGGAAGCCTCGCCCAATTCTTTGCGCGTCGCCTGCGGCTGTCGGCCGAAGACACGCGCACCCTGCTCATGACCGGCATCGCGGCCGGCTTTGGCGCGGTATTCGGCACCCCGATCACCGGGGCCATCTTTGCGTTGGAAGTCCTGGCGCTCGGCAGGATCAAACACGACGCCCTGATGCCCTGCTTTATCGCCGCCGTCCTGGCCGATATCACCTGCAGTGCCTGGGGTATCCACCACACCTCCTACCGTATCTCCTTTGCAGAAACGGGTGTCACGCTATTCTCCTTCTTCCATTTCGATGCGATCCTCCTTGCCAAGGTGATTCTTGCCGGCGTCCTTTTTGGAATCGCAGGTTATGCCTTCGCCGGTCTCTCGCATACCCTAAAAAACTACAGCAAGCGCTGGATCAAGCCTCAATGGTTGATCCCGGTCGTGGGGGGATCGATGATCATCGGGCTGACCTTCCTCCTGGGAACGGAGGACTACCTGAGTCTTGGGGTGGCGGGAAAAACCCCATCCGCGGTGACCATCCCCTCCTGCTTTCATTCCGGCGGCGCCACGATGTTCAGCTGGTTCTGGAAAATGCTGTTCACGGCCATCACCCTCGGGACGGGGTTCAAGGGTGGAGAGGTAACGCCGCTGTTCTTTATCGGCGCGGCGCTGGGAAATACGCTTGCGGTTTTGACCGGGGCTCCCGTGGACCTGATGGCCGGTCTCGGATTCATCGCCGTTTTTGCCGGGGCCACCAACACTCCCATCGCCTGCACGTTCATGGGAGTGGAGCTGTTTGGTGGCGAACATGTCCTATATTACGCCGTCGCCTGCTTTACCGCGTACTATTTCAGCGGTCATTCGGGGATCTATCCTGCGCAAAGGGTGGAGTTTTCTAAATTTGGGATCAAGAGAGAGCCATCATGAAAATACTCTTCATCATCGGTCTTGGAGGCGCACTTGGCAGCATCGGCCGCTACCTGGTTCAAATGGCCCTCGGCAGGTATGTCACGCTGACCTTTCCCCTCGGAACGCTGGTCGTCAATATTACGGGCTGTTTCCTGATCGGCCTGCTCTATGGCCTTGCCGAGCGGCATGCCTGGATGAGCATCGAATGGCGGCTTTTTCTTATCACGGGGATCTGCGGTGGATACACGACCTTCTCCACCTACTCCTATGAAAGCATTACCCTTCTCAAACACGGTAATTATTCCTATCTTATCTTCTATATTACCTCCAGCGTCATATTCGGTTTGCTGGCTACGCTTGGGGGGATGCTGGCGGTGCGATAATAAACCTTATATTGCCATCGCTATGCTACGCGCGACAGCCAGTTTTGACAAGACCCAAATTCCCGGCGCTTCGATCCCGCTGCTGCTGAATTTCTATCAGCAGGAACTGGAATATCAGCGGGTACATTCGATCACGGTCACGAAGGATACACTCTGGTTTAGCAACCGGCCCTTCGGCATCGGCCGGACCCGCTTCGGCAATCAATATTTCTGCTTCTCCGAGGGCTATATACTTGTAGAGGACACCGGCAACGAATACCGGGTGTTCTTCGAAGCCAGCCTTAAGCGGATCCTGGTGCTGGGGGGCACGCTGGCCGCGGTGTGCGCCCTGTCGGCCTTTATCGCGTCCGGCTTCAACTGGATCGCCATTGGACTTGGTTTGCTTATCTTCCTGCTGGTCTCTGTCGTCAACTATATTTACACCCGCCTTTTCTTCCCGGTGTACTTTACCGATCTGCGGGATGAAATGGAAGAATCCCTACGGAACCTTCCCTAGCGCATGAATTTCCGGACAAAGAAATCGGCTGCCGCGGCGTAGACCGTGACCGCATTGTTGAAGTTCATCCAGTGATGGGTGTCGTCGACGATCATCAGCGATTCATAAGGCACCCCTTTCTTCTCCAGTCTACGAATGAGATCGACGCTTTCGCTGAAGTGGACGTTGCGATCGTCATCACCCTGGATGATCAGCACGGGCGATCGCCAGGTGTTGATCGCGGATACGGGTGAGGAAAGCCAGGCCACCTTCAATGCCTTTTCATGGTCGGGGGCCTTTTCTACCTTCCTCGTCCATCGCCCAGGCAAGGCGGGTGCCGGTCGACGCGGCTGTCAGGCCGGTCGGAAAAGGATATTTTTTAAAGGCAAGAAAAGGGGTGAGTTGTGCTGTCATTTGCAGCGGCAGCAGCAGGAATAGCCAGAGTCTTCTCATGTGCGTAGCGAGGTTTACGCAATAAGATACGACATTTCTCTATTCCGGCGGCCTTTGTGCCTTCTCCTTATCGTTGCCAGCGGATCAGCGTGTCTTCCAACGGCAGGGAAAGGTTCTCATAGCCGGGGATCACCCGTACGGTATAATCGGTTGCGGGCCGGTCTGTCTTTACCGTTGCCTGGTATAGTGCGGAACCATCGCCGGGTCGCATGACAATTCTTTCCGGAGCGTCCTCATTCTTACCGTCCGCGTAGAGCTCGACGGCCACCTTCGTGGGATCGATCCCATTGAGATCAATGGAAATATGGAACGACCAGCCATCGCCGGTATGGGTAGACTGGAGATCGCCGAGATGCAATCCGCTCCATTTCTCCTCCAGCTGCCGGTGCACTTTGTTGATGCGGATACCCACGGCGCCATTGTCGGCGGCGCGTTGCAGGTAGTTGGTCGCGGCGGGCAGGTAAAAATTCTCCGTATACTCCCGCACGGTCCGGTTGGCCGAAAATTGGGGCGTAAGGGTGGACATGCTTTTCCTGATCCGCTGCACCCAGCGTTCGGGAATTCCGTGCGTATTGCGATCATAAAATTCGGGGATCAGCTGCTGTTCGAGGATCTCATACATATCTTCCGCCTCCTTTGCGTCCCAGGCGGGGTCATCGCCGTGTTCCCTTCCATCGCCCAGAGCCCAGCCTACTTCGGGGGTATAGGCTTCCACCCACCAGCCATCCAGCTCGGAGACGTTGATGCCGCCATTGACCAACACCTTCATTCCGCTGGTGCCACTGGCCTCCCATGGGCGGCGGGGTGAGTTCAGCCATACGTCGACACCCTGTACCAGGTGTTCGGCGAGAAGCATATCGTAGTCGCTCAAAAAGATGACGTGCTGATAGAGGTTATTGTTCTGGATGAACTGCACCCATTGCCGGATCAGGGCCTTGCCACTTTCATCGTTCGGCGAGGTCTTGCCGGCCAGGATGAGCTGCACCGGCCGCTGGGGATTGGTCAGGATGCGGATGAGCCGTTGTTCGTCGTGGAGGAGGAGGAACGGACGCTTATAAGGAACGAACCGCCGGGCAAAGCCCATGGTCAGGACGCCGGGATCGAACAAATTCCTGGCCATCCCGATCAGATCGGCGGAGCCGCCGGCAACGGCTACCTGGCGGGAGAACCGGTCACGCGCATAACGGATGAGGCTATCGCGGGACAGGTTGCGCATCTTCCACAGAAACTCATCCGAGACCGAGGAGATGTTCTCCGTGAGACCTTCAAGATCGCCTTTCCAGCGTTGCTTGCCGCAGGCGTGGGTCCAGACCTCGTCGGCAAAGGCGCTGTCCCAGCTGGGCATGTGAACGCCGTTGGTGACGGAACCCACCGGGACCTCGATCGTCGGCCAACGCTGGAATAACGGCTGGAATAGATGCTGGCTGACCTTGCCATGCAGCTTGCTGACCCCGTTGACGGCGCCGCTGCCCCGAACGGCCAGCCAAGCCATGTTGAAACCTTCGCCGCCGTTGTTCGGGTTCTCGCGACCCAGGGCCATCAGGGTATTAAAGTCGATGTGCAGGTCATCCCATGCATAGGCGCCAAGATACTGGCCAATGAGATCGGGACTGAAATGGTCGAAGCCCGCGGCCACAGCCGTGTGCGTGGTGAAGAGATTGCCGGCGCGGGTAACGGCCAGCGCCTCTTCGAAGCAGAGGCCCGTCTCCTTCATCAGGTCATTGGCCCGTTCGAGGACGAGAAAGGCGGCATGTCCTTCGTTCATGTGACAGACCTCGGGCCGGATGCCCAGCGCCCGGAGCAGGCGCCAGCCGCCGATGCCGAGGATGATCTCCTGCTTTATCCGTAGGTCTTCCCCGCCGCCATAGACCTCGCTGGTGATGCCGCGATGGATGGGGAGGTTCGAAGCATCGTTGCTATCCAACAAAAAGAGCCTTGCCCGCCCCACCTGCACCTGCCAGGTGCGCAGCCAGACCGGGTAGCCGCTTAGCTCGACCTTTATCCGCAACCATTCCCCGCTGGGCAGCCGCAAGGGCGAGATCGGGAGCTGCATGGGATCATTGAAGGGATATACTGCCTGTTGATTCCCGCCGCGATCGATCGACTGGCGGAAATAACCCTGCTGATAGAGCAGGCCGATGGCTGTGACAGGAACCCCGAGATCGGCGGCAGATTTCAGCTGATCACCGGCCACGTTGCCCAGCCCTCCCACATAAATCGGCAGGGCTTCGCTGAGCATGTATTCCATGCTAAAATAGGCGACGGTCGTTAGTGGGGAGTCCGGATATTTCTGCTGAAACCAGCGAGGACCGGTCTCGGCTTCTTCTTTTGCCTTTATAAGGTTGTTTACTATTTCCCGGAAAGCGGGATCGGCCAGCCGGTTCCTTAATATCTCCCGGGACAGGGTCATCAGGATGATCCAGGCGTTGTGGGTAAGTTCCCAAAGTGCGGGGTCCAATTGACGCCAGACCTCATCGGCGGCGTGATTCCAGGACCAGCGCATATCCAGGGCAAGGCGAAGCAGATCATCTGAGCCTTCAATATCGGAAGGCATGAAACCGAAGGGCTGATAAAGGTTGATCTTTTGGTCCATTGGATGGCGATTTGGGCTGATTATACACACAGCAAATATGAATGTTTACCGTGGTGTTGTTTTTAACCGGGAAATAATGAACTTCGGTATGAAAAAATACAATTATGGCAATCCATCCGCTGGCAGGAAAGCCTGCCGAACCTCAACAGCTTGTCGACCTTACGCGTCTGATCACCGCTTATTATTCGGAAAAACCCGATCCCGGGATTCCTGCTCAGCGGGTGGCATTCGGGACTTCCGGTCATCGGGGAAGTTCGTTCGATGCGGCCTTTAATGAAGACCATATCCTTGCTATTACGCAGGCCATCTGCCTGTACCGGCTGGAGCAAAAGATCGACGGTCCGTTATTTTTAGCTGTCGACACTCACGCGCTCTCCTGGCCGGCGCAGATCTCGGCCCTGGAGGTACTGGCGGCCAACGGCGTGGAGGTGATGATCGCGGACGGTACCGATTACACGCCTACCCCGGTGCTTTCGCATGCGATATTGACCTATAACGATGGACGGACCGGTGGGCTTTCCGACGGCATCGTGATCACCCCTTCTCATAATCCGCCGAAGGATGGCGGATTCAAATACAATCCGCCGCATGGCGGGCCTGCAGAACCTGCGATCACCGATTGGGTACAGAAAAAAGCCAATGAATTCCTGGAGAATGGACTACAGGGTGTAAAGCGCATCCCTTATTCCCGCGCCCTGCATGCTTCCACGACCCACAAATATGATTACCGGCAGCCCTATATAGCCGATCTTGGCAATATCATCGATATGGACCGGATCCGGGCCTCGAAGCTTCATTTCGCGGCCGATCCGCTTGGGGGCGCCGGTGTTCATTACTGGGAGCCGATCGCCGAGCATTACAAGCTCGACCTTACGGTCGTCTCGACGGTGGTGGATAATACGTTCCGGTTCATGACCGTGGACTGGGACGGCCAGATCCGCATGGACCCTTCCTCGCCGTATGCGATGGCTTCGCTGGTGAAGATGAAGGATAAATTCGATATTTCGTTTGCCTGCGATACCGATCATGACCGGCATGGAATCGTTACGCGGAGCCAGGGGCTGATGCAGCCCAACCATTATCTTTCGGCTTGTATCTTTTACCTGTTCCAGCACCGGGCGAAGTGGCCGGCGGGGGCGAGAGTGGGGAAGACGCTCGTGAGCAGCCAGATGATCGACCGGATAGCCGCCAAGATCAACCGTGGGCTTTATGAAGTGCCGGTGGGTTTCAAATGGTTTGTCGATGGATTGCTGGCGGGCACGCTGGGGTTTGTGGGCGAAGAGAGTGCGGGCGCCTCCTTCCTGCGCAGCAACGGAAAGGTATGGACGACGGATAAGGATGGGATGATCGCGGGCCTGCTCTCGGCGGAGATGACGGCGGTGATGGGAAAAGATCCCGGGCAAATCTACCAGGAGCTGACCTCAGAGTTGGGGAATCCGGTGTACGACCGGGTCGAGGCGAAGGCGACGCCGGAGGAGAAGAAGAAACTTTCCAAGCTTTCTCCTTCGATGGTGAAGCAGACGGAGATGGCGGGTGAGAAGATAACGGGTATCCTCACTACGGCGCCGGGGAATGATGCGCCGATCGGCGGACTGAAGGTGACGACCGAGAATGGGTGGTTTGCGGCGCGGCCGTCGGGGACGGAGGATATCTATAAGATCTATGCGGAGAGTTTCAAGGGTACGGATCATTTGAAGATGATACAGGAGCAGGCGCAGAGTATTGTCAATGCGGCGTTGAAGGGGTAGGGGTTGGCGGGGCCTGTGTCGGCCGGCGTTGGCGGCCGGCGTTGTTGCGGCCGGCGTTGTTGCGGCCGGCCTTATTGGCGACTGGCCGCTTGCGGTCAGCTGTGCTTCGCGGCTTCCAGCACTTCCTTGTTCAGGCGGATATATTCGGCGTTGGGTTCTGCGGTCGCCAGGCGGAGTCCTTCATTGGCGGTCGCGATAGCGCCGGGCTTGTCGCCGAGTTTCAGCTGGATGCGAGCCATCCAATATTTTATATTGTATTCGTTCGGCTGCACTTTGTCGTATTCCTGCATCCAGGCCAGGGCCTTGTGCATGTCTTTATCGTGATTGTAATAATAGATCGCGGCGAAATACCAGGGCTTTCTTTCGCCTTGCATGGCTTTGTCGATGTTGGCCATTATCCGCGCGTCGACATCGGTCGTCATTTTCATCGATACCATTGTGTTCTCCCACATGATCTGAAGATCGCCTTGTTCGACGTTCATATTGGCGAACTGGATGGTGAGCGTTTCGAGTTTTCTGTCCATTTTGGCCGGTCTCACTTTGAAACGGAGGACGTCCTTTGTTGAATCATATGCGTAGGCGCCCCATTGGTTGGCGGTTTTATTGAGGATGATGATCCATTCATTTGCGCCCGGGATCGTGAAGAGGGAGTATTCGCCGGGGGCGAGCGGGTGGCCATCCAGGTTGATCGAATCGGTGAGCTTTAGCTTTGTGGCCGCGTTGGCGCCGGTGCGCCAGACGAGACCGTAGGGTTCCATGGCGCCGAAGATGGTCCGGCCTTTTGTATTGGGGCGGGAATAGGTGATCGAGACGGTGCCGAGACCGAATTCCTGTTCGATCCGCTGGGTGGTGCTGGGTTGGGGGATCTTGAGGTCCTGTGCTTGTGCGGCGGCCAGGAGCGGGAGCCCGATCGAGAGGAGGAGGACGGTGGTAATTCTCATATAGCGTTGGTTTGCCATGGAGAACGCAGGATTTGGCCTGGCGGTTGGCCCCGGTCTTGGGGACTTGCCGTTTGCGAGCGGGTGTTGGGGACTTACCGGGTTGCGAGCGGGGTTTGGGGACTTGCCGTTTGCGAGCGGCTAGAGCGGCCGGCCCTGGCTGACGGCGTCGAAGAAATACGGGAAGATGATATCGAGGAACCGGCCGGCACGGCGGATCGCGTCCTGGTCTTCGCGGCTTTGATTGATGGCGAGCACCATTTTCAACCCCGGGACGACGATGAGGAATTGTCCCCCCCACCCCAATCCATAGGTCATCTCCTGTCCTTTGTAGGTGATGTGATACCAACAGAGTCCGTATTGCGAACCACGGAATCCCCATTCGGTGTGATAGACGACATCGGGATGAAGGACCTGGGCGATCCAATTTTTTGGGACAATCTGCTTTTCGTGATATTTTCCGTCGTGCAGGAGCAATGATCCGATGGTCAACCAGTCGGCGGTCCTCAGGCGGATGTTCTCCAGGCCGGCGAGATCATAGTACCCGTCCTTCATTTTTGCCCATTCGACGGTTGTGATGCCGAGGGGATCAAGGAGGTTCTTTTTGGCAAAGCTCAGCGCGTCCATGCCGGCACTCTTTGCCAGGATAATTCCCAGCAGATGGGTCGCGGCGTTGTTGTAATGGAAGACCTCGCCGGGCGTGGACAGTAAGGGTGCGTTGAGGACGAAGCCGGCGGGGTCGGAGAGCGCGAGATATTCGGCGATACCGCCCCGTTTGTCGAGGTCCTCATGATGAAGCCCGGAGGCCTGGTTCATCACCTGGCGGAGCGTGATGTCCTGCTTTCTTTTGTCGGGATCGTTCTTTAACTGCGGGAACCAGCTGGTCAGCTTTGTATCGAGGCCTGGGATGAGGCCTTTATCGATGGCGATGCCGATGAGGAGACTTCCCATGCTTTTTGTCAGGGACTGATCGTCGAAGACGTCTTCTTCTTTTGTTCCATTGAAGTGACGGTCATAGCGGATCGTGTCGTTTACGGACATGGCGATGCTGTAGAGGCCCGGGAGCTTGTCCAGCTCGATGGGGCCGTCGTCTTTCGTGGGTATCGACTGCGCTGATGCGGGGACGTAGAGAATAGTGGTGAGGAGAAGGGAAACGAGTGTTTTTCGCATGCACGCGAAGTTAATCCTTATCGGCCACTATTGGCTATTTGTCGATGTATAGGTAACTTTCCTCCATGAACGAAAAACGAACGATCGCTGCCTCCTTTCTTTTCCTGGTGCTTTCCCTACCGGCCCTTGCGCAGGTGAATATGTTCGGCGAGGGGATCATCAGCACGGGCGACTATGAGACCCATCCGGCCTTTTCTCCGAGCGGGGACACGCTTTATTTCCTGAAAGGCCTGCCTGACGCCAACTTCTTCTCTATCTGCGTATCTTATCGCAGGAACGGGCAATGGTCCAAGCCCCAAGTGGTTCCCTTCTCGGGGCGGTGGCTGGATGCCGATCCTTTCGTCACCCGGGATGGGAAGACCTTGTATTTCGTCTCCAACCGGCCGGTGAAGGAGGGTGATCCGGTGAAGGCGGATTGGGATATCTGGAAGGTCTCCATTTCTCCGGGTAACTGGGGAATGCCGGTGCATCTCGACAGCCCGTTCAACAGCAGCAGCAGTGAGTATTTCCCGACGCTTGCCGACAACGGCAACCTTTATTTTGGCTCCGGCCGGCCGGGGGGCAAGGGGAGGTCCGACCTCTATGTTTGCCGGTGGGTGAATGGTCACTACGGTGAGCCGGAGAACCTGGGTGATTCGATCAATACCGGGGACAACGAATACGAGCCTTATATCTCACCAGACGAGCGATTTTTGATCTTTATGGCGACGCGCCCGAATGGATTAGCCAATGCCGATTTTTATATCAGCTTCCGGATGAACGGGGTGTGGAGCAAGGCCCGGCGGCTTTTAGCGCCGGTCAATTCCGATGCAACGGAATGGGGTGGGAAGATGGGCCGGGATGGGAAGTTCTACTTTGGCAGCGCGCGCAATAGGATCACCGATGCGTTGCCGGAGCGGGAGGATATGCAGCGTTTCGATCTCCGGCTGCACAGTGCGGGGAATGGGCTTGGGGATATTTATGCTATTGACTTTAAAGACATAAAGTGGTAACTTTAGAGTACAAAATCTTCTCCCATGGCAAAGTCATCTCTCCTGCTGCTTTGCTGCACCCTTTTCGCTTGCAGCGTCTGGGCACAAAAATCTCTTTCGGATCCTTTTATTCCGCAGAAACTTACGCTTAAACGGGCTGATCTTGGATGGACGGCCGGTTCCAGCTACCTGACCTTTGCGAAGAAGACCTGGGATGCGGGCGATGACTCGCGGAGTATCCTATACACCGGGCCGCAGAAGAAGGAGGCTTTTGATCTGCGGTTGCCGGAGATGAGGAATAAGAAGGTGGATTTTGAGATCAAGGCGGGGAGACAGGAGCCGCTTTTCAGGAGGCAGTGATACCGTTCCGGGCGAGATACGGCAGTTTTTTTTCCTTTGTAAAGGTAGTATTGATCGGGCATCCCAGTGACGCGGGAGCAGGCCGGAGCATCAGTCCTTGCTTTTGCGGCTAATATGTCTCCTGTTGCCGGTGTCATAAGCAAGCTGCATGACCTTTTTTACTTCGGTGTCTAAATCCGTCCGGTTAAAGATCTTCAGATGATGTACGAAAAATCTGTCGCCCAAATTCTCTATTCGATGAAATCGAACTTTCCCATCGTATGGCCTTGTCAACACAAAATGAACTGCGATGAAATCGTTGCCCAGTTTGTTGACGGAACAAAAACGCATCTTCGTGAGCAAGGCAACTCTTGTTTTTACGGGATGTAATTCAAAGGGGCCTATTTCTCTATATTGGGCAATAAAATAATGGAAGAGATCGACGGATCTTTCGGTTTTGCCTTGCAGGAAACTGTCGACGGAGTAGTTACCGCAGGAATGCGATTGGTTTTTGTTGTAAAATTTGTGCCCGCAGTTTAGACAAATCCACATGGCAATTTTGTACCGAATTTACAGGAAGGTCTTGAATATCTCATGATGGGAAAGTCGTTCCTTAAGCGGAGAGGGGGGATTCGAACTTTAACCTCTTCCGTATTTATTTTCAATTTGTTAGACTCGTGTAGGCTGGATGGGACACCGATTTGCCACCTTGCGATTTAGCGACGGATTTATATAAAGATATTCAAAACTGTATAAATCTGCTAGCGACCATCGGGGCTTCGACAGGCTACTACAATTTAGTGAGGTCTCGGCTCCATCTTCGTGTGCCGGATCATAATAACGGTGATTTGCTTTTGCGATACGTGGTAACTAACCCGATACTTGTAAATTTCCAAAGCCCGATAAGATCCATCATTGTCGAGGCGATATTTGTCTTGGGGGTATTTTTCGGGGTAATCAGCCAGTTCTTTTATAGAGGCTAAGATTTTGGCTCTAACCTTTTCAGCGTTTTTGGGAGAGTCTAGCTTTATGTAGGTGTAGGCTTCTTTTAGTTGAGATTTAGCAAGATTATCGATAACAACCTTCGGCTTAATTTTCACCATGACTTCATTTCCTTTTCTAAGTCTTCAAAGGTGGTATACTCACCGCGACCAACCCGCTCCATAGCTTCGTCCAATTCCTTATTATATTGCTCGACGGTGATATGATCGGGTTGGTCTCTTCGGCCTTTCATGAAGGTCTTAAGTAACTCGACAACGGATTTCTTTTCAGCATCATTGAGCTGCATAAAATAGGCGAACATTTCCCGATCTACTGCGTTTGCCATTTGACCATGTTTTTACAAATTTACTCATTTATTTTATTTGGGGTAGGTAGGTATTATATGAAAACCAGTCAATCACTACTCTATAACTTATTAACAATCAACTATAAATTCAAAATACACGTCGTTAAAATAGGATTGGCAACACCGCAAACAATGCCCCGCGGCTCATGCCTTGCCGTCTCCCAATCTTCATACGCGAGTGTCGCTATATACGTAGGATCACAATAGGCGCGCAGATAGTCGGTGGCACGCTTCTGGGCACATTGGGAATTCAATACTGTGCCTTCTTTGTCCAACTCAATAACGTTCACAAAGATGGCATATACCTGTTCTATAGCGCGAGGCTCCTGACCATAGAGGGAAAGATAATCGATCCCCTCCACCATATAATGCGTACCGTTGGATGGGAAATAGGCAAATGTCCGAAGAGCACCGCTGAAAGACGGGCTTAATTTGTTGGTCATCATCATCGGTTTAAGGTCAACAATATATCGTACTCAAGCGGTTTGTGGACCGGTAGCGTTTTAAAAAATACCCCCCAATCTTTATCTTGTGGAGAATGACATCCTCCGAACAACACCCCTACTTCCCTAGTTGCGATTGGGAAGGCTTCTACAACGACCCACGCGGCAGCCGCCCAAGAGGGGAAATGACCATGACCCTCGATTTTTCCAACGGCCGGGCGAGCGGCGGCGTGTCCGATCCCGTGGGCGTCTACACCTGGTCCGGTACCTATGACACCAGGGCCGAGAGCTGTCAGCTTACGAAGACTTATGTGGGGGCTCATTCAGTAGAATATAGCGGCTATGCGGACGAGAACGGCATCTGAGGAAAATGGACCATCAAAAAATGGCGGGCAGGCGAGTTTCATATTTGGCCAAAGAAGAACGGCGCAGGGGAGGAGAACGCGGAGGCAAAAGAAGCGGTGAGCGTCACGGTCAATGAACTTTTGGCTTGAAAGTAATCCTGAAAATCGTACCTTCCACGCTCCCTTTTCTATGGGTAGACCCTTCAGCGATATTACCCTCTATATTCCTTCACCCCATGCCAACGGCACCCCGGAAAGTCGGGCAGAGACCGGCCTTTTCAACTTCGTCAGCGATCTCTACGTACAGCACATGAAAGGCTACAAGCCACCACGCGCCACGCGCGTAACTATCCAGCCAGCTTACTATGGGGTATGGGACCGCTGCTGGAATTTTGGCTCCATCTTCGCCATTGCTCTCCACCGATCCAGGAAAATTTATTGAGTTTGTTGATAATACGAAGGGGACTTTCTGTCTGGCTTCTCTCTATTTCGAAGGCGAGAATGCCGCTCTATTGGATGATCTCGTGGAAGAGCGGTTCATGAGCTTAGTGTAAGCGATTCTGAAATAAGACTGGTCGGGTTGGGCTTCCAGGTGAGATTGATAATTGGTAGCGATCCGGCACAGTTGCGCCGGATTTTAATTTTATGGAAAATCGGGAGTTTGGAGGGAAAACCGCAATCTTCGCGGGAGGCCCGTTATTGCCTGTTGTAGAGACCCGCAAAGAAAATCCGCCCGTTCATAGTCGCCGCTGCTGCTCTTAGGACGACATGTTGGGGCAATAACTGACCTCTCGCGAAGCGCCAAAGCCGGGTCGGGTGTTGGGCCTGGTTCCGCGGCTGCTCGCCTGCGGCTGCATATTCCGGCGGCGACTTTTTCAATTCGGGTAACACTGTTACCCGAATTCACTTTGTCGACCTTTCCCAAGCCCATTTCCTATTACTGCTGACAACAGTATATCTTGCTGTATACCTTCACGTATACTCAATCCCCCCGGGATGGGGAAGGGGGGCGTCTCCTCAGCAGCTGTACATAACCGTAAAAATCTTATCTATGTCTTTTATGGCAGGTCCAGGTGAACTCTACATCTTGCCAGGCTACGCGGCCTTCTGCCAAGTATTAGTCCTGGATCCTGTCAATTTTTGCAGCCAATGACCAAATAGAATCGTAGACATTCAGGTCTTATACAGTTTTAGTCGAAAAGCAGCTATTTTATTCACTATTAACACGTTATGAATGAATGAGACTTTCGTCGGCATCGACGTTTCCAAGGCTAAGATCGACGCTTTTATCTACGGTAAACAAGCCTACAGACAGTTCAACAATGACTTCAAAGGTTTCGACACGATGATCGCCTGGTTGGTCAAAGTTGATCCAGCGACCGAACTATCCGGAACATTTATTTGCTTTGAGCATACAGGACTTTATTCCCTGCCTCTCGCTACCTATCTTGAAAAAAGGGGAATCCCTTATTCCATGACCTCTCCGCTTCAAATCAAGAAATCGATGGGAATAGCAAGAGGAAAAAATGACCAGGTTGATGCAAGAAGGATCGCCGAATATGCCTTTCGGCACAGGGATATCCTTCAGCCGACAAAATTGCCTTCCAGGGCGATCTTCAAATTGCAACCCTTGCTTACCCTCCGGGACCGTCTCGTAAGGAGCAGGGCCGGATTTGAGTTTACCATAAAAGAGCAAAAGAAGTTTCTGGACGCTGATGATTTCACGGCTTTGTTTGAAACCTACAGTCGGCTCATTGTAAGCCTGAAAATTGAAATAAAGCAGCTGGAGAAGGAAATCAAAGTTCTTATTCAAAGCGACCCTGATATCTGCCGGACCTTCGACCTGATTACCGAAATAAAAGGTGTCGGATTGCTCGTTGGCGCCTATATTATTGCCGCAACCCACAATTTCACACGCTTCCAAGACTGGCGGAAATTTGCTTGCTATGCCGGTATAGCCCCATTCGATTTTCAGTCGGGAACTTCCGTAAAGGGGAAGCCCAGAGTGAACCATATTGCCAATAAGCAGGTAAAGAAGATCCTGCACCTGTGCGCTTTGTGCGCCTCGTCGAAAAATAAGGAAATGGTCCTGTACTATAAAGCTCGGCTGGAAGCTGGCTACAACAAGATGAGTACCCTGAATGCCATCCGAAACAAAATGCTTGCTCGAATTTTCGCCGTCGTGAAAAGACAAACGGAGTATGTAGAGCTCATGAAGCATGTAGCATAAATGCGAACGGCGTATTAGCGTCAGGACAGCCGAATTGTTAATATGCAAAGGAGGGTGAATGCGAAAGTAGGAAAGAGCGCCATTATACCAGCGTTCCTCTATTTTACGCAGCAGGCTATTTTTTGCCCCAAGACTCGCAGTCTCTGCAGTCCATAAATTTGAAAAAGATAGATAAATCATCCTTTTATTTGAGTATTTTCGGATATGGCACTTATATTTTTAGACAAGAGTGAATGCGCCCTATGTGGTAAAGTGTTAAAGGAACATGACGAAATCGTTGCGCTTCCTGCTGCATCTGACACCGCGAATCCGTTATATAAGTACTTTGATCAAGGGTTTCATAAATCGTGTTTCGAGCTTTGGGACAAAAAAGAGGAGGTTCAAGCTATTTTGCAGAAACAGAAAGAGGACTTTGAAAAATCCGATTATTACAAAGAAATGTCATCAAGATACGGCAAACCTAAAAACATCTAGCAATAGGAGACACCTCCGTCTTTGCTCTTTCCATTCTCAAAATAAATTTGGTCAAACATAGAATACTGGGCGCCACCACGCGCACTCAAATTCGGGACTAACCTGAACTGGAAGCCCAAAACTATGCACGAATCCACCCCTATGAGGAACCCCACCGGGAAACCTTCCTCATCCCTCCTTTGATCGGCTCGCTAGTATTTGATCTAATTGAGCAGACAATAGTAGGTTAGTCCGCCAATCTTGGTGAAGGGTATCTTGCCATTGTTCCGCAGGGTCTGTAAGGTCCCGGCTGAGATGCCCAGCATTTTCCTCACTTCATATGACTTAAGCCAGCGTTTGCTGGTCTTGTTCAGATGGCCTTCCAGCATCATTTTTATGTCCATCACCATTTTTGTCCGAAATTCCTCCAGATCCTTTATTGTGACCAGTTGGGAGGGTGAAGGCTTTTGGTCATTATCCATTAAATAAAGTAGTTTACCCATAGGTTCTTTTTAGCCCAATTTACCAAAGGCAGAACCGGGTCTTTCAGTATGGGGAACAGATACGAAAAGATTTTTTAAGGAAATTGGGGCGAAATCAATCCAATTGACTATTTTTCTCAATAATCAATTGATGAAAAAGCTAGTTCTAATAGTAGTTATTCCGCAAGTATTAGGTTGTTCAAGCGGGAGCCCCTTAAAGGAGAAAAATGCAGATAATGGCGCCACGGTTGTATCTTATCCGGCAAGACCCGTAATAAAATACAAGGATAATGGAGACGATACCGGGGACGGAGATTTCGCCTTATCTATCGTTGCTATCTCGGAGACCGACACCATTATAACATATAAGGCGTTATCAACCTCCGAAAACGGAAATTTGGGGTTGGCTCTTGATATTCCTAAAAAGGACGGCGAAAGAGGGTTTGGCCAATCTATTTTATTAAAGAGCATTGGCTCGGAGAGTGATAATTTTATTCGCTTCATGACGAAAGTCTATAATCAAAAACTGGACTCGTCAATCCATTTTTTTAATAAGACTCTATCAGTCGCCTATGTCAATTTGAACACCTTCGCTGGCGCTTTAGGCGCCAATAACCAGTATGATACTGCCGTAAATGAATACAAGCTCTTTTTTGAAGGTCCGAATAAAGATGACTATGCAGAATTATACCTTAATATTAACAAACGAGAAAAAATAATTGAATTTAAAGAGAAGGACCAGGAATATCGACCTCAACTGATTAAGTTCTTCCGGGAATAAATTACTATGGACTTGTTGCAACAATACCTTGAGGGCGATACCCTTCGGGTTTATGAAGAGATCGAGCGCATGGGCTCCGTGGCCTTTGAAAGAGGTAAATTCCGAGAGGTCCGTGCCGTCTTGACCGAAACTATGAACCGGGTCGCGCATAATCTGGATGTGATCTACCGAGCATTGATTGACGAAAGGTATTGTTTTAAAGAAAACCCTCGGCATGATTTTGAAATTCCTCTTCTGGCGCCCAAGTGGGGAACTCAATTCTATATCTATAGACTAGAAGCGGTGGTCAGGAAATTCGGGTATGTCCCCTTGTCACTGAAAGCCTTTTATAAAGTAGTTGGCTCCTGCAATCTCACTTGGGACTATGATACTAATGATATGATCCCCTGGGAAGGTGCTGACCCTTTGCAAATCTGCCCGATAACTGATCTTCTGTCGGAAGCAAAGCAAATGGAGCTTGATGATGATCCTATGGGACTTCAAGTATCGGCAGATTTCTACCATAAGGACAATATCAGCGGTGGTCCTCCCTATAGTGTTGAACTTTCAGAGACTCCCCAGGTGGACAGCCGGTTCCTAGACGAAGAGCATGAGACTACTTTCATCGGCTGTCTTCGGATCGCCTTTGACGGTTGTGGATTTTCCAGGCCTTTCGCCGTTAACGACCAACCAGATTTTGTTAGGTATTGCAAAAGGGTAAGACCGCTGCTTAAACCCATTTAAAAGTTGATTTTTTTATTTTATGCTATGAAATCACTTTCTGTAACTGTAACCGAGGTCGTGGACGGTAGTAGCTACCCGGGCTGGGTAAGGGCTATTTTCAATGACGTAAATGGTAAAGAATGGTCAATAGTTGATAAGACTGTATATTTCGATGTTTATGAAACGCTCTATCCGGATGCTATTTATCCTCAATCCGCACGGATAGAATGCCACATCATTGGTGAACGCTTAGATAAAGACAACAGACTGATATTTACCATCGATATCGGTGCTCCCTTTGGTTTGGAGGCAGAAAATGGAACGACAATATTCGATATATATTCTGAACTAATCGAGGATAATGAATCGACCTAAGCCTAATTGCTCTTAGGTTATATTATCACGCAATATTCTTTCATTTCAGTTCATACTTCGTTCTCAGGATTGTCATGTCCTCACTGACTTTCCTGTCGAGCACCTTTGCATAGTGCTTTGTTGTTTTCAGGTTCCGATGCCCCAACATCTTGCTGACCGACTCGATGGGCACTCCATTGCTAAGAGTGACAGTCGTGGCAAAAGTATGGCGGGCGATATGAAAAGTGAGATTTCGCGGAATTCCACAAACGTCCGCGATTTCCTTCAAATAAGCATTCATCTTCTGGTTACTCAAAACTGGCAGCACTCTGCCGGAATCACAGCAAGGCGGTAAATCCTGGTATTTCTCAACAATTGCCCGCGCCGGCGGAAGTAGGGGAATCCGCGATTGAGTATCGGTTTTCTGTCGGTGGGTGAAAATCCAATAGTTGCCGTCGATACCCTGGGCGATCTGAGAACGCCGTAGTTTCTTCACATCAGCATAGGCTAAGCCGGTGTAACACGAAAACAAAAAGATGTCCCGAACGATATTTAACCGATCCGTCGGGAAAACCTTCGTGCCAATCTCTTCAAGCTCCAGTTCGGTCAGGGCTTCCCGCTCCACTTCCTGCTTGGTCCGCTTGAAGCCGGCAAAGGGGTCCCTGGTCAGCCAACCCTTGCGTATGCACCCATTCACAATTTTCTTAAGATTGCTGATATATTTCAAAGTTGTGTTGTGTGCACAGTTCCGTTGAGTTTTCAACCAAAACTCCAAATCCGCGACAAAATCATAATCCATTCGCCGGATATCAATATCCTCCAGGGTGTACTTCCATTTGATAAATTCACGAACATGGTCCCGGCAGGTGTTATAGCGATCCCGCGTTGCCGGACAAAATTCTTTCCCAGCCCGGATGAGTGCAGCCATCTGGTCATTGTGCTGCCGAAACACCTCAAGGAGTAGACGGACCGGCTCGGTGAGTCCAAGCCACTTTTCACGGAAATTCGAAAAATTGAGGGTGACGGTATCCATCACCATTTCCCGCTCCATCTGCAAGACTTTGCTCGATAGGGTATCCAAGTACAAATTCAGTTGCCGGGCCTGGGTAGTGTTTCCTTTCAACCGCCCGGCAGCGGCGGACCATTGCGCGGGATCGACGAACCGTTGGATGCTTTGCTCAAGACGCTGCCCATTGACGGTGATACGCATGTAGACGGGAGCCAGGCCGCCGCTGGTTTTTTTGGATTTGCGGGCATAAAAGAGGGTGCTCATGCGATGTTCCATGTTCCACTGATTTTTGGTTTTTGAATCGGTTTTGCGTCCGTCACCAAAAGCGGCTGATCTTTAGGAATTGCAGGCCAGGAGGGCGTCTTGCTCGATTCGGTGCACCAAAATTCCGATATAGAACGAGGCACCGAATCAGGCTCCATGAACCTTGAAATCCTTTAGATCAACTTGTAGTGGAAAAATTCAAAAGGGCCCGTAGAACCAGCGTCTTACGAGCCCTTGAAGGCATTTGAAAATAATCTTAGCGGAGAGGGAGGGATTAGCTGCGCCCGCTATCGCGGTGCTCGCTGATCCCTTAGGGGAGGGGCTTAAGACTTTATCATTGGACCTTCAGGCGGCTTTCAGCCGCCTTCGTTTTTTGTTCTCCGCATCCGCTGCGAGCAGAGGTCGCGCGTCTGCTCCGAACAAAAAACCCGCAGCTATCGCTGCGGGTCCAATAATGAAGTCTTGCGGAGAGGGAGGGATTCGAACCCTCGATACAAGTTTAAGCTCGTATAACGGTTTAGCAAACCGGCCCTTTCGGCCACTCAGGCACCTCTCCGAAGGGACCATTCCGCCTGAACCGGGGATTGACCCGGCTTTCGAAATGGGAGGCAAAAATAAAGATTTATTGCGGTTTGGCCCAAAATGAGGGCGGGTTTTTTGTTTTTTGGGGTCCACGGCGGGCGCCGCTCCGGGGGAGTGTGGGGGCCATGGGCGGGGAATGGGCTGCGCGGGCGCGGACGTGGGCGCGGGCGTGGGACGAAAGAAAAACCCATCCCGGCAGGGGGATGGGCGATGTATCCTTGGGTCTATAAGCAAAGGCGGTGTCACATGGCGGCATTTAAATGGCGACATTACATGGCGGCGAGCTGGACTTTCTGTTGCAATTCCATCACGTTCTCGCGGAAGAGGCTGTCCGTGTCCATCAAATCTTTTACGGTCTGGCAGGAGTGGATGACAGTGGTATGGTCACGGCCGCCGAAGTGTTCGCCGATGGTCTTGAGAGAATTTTTGGTGAAGGCTTTGGCCAGGTACATAGTGATCTGCCTCGCCTGAACGATCTCTCGCTTGCGGGTTTTTTGCAGTAATTTATCATAAGAGACATCGAAATATTCACATACCATGCGCTGTATGGTTTCGATAGTAATTTCCTTACTGCTAGTTTTCACGAAATTACGGAGCACCTTCTTTGCCAATTCCAGGTCTATTTCCCTCTTATTCAGCGAAGATTGTGCCAAAAGAGAGATCAATGCCCCTTCGAGCTCGCGTACGTTCGTGTTGATATTATAGGCAAGATACTTGACTACTTCCTTTGGCATTTCGAGGCCGTCATTCTTCATCTTCCGCTCGAGGATATCGATGCGTACATCGTAGTCGGGCACCTGGAGGTCGGCGCTGAGGCCCCAGCGGAAACGGCTGAGGAGACGCTCCTGCAGACCGTCGAGATCCTTTGGCGGCTTGTCCGAGGAGAGGATCAGCTGCTTGCCGGACTGATGGAGATGGTTGAAGATGGCGAAAAAGGCATCCTGGGATTTTTCGGCCCGGCTGAAGAACTGAACGTCGTCGATGATGAGGACGTCCACCAGCTGGTAGAAATGGATGAAGTCGTTGATCGCGTTATTGCGGCTGTGGTCGACGAACTGGTTGATGAACTTCTCCGAGCTTACATATAATACCACCTTATTCTGATGCAGACGCTTTACCTCGTTGCCGATGGCCTGGGCCAGGTGCGTCTTGCCGAGACCGACGCCGCCATAGATGACCAGGGGATTGAAGGAGTTGGCGCCCGGCTTTTCGGCGACCGTCTTTCCTGCCCGGCGTGCAACGCGGTTGCAATCTCCCTCGACAAAAGAGTCGAACGTGTACACGGGGTTGAGCTGCGCGTCGATCTGCATCTTCTTGAGCCCCGGGATCACGAAGGGATTCTTGACGGGATTATTTATTATGAGGGGAAAATCCATTTCGTTGTTGGAAAAGGTTTTGTACCCATGAGCCGGAACGTCCATTGTCAAGGGCTTGTTCTGGTGATTGCCGCTATCAACCATGATCCGGTATTCCAGCATCGCATCCTTTCCCAATATCCGTCTCAGGGTCTTTGCTAATAAATTTACATAGTGTTCTTCGAGGTACTCATAAAAGAACTGGCTTGGGACCTGGATCACCAGGACGTTGTTCTTCAATTCAACAGGCTTAATCGGCTCGAACCACGTTTTATAATGCTGCCACTCTACGATATCCTTGATTATCTCCAAGCAACTACTCCAAACTTTGTCAAACGTTTTTGCCATTATTCAGTAACCAATTTTTATGCCGATTTAAGAATTGTAGTTTCTAAAATGTTCTAAGGAATCGGATTCTAAAAAGTTGCGCAGGGCGGCGAATATCAAAACTTTTCGGGAAACAAAAAATTTTTTATTCACTTGTTTTTTTTGCTGTGAATACAGTTTTGTCATTGGAAAAAACCGATTCATTTTTTTTCTACAAAACCTATGTCCCGCTTGCGTGAGATGACAGTGACGCAACGCTGATCCGACACTCATCCGAGGTCTTTTTCATTCTCTACAAAACCATTTCTTTTGGACTTATTAACATCGATGCGGGTTGGAAGCGATTGCAGGGCAACCACCTCCTCGAGGCATAGAACGACAGTAGTAGTGGATCCAGGCGTAATACGGCAGTTGACCCTGCCGGGATGTTTTAAACCTACCTTGTATGAAGAAGGAAGACGTGAGCTTCGATGTGAACGAACCTTTCTTCATATATGTAGAGTTTGTTGTGAGGTGATTGAAGATACAAATAATTTAATTGCCTTTTCGAATCCGAGAATCTTTTTTTAAAAGATAGACCCCAAGATTTTCAAACTATTTTTTTTCGGTTTCATCCCTTTTCCAGCACTATTCGGGATGAAGATTATATCTCAAACAGGCAGAAGTATTTATACTAATTTTGCCCGGACATGCAACAAACTCTTCAATTGAAATTACTTCCGGCGGAAGCGGCCGACGACAGCGTGCTCCGGGAGTATATCGCCCGGGTTACTGCAAGACGGGTGGAAGAGATCAACGGATATCAATTGATCAAGCGATCGATCGATGCGAGAGGCCGCCAGCCGCATATTCTCCTAGCGGTGAAGGTATTCATCAATGAACCGTTCCACGAGGAGCCGTTGGAGACCATCGCTTTTCCCGACGTGTCGAAGGCGGACCGGCAGGTGGTGATCGTCGGCGCGGGTCCGGCGGGGCTTTTTGCGGCGCTGCGCCTCATCGGGAAAGGCATCCGGCCCGTGTTGCTCGAGAGAGGAAAGGACGTCCGGGCACGGCGCCGGGATCTCGCCGCGCTGAACAAGGAGGGAGTGATCAACCCGGAAAGCAATTATTGTTTTGGCGAAGGCGGAGCGGGAACATACAGCGACGGCAAGCTGTACACCCGAAGCAACAAGCGAGGCGATATCCGGCGTATCCTCCAGCTGCTGGTCCAGTTTGGCGCCGACGCGTCGATCCTGGTGGATGCGCATCCACATATCGGCACCAACAAGCTGCCGCATATCATCCAGGCCATGCGTCAACAGATCATCGATGCCGGCGGTGTTTTTCTCTTTGGAAAAAAGGTTGTAGACTTTCTTCTACATGACGGGCATATCCGTGCGGTACGGACCGCAGACGGCGAAACCTTCGACGGCGAAGCCGTTGTGCTGGCGACGGGTCACTCCGCAAGAGATATCTTCACGCTCCTCCATGATAAGCATATCCTGATCGAGGCGAAGCCTTTTGCGCTTGGTGTACGCATCGAGCATCCACAGGAGCTGATCGATCGCATTCAATACCGGACGCTCTCGCCTCTTCTTCCACCGGCCGCATACAGCCTCGTGGAACAAGTCGACCACAGGGGTGTTTTCTCCTTTTGTATGTGTCCCGGCGGTATTATTGCACCGGCGGCGACGGCCGATGGGGAAGTCGTCGTCAACGGTTGGTCTCCGTCCCGCCGGAACAATCCTTACGCCAACTCCGGCATCGTCGTGAGCGTCGGCGAAAAGGACATGGCGCCGTGGAACAATAAGGGACCGCTGGCGGGACTTGCGTTTCAGCAGAGCGTGGAACAAAAAGCATTCAGGGCAGGGGGTGGTCAATTCGTAGCCCCTGCGCAACGAATGGCCGATTTTGTTACGCGCCGGGTCTCGGCCGATCTGCCTTCCTGTTCGTATCTGCCGGGAATCCACTCCGTGTCATTGGAAAACGTGCTGCCAGGGACTATCTTTGAGGATCTGCGCAGGGGTTTTAAAGCATTTGGAGACAAAATGCGAGGATATCTTACGAATGAAGCCGTTATAGTGGCCACCGAGTCGCGGACCTCTTCCCCCGTGCGCATCCCGAGAGATCCCGTGACCCTGCGTCATCCGCAGATCGGCAATCTTTTCCCATGCGGAGAAGGGGCCGGATATGCGGGGGGAATCGTCAGTGCCGCGATGGATGGGGAACGGGTCGCGGATCAGATAGCAGATATGTAATATTTAATAAGACCCTGCGACAAACTTTCCGACAAGACTAAATGACATCTATGAATATCCTGGAAGTAAAGGACCTCCAAAAGACCTTTGCGACGCAGATCGCGGTCGACAAGATCAGTTTCCAGTTGGAGAAGGGCTCCATCTTCGGTCTGTTGGGACCGAACGGCGCGGGCAAGACGACGCTGATCCGGATGATCACGGGCATTTTCTACCCTGATGCGGGGGAGATACTCTTCGAGGGCAAACCCTTCGACCCGATGAACGACATTCTCCGGATCGGCTACATGCCGGAGGAACGAGGGCTCTATAAAAAGATGAAGATCGGCGAGCAGGCGCTCTATCTTGCCCAGCTGAAAGGCCTGAGCCGGAGCGAGGCCCTGCAAAGAGCAAAGGAATGGTTCGTCAAGTTCGAGATGCAGAGCTGGTGGAACAAAAAGGTGGAAGACCTGAGCAAGGGCATGGGGCAGAAGTTGCAATTCGTCACCACGGTGATGCATGAGCCCCGGCTGATCATCCTCGACGAACCTTTCAGCGGACTCGATCCCGTCAACTCGAATCTTATCAAGGACGAGATCTACTCCCTCGCGCGGAAGGGCGCGACCATTGTCTTCAGCACGCACCGGATGGAGCAGGTAGAGGAGATCTGCGATCATATCATCCTGGTGAACCGCGGACAGAAGATACTCGATGGAACGGTCGGCGGCGTGAAACAACAATTCAAGGAGAACCTTTTCCGGATCGGGCTGGAGCGCCCCCTGACCGGAGAAGACCTTAAGACTGCCGACGCATCGGACGCATTTACCGTAGTGGGCCGGGCAGACGGCCAGCTGGTGGTGAAGATCGCCGAGGGACACCGGCCGAATGACGTGCTTAGCTGGTTCATCCGGAAAGGCGAGGGAATCACCTCCTTTGTCGAGATACTACCATCCCTGAACGATATTTTTATCCGGCTGGTCGAGGGTACCCCCCTTGCCAGGCAATTCCAACGCTTATGAGCAATAACAAGATCTGGCTGATCACGCGGCGGGAATACCTGACCCGCGTTCGTAACAGGACTTTCCTGCTTTCCACTTTCCTTTTCCCGCTGGTGATCATTCTTTTTATCGCGGGCTCGGTCATGATCGCCACGCAGACCCATACCCATCATAAGATCGCGGTCGTGGATGCGAATGGGTATTTTAAGGACTATCTGCGGAGCGACAGCTCCCTGAGCTTCGATTTCTCCCCGGGGATCGACACGCTGAACTATGCCGATCGGGGCAATACGGCGGTGCTGATCATTCCCCCGCTGCCGGAGGACAACGTTACGATCTACCGGCTGAAATTCAAAAAGCAATTGGGGCCGGCGGCGAAAGACGATCTCGAGAACCGTGTCAACAACGCCATCACCGATCATCTGATCTATGAGAAGACCTCGGTCAGCCGCATCCAGCTGGACACGCTGCGAAGCCGGTCGAAGATCGCCGCGTTGAGAACCTTTGACGACAATGACAAGAAGGCAAGGGCTTCGAACCAGAATGCGGCCGGCGCTATCGGCTATGTCTGCGCCATCCTGATCTATATGCTCACCTTTATATATGGAGCGATGGTGATGCGAGGTGTAATGGAAGAAAAGACCAACCGGATCGCGGAGGTGGTGGTCAGCTCGGTGAAGCCTTTTCAGCTGATGATGGGGAAGATCACGGGTATCGGCGCCGTGGGTCTGACGCAGTTCCTTTTATGGATCGTGCTGCTGGTTGGTCTGTCCTTCCTGGCCCAGGCCTTTATCCCGCCCTCCGTCGGAAAGGAGATCATGCAACTGCAGCAGGCCAACGCCATGGGGAACGCCGGCAACGCTATCAAGGTGAGCGAGGGCGCCAACAGGATCTATGAGTTTCAGAGTGCGATGAGTGCCGCTAACCTGGGACTGACGATATTCTGTTTCCTCTTCTATTTTATCGGCGGCTATCTTTTCTACTCTGCCTTGTTCGCCGCCATCGGCAGCGCCGTCAATGAAGACCCCCAGGAGGCGCAGTCGCTGATGATGCCCGTTACCCTGCCGATCGTTTTTTCTTTCTTTGTCGCGACGGTCGCCTTGCAGGATCCGACTGGCCCACTTGCGGTGTGGGCCAGCATCATCCCGTTCAGCAGTCCGATCGTGATGACGGGGCGTATCCCCTTCGGTGTGCCCGGAACCGTTCCCTGGTGGCAGCTGGGACTCTCGATGGTCTCGCTGGTGGCGGGGTTCCTGGTGACGGTATGGCTGGCGGGGAAGATCTATCGCACAGGCATCCTCATGTATGGTAAGAAGCCTACGTGGAAGACGATGTGGAAATGGGCATTCCATAAGTAGATCCAGGTCCCCGGGACGACCGATGGATGAATGGTAAAAAAAGCCGGGAGTTCGGTGCAACATTCCGGTCCCTGCTGCGTACTTTTATACGAAGGATGTCGTAAAGGCATCCGGCAGGCATTATAATCAGATAGATTTTAAGCCTCATGTGTAGTAGAAAAACGGGGTTGTTCTCAACCCCGTTTCCAATTAATGGGCGTCAAGCATTCGTAAGAGGGGAAATTCACCGTTGGCAGAATCGTCATCGGTCGCTTCGGGAGTAAATTCGACATTGACCCTTACCGGGGTCTTTTCGCGGATGGAAATATTCCTCTTTTTGTAAGACTGATATCCTTTCTTATTGAATTCGACGGTGACCTGCAAACCCGGAAGCTCGGGGAAGCGGAAATAGCCGTCGGAATCGGTCAGGACTTCTTTGAGATTGTTGGTGCCGGGAATGAATGCGGAAACGGTGACGCCGGGGAGCGGCTTTTTCGTGACGGCATCGGTAACGTAGCCGTTCAGCACGCCTTCCAGCTTACCGGTGCCTGTACCGGCTCTCGCCATCAAGGCCAGGGGAGCCATCAGCAGTAGGAGTAATATTTTCCTGAAGGTGCCCATAAGTCAGTTTTCCCGATACTAATTTAGCTCAATTTTTGCAGCCGGGCAAATTGGGCTATCGGGGTAAATGGGGATTTTCGGGAGCGCGCGGATCAGGATTCGCCCAGGTCGATCTCGGTGTTGTCCCCGATATTGAGGCTGCGGGATTCGCCTTTTACCTCGGTGTCGCTGCCGATCAGGGAGTGGGTAAGGACGATATCATAGAGGTCGGCGAAGCTGCCGATGATGGAATCTTTCAGGATGGAATAATTGACCCGGGTCTTTTCCCCGATGGCGACATTGGGACCTACGATGGAGTTGCGGATATCGCAGCCGGGGGCGATACTGACGGGCTGGATGATGATGGTGTTCTCGAACTGGTGCTCCGGCGCGATGGTCCCGCCGAACTTCTTTAGCAGCTTGGCATTGGACTCGAGCAGCGTCTCCTTCTTACCGCAGTCGAACCAGTTCTGCACTTTGAAGGCCCGGAACTTTACGTTATTGCGGATCATGCATTCGATGGCGTCGGTGAGATTGTATTCGCCATAGCTGGTGACCTGGTTGCGTATGTTGGTTTCCAGGCAATTGAACAGCACGTCGGTCTCGCGGATGCGATAGATGCCAACCAGGGCCATATTCGACTTGGGGATCTGGGGCTTCTCCACTACCCTTTCGATCTGGCCGTCATCGGCCAGTTCGGCTACCCCGAAATTGCGGGGATCGTCGACCCTTTTTACGCCTAATAACGAATGGGGTTGGTTGAGTATGTCCTTTACATCATATTCGCAAATAGTATCGCCGAGCACGATGAACACTTCGTCGTCGCCGACGATACTGCGGGTGAGTAATACGGCATGGCCGATGCCCTGGCGTTCGTTCTGGTATACGAAATGAGCCGTGAGCTGGGGATATTTTTGCCGGACGAAGTCCTGGATCTTCTCGCCGAGATAGCCTACGATGAAGATGAACTCGGTGATGCCGGCTTCCATCAGCTGGTCGACGATGATGGAGAGGATGGTCTTGCCGGCTAAAGGGATCAAAGCCTTGGGTTGCGTGTACGTATGGGGACGTAATTTTGTTCCAGCGCCTGCTACGGGAATGATCGCTTTCATGTCGTATGATAGAACAGGGCTCCGCCCGGTTCAGAGCGTAAAATAGTGAAAATTATTCTTTTTGACCTATTTTTGCGCCATGCAAAACGATACCTTGGTCTTTGATCTCATCCGGAAAGAATTGGAACGTCAGCGTCATGGAATTGAATTGATCGCTTCCGAGAACTTTACCTCATCGGCCGTTATGCAGGCGATGGGGACCGTGCTTACCAATAAATATGCGGAGGGCTATCCCGGACGCAGATATTATGGTGGGTGTGAGATCGTCGACCAGGTAGAGCAGCTGGCAATCGACCGGCTCAGGCAGATCTTCGGCTGTGAATATGCGAACGTTCAACCGCATAGCGGCGCCCAGGCCAATGCGGCGCTTCTGTTGGCCCTTATTCAGCCCGGCGACACGATCCTGGGTCTGGACCTGAGCATGGGCGGTCACCTTACCCATGGTTCCCCGGTGAACTTTTCCGGGAAGCTCTATCGTCCCGTGTTCTATGGTGTAAAGAAAGAGGACCGCCGGGTAGATTACGACATGATGGAGACCGTGGCCAGGAAGGAAAAACCGAAGGTGATCATCTGCGGGGCCAGTGCCTATAGCCGGGACTGGGACTATGCCCGCATCCGGGCGATCGCGGACAGCGTCGGGGCTTTTGTGATGTGCGATATGGCGCATCCGGCGGGGCTTATCGCCAAGGGCCTGCTCAACTCGCCCTTCGACCATTGTCATTTTGTGACCTCCACGACGCATAAGACGCTTCGCGGTCCGCGCGGCGGCATCATCCTGATGAAGAAGGATTTCGACAACCCGTTCGGGCTGAAAGACGTCAAAGGCAATATCCGCCCGATGAGCAATCTCATCGATATGGCGGTATTCCCGGGAACCCAGGGTGGTCCGCTGGAGCATGTGATCGCAGCCAAGGCCGTTGCATTTGGGGAGATCCTCTCTGACGATTTCACGGTGTATGCGAAACAGGTGATCTCCAATGCCCAGGCGATGGCGAAGGCGTTTCTTTCGAAGGGGTATAATATCGTTTCCGGAGGCACGGACAATCACCTGTTGCTGATCGATCTGCGGAATAAGGATATCAGCGGAAAGAAGGCGGAGATCGCGCTGGGTAAGGCGAAGATCACGGTGAATAAGAATATGGTCCCCTTTGATGATAAGAGTGCTTTTATCACTTCGGGCATTCGCGTCGGCGTGCCGGCGATCACGACCCGGGGGATGAAGGAGGCGCATATGGCGACCGTGGTGGAGATGATCGATGCCGCGCTTGTGAATGCGGAGAAGGACGATGTGCTGGCGTCGATGCGGGGGGATGTGAATGCGTTTATGAAACAGTTCCCATTGTATCCAGAACTTTAAGTGTATGCTACAGCGAAAACAAACTCTTTGGATGTTGCTGGCGGTTATTTGCGCCGTGTTGACTTTTCAATTTGGTTTTTATATCGGCAATGTGCAAGTGGGCACGGCAGGGCACGTACAAATGCAATTGAGAGCCGCGCCGGTACTGGGATTTGGCAAAGACAGCGGTAGTTCGGGCAGTGTTCTCATTTTGATCGTCACTGTGATCATCATTGCAGGCACGCTTTTCAATATTTTCAATTTTAAGGCCAGAAAAAAGCAACTTTGGATGACCATTGGGCTTCTTTTGTTGTCTTTGGTTAATATCTTTCTGTATTGGCACGAAAGTGGGACTCCCAGGTTTGTGGAGGGAGGTTATACACTTGGTGCGCTGCTTACGCTTGTTATTCCTATCTTCTTATTCATGGCCGCGCGCGGCATCCGCAAAGACGAAAAGCTGGTCAAGAGCGCAGACCGGCTGAGGTAATACCGGACAACCGCTGTATCAAATCCGAACAGTCCCTGTGATCATAGCGGCCATAGGATTGATTTCCAATGGCAGGGAATGGGGCACTTTCTTTGTGACCGGAAAGGTCTATGATCAAAAATTATCTCCGGGTCGCTTTCCGCAACCTGTGGCGGCATAAGGGATTTTCCCTCCTCAATATCATCGGGCTAACGGTGGGCATGGCCGCCTTTTTCCTGATCTTCCTGTATGTTTGTTTCGAGCTGAGCTATGACTCTTTTCATTCAAAAGCGGACCGGATCTACCGGATCGTAGCTGATGTGCCCTCCCCGACGGGATTGCAGCACGCCAATAATCCGCCGCTGCCGACGACGGTCGGAATGAAGGAGCAGCTGCCCGAGGTGGAATTGACGACGCGGGTCAGTCTGGGAGATAACTGGATGGTCATCCGGGGCGACCAGGTATTCGAAACGGATGATGTCATGTTGTCCGATACGGGCTTCTTCCGGGTATTCGATTTCCCTTTGGTCAAGGGCGATCCCAGGAAGGCGCTGGCAGGGCCGCAGAGCGTTGTGCTTTCCCAGACCGTCGCGAAGAGATTCTTTGGCAACGTCGATCCGATAGGAAAAGTGCTGACGATGACGCGGGATAAATTCCCCTGCACCGTCACGGGAGTCATGAAAGATCTCCCGGGGAATTCGCATTTGAAAGCCTCGATGATCATCTCGGTGGCTACTTTCGAGCGAATGGATTCCACCCTTAACCGGTCGTGGGACAGTTATGGCTGGAGCGCTTATGTACTGTTGAAACCCGGAGCCGGCGCCGATCGTTTGCAAGCCAAGTTGCCGGGCTACCTGGAGAAGAAGGGCGGTGCGGCGCTATTCCGGAACAAACAGGTTCCTACCCTGCTGCTGGAACCGCTTCGGGATATCTACCTTTATTCGACGCGTGACGAGTCCCGGACGGGGCATATCACGAACGTCTATATCTTTTCGATCATCGGCGCCTTTATCGTGCTGATCGCCGGGATCAATTTCGTCAATCTCACCACGGCAAGGTCGGTCGAGCGGGCGAAGGAAGTGGGCATCCGCAAGGTAGTCGGCGCCGGCAAATGGATGCTCGCCGGACAATTCATCGGGGAGAGCATTATCCTCTGCCTGATGGCGTATGTCCTTGCAATCGGGCTGTCGGTGGTGATGCTGCCCTTGTTCAACCAACTGGCCGGCAAGGAAGTCAGCATGGGTATTTTCACGCAGCCGCGTTACCTGGCAGTCTTGTTCGGGATTGCGCTGCTGATCGGCATTTTTGCGGGTCTGTACCCTGCCCTGGTGTTGTCCTCTTTCCGGCCGGTGGCCGTGCTGAAGGGGAAGTTCAGTACCGGGACGCGGGGTATCCTGCTTCGCAAAGGGCTCGTCATCCTTCAGTTCACGATCGCTATCGGATTGATGATCGCTACGCTGGTAGTGTACTTCCAGTTGAACTATATGCGAAGCCAGGACCTGGGATTCAGTAAGGACCAGAAGTTGATCATGGATACGCGGAACGATTCGGCGAAGCTGGCCTTCCGGCAGGCCCTTGCCTCCATCCCCGGCGTGCTGTCCAACTCACTTGCCGGCAATGTGCCGGGTCTGGGGACTTTTCCAAATGAGTGCCGGATCGAGAACGGACGGGGTGTGATGCAGTCAACCAATGCGGTTGTCTATTTTGTGGACTACGACTACCTGCGCCAGCTCGACATGAAAGTGATCGCGGGCAGGGACTTTTCGCGGGCATACGGGACCGACAGCTCCAGAGCGATGATACTCAATGAAACGGCAGTCAGTCAACTGGGTTATCCTTCGCCGAAGGAGGCGATAGGTAAGCGGTTCGAGCAGTTCGGCACCACGGGCACGATCATCGGGGTAGTGAAAGATTTTCATCTCCGGGCCCTGCAGGATCCCATCCAGGCCATGACGATGCGTGTGGAACCGGGTAATTGCGACCTCATCTGCGCCACGATCGACGGGCGGCGGCTGAAGGAGACGATGAGTGCGGTGGAGGCCAAATGGAAGCTGCTGCTGAAAGACCGGCCTTTCAGCTATTTCTTCCTGGATGAGTTCTTCAACCGGCAATATCGCGGCGAGGAGCATTTCGGCCGGTTATTCCTCAACTTTGCGATCCTCGCCATCTCCATCAGCTGTCTCGGATTGATGGGCCTTGCTGCGTACAGCACTCTCCAGCGGACAAAGGAGATCGGGGTGCGGAAAGTGGTCGGGGCGTCTGTGGGAAACATCGTCTACCTGCTGTCGAAGGATTTTCTAAAGCTGGTCGGCTGGGCCTTCCTGGTGGCGGCGCCGTTGTCCTGGTTCTTTGTCAACGGCTGGTTGCGGGGATTTGCCTACCGGATCGGGTCCTACTGGTGGATATTTTTCATTGCAGGTTTCGGCGCCCTTGCGATTGCGCTTTTAACTGTTAGTTTTCAAGCAATTAAAGCGGCATTGGCAAATCCGGTCAACAGTCTTCGGACGGAATAATCAAAAAAATATTTGGAATTGACCGGGATTTCGTACTAATTTTACAGTGTTAAATAATTTACGCCAGTAAAACCCATCGGGAGGTGGGGAGCCGAAAGGCGGGAAGAAACCACATGGGGAGCAAGGAGAGAATTCATCGACTAAAGGAGCAGACCCGGGTCAACATCCTGGATGCAGCTCACGACATCGTAAAGGACGAGGGATGGCAGGCGCTGAGTATGCGTAAGATCGCGGACAAAATAGAATACACGGCCCCGATCATCTATGAATATTACGCCAATAAAGAAGCCATCCTGCTGGAGCTGACGAAGAAGGGATTCCTGTTGCTTGCCTGCCGGATGAACGAAGCGAAGAGCAAGCACGAGAAGCTGGAGGATCAGATCGAAGCCATGTGGCTGGCCTACTGGAATTTTGCTTTTGAAGAGAAGGAATATTACCAGCTGATGTTTGGCGTAGAAGTGAACTGTTGCATCATGGATGAACTTCTTCCACCGGGATCCACACCCTATGATATTGCCGCCGAGCCGATCGCCAGGCTGATGGGGATCGAAGACATCGAGGATGACCGGGTTTGTACGAAATATTATACGTACTGGTCGATCATTCACGGACTTGTCTCCATCAATATCGTCCGGAAGGGAACTTCCGACGAGATCAACCGGCAGATACTAAAAGATGCCATCACGGGCATCACCCGTAGCCTGAAGAACTAACTAACCCTCCACCGGCCATTGCGCCGCCGTGCCATAAAAAAATATCTCTACGATTGTCCAAAAAGGACCCGGTCGCCTGTCTAGAAGGTAGTCCGCCTGTCTTTGCTGCTGTATGAACGGCTAATTTTTTTTCTTTTTTATTTAACACTGATAGATAAAATGAACAAAAGTCCTTTCCTAGCGTTTGATTTAACACCATTAAACAATTTAATAAGGTTATGAGAAAGTATGTAGTCGTTTCCGTCATTTTAATAGCTGCCGCCGTTTATTTCAGCAGCTGTAACGAGGCTCAGGGTACCCAGACGGCGCCCTCTCCACAGGCATTACCGGTCCTTCCGATCAATAGTTCGCCCGCCACGACCTACCTGACCTATTCGGCTTCGGTAGAAGGCAAGACCAATGTCGAGATCAGGCCGCAGGTCAGCGGTTACCTGGAAAAGATCTATGTGGAAGAAGGTGCGTATGTTACGGCAGGTCAGCCGCTGTTCAAGATCAACGATCGTCCTTACGACGCCCAGCTGCACAACAGCGAGGCGAACATCGAAGCCGCCAAGGCCAATATGGAGAAGGCAGCCATCGAAGTCAACCGCCTGCAGCCCCTGGTGCAGAACAAGGTGATCTCGGATGTTCAACTGAAAGCCGCACAGGCGGCTTATGACGCCGCCAAGGCGCAGGTCAGCCAGGCCGAAGCCGAAAGCAATAATGCCGGTATCAACCTGGGCTATACCCTGGTAAAGGCGCCGGTAAGCGGGTATATCGGCCGTATTCCCTTCAAGGTCGGCGCGCTCGTCGGCAAGGGTGAGGCGCAACCGCTGACGGTAGTCTCCGATGTGAAGGAGGTGTATGCTTATTTTGGAATGAGCGAAAGCGACTTTCTGAAGTTCACCAGCCAGGTCCCGGGCAAATCGATCAACGAAAAGATCAAGGCATTGCCGCCGGTAGAATTGCAACTCGCAGACCGGAGCATATATGCCAGCAAGGGCAGGATCGAACTCATGGAAGGTCAATTCGACCGTAACATCGGGGCGATCACTTTCCGCGCCACGTTCCCGAATACCGAAGGGCTGTTACGCTCCGGCATCACCGGCCAGGTGCGTATCCCGCAGGTGAATTCCGGTCTTTTGTCCGTTCCGCAGACCTCGACGTACGAGATACAGGACAGGATCTTTGTTTTCGCGCTTGGGGATAGCAACAAGGTGACCAGCAAGCAGCTGCATATCGTTGGGAAAACCACCAATTACTATCTCGTCGATAAGGGTGTACAGGCCGGAGACAAGATTGTGTTTGCCGGGATGGACCGGCTGCAGGACGGCGCGGTGATCACTCCGCAGGTGTTGTCCGCAGACAGTGTCCTCAAGGCCATGCCCCAGTAACATCAGAAATTAAAATTTTATGCTAAAGAGATTTATTGAAAGGCCGGTGTTATCAACGGTCGTGTCTATCATTTTGCTTATACTGGGTGGTCTATCCATCTTTACACTTCCCATTTCGCTCTTCCCGGACATCGCACCGCCCAGTGTGCAGGTGCAGGCCACCTATCCCGGTGCGAACTCCGAAGTCGTTGCGCGTAGTGTCGCGACTCCGCTGGAAGAAGCCATCAATGGCGTGGAAGGTATGACCTATATGACCTCCAACTCCAGCAATGACGGGAGTATGCTGCTGACGGTGTTCTTCAAACAAGGAACCAACCCCGATATCGCGGCGGTGAATGTGCAGAACCGGGTGTCCAAGGCCACGAGCCAGATCCCCGCGGAGGTTATCCAGGCGGGTATCTCGACGCAAAAGCAGCAGAACAGCATCATCATGTTCCTCGGGCTTTATTCGACCGACAGCAGCTATGATGAGACTTTCCTGCAAAACTATGCGAAGATCAACCTGATCCCGAGGATCCAGCGTATCCCCGGCGTAGCGGATGCCCAGCCGTTCGGCACTAAAGATTATTCCATGCGTATCTGGCTGAAACCGGACCGGCTGGTTGCCAATAACCTTTCCCCGGTCGAGGTGACCAACGCCATCAAGGATCAGAGCCTGGAAGCGGCTCCCGGCCGGCTGGGTCAGAGCAGCAAGGAAGTGTATGAATACGTGTTAAAATACAAGGGGAAACTGAACAAGAATGAAGATTACGAAAATATCATCGTCAAGTCCAACAGTGATGGATCCGTGGTCCGCCTGGGCGATGTGGCTAGAGTGGAATTCGGGTCTTACACCTACTCCTCGAACAGCACGCTTAACGGGCATCCCACGACGGGTATTGCGATCCAGCAGTTGTCCGGCTCCAATGCCAACGATATCCTGACGAGCGCCCAGCAACTGGTGGACAAGTTCTCCAAGCAGCTGCCGAAAGGTTTGCATGTTACGGTCATGTACAACTCCAAGGAATTCCTGGATGCGTCGATCGAGCAGGTAAAACATACGCTGGTCGAGGCGTTCATCCTCGTATTCATTGTGGTATTCATTTTCTTGCAGGATTTCCGGTCCACGCTGATCCCGGCCATTGCCGTGCCGGTAGCCATCGTGGGTACCTTCTTCTTCCTGCAGGTGTTTGGGTTTACCATCAACCTGCTGACGTTGTTCGCGCTGGTACTGGCGATCGGTATCGTGGTGGATGATGCCATCGTGGTTGTGGAAGCCGTGCATGCGAAGATGGAAAACACGGGATTACCGGTGAAGCAGGCTACGCTGAAAGCCATGAGTGAGATCTCGGGCGCCATCGTGTCCATCACGCTGGTCATGGCGGCGGTGTTCATCCCGGTAGGCTTTATGAAAGGCCCCACGGGCGTATTCTACCGCCAGTTCGGATATACGCTGGCTATCGCCATCTTTATATCGGCCGTCAACGCCCTTACGCTGAGCCCTGCGCTGTGTGCGATCTTCCTGAAAGATCTGCATGCTACCGATGAGCATGGGAAGAGGAAAGGCTTTGGGGCCAGGTTCTTTGCAGGCTTCAACACCGGTTTTAAAACCATGACTAACCGCTATGCGGGCAGCCTGAAGTTCCTGTTCCGCCATAAATGGATCACGATCGCCGCGTTGGTCGTCCTTGCCGGCAGCGCCTACTTTATGATGCAACGGACTCCCAGCGGCTTTATCCCGACGGAAGACCAGGGCTTTATCCTGTATGCGGTGAATACGCCTCCCGGCAGCAGCCTGGACAAGACGCATAAGGCTATTGCGGAGATCGACAGCATCATCAAGGCCTCCCCTGTTACAGACAGAAGGTACAATGTGGAAGGGCTGAACTTCATCACGAACGCCAATGCGTCGCCTTATGGCGCGGGTTTCGTCCGGATGAAGCCGGTAGACGAGCGGGGACCGGTGAAAGACATCAACACCCTCAGCGGGATGTTTACGATGCAGGTCGCGCAGCAGGTGAAGGACGCCCATGCCTTTTTCTTCACCTTCCCGACCATCCAGGGTTTTGGTAACGTGGCCGGGTTCGAGTTCGCGCTGCAGGATCAGACCAATGGATCGATGGACCGCCTTAGCGCTATGTCCGGTCAATTCATCGGTGCGCTGATGCAACGCAAGGAAATAGCCTATGCCCTGACCACGTTCTCCTCGGGCAATCCTCAATATATGATGGATGTCGATAACAACAAGGCCAAACAGATGGGAGTGTCCGTGGCCGACCTGATGCAGACGATGCAGATCTACTATGGCAGCAGCTTCGTCAGTGACTTCAACCGGTTTGGCAAATATTACCGGGTGATGGCGCAGGCCGATGTCCCCTACCGGAATAATGAGGCTTCGCTCACCGGCATCTATGTCAAGAACAACCTGGGCCAGATGGTCCCGGTCAACCAGCTGATCACCCTGAGAAAGGTGTATGGGCCGGAAACCGTGAGCCATAACAACCTGTACAACTCGGCCACCATCAACGGGGTTCCCAAACCGGGGTACAGCACCGGGGATGCGATCAAGGCCGTGGAAGAGACAGCGGCACAGATATTGCCGAAAGGATGGGGGTATGAATTCACCGGAATTACCCGGGAAGAAAAACTGGCGGGATCGCAGATCGTGTTTATCTTTATCCTGAGCCTGGTGTTCATCTACTTCCTGCTGGCGGCACAGTATGAAAGCTATATCCTGCCCTTCGCCATAGTCCTATCCATTCCGGCCGGGGTATTCGGAGTGTTTGCTTTTCTTCAGATCTTTGGAATAGACAATAACATCTATGTCCAGGTGAGCCTCATCATGCTGGTGGGTTTGTTGGCCAAGAATGCGATCCTGATCACGGAATATGCGGTGCAGAGACGACATGCGGGTATGGATCTGTGGGCAGCAGCGACGGAAGCGGCCAAGCTCCGGCTTCGTCCCATCCTGATGACATCGTTCGCCTTTATCGTTGGCCTGATGCCGCTGATGCGCGCCAAAGGGGCTGCGGCACTCGGCAACCGGAGCATCGGCACCGGTGCGGTCGGTGGGATGCTGACGGGGGTGATCCTGGGTGTCTTTATCGTTCCGGTGCTGTTCATCATTTTCCAGTACCTGCAGGAAAAGTTCTTTGGTAAAAAGTATGTGAAATCGCCTGCGCTGGCAGAATAAATCCGAACAGCCAAAATAATCATATCATGACATCATCAATTAATAGATCGAAATCTTTGGTCCTTGCCCTTCTACTGGGGCTGGGGGCTTGCAAAGTATCAAAAGATGTAGCTACCCCGGCGGCTGATGTTCCAGGCCAATTCAGGAATTCGGCGACGACGGATACCTCCAGTATTGCCAGTGTGCCCTGGAAGAGCTTCTTCGGGGACCCTGTCCTGCAACAGCTGATCGACAGCGCCATTGCCCGCAACTACGATATGCAGGTGGCGTTGAAGAATATCCAGTCGGCCAGGCTGGTGCTGGGACAAAGCAAGCTGGGTTACTGGCCGGACCTCAACTTCAATTCGACCTATAGCCGCAACCGGCCGGCGGACAACAGCCTCAATGGTCAGTTCGCCCCGGCGATCGTAGGCCATAAGTACCTGGAAGACTACAATGTCAATGTCGGGCTCAGCTGGGAGTTGCCCATCTGGGGCAAGATCCAGAACCAGCAGTCCAAGGCCCTGGCGCAGTACCTGCAGTCGGCCGAGGCTCAAAAGGCCCTTCAGACCAATATCGTCGAAGGTGTGGCCGATGGCTATTACAACCTGTTGATGCTGGATGCTCAGCTGAAAATCGCCAAGGCCAACCTGGCGTTGAACGACTCGACGCTGGCCATTATCCGGCTGCAATACAATTCCGGGGATGTCACGGCGCTGGGTGTCCAGCAGGCTGAGGCCCAGGAGCAATCGGCAGCCGAGCTGATCCCGCAGTTGGAACAGGGTATTCTCCTGCAGGAAAATGCGCTTAGTATCCTGACGGGCACGCTACCCCGCAGCATTGCGCGGAGTACAACGCTGGAAGAGGTGCCGGTGCGGGACACGTTGTCGGCGGGTGTGCCGGCCGAGCTGGTGAGCCGCCGGCCCGATGTGCGGAGTTCGGAACTGGCGCTGACCGTTGCCAATGCCAATGTCGGCATCACGAAGGCCAGCCTTTATCCTTCGCTGACGATCACCGCACAGGGCGGTCTGAACAGCTTCAGGGCGAGTAACTGGTTCAATATCCCGGGTTCGTTGTTCGGAGTTGTCGGTGGTGGGCTTACCCAGCCGATCTTCCAACGCAAGCAGCTGAAGACGCAATATGATCTGGCCGTGGTGGACCGGGAGAAGACGGTGATCCAGTTCCGTCAGTCGGTGTTGATCGCTGTTGGGGAAGTATCCGATGCGCTGGCGAAGATCCAGAAGCTGAAAGAGCAGCAGGTGGTTGCCGCGCGGCGGGTAGCGACCTTGCGGCAGGCGATCACCAATGCGAATATGCTGTTCCGGAACGGACTGGCGAATTATCTCGAGGTGATCACGGCGCAGAGCAATGTGTTACAAAGTGAATTGGAGTTAGCATCTATAAAGAAAGGACAATTGACAGCAGAAGTGGAGTTATACCGATCGCTAGGCGGTGGATGGAATTAGTATTTAGATTGGCAGTTGTTTTAGATTGGAGTTAGGTTAACAGAAAGCCGGGCGTTGCCCGGCTTTCTGGCTTATGGGAGGCTTATAGGAATTTCCCGGTATTGGTGGTCTTTGGCATTTTTGACGGCACTCCGGCATAGACGAGGTTGCCGCCGGCGTCGCCGGCTTCGGGGCCGAGGTCGATGACCCAGTCGGCGGACTTTATCACGTCGGTGTTGTGTTCGATGACCAGGATCGTGTGTCCTTGCTCGATCAGGGCGTTGAAGGAGGCCAGGAGCTTGCGGATATCATGGAAGTGCAGGCCGGTTGTCGGCTCGTCGAAGATGAACAGAATGTGGCCCTGGGCCCGGCCCTTACCGAGGAAGGAGGCCAGCTTGACACGCTGGGCTTCGCCGCCGGAGAGGGTGTCGGAGGACTGGCCGAGCTTTACATAGCCGAGGCCGACATCGCTAAGGGGTTTTATTTTCGAGTAGATGTCGGACTCGTCCTTAAAGAATTCCAGCGCTTCGTCGACGCTCATCTCGAGCACATCAAAGATGCTTTTCCCGCGATAGCGGACCTCGAGGATCTCTTCCTTGAAGCGACGGCCATGGCAGACCTCGCAGGTGAGATGGACGTCGGCGAGGAATTGCATTTCCACTACCTGTTCGCCTTCGCCTTTGCAGGTGTCGCAGCGGCCACCGTCGACATTAAAAGAGAAATGTTTGGGCTGGAAACCGCGCATCTTGCTCAACGGCTGCTTAGCATAGAGATCGCGGATCTCGTCATAGGCCTTTATATAGGTGACGGGATTGCTGCGGGAGGACTTGCCGATCGGGTTCTGATCGATGAGCTCCACCTGGGAGACAGCGTCGATGTCGCCCTTGAGGGCTTTATGCAGTCCGACCTTTTCGCCGGGTTCGCCTTTTATCTTTTGCAGGGCGGGATAGAGGATCTGCTTGACCAGGGTGGTCTTGCCGCTACCGCTGACGCCACTCACGACGGTGAAGATGCCGAGGGGGAATTCGACGGTAAGATCCTGCAGATTGTTCTGACGAGCGCCTTCGAGGATCAGGGAGCGGGTGAATTTTCGGGTGATCGCCGGGGGAGTGATGGTGAGCTCGCCTTTGAGGTATTTGCCGGTGAGGCTGTCTTCGTCGTTTATCAGCGCCTGGTAGTCACCGGCGGCCACGACTTCACCGCCGAGATGGGAGGCCAGGGGACCCATATCGATGATATAGTCGGCTTCGCGCATCATCATCTCGTCGTGCTCGACGACGACGACGGTATTGCCGAGATCGCGGAGTTCCTTCAGGACCCGGATGAGCTTTTGGGTATCGCGGGAGTGCAGGCCGATGGACGGTTCATCAAGGATATACAGGGAATTGGTCAGGTTGCTGCCCAGGCTGCGCGTCAGCTGGATGCGTTGGCTTTCACCGCCGCTGAGGGTGTTGGCGAGGCGGGCCATGGTGAGATAGCCGAGGCCTACGTCCATCAGGGTCCGCAGCCGGTGGCGGATCTCGATGAGAATGCGTTTCGCGATGGTCTGTTCGTGCGGGGTCAACTGTAGTTGGTCGAACCATTCCACGAGGTATTTGACGGGCATTTCGCAGAGCTCGCCGATGTGCTTGTCGCCGACCTTTACGTACAGTGCTTCCTTGCGCAGCCGGTAGCCTTTGCAGTCGGGGCATTCGGTGCGGCCGCGATAGCGGGACAGGAGAACCCGGTATTGAACCTTATAAAGATTGCGTTCGACCTCGGCGAAGAAGTCGTTAATGCCCTGTACGTGCTCGTTGCCCTCCCAAAGCGCTTTATATTGCTGTTTGTTGAGATCGATCACCGGCTTATGGATGGGAAAATCGAATTTTTTTGCTCCTTTTATAAACTGGTCCTTCCACCCAACCAGCTTTTCCCCTTTCCAGGGCGCCACGGCGCCCTCGTAGATACTGAGCCGTTTGTCAGGGATGACGAGATCGGCATCGATCCCGAGCACCTGGCTGAAGCCTTCGCAGGTCGGGCAGGCGCCAAAGGGATTATTAAAGGAGAAGAGATTGGGGACGGGTTCTTCGAAGCTGATGCCATCCAGCTCGAACCGGTTGGAGAAGCTTAGCGTTTTTGTCCCATTGACCTCGAGCTGCATCTCTCCTTCTCCTTCATAAAAGGCGGTACCGACGGAGTCGGCTATCCGGTGGAGATCGTCTTCGTCGAAGTCCTTGACCACGAGCCGGTCGACGAGGATATGGGTCTTGCCGACGGGCAGCCTGGTTTTGAGCGCTTTATCGGGGGCTTCCAGCAACTCTTCGATACGCAGGGTTTCGCCTGCGGCGCCGGATGCGGGAATATAGAGGCGGGCGAAGCCCTTTTGGAGTAATATGTTCAGCTCTTCTTTTGCGTCGCGGTTCCTGTGTTGGCGAAAGGGTGTCAGAAGCATCACTTTATCGCCGGCGTTCAGGCCTGAGATGGCGGAAACCACATCGGAGACGTCGTCCTTTTTTACGATCCGCCCCGAAACGGGTGAGTACGTCTTCCCGATGCGGGCGAAAAAGAGGCGGAGGTAGTCGTATATTTCGGTCATACTGCCCACCGTGGAACGGGGAGTACGGGTGATGACCTTTTGTTCGATGGCGATGGCGGGGCAGAGTCCTTTTATATAGTCGACATCGGGTTTATCCATCCTGGCCATGAACTGCCGGGCGTAGGCGCTAAGGCTTTCGGCATAGCGGCGCTGGCCTTCGGCGAAGAGGGTGTCGATGGTCAGTGAGGATTTACCCGATCCGGAGACCCCTGTAACGACGACCAGCTTGTTGCGGGGGATGGATACGTCGATATTTTTGAGGTTGTGGACCCTTGCTCCTTTAATATATATAGCATCAGCTTGTTGGACGGCCTTTGCGGAGGGGATCAATTTTTCTTTTTTTGATGACTTTACTTTACCCGATGTGCTTCCCATATTGAGACGCAATTTACCAAAAAAATTAGGAAGAAAGAGTAGGTAGCTGTTTTATAAAAACGAACTACGTAAGAAGACAAATTAGGTGATTACTTTATTGGTTTTATGGGGATTGGTAGAATTAAAAAACAAAAAATTTCCCAAAATGTTGTTTATTCCAAAAATTGTATATCTTTAAACCCTATTAGTGCAAGCATTATTTGTGCACATTTGAATTGGGAGTGTGAATATCATTTTAACGAAATAACAGCTGCCTATTGACTTAGTACTTCTACACAGAAAAACCGAACCATCTTTAAAATCCAAAATATATCCTATCACCTTTAAAACCCGTAGAAGTTTATGACATTGCTACGCAAAAAAACTGATCACGAACTTATTCACCAATTCAGGGACGGCGATCTTTACGCGCTAGAAGCATTGATCGTCCGTCATAAGGATAAGTTGTACACTTCCATCCTTTTCCTCGTTAAGGACAAATATCTTGCCGAGGACATTTTCCAGGACGTTTTGATCAAAATTATCGACACCATCCGCGGTGGCCGTTACACGGAAGAAGGTAAATTCCTTCCCTGGGCTATGCGTATTGCGCACAACCTCTGTGTTGACCATTTCCGGAAGGTAAAGCGTACCCCTGCCATCAAGACCAGCGATGACCGCGACATTTTCGAAGTGATCCACTTCACCGAAGAAGGCGCCGACACGAAGATGATGAAGCGTCAAAGCCATGATCGGGTACGGCAGATGCTCGACCTGTTACCCGAGGATCAGCGCGAAGTGATCATTCTGCGTCACTACGCCGACCTCAGCTTCAAGGAGATTGCGGCCCTGACCAATTGCAGCATCAACACGGCACTTGGCCGGATGCGTTATGGTCTGATCAATCTTCGTAAGATGATGTCTGAAAAAAAGATTGCCTTGTAGTGATTTTTACTCTGAGGAAGGATTTGAAAGATGGTATGTCCCTCGCAGGTACGAAGCAATACGAAGGACGAGTTTTTTAATAATCTTTAACTACCTTTGGGTACGGGGAACGGAAACAACCGCTAACTTCATTGTGTGAAAAGATCCATTAAAAAAATATTGAAGGGTTCCTGTTTGAAAGAACAGGAACCTTTTCATTGTAAGAGCTTGTCATTCTGGCCCCCCATCTGGTGTTAAGCACTTGCCCTTAGTCTTGCCGGAAGGTCGGGACAGAATGACGCCTAATTATGCGAAAAACCCCTCGTTCGAGGGGTTTTTCTATTGTGCTTTTGCGGTGGATTGAAGTTGTTTAAAGGCGTCGAGGCCGCATTGGAGCCATTGTGCGTAAGCTTTGGCGTCCGGTGTATAGCCCACAGGCCGTGTCAACAGTTTTTGGTCAGGGCTAATCAGAACATACAAGGGCTGAGACACACTCTTGAAGTTTTCGGATTGAAGTGTGGCAAACTTGTCGCCGATGGTTCGGATCTCTTTCTTACTGCCATCAGCAGTCGTTACCAACCCCTGCTGGTCATCCGGCAGCAATTTGCGGTCGTCCACATACAGCGACACCAGGATATAATCGTTTGTGATCAGTTCCTGCACACCTGGCTTGGGCCACACGTGTTCCTCCATATTCCGACAGTTAGTACAGGCCCATCCGGTGAAATCAATAAGGACGGGCTTGTGCTGTTCTTTCGCAAGCTGGATCGCCCGTTCGTAATTGTTAATCAGATGTTCATCCCGGTTGCCGTACCAGCTGTAATTCCATGGCGGAACGATCCCGCTGAATAAGGGAAGTTTGGCGCTTTCGGAGTTGGTCAACCCGGGGATCATATAAAGGCCAAAAACAAGGAATACCGCAGCGAGGGCTTTTCTGCCATTTGTTATTTTGGACGGGCCGTCCTTGTGAAATTTGATGAATCCGAACAAATACGCGACACAGGCGAAATCTATAGCAATCCAGATAACAAAGAACGTTTCCCTTTTCAAAAGACCCCAATGCTCGACGAGGTCGGCATTCGAAAGATATTTCAACGCGAGCGCAAGTTCCACAAAGCCAAAGACCACTTTGACGGTGTTCATCCAGTTTCCTGAACGGGGTAGGGAGTGCAGCCAGTTGGGAAAGAGGGCGAACAGGGCAAAGGGCAATCCCAATGCGACACCGAATCCGGCCATGGCAACAGTCAGTTGAAGCGCTCCCCCATTCTGATCCAATGCTCCGACAAGAAGACTTCCCAGGATTGGACCGGTACAGGAAAAAGATACGATGACGAGAGTCAGCGCCATAAAGAAGATACCACCGACACTACTGATATTCGATTTGGCGTCCACAGAATTGGAAATGCTGCTTGGCAAAGTGATCTCAAAGAGTCCGAAGAATGATAGCGCGAATACGATGAATATCGCGGCAAAAGCCATGTTGATCCAGATATTCGTCGAGATAGTATTGAGGATATTCGCATTGTTTCCTTTCAGAAAATAGAAAGGGAGGCTGATGAGAACATAGACCAGGAAAATAAAAAATCCGTATAGGAAAGCGTTGGCGATGCCTTTTGACCTGGAAGCCGATCTTTTCGTAAAAAAAGAAACCGTTAGCGGGATCATCGGGAAGGTACAAGGCATGACCAAGCCGACCAGGCCGCCCAACAGACCTAAAACAAAGATCCCGAGCAGACCGGATGTTCCTTCCGTGCCGGTGCCGCCACAATTGTTGACGGGCTTAGCGAGGTCGATCGTCATCAATTTAAGACTGCTGGCCGACTCCTGCAGACCGGCGGCCTTTGCCACGAGTGCGCCGCCGGCGGTGTGGCCATAGCGAAAGGGCACTTCCAGCGGCCCGATCACCGAGTCTTTATATATAGCCATGAACGTTACGGTCCCTTTCAGATCGTTCGTATCGGCGGCCGAAGACTGGAGGTGGACGAGCCAGCGGGCGTCACCCGTAAATGATCTTGTCGTCGCGTTGTTGAACAGCGGTTCCTGCTGATTTCGCGACTGGCCCTGCTCATCGATGCCGGAGATGGTGGTTTTTGCCGAGCTGTCCAACGCCACGCGGGAGTTGGGCAGGCTGTCCGGCATGGTCGTCGAGTAAAGGCGCCAGCCGTCGAGGATATGGGCGTGGAGCACGAGGACGGGCTTTCCGTCGGCGCCGGGCTGGGCGGTGAAGTCCCAGGTGACGGCTTGCTTTGTCGTATCCGTCTGGGCGGCTGCCTGCTGAAGACCGGCGAGGAGGCAAAAGGCGAGTATGCGGGTTATGCGGTTCATGTGATAAAAAAACAAACGAGTCCTGCAAAGAACCCGTTTTTGAAAGAATTTATTCGTCAGGCAAATGACAGACGGAGACAGGCCCGCGGCCGAAGGCGCAGTATCATCCGCCAATATTAACTTTTATATCCACGGTCGAAGGAGGGAGGCATTGGTGGTCATCGCAAACCATGAATTCCACCTTGCCGGCGAGGCTGGTCTTGACATTGCTCTTCAACTTGACCACCTGGACGAAATCAACCGTTTTTTCATAATAGTTGACGTCGTGCTTCCAGGCTTCCTCGAATTTCTTGATCATCCTGCCTTGTTCCTTTGGAGCACCCTGAAGGTCGAGAAGCGGGCTTTTGGTGAAGGTGAAGCTGGTCGGGATCGGTCCGTCGGCGACGCCTACATTCTGAGCGTACATGTGGTAGTCGCCGCCGATGGCAGCATTCATGTGGACTTCATAGGTCTTGTCGCCAATCTTCTTTGCCGAGAACGTCCAGTTGACCTGCTTTGCGGACTGGGCCATCGCCAGGGTGCCGGTAAGAACGGCGAGCGTGAAGAGTATTGTTTGTTTCATATATGGCTATAAAATTCGGTATCCAAACGTTAAAAATAATCAAATGTTGACCATCCCGGTCTTGCGCGTTATGGAAGGCTTTGCCGCATCGATGAACAGTGTCCGGAGGATGGTCTGGCCGTCGATATTGCCGAGGGCGTCCGAGCAGGCCCGTTCGGGGTGGGGCATCATTCCAAAGACGTTGCGGGTGGCGTTACAGATGCCCGCGATGTCGCGGAGGGAGCCGTTGGGGTTGGCCGTGCCGCCGATGATCCCGTTCTCGTCGCTGTAGCGATAGATCACCTGGCCATTGGTTTCCAGCTCATCCAGGGTTTTCTCGTCGGCATAGTAGCGACCTTCGCCATGGGCGATAGGGATCTTCAGCGCCCGGCCCTTGTCGCCGGCGCCGCGCAGGAAGACGTTCTTCGAAATAAACTGTTGGTTGGCGTTGCGCAGGAGGGCTCCCGGGAGGAGATGGGATTCGCAGAGGACCTGGAAGCCGTTGCAGACCCCCAGCACTTTACCGCCTTCACCCGCGAAGCGCGTGACGCTTTGCATGATCGGGCTAAATCGGGCGATAGCTCCGCAGCGGAGATAGTCGCCGTAGGAGAACCCGCCGGGCAGGACGATACAGTCATCGGTGGTGAACTTCGAGAGGTCGGTGTCTTTGTGCCAAAGCATAACTACTTCTTGGCCAAGGTCTTGTTGAAGGGCATCCTGCATATCACGATCACAGTTGGACCCCGGGAAAACGACTACTCCAAATTTCATGTTTACTCCGCTTTTTGGGCCGTAAAGGTACGAAATTTTGAGGGTAGCCTTATGAAATAAAATAGTTCATCGCCAGGATATAGGCGACTATCATCCAGTGCAGGATATTGGGACCCAGGGTCTTCGAGGGGAAATAATAGGCGGCGGCATGGAAGCAGGCGAGGGGTACGGCCATAATGACCCAATTCTCATAGGAGGTGACCTGGCTGATGAGGATGATCACGATCGCCACCATGAGGAAGAGGAGCAGGAGGCTCCAGCTTTTGCGGATCTGGATGAGGAACTTGCTGAGGTTCTTCTGGACGAAATAGCCGCCGACGATAAAGGGCAGGACCAGCCAGACGATACCCAGGGTGAGCCAGATGGTGGCGGGGAAGGCCGGGACGGCAAACTTGATGGAAGGAACTATATCGGCCCATTTCCAGCTGCCGGTGAGATAGAGCAGCAGGAAAAGGAAATAATAGGGGAAGGTAAAGCCCAGGAGGCCGACGAACCATTCGCGGATGCGGAAGGGGCGCATGGTCAGCAGGGAGGTGAGCATCAGCAGCAGGAAGGCGACGGCGGGGATATAGAGCAGCGAGACGATACCGGTCCAGACGCCGATGTTGAAGATCGCGGTGCCGGGCCGGTGGCTATTGTAGAGCTCCATCATCCGGTACCATACCCAGACCATGACCATGTTGATCAGCAAGGGGGCGGAGAAATGCCCGAAGTCGGGCAGGAGGGAGGTGATCAGGATATAGGACATGCCGGGGAGGAAATTCGGTTTTGGCAGGACCTTGTGATGGTTGGAGATGCGGTTGAGGAGGATCGCCTGAAAGTACAACAGCAGGAAGGTGAGCAGTGAATAGAGGATCGGGACGTTGTGGATCGCCGAGTCGAGTCCGCGCAGGATCACGCGATACAGGTAGTTGTCTTCCGGGTGCAGGACGGGGATGACAGGGTGAATGAAGAGGGGGAACTTCAATACCAGGGCATAGAATAGCAGAATAAGGGCGTTTGCGGAGTTCTTTTGTCTGAAGATGCCGATCACTAGAATTCAACTTTTGCGAAGCAAAGATAGTTCCTATAGAGACAAGGTATGATGGTTTCCCAGCTGCTGACCTGTTTGCCATAACGGGGCATGAACTCGTATCCGCGATCGAGGTTCTTGAGGGTCGGATAACGGGTGACCCGGCCTTCGGGCGAGATGCTTTCGTCGTTGAGCAGCTCGTTGCGGCGTTCGTAGATGTTGAACAGGAAGTGCAGCTCTCCGCCGGTATTGACCAGCTCGTGGGAGATGCTGTTCTCGGTCTCGTCGTTGAACTGGCTCTTGGGGATGACGGCGCTCCATTGCAGATCGCCCACCGCGTCGAAGGAAAGGACGAGGATGTTCTCGGCGTGATAGCGGGTGGCAAAATTGCCGTAGTTGCGGGACCAGGGGTTGTAATAGGGACTGTAATAATAGGGCGAATAGAATCCACCTGGGCCGAAGGCGGGATTGTACATATAGTCCCAGCGATTGAACATATTACCCCGGGAGGTGGTGTACAGGGATTCAGACACCAGCAGGAAGCCGCCGTCGCGTTTGGTGATGACGTGCTTTATGAAGAAATCGTTGAAGGCCATCCGGAGGTTGGCGTCGGTGCTTTTGGCCTGGGCGCGGAGTTCGTCGTTGAAGATGGTGATCTTCTCCCCTACCCGGCTGTCGGTGTTCTTGTCCCAGATGACGGAATAGAGCCCTTCGATATTCCCCCGGCGCTGTTTGTAATAGAAGCCGGAGAGGATATACCGCTTGTTGTTGTTATCCACCTTTATCTTGATCTCATCGAGGATGCGGTCGCCCGAGCCGATGTCCTTTACGGAGAAGCTGTCGGCGAGGGGCCCTTTTGTGACGATGGCGACCCGGGTGATATAGTCGTTGCTACCGCTTCGCTGGTAGCGGCCGAAGACCAGCTGTCCATCGTTGTCAAGCTGGAAGTCCGTGAACAGGTCGTTGCGCTCTTCCATCGGCAAATAGAGCCGGTGCCGGTCGAGCCGGTGAAGATCGGCGTCGAAAAGATAGGTGGTGAAGAGGAAGTTGCGGGGGTTCTTGCTATTGATCTTAAAGATCATGATCCGCTGCTTGTCCTCGCTGAAGACGGTCGTGTAGATCTTATTGTTGGCGGCGAAGCTGATCTGGGTGGTATCGAGGTCCACCGGGTCCCCCATCTTCTGCCCCTGGGCGTTCAGCTTGACGGCGGTGCAGTGAACGATCCCCTTTCGTTGATATTCATAGATCATGTAACAGAAGTCGGCGTAGGGGACGAAATCGATGTTGATATACCGGTCGGGCATGAAGGTCAGGGGTACGCGCTGCTGCAGGCGCATGACGCTGTCGTAGATGCTGACCGCGCAATTAGAATTATTATTCTTGAATACCAGATAGTTATCATTCATCTTCCCGATGATCTCAAAATTGGTACGGCGGCCATCTTCCCGTTCGGGTTCGGAATAGGTGATCTGCTGGACCTGGGCTTTTGTTCCTGCCCCGGCCAGGAGGGTCAGTGTGAGAAGCAGCGATGACAGGGTTCCGCTCATTGTTTTCACTAAGTTTTTACGAAGTCCTAAGATAGGTAAAAGTTTGACTGTTATTACCTACGGTTTACTTAAATGTTAGGTTGCCGCGATGTACGGCGGGGGCAAAATAAGGTTGTCCGATTCATCGTTTTCGCTATAACTTTGCTGCCTGTGAGTAAACAGATCAATAAAGTCTCCTTTGCTAACCTTGTAATAGCATTGGGCATCATTTACGGCGACATCGGGACCTCCCCCCTCTACGTTTTAAACGCCATCATCCACGGAAGAATAATCGACGAAAAGCTGATCCTGGGCTCCTTGTCCTGTATCATCTGGACGCTTACGCTCCAGACTACCGTAAAATACATCTGGCTCACCTTAAAGGCTGATAATAAGGGGGAAGGGGGCATTTTCTCCCTCTATGCCCTTGTCCGGCGCCAAAAGCGCTGGCTGGTGATCCCGGCGATGCTGGGGGGCGCCGCCCTGCTCGCAGACGGCATGATCACGCCGCCGATCTCGGTAACGTCGGCCATCGAGGGTCTGAGACAGATGCCGGCCTTCCGGTATGTGGATCAGTCCACCATCGTTTATATCGTGATCGGCATCCTGGCGATCCTGTTCTTTCTCCAGCAGTTCGGGACCGAGTCTATCGGCAAACTCTTTGGCCCGATCATGTTCATCTGGTTCAGCATGCTGGCGGTGTTGGGCAGCAATCACCTGCTCGACGACCTGGGTATCTTCGCGGCGCTGAGTCCCCATTATGCCATACAGCTGCTGACCACCTATCCCAAGGGATTCTGGATCCTGGGGGCGGTGTTCCTCTGCACCACCGGGGCCGAAGCCCTTTATTCCGACCTGGGGCATTGCGGCCGGGGGAATATCCGGTTCAGCTGGATCTATGTCAAGACCTGCCTGGTGCTCAACTACCTCGGGCAGGGCGCCTGGTTGCTGGCGCATTACCGCGGACGGGTGTTCGATACCAATCTCGGCAACCCTTTTTACAATATCATGCCCGACTGGTTCGTGATCCCGGGCATCATCATCGCTACCGCCGCGGCCATCATTGCCAGCCAGGCCCTGATCACCGGATCGTTTACGTTGATCAGCGAGAGCATGCGGTTGAATCTCTGGCCCAAGCTGCGGATCAGCTATCCTACGGAGGAACGCGGGCAGTCCTATATCCCGGCGATCAATTTCCTGCTGTTCCTCGGCTGTACGGGGGTCACGTTGTATTTCCGCAGCAGCAGCCATATGGATGCGGCGTATGGCCTGGCGATCACTCTTTGTATGCTGGCCACCTCGATCCTGTTCGCCAATTACCTGATCTCGCGACGGACGAATTCGGCGCTAATCTACCTTTACCTGGCCGTGTACCTGAGCATCGAGCTGAGCTTTCTCTTCGCCAACCTCGAAAAGTTCCCCCATGGAGGCTTTGTCGCCATCATCGTCGGCGGGGGGTTGTTCGCGGTGATGTTCGTCTGGTTCCGGGCGAGGAAGATCAAGAACCGGTATGTCGAATTCGTTCGGATGGAGCACTATATCCCGCAGATCCAGGAGCTGAGCAATGACCGGACGGTACCCAAGGCCGCGACCCACCTGGTATACATGACCAGCGCCAACAACCCCAAGGAGATCGAGCATAAGATCATCTACTCCATCCTCAACAAGAAGCCGAAGCGGGCGGATATCTATTGGTTCGTTCATGTGGATACGCTGGACGAACCTTATACGGCCGAATATTCGGTCGAGCATATCATTCCCAACGATATCATCCGGGTGGAGTTCCGGCTTGGGTTCCGGATCGAGCCCAAAATCAACCTGATGTTCCGGAAGGTGGTGGAAGACCTGGTCAACAACCGGGAAGTGAATATCACCAGCCGGTACGAGTCGCTGGAGCGGAACAATGTCGTCGGCGATTTCCAGTTCATCGTGATGGAGAAATACCTGAGCCAGGACAACGAGCTGCCCTTCTTCGAACGGGTGGTCATGAAGCTGTATTTCTGGCTGAAGGAGCTGAGTCTTTCCGAAGAACGCGGTTTTGGCCTCGATCCTTCAAACGTCACGATCGAAAAATTCCCGCTCATCGTGTCGCCTATTCCGAATTTTAACCTGAAACGGATCAGTGTTGAATAAGAAACTGCTTTTTCGCTGGACCAAGGTTGCTGTGCTATTGTATTGCCTGGTTGGGATCGCCTTGTATTACGGCCAGGAGCGGTTGATCTTTGCGCCCATAAAGGCCGAGCGCAACAGCTGGTATCATTTTCCCCTTCCTTCGACGGAATTAAATCTCAATTACGATCAAAACACCAATCTGAACATCGTGGAGTTCAGGGCGACGGACCGGCCGGCGGACAGTGTGGCGAAGGGGGTGGTGCTCTTCTTTCATGGGAAAGGGGGAAACATTTCCAGCTATACGCCCGACGTTCCCAATTTTACGGCTAACGGTTATGAGGTGTGGATGATGGATTATCCTACTTATGGGAAAAGTACCGGATCGCGTGACGAAGCTTCCCTTTATAAATATTCGCTTGTGTTCTACAAGCTGGCCCGAAGCCGTTGGAAGCCCGATCAGATCATCCTTTGCGGTAAGAGTCTTGGGACGGGTATTGCGGCGCAGCTTGCGGCGGTCAGGGATTGCCGCCGGCTGATCCTCGAGAGCCCGTATTATAGCCTTCGGTCCATTGGTCAGCGACGCTTTCCGATCTATCCGATCGGGCTGATGATGCATTGGCATTTTCCCACCTATGCCTTCCTGCCCGGGGTTACGGCGCCTGTTTCGATCTTTCAAGGAGATAGGGATCGCACCATTCCCTATTCCAATGCGGCCCGGCTTCGACCGCTGCTGAAGGCGGGTGATGAGTTTGTCACTATCGAGGGGGCGGGCCATAATGATCTTTATACGTTTCCCCTTTTTCATCAGAAGCTGGATTCCCTGCTTAAATAGGAACGACGTTGAGGTTCTTGTTCTGCCGGACCTTCTCAGGGACCGATCGCATGATCTCCTGTTGAAGGGCCTGGACGAGCCGTTGTTTGACGAAGTCGCGATGGACGACGAGGCTGACCTCCCGCATCGGCGCCGGGCGTTTGAAGTGCCGGATCAGCTGTTGTTGTTTGCCTGTCAGGTCGAGGGCAGCCAGTTCGGGCAGGATGGTGATGCCATCGTTGAGCTCGACCATCCGGCGGAGGGTCTCGAGGCTGCCGGCCTCATAGTCGAAGTGGCTGCCTTCTTTGCTGGCCTTGCGCAATTCACAAAGCCGGACGATCTGGCTGCGAAAGCAGTGGCCTTCTTCGAGCAGCCATAGCTTGGAGGGATCGATGTCCTGGGCGAGCATATACTGTTTTTTATAGGCTGCATTTTTCCGTGAGACATACACCAGCAGCTCTTCATAGAACAGCACTTGCTCGCGGATCCCGTTCTCCTGCAGCGGGGTGACGAGGATGCCTACGTCGATCCGGCCTTCGCGGAGCCGGGTGACCACCATTTCGGTCGTGAGCTCGTTGACGACCAGTTTGATCTGCGGATATTTCGCGGAGAAGTTCTGGACGAAAAGGGGCAGCAGGTAGGGTGCGAGGGTCGGGATGATGCCGATGCGCAGTTCCCCGGTAAGGATGCCTTTTTTCTCCTGTACGATCTCGGTGATCACCTGTTTCTCGCCGAGTATCCGGCGGGCCTGCTCGATGATCGCGCGGCCGGCCTCGGTAGGGATAACGGGTTGTTTGCTGCGATCGAATATTTTCAGGCCCAGCTCTTCTTCCAGCTTCTGCACCTGCATGCTCAGGGTGGGCTGGGTGACGAAGCAATGGCCTGCGGCGGTGGCGAAGTGCCGGTACGTGTCGACTGCCACGATGTATTCCAGTTGGACGAATGTCATATAGATCAGTTCTATGCAAAGATAAAACTAATCAGTTTGATTTATTCGCTTCGCAGGCTGCCCGAAGGATTGGCTTTTGCCGCGGCTGCGGCGCGAAGGCCTACGGTAAGAAAGGACACGAGTGTTGTTGCGGCTCCGACGATGAGAAGCAGGAAGATCGAGACATGAATCCGGTAGGCGAAGTCTTCGAGCCATTTGTTCCCGAAATACCAGGCCATCGGGGCTGCAATGACAAAGGCGAGCAGAACGAGGCGGACGAAATCCTTTGACAGCAGCCGGGTGATGCTCAGGATGTCGGCGCCGAGTACCCGGCGGATGCCGATCTCTTTTAAGCGTTGTTCGATGGACAATGTTGCGAGGCCAAAGAGTCCGAGGCAGGAGAGCGCGATCGCCAGCGCCGCGGCAATAGTGACGATGGTCATCCAGCGTTTATCGCCGTCGTAGCCTTCGGCCAGTATATCCTGCAGGAACCCGGAATCGAAGTAAGAGAGCGGGTAGATGCTTTTAAAGCCGGCCCGGACCGCTTCCACGGCCTCCGCTTTGCGGGTGTTGTCGATCAGTACCGTCATGTTGCCATAGGTCCAGTGAGGGTTCTGGTTGATCATGCAGGGACCGATCTTCCCATGCATGGATTCCATGTGGAAATCGCGTACGATGCCGATGACGGTGAATTCCTGGTTGTCCCATTTGACGCGCCGGCCGATGGGGTCCTTGAGGCCCGAGGCCAGTGCCATCGATTCGTTGATGAGGCAGTTGGCGGAGTCGGCGGGCGTACCGGAGAAGCCACGGCCCGCGACCAGGGGGATCTGCAGCAGCGAAAGGCTTTGTGCATCCATTTTATAGAAGGAGACGCCGGGGATATCGCGGCGATCGATCTCCATGTCGGCGGAGTTGTAATTGTTGAACCCGATGCTTTGGACGGCGGACTGCCGGATCGCCGGGTATTTTGCCAGTTCGGCCTGGAAGGCGTGGATCTTTGTCTCGTCGCCGTCGGGGAGCGAGAGGTTGAGGATACCGGCGACGCGAAAACCGGGATCTTTTCCGAGCATGAACCGGAACTGTTGTTGCATTACCAGGGTGGCCACGATGAGGAAGATAGCGATGGTGAATTGCAGGACGATCAGGCCTTTGCCGAGGCGGTTCTTTCCCGTGAGCCGGAACTTCCCGTACAGGGTTTTAACGGGGTTGAAGCCGGAGAGGACGAGAGCGGGATAGAATCCCGAGAGAAAGCTGTTGATCAGCAGGAGTATGATGAAGAGGGTCAGGGTGCTGCCTGTGAAGAGATAGGAAACGGAGAGTTCTTTGGCGGCCAGCTGACTGAACAGGGGCAGGCAAAGGCGTACGAGGGTAAGGGCGATGAGGAAGGAAAGACCGTTGAGAAAGAGCGATTCGCCGAGGAACTGCGCGATCAGCTGGCGGCGTGTTCCGCCTGCAACCTTCCGGATGCCGATCTCTTTGCCCCGGCGGAGGCTGCGGGCCAGTGTCAGGTTGACGAAGTTGATACAGGCGATGAGGAGGATGAAAAACGCGATGCCGCCGAGGATATAGGAATAGCGGGCGTTGCTCCATTTGTTCAACCCCATGGTGGCGTTGTACCGGTTGTCGAGATGCATTTTTTCGAAGGGCTGGATATTATACCGGAAGTAGACGTTGGGGTGCTTTTTCGCATATTCCTGGAATTGACCCGGGATATGCTCCGCGAAGATACCGTTCATCTTTTTGGCTACCGCGGCCGGGTCGGCGCCGGGTTTGAGCAGGAAAAACGTATTCAGGAAGAAGGTCATCCATCCCTGGGTCCATTGCGGGTGCATGATCCTTTTCATGGGAAGGAGCATATTGAACCGGATGCTGGAGTTGAGTGGCGTGTTGGCGGCAACGGCGGAGACGGTAAAGGTCTCGAACTTCCCATGGTCGTTGATCTCGAGGGTGCGGCCGACTACGTCCGTGCTGTTGAAATATTTTCGGGCATAGTCTTCGGAGAGAACGACGTCGTTCTCCCGGTTCAGCGCCAGGTGGGGGTTACCCGAAACCAGTGGGAAGGAGAACATCGAAAAGAAGCTGGTGTCCGCATAGGTTGCATATTCCGGGAGGATCTCGCTGCCTTTTCTCACCAGCTGCATATCCGTGCCTTTGATCCGGCAGGCGGCGCTGATCTCCGGGATGGATTGCAGGAAGGCGGTGGCCATGGGGCCGCCGGTGGTACCGCCACCCCCTTCCTTACCCGTTTCGTCGCGGGAGTCATGTACCAGCCGGTAGAGATGGGGACCGTTGGCCTGGAAGCGGTCGAAGCTGATCTCGTCGGACACATAGAGCATGATCAGCATGACGGCTGCGAGGCCGATGCTCAGCCCGGTGACGTTTGTGAAGGCCCATATTCTGTTGCGGGTGAGGTTGCGCCAGGCGACGCGGATATAGTTTTGGAGCATTTACCGGTGGTTTCTTTTTGGGGACAATTTGGATGCCATAATTCAACTGTTTGATCATCAGCATTTTTTGGAGGCTGACAGGAACCATGCTGTTCTTTTTCGATACAGGGTCTGTCCGCTTGCGAGGCAGTGAATCCTTAACTCATTCCTGCAATATGGTTCCTTCGGAGTCCACGTGCAGCCGGTATGTGGCGCCTATCTTAAGCGCCACATTTTCTTTTCCATGACTGATGGGAAAGTCGAAGGCTACCGGGTAAGGGGCGGCGCCGATGGCGTCCCGGATGATCGCTTCGACGGATGCGCCGAAGGGACGGGTGGTGTCTTTGAGCTCGGTGAACCCGCCGATGAGGAGACCGGCAAGGTCTTTCAGTTTACCGGCGCGTTTCAATTGGCGCATCATGCGATCGATGTTATAGAGATATTCCCCGACGTCTTCGAGGAAGAGGATGCTCCCCCGGGTGTCGGGTTCGGAGGCGCTGCCGATGCTGTGTGCCAACAGGGCGAGGTTGCCGCCGACGATCGGGCCCGTGGCGTTCCCATTCCCGTTGAACGGATGTACGGGGGCTCGATAGCTTTGTGGTTCGCCTGCCAGTGCGCGGCGCAGGGACTCAATGCCGGGGCCGGCAGCGCCGTCATCGTTGAAAGCGCCTGCCATCGGGGCGTGCAGGGTCGCGACGTTGCAGCGGGTAAGGATATGCGTATGAAGAAGGGTGATATCGCTGAAGCCGACGATCCATTTCGGGCACTGCAGGAAGCCGGTGAAGTCGAGGCGGTCGATGATGCGAGTGATCCCGTAACCGCCGCGTCCGCAGAGGATGGTCTTTATTTCAGGATCGTCAAGCATCTGCTGGAGCTCGGCCAGGCGTTGATCGTCGGTGCCGCTGAAATAATTGTCCGAGGTGCTGCCGAGCATTGCGCCGACTTTGACATTATAGCCCCAGGCGGGAAGTGTGTCGATACAGGTCTGGGCTTTTTCGAGGGGCATATAGCCGGCAGGACAGGTGATGCCGATAGTGTCGCCGGGCTGAAGACAGGGGGGAATGATGATGGGCATGGTGTCGTATTATGCGCCGGGAATAGTGGTAGCTGCCGGGACGGAACTATCCGTCAGGGTCACTTCGGCCTCGCGGACGTCGAGCAAGTGGGAGATACCGTATTTGAGCGCGTAGTTTTCTTTTTGATGACCGACAGGGAAGTCGAAGCAGAGCGGGTAGTTGTAGGCTTTGACCCGTTCGGTGACGATGTCATAGAGGGTGCGTTCGAACTCTTCGCCGGGATCGTCGGGTTTTATCTTGAAGCCACCGACGACGAGACCTGCGAGGCGGTCCAGCTTTCCGGTCCGCTGCAGGTGCCAGAACATACGATCGATGCTATAGAGATATTCGCCGGTGTCTTCGACGAAGAGGATCTTTCCCGCGGTGTCGATGTCCGAGCGGGTGCCGGCCAGGCTTTCGATGGTTTTGAGGTTTCCGCCGACGAGCGGTCCTTCGGCGCGGCCGTAGCGATTGCGCGTGTTGGGCAAGGCCTTATACTGCATTCTTTCCCCGCTGAGGGCTTTGCGGATGGACAGGATCGAGTCCGCTTGTGCCGGTTCGGCTTTTGACCAGTCGTCGGGAAAGCTGTTGCACATCTTCGAGTGGATGGAGGCGAAGTTCCCGTTTGTATGGAGGTGGCAGAGGATGACGGTGATGTCGCTGAAGCCGATGATCCATTTGGGATGGCTGGCAAGGGGGGAGAAGTCCAGCTGGTCGATGATGTGGACTGCACCATAGCCGCCGCGGGCACAAAGGATGGCTTGTATTCCCGGGTCGTTGATCATCTGCTGGAGGTCGGCTGCCCGTTCGGCGTCGGTGCCGCCGAAGATGGAGTCTTTCTTGCCGACGGTGTCGCCGACCTTGATGCGGAAGCCCCAGTCTTCGATCTGCTGGACGGCGGGAAGGATCTCCTTCGCGGTGATGTTGCCTGCGGGGCAGGTGATGCCGATGGTATCGCCGGGGCGAAGGTAAGTAGGCATGTTCAGCGGGGTGCCTGTTTTGGCTTTTGCGGGCGCGGATGCAGCAAGCACGGGGCCTGCGGCCCCTATTGTCAACATCGATGAGAGAAAGTTTTTTCGGTTCATCTTAACAATTGAATTAATATTGCCGCTGGGCTTTGCCCAGTCGCTTCGCCTTAAAATTACTACTTTAAAAATATGCGTTCATATTGGGTTATCCTGTTGGTGATATCGGGATGGGGGATCGAGGGGAGAGCGCAGGATCTAACCGGACAGTGGACGGGTACCGCGACGGGGCTGGCGCCGGAGAGCAAGCAAAAGCTGGTATTGTCCATTTTGGAGGGCGATTCGGCCTTTGGGGGCGTTCTGCACTGGTACTCGCCTGAAACGCAAACCATCCGGCATATTATCGTGAGCGGACGCTTTTATGGTAAGGACTCCATCCTGACCATCCGGGAGGACAGCACCATCAATGTTGAGGAAGGCCGGGCCGGTGGACCGCCGGGCGGTTTTTATATCCTTTTCTATCGCCGTACCGCCGGCCGGCGCGATGAGCTGGAAGGCCATTGGCGGGGAACGGGCGGATGGATGGGCACTTCGGAGGACCTGACCATCCGGTTGGAGAAAAAGGCGCCGCCCTTTATCCCGGTGCTGATGACCAAGCCCAAAAAAAAGGATTCGACGGAGAGCAAAAAAGTGCAGACCTTGCTGGGTAGGGAATCCGTTGTTGCGGCGACGATCCCGGTCCCGGCGCAGGGTACGGATACGATCAGGATCGAGCTGTACGACAACGGCGAGATCGATGGGGATTCGGTAAGCCTCTTTCTCAATAATCACCTCATCGTGCAGCATCTGATGCTGAAAGCGGAGGCAAAGGTGTTGCTGGTGCCCGTGGACAAGAGCGTTCCCGTCAACCGCCTGGTGCTTTTTGCCGAGAATCTGGGCCGGCTGCCGCCCAATACCGCGTTGATGGAAGTGACGGTGCATGGAAAGACCTATACCCTCTTCCTTTCCACTGATTTCAAGAAAAATGCTTCGGTAGAATTCGAGCTGCAGGAGTGACATAATAGGCGTAAATTTGCAGGCTATTATGACGAAGCAACCAAAGAGATACCTGATCACGGCGGCCCTGCCTTACGCCAATGGGCAGAAGCATGTCGGCCATATGGCCGGGTGCTATTTGCCTGCGGACATCTATGTCCGTTACTTAAGGGCACAGAAGCGCGATGTGGCGTTTATTTGCGGCAGCGATGAGCATGGGACGGCCATTCCGATCCAGGCAATGAAGGAGGGAACCACCCCGAGAGCGATCATCGACAAATATCACGAGTTGATCAAGGAGAATTTTGCCGACCTGGGGATCTCTTTCGATATCTACCATCGCACCAGCGATCCGCTGCATCACGAGACGTCGCAGGCATTCTTCGCCTTTTTGAACGAACGTGAAGAGCTGATCGTGAAGGAAAGTGAGCAATATTATGATGAGGAGGCCAAGACGTTTTTGGCGGACAGGTTCATTGTAGGGACCTGTCCGGTATGTGGAAATCCGAAAGCATATGGTGACCAGTGCGAAGTCTGCGGCACCTCATTGAGCCCGGAAATGCTGATCAATCCACATAGTACGCTTAGCGGTGCGGCGCCTGTGAAGAAGACCACGAGCCATTGGTATCTACCGCTTGACAAGCACGAGGAGTGGCTGCGTGAGTGGATCCTAAATCAGCATAAGGACGACTGGCGGTCCACGGTGGTGGGACAGTGCAAGAGCTGGATCGACGGCGGGTTGCAGCCGAGGGCCGTTACACGGGACCTGGATTGGGGCGTTCGCGTGCCGTTGCCGGAGGCGGAAGGAAAGGTTTTATATGTGTGGTTCGATGCCCCGATCGGGTATATCAGCGCCACGCGGCAATGGGCCATCAATACCGGCAAGGACTGGAAGCCTTACTGGTACGATCCGGAGACGAAGCTGGTCCATTTTATCGGCAAGGACAATATCGTTTTCCATTGTATCATTTTCCCGGTGATGCTGAAGCTGCATGGGAATATCCTGCCTGACAATGTTCCCGCCAACGAGTTCATGAACCTCGAAGGGGACAAGATGAGCACCAGCCGGAACTGGAAGCTGGACATGCAGGATTATATCGATGATTTCATCCGGAAGGAGAACGGCGGCACCCAGCTGGCGGACACCCTCCGGTTCTACCTGACCTATATTGCGCCGGAGACCAAGGACAGCGAGTTCACCTGGAAAGGATTCCAGTTCGCCAACAACAGCGAGCTGGTGAACAAGTTCGGCAATTTCGTCAACCGGACCTTTGTGCTGATGCACAAGCTGTGTCATGGCAAGGTGCCGCCGCTGCACAAGGCAAAGATGGATGCGACCGACCAGGAGATGATCGACGCGATCGGCAGCACGAAGTTGAAAGTGGAGGAGCTGCTGGAAGCCTATCGTTTCCGGGATGCGCAGTTCGAGGTGATCATGCTGGCCGACCTTGCCAACAAGTACATGCAAAAGAAGGAGCCGTGGATCGTGGCCCGGACCCTGGAGGCGAATCCGGCCAACCAGGAGCTGATCGACAATTGTCTGCATCTCTGTCTGCAGGTGACGGCCAATCTCGCCATCCTGATCAACCCTTTTTTGCCGTTCACGGCCAAAAAGATGATCCATATGATGAAGGTGGTGGAAAAGATGCTGGACTGGGAGAATGCGGGCAAGCTAAACCTGCTCAGCGTCGGTTACAGTCTACGGCCGCCGGAGCTATTGTTCCGGAAGATAGAAGATGAAGAGGTGAATGTGCAGATCGAAAAACTTAAAGCTGCGTCGGCCGCCAAGGCGGCCACGGAGCCGGCGCCGGCGGCGCCTGTGGAAGCGGCTCCGGCAGTTGCGCCGGAGGCCAAGTCTACCATTGTATATGATGACTTTGCCAAGCTCGATCTGCGGGTAGGGACCGTTCTGCGGGCGGAGAAAGTGGAGAAGGCCGATAAGCTGCTCAAGCTGACGGTCGATCTGGGTACCGAGCAGCGGACTATCGTGTCCGGTATAGCTGCTCATTTTCAACCCGGTGAGATCATCGGCCGGCAGGTCGTGGTCGTGGCGAACCTTGCGCCGAGGAAGATGCGGGGGATCGAGAGCAATGGGATGATCCTGATGGCGGAGGACGGCGGCCGGCTTTTTTTTATCAACCCTGAGGACAAGATCGCTCCCGGGTCGGGGGTAAGCTAAATCTTTTTGCCTCGTTCTTTCGTATGTAAGCGGGTACCGCTTACATGGAACGACGCAGCAAATACGGCTTCTTTCTTCTTGTCTTCCTGATCGCGGGTCTGGCTCTTTATGGCATTCTCCACGGGATCCATGGAGGAGGCAAGACCCTTGTCCCTGCGGAGCTTTTAACGACCGCCCCGCGACTTGCCGCTTCCTTCGAGGGAAACGAGGGCCTGGCCGACAGTCTCTATCTGTACAAGGTGGTGTCTGTAAGCGGGGTCTTTCAACAATTGATCGAAAACGGTCCGGGTCAATACATCGTGCGGCTCTCCGGCGACCCGGGCGGAAAGGCGATGGTGGATTGTCATATGGACAGCCTTTATACGCGGGAAGATCTGCTGTTACGGACAGGCGACAGCGTTACCATCCGGGGAACCTGTGCCGGCCGGTGGGTAAATATCCTTCTTCTTCAATGTATTATAGAAAAGTAATATTTGTAGTTATTGTACTACATCCGTTCTAAGTGCTAGTGACTATATTTTTGATTCCGAATACTTAGCGAATACTAATCTCGTTACTTTAGTGCTAACTTTCGTGTCCAATTCCTGTTTTTTTTTGAAAGCCGATCGCTCCCCTATGGAACTATGCGCCGCTAAGATTCAATATCAATTGTAACACACAATGCACTTGTGCTATGAAACAAACCCTTCAATACAGGATTCTGCCGTATAACCGCTACAGTTCCTTCTACCAGGAGAGAGAAAGTTTCTATCGTAGTTTTATCAATCAGTACTATCTCGATTTTGCCCACCAGGTATTGTCGCAGGAGCATCATGAACCGTTCCTGACCAAGTCCCTGATCGCGCCGCATGATATCCAGTTCGGGTCGACCCCGCGCCGGGTGATCTGGAAGATCGGGATGCCTTCTTTCCAGGTGAAGGACATCAACGATTTCAAGGATCATAAGATCCTATTCTACCGTACGAAGCTGCTGCGTCAGAAAGTACTGATCCAGTTCCATTTCATTAACAACTTCTTCTACTATTCCCAGCTGTCGTTCCTTTCCTTTACGGAAAAGACGAACGATATCCTGTTCAACTCCATCAAGGGCAAGTATGAGTGCCCGAATGCGATGCAGCAGAACCGGGACCGGCTGGTGATGACCGATATCTGCAACAACAAGCTGATCATCGAAAAAGGCGTTTACCTGACCGTGAGTTATATTACCGGTGATAGTTATCCGCGAACGCTAATGGAAGCGCAGCTGAAGACGAAGCACGAGCTGGTGCATCGCGCGGATAATTACGAGATCGACCGACTTTCTAAAATTCTTTAGACAGTTTTCCATAGCAAATTGTTGATTTTCAGCCTCGCGGTGCGAGGCCGCCTGCAAGCGCTTATGATTGACCTTCGGTCACGCCGCTTCCAGCGGCTTTTGCCTTCGCAGCCTATTCTTTTTTTTGGTATCTTCGGCTAATAGTTGTTTAACTAACTAATTCTTCCCTCATATGAACCGTATCATCAAAAAAGTGGCTGTATTGGGCAGCGGGGTCATGGGTTCGCGCATTGCCTGTCATTTTGCCGGCATCGGGGTACCGGTGCTTCTGCTGGATATCGCGCCGAAGGAGCTGACTGCGGCCGAGGCGGCGAAAAAGCTGGCCCTGGAACATCCGGCGGTCCGCAACCGGATCGTGAACGACGCCCTTGCTGCTGCGCTCAAATCCAATCCCTCTCCGGTGTATACCAAAGATGTTGCGGCACGGATCAGGACCGGCAATTTTACGGACAATATGAAGGATATCGCGGGCTGCGACTGGGTGATCGAAGTGGTGGTCGAGCGGTTGGATGTCAAACAGCAGGTGTTTGCGGAGGTGGAGAAATACCGGAGGCCTGGGACGCTGATGACTTCGAATACGTCGGGTATCCCGATCCACCTGATGGCGGAGGGCCGGAGCGAAGATTTCAAAAAACATTTTTGCGGGACGCATTTCTTCAACCCGCCGCGCTATCTGCGGCTGCTGGAGATCATCCCGACGCCATATACCGATCCGGCGATCGTCGATTTCCTCCTGCATTACGGGGATCTATACCTGGGCAAGACGACCGTCCTGTGTAAAGACACCCCGGCCTTTATCGCTAACCGGGTGGGGGTGTACAGCGTGATGTCCGTCTTTCACCTCCTCGATGGGCTGGGGTTGACCATCGATGAAGTGGAGGCCCTGACCGGGCCGTTGATCGGGCGGCCAAAGTCCGCTACCTTCCGGACCTCGGATGTGGTCGGCATCGATACGCTGGTAAAAGTGGCGAAGGGCATTGCCGACAACTGCCCAACTGACGAACAGCGCGGTGTATTCGCGATCCCCTCCTGGCTGGACAAGGTGGTTGCGAACAACTGGCTGGGGGATAAGACCGGTCAGGGGTTCTTCAAGAAAACGAAGGGAGCGGGGGGCGAGAAGGAAATTCTTACGCTGAGTTTGCAGACGATGGAATATGGTCCGCGGCAAAAGCCGAGGTTTGCTTCTGTGGAAGCGGCCAAAGCCGTCGACGACCTGGCGACCCGGCTGAAGATGCTGATGCAGGGAACCGACAAGGCCGGGGAATTCTTCCGCCAATTCCACTATGGGTTATTCTCCTATGTCAGTCATCGAATCCCGGAGATCTCGGATGAGCTGTACCGGGTGGATGACGCGATGAAGGCCGGGTTTGGCTGGGAGATCGGCGCCTTCGAGAGCTGGGATGTGCTGGGGGTGGAAGCTACTGTGAAGGAAATGAAGGAGGCCGGTTATCCTGTTGCAGGCTGGGTAGACGAGATGCTGGCATCCGGGGCGGAGACCTTTTACAAGGTCGGAAACGGGAAACGCCTGTATTATGATATCGCCAAACGGCAGTATACCGCGCTTCCCGGTGGAGACGCCTTCCTGGTGATGAAGAATTTTGCGGGGCAGACGGTTTGGAAGAACAGCGCCTGTCATGTCTATCACCTGGGAGACGAGGTGCTGGGGCTGGAATGGAACACCAAACTGGGCACGATTGGCGGCGAGGTGCTGGAGGGTATGCAGCGGGGTATCGGGCTCGCGGAAGAAAAATACAAGGGGCTTGTCATCGCCGGTGATGGCGCCAATTTCAGCGCCGGGGCCAATGTCGGGTTGATCTTCATGCTGGCCATCGAGCAGGATTTTGACGAGTTGGATATGGCGGTGCGACAGTTCCAGCAGACGATGATGCGGGTGCGGTATTCGGCGGTGCCGGTGGTGGTCGCCCCGCATGGGCTGACGTTGGGCGGCGCCTGTGAGATGAGCCTGCACGCCGACCGGGTCGTACCGGCGGCGGAGTCCTATATCGGCCTGGTGGAGCTGGGTGTCGGGCTGATCCCCGGCGGCGGCGGATCGAAGGAATTTGCGTTGCGGGCTGCCGACGAGATGCACGACGGAGAACCGGAGACCGTCACGATGAAAAACAGGTTTTTTACGATTGCCACCGCCAAGGTTTCCACGTCCGCCTATGAGGCCTTCGACCTGGGCTACCTCCGAAAGGACCGGGATATGGTCAGCGTCAACCAGGGCCGGAGGATCGCCGAGGCCAAGACTGCGGTGATCGAGCTGTATGACGATGGATATACGATGCCTGTAGCGAGAAAGGACGTAAAGGTGCTGGGGCGTTCGGCCCTGGGCGCCTTGTATTCCGGCATCCATGCGATGTGGCGGGGGCAGTATGCCACCGACCATGACGTGGTCGTCGCCAAAAAACTGGCGTATGTCCTTTGCGGGGGCGATCTCAGCGAGCCGGCGGCGGTCAGCGAGCAGTACCTGCTGGATCTCGAACGGGAGGCATTCCTGAGCCTTTGCGGCGAAAAGAAGACGCTGGAGCGGATCCAGAGCGTGCTAAAAGGCGGCAAGCCGATTCGGAATTAAAGTGCTATTTTAGGAGCATGAATCTTCTCGCTTTTGTCGCGTTGGCGTTGTTTGCCCTTCCCGACAGTACCTATACAATCAATGGGACCATCGAGGGTCTTGACCAGGGTTGGGTCTTCCTGATGCATCACGGCGCCACGCCGAAGACAGATTCCGTGCGGGCTCGAAACGGACAATTTTCGTTTTCAGGAACCGTTTCGGAGCCGGAGCTTTGCACACTTGCGTTGAAGGGGAATGACGGCCAGAAGCACAATGGCCCCTATTTTTTCCTGGGCGGCGGCAAATTAACCCTTGCCGGCAAAATGAATGCTTTTTCTTCGGCCTTCATCGGCGGGACTCCTATACAGGAGGAATACCGCCAGCTGGATAGCAGCGAGGCAAAACTCGCCGACGACGAGCGACAAAAACAAGCGGCAAAGGCGTTTGTCCAGACGCATCCTGCTTCTTATGTGTCTGCTTTCGCCCTTCTCAATTATTTCTCCTACAATCCCAATGAACGGGAGCTCGATAGCCTGGTATCCGGGTTGGATCCCCGGGTCCGGACCTCCTACCTGGGTCAGCTGGTGAACGAGGTGCTGCGGGGTGCGAAGTTGACGGCCATCGGCAACGCGGCTCCGGCCTTTACACAGAATGATGTTGACGGGAAGGCGGTAGCGCTTTCTTCTTTCCGGGGCAAATATGTGCTGGTGGATTTCTGGGCCTCCTGGTGCGGGCCGTGCCGGCAGGAGAACCCGAATGTGGTCAAAGCATACCGGCAGTATCATGCCAAAGGATTTACTATCGTCGGCGTCAGTCTCGATGACCAAAAGGATCGGTGGGTAGCGGCGATCAAGAAGGACGGGCTTGCCTGGACGCAGGTGTCGGATCTGAAGGGGTGGGATAACCAGGTCGCCAGTTTGTACGGCATAAAAGGGATACCGATGAATTTTTTATTGGATAAGAACGGGAGCATCATCGCCAAGGGTCTTACGGGGGAAGCGTTGGAGAAGAAGCTGGCGGAATTATTACCTTGAAAATGGGCATCGCGGAACTAAATACCTCTGCACATGAATTGATAATCCGGTCGGTCCTCTACTTTTACGGCGGGGCGGCCGACCCGGCTCTTGCCATCCAGATCGCGGATGACATCGCTGCCGCCTGGAATGCGCCGAATGGGACGGTGAAGATCAGGGGGGAATGGTATTCGGTCCGGTTTGTTATCGAGGGGCGTTACCAGCCTGATCTGAAGCCTGCGGCGGTGTGGCATAATACGGATCCTCAGTTGAACTTTTTCCGGGTGGAGGAATTCTCCCTGCATGATATCTCTTCCGTTGACGGGCTGGGCTGTAACACCGGCTACTTCAAGCTTGGCAACCTCCTCGATCATTCCACCACGGCCGCTCACGAGTACGGGCATACGCTTGGTTTGGACCACCCCAAGAACCTCGATATCCGGGGAAAGGGTCAGCCGGGCATCATGTATCCCCGGGGAACGCTTTGCGATCCGGAATTCCAGTATGATCCCGCAGCGGCTGCGGGTGGTCCGGGCGGCACGCTGAACCCATTCAAGCGGAAGGTACTGGAAGGAGATATTGCCGGGCTACGTTTGTCGCGGCTCTCGTTCGACGATCCCCGGCATTCGATCCTTGGTGACTTCTCTTCTTTTTATCATCAGAAGCACGAGGAGGTTAACCGCACAGGTTAGCCAATGCAGCATCTATCGACGGATAGATGAACTGAAAGCCCTCGGTGCGGATCTTTTTCACGCTGACCGTGGTGCTCTTCAACACTTCCACGCTCATCTCACCGAGCAGCCATTTCAACAGGAACGACGGCACATACACGGGCACGAAGTAGCGGCCCTTGAATTGTTTTGCCAGTGCGAGGATCAGGGTGCGTTCGTCGACGGGATGGGGTGCCGCAGCATTATAGACGCCGTTTATCCCATCCCGGTCGATCGCTTCCGCATAGAGGCGGCAGAGATCGTCAATATGGATCCAGCTAAAAACCTGTTTCCCGCTGCCGAGGATCGGAGCTACGCCCATCCGGACGGGTTTGCGAAATTCCGCGAGCATGCCGCCCTTTGTGCTGAGAACCGGACCTACGCGGAAGATGACCAGTCTTTTCCCAAGACCGGTGACGGGAGTGATGGAGGCTTCCCACAGGCGGCAGGTGTCGCCTAGAAAATCGGCGTCGGCGGGGTCGGTTTCTTCGAAAGGCCGCGGGTTGGGGATCGAGGCATCGGGTCCATACCAGCCGACGCCGGAGGTGCTGATCACGCTACGGACCTTGTTGGGAATTTCCCTGAGGGCTTTTACCAGCAAGGCCGCGGTTTTTGTCCGGCTGTCCACGATCTCCTGTTTTCTTTTGGCGCTCCACCGTTTGTCGGCCACGCCGGCGCCGGCGAGGTGGATGATGTGGTCTGCCTGCCGGATCGCTTCGGGGTCGATGGTCTCCTTGCGATAATCCCATTGAAAGACATCCGGATTGCCGGGAAGGGTATGGCGGGAGAGGAGGATGACGCGGTGGCCTTTTTCGCGCAGCAGGGAGGCGAGGGCCGTTCCGACGAGGCCGGTGCCCCCGGTAATGAGAATGGTCGGCATGTCAGTGAACGATTTGATCCAGCAATAATACCATCAATAATCCAACCACGGAAACCATGGTCTCCATGACCGTCCAGGTTGCGAAGGTTTGCCGGATGGTGAGGTTAAAATATTCTTTGAACAGCCAGAAGCCGCCGTCGTTGACATGGGAAAAGGTCATACTCCCCGCGCCGACTACGAGCACCATCAGTTCGGGCTGTACGGCACTTTGTTGCAATAACGGCAGCAGGGTGCCGACGGTCGTCAGCGCCGCCACGGTAGAGGAACCGGTGCAGATGCGGATCAGGGCGGCGATGGTCCAGCCGAGGAGGAGGGGGGAGATGGCGGTATGCTCCAGGCTTTTTGCGATGAATCCGTTGAGGCCGCCTTCGCTCATCACCTGCATGAAGGCGCCGGCGCCGGCGATGATCAGCATAAAGGGGGCAACGCTTTTGAAGGCGTCTTCGAGCGAGCGCATGACCTCTTTTGTCGGTCTCCGGCGGCGTATTCCGAGGAAGTAGATGGCTGCCAGGACGGAGAGGAGCATGGCGATATTGGGATCGCCGATGAAGGCGATGACCTTTTGTGCGGGGGCCGGGATGGGGATGAATTTGAACACCGTCGTCGCCGTGAGGAGGATCAGGGGCATCAGGGCCGTGACCAGGCTGGTGGCGAGGGAGGGCAGCCGGGCGGGTTCGAGGAATTTTACTGTTGGCAGGTCCTGGTTGGGCGCCGGCCGGTATTTTCGCAAGGTCTTTCCAAAGACGATGCCTGCCAGGACGATCGTCGGACCGGCGACGATGATCCCATAGAACAGGGTCTTGCCGATGTTAGCGTGGAGTTGGCCGGCAATGGCCGTGGGTGACGGATGGGGTGGCAGGAAGCCATGGGCGACGGACAGGGCCGCCAGCATCGGGACGCCGAGATACAGGATCGGCAGGCCTGTGGCTGCGGCAACGGAGAAGACGAGAGGCAGGAGGACCATGAAGCCCGCGGAATAGAACATAGGAATGCCGACCAGGAAGCCCGAGAGGGCCATTGCCCATTGGATGCGGCGAATCCCGGATATCCTTACGAGTGACCCTGTGATCTGTTGAGCCGCGCCGCTATCGGCGATGAGCCGGCCCAGCATGGCACCGAACCCAAGGATGATCACCAGGGGCCCCATGATGCTGCCGATGCCGCGCTGGATGGCGTCGGTGATGCGGTGGATGTCGAGGCCGGAGGTGAGGCCGATGGCGACGCTGACGATGACAAAGGAGATGAAGGTATCGAGCCTGCACCAGGTGATGAGGAGGATGAGTGCGATGATGCCGAGGAAAGAGAGCAGGAGGGGCATGTCCCTAAAGATAGGGCAAAGCTCCGAGGTGCAAAAAAATCCCGCCGGAGAGCCGGCGGGAATAAAACAACTAAAAACAAACTATCATTTTACAGATCAGTCGGGTCTTTTTCCGTCGAGGAAAGTATTGATGGTACTGATCTCCGTGTTGTTGTTCTCGTCGGTCTTTACTTCATAGTTGCTGTAAAAGTTCTCGACGTTGGAGATCGTGTTGTAAAGCTCCAAATTACGGCGGATGTAGGCCGGCACTGTTTCGAACTCATTATTCGGATCGGCAGCATTTACATTGAACGACAAGTTGCGCAACTTGTTGATCCTTTCCGCTGCTCTGCGCTTAAGATCATCCGCATCGTCCTGCGCGGCAGGCTCCTCTACGGGTGAGTTCGGCACCGAAATCGAGTGAGTTTGATGGGCCCGAGGCTCATCCGCCGCCGGCTCCGTATCCCTGAATACCAATTGCATGTCGGGTGAAGCGTCATCTTCCTTTGACGGATCTGCGACAGAGGTGTTCAGGGTCGGCTCCTTCAGGGGTGTGCTGTTGTGTTCAGGGCTGGATTGTTTGTCGTTCCAGGGGTCTTCCGCATAGATATTGGATGGCCTTGCAAGGTATCCTCCCGACGCTGCAGACGCAGGAGAACTTTTTGAGGCGGTGGTCGCCTGGATCTTTGGTTGTGTGGCGGGTTCCGGCTCGGTGTTGAGGACCCACTCGATCCGGGTGGATGGTTCATCGACAGGGGTCGTGGGTCTTGGCGGGACAACGGCTACGGAAGAAGCTACCGGTTTTTCTTCCCTGAGAAACGGCGTGGGGTCGGGTTGGCTGGCCGACAAAGGAACAGGAGATGCCTCCTGTTCTTTTATCGGTGGGATAGGTTCATTGACGTTCAGGGTTTCCCTTGCAGATTCAACAGAGGGCAGAACAGGCCGTCGTTCGGCAGGTGTCTCTTCAACAGGTGGATTGAGCGGCATGAGTATCTTCTCCTCTTTCTTGGGGGAGGCGACCTCTGCCTGCCGGATCGGGAACGGATCTTTATGTTCGAAGCCGGTTGCAATAAGGGTGATGCCCAGGCTAGAGCCCAGGGAGTTGTCGTAGCCGAGGCCGAGGATGACGTCGGTATGTTCGCCTGCGCGGCCGAGCAGGTAATTCTGGATGATATCCACTTCGTCCATGGTGAACTCGTGTTCGCCTTCGCTGGAATTGATATTGATCAGGATCCATTTGGCGCCGCTGATATCGTTGTCATTGAGGAGCGGGGAGTTAAGCGCTTCTTCGATCGCTTTCTGCGCCCGGCTGTCGCCCTTGGCCGTTGCGCTGCCGAGGATCGCTACGCCGCCGTTGCGCATGACGGTGCAGACGTCGGCAAAGTCTACGTTGATCTGACCGGTGCTGTTGATAACGTCCGTAATACATTTCGCTGCCGTGGCCAGGACATTGTCCGCCTTAGCGAATGCTTCCTTCATTTTCAGGTTGCCGAACTGATGGCGAAGCTTGTCGTTGCTGATGACCAGCAATGTATCGACATACTGTTTCATCACCCGGATGCCTTCTTCGGCCTGAAGCTGTCTTTTCTTGCCTTCGTAGGAGAAGGGCGTGGTGATGATCCCCACGGTAAGAATGCCGAGATCCTTACATATCTTGGAGATGATCGGCGCGCCGCCGGTTCCGGTGCCGCCGCCCATGCCGGCCGTGATGAAGGCCATTTTTGTATTTACTTCGAGGATGCCTTTGATCTCCTCCAGACTCTCCTCCGTCGCTTGTCTGCCGATGTCCGGATTCGCGCCGGCTCCCAGTCCCTGTGTCAGGTGGGGCCCCAGCTGCACCTTATTCGGCACGCGACTCTGGGCGATGGCCTGGGCATCGGTATTACAAATGATGAAATTCACTCCCTCTATGTTCTGGCTGAACATATGATTTACTGCATTGCTTCCACCGCCACCCACACCAATGACCTTGATGATCGATGACTTCTCCTTCGGTAGATCAAAATGGATCATAACAAAAAATTTATAAGTGATGATCTTCTTCTTCTTTGAAGAGATCAATAATCCCGTCTTTAAACTTGCCCCAGAAATCCTTTACGCCTTTACGGTTGCGAACCCGCTCGCTTTGCAGCTGTTCTTCGGTGGGTAATGCGGACTGGGCGGCCGACTGGGCTTCGGCCTTTTTGAGATTGTCGGGTACGTCCACCTTGCGGTATTCCTTCTCGAACGCTTTACGGTTGTGCTCATAGTCGCTGTATCCTTTCAGGATAAGGCCGATACAGGTGGAGTACGTGGGCCGCGCCAGCTCTTCGATGTGCCCGGCGGCCAGGTGTTCCGTTGGAAACCCGATGCGGGCGTTGAGGCCGGTGATGTATTCCGTCAGCTGGATCAGGTGGCGCAGCTGGGAGCCCCCGCCGGTGAGAACGATGCCGCCGTTGAGCATCCGGCTGTCGAGCCCTACCTGCTTGAGGTGGTAGGTGACAAAATCCATGATCTCGCTCATCCGGGCCTGGATGATATTGGCCAGGTTCTTTACGCTGATCTCCTTGGCCGGCATGCCGCGCAGTCCGGGGATGGTGATATAGGCGTTGGCCTTTGCCTCGTTCGACAAAGCCGAGCCGAACTGCACCTTCATTTGTTCAGCCTGGGTCTTGAGAACGCCGAGGCCGGTCTTTATATCGTTGGTGATATTCTCACCGCCGAAGGGGATCACGGCCGTATGTTTAAGAATGCCCTCATAGAACACGGCCAGGTCGGTGGTGCCGCCGCCGATGTCGACGATGGCTACGCCGGCCTCCAGGTCTTCCTGGCCCATGACGGCCGCGGCCGAGGCCAGCGGCTGCAGGACGAGGTCCTTTGTGAGGAGATTGCTCTTCTCGACGGCGCGGTTGATGTTGCGGATGGCGTTCTTGTCGCCCGTAATGATATGGAAGTTAGCGCCGACCTTGACACCGCCGTAGCCGATCGGGTTGGGGATGTTCTGGAAATTGTCAACGGTAAACTCCTGCGGGATCACGTCAATGATCTGATCGCCTGCGGGAATATAGGTCTTGTACTGGTCGGCGACGAGCTGATCGATCTCTCTGCGGGTGATCTCTTCGTCGGTATTCTGCCGGACGATGTCGCCGCGGGTTTGAAGGCTCTTTATATGATGACCGGCGATGCCGACGTAGACTTCACTGATCTCGAGGTTCGGATTGGAGGCGTAGCAATTCTCCAGCGCCATCTGGATGGCCTTTATCGTCTCGTCGATATTGAGGACCTGGCCGTGCTTCACCCCATTGGAGTTGGCGCGACCGAAGCCCAGTATCTCGAGCTTGCCGTACTCGTTCTTGCGACCTGCTATGGCAGCGATCTTGGTTGTCCCGATATCGAGTCCGACAATGATCGGTTGTTCCTGGTTCATAGTTTAGTTTATTTATTATTAGTTGTTTTCTTACGGTTTTTGGGGGATGTCGTTGTTTTTGGTTTCGGCGGACCTGCGGCCGGGTGATCGGGTCTTGCGACCGGGCTGTCTGTTGCGCCCGGCAGGAGATCGAGTGTGTTCAGGTTTTGATCTGTCCCGTTGTTGATCCCTTCCAGGGGGCGGATATTCTGCTGACGAATGGTATCGGGTTGCAATTGCTGTGCCGATCGGATCATCTGCCGGATATTATTCATGCCCTGCACGGAATCGTAGCGGGTCTTCGCACTTCCTCTCTTTGTCGCGATGACCTGTCCTGAATAGGCCACGTCGATATGTTCGTACTTGCCGGGGTCCGTTCTGCTCAGGACCTGCCGGTAGAAGATATCGAGCCGGTGGAATTTCGTTGCGATATCCCTGCCGTCGCCGAAATGAATGCGCTGACTACCCTGTTCGGGTTCCAGCTCGAATTCGTTGCCGGGCAGAATGACGATTTGCGCGATCCGCGCCGCCCAGAAGCTGTCCCTGCGGATAAAGCCGGTGAGCCGGAGGATGTCCCTTGTCAGTGTGCTGTCTCCGCCCCGCAGCATGATCTTCGAGGCCGGATATCCGGTGAACACCGGCAGCAGGGCCGGGAGCTTGTCCGGAAGCGGCAGCTGTATCCCGCTGCTATCGATATAACAGCTATTCCCTTCGCGGGTGAAGATCCGGGCAACGGGTTCGCGTTCGGTCACTTTCACCTGCAGGATGCCGTTGTTGTCAAAGAACAGCTGGGCCTCTTTTATCCAGATGTTCTTTCCGAGTATTCCTTCGAGCTTTCTCAGGTCGAAGGCATGGATGGGTTTGTTCTGGCCTTTTGCTGCGCCGGCATTTGTGAGAATTTCTGCGATGTCCTTTTTGTCGATGAATCTGGATGATATTGGGCCGGCGATGTCTATTTTGAAACCTTTGCAGACGTTGCTGTTGCGATAGCGAATGGCCGCGACGAGCAATACCAGCACGCCGGAGCCGGCGGCCATCCAGAAGACGGCTGATACTACTTTTTTGATATTTATTCTTGCGGCCATTGTTGTTTTCGTCCTTTTTTGTTCCCTTCGTTTGTGATACCGGTTGCTCCGCCTCGGTATGAGCAGGCTCATACCGGAACGGGGCCAATGATGGGCCTTCTGCCGGCCGACCTGTGGTCGTCCTTGGACCCGCCCGACGGCCCAGCGGACCGTCAGACGGGTACAACGAGTGACCGGGAAATCGTCCCGTCCACAGTGGGCTACACTTCCAGCAGTTGCCGGATGGGTTCGATCAACAAATCGATGTCACCTGCGCCGGCGGTGATCAGCAGTTGCGCCTGATCCCGGTTCCCGGCACGGTCCTTTATAATATCCAACACCTCTTTTTTATCGGCGAGGGTCAGTTTTGCCTTTTTCATCTTGCCGGCGATGAGCTCGCTTGTTACTCCTTCGATTGGCAGCTCGCGGGCCGGATAGATCGGCAACAGGAGCACTTCATCGGCCATATCGAGGCTCTTTGCAAATCCATCCGCGAAGTCCCTTGTCCGCGTGAACAGATGCGGCTGGAAGATGATCGTGGCCTTCATCTCCGGGTATAGTTCTTTTGCCCCGCTGATCACCGCCCGCAGCTCTTCGGGGTGATGCGCATAATCGTCGATGTAGACCCGGTCGGGTTGTTTGACGATGTACTCGAAGCGTCTTTTCACTCCGCGGAATGCGGCCACGGCTTCGACGATCTTATCGCCCGGGATGCCGAGCCGGTGAGCGACGGCGATCGCCGCTACGGCGTTCTCCACGTTGTGTCTTCCGCCCATGGGCAGAACGACTTTGTCGATGCTCCAGTCGCTGCTCATCATCCGGAAAAGGTAGTCGCCCTGGTCGATGCGAATCTCCGTGGCATAAAAATCGGCTGTCGTTTCCAGACCATAGGTCAGGTGATGATCTCCTTTCAGGTCCGCTCCTTTTTCGAGGCCTTCCTTACTTAGGAGGAGCCCGCCCGGCTTCAGACAACCCGAGAAGTCGATAAAGGCCTGCTGTACTTCCGCCGCGGTTCCATAGATATCGAGATGATCGGCATCCATGGCCGTGATGACGGCGATGTCGGGGCTCAGGCGCAGGAAGCTGCGGTCGTACTCGTCGGCTTCTACTATGCAGACGTTTCGTTGGTCCGACCAGTAGTTGCTGTTGTAATTAACCGCGATCCCGCCCAAAAAGGCATTACAGCCATACCCGGTATGCCGGAGGATGTGGGCGATCATCGTCGTGATGGTCGTCTTGCCGTGGGTCCCGGCGACACAAATATTAAAAGAGCTACGGGTGATGAGTCCCAGCACTTCGCTGCGCTTCATCAGGGGGTGACCGTGTTGCCGGTAATACACCAGCTCTTTATGTCCGGAAGGCACCGCCGGGGTATAGACCACCAGATCGGCATCGGTCATTATCCGGTTAAGATCTTCTTCATAGTGTACTGCGATGCCTTCGTTCTCCAGCTGCCGGGTCAGGGGTGTTGCCGTCTTGTCATACCCCCTGACCTCCTTTCCATGGAATTTAAAATACCTTGCCAACGCGCTCATGCCTATTCCGCCGATACCTATAAAATAAACCTTCTTTATCGTTGTGAATTCCATCATGCTTTTATCGCTTTCAAGATCTCTGCCGCGATGCGGTCACCTGCATCGGTGATCGCCAGGCGGCCAATATTCGAACTCAGCTCCGACTGTCTTGCCTTGTCCTTCGCCAGGGCGAGCACCGTATCCACCAGTTTCTCTTTCGCCTCACTGTCTTTTACCATCAGGCCCGCGTGCTTATCAACAAGATGTTGGGCGTTGACGGTCTGGTGGTCTTCCGCCGCAAAGGGGAAGGGAACGAAAACGACGGGCTTTCGGGCGACGCACAGTTCAGCGATCGACATAGCTCCGGAACGGGAAACCACGATATCTGCGGCCGCGAAGGCGTACTCCATCTGCGGGATGAAATCCCGGGTCCACACCTTGTTCCTCCCTGCGCCGAGTACGGCAGCCTGTTCGGCAAAGGGTTTGCCAGTCTGCCAGATCAGCTGCAAGTCATTCTTCCCGAAGTCGTCGAGACGGGCGGCGATGGCTTCGTTGATCCCCTTTGCTCCAAGAGATCCCCCGGTGGACAGGACCGTCGGCAGTGCGGGATCCAGACCGAAGAACCGGATGCCTTCTTCGCGGGTGAGCCGGCTTTGCACGATGACGCTGCGCACCGGGTTACCGACGACGCTGATGCGGCCGGCGGGGAAGAACTTTTCCATGCCGTCGCTGGCGACGAAGATGCGGGTGGCCTTCTTTCCCAATAATATATTGCTCTTCCCTGCGAAGGAATTGCTTTCATGGATGAATGTCGGGATCCCTTTGGCCTGTGCCGACCTCAGCACCGGGAAACTGGAATACCCCCCTACTCCTATGACGGCATCGGGCATAAACCGACGGAGTATATCGTTCACCTGGAAAAAGCTTCTGATCAACTTGAACGGCAGACCGATATTCTTTATCAAAGAGCTTCTGTTGAACCCGGCGATGTCTATTCCTTCGATCCGATAGCCTGCCTGCGGGATCTTTTCCATTTCCATCTTCCCTTTAGCGCCCACGAAGAGCAGTTCGATGGAAGGATCTTGTTGTTTCAGGGCGCCTGCGATCGCAACAGCGGGAAAGATATGGCCGCCGGTGCCCCCTCCCGCTATGATTATCTTCCTATTCATGCGCTACCTCCTCTTTGTTGGCGGACGCCATTGCATTCCCTTCAGCAGTTTCCGCGTTTCGCGCCACGCTCAGGATGATGCCGATCGCCAGGCAGGTGAACAGGAAGGAGCTGCCGCCCATGCTTACGAGCGGCAGGGTCACCCCCGTGACCGGGAACAGGTTCACGTTCACCGCCATGTTGGCCAGCGCCTGGATGACCAGCGTAAAGCTGAGCCCCAGGGCGAGAAAGGCTCCGAAGGCAAATGGACAGCGGCGGAAGATGCGGATGCTCCGCAGCAGGAACACCAGGTAGATGAATACGATGAACAGTCCGCCCACCAGGCCGTATTCTTCGATGATGATCGCGTAGATGAAATCGGAGTACGGATGCGGCAGAAAGTTCCGTTGCTGGCTATTGCCGGGTCCCAGTCCGAGGATGCCGCCTTTTGCGATGGCGATCTTGGCCTGGTTAGTTTGGTAATTGTTATCGCTGTTGTCCTCCTTGCTTCCATAGACAAATGTCTCTACGCGGCTGATCCAGGTCTCCATCCGGATGGTGAGACGGCTGTGGCCTTCCGTCCTGGGCTTTTCCGTGGTTCCGCCGTTGGCCTTGTGGCGGACCATGGCGGCGCCTATAAGCAGCGCTATTGGGATCGCGGCTACCGCCACGGTGAGCAACAGGTGTTTGGCGCTGACCCTACCGATGAACAGCAGCATCAGGCTGGTGGCGCCGATGAGCAGGGCAGTGGACAGATTAGCAGGAGCGATCAACAAACAAATGATCGCTACCGGGGTGATCACGGGCAGGAAACCGGTACGGAAATCCTTGATGACATCCTGCTTTTTACTCAGCAGGCGGCTGAGGTACATGAACAGCGCAAGCTTCGCGAGGTCAGAGGTCTGGAAGGTCATGTTGATGATCGGCAGGCGGATCCAGCGGCTACCCTCGTTGAGCTTTACGCCAAAGAAGAGCGTATAGAACAGCAAGGGGATGGATAGAATAAAAAGGATCCGGGCCACCTGGGAATAGACCGTATAGTTCACCTGGTGGGCGAAATAAATGATCATTACGCCGACCATGATAAAGGCGAATTGCTTGAACAAATAGATCTCCGTATTCCCCTTGTACATTTTGTAGGCGAGAAGGCCGGTCGAGCTATAGACGACAAGCAGGGACACGACGGCGAGCAGGACCACGGCGGCCCATATCACCTTGTCCCCTTTTGTCCGCGAGCCGATCCCGCCAAAAGCCGGTCTTTCTATCGTCGTGGAATTGCTCATAGATCGCGGACAGCCTCCTTGAACTGTCTCCCTCTATCTTCATAATTTTTAAACAGATCGAAGCTGGCGCAAGCCGGGCTCAGCAGCACGACATCCCCTTTTGTCGCAAAGTGAAAGGCTGCTTTTACGGCCTCTTCCGCGCTTGCGGTATTGACCATGAGCGGAACATCGTGCTGGAAGGCGTCGTGTATCTTTCGGTTGTCCACGCCCATACATACGATGGCCTTTACTTTTTCCTTTACCAGGTCGCGGATGAGTGAATAGTCGTTGCCTTTGTCCACGCCGCCGAGGATGAGGATCGTCGGCTTTTCCATGCTCTCGAGAGCATACCAGGTGGAATTGACATTGGTCGCCTTGGAGTCGTTGATGAACTCCACTCCTCTTACGGTGCTGACATACTCCATGCGGTGTTCCAGCGCCTCAAAACTCTGTATCGCTTCGCGGATCTTCTCCTTTCGGATGCCGACGGTAGCGGATGCGATGCCTGCTGCCATGGTGTTGTATTGATTGTGAATGCCTTTGAGGGCAAAATCGTAGATACTCATTTGTAGCTTCTCACTACCGGCGTTGACGTTCATTTGTCCGTTGCGTATAAATCCTCCTTTGTTGGTTTCCTGTTGCATACTGAATGGTAGTGGGTTAGAGTGAATTTTGAAATGTGCTAAGTTTTTTTTTATCACAGGGTCGTCTTCATTGTATATAAAGCTGTCTTTTTCCGACTGGTTCAACGTGATCCGGAACTTGCTTGCGATGTAATTCTCGAATTTGTAGTCATAGCGGTCGAGGTGGTCTTCCGTGATATTGGTCAGGACGGCCACTTCGGGCCGGAACTCGTGGATATCATCCAGCTGGAAGCTGCTGATCTCGCAGACATACCAGGGTTTCGGGTTTTCGGCCAGCTGCCGTGCAAAGGAATAGCCGATGTTGCCGACGAGGGCGCAGTCCAGGCCGCCGTGGCGGCAGATATGGTACGTCAGCGCCGTGGTTGTGCTTTTTCCGTTGCTGCCGGTGATGCCGATGATCCCGCTGCCGCCCTTGTACCGGTATGCCAGCTCGATCTCGCTGATAACGGGGATGCCTTTTTTGCGGATCGCCTTGACCATCGGTGTTTTGTCGGGGATGCCCGGGCTTTTCATGACCTCGTCGGCGGCGAGCACCTTTTCTTCGGTGTGACCGCCTTCTTCGAAGGAGATATTGTGCTTTTGAAGATCGTTCCGGTAGACGTCCTTTAAGGGACCGGCGTCTGTGACGAAGACCTCGTATCCCTGCTGTTTTGCAAGGATGGCCGCGCCGACGCCGCTTTCGCCACCACCTAATATGACCATCTTCTTTGACATAATTTTCCTGCCTGATCCGGTTCACCGGATTATGGGGTTCTTCAAAAGCATAGGATCTAACTGCACCACAATTTCTTGTCTTCGAGGTCGCGGGTTTGGTTTTTCAATGCCTTATCTAATCTTCAATGTTGCGATGGCAAATGCCACACAGAGTATCGTCACGATCCAGAATCTTGTCACGATCTTACTCTCATGATAGCCTAGCTTTTGATAATGATGATGCAGGGGGCTCATAAGAAATACTCGTCTACCTTCGCCGTATTTTTTCTTTGTATATCGGAAATAAGTCACTTGTATCGTCACACTTAATACTTCCACCAGGAAAACGCCGCAGAAGATGGGGATCAGCCATTCCTTGCGGACGATGATCGCCAGTGCGGCGATGATGCCGCCAAGGGTAAGGCTTCCGGTGTCACCCATGAAGACCTGAGCCGGATAGGCGTTGTACCAGAGGAAGCCGACGCAGGCTCCGATGAGCGCCCCGATGAAAATGGAGAGTTCGCCCAGGTTGGGGATGTACATGATATTGAGATACTCTGCGAAGCGGATATTACCGCTGGCATAGGCGAAAATGCCCAGGCAGGCGCCCACGACCGCACTGACACCCGTTGCGAGACCATCCAGGCCATCCGTCAGGTTGGCCCCATTGGATACCGCCGTGATGATGAAGATCACGATGATGATATAGAGTATCCAGGTGAGGCCTCTCACCGCCTGCGGGAGTAGCTTGGAGTAGTTGAACTCATGGTTCTTGACAAAGGGGATGGTTGTGATCGGTTCCTTCGCTTCGATAAAATATTTCTTTTCCTTGTCCAGCGTCACGACCTTGATCCCTGTTGTGTCGGCCGGGAGCCTTGCGCCCACGTATTCGCGCCATACCTTGGTGTTGGCGTTAAAATACAGTGTATACCCGACGACGATGCCCAGTACGACCTGGCCTAGGACCTTGAACCAGCCTGCCAGTCCGTCCTTATCGCCTTTTTTGTACGGAACACCGGTCTCCCTGGCGATGCGTTTGGCGCGAAGCTTCAGGTAGTCGTCGATAAACCCGATGAGGCCGAGCCAGACGGTGCTGAACAGCATCAGGCGGATATACGCTTTGTGCAGATCGGCCAGCAGCAGGGTTGGGATCAGGATCGCGAGGATGATGATAAAGCCGCCCATGGTCGGAGTACCCTTCTTCTGCTGTTCGCCTGCAAGGCCCAGGTCGCGAACCGTCTCGCCGATCTGTTTCTTTACGAGGTAGCGGATCAGTCTTTTGCCGAAGAGCATGCTGACGATCAGCGAGAACACGATGGCCAGCAACACCCGTGAGGTGATGAACTGGAACAGTGCGCTTCCCGGCACCTTTATCCCGTGTTGTCTGAACCATTCAAAAAGAGAGTACAGCATGATTACTTGTCTAACAATTCAAAAAATTCCAATAAGATCTGTTTATCGTCGAAGGGATGTTTCACCCCCTTTATTTCCTGGTATTTCTCGTGGCCTTTTCCCGCTATGAGCAGGATGTCCCCGGGGCCGGCGAGGTTAAGGGCGGTCCGGATAGCTTCCTTCCGGTCGGTGATCGAGATGTATTTTCTTTTTGCCGCGGTGTTCAGGCCGGCTTCGATATCGCGGATGATGGCTTCGGGATCTTCGCTTCGGGGATTGTCGGAGGTGATGATCACCTTGTCGCTGTATTCCGCGGCGGCGGCGCCCATCAGCGGGCGTTTTGTCTTGTCCCGGTCCCCACCGGCGCCCATGACCGTGATGATCTTCTCGTCTCCCTTCCGTAACTTTTGGATGGTAGCCAGCACATTGATCAGCGCGTCCGGGGTATGGGCGTAGTCTACGATGCCGATGATATTTTGCTTTGGCGAGACGATATAGTCGAAGCGGCCTTCGGCGCCGCTGAGCGTGCTCAGGACCCTTAATATCTCGTTCTTGTCTTCGCCGAGACAGATGGCGGCGCCGTAAACGGCCAGCAGATTGTATGCATTGAATTCGCCGATCAGCCGGAAATGCACTTCCTGGTCGTTGATCGTCATGACCAGGCCGGTGAGATTGTTCTCCAGGATGCGGCCCTTGAACTCGGCCAGCGTCCTAAGGCTATAGAAATATTTCTTTGCGTTGGTGTTCTGCAACATCACCGCGCCGCGTTTGTCATCGGCGTTGGAGATGGCAAAGGCATCGGAGGGTAAGGAGTCGAAGAAGGATTTCTTCACCCGGATATACTCTTCAAAAGTCTTGTGATAGTCGAGGTGGTCCTGGGTGATATTGCTGAAGAGGCCTCCGGCGTACCGGAGTCCGGCGATGCGGTGCTGGTGGATGGCGTGAGAGCTCGTCTCCATAAATACATGGGTGCAGCCTTCGTCCACCATTTGTTTCAGCAGGGCGTTGAGATGCAGCGCATCGGGCGTGGTATGGGTAGCCTGGAGGACGCGTTCGCCGATATGGTTCTGGACCGTGCTGAGGAGACCGCATTTATACCCCAGGCCGGAAAAGAGCTTAAACAATAAGGTCGCGATGGTCGTCTTTCCGTTGGTGCCGGTGACGCCGACCAGCTTCAGCTTTTCGGAAGGCTGGCCATTGAAGTTATGAGCGATGATGCCGGCCGATGCGGCGCTGTCTTCCACCTGGATGTAGGTGATGTCCTCTCTTTGTTCGGCGGGAAGGTCTTCGCAGACGATGGCGACAGCCCCGGCAGCGATCACGGCGGGGATATATTGGTGTCCGTCCGTGAGCGTACCCCTGAGGGCGATGAACAGGGTACCGGGTCCCGCCAGCCGGGAGTCGGTCTGGATATTGTCGATGGTCCTGTCCCGGGGGCCGAGAATGCTCCGGATGCTTACCTTATATAATATGTCCTGTATATTAGTCAAGTTGAATTAGTATGGTTTCACGTCGTTGTAATGGGCTTCCCGGTTCCAGGCTTTGGGATCGTACTCTTCCGCTGCCCCGTACCGCCACCTTCAGGTCCATCCTTTCAAGGGCATACAGTGCATCCTTTAAACCCATCCCTTTTACGTCAGGCACCGTTCTTTGCCCGGCGGCCTGGGGGTTGGGTGTTGCCGCGGGAACGGATGCAATGAGGGCATTGGGGTTCACGGGCCCTGCCGAATCCGCGTAGTTCAGGCCCTGTTCCACACTGGCGCTCATCAGGTGGTCGGCCACTTCGCGGAAGACGGGACCCGCCACTTTGGCGCCCAGATAATTCTTTGCAAAGGGTTTATTCTTGATCACCACGATGCAGGTGTACTTCGGCGCCGCGGCGGGGAAATAACCGACAAAGGAGGACTGGTAGATATGATCGGCATAGCCCCGGCCTTTGTTAGCGACGAGGGCGGTGCCGGTTTTACCGGCCACATTATAAAAGGCGTCTTTGAATAGTTTTGCGGCGGTCCCTCCCTGTTCCTGGCAGACGCCGTTGAGACAGTCCCTGAGTTGCCGGAGGGTTTCGTCGCTGCAGATCTTCTCCACGATGGCAGTGGGGCGGGTCTCTTTTATCCGGGTGCCGTTCTCCTGGATGGCGCTCACCAGATAGGGTTTCATCATGCGGCCGTTGTTGGCAACGGCGTTATAGAGAGTGAGCGTCTGAAGCGGCGAGATCAGCACCGAATAGCCAAAAGCCATCCAGGGGAGGGCCGTGGCGCTCCAGGTGCGGGATCTTGGAGTAACGATCAGGGGGTTGGCTTCACCGGCGAGATCGATACCCGTGGGGCGATCCAGGTGAAGCTTTCGGAGGTGATCGATGAATTGTCCGGGATTATTGGAGTAGTGAGCAACGGCCAGTTTTGCCATACCGACATTGGAGCTGATCTCAAAGGCTTGTTTTACGGTGAAGAGCCGGTTGTCATGAGGTTCGGCATCGTAAACGGTGCGGTTGGCGATCTTCCAGTGGCCGCCTTCCAGGTTTAGCGTTTCGTCCAGGGAGACCTTTTTGTCTTCGAGCAGGGACAAGAGGGTTGCCAGCTTGAAGGTCGAGCCTGGCTCGGTCGCGCGGATGGCATAGTTGAGGTCTTCCCAGTAGCTGCCGTCGGACTGGCGGCCGAGGTTGGCGATGGCCTTGATCTTGCCGGTGGCCACTTCCATGACGATGCAGGTGCCGTGTTCGGCCTCATTTTCGATCAGCTCTTTTTGCAGGGCGTTCTCGACGATGTCCTGGATGTTGACGTCGATAGTGGTGACGATGTCCTTACCGTTCTCCGATTCGATCTCATAGCCTTCGACGGGGATATAGGCGCCCCCGGCGATATAGCGGACGAGGCGGCGGCCGGTCTCCCCCTTCAGCAGGGTGTCATAGGTGCGTTCGATGCCGACGTTCTGGGCATTCGCTCTTGCCAGGCCAATGGTACGATTGGCCAGCAAGCCGAACGGATTCAATCTTTTATTATTCACTTCCGCGATGAAGCCGCTTTTGTTCCGGCCCTGGCGGACGAGGGGGAAGTCGCGAAGTTTTTGATATTTTTCAAAGGATACATTGGATTGCAGCTCGTAATAGCGATCGACGGTCTTGTAGCCTTTCTGGAGGATCTTCTTATAAGCGGCGGCGGATCCGTCGCCGAACAGGGTGGCGAGGCAACCGGAGAGCGAGTCGAGATTCTCGAAGAAGCGTTTGCCGTTCTTTTCGCGAAGACCGTCGGCGCCGAAGTCGATATAGATGTTGAAATAGGGGATGGACGTGCTGAGCATGCTGCTGTCTTCGCTGTAGATGGTGCCGCGTTCGGCATCCAGCTCGATGAATTTCTGGTGCAGGCTGTCGCTGAGTCCCTTCCAGTAGGAGCCCTGGACGCGTTGGATATACACGACTTTCCCCAGCACCACGAGCGACAGCGCTACGATGCCGAGAAAGCAGAGGTATACCCTCCATAATATATCGCGTTTGACTTCCATTCTTGTTTTATTTCACACTATCCTTTAGCACGTAGGGAGGCCGGATCAGTTCTTTCAATCCAAAGGGTTCGACGGCTTTTGCGAGTTCGCTCTGCTTGCTGCGGAACATCACTTCGCTCTTCAGGGTTTTGTATTCATATTGTAGTTCCTTCAGCTGTTTGTTGGTCCGGGTGATATCCCGGGATATTTTGTCGGCGTAGTGGCCGTTGTAGATGTATACGACTGCCAATGCGGCGAGGAAGAGGAAGAATCCGATGTTCCTCATGATCCAGCGGTAGCCCAGCAGGGATGGTTTCCATTTGCTCATAACTTGTTCACTTTTTATCTGCGCGGATAGGGCTTTGCCCCATCCGTATTGGGCTAATGTTTGCCCTTCGGGCGATCCGCCTCCGGCGGCTCTTGGCGTTCGGCTACCCGCAGCTTGGCGCTGCGGGATCTTGGGTTTTGGCGTAATTCAGATTCGCCGGGGACCACCGGTTTTTTGGTAATTACTTTTAATAGGGGAGGTGCCGTGCTTTGTCCGAAGGGATCCGACAGGTCTTCGTCTTCGAACGATCCTTTTTTGAAGAAGTTCTTGACGATCCTGTCTTCCAGGGAATGAAAGGTGATGATCGCTGCGCGTCCGCCTATAGAGAGGAGGCCGGGCACCTGTTGCAACATTTCTTTTAATGCTCCCAACTCATCGTTTACCTCGATACGAAGGGCCTGAAATACCTGGGCAAAGTATTTATTGGGATTTCCTTTCACCACGCTATTCAGCGCTGATCTGAAGTTGGGGATGGTCTTTAGCGATACCGTCTTTCGTACTCCGACGATGGTGCGGGCCAGCGTTCTGGCATTGGTAACCTCGCCATACTGTTCGAACAGCTTATGCAGTTGCTGTTCGGACCAGGTATTGACGACATCGTATGCCGTGAGTGTCTGACGCCGATCCATTCGCATATCCATATCCCCTTCAAACCGGAAGGAGAAGCCGCGCTGCCCTTCGTCGAACTGATGGCTGCTCACCCCCAGGTCGGCCAGGATCCCGTCGACGGGAATCGCTTCATGCAAGCGCAGGAAGCGGCCCACGTGGCGGAAGTTGTGCGGCAGGAAGGTGATGCGGGCGTCATCGGGCAGATTTCGGCGCGCATCGCTGTCCTGGTCAAAGGCGAACAGTTTGCCTTTTGGCCCCAGTCTTTCGAGGATGCCGCGGGAATGTCCGCCGCCGCCGAAGGTCAGGTCGACATAGATGCCGTCGGGTCTGATGGCAAGCGCGTCGAGCGTTTCCTTTAGAAGGACCGGCAGGTGGTAGGCGTTCGGCTCCTGCGAGTCCTGGCTAGTCGGGGTACTCATGACGTGAGCCCTCCGGGGTTCATCACCTGTTTTGCCAGGCTGCTGAATGCTTCCGGTGAAAAAGATTCAAAGAACTGTTGGTACTTACTTTTATCCCAGATTTCGATCTTGTCTACTCCTGCTGCCAGGACGATGTCCTTGTCCAGACCTGCGTATTCCTTCAGGTTTTGGGGGATCAACAACCGCCCGGCGGAATCCAACTCAGCCATTATCGCTCCGTTCAGGAAATATCTCCTGAATTGCCGAACTTCGGGTTCAAAATCATTTAATTGGCTTACCCTGGCGAAGATGGGTTCCCAGCTTTTCATCGGATAGAGGCTCAGGCATTTTTCAAATCCGCGATTGATGACAAACTGGGTGGGACCCTCTTCCGGCAGCTGCTTTTTGAAGCCGACCGGAAGCAGGAAGCGACCTTTCGAGTCCAAAGTAGCTTCGTATTCGCCCAGAAAACCAATCATTTATGAGGAGTTGAATCAACCTTTATTAAAACTAACACAAAATAACACTTTTTCCCACTTTTTTAGGGGAAATCGGAAAATTTAATTTTTCCACAATAGTGCATTGGGTCTCTGTGTGTTGTCTATCTTTCAGTTGGACTGGTATGGATGGCCGTGAGGGTGTTTTCGTCCGTGAAATGGGCGTGAATTGCGGTGGATAAGCAGTGGATAAGCGGCTTTTTGCTGTGCATAACCTAAATTAGCCATAATGAAACATGTTATCGTCAAGGCCAAGGTCAATTCCGAAACAATCAAAGGGTTAGACGACGAGCAGCTGGAAGCGCTTGTTTATGAGAAAGCCTGTCAACTGGATTCAGGGACCTTCGGAGAGCGCTTTACCCGGAGTGAGGGTCACGTTCTCTTGTGCGAAATTTTTGCCACAGCCGTTCTGGATGGGGAGGTCCATAACGGCGGTTTCGACCAGTTTTTTTATCAAGACAGCAGGCTTTTGCCCTTCGCCGTTGAAGGATTGAAGAAGATAGGTGCGGGCGCCCATGCCGAGCTGCTGGCCAGGGCTGCAAATATCTATGCAGAGAATGAAGGCAGAAAAGAACCGGCGAACGATACCGATGAAGGTGATAGCGGTCGCATCCATGAATTGGATCCGCTTGATGATGAATATTATGCATTGGAAGAAACTTTTCCACTGCGGGTACGATTCGTTCGCGCGAACATCGAAAAATTCTTTGATTAACTATGGCGGCTGCAGGTTATTCCGGAACCCCGCTGGTCCGGAAGTTGGGGATCAAACCCGGATGGAAGATCCGGCTGATCGGGGCGCCGGCCGATTATTTCCGCTGGCTGGAGACCGACCTTTCGGGTCAGGTCTGTGGGGCGCGGGAGGTGCCGGACTATGTGCATTTGTTTGCGGCTTCGGTGAAGGAATTCGAGAAAGGGATGGGAGTTGCGCTGCCATTGGCGGCGAAGAACCCGCAGCTGGTGATTTGGGTCTCCTGGTATAAGAAAAGCAGCGGCAAGGCAACTGATCTGACCGAGAATATCATCCGCGATCATGCACTGGCCAATGGGCTGGTGGATATTAAGGTTTGCGCCGTCAGCGAGGAATGGAGCGGGTTGAAACTGGTGGTGCCGGTGGCGAAGCGATAGAATTGTACCTTTGCGGTCAGATGCAGCCTCAAGATATTCCCATCACGGATTACACTTACGATCTCCCTTCTGACAGAATAGCTTTTCATCCCCTCGCGGAGCGGGATGCCAGCCGGCTGCTGATCTATCGTGGCGGTGGTATCGACGAAGACATTTACAGGAGCATCGCTGCGTACCTGCCCGCGGAAAGTCTGTTGGTGTTCAACAATACAAAGGTCGTCGAGGCGCGGATCGAGTTCCAGAAGCCGACGGGCGCGCGAATCGAGATCTTCTGCCTGGAACCGCCGCCGGAATATGGCGGTATCGCCAATGCGCTGACACAGACGGGACGGGTGAACTGGCGTTGCCTGATCGGCGGCGCCTCGAAGTGGAAACCGGGACAGGTGCTGCGAAAGGAGATGCCGGGTGGACTTGTGCTGGAGGCCCGCTATATAGAGAAGCAGGGTGACAGTTTTCTCATTGCATTGTCCTGGACGCCGGCGGAGCTGTCCTTTGCGGAACTGCTGCACCGGGCCGGCTTCATCCCTCTCCCACCCTATATTCATCGTCAGGCGGAGGCGGCCGACAGCCAGCGATATCAAACGATCTATGCGCAGCAAGACGGGTCGGTAGCCGCGCCGACGGCGGGGCTTCATTTCACCGAGGCGATCTTTCAGTCGCTGTCGGCAGCGAAGATCCATCACGACTTCGTTACCCTGCATGTCGGCGCAGGAACGTTCCTGCCGGTGAAGTCGGCAACCCTGGGCGGTCACATCATGCACGTCGAATTTATCGATGTGAGCCGGGAGTTGATCCTGCGGCTCCGCGATACCCTTGCGGCGGGGCGGCCGGTGATCGCGGTTGGGACGACATCGGCGAGAACGCTTGAAAGCCTGTATTGGCTTGGGATTGGCGGCGAAGACCTTGTCGTCAGGCAGTGGGACGCATATGGGGGACAGGATCGCGGGATCGCCGCGACGGAAGCGCTTGCACGGCTTTTGGACAGGATGGAGAAGAACGGCGTCCAACGGCTGGTAACGACGACCCAATTGTTGATCAGCCCGGGATATGAATGGAAGATAGTGAGCGGCCTGGTGACGAACTTTCACCAGCCGGAATCGACGCTATTGCTGCTGATCGCCTCGTTGATCGGGGAGGACTGGAGGAGAGTGTATGCCTATGCGCTGGAACATGGATTCCGTTTCCTCAGTTATGGGGATGGTTGCCTGCTGTTCAATCGAGCTTCAACGGGAATTCGAGTGTAAAGCTGGTGCCTTTGCCGATGGTGCTGTCCACTTTTATACGGCCTTCGTGGGCTTCGACAATGGTCTTTACATAACTAAGTCCCAACCCGAATCCTTTTACGTTGTGCAGATTGCCGGTGTGTGCACGGTAGAATTTCTCAAAGATGCGGCGCTGGGTCTCCTTGCTCATCCCGATACCGTTGTCTTCGATACGGATCACCAGGTTCTTCGGCGTGCTATGGGTGGTGATCTTTATGAAAAGATTCTCTTTCGAATATTTTACGGCATTGTCGATCAGGTTGGTAATTATGTTCGTAAAATGCACTTCATCGGCAAAGATCTGATCGTCTTTTGCATTGAGCTGCAGTTCTGACCTTCCGCCTTTTCCTTCCAGCTGCAGCTCGAAATTCTCCAGGGCTTCCTGGATGATGACGTGCGCATGCAGGGATTTCCGGTTCAACTGTTGTTCCTGCCGGTCGAGCAGCGATGCCTGCAGGATGGTTTCCACCTGTTTGTTCATCCGCTTGTTCTCTTCCTTGATGATGCCCGTGAAATATTCGGACTTGGTACGGTCCTGCACTACTTTCTCATTGCGCAAGGCGTCCACGGCCAGGGAGATGGTCGCGAGGGGCGTCTTGAACTCATGGGTCATATTGTTGATGAAGTCGTTCTTTATCTCGCTGAGCTTTTTTTGCCGGACCAGGGCGTTTACCGTCACATAGAATGCGGCGATGATCACTAAGGTGAAGAATATCGCGCCGGCGATCATTACCTGCATTTCTCCGAGCACGGTCTTTTTATAATCCGGCACGACGACGACGAGCAGCTCGTCCGGAAGCGTGCTGCTGGCGTCCGCGTTCTCGGGGGCCAGCAAGGGCATGATCACGGAAAAGTTGTTGGAAGTATCGAGTATCTCTCTGAGGAAGTTGCGGGACCGCAGCTCCAACGGATGTATGTTCAATGGGGAGCCGCCTGGATCGGACGAGACCGAGAACTCGAAGCGGGTGTTCTTCATGCCGACCAGGTTGAAGGCTTTCCGCAACTTATCGCCGATATCTTCCACCGTATAGCGTTCGGCGACGGTAGGTACCCGCATCAGCTCGGTTGTAAAGGGATCGGAGGGTCTGAAGAACCCGGGTTTGAGTCTCAATACTTTCCCCGCAGGTGAACTCCGCTGCGATACAAGTTCCTGCGCTACGTAGTTCGTGGCATCCCGGAGCTTGTGCTTAAACTCTTCCTGTTTGTTTTCCAGCATCGTCAATATCCAATTGATCTGGATATAGATGCTGCCGATCAGGGAGAGGGAGATCAATACAAAAATGACAGGGAAGATCTTTTTCAAACCCATAGTAGATTTTGGTCCATCTGTAAAATTATTCAAAAGGGTGGAGGCTGCCCGATTTCATGTTTTTGTGGGGGACGATTTAACGAAGCTTTCACAAAGAAAGGGGATTTCAGGGGAAAAAATGCTATATTTAGATGATTGCCATTGAAGAAACTCATTTTTTGCGGAGGCCTTTTGAATTCCACAGGATTCTTTAATTTAGACGGTATGGAGAGCCCGGCACCTGGCATATTATTGATCGCTGATCCCTTTTTGAAAGACCCGAATTTCATGCGCACGGTGGTGTTCCTCTGCGAGCATCAAGATGAGGGGAGCTTTGGTTTTGTACTGAATAAGAATTACGAATATACTCTCGACGAGCTGGTCAGCGGACTGGACGATCTGAAGAAGATCCCCGTGTACCTGGGCGGCCCCGTCCAAATGGACACCATTCATTTCCTCCATCAATACCCGGACAAGATCGCCGGCGGTTACGAGATCATCGACGGCGTGTTTTGGGGCGGCAACTTCGAAACTGCGATCGACCTGATCCGCAACGGGGAGATCGATATGACGAAGATCCGCTTCTATATCGGCTATTCCGGCTGGGGCAGCGGACAGCTGGACGACGAGCTGAAAGAGAAATCCTGGCTAACGGTCCCTGCCAGCCGGCCACTTGTCTTTCACAAGAAGCCCTCGGAGGTGTGGAAGGATGCGCTGCGCCATCTTGGCGGAGAATATGAGATGATGGTCAACTTCCCGATCGATCCTCAACTGAACTAATGCAACGGGACGCTGATGCCGGCGTGCACGCCCCAATTGTTGAGATTTTTAAAGCCATATTCTTTGAACGGCGCATAATTGTAGCTGCCGCCGATGCGCAGCGCGGTAGTGCTATAATTACTCAGCGGGATGAGTATTCCCAATTCTCCGCGGGCGGCCAGTTTGGTAAAGTTAACCGGGTTGTCAAATTCCCCAAGGTATTGGTCGAAGCCGATGAAATTGATGCCAATGCCTGCACCGGCGTATGGCCGGACAAACCCTTCCTTTAGTATCGTGTAGTCGACGGTTGCCAACAGAGGCAATTGCTGAATGGAGTTGCTCAGTACGGCGGAGATGTCGGAGCCCGGTCCATTGGAATATACCTGCCGGGGATATTTCTGGTAATAATCGTTGTACCCGAAACTGACCCCAATGCGTAGCCGGTCCATAACCGGCCAGGCGAAGCCGGCGGTAAACCCTTTGTAGGCGGGCTTGTTGACCAGGTCCTTGAAGTCGGTGCTTGCGGGGAAGTTGATGTTATAGTTGAAATTGAACTCGAGGCTATGCTGTGCCATGGCTCCGGTGGCGGTGATCGCGACCAGGGTGAGAGCGAGCGTCAGTTTCCGTATCGATTGCATGGCTATTCAAATTATTTTTTAAGATAGGCGGATTGTGAGAACAACATGGATACCTCGCTGGATGCATTGTTTGGGCTGAAGACCTGCTCGCCTCTTGCAAGGCCGGTCCAGACGCCCACCAGCTTGTTCCCATTGGCGGAGGCGTTCTTCAGGTCGAGCAGATCGATCTCCAGGCCGCCGCTGTTGACTGTATAGGCGCCGACCGCGTAGGGGTCGTAGTATCCATAACCGGGGTAACCCCAGTAATAGGGGTCATAATAGCTTCCGTAGTAATCCCAGTAATCGGTGTAGCTGAAGAGCACGGTTGAAGACGAATACACGCGGGAGATGTTGATGGCGAGGTCGGGGCTTGCCGACTTGTTCACCAGTTGGTAGCCGCGCTGGGTCATCGTCTGGGTCATTGCGTTGACGATGTTGGCGTCATAGGCATCATAGCTGCGACCGGCGAACTGGTTATCCTGGACGATGGTCACGCTGTCGGTAATGCTGAAAGTGGTGTAGGCGGAGAAATTCGCGGTGGTGTCGTAGTTGGTGATATAGATGCGGCTTTCCCCGTTCGTGAGATTGTTGAGAGGATCTTTCTTGCAGCTGTCGAGCAGCAGCATCAGCAGTGGCGCCCCGATCAACAGCAAGCGTTTCAATCTGTCCATAAAGAAGGGTATTTGACAAAATCACTGCAAATTAAGTGCCGCCCAAACGAAAAACCCCGGCGGAAGCCAGGGTTTAACTAACATTTCGTCTTCTGAGGCTCGTCTGTGGTGCGTGTTATGATCTGCCTTCGACAGGTACTGCGCCTTCAACCAATACGGTTACCTTATTATGGATCACTTCCACGAATCCGCTTTGGATCGTGAAAAATGCCAGGTGATTGCTTTTATCTTTCAGGACCTTTACCTGGCCGGCCTTCAGCGCGCTCACCAACGGGGCGTGGCGATCGAGGACCTCGAACAGGCCGTCCACTCCGGGCAGCTGCACGCCGTAGACATCGGCGCTGAACAGTTTCTTTTCGGGAGTTAATATCTCTAGGTTCATTTTTCCTTTGTTTAACCTTTGGACCCTAGCCGCGCGCCTGGGCGAGAAGCTTCTTACCTTTTTCGATAGCGTCGTCGATGGTTCCGACCAGGTTGAAGGCTGCCTCGGGATATTCATCTACTTCGCCGTCCATGATCATATTGAAGCCGCGGATGGTCTCGTCGATGGGAACCAGCACACCCTTCAGACCGGTGAACTGTTCGGCCACGTGGAAGGGCTGGGACAGGAAGCGCTGTACTTTACGTGCGCGCGCGACGGTCATCTTATCTTCGTCGCTCAGCTCATCCAGACCGAGGATGGCGATGATATCCTGCAGCTCTTTATAGCGCTGAAGGATCAGCTTCACGCGGTTTGCGGTGTTGTAGTGAGAGTCACCGACGATCTTTGGAGTTAGGATACGGGATGTAGAGTCGAGGGGATCCACCGCGGGGTAGATACCCAAGTCAGCGATCTTACGGCTCAATACCGTCGTCGCGTCGAGGTGGGCGAAGGTGGTAGCGGGCGCGGGGTCGGTCAGGTCATCCGCGGGCACGTATACGGCCTGAACGGAAGTGATGGAGCCGTTCTTTGTAGAGGTGATCCGCTCCTGCATGAGACCCATTTCCGTTGCGAGAGTGGGTTGATATCCCACGGCGGAGGGCATCCGGCCGAGCAGCGCCGATACTTCGGAACCTGCCTGGGTGAAGCGGAAGATGTTGTCGACGAAGAAGAGGATATCGCGACCCTGGCCTTTGCCGTCGCCGTCACGATAGTACTCGGCGATGGTGAGACCGCTGAGGGCCACGCGGGCGCGGGCGCCGGGAGGCTCGTTCATCTGGCCGAAGACGAAGGTGGCTTTGGATTCGGACAGCTCCTGCATGTTCACCTTGTTCAGGTCCCAGCCGCCATGCTCCATGCTATGTTTGAAATCGTCGCCGTATTTCATAATACCGGCTTCGATCATTTCACGCATCAGGTCGTTCCCTTCGCGGGTACGTTCCCCTACGCCGGCGAATACGGACAAACCGGAATAGGCCTTTGCGATGTTATTGATCAGTTCCTGGATGAGTACGGTCTTCCCTACGCCGGCGCCGCCGAACAGACCGATCTTACCGCCCTTTGCATAGGGTTCGATCAGATCGATGACCTTGATCCCGGTGAACAGCACTTCGGTGCTTGTGCTCAGGTTCTCGAATGCCGGGGGCTTGGCGTGGATGGGGCGGCCATTGGTCTTGGAAACGGGAGGCAGGCCGTCGATCGGATCACCCGTTACGTTGAACAGGCGGCCCTTGATCCCTTCACCCGTAGGCATGGCAATCGCGGCGCCGGTGTCGACGACATCAAGTCCGCGGACGAGGCCTTCGGTACCGTCCATGGCGATACAGCGTACGCTGTCTTCCCCGAGGTGCTGCTGAACTTCCAATACGAGGGTTTCGCCGTTGGACTTCTTCAGTTCCAGTGCGTTATATATCTCAGGGAGTTTGCCTTCAAACTGCACATCGATAACCGCGCCGATGATTTGTTTGATCTTACCGTTACTTGCCATATTCGTATTTGTCAATTTTGCCGCAAAGGTAAGGGGACGAGAGGAAAGTTAAAAATACTATATTTGATGTTTTACGACCAACAGCAAGGCTATGCAACTGATCGAAGTGACCACTGCGGAACAGGCGAAGGAATTCATCCGGGTGAATGTGGAGCTGAACCGGACCGTCCCGGGTTATATTCGCCCTATCGACAAGGAAATCAACGAAGTATTCGACAAGAAAATAAACAAGGCCTTCCGCCATGGGGAGGTGACCCGATGGATCCTCCAATCGGAGGATGGGCGCCTGATCGGCCGGATAGCGGCCTTTGTGAACAAGAAATACAGGAATAAGGGGGATGATGTTCCCGTTGGTGGGATGGGCTTTTTTGATTGCATTGATAATCAAGAAGCTGCGGATATGCTGCTGGATGTTGCCCGGCATTGGCTGGGGCAACGAGGGATGGAGGCGATGGACGGGCCGATCAATTTTGGGGAGCGGGACAAATGGTGGGGGCTACTGGTCGAGGGTTTCCGCGACCCACTCTGGTCGATGAATTTCAATCCACCTTATTATAAGGAGTTGCTGGAGAATTATGGTTTCAAGCCTTATTTCCACCAGTTATGCTTCGGACTGGACCCGATGAAACCGTTGACCGCAAAGATCAAGCAGCGGCATGACGCCGTGGCGGCGGACCCCATGTACAGCACGCGGAAGATCGAGAAGAACAATCTTGAAAAATATGCCGGCGATTTCGTCGAGATCTATAATGCGGCTTATGCCGGTCACGGTGGCCTCAAAGAAATGAAAAAGGACCAGGCCCTGCAGCTGTTCAAGAAGATGAAGCCGTTGATCGATGAGGACATCACCCTGTTTGCTTACTATGGCGAGCGGCCGATCGCGCTCTTCCTGAATATCCCTGAGCTGAATCAATACTACAAACACTTCAATGGGAAGGTCGGCTTGTTGCAAATGCTGCAGTTTGTCTGGCTCAAGTGGCGGGGCGCCTGCCGGCATTTCACCGGGGTCGTCTTTGCGCTGGTCCCGGACTTCCAGGGAAAGGGGGTGGATTCCTATATCATTCAAGAACTGGCCGATATCGTTCAGCCCGCGGGATTCTACGTTCACTATGAGATGCAGTGGATCGGGGACTTCAATGTGAAGATGGTCAATGTCGCGAAATCGCTTGGGGAGACGTATGTGAGCCGGAAGTTGACGACCTACCGGTATCTCTTTGATCGAAGCAAAGAGTTCAAGCGGCATCCGATGGTGGGGGTGTAAGAGAAAGACCGGCTTACGCTGGTCTTTCTCTTTTATTGAGGAGCTTGTAAAGCACCGGCGTCACGACGCGGGTAAGGATGGTGGAGCTAAGCAGGCCGCCGATGATGACCAAGGCGAGTGGCGAATAGAGGGGATTGTTCTCTGCCACAAGAGGAATGAGGCCGCCAATGGCAGTGAGCGTGGTGAGGATGATGGGGACGAAGCGGGTTTCGCCGGCTTCCTGGATGGCTTCGTCGAGGCCCATCCCGCCCTTTCGCAACTGATCGGTGTAATCCACGAGCAGGATCGAGTTCTTTACCTCTATGCCGACGAGGGCGATGAGGCCGATGACCGCCACGAAGGAGAAGGTGTTGCCGGTGGCCAGGAGCATCAGCACCGCGCCGATGATGCCGAGGGGCACGACGGAGAGCACGATGAGGGTGCCGCGGAAGGTTTTGAACTCGAGGATGAGGATACCGAGAATACCGAACACCGTAATGAGGATGATGGGCCCGAGTCCGCCGAAGCTCTGCTCCTTGCTTTCCACCTCGCCCGCGGCCTTGTAGCCTGCGCCTGCAGGAAAGCGCATGGTGTCAAGATCCTTTAGGATGCCTTCGGTCATCCGGGTCGTATTGTAGCCGCTGCGCACAAAGGCGGTGACGGTCGTATAGCGATCTTTATCATAGTGCCGGATGCTGGTAGGGCTGCTCTGGAAGCCGATATCGGCAATGTTGCTGAGCGGAACGGAGGCGCCGGTGGCCGTATTGACATATACTTTGTTCAGGGCGTCGAGGGTTTGCCGCTGATGGCGGGGCAGGCAAACGTTGATATTATAGTCATCGCCTTTCTCGTCCTCCTTCCGGAATTTGCCGATGTCCAATCCCGCGACGGCGAGGCGAACCGTGCGGTCAATCTCGTTGACCGGTACACCGAGTATACCCGCCTTCTCTTTATTGACCCGGACCTTGATATCGGTTTTGAGCGTCGTCAGCTCGTTATTGACGTACATTGTCCCATCTGTCTTTTTCAGCAGCTCTTCCACGCGGAAGGCGAGGCTGCGCAGCGTGTCGAGGTTTTCGCTGAAGACGCGGATGGCGATGGGCGCTTCTATTGGCGGGCCTTGCTCGAAGTCCTTGACCTCGATCCTGGCTCCGGGATAGTCCTTAAAGCGCTGCCGCAGGCTGTCGATCATCTGGCGCTTCCGGAAAGATGGTGTCTCTTTCAACTGGATGAAGATCTGGGCATAGTTGCTGACCTCGTTCTGAGGGATCACGTTGTAATAGATGCGGGGGTTTCCGCGGCCGACGTTGGTGGCATAGTTCTTCAGATCAGGCAGGTGGTCGATCTGGGCTTCTACATAGCGGGCCACCGAATCGGTTGCGGGAAGGCTTGTGCCCAGTGGCGTGGAAATATTGATCAGGAACATCGGCTTTTCCGATGACGGGAAGACGCTGAAGCCTACGCGCGGGATCAGTGCGAGGCAACCGATAAAGATGCCGAAGGCCACCAGAAGGGTCAGGATGGGCCTGGCGATGGCGGCATGCAGCAGGCGGCGATAGCTGCCGTTGATAAATCGCCGAAGTCCGCGGAGGAAGAAATTGCCTTCCGGATGTTCATGCCCGCTGAGAATGCGGCTCGAAAGGAAGGGGACGATCGTCAGGGACACGAAGAGCGATGCCAGTACGGTGGCGACCACGGCGGCAGGCAGGCTGCGGATAAAGTCACCGGGCGCTTCCGGCAGGAACATCAGCGGAAGGAAGGCGAAGATCAGCGTCGCGGTGCAACCCAATACGGCCAGGCCGATCTGGCGTGTGGCCGCGATAGCGGCCTCCTTTTTCGAATAGCCCATCCGCAGATAACGTTCAATATTCTCCACTACGACGATGCTGTCATCCACCAGCAAACCGAGCGCGACGACCATGCCGACGATGCTCAATTGATTGATGGTAAAGTGAAAAAGGTCGAGGAGGAACAGGCCTATCAGCAGCGACAGCGGGATGGAGACCATGACCACGATCGAGGCCCGGGGTCCCAGCGGAAGCAGGGTAAGCAGGACCAGAAAGATGGCGATCGCGAAGTCGCGGGCGAAATGACCGAGCCGGGTGTGGACGCTTTCGGCGTTGTTGAAGCTCTGCTCAAATGCGATGGCCGGCGGCAGCTCGCGTTTGAACTGAGCGATCACGGGGTCCATTGCCTGTTCTACGGCGAAGATATTGGTGCCGGATTTGCGGCTGGCGGTGACGAAGACGCCGCGCTTGCCGTTCAGCCGGCCGATGTAATTCTGCTCTTCGTAACTGAAGGAGACGTCGGCGAGGTCTTTTATATAGATGATCTTGCCGCCGGCGCTGCTGACGATGGTGTTCTTTATCTCTTCTACGCTCTTATAGTCGCCGCTGGTCTTTACATTGAACTTGCGGGTACCCATTTCGACGCTTCCGGCGGGAATATTTACATTCTCGCGCTGGATGGCCTGGAGGACGGCGTTGAGGGGAATATGGTTCTGCGCCAGCTTCTCCAGGTTCAGGGAGACGCGGACCTGTTGCCGGGGGAAGGCCCAGTTATCGACGTTTTTCAGGGTCTTGATCTTTTCCAGTCTTTCTTTCAGCTTCTTGCTCCACTCTTCCAATTGGCTATAGGGGGCAGTCTCGCTGAGCAGGGCCACCTGCAGGATATTGACGTCGGAGGGCGAGAAACGCTGGATCTCGGTGCTGAGGATATCCGCGGGCAGTTCCGGCCGAACGGCATTCAATTCCCGGATCACATCCTGGTACTTCTTATCGGGATCGGTCTCGTATTTGAATTCGATCTGGATGACGGCGAGGCCGTCGTCGATGGATGAACGGATGCGTTTGACATCGTCCATCTCGTTGAATCGCTTCTCGATGGGATTGACCACCAACTCTTCCATGTCTTTTGGACTGGTGCCGGGATAGATCACGATGGCCGAGAAGGTCGGCGCCTCCGTGTCGGGGTCCTCTCCGCGGGGCATATTGAAGAGGGAGCTGACCCCGATAAGCGCCAGCATCACGAACACGATGAGCGTGAACTGGTAGTTGCGAACGGAAAAACTCGTAATGTTCATGGCCGTGATTTTATTTGTTGATCAATTTTACCACGGACTTTTCGGTGAGATAGCCAACGCCGTCGGCGATCACTTCCCCGACCGTGTCCAGGCCGGTGCTGATTGCGATCCGATCGCCCTGCAGGTAGGCGATGTGAACGGGAATGCGCCGTACCGTGTGTTTGTCTGCGTTTAGCGTGTATACGAATCCGTTATTTCCGTCGCCTTCGGCGAGGGCCGAGGCCGGGATAAAGGCCAGGGAGCGTTTGCCGGGAGGCTGCAGTTGCAGAGTGCAGAACAGGCCGGGGGCCAGTTTCCTGCCTGCGGCGGCAACGGTCACCTCAACAGCATAAGTGCCTCCGCTGGCATCCGCGCCTTCGGCCAGCTTTGTGATCACACCCGTGAACCGCTCATCGGGGTAAGCGTCGATGGTGATGGAAGCTTTGTCGCCCTTGTGCAGGACGGCCCAGTCTTTGTCTGAGACCCCAAACCTCACCACCCAGTCGTTTTGGGCGGCGCCATTGAATACCAGCACTGCGGTTCCGGCGGAAGCATATTCCCCTTCGTTCATCAGCTTTTGAAGAATGGTTCCTCCGGCGGTGGCGCGGATCTGGGCGTACTGTTGGTTGAAACGGGCGATACGGAGGGCTTCTGTCGATACCGTTGTCTGGGTATGGGCGTTCTGCACCTGTTCGAGGGAGGCGACGGTGTCGCGGTAGAGGTTATTGGCGCGGGTCTCGTCGCGCTGTGCTTTCTGCAGATTTTGCGAAGCTTGTTGCACCTGGGCGTTGATCTCCGTCAGATCGAGGGTTGCCAGCAGCTGGCCGGCGACGACATGGTCGCCCTCTTTTACATAGATGCGGGAGATGATGCCGCCGATCTTGAAAGAAAGACGGGCTTCGGAATTGGAGGCGATGAGCCCGGAATATTGAAGGGTCTTGCCTTCGCTGGCGGTAATCACCGGCTGTATCTTTACCGGGATCGGTTCGTCCGCGGGCGGTGTGGTGGCGGCGTGGTTCTCTCCGCACCGGACCAGGCTGAAGGCGATCAGCACTGCGAGCGGGAAGCGGAGTGAAGAGAGAATTCGCGTATTCATAACGTTATTTTTGGATGTGGAGGAATAAGTGTCAGAATTTATATGTGGCATTGGCTCTTTCGAGATCGGCAGCCCGGTTGAGCGCCGCCAGGCGGCCGAGGGAATAGCGGATCTCGGCGTTGGTCATCTGGGTGCGGGCGTCGATCAGTTCCACCTGCAGGGCCTGGCCTTCATTGTATCTTCTTTCGGCCAGGCGGTAGGCTTCTCTTGCGCTCCCAGTCTCGTCGGCCAGCGCCCTGAGAGCCTGGAGTGCGGAGCGATAGTTGTTGGCAGCGGTTTGCTGTTCGAGTGTCAGCTGTTGGGTCAGTTGCCGGTATTGTTCGTCGACGGCGTCGATATCGATCTGCGCCTGGCGGATCTTGTATCTGTTGTCGTTTGCTTTGAAGAGCGTCCAGTTGAGCTGGATGCCGCCCAATTGATAGAACTGCGTGGAGTTGAGATGGATGCCAAAGCCCTGGTAGCCGATGTCATAAAAGGCGGTGAGCTTTGGGATGAGGTAGTTGCGATCCCATTTCAGGTTGGATTGAAGGATGCGTTGGTAACCTTTGAGGCGGCTGAGCTCTTCCCGGTTTGTGATGGCGCCCGAGGCAGGGCCGTTCTCTTGAGTGGGCTCATTGACCAGGGAGGAGTCGGTGTCGATGGGGTAATCGAGGCTGCGGTTGAGGAGGAAATTGAAATAAGCCGCGGCGTTTTGCCTGTCGTTCTCCGCTTCGATGAGTGAGGATTCGACCTGGCTTACCTGTGCCTGGCTGCGTAGGACGATCTCGCGGGTTGCGATGCGGTTCTCTACAAATTTTTCGCTGACGCGGCGGTTCTCCTTTACCAGCACCAGGGCCGTGGTATAGATCTCGACGGCTTTTCCTGCCTGCAAATATTGATAGTAGGCCTGGCGGATGCTGCGGACGAGATCGCGGCGATAGACCTCATAGTCGGCCCGGCGCACGTTGACCGTGGCATCGGAGACCTCTTTGTTATGCAGCAGATCGGTGTTGAGGATGGGCAGGGAGACTTCCAGTTTGGTATCGTGGAAATCGTTTGGAAGGAACTGGATGGACTGGTTGCTCACCTGCGGGAACTTGTTGCTTGCCGTGAGCTGGTTGAGTGTCGAATAGACATTGTTGAGCAGGTCGCCGACGGGTATCGCCTGGGTGCGGCCGCCGTTCGCCAGGGTATACTGGGAGCTGAAGCCTGCCTGGGGATAGAAGAATGACCTTGCGCGTTTGAGATCGAGCCCGGCGCGTTGCCAGTCGAAGTTGCGTTGATGAAGAGCGAGGTTGCTATCGAGGCCAATGCGGATGTACGTATCGAGAACGGTCTGCGCCGATACCCGGGTGGCGACGGCCATCAGCAGCAGGAAAAAAATTCGTTTTGGCATGATGTTCTATTTGTTAATTATATAAATAAACTTAACATTGTTCATTTCAACGGCAAAAAAAACGCCCTTTTGGGCTGCCGTGCCGGGCATGCGGCTGAATTATTCTTTTGCAGACGTATTACCGGCCTCTATATTATTGACAAACCAGTTGAGACTCGCTTTCATGGTGGGCAGGAGCATTTCTTTATGGGGTATGAACTTCTCCAGCCGGCAGCGGATGGACAGGGACATCAGGCCATGGACAAAGCTCCAGATCGAGAGGCTGACGACCAGGGGGTCGTCCTGTTGGAGATAGCCTTTTTCCATGCATTCGATGACGGTGGCCTTTAGCCGGTTGATGGCGGCGTCGCCGGGTCTCCACTCCTCGCAGCCTTCCTCGGCGAGTTTGTCCATGGGCTCGGTATCAATGAACATCAGGCTGTAGTATTCGGGGTTCTCCATCCCGAACTGGAGGTAGTTCTCCCCCATCTTATGCAGGCGTAGCAGTGGGTTTCGGATGGTATCGAGATCCTTGTTGAACTCCGCCATTTTCTGAAAACCGATATCATGCAGGGCGGCGAAGATCTCGTCCTTGTCCTTAAAATACAGGTAGACGGTGGTGGGGCTGTACTCGATGAGCTCGGCGATGCGCCGGATCGTGACGTTTTCAAACCCCTCTTCCACAAAGAGTTTCATGGACGCATCCAGGATCAGCTTCCTGATCTCCAGCTTTTGTTTCTCTTTTCTTTCCTGAATTCCCATGATTGATTCAATTAACAATACAAATTTACTTAACAACGTTAATAATCCAAATTTTCCCGGGATTATTTTTTCGAAGGTACGAAATCGCGGGTGGGCCGGGCGGCGGAAAAAATCGTACGTTTGCCATAGGAGATGCAAATGGATAAATTTATCGTTTCGGCCAGAAAATACAGGCCCCAGGATTTTTCGACGGTGGTGGGGCAGTCTCATATTACAACAACTTTAAAGAATGCTATCAGGAACAAGCAGTTAGCGCATGCTTTCCTGTTCTGTGGTCCGCGTGGGGTGGGCAAGACAACCTGTGCCCGTATCCTTGCAAAGACGATCAACTGCGAGAACATTACGCCGGACGGCGAGGCCTGCAACCGGTGTTCTTCCTGCGTATCCTTTAATGATGGGGCGTCCCTGAACATCCATGAGCTGGATGCCGCCAGCAACAACTCGGTGGACGATATCCGGACGCTGGTGGAGCAGGTACGATTTGCACCCCAGGCCGGTAAATACAAGGTATATATCATCGATGAGGTGCATATGCTCAGCACCTCGGCCTTCAATGCCTTTCTGAAAACGCTGGAGGAGCCGCCTCCTTATGCGATATTCATCCTGGCGACGACGGAAAAACATAAGATATTGCCCACGATCCTGTCGCGATGCCAGATCTTCGACTTCAAGCGGATCACCCCTGCCGATACGGTCGAGCATCTGCAGGACATCTGCACCAAGGAGGAGATCACGGCCGACAAGACCGCGCTGCAGGTGATCGCACAGAAGAGCGAGGGTTGTATGCGGGATGCGCTGAGCATTCTCGACAAGATCGTCAGCTTTACCAACGGCGAGCTTACCTATTCCAATACGCTGGAGCATTTGAATATCCTGGATGCGGACTATTATTTCCGGATTTTGGACGCCATGCAGCAGCAGGACCTTTCGGAGGCCCTGCTGGTCTACGATTCGATCAACCGGAAGGGATTTGAGGGCGACCTGGTGCTCAACGGGCTGGCCGAGTTCATCCGGAACCTGCTGGTCTGTAAGGATGAAAAAGTGGCGATGTTGCTGGAAGTGGTGGAGAGTTTCCGGGACCGGTATATTGCCGCGGGACGGGGAGCCGATGCGGGCTACCTGGTGAGCGCGCTGAATGTATTGAACGAAGCCGAGATCAATTATAAGTCCGCCCGAAATAAGCGCCTGCATGTGGAGCTGGCGCTGATCAAGCTGTGCTACCTGGCTCAGGCTTTGCAGGTGGTAGACGGCGGGAAAAAAAAACCTGAGACGGTGAGAGCGGTGTCCTTCCGGAATATCCCGGCGATGGAACTGGTTGTGCCGCGTGGTGGCGCGAAGCTGATGGTGGAGACCGGGATTGCGGAGCCGCAAGCGGCCCCGGTGAAGGAACCCGTCCGGGAACCGGAACCGGCGGCAGCAAAGAAGGCTATCCCCGGAACGGGGGCGGCTTCGGGGGCGGCTTCGGCGGCGCCATCGCTGGGGGCCCTTTCGAAGATCCGGCAGCAATTCAGCTCGAAGCAAGGGGGTGACGGGGCGGTGAGCATCCGGCCGTTGGAGCCGGAGGCACTTCAGAAGGCCTGGCAGCAATATGCCGATCAGCTACGGGAGAACCGAAATCCGGCGGTTCAGTCGCTGGAACTGGCCACCCTGCGGATCGTCGACGGGAACAGCTTTGAGGTGATCACGAACAATCCCCTCGAACAGAAGTTCGTTGAACACGAGAAACGAACCTTGTCCGAGCACCTTCAGAACGTCTTTTCGAACAAAATGATCTCTTTTACGGTGGTCGTCGTCGAAAGGGAAGATACGGAGGAGGGGCCGGCGGATCGACCACTGAACAAGCGGGAACAGTTCATTCAGATCGTGGAGCAATACCCGCTGGTGAAGGAACTTAAAGATAGGTTAAAGCTGGAACTGGATTACTGACAACTACCTGATTGGCGGGGATTTTGCCAATATGTACTGTATCTAAATCTATGACAGGCAACTCGACACCTCCTTCTACAACCCAGATCTTCCAAACAAATTCATCAGGCCGCTGGCAGCGGCTAAAGTGGGGTGGCAGGATCCTGCTGTTCTTCCTGGTCCTTGGGGTAGTCATCTTTTCGATCGCGGTCTCCCGGGACTATAAGCCCGCCCTTCCGCGGATGAAGGAGCAAAGCCAACTGTACAAGAAGGTGTTGGACACCAATAAGAGCATCCTTTTCAAGAACACCCTTATCGAACAATACGGAGGATTCCGGAAATATATTAACGAGAAGGTACCCTATCGGGGAGGGGCTTATCCCGGTGAATCCAAAAAGGATTCCGAGAAACTGGCCCAGCAACGGTCCAAAAAGGCCGATACCAGTTTCCGGTCGTTTACAAAATTCCCTACCGGGATCAGGGCCGCCTTCTATGTAGACTGGGATGCCCAGTCCTTTCTTTCGCTTCAACAGTATATCGACAAGATGAACCTGGTGATCCCCGAATGGATCTTTGTCGATCCGACCGCGGACACGATCTATACCGATATCGATTCCCGGGCCTGGGGAGTGATGAAGAAATCGGGGGTGAAGATCCTGCCGATCCTTTCCAACAACTATAAGGAGCTGTTCCGGGGTGACGCGGTGCACCGGATCATCAACGATCCGGCCAAGAAGCAGCGGCTCATCAACGACCTGATCAGGATCCTGGAGAGGAACAATTTCATCGGGGTGAATGTGGACTTTGAAGAGCTGGAGGAGAAAAGCGACGAGAAGCTGGTGGAATTCCAGAAGGACCTCTATGAGCAGCTCCATGCCCGGCACCTGCTGGTGACCCAGGATATCATTCCATTCAACGAAGATTACAACGTCAAGCAGTTGTCAAAATACAACGACTATGTACTCCTGATGGCCTATGACCAGTATTCCGACAATTCGGGTCCGGGGCCTATTGCCCACCAAAAATGGATCGAGGGCGCGGTCGATGCCGCCGTGAAATATGTTCCGGAGAGCAAGTTGATCCTTTGCCTGGCGGCCTATGGCTATGACTGGCGGCTGGGTAAGGAGATGTCGAGCCGTACGGTGAGCTATCAGCAGGCGTTGTTCACGGCAAAGGATAACGACGCCAAGATCGATTTCGACAATGACTCTTACAATCTGCACTACGATTATGACGACGAGGACAATGTGCGTCACCAGGTGCAGTTCACGGATGCGGCAACGACCTTCAATGCCTTGCGGTTTGCCACGGAATACGGGCTGGCTGGGACATCCCTTTGGCGGCTGGGGGATGAGGACCCGCGGGTGTGGGATTTCTATGACCAGGACATGCAGAAGTCGTCGGTGGCGCATTTCAACTTCGCCGCGTTCAGCAAGGTGGATGCGATGGCCAATGCGGATTTTGTGGACTATGAGGGGAGTGGAGAGGTGTTGGATGTCATTGGGACGCCGACCAACGGGCGGATCACGCCGGAGGTGAATACGGGAGAGATGCTGATCAGTGAGGAGAGCTATGACAGTCTGCCGTCGCGATTCGTTGCCCGGAAGTACGGAACCACCGACAGCATGAAGCTGGTGCTGACGTTTGACGATGGCCCCGATCCCGACTATACGCCCAAGATACTCGATATCCTCAGCCGGTACCATGTCCCGGCAACTTTCTTTGTCGTGGGCATCAATGCGGAGAACAATATTCCCATCGTGAAGCGGGAGTTCAAGGAGGGGCATGAGATCGGCAACCATACGTTCACCCATCCGAATATCGCCAAGGTCAGTACGCGGCGGGCCATCCTGGAGATGGAGTCGACGCGGCTGCTGATAGAGTGTATCACGGGCCGGAGCACTATCATGTTCCGGGCGCCCTACAATGCGGATTTCGAGCCGGAGAAATGGGAGGAGCTGATCCCCGTGGCCATTGCGCGGAAGAAGAACTACCTGGACATCGGGGAGTCCATCGATCCGTTGGACTGGGAGCCGGGCACCCCGGCCGACAGCATCGTTGAACGGGTGATCCGGCGCAAGAACGAGATGACGAAGGCGGGTCTCAGCGGGAATATCATTTTGCTGCATGATGCGGGTGGCGAGGGCCGGGAATCGACAGTCGAGGCGCTGCCCCGGATCATCGACTATTTTCAGAAGCGGGGCTTCCGGTTCACCACGGTGGCGGATATCCTCGGCAAGACGAAGGACGAGATGATGCCGCCCGTGCCGAAGGGAAGCGGTTATTACCTGTTGCAGATAAACTATTACTTTGCGGAGATCGGCTATTGGGGAAGTCATATCCTGTTCTCCGCCTTTGTCGTGTTCATGATCCTGTCGGTGAGCCGGGTTCTGTTCATCGCCGTTATTGCCACGAAGGAGCATTTCCGGGAAAAGAAATATGGCTACCAGCCCTTCTGGTCGGTGAGTGGGAAAGACGCGCCGCTGGTGAGCATCATCGTGCCGGCCTATAACGAAGAGGTCAATGCCGTCGGCAGTGTGCAGAGTCTGCTGAAGGGGAATTATCCGAATATCGAGATCATCTTTGTCAATGATGGCAGCCAGGATGCGACCTATGAACGGGTGCGGGAAGTCTTTGCCGGCAATCCCAAGGTGAAGGTGTATACAAAGCCCAACGGCGGGAAGGCTTCGGCGCTGAATTTCGGTATCAGCCGGAGCGAGGCGGAGTTCGTCATCTGTATCGATGCCGATACGAAGCTGCTGCCCAATGCCGTGTCGCTGATGATGGAGCATTTTGGCGAGCGTTCGGGGAAACCGAACCGGAATGAAGGGCCGGTGGGTGCGGTGGCCGGCAATGTTAAGGTGGGTAACCAGGTGAACCTGCTGACACGCTGGCAGGCCATCGAATATATCAGCAGCCAGAACTTCGACCGGAAGGCGTTCTCTTATTTAAACGCCATCACGGTGGTGCCAGGGGCTATCGGTGCGTTCAGAAAGCAAGCTATCGAAGAAGCGGGTGGATTTACGACCGACACTCTGGCGGAGGACTGCGACCTGACCATCCGGATCCTGCGTTGCGGGTATGTCATCGAGAACGACAACCGGGCCATTGCGATGACGGAGGCGCCGGAGACGCTGAAACAGTTCTTCAAACAGCGGTTCCGGTGGAGCTATGGGGTGATGCAAACCTTCTGGAAGAACCGGGATGCGCTGATGAACTGGAAATACCGGTGGCTGGGCTGGGCAGCGTTACCGAATATCCTGATCTTTCAATATGTCATCCCCTTTGTCATTCCGTTGGCCGATTTCTTTATGATCGTGGGGCTGCTGACGGGCAATGCTTCGAAGATCGGTGGTTATTACCTCGTCTTTATGCTGGTGGATCTCGCCGTGGCGCTGCTGGCTTTCTCCTTTGAGCGGGAGAACCTGGCGCGGCTGGTCTGGCTGATCCCGCAGCGGTTGATCTGGCGCTGGCTGACCTGGCTGGTGTTATTCAGGGCCGTTCGCCGGGCGTTGAAAGGCGAGCTGCAGCATTGGGGTGTGCTGAAACGCACGGGCAATGTACAAGTGGTGTAGGCGGAGGATGCGGTTGATGGGCTAATTTTGCCCAGGCCGTCAACCGCAACCAAAATTGTGTTAATTTCACGGCTCCAAATACTAAAATTTTTTATGGCTGAAGTTATTTTAATGCCCCGGTTGAGCGATACGATGACGGAAGGGGTCATCGCGGCATGGCATAAGAAAGTGGGCGAATCCGTCAAGAAAGGCGAGCTGCTGGCGGAAGTAGAAACGGACAAGGCGACGATGGACCTGGAGAGTTATAAGGACGGTACGTTATTATATACAGGTACGGATAAAGGCGGCAAGATCCAGGTAAACGATCTGCTGGCCATTATCGGCGCTCCGGGGGAAGATATCAGCAGTTTGGTCAAGGGTGGTGGTGCAGCGCCTGCGCCCAGGTCTTCGACTGTTCCGGCGGCGGCACCTGCGCCGGCGGCGGCTCCGGCCGGCGGCGGCATCGATGTTTCCAAACAGGAAGAGGTGATCCTGATGCCCCGCCTGAGCGATACGATGACGGAAGGGGTCATTGCCGACTGGCATAAGAAAGTAGGAGATACGGTAAAGAAAGGGGATATTCTTGCTGACATCGAGACGGACAAGGCGACAATGGAGTTGGAAAGCTATAAGGAGGGAAAGCTCCTGTTCATCGGCGCCCAGAAAGGGGAAAAGATCGCCGTGAACGATCTGCTTGCCGTGATCGGCGACGAAAAGAAGGTGAATCTGGATGCAATTGTTGCGAGTTCGAAAAATAAGGGTGTTGCGGGTCCGGTTGCCGCTCCTGCGGCGGCCCAGGGTGCGGCGGCGCCTGTGGCGGCCCAAGGATCAGAGCCTGATCATGCGGGTCTTTCGGTTAGCGCCGATGGCCGGATCAAGGCTTCTCCGCTGGCCAGGAAGCTGGCTGCGGAGAAGGGGATCGATATTTCGAAAGTTGCCGGCAGTGGTGATAACGGCCGGATCGTGAAGAAGGATGTCGACAGTTATACGCCTTCCAAGGCCGCTGCGACGGCGGCACAGCCGGCGTCGGCAGGTAAGCCTGCCGGCATATCGGCCGGTCAGGGGGTGGTTCAGGGCCAGGAAAGCTTTGAGGAGGTACCGGTCTCGCAGATGCGGAAGGCTATTTCGAGAAGATTGTCGGAGAGCAAGTTCACCGCGCCGCACTTCTACGTTACGATGTCCATCGATATGGACAGCGCGGTACAGGCTCGGGCAAAACTGAATGAGACCTCGCCGGTAAAGATCTCTTTCAACGATCTGGTGCTGAAGGCGGTGGCTATTGCCCTGAGACAGCATCCGGCTGTCAACAGCAGCTGGAGGGGTGAGACGATCCGGGTAAACCATCATGTACATATCGGGGTGGCGGTAGCCATCGAGGATGGGTTGATCGTGCCGGTGGTACGGTTCGCCGATACGAAGAGCTTGTCGCAGATCGCCGGGGAAGTGAAGGACCTGGCGGGTCGTGCGAAGAGCAAGAAGCTGCAGCCGGCGGAATACGAGGGAAGCACCTTTACGATTTCCAATATGGGGATGTTCGGCGTGGAGGAATTCACGGCGATCATCAATGCGCCCAATGCGTGTATCCTTGCCGTTAGTGCGATCCAGCAGGTGCCTGTTGTCAAGAACGGGGCGATCGTTCCGGGTAATGTGATGAAGCTTACGCTGAGCTGCGATCACCGGGTTGTGGATGGGGCTACGGGTTCCGCGTTCCTTCAGACGGTGAAGAGTTTCCTCGAGGAGCCGCTGCGTATGATGATCTAGGTATAGATAAATTTCTATAAAGGCCGATGAGTGTTCCCATTTATCGGCCTTTCTTTTTGGGATAGGGGAATCTGCTTTTTGTTATTTTGAGTTGGGTTAGGTGCTTCTGAGGGGTAGCGATAAAAAAATCCTATTATGAAGCATTACCTTAGCCTTCTCCTCCAGCTTGATCAATTTATCCGTCAGAAAGGGACCGGTTCTCCGCCTGAGTTCGCCCGGAAGATGGGCATTTCCGAGCGCAGTTTATATGAATACCTGAAAGTGTTGAAGGAACTTGGGGCGCCGATCCGGTTCTCGCGCCAGGATCATTCCTACTATTATGAGATCGAGGGCCAATTCCATGTAAGCTTTCAATGAGACAGGCCGTCTCTGGACAAAAAGTAGACGGCCTCATAATGTCCGGTTTCGCTTCGCTCACTGGTAAATCAGAAGTCCCCTCATAGACATGAGGGGACCCTTTAAACCTTATCCTTTCGAGTCCTCTGTAGAAACAGACGGCTCTCAAGAACTGTGTCCTTGCTGTTCCAACCAAACTTTAACTGTTAGAAAAATTTTGAACGGCCAGCCATCCCTTTTTCTGACCGGCCTGTGGCCGTTTATCGGAGCCTTAACCTGGGTGGCTGTGTTGAGTGAACCGTTGTTGAAACAAATATAGGACAAAAATGACATGCGGACCAAAAAGACCGCAATATTTTTTCCAATTTTTTGGCTTTTCCCTGGATTTTCTTCTAATGTGTTGATTGTCAATTATAATCGGAGAAGTTGGCTATTCGCTATCAATGTGCTAACTTTGCGTCCGTTATATTCCTTTCTAATCACTTTCGTGACAACCTTCTGTATATACTCCTGAAGGATATTGCTGAGTAGATGGGCTTTTTTCAATATTATAAATAGAATCATTTTGTCATTTCAAAATCTCAATCTCATTGAGCCTTTGCTAAAGGCTTTGAACGATGAGGGATATTCGACACCCACGCCTATCCAACAACAGGCTATACCGATTATCCTTGAACGAAAAGACCTGCTGGGCTGTGCCCAGACGGGCACGGGCAAGACTGCAGCGTTTGCTCTTCCCTTACTCCAATTGTTATGCGAAGATGCTGCCGGCGTGAACGAGAATACCCGTCATGGGGGGGCACGGACGGTCAAGGCCCTGATCCTTACGCCGACGCGGGAGCTGGCGATCCAGATAGATGAGAGCTTTGCCGCATACGGCCGGCATACGGGCGTACGGCATACGGTCATTTTCGGCGGAGTGCCGCAGAATCCGCAGGTGCAGGCGTTGCAACGCGGCGTAGATGTGTTGGTTGCGACCCCGGGCAGGCTGCTCGATCTTTGTGATCAGAAGCTGCTTCGCCTGGACTCGATCAAATATTTCGTCCTGGACGAAGCCGACCGCATGCTGGACATGGGTTTTATCAACGATGTCCGCAAGATCCTGGCGCGTTTGCCGCAGAAGAAGCATTCGTTGTTCTTTTCGGCCACGATGCCGCCGGAGATACAGAAACTGTCGGGCTCGATCCTGGTCAATCCGTCCAAGGTGGAGGTGACCCCGGTCTCTTCTACGGCCGATACTATCCAGCAATCGATCTATTTCGTCGATAAAAAAGATAAGCGGAGTCTCCTGCTGCATATCCTGAAGAACAGCGCGATCCCTACTGCCCTTGTGTTCACGCGAACCAAGCATGGGGCGGACAAGGTAGCGCAGGGTTTGACGCGGGCGGGTATCCGGGCGGAGGCCATCCACGGCAACAAATCGCAGAATGCGAGACAGCGGGCGCTGGAAAACTTCAAGAGCCGGCATACGCGCATCCTGGTGGCGACCGATATCGCGGCGCGGGGGATCGACATCGACGACCTTACGCACGTGATCAATTTCGAGCTTCCCAACGTGCCGGAGACTTATGTTCACCGCATAGGCCGTACCGGTAGAGCCGGCGCCAGCGGCACGGCCCTGTCGTTCTGCGATGGCGAAGAAAAAGAATTCCTGCGGGACATCCAGAAGCTGATCTCCCGGCAGATCCCGGTGGTGGAAGACCATCCGCATGCTATGCATGCTTCGCTGGCTACGCATAGCCCGGTATCGGAGGATGTCGTCGCCCGTGCGGAGGCCAACCGGAATCACGGGGGCGGCAACGGCGGCAGAAGTAACCATGGCGGCAACCGGAATCGTGATAAGCAGCGGAGACCCGGTCAGTCTCAAAACAGTCAGCAGCAGGGTCGTCCGCCCAGGCGCGATTCGCAACCGGCCCAACGCCGCGAGCCGGTTCAACGGCCCGAGCCGCAGCCCGGACAGGCGACGAGTGAGGCGCCCGGACTTCTCCTGCATGAATCTCAGCCTGAGCAGCAACAGGAGCAACGGCGGGATCACGGGCCTGAGCAACGGCGCGACCGGCAGCCTGAGCAGCGCAAGGGCGAGGGCGGTGGCCGTGGACGCGATCGCCAGTCCGAGCGTGGCAAGGGCGAGGCCACCGGCGTTCGGAAGCCCCGGCCCAATCCCGAGCAATTGGCTAACCCCGGAGAAAAGAAGAAATTCGAGGAAACCAATTTCTCGGTGAAGATCAACCGGAGCGAAGGCGACGAAAAATGGTAGATTTTGCCTAGTTTTGAGCGGCATGCAGGTTCTCATTCTTTGTTTTGCAGCGTGGGTCCTGGCGGGACCGGTCACTCCCTCGGATCGAGACGGGTCTTCCGGCGTCGCGGACTTGCTGACCCGGCAGCAGTATGAGCGGTTTTTTCCACATCATGATCGCCTTTATACGTACGAGGCATTTATAAAAGCGGCGGCCAGTTTCCCTTTATTCGCCGGAGAAGGTTCTCCGGATGTGCGTAAGCGGGAACTGGCCGCTTTTTTTGCGCACGCCGCGCACGAGACCACCGATGGTGGGCCCGGATCGGCGGGCGGCCCTTATGCCTGGGGGCTTTTCTATACAGAAGAGGTGGGTTGCAAGGATGGACATTGTACCGTCTACAATACCGGCGGCACCAGCCCGTATCGGCCGGCACCTGGTAAATCCTATTACGGCCGCGGACCGCTGCAGCTGAGCTATGCCTATAACTATGGCCAGGCCGGAGCGGATATGAACCTGCCGTTGCTGGCCAGACCGGAATTAGTGAGCCAGGACGGGGTGATCGCTTTTCGGGCGGCCCTGTGGTTCTGGATGAAGCCACAGCCGCCAAAACCTTCCTGTCATGATGTGATCTGCGGCAAATGGACGCCTGGCGCCGAGGATCTGCGGTTGGGGCGCAAGCCGGGTTTTGGAATGACGATCAATATCATCAACGGCGGTATCGAGTGCCGTGGCAACGAGCCGGCAATAAAAGGGAACCGGGAGGACCGGATCGGCTTCTACCGGCGCTTTGCCCGACTATTGGGGACTACGGTGGAGTCGGATTGCGATTGCGCCGATATGAAGCCTTACTAATAGCGCAATTTGACGCCGATCGCTGATGTCTGGCCTTCGGCCGATGGGCCCGCGGCCCATCAAGAGGCAAATAAATGTAAACTATGACCTCAGCCAAAACGAATCTTCTTCGCATCTGGAAGTCCCACTCTCTTTCGATCGCATTTCTCGGCTATCTACTGATCACGATCATCGCCACCACTCAGGGGCTCACCGCAGGGTTGAAGGTGTATGTGCCGGGAGGCCGGGCCTATATCGACTACAACAATTTCCGCATCTTTAAATTCTCGTTCTACCATCTTATCCATAACCAGGATATCTACCGGTTGTTCCCCGACGACCACTGGGACCTTTACAAATACAGTCCGGCTTTTGCGCTATGTTTCGGCTTTCTTTCCTGGATGCCGGATATCTTTGGGCTGTTCCTGTGGAATATGATCAACTCTTTTTGCCTGTTGGCGGGCATTCGCCTGTTGCCGGACCTCTCCGATGAGAAGAAGAGCTTTATCCTGCTCTTCTGCCTGCTGGAGATGTTGCTGTCGATCCAGAATACCCAAAGCAACGGGCTGATGGCCGGGTTGATCGTGCTTGCCTTCGCCTTCGCCGAACGCCGGAATTACCTGCTGTCAACCCTTTGTATCGTTTTCTCGTTCTATATAAAAATCTACGGCGCCCTGGCCTTCGTTATGTACCTATTTTATCCCGGCAAGCTTCGCCTGTTCGGCTGGTCGCTCTTCTGGATGGCGTTCTTTGCGCTGATCCCGCTGGTGGTCGTGAGCGGGCCGCAGCTGCTGTTCCTGTATAACAGCTGGTGGCATCTGCTGATCGATGACCGGTCTGCTTCCACGGGGGTTTCCGTGATGGGCATTATGGTCAGCTGGTTCCATCTTCCGGGCGCCAAGAATTGGGTCACGCTGGCCGGCATTGGGCTGTTCCTCTTACCGCTGGTCCAGGTCCGCCGGTACAAAGAGCTATCCTTTCGTTTTCTCTACCTGGCATCGATGCTCATCTGGATGGTGATCTTCAACCACAAGGCGGAGTCGCCCACGTATATCATCGTCATGAGCGGCATCGGCATCTGGTACTGGTCGCAGCAGCCCGCCAGTATGACCGACCGGGTATTGCTGATCCTCTCCTTCCTGCTGATCACCATGTCTGTTTCAGACCTGGTGCCGGCGCCGGTACGAAACGGCTTTATCCGGCCTTATGGGATAAAAGGGGTGATGGCTATCGTCGTCTGGGTGTGGATCGTCCGGCAACAACTTTTTACCAATTCATCACTAAAGCCTGCCCGGCGATGAAAAAAGCCCCCTCTTCCACCCTGCAGTTGTTGCGCCTGCCATTCTCCTTCTTCCTGATGCCGGTGTATTGGTTCGCGTTAAGCCAGGTGGTGGAGGGCAGGGATTGGGCCCGGGCCTTGCTGATCTTTTTTATCCTGCACGGCCTGGTCTATCCGGCCAGTAACGGTTACAACAGCTATATGGACCGGGACACTACGCCGATCGGCGGACTGGAAAATCCATTGCCGCCGACGCGCGAGCTGTTTTGGGTGACGCTGGCGATGGATGCGGTGGCGCTGGTCCTCGGATTCCTGATCGGGTTTCCGTTCGCAGCGGGGCTGGCGGTGTATATTCTTGCTTCGAGGGCCTACAGCTATCGGGGAATCCGGCTAAAGAGGTACCCTTTGACCGGTTGGTTGACGGTGATCAGCTGCCAGGGTGCGTTGATCTTTTGGATCGTTTACCAGGGGAGCCACAGATCCGGGGCGCCGGCGGATGTTTCTTCCGTCGCCCCAGCCATGCTTGCCGCTTCCCTGCTGCTAGGTGGTTTTTACCCACTTACGCAGATCTACCAGCATGAGGCCGACCGGCAGGATGGCGTACGGACCCTAAGCATGGTATTAGGCTATCGCGGCAGCTTTGTCTTTACGGGATTGATCTATGGGGTCGCCTTCGGGGTCCTGGCCTATTATTTCCTATCCACCCTGCAGGTCAAAGAATTTTACGTACTGGCAACCTGTATGCTTCCTGTAATCGTTTATTTTTGGATATGGGCCATCAGGGTCTGGCGGGACCCGGCGGCGGCTAATTTTGCCAATACCATGCGAATGAACCTGCTGGCTTCGATCTGTACCAATGCCGGATTCATCGCCGTGCTGGTAATGAGTTAACGCGGGTGGTCCCATCTTTGCGGGTTTATCCCTGCATATATACCATCAATCACAACTATTGAGTAAGATCATTTCTATCGGAACGGCGGTACCGGCCTATCAGCATCGACAGGAAGACATCCTGCCCTTTATGCAGCGGATCTACGGCCTTGAGCGGGATTCGGTGCGGAAATTGAGATATCTCTATCATCAAAGCGGCATCCGGTCGAGGTACTCCGTTATCCCGGACTATTCGCGGCCGGTAAGACAATGGCAGTTCTATCCGCCGACGGAGAACCTCGAGCCTTTTCCCTCGCTCGAGATGCGGATGCGATGGTACCAGGAGCATGCTGCACCGCTGTCGTTGTCGGCCATCCGAAATTGCCTCGACGACGTGCTGGACTTACACGAGATCACACACCTCATCACGGTCAGCTGTACGGGTATGAGTGCGCCGGGACTGGACCTGGAGCTGGTGGAAGCATTGGGTCTGCCGGCCACGCTTTTCCGGACGTCCATCAATTTCATGGGCTGCTATGCGGCGGTCCATGCCCTCAAGCTGGCGCATGCCCTGGCGGGCGCCGGATCGGGAGCCCGCGTACTGATCGTATGTACCGAGCTGTGTACCCTGCATTTTCAGCAGGAGCCTACGCTGGACAATATGCTCTCCAGTCTGCTTTTTGCGGACGGTTCCGCCGCCGCGCTGGTCACTTCCGACGATCATCCGCGAAAAGGTTTGCAACTGAAGCATTTCTATTCGGAGATCATGCCGCGGGGACAGGTAGACATGACCTGGGCCCTTTCTTCGACGGGATTCCGGATGACGCTGACCAGCTATGTTACCGATATCATCCGGGCCGATTTTTCGAAGCTGGTCCGTCATGCGCTGGACCAATGTGGCCTCGCCCGGGAGGATATCCATCATTGGTGCATCCATCCCGGCGGAAAGAAGATCCTGGATGCGATAGATAAAAGCCTCTCCTTTACCAGCGGCCATTTGGACCATAGCTATGCCGTGCTGGAACAGTTCGGCAATATGTCTTCGGCCACTCTTCTTTTTGTGCTGAAGCGCATCCTGAATGACCCTTCCAATACAGGGTCAAATTGTATATTCGGGGCGGCCTTTGGCCCGGGTCTCACGATGGAGACCTTCGTCGCGGAACCGACTTAAACCAATCGATATGCCTGGCAAACCCGATCTCTCGAAGCGCAGTTATGAAAAGGAGCTGCTGGACGGCGAGGGCTTGCCTTTTGCGGCAATAGAAAGGAATATGCTGGAGTTGGATTTTATCAATACCTGGCTCGGCGGGCATGCCATCAGTATCCGTGGGCTTGCCGAGTTGGCCGATGGATGCCGCCGGTGTCATATCTGCGAGATCGGGTGTGGTGGCGGCGATAACTTACGTGTACTTGACCGTTGGTGCCGGCGGCGCGGGATCGAGACCCGCATCACCGGTATCGACAGCAACGAACATTGCATCGAGGTAGCGCGGCAACGCTGGAAGGGGGACAATGCCAACTGGGTTCATTCGGACTACCGGGCGGTATCCTTTGGCGGCGAGCGACCCGATATCGTGTTCTCTTCGCTTTTCTGCCATCATTTTAGAGATGAGGAGCTGGTCCCGCAACTGCAGTGGATGGAAGGGCAAGCGCGGGTGGGATGGTTCATCAACGATCTTCACCGGCACCGGACGGCCTATCATGCGATACGGCTGTTGACGGGCTGGTTCTCTTCGTCCTACCTGGTAAAGAACGATGCGCCGTTATCGGTGTTGCGGGGTTTCCGCCGGGGGGAATGGGAAGGTCTGCTTAGGCAGGCCGGCGTCGGCGGATGGTCGGTAAAATGGCAATGGGCCTTTCGGTGGCTCATCGTCGCGCGAACGGGAGGGAAGGTCTATGTATGACGTCATCATCGCGGGAGGAGGGCTGGCAGGGCTTGGGCTTTCGATCCAGTTGGTCAGGGCCGGCTATCGTGTGGCCTTGTTCGAGAAAGAGAGTTTTCCATATCACAAGGTATGCGGCGAATATATCAGCCTGGAGAGCTGGAACTTCCTGGAAGAGCTGGGTCTGCCGCTCAGCGACTGGAACCTTCCGATCATCCGGACACTGCGGATGTCGGCGCCGAACGGCCGTGCGCTGGAGCAGGAACTGCCGCTGGGCGGTTTTGGCATCAGCCGTTACAAGCTCGATGCGGCGCTGGCGGATATCGCCCGATCGGAAGGTGTGGAATTGTATGAGGCTACCCGGGTGACGGATATCGTTTTCGACCGGGAGGTCTTCACCGTTGTCACTTCCATCGGGTGCTTTTCGGCCAGGGTAGCCTGTGGCGCTTTCGGGAAAAGAAGCAATCTCGACGTTCGGTGGAAGCGCGCCTTTATCCGCAAGCGGTCGACGCGGCTGAACAATTATGTAGGCGTAAAATACCATGTCACGGCAAACTTACCGGCCGACCTTATCGCCCTGCATCATTTTCCCCATGGCTATTGCGGCATCTCGAAGATCGAAGACAACCGATATTGTCTTTGCTATATGACGACGGCCGCCAATCTCCAGGCCAGCGGGAACTCCATCGCCGAAATGGAAGCAACCATCCTGCGCACCAATCCGTACCTCGATGAATTGTTTGCCTCGACGGCAAGGCTCTATCCGCAGCCCGTAACCATTGCCCAGATCAGCTTCGAAAAAAAGACCCAGGTGGAAGATCATGTCCTGCTGATCGGCGATTCGGCGGGGATGGCGCCGCCTTTGTCCGGTAACGGAATGAGCATGGCGCTACATGGGAGCAAGATCGCATTTGGATGTATCAACGACTTCTTAAACGGAGAAATAGCCCGCTATCAGCTGGAACAGGAATGGATCGATCGATGGAACAGGGAGTTCGGGAGACGGTTATGGATGGGACGGCTTCTTCAACGTTGGTTTGGGACTGTGTCGCGTACGAATCTTTTGCTATATTCGCTGAAACCTTTCCCAGGATTGGTTTCCTTTTTGATCAGACAAACACACGGCCAACCGTTCTAAGACGTCCATTCTCCTGTTTAGCACAAACCGTAACCCTTTATCCCACCGAAGACCTCGATGATTTTTCCTTGACTGTCAATTAATTGCAAATTAATGACCATGAAACTCGTTGCAACGGGAGTATTTTTCGTCTTAATCTGTACGTTCCAGGGTCTTGGGCAGAACTATCAAGCCATCAACGGGTCGCCTTTTGCGGGCGCGATGGGGGCTGCCAATAACCCGGCGGCCATCCTGAGCACGCCCTATCCCTGGGATATCACAGTTTTCTCTACCCAGCTGAAGAATACCACCAATGCGATCACCTTCTCCGATCTTTCCTATATTTCCCATAAGGACACAGTAGGCTACAAATGGAAGACCGGGTTTCTGAAGCGGTATGCCGCATTCAACTACAATGTTCATCTTTTGAATGTCCGGCTGAATATCGGGCGGAACCAGGCTATTTCCTTTGGCGCCAACGTGCGGGGTTATGTGTCCGCAAGAACGTCCAATGTCAATTATAACGACACGTTGCAGGACATGAACCAGTTCTTCAGCATCAACGATGGGACCACCTATGCGGCACGGGTGGTGGGCAGCAGCTGGCTGGAATTGTACGGCACCTATAGCCGGACAATATGGGACGATGCCATTGGCCGGCTGAATGCGGGTATCACGCTTCATGCCCAGCGGGCACTTGCAGGGGCCTTTGCGCAACTCACCAACAGCACGGTGAAGCGTAACGTGGTGGATACCGTGACCTTCTATACGCTGCAGGCGGGAAGCGCCAGGTATGGTTATTCGTCGAACTTCGACTCCTGGCACAGTAACCGAAGCACCAATGACAACCTGAAGGATATTTTCAAGCAGTCCCGTGCGGGGGCGGCCGTCGATCTGGGCGTTGAATACCTGGTGAAGCCGCAGGGCGTTTCCATCGACGGTCATGAAGACGACTATTATGACTATGACTGGAAGATCGGCGTCTCCCTGATGGACCTCGGCGCCAATATGTTCCAGTATGGATCGGAGAGCCGTGAAGTGAGCAATCCCAAGACCGCCACTTCCGACTTCGATCTGAACAATAAATTCAATTATGTCTCCAGTTTCCGCGAGTTCAATGACAGTCTCTCGACGGTGGTGAATTCGGTGGCGCGCCTGCATGGGCGTTTTATCATCTGGAATCCCGCACGGGTCGTGATCAATGTGGACCGGATGCTTCCGGAGCATTTTGCCCTCAACACGGAGCTGACGCTGAACCTCGGCGGCAATGGTCCGCGGCTGTTCACAAAGGAGATCACGCTGTTCGCACTGACGCCCCGATGGGAGACCCGGAGCCTGGGCGGCTATCTGCCCATGACGGTGACCACGGATGGCCAGGTTTGGGTCGGCGGGGCCGCCAAGCTGGGTCCGTTGCTGTTTGGCGTGCATAACTGGGCGACGGTATTCTCCAAAACCAAGACCCAGAATGGAGGTTTTTATCTGTCGGTGGTGATCCGGCCAGGGAAGAAAGGGTTCTCGGCCCGTGAGGATAAGCAGTATACCTGTCCGAAACTGTAGTTGCGATTTTGCGATCGGCCGGAGGAAGTGGCTTGTTTTCAATTATTCTTGAAAGTTTCGAAATTTTATTATCTTTGACCATGCAACTGGCAGAAGCAAAAGCCCGGTTTATTGCGGACTGGGGAAGATTCGGCACCAACTGGGGTATCAATCGCACGATGGCGCAGATCCATGCGCTGTTGCTGATCAGTCCCGACCCGCTGAGTGCGGATGCCGTTATGGAGGAGCTGGCGATCAGCCGGGGGAATGCGAATATGAATCTCCGGGAGTTGATCGACTGGGGGTTGGTGCGGAAGGTGTTGATCCCAGGGGAGAGAAAGGAGTTCTTTTCGGCGGAGAAGGATATCTGGAGGGTAGCGCGGCAGATCGTCAAGGAGCGGAAGAAAAGGGAGCTGGACGTGATGATCCCGGTGTTACAGGAGTTGAGTGATGTGGAGGGGGACAAGAAGGATAAGCATGTGAAGACCTTCACCGACACGATCAACAATATCCGCAAGTTCAGCGAGCAGGCCGATAAGACGCTGGATACGATGATCAAGGCGGATGAGCATTGGTTTTTCGGGAGCCTGGTGAAGCTTTTTGCCGGGAAGAGTTGATTGTTGATGATTGTAGGTCAAGCCGCCGTCGCGGCTTTTATTTGGCGTAATTTATTTCAATTTATACTGAAAATTCAGAAACATGGAAAACAAAAAGATCATTATTGCGGGGGGAACGGGATTCATCGGGCGGGCGCTGGCGGAGCGTTGGGGGAGGGATAATAGTGTGATCGTTCTTACCCGGCAATCTCTAACGGCAAGGGGTAAATACAATATCGACTATCGGCATTGGGACGGGCGGACGGTGGAGAGGCATTGGGTTGGCGAGTTGGAAGGCGCCGACCTTGTGTTGAATCTTGCGGGGCGCAGCGTCAACTGTCGGTATACGGCCCGCAACCGCCAGGACATTTCCGATAGCCGTGCCGATGCTACGCGGGCACTCGGGCAGGTGATCCGGGAGGCAGTGGTGCCGCCGAAGCTTTGGGTCAACGGGAGTTCCGCAACTATTTACCGGCATGCCCAGGACCGGCCACAAGATGAATATACAGGAGAGATTGAGGATGATTTTTCGGTACGTGTTTGCAAGCGCTGGGAGAAGACCTTCGAGGAGCAACGCACTCCATTTACCCGCAAGGTCGCGTTGAGGCTGGCGATAACGCTCGACAAGGACGGACCGATGGTTCGTTATACGAACCTGGTAAAATTTGGGTTGGGGGGTCAGCAGGGGAGTGGCCGGCAGATGTTCAGCTGGGTGCATATCGAGGATGTGGCCCGTGCTATCGAATGGTTTCTCGATCACTCTGAGCTGGAAGGCACTTATAATCTTTCTTCGCCGATGCCTGTTACGAATCGCTTTTTTATGTCGACGCTGCGTAAGACAGCCGGGCGGCGTTTCGGGTTGCCGATGCCGGCGCCGCTGTTGAAACTGGGAGCAGCTCTCATTGGCACCGAAACGGAGTTGTTGCTGAAGAGCCGGTGGGTGGTGCCGACCAGGCTGCTGCAGACGGGATTCCGGTTTCGGTATGAAAAGCTGGAAGAGGCAGTATGCGAGATCACTGATGCGAGGGCCGATGAACAAATCGTGCGTTCGATTGTATAATTCATATGCCTGCTCCTGTAAAAAAGACGTTGATCCTTGGAGCCTCCGACAATCCGGGGCGTTACAGCTACCTGGCCATGAACCGGCTGCGCGGCAACGGTCATCCGGTAGTCGCCATCGGGCGGAAGCCCGTTGCGGTGGGGGATGTGACCATCGAAACGGAGAAAAAGGATTTTCCCGGGGTCGACACCGTGACTCTCTATCTCAATCCGCGCGGGCAAAAAGAGTACTACGACTATATACTCTCCCTTCGCCCCAAACGGATCATTTTCAATCCTGGTGCAGAGAATGAAGAGTTTGCGCGATTGGCGCAAGCAAACGGCATTCAACCGATCGAGGCCTGTACACTGGTACTGCTCAGTACGGGTCAATATTAGGCGGAACAGTTAGCTTTAACGAGCATCCGCAGGGCTTAATAATACATTAATGTGCAGTCGATTTTGTCAATCAGCGGTTTTTCATTAAATTCGAAAAACCCTTTATTATTATGCTATGGCGAAAATTTAATGGGGACGTCATCGAACTCCCCATCATTGAAGCCGTTGAGAACGCGATCCGCCGCGAGACCGAAAAAGGTTACCGGCTGAAGGTCTGCATCGGCACCGACTCCCAGGTAAAAGGTTTGGAAACGGAATTTGCCACTGTCATCGTCTTTCTTCGGGAAGGTCATGGCGGGTTCATGTTCATTCACAATGAAAAGACCCGGCACCAGTACACGATCAAGGAAAGAATGTTGGTCGAGGTGGCAAAGAGCATCGAGATTGCTTATGAGCTTTGCAATCTTTTCAGCAAGTATAATGTCGATATGGAAGTGCATGCCGACATCAATACGAATCCGCATTTCAAGAGCAATGATGCGCTGAAGGAAGCGATGGGCTATATCCTTGGGATGGGCTTCGCTTTCAAGGCCAAACCGGAGGCGTTTGCGAGCAGCAGCTGCGCAAATAAGGTTGTGAACTAGTCCGTCCCGCCGTCTATCCGCGAACGGTAAATGGTCGTGAAATCACGACCCATGGGATCTTCTCCCCTCTTCGAACTCCTTGTTCATCTCTTCGATCACTCCCAGTATCTTATCTCTCCCCATTCTTTTTACGGCGCTGGTGACAAAATGCTGTGGCAGGAATTGCCAGGTTTCCCGCATCTTTTCCAGAAAAGCTTTCACGTTCGCACTGACGGTGCGCTGATTCTCCTTGTCGGACTTTGTAAAGACGAGGGTGAAGGGCACCCGCCACCCGCCGAGGCGGTTGATGAATTCGAGGTCGATCTTCTGAGGAGAATGACGGCTGTCGAGGAGGACAAATACATTGACGAGATTCTCTCTTTTGCGCAGGTAGTCTTCGATCATCTTCTCCCATTTCTTTCGCTGGGCCTGGGAGACCTTTGCAAAGCCGTAACCCGGCAGGTCGACGATGTACCACTCGTCGTTGATGCTAAAATGGTTGATCAGCTGCGTTTTGCCCGGGGTTCCGGAGGTCTTGGCCAGCTTTTCATTGTTGGCCAGCATATTGATCAGCGAGGATTTCCCGACGTTGCTTCGGCCGATGAAGGCGTATTCCGGGCGATCGGGTTTTGGCGCCTTTGTGTGATCCGGGCTGCTGATGACATAGATGGCGGTGCGTATATCCATTCTGCGGGAATAAGCCCGTAAGATACGTACCTTTGCCGTCCTATGGCTAATTATTCGCATGACCGGATCGTTCCCTTCAAGGATTCGCAGCTGGGCAAGAAGCAGCAGGTGGCCGAGATGTTCGACAAGATCGCCTTTCGCTACGACTTCCTGAACCGATTTTTGTCCGGGGGGATCGATATCTACTGGCGGCGAAGAGCGATCCGCGAGGCAGGGGCGGGGATCGGCGCGGGCGGAGCGATCCTCGATGTAGCCACGGGTACGGCGGATATGGCGATCATGATGGCGCGGTACTTGCCCGCTGTTCGCATTACCGGTGTTGATATTTCCAATGGCATGTTGGAGATCGGGCGGCAGAAGGTCCAGCGTCTGCAGCTTGGCGAGAGGATCGACCTGCAGGCCGGCGATAGCGAATCGCTTCAATTTGCTGATGGGTCCTTTGATGCGATCACGGTGGCTTTTGGCGTTCGCAATTTTGAGAACCTGGAGAAAGGATTGAAGGAGATGTTGCGGGTGCTGAAGCCGGGCGGGAGACTGGTGGTGCTGGAATTCTCCCAACCCCGGACGCCGGGTCTCCGGCAATTCTATGACCTTTATCTCCGGTTGGTCGCTCCGAATGTGGGGAAAATGGTGTCGAGCAGCCGGGAAGCTTACCAATACCTGAACGATTCGGTCAAAGCCTTCCCGGAAGGCGCCGCCTTTACCCGGATCATGGACGGCTGCGGGTATATAAATACCCGGCTGCGGCGGCTCAGCCTCGGCATTTGCACTCTTTATATTGGTGAGAAGGGCAATTAATCGACTGTTCCAACGTTATTTACACTTACTTCAAAAAAAGCCTATCGAGATTATCTACCCTCAAAACCTGACCAAGACCGGCAGGAAAGCTTTATCTAATTGATTTTAAAGAGATTATGAAAAGGGTAGTAATTTTTTCCGTACTTTTTTTCGGCTGTTTACTGGCGGGCGGATCTGTTTCGGCTCAGTTGAGGGATTATCTCAACCTGCCGGATCATGACAGCAAGAAATATTACATCGGTATCGGGTTGATGTATACCAATTCGCATTTGCAGGTAAGCGCGCATCCGACCTTCCTTCAAAGCGACAGCATCCTCTATGTCACTCCGGGAAATTCCGGGGGATTCGGGGTATCCGGGATGTTCACCTTTCGCCTGATGGATCATCTTGAGTTTCGCTTTGCCTTCCCGGAGTTCATCTTTGCCAACAATACGCTGGCTTATCATGTCAACCATCCGCCGGCGGGGGAAACGAATGTTGCGACCAAACAGATACAATCGTTGCTGCTGGGTTTTCCCGCGCAGGTGAAATTCCTGTCCGATCGCATCAACAATTTCCGTGTCTACATGATGGGCGGGATCAATTACCGCTATGACCTGGCGTCTAACTCATCGGCCCGTAAGGCGCAGAATTTGGTCAAGCTTCTTCCTTCCGATATGAGTATCGAGGCCGGGGTCGGCTTCCAGATCTATCTTCCCGTGTTCATCCTGACGCCAGAGCTGAAGATCAGCGAGGGCATCAAGAATATTCACAGCCGCGACGCCAATCTGCAGTATTCAAACGTCATCGATAAACTAAAATCAAGGATGATTGTTTTTTCGTTGATATTCGAGGGCTAGACTTCCCTTCTTATCACGCTTTGATCGTTGACTGTTGCGGTGCTACCGGCGATGTGAGGCTAGCTCCAGTCGAATTTCACCACCCTTCCATTGAGACGCCATTTTTCCGGCTGCGGTTGTGTGAGCCAGTCGAGCGGTTCGCCCAGGGGCTGTACCCGCGCGGCCATCGCGAAACATTGCTTTATATAGGCTTTTTGTTCCTGGCCGATGGCTTCCGGCTGTGCGGAGATGAACAGGGGTGCGCTGCTTTCGGCAAGCAGTTGCATCCATTGCCGGTTCTTTGTCCAGGGGATCTGTGTTGTCACTCCTACGCAGTCGCCATCCGCTGCATAAAAAGTGTTATGCTGGGGTAGCCGGAAGCCCATCGTATTGACGCCGTATTTCCCTACCCGTGGCCATTCCCGGCCACTGGTGTCATCGCCGATGCGATTCAGCTCGAAAAGTCCCGCCGAGAGATGACTCATCGTGTTGCAGCCGATGATATACAATGGTCCGGCGGCTTTGCGGATGGTCCGGTAGAGACGGAGGATGATCTCGGCATTGGTCAGGGAGCGGTCATAGCAGTGCCATCCCGGCACTGTCAGTTCTTCGTTCATTCGAGAGCCCCAGCGGCCGAGGAGATCATAGGTGGAGTAGTCGTGTTTGACCATCTCGAAGCCCCAATTCCTGTATAGCGCGATCGTTTCGGCGATACGCTCATCATTTTCGGGGATCGTGGGATCGAGATAGCGTTCTTTCGAATCCTCCTGGCCTTTTCGGACGGGGAGCAGGCGGGTTACGGACTCCTTCTCTTTTGCCAGGAGGGGGCGGGTCCACAGGCCGGGGCGCATTCCAATGTTCTTTATCTCTGCCGCTACGGCGGACATATCGCCAAACTTTGCATTCGGGCGTTGGAAGTCATCGGTCTCCCAGCCGTCATCGATGACGGAAAAGGGCCGGTTCCGATTGTCGGGGGCAAGACCGGCCATGCTTTTTGTTGTCTCGAGTATCAGTTGCCGGGAGTTGTTCCCGTAGGCGAAATACCAGTCGTTGATGCCATAGACCGGCAGGGCCGGAAGGCGGGGGCTGTCGCATAGCAGACGGCAGAAACGGTGGTCGGTGGCAAAGGGAGTCTCACCCGGCCGGCCTTTCATCGTGACGACAGAGGCCGCATGCAGGGTGCGGTCGCCAAGCAGGACGCCAGCGCCACCGGAATGGGTGTCCAGGACCAGGTTTAATTCCCGTGGTGCGACCTCCCAATCGGCGATGGTGCGGGCGCCCGTCTTTACTCCAACGCACACTGTTTCCCTGCCGTCGTTGATCAGGATATACCAGGGCGCCTTTCGCGGCGCTGTAATGGGACTCCATTGCAGATCGCCGTAGCTGCGCTCCCACTGGTCACCAAGAAACCTGGCGCCGGCATCAAATATCCGTTCCCAGGTCAGCTTCACTTTTTCGAGTTCTTTTCCCGGGGCCCGCAGCCGTATATCGAGGGCGGGTCCCGTGTGCTGGAGCGAAACTTCGAAGGGTCCACCGGCCCAGCGGTCCCCGGATCTTTGCAAGACCGTCCACTGGCCGTCGCTAAGCACCGATACAGAGCCCGGTAGATCGAGGGCTTCTGCCGGACCGGCGACAGCGCGTTGCATGAATAAGAGGGAGGCTGCGGAAAATCCGGTAAACTGGATAAATCTTCTTCTGTCCATTCCGCCAATATACGGAAGAAAACGCGTCCCGAAGCTGGGGATGCCGATCAGTAATCATATTCCCGCCGGAACATATTGATCCGTATCCCGGCCGAGAACATCGTGGAGTTGTTGCTGCGATAGAAGCCACTGGGGTCGTGCACGGAATAATTGCGATATTGGGCGGAGAGATCGATAAAGAGATTTTCCTTCCATTGATAGCTGACCAGCCCCGACACCATAAAGCAGTTGGCCGGAACGCCGCTGCCGATCTGGAAACCATAATCGCGGGGGCGGGTATCGTAGCTCTCGAAGATGTTGCTGCCGAAATTCTCGCCGGCCGAGTCCAGCCCCTGCCTGTAGTAGATGATCTTTCCTTCGAGATTCCATTTGTAGGCCGGTTGGTAGTGTGCGATGGCGATGAACTCATCGAAGTTAGCTCCGAGAGGGTGTGCCAGTGGCTGGTTATAGTGGCTGAAATTGGATACGGTATCGTTGTGCGTATAGGTGAAGGGACGAACGATGTTTGTCTCGAACTGCAGATCCAGGTTGTTCACGCTGAAGGCGTCCACATATTTCAACCCCAGCTGGAGGCCTTGCTTGTTGGCCCAGTACCCTTGCCCGTAGTGCAGGATCTGGTGAAGGATGAACTCATTGATCACCAGCTGACCATAGAACTGCACGGCATGCCCGATATTGGCCTTCCAGTCGATGCCGGCGGTGGTCTTATCGGGGCTGCCGTTCTGCTGCTGCGCCGAGACCAGGAAGATGACGGGATTCAGATACGAGAAGTCATAGTGGTCGGCGCGGCTGAACACCACGTTCTCGTAGAGGCCTAGGTTGAGCCATGGGGTGGCGTTGACGTTGAGATGATGGACCACCGCATACTTCTTGGGATATTGGTAGTCATTATGGATGTAGTGCTGGCTGACCAGCTCCATATAGATGGTCTGGTAGTTGAGCTTCCAGATGCGGGTGTTGAACTTCAGGAAAAGATAAGGAGCGGCGTAGTCACTGAGGAACAGGCTGCGATAGCCGTTGCCGATGAAATTCTTATCATAGCCGAATTGCCAGTCGACGTATTTCCAGGTGTTGAAGTAGATGGAGGCACGGTTGTCGAAATAGTCGAAGCCCGTCTTTCCGAACGATTTGTAATACCCGGCTCCCGGCACCGCGTTGAACGCGGCCACGCGCTGCTGGAAATAGCCCGGACCGCGTTCCTGGTTGTCGGTGAGCCAGGCCGAAAAGCCCAGTTTATTGGCGATGAGTCCCCGGAGGGTGATGCCTTTTGAATTATAGAAGACCCGTTGTTTGTTGCCGGATTCGTAGGATTGGGTCTGCTGGATGGCCGGGTCGACGACGAGGAAGAAATCCTTATCTTCCACCTCATAGAAATTGGCCTTATTGCGGTAGAAGGTATTCCAGATCGGGTGTTTGCTGGCGAAGCTGTCCTTTTTCTTCGTGACCCATTCGATATTGTTCATCTCCAGCGAGAAGAGATTGGCGCGATCGACGCTTGTCAGGTGATAAAAATAATCGTAGGGATACTGTTTGTCCAGGGAGTCCGCGGTCTCGGCCACGCGGACGGCCAGGCGGCGGCTGATGGGCTTGGCTGTGCTGATATTGAGGTCGGGGTTGGTTTGCAGCTTGATCTCCATCCTGTCCAGGAAGTGGTCGAATTTCGATCCCTGGGGCAGGTAGCTGGATTGCGCATGGGCCCTGGCCGGCAGCAGCGCGGCCAGCGGCAGGGAAAGAACAAGAAAGGTCAGGGAGGATACAGACAGTGCTATTTTTTTCCGGCGTCTTACAACGGTTTTAATAAATTGCGTCATAATGCTATCAAATAAAGGGAGGATCTATTATTCGTTATGCGTAATTACCTGATCAAGAACGTCGCCATAGTAAACGAAGGTAAGATTAGTACGGCAGATTTACTAGTGAAAAACGGGCGCATCGAAAAAATCGGGACGGAGTTGCAGCCTGCCTATGCCGTCACGGAGGTGAACGGAGAAGGACTTCATTTATTGCCCGGGGTCATCGACGACCAGTGTCATTTCCGGGAGCCGGGACTAACCCACAAGGCTACCATCTATACGGAAGCCCGGGCAGCGGTTGCCGGCGGGGTCACTTCTTTTATGGAAATGCCCAATACGCTTCCCCCGGCTTTTACCCAGCAGCTGTTGGAGGAGAAATACACCATCGGTGCGAACAGCTCACTGGCCAACTATTCCTTTTACATGGGGACGTCCAACGAGAATACCGAGGAGGCGCTGCGCACCAATGAGAAGAAGCGGGACGTCTGCGGGATCAAGATCTTTATGGGTTCTTCGACGGGGAACCTGTTGGTGGATAATTACCTTACCCTCGACAGGCTTTTCCGGGAGAGCGAGGTCCTCATTGCGACGCATTGCGAGGACGAGAAGATCATCCGGCGGAACCTGGAACGTTTGAGGGCGGAAGGGCGGGAGCTGGTGGCGGCCGATCACCCGGTGATCCGGGATGAAGAGGCCTGTTTCGAGTCGTCCTTCACGGCCATCCAGTTTGCGAAAAAGCACAATAGCCGGCTGCATGTTTTTCACCTGACCACGGAGAAGGAAATGCAATTGTTCGGCAATATGCTGCCGCTGGCTGAAAAGCGGATCACGGCAGAGATATGCGTTCATCACCTGCATTTTACAAGCGAAGACTATGCCAGATTAGGGAATAAGATCAAATGCAATCCGGCCATCAAGGCGCCGCATAACCGGGAGGCTTTGTGGAAGGCGATGCTGGACGACCGGCTGGATGTCATTGCTACGGATCATGCGCCGCACACTCTTGCCGAGAAAGAAGGACCCTATGAACGGGCTCATGCGGGGCTTCCGCTGGTCCAGCATTCGCTCCTGCTGATGCTGCACTATGTCCGGGAGGGCCGTATCCCGTTGGAGAAAGTGGTGGAGAAAATGAGTCATGCCGTGGCCACCTGTTTTCGTATCAGGGAACGGGGCTTTATCCGGGAGGGGTACTTTGCCGATCTCGTGCTGGTGGACCTCAACCGGCCTTCGTCCGTGACGCCAGAGTCCATTCTCTACAAATGTGGCTGGAGTCCGCTGGAAGGATTTACCTTCCCTGCGACGGTCGTAAGCACTTTTGTCAACGGGCATCTTGTTTATGGAAATGGCCGCTTTGATGAATCTCAATGGGGACAACGCCTGCGTTTTGACTACTAAACCGTCTTTTCATCATCATGGAAATCGACAATACGACGTACGAGGACCTTTCCCTTTTCAGCAAAGAGGAGGAATTCTCCATTTTCCACAAGCTGGATTTTACCCGAACCCGCGGCGGGAAGGATCTTCTATTGGAATATTTCACCCATCCCTTCAGCACGCCGGGGCCAATCCTCGCCACGCAAAAGATCCTTGGGTTGATCCTTGCGAGGATGGGGGAATGGCCTATGGCGGTGAGCAACGGGACGATCATGGTGATGGAGCGTTTCTACGAGACCCAGATCGATGAGATCCCGCATGGCCAGAACCTGCCGGCGGCGCTTAGCTATAAGATCTTTCACGGCCCCGATTATGCGGTGGTGAGATATTCTGTGGGGCATTTCGGCGATTTTGTGCGGGGTATGAGCCAGATCCTTGCGCTGCTTGGGAGTGCGGACTGTCCGCCGCTGCTGAGTGAGCTGCTGGAAAGGGCCAGGCGGCTGCTCGACGAGGATATCCTTCGTCAATTGGCCAAAACGGGATCCAATGTGAAGCTGAACCCGGTGCAGGTGATCTATTTCGGGCATTATCTCCGTCACCGGTTCAAGACCGCCATGACCTCGCTGATCGATATCCACAACCGGCTCGATGCCTGGTATTCGATGGCGACCGCCATGCAGCGATTCCAACTGAGCTTTCCCGAGTTTTTGGAACAGGAGGACCCCTACCTGGAGGCCGAGCGGTTGTATCATCTTTTGCTTCCCAATCCCGTCGCCTATGATATCCGGCTGGACCGCAATACTAATTTTGTCTTCCTCACGGGGGCCAATATGGCGGGTAAGAGCACCTTTATCCGGAGCGTAGGGGTCGTCGTATTCCTGGCGCATCTGGGAATGGGCGTTCCGGCCCGGTCGATGCGGCTCACGCTTTTCGACGGTATTCTGAGCAACATCAATGTCGTCGACAATATCAGCAAGGGTGAAAGCTTTTTCTTCAACGAGGTGCAGCGTATTCGAAATACATTGGAGAAGATCGGTTCGCAAAAGAAGTGGTTGGTGCTGATCGACGAACTTTTCAAGGGCACCAATATGCAGGATGCGATGAAGTGCTCGAGTACGGTGATCAAGGGGTTGATCCGTATCCGCCGGAGCCTGTTCATCCTGTCGACGCATCTTTATGAGATCGGGGAAGAGCTGAAGGAATACCCGAACATCCTTTTCAATTATTTCGAGACGACGGTCAAGGATGACCAGCTGGAGTTCAGCTACCAGTTGAAGCCGGGGATCAGCAACGATCGCATTGGATACTTGATCCTCAAGAGGGAGAAGGTGGTGGAGATGTTGGAGCGGCTTTAGGCGGCCCGTGGAACATTTTTCTGTGAAACATCGTTGCGTTTTTTTTATCGGCGCGTCGAAATTTTGTCTAGCTTCATCGGCTAAACCTTATGGATATGTTGGTGAAGACGTTTGGAAGTGCGGTGTATGGAGTAGAGGCTATCACCATCACCGTGGAAGTGAATGTGACGGAAGGACTGCACACTTTTATCGTCGGCCTCGCCGATAGCGCGGTGAAGGAAAGCATTCAGCGGATCGAGAGCGCAATAAAAAGCAATGGTTTTTACATGCCCCGGACCAAGATCGTGGTCAACCTGGCGCCTGCGGGTATCCGAAAATATGGCTCTGCCTTCGATCTGCCTATCGCCATCGGCATCCTTGCCGCCAGCGAACAGATAGCCAACCCAGAGGTGCTGAGAAACTATCTCATTATGGGGGAATTGGGGCTGGACGGCAGCATCCATCCCATCAAAGGCGCTCTACCCATTGCCATTCAAGCCCGCAAAGAACATTTCACAGGGCTGGTCGTTCCACAGCAAAACGCTTCGGAGGCAGCGATCGTCAATCAATTGCCGGTGTTTGCCTTTGGGCATCTTCGGGAGGTGATCCGGTTTTTCGAGGATAAGAGTTCGACCTCCGCGGTGGTTGTCGACGCCCGCCGTTCGTTTCTCGAGCAGGCCCCATTACCGGAGCTGGACTTCGGCGAGGTGAAGGGGCAGGAAAATATCAAGAGAGCCCTGGAGATCGCCGCTGCGGGCGGTCATAATGCGATCATGATCGGGCCGCCGGGGGCTGGAAAGACGATGCTCGCCAAGCGGCTACCGGGGATCCTGCCACCGCTCAGCCTGCAGGAAGCGTTGGAGACGACGAAGATCCACAGTGTGGCGGGCAAGCTGCCGGAGCGTACGACCTTGCTTTCCCAGCGGCCGTTCCGGTCCCCGCATCACACCATTTCGGGGATGGCGTTGGTCGGGGGCGGCAGCATTCCCCAGCCCGGGGAGATATCGCTTGCGCACAATGGGGTGTTGTTCCTCGACGAGCTGCCGGAGTTTACCCGAAGTACGCTGGAAATGATGCGGCAACCGATGGAGGATCGCAAGGTGCTGATCAGCCGGGCGGCGCTTTCCGTAGAATTCCCATCCTCTTTTATTCTTATTGCCTCGATGAACCCCTGCCCCTGCGGCTACTACAACCATCCCGGGAAGGAATGCACCTGTCCCGCCGGCGCGGTTTCCAAATATCTTAACAAGATCTCGGGTCCGTTGCTGGACCGCATCGATCTGCATGTGGAAGTGGTCCCCGTGTCCTATTCCCAATTGTCAGCATCGGCCAGCGGGGAAAGTTCACAACGCATCCGTCAGCGGGTGATCGCTGCGCGGGAGATCCAGCGCCATCGATATGAAAAAGGGGGGCATGGCATCATCCACTGCAATGCCCAGATCGGCGGCCGGTTGCTCAGGCTGTACTGCCCGATCGATCAACCCGGTGAGGAACTGGTTCGGATGGCGATGAACAAGATGAAGCTGTCGGTGAGGGCGCATGACCATATCTTAAAGATCGCCCGGACCATTGCCGACCTGGCCGCCAGTGACTGTATCCGGGCCGAGCATCTTGCCGAAGCGATCCAGTTCAGGAGCCTTGACCGCGAGGGATGGGCCGCGTGAATGCCGGAACTTCGGTTAAACCTCCTTCGCCAACGGGAAATCGATCGGGATCTTTGCCAGCCGGAACGCGTAGTTGGTAAGGCTCATCACATTGATCAGCACCAGCAGGTCCATGATGGCGGCATCGCCGAAACCCAGTGCGGAGAAGTCGTGGAGCAGGGCGTCGGGGACTTCGCCGCGGTTGTCGAGGACCGAACGAATGATCGCATAAAGTACCTGCCATTTCTTATCGGGATGGGCGCCGGCGCGGAGGGTAAGCGTGTCCTCTTCCTTCCAGCCGGCCTTGATCGCGGAGGCGGTGTGGGAGGCCAGGCAATATTCGCAGCCGTTTATCTGGGAGACGATGAGGTAGATACCTTCGCGGTCGCGGGCGTGGAAGGTATTCTTCACCTGTCCGCGGACATACTGGGTATACGTTGCGAGGGCATTGGCGGAGTAGCCGATCGTGGCATACAGGTTGGGCATTTTGCCCGTGGCTTGCACGAACTGATCGTAGATGGCCTGGGCATCGGGGGTCAACTGGTCGCGGGAAGGAACGGTGAAAGGGAGCATTGTGTGGGATTTTGCGTGTGAATTTACCAATCGTTCTTGAGAGCGAGGTTGGTTCGTTCGGGGGACTGAGCCGCTTTGGCGGCCCAATCGCGATCGTACCATACGAAGAAATTGAGCCAGATGGTCCGCGACAGCCGCATCAGCGGGGGCTGCAGCACCAGGAGCAGGAGGCCGTTCACCCCCATCCACCAGAACAACCGGTTGTCGTGGAGAGACATCCCGATCAACACTTTCCACGCGATGAACGATGCGACGCTGACGGCTACGGCCAGGGCGTAGCTTACGAAGCCCGTGCCATACCAGAATCCTACTTCTATTTCGAAGGGCTGCCCGCAGACGGGGCAGGTCTCATTCATCTGCATAAACCGTTTCAGATGATAGGCATTGCCATCGACAAAGAGATGGCCCCGGCGGCAACGCGAGCACCGGTTGCGCAGGATGCTTATGATGAGACTGGGTTTGTGAGCGGAGCCGTGGTCATGGGATCTGTCGGCACACATATGATTACGTATTTATTACCACAAAGTTATCATGGTTTTGCCAGGAGCCGGTTGTCCTTTTCCTCCGTTAAATGGTACTTTTTATTTCTTCTTCCGTCGTGACGCCACGGGTGTGACTGTCTTTTTGCCGCTTTTGGTAAGGACCGACCGGGTTGGGGCGGGAGCAGGCTTGCCGGAGTTGGGAGAGGCAGGGGCGGCGGCAAGGCCCCATTTGCCCGGAGTGTTTTCCCAGCGACTGATGGTCTGTGAGAACCGGATCAGCAATTCGTTGTTGGCGAGATAGAAAAGGACCAACGGCAACATCTTGAACATCGCGCGTTTGGTCGTTTCATTGAGATTCATCATCGGCAGCAGCCAGCCCAGCGCGCCGAGACCGATATAGAGGACGACGATGGCATAGAGCCAGTTGCGGGCTTCCCGGTTGAATCGTCTCAGGACGATGGCTTCGGCCAGGAACAGGATGGCAGTAAGATAAAAGATATACCCCCAGAGGTGGATGGCGATCTCCCCGGTCAGCAGGCGATTGAAGATGTCACCATACCGCTGGAACAGCGGGCGAAAGGAAGTAAGATCGTTGTTGACGAGTCCGCCGATATCATAGTGCACAGGGAGATAGTGATTTATATAGAGCTGGGAAGGCAGATAGTAACCCAGGAAGGAGGGCAGGAGGAAGAGTCCGATGGCCACCAGGATCTGTTGTACGGGCATTTTCCGCTTCCGTTGGACGAGGAGGATCAAGGGCAAAAAGAGCAGTGCCAGGGCCAGGGTCTCGCTGCGAATATAGGTGGCGATGCCCATCAGAACGCCGCTGAAGAAGAATTGGTTTGCGGCGCCTGTTCCCGTCCAGGCAAACAGGAAATACAGGCTGAGGAAAAAGAAGATCATGTTGCTGTAGTCATACAGGATCATGAATGTATAGGCATACATCTCCGGCGTCATGATAAACAGCAGCAGGAGCAGGCCGGCGAGCAGCGGATGGAGCCGTTCGCGAAGGGCGTGATAGATGAAGACGGTGATGCTGACAAAGAGGATGCTCAGCCAGATTTGTCCGAAAGGAAAGCCGGCCAGCTTATAGATCACCTGGAGCGATATCAGGAAAGGAGATTTGAACTGGTTGTTCGTAGTCCAGAGGTCGATGCCAAAGAAGGAATTGACGAGGGTATGTTCGGATATGGCGACCTGGGCGATGGCCTCCGGTCCCGAAAGGGCGTCACGGGAGGTAGGTGGAAGATACCAGGCGCGCCAAACGCTGACGAAAATAAGGAAGCCGATGATGACGAAAAAGGGGATCTCATAGGGACGCACCTGGAGGGAAGGGCGGGGAAGCGACTGCCGGAAGGCGGCAAACCCCTGTTTCCGGATGTGGTAGAGAACCGGCCCGCCGAAGGCGACGGCGGCCAGCGCCAGGGAGCCAAATACGGAAAAAGGCGTGATCCCAATGTAAAGAAGCTGCAGTAAAAAGGGAAGGAAAGACGCCACCGCGAGACCGAGCAACAAAGAAAGGGTGACCGTATAAGCCGGCTTCAATTGTATTCTGAAGAGGAAGAGAATGCCATATCCTGTGACCAGGTAACAGAGGAGCAGCAGTAAGAAGGCGATAAGCGGCATAGATGATTATAGGATAGGTGGATATTTTTTATACCGGGCGAGAATCTCCTGCAACTGCTGAGGCGAACGGATGGTGTCGAGTGCGGCCCCATTCCGGGAGATACGCAGGAGAAAATTCGCCTTGTTCACATGCGGGGAGTTGGTCCATACGCCCTCGAGCCCGGTGTAATAGTAAAATACCGCAGGCTCCGGGGCGTGAACATTCGGATAGATATGCAGGGAGTCGCGATAGTAGCTGTTGGGCTCGAACAGGATGACTGCATGGGTTATATTCTTCTTCCGGATGGCGTATAGCACGCGCATGCTGATGGTGTAGGTGATGCCATAACGTTGCGCCCTGACGGTATATTCCCCGACGGTATCGTCTTTTTCCTTCAGGAAATCCGACCAGTATTGCAGGGGTTTGACGCGAAACCATTCCTGGTAATAGCCGAAGTTGAGGACCAGCAGGATAACCCCAAGGGCAATGACCGACAATAAAAAACCTTTCATGGTGTTCGTGGTTTTCACGTGTGTCCAAACATCTTTATGGCGTGGTCCACCGCGCGGGCTGTCATTGCCATATAGGTCAGGGAGGGGTTCTGGGTCGAAGTGGAGGTCATGCAGGCGCCGTCGGTGACGAATACGTTGCCGCAGGTATGGAGCTGGTTCCACTTATTGAGCAGGGAGGTTTTGGGATCAGTGCCCATTCTGACCCCGCCCATCTCATGGATGTCGAGGCCGGGAGCCTGGCCCGAGTCGCCGGTGCGGATATTGGTGAATCCCGCGGCGGTATACATCTCGGTCATCTGTTTGAAGAAATCCTTCAGCATCTTCTCGTCGTTGTTGTCATAGGCGATGTTGATCCTGAGCTGCGGCATGCCCCATGCATCTTTCAGCGTATCGTCGAGGCTTACGGTGTTGGTCTCTTTGGGGATCGTCTCGCCCATCATGTGAGAGCCTACATGCCAGGGGCCGAGGCTTCCCCGGTCCAGGTGCTGCTTCAGCGTCAGCCCAAATCCTTCGGTGGGCCGGTCAAAGCTGCGGAAGGCGGAGAACCCTGCCGCATAGCCACGGAGGAAATCGGCATCCTTATCCTGTTGAGCGACGTTGCGGAACCTTGGGATATAGGCGCCGGTGGGCCGGCGACCGTCCGTGGTACTGTCAAGGAACCCGTTGTACTCGGCGGAGATGTGACCGCGGTAGTTATGAAAGGCTACATATTTTCCCAGCAGTCCGTTGTCATTGCCCAGGCCGTGGGGGAAGCGGGCGGAGGTGCTGTTCAGGAGGATCAGGTTGGTGTTCAGGGCGCCGGCGTTCACAAAGATCAACGGGGCCGTGTATTCGAAGGTCTCTTTGGTGTTGGCGTCGATCACGCGCACGCCGCCGGCTTGTTTCTTTTTCTCGTCGTACAAGATAGAATGTACGATGCTGAAGGGCCGTAGGGTCAGGTTGCCGGTGCGTTCGGCCCAGGGTATGGTGGAAGAATTGGAATTGAAGTAGCCACCGAATGGGCATCCGCGCTGGCATAAATTCCTTTTCTGGCATTGTCCCCTACCCTGTTGCAGATGCAACTGAGTGGGTTCGGTCAGATGGGCGCAGCGACCATAGATGACGTGACGGTCTTTATAGGTCTTTGCCACGAAGTCCTTGAAATAGTTCTCTACGCAGGTAAGTTCGAGCGGGGGCAGGAATTCCCCATCCGGAAGATTTGGGAGCTGATCTTTGTTGCCGGAGATTCCCACGAATTTCTCTACATAGCTGTACCAGGGTGCGAGGTCGTTATAGCGGATGGGCCAATCGATGGCAAAGCCGTCCCGGGCGGGTCCTTCGAAGTCGAAGTCGCTCCAACGCTGTGTCTGTCTTGCCCAAAGGATCGATTTACCGCCTACCTGGTAGCCACGGATCCAATCGAAGGGTTTTTCCTGCACATAGGGGTGATCTGTGTCTTTTACAAAAAAATGCATGGCGTCTTCCCGGAAGGCGTAACATCGGCTAACGACGGGGTTTGCCGTCTTTATCGCGTCGGGTATCTCGCCCCGGTGTTCAAATTCCCAAGGCATCCAATTGGTGGTGGGATAATCCTTGAGATGGCGAACGTCCCTGCCTCTTTCGAGGACGAGGGTTTTATAGCCTTTTTCCGTGAACTCTTTGGCCGCCCAGCCGCCGCTCATTCCGGAGCCGATAACGATCACATCGAAATGGGTATTTTTCAGTATATCTCCCATTGAAAATATTTGTTGGTATTTTTTTGTTCAACTGGCCTGTCCGGCTTTTGTCTTCACGGGAACGCAACCATGCCATCGGCCGGGCACCAACTCGTATACCTGTACTTTCGTCAGGAAGTACTGTGAAGAAGAATAAGCGAGGATCGTAAGCCTTTTTGCAGTAGAGTAGAAAAATCCAAGTTCATCGCCGGGTATCTTCTTTGCCTCGATGGCGGACAGCAGCGCCTCGCGGCCGGCGGGGGCCAGGTTCACAAAGGATGTGCCTCCGGAGGTCTTTGCGGCGGCGTCGAATTGCTGCAGGCCGTTGAGGAAATTAGAGCGGTCGGCGTCGGTGGCGCAATCGTCGAGCATCTTCCAGACAAACCGGTCGGCCGATACTTCTTTCGCGCCGGGAGTGTCGGTTGTCGGGATCAGCGTGGTCGTCAGCGTCTCAAGCAGTTGTTGCTGGTCGCCAGTGACCTTGAAGTGGTTGAGTGAGATGCCCTTGCCGGATGGCTGCCGGAAGCAGGAAGGCAGCAGGGTCGCGCCTGCTGAGATGAGTGCCAGGTGCCGGATGGCGGTGCGTCGATTGATGCTCACATTCGAATATACGACAAAATTGAAATGGAGTTAATGGCCTCCTACGCTATCTTTTTAGCGGATACCAGGGGTTCCGAATTATAAACGGGCCGATTGTTATCGAGAGGGACGGGCTGATCCTTATGAAATAAGGACCGCATCATCAGCAAGGCTGTTCCGATCATGATCTTCATATCCAGCGTGAAGCTGACATTGCGGACATAATACGAATCCCATTGGTAGCGGCGGAAGATGCTTTCGAAAGTAGTGGCGGGACCACGGTACCCCCGGACCTGCGAGAGCCCGGTAATGCCGGGACGGGCCATATTACGAAACTGGTAATTGGATACCAGGTTGGAAAATTCATTCGTATCCTTTAACATGTGCGGGCGCGGGCCTACGATGCTCATATGCCCTAAGAGGACATTGATGAACTGAGGTACCTCATCGAGACAGGTATTGCGCAGAAACTTGCCGACGCGGGTTACGCGCGGGTCGTTGCGGGCAGCCCGGCGGGTGTCGGCATAGTCGTTGACGTACATGGTCCTGAACTTATAGCACCAGAAGGTCCGGCCGAGGAAGCCGACCCTTTTTTGCCTGAAGAAGACGGGCCCCTTCGAATCCAGCCTGATCAGAATGTAAAGAATCGGAAACAACCAGGGGAAGACGAGAAGAATGACGGCGAGTGAAGTCACGACGTCCATTATCCGCTTATAAATCAAATAATTGTATCTATCATTCCAATACTCACGAATGAACTGCCATTTTCCTTTTTCCCAGTTTTCCGGACAATGAACGGACGATTCGACAATTGTGCTCTGCATGTTACGAAGGATTGGTTTTTCTCAACATGATAACGCTTCACTGTGCAACCATATGCTGTTCGCTCTGTAAAAGCAAAATCCTTGTTAATTCATATTATGAATTTCAATGCTCCACTGTCTAGTTAGCAAGAACGGTGCCATTGAAACTCATAGCCGGGTCCGCGCGGTGCGGTTGGATTTCTACCGGAGGTCGGGGTAAAGCTTATCTACGAGGCCTTTGACAAGGCATACCGTAAAAACGTTGCATTGTAATCTGTTAATTAAAAGAAACCCGGAATCCGTTGTGGGACTGGATTTTAGCTCATTTTCCACAGTTTACACGCTCGTGGTCCGGAACTACACGAAAAACCGTGAATCTGACACGTTCATCCTTTGTGGAGTCTGCTAAAAAAGCTAAAGATCAGTTGAGAACATTTTTGGGTTCGATCCACTCGGGATTGATGGCTGAGGGGACCTCATCGATGACGATGAATTTGCTGAGAAGATAAGAGAAGGTCTGCATGGCGGTGCTATGGATGATGCGGATATCGAGCCAGAAGTTGGCGTTGCGAACATAGAAGGCATCCCATTGGTATCGGCGGAAGATCTTGTCGAAGCTTTGTGCCGGACCGCGATAACCTTTTGCCTGGGCCAGACCGGTGATCCCGGGCTTCATCAGGTTGCGCAGTTTGTAAGCATCGACTACTTTGGAGAAGTTCGCGCAATCCTTGTACATGTGCGGGCGGGGGCCTACGATGCTCATGTGGCCTGCCAGTACATTCAGGAATTGAGGAATCTCATCCAGGTTGGAGTTGCGAAGAAACCGGCCCACCCGGGTAATCCGCGGATCATCGTCGGTGGCCTGTTTCGTATTAGCTTCGGCATTCACATACATTGTCCTGAATTTCAGGCAGGGAAAAGACTTTCCAAGAAAGCCTACCCGCTTCTGAACGAAGAAGATGGGCCCCCGCGAATCAAGTTTGATCAGTATGTAAAGGATTGGAAAAAGCCAGCTGAATACCAGGATGAGGGCGCAGAGGGAGAACAGGATATCGAAGATTCTCTTTGTGATGAGATAACTATGTTTTTCGCTCAAGTAGCTTCTCAGTAGGACGGTTTGATTGTGGGTATCTACGTTTCTTTTAGGATATATAAGGCCCTTGGTTTCAACCATAAGACGAGATTTAATGATTTCCTTTTTATTGAATCGAGCGCTAAAGTACAGAAAATTAATGAATTACACCTAAGTAAATCCCAAACACACCGTTAGATGGCGAACCAGGCGCCAAGTTTAAAGACCCTATAACACCTTTTATTATTTCTTTATTGCGGTCAGGTCTTAAAATTATTCAGTTATGGACAAGAAAAGCATTAAGAGAATCAGACATATAAGAGCCCGTGCAAAGGAACGACAATTTATCTGGAATAAGAATACCACTAAGTGGTAGGCTGGCGGAGTATAAAATCCATTGCAGGAAGTTTGCATTTATTTACTTTTACACCTTTATAAAACAAAACCAATATCGAATGTCGTTCAATGTTCTTGTAACCGGGGGCGCCGGTTTTATAGGGTCCAATATCTGTGAGAGGCTGCTTCGAATGCAGGAGATCGGGATGGTGCGGGTCATGGACAACCTGGAAACGGGTTACCGGGAAAACATCGATGATTTTTTACCGAATAAAAAATTCGAATTTGCGGAATCGGACATCCGGGACTTCAATGCCTGTCTTAAGGCAATGGAAGGAATAGACGTTGTGCTCCATCAGGCAGCCCTTGGTTCCGTCCCCCGCAGCGTTCAGAACCCGATAAACACGAACGAGTTCAATATTACGGGAACGTTGAATATCTTCACGGCCGCAAAAGAAAGCAGGGTGCGGAAGATCGCTTTTGCCTCGTCTTCTTCTACATACGGCACCAATCAGGATCTTCCCAAACTGGAGGACAAGATTGGCGATCCGTTGTCTCCTTACGCCGTAACGAAGCTGGTCAGCGAGCTATACGCCAAGGTATTCTCGAATCTCTACGATTTCCGGTATATCGGATTCCGCTATTTCAATGTATTCGGGCCGAGGCAAAGTCCGCGAGGGGCATATGCGGCGGTGATCCCGTTATTTTTCAAGGAAATGCTGGAGGGCCGGTCCCCCGTGATCAATGGCGACGGGACGCAGAGCCGGGATTTCACCTATGTAGATAATGTAGTCGATATCAATGTAGGCACTATCTTCAATGATAATCCCGAGAGCTGGAACAACGTCTATAACGTAGCCTGCGGGTACAAGACCTCACTCAACGAACTCTACCAATATATTGCCGAGCTTACGGGTTACACCGGCAAATCCGTTCACGGTCCCGACAGAAAAGGAGATATCCGCGACAGTTTGGCCGACATCTCGAAGTCCGTTCGATTGTTGAATTATCAACCGAGAGTATCGATCCGTGATGGGTTGAAAAAAACCTTTGACTGGTATCGGCAGCATCGTGATTTTCTCGCGAGTGCTCCGGCCGGCAAAACAGCGATGGCGAAATAATTCGCAGGGGAACGTTTAAAAAAATAACAAATAATTATGATAAATTGCGCTTCATAGAAACCCCTGTAATCTGATTGTTTTTATGAAGAAAGCGCTTCAGGCTGGCCGCTGGCTACGTAATATTAATGTTCCGCTGCTTGTCTTTCTTATCCTGTTCCTAAATGTCAAATTTGTCATAAAGGTCTTTGCCATCGTATTTCTGCTTCTGTACGAGCGAAACTTTCATTTTGGACTTTCCTTCAAGCGATCGAGACTACCGTTGTTCTACTTTGGCATCCTTGTCCTCGAAGCGGTGAAATATCTTGTCGTGGTCAGGAACTACAGCCTGAACTATCTTCTGGTGTTTGGGATGGGGATGTTGCAATGGCTGTTTTGTCTTCTGGCCATACATCATCTGAAGCTGTTTGTGGATCGCGATAGCACGGAAAAGATCCACAATACGATAAGGGCCTTCTACCTGGCTAATTTTGCCGTCTCGCTTCTCTTTGTTCTGATCCTGATCCTTCATCCGGCCTGGCTCACGACCTATTGGGGAGCGGGCGCCGATATTTCGATCAATCACCCTTCGGCCGGCGATACGATCCTGGGTATCAGCTTCGACTCGTCGACGGCGAATGCCACGATCAACTGCCTGGGACTTATCTATTTTCTGTATAAGCGGGATCTCCGTTTTTCCATACTCTGCCTGCTGGTGATCATCTCGTGTACGAGCAATACGACCTTTATCTTCATGGAGATCACCCTTTTGCTGATGGTATTGACGGTACGGTCAAAAGCGCTGCGGGTCCGCTCCCTCGTTGCGATGGTTTCCATGGTCGTGCTCTATCTCCTGGCTTCGGCGCATAACCGGGAATATATCCGAAATTATTTCGTCCAGCTCTATATCGTGAACAAGGACACTTCATTGGCGATCCACCAGGATGATTCGGTGCTGGTCAGGAATGGTAACGACAGCCTGGTCAAGGCGCCGGTGAGGATCGGTGCCGACGCATACAAGGTGAATAAGAAGGGGCTGGCAAAGGCGCTCGACAACCTGTTGTCGATCGAAGAACGGCCGCCGGCGAAAGAGCGGTCATCCGAGGTCGATAGTATTGAAAAAGGAAAGCTCGCCGACTCCACCATCTATCCCGTCATCTCGGAAACGGCCTATAAAAGCAAGCCGGGAAAGCTGATCTCCTTTGCACAAACGTATTTTTTTCTGAAGATGAACGCCCGGCATTTGCTGTTCGGCGCGGGCGTCGGCAATTTCTCCTCCAAACTCGCCTTTCGCGTTTCGGGAATCGGAGTATCGGGAACCTATCCGCAGAGATTCGGGTATGTATCCCCCGAATTCCGGTACAATCATCTCAAGACCTATCAATTCTACGCGGGCCAGGATGCCTCCCGCCACTCGGTGCTGAACTTTCCGTTCTCCGTCTATAACCAGATCAGTGGGGAATATGGACTGCTGGGTATCGCGCTTTTTGTCTTTGGCTATCTGTGGTATTTTGTCTCGCGGTTCCGCCGTCTCTCCTATGGCCGGTACATGCTCTGTGCGCTGCTCGCCTTTTCCCTGATGGAATATTGGTTCGAACTTTTTACCCTCGTTATCGTCTTCGAGCTTTTCCTGTTGCTGAACATCAGGGAAGGGAGAGACTTTCCCGCCAGGACCGAAGGATCGTCTCCCGATCGAAATCCTTTACCCGCCGGTAGCCATTTTCGATAAGAGATTGCCGGAGGGCCGCATCGTCCAACACGGTAAAGAGGGCGGTCAGCCATTCCCGGATGATCCCGGGATCGATACCGTCCCGCATCTCCGCGGTCGGCAATGTCGGGCAGAGAACGCCGTAAGGGGTATATTCTGCCTTGGGCGTACTTTTCGCCAGGTCGGAGTCGGGCGCCATGATCTCCCTTGGGCCGGACTGGCAATCCGCGGAGATTACGGGCAAACCGCTCTGCATGGCTTCCAACAGGGTGTTGGGAAAGCCTTCGAATACGGAAGGAAACAACAAGACCTGGCTATGTCGCATGAACTTGTAGGGATTGGGCTGAAAGCCCAGCAGGAAAATATCGTTGTCGAGGGACCGCGGGTGACTCGCCGCCTGATCGTACACTTTAAGACCGAGTTCAGCCGCCCGGGCCAGCAGTTCGTCCTTTAACATCGCGCCTTTTTCCGCCTCCCCGATGATCACGAGCCGGAAGTCCGGATATCGTTCTTTTATCGCCGGCATCATCTCCAGCAGCAGCCATTGACCTTTGGCAGCTGTGATCCTGCCCACATTGAGCAACACAGGCAGCCCGAACAGTTGCTTCAAAAATTGATCATCGAGGCTTTCTACCGCGAATCGGTCGATCCTTTGGGGATCGAGGTAATTATAGATCACCTTTATCTTTTCCGGCGGAACGCTGAAATTGCCGGACAGGTCCTGGCCTGCAACGCGGGAGGGAACGATGATATGATCGCCACGGGTATAAAGGGTCTTTACGAAGTTGCGAAGGACGCGCATATTCGGAGCGGTGCGCATCTCTGTCGAGAGGAGAGTGCGGACACTCAGAACCGTTCTGCCGCCGCTAAGGACGTTGATGATGTTGGCCTGTTCGCCAAAGCTGACGGTCGTATCGATCTTGTGAATGCGTTTGATCTTCCGGAGTCTTCGGACGAGCAGCCAGAGGCGGATGGCCCTTACCGCTTTGTTGTTGGTAGCCGGGTCGCCCGAGAAGGGGACGTTGATCCGGATGAGCTCGCCTTTATGAGGGTATACTTTATCTATCTTATCGAATACCGCGATCCGGATGGTATAATCTTGTTCGAGATCCATGCTGAGATTGGAAACGACCCTTTCAGCGCCGCCGCCATGCAAGCGAAAAATAAAAAAAAGAACATTTTGCCGGTCCATAGATCCTTGCGTTGATATCGGGTAAATGTACTAACTTAACCCCATGACACCAACAAGGTTCAAAGTCCTCAGGCATTTTTTGCGCCATCGTAATGGCGTGACCCTTCGTCAGATGATGCAATTCTTTTTTGGACCTTCCTATGCGAGCAAGGCGGCCGGTTATATCGAGAAAATCGAGAAGGAAGATCCTTACCTGAAAGTGCAAGTCCGGGGAATACCCGATGTGCTGTACTACCCGATGGATATTCCCGAGCATTCGCTGCATATGTCGGTCGTAGAATGTTTCGATCCACAAAACTGGCATTTTTACGAGATCCCCGAGACAAAGGTCCGGCCGGATGATGTCGTGGTCGATTGCGGCGCCGCCGAAGGCATCTTCGGGCTAAAGGTCTACCGGCATTGCAAGGAGCTGTACCTGATCGAACCTTTGCCAAAGTTCGTCCGGTCGCTCGGGAAGACGTTTGGCGCCGGCGAACATGCGCATATCCTGCCCTACGCTATTTCCGATCGCGCCTTTTCCGCAACCATTTCCGATGCAGATATCTCCTCCGCTATCTCGGAGACCGGCCAGGGAGACAAGATCACCGTCACTACCCTCGACGCCTTGTTCATGGAAAAGAACATTCCCGTCAGCTACATAAAGGCGGACCTGGAAGGACATGACGTCAAGGCTCTTATCGGCGGAGAGCAGCTGATCCGGCGGTTTCGTCCGCGTATCGCGATCACGACTTATCATAACAAGGAGCATGCGGATGAGATCAGGGATTTTCTCCAAAGGATCGTCCCGGCGTACAAGATCTACTCCAAGGGAATTTATCAGCACACCGGTTCGCCGGTGATGTTGCATGCCTGGGTGTAATGACTTCCCGCTGTCGTTGGTATGCCGGTCCTCGCGAAAACAAACGATCTGATGTCCCGAATGATAGATCACCGGCACCTGTGAGTGATTGCTTTTCAAGGGATGCAGGATATAGATCACGCTGGTGAATCCGTGCCGGAGATGAACGGTCAGCTTGTCCGCCGACCGGAGATGCGGTATTTCGATATATTCTTTTTTGAGGTTGGTCTGTCCAAAGGACAATACCGGATCGGCCTGCTGGTCGAGGGTCAAGACGGGGACGCCGCCGTAAAATTCCTTGACCTGTACACCTCGAAAGAATAAGAAAAGCGTATTTTTGAAGATGGACACAAAAGGCAAGACGACCTATCTTCATTATCTCTTTTTGCTGTTCTTCCTCTTTCTGCTATTCCCCGGCTGGTTCTACCAGATGCCGCAGCCCGGTCAGTCGGCGTCCGGAGACCTCGCCGTTCATTTGGCGCGCAAATACCACCTTTTTTTTGGAAGTGATGTCCGGCTTCCGTATGGTCCGCTGGGTGTCCTGCATTCCCGGCTGCCGATCGCTGTAAATATCCTGACCTATCTTTTTTTCGACATCTATTTCCTGCTTACTCTGTTCTTTATCCTGCGGAAGATACTGGCCGAGCATTTTCATTATGCGGTGATCGGTTTCGGGGTTCTGGCCATCGGGTTTACCATGCGCCAGGGGATGGACGACTGGTTCTTTTTCTTCGAGCTGTTCTTCCTCTTTACCTTCCTTCGTGAACCTTTTCGGTGGAGATACCTGGGACTGGCTGCTTTTCCCGCCGTGGCAGGACTGTTCTTCCGGGTCGATATCGGTTTGTTCGGCGCCTTCCTCTTCCTGGTCACGCTCTGTTATGCGTGGCTACGACAGCTAATGCCCACCGGTATCTGGGCGTTTGGATCGCTGTTGTTTGTATTGGTGCTCCTGGTGACGGGATGGATGCTGCACGTCGACTGGAAGGGCTATGTCCTGACCCGGCTGCATTCTTCCGGTATCATTGAAAGCCGGTACGTGCCTTCGTCGGTAAAAGACGGGCTTCTTTTTCATTTTGCGCTCGAGATCGCGCTCTGCATGTTCTATTGGACGGCCTGCCTCATGGTGGTGGCGGGTGTCCGTAAGGATTGGCGGAAGCGGTCGGATGAGATCTTTGTTTGCATCATCGCTACCCTGTCGTTGTTCTTCTATTTCAAGACGGGCTTTCTGCGGATGGATGATGCTTTATGGCGGTTCTTCGGGTTCTCGGTCCTGCTTGCGGCCCTGCTCTATTTGTTTGGTCCGACCGATGGCTGGCGAAAAGTACCGGTCCTTTGTTGCTGGATCATTCTTGTACTTTGCGGGTTGGCCGTCTTTCTTGGAAAGAAACCCGAACTGCCCTTCGACGGTATTTCCAATGGTTCTTTTTTCAAGAACCGGGCGAAAGAGATCAAACGTTACCTGGCGGGTATCGGCCGCTATGAGGAGGCTGTCACCGCTCTTGAAACTCAAACCGGCGGATCCAACCCGCTGAAGAAGCTCGCCGGCTCACAACCCGCCGATATCCTTTCCTGGGAGGTATCCACTCTTTATTTTAATGGGCTCAATTATCTGCCCCGGCCGACGGTGCAGTCTTTTTACACCTATAATACCTGGCTGGACAGTATCAACTATAGCCGTTATCTTTCATCGATGGCGCCGGGTAATGTGCTGTTATCTTTCCATGCCGTCGAGAATCACTCGGCCTTCTTCGATGAACCCCGAACCAAGCTTGCGCTGCTGGACAGCTATGAACCAGTAACCGAGGCCGACAATGACCTTCTGCTGAAGAATGTGCGGCGGCGCCGGCTGATCCCGGCCGGTCAGTCCGTTGTAAACGTCCGGCTGGATGAGGATATCAACATCGCGGCGTCCGATACGCTTCAATATTCCCGGTTCTTTATCCGGTATGATCCCAGAGGGAAATGGGGCCGGCTATTCGATCAGCCTCCGGGTTTGCAAATAGTGCTGACGCTTGGAGACGAAAGTACCCGCACCTATCGCATCACGAAGCCGATGCTGGAAGATGGGATCATCGTCAATAAGTTCGTCGATGAAACAGAGGAATTTCAACTGTTGATACAGGGCGAGGGCCGGCTGACTCCGAACGTCCGGAAGATCCGTATCCGAACGGATTCCGCGGGTGTAGGATTCGTCCCGGAGGTAAGGATGGTGAACATCTATTACCGATGGAGAGAACGGACGGCCGGTGAACAAATAGCTGACAGTCTCGGCATTGCCGCATTGTTACAACGCGACCGTCCCGAACCTGCCGATCCGCGTGCCTACGCATCCGACGATGTGCATGCCTGGCTTGAGCAACTCGATACAAGCTCGCAGCTGATCAAGCTGAAGGGATGGGCGTATAAAGATAAAGCCGACAACAGGGGATTGGTGGTCAGCCCGGTCCTCCGGTCGAGGGATCATTTCCTGGCTTTGCCGGCGCGGGTGCTCTCACGAGCGGATCTTGTGGCCGCGATCGGGCGGGGCGATCTTGCCGGTGCGGGCTTCACTTCCATAACCGCCAAAACGCTGGTGCCGCCAGGTGATTATGAGGTGGGCCTGTCCGTTGGCCGGAAAGAAGACCCGGTGAGATCGATCGCCTTTACCGGCCGTCATCTGCTGATCCGAAGCGCATATACGATCAGTGAATCGCGGCCGATCAAACCGTTCTCCAATGGGAATGTCATGTTGAAGCTGAATCTCGAACGAGCGGTAACCTGGAAGGGCCAGGTTTATTTCGACGGATGGACGTATCTTCTCACCCCGGACACCGCCAAAAGAATAACGACGATCATCCTCAGCAGCAAGACCCGGACCTATCGGATCAGTACCGACCCTGTGGCACGTGCAGATGTAGCCGCCAGCCTGAATACCCCATTGGCAAACTATGCGGGCTTTACCGCCTCGATCCCCGAGAATAAGCTGGAGAAAGGAACCTACAGGGTGGGTGTCGAACAACGTACCGCCGATGGAAAGTACTGGTCGGTACTATACAGTGATCTGCTCAATATCGGGAACGACCATGTGATCGAGCCTACACCGGCGCGCTATCTGCCGGGTATGCACGATTTTCTTTCGGGTGTCGACCATTTCGATGATCAAAAAGAATTCTTCACTATATCGGGCTGGGCTATCCGGGACATGAAAGAGGTGGGCAACAGCCAGATCGATCTTGTTCTTTATAAAGACCAGGCAATGTACCTCGCGCGACCGGACCCCGAGAAGCGGGAAGACATAACGGAACACTATCATAATGGGCTGAATCTCGACAACAGCGGCTTTACCGCAAAGGTTTCAAAGACGCCGCTGCCGGCCGGCAAATACCAGGTCGGGGTATGGGTGCATTCAAAAGATAACGAAGGGTCATTCAAGCTGCTTTCCGTATTTTTCGTCAAGTAGTTTTCAACAACCGGCGATAAAGAGAAAGATAGCGTTGGGCGACGACGTTCATGCCGATCTGCCCGGCTGCGCTGATCCAGGCTTTCCGTCCCATCTCTTCGGCTTCCGCGGGATGCGCCAGCATGTAGCTGAGTCCTTTCGCCAGTTCGGCCACATCGGCGGGCGGAACGATCAGCCCGGTCTCCCCTGACAGGATGAGGTCCTGGCTGCCGGAAATATCCGTGACTACACAAGGCAGTGCCTGTGCCATGGCTTCCATCAGCGCGTTGGACATTCCCTCCCGGCGGGAAGGCAGGACGAAGACCGCTGACTGCCTGTAGAAGGCTGGAAGATCGGATCGTTTGCCATGAAACCGGACCGAATGGCCAATGCCAAGCTTCGCCGTATAGTCTTCATAAGCGGGAAGGTCGCCGTCGCCTACGATGTCCAACAGGGCCGCAGGATGGTCGCGGCTTACGGATACCCAGGCCTTCAGCAGGATGTCGATCCCCTTGGCCGGCTGCTGGTAAAGATTCCCGACGAAAAGAACGCGGGACGGGGACGCCGGCCCCCGCTGAGGTTGGTCTTTTGCGATGGACAGTCCATTGGGAATATAATTAATCTTTCCCGCCGGGATGCCGGCCTTTTCCATGTTCTCGCCGATGATCCGCGTCATGGCGACGAACTCTGACTGTTGAATGATCTTCTGCTGCCATCGGATGCCATGGGGGAACCGGGTAAGGCTGGAGAAGCCGTTCATTGTCGAATCCTTTATCAGCACCGGTTTGCGCAGGACCTTACCAAGCCGGGCGGCCACGATCGCAGACCATTCCATCGTATGTGCATGCAGGATATCGAAGGAATGGCGCCGCCGCCAGAGAAAGAAGAGGCTATGATAAAAAAAGATATTGTAGTAGATGATGGTGGGCCAGCCGACCCGCGAATTGATCCGGTTGGTCGTTTCGGTGGTGTCGTCGTATTCGATGCGGGTGGCGGCAATCGCCGTCTTCTTTTTCTTCCAGCCCGAGAGACGGCCAAAGAGCCGGTTGGCGAGGGAGTTCAGGCGATAGACCGGCATGCCGTTTATCGTGGTCTCCCCGCCGATATCGCCTTTTCCGGGAGTGATGAACCGAATGACAACGCCATCGGCGGTCAGCGCCTCGCCGAGGCGAAGAGCCTGGGTCTCTGCTCCGCCGGCGGGCAACGGCGGAAGCGAGGCAGCGATCATCACCACGCTCAGTGGCCGGTTATTTTCGGAAGACGTCATAGAGCTTGCTTAGTGCGATCCCCTGGATACCTTCTGTATTGCAAAATTCAAAAAAGGTCCGGAGCTGTTGAAGATAGAGCCGGCAGTCCTCTTCCGTCGCCGTATAAGGGCTGAGGCCAGGCAATACTTCCACGTTGTGAAACATCATATTGAGGACGACGGTGTCTTTATGGGAATAGGTCTGCAGATACTGCCGGGCGATACCGATCAGCTGTTCGGCCGGGCTATACCAGGGGCGGAGCCAGATCGCTTTGTTCCGGCGAATGGGATGGCGGAGGCCCGCGCCCGAAACGAGCCACTCTTTCCAGGGATTTCGTTTTTTCAGGGCGATGGAGATCGGCACCTGGAGCAGGTCGCCGGCGGGATATTCCCGGGTGATTGCGTCTTTCGACATGAAATAAGGCTGCTCCGGTGCATCGGTAAAGTCGACGGCCTGCTGACGCGACCGATCGGCCCAGCAGACGTGCGGTGTTACACTGGTGTCGACGAGATAGCCGTTGTTCCGCAGACTTTCCATTGTATTGAGCCCGGCGCTGTACCGGCCTGCTCTGAAGGAAACAGGCCGGTAGCCAAAGTCCTTTTCGAACAGCGCGGTAATATTCCTGATCTTTTCCGCCTCGATTGCGGGAGGATAGAAGCAACAGTTGGCTTCGCCTTTCTTACCCGCATATTCGGTGAACTGCTTATCGGGTTCAATGAACTCCGGGTGAAGATGGGTGCCCAGCTCGAAGGGGCCGGGAAGTCCGCGCAAAACATCCACGCTGGCGGGATCTTCGAGCACAACGTTGTTGAGCAGATAAGTAGGGACTATGCCGGATTCACAGAACAGCGGGTGAAGCCGTTGTGCGATCCCGATATCCACTCCACGAAAGGTCAGGGGATTGGAATAATGCCAGTCAGGGGTGCAGTCCGGTTCGACATCGATCGTTATCGTCAGGTATTTGTTCATGCCGGTTGCTGCGGGATTATGTCCTTGTATTTGCGGTACCAGAGCGCGAGGTTGAGCAGGTACCAAACGGGGATGCAGTTGTTTTTATCGCCGGCGTAATAGCGCTTAACGATATCCAGGTAGGGTTTTGCTTCCAACCCCAGGGCGGTCAGCGTGTCTTTATCGATCAGCTGCCGGGTCTTGTCACACCAATGGTTGCGAAGCCAGCTATCCAGGGGGAAATTGAACCCTTTTTTCGGCCGGTCGACCGGGTAATGGGGAGCAAGCCGGGTGAGCAATTTCTTGAGGATGGCCTTATGCCGGTAGACAGCATCCGACTTTTCGGACAGGGGGAGGGAAAGCGAATAGTCGATAACGGTATTATCGAGATAGGGTACCCGTACTTCCAGGCTTGCTGCCATGCTGGCCCGGTCCACTTTATGCAGCATCGCATCGGCAAGGTAGGTTTTGACGTCAAGCAGGGATACCAGGTCGTCCCGGTGACGGATGCGGTCGATGCCGGCGAGGGCCCAGATGGGATATTGCCAAACCGCCTTTTCCTCCAGTTGGGTCATCACAGGGGATGCGAACAGGTTGAAATGTCTTTTGACGGGGTCCTTTTCCAACTGAAGGGCGGCGCTTGACCGCCAGTAGCCGGAGGGAAGGAAGGGTCTCAGGAAAGAGCCCATCTGCCGGCTCACCGAGCGGTTTCCGGGGAGTGTCAGGGAGGCATCCCGCCATTGGCCGTAGCGGCCGTATCCCCAAAACAGCTCGTCGGCGCCGTCGCCGGAAAGAGCCACGGTGACGAATTCTTTTGCCTTTATGGAAATGACCCAGTTGAGCAGCGAGGTTTGATCGCCGAAGGGTTCGTCGAAATAGTCATACATCCGGTCGAGATGACCGCCGATCACGCTGGGGTCGATAACGAGCCGGTGGGGGTGGAGATGGGGGTTGTTGAAGCCTTTGATAAATTCCCCCGCATCCCTGCTTTCATCGGAAACGGTATCCTCGGTGAAGGCGACCGTAAACAGGTTGACATCCCCGGAAGCGGCAAAGTGTTTGTTCACCAGCGCGGTCAGCAGGGAGGAGTCGACACCCGAGCTGAGAAAGAGTCCCAGGGGAACATCGGCTACCATTTGCCGGGAGAGCGTATCGACGAGGATGCGTTCGAGATCGGCCGGATCGCTCCTGGAGCCTGGATCGGGCGGGATGATTGCCTGGTCATAGGCGTCCCAGTAGGCCTGGGGCGCGAGAGGCTTTGCCTGTTCCAACTGGTCCCAGGAACCTTGCAGGTAATGACCGGGAGGCAGCTTGAAAACGCCGCGGATGATCGTGAATGGCGTTGGGATGAACTGGGTTTGCAGAAACTGGTGGATGGCGGCAGGCTGGATTCCCGGCCGGTCGGGCGAAAGGCGGAGGACAGAATCCAGCTCCGATGAAAAGATCAGCGACTTTCCGTGCTGGCGATAATACAGGGGTTTGATACCGACCCGGTCCCTGCTCAGGATGAACCGCCGTTCAGTCCTGTCCAGCCAGCAAAAGGCAAACATGCCATTGATACGTTTCAGCGCGTCGGCGCCCCAGCGCTGCAAGGCATAGAACAATACCTCCGTATCCGAAGTGGTTCGGAACGAAAAGCCCTGCGCTTTAAGCTCGTCCTTCAATGAACGGTAGTTGTAGATCTCACCGTTGAAGACGAGGGTATACCGATCGTCCTCGAAGGGTTGGTTCGACCGCGCGTCGAGATCGATAATGGCAAGCCGGTTGAAAAAGACGGCGGTGTTGCCCCGGTCGGCCGGATGAAGCCCTTTATCATACAGCCGTTGCCGGCTGCTGTCCGGTCCGCGGAAAGACACTTTCCGGCAGATGGCGGCCAACTGACCCGCTTCTACAGGAAACTCATTATTCAGGACACCCGCTAAGCCACACATATTTTATCTGTTTATGATCCATATCCGGCGATCCCGCTCATAGGTCCCCAGGTCACTTACCGTAGCGCCAAGGCCTTCGGTGAGATATCCGATATCGTGATTGTATTTATATTCCGGATCGCCTACGGTATCGATGATGATACAGCCGCCGGCGGTAAGCGCGTCCGAAAAATATTCCCTGATCTTTGCTTTTAAGACCTCCGGTGGAACATGATGGATCCAATTGACCATCAGCAGGACATCATACTGCCCGGGCAACGGCGATTCGGGAAAATGAAAAGTGGCGAACCGCACATGGCGCCGGCCACGTATCCCTGACAGGAGCCGGGCCGCTTTCAGCACCCGTTCGTCCAGGTCATATCCTTCGCGTACACGATAATGCACCTTTCGCACGATGTCTCCCATGCCACAGCCAATCTCCGCGAACGCATTCCGCTGCTGCCGCCGGTTACACCAAACGATGATATCCTTTGCATATTGTTTTTCCGTGAGCGTATAGACATGCCACCGGTCGAAGCCGAAGACGGTGCGCAGAAAGAGCTTTACGATCTTCCCGCTGTAGACCCTGGCCTTCCAGATGACCTTGCTCATGACGGTTGCCCTTTTTCGGCGACACAGATGATATAGGGAGAAAAGGCCTTTGAAGGAAGGTTGATCCGAAACAGCCTGAACAGCTTCGAACAAACCTTGTCGATCAGGGAGAACAGGGCCATTCCGGTCCGGCCCAGCCGGGTGTCCTGCCGTAGCAGCCAGTGTTTGCTGTGCACAAGCGGCATTACAGCAAGGGTAAAGGTGCCGGCATACCCGGCTTTCAACGTCTTCAGGGAGTTCACCTCGTGGAACTGCCGGAGCTGCTCACGGGTCATCACTTTGTGGATCTTATAGATATCCGGGATATAGCGCCGGGACATCCTTCCCATAAGACCGTTGAGATTCGGGACCAGGGTGATCATCAATCCTCCGGGGTTCAGAAAGGAGGAGAAGATGCGGATAATATCTTCGGGATGATCGAAGTGTTCGATCACACCGTAGCTGAAGACGATATCATAGGTCCTGCCGCCGGTGCAATTCTTTTCAAAAAGGTCTTTACAAATGATCTCGTCATGGGGGATGTTCAGAATGCGCAGGTTCTCCTCTGCCAGGCGGCAACCCACCTCGGAATAATCGATGCCGGATACGGTAAGCCCGTAGGTGTGCGCGAAGTAGGGCAGCCAGCCGGAAGAGCCGCAGCCCACCTCGAAAAAGGTGGAATATTTCTTTCGGCGGATCTCCGCATCCACATAGGACATCGTTACGCTGTAGTGGTAGGATGCAGGTGTATTCACCCTTGGCAGTTGGGCTTTTTCCAGCACCTGATCCCAATAGAGCTGGGAAGAAAGTTTTTCATCGGTTTTTAACTCTTCCATAAAGACTTGTTCCTTTTTTCCAGGAGTTATGAATAAAAGAATTGAAGTAATCGTTGAGCCCAAACCTGAGCCCGATGACGGCGATCAGTCCGCAATACAGCGCACCGCCGGCGGCCAGGTTGAGTATCGGGGAAGAAAAATGAGCGTACCGGATCAGGTAGTAGACGCCGGTCCCTATCGCCGCGTTGATCATCGCCAGCAGAAAGAACTGTTTCGAAACGCTGCCGTAGTCGATCATCTTAAAATACCATTTCGCCAGGAGATGACAGCCCAGCACATTGAGAACGTGTACGGATGCCAGGGTGATGGGGTAGGCCATGAAGCCGTAGCGGTGAACGGTGAAGTATAATACACCGATCAATATTACATTAAAACAGATCTGGTACCAGAAGGACTCCATGATCTTATGGCTGGCCATGAACAGGCGCGAGATGAGTGTGTTGATCACCATCATCGGCAACAGCAGTCCGAGGTATTGCAGGAACCCGGAGGTATAGACGACGCCCGTATGGCCGAATGCGCCCCGTTCCAGCAGCACGGAGACGATATCCCGTGAGAAAAAGAAAAAGATGCCGGAGACCGGCAGCAGGATGAACAGCAGGAATTCCGCCGTGGACCGGAAGGTCTCGTTGATCGCGCGGTCGTCGCGGGCGGAATAGGATTCGTTGAACTTGATGCCGGCCACGGCCGAGAACTGGTTGGTTACGAGGGCTGTCGGGAGCGTTGATATCTGCTGGGCGAAATTGAGCGAGGTGATGATCCCATTGCCAAAGCTGCTGAGCAGGTAGAGCGGGGCATAGGAGCTGAGAGAGCTGGTGATATTTCCCGCCTGGGCAAAGATGATATTGCGCCAGACCCGTCGTCCGGCACGGAAGAGACGGGGCCGGAAATTCCATTTCAGTCGCCGGCGCATCAGCGACACGAGCAGAACGAAATTGAGGCTGTAGGACAGGAGGAGCCCGGTGAGAAGGCTCAGCACGTCGAGCATCTTGTGAAATAACGCGACAAAGAGGATCGAGAAAAGACCGTTCACGATACCCGCGATCATCGGGACGGTAAAGAACTTATAGGAGGTGAGGATATCCGTTAGCAGGTTGATCACGGGCATCAGGAAGATCAGCGGGATCGAGAGGGTTAGTATCTGCGCCTGTTGCTGCAGGGCTTCTTTGTTGAAGCCGGACACCATATTGAACGTCTTTACGGGATCCATCAGAAAGACCAGGCAGATCAGCGCCGTCAGACCCATGTACAGGTACATGAAGAAATTGAGGAAACGGATCGCGCTCTCTTCGCCCTCCTGCGTCCGGAGACGCATGGACTCGGGGATCAGGACGGAGGCGTTGAGGCTGGTAATAAAGGTGGAAAGGATGACGATGGTGTTATACGCGTAAAAGTATATGTCCATTTTTAACTGTGCCCCAAAAAAATATGCGATGAGAAGACTATTGCAGAAGACCAACCCCTTATTGACTATGTTGAAAACCGTGGATAGAACAATACCTCTTTTATAGGACTCGGCCTTTATAAACATATATGATTTTGGGCGCATTGACGTGCGGCAATCCGCAAAAATAAGGAAATCAGTTATATTTGCGGATTCAAGACATTATTCAATTGAATATGAGACCTGTCAGTCCCCTCCGGTTGTTTGTCGACGCCCACGTGTTTGATGGAAAGTTCCAGGGGACCAGGCCCTTTATCCAGGGTATTTATACGAGGCTCGCCACGATGCCGGAGCTGGAGCTGTACCTGGGGGCGGTAGACGTAGAGAACCTGAAGAAATATTTCCCAAACGATAGCGGCAGGGTACATTATGTACCCTACAGGAGTCATCGGGCGGCGTCCCGGCTCTTATATGAGATCCCCAGGATCATTCGCCGGCACGGCATACACTGGGCTCATTTTCAATACATATGCCCGCCTATCAAGAATTGCCGCCACGTCGTGACCACCCATGATATCCTTTTCAAGGATTTTCCGCAGGACTTCCCTTTTATGTACCGGGTGGTAAAAGGCTTCCTCTTCCGGGTATCTGCGAGGCGCTCGGACCTTGTAACGACGGTATCGCGCTATTCCAAGCACGCGCTGGAAAAGCATTTCCATCTGCCCCCCGAGAAGGTACGGGTGATCCCTTCGGGAGTGATCGATCCTTTCTTTCGGCCTTATGACCGGGATGCGGTGAGGAAAAGCGTTGCCGACCGGTTCGGGATGCGTAAGTATATTCTTTATGTCAGCCGGATCGAGCCGAGAAAGAATCATGCCCTGCTGCTGAAGGCCTTCCTGGACCTTGAGCTATACCGGAAAGGGCACTCGCTTGTCCTTTTGGGCCATAAGGATATCGCGGCGCCGGAGTTTGATGGGTATATCGCACAGATGCCGGAAGAAGCCCGGCCATTCGTCATTCAGCGTTCGGGGATCGCCGATGCGGATATGCAGGATATCTTTCGGGCTGCCGAGCTCTTTGTCTATCCTTCGCGGGCCGAAGGCTTTGGGCTGCCGCCGCTGGAAGCTGCCGCGGCGAGGGTACCCGTGCTTTGCTCGAATGCGACTGCGATGAGCGACTATACTTTTTTTGGCGACGCAAGCATCGATCCGTCGAACTATGATCAGTTCCGGAACAAGCTGGCGGAGATGCTGGAACATCCTGCGGATGCCGCGGAGCTGAACCGGATCGCCGAAGCCGTCCGTGAACGTTACAGTTGGCCGGGTACTGCCCGTAAATTTTATGAAATCCTGACTCAATGAAGATCGCGATCATTGGAACAAGAGGTATCCCCAACCGGTATGGCGGATTTGAGCAACTGGCGGAATATCTTTCCATCGGGCTTGCGGACCGTGGCCATGAAGTCTATGTGTATAATTCACATGATCATGACTGGCAGGAGAAGATGTGGAAGAACGTACATATTGTCCATTGTTATGACCCGGAAGAGAAGATGGGGACGGCGGGACAGTTCATCTATGATCTCAACTGTGTAAGAGACGCCCGCAGGCGTTCATTCGACGTCATCCTGATGTTGGGTTATACCAGCATCAGCGTCTGGGGCCGCTGGTTTGACCGGAAGCCGGTCACCGTCATCAATATGGATGGGCTGGAGTGGAAGCGGACCAAGTATTCGAAGCCGGTGCGGCGGTTCCTGCAGTATGCCGAACGGCTGGCCGTCCGGTTCTGCGATTTCTTTATAGCGGATTCCCCGGCCATTCAAAAATACCTGAAGGACAAATACGATATCCCCAGCGAATATATCGCCTATGGCGCCGAGGTCTTTGACTACGAGGATGAGCGGCTGCTGGAGCCTTTTGGGATCAGGCCGGACGGGTATTATATGCTCATGGCGCGGATGGAACCCGAGAATAATATTGAGACCGTGCTGAATGGGTTCCATGCTAGCGCGTCTTCCAAAAAGCTGCTCATTGTCGGCAACACGAGCAACCGCTTCGGTCAATACCTCGTAAAGAAGTTCGAGGGGGATGAGCGGATCCGGTTCGTGGGGGCTATCTATGATGCAAAAGTAGTACATACGCTAAAGGTCTATTCGGCGTTATACTTTCACGGTCATAGTGTCGGGGGGACGAATCCTTCGCTGTTGGAAGCCATGGCGAGCCGGGCGTTGATCGCTGCACACGACAATATGTTCAACCGCGCGATCCTGGGTGAGGATGCCTTCTATTTCGGGAATGCCGTGGAGGTGTGCGAGCTGGTGGATGGAGTGGTCGAAGCGGAAACGAAACGGACCATGGTAGCCCGCAATCTCCGAAAGATCAGGGAGGACTTCACATGGGAAAAGATAACGGACCGGTATGAGCGATTCCTGAAAGCCTGTTTTGTATCATCCAAAAATTCGGCTGAAATATATGAGAGATAGCAGCGGAGAGTCTGCGACCCGCACGTTTCTGCACCGTCCATTTAATTTCCTGGTCACGCTTGCGGTGATCGGGACGACGGTGTTCTCCCAATACCAGGAGAACAGCTGGTGTATCATCCTGTTCGTTCTTTGTCGGATGGTGGATGGCGGACCGGTAAAGGCGATCCGCGCAGCCTTCCGGAATCCCTTCTTTCTCGCCATCCTTGCTCTGGTGGTGCTGGACACTATCGGGTTGCTGTTTACTCATAACCGGGATGCCGGGAGCCGGCTTGTCGAGAAAGAGGCCACGCTGGTGGCGATCGCCCTGGTCCTCTGCGGAGGGAAGTTTGCCGACGGGGGGGACTACCGGCGGCTGATGACCGGCTTCTGCGTGATCCTGCTGGCGGCCTGCTTCTATTGCTTCACGATGGCCTGGAACCATTATCACCGGATGCCGGACAAGGATATCTCAGTCTTTTTTTATCATTCGCTGACCCGCTATATCGGTCAGAATGCGGTCTTCTTCACCGTTTATATGATCTTCGGTCTACTGTACCTGCTGTATCATCCATTGGCGACCGGTCCATTTCCCCGCTGGTTGCGTCAGTCGTTGCAGGTGCTGATGGTGATCCTTTTTGTTGTCTTTATCCTGCTGCTGTCGTCCAAGCTGCTGCTGGTGGTAACGGCCCTGCTGTTGGCCAATTTTATTCTCCAGCGGTATATCCGGCTGCAGCGATATGTCAATATCGCGCTGATGGGTCTGCTGGGCATGATGCTTTGTTTGTGGCTGGTGGTCTCGGATAATCCTATCCGCGACCGGTATCTTGACCTGGAACGGGGTGAGATCAGCATAGTCAGGCAGAGCACCTTCGATAACAACACGATGTTCAACGGTGCTTCCATCCGGCTGCTGCAATGGAAATATGCCAATGAGATCCTTCGGGAGCATCATGCCTGGGTTTTTGGCGTTACGGGCGGTGACAGCCAGGACCTGCTGAACGATAAGTACCGGCAGGCGAAGCTGTTCATGGGCGTCCCGCATACCCGGCAACGGGGCTTCACGGATTATAACTTTCACAACCAGTACATAGAGACGACGGTACGTTCGGGCCTGCTCGGCCTGGCCATCTTCCTGTACTGTTGCTGGCTGATGATCGTGCTGGCGGAACGGCGGCGGACGGCGGAAGCCGCCTTCACGGTCCTGACCCTTCTGTCCATCTGTACGACCCAGTCCTTTCTTACCCTTCAGCACGGAGTCTTTGCTTTTGCATTTATGCCGCTCATCCTGCTGTACAGTCCACGGGGGCGGCAGTAATTTTGGCGTTTTTTGTACGTTTTATCGAACTTGTCCGTTGTTATTTCTGTTTTCATCGCTATGAGAATTTTACTATTTTATCTCAAGCCATATAAATGGCTGATAATGTTGGCGTTGTTCCTGGCGGCCATAAACCAGAGCTTCTCGATGCTGGACCCCTATTTCTTTGGAAAGCTGGGTCTCGACACGCTGGCGAATCACCCCTTCGAAAAAGGCTTTTTCGACAAGCATAAAGTATTTCATGCGACAGGCGTCCGCACCCAATCGGAGTTTGTCTGGAGTGTGATCGGGTTTCTCGGTATCCTGATCGGTGTCGCTATGGTTTCGAGGATCGCGAAGGCCTTCCAGGATTATTTTGGGCAGATCATTGTCCAGAAATTCGGAGCAACCATCTTCACCGACGGGTTACGGCATTCCATGGGGCTTCCCTTCAGTGATTTCGAGGATCAGCGGAGTGGCGAGACCCTGTCGGTGCTGACCAAGGTGCGAACCGATACGGAAAAATTCATCATCTCATTTATCAACGTCCTCTTTGGTATTTTGGTGGGGGTCATCTTCGTAGCCATTTATTCATTTTCGCTGCACTGGTCGATCATGCCCATCTATGTACTGGGGATGATCCTGCTGTCCGTGCTAACCAGTCTGCTCAGCCGGAAGATCAAGCGGATCCAGAAGACCATTGTCGCCGAGACGAACTCCCTGGCGGGCAGTACGACGGAATCATTGCGGAATATCGAGCTGGTGAAGAGCCTGGGTCTGAAGGACCAGGAGGTAGAACGGCTGAACAAGAACACGTTCAAGATACTCGGTCTCGAGCTTCGAAAGGTCAAGAGCATCCGGGCGCTGAGCTTTGTGCAAGGCACGTTCGTCAACTTCCTCCGCCAGTGTATCATGTTCCTGCTGCTCTGGCTGGTCTTCCGGCAACGGCTGACGGCAGGTGAAGTAACGACGATGCTGTTCTACTCCTTCTTTATCTTCGGCCCTTTGCAGGAGCTGGGAAATATCATCCTGTCCTATCGCGAAGCCGAAGCGTCCCTGATCAATTTCGACAAGCTGATGAAGAAGACGCCGGAGATGCCGCCTGCACTTCCGAGCCCGCTGGGTCCCGTGCAGCGGCTGGCATTTCAGGAAGTATTGTTCAAGCACCAGACGGCGCAACATAATGCCATCGATCATATCAGCTTCACGGCGGAGCGGGGCGAGACCATCGCCTTCGTGGGCCCTTCGGGCAGCGGCAAGACGACGTTGATGAAGCTGCTGGTGGGGCTTTACCGCCCGCAGGAAGGCAGCATCCTCTACAATGGGCTGGATGAGAACTCCATCAATTTCGACGATCTGCGCCGCCAGATCGGATTTGTGACGCAGGACACGCAGCTGTTCGCCGGTACGATCCGCGAAAACCTTTTGTTCGTAAATCCGGGAGCAAGCGAGCCCGATTTGAATGAGGCGTTGAGAAAAGCTTCCTGCATGAGCATCATCGCGCGGGCCGAAAAGGGTATCGACACGATGATCGGAGAAGGGGGGCTGAAATTATCGGGAGGTGAAAAACAGCGGCTATCCATTGCCAGGGCTTTGTTGCGCAGGCCGACGCTGCTGATATTCGACGAGGCGACCTCGGCTCTGGATTCGCTGACGGAGGAGGATATTACCCGGACGATCCGCGAGATCTCTGCCGACGGCGAGCAGATCACGATCCTGATCGCTCACCGGCTGTCGACGATAATGCACGCGGACCGGATCTATGTGCTGGAAAAAGGGGTTGTCGCGGAGATGGGTACGCATGATGCGCTGCTGGCTGAAAAAGGACTATACTACGCCATGTGGCGGCAGCAGATCGGGGAGCGGAAATATGCCGATCTCATCCCGCCGGCTGCCCGGGCTTCGGCCTGATCATCCCGGACCTTTCACCCTAAAGCATCCCTATAACAATGAACTGGCTATCCAATATTTTCGGCGGAAGCAGTATTATCCGGCAGGCTCTGCTGGACGGGGCGATTGTGATCGATCTGCGTACCGCATATGAGTACGATCAGGGCCATGTTCCGCGCAGCCTGAACATTCCCATCGACCGGATCAAGGCCGACATCGACCGGATCAGGGATTTGAAGAAGCCGGTGATCCTCTGCTGCGCCACGGGCAGCCATTGCTGGGAAGCCGCCGAGATCCTCCGGGGGGTAGGTATTTCCCGGGTGGTCAATGGCGGCGGCTGGCAGTCTTTGCTCAGAAAGATGGGAAGGTAAAGACACCGGCTCTCCTTATATTTGCAGCCATGAATGAAAAGATAAAAGAGATCATCAGCGAGTCACTTGCAGTAAAAACCAAGGTGTTGCAGGATGAGCGCCTCATCGGGATCGTGGGCGGTATCGTCTCCCTGATCGTCGACCGGTTCCGCGAGGGGAAACACTTATACTTCTGCGGCAACGGGGGCAGCGCCGCCGATGCGCAACACCTGGCTGCCGAATTCTCGGGTCGTTTCTATATCAACCGGGATGCTCTGCCATCGGAAGCTTTGCATTGCAACACTTCCTATCTGACTGCGGTGGCCAACGACTTCAGCTATGATCTTATCTATTCACGGCTGATCAAGGGCATCGGCAAACCACGGGATATCCTTGTCGGCATGTCCACCTCCGGCAATTCGGTCAATATCATCAAAGCCCTGGAGACCGCGAAGGAGAAGGGGATCACGACGATCGGGATGACGGGAGAAGGCGGCGGAAAGATGAAAGAGCTGTGTGATTACCTGATCGATATCCCCTCGCGGAACACTCCGCGCATCCAGGAGGGGCATATGCTGCTGGGGCATATCATCTGCCAGTTGGTGGAAGCCAAATATTTTGGTGCATGATGATCCGGGAAGCCATCATCCTGGCCGGCGGCCTAGGCACCCGGTTACGTTCGGCGGTACCCGATCTGCCCAAATGCATGGCGCCGGTGGGTGACCGGCCTTTTATCGCTTATCTTACCGATCACTTCCGGCGGATGGGCATTCAGCGCTTCATCTTTGCGCTGGGTTACAAACACGATGCTTTTGAGGAATTCTTGCGGAACCAATTCCCAGATGGCGGTTACACCATATCGCTTGAGGAGGAGCCGCTGGGAACCGGCGGAGCGATCCGGCAAGCCTGCTTGCTTGCCATGGAAGAGACAGTATTGATCCTCAACGGGGACACTTTTTATGATGTGGAGCTCGACGCGCTTTCGGCCTTTCATCGGGAAAAAAATGCCGACTGCAGTCTCTGTCTTAAGTATATGAAAGACTTCGACCGGTTTGGCGTCGTCGAGCTTGACGACGATCAGCGGGTGCGGCTTTTCCGGGAGAAGCAATATTATCCAGAAGGGCTGATCAATGGCGGCGTGTATGCCCTGGATCGCAACCGTTTTATGCGGGAGGATCTGCCGGTAAAGTTCTCCTTCGAGAAAGACTATCTCGAGAAGGTGCTGGAAAAGCGGCGGATCTTTGGGATCCGGCAGGATCATTATTTTATCGATATCGGCATCCCGCAGGATTACCGGCGGATACAAAACGAGATCAACCATTTACTATGATATATCGAAGCAAAGCGCCGTTGCGGATCGGATTGGCGGGAGGCGGAACGGATGTGAGCCCCTATTGCGATCTGTATGGAGGGGCGATCCTCAATGCGACCCTTTCCCTCTATGCTCATGCGACGATCGAACCGCTGGAAGGCAAGACCATCGTCCTGCAGGGGATGGATCGCAAGGAGGAGCAGCGATGGGAGGATGGGACTGACCTCGGGTCGTTGCCGATCGATGGCAAGCTCGATCTGCTGAAGGGGGTGTATAACCGCATCCGGAAGGACTATGGCTGGCGGGGAGGAGGGTTTCGGTTGTCCACCTTCGTGGATGCGCCTGCGGGTTCGGGTCTGGGCACCTCTTCCACGCTGGTGGTAGCCATCATCGGAGCATTTGCCGAGATGTTGCGACTTCCTCTTGGTGAATACGATATGGCCCACCTGGCCTACGATATCGAGCGGCAGGACCTGAAAATGGCCGGCGGCAGGCAGGACCAGTATGCGGCGACATTCGGCGGGGTGAATTACATGGAATTCTACAGGGATGACAAGGTCATTGTCAACCCGCTTCGGGTAAAGCAACAATACCTCTTCGAGCTGGAGAACAATCTCGTGCTTTATTATACCGCCACCAGCCGCGAGTCGGCGCGGATCATCGAGGTCCAGAGCCGCAACGTCACCGATAAGAAAGAGAAGTCCATTGAAGCCATGCATCAGCTGAAGCACCAGGCGCAGCTGATGAAGGAAGCGCTGTTGATGGGGAGGATCCATGAGATCGGTGAGATCCTGGATTTTGGTTTCCGTCAAAAGCAAAAAATGGCCGAGGGCATTTCGAATGCGCTTATCGACGAGATCTATGAGCGGGCCCGGAGCGCGGGCGCCACCGGCGGGAAGATCTCGGGTGCAGGCGGCGGCGGATTCATGACCTTTTATTGTCCGGGCATCGCGAAGTACCGGGTAATGGAAGTCCTGGCCGGGCTTGGCGGTCATTGTCAGCCCTACCAGTTCACGGGTCATGGATTGACGACGTGGACCGTTTAGGCCCCGCGAGGCATATGCCGCGGGTTGCCGCGAAAGTCGGTACCTTTGCCTATGCCTACGTTGGAAAAACCCAATTATCTCTGGAGCCTTCTCACCCTGAAATGCCCGCGTTGCCGCCGGGGCCCTATGTTCAGCCAGCCGAACCCGTGGAAGTTGAAAGAGACCCTCAAAATGCCGCCGAAATGTCCCGAATGTGGCCAGCGATTTGAATTGGAGGTGGGTTTCTGGTATGGTACGGGCTATGTGAGCTACGCGCTGTCCTTTGCTTTGTCGGTGGCCAGTTTTATCGCGTGGTGGGTATTGATCGGCATCTCCACGGAAGACTCCCGCTTCTTTTACTGGTTGGGGCTCAACGCCATCTTCCTGGTCATCCTTCAGCCCTGGCTGATGCGGTTGAGCCGGGTGGTGTACCTGTATTTCTTCGTGCATTACGATCCCAATTACCGGAATACACAGGGGAAAGAGTTCGACTACGAGACGGGAAGCTATTATATGAAAGATGAGGAGGAGTCGCCTCAAAAGTGAAAGCCATCCTTATTGAATTGAGGATGGCTTTCGGGCTATGTGATTGGGTTAGTACTTATACTAACGAACAATTCATCCTATTATTATCAATCGGCGTCCTTCTTATCTCACTTGAGGCTGACATCGAGGGGAAAATCCGGTGATCATAGCAGGCGACGTCGAAGACGTTATTCCCCATGAGGTAGACGTTTACGGCGGAACTTGCTATACAGACGTTATTTTTTCAAGACCACGGTAAAAACGGAGCCTATTCCAGGCGCGCTTTCGCAGGATATCTGACCGTTCAGCTCCTCGCAGATGCGCTTTACGATGGCCAGCCCGAGGCCGGTGGACGATTCTCCGCCGGTGGGCCGGGAGGATATCTTACTGTACTTTGAGAAGAGGTGGGGTAGTTCCTCCGGCTGGATACCGACCCCTTCGTCCCGCACCTTGATGCTGACTGCGTCTTTTTCTTCGCTGACGCTAAGGAATACGTTCCTTCCCCTGGAAGTGTACTTGATGGCGTTAGACAGGAGGTTGTCGAGCATCCGTCCCAACAGCCGCCGGTCGCTGAGAAAATAAACGGCACGGTCGGGGCAGTCGAGGTGCAAGCCGATCTCTTTTTTTGCGGCTGCCGCTCCGAACTCATCGACGATGTTCTCCGCGAAGATGCGCAGGTCGACGTTCTCCAGCTGCATCTTATGCTGGTTGGTCTGCGCCTTCTCGACGTCGAGGATGTGCCGGATCAGGTTCTCGCCATATTTTGTCGCCTGCCCAATGCGGTCAAGCGCTTTTTTCTGGCTGACGCTGAGGTTATCCTGCTCGTTCTGCAGCAGCTGCTGCCACATGCTGATACTTGCAAAAGGCGTACTGAGGTCGTGTGAAACGATGCTGATGAGCGAATTCTTTTCATGGTTGAGCTCCGAGAGGCGCTCGTTCTGACGGACGATCAGCTCGTTGGTTGCCTTCAACTGCCTGTTCGCCCGGCGTTTGACGACGAACAGGATTGCAGCCGCGATGGCGATCATCAGCAGGAAGCCGGCCAGGATAGTCATGATCTGATTGTGAAATTTCTGCTGATCGAGGTCGGCCTTCAGAAGCAGCTTCTCGTTCTCCTTTTTGCGGGCTTCGTATTTCTGTTCCAGCTCGGCGATGGATTTATAGGTCTCGGCATTCACCAGGGCGGTGTCGAGCGTGTACCAGCTGCGTTGATATTCCCAGGCCTTCTTGTAATCCCCGCGGCGTTGAGCGAGGGCGGCGAGGATCTGGTAGCTGTCGGACTGTTTACTGCGGGATTCCTGCTGGCGGGCGAGTTGCAGAGATAGTTCCGCATACTTGGCGGCGGAGTCGAAGCTGGCCTTTTGTGTGTAGGAATCGGCCATGTTCAGTGCATCGAACCAGAGATTGACCAGCCGGTCGGGGCCCCGGTTTTTCAGATCGTTTTCGTAATTGGTGCGGAACCAGACGATGGACTCATCGTATTGCTTCAGGAAGTAGTAGCTGTTACCCAGGTTATTATATATCTCGAAGAGATTTTCCTTGCCCTGCTCTTCGAGCGGCTTACCGATGCGAAGACCTTCCTTTAAAAAGTAAAGGGCGCTGTCATAGAGTTTTAGATTGTTATAGATGGCGCCGAGATTGGCATAGTTGGCGATCAGGGAGTGAGCATCGCCCAACTGGGTATTCAGGCGGACGCATTCCTGGTAGATCTCTTTTGCTTTATAAGGCTGCTTCATGTCCGAAGTATAGACCGCGGCGAGATCGGTCAGTAGTTCGGTCTGGCGGCTTACGAGACCATGTTTGCGGGCGGAGTCCAATGCTCGGTAGTAGTAGTTGAGCGCATTCGTGAAATCCCCTTTATTCTCATAGTGCCAGCCATATAGCCGCAAAACCATGATATTGACATCGTCGTTGCCACCATGGGGGTAGCAATTTTTGATGGAGTCGGCGTAATATTTTACCGAATCGGCATCGCTCAGGTGAGCGGCGCGATAGTAAGTCCGGGTGAGTGCGGCAGTATCAATCTGTGCGGACAGGGCCGGGCCGATTAACAGCAGGAACAGGAAGGATAGAAGCTTCACGTAATGAGATCATTCATTCGATGACAAGATACTTATCTTTCTGTGGTAGTGCAACGACCGGCGTTTCTGCCGATCAGGCGGGTAAGCGTTAGTCGATCAGGTTGTTCCGGAGGGCGAACTTTACCAGGCCGACGGTATTGTTGACCCCCAGCTTGGCGATAAGGTTCTTGCGATGGGTCTCCACCGTGCTGACGCTGAGGAAAAGCTTGTCGGCGATCTCCGCGTTGCTGTATTCCTTGCAGATGAGTCGAAGGACCTCGAGTTCCCGGCGGGAGAGGATCTCATCGATCTGTTTGTCTTCGATGGTTATGGTGTTGCGAAAATCTTCATCGCGGTCGCCGATGTGGATGTCTTTGCTGAAATAACTCCCGCCGTCCTGCACGGTCTTCATCGCCAGCAGCAGTTCATCCAGGGAGGCGTTCTTGAGCACATAGCCCTGGATATTGTATTTCGACAGTTTGTGGATATAACGCGTGCCGCGGAGCAGGGTGAGATAGATGATCCGAAGCTCAGGCCGGGAAGCCCTTATCTGCTGAAGGATCTCTTCTTCTCCCAGGTCGGGTAAATACACGTCCAGCAAAAGGACGTCAGCCTGCAGATCGCGTACCTGATCAAGGAGTTCTTTACCCGATGTTGCGGTGCCAATCACTTCGATGCCTTCTTGCTTACCCAATAACAGGGCTAATCCTTCCAGGTAGATTTCATGATCATCGGTAATAAAAACTCGAATCATTGTATTTTAGTAGATTCCGTAAGTATTTCAACTACAAAGCAAGTTAAAACTATTTATGATATGAGTAAATTAAAAAGCCTTCTGTTCGAAGGCTTTCCAAAAAATGAGTGGGTTTACGACCCCTAAATCGGTGTTTTAACCCGGATTCGATCGGTTTTTGTCGGGTTTTTTGTCGTTACCCGGCTATTAATTAAGATTTTCTATAATACCTGCAATCCCCTGGCCACCCCCGACGCAAGCCGTCACAATACCGTATTTCTTGTTTAGTCTTTTCATTTCATAGATGAGCTGGACCGTGAGCTTGCACCCCGTGCAGCCCAGCGGATGACCGAGGGCGATGGCTCCGCCGTTGATGTTGACAATTTTCGGGTCGATACCCAATTCCCTGATGACTGCAATCGATTGGGACGCGAATGCTTCATTCAGTTCGACCAGGTCGATCTTGCTGAGAGACATTCCGGCCTGGCGAAGTACTTTAGGTACGGCTTCGACCGGTCCGATGCCCATGATGCGGGGATGTACGCCGGCGCTGGCGCAGGCGACCAGCCGGGCAAGGGGTTTCAGGCCCAGTTCGGTCATCATCTTTTCTCCCATTACGACGACGAATGCTGCGCCGTCGCTGGTCTGCGAGGAGTTGCCGGCAGTAATACAGCCGCCGGCGGCGAAGACGGGCTTCAACTTTGCCAGCGCGTCCAGGGAGGTGTCTGCGCGGGGGCCTTCGTCGGTGTCGACGGTGAAGCTGCGTTTCTGGCGTTTGCCTTTTTCGTCGACGTATATTTCTTCGACCGTCATCGGGAGAATGCCGGGTTTGAAGTAGCCCTTTTCGATGGCGTTTATTGCTTTTTGATGGGATTCATAAGAGAATTTATCCTGGTCTTCCCGGCTGACCTTGAATTCCTTTGCGACGGCTTCTGCAGTGAGGCCCATATTCAGGTAATAGTCGGGTTCTTCGGAGGCGATGGAATAGGCGGGTACCGTTTTCCAACCGGCCTGTGGGACCATGGTCATGCTTTCGGTGCCGCCAGCGATGATGCAGTCGGCCATGCCGGAGCGGATCTTGGCGGTGGCCATGGCGATGGTCTCGAGGCCGCTGGCGCAGTAGCGGTTGACGGTGACGCCCGGGGCGTGGATCCCTACGGCGCGGGCGGCGATGATGCGGCCCACCTGGAGTCCCTGTTCCGCCTCGGGGACGGCGTTGCCGACGATAACGTCGTCGACGCGTTTGGGATCGAGGGCCGGTACGGAGGCCAGGAGGCCTTTGATGACGTCGATGGCGAGGTCATCGGGGCGATAGAAGCGGAATTTCCCTCTTTTCGATTTGCCGACTGCGGTACGGTAGCCGGCGACGATATAGGCGTCCTGCATACGATGGATTTTTTTGCGGCCGGTTGTTGCTGGCTTTTCCGGGTAGCTTTCTGGCATTTGCCGGCTGGCCGGGCCGCTGGTTTAGTTGTTTATGCAACTTTCTTGTTCAAAGATAAGAAATTTTTGCGGATGCGTATCTTCGCGGGCATGTATAAGATGCTGCGCACATTGTTGTTCTTTTTTCCTGCGGAGGGGGTCCATCATTTTTCGATGAAAGCGCTCAAGGTATTGTGTAGTTGGGGGGTGATGCGGAGGTTGGTGGCGTGGAGTTGCCGGCCGGAGGGGGTGGGGGCGGCACCCGTCGGGGGTAGTGTGGCGGCTGTGGAGACCGGCGTCCTGGCGAGAACGGTTTGGGGTCTACCCTTCTGCAACCCGGTCGGCCTGGGGGCGGGCTTTGACAAAAATGCACTCTACCTGCGGGAGTTGGAGGCGTTGGGGTTTGGTTTTGTGGAGATCGGGACGGTGACGCCGAAGCCTCAGGCGGGCAATGAAAAGCCCAGGTTGTTCCGGTTGCCGCAGGACCAGGCGTTGATCAACAGGATGGGTTTTAATAATGAGGGGGTGGAGGTGATTGCCGGGCGGCTTCGCGCCTGGCGTAGCGCCTCCGGTGGCGCCGGCAGGACGGGTGCGAGGTTGATCATCGGCGGCAATATCGGGAAGAATAAGGTGACGCCGAATGAGGAGGCCTGGAAGGATTATGACATCTGTTTTCGCGCATTATATGACTATGTCGATTATTTCGTGGTGAATGTGAGCTCGCCGAATACTCCCGGGCTTCGGGCCTTGCAGGAAAAAGAGGCGCTGAGGCGAATCCTGACGCAGCTGCAGGGGGTAAGGGCGGAGTTGGTTGCGGCTGGCGCGCCGCGGCGGCCCTTGCTGTTGAAGATCGCCCCGGACCTGAATGACGCGCAGCTGGACGATGTGGTTGCGCTGGCGCTGGAGATCGGGCTGGACGGGCTGGTGGCTACCAATACCACCGTCAACCGCGAAGGGTTGCTGACGCCGGCCGACCGGCTGGAGGCCATTGGCGCCGGCGGACTCAGCGGCGCGCCGCTGCGCGAGCGGGCGACGGAGGTGTTACAGTATGTGGCCGAACGGTCCGGCGGGCGGATTCCGGTGATTGCTTCGGGGGGTATTTTTACGGCGGCGGATGCGCGGGAGAAGCTAATGGCCGGGGCGGTGCTGGTGCAGGTGTGGACGGGTTTTATTTATGAGGGGCCGTTTATTGTGAATAGGATTTGCCGGGGGTTGTAAATATGCCCAAACGAAAAGACTTCAAAGCCAAATCGATATCGTGCTCAAAATAAAAGCTGAAAAGAAACAATTTTTGAAAAGCAATAATATCGTTCGGATGAAGCTCTACCTATTTCGTTAACCATCGATGCATTTCGTTTATAACTGTTTCATCGGTCGACTGAGACCTAGGCAGGTTGAGAAATCCGTTCAATTTTTGCTCGAAATCCATAGACTTACTTTTGAAGCGATAAAATATTCTGAACATTCCCCTGAAGCAACCTATTTGAAATGCCACCCCAAATATCACCACCTACGACCGTTCCGTTGTGAACAAAGGCGGTTATCGTTACAGTCGGGCTGTTGGGCACGGGAATCCTGTCCCCAGAGGGGTATCTCTCATAATAGCGATAGTGATTAATGGTTAGGGAAAATCGAAACAGGCAGGATTAAAATGACGCATGAAGTAAACAAGAAACGCGTAAAAGAAAAATAGGGGTTACTCTTTATCAAAGAAAATAAAACACGAATAGCGCCTGAGTATGAGTTCGCGGTCGTGCAGAAGCGCAACTTTGCATCACATTCGTTTCAAATCCCTATTTTCGTGGCCTCATAACCGACCTTGAATGCATGCTCTATTCAGTTTCGACTCGCTGATCAGTCTTTTCACCCTATGCCTGCTGGAAATTGTACTGGGCATTGACAATGTGATCTTCGTATCTATTCTGATCGGCCGGCTGCCGGCCAACCGGCACCTGGCCGCGCGACGGATCTGGATGATCGCCGGTATCCTTGTGCGGAGCGGACTCCTGCTGGGCCTGGGCTGGCTGGTGACCAATGGGAACAAAGTGCTGTTTTCCATCGGGCATTGGGGTTTCAGCATCCGGCACCTGATCCTGATCGCCGGCGGTCTTTTCCTGCTGTTCAAGACCGTGCAGGAGATCCATGAGAAGCTGGAGGGCGGTCATGAAGAGGCTGCGGTCAAAGAAGGCGCGGGGCAGAGCTTTGGCGCGATCATGACCCAGCTGATCCTTGTGGATACGGTGTTCTCCTTTGATAGCGTCATCACGGCCGTAGGGCTGGCGCAGCAGGTGATCGTGATGATCACGGCGGTGATCCTGGCGATGATCATCATGTTCTTTTTCTCCCAGACCATCGCCAATTTCATCAACCGCCGCCCTACGCTGAAGATACTGGCGTTGTCTTTTTTGATCATGGTGGGCTTCAGCCTGCTGTTCGAAGGACTGGAGCCTATCCACCACTCCCATATCGACAAGGGATACATCTATTTTTCGATGGTCTTTGCTTTTGGGGTCGAGCTGCTGAATACGCGGGCCCGTAAGAAGGCGCAATCGAAAAAGTCCGGGAAATAAGATATATTAGGAGGAAATAACTCCTTTATGCCCGCCACCGACAAGCGCATCGATGCCTATATCGCGAAATCAGCCGATTTCGCCAAACCCATCCTGAGCCATTTACGCGAGCTGGTGCACAAAGCCTGCCCGGACGCGACCGAAACGATAAAGTGGGGGATGCCCTTCTTCGAATACAACGCTAAACCGCTTTGCAATATGGCCGCCTTCAAGGCCCATTGCAGCTTTGGATTCTGGAATGCGTCGCAGATGAAGGATGCGAACGACAAGCTGCAGGTGAAAGAACGGGGTGCTATGGGAAATTTCGACCGGATCACTACCCTTAAGGACCTCCCCGCCGACAAGGCCATGACCGCGTACATCAAGGAGGCGGCCGCGCTTATCGAGAAGGGGGTCAGGAAGCCGGTCGCAAAAAAGGCGCCGAAGCCGGAGCTGCCGGTGCCGCCGGAACTGGCGGCGGCCCTAAAGAAGAATAAGAAGGCGCAGGCCACATTCGAGGGCTTCTCCCCTTCCCATCGCCGGGAATATATCGAGTGGATCACGGAGGCGAAAACGGACGCCACACGGGAGAAGCGCATAGCCACCACCGTGGAATGGCTGTTGGAAGGGAAGTCGAGGATGTGGAAATATCAAAAATAGTCCTACATTTACGGCGCTATATACAATTTAGTAAGCCCAGACGGCCAACAGACTGGTCATGCAGTCTGTTGCCGCCTGGCACTAGATGAGTACCGCAGGCTATCAGCCGATGCAAAGCAAGGTGGCCGCCACTACTCCGGCGGTTTCAGTCCGCAGCCTGTTGGTTCCCAGGGTTACCGGTATAAATCCTTCGGCAAGTGCTAATTCCACTTCTTTTTGAGAGAAATCCCCTTCCGGTCCGATGAGGATCAATGTGGATGTCGCCGGCTGCGTCCGCACGAGTTCTGCAAGGCTTTGGGTTGGCCGGGGCGCTTCGAGGCAATGGGCGATCAGGCGCTGCTGCGCGCTTGCCGAGGCGATAAGGGAGGGGAAAGAAACGGGTTCCGGCAGATCGGGTAGCCAGGTCTGTTGGGATTGGAGAAGGGCGCTGACGAGGATATTCTGCCAGCGGTCGGGCCGGGTGTGCTGGCGTTCGGTCCGATCGGATAGAAGGGGAACGATGCCGGTCACGCCGATCTCCGTGGCCTTTTCGAGGAACCACTCCAGCCTCGAAGCATTTTTCAGCGGCGATATTGCGATGGTGACGTTCTTTTCCCGTGGTGGGGTATGTTCGATAGAATCGATCCGGACCCGGCATTTCTTCTTATGATCGTCCAGGATCGCCGCGGTGAGGAGGGCGCCTTTTCCGTCGGTGAGGCGGAGCTTTTCCCCCGGCTTCATCCGCAGCACCTGGACGATGTGGCGGGAATTGTCTTCATCGAGAACCAGTTCATCGCCGGCGGAACCGGCCGAGGAGTCGAAAAAATAGGGGAGCATAATGATATGGGGGTAAAGATAAAACAAAAAGGGCCACAGGCCTTTTGGCCGAAGGCCCATCATTAGCCGTTTTCGCGGCGAAGGGATATTTCCGATAACCCCGTAGCCGCGAAAAATAAAAGCCCCTTTGGAGGGGCTGTTTATTTTGCTATTGAATTAGCGAACCTCAGACTCATTTAAGACCGCGGCGGGCGGCGCAAATTCAGAATGGTGTATCATCGTCGTCCATCGGCACGTCCTTCATACGGCTGCCTGCCTGGATATACAGTTTTGCGCCATTATCGTCTCCGCCCTGCACGGGTTTCCAGCTGCCGCCGGGAGGCATACCGATACCGCCGAAATCGTCTTCGCCGTATTCGGTGAACTTCTGGATATGGAGCAGCGCCCGGAGCTTTACCGTATCGAGGGAACCGTTACGGTGCTTTGCAATTTTGACGTGGGTCTCGCCTTTGTTGCTTTCTCCCATCTCATTGGCGGTGATACCATAGTATTCGGGGCGATAGAGGAACATGACCATGTCCGCATCCTGTTCGATGGCGCCGGACTCCCGAAGGTCGCTCAGCTGGGGTATCTTCTCCCCTTCTTTGCGGGATTCTACCGCACGGGATAGCTGGGACAGGGCGATGATAGGTACCTGCAGCTCCTTGGCGAGGCCCTTCAGGGCGCGGGAGATCTGGCTGATCTCCTGTTCGCGGTTGCCGTTCTTGTTATCTCCGCCGCCGCTCATCAGCTGTAGGTAGTCGATGATGATAAACCCGACATTATGCTTGTTTTTGAGCCGGCGGCATTTTGCGCGAAGCTCGAAGATGTTCAGGGCCGGCGTATCGTCGATGAAGATCGGGGCCTTTGCCAGCCGGTCGATCCCTTTCTTATACAGTTGTTTCATCTCATGCTCTTCCAGCCGGCCACGGGCGATCTTTTCCATAAAAATCTCCGATTCGGCACTTAAGATCCGCTGGACAAGCTGGGCCGAGCTCATTTCAAGGCTGAAAAAGGCTACCGGCGTCGGTTTGGTGGGATTCAGGGCCGCATTCCGTGCCAGGTTGAGGGCAAAAGCGGTCTTACCGACGGCAGGCCTGGCCGCAAGAATGATCAGATCCGTTGTCTGCCAGCCATAGGTGATCTTGTCCAGCGATGCAAACCCACTGGGTACCCCGGTGATCTCATCCTGTTTGTGGCGAAGGTCCTCGATCCGCTGGATGGTCTTCACCAGCACGCTATCGATGCTGTCGAAGTTCTTGCGGAGGTGATTGTTGGTGATCTCGAACAGCTTGCTTTCGGCATCATCGAGCAGGTCGAACACGTCGGTGCTGTCCTCGTAAGCGTCCCCGATGATCTCACCGCTGATGCGGATCAGTTCGCGCTGGATGAATTTCTGGAGGATGATCCGGGCGTGGGTCTCGATGTTGGCGGACGAGACGACAGCATTGGTCAGCTTGGTCACGAAATAAGGGCCACCCACCATTTCCAGCTCCTGCCGGGTCTTCAGTTCTTCGACGACGGTGAGGATATCGATCGGCTGGCTTTTCTGGGCCAGGCCCTGCATTGCGCGATAGATGCGCTGATGGCCTTCCAGGTAAAAGCATTCCGGTTTAAGGATCTCCACCACTGTATCGAACGCGCTCTTTTCCAGCATAATAGCGCCAAGTACGGCCTCCTCCAATTCTTTGGCCTGGGGAGGCACCTTGCCATAGACCATGGTGCTAAGGTCCACGGGAGGCTTGCGCCTCATTTTGCTGCGGTCCTTATTGAGATTAAGGTTAGTAAGATCCATAGAAACCGTCCAGAATAAAAATTTTTAAGAAATAGGGTGTCCAGCCGCTATTGCCCTTTTCTTGCGAGGTCTGTTCTTCGCGCTCTTGATCATTAAGGAATTGTTACGACAAGATGAACAGAATGTTACCCGGCGAGTCAGGAGGGCGAATATAGAACTCCTGAATTCGTTGGAAGCATTTTTTCTTTTTCTTTCTTTATCCCTTCAAAATTCACAGGGATATCCACATGGTTCCACAGCTTATACACAGGAGTTCGCGGTCTTTCCACAATTTAAAAAAGTTTTCATTCCCGACGGAGTTAAAATTCACACGCTGTGTGCAGAAAGATTTACGGGGAAATATTTTGTCAGTAGGGTGAAACCACAGAATGTCCTTTGAGGGAATTTTGGATGGCCGGCAGATGGTTCGTCTGCCGGCCAATCCAGATATGGTGCGGGTTATAGCGATAGGGCTCAGGGCCGGTTGTCCCTGTGTTGATCGTCCCTTCGTTGCTGGGGCGGCGTATTATGCCCTGGCGGCGCAGGTTTGGGCGAATTGGCTGCCGGTTTCGGGGCGGGGATCGTGTTCGCGTTCCTGTTATTATTCTGCTGGAAACCTGCAGGTCTGGCCTGAGTTTGCTGGGACTGGGCCGGGTTGTTCCCGCCGCGGTTAAAGCCCGGGTTTCTTGCCGGAGGGTTATTGGCCGGCGGATTGTTCGCAGGCTGACCGGTGGCTGGGGTGTTGTTTACCGGAGTATTATTCGCCGGTTGATTAAACACCGGGCGACCGGCCGGCGGGTTGTTCACCGGCGGGTTATTGGCCGGTTGGGCGCCCGGGCGGACAATGGGGTTCGGATTATTGTTCGCGGGGGAATTTCCGTTGGGCATATTCCAGTTGGGGCGGTTGTGCGCAGGCGGGTTATTGACCGGCTGATTGTTTACCGGGGTATTATTTACCGGTGTATTGTTGGCCGGGAGATTGTTCGGTTGATCCCAATTCGGGCGGCTGCCCGGCTGGTTGTTCACAGGCTGCTGGTTGCCGGGCCGGTTATAGGGATTGTTATTGACCGGCTGGTTATTGGGGTTGTTGGAATAGCCGGGGGTGGTACGGTTCGGTTGATTGTTCCAGCCATTGTGGTTTCCGTTGTTGCCGTTGTTCCCATTGTTGTTATCCCAGCCATTGTGATTGCCGTTGTTCCCGTTATTGTTGTCCCTTCCGTTGTTGTTGCCATAGCTGTTCCGGTTCACGGGCCGGGCGTTGTCCAAAGACTGGAAACGGGAGGGAGCGGGTCGGCCCGCGCCCGGACGGTTATCGCCGCCTCCGGCGGCATTTATGCGGGGGCGATAGACGGCGAAGTCGTTGCCGTTACCGCGGTCGCCGGGGTTGCGGGTATCCCTGATGACGATGGGGCGGACGGGGCGACCGCTGAAGCGGCCCACATCGTTGGGATCGGGACCGCCAAAGTGATGGTTCCGGCCGTTGTTGTTGATCACCGTCGTATTGTTGATGATGGTGGTCCGGTTGATGATCGTGACGTTGTTCGTCTCGCGAACATAATAGTTGTTGATCTGCGGGCTGCCGACATACTGGTGAGGCACAAAACACCAATAGTGTGGGGGTGGGGTGTAGCCGCCGCCGACCGCTACGCTATAGCTGATATTGGGACCCAGAGGAGCCCAGCCGTAGTATTCATCGCTGTTGCGCCATTCCACCCAGGCGGGAGCCCATTCATTGCCGGGCATCCACATCCAGCCATAGCCGTCCTGGAAGAACCAGCGGCCGTAGTGGAAGGTAGCCCAACCCCAGGGGTAGCCGGAATCCCAGGCCCAGCCTTCATCGGTATACACCCAGTGACCGTTCGTCGAGTACGGTTTAAAATCGGGGCCGGCGTCCGGCAACCATACATAACCGTAATCGGGCATTTCGACCCACTGGCCGTAAGGGCTCAGCTGGTCATAAAAGGCCTGGTAAGTGACGTCTTCCGGCGCCGGAGCGGCGACGGGTGCCGGAGGAGGGGGTGGAGGGTCCTGGTGCACCACATAAACCGGTCCGCAGGCGCAAAGGCTAAGGGCAATAGCCCCCAGGAGGAGAAGATGCTTATTCATAGATCAACATTTAGGTTGTTTATAGGACTTTGACATCCCTGCAAAGTTAATGGTATATAAGAGTATTAACATTTGATTATCATATCAAACGAAAAACTTTGCCAAATATTCTACCTTTGGGGCCATTATGACTATCAGTTACAATTGGCTTTGTGATTACCTGCCGGTAGCGATCGAACCGGAGCGATTATCGAAGATTTTGACCTCTATCGGACTTGAAGTCGAGCACCTGGAGGCCTACGAATCGGTAAAAGGAGGCTTAAAGGGGTTGGTCATTGGCGAAGTCCTTGAGTGTCACCCGCACCCCAATGCAGACAAGCTTAAGCTTACAAAGGTCACTATTGGGGGAGCTGAGCCTCTTTCGATCGTCTGCGGGGCATCAAATGTCGCCGCCGGGCAGAAGGTCATCGTTGCCGTTCCGGGTACGACCATCTACCCGGTCAAGGGGGAGCCGCTCACGCTGAAGGTCGCCAAGATCCGCGGGGTGGAAAGCCATGGGATGATCTGCGCCGAGGACGAGATCGGACTGGGTTCAAGCCATGACGGTATCCTTGTTCTACCGGGCGAGGCAAAGCCGGGGACTCCGGCGGCCGACTGGTTCCATCCATATTCGGACTACCTGATAGAGATCGGGCTTACACCCAATCATATGGATGCGATGAGCCATTGGGGTGTCGCGCGGGATGTCTGTGCCTGGCTTTCTCATCATGAGAACAAGGAATACCGGCCCAAAAGGCCATCGGTCAATGCCTTTAAAGCCGACAATAACAGCAGCCCTGTGGCCGTCAGCATCCTGAATACACAAGCCTGCGGCCGCTATTCCGGATTGACGATGAAGGGCATCACGATCCGTGAGGCGCCGCAGTGGATGAAGGACCGGCTGAAAGCGATCGGCATCCGGAGCATCAACAATATCGTGGATATCACCAATTTCATCCTTCACGAGCTGGGGCAGCCTCTTCATGCCTTTGATCTCGACGCCGTCAAGGGCCGCCAGATCGTCGTAAAGAATCTGCCGGAGGGTACTCCCTTTGTGACGCTCGATGAAAAAGAGCGGAAGTTGTCGGCGGAAGACCTCGTCATCTGCAATGCGGAGGATGGGATGGCCATCGCGGGGGTCTTTGGCGGTCTGCACAGCGGCATCAATGACAAAACCAGGGACATCTTCCTGGAAAGCGCCTGGTTCAACCCGACGGATATCCGCAAGACCTCGTTCCGGCATGGGCTGCGCACGGACGCTGCGACGCATTTCGAGAAAGGCATGGATATTTCCGGCACGGTAAATGCGCTTAAAAGAGCGGCCCTGCTGATCAAAGACCTGGCAGGCGGCGAGATCGCCTCCGAGATCGTCGACGTCTATCCGAACCCTGCAGAGAAAGAGCAGGTCAGCCTGAAGTACCACTATCTGAAAAAACTGAGCGGAAAGAGCTATCATCCCGATACCGTGAAAGGCATCCTGCTGTCGCTGGGTTTCGAAATTATAAAGGAAGGGATCGATGATATCGTCGTAGCGGTACCCTGGCACAAGCCGGATATCCACCTGCCGGCCGACCTGGTGGAGGAGATCATGCGGATCGACGGGCTGGACAACATCGATATACCCGCTGCGATAACGACCTCCCCTTCCGTAGAAGCAGATGGTTCGCAGGCCGGCTGGCGGGGAGCGGTGGCACATTACCTGGTGGGGCAGGGGTTCAACGAGATCCTGACCAACTCGATAACGAACAGCGCGTATTTCAGCGAACAGGAGTTAGCCACGACTGTCAGGATGATCAATAATCTCACCGCGGAGCTGAATGTGCTGCGGCCGTCTTTGCTGGAGACCGGGTTGGAATCCATTGGTTTCAACCTCAACCGCAAGAATGGACAATTACGCTTTTTTGAATTCGGCAAGACCTATCATACGGCCAGGGTTGGTGAGTACAGGGAGACCAACCATCTCTGCCTGTATCTGACCGGGATGCTGGAGGAGGGTTCCTGGAAAGGAAAAGGAAAGGAGATCGACTTTTATTATGTGAAGGGGCTTTGCGAAAGCATCTTCCCGATGCTGGGGTTGCAAATCCCCCGCTGGGAGGCGCTGGAACACCCAAAGTTAAGGTCGGGTCTGACCCTTGTCGTGGAGGGAAAGACCTTGTTGGAACTGGGTGCGGTCGATCCCGCACTGCTGAAGCGGTTTGACTGCAAACAAGCGGTGTTCTTTGCCGACTTCCGCTGGGATAGCCTGCTTGAGCTGGCCCTGAAGCGAAAGATCGAGTTCAGGGAACTGCCGCGGCAGCTACCGGTATATCGCGACCTGGCGATGATCGTCGACCAGGCCCTGCCTTATGAGCGGGTGGAAAAAGCCATCCGGGGTATAAAACTGGATAAATTGCGCGAAGTAAAGCTTTTCGATATATTTGAAAGTGAGAAGCTCGGAAAGGGCAAGAAATCGCTGGCTGTCAGCTTTACCTTCCTCGATGAGGAAAAGACGCTGACCGATACCGAGATCGACGGGATGGTGGGACGCATCATGGGTGCGCTGGAAAAAGAGGTTCAGGCCGAGATACGCAAGTAATGAATGAAGATATCAACAGTGAGGGCAGGCTGGGTCCCCCGGCAGGAGAAGCGGAGCTTCGGGTGAGACGGATCCAGGAGAAACTGCAGCAATTGCTGCGGCAACGGGACCTCTTGTTGAAGGAGAACGGAAAGCTTAGGGAGGAGTTGCGCCAGACCCAACAGGATCATACGGACCAGGCGGCGAGGCTGGAACAATTGCAACAACAGGTTGAGATACTAAAAGCGACCAAGGCGGCTATGAGTGAAGGGGAAAAAAGGGCGTTAGAGAAAAGGCTGGGCCAGTACATCCGGGAGATCGACCGGTGTATTGCAATGTTGGGCGAATGATGACCGGTCAGACCCTTTTTACCAATCGCATTTTCATCTCATCCTTTCCACGCGATACTTCGAGGGTGTAGACGCCGTACGGCAGGTCGTTGAGGCCATTCCAATCCAACTCCTGCTGGTCGTTCTCTACCTCTGTTTCCAGATCCCGGCAGACCAGGCCGGCGTCATCCTTTAAGACGGCCCTTAGTAAACATTTTTCTGATTGATCGACCTGGATGGTTAAATGGTCGATGAAGACGGGAGACTTGACTTTTAAAAACATGGCTCTTAGTTTTTAGATAGGGTATTGGTGTTCGACTTTTTTTATAAGGTTGGTTTGTTGTCAATCGTCAGGAAAACCGGTAACCTTTCTCTTTGTCATGCCCCCCTGTGCATAAGGTGTGAATAAATATAAAACAAGTATTTCAACAATGCAAGAGTTAATCCCAATAAATGTGGTCATAGGTGATCGCACTTACCGGATCAAGATCGAACCGCAGGATGAGGAGATTGTCCGGAAGACCTTAAAGTTGATCAACGACAAGGTGATCGAGTACAAGACCCAGTTTGCAGGCCGGGATATGCAGGACTATATTGCCATGGTTGTCCTCTGGTACGCCACTCAGCCGGCCACCGAAGGGGTTCCGGGACTGGACCGGACGGTACTGGACGCGCTTGCCCGCATGGAACAGCAGCTGGACAAGGTTTTATGAGTATGCGTTTGTAGTTTGTTTGCGTGGAACATCCCTTTATTTGGCGTTGATTCATTATCTTCGCCAGCAAACGTCATGGGCGGACCGGTTGTCCGCCAATTGATTTTGAACGATTTAAATATAAAATTCAATGACAGAAACAGTTATTGTCGTCATAGTGGGAGTCCTCGCGCTCGCGGTGGGGTTCGTTCTGGGTAAGGTACTATCGAAGAAAGACGTGCAGGGAAAGATAGACGAGGCCGAAGCCCGGGCGAAAAAGATCGTCAGCGACGCCCAGACGACCGCCACAAGTCTCATAAGAGAGAAACAGTTGGAAGCCAAGGAGAAATTTGTACAACTGAAGGCCGAACACGACAAGGAGATCCTTGAAAAGAACCGGAAGATCAACGATGCTGAGTCCCGGATCAAGCAGAAGGAGCAGAGTATCAATCAGAAAATAGATAATCTGGACAAGCAGGCCAAGGACAATGAGGCCATCAAAGAGAACCTCAATCGCCAGATCGAGGTCGTCAATCATAAGCGTACGGAGCTGGAAAAGCACCAGGAAGAGCATATTCGCAGGCTGGAGAAGATCGCCGGGCTGACCGCCGAGGAGGCCAAATCGCAGTTGGTGGAAAGTCTTCGCCAGGAAGCCCAGAGCCGGGCATTGGCGTTACAGCAGGAGATCATCGACGATGCCAAACAAAAGGCGAACAAGGAGGCCCGGAAGATCATCATCCAGAGCATCCAGCGGACTGCCGCGGAGCAGGCGATCGAGAATTCCATTACCGTTTTCAACCTGGAAAGCGATGAAATAAAGGGGCAGATCATTGGCAGGGAGGGTCGTAATATCCGGGCGATCGAAGCCGCCACGGGTGTCGATCTGATCGTGGACGATACCCCGGAAGCCATTGTTCTTTCCTCCTTCGATCCCCTTCGCAGGGAGATCGCCCGTCTTTCGCTTCAACGGCTGGTCTCCGATGGCCGTATCCACCCGGCGCGGATCGAAGAGATCGTCGAAAAGACCCGGAAGCAGATAGAAGAGCAGGTGATGGAGATTGGTGAGCGCACCGTTATCGAATTGGGTATCCATGGTTTACATAAAGAGCTGGTGCGGATTGTCGGGAAGATGCGGTTCCGTTCTTCCTATGGTCAGAACCTGCTGATGCACAGCCGGGAGGTCGCCAATCTCTGCGGGATCATGGCTGCGGAGCTGGGAATGAACCCCAAGCTGGCAAAGCGGGCGGGGTTATTGCATGATATCGGCAAGGTTCCGGATGAAGAAACGGAACTGAGCCATGCCCTGTTGGGGATGAAACTGGCCGAGAAATATGGTGAGAACCCGGCAGTGGTCAATGCCATCGGCGCCCACCACGACGAGGTCGAGATGCAGTATGTCATCGCCCCCATCATCCAGGCCTGTGACGCCATCAGCGGCGCCCGTCCGGGAGCCCGGCGCGAGATCATGCAGCAGTATCTGCAGAGGATCAAGGACCTGGAAAACCTGGCCCTCTCCTACCCCGGGGTTGAAAAAGCCTATGCCATCCAGGCCGGACGCGAGCTCCGGGTCATCGTGGAGGCCGATAAGGTGACTGATGTGGATAGTGACAAGCTGAGCTTTGAGATCGCCCAGAAGATCCAGACGGAAATGACCTATCCGGGGCAGATCAAGGTGACGGTGATCCGGGAGAAGCGTGCGGTCAATGTCGCCCGGTAAAAAACTTTGTTTTTTACCAGAAAGCTTATTACCTTTGCCATCCTTAAAAAAATGAAGTTATGAACGCTGCTGTAGCTTTTGTACACGAGCAACTGACGGGAAAAAGAGAGTTTCCGAAGTTCAAAGCCGGTGATAATATCACCGTCAACTATAAGATCATCGAAGGAAACAAGGAGCGTATCCAGAGCTTCAAAGGCGACGTGATCAAGCGTCAGGGTACGGGTCACACGGCCACGTTTACCGTGCGGAAGATCTCCGACGGCGTGGGTGTCGAAAGGACCTTCCCCCTGTTCTCCCCCAATATCGATTCGGTTGAGCTGAACAAGGTCGGCCGGGTTCGCCGGGCAAAGCTGTACTTCCAGCGTTCCCGCAGTGGCAAGAGCGCACGTATCAAGGAAAAGAGAATGGTTACCGAATAATCCCGGTACATCAAAACTTTATATTAACAAAAAGGACCGCCGTTGGCGGTCCTTTTCTGTATTTTAATGTTAACTTTACAGCTCAACACCAGCGGACCACGGGTCCGCTGGCCGAAGGCCCATCATTAAACGTGCGAGGGGGGTGGGTTACATTCGGCAGAAAGCGAACCCCCGGGCACATAAAAGAATTCAGATTATGACAACTTTTTTGATCTCGATGCCCGGTGGCTCTGAGTGGGTGCTGATCATCCTGGCCGTTCTCGTATTGTTTGGCGGACGTAAGATCCCCGAATTCATGCGTGGGCTGGGTAAGGGTATCCGTGAGTTCAACGATGCCAAGAACAATGTGAAGAAGGAATTGGAAGAGGGGATGAATGAACCCAACAGGCCCGCCAACAGCGCTCCTGCCAACAGCGCGCCCAGCACTCCTTCTCAGAACTAATCGTTGACGGCTGTTTACTTTTCATTCCATACAAGACTATCATAAAGCCTTATTGGATGGGACCGCTTCTTGTGAAGAGGCGGTCCTTTCCTATTTAACGGCTATCGAGCAACAAAAGGACCTCAACGCCTATATCCACGTATATGGCGAAGAAGCACTTGCCAGGGCACGCGAGCTCGACCGGCAGCGTCGGTCGGGCAAACCGATGGCCCGGCTGCACGGGGTCGTCATCGGGCTGAAAGACGTCATTGCCTACAAGGACCATCCCCTCACCGCCGCCTCCCGCATCCTGGGCGGCTATACCTCGCTTTACAATGCCACGGTCGTCGACAGGATGCTGGCCGAAGAAGCGATCCTCATCGGGCATCTCAACTGCGACGAATTCGCCATGGGATCCAGCAACGAGAACTCGGCCTATGGCAATGTCCTGAACGCCCGTGACAAGAGCCGGGTGCCCGGTGGATCTTCGGGCGGCAGCGCAGTGGCCGTACAGGCCGGTCTCTGCATGCTCAGCCTGGGGAGCGACACCGGTGGGTCGATCCGGCAGCCCGCCGATTTCTGCGGCATTATCGGGCTAAAACCTACCTATGGCAGGGTTTCCCGGTACGGGCTTATCGCCTATGCCTCCTCCTTCGACCAGATCGGCATCTTTGGCCGGTCGGTTCGGGACGTCGCCCTCCTACTGGAGGTGATCGCGGGCGAGGACGAATACGACAGCACCATCAAGCGGCAGGCTCCCCCGGTGTGGAAGGACGCTCCCAGCCAAAAATACCGGATCGCTTATTTCAAAGAGGCCCTGGACCATCCCGGGCTCGACCCGGAGATTCGGGAGACCATTCTTCAGCGGACCGAAGAATGGCGCGAGGCCGGTCATACCGTCGAGGCGATCGATTTCGAGCTGCTGGATTATATCGTCCCGGCCTATTATGTGCTGACCACGGCGGAGGCCTCCTCCAACCTGGCCCGGTTTGACGGCGTCCGCTATGGCTATCGCACCGGCGATCGCCAGCTTGAATTAACAGAGTTTTACAAGCGCACCCGAAGCGAGGGCTTCGGGCGGGAGGTAAAACGACGTATCTTATTGGGAACCTTTGTATTAAGCGCAGGGTTCTACGATGCCTACTTTACCAAGGCACAACAGGTGCGGCGGTTGCTGGTTGAGCGCACCAATCTGATATTCAAAGACTTCGATGTAATTATCCTTCCAACGGCCCCATCTACGGCCTGGCATACCGGTGAGAAAATGGATGATCCCATTTCGATGTATCTCGCTGATATCTATACGGTTTATGCCAATCTAACCGGCATTCCCGGAATCTCCTTACCACTATTCGGCCATACAAATGGCATGCCTTTTGGTGTGCAGGCTATGACAAGTAGATTTAATGAGCTATATTTGCTTCAGTTCTCGCATCAGATGATGCAACAATAAAGTCCTACGAAGATCCTACTCTATGTGACTGAGGGATGTGAAGCGGTTGACTTTCTACTCTCTTGTGTTTTTCCGTTACCTATGAAAGATTGTAGATGCCGATAATGGCTTTCTACCAATCTTGCCGCGGAGCGGCCGTCCGCAAGGACAGGCCTCAGTGCTTTGCCGGGAACATGCCAGTTTCCGGGTGAGCGTGTTCCGGGCACATAAAAACGTTGGACAATGTACAACAAAAGGCTTTTATTGTTGGGAATCACCATCATTGGCTCTGCCTGGATGTCTCCCAGAAAGGTGAACTACCCTCTTCCAAATGAATGTTTTACGGACACCGAGCGGATCGCCTCCAACAACAACTCCCTTCCTCATGTTGCCAATTCCTCCCAGGAGAACACCCTTTCCCAGGAACTTTTCATGGCCGCTTATGTGGGCAGCAGCAACGGCGTTCGCCTCAACCCGAAGGCGCTAAGCTTTATCCAGGACTACCTGGAGGAGGACTGGGATGAGCTCCAGCAGGTGCGCACCTATGGTCGCCCTTATTTCAACCTTATCGAATCGATCCTGGTCCAATATGATCTCCCCAAGGAGCTCAAATACCTGGCGGTGATCGAGTCGAACCTGAAATCCTCCGCCGTCTCCAGGGTGGGCGCCAAAGGCCCCTGGCAGCTGATGCCCCAGACGGCCCGCGAGTTGGGGCTGAAGGTGAACCGCAATATCGACGAGCGGAAGAACTATTACAAGAGCACCCGCGCGGCGGCCGCCTATCTGCGCGATCTGTATAACGAGCTGGGCGACTGGCTGCTCGTCATCGCCGCTTATAATACCGGAACGGTCAATGTCTACCGCGCCATCCACCGCAGCGGCAGCCGTAGCTTCTGGGACCTGGAGAAATACCTGCCCGCGGAGTCCCGTGCCCACGTCAAGAAATTCATCGGTACCCAATATATGTTCGAGGGTCAGGGCAGTGTTACGACACTTACCCGCGAAGAGGCCCGGCAACAGCTTACAGGCTCGGCCATGTATGTCTTCCATCGCGATCTCTCCGCGCAGGAGCTGACCCAATCCAGGTCGGTCGTGGTCACGGGGAAATATCAATCCTCGGCGATAGTAAAATACACGTTGATGGACCAAGCCACCTTCGACCGGTACAATCCTTCCTTTGACAAGGTCATGGCCAGCGCCAACAACAGCTATGATCTGAAGCTGCCCGCGGACAAAATGCAGCTTTTTGCGGCAAACAAGTATGATATTCTCCGGGAATCGGCCGAAGCGATGAGTAACGATTCGGCTGACAGTGCGGGACAAGGGGTGGCTTTGAACAAATGATCTTTTGATACCAGACCGATACCAACGGGGGCCTTTTCGAGGCCCCTTTTTTATTGCCCAAGCGCCTTGAGGATGCCTTCCGCCTTGACCAGGCATTCCTCGTATTCCGCCTGGGGGTCACTGTACCAGGTGATCCCCGAGCCTACCTGGTAGGAAAGATACCGGCTCTGCTGGTTGTAGAGAAGGCTGCGGATGACGACGTTCATGTCCAGATCGCCACCGGGGGTGACATACCCCACCGCGCCGGAGAAGAGCCCGCGGCGGGAGCGCTCGTACCGGGCGATCAGCTGGGTGACCCGGTGCTTGGGGGCGCCCGTCATCGAACCCATAGGGAAGCAATGCCGCAGGGTATCCGTCCAATCCAATCCCGGGAGCAGGGTCCCCGTGACGGTGGAGATCATCTGGTACACCTGCGGGAAGGGATAGATGCCAAAGAGTTCGGATACCTGTACCGAACCGGGCCGACAGATGCGGGAAAGATCGTTCCGGACGAGGTCCACGACCATGACGTTTTCGGCGCGGTCTTTGGCGCTGTTGTACAGCTCGAGCCGTCCCTGGCTGTCGGCCTGGGCATCCTGTCGCTGCCGGGGGGCCGTGCCCTTTATCGGCTGTGAAAACAGTGTGTCGCCGGCTTTCTTCAGGAATCGCTCGGGGCTCGCGCAAAGCAGGTAGCGGTGATCGAGCCGGTAAAACGCCGAAAACGGGTTCGGCGACGCCTGGCCCAATGCCCACCAGGTGGCCAGGGGGTCGATGGTCGCAGGTTGGGTGAAGAACTCCTGGCAGAAATTGATCTCGTAACAGTCGCCGCGCAGGATATGGCGGCGAAGCGCTTCCACGGCAGAGAGATATTCCCCACGGGTAAATCGTGGGGTAAACGAGATGGGCGGGAATGCTTGCGGCGGTGTGGTTTGTACGGGCGTGGTTTGTGGCGGGGTCGGCTGGGCGGCGCAGATCTGCTGCCACAGGGCCGCGGGATCTTCCTGTACACTGCCGATAAGGATGCTGTCCTTTTGCAACAGGATCAGATGGGCGGGCTGGAAGAAGAACATATCGGGAAAACCGATAGGGTCGGCGAAATCGCCGGAGACCCCTTCCGTTTCTGCGGTGAGGTCATAGGCCAGATGTCCCAGCAGCCAGTCCTGGCGACCGGCGGCCCATTGTTTCAACTCAGGAAATGCGTTGCCTGCGGGCGCGGTAAAGCTATCTATTGCGCCTACAGCCAATAAGCATTCGAAAGAAGATTCGTAGGAGTGACTGTCCAAAAAACAACAAATGTTGAATGGGAGGGCCCATGTCAACATTTGTCGTTTACTATATTCGTGATCCGTGAGGGGAAATGAAAGGTAGGTCCTTTTCACTTCTTAAAAATCATCTTCTTCTTCCTCAAAACCGCTGTCGTTGAAAAGGTCGAGATCCTTGAAATCGTCGTCGAGGCCAAGGTCTTCATCGTCGCCCTTTGTCGACTTTTTGGAGGTGTTGCCTCCTGTGCTCTTTTTGGTCTTGGATTTAGGAATATCGAACTCGTCGAAATCGGGGTCCCATTCTTCCTCTTCCTCTACCTTTTCCCATTCGTCTACTTCTTCATAATCTTCTCCGTCGTCGTCGTCATCGTCGTCATCCTCTTTCTTTGATTTTGACGTGGCTTTGGACGCAGGTTTCTTCGACGCCTTTGGTGCATCATCATCATCGACAATATCGTCGTCATCGTCATCGTCGTCGGCCGGTTTCCTGGCTTTCGGTGATGGTTTTTCCGTTTCCTTTGGTTGAGGCGCGGATTTCTTTGAACCCTTTCCCTCCTTATCAGATTTTGGTGCCATGTCCAATAAGATTGTTATGTAAATTTTCAGCGAAGTTTTTAATCCGCCAAATTTTTTTAAAATTAATTTTTATCCCAAAAACCCGATGAAAATTACAACGGGAAGCAGCGCTGCCGCTTGTTATTTGTCCTTTGATGATCATCCTTTGTCCAGATTCTCAATAAGCTGATCCCGGCCGGGGCCGTTGGAAATATAGGCGATCCTGACTCCCAGGTATTTATTGATAAATTGCACATATTCGCACATTTTTCCGGGCAGCTGATCATATTTTTTGAGTGCGGTGATATCCGTTTTCCAGCCTTCGAAAGACTGCAACTGGGGTTCGATCTTTACCTTGTTCATCTGGAAGGGGATCTCGTTGGTGGTCTCGCCGTTGACCTTGTAGGCCGTACATATCTTCAGTTCGCCAAAGGTGTCCAGCACGTCGGCTTTGGTCATGACGATCTTTGTCACTCCATTGATCATGCAGGCGAATTTCAGGGCGACCCCGTCGATCCAGCCGCAACGGCGCGGACGGCCGGTGGTGGCGCCGAACTCATTGCCGACACGGCGGAGCTCTTCGCCTGTGGCGTCTTCGAGTTCCGTAGGGAAGGGGCCGCTGCCGACGCGGGTACAATAGGCTTTGCTGACACCGATCACATCGCGGATCTTTTGCGGCGCTACGCCGAGACCGGTGCAGACGCCGGCGGAGATGGTGTTGGAGGAGGTGACAAAGGGGAAGGTACCGAAATCCACATCCAGCATGCTTCCCTGGGCGCCTTCGGCGAGGACCTTCTTTCCTTCGGCGATCCTGTCATTGACGAAGTATTCGCCGTTGACGATCTTGAATTGCCGCATGAACTCCAGCGCTTCGAAGAATTCCTCTTCCCATTCGGAGATATCCTCATGGAAGTTGAGGCTGTCGAGCAGCTTTTGGTGTTTGAGGCGGAGCTTTATATATTGGGTGGTGAAGCTTTTGTCCAGCAGATCGCCTACCCGCAGGCCATTACGCCCGGTCTTATCCATATAGGCGGGGCCGATGCCCTTGAGGGTGCTGCCGATCTTTTCCTGTCCCTTTGACATTTCTGAGGCCTTGTCCAGCGCCCGGTGGGTCGGCAGGATCAGGTGGGTCCGTTGAGAGATATACAGGTTCTTCCGGTAGTCTACCCCGAAGGATGCGACGGACTCGCATTCCCGTTTGAGCGTTACGGGGTCGAGAACGACGCCGTTGCCGATCAGGTTCATAGTCTTCTCGTGGAAGATACCGGAGGGTATTTGGTGCAGTACGATCTTTTTGTCGTTTACGTAGAGCGTATGGCCGGCGTTCGGGCCACCCTGGAAGCGGGCGATCAGGTCGTAGCGGGGCGCAAAATAGTCTACTATCTTTCCTTTTCCTTCATCGCCCCACTGGAGGCCTAAGATTACGTCTACCATTCGATGATTAATTGAGGCGGCAAAAATAGGTGATGTGCGGGTTTTTATGAAAGATAAATTAGGAGGCGGTCTCGGTATCATATCTGACCACCGTATTGATCCCGTTCAGCTGTTTGAGCCGGATAACCAGTTCGTCGAGCTCTTCCTTGTCGTGGACATAGATGCGGATATTCCCTTCGAAGAGGCCGTCCTTTGCCTCGATGGTCAGCGCGGCGATGTTGAGCTTCAGCTCGCCGGAGATGAGGTTGGTGATCTTATTGATGACCCCCACGTCGTCCATTCCGACGATGCGGATACCGGTGAGGAAGGAGATCTCTTTATTCTTGGCCCATTTTGTCTTTACGACCCGGTGACCGTAGTTGGCCATCAGTTTGGCGGCGTTGGGACAATTGGTGCGGTGGATGGTCAGGCCCTTTCCGACGGAAACGAACCCGAAGACGTCGTCGCCGGGGATGGGTTTACAGCAGTTGGCGAGGGTGTAGACGATGCGGTCGCTGCTTTCGCCGAAGATGATCAGTTCGGTATCCTTGCGGGGGACGGATGGCGCCGCGTTGTCCGCCGGGCGTTGTTCCGCCGGCCGGACGGGTTTGGGTGGCTCGAGCCTGTCGCCCAATACCTGGAATTCCTTAAGCTCCTTCAGGTCGATATTGCGGACCGATACCTGGTAAAAGAAGTCCAGGGAGGATGACAGCTTGTAAAAAGCGGTGAGGATGTCGATATTATGCTGGTTGTAGGCGGCGCCGAAATTCTCGAGCCGGCGCTGAACGATATATTTCCCTTCGTCGGCGATCTTTCGTTTCTCTTCTTTGAGGGCGTCCTTGATCTTGCTTTTCGCCTTGGCCGTGACGACGATACCCAGCCAGTCTTCGTTCGGTTTCTGCTTACCGGAGGTGATGATCTCGACCTGGTCACCGCTGCGCAGCTTATGGCTGATCGGCACCAGCTTGTGATTCACCTTTGCGCCGATACACTGCACCCCGATGGCGCTGTGGATCGAAAAGGCGAAGTCCAGCGCCGTCGAGCCGACGGGCAGCATCTTGACGTCGCCTTTTGGCGTATAGACATAGATCTCCTCGGCAAGGAAACTGGTCTTGAAGTCCTGCAGGAAGTCGATGGAGTCGTTATCCTGGTTGTTCAGCACCTCCCGGATCTGTTGGAACCATTTGTCGAAACGGCTTTCGTCGGCGGCGCCTTCCTTGTATTTCCAGTGGGCCGCCAAGCCTTTTTCGGCGATCTCGTTCATCCGTTTGGACCGGATCTGAACCTCGACCCATTTCCCCTGGGGCCCCATCACGGTGGTATGCAGGGCCTCATAGCCGTTGGACTTGGGATTGCTGAGCCAGTCCCGAAGCCGTTCGGGTGAGGGATTGTATTCGTCGGTGATCATGGAATACACTTTCCAGCAATCTTCCTTTTCCTTTTCCGGTGGGGAGTTGAGGATGACGCGGATCGCGAACAGATCGTACACCTCTTCAAAGGCGACACCTTTCTTCCGCATCTTGTTCCAGATGGAATGGATGCTTTTGGGCCGGCCGTAGATATCGAAGTCGAAACCGCCGGCCTTATCCAGTTTGTCTTTTAAGGGCTTGATGAATTCGTTGATATAGCGGGAGCGTTCGCGTTTGGTCTCGGCCAGCTTGCGGGCTATCTCGCGGTATTCTTCCGGCTCGAGGTATTTCATTGCGAGGTCTTCCAGCTCGGTCTTTATCGTATAGAGGCCCATCCGGTGGGCCAGGGGGGCGTACACGTACACCGTTTCGGAGGCGATCTTCAGCTGTTTCTCCCGTTTCATGCTATCCAGGGTCCGCATGTTATGCAGGCGATCGGCCAGCTTGATGAGAATGACCCGGGGATCGTCCGTCAGGGTGAGCAGGATCTTCTTGAAATTTTCGGCCTGGCGGGAGGCGTTGACATCCACCACATTGGATATCTTCGTCAACCCGTCGACAATCCTCGCGATCTCGCCGCTGAACTCGCGTTCGATGTCTTCCAGGGTGATATCGGTGTCTTCGACCGTATCGTGAAGCAGGGCGCAGATGGTGGACCGGACGCCGAGGCCGATCTCTTCCGAGCAGATCCTGGCCACGGCCAGGGGGTGGAGGATGTAGGGTTCGCCACTTTTGCGGCGCATGGTCTTATGCGCTTCGGCGGCCATTTCGAAGGCGGTGCGTAAAAGTTCTTTGTCGCCCAGCTTCAGCTTGGGCTTCAGGGAACGAAGGAGGGCACGGTACTCACGTAGAATTAATTTTTTCTCCTGGTCTTCCGTAAGATTGTATTTCGGTATCGCTGCTACTGTATCCATTCTACTTCACAATTTACAAAAAAAAGACCTAGTTTTGCGGGCCTTCTTAAAGCGAGACAATGTGACGCGGGCGTGGCGAAATTGGCAGACGCACCAGACTTAGGATCTGGCGCCGCAAGGCATGTAGGTTCGACTCCTATCGCCCGCACTCATTAAAAATCAACGGCTTACTGCCGTGTGGACCACTTCTCCCCTTTCATTCAGCATTTCGATAACGGGTTCATTCTTTTTACTGACATAATAGATGCGCAGGCGGGGGGATGCCTTTGTGCTGGTTACTTGCCTGATTTGAGAACATTCGTAACAAACTTAAATATTCTGTAGCTGATTTTTACTATTGCTCTAGTTTCCCCATATGAAAAGTCCATTTAGTCCCCGGCAGCGGATCCTGTTGTGGCTGGCCTGTTCGGCCATCTTCTTCGAGGCCTTCGACGTATCGATCGTCAATCTGTCGCTTCCGCTGATGGCGTCCAGCCTGGGGCTTTCGCTCGCGGCCGCGCAGTGGGTGCAGACCCTGTACCTGCTGAGCTTTGGCGGTTTCCTGCTGCTGGGGGGCAGGCTCTGCGACTATGCAGGGAGCCGGCTGATCTTTCTGGCCGGGATGGGCTTGTTCGGGGCGGCATCGGCGTTGGGGTATGCGAGTCATCATCTTTGGTCCCTGTTGCCGGCGAGGGCCGGCCAGGGGATCGGTGCGGCGCTGGCGATGCCTGCGGGGATCTCGCTGCTGTCCCGCTATTTCCCGGCCGGTGAGCGGCAGCAGACCGCTTTCGGCATCTTTGGGGCTTTTGCCGCGGTTGGCTTTGCCGGCGGGCTGGCGCTGGGCGGGATGATCGCCACCCTTTTCGACTGGCATTGGATCTTTGGCATCAATATCCCCGTGATCGCGATCGTGCTGTGGGGTGGTAGCCGGTTCATTCCCCGGGATGGGACTGTGTCCGGGGGAGTGGAGGGCCGGTCGGCGGCTGTGTCCGGGGGCGGGGTAGCTGCGCGTTCGGTGGCTGCACCCAATGGTTGGATGGCGGCCTGGCTGACGGTTACGCTGGTGTTGTTCAGCTATGCTATCCATGAGGCGGCGGGGCTGGGTTGGCTGGTGTTGCCCGGTCTGGGGTTGGCGGTGGGTTCGGGCATCGTTCTGTTACGGGTGGACCGGCGAAAGACCCGCCCCTTTTTTGGGTCGGGGGTGTATCCGGACCGGGAGGCGTACCGGGGGCTGACGGGCTTTATCCTGCTTGGGGCGGCGTTCCTGCCCTTTGTCTTCACATGTACGTTGAGTCTTTATACGCTGCTGGGCCGAAGCATCCTGGCCATCGGTCTGCTCCTTTTTCCGTACAGTATTGGATCGGCACTGGTTTCCAAATATTTGCTGCCGGTACTGTTCCGGCGACTTAGTCCCAGGGGTGTGGGCATTCTGTCCATAGCGCTGCTGCTGGCGGGCGATGTACTTCTGATGGCCGGCATTTCCAGCCATTGGAAGGGATGGTGGCTGGCGGCGTTGCTGCTGGTGAACACCTTTTCCATTTCGATTGGTTACCCGGCTTTTACGGTCCTTTCCCTGACAGGGGTGCCGCCCGAAAGGCAGGGTATCGCGGCGGGTATCCAGTCTACCCTCAATACTATCGGATCGGGGCTGGGGGTGTCGTTGATCGGGCTTTGCCTGGCGGCCGGGGTGACGGGTGCTTCTCTTTTTGCCTGTTGTTTGATCGTTGGGGTCCTGTGCTTGCTAGCGCTTTTTGGGCTGGCGTGGCGCTTCGCGCCTAAAAAAGCCGTACCTTTGCCCCCCGATTTAAACTTATAGCAATTATGGCAACAGTAACAAGGGAGAATATCGGACTGCTGACGGACAAAATCACCGTCAACGTCTCAAAGGGCGATTACCTGCCTTCTTTCGAGAAATCTCTGAAACAATATGGCAAGCAGGCGAACATTCCCGGCTTTCGCAAGGGGATGGTTCCCGCCGGTCTCATCAAGAAGATGTATGGCAACTCCGTCTTTACCGACGAAGTGCTGAGGACGGTAGAAAAAGAGCTTACCACCTATATGTCGAACGAAAAGCTGGAGATCTTTGCCCAGCCGTTGCCCCTGCCGGACAATGATTCCCGGCAGATCGACATCAACAACCCCGCCGACTATTCCTTTGCGTTCGAGATCGGTCTGAAGCCTGCTTTTGCGCTGGCCGATCTGGGTTCGGCCCGGCTGACCCGGTTGAAGGTGGAGGTTACCCCCGCCTTGATCGACGAAGAGGTCGAGCGCCAGCGCACCCGCAACGGCAAAATGGCCGACCAGGAGGCTGTGAACAGCGATGAGAACGTGCTCAACCTGTTATTCACGGAATCGGACGCCGAGGGACAACCGATCGAAGGCGGTATCCAAAAGGACAATTCGCTGCTGGTAAAATATTTTAACGAGGCTACCCGGCCGAAGTGGATGGGCCTGAAGAAGGACGACTTCCTCGTTCTCCAGCTTTCGCAGGCTTTTGAGGCGAAGGAACGGGAGTGGGTGCTGGGCGATCTCGGCATCGACAAGAATGATGCAGCAGGCGCCGACAAATATTTCAAGGCCACCATCACGCGGGTTGGGCTGATCGAAAAGCCCGAGCTGAACGAAGAGTTCTTCAAGACCGCCTATCCGGGCAGGGAGATCGCTACGGAAGACGCGTTCCGCGATGCGGTGAAGGGCGATATCCAGGCTTACTGGGACGGACAGAGCCGCAACCAGCTGCAACATACGCTTTATCATGTACTGCTGGACCAGACGAAGATCGACTTCCCCGAGGACTTCCTCAAGCGCTGGATGCAAACGGGTGGTGAGCAGCCCAAGAGCCAGGCCGAGGTGGAGCAGGAGTTTCCTTCTTTTGTGAACCAGCTGAAATGGACACTGATCGTGGATAAGGTTACCCGCGAGAATAATATCGAGGTAAGCGCCGAGGATATCCGGGCCTTTGCAAAGCAGCAGCTGTTTGGATACATGGGAATGCCGGTCGGGGGGGAAGAACAGCCCTGGGTAGCCGACTATGTCCAGCGGATGATGCAGGACCGGAAGTTCGTGGAGGACACGATGCACCGGATTCAGACCGAGAAGGTGTTTGGCTGGGCGGAGACGCAGATCCATCCGACAGACAAGCCGGTGAGTGTGGATGAGTTCAAGCAGCTGCTGGAAGAGCATGAGCACCATCATCATCACTAATGAATTAAAAAGGCCCGCTCCCTGAGCGGGCTTTTTTATGCCGGAATGTCAGTTTTTTGGCAATTTGAAAGTTTGGACGGAGATTTGAACGGGATTTTACCGATCATCTAGAAAAATACGATTATGAATCAGGCAAATGAATTTGAGAAATATGCTGTGAAGCACCGTGGTATTTCCAGCAACACGTTAAACGACTACAATAAGTACACTGTCACGAATCTTACTCCGAACATTATTGAAGAGCGGCCGATGAATGTGGCCGTCATGGATGTTTACAGCCGGCTGATGATGGACCGGATCATCTTCCTTGGCTATCCGATCAACGAGGAAGTGGCCAATATCGTCACGGCGCAGCTGCTTTTCCTGGACAGTACGGACAGGCACCGGGATATCCAGATGTACATCAACTGTCCCGGCGGCAGCGTCTACTCCGGGTTGGGTGTCTATGACACGATGCAGTATGTGACTCCCGATGTGGCTACGATCTGTATCGGGATGGCTGCTTCGATGGGACAAGTGCTGATGTGCGCCGGCACGAAGGGCAAGCGTACAGCGCTTAAGCACGCCCGGGTCATGATGCATCAGCCCAGCGGAGCCATCGGCGGGCAGACCAGCGACATCGAGATCACGGTCAACGAGATCAAGAAGCTGCGCAAGGAGCTGTATGAGATCACGGCGTTTCATACCGGCAAGACGGCAAAACAGGTGGAGAAGGATAGCGATCGCGATTACTGGCTGACGGCGCAGGAAGCGAAGGAATATGGGCTGGTGGATGAAGTATTGTTGCTGAACCCCAGAAAAGAGAACAGAGAATAGGCTATCACACAATAGAAAATTTCAATTACAAAAAACATGATCATGAACTATTCAAAATATTTGTTGAACCCTACCCGGCTGGAGGATGAACCCGATGAAAAGGAGAAGCCCGATGAGAAAGGGCCCGAGCAGGGTATCCTGGCGAAGAAGATGGAGAAGTATTTTTTCGAGAGCCGGAGCGTAGAGCTTTGGGGACCCGTCGACGACAAATCGGCAAAAGAGGTGGTTACCAAACTGAAGCTTCTGGATGCCGACAAGCCCGGTGAGGAGATCAAGTTCTTTATCAACAGCCCCGGCGGCGTGGTGACCTCCGGGTTTATCATCTATGACACCATGAAGATGCTGAAAAGCCCGGTCAGTACGATCTGTATGGGCCTGGCGGCGTCCATGGGGTCAATCCTGCTTAGCGGTGGGGAAAAAGGTCGCCGATATGTGTATCCGTTGTCGGAGATCATGATCCATCAGCCCAGCCTTGGCGGTTATATGCAGGGAGTCAGCGTCGACCTGGAGATCACGGCAAAACAGACCCGGCGGGTGAAGGATATCAGCGCGCGGATACTGGCTGAGAATTGCGGCAAGAAGTTTGAACAGGTGATGAAGGACTTTGACAGGGATTACTGGATGGATGCCAAAGAAGCGATCGAATATGGGATCGTTGATGCGGTATTTGATAAATTATAACACAACTATTTGATTTACAACGGGGTCCCGGCGACGCCGGGACCCCGTTTCTTTTTTCCACGCTACTGGGAGAATCCAATAAGTTGGGTAACTTTGTAGTTCAAACCCGGATAAATAGCTATAATGGCAAAAAATACTCTGCATTGCTCTTTTTGCGGACGGAATCGAGACGAGGTAAAGATCCTGATTGCAGGTCAGGAGGGACATATCTGTGAAAATTGTGTGGAACATGCTCAGGAGATCATCCAGCAGGAGCTGATGATCCGGGAGGATTCGACGGGCAGCAGTTCGTTCAAGCTGACGGTCAAGAAGCCCATCGAGATCAAGCGGATCCTGGACGAATATGTGATCGGGCAGGAAGATGCGAAGAAAGTGCTCTCCGTCGCTGTTTACAATCACTACAAGCGGCTACAACAGAAAGTGGTCGAGAATGAGGTAGAGATCGAGAAGAGCAATATCATCATGGTCGGTGAGACGGGTACGGGGAAGACGTTGCTGGCCAAGACCATCGCGCGCCTGCTGAATGTTCCCTTTGCGATCGTGGATGCGACGGTGTTTACGGAGGCGGGTTATGTCGGGGAAGACGTCGAGAGCATTCTTACCCGGCTTTTACAGGTATGTAACTACGACGTTGCCGCTGCGGAGCGGGGCATCGTTTATATCGACGAGATCGACAAGATCGCCCGGAAGGGTGACAATCCCTCCATCACCCGCGACGTCAGTGGGGAAGGCGTTCAGCAGGGTTTGCTGAAGCTGCTGGAGGGTACGGATGTGCTGGTTCCGCCGCAAGGCGGGCGGAAGCATCCGGAGCAGAAGCTGATCAAGATCAACACTCAGAATATCCTCTTCATTTGCGGTGGTGCGTTTGACGGCGTCGACAAGATCATTGCCCGGCGGATCAATACGAATGCCATCGGCTTCAATGTCAACAAGGAGCAGCAGGAAGCCGCGAAGAAGAACTTGTTGCAATATGTCAACGCGCCCGACCTGAAGTCCTTTGGGCTCATCCCCGAGCTGCTGGGCCGGTTGCCGGTCGTCACGCATCTCGATCCTTTGGACAAGACGACCCTCCGGTCGATTCTTACAGAGCCGAAGAACTCGTTGATCCGCCAGTACAAGAAATTGTTCGAGTTGGAGGGTATCCAGCTGAGCTTTGACACAGAGGTGCTCGATTTCATGGTGGACAAAGCGGTCGAATACAAACTGGGCGCGCGCGGGCTCCGCAGCATCTGCGAGAGTATCCTCACCGACGCGATGTTCGAGTTGCCTTCTGCCAAGGAGGACAAGTTCCATCTCGACCTCGAGTATGCGCAGAAGAAATTCGACAAGAGCAAGATGAATCTCCTGAAAGTAGCTTAATATGGATGAACTGATCCAGCGTTTGATGGCGCAGGGCCTTAGTGAAGAGCAGGCCTATAAGGCGATCGAGGTCATCAAAAATTTTACGAAAGAGAAGTTCCCCATCTTTGGCGGCGCTATCGACAAACTGTTCGATAAGTATGGGCCGAAGGAAGAAGAGGATTTTATGCCATGACGCCAGAGGCGGTTTTGCCTTCCCCAGCCGGCCGGGAGGCCGGCTTCACGGCGCCCACGCGGCCATTCAATCTTTCAATACTTCGCGGGCGATGACGATCTTCTGGATCTCGCTGGTGCCTTCCCCGATGGTGCAGAGTTTACTGTCCCGGTAGAATTTTTCGACGGGGAAATCCTTTGTATATCCATAGCCGCCAAAGATCTGGACGGCTTCCGTAGCGGCGCGTACCGCGACTTCGCTGGCGTAATATTTGGCCATGGCGGATTCGCGGGTGACGGGCAGGTGTTTGTTTTTCCGGTCGGCGGCCTGGAAGGTGAGGAGCTCGGCGGCGGCGATCTCGGTTGCCATATCGGCCAGTTTGAAGGAGATACCCTGGAAATTGGCGATGGGCTGGTCGAATTGATGGCGTTCCTTACTGTATTTTAAGGCGGCTTCGTAGGCGCCTTTGGCGATGCCGAGGGAAAGTGCGGCAATGGAGATGCGCCCGCCATCGAGAACGGCGAGGGCCTGTCGATAGCCATCCCCTATTTCCCCGAGGCGGTTGGTATCGGGGATGCGGCAATTGTCGAAGATCATCTCGGCCGTTTCACTCGCGCGCATTCCCAATTTATTTTCCTTTTTACCGCCGGTGAAGCCGGGAGTACCTCTTTCGACGATAAAGGCGGTGGCGTTGTTGCGGGAACGGGGTTCGCCTGTGCGGGTCACGACGACGGCTATGTCGCCGCTGATGCCGTGGGTGATCCAGTTCTTGGTCCCGTTGATGACCCATTCCTTGCCGTCTTTGACAGCGGTACACCGCATGTTCCCGGCGTCGCTGCCGGTATTGGCTTCGGTGAGCCCCCAGGCGCCCAGGGCCTGGCCGGAGGCCAGCAGGGGCAGATATTTCTTTTTCTGGATTTCGTTGCCAAAGGCGAGGATATGCCCGGTGCAGAGGGAGTTATGGGCTGCGAGGCTAAGCCCGATGGCGCCGCATACCGAGGAGATCTCCCGGATGATGGTTACGTACTCGAGGTAGGACAGGCCGGAACCGCCATATTCTTCGGGAACGACGACTCCCATCATTCCGAGGCGGCCCAATTCCTTGAATACCTCGTGCGGGAAGGTCTGTTTTTCGTCCCAATCCATTACATAGGGTCTGATATATTGTTCCGCAAAATTCCGGGCCGTGTGGCCCACTTGCTGGGTGAGTTCATCTGTTGCAAATTCCATCTGGCGTCGTTTATGTTTGCAGTACTTGCGGCTGGCCGGTCTTTTTAAAAGAACCCGGCAACAACTTGTGGTTATTGCCGGGCAGCACTGGCAAACAATCATTATTGGGCAGGGCCCATTCGGTAAGCGTCAAAAGACTTACTGTGAAGATAAAACTAATTTTCCAGAAAAACTAACATTTGTTAGTTTTTCTAGTAATAATAGCGGTACCGGGGTCTTGGTCGCCGGCCATAGGGACGATAGGTTTCTTTGGGAAGCACCCGGCCCAGGCCAATGATCAGCCCGCCGCCGAGAGTGAACTGATAGATCGATGAATAAGTATCGATGCCGGCTCCGCTGCCGTAATTGCTCAGGAAAATGCTGCCGCCCGCGCCATCCACCGGTGATAGGATCTGTGCCTTCAGTTGGATGCCCACCCGGGGGTTTACATAGATGTTGGTCCCCAGCTGGAAGCCTACGGCAAATTTGGTATCGCTGTTATAGCCGGAGTTGACGCCCGGTGTCAGGACGGCTGCACCGAGCATGGCGCCGATAAAAGGGTGAACGGTGGAATTAGGGATCGAGAAGGATTCTACGGGACCGGCCATGATATAGTCGAGCTGGAGGTTGCTAAGCCCGTAAATGGGGCTTTGGTCGGTGCCGTAATAATAGAGTCCCGTGGTCGTATTCATGTGACTATAAAGGACTTCGATGCCAAAGCTGCGGGTGACGTTGAATTTTATCGATCCGCCGTAGCTGACGCCGTCGGCGATGCGGCCGTAGGTGTTGTAAAAGTCGTTATGGCTGGCGAAGGTGTATCCTACGCTTGGGAGCAGCTCTACGGAGGATTGGGCAAAGGCGCCGGCCGACAGGAGCAGCATCGCCGGCAGGACCAGGAATATCTTTCTCATACTTCGAGTTTATGCCAGCTATAGACGTGAAACCGGCTGGAAGGTTTAACGCCGTCGGTGCGCGCATCGTAAAGCAAATGTTAATGAGTGGTGATCGTCAGGCCGTCATAGGCGAGCCGCATTCCTTCGGGCAGCGTTGGGGCGATATCGGCATGCTTTCCCAGCTGGTGGCTTACGTGTGTGAACCAGGCCTGGGGGACGCCGAGTTCGCGGACCTCGTCGATGGCTTCGGCAAGCGTGAAGTGGGAGACGTGTTTTTCATGGCGGAGGGCATTGAGGACGATCTGTTCGCTGCCCCTGATCTTCTCGCGTTCGATCTCGTCGATCCGGTTGGCGTCGGTGATATAGGTGAAATTGCCGAAGCGAAAGGCCAGCACGGGCATTTTGAGATGCCAGACCTGTATGGGGGTGACGGTGATATCGCCGATGGTAAAGGGATCTTTGTCGATCCTTACGAGGCGGAGATCCGGGATGCCCGGATATTTCATGTCGGCAAAGGCATAAGGGAATTCCCGTACGATGGATTCCTGGGTCATCTCATTTGCATAGAGAGGCATTGCCTTTCCCTGGAAGAAGTTATAGGCGCGGACGTCGTCCAATCCCGCGAGGTGATCCTTATGCGGGTGAGTGAAGATGACGGCGTCGAGGCGGCGTACCTTTTCCCGCAGCATCTGGTAGCGAAAATCGGGGGTCGTGTCAACGACGATGGTCGTGGTGGGAGATTGAACAAGAATGCTGGAGCGAAGGCGTTTGTCTTTAGGATCGGTGGAGGCGCATACTTCACAGGGGCAGGCCACCATGGGTACGCCCGTACTTGTGCCCGTACCCAGGAACGTGATTTTTAATGAGGGGATACTCACGCGGCAAAATTACGGAATTCTATCCTTCGTTAACCGCGTGGGCGGCGGCTACCACTTCCTCATAGATGCGGCGTACCTCGGGGCTGAGGGTCTCCGGCACGATCCTAAGTTGGGGGACAATATCGATCAGCGTGCTGATGCGGCCTTCCAGCTGAAGGAATTTATTCAGCACCACTACCTTCTTCTGTTCGAGGATACAATAGCCGCTTTGGAAGTTGCCTCTTTCATAGCGTACGATGTATTCTGCCTCGTCCAGGATCCGCTCGATCTTATCGAGTGTCGTTTGTGTATACTTCATACTGTACGGTAGTAAAGTTACAACTTAATAATGTCTTGGGGGCGGGCATGGGGAATGGCTTGTCTCGAATTTATCCACGGATGTGGATAGAATATTACCCTTTTGTGGTCATCCGGATCACCGGGATGATCATTTCTTCCAGGCTGACGCCACCGTGCTGGAAGGTATTGCGGTAATAGTTCACATAATAGTTGTAGTTGTTGGGATAGCAGAGGAATCCGTCGCCGCGGGCGAAGATGAAGGAGGAATTCACCGTCGGCACCGGCAGTCCGGCCTCTTTTGGATCGCGGAATGCAAGGACCTCTTTGGCCTCATAGTTCAGGTTGCGTCCATGCTTATACCGCAGGTTGGTGGTCGTCTGCTTGTCGCCGATGACCTTATAGGGGGTTTTTACCCGGACGCTGCCATGATCGGTGGCCAGGATGAGATTGATCTTTTTGTCGGCGACCTTTTTCAATGCGGCGTGCAGGGGCGAATGTTCGAACCAGGAGGTCGTAATGCTGCGATAGCTGATCTCGTCGCTGGCCAGCTCTTTCAGTACTTCCATTTCGGTCCGGGCATGGCTGAGCATGTCCACGAAATTGTAGACGATGACATTGAGATCGTTGTTCAGCAGGTTGTGGATGTTGGCAACCAAATCCTGGCCGGCCTGGTAGTTAAGCACTTTTGTATAGGAGACTTTCAGGTTGTCCTTTTTCAAGCGTTTGAGCTGGGCCCGGAAGAACTCTTCCTCGTGCAGGTTCTTGCCTCCTTCTTCGTCATCGTTCTTCCATTGGGAGGGGAACTGCTTTTCGATATCGAGGGGCATCAGGCCCGCGAAGATCGCGTTACGGCTGTACTGGGTAGCCGTGGGCAGAATGCTGTAAAAGCTGTCCTCTTCCAAAATGCGAAAGCTCTCGGCGAAGATGGGCTGGATGGCTTTCCATTGATCGATGCGCAGGTTGTCCAGCAGGATGAAGAAGGTAGGTGTGCCTTTTTCAACGTGCGGCAGCACCTTGAACTGAAGAAGGCTGTGCGACATGATGGGGCCTTCGGGTGATTTCGGGTGGACCCATTGAGCATAGTTCTTCGAAACGAATTTGAAGAATTCGGTGTTAGCCTCCTGTTTCTGCGTTTGCAGCACTTCCCGCATTTCCGGGCTGTCCGATTTCTCCATTTCGAGCTCCCAGTAGACCAGTTTTTTATAGATGTCCATCCATTCGTTGTAGTCCGGGTTGCTGTTCAGCGCCATGAAGAGGTTACGGAATTGCTGCTGATAGGCGGTGGTGGTCTTTTCCGCAACGAGCCGTTTGTTGTCGATGATCTTTTTCAGGCTGAGCAGCACCTGGTTGGGATTGACGGGTTTGATCAGGTAATCCGTTATCTGGCTGCCGATGGCGTCGTCCATCAGGTTTTCGGTCTCGTTCTTGGTGATGAGCACGACGGGGGTCTGCTGGTTAGCCTCTTTTATCTTGGCGAGGGTTTCGAGACCGGTGATGCCGGGCATGGTCTCGTCGAGCAGGACGACATCGATAGGGTTTTCCTTTACGAAATCAATGGCGTCGAGACCGTTGGTCAGCGCTTTTACCTCGTATCCCTTATTTTCAAGGAAGAGGATCTGGGAATGAAGGCTTTCAATTTCATCGTCGACCCAGAGTATTTTGGCTAGTGGCATATTCCTCCAAACTACAATTTCCCGGCCAATTTTAGTTACATTTGACAATTGTTTCCTCCCGTTTTAACAAAACCATAAGCCGCAGGAGGCGCAAAAAACTCTAGGAATGGCCCAATCTTCGCGTAAGATCATCAACGACCCGGTGTATGGCTTTATTACGTTGGATCATCCGGTATTGCTGAACATCGTCGCCCACCCCTGGTACCAGCGGCTGCGGCGGATCAATCAAATGGCCTTTGCGCACCTGGTCTATCCGGGCGCGGTCCATACGCGGCTGCATCATTCGCTGGGTGCGTATCACCTGATGTGTTCTGCGGTGAGCGAGCTGCAGCGAAAGGGATTTCCCATCAGTGAAGAAGAGGCGCTGGGTGTCAAGATCGCCATCCTTCTCCACGATGTCGGTCACGGGCCTTTTTCGCATGCGTTGGAGAATGTGCTGATCCGTGGCGTCCATCATGAGACCCTGTCGCTGGAGATCATGAAGGTGCTGAACGAGGACCTGGAAGGACAGCTTGGCCTGGCCATCGAGATCTTTACCGGCGCCTATCCCAAGCGGTTCCTGCATCAGCTGGTGTCGGGACAGCTGGATATGGACCGGATGGACTATCTCACGCGGGACAGTTTTTTCACCGGCGTATCGGAAGGTGTTATCGGCTATGACCGTATCCTGAAGATGCTGATGGTGAAGGATGGCGAGCTGATGGTGGAGGAGAAGGCGATCTATTCGATCGAGAAATTCCTCGTCGCGCGGCGGCTGATGTACTGGCAGGTCTACCTGCATAAAACGGTGGTCAGCGCCGAGAAGATGCTGGTCCGCATCCTGGAGAGGGCGAGGCAGCTGGTGATGCTTGGCGCAGACGTACCTGCCTGTTCGCCGGTGCTCGATTTCTTCCTGCAGTATCGGGATCCGGTACTGAATATCGAGGTGAACCTGGACAAGTTCTGTTTGCTGGACGACTATGACGTGATGGGGACGATCAAGACCTGGATGTTCCATTCCGACACGGTGCTGTCCTTGCTATCCCGGAGCCTGATCGACCGTCGCCTGTTAAAAGTCAGGTTCCAGGCAACGCCCTTTGATGAACGATACGTAAAGGGGGAGCAGGAGCGGGTGGCTGAAAGGCTGGACATCCCTGTCGAAGACGCCCGTTATTTCGTATTTACGGGTGAGGCGGTGAACACCACCTATAACCCGATGGATGAGAGGATCAATATCCTTTTCCGGGACGGGTCGGTAAGGGATATTTCCGAGGTCGACAACGCGCTTATCCGGCAAACGCTGGCAAGCACTGTGAAAAAATTTTATATTTGCTATTTGAATACGGCCATCTAAAGACGAACAGCCGAAAAACCACTAATATGCAATTCTCCGCTGCGCAAATAGCCCTGCTGATAAACGGTAAGACCGAGGGGGACGCCAATGTCACCGTTGGTTCTTTTGGCAAGATCGAAGAGGCCGGCGCGGGGCAGCTGGCCTTTCTGGCCAATCCCAAATACGAGGAGTATCTGTATACGACGGGTGCGTCGATCGTCATCGTGAATGAGTCGTTGGAATTGAAGCAGCCGGTAGCCGCCACGGTGATCCGGGTGGCGGATGCTTATACGGCTTTTGCCAGCCTGCTGACGAAATACCAGGAGATCGAGGCGCAACAGCTGACGGGCATTCAGGAGCCGGCCTATATCGCATCTACGGCGAAGGTCGGCGAGAAGGTATTCATAGGTGCTTTTGCTTATCTCGCCGAGGGTGTTATCCTCGGCAACAATGTCAAGATCCATCCGCAGGTCTATCTCGGAAAGAATGTGCGGATCGGGGACAATTCCGTTTTGCATCCGGGCGTCAAGATCTATCACGACTGCGTGGTCGGCAAGAATGTGACCATTCATGCCGGTACCGTCATCGGCGGGGATGGATTTGGATTTGCGCCGCAGGCCGATGGGACGTTCAAGAAGGTGCCGCAGATCGGGAATGTGGAGATCGAGGACTTTGTGGAGATCGGTTCCAATGCCACCATCGACCGGGCTACCATGGGCTCTACGATCATCCGCAGGGGCGCCAAGCTGGACAACCTGATCCAGATCGCGCATAATGTGGAAGTCGGTCATCACACGGTTATTGCCGCACAGGCCGGCATCAGCGGCAGCACGAAGATAGGCAGTGGGGTGATGATCGGTGGGCAGGCGGGTCTTGTCGGGCATTTGCAGATAGCAGATGGCGCCCGGATCAATGCCCAGAGCGGGGTTACGAAGAGTATCAAATCCGCGGGCGGCGCCGTTACGGGCACTCCTGCCTACGATTATACCAGTGCATTGCGCAGCCAGGCGATAGCCCGGAGCCTGCCGGAAATGGAAAGGCGGCTGAAGGAGCTGGAGGAGCAGATGCGCCAGTTGCTGGCGGAGAAAGTCTGATCGTCACGGTCTTCGCGGACGGGATGACGGCACCGGCGTGCGGGAAGGGCCGGTTGGCGCCGTCGGACGTGAGGGACCGGCAGGTGGCGCAGACCCCGAGCGACGCCGCAGGCAGTTGTCGCAGATGCCACAATCCTGGTTCTCTTTATCCCCGAAATAATTCGCGATGTACCGGCTGCGGCATTCCTCGGCAAGCCCGATATACCGCAACATGGCCCGGATACGGGTCGCATATTGATCCTTTCTTTGTCTATAGCTTACCGGGTTGATGTATAGCTCTTCGGCGGCGGGGCGGTCGCGGAGAAAATAGATCTGCGGCGACTCTTTGGCCGGCGTATAGTCGATGATCCCAAAGGCCTGCAGCTTCACCAGGTCTGCCGTTACCTGTGCGGCATCCTTGTGGATGTTCCAGGCCAGCTGCCGTTGGCGAATGGAGGCGGGGGTGTCAAAGATACCTTCATATCCGCGCAGCAGTGCGTGGATGAGCGGCACCAGTTCGGGCTGCTGGTCCTCAAAATCATAGAGACTTTCTTTTCCTGCGACGAACTGGACTCTTGCCGCCAGGAAGATCTGCTGGTGAAAGCTGAGCAGGTCTTCCTGTTCCAGCACTTTCAGGACATTGACGACGGTGGGTGTCGGCAGTTCGAATCGCGTGGTGAAGGCGGTGAGATCGAAATCAAAGTACTGTCCTTCGCCGGCGCCGACCGGCAGCTGGAGGTAGTTCATTATGTCCTGGTAAATGGGACGGATCTGGTCGATCGATGGGAAGCGGTTGTCGGGCTGTTTTTCCAGGCGGGCGGCCTCTCCGTCGTCGGCGAGCAGGATGGCGTAGGCTTTCTCCCCGTCGCGGCCTGCGCGGCCGGCTTCCTGGTAATAGCTCTCCACGGATTCAGGAACGTCGGCATGGATGACAGTGCGTACAGCGGCTTTGTCGATGCCCATCCCGAAGGCATTGGTGCTGACGATGACGCGGACTTTGTCTTTGAGCCAGTCTTCCTGGCGCTGTGTCCGTTCGTCCTGTGAGAGGCCGGCATGATACGCGGCGGAGGAGATGCCCTGTCGGGTCAGCCAGTCGCTGATCTCGCGCGTCGACTGGCGGGTCCGGCAATAGACGATGCTGCTTCCGGCGACCCGGTTCAGTATCTCCGTGATCTTGCTGACCTTATTCCCGACCTTGAAAAAGCTATAGGACAGGTTGGGCCTTGTGAAGGGTTGGCGGAAGATCGCCGGCGTTTTGAGCTTTAGCTTGTCGGCTAAATCTCCCATCACTTCAGTGGTTGCGGAGGCCGTAAGGGCGATGACCGGAACGGCGGGCAGGTGGTCGCGGAGCGCGGCGATGCGCAGGTAAGGGGGCCGAAAGTCATAGCCCCACTGGGATACGCAATGGGCTTCGTCGACGGCGATCAGGCTTATGTTCAATGCAGGAAGCCATTCGATGAGAAGGTGGCTCTCCAGCCGTTCGGGAGAGACATAGAGCAGCTTGCAGTTGCTGCCTGCGGCCAGCTTCAGGGTGGCGACGACGTCTTTACGGTTGAGCCCCGCATGGAGGGCAAAGGCCGTTATCCCCCGCCGGCGAAGACTGTCCGTCTGGTCCTTCATAAGGGCGACGAGTGGGCTTACCACCAGGCAGAGGCCGGGCTTCGCCAGGGCCGGCAGCTGGTAGCAGAGGGATTTGCCGCCGCCCGTAGGAAGGAGGGCAATGGTGTCCCTGCCATCGAGGATGGAGCGGATGATCTCTTCCTGTTGCGGCCGGAAGGCCTTATGGGGCCAGTACTGGCGAAGAAGGGCGAGCAGATCGGCGGTGGCGGGTTGATTGTGGGTATCCATTAGCGTTAATTCAGCTTTTTTGTATACAACCGCAAGGAGTTGGCGGCGAGGACGACATCGCTGAAGCCCATGGCCAGCGCCGCAACGGCGGGTGTCAGCCCGCCGATGGCGGCCACCGGTATGGCGATGATGTTATAGGCAAAGGCCCAGAAGAGATTGCCTTTTATGGTTGCGTACGTTTTACGACCCAGCGCCAGTGCGGCGGGAAGCTGTTTAAGCCCCTGGCTCATGAGCACTACATCGGCCGTTTGTATCGCCAGCTGTGACGCGTCGCTGATCGAAATACCGACGGTGGCGCGGGCGAGGGCCGGGGCATCGTTGATGCCGTCCCCTACCATGGCGACGGGCATTTCGGCATTGAGACGGGTCACCTGTTGCAATTTTTGTTCCGGTGATTGTTCGGCCAGCACGTTTGCTATGCCAAGGGTATTGGCGAGGCGACGGCAGGCGGCCAACCGGTCGCCGCTGAGCAGGACGGTATCGATGCCCTGTTCCTGCAGTTGCTTCACGACGGCGGCGGCTTCGGGGCGGATGGCGTCTGCGACGTCGATGGTGCCGAGCAGGCGATCGCCGCCCACGATATATACATTGTGACTGTCATCATGGGTGAGGTGTGCGGCTATTTTGTAGCTGCCGGCCCAATAGGTTTCCCCTTCCTTCGTCTCGCCGCGCATCCCGCGGCCTTTTACCTCTTCCACTTTTGTCCAGCGGATGGTTTGTGTAACCTTCCATTCTTTCGTTATCGCCTTTGCAATGGGATGATTGGAATATTTCTCGAGCGAGAAGGCGATTTCTTTCAGCGTTTCGGGTAAGGTGTCTTTTGCTGCCTGCCAGTTGCTGATCGTGAACTCGCCGGTGGTCAGGGTGCCTGTCTTGTCGAATACGACCCGCCGGATGGTCCGGAAGGCTTCGAGATGTTTTGCGTTGCGGACGAGGATACCTTTGCGGGCGCCGCGGCCTAGTCCCACGGCGATGGCGGCGGGAGTCGCGAGCCCCATGGCGCAGGGGCACGCGATGACCAGGACGGCGATGCTGCGCATCAGCGCGGGTGCGGCCTCGTGGAGGAATACATAATTACCGATGAAGGTGAGCAGCGCCAGTCCGATGACGACCGGGACGAAGATCGCGCTGATACGATCTGCCAGCTGCTGTACCGGTGGCTTTTCACCTTGCGCCTGTTTGACCAGCCGGACGATGCCGGCCAGGACGGATGCGTCGCCGGCGGCGGTTACCTGCGCCTTTACCGTACCGGAGACCAACAAGCTGCCGCCGATGAGTTTATCCCTGGTCTTTTTTTCGATGGGGAGGCTTTCGCCGGTGAGGATGGATTCGTCTACGCCCGCGTCGCCCCAGAGGATCTTGCAGTCGGCGGGTACCTGTTCGCCGGTGCGGACCAGGATCAGATCGCCGCTGCGAAGTTGGGTGCTGTCCACCGGGAACAGGACCTCCTGGTGCTGGTCGTCGAAGGCGATCATATTGGCCATGGTCTTCTGCGTTGAGGCCAGGCTTTTCAGACTTTGCTGCGTGGCCTTGACGGAAGCATCTTCGACGTAGTAGCCGAAAAAGACGACGGTGATGATAGAGGCTGCGGTCTCATAGAATAGGTAGTCCGGGCCCAGTCCCAGCACCGTGCCGGCGAGGCTGTAGACGAAAGCGGCCGTAGCGCCCAGCGCGATGAGGACGTTCATGTTGGGCAGTCCGTTGAGCAGGCTTTTGACGGCGCTGCGGCCGAAGAACCGCATACCGGCGATGAATACGGGGAGGCAGAGTCCCAGCTGTATCCAGGGGTTCATCAACCAATGCGGGGCGTTGTGACCGAGCATATGCCCGAGGAGGACGAGTGTGAAGGGCAGGCAGAACGCGAAATAGCGCAGATGCTTGTTGAGCGGGGTCTTTTTAGCGGGTGCATTGCCGGCGGCTTGCGGATGGGTGACGGTGTAGCCCAGATCGTGAATGCCTTTTTCGAGCTGAGCGGGATCGATGTCGGCATCGGCATTGAAGCTGACGTCGCCACTTGCCAGACTAACCTTTATATTTTGAAGGCCTTTTTTCTCCAGGTATTTGTTGATGGTGAGGGCGCAGGTAGAGCAAGTCATCCCTTCGACCTTCCAGTTAATGGTTTCCATATAATTCTGTCGGCCGGCATTTGCCGGCCACCGCAAAGTTAACCTATCTTTGCCGTCCTACTATGGAGCTGGTTTTTCAATTACCCGATATCGAAAAGGCTGCCGACACTTTCTGGCATGCCTTTCCCCTGCAACGGATCTTTGCCTTTCACGGGAGCATGGGAGCCGGCAAAACGACCTTTATCCACGCCCTCTGTGCGATCCGGGGGGTTACCGACACCGTGGGCAGTCCCACCTTTTCCATCATTAACGAATATCGCTATGCCGGCGGCAAGATCTATCATCTCGATCTGTACCGGTTGAAGGATGAGGAAGAGGCGCTTCGCGCCGGTGTGGAGGATGTCCTGTACAGTGGGGAATTCTGCCTGGTGGAGTGGCCGGACCGGGCGCCGGGTCTGTTCCCGGAAGACACGGTCCACTGCTGGCTGGAGATGGTGGACCCGGAGACCCGTAAAATTACGAGTGGGCAGGATTTCCGATGATCAAAATCAATTTTAAATTGTAATTTAACCGGACATACATTATCGAAATTTTCCCAGGCATCTATGTCTCAGCAGCAAAAACCCGTAATCAGCACCTCCTTCAGCTATGAAACCCTGGAAGAAACCCTGGATATCAAGCCCAAGGGAGTTCCCCTCCATATCGGCATACCCAGAGAGACGGCATTCCAGGAGAACCGTATCGCGCTGACGCCGGATGCGGTCGGGGTATTGGTCAGCAATGGGCATGAGGTGGTGATCGAGCACAATGCCGGGGAGGCTTCGCATTACCGGGACAAGGACTATAGCGAGGCAGGGGCGAGGATCATCCATGACAAGGCGGAGGTGCTGAAGGCGCCCATCCTGGTAAAAAGCGCCCCCGTCATCGAGGAAGACCTGCCGATGCTGCAGATGAACCAGATCATCATCTCGCCCATCCATCTTTCGGCGATGAAGGCCGAGTTGCTGCAGAAGATGATGGACAAGCGGATCACGGGCATTTCTTTTGAAAACCTGAAGGACGACAGCGGGACCTATCCGATCGTGCGCAGCATGAGCGAGATTGCGGGCAGCGCCGTCATGCTGATCGCGGGGCAGTACCTGAGCAGTGCCAATCGCGGCAAGGGGGTTCTGCTGGGGGGCATCTCGGGTATCCCGCCGACCAAGGTCATTATCCTTGGGGCAGGCATCGTAGGGGAGTTCGCGGCCCGCGCGGCCCTGGCACTTGGGGCCTCCGTAAAAGTATTCGACAACAGCGTTTACCGGCTGAAACGCCTGCAGAACAATATCGGCCAGCGCATGTGGACCTCCGTGATGGAGCCCCGCATCCTCGCCAAACAGCTCAAGACCTGCGAGATCGCCGTCGGCGCCTTATCCTCGCAAACCGGCAGGACGCCCGTGGTGGTCACCGATGAGATGGTCAGCAATATGCGGCCCGGGTCTGTGATCATCGACGTCAGCATCGACCGGGGCGGCTGTTTCGAGACCTCGAGGATCACCACCCACGAACTTCCCGTCTTTACCAAGTATGGCGTCATCCACTATTGCGTTCCGAATATTCCTTCCGGCTTTGCCCGTACGGCTTCGCATGCGATCAGCAACGTGCTGATGCCGCTGCTGCTGGAGGCAGGGGAAGAAGGGGGATTCGAGAACCTCGTCTGGCACAAGATCCATTTGCGCAGCGGGATCTATCTTTTCAAGGGAGCGCTGACGAATTTCCACCTCAGTCAGCGATTTGATCTGAAGTATACGGATCTGAACCTGCTCATTGCGAGTCAGCGGTAGTTATTTATAGTCCCTGATATCGATCTTTTCCTCGCAGAAATCATACTCATCCAAATCGTTGCTGCTGACGATGAGCAGCCGGTTGGCGGCGTGACCGGCGACCAGGCGGCGGTAGAGGGCAATGCCATCCGAATCGAGATTGGTGCAGGGTTCGTCGAGGAGCAGGACGGGGGTGTCGGAGAAGAGAGCCTGGGCGAGGCGGACGCGTTGTTTCATTCCCGAGGAATAATAACGGATCTGTTTGTGGGCGGCGGCGGCGAGCCCGACCTTTTCGATGATCGCCGGAACCGGAAGGATCAGGGGCTTGAACGAACCGTGGAAATGCAGGAATTCGGTGACGGTCATTTCCTCCACCACTTCGAGATAGGGGGCGCAGAGGGAAAGGCGCTTGTAAGCCTGGTCGGGGGCTATGGCAGCGCTGCCTTCATAGTGGATGGAACCTTCGCTTATGGCGATAGCGCCGGCGATGGCCTGTAATAAGGTGGATTTGCCGGACCCGTTGGGGCCGATGATAGCGTAGCTGTGAGCGGGAGAAAAATGGTACTGGAGGTGACGGAAGATCCAGTCGCGGTTGAACCGTTTGCCGGCATCAATCAGCGTAATCTTCATCAAAGCTCGATTTGCTGTAGCGTTTGATAATACCGCGACCGCTCTCCCGGATAAAGGCGACGATCTCGTCGCGTTCGTCGCTGGCGGGGAACTCCTCTTCGAGGAATTCGAGGGCCTGGCTGGTATTCATGCCTTTGTTGTAGATCACCCGGTAGATGTCGAGGATGTGGTTGATCTTGTCGATGGTGAAGCCGCGGCGTTTGAGGCCGACGGAGTTGACGCCGGAATAGCTTAAGGGCAGCCGGGCCGCCTTGATATAGGGAGGGATATCCTTGCCAACGAGCGAGCCGCCGCCGATGAAGACGTGCGAACCAACCTTTACGAACTGATGGATCGCGCACATGCCGCCGAGGATGACCCAGTCGCCGAGGATCACATGGCCCGCCACCTGGGAATTATTGCTGAGGATACAGTTGTCGCCGATGATACAGTCATGGGCAATATGGCTGTAGGCCAGGATCATACAGTTACGGCCTACCCTGGTGGTCCAGCGATCGCGGGTACCCCGGTGGATGGTGACGAACTCGCGGATGGTGGTATTGTCGCCTATCTGAACGGTAGTCTCTTCGCCGTCGAACTTAAGATCTTGAGGATCAGCTGATACTACGGCTCCAGGGAAGATCCTGCAATTCTTTCCGATCCTTGCGCCTTCCATAATCGTGACATTGCTGCCGATCCAGGTCCCTGCTCCTATTTCAACATTTTTATGGATCATCGTGAAGGGGTCCACTCTTACATCCGGCGCCAGGCGGGCATCCGGGTGAATGGAGGTGAGAGAATGGATCATTCGACGATCAATTGATTGATTTTCAGTTTCTTGGATCATTATGGTTTCTTCCTTGCGGATTGCTGATTTCTTCATAGAAAAATGCTGAGAAGCCCAGGCATCTCACAAAAATAAACTTATTTGCCACAAATACCCGAAATAAACTTCTGTTCACTACCCCTTAACGACCATTGGTAAGCGGCAAATTGCCTACGCCGCAAGTTTTAACTCCGTTTTACGAGTTGCGCCATCAGGTCGGCTTCTGTAGCAATTTTGTTGCCAACATATACGGTCCCGCGCATCTCGCAGATGCCCCGGCGTATGGGATTCAGCAGTTCCATTTTCAGGAGCATGGTGTCTCCAGGGACGACCTTGCTCTTGAACTTACAGTTGTCGATCTTGATGAAGTAGGTGTCATACTGACCTTCGGGCATCAGGTTGATGCAGAGGATGCCACCGGTCTGGGCCAGCGCCTCGATCTGCAATACCCCGGGCATTACGGGGTTGCCGGGGAAATGGCCGACGAAGAAGGGCTCATTGAAGGTGACGTTCTTTACACCGACGATATGTTTGTCGGTGAGCTCGATGATCTTGTCGACCAGGAGGAAGGGAAAACGGTGCGGTAAGGTTTTTTCTATCTGTGTCGTAGTAAAAACGGGAGCCTGGTTAGGGTCGTATATCGGGGCGTTCTTGAGGTGCTTGTTCTTTTTGATGTATTGCTTGATCTTCCGGGCGAAGTCCACGTTGGTGGAATGGCCGGGGCGGTTGGCGATGACATGGCCTTTTATCGGGAATCCGATGAGGGCGAGGTCGCCGACGATATCCAGCAGCTTGTGCCGGGCGGGCTCATTGGGGAAGCGTAGCTCGAGATTGTTGAGATAACCTTCGCTCTTGATCTCGATCTTCTCGCGGCGGAAGGCCTTGGCGAGGCGAGCCATCTCTTCGGCGGTGACGGGCTTATCGACGACGACGATGGCGTTGTTGATGTCGCCGCCTTTTACCAGGTTGTGCTCGAGCAGCATCTCCAGCTCATGGAGGAAGCAGAAGGTGCGGCAGGGGGATATCTCATCCTTGAAGTCCCGCATGGTCTTCAGGCTGGCATGCTGGGTGCCGAGAACGGGGCTGTTGAAATCGATCAGCGTGGTGATCTTGTATTCCATGGCAGGGAGAAGCTGCATTTCCACTCTTTTCTTCTCGTCATAATGAGAGATGTTGGAGTCGATGCTGTACCAGACCTTGGTCGCGTCCTGCTCTAAAACGCCGGCCTCTTCCATGATCTCCACAAAAGGCTGTGAACTGCCGTCGATGATGGGAACTTCGGGGCCATTGATCTCGATCAGGCAGTTGTCTATCCCCATTCCCACGAGCGCCGCCAGGATATGTTCCACGGTGCTGACCTTTGCGCCATTCTCTTCCAGGGTAGTCCCGCGGGAGGTATCGGTCACCAGATCACAATCGGCTTTTATAACGGGCTGACCGGGCAGATCTATCCGTTGAAACTGGAAGCCGAAACCAGGCGTTGCCGGCTTCAGCGTCATATCCACCTTTATCCCGGTATGGAGGCCGGTGCCGGAAATACTTGTTACAGAAGCTAATGTGTGTTGTTTGTCTGGATTGAAATTTGCGTCCATGCTTTTTTTTGAAACTTGTGATCCGGGGCGGCCGGCGCTTTGGCCGACAAAGATAGGGGAATCTCTATTTTTTCATATCTCTTCTTCCCGTTCCAGCATGAGGATGGCGCTTTGTGGGACGATAAAATATTTTTCCCCTTCATAAAGCACTTCGGTGGCGCCGCTGAGAAGAAAGATCGCGATATCGCCTTCCCGGGCCTGCAGCGGGACATATCTCACCTGTTCGTCCTGGTGCTTCCAGGGCTCTTCGTCCACGGGCATGGGGATGGCGTAGCCTGGTCCGGTTTTTATTACGTATCCTTGTTGGACCTTTTCCTTTTCGTGAACGCCGGGAGGGAGATAAAGACCTGATTCCGTGCGTTCATGGGGGCGGGAGGGACGAATAAGCACCCGATCGCCAATTACGACGAGTTTCTTAAATTTATTGTCGGAAGTAAGATGCATACGTTGGCAAAATTAGGTGGTTTAACAAAATATTATTCCGATTCGTTGATTATCAGGGAATGATTTAATTTTATTTGTACTCAAAATTATCAATTATGGAAGGAAAGAAGCCCAAAATATTGTTGTGCGAAGACGATCCCAATCTTGGCATGGTCCTGAAGAACTATCTCGAGCTTAGCGATTTCGACGTTACCCTCGAGAGGGATGGCCGGCTGGGTCTGGCGGCCTTTCAGCGGGAGAGCTTCGATCTTTGCCTGCTGGACATCATGATGCCGCATATGGACGGTTTTACCCTGGCCGAAGAGATCAGGGACGTGGATCCGGACATTCCCCTTTTCTTCCTCAGCGCCAAGACGATGAAAGAAGATATCATCCAGGGGTATAAGCTTGGCGCCGACGACTATATCACCAAGCCATTCGACAGCGAGGTGCTGTTGATGAAGATAAAGGCCATTCTGAAGCGTAATGACGACCTGAACAAGGAGTCCGACAACAAGGTCTTTGAGATGGGGTCCTATCATTTCAATCCCAAGTTGCGGGAGTTAAGCCATAAGGGGCAGACGCAGACGCTTTCACCGAAGGAGAACGAGCTGCTGAAGATGCTGGCCGAGCATATGAACGATCTGCTGCCGCGGGAGCAGGCGTTGAAGAAGATCTGGGGCAGTGATACGTATTTTAACGGACGGAGTATGGATGTGTATATTGCGAAATTGCGGAAGTACCTCAAGGATGATTCCAACATCGAGATCGTGAACATTCACGGAAATGGGTTCCGGCTCGTGGTGCCTGTCAATGCTTAGCTTTTAGAATAGTTCGCCTTCCCTGCCGGGGCGGGTTTTTCCCAGGTGTTCATACGCCTTGTGGGTGACCTCGCGGCCGCGGGGAGTGCGTTGGAGGAAGCCTTCCTGGATCAGGAACGGCTCATACACTTCTTCGAGCGTGCCTGTCTCTTCGCCGACCGCCGTGGCGATGGTGGAGATGCCGACGGGGCCGCCTTTGAATTTCCCGATGATGGTCGACAGGATGCGGTTGTCCATTTCGTCGAGCCCATGCTCGTCGACGTTGAGGGCACGGAGTGCGTGCTGGGTGATGCCGAGATCGATGACCCCGTTGCTCAATACCTGGGCGAAGTCCCGCACGCGGCGAAGCAGGCCGTTGGCGATACGGGGCGTGCCGCGGCTGCGCCGGGCAATTTCTCCGGAGGCGTCCGAGGTGATCTTTGTCTGCAAGATCGAGGCGCTGCGCAGGATAATTTTTTGAAGGGTCTCGGCGGTGTAATATTCCAATCTTGCTTTGATACCGAAGCGGGAAAGCAGGGGCGCAGTGAGCAGGCCGCTACGTGTGGTGGCGCCAACAAGGGTAAATGGATGAATAGAGAGCTGGATGCTGCGGGCGTTGGGTCCGCTGTCGATCATGATGTCGATGCGATAGTCTTCCATTGCCGCGTAGAGGTATTCTTCGACGACGGTGCTCAGCCGGTGGATCTCGTCGATGAAAAGAACGTCGTTCGGGCTAAGGTTGGTGAGCAGGCCGGCCAGGTCGCCGGGCTTTTCGATGACGGGTCCCGAGGTCTCCTTGATATTCACGCCCATCTCATTGGCAACGATGCGGGAAAGCGTCGTTTTGCCCAGGCCGGGGGGGCCGTGAAAAAGGACATGGTCCAATGCTTCGCCGCGCATCTTTGCGGCCTTGATAAACACCCGCAAGTTCTCGATCAGCTGCGGCTGGCCGGAGAAGTCTTCGATGGCCGCCGGGCGGATATTATTCTCAAACTCCTTCTCCGAGGGGCTTAAGCCTTGCTTATCGCTGTTGAGGTTGAGATTGGCCATGAGGCAAATATACCGATCTTTGCACTGAAAATTCTTCTGTTATGCCTACGGTAGAAGCCGCTTACCTGCAAAAAGCTATTTCCTACGAAGCCTATATCGCCCTGATCGACCAGCTTGTCATCAACGGTGAGACGACCGGACCCGATCAGTCGGAGGCGTTTGTCCATTATACCGCGCTGAACCAGCAACGCATGCACCGGTGGGAGAAGACGATACAGCTGGTGCCATCGGTGGAGAGCGCCCTCCGCGGCATCATGGCGCCGCAGACCTGGCTGGTGCTGACGGAGGCCTGGTGCGGGGACGCGGCGCACAGTATACCCGTCCTGCATGCGCTGGCGGCGCTGAACCCGCTGATCACGCTTCGCTTTATCTTCCGGGATGAGAACCTGGAGCTGATGGATCGCTACCTGACCAATGGGGTGAGCCGCAGCATTCCCAAGTTGATCGCGCTGGATACGGCTACCCATGAGGAATTGTTCACCTGGGGACCCCGGCCGGCGCCGCTGCAGGCGACCTTTATGAAGATGAGAGAAGAGGGGATGGCGTATGCGGCGATAAAAGAGGAGCTGCAGCGCTGGTATAATAAAGACAAATCCGTCACTATTCAGCAGGAGATGGCTGCATTGGCCGCGGCCGCCAATACGGATATGGGGATGACTGCCTGATTACGGCAATCTCCGCCACAACACGTCGGCAAACCATTTCTTGCTGTCATAGAAAGTCTCCACCGGCTCGAAGCCGGACTGTGCCGCCATGGACTCGCTCTCGGCGAGGGTGTATTTCTGGGAGATCTCCATATAGATCGCCTCGTTCTCCGCAAAGTGGATCTTCTTGTCGGCAAGATGTACGTCCTGTTCCTGTTTGCTGATCAGGTAGCTCCGGCATGCTCCTGTACCCGGATCGTAGACGGGATAGTGTTCGAATTTTTCGATATCGAAGTCGGCGCCAAGTTCGCGGTTGATGCGTGTCAGCAGATTGAGATTAAAGGCGCGCGTGATCCCCTGCCGGTCGTTGTAGGCATCGAGAATGGTTCGCGGATGTTTTTTGAGATCGAAGCCGATGAGCAGGAGATCGCCGGGGTGCAGCTGGGAATGGATCTGGCGGCAGAATTGTGTCGCCTGCTGGACGCTCATGTTCCCGATGTTTGCGCCCATGAACAGGACGATCTTGCGTTTGCTGGAAAACGTGCTCACCTGGTGAAGCTTCTCCAGGTATTCCCCGTTCAGGCCCTGTAGCCGGATACCCGGGAGGGTAACGGGTAATCTGTCTTCGAGCCAGCCGATGACGTTGGATGAGATGTCAATCGGGTAGTAGGTGAAATGAGCGTGCTCTTTTTGAAGCTGTTTTAGCAGGAACCAGGATTTGGTGGCATCGCCGGGTCCCAGCTCGACAAGATGGAAATCGGCACTGTCTTCCATAAAGAATTGCGCCATTTTCCCCGACTGATGCTGCATGATCTCCATTTCGCAGCGGGTCGGATAATATTCGGGGCAGGCCATGATCTGCTGGAAGAGCTTGTCCCCGGTCTCATCATAAAAATACTTGGACGACAGGTATTTGTGCTCGGCCCGCAATCCGTTGAGTACGTCGGTGAAGAAGGTGGTCGACCGGCGTGCGGTCAGCGTGGCGGTGCTGGGTGGAAACATGAGACGTATTTTTGTGATTTTTTGGATTCTTGCTGTGCTGGTCCCGACACGCCTTTGGCGTGGGATGCCGGCCGGGGATAATGATGGGCCTTCCGCCGACAGGCTTCCAGCCTGTCAGGTTGCAACTCGTATGCCAGTAAACTGCCAACGTAGACCGGGATGGAAGAAATTACGGTAGCTGGGCCGGCTATGTCCCTCCGGCGTCGCCACAGACGCTCCTCTCAGCACCATCTGGCTGACCATGAATTTTCCGTTATATTCCCCGATCGCGCCGGCTGCTTTCTTAAACCCGGGGTATGGGAGATAGGCGGACTCGGTCCATTCCCATCTTTTTCCCCATCGGAACCGCTCCGCGGCGGCTTCCCATTCGAACTCGGTCGGCAGGCGGCATCCCTTCCAGGCGGCAAAGGCCACTGCCTCATAATAACTGATATGTGACAGCAATTGTTTACCGTCCAGTGGCCGCAGGCCGGCCAGCGTATATTGATGCCAGCGGCCGTCGATGAGATGCCAGTAAAGCGGAGCGGATACCGCATTTTTCTTTACCCAGTCCCAACCCTCCGCATGCCACCAGACGAAATTCTTATATCCGCCATCGGTGATGAACTCCAGGTATTCTTCGTTTGTCACCGGCCTTGTGGCCAGCCGGTACTCGTCGAGATAGACCTTATGGCGGCTGAGCTCGTTATCGAAGCAAAAGCCGTCGCCCGTATGACCGATCTCGTAGAGACCTGCGGGCATGGTGATGAAGCCTTCGGGTGCGACCTCCCGGGGCGCCGCCCCCCCGGACGTGCTCTCCGCCGGGGTATCGATATCCTGGTCGGACCAGGCCGGGAACAGGGGGTTATGGCCCAGGATATATTTTATATCGGTGAACAACAGCTCCTGGTGTTGCTGTTCATGATTGAGCCCGAGGACGATGAGGGGCGCCAGGCTTTCTTCCAGACCCGCGGCGATGAATCGTTCCATTGCATCATCTACATATTTCCGGTAGGCATAGATCTCATCCACCGAGGGGCGGCTCAGGTTGCCGCGGTCGGTACGCACGACCCGCGCCCCGATGGTCTCGTAATAACTGTTGAAGACATAATTGTAATCGGGATTGCAGGGCCGATAGCCCGGATTGTGGGGAATAAGCACGAAGGCTTCCCAAAACCAGGTGGTATGTCCGAGGTGCCATTTGGGTGGGCTCACGTCAACGACGGGCTGAACCACATAATCCTCTTTTTGGAGGGGGCGGCAGATGGCTTCGCTGGCGTTGCGGACGGCGTGGTATTGTTCGAGTAAATTCATTTTTTCAGGTAATTGGTAAGATCAGTGATGGTATGGATCCCCAGCTGCTGCGACTGGCTTCGCCGCATCATCAGGGCATAGGCATTATTGAATCCAATGGGTTCCAGCCAAGTAAGATCGTAATCCTTGCTGAAACGGCCGGCGACATACCGGTACACGCTGTCCCTGTCGGGGGTAAGCCGGGCGGTCAGGGCGGCAGGCGGCTGAAGGATGGCCAAAAGTGCAGTTCCGGTGTATTCGGGATACATGTCTATCTGATCGTGAGTTAACGCTTCAAAGCAGATTTTTGTTCCGCCGAGACCCGTTTTACTCTCCACATCCAGGTCCGTATAGCCGCGGACGAGCATGGCGTACATATCCGTCAGAATATATTGTTCGGGGAAGATCTTTGAGCCCAGCCGGACGATGCCTTTATGGCCGTTGCGGGGAGGCTGGTAGAGACCCTGGGCCTGCAGGAAATCCCGGGCGATGCGGTCGGGCGGCTGGTTGAGATATTCCGCGCGGTAGTTGAGCAGCGTCATTATCGAGTCGTTGATTCGGCCCGATAATTTATTCAACACGGGTGCGAGCTCGGGATATTGCTTCAAGACCCTATTGCGGATCACGGGGGCGGCATAGTAGGGCGGGAAGATGCTTCTATCGTCCTCCAGCGTGACCAGGTCGTAGGCTTTCAGGCGGCCGTCGGTGCTATAGCCGCTGATGATATCCAGCTTGTGATCATAGATAGCTTTGTACATCACCGCGTCGCTGATGACCACGGTCCGGACCTTTAGTCCATAGACCTCCCGCAGACCGATATCGCCGTCGCGACGGCCCATGAACTCCGGGGTGAACCCCGCGAGCAGCCGGCTGTTGCCGATGGGCAGCACGTAGAAGGAGGAGAGTAGCAACAGTCCCAGCGGGAGACAGGCCAGTACCGTCCGGCGGCGTCTGCGACCGGTGCGCTGGACGAGGGAGAGCAGGAAATCCAGTAAGATCGCGAGAAGGGCGGCGGGGATAGCGCCGGCGAGGATCATATTAGTGTTGTTGAGAGCGATGCCGCCGAAGATGAACTCGCCGAGCCCGCCGGCGGCGATATACGCGGCCAGCGTTCCCACGCCGACATTGATGACGGTGGCCGTGCGGATACCGGCCATGATCACGGGAAAGGCCAGCACGAGATCGACGCGGAACAGGCGCTGTGTCGCTGTCATCCCCATGGCGAGGGCCGCCTCCTTCACTCCAGGATCGACCCCGTCGATGCCGGTATAGGTGTTGCGGATGACGGGCAGCAGGGCATAGAGGAACAGGGCGGCGATGGCGGGAATGGGACCGATGCCCAGCACGGGGATCAGGAAACCCAGCAGGGCGATGCTGGGAATAGTCTGGAGCACGCCCGCTGTGCCCAGCACGATGCCGGCCGCCTTTTTGTTGCGGGAGATAAAGATGCCCAGCGGAACGCCGATGAGAATGGCGATCAGTAACGAGATAAAGGTCAGGCCGATATGCTGGATCGTCTGCTGCAGCAGCTTGGCCGATTGCTGATGCATAAAATCCCAGAGGCCCTGGTGTTGGTCCATCAGCTTTTGTTGTTCTTGAAATGATCGAAAATATAGCGCTGGCCTTCGAAGAAATCCTTTACATATTGTGTCGCCGGGCGGTCAAACAGATCGTCGGCTGAGCCTTCCTGTATGATCCGGCCGCCATCCATCAGGAAGATGCGATCGGCCAGCTCGAAGGCTTCGGGAATGTCGTGGGTGACGAGGATGATCGTCTTTGACCTCAGCTCGTCCAGTTCCTTGAAGTCCTTTTTCACCCGCGCGCGGGTGATGGGGTCGAGGGCTCCAAACGGTTCATCCATGAGAAGGATGGGTGGGTCGGCTGCGAGGGCCCTGGCGATGCCGACGCGCTGTTGCTGGCCGCCGCTCAGCTCGTTGGGATAAGCGCCCCGGTATTGGGCGGGAGAAAGGCGCAGCTTTTCCATCAGGGTAGTGACCCGTTGGGCGATCCGGTCCCGCTCCCACCCCAGCAGCCGCGGGACGATGCCGATGTTCTCTTCAATGGTATAGTGGGGGAACAGACCGTTGTTCTGAAAGACGTAACCGATGCCCCGGCGGAGCTGTTCCGGCCGTTGCTCGGTGACGAGCCGGCCTTCGATGCGGATCTCCCCGGAGTCGGGTTCGATCAGCCGGTTAATCATTTTCAGCAGGGTCGTCTTGCCGGAGCCGCTGGTGCCGAGGAAGACGACGTTCTCTCCTTTTTCTACGGCAAAGGAGACATTGTCGACGGCTTTGTGCGCGCCGTAGGTGCGGGTGATATTGTTTACCGCGATCATTTCAGTCGTGCGAATAGGTTATTCAGCGATTCGGCAAAGGTAGGATGTGCGAAGACGCCATCCCGGATCTTGTCGACCGTGATGCCGCCCATCATGGCCATCTGCAGGAGGCTCATCAGCTCCCCACCATTGACCGACAGCATGGCCGCGCCAAGGATCGTGTTGTCATCGGCATTGACGATGGCCTTCAGCATGCCCCTCGACTCATCATTCTCCCAGGCCCTGGCGATGTAGGTTACCGGCATTGTGGCCACTTTTATATTCATTCCTTTTGCTCTTGCCTCCTCTTCGGTGAGCCCGACCCTTCCCAATTCCGGGTCGGTAAACAGGCAATAGACCGGCGGGCGGCCCTTCGTGCTGCAATCCGCCTTTTCGACCAGGTTCTTATAGACGATGAGATGGTCGTTATAGGAGATATGCGTGAATTGCGGACCTCCGTTGACATCGCCCAGGGCATAGATATCTGCGGCGCTGGTTTCCAGCTTGTCGTTGACGACGATGAATCCATGTTTGTCGACGGTGATGCCTGCTCCGGCTACGTTGAGTCCGGCGGTGTCGGGGGCGCGGCCGGTGGCGACCAACACATGAGAGGCAGTGATCGGACCGGAGGATAGCTGAAGCCGGATGCCCTTCGCGTCCTTTGTCACGCTTTCCACTTTTGTGCCGGTATGGATCTGAACGCGATCTTCCCGGAGGATCTTCTTTATCTCCCCGGCGATGTCCTCATCTTCTTTGCGAAGAAAGCGGTCACTTGTCTCGATAATCGTGACCTCGCTGCCCAGGCGGCGATACAGCTGGCCGAATTCCAGGGCGATATAGCTGCCGCCGATGATGGCGAGATGGGAGGGGACCTCCAGCAGATCGAGGATCGTGTCGGAGGTGAGAAAGGGGATATCGGCGAGTCCGGGTATCGGCGGAATGACCGGGCGGGTGCCGGTGTTAATGAATATCTTTCCGGCCGTCATCGTGCCGATGGACCCGTCGTCTCTCATAAGGGATATCTCTTTTGGCCCGGTGAACTTTGCATATCCGAATTGGACGTCGAGATTTTTCGTCTCGAGGAGGCGTTTTGTCGAGGATTCCCGCGCCTGGAGCACATGGGCGTTCTTGCGTTTGATGACCTCTTCGATGTTGACGGAATAGCCGCTGGTATGGATGCCGAAGTCGGCGCTGCGTCCTACCAGGTAGGCGATGCGACCGGAGGCGATAAGGGTCTTTGTAGGTGTACAACCTACGTTGATACAGGTGCCACCGATGAATTTCTTTTCAAAAAGCGCGGTCTTCCAGCCGGCGTCGGCGAGTTTTTTTGCCAGGGGGTTGCCGGCCTGACCGGAGCCGATAACGATCGCATCGTACTTGACCATGTTCGTGGAGTTAAGCTACTCCAAATTTAGGCAATTTTCGGACCACCCTGGCGAAGCGGCTTGCGTCGTTTCAAATACCAAATTAAAAACCCCGTTACCGGCAGGCTTGCACAGATGAGGCTGACGATGAAGGCGATGATCTTTCCCGTTAGCCCGGCGATGGCGCCGACATGGAGGTCATAGTTGGTTTCGACCAGCCGTTGCATTTTCGTCTTTTTTTCATTATGCAAATGATCCAGCGTCCGGCCGGAATAGCGATCGAATTGCAGCACGTCAAACCCGAAGTAGGTTTCGTGATCGCGGTAGGCATAGACATGAATCGGGCCTTCTTTTCCAAAGGCAGGCGAGACTCCGAAGCGGACGGCGGCGGGCAGGGAGTCGAGACTGTTGTGCAGGGCCAGGTCCAGCGGGTGTGTTGTGACCGGGGGCACGATGGACCGGGTCGCGGTCGACGGCGGGGTTGACCGGGTAACAGGGGGCGGCGGAGTTGGCGGCGGCCAGACGAAGATGAGCCCGGTGACGGCGATGATCAGCGCCGGGATCAGGCTATAAAACCCCGGAACGTTGTGCAGATCGTAGTTGACCCGACGGAAGGAGGTCTTCCATTTTATTTTGAAGCTGCGGTCGCGCATCGCCTTTGTCCACTTTTTCGGCCACCAGAGGACCAGACCGGTGATCAGCCCGATGGCAAAGACGACCGTGCTCCCCGCAACGATGGGCTGGCCATAGGGCGTATTCAACAGCAGGCTCCAGTGGAGGTACTTGACGATGGAGAAGAAATCATATTTGTAGTCCCGGAAGCCGGTGACCCGGCCGGTATGCGGGTCGAGGAAGACGGACTGATAGTATTCCATTCCGCCAAAGATCGTCAGGGCGGTATCGTTCTCGCGGTAGGACATGAATTCCCAGCTGTGGGCGGGGTCGCGCCACGCGACGATATAGGACAGGGGATGCGCGGTTCCCAGGGCTGCCTGCGCGGTTTGCCGGAGCGAGTCGAGCTGCAGGGTGCGGCCGGCAGGGGTCACGAAGTACCATTCCGGGTGGCGGGCCTCGGTGATCTCTTTCTGAAAAACGAAGATGCAGCCCGTGAGACTCACGATCAAAACCACCCCCCCGGACGCGAGTCCGAGCCAGAGGTGGATCTGACGGATGTAATATTTAGCTGTTCGCCTTTTTTGCATCTGCAACTAGAATTTAAAGGCGATACCGGCCTTTACGCTCCGCAGGGGCTGAGGGTTTACCGTCGTATACCCTACCCAAGAATGCTGATCGGTGAGATTATCGGCTTTTACCGTGAATCGGAACTTTGCATAGTCATAGAACAGGGAGGCACTGAGGATCGTATAGGCGGGCAGGATGAATGCTCCCTGGCTGACGCTGTTGACGATCTTGTTGTCGCTGGCATAGTTGCCGCCAAATCCGATGCCGAGTCCTTTGAGGCTGCCGGCGGGAATCTTATAGCTGAGCCACCAGTTGGCCGTATAGGGGGAGGCGGCGGTGGAGGGCCGGCGGCCTTCGACATCCTTGTCGGTCCGTTGGTATTTTGAATCATTGTACGAGAAGCCGGCGACGATATTGAGGCCGGTGAAGGGGTTGGCGATGACCTCTGCTTCGACGCCCGTGCTACGCTGGGCGCCGTCCTGGATCTGCGGGAAGGCGGGAAGACCCGAGTCGGGAGCCGAGGGAATATACGCCCGGACGATATTGCTGACCCGGATGTCATAGACGCTGACCGTACCGGTCAGGCATCGATCGAAGAGATCGACCTTTACGCCGGCCTCGGTCTGCCAGGCCTGCTCGGGCCGGAACGCCCTACCCTTGTAGTCGGCGCCGGTCTCGTTGGTGAATCCATTCTGATAGTTGGCAAAGAGGGAGACCTGGTCGTGGACCGGCTGGAAGACGATCCCGAATTTCGGTGAGAGGGCGGTTTGGTTGTATCCGCCGGTGGTGGTTCCGCCGGTGACGTCATAGCTGCCGTTGTTGACAAAATGATCGAGGCGAAGCGCGGCGAGCACCATCAGGTTGTCGGTGAGATTCAGCACATCGGAGGCATAGGCGCTGTAGGTGTTGGTAATGTTGGTGACCGGATAGTAGAAATCGACCCCCTTTGTCGCATACAGCTTTTGGAGGTTTGTGCGGTTGAAGTCCCGGTATGCCGGAATATTTCCCTGCGAGGCGATGGTGTCATAGGTTCCGCCGCTAAAAAGCTGGTTGGGGGTGTGATTGAAATAGTCGAGCCCGGCGACGAAACGGTTTCTCAGCGTTCCAATATTGAAGTCGCCGTTGAGATTTTGTTGGATCTCCACCATGCGATCGCGGCTGTTGGCCGTGAATTGGTCATTGCGGGAGATAAATCCGTTCGGCAACAGGTAGAAATAAGGGCCGGGGCCATCGGAGTAGCTGTTGGTGATGGTCACGTTGGTCTGGGTGGTCCAGCTGTCGTTGAACCGATAGTGCATCTGAGCAAAGAAGTTGGTGCTGGCCGATTGCTGGGAAAGGTCGTCGCTATAGTAGCTCCGCCGGTAGTCGAGGGGCAGCTTGTCGGCACGGTTGACGCCGAGCTGTGCGATGGTCAGGCCGTAGGGGAAGAAGAAGATCGGCGGTGTAATGTTCCGGCCTCTGTAGATCTCGGCATCGAAGAGGAAGCTGAGCCGGTCGCCGGCTTTGTAAGAAAGCGAAGGAGCGAACACAAAACTCTTGTTGAACCCGTTGTCCTGCCAGCTGCCTTCGTTGGTATAGGCGGTGTTTACGCGGAGGAGCACTTTATGGTCGGAGCTCAGCGGTGTGTTAATGTCTGCGCCGATGCGGTTGTAGCCACAGTTCCCGCCGGTGAAGTTCAGCTCGCCGCCCAGGCGATCGTAGGGCTTCTTCGTGACGCGGTTGATCAATCCGCCATAGGAACCGAGGGTGCTGCCGAAGAGGGTGGCGGAGGGGCCTTTGAGCACCTCGATCTTTTCCAGGTTGGCCGCGTCGATCTTACTGGTGACGTTGCCGGCGACACCGTTTCGCAGCTGGCTCTGGAGGATAAATCCGCGGGCGTTGTAATAACCGCCGCCGTCGCCGCTGCGGCCGGTGGCGTCCCACATTTTTTGCAGACCGGTGGCATTGCGAAGACCGTCGTCGACCGATTGGACGAGCTGATCGACCAGCAGATCTTTTGTGATCGTCGTGTATACTTGTGGATTTTCCGTATTCTTCAACGGCATCCTGGCGAGGTCGTCGCTCGAGCGCCGTGCAAGGCGGTTGACGCCGCCGGTGACGACCACTTCCTGCAGCTGTTGTTCGGATACCTGCAGGCGGATCGAGAGATTTGTCGTGCGGCGGGGTTCGACGATGACGTGCTGGGTGGTGGTGGCAAAGCCGGTGAGGGATACCTCGAGATCGTATTCGCCTGCGGGCAGATTGGAGAGAGTAAAGACCCCATCGTCATCGGTAAGGGTGGTACGGCCATTGCTCTTTACGCGGATGGTGACGGATGCGGCGGGTTGTCCGTCGGCGGTCAACACCTTACCTTTGATGGGTGGGGCGGGGTCGCCAGGGTTGGCGAATGCAAAGACTGAAAAAAGAATTATTGATAAAGAAAGTAGAAGACATTTCATATCGGGTCGATTTAGAGTCGCAAAATTGCGTTCGACAAACGGCAATGCCCCCCGCTATCGGGAAAAACGGTTACGCAAAACGGAACAAGATGAAACTCGAAGCATTCAAATCAAGTATGAGTGGTGATATACCGCCGATGGATATCCCATCTACCCTGGCGGCGCTATGGTATGCCGGTAAGGGCGACTGGGAACGAGCGCACAATATTGCGCAGGATATTCCTACCCGGGAGGGTTCCTGGGTGCATGCTTACCTTCATCGGGTGGAGGGGGATCGGGGGAATGCCAACTATTGGTACAACAGGGCGGGAAGGTCGATGCCGGCTTCGACGTTGGAGGAGGAATGGGAAGCGATCGTAAAGGCTATGCTTGCATCTGCAGGATGAGATCGGGGTCGGGACAGTTGGCCAGCCACTGCTGCCGTTCGGAGAACCGGCAGACGCCGGGGTAGTCGCCCTTCCAATCCTGCATGTCTTTTATCAATTGGAAGTGCAGATGGGGTGGCCAGTTGCCGTTCTCGAAGCGCATGCCGAATTCGGCGATGACCTCGCCTTTGGAGACGCGTTGGTGTTCGTATAGATTCTTTATAGAGTTGAGACTTAGATGGCCATATAGCGTATGGAAGGCTTCGCCTTCGAGGTGATGAGTAAGGATGAGTGTTGCGCCGTAGTCGCTGTCGTTGTTATTAAAGGCGAAGCTATGAACGAAGCCGTCGAGCGGGGCCATCACTTTTGTGCCGGCGGGCCCCCAGATATCGATGCCGAGATGGAGGCGGCGGGGCTCTTCGCCCTGATCAAAGTGCTTGCTGCGGGCATAGAGAGTTCGGTGTTCGCCATAGCCGCCGATGCCGTAGCGGGCCTGGTGGGCTTTTAGTGTGCTGGTGATGTATGCGGCGAGACGTTCGGTATCGGCGATCTCGTCGGGCGAGAGGGCCGTGTTGTTCCCGGTAAAATCGAAGGGGTACAGCTTGTCCCTGCCGGGGTCAAAGGGCACTACCCGGTGGAAATCCGCCCGGTGTCGTTGCAATATCTCTTTACACGACGACATTGATCATCTTGTTCTTTACATACACCACCTTCTTCGGCTTATTGCCTTCGAGCCATTTCTGGACGATCTCGTCGGCCAGCACGATGTCCTCGACCTGCTGCTGGGTAGCGTCGAGGGCGATATTGAGCTCGTGGCGGGTCTTGCCGTTGATCGCGATCGGGTAGTTCTTTGTCGATTCGACGAGGTACTTTTCTTCGACCGCGGGATAGAGCGCATCGAGGACGGAGCCGGCGTTGCCGAGCAGGTGCCAAATCTCTTCGGCGAAGTGTGGGGCATAGGGGGTGATCGCAATCACCAGCTTTTCCAGCACTTCTTTTTTATGGCATTTCAGATCGGTGAGCTCGTTGACGCCGATCATCAGGGCACTGACGCCGGTGTTGAAGGAGAAGCGATCGGTCGCTTCTTCCACCTTTTTGATCGTCCGGTACAGCACCTTCCATTCCGCATCGGTGGCTTTTTGCGTCGTCCAGACCTTGCCTTTCACTTCATCGAAGAAGAGGCGCCAGAATTTGCGGATGAACCGGTGTACCCCTTCGATGCCTTTGATGTCCCAGGGTTTGCTTTGTTCGACGGGGCCGAGGAACATCTCGTACATACGGAAGGTGTCCGCGCCGTATTTACTGACGAGGTCGTTGGGGTTGACGGTGTTATATAGCCGCTTGCTCATCTTTTCCACTTCCTGGCCGCAGATGTATTTTCCTTCTTCGAGGATGAATTCTGCGTCGGCATATTCCGACCGCCATTTGCGGAAGGCCTCGGTATCGAGCTCGAGACCGTCGACGATGTTGACGTCGACGTGCAGGGGGGTGACGGCTACTTCGCCGAGGGCGATATTGGGATCTTCGAAAATGTCTTTTACCGCCGATTCGACCAGGTCATGAAATTCCGGGGTTCCCTGCATGGCGGCGATGCCGCCGGAGACGAAAACGGGGGTCTTTCGCGCGAGTTGTTCGAGGAGGTCGGAACCCTTGACTTCGAGCCGGTAGACAAAGCGGCTGCTGCCCTGGATCATCCCCTGGTTGACGAGGCGTTTGAAGGGTTCGTCGTGGCTGATCCAGCCGCGGTCGAACAGGAATTTGGTCCACATCCGGCTATAGAGGAGGTGGCCGACGGCATGTTCGGTTCCACCGATGTACAGGTCCACCTGGCCCCAGTAGTCGGAAGCGGCGCGGCTGCAGAAGGTCTCGGTATTGTGCGGGTCCATATACCGCAGGAAATACCAGCTGCTGCCGGCATAGCCGGGCATGGTGTTGGTCTCGAGGCGCCGGGCCGTCCAGGCGGGGACATTGGCGAGCGGACCTTCGCCCTCGGGGCCGGGTCCGTATTTCTCGACATGTGGCAGCTCGAGCGGCAGTGCCGATTCCGGCAGGGCTTCGGCGATACCGTCCTTCCAGGTGATGGGGAAGGGCTCGCCCCAATACCGCTGGCGGCTGAAGGCGGCGTCCCGCATCCGGAAATTGACCTTGCGGGTACCGATGCCTTTGTCTTCCAGTTTCTTTATCGCGATGACGATCGCATCCTTCATGACGAGGCCGTCGAGGAAATCACTGTTTTGCAACACCGCTTCCTTTGTCGGGTTGGCTTCTTCCCCATTGAAGGCGTCGCCGATGATATTCGTAATCGGCAGGTCGAAATGACGGGCGAATTTAAAGTCGCGTTCATCGCCGCAGGGCACGGCCATGATGGCGCCGGTGCCATAGCCGGCCAGCACGTATTCGGATGTCCAGATGGGGATCTGCAAGCCGCTGAAGGGGTGGATGGCGTAGGCCCCGGTAAAGCAGCCGGTGATCTTCTTCTCGGCCATCCGTTCGCGTTCACTGCGGCTTTTCACATAGGTTAGATATTCCTCTACGGGAGCGCGCTGTCCGTCACTCGTGACGGCTTCGACGAGCTCGTGCTCCGGGGCGATGACCATGAAGTCGACGCCGAAGAGCGTATCGGGACGGGTGGTATAGACGCGAAGCTTCTTGCCGGGATGATTGAGAATCTCGAAATCGATCTCGGCGCCGAAGCTTTTGCCGATCCAGTTGGACTGCATCTCCTTCATGGCGTCGCTGAAGTCCACGGTTGCGAGGCCTTCGAGCAGGCGGTCGGCGTAGTCGGTGATCCGGAGATACCATTGCCGCAGCTTTTTCTTGACGACGGGATGTCCCCCGCGTTCGCTGACGCCATTGATGACCTCGTCATTGGCGAGGACGGTGCCGAGAGCCTCGCACCAGTTGACCTCGCCATAGCCGCAATAGGCGAGGCGATAGTTCATAAGGATGTCCTGTTGACGGCGACGGTCGAAGCCGTTCCATTCCGCCGCGGTGAACCGGATGGTCGCGTCGCCGGGACATTGATGACGGGCGTTGCCATCCTTCTCAAAGTATCTCACCAACCATTCGATAGGAACCGCTTTTCCCTGGTGCCTGTCGTACCAACTATCGAACAGCTGCAAGAAGATCCATTGGGTCCATTTATAATATTCCGGGTCAGAGGTCTTTACCTCGCGGGACCAGTCGAAGCTAAAGGCGATGTTGTCCATCTGCCGGCGGAAATTGGCGATATTGTCGGCGGTGGAGACGGCGGGGTGGATGCCATGTTCGATGGCATATTGTTCGGCGGGCAGGCCAAACGCATCATAGCCCATGGGGTGAAGGACATTGTATCCTTTGAGGCGCTTGTACCGGGCAAAGATATCGCTGGCGATATAGCCGAGGGGATGGCCGACGTGGAGGCCGGCGCCGCTGGGGTATGGGAACATGTCCAGCACGTAATATTTCGGCTTTATGGATTCGTTGGAAACTTTATAAGCGCCTTGCTCCGTCCATATCCGCTGCCATTTCTTTTCAATATCGCTGAAGTTGTATTCCATGCTGCTTTGTTGGGAAAACGTTAAAAGAGTGATTTCTATCGAAATAATACTGGCCAACAATCGTTAATCTATTTTACCCCATCGGCCCTGTGGGCCGTTATCGCTAATGATTTGAACGGCCTCCGGCCGTTCGGGGGGGTACCAAAAATACAAAATCGGCCGCGAAAAACCGTTATTTTTGCTGTCAGGCTGACATTGTACTAACCCAATTAAAACTAAGATATCCATGGCTCAACTCGGAAAAGGATCTGCCAAACGCTCGACTCCTTCTTATTTCATGGCAATCGTAGGCGTCAGCCTGGTCTTGTTCCTGTTGGGTTTATTAGGCTGGATCGTCATCAATGCCAACAGGCTGGGTGAGAATATCCGGGAAAATGTGGAAGTACAGATCTATGTCAGGCAGAATCTTTCGCCGAAGGACAGCGCCGCCCTGGTGCAGTTTGTATCCGCCCAGCCTTATGTCCGGAGCTACGAATATATCACCAAGGAGATGGCCCGGAAGCAGTTCGTGGGTACGGGCAATGATGACTTTATGTCGGTGCTGGAGCAGAATCCCCTGCCGGCCTCGGTGGATTTCCGGGTCCGGAGCGAGTATGCGAATGCCGACTCCCTCAATAAGATCAAGGCCGATTTCGCCCAGAATATCGCTGTGGATGAGGTCAAGTACAATAAGAAGCTGGTGAGCAATGTGGACGACTGGATCCGTAAGACCAGCCTGATCCTGCTTATCGTCACGCTGGTGATCTCGATAGCGGTGATCATTCTCATCGACAATACGATCCGGCTGGCGATGTTCAGCAACCGTTTCCTGATCAAGACCATGCAGATGGTCGGCGCCACGCGTTGGTTCATTGCCCGGCCGATGGATCGCCGGGCCATCATCAACGGCGCCATCAGCGGGGTGATCGCTACGGCGGCGATCATCGGGATCATCTTTGCCTCCGAGACGTGGCTACCCGAGATCAAGGCGCTTCGGGACAATATGCTGCTGGCGGCGATGTTTGCGGTGATGATCCTGCTGGGCATCTGCATCTCCTTTATCAGCACGCACCGGAGTGTGGTAAAGTACCTTAAAATGAAGTTAGACGATCTGTACTAGCGCTCGGCCGGGCCACCAGGGAAATATGGCCCGCTCGCGCTAGTGCGCTAATTATTGGCCTTCGGCCAGCCGAACCGTGTTCGGCTTCGGATTTTTCCTATATTGCAGGCCCAAAATCGTCCGTTTTCATGGCAACGACCAAAAAAGAAGCTCCAACGACTCCCAAGTCTACTGCCGCCCGGCCTGCGGCCTCTGCACCGGCGGCCCGCCAGCAAGCTCCCCTGTTCGGGAAGGAGAATTACCGCTGGATGCTGATCGGCCTCGTTCTTATCGCCCTGGGCCTGATCCTAATGGGCGGCGGCAAGAGCAAGGACCCTAATGTATTCAATCCCAAGGAAATATATAGTTTCACCCGGATAACGCTCGCCCCCATCCTGATCCTGGGCGGCTTTGTAGTAGAGATCTTCGCCATTTTCCGAAAGAACACGAAGGAAGGTCAATAAGCGCCAATGACTATTATACAGGCCATTATTCTCGCAGTAGTAGAAGGACTGACGGAGTTTTTACCCATATCCTCTACCGCGCATATGAAGTTTACCAACCCGATCATCGGGGTTGCTGACGACCCGTTCTCGAAGTTTTTCGAGATCGTGATCCAGCTGGCGGCTATCCTGGCTGTGGTCGTGATTTATTATCGGAAATTCTTCGACTTCTCCCGAATCTCCTTTTATATCAAGCTGATCATTGCGCTGATCCCGGCGGTGGTGGTGGGTGTGCTTCTGAAGAAGCATATCGAAGCCGCGCTTGGCAACCTGTATTTCATCGCGGGGGTAATGATCGGCGGCGGTGTTCTTTTTCTCTTCGCCGACAACTGGTTCAGGAATCCCCGGATCGACGACGAGCGGCAGGTGTCCAACAAAAACGCTTTTGTTATCGGGTGCTACCAGATATTGTCGATAGTGCTGCCGGGGTTTAGCCGCAGTGCCGCCACCATCCTGGGCGGTATGAGCCAGAGGCTGACCCGTAAGGCGGCGGCCGAGTTCTCGTTCTTTCTCGCGGTGCCGACGATGCTGGCGGCGTCGGTCAAAGAATTCTGGGATATGCACAAAGAGCATCCCGAAGTCCTGAACCGGGAGCATGCCACGCTGTTGGGACTCAGCAGTCTCGTTTGTTTCTTTGTCGCGATCATCGTCATCCGGTTTTTCATCGGGTTCCTCAAAAAATATGGCTTCAAGCCCTGGGGCTATTACCGGATCATCGTCGGCCTCGTGATGCTGGTGTTACTTTGGAGGGGGATGCTATGACCCGAACGGCGTCCAAACGGGTTATCAACGGTTGGGCCATGTATGACTGGGCCAATTCAGTGTATAACCTGGTGATCACGACGACCTTCTTCCCGATCTATTTCACCAAGGCGACAGCCCATCACTTCCGCAGCGACAGCATTCCCTTTCTCGGTCTGCACATCAACAGCTCTTCCCTGTATAGTTTTGCCCTGGCGGCGGCCTATCTCGTGATCGCGTTGCTGTATCCCGTGCTCACGTCGATCGCGGATACCCGGGGGAACAAGAAGCGGTTCATGCAGTTCTTCTGTTACATGGGCGCGATGGGTTGTAGCGCACTGTTCCTTTTCGACGGCGGTAACGTCGGTCTTGGCGTCCTCTGTTTCATCCTCGCCTCGATGGGCTATGTGGGCAGCCAGGTGTTTTATAACGCTTATCTGCCGGAGATCGCCGCGCCCGAAGACCAGGACCGGGTCAGCGCCAGGGGGTTCTCGTACGGTTATATCGGGAGTGTCTTGATGCAGCTGATCGGGTTTGCGATCGTGATGCTGATGCCCGAGCAACCTTTTCTGAGCCTGCGTCTGAACTTCCTGCTGGTAGGGCTCTGGTGGGCCGGGTTTGCTCAATTCACCTTCGCCGTGTTGCCGAAGGCGGGCCGGGAGATAACGGCAGCAACCAGTGTATTCAAGGTCGGATTTGCCGAGGTCCGTAAGGTCTATGCGGAAGTAAAAAAACTGGCTGTATTGAAGCGCTATCTGCGGGGCTTCTTCTTTTATAGTATTGGGGTTCAAACGGTGATGACCGTAGCCACCCTGTTCGGCAGCGTTCTGCTGAAACTGGATGACACCAAGCTGATCGTCACGATCGTATTGGTCCAGCTCGTGGCCATTCTCGGCGCCACCTGGATGGGCAAGCTTTCGGCCCGGTTTGGAAATATCCGCGTGTTGATGGGCGTTGTCGCCTTTTGGATCCTGATCTGTGTATCGGCCTTTATTACTGCCGGCCAGGCCGAGCATCTGAAGCCGTTTCACGATACCATCGCCGGGCTTCAACAGCAAAAGGAAGACCTGGAGGCGCGCAAGGGACAAATGACAGCCGAGGCTTTCGACTCCGCCGATGCCAATGTGCTGGCGGAATTATCCCGCTGGCGTCATGATCTCGAGCCGCATCAGCAGCCCATTGAATATTCCTTTTACATGCTGGCACTGGGCGTTGGGCTGGTCATGGGCGGCATCCAGTCCCTCAGCCGCAGCACCTATTCCAAGCTGATGCCGCCGACGAAGGACACTGCGTCCTATTTCAGCTATTACGATCTTACCGAAAAGATCGCCATTGTGATCGGGATGTTTACCTTTGGCTTTGTAAGCCAGATGACCGGGACCATGAAGAATGCCATTGTCTTCCTGATCGTCTTTTTTATACTGGGGCTGGTGTTCTTATTCTCGGCGCAAGCCCGGCAGAACCGGGAACCGGCGCCGGCAGTTTAAATTATCTCCATGCAACTTCATACCATTAACACCGGGTTTTTCAAATTGGATGGCGGGGCGATGTTCGGCGTCGTGCCCAAGACCCTTTGGAACAAGGTCAACCCGGCCGATGAGAACAATCTTTGCACCTGGGCCATGCGCTGCCTGCTGATCGAAGAAGGGGGAAAGCTGATATTGGTGGATAACGGGATCGGCGACAAGCAGGATGCGAAATTCTTCAGCCATTATTATCTGCATGGGGAGGACACGCTCGACAAGTCGTTGGCGGCGCTGGGTTATCACCGCAACGATATCACGGATGTTCTCCTTACTCATCTTCATTTCGATCATTGCGGGGGAAGCATTGTGCGGGAAGGTGATCAACTGGTGCCGGCGTTTAAGAATGCGACGTACTGGAGTCATTCGCGGCATTGGAAGTGGGCGACGGAGCCGAACGAGAGGGAAAAGGCTTCTTTCCTGAGGGAGAATATCCTGCCGATCGAGGCGAGTGGGCAACTGCGGTTTGTCGATGCGGGGCGACCGGCGGGACCGGGGGCGCAGCTCGAGACATTGACCGATGTGATCCTTCCCGGGCTTTCCGTCCGCATGGTCAATGGGCACACTGACGCGATGATGTTGCCGCAGCTGAGGTATAAGGGTAAGACGCTTGTATTCGTAGCCGACCTGCTGCCTTCGACGGGTCATTTCCCAACGGCCTGGATCATGGCCTATGACATGTTCCCTCTGACGAGCCTGCAGGAAAAGCGGTCGTTCCTGGAGGAGGCCGCCGCCGGGGGCTATGTGCTGTTTTTCGAGCATGATCCGCGTGTCGAGTGCTGCATTCCGCAGGCGACCGAAAAGGGCATCCGACCGGGGTCAGGCTTTTTACTTAAAGACCTGTAATTCGGCTTAGTCGGCCGACCCTTTCGACTTCGCGCAGGTCAGGCTAGAACGTACCTGCTGCGATCCTTTTCCAGCCGACAGATGTCTTATAGTAAAAATAGTTATCGTCCCACGAGAAGTCGCCGACGTTGCCATTGGTGTCGGAGGTCGAGGTCGGGGTATAGCTGGTCCGCATGCGGAACTGGGAGTAGCCAGTGTTGCCTCTGACATCGATAGCGGAGGTGGCGGTGTCGTGGTTGGCGAGGTAGCCTGTGCCGCCGCCGATCCACCAGCGATTGGTCATCGTATGGACGGTCATTCCCGATGCCTGGCTGTTGCCGGTGGCGAAGATGATATTGCCGGGTGTGCCGGCGCCGGTGCCGCGGCCGCCGTTGATCTGGAAGTTCCAGGCAGATCTGTCCGGGACTAAGCCGACAGCCCCACCCACTCCGATGCCGTTGTAGCCTCCGTTGATCGATGCGACGCCTTGCCCGTTGACGACGAAGACCGGGTTGTAGCTCCCATCGGTCACCGACGCGAGTTTATTCGGCGAAGTACCGCCTAAGCTGATCGACCCCGCGGGAACATTTCCCATGTCCGTTTTGTTTACCCCGACCGCTCCATAAACGTCACCCAATGCAAGATAAGCAGCGGCCGTATTATTCGAATTGGGGCCATATGTGCCATTGACATACAGGCTTAAGTCATGTCCGTCCGTACTGGCTACCCGGCAAGCGGTGGCGATCCATGCCGTGCCCCCTACATCCAAGGTGACGGGAAATGGATGATTCACGTTCCCGATGTGAAAGACCCCAAATGTGTCGAGAACCATCGTTTTGCCACGATTGACGTAGAATTCGACATTATTTTTATCGGAAGTCCCGAAGGTCCCGGTTGTACCGAAGCTATTGAGGCCTTGTACCCAGGCGTTCTTATTCAGCTTCGGGGAGCCGACTTTCAGGGTGTCTAATCCGATCAGGTAGGTGCTATCGTTGACGCTGGTCACGGGTCGTTTGAAGATGGTGCGGCCGCGGCCGGTGTTATATAAGAAGCCGCCGGTGACGGTCTGGGTGTGGTTCTCTATTATTAGTTCATTGCTGTCGCAGCCGGTGAGCTTGGTGCTGTCGGCGGGGATGGTGTAGACCTTTGGGGGCGTTTGGGCGTTAGCGGTGAGCGTGACGCAAGCCAGCAGAGAGAGGACATAAAGGAATTTCATGTTATGATTTTGAAGGGGGTCTAGAATGTAGTTAAGGCCGATCGCTTCCATCCATCGGGCGTTTTGATGTAGAAATAGTTTCCGTCCCAGGAAAAGTCACCGACGTTTCCGTGCGTATCAGATGAAGTGGTCGGCGTGTAGGTTATGCGCATGCGGAACTGCGAGTAGCCGTTGGGGCCGGTCAGATCTATCGCCGAAGTTGGTGCAGAGCTGTTGGTAAAAAACCCGGAGCCGCCCTTGATCCGCCAACGTTCATACATGGAATGGACGCTGGTGCCGGACGATGCAGAATCGCCGGTTTGCAATACAATATCGCCTGGAACTCCGTTTCCGGTTCCGCGACAGCCATTGATATCAAAGTCGAACGCGTTGGAATTGGTCCCCCCAACGGAGCCTCCCTGTGAAATTCCGGAATAGCCGCCGTTGATAACGGCAGCGCCATAGCCTTTTACGACGAACACGGGGTTGGCCGCGTAGTCCACAAGCGTCGTCTGCATATTCGGGCTCGAGCCGCCGATCAGGAACGAGCCGGCAGGGATGGTACCTACCTGGCCCATGTTGACGGTGGCATAGGCGTAGACGGAACCGATAATGAGTCCCGAAGCGCCGACGGTATTTCCATATAGGAAGTTATAGGTCGACAACCTGTTGTCGAAGCCGTTGTTCAGTGTTACGACAAGCTGGTCGGATGTGATCCGGGTTTCGCCGACGACGTCCAGTTTGTAGCGGCTGCTGACGTTGGTGCCGAGCAGGAAATTGCCGAGATTGTCCAGGCGGGCGACGGGTTGATTGTTTGTATAAAAATCGAGATGATTATTATCCAGTGTTCCCAGGACGCCCGTCGTGCCGAAGCGGTTGCCGCCCTGCAGCCAGGCGTTGGGGTAGCGTACTTTCAGGGTGTCCTGGCCGACGAGGTAGAAGGTGTCGCTGATCTTTGTCAGCGGGCGTTTGAAAATGGTGCGGCCGCGGCCGGTGTTCCAGAGGAAGCCGGGGATAGCTTGGGTGTGGTTCTCTATTATTAATTCGTTGCTGTCGCAGCCGGTGAGCTTGGTGCTGTCGGCGGGGATGGTGTAGACTTTGGGCGGGGATTGGGCGAAGGCGGAGAGCGCGAGGAATAGTACTGGAATCAGGATAAAGGGGAGTTTCATGTTATAGTTTTTTGGCAGTTGTTAAAAAGTTGACACTATCTCTCGTACTTGGGGCCCATTTTTTACCTTGGAGTTTATCCCGTTCTCACACAGTACATCGGATCGAAAGTATACGGCTCCGCCGATTCGTTTTAACTTGAGGAAACTGGTCTCGCGCCTGGATAAAATACTGAAATTCATATATTTTTCTAAATTTGTACTTTCCTGAGTCCGCCCCACTAAAATTAACTTGCAGCATGACCAAAGCAGAAATTATAAGTCAATTAACTTCCAATAAATCATCAGACAGACGTAGAGCCGCCAAGGAAATCGGCAAACAAAAACTAATAGACGTCGCCGAACAGCTTTTTGACGCTTTCATTGAGGAAATAAAGGATTTAAGGACATGGGAAACACAGTATCATATGATTTTATCTCTCGGGTTAATTGACTACAAACTTGCTTCAAAATATATCGATCCGATTGTGTATAAAAATAAGTCGCATGATATGATTACTTATGCCGCAGCACAAACGCATGTCAGATTAAAACGAATATCGCCAAGCGACGCCAAACCCATAATCGAGTTACTCCGATTTGGTGGGCTATCCCTAGTAGATGGTGCCCTGACTCCTCTAGCCTATGACAAAATGCAGCCATGCGATGACGAAATATTGGAATTAATTACGTTAAGCTGGAATCTCCATCAACACAGGGATAGGCTTGGTAATGAGCAAGCATATTGCGATCCAAGGTATGGCCTAGTTGCCGCTTGCGCCGGCTGGAATATCGAGTTAACGTCCAAATTCCTTCGTCACTGTATTGACACATCCGAAACTGATAAAGCAATTAGGAGTATTGCCGAAAATTCACTCCGCTCAAAATATAGCAAACTACGCTAGTTCTTTGATATCAAATTCCATGGTCGGCTAATGTCGTCACGGACCGCAGCAAACTGCAATGGCAAATCCGCAACTTCCAAGACGCTTGGATCGATTGCTATGATTTGCTGCAATGAAACGACTCTCACATCCGATTCAGATATCGTCTCTTTGCTCCAAAATTCCCACGAGCCGTCTTCATGATGTGCAATATATACAATGGGAGAAGACCCGCTTAATACATAGTCACTTGTAAATACCGCAGTATTTAGATTTTCTTTGAATTTTTTACTCATTTTTGACTTTTCTACGTTGTGTTTCTTTTTCTAAATTTTGCTTTTTTGAAATCACTCTTTGATTGCTATTACTATTTGATCCGCCATTTACGCGCTCTGTTTTATGGTCGACCTCAGCCTGATTCATATTGGCTTTTTGTCCCTTTGCAACGTTTGTCGGAGGATCCAAAATCGTTCCATCAATATCACTTCTCAAGTAGCCTCCATTCATTTTTCTATTATAGTCCAGAATTCTCTGCCTCTGAGCTACAGTCGTCTCCAGTCCCGGTCCTACTTTCCGAGGTTCCGGTAATTTTGAATAATCAACAGGACCATTCCAAGCAGGAATATCGCTTTTCGATACCGTAGCTGTGTTGGCCTTGTCGGCCTCGGATAATCCGCCATGTACAGCTTTCGTAGCCTTATTAGTCACTTCCTCCGTGGGTGAAGTTGTCTTTGGAGTCTTCGCACGACCCGTTCCGGCTGGTTCGATTTGCTCTCTCAAGCTCCTATGGGCTGCGAATCCAGACGCCAAACCTTGCCTAAACTCGTTAACAGCCGTATGGGTATCGATTGCATCTTGCACCGCATCTACGACATCGTCTAAACTAAGTTTAGTTGGATCACTGTTAACTTCAACAGTTACGTGTTCTTTTGCCGGGAATGCAAAAACCTCTGTAGTAACGTAGGTATCCCAAGAGTAAGTGACATCATATTCCTGGTACGGATTCTTAACATTCGCATATTCGGAATAAATATTTCCCTGTCCATCCCAATACTGACGTACTACCATCCTGGCAGTGATATCTTCCATGCTGGATAGGGAGAGGGCTGGTTTTCCTTTATCAAATGTTAAGGTGTAGTGATATTTTTCCAATCCATCCCGATCAATGTGGGAAATCGGGCTATTGCTACCAAATTGATAAGGCGTTAATTCTGGATATTGGGCTTGCAGCGGATCAATACTTTGAAATTTCGCTATTCTCGGATCATAGACTCTCATTCCATAGTCAATCTGATTCCCCGCCCCCTTCACATCATTATCGTTCTCCTTTCCGTTAAACCCAAATCGATAATTTCTCGCACTCGGGTCCGGCCATGACCTGGCATACTGCATCATCCCAAAGGGATAGTAATCACTTGCGCTGACAACTGTTGAATTATAATACGCCACCGTACTATCATCCACAGAGACTCCATATCGCTTGTCGGAGATCGTCGCGAGTACATTGCCGAGGTGGTTGGTCAATTCAAAGAGCTTGCTACCCCGAGTAAAGATAAGGCTATCCCCCGATTTAGGGAAGGAACTGTGCACTGTCGAGTCGAGGTTGACAACGTTGACGGTGCGGTTCCAGACACCCAGCCGGCTGCCGCCGTACACGTCGAGCTCGGTCTGTGCCAGGCCGCCGCCGTTGACGGCAGCGTCACCGCTCGTGTAAACGCTTAGGATATTACCCTGCCCATCGCGAACATACCAGGTGGTGGTGCTGTCACCGCCGTGCGATACGGTTTTGCTGATCCGATTGCCGGCGGGGTCGTAAGTATATCTTATTGTCGTATCGACCGGCTTGGTGATCATGGCGATCTTGCCATAGACCGTCCAGGTGATATTGGAGATGTTCGATGCGGCATCGCCGATCAATTCGCCGATGGAGTCGTATTTATAGTTACCTGAACTTTGGCTCGCGAGGTCCCCTATACCTGTGGCACCTGCGGTGTCATAGATATGATCCAGCTGATTGGTCCCGGGGATGTAGTTGTACTGCAACTTATCCATCTGGTTGCCGCCGCCGCCCGCAGGCGTCTCGCGATTTCGGTGATAAGTCAGGATATTCCCATTGGCGTCATAGCTGACATTCTCGTGGAAATCGGTTGTCGCGGTGAGGGCGTTCCAGGCTGTGGATGTCCGGTTCCATGCGTCCATATTGGTCAACCGGTTCAGCTGATCGTACTGGTAATTATAGAGCAGGGGCGCGTTCAGCTTCTTGATGTTGACGCCCATGCTGCTGATATTGCCATTGTAGAGGGGGGCATAGGCTGCGCCCAGCGTGGTGCTGACGCCATTGTCGGGCCCGGCCACATTGCTGATGGGCTTGAAGTCGCCATCGAAGTAGTTCAAGAGCAGACTATAGGCATTGTTGGCGACCACGTTTCCGGCACTGTCGGGACGGAGGGTGAAGCTGCCGCCGGTATAAGGATCCGGGTTGATGGCTTTCAGCCAACCCTGCAGGGTATAGGCATAGTTGACGCCTTGTACCTGCTGCTGGCCGAGGACGGTCCGGGCCAGGGGACCATGCTTGTAATATTGGTAGAACGCATCGTTCTCCCAATTGACGCTGTCCGTACTGCTCTGCACATTGGTGATGCGATTTTCCGCATCATACTGGTAGCTGTGATAGAAGGCATCGGCATAACCGCCCTGGTAGCTCACCTGGTTGACCTTCCCACTCACCAGATCGAAGTCATAGACGATCTTCTTAAAGCGGTTGCCGGTGGTATTCATCACATTGGCGACGTCGGAATAGAGGTGCCCGTTGCCATAGTCCTGAACCAGGGTGTCGACATTGCCCAGGATATCATAAGTGAAATAAGACGAAGCCGTAGCATTGGGGCTACCATTTGCCAGATCGGCAGCCGTATTGTACAGGCTCGTCCAGGAAACGCGGTTGCGGGTATTGCGTTGACCCAGCTCATTCGAGATCAGGGCATTTGCGACGTCGTAGGTCGTTGTGGTGATCTGGTTGGCGCTCGAAGCGGCGCCGGTCAGCCAGGATGCCAGCGAGCTTTGGCTGCGGGTGATCGCATCGCTGATGGCGGTGCTGCTGGACAACTGGCCAACCTGCACGATCCGGCCGATAGTATCATACTCCGTATAACTGTACTGATTGTTCGGATTCTGCCGCGCATTCTGCGAGACTGCCAGGCGGCCGAGCCGATCATACCAGAACCGGCTGCCACCGCCATCGGGCGTACGCTGGGTGACGACCTGGTTGAGCGTATTATACCGGTAATTGGTCACCAGGGTGTGGTGGGGCACGACGGTCGTACCGGCAGCGCGGGCAGCCGCAACGGATTTAAGCCATACTGTATCCGTCATCTGCTGCACACCTGCCGGCGGCACCGTTTTAAGCAGATTACCGGCCTGGTCATAATAATAGAGGGTATAGTGATATTCCGCCGTACCATGGGTCACCGTAAAGGTCTCATGCCGGTAAGCATTCATACACTTCGCGAGGTAACGCTGCTCGAAGTCGCCGGTGAGCGAATCAGAGTAGTTGCGGAACAGCGAGGTGGCCGTGCTGACGCTGAAGAAGGTGCTGTCGGAGCAGGTAGTTATCTGCGGGATGGCCGGCGCAAGTGCGGGCTGCGACTTGCCGCAAAGCAGCGGGCCGTTGTACACCGTAAAACAGTTGCTGGTGCCCGCGCAGGTTGTGCTGTCGGTGGAATTATTCTGTGGCGTCTCCGTCAACGCAGGCATGGAGTCCAATTGCGAGAGCGAGCTGGCTGTCTCCGGCTGTGTATCGATAACGATATTGGCGGTGTCGAAACCTATACTGGCTGCCGCATCTTTGCAACCGGCTGCACCCACGGTGTCCAGGTTCAGCACCATCGCAGCCCCGCTATTGATGCCAAGGACCGTATAGGTCTTGTTGGCATTTTCAACCACCGAGCCAAGATCCTGCGATCCGTCGATATTGGTTTCCCGGCTCCAGAGCTGATTTCCCAAAGAATCGAATCTCGTCCAGAAGATATGCGGCGTAGTAGCGGTCGCCTGGCCATTCAGCCAGCCACCATCCGGAGTGGGAACTATATTGCCGGAACGGGGAGTCTCAGTACTGCCATTGCCGGGAGGCAGGTGGATCCTGACGGCACGCTGCACAGAGCCATCGTATCCAACTTTCATGTACCCATACCGGGCATATCTGCCACCACCATCATAACTAACATAGTCGCTGATCCGATAGCCGTTGCTGTCGACGGCGATTCCATATATCTGCATGCCATAATCTCCGCCATTCGGGGCAACGGTGCTATCCGTATAACCGAGTTGGCTGAGTACAGCACCCGTTGATCTGCTTAGCTTCACCAGCACTCCATGTACATCACCAAAACCGCTTCTCCACTGACGACCCAGAAAGACAAGCGTATCCTTGTTCTGTGCAACTGCATAGCCATCACCGCTTGAACCTCCATTGATGGATTCTGCCCACTGCAGGGTTCCAAGCGAATCGATCTTCATGCATAACATGGCAGCCGGCCCGGTAAAGGATACTGCGGTCAGATTGTGATCACCCACCAGCGCATATCCGCCGTCGCTTGTTTGAATAATGTCAAAGGCCTGTTCTCCCTGTGAGTCAAACCCATAGGTATTCTGCCAAAGGGTATTCCCTGCGGCATCCGTCTTGACGACCAATACGCGGCCATTGCTGCTCCCTGCAGTGGCTACTGCCGCGCCGGCGGCAATAAACCCGCCATCCGAAGTGACCCTGACCTTCCAGAAATTGGAACCGCCCGGGGAGCTATAGGTTTTCGCCCATTGGACCTGCCCGGTGCTGTTATAGCGCATCAGGTAAGCATTCTGCACTCCGCTGATAGTCTTATAGCCGGCAAGCGCATAACCCCCATCCGCAGTTGCACGGATATCGATCATATTGTCATTGCCGCCGGAAGTAAAGGTCTGCGCGATTACTGTCGGCGCACAGCTGCTGCTCGTCGCCGTATCCGCCGCATGCGCCTTACAGGTATCCATGAACTGCAGATATTCCCAGAATTGCAAGCTGTACCCCAGGCGATTGTTCATGTAATTCTGAAAGAGCCTGTTCTTTGTAGCCTGAGCCGTATCCGTGTCCGAGCTGTCGGAAGGCACGATACCGGGATAGGCGACCTGGAAGGACGCATACAGCGCGTTGATCTGCTGGCAACTCGAACAGGTCTGCCCGGTGTGACATTGCATCATAGGCGGCAGATAGATCGGTTTCGGGTTATTCAGGCAGGAGAGGGTATTGGTCGTATTGCTGCACATGGCCATCAGGGTATTCAGATCGGAATCCGCCATATTTATCATTTGCGTACGGCTGAGGAAGGCGGAGAAGCTGGCATCCCGGTTGGCAGCAAGAAACTGATCATGCAGACCGGTGATGATCGAGCATTCACAATTCGAAGGCCGGCCATATTCCGGCTTGACACTGTATACGGGCTGGTTGTCGTAGGGAAGGGGCGAATTGATCAGTTCGGCATTGCAATGTACCTGGTCGGTTATGCTCTTGCTCAGATTGTATTGGTTGATGATCTGGGTGAAGCTGGTGCAGGACACGCCTTCGAAAGTATAGGTCATGCCGCTGGGCAAGGTGCTGGCGCCATAGGGATGGTCGCCATCGCAGGCCATCCGGCAAAGCGCTTTCAGCGCAGGGATCAGGGTAGCCTTGACATCGTTGGTGTCATAGACCGTACAGGAAGAGGTCAGCTGACTATACCATTGCTGGCCATAGGCATTGACATTGGCGTCATAGAAGAAGTTCAGCGAATCCGTCACCTTTGCCTGGGCATTGCTGGCATCGGTAGGCGAACTGACGCCATTCAGATATTTCAATGGACCATCCGTCTGACCCATCAGGGTTCCCATCTGTGTAAAGGAAGAGGTATGGTTGGCTTGCAGCAGGGTCGACGTCGACGGTTCGGAATTGTATACCCGGGTATTGAATACCGTACAGGGTGACGGCTTGGTAAGCAGGTCGTTGTACACGATATCCTGTTTTGCCTGCAGATACATCTGCCGGAAATTCCGCCAGGCCATGTCCTTGTCGCCATCGCAGAGCGACGTGTTGTCAAAGCCGTATTTATAGGTCCCGTGCACGCGATCGGTCGAGTAGCTTAAAAAGCAGGCCTCATCCGTGCCGCATTTCACCATGGCGACGGCCACTCCCCACATGTTCATGTTCGCAGGATACTTCTGTAAGGTCATATAGGACCCTATCTTCTTTTTCAGGTCGTCGTAGACATGGGGATTATTCGTCGGCAGCGGATCGGCAGGCCCATAGGAGATACCCGTGGCTGCATTGAAATCGGAAAGATTCAACGGATTGACGTACCCCGCCGCGACGGCTGCATCATAGGTATCCACCGACTGCATCTTCCGGTCATAGGAATATCCGCCACTGTCGGTGATCATCACCTGCAGCCGGCAGTAATCCGGGTGATAGGGCAACAGCGCTTCGGCCCAGGACGGTCGGAAATCTGCCACGAACTGCTCCTTTGTCAGGCTGTTTGGAGACAGCATCAACCCGGACTGAACGTCATAGACGCTGTCGGGTTTGCCATTGGCATCCAGATAGCGCACCGCCGGCAATTTGAACACCGGTACATACCCGGTATCGGTTGCCGACGAGCTGCTGGGTTTCAGGTAGAAAATGGAATATTGGTCCTCCGCAGGCCCCCTCGAAGAGTCGGCATATTGACCAAAGGGCGGCGTCATGTCCTGCAGCATCGCCGTGCGGATATCATCGACATCGGTGGAAGTCTGACATACTGCCGAACAGGCCGACAACGCACTGTTGTATGCCGCCGTGGCTTCGGTTTTATAGGTGGTATCCGTTGGCGAAAGGCCAAGTGCGGCATTGTAGCTGGCCAGGAAGGCTGCAAAAGTTCCGACATTGGCCAGGCAGGTCGAACAATCCGCCGTACAGGAGGTCAGCTTGGAGGCGATAACCGACTTCTGCTGGGTCAGCAATTGGCTGAAGCTGGTGCAGGTGTTGTTGGGCATGTAGATGCTGTCCCGGTAATAATTATAGGCATCGGAGTTGACGGTCAATTTCTTGGTCACTACATAACTGCCCTCCGGCAAAAGGACCGTAAACTGGAAGCTCATCGACGGGTTGTCGCAGGAATTAGCCAGGGTTGCCGGTGTAAAATTGTGTTGGCTGACGGTGTATGGCGCTCCGCCCAACAACTGGTTGTTGCAGTTATCGGTGATCGTAATATCCAGGTCGTACCGGCAGGTATAGCAGATATTAGCGTTCTGGCAGTTGGCCTGCTGCAGGCTGTCCGGAAGAAGGCTATAGCTGAAACGGAACGAATCGGCCTGCGAAACCACCAGGGTCTTCTGGCTGATCATGCTCAGTCCACGGACGGAAGCGGTGCCGGAATCTGCAAGCGTTTCGGTGATCGTCTTGACATTCTTCGAGGGCAATGCGGCCATCCCCTGGGGCTGAGCACCGGATAAAGCCGTCGCGATGGTCCGCCCGTGCATATCCACATAGCTGACACTGTACTGTCCGTTTGCATCCCTGACCATGTTCTTGAAGTAATGCGACTTGTCGCCTACCTCGGTACCGAACAAGGCATCCAGCTCGTACTGGTCCGGTGTCCCATAGAAATATTTGGTCTCATGACCGGATCCCAATTGATGATTCCGGCCGACCCCACCCTGCCGGTTGATCCGGCCGGTGTTATCGGGCGTATATTCCGTCTCGGTGAAAGGATAGTTCTCCGCATTGGGGATAAATTGGTTCAACCCCAGGTTGGCCTGCGGATTATTCGGCGAATAATATTGACTCGCCCCGGCAGTGGAGTTCATCGAGTCGGCATGAACCTCACAATAGGGTACCAGTGCCGAGAGGGTATCGAAATTGGACTGGGAATACTCCGGCGAATTGAAGCTGACGTTAAAGCCGGCAGTGTATTTGATGACATTGCTGAGGGTTGGCGCGGGCATGACCTGGATCGAAGGCCGTCCCTGGTAGTCGTAGTACGTTTCTCCGACAATGGTCGTATTCGTCGTATTATCCTTTGTTACCGTCTGCCGGCTTCGCAGGCTGCCGTCATAATATTGCAACACCACCTTCCGCTTTCCTTCTTCGGCAAAACTGATATTGGATTGCCAGTTGAGGGGTCGTTCATGACCGTTAAAGGCGTAGGATCCCATCACCACCGGTGAAGCATCCGAACTCCAGATGGCGGAGGTGACCGATCCGGCCGATCCCATTTTAACAGGCCGGACGCGGATGAACAGGGTCCCATAGTCATCATAGATCAGCGGAATATTATAGGATGTCCCGGAGATGGTTACGCGGGTGGCATTATTGCGGAAGATCAAACCCGGATTATAGTTCGGCGCGGCGCCATAGCGTCCGTCCTTAAGGGCGCTGTCATACACATAGGTCCATTCCAGATCGTACACATCTGCGCCGAGAACGGCATTCCAGCTCACCGGCAACTCATCGGCCGTGTCGGCGATGGTTCCAACCGTGATCGTCCCGATGGTCGATCGGCAGTTGAAGATGAAGTCCGGCCGGGTGCTCAGTTGATTCTCCACCAGCAATACCGACATCGGGTCCCACCCCGTAGCATCCGTCGAATCCGAAATGACTTTCACCGTCACGCGGTGACCCCCCTGGAAAGTATAGGTGTTACGGCTATTATAAGTGCCGATGGAATCGTAGCCGACGGTAAAGCTATGCGTGACCGAATCCGTTGCGCCCGTAGAATCGGTCCAGCTGATGAGCAATTTCACGGTAGCGGTCCAGTGAGTGTGCAAATACCGGGGCAGGGCCTCGTTGATGCTCACCGTGACCGCGTTTTGGACAACATATCCCTTATTCAGCATTCCACTGAGCGATGGGTCGAAGAACGAGGAGTCCACAACCGTAGCCGAGGAGTCCGGCTTTATCTGGTGAAGACTGCCGTCCAGCACCGCGAGTGCCTTTACCTGGCCACCGCCATCCCCGTCGCCGTTACCGGCCTGTACAGTGGCCATGCCCAGGAACAAAAGTGTGCATCCAAAGACTAACCGGGTAATATAGGTCCGCAAAACTTGCATAACTCAGGATTAGAGGTTTGAAGAAGCTAGATAAATATGATAATCCTTGTAACGGCCGGCCGGTTCGAAACGGCCGGGACCGATACGGGTGATGAAATTGTCTTCCCGAAACAGGTTGTCGTCGAATTTGCCCTGCCGGTAGTCCGAGAACAAGATGTCCATATTCCCGCGGGCCTGATAAGGACTGGCATTCCCCGGCCGGTTGATCATTTCCGCCGAAACCAGCTTCGAGGTGTTGAGGGCGTAGCTGATCTTTTGCAGCAGACCGGTTTTCGCGTCGATCCGGATCGTGATCCGGCTATAGGCCTGGTCCGGCGGAAACCCGATCGATAGCACTTCGGCATGCGATTCCTTTGTCACCGACACCTGCACCCCCTGCATATGGGCCAGGATGCTGTCCACCATTCCAATGGGATTCGTGCCTCCGGCGCGCCGGGCCGTCAGGTAGATCGTCTTTTCCGCCGCATCGATCTGGATGGCATATTTACCCGTCACGATCGTCTCGATCCCGTCCAGGACCAACCGGGAATTCTCCTTCTCCATCTGGATCTCGCCCGCCAGGGAATCCAGGTAAACCTGGGGTTCGTCGGCGTTGGCATAGTAATACCGGACATGAAAATCCATAAAATGGTTCGTCGCATAGGCTTTCCGGATCCTGGTCATAAAGGCCCGGAGAGCCGCGCTATCCGCACCTCCTCCGGCAACGGCCGTAAGCCTTGTGAGCAGGGAGAGAGTCAGCAGAAGACCGAGTAACCTGATTTTTTGGCACATATCGTCAAACAGTTTTATTAGTTCTTTATTAAGCTACTGCGCGTTTCCTTGATGGTCATTACTCCTCGTTCCGTCTCCTTCTTTACCCGCACGAGAGTTCCGTCGTCGTCGTATTCATAGAAGGTGGCGTAGTTGTTCTCATCGAGTTCGGCCATCAGGCGCAGGTTCACCGAATTGTAGACATAGGATTTCATCTCCCCGTTGAAGGGATGGATGCGGATGTCGTCGAAATAGGTCGTCGAAGTGGTCGAGGCCTGCATCGTAAAGCTCATCGCCGTTGCGTTGGCCGGTATCGTAACGACACCTTCATATCGTTGCCATCCTTCGATCATATTTCCGGAGGTGCTGAGCGTAATGCTGGAGGTTCCGCCGCCCGAGAGGGTGAAGCTGACCACCAGATGATTGTTGGTATAGCTGTGGCAATTGCAACTATCCTGTTCCTTCACCCAGGCGCCTACCAACATCTTCTTTCCCGCAAAGGGTTTGAAGGGCGGAAGCAGGGTATTGGCGGAAGCCTTTTGACCTGCCAGCCGGCCGGAGGAGAGAGTATCCGTCAGAACGGGGTTGTCCGCATCCGGTGCCGCAGCCACGGGGAGGTTGACCAGGCTGATGGAGCCACCCGGCGGGATGCGCAGACTGTAGAGCCCGGTATGGGCGGCAGAGTCGCTGATATTCGCAGCATAGCCGGAGAAGTCGAAGGGACGCGTCTCCGCACAGGTATTGTCGCAGGAATTGGATACGAAACCATAGTCTTCGAATCCTTCAAAGGCCGATTCCTGGTACCGGCTGTTCTGGGTCACGGCCGTCGGTACGGTCAGGCCATACCCATACAGACCCGAGTTGTAGCGGCCCAGCGGATCCTTGTTCTCCAATTCGAAGCCCTTTCGGTTAAAGAGCGTGGTCTGGCTATTCCATACCCAGCGGCTGCTGTCATAGCTCGGCACCCAGCGGCTACTATCGGTATTATAGGCCCAAAAGGGTTCGAAATTGGGAATGGTTCCTGCCTTTCGGATGCTTACCGTCGTATCGAGCGGATCGATCTCCTTGCGCTGGCCATAGTATACGTAGGAGCGCAGCGGCCGGTAGTCGCCCATGATCCCATATTGATACACGTTGACGGTGGTATCGGTCACCGCGCTATAACACGACCTGCCGGTGACGGAGGTACAGTTCAGGGTGGAGTTGTATTCCAGCACTGCACCGGACGTATCGCCGCTGTGATAATTGAGATATTTCACCTGCAGTATTGGCCGCTTGGTCGAATCCGCATATTTCGGTGAGTAGAAGGTTGCGTAGTAATTGCTATAGCCAACCGTCAGATACGGGGGTACCGAATTGGCGGCTACCAGATTGGAATCGTAATTGGAAGAAGACAACGGTCCCGATCCCTTTGTCAGTGCCAAGGTACTGGACCCGAAATTCCCTTTCAGGTAATTTACCACGAAATCCGTCGCATCGACATTGACGTCCTCGAAGACGGTACTATCCTTTTGGGCCCTGTACCAGGGCGTATAGTAGGCCTGGTAAAGAATGCTGTCCAGTTCCGAGTGCAGGAACCACCCGGCAGGAGCCGTCAGCGAGATGCCCAGGGAATCGATGGGGCGGGTGGAATTGGCGCTATCCAGGGTACCCGGGATATGTCCCCGGGCGTCGGCATGCAGGATAAGATTGGCCGAGAGAATGTTTTGATAGAGTGGGAGCTTCCGGTCAAGCCGGCCGAAGTTGAGAATGGAAACGGCATTCCTTTCCACGCCGCCGACCAGCAGGCTGTTCTCTACCATCAGGTGGTCGGACAGGGAGTCCTCCGTCGTCAGGGAATCCCTGTTATCGGTAGCGCAGCTGGGCCCATTGGAGATCAGGTTGACAAAGGAGGGTGTAATATTCACCGTCACCGTATCCGGCGGTGGAATGGTCAGACCCGGCGTTTTATAAAGCACCTGGTTCGCATTGCAGGAGCTGACCATATTCCGGAGATTGAAGGGTCTGCCGGAAACACCATGGATCGTAAAGATCACCTTACCCAGTTTCGCCTGGTACCTCGTCGTATTGGCGGGGGTCGTCAGCGGTTTGAATGCGCTGTCGGCATTGCTTTGCAGCAAAGGACAGCTGCTGAGCGAGATGCCTGCACTTTGGGCGATCTGCCGCACGGTCATCCGTGGGAATGTTCCATAGTAAAGTTTGTTGTTGGCATTCAACCAATCGAAGAAGGGCTTGATACAGGGGCACATCTCGGCGACGGCCTCCGCGCTGTCCTGGGCGGTATAGGCGCAGGAGTTCTGAACATCCGTCCGCCGTTTATCGGCTACCCGCCAAAGCTGGTTCATCTCTGCCGCACCGCCGCCCACCACCTGGCGGGTGGAGTCCAGCATGAGGTGATAGTTGCCCGAACCATCGACGACAAGGGGATTGGCGAGGGTAGAGACCGATCCGATGCTGTTGGCCATGTTCCGGTACCCCGAACGAACCACTTTCAGACTGACATCGTTGGATGAAAAAGGCGTTCCATTCTGATCGACGATGTACGGCACGGGAGTCCCGGTATTGTTGGGAATGGAATCCACGACCCATAGATGGTAGAAATTTGGGAAGGATTCCGCGACGTTCTTTCGTGGATCGGGGTTCGATGCGATGGTTACTCTTCCGGTAACGTAAAGCTCATCTCCCGGCGAGAGGTAGGTGTTGGCCGCAATAGGCGCGCCGGTAATATCGATAAGGTGACCATGGTCGACGATAATATGGCTGAGTTGCGCATCGATGTTCTGATAGGCGGGACCGATCCTTTTATAGGCCCAATGCGCCGGATAAGAAAAGGAGAAGATGGAATCATTGAACTCATTTTGGGTCCGGGTCAGGATGGCATCGCCGGTCTCGGCATCGTAAAGCAGGTTCTTTGTGTAGATGGTACTGCCCTTGTCGATCTTGACGACACTGTCCAGTATCCCATAGCGTTGGATGACCTTGGCAAAGGCAACCGTCCGGAATTGGTTGGTCTCGTGCTGATAGAGGTTGATCAGCGAGGGGAGTACCAGTGGCCAGACACCCGCTGCGAAAATATCAACGTTCAGGTTGACATTGGCGCCGAGCATCGTGGAGGTCTCATCGCGCATATCGGTCATCAGTTCCGCATCCTTGCCGATAAGCCCATTGGCATCGATATTCCCCTGCGGGTCGATGGTCGGCACGGTATTGTTCAGATGCTTGACCTGTACGTTTTGATTGTCGACCTTATAGAAATAGCCGGTATAGGAGATCAAATTGTTGCTGTCGGTTTCGGCATATGTAGCCTCCGATCTGGGCTTACCGTTCATATCATTGAGCTCGACCTTGAAGCCCTGGGATAAGGTGAGATAGTCCCGGTAATTGATACGCAGCAGATTGCTGAGGATCGGCTTATACCGCTTCTTGGTATCGGGGTCCAGCCGGGTATAATCCCAGGAGGTAGGAAAGTCATAGGAGGTATAGAACGTAGACTCCGACCAGCCATTGGAGCTGCGGGTATTGGCGGTGTGGATGGAGCGGACTCTTACCTTGCTATACCCCACCGAAGGCCCGGGATAGAAGGATTCACCCAGCGGAGCTTCCGAGTATTGCATGGAAGCAGGTGCCAGCATCGATACCTGGTCGGTGTATTCTATCGGCATATGGAAGGGATTCTCTTCACCGCCGACAGCCGGCTCCCAGGAGGCCACCCCGCTGCTGATGCGGGTATCGATGCCATTGACCACCTGGTCCGTGGCATAATCATATTGCTGGCCATAGACCGTCTCTTTCTTACCCGTCATCTTGTTCCAGTTGTCATAGATCAGAATGCTCTTTACCCGCAAGCCACCACCGTATTTTTTCAAGGTGGGGTCATCGAGGCGAACGAAGGACCTGCTGGTCGTATCCACGACACTGGCCCAGCCGTTGCTTCTTGCCGTATTCGTAAATCCGTTCAGGATGCCGGTAATATTCGTTACCAGGCTGACAAGCGCCTTGATGCCATCCGCGATGCCACGGGTGTCATCCAACTCGGAGCCGGGATAGGCCTTCGAGCCAAGGTTCATCCGCAGGAAGTTGATCGCCGTCAACGCCAGGGGGCTATTGTTGCCATCCCCATTTCCACTGGAATTGACGCCTTTAATCTTGATCCAGATGGTATGATCGTCGACCCGGCCATACCAATGGGCGGCGGATCGATCCAGCCGCGCATAGCAGGGGACGAATTCGCCGCCACTGCCGAACTCATCCTTCGGCATATTGACAAAGAGGCGGAAGTGAATGGTGTCGAGGCCATCCAGGTAGCGGGAATAGAGATCGGAGCCCCAGCCCACGGCATAAGGGACTTTTACATAGACATATAAATTATCCCCGGTCAGGAATTTATACAGCCGGTTGGTACAATGTCCGCTCGTATCGATCCCCAGACCGACGATGCCGCACATCAGGCTGGCCCGTTTGTTCTGCACATAGGCATAGTCGTCGCTCTCAAAGTTCACCTTGATCCTCCCACCCGAGGGTAGCTGAATGGAGTCGAGCATCCATGCACTTGCATTGTAAGCCGCCTGAGCGCTGTCCTGCAAGGCATAGGGATAGTCCGTGTTCGGCAGGGGATTGCCGGTGGTAGCACCTGGGTTCTGGGTGGCAGGTTTATAGGTTCCCCATTTGTCCGATTGGTTAAACTGGTAATTGGGATTGTTGGGGTGATAGTTGAATACATAAGGATTCAACTGACCGCGATTGTTCCCGTTGTAGGTAAACCAGATCTTCTTCAGGGTCAGCTTTCCCGAGTCGTTCACCGGTTGATTGACGCCCCGGCACAGTTCGTAACTGTATTCGAAGTGAACGGTCTTGATTGGAGTGGCATTCGTGCCGCTGGTCATGAAATCGGCCTTCGAGTACAGGTTGATCTCCTTTAGACACATCGCCTTCCCCGTATTGGTCTTGTTACCATATTCATCGATATCGAGCATGTCCCCCCTGGGCTGAAGAGTGAACGTAGCGATCATCGTCTTCGACTCGATAGTGTGGAGATACCAGAGCTCTTTGGCGCCATAAGTATAATGTCCTTTGTCATCCCGGTTATAGGTGCGCAGTCCTTCGCTGTATGAAGCCTTGCCCGTCGCATAGGGCGCCCGCCAGCCGAAAGGATTACCGATCCCGGCCGTTTTGGAATAGTTGAATCGTACCGCGTCCCCGATATCATCGTCGCTGATCCCATCGCCCGTCACATCCACGTAGTCGGGTGACAGGATACCCGTCAACAAAAAGCTATGGGCATAGGCCGGCATTTTCTCCCGGTTGTAATAACCACTCTGGCCATTTTGATTTCGGGTAGTATTGTCGGTTCCATACTGGAAGCCCGTCAGTCCGGATTGCACATCCCCGCTGTCCTTGTTCACATTGAAGCTGACCTCGTCCTGGTCGGTGTTATAGACAGGTATGCCATATACATAGCGTTTTCCGTCGCCGTTGAGCACATCGATCTCCGAAATATGACTGGCTTTCCGGAAGTCATTGACCCGGTCTTCCCTTGTCAGGTATTGATTCACCGGAACGGTGTCGGTGGCTACCGGCGGGTAGAAGAACTGGGGCTCGACGCTATCGACGTCCAAATGATGTGTTATATCGAAGGGAATATTGGGCAGGTCCGGCCTCCGCCAGAACCATTGCATATAGGCCCGTTTCGTCTCCTGGAAATATTCGACGCGGAAATTATAGAGTCGTCCGGCCACCAGGTTGACATGCACGCTGTCGAAGGTTGCGGCGTGGATCTTCCAGTCGTTGACGAGTACCGTATCGTTCATCCAGATCCGGAACCCATCGTCCATATAAAATCCGAGGGCGTAGTTCCCCGTCACAGGCGCCTTCAGGCGGCCGAGCCAGCGGATGGAATAGTGCTCGCGCGGGAAATTGTGATCGGAGTGATCCTTATAGTTGGCATGATCGTACCAGAAAGGGCTGCCCTGGTCATCCTCGCTTGGGCCGTCGAAATAGGTGAAATAGATCTTGCGGTCCTGCCGGGTGGTATAGGGTGCTCCGTTCAGGGCATTATTGGTAAAATAATTCCCAGGCACTCCCGTCCCGATACCCGCATCGGTCGGCATCGGATCGCTGACGCAGGTGTTGCCGAACTGGTTGACGTTATACCGGTTGATATATTTGTCCAGGCCGGCGACAGAAGCCTCCTGCGCCGTGAGATAACTGATCACCTGGCTTCTTTTATCGCGGGTCGTCTTGATCGCGTTGGTCGCCGTCAGCGTATCCGTACCCATTCGCTGGGCGCCGTTGTACAGACCAAGGAGATTGGACGCCATGATCGTTGATCCTCCACCGGGCTGGGACAGCAAGGGGGTCACCGTGTAATCGCCGCCAAGCGCCGCATAATAGGCCTTGGTATTGCTGGTCTTTTCACCTGGGTTCCGGAAATAGGCGGCTTCGAACAGCCCGTTACTTTTTTGGAAGTCGACGACATTCCGCAGCGGATTGTCCACGAGCCAGGGGCCGTCGGTAGTCGTTGAAAAATTGCCGTTCAGATCCGTCCCTCCATGAACGAGATTCCCGCCTCCAAGATCGACGCTAAGGGCGCCGGACTTGGACTTGCTGGAGATCAGCGGATCGGCCATAAAACCGATATCTCCCCGATATGCCCTGAACTGTCCGCCGTTGCCTTCCCCGTTAATGCTGAAAATATCGTAGGTGTAGGAGGGTATGGCGATATGCGGCACCGCCGGTGTTTCCCGGTAGACCATTTCCTTTTCCCGATTGAGATCGGTCAAACCCGACCAACCGCTACCCCGGTTTTGCGTATTTAGATAGCCAAAGACGGGCAACTGCCGCGAGGTATCGTCATCGGCGATGTATTCCTGGCCATAATATCCCTGAAAATAAAGATTGGGGTGTTGTGCGGAAAAGGCGATCCCCGGCTTCATGGTCAGGGTGACATTATAGTTGGTACGAGCCATCTGCATCTCCGGCGTATAGGACGGAATGGCGAAAGAGATGCCCACATGGGGGCCTGCCCAGGACTCCTTCCGCGCTGCCATGGCTTTTGATTGGATGGTCGAGGTCATGTTAAGCTGGATGTCTTTCAGCCCCGTCCGGCTATTGTACGCTGCCGATGCGGACAAGCCCAGGGCTCCGCCCGCATTATCATTCAATTTTGCATACTTGGTTTGGTAGCCGATGCCGGGGGTAATGGTAATCCCGCTTTGCGAGTTGTCGGAGATGCCCAGCTTTCCGGTAAAGGTTCCCAATGATTTGGACGCCACGCTCAGGGAAGGGTTAAAACCCAATTCCGTTCCCCATCCGGTGTAGGTAGTGTGGAACACTCCGAGCGAAGCACCGAGATCCAGGGACGTACTTGCAGGCAATCCCACTACTTCCCAATCCGCGCCTGCTGTCAGCCCCCAGCTGGTATTGGTCTTGATGTGCATCGTCTTCGTCACCGTATCGGCGCCGCCGTTGAAATCATCCGGGACCCCTCGCATATCACGGGTGATGCTGCCGGGATTGACATTCCAACCCAACCCTACCCAGCTGGCGTCCTCATCCATCGACCGGCCGCTGTGATAGGCGATGTTGACGGGATAGCCGCCGACGTCGAGGAGCGGGATATTGTAGGAGAAATCACCGGAAAAGAGATCGACCATATTATTGGCGCCTACAGGGGTGAAGGACTGCATCTCCGGCTGATTGGGGCCGCCGATGGAGGCAGTCTTCCAATCAGCGCCTCTACCGGCCAGAGGCGCTTCGGGCCTTTTGAACGATGGGGAAGAGGCAAGACCGGCGTAGGGCGCATTCGACCGGCCGGGTACGACGCCGGAATCCGGCTCGATCGGCATCGGCTCCCATTGCCCGCTTTCCTGGGCTGACCGGGGACCGCTCTCCGCGTACTGGGAAAGTCCGCTCTCCTGCGGAACCTGCAAGAGAGGAAGACGTACATCGGCTTTGCTCATAGGAGGCCGCGTCCGGCTTCCCACCGAGTCATAACGATGCTCCACAGCTGCTAACCCCAGCTGAGCGTACAACACAAAAAACAAGAACCAGGCAATATGTCGTTTAAGCCGTAACGATAAGACTGCTAACATGATGAGGGGTCGTTTTGTAGTTAGTTATTTGGAAGCCGGCGTGAATTTGATATTCCAGGATTCGTTGCGGCCGTTGGTAAATTGAAACAGGTAGAGTTTGTTTTGGCTATAGGCGCCCTTGTTCAACGGGATCGTCAGCCAGTTCCGGCCGCGCCTCAGCGATAGCGAACCCTGCTGTACCACCGGGTTACCCGCGTCCTGGATGCCGGTGATGGTATAATGCACCAGGCTGTCGGCCGCGGCATTGTCATAGGCGATGTTCAGCGACTTGCCGGCGGTAGCCAGCGAGGCGTCGAGGCCGCGTCGCAACTCCAGATAAGTCGAATAGTCGACGGACAACGACGACTTCGGCGGAGTGGTTACCTTAAAGGTCCAGATCTCGCTCATTGCTGCGGGAAGGCCATTATTCATCGCCACGATCCGCCAGGCGTAAAGGCGGCCGGTATCCAGACCCGCAAATGAAGAAGCATAGTTGAGATACAGGTTGCGGATCAGCCCTCCGCTATAGATTGGGATATTCTGTTCGACCGCATCGGCCTTCCCTTGTCCCGGCAATACTTCCACGAGCACGAGACTGTAGCTGAGATCGCTGAAAATGCCTGCGGGTGTGGGCGGCAGCCATGTGAACTGCGGGTTGGTCGTATAGATCCGGGCTTCATCGGCGGGCGTATTCAGGAGAGGAGGGCTCATGGGGTCGACCACCAATTGGATACAATTCTCCACGACGGGTCTGTCCGCTCCCTGATCGACGGTATAACAGGCCTGGTAGCTGCCGATGGGCAAAAGGCCGTTGGGGTCATGGTCGCCAAGGACGGCGGCGCCGCTGTAGGAATACTGGATCGGGCCGAGGTCTTTGGCCTGGATCTGTTTGGCCCCCTTGTCGATCATAATGGTCAGGGTCGTCCCGGTAAGCACCGGCTGGTTCGTCTTCTGATCCAGCAGGACAAGGTTGATCCGGACCGGCAAGCTTCGGCTGGCGGTGTTCACCAGCATCATGTTCCACAACTGGTTCTTCACCAACACTCCCACAGGGGGCACCTGTAAGGTCATACTGATCTGTGCATGGGACATCATCCCAATCAGGATCAGCACGGCAGAAAGAAATCTTTTTTTATCCATAGAAAATCGATTCAAAAAGTTTTTAAATAGGTGAGCCGGCCGATGTTGTCCGGCACCAGCTGTTTGTTCATGCCGGGGATAAATCCTTTGTCGGCAGAAAATTGTATTTGTCCGAGCCTGTCGAGGCGGAGGGTTGCCTCCGCGGAATAGCCTATTTGGTCGATATTATAAACAGTCTGACGGTTGTATTTCACCCCGGCGCCCAGAGCCAGCCATTTATTCACCGACTGTTGTCCCTTCCCTTCGAGAGTGTAGAGCTGGTAGTCCTGGTTCGTCGCACCGGTTGCCGTCAGCTGCAGGGTGAACCGATTCAAGAAAAGCGTTTGGCTGACCATGAGGTTTCTGGTGTTGAAATAGGTGAACCCCGAATCCGCCGCCCGGTTATAGAACTGGGTATACATTACCGTGGTATTCATCAGCAGTTGGCGCCATTTGTAGGAGTCCGTGATGTTTCCCATCAGGGTATAGAACAGGTTCTCGATATATTGGCTGTTGCCCAGCTTGGTGATCTGGCTGCTGGGGAAATAGCCGACCGTAACCGTAGGCCAGTTTCGGCGGCGGAACGTGGCCTGGATGCTCTTGAATACCGTGGTGCTCCGGTATTCCTGGCCGATAAAGGGATTGGTGAAATCGTTGGTGTTGGCCCCAAGCATGATGTCCAGCTGTTTTTTGAAGAAGAGCTGGTCGATATTGGCGCTCCAGGCGCTTTGGGAAGAGCCGTCGGTGAAAATGCTGAAGGATTGATAGTTGGCGGCCAGGTGTTTATAGGCGGCCTTGAACCTCGTCTGCGTGGCGGGAAAGAAGGCCGCGACTTTTGCCGACCAGGCCTCGTTGCTGTGGTCGCCCATGCTGAAGAGGCCACCCTGTTTGTCACCCTTTGTCGTGTCACCGCGATAGGATGGAGACGTGGATTTCGCCACCTCCCCGGTAAATACGATATTCTTTGTCAGATGATAGTTTCCTTCCAGCGTAAATCCCATCAGCGAGGATGAAGGCACCTGTGTCGCACTGTCGGTCGTGGCGCTGTTGAACAGTTGTCGTTTGCCCATAAACCAAGTCAGGATCACACTATTGCTATCTTTTAATCCTTTTCCAACGCGGAAGATGTTGAGATACTGGCGGGGTTGGTTCGGTTGCTGGACGATAAAGTCCCGGAAACGGTAGTCCACCGTCCCGGTTGCCAAGGCATAATAATTGGAGGGATTGTATTCGGCCTGGAAACCGTTGACGGAAATATTCTTTGCCGACAATTCGGAATAGTTGACGACGGTACGTCCAATGTTGAACGATCGCACGGCCATCAGGGTCTTGTACCCTTTTGGAAGGGAGGAATCTGTGAGCCCCAGTTTTGGCAGTTGCTTTTCCAGGGCCGCGGGATTGTCGATCCGTTGGATGTCGGCCAGGCCGTTTGACATATCGGCGTGTGAATGTGCGTGCAGAGACTGGAGCAACTCCTGGATCCTGGCGACCTCCCGGTGCAGGGAATCGATGTTCCGGCGCATCTTTGCAAAGACCGAGTCCAAGGCGTTGCCATTTTGTTGGGTCGAGTCGGGCTTCTTGCGGGCGGCTGCAGCTTCCTTGTCTTCAACGGCTTTTTGGATCAGGGAAGGATTCTTACCATATCCTTCGAGACCCTTGAGTTTTTGCATATCGGTGTTCAATACCCTTTGCAGGCTGTCGATCAACTTTTGCGAGGGAAGGTTTTGGAGGAAGACACGGCGCAACTGGTCGCGGATCTGCTGGCTAAAACCGCTGTTGTTGTAGGAGAGATTGAGATCGTTATAGTTGCGGAACAGGGATGAATTGCTGAAATGATTGGTAAGGAAGATGCGGAAGGGGTATTGGCCCTTTATCAGGATGTCCAGCCAGGTCTGAATCGTATGCTGGTAGATATTTTTCTCGTTGTACGGCGTATCGATGCGGGAATAGTAGTTGAGGTTGTAAAGAACGTTGCCATGCACCTGCAGGAGCGGAACGCTGGGTGGGAGGGACTTGACTACCGGCGCTGGCGGTGGTGTTTTGGGCGCCTGGAAATCGCCGGAATCGGGTGAGAGCGGGATGAAGGTCACGCCTTTGCAGGAACCACGGTCAAGCGATGGGAGGAATTTTAGCGGGTCTGGTTTCGAAGAGCTGTCGACGGCTGCCAGGCGCGGAGCGTTCTTTATTGCCGGAGTGATCGTATCTTTTGCCATTGCGGATTTTGGCTTTCCCGCATGGAAATATTTGTCGGCGGTTGATTGCGCCGAGTCCTGCCGGGCCTTGAGCTTACGCTGGTAGCCGGACAGTTGGTTGGCCGGCGAAGCCTGGCCCACGGCTGCGAAACAGCCAAGAAGGAGAAGGGATAATATTGTAAATGTCTTACCCATTAGAAAGTTCCAAGTGTGGATCGTTTCCAGCCTGATGCCGTTTTTACATAGATATAGTTCTCGTCCCAGGCCATGTCGCCTACACTGCCGTTCGTATCGGAAGAAGAGGAAGGTGTATATGGCGTCCGCATTCTGAGTTGTGAATAGCCTTTGAATCCGACGATATCCAGCTGGGAGGCCGGCGTAGAGGTGCCGATGCCTACCGTACCGTTGCCTTTGACATGGAAGCGTCGTCCGCCGGACAGTGTATAGTTGGCGTTACTGTCCGCATTCGTGATCGGGGTCGTAGTCATCCGGGTGTCCGATGTGACCGAAGTGATGGTGACTGTTTGGCCTGCGATGGTTATGCTGTCTCCGACCTTGAAAGTGTTGGTAAACTGGGTGCTCGTACCTCTTACGGTCGTCCCGCCGGCATCGTTGGCTACGACCCCGGTACCCGAAGTACCCTGGTCGACTTCAAAATTGGAAACCGGCGCGCCCGTTTGGACACCAACGTTGCCATACACCTGGTTTCCGAGGAGGATGTTGCCTTTTCGCCCGATCGCGCCCTGCTCGCCGGGATTGATCGAAACACTGCCTCCATTATATGGGCCGTTCGTGAAGCTTCCACCGGGTCCCGCGTTTATTGCAATCTGGACGCCGTTCTCGTTCAAATAAGCCATCGAAGTGGTGCCAAAATAGATGACCCTGTTATTGGGAGCACTCGGTTCTGTGCCAACAACAAAGCCGACGTCGTTGGTAAAATTTGTGCTTCTGACCTGTATCTTTCCTCCCTGTAAAAAAACGGTGCCGGCCTGGTCGGCGACCTCTATTCCCTGGTTGGCCAAATTATTGAAGATCCATGGCGCATTTCCCCCGTTTCCCGGTATCAAGATGCTTCGCCCAAGTGTCCCCTGCCCGGTGATGTAGGAATTATGGCCGTTATTGTCAAAGTTCAGGTTGCCGCGAATCGTGTTATATCCATCATACTTCCCGATAAAGGCTGTTCCTTTTACATCCAGCTTATAGCCGCTGTCTAAGCTGCTGCCGATGAGCAGGTCACCGCTGGTGGTGAGCCGGACTTTTTGCGTGTTGTTTGTGTACAAGTCCAACGCATTGGAATCGAGGGTACCGAGCACACCCGTTGTTCCGAAGCGATTGCCTCCCTGCACCCAGGGTTTCGAAGCGATCTTTACGGTGTCCGCACCGATGAGATATAAACTGTCGTTCAGCTTCTGTGCACCGCGTTTGAAGATGGTGCGTCCCTGCCCGTTGTTGAACAGGAAACCGGGAACGTTCTGCGTGTGATTCATGATGATCAACTCAGTCGAATCACAGTAATTGAGAAGAACGCTGTCTGCCGGGATCGCGTAGATCACCGGCGATTTTTGGGCAAGGAGATTGGCGCATGACAAGGTCAATACGCAAATGAGCAAAACAGTGCGCATATCGATTAAATTGATGGGACAAAGAATGACTACTTCGGTCCGTCTGACGACAGCCGAAAATGCAGAGCCTTATCGCATCGCTTCAACGCGATGCGATCATGCGGGTCCTGATGATCAGGACAAGAAAACGAGCCTTAAAAATTGCGGATAAAAAACGGAAACGGGCAGATGTGGGAAGGGCAAAGAAATCCTTCCCCGGATAATAGGCAGTAAAGGTCTCATGGTCTTTCTTTTACGGTTTAACTGGTAATGATAGGTTGTGCGGGCAGGATTAAGTAACAAAGGCAAGCTAAAACATTCTTTCAAAAAAGGGAAGGGGCGCAAATGGGCCGATGGATGGGAATGCGCGTGCTAAAAACAGTTGGGGGCGTGTCAAATTTTGGATTGGCGTGTAGGCTTGGGCGTGCGTGGTGTGCATTTCCTTGTATTAGCGTGTCGGACCGTTTAGCATTTTTACGAAGAAAATTTCCGATATCTTTTGTTAAGATCGAGGGTTTTTACTCGGGATTTATGTGGTTTTCCGAAAGGTTTCCGTTACAGATCGATCAATGAGCTCAGCGGGTAACGGAGGTTGTGGTAGTAGCTCATATCGACGGACACCTTACCGACGGTGATCGGGCTCTCGATGCGGACCGCGATGTGGTTGGGGTCGTCGGAGACCCAGACCGTCATTTTCTCGCCGCCTTCGAACATGGTGCCTTTTACGAGCAGCGGTTTGAACTTGATGGTGCGGAACTTGCCGTAGCTGGTGCGGATGGTCTCTTTACCAAGGTAGCGGACATAGAGGTGATAGACCTGCCTGTCGAGGAACATATCGAAAGGGATCTTGTCGTCCACCTTGTGCTGGCTGAAGTTGATGTTTCGGGCATAGAAGATGGCGCTGAGGACATCCTGGATGCAATCGGGGACGGTATACACTCCGGTGTTGGTGACGGCGGTGTGGGCGGCCTTTATAAAGGAGACGTTTTCGTAGGTCTTGTAACCGCCTTCGTTGACGTCGCGGAGGAATTTGTAGGGTTGGAGCGTGGCGGTGTCGATATAGGACTCGTATTTATCCCGCACCTTGAAGAACTTATCATAGAAAGAGTTGGTCTTTCCTTCGCCGACCAGATGATAGACGTCCTTTCCCTGGAACTTTTCGAGCGTGGTGGTAAAGGAGGCTTCGCCGCCGCTGGTGAGATGGATGCCCGCCACTCCATAGTTGACCCGGTATTTGAGGACTTCGCCGGCCTGGAAAGCGTGGTTGCGGATGCCGTTGCAGAATTCGCTGCCGGGTTGCGGTTGTTCGGATTGCGGAGTCTGCGAGGTCAACGTTAGCAACAAGATACAGACCGTAAAAAATACTCTCATCGACTTTTGAATAATTTGATTCTTACAATTAACAGGCTTCCTATCAAGGCCGGTATGATCAGGTTGATCAGCCAGATCGCAAAGCTGGCGGCAAAGATTCCCACTACATTGGAGCTGTACAGTTCCAGCACCTGGATGCTTGCCTCCCATCGTAGTCCCAATTCCGTCAGAAAAGTAAGGGTTGGGATGATCGCCATCACCAAAAACACAACGCTCATTCCGTTCCATGCCTGCCAAAAACCGAGTGCTACTCCAAAAACGGGAAACACGAGACTATATTGAATAATAAATACAATATACCTGCCAAAAGATAAGAACAAAATCCTCAATAAGATCGCTGCATCAAAATTTTCTAAAACTTTTATAAATGCGCTGTATTTGCCGATCCCGGGTATTTTCAGCAGCACCGACGCTACGAGAGAAAGACGGCAATAAATAAATGTTAATAATATCAGCAAGGTTGCTACGGTGTACCCAAGGATCGTCAATGCGAGTTGCCAATGCCGGAGGCCGGCGGGAGCGGATCGCGTCGTGGCATATAGATAGCAAATACCCAGCAAGCCGATGAAGAGAGTGACCATCAGCTGTGCGATACTGCAAGCCATGGTCAGCGAGATGGCCCGGATGCGTTGTCCTTCTTTTATGTACAGGATGCGACCGAGGTACTCCCCCATCCGATTGGGAGTAAAGCAAGCCATCGTCGTACCCGTGAAGACGGCCATGAAGGCATTTCGGTAAGGAATCCCGCCGATGGGGCGAAGGGCGAGCTGCCATTTCCGGGCTTCGATGCCCCAGTTCAACGGCATCAGGAGCAGGACCAGCCAGAGTTTCCATTGCTGCGGCCCGGTGACGGCTGCCTTTATTTGCCCGAGAGAATCCTGCCATCCGGGTTGGTGGGTCACCTGCCGGTAGATCAGCCACAACAGGAGCAGGAAGACCAGCGGGCCGAGGATGTACAGTTTCCCTATTATTTTGATACCTTTATCTATCAACCTATATCAAATTTTTTTATCAACCTGCACCAAAAATAGTCCTCCTCTTGCAAAAGCGCCCCAAAATAATTTTAGGTATCGATCCGGGAACGGTGGTCATGGGTTATGGGCTGATCCAATGTTCGGGGCATGAAATTTCGCTGATAGATATGGGTGTTTTGCGGCTTCCCACCCGGGAAGACAGCTATGAGCGGCTGAAGCTGATCCACCTGAAGATGCTGGAGCTGATCCGCCGTCATGGACCGGCCGATTTTGCCATCGAAGCACCCTTCTTTGGAAAGAATGTCCAGAGTATGCTGAAGCTGGGCCGGGCCCAGGGCGTGGCGATAGCTACGGCCATGCATGCTGGCATTCCCGTCACCGAATACTCGCCCAAAAAGGTGAAGCAGTCCATCACCGGCAACGGCAATTCGGACAAGGAACAGGTCTGGAGGATGCTGCAACGCATCCTCAAGCTGGAAGTGGAATTGCCGGCCTATGATGCTTCGGATGCCCTTGCCGTCGCCATCTGTCATTTCTTCCAGTACCGGACGGCGGACCTGCTGGCCGAAGACAAGGGCGCGGCCAAGGGTACTGCAAAAGGTAAAAAAGCCGGTAGCTGGGAAGCGTTCATCCGGCAAAATCCCGGCAAGGTGCGTAAATAGGTTATAGATGCTGGAGTATCTTCTGCTGGGCAGCCTTTAATTCTTCGGGGCTTAGCTTTAGTTTGTGGCGGGTGAAGTTGAGATCGTCGCTGCTGTCGATGGGAACCAGGTGCAGATGGGCATGCGGCACTTCCAATCCGACGACGGAAAGGCCGCAACGGTTGCAATCGAAGGCTTTTTCGATCGCCCGCGCAACAGGCTGGGCAAAGACCAGCATTTTGGAGAGATAATCCTCCGGCATATCGAAGAATTTATCGACCTCTATTTTTGGAACGACCAGCGTATGGCCTTCCCGGAGGGGAAAGATATCCAGGAAGGCATAGAACCGGTCGTCTTCGGCGATCTTGTAGGAAGGGATCTGCCCTGCGATGATCTTTGAGAAGATGGTCACACGGTGATATTTTCGATCTTAAATTGGAGGTTACCGGCGGGAACCTGCACGCTGGCTACGTCTCCGATGTGCTTTCCCAGGAGTCCCTTTCCGATGGGGGACGTAACGGAGATCTTACCGACCTTGAGGTCGGCTTCTTTCTCCGACACGAGATGATAGGTCATCTGCTTCTTGTTGGTGAGGTTGGTGACGGTGACCTTTGTGAGGATCGACACCTTGCTTGTATCGATGGACCCTTCGTCGATGATCCTGGCGTTGGCCAGCTCGCCTTCCAGCTTCTGGATCTTTGCTTCCAGCAGTCCCTGCGCTTCTTTTGCGGCATCGTATTCGGCGTTCTCTCTTAGGTCTCCTTTCTCACGGGCTTCGGCGATGGCCTTCGAAGCGGCCTGTCTTTCCACCGTCTTGAGTTTTTGCAGATCGGCCTTCAGCTGATCCAATGCATCTTTTGTGAAGTAAGTAAATCCACTCATAACTCCTCCTTCTTATTAAATAGAGAAAAAAAATACAACGCCTCGGAGAGATCCAAGGCATTGCACTAAAAAGGTTCCTGGCCGCCAAGGTGATCAACGGGCACCCTGGGGTCCATTACTTCCACAAAAATAGGGAAAAAGGCCTAAATCCCGAGTTTTTCCAGCGTCACCTGGGCCATTTTAAGAAAAGCTTCATGGGTATACCCGGCGATATGGGGGGTGATCAGGACGTCCGGGCGGGCGAGCAGCCAATCGAGCTGCCGGCGCTGCTCGCCGGTATAAGTGTCCAGTTTTTCATTTTCCAGCACGTCGAGGGCGGCCCCGGCGATGCGCCCGTTTTCGAGCGCCCGGATCAGCGCCGCGGTATCATGGACCTTCCCCCGGCTGGCGTTGATGAACCAGGGTTTCTTTTCCAATGAGTTAAAGAAGGCGTCCCCGGCCATATGAAGCGTCTCATCCGTCAGGGGCACGTGGAAGCTGATGACGTCCGCATAGCGGGCCAGCTGTTCGAGGGAGGCTTCGCGGATGTTCCCCCGGGCAAATCCGAACTTATATTTATCATAGGCCAGGACGGTCACGTCAAAACCACCCAGGACCCGCGCAAAGGCGGCCCCGGCGTTGCCAAAGCCAACGATGCCGACCGTTTTGCCGCTCAGCTCCGTTCCCCGGTTTGCGTCCCTGATCCATTTCCCCTCCTTTACTTCCGAGGCGGCGATGAACAGCTTATTCATCAATCCAAGCAGCATCCCCAGGGCTTGCTCGCCGACGGCGTTTCGATTGCCTTCGGGGCTGCTTACACAAAGGATACCCCGGGCTTCGGCATATTCGGTGTCTATTAGCTCCATTCCGCTACCCAGGCGGCCGATGAACCGGAGGGCAGGGGCCGCTTCGATGACGGCTTTATCGATCTTCAGGCGGGTGGTGACGATCAAACCCTCGACCCCATCGAGGGACGAAAGCAGTTCTTCGTAGGTGATCTGAGGGGAGTATTGGACGGTGTAGCCTTTTTCGGTGAGCCGGTTGAGAAGATACTCGTGGACCTTGGCTGTGACGATTACTTTCTTCATTATCGATTACAAGTGCATTTTAAAGGTCAATTGTGCGAAATCATTGATTGATAGTTGCTCGGCCCGTTTGTTGAAGATGGGGTCCGGCAGGGCTGCCTCGCCGAAAAGGGGCTTCACCGCATTTCGCAGGGTCTTTCTTCGTTGGTTAAACGCCGTTTTCACCAGCAGGGTGAAGCTTTTCTCGTCGCGGAAGGCAGGAGCGGGCCGGGGGGTCAGCCGGATCACCGCGCTTTTTACTTTTGGCGGCGGATTAAAGCATTGCTCGTGCACTTCGAACAGGTATTCTACGGCGAAGAAGGCCTGGATCAGCACGCTGAGGACCCCATAGGTCTTGTTCCCCTCTTTTGCCGCTACCCGCTGGGCCACCTCCTTCTGGAACATACCGATCATCGTTTGCAGGTCGTCCTTCCAGTCCAGCATCTTAAAAAGTATCTGCGAGGAGATGTTATACGGGAAGTTGCCGATCACGGTGAATTTGCCCTCGAAGGGCTTTTCGATATCGAGGATGCTGGCGTGAATGAGTTTTTCTTTTATGGGGGGCAGGGTTTCTTCCAGATGGCTGATCTTTTCTTTGTCCAGCTCAACTGCCTTGAATCGAATGCCCTCGAGCTCCAGCAGGTATTTTGTCAGTGCACCTGCACCGGGCCCCACCTCGAGCAATTGGGTGAAGGGGCGCTGACGAAGCGCGGCTACGATTTTCCGGGAGATATTTTCGTCCCGCAGGAAATGCTGGCCGAGCGACTTTTTGAGGGTGTACATGACCGGCAAAATTACGTATATTTGGCCGGGTGCGCAATCAAGTAGCCCCTGAAAATCATAGCGTATGAGCCAACCACAGCAAAAACCGGTGATCGGGGTGTCCGTAGGGGATGTGAATGGGATCGGAATGGAACTGATCATCAAGACCTTTTCGGATACCCGGCTCCTGGAGATGTGCACGCCGCTTATCTTCGGTTCGAATAAGCTTGTCAATTTCTACCGGAAGCAAAGCCCGGAGACGAATTTTAGTTACCAGACCACCAAGGAATTCTCCCGGATCGCCCATAAGCAGGTCAATCTTTTCAACTGCTGGGAGGAGGATATCTCCATCGTCCCGGGGCAGCTGACGGATGTCGGCGGCACCTATGCCGTCAAGTCCCTGACGATGGCCGTGGAGGCGCTTCGCGACAAGAAGATCCAGGGTCTTGTAACGGCCCCGCTGCACAAGAAGAATACCCAGTCGGCGACCTTCAATTTCACGGGGCATACCCCGTATCTGAAGGACGCCTTTAAGGTGAACGATGTCCTGATGCTGATGGTGTCGGATAACTTCCGGGTCGGGCTGGTGACCGAGCATGTTCCCGTCAAAGACATCGCCAGATATATCACCCGGGAAGCGATCCTTTCGAAGCTGAACATCCTGCGGGACAGCCTGGTCCGGGATTTCGGCATCGACAAGCCGCGGATCGCGGTTCTTGGGCTGAACCCCCATGCCGGTGACGAGGGGCTTATCGGAAAAGAGGAAGAGGAGATCATCAAGCCGGCGATCAAGGACGCCAAACATCAGATGCTGGTGTTTGGTCCGTATAGCGCCGACGCCTTCTTCGCCCGCGGCTATCATAACCGGTTCGACGCCGTGCTGGCGATGTACCATGACCAGGGGTTGATCCCGTTCAAATCCCTGGCCAGTGGCGAAGGGGTCAACTTTACGGCCGGCCTGCCGATGGTGCGGACCTCGCCGGACCATGGTACCGCCTTCGATATCGCCGGGAAGAACAAGGCAGACAACACGTCCTTTATTGCATCGATCTATACCTGTCTGGATATTATCCGCAACCGGCAGGAATATGATGAGAACCGCCAGAACCCGCTCAAGAAGATGGGCGCGGTGGTGCTTGCCAATGCGGCTGACGAGAAGATCGACGAATCCGGACGCACCACGCGCCGCGACCTTACTTTTTAAACATCGATCCTATCCTCTTTCAAACATCGATCCCATCGGCGGGGTGTTCCGCCGTATGGTCCAGGCCGGTCGGGCCGCCGGAAGCGGCTCATACTGAACGGGTATGGAGGGGGAAAGGTTTTTTTCCGGAGGGCCTTGCAAAAACAGGATTTGCGCACTATCTTTGACCTATCACCCATATGGGTATCTCTCTCCCGATCTCCATTTCCCCGAAAAACAAGCCGAAGTAGATTTTGAGTTCCTTCCTTTGAATAGCCCCTGTTTTTCCAACAGCCTATTTATTCATTAATCACCTTCTGAAAATTACAAAGATGAAAAGGAACTTTTTATCCCTCTTCTTCACTGCTCTCTCCGCGCTTTTGTTCCAAGGGCTGTTCGCCGCTCCTACTGCGAGCTCTACTATTGATAACTTCAATTCCCGGCCTGGGGTCCGGTTGACCGAGGTCAAGGGTTATTTGCAGGGCAAATGCTGGTTCTTCTCCGATTTCGATATCAACCGTGCCGGTTGGACCCCGAATATCGAGGGTGATGGGGCGATGGTGTCCGGTACGGGCGCAAGTGCGACTGAGCGGACGGGTATCTATACTCCGCTGCTGGACCTTAGCGGCGGTGCGGTGGTTTCTTTCACTTACAGCTTTAATCAGCCGGTCAAGGACCGTCGCTGGATCCGGCTTGTGGCCATCGACGGGAACAACAATCCCGTGGCTGTTCTCGACAGCCTGGAGGTGACGGGGGATGAGGCCGGTCATGTCTACAACTACAAGCATACGCTGGACCTAAGCGGCAACTATATTCTCTGCATCAACTACCGGGGTATCGGCGGCGCGACCCGTATCGCGATCGACGAGCTGAACATCGGCGCGGCGCCGCATTATGCGGCGGCCTGCAATGTGGCCCCGGTATCGCTGAAGGACAAATTCTCCGGTACGGCTTCGCATACGGCTGCCGGCAATGTGCTGAGCAATGATTACGATCCCAACCACGAGACGATGACGGCCTACCTGATGACCGAGTCGCCTGACGGCCGCATCGAATTGCAAAAGGACGGTTCCTTTGTTTTTACGCCGAGGGACGGGTTTACGGGGGGTACGACGCAGTTCACTTATAAAGTGTGCGACAACGGTACGCCGGCGCTTTGTTCGATCAATACGACGGCAACGATCCGTTTCCCGGGCAAGAGCACGCTGACGAGTTTCGAGGCGCTGTACAGCCGGAAGGAAGTAGCCATCAACTGGAATACGGCTACCGACAATCATAGCCGGTTGTTTGAGGTGGAGCGCAGTCTCGATGGCGAATACTTCAAGAAGGTAGGTGAGGTAAAGGCGGAAGAGGCTGTTGCAGCGGGTCAATACACGTTCAACGACAAGATGCATGAGCAGGAGCGGAAGAACGATCTCTATTACCGGCTTCGCCAGGTGGACGGCAATAACCGGGTCACGTATTCAAAGGTCCTGATCCTTCGTTCGTATGGCAGCCGGAGCGTGACCGCGGTGAGTGTGACGCCCGATCCCAACGTCAACGATATCCAGGTGAATGTTCAGTTGAAGGAGAAATCCTTTGTGATGGTGCGGGTGATGGATGACAGGGGCAGCGAGCTTATCAAGCAGTCGGCGATGGGCGATTTTGGTCCGAATGTATACAATATCGAAGGCACTTCACAGCTGCAGCCGGGGATGTATCAGTTGGAGGTGATCATCAACAGCAATGAGCGGTTGACGATGAAATTGGCGAAGAGCTAGTGAGTACAACATCAAAAAATAAAGGGACCAGAAGGTCCCTTTATTTTTTGATGTTAAGGTAAGCTTGCAGGTCGCGGACATATTCTTCGAAGGCTTGTATTCCCTGGGGGGTGATCTTGCAGATGGTCTGCGGGTAGTTATCCTTAAAGGTCTTTGTGACATCGATATAGCCGGCCTCTTTCAGCTTGTTGATCTGCACGCTAAGGTTACCGGCCGTAGCGTCCGTCTTCTCGCGCAGGTAGGTGAATTCCGCTTCCTTCACCGAGATGAGGATGGAGACGACCGCGAGGCGGAGCTGTGAATGCAATATCGGGTTGAGGTCTTTAAACATGGGTTCTTTTGGCTTTCAGGTAGCGTTTTCTAAGGATCAGCCCGGGGATGAACCAGGCGACCAGGGCGGCGGCGGTGATGCAGAGGAGGGTATAGGGATAGCCGCAGAACAGGCTCACCCCGGCAAGAGCCCAGCAGGCCAGGCCGCCGAATACCATCGGGGGGAACCGCCGGGAGTAGCCTGTGGCAAAGGTGGGCACGCCATAGAGCATCAGGTAGATGGCAGGCTCGCCCGTATATTCATAGCGCCAGAAGATTAAATTGAGCAGAAAGACGGCGATGGCAAAACTGATCCAGATGCCGCCCATATGATCCTCCTCATAGGTCTTGTATTTCCGGGATCGCTTTTCGCGAATGGCGATCAGGATCTGCGGCACGACGGCGATAAAGGTGAGGACCCAAACGATGTCGATGGCGGGTATTTTCACGGTCACCTGGTTGATAAAGGACGCCAGGCTGCAAAAAGAGATAACGCTGCCCCAGAGGAGCGCGCTTAATCCGCTGTCCAGATAGTCCCGTTTGGCTTTATGGATCATCCTGGCGATCAACTCCAGGCTTTCCTGCCCTGTCATTTCGTTTTCCTGTTGCATTTATTTTGGTTGCTTTTGTAATTGCTCTTTATACCCGGTCCTGAGCAGATGGCCCGGGATTATGTAGCTTATCAGAATAGCCGCGGCCATCATCAGCATGTTTGTCTGAACATCGACGAACATGGTCAGGACCGCCAGGCCCCAGCAGGCGATCGCGCCCCAGACCAGCGGGGGAAACTTCAGCAGGCGGCCGGTGAGAAAGCAGCCGATCGAGTAAAGCAGGATAAAAGCCGTATAACAGTAGGCCCAGCCACCCGTTTTTGCAAATACGAAAACGATGAGTGTCTGCACGACGAACAGACAGATCCAGATGTTTGTCAGGCCTTCGTCGACATAGGTTTTTACGGGGGTGCTCTTTTCCTTTGCGCCGCGGATGACGGAGACGATGACTCCGACGAACATAATGCACCAGGCGGCTCCGTGCCGGGGAGTTTGGATGATGACGTATAAAAAGTACTGGAGCAGGGCGCCGATCAGCACCAACCAGCCCCAGAGGAGGAAGTAAAAGCTCTTATCGGCCACGGAAGTCTTTGTTTTGTCGATCATCGTCTGGATGACCTTGAGACTTTCTTCCGGTGAAAGATTTTCCATTTGCAAAATCTAAAGTTAAAGGTCCCGCACGACTTGGGCCGTGCGGGACTTCACAATTTATTGACACTGTGCGAGCATCTGTTCGGCCTGCTGCTGGCCCCAGGTGGGAGAGAGGGGCTTTGGTTGAGCGCTTTTGAACAGGGCTACCGACTTTTCGAACAGGGGTTTTGCCTTGTCTTTGCCGCCGCCGAACTGGGGCGGCGTTCCGAAGAGGCTCATGCCCTGCAGGTAATAGAGCCGGGGATTATTCGGGTCTGCGGCCATCCCTTTCTGTAAGGCCGTTGCGGCATCCTTACCGTTGGTAGCCCAACGGGATTGGGGATCGACCAGCATTTGCTGGGTTGCGGACATGTTCTCCACGGCGTAGAGTTCGGCGTTGGTTTCGAGGGCTTCGGCCTTTGCCAGGTAGGCGTTGATCTTTGCGGAATTGGCGTCCTTGTCTTTGGTGGCGGGGTTCCAGCCGATCCAGGTCTGGGCCAGGGCGGCGTAGTAGTAAGGCAGCCATTTGTTCTTCTCGGCGTCGCCGATCCGGTCGAAGGTGGCGGCGAGGCTTGTCAGCTCGTCGATGGTCTTGGCCGAATCGAGGAGGGAGATGTTCTTCTGCATCACCTGGGTGTACTTGTCGTTCTGGGCGCCGGCGGACAGGGAGACCAGCAGGGCCAGAAAAAGGAAGGATTTACGCATAGTTGTAGTTTTATTGATTGATGGTAGTTTACAAATTGTTGTTGATCGCATCCTGCGAGCGGTCGACGCCCCAGCTCAGGAAGCAGCCGATGAAATAGAACCGTTTGGCCGGGGGCGTGATCGGTTGCTTATACTGCCCGCTGTAAGAGAAATTATAGCCATAGACCGAGTTATACCCCAGTACATTGCTTACGCTTGCAAAGAGCACCACGAAGGTCTTCGACTTTGTGTTGCCCAGGCTGGGCACCCATTCGGCGCTGAGGTTAAGGCTGTTGTAGTCCTTTGTCTTACCCTGTTCGGCCAGGTTGTACTTCACCCCGTTGAGGATAAAGTTGTAATAGGGCCGGCCCGTCGCGTAGCTGTAGGTCACGTTGACGCCGGACTTGATCTTTGTGAAGAAACGTTTCATGACGATGGAGGCCGTGTGCGTCGCCGCGAAGTTTGGGGTCAGTTGTTCGGTATAGTTGAGGTAATTGCGCTTGGTGTCCAGGTAAGAATAGCTGATCCAATAGTCGAAGTCCTTGATGGACTTCTTGTCGCGCCAGAACAGCTCGAAACCTTTGGCATAGCCGCTGCCGGTGTTGTTGAAGGTGGAATAAAAATAGTTGACCGGGACCGTTTTGATCAGATCTTCATATTTCTTGTAATAGGCCTCGATGCGGAAAATGCGATCCTTCGACATCTTCTGGTAGTTGATGATATAGTGCGTTGCCTTTGTGAAGCCGACATTTGTCGTATAAAAAAGCTGGTTGTTCTCGGGTTTCTGGTAGAAGACGCCATAGGCCAGCGACACCTGGGCTTCGCGCCCGGTCCGGTAAGCGAGGGACAGGCGGGGAGCGAGGTCCGAGCGATGGATGATCGAGGAATGTTCGTAGCGGACGCCGACCTTGGCCGCGAGCGCGTTGGTCAGGTAGATATCCGACTCCGCGAAGAGGGAGTTGAAGTTATCCCGGAATTTGAACAGCGTATCGGTATTGTAGGGCGGGTTGCGGTATCTCTGGTAATTGTAGGCGTACCAGTATTCGGAGCCAAAGCGGATAGCGCTCAGTGTCCCCAGCTTCTTATCGAATACGGCGCGCACCTGCGAGAGATCCTGCCGCTGATCGATGTTAAAAATTTTATAGTTCATCCAAAAGGCGCCAGGGTCGAAATGTTGGGGCTGGTTGGCCGAGCTCTGCACCTGCTGCCCCAGGTTGTCGAGGTTGGTGCTGTAGCTGGCGCCGAGGTCCATTTTCCAGCCGTTGTTCAGGTACTCGCGATAGCTGAGGTTATTGTACCAGTTGTGGTTGGTGAGGCCAAAGGCGTCCTTCCGGTCGAGGCTGTCCCAGTCCTGGCGGCGGAGGCCCAGGTCGTTATAGGCGAACGTCGTATAATATTTGATCATCCCGCCGCCTTTTGTCCGGATGCGGAAGTTGGCGTCCCCGTTGTGGAACTGCGGCATGCGGAAGTAGTCCACGTCCTGCGGTACCGCGTGGAAATAGGCGTAGGCGTTGACGTAGTTATAGCTGAAGCCATAGCTGGACTGTTTGTTCTTTGCCAGTTGCTGGGTGCCCAGGCCTACCACCAGCGGGGAGATCGTTGCGTCGATCTCGGATTTCTCGGGCAGGTCGATGGATTCCAGCAGGACGACGGAGGACAGCGCTTCGCCGTATAGGGCCGAGTAGCCGCCGGTGCTGAAAACGGTGCCTTTGAAAAGGAAGGGTGAGAAGCGGCCGCGTTGGGCGATATCGGGCACGCTGGTATAATAGGGGTTATTGACGAGGGTCCCGTCGATATATTGTTTGGCTTCATAGCCGGCGCCGCCGCGGACGAAGAGGCCTTCCTGCTCCCCTACCTGCTGGGCGCCGGGGAGGGTCTTTAGGGCGGCGGTGATGTCGGCGTTGGAGCCGGCCGTGGTGGCGACGTCGAGGGAGCTGAGTACGGCCCCGCGTTTAGCATCGCCGGCGGTAAAGGAGCCGGCGGTGATGGTTACGGCTTTCAGCTCGCTGAGCTGCTCTTTAAGGACGATATGGAGCTCGATGGCGGCGCCGTTGAGGGTGACGGGCTGCTCGACGGGGTTGTAGCCGATATTGGTTGTAATGAGGGTAAAATTGCCTTTATCGGCCGCGGTGAAGTGGAAGTTGCCGAGGCTGTCAGTGGTTGCTCCGTCATAGGAGTCCTTTATGGTGATGCTTGCGCCGCGGATGGGGTGGCCTTTGGGGTCTTTGACTGTTCCGCTCAGGCGTGTTTGGGCCTTAAGGCTAAAGGTGAGTAGGAATAAGGCTATGGAGAGAGCAGCTTGGTTCATTTCTCATAATTTTCAGCTAAGATAAACTGGTTTATTTTATAAACCAAACTATTTTGTAGAATTGTTTATGTTATCCGGTGAGCGGGGGATTATGCCGGTGGGTGGGGGTCTTTTTGGGGTTGTTAGGTGGGGTTGTTGGGTGGGTTCTTGGGTGGGTTCTTGGGTGGGTTCTTGGGTGGGGTTCTTGGGTGGGTCTTGGGTGGGGTTCTTGGGTGGGTTCTTGGGTGGGTTCTTGGGTGGGTTCTTGGGTGGGTTCTTGGGTGGGCCGGGTCGGGACGTCCTCGTCTGGCGCGCGGATTATCTTGGTTTTGCTTTTTGGATCGCTGAGGAGACCATCCGATGCGCCAGCCAAGGCATCCCGACGCCGGCCGGCCGTGGACAGCGGCGGGTTTTTGGGGGGTGGCTGATTAGGTATTTCTGGCTTTGTGGTGGCGGGGCTTTGTGGTGGCGGGGCTTTGTGGCGGTTGGCTTTGTGGCGGTTGGCTTTGTGACGGTTGGCTAAAAAAAGCCAGGCTTAGAAAAGCCCGGCGGTTGTTGATCGTACCCTTTAAAACTAAAATCTTACAAAATATTCTAAATTCTAATATTATTCTTTCGATATATCCCGGATAGCTATCCGATCCATTGGCCTGGGGCCGAGGACAGGTGTTGCTACTATGAGAATCAGATGAATACGGGATTAACCGCAATAGAGGAGTACTTGTTCGGTACGGATTCCCCGGCGATACAAAACCCGGTCATTTTTTCGTGCGTGAACGGATGAACTGCAATAAAGGATTGGAAATAAAAAAGAGAATTGTTTTTCGGGAGCTTGGAGAGGTTGTCGGTGACGACGCTGTAAAGATTGTAAAAGGTTTCGAATTCTGCAAGCTTTTTTTCAAATAAAAAACCGCCCGGTGGGCGGCTTTTTATTTGTTATCTATTTGTATTGTGGTATGAGACCGTTAGCAAGGTCTACCATCTTTTTCATCCCGTCATCGGGGAGATTGCCCTTCTTGAACTCAGCGAGTACATCTGGCAGTTTGTTCTCCATCTCGAGGAGGAAGTGGTCTTCGAACTCACGCACCTTGCTGACCTTCACCTGGCGTAGGAGGCCCTGTGTACCGAGATAGATGATCGCGACCTGCTTTTCAACGGGGAAGGGCGAATATTGCGGCTGCTTGAGGATCTCCACGTTACGCGCACCCTTGTCGATAACCAGCTTGGTGGCTGCATCGAGGTCGCCGCCGAACTTGGAGAAGGCTTCCATCTCGCGGTAGAGCGCCTGGTCGAGTTTGAGGGTACCGGCAACCTTTTTCATCGACTTGATCTGGGCATTACCCCCTACGCGGCTTACAGAGATCCCTACGTTGATAGCCGGGCGGATACCGGAGTTGAACAGGTTACCTTCAAGGAAGATCTGTCCGTCGGTTATCGAGATCACGTTGGTCGGGATGTACGCGGAGACGTCGCCGGCCTGGGTCTCGATGATGGGCAGGGCCGTCAGCGAGCCGCCGCCTTTCACCAGGTGACGGATGGACTCGGGGAGGTCGTTCATGTTCTTTGCTACGCTATCATCGGAGATGATCTTTGCGGCGCGTTCGAGCAGACGGCTGTGGAGATAGAATACGTCACCGGGGTAGGCTTCACGGCCGGGCGGGCGGCGGAGCAGGAGGGAGACCTCACGGTAAGCAACAGCCTGTTTGGAAAGGTCGTCATAGATGATCAGCGCAGGCTTACCGCAGTCGCGGAAATATTCCCCGATAGCGGCCCCGGCGAAGGGCGCATAGAACTGGATCGGCGCCGGATCGGAAGCCGAGGCGGCCACGATGACGGTATAGTCGAGGGCTCCGTTGTCGGCGAGGGTCTTCATCACCCCGGCAACGGTGGAGGCTTTCTGCCCAATGGCTACGTAGATACAGTAGACGGGCTTACCGGCCTTAAAGAACTCTTTCTGATTGATGATCGTATCGATGGCAATGGCAGTCTTTCCGGTCTGACGGTCGCCGATGATCAGCTCGCGCTGGCCACGGCCGATGGGGATCATGGCGTCGATGGCCTTGATACCCGTCTGCAGAGGTTCCTTTACCGGTTCGCGGAAGATGACACCCGGAGCCTTGCGCTCGAGGGGCATTTCATATCTTTCGCCGGCAATGGGACCTTTTCCGTCGATGGGTTCGCCGAGGGTGTTGACGACCCGGCCCAGCATCCCGTCACCTACGCGGATAGAGGCGATCTTCCCCGTACGGCGAACGGTTGCACCTTCTTTGATGTCCCCGCTCTCCCCCATCAATACCACACCGACATTATCTTCTTCCAGGTTGAGGGCGATGGCTCGGACGCCATTCTCGAATTCCACCAGTTCACCGGCGCCGACATTGCTAAGCCCATATACACGGGCAATACCATCCCCTACCTGCAGGACGGTGCCGACCTCTTCCAGCTGGGCGGATACATTGGAATTGCTCAATTGCTCGCGCAATATCGCTGAAATTTCATCCGGTTTGATCTCTGCCATAATTGTATTCAGTTTGAAGTTTGTTTGTTGTTGTGTCTAGCCTTTTTTGTGTCTACCTTATTTTGTATACGAAGTCGTTATTCTGGAATTGCTTTCTGACGTTGTTCAATTCAAAGGCAACGCTGCTGTCCATGCGGAGGTCGCCGATCTCGAGGATGAACCCGCCGATCAGTTCTTTCCTTATTTCCGTGTCGAGTTCCACCTGTTGAAGGTTGCGTTCGGTCTTCAGCTTTTGCAGGATCGCCTGACGCAGCTCGTCGCTCACGGGAACGGCCGTCGTGAGCTTCGCGGTGGAAATGCCCCTGTATATCTTGTATTGCCCGACGAAGGAGGATGCGATCTCGGGGAGATTGCCTTCGCGTTCCTTGCGTAGCAACAGGGTGATAAATGCGCTGGTCAGCGGGCTGATCTTGCCGGTGAAGATCGCGCTGAGGATCTTGCCTTTTTTATCGGCTTTGACGATCGGGCTACGGAGCAGGTTGACCAGGTCACGACTTTCCCGGCAGGTGGCCTGCAGCAACAGCATATCCTTGTGTACGGCTTCCACCTGGTCCTTTTCGAGGGACAGGTCGAGGATCGATTTGGCGTAACGGGCCGCTAAACGGGGATTCGGCGTCATAGTTAGTTGAGTTTCGCTTCTTTCGTCAATTCACGTATATAATTCTCCTGTTCGCTTTTGTTCTCCAGCTGACGGCGCAGGATTTTCTCCGCCACTTCCACCACTAGTGTTCCCACCTGGTTCTTCACCTCGGTGATCGCGGCCATCTTCTGCGTTTCGATCGCGGCCTGTGCATCGGCGATGATCTTGCCCGCCTCCTGTTTGGCCATTTCCTTGGCCTCATTGATCATCTTGTCCTTTGTTTCGCGGGCTTCTTTGAGCAGCTGGGCTCTTTCTTCACGGGCCTTGGCCAGCAGGGCCTCGTTCTCGTTCTTCATCTGGGCCATTTCGGCCTTGATGCGCTCAGCGGAGGCCAACGAGTCGGAGATACCTTTTTCCCGTTCGTTGAGGGATTTCAGGATCGGCTTCCAGGCCAGCTTACGCAGGACGATCAGCAGCAGCAGGAAAATAATAACGTTCCAAACGAATAAGCCTAAGTCGGGAGTTAAGAGATCCATGGGAGATATTTATGCGGACCTGCGGTCCGGTGATTGTCTAATGATTGTCCTTCGGACGATTCGCCTCCGGCGAATCAAGTACTGCACCCTCGGCCCTGTGCGTCGGATGCAGTACATTTTTTTTACGTGCCTTACTTCTGGAAAACAGCGAGCAGACCGGCAACGGCAGCCAGAAGGGCAACACCTTCTACGAGGGCCGCAGCCAGGATCATGTTTGCACGAATGTCGTTCGAAGCTTCGGGCTGACGGGCAATGGAGTCAACTGCTCCTTTACCAATCTGGCCGATACCGATACCAGCACCAATAGCAGCGAGGCCTGCGCCGAGCGCGCCATAACCGGGCTGAACCACATCAGCCAGCAAAGTTGTCATCAACGTCATCTTATTTTGGTTTTATAATTAAAAAGAAATTGTGTTTGTGTTTTTTATGCGACTACGGCTTCTGCACTGTGCCCATGTCCATCTCCTTCCTCATGGCCGCCTTCGAAGGCCTGCGCGATAAACACGGCCGTCAGGTTGGCGAAAATGAAGGCTTGTATAAAAGCCACCAATACTTCGATCAGGTAAATGAACAGCGAAAGCGCGACAAAGAAGGGGGACGTACCCCAGCCCAGCCCGGTATTCATGGCGCCGAAGATAAAGATCAGGCAGATAAAGCTCAGGATGATGATGTGTCCCGAGATCATGTTGGCGAAAAGACGAATGATCAGAGCGAAGGGCTTTGTAAAGATGCCCATCAGCTCCACCGGCCACATGATCACCTTTATGGGACCGGGAACGGGCGGGTTGACGATATGTCCCCAGTAGTGTTTGCCCGTGCTGAACATGATCGCGATAAAGGCCAGGATGCCAAGGGCGCCGGTGAAGGCGATATTCCCTGTGACGTTGGCGGTACCGGGGATCAGCCCGATCAGGGCGTTGATGAGGATAAAGAAGAAGATGGTCAACAGGAAGGGCATGTATTTTTCATACCTGTTCCCCAGGTTGCTCTTTCCTACTTCGTCGCGGACGAAAGTGACGATGGGTTCGATGAGATTCTGGAACCCGGTCGGAGCCGTCTTCACTCCCTGCCCTTTCTTATACTTGGCGGCGATACCCGGCATAAGCCAGATAAGGATCAGTGCCGAGATAATGGCCTGGACAGCATTCCGGCCCAACGAAAGATCGTATACTTTAACGGAAGGATCAACATCGCCTGCTTCATTGACCGCCCAGATCTTTCCAACCTTATAAATCTTCTCATCCAGCTTCTTGTCCTGGATATATTCTTCGGTCAGCAGGCGATAGCCGTTGTAGGTAGCGTCGCCATGCTCGAATTTCGAGGACATAAAGACCGACCAGCCTTTTGCGGGAGAATAAAGGATCACCGGCAGCGGGATGGAAACAGGCTTTTTATTAAAAGTGTAGAAGTGGAATTCGTGGGCGTCTGCAACGTGTTCCAGGATGATCCTGGAGGGGTTCATCTTGGGCGCTTCCTCCTTTTCGGTCTTTCCTGCCTCGGGACCGGAGTCCTGGGCCATGGACACATTAAAAAAAAACAGTAAAACCACGCTGAAAACCGCCACCACTATAGATTTGAAGCATTTCAATGCCATACCGTCCTGAAATTTGCCGCAAAGATACGGGGGGAGGGTCAGATATGAAAATAAGATTAAAGAAAAAGGGCTTTGGCGACCAAAACCGAAGCGGCTGCGCGAGAGGGTTGATAATCAGGGGGAGCCATGGCAGTCCGATGCGTTTGTTCCTAGGATGCCCGTCTTTCTGCGGCGGGTGCAGCGGCCGCCCTGTGGTCCGGCCGGAACTGCATCTCGTGCAATTTTGCATAGAATCCGCCCTTTGCCAGCAACTGTTCGTGGGTGCCGATCTCGCGGATCTCGCCCTTATCGAGGACGATGATCTGGCTGGCCTTGCGGATCGTCGAAAGGCGGTGGGCGATGATGATCGAGCTGCGGCCGGCGATGAGCTTGTCGATGGCTTCCTGGATCAGCTGTTCGGATTCGGTATCTACGGAGGAGGTGGCTTCGTCGAGGATGAGAATGGAGGGGTCGTACAGCAGTGCGCGGATAAAAGAGAGCAGCTGGCGCTGGCCCAGCGAGAGGGAGCCGCCGCGTTCCATGACATTGTAGTGATACCCGCCGGGCAGGCGCATGATGAAGTCGTGCATCCCGATGAGCTTTGCGGCCGCGATGACCCGCTCCATGGATATCTCGCCGTTCCGCAGGGTAATGTTGTCCACCACCGAGCCGGAAAAAAGGAAGACGTCCTGTAACACGACCCCGATGCTTTTGCGCAAGGCGTCCAGCTCGAAGTCTTCGATGCGGACATCGTCGATGCGGATCTCGCCCTGCTGGATATGATAGAGCCGGTTCATCAGGCTAATGATCGACGTTTTCCCGCTGCCGGTGTGGCCGACGATGGCGACGGTCTGGCCGGGCTGCATGGTAAACGATATATTCCTGAGCACGTACCGGTGATCCGTATAGGCAAACGACACTTTGTCGAACTCCACTTTGCCCTTCAGGCGTGCCGGGGCGAAATTGCCCTGGGTCTTGATGTAGTCGTCATTGTCCAACACGCGAAAGACGCGCTCGCTGGCGACCATTCCCATCTGCAACACATTGAATTTGTCGGCGATGACCCGCAGGGGACGGAAAAGCAGGTTGAGATAGAGGTAAAATGCGATGATCTTGCCGCCCAGCTCCAGGGCTTCCGCACCGGGCAGGTGCATGACCCGGGTGGCTCCCCACCACACCAGCAAACCGGTGGAAACGGCCAGGATGACCTCGACGACGGGGAAGAAAACGGAATAGGCGAAGATGGCGTTGATGTTGGCATTGCGGTGTTCGCGGTTGATCTTCCGGAACTTCGCCTCTTCGCGTTTCTCGGCGGAAAAGGCCTGGACGATCGCCATGCCGGTGATATGTTCCTGGACGAAGGCGTTCAGTGCAGCCACGGCATTGCGAACGCGGATGAAACTCTTATTGACCGACTCCTTGAAGACATAGGTGGCCAGGATGAGAAAAGGAAAGGGCGCCAGGCAGACGAGGGTGAGCCGCCAATCCGACCCAAACATGAACACCAGGACCGAGAGAATGGAGAGCAGGTCGGCGATGATGGGGATCAGGCCGTCGGAGAAGATGTCGTTGATGGACTCGATATCGTTGATCGTACGGGTCGTCAGGACCCCGATGGGCGTCTTGTCAAACTGTGAAAGGTTGAGCCCCAACACTTTTTTATAGACGTCGACGCGAAGGTCACGGACGACGGTCTGCCCGAGCCAGGCAGTGATGAAGGCAAAATAAAACCGGGCCAGGGTCTCGCCGATGAGCAGGACGATCTGAAGGACCGTCATCCAGATGACGTCATTGGCCAGACCCTTCCGGATCAATACGTTGACAGTGTACTGGATCAGCCAGGGACGCAACGGGGAGAGGACCGCCAGCAGGATCGCAAGCGCTACCGACCAATAGAGTCTTTTTTTGTAGGGAGCTGCGTAGTGGAAGACCCGCCGCAGCAAGCTAAAATCGAAAATTTTCTTCTTTTTCTTGATCTCCTCTGCCATTTGATTGCGCGCGCCCATTGCCGCGGGTGGCAAAGATACAATCTTTGCCACCAACAGCTATTCCGTTCATCCTATTCGTCCGCTTCCATGGCCTTGCGGTAGGCCTTTATAAAGATGGCGCCGAGGTTCTTATACGGCGGGATATAGTCATCGAATCGTTCCCGGGCTACCGGATCCTTGCGGAAGCCGGCCTCGAGGTCCCGCCACATCGGCAGCCATTCGATGTTCTTCCCGGCGACGAGGGTATTGTTCATGGCCTGGAGGATCGGTTCGTTCACGGCCTTCGTGCCCACCTGCTTGGAGGAGATGATATGTGCGTCCTCGCTGATCTTCAACACTTCGCTGAGATTGTTGTAACCGCCGCAGGAACCCAGTACGACGATGCGGGCCGTGGCGGGCATCCTTTCGATGGTATACTTGACGTGGTAGCTATGGCCGCGGTGAATGACGATCGTCGGTTTCAGATGATGGTCATAAAGATAATCGCTAAGCGCTTTTTGCGCCTTGTCATCGGGGTCGTCTTCGCCGAACAGCGGCTTATTGGCGTAGATAATAACCGGTTTCCCGCGGATCGAGCTGATGGTAGTCCATTGGGGATTCTCCTGGATCCGCCATTCGGGCTTCGTTCCCGGCCGGGTCTGGAAGATGCGCATGAAGTCGGCATAGGAGAGCTGGCCGTCCTTATCCTTGTCGCCATAGAAGAATACCTGTTGGATAACCCGGCCGCTGTCATCCGCCAGCGACTGACGATCAACGGTATAGATGGGTGGTATACCCAGCTTTGCGGAGACGTCCACCTTGTTGGCGGTATCGGCGGATTCGAACAGGGTCTGCAAGAGGCGGTAAATGACGATGCCTTTCTTGTCCCCGGCAGCGACGTTCTTGTCGTAGTTCCATTTTACCTCGTTGAGAATGAACCGGGCCAGGGCAGGGCTCTTCTCAACGATGCTGCTGTAGGAGTCGGCAACGTCGACGGCCTCTTCTTCGCCCGCGTTCTCGAGGTGAATGACAAAGGACTTCATGACGGTCCCGGCGTTTTGTTTGTCCATGGTGCCGAGGAAATGCTCCAGCTTGTTATAAGCGGCGGCCATTTTGATGAACTTCCGGAAATAGTCGCCATGCACCTGCATCAGGAGGCTGTCCCCATAGGGCGCTTTCATGCGCTGGAAGATGCGGTCATAGACGCCCAGGTAGCTGGAGGTGTAGATCTCGTCCTCGCTTAGTACGACGAGGTAGTAGAGCTCCTCGGGCGTCAAGGGATCGAGTATCTTGAAGCGGACGGCGGGATTTTCAGCGGTGTGGAGGGCGTTGATCTCGCTGACGAACACCTGCTTTCCCTTCTTTTCGAGCATCTGGGTCAGTGCGTTCATTTCCAGCGGGGTGTCCTGGAGCGGCGGGAGCAGCCGTTCGGCGTAGTCGAGGCGGGTCTTTACCAACAGCTTATAGTAGGCGAGATCATCATCCTTTACCTTGTCGATGTCTTCCTTCGTGAGCCGGCCTTTGACCAGGTTGTCCAGGAAGGGAAAGTAAAGCCGGCCGCTTCTGCTGGTCGCCAGGGAGGCTACGGTACGCAGGAGGGAGTCCTTGCTGTTACGGATGTGATAGCCGAGGTCATTCCCTGCCGCGGCGAAGTCATAGAGCTGGCCGATATCGTGGTGACCGGCGATGATGATCAGGCTGTCTTCGAACGGCGCGCCGGGATGTGTTGATAAATAGTTGAAGATGAGTGATGGGTGAGCCTCGTAAAAGCGCCGCGTCAGCAAGATCCGGGCCGGCTTTGCACCCTTGTTCTCCGAGGGATAGTTAAAGCATTCGACGACGATCTTTCCCGTTTCATAGGGGCTGGCGGCAATGACCGGTTCGATACTTTCCCCCTTTTGGTCCAGCTCCATCGCCTGCATGAAGGCATCGATGAGGCCCGGCGCCAGGCTGGGCGACAGCTCTTTTGACTGAACGGCCCGGTCGAACTTTTGCAGGACATCGGAGAGCCCGCGCAGGTACCGCTTCTTATTATTGGTATTGAGGGTGGAGTCCAGCTCGATCTGCTCCTGCAGCCCGTCCACCTTGCGGATCAGCGCATCGGTGATCTGCAGATTGACGGCCTCGTCCTTTGACAGCCGGATCACACTGTCGTTCTTGCTACCGCCCAGTTGGAGCAGCCGTTGCTGCTCTTTATCGACGTAATCATGCCAGAGCATGCGATCCTGGGCCACCTTGAACGGGTAGGAATTGGGCTGCGCCATGGCCTTGTTTGGACCGGTGAAGAGCAGGACGCAGACGAAAGCAAAGAAGGCAAAGGATCGTACCCGTCGATTCATAGGCAACCATTTGGTAGTATTCTTGTGTTGGCAAAAATACTACCAAAATGGCTTGGGTGCTAATGCGGTTTGACGACGGTTTGCAGATAGATCGTCGTATCGCCTTTGGCATTTACGGAACCGATCACAACAGTCAGGTCTTCTTCCGCCGGAGCGGGTGGAGCGGTTACCTTCTTTGTACAGGAAGTAGATGCTAATACCATGGTTATCAACGCACATAGTACCGATGAAAAAAGGATCGTCTTTTTCATGCTCAATAAATTTGAATCGTTTCAGTAATGGTTTGGCTGGTCTTGCTCGCCTCGGGAATGATCACTTTCACCGATTTGGTGTTCCCGGCCTTGTCTTTGACCCAGATAAAGAATTGCTTTTCGGTATTGCCGTCGAGGACGTTAAAGGAGACGGTAATATGGGTGTCGTCGATGCGTTTCACGCTAATTTTTCCAATCTTGAGCGGCAGGTTACCTATGGGAATGAGATTGGCCGACAGCACAGCCTGGTACAGGAATGCATGACCGTCCTCGTTCAGGTGGATGTCATCGCCCTGGCCGTATTGGGGCAAGGCGCCCAGGTAGTTAGGATTGGGTACCCCTGGAGAAAGCTCCGGATTATTGTCCACTACCGACGTGTAGAAGTCGATTGCATGACTGCCGAATTCCATCATGATGCTGTCGCGCAATTCCTTCAGTTTTGCCCTTTGAACCGGATCGCTGAACTCCGGGTCGTTGCTTCGAGGCTGGGTGGTTGTAATGTAGGCCTGGGTATGGCCATTCTCCGTCGCCACGGCATAGATGTCCCTGTAACGGGCCATTACCTCCGTCACCGTGTAGAGGTTGTACTCATTGCTCGGAAAATTGACGATGACGATGTCGGGGTTGAAGTCGAGCGCCTTGACGATATTGGCGCTCGGATTCGGCCAGGGGCGACCAACCACGTGGGGATAGTCAAGCCGGTCCTGCGGCATGGCCTGGTAGATGTCCTCTCCCATTACGGCCAAATTGACGAGGGTATCCAACACGCCCACGCCTTTCAGATACCGCCGCAGGCGATTTGGCCAGGAGTTGACGGGGTCGTCATTTGTCATGTTCCATCCCGTGTTGATCGTTCCGCCAGCGTCCGGCAGGCCATAGCCGGCGGCGGTGGAGCTGCCGATCACGGCAATTGTTTTCTTTTGGGCGTACGCGGATAAGCATAATCCGGCCCATAGCAAAATGCAAATGCATTTTTTTGCCATAAAAGTCTGATTTTGTTTTGTTTAATGAGAGACCGCGATTTAACCAGGAAAAGGATCAGTTAGGATACCGGCCCGGGTCCGGGCAGGCTGATTTAGATTGGAGTGTGGTAAAGGTATATCGCGGCCCTGAGATTTGCAAGTGATCTGCGTCAATAAAACAAAATGTCTGCAGAAAGATCGGCTTGTGTTATTTATGTATTAAGAAATTGTAAACTGATTTGGCGGAATCCCCCCCGCAAGTTTATTTCGAGTAGGTTTGCGTAAATTTTCGATTAAATGGAATCCAAAGGCAAGAAGATCCTGATAGCCGACGACGAGCCCGATATCCTGGAAATCATTCAATACAACCTCACCAAAGAGGGATACGAGGTGATCACGGCCAGGGATGGGGATGAAGCCATCGGGAAGGCGAAGATCGTCCGCCCGGACCTCATCATCCTGGATATCATGATGCCGAAGAAGAATGGGGTGGAAGTGTGCGAGATACTGCGTTCCCAGCCATCTTTTAAGGAGACCCTCATCCTTTTCCTCACTGCGCTCAGTGACGAAGGTTCCCATGTCCGCGGGCTGGAGACGGGCGCCGACGACTATGTGACGAAGCCGATCAGTCCCAAGGTGCTGATCAGCCGGGTGAATGCACTGTTCCGCCGGGTGAACAAGGAGCCGGAGGATAAAGTCCTGAAGATAGAGAACCTGTCCATCGACCCTGCCAAGTTCGAGGTGATGGTGGAAGGGAAGGACGTGACGCTGGCCAAGAAAGAATTCGAATTGCTTTATTTACTCGCCTCCCGCCCGGGACGGGTCTTTCTCCGCAACGAGATCCTGAACCAGGTGTGGGGTAACGAAGTCATCGTTGGAGACAGGACGATCGACGTACATATCCGGAAGATCCGTCAGAAGCTGGGGCTGGATTGTATAACCACGGTCAAAGGCGTCGGGTATAAGTTCAATTTGTAGTGGATTCATTAAATTCGTGGACCCATGCCTTCCACCAAGAACCTATCTCCCCGGCAGCTTTCTGCGCTGACGGCCGGTCTTCTCGCTTTTCCCATTTCGGTCGGCATCTACATCCTCACCGGTAATGGTATTGTAGGCGCGGCTTCGCTGCTGCTCATCTTTGGGGGCAGCTACGGGTTGATCCTGTTCACGCTCGAAAAGTTCATCTATCGCAAGATCAAGCTGATCTATAAGCTTATTCACCAGACCAAGGCCACGAAGAAGGAGGAGGTGTACTTTAAGTATATCCTTCCCCAGAAGAGTATTGACGAGGTCCGTGAGGATGTCGAAAAATGGGGGGAAAAGCGGAATGAGGAGATCGAGCTGTTGAAAAAGAATGAGGCTTACCGCAAAGAATTCCTTCAAAACCTCGCGCACGAGTTCAAAACGCCCATTTTTGCGATCCAGGGGTATGTGGATACCCTGCTGAACGGCGCCATGGAAGACATGGCGATCCGCAAGAAGTTCCTGGAGAACGCCGCCAAGAATGTCGACCGGCTTGTCAACCTGATGAATGACCTGGACGAGATCTCGACGCTGGAGCGCGGCGAGCAGCTGTTGTACAAGCAGAATTTCATCATCCAGGACCTGATCCGCGAGATCTTCGAATCTTTATCGATCAAGACCCACAATAAGAACATCCGTACCGGCATCAAGAAGGGCTGCGAGTCGCCGATCACGGTCTTTGCCGACAAGGAGAAGATCCGGATGGTGTTGATCAACCTGGTCGAAAATGCGACGAAGTATGGGAAGCCGAACGGCAGTATCGTCGCGAGTGTCTATAAGATAGACGAGAAGAATGTACTTATCGAGATCAGCGACGATGGGATCGGGATCGAAGAGGACCATCTGGGCCGCATCTTCGAGCGGTTCTACCGGACGGATGCCGCGCGGAGCAGGGATAAGGGCGGGACGGGTCTGGGGCTGGCTATTTGCAAGCATATTGTCGAGGCGCATGGACAGTCTATCCATGTGCGGAGCACGCCGGATGTAGGGACGACGATCGGGTTTACGCTGGAGTCGCGGCGGGATTAGCGGACTTAACGAACCGTTTTGGGCAAAAATCCTACCTTTGCGGCAAAATCCAGATAGTGAGCACAACCACCGCCACCCAAATATTCGACTACGAAAAGTGGACCGCCCAGCTGCCCGAGCTGAGCAAAAAATACCAGGGCGCGAAGCCTTATCCTCATATAGTGCTGGAAAACTTCCTGAACCCGGCTGTCCTCGACGAATGCATCAAGGAATTCAACCGGCTCAATGAGACCGACGGCTGGATCAACTATAAACACTACAACGAAGATAAACGGGGGTTGAACAAGATCGACCTGCTCCCCGATACTATCCGGGGAACCATCAACGAGCTGAACTCGCCCGAGTTCCTGAAGTGGCTGAGCCAGATCACCGGCATCAAGGATCTGCAGAAGGACGACGGTCTCGAGGGCGGTGGCATCCACCAGAGCACGCGCGGCGGTTTCTTGAACATCCACGCCGATTTTACGGTCCACCCGCATCACCGGAACTGGCAACGCCGGGTGAACGTGCTGGTCTATCTCAATAAAGATTGGAAAGAAGAATGGGGCGGCAAGCTGGAGCTTTGGGACAAGAAGATGAAAGCCTGCGAAGAAAGCGTGCTGCCCGTCTACAATCGTTGTGTCATCTTCAACACCGATGCCGACTCCTATCATGGTCACCCGCTACCGATGGAATGCCCGGAGGGCAGTTTCCGCCGCAGCATCGCCCTGTATTATTATACCGTGGAAGAGAACCCCTATCGCAGGGCCACCTATTACCAGGCCAGGCCCGGTGATGGCAGCAACAAGCTGTTGGTGAAGATCGACAATGCCCTGGTTTCGGCATATACGGCCGTGAAGGGGAAGCTGGGCGCCAACGATAAGGTAGTGAGCAGCATCCTGCGGTTTTTTTCCGGCGGCAAGAAAAAATAGGGGTATCCCTCTTTTCAACAATTTTTTCGCCATGCTGTTAGGCCTTGCATGGACTTACAACTTAACGGCAAGACGGCTTTTGTCAGCGGTTCGACCGCGGGCATTGGATTCGCTATCGCGAAGCGGCTCCTCGAAGAAGGGGCGACCGTGATCATTAATGGACGCAGTCAGCGGGGCGTCGACAAAGCAATAAAAGAACTTAAGGAGATCACGGGCCGGTCGTCCGACGTGATCGGATACCCGGCGGATTTCGCAAAGGCCGACGACGTCAACCGGCTGATCGCGGAACTGCCGGCGATCGACATCCTGATCAATAATGCCGGCATATTCGAACCCAAACCTTTTTCGGCGATCCCGGACGAGGACTGGTTCCGGCTTTTCGAGGTCAACGTCATGAGTGGGGTCCGGCTTTCGCGGCATGTCCTGCCGCGGATGTTGGCAGAGAACTGGGGCCGTATCCTCTTTATCTCCAGCGAATCTGCGGTGTATATCCCCACGGAAATGATCCATTATGGAATGACCAAGACCGCACAGCTGGCGATCAGCAGGGGTCTTGCCCAGCTTACCAGGGGCACCAACGTTACCGTCAATACGATCATGCCCGGCCCAACGAAATCGAGGGGGGTGGGTGATTTCCTCGAGCAGCTGGCGAAGGGCGGTGGCGCTTCGACGGAAGATGTGGAGAAGGGGTTCTTCCGGGACGGCAGGCCCAGCTCGCTGCTACAGCGTTTTGCCACTGTGGATGAGATCGCCACAACCGTGGCCTACTTCGCGAGTCCGCTGTCTTCTGCGACAAACGGGGCGGCGATCCGGGCAGACGGCGGCATCGTCAATTCGATCATTTAGTTGGGGGCGGAACTGGCGCAGGCGCCGGGGGCGGGGGAATGTCCCGCTTCAGGAACACGAATCCATTTTTCCGATACAACTCTTTCAGATCGGGAAACTGCCCGTTCTCCCAGTGCTGGACCCGGTCGACTTTTGTGACGAAGTAGACGGGTTTATCGATCGGCCCGGTGAGTAGCCAGTTCTGATCATAAGAATTGAGATTGGTGGGCTTTTCCTTCATCGTATAAAAGAGATCGCCATAGCTCTTGAAGCCAAGGGTATGCACATAGCAGTCCTCCCCCTGCCGGGCGATGAAGAAGTCGATATCGGCTCCCTGGCTGTAGCGTTCGACCTTGGGGACGATGATCGCGGAGGCGAAGAAGATGACGATGGCGGTTCCTGCGAAGAGGGTGACAGCGGCACGCTTGTAGCGCCGCTGTGACAGGTAGAGGATGCCGGCGATGAGCGCTGCAACCATCAGCAGCCCAATGGCGCCTTCGAATCCCGACCAATGGACATCGGCTTCCATATTTCCCCGGGCGAAGGTATCATCCACATAGGGCGCCAACCGGTGTACATTCAGCCCGATGACAGCCACACCAAGGATTGCGAGGGAGATGAGCCCGCCCAGCACACCGAGTAAAATATTCACATATTTCTTAAACACGAGCTCTTTCCGGTCCCATTTATATAATGAGTAGGCGGCCAGGAAGGTCACGGGGAACCAGGCCAGCGAAGAGTAGTGGATGATCCGGGACTGAACGATGGTAAAGAGGACGGTGACCACCCAGAAGAGCATTTGCATCCATTTTGTGAAATCGCGGTCCCAGCGGCCGGTGTATTTTGACCGGAAAAAGGATGGGATGGCCAGGATGGAGGCTGGGAAACAGCCGATCAGCAGCACGATATAGTGATAGCCGAAGAAGCCGGCCTGATCGGCGTCATGGGTCGTAAACAACCGCCATTGATATTTGAGGAACTCGTTGATAAACCAGGGGCCGCGGGTGTAGGTCTCATAGCCATACCAGGTAGCCGTCACCAGCGTGGCGACGACGAGGAAGAGCAAGGCATGCCACCAACTGAAGAAAAAGCGAAACCGGTTGTAGACAAAATATACCCCCAACGCCAGCATGAACACCATCAGGGCTACCTGTCCCTTTGTCAACACGGCCAGTCCCATGAAGATCCCCGACCAGACAACATAATACAGCTGGCTTTTTTGGGCGCCCGGCTTATCGAAGCCATTGCGCCGCCAGTGATAGAGGATGAAATTGTACAGGGAGAGGAAGGTAAAGAGATTGAACCAGGGGTCAATGATGCCCGACTTGAAATACATGTTCGGGAACAGGGAGCCGCCATAGGCCAGGGCCCATAGGACGCCGAACTTTGTGTCATAGATGCGGCTGCCGCAGAGGAAGACGACGAGAAGGGTCACGATGCCGCAGATGGCATTGGGAAAGCGGGCGGCAAACTCGGTGACGCCGAACAGGTGCATGGCAGAGCTTTGCATCCAGAAGAACATGGGGGGCTTTTCCCAGAAGGGTTTGTAGTCGACGTAGACCCGGGTATAGTCGTGCAGTTTCATCATCTCCCGGGAACATTCGGCAAAATTGATCTCATCCCAGTCGAAGAGATGGACGCGGCCCAGGAACGGCAGGAAGAGCAGGGCGGCGAATACGGTGATCAACAGGATGATGCTGGGTTTGCTGAGACGCATTCGAAGATGATTTAATTCCGTGGTTTGTACATTTCTTTTTTCATCAATCCCCACTTACAAAAGCGGTGTACGAGGGATACGCGTAATACGCCGAGTCCATAGGTCACGCTGCGGCTGAAGTTGATACTCGATGCCTCCTCGAAGTATTTGGTCGGGCAGGTGATCTCGGCGATCTCGTACCCGAGATAGATGATCTGGGAAAGCATCTCGTTGTCGAAGACGAAGTCTTCCGAATCGATCTCGTAGTTGACGCGCTGGAGGATCTCGCGGGAGAAGGCGCGGTAGCCGGTATGATATTCGGCCAGCTTCTGGCGCAGCATGACATTCTCGAAGAAGGTCAGGCCGCGGTTGAAGATATATTTGTACAGGGGCATGCCGCCGCGAAGCGCGCCCTTGCCGAGGGTACGGGCGCCCAGGACGACCTGGTAGACGTCGTTGGCAATGAGCCAGGCCATCGAGGGGATGAGCTTGGGGGTATATTGGTAGTCGGGGTGGAGCATGATCACGATATCGGCGCCCAGCTCCAGGGCTTTGTTGTAGCAGGTCTTCTGGTTGCCACCATAGCCGCGGTTCTTATCGTGTTTGATGATGTGGCGGATACCCAGCTCATTACCTACGGCCACGGTACGGTCGCTGCTGTTGTCGTCCACGAGCACTACTTCGTCCACGATGTCAAAGGGGATTTCCGCATAGGTTTTCCGGAGGGTTAGTTCCGCGTTGTAGGCGGGGAGGACAATCACCAGTTTTTTGCCTAGGATCATGAATTTGCACGATTAATTTGCTCCTGCCACCGGGTGGGCGGGGCTACCGTTTGAAAAATTAGGGGCAAACCTACGTTTTTTTGAGCTAATTCCGGCCGGAAGGGCGCTTAAATGACTCAGCCCCTGGCAAAAACGGGCAGGGATTGGAGTTTTTCAAGGAAGATCCAGTGGACGAGCACCGCGACGATCATCCCGATACAGGACCCCATGAGGACGTCGTTGAGAAAATGCTGGCCGAGATAGATGCGGGAGTAGCCGACCAGCACCCCTGCGAACAGGTAGGCGACTTTGACCCGCTGGTTCGGCGTAAAGAAGGCCAGCATGGTGACAAGGGCAAATATCGAGGTCGTATGACCCGAAGGAAAGCTGGCGAAGCCGAGATGGGTCACATTCTTTATAAAATAGGCATAGGCTCCCGGAGGGAAGAATTGCATGGGCCGGGGCATCGAGAAGGTGTTCTTGAATATCTGCGCCAACAGCGCCGAAAGCAGGAAGGCGGCTGTGACCTGGGTGGCTGCCGACCAGCGGCGCTTCACCAGGAACAGCAGGATGACGATGACGGAGAAGAGACCGTCGCCCATAAAAGTCACCCACATAAAAACCGTGTCGAGGGGGGTCCGGTGATAGGGATTGAGGTCGAGAAAGGAATCCGCCTTTCCCAGAAGGAAGAGGAGGGCCAGCCCGATGATAAAAAACAATGCCCAGCTTCCGAAAAAGAGGCGATTGCCGGTGATGATCGCCTTGAGCGTCTTCATCCGGCGAAATTACATATTTCTGGCTTTACAATCCTGCTACGAGCTCTTCGGCCAGTCCAAAGGACAGGGTCATCCCTGCCCCGCCGACGCCATTGATGACATAGACATAGGGTTCGGGAGAGAAGAAGAGGTCGGCTTCGCCGTCGGTGAGTTTTGCGTAGACGCCGTTCCAGGTCTCGGCGACGGACCAGTCCCGGAAGCAGGCGAACCGGCGGAGGTAGTCGAGGATCATCCGGTTGATGAAATCCTTGTCGAAGGGATCATGGGTGAGGCCATATTCATGGCTGTCGCCGATGGTCAGTTCGCCGCGGCCGTTTTGCGAGACCATGACATGGATGCCCCATTGGAGGTAGTCGCCCATTTCGGCGGCATAGCGGCTGCGGAGGGCGGCGAGGGAAGGCGCGGCTTTGAAGCTGTTGTAGTGAATGAGGGACAGGCCGCCGCAGAGGGCCGGGCCGATGCGCCATTCGTCGGGTTGGGCCACGAGGCGCATCATCTGCAGCTTGCATTTGGTGACCGGCTGTTCGGCGAACTGTTCGGGATAGAGGGTCTCGAAGTCCGCGCCGTTGCAGATGAAGACGAGGTCGGCCTCATACTCTTCGTCGTTGCCGATATAGACGATCTGATCGGAAATGTAGGAGACGCATTTGCCCCAGAAGAATTCCACTTTATATTGTTCCGTGAGCCAGCCGGGGAGGCTGGCGATGGCTTCACGGGGATCGACGATCAGCTCGTCCGAACTATGAAGGCCGCCGAGCAGGCCCTCCGTTTTGACCGCGCCGGAGGATGCCGCGATGGCGGTCTTATCCAGCAGACGTACCGGGCGTCCCTCTTTGTGGAATATTTCGTATAGTTCCTGCAGCACCCGCCATTCGTCGGGATGATAGGCGAGGTGGAGGCTGCCGGCGGGTTCATGCCAGAAGCCGGCGCGTGGAGCGGTCTCCTTCCAGATGTCACGGCTGCGGAGGGCCCGGTCGTACATTTTGCCGGCGGGCTGGCCGATGGGCCAGACCATCCCGAAATTGCGGATCGACGCGCCCACGGCCCGATCCGTGCGTTCGAAGACCTTTACCGAAAATCCCTGAACGGCCAGTGCTCTTGCCGTAGCCAGTCCGACAATGCCGGCGCCAATAACGATAGCTGATCGCGATGCCATAACGTCCAATATTAGTTGTTGATCCTGTAAATTTTTGCGAAAAGGACAGCGCCCCATACCACCACGAGAATTCCGGCAAACGCCGAGATATAGAACATTCCTGTGAAGAAATCGACCCAGTTGTACCGGACATGGACGAATTCCTTTACCAGCAGCACGACTACCGTGCCGAGGTAGCCGAAGGCGTCGGCGATATAGATCAGGAACCCGACGTTTCCCGGGACACGGTAGGCGGCCAGCATCCGTTCGAAGTAAAAGCAGTTATAGGGGACATAGCCCAGGTAGAGACCGGCCGAGGCGGTGACGATCCAGATGACGGGCGAGATAAGATGGAGATGAAAGGCAGCCGTGGAACCCGCCGCGAGCAGGAAACCGCCGATGATGACGACGTTGTTGAGCTGGAAGGCGCGATAGTTGTTGCGGATCAGGAAGAATCCGCCGATGACGGCCAGCACGATCAGCGACACGATGGTGCTGGTGCCTGCAAAAACGTCGGCATTGTTTTTAAAGCCGGTCTCCGTCCAAAGCTCGTTGGCAAAGTCTTCGGTAAAATCCCTCAGGATGGTCAGCATGACATAGGCGCTGACCACGGGGATGAGTGCCGCGCCGAATTTTCGCAGGAAATCGCGGCGTTGGTCCTTTCCCATGGGTAAGCGGACGGTGCGTTGGGCGATGTCCTCCGGCGTGGGAGGCGGCGTCTGGTTCAGCAGCCAGGTGCTGAGCAGGGCAGGGCCGATAAAAACGGCGCCTGCGATAAAGGGCATCCAGAATTCGCTGATCCCGTGGAGAAGCAAACTCTTGCCGACGGTTTTGGCGAGTCCCGAGGCAAAGACAAAGCTTGTCGCCAGCACGGCGCCCATCAGCTCGGTCACGCGCCGGCCTTCGACATAGCTGAACACGAGGCCCCAGACCATCCCCAGCGGGAGGCCATTAACGAACATGAAGATGAAGTTGTAGGGGACCGGGACGAGGGCAAACAAAAGCAGGGAGAGCCAACCGGTAGCGATGAGTCCAACGATGAAGCCGGCCCGCCGTTCGGGCCGCATGCCGGCGATGAACCGGATGCCGTAGAATTTGCTCAGGCAATAACCCAGCACCTGTGCGATCACCAGGACTACTTTATAAGAGATACCCAGGAATCTGACCCCCTCGTAGGATCCCGCCGTAAAGGGCTTCCGGAAACCATACATGGAGGCGTATACGGTGAAGGAAGTGAGCGAGACGAAGAGGACGAAGACCCAGGCGGGGCTGCGTTGCAGCCGGGCTTTGAGGGTCAGCCGGCCAGGAAGTACTGCCGCGGAGATCGGTGTGGGTGTGGCCGGTGAGGATGACATAAAGCGGGTTTAAGCCTTTTCGATGATGGGAAGCAGTTCCTGCAGGTCATCGATGATATGGTCGGGATGATAGGGTTCCAGCTGTTCGCGGGTGTAGGCCCCGGTTGTGACGCTGACCACTTTCCCACAGGCGGCGTTACGGCCTTCTTCGACATCCACCTCGGTGTCGCCGACCTTGAGGACGCCGGCCGGGGAGGCGATGTCCAGGTCGCTGATGAGGGATTCGATCATATCCGAGTGAGGCCGGCCATGGGGCACTTCGTCGCTGCAGATGACCTTGTCGATAAGGGGATTGCGATCGTCCCAGCGCAGGCGGTGGAGAATGGTGTCGGTGATGCTGCGGGTAAACCCGGTATTGAGAGCTATCTTGATCCCCTGTTCCTTGAGCGCCGAGAATACCTGTTCTGCATGGGGAAACGGCGCGAGCTCCTCGTCGTCGCGGTAGAAGGCGATCATCTTGTCGATGAACCGGGTGTGGATGCGATCGATGAGCTGTTCATCGTCCTTGCGTGCGGGGGCAAACTTTTCGAGCAGCAGGGCGATGGCATCCATCTTCCGGAAACCCATGACCTTTTTTACCTGCGCAACGGGGATCTCGAACCCGAAGTCGCGAAAGGCGGCGATAAAGGCTTCTGCGACGCTGCCGTTGTCCTTTACGGTAGTGCCGGCAATGTCAAAAACAACCAGTTGGATCGAGCTCATATAAAAAATGTTTACAAACTGTTGGAAAGGTGGCGAAAGATCATCTGACGGTAATGGTCAAGGTCGGGTAATGGTTTCTGTTGGATCTTGGCCTGTTCGTCCCATTTCCGCATCTGGATAATGAGACTGAAGAGGGGATATTGCTCGAATGCCTCGGCCTCTTCGATCGTCATCGGGCCGCCCTGGTATTCAAGGGTCTTCTTGCTTGCTTCCGACAGCTGGTCGTAGTAGGCAGGGTCTTTTACCGTGAGGTATCTTTTTGCTTCGACGTGGGATTCGACGAGACGGGCAATCTTTTTGGAGAAACCTTTCTCCCGGAGGAACTCGGCGCCCAGGGATTCGTGGTCTTTAATCCCGAATCCGTCCATCTCATTATCGCCTTTGGCGGCTTCGCTGATGTGACCAATATCATGCAGGAAGGCGGCGAGGATCACTTCTTCGTCATAGCCCTGTTCTTCGGCCAGCTGAGCTGCCTGGACCATGTGTTCCAGCTGGGATACTTTTTCTCCCGCATATTCGGCCCCGCCGTATCCAGCATAAAGGTCCATTATCTCGTTTGTGATCTTTTCGGCTTGCGCAGTGGTCATAAGGATGAAATTATATTAATATCCTACAAAGTATCGAAATTGAGGGTAGTCTCCATCGACCGCTCATTAAATTATTTTTAAAAGATTGCCAAAAATAGACGCTTTCAGCGTCTTAGATTTTTTTCTTTTAACCATGTGATCAACTGGCCGGGACGATCGGTCTGCAAGGCCCGGATGCCTTTTTGTATGGCTTTTCCCCATTTTTCCGGTCCTTCCCCTGCGCCCTGGATATCGGGGAGTACGGTATAACCCATTTTCGTTGCGAGGCTGACCATTTCCGGTGTGTATTGCTCATAACCGCCGTCCAGGATCTCGGGATGGTATTTGTCGAGAAAATCCTTCAGCGCAGCGGTATCGCGGATCGATCCCGGGAGACTAACCATCAGGGGCATCGCCGGCGCCACTTCGCGCCAGCGTGTGAATTGTTGCGGGGCGTTGATGTAGACCACCACCTGCTTCTCCATGCCCTCCCTCACGATCGCCTGCCAGGCCGTGGCCGGATCGGCATTCTTAAAGTCCAGGTAGATATAGATCCTGTTCCTGCAGAGCTGAAGCACCTCGCGGAAGGTCGGGATGGCGGATTCACCCCATTCGGGATGCATTCTATCTTTTACTTTCAGCAATCGCAGGGAATCCAGGCGCATATCCTTCACCAGCCCTTTGCCGTTGGTCATCCGGTCGACCGAGGCGTCGTGCAGGATAACGAGCTGGCTGTCGGCGGTGGTGCGGAGGTCGATCTCGACGTAGTCGGCGCCGGCGGCGATAGCGTTGGTATAGGCCTGCAGCGTATTCTCGGGCGCCTGGGTATGGTCGCCCCGGTGCGCGACCACGATGAAAGGGTGTTTTCTGGCCGGAAGCGGAGCCAGCTGCTGGGCGGATGCGCTGTCTATTTGAAAGATACAGGCTGCTATTGCTAGCAGCCTGTAGAACGAACCAGTTAACATATAAACGATCTTTTTATTTCAAAAGCCACATCTTTTGGTTCAGGTCGTCGGCCGTAAAACCCTGGTTGGTGAGCGCGGTCTGCCAGTTAGCAGCATTGACGGACTGTTCCGATACCGGGTAGGCCCAGCGGACGGGAATGACGCCATTGTTACCGACTCCGCTGCCGCCGAGGAAGGTGGGGGTACCGGTCCTTCGCCAGTTGTAGTAGCTCTCATAACCCGAGTTCTCAAACGAAGCGATATACTTCTGGAGGACGATCTGGTTGACGGCCGTCGCGGCTGTAGTCGACAGCGTCACCGTCGGCTGCGCGTAGTAGGCGTTAAAGTCGAAGTTGAAGGTATAGGGCGCCACCTGGTTGATCGAGCTCTTACCGGGAGGCAGGAAATAGGCGGTGAAACTCGTCTTGGTCACGTCGAGGCCATAGAAGGCAAAGGATTCGGTGATCCCCTTCTTGTACCATGTCTCGGCGGCCGCTGTACCTCCCGGAGCCCAGCCGCGGACGATGCCTTCGGCGATATTGAAACAAAGCTCCTTGTAGCCGACGAGCACGTCGGGTTCTCCGGTGAAGTTGGAGTAGTAGCGTTTGCGGCCGATGAAAGAATAGAGGTTGTTATTGGCATTGTTGTACATCGTTGCGACGGATTCACCGGTGCTGGCGCCGGCGAAGTATTTGTACTGTGCGGGGTTGAGGGTATCGTTTCCGACGAGGGCCCAGGCGGGGTCGCAGGTGATGAACACGCGGGCATCGTTCAGCCCCGTACAGGCGTCGACATAGGTCTTGGCCATATTGAAGCGGCCCGCAATGGAACCGAAGTTGCTGGGATTAAAGGGATAGGTGCTAAAAGTGTTGTTACCGCCCGGGTTGTAGCGGAAGGCCAGATCATCGTCCTGGCTGCCGAATAGCGGATACTTACCGGGGTTGCCGAGGATGGTCGCAAACTGCGCCGGTACATTCAGCAGGGCATCGCCGGCTTTATTGCTGAGCGCTACCAGCACGCGAATTTTGAAAGAGTTGACCAGCTTCTGCCATTTGGTGAGATCGCCTGCATAATAGATGTCCTGGGTCGTGGACAGGGTGTTGTCCAGCGATGAGATAAGACTGGCAAAGTCCGAATTGGCGCTGTCGAGTTCATCCAGCACATATTTAAACACCGTCTCCTGGGATGAGTACTTCGGCGTGAAGATCTTGGGCGACTGCAACGCCTCCGTCAGGGGAATATCGCCGAACATTGATGTCATGTTGTAGAAGTAATAGGCGCGGACAAAACGACCGATCGCTTCATAAGGATTGACCTTGTTCCCGCCGCGCGAGACCGCTTCGTTTTCCATCTGTACGACATCCGTCAGGATGAGGTAGGGATCGAAGTTGCCATTCGTCCAGGAATAAATATTGTTGTCATAGTAATCATAGTTCGAGCAGTGATACTGGTTCCACCGATGGGCGCCGTCCCAGGAATTGATCCCTTCGCCGGAGCCGGTTCCGCTAAGTGCACCCGGTGTCGTCGTGCCGGACATGGCCGTAAGGACCGTTCCCAACACGAGATTGGGAGGAACCGCCGCCGGCTTATTGGGGTTGGTTTGTCTTTCCGAGATCTGCTTGTTACAGGAAACGATCCCCAAACCGCCCACAAGAATAAGAATTAAAGTCTTTACCTGTTTCATATAGTTTCTTTATGGGATTTAAAAAGAGAAATTTACGTTGAACCCAAAGCTGCGGGTAGTCGGTGTTTGCAGGCCCGATCCGGAATCCTGGGTGTACTGGTCGACGTCGAGATCTTTGTATTTGTTCGGGAAGAAATACAACAGGTTGCGGCCTACCAGGGATACGCTGGCATTGCTGATGATCGCCTTCTTGCCAAACACCCGTTGCGGAACCTTGTAAGTGAAGGCCACTTCGCGGAGCTTGGCGCTGGTCTTTTTAACGATGTCCAGGTCGGGGATAGAAGCCTCCCGGGTTACGAATGGCTGAACCTGGCTCTTTACCGTATTGGTGGTCGACGTCAGGTCCTTCGTATTGGTGATCTTTCCATTGATGGGATCGAGTTGAATGCCGTTAGGGCCCGTGAGGATCACACCATGCGCCGTGTAGGCGGCGATATTGGCTTCGTCCGAAGGTCGGGCAGCGCCGAGTTCGCCCGTGGCGCTTTCTATATGGCGGCCACCCTGAAGGGTTTTCTTCCGGACATAGTCTTCCAGCACGCCACCTACGAGACCATCGAACTGGAAACGCAGGGCAAATTCTTTATAGCTGATCGTATTAACCAGGCCCCATTGCCAGTCGGGGTTCGAATGGCCATATATCTTTTTTGCAGATGTACCCAGGTCCGAATACCGGAGATAAACTCCCGAACCCGGATCGATGACCATCTTGCCATCCGGAGTACGGACGAAGGCATCGCCATAGACCAGGTCGGTCCGGGCGCCATTCTTTTCATAGTTGTCGGGGTTCGAAACAAAATTAACCCACTTCTTGGTATAAGTGGAGAAGTTGGCGACTACATTCCAGCTAATGCCCCCGGGATTCGAAACCGGTGTGCCGCTGACGGTGGCTTCCCATCCGTCATTGGTGTATGTGTCCCCGTTGGTCAGGTAGCTGGAAAATCCGGAAGCCTGCGAAGTCAACTGGTTGACGATCCCTTTATTCTTATAATGATAGTGAGTAACATCCAACCCGATGCGATTGCGCAGGAAGCGGATGTCCAGGCCCTCTTCGGTGGCTTTTCGGTCGGCCGTCTGGATGTTCGGATCTACCTTTTGAGTGGAGTAGCTGGCGCTGCTTTGGTTCGAATACGTGGGTCCGAGCGTGTAAGGCGTAGCAAACTGGTAGCTGGGGCCGTTGTACGGAGAGGTCCAGGTGTAGCCATATCCGGCGGCTGGGGTGGAACTTACGTCAGGCGAGAAGAAAGCATAGGTACCGCCGCTTTTCGTAGCTGCGTAGGAAGCTCTCAGCTTCAGGAATGAGATGGCCTCCGGGAGATGCACATAGTCCGAGATCGCCGTAGCCAGGTTGAACGAGGGATAGTAGTAACTGTTCGTGTTACTGGGCAGGGCAGAGGATTTATCCACGCGGCCGGTGATACCCGCCGTCACGTACGATTTGTATCCAAAGTCAACCGAGTAGTAAGCACTCAACACCAGCATACTGGAATGGAAAGAAGAACCTGTAAGCGCCCCCTGGGAGTTCGAGAAAGAGTAGATGCCGGGAACATTCAGATAGTTGGTCGACGTAAAGTCGGAGTTGAAGCTGAAATTCCTGGCTGTAACCCCGCCGACGGCCGAGACGTCGAGGAAGCCGGCGATCTCGTTGCGATGATACCGGACCTGGGCGTCTTCGATGGATTCCCACATCTGTCTTCTGTCTTCGCGATAGTCACCCTGGCGCAGTTCACGGCCGTACACGTCGGCGGAATAGGGCAGCTTTTCGGAGTTGAACATGTCATAGCTGGAGATGCTGGGACGCAGCTGGAACTCAAGGCTGGGCGTCGGTTTGTAATTGAGCGACAGGTAGCCGTATTCATTGTTCTGATAGTGACCGCGAAGCCACTCGTAGGACATGAACCAGGGGTTGTTGTACCGGTAGTATTCCTCGTAGTTCTGTTGAACACCTACCTTGCCGGGCTGCCAGTAGTTGCGGATATTGGGGCTATTGACACTCCAGTCAGCCCCGCCCCAGAGGATCATGTTATAGATGATGCTGTTCGGTCCATAATTGACATCGGGTACATTGGGCGTAGATTGACGGCTGTAATTGAAATAAGCGGTCAGGCTTAGTTTCTGATTGAAGCGATGGCTGATGTTGGCCGTGAAGTTGGCATTGTTCAACTGAGTATTCGGTACGATCCCCTTCTGGTAAATATCGCCGACCGAAAGCCGCATATCCGTCTTTTCCGAAGACTGGCTTACCGAGATGCTGTTGGAAGACAGCAGGCCGGTTTGGATGAACTTCTTGAGATTGTCCTTACCGCGGGCGACCCAGGGGGTGGGTTGGACGTTGCCCAGGAATTTCGTCCCATCGGCAAAGGTGGTGGTATACTGCGTGGTCGGTGTATAGGCTCCATCGTATTGCGGGATGAGCTGGCCGCGGAATTGGGGGCCCCACACGTCATAGTCATAGTCATTCAAGCCGGAGCCTACGGCGCCGCTGCCAAAATACGAGGAGGGACTGGAGCCTCCGCCGGCGAAAGCGTATTTACCGTTGTCGCCGGGTCCGTACTCGTCATTGTATTTGGGCAGAGCGATGAAGCCATTGTTCATCTGGACGCTGGAGTTGACCGTCACGATCGCCTTTCCTTTGGCCTTGGCGCCCCGCTTCGTAGAAATGATGATAGCGCCATTGCGGCCCTGGAAGCCATATAACGCGGCGGCATTCGGCCCCTTCAGGATCGTAAATGTCTCAATATCATCCGGGTTTATATTATATGTGTCGGAGTTGACCGGAACCCCATCGATAACGAAGATAGGACGGTCGTTGGGATCGTTCTCGCCGCGGATGATCACATCGGGCGAGTGACCGATCTCGGAGTTGATGTTGACCTCGAGGCCGGCCGCGTTGCCGCGCAGGGAATTGATGGGGTCCGGTTCGCGGGCGGTCGTCAGGTTGGCTGCGTCGATGGTTTGGATGGCGTAGCCGAGACGTTTGGCTTCCTTCCTGATACCGGTTGCAGTCACCACCACCTGGTTCAGCTCTTTGGCATTGGCGGCGATGAGGACCGTAAGTTCGCCCGCGCCGACGGTCTGTTCGGTGCGTTCGACACCTACGCCGGAAATGACGAGGACATCGCCTTCTTTCGCTTTCAGTGCGAAGGCGCCGTCAACCCCGGTGGAGGTGCCGATCCTGGTTCCTTTGATGACTACTGAAACACCGGGCACCGGTGTTTGATCGTTCTTTGAGAGAACGTGGCCGGTGACGGCCTTCTGTGCGAGAGAGAAAAGCGGTAAAAAGAGTACCGCCAGCAAGAAACCCAAGCCATGGGTAATTTTCCTACTCATAATACAGTATGTTTTTAGTGAAAATGATGCGTGCGAAACTTTGGCGAAGGTATCCGGCCTATATGACGGAAGTGTTAGGCGCGCTTTAAGTAAATGTTAACAGTTTACAAATACTAAACCAATGTTAAGTATTTGTAAATAATGGGAAAGACCCGTTTGGTTGATCCTTTTCGTGGACTAATGGGACTGCTGATTGTTTACCGGGAGCCTTTTAAAAGAGATAGAACACGAGGATGAGGGCCTCGGTATTGCCGATGTTCTTCAGCCGGTGTTTTGCGCGGCCGTCGAAGAAAAGGGTATCGCCTTCATGGAGTTCGAAGACTTCGTTGTCCACCTGGTACTCGACATCGCCTTTGAGCAGGTATTTGCATTCGTAGGCGTCGGTGCGGATGAACTGTTTGCGGCCGGCGTTCTTTTTCAGTTCGAGCAGCACGACGTCGGTGGCCTGCGAGCCGATGCTGCGGGTGAGGATGCGTTTGTAGGAGAAGCCTTTTACGGGCTCCTTTGTGAAGCCCTTCTCCTGGCCCTTACGGACGATGAGGACATGATTGCCATTGATGCTATCGTGCATGTCCTCGAAGAAACTGCGGAGATCGTCCTCGAGCGAGTGGATAATATTGAACAATACGGGGAGGGAAGGTACGGTACGGTTGTTCTCGATCTGCGAGATCAGACCTTTGCTGACGCCGGCTTTGGTGGCCAGCTGTTCGAGTGTGATATTCTTTTGAGTTCTTTTTGTTTTGATCTTGTCGCCGATGAGGAGAAGGAGTTCTTCGTGCATGGTACTGCGCGTGGTTTGACGGGAAGGTACGACAAATTAGTGCGAGTTCAGGTAGGCGGCGAGATCAGCGATGCGGTCGGTGTTGAGGTAATCCACCTTGAGCTGCATCAGCTGGCGCCAGGCCGCGGGGAAGTCCGGGGCGTCCCAGAGGCGGACGGGGAGGTGGAGTGCATGGCTGTGGTCGATGGCGTGGCGGAGACTGTCGAGGCCGCCGGCGGGGATGCCGGTGTGGGAGTCCCAGCGGATGTAATGTTGGAGATCGTCACTCATCATGGCGATGCGGGAGAGTTCCCCAGGCGTGTATTGCCGGTGAAGGATGCCGTCAAAGGATATGAAGGAAGGATAGGAGTTGTATCGGGAAGGATCGGGGCGGTTGCCACTGATGACCCATGTCAGCGAACGGCAGTGTTCGAGGGTCGGATATTTGTCGAGCAGGGCGATCATTGCGGCGAGGGTGGCCACGGAATCGGCTTTGACGTCGATAAGGATCTGCAGGCGCCTCGCTGTGTCTGCATAGGGGTAGCCGTGGTTCTTCCTGATGCAGGCCAGCAGCGGTCTTACATAATAGTCTTCCAGCGTCCGGCCGGATCTGATCTCCGTGGTGTCGTGCCCGATGATCACCTTTCCGCCGACGAGCCAGATATCCGCTTCTATGGAGCCGAACCGTTGCTGCCAGGCAGCCCAGAAGGGTGCGGCCTGTTCATAATCATTATGGGAGTGGGTGTTGGCTACGGTATAATGCAGGGGCTGTGCGTTGGAGAAGATAGGCCTTACGGTTAGGAACAGGACTGCGGCTGCAAGGAGGATGAAGGGCCGATTTTTCATGGGCGCAAAGGTAATTTATTGGTGAATGGTAACGCTGGATTAACACAAGGCTTACAATTTGTTAACGCTGGCTTAAAATAGCAATAATATCTTATTTGGAACTTTGGGAAACCACAATAATGGAAAAACGTCCCGTAGATGTAGTTGTTCTTTCCGATGTTCATCTCGGAACATACGGATGCCGGGCAAAGGAGCTTGTCAACTACTTAAGAAGCGTCACACCTAACATTCTGATCCTCAATGGAGATATTATTGATGGATGGCAGTTTACCAAGCGCTATTTCCCCGTTTCGCACATGATGGTGATCAAGGAGATCATCCAGTTGATCACCAACGGGACCAGGGTGTTCTACATTACCGGCAATCACGACGAGATGATGCGCCGATATACGGATATCCAGATGGGCAATTTCACGTTGACCGACAAGCTGGTGCTGGAGATAGACAACAAGATGACCTGGATCTTTCACGGCGACGTTTTCGACAATACTACCAAAGGAGGCGCCAAAGTCCTCGCGAAGCTGGGCAGCAGCGGGTACAATCTGCTGATCCGTTTCAACCGGTTCATCAATTTCATCTTAAAGGCGATGGGCCGGGAGCGGGTTTCGATTTCGAAGCGGGTCATGGCGGAAGTGAACAAGGCCGTCAGCAAGATCAACGATTTCGAGCTGATCGCCGCCGAACTGGCGATCGAGAAGAAATACGACTATGTCATCTGCGGGCATATCCATCAGCCCCAGAAGAAGGTGGTGGAGACCAAGGATGGAAAGGTGACCTATCTGAACTCCGGGGACTGGGTCGAGCATTGTACGGCGCTGGAATATCATCAGAACGAATGGACCATCTTCGAGTACAATGAGAAAGATTTCCCCGTGACGCAAACGATCGAGATGAAGCCGTCCGTCAGCGTGCTGACCGACGAGATCAATTTTTATATCAATTCCCTGGCAGTTATATAAGCACTTATGAAGATATTCTATGCAGTACAGGCAACGGGCAACGGCCATATCAGCCGTGCGATGGAACTACTCCCCTATTTCCAGCGCTATGGCGAGGTGGATATCTTTCTCAGCGGTGCGAACAACAGTCTTCAGCTGGATGCCGCTGTCAAGTACCGCAGCCGGGGGCTGAGCCTTTTCTATACCAATAGCGGTGGCCTGAACTACTGGGAGATCGCCCGGCAGGTAGCTCCGATGCGAGTTTGGAAAGAGGTGCGCGATCTGCCGGTCGAAAGATATGACCTTGTCATCAATGACTTCGAGTCGATCACTTCCCTGGCCTGCCTGTTCAAGAAAGTTCCTTCCGTCAATTTCGGTCACCAGGCGAGCTTTATATCGCCAAAGGTCCCGCGCCCCGAGCACAAAGACAGGATGGGCGAATGGATCCTGCGGAACTATGCCCGGGCAACGCAGTATGTGGGGCTTCATTTCAAACAATACGACGATTTTATCCTCCCGCCGGTGATCAAACGCGAGATCCTGCAGGCCGAACCGCAGGACATTGGACATATTACGGTCTATCTTTCTTCCTATAGCGATGCCCAGGTGCGCAAATATCTTCAGCCGCTGCAGGAGTTCCGGTTCCAGGTGTTCTCCAGGGAGGTCAAAAAGCCCACATCCGACGGGAATATCCTTTTCCTGCCGGTCAGCAAGCTGGCGTTCAACAAGAGCCTGATCACCTGTACCGCCATTCTTACGGGCGCCGGCTTCGAGACCCCGGCGGAGGCACTTTATCTCGGGAAGAAGTTGATGGTGATCCCCATTCGCGGCCAATATGAGCAATTCTGCAATGCGGCCGCGTTACAGAAGATGGGGGTTCCGGTCCTGAAGGCGCTGGATGCGAATTTTGCCGCGTTCTTTCGTCCCTGGATGGAGCGGAAGCGGAAGCCTTGTCTGCATCTGGACTATTCTACGGAGGCTATTGTGAGCTACCTGATGCATCACTGCCACCGGGAGAAGCAGGGTTCGTTGGATATGCTGTATCCGGATGCGATCTTCAACTAGGCAGGCCCATTTGCCATTTATGAAAAAAGCGGCGAGCCACAGGCCTGCCGGATTGAAAATCATTAACCCCGGCATAGCCGTCGCCCGACGGCGCAGCGGCGCGGGGGATCAATAACAAAAAGTCCTTTTATAGACATAAAAGGACTTCTGCATGAGAAAATTCAACTCTACATATATAAACCATCGATTAAGCCAGATCGCGGTGTAAAAGTAAACTCCCCGTATTACGGGGAGTTTACTGAATCATTATCGAAATATTATTGATTTGATGCCTTTCGGGGCCTATGCAAATTTCCCTTTGTGTTTCAGCACTTTAGCTTCCAGGTAGAAGATGATCTCTTCGGCGATGTTCTTGGCCTGGTCGCCGACCCGTTCGAGCTTGCGGATCGTGGACAGGATCCAAAGGGCCTGGGAGGTCTCTTCGGGATGGTTCCTGATGTATTCCTCCAACACCTTGTGCGAGCTGCGGTTCACGTTGTCGAGGAAGTCATCTTTCTTGAAGACGCTACGGGCGAGGATGGTATCCTCCTTTTCGAAGGCGTCCTGGGTATCGGCCAGCATATTGACGGATTCTTCGTACATCGGCAGGATGCGGGACACTTTCAGGAGCTCCTCGGAGAACGGGGATTCGGTGTCGATGATGTATTTTGCGATGCCTTCGGCGATGTCGCCGATGCGTTCGAGGTTGGAATTGATCTTCAGCACGGCCAGCAGGAAGCGCAGGTCGATGGCCACGGGGCAGAAGAGGGCGAAGATGTTCTCGCAGTCGCGATCGATCTTCAGCTCGCTGCCGTTGACCCTTTTTTCCTTCAATACCACTTCCCGGGCCAGGTCCTTATCAAAGGTGACGAAGGCCTGGCGGGCCTTGCTCAGCTGCGAATTGACGAGGGACCACATATTGACGGCCTCGGTTTTCAGCAGCTGTAATTCGGTTTCTATTTGTGCCATGGTTTACTTATAAATGAAAATGTAGGTTATAAAGATAATAAATACACGCCGTTGCCGGCATTGGGGCCGGGATCAGCTGAAGCGGCCCGTGATATAGTTTTGCGTTCGCTGATCTTTGGGATTGGTGAACATCGTCTTTGTCTCGTCGTATTCCACCAGCTCGCCGAGGAAGAAGAACGCCGTCTTGTCGCTGACGCGGGCCGCCTGCTGCATATTGTGGGTCACGATGATGAGCGTGTAGTTCGTCTTCAGCTCATGGAACAGCTCTTCCACGGTCGAAGTGGAGATGGGGTCCAGTGCGGAGGTGGGCTCGTCGAAGAGGATCACTTCCGGTTCCATGGCGACGGTGCGGGCGATGCAAAGGCGTTGCTGCTGACCGCCGGAGAGGAAGGAGCCTTTTTTATTCAGGGAGTCTTTTACTTCTTTCCAAAGGGCGACTTTGGTGAGCGAGCGTTCGACGATCTCGTCGCGTTCGGCTTTTGGCAATTTGATGCCATTGAGTTTGTAGCCGGCGATGACGTTGTCGTAGATGCTCAGGTTGGGGAAGGGGTTTGGGCGCTGGAATACCATACCGATCTTGAGCCGGACGAAGATGGGATGCATCTGGTAGACGTCCTCGTCGTTGAGCTTCATTTCCCCGTTGCTGGTTGCGCCGGGGATCAGTTCGTGCATGCGATTGACACATCGCAGGTAGGTTGTCTTACCGCACCCGGAGGGACCCATGACAGCGATGATATGGTTCCGCGGGATGTCGATATTGACATTTTTAACGACGTGATTGGTACCAAACGAGGCGTTGAAGTTCCTGCTCTTTATAATTGTACTTTCCATTTTCTTGTTATAACCTTGGTAAAGATGTTTAGGAATAAGACCCAGCACAACAAGATCAACGATGCCCCCCAGGCGAGGTTCAACCAGTCCTGGTAGGGGCTGGTGGCGTAGTTGAAGATCAGCAGGGGCAGGCTTTGCATGGGTTTGCCAATATTGACCGAAAGATAGGGATTCCCGAATGCGGTGAACAGGAGGGGCGCCGTCTCGCCGGTGATGCGCGCCACCGAGAGCATAACGCCGGAGAGGATACCGCTGATACCTACCGGTACGATGACCTTGAAGATCACCCGATGGAAGGGCATGCCCAGCGCCAGCGCGGCCTCTTTCAGGGAATCGGGCAGCAGCTTGAGCGTCTCTTCTGTCGACCGGACGATAATGGGCAGCATCATGATGGCCAGGGCGAAGCTGCCGGACAGGGCGGAGAATCCGCCTTTGTGGTGGATGGGCCCCAGGTCCCAGGGCCGCACCAGCCAGAAATAGGCGACGATGCCGACTACGATCGAAGGAACGCCCTGGAGAATATCCGTGCACAGGCGGACCCAGTAGGCGAGGCGGCTCCGGCGGTTCTCGCTAAGATATACCCCCGCCATGATGCCGATGGGGATCGCGATGACGGCGGCGACCAGGATGATGATGATGCTTCCGACCAGTGCGTTAGCGATACCGCCGCCCGACTCGCCGACGGGCTTCGGGACATTCACCAGGAAGTGCCAGTTGATCTTGGTGATACCGGCCTTGACGATGTAAAAAAGGATCGCCAGCAGGGGGACGAGACAGGCGAAGGCGAGGACATAGATCAGCCATTGGAAGCCATAGCTCTTGCCAAGCCGCAGTTTTATGTTTTTTCCGTCCATGGTGTTTATTCGTTGGTGAAGCGATCGATTATCTTCTTGCCGATGAGGTTGATCACGACGGTGACCAGGAACAGCACCAGCCCGAGTTCGATCAGGGCCGACAGGTATACCGGTTTATCGGCCTCGGTAAACTCGTTAGCGATGACGCTGGCCATGGTGTTCCCCGGAGCGAAGATGCTTTTCGGGATCAGACTGGTGTTGCCGATGACCATGGTGACGGCCATTGTTTCACCCAGTGCACGACCCAGCGACAGCAGGATGCCCGCAAACAGGCCCGATTTGGTATACGGCAGGATCACGCTGCGGATGACCTCCCAGCGAGTGGCGCCAAGGCCATACGCCGCCTCCTTCAAATGGGAAGGAACGAGGGAGATCATGCTGCGGCCGAGGGAGGCGGCATAGGGAATGATCATGACGGCGAGGATCAGCGAAGAGCTGAAGATGCCTACGCCAACGGGCGTCACCCCGATACCGGACTCGAAGCTGCGGACGATCGGCACCAGCACGGCCAACCCCCAGAAACCATAGATGACGGACGGCACCGCGGCGATCAGTTCGACTGCATTCTTCAGGAAATTGGGCAGCCAGCCTTTGGGATGATATTCCCCCAGGAAGATGGCCACCGAGATCGAGAACGGGATCGAGATGATCAGCGCCAGGAACGAGGTGAGCAGGGTCCCCAGGAGGAAGGGCCAGGCTCCATAAATATCCTGTACGGGATCCCAGACCTTGCTCCAGAGGTATTTTGGGCCAAGGCTCGAGATGGACAGACGGGACTGCCAGGCAAGGGTGAGACAGATGCCCAGTACCAGGACGATCATGAGCAGTCCCATGATCATCAGCGACCGCTTAAAGATGTTTTCCGTGCGTATTTGCCGGAAAGAGCGTCTCGCCCGCGCTTTTGATTTGGCGATGGCTTCGGGCGAAGAATTAATTACCCGCAGCGGTGAGTCGCTGCGGGTAATCATCCCATTCTCTACAGATGTATCCATAACACAATATAAAGTTATTGTAAGATCGGCTTGCCATCATAGGTCACTGACTTCAGAACGGCATCCCCGGCGCTGACGGCGGCGGGAGAGAGCGGAGCGTAGGTCAGTGCGCTGCTGTATTGCTGGCCGTCGTGGATCATCCACTGCAGCAGCTTCACGAGACGGGTAGCACGGTCGAGTGTGCGGTCGCCATATTTCTGCTCCTTGTAGATGATGACCCAGGAAAAGCTGGAGATGGGGTATCCATCGGCAGCATCCGTGTTGGTCAGGGAGACCTTCGTATCGGCGGGGATCTGGATGTTAGCGGCGGCAGTTACACTGGCGATGCTGGGGGTGATAAAGTTACCGGCCTTGTTCTGGACCTTGGCATAGGCCATGTTGTTCTGAACGGCATAGGCCAGCTCGATATAACCGATAGCGCCGGGCGTCTGTTTGACCAGGCCGGCAACGCCTTCGTTACCCTTACCGCCGAGCCCAACGGGCCAGTTGACGGAAGAGCCCTTGCCGACCTTGGTATTCCATTCTTCGCTCACCTTGGAAAGGTAGGTGGTGAAGATGTTGGACGTACCGCTGCCATCGCTGCGATGAGCGACCGTGATGGTCGTAGCCGGTAGCTTAACCCCTTTGTTGTCGGCGGCGATCTTCGGGTCGTTCCATTTGGTGATCTTGCCCAAAAATATATCGGCCAGGACGGCGGGCGTGATCTTCAGGGTATCCTTTACTTCGGGCAAGTTGTAGCTGATCACGACGGCGCCTTCGGTGATCGGAATATGCACGACCGGGGCCGAGAGTGCAGAATCCTGCTTGCCGTTCATCGGGGCGTCGGATGCACCGAATTCCACGGTCTTTGCGGTCAGCTGGGAGATGCCTGCGCCGGAACCAACGGATTGATAGTTGATCTTTTGGTTGTTGGCTTTGTCGTACTCGGAAAACTGCTTCGAGAACAGGGGGTTGTCGAAAGAGCTCCCTGCGCCGGTGATCATGTTGTCGCTGCTGCCGGCGGCTGCGGTGCTATCGGCGCCGCTGGTGCTGCCACCACCGCCGCAGGAGACCAGGCTCATGCTGATGATAGCAAAGAAGGCCCCGGCGGCCAGGGTGCGATGAATTTTGAAAGAATTCTGTTTCATGTTGTAAAATTGGGAGTTAAGAATCAAAAATCGTTAGACTATGCCGTATTTTATTTTCCGAATACGAAATAGAAGGTCATGCGATAGACGATGTCATAGTCGCCATTGTACGCGCCGCTTTTGCCATCCAGCTGGGTCTTGTAGTGGTTGTACCAGATGTTGGGCATCAAGTGGACATTCTTGGCCGGGGTAAAGTCCAGACCGGCGGTGATGAACATTTGTTTATAGGTGATGTCGTTGAGCGATCCGACCGGAGTGCCGTCCACGTAGTTACCGATCGTAGAAACCCCGGCTTTATACCCGGAATACAGACTGTTGTCCACCTTGTTGTTCGGGCTGTAGCCGTCCCAGCGGGCGAAGAAACGGAGAGAGTTCTTGATGATGTCGCCATGAACGTAGGCGGATATTCCCTGGGCGTTGGGGGACAGGTAGGTGGTTTTGCCGTCGGATTTGTTGGTTGCGGCGATGGCATTCTGCAGGTGGTTAACAAAGGCTTCCACGCCGATCGTGAGGGCGGGGGTGTTATAGGCCACATAGGCCTTGGTCATCTGGCGGGAAACGTGTCCATATTGGATGTCGCCGTTTTCGGGCACCCAGCCGATCCTTTCATAGTCGCCATACAGGTCAAAAATGAGCTTTTTGTCCAGGAACATGAAATAAACGTCGCCGTAGAACCATTTGAAGTTATCGGCTTCCGGTTTAGCGCTGCTGCCATTGGCGACCAACAAGTTATAGCCGAAATTCTTGGTTTTCGGATCGAAGTTGCCCTGCAGCCCGACGCCCAGATCATACGAAGGGGTCCGGCGGATATCGGTGATGGTTCTCTCGATCGAACGGTAGGCCCAGATCTTCTCTGTCAGCATGGGGAAGGTGGGTGTAGCCTGTTGACCGACTACCAGATCGGTACCGTTCCAGATATTCTTCCAGCGGATGTTGGCCAACTTGATGTAGAAAGTCTCCTTGTTGTTCAACAGTTCGTCGCCGGAGGTTCCGGAACCGGGAGGGTTATTGGCAGGAAAGTTGTCTTCGGCTGCCAACAGCAATTCTGCCGAGAACTTTTGAGTGATGTTGTAATCATAGCCCAGATAGATACGGCGGAACTGGAAAGCAGAGCGGCCGGCGGGGATACCGGTGTACTGGTTAGCATTGCCCCGGTTGAGCGAATCGCTGTGTCCTTTAGCGTAGTAGTCACCAAACATATAGCCCCAGAGACGACCGGAGTTGGCCCTGCCCGCCTTGAAAGCAGAGTCACTGTTCCAAAGGTATTGCGCCTGGGAGGCGATGGTTAAAAGTGAAAAAGCTACGATAAATAGGAGTTGTTTTGCTGTAAAGCGTTTCATAAAAGTCTTGGTTCGTTAAGATTTAAGTTAACTGGTTCGACGTTCGTTAATTCGCTGCAAAACAATGTTTATGCGATGACCCGAATGTTACCGGAATGTTACCTTAACGTTAACAGTTAACAAATGAGCGCAACGTTGTTAAAATCTGAGCCATTTAATGTTTGTTTATGAATAAGTTATGAAGGCGGATAATTTGCAATCCGATAACTTGCCCTGAAATTTTGTTAATGGCCGCCTGCCCCCTTGGAGACTAATGTTAAGAAATCATTACCAACAGTTCTCTTCTCCGCTCACCGCCGATAATCGGATTAACTTGTCTTCTTTTTAATCGACATGAAGGGTTTCAATGCATTTGTTCAGCTGTTCCTGCCCAAGGACAAGGTCTTTTATTCTCTTTTCGAGGAGGTAGCGGACGGTGTGGGCAGAATGGGAGAATTATTAAAGAAGGTGGTCAACGAGCCCGACTATGACAAGCGGGCGGCGTTGATCTTGCAGCTGGAGACGCAGGAGCATGTCAATGACGATCTCACCCATCGTATCTTTACGGAATTGGGCCGTAATTTCATCACTCCCTTCGACCGCGAGGATATTCACTACCTGGCCAGCGCCCTCGACGATATCTGTGACTATATCTATGCGGCGGCGAAGAAGATCAATTTTTATAAGGTGAATCCGAACGATCCCGGCATTTTAAAGATGGCGGACCTGATCGAGTCCGGGGCCAAACAGATCCGGGGGGCGGTGAAGGAGCTGCGGAATATGCGGGATATGCGGACCATCACCGATGCCCTGGTGCGGGTGAACAGCATCGAGAACCAGGCGGACGATATTTTCGATAGGAGCATCGAGCGGCTTTTCGAGACCGAGCCGGATGCGAAGGAGGTGATCAAGAAGCGGGATATCTACCAGGTTATGGAGATCGTCACCGACAAATGCGAGGATGCGACCAATGTGATCGAATCTATTATTATTAAATACGCCTAAACCGGCCGGAGTTGATCCTTTTGTTTACCATCATCGCGCTGGCCCTGATCTTCGACTATATCAACGGCTTTCACGATGCTGCCCTTACCATTACCACGATCGTTTCCACCAAGGTCCTTACCCCATTCCAGGCAGTACTTTGGGCGGCCATCTTCAATTTTGCGGCTTTTTTCATCTTCAGCCAGTATATCGGGCATTACCGGATCGGGAGCACGGTGGCGCATCTTGTCAACCGGGAATTCATCACGTTGCCGGTGATCGGGTCGGGGCTGGTCGCCGCGCTGGCGTGGAACCTGTTTACCTGGTGGTTCGGCATTCCGTCCAGCTCTTCGCATACCCTGCTCGGAGGATTCGTGGGTGCGGCGCTGGCGCATGCCGGTGGTTGGGTCGTGCATGGCCGCGCGGTGATCGAATACAGTAATGTCATTCCCGCTTTCCTTTTTATTGCCCTGGCGCCGTTGATCGCGCTGATCGCTGCGCTGGTGATCACCGTCCTCGTGATCAATCTTTTCCAGCGAAGCAATCCTTATAAGGCCGAAGGCTGGTTCCGGCGGCTGCAGTTGGTGTCCTCGGCGCTGCTTAGTCTCGGACACGGCAGTAACGACGCTCAAAAGGTGCTGGGGATCGTCGCCGCCGCCCTGATGGCTCACGGCGACCTCGACGATATCAACCATGTCCCACACTGGGTGCCGCTGGCCTGCTTTTCAGCCATTGCCCTTGGTACGGTGAGTGGTGGTTGGCGGATCGCCAAGACCATGGGCAAGCGGGTGACGAAGGTCAGCCCGATGGAAGGGTTCTGTGCGGAGATGGCCGGCGCGTTGACCCTTTTCCTCACCCAGTGGCTGGGCATCCCGGTCAGCACCACCCACATTATCACCAGCAGCATTATCGGCGTCGGAAGCACCAAGCGGATGTCGGCCGTGCGTTGGGGCGTGACTATCAATCTTCTTTGGGCGTGGATCCTGACCATCCCGTTGAGTGGCGGGCTGGCTGCCCTCATCTACTGGGCAGCGGGGCCTTTGTTTTAGGCAGTCTTACCGTTGGTCCGTTTTTAGTCATTCTTTTTGAGATGCAGGTATGCCAAGCTGGATTTTATCGTTAAATTCGCGGATCGATGGGGAAAAACTTACATAAGTTTTCTTTTTATGCGCTGATCCTGGCGGTTTATGGGGTGTTCTTCTCCGTCGAATCTTTTTATAATTTCGAAGGGCATTCCGAGGCGCGGGAGATCATCCGATATTCGGCCTTTCTTCATGCCCGGTCGGGCGAGCCGGGTCTTAACGCCCCGCGGGTGCATTATCCCGGTTCGCATAGGACCAAGCTACGGCTCAACAAACGGTATCATGGGGAGGAATTTGCGCCCTGTACCGTCTATGAGGCGCCGGCGCCGGCGGTGATCGTCACGCCCCGTGAATTGGGCGTCTTTTGCCTGCGTCCCCTGCCGTCGGTATCCCTCATCCGTCCGCAGCTTCGTGGCCCGCCCCTTGCCGTCTGAGCGTTCACTGCCTGACTGTCCTCTATTTTTTTTAATCCATTTTACATTTGTATGGTCACTTTCTGCATCAGAAAGTTTGGTAGGGCTATCGGCATATTCCTGCTGATGCCTTCGCTTTCGGTATTTGCACAACAAAAATATTCGCTCAAAGATTATGTCGACAGCGCTCAGCGCCATTTGCCGGTATTGCTGCAGAAGCAGGCGCTGGTCGAAGCGGCCAGCGCCGGGGTCACCGACGCACGGCATGCCTTCCTGCCCACTTCCTATATCGGGGACGAGGTAACGGCGGGTACGGATAACTCGATCCCCGGATCGTATATCTCCTTTGGGATCATCCCTTCCAGTTCAAGCGGGGTCAGGAGTTCGAACCTTTACCAGGCCGCAATTGGCAATATCGGTTTCTTTTACAACCAATTTGAATTATTGGATTTTGGCCTGAAGAAGGCCACGGTGCGCAATGCGCAGGCCTATCTGGGTCTCACACAGGCGGACCGGGACCGGGAGGCCTACCTGATCAAGTGGCAGGTGGCCAAGTTGTATCTCGACATTCTGAAAAGCCGGTTCCAACTGGCCATCGATCAGCAGAATGTCAGCCGGTATGACACCCTCTTCACGGTGATCCGTGCGGTGACCGAGAGTGGGATCAAGCCCGGGGCGGATTCCTCGCTGGCCAAGGCGGAGCTGTCGAAAGCCCGGACAACCTATAACCAGACGCTCGGCGACATCCGGCAGCTGCAGCAACAGCTCTCCTATCTTTCGGGGATCCCGGTGGACAATGTCGCGATCGACACATCGAAGACCGGCATGTACCTGTCGACGCTCACCGGCATCGGTAATTTGCAGCCAGGAGCGGCTAATCCGCTGATCGATTTTTTCACGAAGGAGAAAGAGCTGTACCTGCAACGGGAAGAGCTTGTGAAGAAGAGCTTTTTGCCACGAGTGTTGCTCAATGGCGTTGGCTGGGCCCGGGGTTCGAGTATCGATTACACCAATAATTACAAGTCTTCGGCGGTCAGCGGGCTGGGCTATCAGCGGTTCAACTACCTCGCGGGGCTGACGCTGGAATACGATCTGTTCAATATTGTTCATCGTCGCGACAAGGAGCGAATTGCAAGGAACAATGCCATTGCCAGCGATTATGGCCTTCAGCAACAACAGCTGGAACTGCAAAATGTGGGGAACAAGGCCGACGAGGCGATCCGGACGGCGACGAAGAACCTGGCGGAGGTGCCGATCCAGATCGGTTCGGCCACCGATGCGTTCAACCAGAAGACAGCGCAATATAAGGCGGGGATCATCAATGTCGTCGATCTGACCAATGCGTCCTTTGTTCTTTACCGTTCGCAGTCGGATTATATCCAGACGCTGAGCGACTGGCTGTTGGCCAACCTGGACAAGTATTCCTCGACCGGGTCCCTGGACCAATTCATTCAATCTATCAAATAACATTCTTTATAATGGTAAGAGTAGCTTTAAAAAGGCCGATCACAATCATCGTTCTGTTCGCCGGGATCCTGTTGTTCTCGGTCATGGCGGTCCGGACGATCCCGATCGATATCTTTCCCAAGTTGAATGCGCCGACGATCTATGTCATCGAGCAGTACGGCGGCATGTCGGCGCAGCAGATGGAAGGTTTTTTTGCGACCCGGATGCAGGATCAATTCCTTTATGTCAACGGCATCAAGAACATCGAGAGCCGCAATATCCAGGGTCTGTCCCTGATCAAACTCACGTTCTATGAGAACACCGATATGGCCGAAGCCTCGGCGCAGGTGGCGTTGCAGGTGAACCGGACTGCTGCGTTCTTCCCGCCTGGCGCCCTGCCGCCGCAGGTAGTGCGTTTCGACGCTTCCTCCCTGCCGGTGGGTGAGTTGGTGTTCAGCAGTAAGACCCGGCAGTTGAAGGACATCTTCGACCTGGCCTTGACGCGCGTCCGGCCGCTTTTCGCGACGGTGCCCGGGCTTTCGGCTCCGCCCCCTTTCGGCTCCAATGCCCGATCGGTGCTGATCAACGTCAACCCGGAGAAGCTCCGGATGTACAATCTGTCGGCGGACGAAGTAGTGCAGTCGATAGCAAAGAACAATGCCATCACGCCTTCGGGCAACCTGCGGGTGGACAGCATGATGTATGTTACCTCGATCAATTCGCTGGAGGGCAAGGTGCAGCATTTCGAGGAGATCCCGGTCCGGAGCAATGGGAACGGGATTATTTATGTGCGGGACGTGGCGACGGTTGCCGACGGCGCCGATATCACGGTCGACTATGCATTGGTGAATGGGAAGCGAAGCGTCTATATCCCGGTTGTGAAAACGGCCGACGCCTCGACCTGGGAGGTGGTGCAGACCTTGCGCAAACGCATTCCCGAGATGAAGAGCCTGCTGCCCGACGACGTGGACATCAGTTATGAATTCGATCAATCGGTGTTCGTGATCAACTCGGCCAAGAGCCTGATGACGGAAGGCATCCTTGGCGCGGTGCTTACCGGCCTGATGGTGTTGCTGTTCCTGCGGGACTGGCGAAGCAGTCTCGTGGTGATCATCACGATCCCGGTTGCGGTGCTGGGGGCCGTGTTCTTCCTCAAGCTGGCGGGCCAGACCGTCAATATCATGACGCTTAGCGGTCTCGCGCTGGCGATCGGCATCCTGGTGGACCAGGCGACGGTGACGATCGAGAATATCCACCAGCACCTGGAGATGGGCAATACGAAGAAAAAGGCGATCCTCGACGCCTGTTCGGAGATCAGTTTTCCGTTGCTGCTGATCCTTCTCTGTATCCTGGCCGTCTTTGCACCCGCCTTTGTGATGTCCGGAGTGCCGAAGGCGATGTTCCTCCCGCTTTCGCTGTCCATCGCCTTTGCGATGATCGTCAGTTTCGTTGCCGCGCAGACGCTCGTGCCGGTGATCAGCGTATGGATCCTCGACGAGAAAAAATTCCAGTATCACCATCGTGGGCCTCATGCGCATGCAGGCCTGGCGCTCGACAGCGGCGAGTGCGAACAGGTGTCGATGCATGGCCAACAGGAACACGAGCACCGGGAAGACAACGGTTTCTTTCAACGGATCAAGAACGGGCTGGCTTCCCGGCTGACAAAATGGATGCCGCACCGCCTGCTGCTGGTCATGGTCTACCTTATCCTGGCCTTTGGCGCGGCCGGGCTTTGCTTTGTCATTATTGGGAAGGACCTGCTGCCCAAAAGCAATACGGGCCAGCTGCAGCTGCGGGTACGGGAGCCCGACGGAACAAGGTTGGAAGTGACGGAAAAAGTGACCCAGGGTGTGCTTGGGATCATCGACAATACGGTAAATCACCATATCGCCATCTCGTCGGCATATGTAGGGCTGGTGCCGAGCAATTTCGGGACCAGTAACCTGTATATCTTCAACAGCGGGACGCACGAGTCGGTGATCCAGGTGAACCTCGACGAGGACTACAAGGTGAAGATCGAGGACCTGAAAGAGACGCTCCGGAAGAATATCCTTGCCGCCTATCCCGGCGTGAAGCTTTCGTTCGAGCCGATCGAACTGACGGAGAAGATCATGGCGCAGGGCGCTTCGACGCCGATCGAAGTACGGGTCGCGGGTAAGAACATGGACAATATCGAGTCCTATTCGGATCGACTGCTTACCGCGCTAAAAAAAGTCCCTTTTCTTCGGGATGTGCAGATCGCACAGCCGCTAAAGTTGCCTACGGTGCAGATAAGCGTCGACAGGAATAAGCTTGCGCTGATGGGGCTGTCCATCGATAACGTCTCGAAGAGCATTACGGATGTCACTTCCTCCAGCCGGTATACCAATAAGAATCTGTGGCTGGACGAGCAGAAGGCCTACACCTATCAAAGCCAGGTCCAGGTGCCGGAATATATCATGAACTCGATGCAGCAGTTGCAGTCGGTGTCGTTGGTGCCGGGACAGAACCGGCCGGTGCTTTCCGACGTGGCCACGCTTCGTGTCGATACCCTGCCCGGGGAATACGATCGCTCGGGACCGCGTCGCTACGTCACTGTCAGCGCCAACATCTACAAGAAAGACCTTGGATCGGCTACGGCGGCCGTTCAGAAGGCCATCGACCGGCTGGGCGCTCCGCCCACGGGCCTGGTGGCGGAGATCAAGGGGATGTCCTCGTTGCTGGTGGAGACGCTGGACTCGCTGCAAACGGGCCTCATGGCGGCGATCGTGGTGATCCTGTTGTTGCTGGCAGCCAACTATCAGTCCTTTGGCGTCTCCGTTGCCGTGCTGGCGACGGTGCCGGCGGTGTTGCTGGGTTCGATGCTCCTGTTGCTGGCTACCGGCGCGACGCTCAATCTTCAATCGTATATGGGTATCATCATGTCCACCGGGGTGTCGGTGGCCAATGCGATCCTGATCGTGACGAATGCCGAGAAATTAAGAACGGAATACCGCGATCCGTTCAAGGCGGCGATTGCGGCGGCCAGCATCCGGTTAAGGCCGATCCTGATGACCTCGCTGGCGATGATCGCCGGGATGATCCCGATGGCCAGCGGTCTTGGCGAAGCGGGGGACCAGTCGGCGCCGTTGGGGCGTGCGGTTATCGGCGGACTGGCGGCTTCGACATTTGCGGCCTTATTCATTGTGCCGCTGGTATACGCCTGGATCCGGCAAGGATCGTCCTTTGATGATGTTTCCCTTTTACCTGAAGATGATGTTTCCCTTTCACCTGAAAATTCAAAAACCACTATATGAACAAGAATATCTTTATAATTCTCGTATCGGCTTCGGCGTTGATCTACGGCTGTTCCGACGACAAGGCCGCCGATAAAACGCCGGCGACGCCGGCGGCGGCGCCCCAATATACGCTGGCCACCGCCGAAAAGCGATCCGTCGAGCAGGTGTACAAACTGCCCGCACAGCTTGCCGCTTACCAGGAGGTGAGCATCTTCCCTAAAGTGAACGGATATGTGAAGAGTGTGCTGGTGGACATCGGCTCGCATGTCGCCGCCGGTCAGTTGCTGATGGTGCTGGAAGACCCCGAATTGGAACAAGCCGCGGCGCAGGCGCGGGAGAAGTACTACCAGACCGTATCTTCCTATACCATCAGCCGCGAGAACTATGAGCGGCTCAGGCAGGCGTCAAAGACCCCGGGCGCGATCTCTCCCATGGACCTGGCGACGGCCAGGTCGAAGACGGAGGCCGACAGCGCCCTGTGCAACGCCGAAAAGGCTGCCTGGCAGCAACAGCAGGTGATGCTGGCCTATCTGAAAGTGACTGCGCCGTTCAAGGGCGTCATCACGCAACGCAACGTCCATCCCGGCGCCCTGGTCAGTGCGGAAGGCAAGGATGGCAAGCCGATGTTGGAACTGAAGGACGTGGACCGCCTTCGACTGCAAGTGTCCATTCCCGAGAGCATGGCGGGCACCCTCCGCGGCAACGACACGATCTCCTTCTACCTCAGCTCCTTCCCCGGGAAGCGGTTCGTGGGCCATATTGCCCGGAAATCGATGAACATCAACCAGCAGTACCGGTCAGAACCCGTCGAACTCGACGTTTATAATCAAGACGAGAAGCTGTCGCCCGGGATGTACGCGGATGTTCTCTTCGACAGCAAGGGAAATCCCAATGCGCTGGCGGTGCCGAAGACGGCTGTCGTGACCTCTACCGAGCGGAAGTATGTCATCGTCATCCGCGACGGCAAAACGGCGAGGGTGGATGTTTCGACGGGTAATGAAGGCAGCAGCCTTATCGAAGTGCTGGGCGATCTGCGACCCGGCGACCAGGTCGTCGCCAGTGCCAACGATGAGATAAAGGAGGGAGTTGCCCTAAAATAAGACGCCTTTAAAAGACCGGTGCTAAGCACCGGTCTTTTTTATTATTACACCATTGCGGTCGAAGTAGAGGAGGACCTCCTTTTTGAATGCGTCATAGTGCCAGGAGTCCAGTTGGGTCCCGTTATCGATATCGAGCCTATAGCGCAGGGGCTCGTCGGGGGATGAGACCTCGCTGATGTCGTCGATCTTCCAATCGGCGTAGCCGCTGTGCCGAAAGCCGTGTTTCACGGCAGCGGGCAGATCTTTTGTCAGGCCCAGGTGCTTTTCCGTCCGCAGCCATTTCCCGTCGGTGGAGAACCAGGTCACTTCCTTACTCCTGTCGGCGGTGATTTTTATCTTGTACCGATCATTCACGATTTCCCAGCCTTTGATCTTTGCGCCGGGATATTTTGCATTGACGCCTGCCGCGATAGTGGCCGGCAAGAGCTTTTTCCCGGTAAACGAGAATGCGAGTGCGATCCCCAACAGGGGCAGCAATATCTTTTTCATAAAAATGTATGTTGAGTGAAAAAAGTTGTTGTGGGATTCAACCGGCGGGAGGCGGGCCACGCAAGACGACGGGCGCCTGACGTCGCCCGGCAATGGCAAGGGGCTTGGAAAGTAGAGGGGTCGGGATGACGGGCGTGCCGGCAAATGCATTCCGTACGGGTTGGATCAGCAAGGCGATGGATCTTTGCGCCTTGTAGCGTTTGTCGAGCGAAAGAATGCGGGGATCCGTGCTATGGATGGCGGATTTTATCGCTTTATGGGCCGGGGCGAAAACGACCTGGCTGGAACAGGCATAAAATCTACCGGAGAGCTGGACGGTGAGGAAGATGAGACCGATCAGGGCAAAGGCGCATCGGAGTGCGGCCCGGGAGCTTCTATGTTTCCTGCGAAACATCGCTGATATAAATTTACGCAATTATTTTTACAACAAATCATTATGCCCCTATATTTACACCACCATGACCATTCTTGTTTTTAGTGTCATTCTTTTCCTTGGGGCTCTGATCGCCGGTCTGTTGGGCTCGCTCACGGGGCTTGGCGGCGGCGTTGTTCTGATCCCGCTGTTAACCCTTGTCTTCAAGGTGGATATCCACTACGCGATCGGCACCTCGCTGATCAGTGTAATCGCCACTTCGTCGGGTGCGGCGGCGGCCTATGTAAAAGAGGGCATCACCAATATCCGGCTGGGGATGTTCCTGGAGCTGGCGACGACCGCGGGTGCGATCGGCGGCGCTTTCCTGGCCACCTATCTGCCTACCTCGGTGATCGCCATTCTGTTCGGGTTTATCCTGATCGTTTCGGCCTTGTTGTCCTTTGCGCGGCCGGCCGACCCGGTGACGGAGGGAAGGCCCAGTTCATTGTCGCAAAAACTGCGTCTCAACAGCAGTTTTCCGACACCGGAAGGCGAAAGGCATTATCTCGTAAAGAACGTGGTGGGCGGGTTTATCATGATGAACATTGCCGGGATGATCTCGGGATTGCTGGGCATCGGCTCGGGAGCGCTCAAGGTCATCGCCATGGATAATATCATGCGTATTCCCTTCAAGGTATCGACGACCACCAGTAATTTCATGATCGGTGTGACGGCGGCTGCCAGCGTGGGCATCTACCTGAAACGCGGATATATCGATCCGGGACTGTCCATGCCTGTTATGCTGGGTGTGCTGGCCGGGGCTTTCCTCGGATCCAGAATGCTGACGAAGGCCAAAACGAAGAGCCTGAAGATGCTCTTTGCGCTGGTGATCCTGGTTCTGGCGGCGGAAATGATCTATAACGGAATCAAACATACCATCTGACATGACAACATCCAATGGAGCCCGGCGTTTGGGAAGGAAGTTCCGCGATGCCGATCTGGAGCAGATCATCGGGTCGCTTTTGCGTAATGGCGTGCTTGCTTCTTCGGTGGTGGTGCTGGCCGGCGGCATTGTCTACCTTGTGCGTCATGGAGGAAGGTACCCGGAATACCATCACTTCCAGGGGGAGCCGGACAAGATGCGAAAACCATTGCTGATGTGGGAGGCGGTGTGGCGGGGCGAAGGGAGGCCACTGATACAACTGGGTCTGCTGATACTTGTTGCTACGCCTATTGCGCGGATCCTCTTTTCCTTTATCGGTTACCTTTTGGAAAAAGATTACCTGTATGCCGTGTTGACGGCCATCGTGCTGCTGGTGATCCTGTGCAACTTTTGAGGGTTATTCTTCCTCGCTTTCTTCGTAAAGTTCTTCTGTCTCTACCGTCTGCTGCTGATAGAGGCTTTCGAGTTGTCCGGCTGTTTCTTCATCGACCTCTTCCACCAATTTGAAAATGGGCTCGTCCTGGTATTTGAAAAAATCCTCCGCCTGCGGCAGGTAACTGCGCAGCAGGACCGTCTCTTTTGTCTGGAGGATCACCGACACTAATTCGATGTCGGATTCGGCATCTACCTGTATCAGGTAATAGGTGTTGAGCTTTAATTCTCCGAAGCTGGCCATAGTGATTTCGTTTGTATTCACTAACAAAAAAAGCGAACGGTTGTTGGCCAACAACGTTCGCTTTTTTTCCCTACCCGGTGCTATTTTTTTGCAGCAGCTTTCGCGGTGTTCCTAGCCGGTTTGGCCACTTTCTTCTTGTCATGCTTTTGCTTTTTGCTGATCTTCAGCAGATCCCGGCTGATCAGCTTGCTCACCTTTTTTACGTGGGTCGCCAGCTTCTTTTCACCGAGCTCTTGTTTGTATTCAGCCAGGGCGCCCGTCAGTTTCTCCCCGATCTCTTTCCGAACCTGTTTCTTATGCGAGATCGCAGGATTCGCCGTTTCTTGTTGAGTCATACGAATGGTGTTTTGATAATAATATGATAATATAAATTTAATACTGAATGGGTTAAAACCAATGTTAAGTTTTTCCGGGAATTCCTGACATCTGCTGACATAGGGCTGACAGGAGCTGGTGTTTACTTTGATCCAACAAACGGATCATTTGTCTTTTACCACTTTTAAAACCTACGACTCATGTCAACGATCAGCCCACTACTGAAAGAAATGGATCAGGAAGCCCAGACCACCCGCAAAATGCTGGAGCGTGTCCCCACAGCCTATTTTACCTGGCAACCGCATCAAAAGAGTATGACTATTAAACAATTAGCCACCCACATAGCGGAATTGCCCGGCTGGGTGACCATGGCACTTACCACCGATGAGCTGGATTTCGCCAATAATCCCTACCAGCAGGAGGAGGTGAGCAATACCGCCGATCTGCTGAGCTATTTCGAGAGGTCGCTGGAAGACGGGCGGAGCCACCTGGCCGCTGCGCGGGAAGAGACGCTGGGGGAGCCCTGGACGCTTAGAAACGGGGAAGAGATCTATCATGTCGCCACCAAGGGCGAGATCATCCGGATGGCCTATTGCCAGATCGTCCATCACCGGGCGCAGTTGGGTGTCTTTCTCCGGCTGCTGGATATCCCGATTCCCGGCAGTTATGGCCCCAGTGCGGATGAGCAGGCAGTGGAGGAACAGGCGATTGCCGGATGATTTCCTTCCCGCAGGACGTCGTTAGGAAAGCGTGCGTTTGGGATTAAATTTTCACGCCGGCGTCCTGCGACCTTGAATAAAGGCTAAATTTATGAATGTTCCATTTGAAGCATCGGGTTCTTCTTTGGATGACGAAGATCATTCTTGCGGCCATTTGCATATCGCTGTTCACGGAACAGTCTTCCGATAAATTTTACCGGCTCTCCAGTTCTTATCCTTTCGGCAGCATACACGGGATTGTTGCGAAGCGCATATCGATTGTCGGGCCGGGGGCCGGGCTCGGGCCCCGTCGCAACGAATGCCGGTTGCAATCCCTGGACAAGCGGTTCGATGTAACCCAGTTTTTCCTTTTGCCTTCCTTCACGACCGGCCTGATCCCGCCCGAAACGGAAGCCGGAAGATATTCCCGACTCTTGCCGGTCGGTTTTCTTGAAAGAGCAGCGCCCACCTCACCCCTGAGGGGTCCTCCCTATTCGTTGCTGTCCTTTGCAGCCCCGGCAGTTTGATGCCATACGGGGCCCTTTCAATTTTCGATTAATGATGCTCTTCCCAACCAGTTTGCGCCGGTTTGCGCGGAGCTATAAGAAATTCATATGAAAATGCATTTTAGCAGCCTTGTATGGCTGACGGCAGCACTTGTTTCCGTACACCGCGCGGCTGCCCAGGAGGAATGGCCGAAAACGATCACCACCAACTCGGGTGCGGTGATAGATCTGTACCAGCCACAGGTGGAAAATTTTGCCGGCAACACGCTGAGATCGAGGTCGGCTTTTTCCGTAAAGGAGAATGGCGTGGCCGAGCCGGTCTTCGGGGTATTTTGGGCCACGTCTACCGTAGAGGTGGACCGGGACACCCGGCAGGTCACCGTGGAATCCGTCCGGGTGAACAATATCAAAGCGCCTGCCGACAGTACCCTGATCGAACGCGATCATATCCGGCAGAGCCTGGAGTCCTTTATACCGAAAGCCGCAGGGGTCTTGCCGCTGGACGAAGTTCTCTCCTCCCTGGATGAACAACGGCAGGAGGCACAGCTTTCCAAAAACCTGAATAACACTCTACCGAAGTTGTATTTCCGGACGCGATCTTCGATGCTGGTGCTGACCGACGGCCAGCCGATCCTAAAGCGGGATAAGCGCTGGAGAGTGGACCTGGTAACCAACAGTCCGTTCATCATCATCCGGCCGAAGGATGGGAAGTTCTATTTATTCGGCGGAGGGCATTGGTATGTCGCGCCGGCGGCGACGGGTCCTTATGTGTACAATAACGATAAGGTGAAGCATAAGTTGAAAAGAATGGCCAGATCGCTGAAGAAGGCCGCCGTCCGCAATGATGATCTTCCTACGGATGAAACCTCCGACAAACCGGTTTATGACATCATTGTCAGCGCGACGCCCGCCGAACTGATCCAGACAGAAGGAAGTCCTGACCTGGCGCCGATATCGGGCACTTCCCTGTTGTACGTAAAGAATTCGGACAACGACCTATTCGTGGATACCCGGGATCAACATTACTATCTCTTATTGTCCGGCCGGTGGTACACTTCGGCGTCCCTGAATGAAAACAGCAGCTGGCAATTTATAGAGTCGGACCGGTTGCCGGCCGACTTCAGCAGGATACCGGAAGGCTCTCCCAAGGACGGAGTGCTGGCAAGCGTTGCAGGGACCCAGGCGGCGAAGGAAGCGGTCATGGATGCGCAGATCCCGCAGACGGCGAAAGTGGACAGGCGGTCGGCTGTCACGCAGGTCGTATATGACGGTACGCCACAGTTCAAACCGATCGCCGGAACAGACCTGCAATATGCGATCAATACAAGCTCCACCGTATTGGAAGAGCATGGGCGTTATTTTTCCGTGGACAACGGGGTCTGGTTCACCGCGGAGAGCCCGATGGGTCCCTGGGCGGTCAGCAGCGACCGGCCGGAGGAGATGGACCAGGTACCACCGGATTACCCCGTTTATAACGCTAAATATGTCTATGTCTACGATTCCGGCCCGGACTATGTATATGATGGCTATACGCCCGGATACCTGAACAGTTTTGTAGATGGTCCGACTGTGGTTTATGGAACGGGGTATGCCTATGATCCCTGGGTGGGCGCAGACTATTACCCCCGGCCGTGGACCTGGGGATTCGGTATGTGTTATAATCCCTGGTCGGGCTGGGGCTTTGGCGCCGGGTATGATTACGACTGGTTCGACGACGGGTTTGGCTGGGGGACGGGTTGGGACGGGGGCCTTGGCTTTGGTTGGGGCGGATGGGATGGCGGTGGTTGGTGGGGCGGGGCTTCGGCATACCGTCCCTGTTACCGGAACTGGCATGGGGGGCGCTTCCGGTCGGATACCCGGGGTGGCTATTACGGAAGGGATGCGGTGATCAATCCCGGCACTCATATGCACATGCGGTACAACAACAACGTCTACCGGAGCAGACAGGGAATTGTGCGGCCGTCGCGGCCGGGAGGGTTCGATGCGGGCCGCGAACCGGTGTATGGGAGGCCGGGAACAACGGTGTTCACCGACAGGGAAGGAAACATCTACCGGCCGGGTGCGCAGGGAGAGTGGCAACAGCGGGTTAACCGCGGGTGGACGGCCCCTGTGAACCGGTCTTATACAGGTGGTATGTCGCAGCAGCGACAAATGATTTCCCGGGGCCAGGTAAGGACCATGAATTTTCAAAGGGCGTCTCAATTCGGCGGGATGCGTTTCGGCGGCGGGTCCTTTGGAGGAGCGAGGCCTTCCGGCGGCGGGTCCTTTGGCGGAGCGAGGCCTTCCGGCGGCGGAGCGCGTTTCGGCGGCGGTCATTTCGGAGGGCGGCGGTGAGGCGCAACAATATTTATCAATCTTATCGAGCATCCCCCGTCGGCTGTTTGCCAGATGCAACCTGTTTCCTTCCCGGGAATGAGTCAGGCCGGCGGCATTCCATGCCGGCGACGGGATGCTCACCAATAATTTTTTGCATGAACATGGAGCATATAGAAACGCTCTTGGAAAAAAAGGAGTTTCACTGCCCCGTATGCGGCAATCGGCGATACGTCACGGACCACGGCCACCATGAATGGACGGTACACTGTTCTTCCGCCGAAGCCCGATTCTGGGATTTTGAAAGGGGAACGATGGCGCAAAGGATGGCCATGCAGCATTGGGACCAATCCAGGCTGGAGTTGTTCTTCACGGTCGAAGACGTGCTCCGGAAATTAGAATGAAAAATTTTGAAATCAGAATATGACATCAAAACCACTCACAAAGACCGAAATAGAAACGGCGAGAGGCGGGATCTTCCATATGGTCCTGTTTTCGATGGCCTGGGTTATGATCGGCGAATATGCGCTGGATTTCCGCGACCATATAATAGCAGCAGGGACCGTGCTGGCCGCCGCCGTGATATTGGGATTCTACTCCATAAGCCTCTACTATCTCGAAGACTGTGTCGGGAACGACAAATCGGCGAACGCCCCGCTTTCGAAAAATGAAAGCAGGACGGCTTCCCGGTATGCCATCATTTTCATCCTGGAAGGGATCGCGGTGATGGCCACATGGACCATCCTGATCCGCACCGGACATGAGAAATGGCTGGTATCCTGTTTTGCACTGATCGCCGGTTTGCATTTCTTCCCGCTGGCGCGGGCGATCCGGGTTCACAGCTACTATTTCCTTGGGGCCTGGATAATCCTCGTTTGCGCAGGCGGCTATTGGCTGGTTTCCTCGGGGAGTATGGCTCAATATGTCTGCGACGCGTCCATCGCTTATGGGTGTGCAGCAGGGGCCATTGCGGATGGGACATGGATCGCCACGAGGACGGAACGGCGCGTTAAATAAACGGGAGAACTGCCTTTTTTAGGTATATTAGGTGGCCATGCATAAAACAAAATGGTTCCTGGCGCCCGTCGCCGTATTGATCGGTGGGGTGCTGATCGCAAATTCGGCTCATCTCGTGCCCCATACCTGGCGCAAGCCTTTTTTGATCGTTGGGGCTCTTGCGGGTTCGCTGCCACTGCTGGAGAATATCACCCGGTCTTTGAAACAAAAAAAGGTGGATTTGGGGATTCCCGTAGTGTTGACCCTCTTTATTTTGCTTTACACCGGCGAGTTGCTGATCGCAAATATCTTTGCGTTACTGATAGTGATGGGGAATGTATTCAAGGAATACATCCTCTGGCGGGTGGAACGGTCGGTGAAGGACATCTCCAGGGTCCTTCCGGACATCGCCTTCCGGAAGACGGACGAGATCCGCGAGGTACGCCTGAAAGATATAAGGACCGGTGATACCCTTGTCGTAAAAGCCGGGGAACGAGTCCCCGTGGATGGGATACTGCTCGGAGAAGAGGCGGTGCTGGACGAATCGGTCATTACCGGAGAGTCGAGGCTGATAACAAAGGAAAAGGGAGTGCACCTGGTGGCGGGATCCATCAACCAGGGCAGTTCCTTTGAGATGCAGGTCACCAGCACGAGCGAAAATTCAACCCTGTCGCAGATACATAAGATGGTTGAGGAGGCTCAGCGCCATAATTCCCCCCTTAGCCGGTTTACGGACAAATTTGCGCTTTCCAATGCGCTAATAGCCTTTGCAGGGACTTTGATCATTTACCTTGCCACCCATGACCTGATGCGCTCGCTTGCGTTTTGGGTCGCGTTGGTGCCGGTGGTATTCGCCATCATTGTGCCGGTGGCCACGACGATCGGCATCAGTATCCTGGCGAAAAGGGGCATCCTTGTGAAGACGGGGGAAGCGCTGGAAGATCTGACGAGGATCGATTCCATTGCGTTTGACAAGACGGGGACCCTGACAAAGGGGAGCCCGGAGATAAGCAAGGTAGTCGTTTTGGCCGACGGATTCGACGAGTCGATACTGATCGGGTTGGCAGCCAGCGTCGAAAAGTATTCGGAACATCCGTTGTCGAAGGCGTTCCTTCAAAAGGCCGGGGCCCTGCATCTCGTGATCCGGCCGGTCACCGACCTGCAGATCATCAAGGGGAAGGGCTTGCAAGGTATCTGCCAGGGGAAAAAAGTCCTGATCGGCAGCAGGAAGCTTTTTGCCGAATTGGGGCTGACCGTCCCTCCGTCCACGGGTGGCATTTTAAAAGCAAACGAGGATGAAGGCCGTTCGGCTGTCTTTATCGCTGTCGATGGCATTGCCGCGGGGATCGCTATTCTTTCGGACGAGCTGAGGGAGGGTATCGGCCGGACGATCGCTACCTTGACGAAGATGGGCATCCGGCTGACGATGATCACGGGGGATAGCCGGGCGGTGGCGGAAAAGGTTGCCGCCGAGCTGGGCCTGACGCGTTTTTTCGCCGAGACGCTTCCCCAAGATAAGATCGGCCTTATCCGGGACTTCAAGGCCAGGGGGGAGCGGGTGATCATGATCGGCGACGGCATCAACGATGCTCCTGCCATTTCCGAGTCCAATGTGGGCGTTGCGATGGGACTGAAGGGAACCGATATCACGTTGAATTCCGCGAAAGTTGTATTGGTGAACGATGATATCGGAGCGCTTCCTTATATCCTGACAATGAGCAAAAGGGTCCTGAAGATCATCCGGTTGGACCTATACCTGGCGACATCTATCCATGTACTCGCCGCCGTTCTGTCGGTAGCCGGCGTGATATCGCTGCTGGGTAGCGCCGTAATGCACCAGGTCAGCAGCACGCTGGTCCTGTTGAATACGATCAGGCTGTACCGGGTGCCGAAAACCGGATAAAGCCGGGCGGGTATGCCGTCTCAGGGCAGTTGTGCGTATCCGCGGCGCATCTTCCAGAGAAAATATTTTTCGAGCGACAGCTTCATAACATCATAGAAGACATTCGGTAACATCAGTGCGAAGACCCGGGGTTTGAAAAGGTGATTGGAAACGATCAGCACTTCTTTTTTGCCTGCGTCGAGGATACAGAGTCCGGGTATCTTTCCCCATGTCTTCTCTTTCAGGTCCTGTCTTCCGTTCACGGTCCGGACGATATTCTCCGCCACGATCTTACCCGTCTCGTCGCTTGGGAAACCGGTCTTCGGCACCCCGAACGGGACGGGGCCGGCGGCGAAAGGCGGTTTGACATTCACGGTCAGCCCGGCCACCCAGATATCCGGGTAGTGTGGATGCCGGTAGGATGGCAAGACCTCGAGGAATCCGTTGGCTTCGGCCCCCAATTGCGGCGAGTTGCGGATCATGTCGACCCCGACAAAGGGCGGCATCAGCATCGTGAACCGGGAGGCGATCCGTTCGCCATTTGTCAGCACGACCTCGTCCGGCCGGACCTCGGTGACGCCGACGCCGGTATGATAGTGGATGTGAAATATTTTCATAAAGGTTTTCAGCATGGTCTCTCCGAGGGGCATGCCGTCGATGCCGAAGTGGCCCAGATAGGTCTCCGGGGTGATCCAGTGAAGGTCCACCTTCCGGCGGATCTTATTGTCCCGGAGCCATTTTTCCACGTTGAAAAGGAATTCGTATGCGGCACCCATGCAGCCGGCCTGCTGGGTGGCGCCGATGACGATCGGGCCGGGATTGCTTTTAAATGCTTCCAGCTTTTCCCGGGTCTTCATTGCGCCGTCGGGTGTCCCGATATAACAGGCATATTCACGGACGCCCGGCGCGACATCGTAGTTGACCTTTGGTCCGGTGGCTATGACCAGTTGATCGTAATTGAAATCGCCGGCGGAGGTGTGGACGGTATGCCTTTCCGGATCAACGGCTGTCGCGGTGGCCTGTAGAAACCGAACGCCTTTTTTTTCCAGAACCTGCTTGCGGGGAACGAGGATGTCCTTTACCTCTCTTCTTCCGGTGGGCACCCAGATGAGTGAAGGGACGAAGAGCATGTCCGGGTTGCGGTCGATAACCAAAACATCGGCTTTCTCTTTCAGTTTTCGCTTTAGTTGAATGGAGGCGGTAAACCCGGCAAAATTGCCTCCGATGACGATGATCTTCATAAAAAATATTTTAAACCGTGAGGACCTTATTTCCGTTTCCGGAAATATGTTCTTTCCATTCGGGATCATAGTGCACGAACCAGCTTATCCAAAGGCTACGGGACAGCCGCATCAGCAGCGGCTGGAGGATGACCAGCAATGCCGCGTTAATGCCGATCCACCAAAAGAACCGGGCATCGTGAAGGGAAAACCCGACGAGGACCCACCATGCGACAAACGTGGCGGTGGAGAGGGCGACGGAAAGTGCGTAGCTGACATAACCCGTGCCGTAGTAGAATCCGCGTTCGATCTCGGTCGGCTGACCGCAGACCGGACAGGCGGCATGCATTCGTGTACCCTTCTTCAGATGGTAGGGATTGGGGTCCGCAAAAAGGTCCCCTTCGCGGCAGCGCGGGCATTTGTTGTGCAGCACGGCGGACAGATATCCTTTTTTTGATGATGATGGCTGATTCATAGTAACGGTCCCGATGGTTATTGAACTGAGTTGACGATGATCTCCGGCCGGAAATCGATCCTGGCGCGGACGGAGTTGGAGATGAGGCAGGCGGCCTCCGATTTTTCCAGCACTTTCAGCGCTTTTTCGCGGTCTCCTTCCGTTCGGATCGTCAGACGGGGTGTCAGCAGAACTTCGCTGATCAGGTATTTCCCATCGACCTTTTCCAATTTGCCGAGAGCACGGCTTTCGAAGCTTTCGAATTCCAACTTCGAGTTCTCCGCCACGGCGAGGAAGGTTGTCATCAGGCAACTGTCGACGGCGGCGACGAGCAGGTGTTCCGGCGACCAGATGCCGGGGATCCCATTCGGGAATTCGGGCGGCGTGGCCACTTCGATGGCCGTGTCCAATACGGGAGAGGTCATCAGCCCTTTGCGGCCGTTCTCCCAGTTGAGTCTTACTTCGTAGAAATGCGCGGTATCCATTTTTGTACATTTACGGATACAAAGATGGGTATCGGCGGCAAAGATTTCCGTGACTATAGTCACGGCGGCGAGTGAGGTGGGTCAGGTCAATCGACCGGCTTGAAGTCCAATCGGATGATCTCCAGGATATTCTTGTCCATCCGAATATAGCCCCTGTCGCTGAGCTTTTTTAAGAGGCGGGAGATGACCTCGCGGGAGGAATTGAGATCGCCGGCTATATCCGTGATAGAGATGGAGAGGAGATTGCTCTTCGACGTCTCCTGCTGTTTCTTCAGGTAGAAAAGAAGCCGCTCGTCCATGTTACGAAAGGCGATGTGATCGATGGTGACCAGGAGTTCTTCGAAGCGGGCCCGGTAGCTCTCCAGAACGAAATGATACCATGTCTTGTATTGGGTCATCCACTTATCCATCCATTCGAGCGGGATGGAGAGGATCACGGTGTCGGTGACGGCCCGGGCCATGATCTGGCTGGTCTGCTGCCGGGTGGCACAGATCATCGAAAGGGCGCAGGCCTGGCCTGGCTGCAGATAGTACATGAAGAATTCGTTCCCCTCTTCGTCTTCCCGGTAGACCTTTATCAGCCCTTCGAGGATGAGCATGGTGCTGCGGAAGTGCTGGCCGGTACGCATCATCATTTGTCCCTCCCGGTATTCCCGGGTTTCCGCCTTTTCGACCATGACATTCACCAGGTCGGGTTCAAAGGAAGGGAACAGTTGGCGGATGCGATGTTCATCTGTCATATGGAGAATTGTCGGGTAAAAATACCAAAATATCCTTACCCCGCTACTCCTCTGAAAACAAGTTGCCTCCCTCTTAGAAAAGAGCGAGGCAAAACTATTAATAACTCGTTCTACAGTAAATTTACGTTGCCGGTACTTGTATCCGGCATGCCGGCCCGGGCTTAACAAAAGTGAATTTTTGATTAAAAATCCCTTTGGGAAAATACGGGCATAAAGGCACGAATTTTGCTGCAAATCAGGGTGTTTGCAACCCGACTGAAATTCTTCTCCGTCATTGCCCATTTCCTGCTCGGTACGGCCCAACTCATCGTAGCCGGTTTACCCTTGCGTTGCGAATATTACCAGTTTTCGAGTGTACAGCGAATAGTGGCGAAGCACCCTGCGTCCAGCCCAATGCTCGCGCAAACGTTTCAGGGCCGGCGGTACGCTTTGAACCGTGAGACCCGGAGACATCTGTTGCTCGACAGGCGATATTCAGCCGGGCAGTTGTATTGTCATCCCTCGCCCTTTTTTGCCCTTCCCATAACCGTCGATGCCCCGAAACGGGTCCTTCTCTTCACTCCCATCCATGCGCGGAGGCCGGGCCGAAACGACCGCCTGCGTGGCCCTCCAGTGTGCTGAATGCCCAACGGCTTTTTGAAAAAAAATTCCCGACTGAACCGATGAACCTATTGGATGAATACTTTTTATTTCTTCTGCAACTATGAAGGAAGAAGCTGGGGTATGCGGGCGACGGTCTATTCCAACAATTACCTGTTCCTGTATGAGATCGAACCGGAGGACAGGATGTTGAATGAACGCTTTGGAGTGAAATTCTTCACCCGACCGAGAGACAGCTTTTTCGAATTTCGATGCACCAATGCCGTAAAAGATCAGTTCCACTATGAGCTGGCCATCCTGGCCGGGCTCAGGCAATACTTACATCAACGGGCAACGTGACTAAAGTCACGAAACGGCGGGCGGAGACAGAATAGTTTTGCGCTATCAAAATCGATAGCACATGTCAATTCTGTTCAACCGTCTTTTCGGCAAGTCCGACGATCTGAGAGACGTCTATGAAAGGGGCGCCATCATCCTCGATGTCCGGACGCCCGAAGAATTTCGCAGCGGGCACGTGAAGGGAGCCGTGAATATTCCCCTTAACCTGCTCGAAAAGAACATTTCCCACCTTAGGAAGGAGAACAAGCCGGTGATCACCTGCTGCCGTAGTGGCGCGCGGAGTGATGCGGCCCGGACTATGCTGGAGGCTGCCGGCATCGAAGTGTACAACGGAGGCCCCTGGGATTTTCTGAATCAAAAGATCCAAAAATAGTAAGTCATGTGCAAACCACCGATCGCTTTTGTTTTGAGGTTGCTCGCGGTATTGGTTCTGCCTTTGTCGTTTGGCCGTGCGGTCGCTCAGGAGCGTGGCAGTAACCCGCGTATGGGTGACAGTGCGACCTTGTTAACGCAGGAAGAGGCTGTCCGTGCCGCCCTGGCAGGCAACCGGCAGTTGAGCCAGGCAGTCCTCGAAGAAAAGACCGCCGGGGCGCGATACCGCGAAACGGAGGCTATTTTCCTGCCGCAGGTTGCCGTCTCCTATTCGGCGATGAGCACCAACAATCCCTTGAATGCGTTTGGTTTCAAGCTGCAGGAAAGCTCGATAACGGCCGCGGATTTCGATCCTTCCCATTTGAATCATCCCGGTGGGACGCCAAATTTCCTCACCAGCCTGGATGTGAGGCAGCCGATCTTCAATGCCGATCTGCTATATCAGCGTAAGAGTGCGGAAGCTGCTATTGAAGTATACCGGTTCCGAACACAGCGGACCAGGGAGGGGCTCGAGTTCCAGGTGCGGCAGGCTTATATGGGATTGCAGTTGGCGGAGGCGGCGGTGCGTGTCCTTGAATCCTCGTTGTCCATAGCCGATAGTTTCCACCGATTCATTTCCGACCGGGTGACGCAGGGGATGCTTAGCCGTGCCGACGAATCCAATGCGGCAGTGCGGGTCGCGGCGATCCGCAGCAGGCTGGCGGAGGCCCGGAGCGGCGTCCGGAATGCGTCCGATATGCTGGCGTTGCTGATGGGTCAGCCGGCCGGACAGCGGTACCGCGTACCTGAAGAGCTGCGGCCGTCGGGCATCCCGGAGAGTGAGGATGTAAGCGCGGGCGTCGCGGGAGGAATGGCGTTTAGTGGCGGGAGGGACAGCGTGCCCACCGGCCGCGCCGATCTTGCCGCGATGCAAAAGGCCATCGAGGCTGCCGACAAGGGAATCGAAAGTACCCGCATGTCTTCCCTTCCACGGCTGAACGCCTTCGGGTCCTGGCAATATAATGACAGCCGGATGCTGGGGTTCGGCGCCCATGCCTACCTGGCCGGAGTGCAGCTCTCCTGGGATATTTTCAAAGGCAACAGTGTCCGCAACAAAGTGGCTACCCAGCGATTGGTGCGGGATAAGATGGTATCCGAGCTTGCCGGCCAGCGGGAAGAGGCCGACCTGCAACTTCGGAGAGCGTTGCGCCAGCAGGACGACGCCCGATATGCCATGAAGGAATCTTCCACGGCCATCGAGGCTGCAAAAGAGTCCCTTCGCATTCTTCGGGACCGGTACGAACAGGGGATGACCGGCAATACCGATGTCCTCCTTGCCCAGGATCAGCTGGAAACCCAGCAACTGGCCCTGGTCCGTGCCGTCTACGCGTACAATACGGCAGTCGCCTATATCCGATTCCTCACCGTCGCCGGCACCGGCGTCAAAGATTAAAAACAATCACATGAAAGCAATAGTCAAATTTTTTATCCTCCCTGCGCTGGTCCTGACCTTGTTGCTGGAGAGTTGTTCATCGCCGGCCCCATCAGACGACAGAGGGGTGTCGCAGTCTCCGGTGCCGGTGACGGTAGGGATGGCTTCCGGGAACCGCATTGGCGGCATTGCCGCCGCCGGCCGGGTGGAGGCGTTGCGATCGGCAACGATGGCCACCCGGGTGATGGGGACGATCACCCGCGTTTTTGTCAAGGTCGGCGATAAGGTGCGGCAGGGACAGCTGCTTGCTACGATCAGCGGACAGGACCTGGACGCCAGAAAGGCACAGGCGGATGCACAGATCGCTGCCGCGACGGCGGCGGCCGATAATGCTCAGAAAGATCTTGCCCGGTATACCAGTCTTTATTCCAGGGGCAGCGCTACAGCCAGCGAGCTGGACAATGCCACGCTTCGCTATAAGGGAGCGGCCGCCAATCTTGCCGCCGCCCGGGAGGCCCGCAAGGAAGCAGACGCCTCGATGGCGTATACGAGGCTGACGGCGCCGTTCGACGGTGTCGTCACCGCGAAGGCCGCCGACGAAGGAAGCCTGGCTTCGCCCGGCGCACCCTTGCTGACGGTAGAGCAGGCCGGCGTCCTGCAGGTGACGGCGACGGTGGCCGAAGATGAAGTGGCCGCCATCCGGCGGGGCCAGAAGGTCCGCATCACGGTAAATGCGGCGGACCTGGCCACGGAGGGTGTCGTTTCGGAGGTAGGCGCCAGTTCGATCGCCACGGGAGGGCAGTACCCGGTAAAGATCAGCCTGCCGCCTGCGGCGCAAAAAAATTTGTATGCGGGCATGTATGTCAATCTCGTCTTCCCGGCCCCGGGGAAGAGTCCGGCCGGGGTCTCCGTCCTGGTCCCTTCTTCTGCTCTTGTTCACAACGATCAGCTGACGGGCCTGTTTGTCCCGAGCAATGCGAATACCGCTCTTCTTCGATGGATACGTACCGGCAGGACCTATGGCGACGAGGTGGAGGTGCTTTCGGGCCTTGCCGCGAACGAACCTTTCGTGCTTCAGGCGGACGGGAAGCTTTACAACGGCGCACCGATACGGAAAAAATAATTTATCGATCAAACGAAATACCCTTTTATCATGCAAGACGGAATTTCCGGCAAAATAGCCAGGGCCTTTCTGCAATCCAAGCTCACCATCCTGTTGATGATAGCCTTCCTGTTGATCGGCGCATACAGTACGATGCTGATCCCCAGGGAAGAAGAGCCACAGATACAGGTGCCGATGGCCGACGTCTTTGTCGGTTACCCGGGCGCCGCGCCAACTGAAGTGGAAGCACGTGTCAGCCGGCCGCTGGAGAAAATGATCTCGAACATCAAGGGTGTGGAATATGTGTATTCCACCTCGATGCAGGGGCAGGCCATGCTTATCGTCCAGTTCTATGTCGGGGAGGATGTCGAGCGGTCGATGGTCAAGCTGTATAACGAATTGATGAAGAATATGGACCGGATGCCGCCAGGCGCCACGATGCCGCTTGTGAAGACCCGGGCCATCGACGATGTTCCCGTGCTTGCCCTGACGTTTTGGAGCGACAAGGAAAGCGACTATTCCCTGCGGCAGACCGCGGAGGTTGTTGCGGGGCAGATCAAGACCATCGGTGATGTCGCGGACGTCGGGATAACGGGAGGCCGGAGCCGGGAGTTGACGGTGATTCCCAACAGGAATAAATTGGCGGATTATCGTCTCGATCTTGCGGCGATCGTCCGCCAGCTGCAGGCTGCCAATGTCCGGTCGGAGTCCGGGACCCTTATCAACCAGGATACGGCGTATGCCGTGGAGACGGGAAAATTCCTCGGCGAAGCCTCCGAGGTCGGCAACCTGGTAGTGGGGATGAGCGGTCAGCAACCTGTCTATCTGCGACAGGTGGCCAGCATCGCCGATGGGCCTTCGACGCCCTCGCAATATGTTTTCTTCGGTTATGGGTCCGCCGATACGGCGCGGAGGTTGGCATCGGGCGTCTATCCGGCCGTCACGCTCTCGATCGCGAAGCGCAAGGGGGCCGACGCCATGCAGCTCGCCGATGCGATCCTTCGTAAGACGGACAACCTTAAAAAGCAGGTCATTCCTTCCGACGTGCAGCTTACCATTACCCGCAACTATGGTCAGACCGCCTCGGAAAAAGTGTCCGAACTGCTGCTGCATCTTTTCATCGCTATCGTGGCGGTAACCTTATTCGTCATGCTGGCCATGGGCTGGCGGGGTGGCCTGGTGGTCTTTCTCTCGGTGCCCGTCACATTTGCGCTGACGCTGTTCAGCTATTACCTGTTGCATTATACCCTGAATCGGATCACCCTTTTCGCCCTGGTCTTCATCACAGGCATCGTGGTTGACGATTCCATCATTATCGCCGAGAATATGCACCGGCATTTCCGGATGAAGCGGCTGCCGCCGTTACAGGCAGCGATCTATGCGATCAACGAGGTGGGCAATCCTACGATCCTGGCAACCTTTACCGTCATTGCAGCCGTTCTGCCGATGGCCTTTGTAAGCGGCCTGATGGGCCCGTACATGAGCCCGATGCCGATCGGCGCATCGATCGCGATGCTTCTTTCTCTCGTGGTGGCGCTGACCCTGACGCCCTACCTGGGATATATCTTTTTGCGGGAAAAGGAGAAGGGGAGCCCCGGTTCGACCGGTCATGCTCATGGTTCGGAGCCTACCCGCATCCATCGTCTTTATCTCGCCTTTATGAAACCCCTGCTCGACAGACGCTGGAAGCGGTATGCATTTATTTTTGGGACGGTGGTGCTTTTGCTGGGATCCCTGAGTCTGTTCTACACGAAAACGGTGGCCGTCAAGATGCTGCCGTTCGACAATAAGAACGAGTTCCAGGTGGTGATCGACATGCCCGAAGGCACCCCGCTGGAGCGCACTGAAGCTGTTACGCAGGACATCGCCGCTTATATTGCCGGGCGGCCCTTTGTACGGAATTATGAAGGATATATCGGCACTGCGGGTCCCATCAGCTTCAACGGGCTGGTCCGGCATTACGACCTCCGCCGGGGAAACAATGTCGCCGATATACAGGTAAATCTTGTCGGGAAGGAGGACAGGCATGAACAAAGTCATGCCATAGCCAAAGCGATGCGGCCGGGAATACAGGCCATTGCCGCCCGGTACAATGCGAATGCGAAGATCGTGGAAGTGCCGCCGGGTCCTCCGGTGCTATCGACGATGGTGGCCGAGGTCTACGGCCCCGACTACGATCAGCAGATCGCGGTCGCCCGACAGGTAAAAGAGATCATCCGGCATACATCCGACGTCGTGGACGTCGACTGGATGGTAGAAGATGACGAGCCTCAATATCATTTCGAAGTGGACAGGGAAAAGGCGATGCGGTACGGGGTGGCGCCGGCGCAGGTGACGGAGATGATCTCCGGAGCGTTACGCGGCACCACGGCGGGGATCCTGCATCTGCCCCGGTCGGTGGAGCCTGTTCCGATAGTTCTGCATCTCAGCGACGCCGAACGCGCTACGGTGGAGGATCTGCGCAACCTCCGCGTCATCAACCGGCAAGGCAATGCCATTCCGGTCAGCGATCTCGTCAACGTCACGCGGACCGTCTCTCCGAAGAGTATCTACCGGAAGAACCAGAAGCGGGTGGTATATGTGCTTGCCGATATGGCCGGTCAACTGGAGAGTCCGTCCTATGCCATGATGAAGATATCCGACAGCCTGAAGACCCTTCACCTGCCGGCCGGCTACAGCCTGAAGGAGGAATACACCCATCAGCCGGACGAGACCGATAATTTTTCGCTCAAATGGGATGGCGAGTGGCAGATAACCTTTGAAGTGTTCCGCGACCTGGGGATCGCTTTTGCCGCGGTCATCGTGATCATCTACATGCTGATCGTCGGCTGGTTCCAGAATTTCACGGTGCCGCTTATCATGCTGGCCGCAATCCCCCTGTCGCTGATCGGCATCGTGGCAGGCCACTGGCTGCTGGGCGCCTTCTTTACCGCCACATCGATGATCGGCTTTATCGCCCTGGCGGGTGTAATGGTGCGCAATTCCGTGTTGCTCATCGACTTCATCGATATCCGGTTACGGGAAGGAATTCCTCTCGACCAGGCGGTGGTCGAAGCCGGGGCCGTCCGGACGATGCCGATATTGCTCACGGCCGGGGCCGTCGTGCTGGGTGCGGTCATCATTCTTTTCGACCCGATCTTCCAGGGGCTGGCTATCTCGCTGATGGGTGGTACGATAACCTCCACTTTCCTGACGTTGCTGGTCGTACCCCTGCTGTATCACAAAATGCTCAAGAAGAAATACGCCAAAAAATAAATCATTCGCATATGAACATGCTTTTCATCACCGGTCTCAAAGAGTATCTTCCCGACATTGCCGCTCTGCTCAGGCGGGCCGCGATACCCGTCTACAGCGTCACCGGGACCACCGGGTTCAAAACAGACCAGCCCGCCGATCTCTCGGCGGACTGGTTTGCTGCGGGGTCCGGCGTGTTCGATTCCGTGTGCGTTTTCAGCTTTACGGGTCAACAGGAGGCCGATACCGCCATGGCCCTTATCCGGGATTACAATCAACAACATTCCACCGGCTTTCCCCTCAGGGCTTTTATCCTGCCGGTGGCCGATCACTCACATTAAACTCAATACACCATGAAAGAAAGGATCATCCGGGCCGTTGCCGGCACACTCGTACTGACCGGGACCATCCTCGCACTGACCGTCAATTCCAATTGGATCTGGCTTGCCGTTTTCGTGGGCGCCAATCTGCTGCAGTCGTCCATTACGAAGTGGTGCCTGCTGGAGAAGATCCTCGACCGGTGGATGTGATCCCTCTCCTATGACTGTAGCTGCCGCCGCGCGCGGAAGATGATGGCGATGCCGTCCAGCACCGATCCGGCGGCGCAGCCATACGCGATGACTGTATTGGCCAGCCGGTCGTCTATCCGCCCGGACATGAAGAGCCAATAGCAGACTACGGCAAGCAGGGATATCCAAACCCCGAGATAGTAGTAGGAGGTCTGGCGGATCAGGCGTGCGAGCGGGATGAAATGCAGACCGGCGATGAGGGCAAAAGCGGGTATGACCCAGTTGTCATGGCCATATTTCAGGAGGATCGACCAGGATACCAGCACTGCTATGCCTTCGAAGAGGAGGATCAGGGCATAGGAGCGGTCGCGCCTTTTTTCTCCCTGGTCGCTATAGAAACTGATCCGGCCCAGTTCCTCGAGCTCTCCTTCGAGGTCGTAGAGGCGGATGGAATACAGCGCCAAAAAGACTACACAGATCAGCGTCAGGATCACGCCCATGGCAAAGTCGGTGAAGTCGATGATGTATTCGCCCATCATCGCCCAGGCCATCGAGAACAGGATCATGTGAAAAAGCTCGCCGCGGATGCCTTCGATGTCGTTTACAGTCGAGATCTTCATTTTTTGTTTTATCGTTTTTTGTCTATTCATTATTGTCTACCATTAAATATCCCCGCCGGGAAACCGTATATATCCCGGAGCTGTCATAGGCGCCCTTGGCAAGCTTACCCCGAAGGTTGTTCATGTGAACCGGGAGTCGCCTCGCTCCGTCGGGCTTGCGCGTTCCCCAGATCACATCGGCAAGCTCTTCGCGGGACACGATCCGGTTCTTATGTTCCATCATGAACTGAAGGATGCGGAATTCGCTGGCGGTGACATTGATAGGTTTGCCCCGGAGATTGACCTCTTTGCTATCGAGGTCCATGACGAGGTCTCCGGCCGTAATGCGGCTGCCGGGGCGGGGCTGGCCATCGGATCGCCTGGCCAGGGCGTTGACCCGGGCAACGATCTCCCGGCTTTCGGCGGGAAGCGCGAGATAACAGTCGGCCCCTGCCGAATAGGCTTCGAATACGCTGCACTCACCGGGACTGGCCAGCATCAGTAAGAGGGCCGATCCGCCGGAGGCCCGGACCATGCGGCACAATTCACGGCTGTCGGGTGTCGGACAGCCATGATATACGATGATCAAATGGTATGCACCTTTTTCGAACAGATATTTTCCGGTGGATGTCTCAAAGGCAAGATCGACAGGATACCGGTGTTGCCTGAGATCTTTGGCGAGCAGACCGACTTTTTCCCGGTCGGCCCCGATGACAAGGATTCGCATTAACTGACAGTTTGTTGTTGGTCCAAATTGACGCCCTGCCGCGTGGCGATGCAGCGGCGCCGATGATCTAAACAGCAGGAGAAAGTGTGGACCATGCAGGCGGGCCCCTGAGGCGGTGGGCAACCAGCAGGGGGTCGGATGACCCCAGTGGGCGGGGCAGCACCGGGCTTACCGAAGGTAAAGGTTGTTCGGTCAGAGCGAACGCGATGGATGGCAAAGCGAACAAATGCTTGGCGGTGTATCGCTTGTCGATGCTTAGACGGTGGTGCCGCTCGTGGGCCAGCCGGCTGCCGCTGCCGGCGTCACGGACCTGGGCCACATGTGGCGCCCGGTGATGCGCCTTAAAGGCGCCGGCGGGCAGATTGGCGCAGAGGAAGAATTTGTAGGAGATCTGCGGGGTGACGGCCAGCAATCCGGCCAGGGCAATGATGGCCTTTACCATAAATCGCTGGCATTGCTGTATCAACGGTGTCTTCATAAATTGAAGGGCCTGCCCGCAGCAGACCCTACAAGATACGATTATTTCCGAACACGCAATAGCGACCATTGCGTGAGTACGGAGGTGCGGGTGCGATAGTCGGCGAATCTTCCTGTCAGCTGGCTGATGTGGAAATTGGGGAAGGAGTGCAGGGGCGTTGCGCGATAACCGTGTCGTTCCAGTGTGTCGGCAAAGCTTGTGGGTGCAAAGACGAGGGCGGGCTGTGGGGCAGCGCCGGTTTGCCTGAGGCGGGTGGCAAGGCTGTCGATGGGGATACGTTCCACGGGATGAGGGCAGTCGAATTCGAAGGAATAATCCACGGGCGCTTCCTGTAACAGGTAGACGGGTTGTGCCGGCGGCGGCATATCGCGCAGGTAGTGACCGGCGACCGTTCCGGCCTGGTACTGCAGGATCGCCGGGTAGAGGATGAAATTCACAAAGCAGAAGACCAGCAGCGCCATCCAGAAGCTGTGAACAATGGATGCCGGCAACGGCGGGCGGCGGAAAAGAAGGAAGGGTGCGATGGCCAGCAAGCCGATCGCCGTCATGATCGAGACCCAACCGTTGAAGTGGAAGAGCCAGCACAAGGCCAGCAGCAGGATGGGCAGCAGGATGGCGATGGCGTTCTGGGCGATGCGGATCGCCTGTTGCGACCCACGGCGGCGGACACTATACAGCCAGGCTGCGGTCAGGATGGAAAAGAAGGGGAACAGAATATTCAGATAGTGCGGCAGCTGGAACCTCGACAGCGAGAAGACGATAAAACTGGCGAGCGCGGCCCCCAGACAGAGGAGATCGCCGGGGAAGGCCCGGCGGCGTCTGCATTTCTGGACGATGGCCGCGTAGAGCAGCAGGCTCCAGGGTAGAAAAGCCCAGAGTACGGTATGAAAATAAAAGAAGGGATCGCCGCTGCCCTTGATGGGACCGGTGTTGAAGAAGCGGCCGAACTGGCTGTCCCAGAAAAAGAAGCGGATGCCCGATACGCCGGTCCTGCCGAAAACCAATTTTTCGGGGTGAAGATCGAATTGCAGGTAGAGACAATAGATCTCGGGAAGCGTAAAGAGGGCGGTCAGTGCAATGGCGATCCACCAGCGTGGGTTGCGGAACTGCTCCCATTCTTTCCCCGAGGACCAATCGAGGACGAAACCGGCGCCGATGGTGATCAGTACAAAGGGGCCCTTTGTCATGCAGGCGCAACCTGCGAGCAGGGATCCGGCAACGAGATGGATACCAGGCCGGGTTCGGGAAGCGCGATAGAAATGATATACCGAGCCGATGATGAGCCCGGTGAGATACGGTTCGGCGCGGACGTCGTTGTTGGAGATGACGAGATGGGCAGCCGACACATAGATAAGGACGGACAATTGGGCGACCGTCTTTCCGTACAGGGAGAGCGCCAGGCGCCAGGTATACCAGCCGCCGGCGGCCCAGAAGAGGAGGGCGGGGAATTTGTAGGCGAAGGCGTTGACGCCCAGGAGGCGAAAGCTCAGCGCGGCCATCCAGAACGGGAAATGAGGTTTATCGAGCCAGTCTTTTCCGTCGACGCGGAGATTGACGAAGTCGCCCGTCCGGGCGATGCTTTTGGCGATGGTGGCGTACAGGGAGCCGTCGGGTTCGAGAATGGGAATGAGGAGGCCGCCGGCATTTACCAGGATGGCAGGGATCAACAGCGGGAGGAACCATTTTTGAAGCCAGGTCTCCCAGTTGGATGGGTTGGGTTCGATGATCAAGTGAAGTTCACCTTTGCGTCAAATATAGGATGTTTTCCGCTTGCGGAGGGACAGGCGCTGGGCCTGGCGGTGTTCCCAATACACGAAGAGGCGGGAGATACCCCATCCCGTTAGTGTCCCAACGATCGCCCCAACGAGGATGTCGCCGGGGTAATGTTTCCCCACGTAGACCTGTGCATAGCAGACCAGCGCGGCCCATAGCCAGAGCCAGGGCCATGTGCGGCCGTTGATGGCACGGATGGAGAAATACCAGAAGGTGGCGAGGGCAAAATGATTGGCCGCGTGGTTGGAGGGCATCGAATACAGTCCGCCGCAGTCGACAAGCCCGTGCAGGTAGTTCTGCATTTCGGGGTCATGACAAGGGCGGGGCCGTTCGAACAGCGGTTTGAGTATCTGGGCCGTGAGGCTGTCGGTGATGGCGAAGGCGACGATGCTGAGCAGAATGAAGGCCCAGGCCTTTTGCCTGCCCGCACGGAAGGCATAGTAGAGCATGAACGCATAAAAGGGCACCCACGTGAGCGGCTCCCGGACGATCGGCATAATGGTATCGAGTACGGCACTATCCGAATCGCGCTGTATGAGCACGAACAGGATCCTATCCCAATTTTCCAACCAATGTAAGAAGGGCATATACACAAATATATACGATGACCGAGATGCAAAACAGGGGCCGGCAGAGGGGTAACCATAAGTTAATCTTTCCATAAACATGGGGTCATACCGGCGCGCTAATTTTGACAAACCCATTAAAATGAAGTGTATCCTATTGTTACTTGCGGGAGCATTGTGTCTCTCCGCGACGGCTCAACCTGCTGCCCGGACGAAACACCTCTTCATCATTACTATCGACGGCTTTCGCTGGCAGGAAGTCTTCACCGGAGCCGACCCCCTGCTGGTCGGCAACCCCGAATATGTACGCGATACGGCGCTTGCCCGGGAAATGTATTGGGATAGCTCGGCCGAAGTACGCCGCAAGAAGCTGCTTCCCTTCTTCTGGGGAACGCTGGCGGAACGCGGCAGGCTTTATGGCAACCGCCTTTACGGGAACAAGATGAATGTGCGCAACTGGATGAGAATCTCGTACCCGGGATACAATGAGATCTTCACGGGGCATACCGATGCGATCACCAGTCCCAATCTCCGCGTCAACAACAAGCATGTCAACGTACTGGAATATCTCAACAAGTCCTCCGACTATCATGGGAAGGTGGCGGTCTTTACCTCCTGGAGCGTGTTCCCTTATATCTTAAATGAACAACGGAGTGGCTTGCCGGTGAACAGCGGGTATGAGGCGTTGGGGGAGAGTGGTAACGAGGAAGCCGGGCTTATCGACAGTGTAATGGCGACCATGCATCCAACCAAGACCCGCCATGACTACCTTACGTTTTGCACCGCCAGGGAGTATATGCGGCAGCACCATCCTTCCGTTCTTTACCTGGGGTTTGGGGAAACCGATGAGTGTGCGCATGGCGGGCGGTACGACCTCTATCTGCAGCAGGCGGCCGACATTGACCGGATGATCGCCGATCTCTGGTACGAAGTGCAGACCGATCCATATTATAAGGACAGCACTACCTTTCTTATCACGACCGATCATGGTCGCGGATGGAAGCCCAATAAATGGACTACCCATGGGCTTTGGGCCCAGGGGTCGAGCGAGATCTGGATGGCGGTATTAGGTCCTGGGATACAGGCGGAAGGAGAGATCCGCAGCAGGGGGCAGGTGTATCAAAAGCAGCTTGCTGCGACCATGGCTACCTTGCTTGGCGATCCGCCGGCCCCGGGTCATCCGCCCGGGAAGGCGATCCGATTGCCGGTTGCGAGGCCGGTGGATGAGCTGGCCGTCAAATAAGGAGCCGCGGAATGCGGCCCGGCCGAAGGCCCGACATTAACGGGTGGGCGCAAAAGGCCTACCTCGGCCAACTGGCCTTTTGTGCCTACATTGGCCTAAAAGGACTATTTTTGCGCAAATTTTTTGCATGGCCTTTCAGTCCTTTCTCCGGCTATTCACCCCTAAAGACCGGGTTTTCTATTCCTTGTTCGAAGAAGTAGCCGATGGCGTGGCCCGGATGGGCAAGCTGATGAAGGAGGCGGTGGCCGAGCCCGACTTCGATAAGCGGGGTGTCATTACGTCCCGGGTGGAAGACCAGGAGCATGTCAATGACGATCTTACCCACCGGGTCTTCACGGAGCTGGGCCGTAATTTCATCACCCCGTTCGACCGCGAGGATATCCATTACCTGGCCAGCAGCCTGGACGATATCTGCGATTATATCTACGCGGCTGTAAAGAAGATCAACTTTTATAAGGTCAATCCGCAGGATACGGGTATCCAGAAACTGGCTGACCTTATCGAGCAGGGGACGGCGCAGATCCAATGTGCCGTGAAGGAGCTGCGGAACATGCGGGATATGAGGAAGATAACCGATGCCCTTGTCAAGGTGAACAGTATTGAAAATCAGGCGGATGATATATTCGATCTCAGCATCGAACGCCTTTTCGAGTCCGAGCCGGACGCTAAAGAGGTGATCAAGAAGCGGGAGATCTACCAGGTGATGGAGATCGTAACCGACAAGTGTGAAGATGCTGCGAACGTCATCGAATCGATCATCATCAAATACGCCTGAGCCCTATGTCCTTCCTGGTTGTCATCATCGTACTGGCCCTCGTCTTCGACTATATCAACGGTTTTCACGATGCGGCCAATTCCATTGCCACCATCGTTTCGACCAAGGTGCTGACGCCGTTCCAGGCTGTGTTGTGGGCGGCGTTGTTCAATTTTGCGGCATTCTTTATTGCCCGCTACGTTCTTAAGGAGTTCAAGATCGGCAATACCATTGCGAGCAGCGTCAACAGGGATTTCATCAACCTGGAGGTCATCTTTTCGGGACTTATCGCGGCTATTTGCTGGAATCTTCTTACCTGGTGGTTCGGCATTCCGTCCAGTTCGTCCCATACCCTGCTCGGCGGGTTTATGGGGGCGGCCCTTGCGCATGCGGGGGCCTTTCACCGCAATGGGGTGGATGTCATCAACTATGCGAAGGTGGTCCCGACATTCCTGTTCATTTTCGTCGCGCCGTTTATCGGGATGGTGGTGGCGTTCGTTATTACGTTGCTGATATTGAATATCTGCCGCCGGGCCAATCCCTACCGGGCCGACAATTGGTTCCGCCGGTTGCAGCTGCTTTCCTCGGGGCTGCTCAGCCTGGGCCATGGCAGCAACGATGCCCAGAAGGTGATGGGCATCATCGGTGCGGCGATGATCTGGTATAATAAGTCGCTGGGTCATGAAATGTCATTCAGACAATTTATTGACGCCAATATGTGGGTACCCCTGGCGAGTTTTAGCGCGATTGCATTGGGTACGCTGAGCGGGGGTTGGAAGATAGTGAAGACGATGGGAACGCGGATCACGAAAGTTACGCCGTTGGAAGGGGTCAGTGCGGAAACGGCCGGCGCCGTAACCCTGTTCCTTTCCGACAAGCTCGGGATCCCGGTCAGCACGACCCATACCATCACCGGATCGATCATCGGCGTCGGCGCCACCAAGCGGCTTTCTGCGGTGCGATGGGGGGTGACGATCAACCTGCTTTGGGCCTGGGTACTGACGATCCCGGTAAGCGCCGTGTTGGCCGCGGTTGTTTATTTTATCGTTAGTTTGTTCCGGTAGTTGCCCAAAACTTCCTATCTTTCGAGGATTTTCAAAACCTGTCTTCGAAATATGAAAGGAATTATTCTCGCAGGAGGATCCGGTACGCGTCTGCATCCGATAACCTATGCCATCAGCAAACAGATCATGCCGGTGTATGACAAGCCGATGATCTATTACCCGCTGTCCACCCTGATGCTGGCAGGGATAAAAGAGATCCTGATCATTTCCACTCCGCATGATCTGCCCCTGTTCCGAAAATTATTCGGTGACGGGTCGCAGCTTGGGCTTAGCTTTTCGTATGCCGAGCAGCCGTTGCCCAATGGGCTGGCGCAGGCCTTTGTCATCGGCAAGGATTTTATCGGCAAGGATCCGGTGGCCCTTGTGCTGGGTGACAATATCTTCTATGGCGCGGGGCTTGGCAAGCAGCTGGAGAAGAATACCCGGCCCAACGGCGGCATCGTGTATGCCTACCAGGTCAGCGATCCGGAGCGGTATGGGGTTGTTGAGTTCGATGCCAGCAACAAGGCTATCTCCATAGAAGAGAAGCCGGCCAAACCCAAGAGTAACTATGCGGTTCCGGGGCTATACTTCTATGACAATTCCGTTGTTGAGATCGCGGCGCGGCTGAAGCCGTCGCCCCGCGGCGAATATGAAATAACCGACGTCAACAGGGAATACCTGCGCCGGGGGCAGCTGACGGTATCGATCCTCGACCGCGGAACGGCCTGGCTGGACACGGGCACCTTCGATTCGCTGATGCAGGCCTCGCAATTCGTCCAGGTGATCGAGCAGCGGCAGGGCATCAAGATCGCCTGTATCGAAGAGATCGCGTACCGCAAAGGCTTTATCGATAAGGCGCAGGTGGAGAAGATCGCGCAGCCCTTGTTGAAAAGCGGATATGGTCAATATCTTATCAATCTGATCAATTCATAAAAAATAAATTGCCTTTTGCTACTATGGAGAAGATCCTTGTCACCGGCGGATGCGGTTTTATCGGTTCACACACCCTCGTCGACCTTATAGCCAGTGGATTTGAAGTAATTTGCGTCGACAACAATGTCCGTTCCTCCCCGCGTATCCTCGAGGGAGTGGAGAAGATAACGGGAAAGAAGATCAAGAATTACAAGGTTGATCTCTGCAATTATGATGACACCTGCGCGATCTTCCAGGAGAATGAGAACATCGCCGGCATCATTCACTTCGCCGCTTATAAGGCCGTTGGGGAATCGGTCGAACATCCCCTGATGTATTTCGAGAACAATCTCGTTTCCCTGATCAACCTGTTGAAGGTGGCGCAGGAATTCGAGGTCCCGCATTTCGTCTTCTCCTCGTCCTGTACGGTATACGGCAACCCCGATGTCATCCCGGTAACGGAGCAGACGCCGCCAAAGCCGGCCGAGTCGCCCTATGGTTATACCAAACAAATGGGCGAGCAGATGATCAACGAGTTCTGCAAATCGGCGACGCGGACCAAGAGTATCCTGCTGCGTTATTTCAACCCGGTCGGCGCCCATCCGAGCATCCTGATCGGCGAGATGCCTATCGGGAAGCCGGCCAATCTTGTTCCGGCCATCACGCAGACGGCGATCGGCAAGCTGCCGATGATGACCGTGTTCGGCGATGACTATCCCACCCGGGACGGTTCCTGTATCCGCGACTTTATACATGTCAGCGATATCGCCCATGCCCATACCCTGGCGCTGCAGTACATGATCGATAAAAAGAACACGAAAAGTGCGGAGGTGTACAATCTCGGCACCGGTAACGGGGTGACGGTGCTGGAGGCGATCAAGGCCTTCGAGAAGGTCAGCGGCGTAAAGCTGAACTACCAGATCGGGCCCCGTCGTCCGGGTGATGTGATCGCGATCTATGCGAATAACGACCTCGCCCGGCGGCAGTTGGGATGGACCACTGAGTTCAGTCTCGAAGATATGATGTCCACGGCCTGGAAATGGGAGCAGAAGCTGAAAGCGGACGAGAAATTCTACAATGGAAAGTTTTCCAAGTTCAACTAGTATAGCCTTGGAAAATGGCGATTTTGCCTTTACTTTGTAAGGATTAAAACCAACGACAATGTTAAAAGATATTCAGGTAACAGGACAGAAGGACACACGCAGCGGATTTGGAGACGGTATTGTAGAAGCAGCACGGAAGAACGCTAACATTGTAGCCCTCACCGCCGATCTGGCCGGCTCGATGAAGCTGCAGGCTTTCATCAAGGAATTCCCCGAACGCTTTGTGCAGGTTGGGATCGCGGAAGCCAACATGATCGGCATTGCCGCAGGTCTCACCATTGGCGGACATATCCCTTTCACGACCACTTTTGCCAACTTCTCCACCGGCCGGGTCTATGACCAGATCCGCCAGTCTGTTGCCTACTCGGGGAAGAATGTCAAGATATGCGCATCGCATGCCGGTGTGACGCTCGGCGAAGACGGCGCGACCCACCAGATCCTGGAAGACATCGGCCTTATGAAGATGTTGCCGGGCATGACGGTGATCGTTCCCTGCGACTATGCGCAGACCAAGGCCGCTACGATGGCCGTCGCCGACTACCAGGGTCCCGTTTACCTGCGTTTTGGCCGTCCCGTATGGCCGATCTTTACCAGCGGCATGCCGTTCGAGATCGGCAAGGCGCAGGTGCTCAACGAAGGCACCGATGTTTCGATCTTCGCCTGTGGTCATCTCGTCTGGAAGGCGATCGAAGCGGCAAAGGTCCTCGAGCAAAAGGGTATCTCTGCCGAAGTGATCAACCTGCATACGATCAAGCCGCTCGACACTGCCGCGATCCTGAAGTCCGTGGCAAAGACGAAATGCGTGGTCACTGCCGAAGAGCATAATATCATCGGTGGTATGGGTGATGCCGTCGCACAAACCCTGGCCCGGAATACCCCGATGCCCATCGAATATGTCGGCACTATGGATACGTTTGGAGAAAGCGGCACCCCGGATGAGCTTTTGAAGAAGTATGGCCTGGATTCCCCCAATATCGTTGCCGCCGCAGAAAAGGTAATCGCAAGAAAAAACAAATAGTATAGTGACCATCCAAGATACCGAGCTGCTTCTGCAATTCCGGAATCCTGAGACCAAAGAGCGCGCGTTTACCGCCATCATCAGGAAGTACCAGGAAAAGCTGTATTGGCATATCCGGCGGATGGTAGTGGAACATGAAGACGCCAACGACGTATTGCAAAATGTGTTTATACGTGTTTGGAACGGATTGGAGAATTTCCGGGAGGACAGTCAGTTGTATACCTGGCTTTACCGGATCGCTACCAACGAGTGCCTGAGCTATCTCGAGCAGCAGAAGCGGAAGTCCGCCCTTTCCCTTGATGAAATGGAGTCGGGGCTGAGCAACAAGGTGATCGCCGACAAGCATTTCGACCCGAACAAACTGGAGTGGAAGCTGCAGCTGGCTATCCAGCAACTGCCGGAGAAACAGCGAATTGTGTTTACCTTACGCTATTATGACGAGATGCCCTACGAGGAGATGAGCCGGGTGCTGGACACCTCGGAAGGTGCGCTCAAGGCCTCCTATCATCATGCCGTCAAAAAAATAGAGGATTACATCCTCAATCATTAAACTTCGGTTAATGGATTGGGTCTGAAAATAGATGAACGTGAAGAATGACATATTGGAAGAATTGAGGTCGGTGAGTGAGTTTGTCGCCACGATCAGCCGCGAAACCACTTACCGGGTCGCGGATGACTATTTTACGGATTTATGCGAGCGAGTGCTGATCCGGGTCAAAACCAATCATAAGCCATTGGTTTTCAATGTGCCAGATGGTTTTTTCGAGAGTTTTGCCGCGGGTGTGCTGGCGAAGATCAAAGCGGAGGCCGGCGTTCCCGTGGGATTTGCGCCCTCAAATCCGCTTCCAGAGACGGCAGGGCAGGAATTGAGTGGGCTTTCGCCCCTCTTGGCGCAATTGCGGTCAAAGGAAACGTACCGGATGCCGGAAGGATATCTGGAGGAGGTTTCGCCGATCCTGGCCATTGCCAAAGAATTGAACCCCTATACTGTTCCGGAAGAATATTTTCATCAGTTGCCGGTCGGGATAGAAGAGAAGGTGGCCGAGAGCCGGGAAGAAGAGGCCGGGCTCGTGAAGAAGCCGGCGAAGGTTGTCGCCTTTGGCGGCAGAAGGACGCGGCTGTGGCAATACTCGGCGGCCGCCGTTGTGGCCGGGCTGATCCTGACGATCGGCTGGCTTCGGTTGCAGGTAACCGGTGGCACCCATCCCGTGAAGCCTGCCGAAAATGTGGTGGTTAGTCTTCCCAAGGTGAGCGACCAGGAGCTGCAAAGCTTTCTGGCGGATACCCATGTAGACGATGACACTCCTGTAGAACAGTCGGCGGCCAATATCGCGGCGCTGGACTTTAACGACGGCGAAGTAAATTCATTACTCGCGGATATACCCGATGGAGATCTGAAGCAATATATGGATGAACATGGAGGGGCAGTTGATATTGCAACGAATTAGCAGCAACAATGAAAAAGATATTTTCCGTATTGGTGATCCTCTGCTGGCTGACCCCATCCGCATTCCCCCAAGGACAGCCCGGGCAGCCGGGACAACAACCTGGAGCCGGGCTTCTTGAAAGCTATAAGATCGGCTTCATCACCCGCCGGCTTAACCTGACGCCGGAGGAAGCGCAAAAATTCTGGCCTATTTACAGATATTACACCAACGAAAAAAGGCAGGTGTACAATCAATACCGGGTCGACCGGAATGAGCTTGGATTGCACGAGGGTCTTGTGGCCGTCCAGAAAAAATACAGTGTTGAATTTCTAAAGGCCATCTCACCGGGGAAGATCAACGACTTTTTCCGCGCCGAGGAGGATTTCAACAGATTGATCCAACGTGAAGCCGACAGAAGAAGGATGCAGGGCCGCCGTTTCCCTCCGGGCAACTGACCTATGAGCAATTGAATTGCTTACCCCAACATTTGCCCAATTCGCCGAAAAATTTTATGAGACGTTTCCTGAAATACGATATTTGAACCTGGTGTTTTTCATAGGTTAGCAACGGCCGGCTCTTTCCAGGGCAGGCCTTTTTTAATGGGGCCTATGGCCCCATGTCCGACAAGGACAGTCTTTAGCGTCAATCCCATTCTAATCTCATTTTAATGTGGCCCGCGCGGGGCGCGGATCTCAGCGGGCGCTGAAAGTCGGCGTTTTCACATCATGATAGAACAAGAAGGTCCATCCTTCGCGTTGTCCCTGCTCCGACCATTGCTGCCGAAGCTCCATTGCTTTCTTTCCATCATAATCATACTTTGCGACGAATCGGCTTTTCATTTGTTGCAACTGCGGTGCTACGTCGCCGCCGAAGAAGACGGTCTCGCCGCCATCGACGATCCAGAATGCCTGGTGAAAGGGACAGTGCGCTCCCGTTACGGCATATTTTATATAGCCATCGATCACGCCGTCGCCATCGAGAAACATCACCTGGCTGGAAGTTTTGAGACACCCGAGCTCGCCGGTGATGTAGGAGGAGGGTCCCTTCTCAAAGGCATATTCCAGCTCGCGCCTTTGTATATAGTACATTGCGTTGGGGAACGAGAGTGTGCTTTTTGCCGTCCCATCGCCGCAGTCGCCGGCGATTCCGCCGGCATGATCCTTATGCAGATGGCTCATCAGAACTTTGGTGACGGCCGCGGGATCGATACCGGCATTCCGGAGGTTGCGATGGATCTGCAGTTCGCCATTCTGTTCGAATCCCAGCCCGGTATCCAGGACGAGGATATCTTCCGTGGTGACGATGGCGAAAGGTTGCACTTCGACGAGCAGGCTGCCGGTGGGACGCTGCTGAAGATCGTCGGAATCGAGGTCAAAGGGAATGAACTTTTTTGTTTTGTCTATCGTAAAGGCCCCTTCTGACAGTGGAATGACTTGCATTTGATTCGGAATTTGCTGCGGTGCAAAGGTACTAACGAAGCACCATTTGCCGGTCGGCGTCCAGGCGGACCAGGATAAACAGCATCACGCTGAAGGTGAGCAGGGACGTGCCTCCATAGCTGATGAAGGGCAGCGGGATGCCGATCACGGGCGCCAACCCTACGGTCATACAGACATTGATGACGATATGGAAGAAGAGAACGCTGGCTACACCATAGGCATAACACCGGCTGAAGACGCTTCGCTGTCGCTCCGCAATGGACACGATGCGCATCAGCAGAACGATATAGATGCCGAGGAAGAGGACGCTTCCAAAAAAGCCGAAGCCCTCGCCAATCGTACAAAATATGAAGTCCGTCTTTTGTTGTGGCACGAAGTCATAGCGGGTCTGGGTGCCTTTGAGCAGGCCTTTGCCGATAAAGCCGCCGCTGCCGATGGCGATCTTGCTCTGCTTGACATTGTAGTTATCATCCGACTTCTTTCCGCTTCTTCGCTGTTCGCTCTCCAATGCGGCCTCTTCCGCCTGGCTTTCCGGCACATAATCCTTGCCGATGGCATCGTAGATCCGTTTGACCTGATAAGGCTTGAACACATGCTTGAAGGCGAAAGGAACGACAAATCGCTGAACGCCGACGCAGACGAACCAGATACCGGCGATAAGGAACAGGACGCTGCGATTGCGCTTGATGAGCTTGCGCAGGAAGTAGATAGCCGTCAATGCGACGCCGGTAAGGATCAATGCCAGGGTATTCGGCTCGAGCAGGAGGGTAGCGACGACCAGTACGGAGAAGGAGAAGCCGATGATCAGCACCGAAGGCGGCAAACCTTCGCGGAACATGACCAGGAAAAAGGAAAAGTAGACCAGCGACAGACCCATCTCGTGCTGCATGATGCTGAACATGGCCGGGACCAGCGCGATCACCGCGGCGATAAGCTGCGAGCGCGGGCGGGTAAAATTCGTCTCTACCCTGGAAAGGTATTTTGCGAGAGCAAGATTTACAAAGAGCTTACAGAGATCGGCGGGTTGCAAGCTGAAGGCGCTGCCGAATTTGATGATGGACTCCGTCCCTCTCACGCGCGAGTGGAAGGGGAAGACCAGCAGCAGCAGGAAGATGCCGAGGGCATACCCGAGGTTGGCCGTGGCGGTGAAGAATTTGCTGTCGGTGAGGAGGATAAAGGTGCCTACGATGCCCGACAACACGAAGAACAGCGATTGACGGCTATAGTCATTCTTCAGAGAGATAAAGCCCTGGATAACGTTGTCCCCGTCGTGATAGGAGGCGGCAAAGATGCTGGTGATCCCGATGGCGCAAAGGATAAACCAGATCCAGACCAGGGACCAGTCGACACCTTTTGATATGGAGGGATTTCTCTGGCTCATCTTGCGGGGGTTGAATCTTTTTGTTTGTTGGAGAATGAATCGGCCTTTGGCTGGGGCCTGTGCACGGGTGGGGTGGCGCCGGAGTCCGGGCGTTGTGGTCTGGGCGTTCGTTGCCGGTTGGTGTCGCCCGGCGACTTACCTGCACTTGCCTTAATTGCCGTATCCAGGCCGATCGTCGCGGCGGCGGCCTGCGCCTTTTGTTTGGCCAGGCGTTCAGCGAGGGCGCTCTTATATGGAGAGGGCTTGTGCAGGGCCTGATACAACGGGCTCTTCGAACCGTAGGTGGAGTCGAGCATCATGTTCCGGAAAGCGGGTGTCTGGTATTTCAACCACCGGGTGCTGTCGCCGGACTGCGCGGCCCACAAGGCAGCGCGGGTGGAGTCGTCCTTAAACTGCGCCCGGACGAGATAGCCCGGCATCAGGTTACGATTGGTCATTTCATCTTCCAGGGCAAGCCGCGCTGTGGAGATGGTGTCATTGAGGTATTTTTCGACGAGAAGGGAGGCGATCTGTCCGGCCTGGGCGGCGCCATAGCCGCCATTCTCAACTACGACGGCGACGGCGATCTTCGGGCTTTCGCGGGGTGCGAAACAAACGAACACCGAGTGGTTGTTGAGCTTGACGATGCGGCCGTCAATGAGCCGTTTGTTCTCGGCTGTACCCGTTTTGGCGCACATATCGATTCCCGGGACACGGGCCGTCTTGGCGGTACCGATCTCCACCACATCCTGCATCCCGCTGTGGACCACTTCAAAAGCCGCATCGGAGATATGGCTTACCGGCTCGTGCTTCACATGAAAGCGGCTGAGAAGCGTGTCGTCTTCGGGTGCGCCTTCGATGCTTTTTACGAAGTGAGGGGTATAGTAGAACCCTTTGTTGGCGACGATGCACATCGCGTTGGCCATCTGCAGCGGCGTGACGAGCATCTTATCCTGACCGATGCCCATGGTGACCATCGAGCAGGAATTCCAGGACCGTTTGTAATCTTTGTCATACGCCGCAGTGTCGGGGATATTTCCGCCGTCTTCGCTCGGAAGATCCACGCCGAGGCGGTGTCCGAGGCCGAAGGCGTTACAGTATTCCTTCCACTTCATCAGCCCGATGCGGTGGCTGTGGAATTGGGGATTATCGACCTCGAGGCGGAAGGCGTTGCAAAAAAAAGAATTGCACGAGTGAGCGATGGACAGACGAAGGTTGGCGGAATGGCCGGCCCAGGTCTCCAGGCATTTAACGATCTTGGGGGAGCAGGCGTCGTAATGGCCCACGCAATAAATGCCGCTTTGGGGGGTGATGACGTTCTCGTCCAGGCCGATAAGCGCCCCCAGGGGCTTGTATGTGGAACCGGGTTGATATTGTCCTTTGATGGCGCGGTTGAGCAAGGGGCCTGAAGCGTCGAGCACCAGCCGGGCATAGTTGGCTTGTTTGTCCGGGCCTGTCAATGAGTTGGGGTCGAAGCTGGGACCGGAGGCCATGGTGAGGATGCCGCCTGAAGAAGGCTCGATGGCCACGACGGCGCCCGTCTTCCCAAAGAGGAGGCGTTCGGCCAGCTGCTGCAGTTCGATATCCAGGTAGGTGTGGAGGTTCTTTCCGGCAATGGCGGGGGTATCGAGGCTCTTGTCCTGGTATCGGCCCACAAGCCGGTTCTTGTTGTCCTTGATCCAGAATTCGATCCCGCGTTGTCCCATCAGCACTTTCTCATAGGACTGTTCGAGACCGGTGCGGCCGACATAGTCCCCCAGTTGATAGAAGTTGTTGCTGCGGCGCAGGATTGCGGAGTCGACCTCGCCGACGTAGCCCATGATATGGGCGGCTGCATTATAGGGATAGACGCGGACGGGACGTTCCTGCAGGTTGAAGCCGGGGAATTTCCAGATATTTTCCTCCATTCGGGCATACATCTCCGGGGGCAGGAGGTCTTCGAAAGTAGTGGGGCGGAAGGGGCCGTTCTTGACCCGGGCGTCGAGGACGCGGCGGCGGAATTCGGCGGTGTCGATGCCGACCAGCTGGCAGAAATAGCCGGTGTCGATATTCTTTACCTGGGCCGGGGTGACCATCAGGTCGTATAATATGGTATTGTTGAGGATGGCCTTGCCCTTGCGATCGTAGATGATGCCGCGGGTAGGGTAAACGCTTTTTCGGAAAAGTGCATTCTCCTGGGCCTGCTGTTTGTATTTCTTGGAAACGATCTGAAGATGAAATAGCTGGGCGATGATGATCAGGAACATTCCGGCGAATATGAGCCGGATTATATTGCTGCGCGATTGATTAAATACAGGCATATTGGTTTGCTCCCCGAAGTTACACAAAAACGCTAAACTTCGATTAGATCGTATTGGTCCTGAACTTTTGTTTCCGGAAGAAAAGGAGCTCGGTCAACAGGATCAGCACAAGGCTGACGGCGGAGGAGGCGATCACCGTTCCGAGGAAGAACATGAGACTGCCGAACTGGAGCCATTGCAGCAGGACGAGGTAGGAATGGTGCAGGAGGGTCAGTACGAGCACATAGGTGGCGTAAGGCGCCCAGCCCATGCTGACGATGGAAGGAGAGATATAGTTCTTGTCGGCGCCTTCCTGGGAGATCAGCAACCCAATAACGAAGGGGCGGACGTAGGCGATGAGTGTGCAGGCGGCGGCGTGGAGGCCGGGGGTCTTGGTAAAATAGTCGAGGCAGAGTCCGAAAAAGAAGCCGATGAAGGTGAGGGAGGTCCTTGACAGGCTGAACGGCAGCCAGAGAATAAAGAGGTAGTACAGGTAGGGGGCGATGAAACGGTGCAGGGGCGGCATCTTGAAAAGGATGAACACCTGTACCAGGATGAAGAGGATAAACCGGATCGTATTTTTCAGCAGCTCGCTCATTGGTTCTTTTTGCGGGTCGAATCCTCCAGCATTTTTTGTTCGTCGGCCTGAAGGTTATCAATCACATATACATATTCGATATTGCTGAAATTGGTGGCCGTTTTTACTTTCAGCGTGTAAAAAGAGGAGGAGTTGTCGGGGATGATCTCGGCGATGGTGCCTACCATCAGGTTTGCGGGAAAGATCTTGGAAAGCTGCGTTGTCAGGACCGTATCGCCTTTTTCGACCTTCGCGCTCTTTGGAATATTTTTTAGCGTTACGTACAGGGGGCTTACGCCGTCCCATTCTATGGTACCTGTCTCATTGCTGCGCTTTAGCTTGGCCACGTGTCTGAACTGGTAGTGGAGCATGCTTTGGACGGTGGCGAAGTTCTTGCTGACGTTGACGACGGAACCGACGATACCCTGGGGTCCGGTGACCCCCATATTGGGTCGGACGCCCTGGTCGAAGCCACGGTGGATGGTGAGGTAGTTGGCCTGCAGGGTCGTGGAATTGTTGACCACTTTCGCCTCCATGAGCATGTATTTGATCACGGTATGGGAATCCACCTTGAGGGTGTCATGGATCAGGCGGCGGGCGGAGTCGGGGGCTTCGAAATTCTCCTTGAGCTGCTGGCGAAGGCGGAGGTTTTCCTGAACGAGGGATTCGTTGGTCTTCTTTAGCTGGAAATAGTATTCGATGTTATTGTACCGTTGGTAAAAACGGCCGGTGATCTCCGTACTGACATTGAGAAAGGCTGCTTCATGGAACTTGTTAAAGCGAAAAAGAAAGGACAGGGCGATTATCTGCAACACCAGGAAGAAGAGGAAGTTGAAATGCCTTCTGATGAAGAGAAATACGTTACGCATCGGCTCAGATGATTTATCGCATTACCTCATAACAAAAGGATACCGGTCGTAATTCTTCAGGGCGATGCCGGTACCGCGGACCACGCTTTTCAGGGGATCATCGGCTATATGCACGGGTAACTTTATCTTCTGGCTGAGGCGTTTGTCGAGGCCGCGCAGCAAGGCGCCTCCGCCGGTTAGATAAAGACCGCGGCGGTAGATATCGCCGGCCAGCTCAGGCGGCGTCGTTTCCAGGGCCTTGAGGATGGCTTCCTCTATCTTGAAGATGCTCTTATCGAGGGCTTCGGCGATCTCCTGGTAGGAGACCATGATCTGTTTGGGGATACCGGTGACCAGGTCACGGCCGTTGACGGGGATGTCATCCGGGGGGTTGTCGAGGTCTTTGAGGGCGGCGCCGATCTGGATCTTGATCTGTTCGGCGGTACGTTCGCCGATCAACAGGGAGTGATAGCGGCGGAGGGCTTCCATGATGTCGGCGGTGAATTCGTCGCCGGCGATCCGGATGGACTGGTCGCAGACGATACCGGCGAGGGCGATGACGGTGATACCGGTGGTTCCGCCACCGATGTCGATGATCATGTTGCCGACGGGTTCTTCTACGTCGATGCCGATACCCAGGGCGGCGGCCATCGGTTCGTGGATGAGGTATACTTCCTTCGCCCCGGCCTGCTCGGCGCTGTCGCGGACGGCTCTTTTCTCCACTTCGGTGATGCTGGAGGGGATGCAGATCATCATCCGCCAGCTGGGGGGGAACAGCGGTTTTTTGGGATAGATCATCTTGATCATCTCCCGTATCATGAGTTCGGCCGCGTTGAAGTCGGCGATAACGCCGTCTTTCAGGGGGCGAACGGTGCGAATGCTCTCGTGGGTTTTTTCGTGCATCATCAGGGCGCGTTTGCCGACGGCCAGCACGTTCTTGGGGTTATTGCGATCCAGAGCAACGATACTCGGTTCATTCACCACAATTTCATCGTTATGTATGATCAGGGTATTGGCGGTACCCAAGTCCATGGCTATTTCTTGCGTAAGGAAATTGAATAAGCCCATTTTAAAAGGTCGAGATTTGGCATACCGGTGATGGTTTCTACCAAAAGTACCCCATCCCCGGTGTGCGTTTTATGATGGGCCTTCGGCCAGCGAGCCTGCGGCTCGCCTGGATTTGCGGATATTGCCAGCAAAATTGAAGGAAATAATCTGAATTAACAAGGCGAAACGCTTGATTCGATGGATTATTTTCCCCATATAATGCGGTTAATCCAGAAACGACAAAACATTTGCTATCGTATCCGGCGGGTGTAATTATTATGTTTTCGCGGTCGCCTTTGACGTCTCAACTTGAAGCGCTGATGATCAGGCTCCGGTGTTTCCGGGGGCAAAGCCCAGCCGACGCTCCATCTCCGGCGGAAGTTCCGGTAGTCTTTTCCGTTGCAGCACGAAGCTGGTCAGCGCCGCGATCTCCCGGAAGAGATGATGGCGTTCGAGAGCGGAGGCGAGATAGTCCTTGCCGGTGCTGCCTCCCGTTCCGATGCGGCTGCCGATGGTCCGATGGACCATGCTCATATGGCGATAGCGCCAGGTGCTGAGCTGCTCGTCGATCTCCAGCAGCTGGTGCAGCACCTGGAACGGCAGCTGCAGCAATGGATAGCCGCGGTAGAGCATGATGAACAGTGCGGAGCGGCAGGCCGCGGACGACAGGCTTCTGTTGCCCTCGTTGCCGGAGAAGACCTCGTCAAAACCGTTGAGGTTTCCCTTCTCCCCTTCTGCCAGGCTGGCGGCATAGCGTCGGCGATAGTCGGTCCAGAAGGTGTCGGCGGCCGGTGGGTCGAAGAAAGGCATTCGCTCCAGCCAGGCATTCAGCAGCTGCAGGAGGGAAGGCGACTCTTCGGCGGCTTTTATCCGGTCGGCCTCTTCGGGCCGTAATTGGGAGAGATAGTATCCCTGTCCGAACCGGTTCTCATAGCGCAGTCCCAACCGCGCTTCCAGCAGCTTGAACTGAACGCTTTGGAAGCCCGAGGCGGGGCGCAGCAGGTCCCGGAAGTCCTGGAAGTCCATCGGGGTCATGGTCTCCATGATATCGATCTGGTGGACGAGCACTTTCAGGATCGTTGCGCAACGGGAAAGCCGGTGGACGATCGTTTGCAGCTCGGGGGAATTGTCGTTCAGCGCGGGCCGTCCAAAGATGGAGATCACTGAATCGACCTCATAGAGCAGCTGCCGGAACCATAGTTCATAGGCCTGGTGGATGACGATAAAGAGCATTTCGTCATGCGCGTGCATGCCCAGCCGGTCGCTCTCCAGATACTGGGCATTGAGGAGGGTGTCAAGGTGCAGGTAATCGCTGTAATGTACGTTGCTCATAGCTCATAGGAATTCGTAGCCGATGTCCCGCCGGTAATAGATGCCTTCGTAATAGATCTTTTCCAGTACCTCCCTTGAGTCATCCACGGCCTCATAGACGGTCTCGGCGAAGGAGGTTACGCAGAGGACCCGGCCGCCATTGGTGACGATGCTATCTCCTTCGGTCCGGGTGCCGGCGTGGAACACGATGCTGCCGCTGCGGGCGGGTGGCTGATCGAGTCCGGTGATAGGCAATCCTTTTTCATAGGCGCCCGGATAGCCGCCGCTAACCGCCACCACGGTACAGGCGATGCGATCGTCCGACACGATCTGCAGCTTGTCCAGCGTCTGATCGCGGACGGCCAAGAATAGTTCCACCAGATCGTTCTTCAGCCGGGGCATGACCACTTCGGTTTCCGGGTCGCCCATCCGGCAGTTGTATTCGATGACATAGGGGTCGTCGCCGACCTTGATAACCCCGATGAAAATAAAGCCTTTATAATCGATGTCCTCCGCCTCCAACCCCTTTACGGTGGGGATGATGATCCGGTCGGTCACTTTTTTCATGAAAGCAGCGTCGGCAAAGGGTACCGGGCTGACAGCGCCCATGCCGCCGGTATTGGGGCCGGTGTCGCCTTCCCCAATGCGTTTATAGTCTTTGGCCTCGGGAAGCGTCAGGAAATGTCTTCCATCGGTCAGGACGAACACCGACAGCTCGATGCCGGTCAGGAATTCTTCCACTACCACTTTGTTACCGGCCTCCCCGAACTTATTGCCCTGCAGCATCAACTCGAACTCGGCCACGGCCTCGATGGGGCTTTGGCAAATGATCACTCCCTTACCCGCGGCCAGGCCGTCGGCCTTGAGCACCACCGGAAGGGAATGTTGTTGCAGGTAACCGATCCCTTCCGCCAGCTCGGCCGCGCTGAATTCCCGATAGGTGGCGGTCGGGATGCTATGCCGAGCCATGAATTTCTTGGAAAAGGCCTTGCTACCCTCCAGCCTGGCCCCGCTGGCGGAGGGGCCGATGACCAGTATCTTCTTCAGGACAGGGTCGGCAGCAAAAAAGTCGGCGATGCCGCGGACCAGCGGTTCTTCGGGTCCAACCACCACCATCCCGATATCTTCCCGGGTACAAAACGTCTTCAAGCCTTCGAAATCCAGGGGATTCAGATCGACATTCTGGCCGCAGCGGGAGGTGCCGGCATTGCCCGGGGCGATGAACAGGCGGGTGCAATGGCTGCTTTGGGCCAGTTTCCACGCCAGCGCGTGTTCGCGACCGCCAGAGCCTAATAATAATATATGCATAGCGGCCCCGAAATTATGATTTCTCCGTACTTTACGTGCTAATTTTTTAGATGCATGAGTGAGATCAACGCCGGCAGACCCAGACACCCGAAAGCCCTTTACGTACTTGCGATGACCGAAATGTGGGAAAGATTTGCCTATTACCTGCTGGCGGGGATCCTGCTCCTTTACCTGAAAGACGACCAGACAGGGGGCAAGGGGATACGGCCGGATACGGCCGCCGATATCACCGGTACCTTCCTGGCCCTGATCTGGCTCCCGCTCTTCGTGGGCGGGATGATCGCCGACCGCTACCTGGGCTATATCAAATCCATCTTTATCGGGGGCATCCTGCTGGCGGCGGGTTATTTTGGACTCATGCTGCCGGGGAACACGGCCATGTATATTTCGCTTGGCCTGATCATCTGCGGCAATGGCTTCTTCAAGCCCAATATCAGTACTCTCCTGGGAAACATTTATAATAAGGAGGAGCTGAAACCGCTAAAGGACACCGCCTATAACATCTTCTATATGGGGATCAACACCGGCGCCCTCCTTTGCAACGTCGCCGCGGCCTATCTCCGTAACAAGTACAGCTGGGGCTATGCATTTGGCGCGGCAGGCGTCGGCATGATCATTGGGTTGATCCTCTTTGGGCTGAACCTGAAACATATCCGCCAGGGCGATATCCGCAAGCCGCCGCAGAAAGAGGATATGGGCCTGGGCAGCATCGCCGGTTATGTATTCCTTCCGGCCGCCATCGCTGCGGTGATCGGCTTTAAGGCGCCGACGGCCATCTTTGGCCATACCCTCATGGGAACTCAGTCGAGCGATGCCTTTATTTTCGCCTGCGTCCCGATCATCGGTTTTTTTATCTCCATCTGGATGAAGGCCAACAAGGAAGACAAACGCGGCATCGGCGCGCTGCTTTATATCTTTGCCGTCTCGGTCATCTTCTGGGCGCTGTATTACCAGATCTTTACAGGTTACACGCTTTGGACCGACAGATATACGGACCGGACGATCAACTCCCCCATCGTACGGAAAACTGCCGATTTTATGGGGCTGTTGCAGGAGGTGAATACCAGCCCCCGGAAGGTGGACTCCGTCAACGCCCGGCTGATGCCGGTGTCCGACGCCAGCGGGCGCGTCATCCAGACCCTGGGACCCGATCCTTACTTCCAAAATCTCCCAAAGGATAAGTGGCCGCCGGATGGGACAAGCCTGAAGATCGCCAACCCCGAGCTCTATACCTCTATCGTGCCTTTTTTTATCGTCACCCTGACGCCGTTATTGGTGGGCCTCCTCGCCTGGCTGCGAAAGCGCAAGCGGGAACCGACCACACCCGCCAAGTTCGGCATTGCGCTGTTCCTGTCGGGTATCTCTTCGTTGGTGATGTTCTTTGCGGTGCTGTCGATCGCTTCGATCTACCAGGATAAAGTGTCCCCGGCCTGGCTCTGGGGAACCTATTTCGTCATTTGCACCGCCGAGATCTTCCTCAGCCCGATGGGCCTGTCCATGGTCTCCAAACTGGCGCCGGCCCGTCTCACCTCCCTGCTAATGGGCGGCTGGTTCCTGACTATGTCCCTCGGCAGCAAATTTGCCGGGCTGATGGCCAGCAGCTGGGATAAGTTCCCCGACAAACGGACCTATTTCATCGTTTATTTCGTCGCCGGTATTCTTGGCTCGGCTATATTATTCAGCCGGATCAGAAGCCTGAACCGGGTCGTAAAGGAAAGAACAGGCGAAGCGTAATAACCAACCCTCTAAATCGTCTCCGCATGCCGGAAAAGAAATTTCAACCGTTCGTCAGCCCGGAAACCCAGATGAAGGAGTTTACGTTCAAGGCCGTGGCCATGGGCAGCATCTTTGGTATCGCCTTTGGCGCGGCCACCGTGTATCTCGCGTTGAACGCGGGGCTTACCGTCTCGGCCTCTATTCCCATCGCGGTGATGGCCATCACCATCGGCCGGAGGTTGTTCAAAACGACGGTGCTGGAGAACAATATCATCCAAACGACGGGCAGCGCGAGCGAGAGCATTGCGGCGGGGGTGGTGTTTACCCTGCCGGGTTTCCTTTTCCTGTCGACGGCAGACGCGGGGAACTATTTTAATTACGGGATCATCTTTATATTGTCCATTTTCGGCGGCATGCTGGGCACCCTGTTGATGATCCCCCTGCGCCGAAGTCTTATCGTAAAGGAACACGAGACCCTTCCCTATCCCGAGGGTACCGCCTGTGCCTCGGTGCTGAAGGCGGGAGAGAAGGGAGGAGACTTTGCCAGGGCGGCCTTCCAGGGGCTGGGCTTTGCCTTCGTGTATGCCATTTTGCAGAAGATGTTCCGCGTTATCGCCGGAACCCCGGTTTTCGACACGGTAAAGAGCAAGGTATATAATAAGATCTACCCATCGGCCCAGGTCTCGGCCGATATAACGCCCGAATATATGGGCGTTGGCTACATCATCGGTCCGAAGATCGCGGGAGTATTGTTTGCCGGGAGCGTGCTGAGCTGGCTGGTGTTCCATCCGCTGCTGGCTTCCCTTATCGATCCCGCGACCGTCGCCCAACAGCAGGTGAAGCTGGGTTTTTTGAAGGATCTCGGTACGAAGGGCGGCTTTGGCGGATGGGACCCGGTGACGCATAGTTTTGCCGATCCCGCATCGGCCATCTACCGGGCTTATATCCGGTTGATCGGCGCGGGTGCGGTCGCCATGGGCGGACTTATCACCCTGATCAAGACGATCCCGACGATAGTCACCTCGTTCAAGGAAAGTATCGGATCGGTCAAGGAAGCCGGATCGGAGAGCCGGATACGGACCGAGCGCGATCTTAGTCTGAAGGTGGTGGGCCTGGGGAGCCTGGCCCTCGTCATCCTCATCGGGTGTCTGCCGATCATTCCCGGCGACAACTTTTTCAGCCGCCTGCTGATCGGGTTGCTCATTTTGGTATTCGGCGCTTTCTTCGTGACGGTTGCTTCCCGCATCGTAGGCCTGATCGGCAGTTCCAACAGCCCCGTTTCAGGAATGACGATCGCCACGGTCATGGGCACCTGCCTGATCTTCCTGGCGGTAGGCTGGGGAGGTAAGGCTTATGAGGCGATGGCGCTGGTCGTCGGCGGAATGGTTTGCATCGCCGCATCCAATGCCGGCGGGACTTCCCAGGACCTGAAAACCGGTTACCTGGTGGGCGCCACCCCCCGCTACCAGCAGTTGGCCCTCTTTATCGGGGTCATCGTTTCGGCGCTTGCCGTCGGGGTTACGATCAAGATCCTCGATATCCCCAGCGCAGAGCTTGCGGCAAAGGGGATCCGGCATAATATCGGCACGGTCTATAATGCGCCGCAAGCCACGCTGATGGCCACGCTGATCAGGGGTATCCAGTCCAGGAGCCTCGACTGGAATTTCGTGTTGGCCGGGGCGGCCCTGGCCCTTGTAATGGAACTTTGCGGCGTCCGGTCCCTCAGTTTTGCTATCGGCGTCTACCTTCCGTTCTCTACCACGTTCCCCATTTTCCTTGGCGGTATGATCCGCGGAGGGGTGGACCGGGTGAAAAAGAAGCGGGGGGAACTCGTTCATGGCGCCGGGGAAGACCTCGAAAAGGGGAATCTGTTTGCCACCGGGCTTGTAGGAGGGGGCGCGCTGATGGGGGTGGTCTTCGCCTTCCTGCAGGTGCCGCAGTCGACCGTGAATTTTATGAAACGGATCAGCGTCGAAAAATGGCTGACCGAAGCGCTCAGCGAGAATGGGTATTACCTGCTTGGATTTGCCTTTTTTGCGGTGATGGGCTATGCGCTGTACCGGGCGGGCGTGGCTAAAGATGCGGGTCTGCCGGAGACCGAGTAAGAACCTTATAGCTTCCGGATCGTAGCGATATAGACACCGCGAAGGCCCATGGAATTGGGCTCGGTGTATCCGAGGTGGAATCGTTTGCCGACGTCGATCAGCCTCACGGCAACGGAGTCATTGACATCGGTATGTCTATAGGTGGAGGGGAGGTTGATCGGGATGACCACTTCCGAAGAGTTCAACCGGATATAGTAACCGAAGCCGTCTGCGGCCGGTTCGCCGCCATAACGGACATTAGCGGTCACTTCGGCAACGGTATCGTTGTTCCTTTTGCAACCCGGCTGGAAAGCGATGATCAGGAGCAGCAGGAGGCCTGGCAATTTTTTACTCACCCTCACAATTGATATTTCAAGGAGTTCGTGAATCTTCGATTTCATGGTAAGTCGTTCTTCTCCAATGACACGGAAAAGAAGCCAACCGTTGCGTAGGAAACGTTAAATCGGCGCCGGCCGGGCAGCCGGCCTTTTGGGCTAGTTCATCTTGAAGGGAACGATCATTTCGAAAATGGGAATATTTACCTCGAATGTTTTCTTGTTGTTTAGGTTCTCCATGGTATAGGAGCCATACATTTTGCCCATTTCGGTGCGTAGATTACAGCCACTAACATATTGGTAGCGTTCGCCGGGCTGCAGGATGGGCTGGACGCCGACGACCCCTTCGCCTTCCACTTCCCGGTAGCTGCCATTGCTGTCGAAGATGTGCCAGTGTCGTCGGTGCAGCTTAACCGAAAAATTGTTATGGTTTTCGATGGTGATGCGGTAGGCAAACATGTATTCGCCGGATATCGGGTTGGAATAATCCGGTTGGTAGAAGGTCTCGACGCTGACTTCCATGCCTTCTGAGATCTTGTTTGCCATCCGCTTTTTTTTCGTTTTTTTTTTATTACAAACAGGGCTTCGCCCTGTTTGCGACGCTCATGTCTGTGCCCAGGGGCACTAACCGACCTCCGGTCGGTTAAAGTTAATAAAAATCGGGCTAATTTTGGGAAATTATGAAGATAGCAGTAGCAAAAGGAGACGGTATTGGTCCGGAAATAATGGATGCAGTATTGACAATTTTCAACGCCGGCAAAGTGCCGTTGGAGTACACGTTCGTGGATATGGGCAAATGGGTGTTCGACAAAGGATTTTCCAATGGGATGACGCCGGAAGCCAAGCAAACGATCGAGGAGCTGGGCATCCTGTTCAAAGGGCCGATGGAGACGCCCAAGGGAAAAGGAGTCAAGAGTGTGAACGTCACAGCGCGCAAGACCTGGAATACCTATGCCAACAAGCGGGTCTTCCAGTCCCTGCACGGAGTGGACACCGTCTTTTCGAAGGCGGGCATTCCCATCGATATCACCATCGTCCGGGAGAATATCGAGGATACTTATGGCGGCATCGAGCACATGCTGACCCAGGATGTGGCGTTGAGCCGAAGATTTATCACCCGGCCGGGGAGCCTGCAGGTGATCAAGTATGCCTTCGAGATGGCGAAGAAGAACGGCGCGCGCCGGATCACCTGTGGTCATAAGGCGAATATCATGAAACTGACGGACGGGCTGTTCCTCGAATGTTTCCAGCAGGTGGCAAAAGAGTATCCCGAATTGAAGGCAGACGACATTATTGTCGACGACCTGGCGATGAAGCTGGTCGTTCGGCCGCAGGACTTCGACGTGGTGGTCCTCACCAATCTGCAGGGGGATATCATCTCAGATCTTTGTGCGGGGCTGGTGGGGGGTCTTGGGTTTGCGCCATCCGCCAATATCGGCGATCATATCGCGATCTTCGAGGCCGTACATGGAACGGCGCCGGACATTGCGGGAAAGAATATTGCCAATCCCACGGCCCTGTTGTTAAGCGGGATCGCGATGCTGCGGCACCTGGGACTGATGGAGAATGCCGCCGTCATCGAGAACGCGTTGCTGTATACACTGGAGCAGGGTGTGCATACGGGCGACTTTGGGGACAAGAGCACGCCGGCCCTGAACACTACGGCTTTTGCCGAAGCCATCATCGGCGCCTTTGGGAAGACGCCGGCGCATATGGCCCGGCCGTTGTTGCCCAATGCACCCGTTACGCAGACGGCGTTCAAGCTGAACCGTAATGAGATGATGGTTTCCGAGGAAACACAGGAGGAGATCATCGTCGGGGTGGACCTGTTCATCGAGAGCTCCGGGCAGCCCGAGTTCATCGCCAAGAAATGTCAGCGGCATGCGGGGGTGAAGTTCAATCTCATCAATATCAGCAACCGGGGAACGCAGGTGTGGCCGACGGGTTCTGTGTATACCAACCTGGTGAATCAGTACAATGTGCGGTTCGAGAGCATCGACGGCAGTCCGCTGACGCAGCAGGATGTGCTGGGGCTATATGTGAGTCTGAGCGGGGACTTTAAGATATGCTCTTCCGAGTTGTTGAATTCCTGGGGGGATAAGAAGGGGTATTCCCTGGCGCAGGGGCAGTAAGGCCCCTGTTGGACCCTGCCAGGCGCCGAAGGCGCCGGCACGGGGCAGCGGGCCTACAACTGGTGTTGGTTGTTCAACACATTTGACAAATGGACGAGCACGAGGACGCCGAAGAGGACAAAGAGGGCGAGCGTGATGAAATGGATGGTCAGCCATTTTTTTTCCGGTTCGGGTTGTTCTTTTGCCCGGCACCGCACGTATTGGAAGAAGGCGGCGATGGAGATGATGACGCTGATGATACCCGCGGCGATATAAAGGGGGAACAGCAACTCAGATGCGTTTTGTGGCGGTGAATCCCTTTGCGATGAGCCATTGAGTCATCTTATCGCGTTGGTCGCCCTGGACGAGGATCTCACCGTCCTTGACCGATCCGCCGGTGCCGCAATGGGTTTTCAGCTGGCGGCCCAGATCCTCCAGCTGGCCGGCGGGACCGATGAATCCTTCGACGAGGGTAACCGCCTTGCCTGCGCGCTGGCGGGTGTCGAGACGAACCTTCAGTCTTTGTTGTTTGGGCGGCAGGCTTTCCTGCGGAGTGCTTTCTTCCTCTATTTTGAAGTCGGGGTTGGTGGAGTAGACGATGCCGCTGCTGTTTGCTTTTTTCTTGCTCATGGCATTTGCAATTTTGATTTGGCCTTCGGTTTAAAGAATGACTGCTTTCAGGCTGAGATCGAGGCTTCTGGCCTGGTGGATCAACGCGCCGACGCTGACATAGTCCACCCCGGTACGGGCGAAGTCTTCGATGTTGTTCAGGTTGATGCCGCCGCTGGCCTCCGTTTCGAAGCGTTCGCCGATGAGGGAAAGCGCTTCGGCCAGCTGCCTGGGGGTAAAATTGTCGAGCATGATCCGATCTACCTTGCCGACCGCCAGCACCCGCTTTACTTCGTCGAGGTTTCGGGTCTCCACTTCGATCTTAAGGTGCAGCTTATGCGCCTGGCGATAGGCGCTGGCTTTTTCGATGGCGGCTTCGATGCCGCCGGCATAGTCGATATGATTGTCCTTCAAAAGGATCATGTCATAAAGACCGAAACGGTTATTGATGCCGCCGCCGATCCGGACCGCCTCTTTTTCCAGGAGCCGGAAGTTGGGGGTGGTTTTCCGGGTGTCGATGACGCGGGTCTTGTAGCGCTGGAGGCGATCGACATATTGGCGGGTGAGGGTGGCGATCCCGCTCATCCGCTGCATGCAGTTGAGGATGAGCCGTTCGCATTGCAGGATGGTATGTACGGTTGCTTCGGCGATGAAGGCCTCTTCGCCGTCCCGCATTCCGTCGCCGTCCTGTTTATAGGGGGTGAATTTGGCGCCCGGTTCTTTGATCTTCAGGATCTTCTCGGCTATTTCCATGCCGGCGAGGATGCCGTCCTGCTTGATATGGAGGACGGCCTTGCCCCGGGCATCGGGGGGGATACAGGATAGGGTGGTATGGTCGCCGCTGCCGATATCTTCTTTGAGGGCATTGGTTACCAGGAATTGCAGCTGCTCGTCGAATAGATTGGGCATGGGGCAAAAATACAAAAAAGGCCCACAGGGCCTTGCCCGAAGGGCCATCATTATCTGTTTTGCGCCATGACCGAGCGAAGCGAAGGTTACGACCGAGGAGGACCGTGGCGAAGCAGGTCCGACGAAGGCCTCTATATTTGGCTGGAGCCGAGGTGCAGAACAAAGGCCACGGCATTTGCGCCGCGGCCTTCCCTTGTTTACCGTCGAAAATATATTACCAGGCCTGGAATCGGATCTCCTGCAGGAGCTGTCTTTCGCCTTTTTGCTTGAGAAATAAGGTGGTGCGATAGTCGCCATTGCGGGTTTGCAGGACGCCTACACAAAATTCCGAACCGCTGCCATTGGGGGTCCGATGCTTGACCGTGAAGTTCTGCACTCCGTTGGTGGAGAAGAAGTCCCGAATGATCATTTCCGCCTGTATCTTGCTATAGCTGTCACTTTTTTCCGGAAGGGAGATGTCGACCCGGCTGTCCAGGTAGCGGGAGAGTTCGCCGGCATTACCGACCTTAAAAGCAGCAGTTATTTCGTCGAGCGTATACGTGGGGCGGAACGAAACCAGGACAAGCGAGATCGAGAGCACCGCCAACCCAAATATCCGTTTCATGTTAATAGAATATTAGTCGCCCTGCTTAATTCCAAAAACATGCCAAACTGCCAGAAGTGCGATAAAATGCCGCAAATAGGGTATTGTCACCGGCGAATGAATTAGATTTGCGGCACCGGCGAAACGCCGGTTTGGCCGAAGGCCGGACATTAACGGGGCTTGCGCAAGGGCCTATATTTCCCAATGGCCTGAACGCGGAAGCCCACAAAACAAACGAATTTATGCCAGCTAAGAAGAAAGTCATCCTTGTCATAATGGACGGGTGGGGTCTCGGCCGGACGGCTGCCGCCGACGCCATCCGCAACGCCAACACCCCTTTTGTCAGCAGTCTTTATCAGCAATATCCCAACACGACGCTGGTTACTTACGGCGAGGAAGTGGGTTTACCGGAGGGGCAGATGGGCAATTCCGAGGTAGGCCATCTGAACCTGGGGGCCGGGCGGATCGTCAACCAGGAGCTGCAACGGATCAACGTTGCGATCCGGGACGGGTCTTTTGCCAAAAACCCGGTATTGCTGGAGGCGGTACGGGGGGCAAAGGAGGCGGGCAAGGCGCTGCATCTGATGGGCCTGGTCAGCGACGGCGGGGTCCACAGCCATACCCGGCACCTCAAGGCCATCGTCGACGTCTGCTTCCGGGAGGGACTGAAGCAGGTGTTTGTCCATGCCTTCACCGATGGGCGGGACACCGACCCCAAGAGCGGGCTTGGGTTTGTCCGCGATCTCCAGGCTCATCTGGACAAAACAACGGGCAGGATCGCCTCGGTGAGCGGCCGGTATTATGCGATGGACCGGGACAAGCGCTGGGAGCGGGTCCAGCTGGCCTATAATGCGATGGTGCGGGGGGTAGGCGAAAAAGGTACGGATGCGCTGGCGGCTATCGAGCAATCCTATCATGCCGGGATCACCGATGAGTTTATCAAGCCCACGGTGATCGTCGGTGAGGACCAGCAGCCGCTGGCCCTGATCAAGGACGGGGACTATGCCCTTTGCTTCAATTTCCGGACGGACCGTTGCCGCGAGATCACCGAGGTGCTTACCCAGCGGGACTACCCGGATCCGGGGATGAAAAAGCTGTCGCTGAACTATACCACGATGACCCAATATGATGCCAGGTTCAAGGGGGTCCGGGTGATCTTCGAGAATGACGATCTTTCCAATACGCTTGGGGAGGTCATTGTGGCCCATGGTTTGAAGCAGATCCGGATCGCGGAGACGGAGAAATACCCGCATGTCAGCTTTTTCTTCAGTGGCGGCCGGGAGGTTCCCTTTGACGGAGAGAAGCGGATCATGATCCCTTCGCCGAAGGTCGCGACCTATGATCTGAAGCCTGAGATGAGCGCCAATGAGCTGACTGATGCAATTGTGCCGGAGATAAATGGAAAGACGGCCGATTTTATCTGTCTCAATTTCGCCAACGCGGATATGGTGGGTCATACGGGGGTCTGGGCGGCGGCGATCAAGGCGGTGGAAACGGTGGACCGATGCGTGGAGCGGGTCGTGTCGGCGGCGCTGGACAACGGCTATACGGTGTTCCTGACGGCCGATCATGGGAATGCGGACTTTATGATCAACGATGATGGAAGTCCCAACACTGCGCATACGATGAACCCCGTGCCTTTCTTCATCATCGACAAGGAATGGAAGGGTAAGCTCCGGCCGGGGAAGCTGGGTGATCTTGCGCCTACTATTCTGACAATGATGGGTTTACCGATTCCTGCGGAAATGACGGGCGAAATATTGATCTGACGCGGCCTGCGGCTGCTTCGGACGTGAGCTGCGCGCCTTTGGTGCGCAGCTTCTTTTTTTATTAGTGCGCAGCTTTACCTCACAAAAATTGTCTAAATTACAGGGCAACCAACTGCGGTTAGTATGACCGAAGAAGCCATCTTACAAGGCTGTTTAAAAAATGAGGCTGCTGCCCAACGGGAACTGTACAATCGTTACAGCCCGAAGATGCTGGCCGTCTGCTACCGGTTCGCCCACAACAGGGAAGATGCGGAGGATATGTTACAGGAGGGGTTTATAAAAGTATTTTCCCAGATGCACACCTTTCAGAACAAGGGTGCATTTGAGGGTTGGATCAGGCGCATCATTGTTCATACCTGTATCAACAACCTGAAAAAGAACAAGCGGTTCAACGAAAGCCTGGACATCGTGCACGCAAGCGGCGTGCAGGTGAGGGAGGAGACGGTCCCGTCGATCGTACAGGCCAAACAGATAGTAGAATGCATCCGCATTTTACCGATCGGTTACCGCACTGTTCTCAATCTCTACGCGATAGAAGGTTATTCGCATAAGGAGATTGCCGATATGTTGGATATCGAAGAAAGCACAAGTCGCTCACAATATACAAGGGCAAAGCAGATGTTGGAAGAGATCCTCATCCGGAAGAAGATCCTTACGAAACCAAGAGAGAAGGCCGAATGGTTGGTAGCTGTCCGTTAGTCTAAAATCCTGTTCCTATGAAAACATGCCTAAAACTGATTGACAAATGAAGGAGAGCAACTTCTATAGTGATGAATTTGAGCAACTGATCCGGGACAAGACAGAACAATACAAGATGTACCCTTCGGAACGCGTATGGAAAGGAGTTCATAATTCATTACATACAAGGAGAAGGTGGTTTATCGGAAGTATGTCTTTACTGGTTACGGGTATCCTCTTTTTTGCCGGGAGAGAATTGATCACGCCTTCGGCTCATTCCGTCGTTGTCCGTAAGCCTACCTTTACGACGGCTGCCGAGGCCCCAAAACCCTGGCTTGCCGCTCACATCCCTCACACTGCGTTGTCGACCTATCGTTCTTCCAATTCTTCTTCGGGCGCGAAGCATAACAATATTGCGGAGAACGATGCCGAAGACGGGCAGGACCCTGAATATAAAGAGATATCCATCACGCTCAGTCATCCGGTGATCGATCCTTCCGATCTGTCCGGGTGGTTAAGCCGTGTCCAGCTGCCCGATCATGCTCCGGAGATCGCCGTCATTGCCGCGCGGACCGTTGCGGGGGAAGGCGGCCGGCCGGCGGAAGACGGACTCAGGACCGGTGTCAGACCGGGACCGGAGAATGCTTTGCTGCGTGAGGCGGGCGATCTTGCCGATGCCGATGGGCTTTCTGCGCGGCAGGTGCTGGAGAGTTTGAGTGGGAGAGAGGCCAATGATGGCGCTGATGGATCCCGGCATTTGCGGACAGGCGGCCGGCTTGCCAAGAGCCGATCCAACGGCAATGGCGTTGCTGGCGAGGGGCTGTTACCCGATTCCGTCTTTTACGGGAACAAGGCTTCGGCTGCCGCTATTGCAGAGGCACAGGACCGGCAGCGGATCAACTGGCTGCATGACTATGCGATGAACACTCTCCCGATGCCTTCCAGGCGGGGGCGGACCTTTTTCCAGCTGACCTTGTCGCCGACGGTCAATTACCGCAGCCTTAACAACGTCGACCCTTCGTATGAAAAATACGGAAACTTCTCCGTCAACCCGTCACTGCTTCTGAACCATTCCGCAGCCTTTGGATTCGAGTTCGGTGGCAGCATCCTCTACCGGCTGACGAGGAATCTCACCGTAAAGGGCGGGCTGCAGTTCAACTTCGCGCGGTATAAGATCACGGCCTTTGCCGATTCCAATGCCCCGCAGAATCCAGTCCTCGATTCCTATATCGGCTATATGCAGGGTTTAGCCAGTAATCAGGGATCGGGCACCCAACAGCGAAATAATGCCCCACCCCCTCCTCCCATGAACAAACTGACCCTGAACAACGACTACTACCAATTGTCCGCGCCGATCGGCTTCGAGCTGCGGGTACTGGGTAACGAGCGTTTGCAGTTCAACCTGGGGGCGACGGTACAACCCAGCTATCTTCTTGGCGCCAACTGGTATATGCTATCGCAGGACCTGACACAGGTAGGCAAGGAGCCGGCGGGGTACCGGAAATGGAATGTCAGCGGCGGACTCGAAGCCTTCCTCTCCTATCGCGTTGGAGGTGTCCGCTGGCAGATCGGTCCTGAGTTCCGCTACCAGTTCCTGTCCACCTATACTTCCCAGTCGGTCTACAGCGAGAATCTGAAGACTTACGGGCTGAAGATCGGGCTTGTCAAGTCGCTGCCCTAGGGCGAGGGGCCCGGCCGAAGGCCAATTTCAGACGTTCGCGCCAAGTTCCGATTTTGGCTAAGACGGGCCTCAGGCGCGAAACTAGCTGTATCTTTGCGGAATGAAGTTTTTCATTGTCCTTTGTCTTGCCGGCGCCGCACTGCTCGGCGCCTGTTCCAATCATCAACAACCCGCTACTGCTGCAAGCGACACCCCGGCCAGGGCCGACTCCGGCGCCACCAGGAACGCCTTCTTCCCCGTCGCCGACTACCTGGAGGCGGAGATCCGTTCGGTGGACTCCGCCCCGTTGGCGAAGAAGATGTTCACCGTCCGCAACGGTCATACCGACTCCGTCTTTCTCGAGCTTCCGGAGTTCAACCAACTGGCTTTTCAGTTCGTGCCGCGAGAGCTGGCCGATAGCGAATTCGAAAAGAATTTTACCGAGACTTCTTTCGAGGATAAGGCAACCCGATCGATCACCTTTACCTACTCCCCTATCGGCGCCAATACCGAGCTGCAACGCGTGGATGTGCTAACCGTTCCGGGGACGCGGTCCATGGAGGTGAAAAGTGTGTACCTGGAAAAACTCCGTAAGAGCGGGGACAGCGTGATCCTGCAGAAAATGTTCTGGCGGGCGCAGCGCAATTTCAGCATCGCGACCCTTGTCCATGTGAAAGGAATTCAGGCCGGCGAAGACCAGATACGGGTAGTGTGGGACGATTCGCCGGAAGAGGAATAACCAGTTTATGACAGCCGAACAATTCAGCCAGATCGCTTCGACGATACCCCTGAATCCGGGTATCTATAAATATTTTGACGCACAGGACGAGCTTATTTATGTTGGCAAGGCGAAGAGCCTGCGTAAGCGCGTGAGTTCGTACTTTACCAAGACCTTCACCACCTATAAGACGCATGAGCTGGTGCAGCGTATCCGCCGGATCGAATTCACCATCGTCGGCTCCGAGCAGGATGCGTTCCTGCTCGAGAATTCGCTGATCAAGCAATTTCAGCCAAAGTTCAATATCAACCTCAAGGACGATAAAAGCTATCCTTATATCGTCATCAAGAACGAGCCTTTTCCACGGGTGTTTCTTACAAGGCGGAAGATAAACGACGGATCGGAATATCTTGGGCCCTTCACGTCGGTAGGCCGGGTGCGCGAGCTGCTCGACTTTGTCAAGAGCAATGTCCAGCTGCGCACCTGCCAGCTGAATCTTGCGGAATCACAGATCAAGAAGGGAAAGTATAAGGTTTGTCTCGAGTATCACCTGGGGAATTGCAAGGGTCCCTGTGAGGGACTGCAGACCGCCGAAGACTATGCCGAAGGGCTGGTGCAGCTGCGCAACATCCTGAAGGGTAACCTCGGGCCACTGATGCAGCAGTTCAAAAAAGAGATGCGGGAGCGCGCGGCGAACATGGAGTTCGAGAAGGCCGAGATGATCCGCAAGAAGATCGAGCACCTCGAGAACTATGAGGCGCGATCGGTGATCGTCAGCAAGCATCTGAGCAATGCCGATGTGTTCTCGATCGCCCGCGACGGCGATCTTGCCTATATCAATTACCTGATGGTGGAGACGGGCACGATCGTCCAGACGCATACTGCCGAGGTGGAAACGCACCTCGAAGAATCCGACGAGGAGGTGCTGGCCTTCACTGCGGCGCAGCTGCGGCAAACATTCAACAGCGCGGCGAAGGAACTGATCCTTCCTTTCCCCATCGAATTTCCGGAGGAGGGGGTCACGCAGACCATTCCGAAGGGCGGCGATAAGAAGCAGCTGCTGGAGCTTTCGGAGAAGAACGTACACTATTTCCGCGAAGAGCTGCGGCGCAAACAGATGTTGCAGCTGCAGGGTAAGACGGCCGATCAGCGCCGGCAGGTGCTGGTACAGCTGATGGAAGATCTGCAGCTGCCCGCACTACCGGTGCATATCGAGTGCTTCGACAACTCCAACTTCCAGGGAAGCTATCCCGTGTCTGCGATGGTCTGCTTCCGCGATGGAGTAGAAAGCAAGAAGGACTACCGGCATTTCAATGTCAAGACGGTGCAGGGGATCAACGATTTTGCGACGATGAAGGAGGTGGTCCACCGGCGCTATAAGCGGCTGATGGATGAACAACAGTCTTTGCCGCAGCTGGTCATCATTGACGGCGGCAAGGGGCAGCTTGGGGCTGCGATGGAGAGCATTGCCGAGCTGGGGCTTTCGGGGATGATGACGGTTGTGGGGTTGGCGAAGAATGAGGAAGAGATCTTCTTTCCGGGGGATACCGAATCGGTCAAACTTCCTTATAATAGCGATAGCCTGCACCTGGTGCGGCGCATTCGGGATGAAGTGCATCGGTTTGGCATAACTTTCCACCGCAAGCAGCGGAGCCGGGGGACGTTTACGAACGAGCTGGAGCATATCGAGGGGATCGGGAAGAAAACAGCAGATCTGTTGTTGAAGCGGTTCCGGAGTGTCAATAAGGTACGGCAGGCGCCGGAGGGTGAGTTGGCGGAGGTGGTGGGGGCGGCGAAGGCCAAACTCATTCGCGCCCATTTTGGGGGGACCGGGCCGGGGGATGGGGCTGAGACGGGAAATGGGGGATGAGGCGCTAAAACCGGCCTGAAATGGCTGTAAGGGGGCAGTGTAATGACGGTAGGGGATAAAAAAAGGGGCCCGGATAGACATCCAGCCCCGTTTTTAAAATCCAATATCCTATGAAAAACCGTTGTAAAAGTAGTAAAAGGAATTGATTCGACAATACCCGATATTGGGTATTTTTAAAAAAAAGTTATTGAATTAACTAATTAATTTATAGTTATTTAACAAGGTGATGCAAGACTGTTGCAGGCCTGTTGCAGAGCTAAAACGATTGAGGCCCCACCATCAGGTAGGGCCTCAATTTTTTGAATATTTTGAGCTTTTAATACGACCAGAGGTCCTGTTCGTAGTTGAAGATCTTCTCTTTGATGTTGTCTCCTTCGAGCAGACGGAGGATGGGGTCCTTGATATAGTTCTCGATGTACTGGTCGCCGGGGTTGTCGATGGTCGACTTTACGATCCGGGGAGCGAACATGCGGGCCTCGAACAGCTCTTCCCAGCTCATGCGGGCGCCATAGTTCTTGCCGTTGTAGGCTTCGTATTTGGCGAGCAGGGGGCGGCAGTCGGGGTAATACACCCAGAAAATGGGGAGAACGGCGCGGAAGGAACCGTCGGGGTTCTTGATGGTCTTTTCGGGGGCGATGCCGAGGATGCGAACGTGCAGGCGGCTGGACTCCTTATCGAAAACCCATTCTTCCTTTATCTGGTAGCGTTCGATGTCTTCGGGGTTGAACTCTTCCTGTATCATGGAGTCCTTCATGAGGCCTTTGGAACCGTCCGGGTCATTGACATAGTCAGGAATCTGCACGGAGTGGGGCTTTCCGACGACATTGTTGGCGATGTCCTTAAATGTGGTGGGAGTAGAGAACCGGTCGTCGGCGAAGGCCGTGACCTGCCCGTTTTTGATGGCCTGGAGCAGGATTTTGATAAACATCTGGCTTCCATTGTCTTCCACCGCTTTGTAAACAAACGGAAGGTTCATTTTTTCGTGAACGTCGATCTCTTCCCAAACCCGTTGGCGGTAGACGGCATCGTCCTCGCGGATGTGCTCGTAGGGCAGGGGATTACGATCTTTTACCAGATTGCGCTCGATGATCGCGTCGTTGCGGAGCGACCGGCGGGGAGTATCCAGTTTAATATCCGCGTCCAATACGGCAACGGGCTTCGCTGTGGTGTCCTTGACGGGAGCCACGGTAGCGTCGGCCGGCTTGTTCCTGGCGACGTTGGTCTTTTTTGCGGGCGCCTTCTTCTTTACGACACGCTTCCTGGTTTGAGCGTCCACACTACCAGCCAGGAGGAAGATCGCCAGGGCCAGCATACTAAATCTGATAAGATACTTTTTCATCGCTCTGTATTTGTGTTCATTTAGAAAGACCTGTCTGCTGAGCAGACAGGTCTGGAAAGTTTATTTCAGGCTGAATACCATGGCGGGCAGCTCGCGGATGCGACCGTCCTTACCCTGTACCCGAACATTATCAAAGAATACGTTGGTCCCGGGTCCGGCCTGGTTGATCAGCGCCGCGGCGGCACCCGTCCAACGGTTGCCTTCGTTCTGGGCTTCGCGGTACTGGGAGACCGGGCCACCGACGGCGGCTACCTTATATCCTACAACCTTGAAGGAGGAGGCGAATTCGGAGTTTTCCAGCTTGGCGATGACACCGCCCATGGCCTTGAACTCGGCGGAGGGCATAGCGCCACCCATCTTGGTTCCTACGAAACCGGTGGGGTTCGGCAGGTATTTAACGCGCATTTCGAATTCGGTCTTTTTGCCGTCGGCGTCGACAATGATCTTGCCCATGCCGGGGGTCTTGGGGATCGCTACCCAGGAGTCGCCGTCGGTGTGGTTGATCTCGCCGTTGGTGAAGGTAACGTGAACTTTTTCACGGCCTACGCTACCGCCGGAGATCTTGATCGGGTTTTCTTCCGCAACGTACAGTACGTTCATCTTCTCGAGGAAGACGGAGGCGCCGGAGGGCTGACCAACGGTGTATTTTACGTCCTTTTCAACGGGAACGATGGTGCCATCGGGTTTTGCGTATTCGATCTTGACGTGGACATTACCGGTAGAGGAGACCTTACTTTTCCATTCTGCAACGCCATCCGCATTCACGGGGACTTCGGCGCCGTTGATCGAGATCCTGGGCTTGGCAGCGGAGCTAAAGGCGCCGATACCTGCCTTAACCGAAAGCTCGTCGCCGGGCATCAGATAGGTAGCGCTGGGGGATACGATGGCGTCGAACTTATCGAATACGATCTTCACTTCGCCGATCTGTTTGTGCAGGTAGTCTACAACCTGCGACTCGGAGTTCTTCACATCGCTCTGGAATTTGCTGAGGATGGTAAGAGCGGCGACGGTGGGAGTCATGTGGAAATAGCGGACGGTCCAGTTCTTGGCGCTGTCGCTGCCGATGGTCGTGTTGCCGGACTCGGACGGCGGGATGCGCGTATCGAGGGGCAGGCTATGGGAAAACTCTTTCTGTTGTTTTACGAGGTCTTCCTTGACTTTATCGCCTTCTTCCGGGTATTTAGCCGGGTCGAGCAGCGCGAGCAGGTCGAGGCGGTATTGTTTCAACTTTGCGTACAGCTTGGGGCCTTCGCCGCCTTTGTCCATGATCCGCGTAGCGGCGTCAAGGTTTCCTTCGGTGTATTCTCTGCGGCCTTCCTTGTTCACCTTGGGATTAGACTCGGTGATGAGCTTTTCCTTGAGTTGATCCAGGTAAGCCGAGAGGTCTTTCGACAGCTTTTGGACCTGTTGTGCGGGGGGCGCCCAGACCTTGGCCTTGGCCATGGTTTGCGGGTCGGTTATCTCCTTCGCAAATGCTGCGTAGGTGAGATTGTTCTTCTCGTCGATGACCTGATTGGATTTTTCAATACTGTGATTGACGGTCTTGAAGGCGTTCAACACCTCTACCGATACGTTCAGCGCCAGCAGCGCGGTGAGTACCAGGTACATCATGTTGATCATCTTCTGCCTCGGTTCTTTAGGTAGAGACATGGGTCAGTAATTATTTTGTGTGTGCTGGATGTTTAGTTTTTCATAAAGATTTCATGCGGGCCGGAAAAAACGGGCTCAGGCACAATGGCTTTTATGCCTGGCGGCCTTGCATGGCACTCAGCATGTTACCATATACATGGTTGAGGTTACCCAGGTTCTTGGCCAGCAGTGCGATCTGCTCTTGCGTTTTCTTCGCATCGGCGACGCTACCCTGCATGGTTTCGGAAGCCTTCACCAGGTTACCATAGAAGTTGTTCATGGCTTTCAGGTGGTTGTTGGTATCCTGCAGTTCCAGTTCGTAGATGGCGTTCAGAGAACCGAGGTTCTTGGTGAGCACCTGTACCTGCGAATGGAATTGTTTGGTGCTGTCGGCAGCGGCGTTGAAGCTGGTGATGGTGTTGGTAGCACTCTGGTAGGCGCCTTTCATGCTATCCAGGGCCAGAGCGGCTTCCTTCGTCTTGTTCGTGTAATCCGTAGTGGCAGACAGGGCGCCGGAGACGTCGCTGATCTTTTCCACGGTGGTGCCGAACTTCTTGAAGCCTTCGCTCAGCTTGGTGAGGTTAGCCGGGGTGATGTCGGCTTCCTGCAGCATTTTGTCCATCTTTTCCAGGGCCGGGTTACCGGGGGTACCGCCGCTGGCCAGTTTGGGGAGCGCTTCGACCAGGGCATGCATTTCACCTCCGGGAGGCGGCAGGAATGCGTACACGAGGAAGATAAGGGCTTCCGTCAACAGGCCGGCAGTCAGGAAGAAGTCGGCCAATGCGGTGTGCAGGATCTTCTGAAGGGCGCCGAAGATAACGACGGCCGCGCCAACGCACACGATGATATTGATAAGTCTTTCGGTAGATTTTGATACTCCAGCGCTCATAGTGATTAATTTTTAATTGTTTGTAAAGGATTTTAAAGGGTTTTGGAAAAAGAGTTCCGAATTGATTTTTGGTTAGTTTTTACAAAATCAAAAACGAGTTTTCTACGTGAATATTTTAGTGCCCTCGAAAGATAATCCAAGGATTATCGACGGTTACCCGTGACGGTCGGAGACAGGTCGATCACACAACGGAAGCCGATGTATGACTTGGCCGTATCCTGGTATTCGTAGGATCTGGCGCTGGTTTGCAGGTAGAGGCCTACGTCCTTCCAGCTGCCGCCGCGAACGACCTTACGTTTCATACGGGGGGGATCGGAGTCATTGGCATTCCAGCGGATGTCGGGGTTCATATCGTGCTGGAAGTTATAGGCACCTTCATAATAGAAGGAGGAAGTCCATTCCGCCACGTTCCCGGCCATGCAATACAGGCCGAAATCGTTGGGCCAGTAGGCGTCAGCGCGGACGGTGTAGAAGCCGCCGTCCTCGGGGTAGTTACCGCGGCCGGGTTTGAAGTTGGCGAGCAGACAGCCGCGTTTGTTCCGCAGGTAGTAGTTACCCCAGGGATACATCGACTGGGAGCGGCCGCCGCGGGCTGCGTATTCCCATTCCGCTTCGGTGGGCAGGCGGAAGCTGGACTCGGTGGCCATTTTCTTGGCTTCGAGGTGAGCGTTGAGGTAGTTGGTGCGCCATTCGCAGAACACGGTAGCCTGGTTCCAGTTGACCCCTACGACCGGGTAGTTACCGAAGGCGGGGTGGGAATAGTACCGTTTGGTCATCGGTTCGTTGTAGGCGTAGGAGAAGTCGCGGATCCACACCAGGGTGTCGGGGTAGACCTTGACGTTCTTCTTCCGGATATAGAGGCTGCGGGGCTTGCCTTCGTTGCCTTTGGCAGCCGCCTCTTTGAGGTCGAAAGTTTCGGAGTGATATTCCAGCTTGGCGGGATCGATCTCTTTCCTGCCGAAAACGCGGTTCTCGGGAGTGACGATCATGGCATTCAGCTTTTCGACGGTGGCCTTGTCGCCCCACTTGATCGTGGCGGCCCTTTTCCAGTCGATCTGGAAGCGACCGTCTACGTCTTTGCCATACTGCAGCTGGGTGGCGGCGATGGAGTCGCGTACCCAGTTTGTAAACTGCCGGTATTCGTTGTTGGTAATCTCAGTTGCATCCATCCAGAAACCGCTGATCGAGATCTGCCTGTTACGGGCAGTGTAGGAATAGTTCATATCCTCGTCGCTGGGACCCATGTGGAAGGTGCCCGGTGGGATATAGACCATGCCTGGGGGTTTGGAGAGATTGTAAGCACTTGCGGGAGCTACGCCATGTAGCTGTCCGTCGTCTGCGATGCCTTTTCCGGATTTTCCACCTAGTTTACAGCCTGCCATCGTAAAGAGGGCGAAAAAGGCCGTTAAAACGGATAGGTTTTTCATTTTCATAATTTTGAAGGGTATTGGGCAAAAAAAGTCTTTTGACAACATCTCGCTACAAGTTTAAAATTATTTTTTCGAAAGTCAAAGCATCGCTCCGACCATTTCCCTTGTCTGATCGGGTGACGACGCGCTTTGAACTGGTTTCCAGATGCTAAAGTCATAAACGCCACCCAGGCCGGATTATTGTACATTCGGAACGCTAATCTTATACACATTTTCCACGAGACGGATTGCCGTAGCAACTTCATTAACAGGGAGTTGGCATGCGTAGTTTTGGCACACGAAGATCAGGGGATCCTGCCCTGCCGGCTTGTCCCTCAGCAAGGGAAATTGGGTATTTTCCTCCTGTGAAGACTGGAAAACCCGGTAAGGAATCAAGTGCGATAAGAACTCCTTCCGGGCATTTTCCGGCCGGTGGCCGGTGATAACTACCTCCGGTATAGTATACGCAAGGGCTTGAAATATGGTTGCCCAAACGCCAAAAGAGCCGGGGTAGCTGATGACGGGCCGATGCAGCGCTGCTGCCATCCGGCTGGCGCGCTTGGTCCACTCCCTTTCATCGAAGACTATTCCCAGGTATAACAAATTGCTTGCCATCATGGAATTTCCAGAGGGCGTAGCTCCGTCGTAAATCTCTCTTTTTCGCAGAAGGATGTCTTTCTGTCCTTCGTGGGTATACAGGAAGAACCCGGTGTCCGGCTCGCTGAAGTGCCGGATCACGAACTGGAGGAGGTGTTTTGCCTCGATGAGGTAGTCCCCGTTGCCCGTTATTTCCTGCAGGTGGAGGAGGGCGCTGATGAGTGCGGCGTAGTCGTCGAGAAAGGCCGGCACGCGGGCTTCTCCTTTGAACGCGTGATGGTAGTGATAGACGCCTTCACCCTTGAACCGGCTGCGGAGGAAGTCCATGTTGGCGATGGCCATCTGCCGGTAGCGGTCGTTGCCCAGTGCGGCATAAGCCTTTGAAAGGCCGATGTTAAGGAGGGCGTTCCACCCCAGAAGGATCTTGTCGTCCAGGGCGGGGCGGACCCGGGTGTTCCGGCGCTCGAGCAGCCGTTGCCGGGCGGTTTGGAGGATCCCCCGCGCGACCGGCTCGGAGGGAGTCTCCGCGGTCCGGGTAAGGATATTCTTTCCTTCCCAGTTGCCTTCGGATGTGACTCCATAATATGTATTGAAGAGAGCCGCATCCTGGCCCAGAAGCAGGTCGATCTCGGCTTTATCCCATACATAATATTTTCCTTCAATTCCTTCGCTGTCGGCGTCCAGCGAGGAATAATAGCCATGTTCTTTATTACCCAATTCCCTTTCGATGAACTCAATGCTACGTTCAATCGCCTCCCTGTACACCAGCTTGCGGGTCAACTGGTAGGCCTCGCTAAGCGTAGTGATCAGCAAGGCATTGTCATATAGCATTTTCTCGAAATGGGGAACCAGCCACTCCCGGTCGGTCGAGTAGCGGGCGAATCCGCCGCCGAGCTGGTCGTAGAGGCCGCCGCGGATGATTTTATCCAGGCTGAGGCAGGCCTGGTCGAGGACCGACTTGTCCCGGGTGAAATAATACTGATTGAGGAGGAAGCGGATGGAGAAGGTCTGGGGGAATTTGGGTGCTGCGCCAAAGCCGCCTTCTTCTTTGTCGGCGGCGGCCATCAGCTGGTCGGTGGCTTGTTGCAGGGTGGCGGGCTGGAAGATGTTGCCGGGGTCCTCGCCGGGGCCTGGCTCTTTTCCGGAGCCGGCCTTTTTGCCGGAACCGGGTTCTTCCTTGCCGGCGCCGATATCGAAGCTGCCGAGGGTTGCGACGTGCCGGGTGAGGTTTTCGGCCTGTTGTTCCACCTCCTTGCGGCGGTCGCGAAAGGCGTTGGAGACCCCTGCAAGGACTTCGCGCCAGCTGTTGCGGTGGTGTACGGGGCGGGGTGGGAAATAGGTCCCGCCGTAAAAAGGTTTGCCTTCGGGAGTCAAAAAGACGTTGAGCGGCCAGCCTCCGCTGCCGGTCATCGCCTGGACGGCATCCATATAAATATGGTCGAGATCGGGGCGTTCTTCGCGGTCGATCTTGATGTTGACGAAATGCTCATTCATGAATTGGGCCGTCTCTGTGTCCTCGAAGCTTTCCCGTTCCATAACGTGGCACCAGTGGCAGGCGGCGTAGCCGATGCTGACCAGGATGGGCTTATCCTCCCGGCGTGCGGTGTCGAGGGCTTCATCGCCCCAGGCATACCAGTCGACCGGGTTATGCGCGTGTTGTAATAAATACGGACTTGTCTCCTTTGCGAGACGGTTCGGACGATTCATATTTTTGGGCCTTCGCCTTCTTTGAAAATTTAGCCTTCGGCCAGCGAACCTGTGGTCCGCCAGATGATTGTTGCAAACTTCAGGCCCGTCCGATCCGGAGGTGAGTCAGCAGGGCTATTTTTTCTTGACGGTAACGGAAAGATACTTCTCCAGCGCCGAGACCATGGAGGGGGCCTGCGGCAGCGGGGCTTTGATGTCGAGGGTCAGACCGGCTTCTTCGACGGCGCGGGAGGTATTGCTACCGAAGGCGCCGATCTTGGTGCCGTTTTGTTTGAATTTGGGAAGATTATCAAAAAGGCTCCTGACCCCGCTAGGAGTAAAGAAGCAGATGATATCGTATTCGCTTTCGTTGAGAAGGTCCTTCACATCATTGCTGATGGTGCGGTACATGAACGGAGTGGCGAAACCACAATTGTTGTGTTTCAGCCAGTTGATGATCTCGTTATCTTGTTGGTTCTCGCTGCAGGGGTAGAGGAACTTCTCGTTCTCCTTATGCTTGTTGATCACGTCGAACATGCTCTTGTTCAGGCCGTCCGCGCCGTAGAAGACCTTCCGCTTGCGATAGAGGATGAATTTTTGAAGATAGAGGGCTACGGCTTCCGTGATACAAAAGTATTTTGTGTCCTGCGAAACACTGACCTTCATTTCTTCACAAATCCTGAAGAAATGGTCGATGGCGTTCCGGCTGGTGAAGATGACGGCGGTGAATTGGGCAATATCTATCTTCTGCTTGCGGAATTCTTTTGCAGAGATAGGTTCCAGGCGGATGAAAGGATGAAACGCAAGTTCGACCTCGTATTTTTTGGCAAGCTCAAAATACGGCGACTTGTCTGTTTCAGGTCTGGGTTGTGTGATTAAAATTCTCTTTTTTTCCCCGTTTTTAACCATGAATGCCCCCTCTGGATTAGCAAAGTTAATACACTTTTGGATATGGTCGGCTAGAACACTTTTTCCAAATATGTCAACAACACCTTGTAAATCAATAAAAGTGGTGCTATTTCGAAGGCGCAAAGATACAAAAAAAAGTAAAATGGCGTTAGTTTTATTTCGTTCCGGACGGGGCGATACCCTGCCAGTGCCCGATATGCCCAAAGCATGAACACCATTGCCAATGAAATAGTTATGAGAATTTCACGAAGCTGCGGGCCGGAAAAAGTGATCAAGATCAAGAAGGGCAGCAAAAAAATCCCCAGCATTTTATTCACTAAAAAGACGACAAAGATATAGATGTCGGTCGCGCGGGAAATGGAGAATACCCAGCCCACGAATTTCAGGACGACGAATTTGACCAGGTAGATGGTGGCGATCGCTGCCATGCAATAGAGATAAAGGACCCAGAAGGGAACAGCCTCGCCGAACCGCGAATAATGCAACAGATAGCAGGCGAAGAGTCCGCCGCTGATGACGAAAAGGATGTTCAGTAGCAGGGAGGGCAGCGGAGTTTGCAGGACTTGTTCGCGGATCTGTTGTTGGCGGAGGGAGACGCGGAAGAAAAGCGTCATCAGGTTGTTGAAATATTTTTCGAAGAAGATGCGGGTCAGGGCAAAATAGAAGAGGATGGCGACCAGCAGGTAGAAGAGGCTGTCTTTGGAGTTGGCGTGATGGATCTCGTAGATCTCGACGACGGGTGTACCGGTGAAGTTGATATAGGGGTTGATGATCAGTACGTGTTGCCAGAAGGCCAGGGCGGGCAGGCCTTCTTTGACCGCGGGCGGAGGAGGGGTGGGTCTGGCCGCGACGGGGGATGTGACAGCAGAATCTTTTTTTGGAGCGGCGGCGTTCGCCGGGTTGGGGGCATTACCGGCGAGGCGGGCGATGGAATCCTTTTGGGCGGCGGCACTGGAATCCCTTTGTGCGGCGAGGCGGATCTGCCGGAGGGAGTCGCGGCGGGCCCTGCGGATGCGGGCCAGGGAATCGCGGCGAACCGAGTCGGCGTGGCTGAGCCGGACGACGACCGGGGAGTCCGCTTGCGTGGAAGGGTTTTTAGCCGTATCCGTTTGCGCCGAAGCGCGGGTAAGCATCAACAAACAGAAGACCAGATAGAGGATTCTATGCATAGGCGCGACAAAAATAGAGGATATGCGCTTAAAAGATGCTGACATACCCCAGGTGAATTTTCGCGTCGTGGAAATTGAAATTCGTGTCGTCCCGCTTTCCCAACGCGTATGAAATATTGAAGATCCCCGCCTTTGTCTCGAAGGCCATGCCCAACCCGGCGCCGATAAAGGTGTTGTTCAGATGGTACCCCGGCACGTCGTTCTTTGCCCACCCGGCGTCGACGAAGGTGAACAGAAAGGAGTTGAGGCCGACCAGGTACCGGTATTCCAGGGTACCGACGGTGTATTGCGATGCGAGGATGCTTTGCTCGTCGAATCCTCTCAGCAGCCGGTAGCCGCCGATAAGGAACAGTTCGTTGCGATAGGTCTTGGGGCTGCTGAAAACGCCGCCGTTGAATCCCAGCTTCAGGGTAGACGCGTGGCTCAGGGGGAAATAGTGGGCGGCGGCGAGCTTCGCGAGAAATTCATAGGAATGCCGTTGTACGGTGTCGTAGAGCGAGCCGAAGTTAAAGCCCGAGTCGTTGGGGTCCTTTAGCTGGGCGATCAAGGCATTTTCCTTGATGGTCTTTGTCCCGACCGAGCCGAGGAAGCTCAGCTCACTGCCTTTTAGCGGGTTGAACCGGTAGTTCGTGTTGTTGAGATCATAGGTGACGCCGAGGCTTACGGCATTGATATCCGCGGTGGCGGGAAGGGTATGAGAAGCGATGATCTCGAGGGTATCTACGTTCAGCAGGCTCGAGCTGGCTTCCTGGATGAACACCGAGCCGCTTTGATTGGCCGACAGCGAATACTGGGCGCCGACCACGAGGTTGACGTTGATATAGGAGGAATCCTGTTTATACAGATCGAAGGTGGTGTTCAATCCAAAGGGTGAATGGAAAAGATAGGGCTGGTTGAAAAGGAGGTTGAGTCTTGGCGAACCGGCCTGGAGCTGTTGCCAGTTGAGCCCGATCGATTCCCCGTTGCCGAGGGCGTTCTTCAATGCGACGGTCGCTTCGCCGGTGACGAGGATCTTGTTACCAAGGATAGGATCGCTGCTGGGGAGGAAGCCCACGAGGGCGTTGATCTCGCTGCTCTTCTTCGGCTTCAGGTAAAGGTTGACGATGGAGCCGGCACCCAGCATGGTGAGGTTCCAGGGCTGCTGTTCCTGCACATAGGGCAGCTCCAGGATCTTTTTACTGATGGCCTGCAGCCTGTCCTTCCGGTAGATGCTTCCGTTGGGGATATTGAGATAGCGCTGGAGAAAGGCATTCGAGATCTTTGCGTTGCCGTATATCCGGATGCTATCGATCTTATAGATCGGTCCCTTGTCCACTTTGAGGACGGCCGATACCTCACCCGAGTCGCGGAGCGAGACGCTGTCGAGGCTGATCCGCGCGAAGGGATAGCCGTTGTTCTCGAGGTAGTCGAGCATTCCCTGCTGACGGGCCTGGAACTGGCGGTAGTCGAGCGGCCGGTGTGCAAAGTTCCGGGGATTCCAGTTGACGGCCGCCAGCAGGGCGGGGTCTACGTGCCGGGTATCGATCGACGCCCAGCGCCAGGCGCGGCCCAGGTAGAGGCGGAGCCTGGCGGCGGTCGAGTCATAGCTGACGGTGTCCACCGAAGCCGTGAAATAGCCCTTTGCCTGGAGCATCGGGATGAGGTTGTAGACGTATTCGGTACAGGCTTCGCGGTTGCGGAAGCTGGTAATGAGGCCGAGTTTCTTTTTTAGAAAGGTGGAGTCCTGGTCGACAGATTCGATCCGCAGGGCATATTGCGCCCAGCCGCTGAGCGGCAGAGTCAACAATACCCATAAGATCATTCGCCGTACCTTTGTCATTTTTTATGGCAGGTATCTATCTTCATATTCCGTTTTGCAGGCAGGCCTGTCACTACTGCAATTTCCACTTTTCCACCTCTCTAGCCCGTAAAAACGATTTTATTTCCGCTTTATTGAAAGAGATCCCGCTTAGAAGGGATTATCTCGCAGGCGAATCCGTGGAAACGGTGTATCTCGGCGGCGGCACTCCTTCCCTGCTGGCGGCGGAGGAGATCGAGAGTATCCTGGATGCGTTGCGATCCCAATTTCCCCTTTCAGACGGGGCGGAGATAACCCTGGAGGCGAATCCGGATGATATCACGACGATGCGGCTGGGAGCCTGGCGGCAGGCGGGGGTCAACCGCCTGAGCATTGGGGTCCAGTCCTTTTTTGAAGAGGATCTCCGGTGGATGAACCGCGCGCATACTGCCCCCCAGGCGTTGGACTGCATCCGGCAGGCGAGAGAAGCGGGTTTCGACAATCTCAGCATCGATCTGATCTATGGCGGCCCTACCCTTCCGGACGCGCGCTGGCAGGAGAATGTGGAGCGGGCGATCGGGCTTGGGATCCCGCATCTGTCCTGCTATGCGTTGACGGTGGAGCCGAAAACCGCGCTCGATACGCTGATCCGGCGGCATGCGATGGCCGATGTGAGCCCCGAGGACCAGGCGCGGCAGTTTCTGTTGCTGATGGACTGGATGGCAGGGGCAGGATACGATCACTATGAGATCTCCAATTTCGCGCTACCGGGCCACCGGAGCCGGCATAATTCCGCCTACTGGCAGGGTAAGAAGTACCTGGGGCTTGGGCCCTCGGCACATTCTTACGACGGCGTATCGCGCGAATGGAATATTGCGAATAATGCGCGGTATATCGCGGAGCCGGGCTTGATCGGCGAGAAGGAGGTGTTGACGGCGGAGCAGCGGTTGAATGAGTATATTATGATCGCGCTGCGGACGGTTGAGGGGATCGATCTGCGGGTGATGGCGGAGCGGTTTGGGGTGCAGCGGGCGGAGGAGTTGCGGCGGCGCGCGGAGAAGTATGTTCAGGGCGGGGCGATCCGGGTTGAGGCCGGGCGGTTGCGGTTGACAAGAGAAGGGAAGTTGTTGGCGGATGGAATAGCGAGCGATCTATTCGTTTAGTGGTGATGCCGCCGGGACTTTAAATACTCGATCCCCTGGGCCGCCGCCAGTATGAGCACCATCGCAATGATGGCCATAGCACCGAAACCTTGGAACGAGAAAGGCATATATTTAAATTTTATCCGACCTTATTATGCGCCTTTGGCGCATCGTTTATGAAGCTTTAATATCGGGCCTTCGGCCGGAAGGCCTGTGGCCTTCCTTCCTTAGACAAGATACGGCTCAATTTGTTTAAATCCACTACCGGCCTTAACATTTTCCCATAATATCCGGTAAACCATCTCAGCTATTGGCATTTCCGCTTTTACATCCTTGTTTATCAAGAAGATACATTTACTTGCGTTATATCCTTCGGCAACCATATTCAGCTCCAGCTGGGCTGCCTTAACGGAGTATCCCTTACCGATCATATTCCCGAAGGTGCGGTTCCGGCTATACAGCGAATAGCAGGTGACCAGCAGGTCGCCGAGGTAGACGGATGCGGCGTAATTCGCCTGCCGCCGGTGCGAGACCGGGTCTTCCGGCCCCTCATGGACCCCTACCACCCCCGCATGGCGGATACCCACTTTTTGCAGGAACCCGGCCATTTCATCGGCACAATTGGCGATCAGCACGCTGAGGAAGTTATCCCCGTATTCGAGCCCGTGCGCGATCCCCGCGCCGAGGGCGTAGATGTTCTTGAGGATCGCCGCGTATTGCACTCCGTACACATCCTGGTTGATGATGGTATTGAGGTAATCCGTCGTAAAATAAGACGCGAGCTCGCGGGTGGAGGTTTCATCCTGACCCGAAAAAGTAAGGTAGGAGAGCTTTTCCGCGGCCACTTCTTCGGCATGGCAGGGGCCCATCACCGTATAGTAGTCCGCGAGGGGGAAGCCGAATTCGCGGGCCAGCCATTCGTTCAGCAGGAGATTGGACTCGGGAAGGATCCCTTTGATGGCCGAGAGGACTTTCTTGCCCGCGAGCGCCTTGCGGTCGAGTCCTTCCAGCGTAGCGGCGGTGTAGGCCGAGGGCACGGCCATGACGATACAGTCGGCGGCGGCGATGATGTCGGCGGGTTGGCCGCTCATCGTCAGCAGGCTGGTATCGAAGTAGACCGACGGAAGATATTGCGGGTTATGATGTCTTGCCTGGATATGGCGGATACTCGCCTCATTCCGGACCCACCAGCCGACCGGCTGGCGGTTGTCCGTCAAAATCTTGGTCAGCGCCGTTGCCCAGCTGCCGCTGCCTATCACTCCAAAACGCATTCCTATAAATTAGTTTTTCTTTGCTTCGAACAATTTATCCTTGGGAACCACCTTTATGCGCGTCCCGGTCTTCAATGACTTGCTGACGAGGCTGTAAGGGCCGGTGATGACTTCATCGCCTTCTTTGACCCCGTCCACCACTTCGATATAGTTGATGTCCTGGATATCCGTACGGACCTTCACCTTGCGGACGGTATCGCCCGGCTGGCGAAGGAATACGACCTCGTCGAGGTCCTGCGAGTTCCCGGTGTTGACACGGGTCTCGTTCTTGTTGTCGCTGCCTGCATCATCGGAATTGCCCAGCACGGCGTTGTCGGTACCCTTTTCCCGAACCGCGACGGCGTTGATAGGAACGGCCAGCACATTGCTATGCGTGTTCGTCTGGATATCCGCGCTGGCGCTCATCCCTGGCCGGAAGGGGAAATTCCTGGGATGGGCGGGGTCGATGAGGTCCTTATAGGAGTCTGGCGAGAGGCGGATATGCACTTTATAATTGGTCACGTCGTTGGTGGACACGGTCGTGGTGGCGGTGCCGGCGGCCGTGGTCACACTGCTGGCGATCTGGGTAACGAGGCCTTTGAACTTCCGGTTGTTGTAGGCATCCACCGTGATCAGGGCGGTGTCCCCGAGACGCACCTTGGGGATATCGTTCTCGCCGACGTCGACGATCGCTTCTATCCTGCTCATATCGGCGACCCGCATCATTTCGGTGCCGGCCATCATCGAGTTGCCGACGACCCTTTCGCCCTTCTTGATGCTCAGCAAGGAGACGACGCCATCGATGGGGGATACGACGGTGCTGCGGCTGAGGTTTTTGGCGGCGACGTCGAGGTTATACCGGGCGCTGGTCTCGCCGGCGGCATTCCCGCGAACGCTTTGCTGTGCGGCCATATAGCTCGCCTGCGCCGTCCGGTAGTTATTTTCCGCGGTTTCATATTCCTGCTGGGAAACCACTTTCTCATCGAGCAGCTGCTTGGTACGGTCGAGGGTCCGTTTTGCGGTCTCCATCGAGGCTTTCAGGCCCGGCAGCTGTTCCTGCATATTGGAGACGAGGGCAGCCTGCTGGTTCACCAGTGCGGCGGCTTGGTCGCGCTGGTTGGTGAGAATGTCTGCGTATACCCTCGCCAGCATCTGTCCCTTGTGGACGCTGTCGCCTTCCTGCACCACTCCCAGCTCCACCACTTCTCCCGATACATCGGGGCTGATCTTCACCTCTTTCTCGGGATAGATCTTTCCGCTGGCCGGGACGATCTCCGTGATATTCCGGCGAATGATCTTCTCTGAGGAGACCTTTGTTCCTTCGTCCTTCCCGAAGGCGCCTGTGGCCTTCAGCACGACGATCAGCAGGATTATCGCGACGAGGATTATAATGATGCGCAGCAGTTGTTTATTCATCGGTTATCTTGTTTTGAGAGTTTTATTCCCAGTCCCTTGTAAAATTCCAGCACCTTCATTTTGAAGACGTAGTCAAACTGACTGCTGAGAAGGTTGATCTGGGCGTTGAAATAGTTATTTTGATTGGTGAGGAGGTCGATGGGATTGAGCATGCCGACATGATAGCGCTTATCCGCAAAATCGGCGCTCTTTTGGGTGGCGGTGACCGTGATCTTATTGGCCTCGAATTTCTGCAGGGCCGTGACCGCGGCGGTATAGGCCTGGTAAATATTTTGTTTGAGCGTGAGATTATCCTGGTCCCGCTGCAATTCCTGGTTGCGGAGGTTGAGCTTCGACTTATCGTACGCCGTGCGCAGCGTTCGGTTGTTTAGGATAGGGATGTTGACGTTGAGGCCAATGAACTGGTTAAAGGTGGTGTTCAATTGCCGGAAGTACCCGATGTTCTTGAGTGGGATATTGAACATATCCTGGGTAATCAAGCTGTTCGATCCGGTGATGTGGAGGGTGGGGAGGGTATCCCTCCCGGTATAGGTGGGCTGCTTCGAGAAGTCCTGTTGCTGGAAGGTGCTGATCCAGCTGGCGCCCAGCTGTCCGACGATCGAAAACGTGGGATACATGGCCCCTTTGTTGGCATCGACGGTCTTGCGCAGCGAGGCGATGTTAAGGGCATCCATTTTTTGCAGGGGTTGGTTGACCAGCGCCAGGGAATAGACCGACTCAGGCTGGAGATCCGCGATATTTTCGATGGGGATGTCTTCCACCGGCGGCGTATAGATATCAAAAGGGGAAGAGGCGTCGAGGTCCATATAGGCCTTCAGCTGCAGGAGGTTCTGGGTGACCGTCCCGTTGGCGCTGATGTAGGTCGCGCTGTCCTGGGCCACCTGGGATTCCAGCTCGGCGGCATTCAACTCGGGTAAGGTGCCGGCCCGAACCTGCTTTTGGGTGACCTCGAGCTGGTTTTGGGACAGCTGCAGCTTCGCCTTTGCGATGGCCGTCTGTTGGATAGACAGCAGGGCCTGCAGATAGGCATTGGCGACATTGAGCGAGATATCGTTCTTTGTTTTTTCCGTATTGGCGAGGGCCGCCTGCCAGGCCAGGCGGTTGGCAACGATGGCATTGCGAATGCTGAAGAAATTGAAGGCGGTGACGCTGGATTGGGCCTGAAAGTTATTGAGGGTATAGGTTTGCGTGCTAAGCGCATAGGTGTTTGGGTTCTGGGTATTCCCTGACTTGACACCCAGCTGGGTTCCCAATCCGAGAGTCGGCACCTGGTTCCATTGGCTTTGTTCGAGGGTGAGCCTGGCCAGCCGCGCCTGGACGTCCGCCTGCTTTACGGAGATGTTGTTGGCTATCGCGTAGTCTACGCACCGCCGCAGGTCCCATTTATCCTGGGCAAGGCCGGCAAGGGGCGGGTAGAGGGCGGACAGGGTTAAGGTCAGCAGCAGTAGTTTTTTCATGCTCATAGCCCCAAATTTATGGATTGCGCCAAAAATTCTTCCAAATATAATTTTTGGACGCAATTCCGCATAATGTCTGTCCACTGTGTGGACGAACCGGGCTCCGCCACGGTTCCGCGAATTTTCTTGTCGGGCTTTGCCGCTTGTCACCACGCCGTCAGGAAAGCCTGTTCGAGGTCGCGAATCAGGTAGTCCGGGTCTTCCAGCCCGGTGTATAGCCGGAGCATGCGGTGTTCCTTCACCGAGGCGTCGAACTCCGAATCCCTGATGGAGGCGCATTTCGGCATGATCAGGGATTCGTGACCGCCCCAGCTCACGGCCATCATAATATGTTTCAGGGACTCGCAAAATGTTACGATCTCGCTTCTTTCCCGGGCATGGACATAGAAGCTGAGCAGTCCACAGGCCCCCTGCATCTGTTGCCGGGCGAGCGCATATTGGGGGAAGGATTCGTCGAAGGGGAAGAGGATGGCCTCTACCCGGGGATGGGCTTTCAGCCAGGCGGCTACTTTCCGGGTCGTCCGGGAGATCTGGTCCAGCCGGGCGGGGAGGGTCCGCAGGCCCCGGAGGAGCAGCCAGGCGTTGAAGGGCATGACTCCGCTGCCGGTATTGAGGAATTCGCTGCGGAAGATCCTGCCGATCATTTCTTCGGAGCCGGAGAGGACCCCGCCGACGGTATCGCTATGGCCGCCGATGTATTTTGTTGCGGTCTGCATGGCCAGGTCGATGCCCATGGCGATGGGCCGTTGGTACAGCGGGGTGCAATAGCTGTTATCGATCATCGTTACGATCCCTTCGCTTCGGGCCAATTCGGCCACTGCTTTTATATCCTGCAGCTTGTAATCCCAGGAATTGGGGGATTCCAGGTAAATGAGGGAGGTATTGGGGAGAATGGCCCGTTCGAAGTTCTCGATCTGCGTGCCATCGATATAGGTTGTCGTTACGCCGAACCTTGGAAGGATCACCTCGAACATCCGCTGGGCCCAGGTGTAGGGTTTGTCAACGGACACGATATGGTCGCCCGCCTTGACATTGGCGAGGATGCCGGAGAAGATGGCCGAGGCGCCGCTGTTGAAGACGAGGGTTTCTTCGGCGCCGTCGAGGGCGGCCAACTTTTTCCGGAGGATGTCGACGGTGGGGTTGATGCCACGGGTGTACAGGTAGCCGCTGTGCTCGTCCTCGAAGAGGTCCCTCAGTTCGTCGACTTTATCGACCTTGAAATTGCTGGTCTGAATGATCGGCGGCGCGACTGCGTTAAAATAGAGGTCACGGTGTTCGCCTAGTTCGTTGATGATGTACGAGATGTCCATTTTAAGATAAAATATAAAACAAAAAAGCAGAGGAAGATCAGGAGACAGTACCCGGCGGCCGCCGGATCGTTGACGGCGATGCTGACCGTCACGCAGCTATAGGCCAGCATAAAAAATGCGGGCATCCAGGGATAGCCTTTCATTTTGTAGATGTCCCGATCCTCCCCCATGCGCCGGCGGCGCAGGATGAAGATGGTCGCCGATGAAAAGACGAAGGCGATGCTATCGAGGAAGATGGTATAGTTGATCATCTTTTCGACGGCCGTGGTGAAGACCAGGCTAAGGATAATCGTCGCCGAAAAGGCGGTCAGGCTCCAGATGATGACCCCGTGCTTTGGCGTTGTTTTTTTGAAGACGGCCGGGAGGATACCCTCGGTGCTCATAGCATACATCACCCGGGGGTTGCTCATCACGCTCACGTTGACATAGGCGAGGACCGAGAGGAACATGAGACAGCGAAGGATCGTGTCGCCGATGGGACCGAAGAGATGCCACATCAGCTGGGCGGCAATGGAGTCGGCTCCCCTTAAGTTCTCAAACCCGATCACTTTCACATAGACGAAATTGAGTGAGAGGTAGACCGTAATGATGATGAAGATGCCGATGCCGATACCCCGGGGAATGATCCGGCCGGGCCGTTCCACCTCGCCGCCGAAGTTGATGGTCTGCTGATAGCCGCCGTAGCTAAAGGATACGGCAACGAGAGCATAGCCGAGCAATTTCCAGAATCCGACGGAGGGATCGGGGGCTGCCGCCATTTTTGCGGGGGCAGGTATCGGGTGCGATCCAAAGACGGAAGCCAATAGCGTCAGGATAAGGAGGAGCTTGATCATGGTCAGCACATTCTGTACGCGGCTGCTCATCTTGAGGCCGAGCAGATTGACAATATAGAAGACGACGACCGCGGCGGCGGTGATCCCGCCTCGGAACAGGGGCGGCACGGCGCCGGAGTAGAAGAAATGCCCGATGTATTCCGCGCCGACGACGCCGACCGCAGCGATGGAACCGGCGTTGGAAACCAGTTCGATACAATTGATGGAAAAAGCGAGGGACGGGTGATAGCCGAGGGAGAAAATTTTGTAATAGCCGCCGGTGACGGGGTAACGGGAACCGATCTCCGCGTAGGTCAGCGCACCGCACAAGGCGACGACACCGCCGATGATCCAGGCCAGGAAGAACACCGACGGCGTACCGGCCCTTTCGGCGGCGACTGCGGGAGTACGGAAGATGCCCATGCCGATGACCAGGCTTACGACGATCATACTGAGATCGAAGAGATTCAGCTGCTTTTTACTCATAAACCATTTGAAGATAGCTTAATTTTGGGCCAGATGAAAAAAAACTACGCGCTGCTGCTTATCCTTTCCTGCTGCTATTTGGCCTTATCAGCGCAGGGAATCCATCCACCTGGATTCCTGGCCGATTCGTCCGATACCCGTCCGCTGGCGGAGATCATGGTAAAGGCCTATGAGCAACACCGGAAGCTGGCCGAGGTGGGCGCACCGGTCCATATCATCAATAAATCCAGCCTCAACCGGTTTGGGAATGTGAACATCCTGCCGGCGCTGAACATGGCCCCGGGTGTCCGAATGGAAGAACGGTCGCCGGGCAGCTATCGGCTGAATATCCGGGGCAGCAGTCTTCGGTCGCCGTTTGGGGTCCGGGACGTCAAAATCTACTGGAACGAGATCCCGCTCACCGATCCCGGCGGCAACACCTATCTTAACCAACTGGGCTTTTACGATATCCAGTCGCTGGAGATAATTAAGGGGACGGCGGGAAGTCTCTATGGAGCGGGGATCGGCGGGGCGGTGTTGATCAGCGGCATGCCCGCGGTTTGGGAGAAGGGGGTGAGCGCGGATTATACGGCGGGCAATTATGCCAACGACTTCAAGCATCTTGCGACCAACAGCTTCAACGTGGATGTCCGCGTGGGGGATGCCGATCACCGGAATCATTTTTCCTACTCCCATCAAACCAACGACGGCTATCGCCAGCAGACCCGGATGCGGCGGGACATCGCGACCTGGGAGACCCTGATCAAATCGAGTGAGAGGCAAACGATCCATGCATACCTGTTGTATGGAGATTTGCATTACCAGACGCCGGGGGGGCTGAACAAGGCGGAATACGATTCGAACGCCCGGATGGCGCGGCCGGCTGCGGGTACGTCGCCCAGTGCGATCCAGGCGCAGGCGGCGATATATCAAAAGAATTTCACGGCGGGGTTCGCCAATGAATACCGATTCAACGCGCACTGGCAGAACACCAGCTCGGTCTATGGCGCCTATACGGATTTCACCAACCCGGGCATCCGGGTCTATGAATACCGGCAGGAGCCGCATTTCGGCGGGAGGACCGCGTTCCAGTATAAGACTGCGCTGGGATTCGGGACCCTGCAGTTGAACTTCGGCGCGGAAGCGCAGAAGGGGTTCTTCGAAACGAGAGACTATGCGAACAAGCTGGGTGTGCAAGGTGCGCTGCAAACCGACGACAAGCTTAATAATTGGACCTGGTTCAGTTTTGTGCAGGCGGATCTCCGGATGCAAAACGGGTGGACGATAACGGCGGGGGGCAGCTTCAATAAGTCGGCGCTGGATATCACCCGCGTTTCGGTCCTTCCGCCGGCGATGGTTCCCGTTCGGTTTGACAGCAAGTTGGCTCCGCGTATCGCAGTGCTGAAGCGGATCACGCCGGATATTTCCGCCTATGCCAGCGCTTCGCGCGGTTTCTCTACGCCGACGGTGTCCGAGATAGAAAAAAGCAACGGCGTCGTCGGGCCGCCCCTGCAGCCGGAGGATGGCGTGGACTATGAGCTTGGGGCCCGCGGCAGTCTGCTTCATGGCCGGCTGTTCTTCGATGTCGACGCCTTCCTCTTTCATATCCACAATGCCATCGTGCAGCGGATCGACTCGGGCGGCGTGGCGTATTCCATCAATGCCGGCAGCACCGATCAACACGGGTTGGAAACCTTTGTCTCTTACCGCGTCATCGACGCGCCGCAGGCCTTCGTAAGCGATATGCGCATCTTTGTCAGCGATACCTGGCATGACTTCCACTATAACAGCTTTATCCAGGACACGTCCAATTTCAACGGGCACCGACTGCCGAGCGTACCGCAGCAGCTGTTCGTAACGGGGATTGACCTTGTGCAGCGGGACGGTTTCTATCTGAACATGACGTATACCTATTCCGACAAGGTGGCCCTGAACGACGCGAATACCGCTTATGCCGGGTCCTATAACTTGTTGGGCGGGAGATTGGGTTATCGGCGGATGATCCGGAAATTACGCTTCGATATCTATACTTCCGTCGACAATGCCGGCAATGTGAAGTACAGCCTGGGGAACGATTTCAATGCGGCTGCCGGCCGGTATTACAATGTCGCGCCGGGGAGGAATTATTTTGCCGGGGCGTCCCTCAACTATGCACTATAGATCAGGTGTTTGAACTGCTCGCGCCGGGCAGGAGGAATAAAGTAATTGTTTTGCGAGATGACATTGCCTTCGGCATAGGCGTCCACCGGATGCCAATTCCCGCCTTCGAGCTTGAACAGTTGGTAGCCCATCGGCTGGAGAAGTTCGAGTAGCCGGATGCGTTCGGCCCGGTCGAAGAATTCGTTGAGCAGGATCGGCTGATGGGTCCGGATGATACCGATCATCGAGGACATGACCTTGAACTCGAGGCCTTCGACATCGCATTTTACAAAATCCAACCGCCTGACGTCTTTGAACAGCTCGTCGCCCCGCCAGTTCTTCACTTTTTCCGATTCTACATATTGCAGGCCCGGACTCGATTCCATCACGCGGGCATAGGCGAATTTCTTGTTCTGGCTCACTTCGGGGATGCCCATCTCCACATATTCGGAATCTCCGCCGAGTGCGACGGGATAGAGGGTTACGTTGTTGGCTTTGTGTGCAACGATGAGCTTGCCGAGAACGCGGTTGAATTTGCTCATGGGCTCTACGGCGTAGACCTTTCCTTGCGGTCCTACGAGCCGGCTCAGCTGGATGGTGAAATAGCCGAGATGGGCGCCGATGTCGATGCAGCCATCGCCGGGCCGGATGAATTTTTTGAGGAAGTACACGTCCTGATAGTCCTTTCCGAGCATTCCCGTGGGGTACAGCCATTGGAAGGTGTTGGACAGAAGGGAGAGGTATCTTTTTTCACCCAGGGTCGACAGCAATATTTTTCGGATACTCATTTTATTCGATCAGGCTTGCAAGCTACGCAAAAATTGGCGCTTGTCGCGAGTTAGTCTTACCTTCACCGCGGGTTTTGGTGCCGCCTGCGGCGGCTTAAAAGGGAAGACCGGTGGAAGACCGGCGCTATACCCGTAGCTGTAAGTGCCATTATAATGATCTCGTCAACTTCTGACCACTATCTCAGGTTTTTGAGATGGGAAGGTATAACGGATCGGGCACGAGCCAGAAGACCTGCCAGGATCATCCATCAGCCGGCTTTCGGGTAAGAGGCGGGCTGGGTATCTGTAACAAAAGCAACGATATTTATGTACAAGATTTTAGTCGTGAGCCTATTCGCGCTGGCCTGCGGCCAATCGCGAAAAAGCGATGTGTCAGGAGCCCCGACCGGCGGATCGGGCATTGTGAAATTTGCGCATGGATTTCGCATCGACCATCGGGCAGGCTATCGCGAGCTCAGCATTTTGAATCGCGCCGCGGGCCGGAGCGACACCCTGCACTATCTGTTGGTGGACTCGGGGCAGGCGCCGCCGACAGACCGGCCGGGAGTACCGGTGATCCATACCCCAATAAGGACGATGGTGGTACTGGCGTCGTCCCATATCGGGCTGGCGGAATTTGCCGGCGTGGCCGACAGGATCGCGGGGCTGGGCAACTTTCAATATGTCAGTTCGCCGACGGTTCGCGAGGGGATCCGCTCGGGCAGGGTTAAACAGGTAGGCATCGACGGCAGCACGAATAACGAGCTGGTGATCGCGATGCATCCCGGCGTGATGATCACTTCGACGAATCCCGATGCGGCCTTTGGCCAGTACAAAACGATCAGTGACGCCGGTATTCCCGTCGTACCGGATGCGGAGTGGCTGGAGACGACCCCACTGGGCCGTGCCGAATGGGTAAAACTCATTGGCGCGCTGACGGACAAGGAAGACGAGGTCGGTAAAAAATTCGACAGTGTAGCGAGGGCCTACCAGGCCCTGGCGGCTATCGGCAGCGGCGCCGCGACAAAGCCTTCTGTTGTCGTCGACATGCCGTGGAAGGGGACCTGGTATACGCCTGCGGGGGAGAGTTACAGGGCGCAGTTGCTTCGTGATGCGGGGGCCAGCTACCAATGGTCGGATACCAAGGGCATCGGAAGTCTGGCGTTGAATATTGAAGCCGTCATCCCGGTGGCCTTAAAGGCCGACTTTTGGCTCGACGCCGGATCCGTGAACAGCCGTAAGGATATCGAGGCCAGTGATGCGCGGTTCGCGGGATTCCGAGCGTTCCAAACGGATTCCGTCTATAACTTCAACAAGCGGGTGAATGATATCGGGTCGAATGATTATTGGGAGTCGGGACTGGTGAATCCGCAGCTGGTCCTTGCCGATCTTATCCGCATTCTGCATCCCGGCCTGTTACCGGCCGACACCTTGTACTATTATAAACAACTTAAATGAGTTTTGCATCTCAATGGCGTTGGACCGGGCTTTTCCTGTTGCTGGTGGGGGCCTTGTTGCTCGATCTGTCGGCCGGCGCCGTGCGTATTCCTTTGCGCGAGGTGTTCCATATCCTCTTCACTTCTTCGGCCGGAGATGAGACCTGGCTTTTCATCGTGGAGAAGATCCGCATTCCCAAGGCCTGTGTGGCTGTGCTGGCGGGTTGTGGGCTTTCGATCGGCGGGCTGCAGATGCAGACCCTGTTCCGGAACCCGCTCGCGGAACCCGGTGTTCTCGGTATCACGGCCGGGGCGAGCCTGGGGGTTGCTGCGGTGATGCTGGCGGGGGGGAGCATGGCTACCCTTTACGCGATAAAAGAGCTGGGGGGCGGCGGAAGCTGGCTGGTCACGGGAGCCGCGTGCATCGGCGCTGCAGGAGTGATGTTCTTTGTATTGATGCTCTCGCGCCGCGTACGGGACAACGTTACGATGCTGATCATCGGGCTTATGATCAGCAGTATCACCATTGCCATCACCAGTATCTGGCAATACTTCAGCGATCCCGAGGAGGTAAAGGAATACCTGCTTTGGACCTTCGGTTCGTTGGGGGGCGTGTCGGGCGGTCAGCTGCTGATACTCGCCATTACCGTCGTTGCCGGGCTGGTCGTCGCCTTTTTCTCTTCCAAGATGCTCGATGCGCTGCTGTTGGGCGAGAACTATGCGCGAAGCATGGGCCTGACGGTAGAACGCGCCCGGCTCGTCATTATCTGCAGCACCAGTCTGCTGGTGGGCAGCATCACCGCGTTCTGCGGGCCGATCGGGTTCCTCGGTATCGCTGTCCCCCACCTGGCCAGGGGCGCGTTCAACACCGCTAATCATCGCATTCTGATACCCGCCTGTTGTGTGATCGGATCGATCCTGTTGTTACTATGTGACAGTATCGCTCAATGGCCTGGGAGCCAGACGGTACTGCCGATCAATATCGTGACGTCGCTGGTCGGCGCGCCGATGGTCATCTTCCTTTTGCTTCGGACCCGAAAATTAAAACCCTTCTGATGAACAGCACGCCACTACTCGTCACCAGGGGCCTTCAAACGGGTTATAGAAGCGGGGGGAAAAAGATCCTCGTCTCGGGGCAGCTGCCGGAGCTGACGATCAAGGCCGGGCGGCTGATCTGCCTGTTGGGGCCGAATGGATCGGGGAAGTCGACCTTGCTGAGAACGCTTGCGGGGCTTCAGCCGGCGCTGGGTGGCGAGGTTGCCATCGGCGGGAAGACCGGGCTATCCCCTGCCGAGCGCGCCCGGCAGATCAGTCTTGTGCTGACGGACCGCGTGGGCGGCAGCAATCTCAACGTATCGTCGCTGGTGGCGCTCGGGCGGTATCCCTGGTCGGGTTGGCTTGGCGGACTCAACGATGCGGACCGGGACATCATCCGGCGAGGGGTCGCTGCCGCGGATATCGGTGAGCTGCTGGAGCGGAAGGTGCACACCCTGAGCGACGGCGAGAGTCAGAAGGTGATGCTTGCGCGGGCGCTGATACAGGACACGCCGATACTCCTGCTCGACGAGCCGACGGCGCATCTCGATCTCCCCAGCCGTATCCGGCTGATGCGCCTGCTGCACCAGCTGGCGCGGGAGATGAACAAGGGCATCCTGCTTTCTACGCATGAGCTGGACCTGGCCTTGCAGGTAGCCGACGAGGTTTGGCTGTTGCAAAATGCGGGGCCGCTGCATAAGGGGGCGCCGGAAGACCTTGTCCTCGGTGGTGTTTTTGAAGCGGCATTTGAGAAGGAAGATGTCGATTTCGACCGTGCGACCGGTGTTTTTCGCATCCATCGGGAAGGGAGCCGGCGGATCCGGCTGATCGTGACCGCAACAGCGGGCGGCGCTTTGGCGGCATTTTGGACCCGCCGCGCTTTGCAACGCGAAGGGTTTGCCGTGGAGGAGGAGGAAGGAGCGAATACGATCGTCATCGGGGAACAGGGTGGCCGGGCTATCTGGGTGCTGGATGCCGGCGGCGGGGGAAGGCAATATCATTCCGTTGCGGACTTAATAGAAGCGCTGAACCATCTCCGCCTCGCGTAATTTTTGGACGTGAGTGTGGTAATAATTCAACATATACCACGCCGAAATCTCATCGCTTGTGGTAAACCAGACGTCTTTTTGGCGGCTGAGATAGGTCAGGGCCTGCTCGAAGTACTTGAAGCGGTAGGGCTGGCCGATGATAAAAGGATTGATGCCGATGGCCATGACCCGGGAGATGCGGCGTGCATCCCGCTGGAGGACGTCGAACTGGTCGGTGATCATCTGCCCAAATTCAGGGCCGGTGACGCCGCGGTTTAGAAAAAGCGAAAGATCATTGATCTCCAATGAATAAGGAACCGAGATGATCTCCCCGTGAAAGGTCTTAAGGGGAAAGGGCTGATCGTCGGCCGACCAGTCCAGCACGTAGGTGACGCCTTCTTCGGCCAGCAGATCGATGGTATCGTAGGTCTGATTCAGGCCCAGTGGGCTGAGCCAGCCTTTGCAGGCCTTGCCTGTGGCCGCCTGGATCGTCGCAAGGACGTCGTGAATATAGTGGCGTTCCTCTTCCATTCTCAGCTGGGGAGCCTTGCTTCCCGGCATCACGTTGTTGCGGCCGTGGGCCACCCAGGACCAGTTGCGGCGGACGCCTTCTTCGATGATCCGCGGGTAGTATTTACAGACGTCGGAGTTGAGGAGGACGGAGGGCCGGATGCCGAAACGGTCGAACAGCTCGGTGATGCGCCAGAGCCCTACCCGGTTGCCATAGTCCCGCCAGCCTTCGTTTATGGGGTCGGGGTCCCTGCCCGCGGCCTTGTCCAGGATGCCGACTGAAGGTTTGCCGGTCTCGTAGTGTTCGATATTCAGGCCAATGTAGACGGCGAGGCGTTTCCCGCCCGGCCATTCGACGTCGGGCCGGTCGATGATTGGCCAGTATTCATAAAAGTGATCGATCCTCATACGTTTTTCGGGTTGCAATTTTTATACCCCGCCGGTGCGGGTATCAAAAAAGCCCGTACTTTCGCGCCGATTCGTGGTTGGCGCGTTTGCGCCATTAAAAGGGAAGACCGGTGAAAATCCGGCGCTATCCCCGTAGCTGTAAATGTCTTTCCGTCCCGGCGGCTGCCGGCGGCGGAGAATCACCCGATCCTCTTCACACCACTGTCCGCAGGCCTGCGGACGGGAAGGTAAGCCGGTGAGGACATAAGCCAGAAGACCTGCCAGGGATCATTCTATTATTCACGGCTTTCGGCGGAAAAGCACAAACACAAATCAATGAGCCAAAAACATCTTTTCGTTTTGGCGCTGCTGGCTGGCAGCCAGGCGGCGTTTGCACAGAATTCCCAGGACACTATTGGAAAATCGCTTGACCAGGTGGTAGTCACCGCCACTAAATTTCCGGTGAAACAATCGCAGTTAGGAAAAGTACTCGACGTCATTACCCATGACCAGATCGAGAAAAGCGGCGGTAAGCAATTGACGGAGGTTTTAAACACCCAGGCCGGCATCGTCGTCGCGGGCGCCCAGAACAACCTGGGTACCGGGCAAAGCATCTACATCCAGGGCGCCGAGGCGGGCAAGACCCTGATCCTGATCGATGGCATCCCGGCCTACGATCCATCGGGAACCAGCACCAATTTCGACATCAACCTGATCAATCCCGACGAGGTCGAACGCATCGAGATCCTAAAGGGCAGTCAGTCGACGTTGTATGGCAGCGATGCGGTTGCCGGCGTCATCAATATCATCACCAAAAAAGGCAATGGCAGCCCCTTCAATGCGTCGGCTGCCGTTGCCGGCGGCAGCTTTGGGACGTTCAAGGGATCGGCCGGCATCGATGGGGTCATCGGCGGTACGGCGTACAATGTCCAGTATACGCATCTGCAAAGCGATGGCCGAAGTTCCGCGTACGACACGACGGGGAAGGGCAATTTCGATAATGACGGGTTCAACGAGAACCTGGTCATGGCCAATGTCAGTCAGAAAGTGACGGACAGGTTCGGGCTTCGCGGCAATTTTATGTACAGCCGTTATTCGACCGATCTGGACGCCGGCACTTATACCGATGACAAGCGGTACACCACCTGGAACAAGAACATCCAGGCGGGTATCGGCGGCGACTACAAGCTTGGCCCGGCCCTGCTGCACTTCAACTATAATTACAACGATGTAAAGCGGCACTATCTCGACGACACGTTGAAGACAGCCTCGCAGGGAGCATCCTATTACCGGGCCGACTATACCGGCCGATCGCATTATGCCGATCTCTACAGCAGCATCGCCGTCGATCCCCATGTTGATATCCTTGCGGGCGTCGACTATCGCAACCAGCAGATCAACCAGAACGATATCAGCGTTTACCCGGGTTATGGCAGCTTTACCGACACGCTCAACTCCGACAGCGCCCGCGTCCGCCAGTTCGCCGCTTATGCTTCGGTATTGGTGAAGAACCTCGGCGGTTTCAACATCGGTTTTGGCGGCCGGTACAACAGCTTCAACCACTATGGCAATGTCTTTACGTATTCCGTGAATCCTTCCTTTGTGGTCAACGATCGCCTCAAGCTGTTTGCCGATCTTTCCTCGGGTTTTTCGGCGCCGACCCTTTATCAGCTGTATTCCCCTTATCGCAATCCCGACGGTCTCGTTCCCGAACGTTCGCTTACGGGCGAAGGCGGCATCCAGTACAATGAGTCGGGTTTGAACCTGCGGGCTTTGTATTTCCGCCGGCATACGAAGAACGAGATCGTCTTTGCGAGCAACAACTTTGTCAACCTCGACAAAGAAGACGCCCATGGTTTTGAGGTGGAGGCCGCCTATAAGTATGATAACTGGAGCTTTGTGGGTAACTACACCTACACCAGCGGGACGGTGACGACGGCGGGTAGCGGAGCCAAGGACACGACCTATAACAATTTGTACCAGCGGCCGAAGAACCTTGTCAATGCGTCGATTGGAGTGCAGGCGACGAAGGGGCTTTTTCTGAGTATTGCTTTGAGGACCGTTGGTCAGCGGATCTCTTCGATCTATGGCGGAACGAGCGCTCAGGCCGACGGGTTTGCGTATTACACGCTGAACGGGTATGCGGAGTATCGGTTTGGGAAGCGGCTGAAGCTATTTGCCGACTTCAAGAATATTACCGATCAGAAGTTTTTCGATCTACCTGGTTATACCAGCTTTGGGTTCAACTTCATGACGGGAATCAGCGTAAATTTATAATATGGCCAAAATGACTTTTATTACCGGTGGCGCGCGTAGCGGCAAGAGCCGCTACGCGCAGCAACTGGCTTTGAGCCGGAACCGGAACCCGGTGTATGTCGCCACAGCGCGCATCTGGGATGCTGAATTCGGCCAGCGGGTGGACCGTCACCGGAAGGACCGGGATGAACGATGGACCGTTTTAGAGGAGGAGAAATGGCTTTCGCGGTTGTCGTTGGAGGGGCGGGTTGCGGTCATCGACTGCGTAACCCTTTGGATCACTAACTTTTTTGCGGATCTGAAATACGATGTGGAGGCCTGCCTGGAGGCTTGCGACCGCGAGATCGAGAGTCTGCTGCGGCAGGATGCGGAGCTGATCGTGATCAGCAATGAGATTGGGATGGGCCTGCATGCGGATACCGAATCCGGCAGGAAGTTCACCGATCTGCAGGGTTGGATCAATCAATCGCTTGCCGCAAAGGCCGATGAAGCTATCTTTATGGTCAGCGGGCTGCCGCTCCACGTAAAATAAATCAACATGAAAACGAGCACACAATCTACCTCCACGCTGCGGGCAGCGCTGAAACAGCTGATCGACAATAAGACCAAGCCGCTTGGTGCGCTTGGCCGGCTGGAAGAGATCGCGATGCAGATCGGGCTTACCCAGGGCACGACGCATCCCCAGCTGAACCGGCCCTATATCGTCGTCTTTGCCGGCGACCATGGCATCGCCGCAACAGGGCTTGTCAATCCCTATCCCCAGGCCGTGACGGCACAGATGGTGCTCAACTTTATCACCGGCGGTGCGGCGATCAACGTCTTCTGCCGGCAACATCACCTGGGGCTGGCTGTCGTCGACGCCGGCGTGAAATTCGATTTCGAGCCCGGGCTCTTCCCCGGAAAGCTGATCACCCGGAAGATCGGCTATGGCACCCGCAATTACCTCGAGACGGAGGCCATGACCGCCGAAGAAGTGCAGCAGGCGATGGAGGCGGGAAAACAGGTGGTCACCGAGTTGTATGCCGGCGGTACGAACTGCATGGGGTTTGGCGAGATGGGCATCGGGAATACTTCCTCCGCTGCCCTGATCATGAGCTGTATCACCGGTATTCCCGTGGAGGAGTGCGTGGGGCGGGGAACGGGTGTGAATGACGAGCAGCTGCTTTTGAAAAAAGAGACCCTGCGTAAGGTTTACGAACTCCACTTGCCGGCTATAGCGGCCCAGCGCGATGCTTTCACTCTGCTGCGCTGTGTCGGCGGTTTTGAGATCGCGATGATGGCCGGCGCGTATCTGCGGGCCGCAGAACTGAAAATGATCGTGCTGGTCGACGGTTTTATCACCACGGCGGCGTTGTTGGTCGCGCGGCAGCTGGATCCTTCTGTCGCCGATAATTGTTTCTTCTCCCATGCCAGCGGCGAGAGCGGGCATGCCGCGATGCTCGAATATCTTGGCGCCCGTCCGCTGTTGAACCTGGGGATGCGGCTTGGCGAAGGCACGGGTGCGGCCATGGCCTATCCCCTGCTGCAGTCGGCCATCCATTTCCTCCGCGAGATGGCTTCTTTCCAATCGGCGGGGGTCAGCAAAGCGGTGTCGGATGAATAAGGAATGGCGGGTGTTTTTGACGGCGGTCCAGTTCCTGACGAGGATACGGGTCCCTGCGAGTATTCACCATGAGCCATCGTTGATGCAACAGGCGCCAAGGTACTTTCCGTTGGTGGGTTGGATCGTGGCGGCCTTCAGCATGCTTTTCTTTCTTGTTTTTGCGCGGTTCATTTCTTCCGATCTCGGTATTCTCGCCGCGATGGTTACAGGGGTATTGATCACCGGCGCCTTTCATGAGGACGGCTTTGCCGATGTCTGCGATGGTTTTGGGGGCGGATGGACGAAGGAGAAGATCCTGCTGATCATGAAGGATAGCCGGATCGGCGCTTTTGGTGCAATTGGCCTGATCTTGCTATTTGGTGCGAAGTATTTGGTATTGCGGGAATTACCGGATCACCGGCACCTTATCCTCGCGCTTTTTGCGGCGCATGGCGTCAGCCGGCTGATGGCCGTGCTGGTGCTGCAGGCGGGAGTGTATGCGGGCGCCGCCGATCAAAGCAAATCGATCTCTATGACCGGCGGCCGGCTTTCGGTGGGTGCGCTGATCATTGCGGTCCTTTTTGCGCTGGCGCCTTTTGCGCTGCTGCCGTGGCCGTTCGTGCTGACGGTGTTGCCGGCGCTTTATGCGACCTATGAGTTGTACCGATACTTTGCGAAATGGATCGGCGGTTATACGGGGGATTGCCTTGGGGCGATCCAACAGGTGGCGGAAATCGTTATTTACCTCGGATTTGTGGTGGTTTGGAGGTATTTTTAGAGTGTTTTATGCTTATGCTTTATGGCGGATATCTTTCTTATACGACATACTACGCCGGCGGTTGACAAGGGAATTTGCTACGGTCAGACCGATCTCGACGTTACGGAAAGCTTCGAAGAAGAAGCGGCTGTGATTGCGGGGTGTCTGCCTGCGGCCTTTGGCGCGGTGTACAGCAGTCCGCTGCGGCGATGTTCGATGCTGGCCGGGCGGCTGTTCCCGGCTGCGCCGGTATTGCTTCGGGGGGAGTTGATGGAGGTGCATTGCGGGGAGTGGGAGATGCGGAAATGGGATGAATTGCCGAGGGAGGAGATGGATCCGTGGATGGCCGATTTTGTGAATATCCGGATACCCGGAGGGGAGAGCTATATTGATCTGCATGAGCGGGTGAATAGGTGTTGGGGGGAGATTGTTTCCGCTGCGGGAGATGACCCCGTCGCGGTTGTTGCGCACGGCGGGGTGATCCGCAGCATCCTGGCGGAGCTGACGGGAACGCCGCTGATCGACAGTTTTAAAGCCTTTTCGCTGCACTATGGCTGTGTGATCCGTTTGCAGGTTACGGCCGATGGCTGGGAGCGGACGGTGCTGAGCAACCGGGCGCCGGCCGAAAAGGAACAGCACAAGCCCAGCAGCTTCTATAAAACAAGTCAGCCATGAAGTTCGATCTTAACCAGCTGCTCACGGTGACCTTTACCCTCTTTGCCGTCATCGATATCGTCGGGAGCATCCCGCTATTGCATGCGTTGAAGAAGAAGATCGGCGGATTGCATGAGGGGAAGGCGACCCTTATCTCGGGTGCGCTGATGGTCCTCTTCCTCTTTGGCGGCGAGCAGTTCCTCCACATCCTTGGGGTCGATCAGCGATCCTTTGCCGTCGGCGGCTCTATCGTCATCTTTATCCTGGGGCTGGAGATGGTATTGGGCGTGGAGTTCTTCAAGAGCGAGCCGGACGCGAAGGCCAGCGTTGTCGTGCCGATCGCGTTCCCGCTGATCGCGGGATCGGGCACCCTGACGACCATCATGTCGCTGAAGGCCAACTATGAGACCACGACGGTGTTGCTGGGCATCCTGGTCAACCTGATCTTTATCTTCATTGTCCTTAAATCCATGGACTTCATCGAACGCATCCTGGGGCAGGCGGGGATGATCGCCATCCGCAAGTTCTTTGGGGTCGTGCTGCTGGCGATCGCGGTCAAAATATTCAGTACTAACCTGCGGGGATTGTTAAAATAGTTCCTTAGCTTTGCCGTCCCAAAAGAGGGCGCTTTTGCCTTTGTTGGCGGGGTGCGACTTTTTTCTAAGGTCCTGTAGTACAATGGATAGTATAAGGGTCTCCGAAGCCCTGGATTCAGGTTCGATTCCTGACGGGACCACATCTTCGGGCGATACGGGCGGGGTTTTATCCCGCCCTTTATTTTTGCATCTCTTTTATTTTTGCATCGGACCGATCAGTTGAGCACCGAGCGAAGTTCTTTTTCGAGGTCGTCTCCGCGGAGGCCCTGTGCGATGATCTTGCCCTGGGGATCGATCAGTACATTGAAGGGGATTCCATTGAATTTAAAGGTCTCGACGGCCTTGCTGCTCCAGAACTTCAGGTCGCTGACATGCGTCCAGTCGAGGTGATCGGCGCGGATGGCCTCCTGCCAGGCGTCGCGTTCGCGGTCGAGGGAGACGCCGAGGATTGCGAAGTTCTTTCCTTTGAATTGATTGTATATGCTGACGACGTTGGGGTTTTCGGCGCGGCAGGGTCCGCACCAGCTGGCCCAGAAGTCGACGAGCAGGTATTTGCCTTTGTAGGAGTCGAGCGATACGGGCTTGCCGTTGACGTCGGGGAGGGAGAGCTCGGGTGCCTGTTTGCCGACCCAGCTGTTCATCTCGTTATCCTGGCCTTGCATGGCTGCGATCTGTTTGTCGTAGCTTTTCTTAATGCCCGCCAGCAGGGTGTTGTCCGGGAATTTGCTCACCATGTCGTTCAGCGATGTTTCGAATTCCGACCGGCTGAAGGAACGGGACGCCCAGCTCAGGGCCAGGCCGCTGATGGTGCCATTGGTATTGGTGTTGAGGAATTGCTTCAGGTAGCTGTTGAGATCGCGGATGGCATCATTCTTTCTATTGGTGCCGGCGATGAGCAGGCTGTCGGCGGCGTTGGCCCCTTTGAGGCTGTCCAGGTCGGCCATCGTTTTTTCCACCTCGTAATTCTTCTTTCCGAAGGCGGTGATGAGATCTTTCAGCTGGCTGCTGGCGTCCGAGCCTTTCACCTCGTAGAAATCATCCTTTTTGCCCAGGTCGACATTGACGCGCACGTCCGATACGTCGTTGATCAGCGGGACCGTGATGATGTTCTCGCCAAATACCAGCTCATACAGGGCTTCGCCACGGGTGAGACCGGAAACGCTGAAGGTGCCGCTGCCGTGAGGAAGCTTTGCGGAGTCGAGTACGACCGGGTTCTGATCTTTGCTGCTTACTTCGATCAGGTAAACTTTGGAGATCGGTCCTTCTACGGAAGCGAGCTTATCCCCATTTTTGAAGGTGCCGGATACGGAGAAGGCTCCTTTCTTTTTTTGCTGGCAGCCCCAGGTGAGGATCAGGCAGGCGACACATACGGAGCCTGCAATTTTTTTGATCATATCCTATTTTCAGTTTTTCGAGTTCTTAATTTTCGAGTTTTTCGAGTAACAATTGATTGGTCAGCTTGGGATCGGCCTTTCCCCTGGACAGCTTCTTCACTTCTCCCACGAAGAGCCCGATGAGTCCTTTCTTCCCTTTTTTATACTCCTTTACTTTATCCGGCATACCGGCCAGCGCCTGTTCGATCCAGGCGTTGATCTCCGAGGTGTCGGAGCTCTGGATGAGATTGAGGGCCGTAGCGATCTCCAGGGGATCGCGTTGCGGCTCGTCCATTAGCGCAGGGTAGACCCGTTCGGCGGCGATGGAAAAGCTCAGCTTTCCTTCTTCCACGAGGCGGATCAGGGCGGCCAGGGATGCGGGTGTGAATGGGAGGTCTTTCCAGTCGAGGCTTTTCTCATTGAGACTGGAGCGGACCGGCCCGAGCAACCAGTTGGCGGCGGCCTTGTAGTTGGTTGTAAAGTGGATCAGCCGTTCGAACCAGGTGGCGCTGTCGCGGTCGTCGCAGAGGATGCGGGCATCGTATTCCGGCAGCTGCAGCTCCTGGGTATACTTCTGGACCAGCTGTTCCGGCAGGGCCGGTATCGAGGTCTTTATCGAATTTAAAAATTCGTCCGTTACCAGGAAGGGCGGGAGATCGGGGTCGGTGAAATACCGGTAGTCGTTCGCCTCCTCCTTTGTACGGAGCGCAAAAGTGGCGCCTTTGTCCGCGTCGAAACTTCGGGTCTGCTGGATGATCGGCTCGCCGGCCTCGAGCAGGTCGATGAGCCGACGGGATTCGAATTCGATCGCCCGTTTTACGTTGCGGATAGAGTTCAGGTTCTTCACTTCCACCTTGGTGCCCAGTTTTGTCTCCCCTTTTAGCCGGACGGAGATGTTGGCGTCGCAGCGCATGCTGCCTTCTTCCATGTTGCCGTCGCAGATCTCGAGATAGCGGAGCATCTTCCGAAGTTCCGTAAGATAGGCATAGGCTTCGTCACCGCTGCGAAGGTCGGGTTCGGTCACGATCTCGATGAGCGGGACGCCTGCGCGGTTGAAATCCAGCGCCGTCGCGTCGGGGCGGATGTCATGCAGGCTTTTGCCCGCATCTTCTTCGAGATGGATGCGGTTAAGCTGGATATCGCGTTCGCCTGCGGCGGTCCGAATGTGGACCCGGCCGCCTATGCAGACGGGGGTGGTATGTTGGGAGGTTTGGTAGCCTTTTGGCAGGTCGGGGTAGAAATAGTTCTTGCGGGCGAAATAGTTGGTGCGTTGGATCCCGGAATGGCAGGCCAGTCCCATGCGGATGGCATACTCAACTGCTTTCCGGTTTATCTTCGGCAGGGTGCCGGGAAGCGCCAGGGTGATGGGGCTGATATGCGTGTTGGGGTCACCGCCGAAGGCGGCGGAGTCGCCGCAAAACAGTTTGGTCTGGGTAAGCAGCTGTGCATGCACTTCCAGCCCGATCACTGTCTCGTATGAATCATAATTGATATTCATTAAAATACACTGGCCCCAGGCGTTGCCAGGGGCCAGTGAAGGTACGATAAAAATCAGAGATCGGCAGTCCGGAGCTTCCGGGGGATCTTTACTTCGACCTCCATGGGTTTGCCATTGCGGAGGAGATTGATCTTGATGGTGGATTTTGTCTTATCCTCGCGTCTTGTGCGGGCCAGCTCGGCCAGTTGGGTGGCGCTGTTGACTTCCTGCCCGTCGAACCGGGTGATGATATCGCCTTCCTTGATGCCGGCCTTGTCTGCGGCTGTCTCATCATCGACATCGAGGACCTTAACGCCCTTGCCGTCCTCGGTATCCTGTGCGTGGATGCCCAGGCGGAGGGAGTTATCGCCGAAGGAGAAGCCATAACCGCCACGGGGCATGGTAAAGGCCTTGGGCGCATTGTATTTGAAATCGCGGAGAATATCCTCACTGTTCCCATCCCAGCTCCAGTTGCCGTCGTTGTTGAAACCGTAGACGCGGGTGCTGCTTTTGGATTTGCCCAGCTCGGCAGTGGCCTTTTGCTCTTTGCCTGCCCGTTTGAAGGTGATGGTCACCTTGTCGCCGGGTTTGTAGCTGCGAACGACCCTGGCCAGTGATTCGGGGCCGTCGATGGGTTTATCGTCGATCTTTGTGATGAGATCGCCTTCTTTCAGTCCGGCTTTTTCGGCTGCGCTGTTCCCCGACACTTCGCCAACCTTGGCTCCTTCGGGACCATTCTCTTCCCGCACCGAGGTCACGCCCAGGAACGCGCCTGTGGTCGTTGCTTTGCGCGGTCTTACTTCATAATTCCAGGCGCCGCCATTGTAGTTGCGGAAAGGGGTGAGGACCATCGCGTCCCCGTCGGCGTACATGCCGCCGTTGAGGCTTTTGAACCTTCGTTTGGAAATGGAGAGGTTGTCGTCCTTGTATTCCGAAGCCGGTTTGCCGTTGACGAAGATCTCGCCATTCTTGATCTCGATGGTCACTTTGGCGTCCTTATCCCCCTTGTGCCGGATAATGATCTCGTCCATGGAATGGGTTTTTACGGGGCCGGTGGTGTCGTCGTCCGGACCGGCGGTTACGGCGTCCTGGGCGCGGCCAGAGGTATGAAGGCAGAGGACCAGGGAGGCGAGTCCCGCCATTTTCAGGAGTGGATGGTTCATCACGTCAGTTTTTGAATTAAATGAATTTATGATCTACGTTGGTTTTCGTAGATCAAATATAGGGGGAATTTCCGGATTACGAAAGATTTCGGATGTTTTCTGAAATGTTAAAATTTCCGGTGGGTTCTCAGGATCTTTTCAGGGGGTCCAGCAGTTTTTCGAGCCCGTTGATCTTGATCTCGTAGATGGTGGCGAGCAGCATGCCGAGCTTGCCTTTCGGCCAGCCCTCGCGGTGAAACCATTCGAGGTAGGATACGGGGAGGTTGCAGAGGAGGGTGTCCTTGTATTTGCCGAAGGGCATTTTCATGGTCACGAGGGTTGTCAGCAGTTCGGGGTCGGGTTGTTGGGATTCCACTGATAATTGATTAGGGCAAAGCTACGAACAATGGTGCCAAAGTCTTATCTTGTCCGGGAATTCAATATTCCGAGATGTCAAAAAAGGCGTTTAACCTAAATCTGGAAGGCTTACGGGGTTTCGCAGCGATTGGAGTCATGGTGGGTCATATATTCTATCATGATAAATATTTCGACGACAGATATTGTCCAACCATTCTAAAATCCCTTGTGCCCAACGCTCATCTGGAAGTATTGATCTTCTTTGTACTGTCAGGTTTTGTAATAGGCATCAGCCACCCTACCCGGATGCAGGGAGCCAGTATCCGGGAATATCTTAAAAAGCGGCTGCTGAGGATCTATCCAATCTACCTCATAGGAATGCTCCTCAGCCTTTTCGTGGCCGGGTTCCACTATGATGCGAGAACGATAGCAGCGAATCTTACTATTACCCAGAATATTTCCAGGCCTGTTATTTGGGAGGATAACCCAGCATGGTCTATCAACTATGAAATGCTATATTATCTCCTTTTTATTCCGATCTCTTTTTTCCGGATACGGCCGGTAATCGCCTTTGTCGTCGCTTTGGCATTAGGGATAATAAGCATTTATATCACCCCGGTACCGCAGCTGATTACCGGCTACTTTATCGGCTTTAGCTTTTGGTTGATAGGGCTCATATTGGCTAAGAATCTGCAAGGCAACCTTCAGGTCCGCCTCCTGCCGCTTCTCTTTTATATCCTTGCGATCCAAAATCTTTTTGTCCATTACAGAATAACCTCATTTTTCAACCGGATCCGGCCCATTCCGGACAAACCTGGCTTTTGGTATCAGACGATCGTCAACATCAATGACCTTGCGCTCATGCCATTCTGTTTTATGATTGTTCTTTACTTTTCCGGGAGGACCTTCAAAGGCAAAAACCTGGTCTTCATTTTGCTGACCTTACTCCCCCTCCGACTCATGCGTGGATCGTGGCTCCTTCATGAGAGGGATAGTGTGTTAATTTTTGGCATTGTTTATTTTGCCTTGTTCCTGGTCACATCCGCAATACCCTTCTTCAACAAGACCGTCGGCATGGGATTGGCCAAAATTGGAGGTATCTCATATGCCATTTATATACTTCACTTTCCGTTGCTTTGTCTTTTTGGCAAGATTGTGCTCCTTGACCAGCCCGTCGTGAACTATTGGGTTAAACTTGCACTATATGTGCCCTTGGTCGGTATAGTAAGTTGGGCGCTTGAAAAGAAATTTCAACCCTTGTTGAAGCATCGGATCCTGGCAAAAAAACTAGCCGTCCCTGAAGGCTTGTGACCCAAATGGATGGCTGCAGGCTGCGTTTGTAACTTGCGTGAATTCCTTTAGTTTACCAATGAATCAATAGCCTTTTTCCAGATTTCATACCCCTTGTCCGTGAGATGTAATCCATCATAGGTCAGGGTAGAATCCAGGTAACCTTTGTTGGCTAAAAGAGGAAAGATGTTGAGGTATCGAATCTTTCCTTCATTACAATAGGCTGCAAGCCATATATTAAAGGAATCAACCTGAGGACCCAATTCATTAAAGGGATCGCCAACCGGAAACACGGATTGAACGTAGAGGGTGGTTTGGGGTGAAGTGGTACGGATTTCGGCTACGATCTTCTTGTAGTTCGCCTTGAGAGTGTCGAGTGACGCATGATCCCAAATATCGTTAACGCCGGCTTCCAGGAATAACTTACGGGGATGCATCTGGACTATTTCCCTTAACCGGCCGAGGATATGTTTCGTTCTATTGCCGCCGATACCCCGGTTCTTGACATGAAGACCGGGGAACATTTCCTGAAGGGGAAATCCTTCCGTTATACTATTGCCCACGAAGACGATATCCGTGCTGTCTACCGGTAATAAGTCAAGACACTTTCCCGGTATTTGTTCCAGACATCCACCGAAGAAGGGGGATTGGAAGAAGGTTTCCCGGCGGGGTTGGTGTAATAAATTCGTTTGCCGACAAAGGCTGAAACAAATATCACATTGAGGGCCAAAGAAAGGATTGCTAGTTTTCTACTGGTCATTAACATTGTGTTAAGCTAACAATTAATTCCTGGTCAACAAGGCTCGTACGGTAACTATCACCTGGTGTAATTGGCTTGCATCCTGGCCGCCGGCCGTCGCGAGGGTCTTCTGGCCACCGCCGCCGCCTTTGACGAGCGGGGCAACATGCTCCTTGATGATCGCGGGGGCCTGGAGATTCTTTTCTTCAACGAGCTTCTCGTCGACCAGTACGGCCACGGCAGGCTTGCCGTCGATTTTGGCTGCCAGCACGGCGAGGTAAGGTGCTGCAAGTGCTGTGAGTCCTGCCTTGAGATCGAACGTTAATTTCTTCACCGCATCGGCGCTGCCAACCTCGACGATCTCGCCGATGAAAGCGATGCCGCCGATGGTCTGTACCTTCTGCAACAACTGTTGTCTCAGATCAGCCAACTGTTTGGCTTCGGTCTTTTCCAGTTTCTTTTTCAGCTCGCTGTTCTCTATGACCATGGTCTCGGCGGCCTTTGCCAGCTGGGGTGGGTGCTTCAGGGCTTCGCGGACGGCGCGCAGCTCGGCGAGTTGCCCGGCGAGGAAGGCGTCGGCGGCGGGTCCGCTAACGGCTTCGATCCGCCGAACGCCGGCGGCGACGGCGGTCTCATGTTTGATCTTGAAGAAGCCCAGCTCGCCGGTGGCGCCGACATGGGTGCCGCCGCAGAGTTCCACCGAATAAGCGGGGTCGATCATGACCACGCGTACCACATCTCCGTATTTTTCGCCGAAGAGGGCCATGGCGCCGAGCTTCAGCGCCTCGTCCTTCGGCATTTGCCGGATGATGACGGGGATATTCTCCCTGATCTTTTCGTTGACGAGGGCTTCGACGGCGGTTATCTCTTCGTCGGTCATTTTGGCAAAATGGGAGAAATCGAAGCGGAGCTGGCCGTCGTTGACGAGCGATCCCTTCTGGGCCACATGGGTACCCAGCACCTTGCGGAGCGCTGCGTGCAGCAGGTGGGTGGCCGAGTGATGCACCTCCGTGGCCTTCCGCTTTGGCCGGTTGACCGTGGCGATCACCGGGGCTTCGACATCCGCGGGCAGCTTATCGGTAAAATGGACGATCAGGTCATTCTCCTTTTTTGTATCGAGCACGGCGATCTCCTCGCCTTTGGAGAGCAGGGTACCGGTGTCGCCCACCTGCCCGCCGCTTTCGGCATAGAAAGGCGTGGCTTCCAGCACCAGCTGCCAGGACTCTTTGCCCCTGGCCTTTATCTTCCGGTATTTGACGATCTGGGTATTCGTCTCGAGCGAGTCATAGCCTACGAACTCCACCAGCGGGTTGTCGACGAGCACCACCCAGTCTTCGGTGTCGATGGCGGTAGCTGCGCGGGAGCGGCTCTTTTGCTGCTGCATCTCGGTTTCGAAACCTTTTTTGTCCACGTCCAGGCCGTTCTCCCGGCCGATGAGGGCCGTCAGATCTTCCGGGAAGCCATAGGTGTCGTAGAGCTCGAAGGCCGCCGAGCCGTCGATGACTGTCGAGCCTGCTTTTTTGCGGTTCTGAACGATATCGTCGATCTTCTTCAGTCCTTTCTCGAGGGTCCTGAGGAATCCTTCTTCCTCTTCCTTTACGACCTTCGACAACAATTCGGTTTGTTGCTTCAGTTCGGGGAAGACGCCGGCGAACTGGTCGGCCAGCACCGGCACCAGTTGGAAGAGCAGGGGCTGCTTATAATCCAGATAAGAATAATAATAACGGACGGCCCGGCGCAGGATGCGGCGAATGACATAGCCGGATTCGGTGTTGGAAGGCAATTGCCCGTCGGCAATTGCAAAGCAGATGGCCCGGATGTGGTCGGCAATAACGCGGAAAGCGATATCGGCTTTGCTGTCACCGAAGGTGTAGGTCTTTTTAACGATAACTTCCACCTTGTGGATGGTGCCGGTGAACAGATCGGTATCGTAGTTGGAATGTTTGCCCTGCAGTACCCGGACCAGGCGTTCGAGGCCCATCCCGGTGTCGACATGCTTTGCCGGCAAGGGTTGGAGACTGCCGTCCTTCAGCTGGTTGAACTGCATGAATACGTTGTTCCAGATCTCGATCACCTGGGGATGATCGTTATTGACGAGGGTCGCCCCGTCGACTTTTGCGCGTTCGTCGTCGGTGCGGCAATCAACATGGATCTCGGTACAGGGTCCGCAGGGACCCGTATCGCCCATCTGCCAGAAATTGTCCTTTTTGCTGCCGAGCAGGATGCGTTCGGGGGCGATCCATTTTTCCCATTCCCCGGCGGCTTCCGTGTCCTGGGGAAGATTGTCGGCCGGGGCGCCTTCGAAGACGGTGACGTATAACCGGTCCTTCGGGATGCCATAGACCTCCGTCAGGAGTTCCCAACTCCAGGCGATGGCCTCTTTTTTAAAATAGCCCGCGGTGGGATCGGCGGGATCGCCAAAGCTCCAGTTACCGAGCATTTCGAACATGGTATGATGATAGGTATCGACGCCCACCTCTTCGAGGTCGTTGTGCTTGCCGCTTACCCGAAGGCATTTCTGCGTATCGGCTACCCGGGAGTAAGGGGATCTGCGGTTACCGAGAAAGTAGTCTTTGAATTGATTCATTCCCGCATTCGTGAATTTTAATGTCGGGTCATTCTTCACGACAATGGGGGCGGAAGGCACGATCGTATGCCCTTTCGACACGAAAAAGTCCAGGAATTTCCTTCTTATTTCGGCACTGGTCATCATAAACGGAACAATCTTTGGTTGTTATTTGGCTTGCACCTATTATATTTGTGCGCACGGCTTTCCTTGAAAAGCCGTGCAAAGGTACACCAAATCAGGCTGTTTTACCGTTCTACCGTTTTGAACGGTTGGACCTTGTTGCCCGATGAAGAAGATCAAGTACTATTATAATACCAATACCCTCCGCTATGAAAAGCTGGAGACTCCCCTGCGGGTGACCCTGTTGCGCGTCCTGGGATTCCTTTCTGCCGCCGTCGTAACCGCCCTGATCCTCGTTTCCATCGCCTATAAATATTTTCCTTCGGCCAATGAAAAAAGGCTGATGCAGCGGAATGAAGCCTTGCAGGACAATTATTATACCCTTAACGATAAGGTGAAGAAGCTGCAGGAGCAGATGACGGAGCTGGAGAAAAGGGACAACAATGTCTACCGCGCCATATTCGAGGCGGCGCCCATCCCCGACAGTGCGCGGGCGCGGCAAAACCAGCAGGAGCAGGAGCTGAAGCTGGTACAGGGCATGGACCAGGAGAATCTTTACCTGTCGGTGGCCGCCACGCTGAACCAGCTCACAGCCCGGATCGCCAACCAGGCCAGGTCCTATGTCCAGATCGACGGTTTTATCAAGAACAAGGAGCAGCTGTTGTCGTGTACCCCGGCCATTCAGCCGGTGAGCAACCATGATCTGAGCCGGATCGCCTCCGGGTTTGGATATAGGATCGACCCGGTCTATAAGACGACGAAGTTCCACGCCGGGCTCGATTTCGCCGCGCCGCAGGGTACGCCCATTTATGCCACGGCCAACGGAACGGTTGAAGTGGCGGGTAATACGGGCAATGGATATGGCAACCATGTCGTTATCAACCATGGGTATGGATACGGCACCCTTTATGGGCACATGTTCCGGGTGAAGGTCAAGCCGGGACAAAAAGTCAAACGCGGGGAGATCATCGGTTGGGTGGGGAGCACGGGTAAGAGTACCGGGCCACACTGTCATTATGAGGTGCATCGAAACGGCGATCCCGTGGACCCGGTCTTCTACTTTTATAATGATATCACTCCCGAGCAATATGACCGGCTGCTGAAGCTGGCTGCGTCGAGCAACCAAAGTTTTGATTAATCCTGTGTATCTTAGGGCAAATTCGCCGGGCAACGGTCCTCCGGACGTTAGGCTCGATTTTTGAGCCGACTTTTGTTTTTCGCGTATGAGCAGCAACCTGACCCAAATAGCGCTGGATTTCGGTTCCGAGCCGCAGCCTGTGCCGCCTTCGGCGGAGGAGGCGGCGCGCCCGTATCTGGCGGCGGATGGGGTTGGGGTGCGGGTCAAGTCGTTTAAGCAGCCGGCTGTGCCGGCGGTAGCGCCGGAGATCGCCGTTCGACCGATCGAGAAGGTGGTCAATGGCGATCTTTTTGCGGTGGAAGAGGCTGCGCCGGTGGTGGTCAAAGAGCCCGTGGCGGTCAGAGAGCCGGTGGTGGTCGAAGCGCCGGTGGCGGCGGTGGAAGAACCCGTTGCGCAGGTCCCGGAGGTCCTGCCGAAGACCCGGCGCAGGACCCCTGCAGGGCGGACGAGCGCCGCCAAGCCGGGAACCTCGAAGCGCGGCCGGAAATCACTTAAGGAAGTGGCGGCGGAGGCCCAGCTGATCGAGATCCCTGCCGACGAGGTGCTGTTCAGCAAACAATATTATACCATGGGGGAGGTTTCGGAGATGTTCCGGGTGAATCAATCCTTGCTGCGATTCTGGGAGACGGAGTTCGATATCCTTCAGCCGAAGAAGAATAAGAAGGGGGACCGGTATTTCCGCCCGGTAGATATCAAGAATCTCCATCTCATCTATCACCTGCTGCGCCAAAAGAAATACACTATCGAGGGTGCGAAGGAATTCCTGAAAAAGAATAAAAAGGCGGAAGATGGTTTCGAGGTAATCCAGCGACTGCAGAAAATCAAGGCCTTTCTCGTGGAATGGAAGGCGCAACTCTGACCTAATTTCCCCTTATATGAAGCATCTCCTTCTCGTCGTCCTCATCATCGGTGTCGGCATTTTCACTTACGCTCAATCGGATTATATGGTCGGAACGGATGGCGGCACCTGGTGCGGCGATACCCAGGCCTTGTTGCCTAAGTTCTACCTGCTGATGGATGCGGCAGGCATTGGCGGCGATCAACTGACCTTTGTCGCGGTCGACCGGCAGAAGCATGCGCTCAACCCACTGCCCGAGGAAATGCACCTCGCGCATACCCCAACGTTTATCATCCTGAAGGGTGGGAAAGAGGTCGGGCGGGTGGTGGAATGGGGGAAGAATGGGCAGTGGGAGACCGAGCTCGGGGATATCGTCTCTAAGAATTTTTAGTTGCGGCTATCGAGGCTTCGCAGGCCTACTCTAAAGGGACATCTTTATACAACTACCTTGGCAACCTGCCGTTTCTTCTCGTAGGCGAAGAATCTTTTTAAATCGTTAAACGGCAGCTCGAATGAATACCAGGAGATGGTTGCAATAAGGATCGTTGCCGGTAAATAATAAATTTGGGGGTGCTCGAGGTGAAAATGACCGAAGGCCCAGGGCATGAAGTAATGGTAAACATAAAGGCCATAGGATATTTTCCCAAGGTAAACGACCGGCTTCCATTGAATAAACCTTCCAAAACCGGCTTTGAACTTCCCCAGGCCGGCCATTCCAACCAGCCAAAAGAAGAAAATTGCCATCATAGTTCGCCCGAAAACCATAGTCAGCAGATTATTGGGACGATAAGCCACCAGAACATATAAAGCGATCGACGTCAGGGCTGCAACATAGACGATCAACCGCTGCCCTAAAAGCCGCTGTAGTTTCGCGGGATCGTTCAATTTATAATAGGCCAGAATAGCCCCTAAAGCAAAACAGTCAAAGCATCCAGGTGTGAATGAATAAGAAACCCATTGGGCAACCCCAGGATGTTCGAACATTAGGGAGCAAAGAACTCTGAAAGCCATGGATATAAGGATCAGGAGATAGAAGAAACGCAACTGCAGTTTTTCCGGAATAAGCAATATGACGAAGGGAAAAAAGATATAAAATTGCTCCTCAACGGAAAGAGACCATAGATGAGCCATGTTCCCCGTTGCCGCGCGTAAGAGACCGGTGGGATAGTTGAACGTATACTTTACCAGGTATGGAAAGAAAAGGCGTGCTTTAGGGATATGCAATAGCGCCGACAGTCCAATTACAAGGTAATAAAGAGGGAAAATTCTCAGAAATCTCCGGGCATAGAAATTTTTCAGCACTTCGCCCAGGCTGCGGTTCTCGCTTTTGTTAACCATTAGTATCTGAGAAATAAGGAACCCGCTAAGAACAAAAAAAAGGTTGACTCCCGCGGTTCCAGCAATAAAATCCAGACCTGCAAGGGCGGGGACGTCTCCCGTCCAATGACCGAACATAACGGCAACTACGGCAAGGAATCGCAGGCCATCCAGTTGGATCATGTACTTTTCGTTGGTTCCCATAACCTAAAGGCAGTTATTACCTGCCAATATAACGGAAAATGGAACGATTTATTTTCGGGTCATCGTGCGGTTTAAACTCTAAGGCTTAAGGGGTTCAGGCGGCCCAGGATTCGACACGGTGATCGTCGTACTCGACCCGGCAATGCTGAGGCCCATCATCTGCATCAACTGCAACACTTCGAGATTGACCTGCTGTTTGACGGTATTGAACTCTTCGATGGCCACCGGCGCGGTGAAATAATCCACGTTTACGAGGAAGGCGCTGCCGGTGACGTTGTCCAGGAAGACGGTGCTGTTCTGAACCTTGTCGCGGACGAGGATCCGGCGGATACCGGTGATGAAGGCGTCCAGCTGAGCGGCGGGGGTGGACAGGCTTAGTTCCAACCGGAGTTCGCCTTTTCGCTGGGTCCTTAGCGTGAGATTGTCGACGACGCTGTCGACCATCTGCTTGTTGGGGACGGTGACGAATGTTTTCTGATCGGTCCGGATACGGGTACTCCGGAGACCGATCTTTTCCACGGTACCGGAGATATTGTTTACTTTCAGGACATCGCCGGCCTTGAAGGGCTTGTCGAAGAAGATGACGAAGGAGGCGATCAGGTTCTCGATGCTCTCCTTGGCGGCCAGGGCGATGGCGGCGCCGGCCAGACCGAGGCCGCCGACGACGTTCGAGACGTCCACTTCGAAGGCCTTGTGCAGGATCACGAGGATGCCGATGATGCCCAGCACCGCCTTCAGGAAGTCGCGGATGAACACGATCATCTGCATATCGCGGGGACCGCCGCCGCTTTTCGCCTTGCTGCGGAGCACCAGCGCGATAAAATCCACCAGACGACCCAGGAGCCAGAAAAAGCTGCCGATGAGGATGATCACGGCAACGGCCTGGGTGATGGCCTTTGACCGGACCTCGTAGATATCGAATTCGAGCTCGCCGGGGAAATGCAGCTTTTCGATGGAGGTGATCGAAACGAACAGGACAAGGAAGATGCCGATAGGGCCGACAACCAGGTCGAGAAAAGCGCTCTTATCGAGCCCCGAGCCCATCCGCCGGACGAACCGGAAGATCAGCCGGGCGATGAGGCGGGAGATGACCCGTTTGAGGAGGATGACGAAGAGGATCGTTGCGGCAACGATAATGTAGGCTTTCAGCGGGTTGCCGAAGACGATGCTATTCCAGAAAGAGTGCATGGTGCAAAGATAAGGACCTGCGGGGTGTGATTATTTTCGGCTATAGATCTCGAGCCCTGTCTTCTTCAGGACATAGATGACCGAGGGGGTTATCCGGATGCGGCTGGCCCCGGCATAGGCCGCGGGAATGGGCTCTTCCTGCATATTCAGCGTACCGGGCTGATAGCGGAAGAAGCTGTGGTCGTCGCGGCCGAGGAGGGATCTATCGATGACGTCGAAGTCGCGCCAACCGCGCAGATCGAGATGCGTTTTCAGGGTACCGTAGTGGTCGAAGATATAAACGCCTTTTGCGGGATCGTAGAGGTAGACGAAGCCGGCCTGGTCGCGGATGACGATGGGATCAGGGACGGTGTCGAACAACTGCCGGAAGTCGGTGGTCCGATCCACGAGGGACCCGTCATCGCCGACCCGCTTGAGGATGGCATCCAGCTCATCGAAGACCCATACATTGTTATCATATGCGAGCCCGATGGCCTTTACCTGCAGGATATTCAGCTTGCGGAGATCGATGGTGTTGACGATGTTGAGGAACCGATCCAACTCGAGGATGGTGGAGAATTCGCGGTAGAAGACGAGGATCTTCAGGGGGTTGGTGACGTCGATGGAGGCGATGTTTCCAAAGCGGCGGACGTCGTTGAAGACGGCCAGTGAGTCGCCCTGGGGACTGAGCTTGCGGAGCTGATTGTCCTTCCGCAGGATATAGATGTTTCCGAGGTTGTCGACGGTGAAGTCGGCAATGTCGGGACCGATCGTCCGGGTGAGGCGGAAGAGCGCGCCTGTATCCGCCGGGTTTTGTTGTGACCGGGCGGCTGTGCAGGCCACAATTGCCAGCGGCAGCAGAAAGAAAAGGCGGAAGCGGCGGTTCATTTTCGGACGATTTTATCGGCCGTTTCGGGGGTCTCGCTTTGAAGGGTCAGCTGTTGCCCGTCGAGCACGGCATACGTATAATAACGGATCCAGTCCCCCAGATTGATATACCGGCTGCCGGTATCGTTCAATAAAAAGTCGATGGGCAGGTGACGATGGCCGAAGATGAAATAATCAAAATGCCCGCGTTTGAGCACATCCCGGCAGAAAAGGATCAGCCATTCCTTGTCCTCGCCGAGGAAGATGGCGTCGTCGGCGCCGGTGACGGCCCGGCTGCGGCGGCTGAGCCAGCCCGCCAGCCCCACCCCGACGGCCGGAGGCAGAATGCCGAAAAGGGCCTGGCAGACGGGATTGCGGAATATCTTTTTCATCAACTTATACCCGCGGTCACCGGGTCCCAGGCCGTCGCCATGCCCGATGAGGAATTTCAGTCCGTTGAACTCGAATTCCTTTGGTTCGTGATAGACGGGGATATTCAGCTCGGTCTCGAAATATCCCTTCATCCACATATCGTGGTTGCCGATAAAGAAGTGGATGGGGATGCCCGAGTCCGTAATTTCCGCCATCTTGCCGAGGATGCGAACATAGCCCTTGGGCACGACCGTCCGGTATTCGTACCAGAAGTCGAAGAGATCGCCGACGATAAAGATCACCGCGGCGTCCTTGCGGATGCGTTCGAGGAAATCGACGATCCGTCGTTCGCGCACCAGGCTGGTGGCGTGGTCGGGCGCGCCTAAATGAAAATCCGAGAGGAAATATATTTTTTTTCCGGGAGGAACTTGCATTTTGCAAAAGTAATCTGTGCCTTCGGCACTTATCGCTAATGTTTGGCCTTCGGCCGACGGGCTTCCAGCCCGTCAGGAATCTACGAGAAACAAGTATACTTCTTTGGGACCATGAACTCCGACTACGAGGGTCTTTTCGATATCGGCGGTCCGGCTGGGTCCTGTGGCGAAGCTGATCAGCGACGGGAGCTGTTGCGGGTACTTCTCCTTCATGCCGACGAGCCCGTCGCGGACATCGTAAACCAGCTGGTCGGTATACGCGACGCAGATGTGGACCGGGGCATAGACGCTGACGGTGCGGCCGCTGCGGCCGGCACTGCTGAGGATGATGCTGCCGGTGCGCGCCACCAGCCCTTCGCAGGTAGTGACGGCGGCGTCGCAGTCTGCCAGCCCGACATCGGCGAATCCGTCAAAGGCCTGGGCCTTTAGCGTTTCGCGCAGCTTTTCTTCGCGACAGTACAGCTTTTTCAGGCCCTGCGTGGCGATCAGCGCATTCAGCTGGCTCACCAGTTCGGCATGATCGACGCAAAAGATGAACTTGCCCTGTAGTTTGGCAAACTGCTCGGCGAATTCCACTTCGAGGTCTTGCCGCGAAGGATGGAAGACGGAGGCGTTGCCTTCGCTTTGTGGAAAAGGAATAGGCGTTGATTCACTCAACGCCTGCCTTATCTTTTTCAGAATATTCTCTTTTGCGGAGGATACCTTCACTTCCTATTTTATTTTACTTCTTCAGTGGCCGGGGGAACGATGACGGCCGGCGGCACTCCATTGTCGGAGACATCCAGCAGTCTTTTCTCTTCATAAGGACGTTTGCCGATGAGGGTCTCCACGTCGCTTTGGAAGAGGACTTCCCGCTCGAGCAGGGCTTCCGCCAGCGTCCGCACTTCCCTCGATTTTTCGGTCAGCAGCTGCTTGGTGGCTTCATAGGCCCGGTCGATCAGCTTGCGGACTTCCTCATCGATGATCCGCGAGGTCTCTTCGGAATACGGTTTGGTGAACGAATTCTCCACCTGGGGATCGTAGAAGCTGATATTACCCACTTTGTCGTTCATCCCATAGACCGTAACCATCGAATAGGCGATCTTGGTGATCTGCTGCAGATCGTTCTGCGCGCCTGTCGATATCTTGCCGAAATTCAGCTCTTCACTGGCGCGGCCGCCGAGGGTCATGCAGATCTGGTCGAACAGCTGGTCCGTATTGTAGAGATACTGTTCCTTCGGGGTGTATTGCGCGTAACCGAGCGCTGCCGTTCCGCGGGGAACGATGGTTACCTTCAGGAGAGGGTAGGCATGTTCCAGGAACCAGCCGCAGATGGCGTGACCGGCTTCGTGGTAGGCGATGATCTTCTTCTCGTCGGGGGAGATGATCTTGTTCTTTTTCTCGAGACCGCCGATGACCCGGTCCACGGCATCCTGGAAGTCTTCCATTTCCACGGTCTCTTTCCCTTTACGGGCGGCGATCAATGCGGCTTCGTTACAAACGTTGGCGATGTCGGCGCCGGCAAAACCGGGCGTTTGTTCTGCCAGTTTATGGATATCCAGCTTGCTGGAGATCTTTATCGGTTTGAGGTGGACCTTGAAGATCGCCTCGCGGCCCTTCAGGTCGGGCTTGTCGATGGAGATCTGCCGGTCGAAGCGGCCGGGGCGCAGCAGGGCGCTGTCGAGTACGTCGGGCCGGTTGGTGGCTGCCAGCACGATGATGCCGCTGTCGCCGCCGAAGCCGTCCATTTCCACGAGGAGCTGGTTGAGCGTGCTCTCGCGCTCGTCGTTGGACATGATAGCGTTCTTCCCGCGGGCGCGGCCGATGGCATCGATCTCATCGATAAAGATGACGCAGGGAGCTTTTTCGCGGGCTTGTTTGAACAGGTCGCGGACACGGCTGGCGCCAACGCCTACGAACAGTTCGACGAAGTCGGAACCGCTCATCGAGAAGAAGGGGACCTGGGCCTCGCCGGCCATGGCCTTTGCGAGCAGCGTCTTGCCGGTCCCGGGAGGGCCTACCAGCAGGGCGCCCTTGGGGATCTTGCCTCCCAGTGCCGTATATTTTTTGGGGTTCTTCAGGAAATCGACGATTTCCATCACTTCGACCTTGGCTTCGTCCAATCCTGCGACGTCGCTGAAGGTGATGGACACCTTTGTACCCTTATCGAAGAGGGTGGCCTTGGACTTTCCGATGTTGAAGATGCCGCCCGGACCGCCGGTGCCGGCCTGTCCGCCCATCTTTCGCATCAGCATGACCCAGATGAGCACGATGATCAGCAGGGGCAGCAGGAAGTTCAGCAAGGGGCCGAACCATTCGCCTTCCTGCTTGGAGTTGATCGCCACTTCCTGGTTGGGATGGGCAGCAAAATATTCCCGGAGCATCTTCTCATAGTCCTTCACATCGGTGACCCTGAATTCGAACTGCGGGCCATCCTTGCTCATTCCGCCGGACCAGGAATTCTGCTTGTTGTATTTGGAATAAAAAGGCTTGTTCAGGCTGTCCTTCTTGATATAGACCCGGACAATGTTCTTGTTGGAGATAAGGTCTATCTTTTCGACGTCGCCGTTGGCCAGCATGGTCTTGCGGAAATCCAGCTCGTCGGCGGGGTGAGCGTCCGGCGAGAAGGAGCCGAATAAGTTAAAACCGATGAGCACGGCGGCGATGATCCCCCAGATCCAGTAGATGCTGAACTTCGGTCCTTTTCTCTGACCATTGTCATCATCTCCCCTTGGGCGGAACCTTGGAAAGTTGTTTTTATCGTTTTGTTTCAGATCGTCTTGTGGCATTTTTGTATGTATCCGTGTTGTTTAGCGGTATTAATAATAAAAACTATACGGTGAAAAGGTTCAAAAAAAACCATGAAACGGCAAAATAACCTGTTAAATTGTCGGTCCCAACCGGTTTCTGTCCCTGGGTCATCCTCATTGGTGCTTCTCCTGGGGAGCATCACTCCACATGTCCTCCAATTTATAAAAACGGCGATTTTCCGGCAGCATCACGTGGACCACGACATTCACATAATCGATCAAAACCCACTGATAGGTTTGTCTGCCTTCGTGTTTATAGGGGAGTTCATCGCAATTCTTCTTCACTTCTTCTTCCACCGAATCGGCTATGGCCTTCACCTGGGTGGTGCTGGCGGCCTCGCAAATGATAAAAAAATCGGCTACCGCTTCGGGGATCTTGCGTAAATCAAGGGAAATGATCTCTTCACCCTTTTTCTCCTGTATTGCTTTTATGATGGATTTGAAAATCTTTGAATTCCTCGTCAATCTCGCCGCGCTACTGCGCTTACGGGTAGCTAGTATAGAAAGCTGTTCCAATAATCAATACTTTTTTTATGATACTTTTGAATCCGAGCCGCCCCCGGCGGCTCATCCAAAAATAGGAATCTTTTGGCGATCGGTCACGCTTTTATTGAATTAGAGTCGGTGGACAGCACCAACAACTATGCCATGGCCGGGGCCGTTTCAGGCGCCCTTCCGCACGGCACCCTTGTTTTCGCGCATGATCAGTGGGCGGGCAAAGGTCAGCGGGGTCGCCAATGGACGAGCCAGCCTGGTGAGAACATCATCCTCAGCGCTGTCTTAGAGCCAGTTGTGCTGCCCTTTACGGCCGGTTTCGCCCTCAGTGTGGCAGTGGCTCTTGCCTGCCATGATCTGTACAGTCATTATGCCGGCTCCGAGGCGACGTCGATCAAATGGCCCAACGATCTGTATTGGAATGACAGAAAGGCAGGGGGCATCCTCATCGAGAATCATTTCAAGGGAGATCAGTGGCTTTATGCGATCGCGGGGATGGGGATCAATATCAACCAGGTCGAGTTTCCGCCGACGGCCAGGAATCCCGTTTCCCTGCGTCAAATAACGGGCAAGACCTTCAATTCGTTGCAGCTGGCGCGGGAGCTGGGCGCGTTTTTGGACAAGCGGTATGCTGAGCTGGTCGCCGGCGAAGCCGGGTTGCAGCTGCGGCAATACAACGAGCGGCTGTATGGCCGCGGGCGGGAGGTGCGGCTGAAGAAGGAGAATGCCGTGTTCCGGACGGTGGTGGAGGGGGTTTCGGCGCGGGGCGAACTATTGACGAAAGACGTATTGGAACGGCGATTCACCTTTGGGGAGGTGGAGTGGATCATTGAAGGGCCGACCAGGCCTTGACAATTTCTTCTGCATGCTGTTTACTCCTCGGCTTTAAGAATATTTTGCGGATCACGCCTTTTTCGTCGATCACGAAGGTAGTCCGATGGAGTCCCATATACCGGCGGCCATAGAGCTGCTTCTCGCCCCACACGCCGTACTTGTCGATGATCTTATGATCGGGGTCGGCGACCAGCGGGAACGGAAGCCCGAACTTCTTTTCGAATTTCCCATGGCTCTTCTCATCATCCGGACTCACGCCGATGACTGAAAACCCTTCCTTCTTCAGCAGGGAATAATTGTCCCGGAGGTTACAGGCTTGCACCGTGCAGGTGGGGGTGTCATCCTGCGGATAGAAATACAGGACTACTTTTTTTCCTTTATAGTCGGCCAGCGAAACCTTGTTGCCTGCTGCGTCCCTTCCCGTAAATGCGGGGGCCTTGTCGCCTTCCTGCAGATGAGTCATGTGTCGTAGGTTATCTTGTAAAATGAAGTTCTTTTACCGATCGGTTCCCGGCCATGTCCTCGACGCTTATTCGAAGCGTATGGCGGCCGGGAGGACAATGTTCGTCGAACTTGTAAATATAGGCCAGTCCCTTGTCATTGGTGAAACAGAGCCACTGGCCGCCTGCCGGGCCCTCGGGATCGAGTACGGCGCTGAATCCTTTTGTCGCGCCGAGATTATCTTTTACGGTCACCGCGATGCGGCCGGCTTTGGACAGATAAGCGCCTTCGGCGATGCCGGGGATGGAGATCACCGGCGGTTCGAGATCTTCCACTAACTGAAAGTTACCGAATTCCCGGAAGCGGGCGGAGGCCCAGCCGTTCTGCCATTCGGGCCGCTGTACGTCTTTGGATGGACCGTTGAAACAGACCAGCACAACTTTACCGGGAGTTGGGGCGGGTGTCACCGGGCGCAGCCGGACGAGGACCGGATCGAGCAGCGGGATGCCTTTGTCGCCGATGGCTTGCACTGCCGAAACCCCGCCGGGCAGGGAGAGGCCGGCGCCGGGATTGCCTACCGTGCCGAAGTGGATGGTCACCGAATCATACAGGCTTTTCTCACCGAGGAAGAAGGCATAGTCGGGGGCTTCGACGCCGTCGACCATTCCCGCATAGAATTTCTTCCCCGGTTGCAGCGCCTCGAGCGGCGGAAGAGCGGGATCCGGCCGGTATTGAACGCGGAACCGCAGGTCGGATGCATTTCCGTACGTATCCTTTACGACGATGCGGACCGCATGGACGAGACCGTCTTCGAGTCGGATCACGCCATCGCTTTGCCGGCCGACCGGCCAGGTATAGATGGAAGGGGAAGGATTACCCGATAAAAAAAACAGCTGCTGGAGAAACGGTCCGCCTGTTTCTCTTGTCTTATAGTCGATGTGTGCGTTTATGTTGCGGGTATCGTTGTAGCTGATGTTGTTCATCTGGAAGCCGAGCACCGGCGCATCGTCGACGTAGAGGGCGGCTTCATAGATGCCGTTGGGATTGGCTGAACCGTCTTGTGTATCGAAGGCCGAGAGGGCAAAGCTGATGCGGGTGGTGGGAACCAGCAAGAGAGAGGGTGCGGGCGACCAGGCGGCTGGGCCGGAGGAGGAGGGGCTGCGGCGAATGGGTAGAATGTGGGGCTTCTGTTCGTAGATGCCGAGGTTGCGATCGTACCACGCGAGGCGCTGGAGAGTTGGCGGCGTATTGTCGGGCACCGGCAGTCCGAAGAGCAATGGGTTTTGGTTGACGTCGTCGGCGGTTCGACGGATCTCGAAATGCAGGTGAGGGCCCTGTGAGCCGCCGGTGTTGCCGCTGTAGGCGATGAAGTCGCCTTTCTTCACGGGGAACTGGCCGGGTTGAGGGGACAGGTGAACGGACCAGGACTGCCGGCGGTATTGCTGGTCGTGTACGTAGGCTGCCAATGCGGGGAAGAACCGGTTGAGATGCCCGTATACCGTGGTGTATCCGTTGGGATGGTTGATGTAGATCGCCTGGCCAAAACCGCCGGGCTCGACGGAGACCCGCGCCACGTATCCATCCGCCGCAGCGTAGACGGGGAGGTTCTCCCGGTGCTGCGTCCGGATATCGAGGCCCATGTGGTAGTGGTTGGGGCGCAGCTCGCCGAAGTTGGCGGCGAGGTGGATCGGGATGGCCAGTGGGTCGCGGAAGTAGCCGTGCGGAACTTCTGCGGAGGGGAAGAGCTGGGAGAATGCCTGGGACGTACAACAACAAATGAGCGCGAGAACGAGATATCTCATGATCGGATTAATGCAGGATTAAAAATACAAGAGGAAACAAAGATACCCAATCACCGGTTAGTTATTCCCATTGTGAGCCTCAAACCTCCGAAATTGACACGTCAAAAAGCGATATATCGGCATCTGTTGGGGCATTTTTCCCGTATATACTGTGGCGAAAAGTGAAGTGATTGTTAATAAGCCCCTACCAATCAACCTTGAAACGGGACGCCAAAAAAATACTACGATCAGGGTACGTTTTTTTTAAAGTTTGGTACAGCTTTTGGCTAACGAAAGTTGTCTATAATAGAAGAAGGCTTCACCATCAAATTGGAAGAGTATGAAAGGATTTAAACACAGAATGGTCGTTTTTCTGGCAGTGACTGTCGGAGGCATGATTGGCGTTATCAAAGGCGAAGAAGCGAAGCAGAAGTATGTATTCCGCTTGAGAAGTAAATTCGAGAACCGGAGGCTGATGGCCGAGCGGAAATCGATTGCCCGCAGGGGCGGGGTGCTGCTCGACGACATCGAGCTCGCAGCGTATCACAACAATTGATGCTTCGCGTCGATTGCATGGTAATAACTGAAACTGAAAGTTAGTAGCGCACCTTGTAAATTGTTAGTTATACGAGGCCCGGCGAATCTGATGATGATGCCGGGCCTTTTTCGTCTTCAGGTGTAGCATTTTTTGGAGGGGACCCTTCGCTGACGTACCTTTGCGCAATTTATTTTTTCTAAGACATGCCCAAAGACACCTCCATCAAATCCGTCCTGATCATTGGATCGGGTCCCATTATCATCGGTCAAGCCTGCGAATTCGACTATTCCGGCACCCAGGCTGCCCGCAGCCTGCGGGAAGAGGGGGTCGAAGTGATCCTCATCAACAGCAATCCGGCCACTATTATGACGGACCCCATGATGGCGGACAAGGTGTACCTGTTACCGCTGACGGTGGAGAGTATCGAACAGATATTGGAAGAGAACAAAATAGATGCCGTGTTGCCGACCATGGGCGGTCAGACGGCATTGAATCTGGCAAAGGAAGCCGAGGATCTCGGCATCTGGGAAAAATATGGAGTCCGCCTGATCGGCGTGGACATCAAGGCTATCGACAAAGCCGAGGACCGCGAGAAGTTCCGGAAGTGGATGATCGAGTTGGGTGTGCCCGTCGCGACGGCCAAGACCGCCAATTCCTTCCTCGAAGGGAAGGAATTCGCCCAGGAGATCGGCTTCCCGCTGGTGATCCGGCCCTCTTTTACCCTTGGCGGTACGGGGGGCGGATTCGTGCACGACAAAGAAGACCTGGACGAAGCGTTAAATCGTGGTCTGCAGGCCTCCCCCATTCACGAGGTGCTGGTCGAAAAAGCGGTCCTGGGTTGGAAGGAATTCGAGCTGGAGCTGTTGCGGGACGCCAATAACAATGTCGTCATCATCTGTACCGTGGAGAATTTCGATCCGATGGGCGTCCACACGGGGGATTCCATCACGGTGGCTCCGGCGATGACCCTCAGCGACACGGCTTTTCAGCTGATGCGGAACACGGCGATCCGGATGATGCGCGACCTGGGGAATTTCGCCGGCGGCTGTAATGTGCAATTCGCGCTTAATCCCAAGACGGAAGAGATCATCGCCATCGAGATAAACCCGCGCGTGAGCCGGAGTTCGGCTTTGGCATCCAAAGCGACCGGGTACCCGATCGCAAAGATCGCGGCCAAGCTGGCCATCGGGTATTCCCTCGACGAGCTCAAGAACCAGATCACAAAAACGACGTCGGCCTACTTCGAGCCGGTGCAGGATTATGTCATCGTCAAGATCCCGCGGTGGAATTTCGACAAGTTCAAGGGCGCCAACGACACCCTTGGCCTTCAGATGAAGAGTGTGGGTGAGGTGATGGCCATCGGGCGCAGCTTTACCGAAGCCGTTCAGAAGGCCTGTCAGAGCCTCGAGAACAATGCGGTTGGTTTGGGATATTATGGGAAGAGCCTCATGCATGCCGAAGAGCTGCTGGAATATATCAAAACCCCGAAGTGGGATCGCATCTTCCGCATCAAGGATGCGCTGATGGCGGGCATTTCGGTGGGCACGATCTCCAAGGCTACGAACGGCATCGACCGGTGGTTCCTTTATGAGATCCAGAAGATCTGCAACATGGAGAAGGACATTGCGAAATACAGCAAGGTCGAGACGTTGCCGCTGGAGCTGCTGCGCGAAGCCAAGAAGCTCGGGTTCAGCGATGCGCAGATCGTCAAGATCATGGGTTCCGGCAACGAAGAGGCGCTGTATGAGCGGCGGAAGGCGGCCGGCATCACCCGCGTCTATAAAATGGTGGACACCTGCTCGGCCGAGTTCGAGGCAAAGACCCCTTATTTCTACTCCACGTTCGAGGGCGGCCATGCCAATGAGAGCAAGGTCAGCGAACGGAAGAAGATCATCGTGCTCGGCAGCGGTCCCAACCGCATCGGGCAGGGTATCGAATTCGACTATTGCTGCGTCCACGGCCTGATGGCCATCCGGGAATGCGGTTATGAGGCCATTATGGTCAACTGTAACCCCGAGACGGTATCGACGGATTTCGACATCGCCGACAAGCTGTACTTCGAGCCGGTATACTGGGAACATCTCTGGGAGATCATCGAACACGAGAAGCCTTCGGGCGTCATCGTGCAGCTGGGCGGCCAGACGGCCCTCAAGCTTGCCGAGAAGCTGAATGAGAAGGGCATTCCCATCATCGGGACGTCCTTCGACAGCATGGACATCGCGGAAGACCGGGGCCGGTTCAGCGATATGCTAAAAGAACTGAACATCCCCTACCCCGACTACGGCACGGCCTATGACGTCGACGAGGCGATCCAGGTGGCCAACCGGGTGGGATATCCCGTGCTGGTGCGGCCGAGCTATGTATTGGGGGGGCAGCGGATGCGGATAGTGATCAACGATGAAGAAGTGGAAAAGGCCGTCGTCAGCCTGCTGAAGCATATCCCGGGCAACAAGATCCTGGTCGACCATTTCCTCGATCGCTGCCAGGAGGCCGAGGTTGACGCCATCTTCGACGGCGAGACCTTCCATGTGATGGGAGTGATGGAACATATCGAGCCCGCGGGCATCCACAGCGGCGACAGCCATGCGGTGCTGCCGGCCTTCAACCTCAGTCCCATGGAGGTCACGACGATGGAGTACTATGCGGAAAAGATCGCCCGCGCCCTCAATATCAAGGGGCTTATCAATATCCAGTTCGCCATCAAGAGCGGGAAGGTGTATGTTATCGAAGCCAACCCGCGGGCCTCGCGTACGACGCCTTTTATTGCGAAGGCCTACCAGATACCTTACCTGAATATCGCCACCAAGATCATGCTCGGCGATCACAAACTGGGTGATTTTACCTTTGAGAAGAAGTTGAGCGGCTTTGCGATCAAGGAACCGGTATTCAGCTTCAACAAGTTCCCGGGCGTCAACAAGGAGCTGGGGCCGGAAATGAAGTCCACCGGGGAGGCGATCCGCTTCATCAAGGACCTGCGCGATCCCAATTTCCGGCAGCTGTATAAGGACCGGAGCATGTACCTGAGCAAGTAGGGGCGCCGATGGGAAAAATTCCCGGGAAGAGAAAAAATTAGCAAGGAATTTGCAATAGAAGATTGTTACCTAAAATCTCTATAGCTTATGAAGCGACTCTTTTCCCTACTATTGTGCATGGGCCTTGTGACCGTAGGCATGGGACAATTAAAGGCCAAGGTGGCATGCCCCGATTTCTATGTGGATGTGCTCGACGGGACCGTCAATGGGCTCAAGCCATCCAATACGCAAAATGAGATCAAGGAAAAATTCCCGTGTTTTACCAGCGCCGTGGAGGAATCCCAGGAAGCAAAATGCGGTGGCGGCATCTTCTTCAAGACGAAGGACCTTTACTTTTACACCAAACGGAAATACGTGGAGGTAGGGCCGAAGTTCATCGGTAAGACGAGCATCCCGATACTGGGGACCAGGCGTGGCAGTCATTTCAGCCGCCTGGGGAACCCGACGATCAAGGATGACACCTGGGAAGCGTATGAGATGCAGTATGGCACGCTTGTCCTGCATTTCGACGTGGCCGGGCCGAATGGGAAAGTGAAGTATTTCCAGTTCAGCACGCTGGGTTCGGACGGTCTTAACCTTTGCGAGTAGCGTCGCCATCGACGCCGGTTGCCATCCGTTGCGTCACTAACGGGAAGGCCAGGTGGAACCAGCTGGTAAATCGATCCGGCCGGGCCTCCAGGCCTTCTTTTATTTTATCCAGGGATTGATAGCAATAGTCGCTGACTTCGGCGGCATTGGGCCTGATCTCCCGATCATAGTGCCCGACGAACACATGATCGAATTCGAATTCGGTCAGTCCGTTGTCAAATTCGGACCGGTAGGTAAAGTCGAAAAGCTTTTCCAGCCCGGTGGTGAATCCCAGCTCTTCTTCGAGCCGGCGGCCGGCAGCCGCCATCGTGTCCTCGCCGGGCCGGGGATGACTGCAGCAGGCATTGGTCCATAGGCCGGGGGAGTGGTATTTGCCCGGGGCGCGCCGCTGCAGGAGCATCTCCCCTTTCGAGTTGAATATGAAAACGCTAAAAGCCCTGTGTAAGAGGGCTTTGCGATGAGCTTCTATCTTTTCCATGGTCCCCTGCGGGACATCTTCTTCATTCACCAGGATCACTTCTTCCCTTTCTTGCATAGTTATGTGCCGAACTAAAATCGCTCGATCTGATTTTTTAACAGCTTGCGGGCAAAGTGGATGCGGCTCTTGATGGTACCCAGCGGTTCCTGCAGCATCTCGGCGATCTCGTGGTACTTGAACCCGTCGAAGTAGAGCAGGAAGGGGTTGCGGAAGATCTCCGGCAGCTTGTGGATGGCGGCCTGGATATCCTTCACCCGAAGATTGCTCTCGACCGTTCCTGCCACCGCCACCTGGGAGGAGTTCAGGAGAAACTCGTTTGGTGTGCTGTCAAAAATGGTATTCTGCTTGGCTTTACGGCGGTAATTATTGATAAAGATATTCCGCATGATCGTGTAAAGCCATGCTTTGATATTCGTACCTACGTTGTATTTATCCTTATTTGCTAAGGCGCGGAACAGGGTTTCCTGGAAAAGGTCTTTGGCTGCTTCAGAATCACGGGTAAGCGTGATAGCGAACGGCTTTAAGAACTCTGCATTGTTGACCAAAAGCTGGTTGAATTCTACTGTAGCCATGAGTTAAAATTGTTTAATGATCTTCTGTTCAAAATTAGACATTAAAGAACGGCGGAGTTTAGTTTTGTGACCTATGGTCTTGTTAAAAGACAATAAGCTGACAATCATTCCGCCGGGTCTTTGGTTTTGTTGATTCGTGTGCCATGCTATTGTTTCGTTTCCATATATTATGCAAAAAAGGGGCCTGTGTGCCAGAGGTGCCAGAAAGACAGCAAAAAGTACAAGAGAATTGGCAGTTGGGGCGGGAATTTTGGCAGGAAGGGGGGTGTTTTGGCGGGAAAATGGTGCTACGGAGGCAGCGGGGAGATGAGGAAGAGTCGAAGATCGGCGAGATGACACGTCATTCAGCGAAATATCGCCACTATTTGTGAGGAGCTTGTGTCTGAGCCGTTTACAACTCCACATTGCGGATCATCCCGCTGTCAAGGAGCTTTGCCACGGTGTCATGGATCACCGGTGAGCCCGCGAGGAGGCGCAGGTGGTTCTCATGATGGAGGTCGGTCCCCAGCAGGTCCACGTATCTTTTCTTGATCAGGTAGCCGGCCAGCTGATGGGCGAGCTTCCCGTAATGTCCTTTCAGGGACAACAGGTTGAGCTGGAAGAGGCAGCCGGCTTCCTTTAACCGGTCGTACCAACCCCTTTCGGCTCCGAAGTAAAGGTACCGTTCGGGGTGCGCCAGGACGGGCTGATAGCCTTTCATCTGGAGGCTGAAAAGGGTCTCCATGGCATTCATAGCGGGTACGACGAAAGAGAATTCCACCAACACCCAGTTGCGCCGGAAGGTCAGCAGGGGCTGGCCGCTGTCGAGGGTGTTGCTGAACCGTTCGTCCAGGAGGTATTCCGCGGCTGCGTCGATCTCGATATCGATCTGCCGCTCTTTTACGGCGGCCTGAACGGCGGCCAGGCCGGAACGGATGATCTCGGGGGTATTCGGAAAATAGTCCCCGTTGCTGTGGGGCGTGGTGATGAGCTTTCTGTAACCCAGGTCCCGCAGTCCGGTGATCAGGCGCAGGGACATGTCCATGTCCCTGGAACCGTCATCGATGCCGGGGATAAGGTGCGAATGCATGTCGCATCGCAGACCGGCCAGGCAATCCGTCGCCGGCTTCTGTTTAAAAAGATTGAACAAATTCATTATATACACCGCGAAGGCCTGCTTCGAGGGAGATTCTTGCTTTCCATCCGAGGGCGTGGAGCTTGCTCACGTCCATGAGCTTCCGGGGCGTTCCGTCGGGTTTTGTCAGGTCGTGTTCGATGTCGCCTTCGTAGCCGACGATCTTTTTTATCAGCAAGGCCAGCTCGCCGATCTCCAGGTCCTCCCCTACGCCTACGTTGACCAGTCCCGGCTCGCTATAGTTCTGCATCAGGAAGAAGCAGGCGTCGGCGAGGTCGTCGGCATGCAGGAATTCACGCCGGGGTTTGCCGGTACCCCAGAGAACGACGCTGGGCGCATTGGCCTTTTTCGCTTCGTGAAATTTCCGGATCAGCGCCGGCAGCACGTGGCTGGTATCGAGGTCGTAGTTGTCGTTGGGGCCGTAGAGATTGGTGGGCATCACCGAAATATAGTTTGCCCCGTATTGGGCCCGATAGGCGTCGCAGAGCTTTATCCCGGCGATCTTGGCGATCGCATAAGGCTCGTTGGTTTCTTCGAGCGGTCCTGTCAGCAGGTAATCTTCTTTCAGCGGCTGCGGAGCCAGCTTGGGATAGATGCAGGACGACCCGAGGAACATCAGCTTTTTGACGCCGTTCCGCCAGGCGGAATCGATGACATTGGACTGGATCATGAGATTGTCGTAGAGGAATTCTCCCCGGTAGGTATTGTTGGCCAGGATGCCGCCGACCTTTGCAGCGGCCAGGAAGACGTGATCCGGCTTTTCCTTTTCGAAGAAAGCGCGGGTGGCTGCCTGGTCGCGGAGGTCCAGCTCGGAGGAAGTGCCGGTGAGCAACCGGGTGAATCCTTCTTTTTTGAGCTTGCGGACGATCGCCGAGCCTACCATTCCACGGTGGCCGGCCACATAGATCTTGTCTGTAGGGAGCATATCCTTTCTGTTATTCGTATTGATTCTTCACCTGAAATCCCGAGTCCTTCAAAACACGTTCCTTGCGGAAGAGCTGGACGTCGGCGTCCACCATTTCCTTTACCAGCATGGGGAGAGTATAGGTCGGTTTCCAGCCGAGCTTTTGGTGGGCTTTCGATGCGTCGCCGATCAGCAGGTCCACTTCCGTTGGCCGGTAGTAGCGGGCGTCTACGGCGATGACCTCTTTGCCGACGGGAACGAGGAAGTCGGGGTTGGTGCTGGCGGCGACAATGCCGACCTCATTTTCCGCCTTGCCTTTGAATTCGAGCTCGACGCCGATCTCCGCAAAGGCCATGCGGACGAATTCGCGGACGGGGGTGGTGATACCGGTGGCGATGACATAATCTTCGGCTACCGGCTGCTGAAGGATGCGCCACATGGCTTCGACATAATCCTTTGCATGGCCCCAGTCGCGCTGTGCGTCGAGGTTGCCCAGCCAGATCTTATCCTGCAGGCCGAGACCGATCTTGGCGACGCCGCGGGTGATCTTGCGGGTGACGAATGTCTCGCCGCGCAGTGGAGACTCGTGGTTGAAGAGGATGCCGTTGCAGGCGAACATCCGGTAGGCCTCCCGGTAGTTGACGGTAATCCAGTAGGCATATAGTTTTGCCACGGCATAGGGGCTACGGGGATAGAATGGCGTCGATTCGGATTGCGGCACGGCCTGTACGAGACCGTAGAGTTCCGAGGTAGAGGCCTGGTAGACGCGGGTCTTTTTTGTCAGGCCGAGCAGCCGGACGGCTTCGAGGATGCGGAGGGTGCCGATGCCGTCGGCGTTGGCGGTATATTCCGGAGTTTCGAAACTGACATGAACATGGCTCATAGCGGCCAGGTTGTAAATCTCGTCGGGCTGAGTCTCCTGGATGATCCGGATCAGGTTGGTCGAGTCCGTCAGGTCGCCGTAGTGCAGGGTCAGATGCACATTGGATTCATGGGGGTCCTGGTAAAGATGATCGATCCGGTCGGTATTGAACAGTGAGCTTCTTCTTTTGATCCCATGCACTATATATCCTTTCTTCAACAACAGTTCGCAAAGATAGGCGCCGTCCTGTCCTGTAACGCCTGTGACTAGAGCAACTTTTGGCATGTTATGGTATGATATAATTTATTACGAATTATTGTTGGCATCGATAATTCCGCTGCAATTTACTGAATGTAGCCGGAATCCTATTTTATAAAGAACTGCGCGATCTTTCTCACAGGTTTCAGATAGAGCGTAAAAAAATAGGGTCGTAATCCGTTGATCTTCCATGCCATCCGGTCCTCTTTATTCGCCCGCAGGCGGTTCAGGAGGGAGGCGTTGCTCATGCCCCCGGCGCGCATCTTTACGATGACTTTCGGAATGTATCGAGCCGTCATTTCCAATTTGAGCAGGACACGAAGCATCAGCTCGTAGTCGGCGGCGGAGCGCAGATCAAGATTGAAGAGCCCGGCCCGGTCATAGACTTCCCTTCTAACGAAGAATGTAGGGTGCGGTGGCATCCAGCCGTAGTAGAAATTCCTCTTTTTGAACCCGCCCGTCTTCCAGGTGCGCTGGATGCGGTTGAGATCATCCGGATAGACGTACTGGAGGTCGGCGTAAACGGTCATCACCGAGTGGTCGGCGAAGGCATTGGCGACGAGTGACAGGACAGTATCGTCGGTATAGATATCATCGGAATTGAGGATGCCGATGATATCGCCGGTCGCCAGCCCGATGCCTTTGTTCATGGCATCGTAGATGCCCTTGTCTTTTCCGCTGACCATCCTGGCCACGTGGGGAAAACGCCGTACGATGTCGAGGGTGTCATCCTTCGATCCGCCGTCCACGATGATGTGTTCGATATCGGGGTGGTCCTGGCGACGAATGCATTCGAGGGTATCGGCCACGGTTGCCGCGCTGTTATAGGTTGCTGTAACGATCGAGATCTTCATTTCGCGTGCCAGAGTGAGAGAATTAGTGCTGCGGTGGCCAGTAGGAGGGCGAGCCAGACGATGGCCCGGCCGGTCTTTGCCTTTGCCGGGGGTTCGGTGAGGGTCACCGGGGCCGGGGTCCCGTTGGTGGCCGCCCGGGCGGCGACGGCTACCGCCGTCCCGTTGCTATGGGCGATGGATAGGGTGAAACCCGGGTATAGCGGCTTGCCCTGTGGGGAGCGGCCGATGGCGATCTGGTTGAATGGTATTTCCCTCAGAGAGTTGTCGGCCTTTATGAGAGCTTCTTTTGCGGCGAAGAGGCCGGCGAAGGATTCGACCGGTTCCGGTTGCAGGATGCACCAGGCCATTTCCTGGGGGGTGAAGTTTTGTTTATAGAACTCGTCGCGGCGGAAATCCGCCGTTTGGGGCAGGGAACTGACCGATTCGATATCGATTCCCATGGTGAGGGGTTCGTCGCCGGCTTCGGCAGCGGCCGGCTCCCGTGCATATTCGATATCCGGAGTGGATAGGGCAGCTGCGCTGCCATTGCCCAGATCGCTGAATATCCTGATGGAGGCATAATCCGTTATGACCAGTCCCGCCTCCGCCAGCCTGGCGTACATCCGGTGCAGCATGATCGAGCTTTTTACCGCGCGGCGGTCGATGGGGGTGGCGGGTCCGATCTGCTCCGCAGGGACCTTGATGAATGCGGCGATTATCTGCTTTATTTCTTCCATGTTTATTCGGGAGATGCGCTTTTTAAAAAATTAGCGCATCTCCCTCAAGCGCTAACGTCTGTCCTTACGGACGAACCGCCTCCAGCGGTTCAATAGCCTTTTAGACAGCTCTGGCAGACATATCCTTCTTTCCCTTCCGGGGTGATACAGCGGACGAAGCCGGTTCCGCCAAGATCTTCTCCCAGTGTCTTATAACATTTGAAGCAACTGATATCCTTATAGCGGCTTCCGGCGTCTCCCTTGTACGACTCCAGCCGCTGCTGCAGCTCCCGGAGGAAGCCCGCGGCGTATTTACCTTCGGTGACGCGGTGATCGAAGGTCAGGCTGAGGGTACAGCGCTGTAATTTTTCATCGATGGCCGAGACGCCGAGGATTGAGCTGTTCATCCTGTTGATGAGGGGCCGGAAGGAGGCGACGCCTTCGGCGGAAAGATCGGTGATGGTGAAAGTGATATCGGTGAGGTCTGCTACCTGTACTGCGTCGTCGAGATAGGCGCCGGAGAGTTGGAGGATATCTTTTTCGATATCGCGAATGCTTTTTATCCCGGCGTCTTTCACTTTCAGCACCTTCAGGCCTTTATCGATGTCGATGGCGAAACCCGGGTTGACTTCCTTGTATATGGCTACCGCGTCACCGGTGAAATAAGCATTTAGCAAGGGATAGTCTACGAGCAAGCGTGCGGACTCGTACAGGATTACCGGCAAGAGTGAGTCTTTCAGATAGGCCAGCGCTGTGTTGAGATGGATGAAGATACCTTCGGTATCTACGTTTGTGTTGATGGTGCTTGTGAGGCCGGTAGACTGGATATCACTGAGATATTCTATTTCGCGGCGTTTAGCAGATTGGAGTCTTTGTATGACGGCGTTGGGGGGGGCTTGGGGGATGGTGGTTTTGGGCGCAGGCTTCGCTGTCGGTTCGAGCAATTCCCGGACGTCGGCGCCCGTAACGAGGTCGTGGCCCGCGAATGCTTCGGGGCCGATGCCTGCTGCGGTCATCAGGCGATGCGCCTCGTGGGAGAAGACGGGTTCGCCTGCCCAGGAGCCTTGCGCCTGGCGGCGAGATGATGAAATTGGTCTGGGTGCGACAGGTTTGTGACCGTTGGTGGGGGGTATAACCTGCGGCTGCGATGCTCGCGGTGCGGCGGCGACGGGGGAGACAGCCTCGGATGCTTCGCTGAATATCTTCGCGATGATATCGCCGACGGCGTAGTCTCGGCCGGCCTCGCAGTGGTATTGAATATATCCTTCGGTCTCCGCCTCTACGTCATAGCTGGTCTTCGAGGTCTCGAGGACCAGGATGACGTCGCCCTTCTTCACCTTCGTGCCGGCGCCAAAGGGCAGCTCGACCACGGAAAGCGTCGTATCATTCACCGCGAGCAGCGGAACGGGTATTTCCTGTAATAGGGCCATTAGCTGAAATATGCTTTTATCTCCGCCAGGATGCGATTCCTGTCGGGTAGAACGAAATTCTCAAGGGACCGCACCGAGGGTATCGGCACGGGGTGGGCAGTGACCCGCCGGGCGGCAAAGGGTGCGGCGCCGGTTTCGAGAAGGGCGGCGATGAGTTCGCTGCCGATGCCGGCAAACCCCGATCCTTCTTCGATGACCAGCAGGCGGCCCGTGTCGGCGACCGACTCCGCGATCACGTCGACGGGAAGATGGGAGATGAGCGAAGGGACGATCAGTTCGGGTTTGTGATCGGTCTCGAGGAAGATGGACTCGAGCATGCCCGCGACGAGCTCCGCCATGCCGCCATAGGCGACGACGGTGAGCGTCGGAACGGAAACGGCAGGCCGGATGCGGACGATTGGGTATGCATCGTTATTGCGTTGGGCGACAAAGCCGGGCGCCTGCTGCTGGGCTATTTTTTTACCATAGTCGGTCTTGTTCTCGATGACGATGACCGGGTGTTCCTCGGCACTGATGGACCGATAGAGGAGGGCCGGGTCAAAGAACGTATTAAGAGCCACCGTTTTCACATTGTCGATGCCGACGAGGAATTTATCCAGTGTCTGGGAGTGGGTGGGTCCATAACCGCGTCTGCCGCCCATCGGCGTGCGGATGACAACGGGGCAGCTGACCTTTTTGTTGAACATGTGGTGGAACTTCGAGGCGTGGTTGACGATCTGGTCAAAGGCCAGGGTCATGAAGTCTCCGAACATGATCTCCATATACGGTTTGAATCCGTTCAGGGCAAGTCCGTTGGAGATGCCGGTGATGGCCGATTCGGAGATGGGGGTCGAGAACACTCTTTCGGGTTTCAAAAAGGACAATTCGCGGGTGACCTTGAAGGCGCCGCCATAGGGGGAAAGGATGTCTTCGCCGAGGAAGACGCTGCGGTCGTCCGCGACGATCTGTTCGCGGAAGAAGGCGTTGAGCAATTCCACCTGCCGTTTGTTGATGGGTTCCAGCGGCGTCCACTCGCGGCTGCTGACGTTTTCCGTCGGCACGTAGTATTCCTCCGGAGCGAGGTCGCCCTCCTGCAGGATCTCGGCCACGAGGGTATTGATCTCCTCGTCCAGCGCGTCGTTGTACATCTGGTAATACGAGGGTGATTCTTTCTGAAAGACGTTGAGAAAATCCTTTTCCCGCTGTGTCTGCACTTCGGCGGGGTCGCGGTCGTCGTCGCCTTTTGAGTGGGCGTTGAGCCGGTACGTCTCCACAAGGAAGAAGAAGGGCCGACCGGACTCGCGAACATAATCGATGGCCTCGCGGGCGGCCGTCATCAGCTCGTCCGGCGACTCGGTCTTGCCGCGGCCGGTATGGATGCCGAAGGCCTTTGCGCGGGCGAGGATATCGCCTGCCAGGTTGATCTGCTGGGGGGTGGACTGGGCGTAGAAATTATTCTCGCAAACGATCAGCAGGGGGATGTCCCATTTGCTGATGATATTCATGGTCTCGTAGAGCGTTCCCTCGCCCAGCGTGCCGTCGCCGATGAAGACCGTGCCGATGGCGCCGTTGCCTTTGAGCTTATTGCCCAGGGCATAGCCGGCGGCGACGGGGACGATGCCCCCCTGGATGCCGTTGGAGAAGAAATTATTGTGACAAAGGTGCTGACTGCTGCCGATGCCGCCGCAGGTGCCCGAACCTTTGCCGAGCAGCTCGGCGATGAGGCCGCGGGTGTCACCGGTGAAGGCGATATAGTGTCCGTGGCAGCGGTGATTGGAAAAGACAAAATCCTTTTTCTTCAGTTGCCCCGCGAAGGCGAGGGCTGAAAATTCCTGCCCCACGCAGGTATGGACAGTGCCGTTAAGCTTTCCCTGTGAAAAGAGTTCCAGGAACTTCTCCTCTACCTTTCGGATGCGAAGCGCCTCACGAAGGGTCCGATGATGTATCGCTGTCTGATTCATTCCTGAATTTTATGCAATGATAGCGCAATTTAGATTTAATTGATGATCCTGCGGAGCACGGGGATGGCAGGGTTTCCCTTATAGATCGTATAGGGTTCGAGGTCACCTTCCGCCACCGAGTTGATGCCCAGTATGCTGTGTGTCCCACAGCGGCTGCCGCCTGCGACGACGGCCTTTGCGCCGATCCATACCCCGTCTTCCAGCACGATGGGCTGGGACAGGAAATCGAAGGTCTCGCGTGCCGCATCATGGCTGCCCGTCAGGAGCAGGCAACCCTGGGATAGGGTCACGTTGCTGCCGATGGTCACGTCGGAGAGATTGTCGATCCAGACATTCTCGCCGATCCAGGAATGATCGCCGACCTGCAATTTCCAGGGATATTTGATATTGACGGAGGGTTTGACGACCACTCCTTTGCCCATCCGGGCGCCGAATCCTTTCAACAGCGACAGTTTCAGCGAGGAAAGGACGTTGAGGGGATTCTGGAAGAAGAGGATATTCGTAAAATACCAGGCCAGTTGCTTCCACCGGGGGGCGCCGATCGCGATGGAGGTCCGGTAGGCGGCATTGTTCACCTTTTTTTGAATGGTCGTGTTCATGCAAACAGCTTGAGATATTGGTCGTGAAGTTCCGGATTTTTAATAAATCGTGCGGCATGTTCCCAGGCGCCTTTTGCCCATTTGTCAAAAGCCGGCTGATCCCAGCGGGCGGCTTCCTCCAGGGCCCGGGTGAACCCTACAGGGTCGCCGAGCGGCAGGTCCCAGCCTGATCCGGTGGCGGCGAGGCTCAGCCAGGGCGTCTGGTCGCTGATGAGGACGGGGCGTCCTGCCAGTAAGGCTTCGAAGATCGCATGGCCGAAGTTCTCGCCGGTGGTCGGGAGGGTGAAAAGATGGTGTTGCGCCAGCAAGGCGGGCAATTCGTCATTGCGTTTCGGGCCGAGATAGTTGACGCTGACATTGCCCGGCAGGGCGGCGATCTTCCGGCTGCATTCCTCCCAATATCCTTTGTCTTCGACCGGGCCGATAACGGTGAGCTCCACCCGAACATCCTTTGTTTTCTCCATTGCCGTGAGAAGGAACAGCAAATTCTTTATCGGGACGATCCGGGCAATGAAGATGCATTTCAGGGTTCCCGGTTGTTTTGCCAGGCCGGCGAAGGGCAGCTGGCGCATATTGGGGAGGTTGTCGGCGATGAGGACCTTGCTGCCGGGGAAATGCTGCAACACGGCTTCCTTTTCCCGTTGGTTGGTCGCGTGAAAGAGGATGCGGCGGGGCATGCCCATCCAGCGGAAGAGGTTGAGGAAGGGCGTCTTCTTCCAGCGTTTTACCGAGAGGGCGCTTTCATATAGGGCGCCGCGGGGGCAGAGGACGATTTCGCCTTTCAGGCGGCCGCGGAACTTCAGCCAGAGCGGGTAGACGACGAACATGGGCGAGAAGAGGTGGTTGAGATAGACGTAGTCCGGCTGTACCGCGTCGATCTGTTCTTTCAGGCTGCGGGCCGATAGCGATGCCTTTGGCGAGTAGAAGACCTGGATGTCGGGGTGCAGGTGGTTTGTCCAGCGGCCTGACTCGATGCCTTCATAAGGCCTGGACTCGCCGTGGTCGGTGTCGGTAGTCAATACATAGACGGAATAGTCGTCCTTCATGGCGAAGACGAAGTTCACGCAGGACTGTATCGGTCCGCCGGCCTTATAGCCTGGGACGAACCAATCGACCATTACCAATATCTTCTTTTTGCTCATGGTTTTGATGTGAATTCAATACCCTTTCCGGCAAGGGCAGGCAGGCTTACCCGGGTGATGTAAATATTGCTTACGCCGGGCGGAAGGGTTTTCATTAATACGGGTTTGCTCTCGCGGTCGAAGGCGGTGCCATGTTCGAGGGCGGCGAGGGTATCCTTTTCATTCAGCAGCTGGTCGGGCAGGGAGATGATGAATTTACAGGCCGGGTCGCCGGGGCGGAAGCATTGGGCGGTGAGGCCGACGAAAGCGGCTTTGCTCTTCCCGCCTTTCCGCAGGAAATCCAGCACGTCCATTTTATGATAAAAGTGCGTGTTCCAAACCAGCAGGTCGAGATTCGGGTTGTCCAGCCGTGGGGTTATCGCCCCCTGGATATACATATTCAGGAGGCTTATATGGCCGTTGAACCTGTCGATCGCGATGGTCGTGCTGCTGTCCTGGTGATTGGGAGCGATCATGGCGCCGTCGATGCAAACGGTGCCGGAACCTTTCAGATCGATGGGTAGGGAATCAGTGCCTTCCCACCAGCAGTCGCGGGCCAGGAAGCGGGCGTTATCCTGTACCGACAAGCGGGCGAACTGGCCGCCATAACAGGAGAGCCGGGCGGTTCCGCCGCCTTTTTTGACCAGGTCGCCGCCCGATATAAAATTGCCGTCCGAGAAGAAGGAGTTGTTCTTCTCGACATAGAGATAGTTGAGGCCGGTGAGGCAAAGGGAGGTGTCCGCATGAGAGTAGAGCTGATCGATATGGGCCTGGGCTCCGGGCTGGTCGATGTTTTCGAAGACGATGCCCGTGGGGTGGTTTCGTTCGCCATCCCAGCCGATCTGCAGATCGCGGATATCGACGGTAGCAGGGCCTTTTACGAGGATCATCGCATTACCCTTGAAGGGGCCGGGTTTTTTGCGGAGGATGGTAGCGAATAGCAGGCCATCGCCGACCAGCTGCATGTCCGAGCCGGGGGGGATCACCAGGGTCCGGTCGAGGAACCAGATGCCGGTGGCAAAATGGACGATGGGCCGTTGGCCCTTTGCTGCGGCGGCTTTGTCGATGAGGATCTGGATCGCGGCGGCGTCTGCGTTGGCCGGCACTTCGAAAAGCGGTCGTTGCTGCCGGGCGGGGATGACGTCCATGGCGCCGAGGAAGGCCCTGTTGGAAGGTTCTGCATTATTCTCGTGCTTGTCCCCAAAGGAATAGATACAACTGGGTTTGACGGCGATATGGATCGGGTCTTTGTAGGCGTAGGTATTATGCAGCGAGAGGACCTCATACATGCCGTTGGCAAAGCTCTTGTAATTAACGGTGACCTTGACGGCGGTGTCGACGTTGGCGGTAAAGATGTTGTTCCAGAAGGTGAGCTTCCCAAAATGATAGTATTCTACCGGCAGGCGTTTGGGCCGGACGACGATATTGTCCTGGAAGATTCGTTTGAAGGGATTGGTGCTGGTGCCTCCATCGATGGAGAAGGCGCCGGAATTATCCGAAAAGCAGCCCCGGACGGAGGTGTAGTATCCGTGGGTGGTATTGAGATCGCAGCAGACCGAGCCCGTGAAGTAGCAGCGATAGGCATGATAGCTGCCGAAGCGGCTTCGGATGCCTATCTGGCAATTGAGGAACTTACAGTCCCAGACCCAGTAATCGAGCGCATTGTATCCGCGGATGGCGATGGCGGCCTGTGTGCAGTTGGAGAAGGAGCAGCGGCGAATTGTCACCTCGGAGTCGTTCCATCCCGTGCCGTCCTTTCCGCCGCCTGCGGCGCCCAGCGATCCACCGCCAATGCCGACGTCGAGGCCGAAGAAAAAGCAGTCGGAGACCTCGATATTCAATGCGGCGAAGCTGCGGCTTCGGGGTGTGTTCCATTTATCCAGCCAATGGATGCCGATGCCTTCCATGCCTTTTTTCCCGGTGGCGTCCCAGGTGAGACGGCTTATCTTGAAATAGGCGGAGCCGTCGGCCCAGAACATTGTGTTGGCATCCTTACCGATCCATTTAATAACGGTTCGTTCGGGGTCTTCGCCGATAAGGGTCACGCCGATCTGTCCCTGGAAGCGGAGCGGGGCGGAGATGCAATAGGCGCCGGCGGGAAGATAGACGACGGAAAATCTCCGGGGACCGATGTTGCGGTCGGTAGCATAGCAGGACAGGCTGTCGATCGCCCGTTGGAGCGCCCGCGTGTCGTCAGTGATACCGTCGCCATGGACATGGAAGCGGGTGCGGACGTCGGCCCAGCTACTATAAGGTCCCGTAAACTCCTCCCTTCCCTGGGATCGTCCCGGCAGAACGGCGAGTGTGAAGAGGGCTGCCCACAAGACCAGGATCGGGGGACGGTTCATGCTATCCCATTTTTTCCCATCCAGTGATCCAATACCACGAACAGCCAGATCTCGCCCCAGCGGATATCACCTTTTCCGGCGAGGAACTCCTTCCAGAACCGCAGCAGGTTGTCCCCGTTGACAAAACTGCGACCGGCCATATTTTGGACATGCGCTTCGCAGAACGAACGCAGCTCGTTCTTCATCCAGGTATTCCACGGGAAGAGGAAGCCCTGTTTGCGCCGGTGGACGATCTCGTCCGGCAGGAGCGGCTTCAGGGATTCGACCAGGAGGCTCTTGGGGTACACGGGCCTTTTGATCGCGTCGGGTACGCTCATGACGAATTCCACGAGATCGTGATCGAAGAAGGGTTCGCGTACTTCGAGGGCCACGGCCATACTCATCTGATCGGTGTCCTTCAGCAGGGTATGCTGGGTATAGCCGAGGTATTCGGCGGCCGACACCTGGCTGAGCAGGGGGAGCTTGCGGAGAGAGTCTTTGCGGTCCGTCAGCCCGGGGGCCATATCATCCAGCAGGGCCGCGTGGCCGTTCAGCGCGATCAACTCGCGCAGTTTTCCCGGCGTGATCATCTGGCGGAAGACGGGGTAGACGCGATCGATGGAGCAGGAGTCGGCCGACAGGAGCTGGCGTAGGCGTTCGCGCCTGGGCCCGCTTTCGACCAGCGCTGCCTGCCGCCGGATAAAGGCCGGCCATTTCCAGAGCCAGCTCCGCGCCTGCAGCTTGGTATATTGACTGAAGTAGGGATAACCGGCAAACAGCTCGTCACCGCCTACACCCGAGAGGGCCACCGTCACGCCTTTCCCGCGGATGGCCTTCGACACGACATAGGTGTTGATACCGTCGCCGCTCGGCGTATCCATGGCATCGAGGGCGTTTGTCATCTCATCGAGGAAGACGGTGGGTTGCAGCAGGATGCGGGTGTGATCGGCCTTGAACTTCTTTGCGATCATCTCAGCATAGGCCGATTCGTCGTATTCTTTTTCTTCGAAGCAGATATTGAACGTGGCGGGTGGGCGGGCCGACGCTTCGGCCATGAGGCCGACGACGGCGCTCGAGTCGATGCCGCCCGAGAGAAAGGCGCCGACGGGTACGTCGCTCACCAGGCGCCGGGTGACAGATTGAAGCATGAGGTCCCTGATGCGGGCCTTGACAGCGGGCACGTCGTCAAAGTCGAAGTCCGTGCGGGGACGGGTGACGTCCCAGTAGCGTTCGCGGGTGATCTTATTGCCGGCGAGCTTCATCCAGCATCCCGCTTCGAGCTGCCGGATGTCTTTGATGATGGAATCGACTCCGCCGACCGACTGATAGCTAAAGAGAGAGACCAGGGCCTCTTCGTTGATCTCTTTCTTCACTTCTCCGCCGGCAAGGATCGCCCGGATCTCGGAGGCAAACAGCAGCTTGGTGTCGTCGTGGTAATAGTACAGCGGTTTGACCCCCATGCGGTCGCGGGCGATGAAGAGGGAATGTTCAGCCCGGTCCCAAAGGGCGAAGGCAAACATGCCGCGCAATTGGGTGAGGCAATCCGGTCCCCATTTGGCATAGGCGGCCACCAGCACTTCGGTATCGCTGGTCGTCTGAAAGGGATAGTCGGGGATGCCGGCCTTTACCTGCTGGTAGTTGTATATCTCGCCGTTGAAGACGATCACGTAGCGGCCCGAGACGTCATGAAAGGGTTGGTTGGCTGCCGAGGACAGGTCGATAATAGAAAGTCTTCGATGGCCGAAGGCCAATGGACCTTCCACCCAGGTTGCGCCGGCGTCGGGGCCGCGGTGACGGATCGCATCGTTCATCTTTGCGATGACGGCGGGGTCGGCGTTACGACCGTTCAAATATAGGATACCTGCAATGCCACACATTATGCTGAAAGTAGTTGTTTATAACAAGTAAGATATTGGTTGGCCACCACGGAGGTAGCGAATCGTTGGACATTGGCGAATCCATCCCGGACCAGCTGTTCGCGATACCCCGTGTCTTCGATGACCCTTATTACGCCCGCCCGGATGGAAGCGGGGTCATGGGGATCCACGAGGCAGGCGCCCGATGCGGCGACCTCTTTCATCGGGCTCAGGTTGCTGGTGATCACGGGCCGGCCCGCTTTCTGGCCTTCGACGATCGGCAGGCCGAATCCTTCGAAGGTTGACGGGAAGAGAACGATATCGGCGGCGATATATTTTTCGGCGATGGCTTCGCTGCTGAGGCCAGCGCTGACCGTATAGGTTATTTTCGCGGCTTCGAGCAGCCGGAGTGTTTCTTCGGGCGGGTTGCCGACGATGTCGAGCCGGCAGCGGATGTCTTTCAAGGCTTCCGCCACGCGGGGGAGATTTTTGTTGGGGGTGGACCCGATGAACAGGATGGCCGGGTTTGTGCCGTTAAAAGTCGTGGGTTCATAGCGGATCAGTCCGTCCACGGGGTTGGGGATCACCACGATCTTGTCCGGGTCGCAGCCTGTATGGGCGATGATATCGTCCTTTGTCGCCTGGGAGATGGCGGTGATAAGCCGGCAATGCCGTACCGGCAGGGTCAGGAAGAGCCATTTGAGGACCCTGCGTTTCATACCGGTCGTGCTATACAAAAAAATACAGTCGTGGATGGTCAGCATCGTCCGGCGCCGTGGGAGGGCGAGGGTGACGTAATGGATATCGCCTGTGACGTGGTAGACGTCGGCCCGGCATTTCCTTGCGGCGCGCCAGTTGGCGAGGATCGTCATGGGGGAACCGCCGGCCCGGGGCGCCACCCAGTTCTGGAGGTCGAAAGCCGCGCGCATATCGGGTTCGAGCTGCCGGAACACCCGTTCGAGGCTAAAAAAGCGGACCGGCCTGCGAAACAGGAGGGCGGCGGAATGCCTTTGCGGTGCGGTCGGTTTGAATCGCGGCGCTTGTTGGGGTGCGATCATGATCCTTCCTTATAAAGCCAGCTTTGCAGCCGGGGAAATACAGTTTTTGCAAGGACGAAATACACCAGCGTCAACAGGACCAGCCGGCCAAAGAGGTATAGTCCATCCGCCTCGAAAACAGAGAACTCGTAAAAGACGACGTTGACGATGGTATATCGAAAGAGAATGCTGACTTTTTTCATTCTCATGAACAGGCGATAGATGCCTCCCAGGGCCAGTCCAATGATGGCGAGAGGGATGAACATGCCCGTGAATCCGAAATCGATATAGGAGTCGGCGAAGTAGCCCAGGCTGAAGGAGGATCCCGCCTTCCGGCCGGAGTAGCGAATGCCGGTGTATTTGACCGTTTTTATCGTCGCGTCATAGATCGGTTTATTGGGGAACAGGAGCCTGGGTTCCAGCACAAAGGTGATATTTTCCCACCAAAGATGGCCGTCTTCATGGGGTATGACATCCGGCACCCGGTCCATCGACTTGGCGAGGTGGAGGATATACTGAAGCCGGTACATCAGCATATAGGAGGCAAACTGGAGGTCGTCCCAAGAAAGGGTACTTACCTTTTCGGTGATCTTACTAAAGGCTTCGGACCGGGATACTTCCACCACCTGCTGGCCTTTACCCTGGTTGAGGTAGTTCCGATAGTCGGATTTGATGGCGGTCCAGCCGATGAAGATGAAGAGGAGGAATGCGCCGGCCAGCAACCCGAGCACCACCTGTTTGAAGGAGATGGTCCGAACGAGGCTGATGCCCATCGCGATAGCCATGAGGATCACCTCTTTAAAATTGGAGAAATACGAGTAAAGGGAGGTCGTGAACTCGAACAATACCATTATCGCGAAGATCGGCCAGTTCTTTTTATTCGCCCAGCAGGTGTAGCCGTATATCATAAAGAAGATCCACTTCAAAGAAGCCAGGGTTCCGAGAATCTGGGCAAAGCCGGAGTTTTCGCCCAGGGCATACTGAAGGCCGCCGAGGAACAGAGTGGCGGTCGCGTAGACGATCAATAGTTTTTTTTCATTGAAAGCCCTTGCTTCCCTCGCGAATTCCTTGTGGTCCGGGAGGGGTATCCTGCTGACGGTGAGGTTGAAGACGAGCGCGATCACGACAAGGCCGATGCAGGCGCAGATGATCGCTACGTCCGCATGATGGGTGTAAAAGTTGATGTCCCGGTTAAAAGAGTTCATCCAGATGACATAGGTGATCACCTGTACCCATTGAAGCGCAAACGCAAAGACGATCATTCCCGGACGGTTATTGCGGAACAGCAGTGCCACCATCAGATATAGCGCTGCAAGGCAGATGAACAGGTAGAGGCCGTTCTTGAACTCGAGGACTACCAGCAGGAAGAACGCGCCCAATGCGCCGATCGTCGGCGAAAGTTTCAGTTTATTTAGGCTTTGAGCCTGAATGCTAGATGATCCCATTACATAGTTCCTCCACAGACCGAACGACCCCCTGGAATGAGAAGCGCTGATATACATGCTCCCGGGACGCAGCTTTTATCTTGTCCAGCCGGCCGGGTTCTGCCAGCAAATCCCGCACGAAATTCGTACATTTTTCGTAATCGCCAATGGGGAAGACGATGCCATTGACCCCTTCCACGACCAGGTCGACAGCGCCGCCCACCCGGGAGGAGAGCATCAGTCCGCAGCCGCAGGCCATGGCCTCGTTGGCGCCGAGGCCCCAGGTCTCGCTGCGGGAGCTTAGGATGAATATATCCGCCAGGCGATAGACCACCGGCATCCTGCTCTGGTTTTGAAAATCGAGGAAGAGGATATTGGTTAGTCCTTTTGCCTTTTCCTTCAGCTCCGCTTCGAGATGGCCGTTACCGACCAGGACGATCTTTATAGGCAGGGCTGCCCATCTTTCTGCCAGGCCCACAATGAAAGCAGGGTCTTTAACGGTCTCGAGCTTGCCCGCATAAAGAACGACCAGCTCATCGTCCTTTATCCCCAGCTTCCGTTTCCATTCGGCGGCATCCTGCCGTCGTTCGGAATCCTGGCCGGCAAACCGGTCGTTGTCCACGGCATGCGGCGCGAGTACCAATTGCCGTTCTTTCATGCCGTGTTTCAGGTAATACGCTTTATTATTCGTCCCGACATACAGGGCATAGTCCACATGCCGGTAGACCCAGGTCAGGAAAAGCCTGCGCATGATCCTTCGAAGGCCGGGCTCTTCGTTGAGCAGGGTAGAGTCCCCGCGGAAAAGAACGGGAATCCGGCCGTGGAAGTGGCGGATAGCCTTCAGATGACTATCATAGCTCCATCCGTAGACGAGGAGGGCGTCGGGTTTCCAGGCTTCGATGATTTTATTGAGGCCGGGATTGATGATCCCTTTAAAATGCTGCGTGCCCGGATCTTCGGCGGTATTCTTTACGAATTCGAATTCATATCCATCCAGAAGCGGGATATCCCATTCAATCTTCTTTCCGAAACCCGGGTCATATTTGGCGCCTTTACCGGACTGCTCCCAGGTATAGAAGACCCGGGGATGGATAGAGTCGCTTTGCGCCAGCAGCCTGAATAAGGGAGCGTTGTATTGGATGGGGTGGGTACTGATGATAGCCAGCTTCTTCATGATTGGGCTTGAACGATCAGGTTAAAAAATTCCGTCTGAGCTTTTGTGAGATTGGCTGCGCTATGCTGCGCCAGCAGTTGCCGGTGAGGACCTGTGGGTTGCAGGTGCAGGGAGCCGAAGGCAGCCATTTTTTCGCCGATGCGGCTGACGAGCTCCGCTGCCGTTTCGTTACCGGTGATGCCTACGACAAGGCCTGCTCCGCAATCTTCGATGGTCTTTTTGACGAGACTCCGTTCATTGAAGATCGAGAAGATGGGGCGGCCGGCGAGGATATTGTTATAGACTTTGGAAGCGTTGTAATCGGGATCAGTCGATCCGGGAATAAAGAGGATATCCGCATGCATCAGGGTTGCCAGCGCGGAGAAGTAGGGAATTCGGCCGGGCACTTCGGTGACGATGTCTCCAAGACCCAGGCGTGCCGCTATTTCCTCCACCGGCCTGGCTTCTGCGCCGGGGGTATAGTTGGTGCCGATGAAATAAAAATGATAGCGGTGCTTATCCGGTCCCCTTTCGGCGAAGGCCTGGAAAAAGGCTTCGAGCAGGGGGAGAAAGAACTTCGTCATCGCGCCGACGTAGACGACATTGATCTTCCCGTCGCCCGGTTTTATCACCTGCGGCGGGAGGTTCTTCGTCTTTACCACATCGAAATCCCGTTCGGAGGTGCCGAAGGGCAGCACGACGGCCGGCCGGTGTTTCATCTGCGGGTAGCGTTCCTGCAGCATTTCGATATAATTTCTTGAAACGGAGACGATCCCGTCCACGGAGGGGATTGTTGCCGCCTCGAGGCGCTTGTCGATGGTATAGGCGATGCGGAATTTCGGCGGGCGCTGGTCGCGGGGTTTTGAAAGATAGTAATCGTTGCGCCAGGGGTCCTGCATATCGATGACGAAGGGCACCCCGAATTTTCTTTTCCAATAGGGCCCGAGGGCACAGACATGGAACATGCTGGTAGAGAAGAACACCAGATCGAAGTCGCTGGAGCGGAGAAGCTCATTTCCTTTCTTCTTGAAATGATAATAGCTGCGCATCGAAAGGCTTCCCAGTCCGAACTTACGGGTGATGGAGGCCGGCCAGGCGCCTACCTTATGAATCTCAAGTCCGGCGGGCAGCGTTTCGACGAGCAAGGGATCACGAAATCCTTCCACGAGACGATCGTCGACGCAAAGGACGACAGGTTCCCAGCCCATTTCCCGGTAGTAGGGAAGGCTCATCCGGACCCTTTGAGTGTCGGGTGCGTTGATGGGTGGGAAATGGGGGGATATGATCAATACTTTCTTCATGTGGATCAGTACTTCTTCAGGGGGTCGGTCAGGAGGCGATAGACTTTGTAGACGAAGGACAGTTTTCTTTCCAGCGTCGAATCGGTATCGCCGTCATGGTAGATGAAGCGGCGGAGCGCCTGGCGGGTCTCGAAAGGCTGGTAGATGCTGAGTCCATATTTAAAGCCGGCGTCGGTCAGGAGGTGACGGTGGTTCGCGGGGACGGAGCCAAAGGGCCATGCAAAGGAAAGGAGGGGGCCGCTGACGATGCGTTCGAGGATCTTACGGCATTGTTGCACTTCCTCGGCGGCATTGTTTGCGTCCTTCAATCTTATATGGTGCCAGGAGTGACCGCCGATCTCCATGCCGAGCTTTTCCAACTGTTGCAGGTCGGCGGCATCCATCAGGTCGACGCGTGCTCTCCCCTCTTCCACGTCCCAACTGTTATAGCCGCCCAGGTGGGCGGCAGGCATATAGAACACGCCTTTCATCCCGCGGCGGAGGAGTTCGGGAACCGCGAAATCGAGCAGGTGTTTGGGACAGTCGTCGAAAGAGAGAATGACCTGTTTTTTTCCGGGCTTTTTCAGCTCGGCGAAGGTGACGGTATTGTAGTCGTGGCGTTGGAGATAATCCAGCAAACGGGTAAAGGATCGCCTGGTGATGGAATAGGGTTTGAGCGACTCGTGGGCGGGGTCGTCACTGACGTGATGCAGCATGGCGATGGGTGGCAACATTATCGGGACTGGTTTAAGGCTTTTTCAACGAGTCCGAGCAATTTCTTTTCCTGCGCTTCCCAGGAGAATTCCATATCGAAGGTGCGGCGGGTGGATTCGCGGTCGACCTTTCGGGTCAGCAATGATTCGAGGCCGGCGGCCCAGGCGGCGGGATCGTCCTGGGGCACCAGCTGTACGGCGCCGGGAAATTGGGCGGCAACCTCCTTTTGACCGTCGGTAATGGTGGCCAGGACCTGTATGCCTGCCTGGAGATATTGTAAGAGCTTGTTTGTGATCGTTTTGTTCCGGCTTTCGGGTTGGCTTTGTTCGATTGCCAGGCCGATTCGATGCTTTGCTATCAGGTCAGGCAGCTGGGTGTGTTTTACGGCGGGGTGGATGATCAATTGGTGTCCTTTGTCTTCCGGGAATGCGGCTTGGAGCTGTTTGTCGTAGCCGGTTACACATTCGCCGACGAAGTGTATCTCCAGGGGTGTGCGCGTGAGCTTCAGGGCTTCGAGCAGGGTTTCGAGACCACGTCCCGGGCCGATCGTCTGGGAGAACCAGATGAGGGAGGGTGCTGCCGGGCCGGACTGCGGGGCCCTCGCGCTTTCGGCCAGGGGAAACCCATTGTAGATCACTTCGGCGGCACTGGTCCCTTTGTAGATGGCCTGCATGGCCGCCGACATGGCGCGAGACGGACAGGTCACGTAAACCCCGTGGGTTAGCGCTTTTTGTTCCGCCGATTCGAGCAGCTTTACCGGCCGCGAGGCAACGAGGTAGTCGCGCGAATACCAGTCTTCGACGTCGAAGGCGACGCGGCGGCCTTTTTCCAGCAGCCGGTTGCCGATGATGATACCGTATTCCGTGTGAGCGATGTAGAGGTCGGCGTGTTCCTTGAGGGCCAATGCCGTCAAGCGGCCGGGCGCATAGCCCAGGGTCCAGGGCGTGTTGGTTTTGAAGAGCCGGTGGGCTTCTCTTTCGAGTCGTCCTCTTAGCCGGTAGCAGAGGCGGCGCCAGGGTGCGATCTCGCCGGGGATCAGGTTCAGGCCAGCCTTGTATTTTATCGCAGGGTGATGAAGAAGGGTCTTGTCGCTGTCCCGTTTGGCCGCGGAGGTCCACATCGTCAGGATCGTAACGTCGTAGCCGGCGGCCGCCAGGGTATTGGCTTCTTTCCATACCCTGGGATTGGAGGACAGGTGAAGATCGGAAACGATGCAGATCTTTTTCATTTTTGGGCCTCGATGAATTCCCGGATGCGGACGACCTGCCGCCGGTAGGTGTTGTCCAGCGCGAACCGGATGCGTTGTTGTTGTCTTTCGGGGGAGTTATAGACTTCCATGTTCTCCGTCACTTCTTTGAATAGCGACGGCAGCAGGTGTTCTTCGGTGCGGGCGCCCATTTCGAGGAGGTTGGTTCCCGCATAATTCGATACATAGGTAGAGATGACGGGCTTGCCGGTGCTGAGATATTCCAGCAGCTTATGTGAGTTGGAAGCCCCGTTGAGGTCTTTTGCCGCCGAATACAGGAAAAGAAAGGCGTCCATGCCGGCCAGGGCGGCGGCCAGGGCGGATTGTTCTTTCACGCCGTGCAGCCGCACGTTGGGTTGGTTTTTCAGGAATTCGACAAATTCCAGCAGATCGGCCGGGGCTTCGCCGGTGGAGACGTTGTTACCGTCCAGCGAGTGGGGGCCCCAGAAATGGAATTCGATCTCCGGATGACCGCTGATGATCGCTCTGCCCAGCTGCGTGTCCATGCCGACGCGGAGCAGGTTGCCCGTGTACCCGATCTTCATCTTCTGTCCTTGCTGTGGCGGGAACTGTTGCCGGTGAAGTCTTTCCTCGGCCAGCACGGCAAAATGTTTGCCGAGGCCGTGCTGCATCAGCAGCTTTGGCGGAGTCGTCTTCTTATAGTGGTCGAGGATCACGCTGGATACCGAAACGATGGTATCGGCTGTTTCGGCCGCACGAAATACATGGCGGCCGGTATAGAAGTCATAGATGAGCAGCACGGCACGCTTTGCCCCGAATGCGGATAGGTCGACATAGGTGTGAGGATCGAAACACCAAACCTCGTCGATAGGTTTTGCGACGAGGCGGCGGATCGCTTTTGCATAGCGGCCGGTTACCCAGTGGCGGTAGAGTGCGAACAGCTTATGGCGAAGGAAGAGCGCCTGCGCCACCGGGGTGGTATCGATGACGGTGACTCCCGGCGCCGGTTTGACGGTGGCGATGGCGGCCAGCCCGGATGCGCCGGTGTCTCTTGGCGGATTGACAAAAAACACGTCGTTACCCAGTTCGGCGAGCTCGATGGCATAATGCATCTTGGACAGCAGCATCCTGCCCCAGGGTTCGGTCGATAGGATGACGATGGTTTTCCGGCCTTGCTCGGTATCAGGCATGTGAATCTTTTAAGACGGAAGCCACGTGGTCGATCTGTTGTCGGGTTAATTCGGCGAACATGGGGATGGAGAGGATGGTATGCTGGCAGGCGGTGGCAACGGGGAAGTCTTCCGGCTTGTGCCTATAGTGTGCATAGCAGGGCAGAAAGGGCAGCGGAGTCGGGTAATGGACGGCGGTTTCGACACCGGCTTTTTCGAGTTTTGCCTGGATGGCGGTGCGGTGCTTTGTCCGGATCACATAGAGATGGAAGACGTGGCGGCTGCCGGGGCGGGTCTTTGGAATGCAGACGTCGCTACCCTTGAGCGCCTCATCATAGAGCGCCGCGTTGGCGATGCGGCGGTCGGTCCAGTTGTTGAGATGGGGAAGCTTAGCCAGCAGGATAGCGGCCTGGAGGCCATCGAGGCGGCTGTTGCGGCCTTCGATGAGGTGGTTATGTTTGCCTTTCTGGCCGTGCTGTGCGATCATGCGGGCCTGTTCGGCAATGGCCGCGTCGTTGGTAGCCATGCAGCCGGCGTCGCCATAGGCGCCAAGGTTCTTGCCCGGGTAGAAGCTGAAGCTGGCGGCATGCCCGAAGGTGCCGGCGGGTTTACCGTTTACCTGGGCGCCATGGGACTGGGCGCAGTCTTCGATGACCACGAGTTTGTGTTTGGCGGCGATGGCCATGATCGCGGGCATATCGGCGGGATGTCCATACAGGTGGACGGGGATGATGGCCTTTGTATTTTTTGTGATGGCCGCTTCGATGCGGGTCGGATCGATGGCGAAATAGTCTTCTTCGATGTCGACGAAGACGGGTGTGGCGCCTGCGGAGCCAACCGCCTCGGAGGTGGATATCCAGGAGATGGCCGGGACGATGACCTCGTCGCCCGCCCCTATCCCATAGGCTTTGAGGAGGATCTCGATGGAGTCGGTACCGTTGCCGCAGGCGACGACGTGGTCGACGCCTGCCCAGGCGGCAAATTGCTTTTCAAATTCTCTTACCGCGGGGCCGCCGATATAGGCGGAGTTGCGGATGGTGGTCTCGATGGCCGAATCGATGTCCTTTTTGATGTCGAGGTATTGTGCGTACAGGTCTACGAATGGGACTTTCATGACAATGTTTATAGATCACGTAAACGGGTCGCCGGGTTTCCGGCGTATATACCCGGTGTGGAAATATCTTTTGTGACGACGGCGCCGGCGCCGATGACGACATTCGAGCAGATGTTAACCGGCAGGATCGTGGCATTGGAGCCGATGGATACGTTATTGCCTATATAGGTTTTTTTCCATTTCGCCTTATCGCCGCGGGCGGGTCCGCCGGAGGAGAAGAGGTCGTTGATGAACATGACCCCGTGACCGATAAAACAGTCGTTTCCGATGGTCACCAGCTCGCAGATGAAGGCATGGGACTGTACTTTGGTGCGGTCGCCGATGGCTACGTCCTTCTGGATCTCGACAAAGGGGCCGATGAAACAGTCATCGCCGATGGAGCAACCATAGATATTTACGGGTTCGACGACCTTGACGTTCGTGCCGAAGGAGACGTCCTTGATACCTGCGGAGAGAAGTGTCGGCTTGTTCATATGCGGGTTGCTGCTTTATAGATCTTCTCGATGATCTCGACGGTTTTGAGGCCTTCGAAGGAACTGGTAGAGATGGAGGCATTGTTCCGGAGCACTTCGACGAGGTTGTCATAGACCTTGTCGTGGTTGCTCATCGAGCCCTGGTAGTTGCCATAGTTGTTGGCTTTGGCGCCTTCCGGCAGGTTCTCGATGCGATAGCCTTCGATGTTCTGGTATTCGAGCTCGTTGAGGTATTGACCGCCGATCTTCACGGTGCCTTTCTCGCCAAAGATGGTCAGGGAGCCTTCCATATTCTTGCCGTAGCTGTTGACGGTATAGTTGATGGCGCCGATGGCGCCGCCCGTGAACTTCAGGATGACGACGCCGGTGTCTTCGAATTCGATGATCCCCTGGTGGTGGAAATTGCCGAGGTAGGCCTGGACGGTGTCAACGTCGCCGATGAGCCAGTAAAGGAGATCGACAAAATGACTGAACTGGGTGAAGAGGGTGCCGCCGTCCAGTTTCAGCGTTCCTTTCCAGGAGTTGTGGTAATAGTCTGGGTTCCGGTTCCAGAAGCAGTTGAGCTGGACGCTGTATATCCTGCCCAGGCGGTCTTCGTCGAGCAGCTGCTTTACGGCGGCCACGGGGGGGTTGTAGCGGTTTTGCTTGATGGCGAAGAGCCTTTTATTCGCCCGTTCCGCCGCCTGGATCATCCGGCCGCAGTCCGCTACAGTCAGCGCCATCGGCTTTTCGCAGAGAGCATGGAAACCGGCCGTGAGCGCCTTTATCGCGTGTTCAGCGTGCAGGCCGTTGGGGGAACAGATGCTCATGACATCGATATTCTTTTCGGCGGCGAACATTTCTTCCGGGCTACAATAGGCTTTAACTCCATATTTCTTTGCCATTTCATCCGCCTTCTCCTTTACCACATCGCATACGGCTACCAGCTCACCCTTGTTATGAATATGTTCTGCGTGACGTTGTGCGATGCGGCCGCAGCCGACAATACCAAATCTTACTTTATCCATTTCTTTAAACCTTTAGTGATTGCGCCGGGAAGCTAATGAGTACCCCCATGCCTTTCTTCTGGTAAACAAACATACTGCCAGCTGCTACGGCGGAGGCGCCGCCTTCGGTGATCGCTTTCCGGAAATCGTCCATACCGGCGGCCCCGCCGCAGGCGATGACGGGTATCGAAACGGCCTTGCTGACCATCTTTACCAGGGCGAGATCATAGCCTTCCCAGGTTCCGTCGCGATCGATGGAGTTGATGAGTATCTCCCCGGCGCCTGCCGCTTCCATTTCCTGTGCATATACATCCGGGGACTTGCCGGCGCTCCGGCTCCCATTGGCGGTATAGACCTTATAGCGTCCCAGCCAGTCCTTTTTTCCATCGATGGAGACGACGACGCTCTGGCTGCCATAGACCCTTGCTATTTCCCCGACCAACGCCGGATTTTCAGCGGCTGCCGAATTGAGGATCACCTTCTCATAGCCCGCATTGAACACTTTCTGAGCTTCCTCGAAGGTCTTTATTCCCCCGCCATACGCCATCGGCATGAAGGCCTCGCCGGCGATCTCCGCTATCTTCCGGTAGTTGATGGGCTTCTTGTCGCGGGTGGCGGTGATATCGAGGACCACTACTTCATCGGCGCCTTTCTCGTTGAATATCTTCACCGTGTTGATCGGGTCGCCGACATAGCCCGGGTTCTTGAATTGAACGGTCTTATACAGTCCGTCATTGATCAGCAGCAGGGCGGGGATGATCCGGATTCTCTTCATGTCACAAAGCTGCGAAATTTGTCAATATGCTCATGCCGAACCTGTGGCTTTTTTCCGGGTGGAACTGTACGCCGAAAAGGTTTCCCTTTTGGAACGCGCAGGTGAAGGAATAGCCATAGTCGCAGGTTGCGGTGCTGAGGTCTTCGCCATAGAAGCGGAAATGATAGGAGTGCGCGAAATAAAAGCGCGGCTCTTCGGGAATATTTTTAAAAAGGGGCGAAGCCGGCTGGGCCGCCGATACATCGGTCCAGCCCATATGGGGAACCTTTAGTCCCAGCGAAGGGTCCAGCTGGAAGCGGACGGTGTCGGCTTCCACCCAGCCAAGGCCGTTCTCAACGCCTTCCTCGCTGCGGCGGGTCATCATCTGTGCACCGACACAGATGCCGAGGATGGGCGTATTCCCTTCTGCTTTTATCTCCTCGATGGCCGGCCGGAGTCCGCTGGCATTGAAGTTCTGCATGCACTTATCAAAGTGGCCCACCCCGGGGATCATCAGCTTGCCGGCCTTGCGGATCGTCGCCAAATCCGAGGTTATAGAGGCCTCCACTCCCAATCGTTTGAACATATTGAGAATGGAAGTCAGATTGCCTACGCCATAGTCGATTATTGCCAGCATAATATTTACACTTTTCTGATCATCCGGGCCAGGGGCTTCAATGGCCGGAGGACGGGAAAGCGATCGAATACCCCCCGCTCGATCGGATAGTCCGTATGTTTTTTTGGGGGCAGCTTCATGATCGCTTCGAATGCTGAAGTGCTAAGTCCCAGCTTCTTCAACACATATTCATAGTCGAGCTTCAGCGCTTCGGGCGTATATAGCGGCTGTGCAAGCTCTTTCAGGGCCTCTTCCTTGGTCATCTGGCCCGAGCAGATGAGGGTGGAGAGGTGCGCTTTCCGTTTGTCGATATGGAACTTCTCCGGCAGGATATACGCCTGGTAGAACTTCGTAAAGAGGGACTCATAGTGTTTGCCGCCATAGTCCCTCCAGTCCAGCTCTTTGGCGATGAGTTCCTTTACGGCTTTTTTATTATACGGCATATAGTCGAGCATCGTCACGGTCCGGATCTGCAGGATATCGTGGCAATACTTTTTCAACGCGGTGTCGTACACCGGGTAGGTCTTTAGCGGCACGGTGCCGAACCGTTTGTGGATGGCCCGGAGGTTGACATGATCCATCTTGTTGAACAGCCAGCTGCGGGGCATGATATATTCCGTGGCGACGTTGTTGCCGCTAAGAACATACTTTATCTTGTATTTTTTGGCCAGCTTATATAGGGTAGTGAAGATGCCATGGTCCGAAACGACTTCGATGTCCACGACCGAGGCCTTCATATAGGACAGTTGGATATCCCTGAACTCTTCCCAGTCGACGACGAGAGTGTAAAGGTCGAGCCCCAGCCGGCTGACGATGTTCTCGATGTTCTTGACGGCCAGTTCGGAATTCCAGCTGTTGTCGAAGTGGACAGCAAGGGGCCGCAGGCCCAGCTGTTTTGCCTGGTAGGCGACATAGGTGCTGTCGACGCCGCCGCTGAGACCCATGATGCAATCGTAGGGTTTGTTCCGGCCTTCCGCCTTGATCTTGTCCACAAGGTCTTTCAATCTGCGGTCCCCTTCTGCGCCGGTAAATACGAATTCCCGCTCCGCCTTTTTAAAGGCGTGATAGTAATTACTAATCCCGTTCTCATCAAATGTGATGTCGGGATCGGCGATAGTATCCATGACTGTCAACGCGCATTGCTGGTAGGGTCGTTCCATCTTTTTTCTTTTAAATGAAAGTTTTTTTCCCGTCTCTGAGTTGTCTTACCGCCATTCTGAACTCGCCATAGGAGGCCTTAAGGAACCATTTATACATCATTTTCGGTAAGACTACCGCCGCGGTCAGGAACCCATCCGGCTGTGCCCGGCATATCTGCCAGGCCGAGACGGTCACGAGGTTGAATTTCCGGAGAGTAAATGCAAGGAATCCCCTGAGAAAATGCCCGTGGTACGGGATCTTGTGATTCACATTTTTCTCCTCCTTCAGCCTATTATACCACATCACCTCCTTATTGACAATATAGCCTCCTTTCGCCAGATAGAAGCACAAGGTCGGATAGATGTTGTTATAGGCGCATTTTTTGTTGATCCACCACCAAACGGGGAATTTGACTCCGGCGATCTTCTCTTTGACGAACAGGCCGTAGCCAAAACCGTCACTAAAACCATCGATCAGCTTGGAAAGCCGTTTCCGCCGGCGGGGATCTGCATAGTCTTCCAGAAAATAGTCATGGCCAGGGATAACGGTGTCGTGTTCGTCGACCTGGCAATAGGCGCAGAAAGAAGTTACGGCGGACGGGTCTCCGTCAAGGCCTGCTTTCAGGGTCAGGATGAAATCCTTATGCCAATAGTCGTCATTGGCAGCCCACATGAAGTATTTTCCTTTTGCCTGTTTCAAAAGGAATTCCATATTCCTGGAAATTCCGATATTCTTGGTCTGGCGAATGTACACTATCCTTGGATCCCGCTTTGCGTATTCCTCGCAAAGGGCGCCGCTGCCGTCCGTCGAACAGTCGTCGGAAATGATTAATTCGAAATCCCTGAAACTTTGGGACAATAGGGAATCCAAAGCCTTTATTAAGAAAAGCTTGTCATTAAATACCGGCATTCCTATGCTCACCGACACATTCAAGGTATAATTTTTTTTATTGCCCAGTATATCGGGACAAGTTTCATTTTAATTTTTTGCTTCTTCCTTTCTTCTTCGGGCATGGGGCAATCAGGATGATCGAGCGCTTCACGCAGGACTGCCGACCTCAAGGCAGGATAATTCTTTGCATAGGCGGACTTGGATTCTTGTTCGTCGTGTATCCTGTTCCAATACAAGTCGAATGGGAATTTGACCATTTTGAAATACCTGGCTATTTTAAACCAGAACTCGTAATCCCCGATCATTCGTGCACCTGAAAACCCGCCGACTTTATTGAATGCGTCCAGTCTGATAATAGAAGAGCCCGGCGCCCTGTTAAAATGTGCCTGGCCGGAAAAATTTTCCCTGTAAGCAGTCAAAGGGTCTATGCAGACGGGAAAAGGCTGGTGAGCGTCAACATTGGCGGATAGTCCGAAGCCGGCTTCGGGGTATTGCAACATGCTTCTGACCATCACTTCAAGCCCATAAGAATATATAAGATCGTCTGCATCGAGGAATTTTATATATTTCCCCCGTGCATAGGATGCGGCCTTATTCCTGTTGGGATAATCTCCGAGATTTTGCTCGTTGACGAATAATCTTACCCGGGGATCTTTGGCGGAAAAGCCGGCCGCGATCTCCACCGTCCTGTCCTGGGACCGATCATCCACTATGATGAGCTCTAAATTCTCATAGGAGCTTGCAAGGACGCTGCCGATCGCCTCAGCGATATATTTTTCCTTATTATAAGAAGTCATCAAAACGCTCACCAGGGGTACTTCTGCGGTATTCATTTATTGATAGGTTTTGGCGCTTCGGGAGGGACGATTGGTTTAGGAGCTTGCGGGGCGACCCCGCATATCTGCGAATGCCGGCTGTCGAGAAAGCTTTCTCCAATGGCCAGGCAGGAGTTGAATTCCCGGACAGCCCGGCGATAGGCCGAATTTAATCCATAGTTGTATCGCAGCCAGCGAAATTTTTTTTTGAGACCCCGATGCAATTCTCCTTCAACAGGATCTTCACCGCGGAAGAGCTTTTCCAGCCAGGGGGCCCCGTTCTTCACGGGGATAACGATCGATATCAGCGGGGAGCTCATGCGCCGTTCACTTTGATCTCGTAAAAGGCCTTGTACCAACCCACAAATTCGGAAAGCCCTTTTCGCACGCTGGTATTCGGGGAGAACCCGAGCAGCTGTTTAAGCGGCTCTATGTCGGCATAGGTTTCCGGCACGTCACCGTCCTGCATCGGGTATAGCTCGATGATCGCCTTCCGGCCGATCAGCTCTTCGAGAATGTGCACGAAATCGAGCAGCTCGACCGGCGCGTGGTTGCCGATGTTGAAGACGCGGAGGGACTCGCCGGATGCGGGCCAGCGGTAGTCGTTGGCGCCGAGATGCGTAATCAGCCCGCTTATACACTGCACCATGTCGTCGATGTAGGTGAAGTCGCGGCGCATCTTGCCATGGTTGAAGAGCTTTATCGGCTTTCCCTCTATGATATTCCGCGTGAAGCTGAAATAGGCCATATCGGGTCGGCCCCAGGGGCCGTACGCGGTGAAGAAGCGCAGACCTGTCGTGGGGATATCATAGAGATGGGAGTAGGTGTAGGCCATCAGTTCGTTGGCCTTTTTCGTGGCGGCATAGAGGGAAACCGGCCGGTCCGTCGGGTCGTCCGTCGAAAAAGGGATCTTTTTGTTCTCGCCATAGACCGAGCTGGAGGACGCGAAGACGAGGTGCCGGATGGGGAAATGGCGGCAGGCTTCGAGGATGTTGATGAAGCCGATGAGGTTGCTGTCGATGTATTTATAGGGTTTGTCGATGCTATACCGGACGCCGGCCTGGGCGGCCAGGTTGATGACGATATCGAAATTCCCTTCGATGAACAGCTTATCGAGGGCAGGTTTATCGCAAATGTCGACCGATTCGAAGCGGAATTGAGGATGCTCGAGCAGCAGCTCGAGCCGGGCGCGTTTGAGGTTCGGATCATAATAATCATTGAGGCTGTCGATCCCCATTACCCGGTGACCTTCGCCACAGAAATAGCGGGAGAGATGGAAACCGATGAAGCCCGCGGCCCCGGTGATGAGTAAATTCAGTCTATCCTTCATGTATTGGATTTAGTTTGGCCAGAAATTCGTCTACGCGATTATTCCATGACGAGCGTTGCAGGAAGGCTGCCGTCCTTTCGTCTTGTTGCCGGCCTTCGCCCTTCTGCAACCCTTGCAGGAGCCTTTGGATGGTATCGAGATCGTCTCCCAGCAGGAGGAGATTATCGAAGTCCTGGTGCAGGAAGTTGTGATAGTTCGTGCTTACGACGGGGACGCCTGCGGCAATGTATTCGTATAATTTCATGCTGTCGACGTCGAGGGCCGGATGTTTGCGGTAGAGATTCAAAGCGGCGTCAAAAGTGGGCAGCAGCTTTGCTACTTCGGCGGCCGGCTTTTCGCCCAGCAGTTGGACGTTGGGTAATCCTTCCAGCACGCGCCAGTCTTCGGTGAGCCAGGGCTTGCCGATAATGAGGAACTTCCATTGCGGGTTCCTGCGGGCGAGTGCGGCGAAGAGATCGTAGTCGATCCACCGGGAAAGGGTGCCGCAGTAGCCGATCGTAAATTCTTGTTTCGGGCCGTTTTCGGGTGGGGCCTGGAAGCGTGTGGCGTCTACGCCATTACGAAGCAGCACGCCTTTGTCGAATCCGCGGTCGCGGAACCAGTCGAGCATCGACCGGGTGGAGGAAAGGATATAGCGTGCGCCGGCGCCGATGCGAAGCAGGTCCTGGTGGCGTTGGGGGCGATCGGCGCCAGCGATGGAGGGATCATCGATGATATTGTGATCGGCGTCGAAAACGATCGTTCCGCGCAGGCCCGAGCTTTCCGCCGCGAAATAGCCATTTGGCCAATAGGCCCAGAGGATATCCGTGTGTTGGGCTTTTTCGCAGAGCCGGTGTAGGAGGAAGGCGTTGAGCCGCCGGCCCAGGGGTCCGAACCATTTCTCCGGCAGCAGGGAGGCGAAGACAACGTCCTGTACTTTTCCTTTGCCGGCTTTTCTTTTTGACTGTTGCCTGAGAAAATCCTTTCGGGTCGTTTTTCTGACGACGTAGACCTTGTCGACCTGCTTGCTTTCGACAAGCGCTTTCAGGATGCAGGTGTTCCGTCGTCTGAACCCGATGCCCTTCAGTTCTTCCCAGGATCTATCGGCCCCGAAATAATATATGTTCATGGATTGGGGCTATTCTATTTGAGCCATTTTTTTATCCTGACGCCGGTGGCGACTGCTTTTTTCCCGATCAGCGGGAAGAGGATGCCTCGCCAGGTGCGTTTCAACTTCCATCCGTCCCGGAGGGAGAATCGAATTATCTCCATCATTCCTTTCCAGTCCTTTGCGTCGAGATGGAGTGGATAGTAGTACAACAGGACATCGGGGAGGAAGAGCCGGCCGGCGGCCGGCTTACCGGTTTGTGTTTCCGGCGTCGCGGGCGCGGGAGGCAGGACGGGCGGATGGCCGGTCTCGAGCTCGTCTTTCCCTTCGCGGCAGCGCTGTTCGTAATATTTGAAGGACAGTTCGCGGAAGAATTGATTCTTCCAGCCATGTTTCTTTGTCGCTGAGTTCCCGCTCAGGCGATGCAGGGAGAGGCAGGCGTTCAGCACGACTGCTTTATGACCCTGGATCAGCCGTAACCACATGTCCACGTCCTCTCCGGTGATGAATTCGGTACGGTAGCCAAGCTGCAGCATCACTTCCCGTCTCGCCAGTACGGTCCCGTGGGTTATCGGCGAATAGGGTGCGAAATCTTCCCGGCTTACTTCCTTATATGGGGTATTGCCGAACCAGGAGGAGTGGGGCTGCCGGTAGTTCCAGGCCACCTTTCCGCGTTCGGTCATAAAGGCCACCTGGCAGGCGCAAAGCGCGAAGTCCGGGTGTTGTTCGAGTATCTTCAGCTGTTCCTCCAGTTTGGTGGGCAAGGAGATATCGTCCGCATCGTGGCGCCAGATGTAGGCGCCTTTCGCCAGCGAGAGGCCGCGGTTGAGCGTCCTGGCGACGCCGGCATTGGGTTGCGAGAAATACCGTATCCGGGGGTCTGAATAGGAGCGGATGATAAGTTCCGAGCGGTCCGTTGACCCGTCATTGATGAGGATCAACTCGAGATCTGCAACCGACTGGGCGAGCACGCTGTCGATGGCCTCTTTTAGAAAGGGCTCGCTGTTGTAAACGGGCATGACGACCGAGACAAGGACATCTTTCATTGCTAAAAGAGGTTTAGGATGTCTTTTGCGTAGGCCTGGATATGTTGCGGGTAGTCGAAAGGCACCACCGCCGGCGTGCTTTTGAAAAAGGCTTCCATCTTGTCGGCCAGGTCGGCCGGGGAGGCGGGATCAAAGAATGAAACGTTCCGGTCCATCTGTTCCCGGTGGACGGGAAGATCGGAGAGCAGGACGAATTTGTTCAGCGCCTTGCATTCTTCGACCAGGGTGCTCCATCCTTCGAAAAAGGAGGGCTGGATCACTCCGGCGGCATTCTTCATCAGCAGCACCTGTTCTTCCCGTTGCAGGAAGCCCAGGAACCGAAGGTTATCCTGGAGGCCATATTCCTGCACCTTTGCGGTCAATTCGTTGAAGATAGTTGGGTTCCGGTGGGAGGACGGTTTGCCGGTGATCAGGACGTCGAAAGGAAGTTGCTCGCCAAGACGTTGCTTCAGGATGTTCAGGGCCTCGATTACCCCTGCATGATTTTTGTGGGGCCAGAACTGGTTGGAAATTATAAAATAAGGCTTTGTGACGGTGAACTTCTCCTTCACGGCCGGCCAGTTCGCATCGTCGACCTCGGGCAGGATGGAGACGAAACGCAGAAGCGTGATCGGGTTATTGTTCCCGGGGTAAAATTTGTTGTAGTCCGAGAGGGCTGCCTTGCTGCTCAGCACCAGCTTTACACCTGAAGTGGAGATCCTGGCGAGATTGGCCTGGATGCGTTCGAGGTCGTCTTTCGGAAAAAAATTCGGGTAGTAGTTCGGTTGAAAATCGGTGATCCATGCCACAGTCTGTTTCCGGACCGCATTGTCGATGGGACCGAAGTGGGGGAATATCCGATCGATCTTGTATTTCGGAACTCCATAGAAATAGAGATAGTTCTCTTTATCGAAGAGCCGGTAGATCTTATTGACGAGCTTTTGCCAGAGGGTTCCGAAGTAGTCGGGGTCCATCACCACGAGATAGGGGTAGCCGATGGTCAGAACATCCTCTATTGGCGAATCCTTTGTCGCGAATAAGTATACGGTGGGTTTATCGGCATCAGGAAGTATATTCAGCGCTTTGATAAAGTTCTGTAGATAAATCGGGATCGCGGTTGTGAGGTCATAGCTAAAAATATACTTTATCAGAATGCTTTTTCTCCTAGCCATCGTGTGTAGTTTTTTAATCCATCCTCCAGGCCGTGCCTGGGGGCAAATCCATAGCTTTTCAGCAGGCCGATGTCCGCTTTCCAGCGGAGTGGGTCTCCTTGCTTGGCGGCCCCGGAGAATCTCGGTTCCAGGCCGGAGCCCAGACATCGGAGAAAAACGGTCGCGGCATCGGCGATGGTCGTCTCCTGTCCACTGGCGATATTGATCGTCTGGCCGTTGAAGGCGGCATTTCGAATGACACAGTGAATGGCCTCCAGGATATCGCGGACATAGATGAAGTCCCGTGTTTCCTCACCGGTGCCGAACAATTCTATCCGTCCGTCTTTGGCGGCCTTTGTCTTTTGATACAGGTCCCAGAACAGCTGCTTCTTCAGTCCCTCCCCATAGGCCGAGAAGATGCGAAGGCTGGCCGTGGGAATCTGGTAGAACCGGTGAAACTCCCCGCAGACCTCTTCGCTATATATCTTATGGAACCCATAAGGGGAGAGCGGTTGCAGGGGAGCCGATTCGGGCACCGGGCAGTGGGTGGGGTTTCCGTAGACGGCCGCGCTTGAGAGGTTCATGAATTTGCAGCCAGGGGCATGTTCCCGGATCGCGTCGAGCATAGCGTAGACGTTGGCCACGTTCAGCATGAAGTCGATGCCGGGGTGGCCGAAGGAGAACTGGACATTTGCCGCGCCTGTGGCGTTCAGGCAGACATCGAACCGTTGCGTGGCAAAAAGGGAGGCGAAGTCCGGACGCACCGAGTCGAGCACCGTGTAAGCCGGTTCGTCCTTCAGCACGATATCTGCCTTCCAGACCTCGTACTGCTTTTCTGAAAAATAAGAGACGGCATTGCTTCCGATGAAACCTTCGGAGCCGATGATCAGGATCTTGCCGTTGGACATCAGGTGGTCGTTTTTATGAAGGCGGCCGGGTTGCCGCCGATGACGGAATAGGGTTCAAAATTTTTTGTCACAACCGAGCCTGCGGCGACAACACAACCGTCGCCGAGAACTACTCCTTTCATGATGATGCTCCTGAATCCTATCCAGCAGAGGTTACCGATGACAACCGGCTTGTTCCGGACGACCGACCAGTCCTTGTATTGCGGGCCTCTTTTCCAGTCCAGCACATCGTTCTTTCTTTCTTCCGATCGCAGGGAGTGGGCATTGCTGTCGATGATGGTGCAATCCCAGGAGAACTGGACATCGTCGCCGATCTCGATGGAATCATAACAGAAGATCATGGCGTTCGAGCCGATGAAGGTCCGGTTGCCGATTTTCAGACGGGCCTTGTTGGAATGAAGCACGATCTTGCCTTCGATCGAACAGTCCTCCCCGATGACGATATTCTCGAAACCCGGTTGGGCATCGTGGATGGAGATCGAGCATTTGTCGAGCCAGGTGTTCTTTCCCGTTTTCAGGTTGCCGTTCTCCTGCATGATCCTGCGCCTGACTGCGTCCCGTTCCGCCGGGGTCTGGGGCGGCAGCAGCCTTCTTAATATCCTTTTGATCATTGAGGTTCCAGTATTTTAAAATCCAGGATCACCTGGCCGTAGTTGACCCCTTCCATTTTCGCCATGGGACTGCCGGTGTCCGACACCCTTATCGGGCAGATATTCTCCTGCAGATCGTAAATATCGACCCCGATCTTGTAAATGGCGATCCGGAAGGAGTAGATGTTCGGGGCGATGATTGACGCCGGGAGCCTGACGAGGAATTTTTTGCGAAGGGAGTCACCCGGAAGATCGGACATATCCTGCACGGTAGTGGATATAAAATACCCGAATTTATCCTGTAATGTGATCGATACCTGGATCCCGCTGTCCTTTTCCGGCATCTCGAGCTGACAGGAAAGATAGATGCTTTCGTCGAATCCGAAGTTATCGGTGGGAATTCCCCGGCTGTTCAAGGGAACGACCTCCGAGATGTAGATCTTCTTGTCAACTGAAGTTTTGGAATAGGTGAATTCGTTGGATTCCTTCCGGCTAACCAGATAGCTTTCGATGATCTTCCCGGTCACTCCGACATCGGCGACCTTACCCTGGACAAGGAGGACGGAATGGGTGCAGAGCTGCGCGATGGTCCCCATCTGGTGGCTGACGAACAGAACCGTCCTGCCCTGGTTGGCCGTGACGTCCTTCATCTTGCCGAGGCATTTCTTCTGGAAGTCGGCATCTCCGACGGCCAGGACTTCGTCCACGATGAGTATCTCCGGTTCCAGGTGCGCTGCGACGGCAAAGGCGAGACGGACATACATGCCGCTACTGTACCGCTTTACGGGGGTATCGATGTAGCGTTCGACGCCGGCGAAATCCACGATCTCGTCGAACTTCCGCCGGATCTCGTTGCGTGTCATCCCGAGGATGGCCCCATTGAGGAAGATATTGTCCCGTCCGCTCAGCTCCGGATGGAAACCGGTGCCGACTTCGAGGAGACTGGCGACGCGGCCTTTTATTTTTACGCGGCCAAGGGTCGGAGCGGTCGTTCTGCTGAGTATCTTGAGAAGGGTGCTTTTGCCCGCTCCATTCTTGCCGATGATACCGAGCACTTCACCCTGGTTCACGCTAAAGTTGATGTCCCGGAGGGCCCAGACATAATTACTCACTCCCTTTGTTGTACGATCATTCTTCTCTCCCACGCTCAGGTAAGGGTCTTCTTTGCCTCTGACAAGATGCCACCAGCGATTTACATCATGGGCGAGCGAACCGGTCCCGGTGAGGCCCAGTCGGTATTGTTTGGAAAGATTGTCAATTTCAATGATGGTTTGACTCATGTTCAGGGTCTTTATACGGTGTCCATGAAGGTTTTTTCGACTTTATTGAAGATCAATATGCCGAGGAACAGGCAGACGAACATAAATGCCGTGCTGTAAGCCAAGCCGTGCGGGTCCAGGGTGCCTTTTCCGAATATGGCGTACCGGAAGGCTTCGACGACAGAGGTCAACGGGTTGATATCGATCAGCCACTTGTAGCTCTTATTTTGCAGGTAGGAAAGCGGATAGGCGATAGGAGTGGCATACATCGCCAGCTGTACGGCGAAGGTCATTAATATATTGAGGTCGCGGTATTTTGTCGTAAGAGCCGAAATGATGATTCCCAGCCCAAGGCCGATGCCCCCCATCAGCAGGACCAGCACCGGGATCAGCAGCCAGTATCCTGTGACATGGATCGGATAGCCTTTGAAGGAGTACCAGATCATGAAGAGCAGCAGCAGCCCGAACTGGATGCCGAACTTGACGATATTGGAGACGGTGACTGAAAGCGGCAGGACCAGGCGTGGGAAATAAACCTTGCCGAAGATGGGGGCATTGGTGATAAAGGTGGTGGAGATGGCTGTCAGGACGAACGAAAAATAGTTCCAGACAGTAATCCCGGCCATGTAGAACAGGAAGGACGGCTTTATATCGTCCGTCGAGATATTGGCGATCCTTCCAAAGACGAGAAGGAACATGAGGGTAGTGAGGATCGGCTGGATAACATGCCAGAGGAATCCCAGTATGGTCTGGCGATACTGGGCTACGAAGTCCCGTCGGACGAAGAGCCACATCAGGTCGCGGTAGCGCCAGACTTCGGCGAGTTGGAGGTCCAGCAGACCGGATTTGGGTTTGATGATCATGTCCCAGTGTTCCGTCCTGGGAGCCTCCGGGAAGGTCGGGGCGCTGTCGTTTTGCAAGGTAATATTCTTCAAGGTTCAACTATTTGGGAAGATGTTTCTGATGCCTTTATGTAGTTTTTTGAACACACTTACCCGCTTGCCGTTCGGTTCTCTTTCGAAGTATCCGCTATCGAGACCATAGCCGTAGCTGCCGTAACCGTAGCCATAGCCATCGTAGTAGCCGCCGAAGTAGCCGGTCTTGACTTTGACGTCGTTGAGTAGCAAGGATATACGGGGGATGCGCTTTTCGCGGTAAAGATCGTCGATCATCGCCAGCAGCTTGCGGGGAGTATAGCCGCGACGGACGATGTAGAGCGTACAGTCGGCATATTGGCCCAGGTGTACCGCATCGCTGACCAGGCCGATCGGCGCAGTGTCGAGGATCACCACGTCGAATTCCTGCTTGACGGCCCGCATTAGCTCGCTGAGTCGCGGATCGAGCAGGAGTTCCGCCGGGTTAGGCGGGATGGGTCCGCAGGGAATGACGAAGAAATTGTCGAAACCTTCTACGGGAACGAGCATTTCGTTGAGGTCGGCCATGCCGATGATATAGTTGGTGATACCCATTTTCCGTTTGAGATCGAGGGCCGAAAGGATCTTGGGTTTCCGGATGTCGAATTCCATGACGACGGTGCGTTTTCCGCTCAGCGCCATGACGGCCCCGATATTGGTGCTGATAAAGGATTTACCCTCGCCGCTGAACGAGGAGGTGATCATGATCACGCTCTTATCGCTTTTGTTCAGAACGTATTGCAGGTTGGTGCGGATAATGCGGAACTGTTCGGCGATGAACCGCCGGCTGTTGGCCGTCACCACGAGGGTGTTGGAATCTTCGGAATGAGAAACTTCACCAAGGATGGGGGCGCTGACGGCCTTTTCGAGCTCCGACTTGGTGTTCACTTTATCATTGAACATCTCGAAAATGGCGATGATGATCGCTACGAGGAAAATGCCCAGGGAGATGTAGGAACCGTAGATGGATTTGTTGTTCGGGCTGATGGGTTTTTCGTTTCCGACTGCCGTCTCGAGGACCTTGATGTTGGAAATGGATGATGCGGAGGAAATGGATGTTTCCAACTTCTTCTGAAGCAGGAAGGAGTAGAGGTCTTCCAGTACTTTCTGTTGTCTTTCGATGTCGACGCTTTTCATCGATTTTGCAGGCAGGGACTGCAGCTGCGACATCTGCTGGCGTTGCCTGGCTTCCAGGCTATTGGCGGCAATGGTATAGGCCTGGCGGACGTTTTCCAGCGTCTGGATGATGTCCCGCCGCAAATGGGCGAGGGACACTTCCATGGTGACGATCATGGGGTTCTTTGCCGGGGTCGATTTCAGGGCCGCTTCGCGCTGCAGCTGGAGCTGGTTGTACTGGATGATCAGCTGGAGAAGCGAGGGCTCCTGGGTGCCCAGGTTATTGGGGACCAGGGAATACTCATGATCGGTATTCTTCATGTAGTCGATGAGCCATTTGTTCACCTCGATCTGCACCTGCAGTTCAGCCTCCTTGTTCAGTTGGTCCGACAGATCGCCCTGATAGGCCTTGGAGAGATCCTTGAGATCGAGGGTCATGTTCTGTCCCATCATATCGCTCATTCCCCGTTCGACCCTGCCCAGGTCGTTCTTTAGGGCTTCGAGCCTGTCGTCGATAAAACGGAGGGTGATAACCGACACCCGGTTCTTATCTTCTACGATCGTACTGTCGTAGACGGCCATCAGCGTATTGAGTACATTCCTGCCGAGGGAGATATTCTCGGTGACCATCGAGAAGGAGAGGATGGTCGCCATCTCATTGAGTTGGGTGACCTTCATGGAACTGATGATATCCGATGCGGCGTCGAATGCGGGCTGCCAGGTGACGATGAAGTCCCGGGTCGGATATTCCTGCAGCAGCACGGTGGTGTTGCGATCGATGATGCAACGGGCACTGCCGTAGGTGAACGGCTGGCCGAACTGATAGGTCGTTTTACCGCCGTTCAGAAGGAACTGCTTATCATTGAGGACATTGACGATGAGGTTGATACCCCGGGCGGAGTCTCCATTGTAAAGAATGTTCAGGGTGATAGGACAGTCGCCGTAGATCATGGTAGACCGGATATTGCCCTTGTTGTAGTACAGGGTTTGGAGGTGCAGGTCGTGCACCACCCGCTGAATGATGGAGTGTGATTTCAGGATCTCTATCTCATTGGCGAGGTTAACGGTGGGGGCGAACATGAAGAGCTGGCCCATTTTTCCGTTCTTATCCTGGTCCGAGGTCTCGTTCCGTTCGTTGTTGACGAGCAGGGACGCCTGTACGAGGTAGGACGGGGAGCTATAGCGGATCTTGAGATAGGCCATGACGACGAACAGGGTCACGACGAGGATAACGAGCGGCAGGTATTTCAGATACCGGAGCACGAAATCCCGTATCGTGACTGCCCCTTTCTGGCGCATCAGCAAGCCCGGAGAGCCATTCCCATCAGTTTGTTCCAACATGCGAGTTGATGATTATTTTCTAAAAATACTGTAAATAACGGCCGCCACGGTAACGATGCTGGTGGCAATAGAGATATTGCGGAGCGTGACCACATCGTTGGCAACCGACTTCTTCCTGTTTTGTTCGACGATGACGAGGTCGTTCTGTTGCAAATAGAAGAAAGGGGACTTCATGATATCGGGTTTGGTCAGGTCCATGCGCCCAAAAATGCGATGGCCGCTGTCCTCCCGGATGATAAGGACATTATCCCGCCGGCCGTATTGCGTAAGGTCGCCGGCCATGGCGATGGCTTCCAGGATATTGATCTTTTCGTCCGGTACACTGAACTCCCCGGGTTTTGCGAATTCGCCCAGCAGTCTGAATTTATAGTTGATAAAGCGAACGTTGCAATAGGGGTGGTTGAGGTAGTCCGTCAGTCGGGTGTTCAGGGTATCGGTCAGCTGACCGCGGGTCAATCCGGCAACGTGAAGGACGCCCAGGTCGCGGAAGGTGATGTTTCCTTTTTCGTCGACGAGATAGCCCTGGGGCGTTGCTCCCGATGCGCCGCCGGAGGAGGTCCCGGAGGAAACGGAGCTCGTAGCGGCGGCGCCGGGTGTGGTCGGCAACTGCAAGGCCGTCGCTCCCCCCCGGTTATAGATCGACGAGGCTTCGGGATTGTCGCTGAAGACAATGATGCTCAGCAGGTCGCCCATCTTTATCTTGGGGTCGAAGGTAGGTATCTTGCTGTAGCTGGTGGTATCGAAGCCCCCCTGCATATAGGTATAGGGACGGGTTGTTCCGCAGGAAGTGATGATAACCATTAAAATAATGGCCATTCCCCACAGTCGGGCATGACTTTTCCCGGTCACCTTTTCAATGTTCATATTTGTATTTGGGTTTTCCTGGTTATGGCTTCTCTTCGGAATCCACGGGTTTGCTCACGCGGCGAAGATTTGACCGGTCCACGATGGCCACCAGGGTATACCGGAGGCTTTCGATCACGATCTGCACCCGTTTCCCTCTTACCCGAAGGATCTTTGCCTCTTCGTCCATCAGAAGGCCGCTTTGTATCCTCACTTTTTCATTCGGGCGGAGATCGATAGGCTCCAGCCGGACATTGGTGTATTCATTGAGGAATTTCCTTATCGCGCGAATCTCACTATCTCTGACGATGGCGGGCTTTCCCAGCCAGTAAACATAGTTGACGACGCCGTGCACCAGCCGGACTTTCGGCATCTCTTCTTCGGTCACTCTCACGAAGAGGTAGGATTTGAAGAGCGGCTCTTCGACCCATTTCAGGCGATCGCTCCATTTCTTCTGGACCTTGTTCAGCGGGCAGTACGTTTCCACTTCTTTTTCGACGAGCAGGGCGTATACCTTCTTCTCCCAGCGGGGGCGGGTATAAATTGCGTACCAATGTCTTGTGCTATTGGGCATGGCTTCGCCTCCTCAATCCCAAAATCGGGATTTAACATATTGATTAACAATTTTTTACAAAAATCCTCAAATCCTTTAAAGGGAAAGGGTACAAGCGAGTATTTCGATGAGAAATACCACTTATACCCTTATACATAATTTAAATGACGATCAAAAACCCTAAACGTATTCTCCACAGGACGTTGCAAAATTTTAAATGCTTGGATTCAAAAAACTTCCAATGGCACGATTTATTGTATTCGGCAATCACGATTCCCTTCATAATCCCAATATCCCCGGTAACAGTGCGCAAATATAAGAGATTTTAACATTCGTTGACGTTGATTGTGAATTGAAAAAGAGCAATTTATGTCAAAATCGATCATTGTTCCTTTTCCGGCGCATCCATATTCGCAAAAAGAGTGCCCTACTTTTTCTCTCCCGCGAGTTCGCCAATTCCCCAGTAGAGCAGACAGGCCAGCATGAACAGCAGGCAAACGATAACGATGGAGAATTTTACTCTCGCCAGATCGTAGGCCAGGGTTACGTTCCATTGAGAGACAGGGCCGCGGAGGGTGCGGGAGAGGGCGATGTTCTCTGCTACGTCGCAGATGGTGGCTGCGACGATCAGCCAGGAAAATCCTTTTCCGCCTTTGATCATGATCTCATTACCAGTGCAAATGGAGATGAACCGACAGCCCAGACCGATGGCCAGGGTATACAAGACCATGAATAGATAGGCAAGATACGTGCTTTTTACTCCTTGTTCATATTTTCCGGTCAATTTCCAGTCGCCGATGATCGCCTGGGCGCGGTCGACGGTTTTTGCTATCTCGAACTGGACGATCTCGTCGGAGCTGAGGGGGGCGAGGTAATTTCTTACCCAGATCATATAGCCAATGGTAAGGAGGAAAAACAACCAAAATAATTGTCGCAGACGGCCAAACCGGATAGTCGCCGAAGGAGGTTCCATTACACTGGTGATTTAAGCGGACGTAAATTACGCAAAATTCTAAAACTCTGCGTGCCAGTCCCAGCGTCGTTGGTCCTCGCCGGTCTTTTCCAGGGCGATGCATTCGGCATTGAGGCCCATTTCGTAGTCGGATACCAGGATCTCGGGCCGGAGGAGCTTTTTCATTCCCGGGATGCCCTTCAGGACTCCTGCCGCTTTCCGTAGCCCGGTGATAGGGGCATTTACAGGGTATTGGGAATGAATCCGGTAATCCGGGAACTGAGAAAGATAGCGGAGCAATTTCCGGATGCCGGGGAAGCTGACGTCGTCGAAGACGATCATGCCGCCGGGGTCCAGCATCTTATCGATGTAGAAAAAATCCACCAGCAGCCAGTCCAGCTGCTTGGTGCTGTCGATATAGGCGAAATCAAATCGCCGGCCGGCCGACATCAGTTCCGGGAGACTGGCATAACAGAATTTACCGATGAATTCGAGGCTGTCGCCGTATCCTGCCTGCCTGACCAGATCCAGGCCATTGCCGCCCCATCCTTCGAGTTGGAATTTGTCGATGACCGTATGGCGGCCGTTTTTCTTCGCCACTTCTTCAACGATGGCAAGGGTGGATGTGCCATAGGCAAAACCTATTTCGAGGGATCGGTTGTATCCTTTGTCGCGGATGATCGCCTGCAGGTATTCACATTGGCCTTTGGAGGTTTCCGAGCTGATCTTTACGATTTCGTTCTTTGAGTTGCGGAATTGTCTTGTAGCAAAAATTCCTTCCAGAAGAGGATGCATGGTATTTCAGTTGGATGAATTGTGGCCGTCCTTTTTTGGACGGCCACGTGAAAGTACCATTTTCTTTCGAACTACAGTATTAAAGCGTCCCGGTCGTCTTGCGTCCTTCGATCGCGGCGAGGACATCGAGGATGGGCTCTTTCCAGCCTGCGATGAGGAAGACCTCGTCACCGGCGATCTCGAGGGGGCGGGCTCCATAGCCGGCGAGGTCGAAGAGATAGAGCTTCGCGTCGGGGGCGAGCTCGCCCCGGTATTGCCGCCAGGATTCCATGAGAGCGGCGCCCGATGGCTGGTTGAAGCCGCGGCTGCCCCACAGGCGGGTGTCGGTGAAGACCAGGATGCGGTCGACGGCCTGTCTTCTGCGAAGCAGATCCTGCATGATCAGGTGGGCGTTGATGCCATAGCCGGTCTCCCCTTCCTGGAATCGATCGGTGGCCAGCAGCACGGGCCGGTCGGTTATTTCTATCGGCTTCCAGTTATTCCCGATGATGCCGGCGGTGACGGAGTATCCTTCACTCTTCCACAGCCAGGCCAGCAAGGGGGCGATATCGAATCGTCTTGCCTTTCCGCCGGGGTGAACGGGGAGTTTCATACTGTTGCTGACATCCATCGCGATCAGGGAGGTGCCATCGCTGCCCAGCCGGCTCCAGCCGGTATGCAGTACGCCTTTTTCGAGTGCTTCGGAAAGCATGCCGGCGCCGCCCTGATCCATGCGGCGAAGCTGTTGATATACTTCCAGCAGGCGGAGCGGCGACACGCCGCTTCTGCGGACGGCCGCGGAGTTGCCGAGGTATTCTGCGGCGAGCTTCAGCACTTTGCCGCTGACGCCTGCGCAGAGCATGGGGCGAAGATTGTCCAACAGGGCGGTATAGCCGATGCGGAAGGAGGAGATACCTTCTTTCCATTTGTCCCGGAGGACGACCTGGCGTTGTTCGGGGCTGTCGTAGAGTTGCTGATGGAGGGCATGCCATTCCTGTTCCCAGTTGCTGCGTGCGGGGACCCTGTCCTGCAGTATGCGGGTAAAAAGGTTCTTCTTTGTGCGATCCGCGGCTTTTGGCCGCAGGAAGCGCAGGGCTTCCTTTAGAGCGACCTGGGTCTCGCGGGGGCTGCGGGCAAAGGTGAATTCATCGAGCCGGTTGAAGAGCTGGTCGATGGGCCTGCGGATGATCCGGCCGGGGGCTTTGTTCTCCGGGCCTGCGGCCCGGGTGTAAAAATTCTGCCAAATCGGGATATCGGAGGGTTGCCGGAGGATCTCCTCCATCAGGCGGGCGATGTTCTCGTCTTTGCCATAGGCGGCAGCCAGTTCCGCCGTCAGCCACAGCGCTGCTTCGTGGGAATTCGCTTCGGTGTCGAGCCGGATCGCCATGCGGGCGATGGATTCCGGGTCGGCGGCGAGGATGTTTGCGCGGGCCGTCAGTCCTGATTCGACCAGGGGGGCCGATGGATCGTCGGCGAATGAGACGGCCAGCACGCTGCGGTAGAGGTCCTCGTGGGCCGGGACATCAGTGGTCCCGGCGGCTTTGACAAAAGCGTAGCGGGTGTCGGCGGATTGTCTGCCTCTCAGGCTAAAATTGATCTTCATATTATATCCTCCATTTCTACCTTGTTGATGCACTTCGCGCATCCGTTTGTGAAGCATTAATGTTTGTCCTTCGGACTTTTTCATTCCATGAAAAAAGAACCCCGGTCGAATAGTGACCGGGGCTTTTTTAGACACTACGGGGTAGCGCCTATCGAATACCATTCGGTCGATGGACAATACAAGAGCTAATATGTTTACGATTCGTGGTCCCCATACGAAAAAGCCCCGCGTTTCGGCGGGGCTTTTATATGCTGGCTTTTTTTGTTTGAGTTTACAGCACTTTATGCCCCGCGCAGGTACACACCTTAATCTGGTTATACCAGGAACTAAGTTGTGTATTTGCTGATTGTCGTAGCATATTGCGTGCGCGTTTTGTTGCGATGGACAAAAATAAAATTCTTTTTCTTCTTTTTTCACAAAAAAAAGAAAAAAATTTTCGGCGGCCCTGTGGTCCGACCTGCTTAAGCGCGATTTAGGATCAACTTCTGGATCTTGTTGTGGAGGTCTTCGGGGCGGAAGGGTTTGGGCACGACCTCCATGAACCCTTTCTTCATGAGGTCGACCCGCATGTCTTCGTAGACGGCCGCGGTAAAGGCGATCGCCGGCACGGAAGGGTGTACCTTGCGAATCTCGGCGAGTGCGGTGATGCCGTCCATCTCGGGCATTTCCAGGTCGATCAATACGAGGTCGAAATTGCCGCGGCGGAACTTTTCAACGGCTTCGAGGCCGTTGACGGCCTCATGCACCTCGATGCCCCATTTGGTGAGGAATTTCCGCGCTACGCGCATATTGACAATATTATCTTCCGCGATGAGGACTCGCAGTTGGTTAAAGACGGGGAGGTGCTTCACCTTCTCGTCGTTGATATACATCTTGGCGTTCTCGTTGATCTCGAGTTCGATGGTGAAATAGAAGGTGCTGCCTTTCCCTTCCTCGCTGCGTACCTGCAGATCGCCGGAGAAAAGGCTCACCAGCTTCTTACTGATCGCCAGGCCCAGGCCCGTGCCGCCGTATTTCCGCGTCGTGTCTGTATCGGCCTGTGTAAAGCTGTCGAACACCTCCTGCTGCTTGTGCGCCGGGATTCCGATACCGGTATCCTGGACCATGAACTGGATCATGGACTTCTTGCTTGTAGAAGATATCTTTCTGGCGCCCAGCGTTATACCGCCGGTATGCGTGAACTTGATGGCGTTTGACAGAAGGTTGCTCAGCACCTGGTTGAGTCTTGTTTCGTCGGTCAGGTACTCCGCTTCGAGGTTCTCGTCGATGTCGACGAGGAACAACAGCCCCTTGCTATGCGCCTGCACCGAGAATTGGGTCTCGAGTTTGCGGAGGAAGGCCCGCATGTTGACGGGTACGTTCTCCAGCTCGAACCGGCCGGACTCTATCTTGTTGAAATCGAGAATCTCGTTGATCAGCACCATCATGTGCTCGGAGGAGATCTTGAGTATCTCGAGATGGGAGACCTGTTCGGGCAGATATTGTTCCTGCAGCAGCAGGTTGGATGCGCCGATGATGCCGTTCAGCGGGGTCCGCAGCTCGTGGCTCATATTGGACAGAAATCGGGACTTGGCCTTCGACGCCGTTTCGGCCTTTTGCTTGGCCTTCATCAGCTCGAACTGCGTCATCTTGATCTCCGAGATGTCGAGAATGCTGATCTTCCAGAAATGGCGGTTGTCATCAAAGAACGAGACCACATTCACGAATGCGAAGACGGTATTGTCCTTTTTGGAGGTGAGGGCCAGCTCACCCTGCCAGCTGTTTGCGCTTTCGCCGGCGGGCTTTTTCTCGATGTTACGGAACAGCTGTATATGTTCTTTTGTAAAGAGGCTGTCCATTGGTGCGCCGACGATGTTCCGTTTATCCTCGATCTCGAGCAGCTCGACCGCGCGATTATTGCAATCGGTGATGACCAGCGCCTCGGCGTCGAGAATGAATACGCCGTCGAGAGAGGTGTTATAGATGGTATCGACGAATTGCTTTTCCTTCATGATCGCTTCTTCGTTGTTGCGGTTGATCTTTACGATCGCAAAGGAGAAGAAAGTGGTCAGCAGGAGGGAAAGGCCCAGGTTGCTGTCGAAGAGCCGGTCGAACATGCCGGCGATATGTACCTGGTAGTGGTTCTCCGCCGGGCATATATAGTAGCAGAACGCCATGCAGGCGAGGGTGAGCGAGTAGGCAAAGACGAGTTCCCAGATGCTGCGGGTGAAGCTGATGATGAAGGTCATGATCAGGAAGTAAGGGAAGAAGAAAAGGTATTCCCCGGCCCGAAGACCTTCCATATAGTTCATTATTGCGAGGTAGAAGTTGAGATTCAGCACGGACAGGATCCGGGCCAGCTTGAACTGCCGTCGCAGGTTGAGGTGATAGGCAACGATAAAGAAATAGGCCGCCGTGAGATTGATCAGGGCGCTGATAAAGAGACCGAAACAGAAATAGGAGATGACGCAGACGAAGTGCGCGATGAGAATGAGGAGGATGAATTGGTTGAACCGGATCGTCTTTTTCCTTTTGGCAGGAGTATAGTCATCCCGTAGTCCGGAATAGACTATGTCTTCATAGAAGGATGAAAATACCGATACGATTGGGTTGCTCACAGGATGTCGCTTGCGCGAATAAGTGTTTCTCGCTAGCTCTTCTGTGAACGTCCGGAGGCAATATTTTATTATAGGCCTCGTTATTTATCCGACTCATACGTATGGAGAAGCCTTTATCCAATACAACTTTTACGTTTAGCGATGCTATCGACGGCAAGTATATAACCGATTTATATGCAGGAGATTATGTCATGATCGAAGAGACCTTCAACGATGTCCTCCGGGAGTATGACGAATTTGTCGATAGAATTATCACCACTTACCATGAGAGCGATATTGCCGGGCTGAAAAGTGCGGTGCATAAGATCAAACCCTTATTTGGGTTTGTCGGTTTGACGGCGCAGCAGGGTCAATGTCTGCAGTTTGAGAATGGATGCCTGGCGATGACGGTAGAGCAGCGGGCGGATGCTTTTGTTGCGCTGGAAAAGATGTTACGCGTGACGAAACCCATTATCGAAAGTGAGGGACGGCGGCTTGCGGAGTTCAATGCTTCGCAGCCTTGACGTGCCCGGGTTCGCTCTGCTGCCTTGGTTTCGGCATGCTGCGTTAGCGGCGGGATGCCTTTACGGCGGCGGTAAGCGCATTGAGGCCTTCGGCCAACTGTTGGCGCGTGGGCCAGCCGAAGCCCAACCGAATATAGTGGCGTGGCATCGCGAACCAGTGACCGGGCCCGACATAGGTCCCGTAGTCGGCCAGCAGGGACTTATAGAAGCGATCGATATCCACGGTCTGCGGAGCCTTCAGCCGTGGGAAGCCCACACAACCACCCCGGGGTTCCACCCATTCCCAATCTCCTTGTTGTTGCATCCAATGTTTCACCTGTTCGAATTTTGCCTGGATATCTGCGGCAATTCGGGGGAAATGGCGGTCGCGATGAAGGAGGAACCGCCAGGCCAGCTCTTCGTCGATGATTGGCCCGCAGATATGCATTTGTTCCTTTGCGGCGAGGAAGGTGCTATAAAGGGAACGATCGCGGCAGATGATCCAGCCAGTGCGGAGGCCGGGCAGGCCGTATGTTTTTGAGAGAGATGAGACGCTGATCATCCTTGGCGAGTATTCCGCCGCAAGTGGGAGTTGGGGACCGAAGACCATATCGCGATAGGTTTCATCGACCAGTACATAGAGGTTATGGGTTTCGGCGATGCCGGCCAGTTGTTTTAATTGTGTCTCTTCGAGGCAGGCGCCGGTGGGGTTATGCGGATGCGTCACCGAGATATAGCGAGTTTTTGGGGTGATCGCGCTTTTGACCTGGTCGATATCGAGGGCCCAGTTGTTTTCGAATTGCAGATCGATAAAGCGCATTGTGGCGCCGATGGCGCGGGGGGTCTCGATATTGGTGGCGTAGTTGGGGCGGACGACGATCAGCTCGTCGTCTTTTTCGAGGAGGCTGGTGGCGATGATGAAGAGGGCGCCGGCGGCGCCGATGGTGAGAAGGACGTCGGCGGGCTTTAGGTTCGCCGCATCTTTTACGATCAGGTGGCGAAGGCCTTCATGGCCTTCGTGCGATGCATAGCAAAGCAGGAGGCGACCGAGGTCGGCGCCTTCGGCGAATTCGTTCAGAAGGGCGTCGGTGTAGCTGCTTTCGGAGAGGTTATTGCGGATGGTGTCATACCCCATTTGCTCGGGGGATTCGACTTCGATGGGCATTCGCTTATATCGCATGAAAATTGTTTGTATTTTCAAGTTTATGAAAAATCCTCTACTTCTTGCCATTCTTTTGTTCTTTGCTGCCGGCGGCGCGCTGGCGCAGGCTGGTTCTGCGGCCCAGGCCGCGGCTGAAAAAGAGATCTTTGCGGCGATGAATGCCGCGACGGAGCAATGGAACAAGGGCGACCTGGACGCTTATATGACCTTATATGATCCTTCCGCGACCATGATGCTTTCGTCCGGCCGGGTGGGGCTTGACAGCATCCGCGGGATGTATATCAGATACTATTTCCCCGAAGGTCATCCCAAGCAGCAACTTGCCTATGACACCTATCAGCTGACGCTGCTGGGAAAGGACTATGCGCTGCTTACGGGCAGGTTCATTCTCAAGGCCAATGACAAGTATCCCGAGCGGAAGGGGACGTTCTCACTGACGATGGTGCGCCGGAGGGATGGGTGGAAGATATTGCATGATCATTCGGGTTAGAACAATCTCATCTGCTCTCCCGGGCGGCGAAACTGCGAGCAGTCCAGCTCCCAGCGTTCGGCGTTGAGGCCGTATTTTTCGGCGTAACGGGCGTATTGCTGGGCTACGAGCTGGGCATAGTTGCCTTCGCCGCGCATGCGGACGCCGAAGCGGCTGTCATTTACTTTGCCGTCATGGCTGGCTTCGATAAAGTGCCAAACTTTGTCGGCTCGGTCGGGGAAGCATTTGTAGAGCCAGTCGCGGAAGATGAGCTTGATGGCGCCGTTGAGCCGGATGAAGGTATAGGCCGAGAAGGTGGCTCCGGCTTCCGAGGCGGCCTTCATGATCCTTTGCATTTCGTGCTCGTTGAGACCGGGGATCATGGGGCCGAGCATGACGCCCGTGCGGACACCGGCCTCGCTGAGTTCGCGGATGGTGCGGAGGCGTTGTCGCGCTGTGGTGGTGCGGGGCTCCATCAGCTGGCGGAGTGACTCGTCGAGGGAGGTGATCGACACCAGCACCGACACGAGGTTCTTTGCGGCCATGTCGCGCAGGATGTCTTTATCCCGCAGGATTCCCGCGTTCTTGGTGATGATGCCGACGGGCTGGTTGAATTCGCGGCAGACCTCGATCAGCTGCCGGGTGATCCGGAACTTGCGTTCGGCAGGTTGATAGCAGTCGGTATTGCCGCTCAGCGAGATGGGGAGGCATTCCCATTTGGGATTCATCAGGAATTTGCGCAGCAGCTCCGGGGCGTTCTTTTTGACGATGATCTTCCGTTCGAAGTCGAGACCGGCGCTGTAGCCCCAGTATTCATGCGCGTTGCGTGCGTAACAGTAGGTGCAGCCGTGTTCGCAGCCCTGGTAGGGATTCATGCTGTACCACATTCCCACATCGGGGCTGTCGACCTTGTTGACGATGCCTTTGGCCTGATCTTCCAGATATTGGGTCTCGATATTCGGTTCGACCCAGTCGTCGATGCCCTCGATATGTTCTTTTACCCGTTCGTTCTTGAGGAACCGGTTCTTTGGATTGAACTGTGCGCCCCTTCCTTTCAGATAGGATAGGGGTTGTTGGATGTTTTCTTCTTCGTGATCCATGCTCTTCAGTTTGTAGCAGCCCCTTGCGGGCTTGTAGGGAAAATAGCCCGCGGGGTTGCTACGGTTTATGATGGGAGCCCTTCGTCGGACCTGCTTCGACACGGTCCTCCTCGGGCGCAACCTTCGCCCAGGGGCTCGGTTGTGGCCGTTGGCCCGTGGCCGTCCCTGCGATGTGCCTAGGCGAACAATTCTCCCTGCCTGGTCGAGACAGGCAGGTTTTGAAAGGCGAACCGTTCGGCGATCTGCCAGTTGCGGTCGCCCTGCCGCCGTTTCAACAGCAGCATACTGTCTGCGATGAACTTGCCTGCAAAGCTCTTATTGGAATACTCCAGCCAGCCTTTCTCGTATTGCCAGGGCAGCAGCTTTCGGGCGATGAGCATATTGGGCTCGTCGAGGAAATGCGGCTTGTTCTCTTTGTCCAGCTTCATCAGCCGTTGCACGTCTTTTATCTCCGTGACCAGTCCACGCACCGGCAACTTGCTGGTGACGTTGATAAAAATGCTGTGGGTGGGCAGGCTGCCGAAGTCTTTTAGCTCTACCTTGAAGGGGCAATAGCCCATGGCGATGGTCCGGAGACGCTGCAGGATGCGATCTTCCATCAGGGCCAGCTGCGTGAAGCGTACCAGGGTCACATGCGGCTTTCCCGTGAGTATCGGCGCCTGGTAGGTCTCCGAGAAGGCGTTCCGCAGCTGGAGGATGCGGGTTCGAAGCTCTTCGTGCGGATTGAGGATGAGCTGGTATTCGTTGATGGCGAGTTGCTTCTTATAGGTCTCATTGAGCGTTGCTGCAATGGGTTTGATGGCTTGTTTCATGATTGCTATTTAAAATTGTGGAGCGTTGCCTTCCGGCAGGAGCCGGAAGATGTTTACTGTTTTGCAGGCGTCGAAGGCATGTTCTCTTTTCAGGAGCACGAGCTGATCGACATGGAAGCTTTCGTGAAAATCGCGCCGAGAATATTCGGGCATCGCCTTGTTATATACCTGCTCGGTCAGGCCGCCGGCGATGGACAGGTAGGGGCGATCGATCAGGTTCGCCGGCGGACAGCCGCAGCTGCGGATGAAGTCGTCGATGGACCGCAGCTGCCGCATCAGTTCCTGGAAGGGTTCCGGATCCTGGACCCTCAAATAGATAGTTCCGGTGAATCGCTGAACGGACTCCGGCGGCCTGGTGGTGTGCGGGGGAAAGCCGCTGTAATTGTTGAGAGTGAGGTCGAAGCTGCTGTAGCGGTTGCAGATGCGCTGGATCCAGCGGATCAGGGTTTCCTCCATCGGCTCGCTCGCCTGGAAGGCCGCCACGGTGATGTGGGGGCGGTTGCGGACCGTCATCTGCAGACCATAGTCGGCGGAGAATTGCTGCTGCGCCTCCAGCAGCTTGTCCTGCAGGTCTCCGTAGGGATAAATAACCAACAGATATTCAGCTCTTCGCGATGCTTCGAGCTTGGGGGGTGAAGATGATTGTTTTACTAACCCGGTTTCCATAAAAAAGATTTTATACGATCAATAATTTAGCATAAATTTACTAAATTAGTTAGCATATATCAAAACATTTTTTTGTGGAATTAGAACAATATATGGAACGGGGCATCGATCTCAATGAACAACTGATGAGGAACAAGCCGGCCACTTTTTTGATGCGGGTGTGCGGCGATGCCATGACGGGGGCGGGTATTTTCAGCGGCGACGTGGTGATCGTCGACCGGAGTGCGAAAGCCGTGAACGGGAAGGTCGTCATCGCCAATCTCAACGGCGAGATGCTGATCCGCCGGCTCGAGAAGACCTTCAACAAGATCCGGCTGGTGCCGGAGACGCCCAGGCTCTCCCCTATCGATGTCGATCTTTCGGGCGCCGAATTTGCCATCTGGGGGGTGGTGACTTATGTAATTCACGCATTGTGACCGCCTTCGGCGGTCAAATACAAGGGGTGCGATAATTTTTTTTATATTTTAAAATATTGGCAGGGTTGGCTCGTCATCAATGATAGATGGAAGAATCACTGCCGATATCACCGGCTATGTCCTCACCGCCAGGAAAAAATATCGCGTCGGTCATTGGCCGTTTCGGCAAACGACTGATGGGCTTTATCCGCCAACGTGTCGGCAGTCAGGCCGATGCGGAGGATATTTTACAGGATGTGTGGTACCAGCTGACGACGACGGTAGATACGGAACCCATCGAACAGATCAGCGGCTGGCTGTTTGCCGTTGCCCGGAACAAAATCATCGACCGATACCGGAAGAAAAAGCCGGAATCGCTCGACCAGCTGTTCTCCGGCGATGGCGATGGAATGGACCTGAGCGGTATCCTGCTGGACAACAGCAAGAACGCGGAGACCGCCAACCTCAGGGCCTTGTTCTGGAGGACCCTGCAGGAGGCGCTCGACGAGTTGCCCGAAGAGCAGAAGGCCGTCTTTGTCTGGAACGAACTGGAAGATCTCTCCTTCAAAGACATTGCGAAACTGACAGGAGAGAACGTGAATACGCTGATCTCGCGAAAACGGTATGCCGTCCTTCATCTGCGGAACCGATTGCAAACACTGTACAACGAAATAATAGAACATTAAATGAGAAATATGAAACGTTTTCGAGCACGCAAGATCGCCGGCGTCATTTGCCTGGTGATCGCAGGCGTGATAGCATTTGGCATCATCGTGATGCTGCTTTGGAATGCACTGATGCCGGAGATATTCCATCTCCCGACGATCAGCTTCTGGCAAGCCCTGGGTCTCTTCCTGCTGGCCAAGATCCTTTTCAGCGGCTTTCGCGGCGGCGGTCCCAGGGGACGGATGAAGGACAAGCTCCGGGAGAAATGGATGACCATGACGCCGGAAGAAAGAGAAAAGTTCAAGCAGGACTGGGGTGGCCGCTGCGGGAGGGAGAGAGTATGATCACCGGCGTTCTTGATAGTGGAACGAGGCAGCTGAACGGCTGGATCGTCGACCAGCTGCGGCTGCAGCCTTATCAACACGTCCTGGAGATCGGGTTTGGGACGGGACGGCTGCTGGAAGAGGCCGCCGGCGTCCTGCGGATCGGATTTCTTGCCGGCGTGGAATCGTCGGCCTCCCTTTATCAGCAAGCCTACCGGCGGAACAGGAGATTTATCGCCCGCCAGCTGGTGCAGCTCCATCTTGGCGAGCTGGCCGATCTTCCCTATCCACCTCATTATTTTCATACGGTCTATAGCCATGCGGCGATGCCTTCCGGCAAGGATCGCATGATAGAGCTGCTTCGCCTGACCCGTTTGCTCCGAAGCGGGGGAAGACTGGTGCTTGTCTCCCGCCTCGCGCCCCATCGCAGGCCGATGGTCCAACGCCCGCAAAATGTCAATGACGAGCCGATGGCCGAACGAATGCAACAGGACTATATAGCCGCCGGGCTGCATCGCATTCATCTGGAGTATCGAGAAACCGCCTTTGGCGCCGCCATTGCGGCTATTGGCCTTACCGCCTGATTATCAACAAGATGCCCTTTATGCTATTTTTAACAAGCTGGGATTAAATCTTCCCACCCCATTCATATCTATATATACATGGATGTAAACAGCAACAAAACATCCGCCAACTAAAAATCTACAGATATGAAAAAGGTAATGATCTTCACCGCTGTCGCAGCCGCCAGTCTCCTCGCTACCAAAAGCTATTCACAGGTATATGTAAACGCGCACATCGGCTTTCGTATCCCCGGTCCGCGGGTGTATGTTGCACCGGCTCCTGTTTACACCGCTCCTGCTCCCGTATATGAGCAACCGGCCCCGGTCTATGACCAACCGGCTCCGGGTTATGACCAGGCCCCCGGCTATGGTGGCTACTATGCCGCTCCCGATGTTTGCGAGTCCGAGTATCCCGGCTATGTCTATTACGACTACCCGGCCTGGTACGGCCACTATCGTGACCGGGTCTACTTCCAGCACTATCGTCCCTGGTTCGAAAGAGATCACCGCGCCTATTTCCACGGCGGCCGGTTTGACCACACACGCTGGCAGCACGATCGTGGTTGGGGCAACGGACGGGGTCACTACGCTCGTCCCGGATATGGTCACGGCAGGTGGTAATACGCCCTAATGTATTGAAGGAAAGGGCCCTGAGGCCCTTTCCTTTTAGCAGGCATTCTTATTGCATTTCCAAACTTAAAATATGATTGTATGAAAACGAAACTCTTACTTATCGCTATGATCATCGCCGGTTCCATGGCCGTTCAATCGGCCAGCGCCCAGGTGCATGTAAGTGTCAACTTTGAAAGAAGCTACCCTGGTTATACCTACTATACTTACCCCAAATGGCATGGCCACTACCGGGACCGGGTATACTACGAACACTATCATCATCGCTTCGAAAGAGAACATCGCGCTTACTTCCGTGGCCGTCAGTTCGACCATGATCGGTACGAACGCGAGAACCACTGGCATGGTCGCTAGTCGCAGCCATTGACGACACTAGTCACTATCCTTAACAGGAGAGATCTTAACAAAAGCCGCACGACTGGGTGCGGGTAAGGGCGCATCAGCGCCCTTTATTGCTTTCCAGAGGATCTCATTGAACAGCGCATCGGGAACGCGGTCTTCGCGGGTAAGATCGATGTTGGACGATTTCCTCGACCACTCGTTCGACGCCGTATTCTTTTCCTCCAGATTGACATTGGCCGGCAAGGATTGGAACGGAGTCCCATCAGCCGTATTGGTAAAGCAGCGCCACATCGGCGTGGCTGCCGCATCATACTGGGACATCGGCGCAATGCCAAGGATCAGCTCCATCGTCCGAAGGACCGAAGTTGTCGAATAGGCCGTGTGATCGACGAAATGACGCCGGACCATTCCACCGGCCACATATACGGGACTCCGGTGTGCATCCACATGGTCCGGTCCGTTCTGCGCGTCGTCTTCGAGGATAAATACCACGCTCTCTTTCCAAACGGGGCTCTTGCTCAGATGTTCCAGGAACAGACCGACCGCGAGGTCATTGTCCGCGACATGCGCAAACGGAGTAAGTTTTCCTTTTTTCAATCCTTCGGTATGATCGTTGCCCAGTCTCACGGTGTTGAGACGAGGCAACGCCCCCGCCGCGACCAGCGAATCGAAATCCTGTTTCCACTGGGTTACCCGCGCGGTGTCGTAGAAGCCCAGGTCCCAACCTTTGTAATAGGGGCAGGTATGGCCAATCAGCACCGGGATATTGGGCTTCAGGGCATCGTCCGCAAACTCGCCATAGGTACGATAGGAGACCCCTGCGCGCTGGCAATGATCCCAGATATAACCGCCCTTGTTGTTGGCGATCGCCCGGTTGCCTTCCCCATCGTAGGATCCGCCACGGCCGCCGTAGCTGGTCACCCAATTCTTCTCCAGGTAGTCGTTCGCATAGCCGCCCATGGTCCAGCTATGCCCGTCCATACTGACTTCTGCGTCGACATAAAAGTTATCCAACAGGACAAATTCCCGTGCGATGGAATGCAGATTGGGCGTGATATGCTCGCCGAACAACACGAGGCTCGTGTCGCCGTTGCCTTCTTTCATGTCGCCCAACACCTGGTCATAGGTGCGATTCTCCTTAATGATATAAAAGACATATTTTATCGGGGAACTGTCGCCGACCTTCATGGGAATAGGATTGCCGGTTTCGCCTTTGGCCATCAGCTCACCGTCCTTTGTATAGGGTGTGTTCCGATATACCTGCGCCGAATAGTCACCGAGCGTCTTCTCATCCGGTTCGGGAATAATGCTCATGGCGCCTTTGAACAGACCCGCAATGTATTGTACGGGTTGGACCTTCTTCAGGTCGCCTTGCTGGTAATTCACTTCCTGGCGGCGGCCGACGGGGCTCGGACCGTTGGGATTGGCCAGGGAGGTCAACCCCTTTCCATTTGCGACCCAGATCTTTTTACCGATGACTTTTACGGCTGTCGGGTACCAGCCGACGGGGATAAATCCTTTGGAATGCGCCGAGCCGGGTTCGTGAACATCGAAAACGGCGACGCAGTTGTTGTCCGCATTGGCAACATACAGGGTCTTATCGTCTCCCGACAGGGCCAGCGCATTGGTGGTAGACCCGGGAGGCGCGTCCGGATAAAGGGCTGCATTCAAGGTTTCCACCACTTTGCGATTGCGGATATCGATCACCGACACGGAATTGTCGTTTGCATTGGCCACAAAGAGCCAGCGATCGTCCTTCGACGCGCAGATATCATTGGGATTATCGCCAACCGGGATCCCGGCGGTAATGGTGCGCTTTTCGGTATCGAAGACGAGCAGCTTGTCACATCCCCAGCAAGTGATGTAGAGCTCCTTGCGACTTTTCGAAAGCCGGCAGGTATAGCCTTCGCCGCCGAGGTCGAACCGCTGAACTACCGCGCGGGTCGCGAGATCGGCGATATAAAGGGAGTTATTCTCCTTGGTCACTACATACAGCAGGCCCCGTTTGTCGTCGATGTCGAGGCCCGCGGGAGATATCTTTTCGGGCCATTTCTTACCCAAAACGATACTGTCTTTCAATATGAGGCCCGGATGACCGGCCGAGGGGTGCGGGTTGACGGCATAGCGGAGGATCATATTGTCGTTACCGCCCGAGGCGTAGATCCATTTATCGTCCGCGCTGAACCGGAGACCCAGCCAGGATTTTTGAATGATCACGGTGTCCAGCACTTTCTCATTGACGACATCGATCAACTGAAGCGTTTGGGTGCTTTGCCCGTTGTTGGTCACCGCCAGATATTTGCCACTGGCCGACACGGCGATATTGAGCGGAAGATCGCCCAATGGCAGGCTGTGACCCGCGGGTGTGAGGGACCAGCCGTTGGGCAATACGACTTTTTTTACATCTGTCTGGGCAAAGGCGGAAATGGAGAGACTAAGTGCCAATAGGCCGGCGGCGAGTTTTTTCATACGGAATAAAATTATCGTGTTATCGGGATCGGGCGAGGGCGCCCGCCAAAATTAATGTTTTTATAATGGGAACAGCCTTTCCGCCGCTTCCACTGCTTCGGGTTTTCCGACGTCGATGAATTTCGAATCGCTGTGATCGAAGCCACGAATGATGTGGGCAGCAGCCAGATCGAGGTACATATCGACCGTCGAGAATTTCCCTTCCCGGGTGATCAGCGGAAAGATCGCCGGATCGATAACGTGAATGCCGCTGAAAGCCTTCTGGATCAGGGGGCCATTGGCGGGTCGCGCAGGCCGTTCCTGTCCCGTCTGGACGTTACGCCAGCCACAAAGTTCGTCCTTGTCGTTGAAGAGAAAATACCGCGAGGTGCTGCGACCGGTGACCGCCAGGGTGACCAGGGGGCGGTGTTGGAGATGATCTTCGATCATAGCGGACAGAGGCATATCTGTCAGGATGTCCACATTGAGCAGCACAAAGGCGCCGTCCTCCAGCAGGGGCCGGGCCTTTTTCAGTCCGCCGCCGGTCTCGAGGACCTGCGAGGTCTCATCGCTGATGACATAACGGCTGCCCCAGCCTTTGTTGTCCTTCAAGGCGCCGATGATCTGGTCTGCGAAATGATGGACGTTGATAACGAGATCGGAGATGCCATGATGCTGGAGGTATTCGATATTGCGTTGCAGCAGCGACTTGCCGTTGACGGTAGCCAGGGCCTTGGGATGGTGGTCTGTCCAGGGCTTGAACCGGGTACCGAGGCCTGCGGCCAGGATCATGGCTTTGCGGACCGGGGCTGATGCGGTGATATTCATGCCTCAAAGATAGCAGTCTGTGCGAAGGTTAAAGCACGATGTTCTGCAAGATGGGGCTTTTTTGCGGGTAATCCGTATTGTAATGCAGGCCCCGGCTCTCCCGCCGGAACGAGGCTTCTTTTACGATCAGGTAGCCGACCGTTATCAGGTTGCGTACTTCGCAGAGCTGCGGCGACACGGTGGTCGACTCGTACAGCGTCTCTATTTCTTCATGCAGCAGATCGAGCCGTTTCATCGCCCGTTGCAAGCGGGTGTGGGTGCGGACGATACCGACATAGTCGCTCATCAGCTGCTGCAATTCCTTGCCGCTCTGTGTGATGAGGATCATTTCTTCGGGTTCCGTGGTTCCCTCGGCGTTCCAATCCGGGATGCCTTCCTTGAAATCGAGGACGTCGATCAGCTCGACGCTATCCAGGTAGCAGCGATGCGCAAAGACCAGCGCCTCCAGCAGTGAGTTGCTGGCCAGGCGATTGGCCCCGTGGAGTCCCGTCGAGGAACATTCGCCGCAGGCGTACAGGTGATTGATCGAGGTGCGGCCCCATTCATCGACCTTAATTCCGCCGCAGCTGTAGTGGGCGGCCGGCGCCACGGGGATCATCTGCGTTGCCACGTCGATGCCGATCGATTTGCATTTGGCATAGATGTTCGGGAAGTGTTCGATGAATTTTTCGATATCCATATGCCGGCAATCGAGATAGACGTGTTCGGTGCCGGTCCGTTTCATTTCGCTGTCGATGGCCCGGGCCACGATATCGCGGGGGGCGAGGTCTCTCCGTTCATCATACCGTTCCATAAAGGCTTCTTCCTTTGCGTTGCGCAGGATGCCGCCGTCACCGCGAACGGCCTCGGTGATGAGGAAGGAAGGGCTGACGCCGGCTTCGAAAAGGGCGGTGGGATGGAACTGGATGAACTCCATGTTCTCGATGCGGCCCTTGGCGCGGTAGACCATCGCCACGCCGTCACCGGTGGCGATCTTCGGATTGGTCGTCGTCCGGTAAGCCTGGCCGTTACCCCCGGTTGCCAACAAAGTGATCTTCGAGAGGATGCGGACGATCTTATTGGTATGCTGATCGAGTGCGTATACGCCGTAACATTCGATGTCGGGTGTCGACTTGGTGACGAGATAGCCCAGGTGGTGTTGGGTGATGAGGTCGAGAACGAACCAGTGTTTATGGACCTCGATGTTCTTTTGTTTGCCGATGGTCTCGAGCAGGGCCCTTTCTATTTCCTTACCGGTGACGTCCTTGTGATGGAGGATGCGAAACTCCGAGTGCCCGCCTTCGCGGCCCAGTTTATAGTCTCCTTCCGAGTCTTTGTCAAACCGGGTCCCCCAGTCGACGATCTCCTGTATCCTTGCCGGCCCTTCCTTTACGACGATCTCTACCGTTACGGGGTTGCAGAGCCCGTCGCCGGCCACAAGGGTATCCTGAATATGCTTTTCGTAGCTGTCGTGTTCGAAGTCGGTCACGCCGGCGATGCCGCCCTGCGCGTATTTGGTATTGGTCTCGTCGATCCGGGTCTTTGTGATGACAAGGACCCGCTTGTCGGGGAAGCGTTGGGCCACTTTCAGCGCATAGCTGAGGCCGGCGATACCGGAGCCGATAACCAGGAAATCTGTTTGTTCCATACTGGTGAAATGTGCCTTTTAGACGGACTGCTTATCCGCCGAATTTGCAAAGTTAGGACGGTTTCCGCTTTCACCGGCAACAAATATTTTCTAATATTCTATCGTATATTCAAACTGCTCGGGGTGATCCAGCGCGTCGATGATATTATATTTCAACGAGACGGTCTTCTTATCCTCCGACAATTTTGCCGTGGGGTTGGAGACTTTCTTTACCGGGCGGGGCAGGGTGATGTTCGTCGTATAGTTGATCTCCATTCCCATCTGCGAAGCCTGCTTCATCTGGGCCATCTGGGGATTGTCGGTCAGGGCCTTCCATTTTTCGCGGTCTACCTTCCTGGACATCAGCCCGTCTTTGGCGACGTAGGTATAGATGCCCGTGAACTGGCTTAGATCGGGGCTTGCGCCGCCGCCTTCCTCGCCTCCACCCAGATTGCCGAAGAGCTTTGCGTTTCCCAGCGAGGAGCCATCCCCGATCACGGTGTACAGCTTCTGAAGATTCTCCTGGCTGGTGTAGGGAAAGATCATGCGGGTCTTGAGGATCTTCTTATCCATGTCCAATTGGATATGGACCTTGCCCGGCCGCAATAGGGCCTTCTTTTCGGCGGTGAGGGCGCTGCTGGTGTCGACGACATCTTTCAGGTTGACCGTAGTATCCATCGTCACGATCCCTTTCTTGGCCATCTCTTCCTTGCCCATATAGGTTTGCAGGATATCGACCATCTGGCTTGCGTCCATGTCTTCAACCAGCTGCCCGCTGCCGTCGTTTCGGACCTCTACATTCTCATCGATATCGAGACAGCCTGTGAAACAAAAGGCCAGGGCCAGGGGCAGGAGTATCTTTACCATCTTCATTGTTATCGCTGTTTGTTGTTAAAGCAGGCAAATTAGGTGAATTACCCGACGCTGACGGTATAGCGAACGGTAAAAATTTGCGAATGTGCGGGCTCCAGGAGAACCAGGCCCATCTTGTTGTTGAAGCAGTCGGGCGCTCCGCTGAGATTCTCCACGGCAATGCTGTCCCGGCTCGGGGGAGTATAAATCTGCAAATAGGGATAGCTGGCGTCCGGGAAAAAGGCGACACGCAGGCCGGTGGCGGGATTGTACAGCTCGCAGGCAGCGCTCACCAGTTCGGGTTTCAGAACGAAACAATTGTCAAGAAAGGTGTCGCCGAGCGGTCGGGCTGTTCCAAACCGGCCATATTCGGTCAGGCCGCCGGTGGGGACGAGCCGCTCGTCGAAATCGACGATCGCCTCGGAATGAAACTGCAGCTGCCAGTCGTTGGCGTTGCCGCCCAGCCGCCAGTATGGGTGCCAGCCGTCGGCGATGGGGATCGTGGTATCCCCGGTATTGGTGACGGTCGTCGTGACCTCGAGGTCGTTATCGGGACGCAGTTGGTATCGGACGAGACAACTGTACCGGAAGGGATAGCCCGGATCGATGTTGTTGTAATCATACTCCATGGCTACCATTGCGGCGCCGTCGGCGTTCTCCGCGGTAACGGTGAACGGCTTATCATAAAGCAGGCCGTGTATGGCGGTGCCGTCGGAAAAAAGATGCCGGAAATGATATTCCCGGCTATCGTATCGGTAGGCGCCGTCGGGGATGCGGCAGGGAAAGGGTGACAGCTTTGCGCCTTTAAACGTCCGGGTCATGTCCTTTTTCAATTCGGCGGCGCTAGGATAGTTATCGATAACATTGAAAAGGGCGCCGTCCCTTTGCCGGACGAGGAATTCATGCAAGGTGGCGCCGTATCCCGGCAACAGGCCAATGGTCGTTCCACTGTTCTCATCGGTAAGTCTCACCAGGTCGAGGCCGTCGTAGTCAACATGCCGGATCGTGAAGTTCATGATCGTTGAAGGTAATTTCCTGCAATGTATCGAAAAGACTCAATATAGTACTGGTTGGTCCCGTGAGAGCATTGCTGTCGACAGTGATCTCGAGATTATAGCCGCCTGACTGGTTGAGCACCGCCATTTTTCAGCGGAGTTATGCGTCGGCTAAGCCTCGTGTCATAAAAAAGTTTTAGCATAACCCGATCTGGATCTCCGTGATATGATTGTCGGGGTGATCGATGTCGATATGCAAAAAAGATTCCGCATAAATACCGCTCATTTTCAGCTGATTTTCCTTTATATACTGCATCATCTGCTCGTAGTGACGTCCGATGCCTTCCCAGGGACCTTCATAACGTGAGGATAGACAGCGAAATGCGGGGATTTGTTTAAAATAAGGGAGCAGGGCCGTGGGAATCTTGCCCTGGACGGGAAGGGCCACTTCCAGGGTGAAACGAGTATCTGGTTTGCCGTCGACTCCGTAGTAAAACCAGTATTGGGGACCACAGACCATCAGATCGAGATCGGCCACGTAGCGGTACAATTCACGGGCCACAGACCCCGAGGCTGGGCCTTCGTGCTCTAATTCAAGGTAGCCCTTTGGCCCCAGCCGGGCCTGACGGGAAGTATAGAGGACGGTCATAAAGGGATGCGTACGAATAAGCATGGAGCGTTGGTTTCCTCAAAGGAACACCCCAGGAGTGACAGCATTATGTCAGTAGGACCGGTGATGTGCCAAACATTTTTCCACATGCTCCAGCAAGAAGGTCTTTAGTTCCACCGGCGACTCGACGCGGACCCCATCGGAAAACATCAACAGCCAGCGGGCAAAATAGCGGAGGTTGGTGGTCAGGAATTTCATCCGGACGCAGGTCTCGTTCTCTTCCTCGGACACGAACCCATTGAGATATTTCTGTTCCTGCAGATATTTTACGACCCGCTTTTCAAAGAGAACGATCGCTTCCAGCAGATCCGAGCCGCTCCTGATCTGTTCGATGTACTCCTTTATCGACGGGTGGGCGGTGGGGTCGAACAATTCCTCTTCGACGATGAGTCCAAGCATCCGGCTCAGGCGGAAGTCCCGGTAGTCGTTGCGCAGGTGGCACCACCCGATGAGATGCCAGGCGGAGCCGTAGTAAAGCAACCCGATGGGTTCCACCTTGCGCCGGGTGACCTCTTCCTTCATATTGGACCGGTAGTGCAGCTGTACCCGCTTCTTATGGACGATAGCCTGCTGGAGGGTCGAGAGATATTGTTGGGGTGAATCGCTATCCGGGGTATACCGGGATACGATCTCGATGTGTTCGGTCAGGCTTTCTACATATTCCTTGTCGGGGGAGCGGAGCACCGCCTTTATTTTGAAGAGGGCCCCGTGGAAATGTTTTTTGACCGAGCCGTCGGTGAACTGTTCGGCCAGTTTTGCGCCGAGAAGGAGGGCGCTGGCCTCTTCCTGGGTGAACATGACGGGCGGCAGCCGGTATCCTTCCATGATGGTATAGCCGGATCCGGCTTCGCCGATGACGGGCACGCCGGATTCGTCCAGGGCTTTGACGTCCCTGTAGACCGTCCGCAGGCTAATGTTGAAGCGATCGGCCATTTCCTGCGCCGTCACTCGCTTCTTGCTTTGCAGATGGGTAAGGATGGCATGCAGTCTGTCGATGCGGTTCATTCCGGTGTTTTAGGATTTGTCGACCCAGGCTCCATTCTCCTTCAGCAGGCCGATGAGTTCTTCAAGGGCGATGGCGCTGTCCACCGATCGTTTTACGATCTCTTTTCCTCTATAAAGTGTCACCTTACCCGGTCCGCTGCCCACATAACCGAAGTCTGCGTCGGCCATTTCGCCGGGGCCGTTGACGATACAGCCCATGATGGCGATCTTTACTCCTTTCAGGTGATGCGTCACCGAGCGGATGCGGGCGGTAGTATCCTGCAGATCGAACAGGGTCCGGCCACAGGAGGGACAAGAGATATATTCAGTTTTGGAGATGCGGGTCCTTGCGGCCTGCAGGATGGAGAAGGAGATGTTGTTGAGGAACTGATGATTGTTCTTTGTCTCGAGATACGTGCGGCCGCTGACGCGGGTGTTGGCAAGCTTGGCCGGGTCGTTCATCAGCCATAATCCGTCACCCATTCCATCGAGAAGCAGGGCGCCTGTTTCAGTGGAGAAATGGATCAACTGTTCATCGATCGAGGTATCCTCGCTTTCGACGGCGAGGATAACGGGAAAGCGGATATCGCGAACCATGAGCTCCATGATGAAACGCCGTACGGAAAGCAGGGCCTGCGGATGAGAGCTGTAGCAACAGAGCACGACGGTGGCGTCGTCCCTTAATTTTTCGGCCAGCTGTACCGATTCGTCATTGGCGGCATTGACCGCGATGAAGTTCAGGCTATCGGAACGCTCGCCGGCGGGGTCATATTCGTCCCCCTGGAAGAGTGGGAAATAGTTGTCCCGCTGATCGAGCTTGAGCCATTGCTCGTGGTCGCATATGGGCCGCAGGGTGCCGGGCAGATCGAAGGCGATCGGCTTGCTTCCGGTATAGATATAATCGGCGGCCGCGTCACCGATGGTCCATTTGTCGCTGGGGGCGTCGTAAGTATAGCCGATGGCTTTGAGGTCTTCGCGTTGTATCGTCTTTGCCTTCATGAAGTCCGCGAATACGACGGGGACGTGAGTTCCGCCGATATTGGCTAAGGAGCGGGATACGCGGCGGCGGTATTCGAAGGGGGAATAGGGGATCTTTTGGATGTCGGGGATCGGGGCGGGGGCTTCGTCCGGGCTTTTTTCGCCGGCTTTGTCCGGGCCTGCTGTTACAGTTCGTTGTTGGTATCGTTTTACGAGGTCCCTGCAGACGGGGATCTCGAATTCGGGGTCTTCGGTGAGCGAAACGCGGATGGTGTCGCCGATGCCGTCCTCCAGCAGGGTGCCGATGCCGATGGCCGATTTGATGCGGCCGTCCTCGCCGTCGCCCGCTTCGGTGACGCCGAGGTGAAGGGGGTAGCACACGCCGAACTCAGCATCCATCTGCCGGATCAGGAGGCGATAGGCCTGGACCATCACCTGCGGGTTGCTGGACTTCATGCTGAGGACGATGTTATGATAGGATTCATCGCGGGCCACGCGGAGAAATTCCATGGCGCTCTCCACCATCCCGATAGGGGTGTCGCCATAGCGGCTCATGATTCGGTCGCTGAGGGACCCGTGGTTGGTCCCGATGCGCATGGCCGTACCATATTCCTTGCAGATGTTTACCAGGGGAGTAAAGCGCTGGCGGATGCGGTCGATCTCTTCGTTGTATTCCGCGTCCGTATATTCGATATGTTCGAACTTCTTTTTATCGATGTAATTTCCGGGGTTGATGCGCACTTTTTCGACGATGCGGGCAGCGATCTCGGCGGCGTTGGGAGTGAAATGGATATCCGCCACGAGCGGGGTGGTATAGCCCCTGCGGCGCAATTCTTTCTTGATATTCAACAGGTTCTCTGCTTCCTTCTTACTGGGCGCCGTTATGCGGACCAGTTCGGCTCCGGCTTCGATGCAACGGATGGACTGCTCTACGGTCGCCAGGGTGTCCATCGTATCGGTCGTGGTCATGGTCTGGACGCGGATGGGATGAAAGTTGCCGAGCCGCAGGTCCCCGATGTTTACTTCAAGGGTAGGCAGCCGGGAGTATCGCGTCAGGGAAGGACAGTAGGTTTGCATACGGGGTAAAATTACGAATAAAAGCGGAGTGGTGTGTGGCGCCTGTGGCGGAGGGTCGGCGAACGTACAACTGAGCCCATGCGTCGAGAAATCGCCCTTCTTTCACTTTAACAAACTCCGAGTCGACCTTCTTACGGGTCGCCGAATCAAGCCATTTCCCCGGGTCTCCGGCGGAATGCGCATCCATCAGCCAAAACCCGTTTGATTGGCCGGCAGGGAGGGGGTCTTTCGCGATGCTATCGATCACCGACGCCCTTGGCCCTTCCAAAAGCGGTCCCGGGTAGTGCATTTTGTGCAGGTAATAGGCTTCGGGTCCGCCAACCCGTTCACAGAGGATGGGGTAATGGTTGGCGTTCGGGTCTGCGGCCATAAATGCCGTCACCTCTCTGAACTGCGTCTTGTGCGGTTTCGACCAGGTTTCCGAGATAAAAAGCTCTCCCGCCAGCGATGTGCCAATAAGAAGGCCCAGTACGATCCCGCGTGCCCGGACCCAGGGAATCAGCTGTATCCCGTAGGCGACAAAGATCAGCAGGCAGGGCAGAACGACGATGGTATATCGTTCAGTCAGCATCGGGGTGACGATCAGGCCACGGAAATAGGGAATAGTGTAGCAGAGCAGGGTTGGCACGCCCAATGCCACGAGGCTCCTGGTCAGGGCGGACCGGTCTGCATGTGGCCAGCCGGTCCTGCGGCGGAGAAGCACGCCGGTCAGATATACCGCCAGCAATGCCGCCATACACCAGGCAAGGCCGGGGAAATCACCGAAATAATGACCGAAATATCGTATCGGCCAGTCCCCCGGCAGCGGATTTATCCAGAAGGCGCGGATCGCACCCAGGGACAAAAAAACAGGCAACCATGGCCAATAGCCGGCGGTAATCAGCAAGGCACTCAACGCGAAACGCCTAACAAACAGCGGCTTTTCATTTTCCCTGGCGAACAGGAGCATCGCCGCGCAGAATTCGCCGAGGACCAGCAACACCCCGAAGTAGTGCGAATACATGGTCAGCAGACCAAACAGCGAGAAGAGCCAGACATCCTGCAGACGAAGGTGTTTGAGGAGCCGCAAAAGATACACCAGGGACAGCGTGCCGAATAGAAACGCAAACGCATACCCTCGCGCCTCACGGGAATAATGGATGTGAAAGTGATTGACGACCGTCAGCGCGGCCGCGGTCCATCCAAGCCGATCACTGGCGACCTCCCTACCCAGGAGATAGATGGCAAATATACTTGCTGCCCCGGCCGCGGCGGGCAATACCCGGGCCGAAAACTCCGACTCGCCGAAAAAATAAAAGAAGCAGCGCTCTGCGAGATAGAACAGGGGAGGATGTTGATCGTAAGACTTCAGGGCAAGAAAAAGCTGTGTTAGCGAATGGTGAGGATCGGCTTCGTTTGCTACGTACAGTTCATCCAACCAGAAGCTGTCCAGGTCAAGTTTATAAATTCTGAGAACAACCGCAAGGATCAAAAAGATCAGCAACCAGGCCGACCTTTTCCGGTCTATTTTAAACATAGGTTAGTTTACCAATCCTTTTCCGGCTGATTGGGGGCTTTCACTTTGTTCTGCTTCATCTTATTCTGAAGATCGTTCTCTTTTTGTTCCAGTGCCTTCAGCAGCTGTTCCACCTGCTGTTTGTTGAGCCGGCTGGGTTGTGGTTTTGGCTGCTGCTGTTCCTGCTGTTGCTGGTCTTTTTTCTCCTCCTTCTTTTCCTTCTGCTCTTTCTTCTGATCGTTCTTGTTCTGTTGTTGCTGCTGCTGCTGCTGCTTTTGCTGCATCAGCGCTTTTTCCAGGTTCTCGCGGGCATCGGCATCGTTCGCATCCAGCTTCAGCGCCTCTTTCCAGGCATCGATGCTTTCCTGTAATTTCTTTTGCTTGATCATCGACACGCCCTTGTTGTAATAGCCTTTTTCCTGCATCCCCTTGTCGTTTGCGCTATTTTTTATCGTCGCGTCATAGGAGTGGCCCGCCTCGTCATAATTGTTCTTCCGGAACTGGGCGTTCCCGAGGTTGTAATTGGCGGTGGGGTTATCGGGGGCTTTCTGTACGGCCGACTGGTATTGCCGCAGGGATTGATCGATTTGTTTTTTCTTATAATACCGGTTCCCGCTGCGGAGCTCGGCATTCCCGGACTGTGCCGCCGCGGGCAGGGCGGCAGTCAGGATCGCGAGTACCAGCATGGCCGCCTTTGCCGGCGTAAGGGAGACGGCGGCCTTCTTTTTCTTCCGGCGTTCGGAGAGGAAGAATTCGACCAGCAAGAGGAGTAGGGCGGCGCCGGCAAGCCATTGGAAATAGCTGACGTAGTCGATGAATTCCGAGTCGCTCATGGATTTCTTTTCGGCGCTGTCGATGCGCTGGCTCATGGTGATCAATGCGTCGTCGACATTGTCGAGCCGGATGTACTCGCCGTTGGTAGCGTTGGAAAGCTGCTGGAGCTCGGCCTCGTTCAGCTTGGAGATGACTGTATTGCCCTGTTCGTCCTTCTTCAATTCGTTGGTGGCTGGATCGATGATGGGCGAGCCTTCCGGCGAGCCGATGCCGACGGTATTGATCATTACGCCGCTTTGCGCCAGCTGCTGGGCTTGCTTGAGGGCTTCCGGATCGTGGTCTTCGCCATCGGAGATCAGGACAATGGATTTATACTTCCGTTCCTTGCTGTTGAATGCGGTGTTGGCCATTTTCAATGCTTCGCCAATGACGGTTCCCTGGGTAGGCACGGCGTCAGGGCCGGCGTCCTGGATATACATCCGCGCGGCGCCATGGTCGGTGGTCAGCGGCATCTGGAGATAGGCGCGGCCGGCGAAGAGAATGAGCCCGATACGATCGTTGTTCAGTTTTTCGGTCAGCAGCATCATGAACTGTTTGGCCTTATCCAGCCGGCTGGGCTTTATATCTTTGGCGAGCATGCTCTTGCTGACATCCAGCACCAGCATTACGTCCACTCCTTTCCGCTGGACATTCTCCATGGCCCCGGGCTTCTGGGGGTTGGCGGCGGCGAGGATGATCACGCCAAAGGCGAGGATCGCGACTATGGCTTTGATCATGAACCTTGACGGCGAAAAGTTATCGATCAGTTGGCGGACGAGTCCCGGATCACCCATGCGGGCGGCCGTCCTTTTCTTCCAGCCGATGAGCAGGTATAGCGCGGCCACGAGGAGCGGGAGCGCTCCCAGGCCGATGAGATATTCACTATGTTGGAGACGATACACTGTCTTGCAAGATACGGTTCCTATTTCTTTCCGGCAAAGAACCCCATGGGTCCTAAGATATTTTTAACAAGTTGAAGGCCAAGGGTTGAGACGTTGGACTGCGCGTTGGCCGAATCCATATTGAGAACGAAGAAATAGGGGTGTTTATTCTCTTCCTCCCAGCCGATGATCCAGGCGGTGGGCTGTCCCGCGGCATTTTTTCCCTCGCCGGTTTTATAGACAATGCGGTAATTGGAATTCTCTTCTTTTTGAAAGAGGCCGCGGACGATCTTCTGGGTACGCTGAAAGAAGGGCAGCTGGTCGAAATAGAGTTTTTTTACGAGTCCGAGCTGTTCGTCGGCGGTGATGGCCAGGCGGCCGGCGGGGTGGGTCGAGTCGGTATATTCGCTGATATCCTTGTTTCCATAGCGAAGGGAGTCGACCCATTTTTTCAAGGAGTCTTTGCCGATAGCGGCGGCCAGGCGGATCGATCCGGCCTCGGCGCCTGCCGAATCCGGTTGGAGCAAGGGTGAGTTCTCATTTGCGGCCACTCCGGTTTGCACCGCAATAAGGGCTTGTAAAACATCGAAGGTGGCGCCGGGCGGATAAGCGCTGTCCCGAAAGCGGTTGAGGTTATAAATGGTGAAGTGGCCCTGGCCATTGTCATAGAGGCCGAAAGTCCCTTTGACACCGGCGCTGTCGAAATATTTTTGCAGGCTGTTGTCGACGGTCACGTTATTGGTCGAGCAGGACGTCAGGAGGATCGGCGCGGCGGCGGTCAGCAGGATAGCAAAAAAGCTCTTGGGCATGATGGGTCGAAATTTCGCGCAAGGTACGGGATAAGCATCATTCCTTTGGCAGATGATATTTTTCGATGAGCTTCAACGTGACTCCATTGGTCCAGCCGAAGCCGTCCTGGCCGGGATACTCGCCGCCCCCGGCCTCCTTGTTGATGTCGACGACATTGTATTTCTCATTCAGTTTGCCCGTCTCCTTATACACTTTCTCCACCAGCTTTACCCAGCGTCCGGCAATATCGGCGGCGAGGTCTTTCTGGCCGCAGCGGTCGAGTCCCCAGATGGTCATCCATTCAAGCGGGGCCCAGCCGTTTGGCGAGTCCCATTGCTCCCCGGTATTGAAGGCTGTCGTGGCGACACCCCCGGGCTGCAGCAGCTTTTCCCGGATCACGGCGGCCACTTTCTGGCCGAGAAAGCTCATATAATCCGACCTTTCGTTGATAAAGCAAAAGGGGTACATGCCTCCGGGGGTGATATGGGTGCTTTGTTTCGCCCTCTTGAAATCATAGTCCGTATAAAAATTCACGGTCTTATTCCAGCAGTATTTGTCGATGAGTTCGCCGCGGTGGATCGCCTTGCGGCGGAAGTTCGCGGCCGTGCTATCGTCCTTGTTCATCAGCCTGGCCTTAGCAATGGCCCATTCCAGGTGATAGAGGAGGGCATTGAGATCGGGCGGAACAAAATCGGTCGTGCGGATGGTGACGAGGTTCCTGCTGTCGGCAAACCAGCGGCTGCTGAAGTCGATGCCGCTTTCCGCCGCCGCCCGGAGATGCTTGTACATTTCCCCCTTATCGCGGCCCGAGCGTTGGGCGGTGAGGATGTCTTCGCGCCAGCTCTCCTGGCGGGGCACCGTCGCGTCGTCCCAGTAACGGTTGAGGATATCTCCGCCTTTGAGCCGGACTACCCGGCGATAGGCCTGTCCCGGTTTCAGCTTATCGGCGCCGTCCATCCAGAAGGCATATTCCTTCTCCATGGCCGGGAGAAAGGTCTGGAAGACACTGTCGCCTTTGGCTTCGGCCAGCAACTCGACCATGACGGAAAAGAAGGGAGGCTGGCTGCGGCCAAGATAGTAAGTTCGGGTGCCGTTGGGGATATGGCCATAGTTGTCGATGAGATAGGCAAAATCCTTTACCATGTTGTCGATCATCTCGATCTCGCCGCTTTCCTTCAGGCCGAGCATGGTAAAGTAGGAATCCCAGTAGTAGACTTCGCGGAAGCGGCCGCCGGGGACGATATAGGGATAGGGCAGTGGGAGGAGAGAGCTGCCTTCGACGACCTTGTCGGGCGTGCGTTTCAATACGGACCAGAGATTTTTGATGTGGGTGACGACATCTTCGGTGGTATTTGTCTTATAGTTGTCGGTGGGACCTGCGGGAATTTCGAAGTTGTCGGCCACGAACTTTTTCAGATCGAATCCGGCGGTCTCTTTCTGGGCGTCGTAGTCGGCCAGTATCTCGGCCGGCTTGCGTTTTGGGATGCAATCGACGAAGGTCTTGCCGTCGGGGAAGACGCGGTTCATTTGTACGTCGACGAATAATTTCCCGTAGATCTTGTCGGGTGGGGTGGTGACGAGAGGTTGTCCAAAAGAAAGCAGGGAGGTGGCTACAAGCAGTAAGAAGCCGGCCAGTCTTTTCATATATGCGTTATATAGGATAAAAATAGTGAAAAAATGGCCACGGGCCATTCAAATGAAACGCCACGAAGAATCGTGGCGTTTTGCTTGCTTTTGCTTTGTTCTTCGCTCGGTGGCTGGAGGAAATTTGCCGCCTCGCTCCGACCAATATGTTGTTTGGCCTTCGGCCGACGGGCCCGTGGCCCGCATTGAACCAAAATATTTACCATATTTATTCGGCGCCGTCGATCTGGGCGCGTTTGACGGCATAGTTGCCGACATTTTGCGCCACCTGCAAGCCAACCGTACAGTCGAGAGTATAGTGGATCCCCGCATAAATCCGGGAATTGGCCGCCTCCTGCGCCATGGCCTCGTAGGCCGATGCTCTTGAAGGCAGGATATGGCCGAGGATGGTTGCCGCAGCGCCGCTGAACATCGAGTGACCGGAGACATAGGATGGGAAATTGGGTATCCCGGTCAGCGTCTTGATGCTCGGGTCCAACTGGGTGGGACGCGGGTTGAAATAGAAGTATTTGATATCCCAGCAGCTAATGGCGGCATCCATCTCCGTCATATTGAGCAGGGCCATGTTCCGGGCCCAACGCACTTCGCTCCAGTTTTGCTTGACGAAGTCTTCTGCGGCGATCGCATTCCAGTGACCTGGCGGAGTGTAGGTCCCGATCCCGTCGGCCCAAAACTGCACGATCTTCATCTGTTCCCTGGTTGCATTTTGGATCGTCTTGAGCGCCGCGGATGTTTGGGACTTCATCTCATCGCTGCTGGTCGAAGGCGGCGGCCCCGGACGCAGAGAGACAATGGCTGCCGAATCGCACAGGAAGCCCTTTACCTTGCCGAACAGCGGGAGCATGGGTGGTCTTGCCGGGGCTTCGAGGCTTAGCCAGGGCACCTGGTTGGCGGCTTGCGCCGTCGTCACAAATTTTGCCCAGTCGGCCGGCGTCCCCACTGCCTTGCCGGCATTGTCGCCACGGGCGCGGGCAATGAACATTTCGGCCACCTGTCGACCCAAGGCTTCCCCGGCGGTGATATCGCTGCGCGTGGCGGCGCCGGATGCCATCAACGCCATCTCCTGCTGTTGCAGTTTCTGCTGGACGTTGCCAATCTCGTCGGGGAAGAGCAATTGCATCATTTCCGCCGAGACGCCAGCGAGCACAGCGCCTTCGGAAGGATAGGAAGCCAGACCCGTTTTGCCGGCCATCGCCTTGATCGTGGGATCGACCGTATACGGCGCGGGGCGGTTGAATTTTGCCTTGTAGTACCAGCAGGCTACCAGTGCATCATACTGGGCGGCGCTGATGTAAGCAAAGGCGCGGGCGGCATAGGGCGGGTTGGAGAAGGGGAAGAAGGGATAGGCGAAGGGATTGGCCGAACTAGGGGTGGGATAGGAGCCATCGGTGTTCTGATAGGGGGCCAGGTTGTATTTCGCCACCAGTTCCCGCATCACCTCGTTCCAGCGGAGTACGCCACCGGCGCTCCAGTAGGCGATCTGGCCTTGCTGGTCGCTGGTAAGATGCGTCTGGTAGCCTTTTATTTCGTTGAGGTCGGCCACATACAGCGGGCTGTTGGTGGCCGCGGGTGTAGCAACGGCGAAAGTGTCGGGACGGGACAGCAGGATGGGCCTCCAGGAGCCGGCATTGAGGTCCTCGTTGGCGGGCGCCAAAGGCGGCAGGCCGGCCGTGCGGTCGGAGACATTCTTGTTACAGGCGGCGATCATTAGAATCGAGCCAAGGGCGAGAAGAAAGATATGGCGGTTCATAATTTCATTTTTTGATGGCGAGATTATTTCTTTTCGGATGCGGAAGTATGGGCCTTGGATCTCTTATGCGAGAAATCGAGGACATAAAACGCCCCGAGATCCCAGGAAGTAGACTGACCGACATTCCGGCCGGCGAGCGTGTACATCCCGCCGCCTACGATCGACAGTGCATTCCATTTCTTCGGCAGGGTGTATTTGAAGTCGATCCCCGCCATCGTCGAATTCATCTTATTGCTTGGGAAGGGCATATCGTTCTTCCGGATATCGAATCCGCCGACGGTGAACGCTTGGGTAAAGACCGCTTCGGCGATCAGCCAGTTGCTGCGATAGCCGGCCCGCACATTATAGCTGGCCATATCGGGCATATCCACCTTATCGGTGAGGTGGAGGGAGGTGGTGTAATACGAGTTGCGATCGATGATGATATTGCTTCTCCCCGTATAGGTCCCCGATGCGGTGGCAAAGAAGTTCCCCGCCTGGTAGTCAACGAGCAGCCGACCGGAGAGGGTTTTGCTTTGAAGACCGATCGAGAGTGGCAGGAAGTCCGCGATATAGTTGGTGAGCGGCAGGGAACCGCCGCCCAGAAAGTAGATGGACAGAACCCCTTTGCCGACGTTCAGGTCGAGGGCGTCCCATTTGAGCCAGGCCGACAGATCCTGCACGCCATGCTGGCCATGCAGGGTTCCCGCTGTGGCATGGGTCCATACATAGGGCGCCCCGGCGATGAAGTTCAGCTTCCGCGTGATCCCATAGGTACCCATTACCATCACCGATTGGGTGGAAACCGTCCCGAGATTTTGGTTGTTGCGTTTGAAAGTCCCTTCCCAATAATGGTCCCAGCTGCCGTGCATATACGTGGCGCCGATACAAAGGTTCTTCTTGTCCATCATGATGCCATCTTCATCCGTTTGAGCTTTCAGCACCGCCGGCGCTGCGACCAGCAGGGCCAGGGCGACGGAAAAAGCTACTTTTTTACTGTTCAACATAAGCCTTGTTTTGGTTTTATAAGTTATAAGGCGATTTGTGCCTGGCGTACGGAATAGCCATAGCCGTGTTCGGCGATGTTACGGCCCATTTCCAGGTAGGCCTCGTTATCTTTCGGCGCCCAGGTCCCGAGCCCGTCGACATATCGGTTGTACATGCAAAAGGCGGCCGCGATCAGGACGGTGTCATGGATCTCTTTGTCGGTGGCGCCGTTCTCCCGCGCCAGCCAGATATCCTCGGCCGTCACCTGCCTGCCGCCCTGCTGAACGTGGTGGGCAATGGCGAGCAAGGCGCGGAGCTTGTCCGACACTTTTGTATCGATGAGTCCCTGCTTGATGTCGTCGATCATCGTGATATCCGCGCCGGCGTTGGCAACGGCTGCCGCGGCATGGCTCGTATGGCAGAAATGACATTCATTGCGATAGGATACCGACGCCGCGATGATCTCCCTTTCGGTACGGGTGAGCGTCGAATCGTCCCGCAACAGGACATTGGCCAACTCGAGCAGCGGCTTTGCCGTCGCCGGGCTATAGTCCAGCAGCCCGACGATGCCGGGGAGCTGTTCGTTATTAAGTTTTATGTGTGCCATGGAGCTCGTGTTTTTTTGATTGCGGATGGTCCAGCCGGGTTTTAGAATCTGAAATTCGCGCCGATGTTGATCACATAGTCGGCAAAAGCCGCATCGCCCTGGGTGTATTTTCCCGTCAATGCCGTCGTGATCTTATCCGGTACGCTTTGGGTGCGGTTGCGTACCAGCGCGATGGGCACATAGGAGTAGATGGACACTTTCGACGAGGCGACATAGGTCAGGCCGGGCTCGGCGGAGAGGATATAACCGGGTCTGCGGAAGCCGTTGCTCTGACCGATGAGATCGTGGACGGGCAGGCAGTCATCGCGGAAGCCGGCGGAAGCCGTCAGGCGATTGAACTGGGCGCTGATACCGGCGCGGATCAACATTTGATCGGGAACGCTCATGACACTGCTACCGTTGGCGAGGGAAGTGGCGGAAGGCGTGCCGCGGTAGTTGGGTACGGCATTCTGATCACGGGGGTTGGCGAGATAGAAAAAGTTGCCGTAGACGCCGATCGTATGTGAGAAGTTATAGAAACCGTTCAGCTCGAAGGTGATGCCGGTGCCGCCGTCGCCCAGCTGAATGGACTGGTCGACAGGTCCGAGGACCTTGGTGCTGTCGCTGGTCCTGAAATAGTCCTGGTAGTTGTCTTCACCGGTCGGCAGCTTGATACCGAGGCCTATCTGGATATTGCCCTTGGGCATTTTGACGGGGTCCAGCAACCAGCTGTAGACGGCCAACCGGATATCGCCGGCGCCAAAATCATGGGTGCTGAAGCGGTGGAGAACGCCGCTCTGCGTATAGGTCTGCGACCGGGCGTTGGCGGACACCGGGAGGTCGAGCATGATCGACCAGCGGGGATTGATGATGCGGTAGATCGCCATATCCAGGGTATAGGCGTGATTGATCACCTCATTCCCCAGGGTCTGCCGCTGTTTTTGTTCCGCGGTGCCAACATAGTGGCGAAAGGATTTATAGTACCGATTGTTGACGGTGAATTGCCATTTGCTGGCGGAGTCTACATGGGTCTTGCCGTCATAGGTGCAGAAACCTCCGGTGCTGCGGATGGCGACGCAGCCTTGTGAATATGCGTGATTGAAAGAGACGAAAGCAGTCAGAAGCAGGATGGTAAAAAATACCTTTTTCATTTTTTGAGGAATTAAACAGCTAAATTGGTTTTGACAGAATTGATATTTTGCACCGGGATGCGTCCCAGGGCGATCCATAAGGCGAGGATACAGCCGTAGCTGCCGGCGCGTTCCACCCATTCAAAGAGCTCCCATTTTGGATAGAACAGCTCGGTTCCCATCTTCCATACAAAAAAGACGAGGAGCAGCGGCCGGACGGGCCGGACCAACACCGCCAGGGCGGCCAGCATTTCGAACATCCCCACCATCCGGGCCAGTTGCGCGGGGTTGGCGAAGCCGAGTGCGGTATATTGTTGGAGGAGACCTTTCTTTTCGATGAGGTTGAGCCAGCCATGGCCCAGCAGCAGGAGAAAGACAGCCATGCGCAGGGAGAACAGGACAAGCCGGTAATGCCGGGCATCGGTTTGAGTATGCGGGTCCAATCTTGACACAAGCCAGCCCTTCCGCAGGCGGGTGCCGGTCGCTGAGAGGAGCAGTAGTGCGAGGGGGGCACAGTAGTTGCCCGCGCGTTCGATCATTTCTGCGAAGGGTTCGCCCGATAACGGCCGGCAGCAGGCCGTCATCAGTCCCCAGACAACCAGCCAGCCCGCGACGGCACGGATCGGGTAGATCAATAAGGAAAGACCCATAAGGATGTCGATGGCCCCTACGAACGGCATGAGCCGGTAGGCGAGGTCGTGGCCGATGCCAAAGACAGCGAAATAGTTACACCAGATGGGTTTGGTGATGATCCCAAAGGCGCCATGGCCGATAAAGCACATGGCCGAAGCGATACGGAGCGTATAATGTATACTTTGTGCCGGGCTGTGAAGCCCTTCACCAGAGAGATTCTTCATTGTGCATCGTTGTGCTTACCGCGTTCGGATCATGCCGGCGCGATAATGCATATTGGAGAGAAAACAGGGTGATGACAGAGACTTAGGATAAGGCTGGCGCCTGATCGGGGGGCATCTCTGCGGTGGGGGAGTAAGAAGATGGAAGATGAGGATAAATGTACTCCGCCGGCGTCAGGGACAGTGCGGCCCATGCGCCGGGGACGGCAATCTGCATTGCCGTGGGTTGATAATCTTTTGAAATATTCTTTACCGGGGAGGAAGGGGCCTTTTTGCCCTGGGTTTGCTGCTGGAGGTCGTTGACCTGGCGGAAGAAATCGTTCTTCACCTGCTGCAGCTTCATCGTTGTTTCGTTGGGGATGCAGAGCAACTCCAATGAATCTTTGACGAACCGGCGTTTGACATATTGATAGCGGACGCCGTGGATGTCGATATTGCCGTCTACGCGCTCAAAATTGCTGGAAGAGTAGTTGTAGTAGGAAAGCGTGGTGATGGGGACCTTTACGGTAAGCAGTTGGGATTCATCGTATTCGTTGCGGTCGAGGCGGGCTTGCAGCTTGCTCTCGGCCTGTTGTTGCCAATATTGCGTCAGCAACTGGTAACCGTACCAGTTGAAGAAGAGGATTCCCATGAGCAGTATGGCAGCAAGACGCTTCAAAGCGGTACAAATTAGTAATTTTTTGGATTATGGGGGATTTTTTTTGGTTACCGCCATATCAACGCCCGGAGGATTGGACGACGACACCTCGCTGTATATACCACAAATTCACCTACATTTACCCTGCCCCCCTCAATCATTAGTCGCGATACGTACCTTTTTCCATTCAGCCATTTGGTAATCTTATAAACCGAGACAAATGCGTAATGCTATCGCACTAAGCGTCGGCCTGTTTATCGGGCCTTTCGCCGTACTGGCCCAATTGCCTGCCGGCAGTGTCGCCCAATTCCCTTTCAACAATTCAGCCGCCGATATCAGCGGCAATGGTTTCAACGGAACGCTGGTTTCAACGGCCGACGACGTTAACCGTTTTGGTACGGCAAGCAGTGCGACTGCTTTTATTGCCGGAACATCGACGGGCACGCTTCCATCCGGTCTCGTGACGGCGCTGGCCGATGATTTCACCGTCGGATACTGGGTTAAGACGACGATGTCCGCGGCCTCGAGCACCCAGTGGTATGGCGGCGCGGCGCTGGTGGATGCGGAAGTATGTGGGGGAACCAGCGATTGGGGTACGGCGCTTATCAACGGGGGACATATCGCGTTTGGCATCGGCAATCCTGATATTACCATTATCTCGCCCCTATCCTACAACGACGGCTCGTGGCATTTTGTCACGGCAACCAGGGCTGAAGCTGCTGGTGTGATCACCTTATATGTCGACGGGAGCCAGGTGGCGACCACTTCGGGTGCCAGCACGGCCGCGAGGACCGCCCCGCCCTTAATTGGTCTGGGGAGAAATCCATGTGTTGCCACCGGCGTTTTTACCGGGAGTTTGGACGACGCCATCGCTTATAGCAGTGCGCTGACACCCACCCAGGTGTCTGACTTATATACTTATTTCAGTGGTGTCGCCCTTCCCATCCATTGGGGATCTTTTACCGGCCAGGTCGAAGCAGGGCTGGTTTACCTTAAATGGACAACCGAAAATTCGTCGGACGACGGCCGTTTCGAGATCCAACGATCGGCTCCCGGCGGTGCATTTTCTCCTATCGGCGAGGTTGTGGCCGGTGAGGGTACCCCTGGAGCAGGAAGCAACGCCACGTATGGGTTTGTCGATATTCATCCGGCGGCCGGCGACAATTACTACCGCATCGAGGGGACGGACAACGAAGGCAGCCGTTCCTGGACATCTATTCTGAAGCTGACGGTGGCCGGCAGATCCGCCGGGATCCACCTGGGGCAAAATCCCGTTGCTGATGAGTTGACGTTGATCAACGACGGCGGATTGCCCATCCATCGGCTGCAGGTGTTGGACATGGCCGGGAGAGTTTTGATCGATCAGGCTCCTGCTTCCGGCAATTCGCCGGTGGGGCTACGCACTTCCGGCCTGAGAGCAGGCTATTATTTTCTCCGGATCGGGGAATCGGGCAACTGGGTCACTATCGCGTTCGTCAAACTTTGAGTTGGGGGGCGGTATTTCGGCCCAGGATGTGTACGGTTGCCATCGGTTTAAACACGTTATCGTTGACCGCTCATTAGGTCAATACGTTAATATTGGATTCCACACCAACGGCATAGAAAACTTTTGGAGCCTGTTGAAAAGGGGAATCATCGGCGTCTTTCACCAAGTCAGCCCGCAGCACTTACAACGATATTGCGATGAGTTTGTGGCCCGGTGGAACACCCGGAAGATAAAGATCATGAGCGGTTTGAGCTCTCAGTGCGGAACTGCAGTGGGCGACTGAAATACAATGAATTAATAGGTAAATAAAATAAGGCAACCAAAGTATTTGCCGCCTTATTTTGACAAATAGGTGTTTTAACGGTTGCCAAAAATAATTCACCGGAGTATCTTTACTCATTAGTTATGATAAGATTGCATTTTTTTATTTAGTAAATTTTGGCATGCGCTTGCTATTTATCCACATTTTTGCTAAATAATTAAGCAATAAAAACGCAATTAACTGTAAACAAATTCATTGTGTTTTGTATTATGCACAATAAATTTAACCCCTATTGGTTCCTTTACTAAAAAACTGGTACTAACTTTGCAAAATCAATCAACAATTAATCCACAAGCTGGGTAAAAATGGCTAAGCCAATTAAAGAAACTCCAATTCTCACAGGTAAAGACGCTTGCAATTTCGTTAATCAAATAAGCAATGCGCCCAAGGAGTCTATTAGCCAAACAGAATTGGAGCGCATCAAAGCCAATTTTGAGAAAATAAAAGCCATCGTTAAGAAATAATGGACCTTTCAGGTTTCACGTATGTACGACTTTCCCCCGAGAAGGAGATTTTGTCATTTGATTGTGGCGATACGGACTTAAACGAATTTATCGTTGTCGATGCCCAGAATTATTTGCAAGAATTGCTTGCGGTAACGTACCTCTTTGAGAACGACAATGATGTTGTTGCGTTCTTTAGCGTGCTGAATGACAAAATCTTATACGAGCAAGTCGGGAGAAATAATCTTTGGAATAAGATTAGAAAGAATATTCCTCATAAAAAACACTTCAAAAGCTACCCTGCAGTTAAACTTGGCCGCTTAGCCGTTAATAAGCCTTACCAAAAACAACATTTAGGCACAAGCATTCTGGATTATATAAAAGTCTTTTTCATCGATCGAAATAAAACAGGATGTAGATTCATAACCGTGGACGCTTACCGAGAATCATTAGCTTTTTATGAAAAAAATGGATTCAAGTACATGACAGAGGACGATAAAAATTCGGATACTCGGTTGATGTACTATGACCTAGCCTCACTCAAAGGATTACTCAAGATTTAACGCTCCAAAGGGAGAGGGCTTTTTGTCTTCCCCTTTTTTTGTCCCAACTCGTATATAGTTGCCCACTCATCTAACTAACAAATGTTAGTTTTATTCCGTAATTTAGCATGTCTGCCAAACAATTAGACCATGAGCTATACCCCGGTTCATAAAGTCCGGCTCGTTACGGCGGCGGCCCTCTTCGACGGGCATGACGCCGCCATCAATATCATGCGCCGCCTTCTTCAATCCAAGGGCGCGGAGATCATCCATCTTGGACATAATCGCTCGGTGGCCGAGATCGTGGAATGCGCCATCGAGGAAGACGTACAAGGCGTGGCGATCACCTCTTACCAGGGCGGGCATCTGGAATTCTTCAAATACATGAAGGACCTGCTCGTCGAGAACGGCTGCGGCCATATCAAACTCTTTGGCGGCGGCGGCGGCACCATCCTGCCGCAGGAGATCGAAGAGCTGCATCGATATGGGATCACCCGGATCTATTCACCGGACGACGGCCGCCGGATGGGGCTGGAGGGAATGATCGAAGACGTGATCCGGCAATGCGATTTTGCGTTGAACGGCGATCCCCGGAATTTCATCGGGGAGATGAAGCTGGGAGAATGGAAGGATATCCGCAAGATCGCCCGATCAATCTCCAATGCGGAGAATGGTTCCGGCCCAGTTGCGAGCCACGACCCGCAACCGGGGAATGTCCCCGTGGTCGGCATTACGGGCACGGGTGGTGCGGGTAAGTCTTCCGTCACCGACGAGTTGGTCCGCCGATACCTCAATAGCTTTTCCGACAAGACCATTGCCGTGATCTCGGTCGATCCGTCGAAGAAAAAGACCGGCGGCGCGTTGCTCGGCGATCGTATCCGGATGAACGCAATCTCAAGCCCCAGGGCCTATATGCGGAGCCTGGCGACCCGGGACAGCGACAAGGCCCTCAGCAGCCATGTGCAGGAAGCCATCGATATCTGCAAGGCAGCGGGGTATGATGTCATCATCCTTGAATCGGCGGGGGTTGGGCAAAGCGACGCTTCTATCCTCGACCATGCCGATATCAGCCTCTATGTGATGACGCCGGAATATGGGGCGGCTTCCCAACTGGAAAAGATCAACATGCTCGACTATGCAGACCTGGTCGTGCTGAATAAATTCGACAAGGCCGGCGCCCTGGACGCGCTGCACGATATCCGTAAACAATACAAGCGAAACCACCAGCTGTGGAATGCGAAGGATGGCGATCTGCCCGTCGTCGGTACGATCGCGGCCCAGTTCAATGACCTTGGAGTAAACGAGCTGTTCGAAAAGCTGATGGTCGTCATCGAGAAAAAGACGGGCGTCCGGTTTGGCGAGCTGGTGCTGCATGCCCATACCCAGGAAACCTCTACCCAATCGCAGATACTTCCGCCAAGGCGGGTGCGCTATCTCTCGGAGATAAGTTCGGCCATCCGGGAGTACAATCGCCGGACGGAGGAACAGGCGGCTATCGCCAGCCGCCTTTACCGGCTTAACGGCGTTCTTGGTGAGGTTTCAGAGGATTTCCCCGGAAGGGAGCAGCTTTTGGCCCAAAAGGCAAAATATGAGTCTCAACTCTTCCCGCTGTGCAAAAAGTTGATCGACGAGTGGCCGGCGACGGCGGCCCTTTATAAGAAGGAGACTTTTGACTATGATGTCCGCGGGAAGATCATCCGCCAGCCTTTGTTCACCGAATCGCTTAGCGGTACGGCCATTCCGCGGATCGCCGTACCCCGGTTCCGGGACTGGGGAGATATCCTGCGGTGGCGGTTGCAGGAGAATCTCCCGGGTAAATTCCCCTATACCGCCGGGGTCTTCCCCTTGAAGCGGGCTGAAGAAGACCCGACCCGGATGTTCGCCGGCGAAGGCGGCCCGGAACGAACGAACAGGAGGTTTCACTACGTGTCAGCCGGTCAGCCCGCGAAGCGGCTGAGCACGGCATTTGACTCGGTGACGTTGTATGGCGAAGATCCCGATCACCGGCCCGATATCTACGGCAAGATCGGTAACTCGGGGGTGAGCGTCGCGACCGTGGACGACGCCAAAAAACTGTACAGCGGTTTTGATCTATGCGATCCGAAAACGTCGGTGAGCATGACGATCAACGGGCCGGCGCCGATCCTGCTGGCCTTCTTCATGAATGCCGCCATCGACCAGCAATGCGAGAAATGGCTGGCCGCGAATGGCCGTTCGGGCACGGAAGAGCCGGCGCGTGTCGGGCAACTACCGGCGGTCGCCGAAGCATTGCGTCAAAAATATCCCGATGGCGGTCGTCCCGGCTATCGCAATCCATCGAGTCCCGATCAGCTGCCGGAGGGCAACGAGGGTCTTGGCCTGGGATTGCTGGGGCTGAGCGGCGACGAGGTGTTGCCCGCCGATGTGTATCAGCAGATAAAGGCTTCCGCGCTGTCGCAGGTGCGGGGGACCGTGCAGGCCGATATCCTGAAAGAGGACCAGGCGCAGAACACCTGTATCTTCAGTACGGAGTTTGCTTTGCGGCTGATGGGCGACGTGCAGGCTTATTTTATCGAGCAGCAGGTACGGAATTTCTATAGCGTATCCATCAGCGGGTATCATATCGCCGAAGCGGGGGCCAACCCTATTACCCAGCTGGCTTTCACGCTGGCCAACGGGTTTACCTATGTGGAATACTATCTCAGCCGGGGGATGGCGATCGACGACTTTGCGCCGAATCTTTCCTTCTTTTTCAGCAATGGGATGGATGCCGAATACAGTGTCATCGGGCGGGTGGCGCGGCGTATCTGGGCGAAGGCCATCAAGCACGTCTATAAAGGGAATGGCCGCAGCCAGAAATTGAAGTACCATATTCAAACCAGCGGCCGAAGCCTGCATGCGCAGGAGATCGATTTCAACGATATCCGGACCACGCTGCAGGCCCTGTATGCCATCTACGACAACTGCAATTCTCTTCACACAAACGCCTATGACGAAGCTATCACCACGCCGACGGAAGAGAGTGTCCGCAGGGCAATGGCGATCCAGCTGATCATCAACCGCGAGCTGGGCAGTGCGCGGACCGAGAACTATCTGCAGGGCAGCTTTGCGGTGGAGGAGTTGACCGACCTGGTGGAAGAGGCCGTGCTGATCGAGTTCGATCGCCTCAACGAGCGCGGCGGCGTCCTTGGCGCGATGGAGCGGATGTACCAGCGCAACAAGATCCAGGAGGAGAGCCTGTATTACGAGAGCCTGAAGCACAGCGGCGAGCTACCGATCGTAGGCGTCAACACCTTCCTCAACAGCAAGGGCTCCCCCACCGTATTACCGGGCGAGGTGATCCGGAGCACCGCCGAAGAAAAGGATCAGCAGATAGATAACCTTGTGGCTTTCCGGAAGCGCAATGCCGGCCGCCGGGACGAGATGCTAAGGCGCCTGAAGGAGGTGGCCGTTAACAATGGCAACCTGTTCGGGGAGCTGATGGAGACCGTAAAGGTGTGCAGCCTGGGGGAAATAACGAATGCTTTATATGCCGTGGGCGGACAATACCGGCGGAACATGTAACTTTGAGTAGTACCGTTTAAACCTACTACTCGCATGGCGTTAAATCCGTTAGTACCGATCGCTTTCCGCAGGGAGTTAAAGAAGGGCCAGGAACCCGTCAGCTTACTCGCCGCCGATATTGGCGGCACCAAGACCAATGTCGCCCTTTGCCGCGCCGACCATGCCGGTGTCACCATTCTCGATCAACGGCGATATGTCTCCAAAGACCATCCTTCGCTTACGGATATCGTTCATGATTACTGCAAGGGGAAGCTTCCGGGCCGGATCTCCGCGGCGGTGGCCGGACCGGTCGTCGATGGAAAGAGCAAGCTTACCAATCTTCCGTGGGTGCTGGACAGCGCCGTCATGAAGACGGAGCTGGGTATTCCCGTGAGTTTTATCAACGATCTTGAAGCGACGGCGTATGGACTGGCGGGCCTGGGCCCCGATGAGCTGGCCACGTTACAGGCCGGCGTTCCGGCGGCGAAGGGCAATATGGCCATTATTGCCCCCGGCACGGGGCTTGGCGAGGCGGGGCTGTTTTGGGACGGAGCGCGTTTTCATCCGTTTGCCACGGAGGGCGGGCATACCGATTTCGCTCCGCGGACGGCGAAGGATGTAGAGTTGTTCTATGCCTTGCAGCAGCAGTTCGGGCATGTTAGCTGGGAACGGCTTGTTTCGGGAATGGGGATCAAGAATATTTTTCATTGCCTGGCTTCGAAGCATCGGGACGGGGTCCCGGAGTGGCTGGCGCAGCGGATGAAGGAGGAGGACCCGGCGGCGGTGATCAGCCAGGCGGCGTTGAAACATGAAGACCTTATCTGTGCGGAGACGATGGAGTTGTTCGTGCGGTACTTTGCGACGGAGGCGTCTTGTCTTGTTTTGAAACTGATGGCGACGGGGGGATTGTTTTTGGCCGGGGGGATACCGCCGAAGATCCTGCCTTTGTTACAGACGGATAATTGGACGAAGAATTTTGATAATAACGGGCGGATGCATGATCTGTCGGATAAGGTGCCGGTGCATGTCGTGTTGAACGACAAGATGGCGTTGTTGGGGGCGGCGTATTACGGGGCGTATAACATGTGACCGGGTTGGGTTCACTTTAATGTTACCAGAAGCGAGCGGTAGGCTATTCATACCGCTTCTGGCAATTCTCGCAGTAAAATGCCCTTCGCTTTCGTTTGCCTAGGTGGGGGGCTTTTACCAGCGGGATCACGCAACGGGGACAGATGCTTTTTGCATGGACCAGCCAATTCTTTCGTAATTCATAGGCCTTCTTCCATTCGAGAAAGTCGAAACTGTAGTTCCGCGCTTCGCGGATCATTTCCGCCAGCTTGCGCGGAGGCAGGGCGCCGACCCGGCTTTCGGGGTGGACGCGGATACGGAACAAGACCTCATTTTTGATGATATTGCCGACGCCGGCGAAGACGTCCTGGTCCAGCAGGGCATCGGCGACGAGTTCGTCCGGCATTTCTTTGAGCTTCTTTCGGGCTTTGCGGGGGTTCCACTGGTCGTTCATGACATCCGCGCTCCAATCGTACCATTCGTCGAGGTCGCCGGTGAGGATCTTTACCGAGCAGGCGTAGAAATAGATGTCGCCGGTTTTGAAATTTAGGTGCAGGCGGGGATGGGGTTTGGTTCGCTCATTGATGCTATAGGAGCCGAAAAGCGTGACGGCAACGATCTGCTTTCCCTGGAATAGGGAGGCTTGCTCTTTCAGAATTACTATGGAAGGGCCTTCGGGCATGCTTCAGTGCGATGCAAAAGACAAACCAAGGCAACGGTCTACAGCGCCTCTAAACTTCTTCTAAGCGGAGCCGATAAGAAAAACCCTTATTCAACCGAATCCGTCGCTTTTGTGGATATGCGATCAGAGTACGCACTGTAAATTTAAGCTGTGCAACCTCGCTAAATACGTGCAATATCTCTATCAAAGGTTAAGGAATTCGGTATGAACCACTACTCAAAAGAAAACGTCGACAAGGCAAAGGCTTTGAAAAAGCTGATGCGCAAATGGCTTACCACGCAGGAAACAGAAAAGAAGGCGGCTGTACTGATAGCCAAGAACCCCGAACTGCAACGAAAACGGGGGGCAGCCTCAAAATGATCGCGGCGGGCGACGGCGCCTTAGAATAGCCGCAACTGTTTCGATCGGACCGCCGCTTCGGGCGGCTTCGCCTTTCCAAAGACGGTACGTCCTCCATATTTCCAGCTATCGGCCTGTTCCCGGGCGATCCACTCGTCGAGGCCGCGGCCGGTGGGCGCGAAGGAATCTTCGGCGCGTTGCGCGAGAGCGGAGAGCTTCTTCATCGCGTCGAGCTTGTCGCTCTCGCCGACCTTTGCCTTGTGGACGGCGCCCTGCAGGATGGCGATGGTCTCGTCGTAGACGTCGATGGGAACGGGGAAGGGATGGCCATCCTTTCCGCCATGGGCAAAGGCGAAACGCGCGGGATCGCGGAACCGCGCCGGCGTCCCATGGATGACCTCGCTGACCAGGGCCAGCGACTGCAGGGTCCGCGGCCCCACCCCTTCGAGCAGGACCAGCTCTTCGAAATCGGCGGGCCGGCGGTCGTGCGCGAGCCAGAGGACGGCGCCGAGGCGCCGGAGATCGACATCCTCCGCGCGGACGTCGTGATGTGCGGGAAGGGTCAGGAACTGCTGCGCGTCCTGCGTCCTGGGCGGCGGCTGAGTCAACAACTGCTGCGCGTCCTGCATCATCAATTCGGGCTTCTCGCGCGTCAGGGAAAGGACGCCCTTCCGCGCGGGATCGGCCTGGTGATCCGCCAGGTTGAGGATCTCACCCTGGTTGGGACCGCAGATGGCGGTATGCGGGTCGTCGACGAAAGACCGCAGCCCGGCGGAATGCCAGTGATACCGGCGGGCGGTCGAATTTCCCGTGCTCATCCCCTGCTGGATGACGGTCCACTGTCCTTCGCGGCTGAGGACAAAACAATGCATATAGAGCTGAAAGCCGTCCTGGACGACAGTATTGTCCACCTTCGCACTCAGCTTGCTGCTTCGCACCAGCTCCACGCCGTCGAGACCGGTGCTCTCGCAGACCTTCAGGATCTCGGCGGGCGCCTGCCGGGAAGCGCTGCCCTTGCCTCCGCAGATATAGATGCCCAACTCCTTCGAATGAGGATTGATGGCACGCTTCAACGCGCCCATCACCGAAGTGGTGATGCCCGAAGAGTGCCAGTCCATCCCCATCACTGCACCAAAGCTTTGGAACCAGAAGGGATCGGACAGGCGGCGCAACACCTCGTCGCGGCCATAGTCGGCCAACAGCGCCTCGGTCACCGCCAGCCCCAGCCGGGCCATCCGGTCTGCGAGCCACTGGGGGACATAGCCATAATGTAAGGGAAGATCAGCCGCACCCGAACGTTTCATACGCCTCGTTTTGCCAACAAATTTAGTAGATATTTCCCGGATTTTGTCCTATTTGATGGGCGGCTCCTGTTATGGCCGGACAACGGCTATCTTTCCCGTCATAAACCGCCGCACATGAAGCAACTTGCCGCAATGCTGGTCCTCGCCGCCACCCTGACGATGTCCGCCAACGCCCAGGAAAATCTTCCGAACGACTACCTAACCCCCGCCTTTCATGCCGCCCGGAGAGAAGCGCTACGGGCCCTGATGCCGCCGCACTCGGTAGCCGTGATCTTTTCCTACCCCACGCGGACGTTTTCCAACGATATCAGCTATCCCTATCACCCCAACCCCGACCTGTATTATTTCTCGGGGTATAAAGAACCCCAGGCCGTCCTGCTTATCTTCAAAGAGCCCCAAAAGGGCGCCGATGGATCGACCTACCGTGAGCTGTTCTTTGTTCAGCAACGCGACCCGCAACAGGAACAATGGACCGGCCGGCGCCTGGGTGTCGAAAAGACAAAGAGCGAGCTGGGCTTCGACCACGTTTATAATGGCAGCGAATTCGCCGGCTACCCGATCGATCTGGCGGCCTTCGACCACATCCTCTTTTCGGGATTGCCGGACGACGTTCATGACGATCTCCAGGATCCGGCAGACCTCTATGACCTGATGCAGGCGTTCCGGAAAAAAGCGGCGCTGCCGGCCGACTTCGACCCGGCCACCAACGGGCTTCTTGGCAATCTCGCAGAACGGGCGACAGTGGCGACCCTTCCCAGCATCAAGGCCTATATCGGCAAGCAACGGGAAGCGAGCGAGAAGCTGCGCAACAATGAACTCATCACCCGCCTTCTCAACTGCAAGAGTGCCGAAGACCTCGAAGCCTTCCGGAAGAAGGTCGCGGATTTCAAATGGAATACTTTTCTCTATGACCAATCTATCGCGTCGCTGCGCGTGATCAAGACGCCCGAAGAGATGGCGCTGATGCACAAGACCGTCTCCATCTCCGCGATCGCCCATGCGGAAGTAATGAAGGCCATCCGCCCGGGCATGTCGGAGTTGGAACTGCAGGGTCTGCAGGAATATGTCCATAAAAAGCTGGGCGCGGAATATGTCGGCTATCCTTCCATCGTCGGCGGGGGCGCCAACGGTTGTATCCTGCATTATGAAGAGAACGCCCGCACCAATGTCGGTAAGGACATGGTCCTGATGGATATCGGCTCCGAATACCACGGCTACTCAGCGGATGTGACCCGCACCGTTCCCACCACGGGTAAATTCTCCCCCGAACAAAAAGCCATCTACGATCTCGTCTACGAAGCACAGGAAGCGGTCTTCCCGCTGTGCCATGAAGGGACGCCATTCCCGGAGCTGAATGAAAAAGCCACCGAAGTGCTGGCGGCGGGACTCGTCCGGCTGGGCATCATCAAAGACAAATCCCAGGTATCCCTTTACTATCCGCACGGTTGCTCACACTATCTCGGGCTGGATGTTCACGATGTCGGGACCTATGGGCAACCGCTGAAGGAGAATATGGTCATTACCGTCGAACCGGGGATCTATATTCCCGCCGGCAGCCCCTGTGATAAGAAATGGTGGGACATCGGCGTACGGATCGAGGATGATGTGCGGATCGGTAAGGACAAGGAGGAACTGCTTTCCTGGCAGGCACCCCGCAAGGCAGAAGACGTAGAAAAAATGCGGACCCAGAAAAGCGCCATCAACGATTGGGTCCTTCCCGCCATACGCTGAATGGCGGGACGCATTCGGGCACATAACGGCACAATATTGGATTACCTTGTACAAATTCCATTTATGAAAAATTTAATGTTCACAGCCCTGCTCGGAACCGCCCTTTCCCTGGCCGCCCTTAGCGCCAGCGCTCAACATGAGTATGTAAAAGAAAGACCACATGAACATGTGGTCAAACGCCCGGCCCGGCCTGACGCTCATCACGTATGGATCGGCACGGAATGGCATTTCAACAACGGACATTATGAAGAGGTTCCGGGTCACTGGGATGCGCCGCCCCATGGCCGTCATAGCTGGATCCCCGGACACTGGGTCAAGCAACGCCGGGGTTCGTACTGGGTTCCGGGTCACTGGAGCTAACCGGAACCGGCTTTCGTCTTAGCGTACTGCGCCGGCAGCAAAAGTCGCTTTCGAAGTTTGATGAACGGCGCTTCAACGAACCGGTAACTGGCATAAGCCAAAACGAACATGACGGGGATGTTTATCGGGAAATTCGTTATTTTTTGTTGTCCCAAAATGGATGGAGGGAAAAACAATTGCTGCCACAGATACAAACTGTAACTGATCAATCCTATCCGAACCAATCCTTTTGTATTCAATATCCTGTACAGGACCGATCCTTGTTTAAACGATTCAAAAATAAGGCAAATGATAGCCCCGGAAAACAGCGTACGGGCGAATGGAACGGTAATAAACCCGGAATAGGGAATTATTTCCTTTTCACAAAAAAGGGAAATTGCAGCAGCTCCCACTATTATGTACTTGTATTTACCAATCCATTCCCTCTTTCCCATCGCGAAGAACGCGCCGATAAAAATGGCATCGCAATGAAGCAAGAATGCAGCGTCGCCGAAAAGTTGATACCTGTGATGTATGATTCTGAACAGGGGGGCCATACAGATGAAAAAGACGGGCACGATCTTTCTCAATTTCGGAATGCAAAAAACAGCGGGCCATAACAAATAGAATTGCTCTTCCACAGACAAGGACCATGAATGGCCGAGGGTCCATGAACTCCGATCGAAGTCAAAATCCGAAACAAAAAACAAGCTTTTCAAAAAGTCTTTTGCAGTTAAAATCTCACCCCCATTGTTGACCTTATTTAAAAGGAAAACGACAAAAAGCAGCAGGTAGTAAGTTGGAAGGATCCTGAATATCCGGCGGATATAAAAATCCCGCAAGCTAATTCGCTTTGTCTTCTCAAGCTCCTTCATTAGCAGGCTTGTTATAAGAAAGCCGCTGATCACAAAAAAAACCTCGACCCCGTAAATATGCCAGGTCAGCCATTTGAAGTAGCTGCTGAAGGGCGACGGACTCATTAAACTGGAACCGTCGACCACCTGGTGTCCCAATATGACGAGAAGAATCGAGACGCCGCGCCAACCATCAAGGCTTGGGATCCGATCCGGTTGCAGTTTAAGATCTTTATTTTTTACCTCCATATTGACGGTAATTAGCTATTAAGAAGCTGCAATTATACATCTAATTCCGGAAAATCGCGGCCGGCCGGAGAACAAGACGTATCCTTCTGCGCCTGCGAGCTCAAAGATGGATACCGGTGAAAATGCCCTATATTTACACCAATGGGCGAATAAGAGCGCAGAATGGCCTAGCCTTTGTAAACACCTTCCTAACGTATAACCTAAACCAGGAAAGGTATGTTCGTACGTCATCTCTTGCTCCTTATCTTTAGTGTACAGTGGTTTGCCGCGTTCCGGGCCGATGCCCGGAACAACCCGGCTACCTATCGCATCGCCCAGGATAGCACTCCTTTGCCGGCCCGCTGGAATCTCCAGGCCTGCCTGGACTATGCGAATCGAAACAATATCACGCTGAACAGCCTGCGGCTGAGTCAGAAGACCGCCGAACAGAACTATCTTCTTTCCAGGGCCCAGCAGCAACCCAATCTCTCGGGCAACGGCAGTCTTTCCTATACGCATAGCAAGGCGGCCACCGCCGTGATCGGCGGGGTGCAGACAACCTCGTCCTGGAGCAACAGCTGGGGCGCCAGCAGTTCGATCACGATCTACAATGGGGGGTATCTGCGCAACGACATCCTGCAAAAGAACCTCGAGATCGAGTCGGCCAATCTGAATATCCTTCAGTCGACCAACGACATCACCCTGCAGATCACCCGGGCCTATCTCGCTATCCTGCTCGCCAAGGAGAACGTCGTCTATGAGCAGGACCTGATCAATACCACCACCGCGGCCGTGGATCAGGGCCGCAAGCAATACGAGGCGGGAAGCATCGCCCGGAATGCCTTTATCGAACTGCAGGCCCAGCTGGCCACCGACAAGTACAATTTCGTCACCGCGCAGAGCCTCGTCCGGCAAAACAAGCTCAACCTGAAGGTCATCCTCCAGCTGCCTTACCAGGACAGCTTCGATATCATCGACCCGGATACGGTTATCTCCAGGGAGGCCATCTCCGCGCTGGACAGCGTCGTTTCCGTTGCCATGAACAACCGACCGGAGATCAAGAACGGACAGCTGAGCATCGATATCGCCCATTACGATCTGCTCAAGGCGCGTGCGGGCTATCTGCCCATCCTGACGGCCACGGGGCAGCTCTCTTCCAGCTATTACAGCCGCAGCACGGACGCCTATTTCAAACAGCTGGATAACAACTTCTTCCAACAGGTGGGCGTCAATCTCTCGATCCCCATCTTCACCCGGCGGACGGTGAAGACGCAGGTAGAGATCGCGAAGATCAATATCGACCAGGCGAAGCTGAACCTCCAGAACACGCGAACCGTTCTCGCCCAGGAAATCGAGCAGGCTTATATCAACGTCATCAATGCGCAGGGACAGTATGACGCCGCCGTCGAAGGGCTGACGGCCAGCCAGGAGGCCTTCCGGATCGCCGGCGAACAATTGAAAGTGGGGGCCTCCAACCTGGTCGACTACCTGCAGCAGAAGACCTTGTATACACAGGCCTTCCAGGTGTATATCCAGGCCAAATACAATGCGGCCCTAAGTATCAAGATCTATGATTTCTATATGGGAATAGCAGTTAAACTATAAATAAATAATGAAGCGAGCCATCATCATCATTGTTATCCTCCTGCTGGCCGGGGCCGCCGCCTGGTATTTCTTTTTTCGCAAGGAAGAGAAACCCGTCCTCCTGACAACGGAAAGACCCAGGTATGGTTATATCTCGAAGAGCGTAACGGCAACGGGGACAGTGCAACCCGTGGATACGGTTGCGGTCGGCTCGCAGGTCTCCGGGACGATCAAGGTCCTCAATGCCGACTTCAATGCCAAGGTAAAAAAGGGGCAGCTGCTGGCCGAACTCGACAAATCCCTTTTCGTCGCACAGGTGGATCAATACACGGCCAATCTCGCCCTTGCGAAGGCGAATCTGACCTTTCAGAAGAGTACCTTTGACCGGCAATCGCAACTGTATAGTGTCGGCGCTATCAGCAAGGCCGACTATGAGAACGCCCAGAGCCAGTACCAGACCGCACAGGCGCAGGTTCAGAGCGTACAGGCGCAGCTCAACGGGGCGCAGAAGAACCTCGATTATGCCAGCATCTACTCGCCCGTCGACGGCGTCGTCATGACCCGGAACGTCAGCGTCGGGCAAACGGTTGCGGCCAGCTTCAACACTCCTACGTTATTCATCATCGCTAAGGACATCAGCAAGATGCAGGTGCAGGCCGCGGTCTCCGAAGCCGATATCGGCGATGTAAAGGTCGGTCTGCGGGTAACCTTCACCGTTGATGCGTATCCGGACATCACCTTTACGGGCACCGTCAACCAGGTTCGGCTGGAGCCTGTCGTCTCGGCCAATGTGGTCACCTATTCGACGATCATCACCGCGCCGAACCAGGACCTCAAGCTGAGGCCCGGCATGACGGCCAATATCTTCATCTTTACCCGGGAGGTCGACAGTGCGATGCTGATCACGGCGAAAGCGCTGAAATATAAGCCGGACGATGCTCTTGGCAAACAATACAAGATCTTCCCCGACACCGTCGACGAACGGGAAGTGGCTGTGGAGGCGAAGCGATCGTCCGCCAATCCGCTCAGCCCGCCCCGTCACCGACACGATTCCACTTCGCGGCAGGTGGATACCGCACCCCGTACGGGAACCCCGGCCTTTGTCTGGGTGAAGGTTGGCGACAGCCTGATCGAGAAGAAGATCACTACGGGGCTCAACAACGACACCAGGGTACAGGTGCTGAGCGGGCTTGACCTCGACGACGAGGTGGTGAATGGCGAAGAAGCGGCAGCTGCGGCCGGCGCCAGGTCGGGCGCGGTAAGGAGCCCCTTCATGCCGGCCCGCCGGGGCGGCGGGACCCGTAGCGGCGGAGGAAGTGGTGGCGGCCGTGGAGGCGGCGGCGGCAGATGAGGCTAAAATTGTCCTTCGGACAAGATGCCTCCGGCATCTTAAAAGCAATCCCATGAGCAATCAGAAGATATTGGAATTACATGATATCAAGCGGGAGTTCCGGATGGGCTCGGAGGTGGTTCGCGCCCTCAAGGGCGTCTCCTTCGACGTCGTTGCCGGGGAGTTCCTGACCATCATGGGCAGTAGCGGATCGGGCAAAACGACATTGCTGAACACCCTTGGGTGTCTTGACAAACCCACCGACGGCGCCTATCTGCTGGATGGGGTGGATGTCCGCAAACTGGGCCGTAACGAACTGGCGAAACTGCGCAACAACAAGATCGGCTTTGTCTTCCAGGCCTATAACCTCCTGCCCCGAACTTCGGCGCTGGAGAATGTCGAGCTGCCGCTGCTGTACAACCCGGCGCTGACCGCAAAGGAGCGGAAGGAGCGGGCGATAAAATGCCTTGAAGCGGTCAACCTCGGAGACCGGCTGGATCACACGCCTAGCCAGCTTTCGGGTGGTCAGCAACAACGGGTGGCCATCGCGCGGGCCCTGGTGAACGAACCGGTGATGATCCTTGCCGACGAGGCGACCGGCAACCTCGACTCGCGAACCTCGTACAGCATTATGGCGTTATTGCAGGAGCTGAACTCCCAGGGCAAGACGATCGTATTCGTGACGCATGAGCCGGACATCGCGTCCTTCAGCAGCCGGACCATCATGCTTCGGGACGGGAAGGTGATGAAGGACAGCCCGAACGAAAGCCGCAAGAGCGCGAGACAAATGCTTGAATCCCTGCCCAAAACGGAAGACTATTAAACGTTTGCAGTATGAGTCTCTTCAATCTCCTCCGCATTGCCCTTAGGGCCCTGCAACGCAACAAGCTGCGGGCCTTTCTCACCATGCTGGGCATCATCATCGGCGTCGCCTCGGTCATTGCCATGGTGGCCATCGGCCAGGGTTCCAAGCAGTCGATCCAAAGCCAGCTCTCGGGCATGGGCTCCAATATGATCATTATCCGGCCCAACAGTAATATCTCGGCGGGTGCAAGGCTGGACGCCACCAACGTGCAGACACTCACCCTCGACGACGTAAAGGCCCTGCAAAAGCAGGCTCCGGATCTCAGCGCGGTCTCCCCGATGGCCAATGCCAAGGGACAGGCCATCTATGGCAATAACAACTGGCCGACCACTATCCAGGGGGTTCAGCCCAACTACCTGACAATCATCCGCCAGTGGCCCGTACAGGATGGGGTGGCCTTTACCGACCGGGATGTCCAGACACAGTCCAAGGTCTGCCTGCTGGGGCAGACGGTGATCACGAATCTTTTTCCAACCGGCGGAAGCCCGATCGGAAAATATATCCGTTTCGGCAATGTGCCCCTGCTGGTGATCGGCACCCTGGCCCCGAAAGGGGAAAGCGCTTTCGGTCAGGACCAGGACGATGTCATCATCGCGCCGTTCACGACCGTACAGCGCCGCATCCTGGCCTCGGCCCATTCCACCATTTTCGTTCAGAATATCTATGCCTCCGCCATTGACGAGACAAAAACCACGGCCGCCTCGGACGAGATCTCCAATATCCTCCGGACGACGCACCGGCTGAAACCTTCCGACGAGGACGATTTCGCGGTGCGCACCATGCAGGAGCTGATCAACACCTTCAGCAGCACCAGCCAGCTGCTGACCGTCCTGCTGGCCGTCATCGCCGGTATCTCACTGCTGGTGGGCGGCATTGGGATCATGAATATCATGTATGTATCAGTTACCGAGCGCACGCGCGAGATCGGGCTCCGGATGTCCATCGGGGCGCGGGGCGTCGATATCCTGCTGCAATTCCTCACCGAGGCGATCCTCATCAGCCTTACCGGCGGCGTGCTGGGGGTCATCCTGGGCGTCAGCTCGGCCTGGCTGGTCACCTTCTTTTTGAAATGGCCGACTTTGGTGACGGAGCCGTCTATTGTCCTTTCCTTCCTTGTTTGCGCCATTACGGGCGTCTTTTTCGGGTATTATCCGGCGCAGAAGGCGAGCCGGCTGGATCCTATCGAGGCGTTGCGGTATGAGTAGGGATTTTGCTTATATTTATCTCTGTCTAATCGTAACTTTGCCTTCAATATGAAACGAAAAGAGGAAGTCCTACACGACGTCGTCATAAAATTCGCCGGCGACTCCGGCGACGGCATGCAGCTTACCGGAAGCCAGTTCACCAACAACACCGCCTTACTTGGGATCGATCTCGCGACGTTCCCCGATTTCCCTGCCGAGATCCGCGCCCCCCAGGGTACGCTTCCGGGCGTCAGCGGTTTCCAGCTTCGCTTTTCCAGCGACGCCATCTTTACGCCCGGGGATGAATCCGATGTTCTCGTGGCCATGAATGCGGCGGCCCTGAAAGCCAATCTGAAGAGTCTGAAAAAGGGCGGGACGATCATTGCCAACACGGAAGGATTCGACCAGAAGAACCTCCGGCTGGCCAACTACCCGGACGGGGTCAACCCGCTGGAGGATCATTCGCTGGACGGCTATACCGTGTGCAAAATGGACGTCACCAAAATGACCCGGGAGGCGTTGAAGGACATTACCATGGGCACCAAGGAAAAGGACCGCGCCAAGAACATGTTCGTCCTGGGTTTCCTGTATTGGATGTACAACCGGAATATGGAGACCACCACCCGATTCCTGAAAGATAAATTCGGCAAGAAGCCGGAGATTCTCGAGAGCAATCTCCGGGCTCTGCAAGCCGGCTATAATTTCGGCGATACTACCGAGACCTTCACCACCACCTATCGCGTGGAAAAGGCGAAGATGCCGGCGGGAGTGTATCGCAGCATCATGGGTAACCAGGCCCTTGCATTCGGGTTGGTCGCCGCCTCGGAGAAAAGCGGCCTGCCCCTGTTCCTGGGCTCCTACCCCATTACCCCCGCCAGCGATATCCTGCACGATCTTAGCCGGCATAAGTCTTTTGGCGTTCGCACCTTCCAGGCGGAAGACGAGATCGCCGCGATCACCTCGGCGATTGGCGCATCGTACGGCGGTTCACTGGGCGTAACGACCACCTCGGGCCCCGGGATGGCGTTGAAGGCCGAAGCCATGGGTCTTGCTGTGATGATGGAGATCCCGCTGGTCATCTGCGATATCCAGCGAGGAGGGCCCTCCACGGGTCTGCCGACAAAAACCGAACAAAGCGATTTGCTGCAGGCTTACTATGGCCGCAACGGCGAATGCCCCATGCCGGTCATCTCCGCCTCGACTCCCAGCGATTGTTTTGAGGCCGTCTATGAGGCCGTCCGGATAGCGGTCCAGCATATGACCCCCGTGATCTTTCTCAGCGACGGATATATCGCCAACGGCGCCGAGCCCTGGCGTTTCCCGAAGAGCGCCGATCTTCCGCCCATCGAGGTCAAGTTCAAAAAGGAACTCGCCGAAGGCGAAGAGATATTCCAGCCCTATCTGCGCGATGAAAAGCTGGTCCGTCCCTGGGCCATCCCGGGCACGCGCGGGCTCGAGCACCGCATCGGCGGATTGGAAAAACAGAATGTCACGGGCAATGTCAGCTATGACCCCGAGAACCACCAGAACATGGTCAAGATCCGCGAAGAAAAAATAAACCGGATAGCCGATCATATCCCCGCCCAAAAGCTTGACAGCGGTCCCGAGAACGGCGACTTGCTTGTCCTTGGCTGGGGCAGCACCTATGGCGCGATCAAGAGTGCGGTGGCCGAGCTGCAGCGTGACGGCTATGCGGTATCCCATGCTCATTTGCGCTATCTGCGTCCTTTCCCCGCCAATCTTGGGGAGATCATCCGCAATTTCCGGCATGTGCTGATCCCCGAGATCAACAATGGGCAGCTGATCAAGATCATCCGCGACCAGTTCCTGGTCGATGCCAAGGGCTATAACAAGATCATGGGCGTGCCGATCACGAAGTCGGAGCTGGTGGTGAAGGTGAGGGAGCTTCTCGGCGGCCATAACTAAGGGCTAATGCCGGACTGATCTTCGCGAGGTCCGCTGTCACCTTCGAGATGAAGTTGAACTGATCGACGACGGGCTTGAAGTCTTTTGAAGCCTGCGCCTTCTGATTCAATGCCAATAACAATTCCTTCGCCGGCGGCCTGGGCATCGCGGTATTCTTATCTTCCAGCACGTCGACCGACCGCTCCAACCGGAAGACGATATCCTCCACCACGGGCTCGTAGGCTTTATCCGCATATTGTGCGGCATAAGGATCCATATAATAGGCCAGGGTAGCGATATGCGAAGTAAGCATGTGGTTGGAAACGACGAATTGGTGCATTTCGGTGATACTCTTCTGCTGGCGGCGGGGCTCCGACAACATCCGCGAAAGCGCATCGGAAAGGTTGGCCAGCGCGACGAAGGCGTTCTTGCGGGAAAGCTTGTATTGATGAACGGTGGCCGGCCGGCCGAGGAAAGAACCCGCCACATCCCTGAAATAGGCGATATTGGCCTCCAATGCGGCGCTCATAAAATCCGAGATGCGTTCGTGTTCCCACCTGGGGATGATCAGCAGGCTTGCCACGAAGGATATCCCCGATCCGATGACGGTGTCGATCACCCGGTCGGCGAGAATGGTCCGGAAATCCGTTGGATAAAGCAGGTGGAAGAGCAGCAGCACATACGGCGTGGTCATGATCACCGCGATGAGGTAGTTAGTACGGAGGAAGACATAGGTCATGATCATGAACCCAAACATCAATAAGAACAGCACCGTCGTGTCCTTGATGAAATACAGGATCAGCAGACCGACAAAGGCCCCGCCCAGGGTCCCCAGCAGCCGCTGGACATTCCGCTGCTTTGTCAGGCTGTACACCGGTTTCATGATCACGATGATCGTCAGCAGGATCCAGTAGCCATGTCCGAAGGGCAGGAAACCCGAGATGATATAGCCGGCCAGGGTCGCGATGCTGACGCGAACCGCGTGCCGGAAGATATCCGAACTGAAATTGAGGTTGTCGACGATCAGCTTCCGGTCCACCTCGGTGTGGGCGACGAATTCCCCGACGTCCACTTCCGCGGTGACATTCCGGCTCAGCCGGCGATCGTATGTCGTATATCCATGCAGCGTATGCAGGCGCAGGGCCAGGTCTTCGATGCTGTCCAGGATATCGTCCATGCTGGAAAACGCATCCGCGTTCTCCACGGCGCCGTGCCTGTCGCGGTATTGCGCCAGTTGCCCGCGCACTTCGCGGATGCGGGCGGCAAGGTCGCCACTCTCGGCGGATGGTTTCCCGCTCATGATCGCTATGCCGATCTCATCGAGCTCCGCGGCCAGCTGCAGGATCAGCCGGCGGCAATCCTGCATCAATTCCGTACCGTCAAAGGCCCGGTGCAGCATCCGGTAATCCTGTTGTGAGGTCATGATCCTTTCGAAAAAGTCAATAATATCGAGAAAGATCATCATCAGCACGCGGCCTACATGGGTCGATTCCTGCACGATATTGCGGCTTTTGAAAAGGAGCTCCCGAACGAGATCCTGTTTGGTATGGTTATCGACCTGGCTTTCCACGAGCTGGCGGTAGTCCTCGTCGTAGTCCGTATCGCGGGCATAGAAGGCAGCCTTGACCCGCAGGTATCCCGCTGTAGCCTGGATGCAGTCGCCGATCGCCTGCTGAACCAGGCGGTAGGGCCGGAAGCTGTACAGCAACAGGCTGAGAACGGTGTACCACATACCACCGGCAAGCACGTACGCCGCAGTGATCAGGCTGTCGAGGGGTGTGTGCGGACGATCGATATTCAGCACCATCACCAGCAACGCATTGACGCCGATGGAGCTTGCCCGTGCGCCATATACGCCAATGAAGGAAAAGAGAAAGCAGAAGATGAGCACCAACAACCCTGTCCAAATATGGGAACCGGAGGCCAGGTCGACGAGCAAGGTCACGAGGAATATTATTAACATGCAGGCTATCATACCATTACGGCGATGGTGGATCGGCCCCGGATTATCGGTGTTCCCAACGCACATTGCACCGAGAGAAAGTGATATCCCGGCGCCCAGGTTGTTGAACTGACTGAGCAGTATCGCAGGTAATGTGATGCCTACGGTAATACGTATAGCTCCATTTAGATAATGACTGTTGATAAAACTCTTATATTGCTTTATATAATCCATGCTCTTCGTATATTGTACGCGTATTGTTACGCGTATCGATACTAACCATTAGCCAGCTGCCGATAAAACCTACAACGCCTATAACATGAGACTGCCTGCTTTGATCCTTGGGATCATCCTATCCTATGGAAGCCTAAACGCTCAGCAGGTAAAGGGCTTGGCAAGAGACGACAAGGGTAAACCATTATCAGACGCTTCGGTTGCTCTAAAAAGGGATAAGGATTCTTCCCTGGTAAAACTAAGCATTTCAGGTGCATCCGGCGAATACGAATTTTCTTCCATCACGCCCGGCCGTTATTTTATCACCGCCTCACATATCGGCTTCGTTTCACAAAATTCCGCATCTTTTGTGATAACAGCGGAGGGGTTGACAACCGCACCGCAGCTTACGCTCGTCCGCGCGTCAAAAGAATTGACGCAGGCCAAGGTGTCGGCCCGGAGACCGCTGGTGGAGGTAAAGCCCGACAAGCTTATTCTCAACGTCGAAGGCAGTGTCAACGAGGTGGGCTCCGATGCGCTGGAGTTGCTGCGGAAGTCGCCGGGCGTAACGGTCGACAACGACAATAATCTGAGTCTCAGTGGGAAGAATGGAGTGCAAGTATACATCGACGGTCGGCCCACCTATCTTTCCGCGACCAATCTTGCCGACTATCTGCGGACCCTGTCCTCCTCGTCGATCGAGTCCATCGAGATCATCAGCAACCCATCCGCCAAATACGAGGCGGCGGGTAACGCGGGCATCATCAATATCCGCCTGAAGAAGAACGGGGCATATGGAACGAACCTGTCGGTAACGGCGGGTTATAGTATCGGCACCTACTCCAAGTACAATGGCGCCTTCTCCTTCAATCACCGGGACCGCAACATCAACCTGTTCGGTGAATACTCTTACAACCACACCCTTTACGAGGGATATTCCACCCAGTACAGGACGCAGCTGGATACGTTCTTCCTTCAAAAGACAGTGTTGGTGACCACGACCAATGCACACAACTATAAATTCGGGGCCGATTATTTTATCAATCCGAAGAACACCCTTGGATTTATAGTCAATGGACTGAGCTCGGCGTACGGCATCTCCAGCAATGCCGGCACTTCTATCGTCTATGTCCCAACGAATCAAACGGCGCGGCTGCTGCAGGCGGATAACCGGACGAGCGGCACCCGCGACCATGTCAACTTCGACGTCAATTACCGTTTTGCCGACAGCAGCGGCCATGAGCTGAATTTCGACGCCGATTATGGTGTTTATCATTTTCGCAGCAACCAGTACCAGCCCAATGACTACTTCGACTCCACCGGCAAGATCCCGTTGTACAGCCACAATTATGATATGATCGCGCCCTCGGACATCCATATCTACACGTTCAAGGCCGACTATGAGACCAACCTCGCCGGGGGAAAGCTGAGCCTGGGGATGAAGTCCTCTTATGTCAGCACCCGTAACGATTTCGAAGAATACGATGTCAGCTACGGCGGAGGCGTCAGTCATTCGGTAATGGATACCCTAAGCAGCAACGATTTCGACTACAAGGAAAACATCAATGCCGGGTATGCCAACTACACCCGGACGCTGAAGGGCTGGGTCATCACCGGCGGGCTCCGTGCCGAGAACACCAACAGCAAGGGGGTCTCGGCGGGTTACAAGGAAAATCCGGCCGGACCGGCGGGGGAACCCTTTGTTCCTTATGATTCCACGTTCAACCGGCATTATACCGATCTCTTTTCCAGTGCTTCGGTGACCTTTAACAAGGACCCGATGAAACAATGGACGCTGAACTACAGCCGGCGGATAGACCGGCCAAGCTATCAGTACCTGAACCCTTTCCAATTCAAGCTCGACGACTATACCCTTTCGCGGGGCAATACCCAGCTGCGTCCACAGTACACCAATAGCGTGGGACTCACGTTCAGCTGGCGTCACAGGCTCACCGTGACCGCCAACTACAGCCATACAAAGGACCTGGCGACTTCGATCTTCGATACGATCGACGGATCGAAGTCGCTCTATGAGCGGCAGAACCTCGCCAGCCAGGATGTTGGCAGCCTGGCGATCAATTATCCTTTCGAGTTCAAATGGTACAGCGGGTTCGTCAATGTCACCGGCTTTTACCAGTTGAACAAGGCTAATTTCGGGGTGGGCCGTACGATAGATCTGAATGTCTTCAATACGACTATCTATTCGCAACACATGGTCCGGTTCGGCAAGGGGTGGACGGGGGAGATCGATCAATATTATACTTCGCCCAATGTCTGGATGGCGACGCTCCGCGTGGCGTCGCAGTGGAGTCTTGACGCGGGTTTGCAAAAGACCGTCTTTGGCGGCAGCGGATCGTTGAAGGTCTCTGTGTCCGATATCTTTCACAGTTTCACCTGGACGGGCAACAGCGTTTTCGCCGGTCAGAACACGCATATCGTGGGGGGGTCGGAGACCCGTCAGCTGAAACTTTTCTTTACCTACCGGTTCGGCAACAAACAGTTAAAGGGGGCGCGGCGGCGCAATACGGGCTCCGAAGAGGAGAGCAAGCGGGCGGCCCAATAGATGGCTCCGGCTGCGTTCAATCGGGTTGGTTTTCTTATCTTTACCGGCTATGCAAGTCATCACCGACGACATCAGGACCCTCTTTGCCGGCTTTTCCGACGCGCCGGTCACCGGGTTGGAGAAAATACCCCAGTCAGGCAGTAACCGCATGTATTTCCGCCTTCGCACGGCCGCTGGATCGTTTATCGCCACCTACAATGATAATGTCCGGGAGAACGAGACCTTTATTCATTACAGCCGCCATTTCCGCGCGAAGGGCAGTCCTGTACCGGAGATCTTTGCCGTCAATGCCGCTTATACCATTTATTTACAGGAAGACTTTGGCGATCTTTCGCTGCTGGGCGAACTCGAGAAGCAGGGGCACAACGACCGGGTCTATTCTTTTTTTCAAAAAAGCCTCGCGCAGCTGGCGCGGTTGCAGATACTCGGGGATGCCGGGCTGGATTACAGCTGGGCGATAACTTCGAAGGAGTTCGGCAAACAGGCGATCCTGAGCGATCTGCTCTATTTCAAATATTATTTCCTCGACACCCTGCAGATCCCTTATGACAAGGAACTGCTGATCGATGATTTCGAGGCACTGAGCACCTATCTTACGCACGTCGATCACAAATACTTTATGTTCCGCGACTTTCAAAGCCGCAACATCATGCTCCGCGACGAGGCCGTACACTTTATCGATTTCCAGGGCGGCATGAAAGGGGCCCTGCAGTATGATGTGGCCTCGCTGCTCTGGCAAGCCAAGGCCGAGCTGCCCGACAGTTGGAAGGACGGTCTGCTGGAATACTATATGGACTGTGTGGAAGGGATCCTGGACAAGACCATCGATCGTAACCGGTTCGTGAGTCAATACAATGGCTATGTGCTGATCCGGCTATTGCAGGTGCTGGGCGCCTACGGTTTCCGGGGGCTCTTCGAACGCAAGGCTCATTTCCTCATCAGCATTCCGCTGGCCCTGCGCAACTTCAAGTGGTTCCTGGGGAACAAGCAGGTCGGGATCGTTCTGCCGGAGTTTGAAAGATTGCTTGGATTGATGGTGCAGGATGAGGTGATCGGGCGTTTTGAACCCGTACAGGCGACAGCGGCAACGCCGCTGGTGGTGCATATCAACAGCTTTTCCTACAAGAAGCAGCATCCGACCGACGACAGCGGGAATGGAGGCGGGTTTATGTTCGACTGTCGCGGCATCCATAACCCGGGGCGGATCCCTGAGTTTAAGACCCAGACGGGTCGTGACAAGCCGGTGAAGGATTTCCTCGAGCAGCAGACCCGGATGCCTGAATTCCTCAACAGTGTTTATAATATCGTCGACATCTCGGTCGAGGACTATATCAAGAGAGGGTTCGACAGTCTGCTGGTGAACTTTGGCTGTACGGGCGGGCAGCATCGCAGCGTTTATGCGGCCGACGCCCTTGCCCGTCATTTGCGGAATAAATTCCATGTGAAGATCGATCTGCACCATATCGAGCAGGAAGCGAAAAACTGGGTCAACCCGTGATGTACTATCTTGTCTATGGCGTTCTATACGGGCTATCCCTGTTGCCGATGTGGCTGTTGTACGGGTTCTCGGACGGCATCGCCTTCCTGCTCTATGCGGTGATCCGTTACCGGCGAGGTGTTGTGTTGTCCAACCTTGTCATCGCGTTCCCGGAAAAGACCGATGCGGAGCGGTTGCGAATTGCCAAGCGGTTCTACCGCAATTTCACGGATAATTTCATCGAGACCCTCAAGCTGCTTTCCGCGGGGCCGGACTTTTTGGAGCGGCGTCTGGTCATCGACAATCCCGAACTGCTGGACTATTATTATGACCAGGGGCGTAAGCTTCATGCCCACCTCGGGCATCTCTTTAACTGGGAGATCGGCAATGCCGCCATTCCCCGGCTCACACGCTATCCGTTCCTGGTGGCCTATATGCCCGTCGAGAATAAGGTATTCGAGCGCCTGTTCCTGCATTTGCGGAGCCGCACCGGCTCCATTCCCTTGCCTGCCACGCGCCTGCAACGCGCGATCCTGCCCTACCGGAACCAACAATATATTCTCGCGCTGGTAGCCGACCAGGCGCCGGGGGGACCGGAGAACTCTTACTGGCTCAACTTCTTTGGCCGGCCAACCCCCTTTGTCCGGGGACCCGAGAGAGGTGCGCGCATCGCCGATATTCCGGCGATATTCGTTCGTTTTTACAAGGTCCGCCGTGGCCACTATCGCGCCGAGCTGATCACCATTGCCGAACACCCTGGGGTCCTCCCCGAGGGCGAGCTGACCCGGCGCTATTGCCGGTTACTGGAAGACGCTATTCGCCGGCAACCCGATAGCTGGCTATGGAGTCATAAAAGATGGAAATTTGGCTGGAACCCGGAATTGCAACCCTTCTGGATCGACGACGAAAAAAATACCCCTACTACGTGAGTAAATAGTTTCACTGAGCTATGGCATATCAGGAAATTATAATACATTTACTACAAGTGATCCTTAGTAGCACATCTCCGTGCCCGACTCCAAAGGTTTTAGGACATCCTGATCAGTAGCAAGACGACCGGCTCTGTCGTCAGCCGTATCCATCCACCACAAGTCTACCTAAACCTAAACCTTCACCGGATAATGACAACTGATAACCCGGGAGTCGTACTTGTCGACGATCATGTACTACTTCGCAACGGATTGGCCAGTCTTATTCGCAGCTTTGGCCGGTTCGATGTTCTATTTGAAGCCTCCGACGGCAAAGATCTCATCAGGCAATTGAAAACCTCCCGCCGTCCCGACATCATCTTACTGGACATAGGCATGCCGGAAATGGACGGCTATGAGACCGCCTGCTATTTAAGGGAACATTTCCCCGAAATCCGGGTGCTGGCATTGACCATGACCGATACCGACAGCTCCGTTGCACGGATGCTGAAGAACGGCGCCAAGGGTTATGTCTTAAAGGACATCGATGCCCACGGGTTGGAGCAGGCCCTTGATTCCATTGCCGGCAAAGGTTCCTATTATACGGAAACGATAACGGAGAAGCTGATCGATACCGTCAGCCGGTTGCAGCAACCCGAACAGCGGCATTTTCGCAATATGCTCACGTTAAACGACCGGGAGCTGGAATTCATGAAGCTTGTTTGTACCGAATGGACCTATAAGGAGATTGCCGACCGGATGTATCTCAGCCCGCGCACCATCGATGGCTACCGGGATGCCTTATTCGAAAAGCTGAACGTCCGCACGAGAGTGGGATTGGCGATGTTTGCGGTGAAGAACGGGATCGTGCAACTGGACTGATCGATCGACGGCTGTATCTTCTTAGTTCAACACACTCTTTTCCTTCACCACTTCGATCCCTTTCTGATCCTTGATCTTTCCCCAGCCGCCGGTAACGTTCCGGAGGTTGTGGATCCCCTGACGTTTAAGAAGAGAAGCCGCGATGATGCTGCGGTAGCCGCCGCCGCAATGGACATACAGATTGTATTTCTCGTCCAGGTTGGCCATATTGCCGGGATCGGTCAGGTCCTGTAACGGGATATTGATCGCATCCTTCACATGTCCATCCGCGAATTCGGTCTCCCGCCTTACGTCGACGACGAGCAAGTTGGGGTCGAAGGGTATATCCATGGCCAGCTCGTCGGGTTCGATATCGATGATGAGGTCGATGGGTTCGCCGGCATCCCGCCAGGCCGGAAATCCCCCGTCGAGGACTCCCTTCATCTTGTCGAAACCGACCCTTGCCAAACGGATAACGCTTTCCTTTTCTTCGCCGGGCGAGGTCACCAGGACGATGGGTTTGTCAAAAGGGAGGAGGCTGCCCGCCCATTCCGCGAACCGGCCGTCGAGCCCGATGCTGATGGAGCCGGGAACGAATCCGCTCACGAAGAGATCCGACCGGCGCGTGTCCAGCACGATGGCTTCCTGCCCGATCCAGTCCTTGAAGGCGGCGAGGTCGAGCGGCTTCAGTCCGGCTTCCAGCACTTCATCCAGCGGATCGTATCCTTCTTTATTGATCCTTGCGTTGATGGAGAAATATTGCGGCGGGGCCATGAGGCCATCGGTGACGGCCTTGATGAATTCTTCTTTTGTTTGTTCCCGCAAAGCGTAGTTGGTCTCCTTTTCGTCCTTCAACGTGCTGAAGGTGTGCGGACCGAGGTTCTTGCCGCAGCTGCTGCCGGGACCATGCGCGGGATAGATGATAACGCTTTGGGGCAGTGGAAGGATCTTTGTGCGCAGAGATTCGTATAACATTCCCGCGAGTTCTTCCTGGCTGAGATTGCCGCTGCTCAGATCGGGGCGGCCGACATCGCCTACAAACAGCGTGTCGCCTGTGAACAGGGCATGAGGAGTTCCGTCGGCGTTGCGAACCAGGTAGCAGGAAGACTCGACCGTATGGCCGGGCGTATGCAGGACTTCGATGTTCGTGGCGCCGAGGGAGAATGTTTCGCCGTCGACGGCCCGGTGGATCGGGAAATTCGCTTCCGTCCGCGGCCCGTAAATGATAGGGGCGCCGGTAGCCTTTGCCAGGTCGAGGTGACCCGATACAAAGTCGGCGTGAAAATGGGTTTCGAAGATGTATTTGATGGTCGCGCCCCGTTCCCGGGCAAGCCTCAGGTAGGAGTCGATGTCGCGTAAGGGGTCGATGATGGCCGCTTCTCCTTCACTATCAATATAGTAAGCCGCTTCGCTAAGACAACCTGTATACAATTGCTGAATATACATAACGGGGCAATTTTTGCAAATTTACCCTTTTTGTCTCGAATTCGATGTCAGCCAGCTTGCAGTACGAGGGGACTAGTCGATCAGTTCGTCCACACATTTCATGATCTCGCTAAGCCGATCATGGTTGATGATGTAGTAAATGAATTTACCGTCGCGTTGCGTCTTTACGATTCCTGCGCGTCGAAGGATAGCAAGGTGTTGGGAGGCAACAGATTGTTCGAGGCGAAGGTGAACGTAGATCTCGGTGACGGTGAGTTTTTTATTTTCATCCAGCAGACGGATGATCTGTTGACGGAGTTTGTGATTGAGTGCTCTTAAGATCAGTGCGCCCTTCTTTAGATTCAAAAAATCAACTTTTACAGGAGCTCCGTCAGAGCCCTCTGCATTTACTACCATCCAATAGCTATTATTGTTCATCGTTAAGCTCATGAGCGATTACCGTTTTAAGGATTTCAAGAAGATACGAGAAAGGTCCGGCAAATTTATGATCAACTCTTTGAAAAAAAATGGGCAAAATTTCTTAATATGATGATATAGTCATTTTCTTGTATGAGTGTAGAATTCTTTGGTATAAGCGGGCTCACTGTACGCCAGGCCGGTGAATTCCTTGTGCAAATATCGTAAAAAAGCCATATTGCCCAGATACCCGGCATGATAGTTGACATTCCTGAAATGCGCTCGCGGATTGATTATTATAGGTTTACACTTACCACTGCCATCACCGAAAAACGACACTGTATGATCCTGCAGCCAGGGATCGAAGCTATTTGGCTCGACTATCATGGCTGTCGAGGGTAGCAGGGCTGTGCCATCGTTTTGATATACGGCGGTGAATACTTCCATGCGCCGGGCGTCGATCATCGGGCATAGCAGGTCTATATCGGGAAGCTGTTCTTTTGCTGCAAAAGCCATGATCCGCAGGGTATCTTCGGCGATCAGCGGAATGTCAAGAGCGAAGCAAAACCCTTTGGCGGCGGCCATTCCCACGCGCAGCCCCGTGTATGATCCGGGTCCCGCGCTGACGGCAACGGCCTGCAGGTCACGCAGCCGGTAACCGGTCTGCCGCATCATTTGTTCAATAGCCGGATGCAGCCAGGCTGCATGCTCTTTCTGGGTCAAATTCTCTGCAAGCGCCAGTGCTTTCCCTTCTTGTGAAAGACAGATGCCGGCCTTCCCTGTGGCCGTATCGATATTTAGGATTAACGCCATCTTTTAATCATATTTTAATTTTTCCGACTGCCTCGAGGAGGGCAGCGGAAGGTACATATGCCGGGTTTGTTCTGCTCAATGCCCCGAGCAGACCGGCTATCTGACCCGGGCCGATGCGGTCGCTCCATTCGAATGGACCGAGTGGATAGTTGGTGCCCAGCCGCATGGCGGTGTCGATCTCTTCCTTTGTGCTTACCCCGGCTTCCCAGGTGAAGAACGCTTCGTTGATCATCGCCGCAAGGATACGGGCGCTGATCATCCCGGGTTCATCCGGTACGATGCGATAGTCGCGGTCCAGCTGCCGATACAGCGTTGCGACGCGGCTTGCCGCCGTCTCGTCTGCGACGGCCAGCTCGTGGATGTTTCGCTCGAGGAAGCCCGGCCATGCATTGATGCGTACGAAGGGATAGCCGATGTCTTTGGTTGTCGGCGTCACTGCGTTGACGATGATCAGCGCGGGTTGCAGCTTGCTCAACTCCTCACAGCGTTTCTTTTCGTTGACGAAATCGAGATCGATGTAAATGCCCGCGCCATCGACGGGCTGGATGGCAGGCGAGAGGCGCCAATCGATCCCTTCGCCCGGGAAGAACTTCGTCAACTGTTCTTTTGAATATTTTTCGGTGATGGCGGCAATGATCATGGCGCGAAGTTACCGAAAAACAAGCCACAGGAGGACTTCGCCGGAGCCGCTTCGACACGCTCCAGCTCGTTCGTAGCCTTCGCTATGCTCGGCTATAGCCGAAGGCCCGTCTTTAGCCATCGCGCCCGAGGCCTAAAATTTTGCCAAAAGGCCGAAGGGCGCGATCTTTGGAACCATGGAAAACAAGATCATCAATACCCCCAATGCCCCGGCCCCGATCGGGCCTTATAGCCAGGCCGTACAGGCCGGTAACCTGCTTTTTATCTCCGGTCAGATCGCCATCGATCCCGCCACGGGGAACGTCGAAGCGAAGGACATTATGGACGAAGCGCACCAGGTGATGCACAATCTCCGCGGGATCCTCACCGCCGCGGGCACAACTTTTGACAATGTGGTAAAGACGACGATCCTGCTCAGCGACATGTCGCTGTTCGGTGAGATCAATACCGTCTATGGCAAATATTTCACCGGCAATTTCCCCGCGCGTGAGACCTATGCGGTGAAAGGACTGCCCAAGAATGTGAATGTGGAGATCAGCATGGTGGCGAGCCTTTAGCTATCCGAGCATCCCGATGATCGCCCTGGGAAGGAAGACGGCCACCGCGATACCATACAGGGCATTGGCACAAGGGTGTCCGGAGGTTTCGGGTTGTTCGAGGGTGTCTTCCATGAGGAGCCTGGTTAGGGCTCCACAAGATGATATTAATTCTTCAGAACTGCAAGCTCCTTTCCAACTTTTATAAAGGCAGCGATCGCCTTGTCGAGGTGGTGCTGTTCGTGTCCGGCGCTGAGCTGGACGCGGATGCGGGCCTGGCCTTTTGCCACTACCGGGAAGAAGAAGCCGATGACGTATATATCTTCATGTAAGAGGCGGGAGGCGAAGTTCTGGGCTACGACGGCATCATAAAGCATGATCGGCACGATGGGATGCGAGCCGGGTTTGATATCGAAACCGGCTTCCGTCATTTTCTTCCGGAAATAGGTGGTGTTGTATTCGAGCTTGTCGCGCAGCGCGGTCGTTTCGCTGAGCATGTCCAGTACGGCGATGGAAGCGCCGGTGATGGAGGGGGCGAGGCTGTTGGAGAAGAGATAGGGCCGGCTCCGCTGCCGCAGCATCTCGATGATCTCTTTCTTTCCGCTGGTGAAGCCGCCGCTGGCGCCGCCGAGCGCCTTGCCCAGGGTTCCGGTAATAATATCTATCCTTCCCATGACCCCGCAGTGCTCGTGGGTCCCGCGGCCTGTCTTGCCGAGGAAGCCGGAGGAGTGGCTCTCGTCGATCATGACGATGGCGTCATAGCGGTCGGCGAGGTCGCATATCTTGTCCAGCTGGGCGATGGTGCCGTCCATGCTGAAGGAGCCGTCGGTGACGATGATCCGGCTGCGGGAATCCTGCGAAGCCTTCAGCTGTTCTTCGAGATCGGCCATCGTATTATGCTTATAGCGGAACCTTTTTGCCTTGCAAAGCCGCACGCCGTCGATGATGGAGGCATGGTTCAGCTCGTCGGAGATGATCGCATCCTGTTCGCCGAAGAGGGGTTCGAAGATGCCGCCGTTGGCGTCAAAGGCGGCGGCATACAAGATCGTGTCCTCGGTACCGAGGAATGCTGCGATCTTGCGTTCCAGCTCGCGATGAATATCCTGCGTGCCGCAGATGAAACGAACGCTGCTCATGCCATAGCCGCGCCGGTCGATGGCCTTGTGTGCGGCCTCGATAACGGCGGGGTGGGAAGAAAGACCCAGGTAGTTGTTGGCGCAGAAATTCAGCACTTTCCGGCCGCCTACGACGATCTCGGCGCCCTGGGGGCTTTCGATAATGCGTTCTGTTTTGAACAGGCCGGAAGCTTTTATCTCTTCCAGCTCGGTTGCGATGCGTTTTACGAAGGAGGAGTTCATGGAGTCTTTTGTTTTATGAATTGCTACAAAAAACCGCGCGAAAATATAATTTTTTGTAGCAATTCCGCTTATGTCGGTATGCTTCGGCTTGCGCCTCGCATACGAACCGGGTTCTACCCGGTTCCGCCAAAGGTAAGTAGTTGACTGTTCATCTATTAGGTTGGATAGCTAAATTTTTGCCCACCTGTAACATTTTTGATATATCTTCGTCTGATCATTTGGACTCCTGTCCGACTTTTTTATGACTCGAAATAAGTACATCCGGTTGTTCGTCCTTTGTCTGGTGGTTTCCGTCAGCCTGGTGCTCTTTTCCTATGTTCGCGGCCGTGCTTCGAATACCGAGGACTCGAACTGCGAGGGTAGTAAATGTCCTTCCGGCAAGACTAAAACGGAGGTGATCCTCTGGGAATCCCTGACGCACAACTTATTGGTCTCCAACCATTAGCAGCTCAATCGAGCCTGTCATCCACCTTTTTCCAAAAAATGGGTTTAGGGCTGTAACTTTCTTTTGTCTATCATCGTATTACCAATGGCTTATGACAGAGAAAGACTACAATGAATGCGTAAGGCTTTATGCGGACAACGTCTACCGCTTCATCCTGAAGAATCTTCGCCAGGAAGAAGATGCCCGGGACGTGGTCCAATCGGCATTTGAGAAGCTCTGGAAGAACCGGGAAGGCGTAGAGGTGGAAAAAAGCAAATCCTATCTCTTCACGATCGCCTATCACCAGATGATCGATCATCTGCGGAAGGCGAAGCGGGTTCAGCTCCGGGAAGAATTCCGGGAGGAAGCCAAGGTCAGCTCTGCGCCGGTGCATCATCTGAAGAAGGCATTGGAAGAGGCTCTGTCGAGGCTCAACGAGACGCAACGCTCGCTGGTGTTGTTGAAAGATTACGAAGGGTATTCCTATAGCGAGATCGGGCAGATCACCGGGCTGAATGAGAGCCAGGTAAAGGTCTATCTGCATCGCGCGCGAATCCAGTTGAAGAACTACCTGGTTAAATTGGAAAACTTAATCTAAGGAGCCATGATCACGAGAGAGAATTACGAAGAATACTTCCTGCTGTATGTCGACAACGAGTTGTCGGCATCGGCGAAGTCGGCTGTGGAGCGGTTTGTGGCCGGAAATCCCGATGTGCAGGAAGAATGGGAGACCCTTCTCCAATGCCGGGTCGATGCCGATCCCCACGAAACATTCCCGGGCAAGGAGACGCTTTTGCAGGCGGACCTCCTTTCCTATGTCGACGGGGAGCTTGATGCTCCCGGCCGTCTGTCGGTGGAAGAGTTCGTCGGGCGCTATCCTTCGAAGGCGCTTGAGCTGGAGCAGTTGTCGATGACCGTTAGTCAGCCCGATCTCACGATCGTCTTTCCTCATAAAGAAAGCCTTTATCGTTCCGGGCGGCGGAGGGTGGTGTATCTTCCGTGGATGCGTGCGGGTGTTGCTGCCGCGGCGTTGGGACTCGTGGCGCTGCTGTTGTTGATGGGACAGCATACCGACCAGCGCCGGGTAGCGGCAGCGCCGCCGCCACCGGTCAAGAAAAATGTACCGGCCGTTGTAACTCCCCGGAAGCCTGCGCCGTTATATTCTACAGGAAGCGATGATCAGGGCCGGGATAAAGTGATCGCGAAGAACGATCCGGCCGGGCGGAACCCACAGCGTAAGGCACCCGTTCCGGCGTCCGTGGAAAAGACTCCCGAGGTCGCCGTGCAACGGCAGGAGGTTGCGCAGGTGACGACGGTCTCCACGAATACGAACGGCCTTATCACCAATCACGCCGGCGATCCCGCGCTTGTCGCGGAGGTAAAGCCGGACCTGGCCGAAAGGACCTTGATAAAGCCGGCAACGACTGTTGCCGCCGTCAATATTCCAAAGGAACAATCCTCCTTCGCCACCCAGGCGCTGCTTGAAGAGCAGCAGGAGGAAGAGACAAAGGACATGGTTGCTGCCGCTCCTGCCGGCAAGAGCAAACTACGGGGCCTTCTCCGGAAGGTATCCCGCACCTTGGGAAAGACGGCCGATCGTGATGACGACGGGCAGAAGGAGGTTTTGATCAGCGCCTTCCAGGTGGCATTAAAATAACTCATTGCAAAAAAAAGGAATGTATGAACCGGGTATTATTACTTACGGCGGGAATTTGTTTTGCCCTTACCTGCCGGGCACAGAACGATACGACAGGCGTCGAAAAGCTCAAAGGCCCCGAAGGCGACACCATTCGCGTCGGCAACCTGCTGATCATCCGCAACGGAGCAAGGGATTTCACCGGTAACGTGCCGTCGCTGCGCATCAAGACCCGCCGGCATCACAACTACTATCACCCTTCGAACGTCAGCACCAACTGGGGCATCGTCGATCTCGGATTGGCGAGCATGAATGACAAAACGATGTATTCCAGTCCCGCCGCGCAACAGTTTGCACCGGGCGCGAACAAGGATTGGTTCAAGAACCGCTATGGCATTCTGCCGAAGACGGTCGACGTCAATATCTGGATCTTCATGCAGCGCTTCAACCTGATCCATCACTGGCTGAATCTGAAGTATGGCGTCGGTATCGAGCTCAACAACTACCGTTACGAATACAATATCCGCTATCTCACCAATCCGACGAAGGTGATCATGGATACGATCCAGTACAGCAAGAATAAGCTTGCGACGGATTATGCCACGATCCCGGTAATGCTCAATTTCAATTTCACGCCTCACCGGCGGCATCCGTTCGGGTTCAGCGCGGGGGCCAGCTTTGGCTATCTTTATTCTTCCCGGCAGAAGCTGATCAGTCATGAGCATGGGAAGGAGAAGATCTTCAACGATTTCGACATCAACTCCTGGAAGATATCCTATATCGGCGAGCTCCAGCTGGGATGGGTCAATTTTTACGGAAGCTATGCGACCAAGAGTATTTTTGGCCGGGGGCTGGACCAGGTGCCGTATAACTTCGGAGTGCGGATCGGAAATTGGTAAAATCCGGGAGTTTATTGTGGTCCGTGCCGGACCACAATAAACCGGCGTCCTTTTCGTTGGGTAAGAAAAGCCGAGTTATGAGGTCCCGAAAAATGCTTCTTGGAAGCCTGTTGGTAATCACCCTTTTTTCTTTCCGCGACGCGCATCACCGCACTGCCAGCCATCGGTGGTTCCATCCGCACCTGGATGGGGAAGTGTACCTGGTGGTGGTGAAATCCAGCTACGAACTGCAGGTGTATGACAAAGACGGCTGGTATGCAACGTATCCCGCGGTCTTTGGCAGCAAGTCCCTCGATGATAAGATGGTGCAGGGAGACCGGAAAACGCCGGAAGGCACTTTTCATATCCGGTCCAAGCGCCCGCATGAGAAATGGTCGAAGATAATGGACCTGGACTATCCGACGGCGGCCGACGTCGCCAAGTTCAATGAGCGGAAGGCCAAGGGGCTGATCCCAAGGAGTGCGAAGATGGGCGACGGGATCGCGATCCATGGGACATGGCCGCATGATGAGAATGCGGTCGATGCGTACCAGATGTGGACGAATGGGTGCGTGTCGCTAAAGAATGAGGATATGGATGAGGTGTATAATATCACTCCTGTAGGAGCGAAAGTGATCATTCAGCATTGAGTGCCGGCCTTCGGCCGGCGATTGTACATTAAAGTCTTCCATTCTTGATCTCTTCGACCACGGCGGGGTCCAGCAGCGTGGTCGTATCCCCCAGATTTTGCATTTCGCCTTCGGCGATCTTGCGCAGGATCCGCCGCATGATCTTTCCGCTGCGGGTCTTGGGCAGTCCGCTGACCAGCTGGATCTTGTCCGGCTTGGCGATGGGTCCGATGATACGTGCGACGGTCTGGACGATATCTTTCCGGATGGATTCGTCGTCGGTCTTGCTACCGTTGAAGATCACATAAGCATAGATCCCCTGCCCTTTTATATCGTGGGGATAGCCTACGACCGCACTTTCCACGACTCCGGTGTGCATATTGATGGCGTTCTCCACTTCGGCGGTTCCAATGCGGTGACCGCTGACGTTGAGGACGTCGTCCACGCGGCCGGTGATGCGGTAGTTCCCGTCGGCGTCGCGAAGGGCGCCGTCGCCGGTGAAATACAGATTGGGATAGGTGGCGAAGTAGGTAGTGCGGCAGCGTTCATGGTCGCCATAGGTGGTGCGGATGATGGACGGCCAGGGGAATTTGATACAAAGATTCCCGCTGATATTGTTGCCGTGCAGCTCCTCGCCTTTTTCGTCGACGAGGATGGGCTGAACGCCGGGGAGGGGCAGGGTGGCATGTGCCGGCTTTTCGGGCGTGATGCCGGCCATGTTGGAAATGAGGATACCGCCCGTCTCGGTCTGCCACCAGGTGTCCACGATGGGGCAGCGGCCCTTGCCGATATTCTCGTGGTACCAATGCCAGGCCTCTTCGTTGATCGGCTCGCCGACCGTGCCCAACACCCGCAGGCTGCCGAGATCCTTCCCTTTCACGTAGTCGAGCCCGAAGCCCATCAGGCTCCGGATAGCCGTCGGCGCGGTATAGATGATATTCACCTTGAACTTATCGACGATGTCCCAGAACCGGCCGGCATCGGGCCAGGTCGGGATGCCTTCGAACATCAGCGTGGTGGCGCCGGCGCTTAGGGGTCCGTATACGATATAACTGTGGCCGGTGATCCAGCCGATATCCGCCGTACAGAAGTAGACATCCCCCGGCTGATATTGGAAGACATTGACGAAGCTGTAATTCGTAAAGACCATATAGCCGCCGCAGGTATGTACGACGCCTTTTGGCTTACCCGTGGAGCCGGAAGTATATAGGATAAAGAGCAGATCCTCCGCATCCATCGTCTCGACCGGGCAGGGGGGATTGCCCTGGGTCTCGACCTTGCGGATCTCATCTTCCCACCATACGTCGCGGCCTTTGATCATGCTTACGGGAACCCGTGTACGCGTCAGGACGATGACCTTTTTCACCGAGGGGCATTGTACCAGCGCGTCGTCGATGACCGATTTCAGCGGGATCTGCTTATTGCCGCGGTGGGCGCCATCGGAGGTGATCACCAGGCTGCACTGCGCGTCCTGGATACGGTCGGCGATGCTCTGAGCGGAGAAGCCGCCGAATACGACCGAGTGGATGACGCCGATGCGGGCGCAGGCCAGCACGGCGATGGCCAGCTCGGGCACCATCGGCATATAGATACAGACCCGGTCGCCCTTCTTCAGCCCGTTGTTCTTCAATACATTGCCGAACTGGCATACCTTACTGTGCAGCTCTTTATAAGACAGGATGCGATAATGTTCTTCCGGTTCGTTGGGTTCCCAGATAATGGCGGGCTGGTCGCCTTTCTCTGCCAGGTGGCGATCGAGGCAATTTTCGGTTATATTCAACTGTGCCCCGGAGAACCAGCGAACGTTGGGCTCCTTAAAATTCCATTCCAACACCTTATCCCAGGGGCGGCGCCACTGGAAATTGTCAGCGATGTCTCCCCAGAAACCTTCCGGATCTTCCACACTTTTTTTATATTCGGACCGATATTGCTCGAGGGACCGGATCTGATAGGGATAACTGCTCATATTGCGCAAAATAGATTTGGGCGTGAGGCGCCACGGGCGCCTCGGCCGAAGGCCAATAATTAGATTCAATTCGATGCGTTTACGCATCGTAACAAATGTAGATCAAAAAATTTTAACTTTAGCCGCATGGCACAAACAATCGACTCGACCCGGGACATCCGCAAGATCATCACCGCCTCCTCTGTAGGGACCCTTATCGAGTGGTATGATTTTTACATTTTCGCGAGTCTTTCCACCCAGATCGCGAACCATTTCTTCCCGAAGGGGAATCCCACCGCGGCCACCCTTTCCACTCTTGCCACATTTGCGGCAGGCTTTGTAGTGCGGCCTTTCGGCGCCCTGGTATTTGGGCGGCTCGGCGATCTTATCGGCCGGAAATATACGTTCCTGCTGACCCTCGTCATCATGGGCGGCTCCACCTTTGCCATCGGTCTAATTCCGGATTACGCCCGTATCGGCGTTGCGGCGCCGTTGCTCATCCTGCTGCTCCGCTTGCTGCAAGGATTAGCCCTGGGTGGAGAATATGGCGGTGCGGCGACCTATGTGGCGGAACATTCGCCCGATCACCGGCGCGGCTTCTTCACCTCGTGGATACAGGCTACCGCAACGGTCGGGCTGCTCCTCAGCCTGGGGATCACCCTGGTCACCCGTCATTTCCTGGATGCAGACACGGCCCGGAGCATCGAGAAATTCGATGACTGGGGCTGGCGCATTCCCTTCCTGATCTCCATCTTCCTCGTAGCCATTTCGATCTATATCCGGCTTAAGATGCAGGAGTCGCCCCTTTTCCAGCAGCTGAAGTCCGAGGGCCGGCTGTCCGTAAATCCGCTGAAAGAAAGTTTTGGCCACAAGACCAACCTGAAGATGGTGTTGCTGGCGCTTTTTGGCGCGACGATGGGGCAGGGCGTCGTGTTCTATACCGGTCAGTTCTATGCCCAGACGTTTATGGAAAAAACCTGCCTCCTCGATTTCGATCAATCAAAAACGACGCTCTTGCTCGCGATCATCTTTGCATCGCCGTTCTTTGTCATCTTTGCGGGCTGGAGCGACCGGGTGGGCCGAAAATGGATCATGATGGCGGGGATGCTGCTGGCCGTGCTTACTTATCCCTATCTTTTCAAACAGCTGCTGGTCATCTCCGATGCCAGGACCAGGACGGAATATGCCGAACAGAAAGAAATTAAGACCAGCGTATCCTTTGTCAGTCCCAAAAGCAAGGATATGATCCGGACGTCTACCACACTATCACATTTTGACGGGGGGCTGGTGGTGGCTGAGACCCGAAAGGACACGGCCTATGCCGACGGTCACCCTACCGTGAAGCCGGTCGTTACGGTCTCCCGGACGCTCGGTACCGGGGATTACTGGAAGATCGTTCTCATCCTTTTTGTGATGGTCATTTATGTCACGATGGTGTATGGACCGATCGCCGCATTCCTGGTGGAACTATTCCCCACGCGGATCAGGTATACATCGATGTCGCTGCCCTATCATATCGGGAACGGCATTTTCGGCGGGATGACGCCGTTCATCGGCCTGCTGCTGACTACGATCTATACCGGCGACAAATTGGTTGGGCTTTGGTACCCGGTCATCGTGACGGGGGTGTGCCTGGTTATCGGCGTGCTGTATATTCCGAATAAGAAAAACATAACCTCTTTATAATTATGAACCTGCTCAAAAAAGCTCTTGGTTTTGTTTGGATCGCGCTGGGTCCGTTGATCCTTATTTACCTGATAAAGACCGGCGTTGCGGAGATCGCGAAGAAGCCGGGTATCGACGCCAAGATCCAGTGGGGTGTCTTTATTGTCATCTTTATTCCCATTGCGGTGGGGATCGTGCTGTTCGGGTATTATGCGTTGAAAGGGGAATATGACAAATAGGGCGGCCGGTGGCGCAAATGCCCTAATTTCGCGTCATGTCTATTGAAATCAGCAACCTGGTGAAGATCTACGGCGAGCAAAAGGCCGTGGACAATATATCCTTCCAGGTAGGCAAGGGGGAGATCGTGGGATTCCTGGGACCCAATGGAGCCGGTAAATCCACCACGATGAAGATCCTGACCGGTTACCTGGGGCAGGATGAGGGCGAGGCGAAGGTGTGTGGCATCCCGGTCAGGGAAAGCCCGCTGGAGACCAAGAAAAAGATCGGCTATCTGCCCGAAGCCAACCCGCTCTATCCCGACATGTATGTCCGGGAATATCTCGATTTTATCGCCGATGTGCATCATGTCGCCGACAAGAAGGCGCGGATCGAAGCCGTCATTGTCCTTGTCGGGCTGACGGTGGAGAGCAACAAACGGCTTGGACAGCTCTCGAAGGGTTACAAGCAGCGTGTCGGTCTCGCGGCGGCGTTGATCCACGATCCCGAAGTGCTGATCCTCGACGAGCCGACCAGCGGTCTCGATCCCAACCAGATCATCGAGATCCGTGACGTCATCAAACGCCTGGGAAAGGACAAGACCGTCCTCTTCTCCTCTCATATCCTGCAGGAAGTGGAAGCCCTTTGCGACCGCGTTGTGATCATCAACCGGGGCAAGCTCGTAGCCGACAGCCCGATCAGCCGGCTGAGAATGGAAGCAAGCGGATCCGGCGCCATCCGGGTAGCCTTCCGGGAAACGCTGGAACCTGCTAAACTGCAGGCGCTAAAAGGAGTAGAGGCGATGCAGGCGATCACCGACAAGGAATGGGAGTTGCAGACGAAAGAGCCCGACGAGGTGAAAAAACAATTGCTGGAACTGGCTTTGCAGAACAATTGGAACATTGTTTCTTTGCAAAGCGAAAACAGAAGCCTGGAGGCGATCTTCCGGAGCCTGACCCAATGAGAGGCCGCTGGTCATTTTCAGAAAAATTCAAGATTAAAAATTCGAAATCATCATGAGCTACATTGCCGACATTCACGCAAGACAGATCTTAGACAGCCGGGGAAATCCTACCGTCGAGGTAGACGTTGTTACTGAAAACAATCATCGCGGCCGGGCGGCGGTGCCCAGCGGGGCTTCCACGGGGATCCACGAGGCCGTTGAGCTCCGGGATGGGGACAAATCGATGTACAGTGGGAAGGGCGTATTGAAAGCGGTGGCGAATGTGAACGATATCATCGCCGATCAGCTGATCGGTTTCCCGGTGAACGAGCAGGCCAGCCTGGATGCCCGGCTGCTGGACCTGGACGGGACCGACAACAAGGGCAAGCTTGGCGCCAACGCGCTGCTGGCCGTCAGCATGGCCGTTGCAAAGGCCGCCGCGAAGGAGAGCAAGCTCCCGTTGTATCGCTATCTTGGCGGTGTCAACAGCACCGTGCTTCCCATGCCGCTGATGAACATCCTGAACGGCGGGGTACATGCAGATAATAAGATCGATTACCAGGAATACATGATCGTGCCGGTAGGCGCCGAGACTTTCAGCGACGGGCTTCGCTGGGGTGTGGAGATCTTCCACCAGTTGAAATCGGTGCTGAAGAAAAAGGGCTACAGCACCAATGTGGGTGATGAAGGGGGTTTTGCGCCGGATATCCAAAGCAATGAAGAGGCGATCGAGACGGTCCTGCAGGCCATCGAGGCCGCGGGGTATAAGGTAGGCAGCCAGATCGGTATTGCTCTCGATGCCGCCAGCAGCGAAATGTTCAAAGACGGCAAATACAAATTCTACAAGAGTAGCGGCAAGGAGCTGACGAGTGACCAGATGGTGGAGTACTGGACCTCCTGGGTCAATAAATATCCGATCATTTCGATCGAAGACGGGATGGCCGAAGAAGATTGGGATGGCTGGAAAAAGCTGACGGACGCCATCGGGAACAAGGTGCAGCTGGTGGGGGACGATCTTTTCGTGACCAATACCAGGATCCTGCAGAAGGGCATCGACAAGGGGGTGGCCAATAGCATCCTGATCAAGGTCAACCAGATCGGGACCGTCACGGAAACGATCAACGCCGTGCAACTGGCTCAGACTCATGGCTATACTACCATCATGAGCCATCGCAGCGGGGAGACCGAGGATACGACCATCGCCGATCTGGCCGTGGCGTTGAATTGTGGGCAGATCAAGACCGGGAGCGCTTCCCGTACGGACCGGCTGGCCAAGTACAACCAGCTGTTGCGTATCGAGGAAGAGCTGGGCGATGCGGGCATTTATCCCAAGGGAAGGATCAAATTCAAAAAATAAGTTGTAGATTGGGTCTCCGGGCCGGCTGGCGCCGGCCCGGAGCTTTTTGCCGATTGGACGGAGTCCAATCTTGTTTTTTTTGATGCTATGAGGTTAATGAACAAATATCTGCTGACGGGTGTAGGATTTACGGTATGGATCCTGTTCTTCGATAACAGGGACTTCGTTACCAGCCACTTCCGTGAGAAAGGGGAGCTGCAAAAACTGGAGGAAAGTAAGAAGTACTACGAGCAGCAGATCGCCGCCACCAGGCAGGAGCTGGAGCAGCTGAAGAGCAACCCGGCCGTCCTTGAAAAGTATGCGCGGGAGCGGTATCTGATGAAGAGAGACAACGAGGACCTCTTTGTGATCCGCGACGAAGGCACGCCTGCCAAACATTGATTCTCACTTTCTTATATACTCATCGCCCCTTTTCTGCTAATCCCCGGCCGGGTACGGCCCCGTTAAAAGTTAATAATTCCTATAACGGACAATAACAGTACCCAAATCCCGTTTTCATAACGGACGTTTCACTTTTACTGCTTCGGAATTTATTAGGACATTAAATGGTTTTGCCTATGACACTCTTTACACCGGAGGATCTTTTGCGGTATTTGTATAAAGAGTCTTCCCCCGAGTTGACGGTAGCGATAGAGGCTGCCCTGAAGGAAGACTGGATGCTTCGTGAAAAGCTGGAGGTACTACGATCTTCAGCGGGCGAATTGGACACACTGGTCGTATCTCCCCGAATGGAAGTTATTCAGCGCGTGATGAACTATGCCAGGAAAACGGCGGTGCAGGATGCAGTGCCGCACTAAGTACGAGAGGCCCATCTATGACAAGAAGGGAACGCTTTCAGTTCGTTCTGGATTATTTCAGTAAGCACAACCCGGACGCAGAGACAGAGCTTTTATACGATAGCCCCTACCAATTGCTGGTAGCGGTGATCCTTTCGGCACAATGCACGGACAAACGGGTCAACATGACCACTCCGGCTCTCTTCCAGCGCTACCCGGATCCCGCCACCCTGGCAAAGGCCAGCTTCGAGGAGTTGTTCCCCTACATCAAGAGTATTTCCTATCCCAACAACAAGACCAGGCATTTGATCGGCATGGCGCAGATGCTTATGGCGCAATTTAACGGCGAGGTTCCGCTCACGGTCGAAGAGCTCGTACAGTTGCCGGGCGTTGGGCGTAAGACCGCTAATGTCATTACTTCTGTTGTCGACAATCAGCCCAATATGGCAGTGGACACGCATGTCTTTCGCGTATCGGCGCGCATCGGGCTTACGGTAAATGCGAAGACGCCCCTGGCGGCGGAGAAGCAGTTGCTGGAATTCATTCCGCGCGAGATGGTTCATGTGGCGCATCATTGGTTGATCCTGCATGGGCGGTATGTTTGTGTTGCGCGGACGCCGAAGTGTGCGGAGTGCGGGTTGCAGCAGGCGTGTAAGTGGTTCAGCAAGCATTATCTTACGGCGGGCCGCTAGACGCCGCAACATTTCTTTCTCCGCTTCTTTTTCTTCACGGGCGGCGCGGGCTCTTTCGTCGATGCGTTGACGTCGACGCCCATCGCCTGATAGACGGTCTCCTGGATGCGGCCGCGGATGCTCAGGCTGGAAAGCCGGGGATTGTTCTCGATCGGGTTGACGCGATTGGACAAGAAGATAAAGATGAGGTTGTACTTGGGATCGACCCAAACGCAGGTGCCGGTGAAGCCGGTATGCCCGAAGGTTTCGGGCGACGCGGACAGACAGGGATAGGGCTCCTTGCGCGTTGCGTTGTCCTTCTCGGGTTTGTCGAAACCGAGGCCGCGGCGGCTGATGGCGCTGTGATAGGCGGTGAAGAACTGGATCGTCGACGGCTTCAGGAAGGTGATGCCGTTCATCTTGCCGCCGTTGAGCAGCATCTGCTCCAGCAGGGCCAGGTCATAGGCATCGCTGAAGAGGCCGGCATGGCCGGCGACGCCGCCATACATTGCCGAACCGGGGTCGTGGACGTCGCCGCGGATCAGCTGATGCCGGAAAATGGGCTCATCGGCCGTCGGGGCGATGCGGCCCAGGGAAAACCGCTCCCGCGGTTTGAAACCCGCGACGGTCATGCCGAGGGGATCGTAGAAGGTCTTCTTTACATATTGGTCGAGGGACATCCCCGAGATGGCTTCGACGATCTTTCCGAGAAAGATAAAATCATTGTCGCTGTAGATATACTTCCTTGGCAACAGCTTGCTTTGGACGATACGCAGGTTCATGGTGTCAAGCCAGTCGCTGCGCAGGAACATCTTATCCGCTACGCGTACGCTGTGCAGGCTGTCGGGGGCGGGCGTAAAGTACCCGGGAAATGGATTTTGCGCCGGGGTGCTGTCGACGATCTCCTTGTAGAAGACCACATCGGGAACCAGGCCTGCCTGGTGCAAGAGGATATCCCAGAGCCGGAGGGTGTCCTTGTCGCTGCCTCTTACCCAGGGCAGGTAATCGCCGAGGGTCTTCTGGACGTCGAGGCGGCCTTCGTCGTAGAGTTTCATCACCGCCATGGTTGTGGCGCAGATCTTTGTACAGGAAGCCATATCATAGATGGTCTCGGTATAGACGGGTTCGGCGCGATCGTAGCTCATATAGCCAAAGGCCTTTTCGTACGCGATCTTCCCATCCTTTGCCACGAGCACCACGCAGCCGGGGGCCGCGCGTTTTTCGATGGCTTCATTGGCGATGGCGTCGATGCGCTGCAGTCTTGCCGAATCGAATCCCAAGGTGGACGGCGACACGGCGGGTAGGAGGCGGACGGGTGCGATCCCGGCGCCGGCCTTCCATTCATCGCATACCGATACGGGCAGATGGCCATGTGCGACGAATTTCCCGTTGAGCAGATCGGCGGCAACGGCCTGCGTTACCGAGTCGTCCTCGTAACAGGCGACCAGTGTCCGTGCATCGCAGCTGTTCTTTATCGCATAGGGGTTGCCAAAGAAGAAGGTAACCGCCCTTTCTTTCTGCTGGAGCTCGTGAAGCAGCCAGGCGGCAGGCCGGCTGATGGCGAAGTTGTGAGCCGGAAAGCGTGCGTAATTGTGCATGCCGATCACGATGGCCTCGTAGCGGCCGCTTAGCAGCTCCAGCGCCGCGGCGGCTTTTGCGCTGTCGAGATCGTAGTCGAAGAAATAGACATGGGCGCTATAATCACTCCGCATCCGGCGGCTGAACGCGTTGTCTTCGGTCAGCCCCATCCCGATATAGGCGATCTTCTTCTCCTTTTTCTTCACGGCCGACAAACCGGTTCCTACCAGGTCCATCCCGGACCGCGCGTCGATCGCCTCCCTGCTGACGCGCAGGGGAAATACGTCCGCATCTTCGCGCAGGACGGTCAATGCATCCACCGCTACGTCGTGCCGTATATCGGCAATACCGGCATTGAGGTCGGCGGTGAGGTGCGCCTTGTTTACCGGCTGCCAGTCCGCCAGGCCGAGCTGGTATTTTGCCCGAAGCACCTTTTTGACCCGGGCGTTGATATCTTTCCAGCGGAGTTTTCTTTCTTTTATCGCCGCGTTGATCTTCTCCAATGCCTGGGCGACATCGCCGGGGAGGCAAAGCATGTCATTGCCGGCGATCAGCGATTGCACCGAGGCATCCCCTTCGGGGAAATATTTCGCCACCCCTTTCATTTCCAGCGCATCGGTAAAGCTGATTCCCTGGTAGTGCAGTTGCTTGCGGAGCAGCTTTGTGACGTTGTTATAAGAGAGCGAGGTGGCCCTGTTGGGTTCGTTGTCGATGGCGGGGATATAGAGGTGGGCGATCATTACACTGCCCACGCCGGCCTGGAACATTGCCCGGAAAGGGTATAGCTCCAGGGAGTCCAACTGCTTCTTGTCCTTGCCGATGACGGGCAGATCGAAATGAGAATCCACCGACACGTCGCCGTGGCCGGGGAAATGTTTGGCGCAGGCCATTACGTTTTCCGCCTGCAATCCCTTCATATATTGGATGCCATAATTCGCCACCTTGTATTTGTCTTCGCCGAAGGAGCGGTCATTGATGACGGGGTTGTCGGGATTGTTATTGATGTCCACCACGGGCGCATAGTTTACCTGGATGCCGATCCGCCGGCATTGCTGACCGACCAGCCGGCCATAGCGATAGATGAGCGCCGGGTCCCCTGTAGCGCCCAGCATCATCTGCCGGGGGAGACCTTCCACGCTGTCCATGCGCATGCCGAGCCCGTTCTCCGCGTCGATGCAGAAGAGGATGGGCGTACGCGCGACACTCTGATAGTGGTTGATATGATCGGCCTGGCTAAGGGGATCTCCCTGGAACATACAGATGCCGCCAACATTATACTTGCGCACGGCCTCGTCCAGCTGCTGGTCGTAGAATACCGGGCGATGAGTCGTGGCGTCGATGCCCGAGCCGCGGACGACCATCAGCTGCGCGAGCTTCTCGTCGGGGGAAAGGGTCTTGAATACGCTGTCGACCCAGGCATCGGCGGACAGTTTCGTTGTGGACTGCGAACGGCCGCAGATCATGGCCGCCATAAAGGGTAGCAGGAGGATGTATTTTCTCATATCTGAAGCGTAAATTGCACTTAAAATCAGGCTTGCAAGAAAGTAGAGCCGCTAAAATAAGATAGAATTGCCAGACATCATTCAATTATTGCCCGATAATATCGCCAACCAGATCGCAGCAGGGGAAGTGATCCAGCGGCCGTCCAGTGCCGTGAAGGAATTGTTGGAGAATGCGGTGGATGCCGACGCCACGGATATCCGCCTCTATGTGCAGGATGCGGGCAAGGCTTTGGTACAGGTGGTCGACAACGGCAAAGGGATGAGCGAGACCGATGCGCGGATGGCGTTCGAGCGGCACGCCACCTCCAAGATCCGGGTCATCGACGATCTTTTTCATATCAAGACGATGGGTTTCCGGGGCGAGGCCCTCGCATCGATCGCGGCGGTTGCCCAGGTAGAACTGAAGACCCGGCGATCGGAGGACGAAACGGGGACGGTCATCGACGTCGAAAACAGCCGGGTGGTGCGGCAGGAGCCAGCCGCGCTCGCCACCGGCACGAGCATCGCGATGAAGAATCTCTTTTTCAGCGTGCCCGCCCGCCGGAATTTTCTGAAGAGCAATCCCGTCGAGATGAGGCATATCGTCGATGAGTTCACCCGCGTCGCGCTGGCCTTTCCTTCCATTTTCTTTTCGCTCACCGGGAACGGTCACCAGCTGATGCATCTCGAGAAGGGAAGCCTGAAGCAGCGGGTAGTCCAGATATTGGGTAGCAGCTATACCTCGAAACTGGTATCCGTGCAGGAGAATACCGACTATTTGAACATTTACGGCTTCGTCGGCAAACCGGAAACGGCCAAGAAGACGAGAGGCGATCAATATTTCTTTGTCAACTGCCGGTTTATCCGCAGCGCCTACCTGCATCATGCGGTCAACAGCGCTTTTGCGGAAATGATCCCGCGCGAAAGCTTCCCGCTGTATGTTTTGTTCATCGATCTGGATCCGGCCCAGGTGGATATCAACGTTCATCCCACCAAGCAGGAGATCAAGTTCGAGGATGAGAAGATCGTCTATGCTTTTGTGCAGGCGGCGGTGAAACACGCGCTTGCCCAGTTCAGTATTACGCCGACGCTGGATTTCGATCTGGATCCGAATATACAGGGGCTGGATGCGGTGAGCAAGCCGTTGAGTGAGGAGAAGAAGGCGGCAGTTGCTTCATCCTCTTTATACCAGACTTTTACCCAAAAGAACCAGGCGCATTTTATCGAGCCGACCAATAGGAGTGAGCTGCGCCATTGGAAAGATTTTTATGAGGCGCCGGCAAAACCGGGGACACCCAGGGAAGAGCCCAAAGAAACTGTTGCGATCCCAGTCCCGGCGGCCGGCGCCAGTGGGGGCATCGGTGATTGGACCGGCGCTGCCACACCTGCGCGCATCATGCCGCTCGAGAACGCCCCGCTGCAACAGCTGCTCAGCACCTATATCGTCACTCCCACCAATCGCAGCTTCATCCTTGTTCATCAGCAGGCGGCCCATGAGCGGGTGCTATACGAGCGCTATAAAGCGGCCGCTGCCGGCCAGCAGATCCCCAGCCAGAAAAGCCTGTTCCCCGCATCCCTGACCCTTTCGCCCGCGGATTCGATCCTCCTTACGGAACTTTTGCCCGATCTACAGCAGCTGGGATATGCCATCGAACCCTTCGGGAAAGACAGCTTTGTCATCCAGGGAACACCCGCGGACACGGGGCAGGGTAATGAAACGGGTGCGCTGGAGCACCTGTTGGAACAGTACAAGAACTTTGTCAGCGAGATCCGATTCTCCAAACGTGAAAAGCTGATCCGCACGCTCGCCCGTCAGAACGCGGTGCGTCCCGGGACCGCGCTGACCGAAAAAGAAATGCGCGTGCTTGTGGACGATCTTTTCGCCTGTGCCCAGCACAATGTTACCCCCGGCGGCGATCCCACCTATATCGAGTTCAAGAAGGACTATGTGGAAAAGCTATTTGGCCGATACTAGCTTCTAGTAGGTATCGCGGATATGATGGATCCACTGCTCCATCTGCCGGCGGACGGTGACCCCGCTGCCGGTATAGTTGTTGATCAGGATGGAGAACAGCAGCAGACGATCCTTTTTTGTGATCAGGTACCCGCTAAGCGCAACGACGCCGGAAAGGCTGCCTGTCTTTGCGAAAATATAGCCGCTGTCGGTTTTATAATAAGACGACAGGGTCCCTTTACCGCCCGTCGGAAGGATGCCTTTCAGGCGGGCCAGGCCAAAGTCCTGGTTCATCTTGTTCAGTAGCCAGACGAAGTCCTGCGGGGTGAAGAGATCATTGCGGCTGAGGCCGCTGCCGTCCACCCAAAAAGGACGCTGCGGCAGTCCTTTCAGGTCGCTGTTCAGCAGGGTGTCGATGATCGTGCGGTCATTCATTTTTCCCAACCATTCATTTCCCACCATCAGCAGGGTCTGTTCGGCGAAGAAGTTGTCGCTGTTGTACATCATCGGGCGGAACAGGGAGTCGATGGGCCGGGAATGGATCACGCCAAGACCCGTGATGGATGCGACGGCGCCGGCGGGGTTGGCCCCGGGCCGGCCGAAGGGCGGCAGGGAATTCCGGATGCCGACGGCCCGGCCAACGGTATCTTTCAATAGCGCCGCCGCCGAGGCGACGCCTTGCGTTATAAAAGGAACGTCCTGCTCATGCACCCGACCTTTTCCTTCGGTGATGACGAAGACATTGTCATGAACGTCGCGATGGACTGAAAAGCCCTGATTGGAGGAATCGGGCGAGAACCGGACCCGCCAGTCGACCTCGGGGATGGAATAGAAGGAGCCGGAGTTGGTGTCCTGGGCCCAGCGGATGAGATTGCCATAGACCGGAAAGGCGCTGCGCTCGGGCATATAGTCGTCGTTATAATCATCCCAGGCCCATCCGCGGCCAAAGGGGCGGTCCTGCCAGTTGCCTTCGGTAAGATAGAGGTTTCGATGAGTGTTTTGGAGAAAACGGATCACCGGCTGGTCGGCAAAAGAAGGATGCAGCAGGGTGGGGTCACCGGAAGGTTGAATGAAGAGCGCGGTGTCTGTGATCATGTACCGCATACCCACCAGCGAATCGCCGAGGTGCTTCAACCCTGCGTACAGGGAGAACAATTTTGTATTGCTCGCGGGAATGAAATATTTATCGCCCTGCCAGTTGTAGAGATATTTTGACGTGCCCGGGTCGAAGAGGCAGAGGCCAACCTGTGCGGGCAGAAGACCGGGCTGCTGCAAGAGGTTCTCTTCAGTAAATTGCTGTAGTGGCTCTTTTGCGGTCTTTGCGGCGGCGGTGCTTGCTGCGCCCGTGCTTCCTGCGGTGGTTGTCGTGGCGGTACGGGATGTGGTGCAGGCCTGCCAGCTGCAGGCGGCGAACAGGAGGAACGTGATGGCGAATCTGTGGTTCATGGTATGCAATATAGGCAAAACGCGGGTTCTACCCCCTCTCCTGCGCCCGCAGCCAGCGTTCTGGGATCTCGTTGCTGCTGGCCAGCAGGTAATCCTGGTAGGAGCAGGCGATGTATTTGTTATCGGGCAGCTGCATCCACCAGCGCTGGGTCTTTTTGCTCTGAAGAAATGTGGTCTCTACTTCCGAAAAAGCCGTCCGGTATTCGATAAAGAAATCCCGGTCGGAAAGCGATGCTTCCCGCCGGCCGCGGCTCTTGCCGTCGATGAGATACCAAAGCATATGGCTGATCTGGCGTGCAGTCAGGCCGGCATGATCCCGGCCGGCCATGTATCCATAGATGCCGACGGTGTTGACGTTATGGCTCAGACCCGCGTACCGCATCAGGATGCAGGCTTCTTCCCCGTTGAAGCCGTTCGGGGAGAGCATATTGGCCGGTGCGAATGCGTGGGCGATGGCCGAGATATCGAAGGTGAACAGGTGGGAATTGCGGATCACCGGCTCCATTTCCTCGATATTATCCTTTACGCTGCCGAGGCGGAAGCAGTCGAATCGAAGCTTGTCCATCGTCTCGAGCATGTGCGGATGAACGTAGTAGCTCTGAAAGCCGATATGGTTGTAATGATGGATATAGTTGGGTTCGCCCGTCAGCATTTCCATGAGGAAATTCTCGCTCCGGTTGCGGGAGTGGATGTCCAGGTCGATCAGGGCGTCCACGCCCGTGGCTTCGATGATGTGCTTTTTGTCCGAATAGGTATAGTACTGACCCAGGGTGAGGTCATGGGAGCCGCCCAGGACCACGGCCGTCTTCCCGATCGCGGTGATCTCGCGCAATACGGTCTTCAGGGCGGCATAGGTATCGTTCAGCGTGGCGCCGGTGCGGATATTCCCGACATCCGCCAGCCGGATATCGGGATGCCAGTAGTACAGCTGGTAGAACTGTTCCCGGATGGTGTCGGGTCCGCCGGACTCCCGCTGATCGCGGCCGATGCCCCGTTGTTCTTCACAGCCGACGAGTACAAGATCGGCGTTATAAACGTCCGGGAAGGTCTCGTCGTAGACATCGATCAGCTTCCCGATCTGGCCGTCCCTATAACCCTGGTCCTGCGACAGTTGAGCCAGGCTTAGCGGTTCGAGGAAATCGCTGATATGGAGGTTGGGCGACATGAGTGACGTTTTGGGGGCAAGCTACATTAAAACATTAAATAAATTATCTTTGCGGCATGGAGCAATTGTTACAGCAGATCGAGCAATACAAGCAGGAGATCGCCGCCATCGTGCCGAACGGAGCGGACTCGCTGGAGGCTTACCGTATCCGGTTCCTGGGGACCAAGGGCATCGTGAAGAACCTGTTCACCGAGATGAAAAACGTCCCTGCCGACAAAAAGAAAGAGTTTGGCCAGATCCTCAATGAGTTCAAACAATTGGCCGAGTCCACCTACGAGAACTGGAAGAGCGGCATCGATTCGGGCGTAGCCGGTCCTGCTCATTCCATCGACCTCAGCCTTCCCGGTGACGCGCTGCCCCTGGGCACGCATCATCCGATCACGCTGGTGCGCAACCGCATCGTGCATATCTTTGGCCGTTTGGGGTTCTCTGTGGCGGAAGGCCCGGAGATCGAGGACGACTGGCATAATTTCACTGCCCTCAACCTTCCCGAGAACCATCCTGCGCGGGACATGCAGGACACATTCTACATCCACCAGAATCCCGACTGGCTGTTACGGACGCATACCAGCAGCGTCCAGGCCCGGGTGATGGAGCGGCAAAAGCCCCCGATCCGGATCATCTGCCCGGGACGGGTCTACCGGAATGAAACGATCAGCGCCCGCGCCCACTGCTTCTTTCATCAGACCGAGGGTCTTTATGTGGATGAGAATGTCTCTTTTGCCGATCTGAAGCAAACCTTGTACTTCTTCGTCCAGGAGCTGTTCGGCAAGGACGTGCGCATCCGTTTCAGGCCTTCTTATTTTCCCTTCACGGAGCCCAGCGCCGAGATGGACATCAACTGCCGCATCTGCGGCGGAGTCGGCTGTTCCGTTTGCAAGCACACCGGCTGGGTGGAGATCCTCGGAAGCGGAATGGTCCATCCGAAAATGCTCGACAATTTCGGAATCGACAGCAGCAAATACACCGGTTTTGCGTTTGGCATGGGTATCGAACGCATTTGCCAGCTGCTCTACCGGGTCAACGATCTGCGCCTCTATTCGCAGAATGATGTCCGATTCCTGAAACAGTTTACGGGGGCGGTTTAGCCGATGCCTACGGCAAGTAAAATCAATCTATGATCAAAAAAATCGGCGTTTGCGGGGCGGGCACCATGGGCAGCGGGATTGCGCAGGTCGCTGCGATGGGGGGGTTCCAAACCCTATTATTCGACGTCGATCCGGGAATGGTACAAAAGGGGCAGGCGGCGATCGAAAAGAGCCTGCAGGCGCTTGTGGAAAAGCAGAAGCTGAGCGCCGAAGAGCAGGCCGCTATCCTTCGGCGGATCTCGGCGATCCACCGGATCGAAGATTGTGTGGCCGACCTGATCATCGAGGCGATCGTCGAACAGCCCGAAGCCAAGAGCCAGCTATTCCACCGGCTGGCGGCGCAGAACTCCGGCGAGACGATCCTTGCGTCCAATACTTCTTCCTTATCGCTGGACGCGCTGGCTGCGACGATCTCCGGGCCGGAGCGGTTTATCGGCATGCACTTCTTCAATCCAGCGCCGCTGATGCGGCTGGTGGAGATCATCAATACGAAACGTACGACGGCAGCAACGACGCAAACAGCATTGGCCGTGGCCCGGCAGATGGGGAAGACGCCGGTGATCTGCAAAGACTCCCCGGGGTTTATCGTCAATCATGTCGCCCGTCCCTATTATCTCGAGGCTATGCGTCTCGTGGAAGCGGGAATCGGCGATTTTGAGACGATCGATTCGCTGATGGAGGCAACGGGCTTCCGGATGGGCCCCTTCCGGCTGATGGACCTTATCGGCAACGACATCAACTATGCCGTCAGTTGTTCCGTCTTCGAAGCTATGGGCAAGCCGCTCCGGCTGCGCCCTTCTCCGTTGCAAGAGGAAAAGGTTCAGAACGGCGAGCTGGGCAGAAAGACCCGTAAAGGATATTACCGGTATGCATAATCAAAAAGATAAGGGTCGGGTATTGGTCACCGGTGGGACGGGATTCCTCGGCGCCTATATTATCCGGGAGTTGGTCGCGGGGGGATGGGCCGTACGGGCTATTCGACGCGCCAACACACAGCCGGCCTTTATCCCTGCGACGGTGTGGGAAAACGTGGAATGGGTCAATGGCGATGTGCTCGATCCCGTCGGGCTGGAAGAAGCCATGGAAGGGGTGGATGCGGTCGTTCATTCAGCGGCGAAGCTTTCTTTTTCCCGGGGTGACCGCCGGGAGATGGTTCACACGAATATCGAGGGCACGGCCAATGTCGTCAATATGGCGCTTGAACAGAACATCCGGCGGCTGGTGCATGTCAGCTCGGTAGCGGCATTGGGCCGGACGGGCAATGGGGAGACGGTGAACGAAAAGAAGTCGTGGGAAGAAAGCAAATGGAATACGCGGTATGCCGCCAGCAAATTCCGCGGCGAGATAGAGGTCTGGCGGGGTATCGGCGAAGGACTTCCCGCCGTTATTGTCAATCCCAGCACCATACTGGGCTTTGGCGACTGGAACCATTCCAGCTGTACGCTTTTTCGCAGCGCATGGCAGGAATTCCCCTGGTATACCGAGGGTGTAAACGGATTCGTCGACGTCAGGGATGTGGCGTGCGCGATCGTTGCGCTGCTGGATTGCGATGTTGTCGGGGAGCGCTATATTCTCAATGGGGACAACTGGAGCTTTCGCAGGTTGTTTGAGACCATGGCATCGGCCTTTGGAAAGAGGCCGCCCTCCCGGGAAGCGACCCCACTGCTGGCAGGTATCGCCTGGCGGCGGGAAAGCCTGAAGAGTCTCTTTTCGGGCAGGCCCTCCATCCTTACCCGGGAAAGCGCGCGAATAGCGCAGAGCCTGACCTATTTCGACAACAGTAAGATCCTCGCTGCGCTACCCGAATTTCAATTTACCCCCCTCGAAAGGACGATAAAGCTGGCATGTGCCGATTATTTGAGCTATCTTAACGGCACAAAACAATATCCATGAAGACGGCATTGACGCTCGTTCTCTTCACTTTTACACTCTCCCTTACCGCTATTTCCCAGGAAAAGACCTTCCCCATCGACGGGATCGTGCTCGACAAATCCGGTCAGCCACTGGTCGGCGCATCGGTGTTTTGTCAGAATACAACGGTTGGAACGCTTTCAAAGAGCGACGGAAGTTTCCATCTTCGTCTTGCCAATGGGGGATATGACCTCGTCATCTCCTACACCGGTTACGAGACGCAGGTGATGCGTATCGGCAAGGATCATAAGGCCGACGATACCTTGCGGGTGCAGTTAAAAGAGCTGGATAAGAGCCTGGAGCAGGCAGTGGTTACCGGTAGCGCCGAAGTTGCCGACGGTTGGGAAAAATATGGGCAGTTCTTTTTTGACAATTTTATCGGGACCACGCCCAATGCGGCTCAGTGCACCCTGGACAATAAGGAAGTGCTTAAGTTCTATTTTTATAAAAAACGGAATAAGCTGCGGGTGAAGGCCACCGAACCGCTGACAGTGACCAACAATGCCCTTGGTTACCGGATCAGGTACCAGCTGGACTCCTTCGTCTATGATTACACCGGCAATGTCGGGAGCTATACGGGATATCCCCTTTTCGAAAACCTGGACGGCAGTCCCGATCAGCAGCAGACCTGGAAGCAAAACAGGCTCTTCTCTTATTCCGGCTCGCGTTTGCATTTTATCCGCAGCTGGTATGACAGCACGTTGAACGACGAAGGATTCATCCTCGAGCTGGCCGATAGCGGGAGCAATAGGATGCGGCGGGTGGAGGATCCCTATGACCCGAAATTGTATTCCAGGGACAGTGGAGATGTTGAGATCAATATCCAGGGCAGGCTACGGATCAGCTATACCAGCCAGGCGCCCGATAAAAAATACCTTACGCTGAATAAATACCCGTTGACTACGGCGGCCCAGATCTCGGCGCTGGACATTGCCAATGGCTTTGTTATCGAGGAAAATGGGTACTTCTATGACCAGGGGGACGTGAGTAACCTGGGGTATTGGGCATGGAAGAAGCTGGCGGAATTGCTGCCATATGATTACCTGCCGGAGTGAGACCGCCGGTTGGGCGGTCAGCCCATAACTTTTTTCCACAACTCGGGAATGCGCTTTATCCACACCAGTTCTCTTTTTTTCAGGCTTGCATCTTCTGCCGGATAGCCAAAATAGGTCTTTCCGCCTTCAAGGGAAGCGGGCACCCCGCTTTGTGCAAGTACGACGGCATTGTCTCCGATCGTCAGGGTCTTGCTTACGCCGACCTGTCCCCAGAGAATAACCCCGTTGCCGATCTCCACCGCACCCGCAATGCCGACCTGGGCGGCGAAGAGGCAGTTTTTACCGGTGACCGTATCGTGCCCGATATGGATCATATTGTCCAGCTTCGATCCGTCGCCGATGACCGTATCGTGGCTTACCCCCCGGTCGATGGTACATCCCGCCCCGATCTCCACGAAGTCCCCGATGACGACCCGACCGCAGCTTTCCATCTTCCGGTACCAGATCTCCCGATCTTTTTTCCCGTTATAGTAAAAAGCGTCGGAGCCGATGACCGCGCCGGCCTGGATGATCACATTGTCCCCGACAACGCAGTGGTCGAGGATGGTGACATTGGGGTGGATGATACAGTCGTTGCCGATGGTCGTATGATGACCGATAAAGACGCCGGGGGCGATATAGGTATTCTTTCCGATGACGGCGGTGTCGCTGATCATCTTCGTCGCGGGTTCGAAAGGCCGGAAGTGGCGGACAATCTTCAAGTAGGCGTCGAAGGGTTTTTCGACTACGAGCAAAGCCTTGCCGGGCGGGACTTCCACGGGTGTATTGATGATGATGTAAGTGGCGGCGCTGCGGATGCAGGTATCGTAGTATTTGGGGTGATCGACGAAAACCAGGTCGCCTTTTTCCACTTTGTGGATCTCGTTGATGCCGGTGGCCTGACCATTTTTATCGCCGATGATCCCGGCGCCCAGGAACTCAGCCAGCCATTGAATGGATACGGGAGATGGGAATTGCATGGTAAAGAATTTGTGTGCAAAGGTAGCGCGGAATTTGTGTAAGGCTGTTGGGAAATCGCGCAAAGCCCGGTTGAGGAGGTGTTCGAGCGTGACCATTTTCCACAGGTCAAAAAAAAATGTGAATAAAATTTATGGGAAAATTTTTTTAGATAGAAAAAATTATTTTTAATATTGTGTAGGGAAATTTATTTCCCGGTACTTACTAACCCATCCATATATTGAAAGCCCGGTTTCGCACCGGGCTTTTTCTTTTGGTGAGTCGGGTCTGACAAAAACAGCCCTGAGATGGAAAAACAGCCAGGCACAGCAATAAAAACTATCTTTTCGAATCGCTGAAACGTGCACCGGTACTACGTTATATACAAACCCTTCCAGGTTCTCTCGCAATTTACATCGGCCGAAGGCAAGGTGACATTAAAGGATTTCTTTCCCGTTCCTGCGGATTGTTATCCCGTGGGCCGGCTGGATTTTGACAGTGAAGGGCTGCTTATCCTGACCAATGACGCTGCGCTGAACAACCGGTTATTGAACCCCCGGTTTGCGCACGACCGGGAATATTGGGTGCAGGTGGAGGGTGCGATCACGTCTGCGGCCCTCCACCAGCTGAGGACCGGTGTGACGATCGCCGTCGACGGCAGATCCTATCGAACGCTTCCGGCGGTCGCCAGCGTGTTCGAGACCCCGCCGCCGGTGCCCGACCGGAATCCACCCATCCGGTTTCGCGCCTCGATCCCGACGACATGGATTCGATTGGTGCTCCGGGAAGGGAAGAACAGACAGGTGCGTAAGATGACGGCTCAGACAGGATTTCCCACGCTTCGGTTGATCCGTTACCGGATCGAAAGGCTCGATCTGGATGGACTGTCGCCGGGAGAAATGCGACAGATGACCCGGCTTGAGCTGTATTCCTTGTTGTTTGCCGAAAGGAATCAGTAACTTGAGACCCAAACGGGCCGGTGGCCCGTCGGCCAAAATAAAAAAGGAATCATATGCTCAAATCGATGACCGGCTTCGGTCGTGCAGAACAGGCGGTAGGAGACAAGACTTTCCAGGTAGATGTAAAATCCCTGAATGGAAAACAGTTCGAGCTGCAATTGAAATTACCCGGGTTTTTGAAACCCTTCGAATTCTCCATCCGCAAGCTGCTTTCGGAGAAGCTGGGCCGGGGGTCGCTGGACTGCACCATCAGCCTTAAGCAAACCGGGAATGCCAAGCCGGTCAGCATCAATACCGACCTCGCCAAGGCCTATTACCGGGCTCTTGCCGATCTTTCCAACGAGCTGAAGCTCGACCCTTCCAATATCCTCAGCACCCTCGTCAAGCTGCCGGAGGTGATCACGCCAACGAGCGATACCCTTACCGATGAAGAATGGCAGCAATTCGAGAAGGTGATCCTGCTGGCCATCGACGACCTCAACGCGCATCGCCTGAATGAAGGCGCCTCGCTGGAGGACGATCTTCAGCTGCGGATCAGCAATATCCTTCGCCACCAGGATGAGATCGTCAAGCTCGAGCCGCTGCGCCAGACAAAGATCAAGGATGGGTTGAAAAAGTTGCTGGAGGAGCATGTCGGCAAGGAAAATTACGATCCGAACCGGCTGGAACAGGAACTGATCTATTACATCGAAAAGATCGATATCAGCGAGGAGCAGGTGAGATTAAAGAACCATTGCGACTATTTCCGGGCCATTCTGCAGGAGTCCGACGAGAGCAAGGGGAAGAAACTGTCCTTTATCCTGCAGGAGATAGGCCGGGAGATCAATACGACGGGTTCCAAGGCCTATGATTCGACGATCCAGCAGTGCGTGGTGTTGATGAAGGATGAGCTGGAAAAGGCAAAAGAACAGGTTTTGAATGTATTATAGTATTATAATGATCCTATTTTTGCTTCGATGAAGAACCGCTTTGTATCCCTGCTCGTTGTATTTTCTGTTTTCTGGACGGCCTGTACGCGGCCCGACGGCATGTATGAAAAGGATATTGCCCTTCCCGGCCAGCAATGGGCCAGTTCTTTCCATCCTGCCTTCAACTTTACCATCAGCGAGCAGGATACCGCTTATCGCTATAATGTGTATATCGTGATCCGGCATACCGACGCCTACAACTACAATAACATCTGGATCAGGGGTTCCATCCGGCAGCCGGGGGATTCCGTCGTCCGGACAGACCGCTACGACCTGTTGCTGGCCACCAACGATAAAGGTTGGCTGGGCACGGGGATGGAAGACGTCTATGAGCAGCGGGTGTTGATCCAGCAATCGACAAAATTCAGCCGGCCGGGGGAATATGCGCTTACCCTGGAGCAGGTGATGCGGGAAGACCCGCTGAAGCATGTCCTGAACATCGGGGTGCGCGTCGAGCGGGTGCCGTAGCCGCTCCTATGGCTCAAACTGGCGAAATGAGCGAAATTCGCTTTTGGAAAAATAGCGAATTTCGCTTCAACGGCTAAAGTCTGTCCTTCGGACGAAAAGGCTTCCAGCCTTTTAAATATGTTCAAAAAGAAACGCCTTGCGGTGGCCATCACCGTGTTCTGGATCCTCCTGATCTATATCATCACCGGGCTGGCCTGGTGGTTCATCGCCTTGCAGGACGCCAACCGCGAGATCACCGCCCATCAGCTGGAACAGCTGAAGCCGGATGATGCCCAATATGCGCTTCGCCGGCAGGCAATCCTTTCGGAAGAAAAAAAGAAGACGGCCCGCAATATCGGGGAAGGAAGCACCTACCTGGGGCTGATCCTGCTCGGCGCCATCTTCGTTTACCGGGAGGTGCGCCGGACGATACGATTGCAATTGCAGCAGCAGAATTTTATGATGGCGGTCACGCACGAGCTGAAAACCCCGATCGCGGTCACGAAGCTCAACCTGGAAACGATGCTCAAGCACAGACTGGACGAAACCAGGCAACAAAAGATGATCCAGGCGGCTTTGCAGGAGACGAACCGCCTCGACACCCTGGCTACGAATATCCTGGTCGCCTCGCAGCTGGAGGGAGAATATGTACAGTCAAAGGAATCCCTCGATCTTTCCGCGATCGTCAGCCATTCAATGCAGGATTTCCGGCACCGGTTCCCGGAGCGCCATTGGGAGCAGCGGATAGAACCCGAAGTCGTGATCCTCGGCGATGCGCTGTTGCTGCAGCTGCTGATCAACAACCTGATCGAGAACGCACTAAAATATTCCCCGAAAGAGGGCGTGGTAACCGTGAGCCTGGAGCGGCGGGGCCGTTCGATATCGCTGGCCGTTGCCGACCAGGGGCAGGGCATTCCCGACGACGAGAAAAAGAAGATCTTCGACAAGTTCTACCGCACCGGGCAGGAGGCCACGCGCCGGACCAAGGGGACGGGCCTGGGGCTGTATCTCTGCCGGAAGATAGCGGAGGACCATGATGCGACCCTGAAAGTCGCCGATAATTCGCCGGTTGGAAGTATTTTTACGGTTATATTTTAGCGTATACCATGAGCTCAAAAATTTCCATCCTGCTGGTGGAGGACGAGGAGAATCTCCACGAAGCCCTGAAGCTGAATCTCGAGCTGGAAGGGTACGAGATCACGTCGGCCTTTGACGGCCAACAGGCCCTGAAGGCCATCCAGTCGGAGTATTTCGACCTGATCATCCTCGACGTCATGCTGCCCGGCGTCGACGGCATCGGCGTCACTGAGACCGTCCGGGTGCAGAACAACGATGTCCCCATCCTGATCCTCAGCGCGAAGAACGCCAGCGCCGACCGGGTGCTGGGGTTGAAGAAGGGAGCGGACGACTATCTTACCAAGCCTTTCAATCTCGAAGAGCTGCTGCTGCGCATCCAAAAACTGATCGAGAAGAACAAGAAGATGCAGGAGAAAGGGGATTTCATCGGCGACGTTTACAACTTTGGAAAGAATATCATCGACTTCAAGGCGCAGGAGGCCACGACAAAGGACGGCGAGCGGATCCAGCTCAGTAAGAAGGAGGCGATGTTGTTAAAGCTGTTGATCGAAAATAAGAACGAGGTGGTGACGAGGGAGAAGATATTGCAGGCGGTATGGGGATACAATGTGTATCCGACGACGCGGACCATCGATAACTTTGTGTTGAACTTCCGGAAATATTTTGAGGACGACAGCCGGCATCCGAAGTATTTTCATTCGGTGCGGGGGGTTGGATACAAGTATACGGAGTAACCTTAGGCCAGTCGTTCGAGCACGCGCTCCGTCTGCCGAAGCAGCTGTTCCATATTGAAGCGGTCATAGGCCGGCGTGTACAGGTTCATTTCACATTCATTGAGGATATTCTCCAGCGAGAGCAGGGCAGTTTCGTCCCAGCCGCGTTGGCGCAGGCGCCGGGTCGTATTGGATTTATTCAACTCGCTGGCCGGCAGCTCGAGCTTTCTGCCTATCGCCTTCCAGATGGCTCGGTTGACCTCGCGATAGAAGGCCTTTGAATCCCCATTCTCAAAAAATTGTCTGGCCTCGGACAGCGGATCGGCAACCGGGGTCTCCGGAACATAGGCGCCCGAAGGGAAAGCGGCCATTGCCTGCCGGTCCCTTGCGTCGGGCTGTTGCGCCGGGGTTGCAGGCCGATCCGGCAACTGCGGGGCATTTGTCCGGTTGGTGGTAATGGGGGTTTGGGGCAGTGCATCCGGCCTGGGCTGTGCTGCGGTCGTTTCGGCTTTTGCCAGCTTGCCGGCCTTGCGAAGGCGGTTGTTCTGACGCCAGAACCAGGCCGTGACCCCCGCCACGAGCAGTGCGGCGAATATCCATTCCAGGTGGTCGCTTACGTAGTTGCCGAAGCTGCCGGAGGCCGATGGCTCTGTCTGCACAAGACCAGGAGCCGGTGAAGGGGTTCCCTTTCTGACCGTAGGAGAAACCTGCAGGTCCAGGGGCTTTGATTCGGCGGTTTTATAGGTTTGTGCGGCCGGATCGAAGTAGGAGAAATTGACGGCAGGGATGGTAAAATGGCCTGCCGCCCTGGGAGTAAAGACAAAGTCGAAGGACTTGGTTCCCGTCATCGGCGATACCGTCTTGTTCACGTCTTCTTTTGAGGTTGGGTCAAAGGCCCTGATGCTATCCGGCCAGGCGATCGGTGGCGCGGCAAAGACCGGGAGGTTCCCCTTACCCTTTACCACGACATGCAGGGTATTCTCATCCTGTGTGGAGATGGTATTGCTGGCCAGGGAGGCCTCTACGGAGAAATCGCCGACGGCCCCGCTGAAGCCAGCGGGTTTGTTCTCCTCGGGCAACGGCTTGACGGTAATGGTGACGGGCTTTGTATCGAGGGTTACATTTTCGTCCACTTCGGGACCCAGGTTGGCCTCGTCGGTCATCTGATCCAGCAGATCGCGCAGGGAATTACCACTGCGACGGGTCTCGCGGTATCCGGAACCCTTTACAAAGTGAACGGTGTTCTCGACCTCCACCGGGTCCAGGTCAATGGATCCTGCCTGAAGGGGGATCAATTGGGTCTTGCGGATGATATGCACGGTGAAGTCCTTTCCATTCAGCCGTTCGACGGACACGGGGTCGGAACTGGGGTCCACCATATCATATACGCTGAATCCATTGAGGGAAGGCCGTTTGGTCACGCGGGATTCCGAGCTGAGCCGGGAATACAATTTATAAGTCGCAACGATGGGCTCGCCGACATAGCAGGTGTTCTTATCTACCTGGACTTTTACAAAAAGGTTCTTGCGGATCTTTTCCTTTACATTCTCGCCGGGGCGCAGCACATAGTCTTTCTCTACTTCGCCGGGTTCGCGGCCGAAAGGATCGGGCATGGATGGCTGAAAGAAAGGATTGCTGAATGGAGTGTTGCCGCCGGATGGGGGTTGTGCGCCTTTGGAAGCCGATCCCCCGTTGCCGGGATGGACGGTGATGACTACGGTATTGCTTTGCATGCGCTTGCCGTCAACTGTAGCCGATGCGCCGCCGATGGTGAATTTTCCGGGCTTTTCCGGTTCGAGGACGAAGGAGAGTCCCTTGTATTGGGACATGTTACCGTTTACGATACTCATACCGCTGGACTGGATCGGTCCCTGGGCGATGCGGAATCCGCGGAAATCGGGCGGCGTCATATCGTCGATCTGTTTTGCATTCTCGACGACGAACTCCACCTGCAGGTATTCTCCTTTGCTGATGTCCTGACTACTGACGACGGTGGAAAATTTCACCTGGCCGGAGGCATAGAGTCCCGGGAGTGCGGTTATCAGCAGGAAGAACGATAAGCGTAGAATATGTCCGATAACGGGTGAATTTATTGAGCTGGCGACTTTCATAGCGCCTTACAAATATAAGTCGCGTAAGGGTTAAAAGTCAGTTAAATCCCTGTCAGAGGTCACCTGCCTGCGGGCGCATCAGGATCTCTTCCACGGTGGCCTGCGGCGAAAGCCGGCTGGCCGAGAACACCATTTCGGCCACATCGGCCGCGGTCATAAAGCGTTGGGGATCTATGCCACTCGCGGCCCAGGAGTCGGTATAGGCCGCGCCGGGATATATGGCCGTGACCTTGATCCCATAGGGCTTCATCTCTTCCCGCAGGTTGGCGGAGAATCCCGCCAGCGCATACTTGGTAATGCTGTAGGCCCCGCCGTTGGGATAGGCCTTTATCGAAGCAACCGAGCCAATGTTGAAGATATGCCCGCTACGGCGGGCGATCATCGCCGGCAGCAGGCGCCGGGTCAGATGATATGCACTATAAAGATTGACGGCCATCAACGTCTCCAGCGCGCCTTCCGGTTCATTGTGCACGCTCCCGGGGATGAACTGACCTGCGTTGTTGATCAGGACATCCGCGCTCACCCCGGCCTCCCCTATCCAATGGGCAAAGGCCTCTACCTGTGCCTTTTCGCCGATGTCGGCGGGGTAGTGATGTACGGTACTGGCGGGATAGCGCGCTGAGAGCTCCGCCGCGGCGGCGGCCAGCTTCGCTTTGTCGCGGGAAGTGAGGTAGAGATCATAGCCTGCTGCGGCGAAGCGTTCCGCCATTGCCCTTCCCAGGCCTCTCGATGCGCCGGTGATGATACAGTTCATATTTGTGTAAATTGCGGCTGGTATGCAATATAAACACCTTTTCTTCGACCTTGACCATACGCTCTGGGATTTTGAGGCCAACAGCCGGCAGACCCTGCAGCAACTCTATCATTCCCTTGGCCTTGCCGACAGGGGAGTAACGAATTTCGACCTCTTTCACAAGCAATATATCGTTCATAACGACAAATTATGGGACCGCTATCGCAATGGCTTTATCAAAGTCGATGAGCTGCGCTGGAAACGCATGTGGCTGACCCTGCTGGATTTTAAGATCGGCGACGAACCACTTGCCCGCCAGATGGGCGAGGAATTCCTCGATGCCCTGCCCACCCGCAATATCCTGTTCCCCTATACGATCGAGATCCTCACCTATCTCCGGGGTAAAGGTTATCGGCTGCATTTGATCACCAACGGGTTTCAAAAGACACAGCATAGCAAGCTGGAAAATTCGGGGCTGACCGGATTTTTTGGGGAGGTGATCACCTCCGAGGGCTCCAACAGCCTGAAGCCTCACAAGGAGATCTTCGAATATGCTTTCCGGGTGACGGGAGCGGAGCCGGAGGAAAGCATAATGCTTGGGGATAGTATCGAAGCGGATATCCAGGGGGCCATCAACGCGGGGATCGACCAGGTCTATATCAATCACCTGGGCGTCGAGCCGGCAATAAAGCCGACCTATACGGTTTCGTCCTTAAAAGAATTGGAGACTATCTTTTAGCTCTTCTTGCCGCAGACCTTTCCGGGACAGGATTTCGGCATCGGCTTCTTCGTGGCTGCCGTGGAGTCCTTCTTTGCCTTCTGAGCGCCCTTGCCGGTCTGCGCAAAAGCGGCGCCGGAAAACAAAAAGGCGGTTATCGCAAGCAGGAGTAAATTCTTCTTCATATCCGCAATTTAGGCAATCATTTCCATTTCGCCAATACGGTCACCCCGCCCTGCACTACCTGGTTGAGCTTCACTTCGACCGGTGTTCCCGGGGGTAGCAGGACATCCACCCGCGAACCGAATTTGATAAAACCCATTTCCGCGCTCTGTTCCACCTTTTGACCGACATGGAGGTAGTTGACGATGCGGCGCGCCAGGGCGCCCGCGATCTGTTTAACCAATAGTTCGCCCTGTGGATGGCGGATGACGACGCTGTGCCGTTCGTTCTCAGTGGATGATTTTGGATGCCAGGCTACGAGGTATTTGCCCCGGTGATACTGATTGTAGACCACTTCGCCGGCCGTGGGATTGCGATTCTGGTGTACGTTGGCGGGGCTCATGAAAATGGAGATCTGCAGTCTTTTATCCTTGAAATATTCTTCGTCCACGACCTCTTCGATGACAACCACCTTTCCGTCGGCGGGGCAGATGATCAGGTTGTCTCCCTTTGTCAGTTTGCGTCCCGGAACCCGGAAAAAGGAGATCAGGAAAAGGAGCAAGCCGAGGGTCAGGAGGAAGATGAGGGCGCTGAGCCAGGCGGCGTGAGCGCTGATGAAATAGAATGAGATGAGATTGATGACGGCAAAGGCCAGGGCGCCGATGGCGATGGACTTATAACCTTCCCGATGTATTGTCATTGTATGCGTTGATCGTCAAAAATAAGCAATTTGTTGATTACGATTACCCAATCACCCACGCCAGATAGCACCAGGCGAACGGCGTGGCCACGAGCAGGGAATCGAAACGATCCAGGAAGCCGCCGTGACCGGGCATGATGCTCCCGCTGTCCTTGATGCCCGCCATCCGTTTCATTTTACTTTCCAGCAGATCGCCGAGCGTGCCGGTGACGGCGCAGATAGCGGCGACGGCCATCCAGTGGCCGGCAGAGAACGGATTCGCATCGGGCCCGATCCAGGCGCCGATACCGCCCATGACCCCGATGGCCAGCAGGATACCGCCGATGGTCCCCTCCCAGGTCTTTTTCGGGGATATCGCCGACAGCGGTGTTCTGCCGATGAGCGAACCGACGATATAGGCCATGGTGTCGTTGATCCAGATGGAGCCGATGATCATCAGTACGGGAATGCGATCGGTAAAGGGCAGGGGGCTGCCGTAGAATTTCGTCCGCAGCCAGGTGAGCAGGGCCAGCGGCAGCGAGATGTACAACAGGCCCAGGGCGCTACGGCCGATGTTCTTTATGCTCGCCGTCCGGTACTGGATGATCTCTCCCGCCACCAGCAGGCAAAGGAATCCGAAACAGCCCCACCAGCCGATCGTTCGCAGGGCGATCCCGGCCAGGTGGAGATTGCCATTTACCAGGTAGAGCATGAAACACCAGCCGGCGATCATCACGCTATACCGGTGAAGGGCGGACGCGCCGGAGTATTCCTTGTCGATCAGGACCATGATCTTCCGGTATTCGACCCAGCAGCCGAAATGAATAATGCTGAAGAGGATGAGGAAGCTCCAGGGGTTCCAGAGGAGCCCTGCCAGCATGACCACCACGAATACGGCGGCTGTCAGGCTACGGGTTTTGAATATGGTGGGATTTAGTGCCATAGATTGATTTGCCGGAAATGCGCGTTCCGAAAATAACGCATTTCCGGCAAACGGCTAATGTCGGTCCTTCGGACGAGAGGCCTCCGGCCTCCTAAGCAGGATCCGAATTTGAAGATTGTCTCCGCATGACGCCAAGCAACACTCCAACGAAGGCTGCGCTTACCAGTACGCTATAGACCGGGATCGAAGGATTTGCATCGTTCATTGTCGCGGGTATGTAGTTCAACAGTACAACCTGTATCCCATTGAACAGGGCATGGGCCAGGATGGCGGTCCAGAGACTGCCGCTGTACCAGTAGGCGGCCCCCAGCAGGACACCGAGAAAAAACCTCGGTAAAAAGCCGAGAAACTCGAAATGCATGAATGAAAAGATTGCGGCGCCGATACAGATACCAAACCAGGGTTTGTTCGTCACCTGGATCAATAGCCGTTGTACGACTCCCCGGAAGAACATCTCCTCAAAGATACCCGGAATGACGGCGACGACCAACAGGTCGAACAGCAGTTCGAAGCCGTTCTTTGCCGTCAACAGGGTTTTCAACTGTCGCTCGGCGGCCTCTTCCGCCCGGATCGCCCAGGCCGGCAGCGGGATCAGCCGATTCAGGATGCCTAGCCAGATCTCGAAAGGAAAGGCCAGCAACAGCAGCAGAACGGCCAGAAAATAAAAGCTCGGCCGAACGGCGGGGCGTAAGCCCAGCTGCAAACCGGGGTGCCGGGGATTGCTGACACGGGCGTAGATCAAGGCCGGCAAGCCGAAAATGACGATGGTGTCCATCACCTGCAACAGTTTGGCGGCTGTTGGGGATGCCGATTTGGGCAGGGCGCCGCCGATGAATGCCATTACGAACATCGCCAGAAAAGCGATCCCGATCATTCTGAACAAAAGCCCTAAGGGCCCCCAGGGGGAGTGATTCTTAACGTTATCCGTCATAGTTGCAGGTCCCACGATAAGTGCGTAAATTTGCACCCCAATCATGGTAAACATCGGCAAGATACAAATTTCGGCTTTCCCGCTCCTTCTGGCACCCATGGAAGACGTGAGCGACCCGCCATTCCGGTATGTGTGCAAGCATAACGGCGCCGATGTGATGTACAGTGAGTTTATTTCCAGCGAGGGGTTGATCCGGGACGCGATGAAGAGCCGGCAGAAGCTCGACTTCTTCGAATACGAGCGGCCCTTCGGTATCCAGATCTTCGGCGGTGACGAGGAGGCCATGGCCATGAGCGCCCGGATCGTCGATACCGTCCAGCCCGACTTCGTGGATATCAATTTCGGTTGCCCGGTGAAAAAGGTGGTGTGCAAAGGCGCGGGGGCGGCCGTATTGAAAGATGTTCCCGCAATGACGCGGCTCACCGCCGCCGTTGTCAGGGGCACGAGCCTCCCGGTGACCGTCAAGACCCGCCTGGGTTGGGATGACGCCTCCAAGAACATCGAAGAGGTGGCCGAACGCCTGCAGGACGCCGGCATCCAGGCGCTGACCATCCATGGCCGTACCAGGGCCCAATTGTACAAGGGAGAGGCAGACTGGACGCTGATCGCAAAAGTGAAAGAGAATCCCCGCATCCATATCCCCATCTTCGGCAACGGCGATATCGACTCTCCCGAAAAGGCGCGGCTCTACCGGGACCGCTACGGCGTGGATGGATTGATGATCGGCCGCGCGGCCATCGGTTATCCGTGGATCTTCAATGAGATCAAACATTTCCTGCAGACCGGCGAACATTTGCCCCCGCCGACGATCGAACAGCGGATCGGGGCTATCCGGGATCATTTGTTGCGTTCGGTAGAGTGGAAGGGGCCGGTCGTTGGCATCCTCGAAATGCGGCGGCACTATACGAACTACCTCAAGGGCTTTCCGCATATCAAGGAATACCGCAACCAGCTGGTGCAGAAAAAGACGGTCGAAGAGATCGAGGAGGTGTTGCAGCAGGTGCAGCTGCGGTATTCGGGTTTTGTTCCGGAACGGATGACTGTTGGGTTCTCGCAGGGGCAGCTAGAAGATTGTGCTTACTGAGCTTGATGGATCCCCTGATTCCTGCACCGACTGCTTCGCAGTCTGGTAGGGCCTATAGAACTTCGTCGACGCTGCTTCGCCACGCGTCTCCTCGTTCGGGCCCATCGCTTACGCTCGTGCCTCCATTCGGACGCCGGCGCTGTGCGCCGTCCCGGCCTTAGCGAATAAACCGTTTAAACCATTTCATTTTCCCTTTAAAAGGCGGGTATTTTATCGATGGGTCGATCATCGTCGGCGTTTTCATCACGGCCTTCGCATGGGTGAACCGCTCGAAGGAATATTTTCCATGATAGGCGCCGATGCCGCTTTGCCCGATGCCGCCGAAAGGCAGATGGAGGTTGGCAAAATGCCAGTCGGTATTGTTGATGCAGCCGCCGCCGAAGCGCAATCCTTCGATCCAGGTGCGTTGAAGGGAGGTATCGGCCGTAAAAAGATAAAAAGCCAGTGGGTCGGGGTATTTTCGGACAAAGGCGAGGGCTTCTTCGGTCGTCGAATAGGTGAATACCGGTAACAGGGGGCCGAAGATCTCTTCCTGCATGATCGCGGCATTTGGATCGACATCGGTCAGCAGCGTTGGGGCGAGATATCTTTTCTCGCGGTCGGCGCCACCGCCTTCGGCAACTTTGCCGTCCTTTAGGAAATTGACGAGTGTATCGAAGCGCTTTTCGCTGATGATCTTTCCATAGTCATAGCTGTCGGCGGGTTCGGGTCCATAGAATTCCCTTATGGTCTCGCGCAGGTGCTGTAACAAGCGGTCTTTGACGGCGGCGTGGACGAGGAGATAGTCGGGTGCGATGCAGGTCTGGCCGGCGTTGAGGAATTTCCCGATGACGATCCGTCGCGCCGCCACGCGCAGGTTGGCATCTTTTTCTACGATAACGGGGCTTTTCCCCCCCAGCTCGAGCGTCACGGGGATCAGCTGTTCCGCCGCGAGACGGTAGATGGCCCGACCGACGGGATTGCTGCCGGTGAAGAAAATATGATCGAACCGGAATTTCCGGATCAGCGCAGGGACGATCTCCGCGCCATCGCCCAGGACGACCGTGACCACTTCGGGTGGGAAAATGCGGGTGAGGAGTCGTTCGACTATTGCGGCGGTAGCGGGCGCCCATTCGGACGGCTTGAGGACGACGGTGTTGCCAGCGGCCAGCGCCGCCGCCAGAGGGATGAGGGAGAGTTGGAAAGGATAATTCCAGGGGGCGATGATCAAGACGACACCCAGTGGATCCCGGTAGACCCGCGAGGCGGCGGGAATGTTGACAAGGTTGGTCCCTGCTTTTTGGGGTCGCATCCATTTTGCGAGATGCTTCAGGGCATGGCGGATCTCGGCCAGCGTCAGCCCCGTCTCCGTCGCATAGGCCTCTTCGGGGCTTTTTTTGAGATCGGCGTACAGAGCGGCGTGGATCGCCGCCTCTTCTTCACGAATGGCCTGTTGCAGAAGCAGTAGTTGCTGCTGCCGCCATCCGAAGGAGCGTGTCGCTCCGGATTGAAAGAACCGGCGGAGCGGTTCGGGATCGATGGAAACGGCGGGGCCATTCATAGGACCAATTTCCCGATTTTTCATGATCTTGCAGCCGATGAACGACGAATATTTTATGCAGCAGGCGCTGAAAGAGGCGCGGCTGGCCTATGAGGAGGATGAGGTGCCGATCGGCGCGGTGGTGGTCATGGGCGCCCGGGTGATTGCGCGGGGGCACAACCAGACCGAACGGCTTACCGACTGTACCGCGCATGCGGAGATCATCGCGTTGACCTCCGCCTTCAACCATCTCGGGAGCAAGTACCTTCCCGAGGCAACCCTTTATGTCACCGTGGAACCCTGTCTGATGTGTGCGGGGGCCTTGTATTGGAGTAAGATCGGCAGGGTGGTCTTTGGCGCCGAAGACGACAAGAACGGCTACCGGCGGGGCATCGGGGATCAGCCGGCCCCGTGGCCTTTTCATCCCAAAACCCAATTGACAAAGGGTGTCCTCCGCGAGGAATGCGCCGGGCTGATGCGGGATTTTTTCCGGTCCAAACGGTGATATAACCTTTTTCGTGTAGATTTGTTCTCCCTTCAGGTACTGACACGAGTTTAGTCGTTTTTTATATCATTAAATCATTCGTTATGGCATTTACACTTCCCGCGCTCCCTTATGCATTTGAAGCATTGGAGCCCAACATCGACGCAACGACCATGCAGATCCATCATGGCAAACATCACCAGGCTTACATCGACAATCTAAATAAGGCCATCGCCGGAACACCCAACGAGGGTAAATCGCTCGAAGAGCTGGTTCAAAAGGCGGGGTCCATCAGCCCGGCCGTGCGGAACAACGCCGGCGGTCACTGGAATCACAGCTTCTTCTGGGAGATCCTGAGTCCCAAATCTTCCGGCGCGCCTTCGGGAAAGCTGGCCGACGACATCCACACAACGTTCGGAAGCTTTGACGCGTTCAAGGAAAAGTTCAACGCGGCCGGCCTTGCCCGTTTCGGAAGCGGCTGGGCATGGTTGATCGTGAAGGATGGGAAGCTGGAGATCAGCTCCACGCCCAACCAGGACAACCCACTGATGGATGTAGCCGAGGTAAAAGGCACGCCGATCCTGGGCGTCGATGTTTGGGAACATGCGTATTATCTGAAATATCAGAACAAACGCGCCGACTATCTCGGGGCATTCTGGAAGGTGGTGAATTGGGACAAGGTAGCCGAGCATTACGCCAAGGCAAAATAAATTTTGGATAATAAACGGCTCATCCTTGCGTAGCATTTGGCGGAGCCGTTTATTAAATTTTAAATATGAGAAAAGCTCCTCTTCTGTTTGCCATCGTCCTTTTTGCGGCCTGCAAAGGACACGAGAAAAGAGTATTGATCTATGCGAGCGACAAGATCGCAGTAGACGAAACCCAAAAGAACATCACCATTGCTAACGGTGATGGTACCACGCATCATGAACAGGAGCTGGACTTCACCGGCGGCGATCCAGTCACTCTCAATGTGGAGTCGCCACAGGGCAAATACACCGTCACCATCCCCGATGACGGGTTGTGGATCGCCAACCTCAAGAGCGACACGGTGGTCGGCAGCCGCCAGCATGTCGGTGAAGGCGGCGAAGGCCGCATCACGCAGGATGTGCTGAAGCAAAAGGTGGACAGCCTGGAAAAGCTGATGCAGGATCGGAACGTCAGCGAGGCCAATCAGAATTATTTTATCCCGCCGACGAAAGCGGTGAGGATCACTACGGAAACGAAGGCTAAGGTCTTTGGGCCGTTCACTACGGTCTCCAGCTCGTTCGATGCCGGTTCGGTGCCTGCGATCTATAAATTTTATAGTATGAAGGAAATGCGGGAGATCGTCGGGAAACTGGAAAAAATGGTTGGGCCTTCGGACTCCACCGGAAAAAAATAGGTCCTCGGCCCAATCGCATTCACGGAACGGGATCGATCCCGTGTCCGCCCCAGGGATGGCAGCGGGCGATGCGCCGGATGCTCAACCAGGCGCCTTTGAATAATCCATGTTTTTTCAGGGCTTCTACGGCATAGTGGGAGCAGCTGGGGGTAAACCGGCAGCGGGGTCCCAGGGCCGGGGAGATGACCCATTGGTAGACTTTGATCAGGGCGATCAGGGGAAGTCCCAATAGTTGTAAAACCTTCTTCATGCCGTTTCTTTCTGTAATTTCTGCAAAGCTACGCCGATCTTCGCGGTTACGGTCGGGTAATCGGGCAGCTCCTTGCCGATGAAGACGAAGAAGACCGCCAGGGAATGACCTTTTTGGGTCAATTGCTCCAGCAGCGGCCCTTTCTGGAGGCGATAGGCTTCACGGCCCAGGCGTTTGATGCGGTTGCGGTCGACGGCTTTTTTGAAGTTGCGGCTGCTGGCGCCGAAGCCGGCCTGGAGAGGGGCGGCGCCCGGAACAGGGGTTCCGGCGAGCAAAAACACGATCTTATAGGGGAAGACCGAGAAGCTCTTCCCTTCCCGGAATACGCGCTCGATGCGTTTCCGGCTTTTTAGTTTTTCTGGTTTGCGCCAAGTGGCCATAATGTGCTTGAAATGCGCCTTCGGAAATGTAGCGCATTTCCAGCAAAGCGCTGATGTCTGTCCTTCGGACGGGACGCCTGGGCGTCCTAAGCAAAAATAGCTTCGGAAATTCCGAAGCTATTGACTTATAATAGGTTAAATTCTTTCTATTTCAGCTTGGACTCGTCGGAAACGGTCAGCTTATGACGACCCTTTGCACGCCGGCTGGCCAGAACCTTACGACCATTGGCGGTTTGCATCCGCTTGCGGAAGCCATGAACCGTCTTGCGGCGACGTCTGTGTGGTTGAAATGTGCGCTTCATTTAAAAGATTTTTTGCGTTTTTGTCAGCGAATTATGATTGACCTTCGGTTTGAGCTTCGATGGAACTTCGTCCCTCGTTCCATCTTGCTCATTCAATGGAACTGGGGGCTTTCGCGTCTCTTGTTTTTACCGCCACGGGTCACCATCCCCGCCGCTGGTGAAAGGGATTGCAAAACTAGGAAAAATTCGGGAAAAAGGTGGAAAATTCCTGCAAAAAATGGGGGTGGCGGGCCGCCTATTGCCCATAATAGACTGAAAAGACCCCGCTGGCGATGGCATGGGTCGTGGTGGTCGAACCGGTTGGGTCGACCGCGGTAAATTGGAAGCTTCCTTTGATGCGGCTGGCGCCGGTATTGTTCGAAGTGATCGTGACCGAGCCGGCCGACGATACGAAGCCGGTCGAAGACGAGCCGCTGATGAGAGTATATGCTCCGAGGTAAGACGGGTTGGCCGCGCCAAGGTTGTAGGTACCGGGCGAGGCGTTTGCCGGCAGGAGCAGGCCAATGGACTGCGTTCCATCCGAGGTGGCGCCGATGATAGTCATCTGGCCCGAGGTGGTTGCGGCCTGGATATTGATGGCGGTAAAGGCCTTGCCGTCGATCGAAGCCACCAAGGTGTCCTTGGCGGAAGTGGGCGGCAGCGCGGTGACATAGGGGATCCTGGCAAAAACCCCGTTTGTGATCTTCTTTTGCCGGCCGTCGATATCGCGCCAGGCTTTGAACGAGAAGGTACCCGAGATGGTCCTGTCGACGGAATCGATCTCCGTCACGGTCACGGTACCGCCGGCCTGGCCCGTGTCGCTGCCCTGGTTGGTGGAAAAGGCATATACATTGGACGAGTCGAGATCGCCATAAGCCGCCAGCGAGGCCGAAGTCTGACTCAAGCTATAGGTGCCGGCGATGGAATCGGCAATGCTGAGGTTGATCTCCCTGTTATCGGCGCTGACCCCCGTGATCGTAATGATGCCGCCGAGGATGCTTGCCGCCTGCCTGGTCGGGGAAGCGGCCCATTTTGCCCCGTCAATTGTTGCGGTGAAATTGCCGGATGCGTTATCGTTGCTTTCGATGCTGGTCTCCTTTTTACAAGAGGCAGATCCAATCAGCAGCATTATCGAATAGAGAATTGCTTTTTTCATCCTGGGACTACTTTGGTTAATTACCGGCGTACGCCAATGATCGGCTCAAGCTAACAAAACATGATTCGACCGCAGGTTCTGCCCATAAAAGATACTGGCATGGCTGTCAAAATCCTCGGTCGAGTCGGTGGTGAAGAACCGGACGTTTGCGCTCTTGCTCAGGCGGCTCTCCATTTCCGGGTGACGTTGCAAATAATCCGCCAAACTCTCCGCAACGATCTCCCCCTGGGAAATAAGCGTATGGCCGGCGGGCAGCGCAGCGGCGATCTTGTCTTTCAGCAGCGGATAATGGGTGCAGGCCAGGACGACGGTGTCTATCTCCGCGCAGCGCGCCATCAGCTGATCGACGTATGTTTTGACAAAATAGTCGGCCCCGGGTTTATCGTGCTCGTTATTCTCTATTAACGGAACCCATAGAGGGCATGGTTGCTGAAAGACCTCGACATCGGGGAAGAATTTTGCGATCTCGATCGGGTAGGACTCGGACAGGACGGTGCCCCGGGTAGCGAGAACGCCGACCTTTCCCGAGACGCTGTATTGGCCGACCACCTCGGTCGTGGGCCGGATGACGCCGAGAACGCGATGATCGGGCGCGATCCGCGGAAGATCGAGTTGTTGGATCGTCCGCAGGGCTTTGGCCGAGGCCGTATTGCAGGCGAGGACCACCAGCGGGCAGCCCTGATCGAACAGCCATTGGACGGATTGCAGGGTGTACTGGTAGACGGTCTCGAAGGAACGGTTCCCATACGGCGCGCGGGCGTTGTCGCCAAGATAGATATAGTCATAGTCAGGCAGCCGGGCGGCCAGCTCCTTCAAAACGGTGAGACCGCCATAGCCCGAGTCAAATACGCCGATGGGATTCTTCATATCTTCTCTTCCTAAAAGTCGAACGCCGGGGTGTTGCCCCGGCGTTTATTTTGTTCTTACTTAATTCCTAATTTCTTCTTCACCAGGGGGAGCAGATCGTCCGCGGGGGGCGAGCTCAGGAGGGCTTCCTTGGTCAGGACGTAGGCATAGCCGTTCTCCTTGGCAACGGCCTGTACGGCTTCGACGGCCTTCTTTTGGATCGGCTGGATCAGCTCCTGCTGCTTTTGCTGGTACAGCTGCTGAGCCTGCTGATTCCAACCCTGGAGCTTGATTACCATGTCGCTGATCTCTCTTTTCTTCAGCTCGAGCTGAGCCTTGGTATATTTAAGCGTGTCCTTCGATTGCAAAAGGCTGTCCTTCTCCATATACTCCCGCTTCATATCTTCGAAATTCTGACCGAGTGCGTTCTGATAGTCATTCAGCGCGGTATCCGCCTTCTTGTATTCGGGCATCGAAGGGATCAGTTCCTGCAGGCTGATGTACCCGATCTTGCCCTGTGCTTTTGTCGAATTGCCCGCCAGAACCAGGCCCATAACCACCACTACGATTGTGACAATCTTTTTCATTGTGTTTTGAAGTTTGTTTTATTTTATTAGCGTTTTTAGTTATTTGATCCCCAGAGCCTTCAGGACATCTTCGCTTTTATCCAGTTTAGGGTCTGCGAAGATAACGGTAATTCCTTCACTTTTGTCCAAAATAAAGTCATACATTCTGTTAACGGCCAATTGTTGGATCGCGTTGTAAACCTTATCCTGTATGGGTTTCACGAGGTCCTGCCGAAGCTTGAACAGATCGCCTTCATAACCAAACCGTTTGCGTTGCAGGTCGCGAACCTCCTTCTCCATATTGAACAACTGGTCCTCCCTTTTGCGTTTCAGCGTGTCGCTAAGCATAACCCGCTCGGCATCATAATCTTTATACATCCGGTCAAGAGTGGCCTGCTTTGCATCGATCTCCTTCTGCCATTGCATGCTGGTCTGGTCGAGCTTCTTTTGCGCCTCTTTGTATTCGGGCATCTTGTCAAGGATGTATTTTGTGTCGACGACGGCATAGCTCTGCGCATGACCGGAAAGAAAGAAGGCCAATAGACAACAGGCAGCAAGGAGTATCTTTTTCATGGCTAGATAATTTTGGGCATGAAAATAATCAAATTAATCCGGTTCGTAGCCTAACATGAAGGTAAACCGGGTGGCATCGCGCAGTGAGCCATTCTGGATGCGATCGAGACCGACACCGTAGTCAAATCCGAGCAGACCGAACATCGGCAGGAAGAAACGCATCCCTACCCCAACGCTCCGACGCAGGCGGAAGGGGTTGTAATCCGTATAGTTATACCAGCCGTTGGCGGCCTCGAAGAAGGTCAGACCATAGATCGTGCTGCTCGGGTTGGTCGTGAACGGATAGCGTAGTTCGAGCGTGTATTTGTTGAAGATCGTAAAGAATTGCTGGGCCTGCTGCTGATCGGGATTGACCTTCGGATCGGAGTTCTCGTACACCGGATAGCCGCGTTGGGAAATGATATCATACCCCAGCAGACCGAAGTTGTTGGTCAGACCCGCATCCCCGAGCTGGAAGCGTTCGAACGGTGAGAACCCGAGGCCGGCATTGTAACGGCCCATAAAGCCGTATTTCGCCGAAGCCTTGAGCACGAACTGCCGGCTCTTGTCCGCCCCTGTGGCGTTGCCGATCGGCAGGTACCAGTCGCTGGTGAATCGCCATTTATGATACTCCGGCAGCTTAAAGGCGTCCGCCTGTGTAAGTCCCCTGTCGATAAGCGAATACGGTGGCGTAAACTGAACGCTTAGCAAGAGATTGGAGCCTCGGCGTGGATAGATCGGCTGGTCCAGATCATAGCGGCTAAGCGCGAGCTTGAAGCTGAAGTTGGTCGACCGGCCATTCCGGAAGGCGCTGGTGAACAATGGATAGTTGTTCAAGTCATACTGGGTATAGTTGACCGAATAAGTGAACGTGAAGAAGTCATCCGGCCATTTCAATTGTTTACCCAATGCGAGGGTCACGCCGAAGTTTTTCAAAGAGTTACTGTCGCTGAACGCGTAGGTATTGGTGCGGAAGTTATAGCCCCCCGTCCGGAATACGCTCCGGTACAGGCTTACGGTTAGCGAATTCCTTTTCTTACCGCCCAGCCAGGGTTCGGTGAACGAGAAGTTGTAGGACTGATAGGCCTTTCCGTTGGATTGGATGCGCAGGCTCAGCTTCTGGCCGTCGCCTTCGGGAAGCGGCTGCCAGGCGTCCTTATGGAAGATGTTCTTGATGGAGAAGTTCGCAAAGGTGATGCCCACGGTCCCGGTAAGACCGATGCCACCGCCCCAGCCGGCCGACAGCTCGAGCTGGTTACCGGATTTTTCTTCGACGGTCCAGTTGATATCCACCGTCCCGTCCTCCTGGTTGGGGTTGATGCCGGGCTGCACCTTCTCCTGGTTGAAGAAGCCGAGGTTGGCGATCTGCCGCTGGCTACGGATCAGATCGGTCCGGCTGAACTTATCCCCGGGGATGGTGAACAGCTCGCGCCGGATGACATATTCATTGGTCTTATCGTTACCGGCGATAGTGACGTTCTTGATCGTCGCCTGGGGACCTTCCACCATCCGGATCTCGAAGTCGATGGTGTCATTGTATACGGCGGTTTCTACCGGATCCACGTGGAAGAACAGGTATCCGTCATCCGTATAGAGGCCGCTGATGTCGCCGCCTTCCGCGGAGAGCTGCTTACCCAGCTTCTTGTTCAGGATGTCCAGGTTGTAGACATCGCCTTTATGGATGCCCAGTATCAGGCTGAGGATGCTGTCGGAGTATTTGGTATTCCCTTTCCAGCTGATATTCCCGAAATAATATTTGTGTCCTTCGTCCACTTTTATGTCAACGTGCAGACGGCTCTTCACCTTATTTTCTACATAATGCGTATCCTTGACGATCACGGCGTCGCGATAACCGAGCGAATTGTAGTAGCCGATGACCTTTTGTTTGTCGTCCTCGAATTTGTTCTGGCTGAATTTTGCGCCGTTGAACAGCTTGAAACGGAAATAGGGATCGAGGAATTCCTTTGTGGCATGGAAGGAGAGGAAGCCCCAATTGTTCAGGTACTGCCGCAGCGTGACCGAATCATGCGGACCGTAAGGGGTCTGGTTGTTGGGCGGATAGAGGGTCATCCGGCTTTGTTCCTTCGTATCCTTCAGCTGCTTCTTCAGTTTTTGTTCGCGGACGGCCTCGTTGCCGAAAAAGTCGATCTGGTAGATACGAACTTTTGGACCCTTGTCGATGTTGAAGGTAAGGATGACGGAGTTCTGAACGACGGGATCGCGGGCTTCGGAGACCTTTACTTCGGCATTTTCAAAGCCTTTGTCGGCGTAATATTTTTTGATGTATTGCGTAGCCGAGCGTTTCATGTCCTCCGTTACCACGCGGCCCTTGATCAGGCCGGTCTTTGTCGTCAGATCGTCGGCATCGCCTTTTTTCACGCCGGGGCCTTTGAAATAAAAATTCCCGAGGCGGGGGCGTTCGGTCACGTCGATCTCTACATAGATGCTATTGCCGACAAGCCGGGTAAAATAGATGGAGATATTGGCAAATAATTTTTGCTTCCAAAGGTTTGTGATGGCCTTGCTGAAATTGTCGCCGCCGGGTATCGTTACCTTATCGCCGACCGTCAGACCGGAGATGGAGGTGAGCAGGGATTCGTCGAGATATTTCGTTCCGGAGATCTTGATGCCAGCAATAACGTATTCGCGGGGTGGTGTTTTACCGGTTGCGAGATTGACGAGATCGGGATCGATGGAAACGCCGTGCGGGACTGTATCGGTTGATGGTTTTCGGAGGCTATCGGGAACGGCTTTTTTTGTGGAATCGGTCACCTGGGCTGATGCAGCGAACGAGTTGAGTAAGCAGTAAGTGGTAAATAAAAAAACGCAAATCAGCGATCTTCGTTGCATCCAGTCGATTTTGAGCGGCAAATTAAGGGGATTTATACAAAACGTTTGTTAAAATGTTCCAGCAAAGGCGCTTATAAAATTTAGCGCATTGCTGGAAAACGTTTAATGATGGTCCTCCGGACGCGACGCCTCCAGCGTCGTCAGGGCAGTACCCGGAGTCATCAAATCCTGTTGAATCTGAGCACTTGTTTTGCCAAATCTCCTTTCTCTTCCCTGAAAATCGAGTATCGCTTCATAGAGGTTCTTTTTCCGGAAATCAGGCCAGCGAACGCTGGTGAAGTACAATTCTGCATAAGCTAGTTGATAAAGCAGGAAATTACTAATACGATATTCGCCGCTTGTGCGGATCATCAGTTCGGGATCTGGAAAGTCCCGTGTAGACAGGTATTGCTGCAGGGTGTCTTGTGTAATGGCGTCGGGTTCGAGCTTACCTGCCTTCACCTCGCGCGCGAGGTTTCTTACGGCTTCGGTCAGCTCCCAGCGGCTGCTATAGCTGAGAGCCATCACGAGGTTAAGCCCCGTATTACCCGATGTGAATTCGAGCGCTTCTTTGAGCTCCTGGCTGGCATCGTCGGGAAGCATGCTCATGTCGCCGATGACGTGCAGGCGGATATTGTTCTTATTTAAGGTCTCTACTTCTTTGCGGATGGTGTCTACCAATAATTCCATGAGGCCGGTGACCTCATAGGCGGGGCGATCCCAGTTCTCGGTCGAAAAAGCGTAGAGGGTAAGATAGCCGATGCCCAGTTCCGCACAGCCTTCGACGATGTCGCGCACACTCTCAACTCCATGAAAATGACCGAAAAGCCTGTCCTGGCCTTTCTCTTGCGCCCAGCGCCCGTTCCCGTCCATAATAATGGCGATATGGCGGGGAAGCCTTTTCAGATCTATCTTTTCCTTCAGCTCGTCCATGGAGGATTTTGGGCCGTGCCCGGTTTTTGGGGCACAAAGATAGGGTTTTTGGACCTGAGACCACCCCATAATCGACCGATCGCTTGTTAAAGGCCGCTTTCGGCCGGCCGGATTCCATCCGCCCTAGTAACTAGGACACTTATAAGAAGTGAGATTAAAGGAGAGCGTGACCTGGGCGGTCAGGTAGCTGTCTTTCTGGTTGGAATACCCCCGTTGGCGGTCCTTGATCCCGATGGGTTCCCCGGTCTCGTAGGAGCGGTCCTGCAGGGCGTACCAGACAGTGGGCTGGCCATTGGGAAGGAACTGGGTCTGGGCGTCGGGTGCGTAGGTTTTGCTGACGTCGTCGATGTAGTCTGTGGTGGTGAAGCGGTAAAGCACCTCGAAGCCGAGGCTCATTTGCCGGTTGAGGCTGTATTTGACCCCGACGCCGAGCGGGAAGCAGATGGCCATGCTCCCATAGGGCTTTCTTTCGGGATATACGCCCGAACCCTGCCCTTCCGTTCCGAGGTTGCGCAAATACACCTTCTGGCCCTGGTAATAAGTGTAAGGGTTATAGTTAAGGGCCCCAATACCCAGGGACATATAGGGGGTAAACCGGTGATCTTCGCTGCCGGGGACGAACTTGAAGAAGTTGAAATCACCCATGAGCGCCAGTTCCCAGATGTTCGAGTTGAAGCTGAGGTTCCGGCGATACATGAACTCATTCGATTTATTGTACTTGTCCGAATAGGCCAGGAAGGCGTAGTTGGCCTGGATGCGCATGGCCACATAATTGCCGAACTGTTTCCTGAAAAAGGCTCCGAGCGCCATGTTCGGCGTATTGAACCGCGGATTGGGGTTCAGGTCGCCAAAATATTGGGCAGCGCCCGCCGAAAAGCCGAATTCGCCTTCGTGCACGATGGCTTGTTCCTGTCCAGAGGAGTGTAAGGCGGCCAGGATCACCAAAAGGGCACTGAATAGTAGCTTTTTCATATGTCGGTAACGTCAAGGGCTGCGCCCTTCGTTTATGTGATTTGTTAAAATTGTTCGCGCCTACAGCGTGTTGGGTTCCACATTCCGCGTGTCGAGGCCCCAGGAGAGCTTCCCGCGAAGGGTTTGCAGAAAATTGTTCTCGTTCAGCCGGATCAGGCTGACGGTGAAAGCCTCGCTCCGAACGGCGAGCTGGACCTGTTTATCCACGATCTCCTTTCTGGAATCCAATACGCAAATAAAGTTCTCGGCCCGGCCTTCGACCTCGAAGGAAATGATATTATTATCCGGAACTACGATCGGCCGGACATTTAGGTTGTGTGGGGCCACCGGGGTGATGACAAAGCTTGCCGAATCGGGAAAGACGACGGGCCCGCCGCAGCTAAGGGAATAGCCCGTGGAGCCGGTCGGGGTGGCCACGATGAGGCCGTCTGCCCAGTAGGTGTTGAGGAATTCCCCGTTGAGATAGGTGTGGATCTTGATCATCGGGGAGGTGTCGGTCTTATGGATCGCGAATTCGTTGAGTCCATAGGGTACGTCCCCGAACAAGGGCCGGTTGGCATCGAGATGGATCAGCGATCGTTTATCCACGACAAATGTGCGGTTGACCAGCGCAGTAACGGCGGTCGACAGCGCTTCCTTACCGATGCTGGCGAGAAAGCCCAGGCGGCCGAAATTGATGCCCAGGATGGGAATGTTCTTGTCGCGGACCAGGGCGACCGTATCCAGCAAGGTGCCGTCACCGCCCAGGCTGATGAGGAACTCGATGGAGTCGTCCAGGTCGGCAGACTCCCGGAAAGAGCCGATGCCGGAAGGGAGGACGAAGGACGAGCCCATTTTTTCGAGAAAGGGTTGGTGGATCACCGGCTCGAGTTTTTGGCGGACCAACTCGTCGAAGAGCCTTTGGACGCCGGCCTGCTGTTCGTATTCTACTGCCCTGCTATATATTGCTACTTTCATGTGGAGTTAATGGCTTTTCATTTGTCAAATGCAGTCGGCTACGCCTCGTGTCATTATGTCGTTTGTGTGCGCCGGTTTTGGCTAGCGAGCCGGTGGCTCGCTAAAAGTCGTTTCGGATGTGTAAAAATAGTCCGTTTTGGCCTAATTGATTGAAGCTATAATCAAACTTAAAGCTCAGATCATAGAAGGTAACAATATCAATGCCGAAGCCGGCGGTATAGAGCATCCGGTTGACCAGGGAATTTCCCCTGAAGTCGCGGTTATAGGCGTAGCCGCAGTCCGAAAAGGCGGTGGCATAAATCCGGAAGGGAATATGGTCATGTGCGCTGCCGCGGACGAGGGGGATATCGAAATTGACGAGTTGGCGATAGAGCGTATTCTTGAGAACGGCTGTGGCGGTGCCATCGATGACATAGCGGTCGAGCCCGCGCAGGTAGAGGTCACCGTATCCTATAAGCCCCTGGTTATAAAAGGGCTGGCTTAAGGGAAGTTTGAGGACATTGATATTTTGGATGCCGAACCACCATTTGCGGGCCAGGGGCCAGCTCCGGATCAGGCCGGTAGACAACTGCCAGAGGTTTATGTCGGGGTTGATCCCCTTGCGGGTCAGGGAGGATTCGAAGATAATCCCATTGAGGGGATAGGAGACATAGTCGACGTCCGTATAGTTGAATTTGTAGATCAGCTCCGGGTAGACCAGGCTTCGCCGGTTGTTGTTGAAATAATGCGGATTCAAGACGGTGACGGCACTGTCGACGGAAGTGGAGACGACGTTGAGATTCAGCGTGTGCCGGACCTTTAGTCCCGGACGATAGAAATACCGGGCGGAGAACGACAACAGGCGGCTGAGATATTTGCCTGCGTACGAAATAGTATCGGAGTTGATAAATCCCTGGCTGTTATTGACGGTAAAGGCATCCACCTCTCTACCCTGAGCGAAGTTGAACCCAAACCCGAAGCCATGCTTCAGGGCGTTGTCCGCATAGGGTTGATTGTAATAGAGCTCGAACTGCCGGGTATACCCGGTGATCAGCCAGGCGGTGAGCTGGTCGTTGCGGCCCGTGAAATTATAGTGTGTGAACTTCCCGCCATAATTGACGCGGCTGAGGCTGTAATCTTTTTGCGCCCAGGCGGTGAAATTGCGGTCGACGGGTTTGAAATAAGGAAGGGGGAAAATATACCATCGCTCTTTAACCTCGATCTCGACGTCGGCGACATAGCCGCGGAAGGTTTTCAGGTAGATGACCACGTCATTGAACAGATGAGTATTGACCAGCCGGTCATGGGCCGTCCGGAAGCCTTGTACGAGGCCGGCCAGCGTGATGGTGTCCCCGGAGTGGAAGGAGAGCTCACGCAGGACGATATAGGTTTTGGTCTTCTTGTTGCCTTTTACCGTAATGGCGCCGACGATGAGCGGGCGGGGACTCTGGGCGATGAGGCAGAAGGAAAAGAGAAGGAGTAGGGCGGCAAGAAAATATTTCCGACCGGGCGGCATCAGATGTTGAGGTAGTTCATCAGGTGGTCGTAGTTGCTACGCAATTCATTCTCGTACAATTCCTCGCCGAAATAATATTTCACCTGATATTCATAGCGTTGGAAGGTAGCGACGACGTCGGAGACTTCTGCCTTGTTGATCCGGAGCGTGACCAGGAAATTACCGGAGGCCGCATCGGCAAAGGTATTGAGCTGGATGATCTGGGCGTCGTTGGTCTCTACGAGCTTGCTGATCTCGGCAAAGGCGAAGCTGACCTTTTCCATTTCGAGGACGATGATCCCGCCCGGTTCGTTGACTCCGGCGACGCGGCCCAGCTGCTTCAGGAGATCGGTGGCGATGATGGAGCCGGTATATTCGGCTTCGCCGGCGATAACGGGGATCAGGGTGAGTCCATTTTCGTTGACCAGCTGTACGGCCTCATAGAAGAAGGCGTCGGCGTGTGCGGCAATGTGGGAGAAGCCAGCCTGCAGTTGGGATAAGAGGATACTGTCGTCTTCGACGTTGAGGAGATCGTCTTCACTAACGAGACCGGCCAGCTTGTCCTCCACGACCACGGGTAGGTGGGTGACGTGGAAGTCGGCCATCAGGTCCAGCGCCTGGGCGACGGGGTCGTTCAGGTGGAGGGAGGGAATGGCTGCTGATATGATCTCTTTGTTTAGCAAGGCTGTTTATTTAAAGCAATTCCGCCTATTCAAAGACGGTAAGTCGATGTCTTTTGCTGCGTGCTGCGCACGCCTTTTTGAAGCATTAATATCGGTCCTTCGGACGAAAACGCCGTGCGTTTTCCTAGGCTACGGCCGCCGGTTCGTTCAATTTTCTCAAAAATTTAAGTAAGATCGTATTGAACTCTTCCGGCCTTTCCATCATCGGCGCATGACCGCATTTGTCGATGAAATGCAGTTCGCTGTTGGGTATCAGCTTGTGGAACTCCTGGCCCACAAAGGGTGGGGTGATCGTGTCATTATTTCCCCAGATCAGCAGGGTAGGCTGTTTGATCTGGCTGACCTCTTCGCCGAGATTGTTCCGGATGGCGTTTTTTGCAAGCGCGATGATCTTTACGGCTTTTATCCTGACATTGACCGTTTCGTATAAAGTATCCACCAGCTCCTTGGTGGCCATTGCAGGATCATAGAAGGTAAGCTCCGTCTTTTTCCGGATGTATTCGTAGTCGCCGCGTTTGGGGTAGGTGTCCCCCATGCCGCTTTCGAACAGCCCGGAACTGCCGGTAAGGATCAGGGATTTGATCCGTTCGGGGTGGCGAAGTACGTGCATCAGGCCGACATGCCCCCCGAGGGAGTTGCCCAGGAGGTTGATCCCCTTATAGTCGCGATATTCTATGAATCTGTTAAGGAATTTTTCCAGGCCGCTGATGGTGGTGTGTAGCAGGTCCAGGTCCAGCAAAGGCAATATCGGCACCACGACCTTGTGGGTGTGGCGGAAAGTTTCGATCTGACCCGAGAAATTACTCAGCTCTCCAAACAAACCGTGCAGGAGCACCAACGGTTCGCCTTCCCCTTCTTCGATGAATCTGAACTTTTCTTCTTGTTTGATTTCGTATTGCATCAGCTAAGCCTAAATTCTAAATATTCTAATTATCCGTAAAAATAAACGTTTTAATCAAAAAAAAAACACGTTTACAGCCTGTCGCGAATCTGCCCAAAAAAATCTTCCAATTGGGTAAACATTCCCTTGAACCACGGGACGAATTTACCAAATTCATCGATAGTGACACGGCCCCAGGGACTGATATAAGGGTAGACCACCGAGGCAGACAGGGTTGCAGCCGAGATCAAATGCATCTGAACGGCATAAAATAGCAGCACGCTCAATGTTGTAATATAGAGGAAAGCGTACAGGAGCACTCCCATGAGCCTATTGAGCCAGCCCATCATGGCCAGATCGACGGCCTTTTCGATGAGCTTTGCGATGGCATGCAGGCCGACGACGACGACAATGAATACCAGCAGAAAGGCGAGCACCGGCAGCCATCGCGGCGGAACCTGCGTATGTGTCTTTCCATAGCCGGCCACTACGGCCGAAAGCTTGATGGCCGCGGCGATCCCGATGATCCATGCGGCTGCGGAGACGATGGCAATAATGAAGCCATGTCTCAGGCCCCTGAAAATGGCCAGGAGCAGAAAAACGATGAACAATACATCGATGACCATAGTTATTTGGACAAAAGCTCTCTTGCTACCGCGTTGATCATCTTGCCATCAGCCTGGCCGGCGAGCTGTTTGGTGGCCGCGCCCATTACCTTACCGATGTCCGCGGGGGACGTGGCGCCGGTTTCAGCGATGATCTTTGCAACGGCCGCCTTCAATGCCGCTTCGTCCATCTGTTTGGGGAGGAACCGTTCGATAACGGCGATCTCCTCTTGTTCTTTCCGGGCGAGGTCTGCGCGGCCCTGCTGCTGATAGATCTCGAGGGAATCCTTTCGGGACTTGACCAGCTTCTGGAGCAATTTGGTCTCATCGGCTTCCTTTAGCTCGCCGCCTGCGCCTTCGGAGGTTTTGGCCAGGATGATCGCTGCCTTGATCGCCCGAAGTCCCCGCAGGGATGCTTCGTCCTTTGCCAGCATAGCCGTTTTCAGCTGTGCCATTACGTTTTGCTCTAATGCCATTGGAGGTATACCCGAGGAATGGTTTTGGCGAAATTAACCATTCCTCGGTTTATGGCTAATATCGGTCCTTTGGACGGGCGATCCGTATTCGCCCCTGTTATAATTTATTCGTCTTTAATTGCTGGTCCCGGAATTTCTTATAGAAGTCACGGGCAAACTGTTTCATTTCGTTCATCAGCACCGGATCCTGCGTGGCCCGTTGATAGGTCTCCGCCATGGTCATCAGGGTCTGATAGAAAAAATCAGCCATTTCATCGATCATCATGTCCTTGGTCCAGAGATCGATCCGCAGCGCGGTCTTATCGGCGCCGTCCCAGAAGGCGAGCATCATCGCCTTGGCCTGGCGGGCATTTTCGGTTGCGGAATCCGTGGCATTCCAACGGATATCTTCGGGTACCCGATCGTTATCCAGGGATACATCGATATTAATAGAGGAAGTTGTCATAATCAAATTTAGCAAGCCGCAATTTAACTGATTTCCGGGGATTCTACCGAACGGCCGATGAGTGCGCGCACAGCATCGACCGTGCATTCCGGATCGAAAGCCTCCAGGCGTGCCTTTCCCCGGGCGATGAGCCGGCTCCGCAGTTGCTCATCCTTATAGACCGACATCAAGTGCGTCGCCAGGGACGCGGGGTCGGCGCCGTTGGCGGTCAGAACGGCGTCGCCGGCCAGGTCCTGCGCGACTCCCCCGGTTGCTGCGATCACCGGAACTCCGGACTTCCAGGCGTCGAGGAGCGGCTGACCCAGGGAATTTCCCTCGTATAGGAACAGGAAGGCATAGGCCCCGGACATCAGCCGGGCGTCGGCGGCCGGCGCCGGCGGACAGGCATGGACGTCCTCCCTATATTTATACGTATCCAGCTTTTTCCATTGATCGCCTTCCGGGATGCCTTTCACGAGCAATTGCAGGTTGGACTGCTGCCGTCGTTTGAAAAGCGAGAACGCCTTTAACAGGTTGATCAACCCTTCCTCCCCTGCGGCGGTGGCATCGGCCAGGAAATATTCCCGGCCCTGTGCAAATTCCGCCTTTGCCTGCTCCCGGCCTTCCAGGGAAAGAGGCGCCGCCGGGCCGGCGGGGAAAGGGTGCAGGACGAGTAGCTTGTTGGCGGCTTTTGGCCCCCGCTCTGTGAGCCAGGACCGGTCGCGGTCCGAGTAACAAATAACCGATCTTGCGCGGTGGAGGCTATCCGTCAGCCGGGCGGGATACAGCGGAGGCCAGGACCGGCTGTCCCGGGGATTAGCCCGTTCCGGCATCCAGAGGCATTGAGGGAGCGGCGTCCGGGCGGCCACTCCACCGGTGGTCATCACCAGGCCGGCCTTGTGCTTTTTTGCCAGGCGCGGGAGCTGGACATCATACCAGAGCCGCCAGCCCAGCTTCCCGGGCAGGACCCGCCGGCGGATCAGGCGGGCTCCCGGCAGCTCTGGAAGGGAATCCGCAGGGCCGGCCACCAGCAGCCATTGAACCCCGGGGTCCCGGGCGAGCGCGGCGGCGATGGTGAATAGAAGGCGGCCTTTTTCGGTATCCGGCCCGGATAATGAAAGGGGCCGGCAGTCCAGGAGGATGAGCATACGCAAAGGTAGGAGGTTTTTATGCACATGGACGCCGATATCAAATATTTGAATGTCAATCCATTGAACATATTAAAGGTTTTGCAGAAATGTGGTTTTTACGGTCCTGCAAAAACGAGTAGTACTGCTTTGGCCTCATTCTTGTTGATCTTTACCTTTGATTATTAATCCGTTTAATCCGATCATCGCTAAAATTCGTGCCTATGAACCGTGTGTACACTACTGTATTTGCTATTATTTTATTTATAGTAAATATGCCTGGGGCCGCCCTTGCACAGTGTAATTGCAGTCCCACCACAGCCGCCACTCCCGTCAGCTTTTACACCTCTTTTGCTCCGACGGATGCCGCCAGCACCACTATCAGTCTTCCCAAATTCGATCCTTCGATAGGGATATTGTCCTGTCTTAGCCTCGGCGATACCGTCACCGGGATTACGACGACCAACGTTACCAATTTGGGTTCGACAACGACTATCTTCAAGTTCCTTTTGTCCGTATCCGACGATCTGGAGGGCCCGGGTGGCATTTCCATTACCAATGACTATGCCCGAAACTATGGCCCAGACACGCTGACGGCGATCGGCAATGCGGGTGACACCATCACCCACGGGCCGGATGCGCTTATCAGCAATGAGATCGGGTTTGCCTCCACCAATTCGGGCCTGGCGCCTTACCTGGGCACGGGCAACGTCGATTTCACCTATTCGCTCAGCGGCGGCCTGGTGTCCCTGAAAGGGGGGTTGAACTTTGACCAGAACATCAAGACCCAGTACTGGGGCGCTTTCAGGATCACCTATTACTGGTGTCCGCTGATCGTGCTTTCCACGACCATTACGAATTTTTCGGCTACGCCTGCCAACGGGTCTATCCTGCTGCAATGGCTTGCCAATAATCAACAACCCAATACCCAATATGAGATCCAAATCAGCAAAGACGGCAAAAGCTACTATCCCGTCGGAGAAGCAGAAGGCGACGCTTCTGCAACAGGTACTTCTGCAAAATACCAATATCAATACAACCCTGATCCGGCTAATGTGGGCAAGCTCTATTTCCGGGTCGAAGAAAAGGATGCTGCCGGCAAAGTAAGCTTTTCGGAAGTGATCATCGTGGACCCTAACGGGTCCGGAAAGGATGCTTTTGTGAGCTGTCAGACCTTCCCCAACCCGGCCACGAACAGCCTGCAGGTGCTGTTCAACAGCAACCAGACGGGCCGCTTCCTGGTGGAGCTGGTAGCCACATCGGGCCAGGTGGTACAGAGGAAGGCCGTGACCCTGACGGGGAATAACCAGATCCGGCTGGATCTGAATCCCCAACCGGTGAAGGGTCTGTACTTCCTGCGGACTACAGACCAGACTCACGAGCATAGCTACATAAGCAAAGTCTTTATCAATTAGCTTTTCCTATTGGGATCGACGCGTCCTTGGCAGGCTGGCCTTTTTCCTGTAGATTTGTTTTCTAAACATCGAGTGTAATGGAATATAATACGACGCGGAACCACCTCATTATGCGTGAATATGGCCGGCATATCCAGAAGATGATCGAATATCTTCTGACGCTGGAAGACCCGGAGAAAAGGCAGCGTAATGCGCAGGTGGTGATCGAACTGATGGGCTTTCTCAACCCGCATCTGAAAAATGTAGAGGACTTTCGCCATAAATTATGGGATCATCTTTTCCTGATCTCCGATTTCAAGCTGGATGTGGCCTCCCCATATCCGATCCCCACGAGGGAGACCCTTCGGGCCCGGCCCAAGCCGCTGAAGTATCCGAAGCGGTATCCGCGGTTCTCCCATCTGGGCAAGAACCTGGAGGTCGTCATCGACAAGGCCCTGGCGGAAGAGAATCCCGACAAACGCAATGGTTTCGCCAATGCGGTGGCCTACTATATGAAGCTTGCTTACAACAACTGGCACAAGGAGACCGTCCATGACGACGCCATCCAGGCCGAGCTTTCGCAGCTGACCCATGGCCAGTTGCAGTTCTCGAATACGCCTTATGTGAAGAGCTTCCGGCCCAACGAAGGCCAGGGCGGAAGAGAGGCCAACGGCAACCGGGCCTATCCTGTCAATGACAATTTCCGGAAGAACCGGAACCAGAAATTCCAGCAGCGGAACAATAACGGCAACCGCAACAATGACCGCAACAACGACCGGGGCGGGAACAAATTCAAAAAGAAACGATACTAGGGGATCAAATCAACGCGCGTGCATTCATTTGAAGTCATCGGCGGCAAAAAGCTCAGGGGCGAGATCATCCCGCAGGGAGCCAAGAACGAAGCTTTGCAGATCATCAGTGCCGTCCTGCTGACACCGGAGAAGATGACCATCTCCAACATCCCAGACATTCTTGACGTCAACCTGCTGATCGACCTGCTGGCCGAGATGGGGGTTAAGATAGACCGGCCGGAGCGGGACACCTGTATCTTCCAGGCCGATGACGTCGACACCGATTATCTGCGCAGCGAGGCTTACCGCCAGAAGAGCGGGCGGCTGCGGGGATCGGTCATGCTGGCGGGTCCCATGCTGGCGCGATTTCGGAAGGCCTTTATCTCCAAGCCAGGTGGGGACAAGATCGGCCGCCGGCGGTTGGACACGCATCTCATCGGCTTCGAGAAACTAGGGGTCCGGTTCCAATATCAACAGGAGGAGGGACTTTTTTATCTCGACGGGCGGGATCTGAAGGGCACTTATCTTTTACTGGATGAGCCTTCCGTCACCGGTACGGCCAATATCGTGATGGCTGCGGCGATGGCCGAGGGCACGACCACGATCTATAATTCAGCCTGTGAGCCCTATATCCAGCAGCTGTGCAAGATGCTGAACCGGATGGGGGCAAAGATCAGCGGTATCGGCAGCAACCTGCTCACGATCGAAGGGGTAGGCCGGCTGGGTGGTACGGATCACCGGATGCTGCCGGACATGATCGAGATCGGGTCGTTTATCGGTTTGGCCGCCATGACCCAGAGCGATATCACCATCCGCAACGTCTCCCTCGAGAACCTGGGCATCATCCCGGATAAATTCAGGCAGTTGGGCATCCAGCTGGAGTTTCGTGGGGATGATATCCGCATACCCGAGCAGGATGTCTATGAGATACAAAACTTTCTCGATGGGTCGGTCCTTACCATTTACGACCATCCCTGGCCGGGGTTTACGCCCGACCTGCTGAGCATCGTACTGGTTGTGGCCACGCAGGCCCGGGGTTCGGTCCTGGTCCATCAGAAGATGTTCGAAAGCCGGCTGTTCTTTGTCGACAAGCTGATCGATATGGGTGCGCAGATAATCCTTTGTGATCCGCACCGGGCGGCCGTAATTGGAATGGCCCGGGAACAGCGATTAAGAGGGATCACCATGAGCAGTCCGGACATCCGGGCCGGGGTTGCGCTGCTGATCGCGGCGCTGAGCGCCGAGGGCCGGAGCGTTATCCAGAACATCGAACAGATCGACCGGGGCTACCAGGAGATCGATCACCGGCTGCGGCAGCTTGGGGCGCAAATCAACAGGATATGAGCGAGACCAACAAGATCATCATCATTACGGCCCCATCCGGTGCGGGGAAAAGCTCCATTACCCGTTACCTGTTGGGGAAATACCCCGACAATCTTGCTTTTTCCGTCTCCGCCGCCACGCGCAACTCGCGTCATTATGAGAAGGACGGTGTAGACTATTATTTCATCGGTTTGGAGAATTTCAAGCAGAAGATACAGCACAACGAATTCGTGGAATGGGAGATGGTGTATGAAGGGAAATATTACGGCACGCTGAAGAGCGAGCTGGAGCGGATCTGGCAGGCGGGCAAGACCCCGTTGCTGGACATCGAGGTAAAGGGGGCGATCCATATCCAGGAGCAATATCCCCAGTCGACCCTTGCCCTTTTTATTGAACCCCCGTCGGTGGACGAGCTGCGCAGCCGGCTGGAAAAGCGGGGTACGGAGACCACGGAAAGCCTCATGGCCCGGGTGAATAAGGCCTCCTATGAGTTGTCTTTCAAACATCATTTCGATCAGATAATCGTCAATGACAACCTGGACAAGGCTTGTCTGGAGGCTGAAAAGGCGGTCACGGGGTTCCTGGGCCTGCGGATGCGCCAGCCTGGGACGCCGGCTACGAAGGCGGACTAGGGGTTTGCCGGACGCGCCTACCTTCAAAATGTCGAATTTTCCGACTATTTTTAACTGTCGAAAGATATGATGATCAATAAATTTACCCTTGCAGGAACCGTGTTTGCATGGCTTATGGTCGCTTTTTTTGCGGGCATCGAGGTGGCGTTCCTACGAGCCAACCGGCTTACCATCGAGCTAAAGAAAAAGCAGGGGCTTCGCAGCGGGATCATCCTTGGCCATTTTACAGACCATCCGACCCAGTTCATCGGCACATCGATCGCGGGTTTTTCCATCTTCCTCGTCCTTTTCGGCCTGCTGGTAGGCGAGACCTTTATACCGGCCTGGGACTACCTGATCAACAAGGTGCAATGGCCGTTAGGCATTACCAACGCGATCCGGCTTTGTGCCGAGACGCTCGTCGCCTCCATCTTCATCCTTTTCTTCGGGGAATTCATTCCCAAAGCCCTTTTCCGGGCCAAGAGCGACTCCCTGCTGAGCTTCTTTGCGAAGACGATGGAGATGTTCAACCGGCTGCTCTTTCCGCTCGCGAACTTCTTTACCGGGATCGCCGAGTGGATCCTGAAATATATCTTCAACGTGCGGATCGACGAGCGGAAGGACACGTTCACCGGCACCGACCTGGAGCGTTTCCTGCAGCAGACGGGCGATCTTGAAGAGGATAGTAAGGACCTGAATAAGAGCCTGTTCGAGGCTGCCCTGGCGCTTCCCAAGGTACGGGTGCGGGAATGCCTCGTTCCCCGCAAGGAGATCGAAGGCATCGATATCCACCTGGGGATGGAGGACGTGCGCAAGAAATTCGTCCAAACGCGGTTGAGCAAGCTGGTGGTCTATGACGGCAATCTCGATCACGTAACGGGATATATTCACCAGCTGGACCTTTTCAAGGACCCGCCTTCTATAAAGACGATCCTCCATCCTATTCCGGCGGTGCCGGAGAGTATGAGCGCCACCGATCTGATCAACAAGTTCAGCCGCGAGCGGAAGAGCATTGCCTGGGTGGTGGACGAATTTGGCGGCACTGCGGGGATCGTGACGATGGAGGACCTGCTCGAGGAGATCTTCGGCGACATCCGGGATGAATATGATACGGAGGAATTCGAGGAGAGAAAGTTATCCAACGACGAGTTCATCCTTTCCGGCCGGCTCGAGCTGGACTATCTCAACCGGAAATACGGGTTCGATCTGCCGGAGAATGGGTCGGAGACGCTGTCCGGCTATATCATCAACCAACACGAGACCATTCCCCATTTAAAGGACCGGATCATCATTGGCGACTATGAGTTCGAGATCCTCGATGTCAGCGATACGCGGATCGAGATGGTGCGGCTCAAGGTGCTAAAATGAATCTTTTGCGCTAAAATTGCGCCATTTTCCAGGTCCCTGTCTTTGATGCGCGTCGGGACGCGCCGTTGGTGAAGCGTTAACGTTGGCCCTTCGGGCAACAAGCCTGTGGCTTGTTAACCCGTGGTTAAGGAGGCCTTATAATTTTTCCATTATAGAGTTTATCAGCAATTTTGTTCTCGTAACGACAACGAAACACTCAAACGTTTTTCATAGGTCAGTTAGGAGTAAACAATGCACTCTGTAATGGAGTGCTTGTTTTTTTTATATATACCCCAAAAAATCGCGTTTTTCTCCACTTTTTGGCATATTTCAGGTTAATTTCGCGGAGCTTTTTTTGAAAGTCTTTTAGAAACCAATGGCTTTAAATCTGTTAAACAGGAACCGGGGCGAGGGCGAGGACGAGATGTCGTTTATCGATCACCTGGAGGCGCTTCGCTGGCATATTGTGCGTTCGGCCTTTGCGATAGTTATCGTGGCGATCGTCATCTTTATCAAGATGAACTGGATCTTCGATACGATCATCCGGGGACCTATCCGCAAGGATTTTATCAGCTATACCGGGCTTTGCAACCTGGGGCATAAACTGCATATGGGGGACGCCCTTTGCCTGGATTCCGTCGCGGGTCTGCAATTGCAGACCACGCAGTTCGGGTCGCAGTTCATTTCCAGCATCAATATTGCCATTGTGGGCGGCTTCGTAGTAGCTTTCCCTTATGTGTTTTGGGAGCTCTGGCGTTTCGTTAAGCCCGCGCTTTCTCCTAAAGAGCTGAAAAGCAGCCGCGGAGGCATTTTCTGGGTCAGCTTCTTCTTCCTGTTGGGGGTGGCCTTCGGTTACTTCCTGCTGGCGCCCTTCACCTTTAGCTTTCTCTTCAACTATTCGATCGGTGCGGCCGGCGCGATCAAGACCATCCCCACGCTGGACGATTATGTCGAGAACCTGGTGGATATCATCATTGGATCGGGCCTTGCCTTCCAGTTGCCGTTGGTGAGCTATGTTCTCACGTCCATCGGGTTGATCACGCCGAGATTCCTGCGTACTTATCGTAAGTATGCGTATGTGGCGATCCTTTTCATTGCGGCGATCATTACGCCGTCACCGGACTGGATGAGCCAGACCATCGTGGCTTTGCCGCTGATCCTCCTGTATGAGCTGAGCATTCGTGTATCGGTTCGCGTCACCAAGCGCCAGGAAAAGCGGGATAATGAAGAATGGAGCTAAGTGATGGGAGGGAAAACCCCGGTGGTATTAAAGCCACCGGGGTTGGAATGACTAAGAGTTATGCTTTTTCGAGATCTCCATTTTCATCTGGCATCTTTCGATGTCGCCGCGGTAGTCCTTGATCTTTTCGTCGTTTTGGCTGGCCAGGATCGCCTTTTCAAAGTAGAAGATGGCCTTGTCGTAGTTGAACCGCAGCTCTTCGGACAGAGCTGATCTTCCATAGACCCACGATTTGTCGATGGTGCGGACCTTCAGGCACCGGTCGAGGTGCTGCCGCAGCTCATCAAAACGCTCCATGTCCATCAGCAGGGCGGCAATATGAAAATAAGAGTGGGGATATAACGGATCGCATTTGATGGCGGTTTGGAAATGGTTCTCCGCCTTCGCATAGTCGTCGAATTGGGTCTTATACAACCAGCCCATCGAGTTATGTGCGGGTGCGCTATCGGGCTCCTCATAGAGGATGCTTTCGTATTTCTTAAATGCCTCGGCGTAGTTGTTGTTCTTTATGTCCGCCTCGGCCTCGAGGTACAGTTCTTCTGAATTTGCGTTCATATCGTTTATACTTTTTTACCAGCCAAGCACCCACGCAAAGATGAGCGGGGCTACGATGGTGGCATCGCTTTCAACAATGAATTTCGGGGTATGGATGTCCAGTTTGCCCCAGGTTATCTTCTCGTTGGGTACGGCGCCGGAGTACGAGCCGAAGGAGGTCGTGGAGTCGGAGATCTGGCAGAAATAACTCCAGAAAGGAACATCGTGCCATTCCAGGTCCTGGTACATCATGGGCACCACGCAGATGGGGAAGTCCCCGGCGATGCCGCCCCCGATCTGGAAGAAGCCGACGCCTTTGCCGCCGCTGTTCTCACGATACCAGCCGGCCAGCCAGGTCATATATTCGATGCCGCTCTTGACCGTGCCGGCCTTCAACTCGTTCTTGATGACATAGCTTGCAAAAATATTGCCCGTGGTGCTGTCTTCCCAACCCGGCACGACGATCGGGATATTCTTTTTCGCCGCCGCGATGATCCAGCTGTTCTTCGGATCGATCTCGTAATATTGTTCGAGGTCACCGCTGAGGACGACCTTATAGAGGAATTCGTGCGGGAAATAGCGTTCGCCTTTTGCTTCGGCGTCCTTCCAGACCTTTACGAGGTGTTTCTGCAGACGGCGGAAAGCCTCTTCTTCGGGGATACAGGTATCTGTTACCCGGTTGTAGTGATTCTCCAGCAGGTTCCATTCATCCTGCGGCGTCAGATCCCGGTAATTGGGCACTCTTTTGTAGTGGCTGTGCGCCACCAGGTTCATCACGTCTTCTTCCAGGTTAGCCCCGGTACAGCTGATGATATCGATCTTCCCCTGGCGGATCATTTCGGCCAGGGAGATACCCAGTTCGGCCGTACTCATCGCACCCGCAAGGGTGACCATCATCTTGCCTCCTTCGAGTAAATGCGTCTCATACCCTTTGGCAGCGTCCACCAGCGCTGCGGCGTTGAAATGCCTGTAGTGATGCTCAATGAATTGTGAGATAGGACCTTTGTTCATGATCGATTTGTTTGAAGATATTTGAGGGGCGAAAATACGAAAAACCGGACGGCCTCCCAAAAGGAGGGAGACACTAAAAACAAATGGCCCTCCAAAAGGAGGGCCACTGCCAACTAAAAACTAACCTCGAAAAATTTTACAGACCAGCGCCCTTCTTTTCTTTCTTGAATTCGCTCCAGAACTCTGTGCCTTGCGATTTCAGGACAACCTTCTTATCGCTATCTTCCAATGTTACATAATAACTGGTCTGGTCGTCGGATACGATCTCGAAGAGATCGGAGATCCAACAGTTGCCATATTCCTTTCTCAGGGAGGACAACAGCGAGATCGGCAGCTGGTCGGAAGTGATGTTCCTTACCACGGCCTGAAGATCGCCGTTATTGTTGTAGTAGGCGAAGAGCACCTGCCCGTGCAGGGAGAAGGTGGCCTTCGTATACGTGTCACGCTGTTCCCAGATGATATTGCTTGCTCCGTTGAAATCTTTCTTGAAGGATTTAACGATCAATTGATTGACGGTACCGTCTTCATTCTTTGCAGCGAAAGCGCTGATACTAACACCCATCATAAGCATGGTAGCGATGGATAAAATGAACTGTTTACTCACCCGCATAATTGATTTTTTAGGGTGTTCGTGAATCTTCGATTTCATAAACTGATTTTTTATAAGTTTTTAAAAGTCTTTTCTTTTTCGCGTTTTGTTCGAGCTCTGTTTATAAGACGCAGGTTTTTGAAGCATGTTGCAGCTGTCTCAAAAAAAATTTTCGCTGCTTGTTTTCTTTGACGCTGCAAAGCTATCTTAGGTTACAGCGATGTGCAAGCCAATCTTGGATAAGTGGAGAGTTCGGCGGTAGGAACGGCGAAATTCGTTAAATTGTAAGAATGAATTATCTCGCACATGCGTATCTCTCATTTGAAATACCGGAAATAACGGTGGGCAACCTGATCAGCGATTTTGTTAAAGGAAAGCAAAAAGAAAAGTATCCCGCAAAAATTCAACAAGGCATCCTTTTGCATCGGGCGATCGACAACTTCACCGATACTCATCCGGCGACTAAAAAAGCAAAGACCTATTTTAAGGAAGAATATGGATTGTATGCAGGGCCGTTGACAGACATTGTTTACGATCATTTCCTGGCTAAAGATAAACTTGTCTTTCCCTCGGGGGAATTGGGTAGTCCGTTGAAGGCCTTTGCGCAAAGGACGTATGAACGGTTAGCGGCGTTCGAAGCCCTGCTGCCGGAACGCTTTGCCCGGATGTTCGGATATATGCGAAGGGAGGACTGGCTCAGCCACTACGGGCATAGGGAACTGATCTTTCAAAGCTTTGAGGGGTTGGCCCGGAGGGCGAAGTACATGCCGCCGGCGGATGCGGCAAAGAGGCTGTTTGAAGCCCACTATGAGCAGTTGGAGAGCTGTTATCTGGAATTTTTCCCGGAGGTGAAAGATTTTGCGCTGCGGACGTTGGGTGAAAGTCAAATGTGATAATTTTGAAGTATGAAGAAGATTGCCTTGATCGCGTGTATGAGCCTGGGTATGACCCTTGTAAGGGCGCAGCTGCCCACGCAGCCTTCCAACCTGGACAGTTCTCCGCTGGATATGAGCTATTACCCTGTGGATTACCCGGTTCTGAAGATCCAGGACAAGATCTCCGAGCCGCTTGTGGCCCGGGTCGTTTATAGCCGGCCGCAGAAAAAGGGCCGGAAACTGTTTGGCGATCTGATCGGCTATGGGCAGGTATGGCGGCTTGGCGCCAACGAGGCGACGGAGATCGAGTTCTTCCGGGATGTGAAGATCGATAAGAAGGTGGTGAAAAAGGGCCGGTATACGTTGTACGCGCTGGTCAATGAGGACAGGTGGACGCTGATCTTCAACAAGGAAACAGACACCTGGGGCGCCTTCCGGTATGACTCTTCCAAAGATGTGCTCCGGACGGTCGTTCCGGTAGAAAAACGGCCCGACATCGCAGAGGCTTTCTCGATGGCCTTTCAGAAGGCCGGTAAGGGGGCTGAACTGCTGATCACCTGGGACGACGTGCTCGTCAGACTTCCTATAAACTGGTAGTTTTATATGTGCGGTATTGCAGGCATTCTCTCAGCCGATGCGGCGAAGATATCTCCAAAGCGGCTCAAAGACATGTCGGCCGCCATCGCCCATCGCGGACCCGATGGCGACGGAGTCTGGACGAGTCCCGGCGGAATGGCCGGGCTGGCTAATCGCCGCCTCTCCATCCTCGATCTTAGTGCTGCCGGCGCCCAGCCGATGCACTATCTCGACCGGTATACGATCGTCCACAACGGGGAACTTTATAACTACCTGGAGCTGCGCAGCCTCCTGCAATCAAAAGGCTATCCTTTCTCTTCCCGCACCGACACGGAGGTTATTGTTGCAGCCTTCGATCATTTCGGAACGGACTGTCTCCAACACTTCGACGGGATGTTTGCCTTCGCCATCTGGGACGAGCGGGAACGGCAACTGTTGATTGCAAGGGATCGTTTTGGCGAAAAGCCGCTCTTCTTTTTCCATGACGACGTGGAATTCCTCTTTGCCAGCGAAATGAAGGCGCTTTGGGCGGCGGGCGTGCCGAAGGTCAGCAATCCGCGCATGATCTTCAATTTCCTGACGATTGGTTACACCCAAAATCCTGCCGACAGCTCGGAGACCTTCTTCCAGAATATCTTGCGGTTGCCGGCCCGATCGTTCCTGGTCTATCGTCCCGAGACGGGGAGTCTCGAGATCTCGGCCTATTGGGATATCGAAGCCGGGCATACCCAGACTATAAAGGAGGATATTGCGATCGACCGGTTCGGCGAGCTGTTGCATGCTTCGGTACACCGGCGGCTTCGCAGCGATGTGCCGATAGGAACCAGTCTCAGCGGCGGATTGGACAGCTCCGCCGTCGTAGCCACCATTCTTCGCCAGCCCGACCGGCCGGCCCGGCTGGCCAGCTTTTCGGCGCTGTTTCCCGGTTTTGAAAAAGATGAATCCGCTTTTATCCGGCTGTTGACCCAGCGCTTCCCGTTGGAAGATCATTCGACGACGCCTACCGCCGCCGACCTGGTCCGTGATCTTGAACGGCTGATGTATCACCAGGAAGAACCCTTTCTCTCTTCGAGCATCTATGCGCAATGGAGCGTTTATGGGCTGGCCGCGCGTCATTCGGTAAAAGTGCTGCTGGATGGGCAGGGCGCCGATGAGGTGCTGGCCGGTTATCATAAGTACTACAGCTGGTATTGGCAGGAGCTGTACCGCACCGATAAGAAGGCCTTTGTGCTCGAACTGGAAGCCGCGCGGCAGTCGGGCGTCAGCGATCGTTGGACCTGGAAGAACCGGCTTGCCGCGTATCTGCCGGTCTATGCGGGGCTGTTCCTGAAGAAACGGCGGTCGGCAGAGCAGCGCCGGAGCAGCGATCTGTCGCGGGAGTTCGTCAGGGAGTTCGGGGTGTCGTATTATGATATTCCACATATCGATAGATTGAGCGGAATTCTGTACTACAACACGTTCATGAACGGATTGGAAGAGCTTTTACGCTACGCCGATCGCAACTCAATGGCTCATGGCGTGGAAATACGGCTTCCTTTTCTCGATCACAGCCTGGTTGAATTTGTGTTCTCGCTGCCTTCGCATTTTAAGATCCGGGAAGGTTGGACGAAATGGTTGCTGCGGCAAAGCATGGAAGACGTGTTGCCGAAGGAGATCGTCTACCGGCGGGATAAGATCGGTTTCGAGCCGCCGCAGCGGCTTTGGATGCAGGACCCCGTGTTGCAGGAGTATATGCATGAGGCGAGACGGAGCCTGGTGAAAGCGGGTGTTTTATCCCCGGGTGTCTTGCAAAAAAAAATTCAGCCGCAGGATGCCCATGCGGCTGAAAATAAGGATTGGCGATATCTGGTTACGGCAGCTGTGGTTTAGCTGGCCTTCTTATATTTCTCGACGACCTGCATCAGTCCATCCACGTTTGACTTCACGGTGATCCAGTTCTGGGCGTCCTCCAGTTTGATATAGTATTCAACGTTGGAGTCCGAAGTGACTTCGGTGACGCCGAACACCTTTTTATCGGCATATTTCTTTTGCAGCCGGCAAAGGATATTCACGGGCAGGCTCTTCTCCGAATAATAACGGAGGGAGTTGAGGAAATTACCATCCTTGTCATACTCCACCTTGGTGAGGATTTCTCCCTGTTTGAAGTTGACCATGTACCGGTCTTCCGTCTCCGCCCATTTCACCTGTTGAGCATCGGGGAAGGTCTTGTGGAAGGCCTGCAATAATTTGTCGCTGATGTTTCCATCCGTGCCTGCGAAGACTCCTGTGGAAAGGGTAAGGAGGCAGCAAGCGAGGAACAATTGGGGGAAGAGACGGCGTACCATAACATTCTATTTTAAGATTTGTTGATAGCGCGAATAGGACCTACTCTGGAAATTAGCCCTATTCGCGCTATCGGCTAATGTCTGACCTTCGGTCGAACCGCCTGTGGCGGTTTAGAACCTGTTTTATTCGATCGACGACATAAAACTAAATCGTATTTAAAGTGAAGTCAAGTGATTCTACACTTCCGGCGATAGTTGTTTGGGATGGTTCGGAGGGCATTGTGAACGACTTCGACCCAAGGGTGTAAAACTTATTTTTAAACCGGCGAAACTTTGCGCGAAACCGCCGGGAGCATGTTGCACTCGGGCGGTTAAGTTTTTGTTAAAGCGGACAACTGGTTTTCGCTTCGTATCTTTAATCAATGAAACTCTCCACCAAACTCATACATGCAGGCGTAGAACCCGATCCTTCGACGGGCGCCATTATGACCCCTATTTATCAAACGTCGACCTATGTGCAGAGCGCGCCGGGTGTGCATAAGGGCTATGAATACGCCCGGTCGCAGAATCCCACGCGTGCCGCGCTGGAAACAGCTATTGCGCAGATAGAGAATGGCAGGCACGGCCTCTGTTTTAGTAGTGGCGTTGCGGCCACCGATGCGGTGCTCCGGTTGCTGGTGCCCGGCGACGAGGTCATCGCGGGTAACGATATGTATGGAGGGACGTACCGGCTGTTCACCAAGATCTTCGAAAAGGCGGGTATCCGTTTTCATTTTGTAAATATGGCGGATGCCAATGCCATTCGTCCTCATATCAATGCCAATACCCGTTTGCTATGGGTGGAGACGCCGACCAACCCGCTGATGAATATCATGGACATCGCGGCACTGGCGGGCATTGCCAAAGAGAAGGGTATCCTGCTGTGTGTCGATAACACTTTTGCCTCGCCCTACCTGCAGAACCCGCTGGACCTGGGTGCGGATATCGTGCTGCACAGCGCCACCAAATACCTGGGCGGACATAGCGACGTGATCCATGGTTGTTTGGCGATGAATGACGACGGGCTTCGGGACAGGCTGTATTTTATTCAAAAAAGCGTCGGCGCCGTTCCCGGTCCGCAGGACTGTTTTTTGGTTCTGCGGGGATTGAAGACCCTGCATGTCCGGATGGACCGGCATTGCTCCAATGGCGCAGCCATTGCGCATTGGCTGCGGGCTCATCCCAAAGTGGGAAAGGTGTATTGGTGTGGGTTTGAAGATGCTCCCGGCTACGCTGTTGCAAAGAAACAGATGAGGGGTTTTGGCGGGATGATGAGCTTCACGCTGAAGGATGACAGCCTCGAGGCGGCGAAGAAGGTGTTGTCCTCCACGAGGCTGATCGCGCTTGCCGAGAGTCTTGGCGGGGTAGAGTCGCTGATCAACCATCCGGCTACGATGACCCATGCGTCCATTCCCAGGGAAGAGCGGTTAAAAAACGGGTTGAGCGATTCGCTGATCCGGTTGAGCATTGGGATCGAAGATGTGGACGACATAAAAGCGGACCTGCGTGAAGCGATCGGGTAAGCGGGCTGCCGCCGGAACGGGTAAGCGGGCGACTGATGGAAGGGGCGAGCTGCAGGCTTTCCTGGACAAGAAGGTGGCGGAATATAATCGGCCGGCGTTTGTTGCCGACGATCCGATCCGCGTTCCGCATGGGTATAGCCGGCAGCAGGACATCGAGATAGCGGCCTTTTTTACGGCGATCTTTTCCTGGGGGAACCGGACGACGATCATTCGGAAGTCGGAGGAGTTGATGCGGTTGATGGACCAGGCGCCTTATGAATTTGTCCTGCATCATACGGATAAGGATCTGAAGCGGCTGCTGGACTTCCGGCACCGGACCTTTAATGCGACGGACCTGCTTTATTTCGTCGCTTTTTTCCGGCATCACTATAGTCATTACGATTCACTCGAGGATGCCTTCCTGCGGCCCTGGGAGGAGCGGGGGTCCGCGAGGGAAGGATGGGAGGCGGAAAGGTCGTTGTCGGCCTTTTATCATTACTTCTTTTCGCTCGACGAGGCTCTCGTCGATCGGCCCGTCGGAAAAGCAGGCCTCCGGCAAGAGCCGGCTAATGATTGGCCTTTGGCCGAGAGGGGCTCCGCACCCCTGGTACCCCCCCGCACGCGGAAGCATATCGCCTCACCGGAGAAGAATTCCAGCTGCAAGCGGATCAATATGTTCCTCCGGTGGATGGTGCGCAAGGACAATAACGGCGTCGATTTTGGCCTTTGGAGGCGGGTCGGGCAGGATCGCCTTATCTGCCCGCTCGATATGCACGTGGCCAGGGTGGCCAAAAAATTCGGGCTCCTGACGCGGCCTTCGTCGGACTGGCTGGCGGCGATAGAACTGACGGGACATTTGCGGGAGTTTGATGCGGACGACCCGACGAAATACGATTTTGCCCTTTTCGGATTGGGTGCGCTGGAGAAATTTTGAGGTATTTATGGAACTACATGCCCTTATAACGGATTTGAATCAAACCCATGCGCTGCAGCTGCGGGAGGTTGCGGCGATCGACGAGCTTGAATCGTTGCTGGCGGAACGGGTCAATACGATGATCCAACGGGACTTTGGGGCGCTGGTCCAATTGCTGTACCGGGTTGATGTCAGCGAATCGAAGCTGCGCGGATTGTTACAGGAGAATGCCGGGGAAGATGCCGCGAGGGTGATTGCCAGGCTGATCATCGAAAGACAATGGCAGAAGATAGAAACCCGGCGCCGGTATCGGCGGGATGTGGGCGGCGATGAAGAAAGATGGTAGTGTCAGATCAGAACATCAGTTCCTTTACCTTCTCTTTATCTTCTTTTTCCTTTTTCAGGTCGAACATGGTGCCGAAGACTCGGTCCCAGAGAGTGCTGCTGACGCCATATCCTTTGTGTTCGTCCTTATAGTGATGAAGGTGGTGGTTGCGCCACAGGGGTTTCATCCATTTGAAAGGAGGATTCCAGGCGTGGATCGCATAGTGCATGCTACCGTAAAGAAGATAACCCAGCATGAAGCCGGGGAAGAACATGAATACGTAGTTGCCGATGATCAGCCTGTAAATGAAAAAGAGCGTCGAGGCGATGATGAGGCTGGGTACGGGAGGCATGAACAACCGCTCTTTGTCGCGGGGGAAATGGTGGTGGTTGCCGTGCATCGTATAAATGAACTTCTGGGCCCGCTCGCTTTCGGCAACGGCATGGAACGCATAGCGGTGCATCAGGTATTCAAAGAAGGTCCAAAAGAACATGCCGGCGAAGAATACAAGGGCAATGCGCCAGGGGTTGAAGCCGAGGTCGGAGCCCGCATGATAGAGGAAGTAAATGATAATAGGCAGGTACATCCCCCAAATCACGAGGGGATGTGTCTTGGTCAACATTTCCAGGTACTGATTCTTAAATAATTGTGCCTGTCCTTTGTTATTGATCTTTTCGAATTTCATGGTTTCCAGTACTTGAGGGTACAAAAGTACGGAATGTGCGGGAAATGCGACCGGAGGAAAAATACGCATTCCCCGCACTTCGCTAATGTCTGTCCTTCGGACAAGAGGCCTACGGCCTCTTAAAGGCCCTTAAATCGGGGGCAACTTTCCGGGGCCGGGTGAGCTCATACCGGTAGATGATCTCCCCCACTTGCTGGAAGAAAGGATAGCCTATCTCGTCATAGTCGTACTTGTCGTCATTGAGCACTCCGTCACTATTGGTATAGATCGTCCCTGTCAGCATGAACTCCACGTTGTGCTCAAAATCGGCGATATAGGCGATATCCGTCAGGAACCCATAGGACCAGCCGGGTTTATTGAAGATACGGATATACGAGGGTATGGGGCGGCGGCCGGCCTTGAACCAGAAGAATTTGGTGTAGCTGTCAAAATATTCGGCCGTATCGTACCGCGGGTGGGCCGATTCGTGGGGCAGCTCGCTCATATATTGATAGAGGAACCGGTAGTCGGCGGCGTTCAGGTGCAGCCGGCGGCCGGCCGGGACGGAACCGGGGAAGAGCACCGACTGAAGGATCTCGCGCGCGTCGGCGAGGGGGAAATTATTATGGCGGGTAAAATCCATCGGGGCATGGATCAGGGAGTCGTGGCGATCGTAGTAGGCATTGCCATAGAGGATGGGGCGGGGGAAGTCAAAAATGAAATGGCTGGTAGCGGCGTCCTGCCGGTAAATCGTTTGGCCGTCGCGGACGAACCGGATGGGGTTGGTGTGGCGATTTTCCTCTTCGGTCATCGGGACAAATCGGCGGGTGATGCGGATATCGGGATAGCCCAGCTGATGGAGGCGGCGGTTGATGGTTTCCTGGCCGAGGAACTCATAGAGCCGGTTGTAGGCGTCATTGTCGCTGACCAGGAATATCTTCCGGATGTATTGGGCGATGGACGGCAGGCCGTTGGCCGAACTGGTATCCGTGGACACGGAGGTCTGGCCGCTATAGGCACTGTCGGTGAGCATGGGTGTTTCTTTGTCGATTCTGAGGCTGTCGAGCTTCTCGAGGGCAAGGAAAGCAAGGGGCATCTTTACCGTAGAGGCAGGGTTGAAATACTCGTTTTCGTCGAGGTGATAGGCGAAGTTGGTAAAATGGGGACGGTTGTGCTTATCCCGGTCGATGCGCGTATAGATCAGTTGATAGTGGAAGGAGTCGGGTTTGTCGAGGATCCTTTGCAGGAGAGGCGAAGCATGGTCTCGAAGCAGGCGGACGAGGAAGCTGTCGGTACGAGGCTGGGCGGAGGCGGTGATGCTGGCCATGAAAAGCAGGCAATAAAGGACAAACCGGTGCATAGAGAACGAAGGTAAACCAAAACCGGCTTCTGGCGGTTCGCCCATGAAATGGGCAAACATTAGCGGGATTGCGGCAAAAAATCATATTTCCGGGAATTTTTTGTCGCAATCCAATATCTTGCGGCTATGAAGCTTGTAACCTATCTCAAAGAAGAGCATGAGCAGCTGGGCGTGCTGGTGAACGATCTTATCTATGATGTCGACCGCATCCATCCCGACATTCCCAATACGATGGGCATGTTCCTCAGCTATTGGGATGAGTTGTATCCGGTCATGCAGGCGGGGGTGATCTCGATAGAAGAGGGAACGCTCCGGTCGGGGCGTCCGCTGCCGGCGGACGAGGTGACGCTGCTGGCGCCGCTGCCGATACCTGCTTCTTGCCGGGACGGTTATGCCTTTCGCCAGCATGTAGCCGCGGCAAGACGCAATCGAAAGGTGCCGATGATCCCCGAGTTCGATCAGTATCCGGTCTTTTATTTCACCAATCATCATTGCATCCAGGGGCCCGGCGAAGTCCGGTGTATGCCCGATCATTTCGAGAAGCTGGATTTCGAGCTGGAAGTCGCCATCGTTATCTCGCGGTTCGGCCGGAACATCCCGGCGGAGGAGGCTGATGACTATATCGCCGGGCTGATGATCATGAACGATCTCAGCGCCCGGACGCTGCAGATGGAAGAGATGCTGTTGAATCTCGGGCCGGCGAAGGGAAAGGATTTTTCAACGGCGACCGGTCCCTGGCTGGTGACCCTGGACGAGTTGCAGGCGTTTGAAACGGCCTGTAAGGAAGGGCATACGGGGAAGGCCTGGAACCTGCGAATGCAGTGCCGGGTCAACGGCGTGCAAGTGAGCGATGGAAACCTGGCGGATATGGACTGGACCTTTGCCGAGCTGATCGAGCGGGCCTCCTATGGCGTCGATCTGTATCCGGGTGACGTCATCGGCAGCGGCACCGTCGGCACGGGCTGTTTCCTGGAGCTGAATGGTACCGGGAAATTGAATGACGCGAATTATACCGAGCAGTGGCTGCAAGAGGGAGACGTAGTGGAGCTGGAAGTGGATGGGCTGGGTATCCTAAGCAATACGATGGTGCGGGAGGACAGCGACCGCTCGTTGCTGGCGCTAAAAAAGAGACCCTCATGATCGTCGATCTCGCCAATTTAGGTCCGATGGAGCGGCAGCATTTTTTGCAAAGCTCGGTAGCTCCCCGGCCGATCTGTTTTGCCAGTACGATCGATCTGGCGGGCCGGGTCAATCTCAGCCCTTTCAGCTTCTTCAACCTGTTCTCCACGAATCCGCCGGTGCTTATCTTCTCGCCGTCGCGGCGGGTACGCGACAATACGACCAAACATAGCTGGCACAATGTGCTGGAGGTGCCGGAGGTGGTGATCAATATCGTCGACTATGCGATGGTGCAGCAGACCAGTCTTTCCAGCTGCGATTTTCCCAAGGGGGTCAATGAGTTTGTCAAGGCCGGCTTTATGGAAGTGCCGGCGACGCTGGTGCGGCCTCCGATGGTGAAGGAGAGCAAGGTGAAGATCGAATGCCGGGTGTTGGAGACGAAGACGCTGGGCGAGGGGCCGGGGGCGGGGAATCTCGTGTTCTGCGAAGCGTTGCGGATGCATATCGATGATGATATTCTCGATGCGGAAAAGAAACATATCGACCAGCGGCGGCTGGCGTTGGTAGCCCGGTTGGGCGGGGACTGGTATTGCCGGGTCGGTCCGGAGAATCTTTTTGCCGTCGAAAAGCCCAATGCCCGGCTGGGCATCGGGATGGATGCCCTCCCCGACCCCATCCGTAACAGCAATATCCTCAGCGGCAACCAGCTGGGTCAGCTGGCCAATGTGCATGAGTTGCCGGTTGTTGATGCCGCCTTTGAGGACGAGCGGCTTACTTCGATCTTCCAATATTATTCGGTTAGCCCGGTGGAAATGGAAAAGGAGCTGCATCTATACGCAGCAGCGCTGCTGGACGCGGGGAAGGTCAGAGAGGCCTGGCAAGTGTTGTTAGCTCTGGCGTGATTGGCGCCTACGGCAACAGAAGGAAATTTGCCTTCGGCGCCAATCGGCCAATGTCGGGCCTTCGGCTGGAGAACCTGTGGTTCTCCCTGTAATGGCTTATCTTCGCGGGCCAAAGCCGCCTCCGGCGGCTTCGCACATTTTTTACGTATGAACACAGGAAATTTATCGGAACAGGAGCTGATCCGCAGGGACAAGCTGGTGGAACTGACCTCGCTGGGCGTCGATGCCTATCCCGCGGCGTTGTATCCAGTCAATACGACAGCGGCCTATATTAAAGAGAATTATCGGGAAGGGGTCAATAACGGGGACTTCGCCGAGGTCGTCGTCGCGGGACGAATTATGCGACGAAATGATATGGGAAAGGCTTCTTTTGCCGCGATCCAGGACAGTACCGGAAGAATACAGATCTATGTCAAACGGGATGAGATCTGTCCGGGCGAAGACAAGACCCTTTATGATAATGTCTGGAAGCGTCTCCTTGACCTGGGGGACTTCATTGGCGTAAAGGGGTATGTTTTTACGACCAAAATGGGTGAAGTATCGATTCACGTGAAGGAGTTCAACCTGTTGGCAAAGTCCTTGAAGCCATTGCCCGTGGCCAAGGAAAAAGAGGGAGAGACCTTCGATGCGGTGACCGATCCGGAGTTCCGTTATCGTCAGCGCTATGCCGACCTGATCGTCAACCCGCAGGTAAAGGATGTTTTTGTCCGGCGGACGAAGATGATCAACGCGATCCGGGCCTTTCTGAACGAACGGGGGGCGCTCGAGGTGGACACGCCGGTGCTGCAAAGCATTCCCGGTGGGGCGGCGGCAAGACCTTTTATCACCCATCATAATGCCCTCGACGTGCCGTTCTACCTGCGGATCGCCAATGAGCTCTACCTCAAGCGACTGATCGTCGGCGGTTTCGACTGGGTCTATGAGTTCTCCCGCAATTTCCGGAATGAGGGCATGGACCGGACCCACAATCCCGAGTTCACGGTGCTCGAGTTTTATGTCGCCTATAAGGATTACCTGTGGATGATGGAGACGACCGAGCAGTTGCTCGAACATGCGGCCGTCGCCACTAACGGAAGCACCACGGTCGAAGTGGAGGGGAAAACGATCGATTTCAAGGCGCCCTACCGCCGCATTTCGATGTATGATGCGATCAAAGAATATACGGGCATCGATATCAGCGGCATGGATGAGGATGAACTGCGCAGGGTCTGTCACCGGTTGCAGGTCCACGTGGATGCCAGTATGGGCAAGGGAAAGCTGATAGACGAGATCTTCAGCTCGAAATGCGAGGAGCATTTCATCCAGCCGACCTTTATCATCGATTATCCCGTGGAGATGAGCCCGCTTACCAAGAAGCACCGGAGCAAGCCGGGGCTGGTGGAGCGATTCGAGCTGATGGTCAACGGTAAAGAGATCGCCAACGCCTATAGCGAGCTGAACGACCCCATCGATCAGCGCGAGCGATTTGAAGCGCAGTTGCAATTGATGGAGCGGGGGGATGACGAGGCCATGTTCATCGATCATGATTTTCTGCGGGCGTTGGAATATGGGATGCCCCCGACCGCGGGTATCGGTTTCGGGATCGACCGGATCGTGATGCTGATGACCGGGCAGCCGAGTATCCAGGACGTGCTGTTCTTTCCGCAAATGCGCCCCGAGAGGATCGGCGAGCAGACGCTTGAGGAGCCTAAAGCAGACGCCTAGCGGCGGTTGGAGCCGCGAAACTACCGGCAACGCTTATCCTTGTGCATAATTTATCCATTGTTACATGGCAATTTTTGGTTATATTAGAAGTAGCTAAAAACGATTGCCATATGGATAATGCAACCCTCTCCAGGATCGGGACGATCTTCTATGCCCTGGTTATTGGTTTTTTTGGTATCAACCACTTCGTATATGGTACCGGCATGCAAAAGATGGTTCCCTCCTTCCTCCCCGGTGGCGTGTTCTGGGTCTATGCCACCGGCACCTGCCTGCTATTAGCGGCAATAGCTTTTCTGATCGACAAACAGGTCCGGCTGGCGGCCCTGTTATTAGCCCTTTTCCTTCTATTGATCGTTTTGACCGTGCATCTTCCGGCGGTGCTACACGCGGAGGACAGCAACGCGAGACGGTTCCCCCTCACCAACCTGATCAAGGACACGGGACTTGCCGCCGCGGCCTTGTTGTTGGCGTCGAGGCGATAGACTGACGGGGTATATCTATGAAACAGCTCCTCCCGCGCGAGGCGGGAGGACATTTGCTTTTTTTACCCAAGGATTAAAATGAAAAAGAGTTGAGTTGTCCTATAGGTCAGAGGAACAGGTCGTTCATTAGTTTTTGGTCGGGATTGATGGCATATTTGCCGAAGTCGCTGATCCCTTCCTGTTGTAAAACGTCCTCATCTATAAAAAAATTGCCTGTCGATTCAAAAGACGGTCGCTGCAATACGTAGAACGCCGCGTCGGCAACGATCTCCGCGGTGCGGCTGCGTTGCATGAGGAAATCCCCGCCCAGCAGGTTCTTTACGGCGGCGGTGGCGATCGTCGTCTTTGGCCAGAGCGCGTTTGCGGCTATCCGGTATTGCCGCAGCTCTTCGGCGAGACCCAGGATGATCATACTCATTCCGTATTTGCTCATCGTATAGGCGAGATGGGGAGCAAACCAGCGGGGGTCGAGGTTGAGGGGCGGCGAGAGATTGAGAATATGCGGGTTATGCGCCTGTTTGAGGTGGGGGATACAGGCCTGGCTCATCAAAAATGTCCCGCGGACATTTACATTTTGCATCAGGTCATAGCGTTTGAGCTCCAGCTGTTCGGTCGTGGCCAGGTTGATGGCGCTGGCGTTGTTGACCAGGGCGTCGATGCTGCCGAAGGTTTCAACCGTCTTCGCGACGATGGTCTTGATCTGGTCTTCAAAGCGGATATCACCCTGGAGCGGCAGGACCTGGCCGTTGCCGGCGGCGGCGATCTCTTCGGCCGCGGTATAAATGGTTCCTTCCAGTTTCGGATTGGGCTCGGCGGTTTTGCCGACGATGGCAATATTGGCTCCTTCCCGGGCGAGCCGGAGGCCGATGGCCTTTCCGATGCCCCGCGTGCCGCCGGTGATGAGGACTGTTTTGTTCTCGAAATTTTTCATGAAATATTGATCTCGATCATTTTACTACCTACAAAATAGGGGAATTTATGATGCTTCCCAAAAAAACGCTTAGTCTGGGGACCGGCCACTGCCGGTCCTGCGGGTGAATCCCGTGGCGTCTCTCGTAATTCTACGATCCGGACGGTAAATTCATCAACAAGGAAATATAGCATTATTTCTCTTGCACTGATTAACACCCTATTGTATGTTTGTATCGTTAAGTATGATCGATGGGTGATTCAATCCAATGTCCGAATGAACGACCACTGAATGAATGAAAAAATCCGAACGAAAAACCAAGATCCGCTCCGAACGAAAAACCAAGATCTAACATCCTTAACAAAAACCAACAAGAATCCAAGATCCAGTAAAACCCTCGAATCCTTAATCGATCAAGACTTTAGTAAATCCAAAATCCAAGTTGATCCAAATCCTAAGAACAAGCCGAATTAAAATTTGTACCTATTGATGGCCGAGAACTGTTGGTTAAGTATCGTACAAGTAATTGAAAAGTCCTGAAGAGATTCAGGACTTTTCTTTTTGCATGGAGCGTTGGTTTGATCTGTTGGTCTGATGCCTTTCCGTTGTTCTTTTTCCTATCTAAGAAGTTTGTGTTTGTGTTTGGTTTAATGGGCGTCGACGGGCATGGCCACAGGTTTCTTTTTAAAGGGCTGCAGGAAGATCAGGGGTACGCAGCAAAGGGTGAAGACCCCGATGAGCAGGTACATGCCATCGTACGTGGTCAGCATGGTCTGCCGGGTAACGACCCCTTCGATAGCCCCGTAGGCCATCTGCTGAGCCTGCGAGAGGGAGATGCCCTGACCGAGGAAGCCTTGTACGGTCTGGTTATATCTTGCCAGAAACTCCGGGCTATAGTTATGGATATGTTCCAGCATGATATTTCGGTTCTGGCCCATCCGGATATGGATGATCGTGGTCATGATCGCGATTCCGAAGGATCCTCCCAGTTGCCGCATCATATTATTCAAACCGGTGCCCTGGCCGATCTCGGGGCCTTTCAGGTCGGCGATGGCCAACGTAGTCAGCGGCACGAAGAGGATGGCCATCCCGATACCGCGAACGATCAGGGGCCAGAAGAAGTTGCCGGTGCCCGATTCCAGCGTAGAGCCTGACAGCATCCAGCAGAAGATGAAGAAGAGTATGAAGCCGCCGGCGGACAGGATCTGGGCCGGGAAGCCTTTCTTCAGCATATTCCCCACGAAGGGCATACACAGGATGGTGGCCAGGCCGCCCGGGAACAGGATCAGGCCGGTCTGTTGGGCGGTGAAATGCAGGAGATTTTGACAAAACACCGGGAAAATAAACGTACTGCCATAGAGCGCAACCCCGAGCACAAAGGAGGTGAAGATACCGATAAAGAAACTTCGGTGCCGCAGGATCCTGAAGTTGACGACGGGGTAGTCGATGCTGGTCTCCCGCCAGACGAAACAGACGGCGGAGATAATGGTCGTCCAGATCAGCGCGGTGATCCACCAGGTCTGTGTCCAGTCCTTGTCCTCTCCTTTTTCCAGCACGACCTGGAGGGCGCCGACGCCGATCGCCAGGAAGAGGATGCCCCACCAGTCGATCCGTTTACCCTGCCCGTATTTTGGAGATTCCCGGACGAATGTTGACACACAGAAGGCTGCGACGGCGCCTACGGGGATATTGACGTAGAAGATCCACTGCCAGGACAGGTTGTCGGTGATGAAACCGCCGATCGTCGGGCCGACGGTGGGGCCGACGACGGCGCCGAGGCCGAACAGGGCAGTGGCCATGCCCACCTCGCTGGGCGGCCAGGTTTCCAGCAGGATCGCCTGTCCGGTAGAGATCAGGCCGCCGCCGGCGAGACCTTGCAGGAGACGGAAGGAAATGAGTTCCGTTAGGCTACCCGAGTTACCGCAAAGCCAGGAGGCGATGGTAAAGATGAGGATCGAGGCGAGGAAGTAGTTCTTCCGCCCGAACCGGTCCCCGAGCCATCCGGACATCGGCAGGATGATGACATTCGCAACGGCGTAGCCGGTCACGATCCAGTTCGCATCTTCGAGGGTCGCGCCCAGGTTACCCATGATATTGGGCAGCGCCACGTTCACGATCGTCGTATCGATCAGTTCCAGCAGGGCGGCGGTGATAACGGTGAAAGTGATGATCCACCTTCTAAAGCCATATTCTGCCATAAAAAGAGATTATTAAGTTATTTGGTATGCACGACGACATCGACGCTCATCCCCGGCCGCATGCGGCGTAAGGTAGCGGTGTCCGAATCGATGTGGATACGGACCGGGATACGCTGAACCACCTTCACGAAGTTACCCGTGGCGTTATCCGGGGGAAGGAGCGAGAATTTTGCGCCTGTCGCGCCGGAGAAGGATTCGATGGTGCCGGGGATCACCTGTTTGTCGAAGGCGTCCACGCGGATATCGACCTTTTGGTTCAGTGCTATATCGCGCATCTGGGTCTCCTTGAAGTTGGCCGTGATATACACGTCCTCATGAACGATGGAGAACAGCGGTGTACCGGCCTGGACCAGTTGTCCGATCTGGATATTCCGTTTGGAGACGGTACCGCTGGCGGGGGCCGTGATGACGGTATAGCTCAGCTGTAATTTGGCATATTCCACATCGGCCTTGCGGGTATCTATCTGCGAGGTACTGGCGACCGTCTGTACGCGGCTGACGTTCACCCGGGTATTGATCACCGGGACCTGGCTCTTGGCGGCGTCGAGCGCGGCCTGGGCGGCATCGCGGTCGGCGGTCACCTCGTCGAGCTGGGCCTTGGTGATGGCGTGGTCGTCGTAGAGGTTCTTGTAGCGTTCGAAGTCCTGCCGGGCCTTCCACAAACGAACCTGGGCTGCTTCGATATTCGCCTTCTGTACGGCAAAGTTCGACTGCGCCTCGTTGATGGCGGCGCCGGTAGCGGCGGCCGTTTTCTGCGCGGCGGACTGGGCGGCAAGCGCCTGTTCCAACTTGATCTTATAGTCCCGGTCGTCGAGGATAACGAGGGTGTCCCCTGCATGTACATATTGGTTATCCTTGAATCGGATTTCCTGCACATACCCGGATACCCTTGCGATCACGGGGCTGATATCCCCATCCACCTGCGCGTCATCGGTTTCCTCGTGCGACTGTAAGAATACATATTCTTTTATTGAGAAGAACAGCGCTCCGACCAGGACGAGACCCAGGATAATCGGGAATACGAGTTTTTTACGCGGCTTTTTTGTGTTATTCTGTTCCATATGCTTTGATAATGATCTTGTTTGAATTGTTTTGGTTGCGTTCGATTTTCGCCTTCGGACCTGTTGTCAAATTTGGGTCCTCCGGCTCAAATATCTTATCTCTGGCCTTCGGCCGATGGGCACGTGGCCCATCAAATGTGCACCTTACCGGTGGCTTTCAGGATATCATAATAGGAGATCGTCGCATCGGACTTGGCCAGCTCGAGATTGATGCGGGCCTGGTATAATTGGGTCTGCGCATCGATCCGGTCGGTGGTATTCACCAGGTTGTTCCGGTATTTGGATTCGGTGATCCGTTCGTTCTCCTGTGCCTGCTGCACCGCCACTTCCAGTACCTTGATCTTTTCCAATGAGCTTTGATATAAAATGAATTGTTTATGAACGTCCTGCTTGATATCGTCGAGGGTCCGGTCCCGGACATCGTTGAGTTCCCGGCGTTGCACGGCCGCTTCCCGTTCTTTGTTCTTGTTCTTATAAAGGGTACCGATGTCCCAGGAGGCGCCGATGCCCAGGGTGATCGGGGCGATCAGGTTGTTATGGGTCGGGATCACCTGGCCGGTCGGGTTGATATAGTACATCCCGCCCGTTGCAGCCACGGTCGGCAGGCGTTTGTCGCGTATCTGCCTGACATTGACATCGGCCAGCTTTGTCTGATAGCCCAGGTCGAGCAGCTCGCGGCGGTTGGTCTCGGCAGTCTGTAACAGATCGGTATACACCAGCTGCTCGTTGGTGCGATAGACCACCGGAGGAAGCATGATCGTCGTGGTATCGGGCAGACCCAGGACGATATCCAGGTTATAGTTGGCGATCTTCCGGTTGTTCTCCAGTTCGATCTCCGTCAACTGTTGCTGGGACTTCTGAAGCTGATACCGGAGAACATCGTTCTGCGTGGCGAGACCCTGGCTTTCGTATTTGGTGATCTCTTCCAGCTTGCTTTGTACGTCCTGCATGTTCTGCGCGACGATGAGCATATTCTGGAGGATCTTATTATAGTTAAGATAGGAACTGATGACGAGATAGGTGATATCGTCCTTATCCTTGTCGGCATCGAGCCGGCTCAGCTGTACCATCAAATCGGCCGACTGTTTGGCGTATTTGAATTGATTGCCGTTGAAGATCGGCTCCGATACCGACAGGGTGCCGAGATATGCCGGGAAGTCGAAGGGGATCTTGATGGGATCCTTTGTTACGCCGGGGATCTGGATCACGCGGGAAAGCATCAGGGCGTGGAGATATTGAAAGCTGACCTTTGCGTCGGGATACCTGAGATCCCTGGCCTGGTCCAGCCTCGTCAGCGCCTCATCGATCTTGTCCTGTGAAACTTTCAATTGCTTGCTGTTCTGTAAACCCAGCTGCACGGCTTCCTCCATCGTGAGGGTCCGCTGTGCGTGGGACGAAAGGATTGTAAAAAGTAAGAAGCATAGAACTCCTGCTAACTTTTTTTCCATGTTGTGCTTGTATTTTACTTTCGGTTCAATTATTTCGTGGTCTCATTGCGGATGTCCAGGTGCGCCCTCAGCAATTGCTTGAGATGCACCTTCAACCGGGGACCAAGCTTCGCGCGATAGGCGTCGTCATCCGAATCTTCTCTTATGGCAAGAATATTACATCCGTACGATCTGGATTGGGTATAGGAGGAGATCGTTCCCATGATGGTTCCGACCGTCAATGGAATGTCGACCTGGCGGAATAGTTTCTTTTGCTGACCATCGGTGATGATCTTCGTGATCTGTTCGAGGTTGCGCATTTTTATCGCGATGATCCTGCTCTTGATGTCTTCACTCCGGACGGCGGTAGCCTCCTGGTACATGATATTGTGGAACCGGAGGTTGTTGAGGATACGGTCGACATAAAAGTCCACCAGCCGGTCGATCTTATCCCAGGGGCTAAGGGACTGGTCCTTGTTCAATTCTTCCAGGATGCCATAGGCATATTCGGCACGGTAGACGATCAGGGCTTCGAGCAGCTTCTCCTTGGAGCCAAAATAATAAGAGATCATCGCCAGGTTCACCCCGGCCTTTTGTGCGATATCCCGGACCGAGGTCCCGTCAAATCCCTTTTCTCCAAAAAGCTCCTCCGCTACAACGAGGATATGTTCTCTTTTATCTGACATGTAAAAAGTGCTATTGCCTCACAAAGTTAAACAAACGTTTGAATTAAACAAACGTTTAATTGATTTATTCGCAAAAAAAATCCCCGCACCGGCGGGGACTCTCCGTTAAATCGTTGATTATCACTTTGGCATTCCGGACGTAAGCACGGTGCCGGTCAGTTTTTTGATAGTATACCAACGGAAATTCTGATCAGCTTCCATCCCGGTTCCGTACAGAATCTTATCTGGCGTATAAATGCGCACCGGTTTGTCCGTGGTAAATCGCTCCGTATGCTGGTCCCACCAGAGCTCCTGGCAGCGTAGGGTATCTCCCTTTGCGAGGTTCTTCACAACGACCGAATCCCGTAGGTAGACCTTGTCAAAGCTCGAGAAGTATTTTCCATAGCGGGCATCCAGCTGGCTCTCCGTTTTCAGGCTGTCGTTGTAAAAATCCACGTGCAGGGTGCGGGGGAACTCCGTGTAAGGGCTATCGGCCCGGTCGTAGCGTTTCATATAGGGGGCCGTCAATTTACCTTTTACCTGTGCGCCCAGTTTCCCTGTGGAATCCTTTGTGGGCTCGCTGAGCAGGCTTTCGAGCGAGTCGGCTTCTTCGGGCACCAATTTGCGCGGACCGGCCTGCGGTTTTGCGACTTTCTTATCGTTGCAGGCGATGCCGGTGAGACAGATAAGCCCCAGGATAAAAAGCACTTTATTGATTGTACTCACTGATAGCATATAGGCCTTTATAGATCAGGTATGGGTCCGCAAATATCTTCTTTTTCAGGTGACGGGTAAAGAAAACGCCGTCCCCGCCGCTCAGTAACACGTTAAAGTTGTCATATTTCTCCTCGTATGCCTCGATCATCCCGTCGACTTCCTTGGCCATTCCGAGGATCACGCCGCTGAGGATATTTGTGCGGGTGTCGTAGCCGGCGAGTGGGAAGTTCCAGTCGGCCTTGACCAGCGGCAGTTTGGCGGTAAAAGCGTTCAGGGATTTGAATCGCATTTCCATGCCCGGGGAGATGCCGCCGCCAATGAATTCGCAGTATTTGTTGACGTAGTTATAAGTTATCGCCGAGCCGAGCCCGATAACGAGGTTATTCTTACCCGGGAAGAGGGTCACAGCCGCTACGACGAGGGCCAGCCGGTCGGCTCCGATGGTCTCGGGTTTACCCACAGGTGTCGTGACCGGGAGTTTCGACTGGTGGCCCAACCGGTGAAACTTCGTGTGTTGCCGGAGCAGCGTTTCCATCCCGGGATTGTGATTGATCACCGAGGACAGGATCGTCCGGCCGGGATGATGTCGATCGAGGAGTGTTCTTATCGTTTCTTCGCTGTCATCCGCCATCACCTCTTCCTTCAGGAAGCTCCCATCGGTAAAGACAGCGCATTTCATCCGGGTATTACCAAAATCGAAGCAGAGGGTCGTAGCCATGGCTAATCTTCAAATTTGAACGAAGATAGGTTTTTGAAATGTCCGTTCAATTTTACCCTTTCTTTCAGTGTTTCCATTTCGGCGATCACCGGCAGCACTTTCCCAAGGTGGCGCTTGATGTATTCCTGCCGCTGTTCTTCGCGGAGCAGACCCAGCAGCTCATATTCCTGTTCGAGGGAGAGGCCGACATGGTGGGCGATATCGTAGCTGGCCAGTTCATCATCCGGCTTTTTAAAATCCTTTTCGATATTCAGCAGGCGATGCAGCTCGCGGATGGCGTTGACCACGCGCTGCATGAGATCCCGCTTGCCGGGGCCTTCGATATTATCCGGATAGTTGACGATGGCGCCGCTGAAGAGTTTGTCCGGGACGGATTTTATCAGTTCGAGCACGCGGAATACCCGCATACCCTGGGTGCGAATATCCATTTCGCCGTTCTCGTGAACTTTTACGAGCTCGGTTATTTTAACCAGGGTACCCATTTCGTTCAGCTTGTTGTCGATCACCGTCGGAATGCCGAAGGGTTTTGCTTCGGCATAGCATTCGTTGATGAGTTGTTTATAGCGCGGCTCGAAAATATGCAGGTTGACTGTCTCCCCCGGATACACAACGATCCCTAAAGGAAACACGGGAATGAAATTCGTCATACCTACAAAAATAAATTATTTTGAAGTTAGGGAGAGCAGGTAATCTTTCAACATTCCGGCGCGTATCTCCCTGATGCAGTGACAGTTCCCGGTCTTTCTGCAATCCTCGCATTCCCCTTCTTTTACGAAGACCTTTGCTTTTGCCCCGATCGGCGCCCAGCGGCCGGGGTGCATGGGCCGGATGGGCGGATAGATGCCCATGGCGTTGATGCCGACGGCTGCGGCCAGGTGCAGGGGACCGGTGCTTGCAGCCACGAGACCATCGGCGCGGGAGAGAAAGCTGACCAGTTGACTTAGGGTGAGGCGGCCGGTGAGGTCGGTCAAAGAGGGAAATTCATCGAACAGGGATCGAACGAGCTCGCCTTCGGCGGCGGTCCCACTGATAAAGATCTTGAAATGATCCTGCGGCAGGAGGCGGATCAGCTCGCGGAAATTATCCAGCCCCCATTCGCGGGCGCTGCCCCGGGATTTTGGGTGAAGGACGAGATTGAAGCGGTGTGGCTCTATTTGCGCGGCGACCTCCGCGGGCAAGGGAGCCACGCGCGTGAGACCATAGTATTGGCCGATCTCTTCCAGCGAGTATTGCGCCGCTGCGCCGAGCGGCCGTAGCAGCTGCAGATTGAGCTGCGCTTCGTGCAAGGGGGAATGACGGCGGGACAACTTCACCAGCCGGTTGCAGGTCCACCAGTGATAGATCCGGTTAGTGGTGCCGATGCGTTCCTTTATATTCGCCTTTTTTGCGAGCCGCGCGATGTCTTTGTCGGGAAAGACGTGGATAATGGTGTCGGCGTTGAAGGCCGACAGGTCTTTACATTCGTCCCAATTGATGAAACCATCGATGTGCTCCGAGGCCATTACCACTTCTTCCGTATAGGCCCGGCCCAGAAAAAGGATCCGCGTATCGGCGCAGAGCTGTTTCAGGACGCCTGCCATCGGTAAAGTCAGGACTACGTCCCCGATAGCATCGGTGCGGCTGATGATAAAGGTTTTCATTTACCGGCTTTATTTCCTCCGAATAACCGCTTGCGGAATCGCCGGAAACGGACATAGAAGTCCATCCAGGCCAACTGCCGTTTTTCGGCGCCCGTGATGGGGAAGGCCCCCTTTTTATAGTAGACGATGTCGGTCTTGTCCATGTACCATTTCTCATAGCCTTCGCGTGCCATCCAGGCGGCGATGTCGCTGTAGTAGGGATTCAGGTAGGATTTGCCGTGCATCTCGACCGAGATGACAAGCGGCCGGCTTTTCAGGTAGTGGATGACATACCATTCACTGCCTTCGGTGTCGACGCTGAGCAGGTCGATGGTGGCGTCATCCAGTTGGTCAAACCGTCGGCACTCCACGGTGAACGTGTCTTCGGGTTTTATTTGGTAATGGTCATTCACCTGTGCGGGGCTATATGGGAGAGTGGAGACGAAAGTGGAGGCGTTGCGTTGCACCAGCTCGAGGGTTCCATCATGATCGAAGGCGGCATAGGGCAGCAGTTGGACGTTGGGATAGTCTTTAAAATAGCTTCGGATGGCGGCGATGCTTTTGGGATCGGGTTCGACCAGGGTGGTTCGCAGACGATCTTTGATGATAAAGTCGAGGATATTGGACATCTCCGGAAGCCAGACCCCCACTTCGCATACGTGCTTTACTGCAAGGTTTTTCGATCGGACCTTTTCGTAGAGTTTTTTTTCTGTGCCGGCTCTCATAGCGGCGAAAGTACTTGTTTTTTATTTGATCTTGACCAGCATCTTGAGGCAGAACAGCCATTTCCGGGGGGTGGAGTAGTTCTTTACCACGAGAAGCCGCCGATAGTTGGCGAAGAAGAGGAGCATGCGCCGGATATCGTTCAACGGTGAGAAATCGCGATAGCTGCGGACCAGGGCCCGGAGCAACCTCTTCTGCGGCACGAGGGATTCGGGACAGGCGTCGCAGTAGGCTTGCATGCGGACGCGGATGCGTTGGAGCTCGCGCTTCTTCAGGACGGCTTTGTCTTCGGTCGCGGGTTTTTTCTTTTTGCGGCCGACGACGCCAAAGACATTGGCGGCATGCTGGCGATAGTTCACGAGGACTTCCGGCAGATACAGAACTCCGCCATAGAGCGTGGCATGGTAGGCCAGCCAGCCGTCGTGGGGCACTTCTTTGAGGAAGGGACGCGAGCGTGTGAAAAGGTCGCGCGTGATGAGCGTGGCGTGCCCATACATCCTGGAGAAGACGCAAAGCTGGCGGGGATCGTCGAAGGACTGGTAATGGACCAGGTCGGAGATGCGGGTACCGAGCGGCCGGAGGTTTTCGTCGCAGAGGATGGAGTCGCAGTAGACCATGGGGTAGTCGCCGATGGCTTCCACCATTTTTTTGATCTTATCCGGCAACCAGTAGTCGTCCTGGTCGCAGAGGGAGATCCAACGGCCAGTAGCCAGCGAACAGCCTTTTTCGAAGTTGCGGATGAAGCCCAGGTTCTGCTCGTTGACGACAACTTTTATGCGGGTATCGCGGGCGGAGTATTCTTTTAGAATGGCGACGGTTGAATCCGAGCTACCGTCGTCGATGGCGATGATCTCGAGGAAGGGATAAGTTTGAGCGAGGACGGAGTCCAGCTGCTCCCGCAGGTAAGCTTCCCCATTATAGGTGCCCAGCACAACGGAGACGGTCGGGGCGTTACTCATGGTGTTCTTCGCTCTTCCACCAACGATAGCCGATGATCCCAAAGATAGCGAGGGGAGTGACTGCCAGGTAGATGATGCCTTTGTTGAGCGCTTTGGCCGGCCGTTCTCCCAGCTGCTGAGCCGTACGGGTGCAGATGGAACATTGTGCCCGTGCCGGCAGCGCGGAGGCTGCCAGGAGCAGGGAAACGATGACTATAAACATCAGTTTCATATACCAAAGATACGACTTATCAGCCAACCTGTTCCGACTTCATCGACTTGGAGACGCGCTTGCGCTCTTCTTCGTCGAGAATGGATTTGCGCAGGCGGATCTTCTTGGGCGTCACCTCGATACATTCGTCCTGCTGGATGTATTCCATGCATTCTTCGAGGGTCATCTGCTTCTTGGGGACGATCCGGACCGAGTCATCGCTGCCGCTGGCGCGCATGTTGGTCAGCTTCTTTCCTTCCGTCGCATTGACCACGAGGTCACCGGGTTTGATATGCTCGGCGATGATCTGGCCGGCATATACATCTTCCCCCGGGTCGACGAAGAAGGTACCGCGTTCCTGCAATTTATCAATGGAATACGCCGTTGTCTTCTCCTGGTTCTTGCTGAGAAGCACCCCGTTGTTACGACCGGGGATGGGGCCTTTCCAGGGTTTGTATTCCAGGAAGCGATGCGCCATAACGGCTTCGCCGGCGGTATTGGTGAGCATATTGCTACGCAGGCCGATCAGCCCGCGGGAGGGTATCTCGAATTCCAGATGCTGCATTTCGCCCTTGCTTTCCATGACCAGCATTTCGCCTTTGCGTTGGGTGACCATATCGATCACCTTTCCGCTGAACTCGGCGGGAACGTCGACGACAAGGATCTCATAGGGTTCGTGCTTCTTCCCATCGATCTCTTTTACGAGCACCTGGGGCTGACCCACGGTAAGCTCGAAGCCTTCGCGGCGCATGGTCTCGATAAGGATACCGAGGTGAAGGATGCCGCGGCCATAGACGAGGAAGCTATCGGCGCTGTCCGTGTCCGCTACCTTCAGAGCAAGATTCTTTTCGGTCTCTTTCAACAGGCGGTCACGGAGGTGACGGGAGGTGACGAATTTACCGTCCTTGCCAAAGAAGGGGGAGTTATTGATGCCGAAGAGCATGCTCATGGTCGGCTCGTCCACGCTGATGATCGGGAGGGCTTCCGGATTTTCCGCATCGGCGATGGTATCCCCGATGTTGAAGTCTTCCAGGCCAACGACGGCGCAGATATCGCCTGCTTCGACCTCGGTGGCCCTCTTCTTGCCCATCCCCATGAAGGTGTACAGCTCTTTTACTTTGGAGCGCTTGATCGATCCGTCGGCCTGCATCAGTGCGATGGGCTGGCCTTCTTTTATCGATCCGCGGGCGACCTTACCCACGGCGATGCGGCCGAGGAAGGACGAGTAGTCGAGGGAGGTGATCTGCATTTGAAGCGGACCTTCGGCGACCTTTGGCGCCGGGACATATTGCAGGATGCCGTCCAGCAGGGGCGTGATATCGGCACACTGTTCATTCTTGCTGTTGAACCAGCCGTTCTTTCCGCTGCCGTAGAAGGTGGGGAAGTCGAGCTGGTCTTCGGTGGCGTCGAGGTTGAAGAAAAGCTCGAATACGGCGTCATGCACTTCGTCCGGACGGCAGTTCGGCTTATCTACCTTATTGATGACCACGATGGGTTTCAGGTTCAGCTGGAGGGCTTTTTGCAAAACGAAACGGGTCTGCGGCATCGGGCCTTCAAAGGCATCGACGAGCAGGAGGACCCCATCGGCCATCTTGAGGACGCGCTCTACCTCACCGCCGAAGTCGGAGTGACCCGGAGTGTCTATAACGTTGATCTTAACACCTTTATATTCCACCGCAGCGTTCTTGCTAAAGATGGTGATGCCTCTTTCTTTTTCGAGGTCATTATTGTCCATGATCAACTCGCCAGTTTCCTGGTTCTCACGGAATACATGGGTAGCATGTAATATCTTGTCTACCAGTGTAGTCTTACCGTGGTCGACGTGGGCGATGATCGCTATGTTTCTGATTTGCATATATTTACTCCTTTATCTCGGGCCGGTCCCGGTCTTTTCCCGATGCTTTTGGCATCGCATTTTTAACCGCTAATATCAGGCCTTCGGCCAATCGGCCCGTGGCCGATTTTGGGCCTGCAAAATTACGCGTTTTCGGCGTCATTTCCTAACCGGATCGGATCGATCGGGGAGAAATAACACAAAAACCATAAATTCAATACAAATATAATCCCATGCGCAAGCGCAAAAAACTTTGGCTCCTGATCCCGGTCCTTCTGATCGTTATCTATTTCGTAGGTCCGCACCCTTCGAAGCCCGTTTATTCTTCCGCCCAGCCGGCCGTGCCGGCGGAACCGGCAGCCCTGGAGAGCTATATCCGGTCGCAGGAAGCCGGGCACCGGCTCAAACCCGACAACGAGGCCCGCATTGTCTGGGCCGACAGCACGCGTAAAAAGACGCCCTACTCCATTGTGTATCTTCACGGCTTCTCGGCGTCGCAGGGAGAGGGCGACCCGGTCCATCGGTACATCGCCGCGAAGTATGGCTGCAACCTGTATCTGCCGCGGCTGGCCGAGCATGGCATCGACACCGTCGATGCCATGGTGAATCTGACTCCTGATCGCTACTGGGCCTCGGCGCAGGAGGCGCTGGCGGTGGGCCGCCAGATAGGTGACAAAGTGATCCTGATGGGCACTTCCACAGGCGGGACGCTGGCGCTGCAGCTGGCCTATACCTATCCCGACCAGGTGGCTGCGCTTGTGCTTTGTTCGCCCAATATCGCCATCAACGATCCGAACGCCTGGCTGCTGGACGACCCCTGGGGATTGCAGATCGCCCATCTTGTCACAGGTTCGGACTACATCATTGCCAAGGATGATTATGGTCCGCAGTGGCGGCAATACTGGTATCCGAAATACCGGACCGAGGCGGCTGTTGCGCTCGAACAGCTGGTGGAGACGACGATGAAAAAAGAGAATTTTGCAAAAGTCACCCAACCGGTGAGTTTGTTCTATTATTACAAGGATGAGACTCACCAGGACAGTACGGTAAAGGTCTCGGCCGAACTGAACATGTTCGATCAGCTGGGGACGCCGGCGGCGCTGAAATACAAGGAGGCGATGCCCGAAGCGGGCACTCATGTGCTGACCAGCAGCATCCGGAGCCATGATATACCCGGCGTGGAAAAGGGGATCAGCCATTTTCTTTCGGATATCGTGCATCTGCCGGAGGTTTCCAGTAATAAATGATCGATCTTTGCGCCGCATCGGCGGAATTATGCCAAAAAGAAACATCATTTACCTGGTCAATCCCATTTCCGGCACGAGAGGCAAGCATTCGCTGCAGGAGATGATCCGGCAAAAGACCCAGGAGAAAGGAATCACCTACAGCATCTTACCCACCAATATCGAGGGTGATTATGCCTTCCTGCTGCCTTTTATCCAGCAGGCAGCCGTCACCGATATAATAGTCTGCGGGGGCGATGGTACGGTCAGCGCCGTCGCTGCCGCCCTGATGGGTGTCGATGTGCGGGTGGGCATCATCCCGATGGGATCGGGCAACGGGTTGGCCTTTGCCGCTGGCATTCCCAGGGATGCGGAGAAGGCGCTGGAGATCGTTTTTGCCGGGAAGGCCTCGCCGATCGATGGATTCCTGATCAACGGTCAGTTCTCGTGCATGCTTTGCGGTATCGGTTTCGACGCCAGGGTGGCGGAAGAATTTGCGGAGCAACCTACGCGGGGATTACAGACCTATATCCGGGTGACGATGAAGAATTTCTTCAGCGCCCGCCCCTATCCTTTCCGGCTGCAAATTCCCACGGGTAACGGGCATGAGCCGTCCTTCCGGGAAGAGGCCTTTTTTATCAGTATCGCGAACGGCAATCAGTTCGGTAATAATTTCACGATCGCTCCCCGGGCCAGTCTGCAGGACGGCCTGCTCGATATCGTCATTGCCAGGAAGACGAACCGGCTGCGTTTTCTGTTGTCGGTGGTCCGCCAGGTGCTTGGCGGCTACCGGATACAGTCCGAACCCGAAAAACGGGGGAAGGAGAAGATCCTTTATTTCCAGACGGCGGCGTTGGTGATCGAGAATCCCGGCGCGGCGCCTTTGCATATCGACGGAGATCCCAAGGCTTCGGCCAGTGAGTTTCATATCAGCGTGGTGCCGAAGGCGATCCGGCTGATAATGCCATGAAGGCACGAAAAGCCCGTTGATTGTCTGCGTTGTCCAGCGATCCCGTGATGTTGAGCTTTTCCTGTTTCGTAAGATGGAAATTCAATGCGGCGCCCGCATCTTCCGACCTCGGGACATATTGGAATACCAATTTCCGGAAGGGGAAGCCCATACCGTTCTGTGCGAGGCTAAGGAGATCGTCCTGGTTGTATTCCTGCATCTTGTACCAGTTGTCCTGTAACAGCAGTAAGGGTTTGGTGATGATCTCGGTGATATCGTCGGACTCATAGGGGTTCTCCCAGCCGCCGGCCTTGCGGTCGCGGATCTGCAGCAGCACTACTCCGCTGGTGTTTTCCTGCAGCCATTCGCGGAAAGCGTTGAGGAACCGGATGGCATTCATCTCCCCGAAATTGTCGCGGAAACCGGCGTCCATAACGTCGACGACAGGCCGCGTGGGCAGCCACACATTGGGCAGTACATAGGGGAACGTGGCGTTCATCCGGAGGGCGGTCAGCAGGCGGAGGTCCATCGGCCCCTGCCTTGCGAAGAGTGCGCCGAAATCGACGGCATCGGGATCCATAGCGGGAAGCTTGGTGCTGTCGAAGCGGGGCCGCATCAGGAAGCTTACCGGCTGTGTGGAGATCACCAGCGCACGGCTGTCGCGGGTGATGACGGGGTTGAACAGGAGGACCGGCATGCGGGCGGCCGCCTCATCGGGAGCCAGATCTTTCAACTGGCGGTTGAGGATGCCGTGCGTGTTCTCATTCAGCTTTTGTTCGAACGCAAAGCCCCGGTCCTTGACATATTCATGATCGCCCACGGTGAATTTCTGTGCGGGGGAGGCGAGGTCGCGGGCCACGAAGGAAGAGAAGAGGGTGTTTAGCAGGTCGCCCGAGATATCGTTGACATAGCGGTGGGCCTGCAGGTGAATGGAGGTGTCGCCCGAGTCGCGCCGCCGGGAGAGCTCGCGGAAGTAGGCGGCGCCGAGCATACCGCCGGAGGCGCCGGTGATGAGAAAGGTCTTGCGCATGAGCTGCCCGCCGCTGAGGCTGTCCAGGCGCTGGAGAATACTGAAGGTGAACGTCGCGCTGCGGCTGCCGCCGCCGCTGGTGTTGACGAGGAACAGGACCGGCTTTTGCGATGACTGACGGGCCTTCCAGCGATTCAGGATGCCGAGCATATTCTCCTCATCGCGGCGGACGTTCCGTTCGGAGCATAACTGGAGCAGGGTCTGCTGATCGTACAAGGGCCGGTCTTCCAATTCGGCATAGTTGAGCCCGTAGGCTTTGTTCGTTGGGTCGATGACGTTATACTTGTAGAGCAGGTTGAGGACAAAGAACAATACGACGAAAAAGGGGATGCTCCAGGACTGGAGGAAATAGGAAAAGGCGCCGGAGAGCGAGATGAGGATGGCAAAGAAGATGAGGATGCTTGCGGCGGCGGGCAGTTGAAAATACCTGCTATCCATGAAGAAGCCGATAAATATCAGCGAGATGAACGCGATGAAGATGCAAAGGACGGCGGAGATATGATGCCGGTTGAAGATGCTTTCGATAAAGGCCTTGCTATAGTGCGCCACGTCCCGGGTCTTTCGGATCGTCGTCAGGGAATTGAGATAATACCCGACGTGCATCAGCCGGCTTTCGTTGAGCTTTACTTCTTCTTTCGAGAACTGGGATTTGAACAGCTTGGGGTTGCTGATCACCGGCGTCATCCGCCGGATGATCGTCTTGTCGGCGCGGAAGAAATACAGCAGGGAGACCGTGATCAGAAAGCAGAACCCGGCAAGGAATCCCAGGGAAAGGAGGACGATGGAACGGATGGGCAGCAGCTCGCGGTTGAGGCTGAACTGGAGCGCCCGTATAAAATAAAAGATCAGGAAGATGATCGGAAGGATGGAGTTGTTGATGCAATATTTGAGGAACGGCTTTGTCGTCGTCGCCAGGAACCGGAAGTGGCGGCAGAAGATGATAAAGGTGGTGATGTTCCAGCTCATGATAAAGATACCCGTCGCGACCCCGACGATAGCCGTGCTGACGGGGCTGACGTCCCCCATGTATTCGGGCGAAAGAAAGAGGGCGGCCGCGCCATAGGAGTGCATGAATCCTCCGTTGAGGGTGCTGAAGAGGATGAGCCAGAAGATCAGCAGGACCTGGAACTTCTTTACATGCAATAGAAGCAGCTGGACCGGGAAGAACTGGTAAATGGTTTTAAGGATTCGCATCATACGGTTACAGAATGACCTGCTCTTACAGATACTACAAGATACAACATCCCGACCATGGTCACAAGGAATAAGAGACCTGTTGTCTGGTGAATGAGAGCCAGCCAGTCGAAGGCTACCCATTGACGGGCAATGATCCCGGGACTGGTGAGCAGGCTGCTGATGCCAAGCCCGATCTGGAGGGTGACGATGGCGAGGGGCAGCCGGCGCCAGCGGGTAAATGCCGCGGTAGCGTTCCTGATGCGGAACGCCAGGAAGGTCCAGACGAGGACCATTACAAAGAGGATATAGGCCAGTCCGCGGTGGATGAATTGAACGGTGATGGTATTGCCTACCAGGTCTTGTTTCAGCGGGCGCCGGCTAAACAGTCCATCGGGGATCCAGGACCCGTTGATCGTAGGCCAGGTCGGCGCTACGGCCGCGGCTTTATGCCCGGCCATCAGCGCGCCGTACAGGAGCTGAAAGAAAAGCAGGGCGAGGATCGCCCAGGTCCAGCCGCGAAGCGTGGCGCCGTTGTTGCCGGCCAGCCGTGCGCCGGGTGCAACGGAAAGATCGAGGGCAAACCAGAAAGCGTATACGATCAACCCCATTGCGAAGACGAAGTGCAGTGCCAGTTTAAGGGGTGCGACGTAGATGGCGTCTCCGGTAAGCCCGCTTGCCACCATGATCCAGCCGACGGCGCCCTGTAAGGCGCCGAGCAGGAAAAGGATGATCAGGGGTTTGATCATCGCCGGCTGCAGTTTCTTCTTCCATAAGAGCCCCGCAAAACCGACGAGGAAAACTACGCCAACCAAACGGGCCCACAGGCGGTGGAACCATTCCCAGAAAAAAATGAATTTAAAATCGGCCAGCGTGAAGTCGGAATTGATCAGGCGGAACTGCGGAGTCTGGCGATATTTGTCAAAGGTCTGCTGCCATTGGATGGAATTGAGAGGGGGGAGCGCGCCCGTGACGACATTCCATTCCGTTATGGACAGTCCCGAGCCGGAGAGACGGGTGATGCCGCCGAGAATGACCTGGATGAGCAGCATGATGACTCCGGCGTATACCCAGATGGCGACCGGGCGGATGAGAGCCTTTGATGTCTGGCCTACGGCCGGCGAACCTCCGGCCCGTTTATTCGAAGAGGATTCCATAGCGGGCGTAAAGTTCTCGATTTTTATCCAGATACTGTTATTACGATTGGGAAGGATCGTATTTTTGGCGAATGGAGAATCCGCTGAGAAGCCATTACCAGGACGAGCTGATCGAAGCCGGGTGCGATGAGGCCGGGCGCGGTTGCTATGCCGGACCGGTATTCGCATCGGCGGTGATCCTGCCGGCGGGATTCTTTCATCCCCTGCTAAACGATTCCAAGCAGGTAACCCCCGAGAACCGGGATGAGTTGCGGATCTTTATCGAGGCGAATGCGATCGCCTGGGCTGTAGCGAGGGTTGATCATGACGAGATCGATAAGATGAATATCCTGAAGGCTTCATTCAAGGCGATGCACCTGGCCCTCGACCAGTTGAAGCCGAAGCCGCGGTTGTTGCTGATCGACGGGAACCGGTTCACCAGGTACAAGCGCGTTCCGCACCGGTGTATCGTCAAGGGGGATTCCCTCTTTGCTTCCATCGCGGCGGCCAGCATTCTTGCCAAGACCTGGCGGGACGAATATATGCAAGGGCTTCATGCCGAGTTCCCACACTATGGCTGGAATACGAATAAGGGATATGGGACGAAGGAGCACCGGGACGCCATCGAGCGGTTCGGGCTTTGCAAATACCACCGGAAAAGTTTTAATATCTCTCCGAACGGGGATATGCAGGAAGAGCTCGCTTTTATGGATTAGCGGATCGCCTGCTCCTGCGGCTTCAGGATTCTGTCCCGACCCATTCTCCAAGACCTTTACGGATGAGAACCGGCTCGTCGCCGGTACAATCGACCACCGTCGAGGGAACCATTCCGCCGATGCCGCCATCGATAATGATATCCACCTGGTTCTCGAATTTTTCCCGAATCATATCCGGGTCGGTATATTCTTCTACCCAAAGCGACGCAGTCGCGGCCGAAGGGCCATCATCAGAGCCTTTGCGGCCATGGGCTATTTTTTCTTCGTTGCCCTGGCTTGCAAAGGCGCCGGGGAGGGAGGAGCTGAGGATCGGGTGTCCCAATTCGTGGATGAGGGAGCGGGCAATAATATTGTCGGGGATCCTAAGTCCGATGGTGTCTTTGCGGCTTTTCAGTATCTTCGGGACTTGTTTGCTCGCAGGAAGGATAAAAGTATAGGGCCCCGGCAGGTAGGTTTTTAGCAAGCGGTACAGGGGTGTCGAGATGCTCTTTGTATAATTGCTGAGATCGCTGAGGTCGTAACAGATGAAGGACAGTTGCGCTTTGGCAGGGTCTACCTGTTTGATCCGGCAAATGCGCTCCACGGCCTTATGTTGAAAGATATCGCACCCCAAGCCATAGATCGTATCCGTAGGATAGATGATCACACCACCGTCCAGCAGGCATTCGACGACCATCTTAATGTTCCTGATCTGGGGATTCTCAGGGTGCAAATGCAATAACATAGGGTAAGTTAGGAATTCTTTAACATAGAATTATTTTTAAATTTGCGCACAAGAGCCGCTGGAAGCGGCTTGACCGAAGGTCAGATTTTAGCCCTTTGCGCGAATAGGGCTAATTTTTGCAAAAGCATTATTCGCGCAAATAAACCAGATGTCCCGAATGCAATTACAGGCGGTAAATACCGTGGACAGCATTAGCGCCGAAGATTTTAAAAGTCAGTACTACGCTCCGATGAAGCCGTTGGTGATCCGTGGGCTGTCCAGGCAGTGGCCTGCTTTCGAAAAGTGGAACTGGGATTATTTCAAATCCATCGTGGGTGAGGTTAAGGTGGGGGTTTACAACAACGTCAAGAGTGATGCTTATACGCCGATCAATACCGCCGATGGATACATGAAGTTTGGGGAGTATATCGATATGGTCCGGCAGGGTCCGGCGGAATGGCGCATCTTTCTCTTCAATATCTTCGAACATGCGCCGGAGCTCATCAGGGATTTCGAATGGCCCGAGCAGCTGATGAAGGGGTTTGTGAAGCGTTTTCCCATGTTGTTCGTGGGCGGCAAGGGTTCCGTTACCCATATGCATTTCGACATCGACCTGTCGCATATTGTCCATACGCAGTTCGTCGGCCGCAAGCGGGTGCTTCTGTTCCCTTTCGAGGAGCAGCACAAGTTGTATCGCAAGCCCTGGGAGGTGCTGAGTTTTGTCAATTTCGAGAAATATTTCGACGAGGACGAGAACAAGCTGGATCTGGAGAAATATCCCGCGGTCCGGCTGGCGAAGGGGTATGAGGTGATCCTGGAGCATGGGGATACCCTGTTCATGCCTGCCGGCTACTGGCATCATATGGAATACCTGGACAGCGGGTTTGCTATGAGCTTACGGGCGCTGCAGTCGTCCTTTTCGGGCAAACTGAGGGGGATCTGGTACCTGATGGGCATGCGGAACATCGATACCCTGATGAAGAAAACGGCCCCCGAATGGTGGTTTAACCGGAAGCGGGAAAAGACGTTCCGGTACGCCGATCGGGAACTGGCTTTCACGGACGTTTGATGTCTTTGAACGGGGTCCCCCCGTGTCGGTGAAACCCTTGTTCAGTAAGGGATTAGGCTGCTTCATCATTGCGGAAAGGCACCGCCCCTGCAGGGGGTGGACAAAAATTAAAAAAAAATATTGCTTTTTAACGAAACTGTCTTTATTTTTACCGCGCTTACTTACTCTGAATCACTCGCCGTCCAATTTCCATCCGAAGATTCCAATCCATCGATATCCGGGTTTCAATGCCTCCTTATGAAGCGATCGCTTCATAGTTTTGAGATACCTAACATCCCCTGTCCTGACGAGAATCTCTCTTCGTTACCCTCTTTGAAGCAACTTCACCCGGTAAGTGCAGTCCCGGCTGTCTACCGACACTAATCGACCCGATTACTTTGATCACTTTATTGTTTTGCGTCTTGTCCTTTTGGGGCGGGATGGAAAATGTAACCGATACTAACAGCAAGGTATAGAGTATGTCTGTCTAACGACAGTTCGTGCGATAATAGAATAACAGGACAATGAAAAATATTTCGAACTTTTTCTTTTTGTGGTTTCAGAGGTAAGCACAGGCCGGCGATTTCTATCGCTGGCTCTTTTTTTTATACCTTTTTGACCACATCTTTCCCTAAAAGAAAAGACATTTCACTGTGAAAAAACCAAAGTAAAGTCAAAAAAGAGGCTGGCGCAAGACCCGTTTAAAAATCGCGCCGCCTCTTTTTTATTTATATCTTAATGGGAATTCTTCCGATGGCTTGACCCGCCTATACGATCGTCCACGTCTCCCGGCCCCGCAGCAGCTTATCCAGATCACCCTTCCCCTTCGTCTTCACTACCTCTTCTATCTGCAGGTTCAGCATATCTTCATAACACGACCGCTCCGTCTCATAGAACACCCCAAAAGGCCTGGGTAAATGTCCTTCCACCCGTACATCATCGAACATCCGGGTCAGGATCTGCGCTTTATAAAAATCCCGCTCATCATGTATCCACAGATCATCCTTGCTGGCTCCATCCCCCAACGTGACGACGACAGGCTTTAACCCATCCAGGCGAATACCCTTATCCTGCTGGGCGCCGAATACCAGCGGCTTGCCCTGTTCCAGGAACAAGGTCTCGACAGGCTTGGACCCCTTTTCCGTAAAGATCTCGAAAGCGCCGTCATTGAATATATTACAGTTCTGATAGATCTCCAGGAAGCTGGCCCCCTTGTGCTGATGGCTCCGCAACAGCATCTGCTGAAGATGCTTGGGGTCCCTGTCCATGCTCCGGGCTAAAAAGCCGGCATCCGCCCCCATGGCAAGGGCCAGGGGATTGAATGGATGATCAATGCTCCCGAAAGGCGTGGACTTCGTTACCTTATTCTCTTCCGATGTGGGCGAATACTGCCCCTTCGTCAACCCATAGATCTGGTTGTTGAACAAAAGGATATTCATGTCGAAATTCCTCCGGAGGAGATGTATGGTATGATTGCCGCCGATGCTAAGGCTGTCCCCATCACCCGTAACGATCCAGACGCTCAGCTCCGGACGGGTGGCTTTCAGTCCCGACGCAATGGCCGTGGCGCGCCCATGGATGCTGTGCATGCCATAGGTGTTCATATAATAAGGGAACCGGCTGCTACAGCCGATCCCCGATATGATAACGATATTTTCCTTTGGTATACCCAGCGAAGGCATCACCTTCTGCACCTGGGCTAATATGGAGTAGTCTCCGCACCCCGGACACCAGCGTACTTCCTGGTCCGTAGCAAAATCCTTTGCCGTGAGGGCGGGTGGATTGATGGTTGTCTCGCTCATAGTATTATTAGTAATACTACAAAACTACTAATTAAATACATCCTAGTGCAATCTTACATCTATCCCCAGCTGAAGCACCCTGTTGGAATAGGTATAATTGTCGTCGCGGGTTACATCCGACAGTCCGAGACCATACCGCATGTAAAAGCCCAGCTGGTCGGTGACCCGGATACCTGCGCCCAGGTTGAGGGTAGCGTCAGCCTTCTTGATCCCGTCGCTGATATCCGCATTGTAGCCATGTGGACCTTTATCCCGCGCAGCTACCAGGATACCCAGCTGGGGACCGAATTCAAGATAGAACCTGCGAATGGGGTAGTATTGGAACATCAGCGGGATATTTACATAATTCAGCGCCCAGGTATAATGAGCGCTGCCATCCCAGTACTTATCGCCCTGTCCGCTATAAAGGATCTCCGGCTGAAAAGCCCAGCCCCTGGCGATCTTCGTATGTAAAAAGAAGCCGATCTGCCCGCTGATCCGGTTGTCGTCAGTGGCGTTCGAAAGATTCGTTACATTGAGTCCCCCTTTAAATCCGGGGATAATAGTTTGTGCTTGTGTGGCAGCGAAGGTCATACATAATAAGGCTAATACGCATGCGTGCTTGGTTACTTTCATGACTATCTCTTTTTAGGGTTTCGAAAAACAACTTTTTTGATTAATGTAGAGAATTTACCCCTCAGGGACAAAGGATATGCCATACTAGCCCTGCAAGGGTCAATTTGTTGATTATCAACGATAAAAAATGTCGTTTTATTGTGTTCCCGACCCATGGCACGCTATTGGACCACATACAGGTATATAAAAATCATCAACTATGACAAAGCAACTATTACTGGCTATAGCTATTGCCGGAAGCCTTATGGGCCTCACCGGCTGCGCGGTGGACGGATATGTTGAAACCCAACCCGCTGACGTAGTATACACCCGCCCCGTGGCCCCTGGTCCCGACTATATCTGGATAGAAGGAGATTGGATATATAGTGGAGGAAGATATAACTGGCATCCCGGATACTGGCGCCGCGGCCGTCCCGGCCGCGCATGGGTGGGCGGCTCCTGGTCACACACCCCCCATGGCTATCACTGGAACAGAGGTCACTGGCGCAGGTAATACCATACATCTCAATCTTTTAGCCCGGTAAGGACAGTTCATACTCCTTCCGGGCTTCTTTTTAAGTAGTTCCCTCTACAGCTTATTAATTGATCACTGTATTCGCCCTCTTTTTCGCATTTTCCCGCACATCTTTACGTTTTGCAGCCGTTATTTTATGGTAATTTAATTGCTATTTAATATCTTCAAAAATCCAATAGACGTTAAGGCTATGCATAGTGAGATCTCCCTGCACCACTTCGTGGATGAGTTGACCCTTGGGCTATTGCCCCTGGCTGTCAGTCGCAAAACTATAATCATCAATCAGATAGATAAAAATTTGCGCGTTGGTTCCGATGAGAATATGCTCGCGTATGTCCTGTGGAACCTCCTGGACAGAGCCGTCAGCAGCACCCGGAACGAATGCATCCACATCGAATCCGTAACGGAGGGCGATACCACCCATATCCGCGTGAGGAATGCCGGTGTTTATTTCTATCGCACCATCTGCCACGGATTCCGCCAGGTGCAGCACGCCGCCGAAAAGCTGGGCGGTACCATCAGCATCGATTATAATACGGATACTACGACAACCATCGCACTTACGTTAAAAGCTGCCTGACCGGCCAAAAATTGAATTGACAAGGTTAACACATTCATTTGCAATTATTAGTCTCCTGATGTATTGCTTACAAGGGCACTAATACTGATCTGGAGTAAAGCATTTTGGTTTAAAAAAACATCGATTTTAATACTTTAAATACTAAGATTAGATAAATAATAAACCAAATTGCCACCCCCGTTTAAACATAGCCCCAATTTTTATCCATCTGCCAATAAAAAAGGGCGCCCTTTTGAGGCGCCCTGTTCCGAGTAGGAATACTAACTTTTAATATCTGCTATTGCTATAGTTATTGTTCCTGCGTTGGAAAGATCCACCGGGCTTGTTACCCCTGTCTTCCCTGGGCTTTGCTACGGATACACCGATAGTCCTTCCGTCAACAGATGCACCGTCCAGTTCCTGGATGGCTTTCTGAGCAGCTGCGTCATCAGGCATTTCCACAAATGCAAACCCACGGGATTTGCCGGTGAATTTGTCCATGATAACCTTGGCGGAAGATACTTCGCCGTACTCTGCAAAATAATCCTGTAAGTCCTCGTCAGTGACGTTGAAACTTAAGTTCGAAACGTAAATGTTCATAAATTAACTAACTGGTTAAAAAAATAAATAATGCGAATCTGAGAAAATATAGCAGAGAGTAAAGAAAACTAACGATACCGGAGATGGTTTAGCGGAAGCGATCATTCAATTACTAATGCTGTAAGCTCAAATTAACTGCACAAAGATACGCTATTTACATCAAACCGCCAACGATTTAACATTCTTTGTCTTCCGGTATGTCGCTGAAAAAATAATAAAGGCCAGTGACGCCAAAACCATCCCCGCCACACAAACTCCCGTCCAGCCTGCCCGCTCCCAAACATACAGTCCGATAAAAGACCCCAGCGACGTCCCGACGAAACTAACGGTCATGTATACAGTATTAAGCCGGTTGCGCGCCCCGAGTATCAACGCATACACCCGGCTTTGGTTCGACACATGGACACATTGCATCGCCAGGTCCAGCAGGATAATGCCTGCAATGATCCCGACCACGCTGCCCCGGAATATATACAACAGAATAAAGGAAAAGAACAATAATCCCAGCCCATACCCGATGGCGATACGCGGATTACGCTTGTCCGCCGAACCACCCACCAGCGGCGCCGCCAACGCCCCCGCCGCGGCAGCCAGCCCAAACAGGCCGATCAGATCACTCTTGAAATGGAATGGCGTCCCCGATAAATGCAGCACCATCGTCGTCCAGAACATGCCAAACGTGGCAAAACCCAATGCATTGATGGATGCCGCCTCCCGCAACACCGGCTGCTCCCGCACCAGCGTCCCCAGGCTCCGCATCAGACTCCCGTAAGACCCCGTAAAAGCAGGCACGCTGACAGGGAACGCCCGCCGCATGACCACCAGCATGATAAAGCTAAGACCCGCCGCTACCCAGAACATCCCTCTCCAACCCAGCCAGGCGCCCACCAGCCCGCTCAATGTACGGGACAACAGGATCCCGATCAGCAGCCCGCTCATGATCGATCCAATGACCTTGCCCGTCCGCGCCGGCGAAGCCAGATGCGCCGCCATCGGTAATATCAGCTGCGGGATCACACTGGTAGCGCCTATCAGCAGACAGGCGACCTCCAGACTCCACAAGCTGGGAGCCACCGCCGCAAACGACAACGACAGCACCGCACACCCCGTCATCCACAATATCTGTCCCTTCCGCTCCAGTTTGTCGCCCAATGGCACAAAGAACAAAAGCCCCAGCGCATACCCCGCCTGGGTAAAAAAAGCAACCCTTCCCGCCTCGCTTTCCGCGACCCCAAAACTTTTACTGATCAGTACGATCAGCGGCTGACAATAATAAATGTTGGCCACGATCAACCCCGTGCACACCGCCATAAGCGCGATAAGTCCTTTCGATAGCTTGTCTCCTGATGATTCCATAATGTTGGCAAAGGTAGTTTTGCCAGATAACAAACCCCAACTGCAAAAGTTCTTGGCCGCCTGGCCGGATCCTAATATCCAATTGTCAAAATATTGTCATAAATTCGAGCATAAACCAACTACAAAGTCCAAAAAATCACCTCCTTATGTTCCACGGTAAAAAACTAATGGTTGCATCCGCACTGATAGCCCTGATGATAATTGGCATGGCCGCCACCCGCCCCGCAGATGAGAAGCCCCACCATAAAAATCTCAAGGTTCTCCCCAAAGACATCAGCCATGAGGACCTGGACAAGGTCATGGACAATTGGAAAGCCGCACTGGGCGTAAAATGTAACTTCTGTCACGCCCCTTCCGCCGACAGCACCTCCCATCACCTGGACTTTGCCAGCGATGCCAAGCCGGAAAAGGACATCGCCCGTCATATGTTCAAAATGACAGGCAAGATCAACAAAAAATACTTCAACTTCAATAAGGATGACAAAGGCAATATGGTCCCCACCGTCACCTGCATGACCTGCCACCGTGGCAACCCGCATCCGGAAGAAAAATAACGATAAGATCATCATCATAGGAAGGGGCGCCCGCGGGCGCCCCTTCCGCTAAATATAAATTGCCTAAATTTACGGCCTCTTAATGCGGACCGCAAGTCCACAAACTCGTTCTAAACATGGCAAACACTTCATTTAAATTCGGAATGATCGGCCTTGGCGTTATGGGTCGCAACCTATTACTTAATCTCGCCGACCATGGCTTCGCCGTCGTTGGCTTCGACAAAGACGCACAAAAGACCAGCACCCTGGAGTCCGCTGCCACACCCGGCACTACGGTCAAAGGCGTCAATACACTGGCTGAAATGATACAGGCGCTGGAAAAACCACGCAAGCTGATGATGCTCGTCCCCGCCGGTAAACCCGTCGACGACGTCATTCACGATCTGATACCCCTCATCGACAAAGGCGATATCGTCATCGACGGCGGTAACTCCCATTGGACAGACACCCTGCGCCGCGTACAGCTGGCCCAAAAAACAGGCTTTCATTTTATGGGAATAGGCATTTCCGGCGGTGAGCAGGGCGCACGCACAGGCCCCAGCATCATGCCCGGCGGAGATCCCGAAGCCTATCGCCATGTCCAGCCCCTGCTGGAAGCCGTAGCCGCCAAGGTCAACGGCTCTCCCTGCGTCGCCCATTTAGGCAAAGGCGCGGCAGGACACTATGTAAAAATGGTGCACAATGGCATCGAATACGCCATCATGCAGCTCATCAGCGAAACATACGATCTTCTTCACCGTGGCCTCGGTCTCGATAACGACGAGCTGCATAAGATATACAAGAGCTGGAACGAAGGCGAACTTCAATCCTTCCTGGTAGAGATCACCCGCGACATCTTCCTCAAACAGGATGATAAGACCGGCAATCGTCTCGTAGACATGATCCTCGACAAGGCCGGCGCCAAAGGCACCGGCAAATGGACATCACAGGACGCCATGGACCTGGGAATTCCCATCCCCGTCATCGACATGGCCGTCGCCATGCGCGAGATCTCCGCCTATAAGGACGAAAGGACAAAAGCCGCCACGATGTACAAAACATCTACCGTAGATATCCCCGTACCCAAGGAAGTATTTATCCAGCAGGTGCACGACGCCCTTTATTTCGCTACCATCATCAGCTACGCCCAGGGCCTGGCCATGCTTCATAAGGCATCCGGCGACCTGGATATGCAGATCCCCCTGCCCGAGGTCGTACGGGTATGGCGCGGCGGCTGTATCATCCGCAGCTCCCTCCTGGAAACATTCTACAAATCCTTTACAAAACACCCCGAGCTCCCGAATATCCTGCTGGATGGCGACATCTGCCAGCTCCTCTCCGCCAAGCGACAGAACATGCGCAACGTGATCATCCATGCCATCCACATGGGCTATCCCGTAGCAGGCCTGATGGCCGCCCTCAGCTACTTCGACGCCTATCGCAGCGAAAGGCTGCCGACCAATCTCATCCAGGCGCAGAGAGACTATTTTGGAGCCCATACTTACCAACGCATCGACGAACCCGGCACCTTCCATACGGAATGGAATAAATAAATGAATCAACAGACAGTATATGCAAAACCATAAAAGACCACCTGCCTCCATCATCTTTATCTTCGGAGGTAGTGGCGACCTCAATTTCAGAAAACTTTCTCCTGCTTTATATAACCTGGCCATCGACGGCTGGATGCCCGAAAAATTCGCCATCATCGGCATCGGCCGCAGCCCATACAACGACGAAGACTACCGCAAACGCCTCCTGGACGGCATCCAGCAATTCAGCCGCCGTAAGGGAGAACAGAACGGCCATTGGTCCGAATTCTCCCAGCACGTGTCCTATCTCCAGATGGACGCGGAAAAGGACGGTGACTACCAGAAGATCGCCGACATGGTAAAGAAAAAGGAAGAAGAGTTCGGCGAACATCCCAACGTCATCTTCTACTTGTCGGTAGCGCCTCAGCTGATGCCCGACATCGCCAAAAAGCTGGGCGATCTCAACCTCTGCTCCGACACGCGCCAGACACGCATCGTCATCGAAAAACCCTTTGGCCATGACCTCAAGAGCGCCCACGAGCTCAACGAGCTCCTCATGAGCAAGTTCAAGGAAGAGCAGATCTACCGCATCGACCACTATCTTGGCAAAGAATCTGTCCAGAACATCCTTTCGCTAAGATTTGCCAACGCCCTGTTCGAACCCATCTGGAACAGGAACTATATCGAATACGTACAGATCACGGCTTCCGAGACAGTCGGCGTAGAAGGTCGCGGCGGCTACTACGAACAGTCCGGCGCCCTCCGGGACATGGTGCAGAACCATATCCTTCAATTGATGTGCATGGTCGCCATGGAAGCGCCCGTGTCCTTCGAAGCCAACGAGATCCGTAATAAAAAAGTGGATGTCCTCAACGCCATCCGCAAGATCAATAAGGAAGACGTCAACGCCATTGCCGTGAGAGGTCAATATGGCGACGGATGGATGAAAGGACAAAAAGTACCCGGCTACAAACAGGAGAAAAGCGTCAACCCCGCTTCCTCCGTCGAGACCTTCGCCGCCGTTAAATTCTACATCGACAACTGGCGCTGGCAGGGCGTTCCCTTCTACGTCCGCACGGGTAAAAGAATGAACCAGAAGACCACCAATATCACCATCCAGTTCAAGACGGCCCCCAGCTACGCCTTCCCCCCGGAGGCGGCGGATACATGGAGAGCCAACAGACTGACCATCAGCATACAGCCCGAGATGGAAGTGCGCCTGCGCTTCCAGGCCAAACGCCCCGGTCAGTCCATGAACCTGGACCCCGTGGACATGATCTTCAGCTCCGACAGTACCCACGAGCCCGAAGCATACGAAACCCTTCTCCTTGACGTCATGGAAGGTAATCCCACCCTCTTTATGCGCGCCGACCAGGTAGAAGCCGCATGGAAGATCGTGATGCCCATCCTCGAGACATGGGAAAGCCGCCCGCCCGTGGACTTCCCCAACTATACCCCCGACGGATGGGGACCCGAGGACGCGGAAGCGCTCATCGCAAGGGATGGACATAACTGGATCAATATTCCGCAGCCCAGTCAGGACGGCGGTCACAAATAACCAGCACGTGGAACTACATATATTCAAGGACTCCGAAGCATTGAGCAGCGCCGTCGCGGAGTGGATCGCCGATATCATCGGGGATACCCTTAAAAAACAGGACCGTTTTACCATCGCCCTCTCCGGAGGCAGCACCCCCGAACGCCTGCACCGGTTGCTGGCGGCAGCGCCCTATAAAGAACGCATCGACTGGTCCAGGCTGCATATATTCTGGGGCGACGAACGCGCCGTTCCCTTCGAGGACAGCCGCAACAACGCAAAGATGGCGTACGATACCCTGTTGAACTTTGTCCCCGTACCCGCCGCTCAGATCCACGTCATGCGCACCGACATCCCGCCCGACCAGTCGGCCGCCGAATATGCAAAGATCCTCCACGAATACTTCGGCGCCACAGGCCCCAGCTTCGACCTCATACTGCTCGGCATGGGCGACGACGGACATACGCTCTCCCTCTTCCCCGGGACAACCGTGGTCCACGAAGAAATAGCCTGGGTGATCGCTTTCTTCCTAAAGGCCCAGGACATGTATCGCATCACGCTGACCCGTCCCATCGTCAACAGGGCCGCCCGTATCGCATTCCTGACGACAGGTCCAAAAAAGGCGCATGCGCTGAAGGAAGTGTTGAAAGGCCCCTATAACCCCGACATGTATCCGTCCCAGACGATCATGCCACAGGCCGGTGAGCTTCACTGGTTCGTGGACGAAGCAGCGGCGGCGGGACTGAAATGATAGCGTACGATTGTGCACGAGGAATCCCGCCAGATAATTGATGCCATCGGTTGCTTACATTCCATATTAACTCTGTATGAAGAGCGTTTGCAGCGCGGCTTTCAACGATGCACGCGGATCGTTCACCATGCCTTTACTTTTCCATAGTATAAAACCGTCAGGCCTTACCAACACGGCCCCGTCTGGTTTTATCCCCAACTTTTTATACGCCGCCCCCGCCTCATGTACCATAATATTCCCCACCGGCAACGCCGCCTCCTTCCAACGCTGCTCGCTGGTCAACAATACAAACCCTTTTCCTACCAGGTCCAGTGTAGAAATATCCCCACTCATCCGGAGGTGTGGCAGCCGCACCCCTCTGCCAGATCGCCCGCCGTTCCCATACCGATACACCGGCAGACCCGCCAGGTCTCCGATCCCCTTCCACGCAGCCCGCCGTCCCAGCGCGCGTAGTCCCAGCAGGTTCAACAGCTTTACAATAAGCACCCAACCGATCATCTTCATCACCATAACAGGGTTTCTCTTCAGCAACCCATATCGATCCGCCCACCTCCCCGAACGCAACGCATTACGCAACCCCACCGGCTGCCGCTCACGACTATATGTTTCCAACAATAAAGGATCAGCCTGTCCTCTCGATACAGCCGCCAGCTTCCAGGCCAGGTTATGCACATCCTGCACGCCCGTATTCGCGCCCTTCCCTCCATAAGGTGTCATGACATGGGCAGCGTCTCCTGCCAGGAACACCCTCCCATGCTGCATATTCTCCACCACTTTCACCGTCGGCTGCCACGGCAAAATGCTGAGGATGCGCACGTCCACACCCCGTATCCCGATCACTTCCTGCAACACCTCCTTTATCTCCTCCTCCGAACACCCCTCCCCATTATATAAATGAAACACCCACCGGTCATCATTGTTGATGGCTGTCAGCATCCCTCGCAGATGCGGCTTCCTGATCAGCAGTATGCTGAACTCCTTCCCCCGCACATATTCCCCCAACGGCGCTTCGAAATAGATATTCAGCAGGGAAGAAATAGCGCCCCGTCCCACCGTCCCGGCCTGCAAGGCGCTACGCACAGGGCTCTTGGCCCCGTCACATGCCAGCATATACGACGCTCGCACCGCTTCTTCCACACCACTCTCCCTGTCGCGTAGCACAGCCGATACACCTGTCGCGTCCTGTGTAAAGGATACCAGCTCCGTGTAGAACCGAATATCCGCTCCTCTTTCCCGGGCGGCCGCAAGCAGCACCGGCTCGGAGAGGTCCTGTGTACAACGCGCTCCCGTCGTCGGGCTTAGCTCGGAAAGACCGTTCCGGCCAAATAATTTCTCCGGACCGCCGCCATCTTTCGCCGGTTTTCTTTTTTGTAATGCCGACGCCAGGCTGTCGTCATTCAATATACCCCAGGCCGGAGCCAGCGCCTTACCTGCCTCCCGGATAGCTTCGCCCAGCCCCAGCTCCCTGAAAAGCTCCATGCTGCGTACATCGAACCCTCTGGCCCGGGGATGGATGGAAGTGCCTTTATGCCTTTCTACCAAAAGCGGTTTTATGCCTTGCTGCAAAAGAAAAAGCGCCGCCGATAATCCGACCACGCCGCCGCCTACGATCAGTACTTCGTGTTTCTCCATGCGCCCAAAGGTCGTACCGCTCATTCACGCGCTTTTGCACAAAACGGATTTTTTTGTACCTTATCGGGATGGCCGATAATACCTTTCCAACCTTCGAAGAATTCAGCAGCCTGCCCGATTCGGAAGAACCCTATGTGTTTTCCATAACCCTGCCGGAGATAAAAGGACATCTCCGTATGCAAAAACAGGGCGCTATCACCCTCTCGGACGGAGGACTGGAGCTGTCCGGCAAGATGGCCGATCTCAGCGGTCTGCGGCATTACAACGATATGCCCCTGGTGGAAATGAACTTTACCCTGGAAGGAAAGATCATCCAACGGCAAGGTCATATAAAAGAGGAGCTGCTGTTTACAAAAGGCTATCACAACATCATGTACAACCAGGGGGAGTGGGAACATAACCGATTCATGGGCGGAGGCATTCACAATACCTTCACCGTGAACATCCACATCGACAGATTTGCGCAATTGTTTGCGGGACATTCCAAAGAAATGGACCTGCTGACGGACAATGTGCGAACACAACGGCCTTTTCTTACCCACCGCCCCGGCCGGTCCTTTACACCCGCCATGCAATCCGTCATCCGGCTATTATGGAACAACCCTTTCCGTGGCGGACTGAAAGGTCTTTATATGGAGGCAAAGACCATGGAGCTGCTGCTACTGCAATGGGAGTCATTCCACGCGTCCGCTCCCTATGCAAAAAACCCGTGGCGAAAAGAGGATATCGACAAGCTGCACGCTGCAAAAGAGATCTTGCAACAACGTATACAGGACCCGCCCACCCTGACTGCATTGGCGCGTTGTTGCGGTCTGAATGAGTTCAAATTGAAGAAAGGCTTTAGGGAAGTATTTGGCGTCACTGTCTTTGGATATTTCAATACCCTCCGGTTGGAACAGGCGCACCTGCTGTTACGCACCACCAGCTCATCGATCTCGGAAATCGCCTTTCAGACAGGCTGGGCCCATCCGCAGCATTTCCACCGCGCTTTTAAAAAACAATATGGTATCACCCCCGGTGCGTCGCGATAATGCTTATTGAGATCAACAGGAGGAACAAGATCAGCTGCATCGGATAGAACCTGTTCATGCTGACCCTGATATCCATCGTATATCGGGCAAAATCCGCCACATGGGCAGAAACGGTATCCCTGAGCTGGTTTCCCTGCCGGTTGCCTACCAACATTCCGTTCAATACCAATACAACGGTCAGCGCCATCTTTATCCGGAACCAGGACTGACCCCAAAACAAACCTTTTTCCTGCATTGACAGCAAAAGACCCGTTAAGATGATCATTACAGCGCCGGCCCGGACAAACGCACCATACTTCGCCATCAACGGGATCAGACCCAGCCCCCGGGCATCTCCGGCGTCAGCCAGCTTCCAGAATGTTTTATAGGTCAGATAATCTATCATGGTAGTGCCCGCCATAACGACGATCCCCATAACATGCAAAGCCAGTACAGCTCGAAAGAAAAAGTTCATATTTATTTCTATTTAGTAGCAATACATACAAAATAACTACGATTTCGTTATAAAAACAAGGATTAATAGCTAATTTTACACGGATGACGCTAGGCTCACATATCAGGGAGATAAGATTGAATGCGAATTGTTCGCTTGAACAGTTTGCACGGACAAACCATATATCCGTACCGGAACTGCTTAACATGGAACAGGGACGTATGCTGCCGACCAAATGGCTGCTGCTTCAAATGGCCACCCTGTTCTCGCTGGATGAGCATTCGCTGTTTGCCGCACATCATATCGAACTGATCAAAAAGGGTAAAGGGCAGGGCAGGCCCGTTTCACCACAGCTGGAGCTTCTTACTATCCGCAACTTCCCTGTCGCGGAGCCGTTGAGCAGTTTTGTGGAAAGTATCATCTATTACAACAACCCGCACCAATCCTATATAGCTGAAATTGTCATGCCGGATGGAATGCCGATGCTGGTTATCGATCTGCACAGATCTTCCGCGCTGCTGATTGGCCAGCGTGACACACCGATGTCCCTATCATTGGATAAGGATATCCGCAAGATCATTATCCGATTCCATCCCGATGGTCTGTACCGGCTCAGCGGTATCGCGCAATCCGATCTTTTGAATGAGATATTGGATGCGGAACATATTTTTGGCAAGCCGATACGCACGCTGTGCCGGGAGATGACAGGCCAGGCCGATCCCGATAAGCTCCGGCGCTGCATTGTAAAAGGCTTAACCTTTCTGCTGCCGGACAACGATAAAGACATGCTCTCAGGCGAGGTCATACGATATATGCTCCGCCATATTGCGGAACCCATTGCCGCCCTGACACGTCAAACAGGCTATTCTCAAAAACACCTGGCCCATCTTTTCCGGGTTCATGTAGGCCTTACGCCAAAAGTATTTCAACAGGTGATAAAGTTCAAGACTGCTATCAACGACCTTTCACTCCTGCCTACCCAACAGCTTTCCGGTTACAACTGGAGCGGGAACTATTTCGACCAGGCGCACTTTACACGCCAGTTCACCCGTTTCTCTGGCTTTACGCCTGTAGATTATCTCAGGACGGGAAATACCTGCCCCCGCATGGTCCTGATCAGGAGGTAAATTTTATACAAAGAACCCCGGTCGCCGTTAAATAGTTTTACACTAAACATTTAATGATGAAGGAACAAAAAAGGTTCTTCCTATCCACGATGTATATCATGGGTATGACGACGTTGCATCACTTCTATGGAGCAGTTATATACCCACAGATATTCAGAGCGTACGTCGCGCTGGGAGCCATCGCTATTGGGTTTCTTGAATACATGCTCTACAGGCTTCACCTTAAAAAGAAAGAAAAATTATCCGGCGTACTGTTCCAGCTTATCGCCTGTATCGTTCCCGTATTGATGATAGGGTTTTATGAAGGAGGATATAACCATGTCCTGAAAAATATCCTATTCTTCTCAGGGGCCGATAGGAACGTTTTGACCAAACTGTTTCCCCCGCCGGAATATGAAATGCCCGATAATTTTCTTTTTGAGTGTACAGGAATCCTGCAGTTTGTGCTGGCTGTGATGGCCCTGATCTTTTTTATACGCTGGAAGAGGTCCGCTAGAACAGCCGGCTGATCAGCTCATTGGTCAGCTTCCTGTCCCCCTGTGTCCATATCTCGTTGGGAGGAGGGAATTCATTGATGCTATAGCCGCCATGCGCCTCGAAATCGAAGATGGCCTGGCAGTACCCATCCAGCACCAGCGCGCATTTCATCCAATCCCTGGACCACACGATCAGGAGCTTGGAGGTCTCGCCCCCGGGTTCCTCATAAATGTGCAACGCATCCAATATCTTCATCCCACCGCCACTCTCATCCATTTCCATCGCATAGAAATAGGCTGTTTCCCCATCATCCTCGAAGACCACCGCATTACGATTCTCCGGGGAGACGCTCTCGATAAAAGTATCCTCCCCACGGACAATATCCTTTTCCTGCATTAAGTATCCTTTCATAGATTGCCTTTATAGCCTTATCATTTTTTGCCGGTCGCCCCTCCCATTTGCTGCAACCATTCGACTATGCCGGCATAGATCTTCCTCGCCACCGCCTTATGGAACCTGGGGTTCAGGATCTTCTTCTCATCCTCCGGATTGCTGAGAAAAGCCACTTCCACCAGGGCATTGGGATAATCCGTAGGACCGCTAAGGGAAAAGTTGAAATTCCCTACGTTCCCATACTCTTTCAAGCCCAGCGTCAGCATCTGGTTCAACAGCGCCACGCTCAGCGGTCGAAATCCAATGTAACGGTAATAGGTGCTCGTACCCTGCGTCGTATCATTACCCGCGGAATTGAGATGGATGCTTACCAGGAAATGAGGGTTGAACTGCTTCAATAGCTCCATCCTTTCCGGCATGGAGAGGGTAGTATCTTTGGTCCGGGTCATAAAAACGCTCTTCACACCCATTTTCTTCAGCTGCTTTTCCACCTCCTTTGCGATCAGCAAGGTATAATCCTTTTCCAGCACATGACTCGTAACGCCGTCCGCACCGATGTTGTCGCCTCCATGTCCCGCGTCGATGGCGATACGCAGCTTTTTGATATCCAACACAGGAGGCTGTCGTTTGACCCTTACCATCAGGTGTCTTCCCGTGCTGTCGTATGCCAGGCTATAGCCCCAATGCTGGGGATGCTTCAGTTCTATATAGACGCGAAATACATCATCCTCCACCTGCTCATACCAGACATTCTTTATCTCCCTGGTGGTCCGCAGCTGCGTGATCCAGTTCGTATTGCTGTTCACG
>NZ_DASZXR010000018.1:0-165728 GCF_035546395.1 Puia sp. | reverse complement strand
CAGGAGCGTCTTATGGTGTTTTTGCCGAGGGTGTTCACCTCTTCCCATACCGAACAGAGAAGTTAAGCCCCTCATGGCCGATGGTACTGCACCACAATGCGGGAGAGTAGGTAGATGCCATATTCATTTAAAAGCCTCGTCACGAAAGTGATGAGGCTTTTTTATTTACTGCCTTGAGACGTCGCCGGGACGCAGGTTCGAATCCTGTCTTCCCGAGATTAGACAAAATGTCTTCTTTTCTCGGTTATAAGTACTAAGCTTTTCTTGTGAACGTACTTCGTAACATAACTCTGCCATTACGGAAAGCCAATTTGTGCAACTCAACTTTTGTCCCGAAAAGAAAACTAAGCATTGTTTCCAGGTTGCTGTCATTGTCAATATGAGCCGATTCGACACCGATGTGGCCATTTTCGTCTTCGCCAGAATATTCTTCAAGAAGTTTGTCCTCATCTAACAAAATTTCGGTATCAATCACGTCGGTCGCAATGAATGTAAGGTCGATGAAAAGATCGCTCAGATCATCCAACAGGGTAAGCTCAACGGATTCTTGTTGCCAGCTATTGGGAATTTCCGTTCCATTAATATTGTGGCGGACGGTCCATTCCTTGCCTAGAAACTTTCCAAGGTCAGAAACGACTTTATCCAATTCTTCCCCGCTTTCAAGTTTTTTCCTCAGGTCCTGAATCAATGGTTTGTTTCGCCTGTTGAAGTCAATAAGATATTTTGGTTGTCCTTTTTGATAGACGACCCATTCTTCTATTGAAAGTTCGTAAAATGGGATTGCCCGGAATATCCCGTTCGGGTTTGCAAATAGGTAAGACTCTGTTAGTCGTTTTACGGTTTCCATTGCATTTAACTAGATCAGCTGATGAAGGTGCTCGCTGGCCAGGCATATACACGTATTTAATATGCCTGAATTAATACTTCAGCAGGTATATGCAGCACCTCATTAAGTTTGCGGATCATCGCAAGGCTGAGCTTTCTTTTGCCAGATAAGATTTCTGATTTTCGGGAGCGGGCACCTAAAATTTCCGAAAGCTCCACCTCCGACATACCCATTTGTTCAATTCGGAATTTGATGGCTTCGAGTGGGGACGGTTTAGACACAGGATAGTGCTCAAGCTCGTACTCTTTAACGAGGATAGACAAAACCTCTAATTCATCGGATTCTTTTGATTCCGGTTTAAGATTTTTTTGCATTAGTTCATACACACGTTGCAATGCGTCTTCGTACTGAATCTTATTTTTTATTGGTTTTAACATAGCTTACTTTTTTTGTATCGATTTTATCATATTGTTTGTGCGTGCCGAACCAAACTATAAAGACGATTTTCAACCGATATTCGATATCCACAATCAAGCGGTAGCTATTTCCATGGATGTTAAAGATCACTCTTTTATCGGTTATTATAGAAGCATTGCGATACTGCCGCTTTAATTCATTGGGAGTATTCCATTCTGCGGCTTCGGCTTCCTCGTACCAAGCCAATAAGGCTTGTTCTGCTTCAGGAAAGGCCGCGCATGATGCTCTCAAAGTTTTAACCGCAATAACCCTCATCTACAAATATACACATTTGTTACCAAATCGGTAACATTCCTTCTTTAGATATTTTTAACATTCCGGGGATGACGTCTTCTTTGTGTAAGTAGGGTAAAAGGTTGTTTATCAATGTGCTAGGCCGGCGAGAGCCTTGGGATCATGTAGCAACCGGTTCGAGAATCGTCCTGCCAGGGCGACAACTTCTCTGCGACCTGATAATCAAATCGTTTTTTTGCTATGCGGCAGGGGTATTTGGCCCGGAGATGACGTACGCAAGCCCTCGTAATTCATTTAGCGATTCTCAGGTGCATTAGGAGAAATAAAATTCGGGATCGTTTCGGCGTTTCGCCTTCGAGGAAATCTCTCTTGACATAGATCAATATCCGATCTTATCAAAGGTCAATGGCCGGGTAGTTTTGGTGTCGGAAATTTGTGTGACAGAACACAAATAAATTAACACTATGTCTAAGGTTATTTTCATCACCGGAACCAGCACCGGTTTCGGGAAGCTCACTACGCTCACGCTGGCCAAGGCCGGCTATACAGTGCTCGCAGGCATGCGCGCCACCAGGGGACACAATGCGGCCGTCGCCGCGGAGTTAGCGGCTATACCGAATGTAGAAGTTGTCGATGTCGATATCACCGATGATGCGTCGGTCGACGCGGCGTTTCGGCAGGTTTTTTTGCATCACCCGCACGTGGACGTACTCATCAATAACGCGGCCGTTTCGGGGTTCGGTCTCCTCGAAGCATACTCGCTGGAGCAGATCCGGAAGATATTCGAAGTGAACTTTTATGGCGTCATCCGGACCATTCAGGCCGTATTGCCTTCGATGCGCGACGCAAAAAACGGACTGATCATTAATATCACCTCCGGCGCGAGCGGTCATACCTTACCGTTCATGATTCCCTACCTTGCGTCCAAGTTCGGGGTCGAAAGCATCACGGAAGGACTGGCCGACGAATTAAGAGATTATGGCATCGATTCCGTCAGCATCCAGCCGGGTGTCTATCCCACCGAAATGAATAACGGCGCAAAAAGCGGCGTAAATGCCGATAAGGCCGACATCATGACCAAATATGGTGACGCAGCGGCGAAAAAAGCAGCGGCGCTTGGAGCAGGTCTTTTTGGCAAGATGGCGGAGTTTAAAATGGACCCGCAGGTTATCGCCGACGGCATCCTGGAGTTGATCCGGATGAAACCAGGAGCCAGGCCGCTCCGGTTGCCCCTGGACGCAATTGCTCAAGGCACTGACAAGGAATTTATCGAAGCCCGGGCGGTCATTAAGGCAAAATGGGTTCAGAAATATACCGCTTAACCTATCGTTTTGCCGCCTGGCGGCGGATTCGGCTGAGGGTTTCGGGCGTCATGCCGAGATAGGAGGCGATCATTGACTGAGGCACGCGGTTCAGGAATTGCGGATTTCGCTCGACGAAGTCCGCATATTTCAGTTCAGCGGTAGCGCTTAAGTTCGTTTCAATTCGCTTCTGGGAATTGACAAAGCTTCGCTGGAGGATGGTCTGGATAAACGTTCCGAACGGTGGGATGTCGAGGCACAACTGGTCGAACCGGTCGTGCGGGAACAACAGGATGACGCTGTCTTCGATGGCATCGATGTTCCATCTGGAAGGGTGACCGCTGAGGAGCGCCTCGCGGTTGCCAGTCCACCAGTTTTCGATTGCAAAACCGATGATATGCTCCTGGCCATTTTCGGTTCTTAAATAGGTTCGCAGACACCCCTTGGCAACGAATGCGTCGGTTTTCCAGGTATCGCCTTCCTGCAGGAGATATTGTTTCCTGTACACTTTCTTTTCGACGGCGATAGCACGAAGACGGTCGATCTCTTCAGCGGTCAGGGCTACTTTATCCTGCAGATAGGTTTCGAATATGTAGAATAGATCCGAAGGCATGGATTAAAGGTACGAAAAGCTGCGGCACCAGGTTCGGGGGCATGACAATCCGATGATTGGGCAATGTGTCCAAAAATATTGACCTGGTCCCTTTTTTGAAAATGAAAACTACTAAACTACCTTTAGAAAACCGACCAGGACAAGGGATCGGAACCTGAAAATGATAGTAAGCCAACAATATTTCGAACTAGGAAACAAACGGGTAATTGAAAAATTCATCATCCAGACGCCTTTTCGTCTTGGCGCAACCTTCCAGAATGAAGCATGTTTCGTTTATTTCAAAGAAGGCAAAACAATACTGTCTTCACCCACCGAAAGATTGGCCATCGGCGCCACAGAAAGCGTGTTGTTGAACTGCAGCAACTACTTCGCCGATTTCCTGCCAAAAGCACCATTGGCAACCATCGAGGTTTATGCGGTCCATTTATACCCCGACCTGCTTAAGGAAATTTATAAAGATACCCTGCCCGAGTTCCTCAAACATAAGGCTGCCGGTCAAAACGCAAAACTCATCGACAACCATAGTATCATCAATCACTTTATCGATAGCCTGGTTTTCTATTTTGAAAACCCTGGTCTGGTAAATTCAGAGCTACTTGTCTTAAAAATAAAGGAACTGATCCTTCTGCTTTTACAAACGCACAATGCGACAACTATCGCCGAATTAATGGCCGACCTTTTTTCCCCCCGGGAGGTCAATTTAAAAGAGGTTATTCAACTTCATTTGTTCTCCAATTTCTCCATTACCGAACTGGCACAATTGGCGGGGCTTAGCCTGTCCTCCTTCAAGCGAGCCTTTCAGAACATTTACCATGATACTCCTGCCAATTATTTGCGAACAAAAAAGATCGAGAAAGCAATGGATTTGCTTACGCAATCCGACTTGTCGGTAAGTGAAATCTGTTTTCAAATTGGCTTCAATGACGCTTCGCATTTTACCAAGGCATTCAAAAAACATACAAAACAGTCCCCCCTGGCTTTTAGAAGCGCCCATCGGCCGTAACGGTCCCCGGTTGAACCGAATTTACCATTTATTGAACCTGGTTGCCAAGCAGGGGCTTTCCCCCAATGGTAATTTCGGGCTATGAAAAAACTGGAAAACAAAGTGGCGGTCATCACCGGAGCCACCAGCGGAATGGCATTAGCTACCGCAAAATTATTTGTAGAAGAGGGCGCTTTCGTGTTCATCACAGGCCGCAGACAAAAGGAACTCGACCTCGCCGTTGCAGCTATCGGCAAAAACGTCATCGGGGTAAAATGCGATTCAAGCGTTCTTTCCGAACTGGACCATCTTTTTGAGGTCGTAGAGAAAGAAAAAGGCCAAATTGACATCCTGTATGCCAGCGCCGGGGTTGCCGAATTTGGATTTCCTATCGGGTCCATGACGGAGGAACATTTTGACAAGACGTTCAACCTGAACACGAAGGGAACCGTTTTTACTGTACAGAAGGCGTTGCGCCTGATGAAGGACGAAGGGTCCATTATCATGACGGGAACGGCGGCGATTTCCAAGGTAATGGAGGGCTTGAGCACCTACAGTGCCAGCAAGATGGCGCTCCGCGTATTTGCCCGTACCTGGTCGGTGGAATTGAAAAGCAGGCGGATCCGGGTGAATGTGGTCAGCCCTGGCCCCATCCAGACCGGGGTTTTTGAACAGGCTCCGGCGGGAATGGTGGAAGCCATTGTTTCCCTGGTGCCTTATCGGCGGATCGGGCAGCCGGAAGAAATTGCCGCGGCCGTTTTATTCCTGGCATCTGATGATTCCAAATTCGTAACGGGGGTTGAATTGAATGTAGACGGAGGAATGGCACTGGTTTAAACACGAACTCTTTAAATGTTACCAATAACTGAAAAAATGAAATTGATAAAATTCATTTCCTGGTTCCTGGGAGTCGCGATGTTTATGTTCGGCGTTTTAAAAGTCCTGAGTCCAACCATCAATGGATGGTATTTTATTCAAATGAAAAACAGTGGCGTAGGAGCGTATCTTCCGATGTGGGCGGGAATTGGAGGCGAGATTGTTGTTGGATCGGCCTTGCTTTTTAGTTTGGTTATGGACAAAGATGTCGCCATCAAAAGGTTTCAGATGATTATACAGCTTGCCTCTGCTACCATACTTCCCATGATGGCAACAGCTATCTATGTCCATTTGCAACCCGATGTTCCGGCAGAAGTTCTACCGTTAAAAATAAAGCCCCCCATCCTTCCCGTTTTTTTTATCCTGCTGGCTTCGACCAATATTTATTTGATCCGGCGCAAAATGAAGGCCGGCACCAGGGCATCGCAGGCCTAATACAAGTTGAAATTAGGGGCGGTTTTTGGTTGGGGGACGCTGATTTTAATATCATTCATCCAAATGGCCGGAGCCGGAACGGTATGATCCAACAACTGCTTTTGCCATATTTCGTCCGTTAGCCTTTGACTTACCGGTCCTGTAAATTCATAATGACTGAAGACCGCACCGCGGGTTAGGTAAAGCAATCCGTTGATCTCTGCAATGACATAGATGTCATCACCCATGCCAACGGTTTCCTGAAGGCACTTGTCATTATAGGTGTACACATCGGTGGCAACAGCCATGTATCGTTCAGGAGTAGAGACAGCTGCAGTAGAACCCTGGCCGGATTCGATGATTTTCAGGGTCAGGCTTTCCACTTCCCCGCCAATGAACGATAGTTTGTCGAATTCTTCATTGGATACCGGTTGCTTTTTGAGTTCTTTATTGGTTATTCTTAAAAGAAGGCTGGCCATGCCCGATAATTCATTGTTTCTATCGTCCAACTTCTCAGTCAGCAGTCCATTGTCCTCAAGGATCTCTCTATTAAGGCTAAGCAAAGCGATACAGTGCTCCCAAAATTCGGCTTGTGGTTCAACATAGGCTATTTTTTGGGGTGGCGGCACTTCACCTCCATCGCCCATTTCCGCCCCGTTGGGCTGGTCAATATAGAGTACCATATCATGCTTTAGTTCCGTCCACGAAGCGAGCATCGTATTCAAATTCTTTTTTTGCCAATTGGAGGATTGCATAAAATAGGGGGCATCCGGATTGGGATTTTGAAGGGAAAGAACTGTCTCCATTTTCTTGTTATAAATGCTTTGATTCCAGTTGTGGAAGCCCTCCATCTTTCTTTTTAGAACATTTAGCGTATCGGGGTAGCCTGCCCAATTCTGTTTTTCGTTATACACGTTCAGCAAAATAGCCTCTGCCTGATGGTTCCCCATCGCGGCAAAAACATCTAATCCTTTGGGGAAGGGGCGTTTGGGTTCCGGACCTGTGATATCCACAAGTCGTTGCAGAATTTCTCCATCAAAAGTGTACCTGCCCGCTGTGAACAGGATTTTTTTTCTGGCCAGGAAATCGCTTGTTGTTTCATTGGCTCCCTTTGGAAACATTTTACGTGGGTCGGCAGCGTACAGGGCACTGCGCAGTTTGTCAAGGTTTTCTTTGGTTAATAGTTCCCCGACCGTTTTATACTTTATTTCCTGAAGCCCTTTTATTAAATGGGCGATGGAAAGATTATTTTCTTCCCCGGCAAGAAATTGGATGATCTTAGAGAAGGTTTGATATTTTTTTAATGAGGAATCGGAGTGAAGAAGGCCATCCCCCAGCAACACGGCTTTGGCTAAACCCGGATCATTATCGATATAGATGGAAGCACTGTTTAACCATTTTACGCATCTAAAATATTGTTTCAGCGCATTCGTCCTTGTATAGTTTCCTCTTGGTTGAAATTGCGTATAGTCCATTAACGAGTCTCCAAGGAAATCGGATTTCCCTCCCTGCCCTTCCGTGGTATGGTCATACTCGTACTCGTACGATGTGGTATATGCTGCCGGCACCTCCTGCTTAGTCCCGGTTATTAACGATAACCCGATGGCATAATATACCTCATTCCATTCCGACGCCTTTTTAATCATCGGATTCTTTGTTGAATCGGCTGTTTTTTTGGCAATACTGATCTGGTCTGTTATCAGCTGTGTTACCAACGGGATCATTTTTTCCTCTTCAATCGACTGCATCTCTTTACTGATATGCATATGCAGTACCTGGAGATAGAGATCGGTAGTTATAAAACTTGGGGTATAGTCGTAATAGTTCTCGTCATAGGCATGAAATAGTTGTTCATGTTCCGCTTTGTTGATCACAAAGCCGTCGGTCTTTAGGTGGTTGACGAGTTCTTTCGGTATATTTTCAAACTGTTCCCAGTTGACTACATTTTCAAGGTTTGCTCTTTTTGTTCCATTCGTATCGATATAGTTTTTCTTATACAATTCCTCTTCTAATTTCAACACCTTCGCGACAAACGTTTTTTCTTCATCGCTCAGGTGGATTTTGAAATTGTTATCCCAAAAAACGGGTTGGTACCATTTAGTGGCATTGAAATGGGAACGAAACACATAATCCATGAATAGATATCCATGGCGGGCCATTATTTCCGCCCTCAATAGCCGAAGTTCGTTGAACGTTTTATGGGAGAGACCTATATTAAAATCAAAAGGAGGGGGGGATGTTTTGTCTTTATAGTAATCCTTGTAATATTTCTGGTACTCTTCCGTCTTATCGCGGGCGGCTATGTCGATGGAATCATCTGTCAGCGGATAGCCTTCATCATAGTTAGCCATCCTCGTAGGAGACTGGCTTAATTTGTATGCAGCGGGCGCAGTTGTCTTTTCTTTTTTCGATTTACAGGCAACAGACAATAAAAGAAGGAGCAAAGGGAAAAAGGGTCTCAGGTTCATAAAAGCGATATTTTATCAATCAATCTATTTGAGTAATAGTGCTTTGGCATCTGTATAATCCAAAGAGTCGTTTCTGGTTTTTATATAAGTCATCCCAAAAGACTCCCATTCATATTCATTGATGCAAAATAGGTCAGCCTTTTCCCTTTCCATCGTTCGAATCCGGAATCCTTCACCGGACCCCACTACGGCAAATTCTTCCAGGGGCCTTACCAGCCTTGAACTCAGCCATAAGGGACGTATGTAATCCCTATCTATTTGAAAAATGAAAAGACGTTTTTTTAAAACCGGATCGAAAGGAGTAGGCTTGATAATGCCAATACAAATATCGGTTCTGCCATCATGGTTTACATCTCCGGTTTCCATTTCGAAAATAGCATAGGGTGTGTAGATGCGATCACTCCCGCCAGTTAAAGAATCGAAAATGCTAATACTATATTTATCTAATTTATCCATCCGCTCAACCATCACTGTCCCCTTAAAATAAGCGTCACGAACAGGGATGGATTTGGAAAAATCAGTAGTATTCCTACAGGAACTAATATGAGGAGAAATTATTACTATAATGCTGGCACAAAGAACCTTAAAAGAGCTCCCAGAGGCTGTCATTTTTCTTTATTGTTATATTCTTTGAAACTGACCCTATTAGTTTCATAAACAAGGCAGATTCTTCCGGACTCATTAGAATGGGTTTCGAACGGACCATGGTAAATGGCATAACGCCGACGGAAGCTATTTCATTTTTTGATAAGGAAAAAATAGCGAATATTCCGGTGTTGCAAGGAGGGTAATTGTTATCGAAGATAAAATTGCCGATACTGTAAAAAATATACTTCCCATTATACTGTTCAATGGTTTGTACAACGTGGGGGTGATGACCGATGATGGCATCTGCACCCGCATCGATTAGTGAATGCGCCTGTTCGACCTGTTCAGCGGTCGGTGTCGATTGTAATTCTATACCCCAATGAAGACACACGAAAACAAGATAATCCGGATGCATTTTCTTGAATGCCCGGATCTTGGCCGACAAAACGGGAGCATCGGGGTTACCAAGCAGCGTATCCTGTTGTTTTAGAAAACAGGATGAAAACAGGGCTATATGGGTTTCGTTCTTTTCGATGATGGCAGGTGGACAGCCTTGCGAAGTTTTGGCGTTAAAGCCAATAGGTTGAATCCCGTATCTTTTGCAATTGGAAACAGTTTGAAGAACGCCTTCCTCCCCATAGTCGGAACTATGGTTATTTGCCAGCGTCACATGTGTAATGCCGTTAGCCCGAATTGGGGAAAGCCATTCTGGATTTCCTCGAAAAACGAATCGTTTATTTATCGGATTCAGGGGCGTGTCGGCAATGACACATTCCAGATTGGCGACGGAAAAATCGACAGTATTTAGAAGAGGCTTAATATTCCCGAATAGAAATGCGGGGCCATATTTGTTTATGGTGGATCTTGTTCCCCGATCGAGCATCAGATCACCGGCAAATAAAATCCTGGTGGATTTACCCGGGGTCGAGCATCTAAAAAAGGGGCTTATGAATAAGCATAAGCAGATGCATAAAAACCGGACCTGGATGATCTTTCTGTTCCGTCTGATATAAAGATTATTACTATTGCTTTCGAAGGTAAAGTTCCTCGCAAAAAGTTACAATAATGATTACTATAATCAAAATGATTTTGACAGTCGTGTAATGTATAATGAAAATATCTAATTTTAAATATGGGCTTTTAGAAAAGACGGTAAAATTGCGCGGGGTGACATTCCGATGGGCTATTTTCGGCATCATCAAAGCCATCTACATGAGAACGCCACCTTCAAAGGAACAGGGAGACATCAATTCAACCGACGAACGCCGAAAATATATAGAAAGCCTGGATGCCGAAACCCGGCACTGGCTGGAAGAGGACGCCAAATACTTCCTTCACCAGGCGTTGTCGACCCCGGTGATGAACGTGTTGTCGCGGACGGAAGGCCCCTATATCTATGATCTTGCGGGCAAAAAATACCTGGACTTGCACGGCAACGGCGTGCACAATGCAGGCTTCTCGAATCCCGACGTCGCAGCGGCGGTGATCGCGCAACTGAACGAGCAACTTGCATTCACTCCCAGGCGATATACCAATCTGCCCGCCATCCGTCTCGCCAAACGGCTCATAGCCCTCTCGCCGCAGGGGCTTGACCGGGTGCTGTTCTGCCCCGGCGGCTCCGAAGCCATCGAAATGGCCCTGGCCATTGCCAAACAGATCACCGGCAAATGGAAGACGCTGTCTTACTGGGATTCCTACCACGGCAACGGCTTCCAGGCGGCGAGCGTCGGCGGCGAAGAACATTTTACCACCGGTCTGGGCCCGATGGTGCCCGGCGCCTTCCATGTGGAATTCCCCAATTATTACCGTAACCCCTGGGGACTGACGAATGAAACCGAGATCGATGAGTTGCACCTGCGGCAGATCCGCGTCATCCTCCAGCGGCATCCCGATTTGGCCGCCATCCTGGGCGAGCCCATCTCCGCGACTCCCGTGGTGCCTTCCGCCTACTACTGGAACCAGGTGAGGGAACTTTGCGACCGGCAAGGCATCTTCCTCATCTTCGATGAGATCATCGAAGGCTTTGGCCGCACCGGCAAATGGTTTGCCTGCGAACATTATGTTGTCCCGGACGTCCTGGTCCTCGGCAAGTCCCTCGGCGGCGGCGTCGTGCCTTTCGCCGGTATCCTTACGGCTGAGAAATACAATGTCCTTCAACACCGGTCGGTGGGCCATTTCACGCATGAGAAGAATCCCCTTTGCTCCGCTGCGGGCCTCGCAGGCATCGATTATATCGACAAATACGGGCTTGTGGAGAATTCCGCGAACCTCGGCGAGTACCTCATGCAGGGGCTGCGGGAGCTTCAGCTGCGATTTCCTATCATAGGGAATGTTGCGGGTAAGGGACTGCATATCGGCGTCGACCTGGTTAAAGACCGTGGCACGAAGGAACGAGCCGTTGCGGAAGCCGAACGGGTAATGTACCATTGCCTGGAACAGGGGATTGCGCTGAAGGTCATTGAAGGGAATGTTCTTACGATGCGTCCCGCGCTTTGTATTACCAGGGACGACTGTGATTGGATACTGGATGCGTTGGGGAAGGCGTTGACGGAAGTGTTTGAGGACTAACCGGGTCAAACTGTACGCGTGTCTATCGAATTCATCGGCTGTCCTGACGCAGGCCCCCGGGCAGCCAGAGCTCCCGTTTGGATTGAAAGGGCGCCGCACATCCCGTTTATCCGCCCCAAAATTCCTATTTTTAACCCCATGGACCATTTCGCTGACCAGGCTCGACTGCAAGAGGGGATTGGAGAGGACGGGAAGATGCCCCTGCACTGGGCGGCGTTCTTTCGGTCGTATGCTCGGCTGGGCAGCGAAGAGATCGCGGGCCGCAACGAAGACCTGACTCGGCTGCTACGCGAGAATGGAGTTACCTACAACATTTATGGGGACCCGAACGGGCTGAACCGGCCCTGGAAACTGGATATGATCCCCTTCCTGATCAGCAACGAGGAGTGGCCGGTGATGGAGGCGGGCCTGCTGCAACGAGCGCGGCTGCTGAATTTGATCCTCGAAGATATTTATGGCGAAGGACGATTGGTCCGCAGCGGGATATTGCCGTTCGAGCTGCTGTATAACCATCCGGGTTTTTTGCGGCAATGTTCAGGGATACCGCTGCCCGGCCGGCAACACCTCGTTATGTATTCGGCGGATCTGGCGCGGAGCCGGGAGGGGAAGATCTGGGTAGTGAGTGATCGAACGCAGGCGCCCTCGGGTTCGGGGTACGCGCTGGAGAACCGAACGGCCATGACGCGGGTGGTGCCGGAGTTGTTCGAAGGGCAGAACGTGCGGCATTTGTCTCCCTATTTCAATGCTTTGAGAGATGGATTGAATAATCTGGCGCCCCGGCAGCGGACGATGCCGCGGCCAGGGGGAGGGGCGCCGCGAATTGTCATCCTGACGCCGGGGTCCAGCAATGAGACGTATTTCGAGCACGCCTATCTGTCTTCCTATTTGGGGTTTACCCTGGTACAGGGCAATGACCTCATCGTGAAAGACAGTTACGTCTGGCTTAAAACAATGGGCGGCCTGGAACGGGTGGACGTCATCCTGCGACGCGTGGACGACATCTATTGCGATCCACTCGAGCTCAAAGCCGATTCCCAGCTGGGTGTCCCCGGACTGCTGCAGGCGGTGCGCAGCGGCCATGTCAGCATCGCCAACCCCATCGGCAGCGGCGTCCTCGAGAACCCGGGGATGATGCCCTTCCTCCAGCCGATGGCACGCTATCTGTTGTCGGAAGACCTCCTGATCCCGACTATTGCCACCTGGTGGTGCGGCCAGCCCAAAGAAATGAACTATGTGCTGAACCTGCTTTCCACGCTCGTGATAAAAAAGATCGCCCGCAATCCGGCCGGCAGTTCGTCGATAGACGGCGCCGCCCTGTCTCACGCGCAGCTGCAACAGTTGAAGGCACAGATCATTGCACACCCCGCCCTCTACGTTGGCCAGGAGAAAGTGGACATCTCTTCCACGCCGTCGCTGATAAACGGAAAGATGGAATCCCGGAAAGTCCTTTTTCGGAGTTTCCTCGTCAGCAGCGGAGATGGCTACGTGGCGATGTCGGGTGGGCTCTGCCGGACCTCTTCCGAGCCGGGAAATTTTATCATCTCCAACCAATCGGGCGGCATCAGCAAGGACGCCTGGATCCTTTCCCCGGAGCCGGATCGCATCCTCGCCCCACTGAAGGAGACCCCCGACCGCGGGGCCGCGGCGGAAGAGGATATGCTGCCCAGCCATGCCGCAGAGAATTTATTCTGGGTGGGCCGGTACACAGAGCGGGTGCTGGGGAATGCCCGCTTCCTACGGACGGTGATGCAGTTTCTCGCCGAAGGCAATAAGGGAATGACGGAGAGTAACCGGCTGACGGAAAGGAGCCTGCTGGTAGCACTGACCCAATATACCTACACCTATCCGGGATTTACCGGACCGGGCAGCGATGCCGCATTCGCCAACCCCTGGGCGGAATTGAAAGAAGTGCTGCTCAACGAAAAAAGGGCCGGTAGCCTGAAGTTTAATTTCTTACAATTCCAACGAGCCATCCATGAGGTGCGCGAACACTGGTCGACCGATACCTGGCGGGTGCTTCGGACCATGGAAGAAGAATTGGCCCAGGACATTCCCCTTTCGCACCAGGGCCATCTTCGCATGCTGCACACGCTGGATAACCTCATCACTTTTATTGTGGCCTTTATCGGCCTGAACCGGGAAAGCATCTCCCGCGAACAGGGATGGATCGTGCTGGATATCGGCAGGAAGATCGAACAGAGCCTGCTGTTGCTCACGATGTTGAAGACCACACTGGTGAACCGGAGCAGTGACCAGGTGGAATATAGCCTCCGGCAGAGTGTGCTGATGAGCCACGAGAGCCTCGTCAACTATCGATACAAATACAGGCGGCCGATAGACAACCGGCTCGTGCTGGACTTCCTGCTTTTCGATCCGAACAATCCGCGCAGCCTGACCTACCACCTGCAACGGCTCCGGGTGCATCTCAAACAGTTGCCGAATGATCAGGCGGGGTATGGGCTGACGGAATACGAACGATTGATCCTGGAAGCAGACACCCTGCTGAAGTTGTCGGATAAGGATAGCTTGGCGGCGGTGAAGGACGACGAGGCGAAATATGGGTTCCTGGACGATCTCCTGACCCGGATGTATGGATTGCTGGTCGCGATCCCGGCCGTAATCTCCAAAACGTATTTTAAACATGAAGTACCTCATTTCCCATCAGACGACCTATACGTACTATGAACCCGTGAGCGTATGCTACAACGTTCTCCGGCTGGTGCCCCGCAATACCGACCGGCAGTTGTGTACCTCCGTATCGGTGACAATCCATCCCGAACCCGATAGCTTGCAGGAATACGAGGATTTCTTCGGCAATAAAGTGATCTATTTCTCCATTGAAAAAGAGCATGCCCGGCTGTCAGTGAAAGTATTTTCCGAGATCGAGAAGAGGGCTGTCGCGGCCCGGGAGATAGGGTTGTATGGGAACGCCACCATCGAAAGCGTGAAGCGGCAATTGATGGATAACCCGCAGGAGGTGGGCGATATCGGTCAATATATCTTCGAGACCCCGATGACGGCCTGGAACGAAGAGATTGCGGCTTATGCCCGGGCTTCGTTGCGGCCCGGACTGCCGGTGCTGGAGGCTGCGGGCGATTTGATGCGGCGGATCTTTTCCGACTTCCGCTTCACGCCGGGATTCACCGCCGTTTCCACGCCGCTGGAAACAGTCATGCGCGAACGCAAGGGGGTATGCCAGGATTTCGCCCACCTGGCGATTGCCTGTTGCAGATCGGTAGGTCTACCGGCGCGATACGTCAGCGGATATATCGAAACGCTCTCGCCGCCGGGGGTGGAAAAATTGATTGGGGTGGATGCTTCGCACGCCTGGTTCAGCGTTTACATTCCCCATCTGGGCTGGGTGGATTTCGATCCAACGAATAACCTGCTACCGGCGGAGCAGCATATCACCATCGGCTGGGGGCGGGACTATGCGGATATTGCCCCGATGAGGGGCGTCCTGCTTAGCAGCGGGACGCACGGGTTGTCGGTGGCGGTGGATGTGAGGAGGGTGAAGTGACTTGAGCGCCTCGTGGTACAGTTGTTGCATTTTTCCCGATGTATAAACCAGCCATGAGAGTATACGCCTGTAGCAACTGCCAGAACCCCTTGTATTTTGAGAATAGCGTGTGTCTCAATTGCCGGCATCCCGTGGGCTTCGATGCCGCAGCGCTGACGATGGTGGCACTGGAGCCAAATTCCGAATATAAGTACTGCAAAAACTCGGAGTACGGAGTCTGCAACTGGCTGCTACCCTCCGCCTCTGAGTCGGAATACTGCATCGCCTGCGCGCTAAACCGGGTGATCCCGGCTTTAAGTACCGATAGCAACAAAGGAAGATGGAAGAACCTGGAGATAGCCAAACACCGGCTTATTTATTCCCTGCTTCGCCTGCATCTCCCTTTCCAGGTGGAGTACCAGGGGAAACCCGAATCCCTCGGTTTCGATTTTATGGCGGACCTGCCTTCCGGCCCCCATATCCTGACCGGCCATGACAACGGGATGATCACGATCAATATCGCCGAAGCGGATGAGGTGGAGCGGGCGCGGAACAAGCTGGATCTCGGCGAACGCTACCGGACGTTATTGGGACATTTTCGCCATGAGTCCGGCCATTTCTATTGGGATGTGCTGGTCAGGGACCAACCGCCTATCGAAAAGTTCCGACGACTTTTTGGCGACGAACGAAGGGATTATTCCACCGCATTGGCCGACTATTATACCAATGGCGCGCCGGCCGACTGGGACCAACGTTTTGTAAGTCCTTATGCGACTTCCCATCCCTGGGAGGACTGGGCGGAGACCTGGGCGCATTATCTGCACATGATGGACACGCTGGAGACGGCCTGGTCTTTTGGCATCCGCATCGATCCGGTGGAATTGGAGGATACGACGGGTATCAGGGCCAGCATTGTGAAAGAACCTTATGCGATCAGCGATTGCGACCGGCTTATCAAAAGATGGCTGCCCTTGTGTTTTGCGGTGAATAGCCTTAATCGCAGCATGGGGCATGCCGACTTTTATCCTTTTGTTTTGTCGGGTCCTGTTATTGGAAAACTTGGGTTTATTCATGAACTGTGTCAGACGGGGATGAGGTCCTGAGCCGGAGAACCTGTTTCAATTCCTGAACCGCATATAAAGGCAGATTCGTCATCCAGTCCTGCTGGCGGAAATCGGACAGAGAGGTTCGTATAACGGTGGTTGGCTGATACTTGTCATAGTACACACGGAGGCTTTTGGATTTAAGATTTTCCGCTGCTTTGACTTCGACAGGCACGATCTGATCGTCGATCTGAAGAAGGAAATCGATCTCCGATCGGGCGTTGTCCGGCGACCAATAATAAATACCAATTTTCTTTTGAGCGACCAGTTGCTGCAACACATACTGCTCGGTCAATGCGCCCTTGAATTCCTCCAACGTCGAATTTTCATCCAGAAGGGATCTGACATCGAGATCGCTCATGGCGGACAATAATCCGATGTCGACCAGAAAAAGCTTGAACGCGTCGATCTCCTCATAGGCTTTGAGCGGCATAGCCGGCTTCGAAACATTATTGACCTTATGGATGAGTCCGCAATCGATCAGCCAGGCCATCGCCACCTCGTAGTCTTTGGCGCGTGCCCCCTGCCGGATAGCACCATAAATGAATTTCCGGTTCTCTTTAGCCAGTTGAACAGGGATAGAATTCCAGAGCATCCGGATCCTGGGCACGATTGCGTGGGGAGCGTGTTTGGAAAAGTCCTGTTCGTATCCGATCAAAATGCGGCGTTGAATCTCTCTGACTGCCGGGAAATCATTTTTTTGTGCAAAGGAGACGACAGCCTCGGGCATTCCGCCTACATAATAGTATTGCTTGAGCCGCTCAATATACCGGGTTTTAAAGGTCTTCAGGGACTCCCAATGATGGGTTTGCAGCAACGTTGCCAAGGCCTGTTCACTCAAGGCTTCGAGAAATTCTACAAAATCGAATGGATACAGGTCCAGGAAATCCACCTTTCCTACCGGAAATGAAGTTTTCCCGCCAAGTGCAACGCCAAGCAACGATCCCGCAGAGATCACATGATACTGCGGCGCATTCTCGTAGAAATACTTCAGCGCGGTCAGCCCTCCCTGGGCTTCCTGGATCTCATCGAGGATCAACAGCGTATTGCCGGCCTCGATCTCGGTCCCGCTGGTTATGCGCAATGCCAAAAGAATGCGCGGAATGTCAAAGTCCTGGACAAAGAGGGATTGTAGCGCGGGGTTGGACTCGAAGTTTATGTAGGCGGTTTTTTGATATTCGGTACGCCCAAATTCCTTCATCAACCAGGTTTTACCAACCTGTCGAGCACCTCTGATTATCAATGGTTTACGGGTTCCACTGATTTTCCACTGCTTGAGCCAGTCCAATTCGTTTCGTTTCATGCTCAAATTTACAATTTTATGTACATATTAATGAATAAAACAACACTTTTATGTACATATTAATGTAATATATCTCATTTTTATGGACTTACCTTGTTGGATCACTCGGCAGGGTATTTCGCCGGAAACGCCGCAGATCCAGGGTATACGGATATTCCTTATTGATCTCTTCCGAGGGCGGGTCGCAAAGAAAGGGTAGCCGATCGGGCCGGATATAGCGACTGAGGCCTTTTAGATTGGGTACGGGTCGCAAAACATCCTGGTGGAAGGAGGTTGTATCGAAGCGATTGCCCCTTCTCGATTCCGCCTCATTGGCGTTGACGGGGAAGGCGTCGTAGTGCCGGCCACCCGGATGGGATACATAATACGTACAGCCGCCGATGCTGCGACTGTTCCACGTGTCGACGATGTCAAAGGTTATGGGCGCGTCGATGCCGATAGTCGGATGCAGGGCTGAATAAGGTTGCCAGGCGCGGTAGCGGATGCCACAAACATATTCCTCATTGACCCCTGTGGACGTAAGGGGAACGCGGCGGCCGTTACAAAGGAGAGCATACCGGTCGCTATTCCAGCCACTGCATTTTACCTGTAATTTTTCCAGCGAGGAATCTACATACCGCGCCGTTCCGGCGGCGGACATTTCTTCGCCGAGCACATTCCAGGGCTCGATGCCCATCCTTATCTCCAGGGTGATCCCGTGGAGCTGGATGGTGCCATAGCGCGGAAAGCGGAATTCAAGGAAGGGATCGAACCAGGCGATGTCGAAGGGATAGCCTTCGGCGTTTAGATCGGCGACGACCTCTGTCAAGTCTGCTTTCACGAACTGGGGGAGTAAGAATTTATCGTGCAATTCGGTTCCCCAGCGGACGAGATCGTGTTTATAGGGTCTGTTCGCGAATTTGGCGATCAGTGCGCGGATGAGGAGCATCTGCACAAGGCTCATTTCCTTATGCGGCGGCATATCGAAGGCCCGGAATTCAAGGATACCCAGGCGGCCCGCGGCCGTATCGGGCGAATAGAGTTTGTCGATGCAGAACTCGCTGCGGTGGGTGTTGCCCGTGATATCGGTGAGGAGATGACGGAAGATGCGGTCGACAAGGTAGAACGGGATAAAACCGCCTTCGGGTACCTGGCTGAAGGCGATCTCCATCTCGTAGAGTTTCTCGTTGAGACCTTCGTCGATGCGGGGAGCCTGGCTGGTGGCGCCGATAAAGGCGCTGGAAAAAAGATAGCTGAGGCCCGGGTGGTGCTGCCAGTACGTAATGAGGCTGCGAAGGAGATCGGGCCTTCTCAAAAGCGGGCTGTCGGCGGGTTTTGCGGCGCCGATGGTAATATGGTTACCGCCGCCGGTGCCGGTATGGCGGCCGTCGAGCATGAATTTTTCGGTGCCGAGTCGGGACAGGAATGCCTGTTCGTAGAGGGTGCCGATAGTTTGTGTCAATTCCTTCCAGTTATTGGCGGGATGGATGTTGACTTCGATAACGCCGGGATCAGGGGAGACGACGAGTCTTTCCAGGCGGTAGTCACGGGGTGGTTCATAGCCTTCTATGCGGACAGGGATCTGCAATTTTTCGGCGGTGGTTTCGATGCTGGCGAGCGCGTCGAGGTAATGTTCGAGATAGTCCATCGGCGGGAGGAAGACATAGAGCATCCCCTCGCGGGCTTCGACACAGAGGGTGGTTTTGATGGTCTCCGTGAGATGGTTTGTTTGTGGCCAGGGCGTGGATGGTTGATTGTAGCGGGTGGTTACCGAACGTTGGTAATCTGCCAGGACCGGGAGCTCCTCGAAGAGGCTGGGTTCGACTTTTTGCGGTTCGTATTCCTTTGCCAGGAGGGGCAGGGAATCGAGGGGCAGCCGGAGGCCGATGGGTGAATTGCCGGGAAGGAGGAAGAGCAGCTCCTGGCGGAGGATCCATTTTGCGCTTTTCCATTTGTTTTGATGGTAATCCCATTTCAGGGGTAAGGTAAAGCCGGCGGGATCTTTCCAGTTGGCGATCTTCTCGTCGGAATTGATTGGCATTTTGCGTTGGGCCCACGCCGTGTAGAAGGCGTCTTCGTAGGCGGCGCTGACATTTTCCTGGCTAACGTTGAGATAGCCTGCCAACACGCGGATGAAATGTTCTGCATCGGCGTAGGTATAGGTCTTCCAGGTTGTTTCGTGAGCGATGAGATGCGTATTCTGCCACATCGGGACATTGTCTTTCCGCCAGAACAGGCCGTATTGCCAGCGGGGCAGCGGCTCGCCGGGGTACCATTTGCCCTGGCCGTAGTGGATCATGCCGTTGGGCGCGAACTGCTCGCGCAGCCGGAAGATGAGGTCATGGGCCAGGAGACGTTTTTCTTTGCCGTCGGCGGCGGTATTCCATTGGGCGGACTCCATGTCGTCGATGGAAACGAATGTGGGTTCGCCGCCCATGGTGAGCCGGAGATCGTTGGCGTCCAGGTCTTCATCAACCTTATAGCCCGTGGCATCGATGATGGCCCACTGCTCTTGCGTATACGGTTTCGTCACGCGGGGGTCTTCATGGATCCGGGTGACGGTGTTGGAAAAGACAAATTCGGTTGTGCATTCGTCGGTGGAACCGACTACGGGCGCGGCGCTGACATAATGCGGCGTACAAGCCAGCGGGATATGCCCTTCACCGGCAAACAGGCCGGAAGTGGGGTCCATCCCGACCCAGCCGGCGCCGGGGATATAGACTTCGGTCCAGGCATGGAGATCGGTAAAATCGCTTTCGGGGCCTGATGGGCCATCCAGCGACTTGACATCGGCGGTGAGTTGTACGAGGTAGCCGGATACGAATCGGGCCGCGAGGCCCAGGCGTCGTAGGACCTGCACCAGAAGCCAGGCGGAGTCGCGGCAGGAGCCGAGGGATTTGGTCAGCGTCTCTTCGGTTGTTTGGACCCCGGCTTCCATACGGACGGTGTAGGCGATGTCCTTGTTGAGTTTTTGGTTGAGATAGACGAGGAAGTCAATGATGGGTTTTGGCGTCTTGTCGAGGCTTTCCACCCACTGATCCAGCAGGGGGTCGGGTTCTTCTTTTTCGAGGTAGGGCACGAGTTCTTTTGCCAGGTGTTGGTTGTAGACGAAGGGATATTTTGCGGCGTTCTCCTCGACGAAGAAATCGAAGGGATTGATGACGACCATGTTGGCGATGACCTCCACTTCGATGTCGAGTTCCCGCGTTTTTTCGGGGAAGACCACCCTGGCCTGGAAGTTCCCGAAGGGGTCCTGCTGCCAATTGATGAAATGTTCTTTTGGGGTGACTTTGAAAGAGTAGGCTTCGACGGGCGTGCGGGAATGGACTGCGGGTCGAAGGCGGAAGACATGGGGGGATAGGGAGACGAACCTGTCGTATTTATAGGTGGTTTTGTGATTGATGGCTATCCGTATCGACATAGATGGGGTGATTTTGAATGAATAGCGAGCAATCGATTTGGAAGATAGGCAAAAATCGCGGAATTTCCGGGGGGAGGGGGGGTAAGGTGGGGGGGTAGCCAGATATACTCATTTCCATTTGAAAACTTACCCCGTATCGAAGTTACCATCTTCAAAGGCGCTATCATATGCGCCCTAGCCATCGTTGCAATCAGGGGAGTGTCTACGAAAATGGTGACATACTTATTTGATTTATCTTTCTTGACCGCATTACCCTGATCGGTGCACGCGGCGGAAGAAAATAGTTGAAAAAGCAAAGTAGGGGGAACAAGTTTCGGGGTTTCATATGTTGGTGTTGAATATACCTAAAAATACGACGATTATTCAATTAACTAACTAAGTCGTCGCCGCGCCTATCTAGTAGGTTCCGTATAAAACGTCTTCTGTCGCTTGAGTTTAATTGCTTTATTCCAACTTTTGTAATGATTGATAGTTGAAGCTCCAAACAGCAAAACAATTGGCACAGCCCAAAACCATCGTAGAGTCACGAAAATTAAGAAGATAACTAAAAGGACAGCATTGAAGATAAGGTTCTTTTGTGTTTCTTTAAGATCAGGAAAGGAGAAATAGGGCAAGTTTTTCAACTCAGAATCCTTAAGCGTTCCAACTAATCCAATAACATCTGATGTGTGGATTATTTTTATTTTGCAACCTTGGTAGGGACGTAGGAAATCGAATGCTACATTATGCGCATTTTCTGAAAGAATAATTCTGCAATTGTTCGCTTTATCAGACATGCCATCGACTGTTATCTCAAGGATGTTTCCGTCGTTCGAGCACACGATGGAAATGGGCGACATGTAAGGAATATCATCGGAAACAAGAAGGGCATTGCCAGAATTGAACAACGTGATTTCCGAGATATTCAATTTTTCGATTTTAGCAGCATCATATACTACTTGAATGCGAGAGACATTTTTAAGACGGGGGTTTATTAATTGTATCTTCGTGGTGAAATAGCTTAATTCCTTTCTCACCTTTTGCTTAATATAAAAAATAATAGCGAGGAAAATTCCGACCAGTCCGACAACATAGCCGATCATTTGTACGACGGGGGAGTTAGTAAAGTCCTGCAGTGTCATAATTAGGTTTAGGTTGACAAGCAATGTATGTGACCGAAGTCAAATGTATCAAAATTTTGGCGATCACATAGGTGTAACTGCATTGATAATAAATCCTCCCCCACCTCCTCATTCATTCCAGTGATGATGCCCGATTGCCGAAAGTGGAAGGAGGGGTCGAGTATGCCCTGGCGTGAAAGTTTATACCGACTTCCAAGTGGCTGGCAAAAAGGGACGGCCTTTATTACAAATAGATGGCTCCTTCTCGACTCTAGAGGCACGCATAGGGAATAAACAATCAATCCACGTTCTTATCAAACATTCCCTCCAACTCCTTTCGCACCAGCGGGCCGAGAACGTAAGCATGAACCGTCACTGGCATTCCATAGAACTGGCCGGCATCGATACGAATACCTTGGTGAGCCGTTTCGACGGGAAGTCCTATCTTGGCAAGGTGCCTTTCCCAGTGCGCTTTTATATGCACGCTTACGTCTATCGCAAAGCCGTTCTTATGTGAAGCGTTGTTTTGCAAGCCGAAATATTTGATCGTGTAGGCAAATTTGGGGTCTATGTTCCCCGGATGGTAGATATGGTTAAACAGGAAGATCACATAGAGCTCTGTCTCTTCATCTCCGGCGTCAAATAGCTTTTGAAGATCGTTTCGGGTCAGATCCGAATATCCTGGCTCGAAGGTCGGGGCTGAATGCGCTTTGAGCTCCAAGAGATATTTTGGTCTGTTTTGCTCGTCTGTAACCGCGATGTCAGCCCAAAGGTTATTGCGGCCTCTCCATTCGCGGTGCACCAACACTCCAGGCGCGAGCGCTACATGAAGGTAATAGGCAATCCGGTCTCGAACCGGGCCCTCGACCTTGCTCGTTGCTGCCAGAAAAGCGAGCTCATTGGGATGGAATGACTGTCCGAGATTTGAAAGAACTGACAGCAGCCGGGTTGAAAATGACATAGTGATGGGTTGGGGCTGTGCGTAAAATTAATCGATTCCTCAAATAAATCGACGAGACTTCGGCGCAGAGAGCAAATTGAGTAAGTTGAGGGCGGCTGTGAGGCGAAGATAGATGGGGCCCACAACAAAGTGTTCTCAGATACTGACCAATCATGGTACCGGCACCCTCATCCCTCAAGAACGACTCAAGGGCCTGTTTTGTCCCGACCCCGGCGGCGTTCACGGCTAGGCCCCCGCCTCCGCGATAATTTCGCCGGACTGATTGCCGCTTGCGTCGGAACGCTGAGAGGCGGCCATATCCTCTCGCTCTCCGAAATCGATGACGCCTACATGCAGGCCCACCTACTAGATGTAGATTTCCCAATGCCTGTCGATTGACTAACTAAAGGCATATCGCCGAGAACTTGCAATAAGCGATTGATTATTAGTTACATGCCGGCAGTGTGCCCAATGAGTAGAAATTAAGTGATTTTAGATTTGCTTAATTTTTGAAATTGATCTAATTTTGATAACATTTTTTGCTCATGACCCAAGTGGAGGCAATTATAATAGGTAACGGGATCATGGCCCGGGTGACAAGTCACCTGATGGCTAAAGAGGGCGTATTTAAGAAAGCCCTAATCATCGGTTCCGAAGCCTTACCCACAGCATCCACGCAGAATCAGGTCTGGTTGCAGAGCGGTTTGATCTATCCACTGGAAACGGAGAAGGGAAAGCGAGAGGCTGAACTCTGTATCCGGTTCGGAAGGCGCCTCAATGAGATGCGCCTGAAGTCCATGACCGAGCGGTTCGGCATAATGGCTGTTGCCAGTGAGCAGGAGGCTTGGAGGAAAATTGACTTTCAAATTCGCAATGGTTTTCCGCAATATGATCATATCCTCCGCCCGGCAGAAGTGGAACGACTCCTTGGGAGAGACTTCGCCCAATCGGCGCATTACCCGGAAGGGACATGTTTTTTTAAGACCCCGGACCAGCCATTCGACGAGGGTGGCCTGTTAGGGTTCTGTCGGGATTCACTTAGAAGTCCAAGCTCAGGATTTTCATCGATAACGGGCAACGCTACGCTCAGGAAAAGCCAGGTGGCGCGCAACGGATATTCTCTCGTGGTAAATGGCGAGGAATATGATCCGGGAATGTTATTCGTGATGGCTGGAGTGAGCACCAAACAATTGCTGGCGCCGCTGGGCATTGAACAGCACATCAACATCCATGCCCGGAGATGCGTCCTCATGCGGGCGCCCATCATCACCGACCTATCCGCCGATCTTTTTGTAGATATGATGAGCCACCTGAGCGTAAATGTGGTCACAAACGGGTTGGGAGAAAAAATGTGTCTCTTTGGCGATGTCCAATTTTCGTTGGTCCCGGATCTCACACAGGCAATGACAGATCGGGATGTCACCGATGACGATAAATCGAAGTTCCTGGAAAACCTCTGCCAACCACAATTCTTCCCGCAACTGCGGTCGCGGCTGATTCCGCTTATGAAAGACAATGCGAACTTCAGTGTTTGCTATAAGACCGAATGCGATGGCCACTTACCCTGGATTTTCCCGTCTGCGAAATTCGCGCCGGAATTTCCCAACATCTTTGTTGCGGGTCCGGGAAAAGCTACCCTGGCATGGTACGCGGCCCAGGAACTGCTCAAACTGGCAAAAATCAATATCCAAACGGGTTTGGAAAGACCAATTGTTCTTGAAGAACCCAGCTATCAACCCCTGTGGATTGATCAAAAATGAAAAAACATGGAAACGTTATTTAAAATCGCTTTAAGTAATCTGTTAGATAAAACCGGGATATACTCCCGATTTGAATGGGCGAGTTACCTGTTGGTTTCGGAACCGGCTATTTCCCAATGGACCAATGGGAGAACACTGCCGAAGGCGGAGCATTTGTCAAGCATTCTGCTGTTCCTTGAAAATTATGATAGAAAGGATGTTCAGCAATATGTTTACGAATTCTATCAGATGGCAGACTTGCCAATAGAAAAGACTTTGGAGGAGAGTTTGCAGGATCGCTACGGGAAATACCAAACGATAACGGAATACATCAGCTTGACGTATCAGGACGCGTTGAATATTGAAGTTTCTGATTTGAATGGTTTGTTCCGAAAACACTTTTATTACTTGTGCAGTTACTTTGCTCGTGCATTAAAAGACGTGAAGAGTGACTTTAATGAAGTAGAAGCCAGCTTCGTGCTTTCGAAGGCGTTAAGTGCGATTACTGAAAGAAATTTTCAGCAGTTGATCACTTCAAAATTAGTCGAACAGTCTTCACCGGCTCCCAGGTCCACAGCTCTTGCTCCGAATAACATTGTCTGTAGTGTTGACAATTGGGTCGTCAGCGGCTCAGTCTTCTCGACATGCCAAATGCGAGCAATAAATCACTATGGCGGCCGTGACAGGACGGTAGTTTTTACTTCGCTGAATAACCCTTCGATTAATTATCTTACTTGCAAGTCATTCCCGAACAGTAATGCACCATATTGGATAGTTGACCGGATAAATCTACCGCAAAATAGAATAGTGGAGCAATTGTTTTTGGAAAGGATCAGTGTAGGAGATAAAGATGCATTCAAAATAATTTTTGATCGATATGCCAAAGATATTGTAAGGCATCTATCGAGAAGTTCGTTGCCGCAATCCAAGTTGGAAGAACTCGTTCAAAATGTCTTTGTAGCCGTCTGGCGAAATCGAAATGAACTGGTGCACCTGATTGATTTCAAAAGTTACTTATATCGAATGGCAGATATGTGTTTCAGCTTGTATGAGGTCGATAAAATTAGATCAACGAGTGACGAAATTGGCGAATTATATGCTTCCTTTGACAAAGAAATAAAGGAAGGATTTGAAGTGGTAAAAGAGTATGAATTGTCTAATCCTTAAAAGGACATCCATCAACCGATTGACGGTTGTTTTGTACTGGCGTTGACTGAAAAACTTGGGACAAACGCTGAATATGTCTATATTACTTAAATTAAAGCGTGCCTATATTAGCTGCGAACAATGAAATTTTTCAAAAAACGTAGAAAATGAACAAGCTCGCATTTCTAGTACTTAACAAAATAGTAGCTGAACTCGGAATTGATAGACAAGCACTCGGCGCTGCTATTCGAACAACAAAGGGGCACTTTTGCCGCGAATGAAGGAATACTGATGCAATATTTATCCATAGCATTCGTAAGACATTTTTGTTACGTCCGACCCCCAGGCATAACAACTGGTATTCTCAACAACAACAGATCATCGGCACCGGCTCCAACCTCGACGTCCGATAGATCCGCTCTTTCCCTAACCCAGAGCCAATGGGCTCGGGCACGGCGAGACGATTTCGGAACAATTCGATGGCCAGAACACTGAGGGGACTGTCGTCGGGGAGGCCCATGGCCTCGAGGGTGGCGGAGATCTCGTCGTTGGACCAGGCGCAGATGCCGTAGAGGTCCTCGGCGGCACCTATTTTATTGCCGAGGGTGTCGCGCTTGCCGGGATACATTCTCTTCTCGCCGAGCAGGATATTGCGCCAGGAGGCGCCGTCGGCTTGCATCACCTGGGTATACAGGGCGCCCCAGATCTCGGTCTGGGGGTTGTTGTTGAGCAGCGACTTGCCTTCGTACACCGGGTTGGCATAGGGGGCGGACATGATCACGGATGTGCTGTTGCGGCTGATGGTGCAGGTGAGGGCGGGCGCGGGATGCTGGACGCCCGTGATGCGGATGGGCCGGCCGAAGCGGCCCTGGGCGGTACTCCAGATGCGGGAGTGGCCGACGCAGAGTTCGTAGGTGAAGAAGCCGAAGAGCTCCTTCGAACTTTGGTCGAGGCCGGGTGGCAGGGGCACCATAAAATGCGTTGGCGAGTCCGTGCTTTGCAGCATCAGCTGCCGGGCGTTGAGGCCCGCACTGTCGTCGCTTTGACCGGGCGTGATCACGCGGATCAGTTCGGGGGAAATAAAGGGGACGTTCTCCAGCGGATCGGGGACGGGGTTCTGCCCGGGGATCAAGATCGGGTCCGGCGAATACGCCTTGACAAACACAAAATAATCATCCACCGGGTTGGCGACAGGTTCCGCCAACTCGATCCATAACACGCGCTGGCGATCGCCGGTAGACGAGTAGTCATCGGCATAGGTATACGGCGTCAACGCAATACCCGCAGACTTGATCTCCGGCACCTGGCTCGGCGGCACCGCGACAGGTACGGTCATGGTCAACTCCTTCACCGGATCGACATTCACGGGTATCGACTTAAAGGCCGGCTCGACGGTATAATCTAGGTCGATCGTAGTCGGGAATGCCCCGTTTACGGGCTTTGGATCCACCGCGTCAAAGAAGATGATCGTCATATTACTGCGATCGGGGTTCGTCAGCGCCGTCATCGACACCGTGTCGATCACGTCGACGACGCCCACTTCGGTACCGTCGCGCCTGACTACAAAGCTCTCGTTATCCAGGGCATCCCAGGACCAATCCCGTTTTATCTCCAGCATGATCGTAGCGATCCACCGGCCGGCCAGATCGGTGGTCGAAGAGAAAGTTATGCCGCCGCCATCGGGCGCGAGGGTATGATGAAAGCCCTTCGAACAGCCAAAGACCACGCGCTTCCCGGGCTTGCCCATCAGCGTAGTCCCATTTACATCGAGGTCGAGCTGATTGCCGAGACGTTGCACCAGGCTGGCGGCGCTATCATTTTGCTGCCCGCTGGCTACCAGCACCCGCAAAAGGTTGTTGGAAGGATAGGGGTCGGGTTGGAGCATGATCGACTGGAATTCCTTCCCAGGCAGGTTGCCGGCAAACAAACCGGTCTCGTCCTTCGACTCGGCACGGGTGTAAATGCTGATCGGGCTCCCCGTCCGCGTGGCGTCGCTGCCAAAATAGGCCAGCGTGGGATCGGCTTTACAAACGGACCGGACGCGGATACAGATGTCGCGGGCCGTCGGCAGTTGCAACGCGCCGCCCTCGACGGTCAGGGGCAGGTCGCCGAGATCGCTCGCGTCGCCGAACTTTATAACATGGGCGTCAACATAATTTACGTCGAGCACGAAGGGTTGGGTCGGGTCATCGGGAAACGATCGCGTTACCGTATACAAAAAGTAAAAGGACTCCTTGCCGTTCGGCGACCCCAGGGTATCGAGATGGGGAGACCTCACCAGCACATCTATCTGCATCATCGTCACATCCGGGTCGGGATAACCCGGCTCGCGTTGCTCGGTCTTCGCCGCGGGAAGATCAGCGACGAGAAGGTTATAGGCATCGGGATAACCGGTATACAGGAAAGAGGGGAAACCGAGGAGCGGTCGATAAATATTATAAGACATGGGTGGGGTCACCGGGGCCACGTCATTCAGCAAACCCGGAATGCGGGGCAGCCGCGGGACGATATAGCGCCGGAAGCGGCTGGTGGCGAAGGGTGCGGGCGCGTCATAGACCGGATGATCTGTAGGGAGCGGTCCACCGCCGCTGATATCGGCGAGCCGCACCCGAAAATCATAACTACCGCCATAGACCAGCGGTACATTTTCGTCGCCCACCGCATTCATCTGCCGGGTCGAGATCGTGTCCGTGCCCGATATTTTGGCTGCTTTCAGTTCTTTCACCACGAGCGAGGTCCCCTGCCATTGCGTGTAGTAAGACGGCAGCCAGAAGACGCCGGTGTTCTGTCCGTCCAGCTGCGTGGGCGCCACTTCGATGCCCAGTTCGCCGTCGATATTGCCTACATCGATGCCCGATAGGGTCAGATCGCCCGATACCCTGCACAAGGAATTCCAGGAGTTGTCGTCCTGGCCGGTTTGGCGAACGTCCACGCGATAGGACAGGACGCCCATGGGGGCATCGAGCCGATCGCCGACCATGGGGTCGATGGTCAGTTGCCGGTTTTGCCAGATCAGGATCTGCTCGTCATCCCAACCCAAACGAATACCAAAGTCGCGGACAGGCGGCAGGCCATTGCTTTCCTGGCCGGGCTCGAGCAGCAGGTTCGCACTGACCGGTTGGACGGAATGCACGATCTTGGCAAAGCCGTCGTCATAGTCCTCCGCCTCGCTGAAGACGTTGTCGAAGTTGCCGGGCACGGGTGTGGAAGACACGGGGAACTGAACGGCTCCAAATAAGGGCCGCGCGGTGGGGAGGGCCGGGATCCTTGCCGCATATTGTTTGAACATCGCAGGCGTCGCGATCACCTGGGTGTAATAATCGCTGGTCGCGTCGAGGTCGATATAGAGCCAGCCGCCGGCATCGAAGGCGGTAGCCGGTACGGCGAATTGCGTTTGATAGATGAAGCCCAACTCCCGGGCGAGCACCGGCTGCCGCAGCGCCAACGCGAAGACCTTACCCCAGCTGACATCTCCATTGCTGTACTTTGGCGGCGGCAACGAGCCATCCTTCTTTGTCATATCGCACATATAGCTGTCGTCGGTCTTGGCATTCGGGATGCGCGGGCGGCTGAAGGCGAAAGAATTCCGGTAGCTGTTCGGCAGGTATTTTTGGAGGATGTCCGTGGCCTTGGCCGGAACATAGATATTCGATGGCTTCGTGATGTTGAAGCTGGTGCTGAGCTTTTCGAAGAACGGTCGCGTATTGCCGGGAGACACGATCGCCAACGGGATCGGTGCGGTGGCGTTCACCGGGTCGGGCATCAACGCCAGGCTGGGGATGATACGGGCGGCGAGGGCGATCTTCGCATCGGCGAAGGCCGGCGCGCCGGCGACCAGCGGTGACAGGGGGTCTTCTCTTGGAATGACCAGGACGTTTACGAGGATATTCGTTCCATCGAAGCTTTGCGGGAAAGCGTGCGTAGACAATTTTATCGGGGAAGTAGCCATATTGCTTTTTTTTGGATCGGTTATCGGATGCGGGTTTAGGAGATCTGCCGTTTTTCCTGCCAGGTGACATCGAATTCGAAGTTGATGACAAAGCAGATGGAGATCTCCATCGCGAACTCGACCTCGCAGACGCAGAAGCTCTCGTGGGGCGTAACGGAAGTGTCCGTCTCCTGGCCGCCCTTGGCTTCGATCGAGATGGTGATATCGATGAGTCCTTCCAGCAGTTCGGCCTCGCCTTTGAAGAGGATGAGCCCATACATGCCCTGACCGGTGTCCTTCCATTCGAAATCCATGCCGATGCCCATCTGCACCGAGACATCGCCGACGACGGGCCAACTGGTGGCCAACTGCACACCCACTGCAAATTTGAACTCGATGGATTTTCCGTCTACGGAATCGATTCCCAACTCGAGTTCTATTAACCCAAAGGCGTAGAGTGCTACGGCGCCGATGGTCATGACAAGGATATCGATCTCGCCTTCGAATTTTATAAACCCGCCGATGGAGAGCATCTTTTCGCCTTCGGCGACGGTGTCCACCGAGGAATCATCGGAGGTAAAGGAGAAGGGCAGCATATTGTACTGGACGCCAAGACCGATCTCGATCTCGATCTTTAGGGGCGGAGTCGGGGCGTCGGTTCCCACATCAGAGACCTTTTTCCCGAAGACATACACCTCGGTATGGCTGGGTTGGAATTTCAGCTTTAACCCGAGGAGCGATGCCTTGAATTTTGGCTCCCAGGAATCCGTTTTGTTACCCATGGTCACCCCCATGGCCTGCGCCATGTCGAAGCCACCCAGGAAACTCAGGATGTCGACGATCGGCTGCAGGACGGGGCCGAAGCCGACGACTGGGGTGCTCATCTGCGGTCTCCCACCCGCGATGGAGCTGTAGCTCGAGGTGATGGTGATCACGCGGGTAAAGGTCTCGAGGTCCATCGCGATCGTATGCTTTTGCATACTCACGGCCCAGGGCGTGGCCCCATCCGAATCGAAGCTGGAGGAGATGGCCGTTGCCGTCCCCGCTCCATCCGAGTAGTCGATATAGATGCGGGAGTTACCGGAGTGAAGCAGGTCTTTTGTGACACCGGTTGGTACGTTGAGGGTGGCATTGGTGATGAGCTTTAGCTTGCCGTCACCCGTGACCTGAAGCTGTGTGCCGCCGGCACCCAACTGGAAGGCATCGTCCAGGTTGGGGAAGATACTCTTCGAGGTCAACAAGGTATACGCATCGGCAAAATAGGGTTTTAGGGCGCTGTTGATGTTGGCGACGTTGCGCGTGATCTCCGGTCGCACATACAGTACTTTTTGTCCCAGCGTGGTATGCAGCAGTCCATAGTCGGAGACCGGCGCCGAAGCGTTGAAGATATCGACCGGATCGGCAAAGCGATAGGGCTCGGTCGGCGTCGTGCCCAGCTTACCCTGGCGGATGAGCGGGATACCGGCATTCTCGTCCACCACATCGATGTCTTTTGTGTTGTCCTTGCGCCGGACCACACCCCATGCCCCTTCCTTGGGAAGATGAAGCGAGCCCGAACCCTGGGTGACGAAGACGGGTGAGCTGACCCCGGGCGCATCATACACAGCCACCCGGGAGAGGAGCATGAACTGACCCGAATTGCCGACATTGACGATGCAATCGACCGGTCCGCCGAGGTCGCCTTCGTCTTCGAGGAGATCGGCGAATTGTGCAGGAGTCAGGGGTTCCTGATATGGAGACAACTGGACATAACCCCGTTGGCCCTTGCTGGGAACGAGACCCGTGGCGGTGCCACCCTTGACTACATCTTCGATGAGCACATCCGCGTTAAAGAGCACTTCCTGCATGATGACATTGTCAATGGGATTCCGGCCCTTGTAGGTGTGACCGGTGTCCTTTATCGCCGTGACGTTTGTCACGCCGTGGACTACACCCGGGTGGAATTCGAAGGGGTTGGGGTGCGGAGTTAGAGAAGCGTCGATGTAGGAGAAATCATATTTCCCGGCGCCCTGGGCTTTCCAGCCGCTGTCATAGCGCGTGACGCCGCCGCCGGAGGTCCGTTCGATCGTGATGGTCCGGACGACGGGGACGCCCCAGGGATAAAGCAGACTTTTTACCTGGACGATCTCGTGGGCGGTGCGCCCGATCAGCACCTCGAGCTTTACCTGGCTGGTGGCCGCGATCTCCGCGTTGGGGTTTAGCCAGTTGCTGAAGATGGTGGCGCCATAACCCGAGATATCGAGCCGTTCGACGGGCACGCGTGGGTTGGCGCCGGTAGAGGGATTGAATTCCTTGTTGAAGATGGTGTCGACGGCGGGGCCTAAAACGCTTAGCGGGTTGCCATCCGCATCGACGGGGACGGTACCGGTGAGGAGATCGACGAGGTTTCTCAATTGTATCGTGGCGCCGGGGAAGCCAGGGGATTCGTATTGGGCGCCGATGTTGGGGCTGGTGGCGAGGACCTTTATCTGGATGCCGCCGGTGTAGTTTTTGAAGATTGGTGCGTTGAGGGAGAGCTGTGCGCCTTGTTGGGTGGGGTCGCTTGGATTCTTGAAGAGCGCTATCGCTTCCATCCCAAAGGGCAGGGAGAATAGGCTGATCATGGGTTTGGAGGCCGCGGCGTTGTAATCGGCGAGGTATCGATCGATGACGGGGATTGGCGCGATGGGGACGAGGCTCGCCGACTCCGAGGCGATCAGCGTTGGGATGCCGGTGCCGTTGGAGGTGACGGGGGAGGGGAAGGGGTAGGGGCTGACATCGGGGTTCTGGATGGTGGTCAGCGGTTCCCATTGCACCTGGGGTAGGGTACAGAGGCGGGTGTTGAAGGCGTAGGTGGTGAGGCTCATGTCTTCGACGAAGAAGGGGAAGGCGCTGGCGGCGGCGGCTGCGTCGGGTGAATTGGTGGCAGGCGCGGCGGCGTTGAGTCTGGGGTTGTCGCCGGATTGTGGGTTGACCTTTGATACGGTGATGCCGACGCCGAAGAGGCTGGCGTTTGTCGAGACATCGAGCAAGAATACCTGCGCGGCGATGGATTCCAGTTGACGGGCGAGGACGGCGCCGGATTCCTGGATATTAGTGCTGAGGGCTGCGAGACTTGTTGTCTCGCCGATGCCGGCGGGATTTGCGGTGGTGGATTTGCCGGTGCTCACGGCGCTTGCGGCGTTGGTGGTTTGCGGCAAGAAGGCGGTCTGCGTGTCTTCTGATAGGAAGACGATGTTTAATTTGACGTTGGCGGGGTCGGGCCAGGTGAGGATGTCGACCATGCCGATGCCGCCGGCGATGTTCGTCGCCGCGCCTGTCGCGCCTGCAGCTGCGCCGGCTGCCAGGTTGGTACGTACGCCCTGCCGGAAGAAGGGGGAATAATTGGTGACATAGGGATCGGGCAGGGAGGGTAGCAGGAAGTACATGGGGAAATGCAGCAGGAGTATTCCTTTGTCGATATCACTGGTATTGGGGGTGAGTTGACCGGCCAGGTAGTAATCCTGGGTGGGCGTCGTCTTTATAAAGGCATTCTCCAATGCGAAGGAGATGGGTGTGGTGTCGGCGGCCTGGCCGGGGGGATAGGTCTGCTGCCGGATATTCAGCGACAGGATGTATACGAGGGCCGTCTCGTGGTTTTTGATCAGCAGGAATTCGGAATTGGGCGGAGCGATTTTGAGTCGTTCGTTGTCGGCTTGTAGCGGTCGATCGATGGCGGTCGTCATCGGGATGCCTGCGCCGAAGACTGCTTCCGTGCCGTTGCTGAAGCAATGATAGAAAAGGACGAAGGTTTTGGGGAAGTTGAGCTTTACTTGTGATCTCACCAGCTTTGTGGGGTTGTTTTCATTCCATAGGAGGAAGGACTGGCTCGAGCGGTTGCCGGCGGCGAGGGCTGCCGTAAACGCGAGATATCCCGGTTCAGCGAGCAGATAAGTATCGTTTAGGGTTATGCTTCCTTTATTGAAACCTGTCCAGGTGGTGGTTATGCCGGGCTTCAGGGTCATGACGATGGCGCCTGTTCCGGCGGCGACCCCGAGTTGGGCGGGGGTGGCGACTGTCACGGGGAGGGCCCAGGCGCTGGCGGCGATGGGGCTTTTGCCGGTAGGAAAGAATGTGCCGGATTTGACGGTGTTTAGGACGAAGTCGGGCGTGTTGGCGGTGTAGGGTACGAGGATCTCATTCAGCGCGGGTAGGTACTGTGGGGCGGGTGGCGCTGCGGCCTTATGAAAGGTGTAGGAAGAGCCGTATACATCGAGGTTCATATCCGCGGCCTTGTCGATGGTGGCGATGACGGGGTGGAAGGTGAATGCGGCGGTTGCAGGCAGGGTAATCGTCATGTTCTTTGCGTCTTCCCCGGTGGAGGTGTTGGTAGCCGGGTGATCGGGTTGCTGATCGAGATCGATGGAAAGATGGCAAAGCTCCGTTGCATTGACGAGGATGCTGCTGCCCGAGATCGTGACCGCGCCGTTGCAGCGGAGTTGGCCCGACTTTATGCGCAGGCCTGTGTAGGCGCCTGCCGGTGCGGTGGTGGTTAGCAATTGACTTCTGATCCAGATGCTGCCCGCGGATAGTTCGTATACCCCGGAGCTGTTGAGAAAACCGCGAATCGGCACGGTGAGAAAGACATCTCCGCCGCGGGACACGGAGATGGTGCGGACGATTCGATAGAAATCGAACCAGTAGGTTCGGCCTGCGGTGTCGGTGAAGGGCCCGAGCGTATGATCGACGGCCATGCCTGCGGCCCATTTGGGCATGGAGGCTTGGTGTTGCGGGGTGAGGACGGGGAGCTCGCGCCGGAAGACGCGGAGTTCCGCGGCGGTGCTGCCCGCCGTCGCGGTCGAAAGCGACTGACCACTATCGATTGGGGCATTCAGGCGGCTGAAGTAGTCCGCCGGCGGCAGCATGTCCCGGATATTTTGATGTTCTAAGATTGGATCGAGTTGCTGTTGCAATTCGGTGAGTTGGCGGGCGCTGTGTTTGCCGGCGCCGGTGAGATTGGCGGTGAGCATGGCCACGGAGTTGCTATTCGTCGTTGCTGTCATGAGCAGACGTTTTTTTGGAGAGAATGGAAAATTTGATTGGGGTGGTAGTAGTAGAGGATATAAAAGTAATCAAGGTTTGTTTATCGCATGCAAGTACAACTACCTGAGTTTTGAAAGAAAATTCTGGTAGAAATACGTACTACTATCATGGTATTGACATCGCGTATACAATTTTCTAGTTTTAGCAATTATTTCATTTCTAAACTTTATGTTATGTCAGATTTAAAAATGGCGCGTTACGGCAATGCCGTGCGGGTCACATTGCCCATCAGTGTCGCGAACGATATCAAGCAAGTACAAAAGGTCGTTGCGGCCTTAGCCACCAAGCTGGGGCATACCGGGTGCTTTTCCGGTTTCGATATTTTCTTCCAGCAGGAAGTGGAATATCACGTCAACGCTGAGTCACTGGCAATCGAAGGTATCAGATAAATGCTGCCTGAAGCAGGCATAGGACTGACCTATAATTTCGGGTTGCAATCTTTTTTAGAAGAGTGCCTGGACCATATCGATGTGTTGGAAGTTGAGCCGCAGTCGATATGGTTCCGAAAGAATGGTGATGCTTCGAATGAAGTGCATGGTTGCCCGCAGCTGGTGATGAATGAAGCCGAATTCGAAAGGATCAGCCGGTACCAGTGCCGGAAGCTGTTGCATGGCATCGGCTATCCGGTGGGCGGCAGCATTCCGCCGGGAGATGAACAAATACCACTGTTGCAAAAGATGATCAAAGACTGGGATGTTCCCTGGATGAGCGAGCATCTCAGTTTTAATAAAGTGATCGCCGGCAACCGGCAAGTGAATACGGGGTTCCTGTTGCCGCCCTTGCAGACGCCGGAGGGGGTGCGGGTTGCGGCGGGCTCGATCCGCCACATGTCGGCCAACCTGCCGATACCTTTGTTGATAGAGACCGGGGTCAACTACCTGCAGCGACAACGGTACGAGATGGAAGACGGGTGCTTTATGGCATCGGTGGTCGAAGCCGCAGGTTGCGGTATCCTGCTCGATCTGCATAACGTGCTGGTCAATCAGAAGAATGGCAGGCAGGGGGTAAGAGAATTCATCCGGCAGATCCCGCCTGAAAGTGTATATGAGATCCACCTGGCGGGGGGCAGGGAATACCAGGGCTATTACCTGGATGCACATGCAGGCCTTATCTCGCGGGAACTGGAAGATATCGCGCGGGAGGCCATCCGGATGTTGCCGAATGTGAAAGCTGTTTTTTTTGAGATCTTCCCTACTTACCTGGAGGCGATGGACAATCGTGCGTTGTGTTTGGAAATGGATAGGATCCGGAGGATTTGGGATCAGCGAGGGACGCGGACTATTTCGAAACGTCATGGGGCGCCGCCCGCACAGCCGGCGCCGGCGGAGCGGCTGGACGGATCGGTCCCATCGGCGGAGGAATGGGAGAATGCCGTAGCGGCGTTGATCCTGAAGAAGGAATCGGATTCGCCGTTGTACGAGTGTCTGAAGGCGGATCGGGGCGCGGGGATCATGCAGGACCTGCTGTATTCCTTCCGCGCATCGATGGTGGTCAGGAGCATTCCTTGCTGCTTCCGGTATCTGCTGATTGCTTTCGGCAAGGACCATTTCGAGTCGTTGCTGAAAGACTTTTTTTCGGGCTATTATCCGGAAGGATTCGCCTCGGTCGAAGCGTTGAACTTCCTTGAGTACCTGGCCGGGCGGCCAATCGATTTAAAAGCATTGCCCGATCTGATCCGGTATGAATCGGCGGTGATCCGGACGGCGATAGATAATACCTCCAGGGTGTTGCAGTTTTCGGTCGAGCCGTTGACATTTTTGAGGGCGTTGGCGGAAAAGAGGTTGCCGGCGGCGTTTATCGATGGGGAATTTGAGTTGGTTATCGAGGGGAATACGGAGGGTGAAGGGGATACTGAGACGTCGCGACCGGTTTCTGAGTTGGATCAGTACAATCCGGTGTTTCACAATTGATGGGTGGCCGATTGTAAAGATCTCATAAAGGCTTTTGCCTGCCAAGGACAATGCGTCGCTAAACTCCGCCGACAGATAGCGGTTAGCACGGCCTTCAACAGATCCGACGATGCCCGGCAGATTGTAAAAATTATTGCAATATTGTTGCATTTAATGAATTTTAACTATTATTGCAACAAATATGCATTAATGACGATATTTACCTCTTCCCCCCGTAAATTGCCCGTCACCGTCCTGAGCGGCTTTCTCGGCGCCGGGAAGACAACGCTCCTCAATCATATCCTGCACAACAAACAAAATCTCCGCGTCGCAGTGATAGTCAACGACATGAGCGAAGTCAACGTCGACGCCCAGATCATCGAACGCCAGGACGTGCTCTCGCGAACCGATGAAAAGCTCGTCGAGCTCAGCAACGGCTGTATCTGCTGTACGCTCCGGGAAGACCTGATGAAAGAAGTGTCCCGGCTGGCGGAAGAAGGCCGTTTCGATTATCTGCTTATCGAAAGTACCGGGATATCCGAACCCGTTCCTGTGGCACAAACCTTTTCTTTCCAAACGGAAGACGGGCTGTACGATCTGTCGAAAGTCAGCTACATCGATACGATGGTTACCGTCGTGGACGCCTGCAATTTCTTCCGGGATTTCGGTACCATGGAGCTGCTTTCTGACCGCAGCCTCGCCGACGAAAACGATGGCCGTACCATCGTGAACCTGCTCACCGACCAGGTCGAATTTGCCGATGTATTGATCCTCAACAAAATCGATCTGATCACGCCGGAAAACCTTGCCTTGCTCGAAGCGGCCCTGCGCCGGCTCAACCCGGGTGCACGTATTGTCCGTTCCGAGTACGGCAGCGTAGATCCTTCGCTGATCTTAAACACCGGTCTTTTCGATTTCGAAAAAGCACAGCAGAATGCGGGTTGGCTGCGCGAGCTCAACGGCGAAGGACACACCCCCGAGACGGAAGAATACGGGATATCGTCATTCGTTTTTCGCTCGCAGCGTCCTTTCCATCCCGAACGATGGCATCGCTTTCTCAACGATAAATACCCGGAAAATATCATCCGCGCAAAAGGCATGTTCTGGCTGGCCTCCCGGCCGGAGCTGGCGATCAGCTTCAGCCAGGCTGGTGGAAGCTTGAGGGTAGAGCAAGCGGGCACCTGGTGGGGCGCCATGCCCTATAGCGAGCGCATCCGGTATGCGGCTTTCGTCAACAATCAGGACAAGATCGAGTCGCGGTGGAGCAAACTTTGGGGAGACCGGCTGAATGAATTGGTTTTTATCGGGCAGGATCTCGACAAAGAAGATTGCCGCGACGCTATCCGGCAATGCCTGGTCACTGCAGACGAGGCGCGAAACTGGGAAAAGCGGCGTTGGCCTGATCCGTTTCCGGAGCTCTGATTGCCGGGAGACAATCGAATGATTATATCGCATCACAACAAAACAAATGAGTATGAACAAGCGGCTTCTTTATTTTTGGTTTCTTTTCCTCACGGTAGTCACGCAGACGGGTTGCGACATAAAGCGAGCCGGCGACATACCGAAGCCCTTATATGGAATGCGCTATCCGCGGCATCACGCGGTCGGCAAGGAACCTAATTTACTATCGCAACCCCTTTGCATTATTATTTGAATAGTTAAGCAAGCGACGCTATCGCAAGGCGCCACGGGGTCGCCGGGAAGTGACTATTACTGCTATGGATATAAACTTAGTCGAAATCCTGAAAAAAAATGCGCTGAACATTACCGCACCAAGGTTGAATATCCTTGCGCTGTTTTATGAACACACCGGCTGCCTGTCGCATGACGACGTCCTAAAAGCGCTGGGTGGCGTTATCGACCGGGTTACGATCTACAGGACCCTGCGCGCCTTCGTACGGAAAGAGATTCTGTTTTGCATTCCCACCGCGAATAATCATCTGCTGTACAGCCTGCAAAAGACCGGGACCCCAAACCATACGCCGGTCCGGCACGCTGTCTTTATTTGCAAACAATGTAGAAGAATTTATCCTATGGACAGCATCGATCTTGATCTGAAAAAAATGCCCGGCAATTTCGTCATCCACCACTGCTCGGTAGTGATCAAGGGGAAATGTAAGGCCTGCCAGGGCTTCCCATGAGGTCCAGTTACCGGATATCCGGCTATCCCAGCGACTGTAGCCCGGCATGATCAGATACCCCGAAGATCATGGTGGCACCATCCTAAAATGCGCTCGCGATGCGCAACGCAACAAAGATCACAAAAATGCCCAATAAGGTCATCAATAACGTTTGCAACCTCGGCTGATGCAGCCTGCTTTCAGGAACGATATCGCTTGCTCCCAGGTACAAGAAGAAACCTGAAACGAGTGCCAGCAATATTCCCAGCGTCTCCGCAGTCAATCGGAAAAAAAACGTGGAAACGGCGCCGATAATAGGAGCGACTGAATTTATGGCCAACCATATAACAGCGGTCCGGTAACTGCCCTTCCCCTTTATGATCACACTCGTGGTATTGATCCCGTCGGCAATGTCATGTATGATCACCGCTAGGGCGATCAAAATTCCGATCTTTGGAGAAACCCTGAACGCCAGCCCGATAGTTACGCCATCCAAAAAACTATGTACGGACAAAAAAAGGGCAGCGATGCTACCTCGCAACCCGCCATGGTTATTTTTTCGGGCAAGCGCATTGAGAAAGATCAGCCCCCAGTCTATAAGGAAATAAAGAATAAATCCCAGGCCGGTAATCGAGGCAATTTCCCTCGGCGAACAATATTTTGCCGAAATTTCCATCGCGGCAGGCAACAAGTCGAAAAAGGCGACGCCAATAACGGCCCCCGCGCTAAAACCCAAAATAAGATGAAGCCTGCTCTTGAGACTGAGAGCGAAGTAGCCGCCCAAAAATGTGAAGATCAAAGTCGCCGTACAAATCAAAATGATCAAAACCGGGGTTTTATGACAATTTAAAAAATAGCCGCTGTTTATTCTTCCTTGGATTTTTCACAGGACACATCATCGCGGCAGTCGTTCCTGCCTAAATATACAATAAATTAATTATTGCAACATTGTTGCGATTTAAAAGAATAAAGGGTTATCTTCGCTAAGCCACCCGTTCAGACAGGGGAGTTTTCATTCAAACAGATCAAACAATGCACAGATCCATTTTATTCCTGGTCATCGGGATCTTCGCCGGCGGCATCATCTCCCATTGGGCCGGGCGAATGATCCCCTCAGCGGCGGCGGCTCCCAAACGCCCTGAGGCAAAATCCACCGGAACATTGAAATATCCGCTCCACTCCACACTATACCGGTTCACGTTGAATAAAAGCAATATGGATGTCTACCAGCAATGGGTCCGGTGGCACCATGAAGCTTACCAGCCCATGATCGCGACACTGGAGCGCGAAAAAATGTACTTCGAATCGGTATTCCGGGATACCGCGAATGAGCCGGGGGTCATTTACTGGCTCGCCATTGATGGAGAAGGAGGCGCCAATTCCACTTCCTCCACATCGGAAATCGACAAGAAGCACGTGGAATACATGAAGCAGATCCTGGTCAAAGGATCGCGGGTGACCCTGAAAACGGAGTTTACGCTTATACCTTCCTTTATCGACGAATGCATCGACCGCCACCAGCAAACGGAAAAATGACCGGATCACCTATACCGGTGACCATACTCAGCGGATTCCTGGGAGCCGGAAAGACCACGTTCCTCAACTCGCTGATACAGTCCCTTCGCGCAGCCGGCCGCCGCCCGCTGATCATAGAAAATGAATACGGACAGGAGAACATCGACAGCGAGCTTGTCTTTGGCGCAGAGAGCGGTCTTTTTGAATTCAGCAACGGATGCCTTTGCTGTGATCTCAACGAAGATCTCTTCGACCTGCTGCTCGAATTATGGAAGAAACGCGCCGAGTTCGACGAATTGATCATCGAGACCACCGGGATCGCCGACCCCGCCAATGTAGCCCTGCCTTTCCTGACGAATCCTGCGATAGGTGCCGCCTACCGGCTGACACGCATCGTCGGCCTGGCGGACGCCCGACTGATCGAATTCCAGTTAGCCGACACCGAGGAAGCCCGTAAACAGATCAGCTTCAGCGATATACTTTTGATCACCAAGACCGAGGATCTCTCCGGCCATGAAAAGGAGAAGATCATGCGTCTACTCGCGGGCCTCAATCCGTTTGCCATGGTTCTCTCAGGCAACAAGACCGACGGGTATCCTATGGAAAAGATACTCGATTTTCTACGATACAAACATCCCGAGCAAGATCGGCCGGGAGCCTATCCCGCCAATCCCGGGGCGTCTTCCCATGAGCATCATAAACACGATCACCCCCATGGCGCCGGCGGCCACTGCCACGACGCCGGCCACCATGACCACGGCGCTCATGCGGATGCCCATCAACACCCTCATCACCATGAGCACCACCATCACCATGATATCGCTTCCCTCAGCTTCCGGTTTCCTGACAGTTTCGACATGGAAGAATTGGAATTCCGGCTCATGGTCTTTCTGCAGGGCCAGGCAAAGAATATTTATCGCGTCAAAGGCATTGTACATGCACAGGGACAGGATCATAAGATCATTGTACAATCCGTAGCGCATTATCTGAGTGTCGGGGAAGGTAAACCGTGGGGAGCCGAAGAAGACAGAATAAGCCGTATCGTTTTTATCGGCAAAAACCTAAACCCTCAGGGCTTCGAAAAAATGCTGCGGCAGTGCCTGTTTAGCGGAGGCCATAAATCGAAAAGTGAAATTCTCAGGTAATCTTTCCGTCCGCCACCCCGGCAGGAAAATCATCAGTCTTGCCGTTGCAACCCAACAAAGGCTTAGGAACCAAGAACTTTCTTTATATAATCAGCACTCTCCTTGATGCTCACATACGGATCGATATTTGTAAAATTCTCCTGCTCCATGAGAAAGTGCCGCACCCCGGCAGCCTCAGCCTTCGGAATAAGTCCTTTATAGTCGATACTGCCCTTTCCAACCTCCGTGTTGATGGCCGGATTCGTCTTGTCCATGTCCTTGATATGGATCAGTCTAAAGCGGTTCTTATATTTTCCGAAAAGGACTGCTGGGTCCTGTCCCGCCCGCACTACCCAATACATATCCATCTCCAGATATACCAGGCCCGGGTCAGTATTCTTCACCAACGTATCGTAAAAGGTTGTTCCATCGACGGCCTTCCATTCAAAATTATGATTATGGTACCCTAATTTCAATCCCTCTTTCTTTAGGATCGCGGCAATGGCATTCATATTGTCTGCCACCTTCTTGAAATCGCTTTCCGTGCGAATGAACTGCTCCTGCAATGAAGGAACAATGATATATTCCTGGCCAAGGACATGCGCGGCCGCGATGTAGATGTCCAGGTTCTCCCGGCTTCGGGTGCCGAAGAATTGGTTCATGTCATAATGCCCGCTCGGAGTCCGGAGACCGTTGACTTTAAGCACTTCGCCGAATTGCTTTGGCGATAATCCCCAAAAACCGGTCGTTTTGTTCAGACCGAATGTTTCCACTTCGACATATCCGGCCCTGGCCACCTTTTGGATGACATCCCTGGGATTGGCCGGCAGCTGGTCCCGAAGAGAATACAACTGAATTCCGGCTACTTTCTGCACGGAAGGCCGGCGAAAACCGGCACTGAATAAAAGCCCGGCGGATGCGAGCGAGGCCTGAGTGATAAATTTTCTTCTGCTCGTCATAGTCAATATTTTTAGTTGAATGTCCTGACAATATTAAGCAAAATACTTAAACTGCACTAAAGTTGCATTAAGAGAAATTTAAGACCCGCTTGGGCGGGGGTCCGTTCCCGGCCGGCGGGACGCGCTAAGGCAAGCGGCAACCTTATTCAAAACGCTTCAATAGCTGATACGCGAGACGCACCCTGCCATCGATAGGATATGATTTGTTCGCCAGTATAACTACACCGGTTTTCTTCGAGGGGATGAACAGTATATACGCACCGAAACCATTCGTCGAGCCCGTCTTATCGATAAGCACATTCTGTTGCGGTGGTAATTCGGGCGCGATCCTGGTGGCCGGATTCGGTTCTAAGATCATGGAAGTGGCGTTGCCCGCAAGCAGGATAGCACTATCGGTTGGATAAGGGTATTGTTCCCAAATAAGATCCTGCGTCAATACCCCGCATTTATAATACCCGGAATGCGTAACCATAACGGCTTGCCGCCACGGCTCATTGACCCTGGCAATGCCCATGTTCACCTCGGCATATTGCAACAGGTCCTTGACGCAGGATTTTATCCCATAGGTCTCGGATGCCAATACTCCCTGGCCCACCCGTACCGCGCTGTCGGCGTCGTTGTATCCCTGGGCGTAGTCGGCCATTTTTTGCAACGGAACATCGATATAAGTATTGGTCAACCCTAGTTCGGGCAACACCGTCTTTTCGATGAGATCGGTAAACGGCCGATGCATGCTTTGGGCCGCGATAACCCCAAGCAACCCGATGCCCGGATTGGCATAGACCCGGTAACGGCCGATTGGAAACCGGGGTCGCCATTGCTTGAAATAATCCATTAGCTGGACACTGTCTTTAATCTGTTCAGGAAACTGTAAAGGAAATCCTCCGGCGGTGTGCGTGGCCAGGTCAACGAGCGCTATACTGTCAAAGCTGGTTTTCCGCAGCGACGGTAGATATTTGCTGACCGGATCCTTAAGGGAAAGGAATCCTGCTGTTTGAGCATAGCTGGCAAGGGTCGCCGTGAAAGTCTTGCTGATGGATCCGACCTCGAAAAGCGTTTCATTCGTGATCTCCCGGGACGTGCTCCTGGAAGCTACTCCAAAATTATAATAAAAGCGCTTGCCATTGATAGTTACTCCTATTGCCATCCCCGGGATAGCATATTTCCCGAGGACCGGCCGTACCACGCTGTCAACGGCCATCGCCGTGCTGTCCTTCAGGAGCCTGCCGGCACGACCATTGAAGTTTCCCGTGCAGCCACAACTTAAAAGAAAGACAAAAAAAAGAAAGAATAAGCGCATAAGGATAATTGCAATAATATTTCATTAAATAATTCAGAATATATAACTGTCAGCAAATACGCGTGGAATACAAAAGTTACATCCTTAAGCGTATTCCCGCATACACTTGACGCCCGCGCAACGGGCCCCAGATATGCGAGGTGTTGAAATTTCCATATTGATCAAAATAATGAGGTTCGTCGTGAGCCGACCCTGTTTGCGTGTAGTTAAGTAGATTTTCGCCACCCACGTAGATTTCCCAATGCGATGTCAAATGATAGTCTGCCTTTGCGTTAACGACAAAATAACTGGGCGCCGTCGTAAGTTTGGGAGCACTTGCCAAGTCATCTGCGAATTGACTATAGTGGCCGCCGTAGCCATATGGCAGCAGATTTCGCGAAGCCACCCATTCGACATCGCCCGAAAAGGTAATGGGCTTCGTCGTAATGGAAATACGACCGTTCACTTCTGTTTCCTGAGCTGCCACAAGCTCGTCCGCCTTGAATGAGTTGGGAAAGTCCTGGTGGGCGATGCCGACTCCGAGTTCGAGCCATTTATTCACAATCCTATTTACCTGAAAGTCCATATCAAGAAAGAACATTTTTGTGGAATCACTAAGCAGGAGCGGCCGCTGAATGCTGGGGTCCGGGTTAGAGCCAACATACTCCAAACCTTTGAGCCAGGTAGCATACATCGAACCGGTAAACGTCCAGAGCCCTGGCGTCCAGGAAAGCGACCCTCCGGAACCCCAGCCCTTTTCCAACTGGGTGACGCCGATGTCGAAGCCGTTGTCCAGGAGACCGTGATCCAACTCGAAGAAGGTGAGTGGCGAACGCCAGCCCAAACCCGCGGACAGGCGAAGCGTAAGGTCTTCGTTGAATCCCCACTTGAAGTTCGCACGCGGCGCAACGATGAACTTATCAATAATGGAGTTGGGTTTGTCAATCCAGTTATCATGTATCTTATCAGCGCGTATAGCAACGTCGAGTTCGCGGTCATGTCCCAAATCCCATGCATCCTGAACGTAACCGCCGCCGTAATAGCTGTTGTAAGAATCCGGGGTAATTCCAAGTTCCGTGTAGTAGTAGTTCGATTGCGATCTGAGCGTCTCGGTATTGTAGTCGCCACCCAGTGTAAGGGTATGGGCTCCGACACGTGTCTGCCAACGTAAGTCGGTCGCAACGGTATTATCCTTATTCGAGTAATCGGCGCCGCCCTCGTACGTTGAACCTTGCGTCTGATTGACAAAGCCCCCATGAAACTGCAACCAACTATCTTTTGATGAGAACAGAGTGAGCGTACCTGTGATTTGATCGCGTTTCGTTTGAATCCACTCGAGAATATCTATGGGATTCCCAATAAATTTATTATTTACGTTTCCTCCGACAAACATTTGAGTGGCCAGTGAATCAGGGCTTCCTAAAGTTGCACCATGGAAGTTGGTAGTCGTCGACGCACCGAAAATTTCGTTATAGCTGTGAACATATTGCAGGTTCCATGCCAGCTTATCGTTTTTTCCCAGCCACCCGTTGATTCTCGCCAGGGCGCTTTCATCCAGCATGTATGGGGACTGGGACATACCCGTTCCATTGGCATCCCATGGCCCATTAAGAAAGTGATGAGCGGCAATTACTACACCTAGTTTGCTGCTGGGGTCAAAAGTGGTTGCCACAATCGACAAGCGTTTATATTGATCGTTACCCGCTGCGCCATCCACCGTGATCGAATTCTTCGTCGGATCCTGAAAGCGAACGTCCATGGTACCTCCCATGGCGCCCGGGGCCAGCAGTGAAGCTCCCGGCCCGCGGGCTATATCGACGGATGCTAAGCCTGCAGTGGTCAAAGCATCCACGCCATAAAAGTTTGTGACATCGGTATACAAAGGCAATCCATCAACCAGGAGCGTCGTCTGATTAGCGCCAAGGCCGTTCATCTGAATTTGCTTGAACCCGCAGGAACTGCAGGCAGTCAGCACGCATACCCCGGGCTCGAACGCGACGGCCTGGGCAAAAGTATTGGCGTTTTTCATGAACAATTCCTCCGGCGTAACGACTGTCGTCGGATGTACGGCTTCTGAGAGCTTGCCCATGCCTTCGATTTCACGCCGCCTGGCTGAAACGATCACCTCTTTCAACTTTGTGGTGTCTGGCACTAATTCAAAATTTGCTTCTCTGGTTTTAACCGAAGACAAATTCATTTCTTTTTCAAACCTCATGTATCCGGAAGCGCTTACAAACAAGGTAAATTTTCCTACAGGCAGATATTTCAAGAAATAGCGGCCTTTGGAATCCGTTGCAGTGGAATCCACTGTTGTTCCAGTTGCTGTTTTTTTTACCACAATATTGGCAAATGGTATCGACTCTTTTGTGGCTTTATCTGCCACATACCCGACCAGGTGTTTATTTGATATATTTTGAGAAAATCCTGCAATTGAAAAAACTGACAGAATTACTAAACCCCATAAATTCTTTTTCATTTAAATATTTTTAAATATTGCGATCTGAATATTCAAGCAAAGGGCCTTTCGGCCAGCAGCGAAAGAAATATTCTTAAGCATCATTCTCATTTAACTGTTGGCGAATAACGGTAGAAGCCGGCCTCATTATACTGATCGGCATTGCCATATTTCAGTGAAGGGTGCGTATCTGTATGATGGGCAACAAGCGCATGGATCGCGATCTTAGGGGTAATAGCAAGGGCAAACAAAACCGGAAGGGCGCCTTTTAATGAAGAGCGGATGAAGCGGTAACCCACCGCTGACGCCAATGGATTGCTCATTTCCCGGGCTATAGCAATAATCATAATCAGGCTATGGATAAAATCCAGACTTTCTTCTTTTAAACGACCAATGCATAAAATCCAGGGCAAATTCGCCACCCGGAAATTGATGCTATATTTGGCAATGGCCTAGTTAAAAACTTCAATTTGGTGTGGGTCGCCCTGGGTGGTAACAATCGGCTTGCTGCCGGCCGTGTCGGCAGCAGGATCATAGCGGTAAATGCCTACGGCCGAGGTACCTGCGATACCAAATAGCACTTTGTTCTCAAACAATCCTACCGAGGCAGCCATTCCATTTGAATACGGGATATTCAGCTTTGTGATTGTCTTGTTGATAATATCAACCTTGAATGAGCCATATGTCCGGTCATTTACATAATCAGGAGGATTGCTGGCCAGCGCGTAAATGTTACCTGTTGAATAAACAATGCCATTGCCGGCATACCGAAAACGTTGCAGGTAGTCAATTTTGTTTCCGGCAATCCCGCTAATGGTTATATCGGATGTATTAAAAAAGTAAGTAGGATCGAAACTGGTTTGACCATTCTTGATGCGCAGAAATCCACCTTTCTGGCCCGGCACAAATCCATAGGAAGCTACGCAATAGAGATAGAGGTCACCGTTTTCATCAAAGAAGATGGATTTTTGCTCGTTAACGCTTCCTGCCCATCCGCTGCGGCTATCCGTGGCGGAGGTGATTGAAAAATTGTTATTGACGTCTATGATCAGGACTTGCACTGGACGAGTACTGGTATATCCATCGGTAGTTTGGCTGCAGGCCACATATAACTTTCCGTTCCTGAATGCCATTACATTCGGATCGGGGTTTCCATCTCCTAATCCATAAGAGGTAAGGTCAATGGTATTCAATATCGCCATTGTCGATGGGTTGAATACCAATATTTTTCCCGCATTCATTAAAGAGAGGTAGGCCCGGCTGTCACTTTCGACAACTGCCCCCAGCGGAGCAGAAGCCGCCGGTGCCGTCAGGCTGCCCGTTTCAGCAAGTGTGCCATCAGTCTGTCTTGTATATTTCTTAACCACATCGCCGTAGCGTTGCGGCATCACGAAGACATCATTTTTATACAAGGTCACATAAGGATAATTGACCGATTGCCGTGCCTTGCTGTTGTTGTAACTACCCACGCTTAAATCCTTCATTGTGCCAACATAGCCTACAATGGGGTTGGCGGAGGAGATGTTTGTGCCAATGAGAAATTTGTCGAGGTTGGGAGTAGTGCTTCCTCCATCATCCTTTTTTTTGCAGGACGAAAAGAAAAGGGCCGTTGCTGTAATGGCGAGTGTCGCTTTTACTGTTACTTTCATGTTTTTTTTGTTTATGGATTCGTTTCTTGTTGAAGTAGTTTTTTTCCAAGGAACAAGTACCGCAGCTTTATCCGGAAAGTGCGTCCCGGAAGCGGTTGGTTATAATTATTGACGACTCTTTCGTCGGTGAAATTGTTGGCTTCTGCGGCAATGATGTAGCGCTTGTTTTTAAAGGACTGTTCAAGGCTAATTGTATGAACAAGAAAAGAGGGAATGAAATAATCATCGTAAGCACTTACGTTGAAGCCATAGTTGTACCGGGCGCAATGACTGCCTTCGTACAGCAGCTTTGTTTTGCTTTCTTTGCCTAACAGGTCATACCAGGAATATTCTACGCTCCAGTTAGTGAAAAACTGCGGCGTGTTGGGTATGTCTAATTTATACGTTGGGTTGTCGACGTTTTGCGTACCGGGCAAATATTTATTGTCATCTTTTAGCTTCTGGTAGGTGATGTTGAAGCTGGCGTATAAGTTTCTGGTGACGTCATATTTTATATCGAAGTCGGCTCCATAAATTTTTGCTTTGGCAAAATTTACATAGCCAATCGTAAGGCCATTACCGGCCAATTGAATGAGGTTGTTCACGTTCATGTAAAATGCATTCGCATCCACCTGAAGCCGTTTGCCTTTTGCATTGGTTTTATCATAAGCCAACCCGACGTTTTTGTTGTAAGCTATCTCCGGCTTCAGCAAAATGGAAGGTGTGATCAGAACACCGTCACCAAAAAGTTCGGCATTGCTGGGCAATCGCAACGCTTTTTCGTAACTGGCTTTTACAAGAAGAGAATTAGTAAAATTGTAACGAACACCCGCATTGTAGCCAAACCTGGAGATGGTATTATTGACCTTGTCTGGCGGTGCTTGCAAATAAATGTTCGTGTTGTATCCATCTACTTTGTTGTAATAATGCTTGAGGGCTGTCGAAAAAAGAAGCTTATCATCCATTACGTGTGTTTCCACGGTAAATCCTGTAATGGTATTCGAAAGCTTCCCCGGATAGTTGTAAATGTTCTTACCAGCGTATGCATCTGCCGTATCGTCTTTCTGATCAAGATGCCCGATGCGGGAAGTGTTATTGAGGTTAAGCGTGAACGTGTTGTTTGCGACGTAATTAAAATTCACCTGCTGGCGAAACTCATTCTGCTTTGTCAGGGTAAAATTCGGACCGTTGCCCAATTCGCCTTTCCCGTAAAAACTTGGTGAGGCATGATTGTTCCAATCGTAACTATAGCTGGATGTGTCCACAAATTTTACGTTAATAGCGGCCATTATGCCATGGTAACTCAGGGACAGCTTATTGTTCAACAGGTTTGCCTTTTTTAAACCTAACACCGCTACTGCCGTTGTTCCCTGGCTTTGTATGTGTTGAATGTTTTGCTGAATACCCTGGAGCTGCTTCTGACTGTTTAAATAAGCGCCTTCTATTTCTACTTCATCGAACCACAAGCGATGAAACCTGATAGAGCCGCCAGCGAGTAATGATTTGAACCGGTCATGGTCTCTTTTGATTTTTAACCCGGGCTGGTAGGGCGATTCCATGACGTAATTGTTGTCGCTACTATTTGTGAAAATGCCTCCGCCCGCTTCTATTCCACTTTTGTCAAATGTCTTTTTTAGAATTAATCCGGTCTGGACGGTTTTATAGGATTGATACGAAGCCGTTGCATCAATATAGCTGACATCTCTATGCCTGATGACAACGTTCACCGCACTGCCCAAGCCGTCGCCACCCAACCATGCCGGGATAGCGCCTTTATAAATTTCAATGCGTTCAATGATCTGAAGCGGCAAATCATTGATACCAAGGCTTCCATCTGGTGTGTTTAACGGGTTGCCGTCAATAAATATCTGCACCCTGTTTCCTTCCAATCCCCGAATGGAAATTCTTGCTTCACTGCCCACGCCACCGGTTTGCCTTATCTGCACGCCGGTTTGCCTGGCTAATAATTCGGTAAGATTAGCGGCACGGTTCTCTATCTGTTTGGCAGAAAGAATGGTCACCGGCATTACATTTCGCTTTACGGCCAGGGCTTCGGCGTCTTCCTTCCGCATCCCGGTGACGGTTACGTCTGCCAGTGTATGATTTGCCACCGTCAGCAACACCATTGCCTCATTTTGTTGCCCTTCGGTTACGAGAAGCGTTTGCGTTTTTACGGTATAGCCAGCCGAGGAAATGATCATCACATAACGCCCCGCCTTCAGGCTTAGGGACGCGACACCCTTATCATTTGTCTTGTAATGTTGGTTCATGGAAGCCACTCGTACGGTGGCTGCAATCGGCTCTTTGCTTGCCGAGTCCACGACTGAAACAAGGATAGTTTGTTTCTCTTGTGCTTTCACCGACAGCATGGCAACAAGTAGAAAGGAGGCGACCAAACCGGCTCGCTGTGAAAATACCGCCAGGCGGCGCACATGTGATTTTTGTTTGTTTTTCTGCTCAGCCATTATTAATTGTTTCTGAATAAGATCTCATACCACTTTTTAATTCCATAAAAAAACTTCCCGCTTAAACCACCATAGTAATTCACATTGGCAGCCGGATTGAAATATTGCCGGTAAGCATCGTTGATGCCTCCGCATACATTACAATTCAATGCGATTGCCAGGTAAACAGAAAGGACAAGACATAATATGCCCCGATCTCAAATAAGCGTATTCAGTGTTAAATCAATGATGGAGGCCCTCGGTCCGACGAGGCGAGACCGATAGAAGTTAAGCGTTGTGAAAGATAATCGGTATAAGTAGGTTGAAAGTGGGCAGCGGGAGGGGCTGAAAATTCTGGAATAGAATTGCTAGCGTCTTTTACAAAATGATAATCGCAAATCAAACAGTCAGACACTTTACTCACCCATTTACCGGTTTGCGAGGACTGGGCTTTGCCAAAATTTCCTTCATGGTGGTGAAAGACTTTTACGACGTGAATAAACACAAATACAGCCATTAAAATAGCAGTCGCTATTTGCTTTGGTTGTATTGTTTGGTTTCTACTCACTAAGCAAATGTATAGAAAAATCCGTTTTTTGCAACGATGTTGTAATTTTTGTCTATGAATCTTGTAAGTCAAAATATTTGCGAGGCTTTGAAAAAAGATAATGCCTATGTCGATTTACTTGACAGCCTGGCCTTTGCCTATTTCAGGATAAGCGTCGACAGCCTGATTTTCTGCAGCGACAAAGCCCTGGCAATTGCAACCCAATCGGGTATGCGAGGGGCCAGTCCATAAGTCTAAGGCAGAAAGGAAATGCCTATTATGAACTGGGTGACTATTCAAAAATGTTACTGCATTATCAGGATGCTCTTCGCGTGGCAGAGAAGGCAAACGATTCGCTGCAAATGGCGAAAGCCATGTACAATATAGGGAATAATGCCTATCAGGAAATAGGAAGAAGTGAGGACGCCCGGAATATAATAAAAGGAGACGCGCTATGAATTCGAGAAAAAGGAAGCGCTTTTAGAAGCCGCCCAGGAAAAAAAGGGCGCCCTGAATAAAAGCATTGTCCAGAAAAAGGAACTGCAGATTTTCATTGCTTTGCTGTTGATCCTGCTCCTGAGTCTGCTGGTTCTGTTACCGATCAGAAGCAGGGCAATCAAACAAAAGAACAACTCGATACTGGAAGCCAAGAATGAAGAAATAGAGCGGCAAACCTTATTATTGTTGAAAAATAACCAGGAAAAAGACAAGTTATTCTCCATCATGGGGACCCGGAAATGGTTAATCTCCTGGAACTCGCCACAGACAAGGATTTGGAAGGGCAGGTTCGAATCCCTCCCTTTCCGCCAAACCAATCAATGTCCCGCCGCCGCGGCCTCAGCCTCACGAAGTACCGGCAGGCGAGCTGGCGCCGGGCATCCAGGGGGAAAGCAGGACTTTATTGATCGACATCCGAAACCAATACGTAAACCGGCCCGGATCGATTTCGATCTCCTGTTGCAACTCCGCCGGCCATGCCCACCGGGTACCCGCGACTTCTTGCGGGTTGGGATGGGGCTCGCCGTCCGCGATACCCATCAGCACATGATCCAGCTCGTGTTCGATCAAATTGTTCTCCACCGGCGTCTTGTAAACGAAATGGAAAACAGGGGTAAGATCGCATCGAAGGCCCATTTCATATTGCAGCCTTTCCATGGCGCCGCTTCTGATGTCCTCGCCCCACTGCGGATGCGAGCAACAGGCATTCGTCCATAGACCGCCTCCATGGTATTTGGAAAAGGCCCGGCGCTGCAGGAGCATTCTGCCCTCCTTGTCAAAGATGAAGACGGAGAATGCCCGGTGCAGGACTCCTTTTTCATGCGCCTCCATTTTATCCATCGTTCCAACCGGGTTGTCATCGGGATCGACCAGTACCACATGATTTCTTTCCATGGCAGCAAAGGTTTTGTGAATTAATAGTTGATTACAAAGCTGCGCTCCCTCCTTTTCCGGAAGAGGAGGAAAAAATAAAGATTGAGCAGGATCAGCGCATATCCATACACCATATCCTCGACCGGAATGGTCAATATCCGCACATTCATTATCTCAGCGGGATTATAATTGACGATAGGGGCGCGCAACCCGGTGCCGGTCAGGACGCCGTTCACCAGGAAAAAGCCCGGCATAAGGAGGATATAGGTCAGCGTTGCCTTCGCCAGCCAGGTGACTTTCGCGATGAAATGAAGGAAGACGAGCACGGCAACGGTAAACAATCCGGTTACCAACGGGTAGAGTCTTTCTAAGTGCAAGGCGATCGTGACGGTAAGAAGACCCAATAAGATCCACACGACCGCCGGCTGGTATTTGGCCGTCCAATCCAGGTTGACAAACCTGTCCAAACAGAAGAAAGTAAAGAGGCAGGAGAAGGGTATACAGATGAAAAAGAGCCATTCTTCCACCGGCAGTCCGAGCATCGACATCCCCAGTGTATATTGCTCCCGGAACCACCAGACTCCCCTCGCAGTGAACCAGGCGTCCCAGGCGATGAAGGGAAGAGCGACCAGGAGCATACTTTTCAGAACGATCCCGAAATAGGGATAGAAACGGATCCTCCTGTCGAATGAGAACAGGAAACAAACGATTACGGCCAAAAGATCGATACAGAGGTAGGTATAGGCCATTATGCTGCTTTTTTTTGGAAGTACATCCGGAAGTACTTTACCGGCACCCACAAGAACCCGTAGCATTCTCCATCCTCCCTGCCCGTATGTTTGTGATGTTGTTTATGCGCCCTGCGGATGGCCAGTAAATAGGGATTCTGCGTTCTGGAAAGAAACCTGATCCGCTGGTGAATAAAAATGTCGTGGACAAAGAAGTAGGCCATTCCATAAAGACTGACCCCCGCGCCGATGAAGAACAGGTAGTTGAAATGCGCCCTGCTCCCGGCATACATCAACACGATCGCGGGCAGGGCAAAGATCAGGAAGAAATAATCATTCTTTTCCAAAGGCCCGTCATGGCGATGGTCATGATGATCCTTGTGCAGCACCCAGAGGAAGCCGTGCATCACGTATCGATGGATCAGCCAGGTAAGCCCCTCCATCGAAAAGAAAGTCGCCAGCAAAATCAATACATTCATTGGGTTCATTTTTTTGCGCCAAACAATTTCTCGAGGATCCTGTAACGGTAGTCAAAAATGGCTTCCAATCTCTTCCGCACCACCAGCCGGTGCAGGATCTCCCCTAAAAAACCCAGCGGCAGCTCGTATTCGACCGTGTCTTTCATCAGAATCCCATTGTCGTTGGGAATGAATTCATGGTGGTGATTCCAATACTTGTAAGGCCCCTTGCCCTGAAAATCGGTAAAGCTCTTGCCCGGGTCGACCTGCTTTATCACGGTCTGCCAGCGCAGGGGGATCCCCAGCAGGGGACTGACTTTGTAGTCCAGGATCATCCCTTCGTAAATGTCGTGACTCTTTAGCTGGGTTAATACGACGAAATTCAACTCCGGGGGTGTGATCTGCGCCAAATTCACCGGCGAGGAGAAGAAACGCCAGGCCGTTTCCGCAGTGCAGGAGAGTTGCTGGGTTCGCTGTAGCGTGTGTCTCATCTTTTGACGTTTAGAATCATTGGATCGATCTTCCGGGCTTGGGTAGTTCACCATCCGCCGGTGATGGACATTTTATATTGTACATAACTGGTCATCATCAGGGAAAGCTTCCGGCCATTGGGAATGCGGACGCGGTGATGCAGGATCCTGGCCGCCGGCGTCCGTTTGATCTTTCGAAAAAGCGACAAATAATACCTGTAAGCGAGAAAGACGCCGAACCGGGCCGTTCCGGAAAGCCGCTGGATGCCTTTGAGGGCTTCCTGGAACTCCTTTTCGATCTCCTGTTCGATCTGGCGTTTGACGGTATCGTCAAACCTCCCCATTTCAATATGTGGAAAATAGGTGCGTCCGAGCTGTTGATAGTCGTCTTTCAGGTCCCGGAGGAAATTCACCTTCTGGAAGGCCGAGCCCAGCTTCATGGCAAAGGGTTTCAGCGCTTCATACGCGTCGGCATCCCCTTTCACAAATACCTTCAGGCACATCAGCCCAACCACTTCCGCAGATCCCAGGATATAGCGGGAGTACAACTCCGGGTCGTAGGTTAGGGGCGACAGATCCATCTCCATGCTCTGCAAAAACTGGTCGATAAGGCCGCGGTCGATCCGGTATTCGTTCACCGTCTCCTGAAACGCGTTCAGGATAGGGTTGACGGAGATCTTTTCGTCCAGCGCCTCCCAGGTTTGCTGACGGAAGCGCTGCAACAACACCGCCTTGTCATATCCATGGAAACTGTCGACAATTTCATCCGCCAACCGGACATAGCCGTAAATGGCATAGATCGCCGGGCGAATCGACGGATGAAGAGCCATGATCCCCAAGGAAAAACTCGTGCTGTATTTTTGGGTCGTGATCTTGCTTAATTGGTAGGACAGTTCGTCAAACAGCTGTTTCATAAGCCTCCTTTATAAGTTTATCCAACTCCCCGGCTGCTATCTTTCCGGAGATGATCGATGGCGGCACCCCCGGACCGGGGACCGTTAGTTGTCCGGTATAGAATAGATTGGCCAGCTGACGGTTCCGGACGGAAGGTTTCCCGACAGCGGTCTGTGAGAGCGTGTTGGCAAGCCCATAGGCGTTGCCTTCGTAAGCATTATAGTCTCTGACAAAGTCGCTGACACAATAGCTTTGCAAATAGTCCAGCCTGGATCGGAGATCGGAGACCCCGGTATGTTTTTCCAGCCGGTCGATCATGGCCACCAGATATTCTCCTCTGGTACGCTTGTCGTCTTCGATACCGGTTGCCAGGGGCATGAGCAAGAAGAGGTTCTCATGACCATCGGGGGCAACGCCAGGGTCCGTCTTAGACGGGCAGCAGGCATAAAACAATGGTTTTTCCGGCCAGCGCTTTCTTTTATAGATTGCGTCGATGTGGTCGTCCAGGTCGTGCTCGAAAAATAACGAATGGTGTTGCAGGCGGGGTATCTTTTCGGTGAATCCGAGGTAGTAAATGAGGCAGGAGGGAGCAAATGTCCGGCTCCGCCAATAGTCTTCGGAATAATTTCGCTTCGAAGGATCCAACAACGATTCGGTGTGATGATAGTCCGAAGAGGCGATGACGGCGTCGACGGCGATGGGATCTCCATTCACCTGGATGGCCGATATCCGGGAGCCGGAGGCGATGATGCGTTCAACCGGCTGATCGAAGTGAAACTGCACTCCGAGTTCTTCCGCGATCCGCCACATCGCCTGGACCAAACGGTAGAAGCCGCCCATCGGGTAATGCGTGCCCAATACATACCCTCCATAATTCATCAAACTGTACAAGGCGGGGACCTGCTCGGGAGAGGCGCCGAGAAAGATCACCGGAAATTCCATCAGGGTCCGCAGCGAAGGGTGCCCGAAGTGTTTTTTGACGTAGGTTCTGAAATTGGACAGCAGATCCAAACGGATGGCGCTGGAGGCTATCTTCGGCGTGACAAACTCCCACCAACTGTGACAGGGCTTATGGACGAATTGCCCCATCCCCACCTCATACTTGAATCGCGCGGATTCCATGAATTTGTCGAGCCTTTTGCCGGAACCGGGCTCGACCCGATCGAAAAGCCCGCGCAACTCCTCGTAGGAAGCCGGGATGGAAAGGTTCCCTTCCTTGCCGATGATCTCAAATTGCGGGTCGAGCGGGATCAATTCATAAAAATCGCTGGTCCGGTAGCCAAAATCCTTGAAGAAACGGTCGATGACGTCCGGCATCCAATACCAGCTGGGTCCCATGTCAAAAATGTACCCGTTCGCCGTCTTCAGCTGTCTCGCGCGGCCGCCGGGAGTGCTGTTCTTTTCATAAACATGCACTTCGTTTCCCGCTTTGGCCGTGTAAGCCGCCGCAGAAAGACCCGAGATGCCTGCCCCGATGATCGCCACTTTTCTACGCATGATAAAAGCTAAATTGTTTTGGATGGAATTGCGGTCCTCACTGTATCCAGCAGTTCGGCCCGGTCTATATTCTTTAGAAAGATGGGTTCGTGGAACTGTTCCAGTTTTTGCAGCAGCCGGATCAATTCGAGCTTCTCCGGCCGGGTCAGATCGCCGGCTACCAGTTGGGTGGCGGTGTCGATCCTTTTTTTGATCTGGCCCAGCGCAGCTTTTCCTTTCGCGGTCAGCCGGAGCACTTTGCTTCTTTTGTCCACCGCCGAATCTACCTGTACCACCCATCCTTGCTGGAGCAGCCGGTTGATGATCAACATTCCCGATGGCTTGTCCTGGATATTTCTCCGGATCAGCTCGGTTTTTGTCATTTCACCATAGGCGGTCAGCGTGATCAGGTAGATGAATTCTTCCTGCGTGGAGAAGTCGGTGCCGTGGATGGCGGATTTGGAGTAGGTTTTCGCGTAGCGGTTCATATGGACGATCATCGTGCTGATGACGCTTTCCGGCGTCCGTCCCTTTTCCTTCCCGTCCCAGCCCGGTTCCGGCCGGGGCTCTTCCGCCCCCGATTTTCCGCAAACCCACTGCCGGAAGCCATGGATATCATTCGGGTATTTGTTGTTTTGACTGGCCGATTCAAACTGTTCGCACATATCGATCAACTCCTTGAGAAGCGTATAATTCATGTTGGGAAATGGGTGGATTAGCACAAATTAGAATACAAATATACTATTATATCGAATATAAGTATATAAATAAACTAAAATAATGTAGACAATTGTCTATCAGCGGCCATTTTTATGGCTACCTACACTGCGGGAGGTATATTCTTTTGGGGAAATGGGTTTACCGGCTGCTGAGCAATGCGGCGGCGTCAGCGTCCAAATAGATGCGAAGCCCAGGATGCCGGAGCAGCAGGGTGGCGGGAACTTGTTCCGAAATCTCTCCCTCCAGAACGGTCTTGACGATGGATGCTTTCTTCGCTCCGCTCACGAGGAGAAAAATGTTCCTCGAATCGAGGATGGTGCCGAGGCCCAGGGTGATCCCTTTGGTTAGGATTTGGGCCTCCCTGAAGTATTTTTGCCCGGTTTGGGCGGTGATGGGATCAAGAACCGTCACATGCGAACGGGATGTAACGGAGGTGCCCGGTTCGTTCATCCCGACGTGCCCATTCAGCCCAAGGCCGAGTATCGTTGCATCGAGACCGCCATGGAAAGCGATGAACGCTTCCGCCTGGCGGCATTGCGAGGCCAGGTCTTCCTCCCTGCCATCAAAAAAGAAGAGGTGCTCTTCCGGCACATGAAGCGGCCCAAAGAGCTCCCTGTCCAAATGATACCTGCAGCTGCCCTCATCACCGCCATTCAAACCCACCCACTCGTCCAGGCCCACAAAGCGCCAGCCCGAAACATCCCCCTCTCTTTGCCCCCCCCGCGCAACGAGATTGCGGTAGAGCCCCGCGGGCGAATCGCCGGATGCAGGGCAGAGGAGTGGGCTTTTGCGGGAGCCCATAACGGTGACCAGGTCTTCGGTGGCCCGAAGGGACATTTCTTCGTACGTGCTACAAACAACGACTTGCATATATTGGTCTTTTAAAGCGAAAGCGGGCCCCAGCCCTTGCGGTATTCTCGTTTGATAAACTGATTCGCCGGCTCATAGTTCGTCACCCTCATATTTTCACCATCCCATTTCAAGGCCAGATACCGGCCACTGAATCGATAGCCTTCCATATTCCCATATACGGGGTCATTGCGCTTGATCTTTTCTTTGATATTGAAGCTGCGCAACAACAGGTTCCCCAGTAACACGGTTTCCGTCAATGGGCCCGCATACCCTACAAACGGCGAATCTACTTCCATCTTCCCATGGCCGGCGATGCAGGCATCCACCCATTGCCACCAATGTCCATCCATTCCGCCTTCCACCCGGGGATATTTTTCGGGGATGTGGACGTCCTTGTTGAGGGAAAGCGGGAGCAATCTCGGGTGGCTGCCGCCCCATCCACAGGAAACCTTTCCCTTTGTCCCGATGAACAGGGTGCAACCTTCGAAATCGTTCTCCCCGGGCCAGTCGCCCAGCACTTCATTGGAATTCGAGCCGGGGTCCACCTCAGTCAGGCGCTCGGGCGTTATCCCACCATCCATCCAAAACAGATCCACCTCTCTTCCGTTCTTCGTGGTGAACCGGAATTTGAGCGAGCTGGAGACGGGGCCGCTCTGTGGATAGACACCCTCTTTGAAGATGCCCTTGTAGACTGTGCTCGCGCTGCCGGAAATTTCGGTGGGATAACCCAACTCCAGCAATTTGAAGGGCGGCCCCATGATATGGCAACCCATATCCCCGAGCGCACCGGTGCCAAACTGCCACCATCCCCGCCAGTTAAAGGGCACCAGGTTGTCGATATAGTCGACATATTGGGCCGTACCCAGCCATAGATCCCATTTAAGGCCGGCCGGCACGGGCGGTTTGCCTCCGGGCCAGGAAATGCCCTGGGGCCAGACGGGGCGGTCCGTCCAACAATATACTTTTTCGATGTCACCGATAAGCCCCGCTTCGAACCACTCCCGCAACGTCCGCATCCCGTCGCAGGAAGCGCCCTGGTCGCCCATTTGGGTCACTACCTTGTATCTCTCTGCGGCTTCCGTAAGCAGCCGGGCTTCGTAGATATCGTGGGTCAACGGTTTTTGCAGATAGAGATGTTTGTTCAGCTGCATGGCGCTCAGTCCCACCAGGGCATGGTTATGATCGGGAATCGCCACCGTTACGGCGTCAAAATGCTTGTTTTCCTTGTCGAAGAGTTCCCGCCAGTCGTGATAGAATTTTGCCTTCGGAAATTCCTTGATCCTGGGTTTTGCCTGACGGTCGTCCACATCGCAGAGGAATGCTACGACTGCGTTCTTTTTCGGGGCCGATGCATAGTGATGGATATCGTTCTCTGCTTCTCCCCCGCAGCCGACCGCCGCTATGTACAGTTTATCGCTCGGGGCCACAAACCCTTTTCCCCCAAGAACGAACCTTGGAACGATATAAAACCCAGCGCCGGCCAGCGCGACTTTTTTGATGAACTCGCCCCGGGTCAAGGCCTTTTTCACCGGCGTGGTTTTTCTCTTTTTCATGATGGGAAGCAATTTTCTGTCCCAATACTACTTATCTTTCCGGAAAGACCAAAAACCTGATACCAACAAATTTCACGACCCAGCGCCTGGCCCTTGCGGCACTACACCTGGATGATGCCGCGTTCATCCGGCAGCTGCTCAACACGCCGGGCTGGCTCGAGTTCATCGGGGATCGCAACGTCCGCGACGAGGCGGAGGCGTACGCCTATATCAACAAGATAAATGAAAACCCGGCCGTCAACTATTGGACGGTCTGCCTGCCGGATAAGTCAGCGCCCATCGGCGTTATCAGCCTGATACAGCGGGACTACCTCGATTTCCCGGACCTTGGTTTTGCCTTCTTGCCGGAATTTGGCCGAAATGGCTATGCCTTCGAGGCGGCGTCCGTTCTGCTGGACCACCTCCGTGCCGAGTCGCATTATCCCCGGTTATATGCGGTGGTATTCCCTGAAAACACAGCCTCTATCCGGCTGCTGGTAAAGCTGGGCTTCCATTTCGAACGCCCCGAGAGGCTGGAAGACCGGGAGAAACTGCTTTATAGCCTCGACATGAGCCAGCCGTTGATGGATTGAAACCCGCCACTCCTAAGACGGGCTTCACCCCTCCTTGGTTTCCCCTATAACCCGAGCCGTCAACGCCTTAGTTTCGCACCCAAAAAAAATGGATATGCGGCGTGGCCAATTTGTATTTTGGATCCTTGCGCTTGGGATGTTACTTCAGGCGTGCAGAAAGGACCATACCCCTCCTCCTACTGTACCCCCCACTCCCAAACCGGCGAGGAAAGTGCTGTTGAAAGATATCGTGATCCCCAGCCTGCCTTCCCCCTATTACCACTTTGAGTACAATAGTGACAGCCTGGCGACCAAGGTCGATTTTGCCTCGGGGTATTCGACGTATGACGTCCTTTACAAGGGAAACAATATCGCGGAAATGCGGAACAATATTATCGTCAATCACGACACCCTGCGCTATTTGTATGACGACGCCGGGAAAGTGTTTATGATCATCTTTATCAACCAGTCGAATGTCGTTTACCGGCATGTCATCTTCCTATATGAGGGCGACCTGGTAAAAAAGATCGATTTTGACCACAAGGTGGGGGATGTGGGTTTCCTGATCGATCGAAACCTGACATTCGCCTATTATGATGATGGGAATGTGAAGACCATTACCGATCACCGGCCTGGCTTTGACGGTTCGCCGGAAAATACCAGCGTCCGGCAATTCGAGGCATACGACAACAAGGTCAATGTCGACGATTTCAGCCTGATCCATGCCACCTACCAGGACCATCTCTTCCTGTTCCAGGGGTTCCGCTTACAGAAGAACAATCCCGGGCGGGAGATCTTTTCGGCCGGGCCGGACAACCTGGCCTATACGGAGGACTATACCTACACCTATAACAGCGATGGAACTCCATTAGTGAAGTCGGGTAGCCTGTTATTTACGGCCGGATCGGATTCCGGAAAAAGATTCCAGACGACAACCAACTATACGTATTACTAAACTTCTCCCATGAAATCTTCCATCTGTTTGATCGCGACCTTGCTGGCGGCTCCATGTGTATTCGCACAGGAAAAAGTCACCAGCGTTATCTCCAACAACGGCAATACCATTACCTGGACCATCAATGAACCCAACGTTAAAAGACCTTCGGAGCCTTTCACGCAGATACGGTTCCAGAAGGATGATGAGATCTACATAACGGCCGGCGGCTGTGCGCAGACGGGTGGATCCGGTAAGACCTGGAAAAGATATGTCCACCCTTCCGGTGACAACAGCGCGTATTACTACTTTGGAAAGCTGCAAATTCCCAGTGTCACCTCCGGACTCGTCAGGATGGAGCAATTCCTCAACCGAAAACTCAGTTTCACGCTGCCTCCGAATGAGAGTTCGTTTCTTACTCTTGGATACGCGGATGACAAGTACAGTGATAACGGGTATTGGGGCCATGATGACGGAACCGAAAACCAATGCAAGGGGGTCGGCAATGCCTGGGTCACCATCGCCATTACCCATCACGTGACGCCGCCGCCTCCTCCGGCGACCTTCAGAGATTTTGATGTGGTGGCGACGGAACTGGATGACAATGGATTTCCGTTGAACCCGAAATGGGGAAAGCAGGTGAATTCGGGTCAGAGCCCCGATTTCAAGAACCTGACAGACGACTACCCGTTCTGGAGAAATTCAGGTTTTTGGTGCGGCACGCACTACAATTTCATGCCCGTTACCTACCAGGGACAAGTGGGATGGGAAGGTCACAGCAATCCCATCTATGACGACGATGACTACTACGGGGCGATCACCCGGGCCGACCGGGCCATCTATACCACGGCCAGGAACTATATCCACTGGGAGTTCAATAGCGAAGAAACCGTGGACAATTGGGATGGAACGAACACCTGGTGGAACCTTTTTCATCATCATGCGGTAGACGCAAGCGATGATGCGGCCAAGGCGCATATGGACAATGACTCAGCCATTGTCATCGGGCTTTTGAACATCGACGGGCAGCACGACAATCCCTGTGAATTGCATCCCGTCTATGCCATGTTCCTGAAACAACCCGTTGCTACTTTGGATAATACGTTCCCGGTTCCTGCCACCAACAGCAACCTGGTGTACCATTTCTTTGTCCGCAACTGGGGTGACGAAGGTTTTTGCAGCAGTGGACAGGAATACCTGTTCTACGACTATGTGCGAGTAAAAATTCCCGGCGCGGGGAAAATGACGGCCGCCAATGTTTATAAACCCGGGGATGCGAAGTACAATCCCATGGGATGGTCGGTGGAATATCAGCCCGACGGAGCCCTGCTGACCTTTCATTTGAACAGTCCTTCCGAGAAGGGTTGGTTTGTCGGCGACCTGGCTTTTGACCGGCTGCCGGGCTTCGGGCAGGGAACCATACTGAGACCGCTGGCATTGGGCAATATTGGTGCGGGTGAAACAGAATTCGAAGCGCCGGCGATGGAACGGGTGCATGAGAAATTGAATGCGATGCCAAAGGCCAGACAGGATACTATCGCCAGGCAAATAAGGCAATTGGTGGCGCACGGGATCATCAAAAAAGTCGATGCCGATGCCGCTCCATTGAAGGTTCCCTCCAAAGCGGCCCGTTTTGGGAAGTTTACGTCGATCAAGCTGCCGGCTGATTTCAAGCCGATGCATACCGATGATCCCGAGAGGAATAAGCGAGAGGAGCTGAAAAAGCAGTTAATCGTTAAATATGTGGATAGTACGTTGTTAAAGAAGTGAGGTGCGTCGACAATGGATGTTGGATCCCCGGCCGGGCGCCGGGGATTTTTATCATCAAAAATACTAAAAATAATAGCAATTATAATCTAAAAGATTTAGTAAATTCGTTGTCCGTCTAAAATCTTGTAGAACCCGCGCCGGAAAAGGATTAAGCGGCCGAAAAATAGGGTAGAATCGGACCAAAAAAAAGGAATATCCGGCAGGAAAAATGGGATCATGTGGACGTAGATATAGTTAATTTAAATCTTTTCTTTGCGTATGAACCGTGATCCTCGTTACAGGTCCATCCGATCAATGGTCAATGATGGAGCTATCAAGTCGCTGAATGAGATTTTCAACCATATCCCCAAATCCATTGTTGCCGCGGACTGTGGAAAGAAAGTGACCCGATTTACCCATCTGATGGAGAATGTCGATGAATTCAAGATGAGGGAATTGTTCAAGATAGGTGCGCTTTGCGATCGGTATCTTTATAGCAAAAGATCCCATTATGAACAAATGGCTTGTCATCCCCCTGCTTCTCGCGGGCATTCGCCTCGGTGCGCAGCCCCTCTACCAGCTGCCGGCCGGCACTCACTCCCGGGTCTCCAGCTTTGAAAACCTCAACGGGGGTAAAGGCCAGGGCGGAAAAAGCAATGCGACGGCGAAGGGGCATGCCTTTGAGGATCTGAAGGCCGGCGAGACGAAGACTTTGCTGGATGTGGCGACGGGTATTGTGCAGCGATCCGACATGGCCTTGTTAAAACCAATCTACCTGGCAACGCTTACGATTGAGACTGGGATAGAGCTCGTTGGCAACTGATATTTTTGGCGGAATCCCGTTTGCAATGACACAATTTTCATCTTTATTTGTCTCAAAAAATGAGCAGCAAAAAGAATTTCAAACTTAAGGCTAATGAGTTAGTTCAACTCACTCCCGGAATGGGTGGATGCATTGCGCCTGATACGATTACAGTTGAAGGACTTAAAGTCAAGTGGATGTATCGCGATACTCCTAAAAATGATGTTGACAGCGGTTGGCAATTTTTCTCAGGAACTGAGACTCAGGAATATCTGGACAATCTAGATAATTCTTCGATATACGCAGTCAACACTATTGCAAACTATGATCCAGCGATAATTCCATATTTGAATTTGCCTATCGGCACAGAATTGGAGCGAGTTGATGGAACAAACTTATTTAAAATTGTTCCCGGGTAAAAAGCTACTTTTATTGCATAACAATCCTTACTGACACAGTTTATTTTACACTCCCGAGAGATCACTTCATTCTACTCATACACATCTCTTCTATTACCGATGACCAGGACAAAGACGGTGAGGATATTATCCTTGACCTGGTAGATGATTCGGTAGTCGCCGACGCGAATGCGATAACCGGGCCGGCCTTTGAGTTTCTTGTAGCCATGGGGCCGGGGATCATTGGCCAGGGCTTTTACGGCAGCAACGACCTTGTTGAAATCAGGGGGTGGAATTCTCGCGAGTTGTTTTTGGGCTTGCTTCTCTATGACAACCTGGTACATTACTTTTTCTTTTTCCGGGAGGTCTCGATCTGTTTTAACGCCTGCTCCAGGGGGACAAACTCCAGCTTACGGCTCATGGCTTTGTCATAGGCTTTGATATCGTCCAATTCCTCCAGCTCTTCCATCAGCTTATTGTAATCTTTGATGGGCAGGAAAACGCCTACCCGGTTGCCCTTGGCATCGACGACGAAGTTCTCGTTGAGGTGAGTCATAAAAAAAGTTATTTGGCGAATGCCTTTTTGGTTTTGTTGTAGGTGATGGCCATATCGATGAAATAATAGACCTTGTCTTTCTCTTCGGCCGGCAGGGCCTCGATATCTTCGATGCGCTTCAGTAGTTTTTTATCCAGTACCATGTTCGACGATCCGGCGATGAGGTAATCAACGGTTACGCCCAGCTCGTCGGCGATCTTTTTAGCCGTCTCGACGGAGGGCTTGATCTCATCGCGTTCATACCGGCCGATGATGGGGGCGGAGGTGCCTACCTTCTTGCCCAGGTCATCCTGGGATAGCTTCAACTGCTTGCGGTGCAGGACGACGCGTTTTCCAAAAGTCATAAAAAAAGTGCTTTAAATGCCCTGAAATCGGGGGTAGGCAAAATTAGGGTATTTATTTATGCTATACAAGCACAAAAGTTTTGCTGATTGGGAACTAATCCATTATTTTCGTCACCAATAGGTACTATAAAAAAATATTTTAGGCATGGAAATTATTTACAAAAATTATGATTGCCACAAGCATGTATGAGTAAGTTGATACTTTAAATAAAATTCGGAAACCGCTAAGCATACCCGAGGATGGCGAGAACGCGGAACATGTAGTAACAACATTGCCTAAAAGCACCTGAATGAAACTGCCAATAATAAAGGAACTGGATGAGACCGTTGCTTTTATTAAGTTGAAGGACAATACTGCCGACTTTGGCCAACATACTATTGATCAATTTGAATTTTATCTGGTACTTGTGCTGGAAATAGTTCGATTCGAGATAATTGAATCAGGTGCAATATCCGACAGGACTGCCGATGCTGCGAAACCTTTGTTTACATTTCAGGTATTCGAATACTATGCAAGAGATTATCCTGCCCTGTATGAGAAATGCTCAAATTTGGGCTATGAATTAAGGAGCTTTAATGATAATTGGAAAAATCACGACCTAAAAGGGACGCGGCCAACAAAATCGGCTTGGAACAGATTTTTTCAAGACAATATTAGAAAAATGACGCTAAAAAGGGGGCTATTTGGCGAATAACAGGAGTAAGACCGGCAGTTCAATTTTTGCTATCTTCATTTCATGAACACCCGATCGCTTGCCGCCATCTCTTGCCTCCTCATGCTTGCAACATCCTGTAACGACAACAAACACATCGATCTGCCCGCGGGCAGTTTTGGTTATGACCTGGCCTTTCTCCAGCGCCACGACAGCATCAGCGTGCTGCAAGCGGGGGAAGCGCGGGTTGCGGTGTCACCCAAATACCAGGGCAAAGTATTTACGTCCAGCGCGGCGGGGGATGAGGGGACCAGCTTCGGGTGGATTCATTACAAGGCCTTTGAGGCACCCGCCGACCCGCATATGAATGCTTATGGCGGGGAGAACCGGCTCTGGCTGGGGCCGGAGGGGGGAAAGTTCTCGCTGTTCTTTCCGCCGGGGTCGAAGATGGAGTTTGCCAACTGGAAGACGCCGGCGGCCTTTGATACGGAGCCGTGGACGGTGGTGTCGGCGGAGGGGCGGCAGGTGGAGCTTCGGAAGGATTTTGAATTGACGAACTATGCGGGGACGGCTCTTTCGATCGGTATCAAGCGAACCATTTCCATTTTGGATCGGGGAGTGATCGATAGTGTGCTGGGGTTGGCGGCTGACACGGCGGTAAAGGCTGTGGGATATCGGACGGTGAATGTGCTGACGAATAGGGGGCAGGCTGCCTGGACGGAGGCTACGGGGATGCCCTGTCTCTGGCTGCTGGATATGTTCAACCCTTCTCCGGCGACGACCATCGTTATTCCTTATGGCGGGGACTCGTCCAAACCTGCCACCACGGACTATTTTGGGGAGATCCCGGCCGACCGCATCAAATATGCCGATAACGTCCTGTTTTTCAAAGCGGATGGGAAGAGCCGGGGGAAGCTGGGTATTCATCCGCAGCGGGCGAAGCCGGTTGCCGGGAGTTATGATGCCCAACATCATATTCTCACTATTACGGCGTTTGACGTCGATTCCGGCGCACGATACCTTAACCAGGAGTGGAATACTTCGAAGCCGCCTTTTAGCGGTGATGCTGTGAATGCCTATAACGACGGGCCGCTGGCTGATGGCAGCCAGATGGGGCCTTTTTATGAATTGGAGAGTGTGTCACCGGCGGCGTTCCTGGAAGCGGGGCAGTCGCAGACGCATAGGCATTCCGTGTACCATTTTACGGGGCCGGAAGCGGGGTTGGATGCCATTGCCCGCAAGGTGCTGGGGGTGTCGATCGAAAAGATCAAAGGCGCTTTCTAGCGGCGGGCGTCGTTGGGGGCGGCCATCGTTTGCGGCCGGCCTTTTAGCGGCCGGCTATCTTCCGCGGCGGGCCGGCTTTTCCCGGCCGAGGCTGTCGGCGCGGCGATACGCCGATTCGTTACACCAGCAAGGACATGCCTGAAGCGACTCCGCCGCGGGATGCAGGGAATCTGCCGATACTGTGGGGAAGGCCGCTCCTGCGACGGCGGCATCACCGATCTTGCCGGCTACATTATACCACCCATGTTTATCGACTGCGAACGTGTAGAAGTCTGCGACGGGAGCTTCGTTTGAGGGCGCGGCTGTCACGGTGTCTGTATGGGCGACCCGTTGAGCTGCGGCGCCACAGTTGGCGTCGTTGGCGACGCAGCTGTCGAAGCCACGCTTGTGATCCATCACCGCGTTGCTGTCGACGGATTTGCTGGCGGCGGCAATGTAATTATAGAGGTTACCCAGGTCGTCATCGCTGAGATCCTTGAAGAGGGGCATGGGCGCCTTGTAGCGATTGAAGAGATAGCAACTGTACCCATCTCCGCGCCAGAGGAGGATGGCGTTGTTGCGGGTGAAGGCATAGAGCCATTGACGGTCGCGGCGGCTGGTGATCCAGGCCAGTGGGGGACCGGCCACTTCTTCCTTCCCGCCGTGACAGGAGGCGCAGCGGTTTTCGAAAAGAGTTTTGCCTGCGTCGGTGGACGGTTGCGAAGGGGCGCTGGTCAGGGCGCGGGCTTCGATCCACTTCAGCAAGGCATCATCACCGGCCACGCCTTTATACACCATCATCTCTGTTCCGGGAGTCTTTGCGGGGATGGAAATATTCAACGGCTTATGGATACTGACCGACTGACCGCCGGTGACGTTGATGTAGATCATCCCTGCGCTGTTGTTGGCTTCCCTGCTGCCATGGAGGAGGCCACCGCGGTTCATATCATCGTTGGTGAAGGCTTCTTTCACTTCGAGCGTAACGGAGGGGGCGTCACCGGCATCGAGTGAGCCGGCGGAGATGCTGATCTGGGCGCCGCCGGGGGTCTTCAACACGGTATCCTTTGCCGGATCGACGATGAAATTGGTGGTTGGTAATTCCGCGCCGAAGTTGGGTTCATGGGCTTCGCTACTGTCGCAGGACCAGGCTGCGACCAGGAGCACCGGGATCAATATTGCGATAGTGCGCATTGGCTTTTCTGGGATTTGGCTCATCCTTTTCATGGATTTGGCTCATTTGAAGAACGAAAAGATGGGCTCATTCGTCTGTTGCCAAGTGCTTTTTTTCCGCTCTGGTGGCGGAATTCCGGCATTTTTGACTATCTTTAAGGTATCAAACTCATTTGTGTCCTTTGCCAATCAAACCTTGAAGCGGAAGTCAACATGTGGCTCCGCTTCTGTTTTTATAGCCGACCACAGGGAGGCTGGCCGAAGGCCCATCATCGGCCCTGCCAGATGCCGCAGGCATCGGTACGGAATAAAAGCAAACCGGCATAGCAGGGATAAGATAAAAAAGCCCGCTCGCGATGGCGGGCGGGTTTCGAATGAAAAGTAGATAGGCCAGGCACAAGGTCTATTCGGAAAGGAAGCGGATGGTGAAACTTCCGTCTTCGAGATAGTAATAGCTTTTTCTGGACCGGGAGTAGACGACGGGAGCGCCGAATTCTTTCATGAGCCGGATGTACTCGTACATGCTGCGTTCCGACATACCGATCTTCTCTGCCAACTCAGAAGGAGTACCGGTGCCCTTGATGCGAATGAGATGGTCGATGCGGTTTAACCGCTGGAAAATTTCCTTTTGCATAGAAATAAGGTTTAAATTAAAGAAAAGGTTATTTTACGGAAGGTAAGACGCTGCAGGGAAATATTGACTAAGTTTGTAGTATGTTAAATATTTTTTATAAAAAGAAATACATGAAAACACTAATGAAACCGTCCGTTTTCGTACTAGCGGCCGTCCTTGTCTGCACTAGTGTGCAGGCACAAACGGCTGATGAGATCGTCAATAAACATGTTGCTGCGATCGGCGGCAAGTCGGCTGTTGAAAATGTCAAGACCCTTTATATAGAGAGCGATGTAGATGTAGCGGGCAACAATGCACCCAGCACGACCTGGATCGTCAATGGCAAAGGATACAAGAATGAAGTGGAGTTTGGCGGCACCAAGATCCAAAACTGCTATACCGATAAGGGCGGCTGGACCGTGAATCCCATGACCGGGCAGACGACTGCACAGCCGATCCCAGACGAGCAGTTGAAGGCCATGAAGGGACAGATCAATGTCGGCGGGCCGCTGTTCGACTACGCTGCGAAAGGCAATAAGGTGGAACTGATCGGCCAGGACACCGGCGACTACAAGATCAAGCTGACCACGCCCGCTGCGTTGAACGTCACGTTCTTCATCAATAAAAAGACCTACCTCATCGACAAGACGGTCAGCACCGCCAGTATACAGGGCCAGGATATGGAGACGACGGTGCTGTTTTCCGATTATCGTAAAGTGGATGGAGGATATGTTCTTAACTTTAGCCAGCAGGTGACGCTGCCGATGTATACGCTGAACATCACCCACAAGAAAGTAGAGGTGAATAAACCGATAGATCCCAGTATCTTTGATATGCCTAAATAGGCCCCGGGCCCCGGAGGGGGCCTATTGCGACGCAAAAATTTTGAGGGCGGGGGCGGACATTTTCTTTGACGCCCGAAGCCCGAGATGCGCAGGAGTCGACCTATCCAAATAAGAAGAGCCGTTGTAGCGATACAGCGGCTCTTTGCGTTTTGTGACTTTCCTGCGCGGGCCCCTCACCGGCTTACGAGGCGGTAGTTCTTGAAGCACATGATCTGTCGTCCGCCGAGGAAGTTCTGCTCTATAAAGGTCAGGATGCGGTATTTCAGGAGTTCGTGTTTGTGCCGGACGACGGGTTGGCGGAATCGGCGGCGTTCGAGCTGGTCGGCCCAGTTGAAGAGGCGAATACGCTCCTGCATGACGGCGGGATGGCTGTCCTGGTATACCGTCAGCTGATCCAGGTTGCCAAAATCAAATTCTTCTTCCTGCTGGCGGAAATATTCTTCGGCGCTGGTCTTGCCGCTGTGGATGGTAGCAAAGGCCTTGCGCTTCTTCTGCATATAATGGGGCGGGCGGACCCAGCCGTAATGATAGATATGGGCGTCGACGCGGGCTACCTTCAGCTTGAACGTGCCTTTTTTCTCGCGATAGTGGACGCCGTCGAACTCGGGGATGCGGCGGAAGGACTGGGCCGACTCCCAGGAGTGGATGTCCTTGTCGTTCCGGATGATGCGGATCTCATTGGCGTACCAGGCATGGCTGGTAATGTAATGGTCGTAGTCACCCCAGAAATGGCGGTATTTGAAGAGAATGCCTTCCACGGACGTATCCTGCAGCAGTTCTTCGCAGCGCAGGCGGATACGGGGCAGGTCGTCCTCGTGCACCACCTCGTCGCTCTGGACATAAAAAAGCCAATCTCCTTTGCAGGCGGCCTTTGCGATATCCGTTTGATGGGCATGTTCCGTTCCCCGGGGATATTTGTCTAAGTCCCAGACAGTGTGGATGATACGTATCTTGTCCGAGCCTATGCTTTGAATTTCCTTTAGGGTGTTATCGTCTGGGTCGCAGTCGCCGAGGGCGACGACGAATTCGTCACAGATGGGGAGGATGGAGGAGATCGCCTGTTTGATAGGATAATAGAGTTTGGTTGCGTTGCGCACCATGGTAAAGCCGCTGATAGTCATAGCCAGTTTTTTTGTGTGTTTCAATACGCAATGTTGGAGCTTTGGTTGTCTCAAATATAGACGAACAATTACCGTGCTTAGTTGGACCAAAAGGATTAAGAGAGGATTAAACGCTGATAGACGGGAAATTGTATGAGAGCGCACGGTTTAACAAATGGATAACTGGTAATTAACGTCTTAATTCGATAAAAATCCCGGTGAACGCGGGTTTTTAACAAATTAAAAAGCGATTAAAAAACATTTAAAGTCCAATGGCGGACGTGGAATTTATTGCACAATGGGCGCGGGGAAGGTCATGTGGGATTGTCGAAGGGATTTTTCAGGGGTTAGCGGGTACAATTCCTATGTGGATAAGCTGGAATTGGTATAATTTATGTCTTTTGTGAGGTTAGGCTGCCTTTTCAGGTCCATTGCCGTTAAACCTATCCACGTTCCCGTTAAAGACGGACTTCGGGGCCGTCAGCCTTAAATCCACACCCTTATGAGAAAGACGATCGTCATCAACACGCTCCTTATTCTTGGCTACTACCTTATTCTGCAGTTGTTGATCTGGGTAGCGATGACATTACGATAAGGAGTCGACTCGAATTCAGACCGACAGGATCAATCCTCCTCTCCCTCCAGCAGATCAGGCCTTCGTTGCCGGGTTCGTTGGAGGGATTGTTCGTGTCGCCAGTCCTCTATTTTTTTCGGATCGCCGCTGAGCAGGATGTCGGGGACCTTTAGGCCCCGCCATTCGGCCGGTCTCGAGTAGACCGGTGGGGCCAATAGATTATCCTGAAAGGAATCGAAGAGCGCCGAGGTCTCGTCGTTCAGGACCCCGGGGATCAGCCGGCCGATGGCGTCGACGAGGACCGCAGCAGCGAGCTCCCCCCCGCTGAGCACATAGTCGCCGATGGATATTTCCCGTGTAACGTATTTATCCCGGATGCGCTGGTCGATGCCTTTGTAATGCCCGCAGATGAGCAATAGCCTGCCTTTCAGAGACAGACCGTTTGCCATTTTTTGATTGAGGCGTTCGCCGTCGGGAGTCATGTAGATGATGTCGTCGAATGGGCCTTCCTGTGATAGCGTTTCGATGGCGTTTGCGAGCGGTTCGGGCATCATGACCATGCCTGCGCCACCGCCGTATTGGTAGTCGTCGATCTGACCGTAGTCGTTGACGGCCCATTTGCGGAGGGGGTGGACACGGATCCCTAGCAATCCTTTTTCTTTCGCCCGTTTGAGGATGGAATGGTTAAACGGGGATTCGAGGAGTTCCGGGAGGACCGTGAGGATGTCTATCTGGAGGCTCATGACGCAAACCTACAATATTCTTCATTCTTCGAGGAAATCGTCGAGTTCCCGGCGTTGTTTTTTTGTCGGGCGGCCGATCTTGCTCTGGCGTTTGCCGGTGTTGAAGCTGGCGGCCTGGAATTGCAGGCGTTCTATCTCTTCGGCGGGGGTGATATCGATGTAGTAGTTGATGGCCTGGGAGTATTGGAGGCGGTGGTCGAGGAGGGCGGTGACCTTGATCCGCCAGCGTTTTTGCTCGGTCTTTACTTCGTATTCGTCGCCGATGGAGACGGCTTTTGAGGCCTTGGCGGCGTCGCCGTTGTATTTGACCTTGCCTTTTGTGCAGGCGTCGGCGGCTTCGCTTCGCGTTTTGAAGAGGCGGATGGACCAGAGATATCTATCGAGACGAAGTTTTTCTTTTTCGGGCATCTGATGCGGCGGCTTTTGCCGGGGGACAAATTTACGAAAATTCGGCCTAGTAGTAGCGGACCGATATACGGGTGGGCAGCAGCGGCTGGAAGTCTCGCAGGCGGCGCTGCAAAACACTGTCCCAGCGGTAGACCGAATAAAAGGTGAAGGTTCGTGTGGCGCCGGGGCGGGCGTCAGGCATATCCCAGGAGGCGATCCTGAACCAGTTAGAAGGGGCCCCTGACTCGAATGATGAGTCGGAGAGGATCGCGGTCGATACTCCATTCTTGCGGGTTAGAGAATCGATATCGGCGCCGGTGGCGCCGGAGTAATCGATCTTTCGGCCATCTGAAAAATAGGTAAGGGCTGCCACGTCGTTGGCGCCGATCGTTCCCCGTTGATAATAGCGATGAACGAATGCGGCAATGGGGTATTGTTGTTCGTAGATGCGGACGCTGTCCTGTGTGAAATGGGCCAGGGCCGGGACGCTTTGGACGATCAGGGGAAGGGCCATTACGGTTGCGGCTGTGACCGGCCGGTGGTGCTTCAGGATCAAAAGGAGAGCAATCCCAAATGCAATGATGGTGAGCGTTACAAGGTAGAGGGGATAGGAGCCCGTTACCAGGGGAGTGGGCAGGAAATAGCTACCCTTGATGAGGCTGACGCCGCCGAAGATGACGATGGGGGTAATGGCGATCGCGGTGAGCTTGAGGGCCTCGCGGCGGCGGTTGAGGGAATGCAAGAGGATGGCGATGAGGAGGATGAGCAGGAGATTGTCATACCGGGCGGCTACTGCGAGGAAAGCATACTGGTAGACCCGGCGGGGAAGCTTGCTTTTGCTGTTGTGAAGGGTTTGGATCAACGTGTCTATGAAGAGAAGGCAGAGGAGTAATTGCAGAACAGTTTCCGTGCCGCTGACCACCAGTAGCGGCAGGGCGGTGATCAGGGTCGTTCCGAGGAGAAGGATCGCTTGAGTGGCCGGTTCGATCTGGCGGCGGATAAACGCCTGTTGCAGGGTATATAGAAATAAAATAGCCATGATCGTGTTGAGGATCACCGGTATGATGAGATGCGCGCCGGCGATAAAGAAGATGAGCGCCAGGACGAAGGGATATAGCAGGGAAGCCGTTGCGGGTTGGAAGGTGTATTTCGAGACTCCCCAAACCTTGTAGAAGGCGAGGTTTTTGGCGGTGCTGATGTTGAGAAAGGAGCTATCGAGTGGATAGCTGATGTTGCCGTTGGTCTGTCTAAGGAGATTTGTCTCAAGCAAGATGACTGGGATGAGCAAGACGATCACGGCGATCACCAGGATAAGGCTATTTTTTTTATCGGGAAATTTCATCTCCCAAGATATCCCGGAGTGGCGCAGTGTCACCGCAGCTTGCTGCCTGTCCATGCCAGGTAGCCCCATGCGAGCAGGAGGAAGGCCAGCGCGGGGACGGGGCCGCCGGCGTCGCCCAGAAGTCCCATGATGGGCAGCAGGATGGCGCCTCCGGAGACGCCCATGATGAGGAGGCCGGAGACTTCGTTCTCGTGGCCGGGTGCGAGACGGAGGGCGGTGGCGAAGAGGATGGGGAAGATATTGGCGAGGGCGAAGCCGAGGATGAAGATGAGCGGCAGGATGAGGCTGAGCGTGGGGGCGACGAGGAGGGCGGCGAGCGCCCCGAGGCCGGTGAGTGCGCTGAGGAGAAAGAAGAAGCGGTTCTTGAGGCGCATCAGGAGGACGACACCTGCGAGGCTGCCTGTCGTGCGGGCGATGAAGTAGAGGCTGGTGCCGAGGCCGGCTTTTTCGAGGGGCAGCCCTGTTCGGGCCATGAGGAATTTGGGAAGTGTGGTGTTGAGGCCGACGTCGATGCCGACGATAGCGATGACGCCGATGAGGAGCTGGGTGATGACCGGGTCTTTTAAGAGCTTGAAGCAGGCCGCAATGGAGGTGGTGTTTGCGGTAGCCGGATTTTCGGGAATCGGGGTGGCGAGGAGCCAGAGTGTGTTGATCGCGCTGATGGCGGCGAAGGCGGGGAAGATCAGCTTCCAGTCGCCGAAGGCGGTGCTTGCGGTGGCGGCGATGATGGGTCCGAGGAAGGAGGCGATGGCCTTTATGAACTGACCGGCGCTGAGGGCGCTGGTGAGCTTCTGCGGCTCAACGACGTTGGTGAGCAGCGGGTTGAGGGCCACCTGGAGCAGGGTATTGCCGATGCCGGCGAGGGCGAAGGCGATCAATAGCGTGGCGAACGAATACGTTGCCAGCGGGATCAGCATGGCGATGGCGGTGAGGGCCAGCCCCAGCCCGACGGTCTTCTTCCGGCCGATGCGGTTCATCCACATCCCGATGGGAACGGAGAACAGCGCGAACCAGATGAAGACCGTCAGGGGAAGCAGATTGGCGACGGAATCTTTGAGCTCCAGGTCCTTTTTTGCGTAGTTGGTGGCGATGCCGACGACGTCGACGAAGCCCATGACGAAGAAGCCGAGGAATACCGGGACCTGGTAGCGGGTTTTCATTTTTATTGTTTTTCTACGCGGAGGGTGATGACGTCCTGGGGGGCGACCGTTATTGTTTTGGCGCCGCCTACGGGGGTGTTCCAGCTAAGCGTTGTGGACTGGGTCTGCTCACTGGGGTTGAAGAGGGTGAGTATCCAGGCCTTGCCGTCGGTGCTGGGTTTGAGGACGAGGGCGACCAGCTGCTGGTTCGAGAGCTGAACGCGCGGGGTTGTGGGCGCTTCACCCTTCGCTTCAGTGATGATGAGCGGCTGGGACAGTCCCGTAGCCAACTTTGTCGACGCCACCGGATCATAGGCCCTGTGTGGCTGCAACGCGTAGCGGAACGTGATGATCCCATCCTGGTAGGCGCGGTAGTTGGTCTCCCAGTGATTGTTCAGCGCCCAGGAATACAACTTCTGCGTGGGCTCGATATGCTTGCGCCAGACGGCGGGATTGGACTGACCGCCGAGCAGGGTCGCGGTGATGCCGCCCACTTCCACCAGCGGGGCGTCGAGGGTCACCCAGGTGATGCCGTGATCGGCATTGCTCACGTCTGCCCAGCTGCCTACTTCGAGCCAGTTCTTACAGGAGCCGGGTATCTGGTCCTTTTCCGGTTGCATAATGGCCATGGGGATATCCAGCCGCATCGTTCCTTCCTTTACATGGAAGGGGAAGCCGAAGTTAAGGCTTTCCTTACCGTGAAGATTGGCCCAGCGGTAATCACCCGGATGCGGGTCGAGCTCGGCGGGTAGCTTGTCGAGGACATTGGTCATTTCCACATAATCGAAGCCGTTGACGAGCCGGATGTCTCTTACGAGTTTTTCCACGCCGGGGGCCTTGGATTCGATCCTCAACTCCGCGAGCACGGGCCCCTGTTCTTTGACGGTGATGGTTACCGGTCCGTTGCGTTGGAGGTCTTTGAGGTTATTGCCGGGGAGGAACAGATAGTCGTTAAGCCCGCCACTGGAGTCGGTGTCGACGAATTCATTGTCGATGGACTTGTTTTTCAGGCTGGTGATGGCGCCGGTGGTGGGGTCGATGACGACTTTTATTATTCCATTGTCGATCGAGTTTTTGTCGATGCTGATGGCTGCGGATCTGGGGATTGCGCCCTGGCCGATAAAATAGCGCCGGGAGGCAAAGGCCGGGATATCCTTTGCGACGAAGGCGAGTTCACCGGTGGAAAGGCGTTGCGAGGGGAAGGTGTTTCCTGCGGCGTCGGTGACCTTATCGCCCGCGGCGGAGGCTTTATGGGACAAGAGGATGAGATCGGTTCGGGGCCAGGAGTTGGTGTTATAAATATCGATACTGTTTGGGATGCTCGCTCCCTGCGGGAGCGCGCTATCAAGAAGCTGCAAGGACAGGCTATCTGCCTCGGTGGCGTAGGACTTCTTGATGATCCATTGCTCCATCGTCTTCTGGCTGAGCGGACGGGTCACGCTGACATCCGCCCCCCAGGTGTGTTCGGAATAGAGGATCGTATTCTTCCAGGCGGCCCGGACCTTGTCGGCGGGATAGCTGCCCGTGCCCGTCATTGCCCAGAGGGCTTCGGCCTGGCTGAGCCGGTAGCTGGTGGCGCGGTTCTCGGCGGTCTCGAAGGCAGAGGAGGCGGCGCCGTCTTCCCAGTAGCCGGTCCAATCCCCTTTTTCCTGCGGCAACTGGCTGCCGTATTTTTGTTCAAAGGCGCTGAAGGCCGTGCTGGTCGAGGAGATAATGAACTTCGGCCAGGTGTAGGTGGTGTTCCATTCTTTTACGAAATCGCTGATCGTGATATCGGGTACCGCATTGTCTCCATGACCGCTCCAGCGGATATAGGAGATGTCGTAGTTGAAATTCTTGCGCTTCAGCTCTGCGATGTACTCGTCCACGAATTTTTTTGACAGTCCCTGGGGCATGCCATGGGAAAGGGCATAGCCCTTATACGGGATCCAGACGAGCACCTTTTCCTTCCCGCTGGGGCTGACCCAGTAGAAGGGCTTGTCTTCCCATTGCTGGAGGATATCCCCGATACGATCGAAATAATTGGGCGCGGCGGAGAAATATTTGATCCCCGCCTGGGCCATGGCCGTGACGGTGCCCCAGGTGTAGCCGGGGACGTCGCTGATCATCGCGGCGTCGACCTTCATGCCTGCCAGCGCGGCAACCTCGCCGCCGCGATGGAACAGCTGCAACAGCTCTTCCGGGCGGCAGAGGCCGGTGAGGGTGTTGACATACATCCCGTTCAGCGCTACGCCACCATCTTTTACCGCATTTATGAAATCCTGACGTTGCTGCTCGCTCATCCGGTGAAGGAAGAGATCGGCGGCGTATATCCCCTCGAGGTTCCAAACGAAACGGGCGCCGGCGGGATAGTCCTTTGTGCGGCGGGCGTAGTCGATACCGGTAAGCAAATTATTCATTTGCTTTCGCTCCACATTCGTCTGGATCTCGGTGTAGCCGATATCGTTGTGGGAGTGGGGGAGGATGTAGATGGTCATCTTGCGAACGGGCGTCAGATCGACCTTGCCCTTCGTCAGGGTCCCGCTCGCTGTCGCGAGCGTGAAGGGGACGGTTGTGGGCTTTTTTACCTCGGGTACGAAGAACTCCAGTTGACGGGCGCCGTGGCCGACGCCCAGGGTAAGATCGGGTGCGCCTTTGGCGCGGATAGTGATCGTGGTAGAGTCGCCGGGGTTGCTAAGATAGAGTGCGACCGACTGCATGGATTTGGCGAGAAAGGGTAGCCCACGGGCGCTATCCAGCCGCGGCCCCTGGGAGTGGGCCGCGGTGAATAGGATCGAAAAAAATAGTATGCTGACAGACTTTTTCATTAGTAGCCGGGATTTTGTGGTTTGAGATTCGGATTGCGCTGCATCTCTGATGTAGGCAAAGGTAGTAACAGATCGGTATTGCTATATTGCTGTCCCCTGCCATTCGAGTGTCCGACCAGCGCCGAGAAAGTCACATGATGCGAACCATCCGCATCGGGATACAGCCGGGTGCGCAACATATCGAACCAGAAATGTCCTTCCATGGCCAGCTCGCGGTAGCGTTCGGCGAGGATCAGGTTACGGCGATCGCTTTGACCGGCGGGGATCGCGGGGGGAACGACGTAGGCCCGTTGGAGGATCGGCATCAGGTATGGCGTGGGGTCCTGGCCCAGCTCGTTGGCCGCTTCGGCAGCGATGAGATAGACATCGGCCAGGCGATACACCGAGGCGTATTTGCCGGAGGCCGCGGTGCTGAACAGCGCCGTGCTGTCAAACCAGCGGTAGGGCATGAAGGAATAGGCGATGGAGGCCGGCGATCCGCCCGAAGTGGTGTAATTGAAGCTGGTGCTATAGAACTGCTTCTCATGGCGGCGGATGTCGTTGACGCTGTCATAGAGGTTCAGCAGGGTCGCCGACGGGGTCCACACCTGGGTGACGAGGGTATAGGCGACGTGGAGGTTGCTGTTCGGCAGCGTCTGGGGGAAGGTATTGGGCAGGGAATATTCGGGATAGGCCGACTGTTGGATCGACGGATTGTACTCGATGAAATAGAGGTATTCGCTACCCTGGTCGTAGCTGGTGAGCCGGAGCTTGTCAAAGGGCGTCGATCCGTTTCCATTGTCGAAAAGTGCATAACCCCCGGCGCTGCCCAGCAGCGCCTGGGCCTGTTGCAGGGCCTGGGTATAGGCCGCCGCGCCTTTTTGCAGGGGATAGCCGGCCATGGTCAATTCGACTTCTGCCAGGATACCACCCACGGTGCCTTTGGAAATGGTGTTGCCATTGGCGCCCATGGGCTTATCCGCGAGGTTTCCGTTCGTATAGGCCCATTGCAGGTCCGCGACGATCGCGCCGTAGATCGAGTCGACGGAAGACCTCGGGGCGTAAAGATTATTCAGATTCTCATAGGGCTGGAGGATCAGAGGAACGGCGCCGAAGAGCCGTACCAAATAGTAATAATCCATGGCCCGGAAGAAACGCGCCGTCGCTAACAACGGTGCTGCCGCCGACTGATCGATCGTCTTGCTCTGGCCCGTCTTTGCGATGATGGTATTGGCGCTGGCGATGTTGCTGTAGAACGAGGACCAGATACCGCCTACATAATTGGCCTGGTTGTCCGCCGTCATGGTAAGCGAGGCGTAATACCGGACGCTGGGATTCTGCGCCACGACGTTATTGGCCAGGCCGGAGAGATTGTCCAGGGCCATTGCGTTGGTGCCGTCATAGAGGCCCCCGATGTTGTAAAAATTGGCGGGGCCGGTGTTGACGTTGTAGAGGTAGTTGACGGCGCTTTGCACCTGGTCGATCGTCTGATAGTACGCGTCGACCGGCTGTTGACTCTTTGGATTTTCCGCGAGAAATTTATGACAGGACGAGAGCAGAAGGGTCAATCCCGTCAATATCGTTGTTATCTTTTTCATTTGTTCACGTTGAGAATTGGCAAATCGGTTAAAAACTCATGTTCACGCCGGCGGTGAAGGTCCTCGCCTTCGGGTACTGATAGAACTCGATGTTCTGGCCGAAGGGCGGGGCGTTTGGCGTATTCCAGCTCACGCTCTGTGGATCGTAGCCCTTGTACTGGCTGGACATGATCAGGAACAGGTTCTGCGCGCTGAGGTAAAACCGGAGGCGTTTGATGTGGACCTTCTCCAGCATACCCGGCGTCATATTATAGCCCAATACCAGATTGCGGCCGCGGATAAAGCTGCCGTTGGCGACCCAGTGACTGTCGAAGGATGCGCTCTGGCCTGCGTCGGGGGCGAATCGCAGTTGCTGGATGTCCGTGTTCTGGTGTTGCGGGGTCCAGGCATTCAGTTCGGTCACGAGGGAATTGCTGTAGCCGGTCCGGTCCTCGCTGGAGAAGAGGAAGGCCTGGGCGATGCTGGCGCCCTGGGAGTATTGGAGATCGATCATGAGGTCGAAGGCCTTATAGCGGAAGGTGTTGACGAGGCTGCCGTTCCAGTTGGGGGAGCCATGACCGAGGATATATTTGTCGGCAGACTCCTTTTCCTCACCCGCATGGTAGGGGAAATTCGGATCGGCGGCAAGGCCTTTCGCCACATCGTCGGTACTGTAGGTGCCTAGCCGTTTGTAGCCCCAGAACGAACCGGCGGGCGCGCCCACGCGGAGTATCGTAAAGCCGTCGCTGACGGGACCCCAGTAAGGACCGGGAAAGATATCCTCGTTGTTGCTGCCGAGGGAGAGCACTTTGTTTTTGTTATAGTTGGCCGTGAACGAGGTCGTCCAGCCGAAGTCGCGGCCTTCGATATTGCGGGTCGACAGCATCAGGTCCACCCCACGGTTGGACATCGCTCCAATGTTCGACAACACCCCACTAAACCCAGTACTGTTGGGTATCGGTTTGTTGAGCAACAGGTCCGTCGTTTTCTTGTAATAATAGTCGCCTTCCAGCGCGATCCGGCCGTTGAGCAGCTGGAGCTCGAATCCGACATCCGTTTGCGCCGTCTTTTCCCATTTCAGATCGGGGTTGGCCAGGCCATTGATGGAGGAAGAAGCGGCGCGGTTGCCATTGATGAGCGTCGTGCCGGAACCGATCGTCGCGAGCGATTGATAGCTGCCGATTTCGGTATTCCCCGTAAGCCCATACGAGGCCCGGACCTTCAGGTAATTGATCACCGGGATAGCGGATAGGAAATCTTCCTTGCTCAGTACCCAACCGGCGCCTACGGACGGGAAGTATCCGTATTTGTTGTCCGCGCCAAAACGGGAGGAGCCGTCGATGCGTTCCGTCAGCGTCAGCAGGTACCGGTCGGCATAATTGTAGCCTACCCTTGCGAAGTAGGAATTGATCGACCAGCGGTCATAGCTGCTTGCGGGTGAGTTGGGCTGGCTGCCGGCTCCCAGGTTGTACTGACGGTAATAGTCATCCGAGAAATACTGGGTGCTGCCGTTGAGCTGTTCATCGATGCGTTCCTGCCAGCTGGCGCCGGCCAGGGCGTTGATATGATGTTCGCCAAAGGTCTTCTTATACGTCAGGTAGTTCTCCTGTTGCCAGTAGCTGTATTGTTCGCTGTTGATCGACGCGACACCCTTCTGGTTCGCCGAGATATTCAGCAGGGTGGAGGGGGAGTAGTAGTCCCCCTGGTTGTTCTGGATATCCGTGCCGAACTGGGTCTTGAAGTCCAGGTCTTTTGTGAGATGGAAATTGAAGAACGCGTTGCCGAAGATTTGCGTACGCGTGTTGAGCCGGGTCTGCTGCAGGAGCACCTTTGCCGGGTTCTCCGCAGCGTCGAGGAAGGAAAACGTGGAAGATACCTGGTTGTTCGCCCAGCTGCCGTCCGGGAATTTCACCGGGAAGATAGGCGGCATCTCGATCATCGTGCGGGTGGGCGTGTTGGCGCCCGTGGTCGGGTCCACTTCATTCTCCCTGGAGTAGTTGACGAGCACGTTTGCTCCGAAATCCACCCATTTGGCCAGTTTGGCGTCGTGGGTGAACCGGACATTGTAGCGGCGGATATCCGAGTTCAGCAGGATCCCCTGGTTATAGGTGTAGTTGAGAAAGACGCCGGTGGAGGAGTTCTCGCCCCGTGTCTGGATCGACAGCTCGTGGTTGTTCGAGACGGCGGTGCGCGTGGAGGCCTTTTGCCAGTCCGTGTTGTACTTCGGCGAGCCGTCCGTGTTGAAGAGGCGGGTATCCGAGAGATCGAGTGTGCGCGGTGCGGCGCCCCAGAGGGCATTATTCGCCATCCCGCCGGCCAGCACCTGCAGCCATTGTTTGGAGTCGAGCACCTTCATCTCGTGCTGGAGATGACCCATGCTGACGGAAGCGTCATAGCTGACGGTGGCGCCGCGTTGGCTGGAACCCCGTTTGGTGGTGATCAGGATGACCCCATTGGAGCCACGGGCGCCATAAATGGACGTGGAGGAGGCGTCTTTCAACACTTCCACGTTCTGGATGTCATAGGGATTCAGATACTGGATATTCGTCATCGCCACGCCGTCGACGACATAAAGCGGATCGGTGGAGGAGTTGATCGATCCGATGCCGCGGATGATCACACTCGCCAGTCCGCCGGGGGCGCCCGAGTTGAGAGCGATGTCCACGCCGGCTACGCGGCCCTGGAGGCCTTCGAGGGCGTTGGTGATCGGCTGGGCAAGGATCTCTCCGGATTTGACGGTAGTGACGGCGCCCGTGACGTCGACCCTACGGGCGGTACCGTAGCCGACGACCACGACCGAGTCGATATTGACGCGGGAGACTTTTAAGGAGATCATAGCCGCCTGATCGGCGGTTTGTTCCAGTGTCGTGTAACCGATAAAGGAGAAGACGAGTCTTGGATTTCCTTCGGCGCTGATCTGGTAGTTACCATGGTCATCGGTCGTGACGCCGCCTTTTTGACCTTTTATCGTTACGGACACGCCGGCCAGCGGATTACCATTTTCATCGGTGACATGGCCGGTTCTGACGCGGGGCTGCGCATTGGCGAGCCCGATGGTGAGGAGGAGCAAGGCAAGGACGCAGAGGGCCCTACCGCTCATTTTTGGATGCAGTCTAGCATTTCCCATAATGCAAACAATTGTGGGTTGTTAAAAAATGAATATGTGTCGGTCTACTTTACAAAGGCTTTTATGATTTGGAGTGGTTGATGATCGTCGTTTATTACTTCATATTCTCCTGCGGCTGCGGGAATGACGAAGGTTTCGGCATAGTGAAGGACATAGGTGTTCCCTTGTGCGGTCCTGAGGGTCAGTTTTTTCCCTTCTACGAGCATCAGCAAATGGCAGCGGCCTTCGGTGCCTATACTTAGGGTGCCCTTCAGCGTGATGCGATGGATAGAGTAGAAATGTTCGGCGTGTGTGGGAAGGAGCTCGAGATCGTGTTGGGTATCGGACTTCAGAAGTTTGGGTTTGGAGACCAGTTCTCTTTTGACGGCTTCGCCTTTGCGGGTGAAGTCGAGATTATGAAAAGCGTGCTCTATATTGATGGGGCGCGGCATTCCGTCGAGGTCCAGCCGCATCCAGTCATACATCTTGAAGGTGAAGATATAGGGCGTCGCGCTGATCTCGAGGACGAGGTTGTTGATGCCCGATCCATGGATCGTTTGGTTAGGGATCAGGAAGAGATCGTGTTTATGGGCGGGCAGCAACTGGACGTATTCCTCGATATCGATCGCCTGGTTGGCCGCCTGGCTTTCTTCGAGGGCGTTTTTGAAGGCCGTTGGGTCGATATCCTCATGGAAGCCGAGGTAGACCCCGGCGCCCGGTTTGCAATCGAGAATGTAATACGTCTCGTCCTGCGTGATGTTCTCACCGAACTGTTTTTGGATATAGTTGAGTGACGGATGACATTGGATGGAGAGATTGCCGCCGCCGAAGGTGTCGAGGAAATCGAAGCGGATCGGGAACTCTTCCCTGAATCGGTCCGCGTCGATGCCGAGGACGGCCTTTGATTCGTATTGCATGAGCCAGTCGAAGGCTATTTCCAATAGGAGGCCGTCGCTTTCGAAGAGCAGGCCGTTCTCCGGGGCGATGAGCTCGAAGCTCCAGGCGTAGTTGATCTCTTCTTTTGGGAGGGCGGGGATATGCTGTTTCATCCATTGGCCGCCCCAGACGCCGGGTTCGAACCAGGGGCGGGCGCGGATGCCGTTATAGGCCATCGATTGGAGGCTCTGGCGGAGGGTTCTTGTGTGCGTCCAGTTGGGGGAGTCTTCGTGCTGGGCGTCTACGACGATGGCGGGTTCTATTTTACGGCGGTGGGCGTTGAGGAGGGGCCAGTCGACGAAGTAACTGCGTTTGTATTGCGCGGCGGTTGTTGCGGCAAGGTTGGTGGCGCTTCGCGCCCGCATGCGGTATTGGATCTCGTTTTTAGGGAGATCGAAGTAGATGATGGGGGCGGAATATTTGCTGAGGCCGGCGCCGGCGCCGGCAAGGATCGTGATGGTTTGGTTCGATTGCGGCTGCCATTCGCGGAACGCTTCAAGATAGAGGTCGGCGAGCTCAAGAGTTGTTTTTGTGCCCCAGACCGAGCCTTCGGCGCCGAGGAAGGGTTTGATCAGGGCATCGATGGCTTCTTCGGGTTTTTGCCAGGCGCGGGTCTCGTACCAGTGGACGTCGGCGCCCTGGCCGCGGAGGGCGGGGATGAGGCGCGCGCGGACCAGGTTCCAGTCTACCCCGGCATAGCCGTCGAGTCGCGCGCCTTTTTGTTGGATGATCCAGCGGGCGAGGGATTCGTAACCATCGAAGATGCGGTTGTTGCCGAGGGATTCGAAGGGGTAGATGTCATAGACATCGTTCTTTTGGGGCTCCACTCGTTTTGGCAGCTGGGGCTGGCGGGACTTTCGGGCGGGAGGGGTTGGAGTGGGTTGATTGTTCAGGCTTGCGGCGCCAGTAATGGCGCTGTGTTCGGTGTTATCTGCTACGATCACGGGGATATCGAGGCGCAGTTCTTTTTCGAAGAGGGGGTAAGCTTTGGAGATGCTGCCGCCGATGATCAATGCATCGGCTTCGAATTGTTTGATCCAGGGGGTGATCACCTGTTGGAGATTCTTTCCGAATTGGGTGAATGTGGCGGCGGCTTTTGGATCTTTTGCGGCGCGATCGGCGATCTCGCGGACATTGTCGGCGGGATAGGCGTTTAGCAGCCAACGCGCGGAGATATAGTCTTCGGCGATGCCTTGTTGGAAGGGGATGTTATAGAGATAGCCGTTTGGCGGAACGCCAGGGCCCTGTGCTAATAATTGTTGATCCTGGATGAAACAGGCGCCGAAGCCCGTGCCCAGGGTGATGGCGATAATCTTGCGGTGCTTGTGGTGGACCTGGCCGAGGCCAAAGCAGGCGGCGTCATTTTCAAAACATATTGTGTTCGGGCTTTTGATCCGCCCGTGGAGCGCTTCCCGGATATTGAGGCCGTAGAGACTTTCGTATTTGTTGAGGCCGCGGATCATCGAGACCCCATTGATATAGTCGAAGGGGCCGGGCATGGCGATGCCGATGGTGGAGACCGGTTGGCCTTTTGGTGCGAGTCCGATGACGGCGGTGATGAGACCCGCCCAGGTATCCAGCAAGGTGACGGCATCGGCATTGGGGTCAACGGGTAAGCGGCGGTAGGTTTCGGCCAACAGGGCATCGTTCTGCGTCAGTGCGGCCGAGATATGCGTGCCGCCGATGTCGACGCCACATGATATTTTGTTGGTATGTTTGAACATAGTTTGGTCAGGCAAAAAAATATAGGAGGGCTAGACGCTCCCCTTTTTAATATCGATACTATAGGTAAACTTATCGCTCCGGTAGTAGCCCAGGTTGTATTCCACAGGACGGTCGCCTATATCATAGACGAACCGTTCGCGGAACAGCACCGGAAAGTGCCCATCCACCTTCAACTTCCGGCCGAGGGACGCCGCGGCGCGCGCGCTGATGTTCTCGCTGCTGCGCTGGACCACGATGCCATACCGGTCTTCGAGCATGGGGTAGAGCGGGCGATCAAAATCGTCCTTTTCGGTGATGCCGATCCGCGGATGGAACCAGGATTCGAAATACACGATCGGCTCGCCCGACTCCTCGCCTTTCAGCTTCGACAGCTTCAACACCTTCTTGTCCGGGTCGAGATTAAAAAAGGTCCGGATCGTCTCGTTTACCGCCACCCATTCTACCTTGAGCTGCAAATTGGTGACCACGATGCCTTTCTCCTGCATCTCCTGGGTGAAGCTATACCAATGGTCCAGCCCCGTCATCAGCCCTTTCTTGTCGGCCACTCGCGTGCCAACTCCTTTCTTGCGGACGATCAATCCCTCGTTCTCGAGTTTGTTCGTCGCCTGGCGGATGGTGTTTCGCGATACCCCCAGGCGGTTGGCCAGCTCGACCTCTTTTGGGAGGAAGGCCCCTTTGCGGAACTTCTCCATGGCGATGAGGTTGCGAATATGTTCTTCCACCTGGACGTGGAGGGGTAGCTTACTTTTATGGTCAATCAATGGCTTCTTGTTAGAATGTTCAGACATATAAAGATTGTGTGAATAATTCAAACAGCAAAATTTTTCTTGCCTAATTTAGTCATCAAATGTAAACCTGCTATGAATTTCATTGCCTTACAGACCCGGTTTCTCTTTTTTTGTGTTTTGCTTCTCGCGATGGCGCCGGCTCGCGCTCAATCGGCGAAGGTGCTGACCGGCGAAGGGTTGAAGCGGTTGAGCGTCTTTATAGGCACCTGGAAGGCGGAGAGCGTTGTCGACGCCGGGCATCCGGACCCCGTCTCCGCGACCTATACCTGTCAATGGAGTCCTAACGGGCGGTACCTGGTGGCGGATCAGTTGGTGAACAACAAAGGCAAGGAGACGAACAATCTTTCTATCTACCATTATAACCCGGATAAGGGGGATTATACTCTTTCGCTCGTGGGGGTGCCGGGAATGCAACCCTTCAGCATCGGGGTGGTGGCGAGGGGCGACACGCTATTTTACAACAGCGAGTTTATGAATGGGGACAAGAAAGTGTACAACCGGACCCTGAACATCTTTCATTCGGCTAACGATTACGTTTACAAGATCCAGTTTTCGGATGATGGCGTGAATTGGCGGACGGATGGGGAGGGGAAGGCGAGGAAGATCCTCTAGCCTTCCGCAAAAAATTTATGAAAGTACGGGATCGTCTCGATGCCCTTGTAGAAATTCGCGAGATCGAACTTTTCGTTGGGGGAGTGAAGGTTATCACTGTCGAGGCCGAAACCCATGAAGACGATCTTTACCCCGAGATGCTGCTCGAACAGCGAGCAGATGGGAATGCTGCCGCCGCCGCGCACGGGGATGGGGACCTTGCCGAAGGTGGCTTCGATGGCCTTTGCCGCGGCCCGGTAAGCCTTGCTGTCGATCGGGGTCATATAGGGCTCGCCGCCGTGATGCTCTTCGGCCTTGACGGTCACGCCGGGGGGCGCTATCTGCCGGAAATAATTGAGCAGCTTTTCGGTGATGACGGTTGCCGATTGGTTGGGCACGAGGCGGGCGGAAATTTTTGCGAAGGCCTTGGACGGGAGAACGGTCTTGGCGCCCTCGCCGGTGTAGCCGCCCCAGATGCCGTTGAGCTCGAGGGTGGGCCGGATGCCGGTACGCTCATGGGTAGTATAGCCTTTCTCGCCCCACAACTCTTTTACGCCGAGATCCTTTTTGTATTCCACCTCGTCATAGGGCGCCTTGGCCATCAGCTGCCGCTCAGCGGGTGTGGCTTCGACCACATCGTCGTAAAAGCCGGGGATGGTGATGTGATTGTTCTCGTCGTGGCAGGAGGCGATCATTTTCGCCAGCATCGTGATGGGGTTGGCAACCGCACCACCGTAAACCCCACTGTGGAGATCCCGGTTGGGACCTGTGACCTCCACCTCGATATAGCTTAGCCCGCGCACCCCGATGTCGATCGACGGCGTGTCGAGGCTGAGCATGGCCGTGTCGCTGATCAAAATGACATCGGATTTAAGGAGATCTTTGTGCGTGCTGACGAATTTCGCCAGGTTGGGGCTGCCGATCTCTTCCTCTCCTTCGATGATGAATTTGATGTTGGTGGCCAGGGTATTTGTCTGGACCATCGTTTCGAAGGCCTTTACATGCATATAGAACTGCCCCTTGTCATCGGCGGAGCCACGGGCGAAGATCTTCCCATCCTTGATCACCGGCTCGAAGGGGCCGCTGTGCCAGAGCTCGAGGGGGTCGGCGGGCTGTACATCATAATGGCCATATACCAGGACGGTCGGCTTGCTTTTGTCCATCATCTTTTCCCCATATACGACGGGGTGCCCATCGGTGGGGTAGATCTCGGCTTTGTCGACGCCGGCATCCAGGAGACGTTGTTTTACGGCTTCGGCGCATTTGAGCATGTCGGCTTTGTGCTCGCTGCGGGCGCTGATGGAGGGGATGCGGAGGAGCTCGAGGAGTTCGCTTAAGAAGCGGGCCTTATTTTTTTCCTGGTATTCTTTCCATGTTGACATAGGGGGCAAATATAGGGATTTGCCTGAATAGGGAGTGGCGAGGCCGCTTTGCCTAATGCGACGCGGCGATCATCTCCAGCGCCAGCCGGACCAGGAATAGAGCCGGGCTGTCGTGGCGCGCTTCTTCTTCTTCGACGAAGGCGCGGATCTCGCCGCGGTTGCGGATGCGAATACAGAATCCAAGCAGGGTCGCGAGGATATCGGGCTCGAAGGGGAGAAGACCGATCTCATTCGTCCACTGAAAACGGTTGCTTTGGGCGAGCTGGAGCTGTTCGGCGGTCCGTTGCAGCAGCAGCCGAAGCGCGGCGGCCCAGGCGCGGTTGCCGTCCCCGGCGGCATTGCCCTTGTAATATACCTTGTCAATATCGCCGCGGATAAACGCGATGTACTCCTGTAACCGGACGGGTGGATTTCCCACCGATTGGGCGATCAGGGCGGGGGATGTAGCCGCGTGTTCGAGCATCCGGCCCAGCGCATTTTCGTCGCCGCAGTTGAAGAGGTAGTATTGACGGAGCAATTCGTAGAAGAATTCCTGGGGGCTGGCTTCCACCCGGCCGGCTTCCTGGCCGAAGAGCCATTCCCGGTTGAGCCCGCAAATGGCGAGCGGCTTCCAAAAGGAGTTGCCACGGCGGCGATAGACACCCGCGGCGATACCGAATAATGGAATGGACGCGCCAGGGTCGAGGAGGGACCGGTAAATGGCCGCGATGACATAGCAGCTGCCCATGTGCAGTTCCTTTTCGGTCTCCATAGCATCCTGTCCCTTCATCTCCTGCTCCTGCCGGAGGGCGATGCCCGAAGCCGCGGCATACCTTTCGTAGGCGTCGCCCAGCCGTTGCAGCGCCGCCCCCGAAAGACCCAGCAAAGAAGAAAGATCGCTCAAGGGTATACAATTTGGCGGATGTTGCAATAGATGTCCGGGGCCTCGTCAGGGGACAGATCATTTATGCCTTTGAGGACTTTTTGGAAAAACATAGGTAAAGGTAGGGTGGTCCGCCTTTGGCGGCCCGCGTGAAAAACACCCTATTTTGGCGCTACTTTTTCTTAATGCAGATTAAGGACACATCTTAAACTGGATTATTCGGGTTGTTTGGGTTGCTGCCTAGCTTTGTGGGATGATTTATCTTCTAACTATCTAATTTCATTTTTATGAGTACGCTCACAACCACAGCGCCGACGCAAGTAGCCGACTATCAGACCGACATGCATCTCGCCCCAGGGGTGCGGGAGTTTTTGAAGATCGTCAACGCTCCGGGCGGGAAACCCGTCGAAAGCCTGCCGAAACTGGCCGCCCGCCAGGTTCTTATCGATGCCCAAAAAGCTTTTGCCGTTGATTATTCGGGGATCAAGGAGGATGAAAGGGAGATCGAGGCGGATGGGTTCAAGATCAAACTGAACATCGTCCGGCCGGAGGGCGCCACCGGGGTCCTGCCCGTATTCATGTTTATCCATGGCGGGGGCTGGATCCTGGGCGACTATCCCACCCACCGGAGGCTGGTTCGCGACCTGGTCGTAGAGTCGGGGTTTGCGGCTGTTTTCGTCAACTACACCCCCTCCCCGGAAGCGCAATATCCGCAGGCGATCAATGAGATCTATGCGGCGACGAAATGGGTGGCCGAGAATGGCAAATCGATCAACGTCGATGGCGGCAAGCTGGCTGTTGTCGGGAACAGTGTCGGCGGGAATATGACGGGAGTAACGGGGCTGATGGCGAAGGAAAGGAAGGGGCCGACCATCAGCGGGCTCATCATGATGTGGCCGGTGGCCGATGCGACCTTCGGCCAGAAGTCGTATGTTCAATTTGGGGCCGACCGGTTCCTCACCACGCCGTTGATGAAATGGATGTGGGATCAGTATACCACCGACCTGGAGGCCAGGAAGGAGCCGCATGCGTCCCTATTGAATGCTTCGGTCGAACAATTAAAGGGGTTGCCGCCGACGTTGATTCAGGTGGCCGAGAACGATATCCTGCGGGACGAGGGGGAAGAATATGGTCGTCACCTGGAGGCGGCCGGGGTACCTGTTACCACGGTACGGTATAACGGGGCGATCCATGACTGGGGGATGTTGAATGGGCTGGCCAACGAGCCGGTCACCCGATCGCTGATCCGGCATGCGGCGTCCGAGCTGAAGCATTATCTTCGATAAATGGTCCGGCTGACCCGGCCTACGATTGGCTCCGCGGGGCCGATCGTAGTGCCGGCTCGGTTTGGTCGTCGTGGCCCCGGAGGGGGCGGCGGTGCTGCTGGTTACGCTGAAAAAGGCCTAATTTGCCAGGGTCATGGCAAAGGAAAAGATACCTGTTTATACTATCTCCAACCTGGCGGCCCCATCGCTTGATCCTTCTGACTTCATGATCGAAGACTTCGGGCCCTACCTGGGCAGACACTCCCCCCATCTTCACCACGCTCACCGCCACAATTTTTATCACCTGGTGTATTTTAGGGGCGGCAAAGGGAAGCATAGCATCGATTTCACCCAATTCCCCGTCGAGGCGGGGCAGGTGTATTTTATGACCCCGGGGCAGGTGCATAGTTGGAATTTCGAGGGGGTGCCAACGGGCTATGTGGTGAATTTTTCCGAGGGGTTTTTGAAGAGTTTTTTGCTGGACGCGAATTATCTCGATCGGTTCTCCTTCTTTTCGGGCAATGCGACGGACTCCGTGGTGCGGCTGACCGGGCCGGTGCAGGAGAAGGTGGCCGGGCTGCTGGGGGAGATGACGGAGGAGTACCGGGCTTCGGCGGCGGCCGATCTGTTTCGGGCGCAGCTGGTGCAACTGTTTTTATGGGTGCAGTCGGGGATCGCTTCCGGCAGGCCGGCGTTGCCTGCCGCAGCGACGCAGAAGCAGCAGGTGATGGGAAGCTTTCGCAAGCTGCTCGACCAGAATTATAAGACGATGCGGCTGCCCAGCGAATATGCCGCCCTGCTTTTTGTCACGCCCAATCATCTTAACGTGCTGAGCCGCCATCTGTTGGGCCGTAGTGCGGGCGAGGTCATCCGCGACCGCGTTTTGCTGGAGGCGAAGCGCCTGTTGACGAATGCGGGGATGACGGGGGCGCAGATAGCGGATGAGCTGAACTTCCAGGATAATAGTTATTTCAACCGGTTTTTTAAAAAGTATGAAGGAGTGACGCCGGAGGAGTTCCGGCGGAAGCATGCGGTGAAATAAAAATGGGTGTTTTTCCCGTTGACGGGACCGGCGTTTTTTCGGTTTTTGCAGAAAAAAACGCTTATGAGGCGGATACTGTCGGTCATGGCTCTTTGTTTAATCCATTTCGCAGGGTTGGCGAATTATGCTACCCGGACCTTAAATTACTGTGGGGTTAACTACAGTGTTACTGCATCCGAAACGGGGCATGGGGGAAACACTTCCTATCAATTGACTATCGTCCTAGGAGGAGGTCCCTATAAAACGCTTGTCGTCGGGAAAATGAAGGACCTGAAATCTCGCGAACCTTTCAAAGCCGCGCTTGGGAAAGCGTTGAAAGGAGATGTTTTTCCTCCCTGTAACGCATCTCCTGCGACGAATGACAAGAATCTTACCGACCTGATCGATGCACTGGTGATCGAGCGATTCCCCGAGTCGCATGTTGCAATTGTCGACACCGTTGCCATTAACGACAACAATATCCTGAAATTGGGAAAAGAGACGGGCAATGGCTATTACAATATCTCCAATTATCTGAATGTCGGGAACCCGGTCCCGTTGCTGGTGTATAGCATCCCCCAGTCCGAATATGAGTTTCAATGGGGAGCGATCGGTCCGGTCCAGATCATCCGGGATAATTTCGAAAAGCTGCTCCAGCTGTATTCCGAATTGCCCAGGGCGACCGTGGCGCCCACACTTTATCTTCAGCCGGTAGCGGCGGGATACCAGGTAGTATATTCTTATGACAGTTATACTGCAACTGTCCCTGCTCCTGCCGTGGTCCTGCGAAAAAACGTGGCTGAGCGGTTTCTTGGGGACGTGAATACGACGGTCACGCTGGGCGGCGTAGCAGGTATTTTGTTCGATATCAAATATCCCAAAACTGCAAAAAAAGCCAAAAATGACCCGGCATACAAGGAGTAAGCTGTTTTATCGTCTGGTTTTGGTCGTTTTCAGTTTGTGGGCAGTCACCGGCGTGTTGGCGCAACAGAGTAATGTTCCCGTGATCCATTTCGATCCACACTCGGGGGTAGCACAACAGGCGGCGCCATTCGACAGGAGCTTTTTTATCGTTCTGCCGGTGGATACTACGCTTGAGCTGGATGAACTGGACGCCATCGATATCTATAAAGTCAACCGGAGGGACACTTCGGATCAGACAAGATATACCCGGATCAAACACTATGCACAGATGCAGTTGGGAAATGCTTATTTTGTGGAAGACACGCCGAAAGTAGCGGGGATCAAATTCCTGAAATTCTACGTGGACCGTCAAATGCTTCCCAATACGCCGTTCGCGGTATTCCTCTTTGTGAAGCTGAGCAATGGCTATCTGGATAAGTTCAACCACATAAACCAGCAGATATATGATGGCGATCTGGCCGCCGCCCAGTCGGATTTCGACGAGGCTGACGCCGATGTTTCGGCCAAGCATTCCAACATTCCTATTGGCTGGCCCATTTCATTTAAGCAATACCTGCAAATATTCGAAAATTCGCTACGGCCCTTGTATGATCAACTGAACGCGAAGGATACGGTTGTCGAGAATAGACTGTACTCCATTGCGGAAACCATTCGCGGCACGGGGTTCAAAATGAGCGATCTTTTCGAGTGCAATTGCGAAAAGGATTTTGTCGCCAAAGAACTTTTCGCGGATTCCACCCAATTCCTGATCCCTCTGCAAACTCTGTTGAATGTCCATGATTTCATACCCGATGTTTCCGCGGGTCTGAATAATATCCAGGAATTCGAGCCTTTTGAACGGCTGGATATGAATGAAATACAAAAGCGAATCGAGAACTTCAAACGATTGAAAAAGTCCCTGGTTAATATCAGCTATTTCTTCCATCTCAGCTCCTTTGCCGACAGATTCAGCGATAGCGTGAAAAGAATTGTATACAACGCTGTCTATGATGTATTGCCTGTCATCGAAAAGCGAATAAAGACAATGAAGGATTCTTATTCCGCAGTCAGGAAGCGGTTAAATCAAATTCCGCAGGTTTTTTCCGCACAGCTGACCTATGGAGGTGTTTCGCCTACCGGGGAGGATCTTCAGACGGCTTCAGGTCACTATATCATTGCCGACTTCGGACTGGCCAATTCGTTCACCTTCGTCAACAATCGAGGCACCTATACCTTACTACCCTATCTCGGGGTGAACTTCAGCTTTGTCGCGATCGACAAGTCGCAGCCTTTGAATGCGATCCAAAATAAGCGGTTCCTGCATCATTTGTCCGCGGTGGTGGGACTGACGACTTCCGCCCTTACCCGCCAGGGCACTGCCGACCTTGTAAAAGGTCTTTCCGCGGTGGGGGGTATTGCCTATCGGTGTAGCCGGGCGTTCCGGGTTACGTTTGGCGGTCTTGTATATCGAAGGGACAATGCCAATCCTTTGCTGCCGCAACGGGTTACTGTCGGGCCGATGGTAGCTCTTTCTCTCGACCTGGACCTCGCCAAATGGTTCCAGGATGCTAAAGCCAAATTATTCTAATATGCGACGTCATTCGATATATACCTGCTTTGTCGTCTTTGTTCTTACACTGGGTGTGCTCTGGAGTTGCCAGAAGCACCTGAATGTAAAGGATGTCATTTCCATTCATGCAGCCAGCAACACACCCCTGGCGGACGGCAGCACACAGGACCTTATTTATGCCGACTTGCCGGTTGACGCGCTGGCCGCTTTCCGCGGCGTGACTTTCAAGGCCAGCTCAGGTCTTTTTGACAACGGGGCGGATACGATGTCTGTTTTTGCCAATCGGACGGACGTTACGGTCGGAAAGATCACTGCTGTCGTCACCTGGCATGCTTCGCTCCGGAGCGGGCTGGATACCCTTTCGGCGAGTACTTCGACGGTGCCACAGCAAACAGACTATCTGTATCTAACGCTTGCTCCTTCGACGGCTTCGACTATCCAACTGACCCCTTCGACCTATACGGTGACGAATGAATTTGGCGCGCAGGTAACGATTTCGGGGAGGCTTCGCAACAGCGATGGAGGGATGGTGTCGCAGGGAGTAAAAGTACAATTCTCGGATTTTGCCGATGGCACCAATAGCCCTGCGGGGGGGTCATTTATCTCGCCGGTGGTGACCATGGATACGGGTTCCATTGTGTCAACGGTCTATTTTCCACCGCAGCTAACCGATCCGACGACCGGCGCCTATATCGTCATAAAGGCAACCGTCCTCGATGCATCGGGCAATCCGACGGGTACTACCGTTAGTATCCGGATATTTGTATCACCCCGACAAAATTAGAAACAATCATATGTCTACTCCCAAAAAACAAGCGAAGAAAGCTGTAAAAAAAACTGCCAAAAAAGCGGCTAAGAAGAAAGGTGCTAAAAAGCTCAGCGCTACCGAAAAATTGCTTAGCAAGCATGCAAAAGTCCTGCTGAAAGCGGCAGGCAAAGCCACTCCCGCCGGAAAGCCGATGATGATCTCCTTAAAGCCGACGAAGCAAAAAGCCCATGTCCTTGCCTTTAATCATGCGCTTCAATCTATTGCCAAAACGAAAGGAATGGAGCTGGACGAGACTTCTTCCGTGTGCGATGGCGATCCCGAACAGACAGTCCTTTGCGCGGTGAATGGGGATCATATCCTCATGAAGAGAAGGGAGTGCTGTGCATTGATAGGCGGGTAAGTCGGCGTGTCAGCTCTCCCGGCGATACATCAGGCTCCGCATCTTACTCAGGAATTCGGGCGACACGCCGATATAGCGGGCGATCTGGATCTGGGTGACGCGGCGGGCGATATCGGGGTAATGATCGAGGAAGGCGTTGTAGCGTTGTTCGGCGGTGTGGGCCAGCAGGGCATGCCAGCGGTTTTGGAGGGTGATGAGGGAGCTTTGGAGATGGAGACGGAAGAAGCGTTCGAAGCGGGGAATCCGGTTGAGGAGCTCGGTCTTGGCGGGATGGTCGAGGACGAACAGCTCGCAGTCTTCGAGCGTCTCGATGAACATCGTGGAGGGCGACTGTTGGCTGAAGCTTTGGAGATCGCTGACCCAGCCGCCTTCGACGGCGAAGTGGAGGTTGATCTCCGCGCCGGCGTCATCACAGTAGAAAACCCGGATACATCCTTTTACGATAAAGGCTTCGAAATTGCAGACCTCGCCTTCCTGCAGCAGCCAGGTGCGTTTGCGGGCTTTCCGGAATTTGAGCAGCGAATGGAAAACAAGCCGTTCTTCCGGCGTGAGGGTGATGCACGCGGCGACTGCATTATCGATGGACTGGTACATACGCATCCGTTTGTAGGTAAGGAATTGGGTAAACGCTACAAAGCTATTGGATGCTACCGGCAAGGAGTTATCTAATTCGGGGATTTTATAGTACTCTTTATCTTCCCTTTTTCATTTTCTCCCAATTCGCCTGGATGTTATCGCGGTCGTAGTCGCCGGGGAATTCGAGGGCGAGCTGATCTTTGCCGGTGCGGGGACTTCCGTGGCGTTTGTTGGCCACGACGTTGCCGAGGGTCCATTCGATGCGCTCTTCGAAGTCGTGTTTGCGGACGGGGCATTCTTCCCTGGTGCAGATATGACAGGCGAAATCGGTGCAGGCGTCGGTGTGGACAAAGAATTCCATGGCTTCGCCGAAACGGGACTTGATGAGCCCGGTGAGGGCCTCCACCTCTTTGTGCGCTTCGAGGACGTTAAGGTACCAGGGCACGGTGAGGTGACAGTCGACGTGGAGGAGACCACCGTACTTGATGACGCGAAGGTTGTGCAGATCGATCCAATTCTTCCGGCGGTGTTGGTTGACATAGGTGATCATCTCCTGCAGCAGTTGCATGTCGGCTTCGTCCATGATGCCGGCGACGCTTTTGCGGAGGATATGGTAGCCGGTGTAGAGGATGATGCCGGCGAAGATGATGGATACGACCCCATCGAGCCAGGGGAGGCGGGTGAATCTTATGAGGATGAGGCCGACGATGATCCCGACGGTGGACCAGGTGTCGGACTGGAGATGCCTGCCGCCGGCCTGCAGGGCCATGGAATTGTTGCGGCGGCCTTTCGAGACGCAGACGGCGCCGACGATGAAATTGACGACGGCCGTGGCCGCAACGAGATAGATGCCCTGGTCGAGCTTCTGGAGGGGATGGGGATGGATGAGGGTGATGATGGCTTCGTAGATGATGATCAGGCCGGCCATGACCACCAGCGCGCCTTCGACTGCGGCGGAGAGGAATTCCGCTTTGCCGTGACCGTAAGGGTGATCCTCGTCCCGGGGCTTTGCCGCGACGTGCAGGCTATACAGGCCGATGAAGCCTGCGATGACATTGACCGTACTTTCGAGGGCGTCGGTGAGGACGGCCACGCTTTGGGTGAGGTAATACGCGATCAGTTTCAGAAAGAAAAGCCCGGTACCGATGATGGCTACCCAACGTTGGATGGAGATATTTTCTTTCGCTTTGTCCATTTGCCGATTAAGGTGAACAAAGGTCTGATTTTCTTCGTCAACCGGAAATAAAATTCCTTGTTGAACAGCTGGGAGTCGTTGAGGGCTTTGTATACCAGGAAGAGGCCGATCGGGGTCAATACGTAGGTCGGCATCCACATCCCGGCGAGTGGGGTCATAACGGCCTGGCTTACGAATTTGCGGCCGAAGTTATTCAACAGGAAGAAGATGACGAAGAAGATAACGGCGAACACGAGGGGCATGCCGATGCCGCCCTTTCGGATGATGGAGCCGAGCGGCGCGCCGATAAGGAACATGACCATACAGGCGACGGCCATCGTGAACTTCTCGTGCCAGGCCTCCTCGTGATGGAGGAGGGTTTTCTGTTCGGCGGCATAGAGCGTCACGGGTTGCACGAGGGCGACCTTTGCCGAACTGATGGCATTGATGGCCTTATCCATAACGGTGAGGCGGACGCTGTCGGGGAGGAGGTCGCTGAAGCGCGGGTCCGGGGCGGTCCTGGGGACGCGGCTGGCCTGGCCGGGGGCCTGGCCGGGCGGGGTGTTGGTGTTCAGGGGTGCGGGGGCGCTTGCGGTGTTTGCGGGGGTGCTGCCTGTCGCGTTTGAGGAGGCTCCGCCGCTGGGGTTGCTCCTGTCGCGTTCTTTTTGGAGCGCTTCCTGAGCGAGGCGTTGCGAATCCTGCTTTTTACGGATCGAGTCCTGCGCCCGGTCGGTGGAATCCTGGCGACGGAGCGCGACAGCCCACTCCCGGCGCAGCGTGTCACGCACCCTGTCGATGGGCAACAGATAATGGGAGTAGACGGGTTTCTTATCGATGGCGTCCCAGCCCGTAGTGTCGAGATAGGCTGGGAATTTCATGCCCATGTTGACGCCTTGCGAGGCCTGACGGGCATAGCGGTTCTCGACCCCTTTGATGCTGTCGATGATCTTTGCCAGCTGAATGACGCTCTTCATCTGGTAATTATCCTTGAAGGTGCTGTCGTCGGTCTTGTTCATCCGGAAGGAACTAAGGTCAAGCACTTTTTTGTAGGTCTTGAACGACATGCGGATCAGTTCGGACCCGGTTGTGCTTCCGCGTTCCATCTTTTCCTGGTAGCGGGATCCGGAGCGGAGGGTGAAGATGAGGGATTGTTTGTCGGGGCTGACGACCATCGTGCCCGAGTCGGCGACGATCATATTGTCCTGCTGGCCGTTGTTGTTCTGTTCGTAGATGACGACGTTGCGGATGGTGGAGTCGTCGCGTTCCTTTTTGCCGATCTTTATAACGAAGCCTTCGATCTTGTCATAGAATACCCCTTCTTTTATGGCGAATGCGGGTTTGGATACGATGATATCGTATTTGAGGGTATTCATCTTGAGGTTGGCATAGGGAAGGATATTGTTGTTGAAGTAGAAGGCGATGCAGGTGATGACGAAGGAGACGACGAAGAGGGGACGGAGGAACCGGAGCAGGGAGATGCCGGCGGATTTGATCGCGACCAGCTCGTAGGTTTCGCCGAGATTGCCCAGGGTCATGATCGAAGAGAGCAGGACGGCCAGGGGGAGGGCGAGGGGGACGGTGGTGGCGGCGACGTACATCAGCATGCGGAGGACGGTGAAGGTATCGAGGCCTTTGCCGACGAAGTCATCGATATACAGCCACATGAACTGGAGGACCAGCACGAAGAGGGTGACGAAGAAGGTCGCGAGGAAGGGGCCGATGAAGGCCTTGATGATCAGGATATCTAACTTTTTGAACAGGCGGCTGAGCACGAGTGACTTATCTTTATGGTATGAGCTACGCGAAGGTACATCTTTCCCCAGAGGAAATGCGGCTGGTGACCGATCCGGGGGTCATTTTAACGAAGAATTCGGTGATGGCCAAGGTGATAGAAATGTTTGGGGGCCTGAGCGGGGAATATCAAAAGATATGGAAAGAAGAGGGGGTTGAGCCCAAGATCAGCCGGGGGGAGAATTACCGGGGCTTGCCCTGGGTGATGCTCGATTACCCGCGGTATTTTGGGAAGGAGGAGGTGTTTGCCATCCGGACCCTGTTCTGGTGGGGGCATGCCTTTAGTGTGACCCTGCATTTGAAGGGGGGATACCGGGATCGGTTCCTGCCGATGGTGCAGGGACGGTGGGCGGAGCTGGCGGCCGCGGGGTTTCATATGGGGGTATCGGATGACGAGTGGCGGCACGAGCATGTGCCGGAAAATTACAGAGAGGTAAGCGGAGGGGTGGACCTGGTGCGGGACGATGTGGATTTCTTAAAGCTTTCTTCGGCGGTTGGGCTTCACCGTTGGGAGGACGCGCCTGCGGAATTGTTGAGCATGTTCAAAACCCTCATAGGCGTGTTGTTTTAGCTGTTTACCGTGCGCGATTCGCAAATAGACGTGCAAAGACGTTAGTTGCCGAGCCGGTGAAAGAGATCCTTCACCTGGTAGCTCCAGAGCTGGCTTTGGTCCTTTACTTCACCCTTGCCCGCAAAGTCCTTGATCACGAGAATGGTCTGGTTGGTCACTTCGGACTTTTCGATGCGGAACTCGAAGAACTCCTCGACGGGAGCGTCCATCCAGTGGAAACGGATGAACTTTTCGAATTCGCTTTCGGTTACTTCCGCTTTGTCGGTCGTACCATTCCAGGAAAAGCTGAACACATTATCCCGTTCGTCTACTTTATCTGCAAACCACTCCTGCAAACCTGCCGGGGTGCTTAAAAATTCGTATAAGATCGAGGGTGAACATCTGACCGGATACTCCAGTGTAAATTGTTGTTTCTTCGTCATCTATTGCATTTGAATCTTTGATATCGATCAAGCGCAATGATAGAAAAAAAATCCATCCATCAAAATTTTATTTCAGGTAAAAATCACTATGGCAAATGGGTAGTTTTTAATCAAATTTTAACCATCCGGTATTGATTGTCAATGTTTTGTTAAAAAAATTGGTGATGGCGCCCAAAAATGGTAAATTGGTAGACATATCTACACCGGAATCAGTTGACGACTTTTTGATACAAGAAAAGGACTTTTTATTCGTTTTTACTAATACTAATACATTAAGACATTTTTTGATGCTAAAACCTCCCTTTTGGGGGGCCTGTTGAAAGTAGCCTTAAAACCTAAAAACCCTTTAAAGACCTCTGCCTATGAGCATGCGTCAACTGAAGATCACGAAGAGTATAACGAATCGTGAATCTCAGAGTTTGGAGAAGTACCTGCAGGAGATCGGGAAAGTAGAACTGATCAGTCCCGAGGAAGAAGTTAAACTCGCGATCCGTATCAAGCAGGGAGATCAAAAAGCTCTTGATAAACTGACAAAGGCCAATTTGCGCTTTGTCGTATCCGTAGCCAAGCAGTACCAAAACCAGGGGCTGTCGCTGCCCGATCTGATCAATGAGGGCAACCTGGGGCTGATCAAGGCCGCCCAGCGGTTTGACGAAACGCGGGGTTTCAAATTCATTTCTTATGCCGTCTGGTGGATCCGTCAGAGTATATTGCAGGCATTGGCCGAGCAGTCGCGGATCGTTCGTCTTCCCCTCAATAAGGTCGGTCTTACGAATCGCATACAGAAAGCCTATTCGCAGCTGGAGCAGGAGTTCGAGCGGGAGCCTTCCGCCGAAGAGCTGGCGGAAATTCTCGAGTTGGATATCGAAGAGGTGTCTTCGACGCTCGGGATCGCTGCCCGGCACGTGAGCATGGATACGCCGCTGTCGGAGGGGGAGGACAATACGCTCATCGACGTGCTGGAGAATCCGAATGCGGAGCGGGCCGAGACGAATATCGAGCATAAGGAATCGCTGAAGCAGGAGATAGACCGTAGCCTGAAGACGTTGACGGAGCGCCAGAAAGAGGTGATTTGCTTCTTCTTTGGGATCGGGGTGGATCACCCGATGAGTTTGGAGGATATTGGGGAGAAGTTCAACCTCACCCGGGAGCGGGTCCGGCAGATAAAAGATAAGGCGATCACCAAGCTGCGGAGCAATAGCAGGAGTAAGATGTTGCGCAGCTATTTGGGAATTTAAATGCTTAAAATTTGACTAGACGGATACATTAAATTTACTTAATTTTGTCCCCCCGAGAGTGAATGTAACGTGCTTACATTCACTCTCTTCATTTCCAATATGTTCGAGAGTTTATCCGAGAGGCTGGAATCGGCCTTTAAACAGATAAAGGGCGAAGGCCGGATCACCGAATTGAATATCGCCTCGACGGTGAAAGATATCCGGCGGGCGTTGATCGATGCGGACGTCAATTTCAAGATCGCCAAGGAATTTACCGATACCATCAAGGAGAAGGCGACGGGCCAGAAGGTGCTGACGGCGGTAAGCCCGGGGCAGCAGATGGTGAAGATCGTCAAGGACGAGCTGGTGGAGCTGATGGGCGGCAGCGAGAGCGAGCTGAACGTCAAGGGTAGCCCGGCGGTGATCCTGGTGGCGGGTTTGCAGGGTAGTGGTAAGACCACGTTCTCGGGCAAGCTGGCCAACTATCTGAAGGGCCGGAAGGGGTTGTCGCCGCTGTTGGTGGCGGATGATATCTATCGCCCGGCGGCTATCGAGCAGCTGAAGGTGCTGGGTTCGCAGATCGGCGTGGATGTCTATAGTGAGCCGGAGAACAAAGACGCGGTTGCGATCGCGCAAAACGCGATAAAGGAGGCCCGAAGCAAGAACAAGAATGTGGTGATCATCGATACCGCGGGCCGCCTGGCCATCGACGAGGCGATGATGAACGAGGTGGCGGCCATCAAGGGGGCCGTGAATCCGGGGGAGATCTTGTTTGTCGTGGACTCCATGACGGGCCAGGACGCGGTGAATACTGCCAAGGCCTTTAACGATCGCCTTGACTTTACGGGGGTTGTGCTGACGAAGCTGGATGGCGACACCCGCGGCGGGGCTGCCCTGTCGATAAAATATACGGTCCATAAGCCGATCAAGTTCATCAGCAGCGGGGAGAAGATGGACACGCTGGATGTGTTCTATCCGGAGCGAATGGCGCAGCGGATCCTGGGCATGGGTGACATCACGACGCTGGTGGAGAAGGCGCAGGCGCAGTTCGATGAGGCGGAGGCGAAAAAGCTGGAGAAGAAGATCAGGAAAAATCAGTTTGATTTCGAGGACTTCATGCAACAGCTGCAGCAGATCAAGAAGATGGGGAATTTGAAGGACCTGATGGGGATGATCCCGGGCGTTGGGAAGGCTATCAAAGACATAGATATCAGTGACGATGCATTCAAGGGCATCGAGGCCATTATCCAGTCGATGACGCCTTTTGAGCGGAATAATCCGGATGTCATCGACCAGAGCCGGCGGAAGCGGTTGGCGCGCGGGGCGGGGAAGGATATTACGGAGGTGAACGCGTTTTTGAAACAGTTTGAGCAGATGAAGCAGATGATGAAAATGATGAATAAAATGCCCGTTGGGGCATTTGGGCCGAAGGCCAGACGGTGAGATGTTCACCGGAAGAGCGCGACTTTTCGCAGAATCGCGTGATGACGGTGAATCACCGAATGCCCGCGGGGATGGGAAGGAAGATGGGCCTCCGGCCGTTTTTGTTCAATTTTTTGACCGATTCGGTGGGAAAAATGCAAAAATTTGGGGTTAACGTTAAAGTTGGCTGCCGCTGGTAAAAAATTCCCTGCAACATTCGCTCTTTAAATCGTTAAGTATTATTTTTGAAATCTGATACGGGAGGCCTATTTTTGCACTCCCAATTTTGAATGTAACCTTATTATTTCACGCATTTAAATTTCTATTTAAAATGCCAGTTAAAATCAGACTGCAACGCCACGGGTCTAAGAAACGTCCGTTTTACTTCATCGTAGTAGCCGATGCCCGTGCACCCAGAGATGGGAAGTTCATCCAAAAGATCGGTACGTACAATCCTTTGACAGTTCCTGCTTCGGTTCAGCTCGATCGCCAGAAGGCGCTTGATTGGCTGCACAAGGGTGCTCAGCCGACGGATACGGTACGCCGCATCCTTTCTTACAAAGGTGTTCTCTACCTGAAGCACCTCCTGCGTGGGGTAAAGCTCGGGTTATTCGATGATGCCGCTGCGATGGAGAAATTCCAGAAGTGGCATGGCGAGCACGAAGCTCAAATGAAGAAGCGCCAGGAAGAAAATCGGAAGGCGCGTCCGGGTCGTAGAGGTCCTGGCGGTGCTCCCGTCAGAAGGGTTGAGCGGCCGGAACGGAAGCCTGAAGGTGGTGCACCTGCGGCTTCTGCCGAAGCGTAGATTTCGCCGATGGCTCAAAAAATCAAATTCGACAGGAGGTTTGCGCCTCCTGTTTTTTATTATGGCTCATTATGGCTGAAAATTATCGCAATATTGGTAAGCTGGTGGCCGTGCATGGATTGCAGGGTGAGCTGGTGTTGCTGCACCGGTTGGGGCGCAAGACGAGTTTGAAGGGTTTGAAGGCGATCTTCCTCGAGGAGCGGAAGGATGAGCTATTGCCCTGGTTTATCCAGGAGACGCGCGTGAAGAGTGACGAGGAGATTTTTGTGAAGCTCGAGGGGCTCGATACGAAGGAGGCGGCGCGGCGGGTGGTGCAGAAGGAGGTGTGGCTGACCGAGCGGGACTTCGGGCATTTTGCGGGGAAGTCGGCGCCTATTTCCATGGTGGGGTTCCGGTTGTTCGACGCGGGGCGGGACCTGGGGGAGATCCTCGAGGTCATCGAGCAGCCGCACCAGGTGTTGTGCCGGATCGATTGGGAGGGGAAGGAGGCGCTGATCCCGGTTCATGAGCAGACGTTGCGGAAGGTGGATGCGCGGAAGCGTGAGGTGCATGTGGAGTTGCCGGATGGGTTGCTGGAGATCTATCGATGATTCGCTGCCGCGGGGTGGGGTGTCTTTCGAAGTGCCTTGGACGAAATGATTGATTTGTCCTATTTTTAGTCTATTATGGGCAGAGTTATACCTCTTACCACCCTTTTAAGTTTCTTGTTGCTCTTTTCCGGTTTTGGCGCCATGGCGCAGAACGCGGACGATGCGGATGCCGGCGATGCCTCCGCGGGGGGTGAAGCCGGACACGGCCCGGTTTTTTTTCGGCACGCCTTCCCACAAGGTTGTGAGCCGGTATGCGCGACTCGAATTTGTCGACGGGCGGGCGGATACCGCGACGATCGGCATGATCACCACCAGCACCAGATATGATATCCAGGTTGTTCCCGGCTGGCCACTTGGCGAACAGTTCGGGAGTCTTTTTTCGGCAATGACGGACAGTGTCGCCGGGGACCATTCGCTGGGGCGGGCCCTGTCGACGTTGCCCGGCGATCATGCGCTGCCCCCGGCGTTTACCTTTCCTATCGTTCCTTTGCCCTGCAGGAGCCGGACTATCCCCGGCTATTATGTTGCCGCTGGTCCAGGTTTTTGGCCTGACGGCGAAGAAGAAATTCTTATTGAAGTTGGATTATTGGGACGGAAATTTTGTTCCTGTAAAGCCGATCTGAGGCGCCTGCCGGGGCGGCGGGCGCCGGATATACAATGCGGGCAACCGGTTATGGATTTGGTCTTGCGGGTGGTTGGCGAATGGATAGATTGGTGAAAAGTTATAACCATGAAAATCATCCTTGCCGCTCTTGTAAGTCTGTTTGCCTGCCGGGCGGCTCAAGCGCAGTTTTCGGGAAAGCTCACCTACCGGATCGTCAACCCGACGAGCACCCTAACGATGGTGTATTACCAGAACGGAAATAACGCGCGGGTCGATGCGCGGAGCGTGTCCAACACCGATACGACCCAGGTGGTCAATGTACAGGACACCCTGCTGTTCGATCTGGCAGCCCACAAGACGACGCATTTGCAGTACAAGACGGGGATGGCCTATATTATGCCGAATACGGGGGCGATGGCTCAACAGGTGGCGGCGGCGACGAATTCGACGGTGACGGTCCAGACCATCGGGGCCGAGACCGTGAATGGCTATGCCTGCACGCATTATCAAATGCTGGGAAAGACGGGGAGCTATGTGAGCAAGCGGGAGATCTGGGTCACGGCCAGCCTGGGGACGCCGGGGATCCAGGTAGCTGGAGGATATCTGTATTGGACACCGGAATTTGTACAGGAAACAAAATTGTTGGCGGCCGGTGGTGCCGGGGTCGTGGTGAAGAGTCTGGTCAACATGCCCGGTCTGATGACGACGATGGACCTTATTGCGGTGGATACGAATCCGCCGAACGGGAGTTTGTTTGCGGTGCCCAGCCGGTATACATTGGTGGACAGGAGCCAGATGACGATCCCGGCGCATTGAGTGGGGGGTGCCCGGGGGTCGCGGTGCGGTTGAACGGAGCGTCGCAAGGATTTTGACGGGAGTAGTGCTGCCGGTTCCCTACCCTATAAACGCATCTCCTTCCTTTACATCGGCGAAGTCGCCGGTCCTGTTATCCGGCATCGCCGTGCCGAGGGGGCCTTCGAGGCGGAACACCTGCTTGCTGACGAGGCGCTGCAGGCGGATGTCGACGAGGATCGTGCCGTTGGGCTTGACCATCTTTTCGAAGAATTCGGGTTGGGCGACGATCTCGAGGGGGCTATAGCGGACGAAGCCCTCGTCGGGGCGGGGATTGACCTGCAGCCCGAGCCTGGTGATGCCGGGGGCGGCATCGCGGACCTGTTTTTCGCCGTTGATCACGGGCGCGGCGCCTTTCAGAATATCATAATTGACGAAATAGGTGACGGTCTCCTTGTGGCGGCTGTTCTGCTGCCGGTCGGAGAAGAAGCCTTCGGGGAGATGGTTGGGACTGTTGTCGCCGGCGGTGAAGAGGAGATCATAATCGGTGATCGGGTTGCCTTCGGTATCGCTGACGCGGAAGATGACCATGCAATAGCGATCGTGGATGAAGTACCGTTTGTTGAGCGTGATGAGGCGGTCGGTGACTTGTTCGAGGCGTTCGGTTTGCTGGTTGGCGTTGGTTTGTTCGGCGAAGGTGGTGATCACCTGCTCGTAATTGGCGTCGGTGGTGACTTGCAGGCAGGCGAGGATGGCGGTGATAAGCTCCTGGCCGGCGTCACTGCTCATGATGCCCTTGTCGTTGCCGGAATGGGATTTGCCCTTGACGATGAGAAACGGGGTGGCGGGTGCGGTGTGATATTCGATCGTGGGCTCGCTGCTTTGCTGCGTGCCTTGCTGCGTGTCCTGTTGCGTGCCCTGCTGTGCGCCCTGCTGTGTGCGCTGCTGTGCGCCTTGCTGTGTGCCCTGTTGCATGCCCTGCTGTGTTATGATGACCTTGCTTGCGTTGAGGTTGGCCGCGGCGGAACGGACGACGCCGTCGGAGCCGATCTCGCCGGTATAGCTGTTGAGATTGTCATACAGCTTGCGATCGATGGATTGGCCGATGATGACGAAAGGGTAGAAGCCATTGGCGCCGGCGGGACTTTTTGCGTTAACGATCCAATCGGTGTTGAGGTCCCATGCTTCCTGGCTGCCGAGCTCGAGCCAGTCCAGTACGCCCTGACCGGGCTGTACGCCATCCATCCAGGATTTGAGCCGGCTGAGGGTCCCCTTGCCCAACCGCGCCAGCGCGGAGCCGAAGTTGGCGGGCGCGAGCATGATGCAATGACTCATCGGGCATGGCTTGGCGTTGTCTTTCCAATACCGGAACCACCAGTCGCGGATCACGGGACCGCCTGTGGAGTGGGTGATGCAGGCAAACCGTTCGCCTTGGGCGATCAGCGGGGCGAGCTGGTCGTCGACCGCAGCCTGGAAGGCGCGGGAGATGTCGGCGAGCTTCACTTCGTCGTGGAAGCTGATGTACCGGCCCAGCCAGATCTCATGGATATTGGCGGCTTCGCCGGTGTTTGCGGCGAGCGCGGTGCGGAGAGTTACGGGTAACTGGCCATAGGTGTTCAGGTTGGTGACGCTCCAGCCGTGGACGAAGACGAGGTTGATGGGCATGGTATGGGCTTTGCCCACTAAAGATAATATTTAGTTTCCGATGCGCGCGGAGCCGTGGAGCTCGATCTCGCCCCTGCCGGGCCCTTTGCGGAGGAGACCACTGAGGTTCTGCATGGTGGTGCGATCCTTTTCGTCAATGTTTCCGGGGAGGCCGCGCGTGAGCGTGGGATTGCCGTTGCGGCTGCGGAGCCAGTAGAAGACGACGGGCTCGCTCAGGGGCTGGCCGTTGGAATCCATCGCCAGATCTTCAAGGGTTTGACCGTTTTGACTAACGGTTATGTGGAAGCCGGAGATCTGGTGATCGGTAGTGAAGCCGAGATGGCTAAAGGAAAGGGTGATGCCGTCCGTGGCCAGCTCGGTGGTTGCCTGGCGCAGGACGCTTTCGGGGGTGTTGGATCGGATGACGAGGTAGATGTCGCTGCGATCGGGCTTTGACGGAGCCTGGGCCTTGCCGGTGGCCAGGAAGAGGGTCAGAACGGCGAGGACGGGCGCGAAGAGCAGGTACTTCCAGCGATTAGTGCGGCGGGTGTTGTTGTTGATCATGGCGATACGTTTTTGAAGATGGGATCGATTGAAATAATTGGCCATCCGGGTGAAGGAGGGACCGATGGTCATTTGCAATAACTGGTATTGATATTCTTTTGGTTCGATGCCTGCCTGTAGCATCTGCTGGTCGGCGAGGTATTCCAGGTTGAGCTTTGTTTGCCGGTTGAGCAGCCAGGCGAAGGGGTTGAACCAGAATAGCACCGTATATAACTCCATGAAAAGGATGTCGAGGGTATGGTGTTGCCGGATATGCGCCTGTTCGTGGAGGAGGATGTTGGTTTGCTGGGTTTGGGTGTAATCCTTTTCGTGGAGAAAGATATACCGGAAGAAGGAGAAGGGTGGGGAGGGTTGGTCCAGCCGGACGAGGGTGTATTCGGCTGAGTGATGGGTCGGGCTTTTGCGGATGAGTTGCCGCAGGGCGAGGAGGGGAGCGATGAGCCGGATGAGGAAGATCGCCGTGCCGAAGCCGTATACGCCGGCGATGACCACCGGGCCGAGGTTGCGTTTTTGGGAGTCCGGTTGGGTAATGGCTGTGGATAGGGAGGGGGAGGGGCTGTATTTGACGAAACCGTCGGCCCTGAAATGGGGTGGGGGCATGAGATCGGGCGCCAGGCTGGCGAGCATCGGGAGCGCCAGGGAGGCCGCGGCGATGCCGATAAGCACCAGGCGGTTAAATCGGTGAAGGCCGGAGCGCCGGAAGGCGAGCCAATAGAGGCTGTATAATATGGCCAGCGTGAGGCTGGCCTGGATCGCGTACATCATGTCATTTCTTTTTTTCAATCATTTTGATGATCTCTCTTAATTCATCGGGACTGATCTCTTCTTCCTGGGCGAAGAAGGCGACGGCGTTTTTTATCGAGTTGCCGAAGAGGCCTTTGAGCAGGGGTTTTATGACTTTTTTCTGGTATTCCTGCTGGCTGACGGCGGGGGCGTATCGATAGGTGGTGCCGAAGTCTTCATAGCGGAGAAAGCCTTTGTCGCTGAGGCGGCGGAGCATGGTGGCCACGGTGTTGATATGGGGTTTTGGGTTGGGCAGGGCTTCGCGGATGTCTTTTGCGAAGGCTTTTTGCAGGCGCCAGACGATGGTCATGAGGGCTTCCTCTTTTGGGGAGAGACGTTTCATGTCTTTCATGCATTGAAGATATAACTATTCTTGTAATTATGCAACTACATTTGTAGTTAATTTTTTGTCCGTGGCGGCAAGGGCCGGGCGACAGGCCGCCTGTGCCGTTTGGGTTGGGGTTTCGGGTTATGGGGCATAAGATGTATCTTGGAAGCTTATGAGATCGTTACTTCTATTATGCGCCCTGACCCTTGCCGTATCCGTCTCTGCCCAGGAAAAATTTATTGAAGAGCCCGTCGGTTGGCGGGGAAACGCCCTCGAACTACAGGTTATTTCCGACGCCGCCAGGCAGCAGGATTGTTTGCTCCTCTTCGATGGCGACAGCATCCGCGCCTTCATACTCGACAACCAGAAGGCGATCGTCCGGCGGTTTTATTTCACGCGTCTTCGGGGCGAGGAGTTCCTCGGCGGGTTCATAAAAGAGGGTCGGGTTCACGCGTATTTCGAGTCTGCCGGCGCCGCCGAAATACACGAGGTGGAATTGATCGTTGCCGATGGCGTCGCCAATGACTTCAAATGGCCTTTCCGCCCGCACTCCGAACGGGCGGTAGCGCAGCTGAATGGTGGAGATCATTTCCTTTCTGTTGCGATCAATAAGAAGACCGACCAAATCGTTATATACGACTTTCGTGGGTACAAGCCAGCGGACACCCTGCATTATACCTTCGAAGCGGGACTATTCAACTCGCTGACGGCCCATGGGTTTTTCAACCGCGAGCTCCATATTGCCGTCGGGAATCCCGACCATTGGCTGGAAATGGGCTGGGCTTCCGCCCCGAGCAAGCTCTACGCGCGAGGCGATACCCTGTACCTGCTGATGAACAAATGGCAAAAAGGGGTAACGGCGGTGTTTGGTTTCGGCATGCGTACGAAAAAAGTGGTCTTCAGGACAATCACGCATAACAATGCGGCGACCTTGAGCATGCCGCATCCGCGCTATGAAGATAATTCTATGTTACTCGACAACAGGCTCTATTTTGTTTCGGCCGACGAGCTCAGGCTCTATGTACAGATCAGGGACTTTGCCAGTGGGGCGCTGCTGAAGGAGTTCTCCGTGCGGGGAGACGAAGACCTATCCCTGAGGAATACACCCGTCGTCGTGGAAGGTCCCCATCATTATTACGATCACCCACGGGCGTTGGGAACAACCCATGATCTCCTGTACGAGATGACGGATGGCAGTGCAATGGTGTTGCCCGCCCCGGAGGACGACGGGCTAATGGGGCTTACCATCGGGTCCTGGAAAGAGGAAACGGTAAGCAGGCCGGGGGTACCTAATTATACGGAGATCCATTCGACACGGTTCAAAATGCTTGTGGACCCCGCTACCCTGGAGCACGTACCGGGGAAGGCCGCCGACGATATCCGGGACCGGATCGGGGAATATGGCAAATCAATAAAGATCCCGCCGCAAGCCGGCCGGCTTTTCGCCAACAACGGGAGATGGGTGTATGCATTTTATAACCGGGACACGCATTCCCTCGAATTCGCGATGTTCCCCGGATCTTCGGGCCGATAATGCTCCGGAAGCTATTCCGCGCGCAGCGCTTTTGCCGGATCGGTCATGGCGGCTTTCAGACTCTGGAAGCTCACGGTCACCAGCGCGATAACATATGTGGACAGACCCGCGAACAGGAAGATGGTGAACTGGAAGACGATGCATTGTTATAGATGCGGTTGGCGTTGGTGTTCCAGCGATCGTAGCTGAGCTCATCGAGGACATAGAGGGCAATGAGCAGGAAACAACCCAGGCCGATGGCGAGCCCAAAGAGGTTGATGCCCGGGAAGAGCTTGCTTCTCGTCAGGTTCCGCCAGGCGGTGAGAAGATAGTTTTTGAGCATGGGAGTTGGTTTTTTGGATAGCAACGGCCGATGCCGGTGGTGAGCCGGTTCCGGGATAGGACGAAGGGGAAACCAACCTTGTTACAGCGGCCGGGATCTATTTCGGCGCCGGAGCAGGAGGAAGGTGGCGGCGAGGAGCGCAACCCCTATTGCGATGAAGAACCCGTTGCGGCGAAGGTTTGAGGGGGGCGAAGGATCGAAGCCCCATTGCCGGATGGGAATACGGTTCAACCTGGCGGTGTCGAGGGTGAGAACGGAGACGTGGACATGGGCCATCTTGGCGGGAAGGATGAGGCGTTTTTGTTGCGTTTGGATCTCGTTGACATGTCTTACGGCGAAATCGACGAGGCTCAGGAGATGGTCGTAGAAATTCTTTGTCGAATCGAATTCACCTTGAAAATACATCTTCAGCCCCTCTTTGCCTTGCAGATGGGGACGGACTTCAGGCCAATCGCCGGCGTAGAGGTCGGCTACCCTGTGGTAGGGGGAGTCGGTCAGACCGTACATATCTTTTTGCCACTGCTGTACGGGTTGATCGAAACTGAGGCTGTCCTTGTTGGCGAAGCTGTCGTAGCCGATGGTGACCAAATCGATACGATGTCTGCCGATATGCCTTGTGGCGATTTCTATGGGTGGCAATACCAGGAACAGGTTTAGCCGGGGTGGTTTGGCGATGTGATCCAGCATGAAGTCCACGAGATGGTCGAGCATTCTTTGCTGGGTTAGCGTATCGCCATAGTCACCCAGCCAGGAGATGGTGATGCCGCCTTTGCTGCTGACATATGGTTTGCTGATATTGCTCCGTGCCGCGACGGATGTGACGAGCAGGACCAGGATGGGCATCAGCTTTTTCATGGAAACGGGGCCATTTTCCATAAAGATGGGAATTCGCCGAATTTCCATAACCAGTGGCCTTAACGGCTCGTGGAGGACTTTTTGGGGAGCCTCTCATTGCCATAGGCTTGAATGAGGACGGCCCGCAGGCGGGCCTTGATGGCATCGCTGGTAAAGGCGTGGTCGAGGGCTTCGAGGTTGCAGGTGAGGAAGTCCTTTTTTGTCCAGTGGAACTGGGTGGCGAGTTGTGCGTATTCGCGGTCGAGTGTGGTGTTGGAGATGGTCCGACCGTCGGTATTGATACTTACGGAAAGTCCTTGATGGTACAACCGGTCGACCGGGTGGTCGGCGAGGGTGGGGTAGATGTTGGTTTGGAGATTGCTTGTGGGGCAGACCTCGAGATGGATATGGTGTTGACGGAGGTACTGGAGGAGCGAGCTGTCTTCCGCGCTGCGGACGCCGTGGCCGATACGGGACGGATGAAAGTTGGCGAGCGTTTCGCGGACGCTTTCGGCGCCCTTTGCTTCGCCGGCGTGAGCGGTGCAGGGTATGCCATGATCATGGGCGTATTGAAAGGCGGCGATGTGATGGGTGATGGGGTAGCCGGCTTCGTCGGCGGCGATGTCGAAGCCGACGACGTGTCTGTTGCCACGATGAAATTCTTCGGCGAGTTTTACGGTTTCGATGCTTTGTTCCTCTGAGTAATGCCGCAGGGTGCAGAGGATGAGGCCGGCCTGGATGCCTGTTTTTTGTATCCCCTCGGCTACGGCGCTGTCGACGATGGCGACGACCTGTTTCGGGCTGAGGCCTTTTTTGCAGTGTTGCAGGGGCGCGAAACGCATTTCGGCGTAGATAACGTGGTCGCGTCGTAACTGGGTGAAGAGATCGAGGGTGGCCAGGCGTAATTGTTGTGGCGTTTGCATGAGGTCGATCTCCCGGTCGGCGCGGCGGATATAGTCGGCGAGGTTGGTACAGCGGGCGGGGGCGATGAATTGTTGATCATAGATTTCGGGGGTGATGGTTGGGTCGAGCCGGTGTACGACGGCGTAACTGAGGGAACAGTCGATATGGAGGTGGAGTTCGATCTTGGGGAGGTTGGGGATGGCCAGGGGTTGGGCGTTGATGGCGCACGCGAGGCTGAGGAGGATGAAGATGATTATAGATCGCATGGCCAAAGATATTGCAGCGGTGATTTTTATTTGGGACATTTGTCCGGAGGACCAACATTATGATCAGGAAAAGTCCGGTACTATTAAGGATCGTGCAGGAGCTGGAGGCCGCGGGTCAAGGCATCCGGCTGCGGCATTTTCAAAAGGGCCATTGGGTGATCGAACAGGGGGAAGTCCTGGCGAATGTCTATGTCATCAAGAGTGGGATCGTGAAATGCACCTATGCGGAAGACGTTGATAAAGAATATATCCTCGAATTTTTGGGGGAAGGGGAGACGCTTGGGGAGCTCGAGGCCATTTGCGCCATGCCGGCCCTGTCGGGGGTGCGGGCGATGAGCGAGCTGTCATTATTTGCGCTGGATAAAGGGAGTTTTTTGGACTTGTTGGGAAAGCATGCGGCGCTGAATGCGGCCATTCTGGAATTGATGGCCCTGCGGCTGGCCAGTACCGCGGCGCGATCGGCGAGACAGCAGCTGAATACCTTGGAACATAACCTGGAGCAACTGATGGGGGTGCTGGAACGCGAGAAGCTGCCTTGCAGTAAGCAGGAGCTGGCGGAGTATCTGGGGATTACGCTGAGGAGTTTGAACCGGCTTTTGAAGAAGCGGGGTGGGATTTAGGCTGAAGTGGTTTTCCTCCTGGGCTTCCGCGCCCGCGGGGCATGGGACTGTGGTTTGTCGATCTTTTTGAGGGGGTAGGGGCGGTTAAAGGCTTCCTGGGAGAGCTTGAAGCGGCTGGCAAGGATGCGGATGGCATCTTTAGAGAGTCCCTTCTTGTAATGAAGAATCTCGGAGACATAACCTTTGCTGACGCCCAGGATGGCGACGAGGTCGCTGGATTTTAGCTTGTGGTCCTTCATGAGGGCGAGAAGGAGTTGGATCGGATCGAGGTCGCTGAAGGTATTGTGGTCCGCGTCCCATTTTTCAATGAGAAGGGTCAGGAGGCTTATCTCATCTTTTACCTTGGTATCGCCGGAGAATACAAGTTCTTCGAGCTTATTGCAGTACTCGTTGTATTGGGTTTTGTTGGCGATGACTTTGTATTTCAGTTCTGACATTTTAAAATTGATTTACGGTGTATTGCATTACGGCGTTACACAGCGAGGTGTATTCTGCGTGTGTGCCGATCCAGCATATAAACAAGTGAACCCTTTTTTCGCCGAATGCGTATTTAGCGATCATCCTATACGAATTGCCTGCGATGTCGAAGACCACACGGTTACAGCTTTTTCCCAACAGGTCCGCCGCTGGAAAGGTAGCCTGGATGTCTGTGGGTTTCTCCCAATCGGCATATTTGAGCTTTTCGAGAAAATCCTTGAAGGAAGCGCGACTTCCTGAATGCTCAATCACGTAGTCTTCAATGGTTTCTTTGCGGATCAAATGAATTTTCATAGTAAAGGTAGTTAGAATATTTGGAAAGTTCTCTAAAAGAGAACTTAAAATTTTGTTTGCACACAAAGCTAATAATTTTAGTATATTTGACCGTGGGTTCGCAGAGATATATCGCGCATTTTGACCTGGACGCTTTTTTTGTCAGCGTGGAGTGCATCAATGATCCTTCCCTGAAGGGGAAGCCCTTGCTGGTGGGCGGGCACAGCGACCGGGGCGTGGTGGCGGCGTGCAGCTATGAGGCGCGCAAGTTTGGCATTCATAGCGCCATGCCGATGAAGACGGCGTTGCGGCTTTGTCCGCATGCGACGGTGGTGGGGAATGCGCGGGGGGAATACAGTAAATATTCGCGCTGGGTGACGGAGATCATTGCGGCGAAGGCGCCGCTGTTCGAGAAGGCGTCGATCGATGAGTTCTATCTCGATCTGACGGGAATGGACCGGTTCTTTGATGTTTATCGGTGGACGATCGACCTGCGGGAGGAAATTATCAGGGCGACGACCCTTCCCATTTCGTTTGCGCTGGCGTCCAATAAAATGATCTCGAAGATCGCGACGCAGGAGGCGAAGCCCAACGGATATATCCAGGTGCCGGCCGGGATGGAGCAGGAATTCCTGGCGCCGCTGAAGGTGAATAAGATCCCCGGCGTGGGCGACCATACCTACCAGTCCTTGCGGGAAATGGGCATCGAGACCATCCGCGACCTGAGCGAACAGCCGATGGAGTTGCTGGAGAAGCGGTTCGGGAAATACGGGGCCGACCTGTGGGCAAAGTCGAGGGGCATCCATGAAGGCGAGGTGGTGCCGTATCACGAGGCAAAGTCCATCTCGACGGAGAACACCTTTGAAGCCGATAAGACCGATGTCGATTTCCTGATGGCGGAGTTGGTGCGGATGACCGAACGGGTGGGGTATGAATTGCGGCAGGATAATAAGACGGCCGGGTGTGTGGCGGTGAAGATCAGGTATCCGGATTTCGAAACAACCTCGCGGCAGGTGACCATTCCGTATACCTTCTGTGACGACGAGCTGATCGCGAAGGCCAAGGAGCTGTTCCATAAACTTTGGCGGAAGGGGCAACCCATCCGCTTGCTGGGGGTGCGGCTGAGCGAATTGACGGGTGAGGCGATACAGACGAACCTTTTCCAGGATACGAAGAAGAAGACGGAGCTGTATAAGGCTATCGACGAGGTGAAGAACAAGTGGGGGAAAGGGGCGGTGGTGAAGGCGGGCGGACAGCAGGCGGAGCGCGGGGAGCGGGACTCAGGTGAGGGGAAGGCGGTGTCGCGGTTTTTGCGGCGGACGGGGAAGGAGGAGGAATAAGCTGACCATGAATATCACTGCAGCATACACACGCGAACAATTTGAGACGATGGAGGCGTTGGGGCGGCGGATCGTGCCGGATTTCTATGCGCAATATTTGCCGGCCGAGTGCGGGGACTGGCTGGTCGAGACCTCGCATACCGTGGAGGCCTTTGAGGCGCAGGTGGGCGAGGGATACCGGCATTATATGGTGGAAATGGCGGGTGAAGTCGTTGGCTATTTTGCCTTACACGAGGAAGATCGGACGATGGTCCTGACGCAGTTGTATTTATTGAAGGACTGGAGGGGCCGGGGAGTCGGTCAGCGGGTGATGGATTTTATCCACCGCGAGGCAGAGGAGCTGCGGGTTCGGGGGGTGAGGGTGCTGGTATTGCGGAAGAACGAGGGGGCGGTGGGGCTCTACCGAAAGAATGGGTATGCCGTCACGGCGGAGGTGCTGACGCCGATGGGTGGCGACCGGACCGTAGAGGACTATGTCATGATCAAGAGATTTGATAAACAATGAGTTGTGATTGGCTGTGCCCCGGGGACGGGCGGCTTGCGGGTTGTTTCCAGGCTGCGTTGATGCGGGCTTGCAGGATCGGTGCAGGGAACAGGCGCGCTGTGAGGGGCGGCGGGAAAATTTAACATTTAAGTCTACTATTTTGATAGGGAATTAATATCTTTACCGTCCGTTTGGGACACCGGGGTCACCCGATGTCGGCGGATTTTTTCACTCTCTAAACATTTTATATGAGTTTACGTCTCGGCGACAAAGCGCCAAACTTCCAGGCCAAAACGTCTATTGGCGACATCGACTTCTACGAATTTCTGGGTGATTCCTGGGGCATTCTCTTTTCTCACCCTGCCGACTATACGCCTGTGTGTACGACCGAACTGGGCCGGACGGCCAGCCTGAAGGACGAGTTCGCCAAAAGAGGGACGAAGGTGCTGGCGCTGAGCGTCGACCCCGTTGACAAACACCTGGGTTGGATCAAGGATATCAACGAGACGCAAAATTGCAGCGTGGAGTTCCCGATAATCGCGGACGAAGATCGTAAGGTGAGCACGTTGTATGAATTCATCCATCCGAATGCATCGGCGACGGCTACGGTTCGCTCGCTGGTGATCATCGGCCCCGATAAGCTGGTAAAGCTCATTATTACCTATCCGGCTTCGACGGGTCGTAATTTCAACGAGGTGCTTCGCGTGCTCGACTCCCTGCAGCTGACGGCCAACCATAGCGTGGCGACGCCGGCGGACTGGAAGGAAGGTGAGGATGTGATCGTGGTGCCGTCTATCTCGACGGAAGATGCGCAGAAGAAGTTCCCCAAGGGGGTGAAGGTGGTGAAGCCTTACTTGCGCTACACGCCGCAGCCGAACCGCTAGGGGTCCGAGCGAAAGCGAAGGACCCGAACGAGGAGGAGCGTGTCGAAGCAGCTCCGACGAAGTTCGAAGAGCGGCGTGTGGCCGAACAAGTAGGTTGCGCGGCGCCCGATCCGGACGGGTCGGTGAAATTTTGAGTTGTAATTGAACGGGTTTCTATAGGGGGCGACCGGGTTTTCCCGACCGCCCCTTTTTATTACCGGGATTTGTTTGCCCGCGAAAGCAGCGGCATGCGAGCGAGTGTTCTCCAGCGGTCGAGCGAGTGTTCAGGGGCGGGCGAAGAAATCGAGAACCGTCTTGTTGAAACGGTCGGGATGTTCCCAGGGCTCGTAGTGGGTGCCCTTCCTGAAGATGACGAGAGTGGCGCCGGGGATGTGTTTGGCGATGAGGCGGGTATGGGGTTCCCGGATCACGTCGTGATCGCCGGCCATAACGAGGACGGGAGAGTGTATCGCCGCGAGCTCGTCAAATTGATGACGGGGTTCGGTGAGCAGGAGTGTTATCAGCCGGCTGCGATTGGCGGCCGCATAGGTTGTGTCGCCCTGCAGATCGCGCTGCTGCGCGCGGAGAGTATCGAAGACCCACCGGTCCACGACGCTGCCATCGATGAAGATATTGGCGCCCATGGCCGCGAGCTTCCTCACTTTGCGGGGATACTTCATCGCCATGATCAGGCCGGTGTTACCGCCGTCGCTCCATCCTAGCACGTCGACGCTGTCGAGGCGTAGGGTGTCGAGGAGGGCGTTCATGTCTTCGGCAAAGAGGTCGTACGTGTACTTTCTGCCATCCTCGGAGGACCGGCCCTGGCCGCGGGTGTCCACCGCGATGACGCGGTACTGCCGGGCGAATTCGGGTATCTGGGCGTGGAAGCTGTAGATAGACGACGAATTGCCATGAAGAAGGAGCAGTGGCTGACCCTGTCCATAGGTTTCGACATACAGGGAAACGCCGTTGGCCTGTACGAAGCGCCCTACGGAGTCGTTATTGCCCCAGGTGGCGACCTTTATCGCAACGAACCGGGTGGCGTCGACGAGCAATGACGTATGCCCTTCATAGGCCTTCTCCGGATCGAGGCTGTGGACGAAGAAATTCTGCTGACGGAAGAACCCCCAGCTATTTCGCAGCCCGGCCGTGTCGGTCTCAAAACCCTGCGCATTCAGCGGAATCTCATCCCAGCGAGCGTTGCCGGTCTCTATGAAGAGATGGAAGTCGTCGAACCAGAATTTGCCTTTGTTCTGATAGAGGCCGCCGAAAACGAGCCTTTGGGCAGCCTTGTCCAGCTTGCCTGTAATAGTGTACACTTTCCACTGGCTGTCACGAATCGGCCTGTCCGACATATTGTAGAAGAAGCCCATGGTCTTATCCGCTTTGTCCACCCTTGTCCAAATGGCGCAATGCGCAAGCTGATCCATGCATTCGGTGCGGGCGGCGGCGGTGACTTTAAAGCGATGCCCCTGCCAGGCCGTTACGTCGACTGACTGAACGAAGGCACCCCAATTCGGCGGAGCCTGTTGGGCGGCCAGGCCGGCGGGGAGGGAGTACAGAATGGTCGTAAGCAGCAGTAGACGGATAAGGGTTGCCGGTGTCATAGAAGTAAGGTAGGGTTTTTTTTGTATTTTCGGAACATGACAAGACTACTGCCTATAACCACGCTGTTAGGGGCCTGCCTGGCCCTTTTCCTTTCTTCGGCGTCGCTTGCGCAATCGCCGGCTCCCGGGGCCAAAACCATTCTTTATTGCGGGCGCCTGATAGACCCTAAATCGGGCCAGGTGCTGACGGAGATGTCGGTGATGGTTACCGGGACGACGGTGACGGCCGTACAGAAGGGGTATGCGCCGGCCGCGGCGGGGGATAAGACGATCGACTTGAAGAACAGGACGGTGATGCCGGGGCTGATCGACTCGCATGTACATCTCGAACACCAGACGAGCCCGAACGCGCAACTGCGGGAATTTACCGTGGGGACGGCGGAGACGGCCTTTGAGTCGACGGTGTATGCCCGCACAACGCTGATGGCGGGTTTCACGACGGTGCGGGATGTCGGTGGGACGGGTGTCAATATCGCGCTGAGGAATGCGATCCGCAAAGGGATCGTGGTCGGGCCGCATGTGCTGACGGCGGGTAAGATCATTTCGTCGACGGGGGGGCATGGAGATCCGACGCATGGGTATCGCGACGGGCTGTACGCCGAACCGAGCTTTACCGAAACGGTGGCTGACGGAAAGGATGCGTGCATCAAGGCGGTGCGGCAGATGTATAAGGAGGGCGCCGACCTGATCAAGATCACGGCGTCGGGTGGGGTATTGAGTCTCGAGAAAGACGGGACGGGAGCGCAATTCTCGGATGAAGAACTAAAGGCCATTGTCGCCACGGCCAGGGACTATGGGATGCCGGTGGCCGCCCACGCCCATGGCGCCGAGGCGATGAAACGGGCGATCCGCGCGGGAGTGACCTCGATCGAACATGGGACGTATATGGATGACGAGGCGATCGGGCTTTTTAAACAGTACGGGACATGGTATGTGCCGACCATTATTGCGGGGAAGTCGGTGGCGGATTCGGCGAAGAAACCGGGTTATTATCCGGCGGTGATCGCCGGCAAGGCCATCGCCATCGGCCCCGTCATCCAGGGCACTTTTGCGAAGGCGTACAAAGCAGGCGTGAAGATAGCTTTTGGCACGGATGCGGGAGTGTATGCGCATGGAAAGAACTGGATGGAGTTCATCTATATGACCGAGGCGGGCATGCCGGCGCTGGAGGCGATCAAGTGCGCGACGGTGAATGCCTCGGAGCTGCTGGGCATCAGCGACAAGGCCGGGACGCTGGAACCCGGGAAATGGGCGGATGTTATTGCCGTCGAGGGAGATCCCACGAAGGATATTCATGCGATGGGACAGGTGAGGTTTGTGATGAAGGAGGGGGTGGTTTACCGTAACGAGTGATCTTGCTGTAACGAACGGTCATTCCGCTGCGAGCGGTCATTCCGTTCGCAAACTGTTTACGGGGTTGGTAACTGCTGCCTTTGCCGCCCGATAGCCGACGGTAAGCCACGCGATCGTCTCGGCGATCAAAAGGGTTCCCAGGAACAAGCCGATGCCGATATTTGTCCGGTAGGCAAACTTTTGCAACCACTGATGCATGAAATAGTACGCGACGGGGGCCGCGATCACAAACGCCAGGCCGATGAGCAGGATGAACTCCCGCGATAATAGATAGATGACGTTCAGGACGGATGCGCCCAGGACTTTTCGAATACCGACCTCTCTCGAACGCTGCACAGTCATAAAGGAGACAAAGCCATACAAGCCAAGACAGGAAATGAATATGGCAATGCCTGCAAATAGCTGGTACAATTGCGACAGGCGGTTTTCCTGCCTGTAAAGGCTCGCAATCTTATCGTCGAGAAACTGATATTCAAACGTAAAACCGGGATATGCCTTTGTCCAAAGGGATTCTATGCCGGCCAGGGTCTGCTTCACCTGTTGTGGCTCTATCTTTATGTTGAGCAGCCGGTACAACGGTCTGTACGAACCCAGCACCACCGGCTTCATACCCGTTTCCAACGAGGTGCTGTTGAAGTCTTTTACCACGCCGACGATCCGGGCGGTAATCGCTCCATCCCAAAATGATAATCTTTTTCCGATGATCTCACCGGGTGTCCTGAAGCCTAATTTTCTCGCCATCAATTCATTTACCACAAATCCGGTTACGGTGTCGGCTTGTTTATAGGGCGCCCCGGCGACGAAGGAGATATTATAGGTTTTAAAATAATCGGCATCCGCCCATTTGAACTGCGCGCCGAAGTCCGATTTCTTTGCGCCGTTGTCAAATGTAAAATCGCCTTCCCAGCTTGCTTTATCTATTGGGGTAAAAATGCTGAGACTGACATTTTTTATCCCGGCCTGTTGCAGCAATTCCGTCTTCAACGCGTCCGCCTGATGAAGACGCGAGGTGTCGTTGGCGAGGGGCACGGTAATGATCGCGTCCTTGTCGAAACCCATGGAGGCGTTTTGAAAGAAATTCATCTGGCTTACCACTATCAGTGTTCCCAATATCAACGCCTGTGCGATGGCAAACTGGAAAACCACCAATATCCTTCTCATGGAAAACCCTCCCGCGGTCTTGCTGGTTAGTTTGCTTTTTAGAACGATCGTGGGATTGAACCGCGAAAGAATGACGGCGGGATACAGGCCCGACAGGAGGGTAACAACGGCGATCGTGCCTGACAAGAAGGCGATCAGTGAACCATCGGGCGACATCCCGGCGGAAGTGTGTAATATACGGTTCAGCAGCGGCAAGGCAATGAGTGCAAAGATTATCGCCATGCCGACGGAAATAACGGTAATGAGAAAGGTCTCACTCAGAAATTGGGCGATCAATTGCGTCTTACTGCCGCCGAGAACTTTTCTTACCCCTACTTCCCTGGAGCGGTTCACCGCCTGCGCGGTGGCGAGATTGATGAAGTTTATGCAGGCGATGACCAGCAGGAAGAATCCTATTGCGCTGAGCGCGGTGATCAGTTGTTTGCTGAAGGTGGTCCCGCCGTATGTTCCGAAACGGCTGTTATAGTGCATGTCGGCCAGGGGTTGCAGGAGATAGCTGTGGTTGGCCAGTCCGGCAGGCATGTATTTCTTTACAAAGGATTGGAGCTGTTTATTGAATTGTGGTGCGGTGGTATTGGGCGGAAGCACCAGGAACGTGTTCAGGGATCCGTCCACGCCGGACCAATCGGTTGGAAGATCTTCTTTTCGGGCCGTTTCAAAGGAAAGGACGACCTGGAGGGGGAAGTTGGTATTGGCGGGAATATCCTTCAGGATGCCGGTGACCTTGCAAACTCCGTCGTTCTCGCAGTTGATGTATTTTCCGATGGCTGTATGCCAGTCACCGAAATACTTCTCTGCTACTGCCTGGGTAAGCACGGCCGTATTCGATTGTGACAGGGCGGTTTTTGCATCGCCGGCGAGGAAGGGGAAATCGAAAATGCCGAAGAATTCGGGGTCGGCGAAGAATACGGTCTCTTTGAATTTCTTTTGTATCGAATTGGCGTCATCGGTCGGGACGGCCACCTGTTTGTTGTCGCGAACGTATATCCGGGCGACATTTTCGAGTTGCGGATAATCCAGCCGAAGGGCTTGCGCGGCGGGAAAGGCGCTTGCTTTGGACCAGGTCATTCCAGCCGGCGTTTTTATCGCCGACACCACTCTATAGATGCGATCTTTTTTCGCATGGAAATCGTCAAAGCTTGTTTCAAATCGGATCAATAAAAAGACAAGCAGGCAGGCTGCGATGCCGACTGCGAGTCCGACCGTATTGATGGCGAGATAGCCTTTGCGGGAGCGCAGATTGCGCCAGGAGTGTTTAAAGTGGTTCTGCTGCATACTCTAATATCGTCAATAAAAATGCCATTTTAGCGTAAATTGGGACATGAACTTTTTAAGATTTGGATTAACGGCAGGCGTATGCATCGCCGGCCTGCTGGCTAAGGCGCAGACGAAGGCCGACGTCGTAAGCCGGCCTTCGGCGAAGATGGTCAACACCTTTTATGTCAGTAACCGCGGCCCGTTAAAGCCGTTGGCCCTGGTGCCGTTGCCGGTGGGCAGCGTGCAGCCGCGGGGCTGGGTGCGGCGATACCTGGAACTGCAGCGGGATGGGCTGACCGGCAAGCTGGGCACGATCAGCGCCTGGCTGGACAAGAAGGGCAATGCCTGGTACAGCGGCAATGGGCAGGGCGATCATGGCTGGGAAGAAGTGCCTTACTGGCTGAAAGGCTATGGCGACCTGGGATATATTTTGAATGATCCGGCGATCATCGCCGAGACGAAGGACTGGCTGGAGAAGGTGTTTGCGAGCCAGCAGCCGGACGGCTGGTTCGGGCCGCGGCTTGGCGCCGACGGATCGAGGGAACTGAAGGGAGGCACGCCCGATCTCTGGCCCAATATGATCATGTTGTGGTGTATGCAGTCCTACTACGACTACGGCCACGATCCGCGGGTCCTACCCTTTATGAAACGGTATTTTCAATGGGAGCTGACGGTGCCGGAGAACGAGCTGCTAAAGACCTACTGGGAGAACAGCCGCGGTGGGGACAATCTCTATAGCATTTATTGGTTGTATAACCACACGGGCGAAACCTGGCTGCTCGGGCTGGCCGAGCGCATCCACCGTCACACTGCCGACTGGACCCAGAAAGACAGGTTGCCCAACTGGCATAATGTCAACATCGCGCAGTGTTTCCGCGAGCCCGCCGAATATTATATGCAGACCGGCGACAGCGCGATGCTGCAGGCCACCTATCATGACTTTGCGTTCATCCGCCAGCTATATGGGCAGGTGCCGGGTGGGATGTTCGGAGCGGATGAGAATGCGCGGAAGGGGCACACCGATGCGCACCAGGCCGTCGAAACCTGCGGCATGGTCGAACAGATGGCCTCGGACGAGCTGCTGACCGGGATCACGGGCGATGTCTTCTGGGCGGACAATTGTGAGGATGTAGCGTTCAATACCTACCCTGCGGCGGTCATGCCCGACTTCAAGGCCCTGCGTTATCTCACGGCGCCCAATATGGTCGTCAGCGACAGCAGCAACCATGCGCCGGGGATTGCCAACGATGGACCTTTTTTGATGATGAATCCTTTCAGCAGCCGTTGCTGTCAGCATAACCATTCGCAGGGCTGGCCTTACTATGCGGAGCATTTGTGGATGGCGACGCCGGATAATGGGGTGGCGGCGGTGCTTTATTCTGCGGGGTCTGTGCGGGCCCGTGTGGGTGCGGGGAAGGGTGGGATGGTGGTGGTGAGTGAGCGCACGCATTATCCGTTTGATGAGGCGGTGGAATTTACCGTGGATTCGGTGAAGGGCGGCGGGCTGGCGTTTCCGTTGTATCTGCGGGTGCCGGGGTGGTGCACTGATGCGACAGTGACCGTGAATGGGGCGGATGTGCCTGTTCGGGCGGTGGCCGGCTCCTGGTTGCGGCTGGAGCGAAAATGGGTGGCCGGCGACAGGGTGGAGTTGCGGCTGCCGATGAGCTTTACTACGCGGCAATGGGCGGCGAATAAGAATAGTGAGAGCGTCAATTATGGACCGCTGACCTTTTCGTTGAAGATCGCTGAGTCGTACAAGGAGATGGATGGCCGTCAGGCGGCGCAGGGCGATTCGCATTGGCAGGCGGGTGCGGATGTGTCGGCCTGGCCTTCGTACGAGATCTTCCCGGCGAGTCTGTGGAATTATGGATTGCTCCCGGGGGAACCTTTCACTATTACCCGGCGGCCCTGGCCGAAGGATGATTTTCCGTGGACGCCCGGGGCGGCGCCGATTGTGATCGAGGCAAAGGGAAAGCTGATCCCCGAGTGGATGCTGGATAAGAATGGGCTCTGCGGGGTATTGCCGCAGAGCCCGGTGAAGGCGAGTGGTCCGGTGGAGTCTATTGAGTTGGTGCCGATGGGGGCCGCGAGGTTGAGGATCTCGGCGTTCCCGACGGTGGAGTAAGGCTGTATTGCGCGTCGAAAGGAATCGGCTGCGGTTGCTTGGTGCTCATCCGGCCGGGGGTAAGCCAGGAGTAGCGCAGGCGGAAGTCTTCCTTCTTGTGCAGGTATTGGATTGTAAAGGGATAAATCCCTTTTTTGAGCGGCAGCATATAGGTAGCGGTTTGGTGGGTGTAACCTCCTTCCCATTTTATCAGCTGCTTTCCGCCGACGTAGAGTTTCGAGTCCTTGTCGGCGTTGAAGAGGAATAGATGATAGCCGTCTTCTTTTGCCTCGATGAACCCATCGATCAAGAGGGCATAGTTGTTCCTGCGGGGCAGCTTGTCCGGGTCGAAATCCTTGTCGGTGATGCCGGTTTTGACGGGTTGCAGCTTTTTGAGATCCGGCCAGCTGTCCCAGTCGCCTTCGTAATAGGCGTAGCTAAAGCCGCCCGGCCTGGCCGTCTTAGGCATCCGGACAGGCAGTGGCGGGGTTCCGACGGAAAAAACACCCGTTACCGTTTTATCGTAACGGCTGCGGTTGGTGAAGCGTTTGAAAGTGACTTTTGCGGGGCCGTTCAGGGTGATCTCGCGCTGCACTCTATCGGAGCTCTCGGTGGGCGTCGTTCCGTCGAGGGTGTAATGCATCCTGGTGGTGTCGTCGAAGTACCAGATCTTCATCGGGCTGTCTTTCAGCACGATCCCGCTGTCGGGTACGAATTGGATATCGCTTACCAGTCCTGCATAGGTGAACTTCAATCCATCGTAGGTGGTTTTCAGCCGGACGGAACTATGTGTCTCGTCCTTGTAGGGAACGACTTGCCAGCGCAGACCTGGCGGCGCGGCGCTTTTGAGCACGGTCTCCAGCGTATCGATCCGCATATCGTGCACCTGGCCTTCCCGCCCGCTGACATAGAGAGTCGCCTTGAGGCCGGTCATGGCCGGTAGTTTGGCGGCGGCCATCTTTGCGACGAGGTTATTGTCCCACCAGATGCTCGGATCGGCGGCGATGTAGGACTTGAAGCTGGCGGGCGAGTTCAACATCGTGTACACCGCGAACATGCCGCTGAGGGAGTGGCCCCAAAGGGTGTTGTCGCCGTTGGTGGGACAGGTGGAGTCGATATGGGGGATCAATTCCTTTGTGATATAGGCGAGGAACTTTTCCCCGCCACCGGAGCCTTTCCAGCTGTCGAGATGGGTGGGGGTGAGCTCGACGTTGCGGTCGATGCCCATGACGCTGACGATGATCGTCGGCGGCATATTGCCTTCGCCTTCCACAAACCGCTGGATGCGGGAGATCAGACCGGTGTTCCAGTTGCCGCCGTCGAGTACGTACAATACGTCGTATTTGGGGGTGCTGCCGGGGGCGCCTGCGTTGCCGGGGTTGTAACCGGCCGGCAGGAATACCTGGATGTAGCGCTTTTGCTGTAAGATGGACGAGTTTAAGGAGTCGAGGTAGTCATGGTTGGTGACGGTGAGGACGGTGTCCTGGGCGGCGGCGGGTTTTGCCAGTCCGGGGAGGACGATCAACAGGAACCAAAAGGTTTTTTTCATAATTCTTTTGACGTTGGAAGATCGAATAAAGTTACGGGGGGATCATTCGGTTCGCAGGGATTTTATGGGGTTCATGAAGGCCGCCCGCACCGCCTGGAAGCTGACGGTGGCCAGCGTGATCAGCAGCATGCCGGCGCCGGCGAGGAGGAAGATGTACGGCGAGAGGTTGGTGTGGAGGGCGTAGTTCTGCAACCATTTTTGCATTGCGAGGCCGATGAGGGGCATAGCGATCGCCATCGAGATGATGATCAATTTTACAAAATCACCCGAAAGCAGGAGCCAGATACCGACCACGCGGGCGCCGAGGACTTTGCGGACGCCGATCTCTTTGGTGCGTTGTTCGGCGACGAAGGAGGCGAGGCCGAAGAGGCCGAGGCAGGAGATGAGGATGGCCAGGACGGCGAAGACGGTGGCGAGGGAGCCGATGCGGGTTTCGGTTTGGAATTTCTTTTCGAACTCCTCGTCGTTGAAGTGATAGATGAAGGGGCTGGCGGGGTTGAATTTCTTGAATACGGATCCTATCGAGGCGAGGGCAGATCTGACGGGCACGCCGGGTTTGATCCGGATGGTGAACGCATAGTGGCCGCCGTCGCCGAGAAAGACGGCGGGTTGGATCGGCGAGTAAGGGTCGTTTGTCAGCATGTTCTTTACGACGCCGATGATAGTGTAGGTTTTGCCGTTGTATTTTACGGTCTTGCCGAGGGGATCTTTGAAGCCGAGGTCGCGGGCGCCTTCCTCGTTGAAAATGGCGGCCGAGCTGTCGGTGGCGAATTGGCGGGAGAAATCCCGGCCTTTGAGGACGGTCCAGCCGATGGTGGGTCCGAAATCGGCGTTGACGCTGACGTCGCGGAAGAAGATCGCTTTCTGAGAAGGCAGCATCCCCGCCCATTCGACGCCGTTGTTCTGGTCGAAGTGGTACGTGGTCTGCGAGGCGTTGGCCACATTGGCGACGACTCCTGTGGCGAGCAGATCGGTTCGTACGGCCTCGTAATGCCGGTCGAGAGAGTCGGTGTTGATCGGTACCGTGATCAGCCCGGCCTGATCGTAGCCGAGGGGCCGGTCCTTCGCCAGTTGGATCTGGCGATAAACAACGATGGTCCCGATGATGAGCGCCAGCGAAATGGAGAACTGGCATACGACCAGGACTTTACGTGGGGTGCTTGCTCCTTTTCCTGCCTTGAAGGCACCTTTGAGCACTTTAACAGGCCGGAAGCCGGACAGATAAAAGGCCGGGTAGCTGCCGGCGACGAGACCCGTGAGGAGTGTGAAGGCGAGAGAGAGGGCCCAGAAGAGGGGGCTGGTCCAGGGTATGGTCATGGTCTTCCCGGCTATTTCGCTGAATCCCGGAAGGCTGATGGCGGCGAGGATCAGCGCGCCGATGAAGGCAAGGAGGGCGACAAGTACGGATTCGCCGAGGAACTGGGCAATCAGCTGGGTGCGCAGGCTGCCGATCGTCTTGCGGATGCCTACTTCCTTAGCACGTTTCTCGCTGCGAGCCGTGGAGAGGTTCATGAAGTTGATACAGGCGAGCAGCAGGACGAAGATGCCAATGATGCCGATGAGGCGGACAAAGCTGATGCGGCCCTGTCCGATTGCGCCGTTGTTGTCGTCGAAATGGAGATACAGGCTTTCGAAGGGCAGGACGGTGTAGGTTTCGTGATCCATTTCGACATGGGGTGTGCAGATGTTCTTTACCCGGGCCGTCGCCTGCTCCATCGTCGTGTTGCCCGCGAGGCGGGCGAACATCCGGCAGCCGTGGTTGGCAAAATCGGTGTTATCCCGGTTACCCCTGTTGTTGTCGTTTGCGAAGGACGTGAAGAAGTCGATATCCTCAAAGCTGCTGGTGGCCGGTTGGCTGGCAAAGACTCCGCCGACACGGAAGGGGACACGGTTGTCCCATTTGAAGGTTTTGCCGACGGCGTCCGCCGAACCGAACAGGGCGATGGCCGTGTTTTGTGAGACGATCGCCGAGGACGGGTCGCGCAGGCATTCCGCGTTGCCGCTGAGGAAGCGATAGCCAAAAATGGCGGGAAAGCTGTATTCGGCCGGGGAGCCGTTGCTGGAGACGCTTCGGTCACCGGCGACCAGCAGGTGTTCGGTAGGATAGGAGAGCAGGGCCGTTTGGGCGAAGATGTCGTCATAGCCTTTTTTCAAAAAGGGTTTGAGCGCCGAAGAGAGGGTCGGGCCAATGAATGTTTTCTCCTTGTCTTTTGCCCAGGGACCGCCTTTCTGGCCTTGCATGATCTCGCCGATACGGGCGTGGCCGGGATAGGAGGTGTCGTGGGCGAGCTCGTCGGCGGTCCAGAGGCCGATGACGAGGGCGACGGCCATGCCGGTGGCGAGGCCGGCGATGTTGATGAAGCTGTAGCCGCGGTTCTTACGCAGCTGGCGGAGGGCGAGCAGCCAATAACTCTTTAGCATGGGAAAAAGTTTTATTCGGAATGTAAAGATCTTACTGGATTCATGGACGCGGCTCTAAGCGCCTGGAAGGATACGGTGGCCAGGGTGATCAGCAGCATGCCGCCGCCGGCGGCGATGAAGATATACGCAGAGATGGGGGTATGGATAATATAGTTTTGGAGCCACTGGTGCATGATGAAGTATGCCACGGGCATGGCGATGCACATCGAGAGGGCAACGAGCTTTATGAAGTCTCCCGAGAGCAGGGCCCAGAGCTGGACCACGCCGGCGCCGAGAACCTTGCGGACGCCGATCTCCTTGGTGCGTTGTTCGGCCGTGAAGGATGCGAGGCCGAAGAGGCCGAGGCAGGAGATGAGGATGGCGAGGCCGGAGAAGACGGTCGCCAGGTTGCCGATGCGGGTCTCGGTGTTGAACTTCTTTTCGTACAGGTCATCGTTGAACGTATAGATAAAAGGGCTGGCGGGGTTGAACTGTTTGAAGACGGGTTCGATGGCCGCGAGGGCCGTGCGAACCGGGATATTGCGTTTAAGGCGGATAGTGAAAGCGTCATGGCCGCCGGCGCCCATAAAGATCGCGGGCTGGACCGGGTAATAGGGGTTGTTGGCGATCATGTTCTTTGCGACGCCGATGATGGTGTAGGATTTCCCCCAATGTTTCAGGGTCTTGCCGATGGGATCTTTAAAGCCGAGGATCCGGGCGCCCGTCTCGTTCACAATGACGGCCGTGCTGTCAGTGGGGTAGTCGCGGGAAAAGTCGCGTCCTTTGAGGATGCTCCAACCGATGGTGGGACCCCAGTCGGCGTTGACGAAGACGTCGCGGAAGGTAAGGTTCTTTGCCTCAGGGGTCATGCCCTCCCATTCCAACTGATTGTTCTGATCAAATTCGCCGAGGGTCTTCGACGCGTTGGCGATATTTTCGACCACACCCGTTTTGAGCAGGGCCGAGCGGACGGCCTCATAATGACTGTCCAGTTCCTGCGTGTTGTCCGGCACGGTGATGAGTCCGGCCTGATCGTAGCCCAGCGGTTGATCTTTGGCGTACTGGACCTGCCGGAAGACGACGATGGTGCCGATGATCAGGGCCAGCGAGATCGAGAACTGGGCCACGACGAGGATCTTCCGTGGTGTGCCGGCGCCTTTACCGGCCTTGAACGCGCCTTTGAGCACTTTTACCGGGCGGAAGTTGGAAAGATAGAAGGCAGGGTAGCTGCCGGCCAGCAGACCGGTGATGAGGGTGCAGATGACCGACAGGCTCCAGAAAAGCGGACTTGTCCAGGGGAAGGTCATGGTCTTGCCGGCCAGCTGATTGAACCAGGGCAGGGTGAGAGCGGCCAGAACGATGGCTATGACAAAGGAGAGCGTGGCCAGCAGGACGGATTCTCCGAGGAACTGGGCGATGAGATGGGTGCGCAGCGAGCCGACCGTCTTGCGGATGCCCACTTCCTTCGCGCGTTTTTCGCTGCGGGCCGTGGCCAGGTTCATGAAATTGATGCAGGCCAGCAACAGGACGAAGACGCCGATGAGGGAGATCATCCTCACGTAGACGATACGGCCGTCGCCCGTGGCGTTGCCCTCGTCGTAATGCAGGTACAGGCTTTGGAAGGGAAGCACCTTATAGTTTTCGTACACGAAATTGACATAGGGGCTGCAGATGTTCTTGATGCGGGCCGTTGCCTGCTCCGCGGTGATGTTGCCGGCGAGCCTGGCGTAGATGCGGCAGTCATGGTCGTTGAAGTCGTTGATGTTTCGGAGCCAGGTGGTTTCCTCGCTGGCCATCGAGATGAAGAAGTTGAGCTCGTGCAGGCTGCTGTTTTGCGGCTGGTCGGCATAGACGCCGCCGACGGTGAAGGGCCGGCGATTGTCATATTGAAAGGTTTTACCGACGGCCTCCGTGGTGCCATACAGGGCAATGGCCGTCGATTGGGAGAGGAGGGCCGTGTTGGGGTCGCGCATCGATTCGGCGGTTCCGGAGAGAAAATGGTAGCCGAAGATCAGCGGGAAGGTGTATTCCGCCGAGGTGCCTGTACAGGCTATGCTTTTGTCGCCATTGACCAGGAGATGCTGATCGGTCCAAAGGGTCATCGCCGTTTGGGCGAAGATGTCTTTATACCCTTTCTGCAGCCAGGGGTTGAGGGCGGGGGACAGGGTCGTCCCTACATAGGCGGGCGGGGTTTTCTCGCTGGTTTGCCCTTTTGGCCATTGGTTCTGCAGGATCTCGACGATGCGGTCGCCCTGCGGATATCCCTGGTCGATGGCGAGCTCGTCGGTCGCCCAGATGCCGATGATGAGGGCGATGGCCATGCCGGTGGCCAGACCGAAGATGTTGACAAAGGAGTAGCCGCGGTTTCGGCGTAGCTGGCGGATGGCGAGGAGGAAGAAATTTCTTAGCATACTAAGGCATTTTTAACGGCTATTCTGTTTTGAGACTGTGGATCGGGTTGGCGAATGCGGCCTTAAGCGATTGAAAACTGACGGTGGCCAGGGTGAGGATAAGCATGCCGGCGCCGGCGGCGACGAAAATCCAGCCGGACAGGTTGGTGTGGAGAGTATAGTTCTGAAGCCATTTATTCATGGTGTACCAGGCGAGGGGCATGGCAATGCACATGGACAGGGCGACGAGTTTGATGAAGTCTCCGGAGAGCAGGGCCCAGAGGTTTCCGACGCCGGCGCCGAGGATCTTGCGGACGCCGAGTTCTTTTGTGCGTTGTTCGGCGACGAAGGAGGCGAGGCCGAAGAGGCCGAGACAGGAGATGAGGATGGCGAGGCCGGCGAAGACGGTGGCGAGGGAGCCGATGCGGGTTTCGGCGGCGAATTTCCGCGCATAGTCTTCGTCGTTGAAGGTGTAGGAGAAGGGGCTGCCGGGGTTGAACTTTCTGAAGAGGGGTTCGATGGTGGCCAGCGCGGTACGGGTTGACGCGCCGGGATGTAAGCGCATCGTGATGAAGTTGGTGGATCCGTCGCCGAGGAAGACGGCGGGCTCGATGGGATCAAAGGGCGAGTTGGTGAGCATGTTCTTCACGACGCCGATGACGGTATAGGCCTTGCCGAAGAGGCGCACCTGCAGGCCAATCGGATCTTTTAGCCGCGCCTTTTTGACAGCCTGATCGTTGAGGATGGCGGCATTGCTGTCGGTGGCGAAGGCGCGGGAGAAATCCCGGCCCTGGATCACCGTCCAGCCGATGGTGGGCCCGAACTCGGGGGTGACGTTGACGTTGTGATAGTTCAGCTGTTTTTGCTCTTCGGTCTGGCCGGCCCAGGTGAGATCATTGCCGTTGTTGAACAGCGTCGTTGGTTGGGACGAGCGGGCGACGTTGGCCACGACGCCGGAGTTGAGCAGATCGGCGCGCAGCGCGTCGTAGTGGGCCGCGAGTTCGGGGGTGTTGATGTTGACGGTGATGAGGCCGTCGTTGTTGTAACCAAGGGGCCGGTCTTTTGCGAATTCGATCTGCTTGAAGACGACGATGGTTGCTATGGTGAGTGACAGTGAGATCGTGAATTGTGCGACGACGAGGATCTTTCGCGGGAGGGCTGCTTCGCGGCCGGCCTTTTTTGTGCCTTTTAGGACTTTAACCGGTTGGAAGGCGGAGAGGTAGAAGGCAGGATAGCTGCCGGCGATGAGCCCGGTAAGCCCGGTGAAGCCCAGGGCGCAGAGCCAGAAAGTTGGATGGGTCCACGGGAAAGCCATTTGTTTGGCCGCAAGGGTGTTGAAGAAGGGCAGGCTGAGGGCGGCGATGGCGATGGCTCCGACGAAGGCGAGCATCGCGGTAAGGATCGATTCCCCGAGGAACTGGCCGATGAGCTGGTAGCGGCGGGAGCCGATCGTTTTGCGGATGCCGACCTCTTTGGCGCGCTGTTCGCTTCGGGCGGTGGAGAGGTTCATGAAGTTGATGCAGGCCAGCAACAGCACGAAGGCGCCGATGGTGCCGAAGAGCCAGACGAACTGGATGCGGCCGCCGCTGGGGGCGCCGTCCTTGAATTCGCCGTAGAGATGCGTTTTGTCGAGGGGATAGGCGAGGACTTGCTGTTTGGGGTGGCCGGCTGGGGTTACGGGGATGTCCTTGATGCGGGCCGTGGCCTGGGCGGCGGTGGTTGTTCCGGCGAGCTCGACAAAGCAAAGGGCGCTATGGTCTTCCCATTCTTTGTTGTCCCGCAGGTAAGCGTTTTGGTTGTTATCCCAGGGCAGAACGACCTGGATCTCGTGAAAGGCGGTGTTGAACGGGAGGTCGGCGTAGACGCCGCCGACGGTGAAGGCGGTGGAGCGGTTCAACTGGATCGTCTTGCCGACCGGGTCTTCGTTACCGAAGAGGGCCTTCGCGGTGCTTTGGGCGAGCAGAAGAGTGGAGGGGTCTTTTATCGACTGGCCGTCGCCGGCGAGCATTTGAAAGGTGAACAGGCCGGGGAAGGTGGACTGTGCCCAGCAGCCCTGTGTGGAGAGATTCTTTTCGCCGTGACCGAGGAGGAACCCGGCCTGTGGGGAAAGGAGCGTGGTGTTGCTGATGATGTCTTTATAGTTTTTTCCCAGCACGGGTCCGGCCATGGTGGAGACGATGGGCCCGATATGGATCTCGTTGTTGTGGTTGGGGAAGACCTGGCGTCGCAGGATCTGGGCGATACGCGCGTGATGGGTATGATAGTGATCGAAGCTGAGCTCGTCGGTGATCCAGAGGCCGATGAGGAGGGTGATGGCGAGGCCGGCCGAAAGACCGGCGATGTTGATAAAGGCATAGCCTTTGTTGCGGCGGAGATTGCGCCAGGCGGAGGTGAGATAAGATTTGAGCATATTTTTTTAGGAGGTGTCCTTGTCAAGGACAAGGGCACCGTGATAATGTTGCATTATTCGGATCGTAAACTTTTCACGGGATTCATGAAGGCGGCCTTCAGGGACTGATAACTGACGGTTGCGAGGGTGATCGCGATGAGGCCGATACCGGCGGCGGCAAAGATCCACCAGGACAGGGGTGCGCGGTAGTAGTAGGTCTGTATCCATCGGTTCATTCCATAATAGGCAAGAGGTACGGCGATGAGGATGGACAGGGCCGTTAGTTTGAGAAAGTCTTTCGACAGGAGGCCCCAGAGGTTGAAAACGCGGGCGCCGAGGACCTTGCGGACGCCGATCTCTTTGGTGCGTTGTTCGGCGACGAAGGCGGCGAGTCCGAAGAGGCCCAGGCAGGAGATGAAGATGGCCAGGCCGGTGAAGACGGCGGCCAGGTTGCCGATGCGTTCTTCGCCTTCGAATTTCTGCGCGTAGGCTTCGTCGACGAAATGATAAATGAAGGGGCTGGTTGGGTTGTATTTTCTGAAGATTGGCTCCATTTGGGCCAGGGCGGTGTGGGGATTGGAGCCGGGCTTGATCCGGACGATCATTACCCCGGTGTAACCGCCACCGACAAAGATCGCGTTGTCGATGCTGTCATAGGCGCTGTTGGCGACCATGTCGGCGGCGACCCCGACGACGGTGTAGGGCTTGCCGAAGAGTTTTACGACCTTGCCGATGGGATCTTTGAAGCCGATGGATCGGACGGCTTTTTCATTGAGGATCGCGGCGTTGCTGTCGGTGGCGAAGTCGCGGGACATATCGCGGCCGCGGGTGATGGTCCACCCGATGGTCTTACCGTAATCGGGGGTGATATTGACGTTATTGAAGCCGATGGTATTTTGGTCGGGGCGTTTGCCGGCCCAGTCCAGGCTGTTGCCGTTGTTGAAGGCCGTGGGCTTCATGTTGGAGGCCGCGACGTTGGCCGCGAGTCCATTTTGGATAAGCGCGGTGCGAAGGGCTTCATAGTGATCGTTGATGTCCGGGGTGTTCATGTCCACTGTGAAGAGACCTTCGCGGGTGTAGCCGACGGGGCGGTCCTTTGTGAACAGGATCTGGCGGAAAACGATGGTGGTGCCGATGATGAGGGTCAACGAAACGGTGAACTGGAGGACGACGAGGACCTGCCTCGGCAGGGAACCTTTCTTACCGGTCTTGAAAGTGCCTTTGAGGACTTTAACGGGCTTAAAGGCGGAGAGATAGAAGGCAGGATAGGAGCCTGCGAGGAGGCCGGTGAAAAAGGTGAAGACGAGGATGCCGGTTATGAATAGGGGACTTGTCCAGGGAATCGACATTTCCTTGGCGGCGAGCCTGTTGAAGAAGGGCAGGGAGACGACGACGAGGAGCAGGGCGATGACCAGGGACACGAGGGCCAGCAGGACCGATTCGCTGAGGAACTGGGTGATCAACTGGGTGCGGAGCGAGCCGATGGTTTTGCGGATGCCGACCTCTCTTGCGCGCTTTTCGCTGCGGGCCGTGGAGAGGTTCATGAAGTTGATGCAGGCCAGGAGCAGGACGAAGGCGCCGATGATGCCGAAGAGCCAGACCATGGTGATGCGGCCGCCGTCCGGCTTATTCATGGTAAAATTATTATAGAGATAAGCCTTATCGAGGGGATAGATAAAAGCTTCTTCGTGATAGTCTTTGAAGTATTGGGTGGGCAAGTCCTTTATCCGGGCGGTGGCCTGTTCGGCGGTGACTCCGGGGGCCAGTTCAACGTATAGATGGCCGTTGTGGTCCTGCCAGTTGGTGTTATCGCGGCGGTAGCCGTTGGCGTTATTGTCCCAGGGGAGAACGGCCTGAAGGCCATGGAAGCTGGTGTTGGCCGGGAGATCGGAATAGGTGCCGCCGACGCGATAGGTCAGGGAGTTGTCCATTTTGACGGTCTTGCCGACGGGATCCTCTTTGCCGAAGAGGGCGGTGGCGAGCGACCGGGCGATGAGGACGGTGGACGGGTCCTTTGTGGCGCCGGCGCTGCCGTTCAACATCCGGAAGCCGAATAGGACGGGGAGATCGGCCTGGGCGGTAATAGCGATGCCGCTGACGGTCTTGTCGCCATAGTTGAACAGATGGCTGCCGCTGTTGAAATCGGTCGCGGCGACATGGGTGAAAAGATCTTTGTATTGGGTGGCATAGGCTTTGCCGAGGGGTTGCATGACGGTGTTGTCGGTGTAGAAATCCGACGATCTGCTGGCGTTGTTGAGGTGCGTATGGAGCATGCCCACGGCGAGTCTTTTATGGTCGGGGGCATAGTGGTCGAAGCTGACCTCGTCGGTGATCCAGAGGCCGATAACGAGGGCGATGGCCATGCCGATGGAGAGGCCGGCGATGTTGATGGCGGTATAGCCCCGGTTCTTGCGGAGGTGGCGGACGGCGAGGAGGAAATAATTTTTGAACATGCGACGTGGCTTTGCTTGGGGTTTTGTTTGCGAAGATGGTGCCGGAGTGGTACGGTGTTGGTGGACAGTAGGTTAGACTGTTGCCTGGTTTGGGCGCTGTGCGATTATGATACAGGGCGTGAACGATATTGCGCTTTGGTTGTTACGTTACCTGTTGCGTGCTAAAATTTTGCTATGCTGATCCACTACAAGATAAAGGCGAACCCGCGGGACCCGTGGATGGACATATTCGAGGACGCCATTGGCTTTAAGGCGGGGTACCGGAATCTGGAAGTGCCCGCGTCCATCGGCGAGGGCCGGCTGGTGTCGATGGCTATCTCGGACGGTTTTCATGTCAATTTCCAATCTTACCAGCTCAATGCGCCGTTGCAAGTGATCAAGCGGGCGACGGAGGAATTGTTCGAGAGCGTTTACGTCGTCTTTTACGAACTGGCGGTGCCGCATACGGCCAATATCCAGGGTACGGAGTTTGTCTATGACCAGGGGGCGAACGTATATACGCAGCCGATCAATGCGGTGCTGGAATTCCCTGCGCATACGCAGCGGGACGTGGTTTGTATGCGCATCGACCGGCGGCGGCTCGCGGACCTGCTGGCGGGGGATGCGTCGACGGAGGTGTTCCCGGAGGAGTTGTTGCGGCAGGATGGGTCTTTTTTCCTGCATGAGCCGCTGACGGCTGGGATGCGGGCGGTGCTGGCGGAACTGCGTACTCCGCCGGAGGCGACAAACCTGCAGCGTTTGTTTTACCAGGTACGGGCGCAGCAGCTGGTGTACCTGTTGATGGAGCAACTCAATAAGCGTACGGGTGCGCCCGTTCGGAGTCCGAATCCCGAGGAGATCGCGAAGGTGTTCAAGGCGCGGCAGCTGCTGACGGAGGACCTGGCGACGCCGCCTACGCTTGCGGCGTTGGCGCGGGCGGTGTTGATGAGCGAGTCGCAGCTGAAGACCTCTTTCCGGGAGGTTTTTGGGGTGAGCGTCTACCAGTATTTTCAGCATGCGCGGTTGGAGAAGGCGCGGGAGTTGCTGGCAGAGAGCGGCCGGACGGTCAAAGAGGTGGGGTATGAGCTGGGGTTTACGAATATCGGGCATTTCTCGCGGTTGTTTGAGCGGGCGTATAAGGTGAAGCCGAAGCGGTGGCAGTTGGGGCAGGCGTAGGGCTGCGCCAACCGCCCTGGCGGATTCGACAGTTTTTTTGGCCGGATGGACAATTTATAGTCGAAGTATCTTTTTTCCTTTGCAAGACGATCGGCTTGCGCAAACAAAAGGGAAAAAGTTATGGAGACCGGCTTTCGAAAATGGATCATAACCGTCACGGTTATTATTTCGGCGATCATTGAACTTATAGACACGACCATCGTGAATGTGTCCATCAATACGATGAGCGGCAACCTGGCCGCTTCGCTCGAGGATACTGCGTGGGTCATTACATCTTACGCGATAGCGAATGTGATCGTGATCCCTATGACGAGTTTTTTGGCCGAGAAGATCGGTCGCAAGCAGTACTATATCGGTTCCATCATTCTTTTTACTGTGACGTCGGCGATGTGCGGGCTCTCTTCCAATCTTTGGGAGCTGGTGGCATTCCGGTTCCTGCAGGGGCTTGGCGGGGGCGCCTTGTTGTCTACCTCGCAGGCTATTTTGTTCGAGACCTTTCCGCCGAAGGACCGCGCGATGGCAAGCGGCATCTTCGCATTGGGCGTCATCATCGGCCCGTCGATCGGTCCGGTTATGGGCGGCTACATTGTGGACAACGCGTCGTGGCCGTGGATCTTCTTCGTGAATGTGCCGATCGGCATTCTGGCGACCATTCTTTGTGTCCGGTACCTGCGTCCGTCGAAGCCTTCGCGGGATGGGAAACCCATTGACTGGGCGGGCATCGGTTTGCTGGCGCTGGGTGTGGGGGCATTGCAGGTGGTGCTGGAGCGGGGCGAAACGGATGACTGGTTTGCGGCGAACTATATCATCGTGCTGACGGTGCTGTCGGCGCTATCCCTGACCTTTTTTGTGTGGTGGCAGCTGCGTGCGCCATTCCCGGTGGTCAACCTGCGGGTGCTCCGCAGCGTTACCCTGTCGGTTTCCGCGCTGATGACCTTTGTCCTGGGCTTTGGGCTTTTCAGCGCGATCTATGTATTCCCGTTGCTGGCCCAGCGGATATTGGGATATACGGCGTTTCAGACGGGCCTGATGATCATGCCGGGGGTATTGATGGGGGCGGCTATCTCGCCCTTCCTTGGCAAACTGATGCAGAAGGGCGTGCGGCCGCAGTGGCTGGTGATGCTGGGGTTTGGGTTTACGGCGTTGTTCACCTGGCAGATATCGCATTCGAACCTGGAATCGGGGTCGACCCAGTTTTGGTGGCCGCTCGTGTATCGCGCGTTGGGCGCGGCCCTGCTGATCGTTCCATTGACGGCGCTGGCGGTGTCGGAGCTGCAGCCGAAGGATATCCCGCAGGGGGCGGCGCTGAACAATATGATGCGGCAGATGGGCGGGTCGTTTGGGATCGCGCTGATCAATACCTATGTGGCGCACCGGGTGGCGTATAACCGGACGAGCCTTGTGGCGCATCTGAGTTCTTACGATCTGCCGACGCAGACGCGCCTGCGGCAGGCGACGGATCATTTTGCCGCGACGGCGACGAGTCTTTATGAGGCGGGGCGGCAGGCGTTGGCGGCGCTCGAGGGGACGGTGGTGCGGCAGACCTACCTGATCTCTTATATGGATGCGTTCCGGTTGCTGGCCATCCTGAATGGGGCTTGCATCTTCCTGGTGTTGGTGACGGTGCGGCGGAAGAAAAAGGCGGCGGGTGCGGGGGGACCTTCGGGTCCGGTTGGGACCGCGGCGACGGCGGGCTCGCCGGCGGCCTCTGCGGCGCCCCGGGTGGAGCTGGAGGCGCATTAGGACAAATAAGGCTATCTTTACCGGGCTTCCCGATGAAAGATAGCTTGTCCAAATATTACAGGATCCCCCTGTTCGGCGATGTGGAGGCGCTTTACGCCGCCGGTCACGGCACATCCTTTCCCGCCCACTACCACGATACCTTCAATGTTTCCCTGATCTATGAAGGTATATTCCCCGCGAAGATCGACGGCCGGGAAATAGCGGCCACCGCCGGAAGCATCATGGTGACCAATCCGCGGGAGATCCATGCCAACCCTTGTGACAAGCGAAGCCGGGTTTCCTTTTTTACTTTTTACCTGCCGGCGGACTTTATTACCCATTGCAACGGGGGCCGCGCCGTTGTCTTCAATAGCAAGGTGATCGGGGACGCAGCATTATTCGCCGGGCTGCACGACCTATCCCTTTGCATCGGCGGTTCCGGCGTTCTTCCTTCCGAAGAGGCTATCCGTTATCCCTTTTGCGAACTGGCCCGCCGATACGGATCGGACCGGCCGGCCGCTGAGAACCTGCGAACGGGGCGGCTTTTCCAGGAATTGCTGGCCGAAGTCAACCCGGCCAAATTCTCGCTGGAGGCAGCGGCGGTGCGGTTTGGAATGGACAAATACAAATTCCTTCGCCTGTTCAAGGACCAGACGGGTCTTACTCCCAATAATTACTTTATCTTCAAACGAATAGAAAGGAGCAAGAGCCTGTTGGACAAAGGCCATGACCTGCTGACGATCGCGATCGACCTGGGGTTCTATGACGCGGCTCACTTCAGCAATCACTTCAAGAAATTCACCGGCGTCAGCCCCGGCGCCTATATCCAGTCTCTTTAAGTACTGCAATATCTTACAACCGGCCGCGCGGACGCGGGGGTAATTTTGAGTATAAAATAACCCGACAATGAAAAACGCCGCGCTGGTCTTCTGCCTGTTGGCAGCCTTGGCCGCCCATCCCCAGAGCTTTACCACGGCCCAATACAAGGAGGACTTTCAATGGTTCTGGCAGACCGTGAACGACAACTACTGTTACTTCCAAAAAAAGAAGATCGACTGGAATCGCATCAGGGAATTCTATCGTCCCCGCATCGACACCGTGACCACCCGGGAATCTTTTATCGCGCTTTTGGAGGATGCATTGTATGAGCTCTATGATCATCACTGCACCCTGAGGACCCGCAATCCATTCTCGCGGCGGTTGGTACCGACAGGGGCGGATATCTGGGCGGAGTGGGAGGGCGAAAAGGCGGTTGTCAGGGAGGTCCGGAAAGGTTTCGGCGCCGGGCGGGTGGGCATCCGGGCCGGGATGGAGATCGTCGCGGTCGACGATGTGCCGGTGAACCAGGCGATCCTTCCCTTTCTTCCCCATACCGTCAATAGAGAGTCCCGCAGCTTTGCGTTGCGACTGTTAATGGCGGGCGATCATGTCCATGCACGGAAGATGACCCTGAAGTCCGGCGGGGCGACGGCGGACTATTACCCGGACAAGGACGGGTTACTACTGGAGGATGTGCAGTATCCCGCCTGGGTGGAGTCCGCGAGCTATGGACCGATCGGGTATATCAGGATCAACAATTTCCTCTACGACAACAACCTCATCGCGCGATTCGACAGCGTGCTGAACGGGATGCTTGACAAGCCTGCGCTGATGATCGATCTCCGGGAGACGCCCAGCGGTGGCAATACGACGGTGGCGAGAGCGATCCTGGGCAGGTTTATCCGCAAAGATCATTTTTACCAGAAGCATGAACTCTATGCCGAAGAGAAGGCCACCGGGGTGAAAAGGAGCTGGGAAGAGATCGTTTCGCCGAGGGGCATTTGCTACACCGGGCGGGTGGTTGTGCTCGCCGATCATTGGACGGGTAGTATCGCCGAGGGGATCACCATTGCTTTTGACGGCATGAAGCGGGCCACCGTCATCGGTACGGAGCTGGCGAGGTTGAATGGGGCGGTCGATGGATTCGAGCTGCCCGTTACGAAGATCGGTTTCAACATTGCCACCGAACGGCTCTATCATGTCGACGGGACGCCGAGGGAGCTGTTCGAACCGGCCATCACCGTCGATGTGAGGGGACAAAGCGCGGCCAAAGACGGGGATGTTATTTTGAATACGGCGCTTGGATATTTGAGACGGCAATTAAAATAACGACCATGGAACGACCGAAAATCAATTTCGCCAGCGAGAATTTCGCCGGTGTGCAGGGGGAGTTGCTGAAGGCCCTGATCGCCGCCAATGAGGGGGTTTGCCCTTCCTATGGTAACGACGCCATTACCCGGAGCGCGGTGGAGCAGTTCAGGCAGAGCTTTGGGGAGGATATCGAGGTGTATTTCGCGTTCAACGGGACGGGGGCCAACAACTTCGGGTTAAGCGCCGTCCTGCAGCGGCACCAATCCATCTTCTGCACCGATGTAGCGCATCTTTATGTGGATGAGTCCACGGCAACGGAAACCGTTACCGGCTGCCGGCTGTATGCCGTACCCTCCGTGAACGGGAAGATGGATGCCGCGGGCTTGCGGCGCAGCATCAAACGGCGTGGGGACGTCCACCATCCGCAACCGGGGGCGGTCACGCTGTCGCAGCCTACCGAATACGGAACGGTGTATACCCCGGCGGAGCTGCGGGCCATCAAAGCCGTTTGCCGGGAACAACAACTGCTGCTGCATGTGGATGGTGCGCGGTTATTCAATGCGGCGATCCATCTGAATACGTCCCTGAAAGACCTCTGCCGGGACGCCGGGATCGACGTACTCACGGTGGGGGGCACAAAGACCGGGATGCTATTTGGCGAGGCGGTAGTCTTTTTTCATCCTCCGGCGGGGAATGCCTATGTCTATCATTTGAAAAGAAGCATGCAGCTGGCATCGAAGAACCGGTTCATCGCGGCGCAATTCGAATGCCTGCTGCGCGACGGGCTCTGGCGGGGCATCGCGCGGCATACCAACGAGCTTGCGCAGTATTTTGCCCGGCAGATCGCCCGCATCGATGGCATCGGGGGCGTCGCGAGCGTCGGGAGCGTCGGGGGCGGCAGCGGCGTTGATGGTGTCGGGGGTACCGGGGGCTTGTCCATCACCCAGCCGGTCCAGACCAATGCTGTGTTTGTCCGGATGCCGGCGGAGTTGTACCGGCGACTGCAGGGCATCGCGTATTTTTATTGGTGGAATGAAGAGAGGAGTGAGGCCCGGTTCATGTTCTCCTTCGACAACACGAAGGAGGAGGTCGACCGGTTTGTGCGGGATGCGCTGGCGGGATGATCGCCGCCGGTAGTAAATCCGGAGCCGCCGTTGGTGAGAAAGGGGCTGTAGCGATGTTTCGGCCGGACTATTTTCGCGGTTGAGTCAAAAGACCTAAACGAAAAAGCACATCGCACGCATGGAAGACGTTCAAACGATCGGGATCATCGGCGCCGGGGTGAGCGGACTGGTAGCGGCCAGGACCTGCCGGGAATACGGTTATTTCGTCAAAGTATTTGAAAAGGACAGCGAGCCGGGAGGCGTTTGGGCCTCCTCGCGGCGGTATCCGGGAGTCACCACCCAGAACACAAAGGACACTTATTACTTCTCAGACTTCCCCATGCCGGGACATTTTCCGGCCTGGCCCAGCGGCGAACAGGTACAATCCTATTTGATGGCCTATGCGAAGAAGTTCGACGTGCTTCCCGATATCCGGCTTTCGCATACGGTTACCCAGGTAGATTTCAGGAATAATAAATGGATAGTAAAGGGCATCAACAAACGCGGCTTGTTTGAAGAAGCGGTTGATTTTTTGATCGTGAGCAATGGGACGTTCTCCGACCCGTTCATCCCTGAGATCCCCGGGTTGAAGAGCTTTGTCGAGGCAGGTGGCCGGGTGTATCACAGCACGGAATTCCGGTCGACGGAGGAATGCAGGGACAAGCGATTGATCGTAGTCGGATTCAGCAAGTCGGCCAGCGATATCGTGACCGCCGCCGAAGCGACCGCGCGCACCACGAATATCGTCTACCGCGAGGCGAAATGGAAGATCCCTCGTTTCATAAAGGGGATCAATATGAAATATCTCATCCTGAACCGGCTGGGCGAGGCCCTTGTAAAGCCCGAGCAGCATAACTTCATGGAACGGTTTATCCATAAGATCGGCCTGGCGGGGAGAATGCTTTCTTTCATGGAGAACTATACGACACGGAAGCATGGGCTGGACCAAATGGGTCTCCGCCCGACCTCAAGGATCCAGGAGCAGGCCTTTGGCGAGATCAACCTGGAAACCCCGGGATTTTATGATAAGATCGCAAGAGGGAAGATCGTACCCTGGAAGGGTGAGATCGCCTCCTTCGACGGGAAGCTGGCCACGCTGACCAGCGGGGAGACGATCGACTGCGATATGGTAATTTTTGCCACGGGTTTCCGGCAATCGATCCCCTTCCTGCCCGACCGGTATAAGGAGCAACTGACCGACAGCAAGGGCAATTATATTTTGTACCGGCATATCCTGCCCGCCGGTATCCCGAAGTTCGCCTTTGTCGGCTACAATACCTCTATTCAGTGTCCCATCTCATCCGAATTTGGCGCCCTGTGGGTATGCGAATATCTGAAGGGACGTGTGCATCGGCCGAGCCAGGCGGAGATTGTGAAGGCGGGGACCGAATTTATCCAATGGAGATCGCGGTACCGGCAACAGGGTTCCGCCAGCGGGCTCAGTACGATGCCGGGAACGATCCACCACGTGGATACCCTGTTGCGCGACATGGATGCGGCATTGCCTTTCTTCTCGTTGATTCCCGACTGGCTGTTGACCATCAAGCCCGGGCGGTATAAGCGGGTGCGGAAGAAGATCGTTGCGAGGAACGGCCAGGGGTAGTTTTCCCGCCTATTCGTCCATCGAGTACACGACCGCCTGGTATGGTTTTAAGCCGGCTCCGGCAGCGGTTAGGGTGGGACCTTCTGTATAGTTATTCAGCAGCAGTCTTACCGGTATATTGTTTGTCAGAGCTGTCGTTTGTGCGGATTTGTCAGAAAAATTGAGCAGTACGAGCATCTTTTTACCCTGCCATTCGCGGGTGTAGGCATACACCTGAGTATTGTCTTTGTCAAGCAAGGTATATTTACCATAGACCAGCACCAGGTTGTCTTTCCGCAGTTTGGTCAGCTGGCGGAAGTAGTTGAGACAGCTGTTGGGGTCTTTGTCCTGTGCGGCTTCGTTAATGGTTTTGTAATTGGGATTTACGCTGATCCATGGGGTACCCGTGGTAAAGCCGGCATTGCGGGCGTCGTTCCATTGGAAAGGGGTGCGTCCGTTGTCGCGACTGCTGAAGCGCAGCGTTTTCATAAAGGCCGCCATGTCGCCGCCGGTGCTTTTTAAATGCCGATATTCATTCATGGCCGAAACATCCCGGTAGTCTTTTATGTCGCTAAAACCGGCATTGCTCATCCCCAGCTCATCGCCATTGTACCAGTAAGGGGTGCCCCGCATGGTTAAGATAAATGTCGCCAGCATTTTGGCCGACGGTTCACGATATTCAGGTTGATCATTCCCAAACCGGCTTACCAGCCGGGCCTGGTCATGGTTCGACAAGAAGACAGACAGCCACCCCTTTTCAGCAAAAGCCTTGTCCCAACGGGTAAACACTTCTTTAAAATGCGACAGGCTGTAGCCCTCGGGCCGTGCAATATCCACCCCATCAAAAGGGTAAGCCATATTCAGTTCATGGCGGTTGGAGTCAACGAGGTTGTGTGCATCCTCGAGCGTGTTCCCGGCCCCCTCGGCAACGCTCATAACGTCATATTTGCTTAGCACCTCTTTATTCATCTCCTGCAAATAGCCATGCAGATTGCCCTGCATTGCGTAATATTTGATAAAGTCCTTCTGGAAACCCTTGGGGAATTCAGGCCAGGTGGTATCCTTTGCTGCAAACTGAAACGCATCCAGGCGAAATCCGTCGATGCCCTTGTCGGCCCAGAATTTCATGACGCTGTATACCTCCTGCCGTACCTTGGGGTTCTCCCAGTTGAGATCAGGTTGCTTGCGGGAAAAGTAATGTAAATAGTACGCGTTGGTGGCCGAATCGTACATCCAGGCGTCGTGATTTATGTCAAACAGGCTATACCGATAGGGTGGTTTGCCGTTTTCGGCGTTCCACCAGTGATAATATTCCCGATAGGGGTTATTGCGGGAACTGCGGCTTCGCAGGAACCATACATGTTCGTCGCTGCTGTGGTTGACCACAACGTCCATGATCAGTCTTATACCGCGATCATGCAACCCTTTCAGCATATTGTCAAAATCGGCCATCGTGCCAAACTCTTTCATGATGTCACGGTAGTCGCTGACGTCGTAGCCATTGTCATCATTGGGTGAGGCGTAGATGGGATTGAGCCATACGGCAGTGACACCCAGGCTTTTTATATAGTCCAATTTAGAAATGATCCCTTTCAGGTCGCCGATGCCATCCCCGTTGGCGTCTTTGAAGCTGCGCGGATAGATTTGATAGACTATCGCTTCTTTCCACCATTTGCGTTCTGCGGCATCGTTACCTTTCGAGGGGGATTGAGCGGGCAGGTGAATGGCGGCGAGATGTATCAATAGAATACTTGCGATGGTGCGCGGTTTTGACATTCCAAACATGGCGGCTTTTTTTGGTACTATAAAGTTAGGGAGTTATAGAGTCCGGGCCGTTGGGGGGTGTAGGCTGGTGCGGCGCACCGGGTTGCTAATCCCAATACTTTGCATTATTTTTCGCCGGTATGCCCAGGCGAAACCCCTTATCTCCCTTTTTGCTGCCTTTATTGCTGTTGTGTGCGAGCGCAATTTTTGCGCAGGTGCGGCCGAAGCGGGTGTACCGATCCGGGACGATCAGGATCTCGCTGCCGGCAGACGCCGGGGCGGGAAGTCCGGGGGCAGCGGTCGGCCAGTATCCGGCGGCGCCGGTAAAGGTTCAGGCCCCGGCAGCGCCCTATCCGGGGGTGAGCAATGCACCGGCCGGTGCGAAGCACCATTACACCCTTTCCGGAACCATCACACTGACTGTCGACGAAGCGGACTCTTATTGCGGCAGTACGAACGGCAGCCTTCTGGTGCATGCTAGCGGCGGAAACGCGCCGTATACCTATTCTTTTGACGGCGGCGTATATCAGAGCAGCGCGTTGCATCTGGCCAATGGTCCGGCCAATCACACGGTGAGTGTCAAGGATGCTTCGGGGCAGGTCGTCAGTCAAACGGTCGCGGTCGGGAACATCGGTTCGCAGCCGACCGTATATGTAGCATCCTATACACAGCCCACGGGCTGCGACGGCACGGACGGGACGCTCACGCTGCGCGCTTCGGGCGGTACTCCGCCGTACCAGTATAGCATGGATTTGGCCAACTGGCAATCCTCGCCCTTGTTTACGGGATTCAGCCAGGGTTGGTATTATTTCTATGTGAAAGACGCCAATGGCTGCCAGAGCAATGGGTTGTGGTGGCCCTGGGGCAGTTGTGTCTCAGGTAAAGGGGCCTTGGGAGGCTATGCCTGCGGCAACGACAGCTGGATGGAGTTCGAGGCCATCGACAATGGCGCGCTGACGGGGCCGTTCCAATACAGCATCGATGGCGTGAACTGGCAGAGCACCGGCACCTTTTACAACCTGGGGCCGGGACTGGTCAACTTCCGGGTGAAGGATCACACGGGCAAGATCGGCTATTTTCGGTATGATCTTTTCCCGGGTTGCTTTTTCCGGTTGCAGGTTACGGTCACGGACGCGGACTGCGGGCAGAGCAATGGCCTCATCGATGGGACCGTGACCAATGGGACGGGGCCTTTCGAGTATTCCATCGATGGATTGAACTGGCAATCGAGTCCTCATTTTGCCGGATTGCCTCCGGGCAACTATACCGTATGGGCGCGGGATCAAACCGGCGCGCTTATATCGGTGACGCCCGAGGTGAAAGACAACTGCCCCATGGTAACGGCTGTGGCGTCGGATGCTTATTGCGGAAACAATGACGGTAGCATTACCGCGACGGGTATCGGTGGGAGAACTCCTTACGGGTTCTCCCGGGATGGGGTCAATTTCCAGAGCAGCCCGACCTTCTCGCCACTGGCGCCGGCAACCTATACGATCTGGGTGCGGGATGCCGATGGGTTTACGGCATCGACGACGGTGACGGTAGGCGACAATTGTTTGCAGGCATCGGCCATTCCGGCCAATACCAGTTGTGGTCGATCGAACGGCGCGATCCATGCGAGCGCGAGTGGCGGCACTCCGCCTTATTCCTATTCCATCGGCGGGTCGTATCAGCCGTTCCCGGATTTCACGGGTCTGCAGGCCCAGGCGTATACGCTGTCGGTAAAGGATCAGAATGGGAAGACCAGGAGCATCCTGGTGACATTGACGGATGTGCCGGGGCCGAGCCTGGCGGTGACGCCGCACCCGGTGGATTGTAACGGTCAGGGGGGAATGCTGACGCTGCAGGCCAGCGGCGGGACGGGGACTCTTGCTTATAGTCTCGATGGAAACAATTATGGCCCGGTGGCTGTTTTCCCACTCGCCACCGGCGACTATACCGGATATGTGCGGGATGCCAATGGCTGTGTTAGTTCCCAACCGGCTACCGTCGGCGTGGCTTGTCTGCGGCTGGCTCTTTCTTCCCGCGATGCGAGTTGCGGCGCGGATGATGGGACGATCGATGTCACGCCCAGCGGCGGCAGGCCGGCCTACGAATATTCCAAAGACAACGGGACGAGCTGGCAGACGGGCGGGTTTTCCGGGCTCGCGCCGGGTAGCTATACGATCCTGTGCCGCGATGCGGACGGGCTGACGAGTAGCGCCCAGGTGCAGCTTGCGCGGGTTTGTATCACGGGGACATTGACGCCGTTGGACGCGAGCTGCGGGCAGAATAACGGGCAGATCGCGGTGCAGGTGTCGGGTGGGACTGCCCCCTATTCCTACTCGATCGATGCCGGCGCGCATACGCAGGGGAACCCGTTGCTGGGTTCGCTGGCGCCGGGGAGCTATACGGTGCAGATCGTTGATGCAAAGGGATTCACCGGTGTTGCGACGGCGTCGATTGTTGCGATCCTGCCGCCGACGATGGCGGTACGGACTTTTGACGCGTCCTGTGCGAATGACGACGGGGTGATCGAGATAAGTGGCCTCGGTGGGACGACGCCGTACCAGTTTTCGATCGACCAGGGAGCGATGGGAACGAATGGGCGTTTTAGCGGTGTGGGATGGGGAGATCACCAGGTGATGGTCGTCGATGCGAGGGGTTGCCCGGTGAACGGAACGGCGACGGTGAACCTCATTAATAATTTGACTGCCTCTATTCCTACGCCTGCGCCCATCTGCGAGGGCAAGCAGGTACAGTTGGCTGCAGTATCCAACGCCGGAAATTTTGCCTGGACCCCTGCCGACGGGCTAAGCAATAGCAATGTATTGACCCCGGTGGCGGGTCCAGCCGTGACGACGGTGTATCACCTGACGGTAAGCACGGGTGTCTGCCGGCAAACGGCGGATGTTACGGTAAGCGTGAATCCGGCGCCGGTGGCCAATGCCGGCAAGGATGACACTGTTTGTTACGGGAAGTCCGCTCAACTGCAGGGTAGTGGAGGCGGGATCTATCGTTGGACACCGGCGACCTATCTAAGCGATGCTACATCGCCGGATGCGACTGTTGTGCATCCGTTACACACGACCACTTATTATCTGTCGGTGACCGACGACAAGGGCTGCACGTCGCTTCACAGCGATGCCGTCGTCATTGCGGTGACCCCGCCGCCTGCGGTTTGGCTGGGGAATGACACGAGTATCCTGGCCGGACAGCCGGTGCCGATGAAGGTTGACGATGTGAATGGAAGCGGATTCACCCATTTCAGCTGGACACCGGTGACGGGGCTTAGCGATGCTTCCCTTCGGAACCCGGTGGCGAGCCCGGAGGAGAGCGTGACCTATACCGTGCTTGCCAGTACCGCCGCGGGTTGCGAGGCGACGGGTTTCCGATCGGTCAAGGTGTACAGTGTGGCGGGGATCTTCGTGCCGAATGCTTTCTCGCCCAACGGGGATGGGCATAACGATGTGTTGCATGCCCGGCCGGTGGGAATTCGTGACTTTAAATATTTTGCGGTGTTCAATCGATGGGGCCAGCGGGTGTTCTATACGGCCGATCCGGCGGTGGGTTGGGATGGGAGCACCGGGGGACAAATCATACCCGGCACGACTCCTTTTGTTTGGATGGCCGCGGGTATCGATTACCGCGGGGTGTTGGTGGAGAGGAAAGGGACGGTGATCGTGGTGAGGTAGGGGTGCCGCGAAGAGGGCGCCGGGGTGGTAACCGGATGGGAGATAGGATATTAACCAGTTTGCATTATTGTATATTTAGCATATGAGTACCTATCAATTACCGGCCGGAATGCGAGAGCCGCCCGTGTTACAAACAGAAGCGTATCTGCCCTGGAGCCGGGGGCGGGGAGTGGATGTGTGGGCGATGTTCGTGGCGGCGATGAGCGGGGATCTTGAGCAGGTTCGCTTGTTGGAGGCGCGTGATCCGGCGCTGTTAAGGTGTGAGCTGGAATATTTGACGCCCATGCATTTTGCGATCCGTGAGAACCGGATCGAGGTGGTAAAATATTTGTTGGAGCGGGGTGTGAGGCCGGTGTATTCTTTCGGGATGCCGGTGACGGAGGCGGCCGCGCTGCGGGGGTATGGGGAGCTGGCGGATTGGTTGGAGCGGTGGATGCGGGAGAAGTATGGGGTTCGGCCGGAGGGGGATGCGATTGGGGCGGCTATTAAAGAATTTGATGTCGCGCGGGTGAAGGAGTTGATTGGTGCGAATCCGGAGTTAGTGCATGCGGCGGATAAGAAGGGTAACCGGCCGATCCATTGGGCGGTGTTGACGCGGCAGATAGACCTGATCGACTGGCTTCTTTCGCGGGGGGCCGATATCATGGCGCAGCGGCCGGATGGGGCGCGGCCGTTGGACCTGACGAATGGGGATTATGATTATCGAAGCTGGTATCGCGACCTGCCGCCGACGGGGTTGCAATCTCACCTCGTCGTACTGGGTTGGCTCATCGCCCGGGGAGCGTATTGCGATATTGCGGTAGCGGCGAAGATCGGGTGGTATGAGCGGGTGAAGGAGTTGCTGGATGCCGACCCCGGTCTGGTCAATCGTCAACCAGCCCATGTGGGGTACTATAGTGGGCTGCCGCTGCGGAATGCGGCGGCGAACGGGCATCTCGAAGTCGTGAAGCTGTTGCTGGCGCGGGGCGCCAATCCAAACGAGCCCGAACCGGGGATCGCGCCCTTCGGCGGGGCGCTGCATTCGGCGGTAGGGAGAAGACATTTCGAGATAGCGGAGCTGTTGCTGGAACACGGGGCGGATGCGAATGCGATGGTGGAGTCCAGCGGGGACGTGTTGCATATGGCGAAGCATGCGAATGCCTCGCCGGAGTTGATGGAGCTGGTCGCTTCGCATGTCACCCGCCGTGATCCCGATATTATTGCCTATGAGGCGGATGAGTCGGTGTTGCGGGGCATCCTGGAGGCCGATGCGGCGGCGCCGGTGGAACAGTTTCTTGGTCGACTCATCAGCGAGGGTTTGCAGCCGATGCTGGAGTTGATCCTGCACTATCAGCCGGATATCCTGCGCAAGCAGACGATGCTGTCGCAGGCCTGGTGGGATTCGGGGACCTTTGCTTCTGCTTCGCAGGCGCGTTGGCTGATCGAGCGGGGGTTGAATCCGCGGCTGGCCAATTGGTTGGGCATGGCGATGGTGCATCGTTGTGCGGCGAAGGGCCTGGTCGACGTGGTGGAGGTGTTGGTGGAATTTGGGGCGGAGTTGGATGTTGTTGAGTCGGAGTGGGCGTCGACGCCGTTGGGATGGGCGGCGCGGCATGGGCAGATGGAGATGGTGCGGTGGTTGGTGGCGCGGGGCGCGGATGTATCGGCGCCGGCGGACCGGCCCTGGGCGAGGCCGGTGGAGTGGGCGAGGCGGCGGGGGGATGCGGAGATGGTGGAGTTGTTGGAGAATTCGTAGATTGCCGTATGACGACTATCGACCTGGTGGTGGTTGCCATCCGGCCCGAGGCGACGGAGATGGTGACGGTGGTTCTGAGGCGGCGGGATGGTGAGGCGTTGGAATATAAAGCGGGGCAATTCCTTACCTTTTTGTTTTCCTTTGGCGGCCGGGGGTTGAGGCGGAGTTATTCCTTCTCTTCTACGCCGGGGGTGGATGCGTTGCCTTCCATCACGGTGAAGCGGGTCCCAAATGGGGAGGTGTCCCGGATGTTGATCGGGCGGTTGCGGGTGGGGGATGTGTTGCAGAGCCTGCCGCCGGCGGGGAAATTTTTGTTGGAAGAGCGGGCCGGCGGGACCGTGGTATTCCTCGCGGCGGGGAGCGGGATGGTACCGGTCTTTAGTTTGATCAAGGGGGCGATGGCCGGGCTGCGGATAGTGCTGATCACTCAAAACAGGGATGAGCCGAGTATCCCTTTCCGCGAGGAATTGCGGCGCATGGCGGATGCGGGACGTTTGGAGTGGATCAGCCTGCTGAGTGGAGTGGCGCCGGTGGCGCGATTGAACAACGGCTTGTTGCAGGAGATGCTGGCCGATATCCGTGGGGACGAGCATTTCTATCTCTGCGGGCCGGTGGGCTTTATGCGGATGGCGGTGTTTACGTTGAGGCTGTTGGGGGTTAGTGACGAGCAGATAAGGCGGGAGAACTTTACCGTGGAATATGTGCCGCCCGCGCCGGTGCTGGCGGATACGACCCCGAAGAAGGTGGTCGTGCGGGCGGGGAATCAGCGATATGACTTTACGGCCGCCTGGCCGGCGACGATATTGCAGGCGGCGCTGGACCGGGGCATCGCGTTGCCCTATAGTTGTAAGGGTGGGGTGTGCAGTACCTGTGTGGCGAAGTGTGTGAAAGGGCGGGTGAAGATGAGCAAGAACGAGGTGTTGACGGAGAAGGACCTGGAGGCGGGGTTGGTGCTCACCTGTGTGGGGTATGCGGAGACGGACGTGGAGTTGGAATTGGGGGATATCGAATGAATCACTATCCCCATTTGTGCAACTGCTGGATCAGGGCCCGCATATCCTTTGGCAGCGGGGCTTCGAGGGTATGGGTCGTGCCGGCGGGATCGGTGAAGCGGAGTAGGGCCGAGTGGAGGGCCAGGCGCGAGAGGATGGGGCGTTCGTGCTCTTCCTGTTTGCTCAATTTGTAGTTCCGTTTGATAGACGAGAGTAAGACGGGGCGGCCGTCGCCGTAGACTTCGTCGCAGGCGATGGGATGACCGAGGGACTGGGAATGGATGCGGATCTGGTGGGTGCGGCCGGTGTGGATACGGTACTGTACGAGCGAGTAGGGGCCGAGTTCTTCGAGGACCTCGTAATCGGTGAGGGCGGTTTTGCCTTTCCGATTGATCACCATGATACCGGGTTTTGTGGGATGCTCCATGATGGGCAGGTCGATGCTGCCCTGTTTTTGGGGCAGGGCGCCCTGGGCGAGGCCCTGGTAGACCTTTTCCACTTGGCGGTCTTCGAAGATGCCGGAGAGGTTTTTGTGGGCGGCTTCGTTCTTTGCGAAGAGGATGACGCCGCTGGTGTCACGGTCGAGGCGGTGGACGACGAAGATGTTGCCGTATTTTTCTCTTAAGAGGGATTTGAGGCTTTGTTCCTTGCCTTCGCGGTCGGGCACGCTGAGGAGGCCGGCGGGTTTATTGATGGCGACGAAGTCGTCGTTTTCGAAGAGGATGTCGAGCTTTTGCATCGGCGAGGGGGTATCGGGGGATTAATCGCTTTCGGGGCGGGGGGATTTACCTTGTTTAATAGACGTCTTTTCAATGGACGCGGTGATTCCGGCGGAGCCGGAATTAGGGTTATAGGGTTTGCGGCCCTTGACGGGTTTTGACTTTTTTTCGCCTTTGGGTGGGATCGCCGGCGCGGGTTTGGGTTTGGCGGGCGCCGGGCTTGCGGCTCGGGTTGGGGCAGCGGCGGATCGGGTTGGGGCGAGGCTGCCTTTGAAGGAGGAGTTGAGATATTTTAAGATCCGGATCTCCTTCTCCGAGAGGAGGCGCCATTTGCCGCGTTGGACGTTCTTTTTCGTCAGGCCTGCATACATCACCCGGTCCAGCCCTCTTACGTCATAGCCGAGATGTTCGAAGATGCGGCGGACGATGCGGTTGCGGCCGCTGTGGATCTCGAGACCGATCTGCGTCTTGTCCTTCGGATCGGCATAGGCGAGGACGTCGACATGGGCGGGGCCGTCTTCGAGGACGATCTGGCCGCCGATGATCTTGTCGAAGTCGGCCCTGGTGAGGGGCTTGTCGAGGACGACGTGGTATATTTTCTTTATCTCGTGGCTGGGGTGGGCGAGCTTTTGGGCCAGGTCTCCGTCATTGGTGATCAGCAGCACGCCGCTGGTGTTGCGATCGAGGCGGCCGACGGGGAAGACCCGTTCGGTGGTGGCCTGGCGGATCAACTGGAGGACGGTCTTTCGGCCTTGAGGGTCGTCGGTGGTCGTGATATAATCCTTGGGCTTGTTGAGAAGGATGTAAACCAGGTTGTGGGAGATGGTGACTTTTTTGCCGTTTACGTTCACCGTGTCGGCGGGCATTACCTTGGTGCCGGGCTCGGTGATGAGCTTGCCGTTGACGGTGACTTTGCCTTGTTTTATCAGGTCGGCCGCGTCGCGGCGGGAACAGACGCCGGAATGGGCGATATATTTATTTAATGGGAGCTGTTCGCCCGGCGCCTGCGGCGCGGCGGCGGGTGGTTTGGAGGTTGATTTGATGGGTTTTGAGGGAAGGGGCGCTTTTTGCGCCTGGGCCTCCTGGGCGGCGCGGGCTTTACGCTTTTCTTCGAAGTGCCGTTCGATGGCTTCTTTGCGTTCGCGCTTGGCGGCCTTCTTTTCCTGGCGGAAGGATTCCTTGATGGCAGCGTTGTTCTTTTTGTTGTAGAATTTGCTGAAATTGTCTGTTTTACGCTTCATGGTGTATGCTGTTTTACAACAGTAATGTGGGATCCCGGCCGGAGCGGCTCCGGCGAACCGAGTGGGGCGAAGCTGTAAAGGTACGTTTTTTGCTTAACTTTAAGGGCTTGATGGACCAGGAACTAACTCAAATAAGACAACTGCAGGAAAAGATCGCTTTGTACGAGGATATGAAGGCCTATGAGCAACTGTATAACCTCCTGTACCCCGGTCTCCATCGTTTCGCCTGCGCCTTTGTAAAAAGCCCTGATATCGCCCAGGAAATGGTCTCCGACGTTTTTATCAAACTGTGGCAGATTCGGGGCCGTTTGATGGGCATCGAGAACCTGAAGGTCTATTTGTTCACCCTCGCGAGGAACTTTTGCTACAACTATCTCACCCAACAATTCAAGAAGGTCGTGTTGAGCCTGGACGAGGCCGATCCGGAGGTGTTGATCCATTTCGATAACCCGGAAGAGCTTTGTATCTCCGCCGATGCGGTGGAGAAGATCCGGACGGCCATCCGGCAGTTGCCGCCGCAGTGCCGGATCATCTTCCAGCTGGTGAAGGAGGAGGGCATGAAATACAAAGAAGTTGCGGACGTCCTGCATTTGTCGGTGCTGACCGTCCGCAACCAGGTGGCGATCGCCACCAAGAAAATTGTCGCGCTATTGCCGGCAGGCGTTAGCGAGAGGTTGTTAAAGACTTGATAAAGTCCACTTCCTTTTGATCGTATGGCGTCCCGTTGGGGCGGAAGATGTCGTGGAACCAGACCTTCGGTTCCTTCCCATCGGGCATGGGGGTATCCCAGGCGTACATCGTGTTGGTCTTCCCGGCGACGAGTCCCCAGTTGATCGCCGCGATCTTTTGTTCTTTCAGGATGGGCATGATGTTATAGAACGTGCTGTTCCTCAGCCGCGCCATGTATTCGGTGCAGAGGAGCGGGCGGCCGTAGGGCTTCAATGTGTCGATGCATTTTTGGTGCGCCGCGGCGGGTTCGTAGTTGTGATAGGTGATGACGTCGGAGTTGTGCAATTGGTACGTGTTGAGTGTCGTCAGCCGTTCGCTCCATACGCCCGCGGAGAGGGGTTGGTCGGGGTCGATCTCGCGACCCCATTGGAAGGCCTTTTCCAGCAGGGGGAGGCTTTTGTCGCCGTAGTTGGAATTGCCGGGTTCGTTATACAGATCCCAAAGAAGGATGCGATTATCGTGTTTGAACGTGGTGAGAATGTCTTTGACATACGCCTCCAGGGTGTCGACGAGTTTGGGCTCGTCGTAGTACCGTTTGCCCGGGTCGCGAAGCCAGCCGGAGTTGTGGATGCCGGTTTTCGGTTTGGGCTGGGTTCCGGTATGATAGGTTTCATTCCAGCAGTCGTCGAAGAAGACGAAGAGGGTGGTGATGCCGTGTTTGCCGGCGATGTCGAGGTATTGTGCGACGCGCTGTTTGAAGCCGTTGGGATCCTGTTGCCAGGCGGCGTGGTGTAAGAAGACGCGCATGCAGTTGAGGCCGATGCCCTCGGCGTAGCCGAGTTCTTTGTCGATGGTGGTTGGGTCGAAGGTGGCGGATTGCCACATTTCCAGTTGGTTTATCGCCGTGCTCGGGATGAAGTCGCAGCCGCGGAGCCAGGGTTTGTCCGCGTACCAGGCGTTGGCTTTTTCTTTTGACCAGACAGCGCGTTGCGCCTGGGTTTGGAATGCGAGGGCAAGACAAGTTAGCAGTAGGAGATTGCGCATAATCGTTTTTATTGTGCCTTAAATATAGTGGTTATTCCCCACCCGGTTTGGGCATCGGCTTACCGGTGGCGACGGGTGTGCCGAAGTTGGGTGAACCGTCGGCATTCCAGGTGAAGGGCTGCATGCGGGGGCTGCGGGCGTTGCCGCAACCCTGGCCGGCCTGTGAGTTGGCGTGATAGAGCAGCCAATTTTGCTTGCCGTCGCGCGAAATAAAGAAGCCGTTGTGGCCGGGAGCGTAAGCGTTGTTGGCGGCCGCGGTGGTGAATACGGGATTTTGGGCCTTGGTCCAGTCGGCGGGATTGAGGGGGTCGCCTCCCGATCTAAGGGTCAACAGGCCGAGGCAGTAGTTGTCCTGCCAGCAGCCGGTGGCCGAATAGGTGAGGAATAACTGTCCGCCGGGATTGATCAACGCCTCAGGGCCTTCGTTTACGAAGGGCAATCCGCCGGTGGAACCCTGGCGTTCCCATGGCAGGGTCGGGCGCGAAAGGAGCACCCGCGGGCCTTTTGGCGTGAGTGGATCGGCGAGCTCCGCGATATAGATATCCTGTTCGACGTTGAGCGTGTCGGGCCAGCCGGACCAGATGAGGTAACGTTTGCCGTTGTAGTCGAAGGCGGAGGCGTCGATGGCCCAGCGGTCCGCGGTGGTGTCGGCGACCTTTCCCTTGAACGTCCAGTTGAGGGTGGTGGGATCGGCGTTGTCGTTCTCCAGTGCGTAGATGCGATGGTGAAAGTTGTCGCCGTCGTCGGCCGCGAAATACATGTACCATTTGCCATCAAAGAAATGCAGTTCGGGCGCCCAGATCTCCTTGCTGTAGGGACCGGTGGCGGGCGGCGTCCAGATGGTGATCGGCCGGGCATTGTTGAGGGCCGACATTTTGCCGGTCGGCCATATCGCCAGGTGATCGCCGGTGGTGTTGGTGTAATAATAGGTGGTGTCCTTTTGGATGACCCAGGGGTCGGGGCCGCTGTTGAGCAGGGGGTTGGTGAAAGTGGTGGTGTCGATGGGGGGCGGCGTGACGCCGCCCCCGTGGGTGTTTCCCTTGCCGCAGGCAAGGGCGAATAGGATTAAAAAAAATTTACGCATCAGTAACCGGGATTTTGTTTGAGATTGGGATTGACGTCGATATCGAACTGGGGGATCGGGAAGAATTCATCCCGGCCGGTCTTGAAATAGGCGAAGCCGGCATCGCGGGCGGCGAGACCGGTGCCGAGGTCGCCCCAGCGTGCGAGATCTTCCCAGCGATGGCCTTCACCGGTCAGTTCGGTGATGCGTTCATGCTTCAGCTGGTTGAGGAAATCCGTTTGGCTGAGGCCGGGTTTTGCTGTGCTGAGTGGCGCCAGCCCCGCGCGGACCCGCACCTGGTCGACATAGGGATAGGCCTGCGAGGTCTGGCCCTGTGCGTTGAGGGCTTCGGCGTAAAGGAGCAGCACATCGGCATAGCGGATATATCGATAGTTATTCCCCGAGTGGAACACTTCGCCGGTCATCAGCGAATCGTCGAGCTGCTTGCGGAAACACACTTCGTTCACGTTGCTATGAGGAATGCCGGGCGCCGCCAGCCCCAGCTGGTTCCAGGGTTTTCCGTAGGCGAGGGTAAAGGCGGGGCCCCGTTCGTCGGTGCTGTCATAGAGGAAGGTGGCGGGCAGCCGCGGATCGCGGTGACCATCGGCTGTCTGTTCCTTCAGGAATTCCCAGACGACCCAGCGACGGGCCTGTCCATCGGTGAAGCCTACGGGCGAGGGTGCGAAGAAGGGTGGGATCGAAGTGCCATAATTGAGATTATCCGAGGTGCCGGGTTGCGTGTCGTCGTCGTGGGTATCGTTCGGGTTCACCTTGTTCTGCCATTCGAACACGGATTCGCTGTTGTTCTCGGAGGTTTCGATAAAGTTCGAGCGATAGTTCGGGACCAGCGAATATAGGGACTTGCCGGGGCCGGTGACGAGCCATTCGAAGGCCGCCTGGGCCTGCTGCCATTTGCGTTGCTGCATATAACATTTACCGAGCATCGCATAGGCGGCGCCTTTTGTGGCCCGCCCGACATCGGCGGCGTCATAGCTGGGGGGCAGGGCGGCGGCGGCATCGGTGAGATCCTGTTCGGCCTGGGCGAAGACACTGTCCTGGGACTTTGTGGCCGGGTACTCGCCGGGTTTGGGTTCATGGAGCTGGATGGCGACATTGCCGAAGGTGGTGGCGAGGTTGAAGTAGAAGAACCCGCGCATGAACTTTGCCTCGCCGATCAGCTGGGATTTGACACCCGCGTCCATTGGAATGGCCGGGACGTTGTCGATGACCTGGTTGCAGCGATTGATCCCAATGTAGTCATCCTGGTAGACCGTAGTGATCTGCCAGTCGTTGTAGTCGGTGATGTTGAAGACGTCGTAGACGTTGACGATATCCGGGTTGGGGCTGGTGCTGTAGCCTTCGTCGGAGTGGATCATCGTAAAGAAGTAGAGATTCCGGGCGAGGCCCACGCGGTGATAGGTGCTGTAGATGGCTGCGACGCCTTGCTGGGCATCGGTGGCCGTCTTCCAGAAGCTGGCCGCGGTGGCGTGATCCGGGTCGGTGAGGGTGAGATCTTTCTTACAGCCCGCGATAGCGGTGATGAGGATCGATATGGTGAGTAGTTTTTTCATTGTTACCTTTTTTGACTTAGAAATCAAATTGCAAACCGGCTGACAGTACGCGGCTGGGGGGCCAGTTACCCGTATCGAAGCCCCGGGCGATGATGGAGTTGCCCATCACGTCGGGGTCCAGCCCTTTGTAGCCTGTAAGAGTGATGAGGTTCTGGCCGCTGATGTAGACGCGGGCATTGTTGATCCCGGCGGCGGCCAGCGTCTTTTTGGGCAGCTGGTAGCCGATCTCGATGTTGCGGATGCGGACATAGCTGCCGTTCTCGAGCCAGCGGGAGGTTTGCGCCATATTGTTGATCGATACCGTGGGATCGCCCGGATTGTCCACGGCGAGGCGGGGGTCGCTGCCATTGGGGTTGCTCGCCGACCAGGGGTTGATGGCCTTGCGGAAATTGGTCAGCTGGTAGCCGTCGAGGACATGGCGGACGTCGTCATATATTTTATACCCGAAGATGCCGACCAACTGGATATTGAGGGTGAAGCCATGGTAGGAAGCGTTGAACTGGGCGCCGGCCTGCAGGGAGGGCCAGGGGGAACCACAGTACTGGCGATCCTTATTATCGATGACGCCGTCGCCGTTCTCGTCGATGTATTTGACATCGCCGGGTTTGGCATTGGGTTGGATCACCTGGCCGGCTTTATTCTTGTAATTGTCGATCTCGTCCTGGCTTTTGAAGATGCCGGCCGTTTTGATCATATACCATTGACCGATGGAGTGACCCACCTGGGCGCGGATAAAGTTCGTAGCCTCGAGATAGTCCACCTTTGTGCCGGTGGCGTCCACGCCCTGGTTGCCTACGGACAACACTTTATTGCTTATGGTCGTCAGGTTACCCGAGATATCCCATTTGAAATCCCGCTGGCGGGGGCTGCGGTACGTTACGGCCAACTCGATGCCTTTGTTGCGGATGGAGGCCGCGTTGGTGACCGTTTGCTGGCCGGTCGCCTGTACCGTGCCGAGATACATCGGTTGGGGCAGCGCGACCAACACGCCGTTCGAGGTGGAGGTGTAGAGATCGGCGGAAAGGCTAAGGCGATTGCCGAGGATGTTGGCGTCGAAGCCGGCATTCTCCTCCTTGCGTTCTTCCCAGCGGATATCGGGGTTGGAGAGGGCCGCCTGGTATTGGCCGACCACGACGTTCTGGTTGACGCCATAGATCGCCCGGGGGCTGTTGTTGAGCACTGACAAATAGGGGAAGGAGCCATAGGCGTCGAGGCTGCTGCTGATCCCCAGCTTGCCCCAGCTGCCGCGGACCTTCAGCTCGTCGATCCAACTAACATGGAAGAACTTCTCCCGGCTGATGCGCCACCCTGCGGCGACGGAGGGGAAGTAGCCGGTGCGATTGCTGGGGCCGAAGCGGGTATCCTGGTCGATCCGGCCGGTGAGGGTCAGCAGGTAGCGGTCGTCATAATTGTAGTTGATGCGGCCGAGATAGCCATGCTGGCGCCAGAGGACGTCGGTGCCCCCGTCGGTCGAGCTGGCGCCGACGGCCGTGCCGATGGTGGTGAACTGCTGGCCGCCGATGGTTTGGAGCAGCGTGCGGCTGGCGATGGTGTAATCATCCTGCTGTTGGGTCCGGGAAAAACCGACCACCGCGCTGAGGCTATGAAGGCCGAAGGACTTGTTGAAATTGAGGGTGTGTTCGAGGAGGAAATTGGTGAAGGTCCGGCGATCGTTGGAGACGCTGGTGTTCGGCGGCTGGTTGTTGTATCGCCAGATGCCTGTGTCGCGGATCTCGTTGCCGTAGTTGAAGCTTGCCCAGGCGCCCATGTTAAAGCGGTAGCTGAGCCAGGGGGTGAATTTGAAGTCCGCGTAGGCGTTGCCGATGATCTTGAAATAGTTGAAGTTGATGCGATCGAGCGCGGCGACGGCGGCGTAGTTGCTGGCGTAGGTGGGTACGTCGTTGGTGCCCATGCCCCAGCCGGCGGGATTGGAGGGGATGGTGGTGTATTGCTGGCCCTTGACCGCGATGATGGGAAGCATGGAGGGCGCCTCATAGAAAGCGTTGATGCCGGCGCCGGGGTATTCCCCACTGGAGTTGCTGAGCATCAGGTTCTCGCCGACGGTGAGGCGGCCCTTGTGTGTCTCGGTGTTGATGCGAAGGCTGGCGCGCTGGAAGTCGTTGCCGATAAGGACGCCTTTGTTGCTGTAGTAGCCGCCGGAGATCAGGTAGCTGCTGGTGTGGCTGCCGCCGGAGATGCTGAGGTTGTAATCCTGGTCGTTGCCCGTGCGCGTGACGGCGTCCTGCCAGTCCGTTTTGATGCTGTTGTTCGCCACCTGGGCGGCGACTCCTGCGGGAAGCGTAATACCGGAGTTGGCGTATTCCGTCTGGACGGTCTTGAGATAGTCGGGGGCCGACATGACATCCCATTTCTTCGGCAGGGTCTGTATCCCGAATTTACCGGTGACCGAGAACTTTGCGGCGCCTTCGCGGCCTTTTTTTGTCGTGATGATGATCACCCCATTACCCGCGCGGGACCCATAGATCGCCGCGGCGGAAGCGTCTTTGAGTATCTGGACGCTGGCCACGTCGTCGGGGTTGACGGTAGCGTCGACGTCGGCGAGCATCCCGTCGATGACGTAGAGGGGCGAGGTGTTGGTGAAGCTGGCAACCCCGCGGATCTCCACGGTGGGGTTGCTGCCGGGGTTGCCGCCGGTGCGGACCGTCACGCCGGGGACCAGGCCCTGGAACGATTCGGCGACATTGCCGGTGGTGAGCTTACCGGCATCTTCCATATTGATGATCCCCGTGGCGCCGGTGAGGTCCTTGCGACGGACCGTCTGGTAGCCGATGACCACCGCTTCGTTGAGGTTGGTCGTCTCGGGGGCGAGGGTGATGTTGAGGTTGGTCTTGCCGTTCAGCGGCGCTTGTTGTTGTTGATAGCCGACATAGGAGAAGACCAGGGTGGCGTTGGAATTGGTCACATCGATGCTGAAGCTGCCGTCATCGCGCGTGGTGGTGGCGTTGTTGGTGCCTTTTTCCTGTACGGTGACGCCGGCCAGCGGTTCGCCTTTGGCATTGACGACCTTTCCCGTCACCGGTGGGGCGGGTGCTTCGGTTACCGCGAGTTCCTGGCGGGCCGGTTGAGGGGTCCCGCCGCGACTGATGACGACGAGATTGTCGCCGAGCTTCCGGTATTTCAGGGGGGTGCCTGTGAGGACTTTTTGAAGGACCTCGTCGATGCTTGCTTCCTTGACGTTTATCGTGACCAGCTGTTCACGGGGGATGACGTCGTCGTTGTAGACAAATCGGAAAAAGCTTTGGTTCTCGATGGCCCGGAAGACCTTTTTCAGCTGCACCTTTTCGAGCCGGAGGCTAATGCTGTGCTGCTGGCCGTAGAGACGGGCGTAGGATTGGGTGGAGAAGACGAGGACCAGCAAAATGGCAAGTTTCATCATCAGCAGGTATTTGATGAGTGGAGGACATTGCATAATTTAGTGTTGATAGTAATGGATAGTTGATTGCCCTCGCGGGCAATTGCTGTCTTGGACGGGGTGAACTCCCGTTTTTATCGGGCGGGGGATGTTGCGAGCATCTTCCGCCTTCTTGTTTGTCGGGGGTGGTTATGTGTGGAATTTCATATGCGGCAATTTTTCGTTAGTTATGGGGTAATGATGACTTCTTTTTTTCGTATCGTATAGTGGAAGTCGCTGGAGATACGGAGGGCCTCCAGGACTTCCGGCAGGCTTTCTTCCTCGAAGTTGCCGGTGAAGCGGCGGAGTTTCAGGTTGTCGTCGGTGATGGTGACGTGAACCCCGAACCATCGTTCGAGCATAAAGCCGACCTCTTCGAGGGTACGGTCATCAAAATACAGCTGATTCTTTGTCCAGAGGGTCTCGATGATGCTGCTGTCCTTTTGCTGGCGGTGGATCCTGCCGACGGTGATGAGCGGCTGATCGGCGTCGGGTTCGGGTTTCTTTATGGAGGTGACGACCGCCTCGTTGTTGTGCACCGTGATCTTCTCCTCGGGGTGCAGGATGATCTTTTTGTCGGGATTGTTGCGGAGCGTGACTTCGACGGAGCCCTGGAAGAGGCTGGTCTCGGTGTTGTATTCCTTGCTGTAGCTGCGGAGGTTGAAGGTGGTGCCGAGGACGAGGACGTCGACGGTGGAGGTGTGGACGCGGAAGGGGTGGTCCTTGTCTTTGGCGACGTCGAAATAGGCTTCGCCGGTGAGTTCGACATCCCGGCCGGTGTTGTTTACTTTATAGGACAGGCGGCTGTCGGCGTTGAGCCAGACGGTGGTTCCGTCGGGGAGCTGGACTTTGGAGCGGGAGCCCGGGCGGGTGGTGACGGTGTTGGATTCGTTGTTGGGGGTGGTGGGTTTGAGGAGGTAGATGGCGGCGGCGGCGAGGAGGACTGCTGCCGCGGCGGCGATCCAGGGTTTCCGGATCTTGGGGTGCTTTTCATATTGGAGGGTCGGTTCGGAGAGGTGGTTGCTGAGGCGCTGGAGGTGGCGGCTGAAGTTGGACTCGTCCACCGGGGTTTGTTTGGGGCGGCTTTTGTAGAGGTTGGTATAGAGTTCGAGGCGCAGATTCCAATCGGGGTTGGCTCGGAGGAGCTGCGCCAGTTCTGTTTTTTGTTCGGGGGTCGCTTCGCCGGCGAGGTCGAGGCTGACGAGGGACCAGAACTGTTCTTCGGAGGGGTGCATGCCTATAGGAGGGTGGGGCGGGAAAAATAGTACCAAGGGGGGCAAAAAAAAGACGATGTTTGTTCCGCATTTGTCGCAACTCCTCTTTTTATGCTGATCAACTACCTTACCATCGCCTGGCGCAACCTGACGCGCAACCGGGTCTATTCTATTATCAATATCCTGGGACTGGCCCTGGGGATGGCCATCGTGTTGCTCATCGGGGCATGGATAAACGATGAACTCAGGTATAATAAATCGTTTGCGAACTATTCGCGGATCGTGGACATCCGGCATCATTCGACACATAATGGGCACACGCAGACCCGGGACCAGGATTGCTTCCCGCTGGCGGGGAAGTTGCGGGAACAATATGCGGCCGATTTCAAGCGGGTAGCGGTGAATAGCTTTCCTGACGGCCATATCCTGCAGCGGGAGGGCGCGGACCCGATCGTGAGCACCGGCATTTTTGCGCAGTCGGACCTGGCCGATATCGTCTCGCTTCGAATGCTGGCGGGGTCATCGAGCCTGGAAGACCCCAGCTCGATGTTGCTGAGCCGGAGCCAGGCCAGGGCGCTGTTTGGGGAGGGTGTGGCGTTGAATAAAAGCATCCGGATGGACAATAAGATGGTGTTGAAGGTAACGGGTATCTATGAAGATATCCCCGAGAACAGCGACTGGAAGGGGAGGAACTATATCGTCAATTGGACGGCTTTCGAGCAGTCGGCGAGCTGGGTGAAGGGCGTCGAGGGGGAATGGAACGCCAATTCATTTGGCATCCTTGCGGAATTGCAACCGGGCGCCGATGTCGAACGGGTGAATGCGCGGATCAGGACAGCATTGGACGGGCATGGCCGGAATGACAAGCCCGTGGTGCTGGCCGTCCCGATGTCGCGCTGGCATTTGTATGGGGAATGGAAGGAGGGCCGTAACACGGGCGGGGCTATCCGCTATCTCCGGATGTTTGGCAGCATCGGGGTGTTTGTGTTGTTACTGGCCTGTATCAATTTTATGAACCTGGCGACGGCGCGGAGTGAGCGGCGGGCACGGGAGGTCGGCATCCGCAAGTCGATCGGGTCGATGCGGGGGCAGCTGGTGCTGCAATTTCTCGGGGAGTCCCTGCTGATGGCGATGTTGGCGGCGGGTCTGGCGGTGTTGCTGGCCGAGCTGGCATTGCCGGGGTTCAGCGCGCTGGCAGGGAGCCGGATCACTCTTGAATTGGGTTGGCGGTTTTGGGCGGTGTATTCGGCATTGACCCTGCTCGTCGGGGTTATTGCGGGGAGCTACCCGGCTTTATATCTTTCTTCCTTTAATCCGGTGAAGGTGCTGAAGGGTACCTTCCGCGCGGGTGCGGCGGCGGCGATCCCGAGGAAGGCGCTGATCGTGTTGCAGTTCGTCGTCTCGATCTCGCTGATCATTGGGACGGTCGTGGTGTTCCGGCAGATCGCTTTTGTGAAGAACCGGCCGGTGGGTTATGCGCTGGAGGGTTTATTGTCGGTGGAGATGAACACGGACGATCTGGTCCATCATTTCAGAGCCATACGCGACGAGTTGTTGGAGACCGGCGCTGTTGTCGATATTACTCAATCTACGAATACGCCGACGGGCGGGGCCTGGCAGCAGAGCGGGTTCAACTGGGCCGGGAAGGATCCCAATGTGACGCCGGGGTTTGACATCAGCTTTGTCACGCCGGAATTCGGCAAAACCCTGGGTTGGCAGGTGGTGAAGGGGCGGGATTTCTCGCGGCAGTTTGCGACGGATTCGGCGGCGATACTGGTCAACGAGGTGGCCGCGAAGTATCTTGGATTCAAGGAGCCGGTGGGTTCGGTTGTCAATTACCTCTACAGCAGCCGGGCCGACAACCGGTACCGGATCATCGGGGTGGTGAAGGATATGGTGATGCGGAGTCCGGAGGAGACGGTGAAGCCGGCGATCTATATGATCGACACGTCGAATTCCAACTGGATCCTTGTGAAGGCGAATCCGGCGAGGAGCCTGGCTTCGACGATTCCGGTGATAACGTCGGTGTTTCATAAATATAATCCCGGCGCACCGTTTGATTTCCGGTTCGAATCGGAGTCCTATGCGCGGAAGTTTTTGAGTGAGGAACGGGTGTTGCGGCTGGCGGTGTTCTTTACCGTCTTTGCCATTTTTATCAGCTGTTTGGGATTGTTTGGGTTGGCGAGCTTTATGGCGGAGCAGCGGGTGCGGGAGATCGGGGTGCGGAAGGTGTTGGGGGCGAGTGTGCCGCAGCTGTGGGCGTTGCTTTCCCGGGAGTTTGTGCGATTGGTGGGGATTGCATTTCTTATTGCGGCGCCGATGGCGTGGATGGGGATGAATCGGTGGTTGGCGGGGTACGATTACCGGACGACGGTCGGGGTTTCGGTGTTCATTTATACGTTTGGGTTGGCGCTATCGATCACTTTGTTGACGGTGAGCTGGCAGGCGGTCCGGGCGGCGACGGCGAACCCGGTGCGGGCGTTGCGGTCGGAATAAAAATACCCCCGGCGCAAGCCGGGGGCGTTGGAGTTATTTTAGTGTGCCGAATTTGCCGGACTGGGCTTCGTGGATGGACTGGATGAGTTCTTCCTTTGTGTTCATGACGAAGGGGCCGTAGGCGGCGATGGGTTCGTTGATGGGTTCGCCGCTGAGGAGTAAAAGGGTGGCGGATTCGGTTGCGGTTATGTTTATCTCTTCGCCTTCATTGGCGAACAATACAAAACTGTGGTTGGGTGCAGACTGGCCGTTGACTTCCACGCTGCCTTTGATCACCAGCAGGGCGGTGTTGTAGCCGGAGGGTGTCGCCGTGGTGAACTGCGCGCCGGTGTTGAGGTCCAGGTTGGCCGCGATGACAGGGGTGTAGGTTTGGGCCGGGCCGGTGGTTCCATTAACGGTGCCGGCGATGACGTTGACCTGGCCCTGGTTGTTTTCGAGGACGAGCTTTGTGACCTGATCGGCCGTGATGGCCTGGTAATGGGGCTTTGTGAGCTTATCCTTTTTGGGAAGGTTCACCCAGAGCTGTACCATTTCGAAGGGGCCACCCTTCTTTGAATAGTTCTCTTCGTGGTATTCCTTATGGAGGATGCCTGCCCCGGCGGTCATCCACTGGACGTCGCCGGGATGGACGACGCCGCTGTTGCCCGCGCTGTCGTGGTGGGCGACGCTGCCTTTGTAGGCGATCGTCACGGTTTCGAAACCTTTATGGGGATGGACGCCTACGCCGCGGGCGCGGTTGGAGGGTGCGAAATCGACCTCGGCTGCGAAGTCGAGCAGGAGGAAGGGGCTGATGCGTTGTTGGGGTACGGAGGTGGCGGGGTTGTCGCCGCCGGGGATATAATTATAGACCCGGAAGCCGTCGCCGACCATGCCGGGGGCGAGGGGTTGGGGGATGATGCGTTCGATGTTCTTTGTCATATTGTTATCTCCTTGTGTTGCAAAGGTACGATGGGGGCGAGGCGAGCGGAATAATGTAGATTAAGCGCGGGTGTTGAGCATCTTGCTAAGGAATTCGGGGGTGACGCCGATGTAAGAGGCTATCTGCTTTTGAGGCAGGCAGTCGATAAGCGAAGGGTAAAGTCGGCAGAATTCGGCGTAGCGTGCTTTTGCGGGGAGGCTGAGGATGTTGACGAGCCGCGCCTGGTGGGCGGCGAGGGCGTTCTGGGTGAGGATGCGCCAGAAGCGTTCGAATTTGGGGATGCGTTCGTAGAGATCTTCGATGTCGGCTTCGGTGATAAAGATGACTTCGCTGTCTTCGAGGGCGTCGACGCTGAGGATGGAAGGGCGTTGGTGGATCATGCTGCCGAGGTCGCCGACCCACCAGCCGGGTGGGGCGAACTGGATCACGTGTTCGTTGCCGTTGTTGTCGATCGAGTAGCTGCGGAGGAGGCCGGAGATGACGAAGGTCGGTCCGCGGGAGATGTCGCCTTCGCGGGTGAGGAATTGTTTCTTTTTTACCGCTTTGTAATGCAGGATGGACATGAAGTGGGCCTGTTCCTCCGGGCTGAGGGTGATATGGCGGGCGATGCTCTGTAGCAGGAGGGTGGCGTCCATTCGGGGTGTTTATTGGTCTTTGTTGGCGAGCTGACCGCAGGCGGCGTCGATGTCTTTTCCGCGGCTGCGGCGGAGGCGGGCGTTGACGCGATTCTTTTCCAGGTGATTCATGAACTGCTCGATGGCATTCTCTTCGGGCTTTGAAAAGAGCGCTTGCTCGATGGGGTTGTATTCAATGATGTTGATGAGATCGGCGGGTACTTGACGGTAAATTTTGATCAATTCGTCGGCGTCTTGTTTGCTATCGTTGAAGTCTTTGAAGAGGATGTATTCAAACGTGATCTCGTTGCCGGTCTGCTGATAGAAATAATTCAATGCTTCGATGAGGGCCTTGATATTGTTGGTCTCGTTGATGCCCATGATCTCGTTGCGCTTTTGGTCGTTGGCGGCGTGGAGGGAGAGGGCGAGCTTGAAGCGGACCTTGTCGTCCCCTAGCTGCTTTATCATCTTGGCGACGCCGGCGGTGGAGACGGTGATGCGCCGGGGGCTCATGCCCAAGCCATCATTTGGATTCGTGATCCTTTCGATGGCTTTGAGGACGTTTTTGTAGTTGAGTAGCGGCTCGCCCATACCCATGAACACGATGTTCGTGAGCTTCTTCTCGTAGACGCGCTCTGATTGTTGGTTGATCAGGACGACCTCGTCGTAGATTTCGTCGTAGTCGAGGTTGCGTTTGCGTTGCATGTAGCCGGTGGCGCAGAATTTACAGCTGAGACTGCAGCCGATTTGGGAGGAGACGCAGGCGGTCTTGCGTTCGTCGGTTGGGATGAGGACCCCTTCTACCAAATGGTGATCGGCGGTGCGGAAGCGGCTTTTGATGGTGCCGTCTGCGGAGTATTGGGTGGCGTCGACGGTGAGGGCGGGGAAAGAGAAGTGGTCGGCGAGGCGTTGGCGCAATTCTTTGCTGAGGTTGGTCATGTCGTCGAAGTGGTGGGCATGTTTTTGCCAGAGCCATTCCCAGACTTGCCTGACGCGAAATTTCTTTTCGCCGAGGGTTTCGAAGTATTGTTCTAACTCACTCAGGCTCAGATGCCTGATATTCTTTTTCTCCGTTGTCATTGCCATAATTTGTGCCGGCTTAAAGCGGCAAAGGTACGATTTTTTAGGCGGCCCGGCGCGTCGCGCCGGGCCGCC
>NZ_DASZXR010000017.1:0-102982 GCF_035546395.1 Puia sp. | reverse complement strand
CAAATTTAGCCTAGCTTTGAAACGCATGCAGCTCCCCGCATCCTTCCAATTATCCGGAATTCTCCGGCACCACCTCTCCCTGCAGGGTGACGGCTCGGCCATCCGCAAACTCCGCCTTTTCGCAGACGGCAACACCAGCATCGTCTTCAACGCCTCCCCCTCCCTCACCTTGCACGGCCAAACTCTACCCGAGGCCTTTCTCTACGGCCAGATCACCCGCTTCAAAGACATCGACTGCCGAGGACCCGTCCGGCTCTTCGTTGTCGTTTTCAGGCCCGACGGATTCCATCGCCTCTTTGGCCTGCCCGCCGCCGAGCTAAATGACAAAGTGATATCGTTGACCGATCTCCTGGGCGACCGGGCGGTCAGGGCGCAACAATCCATAGCGGACGCAGCGACACCAGACGAAAAAGCCCGACTGGCTGAAGCTTTCTTCAAACAATTGCTGGACAAACGTCCACAGACCCCGGACCCGACTATCGCCACTTCCCTGCAGCTGATTCAACAACACAACGGGCTCATCACCATCCGTAACCTGACCGATGTCCTGTATTGCCACCCCCGGCAGCTCGAACGGCAGTTCAACAACTCCATCGGACTCAGCCCCAAGCAATTTTGTAATATCGTCCGGACTCACGCTTTTCTAAAACACCTCAACACCCACTCGCGGCTCACCGGCAAAGCCTACGAAAGCGGATTCTACGACCAGGCACATCTCATCCGGCAATTCAAAAACCTCACCGGCCTGACCCCTTCCCAATACCTCAGGAAGACAGATCCCCTGGCTGTCAACTTCCTGGGAATGACCACCTAGGAATGTCGCATTTGTACAATTTTCACCCGGGAATTCCCTTCAAATTTGTTCTATGGAAAAAATTCGCATAGCAACGGCTCAGTTCGAGCATCGCAACGCCGACAAATCCTACAATCTCGACACCATCGAACGCCTCACGGCCGATGCTGCACAAAAAGGCGCGACGGTAGTCGCTTTTCACGAGTGCAGCATCACTGGATACACCTTTGCCCGTAAGTTGTCACAGAAGGAAATGCTGGACCTCGCCGAACTCATACCCGATGGACCCTCCATCCGCCGCCTGACACGCATCGCCGCGAAACACAACGTCGCCGTCCTGGCCGGTCTTTTTGAAAAGGACACACAGGACCGCCTCTACAAAGCCTATGTCTGCGTCGACAGGAATGGCCTCGTCGCCAAATTCAGAAAACTGCATCCTTTCATCAACCCATTCCTGCTCCCGGGCGACGAGTACTGCGTTTTCGACCTCCAGGGATGGAAATGCGGTATCCTTATCTGCTACGACAATAATATTATCGAGAACGTGCGAGCCACCCGCCTGCTGGGCGCCGATATCATCTTTATGCCGCACGTGACCATGTGTACGCCCTCCACCCGGCCCGGCGCCGGTTTTGTCGATCCGGCATTATGGAAGAACAGGGAGAACGATCCGACTTCCCTGCGCCTGGAATTCGAAGGCATGAAAGGCAGGGCCTGGCTCATGAAATGGCTGCCGGCAAGAGCCTATGATAATGGAGTGTATTGCGTATTCACCAATGCGATCGGGATGGACGACGATCAATTGAAGAACGGCCACTCAATGATCCTGGACCCCTTCGGGGATATCCTGGCAGAATGCACGGACCTTGACGACCAGTTCGTTATCGCCACGGTTACCCCGGAAAAGCTGCAACAATCCGGCGGATACCGCTATATCCAGGCGCGCAGACCGGACCTCTATCGTGACATCATCGGCCAGGACCATGTCAGCCGGCAAAAGGTGATCTGGCTTTAGCCGGACAAAAAAAAAGGGCCAGGATAGAAATCCAGCCCGTTATAAAATCCAATATCCTATGAAAAACCTGACCAAATATAACCCTCCCGCGAGGATGGCCGCCTTGACCGTTCTCAATTCGCCCCATGATCCTCATCAGGACCGATGCCTGCCGCGGGATAAAATTCTCCGGCTCTCAAAAAATCCCTATCTTCCCAAACGGCCCTAACGCCAATAAAAGATGAGAGGCCTGATGATGGAATACCAGCTCACCCTTCCCACCATCCTGCGAAGGGCAGAGACCTTGTTCGGGAAAAAAGAGATCGTCACTCGCCTCCCGGACCAAAGCATCCATCGGTATACGTATCAGGACTTCGCAAAACGCTCAAAAAAGCTGGCCGTAGCGCTGCAAAACCTTGGGATCGGGGAAGGCGACCGGGTGGCAACCCTCAGCTGGAACCATTTCCAACACCTCGAAGCCTACTATGCGATCCCCTGCATCGCAGCCGTTGTCCACCCGCTCAACCTTCGCCTCAGCCCGGAAGATCTCGGCTACATCGTCAACCATGCCGAAGACAAGATCATCATCGTCGACCAGGTCCTGCTGCCCCTGCTGGAAAAATTCAAAGCAGCCATAAAAACCCAAAAGATCATCGTCATCCCGCAGACGGGAGAACCCATCCCCAAAACGTATCTGAACTACGAAGAGGTCGTTGCAAGCGGCGTCGAAAGCCGGTTCGAACCCTTCGAAAAAGACGAGTATGCGGCGGCATTCCTCTGCTATACTTCGGGAACGACCGGAAAGCCCAAAGGCATTCTCTATTCCCACCGCTCGATCGTCCTCCACGCCATGTCCTCCCTTTTCAGCTGCTGCGGGATCGGCATCACCGAACGGGATGTCGTCCTCCCGGTAGTGCCTATGTTCCATGCAAGCGCCTGGGGACTTCCCTACAATTGCACGCTGGCAGGAGCAACCCAGGTCTTCCCAGGCCCTTACCTGGACGCGGACAGCCTGCTCGAATTGTTCGAAAAAGAAAAAGTGACGATAACGGCAGGGGTTCCCACCGTTATGCTGGGTATCCTGAATAAACTGGATGCCGCCCCTGGAAAGCACCGGCTCTGCCTCCGCACCATCCTGGTAGGCGGTTCGGCCACCCCCCGCTTCCTGGTCAATGATTTTAAGGAACGCCACGGGCTGGACGTACTTTCGTCCTGGGGAATGACGGAGTTGTCGCCCATGGGCAGCACAGCTGTGCCTACCAGCCGGCTCGACGCGGCCACAAAAGAACAACAGCTCGACCACGCCATAAAGCCGGGCTTCCCTACCCCATTCGTAGAGATCCGCGGAAGAAATGAATCAGGCCTCATCCCCTGGGACGGACAAACGATGGGAGAGCTGGAAGTGCGGGGTCCCTGGGTCGCCGCCTCCTACTACGGCGATGACCAAAAACAGGATAAATTCACGGCGGACGGCTGGCTGAGAACGGGCGATATCGTTGCCATCAGCGAGGACGGGTGCATCGAAATAAAAGACCGGAGCAAAGACGTGATCAAATCGGGCGGGGAATGGATCAGCTCCATCGCACTCGAAATTACGCTCATGGCTCACCCGGCCGTACTGGAAGCTGCCGTTATCGCCATCCCCGACAAAAAGTGGATCGAGCGGCCCTTTGCCTACGTAGTCCTGAAAGAAGGTAAGACCGTGTCAACCGACAAGCTGAAGGATTTCCTCGCCGGCAAATTTGCCAAATTCTGGGTCCCCGACGGTTTTGCGTTCATCGACGCCATCCCCCGAACCTCGGTAGGCAAATTTCTGAAATCGGCCCTCCGCGAAAGATATGCAAAGGAAAATCCCTCCCAAGGACATCCGCCGGCCAATCCCGATGCCCCCGCCCTGCCTTAATCATTTAGCGCCTGGTACACCAACGGCTTGAAGGCCTTATCCGTGTTGACGACATGCGGTCCCCATATCTGACGGTAGAACAGCACGATCATCTCCTCCTTGGGATCAACCCAATAGGAAGTGGAGAACACCCCACCCCAGCCATAACTGCCCGCCTGGCTCGGCGTAAATGCACTTCCCTTCTCAGTCTCGATGGAAAAAGTGAGCCCCCATTTATTCATTCCGCTGCCCTCGCCGATATTCACCGTCAGGTCGCCGATCTGGTTCATCGTCATCATACGCACCGTGTTGTGGCTCAGAAGACGAACGCCATTGTACTCGCCGCCGTTCAACAGCATCTGCAGAAATATGGCATAATCATAGATGGTCGAGGAAAGACCGCCCCCGCCCGAGAAATAGTGCGTATGCTCCAACGGAAAGTTCATGTCCAGCGCTCCCCCAAATACACTCGCACGCTTTTTCATGCCCGTCGAGTCGTCCAGGAAGAAGTTGACCAGCCTCGCACCCTTTTCCGCCGGTACATTGAAGTAAGTGTCATGCATGCCAAGCGGCTGAAAGATGCGCCTGGCAAAGAACTGTTCCAGCGACATCCCCGACCATAGCTCGACCAGGTAGCCCAGCACATCGGTGCTCAACCCATACATCCACTTCTCACCGGGTTGAAAGAGCAAGGGCAGCGTGCCAAGGCGCTTCATCGCATCGGCCAGCGTCTGATCCCTGACACCGACACCACCGGTCATGTTATTCTTCGCATAGATGGCATTGGCCTCCGGGGTGCCGATAGCCGGGTAACCAAGCCCCGACGTATGCGTGAACAGATCACGGATAGTCACAGGCCGCTTTGCCGGCACCGTCGTGTAGCTGCTGTCCTTGGGATTGAAGGATTGCAGCACCTTCGCATCGGCGAAGCTGGGAATATACATCGAGACCGGGTCGTTCATCGAGAACTTTCCCTCCTCCCATAACATCAAGGCCGCCACCGTCGTGATGGCCTTTGTCTGCGAGGCGATGCGAAAGATGCCGGTCTTTGCCAGCAACGCTTTCGTATCCGGATCGTTATATCCATAAGCCTTATAAAATACGATCTTCCCCTTACGCGCAATAAGGGCAACCGACCCATTGATCCATTTCTTCTTCACCCAATCATTCATACCGGTATCGAGACGGGCAAGCCGGCTGGCTGAAAAACCGGCAGCCTCCGGAGTTCCGGACATAAGAACGTCTGGTCGGGGCTCCTGCGGGTAAACGCGGGCAGCAAACGCAAACAACGTAAAAAAGGTTATCACATGGCGGAGCATAAGCGTAAGGTAGGTTTTATCAAAAATAGAGAAATATTGGCTATATTTAGTGCAATCAACTAATTGGATGAGACTAAAAGATAAAGTTGCCCTCATCACCGGAGGCGCCAACGGAATAGGCCTGGCCACGGCCGAACGATTTGCGCAGGAAGGCGCAAAATTGGTCCTCTGGGATGTATCCGATAAAGGAAGCGAAGTCGCGGCGCATCTGAATAAGTCCGGCCACGAAGCCATCTTCAGAAAGGTCTCCGTCACCGACGAACAGGAAGTGCAAACAGCCGTGAAAGAAGCGCGGGATCATTTTGGCCGCATCGATATCCTTATCAACAACGCGGGCATCACCCGGGACCGAACCCTGCTGAAAATGTCCAAACAGGAATGGGATGACGTCATCGGGGTCAACCTCACAGGTGTCTTCAACTGCACCAGCGCGGTAGCCCCGGTCATGAAGGAACAAAATTACGGCCGTATCGTCTCGGCCTCGTCCAACGTCGCCATCCGCGGCAACTACGGCCAAACCAATTATGTCGCAACCAAGTCGGCCATCATCGGCATGACGAAGGTATGGGCCATGGAGCTCGGTCGCTTCGGGATCACCGCCAACTGTATCGCCCCGGGATTCATCCATACCGCAATGACCGACCTGATGCCGGAGGAGGTGCGCAAACAGACCATCCCGCAGATTCCCCTCGGCAAATGGGGCTATCCCGCGGACATCGCCAACGGATACCTGTATCTCGCTTCCGACGAAGCCTCCTTTGTCAGCGGGATCTGCCTGACAATCGACGGCGGCGCCGCAAGGTAGATGCAGCGGCCAACCGGTCGCCGGAGCCGGTCGCAACGCAAACACCCCCAAACCCGGCCCGTCACGGGCGCCCCCCGGCCCCAACGCTAGGCAGTCTCCGCCGCAAACTTCTTCGCCGCCCCAAAGAACAACAAGGTTGATCCAACACTCACCACCAGCACGATCGATAACGCCCACCGAAGCGACTCGACGCCCAGCGCCGGCTGCAACCGGTCACTGATCATCCCGACGGTCAGCGGACCAAACCCAAGACCGACAAGGTTCAACACAAAGAATAAGATCGCGGAGGTCAACGCCCGCATCGACGCCGGGACAAGACGATGAGCCACCGAAACGGCCGGTCCCAGGTAAGTACTTTGCAACGCCGAACAGACACCCAGGCAAGACAGCGAGACCCTCCAATCCCCGGAGAAAAGGAATCCCGCCGCAAAGAAGATGGAAAGGATGATCGCATACGCGGGAATCCGCAGATACATACGCTTGTCCCGCTTGCCAAAATGATCGGTCAGGGCTCCCCCCGCAAAGGACCCGATCGCCCCGCCAAAACCATAAATAGGCCCCAGTAACGCCCCGATTTCCGTGTTCTTCATCCCATGCAGCCTCGACAAAAACGAAGGGGCCCAATTAAGCAGTCCATAGATGCAAAACACATGCAGCGCCGTGGCCATTGCCAGCAACACAAAGGTCCTGCTCGAATACAACCGCTTCAGTACCTCTCTAAGCGTATGAACCCCATCCCCCTGCCCCGCGTCCGTATCCGTAGCCCCACGGCGAGGCTCCCTGACCGTAGCATAAAACAATACCGAAAAGAGTATCCCCGGCAAGCCGACGGCAAAAAAAGCCGTCCGCCATCCAAGCTGCTGATTCAGATATCCACCCATCACAAACCCGATCACGATCCCTATATAGATCCCCGAAGAATAGATGGCCAGCGCCGTGCTTCGCTTTCCCGCCGGAAAATAATCGGAGATCATCGCATGCGCCGGCGGACTCCCGCCTGCCTCGCCAATCCCCACTCCGACCCGGGCCAGCAACAACTGGAAAAAATTACGCGCCCACCCCGAACCAGCGGTCATCAGGCTCCAGAGGCCCAGGGAAACGGTCACGATATCCCTCCTGTTTCGTTTGTCCGCCAGCCGGGCAATAGGAATTCCCATGGTCACATAAAAGATCGCAAAGGTGAACCCCGAGAGCATTCCCAGTTGGGTATCCGACAAATGCAATTCCTTTTTTATCGATTCCTGCAGGATGACCAGCAATTGCCGGTCGATAAAATTGAAGACATAGACAAGGGTCAGCATCGTCAGGACATAGTTCCGGTATCGAATGCTGGCTCCCGCTTCGCAAACAACGCCGTTGGAGTGCATAAAGGGAGATTGAAGGAAATTCAAAGAAGAAGATAGCAATATTTCTGTAACCTCCGTCCCACCCCCCGCGTCCAACGACCCAAAGCCATCCTCATGCTGCGCAACTACCTGACGGTCGGTCTCCGTAACATCCTGAAACACAAATCTTTCTCTTTTATCAACATCTTCGGCCTGGCCGCCGCGATGTCGGTCTGCATGCTCATCATCATGGTCATCGCCGACCAGAAAGGCTACGACAGCTGGCAAGCCGGCAAAGACCGCGTCTACCGCATCCAAACCACCGGCAAGAACGGCAGCCGTATGCAAACCGCAACCTCGGCCCTACCGCTGGGAGACAAGCTGAGAAAAGACTATACCGGTATCGAGGCGGCCGCCACCCTGGTAAGAGGGATCGGCGGCGACATCCTCTATAAACAGCAGATCGCCTCAGGCGGCGGTTACTTCGCCGACGGCAACCTCTTCCGGGTCATGGATTTCCACCTCGAACAGGGGGACGCCCGCACCGCCCTCGATAAACCCTTTTCGATGGTGATCACCGCCGATCTGGCAGCTCAATTGTTTCACAACGAAGACCCCATCGGAAAAACGATAAAATTCAACAACACCGGCCTCCTGCCCGGCGGGCCGGAAAGCGGGAACATCGAAAGCTCTTATGGACAGTTCCTCATCACGGGCGTCCTCAAACCCAATCCCGGTAAGACGACACTCCCCTTCAAACTCCTGGCCTCATTCAGCTCCATGCCCAGCCTGGCAAAGGACACCCTCCTCTCCTACACGCCGAACGACTGGAATGCGGTATGGAACAACTACACTTTCGTTCGGATGGAAAAAGGCCACTCCAGGACCGAACTTCAAAATATCCTCGACAGGATATCCGATCAGCAATATCCAAAGGGCCCGGGAGACCAATTCGCGTTTAAGGCAACCCCCCTTTCCGATCTCATGCCCGCCGACCCGATCAGCAATCCCACCAACATCGCCATGCCCCGGATCATCCTGGTGATTCTAAGCGTCCTCTGCCTGGTCGTGATGCTATCAGCTTGCCTGAACTACACCAATCTCTCCATCGCCCGGATGTTGACCCGCACAAAAGAAGTGGGTATCCGGAAGGTCTCCGGCGCCACCCGCCGCCAGGTCTTTACGCAATTTATTTCCGAAGCGATCCTCATGTCCCTGCTGTCGCTCCTGCTTTCCTTCCTGATCTTATTGTTCCTTCAGAAAATGTTCACCGGGCTTTGGCTGAACCAGTTCATGAACATCACGTTTCATTACACTCCCACCCTCTTCCTCATCTTCCTCGGATTCAGCGTAGCCGTGGGTTTTCTTGCAGGCCTGCTCCCGTCGATCTATATTTCCCTCTTCAACCCCGTGCATGTTCTGAAGGGATTGAACAACCTGCGGTTCTTCAGCCGCCTCACGCTACGCAAGGTACTGCTGGTCGTTCAGTTTTGTGTCTCTCTCGTCTTCATCATTTCGACAAGCCTGATCTACCTTCAGGGCAAGCATGTCTTGAATTTCGACTATGGTTTCAAAAAGGAGAATGTGGTGAATGTCAAGCTGTACAAACTGGAAAACTACAACCGGTTTGCCCAGGCCATCGCCACCAGCCGGGAGATCGGTGCAGTGTCCGCGTGCAGCTTCCTTCCTGCCACCGGGACAAATATGTCGGAAATGATCCACAAGGCTGCCGACAAAACCGATAGCCTGCAGACAAACTATATCGATATCGGCGCAGGCTGCCTGCAGGTCTGGGGACTGCACCTCGTCGCCGGCAGGAACCTCCCGGCCATATCCGCCGATAGCGACGACCACTATGTCCTGGTCAACGAAAAGATGGCTGCCGGTCTCAAATATTCCTCCGCAAAACAAGCCGTCGGCCAGCACATCATATTGAACAGCGGCAAAGACGCAGAGATCGTCGGGGTCGTAAAGGATTTTCAATTCCTGGAAGTGATGAGGGGCATAGAACCGCTGATGCTCAGGAACCGCAAGTCCGAATTCGCCTATGCAACCATAAGTGTGCAGGGGAAGCATCTGCCGGAAGCAGTAGCCTTCCTGCAAGAAACCTGGAAAAAAGTCAACCCATCCACGAAGTTCGAATACCAATTCTTCGATCAGCAACTGCTCACGACCCATTCGATGATGAGCGACACCGTAGGAGTATTGGGCTTGCTCGCATTTCTCGCCGTCGTCATTTCCTGCCTGGGATTATTGGGAATGGCCACCTATACCGCCGAAACAAGAAGAAAGGAGATCGGCGTCAGGAAAGTGCTCGGTTCGGGCATCCCCAGCGTCGTCTTCCTGCTGTCCAAAGGATACATGATCCTGCTCGGGACCGCGATCCTGATCGCCGTGCCGCTGGCCATTCTCCTGAACAATATGTGGCTGCAATTCTTCGCGTCGCGGGTCAGCATCACCCCATGGATCCTGCTGGGCAATATTTCCATCCTGGCAGCCATCAGTTTCCTGATCGTATTCTCCCAGGCCTGGAAGGTCTCCACGGCCAACCCCGTCAACAGCCTGCGGTCGGAGTAACCGTTAACCATCCGAAGTCTCACAAAAGGGCGAACGCCTTCGGGTCTCTTTCAATAAAAGCCTGAACGTCGTCGGGGGAATTGGCCCATTCCAGCAGGATCTCGCTGTCGATGGGCTCATAGATCTCTTTTTGCGCCGGATCCTCCGGGAGCTGCATCACCGGCGCCAGGACCCAATGGTTCAGCTCGATATAATCGGAACGTTTGTTCAGCGAATAACCCTTGATCAGCACAAACCGGAATCCCTCGTCCTTCAATTTCTGCAGCCGTGCCGCCGTCAACCGGAGTGCATTTCCTTCGTTTTTCATACCTCTCCTTTGTCGTCAAATCTAGCCGAATGCCGCCGAAGCTACGGTGATATTTGTCACGGAAAAAAGTGAAAAATATCAATTTTTAAAAGGCTAGCTTTGTAGGGTCATGAGTATCCAAGGCATATTTCCCATCGAAAAATGGGATTTTAAAAGCGAATCGATCCTTGCCGATCTGCCAAAGCCCGATCTCCAACTGCTGATGGCCCGCCGGCTGGAGCAGATTTATAAAAAAGGAGAGATCATCTTCAGGGAAGAGACCTATGCTACAGGCACTTTTTACCTTGTCAGCGGCAAGGCGAAGAAGTATAAGGTCGACAAGGATGGCAGGGAACAGATCATCTACGTCGCAAACGCTGGCGAACTCCTCGGCTTTCATGCGATCCTCTCCGGGGATAACTATCCCGACTCGGCCGCCGTCATGGAGGAAAGCCTCATCGCATTCATCCCAAGAGAGGATTTTCTCGAGGCGATCCGCCAGTCGGACGTGCTCAACAGGAGACTTCTCAAGACCCTCAGTCACGAATTCGTCGTACTTACCAATAACCTCGCCCTGTTTGCCCAGCGCCCCGTAAGGGAACGGCTCGCCCTTCAACTGATCGTCATCAGGGAAAAATACAAGGCCGGCGCCGAACCCGGCATGCCGGTGGAAATCAATATGAGCAGGGACGACCTGGCCAGTCTCGTCGGTACCGCCCGCGAAAATGTCGTGCGTCTCCTTTCCGGACTCAGGGAAGAAGGCATCGTTGAGACAAAAGGCAGAAAGATCATCGTCCTCGATCTGAAACGGCTGATCCGCATCGCCAATCAGAACTAGCCAATGGCAAAACACACGACACGCCCCCAACACGCTCAGAGTTTCACTCTATCACAGCCCACAGCAGTTCCGTCTCCAGTTTCGACGCATCCTCCGTCCAATGCCCGTAGACCTCCACGTAAGGCAAACCCGTTTTAACACCGGCCCGCTTGCATTCTTCCGATACCCGCAAACCCGAGTCCTTTATCCGGTCATACGAACCGATGTGCTTAAAATAAACATACTTCTCCAGGGAAATTTCTTTCCGCTCAAGCATCGAGTCCGCCGGCGGCGGCGCTATCAGCTCGACACCGGCGAACATCGCATTCCCCGGCTCATAAACCCAGATATTGATCCCCTTGTTGGGAAGTTCCCGGGATTTCACTTCCTTCCACATCCTGTTCATCAGGTCGAATCCCGTCTTCCCCCAGTCCCGGGCGACGACAACTCCTCCAAATCCATAGAGCGTGACATGAAAGTTCTGGCGGATGACGTATTCCATAGTAATAAGTTATGACAAGTGTCCTAAGTTACATCCACTCGTAACAATTTCCTAACAATCCCTCGTAGTCCTATTTTCTCGGCGAGAACTCTGAACATCAACTTGAAGTGATCCGGGTCGGCCGGCTAAAAAGTGCATACACCCCCGGCACTACAAGGATCAGGACGATGACGATGAGAATGACAAGGGCAAAAAGCCGGAAGATGGACATATCGGTCAGCAGTTGGCCCTGCACCCCAAGCGCGCCAAAAACCGTCCGCGCCGCCAGCGCGTCCGACTGACCTGCGGTATACCCGGCACTTGCAAAATACCGGCCCGTCGTTGCCAACCGGCCGGCAAAAACGGGGTCCGTCGTAGAAGTATGCCGCAGAAAAGCCTCGCGGAAATGTTGATTGTACGTCAGCTGAAGAGTATACAGACCCGCATAGCTGTTACAGGTGGCGGTGAACCGGACAAATGCGGCCACCACCGCCCCGGTAAACCCGGTGTAGTCCGGAAGTTTCGAAACGATCATCAGCATCAGCGGCACGAACAGGATACCCGAGCCAAGCCCCTGCAGCATCGCAGGCCCGGCCAGGTCCCAAAACGAAAGGTCGGTCTGGAAGATACTATAGGACCAAAGGTTGAAAAGGAGCAGCAGCGAAAAACCGATAAGCAGAAATACCCGGCTGGAGAACTTATGCGTAAGGATCATCTCGGCAGCGACGATGATCCCTGTGATTAGCCCTGTCACATTCCACGCAGAAAGCCAGATCAGCTTCTGCGTGTCCCAATGCAGTATCTGCAGCGTAAAAGCATAGATTAGCTGTATGCTGTCCTTGATCCCATAATACACCCCCAGCAGCAGAAGCCCGATGATAAAACCCCTGAATTGAAACACCGCCGGATGCAGGTAAGGGCGCTTCGTCACGGTCTGCCGGTAGACCAGCGCTACGAGTCCGCAAAGCGCGATCGTCAGCGATATCCGTATCCGCCCATCGGTCAGCCAGTAATATTTCGGCCCGTAGATAAAAGTGTAGGCCCAGGCTATAAAGCTCGCGAGGCAAAGGATAAAACTGGGCCAATCCAACTGGTACAGGGGATAACGCTTCATCTCCGCCTTCGATCGCAACAAGACCAGCACCACCGCCAGCGACATCAGTTGGAACAGGATGAGGAATAGATACGTATCCCGCCAATCTAAATTATTGGTCACGAGATAAACCAACGCCCCTGACGACAGGCCGCTTCCCAGGATCGCCCCGTAAAACACCGAAAGCCCGATCGGCGCATATTGCGGTTTGAGCCGCGACATGATCAGCATGAGAATGGAGATCGCCGTTCCACTGACCGTAAAACCCGTAAACACCCGCGCTACCAAAAATACATTGACATTGGTGACCTGGAAACTGAAAACGCTGACCCCGATACCCAGCAATAGGAAGGTCAGCAGGTAGTTCCTGAGCTCGAAGTAACGCAGGAACCGGATATGCATCGGGATGGCCGCGATCAACGCCGCATAGGTGATATTGGTCGAAAAGCTGACGTCCTCCGGTTGCGCACCCAAAAAAGAAAGCAGGTAGGTGCTGACCAGGCCGAACAACGAGAATTGGGTCATCGCACTGAGCAGAACAAAAAGAAGCAGGCCGCGAACGACCCATTCCCACTCACTGGCCCAGCTTTTGAAATAGACAGGCGGGTTCATCGCTCATGTTTTGGGATCAACACATTCACGTTCATACCCGCCCTTACCGCCCCAAGCGCCGTATCGGTAAAAACGATCTTCACCGGGATCCGCTGGGTGATCTTCACGAAATTGCCGGTCGAGTTATCGGGCGGAAGCAACGAGAACCGCGCCCCGGTGGCAGCGGACAGGGATTCGATCTTCCCATGCCAGACCTTGCCGGGCAAGGCATCCACTTCTATCCGCACCGCCTGCCCATCATACATCTTTGCTACCTGCGTTTCCTTGAAATTGGCGGTCACCCACTTCTCCCTGTCGTCGATGATGGATACCAACGGTTGCCCCACTTGCACCTGCTGCCCCTCCTGGATGACCTTCCTCCCCAGCCGGCCGGTGTATGGCGCCGTGATAACGGTATACCCAAGATTGATCCGCGCAAAGGCCAGCTCCGCCATCTTTCGTTTCATATCAGCCAGCAACAACGCTTTTCGGCTTCGCAGCTCGTCTATCTTCGAATAACTCGTCCGCAGATTGTTCTCCGAAGCGCTATACTCACTGGACGCCACATCATACCCGGCTTTGACCTGGTCATATTCCGACCGCGTCACCGCCTCTTCCCTGATCAGGTTGTCATACCGCCGGATATCCTGCTCCGTCCGCCAGAGCCGCGCCTTCGCCGCGGCGATCTGGTCCTTGTTGACCGTCGTGCCGGTGACAAGCGACGACACGGAATGATCGAGCACGATGAGCTGGGCCTGCGCATCCTCCACCGCCGCCTCCGCCTCCTGTACCCGCGCCCGGTATTCCCGGTCATCGAGGATCACCAACGTGTCCCCCTGGCGGACGGCCTGGTTCTCCTCGAACAATATCTTCTGGATATAGCCCGCCGCCCGCGCCGAAACAGGATTGATATAGGTCTCCACCTGCGCGTCATTGGTTTCCTCGTATTGGGAGGCGGTCACGAAATAATTGACAAAATAAATGATGCCGGCGATGAGCACGGCAACGGCGACAAGACTCGTGACGATCTTGCCGGGATGCGCCTTTTTCTTCGCCTTCTCGGTTTCCTGTGGCATGGTTGAAATGGTTTGGAGCTGCCCTGGTCTCTACAGTCTTCCTGTAGCATAGAGCAACCGGTAATAATAGCCCATCGCGTCTGTCTGCGCCCGCACCAGCCGGAGAGCCGACTCCGTATATAAATTGTCCGCATCCAGCAGATCGGTCAGCAACGCCAGCTGATTGTAATACTTCGCGGTCAATATCCGCAGGTTCACCGCCGCCTGCTCGATGGATTTCTGCGCCACCTTGATCCGGTCCAACGACTCCCTGTACTTTATGATCAGCGACCGGATCTCCTCGTTGACATTATCCAGCACATAATCGCGCTGAAGATGCAGGCTTTCATACTGCTGCCTGGCTGCCGAGACCTTATTTCGGGTCTTATAAAGGGAGGAGATATCGTAGTGGACCATGACGCCGATAAACCCCGCCGCCCACCATTGATTGATAGGCGGGAAGAGGTTCAGGTTGGGATAGCTAAGCCCGTAGGCGGAATAGAGTTGCACCGTGGGATAGTATTGGGTCCGGACAACATCGATCCGGTTCTCCTGGAGCTGCAGCAGCTTCCCGTATCGCTGTAACGCATACGGCGTATTGGGCCCATCCGGTTGATATTCGCCGGGCAGTTCCGTTGAGGCCGGCAGTTGGAAGGACGTATCCGTCAGATCGATCCGGTCCGCGGACGGAAGGTCCAGCTGGATGCCCAGCCTGTCCTTGGCAATAGCGATATCATTGTCGGCCTGCTCGCGGTTCAGCTGCTGCGTGGACAAATCGACCTCGGCCCGCAGCAGGTCGCTCTTCGTGACCCGCTCATTCTCATACAAGCTTCTGATATTCTTTACCCGCAGCTCCGCCCGCTTGATCTCTTCGGCAAAAAGGGAATCCTGCCGGTATAGACTGACGATCTGCAGATAGAGCAGTACCGCCTGGGTGGCCGACTGCCCTGCCTCATCCCCCGTATTCACGGAAGCCAGCTGCTCCCGGATCTCCTTCTCTTCGATATTCTTCCTGAGCCTTCCCCCGCCATAAACAAGAAGACCGGCCTGCGCCACCATGGAGGCGTTGTTGGGGTCCGGCGGCCGGGTGATGGCATGCGCATCGGAAAGACCGTTCCTGAAAAGCGTAACCTTCGTAAATCGCTGGTAGTTGACGTCCGCCGCCAGGGAAGGTAACACGGCGTCCTTTGCATCCTGCAGGTCGAAAGCACTGGCCTTTTCCTCTTCTCTCGCCGCCTTGACACGTTTGTTCTGGTCCCGCGCGATGCGGATGACGTCGCTGAGCGAGAACGCGTAGTTCGCATGTTGTAAAGAATCCTGCGAAAGGAGCAAACCAGGCGAGCCCGTCAATAACACCAGCGAAAACCATCCCTTTAACGTCATAAAGACAATTGTCCCCTAAAGTTCAGGACAACTGCCCGCTCAACGAATAGCCCAAGTATGGCAATTGATGTATTATTGATCGGTTTATACTCCATCGCCTCGATGCGCAGCCGCTGCCGGCCATACATTATCCGCGGGATTGCTGTCCGACACATGCGCGCTCCCAAGAGTGATCTTCTTAATAGGCAGCTCCGATGACACGGGCACCACGGTCTCCACATTCCCCTTCTCCCAAACACCGGCCGACCGGTGGATCGTCTTCTTAGTCCCATCGGCGAATTCGATCGCCAGGTCCACCGGGAGCGGCTTGCCGCCTGTATTGGCCACGACCACGAACGCCGCCTTCCCCTTATGCTGCACGGCTTTGATCCCCAGGTCGGGAACCCCATCATCATAGAACCAGCGTCGCCAGAACCAGTTTAAGTTTCGCCCGGAACCGGCATTCATGCTTCCGAAGAAATCCAGTGGCATCGGATGCTTCCCATGCCAGTCCCGGATATACCGGTGCAGCCCCTTGCGGAACAGGCTGTCGCCAAGCAGGTCCATCGCATAAGCATACCCCATCGCCGGCTTGGCGTATGCATTCAGAAAATACGTCAGCCCGCTCTGCTGCGTCGACAAGGTGATCACGGGAAGATCGTTCTCCTTCCCGGCGCCGGAGGCATACTCGCCGATGCCATACAGGTCTACGATGGAAGAATCGATCATCGGCGAGATCACCCACTCCCCGATGCTCGCCCAGCCCTCATCCATCCAGGCATATTTTGTCTCGTTGATGCCCATATAGAACGGGAACATCGTGTGGAATATCTCATGATCCGTCAGCTCGATCGCATCCTCCCGCCGGCTCAGCGGATTGTCATTGACCATCATCGGGTATTCCATCTGGTCCAATCCGTCGAAAACGGTCTCATGTGCATAGGGGAACGGCCATGCAGGAAACCGGTAGCTCATGCTCTCCACCGTCTTCCGCGCAAAGTCCACCACCTCGTAAAAATCTTTGTGCGCGGGATTGAACACGGCATCCACCCGCGTCCTGCGTCCCGTAGCCGCATCCACCACAAGACTCGACGATCGCCAGCAGTAATGATTGCTCACCGCAAAGACGAAGTCGGTAACGCTGTCGGCCCGGAACTTCCAGCGGCTGCTGTCCGTCCGCAACAGCACGTCGCCGCGCGCCAGGTCATTCGTATCGACGACATTCACGATGCCATCCTTCGTCTCCGCCTCGTCGATGCGCTGATTACAGGCCGCCGATAACAGGTCCCGGCGATTCAGCAGATCGCCCGTTCCCCATACCATATACCCCGCCGGAACGGTCACCTCGACATCGAAATGACAGAAGTCGTTGTAGAATTCAAGGTGGCCGAGATAAGGATTCCGGTTCCAACCATCGATGTCATCGTATACCGCGATCCGTGGAAAAAAATAGGCGATAAAAAAGGCGCCGCTGTCTACCTGCCCGGTCCGGATATGCGAGTTCTTATTGAGGGTATAGGAAAAGGCAAGCGACACCCGGCGTGACTGACCCGGGGCCATCGCCGGCACGCGGACAGTAACGTCCGTTCCCGCCACCGTCGGGGGAAAATTACCCGCCACCCCGTCCACCGAAAAGCTGGAAACGGTCACTCCATCGGTAACATCGTCGGGCCGGATCGACTGCAGCCTCGACGCGCCTTTCTTGTAGAGATTGGGATACAGTTTGAACAAGAGCTGACGCAGCGTATCCGGGCTGTTATTGATATAGACGATCTCCTCCGTCCCGCTGATCAACCGGGTCCGCGGATCGAACCGCACCCGGATGGAATAGTCCGCCCGGTTCTGCCAGTACTTGGCGCCCGGCTGCCCCGTTGCGGTTCGCGTCCCTTTGACAATCGCCGCCTGGATATTCCGCGGAACGGGTAGCGGCCGCTGGGCAAACATCGGCGCTATAGATACGAACAACAGGATAAAGCAAAAAAAGAATCCCCTGACCATGAAATAGTATTTGAGATCAAGATATAAAAAATTTCAGGGTATTTTCTCCATCAGGCTCCGAATAAAGACGATCTCCCGGGAATTTTCGCCGTCCGGCAGGTAGCATTGAAACCGGACAAAGCAACGAATCTTTTTTTATATTTGCGGGCAAACTGCAATATCACGTTATGACAAACAAGATCGCACTCCTCACATTCGTCGCCGGAATTGTTCTTTTTATCGGCTGCGTTCCCACCAAAAAATTCAATGACGTCCAGCAGGCCCTGGCTTCCGCCCGGTACGACAGCGCCCAGCTGGCCAACAAAGTGAAAGACCTCCAGGCCGCCATGGCGAGAAAGGACCAGCAATCTGCAAAGTCCATCGATTCGCTAAACCAGCAACTGGAGGCCCGTCGTACGGAGATCGCGACACTCAATAAACAAATTGCCTCCCTCACCGGCAAGAACAAAGACCTGGCATCCGAAGGCGCCGCCCGCCAGGCCGCGCTGACAAAGAGCCAGAAAGAACTGCTCGAGAACCAGGCCAAGCTCGAACACCTGCAGGCCCTGATGGACAAACAGAAACACGCCATCCAGGACATCCTCAAAAAAATGAACAACGCCCTCGTAGGCTTCAACGCAAAAGACCTCTCCGTCTCCATCAAGAACGGTAAGGTCTATGTCAGTCTCTCCGAGAACCTGCTGTTCCCCTCCGGCAGCGCCGTCGTCAATCCCAAAGGCAAGGACGCCCTCTCCAAACTGGCGGTCGTCCTCAACCAGAACTCCGATATCACCGTCGATATCGAAGGCCACACCGATTCAATTCCCATCCACGGCAAATACCAGGACAACTGGGACCTCAGCCTGGCCCGTTCGGCATCCATCGTTCGCATCCTGACGGTCGACTACCGCGTCGATCCCACCCGGGTGATCGCGTCCGGCCATAGCCAGTACGAGCCCGTTCAATCCAACGCGACCTCGGAAGGCCGCGCGCAGAATCGCCGAACCGATATCATCCTCTCGCCAAAGCTCGACGAGCTCTATCGCCTCCTGCAAACACCCGACTCCAACGGGCTTTAATATATGCCGGAACCGGGCGCCCACCCGGTTCCGGTTTCTTTATTTACACTGCTTCACCACCCAATTCACCATGAACTCCAACGCCGCCGGCGCAAACGTCTGCTCGATCTTCGCATACTCCCCCGGTAGCCCGGTCGTACACTCCTGGAACAGGTGATTGAGATCGGGAAACTCCTTGACCTCAAAATGGGTATTCCCGCCTTTCTCCAACGCCCGGCCGATAGCCACCAGATTCTCCTCCGGCGGCACCTGCAGGTCCTTCGAGCCGGCCATCGCCAATACCGGGCACCGGACCCGCTCCAGCGCCGGCGCCGGGTCATAGGCCAGGAAATATTCCATCCAGGGACTCGTCAGCTGCCCGATCGCCGCGCGGACGACTTCCGGTCCCCCCGACTTCAGTGCCGGGACCTGGACCGATCGCTGTTCAAAGTAGGCGGCCAGCTGTTGTTTGATCGTATCGGCATGCTCCAGCCGCAAGCTGTCCCGGACGATGATATCCATCGCCCCCCGGTTCACGTCAACCATTTCCTGCGCCGGCTTACCCCATCCCCCGCTTGCCTGGCCGATCAGCTGTTGCTGCGAAAGAAGGATCTCCTCGCCCCGCAAACCCGGCCCCGCCAGCAGGACGATACACCGGATATCCCCGTTCCGCGACGCTACCAGCGGCGCGATGATCCCGCCCTCACTATGACCGATCAATCCGATCCGCCGGGCGTTGACCTCTTTCCGGGTCTTAAGATAGGCCACCGCCGCTTCGACATCGGTGGCGAAATCCGCCGTCGTCGCCTTGCGGAAATCGCCGGTCGACCGCGCCGTTCCCCGGTCATCATACCGCAATACCGCAATCCCCCGCCGGGTGAGCGCATCTGCGATCACCAGGAAAGGCTTATGCCCCATCAGGCTCTCGTCGCGGTCCTGCGGCCCGCTGCCCGTGATCAGCACCACCGCAGGAAATCTCCCTTTTCCGGGTGGCAGGGTCAACGTACCGGCAAGCACGACACCCGCCCCCTTATTCTCGATCCGCACCTCCTCCTCGACATACGGATAAGGCCTTACCGGCGTCTGCGGCCGGACCGGCGCCGCCGGCATGCCCCGCCGCATCTCCAACGGAAAGGATAGCCCCGCCTGCCGGAAGGTCCCCGTAATAAGGCTGTCCCTCCACTCGCCGCTGTATTCGATCTTAGGCTGGGCAACTTCCAGCGTCAGCCGCCCGTCCACCAGCCGGGCAGAGGCGACGGGGATCCCATTGACACCCTGGTCCGGGCTGTCCATCAAGGCATTATAACCCGTATCCTGCCTGGTGATGTGAAAGACGATATGCACCTGTATGGCGCCGGCCTTCAGCAGACCCGTCCAGTCACCCGTGATATCCTGCGCCGACGCCGCGAGCGCAACCCATAGAAGCCCCGCCGTCGCGATAACCTTTCTCATTCTTTGAAGATACAAAAAAACAATCGGGGACAACAGGTCCCCGGGCCAAAGGCCAATCAACAAATGGGCCGGCCCGGCTTGCCGGGTCGGCCCAACGAAAGGTTGTAAATTCGGGTCGAAACTCAGGACTGGATCTTAAAGGTAAAATAGGAACAAGGGCTCGACAGCTAATGGTTATGGAACACTGGACACAACTATACTTTACTGTTAGTTCTTTTCAGGTCTTCTTTATACAAAAGAGTGAACATCTGCAACACGTCGATACTGAACAGCCCGGCCATCTCATAAACATCTCCCACAGAGAACTTCTTCGGCTGTTCCATCATGATAGTAAACCTGTCTACCTTCTTTCCCATATCGTTGGCCACTACCGTCTTCTTGATATATTTAAAGATATCGCCGAATGTTTCAATTTGACCTTGGGACAGCATGGGTTTGATAAGGTCGTAACGCGGGTCTCTGGTTCCCATAATCAAAGAAAGTGTTTTTTTGAATTAGATGAAGGCTTCCAAAATGCTATTTTTTAATCGTGTCTCTTTTTCTACCCCACTTCTTCCGCATCTGAATCCAGATTCAGCCCTATCAAACTCCCGTTTTGCCATTTTCTCTAAAACCCGCTTCAGCAAAGGATCACAAAGCATTTTGTCAAAACAAATTTACTAATATTTTTAGTATTTAGAGAACTAAAAATATTAGTTTTGTTTCCACAAGACCTTCCCATGTACTTTTGCAAGTCCTATTTCAGTTTTAACTATGGAACATTCGCTACAGAAGAATTAGTAGAAGCGGGAGTAGAGGCAGGAGCTACCGCATTGACACTTACCAACATCAACTCCACCTGCGACGCCTGGGATTTCGTCCGGTTTTGCGGCCGGCACGGCATCAAACCCATCCTCGGCGCGGAGATCCGAAACGGCAACAACCTTCTCTACATCCTGATCGCAGCCAATAATAAAGGATACCGCCGGATCAACGAGTTCCTCTCCGATCATTTACGTGACAAAAAGCCCTTCCCCGAACCCGGCGCCTTCGACCCGGTATTTGATACCCCTACGGATGGATTCATCATCTATCCGCTCGGCGGCAAGACGCCGGAATCGCTGGCCGCCAACGAACGCATCGGGGTGCTGCCCGGCGAGGTCAATCGCCTGCTAAAGCTGCCGCTGGCCTCCTATCCCGACAAATGGGTCATCCGGCAGCCCGTAACGTTTCAGAACAAGACCTGGTACAACCTTCATCGGCTCCTCCGGGCGATCGACCGCAACACCCTGCTGTCCAGGTTAAAACCCGAAGACCTCGCCTCCCCGCAGGAATACTTCTTTCCCCAGGCGGACATGCTCACCGCCTTCCGGCAATATCCGGCCATTATTACAAACACGTACCGGCTGATCGACACCTGCGCCATAGAGATGGATTTCGGGGTGGATAAGAATAAACAGCTCTTCACCGCCAGCCGCGAGGACGACCGGGTATTGCTCGAAAAGCTGGCCCGCGACGGGTTCCGGTTCCGCTATGGCGCCAATAAAAAGATAAAGGAACGGTTCGACAAAGAGCTGCGCATCATCGATCAGATGGGTTTCACGGCCTATTTCCTCATCACCTGGGATATGATCCGTTATGCCCAAAGCCGGGGTTTCTACCACGTCGGCCGCGGCAGCGGGGCCAACTCCCTCGTCGCGTACTGTCTTCAGATCACCGACGTGGACCCCATCGAACTGGATCTCTATTTCGAACGGTTCCTGAATCCTCACCGGATGAGCCCGCCCGATTTCGACATCGATTTTTCCTGGCTCGACCGCGACGAGATCATCGACTATATGATGAAACGCTATGGCCGGAACCACACCACGCTGCTGGGAATGTACCCGACCTTTCAATATAATGCCATCGTTCGCGAGCTGGGCAAGGTCTTCGGCCTTCCCAAGGCCGAGATCGATCACCTGGCGGCAAAAGGATATTCGGAGGACAAGATCCAGCGAACCATTCTCCAATACGGCAAACTGCTGCAAAACTTCCCCAGCGGGCTGAGCATCCATCCCGGCGGCATTCTCATCTCCGAAAAACCGCTCTCCAGTTACTGCGCGATCCATCTTCCGCCAAAGGGCTTCCCGACCGCGATGATCGATATGTTCGTCGCGGAGAACATCGGGCTCTACAAGCTGGATGTGCTGAGCCAGCGGGGCCTGGGACATATCAGGGAATGTATCCAGCTGATAAGGGCCAACCACCGCATCGACATCGATATCCACGAGATCGATAAATTCAAGAAAGACCCGGACATAAAGGAACAGCTCCGCGCCGGCAACACCATCGGCTGTTTTTATATCGAGTCGCCCGCCATGCGGCAGCTGATAAAAAAATTGAAATGCGACAGCTACGAGGGCCTCGTGGCCGCCAGCTCGATCATCCGGCCGGGCGTAGGACGCAGCGGGATGATGCATCAGTACATCTACCGGCATAACAACCCGGGCAAGTTCGAATACCTCCATCCGAAATTAAAGGACATCCTCGGCTCCACTTATGGCGTGATGATCTACCAGGAACAGGTCATCCAGGTGGCCAACGAATGGGCCAACATGGAAATGGCCGACGCCGATCTCCTGCGCCGCGCCACCAGCTCCAAATATCGCGGGAAGGGACACCTGCCGATGTTAAAGGAGAAGTTCTTCGCCAATTGCAGGGAGGCAGGCTATGCCACGGATGCCGTGGAAGAGGTCTGGCGGCAGATCGAAAGCTTTGCCGAATACAGCTTCTGCAAGGCGCACTCGGCAAGCTATGCCGTGGAAAGCTACCAGAGCCTTTTCCTGAAGACCCACTATCCCATAGAGTTTGCCGTGGCCGTGATCAACAACTTCGGCGGGTTCTACAGCCGGGAGCTGTATTTCTATGAGCTGATGCGGGCCGGCGCCCAGGTACACCGGCCGTGCGTAAATAACAGCGATTACCTGACAAATATCCATGGAAAAGATGCCCACGTGGGCTTCGTGCATATAAAGGGACTGGAGCAGGCCTTTGCCCAGCGGATCATCGACGCCCGCCAGGACGCCGGTCCCTATGCCGGTCTCGCCGATCTCATCGAACGCACCGCCCCCACTCCCGAGCAGCTGGACATCCTCATCCGCACCGGCGCCCTCCGGTTCACCGGGAAAAACAAGAAAGAGCTGTTATGGGAAGGCGATTTCTTACAAAAGAAGACAAAGCTTACTCACCCGGCGCCTCATCCGCTGTTCAGAGAGGCGCCCGTCGCCTATATCCTCCCCGAGCTCCCCGTCTACCCCATGGAGGATTATTATGATGACATCCAGCTGCTCGGCTTCCCCGCCGGCGACCCCTTCTTCCTGGTGGACGACGACCCTTCCCGGTATCTCACCGCCCGCGATCTTCCCGGCCATATCGGCCAGACCGTGACCGTATTGGGCTACCATATCACCCACAAACCCGTCCGGACAGCGAAAGGCGACACGATGAGCTTCGGCACTTTCCTCGACGTCCACAAAGAATGGATCGACACCGTACACTTCCCACCCATCCATGCAGCGCATCCCCCCCAGGCCGGCTTTTTCCGCATCACCGGAAAGGTGATCGAAGAGTTCGGCGTCTGCAGCATCGAGGTTACCCGTGTCGAAAAGGCCGGAATAAAAGCACGAACACCGCAAACCGTCTGACATGTCTGCCCCCATCATCCCCCCCGCCGTCGATCCGGCCGCATCCCGCCGCCATATCGCCCATTTCGATCTCGACGCATTTTTCGTATTGGTGGAATGTCTGAAAAATTCCCGGCTAAAAGGCAAGCCGTTGCTGGTAGGCGGCTCCGGCGATCGCGGCGTCGTCGCAGCCTGCAGCTATGAGGCCCGGAAATTCGGCATCCATAGCGCCATGCCGATCCGGCTGGCCCGCCGGCTTTGCCCCGAAGCCATCATCATCCGCGGGGACATGGAATCCTATTCGAAGTATTCGCGCCTGGTGACCGAGATCGTGCAGGACAACGTGCCGCTGTTCGAGAAAGCCTCGATCGACGAGTTCTATATCGATCTGTCGGGCATGGATAAATTTTTTGGGTGCAGCCTTTTTGCAAAGGAACTGAAGACCCGCGTGACACGCGAAAGCGGCCTGCCCGTATCCTATGGGCTCGCCAGCAATAAACTGATCAGCAAGGTCGCCACCGGCGAGATAAAACCCAACGGCCAGCTGGAGATCGCCTTTGGCGGGGAAAAGAGTTTCCTCGCCCCGCTCTCCGTTGCCAAACTGCCCGGCATCGGAAAGGAAACAGCCTACAAGCTCATCCGCCGCGGCGTCGAGACGATAAGAACGCTAAGCGATATCCCCGTCGAGATGCTCGGCGCCATGCTCGGAAAGAATGGGATCGATCTCTGGCGAAAAGCCAACGGCCTCGACGAGTCGCCCATCATCCCCTACCGCGAGCAGAAGTCCATCTCCACCGAACACACCTTCCAGACCGACACGATCAACCTCGGCTTCCTCCACGCACAACTGGTCCGCATGACCGAATCCATCGGCTTCGATCTCCGCCGCCAGGACAAGCTCACCGGTTGCGTAACCGTCAAGCTCCGCTATTCCAACTTCGACACCGTCGCCAAACAAAAGACTATCGACTATACCAACGCAGATGATATTCTTCTCGCCACCGCGCAGGAGCTGTTCGACAAACTCTACGACCGCCGCATGCTCATCCGCCTTCTCGGCATCCGCTTCACCCGGCTCGTTCCAGGAAACTACCAGATAAAGCTATACGAAGATACCCAGGAAATGATCCGCCTCTACCAGTCCATCGACTCCATCAAACGCCGCTACGGCGAGAAAGCGCTCCTCCGCGCTGTGGGAGTCAAAAGGGACCCATAAAAAATCGTAATTTACGTCCATGTACAACCCCCTTCCACTATTCACCCGGGGCCTCCTCGACGACCAGCTCGCCAAAGGCAAACGCTGGTTCGTCAGGCAGACCTTTCCCCGCGGCATGGAAGCAAGACTGATCGCGGCCTTCCTGATCCGGGGCTATGACGAAGAAGAAAAGGCCACAGCCGATCAACACCTCACAGCCTTAAAGAAGGACGGCAACGCCTTTCTCTATGACGCCGAGATCCCCGCCCAGCTGGAAAAGCTGCGCATCGCCGCCGGCCAGCCCTTTGGCTACAAGATCTTTTACGCTGCCCGCAAAGGCGTGGAATGGAAACCACCGGCCCAATACCAGGAAAAGATGCGCCACTATCTTCGCCGCCATCACCCTGCATGGCGACCGCAGAAACAAGGGGACAAGATACAGATCGGACTCTATGAAGAACTTGGCCAACTTTTTCTTAAATTCAGCTATTCCGACGAGGACGATACCATTCCATTTGACCTCATAGAAAAATATTGACATGTGCCTTGACATCGCCTTTTATTCCGCCTTACAGCTCATCGACGAGTATTTCCCCAACCTCGCCCATGACGGCGAGATCAGCTTCGACCTCGACATGGGCATGCATTTCATGGCCCTCGGGCATAACCGTTACCCCGTGATCATCTTCGAAAACGGAGGGTACCACCGCAAGAACTTCGAATGGGGGATCATCGCCGAATACATGGATACCCCCGAAAAGATAAAGGCCATGCGCAAATCGATGGTCAACGCCCGCAGCGAAAAGATCATCGAAGACAAACGCTCGTTCTGGCACCGGATCCGCGGGACGCGTTGCCTCATTCCCGTCACGGGCATCTACGAACACCGCGAGATAAAAGGCTGGAAGAACAAGGTCCCCTATCATATCCGGTTAAAGAACCGCCCCCTGTACTGTATCCCCGGCCTGTATCACTACAACACAAAGATGCCTTCCGATCCCGAAACAGGTGAAGTGCGGGGCATGTTCACGCTCATTACCCGCGCGGCCAATCCACTCATGCGGCAGATCCACAACAGCGGCGACAACGCATTCCGGATGCCGGTCTTCCTGACGAAGGAAATGGAACTCGAGTGGCTGAGACCCGATCTCACCGATTCGGACATCGCCCGCATCCTCAACTACGAGATGCCATCCGAACAGCTCATCGCCGAGCCCGTCTTCAGCATCCGCAGCAGAACGCCCCGGCCCGACGGCAAGCCAAAGAACGAACCGTTCCTTTATGCCGATCTTCCACCCTTAGTATGCTAGCATCGCATCTCTTCGTCATCGTCCTCCTCATCGGAGCCGCCGCCGCCGCTGTCTACCGCCGGAAGCTGACACCCGCCGCCGGCATCACCGGCGTGCTAACGGGAGCAGCTATCTATGCCGGCAGCGGCTACCCGGGATTGTTACTGCTCGCGCTGTTCTTCATTCTCGGCACCGCCGCTACGTCCTGGGGTAAGGAAAAAAAACGCAACATCAAGGGCAGTGCCGCGCATGAATCAAGCCGCACGCCGGGCCAGGTCCTGGCCAATGCCGGCGTCGCCGCTATCCTGGGACTGCTGATCATCATCATCCCTCACCACTATTCGCTCTTTCTCCTCCTGATGGCCGCAAGCTTTTCTTCCGCCACCGCCGACACTCTTTCTTCAGAACTGGGCATGGTCTATGGCCGCCGGTTCATTAATATTCTTACACTAAAACCCGACCAACGAGGGCTGGATGGAGTCGTCAGCCTGGAAGGAACCTTCATCGGTATCGTGGGATCGATCCTTATCGCCGCCGCATGGGCCCTCGCCACCCAATGGAGCCTTCATCAATTCATCACCATCGTCCTCGCTGGCACATTCGGCAACCTCGCCGACTCCGCCCTCGGCGCACTCTTCGAACGAAAAGGCAAACTCGGCAACAACACGGTCAATTTTCTGAACACCGCCATCGCTGCGCTCTTCGCCCTCGTCCTATCGTAGAAAAAAATCTTTGCAATTTGCCAAATTATTTAGCAAAACACCTTATCTTTATAGAGGCTGCGCCAATTAAACCATAGTCATTTTGCCTTATTCTATCCCGACTGACCGGTCGCCGCAAGGCGACTGGTTAGCTCTTTAACCGGCGGAGTCCGGTTAGCCCGCTTGCGGAAAGACATTGGCGAACTACCCAATCACCGGTAAAAAAGAAGACAGGACAGTGCAGGACAGCATGGCGTATAAGTACGGGATCTTTTATTTGGGCTTCATTTGCTAAATCATCGGAAACCCACTACCAGCAAGGGTTTTATACAAATTTTAGGATGTTTGAGATAATAGAATTAACACGAAGTTGTCTCCCCCGCACCCGAAAAGCATAGTATATTTGTACCATCAAACACGATATCAAAGGCGCCCGTAAAAAGGTGCCATCCAGATAAAGAGTTTTCATATGGCAAGCAATCGTTAGAGGTCGGCTGTTTCTACAGCAGACCTTTTTTTTATCCTTACTTTCCCAAACAACAAACGATCAGCCACCCCCCAAAAACTGAAATCCGCGAACAATGTCGCGGACTCAGCTTCCTATATGTAACACGCGCAGTATGCAAATTCCTAGAAGAACCAGCTCGACAGCTGACTCCGGCTGGCTTGCAGCCAATTCTGAGAAGGCTTGGGAGTATTATCCACCAGCTCGAATTCCTGGATCTTGATCTTCACCGCTATCACCGCCTCATCATTCATCTTCGCCTTCATCTCATCGCTCAACTCTGCATTGGCGTTAGCCTCATCCAACTCCGTCTGCAGAAAAGCGGTACCCCTTACCTTTACAAAGAAATCCTTCCCTTTCTTGAAGAAATCCAGCTTCGCAGGGATCTCCTTCTCATATGCTTCGATATGCATCGGCGGCTTCGGGATCACGAACCAGATCTGCCCTTCGCTATCCAGCTCCACATCGGATACTACATGCGTCGGGAGCTTGACGATCGAGTTGCTTTCGTTGAAAAACAACGCACTCTGCAATTCATCGATCTTACTCTTCAACATACCTGCTTGTAATTCCTGGGATTTAGCGAAAGTCATAATTTTCATTTTTGGGTACATTGACTTAAAGACAATTGGCATACCAACTCTCAAAACACTGATTTTAAACTACTTGAAAACACTTACCCCCCTTCCCGCCGTCCCAGTTTGGGATTAAGTTTCCAAAAAAGCAGCCCGAAGACCCATTTTGAGTGATCTTTGCGCCGCTATTCCTGTTAAGCACCTGGAAGGTCCTCGTCCGAAGGACAATCATTAGCGCTTTGCCGGAGATACGCTACCTTTTGGAAAAGCATATCTCGGGCAAATATTATAGACCGAAAACACCATTACTATATATATGATCATGAGGGCCCGGCTCATCACCCTTTTTGTATTTATTGCCTCCGTATCCTCCTTCGGACAGCAGCGCGAAAGGATCCCTTTGGACACCGTTCCCGCCCATCCCGCCATTAAGAATAAAAATCTCCTCGCCTTTCCCTTTGCCGTCCGCTCGTTGGAGACCGACTGGGGCTTTGGCGGCATCGCCGCCCGCTTCTTCAAAGCAAAAGATACCACCATCCGAACCTCGGATATCAATCTCCTGGGCTTATACACGCTTCGTTCCCAGCTGATCCTCGTCCTCAGCTCCACCATCTTCTTTCCAAAAGAAGATCATATCGCCCGCTTCCAGGCCTCCTATAGCTATTACCCCGACGATTTCTGGGGCCTGGGTAACCACACATCCTTCCAGGATAAGGAAGGGTTCTCCCAAAAGCAGTTCTTCATCAATCCGCAGTTCCTGAAACGTATTCACGGGAACCTGTACCTCGGCGTTACCTATGAGTTCCAGCACACCGGCCCCGTAAGCTATACCCCGGGCGGGGTCTTCGACAAGCAAAGCATCCCAGGCCGGCATGGCGGCAATACCTCGGGCATCGGCCCCATCCTGTCCTGGGACACCCGTAACAATGCCTATAGCCCCGATCGCGGCGCCTTCGCGGAGATCCAGTTCGAATACTTCGATCAGCACCTCGGCAGCGATTTCAATTTCCGCCTGCTGAGCGTCGACCTCCGGAAATTTATCCACCTTTCCGATAAAGAGGTCTTCGCCCTCCAGGGCCTCGGCGGCTTTACTTTCGGCGAGACGCCCTTCCGGAAATTGGAAGAACTGGGCGGAGCGGATATGATGCGCGGCTACTATGGCGGGAGGTTTACCGATAAATGCCTCATGGCCTACCAGGCCGAATATCGCCGCTTCCTGTTCTGGCGCCTCGGCGCGGTAGCCTTCGCTTCAACCGGGGAAGTCGCCTCCACCCCCCGCAAATTCGAGCTGGATGGATTCCACTTCGCCTATGGCGGTGGAGTGCGTTTCGCATTAAGTAAGGAGGAAAAGCTGAACCTGCGGGTCGACTACGGCATCGCCAAACATTCCAACGCATTCACGGTCCAGCTAAGAGAAGCCTTCTAGGCCCCGGCGGACCACAGCCCGCTAAGGCATCCGTTTCAACCCGACGATCCCAATCAAAATAAACCCCATATAAACGAACTGCTGCCAGTCATACGGCGTCTTATAAAATACGATCTCCACAAACTTCACCCCGATCAACGCCGTTCCCATCCAGACAGCCAGCGCCGTCGAAGCGGGAATTTCCTTCATCGCCACCGAAAAGCAATAGATATTGCCCAATCCAAACACCACATAACCGGCAAACGGCGCCAATACCAACCAATTGTCCCAATGAGAAAAAAAACCCTGCCATTGCAGGGCCTTGAGCTTTTTCACGCTCAGAAACCGCAAAGAGAAAGTCCATGCGATCTCAAAGACCGACGCTATAAAAAGATAGATCCAGGCCATATCTGTAAAAAAACTAAAATCATGCCGCCTCGCCATCCGCCGCGATCCGTTCCTTCCCCTCGGCCGCAGCCCCCGTCCGCTCCGACCCGATCCCCCGCCCGGCAACAGTCCCGCCAATGCCAAACTTCCGCAACATCCACTGCCAAACCCGCCGCCGGGAATGATAATAAGCCCTAAACCAGGGATACCGCTCCACCCACTTCCGCTCGTCGATCCGCTTCACCGAAAACCAATGCTGCAGGAAATAATCCTTGGGATAATCATAATACAACCCATATTCCGCCGGCTTCTTCCGGCCGGGCAGGTAAGCCGTCCCAAAGATCCAGTCCCACATGGCGAATTTAGTCGAATAATTGGCATAAAACACCGCCCTGTCATTGGCGTGATGCCACTGATGCATCTCGGGACCGTTGATGAAATATTGCAATTTCCCGCTTCGGACATCGATATTGGAATGGATATACATCCCCCAGACCGCGTCGATCAGCGCCTTGATGGGGACCACCGGCGAATCCGGCCCCAGCAACAACACGATCGGTGCAAATTCGATCGTCTGGTTGATAATGATCTCCACCACATGCGACCGCGTCCCCGCCAGCCAATCCACCTCCTTGTTCGAATGATGCGCCTCATGCGTCCGCCAAAGCAGTTTGGAATGATGCTGCGCCCGGTGGAACCAGTAGATGTAAAAATCATGGATCACCAGAAAAAGCAATACCTGCAGCGCGACCGGCCAATGATCCAGCCAATGCATCGACTCCAGGTGCCAGCTCCGCCGCATCGGCTCGATGAGATAGCCGAAAATGAGGATCTTCAGGAAATAACTCTGGATAAAGGTATACCAGATAAGATCCACCCAAAATCCATCCCGGAACACGGGAATTCCCTTGGTATAAGGGAATCTCCGCTCCAGCCAGACAAAGACGAAAACGCTGATCACCAACGCCGCCGTAGTATAGTATACAATAGTACCCATTAATTACAAAGCTGTAGCCGTCGGACGAGCCCTCCTCAAACGTTTCATCGCCCCAAGCTCGCTGTCGTATACGCGCTTCACACCATCCCCAAGCGCCAGCTCCACGTCTCTGATATCGCGCACCAGCTTCTGCATTCCCTGCGGTTCCACCGAAGCCGCCTGGTCGGATCCCCACATCGCGCGATCGAGGGTAAAATGCCGCTCCACAAAACAGGCGCCCATCGCTACGGCCGCAACCGTCGTGGCCAGCCCCGTTTCGTGACCGGAATACCCGATCGGGGTGTCCGGATACAGCTCGCCCAACGTCTCGATCATCCGGAGATTCAGCTCCTGTGGCGGACAGGGATAGGCCGAGGTCGAATGCGCGATCATCATGTTCTCCGTACCGAACTTATCGACCGCCGCCTTGATCTCGTCCATCGTCGACATTCCCGTCGACAGGATGAACGGCTTGCCCGTCTGCTTCACCTTCTCGATCAACGCAAAATCCGTCAGCGAAGCCGAAGCGAACTTATAGACGCCGGGGTTGAACTGCTCCATGAAGTCCACCGATTGCTCATCCCAGCAGGAAACGAACCAGTCGATCCCCTTCTCCTTGCAATACGCATCGATAGCGGAATACTCGTCATAACCCAGCTCGATGATCTTCCGGTAATTGATGTACGTCATCCGTCCCCAGGGCGTATCCCGTTCCAAATGCCATTGATCTTTAGGAGTACATAGCTCCGGCGTACGCTTCTGGAACTTTACCGCATCACAACCCGCGGCAACCGCCTCATCGATCAATTTTTTGGCGATATCGAGGCTTCCATTGTGATTGATGCCGATCTCGGCGATGATGTACACAGGTTGGCCGGCACCAATGCTTCTGTTGGGACTAACGCGAAATTTGGTGTTCATAAATTATTGTTTAAGTAGTTGAATGATCTGTTCTGCAAACTCCCGGAAGGCCCCATATCCACCCCGTTCCTGGCATTGATAGTGGACACATTCGCGAACCGCCGGCATCGCATCTCCCGGACAGGCGCTGAGCCCCACCCGCTGCAATACCTCCAGGTCGTTGACATCGTCCCCGATAAAGGCGATCTGCTCCCAGGTCAGTCCATGCGCCGCCAGTATCTCGTTCATCCGCCCCAGCTTATCCTTCACCCCCAAATACAGATGTGTGATCTGCAGCTTCTCCGCCCGCCGGACAACCGAAGGCGACAGCTCACCGGTCATAATACCCGTATCTATCTGACAAAGCTTCCTCAACCGCTCCACCCCCATCCCGTCCCGGATCGAGAAACGTTTCATCACCTCGCCATTCTCTCCATAATACACCCCGTTATCGGTGAGTACGCCATCCACATCCGTGATCAATAGCTTGATTTTTTGTGCTTTTTCCTTACTCATATGACTGTCCACCCCCCGTCGACAATAAGATTCGCTCCCGTCATGTAAGCCGACGCATCACTGGCCAGGAATACGATCGCCCCCTTATAATCGGATGGCGCAGCCATCCGGCCTAACAATGTCTTTCGGGAATAGTTATTTTTAAAAAATTCATCCTGCCTGTTCTCCACCCCTCCCGGCGATAGCGCATTCACCCGCACTCCCTTGTTTCCCCAATACGCGGCCAGGAATTTCGTAAACCCGATCACGGCCGACTTGGTCACCGGGTAAGCAGGCGACTTATAAAAGGTCTGCTCCCCCGCCTCATTCCGGTAAATGCTCTGGTCCGGGGCCACAACCCCATAGGTCGAGGCGATGTTGATAATGCTTCCCGTCCCCTGCTCCGCCATCACCCCGCCCAACACCTGCGAACAAAGGAATACCCCGCTGACATTCACTTTCCACGATCTGTCCCACATCTCCAGCGGATAGTTCTCGAACATCGATTGCTGACCCGCCAAAAGGGGATTTTCGAACATATCGTTGATGGCGGCATTGTTCACCAGCACATCGATGCGCCCAAAGGCATCCAGGATCCGCGCCCGCGCCGACTGCAAAGATGCCACGCTGGTCACATCCAACCCGATACCCAAATGCGGTCCCTTGCCCTGTTCTGCTCCATCCCGCCCCCCCAGCTTCGCCGCAACCGCCGACGCCGCCTTCTCATCCAGGTCAGCCGCCACGACCCTCGCCCCTGCCACTGCCAATGCCTCGCAATGTTGCGTCCCCAACAGCCCGCAGGCCCCGGTGACGATCGCTATCTTATCGTCCAATGAAAATAATTCCATGCTATGCCTTGATCGCTGGTTTCATGTTAAAATTGCTCACCTTGCGGAACACAGCCTCCACAGGCTTTCCCTTCAGTCGTTTTGCCACATCGCCTGCCTCCACCGCTTCCTTCAGCAGCCCAAGCACTTCCCGGTAAGCCTTCAGCGTATACTCCACATCGGCATCCGAATGGCTGTACATCATATTGTGAAAACCCGACCACAGGATGCCCCGCTTGATCAATTCCTGCTGAACATACGACTTCAGCTCGAGCGGGTTACCCGCCGTCGCATCGAAGCTCACCATCGACCTGCATTCATAACCGATACACCGCGTATATCCATCGATGCCGAGCTCCTTCGCCAACACATTGTACCCCTCTTTCAATTTCTTCCCCTGGACGGCAAGATAAGCGGGAACATTCTTCTCGATCAGCTCCTGGATAGTAGCCACCGCCGCAGCCAGCGACAACGCTTCCCCGCCAAAGGTCGTATAGAAGAATACGTCTCCTTTGAACAGCTCCATGATCTCCCGCCTGCCGGTCAGCAGCGAGATCGGCATGCCATTGGCGCAAGCCTTCGAATAGCAGGCCAGGTCCGGCGTAACACCAAAATATTCCTGCGCTCCGCCGACCGCGATCCGGAAGCCCGTCCACATCTCGTCGAAGATCAGCAACGTGCCGTTGGCCTCACATAAAGCCTTCAGCTCCTGCAAAAAATTATTTTTCGGCGCTTCGAAAACAAAAGGCTCTAAAATGACACAGGCCGTATCGCTGTCCAGCGCATTGCGCACCGAATCGAGATCATTGTACTCGAACGTAGCGCTCAGGTCCTTGACCGCCGCTGGTATCCCCGCATTCCGGCTCGTCACGCCGATATACCAGTCATGCCAGCCATGATAACCACAACAAAGCACCTTATTTCTTCCCGTATATGCCCTGGCCACCCGTACCGCCGCGCTGGTCACATCCGCGCCGGTCTTGCTGATCCGGATGGATTCGGCATTGGGAATCACTTTGTGGACCAGCTCGGCCAGAACGACCTCCAGTTCATGCATCATCGAGAACGTGATGCCGTCCTTCAGCTGTTCGATAATGGCCTCATCTACACGCGGATACGCATATCCAAGGGATAACGGTCCGATCGCCGCGTTATAATCGATGAATTCATTGCCATCCACATCCCAGACCCGCGAACCCTTGCCCTTCTTCAGATATTTGGGCGCCACGCCGTCCACATACTGCCCCGGCCCCTTGGCCATCGTCTGCGTCACGGGAGTCATGATCGGTTTTGCCCGCTCATACAGGGCATCGGAATTCGTGGTCACCGGGTAGTCTTCATTAAAAGCAACTTTATTTGGCATAACTGACAGAATTTATTTTTGAAACGATCGTCTTTGTCATCTTCTCCGGTGTAAACCCTTCGGTCTCCAGCACCTGGTTCAAAAGCCCCGGCCGGAACCAGCGCTCTCCAAGGGACAACGGCACCACGTCGGCCACCAGCCGGCGCCGCAGCAATACCTCCGCAACAATGCTGTAAAGTCCCCCGGTCTGCAAATGGTCTTCAATAGTCACCAGGTGTGCCGAACCAACCACCGCCCGTACAATGGCTTCTTCATCCACCGGCTTCAGCGACCGCATGTTGACAAGCCCCACCGAAAGCCCTTCCCGCTCCAGCAGTTCCCGGGTCCGGTAGGCATTCTCGAACAGGAATCCATATACCAACAGGGTCACATCCTTCCCTTCGGCGACGATCTCCGCCTGCCCCGGCCGATACGGCGCATGCTCGTAAACGCCTTTCTTGTGATTGATCCGCGTATAAGCAGGCGACGGAGAAGACCAGATATGCCCCAGCATCTTCACCCCGTCGTCCTCGTCCGCCGGCGCATACACCTCCATGCCCGGTATACCACGCATGATCGCAACATCCTCGATGGACTGGTGCGTCGGCCCATTCCCATCCGAAAGAAAGCCGGGAATATATCCGGAAAGCTTAACCGGCAGGTTCGCAATCCCCACGTCCGTCCGGATGAATTCATAGGCCCGCATGGTCAGAAAAGGCGCGAGAGCATGCACGACAGGGATCCGCCCGCGAAGCGCAAGCCCCGCAGCCATGCCCACCATCGTCTGCTCCGTTATCCCCGTATCGATAAAGCGATTGCCCAGGACCTTCGGCGCACTGCGCACCAGTGCCCGGTTCTCCGCCGTCATCACGACGATACGCTCGTCTTCCAATGCCGTTTGTATCAGGAGTTCTTCGTAAGTCATAAGTTCTTTATTACCGTACAACCAATGTTTTGGATTCAAGAGAAGCGGCTGTATTCCCATGCAGCTCCCCCAATAATTGCGCTACTTCCGCGGCCGTAAAACTGCAGAACCAGCGGTCCGCCCGGGCCTCGATGCTCGGTAACCCCTTACCGCGAACTGTATCGGCGATGATCACCCGCACCTTGCCTTGCGGCGACCGCTCACTAAACGCCTTTTCCAATTGCCCGAATTCGTGGCCATCCACCCGTGAAACAAAACAGCCAAATGCTTCAAACTTGTCGGCCAGCGGCTCCAGCGGCACCAGCTCTTCGGTCCGGATATTGGCCTGGAACTGGTTCCGGTCAACCAGAATGGTCAGATTATCCAGTCCATAGGCATTCGCCACCAGGATCGTCTCCCAAACACTGCCCTCGTTCAACTCTCCGTCACCCGTGATCACGACAACCCGGTTGTCTCCCTGCCGCAGCCGGCAATCGAGCGCTACACCCGCCGCCACCGCCGGCAAATGCCCCAGCGAACCCGAATGGAACTCGACACCCGGGATATTGCGGTTCGGATGCCAGTAGATGCTGTCCGCAGTCGACAGGTGATTGCCCAGGCGGGAAGCATCCATCAAGCCCATCTCGGCAAAAGTTCCGTATAGCGCGGGCACGTCATGGCCTTTCGAAAGAAAAAGATAGTCCCGGTCAGGATCGGCCGGCCGGTCCTTGTCTCGCCGGATCACCCGCGCATAGCAATAGACCATCAGCTCCACACAGGAAAGCGAAGCGCCGATAAAACATCCCCCGCCTTCCGACATCCGGATGATATGTTCCCGGACACGCAGAGCCGTCGATCGCAGGGACTCCAGTTCGGTTTTTGTCATCATTTACTTATAATTGTTTTGTCTGTTCAGCACTGACGGTTTTCAATTCATCGAGATGATGCCGGTACCAGTTGACCCCGGCATACCCGCTGTTTATCGCATAGATATCCGGCCGCCGCTCCAGCAAGGCCAGGATATCGGCAACTCCAAAGAAAGGATTCGAAGGATACAGCTCATCATACACCGCGCGGATAAAAGCATAATCTTCCGCATAGTCGATGGTGAACCGGTGACTCATCGAATAGTCAACGCCGCCTTCCATAACCACATTCCCGATCCGGAATTCATCCGGCCGCTCCCAAAAGTAAGGAGTCGTATGCTCCCGCTCCAATGGCCGGTTGGCCTCCCGCCAGGCCCGCCCGAGCGCGGAAAAGGTCATGATCTCGACATCGTTGCCATCCGGCCAGGTCGCCGGATGCAGGTTGCTGACAAAGTCGTATTCGCCAGGATGGTCCAAATAAAAGGATATGACGGTATCAATAACAGCCGGATCGATCAGGGGACAATCACTGGGTATTTTGATTACAGCCCGGGCAGGATAAAGTAGCGCCGCCTGGTAATGCCTGTCCAGCAGATCCTGCGCATCCCCGCGGAAACAATCCAACCCCTCCTTGCGGCATACCTCCCCGATCGGATCGTCGCCCGCATCGGTAGTCGTGGCAACGATCACCCGGCCACATAGCCGCGCAGCCTTGACCCTTTCGGCCTGCCGCACAAAAAGAGGCTTGCCCTGCAAAGGCATCAGCACCTTGTCAGGGAGACGGGACGAACCCCTTCTCGTTTGAATGATGGTAATGATAGATTCCACAAAAATTCGTCTTTCGTTCCGTTGAATTCAATATACCGGCGGCAAATGTCCGCGATGGACGCCGCCGACGTCCCGCCGTTCTGAACAGGCGCCAGCCTCCTCAATTCATCGACGTCAAAATATGAATGTACTTTCTTGCCCAGCGCGATACCGATATACACGACCGTGGAATATTGAGTGATCAACTCATCGCAGTTGGCGATCATTTGCTCCGTATTCCCTTCGGTGTAAATGCTGGCCCCCGGCGCATATTGTTTGATCTCCCCCATCGCCCGCTCCTTCAGTTCGTTCGGATGCAGTTTGAAAAGCAGCGGCCTGCCCGCCGCTATTCGCACACATCGGCGGATAAAGGCCGGCCGGTCGTCCTTATTGAAACACTCCCTGATATCGGAAGTTGCCACCATCACATAACCACGCCGCGGAAAATCATTTTTCAACAGCGCCGCGGCATTATCGTAATTGGGAATACCGGTGACCACGATCCTCTCCGCATCCGTACCATATCGGGCAAACTGATCCTTATATCCCGACGAGGCCGCACAATAGATATCACAGATGTTGCCGGCTCCGTTGAAGGCCGTGTTCCTCGCCCAATACCCCGGCAGCCCCAGCCGCCAGGTCATCCTCCCCCAGGAAGTAATGGGATCGGTCATCCCCTCCTGTACCCAAATGGTCTTCCCTTTCCGCAACTCCCGGGTCACCAGCAGATCCGAACAAAGCACCTTGAGATCATAACGATTTTGATAAACGCCCTGCGCATAGTCGTTGCGCAATCCATGTTTTTTAAGATAAGCATCCCCCTGTCGCTTGAACTCGCCCGAAAGGATCGTCGTGTCCAGGAACCCGCCGCGGACCGCTGCTTTTATGATGGGATGCTTGCTGTATAACTGGCTGAAGAAACAATCATAGTCAGGCAAATGAGACGCTATCTGATGCATCTGGCTAGCCTGGTTAGGTGATCCTATGATGAAAAGTATCTTTTTCCGTGGCGCCATGGTATCCTTCGACATGTGTTAGCAGACTTAGTTTACCACCGTATTACAATCTTCTCCTGATAAAGTTACTAAGCTTGACTAATTAATCCGCAAATTTCTTTTTATCTTAGGTACCAATTGCAGCCCGGACCGAAAATCATAATTACTTAATATTGTGCGTTCAGCGCCGCATTTATCAACTATTTATCCAGATACGGAAGTATCGCCTGCTGCCAGATGCGATAGCCCTTATCATTCATGTGCAGCCTATCGGCAGCAAAAAGATCTTCCATCGGATGTCCCTGTGCGTTCAGCATCAGGTGATACACATCCACGAAAGAAGCATGGCTGTGCTCGGCCATAAAATTCCGGATCAGATCGTTGGCCCGCTCCATCTCCGGCATCAGGCGCTCCCGGCTAGGACTCGGCTTGATCGAAACATACAGGATGTCTACATCATTGCCCAGATGCTTCCGGATCAGCTCGTATAAATGCTGGAATTTTTTGAACACCTTCTTTCCGTTCACCTTCTTATCCGCGGCCAGGTCGTTGTCGCCGCAATAGACAACCACCTGCTTCGGGTGATAAGGATAGATGATGTCTCCCGCATAATGGACGACGTCATCCAGCGTCGATCCGCCAAAGCCGCGGTTAAGGATCGGATAACCGGGAAAATCTGCTTGTACCGTCGTCCACTTGCGAAAGCTGCTGCTCCCGACAAAAACGATCGGATTCGCAGGCGGACGATGAAGACTGTCTCTATGCTTGAACTCGGCTATCTCATTCCAAAAAGGCGCCGGAGCCTGCTGCGCAGCCAGCCGTTGAACAGTTAGCAATAAAAAGGAGAGGAGAAAGGCAAACAGCAGTTTTTTTTTCATCGCGGCTTTTCCATGGTTTCATCAAAGCTACGATATTCCGGAATGTTTCCCCCATGGTTAATACTATCTTTGTCCCATGGTTACCGCCATCCTGCTGGCCGCCGGCTCCTCCCGGCGAATGGGCGCCTCAAACAAACTTCTACTCCCCTGGAAGGGGAAACCCTTAGCCGTCATCACAGCCGGAAATATCCTGGCGGCCGGCGTCGGGGAACTTATTATCGTCACCGGTCACCAGGCCGCCGAAACCACCGCCGCCTTCAGCCACCTTCCCGCCCGGATCATCCACAATCCCTATCACGAACAAGGCATGACGTCCTCCATCCAAACCGGCGTCAGCATCGCCGCCGGTCAGGGGTACCTCATCTGCCTCGCCGACATGGCCCTTATCACGCCGGAGGAATATGTCCTCCTCATAAAGGCTTTCGAACCGGAATACAGCAGGAATATCCATTGCATTCTCGTCCCCGAATACCAGGGGCAGAAGGGCAATCCCGTCCTCTTCTCCGCCGCATGGCGGGATTCGATCCTGCAACACCCCGAAGAGGACGGCTGCAGGACCCTCGTTCGTAACAACGCCCAACATCTCCGCCCCATCGCAATGCCCACTGATCATATCCTGCGGGACGTCGATTCAACCGCCGATTACCAACATCTCCTCGTATCTTAGCGATCCTCCTATGGTTCGGATATCTGCGCTCGCCTTTCTATTCTGGCTCGTGACGCTTACGGGCAATGCCCAGTCGCCCACCCTATCGATCCGCGGTACGGTACGGGACAGTCTCACCAAACAGCCGCTCGAAGACGCTACGGTTTCGCTGGTCCGCGCCGGAGATGGCAGTTTGCTACGCCGCGCGCGCAGTAAAAAGGAATTCGTCTTCGATCATCTCACCGCCAACCGGTATTGGATCGTTACTACCTATCTCGGCTATGCGACAGACTCCGCCTCGATAACCCTCGGCAACAACGACAGCACCGGGAAAAAGGTCCGCATCCTGCTCCATCACAGCGCCAGGGCCATGATGGAAGTGGTGGTCCATGCCGTGATCCCCCCGGCCATCGTAAAGAATGATACCATCGCCTTTAACGCCGCAGCCTATCCCACCCGGCCGAATGCCACCGTAGAAGACCTTCTGCGCAAACTGCCGGGCATCGATATCGATAAGAGCGGCAATGTCACCATGCAGGGTCAGAAAGTGGACAAGATATACCTGGACGGCAAGGAATTCTTCCTCAACGACCCGCGGACCGCCACCCAAAACCTTCCCGCCGATATCGTCGACCAGATCGAGGCCTTCGACTCGCAAACCGACCGGTCGAGACTCACCGGGATAAAAGAGACGACGGGCACAAAGTCCATCAATATCAAGCTAAAGAAAAATCGCCGCCGCGGGTATTTCGGCAAGGTCTACGCCGCCACGGGCTCCGGCGGCGCAACCAGCCCATCCGATCTCACCGGCAGCTACTCCACCGGGGGAACGGTGACCAACCTCGGCGCCAACTGGATCTTCGGAACGGGTAACCTTAACAACATGAACAACCAGTTCACCGGCGCCGACAATAGGACCGGCCCGGGCAGCGGCGGTCTCCAGACGCTCGACAACGGACAACTGAACTTCCGGACCAACAAAAGCAACCGGCTGAACCTTACCCTCAACGCAGGCACCAACGGCTCGCACACCACCATCGACCAGTCGACCCGGAAAAAGACGATCCTCACGGACTCCGCACTGAACGAGAACCGCTACAGCAGCCAGGTATCCCGCAACCGGTCCTGGCACATCAATGCCTTCGCAGAATACAACATCGACAGTTTTTCCACCCTCAACCTCCGCAGCGTCTGGGCGCCCCAGGCCTCCTCGTCCAACAACGGCGACACCGTGGCCATTTCCACCGAAAAAGGAACGGCCGGTTGGTTGAGCTCCCAGGGACACACCGGCAACGGCAACCATTCGGACGGCTACTCCCTCAACAACACGATCAATTTCCGCCGGCGCTGGCGGCTCCCGGGACGAACGCTCTTCATCAACGCATCCCAATCCTATAGCCACCAGGACCAACCTTCCTCCGTCTATAACCTCGTAAATAACTTCGACAGCACCCAGGCCCTGCTGCAACGAACGCTGACCAACCAGCGATCCGACCAGTTCTCAAAAGACAATAACTACAACGCCTCGGTCTCTTATACCGAACCGCTGAAGCCGGGACATATCGTCGATCTCACCTATGGGATCAATCACAGCGTCAGCCACTCGGACAAACAGTCCAATGACTTCGACAGCGCCACCGGCCAATACGATCTTCCGGATACCCTCACCACCAATCATTTCATCAACTACAACACTATCCAGCGATTCAGCGCAGGCTACAACGCCACGGAAGGCAAATACCGTTACCAGCTGGGTGTCACCCTCCAGCTCAGCGATCTCGACGACCGGAATCTGAGCAAGGCCACCGCCATCACCCAACGCCAGGTGAACTGGTACCCCCGCGCCTCCTTGTTCTACGCGCCCTCAAAAGGCAGCGGTGTCAAACTGACCTATACCGCCAGCACGACCAGCCCGACCATCCAACAACTCCAGCCGCTCCCCGACCTCACCAACCCCTTCCTGGTCCGCATCGGCAACCCCGATCTGCTCCAGCAGCTGACGCATACCCTGAACGCAGCTTACACCAGCTTCAACAGCCATACCTTTCACAATCTCCAGCTATCCCTGCAGGGCGATCTTGCCCAGCACGAGATCACCCCGGCAACGACCGCATTGCCCGGCGGGATCCAGCAACAGCAATATGTGAATGTGGACGGGGTTTGGCATCTGTCCTCGAATCTTACCTACGGCTTCCCTCTCGGCGATCAGCGGAAAGGCAACAGCAGCATCGCCCTCCGGGGACATTATGGCCGCGACGTGAGCATCGTCAACGGCAGCCGGAACAGGACAACGGGATTGGGCTGGGGCAGCACCGTGAAGCTGAATTTTCACCCCACCGACAAGGTCTTCGTCGAAGGCGCCGGCAGCATCGACCAGGCCACCTCCCTCTATTCGATATACGCCAACCAAAACACCAATACCTGGGTGCAGAACTACACGATCGACGCTGCCTATGAATTACCCGGCGCCCTTACCGTCGCAAGCAACTATACCATCCAGATCAACGGCAGCCAGGGCACTCTCCCCGGCAAACAGGTCTCACTATGGAACGCCAGTATCTACAAGGACCTTTTCCGCGACCGCAGCGCCCAGATCCGCCTCTCGGCATTCGGTATCCTCAACACGCCCAGCAACTTTACACAGACGGTCGGCTTGAACTATGTCCAGACCCAACAAACCAACATCCCAGGCCGCATCCTGCTGCTGAGCTTTATCTACCGCTTCCACCATTTTCCAACGGTTAAACGGCCTTCCTAGCCAGGCTTTGTCACCGGGGCGGGAAATGGCGGTACACCGCCCCTCGGATAAGAAGTCGAAGCACAATAACAATCGGATGAGTACACTCTATGCCGATCCGCCAATCCCCTATGCTGATCCGATAGTAGCTTTCTTTGCGATATAGTCGCTCCGATAGCCGCTGATTATCCCCTCAAACCCTCAATTTCCACCGCCTTCTTAATCAACGGTTTACCAAGTATCCGACTACCACTCTCCGTCACCAGCAGATCATCCTCGATCCGTATCCCCCCAAAAGACCGGAATGCCTCCAGCTTATCGTAGTTAATAAAATCTTTGAACTTCCCCTCCGCCCGATACTGATCCATCAATTCAGGAATAAAGTAAAGCCCCGGCTCGATCGTCACGACAAACCCCGCCTCAAGTTCCCGGGCAAGCCGCAACGACTTCCAGCCGAACTCCTTACTCTTCTTCAACGTCTCGGTATAGCCGACATACTCCTCCCCAAGATCCTCCATATCATGCACGTCCAGGCCCATCATATGCCCAAGTCCGCACTGGAAGACAACCGTATGCGCACCCGCGGCAACCGCAGCCGCAGGATCGCCCTTCGCCACCCCGGCCTCCTTCAGGCCCTCCATCAGCTTCTCCGCAGCCAGCGCATGCACGTCCCGGAAAAGCACCCCCGGTCGCAATGCCGCAATTGCCGCCTCCTGCGCCCCCAGCACGACGTCATACATCTCCCGCTGCAGGCTGGTAAACTTCTTACCTACCGGGAAGGTCCGTGTCATATCACCCGCATAACGCATCGCATTCTCGGCCCCGGCGTCACAAATCGCGATCCGCCCCTCCTTCATCACGGTCGGTCCGTAGTGGTTGTGCAACACCTGCCCGTTCACGGTCAGGATCGTGGGAAAGGCCAGGTTGCCGCCGCCGCTGATCGCGATACCCTGTAATCCCCCCGCCAGCTGCGCCTCCGTCATCCCGTCCCGGGCGCCGGTGATCGCGGCAAGATGCATCGCAGCCGTGGTATTGACGGCCTCCTCGATCTGTTCGATCTCTTCAGCCGACTTGATGCTCCGTTGTTCCACAACGGCCTTGATCAACGGCACTGATGCATGCTGCTTCATACTTCCGGGCCCTACTCCCAGCCAGCCGCTCAGCTTGAGGACATTCTCCGGGCGGTAGGGCGGCAAAAAATGCAGTGTCCGGCCCGTTCCCCTTACCGACGCAATATCCCGGGTCAACTCACCGATATCGCGGGTTTGCACGATCCCCGCGCCCGCGGCCTGCTCCGCCAATGAGGGCTGCGGCCCCGTCCACACGATCTCATCCATCGTCAGGTCCCGGCCATAAATAAGGTCCTGGTCGTTGTCGATATCGATGATGCCCGCCAGCCCCGGCTTGTCCAAACCAAAGAAATAGAGGAAACTGCTGTCCTGCCGGAAAGGATACAGGTTGTCCTTGTAGTTCATACTGCTCTCCTCGTTCCCCAACAAAATGATCACCCCTTTACCCAACTGTTCTTTCAACCGGCGGCGACGCGCCTCGTAAACGCTCTTATCAAAAAGATGACTATTCATAAATAACTTTTTTCAAATAGAATACACGGGTATCCACCAACGGCATCGCCGCACTTTTGACGGTCACTCCCTTTTTGTTATCCACCATTTGCCGGCTCGTCCCGGCATCCGTTGTGATATCAAGCGGCAACGGCATATCGATGTTCAGCAGCTTGATGTTATACACCCCCGGAGCGGTCTGCCGGACCTCGATCTCCAACTTCTGCGTCGTATACAGGAACAAATGGAACAAGGGGGACAGATCGACCCCCGAGGCCTTGCTGAACAGTTGCTCCACATCGGCGGTGTTCGCCGTATGCGTATAGGTGATGGCGCTATCGGTTGCCAAATGCTTGAGGGCCGGGAAGAAAACGCTGTCGCCGATGACATACCGCAGGGTGTGCATAAAGAACGCGCCCTTGGGATAGATATCGGGCTGATAGGCCTCCTCTTCTTCAATATCCTTTCCCAGCACGATAGGTTTGTCGTTGCGGATACGCGGTGCGACCTGCTGGAAATAGCGTTCATACGCCGCCTCCCCTTCCATCTCCCGTGTATATAAGACATCCCCAAAAGTTCCGATGCCTTCATGTATCCAATAGTCCGCCCAATCCCCCGCGGTAACTTTATTGCCCCACCACTCGTGACCAAACTCATGGTTCATCAACCAGTCGAAATCCTGCCCGCCGACAGTCGTATAGTGAAACTTATTCCCATACGCAATCATCGTCTGGTGTTCCATCCCCAGGTGCGGGGTCTCGACAAGCCCGATCTTCTCCTTTGCCCACGGATATTCGCCAAAATATTTCTCCTTGATATGGGCGGCATGTTCCATCATCTCCAGCAGGTGCGGTGCGCTGGCCGCATGTTCCTTCAGCACATAGAACTGCATCGGGACGGTATGCCCGTCAACAGTCGTATAGCTCCGGTTCACGACCGTATAATCCCCCGCGTTGAAAACAATACTGTAGTTGTTGATGGGATAGTTGGTCTTCCAATGATAGCGACTCAACCCGCCCGAGGTTTTGACCCCGGCCAGCAGCCCCGGCCCCGCCACCACGAGCCCCTTCTGCACGGCGATGGTCATATCGACGCCCTCATCCGGCTCGTCGGAAGGATGATCCTTCGCGGGGAAATAAAGCTTTCCCCCCGTTCCCTCCGCCGTCACCGCGACCCAGGGATGACCCGTCGAGTCATGGGTAAAGGTAAATCCATCATCCCAGGGCGGCCGCTTGGCGATCATCGGGTGACCGGCATAGTCGACCCGGACAACGGCAGGCCCCGCCGGCCATGACCCCGAAATGTGGATCTCATGATGCTCATGCGTATATTCGGCCGGCTTCCCATTCACCGTCACCTTCGAGATGCGAAACGAGTCCATCAGATCGAACAGCAACCCGGTGGCGGGCGCCTTCAGATCACAGTTAACGATGGCATACCCCGCAAGACTGCGGTCGGCAATATTCAGCGCCAGGTCGATGGTGTAATGCCGGACATCGATATTCGCCTGCTCCGGCTTGAGCTTCCCGCCATAAGGCGGCATTTGTGCATAGCCGACGCCGGCTATCAGCAACCCCAGCCCAAAAAGAAAATTTCGTAAGACCATAATAGAGTCGATAAGACTCGCAAGGTAAGGATTGTGAGACGATCAGCCTACCTATTAATTAACCCTATTCCGCCTTCAAATGATCCACCGGGTTGGTCCGCGCAACCCGCACCGCCTGCCACCCGATCGTCAGTAAGGCAACGCTGATCCCACAGGCGCCCGCAGCCAGGAACAACGGGATACCCACCGAAACGCGATACGCGAACCCGTCCAGCCACCGGTGCATATACCACCAGGCAATCGGTGTCGCGATCACCATCGCCAACACCACCAGTGCGATAAAATCCCTGCACAACAGCACAACGATCTGCCGGACGCTCGCCCCAAGCACCTTCCGGATGCTCACCTCCCGCGTCCGCTTCTCCACGGCAAACAACGCGACCCCGAACAGCCCCATACAGGAAATGAAAACGGTCACGATCATTGCGCTGCATACCAGTCTCGACAACTTCTGTTCCTCTGCATAAAAAGAAGCAATTACCTCGTCCATAAAACCATAATCCGCCTCCCGGCCCGGGTAAACGCTTTTAAAGACCCGCAGTACGTCGTCCATCCCTTTTTTCAACCCCTCCGCGCCACGGCCCCCCACGGCCAACCGGATTCCAAGCCATCTTTCTTCTTGCGGCACATTCCCCATCACCACCGGCCGGATCGCTTCCTGGAAAGAAGCCGTATGAAAATCAGCCACGACTCCAGCAATCGGCACCGCTGTCCTCTTATTCTTATTGTCATTGTTCGGGTAATACAGAAATTGGCCCACCGCCTTTTCGGGACTCGCAAAGCCAAAATACCTTGTCGCCGACTCATTGATCACCAACTCCTGCAAGCTGTCCGTATGCCGCAAATTCCGCCCGGCAACGATCCGTATCCCGTAAAATGGGATAAAGCTTTCGTCGCATTCATTCATCTCTACCAACATTAACGAGTCGCCCGCCCCGGCAGCCCAGTTCCGACGACTAAACCCCCAATCGTTAAACGGCGGCCCCGACTGCCGGACCACCCCGGCGACCCGCGGCAAGCCCGCCAATTTGTTCTGCAACACCGCCAGCTTACTCAGGCTGTCATTCCAATTGGTATTGAGCAAAAGGACCGCATCCCTTTTTATTCCATAGTCCGTATTCAGCATATAGCTCACCTGCCGGCCCACCACTAACGTACAAATGATAAAGCCCAGGGAAACCGTAAACTGAAAAATGATCAGCCCCCGCCGCAGGTTCCACGCGGAATTACCCTGGTACTCCGCCGCGCCCCGCAGGCTGATCACCGGCCGGTAACCCGACAACACCCGCGCCGGATAAAATCCCGCCAGCAAAGTAGTCACCACCCATATACCCAACAGGAAAAACACTGCCGTACCGTCAAGAACAAACTTGACTCCTTCCGGAATGTAATCGCTAAACACCCGCAACATCACAGGTACCAGCGCCGTGGCCAGCATCAGTGCAAATCCGACAACGATAAAGGTCTCCAGCAGAAATTGCGATGCCAGCGCCGCACGGCCGCTCCCCAACACTTTCCGTATCCCCACCTCTCTCGATCGCCGGATCGACTGCGCGGTCGACAGATTGATGAAATTGATCACCGCCAATAACAGGATAAAGAGGGCAAGCGCCACCACCCCATAAAGTGTCGGCCGGTGCACCTTGCGGATCGGACTCCGTGGATAATCGACAGAAAAATGCAGATCCATCAATGGCAGCATCGACAATTGCTGCTTCGTGAAAAAAGACATATTCGCCTTGGCAATAGTCTGCAGCTGTTCCAGCACCCTACCGACATCCGTCCCGGGCGAAAGCCGGAGAAAGGTCCAGACATCGGCGCTGGGAACACGGCTGTACCATTTTCCAAGGGCATACCGCTTCTTGTACCCCGTGACCTCCATCGTGCTCTCGGACAAGAACACATTCGAGACAAGATCGGATCGCTCCGTCCAGTCTTTCACGACACCGCCCACAGTAAAGGTCACCGTATCATCGAGGATCAATTGCTTTCCCATTATCTCCGCATTGGGCAAATCCCCGTAATACTGTCGTGCCCGGCTGGCCGACAACACCACCTGGAATGGTTTCTGTAAAATGGCCGGGGTCCCGGCCAGCCATTGATAATGAAAGAGTGAAAAATAACTGGCATCTGCCACCAACACGTCCCCCCAGGGGCTATTATCCGACGGCGTTACATCGGTAAAGCCGGATCGGCTTCGGGCATTGGGAACCTTGAACGGATGCCCGCGGTCGAAATCGAAAAAACCCGTCACAGCCTCTACACCCGATACCTCCCGACGAATTCCTTCAGGCAAGGCGGTTACAACCTTGCTTTCGTTGATCGTATCACCGGCATTGGGCCCAGTCCCGTGCCTGCGCCCGATAAGATACGTGCGTTCCCCGCCCGGATGAAACCGGTCAAAAGAAAACTCATACCGTACAACAAGGAAAATAACCAAACAGAAACAAATGCCAAGGGCTAACCCAAGGACATTGATGAGAGCAAACGCCGGGTGGCGAACGATATTCCGCCAGGCCGTCTTCCAGAAAGAGCCGAACATGGGGCAAGGTTTTCAGTAAGGTACCGAAAACCCCGCATTTATCAATCGACGAATATACCGGTCACACCTGGCTCAACGCCACCTGCACGCCCCGCAACTCCGCCAGCCCCCGCAACCGCCCGATAGCGCTATATCCCGGGTAAGTGGTCTTCTTAAGATCGTCCAGCATCTGGTGCCCATGGTCGGGCCGCATCGGCAGCGAGATCCCCCGCCGCTCCTGAACCGCCAGCAATTCGCGGATCACCGCGACCATATCGACGTCGCCGCCCAGGTGATCGGCCTCGAAGAAATTGCCTTCCGCATCCCGCTTCGTGCTCCGCAAATGGATAAAATGGATCTGATCCCCCAACCGGCGAACCATCCCCGGAAGATCGTTGTCCGCTCGCACGCCATAGCTGCCCGTACAGAAACAAAGCCCATTGGCCGGCGAAGGCGCGCAGTCCAGCAGCTCCCGGGCATCCCGCTCGGTACTGACGATCCGCGGCAGCCCCAATATAGGATATGGCGGATCGTCGGGATGGATGGCCATCTTCAGCCCCTCCACCTCCGCCACCGGCACCACCTGCCGCAAAAAATAAAATAAATGCTGCTTCAGCTTCACGGCGTCGATCCCCTCGTAGGTTTTCAAGGCAGCCAGTATCTGCTCCTCCGTGAATCGCTCCTCGCTGCCCGGCAACCCCAGCAGCGTATTGCGGTATAGCGTTTCCTTCTCAGACGCGGTCATCGTGCCCAGCCTTACTTCCGCTTTCCTGATCTCCTCGGCCGTATAATCGGCCGCAGCACCCGGCCGCTTCAACAGGAAAAGATCGAAGGCGACGAACGCCGCCTTCTCGAATCGCAGCGCCAGGCTGCGATCGGGCATCTCATACGAAATATCCGTCCGCATCCAGTCCAGGATCGGCATGAAATTGTAGGTCACCACCTCGATCCCGCATTTCGCGACATTCCGCAGGCTCTCCTGGTAATGGAGGATGTATTTTTGAAAGTCGCCGGTCTGTTTCTTGATATCCTCATGCACGGGCAGGCTCTCGATCACCGTCCAGCGCATCCCGGCATTCTCCACCTCGGCCTTCCGCTTCTTTATCTCCTCCACCGTCCAGATCTCGCCGACCGGCACATGATGCAAGGCGGTCACCACACCGGTACACCCCGCCTGCCGGATATCCCAAAGACTAACCGGATCTTTTGGCCCATACCACCGCATCGTCTCTTCCATCAAAAAAGGTCGTAGCATAATCTGATTATTTCGACAAGATTTCTATTTCGGTATTTACTCCTTGTCCCGCTCCCAGCGCGACACTGCGTGCCGTGGGCAGACTCCCACCCACACTGATCCTGACCTTCCCGGCAGGAACGAAAGATTTCCCATTCGCATCCACCAGCGACAACTGTTCGGCGGTCAGGACAAAACTAAGCTTTTTCGAAGCGCCTGGAGCCAAAGATACACGCTCGAATCCTTTCAGCGCGAATAAAGGCTCGGAATCGTTTGCACCCTCATGGGTAAGATACAGCTCCGCCACTTCGTCCGACGCCATTTTTCCGGTATTGGTAAGGGTTACCCCAACCGTCACGGACTCATCTTTGTGCACGCGGTCCTTCGACACCCGCAGATCGCTGTAGGCAAATTGAGTATAAGAAAGCCCAAACCCAAAGGGATACAACGGCTCGGCAATCATATACCGATAAGTCCGCCCCTTCATCGAATAGTCCTCATAAGCCGGCAACTGCTCAAAACTCCGGGGAAAGGTCACCGGCAGCTTACCCGAGGGCGAGACCTTGCCGAAAATAATATCGGCCAGCGCATTCCCCCCTTCCTCGCCGGGGTACCATACCAACAACACCGCGTCGGCGATCTCCTGCACCTCGGCAAGATTCATCGGACTGCCGCCGGTAACGACGGCGATGAGGGGATGTCTGGTGTTCTTCTTCAGCTTACGGAGATAGTCGATCTGCGCGGCAGGAAGATTGTAATCGAGCCGGTCCCCCGCGAAGGGCGACGCCAATGACTCTCCCTCCTCCCCTTCCAGCAGACTGGAGATACCCAGCACGGCAATCGTCGCATCGGCCGTACCAGACTCGCCGCTGGCCCAGTCTATCGGGTTCACATTGGGCCGATCGAGCAACACCCCCTGCCGGTAGGTCATCTGGCTGCCCGGCTGCACCTGCGCGGCAAGCCCCTCGAGAAAGGTCACGAGCTGCGGATTGACCCCATAATAATTTCCCAGCAAAACGTCGACGGCGGCCGCGTTCGGACCGGTAACATAATATTTCTTCAACCCTGTGGACAAGGGCAACGCTCCGTCATTCTTCAGCAACACAATGGATTTCTCCGCCACCTTCCGGGAAAGCGCCCGGTGCTCGGGACTATTGATCACCGACTCGGGGATCCGGTCATAAGGATTCGACCCCGCCGGGTCAAAAAGTCCCAGCTTGAACCGCGTCCGCAATAACACCGCCAGCGAACTGTCCATCAGCTTTTGCGTGACCAGCCCCTGTTTCAGCGCATCGCCAAGGGCAAGATAGGTATCCCCGCAGTTCAGGTTGACCCCGCGTTGCAACGCAAGGGCCGCAGCCCCCATCTTGCTGTTGACCAGCTTGTGACCTTCGTAAATATCGGCGATGGCGTCGCAATCCGAGACGATATGCCCCTTGAACCCCCATTGTTTGCGCAAGACGTCTTCGAGCAGGTAGGTATTCGCGCAACAGGCCTCTCCATCGGTCCGGTTATAGGCGCACATCACAGCCTCCACCTTCGCATTCACCAGCGCATGGAACGCCGGCAGATAGGTCTCCCAAAGATCTTTCTTCGACACCTCGGCGTCAAACTGATGCCTGAGCCGCTCGGGCCCGCTGTGCACCGCGTAGTGTTTGGCGCAGGCAGCCACCTTCAGATAACGCGGATCACTTCCCTGGAACCCTGTCACCAGCGCCACCCCCATCCTCGCCGTCAGATAAGGATCTTCACCATAGGTCTCCTCTCCCCGTCCCCAGCGCGGGTCGCGAAAGATATTGATATTCGGCGTCCAAAAGGTCAACCCCGCAAACCTTGGCCGGTAATCTTTTTTGACCGCCGCATTGTACATCGCCCTCGCCTCATCGGAAATGGCATCGGCCACCTGGTGCACCAGGGCATCGTCGAATGTGGCAGCCATCCCGATCGGCTGCGGAAAGATGGTCGCGATCCCGCTCCGCGCAACCCCATGCAAGGCTTCATTCCACCAGTCATATTCGGGTACGTGTAACCGTTTGATCGCGGGGGAATTGTTCATCATCTGGTAGATCTTTTCCTCCGGCGTCATCCGGCCGATCAGATCCTGCACCCGCGCATCGATGGATAAAGAAGGATTGAGAAAGGGCTCCTGCTGCGCTTCGGCGCCAGTCAGGATTCCAAAAGCAAGTGTTGAGGCGAAAAGGAGTTTTTGCATGGCAGAGCTGCTATTTGCAGCTAAAATAGCGAAAATAGTTGACAATGCAACCGATTACAATTTTAGCGTTTTACTCTCCCTTCGAAAGGCGGCGCCGGAAGCCCATCCTTAAAAAGAACATCCCGGTTATATAGATTGGCGCCGGCCGGATTATCCGCCCACCCATAGCGCACCGCCACCGGGTGCGGCACCTGCTCGCTCCAAACCACGACCGACTTCCCCTCGATGCTGGCCTTCGCCGTCACAAAATGCCCGTCCTCCCCCGCCACCGTAAAACCCTTCAGCTCGCCGCCGCCTTTGACGATCAGTCCCGTATTGACATCGCTGAAGTTGATATGGACCCGGTCCCCATGAACCTTCATCGAATGATACATCGGCCCGGAAGCGATAATATCCTTCTTTTCGTAGGCGACATCCCCGGCCGACAACACCAACCGCCTCGCCAGTTCTTCCCGGTTCTGACCCGGAACGTCACCCACATCTCCGAGGTCGGCCGACACGACCAACCCCATTCCCGGCAGGCTCGATGTCGTCCGCTGGGATTCGCGTAGCTCGGCCCAACGACTCTCGCCCACCTCCGCCTTCGCCGGGCCATGCGCCGGCGCCTGCACGATGAGAAATGGCATCGCCCCTTCATCCCAGCTCCGCCGCCAGTCATTGACCAGCAACGGCAGCAACGACGCATATTCCCCCGGCTTGGCCAGGTTGGCTTCACCGCCATACCAGATGATGCCCCTCACCGTCTGCGTGCAGACCGGCGCGATCATCCCATTGAAAAGCCCACCGGTAGCCATCGGATCCGCAGGCCCCGTACCCTCTTTGTAACTGCTGTCTGCATAACGGGCAGCCATCGCGGCATAGTCGGGAAACAGCCGCAACGCATCCCGGCTGAGCCAGGCCTCCGCAGGCGCATCCGGCGCACAGACATTGATCAACCCTACCGGTACATGGTATACGTCATACAAGGCCCTTGCAAAAAAATAACCGAGAGCCGAAAAAGATAGTACAGAAGCAGGACTCGCCGCTTCCCAATGCGCTCCCGGCGGAGCGTTGTCCCGCGGCCCCTTGAAATCATACCGCATCGGCACCGCAAACTGCCGGATCGGGACATCGCCGGCCTTTGCAATCACCTCGGAGTACTTATCCTGCACGGCCGACATCGGCATCGCCATCCCATTCTGGCCCGACAAAACCCACACCTCCCCGACCATTATATTCTTCAGCCAGATATGATTGATGCCGTTGATGTCCATCGAAAACGGTCCCCCCGCCTTCTTCGGTCCGAGATGGACCACCCATTTCCCATCGTCGCCGGCTACTCCGCTGGAAGTCTCCCCCGCAAATTTAACCGTGACCTTCTCCCCCGGTGAAGCAAAACCCCAGATGCGTAGCGGCAGATCCCGCTGAAGCACCATCCCATCACTCACCAACCTCGGCACCCGGATCTGCGCCATCGCCCCCGATGCCGTTAGCAAAAAAAACAAGGCCAGCCATCCACCGATCGCCCCCCGGCCTGAGATCCACTTTGCGCTCATGCGAAACCGATTTGAACGCAATATCGGAAATTTCACTATTTAGCGCTACGCCCGAAATTCTTGTCCGCCCAGCCGACAAAGAATTTGATGTTCGGCGCATCGGTATGCCCACCATCATGCTGCCGCCAGGCAAGCTTCCCCTCCAACAGACCCGCATTCACGGGCGGCATCTTCTCGCTTCGATAGTCATCTGATACACCAAGCCCCTTCGCCCCCAACAGCCGGAACACCGGCTGCGCCGCCACAGTCGCCATATAGCTTCCCTCATGATCCAACCAGTGTGCATCCCCCTTTTCAGGAATGCCATAGCTGATGAAAGTGAGCCTCGGCGCGCAAAGGGCGATCAGCTCGTGAGAGTCCACATCAAGGTCACAGCCGGTCTTCGCGCCAAAGCCTGCCGCCGAAGCGCCGTATTTCATAAAGTTCCCCGCCATCCAGTAATATTCGCCGCCAGTGAGGCTTTCCACCGCTTCGCCATAGTTCCGGCGCAAAAGGGTCGCTCCACCCTTGCCGGAGCTTCCGATCAATCCCGCAGCGAATCGAGGCTCGAATGCCAGGGTGACCAACGCCGCCTTCCCATATCTCGATACACCCTCGATCCCCACCTTCTTTGCGTCCACCATCGAATCCGTTTCCAGGTAATCCAGGCCGCGCGCCGCACCCCAGGCCCAGGCACGAAGCGCCCCCCAGTCTTCCGGTTTGCGCGGCTGTCCCTTGTTCACCAACCCGATGATCCCCCTGGTCAATCCAGCCCCATTGTCCGCCTGTATGCTGCTCGGATCGATCGTAACATATCCCCAACCGGCGCCCAGCAGCTCCTCCGTCGGCGACAGCTCCGTCGGCCGAGAAGCCTGTGCCGGCGGCCTCGGCCTGCCAAACATCATCAGCACGGGTACCGGCCCCTTGACATTCTCCGGCACGACCAGGACCATTTTGATGTTGACATCGATCACCGGATAGTCACTGTTGTCCACATGACCGACTAGTTCTTTCGTAATAACAGGAATAGCACCAACGGACTTCCGATCGGTAGCAGTAACGCTCCAGCTCACCTTTGGAAGATGAGCAGGCAGCCGCCCATAGACTTCCCGTTCAAGATCTGCCACGATCTCAGGACGACGCCGGCGCCACCACGTCTCTGGGTTCGTAACTTGCTTCCCATCGTTGAACCTCAGTGGATCGGGTAACAGAGGACAGGGATTGGCATTCGCCTCTTCATAATTCGCATGGTTGGGTGCATTGACATCACCGCTCGGTCCGGGTCTCAATGCAGTGATCCCCAATTGTCGCGTCATCTCGTCATGGTCCTGTTGCGCAGTAAAGATCCTGGGCATCGGATAGGATTTTCCGTAAACTACCGTATCCTGGGACAGCGCCCTTTGCGCAAACAGCATCGCCAACCCATAAAAAATGATCTTTTTCATTCTTCTGATTTTTCAAATGGCGATGCAGGTAGCCCCTCCTTGTTATAGAGATTGGGGTCCACCGGGTCATCTGCCCACGCATAACGGACATACCTGGGCTCTTTTATCTCCTCGCTCCACACTACGACCTTGTCGCCCTCTATCTTCGCCTGGGCCCACACGAATTTCTTGTCGGCGCCGGCGACGGCGAACTCCCGCGGCTCTTCCCCGTCATTGGTGATCAACCCGCTTCCTGTGTGTACAAAGGAAAGAGTCACTTTTCCCTCCCAGAACATAGCCGATTGCACGATGGGTCCCGAATAAACGATGCTGTCGCCATACGCGATCTTCTCGGCGGCCAACGCGAGCCGGTCGCCTACCGGCTTTTTCCGGTCGGGATGAAGGTCGTTCCATTCTCCCAGGTCGATCGCCACAACCATTCCCGTACGGGGAACAGACAAGGATTGCAATTGCGCCTGCCGGAGTTCCGCCCAACTGCTTTCAGCCGGTAGATAATCATAGTCGCCAAATCCCGGCAGCTGAACATACAGGAACGGAAGGTCCCCCTCTTTCCATTGGCTGCGCCAGTCGGCGATCATCGCCGGCTGCAGTTGGGTATACTCGCCGGCATTGTGGGTATTTGTCTCTCCCTGGTACCAGGCAAATCCCTTGATCGCATAGGGGACAAGCGGAGCGATCATGGCATTGTACAATGCCGCGGGCGCATTTTGCGCGGAGAAAGCGGGGCCCGCTCCCACCCGGTGAAGCGGGACAAATACCGAACCGACCTTATATTCCCAGTTGCCTTTCAGATCGACAGTATCCCCGCCGGCAATGAGACAATAAGGTTTATCCGGAACGAATCCCCCCTTTCCAGCCGAATTGGTTACCCGGATGACGAAGAGATTCCTTCCCGGCCTGAGCAGGCCCGAAGGCACCGCATATCTCCGCTGCGGATACTGGTAAGTCGTATAGCCCACCTGCTTCCCATTGATGTACATCGCATCGGCATCCACGATCCTGCCCATAAAGACCTTTGCCGGCCCGTTGGTCACGGATGCCGGCACCTCTACCTCCCTCCGGTACCAAACGACGCCGTCAAGGTTCCTCAATCCCTGGTCCTCCCAATACCCGGGAACGCCGATCGGCCGCCAGCCCCTGGGAACATAGGCAGGACTGTACCACAGCTCGGGTCCCGTCAATCCCTTATCCGCCGGCGAAGGGCCATCCGGCCGTTCACCCGCTCTCTTCCGGTTGAGACCGTTGATGTAAGCCGTGTCCTTGTTCTTTTCAACGGTTTTCACCAGATCCGGAAAATGGCTTAGTCCCGCCTCGCTCGTCCATGCCTCGATAGGTGTTCCGCCAACACTCGCATTGAGAATGCCGATCGGCACATGATATTTCTGATACAGCTCCTTGGCAAAGAAATAAGCCACAGCGGAAAACTCCAGCACATCTTCAGGGTTGGCCGGCTTCCACGACCCCGCCGGCAGATCCTCCCTCGGCCCCTGCAGATCGGTCAAAGTCGGTACCCAGAATTGCCGTATTTCAGGATAATGCGCAGCGGCGATCTCATTGGAATAACGCACGCCGTGCAATTTCATCTGATGCACCATATTGGATTGACCCGAACAAAGCCAGACATCCCCGAAGAGGATATCACGCAGCACGATTCGATTCTTTCCACGGATCTCCATGGTATAAGGGCCTCCCGCCGCCATCGCCGGCAACCGCAACATCCACTTCCCGTCCTGCCCGGCGGCCGACCGATAGCTTTTCCCGTTGAAAGACAGAATTACCCGCTCCCCCTTCGAAGCCCAGCCCCAAATGCTGATCAGCTTGTCCCTTTGCAGCACCATCCCATCACCGATCAGCTTCGGCAGCCGGATCTGACCCGACGTACAGCAGACATGAAAACAGAGAAGCGCACTTAACGATGCGCCTCTCATTATGAATCTATGACCAAACATAACTGCTCATTTTTCTATTTACGCTATCGACCTTTTTCAATAACCCGGATTCTGTGGGAACTTCGGCCCCTGCGTCACTGCGTCGATCTCCTGCTGCGGTATCGGCCGCAATACCATATAGGGTTGCATATGGGCGCCCGCTTCGACAAGGTTCCATTTCTGCACGCGATTCAGCAGCGAACCAGTCCGCACCAGGTCCCGCCTGCGCAGGCCTTCTCCAAACAACTCCCGCGACCGCTCATCCAGGATAAAGTCCAGCGTCACCTGCGCCCCGGCGGCTGGAGCAAACAGAAAAGTAAAGCAATTTATTGTAAAATGTAACCGATTGCATTTTTTTTCAAAAAAAATCTTATTTTTATCCATATAACCAGCATGTAAACGATTGTATGAACCGCGAGAAAGAAGTCACCATTTATGATCTCGCCCGTAAGCTGAATATCTCCATCGCCACGGTTAGCCGCGCCTTGAAGGACGATCCGGTAGTCAGCAAAAAGACGAAGAAACGCATCGCCGACCTGGCCCTGGAAATGGGCTATCGCTCTAACAACTTTGCGCGCAACCTCCGGACCCAACGTACCAATACCATCGGCGTCATCATCCCCCGTATCAATAGTAGTTTTATGTCCGCCGTCATCGCCGGCATGGAGAACATCGCCACCAGCGAAGGCTATAACCTCATTATCAGCCAGTCATCCGAATCCCAGGAAAAGGAAAAGGCCAACGCAGCCACGCTCTTTAACAACCGGGTCGACGGCCTCCTGGTTTCCCTTGCCTACGATACCGAGTCGATGACCCATTTCGAACCCTTTATAAAGAAGAGGATCCCCCTCGTATTCTTCGACCGTACCGCCGACCAGCCCGACAGCATCTGTATACAGATCAATAATTTGAAGGCCGCATACGAAGCCACGACCCACCTGATCAGCCAGGGCCGCCGCCGCATTGTCCATATCACGGCCTCCCAAAAACGAAATGTCTATGTCGATCGCCTCCAGGGTTACAAACAGGCCCTCGCCGATCAGCGTATCCGCTTTCGCGAAGACCATGTCATCGTCGGCAACCTCAGCCAGGAAGCAGGCGCGGACGCCGCCGCCCTGATCCGCCAGATGCAGCCCCTGCCCGATGCCGTATTCGTCGCCAACGACAACTGCGCCGTCGGCTGCATGATCGCACTGAAGCAAATGGGTGTTCGTATCCCCGAAGACATTGCCTTCGTCGGCTTTAACAACGACCCGGTCGCCACCGTCATCGAACCCAATCTTACTACGATAAACTATCCCGGCTATGAAATGGGCCAGGTGGCCACACGCAACCTGATCGCCAATCTCAATGGCTCCGCCGGCAGCCTGTCCACCAACACCATCATATTACGCTCGGAACTCGTCATCCGCGATTCCTCCAACGGCAGGAAATCCAACACCTAATGAAAAATACCGTCTTGCTCGGGCTCTTCCTCCTTTTGCTCAACGCCCTGCAGGCCGAGGATGGCTACCGGCTATGGCTACGATACGACCTCATCGGCAATAAAACGCTGCTGCAACAATATCGCAGCGCCCTGAACGCGATCGCCTTCCCCGCCAATACCCCCATGCTGGCAGCCGCCAGGCAGGAACTGCTGACCGGTCTCCAGGGGCTCCTTGGTCAAACTCCCCGGTCCTCGGGGTCCGGCAACACATTTATAGTCCGCCTCGAAGATCAAAAAGACCGCAGCCCCGAAGGCTTTACCCTCCGCACGGCTCAAAAAGATATCGTCCTCACCGCCTCGACTGAAAAAGGCATCCTCTACGGGATCTTTCACTTTCTACGGCTGCTGCAAACCCAACAACCGATCGATCACCTCGATATCACCAGCAACCCTACGCTCCCCTACCGCATCCTCGACCACTGGGACAATCTCAATCGCCGCGTCGAACGCGGCTATGCCGGCCTCTCGCTCTGGGACTGGTTCACCCTCCCCACGTATAAGGATCAACGCTATACCGACTATGCCCGCGCCAATGCCTCAATCGGCATCAACGGCACGGTCCTCAACAATGTCAACGCCAGCCCCTATATCCTCACCCCCGATTGGCTCGAAAAGGCGGCATCCCTCGCGGACATCTTCCGTCCTTACGGCATCCGGGTCTATCTTTCCGTGCGCTTCAGCAGCCCGATGGACATCGGCGGCCTCCATACAGCCGATCCCCTCGATCCCGCCGTCCGCGAATGGTGGCGAAAGAAAGCCGACGAGATCTATCGCTATATCCCCGATTTCGGTGGTTTCCTCGTCAAAGCCAACTCCGAAGGGCAGCCCGGCCCACAGAACTACGGCCGCACCCACGCCGACGGCGCCAATATGCTCGCCGAAGCGCTCGAACCGCACCGCGGCATCGTCATCTGGCGGGCCTTCGTCTATAGCAACGAAACCCCGGAGGATCGCGCCCGCCAGGCGTATACGGAATTCAAACCCCTCGACGGGAAGTTCCACAAGAATGTACTCCTGCAGGTAAAGAACGGCCCGATCGACTTCCAGCCCCGCGAACCCTTCCATCCGCTCTTTGGCGCCATGCCCGATACGCCCCTCCTGCTCGAAGTACAGCTCACCCAGGAATATCTCGGCTTCTCCAGCCACCTGGTCTATCTCGCACCCCTCTTCGAGGAATGCCTCGACGCGGATACGCATCAACCATGGCCTTCCGGATCCACCGGCGTACCGCAAACAACCACCCCCGTTTCGACAACGATCCGCGGCATGGCCGGCGTGGCCAACATAGGCAACGACCGCAACTGGTGCGGCCATATCTTTGCCCAGGCCAACTGGTACGCCTTCGGCCGCCTCGCCTGGGAAACCGGCGGCAAAGCCGCCCCGTATTCCGCGGCCATCGCCACCGAATGGATCAGGCAAACCTTCACCAACGATCCAAAAGTTGTCGATAGTATAAAAGAAATGATGATGGCGTCAAGAGAAATAGCCGTAAATTATATGACACCGCTGGGCCTCCATCATATCATGGCCTATGAACACCACTATGGGCCCGGTCCCTGGCTGGCAAACGCCAAAAGAGCCGACTGGAATCCTGTTTACTATCACAAAGCGGACACCGCAGGTGTCGGCTTCGACCGAACCCCAACGGGCAGTAACGCGCTGGAACAATACGCCCCCGGCGCCCGCTCCCAATGGGCCGACTCCAACGCATGCCCCGACCAATGGCTCCTCTGGTGGCACCACGTATCATGGAACCACCGGATGCACACCGGCCGCACCCTTTGGGCGGAGCTCTGCCGGAAGTACTACGCCGGCGTCGACTCGGTCCGATGGATGCAACGGCGCTGGAACGCCCTCCGACCGGCCATCGACCCGGAAAGATGGCAGCAGGTGGACATGCGCCTGGCCATCCAGGAGAAAAATGCAGTGGAATGGCGCAACGCCTGCCTGCTCTACTTCCAGACCTTCTCCCGCCAACCCTTGCCCGAAACGGCGGAACGACCCGACCATACCCTCGAATATTACCAGCAACACAAAATTGACTATGCCCCAGGAACAAATCAGTAATCCCGCACAACGTATCGCAATCGTCACCGGCGGCGCCTCCGGCATCGGCCTGGCCATCACCGGGAAATTCGTACAGGCCGGTATCCAAACGGTCATCATCGGCCGCGACCCCGAAAAGCTCAGGGTCGCCAAAGAAAAGCTCGGCCCTCTCTGCCACGCCATCGCCCAGGATCTCAACGACCTCGCATCCATCCCCGCCCTCATCGCCCGGATCGCCGCGCAATACGGCCGCATCGATATCCTCGTGAACAACGCCGGTATCAACATGAAAAAGGAATTCGCCGACGTGACCGACGAGGAGTTCGAACGGATTGTACATACCAACCTCCACTCGGTATTCGCGATCAGCCGCGAAGTGGTCCGCATCATGATCCCGCAGGGACAGGGAAATATCATCAACATCAGCTCCATGGCGGCGCAATACGGCATTCCCAAGGTCATCGCCTACACGGCTTCCAAATCGGCCATCGAAGGAATGACAAAGGCCATGGCGGTCGAGCTCTCCCCCATGGGGATCCTCGTCAACTGTATCGCCCCCGGCTTCATCGCGACCGATATGTCCGCGAAAGCCCTGAATGGTGACGCGGAAAGAAAACAAAAGGTCTTTGCCCGCACCCCCCTGGGCCGCCTCGGCGAACCCGCCGATATCGGCGACGCCGCGCTTTTCCTCGCCTCCCCACAGGCCAAATATATCACCGGCGTCGTACTGCCCATCGACGGCGGTAATTCTATCGGTTTCTAAAATCAATCGTATGACACGAATCTTCCTTATCCTTCTTTCGGCGATCACGATCCGGGCCGCCGCCCAGCAGGAATTTCCCCTTGTCTCACAGCAGGACGGAGCCACGCCTATCTACGTCGACGCACAGGACCATTGGCTGGTAAAAAAATCCGCCGAACTCCTGCAGGACGATATCGAACGCATCACCGGCGTCAAACCGCCCATCATCACCACCCTGCCGGACGCCCCTATCGCCCGCCTCGTGATCATCGGCAGCAGGGACCATTCGACCCTGATCCAACAACTGCTGAAACAGAACCGCCTCTCCTCCAAACAAACCGGCAAATGGGAAGCCTACACCCGGGTGACCCTCCGTAATCCGACTCCCACCATCGGCGAAGCCCTTGTCATCGCCGGCAGCGACCGCAGAGGGACGGCCTACGGCGTGGTCGATCTCTCCCGCCGGATGGGCGTCTCACCGTGGTACTACTGGGCCGATGTCCCAGTACCCCATCGCAACGAACTCTTCTATCCCCGAGGCATCACCACCACCGACGGTCCGTCGGTGAAATACCGCGGTTTCTTCATCAACGACGAAGCTCCCGCCCTCAGCGGCTGGGCCCGCGAGAAATTCGGCGGCTTCAATCATTTTTTCTACGACCATGTCTTCGAACTGCTGCTCCGCCTGAAGGCCAACTATCTCTGGCCTGCCATGTGGGGCAACGCCTTTAACGACGACGATACGCTCAACCCCGTCCTGGCCTCGCAATACGGCATCGTCATGGGCACCAGCCACCACGAACCCATGCTGCGCGCCCAGCAGGAATGGAAACGCTATGGCTCCGGCCCCTGGGACTACACGAAGAACGCCGCCGTCCTCGACAGCTTCTGGACAAAAGGCATCGAACACATGGACCACCACGAAAGCATCGTCACCGTAGGCATGCGCGGGGACGGCGATATGCCCATGACGGAAGGAGCCAACATCTCCCTCCTCGAAAACATCGTCAGCGACCAACGGAGCATCATCCAAAAGGTCACCGGCAAACCCGCCGAAGCTACGCCTCAATCCTGGGCTCTCTATAAGGAAGTGCAGGCCTACTACGATAAAGGCATGCGCGTTCCCGATGATATTACACTCCTGCTCTGCGACGACAACTGGGGGAACATCCGCAAACTTCCTGTCCTGGGCGAAAAACCAAGGCCCGGCGGTTATGGCCTCTATTATCATTTCGACTATGTCGGCGGTCCCCGAAACTACAAATGGATCAACACCAATCCCCTGCCCCGTGTATGGGAAGAGTTGAACCTGGCAAAAGCATACGGCGATGACCGCATCTGGATCGTCAACGTCGGTGATATAAAACCCCTGGAGCTCCCGATCACCTTCTTCCTCGACTATGCCTGGGACCCCGATGCCATTCCCGCCGACACCATCGCCGCCTACACGCGGCAATGGGCAGCCGCGCAGTTCGGTCCCACCCACGCCGGCGAGATCGCCGGGATCCTCGCCCTCTACGCCAAATTCAACGGCCGCCGCAAACCCGAGTTGCTGTCTCCCGACACCTATAGCCTGTCGGACTACCGAGAGGCAGAGACCGCGGTCACCGATTACAAGCTCCTCTCGGAAAAGGCCGCGGTCCTGGGCCGGCAATTACCAAAAGAGTACCAGGACGCTTATTTCGAGCTGGTGCTCTATCCCGTCCAGGCAAGCGCCAATCTGAATGAGCTCTATTATGCCGTGGCCCGCAACCGGCTCTATGCCGCCCAGGGCCGCATCGCGACAAACGATCTGGCCACCCAGGCAAAACTGCTGTTCCTGAAGGACTCGATATTATCGTCAACCTACAATCGAAACATCGCCGCCGGGAAATGGTCCCACATGATGGATCAGACGCATATCGGTTACACCGGCTGGCAGGAACCCCGCCACAATAGCATGCCCGCCACCAAAACGATCGATACCGCGGCCATATCGGGATCGCCCTGGGGCATCGCCGTCGAGGACTCCGTCTTCAACCCCTATGATCGCCGCAATCACTACCTGGATATCTATAATCGCACTACCCATCCCTTCACCTACACCCTCACCGCCGCCGATCCCTGGATAAAGATTGGTCGCGCCAACCACACAGTCACCGACGAACAACGCATCTGGTTCGGCATCGACTGGCCGCAGGTCCCCGCAGGGACCAAACAAAGCAGCATCACCGTTACCGGCCCCAACGGCACAGCCGTCAAAATACCGATCCTCCTCGAGAACACAGGGATCCGCCCCCCCGGCGATTTCAAAGGTTTTATCGAGACAGGCGGGTGTGTATCCATTGCCGCCGACCATTACAACAAGGCAGTCGGCAACAAGACCATCCGATGGCAGACGATTCCCGACCTCGGCCGTACCGGCTCCGCCGTCCAGGCCGCACCTGTCACTGCCAGGGCGATCACTCCCACCGGCAACAGTCCGCACCTCGAATACACGGTATGGCTTTCCGATACGGGCACGGTAAAGGTCAACGTGTACCTCTCTCCCCTCCTTGAATTCAACAGGAAACCCATCCACTATGCCATCGCATTCGACGACGGGAATCCCCAGGTCATCGACTGCAGCACCGGCAACGAAGCCCACGGCGCCTGGGACAAAATGGTAGCAGACAATATCCGGATCGCGACATCCACGCACACACTCAGCCGCCGCGGCGAACACACGCTGAAATTCTTCCTCGTCGATCCCGGTCCGGTCCTGCAAAAACTGGTCATCGATGCCGGCGGCGAAAAACCATCCTATCTCGGCCCACCCGAATCACCAAAACTAGACTGACAAAGCTAACGGACAACCTGGAAGGCTTTTTATGAAGTAGTGCACTTTTAAAGAGAATTCCCTATATTTATTGAAGATTCCTTGCGTCACTGCCTCATAACCATTCAAAACGATTGCTTGTCACGGCATTAGTGTTCCTATTGCCCTGTTTTCCCTACCTTCGGGTCGCAAAAATCATACGCTGTATGCAACGACCCCTGCTTTGTTTTCTGCTTGCCGTACTTGTAACCAATACGCTGCAGAGCCAACCCCTCTATACCCCCCGGGACATAAAAGAAGCTTATAAGAATGGTACCCGTTCCCCCGACGGCCGCCCCGGCAACCATTATTGGCAGAACAAAGGCCGCTATGACATCACCCTTTCCGCAAACCCGCCAGACCGGACGATCCGCGGCTCGGAGACCATCGTCTATACCAACAACAGCCCCGATACGCTGAAAACGCTGACCTTCCGGCTGACGGTCAATATCCACCGGCCGGGCGCCGCCCGCATGAGCGCGGCAAGCCCCGAGTACCTTAGCACCGGCGTCATCATCGACAGCTATGCCGAGAACGGCCAGGCAAACACCTGGAAAAACTCCGCGGCCGACCGCACGTGGAAACAGATCCGCCTGGCCGCCCCCCTCCTTCCCCACGATTCGGTCCGGCTCAACATCGACTGGCACTACGAGATCTCCCTCGAAAGCGGCCGCGAAGGAATGCTGGACTCCACAACGTATTTCCTCGCATATGCCTATCCCCGCGTAGCCGTTTATGACGACTACGCCGGCTGGGATCATATCGACTTTAATGATATGCAGGAGTTTTACAATGACTTCAACGACTATATCCTGAAAGTAAAAGTGCCGGCCAACTATATCGTCTGGGCCACCGGCGATCTGCAAAACCCCGACGAAGTCCTGACCCCGGCCTACGCAAAGCGCCTGACCGGCTCCGCCACCACCGATAAGATCATCTCCATCGCAACGCCGCAAGAGATCGCAGCCGGAAAAGTGACCCCGCAGAACACTACCAACACCTGGATATGGAAGGCCAACGATATTACCGACGTGGCCTGCGCCCTCAGCAATCACTACGCCTGGGATGCGTCGAGCGTTGTCGTTGATGACGCCACCGGCCGTAGGTCGGGGGTGCAATCGGCGTATAACGAAAAGGCAAACGACTTCCATTATATGGTGGAGTTTGGCCGCCATGCCCTCGATTGGCTTTCCCATAACTACCCCGGAGTTCCCTACCCTTTCCCAAAGACGACCATCGTCCAGGGCTTCGCAGATATGGAATACCCGATGATGGTGAACGACAATACCACCCCCGATACGGTCTTCTCCCGCTTCGTAGCCGAACACGAGATCGCACACAGCTGGTTCCCCTTCTATATGGGCATCAACGAATCCCGGTTCGCCTACATGGACGAAGGCTGGGCCACCACTTTCGAGCTCCTCATCGGCCGATCGGATCTCGGCAAGGAAAGAGCGGAAGGCTTCTACAAACAATTCCGGGTCAACGGCTACACCTACGATCCATCCTTCACCGAAGATCTCCCCATCATCACTCCCACCGACGCGTTGACCGGCAGCGCCTATGGCAACAATGCCTACGGCAAACCCTCCCTCGCCTATCTCGCGGTAAAAGACCTGCTCGGCGATGATCTGTTCAAAAAATGCCTCCACACCTATATGGATCGCTGGCATGGAAAACATCCCATCCCGTGGGATTTCTTTTATTCCTTCAACGATGCCTCCGGTCAAAACCTGAATTGGTTTTGGAACAACTGGTTCTTTACTTATAATTATCTTGATCTCGCCATCGACAAGGTAGAGGGCAACAGCATCCTCATCCGCAACATCGGCGGATTCGCAATCCCCTTCGACCTGGTCATCACCTATGCCGACGGCACAACCGCAAGGGTACACCAGACCCCCGCCGTCTGGCGCACCGATCAATCGAAGACGACGATCGCCCTGCCCAATGCCGGCAAAACCCTCCGGTCGATCCAGGTCGACAACGGCATCTACGTCGACGCCGACGCGTCGAATAATAAATGGACCGCTAATTAATAATCAAACCATGCCCGTCAGCACCCGCATCCTCCTCGTATCGCTGTTGCTTTCCTCCGGCGCCATCGCCCAAACACTCCCTTTCCGCAACGCGTCCCTCCCGCAGGCCGAACGCGTGAATGACCTCCTCTCCCGCCTCACCCTCGAAGAAAAGGTTTCCCTGCTGGGCTATCGCAGCAAGGCCGTAGACCGCCTGTCGATCCCCGCTTACAATTGGTGGAACGAAGCGCTTCATGGAGTCGCCCGTGCGGGCGAAGCCACGGTCTTCCCCCAGGCCATCGGCATGGCGGCAACCTTCGACGATCGCCTCCTGCGGGAAGCCGCCGGATCCATCTCCACCGAAGCCCGCGCAAAATACAATCTCTCCACCGCCGCCGGCAGACGGGAACAATATATGGGCCTCACCTTCTGGTCGCCCAACATCAACATCTTCCGCGACCCGCGCTGGGGCCGCGGCCAGGAGACCTATGGCGAAGACCCCTACCTGACCGCCACCATGGGCACCGCTTTTATAAAAGGTATCCAGGGCGATGACGCCCGCTATCTAAAGGCCTCGGCATGCGCAAAACATTTCGCCGTTCACAGCGGCCCCGAAGCCAATCGCCACACCTTCGATGCGATCGTAGACGAAAAAGATCTCCGGGAAACCTATCTCTACTCCTTCAAACGACTCGTGGATTCCGGCGTCGAATCCATCATGTGCGCCTATAACCGCGTCAATGGCGAGCCCTGCTGCACAGGCCCGACGCTCCTCCACCGCATCCTGCACGAAGAATGGCATTTCAAAGGCCACGTGGTCACGGACTGCGGAGCCCTCGACGATATCTTCACGCGACACAAAGTACTCCCTGGTCCTATGGAAACGGCCGCCGCGGCAATAAAGGCCGGTGTGAACCTGGATTGCTCCAATGTGCTCCAACAAGACGTCATAAAAGCGGTGGATGCCGGCCTCCTCACCAAACAGCAGGTGGACTCGGCTCTTGCCCCGTTGATCCGTACCCAGCTGAAGCTGGGCTTCTTCGACGAAAAGGCCGCAGTTCCCTTCAGCAACTATGGCGCAGATAGCGTCCATACCGCCGGACATATCGCCCTGGCCCGACGCCTCGCCGCCGAAGGCATGGTCCTGCTCAAGAACGACCGCGGCGTCCTCCCCTTTCGCAAGGACTCCCTCGCCTCGTTGATCATCGTCGGCCCCAACGCTTTTTCCTTTGACGCCCTCGCCGGCAACTACCACGGAGTCTCCTCCCCGATGGTCACCTTCCTCGAAGGCCTGACCACCGCAGCAGGCCCCGCCGTCCATGTCGAATATGATCAGGGTTGCGACTATAAAGACAGTATCCATTTCGGCGGAACCTGGGCAGCCTCGAATTGCCAGGCGACCATCGCCGTTATCGGCCTCACGCCCGTCATGGAAGGGGAAGAAGGCGATGCCTTCCTGGCGCCCCATGGCGGCGATCGCACAGACCTCAGCCTGCCCTCCGCCCATATCGCCTATATAAAAGCGTTGCGGAAAGCGATCCATGACAAACCGCTGGTCGTGGTCGTCACGGCCGGCAGCGCAGTCGATCTCACCCCGATCCTGCCCTATGCCGACGCGATCCTGCTGGCCTGGTACCCCGGCGAACAGGGCGGCAACGCCCTGGCCGATATCATCTTCGGCAAGATCTCCCCCTCAGGCCACCTGCCGGTCACCTTCTACCGGTCCCTTGGCGATCTGCCGGACTATCAGGATTATAGCCTCAAAGGCCGCACCTATCGCTATTACGGCGGTCCCGTCCAATACCCCTTCGGCTTCGGACTCAGCTATACGAGCTTTTCCTACGCCTGGCAGAAACCGCCTCGGCAAAACATCACAGCCAAAGACACCCTTTCCTTTTCACTGACAGTGAGCAATACGGGCAATTTCGATGGCGATGAGGTCGTGCAGGCGTACATCCAATACCCCAATGGGGACCGGATGCCGGTTAGAGAATTAAAAGCCTTCCACAGGATATCCGTACCGGCCGGCCAAGCACAAACGCTCTCCCTCGCCATCCCCATGAGCGAATTGCAGAAATGGGACCTCGCCGCCGGTAAATGGAAGCTGTACAAAGGAGATTACAAACTCATCCTGGGAAGTCACTCGAGAGACGAAAAGCTCACGGCGACATTCAGCGTTCGTTAGAACGGAAATCGCAGATCAAACAGACAATTTTATCTTCTTCTTCTCCAGCACCCCGGTCAGCAACACGATCAGGAAGGCAAAGACAAATGATTTGCCCACCCCGATCCAACCACTGCGGATCGCCTCGGGCAGCTGCGCTTTCTCACCCAGCAGCTTGATGATCGCATAGTGGATGTCCGGAAGAAGATAACAGGTGAGCGTGATCGTACCCGCGGGCCGGATCAACCGGTACCAGTTTTGCCGGTCCTTTTGATCGACGATATACCCCAGTATCGCCACGCAGCCGATACTGATCCCCGTACAGATGAGTATCCAGGACGGGGTAACCCCCAGCTTCGCGATCCCGCCGATCGGCCTTACGATAAATCCGGCCACGATCAGCGCCGGCGCCACCGCGGCCAGCATCGTCAACCCCTCGGAGGCCATCCCTTTTTGCGTCATCCGCTGGTAATAGACGGTCGTCACCACACCCGCCATGGTGAAGGCGGAAAGCCCTCCGCTGCCGCCAAGCGACATATAATGAAGCATTGCCCCGCCAACCGTATGAACGAGGATCGAATAGGCCAGGAAATACATAAAGACGATCGATAACAATGGGATCCGGTCCCCGATAAGGAAATAAAGCAGGCCGCAGGTAAGATAGCACCAGCCGATCAATCCAAGGATGCCCCACCAATACATGCGCAACCCCATGGGCTCATCGGGAGTCCCACCCTTATAGATCACCGCCATGAAGATCAGCGCCGCGATCCCGATCCCCCGGAAGAACCATTTCTTCGGCGCGGACCATTCCCGGGGATAAACCAGCCAGACAAAGAAGAAAGCCACGGTGATGATAAGCAGGAAGCCGAACCTCGACACCAGCGCGGGCCCCTTCGTAAACTCTTCATAGTTGACCAGGAAAAAACCCATCACCAGCAAGGCAAAGCTCCGGCGCAGGATATGCCAGAAAGTCTCCATCCGCGTCGCCCCCCGCTCATGACCGGCCTTTATCGCAAGCGGGATCGACAACCCAACGATAAAAAGAAAAGCAGGAAAAACGGTGTCTGCAAGACCCAGCCGGTCCTCCCCCTCCTTGGCGTGCTCGAGCCATACCGGTACATGGAAGTCTAACTCCAGGTCGTTCACAAAGATCATCAGCAGCATCGTTATCGCCCGGAAGGCGTCGATGGAAGCAAGGCGGCGGGTTATTTTTGTCATAGCAGTTTTTTCCAGTAGTATAGCCAGTCGATTATGCGGCTCGTATAACCGTACTCGTTGTCAAACCAGGCGATCAGCTTCAGCTGCCTCCCAACGATGGACGTAAGGGTGCCGTCCACCACACAGGAATGCGTGTCCCCTTTGATATCCAGCGACACGATAGCCTCCTCGGTATAATCCAGCACCCCGTCATATTCGTGCCGCGCCGCATGGGCGAACAATGCGTTGACCTCGCGCGCCTTCGCAGCCCTGCTCAGCTGTACCGTGAAATCGGCCATGGCGCCGTTGGCCACAGGCACCCGCGTCGACACCGTGCCGATCCTGTCCTTCAGCCCCGGCATCAGCCGTTCCAGCGACTGGGCCAGGTCGATCTCCACCGGGATGATGGACTCGGCCGCCGCCCGGCCCCGGCGGAACTGCTTGTGCGGAGCATCCACCAACTCCTGTCTCGAAGTATAGGAATGCAGGATGTTCACCTGCGCCGATTCGATCCCGATCGAGTTCAATAAATATAGGATATGCGTCGAACAATTCGTCATGCAACCGCCCGGCGAAATGATCTTGCTTTCCTTCGTCAACGCATGCTGGTTGAATCCATAGATCAACAGCGGTATATCCGGCGACCCCGTCGTCGATAAAAGCACCCGCTTCGCTCCAGCGGTCAGATGCATCGCAGCCGCCTCGCTTTTTGTGAACCGGCCCGAACACTCCAGCACAACATCCACACCCAATTCCGCCCAGGGCAGCTTCAGCGGATCGTCCACCCGAAATGCCGCGATGCTCCTGCTCCCAAAGGACAGCCGACCATCGGCATAGGATACCCGCTCCGGTAAAGTTCCGTAAATCGAGTCATATCGCAACAGATACGCAAGATTTTCCGGCTCCATAATGTCATTGACGGCGACAAGCTCGATACCCTCCGATAACAACAGCTTCCTGGCAAGCAATCTGCCGATCCGTCCCATTCCATTGATAGCTATACGCATGGCTTCATGATACTATTGAGGAACAAATATACAGGTAAACACATACCATTGCTTCGGGCTTTTTATCCGAAATTTGTATATGTCCATCCCAACTCCGGCCCATATCCTCGTGATCGACGAGATCCCCCTTCTCTCCATCGGACTCCAGCAAGTGTTCCGCTACATCCATCCCGACATCCGGGCCGGGCACACCGACAGCGTCTTCACCGCTCTTTCGGCGCCCGCCTTCGAAAAAGTACCCTGGTACCTCATCGTATTGGGTTCCGGCGACGAGACCCGACCCGGAAGCCTCCTGCTTCCCGCCGCAGAGCTGAAGCAGAGATTCCCATCCAGCCACATTATGATTTATTCCAACGTGTACGAACCGATCATCATCGAAAAGATGAAGGAGACCGGCATCGATGCATACGTGCATAAATACGAATCCGCCGACGAGATCGGCAATGCCTTCCAACAACTCTCCGCCGGCCAATCCTATGTCTCCGAAATATTCCGGACATTGTATAATGACTATCGGTAAAAGTCCCTACCTTTGCAAAGTCATCAGATGATAGGATGAAAAAGAATTCTCCCCTTCCGCGGCACTCCCTCGCCGACGCCGTCGTCGGCCGGCTTCAACAGCAGCTTTCCCTTGGCGTGTATAAGCCCGGCGACAAGCTGCCCTCCGAACCGGAGCTGATGGCCGAATTCGGCGTAGGCCGCAGCACGATTCGCGAAGCCGTACGCATCCTGGCCAACACCGGCCTGCTCACCGTACGCCAGGGATCGGGAACGATGGTGGAAGCACAACGGGGCATCGCCGAACCGCTTCCGCAACGGCTCCGCCGCGCCTCTGCAGCCGATCTCGACGAGGTAAGACAACTCCTCGAGATAAAGATCGCCGAGAAAGCCGCCCTTCTCCGCACCCGAAAGGACATCACGAAAATGAAAGCCCTGCTGGACGAGCGGAACACGGCGGCAATGACCCGCGATATCGAAGGCGCCATCCGCAGCGATATCCAGTTCCACATCGCCATCGCCGTAGCTTCCCGAAACGATATCCTTGCCGACCTTTACCGCACCGTAGCCGAACAGATGACCCGCCATTTTCATCAGACCCACCTGACGACCCAAAAATTTATCGAATCCCAGCAACTCCACGAACAGCTGCTGCAAGCCATTATTGACCAGGACCCGAAAAAAGCCTGGCAATACGCGGAAAAGATCGCCACGCATTAATGTACAAACCATGTCCAACACATTGACCTCATCGCCGCCATCGGCCACCATCAACACCAATGAACAAGCCGGCGCCGTCGTGCAAAAGACCGTATTTTCGATCCTCCTCGCCATCAGCTTCTCACATCTGCTGAACGATACCATGCAGTCGCTGATCCCCTCCACCTATCCACTGCTCAAACGATCACTTAGCCTGAACTTCAGCCAGCTCGGCCTGATCACCTTCTGCTTCCAGCTCACCGCCTCTCTCCTGCAACCCTTCGTCGGACTCTATACGGACAAACGGCCGCAACCCTATTCGCTCGCCGCCGGCATGTGCTTCACACTCGCAGGCCTGCTTCTGCTCTCACGGGCCGGCAGCTTCCCCCTCGTGCTCGTAGCCGTGTCCCTCGTCGGCGTGGGAAGCTCCATCTTCCACCCCGAAGCCTCCCGCCTGGCCTACCTGGCCTCCGGCGGAAAACGCGGCCTGGCCCAATCCATCTTCCAACTGGGCGGCAACGCCGGCGCCTCCCTCGGCCCCCTGCTGGCAGCCCGGATCGTCTCTCCCTATGGCCAGTCGAATATCATCTGGTTCGGAGTCTTCGCACTCATCGCCATCGGCGTGCTGCTGAACACCGGCCGCTGGTACCGCCGCAACCTGACGATGCGACGTAAAAAAGCCGTTTCGATCATCTACGAATCCGACCCCGGCCTGTCCAAAGGACGGGTCGCCACGTCCCTTTCCATTCTGCTCGTGCTCATCTTCTCCAAATATTTCTACATGGCCAGCATGAGCAGCTACTACATGTTCTTCCTCATCGACAAGTTCCACGTCTCCGATCAGCACGCCCAGATCCTGCTTTTCATCTTCCTCTTCGCCGTGGCAGCCGGTACAATGATCGGTGGTCCCATCGGGGATCGCTTCGGCCGCAAATACGTCATCTGGTTCTCGATCCTCGGGGTCGCTCCCTTCACCCTCCTGCTCCCCTATGCCAGCCTGTTCTTCACCGCCGTACTTTCCGTCTTCATAGGTCTTATCCTGGCTTCGGCCTTCTCCGCCATCCTCGTATATGCCCAGGAACTGGTTCCCGGTAAGGTCGGCCTCATCGCCGGCCTGTTCTTCGGCCTCGCCTTCGGCATGGGCGGCATCGGCGCCGCCGTCCTCGGCCGCCTCGCCGACCGCACCGGCATCCAGCACGTCTTCCACCTCTGCTCCTTCCTGCCCCTGCTCGGACTGCTCACCGGGTTCCTGCCCGATACCACGCCAAAAAGCAAAAAAGCCTGATGCGCGCATCAAGCCCCAAAAAGCTCAAAAACGTCAAGGCCACCCTGTAACCAGGGCGGCCTCTAACGATTGCTTGCCATATAAAGATTTACTTCTTCTTGGTCGTATCGGCAGCCATCTTGGTGCTGTCAGCAGACATCTTCGTGCTGTCAGTTGCCATCTTGGAAGAATCAGCAGACATCTTGGTGCTGTCAGCCTTAACTGCAGTGGAATCAACGGGTTTGGATTCAGAACCGGAGTTGTTACAAGCGGCGAAAGCGGCGATAGCGGCTACAAAAAAGAACTTTTTCATTTGATTTTTTGATTTTGCGTTAATTGAATGGTTTCGGGGTTAATACCCGTAGTAATAAAAAGTAACCCTCAATAATCAACGTTTTTTACATATTTATTTTCACAATACATAGTAGATGGTTTTTGAGGGACAAAAATGCTTTTTTTGAATTTTTTGCCCTTCCTTTGGGTTACGAATGGTTAATTTGGGTATTAAACATAGCACAAGCGTGAGGACCGAGACCAACGAACAGAAATTAATCGAAGGACTGGCACACAACGACCGCAAGGCCATCGAAGCAATCTATAAACAGCACTTTAATATGGTGCAGTCTTTGATCCTCAATAACAACGGCTTCCCCGACGATGCCCGCGACATCTTCCAGGAAGCCATGATCGTCTTGTTCGAAAAAGCCAGGTCCGGCTCTTTCGAATTGAACAGTCAACTGAAGACCTACCTCTATTCCGTATGCCGCCGGCTCTGGCTCAAACGCCTCAACCAGCAGCAGAGATTCTCACCCGAAGTGGACAATCTCGAAGAGACCGTACCCGTAGAGGAAGACGTTGAGCGGCACGAACAGCGCAACAAGGACTTCCTGGTGATGGAAAAATCCCTGAAGAACCTCGGCGAACCCTGCAAAAGCTTGCTCGAGGCCTACTACCTGCAAAAGAAAAGCATGGTGGACATAGCCGCGGATTTCGGCTACACAAATGCCGACAACGCCAAGAACCAGAAGTACAAATGCCTGATGCGATTGAAAAAGATCTTTAACAGTAAAAAAGACTCGAAAGAATAAAATAAAGTGAGTAAGATGCAAGACACCACCCTATTAGACGCCATCGAACGCTATCTCCGGGGGGAAATGCTCCCCGAGGAAAAGCTGTTCTTCGAACATATCCGGGAAACAAATCCGGAAGTCGACCAACGCGTGGTCGAACATGCGGCCTTTCTCAACCAACTCGATGAATACGGCGAAAACCGCCGGTTGAAGAACCAGCTCTCGGACGTATACGAACAGTTGACCCGTAGCGGTGAGATCGAACAACCCACCCCAACCGCCAAAGTGATCACCCTGTGGAATAAATACAAACGCACCGTCTTCGTCGCCGCGTCCATCGCCGGCATCACAGCGCTCTTTATCAGCGGGCTTTTCTCGCTGGTGACACCAAAGGTCAGCCAGGCCAAGATCGATCTCCTGAGCCGCCAGTTGACCAACCAGCAGCATATCGTTAACAATGTCATCAACAAGCTCAATTCCGTGGAAGCCCAAAACAACACCATATTTAACCGTGGCGGCACGGGCTTCCTGGTCGATGGCAAAGGCTATCTGCTCACGAATGCCCATATCGTAAAGAATGCCACGGTCGTAGCCGTGCAAAATACCCTCGGCGAATACCAGGCCCGCATCATCCAGCTCGACCGGCAGGCCGACCTCGCCCTGCTCAAGATCGAGGACACGGCCTATCATCCCTTTAACGGCCTGCCCTATGGCATCAGCAAGACGGGCGCCGATCTCGGCGACGATCTCTTCACCCTCGGCTATCCCCGCCCCACCATCGTATATGGAAAAGGATACCTCAGCGCGGAGACTGGCTTCCAGGGTGATACCACCGCCTTCCAGCTGACCATCGCCGCCAACCCCGGCAACAGCGGTACTCCCGTTCTCAACAACGACGGCGAAGTGATCGGCATCGTTACCTCCAGCCAGGCAAACGCCGAAGGCATGGTCTTTGCCGTCCGCTCCAAGAACATCTACAGTGCCCTCGATTCCATGCGGACCGACAGCACGCTCCAAAAGACGGACACCACCCTGAGCACCCTCAGAATACCCACCAATTCCGTCATCAAAGGAATGGATCGCAAAACCCAGATCAAACGACTCCGCGACTATATCTTCATAGTGAAGTCCAACTGATAAAAAAGGCCCGCGACGCGGGCCTTTTTTATCAGCTAGCGCCAAAGACTCTTCGGATATTCCCCCTTATCGATCAACGCATTCAAGCTCGCCTGCACCTCCGGCGCATCCTCCTTATACGTCACCCCAAACCATTTCGCCCCTGTCGGTATCACCTTGATCTTCCCATCCCCATTCTTGATGAACTTATCCCCGATGATCGGGATAAAGAACTCCGCCTTCGGATTCGTCCCCTGCTCCCGCAAAAAGGCGTGGAACATCTTCTCCGTATACCCAAACACCGACGGATCGAAACCCCAGAAATTCATCGATACCTTGGAATCGAAAGGAACTTCGAACTTCTTGTCGTTCTCCTCATAAGTGATCTTTCCATTCTCCTCATATATCTTCGTGCGCTCGGCAATCGAGATCAGGTTATCCGAGGCATCCACCTCGCAGACCCCCCGGCTCACCGTCCCATTGTCGGACAAGGTCTTGGCCAGCTCATACCCGATGATGCAATAAGTGCTGGCATTCACCTGTTTCGTAAGGAAGCCATAGGCCTTCTCAAAGGCATCCCGGCCATAAAAATCATCCGCATTGATCACCGCAAAAGGCTCCCTGATCGCATCCCTCGCACAAAGGACGGCATGGGCCGTTCCCCAGGGTTTGGTCCGGTCCGCCGGAACAGGATAATCCCCCGTGAAACTGCGCAGGTCCTGGTAAACATAGTCGATCGCGATCTTTCCCTTCAGCTTCGGCTCAAAGATATTCTTGAAGTCTTCTGCAAAATCTTTCCGGATAATGAATACTACTTTTGTGAACCCGGCGCGGATCGCATCATAAATGGAATAGTCCATGATCGTTTCTCCGTTGGGACCAAAACCCTGTATCTGTTTCATACTCCCATAACGGGAGGCCATGCCGGCGGCTAAGATCAATAGCGTAGGTTGCATTATACTATTTTTATATTTGGACACGAAAATAAAGCATAAAGGTGAATCATCCATCATCCCTGATCGAACGTTTGCATTGGCCCGATGACGCTATCCGGCCCCTGCCCGTGGATGTCATGCGCCTGGATAAATTACATCCCGTCGTCTCCGGTAACAAATGGTTCAAACTGAAAGAACATCTCGCCCTCACCACACCGGGCAAACCGATCCTCACTTTCGGCGGCCCCTGGTCCAATCATCTCGTCGCCACCGCATACGCAGCCCAACAAGCCGGCATCGCCGCGATCGGCATCATCAGGGGCGAAAGACCCGCTGCCCCATCCGCCACGCTGGAAGAAGCAGCAGCCTACGGCATGCAGTTGGAATTTATTTCCCGGCAACGTTACCTGCAAAAAGAAGACCCCGGCTTCCTGGGGGAATTAATGCACCGCTATCCCGGAGCATACATCATTCCGGAAGGCGGCGGCGGCCTCCCGGGCATCACGGGCAGCGAGGCGATCCTCCGCATCTCCGATACCGCTGCCTATACGCATATTGCCTGCGCCATCGGCACAGGCACCACCTTTCAGGGGCTGCTCCGCGCCGCCGCCCCGCATCAGGTCATCGTCGGGGTGCCGGTCCTGAAAGGCTTCGATATCTCGCCCCTGCAAGGCCCCAACACGATCCTGCTTCCTCAATATCATTTCGGAGGCTATGCCCGGCATCCGCAAACACTCCTCGATTTCATGAACCGGTTCTATCGTGAGACCTCCATCCCCACCGACATCGTGTACACCGGGAAACTTTTCTATGCCCTCACTCAAAGCATCCGCCGGGAATTCTTCCCCGCCCAATCCCGTCTATTGATCATCCACAGCGGCGGACTGCAAGGCAATCGCTCATTGGCCATTGGAAAATTGCAATTTTAGGCCCGGATTTTGTATTTTCATCCCACCTATGCATCGCTCCGCAGGCCCTGTCATCCTCTTCCTTCTTCTGACCACCATCCTCCGGGCCCAGGACACGTTGCCCCGGTTCTCGGCCGCGGCCCGGGGTCCGGGCAGGATCCTCATCAGCTGGCATAACAAGTACCCTGTAGTAACTCAGATCAGCATCCAACGCTCGGCTGACAGCCTCAGGAATTTTACCACCCTGCTCACAGTACCCGATCCCCGCCTCCCCGAGAACGGCGCAATGGACAACAACGCCGTCCATCCGAATTTCTATTACCGGCTCTTCATCGTCCTGGACAACGGAAAATACATCTTCACTGCTTCGCACCGTCCCCATTCACAATCCGAAGGGACACCCGCCGTCAAACAGGTCACTCAAGTCGCACAAAAAGAGGAAGAAGCCGAAGAGCCGGTCCTCCGGGCCAACAACCGCCTCCTCATAGTGCCACCCGCCTCCGCCTTCGAACGATCGAAGATCAGAACCCCAACAGCAATTCACAGCCTCCCCGGGCTGACCCTATCGAACACAGTCTATGTCCGGAAAGGCGATACGCTCCTTGGACAGATATCCGGCACAAGGATCCAAAGCTTCCGCGATTCCCTCCTGCGAAAGACAAAAGATACGCTCGTCTTTATCGACGGCGATACGCTGATGATAAAACCTTTTGTCGCCAAAGAGGTCTACCGGGCGTCACAATATATTTATACGGGTAAATACGGCAATATCCAGGTCAACCTTCCCGAGGCGCCAAAAAGACACTATGCCGTGAAATTCTTCGATCAGGACGATAAGCTGCTGTTCGAACTCTCGGAGATCAGGGATCCCAGCCTTACGGTCGACAAAACGAACTTCCGTCACTCGGGCTGGTTTCGCTTCGAATTGTATGACGGCGACCAGCTGAAAGAAAAGAACAAATTCTTTATCCCAAAAGAATTCTAACATCGCGACAGCGTCAGCCGAGCCTCGCGTCGAACACATCCTCGAACCGGCACTTCCATCGTTCTTTTACTACTTCTACATCGACGGGCCTGCCAAGCTCCTTCTCCAATGAGGTCACCTGCTTATCCGCAATGCCGCAGGGAATGATATTGCCGAACCACGACAGATCGGTATTGACATTCAGCGCAAAGCCATGCATCGTGATCCACCGGCTGCACCGGACGCCCAGCGCACAGATCTTGCGCTCCCGGCCCTTCACCCCCGGATCGATCCAGATACCCGTTTCCCCGGGCGAACGATCTCCCACAATGCCATAGTCGGCCAAGACCCGGATTCCCACCTCTTCCAGGCTCCGCAGATACCACCCCAGGTCGGTGCGAAACCGCTCGAGATCCAGGATCGGGTAGCCGACGAGCTGCCCCGGACCGTGAAAGGTGATGTCCCCACCCCGATTGGTGCGAAAAAAGTGGGCGCCCTTCTCCTCCATCGCAGCGTCATCCAGCAGCACATTTTCCATATGCCCGCTCTTGCCAAGCGTATATACCGGGGGATGTTCGACAAACAAAAGCCGGTGCGTCGTCGGCGCCAAGCCATTGTCGGCGCGCGCCTCCGTCTTTAGCCGGACGTTCTCTTTCAACAACTGCTCCTGGTAGTCCCAGGCCCGCTGGTAGTCCATCCGGCCCAGGTCTTCGAAGATGACTGTTTCCATGCGCCGCAAAGTTACGCAAACCACCCGAACATCGTACCTTTGCCCAAATGTCCTCTATGCATCCCGGTCCTGAAGACGATAGCCAGTTGGACGAGGTCCCGTCCGCCGACAGCTCGGAGGAGCTGTATGAACGCCTGAATCTCAAAATAGATAAGGGGCAGGAACCAATGCGCATCGACAAATTCCTGGTCCAGCGGATCGAGAACGCCTCCCGCAACAAGATCCAAAAAGCCCTCACCGCCGGCATGGTGCTGGTCAATAACAAACCGGTAGCCGCCAACTACAAGATCCGGCCCCTCGACGAGATCGTTTGCTATTCGGACAAAGAGGCCCATGGCGAAGAGATCATTCCCGAAAAGATGCCCCTCAATATCCATTACGAGGACGAGGAAGTGATGATCATCAATAAACCCCCTGGCCTCGTCGTCCATCCGGCCAGCGGCAACTATACCGGTACCCTGATCAATGGGGTCGCATGGTACCTCCTGCAAAAGAACAGCACCATCACCGAACAATCCCTGCCCCGCTTCGGCCTGGTGCATCGCATCGATAAGAACACCAGCGGACTCATGGTGCTGGCAAAAACGGAAAAAGCCGTCCGCAGCCTCGCAAAACAATTCTTTGACCACACCGTCAGACGCCAGTATATGGCCCTGGTGTGGGGCGACCTCGTGGAAGACAACGGCACCATCGTCGCACACGTCGGCCGCCACCTCCGCTTTCGCAAACTCTTCGACGCCTATCCCGAAGGCGATCATGGCAAGGAAGCGATCACCCACTATAAAGTATTGGAACGTTTTGGCTACGTCACCCTCGTACAATGTGTGCTGGAAACGGGCCGCACCCACCAGATCCGCGTGCATATGCAGCACATCGGCCATCCGCTCTTCAACGACGAGACTTACGGCGGCGATAAGATCGTAAAAGGCACCGTCTTCAGCAAATACCGGCAATTCGTCGATAACTGTTTCGCCATCTGCCCGCGGCATGCCCTGCATGCCAAGACCATCGGCTTCGTACACCCGGCAACGGGAAAGGATATGCTTTTCGAAAGCGAGCTTCCCGAAGATATGAGAGAAGTGATCGCCAGGTGGCGGGCCTATACCAGTAACAACCTGATCCGCCGCTAGTCAAATGCCCACGATAAAATTCACATACGCGTTAAAAAGGTTCTTTCCAGGCTTGCAGGACACCTCCGCCGGCGGCGCCACCCTCACCGATATCCTTGGCGAAATGGAGACTCGCTATCCCGGCGTCCGAAGCTATATCCTCGACGAACAGGGCAGCCTGCGCAAACACGTGAATATTTTCATCGACGGCGTAATGATAAAAGACCGGACTACCCTTAGCGATCCATTCCCCGACCAGTGCGAGATCTACATCATGCAGGCCCTGTCCGGCGGATAACGATCGGCGGCTCGTCCCGATGTCAAACATAGGCTACAAAACCTAACGATATGCAACCCACCCTCCTTCTCGGGACCCGCAAGGGTCTCATCGCCTACCATTCCAACGGCCGCTGCTGGGAGGTCGAAAACCTCTCCTTCGAAGGACAACCCGTCTCCGTCGCCTATTCCGACCCCAGGAACGGCACCTGGTGGGCCTGTCTCGATCATGGCCACTGGGGTGTCAAGCTACACCGGTCGGCCGACCGTGGCGCCAATTGGGAAGAAATACCGGCTCCCGCATACCCCGAAGGAGAAGAGGTAAAGGATGGGACACCGGCCACCACCCGTTATATCTGGTCGATGGCCCATGGTGGCACGCGATCCGGATCGAAGATCTGGCTGGGCACGGATCCCGGAGGCCTGTTCATGAGCGAAGACGGAGGAAATAACTTCCGGTTGGTCGAATCCCTTTGGCAGCATCCAACCCGGAAGACAGGTTGGTTCGGCGGCGGACGGGACCAACCAGGCATTCATTCCATCCTGGTAGACCCCCGCAATGAAGACCATATTTACATCGGGATCAGCTGTGCAGGAGTATTCGAAACTATCGACGGCGGAAGCAGCTGGGCCGTCAGGAATAAAGGCATGAGAGCCGAATGGCTGCCCGACCCCGAAGCCGAGGTGGGCCACGATCCCCACATCCTCGTGGCGGCGCCGACCGATCCCGATATCCTCTGGCAACAGAACCACGTCGGCATCTTCCGCTCCACCAACGGAGCCCAAACCTGGGAAGAAATAAGCCAACCAGAGGGACCCGCGCGTTTTGGCTTCGCCATCGCCGTCGCAGATGACGATCCGCATCAGGCCTGGGTAGCCCCCGCAGATAGCGATATGGTCCGCACGGCGATCAAAGGCGCACTCTGTATCTGCCGCACGGACGACGGGGGAAAGCATTGGAAGGAATGCAGAAAGGGACTGCCACAGGAGAATTGCTTCGACATCGTTTATCGTCACGCGCTGGCTACCTCGGGGGACGCGCTTGCCTTCGGCACCACGACCGGAAATCTCTTCTTCTCGCCCGATCGTGGCGATAGCTGGCAGACCCTGAACAATTATTTGCCGATGATCTATTCGGTCCAGTTCACCGGCTAACGCGGAAAACTCATCTTGTAATCCACATTGATCTTACCCTTGGTAATATCATCCAGCTTGCCCTTCAAAAGCTTTCGCTTCAGCGGCTTCAGATAGTCGATGAAGAGCTTTCCCTCGATATGATCGTACTCATGCAGTATGATCCGCGCAGAGATCCCGTTGAAGGTGGATACACGCGACTCGAAATTCTCATCCACGTACTCCATTGTCACCTCCTCGCTGCGAAAAATATCTTCCCTGATCTTCGGTATGCTCAGGCAACCCTCATTGTACGCCCACTCCTCGCCGTTCAACTCCTTGATATGCGCATTGATGAACACCTGCTTTATCCCCGGGCCATCGGGATACTTGTCCTTCTCTTCCTCTTCCAGGTTGTTGAATATTTGCTGCGAATCCACGACGAAAAGCCGGATGTCCCGGTTGATCTGCGGCGCGGCCAGCCCAACCCCATTGCTCGAGTACATCGTCTCCCACATATCCTCGATCAACTTGGGCAACTCGGGATAGTCAGGCGTAATGTCTTTGCTGACCACCCGAAGTATAGGCGTTCCGTATGCCACAATTGGTAAGATCATATCAATAAACGTTTAATATAAAAATTATCGTCCAAAAAGATCATAGCCCCAAAAGATCACTGGACTCGTCCCAGCCACTCCTGCAGCAGGATCGTCGCCGCGATCTCGTCCACCAAAGCCTTGTTCTGCCGTTGTTTCTTCTTCATTCCCATCTCCACCATCGCCCGTGAAGCAAGCTTCGAAGTGAACCGCTCATCCACTGCCTGGACCGGGATCGAGGGAAACTCCTTCTTCAACCTTGCCATCGCCTCCCGCGCCGGCTGAGTCCCATGTGTGTCGCTGTCATCCCAGTTCTTCGGCTCGCCGATAAGTATCAGCTCCACCACCTCCGTCTTGAAATACTCCTTCAGGAACGCGATCAGCTTCGGTGACTCCACCGTCGTCAGCCCTGTGGCGATGATCTGCAGCGGATCGGTAACCGCGATCCCGGTACGCTTGAGCCCATAATCTATCGCCATGATCCGTGCCATCAGGAATTGCTTTTTATGAATTCTTCCGGAGTACAAGCCGGCAAAATAGGAATGGCCGATTGGATCAGATCCCGGTTCCTGGTTATCACATAATCCAGCCGGTGATGCAGCGCCGTATAATACTGCAAAGCATGTTGGATATTCGAAATTGGAGAATGCAACGCGCTGACCGTAATATCCTGCCCAATGTCGATTACACGGATATCGCTGATCAGGGTTAGTAAGATATTCTTCGTCTGCCCACTACCAAATTCCTTTTCTATAGGATATATAGCCGTATGCAGGGTCGAAGCTGCTATAAAAGCCTGTATCCTGCCGATTGTCGCCCACTCGATCAGTGTATAGGCCCTTTCGTATTCCTCGCGTTGCAGGACAAAATCAAGGAGAATATTGACATCCAGCAGCACCTTAAAAGCCATACTTCGAAGCCCTCTCTTTATAATACATCTCCGTAATATCTCCCTCGTAATTATTGACAGGCTTCGGCAACTCCCGCATCAACTCCAGGATATTCTTTTTTTTCACCGGCTTCGTCACCGTCCGGAAATACCCCTCCACCAATTCCGAAACGCTCATCTGCTTTTTGGAGGCATATGTCTTCATGGAATTTAAAAGGTCACCATCGATAGTAAGATTTAAGCGCTCTTTCATCTTTGCAAAATTAACCAAATATACGCATTTTCTAAAAGATGCGCATACCCCCCAAAAAAAGATCCGCGATCACAAAAACCGCAAACACCACGCTCGCAATTCCATTGGCGGTCATAAAAGCGAGATTGACCCGGCTAAGATCGTTCGGTTTCACCAGAAGATGTTGATACACAAGCATTCCCATAAAGACGGCCACCCCGGCCCAATACCAGAGGCCAAACCCTCCGTACCAACCCGCCGTTACCACACAGGCCGTGCTCAACAGGTGCAGCCCCTCCGATACCCGCAGCGCCTTGGCCTTTCCAAGCCAGCTCGGCATGGAGTACAACTGCAGCGACTTGTCGAACTCCTCATCCTGTAACGCATAAATGATATCGAACCCGCTGACCCAAAAGATCACCGTAAAAGAGAACAGGATCGGCAATACCGCAAACCGCCCGGTCACCGCCAGGTACGCCCCGATCGGCGCCAGCGATAACCCCAGCCCAAGCACCAGGTGGCAAAAGGGAGTGAACCGCTTGGTATAACTATATCCCAACACCACCGCCAACGCCACGAACGACAGCCAAAAACAGAGGGGATTAATAAACCAGGTACAAACCACAAACGCCATACAGCTGACGATCACGAACCGCATGGCGCTGCTCTTCGAGATGATCCCCCTGGGTATCTCCCGGATAGCCGTACGTGGATTCTTCGCATCGAACTCCACGTCCAGCCAACGGTTGAACGCCATCGCCGCACTACGCGCAAAGATCATGCATCCGATGACGAGCAGAAAAAGCATCCAAAGGGGTCGCAAATGAGCGTGGGGGCTAAAGGCGCCCAAGGCAAACCCGATCATCGCAAACGGCATCGCAAAAATGGTATGCGAGAACCGGATCAAACTCAAATAGCTCTTTACCTTACTCATATTATTTTTTTGTGCGGACCATCTCCCACAACACGATCCCCGCCGCAATAGAAATATTCAACGAATGTTTCATCCCCCACTGCGGGATCTCGATCCCCCCGTTGCACAAAGCCAGTGCCTCATCATTGACCCCACTCACCTCATTGCCGAATACCACCGCCAACGGCCCCGAAAAACGCGCAGAGAACTCCGGCAAAGGAACACTCCCCTCCGTCTGCTCCACCGCAAACACCCGGTATCCCCGCCCCTGCAACTCCCGAACCGCCTCCGACGCCGAAGCAAAATAGCTCCACTTCACCGTCTCGGTCGCACCCAGCGCCGTCTTATGGATATCCCGGTGGGGCGGTTGCGGCGTATACCCACAGAGATAGATGGCCTCGATCAGAAAGGCATCGGCCGTCCGGAACACACTCCCGACATTGTGCATGCTCCGGATATTGTCCAGCACGACCACAATTGGCGTCTTTTCCGATTCCCGGAAGGCATTCACCGATTTTCGGTTCAGTTCATCCATCCCCAGTTTGCGCATCCGCAAAGGTAACTACCTTTAAACAAAAAACCGCTCATGAGAAAACCAACCTCCATCCGCACCCCGGCATGGATTGCTGCCTTGACATTCACCGGCCTGATGCTCCGTTCTGCCGGCGTCACGGCCCAGGAAGAGAAGGTAGACCAGACTACCATCCAGAAGATCCGCGAAGAAGGACTCAACCACTCCCACGTAATGGACATCGCCTTCCACCTCACCGATGCCAGCGGCAACCGCCTCACCGCCTCCCCCGGCTTTATGCGGGCCGCCAACTGGGCAAAACAACAGCTCACCGATTGGGGCCTCACAGGCGCAACGCTCGATCCCTGGGGCGAGTTCGGCAAGGGCTGGGAACTCCAAAAGTCCTATCTGGCCATGACCGCCCCCTACTATAAGCCCCTGATCGCCTTTCCAAAAGCCTGGTGCGCAGGCACCGAAGGCCCAAAGTCGGCGTCCGTCCTCCTCATCAGCGCCACCGACTCCGCGAGCCTCGAAAAATACAAAGGCCAACTCGCCGGCAAGATCCTCATCCCTGAGATAAACGATGTCTATCGGCAAAGCTTCCGACCTGACGCCGACCGCTGGACCGACCAACAGCTGGACTCGATGTCGAAGGTCGTAATGAAGCCCGTCGATACTGCCGAACTGCGCCGCCGGTTGTACGGTGATGATGGAAGTCGTCCGCATCCTCAAGACCCTCGGCATCCAACCCCGCCGCACCATCCGCATCGCCCTATGGAGCGGCGAGGAAGAAGGCCTGCTCGGAAGCCGGGGATATGTGAAGAAGACCTTTGCCGATCCGGCCACCATGCAGCTGCTGCCCGCTCATGAGAAATTTGCCGGTTATTTCAACATCGACAACGGCACGGGCAAGGTTCGCGGCATCTACCTGCAAGGCAACGAAGCCTGCCGCCCCATCTTCACCAAATGGTTGGAACCCTTCCATGACCTCGGCGCCACGACCGTCACCATCAGCAACACCGGCGGCACCGATCACCAGTCCTTCGACGCCGTCGGTCTGCCCGGCTTCCAGTTCATCCAGGACGAGATTGAATACAACACACGCACCCATCACACCAACATGGACTCCTACGCACACCTCCGCGAGGACGACCTCAAACAAATCGCCACCATCGTCGCAGCCTTCGTTTACAATACCGCCCAACGCGACGAAAAACTGCCCCGCAAAGAACTGCCAAAGCCGCGTCCTGCCGGCCGCGGCGGCTTCTGATCCCACAACGCCTGAATCAACAACTTATCCCCACCAGAAAGCCACGGCAACCCATTTGTCGGGGCTTTCTGTTACATTTGTTCCCCCACCAGGGACCATAATGGCAAAGAACGGCACCGATACCCCCCTCATGCAACAACACCGGGCGATCAAACAACGATACCCCGATGCTATCCTGCTATTCCGGGTCGGTGACTTCTACGAGACCTTTGGCGAAGACGCCATCGTCGCCTCCAAAGTGCTCGGCATCACCCTCACAAAACGCAACAACGGGGCCGCCGCATCCTCAGAGCTCGCCGGCTTCCCGCATCACGCACTCGACACCTATCTCCACAAACTCGTAAAGGCCGGCCATCGCGTCGCCGTCTGCGACCAGCTGGAAGACCCAAAATCCGTAAAAGGCATCGTAAAAAGAGGAGTCACCGAAATGGTCACGCCGGGCATCGCCACCCATGACAAACTGCTCGACGGAAATAACAATAACTTCCTCGCGGGCATCTACTTCCCCGACGGCTGGCCGGCGACCGATGCCGCCATCGGCCTCTCCTTATTGGACATCTCCACCGGGGAGTTCCTCGTTGCCGAAGGCAGCACCGAATACGTGGACAAGCTGCTGCAGGCGATGCGGCCCGCCGAGATCATCTTCCAACGCAGCTTCCAGAAACATTTCAAAGAGATCTTCGGCGGCAGATTCCACACCTATACACTGGACAGCTGGCTCTTCGAGTCGTCCTACGCAACGGACACGCTCCTGAAGCATTTCGAGACCCGGTCTCTCAAGGGATTTGGCGTGGATGACATGCCCGCAGGCATCATCGCCGCCGGCGCCGTCATCTACTATCTCAAAGAGACCGAGAACACACGCCTCCAACATATTGCCAGCATCCAGCGCATCGACCGTGACGACTATCTCTGGATGGACAAGTTCACCATCCGTAACCTCGAACTGCTCGGACCTGCCGGTGACGAACAGGGCCAAAGCCTCCTGAAAGTACTGAACAACACCGTCTCTCCCATGGGCGCCCGCCTGCTCAAACGCTGGCTCCTCATGCCGCTGAAAGACGCCAGGCGCATCCGCGAACGCCTCGACACAGTGGAATACCTGATAACGCATCCCGACCTGCGCAACACGCTCGTGGGACATGTCCATCATTGCGGGGACATCGAAAGAATCGTCAGCAAGATCCCCACCCGCCGGATCGGTCCCCGCGAGATCCTCCAATTGGCCCGTGGATTGGAACATATCGCCAGGATAAAGGATGCCGCCATCGGCTGCCCCGAAGGCTGGATCCGGGATACCATCCAACAGCTGGACCCCTGCCCCGTCCTTCACGATCGCATCCTCTCCACCATCGCCGACAATCCCCCCGCCGTCGCAGCCAAGGGCGGCGTGATCCGCGAAGGCATAAACGATCAACTCGATGAGCTGCGCAATATCGCCGAGGACAGCAGGAACTACCTCCAGCAGCTACAGGACAAGGAAGCGAAGAACACCGGCATCAGTTCCCTGAAGGTCTCGTACAACAATGTCTTCGGCTATTATCTCGAAGTCACCAATACCCATAAGGATCGCGTCCCGAAAGAATGGATGCGCAAACAGACGCTCGCCAATGCCGAACGCTATGTCACCCCTGAACTGAAAGTGTACGAAGAGAAGATCGCCGGCGCCGACGAGAAGATTCACGACCTCGAAAGCGGCCTCTACGAACAGCTGGTGGCCTTCCTGCAGGAGTCCATCGCCCCGATGCAGGCCAACAGCCACCGCCTGGCCGAGCTCGATTGCCTGCTTTGCTTTGCCGGCAACGCCCTGCAATACAATTATAAGAAGCCGGTCCTGCACGACAGTAGGGAGCTGGACCTCAAAGCAAGCCGCCATCCCGTCATCGAAAGACAGCTGCCGGCCGGCGAAGCCTATATCGCCAACGACATCCTGCTCGATCCGGCAACCCAGCAGATCATCATCCTCACCGGCCCGAACATGAGCGGTAAAAGCGCCCTCCTGCGACAGACAGCCCTCATTACCCTGATGGCGCATATGGGCAGCTTCGTACCCTGCGATTCAGCGCAGATCCCCCTCACCGACAGGATCTTCACCCGCGTAGGCGCCTCCGACAATCTCAGCGGCGGCGAATCGACTTTCATGGTGGAGATGAACGAAACAGCCAGCATCATCAACAATATTTCCGACGCCAGCCTCATCCTCCTCGACGAGATCGGCCGGGGAACAAGCACCTATGACGGTATCTCCATCGCCTGGAGTATCGCCGAATACCTGCACAATTCCCCCGACACCCCAAAAACGCTGTTCGCAACGCATTATCATGAACTCAACGAGCTGGAATTCAAGATGCCCCGCATCCGCAATTACCACATCACCAACAAGGAGGTCGGCAACAAAGTAGTCTTCCTCCGAAAGCTCGCTCCCGGCGGCAGCACGCACAGCTTCGGTATCCACGTCGCCAAAATGGCCGGCATGCCTTCCGCCCTCATCCAGCGGGCCGAAGAGATCCTTCGGCAGTTGGAAGACAAACCCGTCGGCGCCTCCATCGAAGAACGCCTTAAGAAGGTCAGCGCCCCAAAACTCCAGCTCTCCATCTTCGATGCCCACACCGAGACCTTTGATCGCATCCGGCAACTCCTGCAGGACACCGACATCAATCGCCTCACTCCCGTCGAGGCGCTCCTGAAACTCCAGGAGATCAAAGGCATGCTCCATTAGGCCCGGCCAGTGGCTCTTTCCATCCGCTTGCAAAAAGGCTTTATCCTCTGGCCATCACTCTATGTCCCTGAAAATGTTAGGAATCGGTTCGTTTACTATTTTCCTGATATGATCCAATTTTCGTATCAGCTGCATGACCTGCGTCACTGGCTAACCGAATTCAGCACCCACCTCCAACTACCTGTAAAAGGGAATTGCCTGGAATTCCCCGAACACCTCGGCGAAGGCATGATCCATGCCGCCCACCTCCCGGCCGGCTTTTCCTATGTCATCATGAACTTCACCCTGAAGGACGACCTCTTCCTCTTCCGCCGCGAGTCCGCCCCCAGGGGCCTTTGCCTGTTCTTTAACCCCGCCCCCTTTCTCTCCTCGACCGCACGCCGGCAGGAGGTCGACTTCCCGAAGAATACGCTCGTCAAACGCATCGGCCTCTTCTTTCCCGACGAATTCCTCCACCGGCATGTACGCAAAGACATTCTCGGCGATCTCTTCCGCTTTACCGACAGCCACTGCGTGCCCCCTTCTCGTACGCCAGTGCCCTTTGAATACCGGTCCATCATCGACGACATCCATTCCGTCGATCCGAAATCCGTTCTCACCCGGCTCATCCTCCATAACCGTATCCTCTTGCTGGCAGAGAAATTCCTCAGCTCTTTTCTCACCAAAGCCAGCTACTCCCTTCCCGATGGCAAAGCCTGGATAAAAGGAAAGGAAAAAGACCTCGACGCGCTGAAAAGCGTCGTACAGATCCTCAGCGACACCCAGCTCAGCAAATTCCCCTCCATCGAATCTCTCTCCAGGACGGCCATGATGAGCTCCACCAAGCTGAAGACCCGCTTCAAACAGATCTACGGCATGAAGCTCTATGAGTTCTACAACCGGAACCGGCTCGAACAAGCCCGTGAAATGTTGCGCACCGGTGACTTCTCCGTCAAGGAGGTGGGCACCAACATCGGCTTCTCCAACCTCAGCAATTTTGCGAAGGCCTTCAAAAAAGAATTTGGCATTTTACCCAAGGAAGTTCTTAAGAATAAATAACAGGCTTAAAATTCACTAAGTAATAGTCCCTAAAGACTCCCGAAAGTTCTGTTAAATAGCCTTTACAGCTATTAAAAGGAAGTTTATAGCCTGTCCGGGTAAAGATTATGTCGTAATTTTGCGGCCTTAAAGCAGACCACGGGTCCGCTGGCCGAAGGCCCATCATAGGCGCCACCACCGGACCAAAGGTCCGGTTGAATTAAATCCCCGCGCAACCCTACCCACCGCGACTAATGCCATTGAGAATGAATTGTGTAAACGTGTCTAAAACAGGTGAATATGGTAATGTACTCTTTTCAATTGGAGGATTTTGAGCAGTGGTTGGCCGGTTTTGCGTCCCGGCTCAACACCACGGTCAGCGACCGGACTCTGATCCTTCCCGCTCAGCTTGGCTCTGGAACCATTCAAGCGCACAACATTAATTCGCACCTCTCGTACGCTGTCATGAACTTCAAGCTCGACAGCGACCTGGAACTGCATCGCGAGAGCGGTGCCCCCGGGTTCGTCATCTCCTTCAACCTTGTGGAAGTGCAAAAAGAACTGCTCGTCGGTCACCGTCAACAGATCGTCAGCGATAAACGTCCCTTCCGTAACGACATCTTCCTCACCGACGCCCGCGACAGCGCCTTCATCCGTATGGCTGCCGGCTCCACGGTAAGGAGATTGCTCATCTTCTGTTCCCATGATCTGGCTCAGCAATATCTGCCGGCAGACCTCTTTAACAAGCTGGCAGTGTTCGCCCGCGAGAACAGCATCAGCGACAATCCCTTGTTCATCAACCTCTCTCACCGGACCATGCTAAAAGAGCTGTTCGAGCTGAAAGACAACGATGTATTGATGCCCATCCGTCGCCTGTCCGGCATCATCCACCTAATGGAAAAATTCCTGCACTCCTTCCTTCGGCAGGAACAGGCAGCGCTGCCCCGTACCGTAAAGAAGAACGATCTGGAAAGTATGCAGCATGTCGAGCAGATCCTCAGCAGCCGCCTCGAAGGCTTCCCCTCGCTGGAGTCACTGGCACAGGAAGTGTTCATGAGCACCAGCAAGCTGAAGAATCTCTTCAAGCAGGTATACGGCCACACACTCTATGACTATTACAACAAGAGCCGCCTGCAAAGAGCAAAGGACCTGCTGTTGACCGGTCAGTGCAGCATCAAGCAGGCCGGCAGCGAGATCGGTTTCAGCAACCTGAGCCACTTCGCAAAAGCATTCCGTAAAGAGTTTGGAATTTTACCGAGGGACCTCGTAAAAGGACGCTAATAGAGGTATAAATCTGCCTTTTAGCGCTACTAAATCGTTTTGACAACGATTATTTTTAGAATTCGAATCAAGCCCGTTTTTGGTCCAATCATCCTATTCATAGCAAAACGGGAGATGCACCTGTGCATCTCCCGCTCCGCTTTTCACATCAGATCCTTCAATCGGCTATACAGCTCCGTGAATACGCCGTAATTGTGCTCATACACCGCCGCCCGGCCCGCATCCGGCTCATAGACGGACTCCACCTTCACCAGCGAGGCCGCCGCATCCAGTCCCGGCAGCACACCCAAGGCATAAAATCCCAGCTGCGCCGCTCCAACAGCCGACGCATCCGCCGAACCCGTGACCACTACCTTCTTCTGGAAGATATCGGCCATCAGCTGCAACCAGATAGGACTTTTTGAGAATCCGCCGCTGGCATAGATCCGGTCTATCGGCCCAATGGTCTCCTCAAGCGAGGCGCCGATCTGGCGCAGCGAGTAACTGACCCCTTCAAGAATAGCGCGCAAAAAATATCGCTGGTCATGGATCGATCGGACGCCGAAGAAAACACCCTTTGCATGGGCATCCCAGACAGGCGCCCGCTCACCCAGGAGATAAGGCAGAAAGACAAGCCCCTCGCAACCCGCAACAACCGTATCGGCCTCCGCCACCAATCGCTCCACCTCGGTGGCATCTGCCCCCCGGCGACCCAGCACCTGCTCGGAATACCATTGCAGGACATTGCCGCCGTTATTGGTCGCCCCGCCGCAAACATAATAACCATCGGCCAGCACATAGCTGAAGATCCGCTCCCGCGGATCGGTCTCGGGTGTCGACGTGGTCATCCGTATCGCCCCGCTCGTGCCGATCGTCAGCGCCGTATCACCACGCCTCACCGCTCCGGTTCCCAGGTTCGCCAGGCAACCGTCGCTGCTGCCGATGACAAAAGGCAGATCGGCCGGCAGTCCCAATGACGCCCAACCAGGCAAAAGCCCCGCCTCCCAATAGGTACAAGGAACCAACTCCGACAATCGCCCCGCATCGATACCCGCCAACAGCAGCGAGTCGGGATTCCAGGCCTTGCGCCGGATATCGAACAGGCCCGTCGCCGAAGCCAGGGAATGATCCACAACATATTTTCCGAAAAGCCGCCGCCAGATATATTCCTTCACGGAAATGAACCGCGCCGCCCGTTCAAACACCAGCGGCTGCTCATCCCTCATCCAAAGTAATTTGCACAACGGCGACATGGCATGGATCGGCGTCCCCGTAGCCGCATAAATGCGTCTTCCCACCTCGCTGCCCTTCAAAGCCTGCGCATAGGATTCGCTTCGCGTATCGGCCCAGGTCATCGCCCGGGTCAGCGGATGCCCATCGGCATCCACGGCAATAAGACTGTGCATGGCGCAGCTGAAACTGATCCCCACAAGCCCCGTTCCCTTTACCGCCCGGCCCGACAGCCCCGCCGCTGCCAGCTTCGCGACCACCTCCCGTAACGAAGACACAACCGCCGCCAGAAGCTGGTCGGGATCCAGCTCGTGACGCCCCGCCGCATCCGTATACACGGGATACGACGCATTGGCAACCCCAAGCACCATGCCGCCGTCCGTAAAGGATACAGCCTTCGTGTTTGTCGTGCCGATATCGATACCGATGACAACCCTCATCAAAAGAAATTATATCAGGTCCTTAAGTTGTTTGACTACCACGTCGATCTCCTCCTTCGTATTGTGCTTGCAGAAAGAGAACCGGACGGTGACCTGGTTGGGGTTATTGTTGATCGCCCGGATGACGTGCGAACCCTGCTCGACTCCACTGGTGCACGCGCTGCCGCCCGAGGCGCAGATATGATGAATATCGAGATTGAAGAGCAACATCTCGGACTTTTCCGTCTTGGGGAACGAAACGCTCAGCACAGTGTAGAGACTGCGTCCCAGCGGATCGCCATTGAAGGAGATGCCCTTCAGCTGTTTCTTCAGCTGCTCCATCATATACACCTTCAACCCCTTTATATACGCGCTGTCGGCTTCATAGCCCGCCGTGGCAAGCTCCAACGCCCTGGCAAATCCTACAACGCCATAAACATTCTCCGTCCCGGCCCGCATGTTCCGCTCCTGCGACCCACCGTGGATATAAGGGTTTATCCGTACATTCTCGTTGATGTACAACAGCCCTACGCCCTTCGGTCCATGGAATTTATGACCCGCCCCTGTTATGAAATGCACGGGGGTGTTCCGGAGATCGAACGGGAAATGCCCCACCGTCTGGACCGTGTCGGAATGGAAAATGGCGCCGTAAAGCTTGCACAGCTCCCCGACGGCATGAATATCGAGAATATTGCCAATCTCATTGTTCGCATGCATCAGCGTAACGACGGTCTTTTCTGCACTTGCGGCCAATTTCTGCTCCAGGTCCTCGAGGTCGATATGCCCGTTCGGCAGCAGGTTGACATAGCTGAGCGAAGCCTCACCCCGCTTGTGCAGGTGCTCCACCGTGTGCATCGTGGCATGATGCTCTAACGAAGACGTAATGATATGGGTGCAACCCAGGTCCCGAACGGCCGCCGTGATCGCAGTATTGGAACTCTCGGTGCCCCCCGAGGTAAAGAAGATCTCGGCCGGATGCGCATTGAGTATCTTCGCCACCGACTTACGGCTGTTCTCGATAGCCAGCCGGGACTCCCGGCCATAAGAATAGATCGAAGAGGGATTGCCGAACTTCTCGGTAAGGTAGGGCATCATCGCTTCCAGCACCTGCGGGTCCAGGGTGGTGGTGGCCGCGTTGTCAAAGTAGATTCGTTCCATAGCGGGCGTAAAGGTAATTCAATTTTATAAATCCCCTGCCCGGCATTACAAACGCCCTGACCGGATGTACATCCGGTCCCTTTCATTGGACTCAAGGCGCACTGAACTCCTTGATATCCTGCATGAGCCGGAGCGCGATATTATTCGCCGTCGTCTCGAAGCTGCTCTCCGCATAGATGCGGATGATAGGCTCGGTATTGCTACTCCGCAAATGGACCCAATCGTTATCGAACTCGATCTTCAACCCATCGTCCGTATTGACGGGATGGTTCTTGTATTTCTTACGGATCTTTTCCAGCACGGCCGGCACATCGATCCCCGTGCGTAACTCTATCTTGTTCTTGGAAATGAAATAGTCCGGATACTTGCCCCGGAAGGACTTCAACCCGCCCCTGGACTGCGCAAGGGCACTGAGGAAAAGCCCGATCCCGATCAGGGCGTCCCGGCCATAGTGCAGGTCCGGAACGATGATCCCGCCATTTCCTTCGCCGCCAATGACCGCACTGACGGCCTTCATCGTATTCACCACATTCACTTCCCCCACGGCCGAAGGGAAATACTCCCCGCCCCGGCTGATCGTGATCTCCTTCAACGCCTTCGTGCTGCTCATATTGCTCACCGTATTTCCCGGCCGCCGGCTCAGCACATAGTCGGCCACCGCAACAAGAGTATACTCCTCCCCGAACATGCTGCCGTCCTCATTGACAAAACAAAGCCGGTCCACATCCGGATCGGTGGCGATCCCCAGATCCGCCTTCGATTTCTGCACCTGCGCGCTAAGCCCGACCAGGTTCTCCGGTAACGGCTCCGGGTTATGCGCAAACTTTCCGTTGATCTCTTCATTGATCAGCGTCACCTCCGCCACCCCAAGCGCCCTCAGCAACGGCGGGATGAACAGGGCGCCCGTGGAATTGATGGTATCCACCACGATCCTGAACTTCTTCTGCCGGATAGCGGCGACATCCACCAGCGGATACTTGACGACAGCGTCGATATGTTTCTGCAGCCAGGCATCCGAAAGCGTATACGTTCCCAGCTTATCGACCGGCGCAAATAGAAAATCCTCCTTCTGGGCCCTGTCGAGCACGGCCTTTCCCTCCTCCGAATTGATGAACTCCCCGCTGCTGTTGAGCAATTTCAGCGCGTTCCATTCCTTGGGATTATGACTGGCCGTCAGGATGATCCCTCCCGCAGCCTTCTCTCCGGGCACAGCCAGCTCCACCGTCGGCGTCGTGGACAGCCCCAGGTCGATCACGTCCAGCCCCAATCCCAACAAGGTATTCACCACCAGGGCGCTGACCATTTCGCCGCTGACCCGGCCGTCCCGCCCGATCACGATCTTCTTCCCCTTATTGTTCTGCAGGATCCGGCTGCCAAAAGCAGCGGTGAACTTTACAATGTCCAACGGAGTGAGATTTTCACCTGGTTTCCCCCCGATCGTCCCCCTGATACCGGAGATGCTTTTGATCAATGCCACAGACTACTATTTGCCCACAAAAATAAGGTTAATTTTACCAAAAGCAACGGCTATGCAAACGATAGCACACTCCCCTACCCCCCAAACAACATCCCAGGACTGGTTCAGGGAGTGGTTCGATTCCCCCTACTACCATCAACTCTATTTTCAGCACAACGAAGCCGAAGCCGCGGAGTTCATCGCCCGCCTGCTCGCCCGATTGCAACCTCCACCGGGCTCCCGCCTGCTCGACGTCGCCTGCGGCAGGGGCCGCCACGCCCGCATGCTCGCCGCCCACGGCTACGATGTCACCGGCATCGACCTGGCCCGGGGAAGCATCGCCTTCGCCAAACAATTCGAGAACGACCATCTCCACTTCTACGAGCACGACATGCGCCAGCTGCTCTGCGCCAACTGCTTCGAATATGCTTTTAACTTCTTCACCAGTTTCGGTTATTTCGCGACGCAACGCGAGAACTTCAACACCATCCACATGGTCAGCGTCGCACTTCGGCCGGCTGGCATCTTCCTGCTGGATTATCTCAACGTCCATTGGGCACAAAAACGTCTCGTCCCCGGCGAAGTAAAGATCATCGACGGGGTCACCTATACCATCACACGGTGGTGCGATGGAAAACATTTCTTCAAGAAAATATTGATCAGCGAAGCAAAACTACCGCAGCCGCTGGAGTACACCGAACGCGTTGCAGTACTCGGCCCGGAAGACTTCCGGTCTCTTCTTGAACCGAACGGTCTCCATATTACCCGGCACTACGGCAACTACCAGTTGGAGCCCTTTGATATAGAAACCAGCCCCCGCCTGATCCTCGTAGCAGAAAAAAAGCCCTAATGGCCGCCTGATCCCGGCGCCGAAGCCCCGGAGCCTGCCCCCTTTTTGTTCTTCAGCAGCATATACCGCGAGGCCTCATACATCGCCTCCGAAAGCCGCGATAATTCGTCCTTTACCGGCCCTTGCAACACCGCGGCCGGCGGGGGATCGTTCCCCACAACGGACACCATCTCCTCCTTACCCGTCTTCAGCTGCCGCCGGTAAAAATAATCTCCGCGGACCACCCCGATGTAGAACTGGTCCGGATCGTAGATAAAGGCCAGCTCCTTTCCCCGCAACCGGGCCGGATCGAGCAGGTCCCTGCCCAATGTCGTATTGTGATAGGTCAGCCCGCAAAGCCCCGCCAGTGTCGGCAGGACATCCAACTGCGAACACTCCCCGCCGATCCGCGCCGGCGAAAGCAGCTTCGGCGCATAGATCAACAACGGAACATGCTCCGCCGTCAGCCGCTGATCGGTCCAGGCGCGTGGAAACAGCGTGGAGGCATCGCCGGGGATACCATGATCGCCGACGAATAGGAAGATGGTATTGTCAAAATACCCCTCCATGGATGCGGCTTCGATAAAGGTCCGATACACAAAATCCGTATATCGGAAGGCGTTCATTTCTTCGTTGCTTTCAAATCCGCCGCGCCGAAGGTCCTCCCGGGACAGGGTCAGCGGCTGAAAAGCCTTGCGATCCTCGACCGGAATGGTATAGGGCCGGTGATTGTCCGCCGTCTGGATCACCGCAAAAAAGGGCTTCCGCTCCTTTTTCAGCACCTTGTTGGCTTCAAGGAATAAGTTCTTGTCGCTGATCCCCCAGACATCCACCTTGGGAGCGCTGTAGTCCTGTTGCTCATACAGCCGCAGACCGGGGATATTGTCGGTGAGTAATCCGCGGATATTCGCCCAGCTCGTACTGCCGCCAAGGAAATAGTATTTGTCATATCCCTCGAAATCGCTGATGATCGTATGCTGATCGACGGCCTGGGGATTTCGGCTGGACGTCGTCGTAGCAGGCGCGACGTCCGGGATCCCGGTGATAACAGCCCAGACTCCCCGCGCCGTCCCATAGCTGGGAGTGAAACAACGGTCAAAAAAGATCCCCTTTTGGCACATTTGGCCGAAAAACGGGGTCGTATTCAGCGGGTTTCCCCACATGCTGCTCTTATACGCGCTGAACGACTCACAGATGACGACGACGACATTGGGCTTCGAAGAAAGGGCGCCGGCCCTCGGGGACACCCTTCGATCGAAAATCCCGGCAGGCAGTCCGGCCTTCTTCGCCGGCAGCACACTGTCCCACCCGAAGAAAGGGGCAAGCACGGGCACCGCCTCCCTCACTCTCGCGGCATCATATGCGCTATGCCGGTAGCGAAGGCTGCTAAAGAACGACTGGAACGGATTTAGCGCGAGATTGGCCTGGTAATCGCTCCCCAGTCCAAACGCATCGCTCCACCGCAGCGGATACTGTCCCACCCGGCCAAAAACAGCCAGACCCAACAGTAGGAAACATCCCACATACCACCCGGCACGGATTCGTTTCTCTCTCGCCCCCCCTACAACCTTCGCCGCCGTCTCCGCCGCCCGATCGCCTTCCCCCAACCCCATCGCAACCCCAGCCGTCCGCTCGCCCGCCTGACCATCCTGCCGCGCCATCACAGGCCCTTCCCGCCGGGCGATCCGACCGTACACCCACCGCACGATCCGGTACATGCCCCAGGTCCCGGCCACCAGCAACAACAGGATGCGGAATACGGGATAGGTCTGCCAGACCATCGTCGTCGAAATTTCCGCATCGGCCAGGTAATTCAGGACACTCGCATTCAGCCGCTGCGACAAATAACTGTAATGCGCAAAATCGACCGAATAGAAAAAAACAAGGAGAAACGCAGCCGTACCCGTCAATCCCAATACCCACCTCCTGCCGGCCTTCCGCCGAAAAAAGGCCGGGCCCGCCAGCCAACCCGTCAAAAGGATCAACAGCTCCAGGATACCTACATAACGGAGATCGAACCGCACGCCCAGCAGAAAGGAAGAGAATACCCCCATGAAAGAATGGCCCTGCCTGCTAAAACCGAGGAATAAGGCAAGACGTAACAAGCTCATGATCAATAAAAAAATAATGCCCGTTGAAAAAACCAAACGCACCGTTTTTGGTATATTTGGTAAATTTGTCGCCGATCTGTTGTTCATGCCCGGTTTTTAGTAAATGGGCATAAAATTAGATCAATTAAATCAAACCATGATTTTACTCGACGCGGGCCCTCATCATCTGGTTTTTTTGCATACGATCTTACAGGGTGACTACTGGCTTTTTTCCCGTATCAATCAGGTCTGGACGGCCCCCTTCCTGGACCTTCTGTTCCTCTTTATGCGGGAGCAGGAACTATGGTATCCGTTCTATCTTTTTCTCCTGGTATTCGCAACCCTCAATTTTCGCAAGAAAGGCTGGCTCTGGTCCGCTTATTTCATCATGACGGTGATCATCAGTGATCTCATCAGCAGCAGTCTCATCAAAGACCACCTGGTCTTCCGGCTCCGACCCTGCAATAACCCCGCCTGGGCGGATTCGATCCGGTTCCTGGCCAACTACTGCCCGTCCAGCTCCAGCTTCACCTCCTCGCACGCCTGTAACCATTTTGCGATGGCCATGTTCATCTATCGCACCTTAAAACATACAAGTCCCTGGTGGAGACTCGTATTCGTCTGGGCTTTCCTGATCTCTTATGCCCAGGTCTATGTCGGTGTCCACTACCCGCTGGATGTCACCTGCGGCGCCGGACTCGGCCTGCTCATCGGCTGGTTCACCAGCCGCGTGTTCAGATACCAGGGCGGCACCCTTAACTTAACATCCAATACCCCATCCCATGCTTGAGCTGATCATCTTACTGTTCCTGATCTTCCTCAACGGGTTATTCGTCATGGCGGAGATCGCGCTCGTGTCTGCCCGAAAGACCCGCCTGGAGAACCTGGCCGATAACGGTGACGAAAAAGCCCGTGCCGCACTCAAACTGGCGGAAAAACCGGAACTATTCCTTTCTACCGCGCAAATCGGCATCACCCTCGTGGCGATCCTCACCGGTTTCTATTCCGGGGAGAAGTTCAGCGCCGACCTGCAGCCCTACCTGGAAAAGATCCCCTTCCTCCGCCACTATGCCGCCAATATCTCCACCGGCGTGATCCTGGTCTGTGTCACCCTGCTGTCCATCTGTTTCGGCGAGCTGATCCCCAAACGCATCGGCCTGCTTCGGGCCGAACAGATCGCCCGGCTCGTGGCAAGACCCGTGCGCACCCTCAGCCTGGTCACCCATCCCATTGTCTGGCTGCTCAATCATACCAGTAACCTGTTCTTCCGTTTCTTCCAGATCAAACCCTCCGAAGACAGCGCCGTCACGGAAGACGAAATAAAAGCGATCATCAACGAGGGCACCGAACAGGGCGCCATCGAAGAAGCCGAACAAGAGATCATCGAACGGGTCTTCCACCTCGGTGACCGCAATATCACCTCCCTGATGACGCATCGAAGCGACATCATCTGGTTCGACTTGCAAGAGAACGAAGAGACGATCAAGGAGAAGATCATCCGGGAACCGCACTCCGTCTATCCCATCTGCGACGGCGAGATCGACAACATCAAAGGCGTAGTTTCCATCAAGGATCTCTATGTCACCGACGACAACGTCCCCTTCAAGGACATCATGACCCAGGCCCTCTTCGTGCCCGAGAACAATACCGCCTATATGGTGCTGGAGAAGTTCAAACAGTCCAAGATCCATTGCTGCTTCATCGTCGATGAATACGGCAGCCTGCTCGGGCTGATCACGCTCAACGATATCCTCGAAGCCATCATCGGCGACATCGCACAGCCGGACGTTCCCGACTATGAAATAAAAGAACGGCCCGATGGCGGGTATCTGATCGACGGCCAGATCCCCTTCTATGACTTCCTGGCCCATTTCCACAAGGCGGACTGGCTGACCGAAGGCGGCGATGACTTCGACACCCTCGCAGGGTTCATCCTGAGCGAGCTCGAACACATCCCCGGCGCCGGCGAAAGACTGGAATGGCGCGGCTTTACCTTCGAGATCGTCGACATGGATGCCGCCCGGATCGACAAGGTCCTGGTGACCCTGTCGGAGGAAATGCAAAAAGAATATGAGGAAGAAGAGGAAGAGAACTAGCCCGCCGGCACCATCCGCTAGAACTCAAAGCTCGCATTGGCATCCGGATAATCCAACCGCGTGCTCTTCCGCTGGCCTCCAACCGTCACATGGACGATCCCGATCTGCTGGTTGAAACTGTCGTATAGCAGGTCATTGACAACATCGATCCGTTTCACCGCGGGTACATCGTTCACCTGGAAATAGCTCCACGTACCGTCATTCTCCTTTTCGCTGCCAACAAAATGCAGCACGGCAGGCTTTCCGTCCAACCTCAGCCGCAAATGACGCTCCACATACTCCTCGATCAGCTTGTCCGAAGCCGCCTTGTCCTTCGCCGCAGACAGATCGACATGCGTCTTCGCCATCTTCTCCAACGCAGTTTCCAGGTCATTCGTGAACATCTTGCAGCTGACCTCCAGTATTTTATCCTTGGGGTTATGTTTCAGCTCCGTGACGCTGATATACAGGGGATGCGGTCTGGCCGCCCCAGTCAAAAATACCCCCAGTAATGCCAGACTAAACCATTTATATAATGTTGTTACCATTCAAAAAGTAAATTTCGCTGGTACAAAAGTCTGAATAATTTTACAATTTCCAGCACAAAGGGCCGGAGGCCCTTCGGCCGAAGGCCAGAATTAAGATGCAAGACTTCAAACTCTACTTCCAGATCGGCATCGAGCACATCCTCAACCCGGAAGCGCTGGACCATATCCTGTTCGTAGCAGCCCTCTGCCTCCGCTATCTCATGAAGGACTGGAGAAAAGTGATCGTCCTCGTCACCGCCTTTACTATCGGGCACTCCGTCACCCTGGCCCTTAGCGCCCTGGGACTCGTCCACTTCGCCACCCGCTGGATCGAGTTCCTGATCCCGCTGACCATCGTCGCAACCGCCCTCAACAACCTGGTGCAACGGAAAGACCGCGTCGAACACCCGTCCCCTTTGCCCCTGATCTATTTCTTCGCTCTTTTCTTCGGGCTCATCCACGGCCTGGCCTTCGCCAGCACCCTGGTCAGCCTCGTTGGAAAAGACGACCTGGTCCTGCCCCTGCTGGCCTTCAACCTGGGCATCGAAGCCGCCCAACTGGTGGTTGTCGCTGCGATCCTGCTGATTTCCTTTATTTTCGTGCAGGCGATGAAGATGCACAGGATTTGGTGGGTAAGGGGGGTATCGGCATTGGTGCTGCTCGCCTCCCTGAAAATGGCCGTCGATCGCTGGCCCTGAGATCGGCGGGCGAAGCGGTCCGACAAGGAAGCATGTAACTAAAAACACATACACACATGAAGAACAAACTGCTTATTATGTTGGGGATTGGGTTCTGCACCGCCGTAACGGTCCAGGCGCAGGATATCCACAACAATCCCACTTCCAACCACGGCAATAAATTCGAAGCGCTGGGGACCATCCTCCCGACGCCAAACGAATACCGGACGGCCAGCGGGGCGCCCGGACCGAAATACTGGCAGCAACGGGCCGACTACGACATCACCTGCTCCCTCGACGAGGACAAGCAATGGCTCACCGGCTCGGAAACCATCACCTATTTCAACAACTCCCCCAACGAACTCACCTATCTCTGGTTGCAGCTGGACGAGAACGAGCACAGCTCGAAGAACAATGCCAACTACCAGGACGGCAGCAGCATGCCGAAGATCGTCAGCGACCAGATGCTCGGACGCCTGGCGACGGCAAAAGACGCCAATGACTACGGCGACAATATCGTCAAGATCACCGACGCACTGAACAAGCCCCTGCATTACATGATCAACAAGACCATGATGCGGATCGAGCTGCCCGAAGTTCTGAAGCCCGGGCAAAAGTTCATCTTCAAGATCGACTGGAACTATCATATCTCCGATCGCATGAAGTCCGGCGGCCGCGGCGGTTACGAATACTTCCCCGAAGACGGCAACTATCTCTTTACCATGACCCAATGGTATCCCCGCCTCTGCGTATACAGCGACTTCCAGGGCTGGCAGAACAACCAGTTCACCAGCCGCGGCGAATTTGCCCTCACCTTCGGTAATTTCAAGGTGCAGATGACCGTCCCCGCCGATCATATCATCGGCGCCACCGGCGAATGTCAGAACTACCAGCAAGTGCTCTCTCCCGCACAATTTGGCCGCTGGCAGCAGGCGCAGACCGCAAAAGAACCGGTTGAGATCGTTACCCTGGCCGAGGCAAAAGCATCCGAAGTAAAGAAGAACAAGGCAAAGAAGACCTGGATCTTCAAAGCCGACAACGTCCGCGACTTCGCCTGGGGCTCTTCCCGCAAATTCGTGATGGATGCCATGCCCGCCTATGTCGAAGGAAAGAAAGTGATGTGCATGAGCTACTACGGCAAGGAGGCCTACAACCTGTATCGGCGCTTTTCCACAAAAGCCGTCGCCCATACCATCAAGACCTACTCCCATTTCACCATTCCCTTCCCCTACCCCGTCGCACAAAGCGTCGAAGCAGCCAATGGGATGGAATACCCGATGATCTGCTTCAACTACGGCCGCTGCGAAAAGGACGGCACCTATAGCGAAGCGACCAAATACGGTATGCTGGGCGTCGTGATCCACGAGGTAGGTCACAACTTCTTCCCCATGATCATCAACAGCGACGAGCGCCAGTGGACCTGGATGGACGAAGGCCTCAACTCCTTCGTGGAATACCTCACCGAAGAGCGCTGGGACAACCATTTCCCCGTCCGCGGCAAGGGTCCGGGCTGGGCGATCGTGGATTATATGAAGCTCCCCAAGGATCAGCTCGAACCGATCATGACCAATTCGGAGAACATCGTCAATTTCGGGCCTAACGCCTATTCCAAACCCGCTACCGCCCTCAACATCCTCCGCGAGACCGTCATGGGTCGCGAACTGTTCGACTATGCATTCAAGGAATATGCAAGACGCTGGGCCTTCAAACATCCCACCCCGGCCGACCTCTTCCGCACCATGAATGACGCCAGCGCGGAGAACCTCGACTGGTTCTGGCGCGGCTGGTTCTATGGCACCGACCCCGTGGACATCTCCATCGACAGCGTCAAACATTTCACACCCGACCTGGCGCACCCCGTAGCCAAGGTAGATACCACCATCATGAAGAGTATCGACAAACCCATGCCGGATGGAAAATTCCCTACGGATGTCTCCAAGGAAAGGAACCGTGACGATAAGAATATAAAATTCGCCGTTGACGCCGATACCTCCCTCCATGATTTCTATTGGAAATATTCCCGGGGTCTCATCCCTTACGATACGGCAAAATATGCGCAGCATATCGTTCAATATGACCAGCCCCTGGATGATTCCGCCAGGGCAAAGCTTAGCTCGAAACAATTCTATGAGCTGCAGTTCAGCAACAAAGGCGGACTGGTAATGCCCATCATCCTGGAATGGACCTATAAGGATGGCACCAAAGAGATCGAACGCATCCCCGCCCAGGTATGGCGCAAGAATGAGAACCACCTGACAAAGCTCTTTATCAAGGACAAGGAAGTGGAGAGCATTAAATTAGATCCCAACCGGGAGACAGCCGATATCGACGAATCCAACAATAGCTGGCCCACCGTCACAACGGAAAGCAAATTCCAGGTCTTCAAAGCCAAACAGCAATTGCTGAGGAGCATTCCGCAAACGAATAATCCCATGCAGCAGACGCAGAAAGATAAAAAAGCATTCTAAAAAAACGGGGGCGATGCCCCCGTTTTACTTTTTCATCTCAATGGCCGCAAACCGCCCAATCGCAATACTGCATGCTCCGGATGTTTCGGATTCACGACAAGTTCCTGCCGTTCGGGATGTATCAGCACATCCATTTCCTCCAGCGGGATGGCCCCTAATAACGGCTCGCTATCCCCCGGCAGCACCAACGCACTGCACATTGCCCTCCGGTTGGCGAATTTCACTTCAACAGGACCAACCGCATCATGTGTTGCAGTTACTCCGGTCGCCATCCGATAAGTCCGCTGCTCGATAAAGGGCAGCTGCAGCACAGACTGGACATTCTCGTTGATACGCATCATCCAGGCGCCGCTGTCTACCTGCATATTTACACGCATGCTGCGTATCTCTTCCTCATCGATGACATGCCTTTTGGCCAGTCCCTGATCTATGCTGTTGATTAACTCTACTTCTGCATATACCATTCCCATAAGACAAAATTTAATACTGAACAAATTGATTT
>NZ_DASZXR010000016.1:0-941518 GCF_035546395.1 Puia sp. | reverse complement strand
GCCGGCGTCGGAGACGAAGAACCGGAGGCGGTCGATGGGCTGGATGGGGTCGAGCGGCAGATAGATGGCGCCGGTCTTGCCGATGGCCAGCAGGGCGGCGGCCCAAAGTACCGATCGTTCCAGCAGGACGCCGACGATCTGACCAGGTTGGATCGTCCACTGTTGTTTGAGGGTGCGGGCAAGCTGATCCGAATACTGATCGAGTTGTTGATAGGTCCACTGATGGTGTTCGTCGGCGACGGCCAGGGCGTCGGGATATTGGAAGGCGGAGCGGCGGAAGGCGGCGGGGAAGCCGCCGTCGAGAAGATAATCGCGAACGGGCCCTTGGGCGAGGGTTAGCAATTCATTACGCTGTTCAGCCGATAGAAATTCCAGGTCGCTCAACAGAAGTTCCGGAGCAGTACAGGCCAAGTGCAGCAACTGCTTGAAATGCCCGGGCGCCGCCGCTACCAGATCGGCTGCTACCCGGCGAGGGTCATATTGAAAAAGGCAGGCGAAACCCGCTTTCTCTTCGATGATTTCCAAATGGATGTCGAATAACGAGTGTTGTTTGATCAGCTTTATATCGAACTCCGGCAGAAAGTTGCTGCCGAGGACTGGCGAATGTTCGTATCCCCGGCGGAAAGACAGATAAAATTGCAGGGGGATGGGCTCCCCTTCGTTGGCATGCCGATGCTCGTCATTGAGAAGGCTGAAGGGAAAGCGGCCATGACTGATGGATTGTTTTAGGTGCCGGTGAAGGTCCTGCAAATGATGGACGACGCTCATAGAAGGGTCGAGCATCTGGTATAAGGGCAGTGTATTAACACAGTACCCCACGACGGAGCGCATATCTCGGGTCGGCCGGTTGTACCAGGGAATACCGATGAACGTTTCCCAGCGGTTGCAATAACGGGCCAGCAGCAGTTGATACGCTGCCATCATAACGGTGAATGGGGTGGTATTGGTGCTCTTTGCGACGGCGAGGATCTCCCGGTAGTTGTCACCGGTGAGGTGAAACGGGATCGATTGCCGTTGGCTCGTGGAAGGGTTATGACCGGGGCTGAGATCCACCCGCGCAGGAATGGCGGCGAGGCTCTCCCGCCAGAAAGCGAGAGATTGCCGGGCATCGGACGAAAGAAGATATTCGCTTTCCCGATGAATAAAGAGCGGATAGTCGGGTTCAGACGCGATTAAGCAGGCAGGGTCCTGGTTATCCCGGTAATGCCAGGCGGCTACCAATTGGGGAAAGAGCAGGTTTAGGGACCATCCATCGCAAACGATGTGATGAACGGAAGCCAATACAAGCCATTCGTCCTCCCCGGAAAGAAAGAGTCTGACCCGGAAAAGGGGGCCGGTGGCCAGATCGAAGGGTTCGTTGAAATATTGCTGAATGGACCTGTCCAATTGATGCCTGGACAGGGGAGTATTGTTTACCAGCATCCAATCTACGGGTGCCTCAGGTTTGATCTGCCGGACAAATTGGCCATTCACCTGGCTATACGTCGACTGGAGGACGGGATATTGGTAAAGCAGCCGGGTAAACGCAGAACGGAGACGGGCAAGGTCTGTTTGAACAGGGACCCTGAACAGGACGCCTTCGTTGTATCGACTGGAATGAGGATCTTCGGCGCAAAGGAAACACATCGCTTTTTCGCCTGCCGAGATGGAAGTATAGCAATTACCGGCAGGAGTTCCCGGTTCGGATGCGGTGATGCCGATCGGCTTCTCTTTCAGGCTGATCATGACTGGGTTTGTTTTGGCTGGAATGGTCTACGTGGTCGCGGTCAGATGAGGAATTGTCTCAGGACACGGATGAATATTCGTAGAGGGGCTGAAGAAGTCCCTGATGGTATTTTTCCTGGATCTCACTTCGTTTCAGCTTACCGCTGGAGGTGACGGCAATATGCGACGGCTTAACGACGCAGATGCGAATGGAACGGATGCCGAAGGCCTGCGAAACGGATTTTGTAACGGGCTCGAATAGGTCGTTTGGAAAGCGGGTTTTTTGGGAGTTGACGCGGTTCATGGATGTGATTAGGACGAGTTGGGTTCCCTCCTTGTCATATAAGAAGGCGGTGGTCCTTCCTCGTCGAAATGCGGGCTGGGCTTTTTCCGCACACTGTTCGATCTCGTGCGGGTATTGAAACCGGCCGTTCAGCAGGAGCCGATCCTGGAGCCTACCCATGATATACAATTCTCTGTTGTAGAAAAAACCCATATCGCCCGTCCGGAGATACTGTTTTTGGTCGTTGGAATCAGCCGGCGAAGCGTTGAAGCGGTACGAGCTCGCTTCATTGTCGTTGAGGTATTCCCGGGCGACTGAAGGTCCGGAGATCCAGATCTCCCCGATCGTGGAGGGCTGGCAGGGGGCATTGCTTTCCGGATCGACGATGAGGATATTCGTGTCAATAGGCGGTTTGCCGCATCCGACGAGCAACCTTGATCCTTTCGCACGAGGAGGAGTAACGACGATCCGATGTTCAACTAATTGTTCCGCGTCTACCCAGAGGTATTCGACGGGCGAGAGCATCGAGGGGGCAGTGACTTTTAATGTGGCTTCGGCGAGCCCGTAGCAAGGTTTGATCACGTTCTTTTTCAGGTGGGCCGTTCTGAATCGTTGTTCGAACCGGAGGATGGTCTCGGGAATAACCGGCTCGCCGCAATTGGCGAGGTAGCGCAGGTGGCTTAGGTCCAGCGAGTTTTTGTTGCGGCGGCCAGCGTTTGCCAGGCAAAGCTCGAAGGCAAAGTTGGGGGCAATAGAATGGGTTATTTTGAATCGGGAGATATTATACAGCCAGCTTACCGGGTCACTAAGGAAGTTGGTGGCAGACATGAGACAGGAAGTGACGCCGTTGTAGACACTCAGGAGGATGCCGGCGATGAGGCCCATGTCATGAAAGAAGGGCAGCCAGGACATCGTGGAGCTGGTGGAATTGTGTTCGGCTACGGCCGCCATATCACTGAGGTTGTTCAATAGTTTGTCATGCATGACGAGGATGCCCTTGGGTTTGCCGGTGGTGCCCGAGGTGTACTGGATATATGCGCCTTTTTGCGACGAATCAATATGATGTGCCGTGAAGATATCGCTACTGGTGAGCACGTCTTCCCACAAGGCCAATTTCGAATGCAGATTCTGGACCAGGTTGGGATGACTGGTGGTGATGTGTCTGGCGACCTCCCTTGTCGTCATCAGGAGAGAAGGTTTGCAGTCGTTGATGATGTGGTTGAGGCGATGGGGCATGATCTCTTTGTAGGAATACTGCACGGGAACGGCGATGAGGTTGGCGTAGAGTGCGCCGAAGAACGCACTTACGAAGTCAATGGATTCGGGAAACAACAGCAGGATGCGTTGACCTGGCGTTGTGAGCTTTTGAAGATGAACGCCCGCCTTAAATGCATAAAGGTCCAGTTCGGCGTAGGAAAGGCATTCCGTGAGAACGCCTTTTTCGTTAAGGAAGCAGAAGGCATCCTTACGCGGGTCGTTGAGGGCGTTCCAGTGAAGAAAATGAAGGATGGTGCTAAAAGTATCGTTTTTCATGGCCAAGTTGGTGAGAATGAGCGATGACCTGTCAGGCGAGTTCTGGGATGGCCTGAAGTTGTCTCTGCACATGCGTCATTTCAAAGAAATGGCGGCCGACCGCTATGTCGTAAACGGCCATGCCCATTGGGTTGAACATGATGGTCTGGCGGTGGGGGATGGCGGCAAAGCGGTCGTCAAAATCGTTCTGGCCAATCGATAGGACGGTTCCGCGTTGTATCAACCCTTCCCGATGTATTTGTTCGATGTCGGTATTTTCCCGGCAAACTTCGTCCCAGTCATCCACGGCGATGATATCCATGTGTCGCATGGCTGAAATGCAATAATCCCGTAAGGATACATTGAGGTGGAGGGAACCTTTTTTGGGTGGAAGATCTATATATCGTTGGCTTGATACCGTGCAGCTGATGAAGATGTCTGCGTCTGCGTAGGCCTCCTGCCAGCTCTCGGCTATTTCCACTTTTCCGTGGAAATTGTCAAGAAAGGCCGCTTCGTCAATGTCACGGATATCGAAGACGCGAATACTGGCGATGCTGTCGCCCGCAATCGTCTCGATCATCTGGATATGTTTGATGCCGATGGGGCCTGCGCCGGTGAGTCCTATGCGGAGTGAACCGGGTGCGGGATTTATTTTGTGAAGATATTTGCGGAGGATCATGGCTGAAACTCCAGCTGTGCGTATCGCGCTAAGCCGCGTGGCGTTGATGATACAATAAGGAATTCCGGTGCGGGCGTCGTTGAGAATGGTGACGGAACTCGCGCGCGGAAGATCATGGTGAATATTGTCCGGGAAGCTGGCGATCCACTTGATACCGGCGGTATTGAACATTCCGCCGATAAATGCAGGCATGGCGATAATGCGGTTGCGGGGATCTCCAAAACGCAGATAGGGTTTTAAGGGTTGTACGTAGTCCTTGTTGCGGATACATTGACTTGCGCTTTCAATCACATCGGCAATTCCTTGCCAGGCGATGGTTTTGTCCGGGAGTCCTGATTCGTCGAGATACAACATGCCAAGTAGTTTTATTGATGGTAGGTTTTTTTGACCCATTGTTTATTGAACACGGTGTCCATATAGGCGGATCCCTTGTCAGGGCAAAGAAAGACGGCGTTTGCATTTTTTTCAACCTGGTGTGTATTGAAGTAACATTTGGCTGCGGCATACATGGCCCCGGCGGAGGCGCCACCCAGGATGGATTGCTCTTTCAGCAGGTTCCAGCAGCCTTCCACTACCTGAGATTCGGGGAGCGTGATGATCTCATCGATTCGTGCCATCCCGATGAGCGGAGGAACTTTGCTGGCGCCGAGACCGGAGAGAAATCTTTTTTTGGGGGCCGAGCCGAAAATGACCGAGCCTTCCACGTCTACGGCGACGATGCGGATATCCGGGAAGAGTTCTTTTAGCCGCAGGGACAGACCCGCGATCGTGCCTGCGGTGCTGACGCCGATGAAGGCATAGTCGAGTTTATTGAATGCTCCGGCGATCTCCATTGCCATTCCCTCATAATATGCAAGGTAGTTGTCCGGATTTTCGTATTGGTTGGTCCAATACATTTCCGGATCAAGCGTGCAAAGCTCTTTGACCTTCTTCAGGCGGGTGAGGAGATAGCCGCCGGTCTCATCTCGATCGGCCACTTTGATGACCCGGTCGGCGAGCAATTGAAGGACCTGTTCGTAGTCGGCGTTAATATTGGGATCGATGACGACGGTACAGGAAATGCCAAGGTGGCGGCACATCGATGCCAGGGAAATGGCAAAGTTGCCGGAACTGGATTCGATAAGGGAGGTCCTGCAGGTTATAGCCCCTCTTCTTATAGCGTTTGACAGGATGTTGAAGACCGCACGGTCTTTTATACTACCCGAGTAGTTATGATATTCGAGTTTTACAAAAAGATTGACGTCGGAGAAGCGCATTTTCCTCAAAGGTGTTTTGCCTATATATGTCAGTACTTCGTCCAGTTTTTGCGACAGGTGGTTTTCCCTGGACAAGATGACCGGCAGGTCGACAAGTTGTTCTTCCATGTAGATGTTTTGAACGGTAATGGAATAAGATGCAGATCGTTATGGGTCGAGAAAAAGATGGGGAGGAGGAATGGCTTCGCCAAGAAGAATCACAATTTTCTCATGTTGGCAGACACATGCGTCTGCTGATGATCTAAAGTTATTTTGTTTGCAGATAAAAAAATCAAGGCGACGATGTGGGGAGAGGGTGCGCGAGTGGGCGTACGGAAAACCACAAAGAATGGAGATGGGACCGGTTTTGCGCAGGAGACAGAAGGAAGATCGGGTGTGGAGATGGCTCGACCGGGTTGACGAAGGTCTTGATTGAAAGAAATAAATTTATGGATTCCCGTAACAGCTTTGACTTTTTTTGTAATTGCAGGGTGTATTACAATGGGTCAATCTGTCCGCAATTGACGGATGGGATTTTCGAGTGAAGTTTTGAGGGTGTGGAAGGTGATGGTAAGAAGCGTGAAACAGAGGCAGAGGAAGCCTGCCATTGCAAAAATCGGCCAGCCCGGATGGATGCGATAAGCGAACCCGTCGAGCCACTGGCGGGTTGCGATCCGGGCTACGGGGGTGGCAATTATAAATGCGATCAGCACCAGCCAGATATATTCCCTGGACATCTGGACGAAGAGGGATGGAGTGGAGGCGCCCAGCACTTTTCGGATACCCATTTCCTTTGTCCGGCGGCGGGCTGTAAAGGCGGCGAGGCCGACCAGGCCTAAGCCTGATATGACGATGACGAGTACGGAGAGGCTGAGGGCGATGACGCCGGTGCGCTGGTCATCGGCATATAGCTGGTCAAAGGTTTCCTGCAGGGGACGCCAGTTGAACGAATTGCCGGGATACAAATTCGTGTATAGGGTTTCGATAGAAGCCATTTTTTGTTTCAATCCTGAAAAGTCCGTCTTGATAGTGTAATGGCTGTTGTTATGAACGGGAATATAGATAATGGGTTCGATGGGTTCTTTTAGCGATCGGTGGTGATAGTCCCTGGCGATTCCAACGATCGTAAAAGGTTTACCCCAGCGGATGAGTTTACCGACCGCGGTCGAAGGTTCATAACCGAGGGTGCGTGCGGCAGTTTCATTTATGATCAGCCGGTCGCCTTGAAATCCTTTGTCTGCGTCGGCCTGGCTGAAATTGCTGCCAAAAAGCAAGGGTATCTGGTAAGTGGGAAAGAAGTTTTCATCCACTTCGGAGATGGAATAGGCGGTTCGGTCGTCGCCGGTACGGGGAACGGATCCGGTGATGCCGTCCGCAGAAAAATTATGACCGGAGCCGATACCTGGGACACTGCCTGAGCAGGAGAACTGATTGACAAATGGAAGGCGGGCGAGTTCTGTTCTGAAGAGGGTTGATTTTGTTTTGAATGTCGAGTCTTTTAAGACAGGGCCGTCGATGACTATCAGTCTGTCCAAATTCATGCCCAGGTCCTGGTGTTTCATAAAGCGTACTTGTTGGAAAGCCACAAGGGTAAGGGCGATGAAAAGGCAGGAAACGGCCAATTGAAAGATGACGAGCCCTTTGCGAACAAGCGAATGGCCTAGTTTGCCGGGGTTGTTGAGATGGATCGCGGTGATAGGTTTTAGCCGGGAAAGCAGCAATCCTGTATATGCGCCACAGACCAGACTGCCGGCGACGAGCGTAGCGATGGCGACGGTGATCATGCCCTGGTTGGCGATGTAGCTTAATGCGAGGGGTTTTCCGGTAACGTAGTTGAACAGGCCCTGCACGATGCCGGTAAGGATAATGGCGACGCCGATTCCTGAAAGGTTAAGGAGCGTCGATTCGGTGACGGAACGCCAGGCTATCTGGGAGGTGCTGCTGCCTGTGACCTTGTGAATGCCGATCTCTTTTGCGCGGGTGAGGGCGTCGGCGGTGGCGAAATTGATGTAGTTGATCCAGGCAATCACCAGCACGAGTATCCCGAGCAGGAGCACTGTATTTGCCAGGCCGTAGGACGCAAAGCTGGGGTTGTCGTCATTCCATCCGGCGCCGAGATGCATTTCTTTTACCGGCTGGAGAAAGATAGCGCCGCGTTTTTTGGCATATTCGGGATCGTTCTGCTGCCAGAGTCTCGTGGCGGTTGAGGCGACGGTTGTTGGGTCGGCCTGTGGATCCAGCCAAACGAAGGTGTTATAAGAGTCATTGCCCCAGGTGGTAAGGCGAGCCCAGTCAGAGCCTTCCGTATATTTTGGATCATCAAGGATGTGAATGGAGAACAGGTAGCGGAAGCGAATGTCGCTTTGCGCCGGAATATCTGCGGTTACGCCCGTTACTCTTACCGGAAGCTGACCAAATTGGTTGTGCAGTACGATGGTTTTCCCGATGGCATTTACCTCGCCGAACAGCTGCTTTTTAACGGAAGTCGTGATAACGACCGTATTGGTCTGATCGAGGCCGTTTGTGCCTTCGACCATTGGAAAATTGAAGGCGTCGAGGAAGGCGGCGTCTGCAAAGATGCAATCGTCTTCGCGGAAAACGCGTGGAGCGGTATTGGCGGAATCTGGTTGCCAGGAGATAATAGCGCCATCGTTGAAGTTCGGGGCCAGGCGTACTGCCCGGTGTACGCCCGGGATATGTTTTTGCATGAGTGGGGCAAGGGGAGGGAAAACGGCGGCCGTTTTGCCATCTGTGCCGGAGATGCCCACGCGATAGAGGTTTCCAAGGTGGTTGTGAAACCGGTTGAAACCTGTTTCGTAGCTAAAAAATTCGAGTGAGAGGAGGAAGATGGTGATGCCGACGGCGAGACCGGCGACGTTCAATATCGAGAAGAATTGTTTACGTCTGATCGATCGAACGGAGGATTTGAGATAGAACAGCCACATAAGCCGGCAATTTAGATGTAGTAGATAGCAGTATTGGCCAAACAGGATGCCAGTTTGCTATGTATTCAAATATAACGGTTTATAATGATCAACGGAAGGAAATTGTCCGGATACGGACAGTTGCTGTGCGAAAATCCCTGTAGCTGTCCGTTCTCCGGCTTTACGGCCATTTCCAATATAGAAGTAAGCCTTGTCGCCCTTACTGTTTTTCCTTTTCTCAATTTTCATATCCCTGCGTTTTGTAAGGTGAAGAATATTGTGTCAAACGCCATGCCGGTTGAAGCACAAAAGAAGGGTAGCGAGGATTTACCGGAGATGCCTAGGGCATAAGTGGCGGAAAGCGATGGGAACTGAATAGAATCCGAGTCGATAGCTGGAAATTTGTTTTCGATCGGTATGTCGGCTGCGATGATGCGTGTCAGTTCGGTGTTGGCGGTGTGGGACTGCGGCAGGTCAATATGGCGGGGTGGGCTTGGTTTCAACAATCGGCCGTGTGTCAGATCGTGTGTCAAACAGCCGATTTGAGGGCTTTTTTTGGGGAAAAAACGGGGATGTTTTTGTCGTTTTGTGCGAGTTCGAATCGCAGTTTTTTCGTGTGTCATTTCGTGAGTCAAATTTGTGTCAAGAAATAAGTTTGAAAGCGAAAAAAAGCGACACAAATTTGACTCACGGGAATTAAAAAAGCCTTGTAAATCAGTTATTTACAAGGCCTTAAAAGTGCGCGGGATGCGCACAAGACTTGGCCTGGTATTCAATAATTTATTCGCGTCGTTCGCCAATCGTTCGCCGGTTTCCGGCGAGTTGTTGGGTGTTCGGTGAAAGAACTTGTGTGTGGCAAGATAAACAATTGATGCAATTTGAGATGTTCCTTTTTGGCACATGTGTTTAGATTAAAGCCGGCCTTCAGATTGGTCACTCTAATGTTAATCAGGTCGATATGCAGACTTTATATCGGCAAATAAAAGTGCGATTTTGGTCGATTTTAAGTCGGAAAAACGTCAACATGTATAAGCGATTGGGATATCAACCTATCCACAGAATTTATTGGGCACGGCGCTTACGGCTTCTAATTCGCCATGCCAGGTCCGCTGTAAACAGAAGGAAAATTGCCCATAACAGTGTGTATTTCATTTTTGTGGACAATATCAGGGCTAAAATGACAATGAATAATATGGCCAATGGGAAGGACGCTACGACTATCAATCCGGGAATTCCCAATGGAATTTTAAACGGACGATATTCATGAGGGGATTTTTGACGCATGCGTATAAGAGCTATCATTTCAAGTACCAATTTGGCGCCGTACAATAAGACGTCCACGATGACAAGGTCGTTGAACGTCCATAATGATAGACAACTGACAAACAAGGCGCTTATAATTATGGAGACGTAGGGTGTGTGATACTTTGGATGTGGCTCGGAAAATTTTGCCGGCAATATGCCATCTTCTGCAATTGCTTTCGGCACACGAGAGATAGAAAGAAGTATTGAAGAAAATAGGCCGAGCGCACTGGCTATTCCAGCTAAAGAAATCAATATCCCGAGCCACTCTCCGGCTACCATAGACCCTAGCGCGGGGAATCCTTCGTTGCCAAATACAGATGGAGAAATATTCGAATTAATTGCGACCAATGTGGAGAGAAAGTAGATGCTGAAAATGACGCAAAATGCAATGCAGACTGAAAGTAGGTATGTGTTTGCCGGTTTTTCGACTTCGTTTGAGTAGGTCGTTATATCGTCCCATCCCATGAAATTCCAAATCACAATATACGTTGCTAACCCAAGGGAGGATAGATCCGTTCCTTTAAAAGACAATTTGGGGATTATTATAGGTGTAGCGTTATGAAAAAAGGTCGCAACAAATAATAGTAAAAATGGCGTGATCAATAGCGTACCCAGTACAATAGTGGTCTTGGCGACAGGAACAATTCCTCTTATGTTGAGTCCTGCATTTATCCAAACAATCGACAAGTATATAATTATTTTTAAATTCGTAATCGAAGGGATAATAAAGGCTGCATATTCAACCAACAGCTTAGGGTAAATTGCGAGGTCAATAAAGGCGTTCAGCCATGTCCACCATCCCATGTAAAATGCCCAGCGTAGGCCTAGCGACCGTTTAATCCACTGATAGTAGCCGCCTACCAAAGGCATCATTCCGTTTAATTCAAGTACTGACACTGCAATCGGCAAAACCCAGAAAACAGGAATAAGAAGCAGTATTAACAGCGAGCCATGTTTGCCTGCGTTTGATATTAGTGGCTCCAGGCCGAAAGGGCCTCCTGATACTGTAAAGAAAATCAGTGCTGTTAATTGAATAACCCGCAATTTAACGTTAGGGGATCTATGTGTAATCCTCATTTGATTGGCTTCCAATTCGTGGATTTCATCATAAATAGTGGCTGTCAGGCGCCTGCTATTGAACCTATAGATATATCAAATCTTAAAGGTAAGATAAGCAAATGCCGCTATGTGAGCAAACATAACGGGCCTGCGTCCCTATGGGGACATTGTAAAGGCGGCCATGTGAACCGACAATTCTTGGCGACGGTACTTGTCGGAAACCCGACGCCAACTGGTTTTTTTTTCGGTTATTGTGGGGAAAAGTTAAACTTATGATGCTTTCAGCCGCCTGTCTTCAATTTCTCCAGCATTGCCGGTTCGAGAAGGTTCTCAGCTCCAAAACAATTAAAGCGTACTCAAGTGATATGAAGCAATTTTGCTTGTTCGTAGGTCGTAGGATTTCCATAGATAAGGTTGGAAAAACTGAGATACGAGATTATGTTGCGAGTTTGTCAAGCTTTAAGCCAAAGACGATCAAACGAAAAGTCGCAACATTGAAGGCCTTGTTTAATTTTCTTGAGTTTGATGACGCAATCCTCCTGAATCCTTTCCGTAAGATGCGTATAAGAATAAAAGAGCCTAAGCGGCTTCCGTCTGTTATGGACATTCAAGAGATCACCGGTATATTTCGTGCGACCTATGGTCGAAGACATTTGCTAGATAATCCGGCAAGTTACAGATATCGGTCGGCAATCAGGAATATTGCTGTAATCGAGCTTTTGTTTGCTACAGGGGCCCGGGTCTCAGAGATAGCGAATTTGCGGGTTGAAAGCCTTCAGCTTTCCAACGGATTGGTGACAATTCGGGGAAAGGGCGATAAGGAGCGGATAATACAGGTTTGCAGCGCGGAAGCTCTTTCGGCCATTCGCGAATATTTTTCTCTATTTAGAAGCGACATCAACTCGGCTGGCGGATGGTTTTTCATCAACAGGGTTGGCCGAAAATTATCAGACCAGTCTATTCGCAACTTGGTTAAAGCAGTTGCAAGACAGGCCGGGATGACGAGAAAGGTGACACCTCACGTTTTTCGGCACTCCTTTGCGACCTTATTGTTGGAGAAGGAAGTTGATATCAAATATATTCAGGTGATGCTGGGGCATAGCTCGATTGTTACGACGCAGATATACACCCATGTGAATGCGATTAAGCAAAAAAAGATCCTCGAGACTAAGCATCCGCGTAAAGATATCACGCTTTTTCTCGGGAATGCTGGATAACTAAATATTATCCATGAAATTGAATTATGATATTGAATGGCTTTTTAAAAAGGTGTACAACCTTCAATCAAAATCACCGATGCCTAGTCTGGGCTTTCTTTCCGACTGGGATTGCTACTCCGAAAGTGATCAGGAGCTGGTAGAAATAGTTAATTCAACATTTGACGCCGCAAAGGAAAAAACGGAAAAGTATCTATTTCCCTATGAGCAACTTCAGTTAAAAGAACAAATCAGAGGATTTTTGGAAACTTCCTATCACTTGCACTATAAAGATGATGATCTTACGATTAGTCCAAGTTCCACGGTTTCGATTAGCTTAGTGACAAGCGCGCTACACCTACTTGGCTGCAAAAGGCTGCTCGTTATTACCCCGGCTTACTTCTCTCTCCTGACCAACATAAAAAAACTTCCATTTGAAATCGTGTATCACCATCTTTTCAATCGGGAAGGCTTCGATTTGCGACTGGGTCAGTTGGAAACGCTGGTAGTCGAGCAGTACATTGATGCCGTTTTCCTTACCGATCCGGTTTATAGTACCGGGGTCGATTTTATCGAATCGTCGTATGCCCGGTTGGTTGACATCTGCAACAAAAATCATTCCTGGCTTATTGTCGATCATTCTCTCGGTGGCCTAAATTGGAATGGAGGAAATAAGCTGATGCCTGCCGGGAAAATGAAAGTGCTTGCCGGCTGCGAAAAATATTGTTTCATCGACTCTTTGTCGAAGCGACTGCTTATTAATGGAATCAAGTTTTCCACTATTTTTGGCAGTGCCGCTATTATCGACGGTATCGACAGAACATCGGATTCATTATATGGAGCGCTTAACTCCGTGCAAACGGAATTCATGCGGAAGATTTTTACCTCTGAAGGGGAAAATGTGGTTGTGCAGCGCATTAACAGGTCGGTCGCGGATTTAAAATCCAATTTCGAACTTATGAAGTCCGTTGTTGCAGATTCCGACTATCTGCTACCACCCGTCAACTGTGGCTACTTTACCTATCTGTTCCATAAAGACAAACGGATAAGGCATATCGATACGGAAAAATATCTTGATTTTTTATTGGCCCAGCTGCATATCGTCGGTCTGACAAACGATAGGCTGGGCTACTTCGAAGATAACAATCTGGGTCTTAGGGTCAACCTGAGTTTACCTTGCTCCAAGCTAGCCCGTTTGCTCAGAGACGTGAGCAGGCTGCCCTTGCATAGCTTTCACAAGGGATAGCAATCGTTGGGTTGATTTATCTTCATTAAAGGCATCGGGGTCAAGGTTGCTTGCTAATTGAGCTACTTCCAGTATCTTGCGAAGCTCATCCGGATTATTCTCTTCGTGAACTTTGTCGACCATTTTTTGAAGGACGGAGGACGCTAATTCCGTTCGTAGCCCAGAAATTCTATTATTCCTTTTGTTGTTACGGAGATATTTTGTGAAACTGTTGATGAGCAAAATCCCGAGGGGCAAATAGATCAGCACTTCATAGATCGTCGACCCTTTTCTCTTGCCAATAATAAAATAAATATTATTACGCGCCACATCAACACCGGTATATTTTCTCAAAATTTCCTCCAGAATCTCTTCGAATTCCCGTTCATCACTATCTTCTACGACGACTTCTAAATAGATGAGGTCAGATGGATCGATGCCATCCAGCATATTGTCTTCGATCACGGACATTTGAACAAGGCTTTTCAGATGTTGATTTTTACCTATGATAACTAGCTGGTCATCGAGGCTCAGGCCAGATACGTCCACTTCATCGAAGAATTTAATAACTCTATAGTAGTCATAGAGCTTAATGTATCCAGTATTGAAATAGTATTCAAGAACCTTGAACATTTTCTCAATTTGGTACATGCGAACCAATTGATTGGTATCCGCTATCAATCTTAAGGCAGAATATCTTATAATTGGATAGATTGACGACTTGTTACTCTCGATAAAGTTTTTCTGAACGACAATATTAATCGCTTCGTAATATCTCTTCTTTTCCAGAAACAGCTTGAATAGATTTGCCAAAAGCTCAACTTTGTCGATCTCCAACTTCACCAACTTTCCTCTGTATTTCAATTGCAGAAGATCGATGTACTTCTCTTTAAAGAAGTAAGATCCGAGATAGTCTGCGTCAATGGTGACATTTTCGAATCGGCAATTGGAAAAATAGAGATTGATGGCCGTCATGGCTGACAGATCCACATTCTTAAAACTTACCTTGTCAAAAGTCACCTCGTCCATGGTCGTCTTCGCAAACGAGCAGTCGGCAATATATGTGTTAATGAATTTGCATTCCTGTATATTGTTCGATAAAAATTTAATGTCGCTCATTTGAGTATTTTCAAATACAAGGCGAACCAGGGACGTCGATGAGAAAGTAAGTTCTTGAATATTGACGTTAACTAAGTAGGAATTATAGAATTCAGTTGATTTAAAAATACAATCTTTAAATTCAGTGCTTTCTACGTAGCAGTCTATAAAGTCGGCATTTGAGAAATTGTTTTTGAAAAAATAATTGAATAAGAATCTCGCCCCCCTGAAATCGCTTCTATAAAAGGAAATTGGATTTTCGGTTCGGCGTTGATCTACGCGGTCGAATAGAAAATTTTGGAAATTTTCTCGCTCACGCTTTTGATCGCCGTTGTCAAAAAATTTAAGGGTTTGGACAATATCGCTCATGCCAGATAATATTTAGTTATCGATAATTCAGAAAAATAGGTAAATTTTTCCCCGTGAGCAATTTCGAGGATTCGAAGAGAGAAAATTCAGGAAAATATTTGGATTTCTGACCCGTGAAAACACCCAAAGTTCCCTATTGGGTGAGACAAGGGATAAGGGTTTACATGATCGTTCACAGAGATTGGGTGTCATTATCGCGGAACCGGATCGGATTTGGCGAACTTCGAGTCGGGCGGCAATTGCCGTTGTAACAGTCTAAGTCGGATGTTCGAGATCTAATTTTCCCAGGGCCGAGAGGGATAAGTGAATGACTTCGCTTTCAAAGAATTGCCAAATTTGAGCAAATCTGGTAATTCTTTGGTTCTGGGCAGGATTGGTTCCTGGAGCCCTTTTGTTCGTTAATGGCCTGCTTTGGGAAAAATTAATAGCGATTAAGACAAATGTTCATCCAATTGATAACCAAATATTTAGAGCAGATAGTAAAATTGTATAACTAATATAAGCCACTTCTTAATATAAATGGTGTATATTTGATATCTAATGTCGGCCACTTTTAACAAAAAATGGCTTACTTATGACAATCATGTATACAAAAAAGCACACAGAGACTAAGCTGACGAAGCATTTTTCCCGGAGGGAAGCCTTTTCCCGGGAGGAACTGTTTGCCTATTTGCGGAAGCTGGATCCAGAGTTGAAGGAAACCACTTTCACTTGGCGGATTTTTGATCTCAAAAGAAGGCAGCTAATTAAAGAAGTGGGTAAGGGCGTTTATTCCCTGGAACAAAAGCGGCGGTTCAAGCCAGAGGCGGACGAAGTGATGAGAGAGATATGTTCTATTCTGGATAATGTAGGGAACCATCAGGGTTATAACATCTGGTCGACGGCGTGGCTAAACGAATTTATAGAGTTGCAGGCCACTTCATTTCTCTATATCCTGGAGGTCGACAAGGCGTCCGTGGAACGGGTATTTTTTTCATTGAAAGATTCCAGGTTTTTTTCAAACCTTTTTATCAACCCGGACGGAAAGATCATCGAGCATTATATATCCGAATTGCCGCAATCTATTATTGTCGCCCCGATGATTAGCAGGGCGCCCATCATGGAGGTCAATGGAATGGCCTTCCCTACGCTCGAAAAAATATTGGTGGACCTGTTTTGCGATTCGAAATTGTATTTCGCCTATCAGGGCCAACAACTGGTTAAGATATTCGAAGCATCGTTATCTAAATATGAGATCAATTATTCCCGGTTGTTCAATTACGCGAAGCGACGGCACCGGGAGGACACGTTAAAAGCTTTTTTGCATGAACACCAGGATTTGTGTAAGGAAGTCCCATCTATAATAGCATGATCAGTTCAGATTCGTTTCAGAAGACATGGTTCGATACCCACCGGTCAAGGAAAGGGTATGAAAAGATCAATCCGCCATTGGTAGAAAAGATGATACATGCCCTAAGCCTGGTGGAACAACTAGCAGTTCAGGGGTTGGACTTTGTATTTAAAGGTGGGACCTCGCTTGTCTTGTTGATGGATGATGCCGGCAGATTTTCCATTGACATAGACATAATCACTCGCGCCAGCCGCGACGAAATCGAGAATGTATTGACAGCAGTATGCGCTCATTCTCCGTTTCTAAAATTTAAGCTCAGTGAACATCGAAGTTACAAAGAAGGTGTTCCCAAAGCTCACTACGAACTGTATTATATGTCCGCTTTGTCCGGCAACGAGGACCATATCTTGCTGGATATTCTCTTTGAAGAACATTCCTATCCCACGGTGCTGAAAGTGCCGGTCAAAACGTTCTGGTTGGTTACCCATCAGGACGATATTTTTGTCAACGTACCTTCGGCGGCGTCCATTGCCGGTGACAAATTGACGGCATTTGCACCTACCACGACAGGTGTTTTATACGGGAAACGTAAGGAAGTGGAAATTATCAAACAGCTCCATGATATTAATAAATTGTACCATCGGATTGAGTCGGTGGAGGTGTTCAAAAAGGCATTCAACGATACCGTAGAAAAAGAGATCCGTTACAGGGGAAACCGCTATAGCAGAAATGATGTTCTCGATGATGTTGTTAATGCAGCTGTCCTGATAGCACGAAGGGAGCGCAATACTGAAAATCCCCATAAAGGTTACTTTGCGGAGATAAAACTGGGCCTGCTGCAATTTAAAACCTATTTGACCACCGGTGCTTTTAGGATCGAGGAAGCAATTGTTGGCGGCGCCAAGGCCGCTTTACTGGCGGCAAAGCTTAAATCTGGCAACAAGGATGGCCTGCCCAAATTTGAAGCCGGAATGAAGAAAAACGAATTTTTAGTGAGTAAACCGGAGTTTATTGACCTAAACAAACTGCCGGCCGAACCGCTATTTTATTGGTTTCACGCATTAAGTCTTCTGTAGTCTTCACTTGGCTTTCCATATGCGAACAATTGCTTATTTTCGCTCTTCTTCTTTGCTAAGTTCCCACCAAATTAATTGATCACTATCTTGATGGCGCCAAGCCACCCAGAAATTCTGTATCTCATATAAATAATACGAGTGATTATGCGATCAAAAAGTGATTCTATGAACATAGCAGGCAGCCACAGGTTGCAGAAAAAGCTTTTGCTGGCGACGCGCATAATGCTAATGGATATGGAGCCAAGAAAAAAAGAAGCCATTTTGACTTTTTTGAAGGGAATGATGGAATTGGACGAAAAGGAAGAGAAACTGTTCGATGAACGGCTAGCAGAGTTGAGAGGGATATTGGAGCTGGAAGACGAGTGAAAGGGGATTGGCTTGGTCGGTTATCAATAAAGAGTTGGCCGCCAGCGGTCATGCATCGGTCGGTGATGGCATTATTGGTTATTATGCAAATCTGAGGATTTTGAAACTAATATAAGCCACTTTTAATGGAAAATGGCTTAATATCAGAACCTCATGTATGGATACAAAAAAGCACATTGAGACACAGCTAGCCAGGTATTTTTCTCAGCGCGAAGCCTTCTCCTGGGATTAATTGTTTGCCAGTTTGCGGAGACTGGATCCCGGCCTGAAGGAGGGCGCCTTCGCCCGGCGTATATTTGATCTCCGGGAAAGTAACTTATCCAAGACTTGGGGTAAAGGAATCTATACGTTGAAACAGAAGCAGTCGTTCAAACGGAAGACGGATCAAGTTGTGCATGAAATAGGCTCTTTTCTTAACAGCTTAGGGAATCATCATGATTGTAACATCTGGTCGACGGCCCGGCTGAATGAATTCAGAGGGCTGCAAGCCACTTCATTCTTCTATATTCTGGAAGTCGACAGGCGTCCATGGAGCAATACAGCGCAGTAGGAAGGATTTTATGGCTTGCACAAGAGACCGGTGGAGAATGTTTTCTCAAAGGAAAGTAGGTAGGTGTCGCAGGCAAAGATAAAACGGTTTAGTATTTTGCCATACCTTTAGTCTATGAGTACTCGACAAGATAGGGAAATCGTCGATGTGGATGATTTTCAAAAAAAATTCAATGAGACAGATGAGAAATTGGTCGCTCTTCGGCAGGGCTTTTACGCCTTAGCAATGGACTTCGGTTTTCACATCGAAAATACCTTCGGAGACCATAGAATTCAAGAGTTGCGGGACAACGTCATTTATCGATTTTTCAGCTCGATGTTTCACTGTCAACTCCTGATGCGGGAACATCATTTTATTGGCGAAAAGTTGGAGGCGTTATTGAAAAGGGACCCGCAACAGATTTTACGGGATGTTTATCCGGCAAATCCTCATTTTGAATATGCTGAGAAAATGGTTTCGTCAATTGTGGATAGCATCGTTTTTCATCTATCTTCAGTTTACGACTACATGAGCATTTTGATTCATTTCGTCAGCCATAAGGATCGAGACAAAACGCTCATGTGGTCGCAAATCTGCCGGTCGGCAAGAGATCCGAAGAATACACTATATATACGAGGGGTTGCCAAAGCAATTGATACTGTAGATCGTTCATTTGCGATCAAGTTGTACGATCATCGGTCGGAATTGCTGCATCGTTCAGCCGATATTACCCTGCAGGCCTTTCAATTGAAAATGGATACGGGAAAATTTAACATCCGTTTCATTTGCACACCACAGATAAGAAAGACGTTCAAGTCGTTTGGTGAGCCGGACAAGGATTATACGGTCTCCCACTTTTCATTTTGGTTAGTCAATAGAACGGCAGAAACGATAGGAGAACTGCTGGTTGCATTAAAACATGACATCGAACAACATTCGGAATTCCCGCATCACACCTACGCCGACGGCTCAAAGCCTTTCATCATGCTAGTAGACCCCATTACGCATAGACCTCAGTCTCCATCCAAAGAACATTGGGAGAGGTTTCACGAACATTTCCCTGGCTCCGCAGCGTGAGTGGGAAAAGGGTCATTAGCGCCATTACGTGGACCGAAGTTTCGCCACGATATCGGTAATCGTATCAATAATCTCTGCTGCAGACTCCTTTAAACTAGCCTTCCCTTCCTTCGGGTGCTGATTGATCCATTCGATGACATCATTTAACAACTCTTTTTTTTTCTCTTGCTTGTCAGGCGATTTTTTCATCAATCCGATGGCCTCAACTCGGCCCTGGAACAGAGCGGGGTAGTAGCCTTCAAACTGTGGCTTTTTCCAGGTGGTGAAGTGCGCCACATCCCAGGATTTGAAATCCTCAATGAGCGATCGGATTGCCGCAACCCCATCGGCATCTCCATCGGCAATAACCCAGGCTCTTTCTTTGTATATCGGTGCGAGGTGCAGGTGTACGAAGATTTCCTTCATATGACGAAACTTGGATTCGATCGTGCTGGCGCCTTGCGCAGCCACAAATCGGATCAATCCGGCGGCCTGCGGTACAAAAAGGGGCACGATGAAGTCCCGGATCAGTCGTTCCGCGCTGGATTCTTCCAGGATGACGTACCCCTTATAGAACTCGAAGTCAAAAGGCGAGTAGCCCAACTGCTCCAGAATGAAAAGCCGCCCCTCCGGCGAATTGTCAAGCATATTGAGCTTGGCCGTAGGGATATAGGATGTTGAGTCATCAATGATCGGGGCGTTGGCGTAAAAGATACGGGTATCTTTGAGGTCGGCCAATGCCTTAAGAACGATATTGGAATGCGTGCTGATGATAAATTGGTTTTGGGCGGACTTATCGGCGATGAGTTGCAACAACTTTTTCAGCGCCGCTGGATGAAGGTCGTTCTCCGGTTCCTCCATCAGGAACAATTTTCCATTTTCGCCGAGTAGACAGGTGAGCAACCCAACAATATTGACCACCCCGTCTCCCATGGCCTCGATGGGAATCATCGCGCCATTGAGGGAAAACGCCCCGAGAGAAAGACCACCTGTGTTAGTCGGAATAGCGGTGACCAGGAAACCGAGGATATCTTTGCAGTAGCGTTCATAAGCTGTTCTTGTCGTCGGTTGCGCATCTACCCTCTGAACCTTTAACGCTAGATTCTGAAAATTGTCAAATATGGCATTGGCGTTTTGGGTGGAGCTATTGATAGTGTAATTCGTTAATTTTCTTTTGGAAAGGAAGGGGTAGATGAAATTATGGGCGTTTTCTTCGGCAGGAAGGCCATGGAAATCTCGGGAGAGTTCATCCTTGTTCGATAGAAACTGAACAAATTGCTTTTCGGTGACTTGGTTGGCAATTTTGAATTGTACTCGGCATCGATCGCTCCCTTCTTCCATTGGATTTTTGCCAAAAAAGTATTTGATTTTATCTACGGGGGAAATCCCCTCCAGACCGATGTGAATTTGGGCGAACGCCCGACCCAATCGAACGTCCCCGTCGCTAATTGAATTGAGATTCTGTAGTTCGTACAGGGAGCGAATAACTGTAGATTTTCCTGCGTTGTTGCGCCCAGCGATGATGTTAATCCCTTGAGAAAATTCCATCTCGAGTTCGGGATAACTTCTGAGATCACTCAACTTGAGTGTTTTTACATACATAGCTGGGGTTTGCCCCAAGTTACGAAATAGCTGGCTAAGTATATGCGGAATCGATATCCGGCCTCTTTGTGAAAAAGAGTGGGCGGTAGAAAACAGCCCCCGATAATATTGTCACGACAGGCAGGCAATAACTCGGGCGGAGACCGGAAGCGGCTCGACCGGCACGACGTTGCCGGTGATCGACGACACCTTTGCCTTGGCATACAGCCCATAGCCGATCTTAATCAACTTGCCCTTCTTAATAAGCGCCAATAAGACCCGGCCCACCTGATCATATCCTCCCAGGTCATCAAAGTCCCCGCGTAGGAAAAGGGGCGGATGCTTGCGTGTTATCCGCGTCGCAATCTGTCCCTCCAGCGACTTGCTGTATCGCTCCGATTTTGTGGCTGTATTAAGATTCTTCTTTTTTTGCCTTCTTGAGAGCTCGATGGGAGGTCTTGGGAATAGGGACTCTTTTATACTTTCCCGTGGCCTTGTAAAATGCGATGGCTTCGCTGATAATGCGCCTATCCTCCGCTGTCACGACATGCGGTTCGACCACGAAGTCTATTCCTTTAGGCTCCCTAATATATCCCATCTGGCATTGGTTTTAATTAGCTCATTTTCGTTTTCCTATCTAAATATTAATACCACTTATTGGTCTTTTTAACCCGCTTGAATTCGCAAAAAATACAATCGTTAGACCGTACTCTGGCTGACGTTTCCATCAACGCTTATGGCGATAAGCCAAATGCTGATCCTGTCCGAACCGGTCCGGGCCGGCCGGATGGGTGTGAAGGGTTGCGGAAAGGACCTGGGGGACGTTGGCGCTGAAGCGGGCGTCGGAGTGTGGCGTCGCTTTTTGTTGGTGGCCCTGCTTGGCGGGCCTCCGGCGGGGGACGATGGCCGCGTCGAAGGCGGCGGTCGTGTAGTCCGGCCCCAAGTGCTTGCCGGTGACGGCGATGCGGGTTTGGTGATTGACGAAGATCTGGTCATGCGGGTTTCGGCCATTGGCTGGCGGACGGACGATCTCGATGCCGTCGCGTTGTAAGTGAGATACCAGCGAGGGTAGGGTCGGGTGCCCCTGGTCCAGCGTCCAGTCGATGCGGGATTTGACGGAGACCAGCTGCTTTTCCCGTTGGATCCAGCTTTCGGTATACTTCTTATCCAGCCGGCTTTGAGTGGGCCGGCAGGGCAGTTGGGAAGCCATGATCGGCGGACTGACCCGGTTGCCCTGGTCGTCCAGGGCGACATAATAAAGGCCGTTGTACCGATGGGTTTTGCTGCCGGGGGCGCCGGTTTCGGCCGTGACGTTGTACGCGCGAAGGATGGCGTTGTATTCGGGCAGATTGGTGAAGTGATAGTGCTTCATGACGGTGGCAACGACGCGGTTGACGGCCTCGGAGACGGGCTCGGACGAGTTGGGATCGAGCTTTTGGGTCGACTCGGGAATGGGAAGATGCTGGTTTTGCCGACGCTGCCGGGAAGGTATCAACTGGAACTCGGCTTCGATGGCTTTGCAGGTGGGTTGGGACAGATCGACACCCATGCGGTGGGTGTTGACGCGGCTGCCGTCGAGCCGGATCAGCGAGGAGACGATATGAATATGCGGGTGATTGGCGTCGTTATGACGGTAGACCAGGTAGGGTTGATTGTCCATTTTCAGACCCTGCATATAGCGGTCGACGATGGCCGCCAGTTCCTTGTCGGAGAGCATTTCTTTGGGTGAAAAGTTCAGTGTGGCGTGAAACATTTTCACCTGCGATCGGCCGTTCAGCTCGTTCAGGCGCTGGAACCGGCGGAGCTTGTCGTCGTATGTCAGGCGTTCTTTACTCTGCAAAAAATTGCCCGTATGAATACATTGGGCCTTGCCTTGTGCTACTTTTTCTTCGTTGTAGGCAAGGGGTTTGGCCGTGCTTCTGACGGTGTTGATTCGCGCAACCATAGCTCGTATGCTTTTTCGATGGTGGTAGAAATAGTGTCGATTTTCTTGAACAGGTGGGTCTTGTCGGCTTCGTTGAGGAGGATCCATTGCTGGATACCAGGCAGGTGTTTGAGGGTGCGGAGCTGACGGATGGCCTCGTCAAAGTTGTCGCTGATGGTCTTGAGTTCGGCCTTCAGGAGGAGCATACTTTTCTCGAAATCGTCCAGGGATTGGTTGCGATAGTGCCGCACGAGGGGGTTGCCGAGCACGGCCTTTCGCACATATTCGCTGGCCGTTTGGCAGGTGGATTGCCGTTGAAGGGCTTCGAAAGCCTGGCTTTCTTCTTCGTTCATGCGAACCGTTAGCCATTTGATCCGCTTCGTTTTTGTCTTATCCATACCGGTATTCTTTTTACCGATCGTTAAAAATGGCGGGTAAGGTCATCTCGCGGCGGGCAGCGCTTCCAATCCGCGTGGTACCTTCAGACACCTTGCTAAGCTTCGAGGGTAAGGACATTTTTAGGCGGTTCCAGAGGGGCGGGTTGTTAAAGGGTATTTCATGCCTGTTCGCGGCATCGCGGGCGGGTGAGGCTGCCAATCGCCAGGATAGGGCATTTTGGACGGTCAGGGTGTTAGGATCCGGTGGTTTCGAATCCGGGCATTTGGGGTGGAAAGTAAATGATGGGGAATGGGAGGGTGATGGGGCGAGAAAATGGGAGGGAGAGCGCGGGAGGGTTGTTGGATGACACTGACGGGGAAGGCGTCGGTTAGCGCCAGGTCGGACAGGCCATTTCGCCGGTGGTTACGATGTTTTGCAACAGCTCATGGGGTAGGGTGGTCCTGTCGGGCAAAGGCTCTTTGGGCGTTCGGTAACATCTCGGGGAAACCCAAATGTGGCACGTGTCGCCAGCAAAATAAAACTCGGGAGCTCGTCTTTTTCGGCGCAATGCCGATGGTATTGAGGCGGCTGGTCCACTCCATAGGATGGACCCGGCCAAGAAACAGATGTTCCATACTTCACCATTTCACGTTCACACGGTGAAGATAGAACGATACCGCGAAATTGCCAAGGGTTAGCCGTATTCTGTATAGGTGAACGACGTGAGCCGTGCCACATTACCAGATGGCTCCGGACCGGGAACCGCATTTACTCATGAGCAAATCGATGCGGTAAAGCACAATGTTCCGGAGGATCGTTGACCGGGTTTCTTTGAATAATGCGCAAGCGAGATCCAGCACACCACCTTTGCGTTTACCGTGGTCCAGCCGAAAGGTGTTTGTTTGACGGTCGACATACAGCGCGCCGGTTTCCTTGAAGGGCGAGTTGAAGATGGCGAGTCCCTCCTCCTCAACAATTCCGCCACAATACCCTAAAATCTCCATGTATGTCTTGACACAAAGGTTGTTGACCATCTCCGCCTGCTGCTTCATCGTCGGTTTCTTTTTCATAATCGTTTGTTTGAGGTGATTAAAAAATTAAACCGACTGGCCCGGCGGATGGCTGGCCGAATGCAAAGGAGGATCGGAATAAATGCTGCGGGTGTTGGGGATGACTATCTCGATGCTGCTGAAGCGGACCCCGATGACCAGGATTTGTACTGCACCGTTTTATGCCGAAGTATAGATATTGGTGCATCAATGTTTCCCGGGTAATAACTGGAGTTCATCCTCTGGCCAAGTACTGGACTGTCTTGTTCATACCTTTATAGGAGAAGCTCGTTGCAGCGAAACCTACAAGAACATTGGACTTTAAGCCCAAGCCGAAGTATGGTTCTGTTGTCCCTTTCAGTTTCAGATTGGGTGTTCGAACCCGTATAGAAGAGTAACTTTTTAGGACGACGGGCAACGGGTTTCTTTTTAAATTAAAAAATATGAAAAAGGACACCCGTAAAAAAAGCACAGTGGATATGCCGCTGGTGAATCCAAATGCCGCCGGCATCGACATTGGAGACACAATGCACGCAGTGGCAGTCCCTCAGGGCAGGGACTCTACTAATGTCAGGACGTTCGGCGCGATGACGGCGGACCTGGAGCAAATCGTCAAATGGCTAAAGAAATGCAAAATTGACACCGTTGCGATGGAGAGCACCGGGATTTACTGGAAACCACTGTTCGGTCTGCTGGTTAGGTCAAACTTCGAGGTGTACCTGGTTAACTCCAAGCAGGTCCGTAATGTAAGCGGCCGGAAAAATGATGAGGATGATGCGGTTTGGATTCAAAAATTGCATAGCTGCGGCCTTCTGAAAAGCAGCTATCTTCCAGACGACGAACAAGAGGCATTGCGGGCGTTAGTTCGATATCGGAGAACCCTTGTCAATGATTCCAACAGGTGCGTCTTGAGGATGCAAAAAGCCTTGGGAATGATGAATATTAAAATTCACAAAGTGATTCGGGATATTGCCGGCAAAACAGGGCTTGCCATTGTAGAGGCCATTATCAATGGGGAAAGGATTGCGGAAAATTTTCTTCCTTTCGTTGACAATAGGATAAGAGCAGACAGGGATATGATTATAAAATCCCTGCAGGGCAACTGGCGGACTGAGCAGATTTTTCTATTGAAAGAGAATTTTACTTGCTACAAATTTTACAGAGATCGAATTTCGGTCTGCGATGCCGAGATTGAGAATCAGCTACAGAGATATCATCAGGGAAAAATATCTCAGCCGCGGAGTGAGTTGACTGTCGGCACCAGAAAACATGCCAATAAGAATAAGCCAAGGTTCAATACGTCGGACTATTTTAGAAGCATTCTCGGCGTTGACGTTATGGCTATCTATGGTATCAGCGACATCCTTGCTTTGGAGATTCTTTCAGAGACTGGGACCGACATGAGCAAGTGGGAAACGGCCAAACATTTTGTGTCGTGGTTGAACCTTTGTCCTAATAACAAGATCTCCGGTGGGAAGCTTATCAGCAGTACCCTGATGAAGAAGCGACCCAATACCGCAAGTCAGGCTTTTCGGAATGCCGCCAACGCTGTGCAACGAAGCGACAACTGGCTGGGAGACTATTATCGTCGGATGAAGGCTAGAGGTGGGAATAAATATGCCATGGTGGCTACCGCTAATAAGATTGCAACGATTTACTATACAATGGTTAGATACAAGAAGGAATTCAACCCCCTGGATCTAAAAGAATATCAGCAGAAATACAGGCAGGCCAAAATCAGCTACTTGGAGCGAAAATTACTTGATCTAAAGAAGGACGTCGCTTAGCTTGGTTATATAGAAGTTCCTTGGCGAGGCCGGCCAGGAGCCGAAGTTTGCGGGGTAATTTTCAATCCCTCTAGTCGAGGGAGCAGGCGGAAACTGGCCTCTGCGGGGACAAGATGCTGCAAACATTCCTCGCATCTGTCCCCGCAGAGGTGCCAACGGCGAACTATAGGCTGGAAGTCTGCCGCCGTCGATCGCCGGCGGCAGCATATTCTTAGTCTTCTTGCAGATCATTTTAAAAATGGGTGTTTTCACCTTGTTGAAATTCATGTTCCAAATGTATATTAGCCGTCAAACTCACGACTATGAAATTGATATCTGCTCTTCTCTTTTTGGGTTTCTTTTCTCAGGCCCAAGGACAATACATGTTTGATGAGAAATTTATGACAACAGCTGTTTTGGTTGACTATAAAAACGGCGATTTTGGGTCAGCATCCTTCTTAGCCGATAGTCTGCACGTGTTCCTTGTTACTGCTCGTCACGTGATCTATATTGTCGATTCCACTGGAAAACGGACGAACAAATTACATGGAGATACTGCATTTGTAACAACTTATTCTGATAATATTGGCACTGACCGACAACATAAGTTGACAATCGACCTCAAGAATTTAGATCGTTCGGGCCTAATTTTTTCGGATTCGACGCGGGACGTCGCGGTACTTTGGTTAGCAGACAATCATAATGGTGGAATAGACTATAATGACTATGTCAATACAAATGAATCCAGGCATCTTTCGGTAGTTCAAATGAGTCAAATTGCCAGGGCCGCCGATGTAAAATATGGTATGGATATTTTCTTTTTAGGGTACCCAAAATCATTAAGAATTATTACCAACCAGCTTGAATTAAACAAGCCGTTGCTCACAAGAGGTATCATAGCAGGCAAGAATTCTATAAATCAAACTATCATATTGAATGCTCAGGTCCACCACGGAAACAGCGGTGGTCCGGTATGGGGCGCGTTTCCTAACGAATTTAAAGTCATTGGAATTGTGACAGAGTTGATTCCTTTTGAATCGGAAATATTTCAAAATGCTAAACAAGTTCCGAATGTGGGCGTTTTTAATAACTCGGATTTTTCAGTAGTACAGCCAATAGACCACATAATGGCGCTTTTAGATCTAGTAAGAAAAAAAGCACATTGAGTCCTAGTTGGGTCCAACTATGTCAAGCTCAGTATTGCTATGGGCAATTTGTCACGTTGAGCAAATAGAAGTAGATAGAAATGGAGAACTATCGCCTAGATGTGCTCACCCGATGATCGTCAGGGGCAGCTTTTTTTTACCATTAGAATATCCCGTCGAAGCATCTGGGCGAGCCCGGGACGGGAGTGAGGAGGAACGACGAAGCGGACGGGACGGGACCGCCACCGCCGCCACGTGGCCCCCGTGCTGCATCGGGAGGCAGACAACGGAGGCCGGGATGCGGCTACCCGCTGGTCGACCTTAGTGTTTGGCCGTAGCCTGGCGGAGGCCAAATCACATATGGAAGCGGGGGCCACTGGCAGGTGGCGGACGAAATGAGGCAGCGGGTGGACGCGGCAGATGAGGCGGCGAAGCGTACTGCGTTCGCGTGAGCGAGGAGGGCTGAGGAGCGAAGCGTACTACAGACCCGCAGCTTATGCGATCGCAGCGCCTGATCGGAGCGGCCACGGGAGCTGCCCGACCGGAGGCCCCCGAAGCGAAAGAACTGTGCCAGACTGCGAACCCGGAAGCAACATACGCACGCCTCCGGCGACGCAATGAAGTGCGTATGTTGCCTTCCGGGCGAAGGCGATCTGCGAGGAGCCACTGCACCGCAAGCGGATGGCCTTCGGCATGGCACGTGTTCTTGCCGAGGGGGCCGGAGGGAGACATTTTTTTCCTGTTTTGTTGTTGCTGTATTCGTATGGGGCCGACTCGTCCGATACTTTGACCAGTTTGTCCAAATTGGGTGTTTTTACTGTGAGGCGAGCCAGCGGCTTTTGGTAATTTGCACGTTTACATCTGTAAATCTGGAAATCTTGCTTTATGCGAATTATAAAATTTGGGGTCAACAATTTCCGAGCTATTTCAGGCGGCCTGGAAAACAATCAGATCAATTTTGACGGATCTAACACGATCTTCATTTTCGGTCAGAACAATGTTGGAAAATCGACTTTCCTCGCAGCGTATAATTTTTTCTTCAATGACCAGTCGCCCTCTGTAGATGATTTTTACAAACGGGATCAGTCGGATTACTTGGAATTCGAAGTTCAAATGGGCGTCGATGATCTAGACTTGAAGTATATTCAAGAGAAACAAAAGACAAAGCTGGAATCTTTCAAGCGGTTTCTCAATGAACAATCTGAAATAAAAATAAAACGGACCTTTACACTGAAGTCTGACAAAGGCAAGGTTAAGACTTCGGAGCCAATTGACAGAACTTGGAATCCTGGGACAAACAAGTACGATGATAACGCTTTTGGTAGTATCGGGCTTATTCAGGTTTTCCAAGCCCTTATGCCTACGCCGATTCTAATCAAAGCGATGCCTTCCGAGCAAGAAGTTGAGGCAATCGTAAATGAAATCCTGTCCAGCAAGGCGAAGCTTAGGTTAAATGATAAAGAAATGAAAGAGTTAAAGGATGCCCAGGACACGGTAAAAAATTTGCAGGAAAAAATGTATAATCCAATATCGATCAATCAATATCAAGATGAAGTCAACAAGCATTTCAAAATGCTGTTCCCGGATACAAAAATAGAGATCGGCGATTCAGATAAGGTAAAATGGACGGAGGATAAGTTTGGCAAGAAATTTAACGTCGAATTCAGGAAGCAAAATGAGGATGGCTCGCATGACGATAAGACTCCAAGTTCTTATAGTACCATAGGCCACGGTGCAGTTCGAAGCGCTATTTTTTCGCTATTATTAATGAGAGACGTCGCGGAGGAATTAGCGATCCGATCAGACAGAAAGGAATATTTGATCCTTTTTGAGGAACCTGAGCTCTTTCTATATCCCAAAATTTTAAGAAGCCTTCGGGAACTGATCTATTCTGTGAGTGAGAAGAACTATCCCTATCAAGTCCTTTGCGCTTCTCATTCACCGCAAATGATTGACCTGTCGAAGCGGAACTCAACTCTTGTCCGAATGGTGCAAGACGGTACAGGAACTAGACTTTATCAAGTGAAGGATGACGATCTCAAAGAAGCAAAGGAAGCAAAGACGTTTGAAGATTTGAAACAGGCCATGTATGAAGTTCTACGGTTCAATCCTCATATTTGTGAATCCTTCTACGCAGACGAAGTGTTGCTTGTCGAGGGTCCTACAGAGGAAATTATTATTAGGGGAATTTTGCAGAAGGTCAATTCAGGCAAAGATCTATTTATTGTTAATTGCGGATCGGTCACCAATATTCCCTTTTACCAGAAGGTGTATCGAAAATTTTCTATTAAAAGTCATGTCATTTGCGATACGGACAGTCAGCCGACTGATGACACCGATGTATTCGGAAACCCGGTTTTTTCCAGCGGTATTCAGCAAAGCATTTACCAGGAGCACTTGCAGAATTGCAACACGAAGCCCAGGCTTGGTGGCCTTCTGCGAACTCATCACCCAACCTTCGAGCCGGCGCACCAGCAAACGTCAGTTGATGTGGCTTGCCGTTTCCCTGCCTATCCGGCAAATTACGGGAAACCTTTCAACGCGAATAAATACTGGCTGGAAGTCCTGGAACCCAACTTTGATCAAGAGTCAATTCGAACAGTACCAATCATCATTTATCTCATGGATATGATAAATTTTGGTTGGGTATGAGTATTTCTATATACGAAGTTTTGGGTAATCTGCTGCAGAAACAATAGTTGTAAAGCATACAGTTGCTTGCTATGGAGACGATTTCGCGATCTATTCATTGTCTAGCTTGTTGTTGCATTTCTGAAGCGTAGTAGACCGGGGCACTGGGTCCTATTTTGCCTGCGCCAGATTGTTGAATGAAATATATTCACAAGCGAGCAGCCTGTATTTGTCAACCCCTTTTTCATACTGACCTAAAGCTGGAATTTTAGTAGGTCGACGGGCTTACCGCTCAGGGTGAGCGTAGGAGTAATATACATATCTTTGCCGGGCGGAATTTTGCCTATCGCCTCGCTATTATCTTGGGATATTGGGCCGACGCTATGAAATTCGCCTCTTTTTGTTCCATTAAGGTAGAAGACTAAATCGACTTTGTTAATTGTCAATATCGGGCTAAGTAGTTTTTTGGGATCGGTAAGCAAGAACCAAAATTCTAACTGGTCGTATTCTTGCAGGACGTCGGTTAGTTGTCCCAAAGGAAATTGTCCAGGGAGAATAGATAGCGTATTTTGAAAACGGCCGGTATTCGCATCTACCGCTTCGCAGTTGATCCTTGATGCTGAAAAATTCAAGTCAGCTAATTTTTTTGAGCTATCCTTCCAACGGAGATACGGCTGGGGAGCAGGAGGCTGTAGCCAAGTGGGGTAGGGCTGAGATTGCCATTTTCCAGAAAATTCGATGGTCACGACTACTTCAAACGTTTTAATCGTTTTTTTTTCGATGGTCACCTGGGATGAGAGGCTTCCCAGCTTTTCTTTCCCACGCCTTATTTCTTCGTCAGCGGAGTCCATGCGTTTCATTAATGCGCCGAGTGCTTCTTTTTGATCCAAGTTCGGATACAGTTTTTGCGCGAGATCTGAGAACGGGGCAAGGAGTTTTTTTGATTCCTGACTATTGGTTACCAGCTCCGTCATCTGGCGCTTTTGTTGTGCGTCCTTTCGGTCGTCGTCTTTGCCTTTTAATATATCTACTACAACGGTACAGATTGCTCCTAATATCAGGAGGCCATAACCAATATACTTAAAAGTGTTCAGCCAATCCATAGCGAGTAGTGATTTTGCGATTGTCAAAGGCCTCTGTGTTTAGCAAGGCAAAATAGTTATACTGGAAGCGCGAGGAATTAACCATTCCTTTCCGACTTTATTAGAGCAAATATACCTCAGGATTTTAAATTACGGAGGACGTGTCGGCTGATCAGTCGGTTACGAGCTTCATGAACGACACAGCGGACAGAACTATCACTCAGAAAAGGAACCGCGAATTAATTGATAAGGTTCGTCCACCAACAACCGTTAATTTTAGTCCAATAATGGCTATTATAGATAACCATATGATATCCAACATGGAACAGTTCGAAAATTGTATCTTAGACCCGCCCCTGGCGTAGGAGGAAGTTTTGCGCTGAAGGGAACGAAATTAGGTTATAGGGGATTGTTTGCGGAGATTTACCTACCAAGATGCCATTGGGAACCGGAAGAATTTTTATAGAGGCATTGTTGCCTCTATAGTTTTTGTATAAGGAAGACCCTACTTTTGAATAGTGGAGGCTTACCGTTGATTCGGGAATGGTCGCTTTGACGAGTTTTGTTGTACTGAAAGGGTGTGATAATGGACAAGAGTGGGAAATGGCTGGCGGATCAGTTTTGGGCTGGGAAAAGGTGGGTTGTACTGGAGGCGGGGCCAGGGATTGTGGGGATTTACGGTTGCTATTGCGATTACGCGGATGCGGCTGCTGTTTGTAAGAAGACGGCCACGGTTGAGAAGAACCTCCGGATTCGTGTATTGGGATCGTTTTTGAAAGAGCTAAATGGCTGCATTCGTGGACGAGTAGAGGAAGAGGAACGGCAGCAGGTAAGATTTGCTATCAGCAAGTATCCTGTGCGTCTGTTTGCGTCATCAGCAAACTGGGAAGAAGAGTTGCTTCAAGGGAATTATTACCCCATGGTCTGGTTGAAGTCAATGCATCCGCTGCTCGCAGTCAAAAAATATATTGTCGTTCTGGATAGGGTAGGGAAGCTGCCGGGCCGCAGGGAATTGTATAGCACAAGCGAATTTCCGGAGGCAATGCTTGCTTTGGAACAGTTTGTGAGCGGTAGACGGGCTTGGAATGGGGCTTTATTGCTGGTGGGACAGTTGTCGGACGGACCTCTCAATAATCATCCGGGCGAATCCAAGCATTCGAACTCGGTGATTGTTTTTTACCGTACTGAATGCCGAGACGCGCAGCATATGGGCATTGTACAGGTACACGACCCATCAACTCCGATCAAGCGGGATATTCCTGTGTTTGTTCGCTATTTTACCCGGAGGCGGGAACTTGCGTTCTATGACGGCAAACTGAAACGCATCCGTCCAGGCGACGAAATGGATTTTATCGATTTGAGTGTTTTTGACTTTCGGGAAAAAGTGCTAAAAGAGGAGGTTGGATATGAAGCGGGAAGAATTGGCGGTCTTGAAAGCCGTCGCCATTTGCTATAAGCCGTATTTGAAACCCAATGAGGCAATGATCTATTGTAACCTGGGTCATACGCAGTTGGCGAAGAAGCTGGGGGAGTACGGAATCTATAAATCGGTCAGCGGGTACTATAAGCGCGAAGACCTGGATCGCATGATGCACGGATTGAAAGAGGGCGCCCCGTTGAACGGCCAACTCAGTAAATAGAGCCGGCACAATCGAACCGAATGGACGCTAGACGGACCGGGCCATTTCCAACCGCTAAATGCGAACAGCTGCTAGTTGTAGTTCCATTCCGCCGCCGGCAATTTGGCAATAGTTTCCGCCTGATTCTTCGGCCGATGCCGTTTATACGTCTCATTGACATACCTGGTGGTGGTATGGCCGAGCAGTAGGGCAACCGTGGCAGTATCTGTGTTGGCATCCTGGAGCAGGATCGAAAAACTCAACCGGGCGCAGGACCAGGTGATGTACTTGCCGATCCCGGCCCGGGACACCCAATTGCTGACGGCCTTATTGGCTCCATCAGCTGTAGGTAGGGAGAAGATCAGTTTGCCGGCCGAAGCGCAACCACCGCGTACCTTGACCAGCTTTTTCCTTCGATTGTCCAAAATACGACCCGCAATAGGATGCAGCGTCAATTCCACCGGCTTGCCGGTTTTCTTCTGAATGATCTTTGTGATCAGTACATTATTCCTGATCTGCTCAAATCGCAAATTCTTAACATCGCACCACCGCAATCCCGTATAGCAACAAAAGATAAAAGCATCTCTCACCTCATAGTTGCTGATACTGGTCTTGATCAGCCGGACATACTCATCTGCTTCCAAAAACTCCTTCACCTTCTTGCTGGCATTCGTCTTTGACTTGACATCCTCGGCTGGATGAACCCGAAAATACCCATCCTTCGTCGCGCTCCGAATCACCCGCTTGAACGCCCGGAAGTAGTCCGCCGGCGTCTTCCCGGTTAGGCGATCGGTCAGAAAGGTCCGGAACCGCTTGCACAAATTTTCTGTGATCTCCATCGGCACGATACGCGGCCGTTTGACAAAGCACTTGAATTGAACCAAACTGCTCTCCAAATGCCGATTCCCCGGCCGCTTGTTTCCATCCACAAACTCCGCATAATAATCCAGGAAATTGCTCTTAAACCGGTGCGCCGGCACGAACGGTGTCCCAATCGACTGCGCATCGATCACCATCTGCGACTTCTTTGTTTCCAGCAAGGCCAGGGCCTCTTTGTTATGATTCTTTTGGATGATGTCTCTCGGCTTGGTATAAGTGAAAATACCCGCCGCCTTCCTCTCCCCGGAACCCTTGCCCCACTCATAATAGTACCATTTCTTCTCTCCATTCCGTGACACTTTTGCCGTGATCTCGATGCTCATAAAAATGAATTTGTGAACACCAAAACTGTTCGCCATTTGTTCGCCAAAAACAGCGGAAACAAGCGGAAAAAGCCGGCAAAAACTGGCGAACGGGCAAAAAATAAAGCCTGTAAATCATTGACTTACAGGCTTGTCGAGTAATGCTCAGTGCGCGGGATGAGATTCGAACTCACACGCCTCGCGGCGCTACCACCTCAAAGTAGTGCGTCTACCAATTTCGCCACCCACGCATCCGCCTTTTTTGAAGGGACTGCAAAAATAGGGTTTTCAGGTCTAATTCCAAAACCAAGCCCTACTTTTTCAGCACGATCCTGAACGTCGTCCCCTTGCCGACCTCCGACTGCCGAACAAACAACTGCCCCTTATGATACTGCTCGATGATTCGCTTCGACAGACTCAGGCCCAATCCCCAACCCCGCTTCTTCGTCGTAAACCCCGGCTTGAACACCTTCTGCAGATTCCGCGCTGCAATCCCCTTCCCCGTATCCGCCACATCGATGACGATCTCCTTTCCATGATCCGCGATGTTCACCGTGATCGACCCCCTTCCCTCCATCGCATCCAGCGCATTCTTCAATAGATTCTCAATAACCCAGTCAAACAGCGGCCCCGAGATCCTCACCATCAACGGCGCCATCGCACCAGCCATCCCTCCGGCACCCGCCACACCAGCCGTCCCTCCACCAGCCGCAACACCAGCATCCGCCGAACCACCACCTGCGCCCGCCGACAAACGACCACCCGCACCATCCGTCGCGGAACCAACCCCAACACCGCCATCCAAGCCCGTCGCTGACCCCCCGGCAGCAACACCACCCGTCGCAGGCCCGGCCCCCGCCACATGCAACGCAAACTGCACCTTCCCCGTCGCCCGCTTCCGGATATACTCCATCATGTTCCGCACCTGCCTCACAAGGTCCTTTTCCTCCAACACCGGCTTACTCCCGATCTTCCCAAACCGGTCCGACACCAGCTTCAACCGATCCACATCTTTTTGTATCTCCGCCACCGTCCGGCTATCGACGGATGACTCCCGCAACATCTCCACCCACCCCTCCAGCGAAGACACCGGCGTGCCCAGCTGATGCGCCGTCTCCTTGGCCATCCCCGCCCACAACTGGTTCTGCGTCGACCGGTTACGGACCGTAATCGAATAAAGGGTAAAAAAGATGACAATGGCCACAATGAACAATTGCACCAGCGGATAATAACGCACTTCGTCCAGCAAGGCCGTATGTCCGTAATAATAGCGGTTGGCGATATATGGGGTATCGCTCAGCTTCGCCTCGATCACCGGGTTCTCCGCCTGGAACCGCTTTAGCTGCCGGTACAGCCAGCCCTTGTCCTGCGCTGCTCGTACGCTGTCCAGGTTGATAAAGTCGATGATGCTGTCCTGCTCATTGGTCTCGATAATAGGGATCGACTGCTGACCGATCCGGATCAAATTCGGCAGCGTCAGGTCCATCCCCGGGTTGTTGAGCATCGATTTGCTCGCGGCTACCCATAGGTCCACCTTCTGGTGCTCATCGACGGCGATCTTCTTGGCCAGGTACCGGGAATAAAATATCGTCGCCGTCACGATGACGATCCCCGCCACGGCCAACAACGTCCTCCAATTGAATAAACCTCTGATCATACGCCGAATTTATAAAAAGGAACCCGATAATATGAAATGCAACCCGATAATAAAGCCCAGGACAAAAAAGGAACCGATAATAAAGCCCAACCGGGGGAAAAGCACGCCGCAATAAAGACCCAAATAATGCCACAGGCATCTTGTCCGCAAGGATTCCCTTATTTTTGGACCCCGGTCGACCCGGTGGTTCGCCAATGACGCCAAGCATAGCCATAGTTATCCTCAATTTCAACGGACGCAAATACCTCGAACAGTTCCTGCCCTTCGTGACCGCCAATTGCTGTCCCGGCGCCCATGTCATCGTCGCGGACAACGCCTCCACCGATGATTCCATCGACTTCCTAAAGCAATCGTACCCTGCCGTCCGCATCATCGCCATGGACAAAAACCGCGGCTTTGCCGGCGGCTACAACCAAGCCCTCAAACAGGTGGATACCGATTATTATGTCCTTCTCAACTCCGATGTCGAAGTGACAAAGAACTGGCTCGAACCCGTCATCCATCTGATGGAGTCCGACCCGACCATCGGCGCCTGCCAGCCGAAGATCAGGATGTACGCCGACAGGCCCTCCTTCGAATACGCCGGTGCGGCCGGCGGCTGGCTCGATTACCTGGGTTATCCCTTCGCAAAGGGTAGGGTGTTCGACGTCTGCGAGACCGACACCGGACAGTACGACACCCCCGAACCCATCTTCTGGGCCAGCGGCGCGGCAATGTTCATTCGCGGAAAGCTCTATCATGAATTAAAAGGCCTCGAAGACTTCTTCTTCGCCCACCAGGAAGAGATCGATCTCTGCTGGCGCCTGCAGCTGGCCGGTTACAAAGTATACAGCTGTCCGCAATCCATCGTCTATCACGTCGGCGGCGGTACCCTGCCAAAAGGCAATGAACGCAAGGTCTTCCTCAACTTCCGGAATAACCTTATCATGATGGCCAAATGCCTCCCGCCCGAACAATACCTCTGGAAGCTCCCCTTCCGCTTCCTCCTCGATTCCATCTCCGCCTGGAAATCCCTCTTCGCCGGCGAAGCGGTCTATTTCTGGGCCATCCTCGAAGCCCACTTGGCCTTCTTCAAATGGCTGGTAGTCAACCGCAAAAAAAGCATCTTCCCCGCCAACAAACGCGCCCCGCTCCACGGCTGGTACACCGGGAGCGTTGTCTGGCAATATTTTGTAAAAGGCAAGAAAACTTTTGCCCAAATCGTTACCAAACGACGATTTTCTCGCTGAATGCCCTATCTTTGCACCGTAATTAAAGCGTTATGGATCAACAACTAGACCAACCAATCGAGCTGAAAGACCCCAAACTGAAAGACTTTGCCAACAGCTGGGTCGATTCCTCCGTATTCTTGTTCTACCTCCAGGTGTTCTGCGTCATCGCCCTCGTCGTCGGTGGCAGCTACGGTCTCTGGGCCAATCGCTACAAGGGTAAGCCGAACGTCGTCGTTCCCAGCAATACCCTGTACACACCCCAGTACAAATAATTAAGAAAAAGTTTTTGCGGGAACCATTCTTTCCCTATTTTTGCAACCCCAAGTAAGAAACGCGGTACATCAATCACACCCAGTGACTTACAACCGGAAAATGGTTCTTCTGAAATAGTGTTCATGCGGAAGTAGCTCAGTTGGTAGAGCGCAACCTTGCCAAGGTTGAGGTCGCGGGTTCGAGCCTCGTCTTCCGCTCAGCTTATCGCCATCGGCCCAAACCGATGGCTTTTTTTTGACTATCTTTAACCGGTGGGCCGCGAGGCCGCCAGCCTCTCATCTCCGGGCACTCGCAACGCCCATCCACTCCTACCCGGGTGGCGGAACAGGTAGACGCGCAGGACTTAAAATCCTGTTGCCCGCAACGGCAGTACGGGTTCGATTCCCGTCCCGGGTACCCCAGGCTCCTCTGCAAAGGAGCCTGTTTTATTTAAGTCGCAACGCCATCACCCGCATCCCGCTGAAGGCATCAATGATATTCGCAAACGTGACCTTGCTCTCACCGATGATCTGAAATTGAAATTATTTCGAACATAACTCTCCCCCTTATCGTGCCACAGATAGGTGTAGTGCTCATTGTAAGATTGTGTCGAAACTCGAACAAGCTCCCCGATGTCTTCTGTCGTACAGGTCTTGACCTTCATATCCGGTCAAATATCGGGAAAAATTGGAAAGGAACCACAGGGATTAACAAACGGCATGGAATACCCGAATGAAGCAGTCTCACCTCCACCCCGCCAGCAAAAATACCATGCTAAAATAACTCCAACACAAAATGAACACCACGTGCACCGCCGTCTCAAACCCCTTCCCCCGCCAGTTCTCCGGAGAATAGCCAAAGAACTGCACCAGCAGCCTCGCCCCCCAGAAGATCCCAAGCCCGAGACAAATATCTTTCCCCAACGATGTGCCGACCAACAGATGCGCAGATCGCAGACAAAGCAGCCCCACTAAAAAAAGGGCCAGCGCAAGAAAGAAGGAATGCACCTGCATCATTTGCCGGTTGATCAGGCTCATCCGGGCCAACTCTTCCTTCCATCTAAAATACTTCGGAAATATCCCATGCAACAGCGCCAGTCCAAGCAAAACACCGCCGATGATCTGAAGATTCAATTCCAACATTACCGGTGACATTGAAAAATAGAGAGAAATGGGGTGAACTTGATCTCCTGCAGCGGCGAAAAACCCGCCTGCTCAAAGACCCTCTTCCAGACAGCACGGGAAAAGAAATGCGTGAACCCGACCGAGAAAGCGACGAAATTGGGGAAGTCCCGCAGATGTTCGACCATCACTACCTTTCCACCAGGCTTGCAAAGCCGGTGGCATTCCTTTAAAAAGACCACTTTCTCGGCATTCGACCGGATCTCATGGACGGCCGAGAGTAAAAAGACAATATCCGCGGCCCCGTCCTCCATGGGAATCGCATCCACCGCAATCGGTCGCGTTCCTGGATACCCCAGACTCACCTTCCGCGCCCGTTTTATCGCCGGCTCGGTGTGCCTGGCCGGATCATAAAAATCGAACACCCGCAGATCAGCCCCAGGAAACCGCGCCTCGAGAATGTAACTCGTTTCGTCAAACCCGGAATGAATACTGACGATCCGATCGGCCCGCTCACCATCACGGATGACATGCCGCAACCATCGGAAATGATAATAACCGGAAAAGTCATACACATACGCCGATACCAGCAGCGGCATGACCAGCCCGTAGACAAATGCGCCAACGACGATCCAAAAGACAACCGCCGGCCAGGCAATCCACCATCGGCTGGCCATGACCAGGGCCAGTATTCCCAGCCCCAACACATAGTAATGGCGGTTAAAACTCAAAATATTCAGGACGCCCTGGAAATTTCTTCTTTTGGCTTCCATGGTTCGATCTTTCCTTTTTTCCAATAGTAGGGGATATTCCGGATAACAAACGCATTGGCTAGCGTCACATCCATCTTCAGCCCGTCGATAAAACCGAAATGGTGATCCATCACCCGGACCGGCGCCGGCTTCCACTCCTCCCGAACGCCTTCGATGATCAACACCTCCTTTCTCATCCGGTCGTAGGTAAACGTAAAGGGTAGGGGACCCGCAAATCTCCGTGCCTCCTTCCAATCCCTGAAAGGCGACCCATTTGGCAAAGAGATGTTTTCTTCATCCGACCCATCGATCCGCAGCCGGATATCCGAACCCCTCGAGCTGATTTCGACGACCCCACCTTCACCCGCCACCCGGATATCCGTTGTCGAATAGTTATAGTGCGTAAAAAGGTTACCCAAGAATTCCATCCTCTTTCTATCCGTTTCGGATTTGATGATATACAACCCCCTGAGTCGTTTTCCCCGCCGATCGGTAAATCTGACGAACACCCTGTACCCGATCAGAAAGAAGTCATTCCCCAGCACCTTCGGAAACCCCTTGGGTCGCAACGCCTTCGTCTGAACCATCGCCACGGCAATAAACGCCCATTTGTCGTCAAAAACATCCAACTCCAGGCACTCGGGAATGAGAGGTTGGACGTCTTCCTTCGGCGCTGCAAAGGTCAGCACGACCGAGCTCTCAAAAAAGGCCTCAACGGGAAAAGGATGGTTCCTTAGAAAATTCATTGTGGTAGATCAGCAGGATGAATAAAAAGGCGAACAAGGCATTAAGCCGTCCCCACAGAAGCAGGTCCGGCGCGAGAAAGAATTCCAGGGTGTTCATGGCCGCGATGATCACCATTTGAGCTATCGCATTCAATCTTGACCGCCAGCCGCTGAAAACCCAGATGGCCATCACCGTCTCCGCAAGCCCGATCAGCCGGGTAAACAACCCCGCATGGGTGTCGCCGATAATTCGCGCGACAATCTCCTGATGCCGCGGCACAAGATTCAACACCTTGCAAAATAGGCCGTTGGCGAGCCAAACGGTTGCGATAATATAGGTTACTATTCGAGTCTTGACCATAACAGGAGCCGGCAGGGCCTTTCCAATATAGTCAAATTTTTCTATCTTCAGCTGCGATGAAAAAGATACTCTTCGCCTTCACCCTCTCACTAGCCACGCTCACCACCCTGGCCCAGCCCCACTACCGCATTTATGCCGTCCGCTTCGCCTCCATGCTCAAGCGCTTACCTCTCTCATATTGGGTGCAAAAAGCCCCCGAAAAGGACAGCGTCAACATCGACTTCATGGTCTGGCTGATAAAAGGCGACAACGGAAAGACGATCCTCCTCGACGCCGGCTTCCAAAGAGGCCTCGACGACCAAAAGGAATTCGAACCCTTCACCTACACCCGCCCGGACTCGGCCCTGGAAAAGCTGAACATCCACCCCGCCGATATCACCGATATCATCATCAGCCACCCCCACTGGGATCACATCGACGGGCTCAACCTCTTCCCCAATGCCCATGCCTGGATGCAAAAGGAAGATTATGGTTATTACGTTGGTGGTGCCTGGCAGAAAGGCGGTCAGCCCGGTGGCTTCGCCAAACGCGACGTCCGCATGCTCCTCGACTATAATCTCGCCGGCCGCCTCACCCTCGTCGATGGCGACGACAAAGAGATCATCCCCGGCATCACCGTCTATACCGGATCCCGCCATACCTTCAACTCACAATTCGTCGTCGTAAATACCGGCGTCGACCCCGCAGCCGGTTCAACCGCGGCGCAACAAGGCTCGGCCACAACCCAGCAAGTCACACCTAAGTCGAAACAGGCCACACCCACGACAGCGCAGATCACACCCGCCGCCAACAAGGTCCTCCTCGCCTCCGACAACCTCTGGGTCTACTACAGCCTCGACCACATGATGCCTCCCTCCGAAGGCGGCACCTTCGACAACGCAGCCTTCGTCCGCTCCCTCCAACGCATGAAGACGCTCGTCGCCGATCCCAAATACATCGTCCCCGGCCACGACGCCGCCATCTTCACCCGCTTCCCAAAAGTCGCCGAAGGCGTCGTCGAGATCAGGTGATCGGCACATAACAGAAGGCTCCCCCCAACTCATTCCATCAATACAACAGTTCGTTCATCCCGGTATTCCCCCATCGCGGCAAACCCCGCAAATTTGCCCGCACCAAAAACCATTTCGATCATGAAATACCGGCTATTGCTCCTGGTCAGCTTGTTCGTCAGCTGCGCCTCCTGTCAAAAACAGTCCCAGTCGCCCGACGCCTCCAGCGGAGGCGATCCCACGCCAACCCCAACGCCAACCCCCGCTTCGGGACGCGATTCCGTCAAAGCAACCTATACCATCATCGCCGGCCGGATGGGACAATCCGCCGCTGTCGACGGGCAGGGCGGCAACGCAGCATTCATCAACCCCTATAAACTGTGCTTCGATAGCCGCAACAACAAATTGTACGTAGCAGACAACAACCTGATCCGCGTGATTGATCAACAGAACAACGTATCGACCTTGCTTGGGAATGGAGTACTGAACAACTTTGAAGAGATATACGACATCGATTTGGCGCCCGGCGCGGCGGGATCACTCTATTTTACCACCAAGTACTATGCACTGTATAAGATAGATGGTGCAACAAATCAGCTGACCATCCTGACAAAAGGCGAAGGCAACGACGACGGACCGCTCGCAGCCAACAACCATCTTGACGGCGCCTACGGGGTAGCCCCCGGCTCCAACGACGACATCGCGGTCTATAATACGTATTGGAATTCCCTCAAGCGCGTCAGGACCTCCGGAGCCAACGCCGGAACGATGGAAGCCTGGGCAGGTAAACCAACCGAGAAGATATTTGGCGGCGCCTGGCCCTTCGCCGACGGCCAGGGCCTCGATGCTACCTTCAGCTCTCACATCTACGACATCAGCTCCGACGGTCTGGGTAATATCTATATGGCGGACAAAGACAACGCCCGCGTCCGCAAAGTCAGCCCGGCCGGCGCCGTCAGCTCGATAGACCCGACAGCCTCCTGGGACAACAACGTTCTCGCCGCTCGTATAAAAGCCAATGGCGTCGAATGCACCACCGCCAACCAGGATGGCAGCTACCTCTATTTCACCGCACCTGTCGGACCCTACGGCAACAGCGGGCCGCTGATCCGCCTCTGCAAACAAGGAAAAGGCATCGTCTGGCTTTCGCTCTCCGACAACAACCCAAACCGCAACCCCGCAGACGATATGTTCGGCCATGTCTCCGGAATGGCAGTGACCCCGGACGGCAAAACGCTGTACATCGCCGAAGAGTTCAATAAGGTAATTTCCAAGATCACATTACAATAGTCGAACGGCCGGCCCGCCAATTGGCGGGCCGGCCAACAGGCGCCCCGCACAGGTCCGCCAACTCCGGCCAACAGCAGCCCAAGCCCGCCGGCAGGCGCTCCTATATCACCCGGATCCGCTGATTCAATGCCCGGCGGTAAGTGTCCGCCACCGGAACGAACTTGCTGCCGATAAAGATCCCCCCATCCTGCAAACTGTCGATCTTATCCAACGCAACGATGAAGGATCGGTGTACCCGGACAAATCTCCCCCCTGGCAACCGCTGCTCCGCCGCCTTGAACGTGATATGCACCGAATAATTCCTCTCCCGGGTATACAGCTTCACATAGTCTCCTGTCGCCTCCGCAAAAAGGATATCGTCGAACCGGAGCCGCCGCAGCACGGAACAGTCCCGGATAAAAATACAGTCCTCATCGGCCAATACCGCCGCATCCTTCCGCCGCACCATCTGCCCCCGCACCTTATCGATCGCCCGCAGGAATCGCCCCTGCTCCACCGGCTTGAGCAGATAGTCCACCGCATTCAGATCAAAGGCTTCCGCGGCATAATCCTTCTTCACCGTCATAAATATTATTTGGGTTGCTGTCTCCTTTAACATTCTCCCCAGCTCCAGTCCCGACATGTCCGGCGTGCCGATATCCAACAACAACAGATCCACCGAACGATCGCAACAATACTGATACGCTTCCGCCGCCGTCCCGTATTCGGCCTCTATACAAAGACCCTCCGCCAGTCCCGCCAACTGAACCAGCCTGGCCCGGGCGCCGGCATCATGGTCCACGATCACGCAGTTCATAGATTGTAATTTTGATGTTGGAAAGGTCTTTTCCAAAACCTGTGCCATCTGGCTGAAATCCGCATCCGGCAAGGACTCCACCGCCATCCACCGCCGCCACACTGTCGATATCCCGACACCTTACTCCCGTCGATCTGTCGATATATCGACAGTGATGGTTTCGACATGAAAAGAAAGAGGCCCGACAAGGAAAACCAGCGATCCGAACGGTTGGATACCGTAGGAATACCTACCTTGCGCGAGGAATAGTCGAAAAATGAACCGTGTCGTAACTTTCATCATTCTCCTGTTGCTCCTGACCTATGCGTCCACCGCACAATTCGCCCCCTGGCCCGACCCGGTGAACCCCGGTAAAGAACAACAGCTCCTCAGGCAGCTATCGACGGATACCGGCGTCGCTCGCATCCAGGCCCTGACGAATCTCGCCAACATCTATACTTACCGGACCTTCAAAGCCCCCGATGATACGCAACGGGCCAATAAATACCTCCGTCTCGCCGAAGAAGCCTGCAAGCCAGGCTATCCCCAACCGCTCTACAACGCGGTCCAACTCCTGAAGGGTAATATGCTGCTCGAACAAGATCGCTTCGACCTCGCCGCACAGATTCCCGTTCGCGTCGACGACACCACAAAAGCGAAGCTCTGCATCGTCATCGGTAAAGCCTGGATCGATCGGGAAGATGGCAATGACATGGTCAACGGGCGGACCGCCCTGTCCTGGCTGGGAAAAGCCGCCGCCCTGGTCGATTCCGCCCATGATCCGATCCTCTACAACGTTATTGAACAGAATCGCGCTTACATTCTCGTACGAAAAGGCAATTACGCCGAAGCGGAAGCCCGGTACAACAAAGTGCTCGCCGCCTGGCAAAAAATGCACTATCCCCGTCCCCAATCGACTTACCTGCAGCTGGGCGACCTCTATTGGATCGTCGGAGACTATGACAAATCCCTCGCAGCTACCCTAAAAGCCCTCGATTTCAGCCTCGCCACCCACGACTCGACCACCCTGGGTGACATCCATACCTTCCTCGCCAACATCTTCCGCAACACCGGTCAATTGCAAAAGACGGTCGACAATCTCAACGCGGCCATCGGTGTCTATAAGGTCTACGCCGGCCATTTCGGCACCCTTTTCTATTGCATCCACCAGGTCGGCCATGTCTTCGTCGGGAAAAAACAATACCGCGAAGCGCTGGCCTACTTCCTGGACCAGTACCACCGGTATCCGCCGCAAAACGCCGACGACCGCAGGACGGTCACCGCCGATATCGGCGACTGCTACCTCAAGCTAAAGGACTATCCCCGGGCGGAACAGTATTTCCACCAGGAGTTCGATGACAGGCGCAAGGCCGGGAAATTGGCCGAAGGCGCGTGGCATCGCCTCGCCTTCTTTTACGTTGAATCGGGCCAGTTTCGCCGGGCGCTACCCCTCCTCGATTCGGCGGTCGATCGTCTCGACCCCCTCGTTTCACTGCAGACAAGAGGCCATCTGTATTACATGCACTTCCTGGCCGATTCCGCCGTCGGCAACTATCTCTCGGCCATTCACTACCTTCGCGCCAACCGGCAGGTCGATGCCGATCTCACCGATAAGTCCAAACTGGCGGAACTCCAACGGTTGACGGTCCAATACGAAACCGACGGCAAGAACAAACAGATCGATCTCCTCCAAAAAACCAACCAACTCTACCTCGCCAACCAGCACAACGCCGTCCTCGTCCGCAATATCAGCATCGGGGCCATCCTGCTGCTCGGACTCGTGGCCTGGATATTTTATTTCCAATTCCGCAACAAAAAACGGCTCGCGGCCCTCGTTAACGAAAAGAACAAACAGCTCGGCGTCCTGCTGAATGAAAAGGAATGGCTCCTGAAGGAAGTCCATCACCGCGTAAAGAACAACCTGCACACGGTCATCTCACTCCTGGATATCCAGGCGGAATTCCTCCGTGATGATGCCCTCAAAGCCATCGAGAACAGCCAACATCGCATCTACGCCATGTCCCTGATCCATCAAAAGCTATATGCAGGCGATTCACTGACCACGATAAACGTTGCCGCCTATATCGGCGAACTCGTCGGCTACCTCCGCGACAGCTTCGAAGACGGCTCCGATCTCCGCTTCCAGGTGGATGTCGAACCGCTCGATCTCGACATCGCTATCGCCATTCCCCTGGGCCTTATCATTAACGAGGCCGTGTCCAATTCCTGCAAATACGCCTTCCACGGCAAAAAACGAAACCGGTTGATCGGCATCACCCTTTCCCGCCTGGGCGACGGCATCCAGCTGGAATGCCGGGACAATGGCATCGGTCTTTCCGCAGGCGCCTTCGATACCCGCCCCGGATCGCTGGGCCTGACGCTGATAAAAGGTCTCGGTAAGGAGATCAACGCGGAGGTGGAGATCGCAAACGACAACGGGACAAGGATACGCATCCACGTCCCTACATTTGGAAAGGTCGACAATAACTTAAATTGATCCCGTGAAGCCAAGAGTTCTCATAGTGGAAGACGTCTTTATCGAAGCCCATAGCCTCGAACGAACCCTCCTTGCAGAAGGCTATCCCCTTTATCCCGTCGCCGATACAGTCGAAGAGGCCCTCGCCGTCATTGAAAGAGTGCCGGTAGATCTCGTCCTTCTCGACATCCACCTCAAAGGCGATCGCACGGGGATCCATCTGGCCCACATCCTGAACGAAAAGAACATCGCTTTCATCTACCTGTCCGCCAACTCCAACCGCGCGGTGCTCGAAGAAGCAAAATTGACCCGGCCCTATGGTTTTCTGGTGAAACCGTTCCGCAAAAAGGATCTGCTCATTGCCCTCGACATCGCGGCCTACCTGCATCGTTATAAACACCTCCGCCAATCCGAAGCGGCAAGGCCCCGGCCCCAGCAGCCCGGGGACCAAACCCCGCCCCCGCGGCCTCTCACCGCCCCGGCCATCATCGGCAACAGCCCTGCCATCACCACCCTCATGGAACAGACACGCATCGCCGCCGGATCCAACGTTTCGGTCCTCATCCTGGGTGAAACGGGAACCGGCAAAGAACTGGTCGCCCGCGAGATCCACCGCCTCTCCGATCGCCGCAACAAACCCTTTATTATCGTCAATTGTGGCGGCATCCCCCCGACCCTCGTGGAAGCCGAACTCTTCGGCCACGAAAAAGGCGCCTTCACCGGCGCCCAATCCCGCCGCCCGGGCAAGTTCGAGCTTGCCGATGGCGGTACCATCTTCCTCGATGAGATCGGTGAGCTGCCCATCGACATGCAACCAAAATTTCTTCGCGTTCTGCAGGAAGGCGAGGTCGAACCCATCGGCGGCCTCCTGAAACATGTCAACGTCCGTGTCCTTGCCGCCACCAACCGCAACCTCGAAGCCGAGATCGCCAACAATCGTTTTCGCCTCGACCTCTATTACCGCCTCAGCGTATTTCCCATTCTCCTGCCACCACTGCGCAACCGCCGCCAGGACATCCCCCTGTTGGCCATGCATTTTATGAAGCGTTTTGGCCAGGAATCCGGCAAGCTGATGACCGATATCTCGGCCGCCGCCATTCAACAGCTCCAGCAATATGCCTGGCCCGGTAACATCCGGGAACTCGAGAACGTTATCCATCGAAGCCTGCTCAACAACCCGGGCCCCGTCATGGAAAACATCTGCCTCCCCACTTCTTCCCCTGCCGGCCCTGCAGCGGCCGGAAGCAATCCGGAAGACCTCTCCATCGCCGGCAACGAGCGGAATCATATCCTCAAGATCCTCGACCGCTGTAACTGGAAAGTGGCCGGAAAGGACGGCGCAGCCTCCGTCCTCAACATAAAAGTATCCACCCTCACCTCCCGCATGAAGAAACTCGGCATCACCCGCCCGAAATAAAGCCGGCCCAAATTCCCGGATTCGACATCCCCAACGACAGTTTGTGCCGTTTCGTCGAACCAGCCGGCAAAACGCTCCCCCCAACGCTAGCTTTGACCTCACAAGCAAACGATCTCGCAAATACACGCAGATCGTCAAAAAAAGATCAAAGCAAACAATCAAAACAAAAGCACATGAAACCCAATCAACTCCTCACGGCAGGCCTCCTCACCGTCGCCTCGACCGTCTTCGCACAAGCTCCCGATCCCAGTGTCGACGCCCACATCGACCCGATCATCCGCGGCTTCCTCAAAAAGCTCAACGCCGACAGCAAAGGGAAGACTCCCATCTACAAGTTGCCCGGCACCGGCCCCGCCGATGCTTTGACTGGCCTGCAGGACCAGACGCCAGTCGACCTCTCGGGCGTAGACATCTCCACCCGGACGATCACCCAGGACGGCGTCACCGTTCCGCTGCACATCGTCCGCCCCACCGGCGCCACCGGCACCCTGCCCGTCATCGTCTTCTATCATGGCGGCGTATGGATCGTAGGTAATTTCGATAACCACAAACGCCTCGTCCGCGATCTCGCCGTCGGCGCCAACGCCGTCGTCGTATTCCCCGACTATACCCCGATCCCCGAAGCAAAATACCCCACCCAGATCAACCAGGCCTACGCAGCACTGAAATGGACGGCCGCCAATGGATCCACACTGAATGCTGACCCCACCCGCCTCGCCATCGCCGGCAACAGCGTCGGCGGTAACATGGCGGCCGCCATCGCCCTGATGGCGAAGGACAAAGGCGGCCCGGCCATCCGTCTCCAGGTACTCCTCGTTCCCGCCGTCGGCGCCGATTTCAATACGGACTCTTATAAAATATACGGCGAAGACCGCTTCCTCACCCGCGAATTCATGGAGTTCGGCTACGATCTCTATGCTCCCGATCAAGCCACCCGGAAAGATCGCTACTGCGTTCCCATGGCCGCCACCGTCGAACAGGTAAAAGGCCTGCCCCCGACCCTGATCCAAACAGCCGAAAACGATCCGCTCCGCGATGAAGGAGAAGCCTATGGCCGCAAACTCCGCGAAGCCGGCGTCACCTGCACCACCACCCGCTACGTCGGTGTCATTCATGACTTCCCGGTCCTTAATGCCATCAACAAGGTTCCCGCCGTACAGGAATCCATCAGGGAAGTGATCCGGGCTCTCAACGAAGCATTCAAATAGACCCAAAAACAAATACCATGACCCGATTGAACGAAAAGGTCGTCCTCATCACCGGTGCCTCCAAAGGCATCGGTGCTGCTGTTGCCCGGGCCGCCGCGGACGCCGGCGCACAGGTGATCGTCAACTACTCCTCGGACAGCACCGCCGCGGCCGCCGTCGTAAAAGCCATAACGGACAGAGGCGGGGATGCCATCGCCATAAAAGCCGACGTGAGCGATCCCCGCGAGGTAATGCTGCTCTTCGACAGATCGATCGCCCATTTCGGCCGCATCGATATACTGATCAACAATGCCGGCGTCGTGGTCTGCAAACTGATCAAGGACACCACCGACGAGGATTTCGACCGGCTCTTCGACGTCAATGTAAAAGGTACCTTCAACACCCTGCGCGAAGCCGCTACCCGGCTCGCGCCGAACGGGAGCGTGATCAATTTCTCCACCTCGGTCAACCGGATGATCCTGCCCACCTACGCCATCTACGCTGCCTCTAAATCGGCCGTAGAACAGCTCACCCGCATCTTCGCCAAAGAAGTAGGCCCAAGAGGGATCAATGTCAACAGTCTCTCGCCGGGGCCCACCAACACGGAATTTTTCCGCATCGGCAAGACCGATGAGCAGATATCCCGGATCGCCGCCTTTTCAGCATTCAACCGTATCGCGGAACCGGCCGACATCGTCCGCATAGCGCTCTTCCTCGCCAGCGACGACGCCAAATGGATCTCCGCCCAAAACATCGGCGCCAACGGTGCCATGGCCTAAAGCAGCCGCCGGACCTCTTCTATCGCTGTCTCACACACCCGCCGCACCGCCCCCAGGACCCCTGGAAGATCGGCAACGCCCTCGGGATATTCCAATTGATCCAGTAGCGAAAACAATCGATCCCCCAATCCCATGATCGACACTGTCGTCTTCATATTATGCGCCACCTTGCTCAAAGTCACCCGATCTCGGGTATCCAGCGCCGCCTCCAGCTGCCTCAGCTCCTCCGGCACAGTCGCCAGGAATTGCTCTGCCATCTCGATCTCATACTCCCGGTCGCCCCCGCTCAGCTCCTTCAAATACCCGAGATCGATGACCTCGTTCTTCAAGAACTTCCCCATCATCCGGAAAAGCTCCTCCGCATCGATCGGCTTCGACAAATAGTCGTTCATCCCACTCTCCAAACACTTCTCCCGCTCCCCCCGCATCGCATGTGCCGTCATCGCAATAATAGGTATCGAACTCCGCAGATCCTCCCGGATCATCCGGCTCGCGGTATATCCATCCATCACCGGCATCTGGATATCCATCAACACCAGCTGAAACCGCTTCTCTTTCAACCGGTCGATCACCTTCCGGCCGTCATCCACGATCTCGAAAGTCACGCCCGCCCCGCGCAACAGGTGCTCCATCAAGCGCTGATTCATCCGGTTATCATCGGCAACCAACACAGCCATTCCATCCATCCGCGGCTCCGCCGAACCGGAAGGCGCGGCCGCTACCGGCGCCGCCTCCGTAAGCATATAAGGAATAGAAAAGGTAAAGGTCGTTCCCTTTCCCACTTCACTCTCCACCTCTATCTGCCCGTCCTGCAACACGATCAGCTCGTTCACAATGGCCAGCCCCAATCCAGTCCCCCCATATTTCCTCGTCGTCGACCCCTCCGCCTGCGAAAAACGCTCAAAGATGAGGGCCTGCTGCTCCCGGCTGATCCCAATCCCCGTATCCTGCACCACTACGCGTAACCACACCCTCCCCGCCTCGACGGCGCCGCGATCCAACCCGCCGTCCCCAAGCCCCCCGCCACCATGCCCCCCGCCACTCAGCCCACCGTCACCAGGCCCCCGCATACTTACCCGCACCGCAATCCCCCCCTTCTCGGTAAACTTCGCCGAATTACTGATCAGGTTCACCAACACCTGCGTCAGTCTCGTCGCATCCCCGAGCAACATAGTGGGAACCCCATCCTCCACACTCACCGCAAGATCCAACCCCTTCTCCTTCACCCGGTGCCGGAACAAGGTCTCCACCGAATGGAACAACTCCCGCACCGCAAAAGGCCGCGCATCCACCCGCATCATCCCCGCCTCGATCTTCGACAGATCGAGGATATCATTGATGATCGTCAGCAAATTCTCCCCCGAATCCTTGATCGCCGACACAAACTCGCGCGACTCTGCATCCAGGGACTTCTTCGTCAAAAGCCGCGTGAACCCGATAATGGAATTCAACGGCGTCCGGATCTCATGACTCATATTGGCCAGAAAATTCTCCTTGATCTTAACCGCATCCTGTAACTGCCGCTCCGAAGCATCCAACCGCCGGATCAGTTCGTTCTGTTTTCGAATGCGGTCGATAATAAACCAAAATACCCCGCTGCCGGTCAGCACCACAAGCACGATCAACACCATCCCGCTCGTCTTCGCGATCCGCGCATTCTTCTGCACCGAAATGCTGATGGCATCCAACCTCGCCTTCCGCCGCTGATAAAGCCGGCGCATGATACCGTTTATCTCATTGGCCGCCCCCGGGTGCCGGGTGTCCGCGATCAGCCTCGCCGGCGGTTTCTTGCCCACCCGGAAAAAACTGTCCATCATGACATTCTTCCGTTTCATCCGATCTCCCGCCAGCACCGTCAACCGCGCAACATCCCCATGAGTAGCAGCATCCGGATCGATCATCTCAAGGCTGTCGAGATTGGCCTGCGCCTCCGCCGTTTGCGCATCGACGCCGGCCACAAACGCCGAATCGCCCGTCGCCACCGCGGCCCGGACCTTGCTCTCAACCGATAGGATATCCCGCTCCATCTCCCGAAGATCATTCCCGATCTTCATATCCCTTGTCAATAGCCGGTTTCCTTCGATCAACTGATCGATGCTTCGCGACGAGTTGTATTGGATGAATACAAGCAACAGCATCCCCGCGATAAAGGCAGCGAGAATGCTGTAAATAAATCGGTTATTCGTCATAGCGAACCCTAAGTTAGTCTATTTATCAGCCGTTCCCTTCCGGATATACCCCCGGATGAACAGTACCAGCAGCACGATCGCCAGCGCCAGGCACGACCCCAGCACCAGCTTCAGCCACAGGGGAAAACCATCTTCCAACCCCTCGAAAAGCTGGTAGGCGAGCCCGGTTATTACCAGCATACCCAGGAAAAAGATGATGATATACAGGATTTTCATAGGGCAAATTTCCCCAATCCGGCGCAGCCGGAACCCGGCTTGTCGCCCGCATGGCAAAAACCCTCGATAAAAAAGGAAAATCGATCGGTCATAAGATTCGACCATCCTGGGAGTGGTCGAATCTTACAATATATTCATCCGGCTATTCAATTGTTTCCTATACGCATCCGCCACCGGTACCGGCTTCTCGCCGATGATCAGCACGCCGTCCTGTATAGTATCGATCTTATTCAACGCCACCAAAAACGACCGGTGCACCCGCAGGAACCGGCTCGCCGGCAGCCGCTCCTCCACCGCCTTTAAAGTGGTGTGAATGGCATAAAACTTCTGCGGAGTATATAATTTGACATAATCCCCCATCGCCTCGGCAAAAAGGATATCCTCCACCCGCAACCGCCGCACCACCAGGCTGTCCCGGATAAAAATGAATTCCTCGTCCTCCCATTTCACCTCCTCCTCATTGCTCTCGATAATCTGCCGCGCCTTGGCCATCGCCTGCACGAACCGCGCCGGCGTCACCGGCTTGACGATATAGTCCGCTACATTCAGATCGAACGCCTCGCTCGCATACTCTTTCTTCGACGTCGTGAAAACGATCACCGGCCGCTTCCGTCCCAGGTTCTCCACCAGCTGCAATCCCGTCATCCCCGGCATCTCGATGTCCAGCAACAACAGATCCACCGCCTGCTCCTTCAGAAATCCATAGGCCTCTTCAGCCGCGGCGCATTCCCCGGCGACAACGATATCTTTCTGCTGGGAACAAAGCTTCTTTAAAACCGATCGCGCGATCGCATTATCATCGATGATCAGAACATTCATACCGTAAATGTAAAATAAATAGCCCATTCCGGCTAGCGAATTCGCCTGTTCACCGACTCTCAAATGCGCCCGGCTACCCGCCGTCCTACCTTCGATAGATAAAATCAAATGTTATGGAACAAGTACTCAACCTCAGTTTACGCGAATCCCTCCTTCGGGGACTGGCCGCCATCCTCATTCCGATGCTCATTCTCCTCATCGACCACCGGCTCATCGTCTATTTCCTGCCGGTCATCGTCTATCTTTATATCACCGCCATGGTGCACATCTGCCCGATCAAGCACACCTGGCGCCTCAAATTTCTTCACATCCCCGATGACAACGACAATAATTTTTGGGATCGATAAAATATACATTAAAAACCATTGACATGTCCAAACCAACCTCGACAAACGACCGCCCCGGCATCGCCCTCGTCGGTGCGGGAATCATGAGCGCCACCCTCGCCGTAATGCTGAAACAGCTCGACCCCTCACTCGACATCACGATTTATGAAGTCCTCGACAAACCCGCCCAGGAAAGTTCCAACGCCTGGAACAACGCAGGCACCGGTCATGCCGCACTTTGCGAGCTAAACTACACCCCCGAGAACGGCGACGGCAGCATCGATATCCACAAGGCCCTCGAGGTCAATACCGAATTCGATCTCTCCCGCCAGTTTTGGTCCTACCTCGTGAAAAAGGGCGCGATCCCAACACCGCAGTCCTTCATCCGCTCCGTCCCCCACCACAGTTTCGTCCGCGGGACCGACAACGTCGCCTTTCTCAAAAAGCGCTTTGCGGCCCTCTCCGCCCATCCCCTCTATCACGGAATGGAATACACGGACGATAAACAACAATTGATGGAGTGGTTCCCCCTCATCATGGAAGGCCGGGATCCCGATGAGGCGGTTGCAGCTACCCGCATGGTCACCGGCAGCGACGTCGACTACGGCGCCCTCACCCGGCAACTGCTCGATATTTTGCAAACGATGGAGGGTTTCAGCATCCAGTATTCCACGCGCGTACAGGACCTCCATCGTACCGGTGATGTATGGGACCTCAAGCTCCACGACCAACGCACGGGCCATCATCGCCATACCCTCGCCAAATTTGTCTTCCTCGGCGCAGGCGGTGGCTCGCTTCACCTGCTTCAAAAATCGAAGATCCCCGAAGCCCATGGCTATGGCGGCTTCCCCGTCAGCGGCATCTGGCTTCGCTGTGACAACCCGGCTATCGCATCCCGCCATCACGCAAAGGTCTATGGAAAAGCGGCCGTCGGCTCACCACCCATGTCCGTTCCCCATCTCGATACCCGCCATGTCGACGGCCAGACCTCCCTGCTCTTCGGACCTTATGCCGGATTCTCGACAAAATTCCTCAAGCATGGCTCTTATCTCGATCTCTTCGGCTCCATCGATCCCGAAAACATCCTCCCACTCTTCGCGGTCGGCCGAGATAACTTCGCCCTCGAAAAATACCTCGTCGGCCAGGTCTTCGAATCCGACAAGGACCGCTTCGCCACCCTCCGGGAATTCTTCCCGCTCGCAAAGGAAGAGGACTGGCGCGTGGAAGTCGCAGGCCAGCGGGTGCAGATCATAAAAAAGGACGCCACCCACGGCGGCATCCTTCAATTCGGTACCGAGATCGTCGGTGCCGCCGACCATAGCCTCGTCGCCATGCTCGGTGCCAGCCCCGGCGCATCCACCGCCGTATCCATCATGGTCAAGGTCATCCAGCGATGCTTCGCCCCACAGTTCTCGAACGGCTGGGCCGGCAAGTTAACGGCCATGATCCCTTCTTTCGGCACATCCCTTGTCGACAACCCCTCACTGGCGCAGCGTCTCCGCGCATCCACCGCGGAAGTCCTAAACCTCCAAAACGTAGACCTATGATCATCGCTTATCATCTTTATACCGGGCCCGACGGCGACTCCCATGTCACCCGCGGCTATATCCCCGACGCGGCCCTCGTTAAGGCGGAATCCATCCTCTTCAAGGAGACGCCCGCACACAGCTCCTTCGACTGGCACGATGCCCCCAACACTCAATATGTTATTACGCTATCGGGTACGCTCGAGTTCACGACCCGCAACGGTGCGACGTTCATACTCGAACCCGGCATCATCCTCGTCGCCATGGACACCACCGGCACCGGCCACAAATGGCGCCTCATCGACGATCAACCCTGGCGACGCGCCTACATCGTCTTTCCACCCGGCGAGAACCCGCAATTCGTCAAACAAGAAGGCCACCTTTAGGCGGCCTTCAGTTTTTTTTCAAAGTCCAACGACCGCTTTTGCCCAATCGCCGATTCGCACTCAACATCGCCTCCATACGCCGCTAGTTTTACACCAGCATACAAAAACTAGCCGACCATGCGACAACAAATAACAACCATTCTCTTCCTGCTGACCACGCAAATCGCCTGTACGCCCAGCCGCCATCCATCCAGTCGCCAACCACGCAGTCGCAAACCACGCAGCCGCCATCCACGCAGCCGCAAACCAGCCAATCCCCCAACACAACGCTCACGCTCCCTCAAGCCCTCCGCATCACCATCGCCAACTACCCCAAAATAAAGGCCGCCCAAAACATCGTCAACGCCTCCGACCTGGAAGTAAAGGCCGCCAGGCAGGACGGCCTCCCCGATCTCACCGCAGGCGCCGAACTCGCCTACGGAACCCTCGACGGTCTCAACGGCCATGCCTCCGGCGAACCCGGCCTCACAACGCTCACCAACGGACCCGTCACCACCAGTCAAAACTGGAATGCCGCCTTCGGAGCTCTTTATCTGACCAACATCGATTTCAATCTGTATTCCTTCGGCCTCCAACGCGCACATGTAGCCGCCGCGAAAGGCCAATACCATCAGGATAAAAACAACCTCGACCAGCAGATCTTCCAGCAACAGGTCCAGGTCGCCGGCGCCTACCTCGCCCTCCTCGCCGCTCACCAGGTCCGCCTCGCGATGGAAGCCAACCTCGCACGTACCCTCGATCTCCGCGACGTGATCCTCGCCCGCACCCTGAATGGCCTCAACGCCGGCGTCGACAGCTCCATCGCCGACGCCGAAGTGGCAAAAGCCCGCCTTACCCTCATCGACGCAAAGAACTTCGAACAACAACAGGCCAATCGCCTCTCCATCCAAATGGGCATCACGCCGGAAGCCCTCCGCCAGTACGCCGCAACGAACCAACCCGGGGCCGTCCCCCTGGACGCGGAAGCGGTCCAGACAATACGCCTCGACACAACATCCGTCCAAAAGCTCCCCGGCAACCTCCTCGAAACCCCAACAACCGATCTCGCCGATCATCCCGGCCTGCGCTACCTCGCCAGCCAAATAACCACAAGCAACCTGAACGCATCCTATTTCCAAAAGATCGGCCTGCCCCGTCTCTCCCTCTTCGGAGTAGGGCAGGAGAGGGGCTCCGGCTTCGGCCCGAAATACGCCACCAACCTCAACGACTATACCACCAATTTCTTCACCGGCATCCAACCCCAACGCGCAAACTATCTCCTGGGCCTGGCCCTCACCTGGGACATCACCAACCTCGGCCGCAGCCACTCCCGCGCCGCCGCCCAACGCGAACGCTCACAAGCCTTCACACAGGAATATAACCTGGAAAAGAACACCCTCGTAAATCAACTGTCGCTCTCCGACCAGCAGATCCGCAACGCCCTCGACAAATACAAAGAGACCCCCGTCCAGCTCCAGGCCGCCACCGAAGCCTACACCCAGAAGAAGGCCCTATACGAGAATGGTCTCAACAACATCGTCGATGTTTCCCAAACGCTCTATCTCCTCAACCGGGCAGAGATCGACCGCGACATCGCCGTCAACGCCGTCTGGCAGGCCCTGCTCTTCAAGGCTGGCGTCCAGGGCAATCTCACCCCTTTCCTTCAACAATTCTAAACACCCGGCTATGAACCTCATTTCTTCCGCATTACGCAAACCCATCTCGGTCATCGTGCTCGTCTCCGCCCTCGTCCTCTTCGGGATCATGGCCGTCATCCGGATCAATATCGATATCTTCCCCTCCCTCGATATCCCCACCATCTATGTCTCCCAACCCTATGGCGGCCTCTCCCCGCAACAGATGGAAGGTTTCGTCGCCACCAATTATCAAAATATCTATCTCTACATCGGCGGCATCAAATCCATCGAAACCAGCAATATCCAGGGCCTCAGCCTCCTCAAGCTGAGCTTCTACAGCGGGACCAATATGGCCCAGGCCGCCGCCGAGGTCACCTCGCTCACCAACCGCGCCTTCGCCGAGATGCCCCCCGGCACGCCGCCACCCATCATCATCCGCTTCGACGCCTCGACGCTCCCCGTCGGCCAGCTGACCCTCAGCAGCCCCAAGCGCACCAACAACGAATTGCAGGACCTGGCCAGCGTCTGGGTCCGCCCCAACTTCTCCCGCGTCCCCGGCCTCTCATCACCGCCCCCCATCGGCGGTAACGTCCGGTCCATCCTTATAAAGGCCGACCCCGCGCTGATGCGCAGCCATAACATCAGCCCCGAACAGATCACGGCGGCTATCGAGGACAACAACCATATCTCCCCAGCCGGTTCGGTGAACATCGGCAGCAAAACCTATATCACTCCTTCCAATACGGTCCTGCAAAATATCCCCGACTTCGGCAATATCCCGCTCGTCTATAACAACGGCGCGACCATTTATGTAAAGGATGTGGCAACCGTCGAAGACGGCGCGGACATTACCACGGGTTTCGCCTATATCAATGGCAAGCGATCCATCTATATCCCTGTCATCAAGAATGCAAACGCTTCCACCTGGTCGGTGGTCAAAGGCCTGAAGGCCGCGATCCCCCAGATGCAAAGCCTCCTGCCGCCGGACGTAGAACTCAAATATGTCTTCGACCAGTCCGTCTACGTCATCGATGCCGTCAAAAGCCTGATCCTCGAAGGCGCCATCGGCGCGGGCCTCACCTCTCTCATGGTCCTCCTCTTCCTCCGCGACCCCCGCAGCGCCCTCATCGTAGTCCTCAATATCCCTATCTCCATCATCACCAGCACCCTATTGCTCAAACTCTGCGGTCAGACGATCAATATCATGACCCTCGGCGGCCTCGCGCTGGCCATCGGCGTCCTCGTCGATGAGGCGACCGTCACAATAGAAAACATTCACCGCCATCAGGAAATGGGGCTCGGGCCTGATCCAAAAAATAGGCCGTCGCCCCATTTCTCCAAAGATGGGCCTTCGGCCAACCGACCCGTGGTCGGTTCTGTGGGAAAATCCCGCGCCCGCGCCATCGCCGACGCCTGCCACGAAATTGCCCTGCCCAAATTGCTGATCCTCCTCAGCACCCTTGCCGTATTCGCCCCCGCATTCTTCATGACAGGTGTCCCCCAGGGCATGTTCCTCCCCCTGTCCATGGCCGTGGGCTTCGCCATGATCCCCGCCTTCCTCCTCTCGCAGACATTCGTCCCCGTCCTCGCCAACTGGCTCCTCAGGGACAAACCCCATAACCCGCAGCAACCCGTAGTCCCCGCAAAAGAAAAAGGCTTCGACAAATTCAAAGCCGTCTTCACCCGCCTCCTCGAAAAAAGCATCCATCACAGCAAAACCGTCATAACCGCCTACTTCCTCCTCACCATCGGCCTCGTAGCCGCCGTCATCACCCACATCGGCAAAGACATCCTTCCCTCCGCCGGCGACGCCCAATTCCAGCTTCGCCTCCGCGCCCCCGAAGGCAGCCGCCTCGAAACCACCGAAGCCACCCTGCTGAAAGCCCAGCAGGTGCTCTATACCCTCGTCGGCGGAAAGCAGAATGTGGCCATCATCTCCGCCTTCGCCGGTCAACAACCGCCTTCCTTCCCAACCCTCCCCATCATCCTGTTCACCGCAGGCTCAAACGAGATATTGATGCAGGTCAGCATGGCAAAGGGGTTCAAAGGGAACGTCGGCGAACTGGAAGAGCAATACAGGATAGCCCTCCATAAAGCCATGCCCGAAGTCACGATGTCATACGAACCCATCGATCTCACCGACAAGATCATGAGCCAGGGCGCCTCCACCCCCATCGAGATCGCCGTCATGGGTCCCGATCTCAACGCTAATCAGCAATACGCCCAAAAATTGGAAGCCCGGCTAAAAGCCATCCCCTTCCTCCGCGACATCAATATCAAGGAACAGCTGAACAATCCAGCGATCCGCATCGATATCGACCGCGACAAGGTCAGGCAGTTTGGACTAACGATGTCGGACGTCTCCAATTCCCTCACCGAAGCGACCTCCTCCAGCCGCTATGTCAATAAAATGCTTTGGTTAAACGCCGCGAACGCCAACTCCTACGAAGTACAGGTAGAAGTGCCCCAAACATCGATCGGCAGTGTGACCGATCTCGCCGCCATCCCCGTCAAACCCGGCAGCAGCCAGCCTACCCTCGGCGAAGTCGCCAACCTCACCGAAGACCATGTTGTCGGCGAATATGATCGCAAGGGCGCCACCAGATTCTTGCTCATCGGCGCTAACATCTACCGCAAAGACCTCGGCTCCGCCGCTACGGCGGTAACCGCCGCCCTCCGTTCCGTCGGGACCCCGCCCCGCGGGGTCAGCGTCGAACCACGCGGCGAGAGCAACCTCCTCACCCAAACCCTCGACAGTCTCCAGACCGGCCTCATCATCACCATCGTCGTTCTCCTATTGATGCTGGCAGCCAACTATCAATCCTTCCCACTTTCCCTCACCGTCCTCACATCCATCCCTGCCGTACTCGCCGGCGCAATGCTCCTGCTGCTCGCCACCGGCTCGACCCTCAACTTACAATCCTATATGGGCATCATCATGTCGGTCGGCGTCTCCGTCTCCAACGCGATCCTCCTCGTCACCAACGCCGAAGAGATCCGCAAGGCCGGCGCCGATTCGGCAAAAGCCGCGATAGAGGCCGCAGGTCTCCGCCTCAGGCCGATCCTCATGACCAGCATCTCGATGACTGTCGGCATGATCCCCATGGCTACCGGCCTCGGCGACGGCGCCCAAAGCGCCCCCCTCGGCCGCGCCGTCATCGGCGGTCTGCTCTTTTCAACAATCACATCCCTGCTCGTACTCCCGCTGATATTCTACCGCGTCCGTCGCAAAAGCTCCGTCCACTCGGTGTCCCTCGACCCCGATGACGCCCAAAGTCTTCATTTCGAACCAATAAAACCCACAATATGAGACTCAAATTTTTGCAGCTGATAGTCCTCATCCCGCTCGCTGCCCTATTCGCCGCTTGCGGCGAACAAACACCGGCCGCAATCAGCCAAACCGCAACCAGCCAAACCGCTAGCAAGCCGGCCGCTAGCAAGCCGGCCGCAACAAACGCCGCCGAGGCCCCCGACACCACCACCATCCAAACCCTCACCCTCACAAAGGGCCACCTTACCTCCACAATGACCCTGCCGGGACAACTGCTCCCGTTCCAAACGGTAGATCTTTACGCAAAAGTCAACAGCTTCGTAAAAGCCATGTACGTCGACGTCGGCAGCCAGGTGCACAAAGGCCAGCTCCTCGCCACCCTCGAAGCCCCCGAGCTCCAGGCCGCAACGGACGAATCTGCCTCCCTGCTGCAAACGCAGGAAGCCAACTGGCAAGCCTCAAAAGCGACCTATGACCGGCTTTATAAAACTAGCAAGATCCCCGGAACCGTCAGCCCCAACGAACTCGAGCTTGCCCTTGCAAAACGCAACAGCGACAGCGCTGCCCTCGCCGCCGCCCGCTCTCATTATCTCGCCGCCGCCGACATCCAATCCTATCTGCAGGTCCGCGCACCCTTCGACGGGGTCATCAGCGCCCGAAATGTATATCCCGGCGCCTCCGCCGGCCCCGCAGGCAAAGGCTCTTCGATCCCCCTGATGACACTCCAACAGCAACGCCGCCTTCGCCTCGTCGTCGACATCCCCGAAGCAGCCACCGCCTATCTCCATGAGAAAGACACCCTCCGTTTCACCGTCCAGAACCTGCCCGGCCATCTCTTCGTCGCCACAGTCACCCGTATGGCCGGCGCCCTCGACCTCCAGCTTCGCACCGAACAGCTCCAGATGGACGTCGTCAACGACAACGGCCTCCTCCTGCCCGGCATGTTCGCCCAGGTCAACTTCGACCTCACCAACAGCGACCAGCAATTCATTGTCCCCCTTTCGGCAGTAACGGCCAACAGCAAACGCATCTTCGTCATCCGCATCATCGCGGGCAAAACCGAATGGGTCACCGTCCAGAAAGGCCGCGAAGCCGATGGAAAAGTGGAAATATACGGAGACTTAAAACCCGGCGACCAGCTCGTCGCCGCCGCAACCGACGAACTGAAAGGCGGCACCCTCGTCAAAACCAACTAACGCTACCTCACGCCATTCACCCAACAAAATCATCTGACATGCGACACAGCACAAACAACGGCCCACACCTCCTGTTCTTCATCCTGGTGATCCTCCTGTTCGCCGCCTGCAACTCCCAACCACAAAGCAACCCGAAAAGCCAACCCGCCCAACCCATCCAGGCCCGGCTGGATAGCCTGGAAAAAAGGCTTCGCCACGCCTATACGCCCGGCTTCGGCGAGCTCATGCTCAATATCCAGATCCATCACGCCAAACTCTGGTTCGCCGGCAAGCACGGCAACTGGCAACTCGCCGCCTACGACGAAAGCCTCATCCGAAGTGCCATACAAAAGATCCGCACCTTCCATCCCGACAATCCCAACGCCGCCACCACCGCAATGATCGATATCCCCATGGACAGCGTAGATGCTGCCATCACGCACAAAGACCCGGTCGCCTTCCACCGCAGCTTCACCTACCTGACGACTACCTGCAACAATTGCCATGCGGTTACAAAACACCCATTCAATGTCATAACCATTCCCAAAACCGACCCCATCGGCAATCAGGACTACAACCCGGCGCACTAACCGCCGCCGGCGCAGTCCTCAATCCTAAAATCAAAAACCAGCAATATGCAGAACAAACACAAAAACAACAAGCAGGCCTTCTCCAAAAAAGGCATCGCGACCATGCTGCTCGCAACAGCAACCACCACTACGCTCCTCGCCCAAAAGGCGCCCGACTACCTCGAAGATTCTCCGCCAGCCACCGCAAAAACACCACAAACCGGTTCACCATACTATTCACCGTATCCACCTTCCACGGCCTGATCCGCAGCATCTTCACCTGCGCATGCCCCGCGCCCATCGACGCACAGAGCATCAACAACAAACAGCCCCTTCTCATATGCGATAGTATTAATTCCGGCTCTTTGGTCTCACCACCGCCGTATCCGTTACCAACACCGGCAACGAATATCCCCCCGTATCCAGCTCCACCTTCGGCAACACTTTCTTCAACGCCACCCAATCACCCCCCGACACCTTCGTCTGGTATAAATAGATCGTTCGTAGTTTCGTTAGCCCCTTCAAACCCTCCACCCCCGCTACCCTCACACCCGTCCCCACCAGGTTCAACACCCGCAACTCAGCACAGCCCTTTAGAAAAGCCAACCCCGCATCCCCAATCCGCGTCCCCGCCAAATCCAGCGACCGCAATGAATCACACTGTCCGATCACCGCCATCGCCGAATCCCCGAGCCCCGTATGATCCAGCCGCAAGGATATAAGTTGTTTCTTTACCGGCAACAAAAGCCGCATCGCCTCGTCCACCCGGCCAGCCACCCCCGTACCTCCCGACACCCCCGCCGCCATCCCCTCAAAATCCGCCTCCAACCAATGACTCCCCCGCGCCACCGGCATCACCGTCACCCCCTTCGCCCGCAACGCCTCCACCGCCCTCTCATCCGCCGCCTCCACTTCGCCGGCCGGCACATCCCCCGCCGCTACAGCCCCAGAGCCCGCCGCTCCCAAAGGCCCTCCGCCATTGCGCCTCCGCGCCCCCTGCACCGCCAACAACGCCCCGCGAACCGAATCCGGCTGCCCCAACTCCGCCACCCGCCGGGAAAAATCCGCCCCCTGGTCGATCCACCAATGCAATAACAAGATATCTCTCGAAGGCAACTGCTTCTTCTCCTTCGGCGGCATATGATGCTCATCGCCCACCGGCAACAACAACCGCTTCATCATCTCACTCGCTCCCCCACGCCCCGGTAACAAAACAACCCCATCCTTCCCGCCGCGAAGCAACGCCGCCGTATCATCCAACCGCAATCCCCCCTTCTGCCGCGTCGCCCCATGGCATCCATAACAATTATCCCGTAAGATCGGCCGCACGATCTCCGCATACGCCCGCGCCCTCTGCACATCCAAAATTGGGCTATCCACCTCCGCAACGCCGCCCGTAGAAGGGCCCAACGACAAATAGTCACTCCCATGCGTCAGCGATCCCCCCAGATGTCCCGTCACCACCACCAGCAAAAACAATCCGATCGATAAGATAGTCTGCGTCCGGTCGAAGCCATGCACCCGCGACCGCGACCACACATAAAAACAAAAGAAGGTGAGCCCAATGCCCATCCATTGATGCCAACCCACCAGCGTCGCGTCATATTCCCCGCTCGTCGACAGGATCCAACCCGTACAACAGGAAAGCACCCCCGAGAACGCTCCCGCCAGCAACACCACCGGCACGGCCGGCCGCAAAGCGGCATAGGCGGCTCGCGACGCCAGCAACTGCAACAATAAGGCGCCAAGGATAAGGCCGATCGGCAAATGCACCAGCACCGGGTGAAAATGCCCGATAAAAGTTAGGAACGGACTCATGATAAAGGTCAGGAAATGACTCATGATAAAAGTCAGGAACAGGGTCATGCGTACCGGCTTCTGAGAACATGCATCATATAGGCGTTGATCGCCCATTGATCGCCCAATGGCTGCCGCGTATAAGGCAAGGTCGGCATATAGTCTGGCGGTCCGAACTCGGTAAGGATCGTCAACCGGCGACCTTCGCGTTTCTTCCGCGCCACAACCACGTCCCACCATGCAAAATGCGCATCCACCGCCGCCTTCCATTCCGGCGCCCGCGGATCGCTCACCTGCGGCCCTTCCGGGTGGCCGATCCGCGCATGGATATGATCCACCCGCTGCAAAGTAAGGTCCAGCGTCGCGGCCTGGTCCTGCAAAAGAGTCTCGCTGACATTGCACCAGTGGGAAACGTCAAAGGTCACCCGCAGATCTGGATCGCTCTCCAAATAATGCCGCGCCACCGGCGCCGCAAAAAGCATCCGCGACCGGTGCGTCTCATGACAAATCGTTAAGCCCGTCCGCGAAGCCAGGCCCCGGGTAAACTCGAGCAACTTTGTATTCTGCTCAAACGAAAAATAATCCCGCCCCGAATGACAGTTGATATACAACGGCCGCTGCACTGAATTGGTCGCCGCCGCTTCCGTCATCCGCTTGAACAACTCAAAATGCGGCTCAAATTCCGGCTGATGCCCCGCACAAAGAAACCCCACCTCCAGCCCGTGGGTCTTCAGCGCGTCAAACAGTTCCTTCTGCCCCGCTGCCTCCATTGGCCACCAGATCTCGATCCCGTCATATCCCTCCTTCTTCGCCTTCGCGCAATACGCATCCAGCGTCCCCTCCCAACCCCAGTTGGTGGCCATGATCTTTAATTCAAAACCTGCAGTAGTACTCATAAAAGGTCTCTCTTTTGCAAAAGCATCCAGGGAGCCCAGCATCAATGCCGTAGCCGCCGCGGATCCCCGCGATATAAAGGTTCTTCGATTAAGCATCAAGCTAAAAACGTCCCCCGCACCAACTCCACCGCCACACCCCCCTGCCGTCACAAAGCCCGCAAGCCCCGCCGCCACCAAGCCCGCCGCACAAATCTCCACCGCCACAAACCAACCCCGCTACGCAGCCCTCAAGCCAGTATCTCCTCCACCACCTTCCCCGACACATCCGTCAACCGGAACGGCCGCCCCTCGAACACATACGTAAACTTCTCGTGATCAAAACCCAGCTGGTTCAAAATCGTCGCCTGGATATCAAACGGTGTCAGCTTCCCGCTGATCGCCGAATACCCGATCTCATCCGTCTCCCCATACGAAAAGCCCCGCTTCACCCCCGCTCCCGCCATAAATATAGTGAACGCATCCGTATGATGATCCCTCCCCTTGAAAGGATTTTGCTTCCCCTCCCGGTTCTCCATCATCGGCGTCCGCCCAAACTCCCCACCCCAAACCACCAGCGTATCCTCCAGCAGCCCCCGCTGCTTCAGATCCAGGATCAGCGCAGTCACACACCGGTCCACCTGCCTGCATTTATTGATAAACCCGATGTCTATCGCCAGGCTCGCATCCGTCCCATGGCTGTCCCAACCCCAGTCGAACAGTTGAACAAACCGCACGCCCTTCTCCACCAGCTTCCGCGCCAGCAACACATTGTTCGCAAAACAGGCCTTGCCCGGCTGCGTCCCATACAGTTCGTGGATATAGGCCGGTTCGTCAGAAATGTTCATCGTCTCCGGTACCGAGATCTGCATCTTGAACGCCATCTCATACTGAGAAATGCGCGACAAGGTCTCCGGATCGCCGTACTCCTTATATTCAGCCGCATTCACCTCGTTGATCGCATCGATCGATGCCTTCCGCAGATCCCGGCTCATCCCCGCCGGGTCTTTGATGAAAAGCACAGGATCACCCTCGCTCCTGCACTGCACACCCTGGTACACGCTCGGCAGGAACCCGCTGCCCCAGACGCTCTTGCCCGCATCGGGGAACTTCCCCCCGCTGGTCAGCACCACAAACCCCGGAAGGTTCTGGTTCTCCGTGCCCAGCCCATACGTCACCCACGAACCCATGCTCGGCCGCCCCAGCCGCGGCGAACCCGTCTGCACCAGCAACTGCGCCGGGGCGTGATTGAATTGGTCCGTCGACACCGCCTTCAAAAAACAAAGCTCGTCCACGATCGTCGACAAATGCGGTAGATGCTCACTCACCCAGGCCCCGCTCTGCCCATGTTGCGCAAACTTCGCCTGCGGCCCCAGCATTTTGGGCACGCCCCGGATAAAGGCAAACCGCTTCCCCGCCAGCAGCGACTCCGGGCAGTCCTGTCCGTCGAGCCGCGCTAACGCCGGCTTGTAGTCGAAAAGTTCGAGCTGCGATGGCGCCCCCGCCATATGCAGGTAGATCACCCGCCTGGCCTTCGCCGGGAACATCGGCAGCCGCGCCGCCAGCGGATGCGCCGGATCGAATACGATCGGATCCTCACCCGAAGCCGCACCCGAACCACCCTGACATCCCGGCAACAACGAACCAAGCGCCAGCGCGCCAAAACCAAACGCGCACTCCTGCAAAAAATGCCGCCGCGTATACCGCCGCGCCACCGCCATCTCCGCCTCCCGCAACAACCGCTGATTATATAGTTCCTTCTGAGTCATAAAAGTCAATTTTTAGTCACCACCTCATCGAGGTTCAACAACGCACTCGCCACCACCGTCAGGGCGTCTCCCTCCGGCCGCCGGGTAAGCCCCTTCGCGGACCCGGCAGCCTCCGGGCCGGGCTCTCCGCTATAGTCTTCGGCCGGCTCCGCTCCGCTCCGCCGGCCTCCGGGCTGCCGCTGCGATCCCTGACGCGCTTCCAATGCTTTCTCATACAACACCATCAACGGCTTCAACTTAGCCGCATCGATCGGCTTCAGCATTATCGTCTCATACCCCAACGCAATCCCCCTCTCCACGCTGCCGGCCCCACGCATTCGTCCCGCCAAATGCTCCGCCGCCTCCCAATACACCGAATCATTCAACAACACCAACGCCTGCAACGGCGTATTCGTCCGGATACGCCGCGCCGTACACACCTCCCGCGCCGTTCCATCAAAACTCATCATCGAAGGGTAGGGGGCCGTCCGTTTCCAATAGGTATACACAGCCCGCCGGTACTGATTCCGGCCGGAATCCTTTTTCCAATCCTGCCCATTCCACGGCGAAAGCCAGATCCCCTTCGGCTGCCACGGCATCACCGAAGGTCCACCCAGCTCCTCGTCCAACAGCCCACTCACCGCCAACGCCTGGTCCCGCACCTGCTCGGCCGACAACCGCACCCGCGGCGCCCGCGAATAATACCGGTCATCCGGATCCCGCGCCAACGCCTCCGCGGAAACCTTCGAGTCCTGCCGGTACGTCGCCGACAACACCATCTCGCGTAATAAAGATTTCACACTCCACCCATCCTCATGCATCAGCCGCCAGGAAAGCCAATCCAACAGTTCCCGATGCGTCGGTTCCGCTCCTTGCGTCCCCAGGTCCTCCAACGTCTCGACAAGCCCCGTCCCAAACAGCTGCTCCCAAAGCCGGTTGACCATCGTCCGCGCCACCAGCGGGTTCTCCGGGCTCGTCAGCCAGCGCGCGAGTCCCAACCTGTTCTTCGGCGCACCCGCAGGCCAGGGATTCAAGGCATGCGGCGTCGCCGGCTCCACCACCTTCCCCTTCACCAGCCAGTTCCCCTTCTCAAATACATGCGTTTCCCGATGCATATCCATGGGATTGTCCTCCATCACCGGCACCGTCGGTACATCGGCATTGATCAACCGCCAATACAACCGCTCCATCGCCACATCGCCGGCCGGCAGCTTCCGCCCAAAATAAAACCAGTCAAACTGCAATCCGCTCTCCTCCGGCTTCTTCAGTCGGGGATTCTCGTAAGTAATAAAGATATCATGCACGCCCTTCCCCAACGGCAGATCCACCTTCGCGATTGTCCACCCCTTCGTCGTATCGGCCCGCACCCGGCCAATCACCGGCCCATCCACCGCATCCAAATGCATCGTCCACGTCCCGCCGGCCACCAACCCCGCATACCGGTAGATCAATTGATCCCGCCCCTCCAAATCCACCCGCTGCAATCTCGCCGACCCATGATTGCGAAAGATCAGCCATTTCGTGTCCGCCAGCTCGGCATTCACAAACCGGTCCGCCGTCAACGAGTTGATGGCCGGTTCCCAGGTTCGCACAAACCGGCGCACTTCCATCGCCCGCTCTTTGCCCCCCTTGGCCAACACCCATTTCGTCAGCTGCAACACGCCAAGACTGTCCTCGCCTGAAAATTTCCGCAACAAGGGATAGTCCGCATAGGTGTCCTCATCCCGCGTATCATTGAAGAAGGCCATGAACTGGTAGTATTCGTCATGCACAAATGGATCGTATGGATGAGTATGGCACTGCACACACGCGAAGGTCGTCCCCATCAACGCCTGCCACGTCGTATTCACCCGGTCCAGCACCGCCGCCGTGCGGAACTCCTCGTTGTCCGTTCCCCCCTCGTCATTGGTCATCGTATTCCGGTGAAAAGCCGTCGCAATATAGTCGTCGTCCGTAGGATTCGGCAGCAGATCCCCCGCCAGCTGTTCGGTCAAAAAATGGTCGTACCGCATATCCGAATTAAAGGAATGGATCAGCCAGTCCCGATACCGCCAGATACTCCGCCCCTCATCCCGCTCATACCCCTTCGTATCCGCATACCGCGCCAAATCCAGCCAGACCGCCGCCCAACGTTCGCCATAATGCGGCGAGGCCAGCAACGTGTCCACCACCCGCTCATACGCCCCGGCACTCGAATCGGCCATGAACTGCCGCACCAACGCCGCCGACGGCGGCAACCCCGTCAGATCCAGGCTCACCCGCCGCAACAATGTTGCCTTGTCGGCCTCCCGGGACGGCGATAGCCCGAGACCCCGTAATTTGTCGTAGATAAAATAATCGATAGGATTCCGCACCCAGTCCTTACCCTCCGCAGGCCCCAATCCCCAAAAGCTCGCCTTTAGAGCGGGCGCCTCCACCGGCCGCACCGGCAGATACGCCCAATGATCCCCCCACTTGGCACCCTGTTTGATCCATTTCCGCAACGTCTCGATCTCGTCAGCCGTCAACGGCGCCTGCTTATACGGCATCCGGTCCTCGGGATCATGAAGCGTGATCCTCCGCATCATCTCACTATGGTCCGGGTCCCCCGGCACGATCGCCGGTTTCCCCGACTTTGTCTTCCCCAGCGCATCCACCCGGAAAAGAAGACTGAAGTCCGACTGCCGCCGCACCCCGCCATGGCAGGCAATGCATTTTTTGTTAAATATCGGCTTGACCTGCGTATTAAAGTCGACCGTCTCCCCTGCAGGAAACATCCGCCAGGAAAGCACCCCGATCCCCACCAGCACCACCGCTACCCAAACCCACCGTTTTGAATTGACAAGCATAGCCTCAATTTACCCCAATCCCTCTAAAAAGCCAAAAACTCCAGGGTCCAACTACATGAATGGGTAGGCCAACATCCCGCATTTCCCCCGATCTTTAAGCAATCCCTTAATCAATTCACCATGCACACCGGCAAATGGCTGCGGACAGGCCTCAACCTGGCCCTGTCGATACTCCTCATTGTATCCTGCGCAAAGCAGAACCCGTTCAATGGCCCGACTCCAACCGACCCGGCCAATGCAAAGACAACCGGCAATCTCTTCCCCCCACCCCCGCCTCCTCCATTTCCCCCACCCACTATCCGGATATGGCTGGCAGGTCCGACTCTCCCCATCCGGAGTGGCTGGGGCCGCTTTTCGATGGGGTCCTTCGCCCTCTCAGGCCAGGGATATTTCGTGGCCGGCGGCATAATGGATGCGACCCACATCCAGGGAACCTCCACCGACGTCATCTGCTTTAACCCCACCACCGGCGCCTGGTCTCAAAAAGCTGCTTTCCCCGGCTACGCCCGCACCGGTATGGCTTCGTTCGCCGTCAATAATCTCGGTTACATCTGCACGGGAGTTGGGTCCAACTATAGTACGTCCACAACGGAGACCTGGCAATACAGTCCCATACAAAACTATTGGTCAAGGAAAGCAGCCCTTCCCGGCCCGGCCCGCTCCTTCGGCGTCGGTGTCGGACTCAACGGAATGGGCTATGTCGGCCTGGGCACCACCAACGCCGGCGGCGAAGATGGCGGCCTCAACGATTGGTGGCAGTATAACCCTTCCACGGATTCATGGGCCGTAAAAAGAAGCCTGCCCGCCACCAGGGGCCGCTGGGGCGCCATCGCCTTCGCCAATGACCAGCCCGGTGGCAAAGCTTACGTTGGCACCGGTGTCGACTGGCCCTTTTATGGGCCCGGTTATAACGACTGCAATGAATACGATCCCGTCGCCGATACCTGGACCCCGATGCCCTCGTTACCCACCGGAACACCGGGCCGTATGTACGCAGTGGGGATGAGCCTGCCGGACGGCGGGGTCGTCGGCACCGGCTACAACGGCTACAACTATACCGATTTCTGGGAATTCAGCTATTCGACGAAAACCTGGAGTAAGATGGCCGACATCCCCGGCCAGCGCTTCCTCGCGCAGGGATTCGCCATTGGTCGTACGCTGTATGTCGGCGGAGGACTCTATGGCCCCGGCGATACCCCCCCGACGGCAATGAGCGATTTCTATTCGTTGTATTGGTAAAGAAGAAGGAAGTCCGGACAACAGCTACAACTCCTTCCCCCGCACAAACAGCAACCCCATCACCGCCCCCAAAAAGGCCAGCATCGCCGCCAGCCGGAGGACATCCCCATAAACGCCGATAAACTCCTCCCGGTAGATTCGCGTCAGCGCCTCCGCCGCAGGAACCCCGGCAGGCGGTCTGGCATTCCCCAGGTTGGCAGCCTGCGCCATCACCTCCTGCTTCTCACGGGATGATAATCCCAAACCATCCAATTGTCCCCGCAACGCCCCCGCAAAGAACAAAACCGCCAACGCCCCAAAGATCGCATTGGCAAACACCCCCGCGATCCGCGTCATGGCGTTATTGATCCCCGAGGCAACACCCGAATGCTCGTCGCTCACCGCACTCATCACCGTCGTCGTCAGCGGCGCCACCGTAAAGGACATGCCCAGCCCCAACACAAGCACCCCCGGTAGGAAATGCGTCCAGTAATCCACCGGTCCCCGCGTCTTTCCGACAAAAGAAAGCATCAACAGCCCCAATCCCGCCGCCGCCGGCCCAACGGTTAGGAACAACCGCGCTCCATATTTGTCCGCCAGCGACCCAGCCCACCGGGCGAGCGAGATCATCAGTACCGTAAAAGGAAGAAAGGTCAGGCCCGACTGCAACTGGCTATACCCCTGCGCCTGTACAAGGTCGAGTGAAAGAAACAGCATCCCCGCACCCAGTCCCGCATAAAGGAAGAAGGTCAACGCATTGACCCCGCTAAAAGTCCTGTTGGCAAAAAGATCCAGCGGCATCATCGGGTCCTTCCGCCGCGACTCGATCCACACAAACACCCCCAACAACGCCACTCCCAGCGCCAACGCGCCCCAAACCTCCCAGGTCCCGAATCCCGGTGCCGCGGAGCCACCCGGCGCCTCTCCACCGGACCCCGAATCGGCCGTTCGCAAAAACCCAAAGGTCAGCGCCGCCAGTCCCGTCGCGATCGCCAGCACTCCCGGAATATCCAGCTTCCGGCCCGCCCCCGCCTCCTTACTCTCCGGCACCCTCCGCCAAAGTATCAGCAACGTCAATAGCCCGATCGGCACGTTGATATAAAAGATTCCCCGCCACAACCCGGCATCCGCCAGCGCGCCGCCAAGCACCGGCCCGCCCATTGTCACCACCGTCGTAACAGCACTCCAGGTCCCGATCGCCTTGCCCCGCTCCCCGGGGTCGATAGACGAAGAGAGCAACGACAGACTCCCTGGGATCATCAGCGCACCACCCACCCCCTGCACCACCCGGAACCCGATAAGCCAGCCCACATCCGGCGCCAGCCCGCAGGCCACACTGCCCACGATAAATACGAATATACCGACCATGTATACCCGCTTCCGGCCCAGCTTGTCTCCCAGCGACCCACCCACCAGTATCAGCGCAGCCAGCACCAGCAGGTAGGCGTTCAACACCCAGAACAGATCCGCCCCCGAAGCATTCAACCCCTTCTGCAGGGCCGGCAGCACCACATTCAACGCCGTGCTGTCGATAAAAGCCATCGCCGAAGCCAGGATCGTGGCCGTTAAAACCCACCGGCCCGATGTACTTTTCAAAGGAAATGATGTCATAATGCTAAAGTTACCCAATCAGGACCACAACGGCTGCCGGCAAAACAAAACAGAATTTCATATCTTGAGGTTCAGTCGATCCGCCATCCCGCCGCATCATTCCACCCGCTCCCAAAACCGTCGTCGCAGTACAGATCCGCAATTCACGAAAAAATATGCATAAGTCCTGTCTCATCATCGCCGGTCTGCTATCCGCTTTCGCCGCTCATGCCCAGCCCGACCCGGACGGTCCCCAACTTCCAATTCCCTTGCTGCAGTCCAGACTGTCCGTCGCAAAAACCGACACGGCCCGGCTAAACCTGTTAATTCACATTGCCCTGGCGTTCCTCGACAGCGCCGAAAGCCGGCCGGCCCTGGCCGATACAGCCCTCCGCTACCTTAGCAGGGTCGGGTCATCTCCGGTAACTTACGCCAACCGCCGCCTGGACGGCTGGTATCAGCTCACTACCGCCCGTGCCTACCGCGCAGGAGGTCAGAGCAAACACGACAGCGCGATCAGGCATGTCCTCCTTGCATTGGATATCCTGCAACCCTTTCGTCTCGACTGGGCAAAAGCCTGCGTGGAAGCAGCATTCATCTATGTTGATGCGAGAAATAGCCATGAGGATAGCCTGCAAATTGCCTATTATAAAAAAGCCATTCCCATCTTCTCCGCCGAAAGAGAACAAAAATGGCTTGCATATACGCTTCAATACCTGGGAGGCGCCACAAAGGACCCCCGGGAGGCCCTGACCTACCAGCATCAGGCGCTGGACATCTATCGATCCTTGCCCAATCCCGATCTCCGGCCCCTCTATTCCGCCCTCGCCGGCAGCTACTCCGAGATCGGGGATCCCCAAAATGCACTTCAATACAGCCTCAAGGCCGTTCGCCAGGAAGACGGCCGGCCGCACCCCGATCAAACCAGCGTCCTCACCTACAACCAGGCAGCCTATACCTTTGCCAACCAGGGCGATTATAAACAGGCTGCATTTTACTACGGCAGATCCCTGGAGATGGCGATCCGGTTTGCCGACACCTTCGCGATCCTGGTCGACGCATCGGGCCTGGTACGGGCAGACCTCAATATCGGCAGGTATGACTCGGCGCTCGCCGTCCGTCGCCGCATATCCCGTGCCTTCCGACCCCAGACCACCGAAGAACAGATCACCGAAGCGGAGAATTTTGCAGCGATCTTTCAAAAAATGGACAGGCTTGATTCGCTCAAGCCCTATATCGGTACGCTCTCGAAACTGGATTCCCGACTCTCATCGAACGACTATACCCGGCGCAAAACCCTTCCCGCCCTGGCCTCCTACTATAATCGAACCGGCAATTTCCCCCTGGCGAAAGAATATTCCCGCGACCTCATCCGCATCGGCCGCCTGAATAACTCCATCGCTGCGATTTCCACAGGTTATCAGCATCTCTCCACGGCCGATTCAGCCCTCGGCAACTACCGGTTGGCGATGCAGGAATACCAACGATACATCCATCTGCGGGACTCCCTGCGCGACACCGACAACGCCAGGCAGGTCGCCGCACTGAACCTGCAATACGAAACCGAGAAGAAGGACAAGGACATCCAGGCCCTCAAGCACAACCAACAACTCAGCAATCTCGCCCTGCACCAGGCCGGTCTGACCCGCAATTTTATCATCGCCGGCTCGGCCCTCCTCCTCATCCTGCTCCTCGTCACCATCAATCGCTACCGCATCAAACAACGCAGCAACCGGCAGTTAAGCAGCCTGCTCTCGGAAAAAGACGTCCTCCTCACTGAAAAGGAATGGCTCCTCAAAGAGATCCATCACCGGGTAAAGAACAACCTCCAGATCGGCATCAGCCTGCTCAACCTCCAATCCTATCATATCGAGAACGAAAAAGCCCAGTCCGCCATCCGCCAGTCCCGCAACCGGATGTATGCCATGTCGCTCATCCACCAGCGACTCTACCAGGCCGACAATCTGAAGACCATCGATATGCGGCAATACATCGCCCAGCTCATCGAATCCATCGGGGACAGCTACGCGTCCGAAAAAGAGATCGACTTCCGGCTGGCCGTCCAGCCGCTCGAACTCGATGTCGAACATGCGCTGCCCGTCGGCCTCATTCTCAATGAAACGGTCACCAATTCCCTGAAATATGCCTTTCCGAACCGTCGGAAAGGATGCATCTCCGTCATCCTCGACCAAACCGCCGACCGCATAACCCTGTCTATAGCCGACGATGGGGTAGGGGCCCCGGCCGGCTTCGAACTCCACCGCGATCACTCGATGGGCATGCAGCTCATCGATATCCTCGTCCAACAGCTCGACGGCTCCATCCAAATAGACAACTGCGGCGGTCTGGCCATCACCATCGAATTTCCCCGGCCCAATACCACCCTGATTCCCACATCTCCCCATCGCCGCCCGGCACTCCAGGACTCGTAAAATTTACAGGTTTTTATGCCGACATTTCGCAGGCTTCCCGTCAATCGACGATATTTCGCCGACGGCCAGCCGCTCGCAAATCGCTAATCGCTTGGCTCCGCCCCGATTACGAATAGGCACAACTTTGGTTGCCTCCCCAAAAACCCCAGGCTCCTATAAATTGACAATGAAACAAGGTTGGCTCCTCGTGATCACAATATTCCTGTCTTGCCTGGCTCACTCCCAGGACAAGCGGGGAATTGCTGTCGCCGATACCACCGGCCACACCCTCAGTAAAGGCCGCCGCCTTCTCCTGCTGGCAAAAACGACCCGGGAAAAAGGCGACACCGCTGCGGCCAAAAAAGCCGCCTTCGAAGCGCTCGCCTTCTTCTTCAAAGAAAAAGAAAAGACCCCCGGCCTCGCCGACGCCGAATTCGAAACCGCCCGCTACTTTGACTATTCGGACCCTGTTCAAAACCGCCATCGCATCGCCCTCTACCGCGATGCAATTCCCATCTATGAGAAAGCCGGCCTCCGCCTCAAAAAGGCCCGTGCCCTCGAATTGCTCGGTGATTGCCTCCAATACGAGGACGTCTCGGTCAGCGACGCCCTGCCCCCCCTGCTGGAAGCCTTCCATATCTATACGACCGAACACCAGACCGATCTCCGGAATATCTCCGCCCTGCTGGCCACCACCTACTCCCGCGTCGGCGATCACCACAGCGCGCTTCTCTACGGCCTGATGGCCGTCAAACAGGAAGAAGCCTGGCCCAACCCGACCTTGAGCCTCTGCGTCTCCTACAACCGCGTCGGCCTGGTTTACTATAATATGGGAGACTATCTTCGCGCCGATACCGCGCTTACCCGCGCCATAAATCTCGCCCGCCGCTTTCGGGACACCGGCGCCATCAAAGAGTCGATACTCAACAGCATTCTCGTAAAGATCAAACTCCCTCAACCGGACAGCGCCCTCCGCCTCGCACAAGACCTCGCACACAACTACCCATTCGTCGCGCCCTTCGACCGCATCCAGCTGCAACAACGCTTCCTGCGCCTCTACACAGCAACCAACCGCTTTCAACTCGCCAGGCCCATCGCCCGCCGGTTCGTCGCTCTCTCCGATAGCCTCCCGCTGATGGATTACAGCCGGGCTTATATCGATCCCGTCCTCGCCGAATACGCATTGGCGATAAAGGACTATCCCCTCGCCCGCAAATATGCCCGCCGCTACCTCGGCTTCTGCCTGCATAGCCATTGCCCCGCGGCCCTGTACAAAAGCTACTATCAACTATACCTCGCCGACAGCGCTGAAGGCCGCCTGAGGTCGGCGATGACCAACTACCGCCAATACGTCCATCTCCGCGATTCCGCGCAATCCCGGCCGGACACCAACCAGGTCCTCGCGCTGCAGGAAGTCGCGATGACGCCTCCGGCAACGACCCAAACCCCCGCCATAGGCTCCGCCGCACACCCACAGAATAAAACCCCATGGCTAATACCCGCCGCCATCGGCATCCTCCTCATCGGCGCATGGTTCATGGGCTTCCGCTACCGCACACTCCGCCGTAACCGCCAGCTACAGGCAGAAAAAGAATGGCTCGTGAAACAACTCCACCACCGCGTAAAGAACAACCTGCAGATCGTCATGAGCCTGCTCAACACCCAATCCCATTACCTCGACAACGAAAAGGCCCAGGCCGCCATCGGCCAAAGCCGCAACCGCATGTACGCACTCTCCCTGATCCACCAGCGGTTATACCAGCCCGATAACCTGGAACTGATCGATATGACCCGCTACGTACCCGATCTCGTCCGCTATCTCCGCGACAGCTTCCCCGACCAACACCGCATCGCCTTCCATCTGGACATCGACCCCGCACCCCTCGATGTGTCCATCGCCGTTCCCATCGGCCTTATCCTGAATGAAGCGATCTCCAATTCTCTCCAATGGGCCTTTCCCGGCGGCCGCCCCGGCGCCGTCCATATCATACTCCGGCAGCAACAAAGGCCCTTCCTCGAGATCGCCGACGACGGCATCGGTCTTCCCGCCGCCCATGAATCCCAACGCCGGCAATCCATGGGCCTCCAACTCATGACCACCCTCGTCCAGCAACTCGAAGGGGAAATGACCATCACCGGCGACAACGGCACCCGCATCTCCATTCGCCTCCCCCCAACACTCGCCGCATAAGCCACGCCACGCAGTGGCCTTCCACCCCAACCGCTGATTCCGCGACAAACCAACCTGCCCATCGCCCCACAACCCCGGCCTCCGGCCCCAAACCGAAGACCGGCCGCAAACCGAACCCTCCGGCCGCGAACCGAAACCATCAGGTTCAGACGGAAACCTCCAGCCGCAAACCGAGGCCACCGCTAACCGGAACCACCAGCCCCAAACCGAAACCACCGCTAACCAGAACCACCAGCTCCAAACCGAAACCACCAGCCGAAAACCAAAACACCAGCCGAAAACCGAAACACCGGTCCCAAACCGAAACCTTGGCCGACCCAGACCCTCCACCCGCGAACCGAAACCACCAGCCGCAAACCGAAACACCGGTCCCAACCGAAACCACCAGCTCCGAAACCCCGGATATCCGGCGCAAACCAAAGCCAACACTTAAACCCCAATACCCGATCCGCCCCAAAATCCCCCGAAACGAAATATCGCCGCGATCCATCGTCAGCCGACGAAATATCGTCTGTCGATCGATTCGATAATAGCCGCAATAATTTGTAAATCAAAGGCTGAGGGATAGGCACACCGTTGGACAATTCATCTGCACCGACTGCTCAAATCCATGAAGAAGTACTGCCTCCTCCCCTTCAGCCTGCTGTCAATCGCATACCTGCACGCCCGGGACAAACCCAACCTGCACACCCCGCAGTACCTCACCTATTTCTTCACCCTCCCAAACGATACCAGCCGCCTGCACCTCCTGCTCACCATTGCCGGCTCGTCAAACCGTTCCCGGTCTTTCCGAACCACCGGCGCCCGATCGCCCTGCCCGTCCGAACGCCCTTCCCCCGGACAGGCCGTCCGCCTCGCGATAGCAGACGATGGCATCGGCCTGGTCCTGGTTATCACATTTGTAATGGTGCCAAACCGTAACTTTACTGCGGAGCGCGAAGACGTGCCCGCCGGGAACATACACTGAAAAAGAAAAACAAATGCAAAAAACTATCCTGGTAGTAGAAGACGAACTGGTCGTAGCAAATGACATCCGCCTCACGCTCGAACGCGCAGGCTACACCGTCATTGGCATCGCCCGCAGCTTTCACTCGGCAATGGAGACCATCAATAACGTCCAGCCCGGCCTCGTCCTCCTCGACATCTTTCTCAAAGGAGATCTCACCGGGATCGACCTCGCGACCGAACTGAATAAAAAAGACATCCCCTTCGTTTATCTTTCGGCCAACTGCAATTCCAGCGTGCTCGAAATGGCAAAGGTCACCCAGCCTTCGGGTTTCATCGTAAAACCCTTCCGCGAAAAAGATCTCCTCGTCACCCTCGATATCGCCCGCTACCGGCATGACTTCAAACAGCAGATGGCCGGGTCCGCCAACGCCTCGCAACCGGCCCATTCCCGCCGCGCAGCCACCGGTAATTTCGCCTCTTCGGCTCCCGCCCATTCTTCCGCCGCAGGCCCGTCCCCGGCAGGAACCGCGGGATCCTCCCAGTATGTCCCCGAATCCCCGGGCATGGGACTTCCCGGCATCATCGGCCAAAGCCCCGGCATGCTCCGCATCTTTCAACAGGTAAAAGAAGTAGGCCCCCTCGACACCTCGGTCCTCATCCTCGGAGAAAGCGGCACCGGCAAAGAAGGCATCGCCAGCAATATCCATAACCTCTCACCCCGGCGGAGCAAGCCCTTCGTAAAGCTCAACTGCGCCGCCCTCCCGCCCAACCTCGTCGAATCCGAACTCTTCGGCCACGAAAAAGGCGCCTTCACCGGCGCCTTCGAACGCCGCATCGGCAAATTCGAACAGGCCAACGGCGGCACCCTCTTCCTCGACGAGATCGGCGAAATGCCCCCTTCCCTGCAGGTAAAATTGCTGCGGGTCCTGCAGGAACGCGAGATCGAACGCCTCGGCGGCCGCGAAACGATCAAGGTCAACGTCCGCATCATCGCTGCCACCAACGCTAACCTCGAAAAAGGCATCGCCGAAGGGCGCTTCCGCCTCGATCTCTATTACCGTCTAAACGTCTTCCCCATCATCCTGCCCCCCCTCCGCCAGCGCAAAGAGGATATTCCCCTGCTGGTAGCCCATTTCATAAAGATGTATGCCCAGAAGGCCGGCCGCCACACCGAATCCATCGCCGGCGAAGCCCTCGCCCGCCTCATGGACTACGCCTGGCCCGGCAATGTCCGCGAACTCCAGAACGTTATCGAACGCAGCATCCTGCTCAGCAACGATCCCGTCCTCCGCGACGTCTCCTTCATCGGATCGACACCCCGCAGCGAAGCGCCCGCCGAGGACGGCAACCCGGTAAAGACCATCGCCCAGATGGAACGCGATCATATCCTCACCGTCCTCCGCCAATGCAAAGGCCGCGTCTCCGGCCCCGGCGGCGCCGCCGAACTCCTCAACCTCCCCGCCTCCACCCTGAAAAGCAAAATGAAAAAACTCGGCATCGAAAAAAGCTACAAGATATAGCCCCCGACGGAACACTTCCCACGTCGGCTCACATTGGCATTCGCCGCTGGCCGATGGCTTCATCGACAAGCGCCTTTAACGCCTCCGGCAGCGCGGCTTCGATATGCCGGAACTCACCCTCGGTCAGATATACCCGAAGCGATCGGAAAACGGCCTTCACCACCCCCGCAGTCTCCTCATCGTTACCGAGATCGTAACCGGCCAGATCCTTATCATATTGGCGGATCTCCTCGAAAAATTCCGATAAATGCCGGATTCGCTTCGGCGGCTTCGATGTATCCCATTGGTCGACATACAACCCCTTCACGATCATCGGAAGCTGGGCGATGAGCCGGAGCGAGTCATCGACAGGCAGGCGGTTGCGCAGACCGTGCAGCACGCACCGCAGGATTCGATGAGCCATTTCGTTGGACACCTGCAAGTCCCCCGCGAGGATATTGATCAACTCATTACCCTTGGCCGCATATTGATCGAAATGAGTAGCCATGACGTTGTTTTACAATCAATATACACCGTACCACCGCGATCTTCGGTGATAACGATCAGCGCCCGGCCTGATCCCCGTTATTGGAACAGCCGTTCCCCGCACGGTATCTTTGTCTCGGGTTTATTTCGGAAACGATCGGTAGAGAAGGAAGCCAGATATAGCTGTTTAAACGACAGTAAACTGGGGACCGAAAGGCAGAACAAAAAACTGCCCCATCGAACCAGGAAAATTTCGGAATGAGCAAGATGCCGATAGAATAGAGGCTGTAAAAGGCCGTAAGCTACCGATATCGTAGGGCGGATCTTTGGGTCCGCCTTTTTTTGTACCGGTCCTGCAAGCTCCGGCATATCGGTTAGCCAGCCACCGCAACCGCCCCCGTCGGCGGATTCAACTCAAAATATGCGGCGGGACCATTCGGGAATTGCAAGGTAAAGGTCGTGCCCTGTCCCTCGATACTCTCAAAGGAGATGGTTCCCTTCAAAAGATTGACATAATGCTTCACAATATTCAATCCCAATCCCGTACCCTGGATCGAGCCGGCATTGCTGGCCCGGAAAAATTTCTCGAACAACAACCGCTGCTGACCGGCCGGTATCCCGATCCCCTGGTCCCGCACGGAAAGCGTCACCTGCCCGGCCTGAATGCACGCATTCAGAAAGATATCCTTCCCGGAATATTTGATGGCGTTCGAAAGTAGGTTGACCGTCACATTCCGGACAATGGTCGCATCCAGCATCGCCTCTGTGTCCCCCTCGTACGTAAATCTTATCTCCTGCCCCGGCTTCTTTATCCCGGCCAACTGTTCGACAGTCTCCTGAAGCAGCTCCCGAAGGTCGATGGCCTGTTGCTTCATCGACACCTTCCCCTGCTCTAACTTATCGAAGCAGAGAAACCCTTCCAGGATATTGTCCAGGTTCCTGGCCGCCGAACGTATTCGCTGGCAATGCTTGTCGGTCAACACCGTCTCCCCGCTGCGGCTGTAGCTTTCCACCAGCGAGATGCTCGAAAGGATCGTGCTCAACGGCGTACGAAACTCATGGGACGCCATCGAAAGAAAAGCACTCTTTGTTTCATTCAACCGCCGCTCCCGCTGCAAGGAATCATCCAGCTCCTGTGTCCGCTCGGTCACCTTCCGCTCCAGCTGGCTGCGGACCTGTACGTTGTCGATCATCACGGCGGTTATGTCGGCCAACGCCTGCAACAGCGCCACCTCCTCGGCCGAAGGCATCCGGATGACGGACCAGTAGTTGCCGATCGCCCCGATCGGATCGGCAGTCCGGATCGGGACCATGACCAGGCTCTTAACAAACGTCGGCCGGTAGGCATCCGCCGGAATTCGGTCGTCCTTATAGATGTCCTCGATCACGACCGCCTCCTTATGCAACATCGCCCAGCCGCTAACGCAGGCGCTCATGGGAAACTTACTGCCCTTCCACAAGGGCGTTATCGCATCCTCATCGGCATAATAACACTGATCCCCCTCCCGCAGCACAAAACAGGCCCCGTCGGCGCCGGTCAACGCCCGCGCTGTCTTCCGGACGACCCGCATGACCCCGGCAAGATCCTCCGCAAGCGACAACTCGCGGATACTGCTCACCAGGAGGGCCATTCCCTCGACATGAAGTGTATGATTCGATCCCATAAGATGTAATATACGTAAAAAAGATAATATTTCTTGACCAGCCTCTGTTTCTTGCTTGATCCAAATCATTTTCTCATGTATGTCCAGTGGGTAATTTTGGCCTATGAGCGAAGATACCATCCGCATCGGCCTGACCGGCACTGTAATGCTCGGCCGGACAGTCGATTTCACCATTCCCCCAAAGGCTTACGCCTGGCCCTGGGGTGATGTCCTCCCACTGATGCGCCGCCAGGACCTCAATTTCGCCAATCTCGAAACGACCCTGACCACCAGCACCCGTAAACACCAAAAGACCTTTACCTTCAAGGCGCATCCCGACAAAGTGAATTGCCTGTTGGAAGCGAATATCCGGGCAGTGACCCTCGCCAACAACCATATGCTGGACTTTTCGGAAGAAGGCCTCCGCGAAACCATCGCGGTCCTTGACACCGCCGGTATCCGCCACGTCGGCGCCGGCATGAACGACAAGGCGGCACAAGCCCCGCTCATCCTTCCCGTCAACAACATCCGCCTGGGAATACTCAGCCTTACCAACGACGAATCCTCCTGGAAAGCCGGCCCCGGTCATCCCGGGGTCAACTACGTCGACCTGTATGACGGTGCGGCCCAGCAGCTTCTGCTGGACAACATCGTTCGACTTCGGCAACACGTCGACCACGTCCTGGTAAGTATCCGTTGGGGATCCAATATGCAGGAGGAACCCAATCCGCTCTTCATCGAACTTGCACATGAGATCATCGACCACGGGGCATCGATCATCCATGGACACGGCGCCCATATCTTCCAGGGGGTGGAGGTCTATCGGAACAAGCTGATCCTGTACGACACCGGCGACTTCATCGACGACTACGCCGTCGACCAGGTCCTTCGCAACGATCGCTCCTTTTTCTATATCGTCGAAGCCGACCGCACCTCCATCCCCCGGCTCGAGCTGATCCCGGTCCTCATCGCCGACGGCCATGTCGGACTCGCAACGGAGAACGACCGTATCGAGGCCATCCGCCGGATGAAAGACCTCTCATCCGCACTCGGCACCCGCATCGACAGCCACCCTCATATGCCCGATCCGGATGCGTTCCTGCAGTATACAGTCAACCCATCGCCCTGCGGTTAAAAAAGTCCATTCGAAACGATCTTTTCCCTATCTTAGTCCGCAGACTTCGCGCTGCCGGTCCCCCCGGGTGCACCCCTCATTTTAAAATATCGAATGTACATGGCTGCCTCGTGCCACAATGAAGCCGCCCGCGCCTCGCATCGCCTCGAACAACATTCGGAAAGGTGCAACCGCGGTTGCGCCTTTTTAGTCTTTTGTTAAGCTTTGAATTGTTATTTTTGAACCGTATGAGCATCGCCCGCAACAGATATCTTTCTTTGATCATTATCCTGCTGTCTATTAGCGCTGCAGGCTTCGTGCGCGCCCATACCCATCGGGACATTTCTCATGTAAAGACGGCCCATTTCGCCCACAAATACAAGGATGCGGTCATCGCGCACCGCTTCCATCAAAATCACTTCAAACGCCATCGATCCAACCTCGACGGCTGCCTGCCGGTACAACAGGAAACGATGATACCCATCGTGACCGGTTCATACGCCGTCGCACCCGTACTACATCAACACATTCCCACACCCGCAACACCTTCCCTTCGCGGACCGCCCATGGCCTAGGCCCTCATTGCATCACTATTCATAACGGGGCCCGACGGCCCCAAAAAATATTACTACCATGAAGAAATTACTGGCAGCTATCGCCTCCTTTATACTCATCCAGCACGTATCCGCTCAATCGGTATCCATCGACAAGGTTCCAAAACCCGTTCAGTCCGCATTCTATTCGCAGTTTCCGCCCGCTACCCTGAAAAAATGGGAGATCCGCAAAGAAGGCTACATCGCCGTCTTCAAGGTCGACGGACGCAAACACTATGCTTATTATACGGCCGATGGGAAATGGGTGGCCACCGAGACCCGGGTGAAAAGAACCCGCCACCTGCCCGAACAGGTCCGCGCGGCCTGGCTCAACAGCGGCTATGCCCACTGGTATGTTCACAACATCCGGAAACTGGAGACCGCCGAAGGCCACAGCTATGTGATGCACCTCAACAACGGCAACACGTACGACGCCAATAAGGTCGACGCCTACAACCAGGATCATACCCTGGTCCTGGCCCATCAGCCGGTGCTGAACTAGCCCTTAATTAAGGAATCCCCAGTCGACAATGCGTCGCAGGTATTGCTTATCACGGATAACAAAGGTGTACTCTGCACCTTTGTTATCTATATTGAGCAGGTAGATGTAAAAAGTATGCTTGTCATTCGATAAAAAGACCCCGTTCCGGCTCCTCGTCTCCCCATTCTCCCGGAAACTGAACTTCGGATCATAAAGATCGAAATAGGCCGTCGGCGGGACCGCAACCGTATCCTTTCCCACCACCACCGTGATCGACTCGATCGTCGTATGCGGCGGCTGGCCGATGACCCCGCCATAGTAGGGTTTCCCGTCGATCCGTAACAAATGCCCCTCCTGCATCATCAGCTTATGCTTCGAAGGCAGAAAGATGCCCGATTTGATGAATACCGTGATATTGTCGTTGCCGTATTTGACGAAATTGGGCCCGACGTCCAGCACCGGCAAAGAGGGTAGGGGAGCTTTTCCGATACTCTCGTCTACCCCCGCCAGGGCAAAACTGGCGACATCGGCCCGGATATCCTTCTCCGACACCTTTGCAAAATTGTCCCGCTTATTCCGGAAATCAGGGAAATCGAGGTCCTGGGCAACCGCGGAAACCGCGAAAAACACAAGAAGTAAAAGAATGGATCCACGCATGAGTGAGATTATTTATAACCATATACGTATTCGATAGTCCCCAACAGCTCCTTTTGTTTGTTGAAACACTGGTCCTTCGTCTTCAATCCCTTCTCCTCGTCATAAGTGTAATACCATTTCTGGTAAAAGGAATTCCCCTCTTCCGGCACCACCAACATGCTCTTCACCCGCCCATCCTCATATTCGAAGATGGTCAGGGGCAACAGCCGGTTCGCTCTGGGGCTGTACCGAACGATATCCGTCATCAGGTGATTGTCATCGTAATAGTAGTAAATAGTCGGCAGATCCACCCCCAGCCGTTTGCTGCGCTCCTCCACGATATTCCCCTTTTCATCCGAAACGAACCGGACATAGGTGGTATCCATCCCGTTCTTTATCTTCAACATCGACACCGGCTTCCCCGGATGCGCCGGGTCATACCCCCAGACATGCCGCTCCTCCGCCTTTACCTGGTTATCCGTTTCGATGGAGGTATTGACAATGGAAAGGATATGACCCTCGGCGTCATATTCGTACTTCGTTTCACTCTGGTAGGTATCGCTGGTATCCAGGTTCCGCACCATCCGCCCGTTCGCATACTGGGTGATATTCCAGCTGTCCGTCGAGCCCGCCGTCTTCGTATGGGTAACCATCTGCGAATAGTCGTTCGACAACTCCTGCTCCCCTACAAAACCCTCCGTAGGCCGGCCGTCGGCCTCCAGGCTCTTCAATGTTACCGATCGGACTTTATTCTCCTCGAACACCTTCCAGCGGGTATTGTTCTGCCGCGTAACCACCAGGTCCTTGTAAAGGAATTGGGCACCAACGGGGCCACAAAGTACCAGCCCAAACAAGCATCCTATTATAACCTTCATATAACCACAAATTTAAGGACCCTCACGTAACGAAAAAACAACGGTTTTAATACGCAAAACACCGCCCTTTCCCTTATTTTAGGTGAAAATTAACCGCTTTGTCGCACTTACACGAAAGAAAGGAAAAGAATTGCCTCAACTGCCAGACCGAGGTCATCGGCCGCTACTGCCACAAATGCGGCCAGGAGAACCTCGAACCCAAGGAGACCGTCTGGCACCTCGTCCAGCACTTTTTCAACGATATCACCCACTTCGACGGAAAGTTCTTCGATACGGTAAAATACCTGATCAAAAAGCCCGGCTTTCTTTCCCTCGAATACATGCGCGGTCGCCGGATGTCCTACCTCAACCCCATCCGCATGTACGTCTTCACCTCGGCCATCTTCTTCATCATCCTCTATTCCATCACAAAGCCCGAGGACATGGCCAAAGGCCTCCGCCAGGATAAAACCGAAAAAAATGCCCCCTCGACAAAAAAACTCGCCGATCTCATCGCCGATACCGCCCGCTATCACAAAAGCTCGATCGTCTCCGAAGACGAGGACGATCGCCAGGATTACCACGACAAATGGGAACACCGGTTGATCGAAATTGCCGCCATCCAAAAAGCCTTCGGCGACACGACAAAGCAAACCTTTACAAAGCGCGCCCTCGACAGCATCCTCTTCAAAGCCTATTCGGACTCTCTCCAGGTCGACACGGCCGGCGAAGTCAAAGCCGATCTTGCCAAAACCCGGCGATTCCAAAGGGCAGTCCGCAATTATGCGCTCGATCGAACCGACGGTGACGATGGGGACAATTTTAACTTCATGGGCTCGGACATCACCTATCGCACCATCGAACAATACGACTCCGCCGAACATGCCCTGCCCGACAGCCTCCGCGACGGCTGGTTGAAGCACTTCATCACCCGGCGGGGAATCGTCATCCGGCAGGAATGGCACGAAGATAAGGCCCGCTTCGTCGAACACCTGATGGAGAATATCCTTCATTCCTTCCCCAAGATCCTCTGGATCTCCCTGCCCATCTTCGCCCTGATCCTCAATATCCTCTACTTCCGGCATAAGAAGACATTCTTCTATGTCAACCACGGCATCTTCACCATCCACGTCTATTGCGCCACCTTCATCCAGCTGTTCCTCATACTCATGCTCTACCTCATCGGCCGCGCCTCGGCATCCGGTTGGGTGCATCTTATCACCGGTTTGGCTACCTTTGCCATCTGCCTGTGGACGCTTATCTACCTCTATAAGGCCATGAGAGGCTTCTATGGACAGCGGAGGGCGAAGACCTTCCTGAAGTATTTCATAGTGATGGGCCTGATGTTCTGGATCAATATCATCCTGCTGACGGTCTTCCTGTTAATTTCCGTGTTTTCAGTATGAGTACCACCAACACCGCCTTCGAACGCCTGGTAAAAATAATGGACGAACTCCGGGAGCAATGCCCCTGGGATAAGAAGCAAACCATCCAGACCCTCCGCCCACTCACCATCGAGGAAACTTACGAACTCGCCGACGCCATCACCGACAGCGACTGGAAAGGCATCAAAGAAGAACTCGGCGACCTCTTCCTCCACCTCCTCTTCTATTCCCGTATCGGCCGGGAGCAGGGGCAGTTTACCCTGGACGAGGTCCTCAATGGCATTAGCGACAAGCTCATCGCCCGTCACCCCCATATCTACGGCAGCACCGCCGCAGACCCTAACCTCGTCGAAGTCAAGACCGAAGAGGACGTCAAACGCAACTGGGAACAGCTAAAGCTCAAAGAAGGTAAAAAGTCCGTCCTTTCCGGCGTCCCCGTCTCCCTCCCCGCCACCGTCAAAGCAACCCGCCTGCAGGAAAAAGCCGGTAAGGTCGGCTTCGAATGGGACGAGACCGCCCAGGTATGGGAAAAAGTACAGGAAGAAATGGCAGAACTGCAGGAAGCCGTCGCCGAAGGCGACCAAAACAAGATCGAAGAAGAATTCGGCGATCTTTCCTTCTCCCTGATCAATTATGCACGATTTTTGCATATAGACGCCGAGAACGCCCTCGAACGGACCAACAAGAAATTCATCGCCCGGTTCACCCGGATGGAAGAAGAAGCGCGTTCCCGGGGCCGGTCCCTGGCCGATATGACGCTCGCCGAAATGGACGCTATGTGGGATAACATCAAAAAGTCAACCAAACAGGATTGAGATCCTTCTTCATCGACATATTTCGTAGAAACATCTACCTGCTCTTAGCCGCCTTCGTGCTGTTCATCAGCGGCTACTTCCTCAACCTCTACTTCAGCAGTGACGCCTCGGTAGCCGTCCTCCGCAACTCCATCCAGTCCTTCCTCCAGCAACGCCAGCAGGACTTCACCAAGCTCACAAAGGACACCGCCTACCTCCAGCGCCTCGCAGCCAACCGATACTCCCGCCAGGACCTCGAAACTGTCCTCAAAAAAGAATATGGCATCTTCCTCTATACCACCGACACAGCAGGCAAACCCGGCGCCCTCCAGTTCTGGAACGATCAGCGATCCTCCCCCTCACCCGCCATCGTAGGCGGTCCCGACGGCACCGGCTTCGTCCAGCTCAGCAACGGCCAGTACGACTACATCCGAACCACCCTCCCAACCGACACCGGCCGCCCCATGGTGGCCATCGCCCTCATCCCTGTCCGCTGGCAATACTTCATCTCCGTCTCCAACCTCACCCCCGAATTCGTCGACATCTCCTCGGCCGAAGCCCGGGTCCTCATCGTCACCAACCCGACCGAATTCCCCGTCCGCGACGGCAAGGGCAATATCCTTTTTTACCTCCAGAAAAAGCCGGGCTACCACGCCTCCGCCCACAACTGGCCCATCCCCCTCGTCATCCTTCTCGGCACCTTCCTGGTCCTCATCATTATCCACAATATCGCCCACACCATCCGCGAGCGATGGGGCGCCGCCTGGGGCATCGGCTTCCTGGTCGTCGTCATCCTCCTGCTCCGGGCCATGATCTATATCTCTCCCGGCTTGCTCAACCTCCGGCAATTCGACCTTTTCGATCCCAGCATCTATAGCTCCAGCTTTATCCTCCAATCCCTCGGCGACCTGCTCATCAACGCCTTCCTCTTCTGCTGGATCATCCTCTTCGTCCGGCGGGAACTCAGCGACTATACCATCCCCCAGTCCGTACATAAATACATCAACTGGTTCTGGATCACCGTCGGCCTCGCCCTGCTCGTCGTCACCACCTTCGAATTCGCCAATATCGTCCAGTCCCTCGTCCTCGACGCCAAGATCTCCTTCAACGTCACCAACTTCTTCAGCCTTCTCAACAACTATAGCTTCATCGGCTTCCTCGCCCTGGCCGCCCTGGCCCTGGGCTATTTCTTCCTGTCGCAGGCTATCTTCCAGCTCATCGGTTATCTTATCCGGAGTCTCTCGATCGTGCTGTACATCCTCATCGCCACCATGGGACTCATCGTGCTCACGTTCATGCCCAACCCCCTGACCGTGGAGCTCGATATCCTCGTACTCCTCTGGCTCCTCGCCTACACCTGGCTCATGCAGCGCCGCATCTTCTTCGACCTCCGGTTCCGCTTCAACGTCTCCGAGGTCCTGTTCTGGCTCTTCATCTTCTCGACTTCGATTTCCGCCGTCATCCTCTTCGAGAACAGGAAAACCGAGGAAGAGAATCGCCGCCTCATGGCCGATCGTCTCGCCGACCGTGCCGACCCCGCCAACGATAAGCTCTTCAGCATCGTCTTTCAATACGTCGACAATGACTTCCTGTCGCTCAACTTCAACCGGTTCCGCGACCCTATCTCGAACCTGCTGATGAAGGACAGTATGATCAACCGTAATTTCAACCCTTATCAAACGGCCTTCGACACCCATATCTATACCTACGACGGCGAAGAAAAGCCGTTGTACAACGAACCGTCCATCTCCTACGATACGCTCAATACGATCTTTACCGTCCTGGGCAAGGCCACCGAGGTCCCCGACCTGAAATATTATAGCCGCACCTTCGATAAGAACGTCTTTATCTTTCGCAAAACCCTCCGCAACGACACCACCGGGAAGATCGAAGGGTCTATTTTTATCCTGTCCGAACCCAAAAGCTACAACAAGGGGGAACACGCCCTCGTCCCGGAGCTCTTCCGGCAGAAAACGGAAGATCTCCCCGAGTACTACGCTATCTACAAGAAACGCGAGCTCATCTCCGAGAACAGCGACTACCCCTTCTCCACCCATCTCACCGACGAGATGATCCCGGCAACGGACTACGCCCACGTCAAAAGGGAAGGCTATGACGAGCTCTGGCATCGCCTTGCCGACGATGACTATGTCGTCGTCGTCAAACGCGACAACTCCTCCCTCGAGGACGTCACCCTTTTCGCCTATCTCTTCAGCGCCTTCCTCTTCCTGGTCGCCCTCTTCCGGCTGGCCGCCCTGCTCATCTGGAGCCGCCTCCACTGGAGCCAGCTGAAGACCTACTGGCAAATGAACATCCGGTCGCAGATCCATACCACCATCATCTTTATCAGCCTCTTCTCCTTCGTGGTCATCGGGGCGGCGACGATCATCTTTTTTATCAATCGATATAACCGTAATAACCGTGACCGGTTGAGCCGGGCCATGCAGGTGATGGTCAGCGAGGTCCAGGGCAAGCTCGGCGAACAGGGCGAAACATCCCCGGACAAACTCACCTACCAGGGCTCCCGCTCCCAGCTGCAAAAGCTCATCGAAGACATCGCCCAGACCCACGCAGCGGACATCAATGTCTATGACCTCAACGGAAACCTCGAGGTATCCTCCAACCTGCTCATCTACAACAAAGGCATCCTCAGCACGAAAATGCACCCGGTGGCGTATTACAACATGCATGATCTCAATACCATCCAGTTCGACAACGACGAGCACCTCGGCGGCGTGCCCTACCTCAGCGTCTACCGCCCCCTGCGCGACGAGAACGGCCGGGCCTACGCCTACCTGAACCTGCCTTCATTCACCGACCAGGACGAGCTCAAGGAAGAGATCTCCAACTTCCTCGTCACCATCATCAACCTCAACGCATTCATATTCCTCATCGCCGGCACCATCGCCCTCTTTCTTACCAACCGGATCACCATCTCCTTCCTGCTCATCTCCAAAAAAATGCAGGAGATCAATCTCGGGAAGACAAACGAGGCCATCGAATGGGATCGCAATGATGAGATAGGCGGGCTCGTAAAGGAATACAACAAAATGGTGCGAAAGCTCGAGGAAAGCGCCGCCGCCCTGGCCAAGAGCGAACGCGAAGGCGCCTGGCGCGAAATGGCCCGCCAGGTGGCCCATGAGATCAAGAATCCCCTGACGCCCATGAAGCTCAGCATCCAGTACCTCCAGAAAGCCATCGACAACAACTCGGCCAACGTAAAGGAAATGGCGGCAAGCGTGGCCCGCACCCTCGTCGAACAGATCGATCACCTGTCAAAAATCGCCTCTGACTTCGCCCAGTTCGCCAATATCGGCAACCCGAAGAAAGAGGTCTTCGACCTGCATGAAATGCTGTATTCCCTGGTATCCCTTTACGAGACCACGGAGAATCTGTTGTTCAAATGGGTGCCCGTCCACCACAAGATCCACGTTTTCGCGGACAAGACCCAGCTCAACCGGCTGTTCACCAATCTGCTGCAGAATGCCCTCGAAGCTTGCGTAAATAAAAGCCGTCGCGTCATCAGCGTCAGCGAAGAAGTGAAGGAAGATAGTATTATCATCAAGGTCACCGACAACGGCGAAGGCATTCCCCTCGAAATGCAAAGCAAGATTTTCATCCCCAATTTCACCACCAAGTCCAGCGGCACTGGCCTCGGCCTCGCCATGAGCAAGACCATCGTCGAACAGGCCAAGGGTAAGATATGGTTTGAAACTGTCGAGGGGGAAGGAACGACCTTCTTCGTGGAATTACCTATCCTGCGGGCTACGGAAGGTCGTTCCTTCCCCCTCAATCCATCGGCCCCGCTAGGTGCCGCAGGCACCGGTATAGCTTAACCTGACACCGGACTTCAGCCTGCCAAAAAATTCCCTCAAATTCCCTTCCCCTCCCTCGTCTCCAACAACCATTCTTTAAACTCCTCGAGCCCAAAAGAAGAAAGATTCTGCTCCGCCGTCACCCCCGCCTTCTGCGCCGCCAACACCCCATACCGGATCACATCAATGCCGCCGACCGAATGCGCATCCGGATCGATCGAGATCATCGCTCCCTGCTCCAGCGCATACCCGATCCAGCGCCAGTCCATATCCAGCCGCCGCGGGTGCGCATTCAACTCGATCACCACATTGTTCCGGACACAGGCATCGATGATCGCCTTGTGATCTATAGGATAGCCTTCCCGGCTGAGCAATAGCCGCCCCGTCATATGTCCAAGGATAGCGGTATATGGATTCTCGATGGCCCGCAACAACCGGCTCGTAGCCTTCTCCTGGGTCATCCGGAGATTGGAATGCACGGACGCAATGACAAGGTCGAAGGAAGAAAGCACATCGTCGGAATAATCCAATGCCCCGTCATTAAGAATATCGCACTCGATGCTCTTGAATATGGTAAAAGGCGCCAGCTTCCGGTTCAGTTCCTCGATCTGCGCCTGTTGCTCCCGGATCCGGTCCGGTTTAAGCCCGTTCGCATAAAAGGCGCTCTGGCTGTGGTCGCTGATCACCAGGTACTCATACCCCCTCGCGATACAGCCCGCCGCCATCTCTTCCAGCGAATGCGACCCATCGCTCCAGGTACTATGACTATGGATCACTGCACGGATATCCCCAGGCTCGATCACCGGGCCCCAATCCTTCAGGCCCCGCTGCTCCCGCCGCACCGGCGAAACGAATGGCCGTCCCGCCGCCGCAAACAGCTCCTCTTCGCTCCCAAACGAACCCGATAGGGTAAACTCCTCCAAAAACTCTCCACTACAACTCGTCTCGAACAACACCCGCACAAAATCCGCCGGCGAAGCCGCCACAAAACCGATCTCTACCCCGTCGGTCTCACCGACGATCGCAAGCGCCGCCTCCGGCGAAGCCGTCGTCACCCACTCCAGCTTGGTCACCACTTCTAACTGCCGCCGGAAATCCCCCGTCAAAGCAAACCGCTCGGCAGGAAAGGCCGCCTTCAGCGCCGCATCCAGCCGCAGGGCCAGCGGTTCCACCTCGGCAAAAAGATGACTGCCCGCATGCCTAAGCCGGAACTCGATCGCGTCCCGCACATTCTGCTGCGTCTTCTCGCCAAAGCCCTTGAACAGCAGCAGCCGGTTCTCCTGGCAGGCATACAGCAGCTCGCCCACCGATTCGATCTCCATCTCCTTCCAGATAGTCGCGATCTTCTTCGGGCCAAGCCCCTTGATCTGCAGCATCTCGATCACCCCTGCAGGGGTCTTATGAACGATCTCCTTCAAAGCCTTCAACTCCCCGGTCTGCTGTATCTCCAGTATCTTTTTCCCAATGGAATCCCCGATCCCCTTGATCGCCGACACCTTCTCCAAAGGCATCCCCTCCACCGGCGGCAGCTTGTCGAGCGTAAAGGCCGCCACCGAATAGCTCTTCGCCTTAAAGGAATTCTCCCCATGGATATCCATCAACTTGGACAGCAGGCTAAACTGCTCCGCGATAAATTCATTGTCAATCATGCCCCTAAATTAAAAAAGAAGCGCCACAGGCGCTTCGGCCGAAGCCAATATTACATGAAAAGGCCCCGATCTCTCGGGGCCTTACTATTTTCTGCCAAACTAAGGAAGAACTATTTCTTCTTTGCAGCTTTCTTAGCAGCTTTCTTCTTGGGAGCAGCTTTCTTTTTAGGAGCTGCCTTTTTCTTAGCGGCTTTTTTTGCAGTTGCCATTTTTTTAGAATTTAAATTGGTTAGTAAAACAATTTACACCCATAAAAATAGAAACTTCTTTGGAAGTTCCAAAAAAATTTTTGAAAAATCCAAAAAATTTTCTAAGCACCTGCTTCTACTGCGACCGCGTTGACGGAGACAAAGGTCTTATCGCCTTTCCCCTTCCTGAACTCAACCGTACCATCAGAGAGGGCGAACAATGTATAGTCCTTGCCTACTCCCACGTTCTTGCCGGGATGATACTGCGTACCACGCTGACGAACGAGGACATTACCGGCAATCGCGGGCTGCCCGCCATAGATCTTAACTCCTAAGCGCTTGCTGTGCGAGTCGCGACCGTTCTTTACACTACCTTCACCTTTTTTGTGAGCCATATTCTAAAGTTTGAAAAGTATTAACTATAACTATGCGATTTCGCTGATGCGGATCTTCGTATAATGAGTGCGATGCCCATGCTTCTTCCGGAAACCCTTCCTTCTTTTCATCTTGAAGGCGATCACCTTGTCTCCCTGGACATGATCCAGGATCTCAGCCTTGATCACAGCCTTCACATCCTTTCCGGCAGCGAGCTTGTCGCCATCCGTCAAAAGAACTTCAGCAAACTCGACGGTGGAACCGGCATTGCCCGCGATGCGGGGAACGTACAAAGTCTGATCCTTCTGGACCTTGAACTGCTGACCGGCTATTTTCACAACTGCTAACATAATATTGATATTAGGGCTGCAAAGGTAAGGAGAATCAAACAAAAATTGAAAGAAAATCCCTCCAAATCCCAAAAATACTCCAAAAACCCTGCCCATGGGCTGCACCCCCTCAAAACCAAACCCTTATACCCAACACAACCCCCTCTGCGCCCCCGGCGCCGGGCCATTGTCCATTGCTCAAATTCCCGTACGTTTGCCCCCATGAACATGAAGATCAAATCATTCCTTGCCAGGCCCTTTGCTTCATATATATACAAGGGCATACAAAAGGGGATGACAACGGCGATCGCAGATCAGGAGGCAATATTGAATCAGCTGTTGAAGGTCGGGGCCAAAACCGTCTTCGGAACGGAACACAAACTGGGCGATATAAAAACATACGAAGAATACTCCCAGGCGGTTCCCATTCGGGACTACGAACAGTTCTCCGGCTATATCCAGCTGATCAAGGAAGGAAAACATAACGTATTGTGGAAGGGCCAGCCCATCTACCTTGCCAAGACATCCGGCACCACCAGCGGCGTCAAATACATCCCCATCACAAAAGACTCGATAGACAACCATATCAACACGGCCCGCAATGCCCTGCTTTGCTACATGGCCTCGACGGGCAATACGGCCTTCGCCGACGGGAAGATGATCTTCCTGTCCGGCTCACCCGAACTGGAAAGGGTAGGGGGCATCCCCACCGGCCGGCTCAGCGGCATCGTCAACCACCACGTCCCGGGCTATCTCCGCACCAACCAGCTCCCCTCCTACGAGACCAATTGTATCGATGATTGGGAGACCAAGCTGGACAAGATCGTCGAGGAGACCCTCAGCCAGGACATGACCCTCATCAGCGGCATCCCACCCTGGGTCCAGATGTATTTCGACCGGCTCGCCGAGCTGAAAGGCATGCCCATAAAGGATATCTTCCCCAACTTCTCCGTGCTCGTCCATGGCGGCGTCAACTTCGAGCCCTACAAGCATCGCCTCTTCGACGCCATCGGCAAAAAGATCGACACCATCGAGACCTTCCCCGCCTCCGAAGGCTTCTTCGCCTTCCAGGACAGCCGCGAGGAAGAAGGCCTGCTCCTGAATACCAACAGCGGCATCTTCTTCGAATTCATCCCCGCCTCCGAGCTGGGTAGGGAGAATCCCAAACGCCTTTCGCTTAAGGATGTCAAAGTAAACGAGAACTACGCGCTCGTCGTCAATACCAACGCGGGCCTCTGGGGCTACAGCATCGGCGATATGGTTCGTTTTACCTCGGTCGACCCCTGGCGTCTCGTCGTCTCGGGCCGTACAAAGCATTTCATCTCCGCCTTCGGCGAACACGTCATCGGGGAAGAGGTGGAGTATAGTCTGATGAAGGCCGCCGAAGAAGTGGGGCTGCATATCACCGAGTTCACTGTTGCGCCCATGATCCAGCAGGAGAAAGGCAAATCCTATCATGAATGGTTCGTGGAATTCGACGGCAGGCCCGGCGACCTGGCCGCCTTCGCCGACAAGGTCGACCACAACCTCCGCGAGAAGAATATCTATTATGACGATCTGATCACCGGAAATATCCTTCAACCCCTTAAGATCCGCCCGGTAAAAAAACACGGCTTCATCGACTATATGAAGTCGGTAGGCAAGCTGGGCGGCCAGAACAAAGTGCCCCGGCTCAGCAACGACCGTAAGCTCGCAGCCGAACTGGAAAAATACACCGAGTAACAAACCCAAACCTAATGTCAAACACCAGCGTAAAAAAGCGCATCGCTATCTTCGGCTCCACCGGTTCCATCGGGAAACAGGCGCTCGAGGTCATCGATGCCAATCCGTCCGCTTTTAGCGTGGAGGTACTGACGGCCCACAGCAATGACGAACTCCTCATCAAACAGGCCCTGCACTTCAAACCCGATATCGTCGTCATCGGCGACGACAAGAAATACACCCAGGTCAAGTCCGCGCTTTCCGGCCAGCCCATCAAGGTCTTCGCCGGTGAGAAGGCCCTCGAAGAGGTCGCGGCCATGGATATCTATGATATGATGCTTGCCGCCATCGTCGGCTTCGCCGGTCTCCGGCCTACATTGAAGGCCATCGGGAACGGTAAGGCGATCGCCCTGGCGAACAAAGAGACCCTCGTCGTGGCGGGGGATATCGTTATTCAAAAAGCCCTTGAGCATAAAGTCCCCATTATTCCCGTCGACTCCGAGCACAGCGCCATCTTTCAGTGTCTCATCGGCGAGACCCGTAACCGCATCGAGAAAGTGGTTCTCACGGCCTCCGGCGGACCCTTCCTCGGCAAAAAGCCCAACTTCCTGGTCAACGTCAAGCGCGATCACGCCCTTCAGCATCCCAACTGGAGCATGGGCGCCAAGATCACCATCGACTCGGCAACGCTGATGAACAAGGGCCTGGAGCTGATAGAGGCAAAGTGGCTCTTCGGCCTGCAACCCGGCCAGGTACAGGTAGTAATTCATCCTCAGAGCATTATACACAGCATGGTCATGTTCGAGGATGGCAGCATCAAGGCGCAGATGGGGCTGCCCGATATGAAGCTGCCCATCCAATATGCGCTGGGCTTCCCCCGCCGCATGGCCAATAACTTTCCCCGTTATGATTTCCGCAAGCCGAATACCCTCACTTTCGAGGAACCCGATACAAGGACCTTCCGCAACCTGTTGTTGGCCACCGAGGCCCTCAACAAAGGCGGCAATCTCCCCTGTGTGCTGAATGCAGCCAACGAGATCGCCGTATTCGCTTTCCTGCGCAATCGCATCGGTTTCCTCGACATGACCGACCTCGTCGAACGGACCATGCAGGAACTGCCCTTTATCGAGCGGCCCACGCTGGAAGAATATTTTGAAAGCGATGGGGAGGCCCGTAATTTTGCCGCATCTTTAATAAAACTCTAGGACACAAAATATATGGTATTATTAGCAATCGAGTGGGCTTCCGTAGGCGTCAAAGTCCTCCAATTCATCCTCTCCTTTTCCATATTGGTCGTCCTTCACGAGTTGGGCCACTTCCTGCCCGCCCGCTGGTTCAAATGCCGGGTCGAAAAATTCTACCTCTTCTTCAATCCCTGGTTCTCCCTCTTCAAAAAGAAGATCGGCGAGACCGAATACGGCCTCGGCTGGATTCCCTTCGGCGGTTATGTCAAGATATCCGGCATGATCGACGAGAGCATGGACAAAGAGCAGATGCAGCAGCCCGCGCAGCCCTGGGAGTTCCGAAGCAAGCCAGCCTGGCAGCGGCTCATCATCATGCTCGGCGGGGTCACCGTCAACGTCCTGCTCGCCTTCGTGATATTTATAATGATCATGTGGGTCTGGGGCAAGGACTATATCCCGGTATCCAATCTTAAATACGGCCTTTATGCGGATAGTCTCGGCCGCAAGATGGGATTGCAGGATGGCGACAATATCATCGCCGTGGCCGGCAAGCCTCTCGAAAAGCAAGGCTCCGTGGGCTCCGAGATGATCATGAACGAAGCTAAAACAGTCACCATCGTCCGCAATGGCGACACCCTTCAACTCAATGTTCCCCCCGGCGTCATCGGTCAGCTCAACAAGAATCGCCTCGGTGGCCTCGCCTATCTCCGCTATCCCGAAGTAGTGGATTCGGTGATGCCCTGGGCGAAGATCACCGCCGGCGACCTCCGCAAAGGCGACACCCTCATTGAAATGAACGGCCGCCCGATCCACTTTGCGACCGATCAGATAAAGGACACTGCCTTCCATCACATGAAGAGCATCATGTCCAACCACCTCACCGTCGTCCGCAACGGTCACGACACCGTGCAGGTCACCATCCAACGCAATCCCGCCAAGGACAGCACCATGGGCATCGCTTACCAGGCCGCCGATAAGCTCCTCGGCAGCAAACATACCTCTTACACCTTTCTCCAAGCCGTTCCCGCAGGCGTCCACCAGGCTATCGAGACCCTGTCCAATTATATCCGAAACCTGAAGCTCATCTTCACCTCCAAGGAGGTCAAGGCCCAGGACTCCCTCGGCAGCGTCATCAGCATCGCCGGCATCTTCCCTTCGATCTGGGACTGGCAAAGCTTCTGGATGCTCACCGGCATCTTCAGCATCCTGCTGGCGTTCATGAACGTCCTGCCCATCCCGGCCCTCGACGGCGGTCACGCCCTCTTCACCATCGTCGAGATGATCTCCGGCCGCAAGCCCAGCGACAAATTCATCGAATATGCGCAGATGGTCGGCATGATCCTGCTCTTCAGCCTCATGGCCTACGCCCTCGGCCTCGACATCTTCCACGTCTTCGGACACAAGTAACCACCGCCGACCCGCCACCCCTTCCGCGGCTCACAAATTATTCGTATATTTGCAGTCCCCCTCTCCGGTCTAAAGCCGGGGAGGGGTCGCCAAAAAACTGGGGGTGCCTGGTTTTGACAGCATAGATCTTTGAAGGTGTAAGCATGTCGTGCGTTGGATAATTAGCACGTTAATCTGAATATTCAAACTTCAAATGGCAATACTCAGTATGCCATGGCTGCCTAATCAGTGATTAGATAGTCATTTGGGCCGCGCTGGCCGGTTCGCCCGTTACCACGCTGCGCCGCCGACTCAAAACAAACACGGGATGCTGCAACGGTAGGCTGTGCCCGTTGCTTAAGCCCATCCAGCTAAGGAGGTGGTTGGTTCGTCCGTCCCCGGCCACCCCCCGACAACCAATGACGGAATAAACATGTAGAAAGCTTTCGGCGATTATGTTTGGACAGGGGTTCGAGTCCCCTCACCTCCACGAAATGTATAAGCTGCTGTAAATCAGCGGCTTTTCTTTTTTCGTGCAATTATTTATCTTTGTGTAAATGATTTCAGATGAAATCCGAACAAAACTTCAAAATATCGTTCGAGGAGAACTCCACCAAGGGCAAAGCGATGCTTGCACAGCAACCCGCGATCTCCTTTGTAAAAGCTTTGGCTCAAGTCCAACGATTAAAAGCGAATTCGAAAGTCGGGCAGTCATCAAAGAAAAGCAAGTCAATTTCCTAAAAGCCCACGCTCAAAGGACAGATATTTGGATGGACGCATTACCTCCGGGTAGTCTATATCTGACTGAAGGCGGCGAAGCAAAAGTTTACCTTTCGTCCAATGGCGAACTTGTCTACAAGGTAAACGATGCCGGGTACTACGCCACCTGGACGGAATATTTTAATAGTCTGCTACTCCATAATTTGCTGTTCTCTAATTCTTCTTATCAACTTCTTGGATTTACCGAAAGCGATGATAGATTCTGCGCTGTTGTTCAACAGCCTTTTGTTGAAGGCGAGCAGGCTTCGTTGGAGCAAATCGAGGAATTTTTGGCTTTTAACGGATTCATTAAGGCAAGGCGACAAGACTACTACAATAATGAATTCCGCATAGTCCTGGAAGACATGCATGATGAAAATGTGATAGCCAAGGACAGCGTATTGTTTTTTATTGATACTGTATTCTACATTACCTAAAGTATGTGCTTCACTCCTTGTCTCGCGTCATCAATAAAGTTGCTTTTCGTCGAATGGAATAAATACGAGCCCGCGATCCAAACCGCCAATTTACAATTGCGGGGCCTTTTTGTTTATTGCAGAGGGGAAATCGAACCCTATTGTCAGATTAAGTCTTGACTAATTCAATCAATCCATGCCAGACTTATGTCGACATATCCGTATCATCCCGGTCAGCTATTCCCGAAAACTTTGTGAGCCAATTGAGAGTCTTATGCCGTTCGAAACTTACCGCCCTGTTGATATGGGTTTGGTCTTGTTGACCATTAAAATGCAAATCTCGGAAATACCCGGTGGCCAGTTCATTGACCAGATTTTCCTCGAATATCTCGCCAAAGTTTCTATAGCTCAAACGGCTCAGAAAAGCCTCGGTTTCATCGCCAAGCTCAGGGATTACAGCAAAAAAGGCATCGAGTTCCTCGTCGGTTGCCGTCCGAGTCGGATCCGGTAGGTGCTGAATGAGCCCCAATGCCCAGCCTAATGTCAATGCGCCCTCAAGTCCCCATGAAAGCCGGGCTAATTGTCTTTGCTCCGGCTCCCCACCGGCTAAGAACGCTCGTTCTGTCTCAGACACATGCTCCCAAAGCTTTTCCCGCTGAAACCATTGGATCAGATTGGGCCGCGCTTCCAGATTTTGAACGGTGAAGACTAATCCATATAAGATTAACAGACGACAGCCTGCATCGTAAGGTTTGTGAAATTCGACGTTGGAATAATCAAGATAGGGCAGGTAAGTAACATTGACCGGTTTGATTCCTAGCCGTGCCTATTTCTTCTCAAGCCTGTCCTTGCTTTCCTTCAGTTCTGATCCATTCATATGCTTCTTTGGTTAAACTTATTGCGAAAGCTGAATAGCAATGTAACTGGGCGGCCAGTACATGGAAAAATCATGGATTGTAGATGTTCCACGCGACGTCTATGTGCAGGGCCTGTTGGGGGTGTATGAACGAACAGACGCCAGCTTGCTGAAGGATGTTTTCATCTATGCCTACGAACGGTCCGCCGCCCGCTATGCCGAGGTCCGCCAAACCCTAGGTGATCCGGATCCGTTCCGCTTACGGTACCGAGATGCTATACGTCAGGTTATTTCCGAGGTGATCACGCAAAAGCTTTCCCCTCCGGCAGCAAAAGACCATCTGGTTGGCTATGCCCGCCAGCTCCCAGCTCCAGACCAGGACAGCTTCATAAACGTAGTTGAGGCCGAGCTCCTGGCTTTACACGAAGGCAATTTCGCCCGCTACCGGGTAACCCCGTCCCAGTTTGCCGCCTGGCAGGCCGTCTGGAAAGAGAAGGCATAGGACCATACTACTTTTTAACTAGCTTGTTGCCGCAAAATTAATCGTACGACGTCGCCCGATTACCGTCAAAAAATAGATACTAAATGTATTTGTAATAGTCCTATCTTCTCTTTTTGGATTTCCTTTATCAGTGAATTTATTGATGGCTTATTTGCTGAATTCTAAGCAATAAGGAGGTTAGGGGTTCGATTGAAGTCCCCTCACCTCCACCCGCTCTTCAAGCCGCTGATTTTCAGCGGCTTTTTTTGTTGAGACCTTATAAGTAATCGCGTTCGAGCAGATCGTCACCATCATCACACATTTGCGACCCAGGCGTCACTGGCGCAAATGATTCCGGCATGAGCCCCACAACGGTAAACGCCCACTTGGCTTGTTAAATGAACTTATTACTGTTAGTTATTGAATTTCCGATAAGAAAAATATCAGGAGTTCGATTTTTCTTCACCGTCATGGCCTGCTTCTATGGTATCGCCTTAATTTCTCACCTCGACGGCCCGTCATTTTAGGTGTCGCACGCCGGGCAACCATGAAACCATCCATAGCTACTATTGCAGCGCCCCCCTTATTGCGGGCGAATTCTTTAGCATCGTTCCGAGGCAGGAGGACAGGTGTTGGCGGATAGGAGCGGCAGGCCAAACCTGCCCCCCACACCTCCAAATTCGGCTACAACATCCGTAGATTCCACTACGCCCGCTTCCCGAAAGCCGCCGAATTTTACAAGGTCAAAATCGCCAAAAAAATGAAAATTGTTCTCACCGGCTCCCTGGGCCACATCAGCAAGCCCCTCGCCGAAATTCTCGTCCGTCAGGGGCACACCGTCACGGTTATCAGCAGCAAACAAGATAAAGCAAAAGATATCAATGCAATAGGCGCTGTCCCGGCCATCGGGTCCCTCGAAGACCCCAACTTCCTTGCGGCCACCTTCAAAGGCGCCGACGCCGTCTATCTAATGGAGCCCCCGGGCAATTTCTTCGACCCGAACTTCGACGTTCATGAACATGTTGCCGGCCTCGCCCGCAACTTTGTTCAGGCCGTCCAGGACTCCGGCGTCCGGCGCGTCGTACATCTCAGCAGCATCGGCGCCCATACCGACCAATACAATGGCCTGCTAAAATTTCATTATAACGTAGAAAAGATACTCGGCCAATTGGCCGCCGGCGTCGCCATCAGCTTCATGCGGCCTGTCGGCTTTTATTACAATCTCTTGTCATTCATCCCCATCATCCGTTCACAAGGGGCCATCATCACCAATTACGGCGGAGATGACCCCGAACCCTGGGTTTCACCACTGGATATTGCCGCGACCATCGCCTCGACGATCACCCAACCCTTCGCAGGCCGAACGGTCCAGTATATCGCCAGCGATGAGCGCTCTCCAAATGAAGTGGCATCGATCCTCGGCGCCGCCATCGGCAGGCCAGACCTGAAATGGGTAACTATCCCGGACCAACAGGCGCTCGATGGCATGCTCGCCGCGGGTATGAATCCCAGTGCCGCCCGAGGCCTGGTGGAAATGAACGCAGGCCGTCGTGGCGGCCGGCTCTATGAAGATTATTTCAGCCATCGACCCGTCCTGGGAAAGGTGAAAATGACCGAATTTGCCAACGAATTTGCTGCCGCCTATGCAAATGCGAACCCGCAACCGGCATCGGCGCATTAGGCCGACAAGGAAACGACCATAAGCAGAGTAGGAAATGGCCAAAAGCGAAAAGACTATTGACAGAATAGTAATAGACCATATGCCGAAAAGAAAAGACCATAAACAAACAGGAACAAACCATGCGAACAGTATTGATTACCGGGGCAAACAAAGGTATCGGCCTCGAGACGGCCAGACAACTCGCGCACCTGGGAGGATATTTCATCTACCTCGGCAGCCGCGATAAGACCAGGGGCGAAGCCGCGATAAAGCAGCTCAATGCAGAAGGGGTCACCAGTGTCGAATGGGTCCAAATTGATGTCACCGACATCGAATGCATCCGGCACGCCAAAGAAACGATCCAGGCATCGACAGGCGCGCTCGACATCCTCATCAACAACGCCGGCATCGCCGGCGACCAGCCCCAGCACATCGCAACTACCGATATGCGGAATCTGCGAACCGTCTTCGAAACCAATTTCTTCGGCGCCGTGCAAACAACCCAGGCCTTTCTGCCGCTATTGGAACGGTCCGCCGCACCAGTTATCGTTAACGTCTCCAGCGAGCTCGGCTCACTGGCCCGCCATAGCGCCGCCGAACGAAACCCCAATTGGGACAACTTCGACGCCTACAGTTGTTCCAAGACAGCATTGAATGCATTCACCCTGGCGCTGGCAAACCAATTCCGAAGCAGCAAATTCAGGATCAATAGCGTCACGCCGGGATTCACGGCCACGGACCTCAATCAGCACCAGGGGCCCCAGCCGGTCTCGGAGGGCGCAAAACATATCGTACGATCCGCGATCATCGGCCCCGACGGCCCAACCGGGAAATTCCTGAAAGACGGCGTCGTACCCTGGTAACACCGCCGAAGCCGGCGCCAGGCGAGACGTCCACGCAACGCACCCATAAAACATCAACCCATGAACAAGATCCGCCGCATCAAAAGCATTACGGAATTTCACGACCTCCGTCGGTTGCCAAAACCGCAACACCCGCTCATCAGCGTCGTCAACGTCGAAGACGTCCACCATGCACCCGACGAGGATCCAGAGAATTTGGTCTTGGACTACTACAGCATCTCCCTCAAGCGCAATTTCAGCGGCAAATTCCGTTACGGCCAGCAGGAGTATGATTTTGACGAGGGGATCATGTTCTTTATCGCGCCCGGCCAGGTTTTCCGGATCGAGCACGATAGCGCCCGGCCGATCAACCAATCCGGGTGGATGCTGCTTATCCATCCCGATTTTTTATGGAATACCCCGCTGGCCAAATCCATCCGGCAACGCGAATATTTTGACTATTCCGTAAATGAAGCCCTGTTCCTCTCCAGGAAAGAAGAAGTTACCATTACGGGCATCATCCGGACCATCCACCAGGAGTACCAGAACAATATCGACCAGTTCAGCCAGAACATCATCATTTCCCATCTCGATGCCCTGCTCAACTATGCCGAACGGTTCTATCATCGCCAGTTCCTGACCCGGAAAATTGCCAACCATCGGATCCTCGACCGGCTGGAGAAGATCCTCGAAGAATATTTCACTGCCGAAGACCTGATCAGAAAAGGGCTGCCCTCCGTGCAAGAGATCGCCGCGCAATTAAATGTATCCCCCAACTATCTGAGTGGTCTGCTTAAAGTATTGACCGGGCAAAGTACCCAACAGCATATCCACGAAAAGCTCATCGAAAAGGCAAAGGAAAAACTCTCCACTACCGATGCCTCGGTCAGCGAGATCGCCTACAATCTCGGGTTCGAGCACCCGCAATCCTTCAGTAAATTCTTTAAGACAAAGACCAACCAGTCGCCCCTGGAGTTCCGGCAATCATTTAATTGATCCCCCCAGCGCAGATCCGGATGACGCCGATTCCGCATGCAACCCAAACCAATTTTTCTCTTCCTACCCAAGCGCATATTTCAATGCATCAATCCCGAAATCGAATTTGACGGCGTACCGGGACGTGGCATGTTAGAAAAGGGACCATCCATTTTAGCTTTGCAGACTCGGACGGTCAAAAGGCTTTTGGCGGGTGCAAATCCGTGCAGATATTCAGACGGCCTTTAGCCGGACTGGTAATTTATGCCACACGTAATGATATTGAAGACCGGCGTTCTAAACCAATATTCTATTGTAAACTGAAACAGAGGCAAAAATTTGCGTATTTTTCGGCGGGCGACCTGAACACAGACTGAAAAAATCTAGGGCATTATGGCTAAATAAGTGCTAAAATAGATGGGAGGTGTTCAATCCCGGCATTTCGAAGCGGAGTGACAATAATATCCACCGCATGTCGTTTGAAAAGATAACCTGGCATATCCGTATAAAATCCTTACCCATGTCTTTTCACCCGCGGCCAACCGGCATTCTCCTCTTCCTCGCTGTAACTTCCCTTTTTTTGACCGCTGGATGCATAAGAACCAGCATTCCGATTCCGCATCCCCCCGCCACTACTCCTCCTTCCAATACACCTGGCGGAACCTTCTCAGGGACCTTTGCCGATACTGCCTGGACAGCAAATTACTATACCGCATATTTTTATCAAAGCCGGGGTTTGTATAAATTCATCGGCGTTGCCAACAGAGCGAACGGGGACAGCGCCTACGTAGTTATCATGTTTGTTGGCCCTTTTCAACTCAATCAACCCATTGGGACAAACACGAATGCGGATATTTATTACACGAATTGGCTGGGTACATTTGATTGGGATGCCGGCAACAGCTCGGGCAACCAACTCTCCTATGTGAATGTCACCGCATATGATCCTGCCAGCCGCACCATCGCAGGCACGTTCTACGGCTCTCTGGGCGACGCAATGCCCAATAATACCGACCCAAACAAGATCACCATCAAAAATGGCGCTTTCAACCTCACATATACGCTTCAACCATAAGGGCCCGCGAGATGCCAAAAAGTTGGGAGGCGATTTGCATGGTCAGGTGTTCATTCTCCGGAGCCTGTTCCCGGGCAACCAGCTGGGTAGAAGGAGGAATTGGCTTTAATTTATATTGGGCCGCCCGTTTCGGTCAATTCAAGCTCCTTCCCTTCCAGTTTGAGGGAATACTTCAATAGAATTTACCAGTGAGAAAACAGTTGAAAATTATAAGGTTTCCTATAACCCCGGCTGGCGTGGTTTTCTAATTCAGCAGAAACCTCTGGTATCGTCCAATGCTGCCCGCCGGATATCGAGATTTTCCAGGGATATATATTTCTTATCTGGAAATGTGGCTCGAGCGAGAGTTGACTTTCCACTCTGCCGTGGACCGGTAAGGGCAATCGCCTTGAACTGGCTGGCCATTTTCTTTAATGTAGCTTCTGAATCGCGGGTGATCGTGTACGATTGGGAATTAGATTCCCAAAAATACAAACACTATCCTAAACTATTTATAGCCAATTGAATATATAATTCAACTTGTTATTTTTCAGCTATTTAGTTCCCGAATTAGTGATAATAGTCGAGCAAGGTGTTCGATGCGGAGTCCCCTCACCTCAATGAGTTGCAGGGCCAATATTATTGATACCTGAAGGGGAATCGAACCTTCTTAAATGACGGGAGCCTCCTTATTCAGAAAAGGACCACTCCTGTTTCTCTTTGACGCGACCAAATAACAGGCGCATACCGTGCTTACCTTTGTGGTTTGTTCTGCCATTGTTTTATCTGCCGGCGCCTCGAAACCAACCCAAATTGACAAAAGTCTCCTTGCCACCACCGAGCGAAACAGGAATATTTGCGCTATTGACATCCATACTCAAAATGTCAGTTGCATCTGAATGTCACTAAAGACGATCTGTTCATCTGGATCACGATCTTTTTATCGACCATAAATTTTCTAACAAGCAGATCGCCATTCAACACATTGAAGAGGTCCTTACCCATTGACGGAATGCCTACGGTACTCTCGACTTTTCCATTCGAGATCTCTAAATCGAAGGAGAAGTTGACATTCTTTCTATTATCGACCGCCTGCAGCTCTATTTTGCTAAAGGCGAGCTGCTGCTCTTCATTCATGGCCTTTTTTAGCAAGATCCTCATAGCCGGTAAATACTTCGTCCAAAGCGCAATGGACTTCCCTTCATTCATAAATATTCGCGATTTAAATTGTGATTGGGGCCTTTCTAAGCGGTTGAATAAGCAATGATACGCTATATGCAGCTGAAATAGCCTACTTTAACGCATAATTTGAAATAATAGTGTCTGCCTTCCGATTCACCCTCTCTCTTTTTGTCCATAAATCCACCCGGAAAAACAGCATTTCAGCCCAAAAGTACCCGTCTACGAGTTGGCCGGTTTGTGCCAAAAATATTGCTGGCTAGGCAATTACACCTTTCTTGTTGATGATGGCCAGATATACAAGAACACCGATCAATAATACATTGAACTCCACGCCATTTCTACCCGCGCCCACAACAAACCAGCCTGCAGCCGCATGAATCATAATGATGCCAGCCACTAAAATAGGGACGGTGACGATGGCAGTGAGCCGTATGTAGCGATTTAGAATGAGCAGTATTGCACAGGCCACGTGCGAAAGCTTAATAGCCCAGGCCAGCGGCAACCCAATTGGAGCAAACCCCGCTCCATGCAAATACTGGTTACCGAAGTTATTTACGGCGCCTGTAAAAATGCTGAGGAAACCATGCATAAAAAACACGGCAGCCAGGGTAATTCGCAGAACGAGAGTGGGGGTGATAATTCTTTCCATGATGCGGTGCGTTTAACGCAATTTAAGTAGAACCTCATGATCAGAATTGTAAAAAAACGACAGCCACTCAACCGGTGTATAGAAAGGATGAACTTTCTGCGCCTACACTTTTGTTGCGCACAAAATTGTACGGCGTCATCCCGGCAAATTCCTGAAACTCTTTAATGAAATGCGATTGATCCGTATAGCCGAGTTCAAAGGCAATGGAAGTAAGTTCGCTATAGTCGGCTGCAGCGAGCCGGGTAAGCGCCAGCTCGAATCGCGAAATCCGCTCATATCTTTTTAAAGGTATGCCAACCTGCTTTTTAAATCTGCGCTGCAACTGCCGTTCTGATATCCTCAACGAGGAAGCGAGCATCTCCATATCACCAACTCCTCCCTTTTTGTGAATGATGCTTTGAACCGTAGAGTCCAAAGACGCCTTCGCCATTTTCTCGAGCAAGAAACTGTCTAAGACTGCCACACGGACCAGATGCGTTCTGTTTCTCAGGCGCTCAGCAAGATTACACCTGTAAACCATGTTGATGTCGGGCATCTGATTCGTTAGCTCATCGGCACCCATTCCGAAAAATGTGGTAATTGCGTGCGGATAAAAGCTTACTCCGAAATGCGAAAAGGCGCCGTGCATAAAGACCTCAGTCGGCCGCGTACGCACACCTTTCAGGTAACAAAGCGGCATTTCTTCGCCTGTTTCATCATGTATGATCGGCTCAAAACAATCTGTATCTTGAAAGATTAATCGCGGGTGGCGGTCGCCAAAACTTAGGATATTCAACCGCGAAGTGGAGAATTGGCGCCCGTCAAGACTCCAGTAGTAGCGCACCAGGTTTCTGAGTAAGTCAGCAGGAGCATATTGATGGTAGTGCATGGCGACTCATTTAATCATTTTCATTTCATTCCCTTCTGCAAACCGTTCTTCCACTGCATCAAATGTTCCTTTACCGAAACAGCCGATCCGGATGGCAGATTGCAACTCGCACAATTACTTGTCACATAGTTCTTGACATCCTCCGTCTGCCACACGGAGCCGCCCCTCACGCCCGGGCAGGCCACATAGGGTCCGATCAATCCCGGATAAAATCGTACGTATTCGGAGGTTGGTTGTACCACCGGCCTTCAAGCAGTAACTCGATGCGGGTAACGGACCCGGGCTTCTTCTTTTGCAACGCGATCCGGCGGAGGCTGAATTAAAGGATGTTTGGGTACAAAGGTAATGGCTGGACGGAAGATACAACGCGCAATTGGCGAGGTAAAATCACTAAGTTTGTCCCATCCACACGACAAAATTGACTTCCCGTGCCCACCACTAAAAAACAGGCCAAAATTGGCGGCATCCAGGCCGCCCCAGCCCTTTTCGACCTCCACCGCACTATCGACATCGTCTGCGAATGGATCGACGCGTCATCTATTCTCCCATGGGAGAGATCCTTGCCGGCCCGCTTTGGAACGAGGAAGGCCTCCTCACGGCAGAGCTCGACCCGGCACTGCTGGCAAAAAGCAAGCTGGATTTCGACTGTGTTGGACACTACGCCCGCCCTGACGTTTTTGGCCTCACCGTCAACGGACAGCCGGAGACTATTCCCATGCGATGATCCGCCGGCGGGCAGATAATCGATCCGTATTTCGACGCCGTCGCCCAAGTGAAACCACCAGCAAGATTATCGTTCTGGCCGCTTCCTGCAAAAAAGGTCAGGCACGATAGAAAGATAAAGGTCAATGCAATTTGCATTGATCGCCATTTAATGGGGAGCAGGAACTCGGGGAAATGCATACGCCAGTACAAGGAGAATACCGCCCATGGGAGGGTCTTCATGTTTTGTATTCACGATGGAACTGTTAGATTTGACAACATTTTCGCCCAATTTTTTGCCCGGCCTTCCAGTTCCGGGATTTCATAGATGCTATTGATCGTATTACGATAGAAATGCACGGCCATCGGCGCGCCGCCCGTGGTGAATTCGAATTCCAACGAAATGGACTTCAGAAACTCTTCGGGTTTGTTCCGCTTATATTCCTGACTATTGATGGCGCCATATACCTTTTTCACTGTGCATGCCGCGATCTCCCGGAGGTCGATGACCCGGGTATTATATTCTTCAGCGCGTTGTTCCGTGATCAAGAGTTTTCTTTTGGGCCCGTCAAGACCCAGGACCTTGTCTGGTAAGACTTCCTGGCCTGTAAACGAAAGGTCGTGAACGATGCCGGCGTTTTTGAAGAATGAGAAAATGCTGTTCTTTCGCGCCTTTAGCTGATTATTGCGCATGATGACAAGGATTGTAATAATGATGGAAACGGTGAGGACCAAAATGAATACGATCGTCAAGTGTGACATGACGTATAGATTAAGAAAGGGGATGGTCAGTCAATATCGTTGACTGGCATTGGATGATTGCTGTAGAAGGCTTAAACTGCTGGAGAAGTGCGGAAATCTTTGAAAGTAGAAAAGGAGTATAGTTCCCGGCAGAAGGGGAAAAATTCGGTGAATGAGTCGATATAATTCAATTTACTGCCCACATTGCAAACCTAGCAACTAAACCGGCAAATGGCAACTCGCAAGTCTTATTTATAAGTTAAAAGTAGCGGAAAGCGATCTCGCGAATAAGGTTGTCGATAGGACGTCTCGTACAGCTTCACGATAAAGTTGCCTTTCAGATGTCATGACGGTTCCCGGTATACCGCCACCGGGCCTTTTAACTTTCGATCGGTCCTCGGAGTTTGCCTTGGGGGCGGCAATACCGGGTTGGAAGGGTCTGTCTGAATGGTGTCTTTTCGGGCATGCTCCTGGGCGGAGGCGTTACGACCGGTGAAGATCAACAGGACGGTTAGTAGGATAAATGGGGTTAAGGATGCTTTCATACATGTCGGGATAAGGCTTTTCATCCTGTAGTGCAAGTCCTGACCGCTCATGATTCGGCAATCATCCCTATCTTTATTGGGTATGGCAAACAACGAATACGACGCTATCGTCATCGGCTCGGGGATCAGCGGTGGAGTGGCCGCAAAGGAGTTGACGGAGAAAGGGCTAAAAACCATCCTGCTGGAGCGTGGGATGAACATCGAGCACGTCAAAGATTACACGGAAGCAGCTAAGGAGGCCTGGGATTACCCTCATCGGGGCGACCGCACGCAACAGATGATTAAAGACTATCCCGTGCTCGGTCGAAAGTATCCGTTAAATGAAAGGAATCTTTCCTGGTGGGCCAGCGACAAGGACAGTCCATACACCGAAGTCAAACGCTTCGATTGGTTCCGGGGATACCATGTTGGCGGCCGTTCCCTTTTGTGGGGAAGACAGACTTATCGTTGGAGTGATATGTATTTCGAAGAGAACGCAAAACAAGGAATCGCGATCGACTGGCCGGTCCGGTACAAAGATATTGAACCATGGTACGACTACGTAGAGCGTTATGCCGGGATAAGCGGATCGAAGGAAGGACTGCCCGAACTGCCCGACAGCCGGTTCCTGCCGCCGATGGAAATGAATTGTGTAGAGAAGGACCTGGCCGGGCGGATAAAAAAGCAGTTCAATGGGAACCGCAAGATCATCATCGGCCGTTGTGCGCACGCCACCGTGCCTATGGATGGCCGGCAGTGCCAGTTCCGCAACAAGTGCTGGTATGGTTGCCCTTTTGGCGGGTATTTCAGTACGCAATCCGTAACCCTCCCGGCGGCGATGAAGACCGGTAATCTCACCCTTCGGCCCTGGTCGATCGTGACGCAGATATTGTTTGACAAGGATACCAAACGCGCCGCTGGTGTCGAAGTGTTGGACGCCGAAACGATGAAGACCTACAGGTACAAGGCAAAAATCGTCTTCCTCAACGCCTCTACCCTCAACAGCGCCTGGATACTCATGAACTCCGCCACCGATATCTGGCCGGGAGGACTGGGTAGCAGTTCGGGCGAACTGGGACATAACGTCATGGATCATCATCAGGGCCTGGGGGCCAGCGGCAGGGTAGAAGGCTATCTTGATAAATATGTTTACGGCCGGCGGGCCAATGGCATCTATATTCCCCGTTTTCGGAACTTTTTTGGCGATAAGCGGGACTACTTGCGGGGATTCGGCTACCAGGGTGGGGCTACCCGCCGGCGGGGCGAGGCAGGAGCCGGCGATTCCATCGGCGCAGAACTGAAAGAGGCCATGTCCGAACCCGGCCCCTGGACGTTCAGCCTCGATGCCTTTGGTGAGATTCTTCCTTATCACGACAATAAGATCACCCTCGACAAAACGAGAAAAGATAAATGGGGCTTGAATGTACTCGCCATGGATTGTGAGCTGAAGGAAAATGAACGGATGATGCGTAAGGACATGCTCGATGATGCCAAAGAAATGCTGGAAGCACTTGGCGTCAAAGACATTGAAACCATTGATGATAATGATAGCCCCTATCCCGGACGCAGTATCCATGAAATGGGCACCGCCAGGATGGGTGCCGATCCCAGGACATCAGTTTTAAACAAGTGGAATCAGGTTTGGGACGCCCCAAACGTCTTTGTCACCGATGGCTCCTTCATGACATCGTCGGCCTGCCAGAATCCAAGTCTTACTTACATGGCTTTTACCGCTCGCGCAGCCGACTATGCGGTCCAGGAGTTAAAAAAGGGGAATTTATAGAGAAGCGGTCACCTCCGGCTTTACAACACCCTGACGACTCCTATCAGGATATTCAGGGTGGGCATTGCCTGTGTGTAATCGTGCGATGTGCTGCAGCAGGATAGTTGAGTGGCATTTGTATTCGCCGTCCATGGCGGGACGCCAGGCGACCCGAGGTTCGGGTGGAACGGCAGCTTTCACAGTTCCCCAGCCCCCGCCGGCACCTATGTGTATTTCATCGAATTGCAGTTCGCGGACGGCACCAGGCAATCGTACAAGGGAACGATCATTTTGATTCGGTAAACATTATTCTAATTAAATTCACCATAAAACAAGCCGATGAATACCCACCCTGTCAATCTCCTCGTCCGCTTTCTCCTCGAGTTGGCCATGCTGGCCGTGATATCCATTTGGGGCTATCACCGCTTCCCCGGTTGGCAGGGCGTCGCAACGGCCATCGCTCTTCCCCTCGCGGCAGCGATCCTTTGGGGTGTCTTCCGGATTCCGAATGACCCACGTCCAGCGCCGGTCGCCATCCCCGGACCGCTCCGCCTGCTGCTCGAATGGGCACTCTTTGCCGGGGCGGTCTGGGCATTGGAAGACATGGGATATGACACCGGCGCATGGTTACTGGCAGGAATGCTGGTTGCTCATTACCTTGTCAGCTATGACCGTACCGCCGCGATGTTCCGGAATAGACCATACAAGGGGTTTGTTAGGTAATTGCCGGCCACTTATGAAACAGGCGAACGGTCCGAATCGTCGACTGAAAGCAGCGATAGTGCCAAATCAGAAATAAAAGGGAAATACTGGATAAAACCAGGAAGTCCCCTACCTCCCCAACAATCCCCCCGGCACCCGCAACCCCTCTTCCCCCGCCAGCACCTTGCGCATCACCTTCTGCAACGCCTGCGGGATCCGATCGATCTCAACCGGCGCAAGCGGCTGCAACAGTTCAATAAACTCATCGTCCTCATCATAGTAACCAAACTGCAATATCCATTTATCCCCCGTCTGCAACCGAATTGCCATCTCCTGGTCCTCCGCCTCCTTATACAACTTAACAATAGCCCACTGCTGGTCGTCCTCCTCTTCAAAGGAGACGTCGACCGATTTCTGTTTCACCACTGCCGTCACGATCTGTTCCACCAGGGTCCCGGATTGGTCGCGGACGAGTTCTTCGTAAGTCTTTTTCTTTGCCATAACTATCGCAAAGATAACCCGGCCGGTATAAAATGACATAAAATCAGCGGCCAAACGGGCAAAAACCTCCTGACATAAGGCTGTCACTCCCCCTCCTGACCTTTGTCCCATAAACAATCAATCAGAAAATTATGACAACACAAGAGCTCGCCAGCCGCTACCAGCAACTAATGACCGAACGGAAGTTCCTCGAGATCCAGGACACCTTCTACGCCCAGGACGTCATATGCCAGGAAATGGAAAAAGCGACGGCCATGGGGCTGGCCGTGATCACCCAGGGCCTGGAAGCCGTCAAGGCTAAAGGGATCGCCCGCCGGGCAACCATCGAAACGATCCATAGCTACTATTGCAGCGAACCCCTCGTCGCGGGCGAATTCTTCAGCGTCGTTCTGCGGCAGGATATTACGTTCAAAGGCAGGCCCCGCACGACAGTCGAAGAGATCGGCATCTTTCAGGTAAAGGACGGAAAGATCGTCAAAGAACAGTTTTTCTACTAAGCGCCAATCGTGTACCAATCCACCATAAAATCAGCCGCCCCAAGTCACCAAAGACCGACCCTCGCCCAAGGCGCCAAAGAACAAGCTCCAAACCGCTGACAATCAGCGGTTTTTTTATCGCGGCATAATCAACCTGGCCACAATCCTCACAGTATCACTTCCCCCCAACTCGCCGCAATCACAATCGCAATGAAGCGGCTTGAACCTCGCGATCGCCGCCAGTGCCGTATCTATCGCCCGGATCCGCACGGCATTCCGTGAATCCGCGACCCGAATATTCAGTTGGTTGAGGTCGAGATGATTGATGGCAGCAGTAATCTCCTCCTTTGTCATCGGCACCGGCTGTAAGCTGATATTCTGCTGCCGGGCCGTTAGGAACGATCGGATCGCAAACACCGGTTTACCCCGATATTCACCCGTCGCAAAGACATACGCCTGTTCCCCCCACGGTAATGGAATTTGGCCATCTTCGGTGAGAAAGCCGAATTCCATCTTACTGTCTTTCAGAAAACCGCCCTCGGAAAATATCTTCCGCCCGGGCAGGACAAGAAATACATTCACTTCCGACGCAAAGGGCGGCGTCACCCGAACCCGCAATTCACTGGGCACGACGCCCGGCAGGTCTTTCAACAGCACATCGACATTATACCAGCCAAAGCCTTCCACCGTGAATTGATAGTATATCGAGGGGCGCTCCGCCGGTATTACGATTGCAGGCATTGCAGATGGCGCAACCGTGTCGGCTACGATGGAGTCAGGGGCGTCCCCGATGACTTGAACGCTCGTATCGTCGTGGAGAATGATATCCGTGCGCGGGCCATTGGCCTGAATAAGTGTCTCCCGGTTCTTCTCAAGCGCGCCAGCAAGCCGATTATACCGGCGGCAGCTGTCCAGCTCGCGGGTGTAATTCGGTACCCGGTTGCTATCGATCAGCTGGCTCTCATTGGCGATGTAGTCCATCATATTTCGGATGTCCCTGTCACTTAGGTTGGGAAAGGTATTCATCGGGGTCTTGTTGAAGATATTGTAGATATACCGGGCATAGCAATCGCCGGAAGCCAGCACCGGGGTGTTGTTCCGGATAAAGTCGTTGATCCATTTTTGGGGCCGCCGCTGGTAAATATAGCCCAAAGCAGGTCCGATTACAGCAGCCCGGATCGAATGACAGGACCGGCAGTTGGTCTCAAAAAGACGTTTACCATCAGCGATTGCCCGTCGCCGGGAACTATCTTCTATCCCCAGCCGGCCGGAAGAGTCCCCCAACGGCCGCGGATCGGTCCAATTGACCTTCCCTTTTTCATCAACCACCCCCTTGTACAATTGCATGTTGTCCTCCATCCGCAAACTGGGTAAGGCTACGCCGATCGGCCGGACGATCCTCGCCGAACTACCCGCCACAGGCCGGATATCGATCATCCCTCCGCTGCTCAGCGGCTTACCGTTGCTCTGCGTAAGCAGGCCATAGCGCAGCATATCTGCGATCGTATACGCCTCTTTGATCTCGAGCCTCACCGGTTCCGCCCCGCCGGCGTCGATACTGCCGGCTGGAAGGTGAATCTTCGCCCCATGCGCCGTGCACAGCAGGGTATCCCGCCTGGTATCGATAGCATATACTTCACCGTGCGTCGCCGTGAGCACTCCCGGTACAATACCCATCCGGCGATCATGACGGGTAAGGAACACGACGGCAACAAGCCCAACGACGGCGAGTCCCAGCCCGAATCCACCCCAGCGATACCCAATACGGCGGTAAAAACGCCGCTTTGCACCAAGAATGGCGCTGGCGAGACTCGCGCGCTCCAACCCAGCCCGGATATCCTGCTGTAATTGTACGGCCTCACGCAGAAAAGCATCTCCGGCCAGTTGCGCTTCAAAAGCGGCCAAGTCGTCAGGTGATAGCTCGCCATTCAAATATTGTTCAATGCGTTCCATCAAATCAAGTTCGGGTCTCATGTTGGTGGATTAATGGGTTTGCGTTTGATGTTGAAGTTCCTTTAGCCGCGTGCGCGCCGCCTCGAGACATTTGTACTTTTGGTTCTTGGCGCTATTCTCCGAACCAAAGCCCATTTTCGCCGCGATCTCTTTCAGGGAAAGCCGGCTATAATAGAATATCAGCAGCAGTTCCCGGCAGCGGTCCTTGAGTTCGTTGAGTGCCTGTTCCGCAAGCCGGATGCGGGATTCATGCTGAAGGTGGACGTACAGGTCAACCTCTTCGGTTACTGTAAGGCCGCCTTTCGAGGTAATATCCGATGCGCCCTCGGCCTGGGGATCAAACGGCACCTGCTGTCGTCGTTTGCGTAACTGTTCTGTCCAAAGGAAATGGCAGACGCCGTACAAATAGGTGGAAAGCCGGGCAGATAGCCGGAAGTCTTTTTTCACCTTGCCGATCAGGATCATCAACGCCTCCTGGAAGACGTCTTCTGCGTCCTTCGTGCTGCCGCCACGCGACCGGACCAGTTTTCGGATAGCAGGGAAGTTTCGATATAACGCGTTCAGGGCCAGATCATTCTTTCCGGTACGGATCAGCTCGAGGATGGTTTGGTCGTCCATTTTTTGGGGTCATTTATACTATATATGACGGAAGCTAAAAAAAGTCACCTGCCTTGGCCGGAATATTTTTACATTCGGCGCTATGAAACCCTGCACGGTCATCATCCAGCTATTGCTCCTATTCTCATCCACTGCTAAACTCACCCACGCACAGACTCCATACATCGACTCGATGCAGGCCTGGCGAAACAACTACGTCAACACCCACGAGCTGCTGAAGACCCCCGAAGAACGGAGCCTGCTGCGCTTTTACCCGCTCGACGCCGCATACAAAGTGGAATGTACATTTGAAAAGGTGTCCAACAGTCCCTGGTTACCCATGCCGACCTCCGGCACAGTGACAAAAATGGCGCGAAAATACGGAGTTCTCTCCTTTCGGCTGCACGACACGGTAATGCACCTGGTCGTATTTCAAATGCAGCAACTCCTGGCAAAGGAAGGGACCAAAGACTATTTGTTCGTCGGCTTTACCGATGCCACCAGCGCCCTCGATACCTACGGCGCCGGTCGCTACATCGACTGTACGACAGCCGACATTCATGGCGATCGGATGACCCTCGATTTCAACAAAGCCTATAACCCCTACTGCGCATACACCACCGGTTATAACTGCCCGATACCGCCAAGAGAGAACGATCTGCCGGTGGCCATCCTGGCCGGAGAGAAGAATTACGGGAAAAAGGTTCATTAAGATTTCGATTTGAACGCATTCCCCGGTCCGGCGGGCGCTTACTCCTCAGCCCCGGCCCCTCATTCCCCCCGCAAACTTTTCACCGGGTTGATCACCGCCGCCTTGAACGCCTGGTAGCAAACCACACTCATCCCAATAAAAATGGCTGCCGCTCCCGCTATCCCAAACGTCCACCACGGAATGCGGATATGGTACGCAAACACATCCAGCCACCGGCTCATGATCCACCATGCAATGGGCGTCCCCAACGCAAAAGAAAGAAAGATCAACTGCAGGAAATCCATCGACAACAATTGCACGATCCGGGTCACGGAGGCCCCCATCACCTTCCGGATGCCGATCTCTTTTGTACGTTGCTCCGCATTGAAGGCCACCAGCCCAAACAGACCCAGGCAGGAGATAAAAAGCGCGACGATCGTAAAGCTGCTGATGATCCTCGACATAATGATCTCCGGCATATACAGCAACTCCACCTCGTCGGCAAGGAACCGGTATCCAAAACCAACCGGATCCACGAATACCCTCCGTTGCCAGACGACCTTCATCCGGGCAAGCAGCGCCGAAAAATGAGGCGAACTGGCGTTCACGATCAGGTGGTCGAATTGCTTTATGCCGATCTTGTATACCACCATAAACGGCGTCACCGTATCGTGCAGGCTTTGAAAATTGAAGTTTCGCATAACACCGGCGATAGTATACCGCATACCGTCCCAATTGAAGATACGAGCCCCCGGAGCCGTCACAAGATTAAGGCCCAGCGCCCGGACCATGGATTCATTCACGATCACCGATCCCGTATCGTTGAACTGCAAATTGCGCCCGCCGACAAGCGGTATGCCCATCGTCTTTAAAAAATGTTCATCCGACCCCATCGTCTGCACATTGATCGCCGTCGCCGGAGCGGCGCCATTCAGGTAAAGATGGTCGCTCCGGTAGGAGAGCGCGCCGGGATAATTGTCCGCGGGGCAAGCATCCGTCACATCCGGGAACTCCCGCATCGCGATGGCAAAATAATTCGCGCACTTTTGGGCCCCATAGGAATGAAAAGTGAAAACGATCGGCTCGCCTTTATTGAATCCCAGGTCCTTGCTCTTCACAAAATCCATCTGCTGGCGAATGATGATCATACCGCCTATCAGGACGATGGTAAGGATGAACTGGAAGATGACGAGAAGGCGGCGAAGTCCCCCTACGGAGATATGACTGGTAAAATCCCCCTTGATCACTTTGGGGGCCTTGAACGCGGAGAGATAGTAGGCCGGATAACTCCCGGCAAGCAACCCGGTGACGGTACCCAGGACGACAAGCAGGCCCCAGATCATTGGTTCGGCAAAAATGGTTCTGGGAATTTCCGCACCGGTAGCCTGGTTGAGCCACGGAAAGGCCCACCCTAGCAAGGGCAGCGCGAGCAATACAGCCATCAGCGAAAGGGCCACAGACTCCATAAGGAACTGAAGTACGAGACTCGTATCGTCGGCGCCGATGATCTTCCGAACCCCCACCTCCTTGGCCCGCTTGGACGCCCGCGCTGTGGACAGGTTCATATAATTGATGCAGGCGATGAGTTGTATCAGCGCCGCGACCGCGATCAGCATCCCCAGGAAAAAGCCGCTGACCGGTCTGCCCATCTCCGAATCATAGGCCTCTGTCGTATGGATAGCATGGATCGGCTGCAAATGCAGCGCCGTTTTTATGGTGCTATTGCCCTGTCCACCCTGATGTTGCCGGACAACCTCGGGCAACCGGTCTTCCAGGTTTTGGACCGACGCCCGGGACTTCAGCCTTACGAAGGTATACGTAAAGTAATGGTCCAGCCAATTGTCGTCCTTCTGAAAGTTGCTGCCAAATCCATCCGGCGTCGTCGTAAAAAAGATATTGGCATGGATACTGGACTTCCCACGGCTTTCGTCGACCACCCCGGTTACGGTGAACAGAAAGACGCCGTAACTATCATTCACAATGATCTTTTCGCCGATCGGGTCGGCATTCCCAAAAAGCTGGCTCGCGACGGACTGCTGCAATACCACCGCATCGGGCTTCGTAAGGGCGTCGTCCCCATGGCCGGCGGTAAAATGGAAGTCAAACACCCGGAAGAAATTGCGGTCCACCATGACCCCGTCTTTTACATACACATCGGACTTCCCATTCCAACTGAGGACGTGTCCCCTGGCCCCGATCGTCGGAGCGATACGCGTTGCAACAAGCGTGTTCGGAAACATGGCTTGAAGCGCCGGCCCCAGGGGGGTAGGGGTGGTGGCCTGGGGCCGGAATGCCCTGTCTCCCGCCTTCACACTGCTGGTCACCCGGTAGATGCTCGCCGCATCGGTGAAATAACGATCATAACCAAATTGATCGCGGACATACAAAAGGATATAGATGCAACACAGCGTACCGATAGAAAGCCCGGCAATGTTGAGCAGGCTGAAGCCCCGGTTATTGGCGAAGAACCTCAGCGAGGCCTTCAGGTAGCTCTTGAACATAGGATGAGTTTACAGTAACAGCCGTCCGTTTTTATTGGATAGGTTTATAGTCCTTAAATATATTCAATTTCGCCGTCTCCACCAGGCTGCGATAGTCCTTCCATTTTCCATCGAAAAACGCATTGATCTTCTGCATGGCTTCCGCAACCGCGGCTTCCGCATTAACCACCATCGCCTCCTCCTGCGCCCCCGGCGCCACCATCTTGCTCCCAATGGATTGCTGCGCCTCCCGTACCTGCGACAGCACCGTTACATCAAAAGGACTTCTCGCCAGTCCCTGCCGGTCCGAAGACTTCCCGCTGATGAATTCCCGGATCGATTTGATCGAATCCTGCATCCGGGTCGTCATCTTTCGCACAGAATCAACCTCTTTCCCCTCCAGACCGGTCAATTCATTGTGCACCTTGCCGCAAACTTCATCCGCCTCCGTCAGCCGGTCCATCCCCTCCGTCAATTTGTCGACCGATTTCCGCAAGCGATCATACTGCGCCCGTTGCGCCACCCGGATCGACGTCCTATCGCCCAACCTGGGATCGTCCTTCACGGTTACAAGGGTCGAATCGCCAGCCCCGCCATAACTGATCACGATCTTATACACACCAGGCAACACCGGTAAGCCTCCCGGCTCCTGCGCGTCCGGTTTCGGCTTGGGCGACCCCGGTTGCCGGAAGCCCCGTTCCTCCATTCCCCAATACTGCCGGTTGAACCCGCTGTCGACGGCCCATTTCAATCTTCTGATCAACTCATTTTTATCATTGTAGATTCGCACACTGGCGCTATCGCCTTTTTTGCCCGCCGCGGCAAAAAAAGAAATCTCCGCCCCCCGTTTCCTGTTCTCCGCCTCATACAACCCATCGATACTCCACTCATAACCCGTAGCAGCCCTATACTGCGCCTGGTAGGCGTCCCCCGCCGGGAAAACAGTAAGGGTCTTGGTAAGAGCCCCCCCCTTATTGGACGCAAGTTTTCGGAAAGGCCGGATATCATCGAACACCCACAACGATCGCCCAAAGGTCGCGACCACCAGGTCGGCTTCTCGCTCAGGTATCGCCATATCGTAAGTGGAAACAGAAGGATAACCATTCTTCCATTGTTGAAAGGTCCCCCCGTTGTCAAAACTAATCCAAAGGCCGTTTTCCGTCCCGACAAAGATCAAATTAGGCTCAACCGGGTCCTCGATCATACACAGCGCGTAACCCCTTACCTTATTCTCGTCCACCATTCTTTTCCAGCTCTTGCCATAGTCCGTCGTCCGGAAGACGTAGGGTTTGAAATCGCCGCGGCGATAATCATTCGCCACCACAAACGCCTCACCCGCATTGTACCGGGACGCGGTGATCTGAGGCACCCAGCAGCTCACCGGCATGCCCGGGATCTTACCACGGAAATTTTCCCAGGTCTTGCCGCCATCCCGCGTCAATTGCACATTGCCGTCATCCGTTCCCGCCCAAATGGTCCCACGTTCCTTCGGCGAGGGCGAGATGGTAATGATCGTGCAATGCGTTTCCGCCCCGGTAATGTCCAGCGTCAGCCCACCCGTGGTTTGAAAGGCCTTGATCTTTGTCGAATCGTTGGTTGAAAGATCCGGCGAGATCACCTCCCAGCTAACCCCTTTGTTGACACTCTTATATAAGAATTGACTGCCAAGATAAATGGTCTTCTTGTCGAATGGATCCTGCGCCATCGCCGTATTCCAGTTCCATCGCAGCATCAATTTGGGATTCAGCGCCGGCGGTTTGATGAACCAGCTTTCTCCCGTTTGCATGTTCCGGCGATCGATATTCCCCCCCTGGCTTTCACTGTATACCCAGTTGGCATCCTCTGGATCCGGCATGACGTCGAAACCATCCCCACTGCCGATATTATCCCAATAATCATTCCGGATGCCGCCGCCGATCCAGGTATAGGCAGGACCATGCCAGCTTCCGTTATCCTGCATGCCACCCATCACATGGTAAGGCATCTCATTATCGGTGTTGATATGGTAGAACTGGCCGACAGGGATCTTGTCGTCGAAGGTCCAGTTCTTACCCCGGTCATGCGTAATACCGATCCCGCCGTCATTGCCATCGATCATAAAATGCCCGTTCCGCGGATGTATCCACCAGGCATGATGGTCCGGGTGGATACCCGAATAAGGGATCAGCGTCGTGAAGCTCTTTCCGCCATCCTCGCTCACCTCCACCTGGTCGTGAATATTGTAGATGCGGTTCTCATTTTGCGGATCGACCCGGATATCCTGGAAATAAAAAGGCCGGTTCGTCACGATCTTCGGCTCAGCTGTCACAAGCTCCCACTTGGCGCCCCCATCGTCGCTTTTGTATAAGCCATTCTTCGTCGCTTCCACCATCGCATACACCCGGCTGGGCTGGTTGGTCGCAAACGCCAGCCCGATCTTCCCCAGCGCGCCGTCGGGCAAGCCCTCGGCCTTGCCAAGCTTTTTCCAATTCTTACCCCCGTCGATGGTCAGGTACAGCCCGCTCCCGGGACCGCCGCTCTTAAAATCCCAGGGCGTACGGTGATGTTGCCACATACTCGCCAGCAGCCGGTTGGGGTTGGAGGGGTCCATCACCAGGTCCGAGCAGCCGGTTGTATCGTTGGTATAAAGGATCCTGGTCCAGGTCTCCCCGCCATCCGTCGTCCTGAAAACGCCTCTCTCCGGATGGATGCCGTAAGGATTGCCGATGGCGGCAACATAAACGGTATTGGGATTCACCGGGTCGATAAGGATGCGATGAATATTCCTCGTGTTCTCCAGCCCCATTCGCTTCCAGGTCTTACCCGCATCCAAACTTTTGAAGATTCCCTCCCCAATATTCACAGAGTTCCTCGGATTCCCCTCGCCGGTTCCTACCCAAACAATATTGGGGTTGGATTGCTGGATGGCAACGGTGCCGATATTCTGTGTCGGCTGCTCATCAAAAACCGGCGTCCACGAATTGCCGCTGTTCTCCGTTTTCCACACCCCACCCGATGCCGAGCCGAGATAAATGATGTTGGGATTATCCAGCACCACGTCGATGGTCGTTATCCGGCCGCTCATGCCCGCAGGACCGATATTGCGTGGTTTTAGGTTTTTGAATTGTTCAAGGTTCACCTTTTGTGCGGTGGCGACTAAACAGAATAACGAACTGCATAAGCATAGCAGAATGGGTTTTCTCATTGCGCGGGAGGTTTTGATCCTATAAATCTATTGAAATTTATTCGTTCGCCCTTCCTATTTTGCATATGCGAAATATCGATAATGTATTGTAAAAATTGCAGTAGCTTGCACCAAACCTCCACACATGCCTTTGAAAATAACGGCCGAAAATTACGATAAATATAAAATGGTTTTTGCGATCATTTGGAAACATGTATCGGCAACGCTCCACCCCGCGATGGTTGAAAAACAATCACCGATAAAATTTCTAAACGAGCTCGAACAGCAAAACAGAGCGATGGCAACCCGAAGCCTCAAAATGGGCTTGAATGATTCACTGAAAATGGTAACGCTTCTATCAGCTGGTAAGGTACTGGAAATGGACGCCGACTTGAAGCACAACAGCCTTCCCTCAATCGAATCCCTCACCTCCGTATTTACTGTTACCATCCGGAAAGCATTGCAAAAGAAGCGGATCACGACTGAAAACGAATATTACCTGGTGAAGGAACACCTGCTGACTTCGGATGATGAGCTTGCAGAGGGTGATCGGGAGGTATTATATCAATACCTGGAAGCATTTGAATTGGCAAAGTCCTCCAAATGATTTGCAAAGCCTGATTCAAACCGCTGGTCTTCAAACGCTTTCCTGAATTTCGACCGCAACGGTGCTACCCGGTGGCAGATTTTTTGCATTCCATACATCGCATACTCTCCCAATCACTAAAAAATGACTTCGTATGAAAATGAAAAGCATCATCACGCCGGCAATCACCCTATCGATCTGCTCAGCCCTCTTTCTCCCCCGCGTGGCAAAAGCCCAGGACGAATCCCAGGAAAGAATCATCAGCGATAGCAAAGCGGCCAAAGCCTCCTTTCTAAAGTCGGACCCTTCCATGGAAAATCTATTCAAACATGCCTCCGGCTACGCCATATTCCCAAATATTGGCAAGGGCGCGGTTGGAGTAGGCGGCGCCGCCGGCAAAGGCACCGTATATGAAAAAGGAATCCCCATCGGTACAGCCCAGATGGTGCAGGTAACCGTAGGCGCCCAGGCAGGCGGACAAGCCTATCGCGAGATCATCTTCTTCGAGAACAAAGACGCCTTGGACCGCTTCATGCAAAACAAGATCGAATTCAGCGGTCAGGCTTCCGCAATAGCCGTCAAAGCAGGCGCGTCCGCCAACACGAATTATAGAAATGGTGTGGTCGTATTCTCACAGACTAAAGCTGGTCTGATGCTGGAGGCGTCTTTAGGCGGTCAGAAATTTACCTATAAGTCATTAAAATAACCGTTCGTCACAAAACCCTTTCAGTGCCGGGAAAATAATCGGATCTTGATCAAAGTTCATTTTTGACAAGGTCGCATGGGAAACTATTTCCTAATAGTTAAAACGCATTTCCCATGCTCCGCAACTACCTGCTCATCGCCCTCCGGAATTTCCGCCGCCAGAAAGTATTCTCGCTCCTGAACATCTTCGGACTCGCCCTCGGCCTCGCAAGCGCCATCCTGATCTTCCTATATGTCAGCGACGAGTTGCGCTATGACACCCTGCATCCGTTCTACAAGGACACCTACCGCATCGGCTCCGTTTTTACAAACCCCGACGGCCAGCGCTTCGAGAACACCGTCTCCCCGGGCCAATTCATGCGCTACCTCAAAGACAACCGGCCCGAGGTCCTTTACACCTGCCGCATCGATAACGTCGGCTACCCCACCTCCCTCGACTACAAGCCAACCGATAAGATCGTCCTCACCGAAAAGATCGTCTGGGCCGAACCCGGCTTCGACAAGATCCTTTTATTTAAATTAATAACAGGCGACAAACAGACCCTGTTCAAAGACTTCAACACCATCCTGCTAAGCGAGACGGGCGCGAGAAACCTGTTCGGAAATGCAGACCCCATGGGCAAGGTCATCTCCCTGAAACACATTTTTGCCACCCAGGGAAAGGAAATAAACGTTCAGGTAGCCGGCATATACAAAGATTACCCCGCCAATTCCCATTTCAAACCCGATTACATCATCAACATCAACGCCCTCCATAGCATCTACGGCGATCACTATATGGACTACCTCGAAGGCTCCCGCTTCAGCCAATACACCTCCTTCTTCGAGAACTACGTCGTACTCAAACCCGGCGCGAGCATAAAGCCCATCAACGCGGTGTTAAATACCCTCGCCAACCAAATGCTAAAGGCCAGCGCCGGAGTGGCGCCGGACGGCTCGAAGTTCGAAGCGACCTCGATAAAGCTCGCCGACATGCATTTCGACCCGAAGAATCTATGGGAAGACAACTCCAATACCCATGGCGACAGGGTCTACCTGGCCATCTTCGGCATCATCGCCATCATGGTCATGGTCATCGCCTGCATCAACTATACCAACCTCGCCACCGCCCGCTCCGTAAAAAGGGCCAAAGAAGTTGGCCTCCGCAAATCCTTTGGCGGTTCCCGCTTCGAACTCGCCATTCAGTTCTTCCTGGAATCTTTCCTGATGACGCTCTGCGCTCTGATCATGTCGGTTCTCCTCGTATTGCTGTTCCTCCACCCCTTTAACCAGGTTGCGCATAAATCCTTCTCGATAGCCTCACTGGCCGATCCCTATATGCTGACGATCGTCGGGGCGATCGTCTTATTCATGACTGTAGTCGCGGGCTTTTATCCCGCCATCTATCTATCCGCTTTTCAACCGGTAAAGGTCCTCAAGGGCCAACTGGTAAAAGGCAAAGGCGCCGAATTCCTTCGGAAGACGCTCGTCACCATCCAATACAGCGTCTCATTGGGACTGGTCGTCTATACACTCATCGTCATCCAGCAAATGGATCAGTTGAGGACGACCAAGCTGAACGAACACGGTAGCCAGCTGCTGGCGATCCGTTTTGGCGGCATCGCCCAACAAGACCATTTCGAGATCTTCAGACGCACCGTGCTGGAAGACCCGCAGATTCCCCACGTGACCATGGGAAATCACTTGCCGCGATTGGATTATTTTGGATTCATCGGCCGCACATTCAAATTCCCCTCCCTGGACAACAAAGACCTGCAATGGAACCAGCTCAGCGTCGACTACGACTTCCCAAAGACCTTTCAACTGCAATTTTTGGCCGGCCGCGATTTCCAATACGGCAACGGCAACGATAGCACCGCCCTGATCCTCAACGAGGCTGCGGTCCACGCCCTGAACAAGCCCCTCGGCGACGTAATGGGCGCCATCGTCAGGGACACAAGGGACACAAACCGCCTCTTCCGCGTAATAGGCGTCGTAAAGGATTTCCCCTTCCGCTCCATGCACCAGCCCATCGAACCCCTGGTCCTAAGCGCACGACCCGACCCGATCGACAAGATCGCCTACATAAAATTGCCGCCCGGCTCCTTCCAGGAAAAAATAGCCGCCATCGAAAAGAAATGGAAAGCCGCATTCCCCGGCGCAGGATTCGACCATTGGTTCGTCAGCGATGAATTCAACCGCATGTACCAGGTAGAAAGAACCATCTCCTCCCTCGCAAAGGTCTTCGCCGTTCTCGCTATCCTCATCACCGTCCTGGGCGTATTGAGCCTCGCTTCTTACACAGCGGAACAACGCACAAAGGAGATCGGCATCCGCAAAGTGCTCGGGGCCGGCGATAAACAGGTGGTCGCATTATTTGCGGCGATCTTTCTAAAGATCTTCGTCGTAGCCAGCCTCATCGCCATCCCGGTCTCCTGGTACCTGGCCGAGAAATGGCTGCAGGGTTTTGTGTACCGCGTCGCCATCAGCCCCCTCATCTTCGTCTTTAGCCTAACCGGCCTGTTGCTCGTCACAGGGCTGACCATCGGCTACGAGATCTGGCGATCGGTACGGGCAAACCCCGTCACGGCCTTGCGCACGGAGTGAGGCCCGGATCGTGCGTAATCAATACAACAGCTGTCCGCAGCCGGACACCCAACCAAAACCAAACCCAGCCAGGATATTTATTATCAGGTAGTTACGGTTTTGGCACCGGATTTTCAGCCTAATGAAAAACCCCTGCTTATGTTCAGGAATTACCTCAAGCTCACCTGGCGGAATTTGAACCGGAATAAAGTCAGCAGCGTCATCAACATCGGCGGCCTCACCATCGGCCTGGCCTGCGTGATCCTCATCGGCCTCTATGTAAAAGATGAGCTCGGGTACGATCGGTTTTTCCCCGACACGGCCCGCATTTATCGGGTAAATACCCACGAGAAGATAGGCAGCAACGAATTTACGGCCGGCCATACCCCCCCGCCCGCCGCCAAAGCCCTCGCCGATCAGTTCCCCGAGATAGAAAGCTATACCCGCATCTTCCTCCCGGGAGACCAGCTCGTCCGATATACGATCAACAACGAGAACCACTCCATCACGGATAAACACCTGCTGGCTGTCGATTCTAACTTTCTTTCCTTTTTCGGCTATCCCGTGCTGGAAGGCGACAAAAATACCTGCCTCAACAACCCCAACTCGATCGTCCTGACCCAGCGTGCCGCACGGCGTTATTTTGGTGACGCATCACCGCTCGGCAAGAACCTTCAGCTCGACGGGTACAGTACACCGTTTGTCGTCACCGCCCTGCTGAACGATCTGCCGGAACAGTCGTCCCTGCAATTCGAAGCCCTGCTGTCCGTTCAGGCCATGCCGGCGGTAAAGCATTTCAGCTGGAGTTGGGTCTGGCTTCAGATGGGCTCCTATGTCAAACTGAAGCCCGGTCTCGCCGACGCCCCAGCCGTCATCCGGCATATAGAAGCCGGAACACCGGCCATGATCAGGGTACAGGCAGCAAGCGCCTTCAGCCGCATCGGGCAACCGATCGATGAATTCATCCGGAAAGGGAATCGATACGATCTGCAATTGCAACCCCTTTCGGCCGTTCACCTGTATTCTGCAACAATCGGGAACCGCTATTTTCCCCAGGGCGATATCAAATACGTCTATATCTTTTCGGCCATCGGCCTGTTCATCATCCTGCTCGCCTGCGTCAATTTCATGAATCTCGCAACGGCCCAATCAGCCCGGCGTGCGCGTGAAGTAGGCATCCGCAAAGTCCTGGGCTCCGAGCGCAAACAGCTGATGCTCCAATTCCTCGGCGAAGCATTCGTTTATACCCTCATCGCCGCAGTCATCGCCGTCGCCCTTGCCAGCCTTGCGCTTCCCGCATTCAATGATCTCTCGGGCAAATCACTCAACCTCTCCGCCTTCTTCGACCTCTCCGGCATCGCCGGCATCCTCGTACTGATTCTTTTAACAGCAGCGCTCGCGGGCAGTTACCCCGCCATCTACCTCACCTCCTTCAGCCCCGCGACGGTGATGAAGAGCGGACCCGGCGGAAAGGACCCGGCCCACGGCTTCTTCACCCGCAATACCCTCGTCGTCTTCCAGTTCACCGTATCCATGGTGCTCATCAATTGCACCGTCATCGTCTATAAACAAATGCGCTTCGAACAATCCAAAGATCTCGGCTTCGACAAAGGAAACCTGGTGGTGGTGTCCGGCGCGGAAAAGCTCGGCAGCAGGGAAGAATCGTTCCGGCAGGAACTACTTCGCCTTCCAGGGATCACGGGCGCCACCATCAGCACCGGCCTTCCCGCGATGAGCAGTTTCTTCCAGGACACCTATGTACCGCAGGAGGCGGCAAAGACCACATCAGGCGGTGATAGGCGGGAAGATCTGGTGTCTTTTATCGTCGACGACGACTTCATCCCGACCATGAAGATGGATATGGCCGCCGGCCGCAATTTCTCGAAAAGCTATTCGGATTCCCCATCGGTCATTCTGAACATGGCGGCGGCAACCCTCATGGGCTGGAAAGACCCTATCGGCAAACACATCATTTATCCCGGTGGCGACAACACCCGCTTTACGGTCATCGGCGTGATAAAGGATTTTCATTTCGAATCATTGCGCAATCCCATCGGTCCGTTCGCCTTGTTCTACAACACGTCGAAGACCTATTCCCTCAAAGAATCCTACCTGGCCGTCCGGATCAGGCCCGGCGACCCCGCCAAAGCCATCGCCGCCATCCGGGGCGTCTGGAAAGGATTCACACCCGAGAACCCCTTCGAATATTCATTCCTGGATGCGGAATACGACTCGCTGTACAAAGCCGATGCAACCATCGGCAAGGTATTCGGCGCCTTTACGATGCTCTCGCTTGTAGTCGCCTGTCTCGGACTACTGGGCCTGGCCCTATACACGGCAGAACGCCGCACAAAGGAGATCGGTATCCGTAAAGTTCTCGGGGCCTCTGTCCCGCACGTCGTCGCCATGCTGTCAAAAGAATTTCTGAAGCTGGTCGCCCTGGCCGCGCTCATCGCCGTCCCGATCGGCTGGTACGCCATGTACAATTGGTTACAGGATTTCGCCTACCAGACGACCCTCGATTGGTGGATATTCGGCCTCACCGCCGTCGCCACAACCTTCGTCGCCCTGGCAACGGTTAGCTTCCAATCCGTCAAGGCCGGCCTCGCAAACCCCGTACAAAGCCTCCGAAGCGAGTAACCCGATGGACCAAAATAAGGTTCCGGTGTAACCTCCGGCTAAACGATGGCGTCCCACCCCAAACCTATCGTATGCTCAAAAACTTTGGGCGCGTCGCCCTCCGGCAACTGGGAAAACAAAAATTCTACTCCGCTGTCAAAATAGGCGGATTCGCCCTCGGCATCGCCGCCTGTCTCCTCATCGGCCTGTACATCCAAAGCCAATTAAGCTACGATCGGGATTTCCCCGGGGCCGACCGCCTTTACCGCCTGACGGGATACCTGCCGCAGGATGGACGGATTCGCAAGGCAGCCGGCGGCTGGTCGGCCCTCTTCGCCCAGGCGATGAAGACCGAATTTCCCGAAGTGCAACGCACCGCCCGCCTGATGCCCAGCACCCTGTTCGCCGGCGCCGGCAGCAACCAGCTGCGGCCCATCGAAAGCAGCCAGGACAGCTACGAAGAACGGTTCGCCTACGCCGATTCCAGCCTGCCCGACCTGTTCCAGTTCCACATGGTTGCCGGCGACCGGACCACGGCATTGAGCCGACCCCAGACCCTGATCCTCTCGAAAAGCAAGGCCGAGAAGTTCTATCCCGGCCAGGACCCCGTCGGCCGCCAGGTCATCCTCAACGATGATAAGGACCATCCCTGGACCATCGGCGGAGTAATGCAGGACCCACCCGAACATTCCCATCTACAGTTCGACTACTATCTTTCCCTGACCGGTCACCAACTCTGGAAGGGCGAACAGCAGTCCTGGTCAGCCGGAAACTATGTCGTCTATGCGCTGCTGCGACCGGATGCCGATGCAAAAAGACTGGCGGGCAATATCACGCAGATCACCAAAAAGTACTGGATCCCCGAGCTCGAGCGCAATGGGGCGCCGAATGCCGGGCAGATCCTCGACAAGCTGCGCTTTACCCTTCAACCGGTATCCGACATCCACGGGACAGCGGATATAGAAGACTTTGCAACCCATGTGGATCGGAAATATATTTGGCTCTTCGGCGCGATAGGCGTATTCGTATTGCTGTTGGCCAGCATAAATTTTATCAATCTGTCTACCGCCCGCAGCGCCAACCGCGCAAAGGAAGTAGGTCTGCGAAAAGTAGTAGGCTCAAATCGCCAGGGACTCGTTCGTCAATTCCTGCTGGAATCCATAATCACCAGCGGTTTCTCGTTTGTCTTGGCCATCGGCGTCGCCGCCTTGCTGTTGCCGTTTTTCAACCGACTGGCGGGAACCTCCATGCATTTCCCCTGGACCGCTTGGTGGCTCGCTCCCGGCGTCATCGCAGCGTCGGCGGTCATCGGAACCATCGCCGGCCTCTATCCCGCTTTTTACCTGTCGGCATTCCGCCCCGCACAGGTGCTGAAGGGCGATATCAGCCGCGGCGCCCGTCATTCCGGTCTCCGCAGCGCGCTGGTCGTATTCCAGTTTACGACCTCGGTCGTACTCATCATCGCCACCATCGTTGTCTATGGCCAGATGCATTTTATCCTCAACAGCAAGATGGGTTTCGATAAGGACCAGGTCCTGCTGATACAAGGCGCCGGAACCCTCGGCGACCGGCTCGCACCCTTTAAGACCGAACTGCTCAAGCTCTCGGGCGTCCAGGCCGTGACCAATAGTGATTTCCTGCCGATCGCCGGCAGCAAACGCAACGGTAATTCCTTGTACCGCGTAGGCCGGGAAAAGCTGGACCCCGCAACGATGGCGCAGGTTTGGGATGTCGATGCGGACTATTTGAAGGTTATGGGCATCCGGCTCGCTGAAGGCCGGAACTTTTTCCCGGGCCTGGCCTCCGACTCTCAGGCCGTGATTATCAACCAGACCGCTGCCCGCAAGATGGGCTTGACGCATCCCCTCGGACAACGGATCAATGGAGGGGAAGGACCCGGAGTTTCCATTATCGGGGTGATGGAAGACTTTAACTTCGAGTCGGTCAGACAACCCATCGGCCCCCTCGTCCTGAGGCTCGGTAACTGGACAACAACCGTGGCCGTGCGGACAAAAACCGCGGATTGGAAAGGGCTGCTCGCCGGCGTTGAAAACACCTGGCGGCAATTCTCCCCACAACAGCCCCTGCGGTACACGTTCCTCGACGAGTCATTCGAAAACACCTACGCCGACGTCCGGCAGACCGGCAACATCTTCACGGCATTGTCCATTCTGGCGGTTTCCATCGCCTGCCTGGGCCTGCTGGCCTTGTCCACCTTCATGGCCGAACAACGGCGCAAAGAGATGGGTATCCGCAAAGTGCTGGGGGCATCGGTAATGGAGGTGGCAGGACTACTATCCCGTGACTTCCTGAAGCTCGTCAGCCTAGCGATCGGCATCGGCTCCCCCATCGCAGGATGGCTCATGCATTCCTGGCTGCAGGATTATGTCTATAGGATGACGATGGGTGCGGGTGTGTTCATAAGCGCGGCCCTGGGGGTGATGGGCATCGCCCTCCTGACCGTCAGCTGGCAGGCCCTGAGGACAGGCAGGACCAACCCCACCGCAGCGCTGCGCTCGGAGTAGGGGAGGGGTATAGGGAGACTTGCCTATATTCGCGATATGGATATTCCAAAGAAGATCAACTGGGGCATCATCGGCTGTGGCGACGTCACGGAAGTAAAAAGCGGTCCGGCCTTTAAAAAAGTTCCCAATTCCGACCTCGTCGCCGTCATGCGCCGCGACCCGGCCAAAGCCCAGGACTACGCCCGCCGGCACAACGTTCCCCGCTGGTACGACAACGCCACAGACCTCATCAACGATCCGGAGGTAAATGCCATTTACGTAGCCACGCCGCCATCCTCCCATGAACAATATACGCTCGCCGCGATAGACGCCGGTAAACCCGTCTATGTCGAGAAGCCCATGGCCATCGATCATGCCGCCGCCCTGCGCATGGCCCGGGCCGCCGATGAAAAAAAGGTCAAGCTGGTCGTTGCGCACTACCGCCGCGAACAACCCCGGTTCAGAAAGATCAAAGAATTACTCGCCGGAAACGCGATCGGCCAACCCCTGCTGGTCCGCCTCGAATATGCCAAACCACCGATGAGCAAAGAGCAGCTTTCCGACCAAAAGGCCAATTGGCGCATCGTCCCCTCCATCTCCGGCGGCGGCCTGTTCCACGATCTGGGCACCCACCAGCTCGACCTGGTGACCTTCCTCTTCGGCTCCGTTCAAAAAGTCACCGGCGTCGCCGTCCAGCAGGGCCAGGGATACTCCGCCGACGATATGGTCGCCGCAAGCTTGCTGTTCCCCAGCGGCGTGGTATTCACCGGCAGCTGGTGCTTCAACGCACCGCACAACCGCGACTACTGCGAGATCATCGGCACAAAAGGCACCATCGGCTTCTCCGTCTTCAGCACGGACAGCATAACCCTCCACCAGGTCGGCAACACCACAACCATCCACACCGGTAACACCACCAAAACTCTCCACAGCGGCGACACCAGCAAAACCCTGACATTCGATCCCCTCCTGCACGTCCAGCAACCGATGATCGAGGCCGTCGTCCGCTATTTCCGGGGCGAAGGCCCCAACCCCGACACCGGCTGGGAAGGAGCAGAGATCATGCGCCTCATGGAAGCCATCGTCTCACCACCGGACGCCCGCTGTAACACAACCGGACAGACCCCGCCGCCCGCCGCCGTGTAAATTGATGTTATTCAATGCATTGCAGTCTGGCATAAGGTTGGCGCCGGCAATACATGCTCAAAAATTATTGCAAGATCGCCTTCCGCAGCCTCTTCCGGAACCGGTTCTCCTCGATAATCAACATCGGTGGCCTCGCCATCGGTATCACCGTCGCCATCCTCATCGGCCTCTGGATCAGCGACGAACTCTCCTTCGACAAATACCACGACAACTACGACCGCATCGCCCAGGTCTGGGAACAACAAACTTTAAACGGCGCCGTCTCCACCTTTACCTACCAACCCTTCGCCATCGGCAAGCTACTCCGAACCGAATACGCCTCCGATTTCAAATACGTGGTAATGGCCTCCCAATCGCGCCAGAATATCCTCTCGATCGCAACGAACAACTTCGTCCAGAATGGCATTTACATGGAAGAAGACGCGCCGAAAATGCTCACCCTTAAAATGCTCGAAGGCACTCGCGACGGTCTCAACGACCCGCATTCCATCTTACTGTCCGCCTCCGCCGCAAAGGCCATCTTCGGGACAAAACCCGCAACAGGCAGCGTATTGAAGCTGGCCAACAAATATGATGTAAAGGTAACCGGGGTATATGAAGATCTTCCCTATAACACCAGTTTCCACGATATTGCATTCATCGCTCCGTGGAAACTGTACATCACCACGGCCGATTGGATCAGGAAGGCGGAAGCCTATTGGGATAACAACTCCTTCCAAACGTTCGTGCAACTCGCCGGCCAGGCCGATCTCGCCACCGTAAATAAGAAGATCGTCAACTGCAAACAGACCCGCGTCGAGCCGGAAGACAAAAAATACCAGACAAAGGTATTTTTGAACCCTATGCGGGATTGGCACCTCCGCTCGAATTGGGACAGTAACGGGAAAAAAGGCGGCGGGCCCATCGAATACGTCTGGCTCTTTGGGGTGATTGGGATATTCGTGCTGATCCTGGCCTGCATCAACTTCATGAATCTCAGCACCGCCCGGAGCGAACGACGGGCAAGGGAAGTAGGCATTCGCAAAACCATCGGCTCGCTACGCCGCCAGATCATCGCACAGTTCTATAGCGAGTCGCTATTGATCGTGTTTGCGGCATTCATCCTCGCCATCCTCGTCGTTCAACTCTCCCTGCCTTTTTTCAATGAGATCGCGGGTAAGGGAATGACCATCCCTTACGCAAATCCTCTATTTTGGATATTGTGCATCGGCTTCACCCTGGCCTGCGGTCTCCTTGCGGGCAGCTATCCGGCCTTATACCTATCCTCCTTCAACCCGGTCAAAGTACTGAAAGGGACTTTTAAAGCGGGCCATTCGGCTTCCCTGCCACGAAAAGTGCTGGTCGTTATACAGTTCACCATCTCCATCGTGCTGGCCATCGGTACCATCATCGTATATAACCAGGTGCAATACGCCCGCAACCGGCCCATCGGTTACGATCGGCAGGGCCTGATGATGATCTCGATGCGAACCGGCGACTTCTATGGAAAATTCGGCGCCCTCAGCGATGCCCTGAAAAGCACAGGTGCCGTTAAAGAATTTGCCGAATCCCACAGCCCCCTCAATGCCGTCTGGTCCTCCAACGATCAGTTTGCCTGGCCCGGTAGCGACCCCGACGTTCCTAATGAATTCAACACCATCTGGGTCACCCATGACTTCGGAAAAACCGTGGGTTGGCAATTCACGGCCGGGCGGGATTTCTCACGGGACTACCCGACAGATACCACCGCGATCATCGCCAATGAAGCCGCCATAAAATTCATGGGACTGAAGAACCCCGTCGGCGCCACGATAAAATGGGGGCTCGGCAAGGACGCAAAAAATTTTAAACTCATTGGCGTAATAAAGAATATGGTGACGGAATCTCCATTCGCGCCGGTAAGACAAGCCTTCTATTTCCTGGACTACAACAACGTCAACTGGATGATTCTGAAATTGGACCCGAACAAAAGCGCAAAGTCGTCCATTGCAACCATCCAGGCCGTCTTCAAAAAGTTCATTCCATCCGCCCCCTTTGATTACACTTTTGCCGATTCCGAATTCGCCGCAAAATTCGCCACCGAGGAAAAGATCGGCAAACTATCCTCCGTTTTCGCCACCCTCGCCATCTTTATTTCCTGTCTCGGCCTCTTCGGCCTCGCCTCGTTCGTCGCCGAGCAGCGCACAAAGGAAATGGGGGTTCGTAAAGTCCTCGGCGCCTCCGCACTGAACGTCTGGAAACTCCTGACCGGGGACTTCGTCATGCTCGTCGGCATTTCCCTGCTGGTAGCCATTCCCCTCGCCTATTATTGCATGCACCAGTGGCTGCAATCCTATTCATACCGCACCGGCATGCCCTGGTGGATATTCGCCGCCGCCGCGGCAGGCGCCCTGATGCTCACAATCATCACCGTCAGCTTCCAGGCCGCGCGCGCCGCCTTCGCCAATCCGGTAAAAAGTTTACGATCCGAGTAACAAACCACAACCCGAATCCGTATTACCGTAAAAGAGCACAATATGAGGCATTTAAATACCATACTGGCCGCAACCACGCTATTCGTCGCCACCGCCGTCCACGCCCAATCCATCCCCGTCGACCGCTTCCACAAGGTCATCGTAAGCCCCTATATCCAAACTACTTTCGTACAGGGCGACGAAGAAAGCGTTACCATCAATACTATCATTGTCGACAGCAGCAAATTACACGTGGAAGTGAAAAGCGGCACCCTCCGCATCTACCTCGACGGCGCCAAGGAAGTCCCCCATAGCCAGCAGGAATACCGGAAAGATGGCAGTCACCAAAGTTATCCCCTCTATCCCAACCACGCCGTCGTCGCGACGGTCACCTACAAAAAACTCGACGCACTTTCCCTTCGCGGCGACGAAACCTACCTGTGCCAGAGCCCGATATACGCCCGAGACTTCACTCTCCGCGTATACGGTGAGCCAAAAGTGATCTTTACAGAAGTCCACATCACCCAAATGCACACCACCATCTATGGCGACGCAAACCTCGATATCCGGTCCGGCGAAGCGAATGAACAATATTACACGGCCTATGGCGACGGCAGGGTCAATGCCACTGCCGTCAAAGGCCAAACGGCAAAGCTCACCGCATTCGGCGAAGCCGAATTCCGGCTCAACGTTTCCGACTGGATCAGGATCACCTCCTTCGGCGAAGCAAAGCTCCGCTACCTGGGAAGCCCCGAGATCTCAAAAGGAATGCACTTCGGCGGCGTCGACATCGCAAAACTGGACTCCGCCGATCTCGGCAGCCGCTAGCCGGTATTCCGCTGGTCAGCCTCCGAAAAATTAAACAGCAACTTCATCCCCGATCGGTCGCCGCAACTCCCCAGTTGTTACTCCGGCTCCATCAACATATTCCTCCCAATGCACCAGAGAATGCTCATCCATATCCACCGGACCATTTCCCCGCACCCGTTTGTACATATAGAAACTATTCATGAAAAGCGAAAGATAAAAGGCCCCGAGCCGCAATGTCAAAAGTCCCCGCAGGATCCGCCGCACCGAATAAACCACCGAAAACGCTTTATTCCATAAGGTGCGGTGCGCCAGCAGCAACTCCCGTGGACTCATCCGCAAAGGCAGGAAAGCAACATTATACCCGTTATAATACTGCCAGCCCCGCTCCAGCATCCGCCCGTCCCGCAAAAGATCCCGATAAATGGGCGTCCCCCGGAATGGAGTCATCACACTGAGAAAAGGTACATCGATCCCAATCTCCATGATCCTGTCGGCCATCTCCTCGATACTTTCAACCGTATCATGATCGAACCCTGCGATAAATCCCGCCATCACGGCGATCCCCCGTTTATGGATCGCCGCCACCGCCGTCTTATAGTTCTCGATCTTGTTCTGCCGCTTATGTGCGTCTGCCAGGCTCTCCACAGAGAACGACTCGATGCCCAGAAACACTCCTATACATCCTGAATCCTTCATCAGGTCCAGCAGCTTCTCATCCTTCGCAATGTCAAGGCTCGCCTGGGTCAACCACCACTTTTTCAACGGTTTCATCGCCATCAGCAGCTCGTGGATATATTTCCGGTTGATGGTCAGGTTGTCATCCCAGAACCAGACGACCTTCCGCTGCCACCAGTGAGGAAAAGCATCATAGGAAGCATCCCGGATCACATCTTCCACCGGCCGAAGCCGGAAACCGGGATTCAAAGTCGGCACCGTGCAAAATGAACAGGTGAACGGACATCCCCGCGTCGCCTGGATCACCTTCCGGATAAAGAACCGGTCCGACAGGAGATCGTACCGCGGCGTCGGCAGCTGCTTCATATCACAAGGGCGGCCGGCATAGACCCTTTTCAATTGCCCTCCCTCCAGGTCCCGCAATAGCTCCGGCCAGGCTGCCTCTGCCTCCCCCGTAACTATCGAGTCAAAATAGTTCAACGACTCATCGACATTGAACGTTACATGCGGACCACCCGCAACCACCGTTTTCCCCCTTCGCCGGAATTCCCGCGCCAGATCAAAGGCTGCCGGCGCAAAGCCACTGAAAAAGGAGATCGCAACGAGATCGGCGGAAGACGAAAGATCCAACCGGTCCACCTGTTGATGAAATACGCGCACCCGGTGCTCCGGCGGCGTAATGGCAGCCAGGTGGATCCCCGTGATAGGCGGCACGAAATCCTTCTCATGCCCAAAGGCATATCGCTTTACGTAAGCGATAATAATGTCTATTGTCATAACTCAAAGTGCTTTGTAATACAAAGTACAAATAAACACTTTGAAATACAAAGTAAATTGCGAAAAATCTTTGTATTCATTTCCTGTTTGCCATCAATGTTCAATTATCCATACGGGATCACCATCGATAAGGCCGGAACGGTCTTTGTCGCAGACAAGAGCAACTGCAGAATACGCAAGCTGGAATTTAAATGATCATTCGCGTCGTAGCGACCGAATCGGGTTGGCCCTCGCCGCCTCCCCGGTCCTAAGCCGTCGCCGGCGGAATACTATGCAACGCCACCCGGTTCCCTTCCGTATCCACAAAAATGGCCATATGCCCATGCTCCGGCGAGATCAGCGTCTTCGGGACCACGATCTTTCCGCCCGCAGCCGGTATCTTATCCAGCACCAATTGCACGTCCGGGTTGGCATTCAGATAAACGATAGGGCCAGCCGTTTCCGAAGGATTGTAGATACCCTTCGCCAGCGCCAACGCCCCGCCGATACCCGCCATCGGATCTTCGACCGGGAACATCCGCATCCGGATATGCGGCGACTCCAATGGGATCATTTGTATGCCGAGGATCGCCTCATAAAATTGCTGGGCCCGTTCCAGATCGGTAGCCGGGATCTCGAACCAACTGATCGCATTTTTCATAATGGCCATATCAAAAGATTTCCCCCGAAGTTAAGCAAAAGCCCCTGATCCCGACTCCGCTCCGCTGATCCCGTTTTAATTGTCTTTCTCTGCCCGTTTGTCTAGCTTGGTCTCATGATACCCGGACGTTTCATGCCTCTTCTTCTATGCCTGATCCTATGCGTCCGGCAAAGCCCGACAATGGCCCAGGCCGCTGCCGATCTCCAACGCCTCCTCGAAAAGGACGAATCCGCCCGAAGAGCCGGCGATAGTCTCACCCGCCTGCAGGTCGCCCTCCAACTCAGAGTCCTGCTGAACGACGCACCGGACGCCATCCTCGCCACCGCCCATGCCTACTCCATGTTAAGGGACTCCGTAAAAGTCTTCGAAACGCTAACCGAATACGCCCAAACAGGCGCCGCCAAAAAGAACATGGAAGCAGACAAAAAATTCGCCTGGCTGGTCAACAACTCCCGTTTTCAACAGGTCTGCCGCAAAGTAGAAGAGAACGAAAAACCCATTAGCCGCGCCACCACCATCCTCCAATTCCCCGACACCGGCTACCTCGCCGAAGACATCGACTACGACCGGCAAGGAAGATCGTTCTTCTTCACCAGCATCCTCCAACACGCCGTCTTCCGCCTCTCCCAAAAAGGTTCCTGCCAAAAATTTGCCGCCTCATCCAGCGGCTGGCCCATGATGGCTATCAAGATAGATCAGCCGCGAGATCGACTATGGGTGACCGAGGTCGCCATGCCGGGCTTCGACGGCCAGCCCGACACCGCAAAAGGGCAGTCCGCCATCTGCTCTTTCGATCTCCACACCGGAAAGTTAAAAGAAAGGTTCCCCGCCCCCGAAGGTGCGCAATGGGGCGATATGGTGCTGGACCGGCGCGGCGATCCCATCCTTGCCGACGGCCAGTCCGGCGCCATCTTTCGGCTGCAACAAGGCGCCTGGCAACGCCTGGACCACGGCGATTTTATCTCCCCCCAAACCATGGCCCTTAGCGACGACGGCGGGAGCCTCATCGTCCCCGACTATGTTCGCGGCCTGGCGATAATGGATATCGCAAGCGGGAAGGTCGCCTGGATACACAGCAATCCGGCGCAGCCCTGCGCGCTCAACGGCATCGACGGCGTGTACAAAAACGGCCAAAGACTGCTGATGACTCAAAACGGGGTCGAGCCCGAGCGCATAGTGGAATTGCAACTGGATAAAGCGGGTAGGGGAGTGACTGGCTGTACGATGGTTGAAAAGGCAAGTCCCGGACTCGGCGAACCGACCCATGGGGTATGGGTCGGCGACGATTTTTATTTTATCGCCAACTCCGGCTGGAACGTACTCGATCGGCACGGTAAAGAGTTACCCGGCTCCCGGATGACCCCACCGGCGCTCATGCTCTACCGCCCATCACCTTCCCGTACGCCGACAATAACGCTTCCATAACGATATTCTTCGGCACCGTATCCAGGTCCATCGTCGTCGCGCCCTTCTCACCCCACTTGTTAGGCACCGGATAGATCCCTGCATCCATCTCGCAAAACACCGCCTGCTCCTCCGGTGTCAGAAAAACATTCGCCGTATTATTCTTCTCCAGGTAGGTCGCGAACATCCGCCGGCCGGTAACTTTAAAACCGATCCGGTCAAAATGCGATACCTGCTCGGTCCCGGCAAATGAAAGCGCCATTTTTGCAAAAGTTGCACCCGTTATCATCGCCTCCCAAGTTACAAAAAGGTTTACTCTCATCAAGGAAATGCTGCAACTGATGTAGCGGTCAATAAAGTTAATGTAGTAATCCGCGACGCCCCGGCAATAGTGGGAGAGCACGTCCGCATACACGTACGCCGCCTCCTGCGCCGCCGGCGAAGCGGCATAACCATAATCGTTGATGTTGGGTCCATAGGCTAACGCCTTTCCCCAGTAACCCATGGCAAACCCGCTGTCGAACCGCGTACTTTTATCAAAGGAAGCCAGCGCTTCGATGATATGAAACCCGTGATAGAGTTTGATCCCCTGTTGAAAAACAAAGAGCCGTTTCCTTAACTCGCCACCACCACCCACCAAAGTCAATAACCCCAAGGTACCAGGTACCGCAAATGGAGTAACGATCTGGAACGGCGGTTACTGTTCCTCCATGGCCTACCGCTGTCGCGACCCTAAAACCCGCAATGCCGCTACGGGTTTTTTTGCCGGTGAGCTGGTTGAAAGGTCCAACCTCGCGTTGATCATCGAAAAAAGCATAGTATGAGAATGATAAGGTTGATAAGATTGTCACTGATCTTCGCAGCAATCCTCACCGCCAAAACCGGGGTTGCTCAGGAAATGCCGGCCGCGATGACCGCTGCCATAAAAGCCGATGATTCCGCAAACCTCATCACCCTCCTCACAAAAGAGAACGTCAGCGCCTGTTTCCTGGAAGGCTCCTGGATGTACAGCCCGCTCTCTCAGGCCATAAGACATAACTCCATGAAATGTTTCAATTTGCTGATTGCCATGGGCGCCAACGTAAATAAGGCCTGCGACGGCTATGTGCCGCCCCTCATGCACGCTGCAAAATATGGGCGGTTGGAGATGGTAAAGATACTCGTAGCAAAAGGCGCCGACCCCAAATACAAATACAGCGGCGACTATACCCCCGCCGATGGCCAAACCCCGCTGACCTATGCCGAAAAGAACAAGCAGTCCGCTGTCGCAGACTACCTGCGCTCAGTGCCTGATAAATAGCGCTCAGTCTCCAATAAATAATTAATCCTTACTAACCCGAAAAACAAAGCCCGTGGCTAGCCGCCGCGGGTTTTTTGTGCGAATTATCCTAACTTCAATATCTCATTGTTATTAACTACCTCTTATGAAACGAATGACCCCCTGGCTCACCCTCCTGTTTCCCCTTGCGGCATTGTCCCAACAGCAATCGCAACCAGCCCATCAGCTCCGCCTCAGCGGCAAGATCCGAACCCGCAGCGCCAATGAGATCGTCGCGGGAGTCACGATCAGCAACCGAAGCCTCGGCATCCATAACCTCTCCGACCTCGGCGGCAATTATCGCATCAACGCCCGGCCAGGCGACACCCTCGTCCTGTCTTCGGCTGGCTATCATTCCGATTCCATCGTCGTCAGCTCTTCCATGCTCGCCGCAGAGACCACCCTCTACCTCCGCGAGAACGTCGTCACCCTGCCCTCGGTCAAGGTCACCGAGACCGCCTACCAGCATGACTCTGCACAGCGCCGCGAAGAATACGCCTGGCTCCTCAACAGGAATCACCCGGTAAAGCTTTGGAATGAAAAACGCCAGGGAGACGCCCCCGGTTTCAGCTTCAGCCCCATCGGCTATTTTTCAAAGGACGAGGTACGCAAACGGCAGCTGAAAGCTCGTCTCGAAAAACAAGAAAGGGATTATTATATCGACTCCAAATTCCCCCGCGCCCGCATCGCCATCCTCACCGGTCTCAAAGGAGATTCGCTCGACACCTTCATGGTCCGCTATCGCCCTTCATACGCCGTCTGCCGGGCCATGACCGGCGAAGACATGCTGCTATATATCAACGATAAAATGGTGCTTTTCCGGAAACAACCCAAAATTGCTAGTTCCCCGTCGCGGTATCCGCATCGCTCTTCCGCTCCAAAAGCCTGATCAGCGGTTCCAGCTGCGGCTGGATAATTATCCTCGTCCTCCGGTTGGCCGCCCGCCCTTCCGGGGTATCCGCAGGCGCCATCCCCGCATATTCGCTCCGGCCGGCAGCGGTCATCCGCAACGGCGAAACAGAATAGTCGGTTTGCAGCATCCGCACCACGGACGTCGCCCGTTTGACGCTCAAGTCCCAGTCATCGACCAGCACCTCCTGCGGATGCACGACGCTCTCCGTGTGGGCGAGGACCGTGATCTCCACATCGGGTTGGTCATTCAGCACTCGCGCCAGCCGTCCGATCACCGCCTTTGCCTTATCGTCGATTGTATAGCGGTTGCTGTCGCTGTCAAACAGCAATTTTTCGGACAACTCGACCGACACCACCCCCTTGTCCAGTTTGATCGCGACGTCCTCTCCAAAGCCGCCGATCGCCGCCTTCAACTCCACCAGGATAGCGAAATTCGCCGAATCGCGATGCGAGATGGCAGCGCGAAGCTGCTGGATATAGATGTCTTTGGAACCGATATTTTCCAGGCTTCGCTTGATACTCTCCGCTTGCGAGCTGCTGAGGGCCGAAAGCTCCGTCAGCTGCTTCCGCAACAGGGCGTTGTTCTCCTGCGTAGCGGTAAGCAACCCGTTCAGATTGGTCATCTGCGTCTGGATCTCCGTCTTTTGCCGGGTAAGCGTAGCATTGGCGTCCTGCGTGGTCTTCAGGGTGCGCATCGTCTGATTGTAGAGAGAGTCGTTATTCTTAGCCTGGGCCTCCATGGCCCTATAGGTACCGGTAGTGACACAGCTGCCAAAAAGGGTAGGGGCGGCAAAAAGAACAACGAGGTAAGTTGAGACACGTCGCATAAAAGGGTTTATGATTCGGCCCCAAATTAATACATATTCTCGTTTTTTGCTAACTCCCGACCGTATAAACAAGCCGCAATACGCCATGCTCGAGGGGCTCGCACCGCTCCATCCGCAGACCCATCCCCGGCAAACCCTCTTCGAAATATCGCTTGCCGCCGCCCATCACAAAAGGATGCACCAGCAGCCGCACCTCATCCACCAGGCCGGCACGCATCAGCGAATTAGCCAGCCTGCCGCTGCCCTCGATCCTGATCTCGCCATTTCCTTCCTCCTTCAACCGGCTGACGGTCTCCTCCACCTTTTCGCGGATGATCGTCGTGTGGGCCCAGGCCGCCGACCCAAGTCCCGCCGAGACCACATATTTTGGAGAATGGTTCAGCTTTCCGGCAACGCCATCCATCTCCCCATCGGCCAGCGCCGACCAATAAGGCATCAACATCTCATAGGTGACCCGGCCCATCAGCAGCACATCCGACCCCATCACCGAGTCGCGGATCGCCGCCTGCCGGCTTTTACTGTCAAAAGGAAAGAACCACTGGGGCATAAGTGAGGCATCAAAGACGCCGTCCAGCGTCATCCAGGCGGAAGCAACAAGTTTGCGCATAAATTTTTGATTTTATAGGCGCAAATTACCCCGCCCGCCAGGCGATAAATAGAACAAAACCGACAATCTCCACCGCCACTCAACGCGTACCTCCGGGTTCCAAAGCCACCCCCGCCAAAAACGCCGCTGTGCGCTCAATATATTCGGTCGGCGTCAAACCCGTAAACTCCCGGAAAGCCCTGATCAGATGGCTCTGATCCGCATACCCATTGTCATAAGCGACATCACTAAGCCGTAAAAAATTCCCGATACTGAGTTGCCGGAACGCAGCCTGGAACTGGCAAACCCGGCTATACCCCTTCGGCGACAACCCCACGTGTTCGGCAAACAACCGCTGCAGGCTCCGCTCCGTCATCCGCAACTCCTCCTGCAACCATCGCATCGCCAACATCCCGTTCCCACCCGCGATCAGCTGCGCCGCATAACCCGCTATCCTGTTCCCCTCTCGTGCAACGGCGCAAAGCCGTATCAAAAATGCTTCCATCAATCGCACCCGCTCATTCGCCGTGACCGCTCCATCCAATCGCTCCCGCAACCCCATCTCTCTCACAAGCGGCAAATGATCCAAATCTACCCCCAGATCCGTCGCCTCATCCGCGCGTATCCCAAACAAGGGGCCCAGCCCATGCGGCTTCAGGAACCACGCCACCAGCGTCAGATGTCCTTCCGCCTTCACGACCATCGGCGCCACATTCTGACCATACAACAACAGCCGCGTACCCGGGCCTGAAGATTGGTAAACGATCGACGGCATCGCCTTCGCCACCAGCGGAACGTCCCATTCTCCCAGCAGCCGGTCTACCTGTAACACCGTAATGCTGCTCACCACATCCGCCAGCACCGGCGGCGGCAAAAATTCCTGCAAGATCATGGTCAAAGATAGCCAAACACACCCTATATCCTCCTCCGGCATCCCTCCAACTTCTCCCCAATCACCACCTTCTCCGCCTCCGTCCCCGCCAGCTCCAGCGCGCGCTCAAAATGCTCCACCGCCCGGCGATCGTCCACCTCGCTATACAGCTCCCCAAGCAAACTATGATAGAAAAGATTCCCCTCCAACCCAAGCCCCTCCGCCTCCGGAATAGCCTTCTGCTTCCCATAAACCCGCGAGAACGCAAACGCCCGGTTCAACGCCGCGATCGGCGAGTACTCCAGGATCAATAACCGGTTATAGAAAAGCAGGATATTTTCCCATTTCTCCGGGCTGTCCCCGGGATTCGTATGCCACCATGCGATCGCCGCTTCAAAATGGTAGCGCGAAAGCAGACCCCGCCCGCAGGCCTGATCCATAAATACGTTGCCCCGGCTGATCAGCTCCTGGTCCCACCGGGTGCTGTCTTGCTGTTCATACAAGACCAGCCCTCCGGTCTCATTTATTCGCGCATCGAACCGCGATGCCTGGAAACACATCAGCGCAAGCAGTGAATACACATCCGCCCTCGCCATACCCGTATTCTGCGTCAGTAAAAAACAAAGCCGCATCGCCTCCCAGCAAAGATCCTTCCGCAAAACTTTCGACGGGCTCATCGAATAGTAACCTTCGTTAAACAGCAGGTACAGGGTCAGCAAAACCGCATCCAATCGCGCGTCCAGTTCGGCGCTTGCAGGCATCCCCAGCACCACTCCCTCCTCCCGCAGCCGCTCCTTCCCCCGGTAAAGCCGCTTGTTGATATTCGCCTTGGTCGTCAGCAGCGCCTGGGCGATCTCATCGATCGTAAATCCGCAAAGCACCCGCAAGGCCAGTGAAACCTGCGCCTCCACCGGTATCGAAGGATGACAAACGGCAAACAACATCCGAAGCTGACTGTCACTGATCCCGCCCGGAGAAAAATCCCAGTCCGCCGCAGCACCGGCTTCCACGGGGTCGCCGCTGATCCCCGCAACCTTATCGCCCTCCCCTTGCGGATCCCGTCGCAACTCCCCCTGCACCCGCCGGACCACCCGTTCATGCTTCAACCCATTCAGGGCATTATTCTTCGCCACCTTATACAACCAGGCCACGGGATTGTCGGGAACCCCCTTCAACCCCCAGGTCTCTGCCGCAGCCAGGAAAGTTTCAGAGACGATGTCCTCCGCCGCATCCATCTGGTCAATGCCAAATCGCCTGCAGAGGAGGGACACCATCTTGCTGTATTCCTGTCGGTATAGTTGCGGTATCAGTTCGCGGTTATCCATTCAGGTGACTAAAACCTATTCATTGTTGTCCGGCGCTACCAGGGGCCGAACCTCCACCTTCCCACCCTCCGCAAAAAGTATCGGACACCCCTTGGCCATCTCGGCCGCCTCATCGCCCGTCTCGGCCCGGACAATGACATACCCGTTGATGAACTCCTTTACTTCGGTATAGGGCCCATCGGAAACGACTCCCCCATGCCCGACCCATTTCGATCCTTTTACCCCAAGCCGGTTGCCGTTGCTTACCAGCCGGTCCTTCGCGGCAATGCCGCCCATCCAGTTCATCCAGCTCGTCATCCGTTGCTGCATCTCGGCAGGCGACACGGGCGCCTGGGGACCGTTCTCTACCCGGAAGACCAATGCAAACTCTTTCATAATAAATGTATTTTGATTAATAATACTATCTAGACAATCCGGCATTTCCCGTTAGGACAAAAGATAGGATCAAATTTATTTATTTTTGCCACTAAACCTTCCGGCCTCCGGATTGTTCAAGCATCAGATGCCCATCTCGCTGACCTACCACCCACTCCGGCCTCGCCGGCGCTGCCATTCGCGCCTGTTCCCCCGTCTTGTCCTTCCATTTGTCGCACTATTCCTCTTCACCCGCACCGCCTCCGCCCAACCCAATTGGGAACTCCGCACCGAAAAAAAGGACATCAAAGTCTACACCCGAACCTTCCCCGACAGCAAATACAAGGCCATTAAAGTGGAGTTGATCCTGAAGACCACCCTCTCCCGCCTCGTCACCGTTCTACTCGATATAAAGACCGCCCCCGATTGGGTATACGCCACAAAATCAGCCATCCTGCTCAAACAGGTCTCACCCTCCGAACTGATCTATTACTCGGAAGTGCGCCTCCCCTGGCCCATGAGCAACCGCGACTTTATCGCCCACCTCATCACCACCCAGGATCCCCGCACCCGTATCGTCACCATCTTGGGCCCGACCATGAACGATTATGTCCCGGAAAAAAAGGATATCGTCCGCGTAAGACGCTCAGAGGGCAAATGGATACTTACACCCATCGACAGGGATCATATCCGGGTGGAATATACGCTTCGAACGGACCCCGGTGGCGATATCCCCGCCTGGCTGTTTAATTTGTTCGTAACAAAAGGTCCCCTCGAATCCTTCGAACACCTGAAGACCCAGCTCACCAAACCCGAATACAACGACGGCCGCCTGCCCTTCATCGTCGATTAGCCGCAGTCGCAGACCAGGCCACGGGCTTGGTGACCGAAGGCCCGACAAACATCATTTGCGACAAGGGCTTACTTTTCCGATAAGCCCGAAGTCGCAAACGCCTCAAATCGTCGCACTTCCTTCTTCACCCCCTGCTCCGTCGCCTTGTTCCATTTATCCAAAGGCGACGCCTCCACCACCACTTTCCCCTTCTCCACCCGCCGCTTCCACATCCCCGCAACCCGTCCCCGAACCAACACCACCGGCTTCAACCCATGAAAGGTCTGTTTCACATGCTCCGCCGGTACGATCTCTCCGCGATCCTTATACCCCACCGCATATTCATCATACGCCGGCAATAACACCACCTCCTTCATCCCGCCCGGCCCAACATTCCCGCCCCGCCAATACTCCACCTCCCCCACACGCACCCGCTCCAACTCCTTCCCCACTATCTCCAGCCCCCGTCTCGCCTGTCCCAGCGTCATTCCGCCCCACCACGCAAGATCAGCCTCCGTCGCCGGGCCCCGGCTCATAAAATATCTCCGCGTCAACTCCGCCAACGCGGCATCCCCGTCCAGGCACACCTGCACAGGCGCCCGCTCCCGAAGCAACGCATAAGTAAATTGTTTGCCCTTTCGCGGCCCGCTGCAGATCAGCCCATCCAACTCCGCATCCATCAGCAGGAAATTCATCCGGATCTCGCTCGTGTCTATCTTCGCGGCCCGCAACAACGCCGCCAACTCCATCCGCGTCAGTGCGATCCCTCCCTCCATCCCCCGAATCATCACCTTTTTACTGCGCTTAAGAATGGCCGCATCGATCCCCAATTTCCGGTGATAAGGCAGACAAAAATTCTTGACCCGGGAGGCCGTCAGTCGCAACATCCACCCGACGTCCGCGGGCAACACAAAATGCCAGGTAGGCCGCAACACATGCGTTCGAAGCAATCGCCCCTCATTAAATGCCGTATCAATTTCCATTTCAGTTAACCCGCACCGCATTCCAACCGCCCACTTCGCCTGTCCAAAATCCTGCGCTTGCATACACCCCATCCACGCCAGCAAAGACTCCGCATCCGCAAACCGCACATCCGCCATCCCCTGGCTCCGCATCCTCGCCGCTAAAAGGTCCGCCGCCTTCATAAACCAACCGATTTTTCCAGTTCGATAATCGCACCCCGCAAAAATGCCACATACGCCTCCGGCACCTCCAACGCGGCAAACCGCCCGCCCGCCATATCTCCACGCGCGTCACTCCATGAAAAGAACTTCTCCCCGATCCACGCCGCCAAACCCACCGGGCTGCCGTTCAGCCCATAAGCCAGCGTCTGCGGCTTCGTCGTCCGGACCATGTTAAAAGCCCCCTCGGCAATATTTAAAGCAAACCTAACGGAGGATACTGACAACAGTATGTCAGTTGCCAAAACCTATTTTTCCGTTAATTTTAGGTATGCATCCCAGCTTAAAACGGGCCAGCACGGCCGGCTTTCTTATCGCCCTCGGCATTATCTATGGAGATATCGGCACCTCACCGCTCTATACCCTCCAAACTATCTTCAACGAGTGCGGCGTCATCGACAGAGCGCTGGTATTCGGGGCCATCTCCTGTATCTTCTGGACTCTCACCCTGCAGACCACCTTTAAATACGTGCTGATCACCATCAGGGCCGATAACCACGGGGAAGGCGGCGTCTTCTCCCTCTATGCCCTGGTCCACCGCTATGGCAAATGGCTCGTATACCCCGCCATCATCGGCGCCGGCACCCTGCTGGCGGACGGCATCATCACTCCACCCATCACCGTTACCTCCGCCATCGAAGGACTGAACATGGTCCCAAAGCTCGCTGCGCATATCATCCCCGGGAACAACCTGGTACTGGAGATCGTACTGGTGATCCTCCTGCTGCTCTTCATCTTCCAGCGCTTCGGCACAAAGGTCGTCGGCGGCTCCTTCGGCCCCATCATGTTCATCTGGTTCAGCATGCTCGCTTTCGCCGGCATCCGCCAGGTGATCCAATACCCCGGGATCTTTGCTGCGCTTAACCCCATCTACGGCATCCGCCTGCTCACGGAACATCCCCATGGCTTCTGGTTGCTGGGCAGCATCTTCCTTTGCACCACCGGGGCGGAGGCCCTTTACTCCGATCTCGGCCATTGTGGCCGCCCCAACATCTACGTCAGCTGGACCTTCGTCAAAATAGCCCTCGTCCTCAACTACCTCGGCCAGGGCGCCTGGGCTCTCCTCCGCAACAAACCGGGCCTCGAAGGGCTCAACCCCTTCTTTGCCATCGTCCCCGATAAATTCCTCCTCGTCAGCATCATCGTGGCCACCATTGCCTCCATCATCGCCAGCCAGGCCTTGATCAGCGGCTCTTTCACCCTCATCAGCGAAGCCATCAGCCTCGGCTTCTGGCCTCGCGTCGAAGTCAAATATCCAACGGATGTCCGCGGACAAATTTATATCCCATCCATCAATTGGATCTTATTCACCGGCTGCGCCCTCATCGTCATTTATTTCAGGTCCAGCGAGGCCATGACGGCCGCCTATGGATTCTCCATCACCGTGGCCATGCTCATGACCACCATCCTGGTGTACTACTTCCTCCGGTACAAGCAGAAATGGCCCTTCTGGATCGTGGGCGCCATCATCACCGTATTTGCGATGGTAGAGACCTCCTTCTTCATCGCCAACGCCGTCAAACTGCTCAAACGTCTCTTCTTCCTCGTCTTCGAGCTAGGTCTCATCGGCACGATGTATGTCTGGTTCAACGCCCGTAAGATCACCATCCGCCTCCTCAAATTCACCAGCGTCATGCCCCTGCTGCCTGACCTGGAGAAGCTCAGCCACGACACTTCCATTCCAAAATATTCAAAACATCTCGTCTACCTTACCCGCGCCTCGACACACGAAATAGAAACGCGGATCATCGATTCTATCTTCGACAATCCGCCCAAACGAGCCGATATCTACTGGCTCCTTAACTACGAACGCGTCGACGACCCCTATACCCTCGAATACGACGTCGAGTCCCTCGTCCCCGAAAAGGTCATCCGCGTCAATATACATCTTGGCTTCCGCGTCCAGCCCCGCATCGGCATCATGCTCCGAAAAATTGCCGAGGGAATGGTCGCCACCGGTGAGATCCCCTTCTGCGGCCGCACCAAGGACTTCAAATTTGTCATCCTCGAACGATTCCTGTCTTACGACAACGAGTTCTCCACCCGGGATAATTTCATTCTCAACGCCTATTTCAGCCTCCTCCGCCTCGCACGCTCCGACAGCCGCGCCTACGGCATCGACTCCGACCAGGCCGTCATCGAGAAGGTCCCCCTCGTCGTCACGCCCGTCAGCAAGATCACAATGAAACGCATCGAACGGCCCCGCCAGGCGCCGTAGGCGCCGGGCCCTATTGGCAATTCGGCATTGTATTCATCAACTGGTAATATATCCGCCCCTTCTCCGCGTGCGCCCGCGCCAGGTTCGTTCCCGCACCCGGATACTGCCGGTCTATCGCCTGCATTCTCGACAGAGCATCCTGCAGTGTCCGTATCTGATCTTGTAGACAATTGATGTTATTTCCAAGTGAGGCGGCCCGATCCGGATATTTCGCCATCTCTGCCCGCGTTCCGCAGATCCGCTGCTGTGCCTCAAGAATGCTCAACTGGCAATTGTCCTCCGGATCATCGAGGGAAAGCATCGCCCGCTGCGCCGCCGTATCGTTATACATATTCCCGCCCTGTACCCTCCGCATGATCTCCGCATGCTTATCATTCATCGCCTTCTTAAAATTCACCACCGCCATCTTCTCCGCCGCACATTCGCCCGTAGCCCGCCCGGCCTCGGCATCGTTCTTCTGCTGCTCACGCACGATCTCCTCCTGCTGCTTCCGTTGAAACCGGTCTTCCAATACCTGGAACTCACCCGGATTGAAACAGGCATGCACATTATAGATATCGCTTATCCGAACAAAACTGTTCGTAAACTCCAGCTCCATGACCAGGTAAAGCCCCTCCTGGCAAAACAGGTAGCCGACCCCAAAGGCACCGATATATTTCACGGCATGCAGCTGCGCCGGGAATCGCGACCCATACATATACCAGGTGGTTGTCCCTCCATCATACTTGTAGGCCTGCGCCGTGATCCGCCCTCCACAATAGCTGCGATTCACCGCTTTTCGCACCAATGCACCCGCCGACCCGGCGCCCTGCCGCTCCGGCGACTGGTACAGGTAAGTCTGCGTATTACCCGTAGACACCCAATGCTCGACGCCGTTCTTCCCCTTCTGGTTCTTATATTGGTAGATGTTTCCTTTCATGCTCATCACCGTAAAGCTGAAATGCTCCAGTTCGGGCAGGATATCGGCCCCACCGCCGAGCGCAGGCGGCAGGATCCCGGTGAGCCCCTTTTCCACATCGAGATACGTGGTTTGCTCCAATTGTCGCCCCCCAACCTGCATCTTCAGATCGATCTCCTTCGAAAAACAAAACTCCATCCCCCGGGGTACGATGACGATCGGCTGACTCCGGCCGGTAAGCACGGGAGCCCGCATGATCTCCGGAAGCCCCCCCGCCCCGAAATTCAACGTATCGCGATGACGCCGCGGGTCCTGCGCCCGCGACGTCATGCCCGCAAAAGCGAACAAAAACAAAAAAAGTATTTTCCTCATAATCAAATTATAGTTTTACAAATTCCACCCGGCGATTCTTCGCCTTCCCCGCCTCGGTGTCATTGGACGCCACCGGCTGCGTCATGCCCTTGCCATCCGACTGCAGGCGAGACCCGTCAATGCCATGCGACACCATATAGTTCTTCACCGCCGCCGCGCGCCGCTGCGACAGATCCAGGTTATGCGCCGCCGTCCCATCACTATCCGTATGACCCGTAATCTGCACCCGCACCGCGGCATTCGCCTTCAAACCATCCACCAACGCATCGATCACAGGGTAGGAGGCGGCCTTGATCACGTCGCTATTCACGTCAAACAGAATGTCGTTCGTCGTGGCCTTGCCCTCCTCCATCAATTGTTTCACCAACAGGCTCCGCGCATCGGTCTCCGCCGATGCGATCCGGATATTCCCCACCAGCACATCCAGCTGCGGCGCCGGCACCATCGACATACTCGCGACATAGAAATTATTGCGCATCCCCGGCGTCAGCGCCCGCGGGAGATCTATCAACTTTACCTGGTCCGCATACACCCGGATCCTTGTCTTGTTAATGGCCATATCGATGTGCAACACCTTCCCCGCATACGACACGAGAGGAAAATCATTCTTGTTCCCCACCACATCCCGCAGACCATACTCCAGCGTATGTCCGTCATTCTCCGCATACCGGCCGATCCCCACGAAGAACTTATCCTTATACGCGATGTCCTCCTTCAAAAGGTCCGACACCGCGGTCAACCCAAACTGAATGGTCGGCACCACCTGGTCCCCCTGCGCCTGCAAAAACAAGTCGAAACTGACCGTCGAATTCTCCGGCAACGGCTTATTCAACACGGGATTTACAATGGAATTCAGCGCAATATCCAGCCACTTTCCATTCTGTCCCCCCACATTCACCAGCTTCCCACTCCCATTCGTATTCCACTGCGCCGGGAAATCCCCCAGCGCATCCTTGTCAAAGTGCTCGTCCATCAACACCGTCGCGCCCGGAACAAAATCGCCGTATGCCGTCACAACCGCCGGCCCGGCCGAAACATTCGCCGGCTGCTGCCCAGCCGGCGCCATCGCAGCACCAGGCGCCGCCGCCGCGCCCGTACTCGCATCCACCGGCGCCGCAGGCGCCGGATCGTCCTTCTTCCTCTTTTTAAATAACCCCCCAAGCACCCTCCCGGCCCTATTCACCCCCGAATCCACACCCCCACTGATGGTCTGATCCATCCGATCCCCCACCTTCTGCTTGGTCGTCGCCTTCGCACGCTCCCCCAATGTCTGCGCATCCGCAGCAAACACCAAAAACAATCCCAAAAACAAACACATGACTTTCATAAAACGGTTTTTAATGGTTAGTGTGCCGGCGGCGCAACAAAAAGCGCCGTCGAATAATTATTGCCCTCACTCGACTCCTTCGTATTATTATAGAAGTCCGCCAACACGATCACATAGAATTTCCGGCCCTTCGTCACATCATCATATTGGACGTCATAGGTAAGACTCCCATTCCACACAGCGCCGCCATTCACCACCGGCAGCTTTGGCTCGGCCGCAGCAGGCGTCCATGGCCCCAGCACCGAATGGTTAGGATCGTTCGCCATCGTCGGCAATTGCGCCGGCGCCTTGAACTCGCCCCCGCTCTGCATGTGATAATAGGCCTTCATCACCGAGATACTGCTCGTCGGCTGCCCCCCGCGATTGGCCACCTCCAAACCCACGGTTACGTGATAACATCCGCAACCGGCATCCCTGGTCACCCCCGCCAGGCTGATCCGCGAAATATAGATATCCGCCGGCGCCAACCCGGCCGGATGCGGATTCGGCAACGCCGGCTTCCCCGCCTGTGAAGGATCAAGCCGCGGCGTCACCGGGCGCACCGTCTGCGCAAACAGCCCCGTCGCAAGCATCCAGCCCGCTACGGTAAATGCGATCTTAAACATCATTGTAGAGTTATTTTGAGAATGACTTGTTGAGCGCGGTCGGCGAGATACAATGCCCCGCTATTGTCCATCAACATCGGACCCGGCGACCAGATGATGCTGTTGTAACCTCTCATCTGGTCGGAAGGGGTGGTCACCATCCCATCTTGCCCGACGCGGCGGATAAGTGTCATATTACCATTAGGCCCAAGCTCGGTGAAATCCGTGACATAGATAGTACCCGTGCCATCCGCGGTCAGCCCGCCGATAGCAGAGAACTGGGCGTCCTCGCCATAACCATCTACCATCCCGGAAGCATGTGGATTGCCGGCGAGGGGCCGCATTTGCCCACCAGGCAGGATATAGCCAATTACTCCGGAATTCACATAGACCTCACGCGAGGACGAGATCAGGATCCCGGTGGCACCCGTCGATGGCACAGTCGTCACATTGCCTGCCATGTCTATCTTCCGCCGTTTCGAACCTACGTACACATACAAATAGGTTCCGTCAAAGGTTATCGATTGCGGACGCTCGAAGGTGGCGGCGGTACCCCGTCCATCTACGGACCCCGCCTGCCCGCTACCTGCCAGCGTCGTCACCACCCCGTTAGGAGCGATCTTCCGGATTCGGTTATTGTAGGTATCGGCGACATAGACATTCCCGGCATTGTCACAGGCGACACCTCCCGGATAATAGAATTTGGCGGCTGCTCCCTGCCCGTCCGCATAGCCCTGTCCCCCTCCGCCGGCCAGCGTAGTCACTTCCCCAAAGGAATTCACCTTTCGGATACTGTTATTCTCCTGGTCAGCGACAATAAAATTTCCTGCGGGATCCTTGCACATCCCCGTCGGAGAATGGAACCGGGCGACCCCGCCACTGCCATTCGCATCTCCCTTCACACCCGAAGCCCCGGCAAACGTCGTAAACCGCGCCGCCCAGTCATAGATAAAATAGCCACCCGACGACCACTTCCCCTTCACCCCAACCGTGATCGGCCCGCTGCCACACCGGTCCGGAACGACACACTGGATCTGGTTATCGCTCATCGCCGTAACGATCGCCGCCACCCCATTGACCTTTACCTGTACATCGGACTGCACTGACCCAAACTTCGTCCCGCTGATGGTAATAGCCGTCGCCCGCGGCCCCTCCGAAGGGATGACTCCCGTGATCGTCTGCTCGCCCTGGATCAACCCCGGGGGATGTGCCAACACCGGTGGCAACACCAACTTTCGGGTCATGCCCGGAGCAAGCTTGATACTGGTTAAATTGGGTTTGCCCATAGCGGCCGGCTTGACCGTCGGGTTGGCAGCGATCTTCCCCTGTGGGGTCCTGGCTGCATTGGCAGGTATCTGCGCCGTCGAAGCCAACGCTAGCAGAACCGCAAAGGCTGATAGTAGGAATGTCTTTTTCATGGTACCCTAAAGTACCCGATCACCCCGGCGGCTGCAACTACATCATCGTGTAGGCCTCGCCGCAAAACAGTCAAAATAAAAGAGATATGAATTTGCCCCGCAGCCCCTTGGACACCGCTTCCGTAGCGGAATGGACATGCAACTTGTCGTAGATATTCTTAATATGGAACCGCACCGTATCCACACTCACCCCCACCTCCGCCGCAATCATCTTATAGCTGAACCCCCGCGCCAGCAACTGCAAGATCTGCACCTCCCGCTGCGATAACTCAGCCCGCTCCTCCGCAGAAGTCCCCTTCGCTGCCGGCACCATCTGCAACACCTTCCGCGCCACCACCCCCGTCATCGGCGCCCCGCCACTGATCACATTCCGTATCGCCGCCCCCAACTCCTCCGTCGCACATCGCTTCAGGATATACCCCGACGCCCCCGCACAGACAGCGTTAAAGATATTCTCATTATCATCAAACACGGTCAGCATGATCACCGGCAATACCCCATCCACCTTCCGTATCCGCTTCACCGCCGCCACCCCATCCACCGCAGGCATATCGATATCCATCAACACCACATCCGGCTTCAACTCGCGCACATCCGTCTCAACCGTCTCTGCATTGGACATCGCCGCGATCAGCTGGAACGCTTCCTCCTCCCGGATCAGCGTCTCCATACTCTGGCGCAGCGCCTCATTGTCGTCATATATCAGAATGCGTACAGGCATAGTGTCTCAATTTACTGCCCTAACACGAACCGGCCACTACATCATCATGTAGCCATCGGCATCTCCACCACAACCCGTGTCCCCTTTCCAGGTGAACTCTCCACCCGGCATTCCCCATCCAACGCCGCCGACCTCGTCCTCATATTATGCAACCCATTCCCCGACCGCCGGTCACTCACCTCAAATCCAACTCCATCATCCACCACCTCCAACACCACCCGCTCCCCACACCGCCGGAACGACACCTCCAACCGCGTACACCCCGCATACTTTGCGGCATTGTTCACCGCCTCCTTAAATATCAGCAGCAGGTCCTTCCGCTGCTGCATGGAAAAACTATGTCCAAGCAGCTCCTCATCCGCCTCGAACCGGATATCGATATCCTTCGCCTCCAGCGTCTGCGCCAGATACTCCCGCATCCTCACCATCATATTCTCTATCTTGTCATTGTCGCTCTTTATCGCCCAGACGATATCACTCATGCTCTGCTGCATCTGCCGCGACTGATCCGTTATCTTCTCCAACAGCGAAAAAGCCCGCGACTGATCTTTATCCAACGAATTGCGGCTCACCTGCGACAGGATATGTATCGATGTCAGCGTCGACCCCAGCTCATCATGGAGATCCCGCGCAATATGGTTACGCATGTCCAGCAAAGCCGCCTGCTGCTGCAACTTCTTCTTTAGCTGGTACCGGTTGAAAAAACCCACCGCGATAAGCCCTAATACCACCACCCCACCGATCAAAAGGTTCCGGCCCTGTTTCTGCTGCTCCAGCTGCCGTTCCCCCAATTCCCTTTCTGCCTTCGCCAATCGCAGTTCCTGCTCCTGGGCGCGGATCTCCTCGTCCTTCTTCTCCGTTTCATATTTCGTCTGCATCTCGGCGATATTCCGCTTCGTCTCCTCTCCCGCAAGGCTGTCCTTGTAAGAATAGTACTTCTTCAGGTTCTCGTAAGCCCGGAAATAATCTTTCCGGTCCTTGTAAAAAAGAGTCCGATAGAGGAAAAGGTCCCGCAGGTTCATTTTGTCGTTGATCGCCCGCGAAACCCGCTCGCACAGCTCGAAATAACCAACTGCTCCCACAGAATCCTTCAATACTCCCGACAGCGCCGCAGCCGCGATATACCGCCTCGCAAGCATACCCGAGTCCCCCGTCTCCCGACATAAGGCGATGGTCTTCTTTTCGTACTCCAGCGCCTCCGCATTCTTACCCTGCCGGTTCAACAACAAAGACATGCTCGTAAAACTTTGCGCCAGCCGCAGCTTCAAACCGCTGGCTTCGGCATATTTCAAACCCAGCCGCTGGTAATAGACGGCCTGGTCCATGCTGTCCGCTTGTAAATAGATTTGCGAAAGATTGTTGCACGAAAGGGCAAGGACATCCATGTCCCGGCCGCGTTCCCGGATCGCCAGCGCCCGGCGGCCAAAGCGGATCGCATCGGCCCGGTTTCCCAGCTCCAGGCTACTGCTCGATAAATTGCTGAGCGTCTCGGCCATGCCCGTGGAATCCCGCACCCGGTCATAAATACGCATGGCCAACAGATACCAGCCCCTTGCCGAATCCAACGCCCCCTTGCTGGCATAGACATAGCCGAGATCGTTATAGACACCGGCAGTCGCTGCAGACTGCTCCCGTTCGAAATAAAGACTCAGCGCCCGCCGCAGGTTGCTCAACGCCTCCTCTTTCTTATTTGTCCCGATCGCCCATTGTCCAAGCCCGTAGTATCCGCGGGCGATCAGCTCGCTGTCCTTTAGCGTCAGCCCAAGCCGCAGGCCGACCGAGTCGCATCGTTTCATCTCGGCCCATCCCTCCCGCCGGTACTCGATATCGCCCAACGCAAAGAAGGCCGCCGCCTCGCCCCGCAAAAAACGCTTCGCCCGGCTCATCCCGATCGCGCGAAGACAAACCGCTGCAGCCGAATCCAGTTGGGACCGGTTCTTATAAACCTCGGCATCGCCCAATAATTGGAGAATGGACACGGAATCCCTCGTCCGGATAGGCTGGGCGAAGGTGGGTGAGAACAATAGTAAGAACATGCCGCTTAGGAGACACGGCATCCATCGGTATCGAGTCATAGGTAGCCCTTACCCCTGAAGATACGATATCCTGCGCGCACCCACAATACCCGCTTTCGAGCATGGCCGCTTACACCACCTTATACACCTGCCCCGTCTGCGCCCCGAAAGCACTCTTCAGATAGGCCGCTGCCACCCGGTCCATCGTGACCGGGATATGCCCCGGGAAATAAGGGAAATAATGCGGCGAATCCTCTACCAGCCCCGGGCTCACCACGTTGATGCGCACCCCGTTCTCCAGCTCGATCGCCGCTGCCCGGCCAAACGCCTCCAGGGCGCTGTTCACCGCGCTGAGATTCGCCCCCAGCCGTATCGGGTCATCCCCCAACACCCCAGCCGTCAGCGTAAAACTGCCTTGCGGCCGGATATAATGTTGCCCGATCAGCACCAGGTTCACCTGCCCCATCAATTTACTATCCAATCCCTTCCGGAAATCCGCTTCTTTCATCGCTTTTAATGGACCAAAATGGCCATCTCCCGCCGCGCTGATCAGGGTGTCAAACGGTCCCACCTCCTTAAACAATTTTTCTATCGACGCCCCCGAACCGATATCTACCCGGAAGTCGCCGCTTTTACTGCCTACCCGAACCAATTCATGATCCTTACCGATAGTCTCCGCTATCTTTTTGCCGATGGTGCCCGATGCACCGATGAGAATGATCTTCATATCTGGTGTTGTTTAAATACTTCCTTCACGCCTCGCAGCGCATTGCTCACTTTCACGCCGCCCGCATAGAACAGCGCCCATTCTTCGTTTCCATGACCCAAAGTTCAGTCATTACTATACAAAAGTCAAGTAGTTACCAGAAAGTCCAGTAATGACAAAAATGTCGTAATTTCGTCCAGCGCGGCCTTCCCAAACCCACCGCGGCAAAAAAAGTTTCCAGCCCATGGAAAAAAGATATCACACCCCCACCAATTGCCCCATCACCGCCACCATCGACGTCATCGGCGGCAAATGGAAACCGATCATCCTCTACATCCTCCTCGACGGCCCCCTCCGTTTCGGCGAGATTCACCGCATCATCCCCGGCATGGCCCTCAAAGTCCTCTCCCGCCAGCTTAAAGAGCTCGAACAGGATGGCCTCATCACTCGAACTGCCTACCCCGAAGTCCCACCCCGCGTCGAATACGCCCTCTCCCCCAAAGGCGAGACCCTCCGCCCCGTCATGCAGCTTCTCTCCGTCTGGAGCAGCGAGCATCTTCTCGCGCAGGCTTGAGTATCAAGATTACGCATGTTTCCAAATTTGTCAATCTTTGAGGTTTCAATTTGAAACCCCAAAAAAAGCGCCGGGTCCCCGACCCGGCGCCACAAATGCCATAAAAATCAAATCAAAAGATATACCTAACCCCAAACTGTATCTGCCACCTACTCGGCAGATCCGGACTCGAAGTAAACGTCTTCGTCTGCGCCGGATCAAACTGATACATCGCCTGGCCCGACCCATTCGTCCCCACATAAGAGATCGGCTGAAAATACCCCGACGTACTCGCATACTTCCTCACCCCCCAATTACTACTGATCAAATTCCCCAGGTTCACCACATCCATGCTCAACTGGATCCGCTGCCCCCCTTTCTCATCCAGCTTGAAATCCTGCAACACCCGCATATCCACCTGGCTCCACCACGGCGTCTGCCCGCCATTCCGCTCGGTATACTGCCCCCGATGCTTGCTCAGATAGTTGTCCTGCTGGATAAACGCTTCCAACGCCTGCCGCTGCACCGCCGGACTCTGCACCACCCCCTTCACATCCGTATACGGCGTAAAGATCATACTGCCGATCTCGGCCGCCGTCGGGACATACAACAAAGCGTTGATCCCCGCGCCGCTGCTATTGGTCAGGTCGCCGGCGTACGTATACGAGAACCGGTTCCCGCTCGTCCAGTTGCCAAACAACGACACCGATGTCGCCCCCCATTTATAATCCCAACGCTTGATCCCTGCCACCACAAAGCGGTGTGTATTCCCATACAGCGAATGCGCCACTACCGGGATATTGGGATTGCTGACGATCGGGTTGCGGTCAAAAGCATCCCCGCTGATCTCTGCCGAGATACTGTTCGCATCTTTCGCCACCTGGTAGTTATAGGAACCCGTCAGGTAAAGCCCCATCGGCAGGTTCTCCGTCACCTGTACGGTGGCGTTGTAAGAATATCCCTTCCCGTTATTCCCGAATACATAGGTACTTGTATTTCCCTTATCTGTCGCCAGGTAAACGGCCCGGTGATCCCCCGTACCCGAGTTCAGCGTTCCGGTCGGCTTCCCAAGCCCATAATCCTGCACCATCATCGCATGCACATCCTTCGTATAGCCGAGGTCCAGGGTCAGCACCGTGGTCCCACCCAGCTTATAGTCGACACCCGCGCTGGTCCGCCAGATCTGGGGGAAATGGAAGTTGCGCGCCGTCACGTTGAAATACCCGGTGAAAGGATTTTCGATCTGGTTACCCAGCCACACAAAGGGAAACCGCCCCGTGAACAACCCCGATCCGCCCCGCACCTGGATCCGATTTTCCCCATCGACATTCCAGTTGAAGCCCACCCGTGGTGAAAAGAGCGGCGTCGCCTTCGGGAACTTGGAATTATCGATGGCCTCCCCATTTTTCACCGGCGCACCCGATAGCGGGTCGAATATCGTCAGGTTATCCGTATTCGCCACTGTCGGCATACCATAGGAATAGCTTCCGCTGAACGTACCATTCGGGTTCATGATCGGGCTCTCGAAATAGCTCTTGCTGCCATAGAAATACACCGGCTTGTCCACCCGCAACCCATAGGTCAGCTTAAAGGTCGGCGAGATCTTCCAGGCATCCTGCGCATACAACGCCGCCTGGCCAACCGTGAAATACGACCAGGTCCATTTGTCCGCCTTCGCGGCATTCTGTGCATACGTCACGTCCCCCGCCGCCGGATAGCCGCCCGCCATAAAAGAAGCAAGATCGATCTGGCCGAACACATCGAATCCATATCCCGTCAGGTTGAAGCTGTTCTCGAAGCGGAACGACTCGAACGAACCGCCAAAGGTCAAAGTATGCCCCGACAACGCCACTGTCACGTTGTCCGTCAGCTGGAGCGCATTTTGATTTAAAATGTTATGAATGCTGAACGGCTCTTCCCCGGCGATGATATAAGGCACATTGTTCTTGGTAATATTGATCACCGGGAAAGGCGTCGAGTTGGGATTGCGGAAATCGTGGAAAATGGTATTGATCACCCGAAGATTATTCGACACCGTGCTGTTGAAGTTCGTCTTCAGTTCCAATCCGAAGTTCTCGAGATGGTTGTTCATCCGGTACCCGGAATTCTGATATTGCAGCGTGATGGCGTCCGGTCCCCGACGGTTGATCGCACTCGGATGCGCCGGCTTGTCCTGGTAGGCGCTGAGCCCGTTATAGGTAAAAGTAAGGGTGTTCCAATCATTGATCACCCAATCCAGCTTGGCGATCCATTTATAGCTGGTCGTATTCTGGGTATAATCCTGGTAAGGTCCCGTCACATAGCCATAGTTGTTCTTCAACAAGGCGCTCACCGCTTCGAGGTCGGTTTTCAGCACCCGGGATGTCGTGATCTTCCCTTCGTTCGTACCATCATCAGCAACATACGCGCTGTTGGCATCACTGCGTTGCTGCGTCTCGAAATTGACAAAATAGAAAAGTTTATTTTTCCTGAGCGCCCCACCCAACGACGCCCCACCCTGGAAATCGTGCAGCGAAGGCACATTGAAGGAATTCCCCTCCACTTTATGACCCGTCAGCGCCTGGTTCCGGAAGAACCCGTAGATCGTCCCAAAGGTCTTGTTCGTTCCGCTCTTGGTAACGGTATTGATCCCCGCCCCGGTAAAGCCAGCCTGTGTCACATCATAAGGAGCAATATTCACCTGGATCTGGTCGATCGCATCCAGCGATATCGGCTGCGCATTCGCCTGGCCGCCGGGTGTCGGCGCATCCAGTCCAAAGGGGTTGTTAAAGACCGCGCCATCGAGCGAGTAATTGTTGTATTGGCCATTCCTCCCCGCAAACGATACCCCGTTATAAGTAGGAGAGGCCGAAGGCGTAAGCCGGGTATAATCATCCGCGCTTCTCGAGATCGTCGGCAGCCGCTGTATCTGCTGGCTCGTGATGTTCACCGATGCCCCCGTCCGGTTCTCGTTGAAGACCCGGCTCCGGCCGGTCACAGTCACCGCGCTGAGATTGGCCGACGAAAGTTCCAGTTTGAAGTCGACCGTGTTCGTTTGGCCCAGCTCGAGGAAGATATTGCTCTCCGTTTTGGGGTTGAATCCCGTATAGCTCACGGTGATTGTGTAGGGACCGCCGACCCTAAGGTTCGGCATCAGGAAATCACCACCGCTACCCGTTACGAGATGCCGTTTGATCCCGGCGTCGGAAAAGCTGATCTCAACGGTGGCCCCGGCAAGCGGCTTGCCTTGCTGGTCGGTCACCGTTCCACCCACCGTGGAGGTCGTTACCTGGGCGCTTAGCCGGACCGTAATAAAAAGAAGAAAAGAGCAGAGGAAAAGGAGCCTGGATGGAAGGTTCGTGTTTCTCATTAGTGTTGGTTTTGGTGTTAACCTTCAATTAACATCAAAACCGGCTTTTAGATCACGAACCTTCCGGTTTTTTTTTACTATTTCTTAACATTGGAGTACAACTCCCAGCTGTCCCCATTGCTGCGCAGGGTCGTCCGGCTATCGGAATTCTCCACCGTGACATAGTAGCTGCTTTGCTCGTCCTGGCTCATTTCAAACAGGTCCGTGATCCAGTATTCGCTATAGTGATTCTTGAGGTTCATGAGCAGGCTCATGGGCAATTGCGAGCTGACGATGTTCCGGGTCACGGCCATCAATTCCCCGTTATTGGAGTAAAAGGCGGTCATTACCTGTTCGTTCAGCTTGAAGACAACCTTGGTATAGCTGTCCCGGACCTCGGTGCTTACCAATTCGGCGCCAGAGAAATCGTGTGCAAGGCTCGCCTTGATCTCCTTGTTGCCATCCCCCGTCGTAGAGGAAGCAGAGGCAGCAAAAGAAGCAGAAGAAAGAGTGAGTGCGCAAGCCAGTGCAAAAGCGGCTTTAATGATAGACTGTTTCATAAAATTATTTTTTTGATTGGTTGTGAATTTTTGACTTTTACCAGGCGTCCCCGGTATGCCAAAGACATTTCCAGCCTAATGCCAACTTCTTGCGCCAGCTGAAAATCAACCAATTAAGAAAATCCGCCGAGCCGCGACTGTCCGGTATCGATCAAACAACTGTCCGCTTTTGAAACGCTCGCCACCCAAATTTCAAGGTAACCCACAAAAAAACCTATTTCTGAACCATCATAATGATAAAGATGATCAGCACGATCGCCGCGACTACCGCCAGCGCAATCTTCGCCCCACTATACGGCCGCTCGCCAACAACCTCACCGGTACAGGCATTTACGGTAAAATGGTAGACCTTGTTATTGTATTTATACGTACTGATCCAGGCAGGCAGCATAACATATTTCAACCCAACATTACCATAATCGGTATTAATGCTTTCGATCATCTGCTCGTCGCCACCAATGTCCTCGGACACAACACGCCTTATCACCGGCTGCATCCGCCGCTTGGCCTCTTCCAGTCCCTTCTCCGGGTCCACCTGGAACAACTCGCTCCGGAACCCGCTCACATACTGCTCGTTGTAATGCACCAGCGCTTCCAGCTTCCAGGGCTCCAGCCGGTTGGCTACATCCTGCGGTAGGGAATGACTCGCGGAGATAAGGACATCGCTGAATTCATAACCCACTCTCCCGCTTACCGGCGTCCAGGCCGTCTGGCGTACTTCTCGGGTCTGTTCCACGGTATTGCCGTCATCATCCGTCTCGGTATAGGTCTCCGTTATATAATAATAGTCGCCACGCGCCCCCACATAATCGGAGACCGTCTCTGCATCATAACTCCAGTGGGGAATATAGATGCCCTTGAATTGACGCCCATCGCCGCTCACCATTTTGGTCAGGTCCGAAGGCGCCCACCAAAGCCGCTTCAGCCAGGCCCGGAAATCCTCCAGCGCCTTGTTCTGGGGAACGATAAAGGGAAGGATATAATGCGGCCGCACTATCGCCTTGTTCTGCGCCTCGCTCAGCACCAGCGGGCTCGCACAGAACACACAGGTATCGCTGTTTACTTCGGGAGGCAGGGTTGTGGAAGCCCCGCAGTTCTTGCAGGCAACGACTCTCGCCGTCTGTGCCGCCGAACCGCTATTCATCGACGCAACGAATTCGGTATACGCCACCGGTACCACCGGGCTCGAATCCGTATCGGCGATCTCGTTCGAAGCCCCGCAATACTGACAGGTCAGATGATGCGTTCCCGGGGCAAATTGCAGCGTGGCGCCGCAGCTGCTGCACTGCAACGTGTTCACCGTCGCGACGGTTTGTTCCATTCAAAAGAATTAAGGGTTGGGTAAAGGAGGTGGCATATTGCTGAAGATCGAAGCCAGTTCCGGCACCGTGTTGGCGGCTGCCCAGGCAGCCATTCCTTTCTTCCATACCTGGCTTTGCGCATTGATCGTCCCGGCGGCAACAAGCTGACCCAATTGCTCCATCGTATACGGTCCCGCCTGCTTGCCGTCGATCGCCGCATAGAACGGAGTGGCGCCAGGTAAGGGTGGGGGCGCGTCATTCCCTTGCACGGTGTTATTGGCAAAAACATTCGCCATCTGGCCGCCTACGGCCACCCCCAGGCCCGCGCCGACACCCGCGCTTGCCAGTCCGCCCCCGTTCGGATTCTTGGCCGCTTCTTCCATGGCGTTGGCCGCCTGGAACTGCGCATAGGCGCCCAGGTTACCGACGATGCCCATACTGCTGCGTTTGTCCAGCGCTGCTTCCACCTCGGGCGGCAAAGAGATATTCTCGATCAGGAACTTTGTCAGCTCCAGCCCCAGCTCCGTGAATTCGGGTTTTATCTTCTCGGTTATCCTCGCACTCACCTCGTCGTAATTGGCCGCCAGGTCCAGCACCGGGATCTTCACCTCGGCAATGGCATCCATCCCCCTTGATACCGCCAGGTTCCGTAACTGCTCGTTGATAGCCTCCACCGAGAACTCGGGGTTCGTCGCCGCCACTTCCTTCAGAAACACGGCCGGGTCTTTTACCCGGAAAGCAAAGCTGCCGAAAGCGCGCAGCCGGATCGGCCCAAACTCGGCGTCCCGCAGCATTATCGGATTTCTCGTCCCCCATTTCTGGTTGATAAATTGCCGGCTGCTCACAAAGAACACGTCCGCCTTGAAAGGACTGTTAAAGCCGTACTTCCACCCCTTCAGCGTCGTCATTATCGGCATATTCTGCGTAGATAACGTATACATCCCCGGCTGGAACACATCGGCGATCGCCCCCTCATTAAGGAACACCGCCCACTGCGACTCCCGCACCGTGAGTTGGCTGTTCATCTTGATCTCGTTCTGATACCGCGGGAATTTCCAGACAATGGTGTCGCTGGTCGTATCGACCCACTCGATGATGTCGATAAACTCATTCCTGATCTTATCAAAAAGTCCCATATTAAAAGGTTTTAGAGCGGGATGAAAGTACTAAATTTGTTTGATATGCACCGCGCCCCGATCAACATCATCTTCATCGTCCTCTCTATCAACTTTATCCTGGACGCATATGTCTTCAACGGCATCAAAACCCTGACAAAACAGTGGCGCACCCAACGCCAACGCATGGCCAGATGGGGCTATCTCATCATCACCCTTGGCCTCGCCGCCCTTCTCCTGATCAACATCGGCCGCCTGCGTACCGCAAAAGGCATGATCCCCTATTACGAATGGGTGCTAAGTCTCTTCCTCACCCTCCTGATCACAAAAATATTCTTCTCCGTCATCCTCCTCCTCGGTGATACGGGTCGCGGCATTGCAGGCATCGTGAATAAGATCAACCCCAAACACACTGGTCCCGCGATCCCGTCCCGCCGCCGCTTCATCGGCCAGGCCGCCACGATATTCGCCGCCATACCCTTCGGAAGCTTCCTCTATGCCATGCTGGAAGGAAAATATGATTACCGGGTACATCGCGAGACACTCTACTTCGACGATCTACCGCCCGCCTTCGACGGCTTCACCATCACCCAGCTCTCGGACATTCACTCCGGCAGCTTCGACAGCACCCACGGCGTCCAAAAAGGCATCGACCTCGCCAAAGCCCAGAACAGCGATCTCTTCGTCTTTACCGGCGACCTCGTCAACAACGCCGCCTGGGAGATCGAACCCTGGCTCGGCCGGTTCGGCTCCATAAAAGCACCCTATGGCCAATACTCTATCCTCGGCAACCACGACTACGGCGATTATATCGAATGGAACAGCGAACAGGAAAAGGCGGAGAACCTTGAAAAATTGAAAGACCACCACAAAACTCTTGGCTATCGCTTACTGCTGAACGAAAACATATCCATCGAAAAAAACGGCCAGAACATCACCCTCCTCGGCGTGCAGAACTGGGGCCGCGGCTTTAAACAACTCGGCGATCTCGACAAAGCCCTGGAAAATGCCGACCCCAACGGTTTCAAGATCCTCCTCTCGCACGACCCCACCCACTGGGAAGAAAAGGTCCGCTATCACCCCACCCACATCCACCTCACCCTCTCCGGTCACACCCACGGCGCCCAGTTCGGCGTCGAATCCGACAAGCTGCGCTGGAGCCCCGTCCAATACCGCTACCTCGACTGGGCCGGCCCCGCCCAGGACAACGGCCGCCATCTCTACGTCAACCGCGGCTTTGGCTTCCTCGCCTTCTCCGGCCGCCTCGGCATCTGGCCGGAAGTCACGGTGATAACGCTCAAGCGTAAGGCCTGAAACACCGCTCCGGCCACCGATCCGCCAGGCAACCAGAACCGATCAGGCAAGCTCGATCCACACCGGCGCATGATCGCTCGACTTCTCCCACCCGCGCACGTCTTTATTCACCCCCGCCGCAGTCAACCGCTTCGCCACCGTCGGTGACAGCAGGAAGTGATCGATCCTCAATCCCGCATTCCGGCCATACGCATTCCGGAAATAATCCCAAAAAGTATAAATGGTCTCGGTAGGATGCAAATGCCGCACCGCATCCGTCCACCCCTGCGCCACCAGCGTATGAAAAGCCGCCCGCACCTCCGGCCGGAACAACGCATCATCCACCCACTTCTCCGGCTTATACACATCCTTTTCCGTCGGCATCACATTATAGTCGCCCGTCAGCACCACCGGCTTCCCCGACTCCAGCAAGGCCGCCGCATGCAAGGTCAGCCGCTCGAACCACTGAAGCTTATAATCAAATTTTGGCCCCGGCGCCGGATTCCCGTTCGGCAAATACAGGCAACCAATAACGATCCCGTCGATCGTAGCCTCGATATACCGGCTATGCGTATCCTCATCATCTCCCGGCAACCCCCGCCGCACCTCCACCGGCTTCCCACTCCTCGCCAGGATCGCCACCCCGTTCCAACTCTTCTGCCCATGCCAGATCGCATGATATCCCGCCGCACTGATCTCCGCCTCGGGGAATTTCTCCTGCGGCGCCTTCAACTCCTGTAAACAGACCACATCCGGCCGGGTCTCCCCAAGCCAGCGCAAAAGCACCGGCAGCCGCGCCCCGATCCCATTGACATTATACGTTGCTATTTTCATGGTAATGTCTTTGCCGTAAAACTATTGAAAATAGGCGGTTCCTACCCCTTTCGGCTATTGTCCTCCTTTGCGGGGGCCGAAGTCTGCGTCGGCACTCCCAGGATCTTATCGAAGGCCATCCTCATCAGCCAGGCCTTTTCGGTATCGGAAAGGTCCCCATGTGATCGCTCGATGGCCGTCCTCAAAGTCTTTTCCATCCCTGGACAATCTTTCCCATAGAGGTAGAGTATCTTATAGCCTGCCCATTCGTATATCCGGTAGCAGGCCATATGCAGTCCCTCATTGTAGATCGGTGCTCCCAGGGAAATCGCCTCATTGATGATCTTTTCGACCTCATCCTTCTTCCCGCAGTCGGCAGGTACGGTATCCATCTTCGTGGCCCGATCAGCGACCGCCGGACTGGCAGATGCAATCCCCTGAAAAAGAAGGAACATCGCCCCAATAAGCAATAGTGAACGAAAAACGGTGGGTGCTTGCATGGATTTTACTGTTTGACCTGGAATATAACTGCGCCGGGAGAGAATTATTGTTAGCCCTGCCCTAACTGTTCCCATGTCCTCCGCCCGCAACTCACGCCACATCCACCACGATCTTCCCCTTCGCCTTCCCCGCCTCTTGCGCCGCATACGCGGCCTCCACCGTGGCCAACCGGTACCCGGTGGGATCCACCAACGGCCGTAACCTGCCCGCCGCCACCAGCGCTGCGGCCTCCCGCAGGATCTCCCCATGGTGCTCCCGGCCTTCACCCGATATAAGGGGATACAGCGTGAATACCCCCGAGTAGGTCGCCCCACGGAAGGACAAGGGCGCCAGCGAATGCGTTCCCCAGCCCAGGATCGTCACCACCTGCCCGGTATATCTCTTCACCTGTAAAAAGGATGCATTCAGGTTTTCCCCGCCCAATGTATCGAAAACGATATCAAATCCCTTCCCATGCGTATATCGTTGCATATATTCAGCCGGCGACAGCGCCGTATAGTCGATCGCCACCGCACCATAGCCTTCGATCAGGGCCGCCCGCTCCGGCCTCACCGTCGCATAGACGCTCGCACCCTTAGCCACCGCCAGCTGCACGGCAAGATGCCCGACGCCGCCCGCGCCGCCATGCACCAACACCGTCTTCCCCGGCCCCACCCGCGCACGATCGACAAGCCCCTCCCACGCCGTAATGAACGCCAGTGGCATCGCCGCCGCCTCGCGAAACGACAACGCCCGCGGCTTCAACGCCAGCAAGCGCGCATCCGCCACCTGGTACTGCGCGAGCGAGCCGGGAATCCCCGCGATCCCGCCCGTCATCCCGTATACTTCATCGCCAACCGAAAATCCACCCACCCCTTCACCGACAGACTCCACAACACCCGCCATGTCGATCCCCAGGATCGCCGGCAACCTCGGCTCCGCATGCCCCGCCTTCCCGGCCTTGATCTTTACATCCAATGGATTGATCGCGCTGGCTTTTACCGAAACCAATACCTGTCCCGGACCCGCGACCGGCTTTTCCACCTCCTCCAACACAAGAGGAGTGTCATATTCTTTTAAAACGACTGCTTTCATGCCCCAAAGGTCCGGCAAAAACCTGTCCGCGGCTTGTCGCTTTTGACGTTTCTCATGTACTTTTTAAATGGAAGTCTCTATCCCGGACTTCGCCTGCCTTTAATTCGCGAAAGAATCCACCCTCATTTGATCGGATGGACGGGTATCCGCTGTTCTTTTGCAGACACAATCACCATTATTATATTTTATGAAAACCATCCTGTCCACATCCCTTCCCACCGCAAGACCCTCCCTTTTTAGCTTCGAACCCAACCGTAGCCGGACAAAGGTGTCCCTCCATAACCTCGTCGACCAGTTACTCATTGGCCTGCAGCCCCTGGCAATGCGCCGTGATAACGTAGTCGTCAACGGGATCCCCGAAGGCATCTGCTTCATTGCCGAAGAAAACCTGCTCGCCTATGTTCTCTGGAACCTCGTGAGCGCCGTCATCAACACAAAACAGAATGAATGCATTTATGTCCAATCCCTGGTGGATGATGAGCGCACTTTTGTTGGTGTAAAGGACGCCGGAACCTATCTCTACCGTTCCCTCGCATCCGAATTTCGCAAATTGCAGCATGCCGCGGCGCAATTCGGGGCCTCCATCGATTGCCATAATGACCACAACGGCAACGCCAATATCGTCCTTTCCATGTCCAACCGGCGACTGGCTGTCTGACCATCCGCTGGAGCTGCTACCGGAAAAGGTGGTAAATTAGGGAACTGAACCCCTGCTTTACCTATGTACAAACGCCCAGCCATCATTTGCCTGCTCGCGGCCATCCTCATCGCATGGCTCGCTATCCATTTCGACACGACCCCCGCGCGAGCCGATCGCAACCCCGCCGACACCGCCTTCTCAGAACCCCGCGCCATGACCCATATGCGCGAGATCGCAAAGGCGCCGCACCCCATTGGCAGCCCGGCAAATGCCGCCGTCCGCAGCTACATCGCCAATACCTGTGCACAGCTGGGACTCGACACCTCCATCGAGTATGCGACAACGGCAACCCGCGTAAGAAGTGGCGTAGTGGCCTCCAGTGTTTATAATATCGTCGCGCGGCTGAGAGGAACGGCCGGCAGTAAGACCTTGCTCATCGCCGCACACTATGACTCCCAACCCAACGCCCTTGGCGCCGGTGACGACGGCTCCGGCTGCGCCGCCATGCTGGAAACCATCCGCGCTCTCAAGGCCGGTGCGCCGTTGAAGAATGATGTTCTCTTCCTGTTCACCGATGGCGAAGAAGAAGGCCTCCTCGGCGCCGAAGCCTTCGTCCACGATAACCCGCTGCTGAAAGAGGTGGGCATGATGCTGAATTTCGATGCCCGCGGCGGCGCCGGCCGCCCCCTCATCGCCGAGACCAACGACCATAACGGGTGGGTCATCGACGGCTACGCCCGAAGCCAAACGCACCACAATGCCTCCTCACTGAATTATGAGATATACAAATTGCTGCCCAACAGCACAGACTATACTCCCTTCAAGGCCGCCGGTATCGCCGGCCTCAACACCGGCGTCATCGACGGATTCGTACACTATCATAGCATGACGGACCAGCCCGGTAACTTTGATCCCAACTCGCTGCAGGAAGAAGGGGACGATATGCTCGCCGGCGCCCGCTATTTCGGCAACCTCGACCTCCGCGATACAAAGGCGCCCGATGAAACCTATTTTACTATCATCGGCGGCTGGTTCGTCCACTATCCCGCCGCCGCGAACATCTACTTCCTCCTTCTCACCAACCTCCTTCTCATCATCGGCCTCGTCATGGGATTCTCCGCAAAACAGATTCGTTTCCGGGGTCTGCTCGTTGGATTTCTCGCCCTCCCCCTGACCCTGCTGATCCTCTATTTTCTCAGCAGCTGGGCCCTCGGCGCCATCCGTTCCACCACGCCTCTTTACCTGGGATATTATGCCAATACCTATCATCCCTATTATTTTTATTTCGCCCTCGCGGCCCTTGGGGTCACTGTCTTCACGCTCATCTGGCGCTGGCTCCTCGGCAGGTTCAGCATGCCGTCCCTTTTGGCCGGGGCATCGATCATTCTCGTCGCAACGCTCGACGGACTCTATCTCCTCATCCCGACCGCCATTTTCTTTCTCTGCTTTCCTCTGCTGATCCTGCTCACCGGCGGTATCTTCTCCTTCTTTCGCCGCACAGGCTCGGCCTCAAACCCATCCGCCACCTCCAGCCCGGCCGCAACATCCGACACCCGATTCTCACCCTCCACCTCCACCACCCGCCGCCTCTCGACATCGCCCCTCACGGCCCTCGTCCTCGGGATCCCCGCCATTCTCTTCCTGGCGCCGATGTGCTTCCTTTTCTTTGTCGTCTTCGATCTGCAACCGCAGGCAGCCGTCGTCCCTGCCCTCACCGCCCTGCCGCTCACCTGCATCCTGCCGTTACTCTCCATCGTCCTCCGCGAGACCCGCTGGGGGCTACCGGCCGGCGCATTCACCCTCTTCCTCCTTTCGCTCTCCCTCGGGTTGGCCACCAACCGTCACACGCCCGAACAACCCGTCAAATCCAATCTCAATTACATCATTGACGCGGACAGCAGTAAGGCTCGCTGGGTCTCATTGATACCCACAGCCGATCACTGGAACAACCAATTCTTTCCGCAAGGGAAAAAAGTGGCGCCGGAAACGCTTGTCCCCGGGGGCATCTATGGCCTGCCGCAGATATTGACCAACGACGCCCCGCTCGAAACTCCTCCTCCTCCGGTCGTCACGATCCTCAAAGACAGCACCATCGGTAACCAACGCCTTCTTTCCCTCCACTTCCAGGCGCCCGGCGCCAATTCGGTCCAGATCCGCTTCGACGCCGGCATAAAGACCATCCTCGTAGCAGGCCGCGAACCCGTAAGCAACAATAGGCAGGCACAAGAGCCCTACCGCTGGCTCGAATACTTCGGCATTCCCACCGGGGGATTCGATCTCGTCCTGCAGGTAGATCCCAAAATCAAATTGAAGCTCTCCACGATCACCCGTTTCATCGGCCTGCCCCATATTCAATCGTTCACCGGTTACCCACCCGGCACGATCCCCGGCCCGGAAGGATTTAGCAATGCGACCCTTGTGATCAAAAGAATTTATATTTGACCCATATATGCAAATACTCGCCACCATGCGCACGACCCTCCTGCTGATCGCCTGCCTTTCGTCCATTCTCGCCCATTCGAATCCCATCCCCGGCACATTCGACTGCCACTCCCCCGACGGAACCGTCACCCTCCACGTAAAAGTCGGCGTCGACGTCCAATGGTCCGCCGAGCAGGACGGCCAACCCATCCTCCTCCCATCCACCATCGCCCTGCATCTCGCCGGCGGCGAAACCTTAGGACGAGATCCAAAGGTCACCGGCGTTCAGACCCTCCCCATTGACAACTCCTTCAACCCGGTCAATTATAAAGAAGCCACAATAAAAGATCAATGCACCCAGCTCACCCTTACCTGCATAGGCGACTATGCCCTGGTCTTCCGCGTGTATAATGACGCCATCGCCTATCGATTTGTCACCAAACGCAAAGGCGGGCTGATCGTAACCAACGAAGACGCCAACTTCAATTTCGCCGCCGACGACAAAGCCTTTATCCCCATCCAATTTGACTACCGCCGCGGCAAGAATTTCAACTCCTCCTTCGAAGCCCTCTATCACGAGATCACCCTCAGCCGGTTCCCCAAGGATTCCCTTGCCTTCCTGCCGCTGCTCGTCGACATCGGCCAGGGTAAAAAAGTAGTCATCACCGAAGCCGATCTCGACGACTATCCCGGCATGTACCTTCACCTCAATGAGACCCAAAAAGGTTTAAGTGGCGTTTATGCCCCATATCCCCTCGACGCCCAACTCTACAGCATCAACTATATCCCCGGTAACCGCGCCGACTACATCGCAAAGACCACCGGTACCCGCAACTTCCCCTGGCGCGTCATCGCCATAAGCCGCCAGGACAAAGAACTATTGAGCCAGAATATCATTCAAAAGTTAGCCGCCCCCTCGAAGCTGGCGGACCCCTCCTGGATCAAGCCGGGACAGGTGGCCTGGGACTGGTGGAACGACTGGAACATCACCCACGTCGATTTCAAGGCCGGCATCAATACCGCGACGTATAAATATTACATCGATTTCGCCGCCGCCAACCACCTCCAGTACATCATCATGGATGAAGGCTGGTCCAATGATCTCGATCTGTTGCAAATAAAACCCGTCATCGACCTGCAGGAGATCATCGACTATGGAAAGCAAAAAGGCATCGGCGTCATCCTCTGGGCCACCTGGTATGCCATCAACCGCCAGATGGATACCGTTTTTCCCAAATACTCGGCAATGGGTGTCAAAGGTTTTAAGATCGACTTTATCGATCGCGACGACCAGGTCGCCATCGCCTCCACCTATGCCATCGCCGAAAAGGCCGCCAAATACAAACTCCTCGTCGACTATCACGGCACCTCCAAACCCACCGGTCTGCCCCGAACCTGGCCCAATGTCATCGGCTATGAGGGTGTAAAGGGATTGGAGAACTTTAAATGGGCCGACGAAGACCAGCCCCGCTATGTCGTCAGCATTCCCTTCATCCGCATGTTGGCCGGACCTATGGACTATACACCCGGCGCCATGCGCAACGCAACAAAAGCTACTTACCGGCCGATCAATAATAATCCCATGGCAAAGGGCACCCGCTGTCAGCAGCTCGCCGAATACATCGTCTTCGACGCCCCGTTGCAGATGCTCTCCGACAATCCTACCATCTATAAAAGGGAACAGGAGTGTACCGACTTCATCGCAAGCATTCCCACCACCTTCGACGCGACCGTGCCGCTGGACGGAAGGGTAGGGGAGTGGCTCGCCCTGGCTCACCGGAAAGGGAAGGATTGGTTCGTCGCCGCCATGACCGACTGGACGCCGCGCGAGGTCACCCTCGACTTCGGCTTCCTGCCCGAAGGCGCCTACGAAGCCGAGGTCTTCAAGGACGGCGTCAACGCCGACCGCGACGCCACCGATTATAAAAAAGAGATCGTCCGCATAAAACGCGGCGACAAGCTCAACATCCACCTCGCACCCGGCGGCGGATGGGCAGCGCATCTCAAACCCGTCAACTAAGAGTCAGCAATCAGGACTTAATACTAAGCACTCCTGATCCCAACAAAGTCAATTGCGATCTGCTAAGGATACAAAAGAAAGGACCTTACCCGCTCTGCCCAATCCCCCGTATCCGTATACTTCCTTATGGCCGCCAACTCATCCATCGCCCCGGATTCAAAAAGAGCCTCCGCCCCACGCACCCCTAACAACAGATCGAGATGCCCCACACCCCGCGGATTGACATGCGTAGGGTAGGGCGCCCATTCAAACAGACCCGGATGCAGATCCCGGATCACCGCCAACAACAAACAACCCGTCTCCACCGGCCGAAACTCAACCATAGAAAGCACATGCAGCATAACCCCTGGACACCACCGCCCCCCATATTTCCCCCCCCCCGGCTCAAACTCCACCGCCCGGGCAACAACGCCGCAAGCCCGCCCCGCAGAAGCGCCACTCGCAACAACGCCGCAAGCCCGGCGATTAAATTCTTCCACCACCTCCTTAGCCCGCATCCACGGCGCCCCCACCACCCTGAACGGCGTCGCCGTTCCCCGCCCCTCACTCAAATTCGTCGCCTCGAAAAGACAAAGCCCCGGATACAACAAAGCCGACTCAAACGAAGGGATCGCCGGCGACAACGGCACAAACGAGCGCTCCGCAGGAAAGAACGCTCTCCGGTCCCAGCCCGAACAAGCCACCACCTCCAGGTCACAGCCAATGCCCCGCGAAGTATTGAAAAACCCCGCAAGTTCCCCCAACGTACAACTATGCCTCACCGGCAGGGCCCAGCGACCAATGAAGCTCGCACAAGAACCCTCATCCAACATCGGCCCTTCGGCCAGTTCCAACCGCCCGGACAAAGGATTCGGCCGGTCCGCAATAACCAATGGCCGGCCAAACCCCGCGCAAGCCTCCAGCACATGCGTCATCGTCCATAAATAGGTATAAAACCGGCTCCCTATATCCGGGATATCAAAAAGGACAAGATCCACATCCGACAGATCATCCCAACTTGGCGCCAAACGGTCTCCGTAAAGCGAAATCACAGGCAACCCCGTCAAACCATCCACCGTATCCCTCATCAAATGCCCGTCAGGGCCCATCGCCGAAAGGCCATGCTCCGGCGAAAACAATTTCACCAACCGGAATCCTGCCTCCAGCAATGCTAGTCTCGAAGGCCTAAACCCCGAAGTAACAGCCGCCTGGTTGGTGACCAAAGCAATCCTCGACGAACACCAGGCCGGTGGCGAAGCAAGCAACAAATCGACACCCAAAAGCGACTTAGAACAGTCCATTAATAAATGTTTTGCAGGTTTTTGCGTTATTTAATGCCTAAGTTATGCATGATTTATCTATATTTATGCGTGTTTATGCGTTTTTTGTAAGACTGCTGGCGATGCCGGCGACAACTGACTGACTCATGGGAATATCACCGCTCCTGCTTTTCGGCATCGTGCTGCTCTATTTTCTGCTCCTGCTGGCCGTTTCCTGGTACACCGGCAGGAACGCCGGCAATGACTCGTTCTTCATCGGCGACCGCAACAGCAACTGGATGCTGGTAGCCTTTGGGACCCTCGGCACCTCCCTCAGCGGCGTCACCTTCGTCAGCGTCCCCGGAGGCGTCGGCGCTTCTGCCTTCAATTATTTCCAGATAATCCTCGGGCAGTTCCTGGGCTACATCGTCATCGCCTACGTATTGCTGCCCCTCTACTACCGGCTCCAACTCACGTCCATTTACACCTGGCTCCTCACCCGCCTCGGAAACACTTCCTATAAGACGGGCGCCTCCTTCTTTATTCTCTCCAGGACCCTGGGCGGAACGGCCCGCCTCTACCTGGTCATCGCCATTTTGCAGGACGCTATCCTCCAGGACCTCCACATCCCCTTCTGGCTCACCACCGGGGTCATCCTCGCCATGATCCTTCTCTACACCTTCAAAGGAGGCGTGAAGACCATCGTCTGGACCGACACCCTGCAAACCACCTGTATGCTGGCAGGTCTCGTCTTCTGCGTGGCCTATATTCTCAAAGCCCTGCACTGGCAGCCGGCCGGTGCCTGGACAGCCCTGGCCCACCGCGGCATGACCGCCATCTTCGTCACCGACGTCGACAGCAAATCCTTTTTTCTCAAACAGATCCTGGCGGGAGCCGGCATCAGCATAACGATGACCGGCATGGACCAGGAAATGATGCAAAAAAGCATCTCCGTACCCAGGCTGAAAGATTCCCAACGCAATGTCCTCAGCATGGCCACTATCATGCTCGGCGTAACCCTCCTGTTCCTCTTCCTCGGCGGATTGCTCTCCCTCTATGCGGAACAGACCGGGATCACCGCTACCGGTGACAAACTCTTTCCCTATATCGCGATGCACCGCATGCCGCCCCTGCTCTCGGTCATCTTCGTCATCGCCCTCATCTCCGCCCTGTTCCCAAGCGCCGATGGCGCGATCACTTCGCTCACTTCCTCATTTTGCATCGATATCCTCGACATGCAACGCCGCAAGGATCGCACCGCCGCAGAAAGCCAACGGACAAGACAGGTGGTCCATCTGGCCTTCGCCGCCATCTTCCTGTTGTTCGTAATGGTCTACCGGTGGATCGGCAGCGACAGCATGATCACCGTCATATTACGTGTTGCCGGCTATACCTATGGACCGCTTCTCGGCCTTTTTTCCTTTGGGCTACTGACGCGCCGCCGGCCAAACGATCGCTGGGTGCCCGTCATCGCAGTGGCATCCCCCCTGATCTGCCTCGCACTGGATACCTGCCAAAAACAACTCTTCGGCTCCTTCGGCATCGGCCTTGAACTGCTGTTGCTCAACGGAGGCCTCACGTTCCTCGGACTCTGGCTCGCATCTACGCCAGGACAACCGCAAATACAGGCCGCCGGACAACCGCATCCGCAAAGCCCGCAACCGCAAACCCAGGCGCAAATCCAACCGCAAACACAGTCCTTATCCCAACAATAATAAATATAAACCGATTCGGAATATGCTGACAACAGAAATGACCTCTCACTACGACAACCTGGAGAAAATGACTGTCCTCCAACTCCTCCAATCCATCAACAATGAAGACCTGGCCGTACCAAAGGCGGTCTCCCGCTGCCTTCCCCAACTCGAACCCCTCGTGACCGCCATCGTCAAAAGAATGAAGAAAGGCGGCCGCCTCTTTTATATTGGCGCAGGCACCAGCGGCCGGCTGGGAGTCCTCGATGCCTCGGAATGCCCGCCCACCTTCGGCGTCCCCGAAGATTGGGTCATCGGACTCATCGCCGGCGGCGACGGCGCCATCCGCAAAGCCGTGGAATTCGCCGAAGACGACGCAAACCAGGCCATCCTCGATCTCGAAGAATATGTCCTCGGAAAAGAAGACACCATCATCGGCGTCGCCGCATCGGGCACCACCCCTTATGTCATCGGCGGCGTAAAGGCCGCCCGAAACAAAGGCCTGCTCACAGGCTGCATCACCTGCAACGAAGGCACCCCCCTCGCCGCAGCCGTCGAATACCCCGTCGAAGTCGTCGTCGGCCCGGAATTCCTCACCGGCAGCACCCGCATGAAGGCCGGCACCGCCCAAAAGCTGGTGCTCAACATGCTCTCCACCTCGGTCATGGTCCAGTTGGGCCGTGTAAAAGGCAATAAGATGGTGGATATGAAACTCAGCAACAGCAAACTCATCGCCCGCGGCGCCGGCATCGTCATGAAAGAGCTCGATATCGATCCTCAGGCTGCCCAGCAATTGATAAACAAAACGCAAAGCGTTCGCGCCGCCATCGAAGCCGGCCGGGGAAGCCGCCTATAAAGCCAGTATCCATAAATGCACCAAAAAGAAATCTATGAGCCGAACCGCGATCGCCAAGCTAGCCGCCATCTCCACCCAACCCACCCGTCGCATCATCGGTCTGATGTCAGGCACGTCCCTCGACGGCCTCGACATCGCCTGCTGTGACATCACCGGCAGCGGCGCCGCAACCCGGGTCAAGCTGATAAATTTCACAACCATCCCATATCCCGATGATGTAAAAGCCGGGATCCGCAAAGTCTTCGCCCAACGTATCGGCGACATTCAGCGTCTCTGCCTGCTCAACCCATGGCTCGCTAAAATCCACGCCCATTACATTCTCGACGCGTTAAACACCTGGAACCTCACCCCCGCCGATATCCATCTCATCGCGTCCCACGGCCAGACCATCTTCCACGCCCCACGTTCGCTCCATAACATCGAAGACGCTCCCAACGCTACCCTCCAGATCGGTGACGGCGACCATCTCGCCGTCACCACCGGCATCATCACCCTCAGCGACTTCCGCCAAAAGCACATCGCCGCCGGCGGCGAAGGCGCACCCCTGGCGCTCTACGGCGACTATCTCATCTTCTCCAAAAAAGACAAGCCGCGCCTCATGCTCAACATGGGCGGCATCGCCAACTTCACCTTCCTGCCGGGTACCAACAACCCACACGACGTCTACGTGACCGATACGGGACCCGGCAATACGCTCATCGATGCGGCCGCCCGCCACTATTTTCAAAAGGAATACGACAAGGACGCGGAATTCGCAAAACAAGGCACCGTCAGCCCGCCGTTATTAAGAGCCCTGAAGTCGGACGAGTTCTTCAGCGCACCCTTCCCAAAGACCACCGGTCCCGAACTCTTCAGTCTCGACTATGTCGAACGCGCGCAAAAAGCCAGCGACACGACCGGCCTTTCCCCCGTCGACCTCGTCGCCACCCTCACCCGTTTCAGCGCCGAAACCATCACAGACGCTATCCGCTCCGTCTGGCCCAATCCCAACGGAAAGATATATATGAGCGGCGGCGGCGCCCACAACCCCCTCCTCACTGACTGGATAAAAGAAGGACTCAACTCAGTCCCTCTTTTTCACACCGAAGAACTCGGCATCCCCGGCGACGCCAAAGAAGCCGTCCTCTTCGCCATCCTCGCAAACGAAACCGTCGCCGGCGAACCAGTCGACTTCGGTCGCCCAGGCATGCCCGCCATCACCATGGGGAAGATATCATTTCCCTAAAAACGCAAAAAAACGCAGAATTTTTGCGTGTTTAGATTTGTTTGTGCGTTTTTATGCTTAAGTTTGATAAAGCTAAAATCACCTAAACTAACGCATGCTAAAAGAAGAGCGTCAAGCCTACATCCTCCACCAGGTAAACCTCCATAACAAGGTGCTCTCCTCCCACCTTAGCGAACAAATGCAGGTATCCGAAGACACCATCAGAAGAGACCTGCACGAACTCGCCCAGGACGGGAAAGTCACCAAAGTCTATGGCGGCGCCATATCCAACTCCTTCCACGTCGGCATCACGTCCAAAGACGTCTACTCCGTGGAAGAAAAAAAGGCCATCGCCCTGAAAGCCATCCAACTCGTCCAGGACGGAATGTTCGTATTCACCACCGGCGGCACAACCATTATCGAACTGGCGAAACTCTTACCAAAGGAACTCCAGGCGACCTTCATCACCCCAAGCCTGCCTGCGGCACTCGAATATTCCAACCACCCAAACCTCGAAGTCGTCATCGTAGGCGATCGTATTTCAAAGAATTCGAAGCTCTCCATCGGCGGCGAAGCCGTAAAGAAGATCCAGTCCATCCAGGCCGACATCTGCTTCCTCGGCGTCAACGCCATCGATATCGCCAAAGGGCTCACCGATAACGACTTTGGGGTCGTGGAGATCAAACGCACCATGATCGACCATTCCAAAAAAGTGATAGCCTTATCCATATCTGAAAAGATAAATACCTCCGAACAGCTAAAAGTCTGCGCGGTGGATGAGATCGACATGTTGATCACCGAACTCCCACCCGACGCCGAGATCCTCCAGCCCTATGTTAAAAAAGGGATAAAGGTTATGTAATCATTCACGCATCCAAAACATCGACTTATGACGAAAATTCAGCTCTTTCTAAGCTGCCTGCTGCTCCTTTGCCTCGGTTCGCTCTCCGCCGGCGCCCAGACAAAGGTCACCGGTACCGTTACCGACGCCACAGGCAAACCGGCGCAAGCCATCACCGTACAGATCAAAGGCACCACCACCGGCGCCTCCACCAACAACGATGGCGTATACACGATCAACCGAAACATCACCCCCGGCAATCACACTCTCGTATTCTCCGGGGTAGGGTATAAGACCCTCGAAAAACCGGTCGTCATCGGCACCGCCGACACCTACACCTTCGATGTCCAGCTCGAATCCGTAGCCCGCAGCCTCGACGAGGTCATCGTCACCGGCACCAGCGCCGGTACGACCCGCCGCCAACTCGGTAGCTACATCAGCAGCGTAAAGGCCGATGAGCTCTCCAAAGCCTCCACCGGCAACGTCCTCGCTGCCCTGCAAGGCAAAACCGCCGGCGCCCAGATCTCCCAAAACTCCGGCGACCCCGCCGGCGGGATCTCGGTCAAGCTCCGGGGCATCAGCACCATCAATGGCTCCACCGACCCGCTCTATATCATCGACGGGGTCATCGTCGACAACTCCACCACCCGCGTGACAAACACCGACGCAACCTATGCCGGCGGTAACTTCGTCGGCTCCGTCGGCCAAAACCGGCTGGTTGACATCAACCCCGACGACATCGAACGCATCGAAGTGCTCAACGGTGCCGCCGCAGCCGCCATCTACGGCTCCCGCGCCAACGCCGGCGTCGTCCAGATATTCACAAAACGCGGCAGCTCCGGCGCCCCCCAGGTCAACTTCACCACTTCTTTCAACGCAAACACCCTGCGCAAAAAACTAGCGGTCAACGAAGCAAACGTGAAGTTCGGCGGCGATCCCGCTGTCCAGACGCAGACGATCCTTACCCCTTCTATCACCAACACCACTCCGGTCAAGCGCTACAACTACCAGGATTACATCTTCAACACCGCCTACGGCACGGACAACACCATCTCCGTCAGCGGCGGAAAGGATAAGACAAAATACTACACCTCGGCGTCCTATTTATACAACGGCGGCATCGTAAAGAACACCAACTTCGGCCGCTACAGCTTCCGCCTCAACCTCGACCAGGTACTGACAGACTGGGCCAGCTTCAATGTCACGATGAACTACATCTATGACAAGACGAACGAAAAGCCCGACGGCAACAGCTTCTTCTCGCCCACCAACTCCGTCACCATCATCGGCAACTACTACGACATCTGGAAGCGCGATGCGAACGGTAACCTCCTGGCCGTCGGCGAACGCGGTCGCGTCAACCCGGTATCCGTTCTGGAGGATTTCCGGCAACAACAACAAACCAACCGCATCATCAGCGGCGCCGGCATCAAACTGACCCCCATCAAAAACCTCACAGTGGACTACCACATGGGCATCGATAACTACAACCAGGACGGGACCACCTTTATCCCGCCCTATGCCTACAACGTCAGCAGCGCCTTCTTCGGCGGCGGCGCCAGCCTCGACCCGACCCAGAACGGCTATGCCAGCACCGGCACCAACACCAGCTTCCTAATCAACCACGACGTGAACGCCACTTACAACTGGCGCATCACCGACGATCTCTCCTCCGTCACCCAGGTCGGCTATTCGGAGCAATACCAGAAGTCGCACTTCTCCCTGCAGCAGGGCCGCGGCCTTCCGCCCTATGTACAGGTCGTCAGCGGAGCCAGCACGGCCATCCCCGGTTCCGACGCACGCACCGAACTCTCCATCTACGGAGAATTCATCCAGCAGAACTTCAAATACAAGAACCAACTCTTTGTCACCGGCGCCCTCCGCAACGACGGATCTTCCGTCTTTGGACCGGGCCACCGGAATCAAACCTACACCAAACTCAGCGGCAGCTATGTCCTTTCCGGCGCCGACTACTGGGGCAAACTGGGCGTCGATAAATGGTGGGACCTCTTCAAGCTCCGCGCCGCCTATGGGGAATCGGGCAACCTTACAGGCATCCCCCCATACGCTCGCTATAACACCTATATCGCCGCTCCCTTCGTAGGTAGCTCCTCCTTCCAGGGTCAATCTACCTACACCAACCCCAACGTTCAGCCCGAACGGCAAAAAGAACTGGAAGTCGGTACCGATCTCTCCTTCCTGCACAACAAGATTGGCCTGAGCTTCAACTACTATCACAAGACGGTGGATCACCTGCTCATCAATCGCCTGATCGCTCCGACAAACGGCTACACCAGCCTGACCGACAACATCGGCTCGCTGCAGAATAACGGCTATGAGATCGTCCTCAACCTCGAACCGGTAAAGACAAAGGATTTCACCTGGGATATCACGGGGATCTATAACCACAATGAGAACAAGGCACTGAATATCGGCCAGTCGCTGCTGCTGTTCAGCACGACGTCCGGCGCTCCCGTCACTATCATTGGTGGTCAACCGATCGGCATCTTCTACGGCAGCTTCTTCGCCACCAACCCGAACGGCTCGGTCCTTAAAAACGCAGCCGGCATCCCCGTCACGGAAGCCGGTACGCAGAACAGCCCGCTGAGCTATACGCCGCAACGCAACCAGGCCACCGGCCTGCCGACCGGAACCGTCCTCCAGAAAGTCATCGGCAATCCCAATCCGAAATACACCGCCACCGTCACCACGGACTTGACGTACAAACGACTGGGCCTCCACGCTCAACTCGATGCCGTCCACGGGGTCAACGTCTTCAACGCCGACTTCCGGACCCGCCAGGGCGTGGACAATGGAACGGTCGCCCAACAGGAAGATCTTGGTCAGCTTCCCCGCGGCTATATCGCCGGTCTCTATAACATCCAGCAATGGAGGATCGACAACGGCGATTATGTCAAACTCCGGGAAGTCTCCCTCAGCTATGACTTCGGCGCCGTAATCAAAGGCATCAAAAACCTCAGCTTCGCACTCGGCGGCCGCAACCTCATCTCCTGGGATCACTACAAGGGCTACGACCCCGAGATCAACTCCGCCGGTCAAAGCACCCTGCTGAGAGGCATCGATTTTGGCGCCGTGCCAATCCCCCGCACCTTCACCGCCACCATCCGCGCCAAATTTTAAAAACCATCAAACACCGAAAACATGAACAAGCGAATGTTAAAATATATCGGCATCGGGCTGCTGGTCTTCGCCACATCCTGTAAAAAGAACTATACCGACCCCTCGGGCCCCTCTTCGTCCCAGGCCCTCAGCACTCCCAACGCCCTCACAGACGTCGCCGTTGGTCTCCAAAACTGGTATACCGCCGGCCGGGGCGGCCTGGTATACAACACGATCACTGCCGACGGCCTGCTCACCAACCAGCTCTATTGCGTCAACGCGGGTAACACCGACGAGGCCCAGCTGGGCAACGGCGGCGCCGCCGTTCTCAATACAAACGGCATGGTGACCGGCATCTGGAGCGTCTCCAATAAGATCATCTACGACGCCAACCGCGTCCTCGGCCAGGTATCCAAGGTCGTGGCAGATAAGAACTATGCCAGCGGACTCATCGCCTACACTTCCATCTGGAAGGCAATGGCGATCGCCGACATGGCCACCTTCTTCGACCACGTACCCGCCGGCGTCGGAAGCCCTACCAGCGATTCCAGCGTCAGTTTCGAAACTTCCGCCCAGGGTTACCAGGACGCGCTGAAGGTCATCAACGACGCCCTGGCGGCGATCGCTGCAAACCCCGTCAGCCCTACCTTCCTTGCCAATACCCCCAACACGGTCGACCTCACCAACACCCTCTATGCCCTCAAGGCGAGGTATTCCCTGTTCGTTGGTAACTCCGCGGACGCTCTCACCGCGGCGCAAGCCGTGAACCGATCGGCAAAATCCGTCTTCGGCTACAACAGCGTCGTGACCAATCCGATCTTCACCCTCGCGACCTCGACCAACAATATCTTCCAGCCCGTCGACTCGACCATGGGTCTCCCCGTCGGTCTTCAACCCGATGCGGGCGACAAGCGCGAACCGTTCTATATCGCCATCGGCGCCAACCCGCGCTACCGCCTCAACGGTTTCTTCAACACGACAACGGCTCCCATCCCCGTTTATCTGCCAGGCGAGATGATGCTCACCATGGCCGAATCCTACGCCCGCCAGGGCGACCTGGTCAATGGCGCCAACTGGCTGGACAGCGTCGTACTCAAAACGCCCGCAAAAGATCCCTTCGGTGTCGGCGCAGGTCTCAGCACCCCCGTCACCTACGCCGATCAGAACGATCTCCTCAATCAAATCTATAAACATCGGGCGATCGAGCTCTACATGAGCGGCCTTCGCCTCGCCGACGAACGTCGCTTCGGCCGGCCCGTCGCCGAACGCAAACGCACCTGGCTGCCCTATCCGTTCGTCGAACGCAACGGAAACAGCAACACCCCGCCCGATCCGACCTTCTAAACAATCACACGGGCCGGCCGCAAGGCTGGCCCGTTCTTTTTATCTTTGCTCCCAATATGTCGTTGATCTCCGATCTCACCACCCTCCTCCCGGCTCCCCGCCTGAAAACCCGGCCGATCGATTGCCATGCCTGGTCCGTCGACGCAGGCTTCTATACCCTCATCCCCAAAGCAGTCGTATTCCCCGAGAACGAGAATGAAGTACGCGCCCTCTTCCAGTTGGCCAACAAGCACAACACCTCCATTACCTTCCGCACGGCGGGCACCAGCCTCTCCGGCCAGTCCGTCACCGACGGCCTCATGGCCGATCTCAGCCGTCACTGGAAACAAGCCTCGATTCACGACGATGGCCGCTCGATCCGCGTAGAACCCGGACTCACAGGCCAGGCCGTCAACCGGCTGCTTCAACCCCATCGCCGCAAGATCGGCCCCGACCCCGCGTCCATCAACTCCGCCATGATGGGCGGCATCCTCTCCAACAATTCCAGCGGGATGTGCTGCGGCGTCAAACACAATTCCTACCATACCCTTCAAAGCATTCGCTTCATCCTGCCCGATGGCAAGGGCTACGACACCGCCAACCCGGAACACTACACGCTGTTCGAAAAAGAGTCCACATCCCTGGCAACGGGCATCCGGGAATTACGTCAACGCCTGATCGCCAACGCAGGCCTCACTGCCGAGATCCGGCGAAAATACAAGCTCAAGAACACCGTCGGATACAGTCTCAACGCCTTCCTCGATTACGAACATCCACTCGATATCCTCGCCCATCTCCTCATCGGCGCGGAAGGCACCCTGGCCTTTATCGCCTCGGCGACGCTGAATACGATCCCCGACAAACCGTATAAGATCACCGGCCTCCTCTTCTTCGCCACTCCCCGGGCCGCCTGCGACGCCATCCCCGCCCTCACAGCCAGCGGCGCCGAAGCATTGGAGTTTATGGATCGGGCCGCTCTTCGCTCCATCGAACAGTTGCCGGGCGCACCTCCCTTTCTCCAAACCCTGACCGAAGACGTATCGTGTATCCTCTGTGAGTACCAGGCCGAGGATGCACACGCCCTCGACCAGGTCTTCGACAACGCAAAAGCAAGCCTCACCGCTCTCCCTCTCATTCATCCCGCCGAATTCACAAAAGATGCCCATCAACAGGCCATCTACTGGAAACTTCGCAAAGGCATGTATCCTTCCGTGGCCGCCGTAAGGGCAAAAGGCACCTCGGTAATGTTGGAAGACGTCGCCGTCCCGGTGGAAAAATTGGGCGATGCCATCGTCGATCTTCAACATCTCTTCGCCCGCCACGGCTACACCAACGCCCTCGTCTTCGGCCACGCCCGCGAAGGCAACCTGCACTTCCTGGTCTCTCAGTCCATCGCAACCGCCGAAGACATCCGCCTCTTCCGGCAATTCAACGACGATCTCGCCGATCTCATCATTCAAAAATATAGAGGCTCCTTAAAAGCCGAACACGGCACGGGCCGCCAGATCGCCCCCTATGTTCGCGACGAATGGGGCGAGGAAGCGTACGCGATCATGCAGGAGCTCAAAAAGCTCGTGGATCCGCAGGATATCCTCAACCCCGGCGTCATCCTCAACGCGGATAAGGAATGTCATCTGAAGAATTTGAAATCCCTCCCCGTCGTCGAATCGGAAGTGGATAAATGTGTGGAATGCGGCTATTGCGAACACCGCTGCCCCAGCCGGGAATTCACCCTTACCCCCCGCCAGCGGATCGTCCTCCGCCGGTCCCTCGCCCGGCTCAAGGCCGCCGGCGACACTGCCGCCTATAAGAGTATCCTAAAGGATTATCAACACGATGGCCTCGATACCTGCGCCGTAGACGGGTTATGCTCGCTGGAATGCCCCGTGACCATCAACACCGGAGACCTCGTAAAAAGGCTCAGAAAAGAGAACCACTCATCCACCGCCCGCCGCCTCTCCATGATCATCGCCCGTCATTTCGGCACAGTCGAATCCATTGTGCGTACCGGTCTTCGCATGGGCAACGCCATAAACAAGCTATTCGGCGCAAAGTCCATGACCAAAATCACAAAGTTCATGCGCAGGGCACTCCCCGCCTTCCCGCTCTGGCCATCCCAACCCATCGCACCCGCTGACATCCCCGTAGCCAAACCCAATCCACCCGACGCGATATATTTCCCCTGCTGCATGAATAGGTTGATGGGGGCTGACTCAACCGGCGGGGGCGCTGCAGGCGACGCACTTCACAGCGTCGCCCAAAAAGCCGGCATCACCCTGGACACGCCAAAAAGCATCCGCACCCAATGCTGCGGCCAGGCCTTCGGCTCCAAAGGATTCCCCAACGCACAAGCGCTGGCCGCAAACCAGCTCGTCGAATCCCTCTGGACGGAAACCCAACAAGGCAAGCTCCCCGTGGTCCTGGATATCAGCAGTTGCACCCAGTCCCTTCGCAGCCCGGCATCCTCGCTTACCGACGACAACCGCAAGCACATGGATAAAATGACGATCCTCGACGGCCCCGAATTCGCCTTGCAGGAACTCATCCCCCGGCTTCAATTGACCGCCAAAAAGGACAAGATCATCCTCCATCCCGTCTGTTCCGTCTACAAAATGGGTTCGCTGGAAAAATTAAAACAACTCGGCGCGCATTGCGCCACACAAGTGGAGATACCCGCCTCAGCGGGCTGTTGCGGCATGGCCGGCGACCGCGGCTTCTACTATCCCGGCCTGATCGCCACCGCCACAAAGGATGAAAGCCGCGAAGTAAAAGCCCGGAACATTCCCGATTGCTACTCGACATCCCGCCCCTGCGAGCTGGCCCTGTCCGAAGCCACCGGGAGATCCTATCGCTCTATTTTTCACCTAATTGATGACGTGACACCTCGAGCGAGCTCGCAGACTCCCTCATCAGCCGGCTGAACTTTTCGTCGTCCGTCTCCGTCTCCGGCGCCGTCGGCGCCGGTTTGTCTTCATCCTGTTTTTCAAAATACATCGCCGTGGCGATGAATTTCTTCACATGCATCCGCGACTCCGCAGGGAGATATTTCTGCAATATCCAGAAGTTGCGGCTATGCGCCTTATGCATTGCCCGGATCACCGGTACAGGTCCGCCGTTATAAGCAGCCAGCACCAGCAGCCAATCCTTGAATTCATGATGGAGATCGCGCAGATACGCAGCCGCGGCCCGGGTACTCTTCACAAGGTCCTTCCGCTCGTCGGTCTGACGGTTTACCTTCAGGCCCAACTCATGCGCCGTACCCCGCATCAACTGCCAGGTGCCCTTGGCGCCCACCCGTGAAACGGCCGTTGTCTTCAGCTCCGACTCGATCACCGCAAGATATTTCAGCTCCAGCGGAAGATGATAACGCAGCAGGACGGAATCGATCACCGAAAAAGGTTCCTCGCTCCGTTCACGGACATCCGTCAGGCAATCATCATTGTGCCGGATATAGCTATTGACGAATTTCAGCCCCTTCTTATCCGGAGGGGTAAAGGCCATTTTTTGAGAATGGGAAAAACCGGTGCTGTAATGCACGGTCTTTGATGACTCCGGCGAATCGCCACCTCTCGACGAGTCTTTCGACTCCGATCGGGAGTTCCGTTCAGGGTTTGCCGCCGTAGGGGTCGCTACGACCAGGGCAATAGGGTAAAAACATACAGACATTGGCCACTTAAACATCGTTTTAGTTTTTGGGTAAAACAATGCCGGCCCCAGGAATGGATCAGGGAAACATCCGACCACTCGGCCTTAGCCTCGTGTTCAGCGGGTCAACCATAGAATATTGGCAAGATTACTAGTTCTCCGTGGGTACGGTACGATTAGGGTTTTTCATTACGGAGAACTGCAATAGACAACGCAAATATAACCATCAAAACCCGCATATGCCAGCGATTCCTACTAGGAGAAATACGATGTCAAACTGGCGCAACCTTAGTCCACTCACTCCCAGTTTGTTGCAAAAGGTGCTCTGCCAACTATTCAATACGCCACTTCCACAACTCCTTGATAAGTTCCCCGATCCCTGGCATGATGCACGACCAAATGCGCCACATCCGCCCTCGATATACTCAAACAATTGCGCAAAAAACTATTCACCGCAAACCGGTACCGCCCCGTCATCGGCTTATTTGTCAACCTCGGCGGCCTCACGATGGTCCAATCGACGCCACTCTCTTTTACCCGGCTTTCCATCACCCGCAAGTCCGCATACATATGTTTCAGCAGTTTCTGCACCACATTCCTCGCAACCCATCGCACCAACGCCGGTAACACCGGGCTGATCTCGATCGCCGAAGCCGAGATAAAAAAGGCCCGCCGCGCCCCACGCCGCTGCATTGCCCCCAACAGGTGCCACGCTCCCTCCGAATACAGCGTGGTCTCCTCATCGCGGAAAAATCCCGCGGTGATCCCAATCGCCGACATAGCCACCGTCTCGGGTGATAGACACGATTCGTAGGTAGCCGGCTGCAGGATATCCCCCTTTACGACCGTCAGCTGCGGGAGCGTCAGGGGCAATTTCTCCGGGTGCCGCAACACCGCGATCACCCGCCAGCCTTCCGCCAATGCCGCCTCCACCACCTGCCGGCCGATACCGCCGGCGGCGCCAAGCACAAGTATCTCATCCATAGATCAGAATTTAAAAACGCTGAGGATAAAAATGGTCAGGAACAAAAGCAGCTGCAACCCATGGAACAGGTTCATCCGTTGTGTCACCGCAAGGATCGCGGGATTGTTGCGATCGTCATTGGCTTGCAGCAGGCTCTTCAGCCGCCGGTTGCTGCGATTCAGGAGGACGGCCCCGATAAGCGCCACCAGCACAACGAGTACCAGTTTGATCTGGAACCATATCGCCGCACCGACGGCGCCCTTGAAAATGCTGAGCATCGCGACCCCCGAAAGCACCAGCAACGCGCTGCCGATGCCGATCAGTCGCGATAACGCCGCCATGCTGTCCATCATCCCAACGGCCCGCAGCTTGTCCGTGATCAGGTAAGGGCGCATCCGCCGCCTGATGACATAATCCGCAAGAACAGTGCCCGCCAGCATGGTAAAACCGGTGATGTGCAGGACGAGGTCGATGGAAAGGAAAGTCTGGGTGTTCATAATCCTGTCTTTAGGTGTTTTAATTTATCTGGATTTGTCTGTACATAAATATTGCGGATCTGCCGGTCATCCATCTCCAGCGCCACCAGGCTCCTGGGTTCGTTCCCCGAATAGATCAGCAGGGCCGGCATCCCGTTCACCAGCGTCGTGACCTGGCGGAAATCCGGGATAGACTCCTGGAATTTAGGGACGAGATGCAGGAGGATACGGACGATATTGTCGCGGCCTTCGATGGGCTTAGGGAAGGCCGTGATCCGCTGCTGCTGCAACGCGAACACCGCTCCGCCGCCATCGGCGAACAAATGGATATCCTCCTTTAATAGTTGGATCAACCCCTCCATGCTCCCGGCCGAAACGGCCTGCAGGAATTTGTGGAGGATGCGTTCGTGTACCTTCATGTCTACCTGGAACCGGCGGGTGTCCTTACCCAGGTGCTCCTTTGCCCGTTTGAATATCTGCCGGCAATGCGCCGTAGTCTTGTCGAATATTTCCGCCAGCTCGTCATAGTCATAGGAGAAGATCTCCTTCAACAGGAAGATGGCGCGTTCCTGCGGGCTCAATTTCTCCAACAATACCAGCAGCCCGATCGAAAGGGCATGGTAGCTCTCGATCCGCGCCACCGATGGCGATGCGCCCCCGTCCTCAAGCGGCTCCGGCAGCCAGATACCGACATATTTCTCCCGCCTCGCCCGGGCGCTGCTCAGCTGGTTGATGCTGGCGTTCGTCGCCATGCGTACGAGGAAAGCCTTACGGTTGCGTACGGATTCCGCCCCCGCCTCTATCCATTTCAAAAAGACGTCCTGCACGATGTCCTCGGCAGCGTCGATATTCCCCAGCATATTATAGGCGATCGAGAACAAAAGGCCCTTATACTCACGGAATAATTGGGTATTATGATCCATATACTTGATTAAGACAAAATAGCCTTTAAGAATGTGACGGTACTCAAATGATAATATTTAGATAAAGTGCTTTTCGCCCAAATTTTGCCGATTCATCTTTCTTTTGTCCCCCAAAAGAACGCCACGGGCGTTCTGACCGAAGGTCCATCATAAGCCGATCTCCAGGGAAAGCCTGACTTTTTACCAGGGCTTTCCCTGGAGATCAATAACAAGACAAAAACGCCAAAAAAAATGAACATCCCCAAACTATCAATCGTTGCCAGCCTGCTCCTGGCTACCGCCAGCTTCAACGCCGCTAAAGCCCAGGACGACAAACAACTGCTGGGTGCCGGCAGCTCCTTCGACAATCCGCTTTTCACCAAGATGTTCGCCGTGTACAACTCCACCACCGGCGTACAGGTTAACTATCAGTCCATCGGTTCGGGCGCCGGCATCTCCCAGCTCACAGCCAAGACCGTTGACTTCGGCGCCTCCGATGCTCCGATGAACGGCAAACAGGACTCCGCCCTTTCCGCTCCTGCTGTCCACATTCCCGTTACCGCGGGCGCCGTGGTGCTCAGCTACAACCTCCCCGAAGTGAAACAGCAGCTCCAGTTTTCTCCCGCCGTACTGGCCGACATCTTCCTGGGAAACATCACCAAATGGGATGATGCAAAGATCGCCGCCATCAACAAGGGCGTAAAGCTCCCTTCCACGCCGATCCTCATCGCCCATCGTTCGGATGGTAGCGGAACGACCAACATCTTCACCACCTACCTCGCCAAGGTAAGCGCTGATTGGAAATCAAAGGTCGGCGCCGGCTCGGCCGTCAACTGGCCCGTCGGTCTCGGTGGCAAGGGCAACGAAGGCGTTGCCGGTTTGGTCAAGCAGACCCCCGGTTCCATCGGCTATATCGAGCTGGCTTATGCTATCCAGAATGGCATGCCCTATGCAAAGATGCAGAACAAGTCCGGCAAATGGATCAACCCCAGCATCGCCAGCGTTACCGCTGCCGCTAACGTTGCCATCCCCGCCGACACCAAGGTCTCCCTCACCAACACCGACGCCCCCGAAGGGTATCCCATCTCCGGCTTCTCCTGGGTGGTAGTATACAAGGACCAGAACTACGGCGGCCGCTCCAAAGATCGTGCGACCAACCTCGTGAAGCTCCTCTCCTGGATGATCCACGACGGCCAGAAGTTCAGCAATGACCTCAACTACGCGCCGCTGTCCGCTGCCGCCGTCAAGGTCGGCGACGCCCAGCTCAAATCGATCACCTTTGGTGGTAAACCCATTCTCTAAGCAGCTGCCGAACCACTTATAAAAAAGCGGGCGATGGTTTCATCGCCCGCTTTTTGCTTTTTGGTAATAATAATGTTCTCGAAAAGACCCGCGGCCATTTCCGCCCCGGCTTCCCCCGTTCTGCCAGTACTCGATTACAATGATACGACTATCTTTGCCAAAACGCCGACTATGTCCACCACCCCCGCCGCACCGGGCGCCGCCGTCAACGCCACCATCGTCCCCGCCACCGCCGCCGACATCCCTGCCCTCGTCACCCTCGTCAACAGCGCCTATCGCGGGGAAGAAGGCCAACAGGGCTGGACCAGCGAAGGCCACCTCATCGCCGGCTCCCGCACCAACGCCGCCGGCATCGAAGAGCTCCTCAATAGTCCCGGCGCCACCCTCCTCAAATACACCGGCCACGCCGGCGCCCTCCTCGGCTGCGTCTATCTCCAGCAGGAAGCCGGCAAACTCTATCTCGGCCTCCTCAGCGTCCTCCCAGCCCGGCAAGGCGCCGGCATCGGCAAACAGCTTCTCGCCGCGGCCGACGACTTCGCCCGCCGCCATCACTGCACCCGCATTGAGATCACCGTCATCACCGCCCGCCCCGAGCTCGTCGCCTGGTACGAACGCCACGGCTATCGCCGCACCGGAGAGATCCAACCCTTCCACGCCGGCGAAAAGTTCGGCATCCAAAAACAACCCCTCGAACTCGCCGTCCTCGAAAAGCCCGTCCCGGCCTGAGCACGCCCTACTTTACATCCACCGCCAGCAGATCCACTTGTTCGATCGTCGGCTGACCAGCCAACAGTTCAGGGGCCTTCGCCATCAATGCGGCGGCAACCTTACCCGCCAGATGGGCCTGCCTGTCCTTATCTGTCTCGAACGTATCGAAAATGCCAAAGGTGGACGCCCCGATCTGCCATCCAAACCAATGGACCGTTCCGGTCTCCTCCCGCACCAGCGGCAATGCACTCTTTAAAAAGTCGGCCAGTTCTTTCTCTTTTCCAGCCCGGGCTTCCAGCCGGACCAACAGGGCAAATCGTACCATGGATGATTGTTTTTTTTCTTTAAAACAATTCCAACGCAAAAAGTTCGCCTTACGTTGCGTCCTGCCACACCCGCGGGAAGAATAGACAGTAGATCGGGAAGAACAGGCAGTAGATCGGGAAGTATCGTCAATTCTCCGGTCCCACCTTCTCAAACGCGTACTTGCCCTTGATCCTCGTATTCAGGAACGTACCCTTCGACCCCGACTTTTTCATGGATTCATACACCTGCAGGGGCACTTCGATATAGTCATAGATATCCCCTGAAACAAAATGCACCCGCAGCCGCCGCGCCCCGGCATCATAGCGGAAATATCGGACAACGGAAGATGGCATAATTTCGCGGCAGCGGGAAACCGCTGCCATCATTCACTACGCAAAGACCGCACCGGGTTTGACATGGCGGCTCCCCGGTCGGCCGGAGCCTGACCGAAGGCCAATCATAAGCCTCGCCCAAGGCGATCCGGGCCGCTCACTCGCTCCTCAATGATTTCACCGGGTTTGACATGGCGGCCCGGATCGCTTGAAAGCTCACCGTCGCCAGCGCGATCCCCACCGCACCAAAGCCCGCCGCCACAAACACCCAGATCGACAATCCAATATGATAGGGATACCCCGCCAACCACCGGCTCATCACCCACCAGGCCACCGGCGAAGCCACCACCATCGCGATCAGCACCAGCTTCACAAAGTCTCCCGACAACAATCCCGCAATACTCCCGACCGACGCCCCCAGCACCTTCCGCACCCCAATCTCCTTCCGTCGGTTCTCCGCCATATAGGCGGCCAGCCCAAATAACCCGAGACAGGAAATAAAAATGGTCAGCCCCGCAAACACGGCCGTAAGTTTTCCCGAAGCCTGTTCATCCTCGAACTTCTGCGCATATTGCTGATCGATAAAATGATACTCGAATGGATACAAGGGATTATACTGCTTCAGCACCTGCTCCACTCCTGCAAGGTCCTGCGCGGTCGAATGAGCCGGGTTGAGCTTGATATGCATCAGGTTGAACCAGTTGGCCTTAGGTCCCTTGATCATCATCGGCTTCACCTTGTCGAACGGAGACTCGATGATAAAATCCTTTACGACCCCAACTACATGCCAGTCGGTGCCCCACGCACCCTTGTCGACCACTGTGCCGATCGGGGTGGCCAGCCGCATCACTTTCACCGCCGTCTCGTTCAACAACACCGCGTTCGAATCCGTCGGGTAATGTTTTGGATCGATATCCCGTCCCGCCACCAATTGCAGGCCCGCCGTTTGCACGATATTTCCATCACAGAGAAAGAAATTGAAGTCCGTCCGGTCGTTGGGATCCTTTCCCGGCCATTCAGCCGCACCGGTGCTCCAACTCTGTGTCAGCGGCGCGCTGCTCTTGGTGATCGCCGTCGCGATACCCTGGCTCAGGAGCTCGTACTTGATAGCATCATAGTTCTTATTGATATCTCCGGAAAGAAAGCACCATATCATATTTCTCCTGTCATAGCCCACCTCCCGGTCCCGCGCATAATTTACCTGCTTCTTGATAACCAGGGTGCAAATCACCAGGATGATCGCAAAGCTGAACTGCAATACCACCAGCACCTTCCTTGGCCCCATCAGTGCATTCGACTTCTTAAAATTGCCCTTTAACACGGCAACCGGGCGGAAAGCGGACAGGAACAAGGCCGGATAACTCCCGGCGAGTACTCCGGTCATGACGATGAAACCGGCGAAGGCCAGCCAGAAGTACCAATCCCCAAAACCTATCGCCAGCACCTTTCCGGTCAACCCGTTGAAGAAGGGCAAAGAGACTTCGACAAGCGCCAGCGCGATGGCCCCCGCAAGGGCCGCCAACAACACGCTCTCGCCAAGGAACTGGCTGATCAGCGATCCCCGCAGCGCTCCGGAAACCTTGCGGATACCCACCTCCTTGGCGCGCTTCTCGCTCCGCGCCGTACTCATATTCATAAAATTGATGCAGGCGATCAGCAGGATGAATACCGCGATCACGATGAAGATGCGAACGCGTTCGATCCGCCCGCCCGCCGGCTTGCCATTCTCGAAATCAGAATACAGGCGCAACCTGTTTACAGGATACAGGAACGACTCGGCAAAAAAAGGTAGATGGGCATGCTGCCGATAGATATCCCTGGTCTTGGCATTAAAGGCGGCCAGATCGGTATGAGGTTTCAGGAGCACGTAATTGTGCGTCGAATTTTTATCCCATAGACTGTCGCTCTGGCCCGTCATCCGAACATAGTCCCATGGCAGGATGAATTGAAAGTCGAATTGCGTATTGTTCGGCAGGTCCTTCAGTACAGCGCTCACGGCATAATCATACTTGTTGTCGATGCGGATCGTCTTGCCCATCGGGTCCTCGTTCCCGAAAAAAGCCTTTGCCGTTTTCTGGGTGATGACCATCCCGGTGGGGCTGCTCAGCGCGGTGGCCCGATCGCCCTGCAACAAGGGAAAATCGAACATCTCCAGGAAGTCGGGGTCCGCCATCGTTCCAATAATACTAATCTTCTTTTCGCCCCTTGAAAGCAGCAAAGTCTCATCCCAGAACACCCTCGAGGCCCGTTCGACCTCCGGGTAATCCTTTTTCATAGTGGGCCCCACGATCTGCGGCGTGATGTTCTGACTGCTGATCCCCGTATTGTCTTTACCGTTGCGCCACACCTGGTACAGCCGGTCGCTATGATGATAGAATCCATCATAGCTGAGCTCGTTCTGAACCCAAAGCAGGATCAACAAAGCGCTCGCCATGCCGACGGCAAGCCCGCTGATATTGATAAAGGAAAATCCTTTCCCACGATACAGGTTGCGCCAGGCGACGGTGAAGAAGTTTTTGAGCATACGCGTATTTTGACAAAGCCGATCCAGCGAAGTCCATGCCGTAAACCCACAAATCTGATCGCCAGCATCTTGTGCCATCCCGCCCAAACCAGCCCAGTCCGCAAACGATACAAAATCTGTCCGAAACCGAACAGTATGTCCCCAAAACAGGGCAACCAAATACCTGATTGCCAGTCCCCTGCAAACCCGGCACCGGTTATGTGTAATCCCGATAATCACCAAATCAACCGCATCCATGTTCCGTAACAGCTGGATCCTCGCCTGGCGTCATCTCGTCAAGAACCGCCAGTTCACCCTCCTCAATCTCGCCGGTCTCGCCATCGGCCTTGCCAGCGCCATCACCATCTTCTGGTGGGTAGGGCAGGAGAGATGCAAGGATGCCTTCCTCGATCCCCGGTTGTACCAGGTGATGCAGAATATCCCCCTCGACAATGGGGGGACATTCACCACAGAAAGCACTCCCATTCCCCTGGCTCCCGCACTGAAAAGCGAGTTTCCTGAAATTGCCGACGTCGCCATCGTGAAATTCCCCGACCCGGACGGCAATAGTCATGGGATCATCACGGCCGGCCGCAACAGCCTCAAGGCCGTCGAGGCCTATGTCACCCCCAATTTCCTGTCACTCTTTCACTATCGCCTTATCCAGGGTGACGCCCAACAGGCCTTCGCGCCCGGTAATCGCGTCCTGCTCTCCGCCGGTCTCGCCAACAGGCTCTTCCACACTACCGATAACCTCATCGGCAAGCCCATCACCTGGTCCCGGGGGGACGAAGGGAAATACAATGGCTCCTTTACCATCGCCGGTATCTATGCATCCCCACCCGTCACGGCCACCACACAATATGATATCCTGTTCCCCCATGCCATCTATGCCGCTCACCCCGATAACAGCGTGGATTGGCTGAGCAGCAGCCCCGCCACCTATGTCGTCCTCAAACCGGGTGCCGATCCCGGCGAATTCAATAAGAAGATACAGGACTATATCAGGGACAAATACAAAGCCGGCTCGCAGGAACGCGCCTGGGCTGCGGGGCTCTTCGCCCAGCGGGTCAAAGACCGGTATCTGTATAATCGATACGAGAATGGCCGCATCGCCGGCGGCCGCATCGACTATATCCGGCTGTTCTCCCTCATCGCCGTCTTCGTCCTGGTCATCGCCTGCATCAATTTCATGAACCTCAGCACGGCCAATGCCATCCGTCGCCTGAAAGAGGTGGGTATCCAAAAAGTCGTCGGCGCTAATCGGTCGGTGCTCATTGTTCAGTATATGGGTGAGGCCATACTCATGTCCTTCTTAGCCGCAACGCTGGCATTAGGGCTCATCGGCCTCCTCCGCCCGGGCATCGAGGCCATCATCGGTGGGCACCTCGCCTTCCATCCTACGGGCGCTAACATCGCGGCCCTCCTCGGGATAACACTCCTCACCGGTGTGTTGGCCGGCAGCTACCCAGCCCTGTATATCTCGCGGTTCAGCCCGATGTCCGTCCTCAAGGGTAGCAACTCCACTCCCAGGGACACCGCCTGGCTCCGCCAATCCCTCGTCGTCCTCCAATTCGTTATCTCCACCGGCTTCATCGTTGCCGTATTCACCATCTATCGCCAGATGTCGCTCATCCAAAACCGGGACCTCGGGTACAATCGCGAGCATATTATCCAATTCCCCAGTGAAGGCGCCATAGGCGCGTCCCAACAGGCCTTCCTCACCCAGCTTCGCACCATTCCCGGCGTCATCCATGCCGCCGACGTCGAAGGCGATCTCCTCGGCAACCACAGCGGCGGAGGCGGCATCGACTGGCCCGGTAAAGTCCAACGCGTCGAATTCGCCGGTGTCTACGCCGGCTTCGGCTATATGGAGACCATGGGCCTCCGGATGCAGGCAGGCCGTGTCTTCTCGAGAGCCTATCCCACCGACACCACCGCCGTTATCTTCAACGAGGCCGCCATCACAGCGATGCATCTCGAAAACCCGGTCGGTAAGACAGTCACCATGTGGGGCGCCAAACGTCATATCATCGGCGTCGTAAAGGATTTTCACTATGAGTCATTATATAAACACATCGGTCCCTTCTTCATCGCCCTGCGGCCCAACAACCCCAATATCCTTGCCTGCCTCCAGGCAACTTCGGAAAAAAGCACCCTCACGCAAATCCAGGCCCTCTACAAAAAATACAACCCCGGGCTCCCCTTTGAATACTCCTTTATCAGCGAAGACTATAAAACCCTCTACGCCCCGGAGCGCCAACTTTCCCTGCTCTCCCGCTACTTCGCCGGCATCGCCATCGGCATCTCCTGTCTCGGGCTCTTTGGCCTCACCGCCTTCTCCGCCGAACGCCGCAGAAAAGAGATCGGCATCCGCAAGGTTATCGGCGCCTCCGTCCACAGCCTCCTGGCATTGCTGGCGACAGGCTTCCTCAAACTCATCGGAATTGCCGTTTGCATTGCTTTCCCGCTCACTTGGTGGCTCCTTAACCGCTGGCTGGACGGCTTTGCCTATCGAGCCCATTTAGGCGCGGGCATTTTTCTCACCGCCGCGGGGAGCGTTGTCATCATAACCCTACTCACCATCAGCTTTCAATCCATAAAAGCCGCACTCGCCAATCCCATAAAATCTCTCCGCACAGAATAACGGATCAATATGCTAAAAAACTATTTTAAGGTCGCCCTCCGCAACCTCACTGCCAACAAAACACACAGTCTCATCAACGTCTCCGGCCTCGCCGTCGGCATGGCCGTCGCATTACTCATCGGCTTCTGGATCTGGGACGAAGTATCTTATAACCGCTCTATCCCCCAGCACGACCACATCGCCCAGGTCATGCAAAACAGCGTGGGCAACGGCACGATATTCACCGGCGGTAACACCCCTTTCCCAACGGCAGATGAATTGCGCACCCGGTATGGCAGCGACTTCAGCCGGGTCGTCATCGGCTCCCATATCAACCGGCATGTGCTCAGCATCGATAACAAAGTGATCATCCAGTCAGGCGGATGGTGGGAGCCCGGCATGGCCGATCTCCTCGGCTTGAAAATGGTCTACGGCACCCACGCTGCCCTCAACGCGCCTGAAGCCATCCTGCTCTCCGCTTCGGTGTCAAAAGCGTACTTTGGCGACACCAATCCCGTCGGGAAAACCATGCATATAGACAAGGATATGTTGGTACGGGTTAGCGGCGTTTACCAGGACCTTGCCACAAATACAGCCTTCGCCGATCTCCACTTCATCGCCAATTGGAAACTGCTCTACAACGCGTGGGGCCTCGAACACCGCCCCAATCCCTGGAGGATGAATGCTTTCATTACGCTCGTCGCCCTCAACGACAACGTCGACATCCACGCAGCTTCGGCAAGGATAAAAGATGCCAAACTAAAACATGTCCAGGGCTCGGACGCGTTGGCCCATCCCCAATTCTGGCTTCATCCCATGAATAAATGGCGGCTCTATTCGGACTTTAAGAATGGCGTCAGCATCGCCGGGAACATCAAATTCGTCTGGCTCTTCGGCGCCATCGGCGTCTTCGTCCTGTTGCTCGCCTGTATAAATTTTATGAATCTCAGTACCGCCCGCAGCGAAAAACGCGCCCGCGAGGTCGGCATCCGCAAGGCCATAGGCTCCCTTCGCCACCAGTTGATCCTACAATTCCTCAGCGAATCCCTCTTCACCTCCTTCATCGCACTCGTCATAGCTATCCTGCTCGTAAGTCTGTTGCTGCCCTTCTTCAATGAGGTAGCCAGCAAAAAGATAACAATGCCGTTGGCTCAACCATTCTTCTGGCTTGCAACCCTTGGCTTCACCGTCTTCACCGGTCTTATCGCCGGCAGCTACCCGGCGCTCTACCTCTCCTCTTTCCGCCCTGTCAGGGTCCTCAAAGGGGTCTTCAAAGCCGGTCCCGCCGCCGCGATCCCCCGCCGTGTCCTCACCGTCGTACAATTCTCGGTCTCCATCGTCCTCATCATCGGCACCATCGTCGTCTTCCATCAGATCCAATATGCCCAGGATCGCCCCCTCGGCTATAACCACAATGGTCTCGTGATGATCCCGATGATCTCCGATGGCATCCATGACCACCTCGATGCAGTCCGCAATGACCTGATAAGAGCCGGCGCCATCACCGCCATGACGGAAAGCGAAAGCTTCACCACCAACTTCGGCGCAGGTAGCAGCGACTTCGTCTGGGAAGGCAAGGACCCTGCGCTGGCAACCAACTTCTCCACCTCGGCCGTGGCCTATGACTATGGCAAGACCATCGGCTGGCAACTCGTCCAGGGCCGCGATTTCTCCCACGACTATCCCACCGACACCGCAGCCTTTATCATCAATGAAGCCGCTGTCCGCTTCATGGGACTCAAAAACCCCATCGGGCACACCATCCGCTGGTACAACCGGCCCTACCATGTCGTCGGCGTCGTAAAAGATATCATCGTCGAATCCCCCTATCAGGCGATCCAGCCTTTCTTCTACTATATCTATGACTATTCCCGGAGTAACACCATCCTCCGGCTCAACCCCAACATCAGCGCAAAGCTGTCCCTGGCCACCATCGCCAGGGTATACAAACAATACGACCCCGACCAACCCTTCAACTATCACTTCGCCGACGAAGAATACGCAAAGAAATTCGGTGACGAACAACGCATCGGCAAACTCGCCGGCTTCTTCGCCGCGCTCGCTATCTTCATCTCCTGCCTCGGCCTCTTCGGCATGGCCTCCTTCATCGCCGAACAGCGCACAAAAGAGATCGGCGTCCGCAAGGTCCTCGGCGCCTCCGTGTTCAATCTCTGGCAACTCCTCTCCCGCGAGTTCATCTTCCTCGTCGCCATCTCCCTGCTCATAGCGATCCCCGCTGCCACCTGGATAATGCACGGCTGGCTCCGGAACTATGCCTACCACGCCTCCCTCGCCTGGTGGATCTTCGCCGTCACCGCCCTCGGCGCCCTGCTGATCACCCTTTTCACCGTCAGCTTACAGGCCGTACGCGCGGCTCTTTCGAATCCAGTTAAGAGTTTGCGAAGTGAATAATGAGCGTTACCGCTCACGGGGAGGTAAAAATTATTTATATGCATCTATGTTCTATGTATCTAAATATTATGTATATTCGACATTCAATGACCTCCATGCAAATCCTCATCAATTGCCTTTTGACAAGGATCTTTTCAAAAGGATACGGCATGGCCAACCTGGAATATTAAATGGCAACAGGGTGATGCATCTGAAGGTTGTCAAAGCAAAAATTCTTTAACACCCCCTGGTCCGCGAGTCGCAGCTCTCAGCGTCTTATTGTTGGAGGAATTCCCCTATCGCCTCATTTAAGAACTTGGCATCGGCAGGGTTGCTCGCCGCTCCTGCCGTATGTCCCCACAACGAAGGAATGGGCTTGAAGACGACCTTTGGAATAAAGCCCGCCTCGTAACGGGCATCCGAAACCGGGAAGTACAGGTCTGTCTCCGAGGGCATGTAAAGCAGCGGTACCCGTATCGATCGCAGCGCCCTTTCCATGTCGCCGCCAAAGCCGTCCCCCGCGCTCACGTCGTGCTTCTCCCAGGTCCGGCATTGCAGGATCAGGTCGTTGGCATCGGCGCCCGGGATAAAATGATGAAACCGCACCATCACCGAATCGAAGGTCAACTCCGGGTGCGTCGCGTTCTTCCAAAGTTCCTTACGCCACCACTCCTGCGAGTAGAGCCAGCCTGCCCAGACCATCCCGAAGGTCTCCAATCCCCGCGCGGGCTGCGAAGCATAGTCGCCACCGGCAAAAGCCGGGTCGTTGGTGATCGCCGTGATCTGTCCCTCCAGTCGGACGACGCCATGAGGCCAGCATTTTGCTGTTCCCGAAGTCGCCACTATCTTGTCCGCAAAGTCGGGATGGCTCACCGCCCATTGAAAGGCTTGCTCGGCGCCCATGCTGAAGCCGATCACCGCCCGCACATGCCGGATACCGAGACCCCGCGTCAGCAGTTGGTACACCGCCGATACATTGTCGCGGATGGTCGTCAAAGGAAACCGCGGCCCGTGAAACGGCTCAGGGGTGTTGCTCGGTGAAGACGAATGACCATTGCCGAACAGCTCCGTCGCGACAAGGAACAGCTTGGTCGTATCCAGGGCCTTCCCAGCACCGATCAGCCATTCATAGCCCCGGTGAGTCGCCATATAATGCGACGGCAGCAATACAGCATTGTCGTGCGCCGCATTCAAGTGCCCATATGTGCCGTAGACCACCACAGCCCTCGGCAACACCACCCCGCTTTCAGTGGGGAAATTTTCGATCACGAATTCACGAACGTCCGCAACGTCCGGCCGCTGCGCAAACCCGTCCTCCCGCGCCATCACGACCATCGCCAGTGACAAAAAGACTATACTTCTCATATTCGAAACGATTAATTCAATCCAACCCTTCCCTTCACGCTCGTCAATATCTTTTGCGTATCAAACCCCACACCCCCTTTGAACACCACCATCTGATGTCCCTGGGCGCCGCACCTGTCCCGTCGATCACTCCCACCGCGCCCTTCCCATTTCCACGAAATTGCATTATTTTGAGTCCATGAACCCTAAATGGCTCCTCACCCTGGCCCTCGCCGTGCTGGCTGCCATGCTGACCTCGTGCGGCGCCTCCAAAAACCTCACCGGCGCCTACCGGTCAAAATTCGCGATCGGCGGCTTTTTTACGACTGACATCCGGCTCAACGCCGACAGTACCCTCCAATACGTTGTCCAGGGCGATCTGCAATATGAAAAGGCGACCGGCCATTACCGGGTCTTTGGGAAAAAACTCTATATTCTGTTCGATAAGGAAAAGCCGGACAGCGAAATGCCCTATCACCAATTCGACGTCATGCCGGTAAAACAGGACACCGTCGACGGCAACCGTATCGACTATCAGAAGTTCCTCTACATCGGACACAACAAGTTATTTCCCGCCCAGGTCAAGACCGGGAAAAAGCTCACCCGGAACACCGGCTACTCCAAACGCAGAAAGTATTTCTTCTGGGGCAGCCACTATTACAAAAGAAGATACTACTACTACAAGAAAAAACCGCCGGCAAACCCCCAAAAACACTAACTTTATAACACAATCCGGCGAATGCGCAAAACACGGGCCATACTGATTTTCATCACCCTTTTCTCCGCGGGAGCAAGCGCGCAGTCACATCTCCCCATCCCGACCTGGGGCTATGGCCTAACCCCCTGGCAGCCGCTGCTCATGCCCGCCGCCCCCACCGGCAACGCCAAATGGCAGCTCCGGCCCGCCGCCGGCCTCTCCGCAGGATATATCTTTTTCAATCACGGGGGAGCCTCTTACATTACAGCGCCCCTCAGCCTGACGCTCTACCACCCCCTGACTCCCAACGTCACCGCCTTCGCCGGCCTCGTCGCAGCCCCCACCATACTCAGCGCCGGCAGCCTCTATGCCCCCTCGCCTTTCAACCAACCCTTTTCCGGTAACGATTTCACCCGCAGCCTCGGCATCAACGCCGGCATCCAGGGCGGCCTCATGTACACCAACGACGCCCATACCTTTTCTATCTCCGGCAGCATTTATATGGAACGCGGAAGCTATCCTGCCTACTCTTCCCCTCGCCGGACCGGTGATTCGAAAAATTGATAACAAAAAACCCGCTCATCGAGCGGGTCCCCTCCGGATCAATCCGGAAATCCCATTTCAATAAATTCCCAACTCGTCGCTTCTGTGGCCTTTACAAGCATCGCCCCATTGGAAGTGAGCTCCACATTCCGAAGATCATAGAACCCGGACTTCAAACGCCTGGGAACACTCAACCCCTCGATGCGGGCTTCCTGCGGAATGCCTCCGCCATCTCCCTGCGTTTTGACATTTAATACCTCGATCGTCTTCATGGGGCAAAAATACATGACCACGGCCCCATGGTCCATATCCAGTCTGACCGGCGACAAATTTGCCGTCACAGTGCCGCCATGCGTCATTTTTCCCTCTTCCATCTTCTTGCGAAGCACATTGGGTTGTGAAAAGGAAGTGATCGTTACTGGTGAGGATGATTCGCTGGTTGGCGCAAAAACCTTTCCCCCACCGAAAAGGCTTTCGAACGCCGCATACATCTTTTTCATAACACTAAATCTCCTACATAGCAAGACATACAATTGCCGGGCCGGGTTGCGTCGGGATATAGAATATATTCTTTTTTCTTCGCCGGAAATTTTGTAAATTATTAGTAAGCGCTCGCCGCGAAATTCCGCCTCTCACGGCCCCTTCCTCCCCCTATCGCTCACCTGGTCAATCGACGGACTCCATAAAGGAATCGACGCATTATACCCCGGCGTATGGTTATTCGTATACGTATACATAAAGTTCGAAGCCACCAGCCACCCGCTATTCGTATACGCCGTAAACTCCGCATTCATTGGAAATAAGATTTAGATTCGATTTGGGCCGCTTCAGGGAAAACCCATAGTCATAAGCTGGGGAATTGCCGGACAGACTACGAAGGTACCCGTAAGTTTAACCCTCGAAGGCGGGGAACAGGCGAATACCCCCCAGTTTGTCGGTGGATGGAACAAACCCCTTAACTTCGCCTTCCCAGACCGTGCCCCGACCGGGCGGAACCCGCTCGAAGACATTAGCGGACGGGCGGATCCCGGTCCGGGTACCTCAGCGGACGGGCGGAGCCCAACGGTTCGCAAAGCGAACATAAAAAGACATAGGGATAAAATAAAATATGAAAAAGCTAACCGCAGCGGCACTATTTCTCAGCCTGGCATTGTCCACATCCGCCCAATTCGAAGGCGTCCTGATGTATGACTGCACCATCAAGAACAAAACCCTCACCACCATCTACGAATCCAAAACAAAGGTCCTGCTGGAAGCAAAGATATACCCCATGAAAGCGGGCATCGCCGATATCAAGGAAGCCAAGGAACAGGACCCGATATTATTCGATTTCGAAACAAAAAAAGCGACCCGTGTCGGCGCCAAACACCATGAGGTCGCTACTTCAGCCCTCGCACCGGTAACCAATGACCGCAACGACAAGGCAAAGGAAGACGAGATCAGTGTAACCCTCGTAGGAGAAGAGCGGATCGAACCCTACAAATGCCAGCATTTCACGATAAAAATAAAGAATACCACGGTCGATCTCTGGATCACAAAGGAACTCGGCGCGTCCGAGGTCGTCCTGCTCTCGCAGTTCGATTATTATCCCGCCGGTTCCATCCTCTTTGAAAAATTAAAGGCCACCGGTGGCGAAGGCGTCGTTGTCCGGTCAAAAGAAGGCGACGTCGTCGTCAACCTGACCAACGCTCAGGTAAAGACCGTCCCTGCTTCGTATTTCGATATCCCCGGTGTAAAGCCCTAACCCAGTATCTTCGAAACAAAGTCCGAATGTAAACTTACTTTCATAAACGCCGCCAACCCCAGCACGATCCCCAGCAAGCTCATACCCGCGGCAAACCACAACAACCACTTCCGCTGCGTAAGCGAAGCGATCCCCAACATCGCGATCGAGATCGTCAACAACGCTTCCGTCATATCGAATTGATCGTCAAACAGGTTCAGATCGTCATATTGTTTCGCAAAATCCTCCGCCTGCTTCTTGATCTCCGCTTTCTCTTTCTCATACCTGGCCACTTGCGCCTCATACCGCCGGACAATGGTATCCACGCCCGGCGCCCGCTGCAGCCGCGCCAGTTCCAGCACACTTTCGATCGTCGCCTGTTTGGTGCTCTTCGACTGGTAATAGGACCACGCGTCCAGCGAATGTGCCTGCGCCTGGTCCATCGCCTGTACGATGTTCCCGTCTTTCACATTGCAGATGGCCATAAAAGTGGCCGTGATCGCCACAAACAACGCCACCATCGAATTGATCTTGCTCTTGTCGGCATTCTCGGCCGACTCCTGGATCTTCTCGGTTATTTCGCTCATACAATAGATTAAAGTACCATCGCCGCGAAAAGCCGCTCCAACTCACCCTCCATATTCGTCCCACAAAAACCCGGATGCACCTTCGACGCCTGCAGGATCGTACTCCGCGTCGCCGTCAGCCACCGGAATCGCGACGCCTTGTCCAGCTGCCCGATCGGCCCGCCCGCCTCCGATCCCGCAACGATCTCCTCAAAACCTTTCAGGTGCGCGATCACTTCTTCGAGGTCCAGCTTAGGATCCAACGCCCGCAACCGTTCGGCATTGACCGAATATCGTATCCCCAGCCAGCGCGACAAATGACAATACGCGATCACCCCCACATTGAGGAACTCCTCCCGGTCCACCCGCGGCATGACCCGGATCACGGCATACTCAAACAATTGCTTTTCTGGCATTCAAGGCATTTTCTAAGAAAACCGAAGAGCTCTCAACCCTCCGGATCAAAAAATCACTATAAACTTGCCGCACGGCAGCAGGCGATTCCACCCAAACTCCCGTCGTCAACCATTCGTCCGGCACCAACTCGACGACGCCCCGGATCAAAGCTGGCGTCAGCAAACCCCGAAACTCTGCATCCACTTCGTCAAGTCGCGACGCAAAAGGCAACAGCACATGATCTTTCACCTGGGCAAAAGGCCGAACCGCAGCAGCCTCCCAGGGCGCCGAAGCTCCGTGATAGGAGTCATCCCAACTATGATGAAAATATAAAGCGGCCCCATGATCGATCAACCACAGTTCTTTGTTCCAAAACAGCATATTCGTATTCCGCACGGTCCGGTCCACATTCGTCAGCAGGCAATCCAGCCAGACTATCTTCGATGCCAGCAGCGCATCCACCCGGTTCACCACCGGGTCGAACGTAATCGACCCCTGCAAATAATGCAGTCCCAAATTCAGCCCCACGCTCGCCTTCAGCAGGTCCTGGATCTCCTCGTCCGGCTCGCTCCGCCCAAAGGCCGCATCCAGCTGCGCAAACACGATCTCCGGCACCCGCAATCCCAATAGCCGCGCGATCTCCCCACCGATCAGCTCCGCAACCAGCGACTTCACCCCCTGGCCCGCACCCCGGAATTTCAATACATACAGGAACTCATCATCCGCCTCCGCGATCGCCGGCAGCGAACCACCCTCCCGCAGCGGGGTGACATAGCGGGTCACCGCAACCGTCCTCAATTCAGACACCGAAGTAATCATAACGAGCCGGCAAGATAAGCAAACCTCCCCAATCCCCGAGTCGCCCGTTTAGCCGAATTCTTCTACTTTTGTCCCATGGAATTCCTCGAAGTCGCGCTGGAAAACATCGAATTCACCCTCCAAAAAAACCAACGCCTCGCCATCGCCGGCGAGACCGGCTCCGGCAAAAGCACCCTCCTGAAGATCATCGCCGGCCTCGCCGCTCCAAAAAAGGGACACATCCACTTTGAAAATGTAAAAGTCCTCCTCCCGCAAGAACGCCTCATCCCCGGCCAACCCGGCATCGCCTACCTCTCCCAACACTTCGAACTCTGGCACAACTACCGCGTTGCCGAGATCCTCGACTACACCAACGACCTCGAACCCGCAGATGCCCAAAATCTCTATCATCTCTGCCACATCGATCACCTCCTGGGCCGCCGCACCGACCAGCTCTCCGGCGGTGAACGCCAGCGCATCGCTCTCGCCCGGCTCCTCGTCCGCCCGCCCCGCCTCCTACTGCTGGACGAACCCTTCAGCAACCTGGATATGATCCACAAACGCACCCTAAAAGCAGTTCTCCGCAACGTCACCGCCAAATTCGACATCACCACCATCCTCGTCTCACACGATCCCTATGATACCCTCACCTGGGCCGAAAAGCTCATCGTATTAAAGGATAGCCGCATCGTCCAGCAAGGTCCGCCCCGCGAAGTCTACGAAATGCCCACAAATGAATATGTAGCCGGTCTCCTCGGCGATTACGCCCTCGCCAACGGCCAATTTATCCGCCCCGAAGCCCAAACAGCCTTCTTTTTTTCCACACATCCTTAAATTCGGCCGCACAGCGCGCCCGTTCCCTACCTTCGCGGGCACCCGCGGGAACCGATCCCCCGGCCCTAATAAAATCACACAAACTAGAATCACCATGAGAAATGTCTTCGGTCCCCTGGCCCTGGCCGCTGCGTTGTTCACTCAACAGGCAAGCCAAGCCCAATCTGCCGCCCCGGCAACCAACTATGACCCCCACGATGCCTTCGCCCCACTGTTCTACCCGGCCTACGGCGACGACGTCCGTACCGCGGCAGGTACCCCCGGTCCAAAATATTGGCAAAACAGCGCCGACTATAAGATCGACGCCAGCCTCGACGCCGAAACCCACGGCATCACCGGTACCGTCGTCATCACCTATAAAAACAACAGCCCCATCGACCTGCCCTTCGTCTGGCTCCAGCTCGATCAGAACATCTATAACCTCAAATCCCGCGGCGTGGCCATCACCGACCTCTCCGGCGGCCGCTGGGCCAACCGCGACCAATTCGACGGCGGCTATACCCTCGAGTCCGTCGAGATCCTCCACACCGGCACAAACGCCGCAGGATCCGCAAACAAAGCGACAAAAGCCGACTACCTCGTCTCCGATACAAGAATGCAGGTAAAAGTCCCGGGAAATCTCAAGTCCGGCGCAACCCTCAAATTAAAGATCGCCTACAAATTCATCGTCCCGCAATACGGCACCGACCGCTGTGGTCGCCTCGAAACAAAGAACGGCTGGGTCTATGACATCGCCCAGTGGTACCCACGGATGTGCGTATTCGACAACGTCGTCGGATGGAACACCCTGCCTTACCTCGGCCAGGGCGAATTCTACCTCGAATACGGCAACATCGAATACAACGTCAACGTCCCCTCCGAAATGCTCGTCGGCGGCAGCGGCGAACTCCTCAACGCCGCCGAAGTTCTGACCCCGACCCAGCTCAAACGCTATAACGAAGCAAAGAACAGCGAAAAGACCGTCGTCATCCGCAGCCTGAGCGAGGTCACCGATCCGGCCAGCCGCCCACAGGGCAAACGCCTCACCTGGCGCTTTAAATGCACCAACACCCGCGACGTAGCCTGGGGCGCGTCAAAAGCCTTCGTCTGGGACGGCGCCCGGATGAACATCGCCGGCCGTCCCACCGCCGCCCTGGCCCAGTCCCTCTACCCCGCAGAAAGCGCCGGCGACTCCGCCTGGGGCCGCAGCACGGAATTTGTAAAAGGCGCCCTGGAATTCTATTCCAAATATCTCTATCCTTTCAGCTATCCTTCGGCCACCAACATCGCCGGCATCGTCGGCGGGATGGAATATCCCGGCATCGTTTTCTGCAGCTACCGCAGCCGTGGCCGCGGTCTCTGGGGCGTGACCAGCCACGAGTTCGGCCACAACTGGTTCCCCATGATCGTCGGCAGCAACGAACGTAAATACTCCTGGATGGACGAAGGCTTCAATACCTTTATCAATGGGGTAGCCGACTCCGCCTTCAACCATGGCGAATTCTATCGTCCCATCAAGAGCCGCACCCGCATGGCCCAGCCCTATTTCAATTTCCCCGATCCCATGCTGACCATCCCCGACCAGGAACGCAGCCAGCCCGAATGGGGAACGCTATCCTATAGCAAACCCGGCACCGGCCTCGAACTGCTCCGCGAAGAGATTCTCGGAAAAGAAAGATTCGACTATGCCTTCCAATACTATGTCCACTCCTGGGCCTTCAAACACCCCACCCCTTATGACTTCTTCCACGCCATCGAGAACGCCTCCGGCGAGACCCTCGATTGGTTCTGGCGCGGTTGGGTCTTCAACAATTGGAAGATCGACCAGGCCGTCACCGGCCTCGACTATGTAGGCGGCGACCCCGCAAAGGGCGCGACCATCACCATCGAGAACAAGGAAAAACTACCCATGCCCGTTACCGTCGAAGTAAAGGAAGAGAACGGGACCACCAACCGCGTACAGCTCCCCGTCGAGATCTGGGAAAAAGGCGGTACCTGGAAATTCCACTACCCGTCCACCGGCAAGATCACCCAGGTCACCATCGACCCCGATCAACGCCTCCCCGATACCGACCCCGCCAATAACACGTTCAAACCGTAAAATAGCAAAGCCGCCCTCGGGCCAAGCCCTCTCAATTAACATTGAGGGGGCTTCTTTTTCGCTATATTTGTACACACTCAAGCACAATTCTATGGCCGACAAGAAAGTTCTCCCCGCATCGATCACCATCTTCGGGGCAAAAGGCGACCTGACCTGGCGTAAACTCATCCCCGCTCTCTACAACCTCTACATCGATCACCACCTCAATCCAAAATTCCATATTTTCTGCGTCGACTTCCTCACCGTCGACAACGCTTCCTATCACGAATGGCTCCTCACCGGCGTCAACGAGTTCAGCCGCACCGGCCGCGCCGACGCCCAGAAATGGACCGAATTCGCCAAACACATCACCTATGTCCAGGGGGACTTCATGAAGAAGGAAACCTATGACGATCTCAAATCACACATCGCGAAATTCGAAAAGCAGGAGAACATCCGCGGCGTCCGCATGTTCTACTTCGCCGTAGCCCCCCGCTTCATCGAAGTTATCGCCGACGCCCTCTGCAAGCAAAAACTCTGCAACCGCGACGCTCTCGACCGCATCGTCGTCGAAAAACCCTTCGGCACCGATCTCGACTCCGCCCGCAAGCTCAACCGCTACCTGGCGAAACGATTCAAAGAAAAACAGATCTATCACATCGACCACTACCTCGGCAAGGAAATGGTCCAGAACATCCTCGCCTTCCGCTTCGCCAACCACGTCTTCGAACCCCTCTGGAATAATAAGTTCATCGATCAGATCCAGATCAGCGTCGCCGAAGAGGTCAGCGTCGGCAAACGCGGCGGCTACTACGACAGCAGCGGAGCCCTTCGCGATATGATCCAAAATCACCTTCTCCAACTGCTCTGCATCATTGCCATGGACTGCCCCAAAGCCTACGAGGCCGAAGCTATCCGCGACGCCAAGATAAAGGTGCTGAAGGACGTTAGGATATACAACAGCGAGCAGGTGTTCAAGAACGTCGTCCGCGGTCAGTACGCCGCAGGCACCGTCGGCGGTCAACCCCGTAAGGCCTATCGCGAAGAAGAACAGGTCAAACCCGACTCGAACACCGAGACCTTCGTGGCCGCCCGCTTCTTCATCGACAGCCCCCGCTGGAAAGGCGTCCCCTTCTTCCTCCGCACCGGCAAGAACATGGCCAAACAATCCACTACCATCATGATCCAGTTCCGGGATTCCCCGCACAAGATCTTCAAGGATGACATCACGCCAAACCAGCTCATCATCAGCATCCAGCCCGAGCTCGAGATCGGCCTCATCTTCGAAGGCAAGGTCCCCGGCCTACACATGAAGCTCCTCCCGATGGAAATGGACTTCATGTACAAGGACGCCTATATCGAATCCCTACCCGAAGCCTACGAAGCCCTCCTCCTCGACGTGCTCGACGGCGACGCGACGCAGTTCATGCGCGCAGATCAGATAGAATGGGCCTGGAAAGTGGTCATGCCGATCCTCGACGCGTGGAAAAAGAATCCCAAAAAACAATTGCAGTTCTACGAATCCGGCACCTGGGGCCCCGCCGCGGCAAATGCGCTCGTCAAGCCCTATTCGAAAGAATGGTTCCGGCTCAACCACGAGCCCACACCGCTGCCAACACCCGCAGCCGAGAAAGCGCAGATTGTCGCAGCGACCTAACAATTTAAAAACTTTAACACACACTTTCAACCTATGAAGCGCCACTATCCGTTGGTCCTGCTGCTGCCAATCGCATTTTTTTCTGCCCGGCCGCCTGCCTCACAGCCGACCGCTTCTCCCTATTCAACTCCAACCGCGGCCTCCCGCGACAGCTGGAGCTCCCTCTTTAACGGAAAGAACCTGAATGGCTGGGATATCTATCTCAAAGGCGTCGGCCTGAACCCCGCCTCTCAACAAGTGTTCACCGTCACGTCCGAAGACAACCAAAAATGCATCCGCGTCTCCGGCGAGATCACCGGTGGCATCTCCACCAAAAAAGAATATGGGGACTATCACCTCCAGCTGCTCTTCAAATGGGGCGCCTTCACCTGGGGCTCCAAAAAAGGAAAGAAGAAGGACAGCGGTCTGCTCTATCATTCCGTCGGTCCCTATGGCGCCGACGGCGGCGCCTGGATGCGTAGCCAGGAATTCCAGGTGGAAGAGACCAACACCGGCGATTACTGGGGCTGTGCCGGTGCCACGGCCGACATCCCAGCCGTAAAAAAGGACACCGACTATGTTTACAACCGGGAGGGCGCACTCTATACCTTCCGCGCCGATACCCGCATCGGCCGCCACTGCATCAAGGCCGGCGACAATGAGAATGCCGCCGGACAGTGGAACACCCTTGACCTCTATTGTCATGGAGACACCGCCGTCCATGTTGTCAACGGGAAGACCGTCATGATCCTCTATCATTGCGCTCAGGTGGATAATGGTCAGTCGACGCCCCTGACAAAAGGCAAGATCCAGCTGCAATCCGAAGGCGCCGAGGTCTTCTATAAGCAAATCCGCATCCAACCCATTACTGCTCTCCCCGAAGAAATTCTAAGCAAATGAAATACGTGCGCTTAGTTCCTCTTTTCACCGCGCCGCCCGGCGGCCGCCCCAAAAAAATTTTTGGGCCCCACCGGTGATCTTCCTACCTTTTTAGACACTTCCTGGTAAGTAAACAAGTTCGTATGGCCGTCCACAACGATCACCGCCTCACCGCCCTTTATAGGGACTCCTTTCCCGACTTCGCCCGGCTCGTCCGCCGCGCAGGCGGGTCCCTCGAAGAAGCAAAAGACTGCTTCCACGATGCTATGCTGATTTATATGGAAAAGGAATCGGCGGGAACCCTTCATCTCTATTCCTCGCCAAAGGCCTACCTCCTGGGCATCGCCAGGGTCTGCTGGCTGAGGTCGCGGGCAGCGGGCCCCAACCTGCCACTCCCCGATGACTTCGGTGAGGCGTTCGATCCAGGGGATGCGGACAGGCAGGAAAGGGAAGAAACTCTCCTCCGTTCTTTACAGACCGCGGGAAAAAAATGCCTCGACCTCCTGAAAGCCTTCTACTACGACAATATTTCCATGCAGGACATCGCCAAAAAATTCGGTTTCAACGGCCGCCGGAGCGCCACCGTACAGAAATACAAATGCCTGGAGAAGGTCCGGGCAGAAATAAAAACAGAATTATGCGCAGCGAATTGAACGAGATCCAGCTGATCGACCAATACCTGCTCCGGCAGCTCCCCGCAGCCGAGGCACAGGCCTTCGAGACCCGGATCCTTTGCAATGGACCACTCGCCGAAAGGGTGGAGGCCCAGCGCATCGCCCACCGGCTCATCCGGCTTTTTGCCCGGAAGCAAGAGCGGCGCCGCCTTGAAACCATCTATCGCCAATTACAAGCCGAGCCATCCTTCGCCCGCCAATTGAAAACCATTTTTGCCTGATTATGATCATCCCTACTGTCATCGACAACGCGACAAGAGGTGCATTCGACATCTACAGTCTCCTCCTGAAAGAACGCATCGTTTACCTTGGTACCGCCATCGAGGAGAATGTCGCCAATCTCGTCGTCGCACAGCTGCTCTATCTCGACAGCGAGAACCACAATCCGATCATGCTCTATCTCAACAGTCCCGGCGGTATCGTCTACGGTGGTTTCGCCATCTACGACACCATGCGGAAAGTAAAGTCTCCCGTGGCTACCGTGGCGATGGGCTTTTGCGGCAGCATGGCCACGGTGCTGCTGACCGCCGGAACGCATGGCCAGCGATATGCCCTGCCCCACGCCACGATCCACATGCATCCAACCGGCGGCGGCGCCAAAGGGTACACCGAAGACGTACGCATCGCCTACAAGGAGCAGGAACGGCTGCAAAACCAGATATTCCACCTGATCGGAAAATTCTCCGGCCACACCCGCGAAGAAATAGAAGAAATGTTCCGGCGCGACCGGTTCATGAACGCCGAAGAAGCCCGCCAATACGGCCTCATCGACGAGATCCTCGGCGACACCGACGATCTCATCACGCTCGCCGACCCCCCAACAAAAAATTCCTTTCAGCCCCTTCCGAAAGACCGGGAAACTATCGGCTTCAAACGCCCCGTTCCACCCGCTCTTTGATTCATCGCAAATTTGGCTTATTTTATCGGCCTATGCGACCGGTAAACCCCTACATCCTTGCGCTCGCCACAGTCCTCTTCGCCGCCTGTAGCAGCAACACCCAAAAAGCTAAAACCGCCCCACCGCCCCTCTCGGACAGCGCCCGCGCGGCCTCCTTCGTCACCCATTTCCTCCGCTGGTACGCGGAGAAATATGACTCGCTCGATCATTTCCATCTCGTGAATATCCCTGAATCGGACGACTCAGGCTGGAATACCCTGGATCTGGCCCAAACAAAGAGCTATCTCAACGCACTTCGCTCGTCCGGGTACTTCACCGGGCAATTCCTCGCCGAAAAAGAAGCCTACTTCCGCCAATGCGATTCCTTCTTCAACGCAAAAAAGGAGAACAATCACTCGCCCACAGGATTCGACTTCGATCTGGTCCTTTCTTCCAGTCAAACCGGCGAGTTCCTCGCCGACTCGGTCAACCCCAATGTCACGGTGTCCCTTCCTACGGTCATCTTCGACAAATACCTCGTCTTTACCCTTCAATGCAGCGGCGACACTTGCCGGATCGACAAGGTCCACTATCGCGTGGACCCCGACAAATTCGCAGATGAGGTATACGTCCCCGGCGCCGACTCCAGCGATCCCGCGATCCGCAAAATAAAAGCAGAAGTCCAACAGATACGCGCAAACGCTGCCAAATACCGGATGGTCGCCAATGACCTTGAAGGGGTATCCTCCGAAGGTGGGGATGATACCCTCTATTATGAGGGGAACCGCCTTCGGAAAGCCGCGTCACAACTTTTCGGCTCGATCGGCAATGCCAGGTCTGACTACTATTTCACCGACGGAAAAATGCGCTTTGCGATCTATCGCGAGATCCAATACACGAAGCCTTTCACTATACCGAACTATGATATCGGCATGATCAGGACCACGCGTTACTATTTCCAGGATGGCCGGCTCTTCCGCTGTATTGATGAAAAGGGAAAGCTCGTCGACAAGGGGCTTTATCCTGCAATATTGAAAGAATTGGCCACCGAGGACTCCGTATTTTTGCCTACTTTCAGCCGATGAAACAGGCATTTATTTTGTCTCAAAATAAACTATGTCCGATTATAAACAGCAAGCCGCGATAGAGGCCGCCAAACTCGTCCAGCCCAATGCCACCATCGGCCTCGGCGCCGGCTCGACCATGACGCATCTCATCAACGCCATACGATCCACCCCCGGCCTCGCCGGGTCCCTTACCGTAGCCAGCTCTTCCTTTGCCACAAGACAAACCCTTCTCAAAGAAGGCTTCAACGTCAAAGAATCCGGCTGGCTGGCGCAGCTCGACCACTATTTCGACGGGTGCGACCAATTCGACTGGCGGCTCACCGCCCTCAAAAGCGGCGGCGGTGTTCATGCTGCTGAGAAGGTCCTCGCCGCGATGGCAAAGCAATTCGTCCTCGTCGGCGACGCCACCAAAAGAGTCGATCGCCTCACCAACACCTACCCCCTCGTAGTCGAAGTCATCCCCGAAGCCCTCGCCTATGTCTCCGCCCGCCTGAAAGAATACTTCAACCCAATAAGGTCCGAGCTACGCCTCAGCGACAAGAAGGACGGCGCAGTCATCACCGAACGCGGGAATTTCCTCATCGACAACTGGTTTGAAAGCTTCCCCGAACCCGGCGTCCTCAACGATCGCGTCAGCGTCCTGCCCGGCGTTCTGGAGCACTCGCTCTTCTATAATATGGCCCATAAGGCCATCACCGCCGGTCCCGACGGGATCGTCATCTATACGAAACCCTAAGAAAAATGAAAACCGTCCTCATCCTCGGCGCCAACAGCGACACCGCAAAAGAGGCCCTAAGGCTTTACGTCCAACAGGGCCACCAGGTCATCGCCGCCTCCCGCAGTCTCAAAGAGATAGACGCATACGTCCAAACCCATCACCTCCCGCAGGAAAAAGTCATCACCCGCTACTTCGACGCCACGGCGTTCAAGGATCACGCCGCCTTCTACGCCGCCCTCCCCGCAAAACCCCACATCGTCCTCTACGCCGCCGGCTTCCAGGTCACCAACGAAGAAGCCCTCCTCAGTTGGGACGGCACTTATCAAATGATCAACGTCCTCTACGCCGGCGCGCTCTCCATCCTCAACCTAATCGCCACCGACCGCGGCAACCCCAACCTCGAACGCATCATCGGCCTCTCCTCCCTCTCCGGCGTCCGCGGCCGCAAAAGCAATTTCGTCTATGGCAGCACAAAGGCCGCCTTCACCACCTACCTCGCCGGCCTTCGCCAATATCTCGCCCCCCGCCATATCATCGTCAACGCCATCATCGCCGGCTATATCGACAGCAAGCTCACCGCTCATCTCGACCTCCCAAAGAACCTCCTCATGAAACCCGCTTTCATCGCCCGCCACATCGTCCACGCTGGGAACCGATTCACCATCGTCCCCGGCTGGAAGTGGAAGATCATCTACCGGATCCTCAAAATGCTCCCGGAAAGCCTGGTCGCCAAGCTTCCTTGATTGGCCTCGCCTCGTGGTCAATCTTCCCTCATTAGTCTCCCCGGTGACCCAATTCCTCTAAACATCGGCGTCTCCCGGGTCCCACTGCCTGCGCCTCTATCGCACTCGTCTACACGCAAGCCCTTATTGCGCATAAACGCTTTTGGGCTGGCCTGGCATTTCGTATATTTTTAAAGAAGCCAATCGACCTGCCATGCTCTTCGACCTCCTGCTACCACCAAATACCGGAAACATTCTTATGGTCACCCGCCAGCTCCTGCGCGGGCTGCATATCAACGTCACCGTATCCGCGCTCAAACAGACCCTGGAGGGCCATCCCGACTATCCCAGCCTGTTGAGCATCAGCGACTCATTAAAGAAATTCAACATTGCTAACTCCTGCATCCGCCTGGGAAAAGAACAGCTGGCAGATATTCCCCTCCCATTCATAGCATACACCAGCCGGAAGGGAGGCGGCTTCCTGACTGTTCACTCCGTCGGAACCGACAATGTGCTGTGTTCCGGTGAAAAAAAGCACGGTGGCAAAAGGAATATCCCCACATCCGAATTCATTGAAGATTGGAATGGTATTTGCCTGCTCGCCGAAGCTTCCCCAAATTCCGGCGAGGAAGACTTCCGCCGCCGCAGGATAAAGGAATGGCTGGGCGACAACACCCCCGCTCTTATCCTGCTCTGCTGTCTCATCTGGATGACGCTCGCCATCTCGTCCTGGCCGTTATATCTACTCACCTTCATAAAATTCGCCGGCTGCTTCGTCGCCTCCCTGCTGCTGTGGTATGACATCGATGCACTCAACCCCGTATTGCAAAAGATCTGCACCGCCGTCAAAAACACCAATTGCAAAGCTGTCATTCAGTCGCCTGCGGCCAAATTTTTTGGCCTTGTCTCCTGGAGCGAGATCGGCTTCTACTATTTCGCCGGCAGTTTTCTTTGCCTGCTGGTATCCCCACCCGCTGCGACTGTTCCCTTGCTTTCTTGGATCAATCTGCTCACGCTCCCCTATATACTGTTCTCCGTCGGGTACCAGTGGCGCGTAGCAAAACAATGGTGCTTGCTTTGCCTCTGCGTACAGGCCCTGCTCGTCGCCGAATTCGCGGCATTTTACTTCCTCTTCTGGAGCAAGCCGTCCAACCACGCCCCAGTATTCACCGTCAACACCGTCGCCATTTTCCTGATCCCGGTCTTTTTCTGGACCTTCAGCAAAACTCACCTCCTCGCTACCCTCGCCAACCGGCGGCACAAAGCCGAACTTGACCGCCTTAAGGCAAACAAGGATATTTTTCAGTCGATGACCCAGCGGCAGAAAATGATCACTGCCGATCCCACCGGCCTCGGGATAACCCTCGGGAATCCCGCCGCAGGGAATTCGATCATCAAGGTCTGCAACCCCTATTGTAACCCTTGCGCTCAGGCCCACCCCATGATCGACCAACTGCTGCGAACCCATGACAACCTGAAAGTGCAGATCATTTTCACCGCCAAGGATGATGACAAAGATAAGAAAGCGGTACCCGTACGTCACCTGATGGCACTATATGATAAAAAGGATCCGGAACTGATGCTCCGGGCTCTCGATGACTGGTATCTCGCCCCGGAAAAGGATTACCAGCGCTTTGCCCGAAAATATCCCCTCAATGGGGAGTTGCAAAAGCAAGGAGGCAAGCTGCAGGCTATGAGCGAATGGTGCACGCAGACGGGCATATTTGCCACACCGACCATATTCGTCAACGGCCGCCAGATGCCCGAGATATACTCCCTTGGCGATCTCCAGTCTTTCCTCGAAGAATAACGCAATCTATTTTTAATCATAAAAACAAAAGAACATGATAACAACACTCGGCATCCAGCTCAGCCGCGCAGAAATGCGAAACCTCAAGGGTGGCTGCTCCAATCCTCCCTGCACTTACGTTTGGTGGACCTGCGATAACTGCTATATTGCCTGCTATGTTGATAATCCACCGGTAGAACAGATCCCCGGCTGCGATGGGGAGAGTACCAATTGTGTCCGAACCACCAACACCTGTTCGAACCCGAACTACATCGCCTGCTGCTAAGCACGAACCCATCCATGCCCTTCCCATTCTTCCGGCAACCGGACTCCATGGACTGCGGTCCCACCTGCCTGCAAATGGTAGCCGCCTTCTACGGCAGGAAATACCCCTTGCAGGCCCTGCGGGACAATGCCCAGATCGGTAAGGACGGCGTCAACCTGTTGGGGATAAGTGACACCGCAGAAAGCATCGGCTTCCGCACCCGTGCGGTTAAGATCGACCTGCAGTCCTTGGCGGCCGGGGTCGCCCTGCCCGCCATACTCCATTGGGATCAATATCATTTCGTCGTTCTTTACAAGGTAAAGCGCAGACATTTCTATATCGCCGATCCCGCTGCAGCTCGCGTGCGGCTTGGCGAAGCCGAATTTCTGCAACGCTGGGCCCCCGATCGCATCGGCATCGCACTGCTGCTGGAGCCGGCGCCGGAATTTTTCACCCGAAGCTCCTCCAAACCGGCTAGCTCCCCAAATCCGGCTGCCCCCAAAAATCACGCCGCTCCCACAAAACCGGCCAGCTCCGCTTTTCGCAGCATCTTCTCCTATCTCCGGCCTTATAAAAAAATGGTAGCCCAGCTAGCCATCGGCCTTGCTGTCGCCAGTCTCCTCCAGTTCGTTCTGCCCTTTCTCACGAAAAGCATCGTCGACGTCGGCATCGACGCCGCCAACATCCACTTCATCCAGGTCGTCCTCATCGCCCAACTCGCCCTGTTGGCAGGCCGGATGATCACGGAATTCATTCGCAGCTGGATACTGCTGCACATCAGCACAAGGATCAATATTGCCATCCTCACCGATTTCCTGGTCAAGCTGATGCAACTCCCGCTGTCCTTCTTCGATAGCAAACGAACAGGAGATATCCTCCAGCGCATGAACGATCATCTGCGCATCGAATCCTTTCTCACCGGTTCTTCCATCTCGGTGCTCTTCTCGGTCGTGAACTTGCTGGTCTTTTCCTTCGTCCTGGCCTCTTTCAACGGCTACATCTTCCTCGTATTCCTGGCGGCAAGCATTTGTTACTCTGCCTGGATCATCGTCTTCATGCGCCGTCGCCGCCTACTCGACTACCGCCGCTTCGATGTCGCCGCCAAAGAACAGGGCGCAGCCATCCAGATGATCCAGGGAATGCAGGAGATCCGCCTGAACGGCGTCGAAAAACAGATCCGCGGCTCCTGGGAAAAACTACAGGTAGCGGCCTTCAATCTCAGCGGCCGGTCGCTTTCGCTCAGCCAGTGGCAACAGTCCGGAGCGTTCTGTATCAACGAAACAAAGAATATCCTCATCACCTTCATCGCCGCAAGCTCCGTCGTCGACGGCCGCATCACCCTCGGTACCATGATCGCCGTGCAATATATCATCGGTCAGCTGAACGCCCCCGTCGAACAAATGCTCAGCTTCGCCCAATCCTGGCAGAATGCAAAGATCAGCGTCGACCGCCTCAACGAGATCCACTCCATGCCCGACGAAGAGCCCCGCCATAAGCCGTTACTCCAAACCCTTCCTCCCTCGTTCAGCCGGCAGCTGACCGGCGGCCGCCGCGCCGATATCCACCTGGACAATGTATCCTTCACCTACCCTGGCGCCGGCAACGCCCCCGTGCTGGAAAATATCTCGCTTCGCATCCCAAAAGGTAAAGTCACGGCCATTGTCGGCGTCAGTGGCAGCGGTAAAACTACCCTCCTCAAGCTCCTCCTGAAATTCTATCCGGTGCAGCGGGGCGCTATCTGGTTGTGCGATACCCCGCTCGACGCGATCAGCCATAAGCTATGGCGCAGCCATTGTGGGGTGGTCATGCAGGAGAGTTATATTTTCTCCGATTCTATCGCACGAAACATTGCCGTCGGATCGCCCGAACCCGATCGCGGGAGATTGGATTATGCGGTCAAAATGGCCAATATCGACAGTTTCATCACCTCCCTGCCTCTCGGTTATGACACCCTCATCGGCGCCGAAGGGACGGGGCTAAGCGCGGGACAGCGGCAACGCATCCTGATCGCGCGAGCCGTCTATCGCGATCCCGATTTTATTTTCTTTGACGAGGCGACCAACAGCCTCGACGCCGCCAATGAAAGCATCATCCTCGGACATCTGCAGGCCTTCTTCAACGGGAGGACCGTTGTCGTCGTCGCCCACCGCCTCAGCACGGTGAAGAACGCCGACCAAATCATCGTGCTCGACAAAGGCGTCATTGCCGAAAGCGGCACCCACCGGCAGTTACTACAAAAAAAAGGCGAATATTTTCGCCTCGTCGAAAACCAATTGGAATTAGGAGAATAACATGGACGAACTGCGGGAAATATTACATCGCCGTCCTATCTGGATCATTCGCTGGGGAACCGGTCTGTTCCTGCTTGTCCTGGCCGCCCTTCTCGCATTGGCGTTCTTTATTCGGGTTCCCCTAACTAGCCGCATCCGGCTCCTCATCTTCCGCTCTGCTTCGGACGACTACTATGGCCGGCTGGAACTTCCACGGCAATGGATATCCTGCATCTGCGCTGGCCAGACCGTCCGGGTTAAGTTGGCAGGCTACCCGCCGGAGATGTATGGTTACCTGGATGGGAAATTCGCTCCGCCCGCCGGGACCGTCACGAACACAATGGTCACAGACAATGCCGCCGGGGAAAAAACAGTCCCGGTCCTTATCCGCTTTCCCGCCGGTCTCACCACCACCCGCGGCCAACATCTTACCTGCTCCGACGGATTACCCGCCACTACCGAGATCCGTCTTGGCGAACAACGGCTGCTCTTGCGGCTTTGGCAGGAAATAACGATAAAGCCACGGCTCCCCTGAACCGCCGCTCAATGCCCCGTCACGACACCCGCATCCCCTTCCTCCATCACCACCGGCCGCTTCCGCCCCATGAACAACACCCCTAGCGCCAGCACCGAAGTCACCGCGATCACCGCCGCCACCGGCCGCACCGTCCCATCCGCAAACGCACTCACCCCCGCCGAAGCCAGCGCCCCGATCCCCAGTTGCAAACACCCGAGCAGGGAAGACGCCGTCCCCGCATTCTTCGCAAAAGGCGCCATCGCCAGTGCAGCCGCATTCGGATTGGTAAAGCCAAGAAAGCCCAGGAACACAAACAAAAAAGCGATCGTCCCGCCCAGGTTCAGCCAACCCGCCGTGGCAAACCCCCAAAACACCAACCCCGTTACCGCCTGCCCCGTAAGCGTTACCCGGATCACCTGCTGGCTCGTATAGCGCTTCAGCAGCAGACCGTTGAACTGGCTCAGCCCGATAAACGCCACCGCCAGGAAGGCGAAGATCCATCCATACGTCTGCTTGCCGACATGAAAGATGCCCATAAAGATCACCGGCGAACCCGCCACATAGGCCAGCAGACCGGAGAACGCCAATGCCATTACAAATACATAGATCAGGAATTGTGGAACCGAGAAGACCGATAAAAAGTTCCGCACGATAAAGCGCGGCCGCAAACTAAAGCCTTCATCCGCGGGGTAACTATTCGGGAGGAAGAGGATACTCAACCCAAGGATCAACACACCGAGTACCAACAGCACTAAAAATATCGCCCGCCATCCCCAGGTCACGACAATATATCCCCCCGCGGTCGGCGCGATCATCGGCGAAGCCCCCAGTACCAGCAACAACAGGGACAGCACCTTCGCACTCTCCTTCGGACCGAACAGGTCCCGCACCATCGCCATCGCCGTCACCTGCGCCGCGCAGCTTCCCACGGCCTGGATGAACCGCAACACGATCAGCACATTGATATTTTGAGCCCGCATACAGACCACCGTCGACAGAATATACACGGCAAGACCCGCATACAGCGGCTTCTTCCGCCCATACCGGTCCAGCAGCGGCCCATACAGCAGCTGCCCAAGCGAGATGCCCACAAAATAGCTCGCCAGCGAAAGGCCCACCTCGGAAACCGAAGTCTCCAGGCTCTTCGCAATGTCTTCAAACCCCGGCAGGTACATATCGATCGAAAAGGGCCCCAACGCAGTCAGCGATCCCAAAACCAGTATATAGGTGTAATACTTCCTCTTGTCCATAGATCGACCGCAAAGATATGGCATTCCCATTCCCTGTATCTTTGCAAAAAAAACACATTCATGGGCATCGCCGACAAACTCTTTCAAATGAAAAACGAAAAAGCCGCCGCCAACCTCAAAGCCGGCCAGGACTTCCTCGAAGCCAACAAAGCGAAACCGGGCGTCGTCGCCCTCCCCAGCGGTTTACAATATGAGATACTGACCGAAGGCACGGGCCCTAAACCCAGCGCCTCCAACAAGGTCACCTGCCATTATCATGGTACCCTCATCGATGGTACCGTCTTCGACAGCAGCGTACGCCGGGGCCAGCCCGCAACGTTCCCGCTCAACGCCGTCATCAAAGGCTGGACGGAAGGGCTCCAACTAATGCCCACCGGCAGCAAATGGCGCTTCTTCATTCCTCCGAACCTAGGCTATGGCGAACGCCAGGTCAGCGCGGAGATCGGGCCCAATAGCACTCTTGTCTTTGAGGTCCAACTGATTTCTTTTACTTAGAATACACGTTCATCACGTCGTACACCACCACTTTCGTCCACAGATGACTGTAGTTTTTGACAAAGTCAAGGTGGATGGGATGTTGTTGATACGCAGCCTGGTCGGTGACATTGTCAAAGAACATCAGTTCCGACACCTGCCAGGATGTATCGACGACATCCCTTTTTTCGGTCGAGGCGATCACGCCGACATGCAGCTCCCGGATCACCGGGATTCCCGCTAAGGTCTTCAACCCCTCGACCAGCCTGTCGCGATCCGCAACGGAAGAAGGATCCTTCAGCCAAAAAAACACATGATGCCCCACTGGCGGCAGCTTCGTCGCACCCGCGGCCCCTTTCGCCCCCGTACCTTCCCCAAACGCCACCACACCCATCGCAGAAGCACTACCCGCCAATCCAAAAGCCCCCGCCGTCAGGGCGGAAGCACCTAAAAATTTTCTTCTTTTCATAATATCCTGATTTTTACCGGAAAGATAACCGCCTTTCCCTTCCCAAAAACGGAATTTTTTCTCTTTTTTGTCCGTAAGGGTTTACTGCTGGAATCCTTAGTGGTCTCTGAATCATGTCGTTGTATGGGTGGCACTATGCTTGACGTTAATAGGTAGATAATCTGTATCCATGCGCAAGACCTTACCGACCCTGATCCTCTTCATCGCCCTCTCTGCCGGCCTGGAAAATATCGCCCGCGCCCAGGTCATCAGCCAGTTTGGCTTCGAAGCCGGCTCTATCCTAACGGCCGACATAGGCGCCAACGCCACCAGCGTCAGCGGCACGGCCTCCCTCGTAACCCCCGGTAACGCCGGCGGCCATGGAGTAGCCCCCAACAGCACCAACGATATCAATCTCGTCGTGCCCGGCGCTCAATTCGAAGTGCCCGGCCTCGATATATCCATCGATTTCGTCCGCGCAGAGAACACCGCCGGCTTCTTCACGCTGGGCGGGATGGACATCGGGATCAACACCGGCGCCATCTATGCGAAGTTCCAGCTTGACAATGGCGGTGCGGCCCAAAACATCTCCCTCGCCAACTTTCTGTCCGTACCCACCGACGCCAATTTTCATACCTATCGCTTCGACTACGACAACGTCTCCGGCACCTTCCGCGCCTGGCTCGACGGCACGCTGAAATACACCAACGTCGTCGGCGCCACCGGGCAGGCCCTATACTGGGTCGGCGCAACAAACGCGACGATCGGCTCGGGAATGAACGGCAATGGCGCACACACCGCCGTCCTCGATAATTTCATCGCGACCACCCCGCTCTTCGTCCTGCCCCTATCCATCACCGCCTTCGACGCCGTCGCCGATAAGGGCGCCGCCGCCCTCAGCTTCAACGCCGCCGCCACCGGCGGGTTCACCATCGAACGCTCCGCCGACGGCTCGAATTTCAGCACCATCGGCGCCGTGCAGCCGCAGCCGGACAATACCGATGTCTATCATTTCACCGACAACACGCCCGCCGCCGTCAACTACTACCGGGTGACGGCCGTCGCCATGGATGGCAGCGTCGCCTACTCACCTATCCGCAAGCTGACCTTCCTCGCCACCGGCGCCACGATACGCTGTTACCCAAACCCCGTCGTCGACTACGCCACGATCCGCCTCGACAACGGAACGCCCGAAACGGTCCGCCTCAACGTGACGACTCTCGACGGCCGCCTGGTCCGCTCCGGGCAGCTCACCGCCAACCCCGGCCAGGATATCACCCTCGATCTGACTAACGCGCCCAAAGGCATCCTCCTTGTCAGCCTCGGTACAAACGATCATGAAGAAACGCTGAAAATTCTGAAAAATTAAGGCGTTGCCCTTCGGGCCCGGACCTGGGCGGTTGGAAGCCGACTGGCCGAAGGCCAATCATTAGCCTGTGTCGCGAGCGGCGCCCGCGCCCCCCTAACGCAATCCCGGCACCCGCAACAACGAGAAGACCCCCTCCGGGTTCGCCGCCAATCTAGCCCCCTCAAAATTTCCCTCCAACCGCCGCAGCGACGGCCGCGAGATCTGCCACCCCAAGGGCGCCAGCGGACAGTACGCACTATCGGTGCCCGAATTGATGCAAAACGTATTTGGCCACACCGAAAAATATCCTCCATAGAGCGACGCAAACAACGGATTCCCTGCAAACCGCGAACGCAGCGCACTGTCCGCTTCCATCGCATTCCCGTTGATGCCGCTATTGATAATGCCCACCACCGGATTCAAGGGCTCAAGCCGGTTCTTCACCACCCGCCGGTCATCCGGCGGCGGCACTCGCAAAGTTGTCGTCGCCGAATTGGAGATCGACACAAAGTAAATCTTCAGTTTCCTCAACAGCGACACATAGCTGCTGTCCCTCCCCTGGGCAAGCTCCACCTCCATCGCCCGGCTCAACGCAAAAAAGATCTGCGCCGACGTCCCGGCCCCCGAATTATCCTTGCCGCCGCCATCCATAAAATGATACGCCGGTCCCATCTTCCCGCTCGGACTGATATAGGGAAATCGCGCACTCAGGAAAGCCCCCGTGATCAGCGAGATCGACATCGGCGGTTCCCCGCCCGCGCGGGCGTTCGCATTCAAGGCCCGCACCCGGTCCCCCACCTGGATCACCTCCGGGAAATCGGCAAAATCCAGCGACACCGGCGCACAGATGCCCTTCAACCCATTATCGACATTAAGCGTATTTGAAAATAGCAGGGGAATATCATATGCCTGCCGGCCCATCCTGGTCGGGTCCCAGATGGCATGGAACTCACTGTCAAGATTCAACCCCAGCTCCTGCCGCCCATATCTCGCCCATAGCTCCTCCTGTATCGCCGCCCGGTCCCACCAAAGCGTGCCGTTCAGCGAGGTCCATCCATCCGTCACCGCCGAGGACCAGGCATCCCGGCCGAGGATGCTGGCCAGTACCGGCGTCAGGAAATCGTGGCGATAGAACCGCTCGAAGTCCTCCTGGAAATTCGCATAGGGATTGACGATGCTCCCGCCGGCCGCCATGCTGTCGGGATGCGTGGCCCGGTAGGCGCACTGAACGGCCGAGCCGATCGTCCCGCCGGAGGCGCCCGAAAGGGAGAATACATAATGCTCAAACCCCCGCCTCGGCAGCCCCGCAAGGCTGTCCCTGCGCAACAGTGAATCGTCAAGGTACGAAAGCACGAAATTCGTCCATGCCGCCGCCCGTATGCCGCCACCGTAGCTATTGACGAGGAACACCGGGTAACCGGCCGGCGCCGCCCGTATCTCCTCCTGTCGCGCGAGTACCCACTGTTTAAAATATTCGGTGAGCTTCGGGGCCGCCGGTGCGGCCGCCACCGGCATCCGGTGCACAGCGTGAAAGTTATTGCTGCCGTTCACCACGATCAGTACCCAGCCCGATAGCAGGAATAAAAGAAAATTGATCCTCTTCATCTGCCCGGCCCGCAATATCAGCGTCACAACGAGAATATAGAACACGATCCCTGCCAGCAGCACCGGCAGACTGAGATAGCAACCGACCACACCCTGCATCGCGAATGGGAAAATAGTATACAGGATAAAGCCCAGCGCCATCGCTCCCGCGGCAGGCAGGATCAACCGCCCGATCTTCTCGCCCAGCCAGCCTTTGTTATCGAATAGCTGGTCCCGTAAACTGACCAATAAATAAAACGCGAACGCGATCAGCAACAGGTCTGCGAATAGGAAATTCAACGATTGCGGGGCCTCCCGGTTGTGCGGGATCAGGAACAACCGGAAGAAGCTGGGCAGGATCACCGCCGCGAGGGCAATCAACCCGAATGCTACCCCTCTCGCTATGCCCCGGCCCAGCCTCCGCGAGGTCCACCCAAACAATTTTTCGGCGACATTCTGCTGTACCAGCACAAAGAAGATCACCAGCAACCCCGCCAGCCAGGCCACCGGCGAAAAAATATCCATCCAGTAATGCAGCCGCGTGGCGGCCAGCGCATTCAGAATGGCTACTGCCGGGATCACGATCGTACAGATGCCCAGGTAGCGCGAAACTTTCTTCTCCGAGGCCAGCACGGCCGCGTATACCTCCGGGTCGACAGGCTTGGAGAATACCGGCTCGTTCAACGGCCAGAAAGGCGGAACGTACCGGCTTTCGAAGAACAGTTTCGCCAGCCACCAGTTCAGCAACGCCGCGATCACGACAACCATGATGAACAGGAATACCCCCTTGTCCTCCGCATTGGTGTTCACCAACAGATCCTGCCCCTGGTCCATTAGCCAGATGGGCGCCGAAAAACAGATCACTCCCAACAGGATGAGCCGGAACCGAAAGGCCTGCAGCGATTTGGTGCGGAGATAGTTGGACACCCATTGCAACCCGTAGTGCCGGAAGATGAGCACATATACGATATACAGCGTCAGCAACAGAAGGATGCCCATCTTGGTTAGCTGGGTGGCTCGCGTGAAATTGGCCGCTGCCGCCGTTCCGCTGCCCGCAATAAATTGTAACAATCCCCAGTCGCCGGCAAATCCGCAGAGGGCTGCCAGGGCCACCAGCCCCATCAGCAGATGGCTGAAGCCGGCGCTTCCCCCCGCCTTGCCGGACTTTCTTTCGGCCTGCAGCGTCGAGAGTACCACGATAAATAAGGCCGTATAGAATACGATGAAGAAAAAGTCCCAGTAGGTCACCGAACGGGCTACCTCGAGCCTTGTAGGCTGTAAGGTCCTTACTTCGCAAAAATCATCGGCGGGGATATCCGGCACGTAGATCCGCCACGCGGCGATGATCGCGGTATCCGTCCGGAATCCCCCTGTCTCCAGCGAAACAATACCCATCGGGGACGTGTCCGTCCGCAACACGGCCTGATTCTTCAGCTGGAACAGCAGGATACAAAGGGTGCCGGCCAGCGCCGGCCAGAACAAACGATGAAAATTACGGGCGACGAACCCGTAAAAGCGGTTTTGCGAAGCAAGGTTCATATGGCGAGTTTACGAAATATATAAATTCGCCCGGTCACCCGCAACCGTATAAACACTCGAAATACCCACCGGCCACAAACGCCAACGGCGCCAGGCGCGTCACCGAATACGCTCATTTCTCCACCCGCACCTCGAACCGCTCTTCCGCGCACCCCGCCTCGTCCTTCACCGTGTACACCGTGGATCGGGACGGTCGCACCTCGATGCTCGAACCCGTCTCCTTATTGCTCCATTTCCCACTGAACGGCGCCTTCAACACCACGTTCTCACCCCTCCGGATCGTCACCCCATGCGGACTCCGCGTATTCTTCAGCATCGTAAACTGATCCCGGATCACCCCATCCGCGCAGATCCATTTCCAGTCCAGCCGGTCCCCCTGTATCTCCAACATCCCCGCACCGCCATGCGTGGCGTCCGCATAGGGTAGGGCGTCATGGGGAAACGAGGTTTGCCTGCCGCCCAGCTGCCCCGCGCTGCCGCTCACGATATACACCGTGCCGACGTATCCATTGGCGGAATCCTTCAAAAAGGGACAGCTCATTGGGCTGCCGTCATAACGGCCACTGCCATGCTGCACCACATACGAGGACGAGTCCCAGCTCTTCTCCATCCCATAATGTCCCTTGATCAGTTGCGACCGCTCATAGTCATGGCTATGCCCGCAGATCACCAGGTCGACTCCATATCGCTCCAGGATACGGATAAAGTTCTCCCGGATCTTCACCAGCTCGCTTTCACGATCCGAATTATGCGAACCCATCGTATAAGGCGGATGATGCCAGTAAGCTATCACCCACCCTTTGTGCCCATAGGCTTCCAGGTCTTTCTTCACCCACTGCGCCTGTGGTCCCAGTGTATCATACATCCGGTATTGATCCTGTTCGATCCCATAGCTGTCCAAAGACAGGAAATGGATATTGCCAAGATCGAAGGAATAAAAGGCCGGGTTATGCGAAGCCACCCCGCCGGCCTCCCCGTTGACGGGCATCGTGAAATTCTGGAAATACGCCACCTGGTGGGTATGCTGAACCTTCTCTTCCGAGGAATCCCCATCATAATAATCATGATTGCCGGGGCTGGGGTACATCGGGTATTTCGGCAGCAGGTTGTCTTTATAGAGGTTGAAGAAGTTCGACTGGAATTCCGCGTCGCGGCCTGTGTAATACGCGTTATCGCCCAATAGTATCCACGCATTGAGATAATATCCGCCCAAATACTTCAGCAGAGCATCCCGCACGTCCCGCTGGTTCACCGAGTTGTTCCCGCAATCCCCGACGGCGGCGATCCGGTATAAGGCCTCCGTACCCGGCTTCGGCAGCGTCATGAAATAGTCGTTGGCGCCAATTTGCAAGGTATCCTTAAACGAGCCGATCGAATAAAAATACCGCGTGTCGGGCAGCAACCCTTCCAGCAGGATCTTGTGTTCGGTCGTCAGCACGGTGTCCTGTGCATTCCGGTCCAGCAAGTCGCCGCTCCGGCCAAAATGAACGATCCCCCGCGTCAGCACATCGGTGCGCCACCGGACCACCGCCGAGGTAGGTGTGACGGATTGCAGATAGGGACCGCGTAGCAGGACCGATCTGATAGGACTAACATAACGTTGAGCAGAAACCGCCGCAACCATCAGCAGAAGCGCCGGCAACAGAGCCATTTTTTTGATCATAAACTATCCGTTAATGTATGGATGAAAAGTACAATGTCATTCATTTCCGCAGTCGAAAGCCGCAGCGAATCGGCCGAAAGCGTCTGGTCCGGCACAGCCAGTCCCATCCCCGCACCACCACCGTTGTTATAGAATTGGATCACCGTCGCCAAAGACCCAAACCCGCCGTTGTGCATATACGGCGCCGTCAGCGCCGCATTCCGCACGGTCGGCGTCTTGAAAGCCCCGCGAAAAAAAGGTAGGGGATAGGGCCCATATCGTCCCGAGTCCGGGCTCAGCCTCGGATGCCTGAAATCGTCATCCGCAGTCGTTCCCAACACCTCGAATTCCGTCACCGCATAGTCCGGCGGGATCAACCCGTTGAACAAAGGAATAAAATGACAGGTAGCGCACTGCGCCTTCCCCATAAAAAGATTCGCGCCCCGCCGCGCCGCCGCTGAAAGCTCCCCGCTTCCTCTCAAAAAATGATCAAACGCCGAGTTCATCGGCCGCAGACTCCGCACATACGCCGCAATCGCCTTGACATCCTCCTCCCGCACCTCCGTCGCCCCCATCTCCCGCGGATTTTGCAATACCGTCCGGATCTGCTCTTCCAGGCTCTTTACCCGGCCGTCCCAAAACTGTGAGAACTGGAAACCCGCATACAGCAGGGTAGGGGCGTTCCGGTCCAGCGGCTGATGCCCATCCAATTCCACACTCACCCGCAACCCATCCGTAAAAGCCTTTGCCGGGTTATGACACGAGGCGCAAGCCTTCCGGCCGTTCCCCGACAGACTGGAATCGAAGAACAATCGCCGCCCCCGCCGCACAACGTCGTCAGGCGCGGGGGCGGCCCCCGGAAACTTCGCCGCCAAAAACGCATCCGGCGAAAAGATATCCTCTGCGGAATAATTCAACGTCCTCGTCGTATTCAGCTCCAATCCCCTCTCCCGGATGAACAACCCCAACTGCCGCTGAAGCGGCAACGCCGCTTCCCGCAGGAACCGCAACCGGTCAAACCCATCAAAATCACCCGTCAGCAATGCAAGTGATCGGTCCAAATAGCTCCCCACACTATCCCCCCGCTTCCCCTCCAGGTAAGGCCCCAGTTGCACCTCCATCGCCTCCATCGCCGCCCGCGACTCCCCAATCCCGCTCTTCAACAAAGGCGCCTCATATCCCGTAACATCCAACGCCACCACCCGGATCAATTCGATTCGCAGACTCTCCAACACCTGCCGGTCCGTTGCCTTCAACCCGTATAGCAGGGCCGGCAGATCCACCGCCGAACTCTCCACCGCCTTCGCCTGCTCCAGCAAGGCCCGGCGATCCAATGTTTTCGCATAAAGCAAGGACTCCATCAATTGCATCCCGACCGGCTCCTGGTATTCCATCCCCCCATCCTCCGCCTCGAACTTCGGTGGCCGGTTATAGATGGTCGCACTGCTCCGGAAAAAATATTCAAGAAAGGATTCGATCCGCTTATAACGCAATCGCGCCAGCGCCAGCCGCTGCCGCAGTTCCCCGACATCTGCGGGCCCCTCCGCCGCCTCCCGCAGCCCGGTACAGGCGCCCGCAAAGGCTACCGCTTCCTTGCGAAAATACTCCACGGCGCCCTCCACGCCCGGTGAAGGGCCCCGCGGCCCCACGAACCGCGAAGCAGCCATCAGGCCCAGACAAACACAACAAAGGATTAGAATGCGCATCAAACCCTAAAGGTAAAAGGCCGGTCACAAAAAATGCATTATCTTACTGTAAACTAGCCACATGAAAAAGCTTATCCTATCCGTACTCACCCTTCTTTCATTCGCCCAATGCCTCTACGCCCAAAGTCCCGGCGTAACCACGGAAGCCGCCTTCCAAACCGCTCACCCGGCCACATACCCCTCCGCCCAACCCCTCCTCATCGCTCCCGACCCCTCGGTCCATCTCCGCCGCCTCGCGCGCATCGACACCTTTGTGAACGACTGTATCAACAAGGGCTGGATCAACGGCGTCGTCACTCTCGTCGTAAAGAACGGCCATGTCGTCCAGTACAAAGCCTATGGCTACGCCGACAAAGAAGCCGGCATACCCATGCGCCGTGACGACCTCTTTCGCATTGCGAGCCAGACAAAGGCCATCATCAGCGTCGCTGCGATGCAGCTCTTCGAACAGGGCAAGTTCTACCTCGACGAACCCATCAGCGATTTTCTCCCCGCCTTCAAAGACATGAAGGTTGTCGATAAATTCAATCCCGCCGACAGCAGCTATACTACCGTCCCCGCCAAGAGGCCCATCACCTTCCGCCATCTCTTCACCCATACCGCCGGCCTTGATTATCCGCTGATCGGCACAAAGGAAGGCAAGGCCATCTACGCAAAGGCCGGTATCCCTTCCGGTCTCGGCGAGTACGATGGCGATCTGAAAGAAACGATGTCAAAATTAGCCACCCTTCCACTGACAAGCCAGCCCGGCGAGAAATGGCAATACAGCCTCAGCGTCGACCTCCTCGGCGCCCTGATCGAAGTCATCAGTGGAAAAAATCTGGAAGACTACCTCGTGCAGAATCTATTCAATCCCCTCGGCATGAACGACACCCGGTTCAACATTCCCGCCGAAAAAGCCGGCCGTCTCACAAAGGTGTACACCGAGGATTCGGTTCACCACATAATTCCCTGGACAAAGCAACGCACCACCATCGATCCCAACTATCCCCTCGCGCACAAACGCTATTTTTCCGGCGGCGCCGGCCTCACCTCCACCGCCTGGGACTACGCCATATTTTTACAAGCCCTCCTCAACGGCGGCTCCTACAATGGCGCCCGCATCCTCGCGCCCCGAACGGTAGAAATGATGACCACCGGCCAACTCTCCTTTCTCTTCAATGAAACCGACAACTTCGGCCTCGGCTTCGGGATCACCAGCGCCCTCTCCGCCGCCCGCGAAGTCCGCGGCGAAGGCACCTTCGCCTGGGGCGGCTACTTCGGCACCACCTACTGGGCCGATCCCAAAAACCACGTCATCGGCCTCGTCATGACCCAGCAATCACCCAACTCCCACGGCGACTTCGAACATCGCCTCGAGCAGGTCATCTATCAATCTTTTGTTCGTTAAACCCCTTATCCTGCCTAATCCGCGCATCTGCAGTTCCCAGCCGCTAGCCTTTACGAGTCGGGGTGTTTATCGCTCGGGTAAATATCATGAAATGAGTTTTCATTGAAGGAGGAAGGATATCTCTAATGTTAAACCAACCGCCTTTCGGCTTCTTATGTCATCCTGGCCCATAATCACCTATCCAGAACATTGCAGCAATCATAAACGACAAGCTCAGGCGGCACAACTTTGCCTTCAAAAATCACCAGTCAGGTTCTCAATTGTAAATATCTTTGTAGAAAGAATTTCAAATTCACTTGCATTCTGAACTAGCCCTTCGACTGTTCGCAGATGTTTCAATAACTTGGGAATATCACTGGTCGATCTTACGAGTAAATACTTAATATCGTTTGCTTTAAATGACAGGCTTATACGATCGACGAAAGGTTTCATTTTGGACTTGCCCCGATAAAGTGTAAATTCTTCCTTTGTTAAAGATGCCTTCACACGCGCGTCAGATATTTCTGGAATATATCGCCATTCTTTTTCATCATAATATATATATTTTTTAGCACTAGGTCCGTCTCTATAAAGCAATCCCTGATAATTTTTGATGTATCTGAATAGATTCATCTGGGTATTAGCTATGCTAGTGAGCGACTTGTACATCAGTCCAAGAATATTTATTGCTTCCGCTTGCTATGTCAACACCTCTGCATGATTTGATATCCTTTTATTTAGCTCATTGTTTACATTTACTAGCCCGCTTGAAAGTTCTTTACTTATCACAACCTCGCCAGCGAGCTCGGATATTTTCGAAGAAATTTTAGAAAATTCGTTGCGAAGGTGTTCCGTCATTTTTGCAAGATGATCAAGATTGGACTGTATTTCGTGGCTGAGATAGGATTTCGTCTCAAGATAAATGACCGGATTGAGCTTATTTCTAATCCCCCAGTCCTTTGTCAATCCGACCGCGAACGATCCGTATTTGTTGATATGATTTTTAGCGAGTGACAATGGAATGTCGCAGAAAGAAATCATAGGATAATATGCGCTGTGAGTTTGATAGTCCAAAGTGTATTGTTCAAAACAATACGCGATTCGAAACTTATCTGAAACTATCCCCTTCAAATTAGCCAGTGTGGGCGTAAAGTGAAATAATGTTTCTGAAGAAATTGCCATGTTTCCGATTACGGGTTCAAATTTATCGAAAAACTCACTTAACCAAATGCGATTGCTTGAATTATAAAAGCCGCTAGGCTGATGATGATACAGATGCTACTATCCGATATAAAATTTATCGGTCCGCCTTCGGCCTCGATGCGTCCTTCAACGCCTGATAGGCCTTTCTCACGGCATCTATATCACTGAGATCCTTTGCCGGGACACTGGAATCCAACCGGGGTCTTAAATGATTTCCCAAGTACTTCACCACCCACGCAGGCATCACCTCCAATCGCATAACAATTTCGCCCCTCTTGAACTCCCCCACTAAAACCATCGAATCAGTATTATCGAATAGTTCCAGTACATCAGGATAATGAAAATAGTGGTCGAGCAATTTTAGCCCACTGATATATCGTTGTTCTACTATATCCGGACGGACAAAATGATCTCCCAATCTTACCCTGATTGCAATCCGATCGTTCAATACTTGTAATTGATCCGTTGAATAGTACTTCACATGCAATTCATATCCAAGTTCTTGAACCTTGATTAGAAATTTCCATGTTTCTACATCTGACAAATTTGTCTCTATGGCGAATGTATTTCGCTTGCCGATCTGCTCATCGACAAGACGAGCAGCTTCTTGATTGCTATATTCTTGGGTATTTGCAACGATTATCCCGGCCGCCCGAGCCTCCTTTGCAATTTCGTCGGAGTTGATCACCGGAATTCCACTGGGAAGTATGTCAAAAGACGATGTTGTTTTTCCTATTCCGTTAGGGCCTGCGATAACGTAAATAGTAGGCATTGGCTACTATATTAATTGCGTTCCACAATTCTACCATCGGGCCACTCTTCGAAAACTTTCCCTTCTCTTCCAAAAATAATGGGTTGCCCCTTGGAAAACGCTTTTTCTTTCGCCCTACGGCGAATCGAAACAGCTGCACGAACAAGCTCTTCCTGGCTCATCTCAGAAGTGTCCTTCTCGGCCCCTCCATACCGGAGAAATATGGGTGTTCCCTGCGTCTGCATCATTACAAATATACGCATTTGCCCCGAAATCTAAATCATTGATCTCCAGCCGCCAATCCCGAATCCTGAATGGGAGTTTCGCTCCCTCAAAGATCATCCATAATCATAAACCGGTTCCGGTAAAGCGCAAGCACAAGCCCATCCCGTGTCCGTACACCGAAAAGCCGGTACACCCTCGCCACCAGTTGAGTAAATGTTGAATGACAAAGATTCATTCGGCGACGGATATCCTCATCGGAGGCCTCCGACATCGCCAGCCGAAAGAACCGCCGTTGAGATACAGTTACAGGTGGCCATGCGCCGGCGGCAACCGGTCTGGGCTCCCCGATCCCGCCAAAAGCCTGCTCCATCAGTGGCGTGGTATAGTTGCCGTTGCAGGCCAGCTTCCGCAGGGCCTCCTCCAGTTGCTCGGGATCGCTGTTCTTGGGGAGATAACAATCGATGCCCAGTTGCAACAGTCGCAGGATCGCTTCCCGGTCCCGGGTCAGGCCAAGCGCGGCAAGCCGAACAGTGGGGCATCCGCCCTTCACAAATGAGATGAGCCCCGCCGCCCGGTGCAGGTCGAAGTTGACGTCCAGCAGGACGATGGCGGGATAGAGTTCCACTCCGCCCCGGACAATGCTGTCTTCGAGCTCGCGGATATCCTTGCTGATCGATACGACGCGGAAACCGCTCTCAGGCCGGAGCAAACTGGCCAATGCGTGCAGGTTCAGGGCGTGGTCACCGGCGAGAGCGATATGGATGGCGGGGTGTTGCATATCCAATTCTTCCCGAATTTACCTTTAACCGGTCACCGCAAAAGGCTCGCCTGACGAGGTTTTAATGGATTTGATGCATTTGTTCAACGATCGCTAAAGAGATTCTACTAAAAATGCCGGCCGAATGCCCAACCAATCCACCGGTCCATTGTTAGATCAGCCATGTCCCTGCTAAAATCTCTCGGCAAACAGCCCGCCGGCCTGCGGCTCCAGCGTATTCTCCGCTCCTCGCACTACCGCGACGGCAGCTTTCAGAACCCCATTCCCACCGAGGTCACCCTCAAGGATACCACCATTTGGAAAATGCTTGGAGAATATCGCCGTCGACCGACCGACAGCACCCCACCCGGGCCCCTTCCGTCGATCCGCACCAATCTCACCCATTTGCCACCGGACAAGGCCACCGTCGTTTGGTTCGGTCACTCCTCTTATTTGCTCCGACTCGGCCCTACCCATATCCTCGTCGACCCGGTCTTCAGCGGCAACGCCTCGCCTTTCACCTTCTTTGCAAAGGCATATCCCGGCGCGGATATCTATAAGCCCGCGGATATGCCGCCCACCCTCGAGGCTATCCTCCTCACCCATGATCATTACGACCACCTCGACTATAGGACCATCCAACAGCTCAACCCGCGAACCCGCCACTTCTACACCTCCCTCGGCGTCGGCGCCCACCTCGAATTCTGGGGCATCCCCCCCGAAAAGATCACCGAACTCGACTGGGGCGAAACGGTCCATATCGACCCCACCGGCAAGCCTCTCACTGCCACCAGTTCGGTCACTACCGGTGGCCCGGTCTCCACCAGCGACCTGATCGCCGCCAGCCCTTCTCGCGCCGCCGCCGATGACACCCTTCATCTCACCGCCACCCCCGCCCGGCACTTCTCGGGCCGAACCTTCAAAAGAGGACAGTCAGCCTGGTCTTCCTTCATCCTCAACGCCCCCGACCCCAGCTCCCCCGGCAAAACCCGTCTCAACCTCTTCCTCGGCGGCGACTCCGGCTATGGCCCCCACTTCCAATCCATCGGCCAGCAATACGGCCCCTTCGACCTCGCCTTCCTCGAATGTGGCCAATACGGTGTCCACTGGCCCCATATCCATATGTTCCCCGAAGAAACCATCCTGGCCGCCGTCGACCTGAAGGCAAAAGCCCTCCTCCCCGTCCACTGGGCCAAATTCACCCTCTCCCTCCACCCCTGGAACGAACCCATCCGCCGGGTCCTGGCCGAAGCCAAAGCCTTTCATGTCCACATCACCACTCCACGCATCGGGCAACCCGTCATCATAAACCATGATTATCCCATCGATCCCTGGTACGATCTAAACCGGATGGAATCCGGTTCAAAGACATAACCAAACCGGATGGAATCCGGTTCAAAGACATAACCAAACCGGATAGAATCCGGTTCAAAGACATAAACGAAGTAAATTTGAAGTATGGAAAACGCATACACCGTCAAGCTCCTCCAAACAAGACAAGTCACCCACGACGTCAGGGAATTCCGCTTCGAAAAGCCAAAAGGGTACCGGTTTGTACCCGGCCAGGCCACCGATATGACCATCAACAAACCCGGCTGGACCGACAAAAAGAACCCCTTTACCTTCACCGGCTACAACGACGACCCGTTCATCCAGTTCACCATCAAGCGCTACCCCGATCATCACGGCGTCACCGATCAGCTTCACCAGCTGCAACCCGGCGATACCGTTATCGTTCACGACGTCTGGGGCGCCATAGAGTATAAAGGCCCTGGCGTCTTCCTCGCCGGCGGCGCCGGGGTCACCCCCTTCCTCGCCATCCTCCGCCAGCTCCACCGCGACAAAAAAGCCGAAGGCAACACCCTCTTCTTTTCCAATAAGACCGTCGATGACATCATCGAACACCAGGAACTGCTCGACATCCTCGGAGTCAGCGCCAGCTTCATCCTCACACAGGACGATACAAAAGGCTACCTCCACACCCGTATTGACAAATCATTCCTCAAAGCGCAGGTCACCGACTTCACCCAACCCTTCTATATCTGCGGCCCAGATCAAATGGTCGCCGAACTGAACGATACGCTGAAAGAACTCGGCGCCAACCCCGAAGCCCTCGTATTCGAGAAATAGGAAGATAATCCATCAAAAAAGTCAAACCTGACATTGCGCGCGGCTCGCCGCGACGCTACCTTCATTTTTCAATCACATAGGTTCACGCGATTGCTTAAAATGAAGAAGTACTACGAAGAGTTCGAGCCCGGCCAAACCCGCAGCACTACCGGCCGCACCATCACGGAGACCGATATCATCCTCCATGCCGGCCAAACCGGCGATTTTTTCCCCCATCATATGGACGAAGAATGGTGCAAGACCCAACCATTCAAACGCCGCATCGCCCACGGCACCCTCATCTTCTGCATAGCTATCGGCCAAACCGCCGGCGAGATCAACGAGGTCTCGATGACCTATGGGTACGATCGCCTCCGCTTCATCCGTCCCGTCTTCATCGGCGACACCCTTCGCACCGAGGTCACCATAAAAAGCAAGAACGAACACAAACGACCCGAATATGGCCTGGTCGTCGAACAGGTCCACACCTACAACCAACACCTCGAACTCGTCATGGCCTGCGAACACCTCCTGCTCGTAGAAAAGACCCGGTAGAAAAGCAAAAGACTAAAATGCCTTCAGCAAAAAGCAATACAGAAATAACAATAAAAGGCATCACCTGGGGCCATAGCCGCGGCTATACTCCCCTCGTAGCCGCCGCCCAACGCTTCACGGAACTCAACCCAGCCATCACCATCACCTGGGAAAAACGCAGCCTCCAACAATTCGCCGACTATCCCATCGAAGAATTGGCAAAGGTCTACGATCTTCTCATCATAGACCACCCCTGGGCAGGCGCCGCCCACACCAACGCAGTCCTTCCCCTCGAGCAATATCTCCCCGCCGAATATCTCAGCGACCAGGCGGAGAACAGCATCGGGTTCAGCCACCAGAGCTATTACTATGGCGGCCACCAATGGGCCCTCGCCATCGACGCCGCTACTCCCGTCGCCAGCTATCGCGCCGATCTGATGAAAAAGGCCGGCGCAAAAGTTCCCGGGACCTGGGCCGAAGTCCTCGACCTCGCCAACAAAGGCCGCCTCGCCGTCCCCGCGATCCCAATCGACATCCTGATGAACTTCTACATGTTCTGCATCGCCCACGGCTGCCGCCCCTTTCAGTCGCAGGAACGAGTGATCGATCCCCAAACAGGCGAAGCCGCCCTCGACACCATGCAGGAGCTCTATTCAAGGATCGACAAAAAGTTCTTCTCCGCCAATCCCATCGCCGTCGCCGAAGCCATGACCGCCACTGACGACTACTGGTACTGCCCCTTCGCCTATGGCTATAGCAATTACGCCCGCGAAGGTTATGCAAAGAACAAACTCTCCTACACCGACCTCGTCGCGTTCAACGGTCACCGCCTCCGCTCCACCCTCGGCGGCACCGGCCTCGCCATCTCCGCATCAACAAACCACCCCGAAGCAGCAATCGCCTTCGCCAAATACGTCTGCGCACCAAAGACACAATCGACACTATACGTCGAACACGGCGGCCAGCCCGGCCACAAACAAGCATGGCTCGGCAAAGCAGCCAACCACCTAACAGACAACTATTTCTTCAACACATTACCCGCTCTCGAACGCAGCTATATGCGCCCACGCTACCACGGCTACCTCCACTTCCAGGACCACGCTGGCAACCCTATCCAGCAATTCCTGCAAGGAAGGCAGGACAAAAAAAGCACATTAAAAAAAGTAGAAGATATCTACGCGCAAAGCCTCAAAAAAGAACCCGCATGAACAACCTACCCCTACACGGGCTCACCATACTGGAATTCAGCCAGTATCTCTCCGGACCCTCGGCCGGTCTCCGGCTTGCCGACCTCGGCGCCCGGGTGATAAAAATAGAGCGACCCGACACCGGGGACGCCTGCCGCCGGCTCTCCATCAAAAACCTCTGGGTCGACGGCGACTCCCTGCTTTTTCATACCATCAATCGCAACAAAGAAAGCTTTACCGCCGACCTCAAATCGCCGGAAGGGCTCCAAAATATACAGCGGCTCATCGCCCGGGCCGATGTCCTCACCCATAACTTCCGCCCCGGCGTCATGGAATCCGCCGGCCTCGGATACGAAGAAGTAAAGGCGATCAATCCAAAGCTCATCTATGGCGCCATCAGCGGCTATGGGAAGGAAGGCCCCTGGAAAGATCGCCCCGGCCAGGATCTCCTCCTCCAATCGATGAGCGGCCTTGCCTATACCACCGGCAACGAGAAAGACAACCCGATGCCCTTCGGCCTCTCGATCGCCGACAGCCTCTGCGGCGCCCAGCTGGTCCAGGGCATCCTGGCCGCCCTCGTCCGCCGTCAAAGGACCGGCACAGGCGGTCTCGTCGAGATCAGCATGATGGAATCCCTCCTCGACTTCCAGTTCGAATTCCTGACCACCTATCACAGCAGCGGGCAATTGCCACTTCGCAGTCGCAACAACAACGGCAATCCCCTGCTCAGCGCACCCTATGGCATCTACGCCACGGCAGACGGCCATATCGCCATCGCTATGGTCAACATCCCCCAGCTGGCCCAGGCCATCGGTTCAAAAGATCTCGCCGCCTATGGCCAGGACCAGGCCTTTAGCCACCGCGATGAGATCAAGGCGCTCCTCGCCCGGCACCTCGCGGAAAAGCCGGCCGGCCATTGGCTCCAACTTCTCCACGCTGAAGATATGTGGGCCATGGAAGTACTCGACTGGCGAACCCTGACATCGAGCGAAGGCTATAAAGTACTGGAAATGGAACAACCCGTCACGACGGCCAGGGGCAAACGCGTGATCACCACCCGCTGCCCGATCCGGATCGACGGCGAACGGCTGTTCTCGGAAAAGGCCGCCCCCTCCCTCGGACAGGACAATGTAACCATCGAATTAGAACTAAAGCAATGGACCTCTTAAAGGATATTATCGTTATCGACTTCAGCCAGTTCCTTTCCGGTCCCTCCGCAGGGCTCCGGCTTGCCGATATGGGCGCACGTGTGATAAAAATCGAAAGACCCGGCACCGGTGACATCTGCCGCCAGCTCTACGTATCCGACACCCGCATCGAAGGGGAATCGACGATTTTCCACGCGATCAATCGCAACAAGCAGAGCTATGCCGCCGATCTCAAGGACGCAATCGACCTCGAAAAAATAAAAAAACTGATCGAAAAGGCCGATATCGTCCTGCACAACTTCCGCCCCGGCGTAATGGAACGCATCGGTCTCGATTACAAAACCGTAAAACAAATAAAACCGGGTATCATCTATGGCGAGGTCAGTGGGTATGGGTCGGAAGGACCCTGGCGCGACCTCCCCGGACAGGATCTCCTCGTCCAGGCCCTCTCCGGCCTGACATTCCTGAGTAACAATCACGACCAGGGCCCTACGCCGATGGGCGTCTCCGTCGTCGACATCCTCGCCGGCACCTACCTCACGCAAGGCATCCTCGCCGCTCTCTATCGAAAGAACGCCACCGGCCAAAGCGCCCTCGTCCAGGTCAGTATGATGGAAGCCATTCTCGATTTCCAGTTCGAGGTGCTCACCTGTCACTACAACGACGGCCGCCAGCTGCCCGTCAGAAGCAAGCTGAGCAATGGCAACGCTTATATCCCTGCGCCCTATGGCATCTACAAGACCCGCGAAGGCTACCTGTCCCTCGCCATGGGCGATATCCAAAAACTGGCGCTGCTGCTGGAATGCAGCGAGCTGCAACCCTATGATTCGCCTGCGGAGTGGTTTGAAAAACGCGACGAGATAAAGGCGATCCTTACCCAACACCTGCTCCTCCGCACTGCCGACGAATGGCTGGCCATCCTCCAACCCGCCGACATCTGGTGCGCCAAAGTAATGGATTATGCCGATCTGCTTCAACAGGTCGGCTATAAGGTCCTGAACATGGAGCTGAAGGTAAAAACCAGCAACGGACTCTCGATACGTACCACGCGTTGTCCGATCCGTGTGGACGGAAAAATAGCCGTATCGGAAAAAGGCGCACCCCTGCTGGGCGAACACAATACCATGATCGACGCGCAATTCGGTTTGGTAAAGTAATTTGGTGCTTCAAAGCCGCCAATTATGAGCAGATTAGTAGACACACATATCCACATCTGGAACCTCGACCAGGTTGAATACCCCTGGTTGAAAGGCAACACGTCTATCCTGAACCGCACCTATGATCTCAATGAACTCGAACCTCAACGAAAAACCACAGGTATAACAAGTGGCGTCCTCGTACAGGCAGCCAATAACGCCGAAGACACCGCCTGGATGATCCGCACTGCTGAGTTACACCCGTGGATCACCGGCATCGTCGGCTGGCTGCCGCTACAGGACCCCGCCGCTACCGCCCGTATCCTCGAAAAGGAATACGTCCCCGGAGCAAAACTAAAAGGCGTCCGTCACCTCATCCATGACGAACCCGACCCGCGATGGCTGCTGCAGGACACCGTACTCGAAAGCCTCGGCCTCCTCGCCGCGGGCGACATCCCCTATGATCTCGTCGGAGTCCTCCCGGTCCATATCAAGACGGCCCTCGAGGTCGCCGAAAAATGGCCATCCCTGAGAATGGTCTTCGATCACTGTAATCAACCGCCCATCGGCCGCGTCGACAGTGAATGGGAAGACCTCATGACCATCGCCGCGAAACACCCGAACTTCTATGTAAAACTTTCCGGTCTGGGCACCGCCGCACAAAAAGGCGGCGCCTGGACCGCCGCCGATCTCGAACCCAGCATCGACTTCGTACTCCGCCATTTTGGTGTCCATCGCTGTTTCTTTGGTGGCGACTGGCCCGTATCCCTGCTCGCCGGCTCCTATGAAACCACCTGGACCGCTTATCGCACGCTGATCGAAAAAAAGCTCGATCCGCAAGCCCAGGCAAAGCTATATCATCTCAACGCAGAACGATTCTATAAACTGCCATTATGAACGTCATCATCGGGTTAAGCATGCTCATCCTCGGCGGACTCTCCGCCGGAACCAGCTATGTACCCCTGAAAGGGGTAAAAGGCTGGGCCTGGGAAAGCGGCTGGGCCGTCCAGGGTATCGTCGCCTGGCTCCTCCTCCCACTGCTCCTCGCCCTGCTCGCGACACCGCATCTTTTTAGCGTCCTGCATGCAACGCCTACGGCCACCCTGGCCGAAACCTACGCCTTCGGCTTCCTATGGGGCCTCGGCGGCCTCGCCTGGGGAATGGCCGTTCGTTACATTGGTATCGCCCTCGGCTTCTCCATCGCCACCGGCTTCCTCTCCTCCCTCGGCACCCTGGTCCCCATCATCGCCGAAGGAAAATGGGCCGCCACCCTCGCCACTCCGTCCGGCCGCATCACCATCGCCAGCATCGCCCTCTCGCTCATCGGTATCACCATCTGCGGTCGCGCCGGCTGGCTCCGCGACAAGCAAGGCCGCAGTACTTTCAACTTCAGCAAGGGAATATCCATTGCCCTCGCCGCCGGGATCCTCGGTGCCTGTTTCGCCTTCGGAATAGCCGCCGGCGATGCAATAAAACAGAACGCGATCGCAAACGGCGCCGCCCCCCAATGGGCGGCAACCCCCATCTTCTTTGTCGAACTATTAGGCGGTATCACGGTCAATCTCATCTATTGCATCGCCATGAACCGCCGCAACAAAACTTTCAAAGACTACAGCCAGGCGGCAAGCAGCAAAACCCTGAAGACCAACTATGCCTTCAGCGCCCTCGTCGGCGTCCTCTGGTACCTCCAATTCGTATTCTATGGAATGGCCTCTTTCTATATGGGTCCATATAGCTTCGCCAACTGGTCGGTCCACATGTCCTTCATGGTCGTGGCCAGCAACCTCTGGGGATATTATTATAAAGAATGGACAAGCACCACCCGCGCAACGATCCGGCTCAACACCACCGGCATCGCGATCCTCGTCATCGCCGGGATCATCATGGGCGCGGCGGGCGCAAAAGCCGCCGCAATCGGAAATGAAGCCGAAAGCGCAAAAGCCGCAAAGGCAGTAATCAGCCAAAAAGCAAAAGTATGACCATCGAAACCAATAGCCCCTTACCCCAGCGCGCACGGCCCATCGTGCTGATCGGCGCCGGCGGCATCGTCAACGACGCTCACCTGCCCGCCTACAAGCTCGCAGGATTCTGGGTCACCGGCATCTTCGATGTCGATCGGGAAAAAGCGCTACAAACCGCCGCCCGCTTCGACATCCCCCTCGTCTACTACTCGATGGAGGACATGCTCGCCCGCTGCCCCCGCACCGCCGTCTTCGACATCGCAGTCCCCGGCGGTCAAATGTTGCCCGTATTGAGACAACTCCCCGACGAGGCCTGCGTCCTCATGCAAAAACCCATGGGCGAAGACCTCGCCATGGCCCGCGAGATCCTGCAACTCACCCGCGACAAACGCATGAAATGCGGGGTCAATTTCCAGCTGAGATACGCCCCCTATATCAATGCCGCAAGAAGCATCGTCAACCAGGGTCTCATCGGCGACCTGTGCGACATCGAGATCAACGTCAACGTCTACACCCCCTGGCATCTCTGGAAATTCCTCTACGAGCTGCCCCGCGTCGAGATACTCTACCACAGCATCCATTATATCGATCTCATCCGCTCCTTCTACGGCAACCCCGCCTCGATATACGCCAAAACGGTCCAGCATCCCGGTATGCCCGAACTGGCCTCCGTCCGCAGCAGCATCATCATGGACTACGGTCCAATGATCCGCGCCAATATCCTCACCAACCATAGCCACGACTTCGGCCTGCTGCAACAGCACTCCTATATCAAGTTCGAAGGCACAAAAGGCGCCATAAAGATAAAGATGGGCCTGCTGATGAACTACCCCGAAGGGGTACCCGACAGCTTCGAATACTGCATCGTCGGCGCCGACCGCTCCCGTGTCTGGAAATCCCTCGACATCCCCGGCGGTTGGTTCCCCCACGCCTTCATCGGCAGCATGGCCCAGGTCATGCTCGCAGCGGAAGGCACGATCCCACAACCCGATAACTCCGTCGAAGACGCCATCGACACCATGGCCTGCGTCGAAGCAGCCTACGAGTCCAGCGCCAAAGGAGGCGTCCAACCCGATTTTTAAAATAACAACCACTGCCATATGCACCGCACACACCTGAAGCTACTATTGTGGACTTTGATCCTCCCGCTCCTCACCTGCACCACCGCGCTGGCCCAGGAACGGACCCTCACGGGGATCATCGTCGACCAGTCCACCGGTCAGCCATTGTCCGGCGTGACCGTCATGGTCAAAGGCGATCCGAAAAGCGCAGTCGTTACGGACAACGCCGGATCCTTCACGATCCATGCCTCCAACGCCAAAGCGACCCTCCAATTCTCCTACATCGGCTATGAAGCCTCAGAGTTCAAAGCAGGCGCAAACACAAACGCAAGCACCCCGATCCGCATCAGCCTCAAAAAGACCGACAAAAGCCTCGACGAGGTGGTCGTGGTCGGCTATGGCGGTCTTGTCAAAAAGCGCGACCTCACCGGCGCCATCTCCGTGGTCAAAGCAAGTGATATCGTCCGCTCCCCGACAAACGACCCGCTCGAAGCCATACAGGGCATGATCCCAGGCGCCGATATCACCAAGGTCTCGGGCAAAGAAGGATCGGGCGACAGTATCCACATCCGCGGCACCCGCACCATCAGCGGCAACACCGGGCCCCTCTACATCATCGACGGCATCCAGGGCGGGAACATCAACAACATGAACCCGAACGACATCGAATCCATCGAAGTGCTCAAGGACGCCTCCTCCACCGCCATCTACGGAAGCCAGGGGGCCAACGGGGTGATCATCGTCACCACCAAACGCGGCACCAGCGGCAAGGCGAAGATCAACTACAACGGCTATATGGGCACAAACGGCTTCGTCCAATACCCCCATCCCCGCGAAGGCCAGGCCTATCTCTGGCTACGCCGCGAGGCCAACGTATTCACAGGACTCTGGAACAGCCCCGCCGATGACCCGAAGATCTTCAACGCCGGCGAATTGGCCGCCATCGCAAAGAACCAATGGGTCGACTGGCCCAGCCTCGTGACGCAGAACGGTCTCCGCCAAAGCCATTCCGTATCCGTCGCCGGCGGCAGCGAGAAAAGCAGGGCCTACCTCTCGGCCGGCTACTATGGCGACAACGGGATGATCCGGTTCAACAATCTCAAACAATACAACCTCCTGCTCAACCTTGACCAGGATCTCAACAAATGGATGAAGGCCGGCGTCCAGGCCGCCATGGTCTACTCCGTCACCAATACCCGCAGCGCCGATCCTTATTCGCTGGCGTCCACCGCAACACCCCTCGGAACTCCCTATGATTCAACCGGTCACATCGTCGTCTACCCGATAGCCGGCAGCACCGTCATGAGCCCGCTCTCCGACGATCGCGGCCCCCTCATCGCCACCAACACCTCCAGCGCCACCCAGACCACCATCAACGCACATCTCGATGTCAATCCCATCAAAGGCCTCAACTTCGTCACCCGGTTCGGCGCCAATTTCCTCAGCAATCGCACCGGCCAGTATTTCGACTCCTCCGCGCTGGAAGAGATCAATAACAAATACACCTACGCGACCCAAACGACCAACAATAACCGTTTCTATGAGTGGGACAACGTCCTGACCTATAATAAACAGATCGGCGATCATTCCTTCACCCTCACCGGTCTGACCACCTATACCCAAAGCGTAAAAGAATCCCTGACGGCCGGCGGCACGGGACTGCTGTACAGCTCCCAACTGTTCTACAACCTCAACGGCGCGCCAAACAACCGTTTCCAGGGTTCCAACTATATCCGGACGAACAATATGTCCTATGCCGGCCGGTTGAATTATTCCTACAAGGGGAAATACCTGCTGGAACTCACCGACCGATACGACGGCGCCTCCATCCTCTCCGCAGGTCATAAGAACTATAATTTCCCATCGGCGGCCGTCGGCTGGCGCCTCAGCGACGAGAAGTTCATGGAACCGGCCAACGCCATCTCCAATCTGAAACTGCGGTTCAGCTACGGCGTCGCCGGCAACTCCGGTATCCCCGCGTACGGTACCCAGTCCGTTCTGTCTGTACAGCAGATGGGATTCGAAAGCGTCAACGCACCGGCTTATATCTTCAATCCCAATATCGGCAACGCGGCCCTGGGCTGGGAATTATCCAGGACTGCCGATGTTGGCATCGACCTCGGGCTCTGGAAGAACCGGGTAGACCTCTCCGTCGATCTCTACAATACCAATACCGATCATATCCTGCTCAACCGCACCCTGCCCCCGAGCCTGGGTGTAAGCACCACGTTCCAGAACGTAGGCTCCTCTCAAAACCGCGGCATCGAAGTGGGCCTGAATACCCGCAACATCGACGGGCCTCGCTTCAAATGGCTCTCTACCATCAGCTTCATGTCCAACCAGGAGAAGATCACAAAACTCATCAACGGTACCAGTATCATCGACGGTACGGATGCCGAAAACAACTCGTTGCTCATCGGCCACCCGATCCACTCTTTCTACAACTATAAGAAGCTCGGCATCTGGCAGTCGGGCGAAGCGGCAAAGGCAGGCGCCCTGGTATTCGGCACAACGCCCTTCACCCCCGGCACCATCAAACTGGCCGATCTCAACCACGACGGCAAGATCAGCCCCGACAGCGACCGCACCTATATCGGTTCGCAGGTGCCCAAATGGTCCCTCGGCTTTCAGAATACGTTTATATACAAGAACTTTGACCTGACCGTATACGTCCTCGTCCGCTGGGGCCAGATGATCAACGATAAGGTCCTCGGCCGCTTCGATCCCACCGGGAAGACCAACAACGGTCCTGAATATTTCAGCTACTGGTTGCCCAATCATCCCAGCAACGATTACCCGATGCCGAAGGCCGGCGCCACCCTTTCCAACTATCCGGGCTCTACGACTCTTCAATATGTCGACGGCTCCTACGCAAAGCTGAAGACGGCAACGCTGGGTTACACCCTTCCCCGGAGCCTCCTGAAGAAGGCCTTTATGACCTCTCTCCGCGCCTATGTCACCTGCAACAATATTTTCGTACAGGCAAAAAGCCGCCTGATCAAACAATATGACCCCGAACGAGGCGGCGCCGAAGACTCTCCGCTCTCTCGCCAGCTCGTCGTTGGTCTCAATGTTGGATTCTAAAAAAAGCCATTATGAAGAATTATAGTATCATCATCCTCGTCCTCGGTTTCACAGGACTCCTCTCCTGCAATAAGAAGCTCGTGGAATACAACCCGACAAATCCCGCCGCAGGCACCGTCTGGACCACCCCCGCGGGTTTCGTCACCAATGTCAACGGCGCCTACTCCTGGATCCCCTATCTCTACGGCAACGACGAGAACGGGCTCTTCCTGTCGGAACCCGGTACGGACCTCTGGTACAATTACAACAAAGTGTCCTATGACATCGATCTCACCCAATACCAGAATTTCACCTCGGGCTCCAATCCCTGCAAGGGGGTCTGGACCACGCTCTACAAAGGGATCAACCAATGCAATGCCGGCATCGGGCGGATCAACCAGGCTGGGTTCACCGACCCGGTCGAAAAGAACTATCGCCTGGCCGAGCTGAAATTCCTCCGGGGTTTTTATTATTGGTGGGTTGTCGAGCAATTCGGCGGGGTCGTTCTCGATACCGTGGAGACGACGACAGCCGACCTTACGGCTCAACGCAGCCCCGTGACCGATTTTTACAATCTCATCATCAACGACCTCCAATTCGCCGCGGCAAACCTCCCGGCCCTGTCGGCCGCTTCCGGTGTCGCCCACGTCTCAGGCGGCGCATGGGAATTCGGCCGCGCTACCCAACCCGCGGCGATGGCCCTGCTGGCCCGCGTCTACCTATCCCGCGCGTATTATAACACCGGCGATCAAAGCAGCTGGTTCCAGAAAGCGCATGATATGGCCATGCAGGTGATCAACAACGCCTCCCAGTACAATCTCAGCCTCTATGCCAACTATGCCGACATGTGGAATCCCACCAATCGCCAGGGCAGCAGTACCTCGAAGTTCAACAAGGAGACCATTTTCTGGGCTTCGTATTCTCCTTCCCCGAATACCAATCTCAATATCAACGGCAACGGCAACCGCACCAATCTCTGGTTCCTCACCAACTACAGCGGCTATAGCGCCCCGACCATCCCGGGCCTGACGCTGAGTATCTCCTACGGCAATGACCAGAAGAATCGCCGGTTCATGCCCACCCGCGCCCTGTTGAATTTTTACAACGACAGCATCGACTCCCGCTATGCCGCCTCCTTCCAGGAGATCTGGCTCTGCAACAAGGCGTATACCTGGACGGCCGCCGACGTGGCCCGGTTCGGCAAGGACCCTTCACTCGTCGGTCATAAAATGAACGTCGGCGATACCGCGATGTGGATCAGCAAGCACTCGATCGCCAACCCCTCCAAACGCCCCTACGCCTGCTACAGCGTCGACAGCACCTATAATGCCAACGGCTCTATCAGCAGCACGGAAGGCGATCACTATGTCGTGCTGACCAAATACCTCGATCCGCTCACAAAGGCCGGCGCCACCACCTATCCGGGCTATCTCGATCTGCCCATCCTCCGCCTCTCCGAACAATATCTCATCGCCGCCGAAGCCGATGTGCAACTCAGCAATACCGGCGAAGCCGCCAGCCTCGTCAACGTCCTTCGCACCCGCGCCGCCGTCAAGACACCGGTCGATCATACCGCCGATATGCAGGTTGGGGTCGGGGATATGACCCTCGACTTCATCCTCGACGAACGCGCCCGCGAGCTCTGCGGCGAATACCTCCGCTGGTTCGATCTCAAACGCACCGGCAAGCTGCAAAGCCGTATCGCGGCCTACAACCCCGATATCACCGCGTTTAATCCCAATTACTATCTCCGCCCCATACCCCTCGTCGAGATCCAGGGCCTGACAAACGGCGCCGCCTTCGGCCAAAACCCCGGCTTCTAATGAAAGGATTCATAATAATATTGTTCCCACTTGCCGCTCTTACGCAACCTCGTCTGGAGTACGGCAAACAACGCTTAGCTGCGGTCGCCGGAGGCGGCCAAAACTTCATCATAAAAATTGACAGCACATCCGGTCCTAAAGAAGGCTTTGTCATCAACGTCGCTAAAAATACCGCCGTCATCACCGGCGCCGACGCCTCCGGCGCCCTCTACGGTTGCCTCACCCTCGCCGACGCCATCAAAGCCCACGGCTGGCCGCAAAGCCTCCACCTCGCCGACCACCCCCGCATGGTCCTCCGCGGCACCTGCATCGGCCTCCAAAAACCAACCCTCCTCCCCGGCAGGGGCCCTTACGAATACCCCTATACGCCGCAGAACTTCCCCTGGTTCTATGACAAAACCCTCTGGCGAAAATACCTCGACTCGATGGTCGACAATCGCCTGAATACTTTGTACCTCTGGAACGGCCACCCCTTCGCCTCCCTCGTCCGCCTCCCCGACTATCCCTACGCCGTCGAAGTCGACGACAACATCTTTAGAAAGAATGAAGAAATGTACCGCTGGCTCACCACCGAAGCCGACAAACGCGGCATCTGGGTCATCCAGCTGTTCTATAACATCATAGTCTCCAAACCCTTCGCCGAACACAACCACCTCAAGACCCAGGATCGCAACCGTCACATCATTCCCATCATCGCCGACTACACCCGAAAATCCATCGCTGCCTTCGTCAAAAAATATCCCAACGTCGGCCTCATGTTCACCCTCGGCGAAGCCATGGAAGGCGTCGGGCAGGACGATATCGACTGGCTCACAAACACCATCATCCCCGGCATCCGCGACGGCCTCGCGGCCTCGGGCCGAAACGACCTCCCACCCATCGTCCTCCGCGCCCACGACACCGACGGCCCCGCAGACCTGAAGGCCGCCATGCCCCTCTACCCGAATCTCTACGTCGAAGCCAAATACAACGGCGAAGCCCTCACCACCTATACGCCCCACGGCGCCTGGGCCGATCTTCACCGCCAGCTCAGCACCCTCAGCAAAGGCCTCATCGAGAACGTTCACATCATGGCCAATCTCGAGCCCTTCCGCTACGGCTCCCCCGACTTCATCCAAAAATGCGTGCAGGCCATGCACAACGTCTATGGAGCCAACAGCCTCCACCTCTATCCCCAGGCCTCCTACTGGGACTGGCCCTACGCCGCCGACAGCGCCAACCCAAAATTGCTCGAAATGGATCGCGATTGGATCTGGTACCGCGCCTGGGCCCGCTATGCCTGGAACAGCGACCGTCCCCGCGCCGAAGAGGAAAAATACTGGACCACCCAACTCGCCGCCAAATACGCCTGCGACTCCGCCTCCGCAAAAAATATCCTCGACGCCTACGAACAATCCGGCGAGATCAGCCCAAAGCTCCTCCGCCGCTTCGGCATCACCGATGGCAATCGCCAGACTATGACGCTCGGCGAATTCATGACCCAGCTCATCGACCCCGAACGATATGGACTCTTCACCCTATTATACGAATCCGAAGGCCCTCCCGGCGAATCGCTCGCCGAATACGCCGCCAGGCAGTGGCGCCACCAGCCCCACACCGGCGAAACCCCCGTCGACGTCATCAATTCCGTCCGCGAGGAAGCCAATAAGGCGGCCACCGCAATCGACAAAGCCGTCGCCAAAAGAGACAATGCCGAATTCGACCGCCTCAAAAACGACATCTATTGCTACAAGGCTCTCGCCGGTTTCTATGCCGCCAAAGCCGAAGCCGCTCTCGACGTCCTCCGATACAGCTATTCAGGCAATCTCGCCGATCTCCAAAAAGCCCTGCCCGCACTGCAGTCCAGCGTCGACCAGTTCCGCGAACTCACCCGCCTCACCGGCCCCGCCTACCGCTACGCCAACAGCATGCAAACCCAACAACGCAAGATCCCCATCCGCGGCGCTAACGGCAGATACATCACCTGGAGCGAAATGCTACCCCTATACGAAGAAGAACTCCACCATTTCAAAACCCATCTCGATTCGTTAAAGACCACCAGCGGCCAACCAGCCCCCACACCCCAACCCCTCGAACCCGCCAACGTCCAAATAAAATCACCCTATAGCATCGACAGCGGCGCCCACCCCTTCACCGATAGCAACCTGACCATCCAGGCCGCCACCCCCGTCCTCAGAAACCTGCAAGGCATCCAACAATCGGTCACGACCCAACGCACCGTGGGCACAAAAATTACGTTCACAACCACCGAACCCGTAGATTTGCTGGTCGGATTCTTCAACCATAAGAAGGGCTCGGACTTCGCATCCGCGCCCCAATTAGAAACCGACGCGAGCGCCAACGACTACGGTCAGGCCGAACCGTGGATCACCAACGCAATGATCATCGCCGGTATGCCCCCCGTCAACGTCCACGCCTGGTCCTTTCAACCCGGCGCCCATACCCTCGAACTCGGAAAAGGGCTCTGCCTCATCCTCGGCTTCGCAAAACCGCAACCCAACCGGAAACCCTTCGATGCGGCGCTCAACGAACCCGGCAAAAAAAACCTCGATTGGCTATTCGAATGAAACGACTCATCATATACGTCTTCGCCTCTCTCGCCTTTACAACCACGCAGGCCCAGAAGCTCTGGTACACGCGGCCCGCCCAAACCTGGACCGAAGCCCTTCCCATCGGCAACGGCAACCTAGGCGCCATGATCTATGGCGGGGTAGGGGAGGATCATCTCCAACTCAACGAATCCACCTTCTGGACCGGCCGCCCCCGATCCTACCAACGCGAAGACGCCCACCTCTACCTCGACTCGATCCGCAACCTCCTGTTCGAAAACAAACAAGCCGCTGCCGAAGCCCTCGCCCAGGCCCATTTCATGGGCAAGAAAGACCCCGACGAAAACGAATACACCAATCGGAAAGCGGCCTGGCTAAGGGAAATGCGCAACGACACCAGTTCGGCTACCGCCAATCCCATCAAATGGAGCATCATGCAGTTGCCTACCCCCAACGGCTGGGAAGTCTCAGACCTTCCAGGAATCGACGGGGCCCTCTGGTTCCAAACCGAATTTGATCTGCCGGAAGCCTTCTCCAATAAATCTCTCTGGCTCGACCTCGGTCGTATTCGTGACCTCGATTATACCTATATCAATGGCCACCTCATCGGTACCGCCGAAGGCATCAGCACCAAACGTCACTACCTCATCCCCGCCAATGTCCTCCAAAAAGGAAAAAACAAACTCTCCGTCCAGGTCATCAACTTCGACGACAAAGGCGGCTTCACTGGCCTCAAAGGCGACAAGCCTCCCTTCATCCTCTATCCAGAAGGAACACCTATCGATCAGGCCCTCCATCTCCCCACAACCTGGCGCTACAAGATCCAAAACATCAACCCACCACCCCTCCCCAAATACGAGGCCGAATACCAACCCTTTGGCGACCTCTTCCTGCAATTCGATCAAACCCAACCCGAAAATTACCGCCGCGAACTCGACCTCTCCACCGCCCTCTCAAAAACAGAATACACCACCAACGGCATCCACTATACGCGCGAATACCTCATCAGCACCCCCGACAAAGCCCTCATCATTCACCTCACCACCGACAAGCCCGGAACCCTCAACTTCAAAGCCGCCCTCAAAACCCCGCAACGCAACTTCCAGATTAAGCAAATCGGCGCCCAAACCACCGAACTGCTCGAACAGGCAAAGGACGGCGTCGTCAAAGGCGTCGCCATTTTACACGTCGAAAAAAAGCCCACCGAAGCCACCATCATTCTTACCGCCGCCACCAGCTTCGTCAACTATCACGACGTCTCCGCCGATCCCGAAGCCGTCGCCAAAGCAAAAATGCAGGCCATAAAAAACAGATCCTGGGAATCCCTCAAATCCGCCCATCTCGCCGAATACCAAAAGCTCTTCAACACATTCGCCATAAAGCTCGGCAACACAAAGACACCCGGGATCCCCACCGACCAACGCATCATCCAATACACGCCCGAAAAAGACCCCGACTTCATCAGCCTCTACGTCCAATACGCCCGCTACCTGATGATCGCCTCCTCCCGCCCCGGCTCCGCCATGCCCGCCAACCTGCAAGGCCTCTGGAACGAAGACCTCTCACCGCCCTGGGGCAGCAAATACACGACCAACATCAACCTCGAAATGAACTACTGGCCGGCCGAAGCCCTCAACCTCGCCGCCTGTGAACAACCGCTCTTCAATCTGATAAAAAATCTCTCCGTCGCGGGCCAGGCCACGGCAAAGGCCTACTACAACGCCCCCGGCTGGGTCCTCCATCACAACACCGATCTCTGGTGCGGCACCGCCCCCATCAATGCCTCCAACCACGGCATCTGGCCCACCGGCGGCGCCTGGCTCTGCGAAGCTATCTGGCAGCACTGGCTCTACTCCCGCGACACCGCCTTCCCGCGCAAGTATTTTCCGATCATGCGTCAGTCTGCCGAATTCTTTCGCAATTTTCTCATCAAAGATCCACACACCGGCTATCTCATCAGCACTCCAAGTGCCTCCCCGGAACACGGCGGCCTCGTAGCCGGCCCAACCATGGACCACCAGATCATTCGCGAACTCTTCCATCATTGCAACATTGACGCGTCCCGCATCGCCCCCAACAAAATTGGCCGGTACGGCCAATTGCAGGAATGGCTCGAAGACAAAGACGACACCACCGACACCCACCGCCACATCTCCCACCTCTGGGGCGTCTACCCCGGTACCGATATCACCTGGAAAGACAGCGCCATGATGCTCGCCGCCCGCCGGTCTTTACTATATCGCGGCGACGAAGGCACCGGCTGGAGTCTCGCCTGGAAGGTCAACTGCTGGGCCCGCTTTCACGACGGCGACCACGCACTAAAATTGCTAAACAAATTGCTCTCCAATGCCGTCGGCGCCACCGGCGAACACGGCGGGGTCTACCCAAATCTGTTCGACGCCCATCCCCCGTTTCAAATCGATGGTAACTTCGGCGGCGCCGCAGGTGTCGCGGAAATGCTCCTCCAAAGCCAGGATGGAGTCCTCGACATCCTCCCGGCCCTGCCATCAGCCCTTCCCGACGGCAACGTCAAAGGGATCAAAGCCCGTGGCGGCTTTACCCTCGACATCCAATGGCAAAATGGCAGTCTTAAAACTATCACAATTACGTCGCATTCCGGGGGCCCTTGCACCCTCCGTTATCACGATAAAAAAGCCACAATTAGTACCTTCGCTGGCAAAACTTATCATCTCAACGGAAATCTGGAATGAAATTTTTTTGCATCGTACTACTGTTATCCGCCCTCTCCTGCGCCGCCCAGCCACGTCAGGACATCTTGTTGAACGCCAACTGGCGCACCACCCTGGTCGACAGCAACCATTGGCAAACAGTCGATATTCCCCACAACTGGGACGACTACGGCGGCTATCGCCGTCTGCTCCACGGCAACCTTCACGGCAGCGCCCTCTATACAAGAAGCGTCGGGATAAAAAAGATCTACGATAAACGCTATTTCCTCTGGTTCGAAGGCGTCGGCTCCTACGCCACCGTGCGCGTCAACGGCCAACTCGTCGGCACCCACGCAGGCGGCCGCACTTCGTTCACCCTCGACATCACCCATGCCATAAAGCAGGGCAACGGGCAAAACACCATCGAGGTCCGCGCCGACCATCCAGCTAATATCCGCGATCTCCCCTGGGTCTGCGGCGGCTGCTCCGACGAACGCGGCTTCTCCGAAGGCTCCCAACCCTTCGGTATCTTCCGCTCCGTCCATCTTCTCGTCACCAGCGAGACCCGCATCGAACCCTTCGGCGTACACGTCTGGAATGACACTTCTGTCAGCGAACAAAAGGCGACCCTCTTTCTAGAAACCGAATTAAAGAATTACGCCGGTCTGCCTACCCAGGTCGACCTGATCCAAACGCTTTATGATACCACCGGCGCCGTCATCGCCACCAAACAACAACCGGTCTCCTTCACCGACACGACCACTGTTCGTCAGCAACTTCCCAATATCGCCAACCCCCATCTTTGGTCCCCTGGTAGTCCCTATCGCTACACGCTCGTCACGCAGCTATCTCATAAGGGCAAGGTCATCGATCAAACCGTCATCGGCGTAGGCATCCGTCGCATCCATTGGACCGATCCCCAGGCGCCGGGTCCCCATCCCTTTACCGTCAACGGCCGCCCTGTCTTCATCAACGGTATCGCCGAATATGAGCACCGCATCGGCAACAGCCATGCCTTTACGCTCGAAGAGATCCGGGCCCGCGCCTTGCAGATCCGGGCCGCCGGCTTCAACGCCTTCCGCGACGCCCACCAGCCCCACAACTTATACTATCAGCATTTCTGGGACAGCATCGGCATGCTCTGGTGGCCGCAATACTCGGCACACATCTGGTTCGACACCCCCGAATTCCGGAAGAACTTCAAACAAGACCTGATCGAGTGGGTCAAAGAACGCCGTAACAGCCCCAGCATCGTTATGTGGGGATTGCAGAACGAAAGCAAGTTACCCGAAGACTTCGCAAAAGAATGCGCGGATATCATCCGCCGCCTCGACCCCACCGCGACCTCCCAACGGCTCATCGTCACCTGTAACGGCGGCCAGGGCACGGACTGGGATGTGCCGCAAAACTGGACCGGCACGTATGGCGGCGATCCAAAGACCTATGGCGCCGATCTCGTCCGCCAGGTTCTCGTCGGTGAATACGGCGCCTGGCGCACCGCCGATCTCCATGGCGACACCGCCAACAGCCTGGATCGGATGTGTACCCTCATGGAGCAGAAGATCCGCCTCGCCGACAGCGTAAAGACCCAGGTCGCCGGGCATTTCGCCTGGCTCTACGCCTCCCATGACAATCCCGGCCGCGTCCAGTCCGGCGAAGGCCGCCGCGAGATCGACCGCATCGGCCCCGTTAACTACAAAGGCCTTCTCACCGAATGGGAAGAACCCCTCGATCCTTATTATTTGTACAAAGCCAATTTTACCAGGCCGGGAACCGATCCAATGGTCTACATCGTCCGCCGCCCACAGCCCACGGTCATCGTTTATTCAAACTGCGACACCGTCGAACTCTTCAACGGCCTGACCTCCCTCGGCAAACGCGCCCGCCATGGCATCGGCACCCATTTTGAATGGAACGATGTCAAAACAAAATTCCGCCAGATAAAAGCCGTCGCCTACGATAAAGGCCAGGCGGTAGCGACCGACGAAACCGATCTCGCCGCTATCCGCGGCCAGGCCGAGGTCGACACTCCCGACAAACCCCGGTCCGGCGTCTTCGGCAGACTCGAAAGCCTGGGCAAGAGACTCCGCAACGTCGTCCCCGACATCAACAGCTACTATTTTTTATACCGCGTTAACTGCGGCGGCCCAACTTACATCGACCGCGAAAAGAACGAATGGATGGCCGACACCCACTACACTGGTGGGAACACCTGGGGCTCTACCTCCTGGACGGACGATTACAAGAACGTCCCCCCCTTTTTCGCCAGCCAACGCTTCATCAACGACCCCATCGCTAACACCCCCGATGACTCGCTCTATCAAACCTTTCGCTATGGCCTCCAAAAGCTGAACTACACCTTCCCGGTCGAACCCGGCGAATACCGCGTCGAACTCTATTTCGTCGAACCCTGGCTCGGCACCGGTAGCCCCAAAACAGACTGTACGGGCTGGCGCCAATTCGATGTAGCCGTTAACGACGAAACTGTCATAAAAGACCTCGATATCTGGAAAGAAGCCGGCGGTCGGGCAATAGCGCTGAAGAAGGTCGTCAACGTTCGCGTCAAAGGAAACAAACTCGACATCCATTTCCCAAAAGTAGCCGCCGGCCAGGCCGTTATTTCCGCCATTGCCATCGCCACAAAGGACAAGAACCAACGCCCCGCGCCGCCCTCCGTCGACACCGCCACCTATCATCTCGAACCCGCTTACGACACCCGCCCGGTAACCAACTACAAGGGCGACACGACGCAATGGGATGTGTCGGTCGGCGTCAGCGACAAATATGCCCTCACGGTCAAATACCGCTGGGAGAACCCCGACACGACGGCGACTCTCGAAGTGCGGCTCCCGGACAGTACGCTGATCCATACCGAAACGGTTCATCTCAAAACGAGCCTGCCCGATAAATGGAACTACATTAGCACCACTACCGGCACCATGATCAACGCCGGCCGCTATTCCGTCACGCTCATCGTTCCGACGCACGGGAATTTGAAGGTCGACGAGCTACAGGTCCAATAAAAAAGCCATGAACCGATTACTTACCATCGCCTTACTCGTCCTCAGTGCAACGGCAACCGCCCAGCAGATCAAACTTGTCAACCTCCGGACCGAATACCGTACCAACCCTCTCGGCGTCGGCACGCTGACGCCGGGACTCAGCTGGGAGCTCAGTTCTTCTCATCATGGTATCACCCAATCGGCTTATCGGATCATTCTATACAAAGACACCCTCACCAACCCTTTTTTCGACACCCAAAAACAAGAAAGCCCCACGAGCGCCGGCATCACCTACAATGGCCCGGCCCTCACCGCCGGTCATACCTACTACTGGCGCGCCATGGTCTGGGACCAAAACCGCAACGATAGCTCAAAATGGAGTGCCGTCAATTCGTTCCAGATCGGCCCGATCGGCCAACAAGACTGGCAGGGCGCCCTGTGGATCGCCCGCGACTCCGCGCTGCCGATGTTCAAAAAGGAGATCATTGTCGACAAACCCCTGCTGCGCGCCACCGCATTCATCAGCGGTCTCGGTCACTTCGAATGCACTCTTAACAACAAGACCGTAGGGGATCACTTCCTCGACCCCGGTTGGGTCGCCTATGACAAAAAAGCCCTCTATGTCGCCCTCGATCTTACCCCGCAACTGAACCAGGGCCCCAACACGCTGACCGTCCTCCTCGGCAACGGCTTCTACAACATCCCCCGCAAACGCTATCATAAGCTGATCATCAACTACGGCATCCCAAAATGCATCGCCCGCATCGTGCTGGAATATAAGGACGGCACATCAAAAGACATCATCACCGACACCAGCTGGCAGACAGCTCCCAGCCCGATCACCTACTCCAGCATCTACGGCGGGGAAGACTATGACGCCCGTTACGAGAGCCCCACCGGTTGGCGACCCGCAACGATCGTCAGCGGCCCGCCCAGACTCGAGGCGCAATCCGCCGAGCCGCTAAAGATCTTCGAACGCTTCACCGCCCAACACGTCACCAAACGCAGCAGTCACTCTTACCTCTACGACCTCGGCCAGAACGCCTCCGGCATCGCCGCCGTCACCGTCACCGGCAAGCAAGGCGCCACCATCCGTATCACCCCCGCCGAGCTGGTGCAAGGCGATAGCGCCAACCAAAAAGCTACCGGCAAACCTTACTATTGGGAATATACGCTGAAAGGGGGGCAGCCCGAATCCTGGCAGCCGCGGTTCACGTATTATGGCTTCCGTTATCTTCAACTCGACGGCGCCGTCCCCGCCGGCGAACCCAACCCCGACAACCTCCCCGTCGTCTCAAAGCTCGAAGGCCTTCATACCCGCAACGCCGCTGAACGTGTGGGAAAGTTCACTACCAGCAATACCCTCTTCCGCCGCATCGACACGCTCATCGACTGGGCCATCCAGTCCAACCTCGCCAGCGTCTTCACCGACTGCCCGCACCGCGAGAAGCTCGGCTGGCTCGAAGAGGCGCATCTCATGGGTAACTCGATGCGCTACAGCTATGACATCGCCTCCCTGTATCGTAAGGTCATCCGCGACATGATGGACGCCCAGACCGACAGCGGCCTCGTTCCCGAGATCGCCCCCGAGTTTACCGTCTTTGGTAAACCGTTCCGCGATTCCCCTGAATGGGGCAGCAGCGCGATCCTTCTTCCCTGGTACTGCTGGCAATGGTATGGTGACAAAGCCGCCCTCGAAGAGGCCTGGCCAATGATGCAGCGATACATGACGTATTTAGCCGGCAAAGCCGAAAATCACCTCCTCTGCCAGGGCCTCGGCGACTGGTATGACATCGGTCCAAAGCACCCGGGTCTGTCACAAAACACGCCGCAAGGCATCACCGCCAGCGCGATCTACTACTACGACCTGGCCATTATGTCTCGCATCGCCGAACTCCTCAACCAACCCGCAACCGCAACAACCTACCGCCAACAAGCCGAACTCGTCAAAACCGCCTTCAACGAAAAATTTTTCGACCGGACCACCGGCAACATCGGTACCGGTAGCCAGGCCGCCAATGCCATGGCCCTCTATGTCGGCATCGTCCCTGAAAAAGACCGCGAAGCGGTCTTTGACAATATCGTTAAGGACCTCAAACAGCGCGACAACAGTCTCACCGCCGGCGATATCGGCTTCCGCTATCTCCTCAAAGTCCTCGATCAGCAGCATCGCCCCGATCTCATATACGCCATGAACAACCGTTCCGACGTCCCCGGCTACGGCTATCAACTGGCAAAAGGCGCCACCGCCCTCACCGAGTCCTGGCAGGCCTTGCCTTCCGTGTCAAACAACCACCTCATGCTCGGCCATCTTCTCGAATGGTTCTACGAAGGCCTCGCCGGCATCCACGCCCTCGATAGCCCCGGTCATACCACGATAAAACCCGAACCCGTCGGTAATATCCAATGGGCCGGCGCCGACTATCACAGTCCCTATGGGCCGGTAAGCTCCCATTGGAAGCAGACAAAGAATATCTTCGATCTCGACGTCACCGTGCCCGGCAACACAACCGCCACCATCTGGCTCCCCGCGTCAAAAGCCGCCGTCATCACCCAGGGCTGGAAACGCCTCGACGGTCAAAAAGACATCCACCTCATCCGCCGCGACAGCGCCTGGGCCATCTTCGAAGTCGGCTCCGGCAGCTACAACTTCCGCGCAACCACCGGCAACACCGTGCCCGAAAAGACCATGAACGCCATCTACGAAAAGATAAAAACACCCTATAAATACGGTCTCGTGGTGGTCCCAAATGACAAGTCGAAAAAATTGGACTGCCCCTCCATCTTCCGCAAAGGGAACAGCTGGTACATGTCGTACATCATCTACGACGGCCGCGGCTACGAAACCTGGCTCGCCACCAGCCCCGACCTCCTCCACTGGACCACCACCGGCCGCATCCTCTCCTTCGCCGACACCGGTTGGGACGCCAGTCAAAAAGCCGGTTACATCTCCCTGCTAAAATTCAATGGTAAATACTGGATGCCCTACTTCGGCGGCGCCTCCACCGGCTATGAAGCGGGCACCCTCTCCATCGGCATGGCCTTCACAAACAAAAACCCTTGGGAACCTCACGAATGGCAACGGCTCAACCACCCAATATTATCCCCAAAGGACACGACAGTGTCCTGGTGGGACAACCACACCATGTACAAATCCTGGGTCTATGAGGACAAGAAGCGAATCACCGGCCATCGGTTCCTCCTCTATTATAACGCCAACGGCGATAGCCTGGACAAAAAAAGAGGCGCCGAACGCATCGGTATGGCCGTTTCGGAGGATATGGTCCATTGGAAAAGATTCGGTAAAAACCCAGTCCTCGATCACCTCACCGGCATCACCGGTGACCCGTATATCCAAAAAATAGGCGATATTTACGTCCTGTTCTATTTCGGGGCCTTTTGGAAAGGCACCCACGCGGCCTTCAACCGCTTCGCGTGCAGTTACGATCTCGTGCATTGGACCGACTGGACCGGCCCCGACCTGATAGAACCATCCGAACCCTACGATGAAGTTTTTGCTCACAAGTCTTTTGTCATCAAGGATAAAGGTATTATATACCATTTCTATTGTGCCGTAGACAAAAAAGGCAATCGCGGCATCGCTGTAGCTACCTCCACCGTCAAAGGGAAAAGTCCTCTTACCTTTCAGTAGAAATGTATATGCGACGATTATTATATGCCGCAGGCATTGGTTTATTGCTTTCGAATGCCGCGGCCGCCCAAACCCCCGAGACAGCCAATAATCCGCACCGGCGAATCAACTTCGACGCCGGCTGGAAATTCCACCTCGGTAATGACTCCACCGCCGCCAACCCCGCCTTCAACGACAGACCCTGGCGCAGCCTCGACCTCCCCCACGATTGGAGCATCGAAGGCGACTTCAACTCAAACAACTCCACCGGCCAGCAGGAAGGCGGTCTACCCGCCGGCATCGGCTGGTATCGCAAGACCTTCAAACTCCCTACGACCGCAAAAGACAAGGTCTATATCGACTTCGACGGCGTCTATCGCAACAGCACCGTCTTCCTCAATGGCCACCCATTAGGTAAACGCCCCAATGGCTATATCTCCTTCCGATACGACCTCACCCCCTGGCTGAAAAAAGGCGCCGACAACGTTCTCGCCGTCAAAGTAGACAACGCCGCCCAACCCAATTCCCGCTGGTACACCGGTTCAGGCATTTACCGCCACGTCTGGCTCGAGATCCAACCCGCCGCATCGGTCTCGATCGACCAATGGGGTATCCTGGCCTCCACCGCGAGCCTCACCGAAGAACAAGCCCGCCTCCACGTCGCAACCACCCTCCGCGCAATTCAGGGAGGCCAGGCGGTAACGATCCAACAGAGAGTATACGATGCCGAAGGCAGACAGATCGCTACCGGCACACTTCCCTATACCGTCAATGATACCCTAAGTACCGTCCAGCAAGACCTGGTATTGACCGGGCCAAAGGCCTGGTCCCCTGACCACCCCTACCTTTATGTCCTTGAGACCCGCCTTTTAATCAACACAAAGTTGATCGATCGCCAATCCACCCGCATCGGCCTCCGCGAATTCTACTTCGACAACCGCCAGGGTTTCCTCCTCAATTCTCGTCATCTCAAGATAAAAGGCGTCTGCCTCCACCACGACCTGGGCGCCCTCGGAGCCGCCGTCAACACCGCCGCCATTCGCCGCCAGCTGCTGATCCTGAAGGAGATGGGTTGCAACGCGATCCGCACCTCGCACAATCCCCCGGCCCCCGAATTCCTCGACCTCTGCGACGAAATGGGCTTCCTCGTCATGGACGAGGCTTTCGATATGTGGCAGAAGAAAAAGAACAAATACGACTACTCACTCGACTTCCCCCAATGGCATCGCCGCGACCTGGCCGACCAGGTCCTGCGCGATCGCAACCATCCCAGCGTCTTCATCTGGAGCATCGGCAACGAGATCCGCGAACAATTCGACAAAACCGGCATCGCATTGACAAAGGAGCTGACCTCCATCGTCAGGGCGAATGACCCGACCCGTCCCGTCACTTCCGCCATGACCGAACCCGATACACTCGAAAATTATATCTGGCAGGCCGGCGTCCTCGACGTCATGGGCCTCAATTATCACCAGCAGATCTACGACGAGGTCCTGCAGAAATTCCCCGGCCATCCCTTCCTTGCCACCGAGACGACCTCGGCCGAAGAGACCCGCGGACACTACGACATGCCCTCCGACAGCATCCGCCGCTGGCCCACCTCCGCCAGGATCCCCGCCGTCGGCGTCAACCGCGACTACACCGTCTCCGCGTATGACAATGTAAGCGCCTACTGGGGTTCCACCCATGAAGAGACATGGCGCCTGGCGAAGAGAAATCCGGCGGTGGCAGGCCTTTTTGTGTGGACCGGCTTCGACTACCTCGGCGAGCCCACCCCTTACCGCTGGCCGGCCCGCAGCAGCTACTTCGGCATCGTCGACCTCGCCGGCTTCCCCAAGGACAGCTATTATCTGTACCAGTCCGAATGGGCCTCCAAACCCGTCCTCCACCTGTTCCCCCATTGGAACTGGCGGCCGGGACAAACGGTCGATGTCTGGGCCTATTATAGCCAGGCCTCGGAGGTCGAGCTCTTCCTCAATGGCAAAAGCCTGGGTGTAAAGCGAAAAGAGGGGGATGATCTGCACGTGCAATGGCGGATTCCCTTCGAACCGGGCGTATTGAAAGCCGTCTCCCGCCTCCATGGAAAGACGGTCCTCGAAGAAGAGGTCCACACCGCCGGCGCCCCAGCCCGCCTCCAACTGGTCGCCGACAGGACAACCCTTCATGCCGATGGCGCCGACCTGGCCTACATCACCATCCACATCCTCGATGCCAACGGGCACCTGGTCCCGAATGCCGACACCCAGCTCAGCGTGGACATCACGGGCGAAGGCACGCTCGCCGGGATGGACAACGGCTACCAGGCCGATCTCGAGTCGTTCCGGGGCACCCGGCACAAAGCCTTCAACGGGCTCTGCCTGGCCATCGTCCGGGCCAAAAAGAATGCCGGCAGGATCACGCTCCGCGTCAGCGGCACGGGCCTCCCACCGGCTACTATTGAAATTACTTCCTTGTGAATTTGATCTCCATGTTCTTGACTTCCTTCCCATCCATGGAAGAATACATCTCCAGCACCTGGTGATCGTCATCCACGAACTTCATTACCTCGCGGAACGGGGTGTCCTTGCCGGTCATCGGGTCCGCCATCGTACCGGTAAAGTTGATGCTCTTGTTCGCAGCATCCCAGGTCCCGGTCATCGTCATGATCCCCGTCCCCATATTGTCGATCCAGGAATTGACGAACTGCTTCCTGACATTGTCGTAACCGGTGATCCCCACGCCTTCAAAGGGCATCCCCATCATATTCCCCGTATTGGTCGACTTCAGATACCGCCCGCCCATGATCATCTCATTGGTGGCGCTGGCCGTGGAGGTCGTCGGCGGAGCGCCGGGCTGCATCCACATCGTCACGGCCGCAGTCCAGGTCCCGGCCGACCTGGCCAGCATCTTCTGGTTCTCGCCCGGCATGGCGGCGGCCATCATGGCCTTCATATCGGCATCGTTGTTCTGCGAAAAGGAGCGAAACGGAAGCGTGACGGCCAGCGCCACGACGGCAACGGTTAGCTTTTTCATATGCTTTGTTTTGGTGTACCCCAATTTACAAAAAATAGTAAGATTTGCCATCAACTCAGTTAAACCTTACATTGTTTCCCCCTCCCGCCCCCTGTACCTTTAAATTCCAACACTTAAACGGTTAAGACATATGAAGGTCAGCTTGCTTGCTATGGGTATCGCCCTCCTACAATTCACTTTCTCTCCCGTCTACGCCAGCAAGACTGCCGCGACAGCTTCATACGAAGACACCGCCTACCTCCGGGTGATCACCGAACGCGCAGGGAAGATCGTAACAGCCCTCGGTCTCCCCGATTCCGCCACCTTCCTTCGCGTCCGTACCATCGTCGCCAACCAATACCGCGACCTCAATGCCGTGTACACGGACAGGGATAGTGGTAAGATCGTCCAGCAAGACGTCGATGCAAAAATTGCAAAACTTCATACCGCTTACCTCGAAAAATTGGCAACGGAGCTGACCCCACAACAGATCGACAAGGTGAAAGACGGCATGACCTACGGCGTTGTCCAGGTCACCTATCGCGCCTATAACCAACAGCTACCGAACTTGAACGACAAACAAAAAGCCTACATCCTGTCCACATTGATCGAAGCCCGCGAACACGCAATGGACGCCGAATCCTCAAAGAAGAAACACGAGTGGTTCGGCAAATACAAAGGCCGGATCAACAACTACCTCTCCGCCCAGGGGATCAGTATGAAAAAGTAGAAAAACTAAATGCCATATGACAGTAAAGCGATTGCTAAGATCCTCACTCATTCTGCTGCTCGTGTGTTTGCATCACTCGATGCTCTACGCGCAGAAAAAGACCGTAGTTGGTCATGTTTATAACAAAGAAACCAAAGAACCGATGATGGGGGTTACCGTCGCGGTCAAAGGGACAACGACGGCGGTCATCACGGACAACAATGGCTATTTCGCCATCAACCCGCCTGCGAGAATGAAAGAAGTATACCTCACCTTCTCCTACATCGGCTTCGGCAGCATGAGTGTCAGGGTCGACTCTACGGCGCCCCTGGCAGTAAATATGTCCACCACCAACAAATCCATGGACGACGTCATCGTCGTGGGCTACGGCACGCAGAAGCGATCGAATGTTCTGGGTTCCGTCTCCGTCGTATCCGGTAAAGAACTGGAAGATATCCCCGCGGTGAATATGTCCACCTCCCTGATCAATACCGTTCCCGGAGTGGGGGTGAGCCAGACCTCGGGTAAGCCGGGCGCCACTACCAACCTGACCATCCGCGGGGCCACGACCTTCGCCACCGGCGGCTCGACAAATCCCCTGTATGTTATCGATGGACTCGTTCCCATCATCTCCGCCTCCGGGTCGGTCGATCCCACTGGCAAAACAGCCTTCGACCTGCTCGACCCTTCCGAGGTGGAAAGCATCACCTTCCTGAAGGACGCTGCGGCCACAATATATGGCGCCCGCGGCGCAAACGGGGTCGTACTGGTCACTACCAAAAGAGGCCGCCCGGGAAAACCCCGTGTCAGCTACTCCGGATCTTACATCTACGAGAATGCCTCCAAAGTACCGAAGATGATCGACGGCTATGACCAGGCCCTGCTGCTGAACAACTGGGTGCAAAACTATGATCCCTATAAGGTTGTCCGGACCGAGATCTATACTCAGCAGGAACTGGATTCCATCCGGTACAGAACGCATAACAAACGCAACATGTGGTTCGACAGATCCTGGAAACCCGGCTATGCCACCCGTCACAACGTCAGCGTCAGCGGCGGCTCCGATAAGATCACCCTTTTCGCAGGCGGCAACTACTACAACGAGATCGGCAACCTGCCCGAGGACACGCACAACAAATATGGCATTCAATTGGGCGCCAATGCCAAGGTCACCGATGACCTGACCGTGGATGTCACCCTGGGTTACGACGTCGGCTATAACAACCAACCCGTTCCAAAAGGGATCACCACCACCGACCAGGCCGACCAGGAGAACGGGTATGTTGGCAGCCTGCTGCAAACGCCCGGTTTTATACCCGAAACATCCGGTGGAAAGCCCTTCTACAACAGCCCGACCAAATTCAATCCGCTTCCTTTCACCGCGTCCCGGTCCTATACGCATGACAATTCCGAGACGTTCAATGTCAACCTCTCCGTCAATTATAAGATACCCTTCATCAAGGGACTCACCGTCCACGGACAGTATGGCCGGAACACCTACAATGACTTCTCCAAACAATGGTTCGTTCCTTATCTCGCCTATAACTTCAAATCGCCGGGCGTACACACCAACAAGACCGCAGGCGGCGCCAATACGCCCACGAGTACACAGAATGTGATGTACTATGACACGGTAAGCTCCGTTCAAAAGGTCACGAATAGCGATCAACTAGCCGAATACTATAACAATTCCAAGAACTGGCAGGCTACCGAAGGCATCCAATATGCACGGGTATGGGGGAAACACAACCTCGATGTTGCAGTCTACGCCGAACAGGCCCAGACACTGGGACAATATCTCAAATCTTATCGCCAGACCCAGGTAATCCCTGGCGTCGACCAATACTTCGCCTATTCGGCCAACAGCGCCAACTGGGATGCCGAAGGGTACCAGACCTCCACAGGCCGGGCAAGCTACCTGGGCCGCCTGTCTTATACCTACAATGATAAGTATATGCTCCAGGCTGCCTTCCGGGATGATGCCTCGCCGCAATTCCCGACCGAACATCAATGGGGCTTCTTCCCTTCCGTATCGGTGGGCTGGCTCGCATCCAACGAAGATTGGTGGCAAAAATTCGCACCGGGGATCAACGATTTCAAGGTTCGCCTCAACATCGGCCTGACAGGGAATGACGCTACTTCCTCGTTCTCCTGGTCCCAGGTCTACTCCGCCTCCAATCCCATCGGCTATCTCTTTGGCAACACAGGGCAATATGGGGCCAACGGCCTGCAGACGACGGTGGTGCCGAACCCCGAGATCACCTGGGAACGCGCCCTCATGAAAGACCTGGGTTTCGACGGCACCTTTGCCAACCGCAAATTCCATTTCACGGTTGACCTCTGGTACAAACACCAATACGATATGTTGGATATCCCCACCGCCTCCGTGCCCAATACCTTCGGCGGCAGCATCGCCAACTTCAACTACGGCATCCTCAACTCCTGGGGCGATGAGTTCCAGATCGGCTACAATGGCCGCATCAACAAGGACTGGTCGGTCTTCGCTACCGTCAACTTCGGCTTTGCCATTGCCGGGAACAACAAGGTCATCCGAACCTATTACAGCACAGGTACCGATACGGGCTATAAATATCCCATCGGGAAACCCACCGATCTGGGCATCAGCGGCTATAGATCGACAGGTATCGTACGCTCGCAGGACGAGGTCAATGCCTGGTACGCCAAGCACCCCGGTTGGACGATCAACGGCGACTCCCTTCGTCCCGGCGATCTCAACTTCGTCGACGTGAACGGCGACGGCGTTATCGATGCCAATGACCAAACGCAGATCGCCAAACACTCCAACAGCATCGCCAGCTTCGGGTATATCCTGGGTGCGCAATGGAAAGGACTCCGGATCTCGACAAACATCGCCCTCACGCTGGGTGGCAAACGGGTCCTGAGCAAGGTGGACATCAATCCGCCTACAAAGGACGCCGCCGGGCTGGATATGTGGAAGCATTCTTATACGGCCTGGAAGACGGATGCAACCCTGCCCGCCATTTATGCGCCATTCGCCAACCAGGCATCCACCTTCTGGCTGCGGGACAACACCTCGTTATACGTCAACAACCTCCAACTATCCTGGTCGTTGCCGAAGGCTTTCGTCGGCAGGTACAAGATCCCGGAAGCACGCGTCTACCTGACTGGGATGAATCTCTGGACCATCATCAATCCAACCCCATACCGGGACCCGCGATCAGGTGAGATCACCGACTACCCGATCCTGCGCACCTGGACCTTCGGATTGAATGTAAATCTGTAGAACTATAAAAGTAGAAAAAATGAAAAAGACGATTGCATATATATTCCTGGCGTTGACGGTTCTTGCCGGCGGCTCCTGCACCAAACATATCCTCGACAAGGTGAACTTCAACGGCCTCCCTGCCGATCAGGTCTGGTCCGATACCACCCTGGCAAACCTCTATCTGAACTCCTTGTACAATGTCGTTATGCCGCTGTGGCCGGCTAACGATAACGCCAATACCTTTCCCTCATCGTTCCACAACACCAGCGATGAAAGCAACGGTGGAACCACGACGCTCCTGCAGGGCAAGCTGACCAGCGAATCCGTCACCGACTTCTTTGCATCGGGTACGGCCGGCGCCTATCCTTATATGCGGCGGATCAATATGCTCCTGGCCAACATCGACAACTATGGCCTGAAACCCAGCCAGACCGCAGTCATCAAGGCCCAGGCCTACTTCCTGCGGGCCTATATCTACTTCGATCTGTTGAAGATATATGGTGGGATTCCCTATATCACAAAGCCCGAGGACTGGATCGCCGACTCCCTCAACGTCGCGCGAACCCCCACCTCTGCCTGTGTCGACAGCATTGTGGCCGATCTTAACCATTGCTCGGTACTCCCGGCATCCTGGCCTGCAACGGACTTCGGCCGGATCACCCGCGGCGCGGCGCTGGCCTTCAAGGCAAGGGTGCTGCTGACCTGGGCCAGCCCTCAATTCAACCCCCAGAACGATCCGTCCCGCTGGCAGACGGCCTATACCGCCGCTCAGCACGCCTATGACACCTGCACCCTCGATGGCTATGGCCTTTATTCCAACTTCTCCCGAATCGCCCTCGACATTTCAAATGGAGCCAACCACGAACCCATCCTCTTTCGCCCCTTCAACGGCGTCAATGCCAGCGGGAACCAGTATGAAAGTTATGATAATGTGACCCGGCCGTATTCTCAGTCGGCGGGCAGCGGGGGCACCACCAACAACCCCACCTGGAACCTGGTATCGGCCTTTCCGATGAAGGATGGCTATCCCATCACGGCGGCCTCCTCCACCATACCCTATGATTCCGTATATTACTGGAAGAACAGGGATCCCCGGTTCTACGCCACCATCGTATACAATGGGGCCGTCTACGGTCTGGGTAACACTCCCGGTCGCAAACAATGGATGTATACCAATATCACTGTCGACAAAGGCCATGTTACCGCCACCGGCTTCTATTGTCGCAAGAACATCGATACTACGCAATCCGCGGTAAATTCCCAATACGGCAAAACTTTCTGGGTCGAACTTCGCTTCGCGGAGGTGATGATGAACCTGGCCGAGTGCGCAAATATGACCGGCAACCAGGCCCAGGCCTATACTTTGTTGGAGCAGATCCGGAAAAGGGCCGGCATCACCGCTAACGCAGACGGACTCTATGGCCTGCAGGCAGGCATGAGCCAGGGTCAGATGCAAACCGCCATCCTTAACGAGCGCGAGGTGGAATTCGCGTTTGAAGGCAAACGCTATGATGATCTCCGGCGTACCCGCACCTTTGACCAATTGAACGGCAGTTATCGTCAGCAGATGGTCGTTGCGTTCAAATCAACCTATAAAGTCTCCGATATGGAAAAGGTCAATGCAACTACCGGCATCGCCCCGGTCGACACGATCAATGTCAACGGTCCGGATTATACAAAGTACTTTACACACACGATCGTTCCGATCACTAACGAGAACCCGATCAACTTCCTGACCATCTACTATGCCTATGCCATCCCGTCCAGCAATATCAGCAAGGAACCGGCCATGCAGCAGACCATCGGCTGGTTGTATGCTGGCGGCATGGGCACCTTTGATCCGACGAAATAAACCAAACCGGACGGAGTCCGGTTCAAAAACAAATAGTGCTATAAAAATGGAAAAAAGAATTTTTTCGATCGTAACCCTCGCGGCAGTCTTAAGCATCGCGATGCCGGCCGTTGCCCAGTACCCAACGATCCCCGACGACGTCAAAGCTCAGTCTGAGGCCCTATTAAAAGAGACCTACCGGCGCAGCGATTCCGCCTGGCAGGTCGCCTGGCCCATAGTCGACAACGATGCAAAACACGGCAAACCCTATATTCCCTGGGCCGCAAGACCTACCGATCTCCCACAGTCATCCCTCCTCGCCTTCCCCGGCGCTGAGGGTGGGGGAGCCCACAGCTTCGGCGGTCATGGAGGAAAGGTGCTGGTGGTAACCAGCTTGGAAGACTCCGGTCCCGGCACTCTCCGCTGGGCCGTTGAACAAGGCGGAGCACGGATCGTGGTCTTCAACGTGGCCGGGATCATCCACCTGAAAAGCCCGATCATCCTCCGTGCTCCCTATATCACGATCGAAGGCCAGTCCGCACCCGGTGATGGCATCTGCATCGCCGGCGAATCCTTTTGGGTCAATACCCACGACGTCATCATCCGCTATATGCGTTTCCGCAGGGGTGAGACCAACGTAGGCCGACGCGACGACGCCTTGGGCGGTAACCCGGTAGGCAACATTATCGTAGACCACACGTCCACCTCCTGGGGACTCGACGAAAATTTCTCAATGTATCGTCATATGTTCGATCCCGGCGACGGCTCTAAGGAAGAAAAGCTGGGAACGGTGAATATCACGATTCAGAACTGTATCTCAGCCGAATCCCTTGACACCTGGAACCATGCCTTCGGCACGACGATGGGTGGCGAGAACTGCATGCTGGTCCGTAATCTCTGGGCCGATAACACCGGCCGCAATCCCTCCATCGGGTGGAACGGCGTGTTCAACTTCGTCAACAACGTCGTCTTCAACTGGCATCATCGCAGCATGGACGGCGGCGACTACACCAGTCTCTTCAACATCATCAACAACTATTTCAAGCCTGGCCCCGTCACTCCCAGGAACGAGAACGTGGGGCACCGCATCCTCAAACCCGAAACCGGCCGCAGCAAGTTAAAAGAGCTTCATTTCGGGCGCGCCTATGTCAACGGGAATATTATGGACGGGTATCCCGAGATCACAAAGGATAACTGGAACGGCGGCGTACAGATCGGTGAAGAGAAGGACGCCGGTGTCTACAAGGACTATATGAAGGTGGATAAACCCTTCCCCATGCCTCCCGTAACGATCCTGCCCGCAGAACAGGCCTACCGGTTCGTCCTGGCCAATGTCGGCGCCACCCTTCCGCACCGCGATGCCGTCGACGCACGCGTGGTCGAACAGGTGAGGACGGGTAAAATAACTTATAAAGACGTGAATACGGATACGCTTCCGCAGTTCCATGTTCGTAAATTGCCAAAGGATTCGTACAAGTTGGGCATCATTACCGAGGTCTTCGAGGTAGGGGGGTACCCTAACTACCAGGGTAAACCCTATAAGGATTCGGACAACGACGGTCTGCCCGATGAGTACGAGACCGGCCACGGCCTCAACCCTAAGGACCCTACCGACTCCGCAAAACCCGCAAAAGACGGCAGCGGTTATAGCAACATCGAGGTCTGGCTCAATACGATAGCAAAAAAAGGTGAACAGTCTCTAAAATAGGACCATGCGATTATCCGCAATTGTATTCGCAACCCTGCTGCCCTTTTGGTCGGTAGCACAGAAGAAACAGAAACCACCCGAACCGCCACCTCCCGTGGCTGTCAAAGGAGGCCACCTGGTCTACACCCCCGACGACCGGGGCGACCGCATACCGGACTTCTCCTACAGCGGCTACAAAGGCGGGGATAGCACGATACCCGATGCCCCCATCCGCGTCACCGTTCCTCAAAAGGACGGTGACGCGACTTTTCGGGTTCAGGCTGCACTTGATTACGTAGGGAGTCTCCCTGCTGACAAAAATGGAATCCGCGGCGCCGTGTTACTCCAGGCTGGCGCCTATAACATCTCAGGCAGCCTGCTGATCCGCCACAGCGGCGTCGTCCTCCGCGGTAGCGGCATGGGGGAGAACGGCACAATCCTCCGGGCCACCGGCCACGATCGCCGTACCCTTATCCGCATCGTTGGTCGAAACGACCGGCAGACAACAAAAGAAGTCGCAATCGCCGACGGCTACGTGCCCGTCAATGCCCGTCATTTCCGCCTCGCCGAAGCCGATGCCTTCCGGCAAGGGGATCACATCCTCATCCACCGGCCTTCGACAGAAGACTGGATAAAGCAGTTAGGGATGGAAACCTTCGGCGGCGGCATCTCCGCTCTAGGCTGGAAACCGGGACAACGCGATATCTTTTGGGATCGGGTCGTCACCGCTGTCGACGGTGACGGCATCACCATCGACGCCCCGGTCACGACGGCCCTCGATTCGGCCTTCGGTGGTGCCCAGGTAGCCGTCTATCGATGGCCGGGCCGTATCGAACAGGTAGGGGTCGAAAATCTCCGTTGCGTCTCCGACTATGACCGGCAGAATCCAAAGGACGAAGCCCACAGCTGGATGGCCATCACCATCGAGAACACCCGCGACGCCTGGGTCCGCCAGGTCATCGCCGAACATTTTGCTGGTTCCGCCGTCTTTGTCCTGAACACCGCAAGCCGCATTACCGTACAGGATTGCAAATATCTCGCGCCGGTATCGGAGATCGGTGGTCAGCGCCGTAACGCCTTCCTCACCGAAGGCGGCCAAACGCTGTTCCAGCGCTTGTATTCCGAACGCGCCTTCCATGATTTCGCCGTCGGCTTCTGCGCTCCGGGGCCCAATGCCTTTGTCCAATGTCAATCGTATTATCCTTACAATATCAGCGGCGCCATCGATAGCTGGGCCTCCGGCGTCCTCTTCGACGTGGTCAACATCGACGCGCAAACACTCAGCTTTGCCAATCGCGAACAGGATGGCCAGGGTGCCGGCTGGTGCGCTGCCAACAGCCTTTTCTGGAACTGTACTGCCGCTCGCATCAACTGTTACCGTCCACCGGGTGCTGAGAACTGGTCTTATGGCTCCTGGGCGCAGTTTGGCGGCGACGGCTATTGGAACCAATCGAATGCGACTCTTCAACCCCGCAGCTTCTTCTACGCTCAACTGGCGGACCGCCTCGGCGCTGAAGCGGCGAAACGGGGCGAGATCCTGCCTGTCGAGAACGAAGCAAGCAGCAGCCCGACCGTCGCACAGGCAAAAGCTCTCACCGAATGGTCGGTAAGACCGCGCGTCCAGATGACAACATGGATCGACCAGGCGGCTCAACGCGATCCGATCGCCACAATTGCCGGCAACGTCCCCTCCATCGACAGGCTCAACCCCAAAACACCCCTCCATACGCCCCAAGTTCCACCCCTTCATATCCTAAACGGATGGCTCGTCCGCGGCAACACCATCCAAACTGGCAGACGTTACGAGGAGCCGTGGTGGAACGGCTCCTCTCGCTCCTATGGCCTCGAAGAGGCCAAACCCGCCATCACCCGTTGGGTTCCCGGCCGCGTCGGCAGGGGGCTCACCGACGACCTGGACGCCCTCACCGATACCATGCAAGCCAGGCACGTGGTGGCCCTGGATCACAACTACGGCCTTTGGTACGATCGCCGCCGCGATGACCACGAACGCGTTCGCCGCGCCGATGGAGATGTATGGCCGCCCTTCTACGAGTTGCCGTTCAAACGCAGTGGTAAAGACACCGCCTGGGACGGCCTTAGCAAATACGATCTGACAACTTACAATCCCTGGTATTGGGATCGGCTCAAACGATTCGCCGATCTGGCCGATGAGAAGGGAATGGTCCTGATCCATCAGAATTATTTTCAGCATAATATCATCGAGGCCGGCGCCCACAATGCCGACTTCCCCTGGCGGCCGGCCAATAACATCAACAACACCGGCTTCCCCGAACCTACTCCCTATGCCGGCGATAAACGGGTCTTTCTCGCCGGGCAGTTTTACGACACCGCCAATCCCGCCCGGCACGACCTGCATCGCGCTTTTATCCGCCAGTGCCTCGATAACTTCACCGGCAACACCGGGGTCATCCAGCTCATCAGCGCAGAATATACCGGACCGTTGAATTTCACACGATTTTGGCTCGATGTGATCCGGCAGTGGGAGGCGGAAAAAGGTCATAAAGAGCTTATCGGTCTCAGCACAACAAAAGATGTTCAAGACTCTATCCTTGCCGATCCCATCCGGGCTGCTGCCGTCGATCTCATCGACATCCGCTACTGGTACTACCAGGAAGACGGAAAAGCCTATGCGCCGCTGGGTGGGCAGAACCTGGCTCCCCGCCAGCACGAACGCCTGCTGAAACCCAAACGGCCATCCTTCGAACAGATATACCGGGCGGTAAAGGAATACCGGACAAAATACCCGGCAAAAGCTGTGATCTATTCCGCCGAAGGCGAGAACATGGGCTGGGCCGTCTTCATGGCCGGCGGCAGCCTTGCAAATATCCCCGTCGTCAGCGATCCGCATTTCCTCATGGCGGCCACCTCGATGAGTCCCGCGGGCAACTATGTGCTTTCCGGGCCTAACGGTTATATCGTTTATGCCACCGGAAACACCTCGATCGAACTCGCCCCCGGGACCTATTTCGTTCACCGCATCCATCCGGACGGACAGGCAGAAAAAAACATCGACAAAATTGAAGGCGGCAAAGCCGCCTCACTCGAAACCCCGGGAACCACCATCTTTTGGCTGGAGAAACAGCCTCTGTCCTTGATCCGCATATCCCAGGATAAACATTTTCTTCAAACGGAAAAAGGTGAGCCCTTCTTCTGGCTGGGCGACACAGGCTGGCTCCTCCTCACCAAACTTACGACTCCGGAAGCCGTAAGCTATTTCACCGACCGTCAGGCCAAGGGATTCAATGTCATCCAGGTAATGCTGCTCCATGGACTCAACGACACGGATATCTATGGGGACTCGGCCTTGCACAACAGGAACATCGCTACGCCCGCCGAAGCATATTGGCGGCACCTGGATTCCATCGTCGATCTCGCCGGTTCAAAGCGTCTCTATCTTGCCCTCGTCCCGGTGTGGGGTGGGGTGGTAAAAGCCGCAAAGACAACCACCGCACAGGCACAGGCCTACGCCTCTTTTCTCGCACACCGCTATAAAGACAGATCGAACATTATTTGGATCAACGGAGGGGATATAAAAGGCTCAGACTATGAAGCCGTCTGGAATACCATCGGCGCCACCCTAAAGTCTGAAGATGCCAATCATCTCATCACCTTCCATCCGCGCGGCCGGGCCTCCTCCTCCTTCTGGTTCCAACAGCAATCCTGGCTGGATTTCAACAGCGTACAGTCCGGTCATCGCAGCTATGAACAGGACACCTCCCGTGATGATCCGCGCTACGGCGAAGACAACTGGCGCTATATAGAAGCCGACTATAAGCGGACCCCGGCGCGACCCGTGCTCGATGCCGAACCCTCGTACGAACAGATCCCCCACGGCCTTCATGACACCAGCCAACCGCGTTGGACCGCCGACGATGTCCGGCGCTACGCTTACTGGTCGGTCTTTGCCGGGGCCTGCGGATTCACCTATGGTGATAACTCGGTCATGCAAATGCGACGGCCTACCGACAAGAGCAACGCCTACGGGGCCCGCACACCCTGGTTCCAGGCCATCAACGATCCCGGCGCAGGCCAGATGATCCATCTGAAAAAGTTAATGCTCTCCCGGCCCTATTTCGATCGGGTCCCCGATCCGTCCCTCATCGCGGATCAGGGCAAACGCTACGACTACATCGTCGCCACCCGCGGCAAGGACTATGCCTTCATTTATACTTACACAGGCCGGACCTTCGGGATCAACCCGTTCGCCGAACACCTTACAGCCTCCTGGTACAACCCGCGCACCGGCGAAACGACCTCCCTGGGAGCCGTCCGTTCCAACACCTTCGATCCGCCGGGCGAACCCCACCCCGGAAACGACTGGGTCCTCATTCTCGACAAGATTACCGAATGAAGCAAACGCAGTTCATCATAGTAGCCCTTCTCTTCCTCGCGTCCTGCAAGCCGGCAAAGGATGTCTATCTCTTTACCTCGTTCCGCGAACCGGCCGTCGACGGCCTCTTCTTCCTCTACAGCAATGACGGCTATCGCTGGACCGACCTGGGCGGCTCCTGGCTGAAACCGGCGATCGGCGAAAAGAAGTTGATGCGCGATCCTTCGATGGCCCAGGGACCCGATGGAGTATGGCATCTCGTCTGGACAAGCGGCTGGAACGGCGACAAAGGCTTCGGCTATGCCTCCTCAAAGGATCTCATCCATTGGAGCGAACAACAGTTCATTCCCGTCATGCGCCAGGAACAAGACGCTTTTAATGTGTGGGCCCCGGAGATCTTTTACCAGAAGGACAGTGCACAGTTCGTTATCGTTTGGGCGACGACCATTCCCTTCCGCTTTCCAAAAGGCCAGGAGGATGAGAAGAACAATCACCGGCTATATTGTACCACCACCAGGGATTTTGTCACGTTTACCCCGACACGCCTCTATTACGATCCGGGGTATAGTGTCATCGATGCCACCGTCGTTCAGCGAGGACCAAAGGATTTCGTCCTTGTTTTTAAAGACAACACCCGGCTGCAACGGAATATAAAAGTCGCCTTCGGGGCCAGTGCCGCGGGCCCCTGGCACGATGATTCACAGTCGTTCACACCGGAGTTCACGGAAGGACCTACCGTCGCAAAAGTGAAGGATCAATATCTTATTTATTTCGACAGTTACCGCGCAAAGAAATACGGCGCGGTAAAGACCACCGATTTCAAGACCTTTACGGACGCCTCCGGCGAGGTCTCCGTCCCCGTCGGACACAAACACGGCACCATCGTCATGACGGATAAAAGAACCATTAAAAGATTACAGCATGAGCACAAGTCGCAGGACCTTCATTAAAACGGCCTCCCTGGGGAGCCTTCTGGCTGTCAATATGCCCGAAATCGCATCTGCCAAAAAAATCAGCTTATCCAATGATGATATTATCGTCTTCCAGGGTGATAGCATCACCGACTCCCATCGGAAAAGAGATGATAACACCCCTAACAGCCCTGCTGCCCTCGGCACCGGTTACCCGTTCCTCGCCGCCGCCGACCTGCTCAACCGCTATCCCCAAAAACAACTGAAGATCTACAACAGAGGGGTCAGCGGGAATAAGGTCTATCAGCTCGCCGATCGCTGGCAGGCCGATTGCCTCGATCTGAAACCCACGGTTCTCAGTGTCCTCGTCGGGGTCAACGATTTCTGGCATACCCTCGTCAATGGCTATACGGGAACGATAAAGACCTATCGGGATGACTATAAAGCCCTTCTCGACCGGACAAAAAAACAGCTCCCCGACATCAAACTCATCATCGGTGAACCCTACGCCGTCAAAGGCATAAAAGCGGTCGACGATAAATGGTATCCTGCGTTCAACGACTATCGCCAGGCTGCCCGCGAAATAGCCGAAAGCTTTGGCGCCATCTTTATCCCCTACCAGGAGATTTACGATAAGGCCCAAAGATCGGCCCCGGGTTCCTATTGGACCTTCGACGGCGTCCATCCCACCCTCGCCGGCGCCCGGCTGATGGCGGAAGCCTGGTTGCAAACCGTAAAAGGATAACATGAAACGCTTCCTCCTCCATACCACCCTGTTGATCTCCGTTGCCGCAGCCGCCCAGGACAGCGCTACCGAATTGGTTCACTACAGCGGGCACACCCTTTCCAACCCCGACTACCACCACGGCCGGTTAATTCCCGCCGTGGGAGTGCATAGCATGCAGGTACTCCGGGCCAACCGGCCAGGCTACACGTACAATCACGCTCCCATGCTGGCCTATTGGAATAAGAAATTCTACCTCGAATATCTCAGCGATAGCGTAAGCGAGAGCGTCCCGCCCGGCCAAACCCTTTTAACCACGTCAACCGATGGCTATACCTGGGCGACACCTATCGTCATTTTTCCCCCATACAAAATCCCCGATGGCACCACAAAGGAAGGTCACCCCGGCGTGGCAAAAGACCTTTATGCAGTCATGCACCAGCGAATGGGTTTCTATGTCTCGAAACACAACCGGTTGCTGGTGCTGGGGTTCTATGGCATCTGCCTGGATCCACACGATGACCCTAACGACGGCAAAGGCATCGGCCGGGTCGTCCGGGAAATAAAACCCGATGGCAGCTACGGACCCATCTATTTCATACACTACAATCCCGCGTGGAACGAAAGGAACACAACTTTTCCCTTTTACACCTCCGGTAAGGACAAAGGTTTCATCGCCGATTGTAACGAGCTCATGGCCAACCCGCTGATGATGATGCAGTGGGTGGAAGAAACGGATCGTAACGATCCCCTGATCCCCCTGCACAAGGACTACAAGGCCTTCAATTTTTATCACCTCCCCAACGGTCATGTGATCGGCCTTTGGAAGAACGGTCTCACCGCAACGAGCAAGGATGAAGGCCGCACCTGGTCCCGCGTCATTCGCGCCCCCCATGTCGTTACCGCCAACGCCAAGATCTGGGGTCAACGAACCTCCGATGGTCACTATGTCACGATCTACAACCCATCGGAGTTCCGCTGGCCCCTGGCCATCTCCACCAGTAAGGATGGCCTCGACTATACCGACCTTTTGCTCGTCAATGGCGAGATCTCCACCGCCCGTTACGGCGGTAATTACAAGAACTACGGTCCGCAATACACCCGCGGCATCGAAGAAGGCAACGGCACTCCGCCCGACGGCAATATCTGGATCACGTACAGCATGAATAAGGAAGACATCTGGGTCAGCACGATCCCCACCCCCGTCAAAGACAAGGTCACCGCCGATGTCAATGACGTCTTCACCAGGCAGCCAAACGGGAAAGCGCTCGACCCCTGGAACACCTTTAGCCCCCTCTGGGCGCCCGTCAGCATAACCGACAAAGGGCTCGAGCTAAAGGACGCCGATCCCTACGACTATGCCATGGCCGAACGTGTTTTTCCCGTGGCACAAAAAATGACCGCGGAATTCGCCGTCACTCCCGGCCAGGATGACCACGGACAGCTTCAGATCGAATTCCAGGATGAACGAAACGCTCCCGCGGTCCGCCTCAGCTTTGAACCCGATGGAGCCTTCACCGCAAAAGCCGGCGCCCGGGTCAAGAAATTGCTTTCGTATCAATCCGGCCGCAATTACACGGTCAAAGTATCCCTCAACACCGATACCCGCATGTACACGGTTAACGTCGATGGTAAAGATGTAGTCACGCAACTCTTCTTCGCTCCCGTCGAAAGCTTCGGCCACATCGTATTCCGAACAGGTGAACCTCGGCACTTTCCAACACCCGATAGCCCGGCTGAAGCCGACACCGATCAACCAAAGGCTGGTGAAAGGGTTCCGGAAGCTGCCTGGACTATCTCCTACCTGAAGACCACAAGACAATGACGACGCATCTCACGATATTGGCCCTTATTTTCACAATCACGGCTACCGCGCAAAAAGAAAACTCCATTTCTCCCACCGCCGTCCACAACCTCGGCGGCTTCGCCGGTATGCGCATAGAAAAGAACAAGAACAACTATCTGAGAAAATTTGACATCGCCAAATACGTCGGCCTCATGGAGACCCGTGATTTCACAGGCTGGGACTGGCGTCAGGGAGAACAACCCGGCAAATGGTTGGAAGCGGCGATCCTCTCGGGCGAACCATCGGCCCACACCGTCTATCAACGAATCCTGAAGACGCAGGCCCCAGACGGTTATATCGGCATCACCAGTCAGTCCGTCCGCACCCCGAAAAAGCCCCTTGGGGGAATGGACGCCTATGAACTCTATTTCACCCAGCACGCCCTTCTTACCGCCTACCAGGTTTGGAAAGACCCCAAAGCGTTGCTCGCCGCCAAACGCCTGGGCGACTATTTTGTCCACTATATCGGCCCGGGCAAAGCCGAATTCTGGCCGTCACCCACACATGCCCCCGAAAACAAGGACAAAGCGCTAAAAGGAACTATGCACTCGGATATCGCCGGCCATAGCATCCATTACTCCTGGGAAGGCACCCTCCTCATCGACCCGATGATGCGGCTCTACCAGCTCTCGGGGGATAAACGTTACTACGATTGGTGCAAATGGGTGGTGGGAAATATCGACAAATGGAGCGGGTGGAACGCGTATTCCAACCTGGACAAGGTGGCCGCCGGAACCCTGCCCATCGAAAAGATCCAACCCTATGTCCACTCGCATACTTTTCAAATCAACTTCCTCGGCCTGCTGCGCATGTATCTTGTCAGCGGCGACAGCGGATACCTGAAGAAGGTCGAAGGAGCCTGGAACGACATCGCCGGGAGGCAACTCTACATCACCGGCGGAGTCAGCGTTGGCGAACACTATGAACGGGACTTTATAAAGCCCCTCACAGGCGAGATGATGGAGACCTGCGCCACCATGTCCTGGATGCAGCTTTCTCAGGCCCTGCTCGAGATCACGGGAAATCCGAAATACGCCGACGCCATCGAACGCATCCTGTGGAACAATGTCTTTGCCGAACAGACCATCGACGGCGATGCTAACCACTATTTCACTCCCCCCAACGGTTATACGCCAAAGGGCTACTACCGGGAGCCGGATTGTTGCATGAGCAGCGGCGAACGCCTCTTATCCATGCTCCCCGGCTTCCTCTACGCCACCGGACCCAACAACAACATCTACATCAATCAATTCATCGCCTCGGGAACAACCGTCGGAAAGACGACTATCACCCAACAAACTGATTTTCCCGAAACACAAACCGTCACAATACTCATCGATCCCGCCACCACAACCAACGCTACCCTCAACATCCGCATCCCAGCCTGGTGCACAAACCCAACCCTGTCTCTGAACAATCAACCTGTCGAAGCAAAGCCCGGCACATACTCCCGGATCACCCGAACCTGGCGTAAAGGTGATAAACTGACGCTCACCCTGCCCATGGCCCTCCAATGGATACGGCACGACCACTATCAAAGGACGGCCGATCGAAAACCCTATAAAACCACTCCCGACGATGACGCTCCCTACGCCCTTACCCGCGGACCCATCGTCTACGCCGTCGACGATATCTGGTACAAGGGCGACACGGCCGATTTTCACAAAGGCTGGATGGATAGCATCCGCTACTTCCTCACCAACCCCACACAGTTAAAACCCGTTCCGGCCCCCGACAGCAATATCCTCGGTCCCGGCTATGAGCTGACACTGGTTAAAGCCGGTGGCGAAAAGGTCGTCCTCCCGGTCTATCCGTTCGCCAATATCGGCAAATGGTACCGCGACCCGGCCCGCAAACCCGACAGCAATGCCGCCGCCTGGACCTATGCCATCTGGCTAAAAGGCGAACCCGCCAACACCGGCGCCCTGAAAATGCCCCACGTCTTCGGCAACAATATGGTCCTGCAACGCAACGCATGCGTTCCCATCTGGGGCGATGCAAAACCAAACGCCGCCGTTACCATTCATTTCAATACCCAGGCAAAGACAACCACCACCGATGCACAAGGCCACTGGCGCCTCAACCTGGATCCCCTCAAAGCCTCTGCCGATCCCGCAACCCTGACCATCACCAGCGACAGCAGCACCATCCGCTATCGCAACGTCCTCGTCGGCGATGTCTGGCTCTGCAGTGGCCAGTCCAACATGGAATACCCCATGCGCCGGCTCAAAGACCCCGACACTATCAATGATCCCAATATCCGCATCTTGCTCGTCCGCCATGATTATTACAAGAGCGCGCAGCGCGATTGGGCCACGGCAACCGGCGCTCCGCTAAGAGATTTCTCCGCCCCAGCTTATTATTTCGCAAAAGAGTTGCAGGCCACTCTCCGCGTGCCCATCGGCGTCATCTCCAACGCCATCCCCGGCAGCAAAATAGAACCCTGGCTCCCCGACAGCGGGAAATTTTACACCACCATCGTCAGGCCGCTCGCCCCCTATGCGGTAAAAGGATTCTGCTGGTACCAGGGCGAGTCCAACTGCTTCGCCGGCGATACGGTCGCCTATACGAACAAAATGACGACCTTGATCACCAGTTGGCGCAACCTCTGGGAGTCCCACAATGCCCCGTTCTATGAAGTACAGATAACGCCATACGAATACTCAAAGACCACTCACTCTCCCTACACCGAACCCGTCTTCTGGGAAGCTCAGCAAAAAGCGCTGAGCCTCCCAAACACCGGGATGATCGTCACCACCGACCTGGTCGATAGCATCAGCCAGCTACATCCGAGGGACAAGCAGCCCATCGGCCACCGCCTCGCCCTCCTGGCCCTTGGAGAGGGAACCTCTCCCGTCTTCCAATCCATGACCATCAAAGGCCACACCGTTCAAATAAGGTTCAGGCAAACCGGCGGCGGCCTCGTCAGCCACGACGGCAAACCCCTCGACTGGTTCGAAACTGCGGACAAAAACGGTAAATTTATGCCCGCAACGGCAACCATCACCGGCCCCGATACTATTACCCTAACGGCAAAGAACAAGCCCATTGCCGTCCGCTTCGGGTGGAACGAAGCAGCCCAACCCAATTTATTCAATAAAGAAGGCCTGCCCGCGATGCCGTTCCGGGCGAACGCCAGCGAATCGAAATGAACCGGATCATCACCATAGCGCTTATCTGCATCGCCACATTCCCGGCCCGAGCACAGGAGACTCAAAAACTGTATCTCTCGGGAACAGGCAACGATCACACCGTCGACTGGAAATTCTTCTGTACCGAAGGCAGGAACTCCGGAAAATGGACTACCATTCCCGTCCCTTCCAACTGGGAACTTCAGGGCTTCGGAAAATACAACTATGGCCTTGACAAGGACTCCGTCCGTGGCCATGAGAAAGGACTTTACAAATACAACTTCACGGTCCCCGCGGCCTGGAAAGGCCGGGAGGTCGATATTGTTTTCGACGGCAGCATGACGGACACCGAGGTAAAACTCAATGGCAAGTCCGCCGGACCTACCCACCAGGGTTCCTTCTACCGTTTCCGGTACAATATCACCGGACTCCTCCGTTACGGCAGGTCGAATCTCCTCGAAGTGACAGTTGCCAAGGAATCGGGCAACAAGTCTGTCAATATGGCTGAACGCCACTGTGATTTCTGGATCTTCGGCGGCATCTTCCGCCCCGTCTATCTCGAGGCCGTGCCCATTCAGCACATCGCGGGTACCGCGATCGATGCAAAGGCCGATGGTTTCCTCAGGGCCTCCATCCGGCTTGCCGGCATCACCGGCGCCGATCATATCACGGCTCAGGCGTATTCACTCATCAATCAACCACTCGGGCAGCCCTTCACTACAAAGATCTACGCCGGCGATACCGTTGCCCATCTCCAGTCCAACTTCGACCATCCACTCACCTGGACACCCGAAGCCCCGAATCTTTATAAGCTTGTCTTCACACTGTTCCGGGAGAATACCCCCATCCACACCGTCGAACAACGCTTTGGCTTCCGCACAGTCGAGCTGCGCGTAAGCGACGGCATCTATGTCAACGGCGTGAAAATAAAATTCAAAGGCATTTGCCGCCACTCGTTCTGGCCCGGTTCCGGCCGGGCATTGAACAAGAACCTTAGCATCGAGGATGTCCAGCTGATGAAAGACATGAACATGAACGCCGTCCGGATGTCCCACTATCCCCCCGACGATCATTTCCTCGATGCCTGTGATTCCCTCGGCCTCTTCGTGCTGGATGAACTCACCGGCTGGCATCATGCCTACGACACGGAGGTCGGCTCGAAGCTTGTAAAAGAGATGATCGAAAAGGACGTCAACCACCCCTCCATTGTCGTGTGGGATAACGGCAACGAAGGCGGCTTCAATTTCGATCTGGATCCCCTGTTCGATAAGTTGGATCCGCAACATCGGCCCCTGATCCATCCCTGGGCGCTGTTCCGTCACTTGGACACCCAACATTATATCAACTATAACTATGGGAATGGCGCCTGCTTCCAGGGACACGAGGTCTTCTTCCCCACCGAGTTCCTCCACGGCCTCTACGACGGTGGTCATGGCGCCGGACTGTACGATTACTGGGAGCTGATGGTACACAACCCTCTATCCGCGGGCGGATTCCTCTGGGACTTCTCCGACGAAGCCGTCGTGCGAACCGATCGCAACGGCGAGCTGGATGCCGACAAAGACCACGGCCCCGATGGTATCCTCGGACCCTACCGGGAAAAAGAAGGCAGTTTCTATGCCGTTAAAGAGATCTGGTGTCCCGTACACATCCCTCGTCGCGAGATAACCAACGCCTTCGACGGAACGATCCCGGTCGGGAATAGGTTCATTTATACCAATCTCCGCCAATGTCATTTCTCCTGGCGGCTCAGCCGCGCAGCAACCCGGCCCGCGGGTGCGGCTGGCGAGGTCCCTGCCCCGGATGTCCGCCCCGGCCAAATGGGCACACTGAACCTCGCACTTCCCAGCCACTGGCAAGACTACGATATCCTTTCGCTGACGGCAAAAGATCCCGGCGGCCGCGAGCTCTATACCTGGACCTGGCCTATTGCTACACCTGCGGCCATCGCCGCCCGGCTGATCGATACCGCCGGTTCGACCCCGGCGACTGCCAACCAAACGGATTCCCTGATCACACTCACCGCAGCCGGGATCACAGCCTCCTTCGGCAAAGCTACCGCACTGCTTCGCTCGGTCAATAACAGCAAAGGTCCCATTCCATTCACCAATGGGCCGACGCTCACCTCCGGCGAAGCAGTCCCCAGCCACGTCGTCATCCGCAAAGAAGGGAACAACACGATCCTCGAAGCCACCTATCCGAAACCCAGCGTCTGCCAGCTTCTCAGGTGGACCATGTACCCTTCGGGCTGGCTGAAAATGGAATTGAAATACTATCCGCCGGAATATGACTATACCCTCCTTGGCGCCAGCTTCTCCTATCCCGAAAAAGGACAGGATTCCGTCAAAGGCGTCCGCTGGCTCGGTGACGGTCCCTATCGGGTATGGAAGAACCGCACGCAAGGCGTAACCCTCGACATCTGGGACAAAGCCTATAACAACACCATCACCGGCCAGGGTAAGGTCATCTATCCGGAATTCAAAGGCTACTTCTCCAATTTCTACTGGATGCGCCTGGAGACGGCCAGGCAGCCTTTCACCGTTGCCTGCGCAGATAAGGACGTCTACCTGCGACTGTTCACGCCCGGGAACCCACTGAAAACATATAACGTGGCGCCGCCCTTTCCCGAAGGCGATATCTCGTTCATGCACGCGATCCCGCCGATCGGCACCAAATCTCAGAAACCCGAGAATATGGGTCCCTCCGGCGCAAGGAATATGTATTACGATTATACCCGGAGTAAGGACTATGCCAAGTCACTGACCCTTTATTTTGATTTTTCAGGGAAATGAAGAAGCGGATCATCCATATCGCACTTTTGTTCACGACCTTCGTCGCAACGGCCGCTCCACCGACTGCCCTCCAATGTGAACAGCTCGTCGATCCGCAGGGTATCGATACCCGGCGCCCGCGCCTGAGTTGGCGACTCTCCTCAGAGGAAGGCAACAATGTCCGGCAAACCGCCTGGCAGATTCTCGTCGCCTCTGCACCCGAACTTCTCGCGAAGAACAAAGGCGACTGCTGGACGTCCCCAAAGACGGCAGGTGACCAATCCCGCATGGTCGCCTACGCAGGGATCCCCCTAAAAAGCGGCCACAACTATTACTGGAAAGTAAAGGTCTGGACCAGCACCGGAACCTCGGAATGGAGCAGCCCTGCCCGGTGGTCGATGGGCCTCCTCGATCCCTCCGACTGGAAAGCAAAATGGATCGGCTACGATGGCGGCTTCCCATGGGACAGCATCTCCAAATTCTCCCGTCTCTCTGCCCGCTATTTCCGCAAAGAATTCATACAAGCCGATAAAATAACGCGGGCAACCCTCTACATCGCCGGTCTCGGCCACTACGTGGTCGAAATCAATGGCCGGCCCATCGGTAACCAGGTGCTCGCAGAATCCCCCACCGACTATACGAAAAATGTAAAGTACAACACCTTCGATGTTACCGCCGCCTGTCGCAAGGGCGCCAATGCCATCGGCGTCACCCTCGGCAACGGCCGGTTCTTTACCATGCGCCCCAAATACAAACCACAAAAGATAAAGGAATTCGGCTTCCCAAAGCTGCTGCTCCAGCTCGACATCGAAGACGACAAAGGCCATCATCAGCTGATCACAAGCAACGACTCCTGGCGTTTCACCGCCGATGGCCCCATCCGTGCCAACAATGAATACGACGGCGAAGAATACGACGCGACAAAAGAATTCCCCGGCTGGACAAACTCCGGATTCGATGACAGCCGCTGGCTGAAGCCTCAACGTACCGCCGCCCCCGGCGGTCGCCTGACGGCGCAGATGAACGAGCCCATAAAGGTCATGGAAACCGTAAAACCCATTTCCATAAAATCCCTCGGGGACTCCACGTACATCCTCGATATGGGGCAGAACATGGCCGGCTGGCTCCAACTAAAGGTCAAAGGCCCACGAGGCGAAAAGATCACCCTCCGCTTCGCCGAAACCCTAAAACCCGGCGGCGATCTATACACCGCCAATCTCCGCGATGCAAAAGTGACGGACAGCTATACACTCAAAGGGGGTGGCGAAGAGGTCTGGCACCCGGTCTTTGTCTTCCATGGGTTCCGCTATGTCGCTGTTACCGGCTACCCAGGTACCCCGAATACAAACGACTTCGAAGGGCAGGTGGTCTACGACGATCTCCCCACCATCGGTCAGATCGAAACATCCGACACTCTCCTTAACCATATCATTCGAAACGCCTGGTGGGGCATCAACGCCAACTACAAAGGCATGCCCATCGACTGCCCGCAACGTAACGAACGGATGCCCTGGCTGGGTGACCGGGCAACGGGATCCCTTGGCGAATCCTATCTCTTCGGCAACGGGAACCTCTATGCCAAATGGCTGGACGATATCGAAGAATCCCAAAAGGCAAGCGGCTCGATCCCCGATGTCGCCCCGGCCTATTGGAACTACTATTCCGACAACATGACCTGGCCGGGCGCCTATATCCTCGTCGCCGATATGCTGTATAACCAGTTCAGCGACCTAAGGCCCATCGAAAAGCACTATGCCTCGATGCAACGCTGGCTTCATTACATGAGTGCCAAATATGAACACGACGGCATCCTGGCAAAAGACAAGTACGGCGACTGGTGCGTCCCCCCGGAATCCCCGCAGCTTATCCATTCAAAAGACTCCCTGCGCAATACCGATGGCACGCTTATCGCTACGGCCTACTATTATCATTTGCTCACGCTCATGCAAAAATTCGCGGCCTTGCTCCATCAACCGGATACTTTTGCCAAACACGCCACTATCGTGAAGACCGCCTTCAACCAACGATTTCTGAATGGTGATCACTACAACAACAACTCCGTCACTTCCAACCTGCTCCCCCTTTGCTTCGGCATCACACCCGGACAAGACCGTAGCCCGGTCATCCACCATCTTATCGAAAAGATCGCTCAAAACAACAACCACATCAGCACGGGCGTCATCGGCACCCAGTGGCTGATGCGCGGGCTCACGGAGTTTGACCACGCCGATCTGGCCACGCAGCTCGCGACCAACAAAGACTACCCCGGTTGGGGCTATATGGCAGTACATGGCGCCACCACCATCTGGGAACTCTGGAACGGCAACACCGCCGACCCGGCCATGAACTCCCAGAATCACATCATGCTGCTGGGCGATCTGCTCACCTGGTGCTTCGAAGATCTCGCCGGTATCGCGCCGGCCGAACCCGGCTTTAAAACGATCCGGATGAACCCGGTCTTCCCCAGGCAAATCAACTATGTCAGCGCCTCGTATGAGAGCCCCTACGGCTTCATCAAAAGCAGCTGGCGGCGCAACGGCGGCATCGTCACCTGGGACATCACGATCCCGCCGAACACAAAAGCCATCCTGAACGGCAAGACTACCGTCGGTTCCGGCACCTATCACTACACTTTAAATAAGACACAACCGATATGAGACGAATAGGCACACTCTTCTTCCTGGCAATTACGATCACGACGCAGGCGCAAACCGGCGCCGTCATTAAAGAAGAGTTCCTCTATGAAACCGCCCCCTTCCCCGAATGCCACGCCGCCACCATCGCCGAGACACCCAACGGCCTGGTCGCCGCCTTCTTCGGTGGGACAAAGGAACGCAACCCCGACGTCTGCATCTATGTCTGCCGCAAAGACCAGGGCGCCAATAAATGGTCCCCACCCGTCAACGTCGCCAACGGCATCCAGAACGATACCCTCCGCTATGCCTGCTGGAATCCTGTCCTATACCAGGTCCCTGCCGGCGATCTCCTTCTCTTTTACAAAGTGGGACCCAGCCCCGCCAAATGGAAAGGCTGGCTCGTCCGCAGCAAGGACGGCGGCGCCACCTGGTCCAAACCCCGGGCCCTTCCCGAAGGCATCCTCGGTCCGATCAAGAACCAACCCGTTCGCCTCGCCAATGGCGCCCTCCTCTGTCCCACCAGCACCGAAGGCAATGGCTGGCACATCCATTTCGAACAAACCAGCGACGACGGCCGTACCTGGCAAACTTCGGCGCCACCCGCCGATAGCTTCCGCGCCATCCAGCCAACCCTGTTGCTACATAAGAACGGCTCCATCCAGGCGCTGAGCCGCAGCGAGAACCGCGCCATCCTGACCACGACATCGAAAGACAACGGCCGCACCTGGTCGCCACAGCGGCCCATCGGCCTGCCTAATAACAACTCCGGCATCGATGCCACCACACTCGCCGACGGCCGCCAGTTTTTGGTCTACAACCATGTCCTACCCCCACCCGGCGAAACAAAAGGCGAACGGTCTCCCCTCAACGTCGCCGTGTCACCCGACGGGATCAACTGGTATGCGGCCCTGGTGCTGGAAGATGACCACACGGGACAATACAGCTATCCCACTGTGATCCAATCCACCGACGGGAAGGTTCATATCGTCTACACCTGGCATCGCAAAAAGATAAAATACGTAGAGATCGACCCTACAAAACTCAGGCTCGAAAAGATCGTCAACGGCATCTGGCCAGGCGACATAAAAAAATAGCTTCTATGGAAAAGAAATTTGTCCCCGTCATGATCACCCCCTTCAACCTGAAGGCCAGGGTAGATCTCGACGCCGTCTCCGTCCTGGTAGAATTCTATCTGGCTGCCGGCGTCAAAGGCTTCTTCGCCAACTGCCTCAGTAGCGAAATGTACAGCATCAGCGAAGACGAACGTCTCGAGCTCACCCGTCATGTGGTCAAAGCAGTCGATGGCCGCGTACCCATCGTGGCTACGGGTTCCTTTGGCCTCACCATCGAAGACAAGGCGGACTTCACTGCCCGGATCTATGATACGGGCATCGACGCCGTGATCCTGATCACCGGTCACTACGCGAACGTAGAGGACAACGATGATATCCTTCTGCGCAACTTCCACAAGATGTTCCGCCTCACCCGCGACATCCCCCTCGGACTCTATGAATGTCCTGCCCCCTATAAACGCATCATCACCCCGGAAGTGTTCCAACAACTGCTCGACACCGGCCGTCTTGTATATCACAAGGATACCTCCATTGACCTGGAAAAAGTAAAGGCAAAGCTCGATGTCCTGAACAAAGAGGATTACGCGCTCGAGTTCTATGATGCCCATACGCCAAACGCCATGTACTCCCTCCGGATGGGCGCCCGCGGCATGTCCTCCATCTCGGGCAATTTCTATCCTGAGATCCTGGTCTGGATGTGCGACAATGCCAATGACCCCAATAAACAGGAAGATGTTCGCTGGCTACAAGGGGAGTTGAGCCGCGTAGACCCGCTGATCCACATTGCCTATCCACTGAGCGCGAAATACTTCCTCCAGAAAAGAGGACTTCCCGTCCGTACCATCAGCCGGGCCCATGCACTCGAGCTGACCGTTCAACAGAAACAAACCCTCGACGATATCTATAACAGCTTCCTCGGCTGGTGCGAACGCCTCGGGATCCAACCCGTACAAACCAGCCGCCTGGCAAAACCCAAAATGCCTCTCGATCCACCCATCTAAACGAACATGCTAAGAATTCATTTCCCTGGTAAATTAGTCTTCGGCAATCATTGCATCGACGAACTTCCTGGAGAGGTCGCAAATCTCGCCCCTGCCCGGGTATTAATCCTGACCATTACGCCCTTACTGGCGCACCTCCAGCCCCTCTTCAAGGCGCTGGAACAGCGCAATATTACTATAGCCCTCTACACATCGATCACCCAGGAACCTACCTTCAATGACTTCCATCGGGTCATGTCCGAGGCCACGCCTTTCGACCCCGATCTCATCCTCGGCATCGGGGGTGGAAGCGTTCTCGACATTGCCAAACTGGTCGCCGCCCAATTGGGCAACGCCCAATGCATAAACCACTATGTAGGTATCGGCCTCCTGAAAGGCCGCGGCCGAAAACTCATCTGCATACCAACCACCTCCGGCACCGGCAGCGAAGTCTCGCCCAACGCGATCCTGGTCGACAATAACGACAACCAGAAAAAAGGCATCATCAGCCCATATCTCGTCCCCGATATCGTATACGTCGATCCCCTGCTGACCATCGGCGTACCCCCGGCCATCACCGCCGCTACCGGCCTCGACGCACTTACCCATTGCCTCGAAGCCTATACCAATAAATTCGCCCAACCCTTCATCGATCTTTACGCATTCGAAGGCATGCGGTTGATCGCGGAAAACCTCGTGCGCGCCGTAAGAAATGGCGCCGACGAAGAAGCGCGGTCACAGGTGGCCATGGGTAGCCTGCTCGGCGGGTTCTGCCTCGGACCCGTCAATACCGCCGCGGTCCACGCCCTTTCCTACCCCCTGGGCAGCAGCTTCCACCTGCCGCACGGTCTGTCCAATGCCCTTCTTCTTCCCTATGTCATGGAGTTCAATCTCCCGGCGGCGCGCGACCGCTACACCGGCGTCGCCCGGGCCCTGGGCGTAACCACCGCCGAAGAAGGCGTGAAAACCATCAGGCAGCTGATCCGCGATTGCGGCATCCCCGCTACCCTGAAAGAAGCAGCCATCCCCTATGACGCCATCGAAACCATGGCAGCCGATGCGATGAAGATCACCCGGCTGCTCAACAATAACCCGCGACCCGTCTCAAAGGAAGACGCCATCGCCATCTATCAAGCAGCATATGAATAAGAAATTTCACGGGATTATCGTACCGGCCGTAACGCCGTTAAATGCGGACCGCACCCTGGATACAAAGGCCGTGGAAAAATTACTTCCACTCTTTCCGCATTCCTTTATTCTCGGAACAACAGGTGAATTTCCCTCCCTTCCCGGGCGGTTAAAAGAAGAATATATCCGTTTGGCCGGCCGTATCAAAAAGCCCGGACAGCACCTCTACGTCGGGATCTCATCCAATTGTTTCGCCGATTCCGTCGAACACGCTCGCATCGCAGGCGAAGCCGGCGCGGATCTCGTCGTTGCCAATGTTCCTTCCTACTATCAATTATCACCTGCTCAAATAAAACACTATTTTCAACAACTGGCGGATGCCGTTCCCTTACCATTGATTGTCTACAATATACCCTCGACAACCCATCACTCCATCCCGCTTGATTTGATCGACGAACTCAGCCACCACCCCAATATCGTAGGTACAAAAGACTCTGAGCGAAGCGAAGAACGATTGAAAGAGTCCCTGCAGCGCTGGTCAAAACGCGTCGACTTCAGTCATTTCCTCGGCTGGGCGACGAGATCGGCCGAAGCCTTGCTCAATGGCGGCGACGGCCTTGTACCCAGTTCTGCCAACCTCGATCCGGAACTCTATACCAACATGGAACATGCCGCAAGGGCCGGCAATATTACCGAACTTACCCGCTTGCAGGAATCGTCCGATCAACTCGGTACTACGTATCAGACCGGCCACCCCGGGGAATCCCTGGGCCGCCTGAAACGTCTTATGCAGGACAAGGGTCTTTGTCAACCCTACACAATGCCACCACTATGAACAAACCCATCATAGGGATCACCATGGGTGATCCCGCCAGCATTGGTCCCGAGATCGCCATCAAAGCCCTGCTCGACGAAAAGGTCACCTCCATCTGCCGCCCCGTCATCGTCGGCGATGCCGCCACCCTCGGTTTTACCGCAGATCACCTCAAATGGAAGGCGCGTATCTATCCTGTCTCGAAAATAGCAGAAGCCGTCTTTCAGCCGGGTGTGATCGACGTCCTCGACATGGCCACCGTCGACCTGGACCAGCTCAAATGGGGCGAGGTCTCGGCCATGGCCGGTCACGCCGCCTTCGAAGCCGTCCGGAAAGTCATTGAGCTGGCCCTGGCTGGTGAGATCGATGCCACGGTGACCGGTCCGATCAACAAGAAGTCGATCAACGACGCCGGTCATCATTTCGCCGGCCACACCGAGATCTACGCTCACTACACCGGAACGGCAAAATATGGGATGCTCCTCGTCGAGGACAACCTCAAGGTCATCCATGTCTCAACCCATGTCTCCCTCCGCCAAGCCTGCGATCTGGTAAAAAAAGATCGGGTCCTCGCCTGCATCTCCCTGCTACAGGACGGTCTTATCCGTCTTGGGGAAAAGAATCTTCGCATTGGCGTAGCGGGTTTGAACCCCCACGCCGGCGACTCAGGGCTCTTCGGCACAGAAGACGACGGGGAGATCCTACCCGCCGTACTCGAGGCGCGAAGGCTGGGTTATGAGGTGGATGGCCCCGTTCCTCCCGATACACTTTTCGCAAAGGCCGCCACGGGACATTACGGCGGAGTGGTCGCCATGTATCACGATCAGGGACATATCCCTTTTAAGCTCAACGGCTTTAAATGGAATGCGGAAAAGCAACGCATGGACAGCGTCAAAGGGGTCAATATCACCATGGGCCTGCCCATCATCCGCACCAGCGTGGACCACGGCACAGCCTTCGAGATCGCCGGCAAAGGCATCGCCAGCCCCGACGCCATGATCCTGGCGATTGAAGCCGCCGTGCAGTTAAGTAAAAGCCAACCCAAAGAAAAATGGTAGCGGTCATTGCAGACGATCTCACAGGAGCCGCCGAACTGGGCGGCATCGGCATCCGCCACGGTCTCAAAACCGAGATCCGGCTCACCATTGGTGATTCCACGAGCGCCGGCCTGCTCGTCATTGCCGCCGACAGCCGTTCAAAGAATGAAACAGCCGCCATCGAAGAAATGACCCGCATCACGCGCGATCTCCGCCGGCTAAAGCCGGAATTCATCTATAAAAAAACAGACTCTGTGCTCCGCGGCCATGTTGTCGCTGAATTAAAGGTACACCTGCAGATCCTCGATTGTCCCCTCGCCCTGCTTATCCCCGCCAACCCATCGCTCGGCCGCACTATTCGCGACGGCCACTATTACCTCAATGGCGAACCGATTCATCAAAGCTCTTTTTCCATCGACCCCGAGTTCCCGATCCTCAGCTCGGATATCCAGGACATGTTGCATGCCAAAAACCAGCCCGTTCCGATTCGTAAATTTGCCGAAACGCTTCCCGTCCGCGGTATTGTCGTCGGCGAAGCCCAAAGCGAAGACGACCTTCACCATTGGACCAAAAGAATTCCCCCCAAAACCCTGCTGGCCGGCGCAGCAGGCTTCTTCTCCGCCATCCTCGATGCGCAATATCCTAACGTGCCCCCCCATTCGGCCACCCTTGGTACACCCGCTTTATACGTCAGCGGCAGCACCTTCAACGCCAACCGGAACCTCATCCGCGAACGAGCCGCCAAAGGCGACCCCGTCACCTGGATATTCTCCGGCTCCTGGCAACAACAAATCCTCGACAACCTCAAAATACACGGCAAATCCATAGTCGCCATCGAACCCATCCCCCAAAACCAATCCGCTCTCCAGCTCCGCAATGCTATGGCCAGTTCCATCGCTCCGATCCTCCGGGCCGCACAACCGGCAGAGCTGATTATTGAAGGCGGCTCGACCGCCTATGCCATCCTGCAGCAAATGGGTTGGCGCCAATTTATCCCCGAACAGGAATTCGCCCAGGGCATCGTACGCATGAGCGTTCCCGACGCCCCGGGACTCCATATCACGGTCAAGCCCGGCAGCTATGCCTGGCCTCCATCTATTCGCTATTAACAACGTATTGCCGATATGAACCGACCACTAAGCATCGCCGATATTCTGATCATTGTTTTCTTCCTGACCCTAACCCTCTACCTGGGACTCAGGCACGCCCGTAGGAAGCAATCCACTCAATCCTTTTTCCTCGCAAAAGGCAAGATACCGGCCTGGGCGATCGGCATGTCCCTACTGGCATCCATGATCAGCAGCGTCACCTTCCTGGCCTATCCCGGCGAAGGCTATTCCTCCAATTGGATCCTCCTCGTCCAGGGGCTGATGGTCCCAGTGGTATTGCTGGGGATCATCTGGTTCGTCGTTCCTCTCTACCGAAAGGTCATCGGGCTCAGCACCTATGAATATTTTGAGAAACGGTTCGGCGTCTTTGCCCGGTATTACAGCTCGCTCGCCTTCGTGCTCCGCCAGTTCTCGGCAATGGGCACCATCTTCTTTCTTCTCGCCCTGGCCCTCAGCAAGATGCTCGGCTGGAACACCACCGGCATGATCGTCGCCATCGGAACGATCATCGTCGTGATAAATTTGCTCGGCGGCATTGAGGCCGTCATCTGGCTCGACGTCTTCCAGGGCTTCATGCTCTTCGCCAGCGGGATCACCTGCCTCCTCATTCTGCTCTTCACCGCCGCTCCTTCCCCCGCCAAGGCGGTCCGCATCGCGGCCGCCGCTCACCACACCGGCTTCGGCCCCTATACTTTCGACTTTACCCACCTTACCTTTCTCGTCATGGCGATCAACGGGGTCTTCTATGCGATCCAGAAATACGGTACCGACCAGACGGTCGTTCAACGCTATCTGACCGCCCGAACCGACAAGGCCGCTATCCGCGCCTCGCTGATGGGCGTTCTGCTCACGGTCCCGATATGGATGCTTTTCATGTTTATCGGCACCGGCCTCTTTGTATACTATCAATCTCATCCCCTACCGCCCGGCACCCGCGCCGACGCGGTATTCCCTTATTTTATCATGACCCGCCTGCCGACGGGGCTCGTCGGGTTCATCCTCTCGGCCATGACCTCGGCGGCCATCTGCAGCATGAGCGCCGATCTCAATTCCCTTGGCGCCGTGGGTGTCGAAGATTATTATAAGAAGATCCGCCCCAACCAGGCAGACAATCATTACCTCCGGGCAGGAAAGGTCATCGTCACCGCCGCCGGCCTGATCTCCATCGGCATCGCCATGCTCTATGTCAACGCGGGGAGCGGCGGCGTTCTCGGTATCGTATTTTCGCTGTATGCCATATTCTCCGGCGGCATCTCGGGGATCTTCCTGCTCGGGCTCTTGAGTCCCCGTACCAACCGCCAGGGAATCAACATCGGCATCATCGCCTGCATCCTCTTCACGGCCTATGCCTTTCTCACCTCCACCAAAATAGGACTTGGCGGGCACCAGGCCCTGCTCCTCGATCTCGGTCGTTATAATTTCACCCACCATACGCTTATGCTTGGAGTCTACAGCCATCTCATCGTCATCGTCGTCGGCTATCTGGCCAGCCTGTTCTTCCCAAAACCGGTCCTTGACCCAAACCTCCTCTTCAGCGGCTGGCGCAAAGCAAGAAAACTTGTGCCCATTATGCTATTGACCACCGTCTGCGTCAATGCCCAGGAGCCTTGGAAGCGTAGCTTCCAAAAAGGCGTCGAAGCCCTGGATCATCTTTCCTCCCAATACAACAATAAATCCGAATGGGAATTGCGCAGGGCAACCTTACAATCCTGTCTATACCAGGCGCTCGATCTTAACCCACTCCCCCCAAAACTCGACACCCCACCCATCACTACTCCCTGGCGAAAAAAAGATGGCTATGAAGTAGCCAACGTCGCCATCGAGCTGATCCCCGGTCTATATATAAACGGTTCATTATACAAACCCTTGAAAATAAAGGGACGCATCCCTGTCATCCTCAATCCCGACGGGCACTTCGAACATCACCGCTATCGCCCCGACTGCCAAATCCGCTGCGCCGCCGAAGCCCGCATGGGCGCGATGGCCTTTAGTTACGATCTGTTCGGCTGGAACGAGTCCCTCCTTCAGTTCAAACCCGAAGACCACCGCACCCCACTAGCCCAAACCATCCAGATACTCGGCGGCATCCGCGCCCTCGACTATCTTCTTTCCCTGCCCGAAGCCGACAAAGAAAGGGTAGGGGTCACCGGCGCCTCGGGCGGCGGCACGCAAACGATCCTGCTGACCGCACTCGATGACCGGATAAAAGTTTCCGCCCCCGTCGTCATGGTCTCCGCTTACTTCGACGGCGGTTGCCCCTGCGAACACGGCCGGCCCATCCACGTCTGCGCAGGTGGCACCGACAATGTAGAGATCGCCGCCATGGCCGCCCCACGACCTCAGCTACTTGTCTCCGACGGCCACGATTGGACCGCCCATATGCCCGAACACGACTTCCCATACCTCCAGCGCATCTATGGCTATCTTGGCGATTCGTCTCTCGTGGAGAACGTACATCTTCCCACAGAAAGCCACGACTATGGCCCCAATAAACGCATCGCGATGTACCACTTCATGGCGAAGCGCCTCGGCCTCAACCTCAAAGCGATCCAACACAAGGACGGCAGCATCGACGAGAGCCGCTGTGCCATAGAACCCGACTCGGCCCTCTTCGTCTTTGGTCCTCACGGCGAGGATCTCCCCGCCGACGCCATCATGGGTTTCGACAACCTGCAACGTGCCTGGGCGCATCGATACGACCCTCGCCCTCAGCCCCAACAATATAAAGTCGCCGTCGTAGATCTAATGCTCCTCAAACGCCAGAAACTGGGCGCCATCCCCCTCGCACGAACCGTGGGCGCAGATGGCCTCGAAGTCGATATGGGCGGCCTGGGCAGCCGCGAGACCTTCGAGAACAGTCTGGCAAATGACTCCATCCGCCGCCGATTTCTGGAAACAGCCCAGGCAGATAGTATCGAATTCTGTTCCCTCGCCCTAACCGGCTTCTACTCCCAAAACTTCGCCACCCGCCCCACTTATCAAAAGAACATCGCCGACGCCATCGCCGCGATGAAGGGCATGCACATCCGCATCGCGTTCCTTCCCCTCGGGGTCAACGCCGATCCCGGTAAACATCCGGAATGGAGAGATTCCCTCATCCGTCGCCTCAAAATTGCCGGCAAAATGGCCGAACAGGCCGGGGTCGTCATCGGGATCGAGACGACCCTTCCGGCTGTCGAAGAGTTGAAGCTCCTGAAAGCGATCGGCTCACCCGCCATAAAATCCTATTTCAATTTCGCCAACGCCCTCGACGCGAAACGCGACCTCAACCAGGAATTGAAAACCCTTGGCCGGGACAATATTTGCCAGATCCATTGCACCAACACCGACGGCGTCTGGTTACAAAACGACCCGGCCATCGACATGAAAAAGGTAAAGGCCATGCTCGATGAGATGGGATACTCCGGCTGGCTCGTCATCGAACGCTCCCGAGATGCGAGGGACCCCCATAATGTTAAAAAGAACTTCCGGGCCAACACTCATTATGTCCAATCCGTCTTCCAGCCCGGCGCCACCATCGAAGTGTCCCCCAATGGCAAAACGTTGAGCACCGCATTTCGCGAAGCCCGCGAGCTCCGCCGTCTTGCAGATCCTTCCGCAAAACACGGCATCCACATCCTTCTCAAAGGCGGGGAATACCAACTGACCGAACCCCTCTTCCTCCGGCCTGAAGACAGCGGTTCTCCCAACAGCCCCACGATCATCGAAGCCTCCCCCGGCGAAACTCCCATCATTAGCGGCGCCACCTCCATCACCGCCTGGCGCAAATCCACCGGCAACCTCTGGGAGGCGGATGTCAACATACCCTTCCGCGAGCTCTGGGTCAATGGCGTCAAAGCCGTCCGCGCCCGCGATGTTGACGATGACGATCTGATGCCGCGCATCCGGGCAGTCGATAAAGCCGAAAAAGCCATCTACATTCCGGCAATCCACACCCTCCCCACCAACCCCGGAAACATGGAAATGGTCATCCACCAGATGTGGGCCACTGCCATTCTTCGCGTAAAGACGATCGAAAAGATGGGCGACCGCTATAAGCTGACTTTCAAAGAGCCTGAGTCCCATCTTGAATTCGAACACCCATGGCCCGCGCCCGTCCTTGACAGCGCCCATAAACAGAACGGCAGCTCCGCCTACTATCTCGTCAACGCCCCCGAATTCCTCGACCATCCCGGCGAATGGTATAACGATGAAACAAAAGGTAAACTCTATTACTGGCCAAGACCAGGTGAGGACATAAACACTGCACAGGCACGCATCCCGGCGCTCACTAACCTCCTGGTCACTCAAGGCACCCCCGACAACCCCGTCCACGATATTCAATTCAAAGGCATCCAATTCTCATACACCGGCTGGCTCCGCCCGTCGGAAAAAGGCCATGTTCCCCTCCAGGCGGGCATGTATCTTCTCGACGCCTATAAGCTGAAGATCCCAGGTACGCCCGGTAAAAAAGGGCTCGAAAACCAGGCCTGGATCGGCCGCCCGGCCTCCGCCGTCGAAATATCCTATACCCATCATCTTCTCTTCGACCATTGCATCTTCACCCACCTGGCTTCCACGGGTCTCGATTTCATCCGCGGTACTTATAACGACAGCACCACCCGCTGCCGCTTTCAGGACATCGGCGGGACCGCTCTCCAACTCGGCGTCTACTCCGATCCCGCCTTCGAGACTCACTTACCCTACAACCCGCAAGACCCCCGCGAAGTGTGCCACGACGAATGGATCACCGACAACACCATTACCGACTGCACCAATGAAGACTGGGGTACCGTCGGCATCAGCGCCGGCTATGTCCACGACGTCCACATCGGGCACAACGAGGTCAGCGAGGTGTCCTACTCGGGTATCTGCGTCGGCTGGGGCTGGACCCGGACCATCAACTGTATGCACGACAACCATATCATCGGCAACTATGTGCACCACTATGGAAAGCATATGTTCGACGTCGGCGGCATCTACACCCTCTCGGCGCAACCGGGAACGCTGATCATGGACAATCGCATTGATTCCATCTATCATCCACCCTATGCCCACGATCTTAAACACTGGTTCTATTTCTATTTCGACGAGGGTTCCTCCTTCATCACGATAAAAGACAACTGGTGCCCGGCAGAAAAATTCATGCACAACGCAAACGGCCCCGGCAATACCTGGGAGAACAACGGACCACAAGTCGCCGAAATCATCAAACAGGCCGCAGGCCCACGTAAAATATAACAAATGCTAAATATAGGAATCCTCGGCCTCGGCGAAGGCCGCAGCACCATGTCCGCCGCCCTCAACAGCCCCAAATGGCAACTCAAAAAAATTTGCGATCTCGATGAAGGTCTCTGCCGCCACCGCGCCGAAGAGTTCAATTTTCCGCACTATACCCTCGATTACAACGCCCTTTTGACCGATCCCGAAATCGACGTCATCGGCATCTACACCCCCGACAAGCTCCATGCCACCCATGTAAAAATGGCTCTCTCCCACGGCAAGCATGTCGTCTGTACAAAGCCCTTCATCGATAACCTCGCCGATGCAAAGACGATCCTCGATCTCGTCGCCTCCACCGGCAAAAAGGTCTTCGTCGGTCAGTCTTCCCGATTTTTCGAACCCATGCGCCGTCAGCGAGAAGACTTCGAAGCGGGTCTCATCGGCGAGCTGATCACCGTCGAAGCCTATTACCACGCCGACCACCGCTGGTTTCTCGAAAAAGGCTGGTCCCTGGAGTCCCGATTCAAATGGCTCTATGGCGGCCTCAGCCACCCGGTCGACCTCGTCCGTTGGTATCTGCCGGACATCAGCGAAGTGATGGGGTACGGCATGCTCAGCGCCAACGGGAAGAAAGGCGGTCTTCACCACGAGGATACGATGCATTTCATCTTCAAGGCAAAAGACGGCCGCGTGGCCCGCGTCAGCGGGGCCTATACCGGACCGGTCCAGCCTGTCACCCGCGACAGCGAGATGAGCTGTATCCTGCGGGGGACGCAAGGCTGCAGCCAGGCCGACTATATGGACCTCCGGTACGCCGTCACTACCAACACCGGGGAAGAGAAGATCATCACCTGGGAACACAAGCTAAAGCACTATTTCCGTTTCGAAGGCAAAAGCCATCATGCCGGCGAATACCAGAATTATCTCGAATACTTCCATGACTGTATCGAGGCAAACCGGCCCGCCTACCCGGACGTAAAAGAAGGCATCGGCACCATCGCCCTACTAAAAGCCATGGAAGAGTCCCTGGCGACGGGTCAACCGGTCAAAGTCGCCTCCATCCTAAACACCTATGGCCTATGAGACACCTGCTCCAGCCGGTGGATCTGATCATCATCGTCGTTTATTTCATCGTCCTGCTGGCCATCGGCTACTGGGCCAGCTTCGTACGGAAAAAGAAAGCAAACGAGAACCTCTTCCTCGCCGAACGGTCCCTGGGGTGGGGGAGTATCGGGCTGAATATGTGGGGAACGAACGTCGGTCCCTCGATGCTGATCGCATCGGCCAGCATCGGCTACAGCACGGGAATTGTGGCCGGTAACTTCGCGTGGTATGCCTTTGTGTTCATTTTATTGCTGGCCGTCGTCTTCGCTCCCCGTTACCTCGGAGCGAAGGTGTCGACCCTGCCGGAATATATGGGACTTCGCTTCGGCGAATCAACCCGTACCATCCTTGCCTGGTATACCCTGATCACGATCCTTATCTCCTGGCTCTCGCTCGGGCTCTTCGCCGGCGGGGTCCTGGTCCGGCAACTGTTGGGCCTGCCCATGTGGCTCTCCGTGATCAGTATGGTCATTCTCGCCACCTTCTTCACGGCCGCCGGCGGCCTTAAAGCCATCGCCTATACCAATGTCTTCCAGATGCTGCTGCTGATCGCAGTGTCGGCCGCCCTCGTATACATCGGTATCACAAAGGCCGGTGGCGTCCACGCCCTTTTCGATAAAACACCCCGCACCTACTGGAACCTCTTCCTGCCCGCCAACGATAAGAATTATCCCTGGCCCGCCATCCTCCTCGGCTATCCCGTCATGGGAGTTTGGTTCTGGTGCACCGAACAGTCGATGGTTCAGTCTGTCCTCGGCGCCCGAAATCTCGAACAGGGCCAGCTCGGCGCGAACTTCATCGGCTGGCTCAAGATCCTCGACGTCCCGCTCTTCATCGTTCCCGGCGTATTGTGTTTTATCCTCTATCCTCATCTGAAAAACCCCGATGAAGCGTATCTTACATTGGTGACCCAACTCTTCCCACCTGGGATGCGCGGGCTGATCATCGTCGTGCTCGTCGCCGCCCTCGTAGGGAATATCGGCTCTTCGCTAAATTCCGTCAGCACCGTCTTTACCATGGATATCTATATCAAGAAATATCAACCGGACGCCACCAATAAGGAGATCATCCGCATCGGCCGGGTCATTACCGTCGCGGGGGCCATCGTCTCGGTCCTCATCACCCTGGCCATCGACAACATCAAAGGCCTCCATCTCTTCGACGTCTTTCAATCGGTCCTCGGCTTCCTCGCCCCACCGATGTCCGTCGCCTTCCTTCTGGGCGTCCTCTGGAAGGGCGCCACCGCCCGCGCGATCAATGGGGTCCTCACCCTCGGCACGGGGTTTAGCGTCGCCATCGGTATCCTCTTCCTCTGGGTCTTCCCTGCTTCCAAATACCCCGCCTGGCCCCATTTTCTGCTCCTGTCCTTCTTTATCTTCGTGGTCATCACCCTCGCCGCCGTCCTCGTCTCAAAGACTGGCCCCGCACCCGTCCTTCCCGCCATCGCGACTGCCAAACCTACCCGCCGCGTAAAAGGACTCTGGGCGGCCCTCACGATCGTCATGATCATCTTATATATCCTTTTCAACGGCTACCCGGCAAAAGCCCAACCCTATATCGGTTATCCCGGAGACTATGAGATCTGGCTCTCCAACCAGGTTCAGCTTCGCCGCACCGAACGCGGCACCTTCTTCCCCCCTTTTTGGAAACTCGACGATCACTACGTCCTCATCGACTTTCACAAAACCTTCACCATTCCCGCAGACGACGACGTAGCCATCAAGGCCCAGGGCCGCTACAACGTCAAGCTCGACGGTAAGATGATCTCCGGTACGCCGAAGCGGCTGCACCTAAGGCAGGGCCATCATACGCTCGAATTGAAAGTCTATAACCAAAGCACTCCACCCGCCCTCTGGATAAAAGGCCGCTACCTGCAAACGGACAACACCTGGGAGGTTACCTTTGAAGACAAGGAATGGATCGACGCTACCGGCAAAGCCTCCGATAAATCCGGCACCACCTGGTTCTCCGCCGAACCGCTCCCCGGCAAGGACCCCGCGCACTGGCGCCTGCCCACCGAACCGCATCGGGCGATCCATACCGAAAAGACCCCCAATGGCCTGCTGATCGACTTCGGCAAAGAATCCTTCGGTTATATAAAACTCCATGGCCTGAAAGGAAGAGGAAAACTAAACCTCTATTACGGCGAATCAAAAGAAGAAGCCCTCTCCACCGACAGCTGCGAGGTCCTCGATCGCCTCGACATCGACCAACCCAACTCAAAAGATTCGACCCTCGACGGCAGCCGCGCCGTAAGGTATGTCAATATCCAATGGACGGGTGATGTCCGCATAGACTCGGTGTCCCTGCTTTTCGAATACGCACCCCTTGCCAACAAAGGCGGCTTCCGCTGTTCCGACCCCGCGATCAATCATATCTGGGATGTCGCCGCCTACACCTTCCATCTCAACACCCGCGAATTTTTCATCGACGGGATCAAACGCGATCGGTGGGTATGGTCCGGCGACGCCTATCAGTCGTACCTGATGAATTATTACCTCTTCTTCGACTCCGCCACCGTCACCCGCACCCTCTGGGCCCTCCGCGGCAAAGACCCGGTCACCAGTCATATCAACACCATCATGGATTATAGTTTCTATTGGTTCCTGGGAGTCTATGACTATTACCGCTATACGGGAGACACCGGTTTCATCCGCCTCATCTATCCACGGATGGTCAGTCTGATGGACTGGATCGCTTCCCGCCGCGACCCGGACGAATGGCTGCAAGGCCAGCCCGGTGACTGGCTCTTCATAGACTGGGCCGACGGCCTATCCAAAAAGGGCGAACTCAGTTTCGAACAGCTGCTCTACATACGTAGTTTCGAGACATTGGCCCTTTGTGCCGATCTGGTGAACGATTCGACGGCAGCCGAAGCGTATCGGAACCAGTCTGCAGCGCTCCGCGAAAAATTCTTCGCCGACTTCTGGGACCCCCACCGCCAGGCCTTCGTCCACAGCCGCATCGACGGTAAGCCAGGCGACAACATCACCCGCTACACCAACATGTTCGCCATCTTCTTTGGCTACCTCGATTCCGCTCAAACGCAAGCCGTAAAGCATAATGTCCTCCTCAACGACAGCATCCAGGAAATCACCACGCCCTATATGCAGTTTTACCAACTGGAAGCCCTGTGCACGATGGGCGAACAACCCCAGGTTCTAAAGAAAATAAAAGGCTACTGGGGAGGTATGCTCGCCAACGGCGCCACTTCGTTCTGGGAGAAATATGATCCGCAGGATAAAGGCGCCCAACACTTCGCCATGTATGGTCGTCCCTTCGGCAGAAGTCTCTGCCACGCCTGGGGCGCCAGCCCAATCTATCTGCTTGGCAAGTACTTCCTCGGCGTCCGCCCGCTGACCGCTGGCTACGCCACCTACGAAGTGGAACCCCACCTGGGCGGTTTGCAATGGATGGAAGGCGAGGTCCCTACACCACACGGGAATATAAGAATATCCTGCACTCACAACCAGGTAAGGATCCACACGGCAGAAGGCCGCGGCTCCCTCCGCCTAAAGAAGAAAACCATAATCCTCGAATCCAACAAAGACTATTTAATAAAAGATGAGGTCCCCAATTAGCATTATTCTGCTCCTACTGTGCACCAACGCGACGGCGCAGCAGGCGCCCGACCCGAAGCAATTCCTCAACCCGCCCGTCGCCGCCAAACCATGGGTCTTCTGGTATTGGATGAATGCCGCCGTCTCAAAGGAAGGCCTCCACGCCGATCTCCTTGCCATGAAGTCGGCCGGTATCGGTGGCGCCTACCTCATGCCCATCAACGGCGCCACCAATCCGCCCCAATATACTCCCATCACCGAACAGCTAAGCCCCCGCTGGTGGGAAATGGTTCGCTATGCCATGCAGCAGGCCGATAGTCTCGGCCTCCAGCTAGCCATGCATGCCTGCGACGGCTTCGCGGTTGCAGGCGGTCCCTGGATCACACCCGCCCTCTCGATGCAGAAGATCGTGTCCTCCCGCATTACCCTCTACGGGGGAAAGCACATCACGAAGGCGCTCCCACAACCCCCTGCCCTCGAAAATTATTACAAAGACATCGCCGTCTTCGCATTTCCCACGCCCGCCGCATGGGACGACACCGCAAGGAAAGGCCCGCTCAAATGCGAGGACTCCTGCCATCTCGATTTTACCTTCGACAAGCCTTTTACCTGCCGCAGCATCATTATCCATAGCACCAACAACTATCAATCCAATCGCCTTCTCATTCAAACCAGCGACGATGGTGAACACTTCCATGATATCGGCCGCCTCATACCGCCCCGTCATGGCTGGCAGGACGGCGACGCTCCCATCACCCATTCGATACCCACCACTACCGCCCGCTATTTCCGGTTCATCTATGACAAGACCGGCTCCGAACCCGGCGCCGAAGACCTTGACGCCGCCAAATGGAAGCCGGTCCTGAAGCTCACCGCCATCGAACTCTCTGCCGCCCCGGCCATCAACCAATTCGAAGGCAAGAGCGGCGAGGTATGGCGCATCGGCCTGCCCGCGAACGACAAAGAACTCCCCGCCTCCCTATGCATCCCACAAAGCAAGCTCATCAACATTACCGCCTATCTCGACAAACAAGGCCATCTCGATTGGCAGGCGCCCCCCGGTCATTGGACCATCCTGCGCATCGGCCAAACTTCCACCGGTCATACCAACGCAACCGGCGGGGGAGCAAAAGGACTCGAATGCGATAAGTTCAACCCCGAAGCCATAAAGCTCCAGTTCGACCGCTGGTTCGGCGAAGCGATAAGACAAGCCGGTCCGGAACTGGCCTCCCGCGTCCTGAAGATCTTCCACGTCGATAGCTGGGAATGCGGAAGCCAGAACTGGTCCCCCGTCTTCCGCGCCGAATTCAAAAAGCGCCGGGGCTACGATCTCCTCAACTATCTTCCCGCCATGACCGGCGTTCCCATCGGCAGCGCGGAAGAAAGCGAAAAATTCCTCCACGATATCCGCCAGACCATCGCCGAACTCATCCATGACCAATTCTATGTCACGCTGGCAAACCTCGCCCATGCCCACGGCTGCACCTTCAGCGCCGAGTGCGTCGCGCCCACCATGACCGGCGACGATCTTCTCCACTACAGCGCGGTGGATATCCCCATGGGCGAATTCTGGCTGCGCAGCCCAACCCACGACAAGCCAAACGACATCCTCGACGCCATCTCCGGCGGCCATCTCTATGGAAAGAATATTATCCAGGCGGAAGCTTTCACGGAATTACGTGAAGCCTGGGATGAAACCCCCGCGATGCTCAAGACCCTGCAGGACCGCAATTACGCGCTCGGCATCAACCGGCTCGTATTACATGTCTTCGTCCACAATCCCTGGATGGACCGTAAACCGGGCATGACGCTCGGTGGGGTAGGGACCTATCTCCAACGAGACCAGACCTGGTGGCCACTGGCCAAAGGTTGGATTGACTACACCACCCGCTGTCAATGGCTCCTCCAGCAGGGCCGGCCCGTCGCCGACATCGCCGTCTTCACGGGGGAAGAGATTCCCCGCCGGGCATGGCTGCCCGAACGGCTCACGACCATCCTCCCCGGCCTCATCGGCGCCGACCGCATCACCGCCGAAACCAAACGTCTTGAAAACAAAGGTGAACCCACGACAAAACAACCCAACGGCGTCGTCCATTCAGCAAACATGGCCGATCCCGCGGATTGGACCGATCCCTTGCATGGCTATGCCTTCGACTCTTTCAACCCCGATGCACTCTTCCGCCTGGCTACCGTCCACAACGGTCGCATCGAACTACCGGGAGGCGCTAGCTACGCCTGTCTCGTCGTCCCCGGGCCCACCAGTCCCGCCGCTGCAAAACGGCTCGCCCAACTAAAAAGCCATGGCGCCACAATCCTCTACGCTCCAGTGACCCATCTAAATATCCGACCCGATCTCACCGCCCTCAAAAATCTCGCCTACACGCACCGAACAGGGCCCGGCTTCGATATCTATTTCATCAGCAACCCATCCGACCACCAATTCGGTGGCCTGGTCACCTGCCGTATCACCGGCCGCGCACCAGAGCTATGGGATCCGCTTACAGGAAGCGTCGATACGGCCCTTCAATACAACTCCACCCCCAACAACACCCTTGTCCGCCTCACCCTCGAAGGCCATCAGTCCATCTTTCTCGTGTTCCGCCGCAAAGCCGCAACCCCTAAACAACTCAACGCTACCATCGTCAAAACCGCATTGAAGACCGGTCCATGGACCATCCGGTTCGATACCATAAAAACTGTCACCACCGATACCCTCTTCGACTGGAGCCAACGATCCGACACTACCATTCGGTATTATTCCGGCCTTGCCGTTTACACCACCACCTTTGAAGCAACACCAACTCAAAACCCCGCTTTTCTCGATCTCGGCCACGTAGCCGACATCGCAAAAGTCACCATCAACAACATCGACGTCGGCACCGTCTGGACCAGCAACAAACTGGAAATAACAAAAGCCCTCCATCCCGGGGTCAACACCCTAAAGGTTACCGTCGCCAACACCTGGGCCAACCGCCTCCACCACACAGGTTTGCCCGCCGGTCTGCTCGGCCCACTTACGCTAAGCGTACATGCATCTCCTTCACCATAAGGACATTGGCAAGCGGTTCATACGCCGGTTGAGATTCCACGACCTCTACCTTCCGGTAGGTGTGAAACAAGTAGCTCATCGTCTCCGCCGCCAACAGCGTGCAATACATCCCCGCAATACACCCATGTGTCCCATGGCCAAAGGTCAGCATCGAGAGATTGTTGGGCCGATGCCGGTCAAATTCCTCGGGCCGCTCGAATATCGTCGGGTCTCGGTTCCCTGCCGCCACAACCACCAGCACCGTAGCGCCGGCTGGCAGCGTCGCCCCGTCAATATGCACATCCTCGGTCAATACCCGGCGCGTATTATGCACCGGCGAATCATATCGTAACACCTCCGTCACATATGAGAGAAAGAAATCCATATCCCGTGAAGCCAGCATACCAGGGTCCTCCCGGCGTAACAAATGCAGCAATGCAAGGCTCAACAGCCCCTTCGTCGCATCATGGCTCTGGATGATCAGCCCGATAAGGTTACTCACCGCATACTCTTGCGTCTCCTTCGTCAGCCCCGGGAACACCGTCGCTACCTGCCGATCCACGATAGGATAAACCATGGCAAATGCCTCTTCCAACGCCTGCGCATTCGTCACAGGAGCCATAATTTTTAAGATAACTGGCAGCTGCCCCAAAATAAGTCCTATATCCCCATCGGAAAATCCAAACCCCGCCAAAATATGCATTGCCGGCAACACCCTCCCCACCTGGCTCACCCATTCCACCGTGCCGCCGGAAGCCGGAGCCGGCAGCAACCGCGACAGAAGCGGGCCCGCATGCGCCGGACGCCGCCCGCGGAACATCCGTAACGCCATCTCCCGCGCAAGATCATGCGCCGGCGGATTGCTGATCCGCACAAGCCGGTGCTTGACGGCCAACGCAGGTCCCCCCAGGTTACCATCGGCGACCGGTGGGATCAGCGTGGCAGGGTGTGACAACACCTGTTGACAGAAACGATAGGAATAGACGGCCCAAAGACGTCGTTGCTCGTCCCAACAAACCGGCGTCTTTTCGCGCCGCTCGCGATAGATTTGATAGATGTCTGCATCCATGTCCTAAAATTAGGTACCTTCCATCAGCAATACTTCAGTCTATGCTTAAGGATATCGCGCAGCTGATCGGCGATCCCGTCCGCGCCAACATTCTCTGGACGCTGCTCGACGGCCGCGCCTACACGGCTTCCGAACTTGCCTCAGCCGTGGACACCTCCGCTCCCAACTGCAGCATGCACCTGGCGAAACTCATCCGGGCCGATCTCCTGACAGTCGAGGCGCAGGGACGTCATCGCTACTACACCTTCTCCCGCCCCGAGGTCGCCTACGCTGTCGAAGCCCTCGCCGCCCTGGTCCCCCAACGCACCCGCGAAGCCGCGGAAAAAGAAGATCCGCCCATCCGCGTCTGCCGAACCTGCTACGACCATCTTGCCGGCAGGGTAGGTGTACAGTTGACCGAAAGTCTCGTCAAACAGAAAATCCTCACTCAGACAAAAAAGCAATATGATCCAACGCCAAAGGGCGTTCGATGGTTTCTCGATCACGGCATTGACCCTGATAAGCTGCAGCAACAACGCCGCCATTTTGCCCGCACCTGCCTCGACTGGACCGAACGTCGCCCCCATCTGGCAGGCTCCCTCGGAGCCGCCCTCCTGCAAATGATGCTGGACGAGCAATGGTTGCGCAGAATGCCAAACACCCGCGCGGTAATGGTGACGCCAAAAGGCCGAAAGGCGCTGACCTCTGAATTAAAATTGGAAATTTGAGCTGATTCGCAATCCGAGATCGCTAACCCCAGGATGGTCCAGATAGGTAAATCTTTTTACAAGATCTACGCGGAAAATGGTAAAGATATTATAGATGCCGACACTCCCTTCGATATAGGGCTTTCCGCCCAACGAATAGGTGGACATTTCCCCCTTGGTCAGTGGGAACCTCATCTGGTTCGGATTCAATGCGGGATTGTTCTCATCCCGCAGCCCGCCATACAGGATCTTGCCGGCGATGACCTCCCGCAACCGCAGCCGCTTCAATCCCGGGATCTTGTTGAAGAAAAAGCCATTGAAGAAATGATCGATATCGATCCCCGCATAGTGGTCGCTCACAAATTCCCCCACGTTCATCAGATTGTAGGCCCGTTGGCTGTAGAAATACGAGGGGTTACCCGGATGCACCGTCAGCAACGGGAAGGGCAGCGCCCCGCTGAGATAGCCGGCATCGAAATTGACATCCGAATATCCAAGCGGCGCGATATAGCAGCGTTTATATACATTCAGATGGAACGCATTGTAATCGTAGGCCCCGGCAAAAAGTCCCTTTACTCCCCGGCTATACTGGACTGTGACAATTGGATAGTGATTGATGATATTGACTCTCCCCGCTTTGTTCTGGAAGAACTGCTCATGGGGCGCCCAGCGGAACGACACCGAAAGCTCCGTGGTCGTCAGCCGGCGGACGGTATCGGGCTGGTCGGCAAAGTTCTTGTAGATGTAATACAGCGATCCCGTTGGCTCCTGCTGCCAGTTCTTTCCGCCCACGGTAAAGGAAAAATGACTATTGAACTCATGGATATAGGAGAGGCGCGCCACCCGGCTGTAAACCCATTTTGAATTGTCCCCATGGCTGAAGGAGGTAAAGAAGTTATTGGCTACGGCAAAGGTATTCTCCTGCCCCAGCGTCCGTACGTCATATAGATAGCTGCCCTGTACATAGTGTTGCGGATAGGTGTAGATCGACTTGTTGTTCAAGGCATAGGATAGCGCGCCGGAATACTTCCAGCGATCATCCTTTGTGCCGTAGGCCGCATAGCCCTCCCCGAACCAACGGGTGCTGAGCCGGGTATTCGTCCGTCCCCCGAGCTTTAGCCGCTGGCCCTCGATCGTGTTGAAGGTATAAAAGCTGCCGATCGCTCCCACATCGAACTTGCCCGCTGACTTGTAGCCGGCTGTAAAGGCGGTCACATAATCCATCAACCTTCTGTAGCTCTTCATCTTCACAAGGCTATCGGTGTTGGAATAGGTTTTCGCCTCGGTCTCGCTCAGGGCCACCGGCCGCCCGCCGGTCCAGAAGCTGTCCGTCTGAAGATTGGCCGCGCTCAGGGTGTCCACCGGCAATCCCCTGAAAACACTGTCGGGCACCGGGTCATGGGTCATCTCCCGGATATTGACGATGCGTTCCCCCACTACTCCCGGGCTGCGGGGGAACGGACTGAACGTCGCGATCATATCGGAACTGGCAAGATGATAACGATTATTGGGGCCTTTCTCAAACTCCTCCGTCACGCTGAAATCCCGGACGTAATTAAGGTTGATATGCCGGCTCACGCTCAGCTCTGCCCGCCGGATCGCATAGTTGCCATCCATCGTGATAGAGAGCAGCCCGCGGAAAAGCAGGTCCTCCGGATTCCTCGGCACAAAGAACAACCGCACCAGGTTTTCTCCATGGTCCACAACCGTATCACGGATAAAATACATATAAAAAGTGGGACCAAGATCGGAGATGGGACTGAGGAATTGCATCGTAAATGCGTTCACCGAATTGTCATATAGATTGATATCTTCATACAACCGGTTCACCGCCATGCTGATCCCCCGCATATCGATATACTCGCCAAAATCCACGCTCTTCTGGCCGATGACCACTTTCTTATTGTCGTTTGGATGCTTCCGGTAATAGTTGTTGGAATACAGTTCCTGGATATACACCGGGACCAGCGTCTTGCCCGGGACCGTCGTCGTGTCTTTATTGTCGAAAAGGAACCGGTACTTTTTGATCAGGATATTGTCAACAAGGATCTTCGGAACCTTGTCGAGCAGCAACCGCACCTTCTCGTATTGTTGGAAGGCGGTATAATCATCCGCTCCTGGCCCGTTCTGGGGTTTGTTGGCGATCACCTTGCGGATCAGCTCCACCGCCGGATTATTTTTATTTCTATATTTACCCCGATGGCCTTTTATGACCACGGCCTTCAGATCGGTGAAATTCTTTTCCAATCCGATGACCAGCGGATGCGTCCCGTCGGCGGCTACTTCGAGAGGTTGATATCCAATTGCCGAGACGATCAGCTTTTGACCGGCACTGTCTGCCGTAATGTGGAACCTTCCCTTGCCGTCCGCGATCACCGCCTTGTGGCTGCCCCACAACCCGACCGTAACACCCATCACCGGAGTCCGGGATGTCGAATCCACGACGGTACCTGTGACGGATACCCGCTGTCCGGTTACGGTCTGAAACAATACGACCGCGGTCCACAAAAGTACGATCTGTTTAAAGTTAGGAATAGGGTTCGTTTTTATACTACAACAACGCAGGCAAGATAATTAAATTTCATTCCCTTAACAAGTTCATCCAGACTGTCATATCCGTGACGCCGCGGTTGGCCCACGCATAATATGGGATCAGCCTTACGGGGATATCCTTTGCCGGCGAAACGGTCACTTCCTGGTACAATTTTCCATCCCCTGCGGGCAATAATTTTGCCGTTCCTTCCAGTGCCATAAAATGACCGTTTCCGATGTTCATAGGCGTCGGCTTCAACTGTGCTCCTGAAGGCATCGCCACGGTAAAGATCGATTGACCCGGTCCAAGATCGGGGGACTCCAGGCAGTAGACCACCGGCCCCCGGCGCACTGCCACCTGCCCCCTCGTCTCCTCGACAAGCGGGTTGGCCTGGAGGAGCACAGGCCGCATAGGCAGATCCAACTCAATGACATCGCCGGCCTTCCAAACGTGGCTTAACTCCGCGTATTTTCCCTCTTCAACAGCCATATCCCAGGCCTTTCCATTCACAAGGATACCCGCCCCCTTACACCAGCCCGGTATCCGGAGATGGATCCCAAACACGGTCTCCGGCGCCTTTCTCACCGTGATCGTCACTTTCCCATCCCAGGGATAATTGGTAACCTCTTCCAGTTCCAGCCCTTTCGTTTTAAGAACATTTCCGCCATACAGGTTTACATATAAACCCTTTGAACTGACACAGTAGGCATAGTCGCCCACTTCCGCTAAAGTGCGCGCAAGGTTGGGTGGGCAGCAGTTGGAAAGTGCGATATATTCTTCCCGCCCACCCGACCAACGCAGGGTATAAGGAAAACTCCGCGATGCCCGCAAGGGATTGGTGTAAAAGTATCGGTCCCCATCGAGGCTGACACCCGACAGAACGCTATTATATAAAGCCTGCTCCAACACGTCCGCATATCGCGAGTCACCACTGACGAGCAGCATCCGCCAGTTCCAAAGCACATTGCCGATATTGGCGCAGGTTTCGTTATGCGCCGTCGTATTCGGCAGCTGATAATCCCGCCCATACGCCTGATGCACCTCCTGGATGGCCCCGGGGCTATACGATACTCCATCAGGGCTCACCCCATCGTACAACGCGCCACAACCACCCGTGATATACATCTTCCGTTGGGTCACATCCGTCCAAATGGCGTTGAGACAATGCCAAAGGCTGTCGTCCCCCGTCTCGGCAACGACATCGGCAACCCCCGCATAGAGATAGTTCGCCCGTACGGCATGCCCCATCGCGACCGTCTGACTCCGAAAAGGCACCCGATCCTGGTTATCGTCCGTGCCGTTGTCCGCCAGCCCGCGGATATCGATGAGTTTCTTCGCCAGCTGCAGATAGGCAGGGTTCTTCGTCACCCGGTAAAGCTCCACGATGCCCATATAATGGGACGGACAGACGGCATTCCGCGCCTGCTGAGGTGTGCTGCGCTGGTAAAAGGCCACAAGCCAATCCGCAGCCTTCGTCGCCACGGCCAGCAACGTCTTCTTTCCCGTCGCCCTGTAATGCATACAGGCGGCTGTCATCAGGTGTCCCATGTTATAACATTCGAAGCTAAGATGTTCTTCATCCGACACCACCTTCGTGGCTCGCGCCGCGATGACCACCGGCGTATGAATATACCCGTCAGGCCGCTGGCTCCGGGCTATGACAGCAATAGCCATATCCATCAGGCTGTCAAGCCTTCGGTCATGGTCGATCGCGTACATCGCCGCCATTCCCTCCAATAATTTATAGAAATCCCCGTCGTGAAAGGGCGGCCCCGCATGTGACCCGGTATCCAGCCCCGCCGCGATCCGGAAATTCTCAAAAGCATGACTCACATTCTTATCCGTATAAATATGCCAAAGATGAGGCAACATCGAATCCCGGCAAACGGCAAACCGCTCGGCCCAAAAGCCCTTCGTCCAATGTACATCGCCGATCCCAACCTCATCCAGTACCGCATGGGGTCCCTGGGCTCGTGCGCTCAAACTCACCAGCAATAAAAAGATCAGTTTTCCCATGGTAACATATTTATGATATCGTCTTGCCGCGAAGCAGGCTCCACGGTCAATTGCTCCAGCTTCCCACGCTTCAGCACCGCCTCCACCGTCGTATGATAAGGCGCCCACAATTTAAAATGAACATCCCAGTCCTTCGGCCAGGCGGGGAACAGGAATATCTTTTTGCCATCGGTCTGCAAGAGCATCTCCTGTAACCCGATCATCCCGCTGCCGCCCCAATTATGGTCCGGCGTCCAGTCGAAACCCGGTCCCCAGAAAGCCGGGAACCGCCGCGGCCCATCCCGCAATTTTCCGATCGTCAACGTCGCTGCATCCTTCGTCAACCCCAATCTCGCCGCAAAGATATTGTCCTGCTTCCAGCCCACATAGCTTCGGAATCGCACCGCATCCGTATCATACTTATACGTATCGATCGCCGTATCCAACCCCGGCCGCCCGAGACCATAAATACCCCAGGGGAACACGGGATACAGTTGAGGACATTCTTTATTATTCATCCGCTCCCAGGTCTTGGCCGGCGCTATCGTCAGATGCCCGTCAAAACTCCGGTAGGATAGGGGAGGCAGCCGCCGCAACATCCCCTCCCATTTCGCATCCTTGCCACCGTTCAGCTCGATCAAACGCATCAGCACGGTCCTCAAGCCCGCGATCGTTGATGATGGATTATTTGCCATCTTATACGTCTCTGCTGCCGAACCCGGATAAAGTACGATATATCCATTCGCATCCCGAGCCTTGTAATGCTCATCAAAAAATCGTAGACAACTCTCAACAAAGGGGATGCAATCCCTTCGCCCGGCCTCCAACATCATCAGGCAAAACTCCAGCGAAGTATCCCACTCATATTCAAGCCACTTGTTATATTCCACACCCTTATCATGATCCGCAGGCATATTCCATCCATATTCTGCATTGTTCGGCAATCCAAAATTCTCCAACTGCTCCGCGAAGCAGGCGCCCCCATGGCCCCAATACACCCGGCTCCGCAATTCTGCCGTCCGGAGAGTCCGCAAATAAAAATCGAATTGCGATCGCATCAGATCCGTGTCCCCGCTCCGCAACAAGGGCCAGTACACCAGCCGCTGATTCTGCGCGGTCATCGTTCCTCCTCCCCAATTCCGAAAATCCGGCGTGAACCGCATCGACGAGTCCGTCAGCGATGGATCGACTGTAAAAAGGCCGCCGTTAAATTTTGTAGGATATTCGCCATAGGCATTGCACCCCAGCATATATCGGAACAGTTGGTAGTTCCTTCCCGCCTGCCATTGGGGTGATTTTTCGTCTCCCCCGATATAGATAAAGCTCCTCCGCCAAAAATTGGTCCACCATTCGGCCGTCTTCTTCCTATCACCCGACGCACCCGCCTCCGATGTACCGAGCACCAGCATTACCTCCCGCTTCCGCATCGGCCCACCCGCCAGTTTCCATCCCTCAAAATCAGTATCTAAGTATTTCCCGCTCGTCCTTCCCGCCGGCTTCATCCCGGTCCCCGTCATGACTCCACCAAACATCCGACCCCTGAGCGGATTGTACAGCAATCCCTTCACCGAATCCAACCCTTGTTGCCGCACCGTTACATCAAACACCGTCGAATCCTTGTTCCGATGATAGAACAAGACGCCGTTACCTTTGAACCGGATACTATCCTTGTAGGTCACCACCCGGCCGCCCGGGGCATGCCGGTAAGCCCATTTATAGCTATTTGCGTTATTCGCCTTCCCCTCCATCACCCGGTCCGTATACCGCCAGCTCTCGTAGGTCGCCTCGGCTGCCAGCGCCCGGCTTCCATTCATCTCCACATGCACCACCGGCCGGAATACATCCACCCAGATACGGACGGTTACGGCAGCGCGCCCAATGCGCCCGGTAACCACCACCGACCCATCCCGCAACACCAGCTCCTGCTGCACTTCACCGGCCAGCGGATTCGGCGAGAGCCGAACGCGCACCCGCCCACCCTTCAAAAGCGCATTATTCTCATCAAAAGCTCCGCTCTGCCCAAAATAAAACAACAAGTCTCCATTTTCGACCCAGACATTCAAACCCACATCCCCACCGCCACACGGCATCGACCCCGCCGCATCCCGGCTGGGACCACTCCAGACAATATTATCGCGGTCGATAGGCATCTCCTGGGCCATCAAACAGACACGTTCACCGAAAATGAGCAGGCAAAAAAGTACGCAGAATTTCAAATTGCACTAATTTACGAGGATGGGGGGAATAAACGATATTAAAAAAGAGCAAAATAAGGTGGGGTCTCACAAGAATATCTGGCACGGCGTCGGCCGTCAACGGATCGAGATCCCCAGGTCCGTACTGAAATCACGCATCCAAAACAATGCGCTCCTGCGGCAAATGTACATCTGCGGGTTGGGTTATTATCCAAGAGCGACTCATCATTATACGTATCGGAAAAAAGGCCTGCCCGAGAATTTTCTCTTTTACTGTGTCGACGGCCATGGTTTTTACACCATCGGCGACAAACGCTACGAAGTTGGTCCCGGGCAGTGTTTCATCCTGCCACAGAATGTCGAACATGCCTACGGCAGCAGCGAGAATGATCCCTGGACCATCTACTGGCTACACTTCGGCGGCAGCCTCCTTCCCAATTTCAACGCCCTGCCCGTAATCCAGAAACATTTCAAACCCAACCCCGTCCGTAGCAGCAATGAGATGATCTCCCTCTTCAGTAAGATCTATAAGACCCTCGAGCTGGGGTATAGCATCGACAATCTCCTCTTTGCCAATATGTGTCTGTCACACTATATCACTCTTTTCATCTATAATCAGAAACATTTCGTCGCCTCTCCTTCGGAGAAGATCGACTGCATCGACAGCGCCATCCTCTTCATGCAGGAACATATCAACGAAAATATCACGCTGAATGAGCTCAGCCACCGGTACAACTACAGCCCTTCCCGCTTCTCCAGCCTGTTCAAACAGCGCACCGGCTATGCGCCCATCGACTATTTTATCCAGATGAAAATGCAGAAGGCCAGCCAGCACCTGGGGATCACCGACAAGTCGGTCAAGGATATTGCGCTGAGCATGGGCTTTGACGATCCGTATTATTTTTCCAAACGGTTTACCAAAGTAATGGGTATGTCGCCCACCAAGTATCGTTCGGTCACCCGCGACTGACGTGATGGATCGGCTGCGTTTGGTTGGGTCACGCGGAGCCCAGGCGCCGGGCAAGCCGCCGGGCCGGCAAGCCGCCGCGCCGGCCGCGCCCCTATTTCTGCCGCGGGGCGGAGACCACCCCGTTAAAGCTGATGGCCTGGCGATTCGTGGAGATCACCTGTAACGTGGCATACCCCTCGGAAGAGATATTCAGCGTCATCGACTGGACTTCCCTGTAGTCTTTTGGTTTGATCGTCACCGTCCAGCCGTCCTTCTTTCCCGGCGTGGACGTATATTCAAAATCCTTCGACGTAAAGTCAAGCGGGCTCTTCGTCTCGCCGATGGTAGCCTGGTAGGCCCGCCCAAAATAGGGGAGATAGCTGACGACCGAGCCCGGCGACACCCGCAGGTCATAGTCCGAGGTAAGATTCCGGGACCGCCCGCTCAGCGGTAAGGCCGTCTGCGCCTTGAAGACATAATGTTGCGATTCGACCGCCTCTTTGATCGACTTTGGCTGGGCATGGGCGATAAACCCAAAACCCAGGCTCAGCAGCAAGACAAAGCTTTTCATAACGAGTTGATTGTTTTTCAGGGGTGTTATGCAGTCGGCTATCGCCTCGTGTCATAACGTCTCGATTGTACCCTAAATTTACGAAATTTGTCTATGCCTATGAGCAAGACCGATTTTGATGCCGTGATCCTGGGTTCGGGTCCAAATGGGCTGGCAGCGGCTATTGTACTGCAACAGCGCGGATTGTCCACCCTGATCATCGAAGGGCGGAATGCGATCGGCGGCGGGATGCGATCGGCTGAGCTCACCCTTCCGGGTTTCATACACGATGTCTGCTCCGCTGCCCATCCCCTCGGCATTGCCTCGCCCTTCTTTAAAACGCTTCCCCTTGACCGGCATGGACTGGAGTGGATCGTCCCGCCCATCGCGGCGGCCCATCCACTGGACACCGGGACAACGCCCTTTCTTACGCAATCTCCCCAGCAAACAGCCGAAAGCTTCGGCGTCGACCGGTCCACCTACCTCCGCCTTCTTTCCCCCCTGGTAAAAGACTGGCCCAGTCTGGCTCCCGAGTTGCTCGGGCCCTTCCATTTCCCCAATCATCCCGGGATGATGGCGCGATTCGGTTGGCAGGGCATCCCCAGCGCCGCTCATCTCGCAAAAGGTTTCCAAACGGCAGAGGCAAAAGCACTGGTCGCCGGTATGGCCGCTCATGCCATGCAACCACTTACCAATTTGACCACCGCCGCCGTTACCCTCATCTTCCTCATGGCAGGTCACGGGGATGGCTGGCCGATAGCCCGTTATGGATCTGTAAAGCTGGCCGAAGCGCTTGCCGCGTATTACACCTCCCTTGGCGGCCGGATCCAGACCAATACCTGGATCGGCGAGTTATCGCAACTGCCCTCCGCAAAAGCCCTGCTGCTCGATCTCACCCCCCGCCAGTTGTTAAAGCTCGGCGGTAATCGCTGGTCAGCGCTCTATCAGCGTCAACTCGAACGATACCGGTATGGCATGGGGGTATTCAAGGTTGACTGGGCTCTCGATGGTCCTATCCCCTGGAAACACCCCGCTTGTCGCGAGGCCGGTACGGTAAACCTCGGGAATACCTTTGAAGAAATAGCCGCTTCGGAAGCGTTGACCGCGCAAGGCGGCCATCCCGACCGCCCCTTTGTCCTGCTCACCCAGCCATCCCTTTTCGATCCTTCCCGCGCGCCGCAGGGGAAACATACGGCCTGGGCCTATTGTCATGTTCCCGGCGGTTCCCGCAGGGATATGACTGCAGCCGTCGAAGCGCAGATCGAACGCTATGCGCCCGGCTTCCGCGACCGCATCCTCGCCCGTCATACCATGGACACGGCGCAGATGGAAGAATACAACCCGAATTATGTTGGTGGAGATATCAACGGCGGGATCATGGACATCCGCCAACTGTTCACCCGCCCTGCCCTCCGGCGAAGCCCCTACCGGACATCCGTAAACAACATTTACCTCTGTTCCTCCGCGTCACCGCCGGGTGGGGGAGTCCACGGGATGTGCGGGTATCATGCCGCCCGCCGGGTGCTGAGGGATCTCTTCCGGCTCTAGCCGTTCCGCAGGACCGCTCCCTGGGCAGCTTCCATTTTTCGCTTGCTGCTGCGATACTTTTCGGCAATGATCTCGCTCATTGGTCGCTGATAGACCTTGCTCTCCACCCAGGAGACAAGATCGAGGTATGCAAAAGCCCGCGCCTCATACCGGTTGCCCTCGAAATGTTTGATCTTCCCGAGGAATTTCTCGAATTCGGCGCGTAGTCCGGCCCTCGAGGTCTGGAAGGAGGTCCGTAAGAACCGGAACATCTCTTCTTCGACCCGGGTCAGGCGCTCGCGCTTGGCCATAAATCTATATACTGATTTGGTCAATGACTCCATCAGATCGAAGTTTTTTAATTCGTAATGCGCCATCAGGTGCAGCACCCGCGCATAGCATTGCAGATCGTTGCGGAGGTCCTGCTGATCGTTGATGATCCGTTGCAGATAGTCTATACAGGTGCCGTAATCCCCGGCGCCGAAATACATCGAGGCGATCTTGTAGTTCAGCACGAGGATGCGGTGCCGGTCGATAAAAAGATCGTATTCGGCCAGCTTCTCCTCGATCTCCGGCACGAATGCAAGCCCCTGGGCAAAATTGCCCAGCATAAAGACCTGGTTGATCTTGGCGGTGGTGATGTAGACAAAGGACTGGATACGGAAGTTGTCGTTCTCCCGGACCCGGTCGGTCTGCGAAAAGGCCTCGAACTTCCGCAGGACGAGCTCGAACTTCTGGTAGTTGCGAAGATCGAAATGGGCATTCAGCAGGTTGTGGAGGGCCTTGATGTAGTGTCCCGTCTCGACGCGCACCATCAGCGGCTGTTCCTCGAAAAGGTCCAGCCATTTCTGGGAATACCGGTAGTACATCAGGAAATCCTGGCGGATAAAGGCATACCAGTTATAGCTCTGGTAAAGGTAAAGCCGCTCATAGAACCCGGTTTGCTCCCAGGCATTCGGCGGCAGTTGCTCCTTCATATACTGCCGGATGCGCTGTTCATCCTTTTCATTACGGGCATGCCCGTTCTGGATATACCAGCTGTACACCAATAAGGCCAGGTTGCTCAGTCTTGCGACCATATTGATCCGGTCGATGACCTCGGAAGACTCCGCCGACAGCTGTTCCGCCCGCATCTGCATGCTATGGGTGATGTGCAGGGTCTCGATCCGCTTTTCCAGCGACAGCACCTGCACGAGGAAATTGAACTTCTGGTTCGCCTTGGCGGTCTCTTTGGCCCGGTCCAGCAATCGAAGACTCTGCTGGAACAGGCCTTTCTTATACAGGATATGGGCGTAGTCGAAGGTTTCGTTCAGCTGAAGGTCGATGCTGTCGGCGCTCTTCAGCAGCCGGAGACTGGCCAGGATCTGTTTGTAAAGATGGGTCTTGAGATTGGACAGCTGCGGCTTTTCGATGCCCGGCAGCTTCTTCAGCAGGTTCTTTTCGTCGTAATCGCTTAATTTATCAAGGGCGTCGAACAGCTGGACGATCTTGAGATCCTCCTTCGCCGAGCTCCTTTTGATATAGAGCTTAAAGTGCCTTTTTTCTGACTTTTCGAGCGAATGTATAAGTTGGAATAAGGTATCTGAGAAACGGTTGGCCATAATGCTGGGATTATCCTAAAACTCAATCCTGTAAAGGGTTTTAACGCAAAAATGCCGATTTTGACATGATTAACCTGCCCATAATTTGATTCAAGAGGGAAGCCTGCCAATAGTACATTTGTGAAGAGAATGAGATTAGGAGCGGCAAAGATAAGAAAAATGGCAGCAATCGCTTAACAGGCATTCGCTAGAGGCTCATTCCACGAAAAATAGATATTTCTACCTTTTTTCATATGGCAAGCAATCGTTAGAGGCCGGCTGTTTCTACAGAGGGCCTTTTTTCGTTTCCGCAATTTAGTTAACGGTTAACAAATAGCGGCTTTTTTTCACGCATTTATTTTCACTCCCTTCTTTTGCTAAAATTCTGCTAAAAAAACCCGCCAGGAGTGGTTAAAACACGAACGCTCCTGTAGTCATTTACAGTGATCAAATTGACAATTATCCTTTTGCCGCTGAAAGATTTCGTTTGTTTTTAGTTATATAAAGTGTAGTGTTTTCTCATGTGACCTTTGAGTCCTCCGGGGTTTGTGTCTACAACGCCCTGCTGTTTGTTGTTTAAACCTTCCTTACGAAACTATGTCCCCTGAATATCAGGAATATTATCAACAACTGTTGGCTGTCCTCCATTCCCATGAAGATGCATCCGGTACTGATATGGAAAGGATCGAAGCCTGCTTCAAATCCTGCCTGGATCAGAAGCCTGCCTTCGCCTCCCACACTGAGTATTACACTTTCAGATATCACGCGATACTCTTCGCGCCGGTGAATGAACCGCTCGAGCTGCTCCGGCTCCGGCGTTGGGAAGAGGTAAAGATGCAACGATTCTTCGAGGACAACCGCGAGTTCTGTCGGTACATCCGCGAAGGCGACACCCATCACGACGCCGAGTATTTCAGGCACACGCCCGGCACCGGCGGCAACAGCCGCTCCAGCGACCTTATCCACGACCCTGACCTCGAGTTGATGTCACCCAAGGATCCCCTGCTTACCGTCATGAGGGCGTATGAATTGTATGGACGCTATATCCATCAACAGGCCATTTCCACTTTGCAAACAACCCCGTCGCAATAATTTTTTTTGTCAGTAAATTTTAGCAAGTGCAACCATTTTTCTTTATCCGTCATGAAGGTAAATTCATGAAAGTGGACATCCGGCATATTCTTTATATCGAAGCCCGGAAGAACTATACCCGGTTAGTCCTCGAAGACAGACCTACTGCCGCCCTGGTGCTGGTTACGCTCAAGCAATGGGAGAAGTTGCTGCCCCGCGATCTGTTCTGCCGCGTCCATCGTGGCTATATCGTTTCGATCGATAAGATCGTCTCTTTTGACAACAAGCATGTCTATATCCCGGCGGAAAAGATCCCCATTGGGGAACAATATCGCAACGCCTTGCCTGACGCGGTCACGATCCTCGCCAATGAGCCGAGCCGCGAGTCCATCCGCAGTGTGACCAAGGATGTTCTTCACGAATTGGAGCTATAGCTCCCCGCTCCCGAAAAAATGGTAATTTGCACGACCCTTTAGGTCGATGGCAAATACCAACCATACGGAATTCTGGCTACGCGGGCCTGTGCCTGCCATAGACCCATTGCTTCAACCCGTCGCTCACGCCCTTCTGCAATCGGAACAGGAGGTCGATCAATTGATGGCGGAATTTCCCGATGCACTTCTCTGGGAGCGTCCCGGCGGGGTAGCCTCTCCCGGTTTCCATCTCCAACACCTGGCCGGCGTTCTCGACCGGCTCTTTACCTATGCCCGGGGCCATACGCTCAATGAGGCGCAGTTGGCCGACCTCGCCACCGAAGGTGAGCCGGCTGAGGGCCAAAGTACCGTGGCGCAACTGCTGAATAGATTTAACATACAGATAGACAAGGCTTTAGAGGAGCTGGCAAGCATTCCCGAGGAAAGCCTGACAAGCCCCCGGACGGTAGGTCGTGGAAAATTGCCTTCTACCGTCGGCGGGCTTCTTTTTCATGCGGCCGAACATACACAACGGCATACCGGTCAATTACTCGTGACGGCTCGTATCCTTACGCATTTGAGGCAACCGATGGGATAAATAGGACGTTTAATCCTCCAAGAATCTACATTTGGAAAAACTACTTCACATAATCGCAGGTTGCGCCCAGCAGGACCGGCAATGCCAGAAACTGCTGTACGATCAATACTATGGCCTGTGTCTCAAGATTGCCTTCCGGTATGTCAATACCTACGAGCAGGCGACGGAAGTGACCCATGATGCCTTTCTGAAGATGTTTAAGAATTTTAGCCGGTTTGAGGTGCGGGACAAGGAGAAGGTGGAAATGCTGCTCATCGGCTGGATAAGAAGGGTAGTCATCAACGCCGCGATCGATTATATGCGGCGGGAAATGAATAATACGCAATCGTATCCCATCCCCGAGCATGTTTGGGAGCATAAGGACGATGGGCAGTCATCCGACAATTCGGTACTCTACAAAGAGCTGATCGCATTGGTAAAGGATCTGCCCCCGGCTTATCGTGTCGTGTTCAACCTACACGTTATCGAGGGATATTCACATCCCGAGATAGCGAAAATGCTTGGAATAACAACCGGAACCTCGAAATCTAACCTGTCCAAGGCCCGCGCACATTTGCAAAAGGCCCTGACCGCAGAAAACACTGAAAAGATATTATGTCAAATCTAAAGGACACCGACTTTGATGATCTTTTTCGGCGGGCGTCCGACAAATACCCGCTAAGGACAGACAGCTCCGACTGGGATCGGATGGCCGCTGCCCTTGAAAAAGATCCATCCCCCGATGCCTTCGACGAGGTAGATAATCCAGACCGTCGCCGGAGAAGGAGGTTCTTTTGGTGGTTCCTCCTGCTGCCTCTTGCCGGTATCGGGTATTTGGTCGTCGATCTATCCGGCCATGGCGGCCACAAGCCTGCCGGCCAGGTGACGGCCAGATCGGGCGGCGAGCCGGCGGCTGCCAATGCGAACGGCACACCCGCCAATAACGTAGTTGTCACCAAGCCCGCCGCAACCAAGCCCGCCGCAACCGGGTCGGCCGCAACCGGCGCAGCCGCAAAAGACGCAGCCGCAAAAGACGCAGCCGAAAACAAGCCAATCGACAACAACGCCACCGCACCCGCCCTCTCCGAGGGCCAGGCCGGCGCCGGGATGCCCCACAAGGCGCCTCGGATGGTTAACTCCACGAATCCCAAAAACTCAGGCAAGATAATCCGCAGCGCCGGTGGAACTTCGTTGGAGCTGCTTCGGCACGCTCCTCCTCGTTCAGGCTCTTCGCGTTCGCCCGAGCCCTTCCCGGTCCGGCCCGCAACCACAGCCAAAGTCCGGCCCGAAACCACAGCCAAAGTCCGGCCCGAAACCAATAGAACAGAAGCCGATCGCATCAGCGACGACCAGATCGCCACAATCGACCCTACAACCAACCCGGTAGCGGCCGCCTTCACGCTGCGCAACACCAACATCAACCAACAACGCGCCCGCATCGCCGCGCCCTATGCACTTAAGGTAGCCGTAAAAGCAAAAGAAATAAAGAAAGACAGCACGAAACCCAAATCCAAAAACCAATCCTACCTCTACGCGGGGATCGTAGGAGCTCCCGACCTCAGCACCGTCAAATTCCAGTCAACAAAAGGCGTCGGCACCACCTTCGGCGTGATCATCGGCTACGCCTTCGGGCCCCACTGGGCGATCGAGACCGGCGCCTATGTCGAGAGAAAACGCTATTACACCGACGGGGAATATTTCAGCACCAAGAAAATAAGCATATCGCCCACTGTCGATCTGCTCAATGTAGACGGCAATTGCTATATGTGGGAGATCCCGCTCAATGTGCGCTATACCTTCAACCCCGCAGGGAAAACCCGCTGGTTTGCAACTGCAGGTCTGTCGACATACCTGATGAATCGCGAGAAATACACCTATGAGGCTAAATATTACAATTACCCCAATGCATGGTACAAATCCGTGGATTGGAAAACGCCTTCGCAATATCCATTCTCGTTGATCGGGTTCAGCGCCGGCTTCGAACAGCGCCTGGGCGGTGTAGGCAACCTGCGAATCGAGCCATATGTGAGGGTGCCCCTCGGCGGAATCGGCACGGGCAGCCTGCCGATCATGAGCACCGGTATCAATATCGGTATCACGAGGCGGCTCTGGAAATAGAATACCGGGCGAAAAGATCCGGACAAGGGGGAAAGCCCGGAAAATTAACTGTCAAATAAAGAACATGCGTAACAAACGAACCATTTTGTGGACCGTCATCCTTTTGATCGTACTCGCGGCCCTCGGTTGGGGCTGGCATCTCTTCGACAAGCGCCATCAAAGCGCCGCCGGCGAAACCGCCGACGTGACCATCAATGCCGATACTCTCTATCACCAGTATTCGACGGACGAACATGCCGCCGATCAGAAATACATGGGAAAGGTGATCGCCGTCACCGGCCGGCTGACCGAAGTCCAGCATAGCGGTGGCTCGACCAGCTGGCTTCTCTCCACTCAACCCGGCGGCGGCGGCATCAACTGCCAGATCTTCGCCGGCACAAAAATCGACCCGGAACCCCATTCCGGCGACCTGGTCACCGTCAAGGGCCGCTGCACCGGCTTCCTGATGGACGTCAGCCTCGTCGACTGCGTGCCCGAAAAATAAAGTATTCAGGGCAGACCACGGGTCTGCCGGCCGAAGGCCCATCATTTAACCGTCTGGCGCCGAGGGCTTAATTTGCCAACAGCACGATGGCGCCAGACACAATCAATAGAACATGAAGCATCCTAAATTCCTCCTGACAATCGGCCTCATCGGCGCCGCCGTCCTCTACCTCGCCGGCTGTACCAAACAAAGCGAAGACAAATTAAAAGGCGCCACCACCTGCGACACGACGGCAGTATCCTACTCCCTGCAAGTCCTGCCCATCCTGCAAAACAACTGTTACGCCTGCCACGGCGCCGGAAGCACGGCAGGCAGCGGCGGCATCGACCTCAGCACGTATACAAAACTTAAAGTATATGCAGACAACGGCTATCTCGTCGGCAACGTGAGCCACAGCCCGGGATATGTCGGCATGCCCTATGGCCAGCCCATGCTTCCTTCCTGCGAGGTCAACACCATCGCAGCCTGGGTCCACCAGGGAACAAAGAACAATTGATAATCGAATAACAAAAATGAATATGAAACTCCCCCTCTTCGTATCTCTCCTTTTACTATCGCTCATCCGTCCCGCAACGGGCTATAGCCAGCTATATTCCACCCGTACCGGCTTCATCGGCTTCTACTCGAAAACGCCGCTCGAAGACATCAAGGCGGAGAACAACCAGGTATATGCCATCATCGACGGCGGCAAGAAGAACATTGCGTTCACCCTCCTGCTGAAGGGCTTCATTTTTCAAAAAGAACTGATGCAGGAACATTTCAACGAGAATTATGTCGAAAGCGACAAATACCCGAAGGCCAATTTCTCCGGCGCCTATACCGGCGACGTCCCGCTCAACAAGGACGGTGTCTACAAGGTCACCGTCAAAGGCAATCTCAATCTGCACGACGTCACAAAACCCATCGAAGTGCCGGCCACCATCGAAGTAAAGAACGGCCACCTCATCGGGCTGTCCGACTTCAAATTGAAGCCCGAAGATTTCAACATCTCCATACCCTCGCTGGTTCGCGATAAGATCGACAAGGATATCTCGGTAAAGGTAAATATCGACTGCACCACTAAATAACTACACTCATGACTATCCGAAAAACGCTCTGCATACTCCTGCTCACCGTCGCTGCAAGCCATCTACAGGCCCAGGACACCACCTTGCTCAATATGCTCAATGACTCCCTGGCCGTACATAAGGGCAAGACCTATGTCACCGGGACCTTCAAGGCCGAGCATATCATCAACGCGCAAACGGTGGAGTCTCCGGCCAACGGCAACCTCAATTTCGTGATCCAGCACCGCTTCGGCCAACTCAACAGCGGGGCCTACAATTTCTTCGGCCTCGATAACGCCACCCTCCGGCTTGGCCTCGACTATGGGCTTACCGACGATCTGTCCATCGGGGTAGGGCGGAGCAGCTATCTCAAAACGTTTGACGGCTACTTCAAATACAAGATCCTGAAGCAGACCGAAGGTCCCCAGATGCCTTTCACTGTCGACATTTTAGGCACTATCACCAACTACACCCAGAAGGACGAGACAAAACCCTACCTGGATGCCAATTACCGCACGGCCTATTCGGCGGAGCTGCTGATCGCCCGTAAGTTCAGCCGGGCGCTGTCCCTGCAGGTGACGCCGACCTACCTGCATTATAATCTCGTTCCCACCGTCGCCGACAAGAACGACCTCTTCGCGCTCGGCCTCGGCGGTCGCATGAAGATCACAAAAAGAATGAGCGTCAATGCCGAATACGATATCGTTCCCAAGAACCAGGTGGTATCCACGACGGTGCACAATTCCTTCTCCCTGGGCTGGGATATCGAGACCGGCGGACACGTTTTCCAGCTGGTATTCAGCAACTCCCAGAGCCTGGTGCCTACGCAATACCTGACGCAAACCGCCGGCACCTGGGGTAAAGGCGATATCTTCTTTGGCTTTAACATCTCAAGGAACTTCAATTTGAAGAAGAAACGGTGATCAGAAAGATCCTTTACTTGCTGTCCGGTCAGGAGAAACGGCGGCTGGCGGGGCTGATAGCGGCAAACGCGATCATCAGCATCGTGGATATTGCCTCCCTCGGAGGGTTGCTCTATATCGTAAATCACCATTCGACGAAGCTGATCGGGCTATTCGCGGCTTTTTTCGTAGCAAAAAGCATTCTCGGGTATTTCGTCCTGCAGGCTCAGTCCAGGTTCGTCTTCTCGGTGGCCTCACGCATTTCCGAATCGAATATGTTGCAGTACCTCGAAGGGGGATACCCGGAGTACGTCAGCATTGACGCGTCCGTGCATATAAACAAGATCCGCCAGCAGCCGATCGAATTTTGCCAATACGTGCTATCGGGCGTTCAGCAGATGCTTACCGAAGGGATGCTGGTGGTTCTTACGATCGCGGCGATCATGCTGTTCAATATAAAGCTGTTCCTGCTGCTGACCTTGCTGCTGCTGCCGGCCGTCTTTCTGCTGGCAGGATTTTCCCGGTGGAGATTGAAGGCTGTTCGCGGAAATATAAAGACCAGCAGCGAAAAGAGCCTCCAACATCTGCGGGAGGCACTGACGGGATACGTCGAGAGCAACGTCTACCAAAAGAATCTGTATTTTTCACAACGGTATGCCGGCTATCAGCGCACCTTGAATATCCATCTTTCCGAACTGCAGATCATCCAGGGAGTTCCTACCCGGATCATCGAGGTCTTTGCCGTTCTCGGCCTGGTCGTTCTCATGGCATTGGGTCCATCGGCCGGGAATGGTAATGCCGTCCCTTTTGTCACCCTGGGGGCTTTCCTGGCAGCGGCCTATAAGATCATCCCGGGGATCGTGAAGATCCTCAATCTCAGCGGGCAGGTAAAGACTTTCCGGTTCACCGTTGACGATCTGTACGAGGGATCACGGAAGTTCAGGTATCCCGATGCCCGGCAGCCGGGCGGTGCAATAGAGACGATCGCTTTTAGAAAGGTCGGATTCCGGTACCAGGAGACTCCGACGGTGCATCGTCTGGATTTCTGTCTCCGTCCCGGTGAAATGCTGGGGCTGTCCGGAACCTCCGGCAGGGGAAAGACGACCATTGTCAACCTGCTCCTCGGCTTTCTAACCCCGGATGAAGGACAGATCCTGATCAACGGCGAGGAAGCACGAACGGCCGACCGCCGGCAGTTTTGGAGCCGCATCGCTTATGTAAAACAGCAGCCTTTTTTATTGCATGATACGGTGCAGAAAAATATCACGATGACGGACGGGGTTGTCGATACCGGCCGGTTGGAGGAGATTGCCGGAATCGTGGGATTGGATAAACTGACGGGAACCGCCCCGCATGCAGGCAAACCTGGCGACACCGCCCCTCACGAAGAAGGCGGCGGGATCATGACGAAGTTGATCACCGAGAACGGCAAGAATATCAGTGGCGGGCAGCGGCAGCGCATCGCCTTCGCCCGGGCCTTATACAAAGATGCCGATGTGCTGATACTGGATGAGCCTTTCAGCGAGCTGGACGAAAGGGCCGAACGGCAATTGCTCGATCACTGCCTCCGGCTGACCCGGCAAGGCAAGATGATCCTGTTCATTACCCACAAGAAGAATAATTTGTCTCTTTGCCACAAAACCATTTTGTTGGATGAAGCATAAGCCGAAGACGCTGGTCATCTTATCCCCAGGATTCCCTTCCGACGAAGCAGATACGCCCTGCCTGCCGGCCCAGCAGGTATTCGTGAAGGCGATAAACCGGAACTATCCGCAACTCCGGGTCGTGGTCATTGCCTTTGAATATCCCTTTCGCAGGGACGATTATTGCTGGTTTGACAACAGGATCATCGCGGTCGGTGGGTGGAAGGATGGCTGGATCAATAAATTCCAGACGATGAGAACGGTCTGGAAGCTGTTGAACAAATTGCGTAAAAAGAACGAGGTGATCGGCCTGCTCAGTTTTTGGCTCGGTGGCTGCGCCCTCGTAGGCAAATACTATTCGAAAGCGAAGGGGCTGCCCCATCATACCTGGATCCTGGGGCAGGATGCCCGGCCGGGAAACCGGTTCGTCCCCTTGGTGCGGCCCACAGCGGGCGATCTGATAGCCATGTCCGATTTCCTGGCAAAGGAATTCAAAAAGAATTACGGGATACGACCCGCCCATATCATTCCCAATGGCGTCGATGCCTCTCTCTATGGGCCTGCACCTGCCGTCCGGGACATAGATGTGCTGGGCGTCGGTTCGCTCATTCCGTTGAAGCAATATGAACTTTTTGTCGCCGTTATCCACCGGCTCTCCCGGATCCTGCCGGGCATCCGCGCCGTCCTGTGCGGGAAAGGGCCGGAGCGCGATCGATTGATGCAATTGATCGAAAAGCAAGGTCTGCAAGCGAATATCGAGCTGGTGGGCGAGAAGCCGCATGCCGAAGCCATCGGGCTCATGCAGCGCACCAAAATACTTTTGCATCCTTCCTCCTATGAGGGATTCAGCACCGTATGCCTGGAAGCGCTGTTCGCAGGCGCACGCGTGATCAGCTTTTGCGACCCGGTCGGTTCCCGCGTAGCCAACTGGTATATCGTCGCCGGTGAAGAGGAAATGACGGCACGGGCTTTGTCGCTGCTGCAGGACTCCCGGCTCCGCTTTTCGCCGACCCCCGTCTATACGATGGACGACAGCGCCAAAAAGATCGTAGAGTTGTTCAATTATAGCGAGACGAAGACCTGATGGATGCCGGCCGCTATAGGGAGACGGAGACCTGATGGATGCCGGACGCTATAGCGAGACGAAGACCTGATGGATGCCGGCCGCAATGACTTCAAAGGATAGCGCTTCCCGAAATCGCCGCAGCACTTTTTCCCGCTCGACGGCGGGGTCGCAGGTTGTGATTCGGTCCATGGCCCTGAAAAGGGAGTCGGCGTCGCCCGGAGTATACAGGATGCCACAGCTCCCGTTACCCGTCATTCGCCGGAAGGAAAGGATATCCGTCAGGACGGGGATGCAGCCGCAGGACATTGCCTCGCAGACGGCATAACCGCTGCCTTCATAATGCGATCCGGAAACGATATAATCTGCAGCGTTATAATAAGCTTCCATTTCATCATGGGTTTTTTCTCCCAACAACACGACGCGTCGTCTTACGCCGGGCTCGCGGTTCAGCAAATCCTCTATGTCCGGTAATAGCGCCTGCGTCTGGAAGATCATATACAACTGGGCCGCCGGCGCCACCCGGGCAAATCGTAAAAAAGCCCGGAGAACCGTAAGCGGATCCTTGTTGGCGTCCAGCCGGCCCACCCACAAAAACAGGGGACTGCCCTCCATGCCCGTGCATTGCCGGGCGCCGGCGCGGTCGCTCAAGGTAAACACCGACGAGGCTTCCATGATCTCCCGGACCTTGCCCGCCCGCCGGATGATCCGCCTGCTGATCCACTCATCGCCCATTTCCCGGGCCGTAAACAGATATGCACTGACAAAAGGGTCCGAAAGCCGCTGCAGCCATCCTCGCAGACCCGTACCCGGCTTTTCCGCGTGATTCTGCACAATTATCTTCGCCCTACGGCCCAGCCGCCATCTCAACAACAACACCTGCAACGGGAAATTCATACCCTGCACAAGCACGACATCGGGTTTGAACTGACGGGTAAGCCGATGCAACCGCAAAGCAGCCGTCAACCGACGTCCGTCGAAATCCGGGAAGCAGTGATAGACTCCGCGGAGAGGGTAGTCGCCGCCAAACCGGATCCGGTCGATACTGATAACGGTAAAATACCGGCTCAGCGCTTCGAGGACCCCGATATAGGGCCGGACGCGGAAAAGCCAATCTTCCGGCCGGCTGTATTGTGATTTCTTTGTATAAGTGAGACTGACTATTACAGGCATCCTTTTTATGAAAACGGGCGTTTGTTATAAAAGGATGCTTTCGCATCCCTGATAATGTATTGTTTATGAAATTAGGCGCCGCTTTTGGAAAACTGTTGTCCGGAGAATCCATCATCCGGGAATTTCTCACCATCGGCATCGATGACAATGTCCGGGAAAAAGCCTATCTCCGGGCCGACGATCAGCTGCTGGAGGTCACCCGTAACCAATGGTTGCTGGGCCTCGACCCGCGGGTGATCGGCGTCTGGAGCGATACGCCCATTCCCGCGGCCGGCGCTTATACGCTGATCTTCCGCGACACTCCTGCCGAATCCGCATCGACGGCCGGCAATCGCGCCCTTGCCATCCTCCAACTGGACTATGTCGACCGGCTGGTCGAGAACAACGGCAACCTCTTCCTCTTCCGGGTCCAGTCTTCGGCGATACATCATATCGACGGGATCCGGCTCCGCCTGCTCTACCGGAAGTGGTATAAAAAACCGGGCGTCGATTTCGAACGCACGAAAGCCGTTGCGGCGGCCTATACCTATCCTCGCCGGGTCCGCATCATCTCTTTTCAGCTTGACGGCAATTATAACTATATCTTCCCGATGGATCTGCTGGCCGACATAAAGACTTCCGGCCGTTACCTGCTCGGCATGCGCCATTCCAATCAAGTGCTGACACGAATCATGGATTCCCGTAAGATCGTCGTCGCCGAGGCGCCCGCGAAATATAAACCCGTCATCTATCAATTGGGCAGAAACCACAGTGCTGCACCGCCATCCCTCGATGAACTTCCCTTCGGGACCCTCACCACCAGGGACTTTGGTTTTTATGTCCCCGAATGGGTGGAAAGCTACAAAGAGGTCACGATCGATAAGATGATCGATCTCGGCAGCCATATGCTCCTCTGCGGTCAATGGAAGGAGGACGTGCAGCTGAAACCGGCGACGCCGAGGCTGCATCATATCCATTTCCTGCACTTTCTTTATTTGAAAAGCAAAGGCGTCACTTACCCGGTTATTCAATAGGCGCCGGATGTGGCTCAACGGTCATTGGCCGTCAGCATCGCGGGAAATTCTGCCGCCGGGCAGTAGTGTTTTATCTCCGCCATCAACCCGGGCACATCGCCCACCACATATTTTCGCCCGCAACGCGTAAAATCAAAATCCAGATCGCCCATCCCAGCTTCCATCAGCATGTCCCGGATGCTCACGTCGAAGAGCAGGATCCGCCCCTCGTGCAACACCAGCAGCAGGTCTTCCGGATCAAGGCCGAAGAAGGCGTCCATTCCCACAAGACCCGGTTTAGGCCGGGCGATCACCAGGTCGGCCCGGGATCCCTTCGCCAGCACGCCCCGGTTGGCCATGCGCCATACCGCTGCCGGGACGGTCGTGAGCGCTGCAAGCAATTCGGTGTCGGTCATTGCTCCTTCATTGCGGGCTTGCCGGATCTGCTTCCAGTGGTTCCAACCGGCGGTCAGCGTGCTGTCGGTGCCAAATACGATGGGCACCCGCTTCTTCAGTTTTGCGATCGGCGCCGTGCGGTGGAGCAGGAAGTAATTGGAGGTGGGACACCATACCAGCCCCCGAAATGCGGCAGCCTGCTCTTCAGACATCGCTACGCCATGCACGCCGATCAATGGCCGGTTGAACAGATTCCAGCGAAGTAACGAGTCGATCTCCCGTTCCGAACGCTTGTCCGTTCCCTCGCCGGTATGCAGGACAAAAGGATGATGATCGCTGAGCGGCCGGTTAAGCTTCCATCGCCAATTGCGCTCGAAACCCACCGAATGCAGATTATGACAATCCTGGAAAACGGTGACCAGGCCCAGCGGAACATTCAACTTCACTCCATGGTTGACGACGGTGGTGAACCCATTGAGCAGGTTCTTATAAACGCCCCACAGTACCCGCAAGGGCTTCGGGATCTGCAGCACGGCGTCGATCTTTTCCTTGTCGACGGTATGAATGTCCCGGCCCCAGTCCCTGTAATCGGCATAGGCGCCATTGGCAAGGGCAGGGAAGAGATTGAAGTCGAGATGGTCGTGGGAATTGATAAGGCCGGGAAAGACAAGCGCGCCGTCAAAGAATAAACCGTCATCCCCACCTTCCGAAGAAGCACGACTGTCGACGATGGCCATTCCTTCAACCAGAATATCCCTCGGCAGATTTTCACCTGGAAAGCGCAAGTTATTGAGCCACATCGGATCTCTTTAGGTGAATGCCATAAATGATGGGTACACCCTGAAACCGTTGATAAGTCGCCAATGCCTGTTGCTTTTCATAGTACGGTCTCATCGACTCATCGACGTGTTTTTCGACCACGCTGATCTCGCGCAAACCCAGTTTGGCGGAGATCGCACGGATCTTCTTTATCGGATAGATATGATTGCGGATGGCGATGACCGAGCCCCCGGCGCGGAAGCTCCGCTGGCCACCCCTGGCCAATGCCGCAGGATGATAGTCGGTGATGATCATCTCTCCGCCCGGCCTGAGTACCCGGTTCCACTCTTTAAGTGCGGCCACGATATCGGGAATATGCGCGATCGTCAGGGTCGAGAGCACAACGTCGACGCTGCCCGCCGGCAATTCGGACAAGAGCCCGCCCTGGAACAGATAGGTTTCGGCCTGCGGGTACTTCTGTTGAAGGATATCCAGCATGCCGGAGGATACGTCATAACCCACCAATCGGGCGGGCCGGTACGACAGTATTTTGGCCCAATGCCGCCCCGTGCCGCACCCGATGTCGGTCACGACACTGCCCCTGAGTGCGACGCATGTGAACAGATCCGAACAGATCCTCTCATCCAAAGCGAGCATTAGATTGTCCGGTTGCTGATCATAGCTCTGCGCCCAAAGATCGTAAGCTGCTGAGGGTTCTTTCTCCTTCCGGCGGCCAGGCAGAAGGGTCTCTTTGATTTTGCGTAGTATAGGCATCCTTTCCTATAAAACGGACGTTTATTCTCGCGGGATGCCTGGAACAGGACAAAATTTAGTAAGGATATACCATGTGTAAGATATTGTTATTCAATCCAAGAAGTGCCACTTACAAATTCAGGATACCAAACTCCATCTTACAGATAGCCGCGTCTGTGGATGATCAGTACGAATGGGTCGTCGTCGACGGTAACAGGGAGACCGATCCGTACAAAAGGATCAGGTCCTGGCTGGCCACCGGCGAATTCAAATACGTAGGCTTTACCGTCATGCCCGGCCCGCAGCTCAAAGAGGCGATCCCTTTCTCCCGCCGGATACGGGAAGAATTCCCGGGCGTCGTGATCATCTGGGGCGGGTACTTCGCCTCCAACCAGCACAAGGTGGTCTTGCGAAGCGGTTGCGTCGACTTTGTGATCAACGGCCCCGGCGATCATGCCTTCCCGGCACTCATCGATGCGCTGGAGAACAACAAGCCCTACGAGCTGATAAAGAATTTGATCTACCAAACGGCGGAGGGCAAGATCATCAAGACCCCAAAAGAAGACCTCATCGATCAATCCACCTTGCCCCGGCTTCCGTACGACAAGTTGGACAAATACTACTCGCTGGAAAAATATCTCGGCAAGACCTATCTTGGAGACCGCACCCTCGCCTATCATTCGAGCATGGGCTGTCCCTTCACCTGCAGCTTTTGCGCGGTGGTGCCCATTTACGAAGCCCGCTGGAAAGCAAAACCCGCCGACCAGGTCTATGCCGATGTCCGGTATATGAAGGATAAATGGGGCGCCGACTCGATCGAATTCCACGACAACAACTTCTTCGTATCCGAGCGGCGCACCGCCGAGTTCGCCCGGCTGATCAAAAACGATAACATGATCTGGTGGGGCGAAGGCCGCATCGACACCATCGACAAATACAAAGACGAGACACTCTCGCTCATGCGCGAATCGGGCTGCAAGATGATCTTCTTCGGCGCCGAAACAGGCAACGACGAGATCCTGAAGAAAATGGACAAGGGCGGTACCCAGTCAGGCGCGCAGATCCGGGCCTTCGCCGCGCGGATGAAGAAGTTCGACATCATTCCCGAATATTCCTTCGTACTCGGGACTCCGGCCGAAACGCCTGAAAAAGTGATGCAATATATCGACCAGGACATCGCCTTCATAAAAGAGATCAAATCCATCAACCCGGACACCGAGATCGTGATCTATACCTACAGCCCCGTGCCGACCGAAGGATCGGAACTGTTCAAAAAGTCCCAGGAGTCCGGGTTCCGCTTCCCTGAAACACTCGAAGACTGGATCAGCCCCCAATGGGAGAACTTCGATCTCCGCAAGAATCCCCTCACTCCCTGGCTCACGCCCGAAATGATCGACAAGATCCGCAATTTCGAGACCGTGCTCAACGGCTATTACCCGACCGTATCGGACATCCGCCTCAGCGCGGTAAAACGCAAATTCATTCATGCCGTCTCTTCACTTCGTTATAAAACCAACCTATATCAATATCCTTATGAGATCAAACTGCTGCACAGGCTTTGGCGCTACCGGCAACCGGAGATCCAGGGATTCTGACGCCAGGTGCGGGAGCTCTCCCGGTACAGGAGCTAATTTTTAGCTCGCGGGCATCCTTTAACAAAAAAACAACGTTTATTCTGTCGATAACCTTGATGCCACGATTAAACCGCACGAAATGTATCTTCCGGACTCGTCTATATTGACCAATATACAGGTACAAGGCCATACCCGGCTCAGGGAGATCCTCTTCGAAAAGAAGTACATCCAGGTCCGGGCATTGGAAAGCCGTTTGTACACCGATGACGAGCTGGTGTGCCTCCCCGAGATCGCTCCGAGCCACCCCCGGTACAAAGAATGGCAGGGGAGAAGCCAGTCCTGCCGCCGGCTGGTCCGGTATATCTCCCGCAGAAAGGCCGACGTTGACATCCTCGAGATCGGCTGCGGCAACGGATGGCTCACGCATCAGCTGGCCGAGATCCCCGGCTCGGCGGTGGTCGGCGTAGATATCAACTTCACCGAGCTCCAGCAAGCCGCGCGCGTGTTCAGCAATGATCCCAACCTCCGGTTCATCCATGGGGATATCCGCTCAGGCCTCCTCGACGACCGCCGCTTCGACTTTATTCTCCTTGCCGCCACCCTCGAACATTTCCCCTCGGCAAAAAAGATCCTCCATTTCTGCCTTTCCTACCTGAAACGCGGCGGAGAGATCCATATCATCGATACGCCGTTCTGCAAACCGGAAGAAGTAAAGATCGAAGAAAGAAGGACGCTGGCCTACTATACTTCCTTCGGCTACCCCGAAATGGCCGAGTATTATTTTCACCATACCCTGGACGATCTCCGATCCTTCCGTTATTCCATGATGTATAACCCGAAGGATCTTCGCCACTGGTTCCAGCGGAACAAAAGACCCCTTCCCTGGATCAGGATTTGCAGCAAGTGAGGCTACATGCCGGGATTCGAAGAACGCTGTATCAGCATCCGGGACAAGGAAGGCCGGATGCAGGCATCCCTTGTACAAAATTTTGCGTTTAAAGGAATTATGAGCATGCCCGAACTGGTCCATACCCTCCGGCGGTATCAGACACTGCAAACCGGCAGGATAACTGCCCTGCCGATCGTCATCCTCATGCCCCACAGTGCCTGCAACTGCAAATGCGTGATGTGCGACATCTGGAAAGGCAATCACAACCTGAAGCAACTGACGGAAGAAGACGTCGAAGGCCTTGTCGTCGGCCTGCGCCGCTATGGAACCCGGCAGGTGCTCATGTCCGGCGGCGAAGCCCTGCTCAACCCCAATTTCTTCCGGCTTTGCGCCATGCTCAAAAAAGAGGATATCCGCATTACGCTCCTCTCCACGGGCCTGGCCCTGGGCCGGCATGCCGACAACATCCTCGAATATGTCAGCGATGTGATCGTGTCCCTTGACGGCGACGAAGAGCTGCATGATACGATCCGGAATATCCCCGGCGCCTTCCGGAAGATGAAGCAGGGCATCCTGCAGCTTCATGCACAGCGTCCGGGTTTCACCGTTACCGGCCGCACCGTCATCCACCGCCTCAACTTCCGGCGCTTGCCGGCGATCATCGAAGCGGCAAAGGAATTGGGCCTGCACCAGATCAGCTTTCTCCCCGCCGACGTTACGAGCGAAGCCTTCAACCGGTCCAACCCGTGGGATGAGCCGAGGCAACACGAGATACTGCCCTCGCGGGAAGAGCTCCCCGAGTTGCTAAGCATGCTGGACTCTGTCATAGAAGACTATGCCCCGCTGTTCGCCAGCCGCTACATCGCCGAAGCACCGGCAAAGCTGCGCAAGATCGGGGAATATTACATGGCTTCCCACGGCCAGAATCCCTATCCGTATAAGAAGTGCAATGCCCCCTGGGTCTCTACGGTGATCGAAGCGGACGGAACCGTACGACCCTGTTTCTTTCTGCCGCCCCTGGGAAATATCCACGAACAGGATCTCCCTGCCATACTGAACAGCCCGGAAGCCATCGCCTTCCGGCGCACCCTCGACATGGAGAAGAATGAAACCTGCCTGCGCTGCGTATGCTATCTGAACCTTTCGCCACGAGCAAAACTGAACAAAGGATGATCCCGGCAAAAGCAACACTCCCGCTACGCGTCGTCTTTCCCATATTGCTGGCGTATACCGCCCTAAGCATCCCCGGTCATTACTACCATGAGCTGGGACTGGAAGAGGGTCAGCAATACCTTTTCGCCCGCGACAGCCACTCACTCGCCGGCCTGTATCACAACATGCGATACGAGGGTCATCCGAGAGGCTGGTGCGTGCTGCTCTATGGGATCATACATTTCATCACCCCCAGCCTCACGGCCATCCGCATCTTCCACCTGGCGATCACGATCACGACGGTCTATCTCTTCCTTCGCTTTGCCCCCCTGCGGCATTGGATCAAGATCGGGTTTGTCTTCGGCTACTATTTTCTCTTCGAATACAATCTCCAGGTCCGCAGCTATGCGCTGGGCATTCTCCTGCTTTTCGCGACTTGCCGGCTGCTCGCCGACCCCGCCAGGCACCTTCCCTTTATTGCCGTTCTGCTGCTCTTGCTGTGCAATACCGATATTTTTTACGCCTTCGCCGCCGCAGGCATCTTCCTCTACCTGGTGATGGGGTATGCACGGGAGAACCGCCTGTTCACGGCGCCGGTCTGTCTGTTGACCGTATTCTTCGTGCTGGGATTGACGTGTACCTGTATCCAGGCGCAGATACCACGGGAAGACTACATCGTTCACTCCCGGGTGGGCGCCGGTCTTTCACGCGAGAACCTGTCTTCCGCTTCGCTGGCGCTGGCGGCAGGCTGGCTGCCCCTTCCCGGCGACCCGGCACATTTCTGGAATACCTTCTGGATCGGAAGACCCGGTCCCGTCGCTATCCTGCGGACCGTCCTCGCCCTTTTCTTCCTGTTGTTCCCGGTGGCCCTGCTCAGAACCCATACCCGCGCTCTCGTCTTCTACTATTTCAGCCTTTTCCTTCTCCTGGGCTTGCTGATGGCGTCAGGCTTTGGCGCCGCCCGCTATTTTGGAATGGTGGTGATCTACCTGCTTGCGGCATGGTGGCTGGCGGGTAATGAAGCGGGCGGAGTTCTGCCGGTGAGGCCGGTCCTGCGCCCGGTGATCGGTATCGTCGTCTTAGTGCAACTGGCTGCGGGGCTCTTTGCCTGGGAACAGGATCTCGCCCGGCCCTTTTCCCAGGCCAGCAATGCCGTGAGCTGGCTGAAGGCCCGCGGGCTGAACGGTCAGCCCGTCGTCGTCAACGGGTACATCGCCGGTCCGGCGTTGTCGGTCTATTTGGGGAAGAAAATAGAATATCTCAATACCGGTGGCGAAGGAAGCTTTTGTCTTTGGCGGCAGTCCTATTTCCCAACGCACGCCGGGACAATCGCCGGACAGCTGGCGGCCATGCCGGATCTGTCCCGCCTCGACAGATTCCTGCTGCTGTCTTCCTCAGCCGTTGATCGATCGCTTTTGACGGACGGGGCCGCCGGTTTTCGTTTCGCGCCGTTACAACGCTTCACCGATGGTATCCTCCCCACCGAAGACTGCTATATGTACCAGGCAACCCGAATGATGGAACATTAAATCAATAAAGGCATGAACAAGGTTCTTTTTTCCCATAGCTATTTCATGCGGTTCGACCCAAAGCAATGGGCCACTGGCCAGCCCTATCCACCGCTGGCGACCATCGGCGCCGCTGCCCATCTGCGGGAGAACGGCTTCAAGGTCGGCCTCTTCGACACGATGTTCGAAACGACGCCGGAAACCCTTATCCCGCTTTTGCAAAGTCAACGGCCGGATTTCTTCGTCGTCTATGACGACGGATTCAACTACCTCACGAAGATGTGCCTGACCAATATGCGCGATGCCGCATTCCGGATGATCCAGCTGGCGCATCAAAGCGGGGCGGTGGTGATCGTCAGCAGTTCGGATTCCACCGATCACTACCGGAGCTATCTTGAAAAGGGCGCGGACTTTGTCCTGCTCGGCGAAGGAGAGGAGACCCTGCTGGAGCTGGTAACGGCCATCCGCAGGGGGAACGATAATTTTGAAGCCATCAACGGCCTGGCCTGGAAACGCCAGGGTCTTCCCGTACAGACGGCCGCAAGAAAAGTAATGAGGGACCTCGACCGGCTGCCCATTCCCGCCTGGGATCTCGTCGACATGGAAAGCTATCGCAAGGTCTGGATGGAGCATCACGGCTACTTCTCGCTCAACATCAGCACTACCCGTGGTTGTCCCTTCAAATGCAACTGGTGCGCAAAACCCATCTACGGCAACCGGTATAATGCCCGCTCACCGCAACATGTGGTCCGCGAGCTGAAGATGCTGAAAGAACGATACCGATTCGATCATATCTGGATGTGCGACGACATCTTCGGACTAAGACCGGGTTGGGTGGACGAGTTCGCGGACCTCGTCGGGAAAGAGAACCTGCATTTCAAATTCAAGATCCAGTCCCGCGCCGACCTGCTCCTGCAGGAGAATTATGTGAAGGCGCTTGCCCGCGCGGGCTGCGAGAACTGCTGGATGGGCGCCGAGAGCGGCTCCCAGAAGATCCTCGACGCGATGGATAAAGGAACCACCGTCGGGCAGATCGCCTCCGCCACCCGCTTGCTTCGCCAGCACGGCATCCGGCCCTCCTTCTTCATTCAGTTCGGCTATCCCGGCGAAACAAAGGAAGATATCGAAATGACGATAAAGATGATCAACCATCTCCTTCCCGACAGCCTCGGTATTTCCGTCTCCTATCCCTTGCCCGGCACCGTCTTCTACGACCGGGTAAAGGCCCAGTTGAAGGAAAAAGCCAACTGGACCGATTCCGATGAGCTGAAGCTGATGTTCCGCAATACCTATCCACCGGCTTTTTACAAGCAATTGCACCGGTACGTACACCGCAGCTACGGCTGGCACCTGGCTCTCCGGCAACTCGGTCAGCTCATCGTCCGGCCTGCCCGCGTCACCAACCGAAAACTCCGGTTGGCCGCGTCCATTCTCTACCAATTCCCCGCGGCGATGGTCGCCCGGCTGAAACTCAAAAGACTGGAACATGGTAATTAGCGATCCCATCAACGAAAAGGACGCGGCGTCGGCCTTCAGCAAACAGGCCCTCGTATTCGACGAATACGACGCGGGCAATACGATCATCCACTATAAGCGGCAGCGGGTGAGATCACACGTGTTGAGCATGCTGGATCCCGGCAGCAACATCCTCGAGCTCAACGCCGGCACGGGGGAGGACGCGATCTTCTTTGCCCGGGAGGGCCATCGCGTGCATGCTACCGACATTGCAGAGGGAATGCAGGCCAGGCTGCGGGAAAAGGTCGCCGCGCAAAACCTCACCGGCCAGGTGAGCACCGAGCTGTGCTCCTTTACCGCTCTCGGCGGCCTTAGGGAAAAAGGCCCCTACGACTGCATCTTCTCCAATTTCGCCGGCTTGAACTGCACCCGGGACCTGGGACTCGTACTCCGGTCCTTTGCGCCGCTCGTGAGACCTGGTGGATTGGTGACGCTCGTCATCCTGCCTCCCTTTAGCCTTTGGGAGACGGCGATGCTGTTCAGGGGGAATTTCAAAACGGCTTTCCGCCGGCTCATTTATGGCCGTAAAGGCGCTCCGGCCCATGTGGAAGGCGTCCACTTCCGGTGCTGGTACTATTCTCCCTCCTTCGTAAGATGGGCGTTAAAGGATTCTTTTGAGCAGGTGAAACTGGAGGGGCTCTGTACGATCGTTCCTCCTTCCTATATCGAACATTTTCGGGAGAATCATCCTTTTGCCTGGGACCGGCTCGCGGCCTGGGAGAACAAATGGCGGGAAACCTGGCCCTGGCGGAGTATCGGAGACTATTACATCATTTCTTTTCGAAAAAAGGGATAGCCTCGGTGGGCATAACCTCCCGAACTCTCTTTTGGTACTTGTTGAGGACGCGTTGCTGGAAGAACTCCGGGTTAGGCCGGCTGTAATGCTCCCCACATTGCAGGGCCATCGGATCACCTTTGCCATTGACGTCGCCCCGCTCGGTCTTCCGCTTCCAACGGCGATCGGTCAATCCGCGCAGCCAGGCCTCGAGCCGGTCGCCCGGGCGCCGGTCAAAGATCTTTTCGAGGACCCGCTTCAGCCGGGAAGAGCGATGATGGGCCAGGGTCATCCGCAGCCGGTCGTTATAATGGGGAAGGTATTGGCTGGTCCATTCGTTGGCCTGGAAGAAGCGGGTGAGGCCGCCGTTGCCACAGACCGGTATCAGGGTGAGCAGTTCGATGGCCGTAAAGATATTCTTCTCTTTTATCTCGAGGGCTTCCTCGTCGATAAAGTAGTTCATGCAATAGCGGTGCTGACGCCCGCGCAGATAGGTGAGCTTCTTGAAAAGATGCAACAGGGTCCGGGCGATCCAGATCCGGTTGGACTTTGTGACGATAAAATAATCGATATCGGCCTTCTCGTCGGCACAACGCTTTGAAAGGGACCCGGAGATACAGACGCCTCTTACAAACGGGAACTGGTAGAGGAGCCGGGCGCCGCGGTTGGCTATCGCCAGCAGCTCGTCGGCATGGGTCTCCCCCCTCAGCCGCCGGGTGGTAAGACCAGGGTCGTTTTGCAGGGAATAAAAAGGACCCGAACGGAACAGGCGGCCCTCGTGGACCAGCGCGTCCATTTCCTCTGTAACGTCCTCCTGCGAGGCTTCCCTATCGAGATACCAGCAGACGTCTTCCGTGGACAGCGGGTAGTGGAAAATGTCGAAGTAAGCCATCGTCCTTAAAATGCTCGATCGTAATACCATAAAAAAAAGAACGCGGTCCCAAAGACATCGGTTGCCCGGTCGCCCGGGCCGAATGCAGACCTGATGTGGGGCAACCGATAGGGCTATCCCGCCGTTTTCTATGGTGATGGCAATCGCGAAACGAGCATTCGATCTCTTCGTATCTACCCTGGTGATCCTGGGCGTCCTGAGCTGGTTGTTGCCGGTATTGGCCTGGTTGATACGACGGGATTCGCCGGGCCCGGTATTCTTCGTGCAGAAAAGGGTAGGGAAGGAGGGTAAACTATTTAGCTGTTTTAAGTTGCGGAGCATGGTTGTTAATTCAAATGCCGGCCAGCACCCGGTGGCGGGGGATGGACGTATCACGCCGCTGGGTAGCTGGCTCCGGCTATCGCATCTCGACGAGCTCCCGCAATTTTTTAATGTGTTCCTGGGTTCGATGAGCCTCGTGGGCCCCAGGCCCTATATGCCGGCGGACTGCCTGCGCTTTGCGCAGTGGGTCCCCGATACCGGCCGCCGCGAAAAGGTAAAGCCCGGCATTACCGGATTGGCCCAATCCCGTGGATTGCACGGCAACGTCTGCGACCGCAATACCTTGCTCCAGCGGTATTATTGGGATGAGTACTATATACGACACGGCAACCTTCTCATGGATCTCGGCATCCTCTGGAGCACCTTCCTCAATCTTCTTCCGCGCCGCCGTCTTATGCGTATTGTTCGCGTTTGATGATGGTTTCGGCAAACCGCTCCATCTCCTCCAGCTGCGGACTGCACTGCAACAAAAAGAATTCCACGCCCTCCGATTCGAATGCCGCAATGCGATCCTCCACCTGCGCCGGCGTACCTACAAGCCCCGAGCGAAGTCCCCGGTTGGACACCGAGTAGTCTTCCAGCGAGACCTTTTGCTCCAGCTGCGTCCCCGCCAACCACTGCTGGTAGTTGTGATAACCCGGGCTGCCCGGCTGTACATCCGTAATTCGCGCCAGTTCTTTCTTTACTTCGGTGTCGTTGTTCCGGATAATACTATACGCCGCCACGCCATACTGCATCGGAGGCAGACCTTTCTTCTCTCTTCGCTGCTTCATATCACGGATGCGTTTGCCGATGGTGGCCGGCTCGTCCCCATGCATCACATAGCCATCACAGGTACTGGAGATAAGATCCTTGGCCGCCTCCGACTCCCCACCCGCATACAATGCCGGTCTGGGATGCGAAATGGGCTTTGGTTGGAGGGTGTTGTTGTCTACCCGGTAGAATTTTCCACTAAAGTTGAAACCATCCTCCTGCCAGACTCCATTCAATACCGTCAACCACTCGGCCGTCCGCGCATAGCGATCATCATGCTGCTCGAACCCTACTCCATATTTGGTTGCCTCATCCCGCCACCATGAGGACACGACGTTTAATGAAAGCCGACCGCCGCTGATGTGATCGATATTGGCCGCCTGCTTGGCCAATAGTGCCGGGTTGTGAAAGGTGGGCCGTACGGCGACCATCAGCTCCTGCTTCTGCGTCACCGCAGCCAGGGCCGCGGCAGTCGACCAGGCATCCAGCGATGGCGCCTGCTCGCCCTTGATATCATTCAGGTTCAGCTCGGCGATAAGGGAGAGATCGAACCCGATCTCTTCGCTGCGGATCGCCAGTTTTTTGACATATTCCCAGGTCGGTTGCATGTTCTCGTCTTCGACGTTGCGCAGCCAGCCGCCAAAGACGGGCATCCAGTATCCGTATCTCATGCGACGGCGGTTTTAGAGGCCTGCGGCGAACGTACCCCGGCCCGGGTTTCGAGATAGTCCACGAGGCGATGGAAGGGATTGAACCCGATCACGTTCACGGCATCGGCGACAAAATTCGACAGCGCGTTGACGTCGTAATAGAGCAGCTCCCCATCCCGGTCGTCGATGATGTATTCGATCCCGCCGACATCGATCCCCGATTGCTGGACGAGGGTCTCGACCGCTTTGATAACCGCCGGCGGCGGCGTGTATCCTTCCACTTTCAGCCCGTTCTTCGGCGCGTCAAGCGCACACGCATTGCGAACCAGCTCGACGCCGGCATTGGTCTGGCAGATATCCGCCGGACATAGGTTGAAGGTGTCGCCCGTGAGATAGACGCGGATAGCGTACAGGAATTTCCCGCCGAGGGTCTCTACGCGGGTGATATAGCCGCCGCGCGCAGGAATGAACTCCTGCAGCAGGGCTGTATGATCGACCCCAAAGTCGATCGGGACTCCCATCGGCCCTTCGGCCGCCGCCCGAAGATCATCCAACGCATTGTATTTCGTGATCCCCGCTCCGCTGCCCCCGATATTGGCTTTTACGACGACGGGAAAACGAAGCCCTTCGGCAGCCGCAACCAATTGTGAAGGATGGTTGACGACACGGGCCCTGGGATACTTGATCCCCAGCGACTGCATCAGCTCGAGCTGCAAAGCTTTTGAGGTCTCGTTGACAAATGCTTTGTATCCATTGACGGTCGGTATGCCCAGATATTCCAGTTGCCGGAGATAATTGAGCGTATAGAAAATGCCCTGCACTCCATCCCGCAGATAAGCGGAGGGGCTCATGCGGTTGAAGAAGAGCGAATAGTCGGGTGCCGGCGCCTCGATGGCGAACTGATGCGCTGCCGGGTTCAGTCGTACAAAAGGGATCCCCCTGCTGTTCAGCTCCGCAAACAGCGGCTTGAACCAGTCGGGATGTTCATGATATATAGCGATAGGTGACATAGGGCAAATATAGCCCAAAATCGACAAAGCGACCCGGAGGGTCGCTGCCCGAAGGGCCGACATAAGCGATCCGGGGGCACTAATTTAATTCTTATTAACCACCAATCCCTGATTGGGAATCCACTTGTCATACTCCATGTACTTTGCCACCTTCCGCGCCATCTCATCCCCCTTTAACCGGCTTACAAGATGCAATGCCCCGTCTATCCCCGCAGAAATACCGGCTGTAGTGATTACATGCCCATTATCTACATATCGCACATTCTCCAACACCTTTGTCTTCGGCAGGGCGGCCCGCAACGACTCGATGCTGGAGTGAAAGGTCGTCGCAGTGAGGTTGTCGAGGAGGCCCGCCCGGCCAAGGATAAAGGCGCCCGTACAAACGGAAAAGAAATATTGCGTTTTCGCAGCTCTCGTTTGGACCCATTTCAGCACCTCGGGATCGTTTGATGAGGGACCGGCGTTGCCGCCAAAGAAGGCGATAATATCGGCGGCCGGCGCGTCGTCGATGCTGTAATCCGGCATCACCTTCAGGATGCCCTGGCTGTTGATCGGCGCTTTTGTCCGGGAGACCGTGAAGACGTTGAAACCGGCATAATTAAAAACTTCCATCGGGCCGGCAAAATCGAGTACTTCGACTCCATCCTGCAAATAAAAACAGATCGTCATTTTATGTTCGAGTTGGTTTAACAGGTCCCGCCGTTCGGCATACGTCTGCCTGACCAGCTTCATCCGGCAATGCGTGCAGAAACCCGGCTTTGTAAAGAGAAGGGTGTCGCAGGCGTCGTTACACAGACTACAGAAATAGCCCTCGCCATCCCCCGCGGGAATCTGGGCTTGCACACAAACGGCGATAAAACAGAAACAGGAGAAAAGAATTGCTTTCATGGAAAGATGTTTCCGCAAAGCTACCGGCACCGCCCTAAAATCGGGAGGACAACCATGCGAAGGATCAGGACAAACTCAACTCTCTGGGCAGCCGCCCCGTATGTTTCTTCACGAGCGAGCGCAGCTGGTTGGTGCTCTGCAATCCGCACTGTCGCGGGATCGACGCCAGCTTGACCCGCTGCTGCAACATATGCACGGCCTTTTCCACGCGCAGCTTCTCCACATACTGCCCCACGGTGACGCCCGTAGCCGCCTTGAACAACCGGGTCAGGTTCCTCGGGCTCGTATGGATCAGCGCCGCCAGTTGCTCGATCCTTATCTTCTTTTGCAGGTGCTGAATGATCCAGTCCTGTACCACGTGGATATCGTTATGGATATGACTCCGGTACTGGAGATAGATGCTGTCCTGCGAAGCGGCGCCATCGCGCCGGATATAGACGACCAGTTCCCGCGCTATTTTGAAGACCAGCTCCGCGCCATGCCGCTCTTCCAGCAGGAAAAGCGACATATCGAGCCCGGTCGTGACGCCTGCGCTGGTGTAGATGTTTCCATCCTTTATAAACAACCGGTCCACTTGCACCTTCAGCCGAGGATATTCCTTTTGCAGGCGGGTGGTGTATTTCCAATGGGTCGTGCATTCGCGTCCGTCGAGTAGTCCCGCCTCCGCCAGAAGGAACGCTGCCGTACAGACCGAGGCTACCACTGCTCCGCGTTCGGCGGCCGAGCGCAGCCATTGATGCAACCCTGAGGTGGAGCCTGCATGCAATTGCCGCAGCTCGAACCCGGCCACGATCAGCACATCCCCCGCACCCGCTTCCACCGTCGAGTAATGCTCCAGCCGCATGAATGGCAGCCCCGCCGAAGACACCGGCGCCCGCTCACCTCCGACATAGACCATTTCATAGGGCTGCCCATAGTCCCCGGCCTCATAGAACGCCTGCACCGCCCCCGAAAGGTCCAGCAGGTGAACGCCGTTATGCAAGTAAAAGATTACCCTGTTTTTATCCTGTTTCATAACAATGTCCTAATTGGTCCTAATTCATCCTGATTTAGGATAAAATTTCAAAAAATATCCTAATTTTTGAATAATTAGGATGAAATATGAGAAAGGTCGAAAAGCCCCCATATGTTGGCAAATTGGATTCCGCCCAATTCATAAAGGAGATCGTCGCATCGGGCCGTCTCCCTAAAATTTTAGGGATCAATGATTCTTCATACCCTTATTGGGATAAATGGAAATATCAGGCAAAGGAATGGAATTTGGATGCTAAAAAGTTATGGGCGGTGATAAAATTTGTTCGGGATTCGGCAAGAGAGGTAAATTTTGGGGAAAGGACAGCATAAGGCTTCGCATGAATACTCCTGACGAGATGCAACGGCAATTGCATGAGCTCGACATGAACCTTGGGGGAAGCTTGCACACCGGGGATCTGATCCCATCGGAAGAAAAACAGCGATACCTCGTAAGCTCTCTTATGGAAGAGGCTATTGCTTCCAGCCAGTTGGAAGGGGCCGTGACGACACGGAGGATTGCAAAAGAAATGTTGGAAAGCAACCGCAAGCCGCGTAACCATTCCGAGCAAATGATCGCCAACAACTATGCAGCGACGCAATGGATCGTCCATCACAAAAGCACTGACCTAACACCCGACCTGGTGCTCAAACTGCATCAAATCGTCACTGCAAATACTTTACAAAGTTCTAACGAAGAGGGGGCATTCAGAGATGACGATGAGGTGAAGGTTATCGACGTGCAGACCGGAACGGTTTTGCATACGCCGCCTACCTATAAAAAGGTGAAAATGCTGATGAACGAATTTTGCCTTTTTGCGAACGACAGGCGAACCGACCGTTTTTTTCTTCATCCTATTGCAAAATCAACCGCCCTTCACTTCCTGATCGGCTACATCCATCCCTTTGCTGATGGCAATGGCCGTACCGCCAGGGCCTTGTTTTATTGGTACCTGATAAGAAAGGGCTATTGGCTGATAGAATACATGTCGGTGTCAAGGATCATCTTACGGTCAAAAGCACAATATGCGAGGGCCTATCAATACACCGAGCTCGATGACATTGATCTTACCTATTTTGTGCTCTACAATTTGAATGCCATTCGAATCTCACTGGGTGACCTGAGAAAATATATCGAAAGAAAGAACAGGGAAAAGAATGAAATGTTGGGGCTGCTGACGAACGCTGAGTATAACGATCGGCAAGTTGTGATCCTGCAAGAGCTTCTTAATCAAAAAAAGAACGTTTATACCGTTACGGAGATCGAGGTCCGCTTTGGCGTCAGCAATCAGACGGCCCGAAATGACTTGAATCAGCTGGTTGAACGAGGAATTTTGGTTTCAAGAAAAAGCGGAAAAACCGTTCAGTTCATTTCAGCCGGCGATATTGAGAAGAAGCTTAAATAAATCACGATCAACCCTTACCTTCGGTTTATGCAAAAAATAGCGGCCCTTCTTATCATCCTTGTTACTCTCGCTCGTTCGATTCACGCCCAGGAGATTCCCTACACTTCCTGCCCCAAATGCTGGAACCCCGACTCCCTCGGCAACCACCGCGCCGTCATCCGCTTCAACGGGCCGGGCAACATTGCGCACGTGCGCATTCCCTGGCGCCTGCCCATGGCCGATCCGTTCGATCATCGCATCATCGTACAGGATGCAAAAACCGGCGCCCGCGTACCCTCCTCATCATCCAATCTTACCCGCGAAGCGGGTGACATCTACTTTGAACCCAGCTCGGGGAAAGGCGTTTACTACGTGTACTATTTGCCATATCGAAACGAAGGCCGCAGCAACTATCCAAAAGGGGCATACCAAAAGGCCGATACAACCGCGAACCTGCCCGGTACCCACGCCGCAAATGCCGTCGTCACCTCCTTTCAATCCATCGACACCTTCAACACCTTCTACCCGATGGAGGTGATCGCCACCGCAAAAGAAACAAACGCCCTCAAGGCAAAACACCCCGGCGCCCCCTTCCTCCTCTTCCCCGAAGACCGCGATCACCCGATCCGCATGACAAACGATCTGCCCCTTCGCTGGATAAAGCAACAACCCCTACACACCCTCACCGCCGCAAAAGGCGAATACTACGCCTTCCAGGTCGGCGTCTTTGCGACAAAGGACCTCGAAAACATCCAGATAACCATCAAAGCCCCATTTGCCGCCAACTGCATCAACACCACCGGTGTCACGTACGATGGCAAACCTTTCACAAAGGACATCAACCTCACAAAAGACCAGGTCCAACCCCTCTGGTGCGGCATCGACATTCCCGCAAACGCAAAACCCGGAACCTATCCGGTAACCGTCACCGTAAAAGCGCACGACACCCAACTTCAAACGTTCCGCCTCAACCTCACCATCGCCAACCGCACCGCCGACGACGATGCGCAAAAGATGACCCATCTCAAATGGCTCAACTCCACCCTCGCCCAGGAGAACACGGTCATCGCTCCTTACACGCCCCTCGCCATCCAGGGCGACACCTGCGTCAGCCTCCTCGGCCGGAAGATATTTCTGAGCAAGCAGGGCTTCCCCGAACAGATCCAGACCTTCTTCACGCCGGAGATGACAGAGATAACGAAGGTCCCCAACAACCTCCTGGCCGAGAACATTCATTTCCACTTTACAAAACGATCCGACGGGAAGGACATCCGGCTCAAACCACAACCCATCCAATTCACAGAACGATCCCCCGGAACCGTAAAATGGCAAGCCGCCAGTCTTGCCGACGAACTAAAAATGGATGTCAGCGCGACCCTCGAATTCGATGGTTTCCTCGCCTACACGGTAAAGGTCACCGCATTGCAGGACATCGACCTCAAGGACATCACCATGCACATCCCCTTTCGGAGAGAGATGGCCACCTACCTGATGGGACTGGGGCAAAAAGGCGGTTATCGCCCGGACAGTATGTGCCACTGGAAATGGGACGTCGCCCACAAGAACCAGGATGGGGCCTGGATCGGCGCCGTCAACGGCGGCCTTCAATATTCGCTTCGAGATGAACACTATGTCCGGCCGCTCAATACCAACTTCTACCTTCAGAAGCCGCTTATCGCTCCGGCCTCCTGGGCCAACGGCGATAAAGGCGGTATCGATATCGGCATCAAGGGCAGGTCCATGCTTGCCAACAACTATAGCGGTGCGCGCAGCCTGAAAAAAGGCGATACGCTGTATTACAACTTCAACCTGCTGATCACCCCCTTCCATCCGCTCAACACCGATTTCCAGTGGGCGACGCGGTTTTACCACAAGTACGCCAACCTCGACACGATAAAAGCCACAGGCGCCACCGTGGTCAATATCCATCACGCGACGCCTGTCAACCCGTGGATCAACTATCCCTTTATCGAAGCCAAACGGCTCAAAGCCTACATCGATTCGGCGCACGAAAGGGGCCTCAAAGTAAAAATATACAATACCGTCCGCGAGCTCTCCGATCACGCATACGAGACATTCGCCCTTCGGAGCCTCGGACATGAGATCTATTCACCGGGTCCCGGCAAAGGCTTCTCGTGGTTGCAGGAACATCTGCGGGAGGACTATATCCCCGCCTGGTTCGTGCCCGAGATAAAAGATGCGGCGGTGATCAATAGTGGCATGAGCCGTTGGCACAATTACTATGTCGAAGGCATGAACTGGCTCGTTCAGAACGTGGGCATCGACGGCATCTATCTCGACGACGTGGCCTTCGATCGGGCCACCATGAAAAGGATCAAACGCGTCCTGACAAAGGACGGTCACCCCGGCATCATCGACCTCCACTCCGCCAACCAGTACAATCCGCGCGATGGGTTCAACAACAGTGCGAATCTCTACATGGAACATTTCCCCTATCTCAACCGTTTGTGGTTCGGGGAGTATTTCGACTATGAAAAGAACCCACCCGATTTCTTCCTCGTGGAAGTCAGCGGCGTCCCCTTCGGCCTGATGGGGGAGATGCTCGAACACGGCGGCAATCCCTGGCGGGGAATGGTCTACGGCATGACGAACAGGATGCCCTGGTCGGACAACGCCGATCCCCGCCCGATCTGGAAGGCCTGGGATGATTTTGGAATGGCTGGGACAAAAATGGTCGGCTATTGGAGTCCGAACTGCCCGGTAAAGACAAACGCTATCGACGTGCCGGCCACGGTGTATGCCAGGACCGGCGCCGCAATGGTTGCCCTGGCCTCCTGGGCGCCTGAAGACACAACGGTCATGCTGAATATCGACTGGCAAAAACTGGGCGTCGACCGGGGACATGCCATCATCGAGGCCCCCGCGATAGCGAATTTTCAGCCGGCGAGGAGATTCGTCCCCGGCGAGCCGATCCCGGTGGAAAAGGGAAAGGGCTGGCTGCTTATTATCCGGTGACGGGGCAGGGTCGCGGCCGCTTCCCAGGCGACAGGGCGGGTCGCATCCTTATCGTCCGAACGGAATAGTAATGGTGAGCCGGCATCCCTTGCCCGGCTCGGAATCGATATCGACGCTGCCATTGTAATAACCAACCCGGTTTCGGATATTGCGCAATCCAATACCGCTCGTCTTTGCGCCGGGATGGAAGCCGACACCGTCGTCGGTAATGGTCAGCACCAGGCTGTCGGTTTTCCGCAACCCGATGGCGGCGTTCTTAGCCCGGGAATGTTTGATGATATTGCTCAATTGCACTTGCGCGATCCGGTAACAGGTGAGCTTCAGGTCTTCATCGTCGATATCGCCCCGATAACCCGAAGTGTCCAGGCTTAGCCGCAGCGATGAAGTGGCCGGCAAATCGCCTATCAGCCTGGCCAATGCCCTGTCCAGGCTCACCCCGCCGAGGGTAGGGGCGACCAGCGACTGGGTAAGCTGCCGGATCTCCTCCATGGCGACGCTAAGGTTCTTATAGCTTCTGACAAGCACTTCGGTGACCGCTTCCTCGGAGCACTCCTGGATGGCCAGGTCCAGATGCAGCCGGGTGGCCGCGAGGATCTGGTTGATATTGTCATGCAGCTCCTTGCCGATCTCCTCGCGTTCCCGCTCCTGTACCTGGATGCTGGTTTGCGTGATCAGCTTCCGCTGGGTCTCCGCCTGCCGGGCAAGCTCCGCTTGCGCACGCAGCTTCTCCGTGATATCGATCGCCAACACGAGGATCACCGGTTCCTGGTCATGTACCAGCTCGTGGGCGATGACCTCCACGTCGATGACCGATCCGTTCCTTGTCTGCTGCTTCCAGATGCCGCTTTGATAGACTCCTGCTGCGGCCGGATTCCAGAGACTTTCGGCCGGAAGAGACAGAAACTCCTCGCGCGAATAGCCATAATGTTCGATGGCAGCCGAATTGACATCGACGATGCGCATCGAGCACTTCGAGAACATCCACATCGGCATGGGGTTGGCTTCGAACAGTAACTTGTATTTCTGCTCGGATGAACGCAATGCGTCGTCGGCGCGTCTTCCCGCCTCCTCAATCTTCTTTCTGTCCATCGCATTGCGGACGGCATTGGGCAGGCGCTCGAGCCGATCTTTTAAAATATAGTCGCTGGCGCCCTCCTGCATGACATTGACGGCGTATTCTTCGGACACGGTGGCCGTCACGAGGATCAGCGGCGCCGTAATCCCTTCCTCTTTGGTGATCCGAAGCGCTTCAAGGGAATTGAAAGCCGGCAGCGAATGGTCGGAGAGGATGATATCCGGCTGAAATTCCCGGAGCGCCTGTACGAACTCGGGCCTGTCCACCACGACTTTTTTCTCAAACTCGATCTTTGCCTTCCGGAGAACGCGATCCACCAGTTCGGCGTCGGACGGAAGGTCCTCGAGGTGCAGTATCTTTAACGGTAAAGCCATATAGCGATGCGTTTATTGTTTGTTTTGCGGTAACGGGGGCTGGTTGGTCAGCAGCCAATACAATCCCAACTGGCTTACGGCCCGCGCGAAGCCTTCGAAATCCACCGGCTTGACCACGTAGCTGTTGACTCCCAGTTCATAGCTGTTGATGATATCCTGCTCCTCTTTGGAAGAGGTCATGATCACCACGGGAATGGTCTTGCTGAGGGGATTTCCTTTTAGTTGCTTCAGCACTTCGATGCCGTCTATTTTCGGCATTTTAATGTCCAGCAGGATGACCTTCGGCAGATGGGCCGAATGACGGTCGGAGAACTTTCCCCGCGCATAAATGAATTCCAGCGCTTCCTCTCCATCCTTCACATGGACCAGGTTGTTGGCGAGGTTTACCTTCTTCAGTGCGCGGATGGTCATTTCCGCATCATGAATATTGTCTTCTACAAGGAGTACTTCAACATAATTCAGCATATAGATACGATTGATGATCGATGTGATCAGGCCGGTATCCGGAAATAGAAGACCGCCCCGTTGCCGGGAGAGGATTCGGCCCGGATATCTCCCCGGTGTTTGTCCAAAATTCGTTTTACCAGCGCCAGGCCCACCCCCGTCCCTTCGAATTCCTCATGGCTGTGCAGCCGCTGAAAGACCTTGAATAATTTATCCGCATACCGCATATCGAAGCCCGCACCGTTGTCGCGGATAAAATATACCGTTCCGGCGGGGTCGGTCGTCGCGCCGATGGTGATCTGCGGCTCTGCCTGCCGGGACGAATACTTCATGGCGTTGCCGATAAGATTCATCCAGACCTGCTTGAGCAGGTCGCTATCGCCCATGCAGGTGGGCAATGGGCCGATATCCAGCCTGAAGCCGACGTCGGGCCACGCCGGCAGAAGGACTTCGACACATGCCTCCGCCAGTTGTTTCATATCGGTCAATTCTTTCCGGACATCCCTCTTTCCCAGGCGGGAGAACCCGATCAGGTCGTCGATCAGCCGGCCCATCATTTTTACGTTACTCAGGATATTACCGGTGATGCGTTTTGCCTCGTTGTCGAAGGTATGTTCATAGTCCTCTTTCAGCATCATGGTATACCCGCTGACAGCGCGAAGCGGCGCGCGAAGATCATGGGAGACGGAATAGGAAAAGGCCTCCAGCTCTTTGTTCACGGCTTCGAGCTCCTGGGTTCGGCGTTGTACTTTGTCCTCCAGCTGTTCCTGGGTATGACGAACCTGGGTCATCATGGTATTGAAGGATGCGGCGAGTTTGCCGATCTCGTCGGTCCGGTCGACGGGGACGTGGGAGGAATAGTCCCCGTCCGCGATAACCGTCGTAGCATGTATCAGCCGGTCGAGCCTGCGGGTGACGCTCCGGCTGATGAGCCAGGCGATGAGGCTTCCGCCGATCACCAGCACGGCCCCGATGCCGAGCATCCAGTATAAAAATCGGTTGGCCGCCTCCAGGATCAGGTCTTCGGACAGCTCGACCATGATCAGCCACCGGCTGCCCGGTATCGACGTGGTATAGCCGATGACCTTCCCGTTCGGGCCGCTGTAGTGCAACAGCTTCCGCAGCTTTCGCACGGTCGGGGAAGTATTGGTCACCGGCTTCAACATATCGGTCCACAATGTCCCGTCGTCATTTCCAAAATACAGCGCGGCTTTCGTGCCCAGCAGCTGGGATAGCTGGACAACCGCCTTTGGCGAGGTCCGCACCGGGCGCCACCGGACAAGGTACCCTTCCGGACTGGCTCCGCGGTAAATGCGGGCAATGCTGGGATAGAACATGCTATCCCCGGAAAGATAGATCCGCCCGATAAATGGACTGTCGGGTTTGGCTGGCGGGAATTCTCCTGCGATATCGGCGGAAACGTTGCGCCCGGCCGCCAATAGCAGGCCTCCCCGTGAATCCCGCATTTCGGCCCGGACGGTCATGGTATCGGCCAGCATCTTCTCCAGGGCCTTTGGCGCGCCGTTGGATCCAATCCCTGCCGCCGCATCCCCGGGGAAAAAGTTGACGATATCGTCCTGTCGCGCCAGCTTCTGCGTCGCGGCCGCCAGGCTATGAGCATTTTGTTGGAATAAGGAAGACAGTTCCTGGGTCAGCGACTGCAGGCGCTGTTCCCCGATCGCGATAGACGCGCGGCGAACGCCCAGGTATGAGATGGACCCGAAAAGTGTGATAACTACGATCAATAATAAGCAGATCAGCAGTGGGAGCTGCTGGCGGATGGAAAGCGTATGTTTCATAGCAAGGTAAGCGAGGGTCGTCTAAAGGGGTTGCATAAGGTAAACAAATTCAAGGAATTTCACAAGTTAAACAGATTAAAATCCGCTAAATTTGGCGCATTATGAAACTGTACCGTATCAGCAAGGGCAGCCTGCTCCAGCACGACAATGCATCTTACCTGATCACCCAACCCTGGGACGAGCTGATCGGACGCGACCAGCTTCACGACTATTTGCGGCAGCAGGTGCGTCATGCAGACCTCCTGACCCCTGTAGAGGCCGATGCCCTGCTGAACAGCCGGCTGCTGGCGCCGATCGGCGCCCAGGAGGTTTGGGCGGCCGGGGTCACCTACCTGCGCAGCCGGGACGCCCGCATGGAAGAATCGAAGGAGTCCGGCGGGGCCACCTTCTATGACAAGGTATATGAGGCCGAACGCCCGGAGCTGTTCTTCAAATCCCAGCCCCATCGCGTCGCGGCCCACGACGAAGAGGTGTACATCCGGCACGACTCTACCTGGAATGTCCCCGAGCCCGAACTGACCCTCTTTATCAGCCCCAGCGGCGCCATCCAGGGTTATACCATCGGCAACGACATGAGCTCCCGCAGCATCGAAGGGGAGAACCCGCTCTATCTGCCCCAGGCCAAGGTATATCAACGCAGCGCAGCCCTTGGACCCTGTCTGTATGTCCCTGCCCACCCGCTTCCGACGACTACCCGGATCAGCATGGTCATCCGGCGCGGCGGCAAGGACGTCTATGCCGGTGAGGTCGCCATCAGCCAGATAAAAAGAAAATTGTCCGACCTGGCCGCCTGGCTGTACCGGGACATGGACTTTCCCCATGGCTGCTTTTTGATGACCGGTACCTGCCTCGTCCCGGGAAACGAATTCACCCTGGAAAAGGGCGACAGAGTGGAGATCACCATCGACCACATCGGGACACTCAGCAACACCGTAGGATATAAAAAATGAATTGGCAACAGCTTTACTCCCCACTCCGTACCGGTTCCTCCGCCCGGTCTGCTTCCGGCCCGTCTGCCCAGGGCGAAGGCCCCAAAAGCGACGCACAACTCCGCACCTCGTTCTTAAGAGATTACGATCGCATCATTTTCTCCTCCGCCTTCCGGCGGCTGCAGAACAAGACCCAGGTCTTCCCGTTGCCGGGGCCCGTCTTCGTCCACAACCGCCTCACTCATAGCCTCGAGGTGGCTTCCGTGGGACGCTCTCTCGGCAAGGCCGTCGGTGACGCCATCGCCGACAAACATGCCGGCAATGGTGAAAACTTTAAAGAATTCTATAAATACGAACTGCCTTCCGTCATCGCGGCCGGCTGTCTCGCCCACGACATCGGCAATCCCCCCTTCGGTCACTCGGGGGAAGACGCCATCCGCAACTTCTTCCGCGGCCTGGAGGGGGAAGCCAAAGACCGTTTCGAGACCCTGAGTCAAAACCAGCAACGCGATTTCCTTTTCTTCGAGGGCAACGCAAATGCCTTCCGGACCCTGACCCACCACTTCAACGAACCGTCTCCCGGTGGATTCCGCCTCACCTATGCTACGCTGGCCTCCATCGTCAAATATCCCTCGGATTCCCTCAACGGGTTCAATAAACAACGGTTGAACACAAAAAAATCCGGCTTCTTCGACTCGGAGATCGAAACCTGGCGCTCGATCGCCACCGCACTCGGTATCCCCCAGCCCGATCCGGCAAAGAACGTCTTCGCCCGGCATCCTTTCGTCTACCTCGTCGAAGCCGCCGACGACATTTGCTACCGGATCGTCGATTTCGAGGATGCCCACCGGCTGAACATCATTTCCATCGATACCATCGCCCGCCTCTTCCTCTCCTTCTTCGACGAGGAAACAGGCTATGACGCCCGGGACCGGGTGGAAAAGATCTTCCATGACATCAATGACGACAACCAGAAGGTCCAGTTCCTGCGGGCCAAACTCATTAATTTATTGATCTTCCGGGTCCGCGACATCTTCATGGAAAAGGAGCCGGAATTGTTGGCCGGTAAGGCCACAAAATCCCTGATCGATTACCTTCCCGCCCGCGAGCTGGCGCTCGTCAAAGAGATCGACGCCTTCTCGGTCCAGCATATCTACAACCACCGCTCCGTCGTCGAGATCGAGATCGCCGGCTACAATGTGATCGGTGGAATGCTGAAAGAGTTCTTCGGCGCCATTCTCGATCCCGGCAATGTCAAATCGGAGAAGCTGCTCCAGCTGATTTCCCGGCAGTTTGCCATCAGTCGCACTCCCGACCGGCTATACAATGATATCCAGTCGGTCGTCGATTTTATCGCGGGGATGACCGATCTGTATGCCGTCGATCTGTACCGGAAGATCACGGGGATGACCTTCCCGCAAATCCGCTGAACAAAATCACACTTCCAGGGGTTGTATCGAATGGGTAAACTGGCACGATTTCTTCAATAGGAATTGTAGAAAAAACCTATTTTATGTTCAATAAATTCCCTATCAACTTTGATTACGACGGCAAGAGATACAGCGGCCTCATCCAACCCTTGCAAACCGGTGTTCAGCACCGCATCCCCACCTCCTTCCAGGTATTCCTGAACAATGTCTACTACGGTCTTGTCCGGAGAAAAGGGACGGACTGGGAAACGGATTCCCCAAAATGCGCGATCATGGTAGACGTCATCGGCAATCATATTTACGATTGGTACGAATGACCGATCGCTGTTCCTTTCGGCATCCTTCTGTCGCTGCCAATAATTATCATTATATTTCGGTATCGCTGATTCGAAGAGTTCGTGGATGAACGAATTATTAAATCGGTTTGGTGAGGTCTAATTAGGCCACAATGGTTTTAAAAAAACTTTCCACCTTAGGCCCACATTAAGGTTACGATAATGATAACACCAGCTGATAAAAAGGTATTGAAAAGGTTTGGCGAAAACCTTAGAAAGCTCCGCAAAGAAAAAGGACTCAGCCTGCGCGAAATGTCGTATGCCTGCAGCATCGACAACAGCAAGATCGCAAAGATCGAGAAGGGGATGATCAACATTACTTTTACTACCCTCCTGCAACTGGCTGTAGCCCTCGAGGCCCAGCCGGCGATGCTGTTGGAATACGAGCCGGAAGTCACTAATTGATTCCTCTTTTTCCATTGGTTATCACCGGGCAGAGGCCGTAATAGGGTAGTACCTCCTATAAGGGTTCTTGTGTCCTTGCTGTTCCTCCATCAACACTCCCATTATGGATAAACAGCAAGATCCCCTCCGCCGGCTCGGCGAACGCCTGGCCTCCCGGCGCCGCCAAAAAAACCTTTCCCTGGCCCAGCTCGCCACCCTCACCGGCGTCAGCGGCCGGGACATCGCGGCCGTCGAAGCCGGCGAACTCGACCCCACGATCACGATGCTGGTATCCCTGGCCCGCGGCCTGGGCCTGTCTCCCAGTGAGTTGCTGTCCCCGGAGTAATTCTCCGCTTCCGCCAGCGCAAATTTCCTATTGCAAAGGCGCCCGCGCGGCTGTATATTGGAATAAATCCATTCCTATGACAACATTGGTAGGCATCTTCTTTTCCCTCATCTCTATCCTGGGCTTTTTGAAGGGGCAGTCCAAAAGCAATCTCCGCAGACTGGTCCTCATTACCTTCTCCTTTTTCCTGATCATCGGGCAGCTCCTCTTTATATACAGCTACCTGAATATCGAGAGTCAGAAATTCATCTCCATATCCGGACTTATAAGCGGGATTATCCTGATTTTGGCCTTTCAAAAGAACGAAGCGTGGTAGGACCCGGAGCCGCTGGAAGCGGTTCGCCCGAAGGGCAGACATAAGCCCTATTCTGGAAACGCGCTATTTTTCCTGAAGCGCGTTTTCGGGATTATATTCGCGGATGCGTACTTTCATTTTATCGGCCACCTGCTGCCTGGCCGCCTTCCTCGCATCCGCCCAGGTTAGATCCATTTACCATGATGGCTGGATCGACTTCAACAAAAACGGCGTCAAAGACATTTTCGAAGACCCCGCCCAGCCGGTTGACCGGCGGATCGCCGACCTGCTGAGCCGGATGACCCTCGAAGAAAAGACCTGCCAGACCGCCACGCTTTACGGCTACGGCAGGGTGTTGAAAGACTCTTTACCAACCTCCGGGTGGAACAACGAGATCTGGAAGGACGGCATCGCCAACATCGACGAGGAACTCAATTCGGTCGCCGGTAACCCCAAGGCCCAGACAAGCCTGTCCTATCCCTTCAGCCGCCATGCCGAAGCCATCAACACCGTCCAGCGCTGGTTTGTCGAACAGACCCGCCTCGGTATTCCCGTCGACTTTACCAACGAAGGCATCCATGGCCTGAACCACGACCGCGCCACCTCGCTGCCTGCACCCATCGCCATCGGCTCCACCTGGGATAAAGACCTGGTCCATGAGGCGGGTGTCATCGTCGGCCGCGAAGCAAAGGCGCTGGGCTATACCAACGTCTATGCCCCCATCCTCGACCTTGCCCGCGATCCCCGCTGGGGCCGCACGCTGGAATGCTATGGTGAAGACCCCTTCCTCGTCGCCGAACTGGGCAAACAGATGACCCTCGGCATCCAGGAACAGGGGATTGCTTCCACACTCAAACATTTTGCCGTATATAGTGTCCCTAAAGGAGGGCGTGACGGCAGCGTCCGCACGGATCCTCATGTGGCTCCCCGGGAACTCCAGCAGTTGTACCTTTATGCTTTTCGCCGCGTGATCCAGGAAGCCCATCCAATGGGGGTAATGAGCAGCTACAATGACTGGGACGGTGTGCCCATCACCGGTAGCTATTACTTCCTTACCGAGCTTCTCCGCGAAAAATTCGGTTTCGACGGTTATGTCGTCTCCGACAGCGACGCCGTCGAATACCTCTTTACCAAGCACCATGTCGCGGCCACCTATAAGGACGCCGTGCGGCAGGTGATGGAAGCCGGTCTCAATGTACGCACCAACTTTACCCCACCCGGGACCTTTATCGAGCCGCTGCGGGAACTGGTCCGCAACGGGGAGTTGTCCATCCACACCCTCGACAAACGCGTGGCCGACGTCCTTCGCGTGAAATTCCGGCTCGGCCTCTTCGACCAGCCCTATGTAAAGGACCCCAAAAAGGCCGATGAAGTGCTCGCCCCGGGCCGGACGAAGGAATTCATGCTCAAAATGGCCCGCGAATCCCTCGTCCTGCTGAAAAACGACGGCAACCTGCTGCCCCTCGACAAACAAAAGATCCGGCATATCCTGGTCACCGGCCCCCTCGGGAGAGAGACCTCCTACGCGATCAGCCGCTATGGCCCTTCCCATCTGTCTCCGGTCTCCGTCGAGGCAGGCCTGCGCAGCTATCTGGGCAACTCCACCTCCATCGACTATGCCAGGGGCTGCGATATCGTCGACAGCGCGTGGCCCGAAAGCGAGATCATCCCCACGCCACTCACGGCTACCGAACGATCGGCCATCGATGAGGCCGTCACGAAAGGCCGCAACGCCGATGTCATCATCGCCGTCCTGGGCGAAGATGAAAAGAGGGTGGGAGAGGGGATGTCCCGAACCGGGCTAGATCTTCCCGGCCGGCAGGAACAATTGCTCGAGGCTCTTTATGCTACCGGCCGGCCCGTCGTTCTTGTTCTCGTCAACGGCCAGCCCCTCACCATCAACTGGGCCGACCGCTATATCCCTTCCATCCTGGAAGCCTGGTTTCCCAACTCCTTCGGCGGCCAGGCCGTTGCCGAAACGCTCTTTGGTGACTACAATCCCGGCGGAAAGCTGACCATCACCTTTCCAAAGACCACCGGCGAGATCGAGTGGAATTTTCCTTATAAGCCCGGGTCGCAACCAAAAGGTGATAAAAGAGAGAATAAGACCAGCGTCTTCGGTCCCATCTATGCCTTCGGCCACGGCCTCAGCTATACCCAATTTGCCTATAGCCATCTCACTGTTACGCCGCTCACCCAAAACCCACAGGGCGATATCACCGTCACAGTAGACATAACCAACACGGGTAACCGTACCGGCGACGAGGTCGCCCAGCTGTACATCAACGACGAGGTCAGCAGCGTCACCGTCTATGAACAACAGCTCCGCGGCTTCCAGCGTGTCACGCTGAAACCCGGCGAAAAAAAGACCTTGCAGTTCACCCTTCGTCCGGACGATCTTTCCCTGATCGACAAAGATCATGTCTGGCGCGTCGAGCCCGGAAAATTCCAGGTGATGCTGGGTAGCAGCAGCACGGACATCCGGTTAAAACAGGAATTCGAGATCAGGTAAATTCCGACCATAAGAGATCAAAAACTAAGAAGCGCCGCGATGCGGCGCTTTCTATATTTGGTTTATTACCAAATATACTGTCGCAATGAGAAAACTGCTAACCGTCGTGTTATGCGGATTCATAGCCTCCTTGCTATGTCTTACCGCTCACGCTCAAAAACGGACCGTCACCGGAAAGGTCGTCGACTCCGTTGGAGCTCCCATCCCCAACGTCTCTGTTCGGATCAAATCTTCCCGCGGCGGCGTTACAACCGGTGAAGACGGCACCTTCCGCATCTCAGCTCAACCCTCCGACGAACTGATCATCTCCAATATCGGCTTCCAGCCGCAGGAGATCAAGGTCGGCAACAAGGAGAACTTCAGCATCACGCTTGCCCGGACAAACACCACCTTAAATGAAGTGGTCGTCACCGCGCTCGGCATCCGGCGGTCGCACAACTCCCTGCCGTATTCCACGCAGCAGCTGACGGGCAGCGAGATCACAAAAACACCCAGTTCGAACTTTGTAGACAATCTGTCCGGCAAAGTAGCCGGCATGCAGGTCACCTCCAGCAACACGATGGGCGGTTCCAACAATGTCATCCTTCGCGGCGTCAAATCCCTCACGCAGAACAACCAGGCGTTGTTCGTCGTCGACGGCGTTCCTTATGATAATACTAACCAGGCCCGGAGCAGCTATGATCTCGGGAACGCGATCTCCGACATCAACCCGGAAGACATCGAATCGATGAGTGTCCTGAAAGGCGCCGCCGCCTCCGCACTCTATGGGTCCCGTGGCAGCAACGGCGTTATTCTTATTACCACCAAAAAAGGATCGAAACGCAAAGGCATCGGTGTTACCCTCAACGCCGGGGTCACCGCCGGCACGCCCGACCATAGCACGATGCCTGTTTACCAGCAGCAATACGGCCCGGGCATCGGCAGCCAGGGTGATGCGGATGCGGGAAATCCCAACCCCTTCTTCTACTGGCAGAAAACGGCTTTCAGCCCGAATCAACCGGTACAGATCGTACAGACCGATGCCGACCAGGCGACGGGACCGGCCTATGATAAGAACCTCATGGTCTATAATTGGGACGCCTTCTCTCCCGGCAACCCGAACTATGGAAAGGCCACCCCCTGGGTGCCGGCCCAACACAATCAACCCTCCGATTACCTGGTCACGCCGATAACGAATATCGTCAGTGTGGCGGCCGATGGCGGAGATGACAAAGGCACCTTCCGGGTCGGCTATACCCGCACCAATGATAAGGGCTATATTCCTAACAGCAATAATAGAAAGAGCTTGATGAGCCTGGCCGGAACCTACAATCTCAACGAGCAACTGACGGTTGGCGGCCAGATCAACTACACCGATGAAGCGGCCATCGGGCGGTATGGCTACGGTTATGGCGGCGGCAATGGGACGCAGATCAACCCTTTTACCGACTTCCGCCAATGGTGGCAGACCAATATCGATCTTCACGCGCAGAAGGCGGACTTCTTCCGGACCAATACCAACGCCACCTGGAACTGGCAGACCAACAGCTACCTGCAGAATGCTCCGGGCAGCGTGCTCAAACCCAAATTCCACGACAACCCGTATTGGGTCCGCTATAAGAACTTTGAATCGGACTCCCGCACCCGATACACCGGCAATGTCTTCGCGAACTACAAACCAACTTCGTACCTCAATATCCTCGGCCGTGTTTCGGTAGACAACTGGAACCAAATGCAGGAGACCCGCTATGATGTCGGCAGTTACGGTACTCCTGCCTATGGCCGTTACAATGGCAGCTTCACCGAGACCAATTACGACCTGTTGATCAATTTCAATAAGGACCTCAACGAGAATTTCAACCTGAAGGCCCTGTTGGGAGGTAATATCCGGCAGGACGTGAACCAGAGCATCTCCGCCGCTACCAATGGTGGCCTGGTGGTCCCCGGGTTCTTCGCCCTGGCCAACTCCGTCAATAGTATCACCGCCCCGACGGAAAGCTATTCGGTAAAGGAGGTGGACGGTGTTTTTGCCGGCGCGACCCTGTCCTATAAGGATATGATCACACTGGACGGTACCATCCGCCGCGATAAGTCCTCCACCCTGCCGGCTAAGAACAGCTCTTTCTACTATCCTTCTGTATCGGCGAACTGGGTCTTCTCCAAGCTGATCCCGCAGGCACAGGAAGTGCTCAATTATGGTAAGGTTTGGGTCAACTACGCAGCAGTTGGCGGCGATGCACCGGTATTCGCGACCAAGAACACCTATACTTCCGGAACGCCGTTCAATGGCCAGACCATCTTCACTTCACCTACTGTCAATAATAATCCCAATTTGCTTCCTGAGCAAAATCATACCTACGAAGCAGGCGCCGAGTTGTCCTTCCTGCAAAGCCGCGTGGGTCTGACCGTCGTCTATTACAATTCCAAACAGCAGAACCAGATACTGCCGATCACGGTTTCCAGCAGCAGTGGATATTCCACGTTCTATGTCAACGGCGGAACCGTCCAGAACACCGGCCAGGAGGTTACGCTGAACCTGGTACCCGTAAAGACCCGCAACTTCAGCTGGACGATGAACATCAACTGGTCGCATAACAAGAACAAGGCTATTTCGCTGTATGCCGGCCAACCCTCCTTTATCATCTCCAGCTATCAGAATAGCATCCAGACCGTAGCCGAAGTGGGCAAATCGGTCGGCATCATCCGGGGTTCCGACTATCAATATAAGAACGGCCAGGTGCTGATCGATTCGGCCGGCTATCCCGTCAAGTCGACCAATAAGCTCTCCGATATCGGCAATATCAATCCCACCTGGCTGGGTGGTATCGGCAATACGTTGACGTATAAGAATATCTCGCTTTACTTCCTGGTCGATGTCCGCCAGGGCGGGGATGTCTACTCGCTTGACCTCGACTACGGCGCTTCGGCGGGCCTCACTCCGCACACCGGTGGCTACAACTCCAACGGCGTCGGGGTACGCGCTCCCCTTTCACAAGGGGGTGGATACCTGTTCAAAGGCGTGACAGCGGATGGCAAACCCAATACCCGCCTGGTGGACGCCTCCGATTTCAATGCCGGCTTATTCCCGTGGAGCTCGGATTTCAGCGAAGCGGCCCGCACTTATGTATACGATGCCAGCTATATCAAGCTGCGCGAAGTGACCATCACTTACTCACTGCCGGCAAAGACGATCGCAAAGATGGGGGCTATCAAGGGACTGGAATTCTCGCTCACCGGAAAGAACCTTTGGATCATCCATAAGAACCTGCCCTACGCCGATCCGGAACAGGGTGTGGCTACCGGCAGCGCCGCCGCCGGCGTGAATGGCTCCCAGGGCTTCCAATCGGGTTCCTACCCGGTGTTCAGAAATTTTGGAGCCAATATCCGGGTAAGATTTTAAAAATAGTAAATCGTAAAGCAATGAAAAAACTCATCTATATATCACTGCCGGTCCTACTGGGTCTCGCGGCCTGCAAAAAGGATCTCAGCGCCTATAACACCGACGGGAAACATGCCAGCAGCGTGCCGGCCACCAGCCTTTTCCTGGCCGGCGAAAAAAACCTGTCGGACTATTACGAACAACCCTCCGGTTCCTTCAACGTGTTCCGGCAATTCGCACAAAGTTGGACCGGCTCCAACTATACCACCGAAGCGCGTTATGTGCTTTCGGCATACAACTCCCCCAATAACTGGTGGACGCAGTTGTATACCAGCGTACTGGCGAACCTCACCAACGCGAAGGGCCTTTACGCGACTACGGTCACCGATCCCGCGGTTCTTCGCAACGATCTGATCGTAACCGATATCCTGCAGGTCTATGCCTATAATCTGCTGGTGTCCACCTACGGGAATATCCCCTATAGCCAGGCGGAGAACCGGACCGTTCCCTTTCCGAAATACGACGATGCAAAGACCGTCTACCTCGATCTCCTCCATCGTCTCGATACCTGTATCGCCGGACTGAACACCAGCGCCGCCTCCCTTGGCAATGCCGACCAGGTCTACAAAGGCAATACCGCTGCCTGGAAAAAATTCGCCGCCACCCTCAAATTGAAGATGGCCATGGTCCTTGCCGATGTCGACGCGACGACCGCCTCCAAAAATGTCCAGGATGCCATCGCCGCCGGGGTATTCACGGCCAATTCGGATAATGCCCGCTTTGCCTATCAAACCAGTCCCACGGGGAATACCAACCCCGTCTGGCAAGCGGTCATCAACAGCGGCCGGACCGATTTCGTGCCTGCGAACCTGATGCTGAACACGCTCCAGAACTGGAACGATCCCCGCCTGGGTCTCTATTTCACAAAGGCTACGGACGGAACCTATAAGGGTGGGGTGCCCGGCGGCGGTAACTCGCCAAGTGGTCTGTCTACTTTCTCCTCCGCCTGGACCGCTGCTACCTGGCCCACGGATCTGCTGGACTATGCCGAGACCGAGTTCCTGTTGGCCGAAGCCGTAGAGCGCGGCTTTCCCGTTACCGGCACCGCCGAACAACACTATAACAATGGCGTCACGGCCTCGATCACCTACTGGGGTGGCACTACCGCGCAGGCGCAGACCTATCTTGCCCAACCCACTGTTGCTTACAGCACCGCCACGGGCGACTTCAAACAAAAGATCGCCTGGCAGGAATGGATCGCCATGGCCGACCGCGGCTGGGACGCCTGGACGATCATCCGCCGGCTCAAACAACCCAATATCGACGGCATCAGCCCGCCCATTGGCGCCATCACCAGCCTGCCCAAACGCTTTTACTATCCGACGACCGAACAGTCGGCCAATTCGAAGAACTGGTCGGCTGCCGTACAGGCCATGAGCGGCGGTACCTCGGACGATGTCAATACGAAATTGTTCTGGATCCCATAAATTGTAATATGAGCTTTCACCACCCTCTCCTCCTCTGCAGCCTGTTGCTGCCGCTTGCGGCGGCGGCCCAGACGGGTCCGCAACCCAATACCAACCCCGACAGCATCCGCGCCCGGCGCGAACGCGCCATTGCCCATGCAAGAGAGGAATACGAGCACAAAGTATTCACCCATGCAGACACGCTTCGCGGGTCCAACGACGCCGAACGCAGCTGGTGGGATATCCAACGCTACGATATTACCATCAAGCCGGATTATACTACAAAGTCCACGACCGGCAGCGATCTGATAACCTATAAGGTCATCGGGTCCAACCAACCGGCGATGCAGATCGATTTGATGGAGCCGTTGCGTATCGACAGCATTGTTGCCAACGGGAAAGAGACCCTGTCCTTTTCCCGGGAGGGTAATGCCTATCATGTCCGGACGCCGAAGCAGGCTGTGGGATCGACTCAAACGATAAAGATCTGTTTCTCCGGCACCCCCGTCGAAGCCAAGCGTCCGCCGTGGAACGGCGGCTGGACCTGGACAAAGGATTCCCTTGGCCGTCCCTGGATGACGGTCACCTGCCAGGGTCTTGGCGCCTCCGTCTGGTACCCCTGTAAAGACTACCAGGGCGACGAACCCGACAAGGGCGCGTCGATGACGATGATCGTTCCCGACAGCCTTATCGGCGTCTCCAATGGGCGTCTCCAGTTCAGGAAAGCGAACGGCGATGGAACGACAACCTATAAGTGGGCCGTCGTCAACCCTATCAGCAACTACTGCCTGATCCCTTATATCGGCAAATACGTCACCTTCCACGAGGACTTCAATGGAGAGAAAGGACATCTGGATCTCGACTACTGGGTTCTCGACTATAATTTGCCGCGGGCAAAGGATTATATGCCGACCCAGGTGCACAATATGCTGCATGCCTTCGAACACTGGATGGGACCCTATCCCTTCTACGAGGACAGCTACAAGCTCGTCGATGTCGAGCACACGGGGATGGAACACCAGAGCGCCGTTGCCTATGGTAACCATTATGCCTTCGGCTACCGGGGTCGCGGATCGAAATACGGCATGATGTACGATTTCATCATCATCCATGAGAGCGGCCACGAATGGTTCGGCAACAACCTGACGACAAAAGACCTCGCCGATATGTGGGTGCACGAAGGTTTTACCAATTACAGCGAGACGCTTTTCGCCGATTATATGTGGGGTGTGGATGCCGGCAATGAATACAATGTCGCTACCCGCAACGGCATCCGCAACGACCGGCCCATCATCCCCCGCTATGGTGTCAACGAGCAGGGGAGTGGGGACATGTATCCCAAAGGTGGCAACATGCTGCAGGCCATGCGCCATAGCATCGACAACGACGAACAGTGGCGGCAGGTCATCCGCGGGTTGCAAAAGACGTTCTATCACCAGACCGTCACGAGCGCGCAGGTGGAGCGCTACGTCTCCGAACATGCCGGATTCGATTTCTCAAAAGTCTTCGATCAATACCTGCGGACGACGCAGATCCCCGACTTCGAATACAAGATCAGCGCCGACCATAAGCAGGTAACCTATCGTTACACCAATTGTGTCAACGGGTTCAACCTGCCGCTTGTCCTGCACAACGGCCGGACGCGCCTCCGCATCCTGCCTACACAGGACTGGAAAACCACCGATCTGAAGGGCGCCGAAGGCGACCTGTTCACCGAAGACGGAATAAAGAAAATGTATTACATTGGCGTTAAGCTGGCGGAGCCAGCTTAGAAAGACATTAGCCATACTGAGGCAAAAAATTACCTTTAAAAAACTTTTTTTGGCTCAATTTTAAACAAACAACGATATGAGATCACTGGTCCTATTTATCATTTCCTGCCTGCTTGCCAATGCCCTCACCGCCCAACGTGGCGGTGGCGGCGTCAAATGGGACAAGGAAGGGAACTCCTACTATGTCCTCGAAGCAAACACGCTCGTCAAATACACCCTCCCGGCGTTTGAACGAACGGTTGTCGCCGAAGGGAAGGACATGCCCGACCGGGTCCAGAGCTTCACCTTCAGCGAAGATGGGAAAAAGCTCCTTTTCTTCAACAACACGAAGAAGGTTTGGCGGCTCAACACCCGCGGCGACTACTGGGTTCTCGACGAAGCCACTCATCACCTCAAACAGCTGGGGGCAGGCCGGCCCGCTTCCTCGCTCATGTTCGCGAAGATATCCCCCGACGGGACAAAAGCCGCCTACGTCAGCGAGCACAATGTCTTTGTCGAGGACCTGGCCACCGGGTCCATCCGACCGCTGACCACCGATGGCAGCTTCCGGCTGATCAACGGGACTTTCGACTGGGCCTACGAGGAAGAGTTCAGCTGCCGCGACGGCTTTCGCTGGAGTCCCGACAGCAAAAGCATCGCCTTCTGGCAGCTCGACGCTACCAAGGTCAAGAACTTCCTGATGATCAACAATACCGATTCGCTTTACCCCTTTACCGTTCCCGTGGAATATCCCGTCGCGGGTGAGGACCCTTCGCCGTGTCGAATCGGCGTGGTGGATATTGCCACGGCAAAAACTACCTGGATGGATGTTCCCGGTGACAGCAAGCAACATTATATCCCGAGGATGGAATGGGCGGATAACAGCACCGAGATAGTGCTCGAGCAATTGGACCGAAAGCAACAGGTTGCCAGGGTCTTCCTTTGCAACGCCTCAACGGGCGCCGCGACGCAGGTGTACGAGGAATCCGACAAAGCGTGGATCGACGTCAAAAGCCGCTACAGCGACGACCCCACCGGCTGGGAATGGATGAGCGGGGGCAAAGAATTTCTTTGGGTCTCCGAAAAGGACGGCTGGCGCCATCTGTTCCGAATCAGCCGCGATGGGAAGAAGGAAACCCTGCTGACAAAGGGCAACTATGACCTCATCTCCCTGAAAGCCATCGATGAAAAAGGCGGCTATGCGTACTTCATGGCCTCGCCTGATAACGCCACCCAGCAATACCTGTATCGCGTCCGCCTCGACGGCAAGGGTAATATGGAGCTCGTTTCACCTGCCGCGCAAAAGGGGACACACAACTACACTATTTCGCCGAACGCATCTTTTGCTATCCATAATTTCTCCAACCATTTGTATGAATCGGTGTCCGAATGGGTAAGCCTGCCCAAACATGCGGTTATAAAGACCAACGAACAGGCCGCCCGGCGCGGCAACGGCCGGCCGCAGTACCCGGTCAGGATGTTCCAATTGACGACGGAGGATGGCGTGACCATGGATGGCTGGATGATATTGCCAAAGGACTTCGACAGCACGAAGAAATACCCGGTGGTGTTCAATGTTTATACCGAGCCGGCCTCTACGACGGTGAAGGATGTTGCCGGCGGGCAGGGCACCCGGCTTTATGCCGGCGACATTGCCGCGGACGGGTATATCCAGATGAGCCTCGACGGGCGTGGTACCCCTGCGCCCAAGGGCGCGGCCTGGCGCAAATGCATCTACCGGCAGATCGGGATCATCAATATCCGCGACCAGGCCATGGCAGTCAGGAAGATCATCCAGTGGCCCTTTGTCGATTCCAGCCGCATCGCCGTCTGGGGATGGAGCGGTGGCGGTTCGGCTACGTTGAACCTGATGTTCCAGCACCCTGAACTCTATAAAACGGGAATTTCCATCGCGCCCGTGGCCGATGAGCTGCTTTACGACAACATCTACCAGGAACGATATATGGGCCTGCCCCAGGAGAACCGGGAGGACTTCGTAAAAGGGTCGCCTCTTTACTATGCGAAGCACCTGCGTGGCAACCTGTTGATCGTCCATGGCACCGGCGACGATAATGTTCACTATAAGGGCACCGAGGAACTGATCAACGAGCTGGTCAAATACGATCGGCCCTTCCAGATCATGGTCTATCCAAACCGGACCCATGCCATCAATGAAGGCGAAGGGACGAGCATGCATTTGTCGCACTTATTTACCGACTATCTGCGTGCACACTGTCCCGGCGGCGGTCGTTGATACTATTCGGCGACGGCAACCGACTTGAAATAGCTGTCGACGTATTCACTCGGCGACTTCCGGGTCACGCTTTTGAATACACGGTTGAAATTGGTGATGCTGTTGAACCCGCAGTTGTAAGCAACGGTTGCGATAGAGTCGTAGTTGCCGTCGGTGAGCTTCTTGCAGGCTTCGTTGATCCGCACTTCGTTGAGGAACGACACAAAAGTGTGCAGGGTGTGCTTCTTGAAGTACCGGCAGAAGGCCTGAGGCGTCATATGGGCCTGTTTGGCGACGTCCTCGAGCGTGATCGGCTTATCATACATCTGCATGATATAGTTGTAGATCGCCCCGATGCGGATGCCTTCATGCTCGCTGTAGGCCGCGGGTTGGGAACAGGAGGAGAGGGGTTCCAGTTCGGGGAATGTGCTCAGCTGTTTCAGCAGCTCGATGAAATGGATCAGCTGGTCGACGCCGGTACTGTTCTGGATCTCGAGCATCTTCGCCGACACCTCGGCCTGTCGGGCCGGTGGGACTTTGAAACCGGTCTGGCGATTGAGCAAAAAGGCCTTGAGGTTTTTGATCTCGGGTAGGTCGAAAAAGTGGTCCAGCTGTCCTTTGACGTTAAAGAAGATATTGAGGGTATGAACTTTCTTCTGGCTCGAGGGCGCGAAATAGGAGGGATCGCTTTTGAATACATGCGGCAGGTTGACCCCCAGCCAATAGATGTCTCCCGGACGGAAAGCATACATATTGTTCTCTGCGACGAGGGTACCCTCTCCCTGCTGGATCCAGGTCAGTTGGATCTCCTGGTGACGGTGCAGGTGCGGGTAAAAGTGCGGAAGCTCATCCTTCTGAACGATGACCGTCTTGTCGTGCGGCACAGGGATGGTAAATTGCAGTACTTTCATATCTGAATGTACCACATTCTTAGATTTTATCGCGATCTTATCAATATAAGGTAAAAAATGGTTAAAATATGGTCAAAATCGGCTTAGAACGGCAAAATCGGCCATAACCTTTTCGTCTTAAATTTGTCGAATGAGAAAAAATGTAGTCGTCGTTGGCGGCGGTATCATCGGGTTAAGTTCTGCTTACTATTTACAAAAGGCTGGTCATCAGGTTACTGTTCTGGATAAGTCGGATTTTATGGACAACTGCTCCTATGGCAACTGCGGCTACGTTTGTCCCAGTCATTTTATCCCCCTTGCCACTCCCGGCATCGTACGCCAGGGATTGAAATGGATGCTCAATTCTCAAAGCCCTTTCTATGTGCAGCCCCGGCTGAGCCGTTCGCTGATAGACTGGGGGATGAAATTCATGAAGAGCGCAACCCCCGGGCATGTCGAGCGCTCCGCCGCCCCTTTGAAGGACATCGCCGTTCTCAGCCAATACGAATACGAGAATACCTGGCTGCCGACGCCTCATTTCGAATTCGCGTACCAGCATAAAGGCCTGCTCGAGATCTTCCAGACGGAAGCCGCGGCCGGGCATGCGCACCATACCGTCGAGAAGGCCCACGAGTTGGGTCTGGATGTCGATCTTCTCGACGCCAAAGAGCTGCAGGCAAAAGAGCCGCATACACGGGTCAATGGCCTGGGAGCGATTTTTTTCAAATGTGACGCCCACCTGTACCCCGATAAACTGATGAAGGGCCTGATCGGGTTGTTGCAAACGGCCGGCGTCGAACTCCTTCCACATGAAGAGGTCCGGCGCTTCGAAACGGGGAACGGCGGGGTCAAACGGCTCATCACCCCCCTTCACAGCTTCGAAGCCGATGCCGTCGTCATCGCCACGGGTTCCTGGAGCCGCGAGATCGCTTCGCTGCTCGATACCCATGTGCCGCTTGTTCCGGGCCGCGGCTATTCGGTTACCCTCGAAGACTCTCCGTGGAGCGTCAACTACCCGGCCATCCTGGTGGAAGGCCGCGCCGCCATCACGCCGATGGATGGCAACAAGATCCGTTTTGGCGGCACCATGGAGATCACCAGTACGAATACCCCTCCCCGCTATACCCGGGTACAGGGAATCCTCAATGCGGTGAAGCGCTTCTTCCCCGACTTCGACGTACCCATGCCGCCGCGGGAGAAGATATGGTACGGCTATCGCCCCTGTAGCGCCGACGGCCTGCCGTATATCGGCCGGATAAAAAGATATAACAACGTAGTCATAGCGACAGGCCACTCGATGCTGGGCCTCAGCCTGGGCGCCGGTACCGGAAAATTAGTAAGCGAGCTGATCGATGAACAACCCACCAGTATTGATCTGTCCCCATTTGCAGTAGAGCGCTTTAGCTAAAAACAAAACAAACCATACGATATGCTTCGAAAAATCCTGCTCCTGCAGGCAGGGCTTCTTTTTGCCCTGCTTACCGCCCATGCGCAACCGTATGCGCCGGCTAGCTTCTCCAAGGCGCCTTCGGCGCCCTATGAGCCAACCCGATCCGAGATCATGGATCGGTACAGGAAAGCGCATATTCTTGACTCCGTTGCGACCCGGTCGATATTCAAGACCAGCATCCGGCCGCACTGGTCGGCAGACAATACCAGCTTCTGGTACCAGAATATCCTGAAAGATAGCGTCAAAGAGTACATCTCCGTCGACATGATCCACGGCACCCGCAAGAAGCTGGATGCCCAACCCACAGACACGGCTACGCGCTTCACCCGCTTCCGGCCGTTTACCGGCCGGCGCTGGGCCTCTTTCTCGACCGACTCCGTATCCCCGGACAAACAGTTAGTCGCATATATCCACGATGGCAATGTCTTCATCCGCCCCGCCGGCGGCACGCGGCAGGACGGCGTGGCCTATACCACCAACGGCGATACCGCAAAACCCTATGGCCACCTGGCCTGGTCGCCCGACAGCAAATACGTCGTCGGCTATCATGTCAATCCCGTCCATGACTCGGCCGTCTTCTATGTCCTCTCGTCGGTAAAAGGCACCACGCGAGGCCAGCTCCGTCAACGCCCCTATAAACAACCCGGCGACCCCTTCACCACCTATGAGATGTTCCTCTTCCGGCCGGAAGGACACAAGACAACGAAGGTCAACACCCCCATCCTCGATTTCTTCGGTGCGCCCGAACTGCACTGGCGCCATAGCGATAACCGCTATTTTACCTTCGAGCGGGTCGAGCGCGGGCACCAACGCTTTCGGATCATCGAAGTGGACGCCAACACCGCCGGGACCCGGACCGTCTATGACGAAAAGACAAACACCTTTATTTATGAATCCCGGCTCTTCACTTACTATCTGCCCGAAACGAATGAAATGCTGATGACTTCGGAGAAGGACGGCTGGCAACACCTCTACCTGTTGGACGCCACCACCGGCGCACAGAAACAGGAGGTGACAAAAGGGCCATGGATCGTCCGGACGATCGACAGCGTCGACGCGAAGCGCAGGGAGATCTGGTTCTCCGCCAGCGGGATGAACCCCGGCGAAGACCCGTATTATATACATTATTACCGTATCGGCTTCGACGGCCGGCATCTCGTCAACCTCACCCCCATAAAGGCCAATCATATCCTGACCTGGTCGCCGGACAGAAAGTTCTACCTGGATGCCTGGTCGGAGATCAACGTTCCCACCACCATCGAGCTCCACCGGAGTTCCGATGGGAAGAAGATCCTCGACCTCGAGAAGGCCGATGCATCGGCCTATCTGGCCGCCGGGTTTCAATTTCCCGAACCCTTCCACGCAAAAGGCCGTGACGGGGTCACCGATATCTGGGGCATCATCGTCCGTCCTGCCAGCTTCGATCCGGCAAAACGCTACCCGGTCATCGAGAATATCTATGCCGGTCCGCAGGACGCTTTTGTACCAAAGGATTTCACCGGCCGCTACGGCGAGATGCAAAGCATTGCCCAACTCGGGTTCATCGTGGTGCAGATCGACGGCATGGGCACGGCCAATCGGTCGAAGGCCTTCCATGACGTCTGCTGGAAGAACCTGGCCGACGCCGGGTTCCCCGACCGCATCCTCTGGATCAAGGCCATGGCGGAGAAATATCCCTATGCAGACACTTCGCGGGTCGGTCTCTACGGGACATCCGCCGGAGGCCAGAACTCCCTTGGCGGTCTCCTCTTTCATGGCGACTTCTACAAGGCGGCCGTCTCGTCCTGCGGCTGCCATGATAACCGCATCGACAAGCAATGGTGGAACGAACAATGGATGGGCTATCCCGTTGGAAAGCACTACGACGAGCAATCCAATGTCACCAACGCCTGGCGGTTGCGGGGAGCCTTGATGTTGTTTGTGGGCGAGGCCGACAACAATGTACCTCCCGAATCTACGTACCGGGTTGCCGATGCGCTGATAAAAGCGGGTAAGACCTTTGAATTCCTGCCTCTACCCGGATTTGACCATACCGACGGCGGTCCCTATGGCCGGGTCCAGCGCCGGGACTTCTTCGTGAGACACCTGTTGGGCGTCGAGCCGCCTGCGCGGAATAATGGCGAATTGTAAACCCAAGGCAACCCCTGGAAAGAACAAACGGTTAATATCTGTATAGGATTGATTAAAAATCACCATATAAACCAGACGTGTAATAAATACATTTGAAAAAACATCAACATCTTATGCCTATAGTTTGGAAAGGCGTCATGCCCGCGCTAACAACGAAATTCACAGCAAAAGACGAACTGGACCTGAAACTCTTCGACAAGAACCTCCAATTCCAGTTGGCCTCGGGCGTTGACGGGATCATCCTCGGCGGCAGCCTGGGAGAAGCCAGCGTCCTCACCACAGAAGAAAAAGAACGGCTCGTAAAATTCGCCGTCGAATCCGTGGCCGGTAAAGTACCCGTGATCCTCAACATCGCCGAAGGTTCCACCCGCGACGCGCTGCAACAGGCGGCCTATGCAAAGCAGTGGGGTGCACAGGGCCTGATGATCCTGCCGCCGATGCGTTATTCGGCCGACCATCGGGAAACCGTCACCTGGTTCAAGACCGTCGCTTCATCCACCGACCTTCCGATCATGATCTATAACAACCCCGTCGACTATAAGACCGAGGTCACCCTGGGAATGTTCGACGAGCTCGCCGAATGCGCGAATATCCAGGCGGTAAAGGAATCCACCCGGGACGTGTCCAATGTCACCCGGATGCTCAACCGTTTTGGCGATCGCTTCAAGATCCTCTGCGGTGTCGATACGCTTGCGATGGAAGAGATGCTGATGGGCGCCGACGGCTGGGTCGCCGGCCTGGTATGCGCCTTCCCCGCCGAGACCGTTGCCGTATACCGCCTCGTAAAAGCGGGCCGCACGGAAGAAGCCCTGGCGATCTACCGCTGGTTCCTGCCCGTCCTCGAATTGGATATCCATAGCAAGCTGGTGCAATACATCAAGCTGGCCGAAGTACAGACCGGCATCGGAAGCGAATACGTGCGTGCGCCGAGGCTGCCGCTGGAGGGAAAAGAAAGGGAAAGGATCCTCAAAGTCATCGGCGAAGCCGTGGCCACCCGCCCGGCGCTCCCCGACTATCTCTCCATCCGTCCCGAAAACACCTTTGCCTGATGACTGGCGACGCATCCTTCAAACAATCCCTGGGCTTGCTCGACGCAACGATGATCGTGGTGGGCTCGATGATCGGCAGCGGCATTTTTATCGTCAGCGCCGACATCACCCGAAACGTAGGCTCCGCCGGCTGGCTTATCCTCATCTGGGCGCTCACCGGTTTACTGACCCTCATCGCCGCCCTTAGCTATGGCGAGCTGAGCGGGATGTTCCCAAAAGCCGGCGGCCAGTACGTCTATCTGAAAGAGGCCTTTAACCCGCTCGTGGGCTTCCTCTTTGGCTGGGCCTTCTTCGCCGTCATCCAGGCCGGCTCTATCGCCGCCGTCGCCGTGGCCTTTGCAAAATTCACCGCCTTTATCTTTCCATCGCTTGGGGAACAGCATATCCTGATAGATCTGGGGTTCATCCGCATCAGCGCGGCTCAGATCTTAGCCATTCTCCTGATCGTGGGACTGACGAAGATCAATACCCTGGGCGTGAAGGAAGGCAAGCTGATCCAGACTGTCTTCACCCTGGCGAAGATAATCGCCCTGGCGGGTCTGGTCATCTTCGGCTTCCTCCTGGCCGCCAGTAAGGGGATCGCTCACGTCAACTGGAGCACCGGGTTCGTTCTCGGCCACCGCGAAGGCGATAACATCGTGCCTTATGTCGGACTGGCCGGTCTCGGCGCTATCGCCGCCAGCATGGTCGGCAGCCTTTTCAGCAGCGACTCCTGGAACAACGTGACCTTCATCGCCGGGGAGATCAAACGGCCACAGCGAAATATCGGGCTCAGCCTTTTCCTGGGCACCCTTATCGTAACGGCCATCTATGTGTCCACCAACCTGATGTACGTCAACGTCCTTTCCCTGCACGACATCGCCAACGCTGAGAACGACAGGGTAGGGGTCACCGCCTCACTCCGCATCTTCGGCGCCAGCGGCACCATCGTGATGGCGATCCTGCTGATGGTATCCACCTTCGGTTGCGATAACGGGCTCATCCTTTCCGGCGCCAGAGTGTATTATACCATGGCCCTCGACGGCCTGTTCTTCAAGAAAATCGGAACGCTGAACCGCAATGCCGTTCCCAGCCGGGCGCTGTGGACGCAGTGTGCCTGGGCTTCCGTGCTTTGCCTTAGCGGACAATACAACGAACTGCTGGCATACGTCATCTTTGTGGTGTTGATCTTCTATATTCTCACTATTCTCGGTATATTCAGGTTGAGAAGGACGAGACCCGACCTGCCCCGGCCCTATAAGGCGTTCGGCTACCCGGTCCTGCCCGGGCTGTATATCCTGCTGGCGGGCTCGCTGTGTATCCTGCAGCTGATCTATACGCCCAGGTTTACGGTACGGGGATTGGCGATCGTCCTTCTTGGAATACCAATCTATTATGTTATTACAAAAAAGAATAAAGGCACAGAACTCGCTTAAAATTAAGCTGGCATCACTGCTGGTTTTGGTTAATGGATCCCTGCTAGTCTTAGCGGGGATTTGTGCATCTGCACAAACCATCACCATCGACTACACCAAACAGACCCATCCTCAATCTCATTTCTGGGCGTATTTCGGCTATGACGAACCCAATTTTACGTATATGCGGGACGGAAAGAAGCTGCTCAGCGAACTGGCTGCCCTAAGCCCCGTCCCGGTATACGTCCGCTGTCACAACCTCCTGACGACCGGCGACGGAACCCCCGCCCTCAAATGGGGCTCGACCAACGCCTATACCGAAGACGCGGCCGGCAACCCCATCTACAACTGGCGCATCGCCGACAGCATTTTCGACACGTATGTCCATCGCGGGATGAAACCCCTGGCCGAGATCGGCTTTATGCCGGAAGCGCTCTCCGTACATCCCGTACCATACCGTCACCACTGGCATCCCGGGACAACCTATGACACCATCTTCACCGGTTGGGCCTACCCGCCAAAAAGTTATGAGAAATGGGCGGCCCTTGTCGGGGAGTGGGTCCGTCACTGTGTCCAACGATATGGCGCGAAGGAAGTGGCCACCTGGCGCTGGGAAGTGTGGAATGAACCCGATATCCCGTATTGGAAGGGTACCGAAGAGGAATATTTCAAACTTTACGACTACGCGGCGTTTGCCGTCAAAAAGGCGCTGCCGGAAGCCCAGGTCGGGGGGCCGGCCACCACCGGCCCCCGGGGCAGGAACTCCTCGCGCTGGCTCCGCGAATTCCTCGGTCATTGCGCCGCGGCAAAGGTTCCGCTGGACTTCATCAGCTTCCATGCAAAAGGCAGCCCGAAATTCATCGACGGGCATGTGCGCATGAATATGGCCCCGCAGCTCGCGGATGTCACCAATGGCTTTGCCATCGTCAGGGCATCGGCTTTTAGCCGGCTGCCTATTTATATCACCGAATGCGATCCCGAAGGCTGCGCCGCCTGCGGGATGACGACCAATCCCGAGAACGCGTACCGGAACGGAACGATGTATTCCAGCTATACCGCCGCCTCCTTCGCCCGCATCGCCGCCATCGCCGACAGCATGCAGGTGAACCTCGCCGCGGCGATGAGCTGGGCCTTTGAATTCGAAGGGCAGCGATATTTTGACGGTTTCCGCGATCTGGCGACGAACGGAATCGACAAACCCGTTCTGAATGTCTTCCGGATGTTTGGCCTCATGCGGGGGAATCGCATCCCTGTCGATAGTGCCTTTGTCACCGCCGATGCTCATGCGATGTATATCCTGGTCTGGAACTATACCGATGACGATCTGCCGGGGCCGTCCAAGACAATGGACATTCAACTGACGGATCTGCCGGGGAAAAAAATAAAGCTCACTCAGTACCGCATCGATGAGGCTCACAGCAATTCCTACGAGGCCTGGAAAAAAATGGGTTCGCCGCAAAATCCCACCCCACACCAATATCAAACCCTCGAGGCCGCAGGCCTCTTGCAACGACCCGAACCTCCAAAAGCGCTTACAACGCCCCATATCACGGTCTCATTGCCGGCACACGCGGTAGCCCTTCTGAAACTCGAATGGGCATCCGCCGCACCTTAGCGCTCGAACCGCTGCCGCATCTCCCGGATCTCCGCGATATTCTCCCCGGCCCAGCCCTCCAATGCCCGGACCAGCGGCAATAAGCCCTGGCCCATCTCCGTCAGTTCATACTCTACCCGCGGCGGGATCTCCGGATATAGCTGACGAGAAACAAGTCCATCCGCCTCGAGGCTTCGCACCGTCACCGTCAGCATCTTCTGCGACACATCCCCTATCGCATTCGAAAGTTCGTTGAACCGGAGCTTCCCATGCTTCCCCAGCATCAGGATCACCAGTATCGACCATTTGCCCCCAATACGGTCCAGTACATGCCGGACCGGGCAGTTCTCCGTCGTCAAAGGTTCAAAGACACGCATTGTATTCAGTTGATGGTAAATAATAGTTATCTCCATCCACCCCCTACTCCACGGTAGAGGGCGACGGTGTGTAATAATATCTCCTTCCGGGCGCCTGTCACTTCCAGCTCGGCGTCCAGCACGCTGCGCTGCGCCGTGATGACCTCGAGGTAGGAAGCCCTTCCCACCAGGTAGAGATCATTGGCTACGGCTACTGCCTGCCGAAGCGACTCCGCCTCCTGCTGTTTCAACCGGTAGTATTCGGTATAGTTATGGATGCCCTTCAGGCTGTTGACGACTTCGCGAAATCCACCCGATATGGCCTTCTGGTATTCCATCAGCGCAACCTGTCCTCCGGCTACCGATCGGGCATAGTCCGCCTTGAGGGCCTGCCGGTTGATCACCGGCGCAAGCAGCCCGGCCGCGGCGCCCCAAACCAACGAACCTCCATCGAATAATAGCGAAGCCTTGAACGCATTGTAACCCACGTACGGCGTGAGGGTCAGCGAAGGGAAGAAGGCCGCCCTTGCTGCCCCGATGTTCGCATGCGCGGCCCGTAGCTCGAGTTCCGCCGCCCGGATATCCGGCCGGTTCAACAACAACTGCGAAGGCAGCCCCGCCGCCAACCCGTCCGGTACGGCCGGCTCCAGCAACGAGCTGTCCCGCCGGATCGATCCGCCCATCCGGCCGCTTAGGAAATTCATCTGGTTCTCCGTCTCGGCGATCTGCTGCGCCGTCGAATAGCGCAGACTCCGCGTATGCAACAGCTGCGCGCGAAACTGTTGTACTGCCAGTTCCGTCGCCCGCCCGGCCTCCTTCTGCACCTGCACGATCTCCAGCGCGTTTTCCTGCAACTCGATATTCCGTGTCAGCACCCGCTGCTCGTTGTCCAGCGCCAGGAGCTGATAATACAGCGTCGCAATATCCGCCACCAGGCTGGTCACCACAAACCGATATCCCTCTTGACTCGCCAACCAGCGCGCTACGGCAGCCTTCTTCCTATTCCGCAGCTTTCCCCAAACATCGGCCTCCCAGCTGCTGCGTAACCCCACGAAATTGTCGCTTCCCACCCCGTTCACCGCATTATCACCATTCTCATACCTGGAAATATTGGCCATGGCGTCCACCTCCGGATACAATGTCGCCCGGCTCTGCCGCATATTGGCCGCGGCGATGGCGACCCGCGACAGCGCCGACCCGACGTCGAAATTGCGGTGCAAGGCGGTGTCGATCAGCTCGCGCAAATAGGTGTCCGGAAAAAACTGCCGGAAGGGCACATTGGCGATGCCGGTGGTATCCGTATTCTCACCAAAGCTGGCAGGGACAGCGACGTGCCCCGGTGCGGTGGACGCCGAAGGCGTCTTACAACCGCCACCCAACAAAGCCAGAAATATCAATGCTCCCGCCACCATCGGCATCTTCCGCCGGCGCTTTTTTATCGTCGCAAACAGCACATACAACCCCGGCACCAGCACCACTCCGAAGACGGTCCCAAACAACATCCCGCCCGCGGCGGCCGTGCCGATACTACGGTTACCCATGGCGCCGGCGCCGCCGGCAATACATAACGGCAGCAAACCCGCGACAAATGCCAGCGAGGTCATCAGGATCGGCCGTAACCGCTCCCTTGCCCCTTCGATCGCCGCACCGAGCGCCGGCAACCCTTGCTTTTGCCGCTGGATCGCAAATTCCACGATCAGAATGGCATTCTTCCCGAGCAGCCCGATGAGCATGACCAGCGCCACCTGCGCATAGATATTGTTTTCCAGTCCGGCGAGTTTCAGAAAGAAGAACGATCCCAATATTCCTGCCGGCAGCGACAGGATAACGGCAAGGGGAAGCAGAAAGCTTTCATATTGCGCCGCCAGCAACAGATACACAAACACAAGACAGATCCCGAAAATGAAAACGGCCTGGTTGCCCGACAGCACCTGTTCCCGGGTCATCCCGCTCCAGTCGAAACTATAGCCCCGGGGCAGTTTTTCTTTCCCTGTCCGCGCTATGGCTTCGATCGCCTGGCCGCTGCTGAATCCCGGCGCCGCATCCCCCGTGATCATGGCGGAGGTATACATATTGTACCGTGTAAGCTGCTCCGGTCCGTGGATCTTCTGCATCCGCACAAAGCTGGAAAAGGGCACCATCTCCCCCTTGTTGTTCTTCACATACAGTTTCAGGATGTCTTCCGGCTTGGTGCGGTATTCCGGCGAAGCCTGAACCATGACTTTATACATCTGGCCAAAGCGGATGAAATTCGATGCGTAATAGCTGCCCATCAACGTTTGCAGGGCCGACATCGCCCTGTCGGTGGTAATGCCTTTCTGCGCGGCCACGGCATAGTCGATGGAGATCAGGTATTGCGGAAAGCCGGCGTCGAAGGTGCTGAAGGCGCCCGCGATCTCCGGCGTCTTGTTCAACGCATCGATAAAATCGGTGGTGATGGTGGCGGTCTTTTGCCAATCGTCGCTACCGCTCCGGTCCAGCACCCGGATCTCAAATCCGCTGGCGTTGCCAAAACCGGGGATCGTCGGTGGCGGGAAGAATTGGATCAACGCGTCGCCAAGGTCGCGGGTCCGCCGCTCCAGCTCATGCATGACTTCTTCCAGCGAAGCCTTCCGCTGGCCCCAGGGCTTGAGATTGACCATCCCCATGCCGTAGCTGGCGCCGGCCACTTCGTTGACGAGGCTGTAACCGGAGAGGGTCGATACCGATTCGACATCGGCCAGCCCCGCCGCGGCCTTCTGGACCTCGCTCAGCACCCGCTCGGTCCGCTCTACGGTGGCGCCCGGCGGGGTCGTGACGTTGACATAGATCATCCCCTGGTCCTCTGTGGGGATGAACCCGCCGGGCAACAGGCTCGAAACGCCCCAGGTCGCGACGACAAAGAAGAGCAGCATCGCCAGCGTCACCCATTTGCGGCCCGCGATCCGGTACAGCAGCCGGCCATAACCGTTCGAGACCCGCACGTAGCCCCGGTTGAAACCCCGGAACAATTTCCCCGGCGGGGAATGCCGCAGCAAAATGGCGCATAGCGCCGGCGTCAGGGTCAATGCATTGATCCCGGAAATGACGATCGAAATGGCCAGCGTAAGCGAGAACTGCCGGTAGAACACGCCAACAGGGCCGGTCATGAAGGCCACGGGCAGGAACACCGCGGACATCACCAGCGTGATCGCCACCAATGCCCCGGCGATGCTCTTCATTGCGCCTATTGTCGCGTCCATTGCGCTCAAATGCTCCGTGGTCATCTTATAGTGTACGGCTTCGACGACCACTATCGCATTATCTACCACGATCCCGATGGCCAGCACCAGCGCGAAGAGCGTCAGCAGATTGATCGAAAAGCCGAGCAGCTGCATAAAGAAAAAGGTGCCCACCAGCGCGACCGGAACGGCCAATGCGGGGATCAGCGTGCTCCGTAAGTCCTGTAAGAAGATGTAAACGACGATGAACACCAGCACAAAGGCCTCTACCAGCGTTCGCAGGACCTCGTGGATGGACGCATCGAGGAAACGTGACACATCGTAGTTGATGTTGTAGGTCATGCCCGGCGGGAAGGAGCTTGTCTTCAGCTCGGCCATCTTCTTCTTGATATCGGTGATGACGTCCCGTGCGTTGCTGCCGGGCCGCTGCTTGATCAGGATGGAAGCGGAAGGCTGTCCGTCCGTCTTAGACACCATGTTATAGGTCAGGGCGCCGAATTCGATGTCGGCGACCTCCTTTAATTTCAGGATCGACCCGTTACTGTCGGCGCGAATGACGATATTTTCGTACTGCGCCGGTTCGAAGAACTTCCCGGGATATCGCAGGACATACTGCAACGGCTGTGGACTCCGGTCGCTACTCTGCCCCGTTTTTCCCGGCGCGGCTTCCACGTTCTGATCGCGGATCGCCTGGATCACCTCTTCGGTGGAGATGCGATAGGCCAGCATCCGATCGGGTTTCAGCCAGACCCGCATCGAATAATCCTTCGCCCCCATGATCTCCGCGCGGCCCACGCCGTTGATGCGCTTCAGTTCCTGCAGGATATTGATATCGGTAAAATTGTAAATGAATTTCTCGTCCAGCGTACTGTCCCCGCTCAGAATATTCAGATACATCAACATGCTGTTGACTTCCTTTTCCGTCGTGACACCGGCCCGGATCACCTCCTCCGGCAGCTCGTCGAGGATGGTGGCGACGCGGTTCTGGACGCTTACAGCAGCCTGGTCCGGATCGACGCCGACATTGAAGTTGATCGTAATGACCGTTAGTCCGTCGTTGCTGCACACCGACGACATATATGTCATGCCGGGCACCCCGTTGATGGCCCGCTCCAGTGGAGTGGCCACTGCCTTGGTACAGACTTCGGCGTTGGCGCCGGTATAATTGGCCGTCACGGTCACCGACGGCGGCACGATATCGGGGAATTGGGTCACCGGGAGGTTCACCAGTGAGAGCACCCCCAGCAACAGTATGATTAAAGAGATCACCAGCGACAGCACCGGTCGCCTGATAAACAATTGAAGCATAGAAAAATTAGTTTTTGACCGGCCTTGGATGAATGGTCATTCCGGCACGCACGTTCTGTGCGCCCTCGTATAGGATCCGCTCGTCTGGCTGCAATCCTTCCCGGACCAGGTAGCAACCGGTCAGGCGTGTCAACGGCACGATATTGCGCATCTGAAGGACATCCCCCTTTCCCACCACATAGACATAGCTTTTATCCTGGATGTCGAACACGCTTCGTTGGGGAACGACAAGTACGCTGTCCACACGACGGGAGATATACAGCTTCCCGGTGGCCCCATGCCGCAACAGCCGCTGGGGATTGGGAATGCGCGCCCGGAAATCGATCGACCCCGTGTTCTGTTCGATCTCACCCTCTACGGTCTCGATCTTTCCATGATAGGGGTAATTGCTTCCGTCCGCGAGCACCAGCTGTACGTCGCCGCTGCCGCCGTCGCCGCTCTTTTGCAGCCGCAGATATTCGTTCTCCGGAATGGAGAAATACGCATACATGCTGCTGATATCCGAGAGGCTCGTCAGCAGGGTACCCTCGTCGATCAGACTCCCCGCCTTCAGGGGTATCCGGTCCAGCAGACCATCGAACGGGGCGCGGATGAGTGTATAGGAGAGATGATTCTCCGCACTCTGCACCGCTGCCCGGGCCTCTTCGATGGTCGCCTTGTCGGCTGCCACCCTGGCCAGCGCCAGGTCCAGCTCCGAAGCTGCGACGACATGCTTGTCCACCAGCAGTTTGACGCGGCCGGCCTCGACTTCGGAGGATTTTGCCGCCGCCAGCGCATTGGACAAGGCCGCTTTGGCCTTCGACAGGTTCACGGTATATTCCTCATCGTTGATCTTGAAAAGCGGCTGCCCCTTCCTGACGGGCTTTCCTTCGTCGACGAATATCGATTCCAGGAAACCCTTGACCCGGGCCCGGATCTCGACATTTTTGATGGCCTGGATGTCGGCCACATAGGGAGTTTGGATGACAGTGTCCCGCTGGTCCAGGGTAAGTACGGGAAGCCGTAAGGTGTCCGCGTTCCCGCCGTCCGGCTGGGCATAGCTGCGGCAACTGACCTGGCAGATAGAAAGTAGTACGATCACCCAACCGCCGTTGGTGAATAGAGATTTGAGCATAAAGCCAATAAAGTTTTCGCTGTTGGAAATAATAAAAAGGCCTCCGGCCTTTTCGGAGATAGTAACAGGGAAAACGCGCTCAGAAAGGACTCAATCGAAAGAGGAAATTATAGTAGGCGGGAAGAATAGGCTTCCGGATGAGGAAATTGCCGTATACATGCTGTACCGGGCTGAAGATGCGGACGATGCCTTTCCAGAGCGAAGGCAGCCGCCGGGCGGTCTCATGGGTGCGTGAGATGGTGTAGTGATGGCCGCAGAGATCTTTGTTCATGCCTTCATCGCTGCCGCCGTCATCATCACCCTGGACCTGGCCGATCAGCATATCCAGCAGCGAGAGGTCGGAACAGTAAGCCCCCGGGACACATCCAAAGGAGCTGTTCACGAAACAGCAGAGCGCAAATATGTAGATTAGCCGCTTGAACATAGGTTAACCAGGCAAAGATAAGGAAAAAGGTCACTTATGGAGACTCGATTCCCTGATCTGTAACTGCGTATCCAGCACCACCTTCTGGAATTCGGTCACGGGCCGCCTGGCTTCGATCAGTTGGATCAGCATCTCGGTGGCCGTCTGACCCATCTCTTTGGCGGGCTGCACTACCGAGGTCAGTGAAGGATGGAAGATATCGGCGGAAATGCTGTTGGTGAACCCCACCAGGCCGATCTGCCCAGGCACTTCGATCTTCATCTTTCGCAGGAGGCTTAGCGTGGTGGTACTCAGCCGGTCGCTGGCGGTAAAGATCGCATCGGGACGATTGTGCAGTTCCAGCAGTTCCGTCAGCGCCTGCCGGGTCTCATCGGGGATCATCCCGCCATGCTGACAGAATTTGATATAGCGTTCGTCGGGCTTCAACCCCGCATCGGCGAGGGCCTTCTTATAGCCCTCCAGCCGTTCGAGCGTGATCGACAGGCTACCGCTGCTGGTGATATGTGCGATCTGCCGGAACCCCTGCTCCAGCAGGTGCCGTGTGGCCTCATAGGCGCCCTTGAAATTGTCGGCGATGACCTTGTGGGTCGCGATCTCGTCGGTGATGCGGTCAAAGAACACCATCGGCAGTCCCTTGTCATGCAGCCTGGTCAGATGATCTACCTTCTTCGTCTCGGCCGACAGGGAAATGATAAGCCCATCCACCGACCGGGAGGAAAGATGCTCGCTGTTGGCGATCTCCCGCTCGTAGGACTCCTGGCTTTGGGTAATGATGACGTTATAGTCCTTTTGGCGGGCGACCGACTCGATGCCGTTGATCACCGCCGAAAAGAAGTTATTGTCGATATTGCAGACGATCACCCCGATCGATTTGCTTCGTCCCCGCTTGAGGCTTTGGGCGATGGGGTTCGGTTTATAATTGTGTTCGGCAGCATAGGCCAGAACATGCTTCTTCGTCTCCTCACTGATCTCGTGGCTACCCCGCAGCGCCTTTGAAACGGTTGATACTGACAGGCCCAATGCTTTGGCAATATCTTTTATGGTAATGGCTTCAAACTTCATGTAGTTGATGCTCCCCGCGCAAACGTTTTCGTAAAAAAAGTTGAAGATCAATACGTTCTTCTAAGAATTACAATGTACACTTGTCAAATATAGTCCTTAAAATCATTATGTCTGATCTGTTTAGTTTGAAGGGAAAGATCGCGCTGGTCACCGGTGCGAATAAAGGTATCGGGAAAAGCATGGCCCTCGGATTGGCCGCTGCCGGAGCCGATATCATCGGCATCTCCGCCAGTCTTCCGCTGCGGGACAGCCCGGTGGAAAGAGAGGTCCGGGCCCTCGGCCGCAACTTTTCGCCCTTCCAGGCCGACCTAACGGATCGGGCATCTCTGTATGACTTTATTGCGAGGGTAAAGGCAACCCACCCCCGCGTCGATATCCTGGTCAACAATGCCGGCATGATCCTTCGGAAACCGGCCGCCGAGCATCCCGATGAATACTGGGACAAGGTGCTGTCTATCAACCTCGATGCCGCCTTCATCCTGGCCCGCGAGTTTGGGAGGGAGATGATCGCCCGCCGCAGTGGCAAGGTGATCTTCACCTGCAGTCTCCTGAGCTTCCAGGGCGGGATCACCGTCCCGGGTTATGCCGCCAGCAAAGGCGCATTGGCCAGTCTCGTAAAGGCGCTGGCCAATGAATGGGCTTCGCAGGGGGTGAACGTGAACGGTATCGCCCCCGGTTATATCAGCACCGATAACACGGAGGCCCTCCGGAATGACCCGGTCCGCAGCAAGGCCATCCTCGACAGGATCCCGGCCGGGCGTTGGGGGGATCCCGATGACTTCCGGGGGCCAACGGTCTTCCTGGCTTCTTCGGCGGCCGATTATGTACACGGCACCATCCTCACCGTTGACGGCGGCTGGATGGGGCGATAAGATGCGGCCGGCATCTTAAACTATAAATCATGAAGTGAAAATGGAAATACGATTCGAACATAGTCCAAAAGAGGTCCGCGGGATGACGACAGACGAGCTGCGGGATGCCTTTCTGACGAACCGACTCATGCAGCCCGATTCGGTCCAACTGGTGTACACCCATTACGATCGGGTGATCCTTGGCGGCGCCTGTCCGGTACATCAAAGAATCATTCTTGAAACCCACCCGGAGCTCCGTGCCGACTTTTTCCTGCAACGCAGGGAGCTCGGCATCATCAACGTCGGCGGGAAGGGTAGGGTGCATGCGGACGACATTCCCTACGAGCTGAACAAGCTCGACTGCCTCTATGCGGGAAAGGGCGTTAAGAAGATCGTTTTCGAAAGCGAACATGCGGACGAACCGGCGCTCTTCTTCCTGCTCTCCGCCCCTGCCCATGCCGTTCATCCCGTGCAGTTTCTGCCAAAGGAAAAGGCGCTCCCCGTTACCACCGGATCGGCTGAGACGTCCAATGCCCGCACGATCTATAAGTATATCCATGCCGAAGGCATCCGCAGCTGCCAGCTCGTGATGGGGCTTACCATCCTGAAGCCAGGCAGTGTATGGAACACCATGCCGGCACATACCCATCTCCGTAGGATGGAAGCCTATTTCTACTTCGATGTCCCCGAAGGACAGCGCGTCTTCCACTTCATGGGGCAGCCGCAGGAGACGCGCCACCTCGTGGTCGCCGACTGCCAGGGCATCGTCTCGCCGCCCTGGTCGATCCATTCGGGCTGCGGCACCAGCAACTATTCCTTTATCTGGGGAATGGCCGGGGAGAACTATACCTATACGGATATGGACCTGGTGAATATTCCTGATATCCGATAAATGACTATCTTAATTGCCTAATTGAACTTCATAATGTCTAACGCTTCCATAGGCCGTTACCGCTGGACCATCTGCGCACTCCTGTTCTTTGCGACCACTATCAACTATATGGACCGCCAGGTGATCGGCCTGTTGAAGCCTACCCTGAAAGACACTTTTGGGTGGGACGACACCACCTTCGGTACGATCAACGGTATCTTCCAGTTCTTCTACGCCAGCGGCCTGCTGATCTTCGGCGCCATTATCGATAGGGTGGGGACCAAGATCGGCTACGCGATCTCCATCATCGGCTGGAGCCTTTCTGCCATGGGCCATGCCCTTGCCGGATCGACCCTTGGCTTCACCGTTGCCCGGTCGGCCCTCGGCCTGAGCGAAGCCGGCAACTTTCCTTCGGCTATTAAGGCGACCGCCGAATGGTTTCCCAAAAAAGAACGGGCCCTTGCTACCGGCATCTTCAATTCCGGCGCCAACATCGGCGCCGTGGTCGCGCCGATCATGGTGCCGCTGATCCTGGCGGCCTACGGCTGGCAGATGGCCTTTATCGCCACCGGCGCACTTGGTTTCATCTGGCTGATCTTCTGGTGGTTGATGTACGAGGTACCGTCGCGGAAAAAGAAGTTGAGCAAAGCGGAATACGAGTATATCCACAGTGATGACCTGGACGCCGCACCCGCTGCGACGGGCAACCGCGTGCCCTGGGCCAAACTGTTGAGCGTTCGTCAGACCTGGGCCTTCGTTTTCGGTAAGTTCCTCACCGATCCCGTCTGGTGGTTCTACCTTTTCTGGCTGACGGGCTATTTTCATGACGTCTTCCACCAGGATATCACGAAGGTCAGCTGGCCCCTGGTCATCATCTACTCTTCCACGACCATCGGCAGCATTGGCGGCGGCTATCTGTCCGGCTACCTGATCGAAAAAGGCTGGCCGGTATACAAGGCGCGGAAGACGGTGATGTTCATCTTCGCCCTTTGCGTGGTCCCCGTCGTCTTCGCCGGTTATCTGAGCAATATGTGGGCGATCACGGCCCTGATCAGCCTGGCCGCGGCGGCCCACCAGGCCTGGAGCGCCAATATCTTCACAACCGCTTCCGATATGTTCCCAAAAAGGGCCGTGAGCAGCATCACCGGGATTGGCGGGATGGCCGGATCCATCGGCGGCATCATCTTCCAGCCGGCGGTAGGCATACTCCTCGACTATTTCACAAAACACAACAATAAGACCCTGGGATATACCATCATCTTCCTGATCTGTGGTTCGGCGTATTTGCTAGCCTGGCTTGTGATGCACCTGTTTGCGCCCAAGCAAACGCGCGTGCAATTGGATTAGCCCCCGATTGCGGCGCCGGCTTCCTGCAGCCGGGCCTGGCGCCGGATCCCGGCGTCATTATCGCCGTTTCGTGCTGGACGATCGCACCGTCAGCTCCGTATTCAGCACCTTCGTCTCGAACTGGGTGATCGCGTGTTTGCTCTCAATGATGTCGATCAGCATTTCCATGGCCGCCTGCCCCATCTCGAAGGCCGGCTGGCGGACGCTGGTCAGCGCAGGATGGAAAATATCGGTCAGCAGGGAGTTGGTGAAGCCGACGATCGCCATCTCCTCCGGAACCTTGACCTTTCGCTTGGCCAGCGCCGCGAGACAGCCTGTCGACAGCTTGTCGCTGGCGGCAACGATCGCATCCGGCCGGTGTTTCAACCCCAGCAGGCTGTCAACGGCCTCGGACACCTCGCCCTCGATCAAACCGCCGTACTTGCAATACTTGACAAGGGATTCGTCATACGGATAGTGGTGGTCGGCCAGTGCCGCCTTATATCCCGCCAGGCGCTCCTTCGTGATCGACAGGTGCGGCGAGATGGTGAGATGGGCAATGCGTTTAAAGCCGTTGTCGATAAGATGTTCCGTGGCCTGGTAGGCGCCGTTGAAATTGTTGGCGATGACCTTATGGGTCGGCATCTCCTCGGTGATGCGGTCAAAGAATACGATCGGCAGTCCCTTGTCATGCAGCTTGTTCAGATGGGTGAGGTCCGTCGTTTCCGTGGAAAGGGAGATCAGCAGGCCGTCTACGCTCCGTGAGGCGAGGTATTGGGTGTTGGCCACCTCCCGTTCGAAGGATTCATGGCTCTGGCTGATGATCACGTAGTACCCTTTTTTATAGGCAACGGATTCGATGCCGTTGATCACCTGGGAGAAAAAGTTATTGGCGATCTCGCAAACGACGATCCCGATGGACCTGCTGCGCTTCTCCTTCAGACTAAGGGCGATCGGGTTGGGTCGATAGTTCAGCTTATCGGCGTATTCGAGCACCAGTTTCCGGGTCTCGGCGCTGATCTCATAGCTGCCGCGCAAGGCGCGGGAGACGGTGGAGGTCGAGAGTCCAAGGGCCCTGGCGATGTCTTTTATGGTGATGGCTTCGTACTTCATGCGCGAATTGAAATTAATCTTATTTTCGGTGAATCAAGAACCGGATTCCCCGTTCGTAACTTTAAATTGTCTGCCATGCTTTCTTACCCCGTGCGTATCGCCCTTATTGCCGCTCTCGGCGGTTTTCTCTTCGGCTTCGAGACCGTCGTCATCTCGGGCGCCGAACAAACCCTGGAAAAACTATGGCAGCTGAATAAACTCACCCAGGGGATCACCGTAGCCTCCAGCATCTTCGGCACCATCCTCGGCGCGATTTTTGCCGGCTTTCCCGCCCGCATCTATGGCCGCAAGAAGACCCTGCAGGTGATCTCGATATTCTTCATCGTCGCGGCCCTGGGTTGTGCGTTTGTCACGGCGTGGATGGGATTCATCGCCTTTCGCATCCTCGGTGGGCTGGCGGTGGGCGCTTCCTCGGTCATCGCCCCGATGTACATCTCCGAGATATCCCCGGCCAAGCTCAGGGGCCGGCTCGCCGGGTCGTTCCAGGTCAATATCGTGGCGGGCATCATGGTCGCCTATCTCACCAACTACCTCTTTACCCAGCTCGCACTACCGGACGCCTGGCGCTGGATGCTGGGCGTTATGGTAGTACCGGCGGTCATCTTTGCTATCCTGCTGTTCGCCATCCCCGAAAGCCCGCGCTGGCTTATCCTCAACAATAACGAGTCCGCGGCGATCCCCATCCTGATGAGACTCGGCGAACAGAACCTCGACGTTGCCGTCATAACCATCCGGGAATCGGTGAAAGAGCATCGCGAATCGCTGCTCCAAGCCCGTTATGCCAAACCGATAATCTATGCGATGCTGCTGGCCATGTTCAATCAGCTGGCGGGTATCAACGCCATTCTCTACTACGCGCCCCGTATCTTCGAGATGGCCGGTTTCGACAAGACCCAGGCCTTTAGCCAGCCCATCTATATCGGCGTCGCCAACCTCGTCTTCACGCTGCTTGCGATGAGTCTCATCGATAAATTTGGCCGCAAGACCCTCCTTATCATCGGCTCGCTCGGCATGATCCTGTTCCTGTCGCTCACCGCCGGCGCATTCCGTAACCCCGGGTCGGGCAACAGTCACCTTTTGCTTTATCTCATCGGCTTCATCGCCTTCTTTGCCTTCTCGCAGGGCGCGGTCATCTGGGTCTTTATTTCGGAGATATTTCCCAACTCCGTTCGTTCGCAGGGCGGTTCGCTGGGCAGCGGCACCCACTGGGTCATGGCTGCGATCATCACTTCGATCTTCCCCTATATTGTCGAAGGCAATCCCAACGGCGGCTTCTATTCCTTCGTCTTTTTTGCCGTGATGATGGTGCTGCAGCTGCTCTTCATCTGGCGAGTCATGCCCGAGACAAAGGGCCGTACGCTCGAAGAGATCCAGAAGGACCTGGGTATCTCCTAAAACATATTCCGGTACAACTCAAAAACTGCAAAATATGCGTCTCATGCTCTTATCCACTCTGATGTTATCCGTTTTCGCCGCTCCCGTGTTCGCACAGTCCAGGGACGAACAGGCAGTGTCCGGTGCCGTAGAGGCTCTCCGCAAGGCCCTTGTCGATCCCGACAAGGCGACCCTCGACGCTCTTGTCCTCGACGAGCTCACTTACGGACATTCCAATGGGAACCTGCAGGACAAGGCCGCCTTCGAGGAGGCCCTCCTCAATAAGTCCTCCGACTTCGTCACCATCGACCTCACTAATCAAACCGTCAAGGTCGTCGGCAATACTGCCTGGGTCCGCCATACGCTTACCGCCACCACCAACGACGGGGGCAAGCCAGGAAATGCCCATCTCTCCGTGCTGCTCATCTGGGTCAAACAAAAAGGCCAGTGGCGTCTGCTTGCCCGCCAGGCGGTCAAGGTCCAGGCCTGAGGCTTCACAATAATTTGACCATCTCCGCGACATCGGGGAGGATGCCCTTCATTTCACGGGGTATCTCCTTCATTGTCCGGTACGTCGCAGCGCCCATCGCTTTGTCGATGCTTCTTACCGTAAACTCCACCACGGTATTCTTCTTCTCCTTGCAGAGAATAATGCCGATTGAGGGATTCTCATTTTCCAATCTCACCTTCTCATCCAGTACGTTCAAATAGAAATTGAGTTGTCCCGCATACGCAGGCAGGAATTTGCCTCGCTCAAATGCTACAAGGCATCGTAAGTGCCTGTTAAAATCCGTTGACGGAAGAAACCTCGCCAGGCCCTTTCGCAATTCTACGAACCTTTCGTAATTCTGCAGTGGGTGACTGCAGAATTATAACTTCTTAGTAAATAAAACTACTAAAAATAGTAGCCAAATAAACTAAAAAACATAGTGAACAAATTAATTCCCAAAACCAACATGACAGTACATGATGGTCGAACGCCCGTTACGCCCTACATTTGAGGATTCTGTGTCTTAGCCATATCGAAAAAATCAAGGGTATACATGCAAATACTATTCGGAATTTTCTTCCATTTCGTCGGTGGGTTCGCATCCGGCAGTTTCTATATCCCCTATAAAAAGGTAAGGAACTGGGCCTGGGAAAGCTACTGGATCGTCGGCGGCCTCTTCTCCTGGCTCATCATTCCGCCACTGGCTGCCTGGCTCACCATCCCTAACTTCGGCGCCATCATCAGCCAGGCGCAAACGGCTACCATCGCCTGGACCTTTTTCTGGGGTATCCTCTGGGGCGTCGGCGGTCTCATGTATGGCCTCGGCATGCGATATCTCGGCATGTCCCTCGGTAACTCGGTTCTACTTGGCTTCACGAGCGCCTTCGGCGCTCTCGTTCCCTCCATCTACTACAACTTCGTTCCCACTCCCGGTAAGACAACCCTGCACGAACTGCTGACCACCAACTGGGGCCGTATCGTGCTGGCCGGCGTCGTGCTCTGCCTCCTCGGCATCTACATCTGCGGCCGGGCGGGGGTCATGAAAGAAAAAGAACTCCCGGAAGAAAAAAAGAAAGAAAGCATCAAGGAATTCAACCTCGTCAAAGGGCTTATCGTCTGCACCATCTCCGGCATCCTCAGCGCATGCTTCAACTATGGGATCGAAGCCGGTTCGCCGATGGCGCAGACGGCGAATGAGCTGTGGAAACAGGCTCATCCCGACGCCACGACAAACTTCCTCTACCAGAACAACGTCACCTATGTCGTCCTGCTTTGGGGGGGGCTCACCACCAATCTCATCTGGTGTATGATCCTCAACGCCCGCAACAAGACCTTCGGGGACTACACCAATAAGAAGACGCCTCTGTTGAACAACTACTTCTTTGCCGCTCTCGCGGGCACCGTCTGGTTCCTCCAGTTCTTTTTCTATGGGATGGGGGAGAGCCGCCTCGGCAACGGCGCCAGCAGCTGGATACTTCACATGGCTTTCATCATCCTCGTGGCAAATATGTGGGGATTTGCGCTGAAAGAATGGAAAGGAGTAAGCACAAAAACAAGAACAACCATCCTGTTGGGCATCCTGGCCATCCTGCTTTCGGTATGGCTGGTGGGCTACGGGAACTCACTAAAATAAAAGAATATGCCTGTTACAACCACTCAATTCAAACACGTAAGCTATCTGTGGGATGAAAAGAAAGCCGCTGAGCTGGCCGGGGATGAAGTAGCTTTACTCATATACCGTTCGAATCTCCTCGGCGCCGATCTGCGCCTCACCAACTATGGCGGCGGCAATACGTCCTGTAAGGCGATGGCAAAGGACCCGCTGACGGGGAAAGAGACAAAGGTCATGTGGGTAAAAGGCTCCGGCGGCGACCTGGGGACGCTGAAGCGCAGCGGCCTCGCGGCGCTTTATGTCGATCGCCTGCTGAGCCTGAAGAATATTTACCGCGGCGTCGACCACGAGGACGAGATGGTCGAACTGTTCAACCATTGCATTTACGACCTCAGCTCGAAAGCACCTTCCATCGATACTCCCTTACATGGATTTCTGCCCTTCGCACATGTCGACCACCTGCATCCCGATGCGGCTATCGCCATAGCCGCGGCAAAGGACGGTGAGAAGATCACAAAGGAACTCTTTGGCGGCAAGATCGGTTGGGTACCCTGGCAACGACCGGGCTTCGACCTCGGACTCAAGCTGAAAAAATGCCTGGACGAGAACCCCGGCATTCGCGGGATCATGCTGGGTTCCCATGGGCTCTTCACCTGGGGCGATACGGCTTATGAAAGCTATATCAACACCCTCGAGGTGATCGAACGCTGCGCGCAGTATCTCGAAGATCATATCGGTAAAAAAGCCCCGGTATTCGGCGGCGCAAAGCTCCAATCCCTTCCAAAGGAAGAACGCAAAGCGAAAGCGGCCGCTTTGGCGCCGGTATTGAGAGGCTTCTGTTCGGCCAAAACTAGGATGATCGGTCACTTCACTGACGACGACCGCGTGCTGGAGTTCATCAACTCCAACCACCTGACCCGCCTTGCGCCGATGGGTACGAGCTGCCCCGACCACTTCCTGCGGACAAAGATCAGCCCGTTGGTGTTGGACCTGACGCCGTCGGAAGATCTCGCAGCCATCGCAAATCTGAAAGAGAAGCTCGCACCCCAGTTCGAGGCGTATCGAAAGATGTATGCGGAATACTACAACACCTGCAAGCATCCCAACAGCCCGGCCATGCGCGATCCCAACCCGGTCGTCATCTTATATCCCGGTGTCGGCATGTTCACCTTCTCGAAAGACAAGCAGACGGCGCGGGTTGCAGCGGAGTTTTATATCAACGCCATCAATGTGATGAAAGGCGCCGAGGCGGTCTCGTCCTATACATCCCTGCCGAGGCAGGAGGCGTTCAATATTGAGTACTGGCTGCTCGAAGAAGCCAAGCTCCAGCGGATGCCAAAGCCCAAAGCCCTGTCCGGCCGTATCGCGCTCGTTACGGGTAGCGCCGGCGGCATCGGCAAGGCCATCGCAAAGAAGTTTGCCGACGAAGGCGCCTGCGTCATTATCAACGACAACGATGAACAACGCCTCGAATCGGCGAAAAAGGAATTCCAGGCGCAATACGGCCGGGATGTCTTTATCGGGGAGGTGCTCGACGTGACAAACGCGGCGGGTATCCGTAAGGTTGGCGATGCCGCGGCTCTGGCCTTTGGCGGGGTCGATATCGTCGTGAACTGCGCGGGGCTTTCCATCTCGAAACCTATCCTCGAGCATACCGAGAAGGATTGGGATATTCTTTACGATGTATTGGTAAAAGGACAATTCCTCGTTACCCAGGCAGGCGTTGAGATCATGCGCAAGCAGGGCATTGGCGGCGACGTGCTCAACATCGTCAGCAAGAACGGCCTTGTTTCGGGACCCAATAATGCGGCCTACGGTTCCGCAAAGGCGGCGCAGCTGCACCTCAGCCGCCTGAACGCCGCGGAGCTGGGCGCCGACAGGATCCGGGTCAACGTGGTCAACCCCGACGCCGTCATCTCCGACAGCAAGATCTGGGAGGGCGCCTGGGCGGAAGGCCGGGCCAAGGCCTATGGCGTTACCGTGGAAGAGCTGCCGGCCTATTATGCCAGGCGCACCCTGCTGAACGAGATCATTCTGCCGGAAGACATTGCCAACGCCTGCTTCGTCTTTGTCGGCGGCCTGATGAACAAGTCCACCGGCAATATGCTCAACGTCGACGGCGGGGTCGCCATGGCCTTCGTTCGTTGACCGGTCGGTACCCGGTCCCGACATCATGACCAAAAACGGAAAAAATGCAACGAGTTGCTTTTACCATGAAGCTCTTTAAAGGCTTCGAAGAAGAATATCGCCGCCGGCACGATACCCTCTGGCCCGAGCTGCAAACTCTTCTTCACGACGCCGGCATCCGCGAATATTCGATATTTTTGGATGAGTCATCCGGGATATTGTTCGCCGTGTTGAACATTGCCGACCCAAAACAGCTGGATGCCCTCCCTGCGCAAGCCGTGATGCAGCGCTGGTGGGCCTATATGAAGGACATCATGGAGTCGAATCCCGACAACTCGCCCGTAACATCACCATTAAAAGAAGTATTCTATTTGCCATGACAATCGAGACATACAAAATAGAGGAACACAACCAGTCCCTGCTCAAGGAACATCGCCGCAGGTTCGAGTTCATCGCCGCAAACCTCGCCAATGTCGAGGCGATCGTGAAAAAGCTCGTCGACTTCCAGGTGGCGATACCCAGTTGGGCCCTGGGCACGGGGGGCACGCGCTTTGGCCGTTTTGCCGGCGGTGGCGAACCCCGCAGCCTCGAAGAGAAGATCGAGGACGTCGGTCTTCTCCATGCGCTGAACCGCAGCAGCGGCGCCATTTCCCTCCATATTCCCTGGGATATTCCCCGCAATGCCGCGGCCATCAAGGCCCTCGCGGCGCAATATGGCCTACGCTTCGATGCGATGAATTCCAATACCTTCCAGGACCAGCCGGGGCAAAAGCATAGTTATAAGTTCGGCTCGCTGCAAAACGTAAAGAAAGAGATCCGGAAACAGGCGATCGACCACAATATCGAAGTGATCCATTACGGCAGAGAATTGGGTTCCGACTCGCTTACGGTGTGGCTTTCTGACGGCTCTTGCTTCCCGGGGCAGCTGAACTTCCGCCACGCCTTTCAGAATACGCTCGAAGGTTTGCAGGAAATATATGCTGCGTTGCCGCAGGACTGGAAGATGTTCGTGGAGTACAAGGCCTTTGAACCCAATTTTTATAGTACTACGGTGGGGGATTGGGGGCAGTCATTGCTTTATGCCACGAAACTGGGTCCCAAGGCCTATACGCTGGTCGATCTCGGACATCATCTGCCCAACGCCAACATCGAACAGATCGTCGCCCTGCTCCTGATGGAGGGCAAGCTCGGCGGGTTTCATTTCAACGATTCCAAATACGGCGATGACGACCTGACAGTCGGCAGTATCAAGCCTTACCAGCTTTTCCTCATCTTCAATGAGCTGGTAGAAGGCATGGACGCCCGGGGAATGGACCACGTCCGGGATCTCGGTTGGATGATCGACGCCTCCCACAATGTAAAAGATCCGTTGGAAGATCTTCTGCAGTCGGTCGAGGCAATACTGCTTACCTACGCCCAGGCATTGCTTGTTCCCCGCAAGGAACTTGCCGCCGCCCAGCAATCCAACGATACCGTGGCCGCGCAGGAAATACTGCAGAACAGCTTCCGTACCGACACCCGGGCGCTGGTGGCCGAAGCCCGGCTAAGGGCCGGGGCCGCCCTCGATCCGCTGGCGCTGTATCGCCATGAGAAGGTCCGCGAGCACTTGACAAAACAACGCGGCGCCGGCGCCGTGGCCACTGGCTTATGATCGCCATCTTCGACATCGGTAAGACCAACAAGAAGCTTTTTGTCTTCGACGAGCAATACAATATTGTTTGGGAACGATCCTGTACCTGCGAGCAGACGGTCGACGAGGACGGCGAACCCTGTGAGGACCTGGTTCAGCTCAACGATTTCATCTTCGATTCGCTGGCCCAGGTACCCGGCGACCTCCCCGTCCGGGCCATCAATTTCTGCGCCTATGGCGCCAGCTTCGTCTACATCGGCAAAGATGGCAAACCCGTTGCCCCGCTATATAACTATCTCAAGCCCTTCCCCGAAGATCTGAGGGCGAAATTTTATGCCGCCCACGGCGGGGAGGTCACCTTTTCCATGCTCACGGCGTCGCCGGTACTCGGCAGCCTCAACTCGGGCATGCAACTCTACCGGATCAAGGAGGAGCAGCCTGCGCTGTTCGAAAAGATCCGGACAGCGCTCCACCTGCCGCAATACCTCAGTTACCTGCTCACCGGCATCCCCTGTTCGGATATCACCAGCATCGGCTGCCATACCAACCTCTGGAATTTTTCGCAGAATCACTACCACGAATGGGTCTACCGGGAAGGGATCATCGATAAGCTGGCGCCCATTCTCCCGTCCACCAGCGTCCTGCCAACCCCTACGATTCCCCTCAGCGGCATCGGACTTCACGACAGCTCCGCTGCTATGATCCCTTATTTTGAAAGTTTCCGCGAGCCCTTCCTGCTGATCTCCACCGGCACCTGGTGCATCTCCATGAACCCCTTCAACGACTCTCCCCTAACCGTTGCCGAACTGCAAAAAGACTCCCTCTGCTATTTGAGCTACCAGGGAAAGCCCGTAAAAGCCTCCCGGCTCTTCGCCGGCTATGAACACGAGCAAAGGGTGCAGGAGCTGGCTGCCCGGTTCAACGTCAAACCCGCGGCCGCAATGACCGTAGCCTTCGACGCTATAACCGTTCAACAGCTAAGGGGAAATCCTCATCGCGAACCGGAGTCCTTCTCCCAAGCCTATCACCGCCTTATGCTCGACATCATCGAAAAACAGGTGGCCTCCACACAATTAGTGCTGCGCGATACCGATGTCAAGCGTATCTTCGTGGACGGTGGCTTTGGAAAGAACCAGGTATACATGCACCTGCTCGCCGGGGCCTTTCCCGATATCGAGGTCTTCGCGGCCTCCATCCCGCAGGCTTCGTCAATTGGTGCGGCCCTGGCTATCCACGAGCATTGGAACAGCCGGTCCCGCCCGGGAGATATTATAGAATTGAAATATTACAAATAGAGCAGACCACGGGTCTGCTGGCCGAAGGCCCATCATAAGCTATCTTGAGGGGTTGACCATAAATGAATTATATGATTGTTGGTTTGTTTATTCCGTGTTATGTCGACCAGTTTTACCCACAGGTAGCCATAGCTACTCTCGAATTATTGGAAAAATTGGGCTGTACCGTGGTGTATCCCCCCAATCAAACCTGCTGCGGTCAGCCGATGGCCAATTCCGGCTTCGAGCATCTCACGGGGGATTGTACAAAGCTGTTCATAAAGAACTTTAACGAATTCGATTATATCGTGTCCCCTTCCGGTTCCTGTGTCCTGCATATAAAAGAGCACTCGCATGAAAATGCCGGCCTTCACGATCGCATTTACGAGCTCGTCGAATTCCTCACCGACATTCTGAAGATCGACCATCTCGAAGCCAGCTTTCCCTATCGGGTAGGGCTTCACCAAAGCTGTCACGGACAGCGCGGACTCCACCTGGCGCAGATGACCGAGCTGATGGCGCCGCCGTTCTCCAAACCGGCGAAGCTGCTGAATATGGTGAAGAAGATCCAGCTGATCGACCTGGATCGCAAGGACGAATGTTGCGGTTTCGGCGGCACGTTCTGCGTTGCGGAAGAGGCCGTCTCGGTAAAGATGGGCAAGGATAGGGTGGCGGATCATGCAAAACATGGCGCCGAGGTCATCACCGGTTCGGATATGAGCTGCCTGATGCATCTCGAGGGCATTCTCCGGCGGCAGAAAAGCCCCGTTACCGTAAAACATATTGCAGAGATATTAAACAGCAGCATCGAGTCATGAGCAGCGAGAACTATAATGACCACGCCGCCCTTGCGGCGCAATTCAATAAGGACGAAGCCCGTGTCGACTGGCATGACCAGACGCTCTGGTGGGTGCGGGCAAAGCGCGATCGGGCGGCGGCCAGCGTTCCCGACTGGGAAACGCTCCGCGACGCCGCCTCCCGTATAAAAGACAATGTCCTGTCCAACCTCAGCGAATATCTTCGGCAATTCGAGGAGGCGGCCACCCGCAACGGCATCACCGTGCATTGGGCCGCCGACGCGAAGGAACACAATAATATCGTTCTTGGCATCCTGCGCAGTCATAAGGTTGACCGGATGGTCAAGAGCAAATCCATGCTCACCGAGGAATGCCATCTCAACGAATTCCTCGAAGCCAACGGCGTCGAAGTCGTCGACACGGATCTCGGCGAACGGGTGGTCCAGCTGGCCGGCGAGCCGCCCAGCCATATCGTCCTGCCCTGTATCCACTGGAAGAAAGAAGAGATCGGCCGGCTCTTCCACGAACACCTGGGTACTCCCGAAGGCAATGCCGATCCCCAGTTCCTCACCTATGCCGCGCGGCTCCATTTAAGAGAGAAATTCCTGACCCGCCGGGCGGCCCTCACCGGCGTGAACTTTGCCGTCGCGGAGACGGGGGAATTCGTCGTCTGCACAAACGAGGGGAATGCAGACATGGGCGCCCACCTCGCAGACGTTCATATCGCCTGCATGGGGATCGAAAAATTGATCCCTCAACGCCGCCACCTCGGCATTTTCCTCCGCCTGCTCACCCGCAGTGCCACAGGACAGCCGATCACAACGTATTCAAGTCACTTCAAACGGCCACGCCCCGGACAGGAAATGCATATCGTGCTCGTCGACAACGGCCGTAGTACCCATCTGGGCCGGAAAGACTTCCGCAACAGCCTGAAATGCATCCGCTGCGCCGCCTGCTTCAACACCTGCCCGGTTTATCGCCGGAGCGGTGGCCACAGTTATCATACCGCCGTCGCCGGGCCAATCGGCTCGATCCTCTCTCCTAACCTGGATAGGAAGAAATATTCCGACCTGCCCTTTGCCAGCACGCTCTGCGGCAGCTGCTCGAATGTCTGCCCGGTGAAGATCGATATCCATGAGCAGTTGTATAAATGGCGCCAGGTGATCGTTCAGGAGGGGAATGCCGCCGCCGCGAAGACCGCCGCCATGAAGACCATGAGCTGGGTGTTGTCGAATCCGGGGGTTTATCACACCGCCGGAAAAACAGGGCGTTGGTTGATGCTCAATGTCCCGTTCACGGTAAAGAACAAGTGGAATGCATGGTATCTCCAGCGGGAGCTGCCGGAGCCGCCAAGGCAATCCTTCGGTCAATGGTATAAGAAAAACAGAAACGTATGAGTAGCCGCGAGACCATCCTTGCCACAGTCAAAAGCAACCAACCCGGACCCCGTGATTTGCCTTCCGACTACAGCGGTCCTGCGGCAGAAGCGACCGACCTCACCCCCCAATTCATCGGTGTATTGGAAGCTATCGGCGGCGCCGCCTTCGTCGTATCGGGCTATGACCGCATCGCTACGATCCTGCGCGAGCAGTTCCCCGATGCCAGGCGGGTTGTCACCAGTTGTCCCCAGCTGACGGGTTTCGCAGCCGGCACATCCGCCGCAGCCGCGATTGCCGCCGCTGCGCCCGCCGATCCCCATACGTTCGACACCGTCGACCTGGCTATCCTCCCCGCCCATTTCGGCGTCGCCGAGAACGGCGCCTGCTGGATCACCGAATCCCAGATGATCCAACGGGTCCTGCCCTTTATTACGCAAAATCTGGCGCTTGTCATTTCTCGCGATTCGATAGTAGCGACGATGCACCAGGCCTACGACCGCATCGCCGCGCTTACCGAGGAAGGCTTTGGCAGTTTCATCGCCGGTCCTTCAAAAACCGCCGACATCGAACAGTCCCTCGTCCTGGGCGCCCATGGTCCACGCAGTCTTACTGTCTTTCTCGTTGACGAACATCTTTCCGACGCGGGATTCTTCTAAACGGGCGTGAGTCTCATTAAAAAAGCGAACGAGATCTGCACGGCCCCGGTTGGAACGCGAAGGCGGTGATGGATAAAAATAAAAAAAGAGCAAAGAGATGTTATGATATTGTGAATGGAATATTATTTTATTTGTCCCCTGCGGTTTCACAAGGGCTAATAAAATACGTAGTGGACAGGACTACGCTGTGGATAAAAAAAGAGTCGAATTGCGGATGGAAAAAGAATGCATATTTGCACAAACACAGGAAACATGAAAGGACTTCTCACTGCAACACTTCTTTCTGCCATCGTGGTCGTTGGCGACAGCGGCTTCGACGATCTTCCGATCAACAAGGTCCAGGTGATAGGCTCACACAACAGCTACAAGCAAGCGATCGACACGGCTCTCTTCTCGATGTTCAAAACAAAAAACCCGAAGGCCGCCATGGGGCTGGAGTATAGCCATGTCGGTCTGGGAGAACAGCTCGACCTGGGCCTTCGCAATCTCGAGATCGACGTCTACGCCGATGAGAAAGGCGGCAAATATGCACACCCGAAGGGGCTCGAATGGGAAGCGGCGGCCAATCCGCCGGCTTACGATCCGGCCGGAGAAATGAACAAACCGGGATTTAAGGTCTTCCACGTACAGGACCTCGATTTCCGCAGCAACTGCCCCACCTTCGCCGATTGCCTTCATCAATTGAAAGCATGGTCTGATGCCCATCCCGATCACTACCCGGTGTATATCACGATGAATGCAAAGGATGCCGAGATAAAGGCGCCCGGCTTCACCATCCCCGAAAAGTTTACGGGCGAGGTCTTCGACCGGCTCGATAAGGAGATACTGGACAATCTCGGCCGCAACTATTTGCTCACCCCGGACGATATCAGGGGTTCTTATCCCACGCTGGAGCAGGCGGTGCTGGCCGGCCACTGGCCGACAATGCGGACGGTGAAAGGGAGGTTCTTCTTTATCCTCGACGAGGGCGGCGAGCACCGTGAGTCGTATATCGCCGGTCACCCTTCGTTGAAAGGCCGTGTCCTGTTTACCGATTCGCCCGCGGGCACGCCGGAAGCCGCCTTTATGATCATCAACGATCCCAAACGCGATCAGGAGAAGATAAAGGCGATGGTTAAAAAAGGGTATATCGTCAGGACCCGTGCCGATTCCGACACCCGCGAAGCCCGTGCGAACGATAAGTCGGGCTTTGCTGCCGCCTGCGCATCCGGAGCGCAGATCATCACCACCGACTACTACTACAAAAGCAAATTCTTCGCCTCCGACTACGTCGTCAGCTTCGACGGCGGCGCATACATGCGCCGTCAATAAAAAACAGGCCAGCTCAAGTCAAAAGTAGCCGGCCTGTTTTTTCATGATGTCCGGCAAGTAATATTTGCCGGGATGAGGCCGTCAGGCCTCTTTTTATTATCTTGCGATTTCGCATGAAGCACCCCAATATATTCGAGTGGATCCGGGTCGACGAGTATGCCGCCACCCCAAAATACCTGCAGCTCACCAACTCCATCCTCAAAGCGATCGAGAACGGCAAGATCGGGAAGAACGACCTGATGCCCTCCATCAACGAGCTGAGCTATGAGCTGGAGATATCCCGCGACACCGCCGAAAAGGGGTACAAATACCTGAAGAAAATGGGGGTCCTCGGCTCCGTGCCGGGGAAAGGCTACTTTATCCAGAACACAGAGTTTCACCAGACGCTCCGCATCTTCCTCCTGTTCAACAAGCTGAGCGCCCACAAAAAGATCCTTTACGACGCGTTTATCGCCTCTCTCGGCGAATACACGGTCGTCGACTTTTATATCTATAACAACGACTTCGGCCTTTTCAAAAAATTGCTCGCCGACCGGAAGGAGGAACATTCTCACTACGTCATCATCCCGCACTTCCTGGAAGGCGGGGAACGGGCCGCGGAGATAATCAACAGCCTGCCAAAGGACAAGCTCCTCGTGCTGGATAAAAAAATACCCGGCATCACCGGGGAATACGCGGCGGTCTATCAAAACTTCGAACAGGATATCTACTCTGCCCTCGAGCGGGCCCGTGAGCCGCTCAGCAAATATCACACGATAAAGATCATTTTTCCCAGTTCGACCTATCAACCCGTCGAGATCCTGCAGGGTTGCTGCCGTTTCTGCCAGGAATATGCCTTTACCTATAAGGTGGTTCGCAGCATCGCCGACGAACCCATCGGTGAAGGCGAGGTGTATATCAATTTAATGGAAGAAGACCTCGTCGTGCTTATCGAAAGGATCATTTCCCTTAAGCTAGAGGTCGGCCGCCAGGTCGGCGTTATCTCCTATAACGAGACCCCCCTGAAGAAGATCATCCTCGATGGCATCACCACTATCTCCACCGACTTCCGCGAAATGGGGGTGATGGCTGCGCGGCAGATATTGGAGAATACGCATAGCCAGGAGGAGGTGCCTTTTTATCTGACGTTGCGGAATTCACTTTGACTATGCGGTCAGAAAGTCTGATAAATTTTGGAGTAGTTTACGATGAAGCTTTTTTTCAAGGAACCCGATTGTGCCTATTACGTCGATCGTCGATAGAACCGCCAGGCTTCCCAATCTAACGATGCTATTCTTGATAAGACCGGTGTCTGCAAAAGCGGCATCCGATATCTTCAACTCTAAATCGAAGTTTGGAACGAATTGGTGCACTTGTGATGAAATGGCACAAACGAGAAGGTCATTATACCTGGGAAGTATCTTAAGGATCAACACCGGTCGTTTCTTTTGCTGATTATCCTGGGGTATTGTCGTCAAAACTATATCACCGATTCTCACTTCTCCCTGGTTTTATATTCCGGGTTCGGTTCTTTCACCATATCTTCCGTGTACTCGGGTTCCTCGTCGCCATATGCCTTTACAAGAGCAGATTGGCTGAATTGCTGCCATTGGCGCCGTTCCCCGCTTTCATTTGAATCGATAACCAACTCTATGTTGTAATCATCGTTTAATTCTCTTTCAATGTCTTCCGCGGTTTTTCCTTTGAAGATATTATCCAGCAGATCGTTGGAATAATCTTCATATTTTTTCTGAGCGATGTAAAGTATCACGAGGGCGATGGAGAGAATGATTATTTCGTCTTCGACGGGCTTGCCCAGGATTACGTGCAGGCTATCGCCTTTTTGAAGGTCAATTCCATTGAATGCATCCTTGAGCTCTTTGAAGGACGGGGTTTGTTGTATGTCTAACTCGACCGTTTTCATGGATGTAATTTACTAAATATGTTGGTAAAGATAAAATATTATTATTGCTCCGGATATTTCACACCTATCTGCCGCCGGATCTCATCCATCGTCTCGGCCATCATCAGGCTGAAAGAGTGCGGCAACATCGGGCTTTCGATGAGCCCAAGAGCGCGGCAACGCATCGTCTCCCGGATCTGGTATTCGAAGCCATTCACCATCGGCTCCAGGGTCACCGGTTGAGAAGGCTCGCCTGTCCGGCTCCATTCATACCGGTCATTCTTATACCAGGGCGTCGGGATGCGGATCATCGCCTCCGTGCCGGCGATCTCGGCCGTGATGGAGGTTTGGCAGGCCAGTGTACTGCTGATCACGGCTGAAGCGCCATCACCGTACTGCAACACGGCGTGACAGGTGACGTCACTGCCGGTGGGTGACAGGTCGCCGGCGGCGGTGATCCTGGCGGGCCGGCCCAATAACTGGGTGCAGAGGAAGAGGGGGTAGATGCCGATATCCAGTAACGACCCTCCGCCCAGCCGCATATTGTAAAGCCGGCCTTCGGGATTGAAGGGCGCCGGGAATCCGAAGTCCGCCCGGATGTATTTTATGGCGCCGATGGCCCCGGAGTCGATGAGTTCCCGGATTGACTGCATCAGGGGAATGAACCGGGTCCACATGGCTTCCATGAGGAAGGCGCCGGATTCGCGGGAGGCTGCAACCATGGCCGAGACTTCGTGGGCGGATAGGGCCAGCGGCTTCTCGCAAAGGACGGCCTTGCCGTGGCGAAGACAGAGGATGGCGTGCTCGGCGTGAAAACCATGTGGAGTGGCGATGTATACGGCGTCGATCGCCGGGTCGGAGACGAGCTCCTCATAGGACGAACAGGAAGCAGCAGCACCGTACTCTTTGGCGAAGGCGGCGGCCCGCGCGGCATCCCTCGATGCTACGGCCCGCAACGTAGCCCCTTCGACCATCCCCAGTGCGGCAGCGAACTTTTTTGCAATTTTCCCGGGGCCGATGATCCCCCATGAAGTGGTAGTAGTCATATAATTGCAAAGTAATCTATCTTCGCGAGATGCAGTACAACACCGCGAAACCCGAAGCCTTTATTTTCGACCTCAACGGCACAATGATAAACGACATGGAATACCACAGCATCGCCTGGCACGCCATTCTCAATAGCGATCTCAACGCCGGCCTCACCATGGCCGAAGTCAAAAGCCAGATGTACGGCAAGAACGAAGAACTCCTCGACCGGGTCTTCGGCAAAGGCAAATTCACCAAAGAGCAGGTCGACACCATCTCCATGAAAAAGGAAAAAAGCTACCAGGCGGCCTTCAGACCCCACCTGCGGCTGATCGACGGCCTCCCCAAATTCCTTGAAAAGGCGGGACAACACCGCATCAAAATGGCGATCGGCTCGGCGGCCATCCCCTTCAACATCGATTTCGTCCTCGACAACCTTCACCTCCGCCACTATTTCGACTCTATCGTCAGCGCAGACGAAGTAGCCGTCAGCAAACCCGATCCCGAGACCTTCCTGCTGGCCGCAAAGCTCCTCGGCATTCCGCCGGAACGCTGCCTGGTCTTCGAAGACGCCCCAAAAGGGGTTGAAGCGGCCCTGGGCGCGAACATGGCCTGTATCGTCCTGACAACCATGCACGAAAAGGAAGAATTCCAGCGTTATCCCAACGTCCTGAATTATATTGCAGACTATACCGACCCATCCCTTGAAGAAATATTTATATAGACCGATTGGCCTTGTATCGACTGCATTTTTGATTAGCCTGGCGGCTATGGCGCAAACCCACTATACCGCCAACGGAACCGTCCGCGACAAAGCCTCCGGCGAAGTCCTGATCGGCGCCAGCATCAGTATCCAGGAGATCCCGCGCAGCGGCATCCTGAGCAACGCCTATGGCTTCTATTCCATCAGCGCGCTCCCCGGCCGGTACCATCTCCTGGTGTCTTTCTCCGGCTATCAGACCGACACGGTCGACCTGTCCCTCACCAAAAATCTCGAGGTCCCCGTCGAACTGGTCCCCGCCGGAAACTCCCTCGCCGCCGTCGTGGTCAGCGCGACAAAAAAGAACGAGAATGTCACCCGTCCACTGATGGGAGTTCAAAAGCTCACCACCAGCGAGATAAAGAACGTCCCTGTTTTGTTTGGGGAAAAAGATGTACTCAAGACCATCCAGCTCCTCCCGGGCATCCAGTTTGCAGGCGACGGCAACAGCGGCTTCTTCGTGCGGGGTGGGGGAGCGGATCAAAACCTCATCCTCCTCGACGAAGCCACGGTCTACAATCCTTCGCACCTGCTGGGTTTTTTCTCGACCTTCAACTCCGACGCTATAAAGGATATCACCGTATACAAAGGCGGGATGCCCGCCGAATATGGGGGCAGGCTGAGCAGTGTCGTCGACATAAAGATGAATGACGGGAATAACAAAGACTATCATTTCGGCGGTGGGATCGGTCTCATCTCGACGCGCCTGAATGCCGAAGGCCCCATCGTAAAGGATCGCGGCTCGTTCTCCATCAGTGGCCGCCGCACTTATGCCGACCTCTTTCTGAAACTGTCCCCGGATTCCTCCGTCAGCGATAACAGCCTCTATTTCTACGATCTCAATGTCAAGGCCAATTACAAACTGAGTGAAAGAGATCGAGTCTTTCTCTCGGGGTATTTCGGCCGGGACTATCTCAGCTTCGGAAACACCTTCGGCATCGACTACGGAAATGCCACCGGAACGGCCCGCTGGAACCACGTCTTCAGCAGCCGCCTTTTCTCCAATACCTCTCTTATCTACAGCAAGTACAGCTATAAGATCCGGATCAATTCCAACAATAACAATATCGGGCTCACGTCCAATATCAAGGATCTCGACCTTAAGGAAGATCTGCAGTATTACATCGACGCCGGCAATAAGGTCAACTTCGGCCTCAGCGCCATCCACCATGCCATCGCTCCGGGCATCCTTTCGGCGTCCGCGACCAGCAGCTTCAACTCGCTGAACCTGCAAAGCAAATACAGCCTCGAGAACGCGGTCTATATCTCGCATGAATGGTCGCCCACCGACAGGGTCCATCTCGACTACGGACTTCGGGTCTCCTCTTTCCTCGCACTCGGCCCCGGCGCCTTCTATACCTACGATGCGAATGGGAATCCCAAAGACTCGACGTATTATCCTTCCGGCAGGATTGCAAAGAGCTATACGAATCCCGAGCCGCGGGCTTCGCTAAGCCTCCAGCTATCGGAGGCGTCGTCGATAAAATTAGCTTACAACCGCAATACGCAAGTCCTTCACCTTCTTTCGAACTCCACCTCTGCCAACCCCACCGATCTCTGGATCCCCAGCAGCAACAACGTGAGACCCGGTATCGCCGACCAGGAGTCGATAGGGTTTTATAAGAATGCGGACAACAATCGCTACGAGTTCTCCGTCGAGGCGTACTATAAATCCTTGCAGAACCAGATAGACTACAAGAATGGCGCCCAGCTTATCGCCAACACCAACGTCGAATCCCAGCTGCTCTTCGGCAAGGGCCGGGCGTATGGCCTCGAGCTATTCGCCAAGAAAAAGGCCGGCCGCCTCACCGGTTGGATCAGCTATACCCTCTCCCGCACCGAGCTCCGGATCGACGGGATCAACCAGGATAAATGGTATCCCGCAAAACAGGACCGGACACACGATATCGCCATCGTCGGCATCTACCCCGCCGGCCCGAAATGGACCCTGTCGGCAACCTGGGTCTACTATACCGGCAATGCCGTGACCTTCCCCAGCGGCAAATACCAGGTGGCCAACCAAACGGCTTTCTATTACACCGAACGCAACGGCTACCGCATGCCCGCCTACCATCGGATGGATGTAGCCGCCACCCTACAGGGAAAGAAAAGGAAGAAGTGGGAAAGCAGCTGGACCTTCTCCATCTATAACCTTTATGGCCGGGAGAATGCCTATAGCATCGTTTTCCAGAACGACCCCGACGACCCTACAAAGACCCAGGCCCTTCAATACGCCCTTTTCCGGTTCGTACCCGCCGTGACTTATAACTTTAAATTTTGATCGATGAGAAAAATCCACATAGTCCTCATCCTGGCCGCGACGGCCGCCGTCACGGGGGTCGCCTGCAAAAAGGTGATCAGCGTCGATCTCAACAACGCGGCGCCCCAGCTTGTCATCGAAGGAGAGGTCACCAATGTCAGGGGACCCTTCCCTGTCCGCATCTCCAAATCCGTCCCTTTCGGGGCGAGTAACGACTATCCCCCCGTTACCAATGCGGACGTATACATTACCGATAGCACCAATGGGATCGTGGATCACCTCTCCCAGGCCAATTCGGACCCGGGCGTCTACCTGGCCCGGGGTACGGTGGGAGTGGCCGGCCATACCTATGTTCTGAGCGTCACCGTCGACGGAAAGCAATACAGGGCCGTTTCGACCATGCCGAAGGCCATATTCCTCGATTCAGTCACCTTCGCCCTGAATTTCGATTTCAACAACAAGCAGGAGATAGATGCCGTGGTCAACTTCCAGGACCCTCCCGGGCCCGGCAACTACTATCAATTTACCGAGATGGTCAACGGCAGGAACATACCCAACGTATTCGTATTTGAAGACCGGTTGTCCGACGGGAGATATATCGAACAGCCCCTGTTCAACGACAGCGCCTACCTGCAGAAGAACGATACCCTGCTGCTGACCATGAACTGCGTGGACAAGAATATCTATAACTATTTCTTCACCCTGGCCAACGTCACCGGCAACAACAACTTCCAAACGGCAACGCCGGCGAATCCGAATACGAATATCACCGGCGGTGCTTTAGGTTACTTCAGCGCCCATACGACGCAGAAGGTTGAGGTAGCAGTATACTAGGGCTGATAACTCTTGATCTTATTATAGAGGGTCTTGCGATCGATCTTCAGGATCTCCGCGGCCCGCGACTTATTGTAGTTCACCTGCTTCAACACATTCATGATCGTGTCGTACTCGGCCTGCGCCGCCGCATTTTTCAGATCGGTCTCCTTGTGTGCAATGGGATGGTGCACGGGCGCCACCGCCGGCGCATCCACGGTCTGGGCGCTGAAATTCTGCGCAAACCCGTTGTTGTCCACGATCTCCGCCGGCAACACCCGGGGACTCACCCGGCCACTGGAGGTCAGTAAGGCGGCACGGCGGATGACGTTCCGGAACTCCCGGAGGTTGCCCGGCCAGGGATAGTTCAGGAAGATCTGCATGACCTCCGGCTCGAACCCTTCGACTTCCTTGTTCAATTCCTTATTGGCCTTCGACAGGAAGAATTCTGCAAACAATGGGATGTCCTCCTTCCGATTGCGAAAGGCCGGCAATACGATGGAGAATTCGTTGAATCGGTGGAACAAGTCCTCCCGGAACTTCCCTTTCCGGTAAGCGTCCTGCAAATTCTCATTCGAAGCTACGATGATGCGGACATCGGTATCCATTTCCTTCGTGCCGCCGACCCGTTTGAATTTCCGTTCCTGGATCACCCGCAACAGGGCTGCCTGGATCTCGACGCTGAGATTGGCTACCTCATCCAGGAACAACGTGCCGCCGTTGGCCAGCTCGAAATGACCTTCCTTATCTCCGAGGGCGCCGGTGAATGCGCCTTTTACGTGTCCAAAAAGTTCGCTTCCCGCCAGTTCCTTTGAGAGTGTACCGCAGTCCATCGCGATAAAAGGTTTGTCCTTCCATGCGCTGTTGCCGTGTATCGTCCGGGCGATGACTTCCTTACCCGTACCACTCTCTCCGTAAAGAATGATGCTGTAATTGGTCGGCGCCACCAATTCTATCTGGCGGTACAGTTCTTTTGTCACCGGCGCCTGACCTACCAGGAATTCCTCTTCCGAACTCGATCGGATCGGGCGGCGCGCCGCCGGCGCGGGCGCATTTGCCGACGGCTTTGGAGTGTCGACCCCCTCCGGCGACTGCTGCAAAGCCCTGCCGATGACACTCAACACCTCTTCCGGAATAAGGGGTTTCGTGATATAATCGAAGGCTCCCGCCTTGATCACGTCCACCGCCGTCTTGATGTCGGAATACCCCGTTATGATGATAACGATCGCATGCGGATCGAATTGCTTGATCTCCCTCAACACTTCTCTCCCTTCCTTGTCCCCCAGCCGGAAATCACAAAGCACAACGTCGAATTTGGATTCTTTGAACTTGGCAATCCCCTTATTACCGCTATGACTGGCTTCAGTCTCATACCCTTTTTTCTGAAGAAAGCGGCCAAGCAGGTTGCACATATCCATATCGTCGTCAATGATGAGAATTCTCTTCATAGTCATTGTTTGATTTTCAAATATAACCGATTATACAATCTATACTCTATTCTAAAACTCTTGCCAATTTCCTGCGGCTTGGGAAACAGGGTTATGAAGGGTTTGTGGGGAGTTAATTCCCCAAACTGGGGAGCGTCGGTTCCCTGAATTTACGAAAATTACCGAACATGGGATTCTTAAAGCGGGCGGCTGGTCGTTTTCCGGTGCGCTCCTGCCCAAAACTTCTATGGCAATAAAATTGTAACAACATAGTTATATAAAATTGTTTGGATTCTAAATTTTGACGGTTAAGTGGAAACAATTATTATGACAGACAAACGTAAAGTCCTGATCGTAGATGATGAACTGGATATTTGCTATTTGCTCAGCGGAATGTTGAAACAGCGGAATTTTCATACGGGTTTCGTCAACACGCTAACCGACGCCAGGATGGCCCTTGAGACCGACACGCCTTCCCTTATTTTTCTCGACAACTATCTTCCCGATGGTTTTGGCCTGGATTTCATTCCTTTTGTAAAGCAGAATTATCCCGAAGTAAAAGTGATCATGATCACGGCCCACGATAGTGCACAGGACAGAAAAAAAGCTTACGACGGTGGCGTCGACCTGTTCATCGCCAAACCGTTGAACCGCAAGCTCATTTATGACGCCGTGGATAAGTTGCCGGTAATGCAACATCGCTAGCTTCCCTCTCTCACCCAGACGGACACCGAGCATCCGGCGACACGGAATTCTCCCTTGCCTTCTTCGTCGATGGTTATTTTTTCGGATGACTTGCCAAGCCAATCGACAAAAGTCTTTCCCGCGTGCGCCTTCCCGACCTCCATGGTCTTGAAGCCCTCGTCCCCGTTGCTGATCAGCACCGCGCAGCCTGACCCGGGATGATCTCCATCGCCCTCCCGGGTCCAGCCGATGCAATTCGGATGATCCAGCCAGTCACGCTGGGGCCCATAGGCAAACCGCTTCCTGGCGGTCATCAGCTTTTCGATATTTTCCACTCCCGGCAGGTAGATCTCATAATCATTGCCGTCGTGCCCCTTGTCTTTATACTTTGCTCCATACAGGTCCGGGTAGAATACACAAGGGTATTCCACTTCCCGCAACAGAATGATCGCATAAGCCATCGGCTTGAACCAGGGTTCGACCGGCGCCTCGAGCGATTGCAGCGGCTGCGTGTCGTGATTGTCCACGACAGTTACGGCCAGGTCCGGCCGCGCCGCCACCAGCGTGTCATTGAAAATTGCCGTCAGGTCATAGTCCCGCTTCTGCTTACCCGCTGCCTCGAAGTTGTGATGGAGGGACGCGTCGAACAGCGACATCCTGCCTTCCGTAGCGTCGATATATTTCAGCAGCAACGGCAGGTTGCCCGGCGCCCAATATTCGCCAACGGCGAAGAATTCCTTCCCCGTCACGTGGCGCATATGATCCAGCCATTCGTTCTCAAAGGCGGGCGAGATATGCTTCACGGCATCCAGCCGCACGCCGTCGAAGCCCGTCGTCCGGCAATACCATTCTCCCCATCGCTTCAGTTCTTCCACGACCGCCCGGTTTCGGAACTCGATATCGTCATACATCAGGTAATCATAATTGCCCTTCTCTTCATCGATCACGTCTTCCCAACCCTCGCCATAATCGTTCAGGATGCTGTAGACGGCTGTTTCCTTTGTCTTATTGTCGAAATCCACCCCGGTGAAGCACCGGAAGTCCCAGATGAAATCGGAATATTTCCCCTTCCGGCCGGGAAACGTGAATTTGGTGTAGGCTTCGATATCGAAGGGCTCGCTGATGAACTTCGTGCGGTCCTCCGGATCGACCTTTCGCACCTTGATCGTCTCGATCTCGTCACCGCCCGCCTTATGATTGAGGACGATATCCACATACACCTGCATTCCCGCGGCATGAACAGCCTTGATGGCGTCGAGATATTCCTGCTTCGTCCCGTACCTGGTCCTTACGGAATTCTTCTGATCGAACTCGCCGAGGTCCCAGAGATCGTAGATATCGTACCCGATCGAATAGATCCCGTTAGTGCCCTTGCAGGCCGGCGGCAGCCAGATGGCGGTGAATCCCATTTCGGCCAGGCGCGGGGCCTCTGCTGCAACCTTCTTCCAGAGGCTGCCGTCGGCGGGATAGTACCAGTGAAAATACTGAAAGATGGTTCCATTTTGCGGATGATCCGAGTCCTTACTCATGTTGTAGAATTTTTTGCTCATATCTTACCAGCAAATAGAATACCCCCGCTGACAAATAAACTGGCAGGGAATTTTATACTTAAACTAAAAATCAACGCGTATGAACAACACATCCAAAATTTTACTCGGCTTCATTGCCGGCGCAGCGATCGGCGGCGCCCTGGGTATCCTCCTGGCACCGGATAAAGGATCGGAGACCCGTCGCAGGATCGCCGAAAGAGGTTCGGAGATAGGTGACTCCATCGCCGACTTCGGCGAGTCGGTAAAGGAAAAATTCAATGACGTCGTTGATGGAGTAAAAGGCAATTTTAACCGGGAAAAAAACCCGATGTCCTAAACCGTTTTATGGAGCAGGAACCGACAGATATCGACATCCTTCTTTCCGACGCCGGAGACTTCATCCAGACCCGGACCACCTTATGGAAATACAAGACGATCGAGAGCCTGGCCGATGTCTCCGGCGAACTGGTCTCCGGCCTGGGCCTCATCGTCATTGCGTCCTTCGTGATCATCCTGTTCAGCATCGGCTTTGCCCTGCTGATAGGGGAGTGGCTGGGAAAAAGCTATTATGGATTCTTTGTTATGGGGGGACTCTACGTCATTCTCGGCCTGATCATTTTCGCCGGGCGGCGGAAGTGGCTCAAGGACCCCTTTAGCAACATGCTGATCCGGAAGATCTTAAAATAATCGTATGGCGAGGATAAAGACGATCGAAGAATTACGGGAAGCAATACGCGATCTCGAACACCAGAACTATGTCAACGAGCAGCACATGCGCAGCCGTATTGCGGTGGTCACAGATCGCCTCAAGCCCGCGAACATTATAAAGAACCTGTTCTCGCATTTTTTCAGCCGTGCCAACGAGCCAAAGACCACGCTGGTCAAGATCGTCGCCGGCTTCGCCACCAGCTTCCTCCTGAAGAAAGTCTTTAAAAAGAGCCTCGCCGGCAAATAGGGAGGGTCTTTCGCAGGAACCCGATGCGCAATTCATCCTGCCGCTCCTTTAGGAAGGCAAATACATGCTTCAACACCACCCGGTACACAAAGACGCCCTTGCGTTGAGCCCCGCTCAATTCCTCCATCCGCTGTCGCAATTCGGCAAGAATATTCTCCGTCAGGGCCTTTAGCTGCTTCTCATCGGTATGCCCGGTAAGCCTCACGACGGAATTAAAAATAGCTGGGTAATAAGAGTCGATAAGTTGGTTCAATCAGTTGGATGTCTTGATAGGGTAAGTTATTGTAGCCGTCCCGGCAGACAAAAAACTACTGAATTTTCCGCAATAAGAATTGAACAAGTACTATTGTATTGTTTTTTATTTACATTTGATCATGCGGTGTTGGAATTGGCTAAAATCCCTTTTCACGGTACTGAGCGTTATAACCGGTCTTATTGGACAGGCCCAGCTGTCCGATTCTCTGAAATACCGGTGGGCCTACCTGGAAGCCCGGCTTCAGGCCGGCGTGCTGAAAGATACGGATTATTGCAGAGCGATAGACTCCATCGCGCCGATGCTGGAAGCGGATGACAGTCTCCCCCAATTACTCTCTTCTTACCAGAAGATCGCCTTCGGCGATCCGGCCCTGCACCGCCAACGGGCCTACTATTACACTTATTTGGCGCTCAATGCATACAATACCCATAAGTTCGGGTCCGCGATCTATTATTCAGAGAAGAACAACGAGGAAAGAATAAAGGCCGGTCTTTTTGAAAAGGGTGATCTGGCTCATAGCGATCTGTTTGCGCTTTCCTTATATTACAACAACAGGGATTATGCAAAAGTGATCATCAGGCTGCTCGCCCTGGCCCCGGCCCTCCGCGGAATCCCTGCCGCCGTCACGTCGGGCAGAACAAGCCCTGAACAGGTCTTCGTGGCGCTGAGCATTCTCCAGACGGCGGTCTACACCTATGCGAAGACGGGCGATGCGGCGGCCCGCGACAGCGCTTACACGCTGGCGGAAGCGATCCAGCAGAATGTCCGGCTGCATCCGGAGAAATATGCCGCGTCGTTCCGAAACTATGACTATCTCCGGCACAATACGGCCTACCGTAACGAGCTGAGCCTTGGCCACACCGGCAAGGCCCGGGATCTTCTCAACGCGGCTATGCGCGACGTCGAATCCCCGGATTTTCCCGCCCGGCTGAAAGCCGATTACGCCGTGTCACTGTACACCGAGGCCGTGGAATTTTATTTCGACCATAACCAGGTGGACAGCGCCCGCCGCTATCTGCAGATATTGAACGGACATGGGCCAAACGCCGCATATGCGGTCACCGACCCCGGTTTCCTGCTGATAAACGACAGCCGCCTGTTGGCTCACGAAGGGAGATATGCGGAAGCCTGGCAGGCGCTTCACAAGGCCTGGCTTCTCCGCGACTCGGCCTTTTACAGCGTCAGCTCCGACCGTGACAACAATCTCTACGCCCTGGCGGAAGCAGAGAATGCCCGCGCCGGGCTACTTCGGGCCGAAGAAGGCAGACGCGCCGCCCACCAGTCCAATCTCTTACTCTTCTTTATCCTGACCCTGATCGTTTTGGGCGGTCTCTCCGCCTTTCTTGTCTACCATGCCCGCCAGCAGCATCGTCTCCTCCGGCTCCAGGGCCACCTGGCCAGCAACTTCCACGACACCGTAGGGCCGATGCTCCTCTATGCCAATGCCCTCGTAAAAAAGGAGTCCGACCGCTACTCCTCCGAAGGCCTCGACCAGTTGAAGGGGCAGATCGGCCAGATCATGGAGGCCGTCCGCGGCATTTCCCATGACCTCAAATCCAGCCGGCTCGGCACTATCAGTGCACTGGGCCGCGACCTCAATGCCATGCTGGAAAAGATCCGCGAAGCGACCGGCATCGCCTTCACCCTCACCGTCGAGAACGGCAATGTCATCCTCAGCCACTTCCAGATGACCCACCTGTCCAGGATCGTGCACGAGCTGATCTCCAATTCCATCAAACATGCGGCCTGTAATACTATTGTCATCGTCCTGAAAGGGGTCCCTCATAACCTGCAGATCGACTACACCGATGACGGCAAGGGCTTCGATCCCTCCGCCGGGGGGGGCATCGGCCTGCAAAATATCAACGAACGAACCGCGTCCCTGCGGGGCCGCTTTGAGCTCAACAATAATTTTCCCAACGGCTACACCGTCGCGCTTTCAATCCCGTTATTATGAGTGCATCCTTGAAACATTACGGCTCCCTGCTTGTGATCGATGACCATAATATGATCGTCAACGGTATCCGCCTGCTCATCGGCAACCGGTTCCAGGACATCTGGCAGGCCAACACCGCCGCCGCCGGCCTGAGCCTGGCTACCCAACGCCGGCCGCAGCTGGTCATCGTCGACTATGTCCTGCCCGACGGCACAGGCGACACCATTGTAAAAGAGATCAAATACCGTTGTCCCGCCACGCGTATCCTCGCCTATTCCTTCAACGGCTATTCCGCCGCAGTCCTCAAGATGTTCGGCGCCGGCGTCCATGGCTATGTCATAAAAAGTGAGAACGATGAAGAATTCGTTCACGCCGTGTGTACCCTCCTCGAAGGAAAGGAATATTTCTGCCGGGAGGCCCGCAATCATATCATCCACCGCGTCTTCCCGGAAGAAGAGCACCCCCGCCTCATCGTCGCCAATACCGGCTTCTCTGCCAAGGAAATAGAGATCATCCGGCTCATCTGCCAGCAAAAGACGGCCCGGGAGATCAGCACCCAGGTATACCTTTCCGAGCGCACCGTCGAACAATACCGCAGTAATATCTCCAAACGCATCGGCGCCCGGAACATCGCCGGGATCATCCGCTTCGCCCTGCAAAATCACATCATCGACCTCGCAGACTTATAAAAACCGGGGGCGGGGCTCACCGGCCGAAGGCCAATTATTAGCGGAAAATTCGTATCTTCAACACCCAACGCCAAACTAACGACCTGCAATGGCCTCCGTCAATCTACTGGACGAAAATCTCCTTCTCTGGAACAAGTTCCGCAACGGCGACGCCGATGCCTTCGGTGAATTGATGCGTGCCCACTACCAGGACCTCTTCAACTACGGCACCCGGTTCACAAAAGACACCGGGCTGGTCAGGGACTGTATCCAGGACCTCTTCCTTACCCTTTGGCTCAACAGGCTCACCGTCAGCGAAACCTCCTTTATAAAATACGATCTCCTCCGATCCCTTCGCCATAACCTTACGAGGACCATCAGCCGCTCCCGCCGGGCTGTCGAGCCCCAGTTCGAATATCTCTTCAACAGCCCTCCTATCGGCGGCAGCCTGATCCGCGAAGAACAACTCGCCGATCTCGCCCGTAAGATGCGCAGATCGCTGGCCGGCCTCTCCCGCCGCCAGCAGGAGGTGATCTATCTCCGGTTCCATATGGACGCCTACGCCGAAGACATCGCCGGGATCATGTCCCTTAGCGGTCAGTCGGTGCAAAACCTTCTCAACGACGCGCTCCGCCGCCTCCGCAAGGTCAGAAAATTCATTTTTACGAATGTCAATCGAAGATTATAGCACTCTCGAGGACCTCGCCTTCTCCCGCAGCTTTCGTAACTGGGTGCTCAACCCTGAGGGGCCCGAGGCGGATTTCTGGACCAACTGGGTGGCTCACAATCCCGAAAAAGGGGAATTGGTCAACCAGGCAAAAGCGGCGATTGCCGCCCTTGAGTTGAACCTGAAACCGTTGCCCGGCAGGACCATCGATACCGAGGTCCGGAAGGTTGTGCAAAAAATAAAGGACGGTCGCGTCAACGCCGTCCGGGAGATCCCCCTGCGAAATAGCTTGTTGGGCCGCCGCCCGGCCCGTACCTGGACGGTTGCCGCTATCATCGCCGCCGTCGCCATCCTCCTTATTTTATTCCGTATCTTCCGGCAATGAGTAGAGGATACTCTGCAAGGCCGAGATCCGGTCCTCCGCCCCTTGCTTCCGCAGGTAGACAAAGACATGCCGGATCAGTATTTTATAGATGAACGCCGGCGGGCGGAGTTCGGTCAGCACCTGGTCGCGGGTTCGCCAAAGTTCGTCGAAGATATCCATAGTGATGTTCCCGAGGTCCTTTTCATCGGTGACCCCGGTCAGCTTCGTAATGGCCGAATAGATGGAAGGATAATAGAAATCAATGAATTCACTGAATAAAAGCAATTGATCCGTCCTTTTTTCGCTCATGATTTACTTTTAATAAGGTACAATGGTTAACAATAGTCAACGCCGCCAGTCAAAACGTAATCGCAAAAGGTTGTTTTTTTGGCAGCTGATCTTTGTCCTGTTTATACAACAGCTGGCCGCCCAGGATATTGTCCTTCAGGCAGATAAGACGGTTGCCGCCATTCAGCCCACGATGTGGGGCATCTTCTTCGAGGACATCAATATGGCCGCCGACGGCGGCCTCTACGCCGAGCTGGTCAAGAACCGGTCCTTCGAGTTCACCAGTCCGCTGATGGGCTGGAAAGAGCATCCTTCCCTTCCAGGCACTGCCAGCCTCCTCGTCCTTAACCGCTCGGCCGAAAACCCCGACAATCCTCGCTATATCCGTGTCGGCCACTACACCGACGCCCCTTACGGTCTCGGGAATGAAGGCTTCCGCGGCATGGGGATCAAAAAAGGCGAGACCTATTTACATCGGCTTCGATGGCCAGGGCAGCGTCGATCTCGACATGATCTCGCTGTTCCCCGACCATACCTGGAAGCATCGGGCGAACGGCCTCCGCCCCGATCTCGTTCAGCTCCTTGCCGATATGCACCCCGGCTTCATCCGCTTCCCGGGAGGATGTATCGTGGAAGGACGGGATCTGACCAATCGCTATCAATGGAAGAATACGGTCGGTCCGGTCGAGCGCCGCAAGGGGATCATCAATCGCTGGAACACTGAATTTGCTCACCGGCTGACGCCCGACTATTTCCAGTCCTTCGGTCTGGGCTTCTTCGAATATTTCCAGCTGGCCGAGGACATCGGCGCCGAGCCCCTGCCGATACTCAACTGCGGCATGGCCTGCCAGTTCAACACCTCCGAAGTAGTGGCGATGCCCGATATCGATGCCTATGTGCAGGACGCCCTCGATCTCATCGAGTTTGCCAACGGTGACCCCTCTACGAAATGGGGCGGTCTCCGGGCGGCCATGGGCCATCCGGAACCTTTTCACCTGAAAATGATGGGAGTTGGGAACGAACAATGGGGACCCCAATATATCGAACGCTATAAAGTCTTCCAGCAGGCCATTAAGGCAAGATACCCCGGCATCCTCCTGGTCAACAGCACCGGCCCCGACCCCAACGGGGAGAAATTCGATTTTCTCAACGATACGCTCCGACGGCTGCACGCCGATATCCTCGACGAACATTACTACCGGAACCCGGAATGGTTCCTTCAGAATGCAACCCGCTACGACCACTACGATCGCGGCGGACCCATGATCTTTGCCGGCGAATACGCCGCGCAAAGCGACAAGGTGGTATCCGTCAATAACAGGAACAACTGGCAATGCGCCCTGGCGGAAGCCGCCTTCATGACCGGGCTCGAACGCAACGCGGGGGTGGTCCGCATGGCTTCCTATGCCCCGCTCTTCGCCCATATCGACGGCTGGCAATGGGCCCCCGACCTGATCTGGTTTGACAACATCGGCTCCTATGGCACTCCCGACTACTATGTTCAAAAGCTCTTCGCGACGAATAAAGGCGATGCCACGCTCGCCCTCACGCGCAACGGTCAACCCCTCGCAGGGCAGGACGGTCTTTATGCCTCTGCTGCCATTGATACGGCCTCACACGAGATCATCCTCAAACTCGTCAATACCACGGCTCAGGCGCAATCTCCCACGATCCGGCTCGCGGGAATTCGCAAATCCAATGCCCCGGCGACAGCCCTGGTCCTCACAGCCGCAGAACCCGGCGCCGTCAACAGCCTCGACAACCCAACGGCCATCAGCCCTGTCGCAATAAAGATGCTCTGCCGCGGCAAAACCATCACTCCAACTCTCGGTCCATATAGTTTTTCGGTGATCAGGATCAAGAATCAGGCGATTGATCTATGAAACCAGCAAAAGCCGGCACAGCCGGCTTGGCTGAAAGCCAAATAATTAGACGGTTTGAGCCGGCGGGTAAATTTTAAAAAACCCAGAGGCTCAAACCAAAATGGTACGGTAATTGTGGCTTAACGCCTAAGTTCGCCTCCTAACCTGACCCAACTTAATTTCCTGTGACGAACCTGTAACAACATCTGATCATCTGCGCAACTAGTAATGCATTTATGGGGTAATGTACGGACGACCCACCGCTACGTTACCCTCTTTTTTTAATGCTTCGCTTCGAACAACGTCCACGGCCACGCCTTCATATCATGAAGGTATCTCGACAACCATTCATATTCCGGATGGGCCGTAAAAAAGGGCGCCGCCAAAAAATCCTCGCCACTCGGATTGCCCATATGCGCCCAGAACTTCAACTCCCGCGCAAGCGCCGCCGTCGTCACCTTCCCCTGCACCGTCCCCCCGGGAAAATAAGGCCCCCATCCCCATTCCGGACATCCCTTCGGGTCCGTGTCGACCCGGCCCGCGATCACACACCGGCTCGCTTCCTTCGCCCCGGTCAGCTGATTATACGTATCGCCCTCGATCATCTTCGCGGTCTCCGCGTCGATCTTCCCCTTGTGATCGGCGCTAAGCCGCTCCCAGCGCCGCCTCCGGCTGTTGGGGGAATTCGTGCTGTCTGCCGGGTCGAAGGTCGTTTCCTCTTTGATCAACTTCTCATCGGCCGCCCAGTTGCTACCCGTATATATCCCATCCCTGGTCCGCCATACCGGGTGATTCTTCAGTCCCAGCTCCACTTTCGCGATCTCGTTGGTCTTCGTGTCCCCGACCAGCCAGTCATTTGCATAACCGCCGTTATTCCCGGTGGTCATGATCTGGACGAAGTCATCGATGCTATTTGCATATTGGGCCGCTTTCCGCGCCCGCACAAATTCGGGAATGCCCTTCTCGTCAAATCCCTTGAATTGGGTGATCGTTGTTTCCGTGATCAGCATGCCGCCACCGGTGACCACGAAATCGTCCCCGCTATGGATAAACCCCGGCATCATATCCATGAACAGCCGGTTCCCCGTTTGCGGGATGATATCCGCGATGACATTCCACCGCTCGCCGTACACAAAGTCCGTCCAGTTGTTATGACCGATAGCGATCTGCCCGTCGGCCGTATAGCTGCCCGTAGCGATGAATCCACTGCAGTTTCCAGGCGCTTTGTTATTGGCGGCGGCCGATCCCGGATGCGCCTTCTCCGCCAGCGCAGGGACATAATATTGCGAAAGTTCGATATTCCCGTTCAGCACCACGATATCGTGCACGTCATAAGACTTACCCCTGGCCTTTAGTCCCTCCGTGATCCCGGTTATCTCCTCCTGGTATTCGGGGTCGATCTTGTCCCAGAACGCCTTCTTCACAAACGCTTTGTAGAAGGCCCAGTCCTTGCCCGACTCATGCGGCAGAACCAGCTTCATCGCCCGGATCAGATCGTCGATCTCCGTGGCCAGCAAATAGCCGTTCTGGAACCCGATATCCTTCGGGCTCCCTTCGAGGTGGACATAGATCCAACCATTCCTGTCCTCCCGGCTGGCGTTGCCCAGGCGGGGGTTCTTTTGTTGGGGGAAACCGGCGTTGCAAAACAACAGCAGCGCCACAAGCAGCGCCATTTGCGCCGTCAGCAGTGCGGGTAATTTTCTCATATCGGGAAGGTACTCAAAATACTTCACCCAGGTTGACAAAAAAACCACCCGATCCATGCGAGCCCCAGCCGTAATCGACGCACAGATTGGTGCGGGAGAACTTGTTCAGGCTGATCCGGAACCCAAGTCCATAGCCGGGTTGAATATAGGTAAATTGTCCCGTGGCCAGTTCGGAGAAGGACTGGGCGTTGGCGAACAGGACTCCTCCCAGCAGCCCGTTCGGAGTGAGGCCAAAGCGGTATTCCGACTCGAAGTAGAGCATGTTCCGGCTCCGATACCGTCCCTGGATATATCCCCGCGCGGTATTGCTGTAGGCATCCCAACCGGTACTGGGCAGCAGCAGATAAGGCGGCTTGCCCCCACCCACGGTAAACCAGTCGTAGGTCCACAGCGCCAACACATTGTGAGTGCTGCCGGGGAAAGGAATGAATTTCCGGGCATCGACCAGCAAGGACTGCCAGTTATCGTCGCTGCCCAGGAAGGTGAAATTCGGCCGCCAGGTGACACTGGCAAAGGCGCCTTTGAGGGGATTGATGGGGTTGCGCCGGTCGTCATAGAGAAAATGCAAGGATACACCCGCCGCCTGTTCGGTCTTCGTCAACCCATATTTTTCCAGGTCGGTCGGCTTGCCGAACGGTGGGTCCACTTCCCGGATATTCCAGAAATAGTCCAGGTCGACCCCAACCCCGACATATAGGTCCCTGGTAACGCTCCGTAAAATGGCCTGATGGAGGCGCAGGTACCCGTAATCGATGTTGTAACCGCTGTCCGCATTCGTATTCCCTCCGAGCCCATACGTCAATGAGGGATACTTGAGATAGCGCCAGTCGGTCTGGATATTGTACTTGTTCCCCTTCGTCCAGATATTGGCCTGGACCGGGAGGATCACCTGCTTGTACTGGGAATAAGTGATGCTGGTCAGCACATTGGACAGGTTGGCCTGGCTGTGCTCGCTGGTATAAAAGGCGAAATTGCAGCTCAGGACACCCGCAAAACCCGTCTGTAAGGTATAGCCGGCCACGGGCAATGCGGAGATATGCAGCTTGCCCATCTTCTGGTGAACCGTGTCCACCCGGGTGCTCCGATGGCCCTTCAGGAACGACCGGCCGACGTCGACAAGATCTATCGTATTGGAAGACAAGGAGTCCTGCGCCGTCAGACGCAGGAAGGAAAAAAGAGAAATAACCAGGTATAGGTATTTGCTAGCGGATTTCAATAATCAATGGTGGCTTGATGATCCAGCGATCCAGATACGTCGGTATTTTTGATAGGTTGCCACGGCAAAAGCTTAAAAAGGATAAGGATTTATTACAGCGGGACAAGCGGTTGTAGTATCAACTCTTCTTTAAATCCCGGTATTCGTTCAATTTTTGCAGTTCCAGGATGGTGGTTCTGCCATCCTCGCTCTCCCGGTACATCGGGACGAATTTTCCGTCGAACCGGATCTCATGATAGGTATAAGAAGTCCGCTGTTGTACGAAATTGGAATAAACATCGTCAAACCCCCGGATGAGGACATAGATCTCCACATCGGACGCCTCCATATCCTCCTCCGTAAACCCCTGCAACGGGCTCTGTTCGTCGATGGGATGCACGACAGTCCAGTTCATCGGCAGACTCTCCACCTTTGTCCGTTCGAGGTTCAGATCGTAGTAGACATACTCGGCATTGCCGTCCGGCTGCATCATCTTCAAGCCGATGTTCACCCGGATCTGGACGTCCGTCAGGGTATGGTTGTCCTTGTAGGGGGCGAACCGGAACATCAGCGCGGTCTTTCCCCTGAAAGGGCTGACAAGAGCAAAGTCACTGAACATCAAAAAACTCCTGGGCCTCGAGAACCGGCCAAAGATAAGCCCGGTGGCCAGCGCAAAGGACAACCACCCGCTCATCGCCTCGATCGCGGCCACGACATTGGCGCCGTCGCCCACGGGATTCACCCGTCCATAACCCACGGTGGTAAAGGTTTCCGCGCTGAAGAAGAAGGCTTCCTTGAACCTGCCCCAGGGCGTGGTGGCCACAACCCCCGCCAGCCCGTCGACGCCGACGGCCAGGTAGATTACCGAATAGATCAGGTTGATAAAAATGTAGAAAAGCACCAGCAGGGAAATGAACTTCCAGCGCGGCATGGACAGCATGCTGTGGTAGATGCTGAACCGTTCGAAAAAATTGACTCCTTCCTTCTGCAGGTTGAACGTGCCGTCCCGGTTGATAAACCTGCCCCCGTAGTTTGCCGCATTCGTCCCAAAACCGGTGTCATTATTGGTCTTGAGCAGCGGATTCATCTTCCGGCTATAAGTAGTAGTCTTGTTCCTGGTATCTGCCATACGATGTGCAAAGCTAAGTTGTCCCGGTCAAATGGCCAGCGCCTCGTAAAGCACCTCTACGGGGTGCCTGGCGACCCGCCCCGTCCCGTCCTTGATCTGGTGCCGGCAGCTGGTCCCCGGCGCGGCGATGATCGTCTCCTCCTCCTGTCTCCTCACCGCAGGCAGCAGCACCAATTCGCCGATCTGCTGGGAGATGCCGTAATGTTCCGCCTCATAGCCAAAGGACCCTGCCATTCCGCAACAACCCGATGGAACGACACTCACTTTGTAATTGGCCGGTAACGACAGCACCTTCACGCTCCCCGCCACCGACGACAGGGCCTTCTGCTGACAGTGCCCGTGTAACAGCACCTTCTTCTTCTCCTGGGTGAACTGGTCCGCGCGGATATGCCCGAGGTCGATCTCCCTGGCGAGGAAATCGTCGATGAGAAAGCTGTGTTTGGCCAATTCCTGCGCCGCGGTGAGCCACTCATCGGCCGCCAGGTCGGGATATTCATCCCGGAAAGTCAGGATGGCCGAAGGCTCGATCCCCACCAATGGCGTCTCCGCCGACACCAGCGGCGCCAGCAGCCGGAGATTCCGGTCGACTATTTTTTTGGCTTCGCGCACCAGCCCCTTCGACAACCAGGTCCGCCCGCTCTCCGTGTGCTCGGGGATGACCACTTCGTAGCCCAGCTTCTCCAGCAACTCCACCGCCTTCATCCCGATCGTTACGTCATTATAGTTCGTGAACTCGTCGCAAAAGAGATACACCTTCCTGCCGCCGCTGTTCTTCGGGCGCCCATCGAACCATTTCTTCAAGGTCGTCTTGTGCAGCAGCGGCATGCTCCGCTGCGGTGCGAATCCTACCAGCCGCTTCATCCACCGCCGCTGGACAAAGAAATTGTACAGCCCCGGCGCCAGCATGCCCAGCTTCGCACTCTTCGAGAACGACGCGATCATCCGGCTCCGCATCGGCACGCCATTGGCATCGTAATAATGCTGGAGAAACTCCGCCTTCAGTTTGGCCACATCCACATTCGAAGGGCACTCCGACTTACACCCCTTGCAGCTGAGACAAAGATCCATCACATCGTAGATCTCCTTGTTGTCATACCGGTTCAACTTGTCGCTCCGGGTCAGCATCTCCCGCAGGATATTGGCCCTCGCTCTCGTGGTGTCTTTCTCGTTGCGCGTCGCCATGAAGGAGGGGCACATCGTCCCACCGGACAAATGCGTCTTCCGGCAATCCCCGCTGCCGTTGCACTGCTCGGCATGTTGCAGGATATCCTGGTGATGAAACCGGAACAGGGTAGGGAAGGGGGGGGTGTGTTGCCCGGGTTCATATCGCAGGTGCTCGTTCATCGGCGGCGTATCGACGATCTTCCCGGGGTTGAAGATGTTAGCAGGGTCCCAGTTCTTCTTGATGTTCTTAAAAAGCTGGTAATTGGCCGGGCCTACCATTTGGGGGATGAATTCCCCGCGCAGTCTGCCGTCGCCATGCTCGCCGCTGAGTGATCCCCGGTATTTTTTCACGAGGGTGGCGATCTCTTCGGCAATAGTCCGGAACAGCCGGTTGCCCTCGACGGTCTTCAGGTTGATGATCGGGCGCAGATGTATCTCCCCGCTTCCGGCATGGGCGTAGTGAACGGAATAGAGTCCATATTTCTTCAGGATCTCATTGAAGTCCCGAATATAGGCCGGCAGATCGTTCACGTCGACGGCCGTATCCTCGATCACCGGCACCGCTTTGGCATCGCCCGGCAGATTGCTCAGCAGCCCAAGCCCGGCCTTACGGAGCGACCAGATGCGGCTCGTATCTGCGCCAAACAGCAAGGGGAAATGATAGCCCAGGCCGGCGGCCCGCATATCGGCTTCGACCTTCGCCGCGATAGCGGTTATTTCTTCGCGCGTGTCCTTCTTGAACTCCACGACGAGGATCGCCCCCGGGTCGCCCTGTACGAAGAACCGGTTCTTGCGCTGTTCGATATTATCCTTGGTGCACTCGAGAATATAATGATCGATCAGCTCGCTGGCCGTCGGTCCGTATCGAAGCGCGATAAGATTGGCCCGCAGCGACTCGTCGATGGTATTGAAATGCACGCATAGCAGCCCGGTTTCTTTTGGCGGCAGCGGCGAAAGGTTCAGCTTCATCTCCGTCAGAAAGGCCAGCGTCCCCTCCGAGCCCGCCAGCAATGTACAGAAGTTGAAATCGGGCCCACCGGCCGTGAATGGGGCGGTGTCCACCAACAGGTCCAGCGCATAGCCCGTGTTCCGCCGTTCGATACTCTCCTTGGGGAACTGCTCGCGGATGCCTGCCTGGTTGTCATAGTTGCTCAGCATCCGCCGGATCTCGCGATACACCGAGCCCTCGAGACCCGGCCCCTCACACTTCGAATGAAAAGCATCCAGCCCAAGCGGCCCGAAGACCACTTCCGACCCGTCGCTCAGCAAGGCCTTCGTCTCCAGCAGATGCTCCCGCGTGCTCCGGTAGACCACCGAATTGCTCCCACAGGAATTGTTGCCTACCATCCCGCCGATCATCGCGCGGTTGGCCGTAGACGTCTCGGGGCCGAAAAGCAGCCCATAAGGCTTTAGGAAGAGGTTGAGGTCATCCCGGATAACGCCGGGCTGTACGCGCACCCAGCGCTCATCCACGTTCAGTTCCAGGATGCCGGTGAAATATTTGGAAACATCGACGACGATGCCCTTTCCGACGACCTGACCCGCAAGCGAGGTTCCCGCGGTGCGCGGGATCAGCGAGGTCTTCTCTGCCCGGGCGAAGGCGATCAGCTTCCGGATATCGTCTACGCTTGCCGGAACCGCTACGGCCTGCGGGATCTCCCGGTAGGCCGACGCATCCGTAGCGTATAGTGTCCTCATTGTCTTATCGTCATAGAGCTCTCCATCCAGTGAGGCTGCCAAAGCCTGCCATTTGTCGTTCATTGTCCAAAGATAAAAAATTACCCCTTATCTTCGGGCTATGTACCGATTACTCTGCCTGCTGTCCTTCGCAGGGCTGGCTTTGAACGCCGCCGCGCAAAAAAAAGACCTTCTCCAACCCAAACCCACGGTGCTGCGCCTGATCGACGGCAACCTCCGCCAGGCCGTCAACCAATATAAAGTATTGATGGGAAAGGTCCCTGCCGACCGGATGCCAAAGACGTTCTACGCCAATACGGGCAGGCTCGAGACCAGCGATGCCGGCTGGTGGACCAGCGGCTTCTATCCCGGTACTTTATTTGAATTATATTCCTTTTCTCATGATACGGCGCTGGGTAATGAGGCGCAGCGCCGGCTGGCGCTGTTGGAGAAAGAACAGTACAACAAGGGCACCCATGACCTCGGGTTCATGATGTACTGCAGTTATGGCAACGGCCTTCGGTTTGCCGATAGTCCCAGGTATAAGGAGATCCTCCTCAACAGCGCGCGCTCCCTCAGCACCCGCTTCCACCCCACGGTCGGCTGCATCAAGTCCTGGGACAGCAAGCCCTGGCACTATCCCGTCATCATCGACAATATGATGAACCTCGAGCTGCTCTTCTGGGCCACCCATGAAAGCGGCGACAGCAGCTTCTATAAAATAGCCGTCACGCATGCCAACACCACGATGCGCAACCACTATCGTCCCGACTACAGCTCTTTCCATGTCGTCGACTACGATTCCGTCACCGGCGTCATCCTCGCCAAAAAGACGGCCCAGGGCTTCGCCGACTCTTCCGCCTGGGCGCGCGGCCAGTCCTGGGGCCTCTATGGCTATACTATGGTCTACCGTTGCACCCACGATCCCCAATACCTCGAACAGGCCCGTAAAATCGCGCATTTCCTGCTCAGCAATCCGAACCTGCCGGCGGACAAGATCCCTTACTGGGACTATAATGCGCCGAATATTCCAAACGCTTTAAGAGACGCTTCTGCCGCAGCCATCATGGCCTCTGCCCTCATCGAGCTCAGCCATTACGTCCAACCGGCCGAGGCCCGGGGATACCTCGATGTCGCGGAAACCATTATCGTCAATCTCTCCGATAACAACTACAAAGCCGTCGTCGGCTCCAACGGTGGGTTCCTTCTGAAACACAGCGTTGGCCATTTGCCGGCGCATTCCGAGGTGGACGTGCCGCTGACGTATGCGGATTATTACTTTGTGGAAGCGATGCTTCGATACCTGGAACTCAGGAAGAAATAAGCTGACCCATAAAATCGTACGCCCGCAGGGGAATATCGTCGGCTTCGAACAGGTCGTACTCGCGGCGGCTTAACGCCCATACCATCAGATCGACCAATCGGCCGTCGCCATCGGTTGAGTTGCTGCGCAGCGTCATCTCGTGCCGGAAGCCCAACCGCAAGGGGATTCGACGGCTGAAGACATTCCCGGGGTCGCAGCGGATCTCCAGGCGCTGCATCTGCTCGATGTCGAACGCAACCCTTATCAGGGCCTGCACCGCCTCGGTGGCGTATCCTTTGTTGGCGTGCCTGACATTGATCCAATAACCGATCTCCCGGGCATCTTTCCCGATCCGGTTGTGCAACCCCGTTCCACCGATCTGCTCGGTCTCGGTCTTATCGAAGATGCCATATACTGCATCCTGTCCAAGATCGAATTGCCCGCGGAACATCCGGATAAAACCCACCATCCACTCCAGTTCCTTCGGCTCCTGCCGCGCCCAGGGGACCCATGGCCGCAGATGCTCGATGCTTCCCGTGATGGCTGCATGCATCATATGGGCATCGCCCGGCTGATAACACCGGATCACCAGTCGTTCCGTCTCGATCCTGTACGTCTTTGCCAGTTCCATTCCGCTTATTTTTTCGCACCCTCTCCGCCAAGGGCGCTCAATATTTTTTTTACCATCCCATCCATCGCCGAATTCTCGATCCATCGGACGACTGCGACCAGCTCATGCTCCGGGTCGACATAGATGAAGTTGGTGCCGTTGCCGATATGCACGAAGGCCGTAGCCGGCGCGCCCGGCAACAATTTCCTGTCCGTGTTCAGGAACCAATTCATATACCCATAGCCCGGGTTGGCCGGGGTAGGGGTCAGGGCCTGTTTTACCCACTGCTCCGACAACAGCGATCTCCCATTCCAGTTTCCGCGATGCAGCGTCAGCAATCCGAACCGCCCCATATCGTATGCGTTGATGAACATCCCGCCGCCCCAGTGACCGCCGCCACTCACCGACTGTACGGGCTGGCCGTCCAGCACGATCCATGAATTGCGATAGCCGTTCCAGCGCCAGGTGGTCGAAGCCCCGATCGGATCCATGATCGTTTCCTTCAGCACCTGCGGCAGCGGTCTTCGCCAGACGCAGGTGGCCGCCAGCGCCAACGCATTTACCCGGACATCATTGTATTTCCATACGGCGCCCGGTGCATTGCGCGGCCGGGCGGTCCACTCTTCGGGTTTGCCTTGCGGCCGGTCTGCCCAATCGGGTTTTCCCCACAAGATGCCTTCCCAGTCGCTGGTCTGCCGCAGCATTACGTCCCAGGTGAGCAGGCGGTCATGGGCGCCTGCAAAGGGATAGAGGAGATCCTGTTTCATCGAAACAGGATCATACACTTCTACCGGCGGAACATAATCCGCCACGGTATCGAAGACGCTGCCGATGAGCCCCCGGTCCACCGCTATGCCGATCACCGATGACAAAAAGCTCTTGGTCACGCTATGGGTCATGTCCACGCGTTTCGGCTCGCCCCATTCGGCGACGATATATCCCTTGTAAATGATGATGCCCGTCGGCTCGCCCCGCGTCTTCATCGGCCCGACGATGTCGTCGAAGGGCTCGGCCTTGCCGAAACTTTCGGACTGCGCCAATGCCTGGTCCCGCGGCGCCTTCGACTCATGCTCGCGGGCAAACGCGATGGCAGAAGCCAACGCACCGGAATCCAGGTTGAGCGCCGAAGGGGCACGATGCGCCCATTCGCCGCGTGGCGGGAAATAGGCGCCGCTGCCGGGAATTTCGGCCGGATGTTTTCGGGCATTGGCACTGTTGGCTTGCGCAAAAAGGGAAAACGCCGCAAACAGAAGCGGCAAAAAAAGGAGGGCTCGTCTCATAGCCCTCCGAATATACTACAATTTCTTTCTTAACACGGCGAGATCCACCCGCTTATCATACGTCTTCATCGTTCCCGCCAGCTTCACCAGCAGGCTCCGGGCCTTGCCCCAGTCGTCGGATCGGAACACGGGCGCATTCAGGCTCATCACCTGGTCATCAAACAACGTGGATACATATATCTGGCGGCTGATCAATTTCTCGTTCTCCGGGGCGTCGAAGTACCAAACGAGAAATTGCCGGCCCTGCAAAGTCATCCATTCTTTTTGTAAGTTGCTGTACCGTTGCTTCAGTTTCTTCCGGTAATAGTCCAGCTCGTACTCCATATACTTCTGCAATATGTCCCGCTCCCGGGCCTCCGACATCGAACGCAGATCGATGTTCTTGTCCACGGGGATGACCGTGGCCTGCAGGATCTGTTTGTCGATGGTGATAAATCCCGGGACGTCCGAAGGCTTGGCGTTATGCGCGACCTCCAACGTAAAGGAATGGCCCGCACCGGCATAGGCGATCAGCGAGCGCCTCTTTCCGGTCAGCAACCGGGCATGTTGGTCATCGGCCGGACCACCCGGCCGGGCGGTTGCAGAAATCGCCCAAAACAGGGCCAAAGCCGAAGCCAGACAGCGCATCGCAGGAATTGGGATAGGTCTCAATTTTTTTATCTTTTTAACGTATTAACAGCCAAAAATCGTATAGTTTTACCCCCCTCATATGAACTTAATCAAGAATGCCATTTGGATGGCGGCGATTGCCGTAGCAACGATCTCCCCCGCACTCGCCCAACGCAGACATCGCCCCACGACCCCGGCGCCCGCCGACACCTCCAAACCCAAGCTTCCCGTCTTTCCCGGCTTCGGTATGCCGAAACAAGGCCCCAAACCCTATAAAGAGGTCATCACCGACAAAGCGATCAGCCACCAGGGGCTTTTCACCGTCCACAAGGTGGACGAAAAATGGTTCTTCGAGATACCCGACTCCATGCTCGGCCGCGAATTTATGGCCATCACCCGCTTCAGCAAAACGGCCGCCGGCGGCGGACTTTATGGCGGTGAGCTGGCCAACCAGCAAACCCTCCAATGGGAGAAAGGCCCCTCCAACGTCCTGTTCCTGCGGGTAGTCACTCTCGTCAGCATGGCCGACACCACCAATAAGATCTATAAGGCCGTAAAGAGTTCCAGCGTCAACCCCATCGCCGCCGCCTTCGAGATCCGCGCCTATGGCAAGGACTCCACAAGCGTCGTCATCGACGTGACCGACTTTTTCAAAGGCGATAACCTCATCATCAGTATCCCGCAGGGCATCAAAAGCCGCATGCGCCTCGGCGGCCTGGCTTCGGACAGAAGCTATATCGAACATATCAACACCTACCCGATAAATACCGAAGTAAGAAGTGTAAAGACCTTCTCCTCGGGTGGAATGGGTGCTTCTTTCGGACTTTCGTTCTCTTCACCCACCGATGCCGCCGGCGCCGTCACCCTCGAGCTGAACACTTCGTTCATCCTCCTGCCGCCGACCCCGATGGCGAAGAGACTCTTCGACTCCCGGGTGGGCTATTTTGCGGACGACTATGTCGTCTATAGCGACGAACAACAGAAAATAGAGAACCAGGAATTCGTCGTTCGCTGGCGCCTCGAGCCCCGTCCCGAGGACCGGGAGAAATGGCGTCGCGGGGAATTGGTCCGCCCTGCCAAACCGATCATTTACTATATCGATCCGGCAACACCGCGCAAATGGGTGCCTTATCTCATCCAGGGGGTCAATGACTGGCAGCGGGCCTTCGAGTCCGCGGGCTTCAAAGACGCCATCGAGGCGCGCGAATGGCCGGAGTCGGATACGACCATGAGCCTCGAGGACGCCCGCTATTCCGTCCTCCGCTATTTTGCGTCGGATATAGAAAATGCTTACGGTCCCAATATCCACGATCCCCGCAGCGGCGAGATAATCGAAAGCCATATCGGCTGGTACCACAATATCATGGAGATCCTCCACGACTGGTACATGATCCAGGCCGGCGCGGTAGACCCCCGCGCCCGGGCGATGCACCTCGACGACAGCCTCATGGGTCAGCTCATCCGCTTCGTGTCGTCTCATGAAGTGGGCCACACGCTTGGCCTCCGCCACAATATGGGTAGCAGCAGCACTGTTCCCGTTGAAAAATTACGCGACAAGGCCTGGCTCGACGTTCATGGTCATACGCCCTCGATCATGGACTATGCCCGTTTCAACTATGTCGCCCAGCCGGGGGACAATATCCCCGAAGCAGACCTCTTCCCGCGCATCGGGGAATATGATCGTTGGGCCATCCGCTGGGGCTATGCCTACGCCGGCGGAAAAGATCCGAAGGAGGAGGCAAAGATCCTCAATAAGTGGACCATCGACAGCCTTCATTCCAATCCCCGCCTCTGGTTCGGCGGTGAAGGCTTCAACCAGGACCCCCGCTCGCAGACGGAAGACCTGGGGGACAACAGTATAAAAGCGAGTGAGTACGGCATCCTCAACCTCCGGCGCATCATCGCCGGCCTGCCCGAATGGACCAAAGAGGATGGGGACAAATATGAGAACCTCGCCGAAATGTACCGCCAGGCAACCGCACAGTTCAACCGGTACATGAACCACGTGCTGAAGAACGTCGGAGGCGTCTATGAGACCTTCCACAGCGTCGAGCAACCGGGAGACGTTTATGCACCCGCCCCCCGCGCGCGCCAGCACGAAGCGGTCGTTTTCCTCAATGCGCAACTCTTCGAAACACCTCACTGGCTGATGGTCGACAGCATCCTGAATAAGATCAGCAGTCCCAGCAGCGGCGACCCTGTCTCCCCGATCCAGACCGGGGTCCTCTCCAGCCTGCTGTCGACAAACCGGCTGAACGGCCTCCTTTTGTCGGCAAACCGCTATGGTCAAACGAAAGTATACACGGTTGAAAATCTGCTCGGGGATGTCCGCAAGGGCGTCTGGAGCGAACTCGACAGCCACCGGCCGACCGACCCCTGGCGAAGGGCCCTGCAGAAGACCTATGTGGAATCGCTGATCTCGGCTGCGGGTTCTTCGTCCGGCGGCACATCCGGCAGCTTCCAGGGACTCGTCATCTTTTTCGGTCCGAACACAAAGAATACCGATCTGCCCTCCATCGCAAAGGCCGAGCTCACCAGGCTCCGCCAAAAGCTGCTCACGGCAATTCCGCTGACGACCGATACCCTGACGAAATACCACCTGGAAGACCTCGCGCAACGTATCAGGCTGGCTTTGAACCCGAAGGGATAGCGGCACGCGTCCGCGTCCTTTCGACCGCATTGGCGGGAAGCATGATTTTGATGAACTTCTTTAGTTGATCGTCATAATATTTGCAACGGATCGCTCCACTGCTCTCAAACACCTCCTCGACGATCAGCCTGATATCCAGTAACCCGGGAAAGATGACCTCATCCCCCGCCTTTAAAAACTCATACATAGGTGAGATTTATATAATATAAATATAGGAAAACCATGGCAAATCTTTTGCAAAGCCCTGTCTAAAAAGGCTTATGCAAACCCAAACACACGCCCGGGCCGATATCGGTGAAGGCCAGCGCGTCCTCTCCGCCATCGGCGGTTCTTTACTCGTCTACCTGGTAACGAAGAAGCACAAGGCCGAATCCCTGCTTCTGCTCGGCGGCGGCTACCTTCTCTACCGGGCCGTCTCCGGTCACTGTCCCCTTAGCCAGGCCTTACAGACCCGACACCGGCGGACCCACCCCTCGAATGTCAACGTAAGGACCCATGTCATCGTCGCCAGGCCGCCCGAAGAGGTATATCCCCTCTGGCGCAGCCTCGAGAACTGGCCCCTCTTCATGCGCCATCTCGCCAATGTCGACGAGCTGGATAACAATACCTCTGCCTGGACAATGACCATGCCAGGCATCGGCGATGTCCGCTGGGAGGCCAACATCGTCCGGGATGAAAAAAACCGCGAATTGTCCATTTCCTCCGTGCCCGGCGCACCCATCGATGTCACAGCGAAGATCAACTTCTCACCCACTCCCGGCAATGCCACCCGTGTCGATGTCATGCTTTCCTATCGTGCGCCGGCCGGTCCCATCGGCGAACGGATCGCGCGCCTGCTGACGCCTGTTCTTCGCGACAAGATCGAATCCGATATCGCCAACTTCAAGCACTTTACCGAGAACCTGGGAAAAAAGGGGGTAGAGTAAACCATGCGCTATAGGGTATTCGCATCGGGCTACGACGGCAAGCTTGCCGCGCACGGCCGGGTCGGCGGAGGCCCTGCGTGACCCGGGCGCCAGCCGCCGTCAAATTCTTACCTTTATAAACAGTAAATACTGCGGGTAATGCTTACAAAACATCGGCAAAAGGAATACCTCGACAAGAAGAACCGGGAATGGCAACAACATCTTCGGGAATTCGTCGATTCCCGCGACCCCGAAGCCCTGCATCAGCTCCGCGTTACCCTGAAGAAGGTGAAGGCCCTTGCCCGCTTCATAAAAGCCTGCTCCGGCGGCGATTCCGTCAAAGACTTCAACGGCCTCAAAAAGATGTTCAAGCAGGCCGGCATTATCCGGGATGCAGGCAACCATCTTCAATTGCTGGAACAGTTCCACCCCGCCCCGCAGGAATACAAAGCGCAACAGGAGCAGGTCCAAACGACCGAAACGGAAAAATTCATCCGGGGGGCAAAAAAACATCGCCGCAACGGTAAACGCGCGGGCCGCCGCCTCCTTTCCGGCGTTCACTCTATTCCCGCCGCCTGTATCCACGATTGGTATGCGGTGCAGATGGTGGCGACAGGCATCCTGCTCACCGCCTCCGGCGACGAGCTCCATAAGGCCCGCAAACAGATAAAGGATATGCTCTATGTAGAAAAGCTGCTGCCGGACTCCGTCAGCGGCAGCCTCCGACTCGACAAGGATTACCTGGACAAACTGCAGGATGCCATCGGCAAATGGCACGATGCCTCCATCGTCGTGTCTTCGTGGGCCGGCAAAGACCTGGGCGCCAGCCAGGCCATGCTGCGGGATTGCCGGGAAAAAGAAGCCGCGGTCCGCAGCATGGCCTCGGAGTTCTATCTCCGGGCCCACCGTGCCAGCAATTCCCTTTGAACAAGGGTGATCTCTTTTCCCGCCGTCACGAGTACAGCTTCTGCGGTCCACTCGTTGAATAATTTGAACACTGTCTCATACGTCGTTCCGGCATATGCCGCGATATCCTGCCTCGTCAGGTTCATCGCGATCCGTCCTTCGGTATCCCGGCCAAAGATCTCTTCGATATCCAGCAAGGCGTTGGCGATCCTTCCTTTTACTTCCAGGTGCGTCAGATCGCGCATCCGCTTTTCCGCCTTTTGCAGTTCCGCGGCATAAAAATGCATGAGGGTATAGCTTAGCGAGGGGTTGGCTTTCAGGCTGGCTTCCAGGAATTCATTGGGGACGAAGCAAGCCGTCGTGTCTTCCAGCGCCGTGGCGGAGATAGGGTAGAGGGCTGTGCCCCGTGCGCTTCCTTCACCGCCCGCACCGCCCGGGCCGGCCCACAGACCGCGATGCCCCGCGATCTCCCCGCCGCGGGCAAACCGGAAAATGATCTCCCGGCCATCCGCCCAGGGAGCGTGGATCTTAACGGCCCCGCTGTAGAGGAAAAAGATGCCCTCCACCTTCTCGCCCTGCCGAAACAGCATCTTGCCTTTCTTTATCGACAACGTCTTCTTCTTCAAGGCGATCAGCTCCTTCCATGCCGGAATGCAGTTTCTGCATAAAAAGCAACGTGTCAAATCACAGGTTAATTCATTCATAATATTGTTTATACAATATTTTTATTGATAGTTCGCAAAATTATGACGCAAAAATATGGTTTATGCAATATCTTTGCGACATGTCTCGACATACAGTCAACCGGCGGGTCTTTTACCTGAGCCTCCAGGTAACGGCCAACGCCCTGATCATCGGAATTGTAGCCAAAGGTCTTGTTTATCTGATTGACGGCATCACTAATCTTGCTTTTTACGGTCGCCTTTCGTTCGAACCGGCTTCGCCTGCCGGCAACCACCTGGGTACGCTGGTCATTGCCGTTCCCATCATCGGCGCCCTGCTGGTAGGGCTGATGGCCCGGTTCGGCTCGAGGGCCATCGGCGGTCACGGCATCCCCGAAGCCATGGAGAAGATAATCCTGGCGGAAAGCCGCATCCCACCCGCCATCACCTTTCTGAAACCCCTGTCGGCAGCCATCTCTATCGGCACCGGCGGTCCCTTTGGCGCGGAAGGACCCATTATCGCGACGGGCGGCGCCTTTGGGTCGCTCACCGGTCAGTGGATCCATATTTCCGCCAGTGAGCGAAAGATCGTGCTGGCGGCAGGCGCCTGTGCCGGTATGGCCGCCATCTTCGGCAGCCCGCTGGCCGCGGTCCTGCTGGCGATAGAATTACTGTTGTTCGAGTTCTCTGCGCGCTCGGTCATCCCGGTCGCCCTCGCCTGCGTCACCGGTGCGGGGATGCACTTCCTGCTCTTTGGTCACGAGCCGGTATTTTCGATGCCGGCCATCCCGGCAGCTCCTAACGGCGCGCTGGCCATCTACGTTGTCCTCGGCGCGTTCGTTGGCGTTGTAGCCGCGGGCGTCTCGCGTTCCATCTACTGGATCGAAGATATGTTCGAACACCTGCCCATTCACTGGATGTGGTGGCCCGCCATCGGCGCCATCGCCATCGGAGTCGTCGGCTACTTTGCCCCGCATACGATGGGCGTCGGTTATGATAATATCACCCGGCTGCTGACCGGATCGACCCCGCTGAAGGTGGTTATCTTCCTATGCGCGCTCAAATACCTCAGTTGGTCGATCAGCCTGGGCAGCGGCACCTCGGGCGGTACCCTGGCCCCGCTTTTCACCATTGGCGGCGCCCTCGGCGCACTGCTGGGTAGCGTTATCCTCAGTTGGTTTCCAAACTCGGGCATCAATATCCCCACCGCCGCGCTGGTCGGCATGGCTGCCATGTTCGCCGGCGCCTCCCGCGCCTGGCTGACGTCCATCGTCTTTGCGCTCGAGACGACCGGCCAGTTCAACGGCCTCCTGCCGCTTCTCGCCGGTTGCATTGCTGCCTATTTCATCTCGTTCTTCCTGATGAAGGGCAGCATCATGACCGAAAAGATCCTCCGCCGCGGGGTCAAGACGCCCGACGCCTACGAACCCGATATCCTGAGAAATGTCGCCGTCCGCCAGCTGGTAACCCCGGCCGACGCGGATACCGTCGCGGAATATTCCATCAACGCCTCCGATGATGCCGGCGTGGCCGCGGAATTGATGGGACAGCATAATCTCGACACCCTCCTCGTAAAAGAAGGGGAAAAGGTGATCGGGACCGTCACTTCCAGGGCGCTCATCGACTATTACAGCCGTCAGCGTCAGAAGGAGGTCCGATACGAATCCCCCGCCCGTACCCGCCGGATGCTGGTACAGGGAAGAAAATTATTGCGTCACTCTAAAATTATGGGTATATGAACAACGATAAACAATCCGCTTTCTTCAAGGCCATGATGACCGGCCTCTTTATAGGCATCATCGACACCATCATCTGTCTCGCCTACAACATCGGCTATCGCAGTGAGACCGGATTCCTTCCTTCGGCCATCATCAACGTCTCTTCGCTGATCTTTGCGGTCAACATCCTGCTGACCGTTATCGGCATTCTCTTTTTCTTTTTCCATCGCTATATCCGCGGCGGGGACGTCGTCTACACGATCTTTTTCCTGGCGCTGACTGCCTGGCTTGCGTTTAAAACCTTCTCTTCGGTCCGTTTCGGGGATGCACGCCTCGACAGCGGCTGGCATGGATTGATGGGTGGTGTCGTACTCATCTGTGGCATCAGCGCTACCTGTCTCCCGCTCCTTTACCGGAGCCAGAAGTTCCAGGACGCCGTTATTTAGCTTCCAGTTTCTTCAACGCCTTCGACAGATCCACGCCCTTCCCCAGCACGGGGGTAAACAGGTCCCCCACTTTTTTCAGCCGGTCGCCCATCGTGCGGATCGTAAAATCCTGCATGCTCAGCCCCTTCTTCACCTCTTCCCAACGCAAGGGCGCCGACACCGTCGCCCCCGGCTTCGGCCGGACTGCATAGGGCGCAGCGATCGTCGCCTGCGGCCGGTTTTGCAAAAAGTCTAAATACATCTTTCCCTTCCGGGCGGACACCGTCCGCTCGAGCGAGGTAAAGGCCGGAATTTGCTTATTGACCATCTGCACAACCACCCGCGCAAACTCCTTCGATTCCTCATACGTGTATTTTGCGCCCAACGGGAAGTAAACGTGGATACCCGTCGAGCCGGAGGTCTTTGGATAGCTTTCGATCCCCGCTCCCTCAAGCACCTGCCTGGTCACCTGCGCCGCCTCGATCACCTGGTCGAAGCTGGTCTCCTTGCCCGGATCCAGATCGATGATGCACCAGTCGGGATTATCCGGGGCCTGTACCCGGCTGCTCCAGGGATTCACCTCGATACAGCCCAGGGAGATGATATACATCAGGCTGGCCTCGTCCGTACAAACCAGGAATTCCTTGTCCTCGTTATCCCCTTCCGAATGATAGGGGAAGGTTTCGATCCAGTCCGGCGCCTTCCCCTTTACGTTCTTTTGGTAAAAGCTCGGCCCGTTGATGCCGTTCGGGTACCGGTTCATCGACTGCGGCCGGTCCTTCAGATACGGCAGGATATACGGCGCCACCTGGTAATAATAGTTCAGCAGATCGCGCTTGGTATATTTCTCTTTCGGCCAAAATACCTTGCTCAAATTCGTAAAGCTCAATTCATGCCCGTTGATTTCCCGCGTCTGCGACTCGTCTGCCGGGTTCAACAGCGTCTTCCGATCGCCGCTTTTCACCGGCTTCAGTATCGTGTTCGCCATTTTTTTCTGTTTTGGTTTATCCACCACCGCTTCCGTCTCCGCCGCCGTCTCGCGGACCACGTCCTTTGCCGGTTTATCCTCCCGCATCCCCTCAAAAGAAGGATGCCGCATCACCCCGTCTTCCGTCATCTCCCGGAAGGCCAATTCGCACACCAGCTTCGGCTTCAGCCAGGTCGCTTTCGCATCCGGCGGATCGGGCCGGAACCGGGACGGCTTATTGACATCCGGCACGGTCGTAAACGGCGATTGCTTCTGTTCCAGCGGCTTGAACTGCTTCATCATCTCTTTCTGCATCTTTTCCGTGAAGCCGGTGCCGATCTTCCCGGTATACACCAGTTTCCTTTTTTCGTATACGCCCACCAGCAGGCTGCTGAACAGCTTCGAGGTCCCTTCATTTCGCGTATAACCGCCGATGACCACCTCCTGCCGCATCGAGGTCTTGATCTTCAGCCATTCCCTCGTTCGTATCCCCGGCGTGTAATGGCTCTCCGTCTTTTTTGCCATGATGCCCTCCAATCCCATCTTTTGCGCCGCCGCATAGAACTCCGTCCCGCTGGCGGCAAAGCTTTGGCTATAACGCACAAGACCATCCGCCGGAACGATGCCTTCAAGCAACTTTCGCCGTTGTGCGAGCGGCAGGCCCGTCAGGTCCTTGCCCTCCAGCCACAAAAGATCGAATACATAATAGATCAGCTCGCCGTCCGCCTCGCTCCGCCAGTTCTGCAGCGCGTTGAAATTGGATTGTCCTTTTTCATTCAGCACCACGAGTTCGCCATCCAGCACCGCGCTGACGGACCACTGCTTCAAGGCGTCATAGACGGGGTAGTATTTCTCAAAGGATTTGTTGTTGCGGCTCCGCAATTCTACTTTCCCCTTCTTCAGGTAGGCCAGCGCCCGGTACCCATCCCACTTGATCTCATACTCCCAACCCTCTTCGTCAAAGGGTTTGTCCACCAGGGTCGCCAGCATTGGCGCCACATCCGCCGGCATCGGCGCTTTCCTGCCCTGCGCGGGAGCGGCGGTTCTTGCCGCGCGTGCTGCGGGGGCGGGTTTCGATGCTCTTGCCACGGGGGCGGCTGCGCGGCTTTTTTTCGCCGGCTTATCACTCACCCATTCCCTCGCCTTCGGATTCTTTGCGATCTGCTCCAGGGTCTTCTTCGACAACACCGACTTATCCTTATCCGTCACCGGATCCTCCGACGCATACCGGTCCCGGTGCTTGATCAGCAACCAGCTGTTCTCCCCACGTCCCTTTGTCCGCACCAGCGCAAACTCCCCCTTCAACTTCTTCCCGTTGAGGCGGAACTTCAGCGATCCCTCGCGCAACTCCTTTAACAAGACCTTCTCCTGTGCCTTTTTGGTGTCACCCGCGACGCGTCGCTGACCATTGGTCTCTTCCATCGCTTCGTAAGTCCCCTCGTCCCAGACCATAACCGTTCCCGCGCCATAGTTTCCCTCCGGGATGATCCCCTCGAAGTCCTTATAGTCCCAGGGATGATCCTCTACCATCATCGCCAGCCGCTTGTCCGCCGGGTTCAGCGACGGTCCCTTGGGAATCGCCCAACTCTTCAGCACTCCATTCATCTCCAGCCGGAAATCATAATGCAGATGCGATGCGGCGTGCTTCTGCACCACAAACTGCAATGTCTTTCCCGAGGCCTTCCCGCCCTGCGGCTCCGGAGTGGCCGCGAATTTGCGCTTTTGTTTGTATTCTTTTAGTGCCATAACTTTGCCGGACGGCCCACAGGGTCGGCGCCCGAAGGGCAGATAGCAGGGCTCCCCCAATGGGTGCCGAAGTCGCCGTCAAGGTCACCAACCTCAAAATATAGACCAACAGGACGGATCACCCATCCGGCGCCCGAAGGGCAATAATAAGCGAAATGAGCCGAAGGCGCGAAGGGACTACCACTAAAAACGAGCAAGATGACAACAAATAAGAGCAAATCGACGAAAAAAGACCCCATCCGCGATGCGGAAGAGCAAGCCGAAAAGGATATCCTCGGTGACCCCGAGCTCAGCGACAGCGATCCTACCGATGACCTCGACGAAGGTGAGCTGGCCCAACTGGACAACTCCGACGAGGAGGCTTTCGACGCGGAAGAAAAGGAACGTCCTAAAAAGCACCATCCCGGTAAAGGCAAGTAGAAACAGAGCGGTTCGGCAATAATCCCCTATATTCGCGACGCTCAAAAATGCACACTCGTCAATGCCGTTACTCGAAGATCAGCTACTCGTCAAACGTAGTACCCTCAAAGGCGCCGGAAAAGGCCTCTTCACGACCAAGGATATTCCCAGAGGTAAGAAGATCGTTGAATACAAGGGCAAGATCGTCAAATGGAAGGACGTCGATAGCCGCGACGGCCTCAACGGATACATCTATTATGTCGATCGCAACCATGTCATCGACGCCTTCCCCACGAAGGAAGCCCTTGCCAGATACGCCAACGACGCAAAAGGTATCGTCCGCACCGAAGGTCTGAATAACAACTGTACGTATCGCATCGAAGGCCGCCGCGTATTCATTTATTCGATGAAGAAAATCTCCGCCGGCAGCGAACTCTTCGTCGGCTACGGCAAGGAATACTGGGACATTATAAAAGAGAACCTGGGACTCAAATAGCTACCCTCTCAATAACTGTTTGGCCCTGGCCACGACATTCTCTACGGTGAACCCGAACTCTTTGAAAACATCGGCGGCGGGGGCCGACTCGCCAAATCGTGTCATCCCGATGATATCGCCCTCGTCCGTGATATATTTGTGCCAGCACATCGGACTCGCCGCCTCCACCGCCAGCCGCTTCCGGATGCCTTTGGGGAAGACACGCTGCTTATAGGCGTCATCCTGTTTTTCGAAGATTTCCATGCTCGGCATGCTCACAACCCTTGCGGCTATGCCGTTCTCCCGCAATTTCTTCTGCGCCTTCACGATCAGCTCCACCTCGGATCCTGTAGCGATCAGGATCAGTTCGGGCGCCCGTTCGGGCTCGGACAGGATATAGGCGCCTCTACTGACATCCCCGGTCGTCTTATAGCCACCCGTCTCGATAATGGCCACATTCTGCCTCGTCAGCACGAGCGCCACGGGTCCCCCCTTGTGCAACAGGGCGACCCTGACGGCCTGTGCCGTCTCATTGGCGTCCGCCGGGCGCAGGACGGTCATATTCGGGATGGCCCGGAGGGAAGCCAGTTGTTCGACCGGCTGGTGGGTGGTTCCATCCTCGCCGAGCCCGATGCTGTCATGCGTATAGATGTAGATGGGGCGTATTTTCATGATGGCGGCAAGCCGGATGGGCGGCCGCATATAATCCGAAAAGATCAGGAAGGTGGCGCCATACGGGATCAACCCTTTTGTGACGGCCATCCCGTTCAAAATGGCCCCCATCGCATGCTCACGAACGCCGAAGTGGAAGTTGCGGCCACCGAAATCACCCGGTTGGAAGTCGGTATACTCCTTCAGATGGGTCTCCGTGCTTGGTGCGAGATCGGCTGCGCCGCCGAGGAGCCCCGGCAGGGCGGCCGCGATGCTGTTCAAGGTCTTGCCCAGGGCGACCCGGGTAGACAGCTTCCCCTCTTTTCCATCCGCGGCCTGGAAGCCGGGGATCTTCTTTTCCCATCCCGTCGGCAGCTTGTCCTGCAGGGCCAGCTCATAGGCGCCGGCCAGCTCGGGGTGTTCTTTCTTATAACGATCGTACAGCTGGTCCCATTCCTCCTGCAGCCCTATCCCGCGTTCTCCCGCGGCACGATAATATTCCAGCACCTTGCCCGGAACGACGAACGATTCCTCCGGATCGAAGCCGAAGAATTTCTTCACCAGCCTGACTTCGTCGGCGCCAAGCGGGGAGCCGTGCGCGCCGGCCGTATCCACTTTGTTCGGGCTGCCATAGGCAATATGCGTCCGCACCCGGATCAGCGAGGGGCGATCGGTCTCCGCGCGGGCCGACTGGATAGCCTTGTCAAGCGCCTGCAGGTCGTTCCCGTCTTCGACCGCCTGGACATGCCAGCCATAGGCTTCGAACCGCTTGCCTACGTCTTCCTGGAAGGTAATATTGGTATTCCCCTCGATGGAGATATGATTGTCGTCATAGAGGTAAACGATGTTCCCGAGCCCCAGGTGGCCGGCAAGAGAAGCAGCTTCGCCGCTGACCCCTTCCATCATATCCCCGTCGCTGCAGATGGCGTAGATGGTATAGTTGAAGAGTTGGAAACCGGGTTGGTTGAATCGCGCCGCGAGATGTTTTTGGGCGATGGCCATCCCGATGCCGTTGGCGAAGCCCTGTCCGAGCGGGCCCGTGGTGATCTCGATCCCCGGGGTCAATCCGTATTCCGGGTGTCCGGGCGTCTTGCTGTGCAACTGCCGGAAGTTCCTGATATCCTCGAGCGAGAGATCATAACCGGTGAGATAGAGAAAACTGTATTGCAACATACAGGCATGACCCGCGGAGAGGACAAACCGATCGCGATTGGGCCATGCCGGGTCCCTTGGATTGTATCGCATATGTTTTCCCCACAATAGATGTCCCATGGGCGCGGTGGCCATCGGCGTTCCCGGATGACCCGAATTGGCTTTTTGTACCGCATCGGCGGACAAGACCCTTACCGTATCGATACACAACTGTTCGTCATTGGCAGCAGCGGCTGCCGGCTCTTTCGCTAAGATAGTGGTAGGCATGACTATTGATTTGCTTCAGGCGAGAAAACTCAATTTCTATGCCGCTTCAGGACCTCATCATCGATACGATCCGCACCCAGGGCCCGCTGTCTTTTCACGATTTCATGGAAATGGCGCTTTACCATCCCGGACAGGGCTATTACGCCGCGTCCCGCGATGCCATCGGTGAGGCGGGGGATTTCTATACCAGCCCGTACCTGAGTGACCTTTTCGGCGAGATCGTCGCCGGCCAGCTCGAGGAAATGTGGATGTGGCTGGACCGCCGGCCCTTTACGATCGTGGAGTGCGGTGCGGGCGCGGGTCTCCTCTGCCGCGATATCCTTCACCGGCTGAGGAATAATCCCGGGATGTTCGATCATCTTCAATATATCATCATCGAAAAAAGTGAGTGGATGCGCAAAAAGGAACAGGCGCTGCTCGCTGCCGAAGGCCTTTTGCCAAAGCTGCGTTGGGCCTCCTCGCTGCGCGAGCTGCCCCACATCCACGGCTGCATCCTGTCGAACGAGCTTTTCGACAACTTCCCGGTCCACCAGGTGGTGATGGGCGACAGGCTTATGGAAGTATTTGTGGGGTATGAAAATGGGTTTAGAGAAGTACTTCGGCCTGCATCCCCCGCGTTGACCGGCTATCTGCGGGAATTCCAAATCGTCTTGCCGAACGGTTTCCGCGCCGAGATCAATCTACAAGCCACCGAATGGATCCGCGACGCCGCGGCTGCCCTGGCCTCGGGCTTCGTCCTGACCATCGACTATGGGCACTGCGCCGCCGATCTCTACAGCCGCCAAACCGGAACGCTCGCCTGCTATCACCGCCATCGCGTGGCCCGCTGTCCTTTCGAACATATCGGGAAACAGGACATCACCACCCATGTCAACTTCTCCGCCCTCGACCACTGGGGCCGCCGCTATGGACTCGAATATTGCGGCTACACCAGCCAGACGCGTTTTCTCCAGGGCCTCGGCATGACTGCGCGCCTTCGCCGGGAGGGGGTCGCCACTCCCCAGCTCCGCAAGCTGATCGAGATGAGCGAACGGTTTAAGGTCCTGATACAGCGCAAGGGCCTCCCGCGGGTCTTCCTCTCGGGCCTTCAATTCGCGCAAGCCCTTGTCTAGGCTACGGCTGTCCCCCTGGCCCAATGTTTGCAAAAAACCCGGTAAAACCACCGATGAGCTACCAACCCATCGAAAACTACGGCATTGTCGGCAACCCCCATTCCGTTGCACTAGTGGGCCTCGACGGCTCTATCGATTTCATGTGTTTCCCCCACTTCGATTCTCCCTCGGTCTTCGCGAAGCTCCTCGACGACAAGAAAGGCGGCTACTTCTGCATCGTCCCGGACTTTAAGGAGATGAAGCAAAAACAGCTCTATCTTCCCGACACCAACGTCCTGCTCACCCGTTTTCTCTCACCCGACGGGGTGGGGGAGATCACCGACTTCATGCCCGCGGGGACACAGGAGGAGAGAAAGCTGATCCGGAGGGTCACCACTATCCGGGGCGAGGTAAAATACAGGCTATCCTGTGTACCCCGTTTCAATTATGGAAGGGACGAACACAAGGCTACGAAGCAAGGCGCCAACGAGATAGTTTTCCACGCCGACGGTCCCAACGGACTCAACGTCAGGCTGAAGGCAAACGTCGAATTAACGGTGAAGGACCTCGACGCCACCGCCGAATTCACGCTGGCTGCCGGCGATTCGGCCGACTTTATGCTCGAGAATGCCGACAATGAAAATGTGCCGGCAAAACAGCTCAAGGAAAAGGTCACCCAGCTGCTGATCGCGACCATCAATTACTGGAAGGCCTGGATCGGCCGCTCAACCTACCAGGGCCGATGGCGCGAGACGGTCAACCGCTCGGCGCTGGTCCTCAAGCTGCTCACTTCCGCGCAATACGGTTCCATCATCGCGGCGCCCACCTTTGGGCTTCCGGAGACCATCGGCGGAAAACGCAACTGGGACTATCGCTATACCTGGATCCGCGACGCTTCCTTCACCGTCTATTCCTTTATCCGTCTCGGCTATACGAAGGAGGCGGGTGCGTTTATGGATTGGATCGAAAAGATCTGCCGCCAGATCAAAGGAGACGAACGCATGGGCATCCTATATTCCATCGACGGATCCCGCCAGCTGACCGAAGCCACGCTCGACAATCTCGAGGGCTATAAGGGCAGCTCCCCCGTCCGCATCGGTAACGACGCCTACGGCCAGCTGCAGCTGGACATCTATGGCGAGCTGATGGATTCCGTATATTTGTATAACAAGTATGGGGAACCCATCTCCTATGATTTCTGGAAGGACCTGGAGCGGCAGGTCGAATGGCTGAGCCGCAACTGGGATCAACCCGACGACGGCATCTGGGAGGTAAGAGGAGGCAAGCAGACCTTTCTTTTCTCCCGCCTTGCGTGTTGGGTGGCGCTCGACAGGGCTATGAAGATCGCAAAGGCCCGGTCCTTTCCCCGCAATGGTAGCTGGAAGAAGCAACGCGACAAAATATACAATAGTATCTTCATGGATTTCTGGGACGAGAAAAAGCAGGCCTTCATGCAGTACCCCGGCGCGGAGACCGTTGACGCAAGCTGCCTGCTGATGCCGTTGTTCCGGTTCATCAGTCCAAAGGACCCGCGTTTCCTGTCCACGCTTAAGCGGGTAGAGGAGGAGCTGGTGACCGACTCGCTGGTCTATCGCTATCGGCCGGAGGTCGCCGCACCGGACGGCTTTACCAGCAAGGAAGGGAGCTTTTCGGCGTGCACCTTCTGGTATGTGGAATGCCTGTCGCGGTCCGGACAGCTGGAAAAGGCCCGGTTCTATTTCGAAAAGATGCTGGGCTATGCCAATCACCTGGGACTGTATTCGGAGCAGCTGGGCTTCGAAGGCGAGCACCTCGGTAACTTCCCACAGGCATTCACCCATCTGGGCCTGATCAGCGCCGCGTTGAACCTCGACCAGCAATTTAATGACAGTCGCAATAAGAACATCAACCTCGACGAGATCTAATGGCATCCACCACCCAACCCGCCGGCAAGGCCCGCATCCGGCAGCGCAAATCTTCATCGCGGTTAAAAACCTTGCTGAAGAACCTCGGACCCGGCCTCATCACCGGCGCCAGTGACGACGATCCATCCGGTATCATCACCTATACCCAGGCCGGCTCACAGTTCGGGCTGGCGACCCTCTGGACCGCCCTGCTGACCTTTCCGCTGATGGCAGCCATGCAGGGGATGGCCGCGCGCATCGGCCTGGTCACCAGCCAGGGCCTCACGGGCACTCTCCGGGTTCACTATCCCAAATGGCTGCTCTTCTTTGTCCTGCTCTTTTGCTTCCCCGCGGTGATACTCAACATCGGCGCCGATATCCAGAGCATGGGCGCCGTCACCCACCTGCTCTTCCCCGTTATCCCCGCCTTTTCGGCAAGCATCTTCTTCGCCGGCCTGCTCCTGTTCGTCATCATCCGGTATCCCTATCAAAAGATGGCGGGGATACTGAAATGGCTCTGCATCGGCCTGCTGCTGTACCTCATCGTGCCTTTCCTGGTCCATCCCCACTGGCCCGAGGTCGCCAAAAGCACCTTCATCCCCACCATCCGTTTCGACAAGGACTTTCTCGGTATCCTCGTCGCCATTCTCGGCACCACGATATCCCCTTATCTCTTTTTCTGGCAGGCGACGATGGAAGCGGAAGAGGAGCAACACAATACCCGGAAAAAACGCATCGTCGTCGATAAGAAGACACTCGACAATATGCGCAGCGACGTCAATATCGGGATGTTCTTCTCCAACTTCGTCATGTTCTTCGTCATCCTGACAGCGGGCAGCGTGCTGTTCGTCGCCGGAACCAAACACATCGAGACCGTCGAACAGGCCGCCCAGGCCCTCAAGCCCCTGGCGGGTGATCTCAGCTATACCTTATTTGCCGTGGGCGTCATCGGCACCGGTCTGCTCGCCATCCCCGTACTGGCCGGCAGCATATCCTACATGCTGGCCGAAACCCTCCAATTCTCGATGGGACTCGACAAAAAATTCAACGAGGCCCGGCGCTTCTATAGCGTCATCTTCCTCAGCCTCCTCGCCGGCCTGGCCATGCAGTTCTCCGGGATCTCGCCCGTAAAAGCGCTATTGTACACCGCCATTCTCTACGGGCTTACCTCGCCGGTCCTCATCGCCGTGATCCTGCATATCGGCAACAACAAAAAGATCATGGGCAAGCACACCAATACCCGCCTTTCCAATATCCTCGGCTTCCTGACCCTTATCCTCATGACGGCTTCCGCCGTCGCCCTCGTTTATTTTTCCTTCTGATGGTCCTTTTTCAACTCATCCCTGGCCTTTGTCAACACTTTCTTCCTCGCCGCGGATAAATTTTTCCCCGCCCGGTTGATATAAAAATTCAACATCGACATTGCCGACTGATACGCGGTCCCTTTCTTCCGCTTGCTCTCCGCCGCGCTCTTTTCCAGGGAATGCGCGATCTTTTTGGGGTTATTCCCCTTGAACACTCCCTTCTCGAGGTCCAAAGCATTACTGTGTTTGGTGACCTCTCCCGACCATTTCTTTTTCATGGTATGTAATTTGCCAACATACCCGCAAAACCAAGTCCCACATGGAAAAGGTAAATACCCCGGACACGATGACCACCTCCTCGGAGATACTGGAACGGCTCCGCAAGAAACATATGGATAACGAATTCCGCTGGACCCCGAAAGGTTTTACGACCTGCAACGGCAAGACCTATCGCGCCGAAGAGCTCGAGATCATCCGTATACTGCGATTCGAAGGCATCAGCGATCCCTCCGATACGGAAATTTTGTATATCATCAGGACGAACGACGGGCTGGTCGGCTACAGCCTCGATGCGTATGGCGCCTATAGCAGCCACGACAGCGAATTCGGGTACAATAACTTCATCCGGCAGATCCCGCAGGCCGGCCACGACGAACAGCTTTTATTTCAGCTCTAGCCAGGGCGGCGGGGAAAATCTTTCGCGATGGCGGCTTTTTTCTACGGTCCGGAAATACAAACTAAAACAGACCAACATGACGGTATATCCCGGAAACCCTTATCCTTTGGGTTCTTATTGGGATGGGAAGGGCGTCAACTTCGCCCTCTATTCCCACCACGCAACGGGCGTCGAGCTCTGTCTTTTCGATGAAGCCGAAGGGCGGAACGAATCCCTGAAGATCAGGCTCAGCGAGCGCACGCACGATATCTGGCATTGCTACCTCGAGGGGTGTGGCCCGGGTCAACTCTATGGCTTTCGCGTTCACGGACCATACGAACCTGCGAACGGCCACCGGTTCAACCCGGCAAAGGTCCTTCTCGATCCTTATGCGAAGGCCATCTGCTCGATCGGCAAATGGGATGATACGCTCTTCGGCTATACCATCGGCCAGGACGACCTATCCTGCGACACCCGGGATAACGCGCTTGCCGCCCCCAAATCGGTCGTCATCGACCATTCTTTCGACTGGGAGGACGACAAACCCCCATTGGTCGCTTATTACAATACGATCATCTACGAGGTCCATGTCAAAGGCTTCACCAAATGCTTCACCGGCATACCCGGGAACATTCGCGGCACCTACGCCGCGCTCGCCCATCCCAAGGTCATCGACTACCTGAAAAGGTTGGGTATAACGACTGTCGAGCTGATGCCCGTTCATCAATTCCTTCCCGACCGCCATCTCGTGGACAAAGGCCTGACCAATTACTGGGGATACAATACAATAGGTTTCTTCGCCCCCCACATCCAGTTTTACAGCGGCAAGGAACATGGCGGCCAGGTAAGGGAATTCAAAGAGATGGTCAAACAGCTGCATAAGGCCGGCATCGAGGTTATCCTCGACGTCGTATACAACCATACCGCCGAAGGCAATCAAATGGGGCCGACGCTGGCTTATCGCGGTATCGATAACAGCGAATATTACCGGCTTGCCGATGACAAGCGTTATTATTACGACTATACGGGGACGGGCAACACGCTCAACGCCCGGCTGCCGAACGTGCTGGCGCTGATCATGGACAGCCTTCGGTATTGGGTGACCGAAATGCACGTCGACGGGTTCCGCTTCGATCTCGCCGCGGCCCTGGCTCGGGAGCTTAACGATGTCAACCGCCTCAGCGCCTTCTTCAGCATCATCTACCAGGACCCGGTCATTTCCCGCGTAAAGCTCATCGCAGAGCCCTGGGACGTCGGCGAGAACGGCAACCAGATCGGTCAGTTCCCCCCCGGCTGGGCGGAATGGAACGGTAAATACCGCGATTGTATGCGCGACTATTGGCGCGGCGCCGACAGCGTTCTGGGCGAATTCGCGGAACGCTTCACCGGCAGCTCCGATCTGTATAAGAACGACAATCGAAATCCCACGGCAAGCATCAACTTTGTCACCGCCCACGATGGGTTCACGTTGCATGACCTGGTCTCCTACAACGGGAAACATAACGAAGCCAACGGCGAAGACAACAAGGATGGCACGGAGGACAACCGCAGCTGGAACTGTGGCGCCGAGGGCCCCACGGACGACACCGCCATTATCCAGCTCCGCGGCCGGCAGAAAAAGAACTTCCTCGCCACTTTGCTCCTTTCCCAGGGGGTTCCCATGCTCCTTGCGGGGGATGAAATGGGACATACGCAAAGAGGCAATAACAACGCCTACTGCCAGGACAACGACATCTCCTGGCTCGACTGGAGCACCGCCGACCAGGACCTCATCGAATTCACCAGCCGGCTGATCCGGTTCCGGAAGTCTCATCCTGCCTTTTCCCGCAAACATTGGTTCAAAGGAAAACCTATCCGGCGATCGGACCTGAACGATATCGCCTGGTTCCTGCCGGATGGCAATCAAATGACCGATGAGCATTGGAATACCGGCTTTGCCAAATCGCTGGGGATATTCCTGTACGGGGATGGTCTGCACAGCATCGGCCAGGATAACCAATCCCTCAAGGACGACAGCTTCTATCTCATTTTCAACGCCCATTCAGGCCCGCTCGACTTCAAGCTCCCGGACGAGCAGTATGGTCCAAAATGGACCAAATGCTGGGACACGTCCGGTTCTGCCGCCGAGCGGAAAAAGAGCTATGCTCCCGGCGACACGGTAAAGGCCGGTGAACGGTGCATTATTCTCCTGCAGGCGCCACTACCCGTCGCTCGAACACGGCGAAGCTTCGCGGCGGCACGAAGTCCCCGATCGGACAGGAAACCAACAACGGCTTCCAGTCCCGGTGATCTCGTCCAAAAGGCATAGGCGAATAAGCGGAGAAATTCAGCAGGCAAAGCAGTTCAAGATCGCGCCGCGCCGACCATCGAAGAAGGGCCAACCCGTTCTCGCCGGTGACATCTACGCGTATCCGGTGTTTGGAAAGTTCGGCCAGTAACGGATGTTCGCGCCGAAGCCGGAGCAGCTCCGCTGTCAACGCCAGCAGTTGCGCATGCGGCCCTTCCAGGCGCTTCTCCCACCGTAACCGGGAGTCTTCGAAGGTCTGCATGTCCTGCGGATCGCGGGGGTCGCCGTCGAATTGAAAGGAGGCAAATTGGGTTCGCCGGCCCTCGATCAGCCCTTTTTTCGTGTCTTCTTCCTGGTAGTCGGAGAAGAAATAAAAGGGCGCCTCTTCTCCATATTCCTCTCCCATGAACAGCATTGGAATATAGGGCGAAAGCAACAAAGCGGCCGCTGCCAGTTTCAATGTCGGGGCGTCTACGAGGGCCGCCAGCCGCTTGCCATCCGGCCGGTTGCCGGGCAGATCATGGTTTTGATTGAAAACGATAAAATGTCCGCCGGATATTCCAGCAGCCGATGCCCCATGCCGGCGATGCCGGAAGTAAACATATTCTCCGCTGTGTACAAATCCTTGCTCGTAGGCTTTGGCCAGCTGACCGATGGCGCCGAAATCCCGGTAGTTGCGCCATCCCCCGGGGTCCAGCAACACGTACAAGGCATGATGAAAATCGTCGAGCCATTGCGCGTCAAAACCTTTCCCGCCCAGCTCCGGTGACTGGGTGGTCCGCGGATCGTTGGTGTCGCTTTCGGCGACCAGGTAATATCGCCGTCCGGACCGGGCCTCCCACTGTTTCACTGCTGTATACAACTCATCCCAGATACGGATGGCATTGCGATCGTACATCTCATGGATCGCATCCAGCCGAAGGCCGTCGAGATGATATTCGTCTGCCCAATATACGACGTTGGCGATGACAAATTCCCGCACGCCGTCGGACCATTCTCCGTCGAAATTCATCGCCTTGCCCCATGGCGTCCCATACTTATCCGAGAAATAAGGCCCGAAATGGCCGAGGACGTTCCCTTCCCGGCCGATATGGTTATACACGACATCCAAAAACACCGCAATTCCGCGCCGGTGGCAGGCGTCGATCAATCGCTTCAATCCCACCGGTCCACCATAGCTGTTCTGTACGGCATAGAGGAATACCCCGTCATAACCCCAGTTGCGGCTTCCCGGGCATTGTGCGACCGGCATCAGTTGAATGGCGTTGATCCCTATATTGGCGAGCTCATCCAGCCGTGGGATCATCGCCTCGAAACTCCCTTCCGGCGTGAATGTTCCGACATGTACCTCGTAGAACACCAGGTTGGTGAGCGACTTACCGCGCCAGTCGCCGTCGGTCCACGGGAACGCGTCATGATCCACCACTTCTGAAGCGGCGCAGACTCCCTCCGGCTGGAACGCCGAACAGGGATCGGGATATAAATTCCCTTCGACGACGTAGCCATATCTTGTTCCCGGGCCTGCATCGGGCACATCCACGGAAAAATAACCGCAGGCATCCTTTTCCATGGGAATATCGTTGGCTACGTCGCGCCTGGCTCCGAAGGAGCCAGGCAAGATCCTAAGAAGCATCGCATCTTTCTGCGGCGCCCATACGCGAAACAGGCAACCTTCTTTATGGCATTGCGGCAAGCTCATGAGGATTGGGATTTGTGGACACGGCCCGCCAGTCATCGAGCCGCACGATGAGGCCTTCATCTCCGAACAAGTCGAGGGAATCCTTGACGGATACCTGCTCCTGCTCGGGAAAGCTGTCGACGACGATGACCCCGGTGAAGCGAATGGTCGAAGGAGTGAAATAACCCGGCCGGTGCGTAAGGTTGAGCACGATCAGGAAACCCGGGTGTCCGTCGGCCTGCCGGATATAGGCCAACAGCTGGGTATCCGAATAGACCGGCTTATACGCACCCACCATCAGCGAAGGCTCCTGCTGCCGCAGCCGGATCAGTTTGTGATAAAGACAAAGCGGGGAGTATTCGTCCTTTTCCTGTGTGGCGACATTGCGCCGGCGAAAGCTTCGGTCGATCCGCAGCCAGGGCTGACCCGCGGTGAATCCCCCATTCCGCGTTTGATCCCACTGCATCGGCGTCCGCTCGGGGTCCCGGCTCAGGTTCTTTCCAGGCATATTGAGCCCCTGCGGGTCCTGCACTTCGCCCGGGGGGATGGGCACGTCCCGCATCCCGATCTCGTCGCCATAGTATAGGGTTGGGGTGCCTCTTAGCGTAAGAAGCAGCACTGCGGCCACCTTTGACTGGCCGAGTCCCACGCGACTGCTGATCCTTGGCTGATCGTGGTTGCCCATCACCCAGTTGGGCCAGTCGGTATCCGGCAGCGCGGCCTCGTATTCGTCGATGGCGGCCGCAATCGACCGGGAATCCCAGGGAAGGCTGGTCAGCGTGAAATTGAACGGCAGATGCGCCTCGCGGTCATGCGTACCGTAATAGGCCACCAGCCGGTGCACCGGCAGATAGATCTCGGCGATCATTAGCCGCTGATGGTACTCATCCAGCACCTTGCGCATCCTTGCAGCGATACCATGCATCTCCGGCTGGTCGGTGGAATACACAGGCAACAACTGCTCGTAGCTACCCATGGATTCCTTATAGTCGGGATTCCGCGGGTTGTCCCGCCATTGCGCATCCTTGATCATATGCCACATGGCATCCACCCGGAACCCGTCGACGCCCTTGTCCAGCCACCATCGCATGATATCCAGCATTGCCTTCTCCACCTGGGGATTGCGCCAGTTCAGATCGGGCTGTTTGACGTGAAAGGCGTGATAATAATATTGGCCGGTCTTCCCGTCCCATTCCCAGGCCGGCCCGCCAAAGACACTCAGCCAGTTGTTGGGCAATCCGCCGTCCGGCTTCGCATCCTTCCAGATATACCAGTCCCGTTTGGGATTGTCTCTTGAAGATCGCGACTCCAGGAACCACGGATGTTCATCGCTGCTATGATTGGGCACCAGGTCGAGTATCAGCTTCATTCCCATTGCATGCACGTTGGCCAGCAGCTCGTCGAAGTCGGCCATTGACCCGAATGTCGGCCAGATGCCCCGGTAGTCGGAAATGTCATACCCGAAATCGGCCATCGGCGAAGGATAGATAGGGGAGAGCCAGATCGCTTTGACCCCCAATGTCTTCAAATATTCAAGGCGCAGGATCATCCCCCGCAGGTCTCCGATACCATCACCATTGGCGTCCTGGAAAGACCGCGGATAGACCTGGTAGATGATCCCATCCTGCCACCAGAGGTATTGTTTTTGATTGTTCTCTTGCATGGTATCGTCAGACATGCAACGCAAATGCCATCCCGCCTGGTGGCGCTGTGCCGTGATATACCAGGTCTACCCCCGCAGTTTCCAGGATTCGAACGCGGACGGTATCGGCGATCTGCGGGGAATTCTCTCCCGTATCGACTACATCGCCTCCCTCGGCGTCGATGCCCTTTGGATCAATCCGGTCTTCTCCTCCCCCGGAAAGGACAACGGTTATGACATCAGCGACTATCGGTCCATCGGGCCCGCATACGGGACGATGACCGATATGGAAGAACTGATCCTCAGGGCCCACGAGAAGGGGCTGCGCATCATCCTCGATATGGTCTTCAATCACACCAGCAATGTGCACGAATGGTTCCGCCAGGCCTGCCTGTCGCGCGACAATCCTTTTTACTCTTACTACCACTGGTGGCCCGCTGAAAGGGGAAGGCCGCCCTATCGCTGTGGCTTCTTCGACGCCGCCGGCGAAGCCTGGCAATACAATGCTCCGACCGACTCCTGGTATCTACACTATTTCTCGCCCGAGCAACCCGACCTTAACTGGGAAAATCCGCGCGTCCGCCGGGAACTCTATGACATCCTTCGCTTCTGGATCGGCAAAGGTGTGGACGGTTTTCGGTTCGACGCCATCACCTTTGTGGCGAAAGATACCAGTTGGCCGGAGATTGCCCTTTCGACGCTCAGAGACAACTATCAGGGTGACTGGGGGAACTATTATGCATCCTCTCCTCACCTGCATGGCTATCTGAAGGAGATGCGCCGGGAGATACTGGGAGCGCCTGGCGGACCGGGCGGCAGCGACGGGGGAGCCCCGGAGATACTCCTGTTCGGCGAAGCGCCCGGTGTTCCACCCGAACAGTCGCTGCTGTTTGTCGGCGAAGACCGCGGTGAGCTGGACCTCATCTCGCATTTCGACGGAATGGTCCTTGGCTATCTCCAGGGGGAATACCGAAAGCCGGACCCTAACGGCTATAACCGATCGCAATTTAAGCAGGTCTATTCCACCTGGACGGACTTATTCCGGCGGGACGGGTGGGGGACCGTCTATCTCGGCAGCCATGATCAGCCCCGTATGGTCAGCCGCTGGGGGGACGACCGGGGCGAGTTCCGGATCCGCTCGGCAAAATTGTTACTCACCTTCCTGCTGACGATGCGCGCAACTCCAATTATTTACAATGGCGATGAACTCGGCATGCGCAATATCCGGTTCGCGAGTATCGACGACTATCGCGATATCGAAACGATTCAGAACTATCAACGCATCGCAACCGCGGGCGGCGATCCCGAAGCGTTTCTCCGCGATCAGCAGCTGGCCGGCCGCGACAACGGCCGCACTCCCTTCCAATGGACTGCGGGGCCGCAGGGCGGCTTTACTACCGCGACGCCCTGGCTCCGGGTCAACCCCGACCATCGGTGGGTCAATCGCGAAGCGGAAGAGGCGGACCCCGGCTCCGTACTCAACTATACCCGGGCGCTCCTCCGCCTCAGGCGCCGGTTTGCGGCCCTGACGGCCGGAGACTTCAACCTTTTGAACCACGATGACAGCCCGGTATTGGCCTACTCCCGGTCCCTTGGAAGGACCACTATCGCCGTCCTGCTCAATTTTTCGGGCGAAGAGGCGCCGTTCGATGGCTTGCTTTCGCTTTCCGGTCAGGTCCTCATCAACAACGATGCTTCGGTGAGCCGGGCCGGCAAAAGTCTGCGGCTGGCGCCCTGGCAGGCACTCGTCTTTGATTGTTGAACAGCGGAACGGCCTGGAAGGCCGTTGGCCGAAGGCCCGACATTAGCGGTGGCCCCGCGCCCCGAAGAGGCGCGAAAATTGCTATATTCGGTCCCATGACACCCATCGTAAAAGAGCTCGAAGCCGCGCTTCAAAGGGGCAATGCCCATGCCGTCTTCGAAGACGCGGTAAAGGATATTCCCTATAAACTCCTCGGCACGGTCCCCGAAGGTCTGCCATACAGTCTCTGGCAACTGATCGAACACATCCGGATTACTCAGTGGGATATCCTGGAATTCTCCCGCAACCCCCAACACCAGAGTCCCGCCTGGCCGGAAGGTTACTGGCCAAAGGAAAGGGCTCCTGCTCATCTCAGCGATGTCAAAAAGTCGGTCGACCAGGTCATTGCCGATCGCCAGGCCTTCATCCGCCTGCTTGGCAAAGCAGGCGACGATCTCCACAAGCCTTTTCCGTACGGCGACGGCCAGACCCTTTTCCGCGAGGCCCTGCTCATCATCGACCATACTTCTTATCACACGGGCGAGATCATCGTCCTGCGGCGGTTGCTGGGGAATTGGGGCTAGGCCGGCGCCTCGAAGAGGCGCAAGAATTCTTATCTTAGCCATGTGAAAGAGATCCGAACCATCGTCGCTGCCTGGCAATCCCTCGATCTTGTTGCAACAAAGGCGGCCCTTGCCACCGTCGTACGCGTGGAAGGCTCCTCCTACCGGCGGGCCGGCGCGCGTATGCTCGTCCTCGACGACGGCACTTATCTCGGCGGCATCAGCGGTGGCTGCCTCGAAGGCGACGCCCTTCGTCGCGCCCGGAAAGGCATCGCCCTCCAGCGCCCATCCGTCATCACTTATGACACGACCCAGGACGATGACTACCAGATCGGCGTTGGCCTTGGCTGCCAGGGTATCATCGACGTTCTATTTACTCCCCTGCGGCCCGATGACCCGACCTGTCCCCTTCGCCTCCTCGCCGGCCTCACGACCATCCGCCAACCCGCAGCCCTCATCACCATCACCGGCGCCTCCGATCCCGGCCGGCTGGGCGCCTGCTGGTTGCACGGCGATGCAACCCCCGTTGCGGTTGGCCCGGAGGTCGATCGGGCACTTGCCGATCGCCAATCCCGCACAGTCACCGTAGGCGACACCCGCTATTTCATTGAAATAATCCTCCCGGCCATCCACATCGCCGCCTACGGCGGCAGCTACGACATCCACACCCTTCGCCGGCAAACGGTCGAACTGGGCTGGGATTTTACCGTCGTCAACAAATCAAACCCCCAACCGCCGGTCATCGACGACTATACCGCGGTCCTGCTGATGTCCCATGACTACAATACCGACAAGCGGAACCTCGAATCGATCCTCCCTTCCCCCGCCACGTATATCGGCATCCTTGGCCCGCACAAACGTGCTGCAAAACTCTTCGCCGAACTCGCCGTCAAAGAAGACGATGTCCGTCGCATCTACGCTCCCGCGGGCCTCGACATCGGCGCCGCAACTCCGGAAGAGATCGCGCTCTCCATTCTCGCGGAGGTCCGCGGCCATTTTGCCGATCGACAGGGGACTTCTCTTCGCCTGCGCGAAGGGTCTATCTATAATTGACCGACCATGCCGCGCAACGCCTGCGCATTCAAAAGCGCCTCTCCGATGGTATTGTTGAAATAGACATATACTTCCCGCCCTTCGTTGAGCCAGCTCTTCATTCTTCTCGCATCCCGCAACAACAGTTCCTCCCCATAGCTTCCCTTATAATCCCCGGTGAGGCCGTGATAGCGAATGTAGATAAATAAGGTCCTCCCTGAGGGCGTTTCGCGTTTGGATCCCGGCATGTCGTGCAGGACCATCCCCGCCTTGTACCGTTCCAGCAGTGTGGCCGTCTCGGCCCGGTACCAGCTGGGATGGCGGAACTCCACCGCCACCCGCCATCCCCTGCCCGGATCGGCGACCCCGATACGCTCCAGCAACCGTTCCAGTTGCGGCGCCTTGTCCGCGTGCAACCCCGGCGGAAGCTGCACCAGCAGGCAACCCTTTTTCTTTCCCAGTTCTCCCGCCTCATGCAGGAATTTGTTGACATCGACCGGCATAAAATTCAGTCCCTTCCCGTGAGTGATCCCGCGCCATAGCTTCACGGTGAATTTAAACTCTTCCGGCACCTCGTGCGCCCATTTCCCAAAGGTTGCCGGCTGCGGGATCTTGTAAAAACTGCTGTTGATCTCGATCGTGTTGAACAGCGAAGCATAATATCTCAGCCGGGTACCCGAACGGTATTCTTCTGGAAAATGCAGTTTGTTCGGCACGGGCAAAACCAACCCGCTGGTTCCGACATAAAAATGGCTCATGCCCGGACTATGCAAATGCGCGGCCAGCGGCGGAGGCACATTTCTCCCTGGGCCGCAGCGCAATCCAGGCCGGGTCACGGACCCGGCGGCCGAAGGCCCGACATAAGCGGAACGATTGCGGCGGAGGCACATTTCTCCCTGGGCCGCAGCGCAATCGTTCCCGGGAACGAATGCGTAAATAAAGGCCGCCGTACGCACTGATTTTCAAAATCTTCTGCTTAGACTTACGCCACGTTTCCATCCGATTGCCAATAAAAAAAAACTACACTGCCATATGAAGAGAATCCCAATTCTCCTGCCCCTGGCGCTTCTGATCAACGTCGCCCTACAGGCCCAGACCCTCCGGGGCCGCGTCGTCGACGACAGCACAGGCACAGGCCTTCCGCAAGTTTCCGTGATCCTATCGGGTACCCGTATAGGCGCCTCCACGGGCTCCGACGGGCAATTCACGATCCAGCTGCCCCCGGACGGGAAAAAGCATTCCCTGACCATTTCCTCCACAGGCTACCTCGCCGTGACCGTCCCCGTCTCCGCATCTACGCCCGGCATCGTCGTCCGGCTGAAACATGCAGCCACATCCCTGGATGATGTCGTCGTCATCGGGTACCAGTCGGTGCGCAGAAAGGATGTGCTGGCATCGGTGTCCTCCGTCAGCTCGAAGGACCTCAAAGACATTCCCATCAATTCCGCCCAACAGGCCCTCACGGGCCGCCTGGCCGGCGTCCAGGTCACCGGTTCCGAAGGTTCACCTAATGCCCAGGTGCTCATCCGCGTCAGGGGCGGCGGCAGCGTCACGCAGGACAACTCCCCTCTCTACGTCGTAGATGGCATCCAACTGGATAACGCCCTCAATTTCATCTCCCCGCAGGACATCGCCTCGATCGATGTTCTAAAGGACGCAGCCTCCACCGCCATCTATGGGGCCCGCGGCTCCAACGGCGTCGTCATCATCACGACCAAGGGCGGCCGCAATACCGGCGGTAAGACCACCGTCGCCTACAATGGCTTTGTTGGCTTCAACAAGCTCTCCAAAGAGCTGTCCGTCCTTTCGCCCTATGACTTCATGTACTATCAGTATGAACGGGCAAAGCTTACCGGCGACAGCTCCGGGATCTCTCCGTATGGCTACAGCTGGGACACGGTACAGAAATACCGCACCGTCAAACCCTACGACTGGCAAAACAAGATGCTCGGCCGCAATGCCTTCCAAACGACCCATAACGTCAGCATGTTTGGGGGAACGGAGGAAACCCAGTATAACCTTAGCCTGACCGACAACCACTCCGATGGGGTCATGCTCCTCTCCGGTTATGACCGCAAGCTCGTCAACTTCCGCCTCGATCACCAGGCCAGCAGTATCCTGAAGGTCGGCTTTAACGCCAGGTATAACAATACGAGCATCGATGGGGCCGGTACCTCCAACCCCGGTTCTTCCTCGCTCAACTTCCTGCGACAGGTTATTCGCTACCAGCCCTTCCTCCGGGCGGGACAAACGGCTACCACGTTCGACCCCAACTATTACTCGGAGACCAACGCCAACAGCCTCGCTCTCGTCAATCCCGTGCTGCTTAACCAGCAGACCTATCGGAAGACCTATACGAATGTTCTTGACCTCAATGGGTATGCGAACCTGAGGCTCACCAAATGGCTCTCTTTCCGGAGCACGTTCGGGTATGACAATAACAGCATGCGCGGCGATGCTTTTGACGACACCCTCACCACCAATGCAAAGAACAACGGCGCCGGGCTGCCCATCGCCGATATCACTACCACCAACGTTCAAACGGTTGACAATTCCAACGTGCTTACCTTCAACAACGGCGAAATGCGGGGCGGATGGAAAGACAAGCACCGGGTGATCCTGCTGGCGGGCCAGGAGACCTACCAGACGCATGAGAGGGATGGTTATGTAGAGACGCGGTATTTTCCGCTTGGGACGACCCATACCGCCGCACTCGGCAATATGAACCTCGGGACTCCTCCCAACAGTACGCTGATTGAGCCAAAGCCCACCACCTCGGATGTAAGCGTCCGGCTGCTGTCCTTCTTCACCCGTCTGAACTACGGATATGACAATAAATACCTGGGCTATCTCAGCTTCCGGGCAGATGCCTCGTCGCTTTTTGCCGAGAAGAATCGCTGGGGATATTTTCCCTCGGCGACCGTCGCCTGGCGGGTCTCGCAGGAGAACTTCATGCAACGGGTCGGCTGGATCAACGATCTGAAACTCCGGGGTTCGTACGGATCGGCGGGGAACAACCGCATCAGTCCCTATCTCTACACGACCAATTTCAGCACCACAGTGCAGGACGGGCTTAGCAACAACCTTGTGACGACCTTTACCTCGCCCTCCCTTGCCAACCCCAACCTGAAATGGGAAACGACGATCTCCCGGAACATCGGTTTGGACGCGACGATGTTCAACAACCGTTTCGGCGTTACCGTCGACCTCTATAGCAACAAAACCCATAACCTGCTGGTGGCTACGCCCATTCCCACCAATACGGGATATACCAGCCAGTTGCAGAATGTAGGGTCCACGACCAACCGCGGAGTGGAGGTGCAGCTTACGGCAACCGTCATGCAGCGGCAGTCGTTGCAGTGGACAGCCAATTTCAACATCTCGTTCAACCAGAACAAGGTCACCGATCTCGGTCCCCAGTTGTCCTATCTGCAAAACTCGGGCTGGGCGGGCAGCGGCAACCCTTCCGACTTCATCGTCAAAGTGGGTCAGCCCGTCGGCGCCATGTGGGGTCTGAAGAACGATGGATTCTATAAGACCAGCGACTTCAACTATAATCCCGCCACGCGCGTCTATACTCCGAAGCCGGGCCTGGTCAACGACGCAACCATTACCGCATCTACGCCGATGCCGGGATCGATCAAATACAAAAGCCTCGATGGGGATAGCATCGTCACGGCCAATGACCGGACCATCATCGGCAACGCCCGGCCCAAATTCTTCGGCGGCCTCGCACAGAACTTCTCCTACAAAGGGTTCGATCTGAGCGTCTTTATCAACTTCCAGTACGGTAACAAGGTCTTCAACTACAACAAGCTCGAGTTCTCCAGCGGGTATACTCCCGGCGCCAACCTCATGGGCTTTATGAAGTCCCGCTGGCATATCGTCGATGGCAACGGCGTGGTATACGAAGGGCTCAACTCCGCGGGCCAGATCGTTGGCGCCTCCCCCGACAGCCTCAACCGGCTGAACGCCGGCGCGAAATACTGGATCCCGCTCGTTGGCTCCAGCGCCACCACCTTCAGCCCCAACTCCTGGGCCGTGGAAGACGCTTCCTTTATCCGCATCAACAATATCACCCTTGGTTATACACTGCCGCGATCTGTCGTCAGTAAGATGAAGATCTCGCGTCTCCGGGTCTACGCGACAGTGAACAACGTGGCGACGATCACCGGTTACAGCGGTTATGATCCCGAAGTAAGCACCCGGCTCAACACTCCGGTCACGCCCGGCGTCGATTATTCCGCCTATCCCCGTAGCCGCAGCTACGTGGCCGGCGTAAACGTAACCTTCTAATCGAAAAAAAATGACTATGCGACATCAATCACCCATACTCCGAATAGCAGCCCTCTCCCTGGCAGCGGTATTCCTCCTGGTGGGTTCCTGTAAGAAATACCTCGAGCCGCAAGCCGTCTCCTCCTTCAGCCCCGACTATGTCTTCAGCAATGTCCAAAACGCGCAAAAGGCCGTACTGGGAGCCTACCAGGACCTGGAAGGCGATAACGGCTACGGGATCCGGATCAGCATGTACTACCCTTATGACAATGATGAGATGATGGGCCTCCACCAGATCGGAGACAACGACCGCGGCGATATCGCCCACTACAACGTCAACGCCGGCAACGCCCAGCTATATTCTCCCTGGAACCAGCTCTACCAGGGCATCGAACGCGCCAATATCTGCATCTACAATATCCCTAAAATGGCGCTCTATTCGAATGGTACCCCGGCACAAGTCGGCGAATTGAAGCGCCTTGTGGGAGAGGCGCTCACCCTCCGCGCTCAATACTACTTCGAGCTGGTCCGCAACTGGGGGGACGTTCCCGCCCAATGGGTTCCCTCCTCCCAGTTGACCAATTTCTTCCTCGGTAAGACCGATCGGGACACGATCTATAACCATCTCCTTGACGATCTTCTGCAGGCGGAAAGCCTCGTCCCCTGGCGCACCGAGGTCGCCGCCCTCGGTGATCCCGTCAACGATGAACGCATCACCCAGGGTGCCGTAAGAGGCCTGCGCGCCCGCATTGCCCTGTTCCGCGGCGGCTACTCCCTGCGCAGCGCCGCAAGTTCCTACGGTCAGACGATGGCCCGGCCCGCCGACTATAAGACCTATTACCAGATCGCCCACGACGAATGCCAGGCGATCATGGCCCGTCCCGATCAACACGCACTGAACGCCAGCTTCAACACCGTATTCAAGGGATCCCTGGACGCCCATTCCCCCGACCCTGTCGGCGAGATCCTGTTCCGCGTGGCCATGACCGGCGGAGCCGGAGCCAATGACAGCAAGCTGGGATATTACGACGGCAACAAGGTCAATGGCCTCGGTAATGCCGCCATCGCCGTTCTGCCCACCTACTTTTATCTCTTCGATTCCACCGACAGCCGCCGCGACGTAACCTGCGCCGGCTATGACGTCGGAAAAGATCTCAATATCCTCGCTCCCCGCACCCCGACGACGCTTGTAGAGGGCAAGTTCAGAAGAGACTGGATCTCCAATCCCTCTCAGCTGAACAGCTCCACCGCCCAATATTTCGGCATCGACTGGCCGTTGCAGCGGTATTCGGACATCCTGCTTATGTTCGCCGAGACCGAGAACGAACTGAACAATGGACCCACGCCCGCGGCCATTACGGCCTTTCAAAGCGTGAGAAAACGGGCTTATGGCAAAAACTCCATCGGAACGACCCCGGCCGACTACACCGGCTTCTTCAATGCGATCGTACTGGAACGTTCGCTGGAATTCGGCGGCGAAGGCATCCGCAAATTCGATCTTATCCGCTGGAACCTCATCGCGCAGCGTCTTGCCGATGCAAAGGCCAACCTCAACGCCATGGCGGCGAGAAAAGGCGGATTCACCGGTAGCTACAACACCAACCCGCTCAACTTCGCCAACCTGCCCGACTCGATATTCTATGACTCGGCAAAATCCGTCGTCGCCACCGGCCTCCAATTCAAGACTTCCTTTTATACCCCGCGCCAGGGCTCGACAGACTCGAGCTTCAAACGTATCCTTTGGATCTCGAAGGCCGTGAACGGCATCCTGAGCGCCTCCGGTTCATCCAACGGTTACGCCTACTATTTCACGCCCAATCACAGCGAACTGCTGCCCATACCCCAGCAGGCGCTGGATGCCAATAAGAACCTAAAACAGGACTATGGATATTAAGCGGATCGCATCTACATTCGCTCTCCTCACGCTGACGGCTTTCGTCCCGCGTCCGACCCGCACCACGGTCTGGCTCATCGGGGACAGCACGATGTCCGATAAAGAGATAAAGGCATACCCCGAGACCGGTTGGGGTATGCCTTTTGAACATTTCTTCGATTCCACCATTCTCGTCGACAACCGGGCAAAGAACGGCCGGAGCACGAAGTCCTTTATCGCCGAAGGCCGCTGGGACGCGGTGGTGAAGGACCTTCATCCCGGGGATTATGTGTTGATCCAGTTCGGCCACAATGACGAAGTGCCTACGAAAGCCACTTACACTCCCGAAGACGCCTTTGCGGCTAATTTGATCCGGTTTATAAAAGAATCCCGGGATAAGGGGGCCATTCCTATCCTGATCACTCCCGTTGCCCGCCGGAAATTCGACGCCGGGGGACATATCGTGGAGACGCATCCGGTGTACGCACCGATCGTTCGGAGGGTGGCCGGGGAACAGAGGACGCCGCTGATCGATCTTGACAAAGAAAGTATGAGCCTGCTGCAGGAGGCCGGTCCCGAGGGCTCAAAATGGCTGTTCAACTATCTCCGCCCGGGCGAACACCCGAATTATCCCGATGGGAGACAGGACGACACCCACTTCAGCGAGCTGGGCGCGCGGAAGATGGCTGAGCTGGTGCTGGCGGATATCCGCAGCCTCAAGACCGGACTTGCCGATCATATCGTAAGCGCCAACGCGGTCGCGGCAAATGGAGTTGCAGCAACGGCAGCCGGCGCCGGGCAGGCGCAGATGGATCCCGGGCCATTCGCCGACAATGCCGGCCACTGGTACGCCATCTTCAACAGGGAAAACATTATCAACCCGCTTCCCGGCCGGCCCCGCCATCGACCCACGGAAGTAAAAGCCATCGCCGACAACATCCTCCTGCTGCAAAAAGCCAACGGCGGCTGGCCAAAGAACTACGATCCGTTCGCGGTGCTCAGCGCCGCTCAAAAGGACAGCCTGCTGGCCGCCAAAACCCAGACCAACACCACCTTCGACAACGGCGCCACGTATAGCCACATCGCGGCGCTGGCCTTCGCGTGGAACTCCCTCCATGATGACCGTTACAGCGATGCTGCAAAAAAGGGTCTCGAATTCATCCTTGCCGCCCAATACAACAACGGCGGCTGGCCCCAGTACTATCCCCTCGAGAACAACTACAGCCGCCGGATCACTTTCAACGACGGCGCCTATGAAGGCATCATGCGCGTATTGAAAGACGTCAGGGATAACAAACCCCAATACGCTTTCGTCGACGGCCGTCTCCGTCAACGCCTCGGCGCCGCCTTCGACAAAGGCCTGGAATGCATCCTGAAGACCCAGATCGATGACGCGGGCAAACCCACCGCCTGGTGCCAGCAGTACGACGAAAAAACGCTCAAGCCCGCCTGGGCCCGCAAATTCGAACCGCCCTCCATCTGTAATAAGGAAAGCGCCGACCTTGTGCTCTTCCTCATGAGCCTCGACAACCCCAGCCCGGCTGTCAAAACCGCCATCGATAATGCCGTCGCCTGGTTCCGCGAGTCGGCCATCGCCAACACCCGCATCCAGACCATCCCCGCCGACCGCATGGTCACCCCCTTCCGCGTCAGCAACAGCGACCGCATCGTGGTCGTCGATTCCACGGCCCCGCCCATCTGGACCCGGTATTACGAGTTGAAGACCCACCGGCCGCTCTTCTGCAATCGCGACAGCAAGGTTGTTTATTCCCTCGCCGAAGTCGACCGCGAACGCCGTGACGGTTATGGCTGGTACACCTATTCGCCCCAACGCGTCCTCGACGAATATCGGGGGTGGAAGGCGAAGTATTCCTTACATCGCATCAGCGTGCCGCCCCTGGCGTCCCTATGCCAGTGTCGTCTATGTGCACTGCCGGCCCGGAAAACATATCCCGCCCGGAACGTTTTCGGAGATTGGACACCCGGAGGGTGACCGCCGAAGGCCAATAATTAAATTAAATGTCACGTTGACAGCATATCTTTATGGCAAATAAATCGACCTGTATGCGTGCTTTATGGACAACTGTGATGGTGCTTACCGCTCACACTCTTTTCGCCCAAAATTACTCCTGGGCCAACCTGCCCCGGGTCCATAAACCTTCTTTCAAAAAAGATACGTTCAATATAACCCGATTCGGCGCCGTCGCAGATGGCGTCACCCTGAACACGAAAGCGATAAACGCGGCTATCGACGAATGCAGCCGCAAGGGTGGGGGAGTCGTGAATGTCCCGGCGGGCCTCTGGCTCACCGGTCCTGTTGTCATGAAGTCCAACGTCAACCTTCACATCGATCGCGCAGCGATCCTCCAGTTCACCGCCGACAAGGACCAATACCCCATTATCGCCGGCAACTGGGAAGGCCACCCGGCGGCCCGCTGCCAGTCACCGCTGTCGGGCACCGGCCTCATCAACATCGCCATTACCGGCGGCGGCATCATCGACGGCAATGGCGACGGCTGGCGTTGGATCGCCAAAGACCGGCTCACGGAGGGTGAATGGAAACATAAGGTCGCCTCCGGCGGGGTCGTTACCGAAGACGGCAAGACCTGGTTTCCCTCCGAACGATCGCTGAAAGGCTATCGTACAAAGGATGCGGGTTGGCTAAAACCCGGGATGACGGTTGCAGATTTTGCCGACATCCGCGATTTCCTCCGGCCCAACCTCCTCGTCCTCAACAATTGCAAAAAAGTGCTCCTTGAAGGCGCCACCTTCCGGAACTCTCCCGCCTGGTGCCTCCATACCCTGCTTTGCGAAGACCTTTCCGTCGACGACGTCCACGTCCGCAACCCCTGGTATGCCGCCAACGGCGACGGCATCGATGTCGAATCCTGCCGGCGGGTCCTCATCGAGAACAGCACCTTCGATGCGGGCGACGATGGCATCTGCGTCAAGTCAGGCCGTGACGAGGATGGCCGCAAACGAGGGCGTCCTACCGAAGAAATGATCGTGCGTAATGATGTTGTTTACCGGGCGCACGGGGGCTTTGTTATCGGCAGCGAAATGTCCGGCGGCGCGAGGAACATCTTCGTCTCCGACTGCTCCTTCATCGGCACCGATATCGGCCTGCGGTTCAAAACCGTCCGCGGCCGCGGCGGCATAGTGGAAAAGATTTATGTAAAGAACATCAATATGCGGGACATCGTCCACCAGGCCGTCTTCCTCGATATGTACTATTTTGCCCACCCGCCCGCCATTGCGGATGTCTATTCCGGCAAGACGACCGTCGATGTCCCGGCCGTCACCGAGGCGACACCCCGATTCCGGGACATTCATATCAGCAATATTGTCTGTGATGGGGCCGAAGAGGGTATATTTGTGCGTGGACTGCCTGAAATGAACATCCGGGAGATCGAACTCTCGGATATGGTGCTAAAGGCTGCTAAAGGCGCCGAGCTTATCGAAGCACAAAACATCGGCCTGAAGAATATCCGGCTGATCACTACCGATACGGCCCAACCCGTCGTGTACGTGGAGAACAGCAGCAACCTGCATTTTGATACCATCGGCTACAATGCAGGCGCCGGCTTGCTTTTTAGCATCAACGGGAATAAAAGCGCGAATATATCCGTCGCCAATACCGATCGTTCCAAAGCAGTCCACGAGGCGGCCTTTAACTATGGGGCCGCGCAAAATGCTTTGCAACAAAAATGATGATCAATATGACACCCATCAAGACGGCCATCTGCAGCTTCGGTATGTCGGGACGCGTATTCCACGCCCCCTTTCTGCACGTAAACCCCGGTTTCGAATTCTACTCGGTATGGGAACGCGAGAAGAACCTCGCAAAAGCCATCTATCCCGATGTAAAGGTCGTCCGCACCTATGAAGAGTTGCTGTCCGACCCGGCCGTCGAGCTGGTGATCGTCAACACCCCGAACTTTACGCATTTCGAGTACGCCCGGCAAGCCCTCCTCGCCGGAAAGCATGTTATCGTCGAGAAACCCTTCGCCGTCACCGAGGAAGAAGGATGGCAGCTGATCGACCTGGCAGAAGAACAGGGCAAAAAGATATCCTCCTACCAAAGCCGCCGCTTCGACAGCGACTACCGGACCGTAAAAAAAGTCATCGACTCGGGCGTACTCGGCAAACTCGTCGAAGCGGAGTTCCACTACGACCGCTATACGCCTGCCCTGAGCCCCAAGGTCCATAAGGAAACACCCGGTCCCGGCCGCGGCCTGCTATACGACCTCGGCTCTCATATGATCGACCAGGCCTTGCAACTCTTTGGCGACCCCGATGCAGTGTTCGCCGATATCTTTATCATCCGCGAACACTCGCTGGTAGACGATTACATGGAAGTCCTCCTCTTCTACCCGGGATTCCGCTGCCGCATCAAGTCGAGCTACCTGGTGCGCGAGCCGATTCCCGCCTATAGCGTGTTCGGTCATATGGGTACCTTCCTCAAGAACCGAACCGACGTGCAGGAACGGCGCCTGCTGGCCGGTGAGATGCCCGTCGGCGACGATTGGGGAGTCGAGTCGCAAACCGAGCAGGGACTGCTTCATACCGAGATCGACGGAAAAGAGGTAAGAGAACGCGTCCCCACCGAACGCGGCAACTATATGGACTATTTCACCGGGATGTACGAGGCGATCCGCAATAATGCCCCGTTGCCCGTTACGCCGGAAGAAGGCGTCCGGATCATCCGGGTCATCGAAAAAGCCTATGAGAGCGTCAGAACAAAATGCACGGTAACGTTTGCGTAAAAAAACGGGCGATATTAAAATAGAGTCCCGAAATTAACGATATGAAGCTGCTTCTCGCCATTACGATCATCGTCGATGCGTCAGGTCACGGTAATTTCACCAGCGTTCAGGCTGCCATCAACAGCCTGGCGCCCGACTCTGTCGCGCCCCGCCATATCCTGGTCAAAAAGGGCGTCTACAACGAGAAGATCTTTATCGAAAAGAACAATATCATCCTCGAGGGCGAAGACAGGGAGAAGACCATTCTCGCTTTCGCCCTCGCCCGCGACGCCTGGCGCTGCGAGCACGAAACCGACTGGGGCGTCGCCACGCTCAACCTCCGCGGTAGCGATATCACTCTGAAGAACCTTACGATAGAGAACACGTACGGCTACGATAACCCTGCACCCAACACGACCATCCGATGCGGGGACTCGGCAAAGACGATCGGCCGCGAAGGGCATCAGATGGCGTTGAGAAGCTTCCAGACCACAAGATTGAAAGCCATCAACTGCATCTTCAAGGCCTATGGCGGCGATACGGTAAGCCCCTGGAACGTTACCGACGGCTTGTTTTACTTTAAGGACTGTTATATGGAAGGGGGTGTCGACTTTTATTGTCCGCGTGGCTGGGCCTGGGCCGAACATTGTACCTTTAAGGCCGATAACGGACCTGCCTGCATCTGGCACGACGGCTCCGCAGACCCCGACTCGAAGACCGTCCTCAAGGACTGTACCTTCACCGGGTACGATGGGTTTAGGCTCGGCCGCTATCATCGCGACGCCCAATTCTATCTCATCGGCTGCCATTTCGCCGCTAACATGGCCGACCAGGATATCTATCTCGTCCCCACGACCAATGTGATCCGGTGGGGCCGCCGGATCTACTACTACGGCTGCGATAAACCGGGCAAGGCCTATTCGTGGTATGCGAATAACCTGGCGATCCCTCCGCGGTCCATCACTTTGGCCTGGCTTTTCCATGACAAATGGGATCCCACATTAAACTAGATACATGAAAAAACCATCCATAATCGTCCTTGCGATCCTGATCGGCGCCGGCGCCGCCGCTCAATCCGGCGGCGGACCTTCGGACGCCGCCGATCCCGCGATTTCCATGGCCTCCACCGTCCTGCAACTCTGGCCCGACACGGGCGACTCCACAAAGATCCACTGGGCCTATGACAATGGCGTCGTTTGGAAAGGCCTCGAAGGCCTCTGGTACAACACCGGCGACGCCCGCTATTTCAAATATATCCAACACCAGATGGACCGGCTGGTCGACAAAGAAGGCAATATCCGCACTTACAAGTCCGAAGACTATAACCTCGACAACATCCTCTGCGGCCGCCTCCTGCTGATGCTCTACAACGTCACCGGTCAAAAGCAATACTACAAGGCCGCAAATACGCTCCGCGAGCAATTAAGGCAGCAACCCCGCACCTCCCAGGGCAGCTTCTGGCATAAAAAGAAATACACCGAGCAGGTCTGGCTCGACGGCCTGTATATGGCCCAGCCCTTCTTCGCCGAATACGCCGCCGAATTTCATGAGGACAGTGTCTTCGGCGACATCGTAAAACAATTCACGGCGATCGAGGCCAACACCCGCGACAAGGCCACCGGCCTCCTTTATCATGGCTGGGATGAATCCAAAAAGGAGAAATGGGCCGACAAGGAAACCGGCCGTTCCCCCCATTTCTGGGCCCGCGCCATGGGCTGGTATGGCATGGCCCTCGTCGACGCAATGGACTATCTACCTGCCAACCGGCGCGTATTCCTCGAACCTATCCTCACCCGCTATGCCGCCGCGATAAAAAAAGTCCAGGACCCCGCCACCGGCTGCTGGTGGGACATCCTCGACAAACCCAACGAAAAAGGCAACTACCTTGAAGCCTCTGCCAGCTGTATGTTTGTCTATACCCTTGCCAAAGCCGTCCGGAAAGGCTATCTGCCCGACACCTACCGCCCCGAAAAAGGCTGGCAGGGTATCCAAAAGAAGTTTTTCAGCAATGGCGCCCTCGAGGGCACGGTCAGCGTCAGCGGCCTCGGCGGTAATCCCTACCGGGACGGCAGCTACCATTACTATACCAGCGAAAAGGTGGTCCCCAACGACCCCAAAGGCGTCGGCGCCTTTCTGCTGGCCGCGGACGAAATGGCCATGAAGCCGCCAACGGGCAAAACCGTCCTGCTGGACCAATATTTCAACAACGAACACCATAAGGACATCACCGGAGCGAGCGTCCGTTTCCACTATATCTGGGACGAATTGGATAACAACGGGTATGCCATCTGGGGCCATATCTTCAACAAACTGGGCGCCCGGACCGACACGCTTTCCATAGCGCCCTCTGCCGGCAACCTCGCAAAAGCCTCCGTTTATATCATCGTCGATCCCGACAACGAAAGAGAATCGCCTGTTCCCAATTATCCCAGTGACGCCGATATCGATGCCATCGAAAATTGGGTAAAGGCCGGGGGCGTCCTGGTCCTGATGGCCAATGACTCCGCTAACTGCGAATTCACTCATTTCAACCGGCTGGCCGCCCGTTTTGGCGTCCAGTTCAACTACGACTGTTACCACAAGGTAACGGGCAGCCAGTTCGAAATGGGCGCCTTTGCCATGACGGGGCAGGATGGCCAGGCCAACGGAGTTGGCTATTTTCATGAGATTTTCAGGAATACCCGAAAAATTTACATCAAGGAACTCAGCACCCTGACCTTATCCGGACGCGCCAAACCGGCATTTACGGACGCAGGCCACAACATTATGGCCGTCGCCAGGGTGGGGAAGGGCGTCGTCTTCGCCGTCGGCGACCCCTGGTTCTATAATGAATACACCGACGGAAGAAAGCTTCCGGCCGATTTTGAGAACTACAATGCTGCCCGCGATCTGGCCCAGTGGCTGTTGGCCGGAGCACATACAAAATGAGAAAAACATGAAAAATTTCCTGGACGAGAATTTCCTGCTAAACAGCGAAGCCGCCCGCAGGCTTTACCATGACTATGCCCGCGAAATGCCGGTGATCGACTACCACTGTCACCTGTCCCCGCAACAGATAGCCGCCGATCACCAGTTCCAAAACCTGACGCAGGCGTGGTTGGCCGGCGATCACTACAAATGGCGGGCCATGCGCACTAACGGTGTAGACGAAGGCTATTGTACGGGCGACCGCCCCGACTGGGATAAATTTCAGAAATGGGCCGAAACGGTTCCCTATACCCTGCGCAATCCTCTCTATCACTGGACCCATCTCGAACTCCAGCGGTATTTCGATATTCATGACATCCTCTCGCCCCGCACGGCGAAGAAGGTTTACGACACCTGTTCGGCTAAACTCCAGACAAAGGAATACTCCGTCCGCAACCTCCTTCGCCGGATGAATGTCCGCACCGTCTGTACGACCGACGATCCCGTCGACACCCTCGAATTCCACGCCCAACTGAAACAGGAGGGGTTCGAGATACCGATCCTTCCGGCCTTCCGCCCCGATACGGCAATGAATGTCGACGAGCCGTCAAAATTCAATGCGTATATAAAGCGGCTCGAGGCCAGCACGAATGTCGCCATCTCCAATTTCAACGACTATCTCTTCGCCCTCGAGAATCGCCACGACTTCTTCGCCTCCATGGGCTGCACCGTCAGCGACCACGGCCTCGAGGAGATCTATGTCGAGGAATTCACCGGCTGGGAAGTGGAAGCCATCTTCAATAAGGTCCGTGCGGGCAAAGAGCTCAATGATACCGAGCGCCGGAAATTCAAGTCCGCCATGCTCGTTCACTTCGCCGAATGGGATTGGGAGAAAGGATGGGTCCAGCAGTACCATCTCGGGGCCCTGCGCAACAACAACAGCCGGATGATGCAAAAGCTCGGGCCCGACACCGGCTGGGACTCGATCGGCGACTTCTCCCAGGGCCGCGCTCTCGCGCGGTTCCTCGATCGCCTCGACAAGGAAGACAAGCTGGCCCGCACGATCCTCTATAATCTCAATCCCGCCGACAACGAGCTCTTTGCAACCATGATCGGCAACTTCAACGACGGCTCCATCGCCGGTAAAGTGCAGTTCGGTTCGGGCTGGTGGTTTCTCGATCAAAAGGACGGGATGATCCGGCAGATCAACGCGCTCTCCAATATGGGCTTGCTCAGCCGTTTCGTGGGGATGTTGACGGATTCCCGCAGCTTCCTTTCCTTTCCCCGTCATGAGTACTTCCGCCGTCTGCTCTGCAACCTTTTCGGCGAGGAGATGACCAACGGGGAATTGCCCGATGACCTGGAATGGATCGGCAAGATCGTCCGGGATATCTGCTACTACAATGCCCGTCAATACTTTAATTTTCAACCCGCCGGAGCGCTGGCGTATTCGGAATAAGATTCAGGCTGCACTTTTTCAATAGGATAATTGGTATTATGGCGATTATCCTATTGTTTTTTGACCAAGGAATGTAAAATTATCAAGGGATAATCGGTTTTCTGCCAATTATCCAACTGATTTATTACATTTGTGGAGTTGGACATCCATCAGACCATACGATCATTTGCCACTCAACCCTTGACACACCAGGTATTGCTTTCACTGTTAAAGGGTTATAAGCGGCCGAACGAGAAGGTACACGACCTGCGGCGCAAGGGGATATTATCGCCCGTTCGCAAGGGACTCTACGTCGCCGGTCCTGCACTTGGCGGCGGCCGGCCCGAACCCTTTCTTCTCGCCAACCATATCCTCGGTCCAAGCTATGTATCTCTCGATTCGGCCCTGTCTTACTATGGGCTGATCCCCGAAAGGGTATTTGAAACGACTTCTATGACCACAAAGACATCGAGGACATTCCATACGCCCCTTGGAACTTTCAGTTACACGAGCCTGCCGTTGCCTTACTATGCCTTCGGGATTCGCCGTATCGGACTCTCCGAAGATCAATATGCCCTCATTGCTGTTCCGGAAAAGGCTTTAGCCGATAAGGTGATTTCCACCTCCGGGCTCATCATCAGAAGCCGAAAGGCCGCGAGTGAATGGTTATTGGAAAATTTGCGAATGGACGAAACGCAACTCCGGGAATTAAATACCCGGATAATGGGCGAATGGCTAAAGGATGCACCAAAGAAGACCAGTCTGCAAATGCTGATAAATGCAATTCAGGGCTTATGATAAAAGAATGGTTGGAAACCTATCATCCTGCCAATAAAGAGGAGGCTATGCAGGCGCTACGCGAGATCATGCAGGATATTGCGCTTGCCGGCCTCTCGAGGACGGGCTTCTTTGAAAAGGCGGCTTTCTATGGGGGGACGGCCTTGCGGATCTTTCACGGTCTCGATCGGTATTCGGAGGACCTGGATTTTTCCCTGCTGCAGGTGGATCCGAAATTTTCCCTGGATCATTACCTGGACGGGATCCGCAATGAATTTGCGGCAGTGGGAATGGAGGTCTCGGTACGAGAAAAGGACAAAACGAATAAAACGAATATCGAATCCGCCTTTCTGAAATCCGAAACCGTGTGGAAAGAACTGGTGCTGGAAAGCATTATCCCTCAAAATGGCCTGGACCAAAAGGCCAATATAAAGATCAAATTGGAAGTGGATACAAAGCCGCCGCCTGGCTTTGAAACGGAAGAAAGGCTTCTGCTTCAACCGTTCTCATTTTACGTCAAATGCTTCACGCCCGACAACCTGTTTGCTGGAAAAATGCACGCATTCTTATTTCGAAAATGGAAGAACAATGTAAAAGGCCGTGACTGGTATGATCTCGAATGGTACATCAGGAAAGGCGTCCCGCTGAACCTGCATCATTTTTTGTTGCGTGCGCAGGACAGCGGCGATTGGCATAAACCGGCTATCTCGGAACCGGAACTTCGACAACTGATCAGCACCAGGATCGACTCCGTTGACATGCAACGGGTCAAAGCCGATATCAGCCGTTTCATTGCCCATCCGGAAAAAATAGCGCTTTGGTCTCCTAAATATTTTCATGATCTTGTCCAGCAATTGAAAATCGAACAAAAATGAGAACTCTTGCCATCGCCCTGTCACTTCTCGCCCTCACTGCCTGCGCCCAGGGGCAATCCAACTACAAACTGGTCTGGTCCGACGAGTTCAACTACGGCGGTCTGCCGGATTCCACCAAATGGTCATACGACGTTGGCGGTAATGGTTGGGGCAATAACGAGCTCGAATACTATACCCGGGCCGATACCAGTAATGCCGTGGTTCGCGAGGGATATCTTTGGATCACGGCCCGCAAGCAGGAAAAAGGGAGCAAGGACTATACTTCGGCGCGATTGGTGACCAAGGGCAAGGGCGACTGGCTCTACGGCCGCATCGAAGTGCGCGCGAAACTCCCCGCGGGCCGCGGCTGCTGGCCCGCTATCTGGATGCTGCCCACCGACTGGAAATATGGCGGCTGGCCGGCCTCCGGCGAGATCGACATCATGGAGAACGTCGGCTTTATGCCCGACAGCGTGTTCGGCAGCATCCACACAAAGAGTTTCAACCATGTCATCCACACTCAAAAGACAAAGGGCCTTTTTCTAAAAGACCCTTACACCGCCTTTCATGTATATGCCGTCGAATGGGACGCAAAAGAGATCCGCTTCTTCGTGGATGGCAACAAATACACTTCCTTTGCAAACACGGGCAGAGGCTTCGCCGAATGGCCCTTCGATCAGCGTTTCCACCTCATCCTCAACATCGCCGTCGGTGGCGGCTGGGGAGGCCAGAAAGGGGTGGATGAGGCTGTTTTCCCCAGCTCGATGATAGTCGATTATGTGCGGGTCTATAAGTCTGCGGGATAGCCGCGCTAAAAACCGCTAAAAAATGAAAAACCCGGTATGAAAATACCGGGTAGTGAGTCGACTCGAATTTAGACCTTATCCTACTGCTAATGTAAGGAAGTTCTAAATATAACCCTTATTATTTATGGAGAATTCATTGATTTTTATATAAAAAACTTACTCTTTTTAAAATTAATAACTAATGAATAAGGGTTTTTTATATTTATAGTAGATAAAACGTATTAGCAAAAAATACTGTTTAAATCCTGAATTCGCTCTCCGGGGCATTCCTATTGCATAACCAACCCATTCCCGGCGATCCACAGTCCAATTCACCCCTTAGCCCAACTCAAAAATCAAGTAACTTACAAGTCTAAAACGTTTGGTATGGCAAAGAAAGACAAGAATTCGATCGACCTCCCGGAGGTGAAGGACATTCCAGGACAGGAAAATGTAAAGCCGCCCCGGCTTGGGGAACTGGCCGACACCACCGCTTCCTCCGACGATGAGGAAGGGGACGACGTGCTCGAGCCCGATGATCTTCTCGACTCCGAGAGCAATGTGACCCGTGAAGAACGCATTGCGCTGGCCCGTGTGGGTGGCCGTGAGGTGGGCACCGAAGACGATGTGCTCGACGAAGCAGCCCTCGACAGCACCGACGACGACGGCGACCCGCTCAACGAGGGCAGTTTCGGCCGTGACGTCACCGGCGACGACCTCGACGTTCCCGGCGCCGATGAGGATGATGCCGATGAAGCCATTGGCGAAGAAGATGAGGAGAACAACGAATACAGCACCGACAAGAACGACGACGACAGCGACATTAACTACGATGCATAGCTATTGCCGGAACCCTCTGCCGCCGGCGGAGGGTTTCTTTTCAGAAGGACCCTGTCCATCGGGAAGGCATCCGGATAGTTCTTTTGCAAATAGACAATGAGCCCCTCGCGGACATTGCACCGCAGGTCAAACGCATTCCCGCTGCTGCTCGCGCTCATCAACGCACGCACTTCCATCGTTCGTTCACTGGTATTGGTCACCTGCATGACCTTCACCCGCCTGTCCCACAGGGGATCGTTTTCCAGCAGCCGGCTCAACTCGTTACGGAGTCCATCCAACGAAACGGAATAGTCGAGATAGAGAAAGACGGTGCCCAGAATATCCGCCGTCGTACGCGTCCAGTTTTGAAACGGCTTCTCCACAAAATAGTTGATCGGCAGGATCAGCCGCCGCTGGTCCCAGATATTCAGGACGACGTACGTCAGGGTGATCTCTTCCACCCGGCCCCATTCCCCTTCCACAACCAGCACATCGTCGATGCGCAAGGGCTGCGTGAAAGCGATCTGGAACCCGGCGAGCAGGTTCCCCAGTGACTTCTGGGCGGCGAATCCGATGATGATGCCCCCAACGCCAACCCCGGTGAGCAAGCCCGTCCCCAAACGCCGCAGATTGTTAAAGCTGAGCAGGATGAAACAGGCCGCAAGGATCAGGATAAGGCTGATCGCCAGCCGCCGGATAAATTGCAGCTGCGTCCGGATCTTCCGTTCTTTCAGGTTGTCCGCTTTCTGGATGTCGAAAGTGTGGTAGGCATAGTCCTCGAATACCTTTACCACCGCGATCAGCACATTGGCAAATGCGACGGTGAGCAGGATGCCCACCGACCGGTCGACAAAGGCCTCCACTTTAGGCTTCATCTTCATCAGCGGCAGCAGGAAATTCAAGGTCAGCAGGGGCAAAAAGTAGCTGAAAGGCTGGCCCAGGCGCGATAATATGCTACGGGTGACCGAAAAGGCGGGTCGCCCCGGCCTGGGCTTACGCCTCAGCATTAAGGCCAGCAGGAACTTGAGGACAAGCCCGATCACCACGGCAACTCCGAGCAGGATCCCGTCCCATACGATGTTTGGAAGGCGATTAAAGGAATCCAGGAGTTGATCGAACGGTCCGGGCATAGATGAATTCTTGACCCACAATGGTCGCAATCATTAGGCCAAAAGTCTACAATCAAGCCCCAATCCGCCCCAATTCAGCGCCGCCCGTGCCAAAAAAACCCCTGGCATAACATTTTCTTCCCCGCTAAATGAAAATTCTTTTGTGCGATAGAGGTTTAGGTTAATGGACGTCGCCCCGGTTCACCGGGGCGACCTTATTTACCGTTCGCGTCGGCCACGACCGGGAACAGGCCGCCGGGCTGATACAACTCAAGACTATACTTCCACACCCGCGCTCGTTTCCGCCTCCTGAGGCGCCGCAGGCGTTTCGGCGCCTGCCCCCTGGCGGCTTCTCAACTTCGCATGCAGCATGGAATAGCGCTTAAAATGATACTTCTGCGGCTTCCCCAACAGGAATCCTACCGCCTTGAATCCCGGCAAGGTATCGAAGATGATTTTGCAGATGGCGGTTACCGGCAACGCCAGGATCAATCCCGACAGTCCCCAGAGCTTCCCGAAAAGCAGCAGGGAAAATACGGCCACCAGCGGATTGATCGACACCTTCGATCCCACTACATACGGCGTGATCACGTTCCCCTCGAGGATATGAACGAACAGGAATACCCCCAGGACCCCGCCCGCATACCAGTACGAGTCCCTGGTCACCAGTGCGACAATGACCGGCAGCGCCGAGCCGATCAAAATGCCGATATAGGGAATGATCACCAGCATCCCGCCCAAAAACCCAAAGAACAGCGGCGATTCGATCCCCAACGCCCAAAGTCCAACCGAATTCAGGGTCCCGATAATGACGATCACCTTTAACAGTCCCAGGAGGTAATTCTGGATCACCACGTAGATCTTCTGCAGGGTATCGTCTATCAGCAGCTTATCGGAAGAAGGGAATACTTTGTAAAAGAACTCCAGGAAAAATACCCGCAGGTACAACAGGAAAAAGCTGAACAAGAGCACCAGCAGAAATTCAGACAGCAGGCCTGTCGTAAAGGTCATCGTGGACGAAAGATAGGCGCTGCTGTTATCCAGCGCTTTTTGCAGCAGCCCGTGAACATGGTCAGCCTGCGCCGCTTTCTCGATGTGAAAGTGCTGGGCGACAAAGGTCTCCAGGCGGTCCAGCAAGGCCCCCAGTTTTGCCACGAACTGTGGGGTCTGTCCCATCAGATGCATCACCTGGGTGATCACCACTCCCAGGAAGGCGGCCGTCACGATCCCCGCCGCCAGTACCGGGAGGAAGGCCGCCACGCCCTTATGACAGCCCCACCGTTCGAGCTGAAAGCACAGCGGGAAGAGCATACTGGAAAAAATGATGGCGAAAAGCAGCGGCACGATGACATCGGCTGCCCAGGAGAGGATGACGAAGCAGATCACCAGGATGATCAGGATGGATGCGCTGCGGAGCGGGGAGGCAAACTTCAGCTCTTTCATATTGTAAGATTTTCATGACTGGACGATGCCCCTTCGGGGCATCCTTTGTAAAGCACTAATGTTTGTCCTTCGGACTTCCCGCTTCCAGCGGCAAAAGAAGAGCCGGTCTTTCGACCGGCCCGAGGGCTCTTTAAAGCCCTTTACCCCGAAACAAACCGGTCATGCTCTCCGGATGATCCCCAGGATGAGCGATATTACTGCCAATACGATCAGTACATGGATCAGCCCGCCGACGCTGTAAACAAAAACCCCCAAAAGCCAGCCTATGATGAGGATAACCGCGATCAGATAAAGTAAACCGCTCATAACTCAATTTTTTTTTGTTAGGAATAATTTTACAAGGCAGACCACGGGTCTGCCGGCCGAAGGCCAATCATTGGCCATTGTATGTCGCTATTGGCCTATTTTTAGAGTAAGGCTATTCGCGACACCTGATCTGTAGTGAAAATTGCTTGCCAATTTTCCGCGCACGTGAAAAAATTGGAAAAACACCAGTTAGTACGTCAAACTGGGGAATAAACTCTACATAAATGAAGAAACCGTTCAAATTTTCGGCCGTCTGGAAGGCCATGAAAACGGCGGCTGTCGACTTCAACAATGACAATGGGTTCAAGCTGGCCGCCTCCCTTTCCTATTCCATGATCTTCGCCATTGGACCGGTGCTGATCGTTGTGATCTCGCTGGCGGGCATTTTCTGGGGCCGCCAGGCGGTCGAAGGACAGATCTATACGGAGATAAAAGGCCTGGTGGGGGCCAGCGCCGCCCTGCAGATACAGGACATCATAAAGGCTCTCCGGCATAACCACCATACCGTCACCGGCGCGATCATCGGCGGAGCCATCCTGGTAGTCACGGCCACGGGGGTATTCGCCGAGATCCAGGGCTCGATAAATTACATGTGGTCGGTGCTGGCCAAACCGAGGAAAGGCTGGTTGAAGCTGCTTATGAACCGGCTGCTCTCCTTTTCGCTCATCGTGGCCTTCGGCTTCATATCCATGGTCGCGCTTGTTGTCAACTCCCTGATGGACCTGCTGAGCGAGTACCTGAAAAGATACATTTCCCACGCGACCGTCTATGTCTTCTATGTGGTGAATCTTGCACTTGGGTTTGCGGCGATCATGCTGCTGTTCATGATCATCTTCCGCATCCTGCCCGACGCCATCCTGCGCTGGAAGGACGCGTTTATCGGGGCGGTTTTTACCGGCATCCTCTTCCTGCTGGGGAAATTGCTCATCGGCCTTTACCTCGGAAACTCCAATATCGGCGTCCTCTATGGCGCCGCCGCCTCCATCATCGTAATTCTCACCTGGGTGTACTATTCGAGCATCATCCTGTACTATGGCGCCCAATTCACAAAGGCCTACGCCAACCTTGCCGGCTACGGCGTACGCCCCTCGGAAAACGCGGTATTCATCGTAAAACGCGAGACCCGCGAGATCGATGGCGAGCTCGGCTCGGACTAGCCCGCTTTTTTCTTTCCACCCAATGATGCCTTCAACTGCGAAAGCAGATCCTCGCTCTTCGCCTTGTGCACCACCCGCAACGGAGCCTTCGGCGCCTTGCCCCTGGCCTTCGCTTTGATCAACGCCAGCAGCTCGTCGGAATAGGTATCCCGGTACTTCGCAATGTCGAAGGGTCCCGACAACTGTTTGATCAGCTCCATGGCCATCTTCATTTCGGCCGGCTTCGGCGCACTGTCAGGCACTTTGATCTCTTCGGTCGACCGGATCTCCTGTCCCCACCGGATGCGGTTGAGCACGAGGATATCCTCCATCGGCTTGATGAGGCAAAGCCCCTCTTTATTACGCATCACGAAGCTCCCGAAGCCGACCATTCCCGTCTTGTGCAACGCATCCCGTAGCAGCACATAGGCTCTTCCCCCGGACTTCTCCGGCTCGAGGTAATACGGCGTCTCGTAATAGATGCCGTCGATCTCGGTCTCTTTTACGAATTCTTCGATGGCGATCACCTTTGTCTTCTCCGGGCTCGCCTTCTTGAAATCCTCATCGGTCAGGACCACGTATCGATCGTTCAGCTTGTAACCCCTCACGATATTCTCCCAGGCTACCTCCTTGCCCGTATTCTCGTTCACCCGCTTGAAGCGGATATTCGACAGGTCCTTTTTGTCGAGCATATCCAGGTCCAGCTCGCTGCCCTGGGTTGCACTGTATAACTTAACGGGGATGTTCACCAGTCCAAATCCGATGGCCCCAGTCCAGATCGATCTCATAAAAAGACGTTTTATTTTTCAACGATAAAATAATGCCAGCCGGGCATAACAATTGATCGGGTAAGACCAACTATTAAAAATGTAATCTATGAAACGTACGATCCTTACGCTGAGCGCAGCCCTGCTGCTAACTGCCTCCACGGCCTTCGGCCAGCAACAGCAAACCTCCTCCGAACCCAATCTGAAAGCAAAGTTCGGAATAAAAGGCGGATTTGATCTGACCACGCTTTACAGCAGCGACGTCTCCACCAACCACATGAAGGCGGGCTTCGACGCCGGGGTCTTCGCCAAGCTGCCGGTCACCCGTGGCTTCTCCATCCAGCCGGAACTGTTGTATAGTTTAAAGGGTGCGAAGAGCACTTACAGTAATTTCGTGCAGGGGAATGGGGAATATCGTTTCAACCTGGGGTATATCCAGGTTCCCGTGCTTGCGGTCGTCAACCTGGCTCCCAATTTTAACCTCCACCTGGGCGGTTATGCGGCCTACCTCGTCAACTCCAATATCAAGAATGTCAGCAACAATGGCGATCTGGTAAGCGCCACGGAACTGAACACGGGTGATTTCAATCGTTGGGACTTCGGCCTGGCCGGCGGCGCCGCCTTTGATATCGGGAATGTCACGCTCGGCGCCCGGTACAACTACGGCCTGTCCGAGATCGGGAAGTCGGGCAGCGCCTCGGGCGACCTGACAAAGGGAATGAAGAATGCGGGCTTTTCTTTCTATGCAGGCTTCGGCTTTTAAGGCCGGAGGCCTTAAGCCCGAAGGGCAGATATCAGTGCTAAAAAAAGCCCTCGCGTCAGCGAGGGTTTAATTTTTCTAATTCCAAAGTCCCCTAACCTGGGCCACCGGGATATTCATCAGCTCGCGGTACTTGGCTACCGTCCTTCGGGCGATCGAATATCCCCGTTCCGCCAATATCGTCACCAGCTGCCGGTCCGTATACGGCGCCTTCTTATCCTCGGACTCGATCACCTCGCCGATGATATTCTGGATCACTTTATTACTGATATTGTTTCCCTCCTGGTTGACGATACCCTCTGTAAAAAGGTCCTTTAACAGCACCGTCCCAAAGGGCGTCTCCGCGTATTTGTTACAGGTCAGCCGGCTCACCGTCGAGATGTCCACCTTCACCCGGTCCGCGATATCCTTTAGCTTCATCGGCTTCAGCATGAGGATGTCCCCGTATTTGAAGTAGTCATATTGCATATCGAGGATGGCCCGCATGATCTTCAGCATATTGTTCTCGCGCTGCTGGATGGCGTTGATGAACCATTGCGCGGAGGAGAGTTTACTCCGCAGGTATTGTTTGGTGGATTTGTCCGTATTCGTGTTCTGTGACGCATGCTGCACCATTTCCATCCAGGACTGGCTGATATGCAGGTTGCTGCTGCGTTGCCGGTAAAGCGCCAGTTCGAGGGTATCCCCTTCGTCCAGTACGACAAAGTCCGGCAGGATCGATGGATTGGCCTGGATGGTGCTGCTCTCGGGATTAAAGGGGCGGGTGTTGAGATGCGCCAACAGGTTCAATACAATGCGGATCTCGTCATCCTCCAGTCCCAATTGCTTTCGCAACTTGTCCAGGTTGCAGCTGCGCAAGTCGTGGAAGTGCTCTTCCAGCAGCAGGATCGCCATTCGTACATCGGGCCGTTTCACATTCATCCGCCTCAACTGCAGCAGCATGTATTCCTGAACGCTGCGGCAGCCCGCGCCGAACGGCTCCAGTTCCCGCATCAACTTTAACACCTCCTCCAACTCTTCCGGTTCTATCCACACCTTCTTTTTAAAGGTTATCTCCGAAGCCAGTTCCTCGAGATCCTGCTCGAGGAATCCGTTCTCGTTCAACGAATCGATCAGGAAGTCGAAAAGTTCCTGTTTCTCCTCGGGAACTTCGAGGAACCGGCACTGCTTCTTCAACTCGTCCCGGAAATCGGGCACCTCCGCGATCGGTTTCTCCGGCACCTTCTCCGTATTGATGTAATTGTTATACTCTGTCTTATAATCGGGAATATCATCGTATCCGTATTCTTCCCAACCCTGAAAATCCTGCACCGTATCCTTTGTGAACTTGTCCGTCGCCACCTCATCGCCCGATCCCAACTCCTCTAAAGCAGGGTTCTCACTCAGCTCGTCCTGTATGCGCTGTTCCAATTCGAGCGTATTGAGGTGAAACAGGTTCAGGAGTTCGATTTGCTGGGGGAGAATGGTGTGCTGCTGTTTTTGCGTCTGTACTTGCTTCAACATGGTTCCCTGATTTGAGACAAACCGTACGACAAACGCATTGCCAGAATCTTAACCCGCTGTCCTGAAACGGGAAACGCGCCTCCGTAGGCCCGGTCTGTAGAAAAAGATCGACGCGACTGGGGAATTTTATGTGCAATACATGCGGTATCAATAAATTAGCGACTATTTGGACTAAATTTTGTCAGTAGTTGATATTGGTCTATCTTATATTATGTTGAATTATAATTTATGAGCGCAGAAGAATCCGAACGTTCGTCCCGCCGATCATGGCCCCACCGGTTGCTGCGCATCCTCATCCGGACCCTGCTGACCCTATTCATCATTATCCTTCTCGTCTTCTTTCTGATCCAAACGCCTTTCGTTCAGAACTTTGCACGAAGCAAGGCCGAAACTTACCTTTCCCGGAAGTTAAAGGTCCCCGTGCGCATCGGCCAGCTCGATATCACGTTCTTCCGCAGCATCACCCTCAAGGATATTTACATCCCGGACCCCCAAAAGGACACCCTCCTGGCCGCGGGCGAGATCCATGTCCGTCTTAGGATGTTGGGTCTGTTGCACAATCAATTGGATGTGCAGGAGATCGATCTCAAGGACATCACCGCCAATATCCTCCGTCGTTCGCCGGCCGACACTACTTTCAACTACCAGTATATTATCGACGCTTTCACCAATCCCCATCCCGGCCCCACGGACACGACAAAGAGCAGTCCGTTCCAGATCGGGATGAACAAGCTGGTGCTCGACAATATCCACTTCTTATATGCCGATACGCTTACCGGTAACACGGCCGTGCTGGCTATCGGCCACAGCCAGACCGATATGCGGACCCTCGACCTGCAAAAACAGCTATATACGGTGGCCGACGCGAACTTCGAAAATACCAGCTACTTTTATCGGAACACAAAGACGAAGATGGTGACCAGCGGCAGCCTGGGGGCGTTAAAAGCCGAAGGGCTGGACCTGAACCTGAACAAACTGAGCTTCCAGGCCCGCAAACTCGAGCTCGACAGCACGGAATTCGCCTTCGACGATAACACCAAACCGTGTCAGAAGAAAGGAATGGACTATTTCCACCTGCTGGCCCATAACATCTCCCTGGCCGGCGAGGCCTTGTCCTACAGTCCCGACTCCCTTAGCGGCCGTCTTACAAAGGGTGAGTTGGCCGAACGATCCGGTTTCCGGCTCGACCAATTACAGACCCGTTTCTTCTATTCCGATCACAAGACCGTCCTCGACGGCCTTCTGCTGAGAACCCCGGGTACGCTGTTGCAGCGGTCCGTCACCCTTCGCTACGACTCCGTCGGCGGCATTACGACCCATCCCGCCCGCACCTTTATCACCCTCGATCTCCCAAACAGCCATGTCCAGTTGAAGGACATCCTCGTCTTCGCGCCGTTCCTGGCCGCTCAGCCCGTCTTCCGGAATCCCGGCGACACCTGGCAGGTCAACGCCGAGGTCCGCGGCACGCTCGATGACCTGACCATTCAAACCATCCAGTTCACCGGGATAAAGGACCTGAAAGTCGACCTTGCCGGCCGCATCCTCCATCCGATGGACAGCAGCCGCATCCGGGCTGACTTTATGGTCCGCAATCTCTCGGGCAGCCGCGCGGCGCTGCTCGCGCTGGTTCCAAAAAATACGCTGCCCTCCCATATCACTATCCCGGCTCATTTTACCCTGCATGGCCATCTTGACGGCAGCATGAATAACCTCGTCTCCGATCTGACCCTGAATACGACGTCGGGCGACGTCAAGCTCAAAGGCACCGCCGGTAACTTCCGTTCCACCACCGGCGCGACCTATGACCTGGGCCTGCAGACCCGGTCCCTGCAACTCGGCGCCATTCTGCAGGACACGGTGCAATGGGGCGCCGTCACCGCGGATCTTCATGTTAAAGGCAGGGGTCTCGATCTCCATAGCGCCAATTCCAGCTTCTCCGGCAAGATAGAAGCCGCAACGTATAAACGCTACACGTATCAAAACCTTCTTGTCGACGGCAATATCGCCCACCAGCAGGCCGTCCTTCACAGCGCCATCAATAATACGGCAGTTCATTTCGAATTACAGGCCTCCGCGGATCTGGCGGGTAAGTTCCCGGCCCTGAAACTCGACTGGAACATCGACACCGTCGATCTCCACGCCCTCCACCTGCTACCCGATACCCTGCAGGTCAAAGGCCACCTGGTCGCCGATTTTGCGAGCACCAACCCCGACTCCCTGCGGGGCGATCTGACGATCACCGGCCTCGACGTCCTGCAGGGCGCACGGCATATCGCTACCGACAGTCTTGCACTCATCGCAACAAGGAAAGCGGATATCCAGGACATCCGGCTGCATACGGAGATGGCCGACATCGACTGGAAAGGAAGGTACAAGCTCACCGAAACGGCTACCGCCCTGGAACATACGATCAACCGGTATTTCCGGCTGAAGAACTTCAAAGACACGGCCTTCACCGCCCAGGACTGGACCATCGATTTCCATCTTCGCACCTCTCCGCTGGTGTTGACCCTGCAACCTTCATTGAGAGGGTCCGATACCGTCGGCGGCCGCCTGAGCTTCAACAGCGACCGGAACGATCTCCATCTCGGCCTGAAGGCGCCGCGTATCGTGTATGGAACCGAGTTTTTCCACAACATCGACGTCAATGCGGGCACGGCGGACAGCAGCCTCCGGTATGCGGTGGCCATGAGCGATGGCCATGGCAGCGGTATCCTCCTGTACAGGACGGCCATCTACGGGGATATTCATGATAACGACCTCTCGACGACGCTGCTCCTGAAGGACGCAAAGGGGAACGACCGGTTTCGCCTGGCCGGCGACCTCGACCAGCCGGATAACCGCCTGCGATTCCGGTTCAAACCCGATAGCCTCCTGCTCAACTACGACCCCTGGCAGGTCGCCCGCGACAACGCCATTCTGTACGACTCCACCGGTGTCGTCGCTCGCGATTTCACCATCCACAACGGCAGCGACTCCCTTTCCTTCAACAGCAGCGGGACCACCGGCGCCGCCCCGCTCGATGTCCGCTTCGGCAACTTCCGCCTCAGCACCATCAGCCGGCTCGCCAACCAGGACTCGGTGATCGCGGACGGCATCCTCGCCGGCAACGCGGAAGTGAGGAATGTGACCACCAACCCGGTATTTACTTCCGACCTGGTCGTTCACAACCTATCCTATAAGATCGATACCCTCGGTGACCTGACCCTCAAGGTCAACAACAAAAAGGAAAATGCCTTCTCCGCCGATATCGGCCTCAAAGGCAAGAATAACGATATCCGGATCACGGGTGACTATTATACGGGAGAAAGTAAAATGGATCTTACCCTCGACCTGCGGCGCATCAACCTCTCGGCCTTTTCCCATTCGGCGGAAGGGATCGTGGACTCCATGAGAGGGTACATGATGGGAAAATTCACCGTTGCGGGAACCTTTGACAAACCCAATGTTCGCGGCAATCTTTACTTCGACAGCAGCGTGATCACGCCTACGGTCTCGGGTGAGGCCCTCGACGTCTCCAAAGACCGGATCGCCTTTGATGAGGACGGCTTCAACTTCAGTGAGTTTACGCTGAGGGACTCAGCGGGCAACAAACTCATCCTGGACGGTAACGTCTTTACAAAAGACTACCATAGCTTCGGATTCGATATCTCCCTCAACGCACAAAACTTCCGGATGGTCAACGCGCCGGAGAACAGCTCGCGGCAGTTCTATGGCCAGCTCAACCTCGATGCGGCGATCAACCTCGAGGGGAAAATGGAGGCGCCAAAGATCGATGGCGCCATCCGGGTGAACAAGCGCACCAATTTCTACTACGTCTTACCCGGGGATGATCCAGAGGTCAGCGACCGCCTGGGGATCGTCCGCTTCGTCAACCACCATACCGGTGATACGCTGGTCGATAAAAAAGCGCTCGCCTTGCACCGCAATAAGGAATTAAAAGGTCTCGATGTAAGCCTCAACCTCCTCACCGACACCAGCGCCCTCCTGAACATCGTCATCGACCCGCGCAGCGGCGACGCCCTCAATGTCCGGGGGCGGAGCAACCTCGTCTTCCAGTTGGAGAAGAGCGGCAAGATGGACCTCACGGGCTCTTACCAGGTCACCGGCGGCTTCTATACGCTTTCCTTCAACTTGCTCAAACGCAAGTTCGCGATCGATCGCAACAGTATCGTCACCTGGACCGGCGATCCGCTGACCGCCACCGTCGATCTCACCGCCTCCTATACCGCCCAGACCCCCTCCATCGATCTCGTCTCCAACGAGATCTCCGGGCTTAGCCAAACCGACAGGAACAAATACCGGCAAAAGCTGCCATTCCTCGTTACGCTGAAGATGAACGGGGACTTGCTGAAACCTTCCGTCACCTTCGATATCTCACTGCCCAACAACATACTTTCCCTCTGGCCCGATGTCGATCTTCGGCTTACCCAATTGCGCTACCAGCAGTCCGAGATGAATAAACAGGTCTTTGCCCTGCTGTTGCTTGGCCGCTTTGTCGGGGAGGATCCGCTGGATGCCGGTCCCGGCGGGTCCACCCTGGGTAACCTCGCCTTTTCCAGCGCCAGCCAGATACTCACCAGCCAGATGGATCAGCTCGCCGCCAGCCTGATCAAAGGAGTGGACATCCACTTCGACCTGAACAACCAGCAGGACTGGACGACCGGCTACGAGATCGACTATACCGAGTTGGACGTTATGGTTTCCAAACAATTGATGGAAGACCGGCTCCGGGTCGGCGTCGGCAGCGCCTTCGACGTCGTGGGGACCGGCGCGCCGAACCAGGCCCCTTCCAATCTTGCCGGGAATGTTGCCGTGGATTATAAACTTTCCCGTGACGGGCGTTATCTCCTCCGCGCTTATCGCCAGAACCAATACCAGGCCGTGTTGCTGGGACAGGTCGTGGAGACGGGTGTCGGTTTTGTCTTTACGTTCGACTACGACCGGTTCGCAGAGATCTGGCATCGGGCCAAGGGTGAGAAGCTGGAGGAACGAAAAACATCACAACCCAACAAGTCCACTGCTAAATGACGACCTTTTTTCAATGCCGGCTACCGCTTCTTCTCCCGACAGGACTTTTGTTGGTCGCCCTTGCCTCCTGCCATGAATCCAAATACCTCTCCGGCGCCCAGACCCTGTATGCGGCCAACAAGACCGAGGTCAGGTCCTCGGCGAATATGACGAAGAAAGAACAGAGGAAATGGGCAGAGGACATGGAAGGCTATCTCCGGCCAAAGCTGAACGGGAAGACCCTCGGCGTCCGGATCAAGCTTTGGATCTATAATATCGCGGGCCCGACGAAAAAGACAAAAGGCTTCAAACACTGGCTGAAATACAAGGTGGGGGAGCCCCCCGTGCTCGCTTCGCCGGCCATCCTGCACAACAACGCGGCCGTCCTGCAAAGCCATCTCGAGAACAAGGGATTCTTTCACGATACCGTCATCGTCACGACCTTCGTAAAGGATAAGCACCTCACGGCCACCTATACTGCCGAGGTCGGTCCCCGATATACCATCCGCAACATCAACTACCCCGATGATTCGGACCGGGTCAGCAATATGATCGATACCCTGCAGCGCCGGAGCCTGTTGAAGAAAGGCGCGTTTTACGATCTCGAGACGATAAAGGAGGAGCGCGTACGCATCGACGACCGGCTCAAGAACCGGGGCTATTATTATTTCAGCCCCGACGATCTCGTCGTCGACCTCGACACGGCAGTGGGCGAACACCAGGTGGATATGTTCATGCGGCTGAAGGAGGAGATGCCCGACCCGGCCCGCGAGGTCTATCATATCAACCAGGTTACTGTGTATGCCAACTATGCCAACCGGTCGGATACCAACGCTAGTCATGCCTATATTACCCCCGAGGGATATCGGATCATCGATACGGCCCACTATCTGAAGCCGCAGGTGTTCAACAAGACCCTCGTGATCAAGCCCGGCGACATTTACAAGGAGAACGATCACAACACCTCGCTCAGCCGGCTGGTCAGCCTCGGCGTCTTTCAGTTCGTAAAACCCCGTTTCGAGCCGGCTTCCAGCGCCGACACCAATAACAAGCTCGATCTTTACTATTATCTTACTCCCGCTCAAAAGAAATCGCTCCGTTTCGAGGTCACCGCCCTTACCCGCAGCGATAACACGACGGGTACGGAAGTCTCGGTCAACTGGCGGCACCGCAATCTTTTCCGGGGGGCGGAACTCTTCAGCGCAAGAGTATATGGAGGTATCGAAGGACAGAGCGTGGGATTTACCACCCCGTCGAGAACTCAGAAGAAAGTGGTCTTTACCCGCCGTACCGGCGCCGATCTGAATCTCATTATTCCGCGCATCGTCGCGCCCTTCGATCTCAACACCAGCGGCAAATTCGTGCCCAAAACCAAGATCAACGCCGCTTATGACGTATATGTGAACAGTTCCGAATACACCCTGACCTCTTCCCGTGCCAGTTTCGGCTACCAGTTCAAGAACAAGATCACCTCCGAGAACGGCATCACCGTCTTTGGCATCAACTATGTTCACCCCACGCATATCGATCCCGCATACCAGGATTCTCTCGACAAGTATAAGAACCTGGCTTACGCCATCGAGCCGCAATTGATCATTGGGCCAAGCTGGAACTTCAATTACATTTCGCGTCTGGATCCCCGTAATGCGCGAAAGCCGAACAATTACTGGTTCAACGCCAATGTCGATTTCTCCAACAACCTCCTTGGCCTTGTCTCCGGCGCCGACTTCAACAAGACCGGTAAACAAAAAGAGATCTTCGGCGTTCCCTTCGCGCAGTATATGCGCTACGAGGTCGATTTCCGGCACTACCTGACCACGGGGAAATATAGTATGCTGGCCAGCCGTTTCGACGCCGGCGTCGGTATTCCTTATGGAAACAGCAAAAACCTGCCGTTTGTAAAGTCGTTCTTTGCCGGGGGGACCAACGATATCCGCGCCTTCCGCGCGCGAGCCCTCGGGCCCGGCAGCTATTATGCCGGAGATCCGAACAGGGACGCCACGATTCCGGACCAGCCCGGGGACGTAAAGCTGGAGTTCAACGTTGAGTACCGCGCGAAACTCTTCGGGCTCGTCCGCTGGGCCATCTTCACAGATTGGGGCAATGTGTGGACGCTTCGCAACGACGCCAGCCGCCCCGGCGCCGTCTTTACCTCCCATTTTCTCAATGATTTTGCCGTCGGCGCGGGCGCCGGCCTCCGCTTCGATCTCACGATCATCGTGCTTCGCATCGACGTTGCCGTTCCGCTTCGGACTCCCTGGAAACCTGTAGGCTCCAAATGGAACTTCAAGAGCGCCACGGACATCTCCGATATGGTGCTCAACCTCGCTATCGGCTATCCGTTCTAGACATGGCCGCCGATGCCTCGGCGCCCCGGCGCCCGACGGAGGGGAAGGGGGCGGTGGCATATTTTTTTAAGGTTATTTCTAAAACATAGTATATGAAAGATCAACAGAAAACGCCGCAGAGGAACCCCGAGGTTCACGATCCTTCAAAGATACTGCACAAGACGCCGCGCAAAGCGTCGGTCGGGAACCCGGATCAACAAGAGCGGCCCGATCCCGGGAAGACCCATAACATCGACGACGATCCGGATCAGACAAAAAGGAAAATTCCCGTGGAAGATCCCAGGGAACGGGATGGATTATAAAACCGGCCGCTATGAGAACAAACATTCATCGCGGCGGCAGAAAGACCTTACACGTATTGAACGATCTTATCCGTATCAATATCGACCGGATAACCGGATTGGAGAAAGCGGCCCATGAAGAAGAAACACCCGATGCCCGGTTACGCGAGGCATTCTACCGGATGGCCATTGAAGGCAGGAGTAATGTCAATGACCTGCATGCAAAGGTCATCCGGTTGGGGGGGGCGCCGGTGACGCAGGCGACGATCACCGGGAAACTTTATCTTCATTGGCTCGAAGCGCACCCGGGTTTCGAGGGGCCCGATCACTCTTCCCAACTGGCCGCCTGTATAGCTGCCGGACAGGCCACGGAAGAGGCTTATCACTGCGCGCTCGACGAACACCTTCCTTCCGAACTCCACGAACTGATCGAGAGCCAGCTGTGGACCCTGGAGCGGACCCACCGGCACCTGGCGGAGCTGGCTACCCACGCTTAAAGTACTGGATCTCCCGCTCATGTTTCTTCGCGGCCTCAAGGCTATCAAATGTCCCCAGGTTCCTGCGCTTATTCGTCTTCGCATCCTTCTTCCGCGAATAGATGCGATATTGTCCCGATTTTAGTTTCCGTATCATGGTAGAAGATTGATCGTTAAGATGCATTGGCCCCCGTGAAAACGGGGGCCAGGTGTTTATTCTTTCAGGTTTATTGACGAATCTGCCTATTAAAATATTATGCCACCGAAACTGCCACCCGTGTGTATTTTTTTCCTCAGCACGTGGAAAGGGGGTCGGGGGCGCCAAAAGGGGAGAGCCTTGATAATGAACCGCTCCCACGGCATCGGCAGCCAAAAAACCCTTATGGGGCACAATGGTACTGAATTTGAAAAATTCTCTAAAAATGATTACTCTATGTTGCCAAAATCGGATCTTCAATTTTTGCGGCAAAAAATTCAAGACTTAAAGAACGCCTTATTTTTTAGCCAAAACACCTCGCTGCTTAGGATCGCAACGACGATCGTATCGGTTATAAAAGTGGACGAACTGGGACAAATGTGGTTTTTCGTCCCCCGCCCGAAGCAAGCCTTACACGAATTCGATCGGGAATTCCCGGTGCGACTCGAATTTTTCAGAAAAGGCAGGGAGTACTTTCTGCATGTCTCCGGCAAGGCATTTATCGTCACCGATCCCGAAGACATCAACGGTCTCGTGCATGACGACATCCGCGAGCAGATCGGGGACGACCTCGTGCTGATCCGCGTAAAGATGCTCAAGGCCGATTACTTCGACAGCTCCGTCTCTTCCCTTCATGCCGGCTGGTGGGGCGACCTGAAACGTCAGCTGCATACCTGGATGTACAATACCCGCCCCGGTTACAAGCCCTACTATCTCGCAGATGCTCCGTTGCCGCTTTCGGTCGCATAGACTGCATAGACTTTGTTCGCTCTTCTTTCTCCTTTTGCAATCCGTTGATCTCCCGCCTATCCATTCCTGTGACATTCCCTTCCGTGGCATTGTCCGCATCCTTCCGGTATCCTCGCATGGCATGACAATTGAATGCCTATCGGTGAAAATCAAACTGAAAAATAGCCGAATATGAAAAAACTCTCCTCGTACCTCGTCATTGGATGCCTTACGGCCTTTTCCGCCGCCAGTTGTGGAGGTAACTCCGCTCCCGACAGCACACAGGCAGCAAAAGATTCCAACATGACGAAGATGGACAGCACCGGTGCGGATACCAGCGGACATGGTAAGATGGCCGCCGTTCCCGCCACCGTGTCAAAAGGCGACCAGGATTTCGTCGTTAATGCCGCCAATGCGGGCATGGCCGAGATCCGGGCAGCCACCATTGCCCAGCAGCAGGGAACCGACGCAGATGTAAAAAAATATGCCGCCATGATGATAAAGGACCATACGGCTGCCGCGGACAGTCTGAAAATGGTCGCTGCAAAAAAGAACCTGACCCTGCCATCCGACATTTCGCCGGAAACGCAGAATGATATAGCCGATCTCCAGAAGAAGACCGGGAAGGACTTCGACAAGGCCTATATGAAAATGATGGTCAGTGACCACAAGAAGGTGATAAAATCCTTTGAAGACGAATCGAAGAACGGCTCTGACGCCGACATCCGCGCCTTTGCCGATAATACACTGCATACGTTGCGTCACCACCTGGATGAGGCGCAGAAATGCGAAAAAATGGTCTCGAAAATGTAATTACGCGCCTTACCCAGTGAACGGACGGGCGGGAAATTCCCGCCCGTTCTGCTTTTTTTTGGCGCAGGACTTTGTGAAACCAAAAGGTTTCATAACTTCGCGGTATTAAATCGACTGTTATGGCCGAAAATAACTTCACGCTCTCCCATCGGGACGGAACCTTCTTCCGCAAGGGCGACACCTGCGGCGTTCGCTTCGAACGCATCCTCGATCACCCCGTTCCCGCGGTATGGGAAGCGCTTACCGATCCGGACCGGATGGCCCAATGGCTGGCTCCCGCCACGATCACGGACGGAACCATCTCCCTCCGGTTGACCGGCGGCACGATGGGAGGCAAGATCCTCCAATGGGAAGAGAACCATCTGCTCGAGTATGAATGGCATAACGGGAGCGTTGTGCGTTACGAGCTGCTCGGGGAAGGGGCCGGCCGCTGCCGGCTGGTCTTCACGCACAGCGCCGTGATCGAATCGCAGCTTATGGGCGCGGCCACGGGCTGGCATTACCATATGGACGTGCTGGAGATGATCCTGGCCGGTCAGGCGCCTCCGCCGGATGCGCCGAAAAATTGGGAAAACATCTCCCGCGATGCGTCGGGTCGTTATAAGCTGGCTTTGCAGAAATTCGATGGGAGCCGGCATTCGACGATCGCGATGCCGCGATAGTCAATCGTTGCGTAAAGCGCCGGTGGGATTCATCTTTGCCGCCCGCATCGCCCGCAGTCCGACGGTCAGCATCGCGATGGCTGCCGCGAGCAGGCCCGCCGCTATAAAGATCCAAATGCCGATATTGACGCGGTAGGCAAACCCTTCCAGCCATTTATGCATGGCCCACCAGGCAAGGGGCGTGCTGATGACGATGGCCAGCGCCACCGGTTTGATCAGGTCTTTCGACACCAGCAACACGATGCCGCCTACGCTGGCGCCCAGCACCTTGCGGATACCGATCTCCTTGGTTCGCTGACCTACGCTAAAGGTGACCAGGCCCAGGAGCCCCAGGCAGGCGATGAAGATGGCCAGGACCGTGAACACCAGCAGGATGCTCCCCTGCTTTCGTTCGGCCGCATATTGCCGGGAGAAATTGTCATCGAGGAAATGAAAATCCAGGGTTGTCGCCGGGTCCATCCGGCCATACACTTCCGCGATATGCTTCAGCCCCTGCGGAATATGCCCCTTTTGCAGCCGCACACAAAGATTGTCCTCCTCCTTCCATACCGGCGGCATGCGCAGCACCAGCGGCTCGATGGTATGTTGCAGCGAGTAGATATTGAAATCCTTTACCACCCCGATCACGGAGGCCATCAGCACTCTTCCGCTGTCATCGGTTCCCAGCTTTGCCCTTTTCCCGATCGCATCTTTCCAGCCCATCTTCTTCACCAGCGTTTCGTTGACCAGCACCGATCCCAGCACGTCCGTAGGGGTTGCGGCGGAGAAATTCCGGCCGGCGGCCAGGCCTATCTGCAGCGTTGGCAGATAGTCGGCGTCTACATAATACATCTTCACTTTCATCGCCTCGGATTGCAGCGCGCCATTCTCCTCCCACCACATCGCCCGGTCGCCGATATCGTTATTGCCGATCGGATTGCCCGCGGCCGCCACCGCCTCTATGGATGGGTCCCGCAGCAATTGGGTTTTCAGATCGTCGATATGTTTGCGCACTTCGGGATTGGGAAGATGAAAGGTCAGCACCTGGTTCTTGTTGAACCCCAGGTCCCTGCCCTGCATGAACCGCAGCTGCAGATAGATCATCGCCGAACCCGCGATCAGGAAGATCGTTATCACGAATTGAAAGGTGACCAGCGACTTTCGGAACAACACCGTCGTCGACACATCGCCCACCTCTCCCTTCAGGGCCGGGATGGTATGGAAGCCCGAGAGGAAGAGGGCGGGGTAGAGGCCTCCCAGCAGCCCGATCAGCATAGCGGCGGCCGCCAGGATGCCCATCGTTCGCCACATCCCAAACTGAAACAGGACCAGCGCCTTCCCCGACAGTTGGTCGAAGGCGGGCAGCGCGAGGTACGCCAGTATGGCCGCTATCGCTGCGGATAATAATGCAAAGAAGATGGACTCGGTCAGGAAGAGGGTCACCAGCTGACCGCGGCTTCCCCCGATGACCTTTCGGACCCCGATCTCTTTCATGCGGATCGAGGCCCGGGCCGTGGCCAGGTTGATATAGTTGATGACGGCGATGCCCAGCACCAGCAGGGCCACTGCCGCAAAAAGATAGATGTAGCGGATATCGCCGTTGCGGCCCAGTTCGTAGTCCAGGTGAGAGTGGAGATGGATCGATGGCAGGGACTGAAGTTGCATCCGGTAGCTCGCGCCCTTACCCAGCTGGGGCTTGATATGGCGGTCGCAAAACCCGGGTATCCGCGCCTCCACCGAACGAATGTTCACCCCCTTCTTTAGTAACACATACGTATAATCGTAGGAATTCTTCCATTCATTGGCCGTCTCTTTCATCGACAGCAGCGCGCTGAACCGGAGGTGACTGTTCTCCGGCCGGTCCTCGATGACCCCCGTAACCTCCTTCGGCCCATCGCCCCGGATCGTCAGCGTCTTGTGCAGCGCTTCGTCGGCATTTCCAAACAGCCGTTCCGCAAGCGTCTTCGTCAGCACGATGGAATTCGGCGCCGTCAGGGCGCTCTCCGCGTCGCCTGCCAGGAAGGGAAAAGGAAACACCGTCAGCGCCGAGCTGTCCGCGAAGAATATGTCGGCCACATCCAGTTTCTTGTCCCCATTGATGATGGTTCCGCCGCCTTCGGCATTGATGCGCGTCGCCGCCTCGATGCCCGGGTCCTCCTTCACCAATGCGGGCCCGAAAGCCGGCGGCGTCTGCGCCATATTGAAATGCCCCCCTGCCCATTGTCCCGAATGCACCACCCGGTAAACCCTGTCCGCCGTTGTGAGATCCCGGTCATAGCTTAACTCGTCGGCGATATACAACGCCATCATTCCGAACACCGCCAGCCCAACGGCCAGCCCGGCAATATTGATGAGGGAATAGATCTTATTCTTGGCAAGGTTCCGCATCGCGAACCGCAGGTAACTGTGTAGCATGCTCATGTGAGTCCCTAATTCGTGCCAATTTACGCAATTCTTTGTTGTCCAGATCTTTGCTGCGGGGGCTGTGCTGCGGCGTGATTCGGTTTCAATACAGTTGCTGTCCGGTTTCGATACAATCACTCAAACCCCTTTGGCCGCTGCTTGTTATAAGGTGTCGCATCCTGAAACAGCTTCGCGAACGCCAGCAACTTCGCCTCCCCGTACAATTGCCCGATAAACGAGATACTGCCGGGCGTTCCATCCGGATGGTAGCCGACAGGCAACGTCACCGACGGATGCCCCGTCAGATTGGTGATCGCCAGCTGATCGCCCGTCTCCGGCGGCGCAATGATGATATCGTATCGACTGATGAAGGGATCCACGCGACGCATGATCGCCGACCTCATCCGGCATGCGTTGACATACTCTACGGCCGGCACGAACCGCGCCGTCCGGAAGGTATTCGGCCAGCGGTCCTTGTTCTGCTGCACCATCTCGTCATCGCGGTTGCTGCGGGTCAGCTGGTCAAAGGCGGCCGCCGATTCCACGCCGATGATGAGCGACAAAATATCGTTCCCATGCAGATCGTCGGGGAAATCCACGGCGACGGGTTTGACGCCCAGCCTGCGTAAGATCAGCAGCGTCTGTTTCTCGGGACTGCTCTCCGGCAGGGTGTCGATATAATTCCGTGTATACGCCACTTTCAACCGGGCCACATCCACCTTTCCGGTATAGTTGAACGGCATGAGCCGGGAAGACGCGTCGACGCTATCGCCTCCATGGATATACGCAAAGACATAGGCCGCATCTTCCGCGCTCCGGCAGATAGGACCGACCTTGTCGGAGCTCCAGCACAGGGCCATACAGCCTGTCCGGGCGATGCTGCCAAAGGTCGGCCGCAGACCGGTGGCGCCACACCGCATCGAAGGATCGACGATGGACCCGTAGGTCTCCGTGCCGATCGCAAATGGTACGAGGCCGGCGGCGGTCGCTGCGGCCGAACCTGCGCTGCTGCCTCCCGATCCCGTTGCCAGGTTCCAGGGATTGCGCGTCAGCCCGCCAAACCAGACGTCGTCCATCGCCAGCTCTCCCAGCGACAGCTTCGCGACCAGCACGGCGCCCGCATCGTCGAGCCGTTCGGCTACATACGCCGTGGCAGGGACCACCTGGTCCTTATAGGGCGGGGTGCCCCAGGTCGTATGGGTGCCGCGAACGGCAAAAAGGTCTTTGATGCCATAGGGTATGCCCTGCAGGGGACTATGCACGATCCCCCTGGCAAACAATGCGTCCGCCCAGCGGGCCTGGGCGAGCGCGCTGTCTTCCGTCAGCTCGATCACGCAATGCAGCACCGGACCGTATTTCTTCAGCCGGTCGATAAAGAATTTCGTCAGTTCTACACTGGTGATCTTTCGCCGCCGCAGCAAGCTGGCCAGTTCCGGGATGGAATAGAAGGCCAGGTCGTTCCGGTTGGCCGGCAGGGCGACCTCGCCGGGAATTTCCCAGTGCAGGGGATTCTGCCGGCGCTCATAGGGCGTTCCCGGCAACAGCGGGTCGAAGGAAAGCGACAACGGCACGGCATTATTAAGGTTCTGCGAATGCAGGTATCGATACAACTTCAGGTGATCGATCAGCCCGCTGACGATGGAATCCCGTTTGGCGGGGGAAAACCGGAGGTCAAAAAGCTTCTCCGCGGCTACGATCCCGGACACGCCCGGCGAAACGGAATCCTGGGCGGTGAGGGCGCCTGGCGCGGCGGCCAGCCCGAACGAGGTCAGCAAAAGGGTATGGAGCCATTTTTTAGCAAGCATACAGGGAATTTACTGTAACATTAGTCTTTTTCTTCCGTCATCTCAACAGTAATGTCGTTAGAAGTTTTCAAAGGCCGCATCTTGCCAATGAAAGACAAGCTGTTCCGCTTTGCTTTCCGCCTGCTCCGGGATATCCCGGAGGCCGAGGACACCGTGCAGGATGTCTTCGTGGGCGTCTGGGCAAAACGGGCCGAATGGCCGCAGTGGAAGAGCATCGAAGCCTATTGTATGACGGCTACCCGAAATGGCTGCCTCGACCGGCTCCGCCGCCGCCGGGTCCGGACCGTACCCGAATCTTCGGCCTATCCCCTGGCCAGCCCCGATAACGATCCGCATGAAAAAATGACGAGTAAAGAAATGATACAACGGATACGTCAATGCATGGACGCCCTGCCCGAGCAACAGCAATGGGTCGTCCGGCTGCGTGAGATGGAAGGATTCAGCTACAACGAGATCGCCGAAGTGCTCGACATTACGCTCGATCAGGTGAAGATCAATCTCTTCCGGGGCCGCAACGCGATCCGGAAAATGATCCCGGAGAGGCGGGGCGCCTCTCGTCCGCGACCGAGCTAAGCGAAGGTCGCGACCGAGGAGGAGCGTGGCGAAGCAGCTCCGACGAAGGCCACAAACATTAACCATTTGCCGGGAATGCGCTATTTTCTATGTGGCAGCGCATTCCCGGCAAATAAAGATCAGGAGGCAAAATGGATACTGTAATGATAAAAGCCCTGCTGGAAAAGTATTGGCAGGCCGAGACCACCGTGGAAGAGGAGCGGGTCCTGGCGGGATATTTCAGGGGACCGGGGGTGGATCCCGATCTCCGGCCATACGCCGATCTCTTCGCCTATTTCGAAGAGGAGTCCCGGGTTAGCCCGGGCCCCGATTTCGAGGCGCGCATCCTGCAGGCCATTACACCGGTCCGGCAGTTCCGCTGGGGAATGGCGGCCGCCGCTGCTACGGTCCTCGTCGTCGTCGCGGGCCTCTTTCTTTTCGAATCCACGGCGCCTACCGGCGGCCGGGGCGTTGCCAATCCCGCCACCGCCGGCCGGCGCATTGCCGGCCCCGCGACCGGTAACCCCGCGGCCGGTAGCCCCGCGACCGGTAACCCTGCGACCGCTCCCGTCGCCGACACCTATGACAATCCCGAACAAGCGCTAGCCGCGGTCCGCCATGCATTGCTCATCGCCTCGGTTCATCTCAACGAAGGCCGCAAACAAATCTCGAACAGATGAAAAAGATATTCTTCCTCCTCCTGATGTCGATCGCCGCTTCCGCCCACGCGCAGGATGACGCCATCGGCCGGTTCTTCGGTAAATACCTCGAGGACCAGCGCTTTACTGTCGTCTCGGTCAGTCCCCGGATGTTCCGGCTGATGGCCAAGGTCAACTGGGATACCGTATCCGCCGACGTGAAGCAAACGGTCACCCATCTCCAAAGCTTCCGCATCCTCAGCACCGAATCCACACCGTACGCCTTCTATAAAGAAGCCCTGGCGATGATCGACAGGAAACAATATGAAGATCTGATCATGGTGCGCGGAGGCAAAGACGACTTCAGGTTCATGATCCGCGCCACCGGCAACACGATAAACGAACTGTTGATGATCGCCGTCGACAAGGACGGTTTCACCCTCATGAGCTTCGTCGGCGATATCGACCTGGACCGGCTCTCCCGGCTCGCCGCCGACATGGATATAAAAGGAATGGAAAATTTAAAGAACGCAAAACGAAAATAACATGAAAACCCTCACACTCGCCCTCCTGCTTACGGCAGCTGTCTGCGCCCAGGCGCAGCCGATCCACCTGGAAAAGGTCTGCCGTCAATACAATGATGAGAACTCTCAGATCGGGATCGACCCAGGCATCCTGCTGAATGTAACTTTCTCCTCAAAGAAGATCTCCACCCTGCACTGCCTCCTCATCGACGGGAAAAAGACTCCCAACGCCGCCCGCGAGTTCCGCGATCTCGAACATGCCGTCCGGGACGACCATTTCGAGGAATGGTTCTCCATCCGGAAGGGAAAGGGTAGGGTGGCCGCTTATTCGCTGGACGGTCCCGGCGACGTGAAGGACCTGGTCTGTCTGCTCGTGGGCGACGACGACGGCGGACTGTTCTTTCACCTCCGGGGGCACTTCACGGATGCCGATAAAGCCAGGCTGGAAGCGGCTTTGCAGGACCATGAGGGTCAATAAGTAGTTCTACTTTGATAATCGTCAAGAATTGTATTTGGTAAGTGTTTTTACTTAGGCTGCCGAGTCCTGATTATAATTTATTCCATTTATCTTGTCGTTAAGTTCGATCGTTGGTTAAGCTCCTCTTGCGTAACATGTTAGTAGCGCATCTTATTTTCTGAATTTCTGACCTGTCTTACTCTATTCATTAACTTAACCACAAAGAACTATGATCAGGATTTTACTCGCTGATGATTTCACGATCATCAGAAAAGGGGTTAGACAGATCTTAACGCAGGCGTATCCCCACGCAGAGATCGAGGAGTTGGAAGAAGGCGAGGAATGGGCAGACAAGCTCAGGGCCAGTCCATGGGATATGGTCATCTCCGATATGCCCGGACAGGAGACCCGCGGATGGGAAGCGCTCGAACAGATCCGGCAGCAATTTCCCGATATTCCCGTCTTAATTCTAAGTGTTTACAAGGAGCAGCATCATTACCAGGCTCTCGAGTCCGGCGCTGCGGGATTTTTAGGCAGGGACGCTGCTCCCGATGAGTTGATCTGGGCCGTTGGCCAGATATTGGCCGGAAAGAAATACCTGACGGTCCCGGCCAAGGAAAACTAGGGGGCCTAAATCGCGGAGTCCGGTTCGAAATCCCTAAATTTAAGGATGAAAAACAAGTCCTTACAAAACGATTCTCGCCGCGATTTCCTGAAAAAAGGCCTGATGGCCGCCGCCGGCTTCTACATTGTCCCTCGCCACGTTCTGGGTGGACCCGGTTACACCGCACCCAGTGACAAGCTCAGCATTGCCGGCATCGGCGCCGGCGGCAAGGGCGAATCCGACATTATGAACTTTTATGGCGGCGGCAGGGCCGACATCGCCTATCTCTGCGACGTTGACGACCGCCGCGCCGCCAAAATGCGGGCTCAATTCCCTAAAGCAAAATACTACAAGGATTACCGCGAGCTGCTCGACAAGGAGCATAAGCATATCGACGCGTGCTCTGTTTCCACGCCCGACCATATGCATGCCGTCATCGGCATGGCCGCCATGCAGTTAGGCAAGCACGTCTACATTCAGAAGCCCATGGCGCACGATATCTATGAGGTCCGGATGCTGACCGAGGCGGCGCCCCGCTATAAGGTGGTGTCGCAGATGGGCAACCAGGGAGCGTCCGGCGACGGGGTCCGCCAGCTGGTAGACTGGTACCGCGCCGGCGTCATCGGCGATGTTTCGGAGGTGTACTGTTTTACGAATCGTCCCGTATGGCCCCAGGGCATCCAATGGCCCACGACAAAGGGAACGGTCCCGCCCGAGCTGGACTGGAACCTCTGGCTCGGCACCGCGCCCCAGAAAGACTATGTCGACAACCTCGTCCCTTTCAACTGGCGCGGTTGGTGGGACTACGGCACCGGCGCCCTGGGCGACATGGGCTGTCATATCATCGCCCCCGCTTTCCAGGTCCTCGAACTGGGTTATCCCACGGAGGCCGAATGCAGCGTCGGCAGCGTGTATGTAGGTGAGTTCAAACAAGGTTATTTCCCCGACAGCTGTCCGCCCTCATCGCATATCACCCTGAAATTCAAAGGGGCCCCCGGCAAGCCCGATGTCAAGCTGCATTGGATGGACGGCGGCATCCAGCCCGAACGCCCGGATGAGCTTGCGCCCAGCGAGATCTTTGGCGACGGCGATAACGGAACGCTTTTTATCGGTACGAAAGGAAAGATGATGTGCGGCACCTATGGCCGCGATCCCAACCTGCTGCCCACCGCAAAGTCGAAGGAAACGGTCGTCCCTCAAACCCTTAAGCGCGTCCCCGGGGCAGACATCACCGGTCACTACACGGCCTGGGTCGATGCCTGTATCGCCGGCTATGGCAGCGAGCAGGAAAAAGAGCTGAGCAGCAACTTCAGGGTGGCCGGTCCCCTTGCCGAGACCGTCCTGATGGGCAATCTTGCCATTCGCAGCTACGACTTCCGCAAGCCCGGGACCGGTACCGGCCGTCGTGGCGAGTGGGACTATCCCGGTCGCCATATCAAGCTGCTTTGGGACGGCCCCAATATGAAGATCACCAACTTCGATGAGGCCAATCAATTCGTAAAACGCACGTACCGCCAGGGCTGGAGCCTCGGCGTATAGATGTTCTGCCCGGGCCGGCGTTAGCCGGTCCGGACTTTTTTCCTCCGGCTCAGGCGGGCCCGGGGCTTATTGCCGTCCATCCACCGTCTACGATGAGGGTCTGGCCGGTGATGTGTTTCGCCTCCGGCGACACCAGGAACACTACAGCCTTTGCCACATCCTCCGGCGAAGCAGGTCTTCCCATCGGCGTCAGCTTCGACCAGGTGTTCTCATAGCCCGCATCTTCTGCCGTCCGCTCCGTCATCGTTGCTCCAGGGGCAACCGCATTCACCGTGATGCGGTAAGGGGATAGCTCGATGACCAGTCCTTTCGCCAGCATCTCCAGCGCCGCCTTGGTCATCCCATAGGCCACCAACCCTTTATGGGCCTGGTGCCCGGTGACCGAAGAAGTGAATAGTATGCTTCCTCCCTCCCCCTGTTGCTTCATCTGCCGTGCCGCGGCCTGCGCTAAAAAGAAGCTGCCCGCGAGGTTCAAGTGCATCACCCGATCCAGCATAGCGGGTTCATACGACAAAAAGTCGCCAAACACAGTTAACCCTGCATTGGCGATGGCCATATCCAGTCGCCCAAAGACCCTTACCGCCTCTTCTACCATCCGGCGGACAAACGCGACATCGCCGGCGTCCCCCGGATATGCCACGCAGGGCAGACCCGAAGCATCCAACCCGCCTGCGAGGCCCGCTGCCTCCGCATTCAATGCGTCCGCCGCTTTTCCCGCCAGCGCCGCATCCCGATCGTTCAACAATACGCTCGTTCCCCGCGCCAGCAGCTCGCGAACGATGGCGTAGCCGATGCCCGAGCCGGCACCCGTAACAATGGCAACCTTATCTTTCATACCTCGACGTCAAAATAGATTTTATAAAAATGTTTTCCCATCGCCTCGTCATATCCCTTTTCGATGAGCTCCCGGTCCCCGTGGACGTAGATATGGAAATTCTTATCCAGCTTTATAACGCTCTTGAACACACGCGACTGCCGCTTCACCGCCTGGGATGAGATATCGAACGATTCAGCCGGCTCTACAAAATTGCGAAAAGATTTGATCAGATCGTCATGATGCAGCACCTCTGTCTCAAACTCTTCCCGGTGGAAGCTTCCGTGCGTCTTGAAATAGTCCATGCTGCGATTCAGGATATCGATCTGTTCCGTCTTGCTCACCTCGAACTCATCCGGCATCTGACGGGTCACGAAATTCTTCGTCTGTGTCAGGAAATCGTTGGTCTGCACAAACTCATTCTGCCGGATCATCACGCTGAGGAACTTGTCCTTCCAGTATTGGGCCTCTTCGCCTTTGCCGTTCGAATCGAAGATCAGCAGCTGGTATCCCTGTGCTTCCTCGCGGTTGACGATCAGGCAGCCTTTGTCCACCTTCGACAGTTCTACTCCTTCCTTCAGTTGCAGGTCGAGGTCCTCGTCGGCGGGGACCATATCGGCGAACAAGACCTTTGTCTCCGCCTTGAAGATACCCACGGCCTCCAGGTCGGTCCCATCGTCGTCGATGCGGCTGAAAACGGCGGTATATAGTTCGCCCGGCTTGATCCTGGGATGCGCCGACTGCTCGAAAAGATGCCCCGCGATCCGCACGGACTGTTCGTAGAGCGCGGTTTGGTCTTCGAAGATGGCCCGGACATACTGGTAGACTTCGTTATAATCGAGGGAGGAGGGGTGGTGAAAGGTATAACGTTCATGGCAATGGGCAAACTTCGAGAGGAGGGCCTCCGTCAACCGGGCCCGGAGACGGCTATCGGGTTCCTGCTCCTGCTTCGAGATCAGCAAGGCCCCGCCGTTGTGCTTATTTCCGATGTAATGTACAGTCAATCTGTCAATTGTAGCGTCGGTAAAGATCATGGTAAAACCGTAAAGATAGGGCCCGGAAATGCGTGGCGAGACCCTCTTTCACAGAAAACGAGAAAAATGTGAATAACTATTTTATCCTACGACAAAAGACAGATGTGTTAATTATCAGAGGATTACGGTAAAAACTATTCGATAATGCCAAACGCGGTCAAAATTATCCCCTGACGGATACAATAAAACAGGTGTATTTTTCCTTTTATAAAGTAGTATAAATCCGATATACCCCTACGAAGACTACAAGTAAAACCCAATTATTATGAAACCCAAACCTTACACAGCCTTTTTACCGCTCCGGCACGTTGCCCGAATGTGACAGACATTATAGTGTCTTCTCTCATGCTGTCACCGCAACGACTTCTGTAGGTGTCTTATTATCGTTTCTTCCACTTTGCAAAGTAGGTTGCTTTGTCTCCATGAGATCGTAAAAGATTGTGTCGGGTGAAACCTCCGTGTTCTATGACCCTGACATTGAAAAATAACGATGCGTTGGCGCTGATCCCCGGCCGTAAGACCCGGAATCGGTTCGTCGCCATGCTGCTGTTGAGCATGGGGCTTCTCGTGGGCGGACTACGGGCAGCGGCGCAGACCACCGCCAACTATGTTTGGACAGTCGAGTCCGTTAAAGATAACCAGGTCTATTCTACCGGTAGCGATATCGCGCGGATAGTAGCCACGCCCATTAATATTGTTCCTTCGCCACCCCCTTTCAACGGGCCCGTCACGATCAAGATCAAGGATGGATCCGGCGGTTCGGTATCGGTAGTGGTAAACCTGGTCAACGGCGTTGCGCTTGTACCCTTTTCCAACGACCAACCGGGGACGGTGACCTTTGAGGTGGATCAATACCTGGCCCCGCTAGGGACGCCGGCATTGGCTTCGAGGGTTTTCACCTTTAAGGCTGCACCGGGCCCGCCGGACCCCGCCCTGAGCTATGTCATCGTAAATCAGTCTACCAGCCCGGCCGATGGCACCTCCACGGATGTCGTATCGGCTTATTTGTTCGATGCGGACGGCAATGCATGTACGAGCGGCCAGTTGGTAACTTTTTCCCTTCCAAACGGTACGCCGGTCACCATCACTACCAACACGGCGACGCCCGGAGTCGCCTCCTCCATCGTCAACAAGGCCACGGCGTCTTTTACAAGCACTACTCCGGGTACCTACTTCGTAACGGTTACCTACAATGGCTCCGTGATCAATGACGGACAAACGCATACGTCCCCTTCGCAGATCCAGTTTACGGTCCTGCCTCCCAGTACCAGCACGAGCTATATAATCGGGATCACGACTTCTACGGCGGCCGATAATTCCAGCCAGGATGAAGTCGACGCCATCGTCAAGAACCAAATTGGCGGCAACGTGCCCGACGGTACGCCCGTCACCTTTACCATTCTATCCGGGGCGGCGACCATAACCACCACCGGCATTGTAACCGGGGGCGTGGCAAAGGCCTTTTTCAAAAGCGCCGTCGTTGGCACGGTCCAGGTGCAAGCGCAGGTGGACATCAACGGCACGCCGACCTATCTCAATGATTTCAACGCCCCCGCCAACAACTATACTCCGGTCCAGTTCACGTTGCCTCCGCCAAATGCGGCAACCAGCTATATTGTCGGGATCGTAACTTCGACCGCGGCAGACAACAGCAGTACGGACGAAGTGGACGCTGTCGTCAACAATGCACTCGGCCCGGTGCCGGACGGTACGGCCGTGACCTTTACGATCCAATCAGGTACGGCCACCTTCACAACCACCGGCATTACCCAGGGCGGAGTGGCAAAGGCCTATTTCAAAAGCTCCGTGGTAGGTTCTGTCCAGGTGCAGGCGCAGGTGGATATCAATGGTGTCCCGACCTACCTGACCGATCAGAATGCGCCTGCAAACGACTATACGACAGTCCAGTTCACGACGCCTCCTCCGACGTTGGCGACCAGCCACATCGTGGGCATCGTCACTTCCACTGCGGCGGACAACAGCAGCACCGACGAGGTGGATGCCATCGTCAACAACGTGAATGGCCCGGTACCCGATGGTACGATCGTGACCTTTACGATAAAATCGGGAACGGCTACCATTACCACGACCGGCGTCACGCAGGGCGGAGTAGCCAAAGCCTATTTCAAGAGTTCCGTGATCGGTTCGGTCCAGGTACAGGCGCAAATAGATATCAACGGAACCCCAACCTACCTGACCGACCTGAATGCAACCACTAACGACTACACCACCATCCAGTTCGTCGCAGGCCCGCCCGTCGGTGGAGGCAACGGCGGCGGCGGTAATGGTGGAGGCAACGGAGGTGGCGGTAATGGCGGTGGCAATGGTGGCGGCGGCGGCGGCAATGGCGGTGGCAGCGGTGGCGGCACCGGTACCGGAAGCAACAACGGGATCACCAACCTTTTTATCCGGCAACCCTATGACTACCAACTCGCCGATGGCGTTAAACAGGATAGCCTGATCGCGTATGTTACGGATGCCGGCGGAAATCCGCTGACCGGCATTAAAGTAACGTTTATCTGGCACACCACGCCGGAGCAAGGTACGATCGCCAATGGCGCGAAGTTCGTCGGCGACTCGGTCGATCAGCTCACGGTGGGTGGATTTGCGCGGATAGCGGTCACCAGCATCGATACCGGCACCCTGTTTGTCGAAGCGTACTTTACGGATCCCGCTACGAATCAGCCGGTTTCCATTTGGGTTGCTGACAACGGGCCGATCAACAACTATGAGACCATCCACTTTGTGACGGCGCCCGATGTGACCAATCCGCTGACCGCCCTGTTCACCATCATCCCCGAAGCGCTGGCCGACGGGCAGCAGCAGACGGAGGTCAAGGCGCACATCGTCGATCTCAATGGTTATGCCATGCCTGATCAACCTGTTACTTTTGCGGTGGACTCCGGTTCGGGCACGATCGTCACGCCGCAACCAGTATATACGGACGCCAACGGCGACGCTTATATTTTCATCACCAGTAAAACCCCGGGTGACGTCCTCATCACCGCTACCGTCGATGACAAAAAGATCATTTTCGGCAGCCCGGCGCGAGTACGCTTCGCCCCGATCAATATCTATGTTCCGCGCGTGTTCACGCCGAATAACGACGGCACCAACGACATTCTCCGGCCGATACTCGTAGGTATCGCCCAATTCCACTATTTCAGCATCTACAACCGCTGGGGCAACCTGATCTTCACGACGCAGGATGCAGGCCAGGGTTGGGACGGCACCTTCAGGGGCGTTCCCCAACCGGTAGAGACCTATCTGTGGATCGCCGAAGGCATCGACACCAACGGCAAAAAGATAGTTCAAAGGGGAATGGTGTCGCTGGTAAGATGACAATATGAAAACTAACTAAACCCAAACCCAGATGATATGAGGCATACGATAACCATATTGATCCTTCTCTCGCTCACGGGCATCGCCCATGGACAGGAGATCAATTTCTCGCGGGTCCAGGACATGACCATCTGGTACAATCAATCCCTCAAAACGGAAAAACAAAATACCATCAACCTCAACTACCGCAGCGTCCAGTATGGCGGACAGATAGCTTACAACAGCGTTGCGGCGATGTTCTCGATGCCTTTGCTCTCGAAAGATGGAAGGAACAAGCCCAACTCCGGTTATTTCAGTCTCAGCGCCGGTGCGGCTTCCGACAAGACCAACGACGGTATCCTGAACAACACCCTTGGGATGATGGGCATCTCCTATGCCATCCCCATCGGCCGTCATGAGACCTACCTGGCTGCGGGCTTCCAGGCGGAATATTACCAGAGCCAGCTCAATGTGGCCGGCATCAGCGGCGCCTTCGGCGACCAGTTCGACTCGTATGGTCCCATCGAAGGGGCGCCCAGCGCCGACCGGCTCGCCAACGGCTGGTCCTACGGGCACTTCAATCTCAACGCCGGGGTGTCCGTGTTCAGCAACGGCCGAACCGACAAATGGTATGTCGGCGGATCGGTCATGCAGGTGAACCAACCCTATGCCTATAAAGTGAAATCCGACTCCACCCGCCTGAAACCCGTTATCGGCATACAGGGCGGCTATAGGTTCACAACAAAGGAAGAGGATGAAGTAGGGTTCTATCTATCCATGAACTGGGAAGGCCCGGCTTATCGTCACTACTACAACCTGATCTATACCAAGGCCATTCCCGGAGTCGCGGGTGGCGCCGCCGTCGGTTTGGGCCTGGGCTACCGGTATAATGACGCCCTCGTGCCCAACCTCGAATTACGCTATCAGAAATTAACACTTGGAATTCTATACGATGTAAACATCTCCACCATCAGCGCAGCCGGTATCGACCGGAACGGCGTAGAGCTCGCGCTGAAGATGGACTTTTAAAAAATATCCCATGAAGAAGGTAATGATTGGTTTGATCGGTTGCTCTTTACTGGCCCTGACGACAGTCCGGGCAACCTGGACAGATCCCGCCCGGGGGACGCGGCCCGTCGCCGGCCGGTTCGCAACGGACACCGCCGGGAAAACCGGGGATCACTCGGTCATTGCACGGGATACCGTTCCTCCGACCACTCCGGATACCTCGTTCCGTTATCGCGGCGATAGCTCGGGTTCGGTCAAAGTAACCGATACCGTTATCTCTTTGGCCGACGATGTGCCGGCAAAAAAAGATACGACTACGAATCCGCCGAAGGCGGATGCGCCAAAGAACGATCCACCGAAGGCGGATCCGGTAAAAACAGAGACGATCTCCCTGGATAATACGAGCACAAGACCCGATTCTTCAGCTGCGCAGACCGCACAGGCGACACAAACTCCGCCTGCGCCCGCGGCCAAGGCATCCGGCGACACCACCGCCGAAGACAGGGCCGAAGAACAAAAGCGTGAACTGGACCGTCGCTGGTTCATCGCCCCGGGCACAAAATTCCAGTTCCAGGATTTCGCCCTGCTCGAGAAGAACCGTAAGGGCTATCTCAGCGACGCCAACACCCTGCCGTTCTTCCAGCGGGGAAACGCCTCCTTTGCCGCCTCGGCCTATAAGAACCTGACGCAACGCCTTTCCATCAGCGCCGACATCGGCCTGAGCTTCGGCCATGCGACCAACAACGACGTGCTGATCAGCCAGACACCCAAGAAGACGTACAACCTGCTCAACGCAGCCCTTTATTATCATCTCATCGGCCCGACCTATCGCCTGCAACCCTACCTCACCGTCGGGTTCAACGATATCATCAACGACAAGTCCTATCCGTCAGTGCCCTTGGGCATCGGCGCGAAATTCAATGCCCGTAAGATCATGGTCCTCGGGCAGGTGACCTATGGCCAGAGTATCTCCAAGTCCGTCGCCAGCACTACGATGTACTCTGTCGGCATCTATATCCCGATCAAGAGCAAGAAGCAAAAACAGCTCGACACCGACGACGATTCGAAGAATAAGAAGGACGAAGCCAAAAAGAAGGACACCGTCAGCAAAGGAGGTACCGGCAACGTCACCAACAACATCTATATCACCATCAATATGGACTCCGTCCTGAAGGCAAAAGGCCTCCTGGACGACAACGGCAATCCTTTCACTGCCGGCGGCGGCAGAAGGGGCAACGGGGACGACGACGGTGACGACGCAGCCGGCCGCAACCGGCGCAAGAAGAAGGCGTTCCGCTCCATGGGCCTCGACGACTTCAACGATGACGATTATAAGATCGATTCCCTCGATGGTAAACCGGTGATCCGTTTCGTGGTCTACTTCGAGTTCAACGAGTACGGTCTCAACTCGAAGGCCTTCGGCAGCATCGACAAGGTCATCCACCATCTCCGCTCCAGCAATGACGACTTCAGCGTGGAGATCAAGGGATATACCGATTCGGTGGGGACCGATCAGTACAACAATTTCCTCTCCCGCAAGCGCGCCAAAATGGTGCTGGACTATATGAACAGCCGCGGCGTCCCCGCGAATCTCATGCAGGCAAAGGCTTACGGCAGTGACAACCCGGTTGCCGATAACAGCGACCCCAACCAGGCCTGGCTCAACCGCCGCGCGGAGATCATTGTCCACAAAAAAGAAGGACTAGCCGCGCAGTAACAACCGCGGCGCCGGGACCAACGGGCAATTGCCGGGGCCGCCACCTGTTAAGGAACTATTAAAATTTAAAAAATCAGGCAATAATGTCCCAATTCGGGAGTTATTTTATATATTCGTAAAGGACCCTAAAAATCCATACTTTCATGTTAAACCTGTACGCAAATTCGCTCTGGAACCATCTTCCATCGACCATCAAGATCCGGCTCATCGATGAATCCGGCAACCGTGTCGATCCCTATCAGATCAATGAAGTCGATTATCTCTCCCGATTTATCAATAAATGCGTGGTAAATAAGGTGTTGCAAAGAATGATGGCCTCCAACCAAAAGGGCGTCGTCGAAGTCTACAACGATAAGGTCGTCGTAAAAGAGAATTAGCGCCGGCCGGGCCGCTCAGCCCGGTCATTGTCCCGTTATCTTCCCGATCTCCCTTGCGTAGCCTGCGCCGATAGGCAGCTCGCGACCCGCGACCCAAAGGGTCTCGCGTTCGATCCTTTCTACCTTTCCGCTGGCTACCAGGTAGCTGCGGTGTATCCGCACAAAGGCCGGCGGCGGCAACAATGCCTCTGCCTCGGACATGGTCAGCCTGGACAACACCTTCTCCTCCCGTAATACAAATTGCATGTAATTTCCCGTGCTCTGCAGGTACAGGATATCGTCCAGCCGAACCCTCACCTGCCCATAGCCGCTTTTTATGAACAGCTGTTCGGCCACGGCCGGCATCGCGGGGCCGGAGCTCTTCCGCTTCAGTTCGTGCAGCTCGTAGGCCTTGTTGCAGGCCTTCAGGAACCGGCTTTGGCTGAAGGGCTTCAGGAGGTAGTCGATCGCGTCCAGCTCGAAGCTTTGCACCGCATGTTCGCTGTAAGCCGTCGTAAAGATCACCATCGGGGGATGGGGGATGCTTCGCAGCAGCTCGATGCCCGAGATATCCGGCATCTTGATATCCAGGAAGAGCAGATCGATCTTCTCCTGCTGCAGCCGTTTCAGGGCCTCGTAGGCATTGGTGTAAACCCCTACCAGGTCCAGGAAGCCTACCTTTCCCGCCAATGCCTTCACGACATCCAGCGCGATCGGTTCGTCATCGATGGCGATTGCTCTGAGCATGGACTTATTTTTTATGGTTCGATCATCAATTGTACGAAAAATTCCCGTTCGTCCTGGTTGACGAAGAAGACGTGTTTGCCGGGATACAGGAGTTTCAGCCGGTGCAGGACATTCTTCAGGCCGACACCCGATCGTTCCTTCTCCGGGTCGTTGCCTTGCCGGGCGTGAACGCTGTTCCGGATCTCGAACAACATCTTCTTCCCGTCGGAATTGAGCCGGATATTTACCCAGGAAGGTTCCCGCAGCGAGATCCCATGTTTGAAGGCATTCTCTACGAAGGGGATCAGCAGCATGGGTGCGATCATGGCGTCGGGCAGCGCATCGTCGATGGCCGTTTCTATCCGGATCTGCGGTGAGGGGTCCGTCCGCAGCCGCTGCAGTGCGATGTAGTTCTTCAGGTATTCCACTTCTTTGCTCATGGGGATCCGATCCTGTATATTCTCGTGTAACATAAAGCGCATCATATCCCCGAGCTGCTGGATGCCGCCGGCGGTCCGCATGGCGCCCTCCTGCAGGGCCGTTCCATACAGGGTATTGAGCACATTGAAGAGGAAATGGGGGTTGATCTGGCTGCGCAGGAACTGGAGGTCGGCCTCCGACTGCCCCAGCGCCTCCTGCAGGCCCCGCAGCTGAAGGATCTTGTCCTTGCGGCTCTTGAACAGCAGCCAGGTCAGGGGAGTGACGACGAAGAGCTGCCCGAGCCATAGCATCAAGATGACGGGCACGATCTCCTTTGCTTCGGGTACCGAGAATAACGGCGCCGGGAGGCTACAGGCAAGCGTCGACACGAGCAACCGACGCCTGACCTGCCAACGAAAGAAACGGCCGTCGCCCACGACGGGGAACACCCAATAGATATTGGCGATGCCCGCCAGTGCAATCGAGGGGATGATCCCAAAAAAAGTGAAGTAAAATCCCGGCTCATCGCCGATGATCCGGAAGGAATACAGCACGCAGCCCAGGATAAGCCAGACCAGGGTATAGGTGCTCACCTGGTTCAGCAGCGCGATGCGGAACGCATTCCGATGGACGTCCGCGACGAGCCTCCGGATGATCCACTCCCGCAGGAATCCGTACCCTATATAGGAAACGACCAGCAGCGCGGCATTCTGCCAGCCGAGGCCCAGCACGCGGTTGGCCGCGCTCCTCCAGTCCCAGCCGATATAGTCGTACTGCCGTTCGTAATAGATCACAACGCCCCAAATGGCGCCAAGCAGCAGGATCAGCAGGATCGCGTGGAGAAGCCCCCAGATAAGGCGTTTCAGCGTTTCTCCTGCCGTCCCATCGATATCGATCCGCCCGCGAAGGGAGAACGCGACCCGGAATCGTCCCGGTTCGGCCGCCTCCGCCTGCACCAACCGCGGAAGGATGTAAAAATTCATCCAGAACCAGGCAAGGAAAACGGCAAGGTACAGCCCGGTCTCCGGCAGGAGGTGGTTGACGAAGAAATCGAAATAGAGGTGCTGCTCGTTAAAAGCCCAACCCCACCGCTCCCGCAGGTAGTCCCCGGTGTGTTCAAAGATGCTCCACCAGGTACCGGCGATGCCCAATACGCAGTAGACGGTTACCAGGATCAGTTCGTGCTCTCTCCATCGGGTTGGGTTATGTTTGCGAAGTTCCATCTCGTTTTTTCAACAAGATTAACCCAAATCCGCCCCGGCGCCGGTCAAATGTGATAAAGCTGCCGGAAAATGTGATGGATCGCTATTTGTCGGCCTTAGCGGATTCTCCCTTTGATCCTTCGCTCTTTGCCGATGCCCCGCGGGCCGCCGCCTTTTCCATATTTTTCCTGAGGATCGTGATATACCGCGCCGCATCTGCATTCCCCGGGTCCAGCGTCAGCAGCCGGCCGAAATAATCGATCGACCCTGCGTAGTCCTTTTCGGTATTCGCCTTATAGGCCGCAATATATCCATAGGCCTCGATCAGGTGCTTCCGGTTCGTTTTATTGGTCGTATCCTTTGAATCGATCTCGATCAGCTTCGTATAGTGCGGGATCGCCATCCCCGACGCCATGGCCGTATCTATCGCCGCGTCACACCGCGCCCGCCAGTAATACCCGAAATCCTGATCCGGATACTTTGTTTCATAAAGACCGAACACGCTGTCGGCGGGCGTATACTCTTTGGCCATGTAGTGGGCGAGGCCCCAGTTGAAGAGGTCCAGGTTGGTGGCCTTGCTGTTGCCGCAATAGTACCGGCCCAGCCAGAGAGCCTGGTTGGAATAGTCCTTCTGCTGCTTGTAGAGTGCTGCCAGCTTCCGGGCATACTCGATGCGTGCGGCGCTGTCCTTTTCGAGGTTTCCGGCCTTGACAAAATAGGCGGCCGCGCTGTCGGCCTTCCCAAGTGAAGCATAGATCTCGCCCATGGTGCTATAGTCTTTTACGACAAATCCCGTGTCGTGCTGAACCTGGAAATATTGGGTCATAAAGTCCAGCGCCTTCAGGCTGTCATGCTGTTCCTTATAAGAGTAGGCGATGAGCTTGTAGAGCCTTGGCTCGGTAACTTTTCCCTGCTGTGAGATCAGTTGTTGCGCATGTTCGATCGCCTCGGGGTATTTCCGGGAGGAGTAGAGGAGATCGGTCACGAGGTAGTCGTTGTTGATGCTGGGATCGGTGGCCGCGATATAGTGATCGAGGTACTCCTTGGCCTTGTTCACATCCCGGAAGTAATAGTGATAGTAGAGTTCGTACCAGGCGGGGCCATACAGGGGATCGGCCGCGACGGCGTCATTGAAATACTTCAGATACATCTCCGGGTTGTTCTGGGTGACGAAGATCTTGCCGGTGCGATACAGGGCTTCCGCGTTCTTTGGGTCCTGGGCCAGGGCATCCTGGTAGGCCTTATAGGAGTTCGTGCCATCCATGAGCCGGCGATAGATATTCCCCAGCTCGACATAAAGATCGGCGTCGTGTTTGTCCCGCTTGATCGCCTTGTTCAGCACTTCGATCGCAAAGGGGTAGTTGGCGTCCGTGGAATCGGCCGTTTCCTGCGCCCGTGCGACGGCGAGCAATACCGGCACGTCTTTTTCCTTCGTCATCTGCAAGGCCTTTTGAAAATAGGCCGTCGCGCTGTCCTTGTGGTGTTGCATTAAAAGCAACTGTCCATAGGCGCAGATGCCCAGCGGTTGTTGCCGGACGTCGTATGGCATCCTGGAGAGAGTGTCTTGAAGGGCGGGAATGTTTTTCTGATGGATATACACCTGCGTCAGCAGCAGCCAACCTTCCGAATTGATCGGGTTGGCTTCCAGGAAGGAATGAAGTTGATGGGCGGCCCCGTCGTAGCGATCATAGTACAGCAGTTTCCGCGCCTCGGCCAGCGACTGGGCCTTGGAGCCACCCATCATGAAAAATGTTACCGCAAACAATAGAATTTTGTTCATTCTCGATCAATTTTAAATTTTTCAGTTTAAGGGCTGAACACGGTTCAGCCGGCCGAAGGCCCGACATTAGCAGATATCGGCGCGGGGCTATTTTTCTTTATAGCCCCTTCGTGCCGATATGGTTCAATATCTAATACCTGTATCTTGGAATCCTTCTTCAGCAGGTCGCTGATATGCCGGTAGCCCACGAGTCCCGAGACGCCGCTTTCCGTCTCCGGGTTGACGACGATCATATCCGCCATGATCAGCTCGGCACAGTTCAGTGCAGCCTTTCCCGCGCTTTGTTTTCCGGTCGCTGAATATTCGATCGGGTGATGCAGATGCTCGCGGAGCTGGTGGTAGGCCTTCAGGAATACCTGGGGCAAAGCCCAGTCCTTGTGTTCCTGCCGGTCCTGGATGGCCAGCAGGTGTACCTGGGCCCGGTAACGTTTGGCCAGCATCACAGCCCATTCCAGTTTCCGTTCGGGCAGGAAATTGCGGATCGGGATCAGGATTACGCGGGTCTTGCTTTCGGCCGAACCCGGTTTCACCGTCAGTACCGGGCAATTGCTTTTCCTGGCGATGACATCGGGAGAGACACCCCTCCACTGGAACCAACGTTTGGGCGGCTTGCTCTTCCCGATGACGACCAGATCGGGTCGCAGCAGTCCCGCGCATTCGATGATCGTCCGTTGGACGGACCGCCCGGGCAGGGCATGGGTCTTTATCCGCAAGCCGGGGTACTGGTCGGCGATCAGGGTCCCGAGGCGGTCAAGCGCCACGCACACCTCACTTCCCCGCCCCTTGTTGCCGTTCGGGTCGCTGCCGATGTTCCTGGCGCCGGGCCGGACGACATGCAACAGGTGCAGCTCGGCCCCCTCCCTGCCCGCCAGCTCGGCCGCTTTCTTCACGGCGATATCCGTGTTCTGTGAGAAATCCACGGGGATAAGGAACGAATTAAAAGCAATGGCCATGTCGGGAGTTTGACCGAAAATATTCCTCAAACATTAACATACCCTTAGAGCGGCATTAGAATTGGATTAGAGTAATTGGCACTCCATTCAAATACGTAATTTCGTCTTATTGAGCGAGGCTGACCACGGGTCAGCCGGCCGAAGGCCCATCATAAGACGTTAAGCTTTGGAGGGCTATATTCCGCCGACGCCCGACAAAGCGTACTATGGAAGACAGAAGAATACTTATCGTCGAAGACGAACGAAAGATCGCCGACACCCTCAAAATGGGATTGACCGAGAATGGCTTCGAGGTCGATGTGGCCTACGACGGCAAGATCGGCCACCAGCTGATCCTGTCCCGCCCCTTCGACCTGGTCATTCTCGATATCAATCTACCGGGTATGAATGGATACGAGCTTTGTAAGACCATCCGTCACAACAATCAAAAGACCCTTGTCATCATGCTCACCTCCATGAGCTCCCTCGATGACAAGATCGAAGGCTATGATGCGGGGGCCGACGACTATCTTGTAAAGCCCTTCGAGTTCCGCGAGCTTCTGCTCAAGATCCGGGCCCTGCTCAAGCGCACGCCCGGCCAGGCCGAGCCGGTGGGCAATTTCCTGCGCGCCGCGGACCTCGAAATGAACCTCGACAATAAGGAAGTGCATCGCGCCGGCAGGCGTATAAAGCTTACTGCAAAGGAATTCCAGCTGTTGGAGTACCTCATGCGGAACAAGAATCGCGTCGTTTCCCGCGCCGACCTGGCCATCAATGTATGGGACGTCGACTTCAATACCAATACCAATGTCATCGACGTATATATAAGTTATGTCCGCAACAAGGTGGACAAGGACTTTGAGCACAAGCTCATCCAGACCCATGTAGGCATGGGCTATATCCTGAAATCCCAACCCAGCTGAGATGGCGGTGCGCACCCGCATAACGCTCCTTTTCACCCTCCTCGTGGTGGCCATCCTCACCCTCGTGTGCGCCTCGGTGTATTATTTCTCGTATACCAATCGTATAAAGGATATCCAGACCCGGCTGGTCAACCGCGCCATCACCACCGGCAGGCTGTTGAGCCAGCGCGGCGTCTTCGACGAAGCCCTCATCCGGAAGATCGACGCCTCCACGTCCATGGCCATGCAGGATAAGGTCATCGAAGCCTATGACAGGTCCAACCGGCTCATCTATTGGTACAGCGATAACCTGGCCGATACCCTCCGCACCGACGGCAACGTGCTGGCCAGGGCCCGGAAAAGTAACGACCGCATTTACTTCACCCAGCAACGCAAGGACGCCATCGCGATCAACTTCAGCGATGACAATGCCTCCTTCATCATCGTCGCCGCGGCTTATGACGAGGCCGGCAATGAAAAACTTCGCCATCTCCGTCTCGTGCTCTCCCTCAGCTTCGTCGGCGGGATCCTCATTTCGGTCATCGGCGGCTATCTCTTTTCCATAAGCCTGCTCCACCCGATAAAACGCATTGCCGACGAGGTCAACGATATCTCGGCACGCAACCTTACCCGCCGCATCCGGCCGGCGAGGGCGGATGCAAAAGACGAGTGGTATTATCTTTCCGATACGCTGAACCAGCTGCTCAACCGGCTGCAGGAAAGCTTCGAGATACAGGGCCGGTTCATCGCCAACGCGTCTCACGAGCTGTCGACCCCGCTGACTTCCATCTCCAGCCAGTTGGAAGTGGCTCTTCAGCGGGTCCGCACGGTGGAAGAATACCGGAAGGTCATCCAGTCCGTTTACCAGGACGCCCGCCAGCTCAGCAAGCTCACCCAGACCCTGCTGGAGTTTGCCCGGGCGTCGGGGACGGCAGGCGGCCTCGAGATCGACCTGCTGCGCATCGACGAGGTCCTGCTGCGGCTTCCCGCCGAGATCAAGAAGGCCAGTCCCTTATACACGGTCACGCTGGATTTCGACCGGCTGCCGGAAGCCGAGGAGGCGCTGTTGGTCTTTGGGAATGAGGACCTCCTGTTCACCGCCATCCGGAACATCGTCTCCAATGCCTGCAAATACTCCGACGACCATCACGCCGTCGTCCGGCTGGTCGTCAACGGTACCGAGATACTTATTGCCGTAGAGGACAAGGGGCGGGGGATAGGGGAGGAGGAATGGGAGAAGATCTTCCAGCCTTTCTATCGCAGCGACGATGGTGTTGCGGTCCCCGGTTTCGGCCTCGGTCTTTCCCTGGCCCGCCGTATCCTCCTGCTCCATAAAGGCTTCATCGGCGTTCGCTCGGTCCTTGGCGAAGGTTCGGTCTTCACTATTACCCTCCCGTCTGCGGCCAAACTATAACTTCGCCCACCCAACGCCAACCTCCCCGGGCCGGCCTGGCCAAACTCCGGCCTCGCCCACATCCCAGGCCCCCCGGCAAAACTCTAATCAAATTCTAATCTCCCTTTAAGCCCGTTATAATATCCGCGTCTAACCTTGTCGGATAATTCAATCAATCAAATAATCATGCGTATCAAGCACCTGGCACTGGTGGGAGCCGTCCCGCTAATGCTTTTCTCCTGCGTCAGTAGCAAAAAGTTCAAAGGTCTCCAGTCAAAATACGATAGTCTCAACAACGCCTATGGCGCCTTGCAGAACGATCTGAAGAACTGCAACGGCAAGACGGCCACGCTCACGCGCGACAAGTCCGATTGCGACGCAAAGGTCGCCGCTCTGCAAAAGCAGATCGATTTTCTGAAGGCCAACAACACCCAGGCCCTCAAACAGCTCGAAGATATGTCGGTCATCAGCAGTTCTCAGGCCGAGAGCATTCGCAAGTCGCTGGATAACCTCGGGGCAAAGGATGCGTATATCCAGAGCCTGCAGGCCGCCATGGCGCATAAGGATTCCCTTAATATGGCCCTCGTCCAGAACCTCAAGGGGGCCATCGGCAACCTCAATGATCAGGACATCAATATTAAAGTGGATAAGGGCGTGGTTTACGTCGACATCTCCGACAAGCTGCTTTTTGCCACCGGCAAATACAATGTGTCGGCCCGCGCCGAGGAGGTATTGGGTAAGGTGGCCCAGGTGTTGAAGGCCCAGCCCGATATCGAATTCATGGTGGAAGGCCACACCGATAATGTTCCGTTCCGCCGCGGCGATCTCCTGGACAACTGGGACCTCAGCGTCAAACGGGCCACTGCCGTCATCCGCATCCTTCAAAACAAATATGGCCTGCAACCGGCCCATATGGCCGCCGCCGGCCGCGGTGAATACGTTCCCGTCGCATCCAACGACACCAAGGAAGGCCGCGCTCTCAACCGTCGCACCCGTATCGTGATCCTGCCGCAGCTCGACCAGTTCTTCAAACTGCTCGAACACAAATAATGTTCAGGTTGTCTGTCATCAGTTGGTTTTAGCCTTTCCGTGCTCTGGAGCCCTGCTTTTAGCGGGGCTTTTTTATACTACTTACTCGTTTCGCAGCGATCTCACAGGATTGGCCATCGCCGCCCGCACGGCCTGCGAACTCACCGTCACCATCGCGATCAGCATGGCCACCGCACCCGCCAGCGCGAACATCCATCCCCTTATCGGGGTCCGGTAAGCAAAGGCATCCAGCCAGCTGCTCATGGCCCACCAGGCAATCGGCGTCGCGATCACAATAGCGATCCCGACAAGGATAAAAAAGTCCTTCGACAGCAAGCTGGCAAGATCGAGCACACTCGCTCCGAGCACCTTCCGGACGCCGATCTCTTTGATCCGTTGTTCGGCGCTAAAGGCGGCCAGCCCGAAAAGCCCAAGACTCGAGATGACGATCGCCATGAGGGTAAAGGAATCGATGATCTTCGAAAGCGTGATCTCCGCCGCATACTGCTTCTGCGCCTCCTCGTCCGAAAAGGCGTATTCAAAAGGAACGCCCGGAACATCCGTATGCCAGATCGCCCCGATCGCCGCCAGCAGGGCTGGAAAATTCGCGCTCCTCGCACTGATGAACACTTCTGTCCCCGGCCGCGGACTATACTGGATCACCAGGGGCTTCACCTCTTCATGCAGCGAGCTGAAATTATAATCCCTGATAACCCCGGCAATCTCATAGCTCACGTCCTGTCCGTTGAATTGTGAATGCAGGATTACCCCCTCGGACTTCTCGGGCCGCATGCCCAATTTTTTGGCCATCGACTCGTTGATGAGTATGCGCCCCGAGTCATTGGCCCTGAGATCGCGCCCACCGGCCATTCGGATCCCCGCCGTCCGGACAAAATTCTCATCCGCCGAGATCAGGCTCGCATCGGGCGCAGTAGTTATATTCCCACCGGCGAGAAAAAAATGGTTATCATATAACACCGGCTGCCCGGGATAATTATTGGCCCTGCACACCGACTTTACGCCGGCGAGCCCGCGCAGGTGATTTACAAACGCAGGGATATTCTCCACAGCGTCGTTGGTGTAAAAACTAAACGCGATCTTTTGTTCCTTGTCATACCCCAGGTCTTTGTTCTTCATATAGTTCAACTGGCTGAAAATAACGATGATCCCGGCGATCAAAACGATCGACAGCACGAATTGGAACACGACAAGCCCCCGGCGGATACCCGTGGCTGAGATGTGATTGGTAAAGTTTCCCTTGATCACCCTGATCGCCTGGAAGGCGGAAAGGTAGAAGGCCGGGTAGCTGCCTGCCACAAGCCCGGTGAAACCCACCAGGGCGCCCAAAAGCAGTAGGATGCTGCTATCCAACAACATCCCCAGGGCGATGTCCGCCCCGGTAATGGAATTAAAGAACGGCAACAGCAGCGCCAGCGCGGGAACGGCGATGACAACTCCAAGCAGCGAAAGAAGAAAGGATTCCCCGAGGAATTGTCTGACCAGGTCCTTTCTCTGCGCACCGATCACCTTTCTCACCCCTACTTCCTTTGCCCTTTTTGCGGCCCGCGCCGTGGATAGATTCATGAAATTGATACACGCGATCACCTGGATCATCGCCGCGATCAGGACGAGGATGGAAAGAAATTTCGGACTCACCGGCCGGCTCAGTTCGACGCCCCGAAACCCGGGCGTCGTATGAATATCGCCGATCGGCTGCAGGTGCAGCTCTTTTTTCATCCCGACCTCCTTCAACTGCTTCTGTCCATATTTGTCGAGAAAGGCCGGCAATTTCTTTTCCAATTCGGCGACATTCGTATTGGGCCGCAGCTTTACATAGGAAATAACGAAATTATTGCCCGCCCAGGAATTATTGTGACTGATGAACTCCCCATAGCCGCCGCTGTTCATCGACATAAAGAAATCCGCATGGATATGCGATTTGCCGGACCTTTCGTCGACGACCCCGCCAACCGTAAAATCGTGCTTCCCGAATGCATTGTCCATTTGGATCACCTTGCCAAGCGGGTCCTCCATACCAAAAAGCTTGTCCGCAATCCCTTTCATCAGGACGACTGAATAAGGCGCCGCCAATGCGGTCCTGGGGTCTCCATGATCAAAGTGAAGATCGAACAGGGTAAAAAAGTCAGGATCGGCATAGACGCCATCTTTCTCATAGAAAGACTTGTTCCGATACTGCAAGATATGATGATCGATCCCCACCGCGGGAACCACCCGCGCGTAGTCTGCCACCTCCGCAAAATCCTTCTTCATTGCCGGCGCGACGGGACCGGTCACCGTCGCCCAGTTGCCCTTATCCTCCTGTACCGTCCAGATAGTCGTAAGCCGGTACAGGTCCTTTGCATCGGCAAAATACTTGTCATAACTATACTGGTCCTGTACATACAGGATGATATAGAGGCTGCAAAGCATTCCCGCCGCCAACCCAAAGATGTTGATGAAGCCGTAGGTCTTGCTCTTGGTCAGGTTACGCCAGGCAAGTTTAAGGTAGTTATTCAGCATATCTCCCGACCCCTAAAAGAGTGCCACTTGTACAATATGTTTAATATCAACAAGTTAATTGGTGTTCCAGCCGCTTGCCCGTTCGGATTTGATACAGCCACCGTCCGGTCGTACCTTTTATCCACGATCTTCAAAACCGTCGTTCCCATCCTCTACCCGCAAGACGTGGCAGCCAGCATCGCGTATTATACCGACGTGCCTGGATTCCAAAATCAATGGACCGTCGGCGACCCGCCGGACTTCGGCAGCGTGGCCGAGCGGCTCCCTAATTCACCAGGTACATCCGCGTAGCGCTGTTGATATAATCGTTCGGATCAAAGGCCGCGTCAAAGGTGTCATTCAGCGCATTCAGCTTCACGTCCAGCGCCTGTACCTTCAACCCGATCTCCGGATCGTTATGGTATTTAAAGGTCAGCTCCTTATACTTCGCGAGGATGCCGCGGATGTCGAAGGTCAGATCGCCGAACCGCAGCTTCAGCGATTGGACGTCCATCAATTCGTAATAGATCGGCTGCTTCCAGTTCTTTGGATCGTTGGCTTTGCGATCGGTGACGAGTGTCGAAGCGTCTTTGCGGAGGGCAGTGAGGAACTGGTATCGCTTTTCCGCATCCGTCTCCCGGTTGAAGTCGGAGTTATAGGAACCCCTCGGCACCCGCAGCAGCGAGAGATTTTGGTTCAGGATGGTATCGTAATGGATCTGCAGTTTTTCCAGTTCCTTCTGCACGATCTCCCACTGCTGTTCGACCAGGTCCTTGTCATAGTTGAACTGGCTGAGCTTGGCCGTCAGCAGCAGCATCTTCTGGCTCTGTTCCCGCAGCTCCTTTTTCTTGCTGCCGAGGCTGCTGATGTAGGAGTTGATGCCGAGGAACAGCGCCTGCGAGACGGGACCGGCGATGGGCGTGGCGCTGGTGATATTTCCCGTGGCCTGCACAAAGTCGTTCAGCACGGCCAGGGAGGCCTCGTGCTCCTTTTCCTTCTGGATATACTCGTAGAAATGCTTGTACCATTCCTGGTAGCCCGGATAATTCATCGGGTTGGCGGTCTCGTTCAGCGTCGAGAAGAAGCTCTTGGACGCATTGAACAACACCAACGGCTTGATCTCCTTGTCCATCGATACAAGATTGATGATGGCCGACTGGTAATTGGCCTGGTAGACATACAGCTCGTTCTCTTCGATGGCCTGCTGCCGCTTTTCCAGGGCCTGCACGCGCAGCAGCAGCTTGTCCGCCTTGTCCCGGGCATCCCGCGAGGCAGCGATCTCCTGGTCGAGGCTATCGACCTTGTGGTCGAGTTTAGCCAGGGTTTGGTCGATGTTTTTGGTCTTTTTATCCAGGTTGTCCTGGATGTCGCCGAGGACCTTGTCGCGGATATTCTTATTGGAGGAAAGGGTGGTGTCCGGCGTCTGCCCGTAGACGGTACAGACGATGATCGCAGCGGGTAGGAGGGAAAGGATTTTTTTCAACTGATTTGAATTTTTCGGAATCCAAGTTAATAGGGAATACCCGAAAAATGGCGTTAGAAAGCGATTAGAATCGTAAATCTACGATAAAAATCGAGGGACTTTGCGCTTTTTTAACAACTCATTCTGATCTACTTTTGACCTATCCAATACCAATGAACGCCGACCGTTAAGATCCAAAGAAAAACCAAACATCCAATTTCTCTTGAAAGGCCCTCGACTAATCCTTGAGGGTTTTTTCGTTGGATGGACCCGGAGGGGCCATCGCGGCGCGATAGCGACGCCATCCTTAGCCCTACGGAAGCCATCGAAGATGGCGGATGCGGAGCAACAAGCTTCAAATAGCATCCGATAATGAAGTAAACGTAAAATCGCGAATCCTCATCGGCGGCACCAAGGCCGTCGCCCCGCCCTCGCCACTCACCGTCCTCACCGGTTTGCCCATCGCCTCCAAATTATTCAGCATGATGATCGGACTCTCATTGAACCGGAAATTCTTCACCGGGTACTTGATCTGGCCGTTCTCGATATAAAAGGTGCCGTCGCGGGTGAGGCCCGTATACAATAGAGTCTGCGGATCGACCGCGCGGATGTACCACAACCGGGTCACCAGGATACCCTTCTCCGTCGTCTTGATCAGCTCGTCCAGGGAAGCGCTGCCGCCCGTCACGATAAAGCCGTCGGGGAACGGCATGGGCGGGACGCCCTTTTTCTGTGCCCAATAACGCGAATACATGAGGTTCTTCACGACCCCTTTCTCGATCCATGAGACCTTCCCCTGCGGAAGTCCCTCGCCGTTGTAATTATAGGTCGGCAACTGCTCGTTCCAGGGGTCCGAATAGATATTCACCTGTTCGTCGACCAATTTCTCTCCCAGTCTCGTCTTGCCGCCGGGCAGGCTGAGGAAGCTCCGGCCTTCATCGGCACTCCGGGCGTCCAGTGCGCCATATAGATTTTCCAGCAGCACGATGCCTGCTGCGGGTTCGAGCACGACGGTATATTTACCCGGCTCCAGCGCCCGCGCGCCGGTGCTATGGGCGGCCTTCCATGCCGCGGCCTTGGAAGCTGCGACTACATCCAGATAGCCGATGTCGTTAAACCCTCCCGCGGCATATCCGCTGCCGTTGCCGTCATTGGTCCGCATGGTGATGGAGAAATCGACATTGGTCCCCGTGCCATAGGCGAACAACCCTTTCGAATTCATCAGCGCCGAAAAGCCTGCGTAGTTTTCCAGGAATCCTGCTGCCGTAACGCCGGCATCCCCGGCGATGGCCAGGCTTTGCTCTACGAGGCTCGCCCGTTGCCGGGTCGAGATCGCGGCCGTGGCCGGGCTATAGGTCTTTGCCGCCGGCGCATAGGTCTGCGGCCCGAGCACCGGCATATACTCGGGATTCTCCGGCGCCAGCTGAGCCAGCGCCTCTGCCCGCCGCACCGCCTTCTCCAGCGACGCGTCGTCATATTCGTTGATCGTAGTGATCCCTTGTTTCTTCCCGAAGCTGGAGGCGATCGTGAGCTGTGTGCTGCTGGTGGCCCCGCTGGTGGAAACGGAATTGCGGGCGTAGCGGATATTGCCGCCATCCCCACCGCTGACCGACACCTGGCATTCGCCGGCCTTCGAGAAGTTCAGCACTTTGCTCAGCAAGGCCTTTGCCTCGTCCTGTGTAAATAATGGCATATCAGATGTTTCTTGCTGTATTGATGACGTTGATCCCATTGAACCGGGTTGTGGCCGCCCCATGCGACACGGCGCTTACCTGCTCGGGCTGTCCTTTGCCGTCAAAGAACGACCCTCCCAGCCGATAATCCCTTTGGTCACAGATGGCCGTACAGGAATTCCAGAACTCCTGCGTATTCGCCTGGTAGGCTGCATCCTTTAGCATACCCGCGATCTTCCCGTTCCGGATCTCGTAGAATAATTGACCGCTGAACTGGAAATTATACCGCTGCTGATCGATGCTGTAACTGCTGTCGCCGACGATATAGATACCCTTCTCGACGTTGCTGATGATCTCTTCAGGAGTAAGGGGCGTCCTGCCCGGTCGAAGGGACACATTCGGCATTCGCTGGAACTGGACGTCGCGCCAGCTTTGCGAATAGCAGCATCCCTGCGATTCGTTCAAACCGATGATGCGCGCCTGGTCGCGGGTGGCCTGGTAATTCACGAGTATTCCGTTGCGGATCAGGTCCCATTCCTTTGTCTTCACGCCTTCATCGTCATAACCCACTGCCCCCAGCGATCCCGTCTGTGTCTTGTCGGCCACGATGTTCACCAGCGGGCTTCCATAATTGAACTTCTTCGATTCCCATTTATCCAGCGTCAGAAAGCTCGTCCCGGCAAAATTCGCTTCGTAGCCCAGAACCCGGTCCAGCTCCGTGGGGTGACCACAGGACTCATGGATGGTCAGCCAGAGGTTGCTGGGATCGAGGACCAGGTCATACTTACCCGCTTCCACCGATCTCGCACTGTGTTTGGCTGCCGCCTGTTCCGCCGCCAGCTGCGCATCCTCGATCATGTCATATCGGTCACGGTATAAGGTGGTAACTCCGCTGATCTTCTCCGCGGCGGAAGGGACCAGGTACTCATAACCCATGCCCCGCGGAGCACTCAGCGCGTCCCGGGTCTCGAACTTGCCCGTCTTATCGTTGGTTTTGGTCACGGTAAAGGTGGGCCAGATACGATGGATATCCTGGTCGATGTACGATCCATCCGTCGAGGCGAAATATTTTTGTTCGTTGACCAGGAACAACGAAGAGTCGACCCAGCTGGCGCCTCCTTTCATCGCCGCCGCATTTACGGCCAGCAGCAGTTCGGCCTTTTCCCCGATGGGTATCTCAAATCCATTTTTCTCGATCGGCGTCTTCCAGCTTACCTCTCCGTATCCTTTTTGCGGCGCCAGCTGCACCGGCTCTTTTAGCAACCGCGCGTTCTCCCGGGCGATGGATACGGCCAGGGCGGCGGCTTGCGCAATGCCGTCCTTATCCATCTTGTCGGTGGCCGCAAATCCCCAGTTGCCACCCGCGATCACGCGGATGCCGATGCCGTAGGACTCCGTGTCCACGGTGTTCAGCACCTTGTCTTCCCGCGTAACGATGAACTGGTTGCGGTACCGGCCGATCCGGACATCGGCATAACTGGCCCCTTTGGATCGTGCCGCGTTCAGCGCGATATCCGCCAATTGCTTTTTCAATGCCGGGTCCAATAACACATCCGGCAATGGCGAACCCAGCACCGGCATCCCGCTCAGCAACGCGCCACCGATTCCCATCCCCGACAGATAGAGAAAGTCTTTTCTTTTCATATCCTAATATAGAATTTTATAATTTAGCCCCCTAATAAAATAGCAATGATCAAGAAGCTCGTGCTGTCAACAATTGTCTCATTCTACCTACTTACCCTGAATGCGCAACAAGAGTATAAATCGCTGCCCGAAGCCCTGCAGGCCGGCTTCCTCCTTCGCGGCCAGTCCGGTCCTGCCAGTGTCAACTGGATCGACAACGGCAACCGCTATTCTTTCATTGCCGGCAGCGAGATACATATTATGGATCCTAAAACGTTAACGGAGTCCACCGTATTTGACAACAAAGACCTCCATCTCCCCGGATCGACCGCTCCCTTCAGCTATGAGTCCTTCCAATGGTCGAAGGATTCGAAGCACCTCGTATTCCGGACCAACTTCCGCCACATCTATCGCAACTCAGGGGTATCGGATTATTATATCTATGACGTCGCCAGCCGCCAGTTGAAGCAAGCGGCAAAGGACGCACGCTCCGCGGAACTGTCTCCCGACGGGGGTAGGGTTGGGATGGAACGCAACGGCAACCTCTATGTGTATGACTTTGCCACTGCCACGGAGAAGGCCCTTACCACGGATAGTACCAGCGAGGCCGGCATCTTCAATGGCCATTATGATTGGGTGTATGAGGAGGAATTCGGTCAGGGCCAGGCCTGGAACTGGTCAAAGGACAGCCGCTATATCGCCTTCTGGCAGTTCGACGAGTCGAAGGTTCCCGTATTTCAGATGACCAACTTCGAGGGCTTCCATCCTCCCCAGGAGAAGATCAGCATTCCTCTGCCCGGCGATGCCAACCCCACGGTCCGCATCGGCGTCGTCGACGTGGCGTCGGGCAAGAAGGTTTGGCTTACCCCGGATGAAACGGGCGATTTTTATATCCCCCGCATCTATTGGACCAGCGACCCGGATGTGCTGGCGCTGATGACCCTCAACCGCAGTCAGAACCACATGAAGCTGTATTTCTTCAATGTAAGGACAGGCGAACACCGGGTGGTCCTCGAAGAGAAGAACAACACCTGGGTCTCCATCTTCGACTTCTATACGGATGTCAACGATATGGTCTATTTCCCGGAAAAAACGAAGGATTTTTTCTGGGTGTCCGACCGGTCCGGGTACTATCATATCTATCGCTACGGCTACGATGGCAAGCTGATCGACGCGGTAACAAAGGGCAATTGGGACCTGATAAAGGTTACCGGGATCAACCCCGATACGAAGACCATTTATTATCTCTCGGCGGAGGCCTCGCCGCTTGAGCAGCAGTTATACAGTATCCGATACGATGGCACGGGCAAGAAAAAGCTGACCGAAGCGGCGGGGCATCACACGATCAATATGTCCACCAATACAAGCTGGTATCTCGACGAATACAGCAACACGACCACACCCACGCAGGTGGCGCTCTGTAACAACCAGGGGAAAGCGCTCAGGAAGCTGGAGGACAACCATGGCGTCAGCGAGTTCATAAAGACCCATGCCTATTCGCCGCAGCGGCTGTTTCAGTTCAAGACGAGTGATGGCGTCACGCTCGATGGGAGCATGATAAGGCCGTTTCATTTCGATTCGACGAAGCGATATCCCGTATACCTCAACGTGTATGGCGGACCGGAATCGCATGATGTTTTCAATAGCTTCGCCACCAGCGGTTTCCATCAGTGGCTTGCGCAGAATGGGTATATCGTGGTGGACATCAACAATCGCGGCAACGCCGATTATGGCAGCGCCTTTATGAAGATCGTTTACAAACAGCTGGGGAAATGGGAGAGCAATGATTTTGCGGAGGCCGCCCGATATCTCTCGACATTGCCGTATGTCGATCCCGGGAACATGGCGATTGGCGGCACCAGCTATGGCGGATTTAGTACGACCTATACGTTGCTGACCCATCCCGGGGTCTTCAAGGCCGGCATCGCCAATTCGCCCGTCACCGACTGGCGGTTATACGACGACATTTACACTGAACGGTATATGGGAACCCTCGGCGACAACGCCGAAGGGTACAAGAACAGCAGCGATATGACCCATGTGGGGAAATTGCAGGATCACCTGTTGATCATCCATTCGATGCTTGACGACAACGTGCATCCCGCGCAGACCATGGAGTTGCTGACGGCCCTCACCAACGCCGGAAAGGATGTCGATCTCCGTATCTATCCTCCCGGCGCTCATGGTGCGGCTTATAATTGGCCAAGTTATCTGCTGATCTCTAAGGTAACCTTTGAATACCTGGAGCGGTACCTCAAGCATTAGCTGCTTGTCTCCGGCGGTTTGCTTACGGGTTCGCCGCGTTGACAAAACCCGGCGCCATCCGTTTCTTCGAAGCCTGCTCGTAGGCGTAGGCCATCCAGATCAGGGCCGGCTCGCTATAGGCCGTTCCCACGAAGGACAACCCTACGGGCAGCCCCAGCACCAGCCCCATCGGGACTGTGATATGCGGATAACCCGCCATCGCTGCGGGCCCGGAGAAGCCGCCACCCGTCCGGTAGTCGCCGGCGACCAGGTCGATACAGCAGGCCGGCCCGCTGGTAACCGAGATAATGGCATCCAGCTGATCGTGCCGCAACAGGTCGTCGATGATGGTTCGCGCCGTGAGCAACTTCTTCAGGGCATCGAGGTATTCGGTGCTGTCGAGTCCGCCGCGGCTGTCACTCCGTTCCAGGGTTTCCTGTTTGAAATAGGGCATGGCCTTTTTCTCGTTGGCCTTGTTGAAGGCGATGACGTCGGAGAGCGTCTTCACCGGGGCGTTGGCCGTGGCGAGGTATTTATTGACGCCGTCCTTGAATTCGTATTGAAGGATCGTGCCTTCTACGGAGCCGGGTTCTGACATGGATTTCTGTAACTCCACTTCGACGATGGTCGCGCCCTGGGCCTTGAGTACGCCGAGCGCCTCCTGTAACGCGGCCACGATCCCTTCATGCCCCGTCAGTGCGGATTTCTCGATCCCCAGCTTTTTTCCTTTCAATCCATTCCCGTCGAGGCCGGTGACGTAGTCTTTCGGGGCCTTCCCCCGGCTCTCCTGTGTCACCGGGTCATCGGCATCGACGCCGGTCAGGGCCGCCAGTAGCAGGGCCGCGTCCTTTACCGTTCGCGCCATCGGCCCTGCGGTGTCCTGTGTCTTCGATATCGGGATGATTCCGCTGCGGCTAAGCAGTCCAACGGTAGGTTTGATCCCGACGATGCCGTTGATGGAGGATGGCGACACCACGGACCCGTTCGTCTCGGTGCCGATCGCCACGGCGCAAAGATTCGCCGACACCGCCGACCCCGACCCCGCGCTCGACCCTGAAGGATTGCGGTTGAGCAGGTAGGGCATCTTCGTCTGTCCGCCCCGGCTGCTCCAGCCGCTCGTGGAGCGGGTGCTCCGGAAATTCGCCCATTCGCTAAGGTTCGTCTTTCCCAGCAGCACGGCGCCCGAAGCCCGCAGCTGGCGGATGATAAAGGCGTCCTTCGCGGCCCGGTGCCCTTCCAGCGCCAGGGCTCCCGCCGTCGTCTGCATCTTGTCGCCCGAGTCGATGTTGTCTTTTATCAACACCGGGATCCCATGCATGGGGCCGCGCACCCGGCCTGCTTTGCGTTCGGCATCCAGTGCTGCGGCGATGCTCAACGCGTCCGGGTTTAATTCGATGACCGCGTTCAGCGCCGGGCCTTTTTTATCGATGGCCTCGATGCGTTTTAGGTATGCTTTTGTTATTGCTACTGCCGTCAGCGACCCGTCGGCCATTTTTTCCTGCAGGTCGGTGATGGTTGCTTCCATAAGGGGGAAGTCCTTGCCGGCTCCTTCCCATTCGGTAAAGGACAGTGCTGAAACGGCCAGCCCGGCGAGCGAGCCGTTCTTTAGGAACTTTCTACGATCCATAATGCAGTTGTTTTAATAATGGACTTGAAAATAGGAAAAAAAAGACCCCCGCGGTCACGCGGGGGTCGCTATAAAATTACAAAGTGATCAATCTTTCGATAGTATCCCTGCCTTCCTCAGCATTGCCTTCGCTGCTTCGTTCTTCTTTAAAATGTAAGGATCGTTACTAAGGTCAGGTATTTCAAAATAACGGGAAGATTTCTTCTTCGCTGTTTTCTTAGACTTCACATTCCTCTTATTTTTGCTTACAATTCCCATATTTCAAAGTTACGCTTTTCTTTCGAAAATGAAACCTTCGTAGTTCTCGCCCTTCCTAAACGGAACGGACTTGCCCGTTGCTGTTTGGCATTGAATATCAAATATTTCGGCGATCATGGAGTAATGAAGCGCAATTTTCATTTGGTAAAGCCTGGTTCTGGCAGGTGTACTCTCTTTTACAACAATCCGACTGCCTGGATAATGCCGGGTAAATTCCTCCGCCGTAGCCGCGACCGTAGCCAAAACTTTATCACGATCCAAATTATTGCTTATGGCAAAATCGTTGAGTTCGTTTGCCACGGCATCATAATCTCCAAATCCGAGGTTGTAATAGGCATGGCCGTCCTCGGTAGCGAGATAACTATAGATGACCAGCTTCCTAATCTTTCCCTTTGGCCCTTCACTAAAGAACTGATATTCCCTGTAACCTCGTGCTCTCCGATACTCATATCTCTCCGGTAACATAACTCCTCTTTTCAACGAGGAGCGAATGTAATTATTTTCTCCCGATCAACGCCATCACCGCCTCTTTATAATTCACGCCAATGGGTATCGTCACCTTTCCCAATTCGATGGAATTCCCGTAGATCGCGCGGATATGGGCGATCGCCACGAGGTAGCTTCGATGGACGCGGATGAACAGCCGCGCGGGCAACAGCTTCTCGAGCTCGTTCATCGTCTGATGCGTCACGAGGGTATAGTCCGGCGTATGGATCTTCAGATAGTCTTTCATTCCCTCCACATACGTTATCTCCGAGAAATTGACGCGGAAGAACTTGCTGTTGGACTTGACGAAGATATGATCGCCCTGCGGCAATGAGGCGATGCCTGCGGAACCCTCGCTTCCGGGGAGGGGCGACCCCGGGGGGCCGGTTATTCCACGACCAGCCGGGGTATACAGGCGTCCATCGAGCAGTTTGTTGACCGCCTTGGAGAACCGCTCGAAGGAAATGGGCTTCAATAAATAGTCGATAACATTGAACTCGTAGCTCTCCAGTGCATATTCGGCGTAGGCCGTCGTGAGCACGACCAATGGCGGGTCGGTGAGGCCGCGGAGAAAGTGCAGTCCGCTGATCCCCGGCAACCGGATATCGAGGAAGATCACGTCGACGTCAAGGGTCTGCAAGGCCTCCATCGCCTCCGGTCCCGTCCGGAAAACACCTACCAATTCCATCCGGTCGATCCGCGAAAGATGGCTTTTGATAACATCCTGGGCCAGGGTCTCATCTTCTACGATGATGCATTTTAACAAGCGGAAAATGTTTTTAGGATTAACGATACCGTAAATGTACTCTTATTTAGGATGACGTCTAAGGTATGCGAATCCGGGTACAGGCTTTCGAGTCTTTCCCGGGCATTGCGCAGCCGCAGCTGGCTGGTCCGGCTTTCGTCCTTATCGGTTTGAATGATGTCCAGGTCGTAGGAGGAGGGATACAGCAGTTCGAGCAGGCTGCGGCTATGGGCCATCCCCATCCCGTTGAGTTTTTTGGCCTGAAGCTCGAGGTCCGTATTGGTGCTGTTGATGACGTTCAGGATCAGCTGGCCGTTGGCCACCCGCAGGGTGATATAGATGAACGGCTCCCCGGAGGTATGGTCCATTGCGTGCTTGAACCCGTTCTCGATAAAGGAAATGAAAAGAAAGGGTTCGATCATCAGCCCTGCCGTTTCCCCTTCTACCACCAGCCGGATATCGGCCTGGTGACGCAGTTTCTCGATCTCGATATAGTTGCGGATGAATTCGATCTCCTTGTCCAGTGGGATCTTGTCCTCATTGCATTCATAGATCAGGTAGCGCATGATATCCGCCAGCTTGACGACGATCTCCGCCGTCCGATCGGATTTCTGCAGGCTTAGGGAGTAGATGCTGTTGAGGGTATTGAAAAGGAAATGGGGATTCAGCTGTGCACGGAGATAGCGTAGCTTGAAAAAGGTATTGTCTTTTTGCATGGCTTCCAGCTGGTCCTTTTCGTCGTCGGCTTTCCGGATATAGAAGATGGCCATCGCAAGGGTCATGTTCGCGATGGTCCACCAGCCTTCCCGGATCATGTGACGGGAGGTCATGGCGAAATATTCCTTCATGGGAAATTCGAGGATCTTGCCGAACAGCGAATAAACGCATAGCAGGAAGGCCTGGATCACCAAAAACGCCGAGATGGAAAGCAGTACCGGGAACCATTTCCGTCCGCGGATCGCCAGCGCGGTACCCATGATCCGGGTATAGATGACATAGGCGGGAAAGACCAGCAAGCTGGCTATCAGCAGGAAGATCCAAAGCCAGCGGAAGGGACTCAGGACCCAGTTGGTCATCGGCTGCAACAGGATGAGGAAGATCCAGTAGAAGGTCTCCAACCGGGGGCGACGTTTTCGCAGCCTGTCGTTATCGTATTCCATGGCCTAAACTATCCTTTGTTCCGGGCACGGGGAAATCTTTTCGACTAATTCCTTACAACGTTCGATGAATTACCTATTTTCGCGCATGCCCACAAAAATCACCGTTAACAACAACGGTTCATTAAAGATTGAAGGAGATTTCGAGATTGTAGACCGTAATGGCCAGCCTTATGGCCTTGGCGGCCGCGAGGTAGTTAGCCTGTGCCGCTGCGGCAGGAGCCAAAACAAACCGTTCTGCGACGGCTCCCACAAGGGGCATTTCGAACACGATGCCACTGCTTTCGATCTTCCGCCCAAGAAGCAGGCTTAACCGGTTCGCATCGCCAACCAGGCAAAATGCCCCGCCTTGTCGGTAAATCACTTAATCCCCTGCCAGGTCTAGCTGAATTTATAGGCCAGCGTCAACCCCGGCCCTGTCGGGCCCACCGGGGCGAAGCTGAGATGTTTGGCAAGCTTCCTGGGCATATGGAACCGCGGGGTCAGTATCCCGGATGCGACGCCTACGATGGCTCCCACCGCGATATCCGAAGGGAAATGTTCTCCCGCCCGGCTCCGCCAGTAGCCGGTCAGCCCGGTGATGACGCCGGCGCCGGTATACCACACCCATTTTATATTCGATTCGGGATGATAGGCCGCCCAGGCTGACGCGATGAAGAATGCCGACGTGCCCACGAGCGCCACATGACCCGCAAAGAAGGAATTCCGGGAATTGGAATTCTGCCGCCGGTCCAACGGGCTCGCCGCCTCATAGGTCAGGGGGCGAAGCCGGGGCACCCAATGCACTGCCGAGCTATACAACACGCCTGTCAGGATCATCGCTTCGCCATAGAGGTAGGTCAGTTTCCCAAAATCCTGCCGCATCCGGTTATCCACTCCAAAGACGATCAGCGGCAATGGGATCGCCACATAGAACGGGACATAGCTCAGTTTATCTATCGAATGGCTGTAGGGATGCACACCCCAGCGATCGAACCCATCCAGGTCGCTTATCCTAAGGCTATTCAGTTTTTCTAGACTGGTCGGGTTTCGCTGACTGATCCTGCTGAAATTGTAAAGGTCCAGCGCCGCCCCGCCCACTGCCAGCGGAATGTCCACCGAAGGCTTGAGCCGGAAGAGCGTGTCTCCGCGCCGCTGTCCAGGCGCACTGCCCGCCAAACCGGCGAAAAGCGCAAAAACTAAAGTTAATCTTCTCATACCGTTAAAGATGCGATGCAAAAGCCGCACAAAAAAGGTATATATAATGGCTTCCTTTGTACATCTGTTTCTTAATCCAGGTTAATGGGCGGCGCTGCCTCAGGGAGTACCTTTGTGTTGTAAAAATAATTACAATGACAACCATCTTACATAAAGCAAACACCCGGGGCCATGCCGATCATGGCTGGCTCAACAGCTTCTTCTCCTTCAGCTTCGCCGGCTACTATAATCCGCAGCGGGTACAGTTCGGCGTTCTGCGGGTGCTCAACGATGATAGGGTAGAAGGGGGTAAGGGTTTTGGCTCCCATCCCCATGACAATATGGAGATCATCAGCATCCCACTGGAAGGCAGCCTGGCGCATGAGGACAATATGGGTCATAAGGGGACCGTCTCCGCCGGCGAGATCCAGGTCATGAGCACCGGCAAGGGGGTCTTCCACAGTGAATACAATAACAGCCCCGACCAGCCCGCCAAGTTCCTGCAGATCTGGGTCTTCCCCAACAAGCTGAACGTGGACCCGAGATACGACCAGGTGCGTCTCGATCCCGCGAAGGGGCACAATGCGTTGCAGCAATTGATCTCGCCCGCGCCTTCGAATGAGGGTACGTGGATATACCAGGACGCCTGGTTTCACATGGGTACTTTCGATGCGGGCCGGAAGATCGACTATGACGTTAAGAAATCCGGTAACGGCGTCTATCTCTTCGTCATCGACGGCGCCTTCCTCTACAACGGCCAGCGCCTCGAGACCCGGGACGGTCTTGGCGTCGTGGATGTCGAACACCTGGATATCGAAGCCGCCGAACCGGGTTCGAGGCTGCTGATCATGGACGTCCCGATGCAAAACAACATCCAATAATATGGAAGTGAATATTTTGGTAGCCGGCCGTGACCGCGCCATCCTGGAAGTCATCCAACGCCTGATCAATGCCCACGAAGGCTGGCATGCGACCGTTACTGAAACGGAAGAAGCCGCCCTAAAGGCTTTCGAAGAAAAGAGATATGCCATCGTCTTTGTCTCCGCCGGTTTCTCGGCGCAGGAAGAAGAGGCAATGCGGCAAAAACTGACAACTCTCGACCCCGGCGTCGTCGTTACCCGTCATTATGGTGGCGGCAGCGGCCTGCTCGAGAATGAGATACTCGGAATATTAAACAAGGAAAAACAATGAAAAATACAATAGCCGGCATCCACCATATCACGGCCATCGCCGGAAATGCCCAGCGCAATTATGATTTCTATACAAAGGTCCTCGGCCTCCGTATGGTAAAACGGACCGTCAACTTCGACGACCCCGGGACCTATCACTTCTATTATGGCAATGAGAACGGAACTCCGGGAACCATCCTGACCTTCTTCCCCTGGGAAGGAATCGTCGGGGGCCGGCCGGGTACGGGCATGGCGACCGATATCGGTTACTCTGTTGCTCAAGGCAGCCTGGACTTTTGGGCCGAACGGTTCGAAAGGAATGGCGTAAAGGTTCAGCCGCAGACTCAGCGATTCGGTGAAACGGTCCTGCCCTTCCAGGACCCCGATGGCCTCAACATCGACCTTATCGTGCCGCGGGAACCCGATAGCCGGGTACCCTGGACGACCTCCGAAGTGAAGGCGGACGCTGCGACAAAAGGCTTCCACAGCATTACCCTCACGCTGAAGAGCATCGCGCCCACCGCATCGCTCCTCACGGAGGTGTTCGGTTACGAACTGAAAGGCCAGGAAGGCGATCGTTACCGGTTTATCACCCCTGCCGCCGATACGGCTTCCATTATCGACCTCGTGGAAGCGCCCCAGGGCGCCCGCGGGCTCAACGGCGGAGGGACCAATCACCATGTTGCCTTCCGGGTCCCCAATGAAGAGGTCCAGATGGAATTCAGGGAGAAGATACTCAGCCGCGGCCTGCACATCACTCCGAAGATCAACCGCGACTATTTCTATTCGCTGTATTTCCGCGAACCCGGTGGCGTCCTCTTTGAACTGGCGACCGACAATCCCGGCTTCACCGTCGATGAGCCGCTCAACGAGCTGGGAACGCATCTGAAGCTGCCGGCTCAGTACGAATCCTCGCGCGCGGCCATCGAAAAGACACTGCCAGCCCTCAATAGCTAAACCATGCACACACTCGATTATATCACAGCAGGAAAAGATCTCATAGGATCAGGCAAGGCCCTGATCCTTCTCCACGGCCGCGGCGGCTCTGCGGACGACATCCTCGGCCTCGCCGATGCCCTCCCGGTGGACGACTTTGCCCTCTTCGCGCCAAAGGCTGCTGCCCATTCCTGGTATCCGTACTCGTTCATGGCGCCGATCAGCCAGAATGAGCCCTGGCTCACGAGCGCCCTGCACGTGGTGAAGCAGCTGGTTACGGATATCAACAACCAGGGGATCCCCAACGAAAATATCTGGTTCGCCGGCTTTTCGCAAGGCGCCTGTTTAACGCTCGAATATGTCGCCCGCAACGCTTCCCGCTATGGCGGCGTGGCGGCCTTTACCGGCGGCCTGATCGGCGACCGGGTCTATACCCAGCACTATAGCGGGGACTTCCGTAATACCCCGGTCTTTATCGGTACGGGCGATCCCGATGTGCATGTTCCCGTCGCCCGTGTCCACGAGACTACGGCGCTGCTGCAAACGATCAACGCCGCCGTCACCGAGCGGGTGTACCCTGGCATGGGCCATACCATTACCACCGCCGAGCTTGCCGAAGCCGCTGAAACAGTGTTCAAAAATAGATTTGGAAAATAATACCGATTGGTACAATTTTGTGCTGTCAAAGGAAGGGAATATGAGCAAGGCCGAAAAAACAAGACAGTTCATCATCGAGAAGACGGCGCCCATCTTCAATAAGAAGGGGTACGCCTCCACTTCGCTGAGCGACATGACCGATGCTACCGGCCTCACCAAGGGCAGTATCTACGGCAACTTCGCCGACAAGGACGAGGTTGCCCTGGCGTGCTTCGATCACAATCATCGCGTCGTTCGTGAGACGGTCGGCATGGAAATGGCCCGGCGAACGGGCTATCGCGACAAACTCCGCGTCTATGTAGACGTGTACAGCGGCAACGGCAAGTTCAACCTGGTGCCCGGCGGTTGCCCGATCCTCAATACTGCGATCGAAGCTGCCGATACCCATCCTGGCCTCAGGAAAAAGGCCGCCGAGGCGATCGAACTCTGGAAACAGAAGATCGTTACGCTTATCGAAGCGGGAAAGGCCAGCAAAGAGTTCAAATCCATCACCGATTCCGAACAGGCTGCTCTCTCCATCATCGCCCTTCTCGAAGGCTCGATCATGATCCGCAGAACGGTCGGCCAGGCCGGCTATGGCAAGCCGCTGATCGCCGCCGTTGAAAACATCATAAACGCGCTTTGATTTTTTTTGCCATAAAATATACCAATCGGTATAAAATAAAATAACTGCATTAAAAAGTACAAAAATGAACACGACAAACAACACCATCCTCATCACCGGCGGCAGCGCCGGCATCGGATTCGAATTTGCAAAGGCCCTCAGCGCCAACAACAAGATCATCATCACTGGCCGCAACGAAGCCCGGCTGAAGGCTGCCCTCGACAAGCTGCCCAATGCAACCGGTATCCTTGGCGACGTCGCCAATGAAAAGGACGTCGCGAACCTGGTGGCCATCCTCCACAAAGATTATAGGGACCTCAACATCGTCATCAACAATGCCGGGAAATCCGCTCCCGTGTATCATCTCGCCACTGAAACAGACGCCTTCACAAAGGCAAGTGAGGAGATGCTCACCAACTATCTCTCCGTGATCCGCCTCAACGAGCGGCTCCTGCCGCTGCTGAAAAAGCAGAAAGAAGCAGCGATCGTCAACGTCAGCTCCATCGTGGCTATCGCTCCCGGCGGCCGTCTCCCAAGCTATTCGGCCAGCAAAGCTGCCTTGCACAGCTATACGATCACCCTGCGTCAGCACCTGGCCAATACCAGCGTCAAGGTATTCGAGATCTATCCGCCTCTCGTCGCCACCGAATTCTCTGCCGAGATAGGCGGTCTGGTCAACGGCATCGCTCCCTCCGTCGTTGCAAACGACCTGGTGAAAGGCCTTGAAGAAAACAACTTCGATATCCGCGTGGGCCAGACAGCCGATGTCTATCAACTCTATCTCTCCAATCCTGCCCAGGCTATTGCGGCCCTGAGCGGCGCCGAAGCATAAAATAAACAATCACCAGCTTCCTGTCGGCAACCTTCGGTCGCCGCAATTATTATATCGGCTCGGTGATCATTTTTACGGTCTTTTCCTTTCTTTGCGGCCAGGCCACCAATATCTGGATGCTGGTGGCCTGCCGCTTCTTCCAGGGCATGGGCGGCGGTGCGCTGCTCTCGGTTTCGGCCTCGATCGTGTATGAGCTGTTTCCGAAAGAAAAGCAGAATGTCGCCAGCGCCCTCTTCGGCGTCGGCATCTTCGTGGGACCCACGATCGGTCCGACCCTTGGCGGCTTCATCACGGAGAATTATAGCTGGCCATGGATCTTCTACATCAATGTTCCCATCGGTATCGCGGTTGCATTGATCTGCAGCCGGTTGCTGGGCGAACCTCCTTACAAACCTGCGGCGGGCCGGATCGATTATGCCGGCATCGGGCTTCTCGCCGTCGGGGTCGGATCGCTTCAAACCGTGCTCGAGCGCGGGGAGACCGACGACTGGTTCAGCGCCAACTATATCGTTATCCTCACCGTTGTCGCCGCGCTGTGCTTATCCTTGTTTATATATTGGGAGCTGAAGGTAAAAAGCCCGGTTGTCAACCTGCGGGTGCTTAAGAGCAAGAACCTCAGCATCGCGGCCCTGCTCACCTTTGTTTCCGGGATCGGGCTTTTCAGTAGTGTCTACCTGACGCCGGTGTATGCACAGCGGCTGCTGGGATTCGCCATCATTACCGTTCCGCTTTCCACGCTGGCCATCTCCGGACTCGAGCCAAAGGACATGCCGCAGGGTAGGGCCCTGAACAATATGATGCGGCAATTGGGCGGGTCGTTCGGCATCGCCATGGTCAACACCTATCTCACCCGCCGCGGGGCGGTGCACCGTACGGACCTGGTGTCGCATATCAACCCGGGTGATGCACAAGTGGCCAGCCGGCTTTCCAACTATACGCAATATTTTGTCGGCAAGGGCGCCACCCTTGCCGATGCCCAGCACCAGGCCCTCGGCCTCCTCGATGCAACGGTCAACCGCCAGTCCAGCGCTCTCAGCTTCGGCGACACTTATCTGCTGCTGGGCGCCATTTTCCTGGGTAGCCTGCCTTTTCTGCTGCTCGCGCGAAAGCGCAAGGGCGCCAAGCCACAGGTGGCTTTGGCCGATCATTAGGGCATACCCCCAAATTTTGTAAATTTGGGGGTATGAATGTCCTTCTCTTCAATGGCTGCAGCGACAACCGCCCCGATACGACAGGTCGCAGACTCTCCGCCTACCTGCATGAGCAGCTGCTCGAAAAAGGTTACACCGTATCCCAGGTCAATGTCTCAGACGCCCACATTCCCTTCTTCGAACTCCGCCAGCCCAACCCGCCGGCCGAGGTCGAGGCCATGGTAGAGGCCTTTACCAAAAGCGATCTCCAGATCTGGCTGACCCCCCTCTATCATGGCGGCATGACCGGGGCAATGAAGAACTGTCTCGACTGGCTCGAACTCACCTCCCGACGCGAGAAACCGTATCTCACCGACAAGGTCGTTGGGTTGGTCTGCTGGGCCGACGGCGGCCAGGCCATGCAAGGCATCAACGCGATGGACGCCGTCGCAAAAGCCCTCCGCGCCTGGGTCATCCCCTATACCGTTCCCCTCGTAAAAAGCCAGATCTATACCGATACCCACCGCCGCGAGCTTTCTGTCGAGCATACCCGAAAACTCGATCGTCTCGTCAACCTTCTCGGTAACGCCGCCCAGGCCTTCACCATAACATCCTAAGCATGGCCCGGTCCACCAAAAAGATCCTCCCCGAAAAAGATATCCGCGTCAACGGGAGCCTTTGGCTCGAACACGAAGGCCGCCGATTTTTCGGCCCAGGACCCGTTCAACTGCTCGAAGGCATCGAAGAGACCGGCAGTATCAGCAAGGCCGCCAAAAAAATGCAGATGTCCTATAAAAAGGCCTGGGACATCGTCAACAACCTCAACACCACCGCCAACACGCCCCTTGTGATCACCGCTACCGGCGGCGAAAAGGGTGGGGGAAGCAGGATCTCGCCAGAGGCGCGCGACCTCATCGCCGGGTACAAACAACTCCGCCAGCGCTTCGCGGCTTTCCTCGAAGAGGAATCCAAACGCGTACAAAAACACTGATCGCCCATCGCCCCCAGTATCGGAAATTCGCTACCTTCGGTGCGTTATATTTTTAAATATATTACGCAATGAAAGCATTCACCTTCGTCCTGCTTTTGTCCATCTCGCTTGGCGCCACGGCCCAACAGGTCACCGTCGGCGGCGAGGTCACGACCCCACTGGCCCTTACCGCTGCCGATCTCGCGGCCATGCCACGAACCACCGCCGTCTCGAAGGATAAGCAAGGCACGCCGCATACCTTCCAGGGAGTGGCCCTCGCCGATATCTTTAAGAAGGCCGGCGTCACCACAGGCCGCGATCTTCGTGGCGGGAACCTCGCCAAATACGTCCTCGTCACCTGCGCCGACAACTACCAGGTCGTCTTCTCCCTGGCCGAACTCGACTCGAGTTTTACAGATAGGGTAGTCATCCTTGCCGACCAAATGGAAGGCAAACCCCTGGCCGCCGCCACCGGTCCCTTCCGCGTCATCGTCCCCGGCGAAAAAAAGCCCGCCAGAAATTGTTTCCAGGTGACTGCGATAGACATTAAATTCGCTAAGAAATAATGTCATATGAAGAAATTTTTCGGGGTCCTCCTCGCAGCCACAACCACCGCTGCCTATGGCCAGCAACCGCCGACCCACTCCCGCTGGGATGAACTCACCGCCAGCGACTGGCCCCGCGCCCTGGCCGCCTCCAACCACACCTGTATCCTGCCGATCGGCATCCTCGAGAAGCATGGTCCCCATTTACCGATAGGGTCCGATTTGATCCAGGTCCGGGAATGGTCGGCCCGCGCCACGAAAAAGGAATATGCGGTGGTCTTCCCCGATTACTTCTATGGACAGATCAACGAAGCCCGCCATGTCCCCGGCTCCTTTGCCCTTCCCGAACGCGTCGTATGGGATCTGCTCGAGGCCACTTGCGACGAGATCGCCCGCAACGGGTTTGACAAGATAGTCATCATCAACGGCCACGGCGGGAATCCCGAACTGATCCGGTACTTCATCCAGACCCGCCTCGAGAAAGCCCGGCCCTATGCGGTCTATTTCTTCGAGCCGGGTAGCGACAGCAGCTTCCGGAGGCAACTGGCCGCCGTGCACAAATCCGATCCCGCCGGCGACCAGCATGCGGGCGAACGCGAGACTTCTTCGATACTTTACCTGCGTCCCGACCTGGTAGAGATGGATTCGGCAAAGAATCAGTCCGGCCTCAACCAGCACCGGCTGAATATTCCCAATGTCTACACCGCCATCTGGTGGTATGCGGACTTTCCCAATCACTACGCCGGCGATGGTTCGAAGGCGACAAAAGAGGAAGGGCAGTTGGTGAACGAACACTATATCGGGCAACTGGCCGAGGCGCTGAAGGCGATCAAGGCCGACACGAAGACCCTGCAGCTGCAAAAAGAATACTTTGATAAAGTACCGCTCACTCCGCGTCCATGAACACCCTCCAGCAAATAAGAACCCACCGGGTCGTCGCCATCCTTCGCGGCTGCGACCCGGCTCATATCCTTCCGATCGTTGAAGCGTTGTATGCCGGCGGCATCCGCCTGCTGGAGATAACGCTTAACTCGCGGGATGCTTTGAACGCGATAAAAGAAACGGCTGGGAAATTCGGCGAACGGCTCGTTGTCGGCGCCGGCACCGTCCTTACGCCCGGCGAGGCGCAATCGGCTATCGACGCCGGTGCAAAGTTTGTGCTTTCCCCTTCTCTTGATATTTCTACCATTCAACGGACAAAAGAGCTTGGCGCCGTCAGTATCCCGGGCGCTTTTACGGCAACGGAGATACTCACGGCCTGGCGCAACGGCGCGGACATGGTCAAGGTGTTCCCCGCATCCGTCGGGCCGCACTACTTCCGCGATCTGAGAGGTCCGCTGCCGCAGATCCCGCTGATGCCTACCGGCGGCGTCAACCTCGAAAATATCCGCCAGTTCCATCATGCGGGTGCGGCCGCCTTCGGCATCGGCAGCGCGCTGGTGTCCGCAACCGATGAACTCACTCCCAGCTACTTACAACAGCTTACGACTTCTGCCGCAGCTTACATGGCGGCAATTGCCTAAATTTGCAAAAAAGAGTCGTATGGAAACAACGGCAAAACCCTCCTTTGGAGATTTGATAAAAGGGCACAAGCCTGTATTGGTTGACTTCTCGGCCGAATGGTGCGGCCCCTGCAAAATGATGCCGCCGATCCTGAAAGAGTTGAAAGAAAAGGTCGGCGATTCGGTCACCATCCTCAAGCTGGACATCGATAGAAATCCGGCGGTCGCCACTGCCTATGGCATCCAGAGCGTGCCCACGCTCATCGTCTTCCGCGATGGCCAGGTAAAATGGCGTCAAAGCGGCGTTTTGCGCGCAGATGAGATCAAGCAGGTCCTGGATGGCGTTCTCCGGCAAGGATAATCAGGCCAAAATCCTTAATTTGGCGGATCGAACCTCATCGCATGAAATTCACCGTTTCTGTCTGCCTGCTGTTGGCAGCCCTGTCCCTGATCGTTGTTACCGGCCCGGCCTGTAAAAAGACGGTCACCAAAACAGTCACGGACACCCTTCGTCACGCCTGGCAGCCTGTTCCGCTGATCAACAACTATGCGAATGCGGCATTGTCCAGCTATAATGCCGGCGACTCGATCCTCGCCGTGGGCGGTTCCTTCAACCTGATCCAGGTACCGGTAAAAACCTTCAACAATCTCATGGGTTTTTATCTGCCGGGAACGACCATCGTTCAACCGACTTACGTCGCGCCCTATATAGATGGCGCCGCGATCTGTTTTGTGACGGCGACAACGCTTTACGTCGAAAGTAACCCGCCGCACGACCAGTATTCCGTGTTGTCCTATACGCCCCAGTATACGCCCGGCGAGTATAGCATTTTCAAGCAGGTCTGTATCTATCCCTCCCAGTCGTATCCGGGTACGGATTATCCGCTTGTCCGGGACCGTTATGCATTGACGCCTGTGGAATCGGTTGGCGCCGGCAATAAACAGGCCCGGTTCGATCTCATCTACTTCGACTCGGCCAAACTCCTTAGCCCCTTTGCCTTGGGCGATACCCCGCATGTAAAGCGGCTCATCCTGCAGGCAGACCCCACGACCATTGGCTTCATCAGCAGTAACTATTTCTGCGCGGCCTTTTACGACAAGTTCTTTGTCTCTTACGGCGGTCAGTTCTTCCGCATCGATACGGCCGGGAACGTAAAGGGGTTCGGCTATTCCCCGGCCCCATACCCGAAGAATTTTGGCACTGCCAATATGTTTCAGTACGGGAATACCCTTTTCGCCAATTTCAGCGGAGTCTTCTATGCTTCGACCGACAGGGGAGAAACTTGGACCCTCTTCAACGATTTTACCGGCACCACGGCCGGCTTATTGACTTACCGGATGGTGGGCAACGATCTCTATGGTACCCTTGGGGACCTCGACATGCAGATCTGGAAAGTGGCGATCTCCGGGAATACCCTCGATTTCAGCGAGCTCAATAACGACGGGCTCCAGTCCAACCTCGTGACCTCTCTCACCAAATGCGGTCCGTATGTTTTTGCCACGACTCCCACGGGCGTCTTCTATCGGGACACCGCCTATTTCAATCAATTAAAAACTCCCATCCGCTAGCCATGAAAAGATTCTTCCCCCTCCTTTTACTGGCGATGACAGCCTGTAAGAAGAACGATGGCGGCAACAACGCCACGGCGATCCTCGGCAGCTGGCGGTATACCGGAAACAATGCAATGATCGGAGAGAACCTCGGAGATACTCTTCGGTTCGCAAAACCGGACACGGTCTATTATACATTTCAGGGCTCGACTACCTGGAGCAACTACCGCGTCCAGGGGAGCAGGCTGGTGCTTATCGGCAGCGGGGCGAACGACACCCTGGTCATCCGCCGTCTCGATGCGACTCAACTGCAGCTGGTCATCGACGATCCGCTGCTGAAGGATACGGCCGCCTTTCAGAAATTTACCCCTTAAGGTAGCCGGACAACGCGCCTCAATTTTATAAACTTTTTACCGTTTTCGGCGTTACCTTTGGGCAAGGCCGCCGGAGGCGGCTTACAAGACATCAGCGAGCATGCAAAGAACGCGTCGGATAGCCTTTATGTTGTTGTTGGCCTTTACCGCCAACTTCACCGTTTTTTGCCATTGCGCCAAGGCCCAAAAGCATTCGTGTTGTTGCGGGAAGAAGGAGAAGAAGGGACCCTGCAACAGCGTGCAGGCCGTCAAGTTCAACCTGGTCGAAAAGCAATTGGCCGACGCCATCGAGGCGGCCCCGGTCCCGGTTATCCAGCTTATCCTCCCGCGCCCGCGCACTGAGGCGGCAAAGGTACTCAAACCTGCAACTTCCGGCAACGCCAAACATCCTCCGCCCGATATTCCCGTCTTTCAACGGCGGCTTTTGATTTGATCCCGGTTGAAAAGAACCCATTTTTAATCATTCAATCCATCAAATTATGAAGCACATTATAGCCGTCATCGGCGTCCTCGCAGTGACCTCGCTCTTTGCCCATCTCAATGCCCAAAATATCGTTTTAGGCCCGGTTCTTACCGACTATTATAGCGTCAAGGACGCCCTCGTCGGCAGCGACGCAAAGGCCGCCGCCGAAAAAGCCGGGACCCTCGTCAGGGACATCGACGGCGTCGACATGCACGCCATTCCCGCAAAAGACCATATGGCCTTTATGTCCCTCAAGGACAAGCTGGCCTTCGACGCCCGGCATATTTCCGAATCCACCGACCTGGCGCACCAGCGCGAGCATTTCGCCAGCCTTTCGGCCAATATGGCCAGCCTTGCCAAAAAGGCCAGGCTTTCGGAGCAGCCTGTCTACCAGGAGTACTGTCCCATGAAAAAGTCTTCGTGGCTCAGCAACGACAGCAGTATCAAAAACCCCTATTACGGCAGCAGCATGCTTACCTGCGGGAAGGTAACCGGCACTCTCAAACCCTAAGCTCCGCATGAAATATTGGATCCTTTGCCTCCTGGCGATAGGTGGGTTGTCCGCGCGCGCCCAGATGCGTGACATGCCGATGGCTGCCGGCCGGCGCATGCGTACGCGCGAGCCTTTCCGGCAGATAGACCCTGCGCGGCCGCATACCATCATCTACCATCTTTATATCACCGATTCGACGGTGAACTATACCGGCCGCCGCCAGCCTGCAATCGCCGTCAATGGGTCCCTGCCGGGACCGACCCTGGAGTTCACGGAAGGCGACACCGCCGAGGTCCATATCCATAACAAAACGATGATGGCCACCTCCGTTCACTGGCATGGCCTCATCGTCCCGAACCGCTACGATGGCGTACCTTATCTCACTTCGGCGCCCATCGGGCCGATGAAGACCTATACGGCGGTGTTCCCCATTGTTCAGAACGGCACCTACTGGTATCATTCCCATACGATGCTGCAGGAGCAGATCGGGCTTTATGGGGCGATCGTCATCCATAAACGGCAGTGGACGGAAGAAAAGGAACAAGTCGTCCTCCTGAGTGATTGGACCGACGAGGCACCCTATGAGGTACAACGAAGCCTTCACTATGCGACCGACTGGTACGCCATCCGCAAGGGCAGCGTGCAGGACTATGCGGCCGCGATAAAGGCCGGCCGCGCGCATACAAAGCTTGTCAACGAATGGAAGCGGATGCTGGCCATGGACGTCAGCGATGTCGCCTACGACAAATTCCTGGTCAACGGCAAGCCTGAAGAGACCCAGGCTCACTATACACCGGGCGACAAGGTTCGGCTCCGGATCATCAACGGCAGCTCGTCCACCTATTTCTGGCTTCAATGGGCCGGGGGCAAGATCACCGTCGTCGCCACTGACGGCCAGGATGTGGAACCGGTTGAGGTCGACAGATTGATCGTGGGCGTCTCCGAAACCTACGATGTCGTGGTCACGCTTCCGGCTGACAGCAGCTATGCCTTCCGTGCCACCTCCGAGGACCGCACCGGCTCTGCCACCCTGTGGTTAGGGCAAGGACCCAAAAGATCGCTTCCGCCCCTGAAAAAGCTCGATTACTTCGAAGGCATGCAGATGATGAACGGAATGATGAACGCCAGCGGCGGAATGAAAAAGGGAATGGAAATGAAAATGTCCAACCAGGCTATGGACATGAACGCCGTGATGTACCCCGGCGACCCCGGCACGCCCCTCAATTACGGCATGCTCCGCGCCACAACCAATACCACCCTTCCCGGCGGCGCCCCGGTAAAAGAATATCATTTCAATCTCACGGGCAACATGAACCGCTACACCTGGACCATCAACAATAAAGCCGTCTCCGAGACCGACAAGATACTCATCCGCCACGGGGACAATGTCCGCGTCATCCTGTACAACGGCACGATGATGCGTCATCCCATGCATTTGCACGGTCATTTCTTCCGCGTTCTCAACGGGCAGGGTGGTTATTCACCGCTAAAGAATGTCGTCGATATCCTGCCCATGGAGACAGACACCCTCGAATTCGCGGCCAATTCGGACAGCGGCGGCGACTGGTATTTCCACTGTCATATCCTCTATCATATGATGAGCGGGATGGGCCGCATCTTTCATTATGAGGACTCGCCCCCCAATCCCGAGGTACCCGATGCCGGGAAAGCGATAAAGAAGGTCTATGCCGACGATCGCGAGATCCGCCCTATGGCCCGTGCCGGCCTCGAAAGCAATGGAAGCGACGGCGAAGTCCAACTGTCCAACACCCGTTATCGTTTTCAATCCGAATGGCGCATCGGGACCGATTCGCGCAAAGGCTATGAGACCGAAAGCCATATCGGCCGCTACCTGGGCCAAATGCAATACTGGCTGCCGTACGCCGGCTGGGACTTCCGCTATCGCAGCCACTATACCCTGGAAAAGAACCTCTTCGGTCAGGCCGACACAAAAGACCATCGCAATGTTCTCTGCGCAGGTGTCCAATACACGCTGCCTCTTTTCCTTGTTGCCGATGCCCGCGTCGACAGCCGTGGCAAGTTTCGCTTGCAGCTGGGCCGTGAGGACGTCCCGGTCACCAGCCGTCTGCGGTTTAATTTTATGGTCAATACCGACAGGGAGTATATGGCCGGGTTCCGCTATATTATCACCAAATATATCGGTCTCTCGACCCACTATGACAGCGATATGGGCTGGGGTGGGGGGCTCACATTCAATTATTAGGTTGGATCATATCCCATAAATTCCCATACAGATCCGCAAACACCAGCACCGTGCCGTAGGGCATCCTTGCGGGCTCGCGAACGATCGTCACGCCGGCGGCGATCAACCGCGCGTGATCGCGGGCGATATCATCTGTGTGCAAAAAGAGAAAGACCCGGCCGCCTGTCTGATCGCCTACGCGGCTTAGCTGGGCTTCGCCCGAGGCTTTCGCCAGGAGCAGCTTGCAACCGGCCGCATCGGCGGATGGCGCCACGACCACCCACCGCTTCGTCTCGCTCAGGGGCGTGTCCTCGATCAGCACGAATCCCAATTTATCGACATAAAAATCGATTGCTTCATCATAATCCCTGACGACAAGCGACAGCTGAGCGATCATGCGGTGCATAAAAAGTATTTGAACGCTAAAACTACCGCATTTGTCGCGAATTACCTTTTTATTGTCGGGATCACCCCTCGCACCGGACAGGAAGAAATCCCAATTTTACAAAAGAAAAACAACGATCATGGATACCAGCAAACAAGCACTTGCCCTACAGGCAAAAGAAACCGGCGCCGCCCTCCTCCAGCTCCTCGCTGCTTTTAACGACGAGCATTTGAATACCCAGCCCTCCTACGGTGGGTGGACGGCAGGCCAGGTCGCCGAACACCTTCTCCTCTCCGGCGGTGTTGTCGAAACCATCGCGGGCCACACCGCCCCCACCACCGATCGCCGGCCCGACGCGCACTGTCCCATCATCGCGAGCATCTTTCTCGACTTCAGCACAACGTTGCCGTCCCCGGATTTTATCATTCCCGCCGGCGGCTATTATGACAAACAGGAACTCCTCGGCAAAACAAAGGTCGTGTGGGATAAGATAGGGGAGGGGATACGGCTGCTCGATCTTTCCGTTACCTGCACTGACTTCGAATTCCCGACGATCGGCTATCTCACCCGACTCGAGATGCTGTGGTTCTATGTATGGCATACCCAGCGCCATCTCCACCAATTGAAAAAGATACAGCATGCCGTTGCTGCCGTTCCTGCGTGAACAGGGCCGCGTGCCGTATCCCCGGGGCGCACCGCCGCTCTCACCGGCACCCCCGGCCAACAACCGCGCAAACCACTGCAACGAGGGCAAGGATCACCCAGTATACCAGTTGCCGCCTGCGCCCGGCTATCCGAAGCTTTTCCACCTGGCCGCGCGCGTTGGCTGCCTCGCCGCGGGCGTTGGCCGCTTCTCCCCGCGCCGTATTCAACTGCCCGATCAGCAACTCCAGCTCCCGCTGCTGTAACCCTACCCGCTGCCCGTTCACTTCTTCCAATCCCCGGATCTTCTCTTCCAGTACCTGCACCTGCTTATCGTACTGCGCGCCTAACTGCGTTGTGATGGATTCCACCAGCCGCGCCCTGGAATGCTGCAGTTCCGCCACCGTATCGTTGTATACCCGGTGCAGATACTGCCCCAGCGCCGTGGGCGTGATAAAAGCCTTGTCCGCCACCTTCTGCACGAGCGTCACGTCCTCTTTGTGACCAATCGCCGTCACAAACAACGGTTCCAACTCCAAACAACAGGCCGCCAGATCGGGACTGTTGAACACCTCCATATTCTCCCCGCCGCCGCGCGACAATACCAACACGTCATTCTTCGACCGATCGTTGTACCGTTGCAGCGCCTGCACGATCTCCGCCTCCGCCGATAAATTGATCCGTTCGTAGGACAGATCATAAAATCCGATCGCCTCCTCCAGCGCATGGGTGATATCGCTGTCGATGATCGCCGTCTTCCCGATCAGCACCCGTACCCGTACGCTTGCATCATCAATAATACGCCGCTTCAAAAACCCGTCCACGTCCCCAAAGCCCATTGCCGCCTTTTTCTGCAATACCTCCACCGCCCGGATCTCCCGCTCCGAATACGTATTCACCGTCTGCTGCACCAGTTGCGTCATGACTGCATGCACCTCGATCCTTCCGCCGTTGAGCACCACCCGCTTGGTGATATACCCATGGAACTCGATCGTCTTATTCGGAACAAGCCCGTTTCGCAGCAACGCCGGCACAACCAGCGTCAGCACCGCATCCGTCGTCTCGTCCTTTAACGTATCATAAAAATAGCCGGCATAGGTAACCCCTCTGCCGGCCACATAAATGCCTTTCAGCAAAATGATCTTCTTGGTCGCCGCAGGCGCAAGAACACTGTTGAACAGATGCAGCAGGGAAGCCGGAGTATAAGAAATGTCCTCGGACACGCCATCCATTTTCCTGCTAAAATACTAATTTTATTGGAAGTGATCCGCTAATTTTTTTAACACCCGCTGCTAATCCGCCCGCCGGATCACCTTCAGGAGGATAGCGATGATCGCGATGACCAGCAGGACGTGAACCTGATACTACGAATTATATATCTTTTGCTATAAAACCCGTCTTTTTGGAGGCTCCTGCCCGTCATAGCTTTGTCTCAACAAACAAAACAAACAAGTATGAGCACGTTAAGCCAAAAAGTAGTATTGATCACCGGCGCTTCCGGTGGTATCGGGGCTGAAATTTCCCGCCAGGTAGCAAGGGCGGGAGGCAAGGTCGTCGTTCATTACGCGGGCCGGAAGGAACCCGCAGATCAGTTAGTGGAAGAGATAAAGGCGCTTGGCAGCGAAGCGATCGCCATCCAGGCGGATGTTCGCAGCTCGGCGGAGGTAAAACAACTGTTTGCCACGGCCCTCGCCAAATTTGGGCGCATCGATGCCGTCGTCAACAACGCCGGGATCATGATCAACAAATTCATAAAGGACTTCACCGATGAAGAATTCATCAACCAGGTGAACATCAACTTCACGGGCGCCTTCTTCGTCCTGCGGGAAGCCATGACGAAAGTGGCAGACAACGGCGTCATCCTCAACATCTCGACCAGCGTCAACCGTATTCCGATCCCCACCTATGGCCCTTATGGCGGTATCAAATCCGGCATCGAGCATCTGACCAAGGTAGCCGCCAAGGAAGCCGGCCGCGGTATCCGTGTCAACGCCGTATCCCCCGGCCCCGTCATGACCGAGCTGTATACAAAGGGGAAGGCTCCGGAAACGATCAAGGCCCAGGCGGCGCTCAGCCCGTTCAACCGAATCGGCGAGCCCGGCGATATCGCTCCCGTCGTCGTCTTTTTGCTCACCGATGAGGCCCGCTGGGTCAGCGGCCAGGTGATCCCCGTCAATGGCGACATGGTTTCCTAACTATTCAACACTCACTAACAGTCAAAATCACCCGATCATGAATTCATTAAAAGGTAAAGTAGCCCTTATCACCGGATCTGCCCGCGGACTTGGTAAAGCCATTGCGGAACGTTATGCCGCCCTTGGCGCGGATATCGTCCTCAACTATGCCCGCGACAAGGCCGCCGCGGATGAGACCCTTGCCAATATAAAAGCCATGGGCGTAAAGGTCATCGCCGTACAGGGCGACGTCAGCAAGGTCGCCGAGATCGAAAAGCTCTTCAACGAAGCTCTCGCCGCCTTCGGAAAGGTCGACATCATCGTCGCCAATGCCGGCGTCGAGATGGTGGAAACCCCGGTGACCGAATTCACGGAAGAACAGTTCGATCGCGTCTTCACCATCAACGCCAAAGGTTCCTACTTTACAATGCAGCAGGCCGCCAAACACGTCACGGACAACGGCCGCATCATCTACATCGCCTCCAGCACGACGTCCTTTCCCGTCACGGGCATGGCGGTGTATGGCGGCAGCAAGACGACGCCCCGCTATCTTGTCGACGTGTTGTCCAAAGAGATCGGGCATCGCGGCGTCACCGTCAATTCTATTATTCCGTTTGCGGTCGACCATGCGGGGATCTTTGTCGATCCGGCAGCGTACCCGCGGTTACGCAAACAGCTGCTCGACAGCTGCCCCATGGGCCGGCTTGCCGAGGTCGGGGACGTGGCCAATGCGGCGGAATTCTTTGCCAGCGGGCTTTCGTCCTTTGTTTCCGGCCAGCATCTGCTGGTCAATGGCGGGGCGACCAACTAGCCTTAAAAAAAAGAGGCGCTCTATTTTTGGTTCGGGAGGGCCTCTTTTTTACCTTCAACCGATGAACCCACCGCAGCGCTACTATTCCCTCGACGTCTTCCGCGGCGCCACCGTCGCCTTCATGATCCTCGTCAACAACCAGGCCGGCGCGGCCTACACGCCCCTCGACCATGCTCCCTGGCATGGCCTGACCCCCACGGACCTGGTTTTTCCGTTCTTCCTTTTCGCCGTCGGCAACGCCCTCGCGTTTGTTATGCCGCGCTTCGAAGAAAAGGGTAACGCCTACTTCCTGAAAAAGGTCTTCCGCCGCACCCTGCTCATCTTCCTCATCAACGTCCTGCTCAACTGGTTTCCCTTTATTCGTTGGGAACATGACCACATCGTTTTCAGGACCTGGACGTACACTGCCGACAACGGCACTCTCGTCGGGGTCCGCATCATGGGCGTGCTGGCGCGCATCGCCCTGGCCTATTGCGGCGCCGCCCTTATCGTTTATTACGCCAAATTGCGCGGCGCCTTCTTTATCAGCGGGTGCCTGCTCATTGCTTACTGGGCCCTTTGCCTCTTCCTCGGCGACCCTGCCGATCCGTATAGCCTCAGCGGTTATTTCGGCACCGCCGTCGACAAGGCCATCTTCGGGCCCGAACATATGTACCATGGCGAAGGAGTGGCCTTCGACCCCGAAGGTCTCACCAGTACGATGGCCGCTATCGTGTCCGTCATCCTCGGCTATTTCGCCGGTACCTATATCCGGCTAAAGGGGAAGAGCTACGAGATGCTCTCCCATCTCCTGGTCGCCGCCTTCCTTCTCCTGCTGGCGGGCTACTGTTGGGGCAGCGTCTTTCCGGTGAATAAAAAGATCTGGACCAGCAGTTATACCCTCGTCGCCGCCGGTTGGGCGCTGGCGACCCTATCCCTGCTGATCTACTTCATAGAATTCAGGGAGTCTACCGGGTCCTGGAGCAAATTCTTCGATGTCTTTGGCAAGAACCCCCTTTTCATCTTTATCCTCAGCGGAGCCCTGCCCCGGCTGCAACGCCTGATCCGGATCGACGATGACGGTAAGACGGTGGATCCCCTGGCCTGGTTCTATAACCATTGCTGCAAGCCGCTGGACCTGGGGCATGAAGAGAATGCCTCGCTTCTGTATGCGGTGACTCTCATCGTTATTTACTGGCTCATCGGCCGCATCCTCGACAAGCAAAAGATTTACATCAAGGTCTAGGGCACATTGCGTACTTTTATGCCCTTAAAAAATGCATTTATGAAATCCATTATTTTTGCATCCGCCCTGTCTGTCCTTGTCCTGCAAAATGCCAATGCCCAACGGGTAAGCCCCGACGAAGTCGCCACTTCCCGGGGAACGCTGACCATCCAACCGCTGGTACATGCCAGCTTCGTCCTTGGTCTGAAAGATCTCACCATCTATGTCGATCCTACCGGCGGCGCAAAGAACTACAGCGGTATCAGGCAACCCGATGTCATCCTGGTCACCGATATTCACGGCGATCACTTCGACCCGGCCACGCTTTCAGCCGTCCGCACTGCGAATACCGTCATCATCGCGCCGAAGGCCGTTGCCGATAAGATGCCCGGGGACCTGAAAGCAAAGGTCGTTATCATGAATAATGGAGACAAGAAGACCGAGTCCGGCGTGGGCATCACTGCCATCCCCATGTACAATCTTCCCGAAAGCCCCACGGCGATGCACACCAAGGGCAGGGGCAACGGCTATGTCCTGACCATCGGCGGCAAGAATCTCTACATCTCCGGCGACACGCAGGGCATTCCCGAAATGCGCGCCCTCAAAAACATCGATATCGCCTTCGTTTGTATGAACCTTCCCTATACGATGACCGTTGACGAAGCTGCCGACGCCGTTCTTGCCTTCAAGCCAAAAACGGTGTATCCTTATCACTACCGTGGAAAGGACGGCCTTAGTGACGTCAATGCGTTTAAGACAAAGGTCGAGGCCGGGGATAAGAATATTAAGGTGGTGCAGAAGAACTGGTATCCCGGGTAAACATAAATGAAGAGGCCGTCTGCTTTTGGTGGCAGACGGCCTCTAATTTTTTCCGGCAGGGCCTCAACTTGTGGTCTTCATAAGCCGGATGCTTTTCGATGGATATTGGATATAAACTTTGGTTTTGCTTAACGACTCAAAGATGCGGGGTTTTTGAGGTAATTCATAATATCCAACACGCTATTCCTCAATAGTTCTCTATAGACTTAGCCGCCAGCCCGGGGAAACCCTTACACATCGTAGAAAGACCATATAGGGAGATCGTATTTTTACGATCCGATCAATTCACATTGTGGATACTTGCCAACTCCATCAGTTCGATCACATTGCTCGTCCTCGTGCGCTCGAAGATGCGGGACTTTAAGGTCGATACCGTGCTGACGCTCAGATTCAACGTATCGGCGATTTGCGTCGTTTTCCACCCCTTCAACAGGTAATGCAGCACATCCATCTCCCTGGCCGGCATTCCCGAAAAGGGTAGGGTTTCCTCCTCTTTTACATGCAATGGGACCGGTCGCTGATTGGTGAGGAATTGCCCCATGAGCCGCAGCGTCTCCACCTCATTGGCCTCCTTGGAAACAAAATACCGGATGCGGAACGGCATCAGTGCGCGCTCATAGACTGCTATCGGCTGCATCGAAAAGATCAGGATCTCCAGGTCGGGATACAAATTCCTGATCGCCGGGATCACCTCCAACGTACTGCCATCGCTCAGAAAGATATCCAGGATCAGGTGGGTGTAGGTCTTCGACTGCAACTCTTTCATCAGTTGGTTGCAGGTCCATACTTCCTGTATCCAATCCTTGCCGATATGACACTCTACCAGCAACTTAAGCCCCTTCCGGGTCATACTATGATCGTCGGCTATCAGCAGTTTGTTGGGCATTGTCCTTGTTACTACATACTACCGCCGTAAATCCGATCTAACTATCCGTCCCAAAAGCAATGCATTGATTATCAATAAAAATCCCCGCACTTTCGTGCAGGGATGCGCTAATCAGATGCATTAGCCATTTAAACCTTATCCTATTGAAAGCAAAATAGTGGCATTTTCCAGTTTACTTTGTAGAGATATTTCGACAAAAACCGATTTTTTATTCTGTACTTTTTACGAAATATGCTATCCAGAGTCTGGCGAACACTGAAGTATGCGGGCGCAAAAGGCTTTTCCGAATCCGACATCCACCGCTCGATCTGTATCGGTGTGAACACGATGTGCGTCTCGATCTTCCTGCTCAATCTCGTTGCAGGCCTTCTCTTCTTTTTGCTGACGGGGAAGCTTGTCATCCTCATCGGCGCTTACGCCGAAGCCTTCCTCATGCTGGGCATTGTCGCCCTCAACTATAAGCAGAACTATGTTCCCGCGAACATCCTCTTTTACTTCGTGATCAATCTTGCGACCTTTTATTTCGGTTCCATTCTCGGCGAGCATGCACAGCCGCAGTTGATGTTCCTTTTCATCCTCGGGCTCATCTTTTTTGTATTCGACAGCCTTCTGAGCCGCGTCGTTTGTGTGTGCATCACGCTTCTCCTGCTGACCCTTCTCGAGATCGAATTCCGGCATCCCTTTATCACCCCGATAGCCTTCAGCCCCGGCATCGGACTGCTGACGAGGATTGTCGTCTATGGGGTCATCATCTCGCTGGTGCTGCTCATCTTTTATCTCTACAAAAAGAATGTCCTTCGGTTCCACTCCCGTTCCCGCGAGGCCGAAGCCTCCCGTGACGCGGGCGAGAACCTGCATCATCTCAAGAATAATTTCTTCCAGCATATTTCCCACGATATCCGCGGGGCCTACTTTGGGGTGGGCAGTATCTGCGCGGTCGTCCACGAGAAGGTGACGACGGGCCAGCCTGTGACCCCGCAGGTGGCGGAAAGTCTTTTGCTGGCCTCGCAGAATTACAAATACATGCTCAATCACTTCCTTGAATTCTCGAAATTCAAGATGGGCACGGTCGACGAGATCGAGGACGACTGGATCGATGTCGCTGCCGAGGTGGGGCATATCGTCAAGCTCAATCAATATCTTGCGCTGGAGAAGGATATCCGCGTGGATTTCCATGTCGACGGCTCGTTCCCTTCGAAGTTGTTGACCGATCGCCTGAAGGTCAGCCGTATCTTCTATAACATTTTTGTCAATTCCCTGAAGTTCTCTCCCGCCGGTTCCGCTGTCCGGGTCTGTCTCGGTCTCGATGAGGAGACCTGGGTGTTGAAGGTAATCGATGAGGGCAAAGGCTTCCACCCCGACCAGCTGGCGCGTATCTTCGAGCCTTACGCCACGAGCAAGTCGCCCGAGAACCCCGAAGGCATCGGCCTCGGACTCTATATCACCAATTATTTGACCCGGCTGCTCGGCGGGGTGATCGAGATCCATTCGATACCCGGCGCCGGCGCCACCGTCGAGCTTCGCTTTCCTCTAGACGGCAACCGGGCCTGATAGAGAGGTCTCTTTCCAGATCGATCGCGGCCGTTTGTACCGTTGGGTATCTACCTGCCATAGCCAGCAGGTCTGTACGCATTTCCGGATACCTTCCATGTAACGCAGCAGTCCCGCGCGCAGATCGGGTGTGGCATCCTCGTGCCGGCCCCCGGACTCTGGCGCAAGCACCGGTCCCGCCGGCAGCCGCTCAATCTTCGCCAAAAGATTCGCTGCACCCCGCGCATAATCCGCCAACAGATTCCGCACGATGGCCGTCCCCACCGACATCGCTTCGCGCAGCTCCATCCGGAAATTGTTCAGCACGATGATGGCCAGCAGATTGGAGTCGCTCCGGTTGTCGATGACCTCCTTCTCGAAGGAAAACAGATCGTTCATCAAGGCTCCGATCAGCGACACTGTCGTCCCCAGCTCGCGAAGTTCTCCCGCCAGACCGATCTGCTGAAGCAGCGGCCAGTCGAGGTAATTTCCCTGGCTGTATTCCACCATCGAGACGGTGTGCGGCATTCCCGAGATATCGGCGCGGATGGCGATATACTCTTCGATCCTGGGGATGGTCCCGAGCGAGAGGCAGTCGTAAGACTTGTGCGCCACCGACAGATGTTTCAGATAGAGTGCGAGGAAGGGTTCGAACCAGGAGGCGGGGGAACTGTTTGCCAGCTCGGTCAGCACCTCGAGGTGGGCACGCTCCGCCGGAGTAGCCGGCCCGGCGGCTTGATCCGCAGCCGCCACCGTTTTGGCCGGCCCCCCGGCGGAAGGCATGGTCGTCGGCCAGTCCGTCCGCTCCGTCAGCCGCGCCCGGATCTCGTTCAGCCGTTGCCGCTCCCCGGAGGTCGACCGGTACTCCCGGCCCATCGTGTCGTTCAGATAAAAATCCACCGCATAATTCCGTGCGATCAGCAGGATCTTCTCCGGCGTCGCATCGGGAAAGAGATACAACGCGCAGGTGAGGTAATGTTCCGCATTGGGGAGCAGGATACCGGCCGACCGGCCAAAGCCGATACTGCTTCGCACCAGTTCAGCCGTCTGCGGATGCGGACGGTAGTCCTGGCAGTAAGATTCGAGGCGGAGTTCGTCGGAATTAAAGGATCCAAGAAGGGAAACGCAGGAGTGAGATTCGAGGAGGCGGGTGTATTCTCGTTGAATACGGTCCATGGCAGCATAAATGGCCGCCTGGACGGGTTGTTCAGGTGTCATAATAGATAAGGTTTATTAGCTTGTAAGATAGGAAAAAAAAGCCGCTCGGGGAGCGGCCATAGTCGTTCAATTCGCCAGCAGGGGTCTCGGGTCGAACAGGACTCTCAAAGAGGCGATCTTCCCCTGTCTCAGCTTGTACCAGCTGCAACAAAAGATCTCTTTTTTGTCCCCAATCCGCAGGTTGCTCAATACGCATACGTCAAGCCCCCTGGCAAAGGATTGGAGGACGGAATAGTTCATGTTCATCCCGGGCAGGTCGGCAAAATAGGCGTCGGCGCCGTCCCGTCTGCCCAGAACGCCTTCAAAGGTGAAATTGTCCCATACGAACTCCCTGGCCGTGGCAAAGTCCTTCTCATTGATGGCGCTTAAGAGGTCAAGCACCAGCTGCTCCGCGTCCCGCCTGATCTCGATGTCTGATATATTGGTCATATGCTCCGTTTTATTCAAAGTCCGCAATTATTTTGCCCACGGCCGTTTCCACCTCCCATGGGTCGGTCTCGTCCGCCCAAGCAGGAATCCGAAGGACTGCAGGAATTCCACCTCATCGCATACGATCTTCAGGATGGCCAGGCAGGGGATCGCCACGATCATCCCCGGGATGCCCCAGAGCAGGTCCCCGGCAATCAGCACCACGATGGTGAACAGGGGGCTCAGGTTCACCTGCTCGCGCATGACCAGCGGCGCGACGATGTAGAATTGCGAGGCCTGTATCGTTGCATAGCTGACCAGCACCCAAACGACCATGTGCATGCCGCCCCCTTGCGACAGGGCCATGATGCAGGTCAGCGTCGTCCCGGTGATACTGCCTACAAATGGGATGATCTCCAGCAGGCCGCAGAGGATGGCAAAGAAGACGGCATACCTGACGCCGATGACCGAAAAGGCGACAGAATAGAGGGTACAGAGATAAAGGATGACGATCATCATTCCGAAGATATAGTCCTGTGCCACCTTCACGCTTCGCGTGAGGATCGTCCGGACCTTCTGTTCGTTCTCCGGCTTTACCAGCCGGAGGAAAAACTCTTTGACATGTCCGCGCATGGAAAGCAGCATGACCATATATACGACGGTGAGGATGAGATGCATCACGACGGCAACGATACTCCCCACCACGGTGGTCGTCATTTTCCCCGCGTCTGCGCTGCCGATCAGCGACCACATTCCCTTCGTTCCCCGGACATTGACTCCCCACTGGTCTCTGAGGAAGCCCCTGGCCTGCGCGATCACTTCGCCGATGTTCTGCTGTAGACTGTCATCCGCTGCAAACCGGTGGATATACCAGTTAACCAATAGCACAACCCCTGCGACCAACCCAGCGAAAAGGACGCCGGAGATCAGTGCCGTGAGGAGCCTGGGCACGCCCCGCCGCTCCAGCCAATCGCAGAGGCGCATAAAAACCAGGGCGAGCATTCCCGCCACCGCGAGGGGCATGAACACCAGCCGGGCGATGTATAAGAGTATCGCAGTCAGCAGGATGGCAAGCAGGACCGCGCAATAGTATACCCAGAACCTATTCATTAAGCCATCCCTATCAAATTCCTGTGCCAGCACTCCCCAGGTGGGGAACAATATTCCCGGTATTCGGCTTTCCACGCCCGGGGACCGGACTGGCAATGATTTTGTACCCGGATAGGGTATGAGATATATTCTTTACATCATTGCCACCGTAGAAATTCTTGCATGTATAGCCTGTTTCTATCTTTCGCAGCCTGCATAGTACGGAAGGTCTGTCCTGCAAACAAAAACCGATGAAAAAGATCGTACCCATCTTATTCTTTTTCGCAGGATTCCTTTTCTCCTGCCAGAGCAAACCGAAAGCCCCTCCGGCGGCCGCCCCGGCCGGGGATTCGGGCGTGCCCGGTCCCACGCCGGCCAATCCCCTTGAGAGCGACACCCTCATCGCCCGTAATACCGGCATCGATTCGGCCCATGCCTATAGTGATCTGTATCTGGACACCGCCGAATTGGACCAGTTCATTTCCCTGCAACACCTGAACGACACGCTCGCCCTCGAACTCCACAACTTCTACAACGCCCGCAATTTTCAATATGCCTGGTTCGATCAGGACGGCCTTTCCGAACAGGCCCTGGCCTTCTCCTCGCTCTATCAGTACAGCAAGGATAGCAGCACCGGCCGCAAATGGCTGGACCGGGAACTGGATATTCTGCAGGCCGGCGACACCAGCGGGCAGAAGCTAAATGCCATCGATCCCACCCTGCAACGAACCGAACTGCTCATGACCTGGCGCTTCATGAACTTCCTAAACGATCGTTATCCCGACAAGCGGCAACGACATGCCGCCTATCTTCAGCTTGTCCCGATGGAGAAAAGGGATCCCGTCGAAATGGCCCGGGCCGACATTTCCCAAAGCGGCAGCGGCGTAGCAGGCCCGGGATACCAGGCCCTGGTCCAACGCCTGAAACAATTCCTCGACTGGCAGGAAAAAGGGGGGTGGGGGAGGCTGCCCAAAACTCATAAGGGCTATCGCCCGGGCGAAAGAGGCAGTTTCATTGCGGCAGTAAAAAAGCGCTTACAGTTGACCGGTGAGCTGGCCGCCACCGACACCACCGATGTATTCGATAAGGATTTGGCGGTGGCTGTAAAGGCCTATCAGCGAACTCATGGCCTCAATCCCGATGGGCATATCGGCCCCGAGGTCATAGCATCGCTCAATGTTCCCGTCGAGGCTCGGATAAGACAGATGCTTGTGAACCTCGAACGCATGCGCTGGCAACCGGCCGATTCCACTCGCCGTATCCTCATCGTCAACATCCCCGAATTCCGGTTGCGGGTCCTCGACGGAGGGCGCGCTGCACTGACCATGAACGTCGTCGTTGGAAAAGAGGGCCACAGCACGGTGCTGTTCTCCGGCCGGCTGAACCGGATCATCTTTAATCCGTATTGGAATATCCCGCGCTCCATCGTAAGGAAGGAGATTGTTCCGGCCATGGAAAAGAATAAAGACTATCTCGAAGCACACGATATGGAGGAGACCGGAGAGGAGGACGGCCTTCCGGTGATCCGGCAGCGGCCCGGCGAGAAGAACGAGCTCGGGCGCATCAAGTTCCTCTTCCCCAACAGCTTCAATATCTATCTCCACGACACTCCCCATAAAGATCTCTTCAACCGTACCCGGCGGGCTTATAGTCACGGCTGCATCCGCGTTGCCGATGCGCGCGGGCTGGCGGAATATCTCCTACAGGATATGCCCGATTGGTCAAAAGAAAAGATCGACGAGGTCATTGCCGAAGACAGAGAAAGAGGGGTAGCGCTCAAAGACCCCATACCCGTATTGATCGTGTATTATACCGCCTGGGTGGATGAAGAGGGCAACCTGCAGTTCCGGGAGGATATCTATGGACATGACAGCGCCGTGGCGCAACACCTGTTCCTGCGCTAGGATGAGAAACGGGCGCCGCGGTGCGTAAACCGCTTATTCGGCGCATAGAGGAACAAACAGCTACCGCCTTTGATCTCATCGATGATCGGCTGATTCAGCGCTTCGGGAATGGCCGGACACCCTTCGCTGCGTCCCAGGTAGCCGCATTCCTGGACATGTTCTTCGCTGACATAGTCGGCAGGATGCATGATGATCCGCCGGGAAGAAGCATGATCGTTCCATCCCCGCTCCAACCCTTCCAGTTGCAGCGAGTATCCATGTGCTCCGATGAAGGCATCGCCGGTGAGGTAAAAGCCCAGGCTGCTCATGTAGCTGTTGATCCGGTTGGAGAAGCGCGTCGCCATCAGCGTTCCGGAATTCCGGCCATGCGCGACAAGGGTGTTGAACAAAAGGCGGCCGTTCAGCATGTCGATGACAAAAAGCCGCTTCTGGCTCGAAGGCAGCGAAAAATCGACGATCGACAGCACATCCGCATTGCGGACCACTCCCGTTAGCTGAAGGGATAAAAAGCCCAGCACGGCCTTGTGAAAAGCCTCGCGCGAAAGGGAAAGCCCCTGCAGGTCGAGATTGTCGTACAGGAGATCGAACCGGGCCGAATCGGCCAGCGAAACACCGGTCGTTACATTTTCGATATGATGAGGGATGGAAGCTGTAGGTGCGGGGACAGGGGGGGAATTCTTAAGCGAAGTGAAGCTAAATAACAATAATGCGACAACACCGATACACAATGCTTTCATCACAGGAAGAATTTTAAATTCCTGCAAAGATACCGGCAGGGGTCCGCAAAGGATCACTTAAGCGCTTCTTTATAAAAATTTTAACGCTCATCCGTATCACATCAGAAACCATACCACCGCGCCGTCGGGGGCTGCCCGGCTTACATTCAGGTGGTTAGCGGATACCACAGCTGGGGCGGGTTTTGCACAACGAAAGACCGATCCGGCCAAAATTCAACGGAGCGTCTGCATGGCAAAGGATTTGGGGCATCGTTGATGAGGCCTCAATTATTTAAACACAAAAAAATTGTTGATATGGAACATGGAAATTCAAGCAGCAACTTAAAATTCAAGGGTAACTGGAACGAACTAAAAGGAAAGGTCAAGCAGAAATACGCCAACCTCACCGACAACGATCTGATGTATGAGGAAGGAAAGGAAGACGAACTGCTCGGCCGCCTTCAACAGAAAACCGGAAAAACCAAACAGGAGCTGAAAAATTGGATCGATACCCTATAATAAAGAGGGCCGCGCTGCGGCCCTCTTTATTTCGACCCTTCTTTTTTGCCACGGCTGTTCCCCATAGTGGCTATTCCGGGCCAGTGAATAAACCGGGACCATCGGGACAAAAATATTGAAAAGATGTTGTCACGTTCCGCAGCACCCCCGGGTCTTGTAAATAAAAACAGCAAGACTATGGAACAAAGAATCTCTTTTCAGGATGTCCCCAAGGGATATATGGATGCGCTGCTTGGCCTCGGTAAATACCTTTACAAATCCAGTATCGACGTTAAACTATTGGATCTCATCGCGTATCGCGTCTCCCAAATAAACGGCTGCGCCTATTGCCTCGATATGCATCACAAGGACTCCACCTACCATGGCGAGACCGAACAGCGGCTCCACAGCCTTCCCGCCTGGCGCGAATGTCCTTACTATTCGGAGGCCGAACGTGCCGCGCTGGCGGTAGCCGAAGGTCTTACCACGGAAGCGAATGTCGACGACGCCGAATTTGCCGAACTGGAAAAATACTTTACGAAGGAACAGATTGCCGATCTTGCCTTTGCGATCTCCGCGACGGGCGTCTGGAACAGGCTCAACAAAGCCTTCCGGACTATTCCCGGAGGGTACCAGGTGAATCACGGCTAAAGATCGAAATATGACCAATTATCAAGATATCCTTTTCCCCTATGCATACAATATCCTGGGCTCGGCTGAAGACGCCAGGGACGCGATACAGGACGTTCTCGCCAACTATTACGCCGCGCCGCGGGATGGTATCAATAATGAAAAGGCCTACCTGGTAAAAAGCGTCATCAACAGGGCCATCAATAAAAAACAGCGCCGGAAGCTTGTTCCCCAACCCGAGGAATGGCTTCCGGAGCCGGTGGCCACAGAGTCTGCCGACGCCGATGTCTATCTGAAGGACATTTTGTCTTATTCCCTGCTCGTCCTGCTCGAGCGGCTTAACGCAAAAGAGCGCGCCGTCTTTATCCTGCGCGAGAGCTTCGACTACGATCACCGGGAGATCGCCGGGATCCTCTCGATCTCGGAAGAGAACGCCCGGAAGCTTCTCAGCCGTGCGAAGACAAAGCTCTTCAAGCCCGGCGGCGAAGCCCCCCGCAATCCCGTCCATGACGCGCATGCCAACACCCTGCTCCAAAATTATATCGACGCGATCCGCAACCGTAACCTGCCCCGCCTCGAGGCCCTCCTCAACGAGGACATTGCCTTCTACGCCGACGGCGGAAGGATCAACGTATTCCGTAAGGTCTGCACCGGCGCCGCGGCCGTGGCCGAACTCCTCATCTATGTCTATCACACCTATCAGGGTTCGTCCACGATCAAACCAACCCTTCTCAATCACCAACCGGCCTTCCTCTTTTATAACAAGGATCATCTTGTTTCCTGCGTTGTCTTCGACATCGCCGGGGATCATATTGTCCGCATTAACGCGATCGTCGACCCGGAGAAGCTGAAGAACTTGACTTGACATCACAATTTGTGACATCAAATCTTTGCCGCTATCACCGGATCCCGCCGGCCTACTCATCGTCGCCAGTAGCTTCGGTGCCCTCAAAGGCCCCGGCCGAACCATTGTGCCGGTCGGCCTCGATATCATCCTCGTTGATCACCTGTGCGCTCTTCTCTTCTTCCATTATTTTAGGAGGTTCAGGCTGAGCAAGAACCACCTCGGAGTGCTGCACCGGCGGTGTCCCCGCATACTGGGCGGCCGTTTTTGGTGTTTTTTGCTTTTTCATACCAATAGAGGTCAAAAATCCGTGCCAAACCCCGGCCAGCCGGTCATGTGGGGAATGATTTCCTCTGCCGCCGCAACAACAGCTCTGTCAACAGTAGGGCTCCCGCGAATAAAGCTCCTTCGACCAGCAGGCCGGGCCATGCCGGCGGCGTACCGTGGTTGGCGGCTCCGGCCGAAAAGGACCGCTGTAGAACATTGATCGCGAAGTGAAGTCCCACCGGCACGGCGATGCCCCGCCATCGGGTCGCCGCAAGCGAGAAGACGAAGCTCCAGATAAAGGGGCCCGTCATCACGACCCAAATGTTCCATCCATAGGCGAGGTGAAATAAGGCAAAGGCGAGCGCAACGATCCATTGGGTAACTCTTATTCCGAATGCCTGCTGGAGCCGGATCAGCGGATAGGCCCTGAAGCCCACCTCTTCGGCAACAGACAGGAGCAGCAGGATGAACAGTCCTTCGATGGATTCCCGGTCGAAGGGGTGAAAGACGGGCCGGCCGCCCAGGCAAACCGCGGTCACACCGAGGATGACGCCAAACAACGAGATCCCGAGCCCGATGCCAAGGAAGAACCTGCGCAGGGTGCCTTTCTGCCAAATCAGACCCACATCGGCGAATGAGCGCTTCTCAATCCGTAAAACGACCGCGGTGGTGATGAATGGCGATCTCCCTTTATACGGTAATTTTATATCGTATCTGGAAATAATCCAATAATTCCCTATTTTCGCCCCCCACCTCAACCACATTACCCCCTCTCTATTTCGTTGGAACGATCAAACGACCGCTGATGCGGGACCGGGAATGGATCAACCGCCGTTGCTAACACCTGTTAAAAGCAAGCAGACCTCCATTCCAATACATCATCCGTCCCTGGTTACGCGTAAAGACCAACGTTAGCCCGCCTGAGTCATATTCCCGGTCCCCACGGCGGTGGTAGCGCCCACCGCGCGCTCGAGCGCTGTATCGGCCCCTACAAACCCACTATTGCGCTCTTCTGGCGAGCCCCCAGTCGGCCATCGCATTCAGGATAGGCGTCAGCGTTATTCCGTCCGCCGACAGACGGTATTCCACATGGGGCGGAACTACAGGCTTCACCTCCCGGACTACAAGCCCGTCCGTCTCCAACTGCCGCAAATGCTGGATCAACATTTTCTCCGTAATTCCGGGGACGGCCTTCTTTATCTGCCCGTATCGTTTCATACCATTCATTAATTGATAGAGGATCAAGGGCTTCCATTTGCCCCCGATCTTTTCGAGCGTATAAGTGACCGGGCATGCAGTTAATGCCAGTTGCCTGTTCAGCTGTTGGGTAGAGCTTTCTTTGATCGCTGTCATGATACTTACTTTGGGGTAGGTACTATCGAAATATATAGTAAAGGTATAGCTTTGCCTCAGCAAAACAAAACAAGTATGAAATACATTCTTCTGGGGTCCCTGGGACATATCACCAAACCCCTCGCTCAGCAACTGATAGCAAAAGGTCATCAAGTGACGATCGTCAGCAGCCAGGCTGCAAAGGCAGCGGAGATCACTTCGCTTGGCGCCACACCCGCCATCGGCTCGGTCGAAGACATCGACTTTCTCTCTGCCACCTTTAAAGGCGCGGACGCCGCTTATCTCATGATCCCGCCCAAGCTCGATGCAAATCCCTGGAAGGAGTGGATCGGCGGGGTAGGCCGGAAATACGCCCAGGCGGTGAAAGCTTCGGGGATGAAGAAGCTGGTCTTTCTCAGCAGCATCGGGGCCGATAAACCCGACGGCGTGGGGCCGGTATCCGGCATCCATCTCGCGGAGGAAGCCCTCAAGACCCTCAGCGGGGTAGACGTCCTCTTCCTGCGCCCCGCATACTTCTATTTCAATCTCTTTGCGGTCATAGGGCTGATCAAACAGGCCGGGATCTATGGCAACAACTTTGGTCCCGACCGGAAGATAGTCATGGTTCATCCCCGGGATATCGCTGCTGTGGCGGCGGAAGAATTGCTCCATCTCTCCTTTAAAGGCGTTAGCGTACGGTATATCGCGGGGGACGAGCGCAACAGCAGGGACATCGCTGCCGTCCTTGGCGCCGCCATCGGTAAGCCCGAGTTGCCCTATGTTCCCTTCAGTGATGAAGACACGGAAAAGGGGATGATCGCCGCCGGTCTCCCCGAAGAGGTGGCAAAGAACTATACCGAAATGGGGGTCGCGGCCCGCACGGGGATCATGTTCGAGGATTATCAGAAGCACCGGCCGGCCCTGTCGCCGACGCAGTTGGAGGATTTTGCAAAGGAATTCGCGGCGGTTTATAACAGTTGATAAAAAACGGCCGGCTCCATACGAGCCGGCCGTAACTTTAGGGAAAGAACCTCCATGAGAAAAATTCTTCTCCTGCCGTTTATATTCTTACCGGTCATTCTTTTCGCACAGGGCCAACACACGCTTATGGATACCCTCCGGGCGCAGTTGGAGATCGTCTTCAAGGCCGACCAACAATACCGGCTGCCCCTGGAGGGAATGGCAAAAAAATATGGCTGGAACTCCCACCAGGTAGACAGCCTCTATGAAGGCATGTCTATCCGGGACTCGATCGATCTGGGCATCGTCACCCATATCCTCGACACCTATGGATGGATCGGCACCGATAGCATCGGACCCTCGGGCAGCACTACTCTCTGGGTCGTCATCCAGCACGCTGATCCCGATGTCCAGAAAAAATACCTGCCCATGATGCGCACCGCCGTCGCGCAGGGTAGGGCCCATGCCAACGAACTCGCCTACCTGGAAGATCGGGTAGCCCTCGAAGAAGGCAGAAAACAAACCTATGGCACTCAATTCCAGCTGAATAAGAAGACCAATAAATATATTATCGCGCCCATCGAAGACGAACCCAATGTCGACCGGCGCCGCGCTGCTATCGGCCTCGAGCCGCTGGAGGATTATGCCCGCGACGCCGGCATCGCCTACAAACTACCGGCCTCACCTCCCGCGAAGCCCGCCCAGGGACCCGATAAGAATCCCTGACCGAACGTCGGTGGTTAATGCTATTAATCTGATAATCAATGCAAAATAAAATGTCGGATAAATGACGTTGTCATATCGAAGTTTGTCGATACATTTGCTGCGTGAATTCAAAACTAGATACCAAACGATTGGAGCGCATGTGTAAAGCCCTCGGCGACCCGTATCGCATCAAGATGTTGGAGTACATCCGGCAGAACGCCGATTGGACCCAGTGTACGGCGATCACGGAAAGCTTTAACCTCGCCCAGTCTACCGTATCCCATCACCTGAAACAATTGGTCGACGTCGATCTTCTTCAGTCCGAAAAGGAGGGCCGATGCACCAAGTACCGTATCAATGACGAAGCTTTTGCGGACTATGTCGAGTATCTCAAATGCTTCCAAAAGGCGTGACCTTTTTTTTCGAATAACCAATCGATATATTTCGCTTTATCGAATAATTAAATTAAAAATTAAGATAATGAGACTGATAAAAGAAAAGAACCGTGGGATCGCAACCGTCTTATCGTTCGCGCTTATCCCACTGACCGGACTGGCTACGGATGTTTATCTCCCTTCTCTCCCTTCCATGGCGGCCGATCTGCATGTCAGCGCCGGCGCCATCCAAAGCAGCCTGCTGGTGTTCCTGATCAGCGCGGGCCTGAGCCAACTGTTCGTGGGAAGTATCCTCGATAGCTTTGGCCGCTACAGGATCACCATCGGCGCCCTGCTGCTCTTCTCCCTTGCCAGCTTTGTGATCGCCAACACCGATAGCATCGCTGTATTGTTCGCGATGCGGGCGGTTCACGGGATCACGGTCGCCATCATCGTCGTGTCCAAACGTGCTTATTTCCTGGATACTTTCGATGGTGAAAAATTAAAGAACTACACCAGCCTCTTCTCGATCGTCTGGGCCACGGCGCCGATCGTCGCTCCATTCGTCGGAGGTTATTTACAGACGGCCTTCGGCTGGCATGGCAGCTTTTACTTCCTGGGTTTTTATACGCTTACTGTGCTGGCTCTCGACCTGGTCTTCGGCGGCGAATCGCTGAAACGGTTCAGTCCTTTCCGGCCTGCCGCCATCCTTAACACCTATGGCAGTATGCTTCGGACGAAAGACTACGGCATGGCGCTGGCCATCATCGGCCTCAGCTACAGCCTGCTCATGATCTATGGCATGACCTCGCCGTTCATTATCGAGCATATCTATCACTATAGCCCCATCATCACCGGCTACAGTTCCCTGCTCTCCGGCGTGGCCCTGATGGCCGGCGGTATCATCTCCAAATCCATTATCCACAAACCGCTGGACAGGAAGGTCCCTGTCGCCATGGGCGTGCAGATGCTCGTGGCCGCGGGCATGATCGCCGTGTCGACCCTTTACCTGTCGAATATCTATACCCTGCTCGTCTTTGTGATGTTGCTGAACGTCGGTGCGGGCTTTATCTTCAATAACCTGTTCTCCTATGCCCTCGGCCGTTTCCATGGTCATGGCGGTATCGTGAGCGGTCTTACCGGCGGGACTCTCTTTGTCATCACCTCCATCTTCAGTTATGGCAGCGTAAATGTGTTCTCGATCAGGAATCAGCCGGCCCTGGCGGTCGCCTACCTCGTCTTCGTGCTGCTCGGCGTGATCGCTTTCATGCTGTTCCAGCGGTATCGCTACCGCGGCACCGCAACCCTCGCCGGTAACGAACACGCAGCGGCCGTAACTACCGCTGCCCCGGTTGTTGCCGAAGCAATGTATACTCACTAGGATCGATATCCACCAGCGCATAGTGGTGGATCGCATCGATCTTCATTTCATCGAGGATCGACACCGCGTTCTTGTAGGAAGCGTCCTTTGAAGGTTTCAGGATGACTTGAAAGAATGTGCTGTCGGTCCTTCTTTTTTTATCCAGCAGCACCGTTCGGATCCCGTGGAAATCACTTTCCTGCATGTTGGTTGGATCATCCCCTTCCGGACCCCACGGCCTTTTTTATGGCCGCCGGCGGAGACATCGAGTTGTGCCATAAGTATTGCTTTCCGCTAAGACGCTCCGCCGGCCCCTTTCCATAATCTTATTTGGGCACCGAGTCTTTGGCGATGACCGTCCAGTCATCACCTCCATGCCCCTGCGCAATATATTCGTCCATCTTCCCGGCAATTGCCGGAATGATGGTCAGACTTCCTTTGTCGGCCGCCTCGATCATCAGTCGTGCGTCTTTTCTCGCCATGCTCAACTCCCAGGAAGGGCTGTTGTAACTGCCCGAGGTCATCCGTTTCAGCCGTGCCGGCACCATGCCTGCGGGATTCCAGGTCTCGAATAATTTATAGACTTCGTCCATCGTCACATCGGTGCTTTTTGCGAAGGCAAGCGTGTCCGCGAGGCCGCCGGTAAGGGTGATCAGGAACAGGTTGCCGAGCAGCTTCATCGAGGCCGCTTTTCCGGTCTCCGGCCCGAAATTCAGCACCTTGCCCGTCATCTTGGCCAGGGCAGGCTCTACCCGCGCTACGACGGCCGGGTCGCCCGACACCAGCATCGTCCCCGTGCTCTCCAGGGCGTTGGGCGGGCCCATGAATACCGGGGCATGCACATAGGTAAATCCTTTCTTTGCCCAGGCCTTTGTCCGATCGATCGCGCCCTGCGCCGAAGTGGTGGTATGATCGATGATCGTCGCACCCGCCTTCAGGCCGGGTTCAGCCATCGCCAGCACCTCGTCGACCGAGGCGTCATCTTTTAGGGTGAGATGGATGGTATCCGCGCCTTTTACCGCATCCGCTACCGCGCCAAACGCTTTCGCGCCATATTGTTCCAATGCCGTCGCCTTTGCAGGCGTCCGGTTCCATACCTGCACTTTTTCCCCTTTATTGATCATGGCCCTGACAAAATTGGACCCCAGCAAGCCCATGCCCAGAAATGCTATCATATACTTTTTTGGGTAAAGTTAGGCAAAAGCCCGCATCGCCGCGATCAGCCAATCGCTGAGGCGTTCGCCGGCTGCCAGGACGAGTTCATAGGGACGGTGCCGATCGATGATCCATTTGCCGCGGTCGCAGAAAAAATTGCCGAAGAAGGTTCCGTTCAATACTACCGCATAGCTTTTGGGAAGGCCGTCCTCATGGCGTTCTTTGGACGGCTCGGCCCAGCCGGCGTAGGCGATGCCCAGATGGGAAAATTGAAGCGGTATGGAGGATTTGATCATAATGGCTTTTTGGACTTTCTAATCCAAAAAGCGTTCCATTGGCTCATTCCCTTGCTTTAAGCAGAGCGCATCCTGCAAAATGGGGAACCTATGCCCCAAAAAAGAAATCGCCCTTTGTCTCTAACCATAATTGCCGCTCAAAAAAATGCCTGGACACCGAAAGAAAAGGCGCCAGGCATGTGTTATAGAGGCGAGGGTAAAAATTCTTATTTCGTTTTGATGACTTTTTTGATCGTCGAATTCCCACTTTTATCGGTAATTCTTAAAAAGTATATCCCTGGAGGATAGTTGCCGATATCGATGCGGCTTCCGCTGCCAACATCGGAGAATTGCCGTAGGAGCACCCCCGACGGGTTGAAGAGCGAGACAGCCGTCATTGGGTCCCCGGTGTCATCAGTTATACATATATTATCCCTTGCCGGGATGGGCAAAACGGTGATAGTGTGCACTGATTCGAACGTCACAGTTTTTACGTCGCTGTAGACAGGCTTGCTGTCGTAATCGGATGTCATTTTGATTCGGTAATAGCCGATGCCATTGGCGGGTTCTTGTAATCATAAGTGAAGCTGCCGGGACCATTGTAATCTGCGGAGACCCCGATCGTATCGAGGCTCTGCCACGTATAGCCGTCGCGGCTGAATTGGACATCGAAGTCACAATGCGCGGCTGGTTGTGTCATGTTCCAGTTCAACTTTACGCCCGCGTTGTTTTTTGTCGCGGAAAAATCCTGAAAGTTGTTGGACAAGACAAGACAAACCAGATCATCCGTCGAACAAAGCCGTACGCCATCGAGGATGGCCTGGCTGCTGGGATATACCGCACCGGCCGGCAGCCCTCCGGGATTACCCACAGGCGCCTGGAGATTGGACATCCATGCAGGAGCCGCCGTCGCAACCACATCTTCGAGTGCTCCCGGCCCTGTAAAAGTGATCGGAACATCGACTGTCGCCGCCCCGGAGGTCGGCGCCGAAAAAGTCATCCTGAAGTCGCATACGATGCTGGCGGAGTACGGGTACGATGAAAGAAACCCCATACCTATGGTGCTGGAATACCGGATACAGCATGCCGACGGGGAATGGATATGGATACGGGATACCAAATATTTCATCTCTTTTGGTGAGAAGGGCATCGATAAGATCGTGGGGAAGTTCGAACGAATAGGCCCCGCACAGCTTACAGATGCCTACCTTAGGAAGTGGTTTGAAGACAACAGGTCGTGCACCCGACTGCTGGATTTTGCGCTGGCCAACAAAGTTGCGTCCTCAACCATTTCCCCCAAAACGCCCAGATTGACGAATCGTGAGAAGGAGATACTGCGCCTTATCGGAGACGGTTTTTCGACGAAGATGATCGCCGACAAGCGCAACATCAGCATAAACACAGTTGAGACGCATCGCCGGCGCCTGCTGGCCAAGCTGGAAGTAAGTAACTCAATGCAACTGATCAAGGAAGCCTCCAGAATAATCGGGCTATAGCAGGACCGCTTTGAACACCTGCCGACGTCCCAACAGACGGAGTCCGTGTGCTCTGTGCACCGACATGTTTGCGGATCGGTCGAACGAATGAAGTCGGGATGTCCCCGCGCCGACCAATGATGTAATTGACAAGGAGGCTGCCCCCTTCATACTCCGACCCAGGAAATATCGGAGTACGGTGCACCTGCGGGGGAGCCTCCTTGTCGTACTGAAATAAGCTACCTGGCCAAAGCCGGTCATTCTTCCGGCGCCCTGGTCCCGGCTTTTGCCGGGGCTATTCTACTTGCCTTAGTTTGAGCTTATTGGAACGGGTTAACAGCCGGAAGCAGAGCAGCGGAACTACCAGCAATGTCAGGAACGTGGACGTGATCGTTCCTCCCATCAGCGAAATGGCCAGTCCCTGGAAAATGGGATCAAACAAAATGATCACCGAACCCAACACAACCGCGCCTGCCGTCAATAAGATAGGCGTGGTTCTTACCGCCCCTGCTTCTACGATCGCCTCCTTTAGCGAAAGCCCTTCTTCCAATCGCATGTTCAGGAAATCAACGAGTAAGATCGAATTTCTGACCATTACGCCTGCCAGCGCAATAAAGCCGACCAGGGAAGGAGCCGTAAAATATGCGCCCAGGATCCAGTGGCCAAATACAATTCCGATAAGGGACAGTGGAATGGCAGCGAGCATTATCAACGGCGTTACGAAATTCTGGAACCATCCTACAATAAGCAAATAGATGAAAAATACCGCAACGCCAAAGGCGATCCCCAGGTCACGAAATGCATCAAACGTGATCTGCCATTCTCCGTCCCATTTCACTGTATAATTGTCTTCATTGCCTGGCTGGTGGGTGTATTCCTCGCTGATTGTATAGCCCGCTGGAAGTTGCATCTTCTTTATGCTGTCTGAGATTTGCGTGATAGCGTAAATAGGGCTCTCCGACTGCCCGGCCATGTCGGCGGTGACATATACGACCCGTTTTTGATCTTTTCGGTAGATACTCTTTTCCTTTACTCTTCTGGTAACCGTTACCAGGTCGCCCACCGATATCGTATTTCCCTGTTGACCGACTACCTTCAGACTCCTGAGCTCTTCAAGATTTGACTTGGCGGCATCGCTCAACTGTAACTTGATATTCTCCTGGCTGAATGAAGCGGGCTGGTGCAGTGTTCCCGCCACCTCGCCCGACATGGCCGCATTCAAGTTGGCTACAATCTGACCGGGTGAAACGCCGTAGCGCATCGCCTTGTCTTTGTTTATCTCAAAATGATATTCGCTCTGATCGTCTTCCACGTACCAGTCGATATCCACCACGTCTTTCGTTGCGTGGAAAAGCCGTTTTACCTTCTGAGCGACATCCAACTGTCCAGTATAGTCAGGACCGTAAACCTCCGCCACCAAGGTGGACAGTACCGGAGGACCGGGCGGAAGTTCAACCAGTTTTGCGTTGGCATTGTACTTCCGGGCAATGGATTGGACAGCATCCCTCATTCTTTTGACGATTGCATGGCTTTGTTCTCGTCTGTCTTTCTTATCCGTTAGATTCACCTGGACATCGGCAACATTGTCACCTCTACGTATATCGTAATGACGGATCAAACCATTGAAGCTGATGGGCGCCGCGGTTCCTGCGTAAACCTGGTAATTCCGCACCATCGGTTCATCGGAAACATAAGCAGCTATTTCTTTTGCCGCCGCCAGCGTTTTCTCCAGCGTGGTTCCTTCGGGCATGTCGACGACGACCTGAAATTCGTTCTTATTGTCGAATGGAAGCATCTTCATTACCACAGCCTTTGTATAAAACATTGCCATTGAAGCCAATAAGGCAACCACGGTGCCCAGCATAAAAACCCAGCGCTTCCACCGTTTTTCCAGCAGGGGACCAATTAACGAACGGTATAGCCTAAAGGTCCTGGTTTGCTCCACCGGTTTTGCAACCTCGTGCATTCCCTTTTTTCGGAGGAAGATGCATCCAAGATATGGCGTCAACGTCAGCGCCACCAGCAGGGAGCACAACATGGCAATTGAGGCGCCGACGGGCATTGGTCCCATGTATGGTCCCATTAGCCCCGTTACGAAAGCCATTGGTAATACTGCGGCTATAACCGTGAACGTTGCAAGAATGGTCGGGTTACCGACTTCATTGATGGCAAAAATTGCCGCGTCTTTAAAGGACAGGCGCCTTGCCATAAAATGCCGGTGCATGTTTTCCGCGATGATGATGGAATCGTCCACCACGATCCCGGTGATGAACACCAGTGCAAAAAGGGTGATACGGTTCAGCGTATAGTGCATCAGGTAATAGGCAAACAAGGTCAATGCAAATGTCACCGGGACAGAAAGAAATACGACCAGACCGCCCCTCCACCCCATCGCCAGCATAACAAACAAGGTTACGGCTACAATAGAAATGAATAGATGGAACAATAACCCCGATACCTTTTCCGATGCGGTTTCCCCATAGTTGCGGGTAACCGTCACCTGAAGGTCCGAAGGCAAAAGGTGCTTTTTGAGATGATCGATTTTGGCGAGGATCTCATCGGAAAGCTGCATGGCGTCTGCGCCCTTCTTTTTGGCGATGGTTATCGTAATGGCAGGGTATGTTGCGCCAAACTTCTTCTGTAATGCCGGATCGGCCTTGCCGTATCCGAATTGCACGTACTGGTCGGGCGTTTCAAGCCCTTCCGATACTTTGCCTAACTGCCTGAGGTAGACCGGCTGACCGCCGTTTGTACCGACAATGACATTCGCGACGTCTTCGGCGGTAGTTAAGAAATTCCCGGTTTCCACCGAAAAAGCAGTATCATTCTTTAATAGCGTCCCAGAAAGCAGTTGACTGTTATTTGCCTGCAGATGGTTAGCCACCGCCAGGAAATCGAGATGATTTTCCGCCATTTTTGTCTTATCCAGCACCACTTTCACCTCGCGACTCCGTCCACCGATGATATTGATCGAGGCTACGTCGTTGATCTTCTTAATTTCGGTGGTCAGCGCTTCACCCAACTGTTTCAATTCATAATCGCTATGCTTATCGCTCCAGAGCGTCAATCCAAGAACGGGCACGTCATCGATGGCACGGGCCTTTATCAGAGGCATCGTAACTCCAAGCGGCATCTTATCCATATTTTTCAACAGCTCGTCATACAGCTTCACCATGGATCGCTCGACATCCTGCCCTACATAAAACTGTACGATCAGCATGGCGCGTCCCTGCATGGAAGTTGAATACACATGTTCGACCCCTTTCACATTTGAGACGATCTTTTCCAACGGGGCGGTCAATTTTGTTTCTACCTCCTTCGGTTCAGCGCCCGGGAAACCAACAAATATATCTGCTACCGGAACATCTATCTGAGGCTCTTCTTCCTTTGGAATCAGCACAGTGCTGAATCCTCCGATGACCAAAAAGGCAATCATCAGCAGGATGGTCAGCTTTGAACTGATAAATGCCTGCGCTATTTTTCCGGACAATCCTTGTTTCATAAACTTGTTTGAGTAATTCAATTATTTTGGTTGGCTGGACCTCATGGGGTACTTTCTTTCAATACTACCGGTGTTCCATTGAATAACCTGCCCTCCGCCGAACGGATGAATTTCTCATCTTTGGCAAGGCCGGAAATGACTTCTACTTTATCGCCATAGGTTCTTCCCAGTCGAAGCCATCTAAGCGAGGCGGTGTTTTGCGCGCTGACGGTGTAAAGGCCGGTAAGGTCGTCACGGCTCACAAGAGACGTCAGCGGGACTAAAACCACCCCGTCTTCGGATGGATGCATTGTTTTCCGTTGAATCCGGACGTTGACATACATTCCTGCATAGAGTCCTGTTTCGGCGTAGCCCGGAATACTGATCTTGACGGTATATTGTCCGCCGGTGAATTGGGAGGAGGGATTGAGCTGGATGACCTTTCCAGGGAAGGTCTTTCCGGTCGATTCGACCTGTACGGTAGCGGAATCGTCCAGATGAACGTTGCTGATATCGGATTCCGAAACAGTTGCAGATACCTGCAGAACGCCGGTCTTCTCGACCGTAAGGATTGGCGATCCGGGGTTGGCGATGCTTCCCACCTCGGCCATTTTCTGCGTTACGACGCCCGAAAATGGCGCTGTCAAACGGGCATAGGAAAGAGAGGCCTTTACTTCGCTGGACATTTGTTTGGCTGCATCGAGGCGCGCTTTGGCGGAATTCAATTGCAGCGCCGCCATGTCTGCCTCTTTGGCAGTTGCGCTTTGTTGTTGGTATAATTTGCTGAAACGGACATAATCCTTCTGTGCGGTTTCGTAGGCTGCCTGCGCTTCGTCGATCATGGCCAATGTTTGGGCGTTTTTAGCCCGGATATCCTCATCGCCAATGGTGGCTAGTAATTCGCCCTCCCTGACTTTGTCTCCCACTTTCACATTAATACTGGTGATACGACCCATCACCCTTGTGCTTATATTGGTCGTCACTACCGCCTCTATGTGTCCACTGGCCAGGATTTGATCCCGTCCACCGAAGGCGGCTGTTGCCACCGTGACGGGTACGGGTTTTTCGCCGATTTCGCTCGTTTGCCCTTTTCCACCCGAACAAGAGGTGAGGGCCGCAGTCGCAATGAAGAGAGCCGGAGCCCATAATTTTCCTGTAAGCATATTGATCAATTTGAAAATGGAGTTAATATGTTTTTGTAGTCAAGAATCGTAAGTAGACGGTTGCCAGATTATAATTAAACACCGCTTCCACCGCTGAAAGTTGCTGTTGCGAAAGCTGCGTATGCGCCATAAGTACATCATTTGTCGTCACCAATCCCTGCGCGTATCGGTTTTGCAAAACGCGAAGCGCTTCCGATGCCTGGGCAATTCCCATTTGTTGCTGCCGGAGAGAGAAAACGGCATCCGACAATTGACGTTTGGCATGAGCGAGCTGCGCCTCCGCCTCAGTTTTTGCCTTGTCTAATTGCCTGGCCAGTTTGTCTTTTTCGAGGCTTTGTTGCGCGATCATATTTTTTGTGCCGTTCCCGTTGAAAAGCTTCCAGGATAAATTTATGCCGATGATATAAGAGTTGGAATTGAAACTCAAAAAGGCCTTGTCATTCTGTTGAAATGATCCAAAGGCGTTCAACCTGGGCAGATAGCTGTTTTTAGCGGAACTTATCATTTTGTCATACGCTTCTATCCCTTTTTCCAATGCCCTGAAATCCGGGCGGTCGTCGGTAATTTTCAGGCTATTGATGGGCGGCGCCAATTCCTGCTTGATGGGATCGGTTGTGTAAACCGTTCCTATCGGTTTACCCATCAGTATGCTGAGATGGTCGGACGCATCACGGATGTTGGAGCGGGAATTGTTCAATTGGGTCTCCGCACTCGTTACATGCAGCTCCGCGTTCAACAAGTCCGATCTCTGTATCAGGCCCTGTTCGAAGTAATGCTTGGAAGTTTGATAGATTGCTTTTGATGTGGCATGCGCTTCCTGTAAGACTTTGTCCACATCATATAGCATTTGTAATTGCAAATAGGCCTTTTCCGATTCAAAGGAAAGATATTCCGCAGTCCGTCGGGAGATGAACCGATACATTTCGATCTGTTTTCCGGCGGCCTTTCGCTCATTGATCCTGTCAAGGTTCACGAGCGGTTGCAGGAACTCGATCTTCGCGGAAAAATCGGTTGCCGGCGAAGGGTTATTCAGCAGCTTTGGATTGAAGTCCGCGGCGTCGATTAACCGTTGTTGCAACTTGAATCCGAACGCATTCAATGAGTTATCCGTTGCGACTGCCGCATACGACACCTCCACCTGGGGTAGAAATATTGCATCGGTCCGGCGAAATTTCGCTCTGGCAATCTGTTCATCCAGTTGCGACAACTTAGTCTCGTCGTTGTTTAAAGCAGAGGCGGAGATGGCTTCCTGCAGACTTAGATGCCGGCTGGAATCCTGCGATCTCGATGCATGGCTAATAAAAAAAACAATACATAGCGGTAGTAATCTCTTTTTCTTCATGCTTCTCAATTGAGGCGCAAAAATACCCTTGCGCCGCTTGCGGCGACCGTGACAAAAGTCACGGTCGCGTAATCGTCAGAGAAGAAAAAGGGAAATGAAACCTATCACATATCCAGGTTGATGATCTCTATAAATTGCTTTTTCAGCATCTTGATCATGCCCCTTTCGGCAAGTTTCCTCATTAGTCTTGAGATGACCTCGCGGGAGGTATTCAACTCCCTTGCTATTTCGGCTTTGTTGATGAGAAGCAAATTCTTTTTATGAATTTCCCGTTCGCGTCGCAGGTAATGAAGCAATTTAGCATCCATGTTTCGGAATGCCGTATGGTCGAACGTTGCGAGTAATTTTTCAAAGTCCTTTCTATAGGATTGGATCACAAATTCGTACCAGGTTTTATATTGTTGCATCCAGGGGTTAAGGTTTTCAGGCGGCAGCGCTACAATAGTAGTATCCTTTACAACCTTGCCCATAACTCCACTTTTTTCGGGACGGCCTGTATGAATCATCGAGAAAACGCAACCCTGGCCCGGCTCCAGGTAGTACATAAAATATTCATTGCCTTCTTCGTCCTCGCGATACACCTTTATCAGCCCTTCAACAATCAGCAATATGGACTTAAAATATTGCCCGGTTTTGACGATCTTTTCGCCCTCTGGCAATCTTTTGACGACGGCGTTGGCTTCGATGCTTTTCAGGAGTGCACTTTCAAAAGAAGGAAATGAATCTCGAATTTCGTTATACATATTGGCAAGATAAGCAATACTTTCGAAACTCTCATTGACATAGCTGTTTCACGATGGCAAGATGATGCTCATCATGCTCGGCCACGAAATACGCCAGGTCGATCACCCGCATGGGCTGTTTCAGCCGGGGATGCAGGCTCGTTCGTTGCATATCCAGCGCGTCGATGCGGTCGAGCAGCTCAATCGTTTGCCGGCGTTCCGCGACAAAGCGCGCCAGCAGTTCGTCGATGGGTTCCGCGTTGAACCCCGCCTCCGACGTGGCGGTATTGTTCAGGTCCGCGACCGTCAATGCCAGTTTCTGCTCGAGGATATCCAGGAATCGCGTGCGCCATAAAGGCTCCATGATGAACAAGTGGCCGGCCTGCTCCTTGATGGACCACTTGCCCTCGGGCTTGTCCACCAACGTCTCTTCCCGGACTCCTCTGACGGCCTGCTGCAGGCGCTCCGGCGCGCCGGCAAGCTGGTCGTAGATGGCCTTATACCGTTCGGCGCCGAAGCTGAGGTCGAATGACCGGTCGAACCATTTCGTTGCTCCCATCTGCAAAATATTTTATCGAATATACGACAGCCCTTTCAGACCGGGCCGCCGCCCTTCCGTACGGGCGATGACAGGTAAAAATGCCACAGCAACATCGCCGCGATGGTCCGGTACGGCTTCCACCGGTCGATCACCGGCAACAATTGATCCCGATGCGTCTCCCGCGCAAAACTCTTCAGCCGCTTCAGCGCATTCACCGCTGCCAGGTCGCCCAGCGGAAAGATGTCGGCCCGCTGCAGCACGAAGATGAGGTAGACATCCACCGTCCAGTTGCCGATGCCCTTCAGGGCAGTCAGCCGGGCCCGCACCTCGTTATCGGGAAGGGCTTCCAGCGTCAAAAGATCCAAGTCCCCGCTGATCAACTCTGCCGCCAGGTGTTTTACATAGGCCATCTTCTGGCGGCTGAAATAGCAGGCCCGCCATTCCTCGTCGCTCAACGCCAGCCCCGCCTCCGGCGTCACCTCACCCACCATCTCCTTCAGTTTGTTCAACGCCGCCAATGCCGAAGCCAGCGACACCTGCTGCTCCAGGATGATGTGCACCAGCGTTTCGAATGTATTGGGCCGGTTCCACATCGGCGGATAGCCATGCGCGCCGATGATCCGCGCCAGGTCGGCGTCCTTTTCGGAAAGTGTGTCGCAAAGCGATTGAAAATTATCCCGGGAAAAGGTAATGGACATAAATGGAAAGATACGAACAAACAGGTTCTTGCCACAAAGGTCCCCCGGAGACAGGCGCCGGCAACAAGCAAAAAAAGAGGGCGCATAGAAATGCACCCTCGTCTAACGATTGCTTGCCATATGAAAGATGTGTAACTCTGAGGTCGCGGGCGGATTCGAACCGCCGTAAAAGGTTTTGCAGACCCGTGCCTGGCCACTCGGCCACACGACCGTACTGCAATATTAGGGTGAAAATATTAGTCCACAAAAATAGTAGACTAATATTTTTTAAATTGCTCCATGGATACCTCACTATTCGAGCAGCTCGTCTCTATCCGCCGTCATCTGCACCAGCACCCCGAACTCAGCTTCACCGAGTTCAAAACAGCCGAATTCGTCGAGCAGCAGCTGACCGGGCTGGCGATCCCCCACCAACGCATAGCCCTCACCGGCGTGATCGGGACCCTCGAAAAAGGGGATGGTCCAACCATTATTCTCCGGGCCGACATGGACGCCCTGCCCATCACGGAAGACTCCGGCGTCGCATTCCCGTCAAAACGGGACGGGGTCATGCACGCCTGCGGTCACGATATCCACACCACGATGCTCCTCGGCGCCGCACATCTGCTCCATACAAAAGAATTCAACGGCACTGTCAAATTCGTCTTCCAACCCGCTGAAGAGGGACCCATGCGCAGTCCAGAACCGGGCAAATCCGGCGCGCAGCTGATCATGGAGAGCGGGCAATTGAAAGGGGATGCCGTCCTGGGACTGCACGTCGATCCCCTGTTGCCGGTCGGCACGCTGTCCTATCGCAATGGAGAAGCCCTCGCCAACGTCGGGAATTTCAGCATCCGCATCACCGGCAAAGGGGGCCATCCCGGTTTTATGAAAGAGGTCATCGATCCGATCGCCATTGCCGCCAGACTCATCACCGCCGCCCATGCGCTTGTGGGTCCGCAGCCCGAGGTTCCCGTTTCGGTGATGGCCATCACTTATGTCTCCACCGAAACCAACCCCAGCTTCAACGTCATTCCCAACCAGGTGCTGCTGCAGGGATCGCTGCGGGCCAATCGCATCGCCGATTACAACGATATCATCGGCCGTCTGAACGCCCTGCACCGGCAGCTCGAAGCCGAATACGGTTGCACCATCGAACTCGATTTCAGCGCCTACTATCCGAGCCTGCTGAATGATGAGACGATCCACAAAAAGCTTGCTCCCGTCCATCAACGGATATTCGGCGACGCCAACCTCACCGAGGGCCTGGCCTATCTCGTAGGCGAGGACTTCTCCTTCTATTCCCGCGCCATCCCGGGGCAATTCTACTTCCTCGGGGCAAAGACGGATCAAAACGACCGCTACTTCCTGCATCATCCCAAGGTTACGTTCAACGAGGATTGTATAAAATACGGTTCGAGTTTCCTGGCCGAGAGCGCCCTCCGTTTAATGCATTGAACCGCTTCGCGCACATTTCCCGCTTTCGTAAACGATCTTCCCGATAGCGGGGGGCACCGTCATACGCCATAGGTACCTTGCAGGTGAAATGAAAAGACTGCACCTACTCATCGCTGTAACCATACTGATCAAATACGCCATGGCTCAACCCCCAAAAGACACGGCCGGACGACCAACCGACTCCTTCCGGCGCCTCGACGACATTACGATCATCAGCGGCTATAACAAGTTCAATAAAAAGGAGACCGAAGACGTCGCCCGCCTGCCCCTCAGGAACCTCGAGAATCCGCAGGTCTATACCATTGTCACCAAAGAGATCATGGCTGAACAGCTTGTCGCCGGCTACGCCGACATCTTCAAGAACATTCCCGGCACCGGCGTTCCCATCCTGTACAACCAGGGACGGACGAGCATGCTCTCCCGTGGTTTCCAGACCGACAACCTGATCCGCAACAGCGTTTCGGGATTTGTCTATACCAATATCGACCCGGCGAACCTGGAAAGGGTAGAGGCGATAAAAGGCCCTTCCGGAACGCTCTTCAACAGCACCATGATCTCTTTTGGCGGACTCTTCAACCGGGTCACCAAACGGCCTATCGAGGCTGCTCGCACCGAGATCGGCTACTCCGCCGGCTCGTTCGACCTCAACCGGCTCACCATCGATTGGAATAAGCCGCTGGACGAGGGTAAGACCAGCCTGCTGCGAATCAACGGTGCGATCGGCGCCAGGCAGAGCTTCCAGGATGCGGGCTTTTCGCGCAACGTCATGCTGGCCCCCAGTTTCATCTACAAAGCCAACGACCGGCTCTCCTTCCTCCTCGATGTCGAGGCCACGATGTTCACCGCCACGTCTCCTACCCGGTTCGCGCCGGCGGCAACGGGAAACATCACCAACGTCAAGGCCCTCGGCATCGATTACAAACGGTCTTTTACCAACAACACCCTTGCTTACACCACCCAGCAGCTGAACGTCTTTGGGCAGATCAATTACCGGTTGTCGCCCGATTGGCGTTCGCAGACCAACTACACCCGGACCTATTCCGCCACCCGCGGATATGTGACGCAACTGATCGGTAAGACCGACAGCACTCTGCAGCAAAGCGCCCAGATCTGACCAATGAAAAATATTGGTCCTTCCGGCTCGCACCCCAGGACCCGATGAATGTAATAGCCGATATAACCTTTAGATTCTGATGATGATCAACAAACCCGCCATCCGCACTCTCCATCGCTGGCCCGGCCTTGTCTCCGGGGTCCTTATCGTCATCGTCGCCCTCACGGGATCGGTCCTCACCTTCGAAGAAGAAGGCCGCGACCGGCTATGGCATGACTATTATCACATCGCAAATCCCGGCGCCGAACGGCTCCCGATCGCGCGGCTGGTGGACACTTTTGCCGTTTATTATCCGAAAGTAAAGATCAACAGCATCCGCTTCAAAGAGAACCCCGATGCGGCCTTTGTCTTTTTTACAAAGGAGCGGTATGTCTTTATGGATCCCTACAGGTCCAGGATCATCGGAAGCGTGCCGCTGAACCGGGAGTTCTTTACGGTGGTCCGAAACCTCCATACCGAGCTGCTCTTAGGGTCTGTGGGGAAAGCGATCGTTCATTTCAATACATTGTTCTTCTTCTTTATCCTGCTCAGCGGCCTCGTTCTCTGGTGGCCGAAGAAGTGGCGGTTCGTGAAGAAGGCCGTTGTCATCGGCGCTGCCGGCGGCAACGCCAAACGGCTCAATTTCGATCTTCACCGGGTCCTTGGGTTCTATGCGCTGCCCATCCTGTTGGTCATCTCCTTTACCGGCCTGTTCATGGCATTCGACGCGACGAAGCAGTTGGTTTCCTTCGTCACTCATAGTCCTATTCCGGAAAAGGAGGATGCTCTCGTTGTTCGTAAACCCGCCGATAAGGCAAAAAGGCAATTTACAATTGACCAGGCCTACGCCTACGCGCAAACTACCTATCCCGGCGCCGCCGAAACTTTTGTCACTCCCGCCACAGAAAAGACGCCCATTCGAATCGTCATGCGTTATCCTTTCAACGTTCTGCGGCGCCAAAACACCTTTTACTTCAGCCCCTGGGATGGGACCCTCCTGAAAGCCGATCTCTATACCAGCTATACCGCTTACGATAAAGTGGCCCGCAGCAACTACAACCTCCATACGGGGAAGCTCGGTTTCCCCGGTATCTTTGGCCGGATACTCTATCTCCTGGCTGCGCTCGTCGCTGCCTCTCTGCCGATTACCGGGTTCCTGATGTATTACAACCGGCGTTATGGCAAACGTACTTCGGGTACATACCCGGACCGGAAGGCATTGACTGTCGATGAGGGCGTGAGCACTGTGACCGGCCCCGAATGGGGCGCCACCCCTGGCCGATATCCCGCCGGCGACCAGCGGTAGGCAAGGCCCCCCGATAGCAGCCAGGCGTCACTGTTGAATTCGACGAAGGTCCCGTCCGGCAGCGCCGAAAGCTCTTGTGTAAAAGTAATCTTGATGCCGGAAGGAGAGACCCGCTCGGCGTGCAGCACCGCATCGATGGCCGCGATCGGCGTCTTGTCGTTGAAACCATAGGCAGGGTTCCCGCGGATCCAGGCCTGTTTGAACCGGACCGCATCCTGTCGCCGGCATTCGAAGCAGGGCCGGTGTCCCGCGGCAAAGGCCGTTGCCTCGTCAAAAAAGAACAGTTCCGTCCAAAGGCCCGGCGACATCACCACCCGCCTCCGCCCCTTGAACGACAGCAGACAGGTGATCCACGCCTTCAACCGGAAGGGGCGTACGATCTCGCGGTGGTCGTTATGTAGCAATCCCCGGTTCCCGAGCCAGTGGCCGCGCGCCGGGGTCCGGATGAGATTGCCAAAGGGGTCGACTCTATTTTGAAGCATCGTTTATCGTTTGGATCAACAGGTTCATCATTGTCTTCACCGCTTCCAGGGTCGCGGAGTCCGTGATCTTTCCGTCTCCGCTCACCTTTGTGCGTACAAAGGGGATGAGGAGGTTCAATTGCCCGATATTTCGGGCTTCGATCACGCGAAGCGTCTCAAGGAGGGCTGCATGACCAAAGCGACCATCGGTCGACGCGGTGATCAGCACCGTCGGTTTTTGCGAGAATTCCCCGGAACCGACGGTCCAGTCGATGGCATTCTTCAGCGATCCGGGCACGCCGTGTGCATATTCGGGGGTGCAGATGAGCACTCCATCGGCCGCGGACAGCATGCCGCGAAAGGCAAGCACCTCCGGTGGAGTGCCCGCGTCGGTAAGCCCCGGATCAAAATGCGGCAAGCGGCCGATGCCGTCGTAGGTTTCGATTGTCAACCGATCGCTCACCAGGGTTGCAATGGCCCTGATCAATCCATGATTGGTAGAATGGGAACGGGTGCTACCGGGGATGGCCAAAATGGTTTTCATTACCGTAAATATACGGCGCCGAAGCCTGGTCGCTCCGGGGTTTTTTTTGCCGTCCGGCAAGCTCAGCGCGAACGCAACTGCGCCTCCACCCAGGCAATATTCTCCTGCTTCCCTCTTGCCAGCAATGTTTGACAATAGTCTGTGAAGAACTCATGTCGCTTTAGCATCGCCAGCGTCCGGCTGCTCCAGTCGGCTATCGCCGATCCTTTCCGCAGTTCGATCTCCTTTCGCACCAGCGGATCGGTCTGCCGGAACTGCACCGTGCCCAGGTGATAGGTATCGGCATCGCAGATCGCCTGTTCCATCAGTGTCTGGGGGTGGGGTGGGAGCCGGGTCGCGAGGATACAGGTGGCGATGGGCGTGGTCAGCTCCACCGGAACATGACTTAGGTATTGCTTCATCACGACGACGCCACGCTCTTCATGGCCTTCGATGGCGCCGAACAAATGCCCGATATCGTGGAACCAGGCGGCGGCTACGAGCACGAAGGCGTCGCGTTTGGAGAGGGAATAATAGGCGGCGATCTCGCGGCAATGGGTTACCACACCGAGGGTATGATCGAGGTTATGATAGGGATAATGGGGAACATCCACAGCCTCGTAGGTTTGGGTCACATGTGCGGCGATGGTTTCTTCTATGGTTTTCAGGTCGATGTCCATCATGGGTCAAACATCGAATATGGGTCCTGATCCTGTAGACATACTGAAGGAACCTTGCGGTTGCCGCGAGGCGGCCTGCTCGCACCGCGAACCGACCTGCTCGGACTGCGAACCGGCCTACTCCCTGCGCGAACCGACCTACTCGCTGCGCAAAGCGGCTACCGGGTTTGCCGTTGCTGCCCGGACCGCCTGCAACCCCACCGTCAATAGGGCCAGGGCCAGCGCCGCCGCCCCTGCAGCGCCGAAGATGTACCAGCTGAGTGGCGTCCGGTACTGGAAATCTTCCAACCACCGATGAGAAAAAAGCCAGGCCAGCGGCGTAGCGATAATAAATGCGACTCCCACCAGCAGGGCAAAATCCCGGCTTAGCATGGCGACAATCCGGCGCACACTCGCCCCAAGCACCTTGCGGATACTGATCTCCTTAGTCCGTCGCCGGACGGTAAAAAGTCCAAGTCCGAACAGACCCATACAGGAGATGAACACCGTCACGCCCATGGCCATATTGACGAGCCAGGCCGTCTTTCGTTCCTGGTCGAAAAGCCATGAAATGGATTCGGTAAGAAAGGCCGACCGGAAGGGCCGGTCGGGAAACTGCTGTTTCCAACGGGCCTCGAGTTGGTCCATCACCGCCTTCACGGCCGGCAGGCTCTTTTCACCGGGAGTCAGCCGTATGGCGATATTTTGTTTCCGGTCCGCGATGTTCTCGATCACCACCGGCGGGATCGGTTCGTGAAAACTCGACACGTGAAAATCGGCAACGACTCCCACTACCGGGTAACCTTTTCCCACGCCACCTGGCGGCGCGGGGGTGTACAGCATCCGACCGACAGCATCCGCCGGCTTGCGGCAGCCCATCCGCTGCGTCATCGTGGCGTTGACCACCAATTCGCGCAGGCTATCGCCGGGCAGCATGTTCCGGCCCGCGACCAGCCGCATCCCATAAAAGGGGATATAGTCCTCGTTGCCCATATGCGCACTCACCTCGAGCAATTCATTGCCTGTCGGCAAAAGGGAGAATATATCCATATTTTGCGCAAACCCCATTGGCGGCGTTCCCTGCATCAGCACCTTCTCCACTCCGGGGATATCCTTCAGGGTATTGGCGAACACCTGAAGCTTTGCGGCCGGGTCGTTCCAGTCTGTCAGCGTGAGGACCCTGTCGGTATTGAATCCTTTGTCCGCATGCGTCATGAAGGCCATCTGCTTGCCGATCACCAGCGATCCGATGATAAAGACAAGGGAGATGACGAACTGGAATACGATCAGTCCCCGGCGTAGCCCGCCTTTTCCCGCCTCCGTGGCATTTCCCTTCAGACTTTTTATCGGGTTGTAGGCGGATAAAACCCAGGCAGGGTAGGCTCCAGCCAGGGCGGTCGTCAACATCGTCATTCCCGCCAGGAAGCCGAGCGTCGGCAGGCTCAGCACGTGAAATTGAATACCCTCCGGGACATAGTCGCTGAACAATGCGAGCACCGGGTTCACCAGCAAGATCGCGATCAGCACCGAAACCAGCACTACGATGACGGTCTCCACGCCGAACTGCCAGCGGATGTTCCATCGACGTCCTCCCATCACCCGCCGGACGCCTACTTCCTTTGCCCGGCTCATCGATTGGGCAGTCGACAAGTTGATAAAATTCACCGCCGCGATCAGCAGGATGAACACGGCGACGGCCATCATCGCATACAAGGTCGGCAGATAGGCTTTGCGCCAGCTGTCGCCGTCGTCCCCCCGGTGGAAATCGGGTGTGAAATGGATTGCCGTCAAGGGCTGTAAGTACATGGTCAGCTTCGTACCCGGCCGGCGGAATGTTACATGATGGCGGATATAGGCGGCAAACCGCGCATTCACTTCTTCCGGCCGCACTCCCGGTAATAGCTTTACGAAGGCCATGCTCCGGTGCGGCTGAAGGCTGCTCCAGTCGGCCGCAGGTATCAGGCTCCGCAAGAAGCTATGGGTGGCCGTGGTTACCGAAAGGAAGTCGGTATATCCAAGGTCCGTGTTGCCTTTCCAGTCCTTTACGATCCCTGCCACCTGTACGGGCAGCGAGTCATCATAGATCACCGTCTTGCCGATGATGCGGGCGGCGGGTCCATCGCCGAAGTAAAGCCGCGCCCGGCTCTCGGTCAACACCACCGCATTAGGGCGGTCCAGTGCCGCCGGGGATCCCGCGAGCCATTCATACCGGAACACCTGGAACCAGCCCGGCGTGGTAAAGACCGTGGCATGCGTCCAGGCACCCGGGATGCGGTTGTCAACCGTCTTCGCCGGCCGACCCGGCTGTGGGATAGCGATCTTTCCATCATAGCCATATATGGCGGCGGTGGCGGCAAAACCGGGGATCTGTGTCTCGAAGCCGGCCAGGTCGTCGTAGGGACTGTTCAAAAACCCGCCTTCATTCGGGCCGCGCTGCATGTCCCCCACGATGCGATAAATGCGATCGCCATCCGGATGATCCCGGTCGAACGAAAACTCATACCGCGTGATGAGGAAAAGCACGAGGCACCCGCAGACGCCCAGGGCCAGCCCAAGGACATTTATAAAGGTATAGACCTTATTGCGCGCAATATTGCGCCAGGCGATGCGCCAGTAGTTCTTTATCATACGAACAATTTTCCCAATTATAAAATAATAAGACCTCTCATCCTGTAAAATGTGATCAAACCCCTGTAATATGGGTTCAATTGGCAGGATCATCAGTTTTTGTTCAGAAACCCGGGCTAAATTTGTGGCTTGACCATGAATAAACTCTTCGCGGTATTGCTAACCCTGATCAGTGTTACCGTTGCCCACGCACAAGATGATCGCGCCGAGAACAGCGGCGGCGGCGTTCGCATCACCGGCCGCATTGTCGATTCGGTATCCCATCAACCCTTGCCCTACGCATCCGTCACCCTCTATAAACACAAGGACCCAAAGGCTGCGGGTGGCGTCATGACCAATAACAAGGGGACCTTTTCCCTCGATGGCCTCATGCCCGGCAATTACGCTCTCATTATCGAGATCATCGGCTATGCTCCCCATACCATCGAGCCCATTCTTGTCGAAAAGAAGCCGGTCTCACTGGGTGACATCCGAGTCGGCAAGAAAGCCGTCGATCTCCAGGCTGTTACCGTCACCGCTCCCCGCGGCCTCGTCGAGAACAAGATCGATAAGATGGTCTACAATGTCGAGAAAGACGTCACTTCCCTCGGCGGCGTCGCCACGGACGTCCTCAAAAAAGTGCCCATGGTCTCCGTCGATGTCGACGGCAACGTCGATATCATGGGCAACGGCAATATCCTCTTCCTGATCAACGGCCGGCCTTCGACCATCTTCGGCAACAACCTCGCCGATGCCCTGCAGGCCATTCCCGCCAGCCAGATCAAAAGCATCGAGGTGATCACCAGCCCCGGCGCCAAATACGACGCGGAAGGCACCGGCGGCATCATCAATATCGTTCTGAAGGATAACAAGCTGAACGGCATCAACGGCAACCTCAGTCTCACCGGCGGATCGCGCCTTCAGAACGGCTCATTCAACCTCAACGCCAAACATGGCAATTTCGGGATGAACGCGTTTTTCAGCGGCAACGCCCAGCTTCCTTCCACTACGCGCAATTCTTCCACTCGCCGGTCTTCCGACACGACGGGCACGGATGTCCTCTCGCAGGACGGCAGCAGCCGGTTTCACCGCAACGGCTTCGAATCGGGCCTTGGTTTCGAGTGGACGCCCGACAAACGGAACACCTTCAACGCCAATATCGGCTATGACAATTTCGGCAATCACAACCAGGGTTCCGTTCAACAGGACGAACAAAAATTCCTTCCCGGCGCCAACACTCCGGGGTACCATCTCCCGAGCCTCGTCCGCTCGACCAGCCAGTTCCGGGGCACCTCCGTGGACTGGAACCTCCGGTATAAACGAACCTTTGCCCAGGAAGACCAGGAGCTCGATCTCTCCGTCGACGGCAGCGAGGGGCATAACAGCAGTTCCTATCGCCAGGCGCAGAGCCAGCCGAACGGGGATTCCACCTTTGGCGGATCGCAGGGCAGCAGCGCCGGGCATGACCGGGAAGTGAATTTCCGGCTCGACTATGTACAGCCTTTTGGCGACAAGGTCCGGCTTGAGACCGGCGGGCGTGTGCAGTTGCGACAGATAGCCAGTACCTCGCCCGTTTACACCTTTGACCCGGCGAAGGCCGACTATCCCTACGACAGCAGCCAGTCCAACGCTCTTACGTACAACCGCCACGTCTATGCCGGCTATGCCTCCTTGTCTTTTCCGTTGTTTAATTACCTGGATATAAAAGGAGGTCTGCGTTACGAACGCACCGAGACCGATGCGGGATTTTCCAAGGCGCCGAATACGGTCATTCCCGGTTACAATACCTTTGCCCCGACGATCCTCCTGTCGCATACATTCAAGAACGACCAGCTATTGAAGGTCGGGTACGCAAGGCGGATCCAGCGGCCTAACTACCGCTGGCTGAATCCCTATATCAACGCCAGCGACCCCAAGAATCTGCAGGGCGGCAATCCCTTCCTCCAGCCTGAGATCGCGGACAACTTCAATCTTTCGTACAGTAAATCCTTCGACAAGGGCAGCGCAATCAATGTCGAGCTATTCTATCGGAGGTCTTCTCACGATATCCAGCCTTTTATCCAGTATTATCCCAGCTTTACCCTTGGCGATTCGGTCTATACCGATGTATCCGTGAGCAGACCGATGAACGTCGGCGCGGAGAACAATACCGGGGTCAATATCTATGGCTCGGTCCCGCTGGGGAAGAAACTGAACCTTCGCAGCAACGTCTCGGTCTTCGACCGATACATCACCACCGGGACCCTGGGAGGCAAAGCGGTCAATAGCTTCAACTACCGCATCAACCTCAATGCCTCGTACCAGCTAAGTTCTACATTTGTGCTCGAGTTCTTTGGCAACTTCAACTCTGCGCGGAACGAAGTCCAGGGTCGTTATCCGTCTTTCACGACCTATAATCTCGCCGCCCGTAAACAGTTTTGGAATAAGAAGGCCAGTATCGCCTTTACCACTACCAATCCTTTCAGCTTCTATGTCAACCAGGCCACGGAGGTCACGGGCTCCAATTTTACGCTGAACAGTCTCCGACGCGTTCCGTTCCAGTCCTTCGGGTTGAACTTCACGTATAAGTTCGGGAAACTCGAATTCAAGAAGGACAAGGAGGAGAACAAGGAGCCGAACCAGCCGGATATTGCGCCTTAGGGTGGGGCCGCGACCGGGTCACTGCGACAGGCCGGGCTGCTTCATCTGTTTCTCGGTCTCCTGCAGCTTGCGTTCCATCATCAGTTTGTACTCCATCTGGGACATCCCGGCCGCCGCTGCGGCGTCGGCCCGCTTTTTCATCTCCTCCATCACGGAGCTCCCGATCAGCTTCCGCGTCTTCCAATCCAGTTGCTCCTTCGCCAGCTTGGCGGCGTCGGGATTTGCCGCGTCGCTCGCGTGACCGCCGGGAGTCTTGCTACAGGAAAGTAATACTACTACCGCCAGGAGGACCGGCGCTACGAGCGTCTTGCGCAGGGTGCTGCGCCGGCTCATTCGGGTGTTTTGTAACATAATAAGTCTTCGTTTTATCGGTGATTGAAAAAAACCTTGTACCGGCTGCAGGAACCGTCCCTGGTTTAGGGATTGCAGAAGCATCCGGGCGAAGCCTTCCGTATCGCCTTCCATCCCCGTTGCCGCATCGGCAATGAACTCGTGCACGACGGTCAGTTCGCGCCGGATGATCCAGAAAAAGGGGTTCATCCAGCAAAGGCAGCAGGCCAGCTGTGCGAACAGGCCGTCCCAGCTATGCCGCCCGCGGATATGCGCGATCTCGTGGCGAAGGATCCGCCGGTTCACGGGATCATCGCGGTCGGCATCCCGTTGCCAGAAGAGGTTGTTGAAGAAGGAGAAGGGCGTCCGCGGGTCATCTGTTTCGACAAGCGTATAACCGGGCATCTTCACCGCTTTTGCCCGCGCTTTCAGCCGGTATACCTGAACGATCCGCCACACGCTGAGTCCCAGCAGTGCGCCGCTCGCGGCCGCGGCGGTCCAGCAGGCGATCGTCACGATGGGAAATGCGTTGTTTGCGGCCCTGCCGAGGTCCACGACCCGCCCGAGCGTTCCGGCGAACACCTGTTTGCCCGCAAAGACAGGAGCCGTCCAGTGAAACGGGATGGCCGGTAGCACGAGGCTCAGCGCCAGCGACCCCAACAGGTAAGCGCGATTGTACCCATGCAGCCGCCGGTTGCGCAGCGCGAGATAATACCAGGCGGTCAACAGTCCGCTGACCAGCGCTACCTGTAATAGATAGAGGATCATGATGATTTCTTGTTTTTCTTGATTTGTTGAAGCAGGAGTTCGAGATCCTTCACGGACAGCTTCTTTTCATCCACGAGGAAGGAGACCACGTTGGTAAACGATCCGTCGAAATATCCTGTGGCCACCGATGACAGGGTATCCCGGGAGTAGGCGTCCCTGGAGACCAGCGGATGATAGCGGTGGATGCGCCCGATGTTTTCGATGCGTACGAATCCCTTGTCGACAAGGGTCTTTAGTATCGTCGCCACAGTGTTCTTGTGCGGCTGCGGCGCCGGCATGGCCTCGACGATGTCCATCAGGAGACCGCTTTCCAGCCGCCAGAGGACTTTCATCACCTGCTCCTCGGCTTTGGTGAGGGCCCTGCGGCCGCCTTCGGGTTTTTCCTTTCCCATTGTAAAACTATATTTATAGTTCAAAGCTAAAACTATTTTTATAGTTTTACAAGTTCCGCGGGAAATTTTTTTTTGAAAATGGATTACAGGATGATGCACGATCTTTGCTGCCGGGAAGAGAAAGGATTGCAATAATAAAAAGCGCCGTTGCCATGTCTACTTCAACGATACCGTCGTCCACCGCAGCGTCGGACGCGCCGATGCTCCAGGCCGGGCCCTTGCCCGCCACGATGCGCGCCATGGTCCTGGAGGCCCCGCATCGGCCCCTCATCCTCAAGACGCTGCCCGTTCCGACGCCTTCGACGCAGGAGGTCCTCGTCAAGATCATTGCCTGCGGTGTCTGCCGTACCGATCTACATGTGGTCGACGGCGAGCTTCCCGAGCCCCGGCTGCCGCTGATCCCCGGCCATGAGATAGTCGGGCAGGTCGTCCGTGCCGGCAGTGAGGTGACCACGCTGCGACCCGGCGACCTCGTCGGCATTCCCTGGCTTGCCTACACCTGCGGGCGTTGCAGGTTTTGCCGCAAAGGACAGGAGAACTTGTGTGAAAACGCCCTTTTCACCGGCTATACCCACAATGGCGGTTATGCGGAATATACCCTGGCGTTTGAAGGATACTGTTTCCCGATGCCCGCGGAATATACCAATGCTTCCGGCGCGCCGCTCCTTTGCGCCGGCCTCATCGGTTACCGGTCGTATACCCTGACCGGCGACAACATAAAACATCTGGGTATCTATGGGTTCGGCGCCGCCGCCCATATCCTCATCCAGGTCGCTTTATATGAAGGGCAGAAGGTGTATGCCTTTACCCGGGACGGCGACAAAGAGGCGCAGGACTTCGCCCGCAGTCTGGGCGCCACCTGGGCCGGCGACAGCTCGCAACCCTCGCCCCAACTCCTCGACGCCGCCATCATCTTCGCCCCCGTCGGCGCCCTCATTCCCCAGGCCCTCCGCAGTTGCGACAAGGGCGGCACGGTAGTCTGCGGCGGTATCCATATGAGCGATATCCCTTCCTTCCCCTACGACCTGCTATGGGAAGAACGAATGCTTCGATCTGTCGCCAACCTGACCCGGCAGGATGGTCATGAATTCCTCGATCTTGCGCCGCGGGTTCCGATCCACACTACCACTCAAACCTTCCCGCTCGAGCGGGCCAATGAGGCGCTCGAGGCGTTGCGGTCGGGGAGGATACATGGGGCGGCGGTGCTCGTCCCCTGATCACTCACTCCGCAGCGAACGAACGGGATTCGCCACGGCCGCCCGCACCGTCTGCACACTTACCGTGACCAGTGCAATCGCCAGTGCCGCCACGCCGGCCACTACGAATACCCACCAGGGGATTCCCACGCGGTAGGCGAAGCTCTGCAACCACCGGTTCATCGCCCACCATGCCACCGGGAAAGCCGCCAGTGCGGCGATGCCCACCAATATCGTGAAATCGCGGTTCAGCATTGCGACGATGCCGCCGATGTTCGCGCCGAGCACCTTGCGGATGCCGATCTCTTTGCGACGTTGTTCGGCTGCAAAGGTCACCAGTCCGAATAGCCCGAGACAGGCGATCAGGATCGCAAACACGGCAAAGGTGATGAACACCTGCCCTGTCTGCTGCTCGGCATGATAGAGGTTGTTGAAATCGTTGTCCATAAAAGTATAGCTGAACGGCAGTCCATTGGCCATCGTCTTCCACTTCGCTTCGATCTGCCGCTCCATCTGCGCCGCGGTACCGGGCCGCAACCGGACGGCCAGGCTTCCCCGGTTGTCGGCCAGCTGCATCACCAGCGGACCCACCTTCTGGTGCATCGTGCTATAGTTGAAATCCTTCACGATCCCGATGACATGCAGCATCACGGGCTCCATATTCCGGCCCGGCCGGTACAGTCTCAGCCCCTCGGTCGAAGATCCACCGGCGGCAGACGCGCCGATCGACGGCCCTCCGGTAGAATAGAGTCCCAGCATCTGCGCCGCCGCCTCATTCAGGATGATCGCCGACGAATCGGTCGGGAACTGCTGCGGTGAAAAGTTGCGCCCTTTCACCATCTGCATTGCAAGGGTAGGGATATAGTTCTCGTCGACAAAAAGCGTAGTCATCACCGTTACCCGCTTGGCGTCCATGGAGGGATCGCGGAACCAGCCATTCTGGGAGTAACCCCCGGCAGTAGGCAGGTCGCCGGAGAGGGTCGCATTCTCCACTCCCGACAGCTTTAAAAGGTCCTGCCGGAAGCTCTTGATGGCGTCTCCCGCCTCATAGGCGCCGTGGATCACCAGCACTTGCTCGCGGTTGAATCCCAGGTCGCGGCTGCGGATGTATTGCAGCTGCCGGTAGATGACCAGCGTGGCGATGATCAGGCTGATCGAGATGAAGAACTGGAATACCACCAGGATGCTTCGCAGCCCGCTGCGTGCAAATCCGGAGGCTATCTTACCCTTCAGCACCTGGATCGGTTGGAAGGAGGAAAGGTAGAATGCGGGGTAGCTTCCCGCGATCACGCCTACCAGCAACGCCAGCAGCACCAGCACCGGCAGCAGCCGCATCGAGAACAGACCCGCCGCATGCAAATCCTTGCCTGAAAGGATATTGAACATCGGCAACAATAGCAGTGCAATCCCCAGGGCCAGCGCCAGCGAGATAAAACAGAGAACGACCGACTCGGTGAGAAACTGTGCGACCAGGTGTCCCTTCGTGCTTCCGGCGACCTTGCGGATGCCCACCTCCCTGGCCCGGTTGGCGCTCCGGGCAGTACTCAGGTTCATAAAATTCACGCACGCGATCAGCAATATCAAAAGGGCCACCGCCGAAAACGTGTAGACGAAGGTGATGCTGCCGTTTGCCTCGAACTCATAGGACTTGTTGGAATGCAGGTGGATATCGGTGACCGGCATCATCTCATACTTGAAGTAGTTCCCGCTCCGCCGCATCTCCTCGGTGGAGGTATGCAGCATTTCCTGTAGCTGCCGGCCAAGGTAGGTGTGCACCGTTGCATCGATCCGGCTCTGCATAAAGGCCCGGGTCACCCCCGGCCGTAAAAGGATATAGCTCGTATAGTTATTGCTCAGCCAGTCGTTCTCATCCCCGTGGTTGTAAAAATCCCGCAGCGGCCGGATAAAGCTGAAATGAAAATGCGAAAGCGCGGGCATGTCCTTCATTACCCCAGTCACTTTACAGACCATGTGGTTCTCGAGCTCGAGCGTTTTTCCAACGATATTTGTGCCGCCGAAATAGCGCCGGGCAGCGGATGCGTCGAGCACGATGCTGTTGGGCTCATTCAACGCGGTCATCGCGTCCCCGGCGATCATCGGTACGGGGAACAGCTGGAAGAAAGTGGAGTCGGCAAAGACAAGGCGGTGATCCTGGATGAAGCCGGCCCCTTTTTTCACCATCACATCCGGCTGGTAGTTCGTTCGCACCATCTGTTCTACCTGCGGGTATTCTTTGGCAAGGGTATATGCCAGTGGTCGCGGGGTCGTCACGGCGGAGAACCGGGTATTGTTGAAATAAATATCCGCATCGAGCCGGTAGACCCTGTCCGCCTTGGGGTTCCAGCGGTCGTAGCTGGCTTCATCGATGACATACAGGACGATCAGCAGGCACACCCCCAGACCGGCCGCCAAACCGATGATATTGATTGCCGAATAGCCCTTGCTCTTCCACAGGTTCCGAAGGGCGACTTTTAGATAATTTCTCAGCATTCCAGGCATTTTTACGTGGTTAACGGCCAATTTCTACACAAGCAGCTCCGCACAGGGTAAGATCACGAGGTATTCGTTTCAATAACAACAATTTGCGGAGGATGGCAGCGCCGTCGCCGCTGTCGAAATTAATTTTTCTTCATATAGATGCCGGAGGGTCGGGAAAGGGGGCGTAGCGCATAAATTTACGCCTAAAAAACGGCATGTCCGATCCCCGGAAAATTTTAATGATCGATGATGACCTGGACCACCTTTCGATTTGTAAGCTGATATTGACGAACAGGGGATTTAATGTATTGGTACTCTGGAATACCGATGTGCTGCTGGAGGTGGTAAAGGACTTCCAACCCGACCTGATCTTCATGGATCATCGCATGCCCCGGCGGGATGGCATCCAGGCGACCAGGATGTTGAAAGACAACGAGTCTACAAAAGATATCAAGGTGATCTATTTCTCGGGAGTGGAAAAGGCCCAACAGTACGCCAGGGAGGCCGGCGCCGACGGGTTTCTGCCAAAACCCTTCAACGTGGATACCCTGCTTGCCGCCATCGATAAGTATCTTGCCTAGGGCGCCCGCGGCGGAGCGATCTGCGGAGCGGCCGGCGAAGAGGCCTCTTAGGCCGAAAGCGCCCTCTCAGACTCCTCGTCCGCCAACCCCAGGCTTATCTTCACGCTAAAGCGATGGTTCCCGCTGCTCACCTCGATTCGCCCCGCATGCAGCCGGATGATCTCATTGCACAGCCAGAGACCCAGGCCGGCCCCTTTTTGGATGAGGTCGCTGCGGTAAAAGGCCACCTGCAAATTCTCGGTATTCACCGTTTCGCTCCCGGTGACATTCGTAAACTCCACCGTCAACCCGCCGGCCGTTGCCGACCGCTCCACCTTGCAGGTGATGGCCGTGTCGCGCACCCCATATTTGGCGGCATTCTCCAAAAGATTCAGCAGCACGATCCGGATCTTGTCCTCATCCGCCGTCACGATAAAGTCGGCCGCCTCCTCGTCGAACCGGATGACCGGTTCCAGGTTCTTCTGCCGTAGCAAGGGCAGCAGTTGGTTATACACCTTCACCACCAACACCGACAGATCGAAGGGCCGCCGGTACAGCGAAGGAGAGCCGACCCGCAGCTGGCTCACGACCAGGAATTCGTTGACCACCTCCTGCAGGCGGCTGATCTCTTCCAGCTGGTTGCTCAGCAGCTGCCGGACGCCTTCTTCCAATCCGGGCTTTCGCAGGCCTACCTCGAGTTCCGTCCGAAGGATCGCCAGCGGCGTCTTCAACTCATGCGACGCGCTGCCGAAGAAGTTCTGCTGTTGTTGCAACGACTCGTCGATGCGGCGCTGCAGCGGTCGCATAAGGATTCCGGTAAGGATATACGAGATGATGGCCGAGATTACGGCACTGATAATACCGGTTGCGATCGCCGTCTCCTGAATGCGCCCGTACAACATAAAATTCACCGCGACACTCAGCAGGATGAACACCACGCTAAAGGCCAATGTGATCTTTAATTTGATTCCCATGGAAAGTTACGCCTAGCTTTTGACGACCTCACCTTTCAGGATATATCCCCGCCCGATCACCGTTTGGATCAGGGGTTCCATCGTGTCTTTGTCGATTTTCCTGCGCAGCTGGTACATATGGACTTCCACGATATTGCTCCCCGGATCGAAATTGATATCCCAGATCTTATCCAGTATCTGCGTTTTGGTCACGACCTGGTTGGCGTGGGTCAGCAGGAACTCCAGCAGCGAGAACTCCCGGTTGCTGAGGTTGACCCGAACACCTGCCCGCATCACTTCCCGGGTCAGCAGGTTGAGTTCCAGGTCTCCTACGGATAGCCGGTATCCGGCAGGGCCGATGCTTCGCCGTTGTATCGTCCGGATGCGGGCCAGCATCTCGTCGAAGTCGAATGGCTTCCGCATATAATCCATCGCCCCCAGGTCCAGCGCCTGGATCACCTGTTCGGGATCGCTTAGCGCACTGACCACCAGCACCGGGGTAGGATTGCGGGCCTTCCGCAGGTTGCTGAGGATCTCGAATCCGTTCATATTGGGCAGCATCAGGTCGAGGATGATCAATTCGTAGCCGGCCCCTACCGTCGCCTCCAGCCCTTTGGCGCCATCCGTGAAATGATCGCACACATGACCGGCTTCCGCCAGCCCGTCTCCCAGGAACTGCCCCAGCTTGACCTCATCCTCGATGACCAGTATCTTCATAGTAATTTTAGCGTATGGAAAAAAGGACCGTAAAAATACGTTATCCGTCACTTTCAGAGAAACTGTTCGGTCACCTCCATCAGCCGGTTCAGGACATAAGGCTTCTTCAGCCAGGTATCGGCCCCCGCCGCCCGGGCCAGCGCCTCGATCCGGTCATGCGCCGAAAAATAGACTATCGGGATCCGGCGGTATACGGGGTGTGATTTCAACATCTTCACTGCATCGCTCCCACACACCACCGGCATATCATGATCCATAAAGATCAGATCGGGGCGGAAACGCCTCACCTCTTCGCGGAGCATCTCCAGGCTTTCACAGCCCAGCAGGGGCCGGACTTCATATCCTTTCCTTTGGAAGATAAGATTTACGGCTAAAAGGTGGTCGGCATCGTCGTCTACGATCATTATTTTCTTGAGATGGGCCATGTGGGAATTTCTCTCCGGAAAAAAAAGCGGCGAAACCTATGCCAAACTTGTCACCGCTTCGATTGCCCGGCCAATGGTCGAGCTTAGATTGCTGGGCTGTCCGTTGTCGACGAAAATCCATTCCCCGTTCTCTTTCTTTATGCGGATTGGCGGCAGCAACGAGCCTTCCTCCTGGGATTCCGGCCGGATGTCGGTGACCGTATAGATCCCCGCCCCCGTAGGCTTCACTTCCGCCTTCAAGGGGAACTGCAGGCCGTGATCCTGAACATCGTAGGTGAAAAAGACAGTATATGCTACATTGCCTTCCATGATAGTATTGTAATCTACTAATATGCCAAACCGGGATGCCCCAATCGGCGGGGGCCGATATTTTAACAATTATGGCCTTCTACACCGAAACTATTGCGCAGCGGACAAATCAATGCGCCAATTACACGAACCGGAAAAAGGGAAGGATGGACCCCAATTGATTATCAATTAATTATATGCGTTCGAAAAGTTGGCGCAAACCACCATTGAAAAAAAGCGCTTATTTTAGTCGTATTACTACGAATATCCGGTTGAACGTACTATAGGGGTCTAAAAAAGAAATTTTAACGCTTGCGACAGGTTGTTTTAAGGGTCAAGACCATCTCTTACAGGGTAAGGATGGTCTTATTTGTCTGTAAACCCGGCATTTGTCAGAATCCGAAGCGGCTGAGGAATTCCGCTTTCCGCCGCGCTGATACCTCGATGGTATACATTCCCTCCATTTCCACAAATCCGCCCCTTCCTTTATGATATTTCTTTATGTGTTGGATATTGATGATATGTTTGCTGTGGATGCGTAGAAACGTATCTGGGGGCAGCAGATCCTCGTATTCCCCAATCGTCTTCGTGGAGAGCATTTTTTCCCCATTGGTCATATAGAAATGGGTATAGCCGCCGTTCGCTTCGCACCGGATGATGTCGCTTACCGAAATAAAGCTCAGGCTGTCCGCGTTGGGGATCGCGAGCTTATGGGAAGTCGCCTCGGGACTTCGCAGGTTGAAGATGAGATTTTGCAATTGCCGGTTGAGATTGCGCAGCCGCCGGTGTTCGTTTGCCTTTGCGACGGCAGCTGTCAGTTCGTCGATATTGACCGGCTTGAGGAGGTAATCCAGCGCCGAGTAGCGGAATGCCTTTACCGCATATTCGTTATATGCAGTGACAAAGATGACCTGGAAGGAAACCGGCATCAGCCGGTCCAGGAGGTCGAATCCATTCTCATTGGACAGCTGGATGTCCAGGAATAGCAGTTCAGGTTCCTCCCTCCGGATCAGCACCTCACCGTCGGTGATGCCGGAAGCCGCTCCCACATATTCGAGGTCGGGACAGAACTCATCCAGCATGGCCTTGAGGATCTTGACATTTTTGGGTTCGTCATCGATAAGGGCATAATTTATCATAGTATAACAAGTTTTCTATAACGGGAAGCGGACGATCACCCGGGTGCCTTCGCCGCGGCCGTTCTCCTCGGTAATGTCTTCGATCACCGCAGCGATCGGCTCTTTCATCGTCCGGTTAAGGATATCGATGCGCCGGGCCGTCATTTCCATACCCCTCGACGGGTAAGGATTCGGCTCGCTGCGCTTTAACTGTGCGGCCCGTTCCCGGCCTACGCCGTTATCCTCTACCGTACAGACCAGGTACTTCCCGTCGGACCGGATGCTCACCCGGATAAGACCCTGCCGGTCTTCCCGATGTGCGATGCCATGGAGGATCGCATTCTCGACATAGGGTTGCAGGATCATCGACGGAACCATTTGTGACTGGCGGTCGATGCCGCTGTCGACAAAGATATCATAGTCGAAGGCCTCTTCAAATCTTTGCTTCTCCAGTTCGAGATAGGTGGAAAGATAATTCACTTCGTCCTGTACGGAAATCTCTGCGCGCGCGGAGATATCCAGCGTCTGGCGGATCAGGCGGGAGAAGTGCGTGATATACTCGTTGGCTCCCCGGATATCCTTCTCCAGGACGAAAAGCTGGATGGAATTGAGGCTGTTGAAGATAAAATGCGGGTTCATCCGGCTCCGCAGGGCCATTTGTTCCAGCTCGGCCATCCGGGCGACGGTCCAGGTCTTCTCCGCTTCTTTGCGCTGGATGGCCTTTATGCGGCGTTGGAAGAGCAGCCAGATGGCTCCGGCGATGGTAAGGGCAAAGAGCATGCGCACCCAGATCCATTCCCACCAGGGCTGGTCGATGGAAAAAGGCAATTGCAGGGTGCTGGCGATGGCGCCGGTGGGATTCACTGCGAGGATCTGCAGTTCATATTCGCCGGGCGGCAGGCTGGGGTAGTGGAGAAAGGTCTGGTCCGTGGTTCCCCAGCGGTCGTCGATGCCCAGCAGGCGGTAGCGGTAGCGGATCGCGCTGCCGCCCTGGTAGCTGATGCCGGCATATTCCACCTGCAGGTCGTTGTCATTATAGGGAAGTTTGAAATGCGTCGTGTCCAGCGGCCAGGCGTTGCCCGAGATGCGCAGTCCCGTTATCCGCAGCTTGCACTCGCTGGGCCGGAATACCCTGTCTTCCGGGAACACCGTCATGCCGTCCGGTGTACCGGCATACACCTTACCGCCGTTCACGTAGACGGCGTTGATGGTCGCCGAGCCAAGACCCTGCACGGTGGTGAAGGGCGTGAGCGTGTAGCCGGTGTCGGCCGGCGCGAGTTTATTCAGGCCTTTGTCGGTTCCGATCCAGAGCGAGGTTCCGTAAACAAAAAGACATTTGCAGATATTGCTCGTCAATCCGTCCTCCACGGTCCATCGCCGCACTGTTCTACCGTGTTTCAACAATACCACGCCTTCCCCGAAGGTGCCGGCCCAGAGGCTTCCGTCGGCTGCGGCGGCGACGGCGGAGATCCGATCGTTCAGCAGCGCTTCAGGGTTGGAGGGTTTGTCCGGGGAGATCGCATACAATCCGGTCAACGTTCCGATATAACAACGGTCGCCCAACAGGCAGCCGCAGGTCGACCGGCTTGTCCAGACAGGAGGACCCTGCAGGTCGCCGGTCTTTAGCCGCATCCGGTGGACATCGGTCCCGGAGAACTCCAGCACCGTCGTATCCCCGATCAATTGAAATCCCTTTACCGATCCACGATGCCAAAGCAGCCGGCTTTGTCCGGTCGGCGCGCTGATGGCGAATATCCCCGCGTCGGTTCCGGCGATGATCTCGTTATCGTTCAGGGCCTGGATCGTGGTGATCCTTCCCCGGCTGAAGCGGTCGTCGATCTTCCGGGAAGAAAACGCCTTCTCCCCATCGCGCCGGCTCCAGAGATAGAACCGGTCGGAACCCGCGTACAGCGTATTGCCCGCGCGCAGGATGGAGAATACGGGGAATACCGTGCTGCCTTCGCGGAGGGAATAGCGGGTTACATCGCGGGTGATAAGCCGGTGGATGCCGCCGCCGAGGGTACTGAACCAGAGACCGCCTTCGGGGTCTTCCAGCACGCCGCTGGTCATTTGGCCCGGTAGAAAACTGTCGACGAGCTTCCGTTGGCGGATGTTATAGAGATAGGTGGAGGTATAGGCATTTAATGTCAGGCTGCTGTCATCGATGCGGGAGATATGGAGGAAACCTTTGGGGGCCGGCATTTTGAGGGCCCGGTTCTCGCCTTTGTAGAGGAAGGTAAGGCTGTCCCGGTCCTCATAGATCATCAGTTCGGGCCCGAGGTAGGTCGAGGTATAGTTATTTTCGCCTTCTCCTTTCATGCTGCCCGTTTTTACGAGGGCGTCATGTTCTACCGTTACGACCGGCGTTCCCAGATCGAAATTGAGGATGAACTGGCCTTCCCCTTTTTCATTGAGGCCTACCTGTACCAACCTAAACTGCCTGCCCTGGTAGTGATCGATGGTAGTGATCTTACCCTCCGGGCTGACGATATCTATCCCCCGCATCTCGGCGATGATGAGGTCCCCATGGACATCTTCGGTCACCGAGAACACCTCGCCGTGTATCGTCAGCCGGCTCAGCAAGGAGTCGTTCTGCTGGTTATGGATCTTACCGTTTTGATAATAGCAGAGACTGTTCTTGAACGGCACGATCCACACCCGGTTATGGGAGTCGACGAATAGCTTGATGATCTCGTTGTCCGGCAGGCCGTCGCTGATATAGAAATTGTTGAAATGCGATCCGTCATAGCGGCTTAGACCCGTCTCCGTGCCGAACCAGAGAAAGCCGTCCTTGTCGCGGACCATCCCATATACGGTCGATCCGGCGAGTCCATCGTTGACCGTATAATTCACGTAGCTGTATTCCTGAGCCGTCGCCCGAAGGCAGAGGCCGGTGAGGAAGCCGAGACAGATGAGTATAGGGAACCTTGACAAACGGCGAATTTCGGCGAAAGATAGTGAAAGCCTGCGGGGTTGGGCACAAGAAACCGCCGGGATTCTCACAATAAAACCCGCCGGGTTTGGCAGGTTAATTCATTCAGGGTAAATGCGCACAGGCTCGGGAAAAGGAGCAAGACCATAACAGAATGTTGCTCTGTGCTACAAAGATGCGATCTGTTCCCGGTATCGCATAGGCGCGGGCCTTTCCATTTTCCGCCTTGATCGATTACCTTACCGGCACTTAAGCACATACCCTTATGCGGGCGGCTTTGCGGCGCCGTGTTGCGGGATTTCCCATCCTTGCATAAAAAAAGCCCGGATAGACATCCAGGCCGTTGCTAAAATCCAATATCCTATTAAAAGCCTATAAGATACACTGCAATTGCGGTGCCACGCCATTTTCCCCCAATTCTCTACAGCATTAGGATCTATTTTGGAGGCTGAAAAACATTCCAGCCATGACAATAAAATTCCTGCCGGGCCTTCTGGCCTTCTTTCTCTTCGCGATGCACAGCAGCGCCCAAACACTAAGCGTCGCCGCCGTCCCCGCGGCTGTGAGGGCCGCTCTGGCGAATAAGTATCCGGCTGCCGCCGGCGTCACCTGGGAGAAGGAAAAAGGCAACTATGAAGCAAACTGGGGCGGCCGCTCAAAAGAGGATAATTCCGTTCTCTTCACTCCGGATGGCCGATTTGTTCAACAGGTGGTTGCTATTCCTGCCGGTACGCTTCCTCCTGCCGTTGTGAAATATGTGAAGGAGCACTACCCGGGCTCAAGGATCACGGAAGCCGGAAGGGTGACGGATGCTGCCGGGGAGACGCGCTATGAGGTGGAGGTAAAAGGCAAGGACCTTGTCTTCGATGCTGCGGGCAGGTTCTTCAAAATTGATTAGCCGCCGCCTGCCGTAACCGTCTGGCGCCGCCGAGGGCCGCAATCCGTTTTTTCCTATCTTGCGATCATGCGCAAACCGATGCTCCTTCTTAGCGGCCTCATCCTGTCTCTCGCCGCCCGCACCCAGGTGCAGGTCAGCGAAGAGCCGCGCCATCACAAGGTCCTCGCCAACGAATGGGTCCGCGTTCTCGACGTCCATGTTCCGCCCCACGATACGACGCAGATGCACAAACACTCGACACCCTCCGTCTTCATTGTGCTGAGCAATACCCGCACCGGCTCGCAGGTGCTTGTCGAACCCGGCAAGCCTTCCTTTGCCGATGGGAATATCTGGTTCGAGAGTTTCCAGGATAAGCCGCGCATCCACCGGGTTTGGAATGAGGATACCGTTGAGTTTCATGTGATGGACATCGAGTTGCCGCATGTGCCCGGCTCTTTCGGGAAGGTGGTTGACCCTCCCTTCAGCAAGTTGCTGTTCGATGCAAAACCCGCCCGGGTTTACCGGCTGACACTTCCCGCGGGCCAGCACGAGGCGCTTCCCCGCTCGCAGGCGCCCATCCTCGTGATCAGCCTCTCGGGCCCCGGCGCGAATGGGACCGTCAATCGTCAACCTTTCACCAAAAAAGGCGACTATCTTTTTCTATCGGGCAATAGTCCTGTCGCAATCGCGAATAATAGCCCTACGGACGATCAGCAATTTGCCGTCCTTTATTTGAAATGATGCTTTCCGATGCGAAAACTGCTGCCATTCGCTTTTTTCTCGCCCCTGTAACTTGTCATCCTTGGAGGTCACAAATTGCCATAATTTTTAGTTTTTGTCACAGTTGCGCAAAGGCCGCGTCCAACTGGAAACACATCGTTATGAACAAGAATACCTTCAACGGAAAGTCGGCCCTCATCATCGGGGGATCCAGCGGCATGGGCAAGGCCACGGCGCAATTATTAGCGGATAAAGGCGCAACCGTCATCATCGCCAGCAAAAGCCGGCAAAGCATCGATGCGGCGCTGAAAGAGCCCTGGAGCGATGGCATCACCGGTCTGCAAGTCGACCTGACCAGTGAACCAGCGGTCAGGTCCTTCATCGCAAAACTTGGTGAAGTCGAACGGATCGATTACCTCGTCAATGCCTCCGGTTTCTTTGCCCCCAAGCCCTTCCTGGACACCACCCCCGCGGAATATGACGCCTTCCTCGATATCAATAGGGGCTTCTTTTTTATCACGCAGGCCGTTGCGAAGAAAATGAAAGCGAATGGTGGCGGAGCGATCGTCAACATCGGCTCCTGGTGGGCTACCGCGGCCATGAAAGGCACGCCTACCTCTGCCTATTCGATGGCCAAGGCCGGGCTGCAGGCCCTCACCCAACAGGCGGCGATGGAACTGGCGGCGGATAAGATCCGGGTCAATGCGATAGCGCCCGGGGTCGTCGAGACCGGCGTGCTGGATGAGTTGGCAGGTTCGCCCGAAAAGGCAAAAGAGGTGTACAAGTCGCTGAGCGCTATTCACCCGCTCGGTCGCAATGGCCAGGCTGCCGAGATCGCGGCCGCCGTAGCCTTCCTCCTCTCCGACGAGGCCGCGTGGATCACCGGCGCCATCTGGGCCGTCGATGGTGGGATGGGCGCGGGGAGAAGTTGACCCGCTGCACGCGGGAGAAGCCAGAAATTCCTTAATATAGTAGTATGTATCCTTTCGCAGCGGACTATAACGAGCAAGACGATCTCACCCTCGTCTCCCAGGCCTGCGGTGGCTCGCGCGAAGCCGCCGGACAGCTCGTCCGGCGGCACCAGCGCTTTATCTACAACATCGCCCTCAAACTCGTCCGCGAACCCAATGATGCCGCCGACCTCACCCAGGAAGTCCTCGTCAAGATGGTCACCAAGCTCTCGCAGTATGAGGCCAAAAGCAATTTCCGCACCTGGCTCTACCGCATCGTGATGAACCATTTCCTCAGCGCCCAGCGCCGCCAATCCGAAACTATCAGTTTCGAAGATCTCGGCGCCTTCAACGACACTATCCACAACGACGAAGAAATGACGGCCGATGAACAGGACACCTACAAGGACCACATCATCACCGTCCGTAACAAATGCATGGCCAGCACCCTGCTTTGCCTCAGCCGCGAACAGCGCATCGTCCTCATCCTTGGCGGGGTCTTTAACCTGCGATCCCCCATCGCGGCCCGGCTCCTCGACATGACGCCCGAGAACTTCCGCAAACAGCTCTCGCGCGCCAAACACGATCTCTTTCAATTCATGGATGATAAGTGCGGACTGATCGATCCGGCCAATCCCTGCCGCTGTCACAAGAAAACAAAAGGGTTTATAAAAGAAGGAAAGGTCGATGCGGAGACGGTCCGATTTACCCGCGAAGCCCGCGAGACCATCGGCTCGGTCGTCGCGGAGAAGAATGAAGCCCTCGACCAGCTCATGGAAGGAAAATATCTCCGGCTGTTTACCGGTCAGCCCTATGCCGAAATACCCGAAGAAGAAGATAGTCTGATCCGCTTCCTGTTGATGGATAAAGATATCCAGAACTTATTTGGACTCAACTGATGCCAGCAGGTGATTGAGCACGCCCCGCATGACCATTCCCGCGTCGCGATAAGCCGCGCCGGCTCAACGTGGACGTTCATGTGATCTCTTTGGTGATCCATTTCGGCGTGGCAGGCGCCTGGTAGTTTCGCATCTTCTCCAGCAGCTCTTCGATGGTGTCGGCGAAAAGCAGCATCCGCTGGTTCTCTGCTTTCAGGAATCCCTTGTTGACCATGGTTTCGAGAAGGTCCCGGAGATGGTTATAAAAGCCATCGACGTTCAGTACGCCAACCGGTTTTTTGTGCAGCCCGAGCTGACCCCAGGTGACCATCTCAAATACTTCCTCCATCGTTCCGAAGCCGCCGGGCAGTGTGATGACCCCGTCCGACAGCTCATGCATTTTCGTCTTGCGTTCGTGCATCGTGTCGACGACGATCAGGTCCGTCAGACCTGTATGACCTATCTCTTTCCCCTTCAGGAAGCGGGGCAATACGCCGATCACCTCCCCACCCTCTTCCAACGCCCCGTCGGCCACCGCGCCCATCAGCCCGACCCTCGCACCGCCATAGACAATCCCGATGCCCTGCCGTGCCAGCAGCTTGCCGGTGGCATATGCCTGCGCAGCGAACACCGGGTCGGTTCCCGAACTGGACCCGCAAAAAACAACGATTCTTTTCATACCCTCAAAGTACGGTTAAAATCGGTGGAAAACATCCCCCGGCAGCCCAGATAACAGAAGGGAATCGCCAGCAACAGGTCTGCAGTATGTGCTACCCATTCGATCCGCGGGATGCGACTGGGGATGCGACTGATGGGAAAGGCCAGTGCGCCGAGGCCGATCAGTGCTGCCGTCCAGCCGGGGATCACCCGCTTGCGCGCCAGCTGGATGTTTCTCCCTTAGACCTGACCTTGAACAGCCTGGTTACACCTGATTATCAATGGGTAAGAAAAGTTTCAAAAATGTAGTTACAAAACGACACCCGGCTAGTACTAATTATAACGAGCAGCTAATTCAGGGTTTCATTCTTCATAAGCACGTACAGTTACACGGTTCTTCTAATTTGGATTAAAAGGGTCAAGACCATCACTGGGAAGTGATGGTCTTATTTTTTTGGCTTCACCTTGCGGTTGCGGATCTTGGAGAGGAATTCCGTGGTCATTCCCAGGAAAGAGGCGATCACGTATTGAGGGAGGCGATCGGCCATGAGCGGGTAATTTTCGAGGAAGTAGTGATAGCGTTCCTCCGCGGTATGGGTGAGGTTCATGATGATGCGGCGCTGCATCGAGGCGGTGGATCGTTCGCCGAGGATGCGGAAAAAAGTCTCGAATTTATGATTGGCCGCCTTTAGTTCTTTCTCGTCCTCGTGGCTTATCTGCAGCAGCACGCAGTCTTCCAGCGCGACGACGAACATGCTCGCCGGCTGCTGGAAGATATAGCTGTTGTAGTCGGAGATCCACCATTCCTCGATCGCCAGCTGGATGGTATAGTCTTCTCCTGCATCGCCGACCACATACCCCCGCAACGCTCCCTGGATGACCCACCAGCGGTGCCTGGCCACGAAACCCGGTTGGACGATGAATTGCCGTTTCCTGACCTTCACTTCCTGGAAGGGCGCCATAAAGTCCATTGCCTCCTTTTCTGAAAGCGGAACGAATTTCTTCGCATAGGCGGCGATGCGGTCTTGGGCGGTCATAAGGGATCAAAGATAAAAAAGGTCCAAAATACCGGTAACCTTTTTCCGGCGCCGGAGTATTCACGTGTAAACAGACGCCATGAACAGTAAGATCAACGCCCTGCTCACCGGGGCGGCCATCCTGCTCGCCCTTGCCGGTGCGAAGGCCCAGTCGAGCGGCCAGCTGCCTGACAACAGCTCGAACTACCATATCTTCGACGGCAAGGGCCAGGAGATCCTGAACACCGATTGGAAGGGACATATCTACACGATCACCCGGATGGGGGGCGTGATAACGGGGCTGTGCGTCGACAACAAAAAGATCGATTCCGCCGATCGCTCAAAATATGCTTCCGTGGTCAGCCGCATCCTGAAACAGGTCGAGATCGACGAGGCCCAGGCGGAACGTGACCGTGCCCAGGGAGAGCTCGATCGTCAGCAGGCCGATCGGGACCGGGCCCACGCCGACCGGGATCGGGCCCAGGCCGAAGTCGAACGGCGACAGGCGGCGCGTGACCGGGAGCAGGCGGTTCATGACCAGGAGCAAGCGGTCCGCGACCGGGAACAGGCAGCCCGCGACCGCGAACAAGCCGAAGCAGATCGCCGCCAAGCCGCCGAAGACCGCGAGAACTTCCGCCGCCTCACGGCTTTTCTCGTAGAGAAAAAACTCATCCCCGATGCGGCCGGCCTAAAGTCCCTCTTGCTTACTGATGATGAGCTGATGATTAATGGCAAGAAAGCCGACGAGGCGATCCATAAAGAATTAAAGGAAAAATTCGGCCGCTGGGCCCACCAGGGCCTATCGGTCGGCGATGGGTGCAACTGCAGCGCCTCCGTCCATTTCCACACCGGCTCCAACCCTTAGCCACCGGCAGGACCGCGAACCGGCGCCAGCGCCAGCGTCAACCCCTATGCCACTGCCACACTCACCTGCCGCTTTTGCCGCTTGTGTCCCCAGACAGCATAATAGAGGATATAAAGATAGCAGGGGAACGTGCAGATCAGGAAGGCCAGCTTATTCCCAATGGCGGGGTTACCCTTCAACGCCCCGTATACCGGCGGGATGACGGATGCGCCTGCGATACCCATGATCAGCAAGGCTGCTCCCGTTTTGATATGGCGTCCGAGTCCGTCGATCGCCAGCGGCCAGATGGCGGGCCATACCAGCGCATTGGCAAGCCCCATCAATGCGACAAACGCGATGGCCGTATATCCCGTGGTGAAATAGGCAAGCACCGTCACTACGAGTCCCAGCATCGCCGAGAGGCGCAGACCCATCTCCTGGCTGAATACCTTTGGAATGCAAAAAATACCAACTACGTAGCCGACAAGCATCGCGCTGAGGGTATAGCTGGAAAAATACTTCGTCGCGGCGATCGTCATGCCCTCTGACTGGCCATAGATGGCGATGGCGTCGCCTGCCAATACTTCGACGCCGACATAAAGAAAGAGGCATATCACCCCTAACCACAAGTGCGGATAGTCAAAGATGCTCGTTCGCATCTCCACCGCTTCAACGGTCCCCCCTGCGGCCGGCTGCTCCTGCTCGATCTCCGGCAACCCCAATCGCATCAGCACAAAAGCCAGGAGAAAAAGCGAAATGCCGATGACGGCATACGGGACGATCACCCGGCTCGCGAGCTCACTGAGCAACTGCTCCCGGGTTGCCGCGTCGGTAGTGGTATTCACGTGGTTGCGTATGGCGTCGGTTCCCTGCAAAAGCAGTGATGACAGGATCAGGGGGCTCAGGATACCGCCGCCCTTATTGCAAATACCCATGATGCTGATGCGTTTAGCGCCGCTCTCCATCGGGCCGAGGATACTTACGTAGGGGTTGGAGGCTGTTTGTAAGAGCGATAGCCCGCCGCCCTGTACGAAAAGGGCGAAGAGAAAAAGCGGAAAGCTCCGGGTGTTCGCTGCCGGGATGAAGAGCAGGGCTCCGATGCCCAGGACTGCCAGTCCCCAGGCCATTCCTCGCTTGAATCCCGTGATTTTCAGGATAAAAGAGGCCGGCAACGCCAATACAAAATAGGACATGTAAAAGGCGGAGGTGACAAAAAAGGCTTCGACGTCATTCTTTAGCTGGCACGCGAGCTTTAGGTACGGGATCAAAGTCGAGTTCAGCCAGGTAATGAAACCGAATACGAAGAAAAGGCCCCCAATGATGTAGATGGCGTTTTGGTTCCTGGTGGTTGCAGTCATCCTACAAAATACCCCTTTTTGCCGGTCCGGGCAACGCAAACGATTGTCCAAAAAATAAAATGGCGGTTTGCTGTAACCTTTGGCCTTTTGACGAGTATCCTATTATGGACAAACAACCAAAAACTATGAGCCCGAAACTTGCCCTGGCATTCCTTCTTGCCGCGTCAGCCACCCTCGTCAAAGGCCAGAACAACGCCGCCGACAGCATCCGGGACAGCTACCATATCTTTTTCCCGGCCATGGGAAAGGATATCCTTGCCGCCCATATCGGCGATCATTTCTATAAGATCGTCAATGTTTACAACAAGCCCTCCGAGGTCTATGTCGACTCCAGGCCTGTCGCCGGTGACGAGCTGGCGAAATACAGTGATGTGATCGCGAGGATAAAATCATCCATCAAGGATGATGACGAGGACCGGGAGATGCGGCAGATGGAACGTGAACGGCGGCAGGCCGAACGCGACGAACACGAGACCGCGCGTGAACAGGAGCGTCAGCAGCGCGACCGGGAGCGACAGCAGCGCGACCGGGAGCAACGCGATTTCGAGCGGCAACGCGACCGGGAGCGGCAACAACGCGAGCACGAGCAGCAGCAGCGTGAGCGGGCGCAGGAGAAATATGAGTCCGATGCCGTCTACCGGGAAACAAGCGATAGCGACTGCCGAAGCTGCGACGAAGACTATCAACGGAGCGAAGAGGCGCAGCGGGAGCAATCCGCCGAAGACCGCGCGATGTTGAAGAAGGGCATCCAGGTCCTTGTCGAGGAACATGTCATCGGCAACTCCGGCAACCTCCGGTCGCTTGTCCTCACCGACACCGATATCTCCGTCAACGGCGTGCGCCAGCCGCAGAACATCTATCAACAGATGCGTTCCCGGCTTGGGGACTGGGCCAGCCATGGGTTTTCGTATGGCGCCGCCGGCTCTGCCGACAACTATTCTCTAAGCATCGTCGACTAGGCCGGCGGCGCTACTCTACACGCTGCTCCTTCTTCCGAATAGGAGGGATATGATAAAGAGTACGATAAAGATAAAGAACAACGTCTTGGCGATGGCCGCCGCCCCTGCCGCGATCCCGAAGAATCCAAAGATCCCCGCAATGATCGCAACGATCAGAAAGATAACTGTCCAGCGTAACATAGCTTGTTCGTTTTAAAGGTGAATAATACCTACCGATACCAAAGCCGTGCCACGCCCCACCACCGGTCGAAGAGCCGCTGATGGACAGTTAGTTCGGCGTCGGAAAGCCGATCCTTTGCACCGCGTAACGTCGATCCGCGTTTCAGCCGGAGATGTATCAGGCAGCTATCCTCCGAAGACGAGGTGGAAGAAGAAGGAATGCGGGAAACTAACTCCACACTCCCCATCAGTACTCCCGTGCCCGCTGTATGGATCATCACCTGCTGGCCCGGCAGGAGGGGGCATCCTCCCGCAATCCTCATCTGCCCGTATGGCTGATCATCCCTTATGCTCACCGATAACGATCCGTGAACCACCGCGGGTACACGAACACACCAACTGGCCGCCGCGACGGCCAGGAGCAGGAGGAGAAAAGAAAGACTCCCGTTGCGGATTACCCAAGGCGGCCGGTTGCCGGTCAGTTCATGAATTTCTTCGCTCAAAACAATTCGTTTATTCATCGTCAAAAGTATTATTTTCAATCCCCCAGCTCCAGCTGGTTTCTCACCAATGCATAATACACCCCTCTTGCCTCCACCAGTTCCCGATGCGTTCCTTTCTCCGCAACTCTCCCCTGGTCCAGCACCACGATCTGGTCCGCGTTCTTCACCGTGCTCAGCCGGTGAGCCACGACGACTACGGTCTTGCCGGTAAAGAACGACTCGAGGTTGTGCAGGATGGCTTTTTCATTGATGGCATCCAGGCTGTTCGTCGCTTCGTCAAAAAAGATAAAAGCCGGGTCCCGGTAAACCGCCCGGGCGATCAGGATGCGTTGTTTCTGACCCATGCTGATGCCGGTTCCCTCGGCGCCGATCTTCGTATTGAACCCCAGGGGCAGCGATGCGATCAGCTCGTCCATCTTCGCCACCCCCACTGCATGGCGCAACCGTTCCTTGTCGACGCTCTCCACGCCCACCGCAATATTCCGCTCGATGGTATCGGAAAAAATATAGCTCTCCTGCATTACCACGCCGCAATGGCTCCGCCATAGTTTATGGCTGAGACGGGCAAGAGGCGTATCGTCCAAAACGATGCGGCCCTGTTGCGGCTCATAGAATTTGAGCAGCAATTTCAGCAACGTCGTCTTTCCGCTCCCGCTGACCCCCACAATGGCCGTCGTCTTACCCCGCGGTATCGACACGTCGATGTCCCGTAAAACGGGCTCATTGCCCGCGCCGGGATAGGTAAAGGACACGCTGGAGAACCCGATGCCCGGCCCCTTTCCGCCTGCCAGCTGACGGGTGACCGCCGGCGGCAGTTGCTGCAGATACGAAGCGTCGTCCGGTTCTTCGTCTTCGAGATGGTGGATCTCATTCAACCGTTCCATGCTGATCTTCGCATCCTGCCAGTTCTGCACAAAGCCGATCATCTGTTCGATCGGGCCGTTCAGCTGCCCCACGATATAGGCCACGGCCAGCATCATCCCCAGCGTCATATGACCTTCGATGACCGCCCTGGCGGCGAGAAAAGTGATCAGGATATTCTTTCCCTCGTTGATAAACGAGGCGCCCGACTGCTGCCAGTTCCGGATGGCAAGTCCCTTCTGGCTAAGCCTGAAAAGTATTGCCTGTAATTTCTCCCATTGCCGCCGGACCGGCTTCTCCATGTTATGCAGCCTTATCTCCTGCATCCCCTGCACCAGTTGAATGAGCGCGCTCTGCTCTTTCGAGGCGACGTCAAAATGTTTGTGATCCAATGCCCGCCGGTAACGCAGGAAGGCCGCCGCCCAGGCTGCATAACACGCCGACGAGACAGCGAAGACGGCAAAGATCCGGATGTTGAAAAAGGCGAGCACGACGGAAAAGATCAGCAGGTTGGCAAGGGAAAAGAGGAGATTCACGGAGGAGCCGGTGAGGAAGGTTTCGATCCGCTGGCGATCATTCATCCGCTGCAGGATGTCTCCCGTTCGTTTGCTGTCGAAGAACGACACGGGCAGCGCCATCAGCTTCAACAGGAATTCCGCCATGACCGTTATATTTATTCGGGTGCTGATATGCAGCAGGATCCAGCTTCGAAGCACGTCGGTACCTAGCTTTCCCGCGAACAGGGCCAGCTGGGCCAGCAGGACGATGGTGATAAAATGGAGATCGGAGGTATGGATACCGACGTCCACGACGCTTTGCGTGAGAAAGGGTAGCATCAGCTGCAGGAGGCTGCCGGCGAGGAGCCCGGCGAGCAACTGGAACAACAGCCGCTTATAGGGAAAGAGGTAACGAAAGGCCGATCGCATGGTCCGGCTCCCGGTCACCGGGCCGGCCGAATAAAAGGCCGGTGTTGGCTCCAGCAGCAGCGCGACTCCTTCGCCCTCGCCGTCCCCGGGGGCGTCGCAGATCCAGCCTTGTAGGAATTCTTCCTTCGACAGCGGCATCGTGCCGATACCGGGGTCGGCTATCCGAACCCGACGCCGGCCCGTTCGGTAGAGCACGACAAAATGCACCTGGTTCCAATACAGGATACAAGGCAGCAGCGCCTCCCGGGTTAGGGTGGAATAGGATAACTTCACCGCCCGGGTCCGGAACCCGATGCTCTCGGCGGCCTCGGTAACACCCAGCAGGTTCGTACCCTCCTTACCGATCTGCGACTTTTCCCGCAGCGACTGCAGGGAGATATCCCTGCCATAATACCTGGCGACCATCCGCAGACAGGTCGGGCCGCAGTCCATGGAATCGGGTTGGCGAAAAAAGGGGAAATGGCGCATGAGGATAACATTTATAGAATGATCGAAGCGAGTGGTCCGTAACATTTTTCGGCTGAAAAATGTGTCCGGGCATATTCAATGGCGTTTCGCCCCAATGCCTGCCGCAAGCCTGCATCCCGGATCAGCCGGTCCATTGCCGACAAAAAGGCCGGTGGATCATCTGCCGGCAGAAAGCAGCTTCCGGCTGCGTCCTCCAGTCCGGAGGCGCCATGCGTTGTCGTTACCAGGGGCAGGCCATGGGCCAGGGCTTCGACGTTCTTTATTTTCAGTCCGGCCCCGCATCTCACCGGGTTGATGACAAGGTCGCACTCCCTATACGCCTGTTTTAGATCCTCGACAAACCCGTGGAACCGGACCCCGCCGGCGCCGGCTGTGATGCCGGCCGTCGCCGCAAAAGCCTCGCGGATATTTCCATAAACATTCAACGTCACGGAATGCTGCCTTCGCAGCGGGCCCCAGATCTGACAAAGAAACCAATCGAGCGCTTCCACATTGGGGGGATAAGGACTCGCTACAAACCCGATCTGCCGTACCGATTCCCTCATCGGCGATGGGCTCGCCGCCACGGCATGCGGCGCCAGCACCAGCCGGTCCCGGTGGATATCCCGCGCGACCGACTCCAGCTCGTTTTGCTGGATGAACAGCACATGGTCGTAACACCGGAAAATGTCCAATTCGTCTTCCGGGCTGAGGTCCACGCCGTCATAGGGCACTCCCATCACCCGGAAGCTCCGGATACGGTCCGCTACCAGGTCGTGGGTGTCCAGCAGGGTCACCGTGTGTTCGGGCAGGTATTCCAGGATGCCCGACAGTTCGATGTATTCCACCAGGACAAAGTCATAAAACCTGTCGCGGATAAAATGGCTGAATCGAAGACTATAATCCCGATAGGTCATCGCATCGCCGGCGCCCTCCAGCCCGATCTGCGGAAACCGCTGTCTGACTGTTTCCCTCGCAGCTTCCGATACCGCCCCGGCAAAGAATACGGTGATGCTCACCTTATCCTGCAAAAAGCCGATCAGTTGGCTGATGCGGCTCCGGTGCCCGGAACCGCCGGTCCAAAAATCGACAAAGGTCGCTACCAGTAAGGTTTTCATACGGCCTCACATTTACGGGTGAGCGCGATGAGATTTTGCTCGAAGAGTCTTGGATCGACATGATAATCCCCTTCGAAGTAATCCTCCCGGCCTGCGGTCCCGCAGCTTTGGTGAAAATAGTCGATGTCCAGTGCCTCCGCCATGTACCAAAAAAGACAACTGGGATGATCCAGCTCGTTCGTCCGGTTCTTGTGCAGTTCCAGCACGGCGCCGCCCGGCGGCATGAACAGCAGGTTGGTGAGTCCCGAGCCATGTTCTCCGACCAGCCATCTAACCCGGGAGAAGATCGCCACCTGCTCAAGGAAGGAATGCTTTTCGGGGTAGAAGACCGTAAAGCCGAATTTTTCCAGCAGGGGGAGCAACTCCGCCTCATTCACCACTTTTCTCCGGCTTGCCAGCTTCCGGCTGACATAGAGCCGTTCCACTCCGGGGACCGTGACGCCGGCGGCATGTTCCCGGTAAAATCGATTCACCTGCCGGAGATGACGTCCGTTATAGGAATCGCAGATTGGTTTCAATTGCGGCAGGCAAAGATTGCGCACGAGCAGGCTCTTGCCGTCGGGGATAAAATAGATGTTCTTCAGGTGGAAGGGTTCGAGGGAACCCCGGATGAAGTCCGCGTGCCGGTAGGATTCCGGCAACACCAGGGTCAGGCGATGAAGCTTTTTGCGGACCAGCCAAAGCCGGAAGATGGACTCACAGAGCCAGTGATAGTAATTGAACCAGGGATGGTGGATCGCGAGATAGACCGTGTCGTCGTCCAGGGTGATCAGCCGGCCGGGGTCTTCGGCCGCCTCCTGATAAGAATGGCTCGCCTCCGCCAGGTAATGTTCGTATTGATGAGGGTAGTCGTGATGGCATTCCGGGATCAGCCCGCCGCGGTTGATACAAAACCCCGAATGGGTGATCAGCACGTTCTTGAAATACTTCACCCGCTGCACGGGGTCGGCGTAGGTCCGGTAAGGCGCGTACAGCCCGGTCTCGGCGGCCGTCATATTCAGCGGAACGGGAACGCAAATGAGTTCAGACATGGCGAAAGAATGAGATGAAACGGAAGGAGCCGGGGCTCCTTCCCGGGAAGTCTACAGGTGAGCAACGCATGTGCCCTGTTGGGTGCCTGGCTGAGCATAGCAGTACGGGCATGCCCCGGAACAGTTCGGGTTGTAGTTGGCAACGCAGGGATTTCCGCAGCCCGCGCCGCCGCTGCCGGCCATGATCCGTTTCATCTCGTGCTTGTTAAGCTTCTTCACATTGTTAATGCTGAGCTTTTTCATGATGAGAAAAGTTAAATTGATTAAGAATAGATCCTTGTTGGACTGATAAAAAAGGTTTCCGGCATCCGCCGTGGCAGTCGGGTAGGCCGGTACACCTGTTTCAGTTCGATCAAATGATAGAGCAGGGCCTCGAATTCGTTCTTATAGCTGAGCGTTCCCCTGCTCCAGGTCAGCCGGCCCGGGCGGCCCTCGATGATATGCTGGTCGAAATAGGCGCGGAGATAGCCCTCATCCCCGAGGCGCTGCACCACATGCATCATACTTTCTATCTCGGAAGGGGTCTCCCTCCAGTTCTTTCCCTCCGTAAAGGCATCGTGCCGAAAATTGGTCTCGTCGAAGCAGAAGTGGCGGGGATCGGTGAATACCCGTTGATAGTCCTTGCTCTGCATGAACAGCCTGTTCAGGGCATCGCAGTTGCGGAATAGCAGGAAGCAGCCCGTCAACCAGTCGGCCCGCACGCTGATCAGGTCGTAGGCCAGCATGAGTTCGTCCGATATGAAATTGCGGATATTGCCATAGATGATATCGATATCGGCATGTCCCCAAAAATCATAGGGGGCCAGGATGTCCCGGAAGATGATCCCAAAGGCGGGTTTGAAATCGCAAAGTTTATATCCGTTGTCGATCCTTGCGGCAAGACCCAATCTTTCCGAAGCCAGTAACCGGATCTCCTGCAGGGTCCGGTAGACAAAATGGACATTTGCCGGATGCCGACCCCTATACGCGGCATCGTCGGTGATGATAAAGAAATCCACCGTGGGGTTGTAGCCGCAGGAATACAGGAAATACCGGAAATACCAGGGCAGTGTCCCAAAATAACAGGCGAGGATGGCAAGGCGCATAAAAAGGGGGAAAAGATGGAAGGGACGGATCCCTTCCATCGATGATTGATCAGGCTTGGCAGTAACCCGAAGTTTGCCCGGGGGCTACATAGCAATAGGTGCAAACATAGACGCAGTATCCCGTGTAACCGGCCAGGCAGCCTTTGGCGCAATCGTTCTGACCGCCGCCGCCGCCCGTGCCGCCGCCGCTACCGCCGCCACCGCTGCCGGCCATGATACGTTTCATCTCGAGCTTGCTCAATTTCTTTACATTTTGGATGCTAAGCTTCTTCATAAGTGTAATGTCATAATGGCAAAATAACGCCTACTCTTTTCTAAAGGTTTTCGGCTTCTCCTTCCTTTGCAAAGCAGATCTTACAGAATATTCTTCAGTTCCTGTAATTTGTAGTGAGTGGGCAGTTTGTGGCCGTTGATAAACAAGGTAGGTGTGTAGCGGATGTCGCCGGCATCCACCCAGCCATACATGGCTTCGAGTTTGGGATTTTGGGCTTCGAGACCGTCGTCCAGCGGGTATCGGGCGGCGAAGGCGGCATAATCCTTTCGCGGCATCCCATACCAGTCATCCAGCGCTTTTTGGGTCAGCGCCGCGTCGCCTTTTTCGGCGATGGCCATCAGGTGTCTCGCGGCATTGGCGCTATAGTCGGCCTCCTTGTTCTGGCTGTTGAAGATGATCCGCACCTGGACATCGTAGTTGCGCAGGAGATGTTCCAATTCGGGGTGCGCCCGCGAACAGGGGCCGCAGAAAGGATTGCAGACCTTGACGATGGTCGTGGCCGCGTCTTTGGGCCCGAGCGGGATGCCCAGTTTCTCCCAGCCCGCGGGTATGGCAGGCTGCTGTTGGAGGAGGGCAAAAAAGATATCGGGATTGTATTGCAGCCGCTTGTAGGCCGATGAGATATCGTCGGCGTCTTTTGCCCTTATCAGCAAGGGTTTGATGCCATACCAGCCGGCGACGGCGATTCCCAGGCACAGGCAGGCCACCGCCAGCGGTAAGGGAGTGGAGTAGATCGTAGAGAATGGAATGGGTGACGACCAGAAGGACGGCGTCGCCCAAACCGCTTCCAGTGCGAGGATGGCCTGCACGATCAGGCACAGCGGACACCATTGTTTCAATACCCGCCATTGATAATAGACGCTGAACCCGATATAGGGGACTGCTATCGCGTTGCCAAGGGCCAGCAGGGCCGTCTTTTGAACAAAGGAAAGGCCGCCGGCGAACAACAGGAGGGTAGTGGCGCCAAAATAAAAGAAGCCGATCTCGCCCCAGGCGATGCCCCCGATCCGTGCCGCCTTGCTTGTCAGCACTGCGTCGCAATGGAATTGTTTGCCCGCACTGCAGATGTCCCTGACAAAGGCATTGCTCTTATCGACCTCATAGGCCAGCAGCAGGGTGGTAGTGCCCGCGCCTGCCAGTTTCAGCAGGGTGATGCCGCCGAAGGCGAGGGCCGATCCCGCCGGCAGGTTGATAAAGAAGCCCAGCAGGAGGATCGCTCCGGCCGCGATCGACCAGTAGAGCCGCCGGCGTTTCTTTTGCCGTTCCGCTTTCAGTCTTTCGCCATAACCCGTCTCGCCGCTCTCCGCGTCCGGTTCTGCCGTCCAGACGATCTGCTGATAGCGTTTCAGGAATTCTTCCCTGGAAACCGTCTCGGTCTTCCGGGCGTGACGGAAGCTGACCTTGTCCCTGTCCTTGCCGGTTACCAGCACGAAATCCTTTCCAATGCCGGGGACGTCGGCAAAAGCCACAAATGGCGAGTCGAGTTCGTCGAAGCCTTCTTCGCCAACTTCGAAGGCGCCGTTGGGGATGTGGAACCGGGTGAACGCCTCGCTGAGGCTCAGCAGGCTTGGATAATCCGGATGATTCTCGATCTGTTGGGCGATGCTGGTTGCAGTAACCCGGGTGTTCAATAAGCGGAGATATTCAGCGGCCACTTTTTTGAGCGCAGTGTCGAAACTTTCGGCCATGACCAGGAGGTTTTAATGGTGTCTCTAAAATTGCACCGGAATAAAGTACGAAAACAATCGTAGAAGGTTATAGTTTATAACCCATTTTACCGCAGTCCGGGGTCGTTAACAAAAAAAAAGGGTTAATTTAAGAAGCTAAACTTATCCGTATGTATTCCGGACAAACCATAAAAGTGCTTCGCCTGATGAAAGGCTATAGCCAGCAAGGGATTGCAAGAGAGCTGGGGATCTCACAGCCTGCCTACTCCAAACTCGAGAAACGAAAAACGGTCAACAAAGAGAGTTCAAAAAAGATATTGGCGATCATAAAATGCTCAGCGGATGATGTTCGGTCGGTGCAGGAATTTTTGGTATCTTCCCGTTCCTACTAACATTCACTATGCCGAAAACAATCCTGTCCCGTATCCTGCTGCCCGTTCTCGCAGCCCTTTCCGCATGCCATTCTTCCATAGCGCCCGTTCCCGTCCCGGCAACGGATACCCCGTTGGCCCAACGCCGGGACCTCCCGCTATTCAAGCGAAACCCCGAGACCCGGGCCCACGTCAAAAAGGAGCCCGTTGCCGAATATCGCGTGAAGACCGAGAATACGCTCAATGACCTGTACTTCACCGTGAGGCTCTATGAGACGCCGTTTACGATGAAATACCTGGCGAAGGTCGACTTCGAGGGCCTCACCGGCGAGGACACCATCAGGCTTCCCGATGTCGGCATCCCGCCGCATCCCGTGCTGGAAAAGGGACCGGAAAAATACTCTTGTATCGTCGGGCTGATGGACAACAACAATACCTTTCGGGAGTTGAAGAAGGTGTATGTCACCGGCAAAGGGTCCGAGCTGAAGATCACCACGCTGAAGCATTATGTGGTCACCGAGGGGTACCGGCTGGTGCCGCAGTGAGGAGGACCCTCCGCCAGGTGCAGCAATCAGCAGGCCCTCATTTCATCAGTGCGATAAAACAATCTTCGATGCCCGGCTCCGCGGGATGGATGTCCACCTCCGTAAAATCGCCTTCGCGCAGCAGCGCCTCCAACTCATCCCTCCCCTTGTCCGGTTGCAGGACCACGTGGTAATATTGACCAAAGGGGTAGCAGCTGTCCACGGCGGCGGCGGCCTTCAGGGCAGGCAGCAGCCGGAACGTCTCCCTGGCTTTCACGGCCCATAAGGGCTTTCCGAAATTCCGGCGGATCTGTGCCGGTGTGTCCACGGAGAGAAGGCGGCCATTCTGGAGCAGCGCCACCCGGTCGCAGAGCCCGGCCTCATCCATATACGAGGTCGAGACGAGGATAGTGATACCCTTCCCCTTCAGGCGATGGAGCATTTCCCAAAACTCTTTCCGCGACACAGCATCCACGCCTGTCGTGGGTTCATCGAGGAAGAGCACCAGGGGCTGGTGGATCAGTGCACAGCAAAGGGCCAGCTTTTGTTTCATCCCGCCCGATAGCTGGCCGGCCTTGCGGGTCCGGAAGGGCTCCAGTTGCCGGTAGATATCGTCGATGAGCGAATAGTTGGCTTCGATGCTTACGCCGAAGATGGCCGCGAAAAATCGCAGGTTCTCTTCCACCGACAGGTCCTGGTAGAGGGAGAACCGGCCCGGCATATATCCGACGACCTGCCGGATCGCCCGGTAGTCTTTCACGGTATCCAGTCCGTTGACCCTGGCGCTGCCCGCATCCGGTGTCAGCAGGGTCGTAAGAATGCGGAACAGAGAGGTCTTGCCGGCGCCGTCCGGGCCGATGATGCCGAACACTTCGCCTCTTGCCGCCGAAAAATCCAGGCCGTCCAGCGCTTTGACGATAGTCCCGCGGCTGCGGTAGGTTTTCGTGATTCCCGATACTTCGATCATAACGGAGCGTTTAATCCCCGATCAGGGTCTGATAATTATATTCCGATTGCAACATCTGGATGCGGTGAAGGATGCGGGCCTCCCTGGCCTGGTCTTCGGCGATGACTTGCGTCAGGTAGTCGTGTGCACTGAGAACCCCTTGCTGTAATTGCACCAACGCCGAGTTCTTTATCGCGGTCCGCAGATGGACGATAGGGTCGTCCTGGCGCAGTTGCTGGAGATTGCCGGCGATGAGTAACAGGCTTTGCTCCTGTTGCAAGCCGGTGTTCAGCAGAAAGGTCTCCTTTTGGAGGTCCAATCCACGCCGGCCGATCGCCGAGATCTGCCGCTGCCGTTTCAGGGTATACCATCCGCCGAGGTTCCAGCTGAGCCTTACTCCGCCGATGGCGTATCCCGCAAAATTGTTGTTTAACATATTCAAACCCGGCCGACCGTAGCCGCCTTGGGCAAACAGGATGAATCGCGGCCGCAGCCCGGCTGAGGCGGCCTCGTCCTCCAGGTCATAACTACGTTTTTGGTATTCATACCATTGCAGTTCCGGGCGGCTGATGGAAGTCTGCAGCGCCAGCTCCGGGGGTTCGACAAGCCTTACCGGGGTATCCGGTGGCAGTCCTGTCAGCATCAGCAGCATGTTGTAATATGCCTTCCGGGCGGTGTGCAATGAAGTAAGTGATTGACGTGTCTGCAACAGCTGCGCCTGCAGTTCGTCGACGCCGCGTTGGTAGGCGGTGCCATTGTCCAGCATCGCCTGCATCTTCTCCAGTCCGTTGGCGATATCCTGCTGCAGCAGTGCATTCTGTTTGATCTGCCCGTCGAGCAGCAGCACGCCGAAATACAGTTGGTCCACCCGGTCGAAGACCGCGTGCAGTTCGACGTCGAGTCTTTTTTCCGCTATCTCCGCCGAAACCCGCGCCGCCTCCTGCTGGTTGCGGATCAGTCCGCCGTCGTAGATCACCTGGTCGATCTCTCCATATACTTTGTACTGGTCTTTGCTGTATTGGGGCAGGCTAAGTCCGGCCACCGGCAGTTTTATCGGCAGGCTCGTCACCTCCGACTGCAGGGTCGCCTGGCCGCCGAAGCTCAGCTGCGGCAGGTACCCTCTTGCCGCATTTTGCAGTGTATATTCCCGGGTCTGGCCGATCAGGTCCCGTTGTTTGGAGGAAGGATAGTGCTGCCTGGACAGCCGGTAGGCGTCCCAGATGCCAAGGGTTTCCGGCGTCTGCGCCGTGGCCGGCGACTGCCCTGCCGGCGGCTGTCCTGTAACAGGTGCGGGCCCGAGCGCCATCGCGATGACCAGCGCCGCCAAAAATAGTTTTGTCGATTTTTTTTTCATGATCAGGCCCCTCTCTTTTTATAGTTGATGATTGCCCAGGTATTGAAGAACACCGCAAAGCCAAGAACGGCAGCCAGGTGCGGCAGGATGTCCTTTACGCCGCTGCCTTTCAGCACCACCATCCGGATCACCTGGATAAAATAGCTCACGGGCGTGAACCGCGAGATCCACTGACCCCAGTCCGGCATGCTTTCGACCGGCGTATAGAGTCCGCTCATCAGGTTGAAGATCATTGTTATGAAAAAGGATACCAGCATGGACTGCTGTTGCGTCTGCGCGTACGTGGACATCAGCAGACCCAGCCCAAGCACGGAAAGCAGGTACACACCCGCAAAAAGATAGATCGTGTAATAGTGTCCCAGCGGAACGATGCCGTACACCACGCGGGCGATGGTCAGGCCCAGCGTAAGGATAACCATCGACAGAAGCCAGAAGGGGATCAGCTTTCCCAGGATGAAATGGGTCTTGCGGATCGGGCTCACGTTGATCTGTTCGATCGTCCCCAGCTCGATCTCGCGGACAATGTTGTTGGAGGCGAAGGACGAGCCGATCATTGTCAGTAACATCACCAGGATGCCGGGCACCATAAAGAACCGGTAGTTCATATGTGGATTGAACCAGTCGCTGGATTGGACGTCGATCATGGGGACCGGATTCATCGCGGCTGGTGAGATCCATCGTTGCCGCAGTTCCCCGTTGAAATCCTGGATGATGGTCTGCAGATAGGCTGCCCCCAGGCCGGCCTTGACGCCGTTGATCGCATTGACTGCGATGAGCAGCGTGGCCGAGCCGTCCTTTATCACATCCCGGTCGAAATGCGCGGGTATCTCCAGCACCAGGTCGGCCTTGTCGCGTTCGACGGAGTGAAGCGCGTCCGCAAAAGCCGGGCCGGACGCCGTCAGCCGGAAATACCCGGAGGCGATGATCTTGTGCACCAGTTGCCGTGAATATTCCGAATGATCGTGATCGGTGACGGCCAGGTCGATATTCTTGATCTCGTAGTCCGCTGCCAGCGGCAAGATCAACAGCTGGATCACCGGCATCAGGAACAGTATCCGCCAGATCGCCGGGTCCCGCCGCATCTGGCGAAGCTCTTTCTGCAACAGGAATCGAAGGGTTCTCATTCCAGGCGGTTTTTGAAGTTATGGATGCTGATGCCCAGCAGCACCGTCGTCATCCCTGCCAGCACCAGGGTTTCCTTCCAGACGGTCCCCGGGCCGGTGCCTTTTATCATCACGTCCTTGATGATAATGAAATACCATTTGGCGGGGACGAGGTTGGCGATGACCCGGAGCGGCGCCGGCATATTCTCCACGGGGAAGAGGAAGCCGCTGAAGATCAGCGTCGGCAGGAAGAGGCTCATCATCGAGGTGAACATCGCCGTCTGCTGGGTCCGCGTGGAATTGGAGATCAGGATGCCGATGGACAGGGAGAGCGCCGTGAACAGCATGCTTTCGCCGACCAGCAGCCAAAGGTTGCCTGCGATGGGCACATCCAGCGCAAAGACGCTCAGCAGCAGGATGCTGACGATGTTGACGAAGGAGATGAGCAGGTAGGGGATGGTTTTGGCCAGGATGATCCGGAAAGGCTTTAGCGGCGAGACCAGGATCACTTCCATGGTTCCCATTTCTTTTTCCCGGACGATGGAGATCGAGGTCATCATGGCGCAGACGAGCATCAGCACCATGGCCATTACCCCCGGTACGAAGTTATAGGCGCCTTTCAGCTCGGGGTTGTAGAGCATGCGCAGCTGGGTATGGATCGTATAGGGGAGGGGCTGACCCGAATTCACCCGGGACTGGTAGTCGTTGATGATCGCCATAGCATAGTTGGTCAGGGTGTTTGCGGTGTTGGGGTCGGAGGCATCGGCCAGCAACTGCACCTGTGCGTGATGGGTGTGAAGCAGATCTTCGCGGAAGTTCCGCGGGATCACTATGGCCATGCGGATGCGGCCTTTGCGGAACACGGCCTCTGTTTGGCGGGGGCTGGTGATGCGTTCGCGCAGGTGGAAATACCGGCTCGCTGCAATCTCCTGGGTCAGGGCGATGGACGAGGCGTCCTGCGCTTCATCGAGCACAGCGATGTTGCTGTTCTTGACCTCATTGGTCAGCGCAAACCCGTAGAGTACGATCTGGATCACCGGCATTCCGATGAGTATCAGCAAGGTCCGGCGGTCGCGCCAGATATGATGCCATTCTTTTCCGACAAAAACGAGTAGTTGTTTCATGATCACTCCTTTCTTGTTGCCTTTCGCGCCAGGTGAAGGAACACTTCGTCCATGGAGGACGCCGCATGCTGCTGCATCAGGGCCGCAGGGCTGTCGAGGGCTTCGATCCTGCCGTCGACCATGATCGACACCCGGTTGCAATATTCGGCCTCATCCATATAGTGGGTGGTTACAAAGACCGTGATCCCCCGTTCGGCGGCAGCATAGATCATCCCCCAGAATTCCTTGCGCATGATGGGGTCCACGCCGCCGGTCGGCTCGTCGAGGAAGACGATCGCCGGGTCGTGGACGACGGCGATGGAGAAGGCGAGCTTTTGCTTCCACCCCAGCGGCAGCGACCGGACGAGCCGGTTGGCCTCCGTGGTCATCTGCAACTGTTCGAGCAGGCTTGCCGATTTACTTCGGATGGCGGCGTCGCTGAGCCGGTAGATGCCGCCATAGAATTCGATGTTCTCGCGCACGGTAAGGTCCTCATAGAGGGAGAACTTCTGGCTCATGTAGCCGATGTTGCGTTTGATCAGTTCGGTTTGACGGTAGACGTCAAAGCCGGCAACGGTCGCATCGCCCGAACTGGGCAGGGACAGCCCGCAGAGCATGCGCATGGCGGTGGTCTTTCCCGCCCCGTTTGCGCCGAGGAATCCGAAGATCTCGCCCTTTCGCACGTCGAAGCTGATCGAGTCCACAGCGACAAAGTCGCCGAAATGTTTTGTCAGCCGGTTGGCTGTTATCACTGCTGTGTCTTGCATATGATGTTGCCGTACATGCCGATCTTGAGGTAGCCGTCATTCTTCACGTGGATCTTGACGGCGTAGACGAGGTCGGCCCGTTCTTCCCTGGTCTGGATCGTTTTGGGGGTAAATTCGGCCTTGTCCGAGATCGTGGTGATGAAACCGGGATATTCGCGGTAGTGGCTGGGGCCGTCGTCGGCGAAAACGCGTACCGGTTGGCCGATCCTAAGCCCCGACAGCTGGGTCCCCGTAACATAGACCCGGAGGGTGATGATGGAGAGGTCGGCGATCTTATACAGGGCTTTTCCCGGTGCGGTCACTTCGCCGGCCATGGCGTATTTGGTCAGCACCACGCCGTTGACAGGGTTGCGCACGATGGTCCGGTGAAGCTGGTCGTCCAGTTGGGCGACGGACCGGCGCAGGGGTTTCACTTCACTCATCACCGAGCTGTTCTGCGTGCCTACCGTCGTCTCCTGCACCTTTATCTGTTGTTCGTTGGCGTCGATTTGTTTTTTCAGCAGGTCGATCTGTATATTGTAGTCGTCCAGCTGTTTCGTCGGCGCTGCCTGGGCGCTGATCAGCTTGCGGGTGCGGTTGCGTTCCATTTCGAGGTTGGCCAGTTGGAGCTTTTGGGCGGCGATCTGTTCGCGGATCCATTCGACCTGGGGCCGTACGTCCATCCTTTTTTCGCTCAGCGAGCTGATCGTTGCCTGTACCTGCAGCTTTTGCAACTGCAAGGGGATGCTGTCGATCACGGCGACGGGGCTGTCTTTTGCCAGCACCGAGCCTTCCTCGGGGGTCAGCGTCAGCAGTCTACCTCCCACCTCGGGAGAGACGATGACCTCATCGGCCTCGAAAATGCCTTCCGCATCAAAAGGAAGGTGATTGCCGTTGCAGGCGGCCAGGAGCAGGACTCCGGCGGCCATGAAAAAGCCGGCGCGACTTCTCATACCTGGAAATTTATGCCCGAAGATAGCGGGAGGGCGTCGCCCCGGGGATGACGGGTGTCAAGGAGGGGAATGATTAATTTCAGGAAGCGGGGAATTTCATGGGTCCCTGTAACAAAATCCCCGGTCTGGCCGCAGGTCTGGTGGTCTGCCTGCTCACGGCGAGGACCGATCCGGCGGCGGCGCTGCGGGCGGGGTAGAGGGCGGGTGATACGCAATTAACATTGCGGAGTTGCGCAAATGTGCACCGTTTTTCCACGGTAATTTTTGTCGAATTTTTCTTTGATAATTTGTCGGTGGAGCATTTTAGCGGGCCGATGCTGGAGGAGACGCACTATTATCCGTTCGGGTTGACCATGGCAGGGATAAGTGATAAAGCGATTAAGTCCAATTACGCTGAGAATAAGTATCGATACAACAAGGGTTCGGAACTGCAGAATAAGGAGTTCTCGGTTGGATCAGGGTTGGAGATGTATGAGACACATTTACGAGAGCTTGATGCGCAGTTGGGGAGATGGTGGCAAATTGACTCGAAACCTACCGAATCCGAGAGTCCTTATTCAGCTATGGAAAATAATCCCATCCTTAAGAGTGATTTCTTAGGAGACCGGGCAGATAGTGCGCCCAAACCAGCAAAGGCCACCATTACCCGCGTCGCGTTGGGTCGGCAATTCCAACCTTCAACTCCTGCGATACAAAATTTGAACAAGCAGGCAACGAAAATAAACGCTAAAGAGGAGAATATTCACGCTTCGGGTATAAAATTTACTGCAGCTGTCACCAAGGGTAGCACCTCGGGTCAGATAAAAATTATGGGTATAGGGCTTTCGACAGCTTCAAAAACGAACGAACATGATCTGGCCGGAATTCGTGATAGCAAAGTGGTTGATAATAAGACCGACCCAAGTTATAGAACTGGAGGCGGCGGCGATATTGCTGCGTATGGCTATGAGGGGCAAATCGAAACCCAACGTCCCTTTGATCCAAATGCCTTGCCACAAAATGGGACAAAAACTACGTTGATGCTCAAAAATGCCGTTTATTTCTGCAACAAGTACGCCCAATGCGAATGGCGGTAGTAACTATGTCGGCTCGGATATAGACATTTTTTCATTTAAATTTGCATTGGGCGTTGGATTCGAAGTGTCTCTGAGTATCGGGACCAATAGCCCTGGAATGTATACAATGCCCCTAGTTGCCAATCCAGCGGATAACACTTCCAATGTAATAAATGTGCCGACGCTAAAACGATAAAAATGAAATAAATGTCGCTATATTTTGTTCCATTTATCATTTCGCTTTCAATCTCATTTTTGTCTAAAATCGGCCTCGATTCTAAAATTAGAGAACCTGAGAAAAATAAATCGATATTTTCAATTCTTGCATTTCGAAGCTTCGGCATAGAGGTTTTGTTACCATTAAGCACCAAAAAGGGGGACGAGAAAGAAAAAAAACTTCGAATAAAGGCGAACATTGCTTTGATCGTGTTTTACTGTAGCTTTTTTATCATTATTGCGCTGTCAATGCTTGTCAAATAATTTATAGCTTGTCTGCTCTGTTCGAGCTGCCGACTTCGGGAACGGATTCTGTCGTTACGCTGACAGCACTTCAGCTGAGGCTGGTTTTGGATGGCATCCAGCTGCAATCTATCAAACACCGGCCCCGGTACCGGCTAACGGGGTGATAGTTGAAAAACTTTTCCACATGGCATCAGAAAAGGATAGGGGAAAATCGCCAGGGGAGTGCCTCCACAATGGTTTATATCGCTGTCTTCCGGCGGCAAACCCGGAAAAGTGCAAGGATAAGTCGTTTGCTTTTCGAGATCAAAAAAAGAAGGTCAGTTATTCACATTTTGGGCGGTTCTCAAATGGACTTCCTGTTTGTCTAAACCTACCGGGGATAGTACATTTGCACCGAGTGGATCAGTCAGCATACATAGTAAAACTGGAAGCCCAAAACAAGCTGCTGTTGGAGCAGGTCACCCTGCTGACTTATGAACTGCGGGATATGAAACGAATGCTGTTCGGTCGTAAATCGGAACGCTTCCTGCCACTGCCCCCGACTGCTCAGCTTAATCTGGCTGAACTCATGGCCGAAGCAGTCCCGCCACCGATCATTACCCAGGAAGTGAAGGTGATTAAAAAGCAGGCGACCGAAGTAAAGCCTACCGGCCGTCACGCTCTTCCGGCCCATTTGCCAAAAGTAGATATTGTTCAGGAACCAATGGAGGATACCTCCGGACTAGAAAAGATCGGCGAAGAAATCACCGAACAGTTAGATTATACACCCGGCAAATTGCTGGTACGTCGATATATCCGTCCCAAGTACGCCAAGGTCGTAACAGACGGGACAGGCTATACAGAGGTGATCATTGCCCCTCTTCCTGACTTCCCTATCGAGAAGGGAATACCAGCTCCCGGTCTGCTGGCGCAGATCCTGGTGGACAAGCATGTGGATCATCTGCCGATCTATAGGCAGATCAAACGCTACCAACGGGATGGGGTTAAACTATCGGCGAGCACCATTAGCGGCTGGCTGGATGCAACGGCTGATCTGCTGCAACCATTAGGAAAAGAGCTGATCAAAGTGGTCTTAGGCGGGGACTATGTACAGGCAGACGAGACGCCCTTGCCGGTTCTCAATGGGGAGACCAAAGGTGCCGCCCATACAGGCTATCTATGGGCTTATCATAGCCCTCCGGATCAACTGATCTTTTATGACTTCCAACCGGGACGTGGAAAGGAAGGACCGGTTCATTTACTCAAAGACTATAGCGGCTATCTGCAAACAGACGGACACGGAGTGTATGAACACGCGTCCATAGGAGGCAGAAAAGAAATCACGCTAATGCACTGCATGGCGCATGCCCGCCGGTATTTTGAAAAGGCATTGGATAACGATAAGCCACGGGCGGAACACTTTCTTACGGAACTGCGATTGCTGTATGCGATTGAGCGTAGGGCCAAAGAAGCGGCCATGTCCGCCGGTCAACTCCTGGACCTTCGCCGGCTGGAAGCCCAGCCGGTATTGCACCGGTTGAAAGCCTGGCTGCAGGAAAACTACTCGCAGGTATTGCCCAAGAGTCCTATTGGCAAGGCAATCGCATACAGCCTCCCCAGATGGGATAGATTATCGCTGTATGCAACGGACGGCCGACTACTGATCGACAACAACCCCGTTGAAAATGCCATCCGCCCAGTGGCACTGGGTCGCAAAAACTTCTTGTTCGCCGGTTCAAATGAAGGTGGAAAACGCCTAGCACTATTTTACTCTTTACTGGCAAGCTGCAAAAAACAACAGGTAAATCCCTGGGAGTATCTTAAAGATATTCCAGGACGACTGCCCACAACCAAAACAAGCCAACTAAGGCAAATGCTTCCTGACAGATGGAAGCATTAAAAATAACCAAACCGGTATATTCAAATGAAAAAATTACGCATAGTCCCCTTAATGATTGGTCTTTTGTTTGGAACGTTCAGTTCCGGCTTTTCTCAAAAAATAATATCAAGTGATAATAGCTTTATTGTCGCCATAACTGATATCTATTCTTCTAACCTTATGAATACCAATTCCATTGATTATGAAAATTTGTATTTGATAGTAAATGATCGACCAATAAATATTGACAGCGTACTGTGCAAATTAAGTAAGAAGAACTACGCCAAAATGTCCGCCATACTTGACACCCTTAACCAGCACTGTAAGGTCTATAGTATAGTCAGAGACGAGGATGTATCTAACTCAAAAACGGATACGATAACTAAATATTTAATGGACTGCAACCGTTACAAAACAGCATATTTATTTAGTTTGAATGATGAAATACGAAGAAATGGGCCAATCACTGCATATGTCCTGCAACGCTATTCGAGATTCCAGGCAATTGGATATAGCATTTTGAATAAAAAATGCGATGTTTTCCCTTATGAATGTACTGCGGTAATTAAAAAATTGGATTGACGAGTAACTACGCACTAGTAAATTTTCCTATTGGAGGCGGCAGTCTGCAATAACCTAAACTAAAAAGACGTGATTAGCTGAATGCTTACGTTGGTGTTGCCTTTTGGCAGCCCAATGCCAGAATATTGGAGAAAACTTTTAATCTTATTTGTAGACCGCGTGACGTCCTTAACCTTGCTTTGCCTGAATCTGAACAAAGATCTTAACTCTTGTTGAGCCTTAGGCAAAATGTAAATGCCGTGAAGCATGTGCTTTTCTAAATAGCAGGCAATTGACCGGCTATTCTATCAACTTCGAGGTTCAATGTTCGAACTGTGACAGCCCTGGATTTTTTGTGGACATCAATGCCAACGTAAAACTCCTGACCTTCAAAGTCAATGGAATTTTCGAGATTTGTAGTGGGCATAGCGCTAGGTTTTGAATGTTAACAATTGATCATTTTGTAACCGCTCATTAAAATTAGGCGGAATCCTGTGATTACCGCAAGTACAACCTGCGCTATGCCTTTCTTGCATAGTTACTGTGTCAAAGGTTAAAAAATCAAGACCTTTAATACAGTTTTTTTATGGACAAAAAACCAAATTCGACTACGAAGAGCTCAAGAAAAAGACCCTGGAACAGCTCCGTTCCGGGAAGTCATTATTTGGCAAAGACGGCGCATTTGCCCCATTGTTAAAGGACATTTTAGAAGCAGCCATGGAGGGGGAGCTGGACAATCACCTTGATGAGGAGGAACGAGCTGGTGGTAACCGTAAGAATGGCAAAACCTCCAAAAAGCTTAAAACAGCAGACGGCACCATTGACCTGGAGACTCCCCGCGACCGGTCGGCCAGCTTTGAACCTCAGATCGTCAAAAAGCGGGAAACGATCCTGGCAGAGAGCCTGGAAAGCAAGATCATCGGACTTTACAGTCACGGCATGAGTTTTCGGGACATCTCCGCGCACATCAAAGAAATGTATGATACTGAGATCTCGGCTGCTACCTTGTCGGCCATCACCGACAAAGTCATCCCACTTGTAAAAGAATGGCAAAACCGCCCGCTGGAATCGCTGTATTGCATTGTCTGGCTGGACGCCATGTATTACAAGGTGAAAGAGGAAGGCCGGGTGATCAACCGCTGTGTTTATAATATCCTGGGCATTAATGCGGAGGGTCGCAAGGACTTGTTAGGCATGTACGTGTCAGAAAGTGAAGGGGCTAATTTTTGGCTCGGCGTGCTCACCCATCTTCAGCAGCGAGCAGTAGCCGATATTCTGATCGCCTGTATAGATAACCTGAAGGGCTTTTCAGAGGCGATCGCCACCATATATCCCACTACAGAGGTACAGACTTGCATAGTTCACCAGATCCGCAATTCCATCAGGTATGTAGCCAGTAAGGACCAGAAGTCTTTTATGGCCGATCTAAAGCCCGTTTATCAGGCGACCAGCAAGGATGAAGCAGAGCAGGAACTGGCCATCCTGGAGGATAAATGGGGCAAGAAATATCCGGTCGTCATCGATTCCTGGAAACGAAACTGGGACAAGCTCAGTACCTATTTCCATTATTCTTCCGCCATCCGGAAGCTCATTTATACGACCAATACTATCGAGGGCTTCCATCGCCAGGTCCGGAAGGTCACGAAGACCAAGGGGGCATTCCCTTCTGATATGTCATTGCTAAAGCTGATCTATCTGGCTACCCAGAATATCCAGAGAAAGTGGACTCAGCCCCTGCAGAATTGGGGTTTGACCGTCTCCCAGCTATCAATTAAATTTGGTGATCGGCTGAGATTGAAAATATAACAGCCCTCGTTGACAACTGATGTTTTTTGCACCAGTGGAATATTACCCGGCAGTATCAGAAAAAGCATCACTTCCCAACGAGGTCATACTGATCCTTAAACATGTTGCTTTCAAGCATGAGGCTTAAATCATCAATAGTATTAATTTGCGTTGGCATATGTATTTGGCTCATGTGGCTATCCGGCTCACATGGACACTTGCAATTCCGATCGTATATGATTGAGGATTGGATCGTGGGCTCTATCCTACTAGCATGCTTTGGGATACCATTTGTATTTTTAATAGCTGAGGTAGCACGAGCGCTAAAACGCAGCAAAACAAAATCCTGACACAGTTTATTTTACACTCCCGACAATATCGGCAAAAAATAAATGCTCAGCCTATTTTATCAGCCTCGCAGGTTTTGCCGAGACAACAAGATGAATGCGATTGAAAATATTTTGTTTTAATTATTTACACAGCCTTCGACTTGCTCCATTCAATGTAGTTTGAATGCTCGATGATAGGAATTTGTCCGTCTTCTTCAGGGTCCCGTACTTGACTTTCAAATTCAATGTATGCTAAGTCTTCGGCAAATGACTTTTCACCTAGAATAGTGTCAATCATTTTTAATAAAAGCGGTTTGGAAGATTCGTTTTCTCTGATTTGATCATAATTGGGGACGTAAACCCTAATTCCGATTTCCGTGGATATTTTACTTTCAAGTGGTATAAACCAAATATCTTGTGAATTCAATTCAATATCGCCCCATTTAGAATTGAATTGATCGCGTGTTGGTTGCTTAAAAGCAACAAAAGACCATCCGTTAATACTAGGCGCGTCGCTGACTAATTCTTCGACTTTGGTGAAATAATCTTTGTTCCCCTCAGCTGTAATGACGAGTTCTTGCTCTTCATCTGGAAACCCCCCAATTTCAAAATAGAGCTGGTCGCAATATTTATGCAACTGATCCAATAGGTTGTTGAGTAGTTCTTCTTTAACAGACTCGTCTATTGATGCCAAAAAAGTATAAGCCGTTTGGTTTTTTGTAAACCAATTCCAGAAATTCTTGCTTTCGGTCATATAATCTAGGGGCATTTGGTTTGCCCTTGTAAATTTAAGATAGAATGCTTGTATATCTAGGGCATTCTCCAAATAGGACCGTGGGCGAATCGGTCATTTACCCACAATCCCCACCATCATCCCTTTCGGCCCGCATTTGGACCGGTAGGTAATATATCCCCCCTCCGACAGATCTCTCATCAGCCGGTAGTAAGTCCCCGGCGAGCCGATCTTCGCCTTCTCCATGACCTCGTCCCGGTCGATGACAAACAGATCGGGCCGGCTGCCACCCTTGCAGGCATCCAGCAATACCACATACAGGCAGATATGCAAGGGCCCCATCCGGACATCGCCCCTCACCCGCCTCAGAAACCTGCCCAAACGCCTCATAACTGAGCTATTTTCCTCGCCCGCAACAACTGCCTTCTGCTCACCACCACCCGAACCCGTCGCCCGCCGCCCGCTTCGCGCCATTCGACTACCATCCGCTTGCCCCGCGCCAGCACCAGCGGCCGCAGTGCCACCACCACCGGCATCCGCCGCCCGCCGCCGAGGAAATCGCCGCCGCGCACCATTACCGGATCCACTTCTACGGACTGCACCGCCGCCCGTCGCACCCGGTGGCGATCTTCGACCGTTATCCGCACGCCGTCGCGCTCGAATTCTACCTCCGAGCGGTTCCGCGCCGAGAACACCAGCCACAACAGCGCATCATGGGTGTAGAGGCCTCTCAGGGAAAGCCGGACTCCGCCGTCCGATCCTGCTGCGTGGAGGAATCCTGGCTTCGCCACTATTGCGATGGCATCTGAATCGAGTCGCGCGATGTCTCCTGCCTCGCCGGAAAACCGCACTCGGGGCGGGCCCGAACAAAAGCTGTAGTTGAAAGTGGTCAGGGTATCCGCATACCGCACTACAAAGGAGTAAAAGCGCCCGTCGTTGAGGTATACACTGACATTTGTCGGCCGGACTCCCGCGCGGTTGGCTTTGAGCAACAGCACGTTTTCGGTCTTGCCCATTTTCTTTGCCAGCACATCGCCGCTGCCCAGGTCGACCCGGAAGATCGGAGAGGGGAACAGCAGGTTGGTGGTGAACCGCTCGGTGACGGATAGGGGATAGGCGCCGATGGTGTCGGGCGCCAGGAGTGCAGCCGGCCCTTGTGCGCTGGCGCACAATACCGCGAAACTCAAAACAACAAACAATGACCTTTTCATAACAATGATTTTTAATGTCCTTTAGTTTCATCCTGTAAAAACAACCTATACCCTGCCTTTACCGTCACCCGCACCAGCTGCACTTTGCGGCGGGCAAGGTTGCGCGCCAGCTGGATGCCGGCACTGAGGGCCTGGCCGCCCGGCGTGGCGTCGATGCCCGCGGGGCCCACGCTTCCGGCGACCTCATCGGCCGATTCCCGCGCCGCATCCCGGGTCGCCGATCCGGGGGAATAGATGCCCGCCAACCCATCCTGGTCGAGGACCCGGAGCGCGACGGGGAACACGGCTCCGCCGCTGCGGATGCTGCTGATGTTGACCTGCAACCGATCGTTACTCAGGCGCACCGTTCCATAGAGGGTCGTACCCCTGGCCACCCGTTGGCCGCGGATGACCAGCTCGGTCGCCAGTTCCATCCGCAGGGTTGCACCGCTGACCAGCGTCTGCGTCTCGGGAACGATCGCCTCCATGGCGGTGCCCGTCGGCCGTTCCTCGCCGTCATTGGACTCCAGGTCGTAAAACCGGTTGTGGACAGGCTCGGCCGATTGCATGCCGCCGACCGCTTCTTCTTTTCCAACCGGAACGACCCGGAAGGCTGTGGCCCCGCTATCGGCGCCGGCGACTGGTGGCATTTGCCGCCGCGACGGTTGTTGTACCGCGATCAGTTTGTCCAGCGTATGATTCAATTCCTGCATTTCGGGGCTTCCGGCCGATCCGCTTTCTTTTAACGAGGTCAGCAACCGTTCCATTCGGTCCATGTCCGTGGATCGCGATCGTGGCCACTCGGGGCCTGTGGCGGCTGCTATGCTTTGCCGTTGATCCTCCCATCGCCCCCGACCGGGTGAAGCGTTCAACTTCGCCTTTAGGTCCGCCAGCTGCGCCATCACTTTCCGCTCATTGGAATCTGCCGGAGATGTCCTGGATGCGCCACCTGGTGAAAACAGGCTCCCCGGGCCATCTCTCGTCGTATTCGAGGCGCCACCGATACCCGCGGCCAATCCCCCCGCACTATCCCGCGACGCTAACAGCCCCGCCGCGCCCTTCTCCTGCTGCGCCTTGTGAACGGAATCCATCAACGCCAACTTGTACACCGTGGCCTTATCCACGGGCTTCCCCTCCTTCACGGGCGCCGGCACCTGTGTGTTCAATCCCTCTTTCTTTGCCGTCTCCGCACCCGCGGCGCTTCCCCCTCCGCCGCCCAGCGACCAAAACAGCAACGTCACCAACAACACCATCGGTCCCGGCAGCGCCAGCAGGATCCGCAATCGCCGGTACGACTCTTTTAAAGGCATTTCTTTTTTCATATTGCTTATTTTAATTGTTTCAGGTAGTAGTCTTCCACTTCTTTCGCCGTGTCGAGCAGGCCCGGGTGCGCCCACAGGATGCTGTCATAAATGGCGATTCCGCCGGCCGTCCTCTTTAAACTGTCCATCCACGCCTGCCACCGCTGCACCGCCTCGAGCCCGCGCCGTGCGGCGGCGCGGTTTTCCATCGGGCCAAGGCCCCTACCGGGCGCGAGCGACCCGGAGTCACTTCGTCGCAAGCTCAGCGGCGCCGCCCGGATGGTCCCCGTCACCGGGACGCCATTGCCGCGATGGATCGTTCCCAATGCCATCGCCGTTACCAGGACAACCGCTCCAAAGCCGACTAACCTCCACACCCAAACCGGCCAGGATAGGCGCGCCGCCCGCAACCCCGCAAGCCGCTGAAAAAGCATGTTATTTTTCATAACTCCTGTTTTGTACCCCGAGATCCCGGTTATCCAGGATGGCGAAATTTTCGATCAACATCCCATGCGGGTTATTCTCCGACCGGCTAACCGGTCGCAACCATCCCTCCGTCACCAGCGACCGCGTCGTCACCGTGCTCGTCCGGGTGATCAGCTCGCGGCCGTAAAACCGGAAATGAAACGGGCGGCTCCGCAGATCGAATTCAATGCTGTCGATGACCACCCGCTGGCTGATGTTCCCCGAGACGATGCCATACAGATAGCCCGATTCCCGGAGGTTGTCATACACCTGCTTGCCGCTGCGGTCGGCGAGATACAAGGCTCTTGCGGCATTCGCTGCGATCAGCTTCTCGTCCGGGTCCAGCCCGAATAGCAGCTCGTGGAAGGTGCGGATATGATCCCGCGCTTCGGCGGGCAGGTTCTCGCCGCGGTCCGTGGCGAAGGCCTCCAATACCTTTCCATCCGAAAGGACATATACCCGGTTCTGCAAAGCCAGTGTATAACGGTAGCTTGCCGTTAGCGCCATTCCCGCTGTCAGCACACCGGCCGTAATGCTCAGGACGGTGATGCGCCGCAATTGCCGGAAGGCATGGTCGAGATTCTTGAAGGTTTGAAACATGGTCAGTACGATTTAATTTCCTTTGATCTGTTCCGCTTGCCGCAACGCGGCAGCGCTCGCCGCCCCGCCCGGACCTGCCGCAGTCATCGCGGCCCCGCCCGCCATCTTTACGAGGCGGGTCACTCCATTGCCCAGCACGCCGCTGCCGTCGGCGCGGACGATATAGCCGGCTACCGTCGGCACCGTGAAATAGCCCACGATCGCCAGGATGAGAAAGATGAGATATCCCGCGTCCATGCTGCTGAAATAGGTGCGCCCGCTGGTCTGGATCTGGTTGAGGTCCAACTGTAGCATGTTGACCTGGATGTTCGCCGTCAGCGACCCGAAGATGTTTGCCACCGGCAGCCAAAGGAAGACATGGACATATCGCGCCAGCCAACCGGACAGCGATCCCTGCCAGCCGTCGAACACCGAGAATCCCAGCGCCAGCGGGCCCAGCATCGCCAGCACGATGAGCTGGAAGGTTCGGATCGTATTGACGCACAGCGCCGCCGCTTCGTACAGCAATTGCAACACCTCCGACAACCATTCCTTGATCGAATTCTTGAAATTGTAATAAGCCTTCGCCATCGCGAATTGAAAAGCATTGGTGATGCCCGAGAAGGGACTGATGCTGCCGGCGTTCCCGGAGTAGGCTTCCCAAAGCGCTTCATTTCCTTCGCCGTTGGCGCCGACATACAGCTGATAATCGACGGTTTGCTTCAACGCCGCCTCTTTTGCCATCAGGAGGGTGTCGATGGCCGCGTTGTTGTTCGCATAAACCTTTGCCGTTTCCGTTACGGTCGGTTGCAGGATGCCATTCAACAGGCCGATCGCATAGGGATAGAGAACGATGACCCCGCCGATTGCAAAAGGGCGCAGCAGCGGCCACACCTCTACCGGTTCGTTCTTCGCGATGTGCGCCCAGACCCGGGCGCCGATATACCATAGCGCCGCAAATCCCGCGGTCGCCTGCGCCACGCCCACCAGCGCCCCACATTGCGGCAGCATGTTATTGTACAGCTGCGCCAATACGCCCTGTAAACCCTGTAGTTCGTTCATACAACTGGTTTTAACCGTTTAGTCCATATAGTTGTCGCACCGATTGATAATCGCGGAGATCGACACTTCGCTGGAGCGACACCAGGGTTGCCTGTTGATTGAACGAGGTGAGGAAGGCCTGGCTGCCGGCCATGTCGCGGTAGAGGTCGTCGATGTGGTCCAGCCGTTCGCCGTCGCTGGCCCGGAAGAGCCCATCGGTCAGGACATTGGCCAGGTCGGTAAGGTTCTTCGCCGTTCGATCGAAAAGACCGGCGTAGACATTCCCGATCAGCTCCAGCTCGCCGGCGCTGAAATGCGGGTCCTGCCGGAAGAGGCTCCAGGCCGAATGATATTGGCTGACGATGTTTTCCTGCAGGCGGATGATATCCGCCACGCGGTGGTAGGTTCGTACCGCCGGGCTCACCGCCAGCAGGCCATCGAGGAAGGCCTTGTGGAGGTCGAAGCTGCCATGGCTGAGATCGCTGATGGTTGTATAGCCTTTGGAAAGGATCTGATATCCTTTATACAGATCGCTCAGGATCTGTTTTTCCTGCGTCAGTTTCTGCCAGTCCAGCAGCAGTTGCCGGGCTTCGAAGCTCTGGGCCCTGGCGGGCGCGAAGGAGCTGGTCAGTATGATCAGCCACAATACCGATCTCATAGGTTGGCGATTGATGTGAAGAATTCCGCGTCCGCCCAGTAATTGCGGGCTATCTCATTCAATTCCTTTGCCTCCTCATAAAGGTTTTCCAACTTCTCCAGGCGTTCGGCATCGGTCATCTGCGTCGCTCCGTCCTGCAGGAGCTGTTCGAGCGATTTCGCCCCTGCGACGCAAAGTTCGTCCAGGTCGTCACAAACGGCGTCGACGCTTGCTCTCAAGCGGGGGAAAACGTTTCTAAGCCGCCGGACCGAGTCCCCGATGCTTTGGGTTTCCTCTGTGAGGGAGACAATCTTGCTTACCCGTGGGTCCGCCAGGATGACCATGTTCACATCCCGTAGTGTTGAAAAATGACGCGTGTGAAGATCGAGGTCGGCCTGTTTGTTCCCGGCGATGCGGACCAGGCCCGTCTCATCGACGGCATATCCTTCTTCCAGCGTCTCGTCTTCTTCTTCCAGGGCAAATAGCTGCTCATGCAGGTATTTCAGCTGCGTCTTGTTCTGTTCGAACCATTCGGCAAAAGTCTGTGTCTGACCGGGCAGGGATATTCCCGTGAGTCCCAGTAAAGCGAGTAGTCGTTTCATAATCCATATAGTTTTAGAAGTGATTGAATGTCCTTTTGTGCGCCGCCCCGTTGCAGGCTCAGCAGGGCGTTCTGGTCGGTGAATGTCCGGAGATCGCGATACAACTTGTCCATCTGCGTGCGGGCGTGGTTGATCAACGCCAGCCGTTGCTCGTCCGAAAGTTGGAGCGTGAAGGACTGTACCACGAACTGCAATCCCTCCAGCACCCGCGTACTTTCGCCAAGGACGCCGGAGTACACTGTGGCTGCGTGCGATACCTCCGTCGGCGTGAAGTGTGGGTCCTGGTATACCTTTGCCGTTGCTTGCCGATATAGGGCCAGGATCTGTTCCTGCCGCTGGATGATCTCGGTGATCGCATGGTATTCCGCTACCGCGGTCTTCACTTCCCTGAGTTCTTCGAAGTACTCCGCGTAGAGGGCTTTCAGGTTGGCCACCCAGTCGCCTATTTCGGCCAGTTTCGTCTCGCTCAGCTCGTTCTCTACTACCTTCTGCGCATCCTGGAGGAGTATCGTCGCCGTCTGTTCGCGCTGTATGACCAGGTCGAAGGCGCGGATCACCGTTTTGATCCCTTCTGAGATGATCGAGGTTGGGTCCTGCGCCTGGGATAGGGCGGGGAGCAGCAGCAGGCCGAGGAAGATGAGGGCCTTGCCGGCGGCACCCGTGATCCGGTTCTTCCCCAACGCCTCCACCAGCATCCGGATCCCTTTTTGAACCGAGCCGTATTTCCGGATCGATTCGCGCACCTGCAGCTTTTCCTTCTGGTCGGAAGTATAGACAAAGTATTCTTGCGGCGACACTTCCAGCCGGTAGACCCGCGAATGGGTGGCGCCAAGACAGATCCACAGATCTTTATACCGGCTGCCCGCTTCATGCGCCTTGTTGATACTCAGGACCTCGGCCTTCTGTTTGGCTGTGATCCCCAGCAATTCCTGGATCGCGTCGAATTTGTTTTGGAACTTGCTCTGGTCGAGTAGTATCTTGATGTCTGCATTGTTGATGATGGCGTTCTTTACTATCTCCGAGGAGATTACGTCTTCTACTTCCTGCGTCACCACCACTGCCTTGGCATGAAACTTCCGGACTGTCTTGAACAGGTATTTCAGGTATTCCGCCATGCCTTCCTGGGCGATCGCCTTCCAGGCTTCCTCGATTATTATTGCCTTGCGGACGCCTTTCAGCTTCCGCATTTTGGAGACGAACAACTCCATAATGATCAGCGTCACCACGGGGAAAAGGATCGGATGCGACTTAATATTGTCCAGCTCGAAGACGATGAACCGCTGCTGGAGCAGGTCGAGATTTTCCCGGGCGTTGAGCAGGTAGTCGAATTCGCCGTTCTTATAGTAAGGCCGGAGGACGTAGAGGAAATTGGCGAGGTCGAACTCTTTTTCTTTGATGTTTTCCGACTTCAGCTTTTTGCGGTATTCCGTGTTCAGGAACTCGTAGAACGTATCGAAGCAGGGAAACAGGCCTTCCTCCTTTTCCAGTTTCTCGAAATACAGCTGAAGCGCAGTCGACAGGGCGACATATTCGCTGCGGTTGGGCGATTCGTCCTGCCGTTTCCATAGGGCTACCAGCAGGGTCTTGATGCTTTCCCGTTTCTCCGTGTCCAGGGTTTCGCCCGGCCCAAGGAAGAAGGGGTTGAACCGGATGGGGTTGTCTTCTTCGTAGGTGAAATAGTAGCCACCGTGCAGCTCGCATTGCATCTCGTAGCTATGGCCTACGTCGACTACGACGATATGCACCCCTTGTTCGTAATAATGGCGTAGCAGGTGATTGGTAAAAAAGCTCTTGCCGCCGCCCGACCCGCTGATGACGACCATATTCCCGTTGGCGGTGAGCCCTTTCGCGCGGGGTTCGTCGTCGATGTCCACATGCAGCGGCCGGCCGGTGATGCGGTCGCCCAGTCGCAGACCGAAGGGGCTGGTGCTGGTGCGGTAGTTCGTTTCCTGTTGCATCAGGCAGGCGGCCTGTTCGGCAAAGATGTCGAAGGTTTCGTTCATGGGCAGTTCCGCAGCGTTCCCCGGTATGCCTGCCCACCAGATCGGTAAGGCCCCTACCGACTCGACCCTCGGGCTGGCGCCCATCCGCGCGATCGCCGTGCTGACGAGGTTTTTCATCCGGGGTAGCTCCGCGGCTTCCGTTGTCCAGCAAAGGATATTGAGGTGCGCCCGTACCGGGGTCCATTGCCGCGTGGCTGCCTCCTGCAGGAATTGGGTCGTCGCCTCTTCACTGGCCGCGTTGCCGCGTGAGTGTTTGGCCAGCGATCCCAGCTGCCGGCTCCGGACCTCCAGTCGTTTCATGGTCGCCGCGTTGTCTTCGACGATGATGTATAGATTGGTAATATGGTTGCAGGGCAGGAGAGGACCCAGCCCTGTCGCAAAGCCGATCGAGTATTTGGTATGCTCGGAGCTGTAGGGGTCGTGGTTGATCCGCGGTCCGCACAGGGGCGGCAGGTGTTCGGCGTCCGCCAGCGCGAAAAGCTGGCAATGATTTTCGCCGATCCGTAACCCCTGTTTCCATTCGATGTCGGCTAACATCGGGGTGCCGCCTGTATTGAGATTGCAATATCGTTCGATCCGCCCGATCCGTCCTTTGGCGCTCCAAAGCTCTTCTTCGCCCAGCCGTTCCAGGCGCAGCAGGCCGCTGTCTTCGAGGATATGCGCCATTTGACCGCACTGCCCCAGGAATTCCGCGATGGCGCCGTCGTCCAACGATGCCTGTGGGGGTAGGTCGGGGTATAATAGTCCCGACATCGCGGAAGTCGCCTTTCGTCTCGAGCGGGGACGCAGGGTGAGGAAGAGGTCGGCTGAATGGTCCAGCCAGGGCCGCTCGTTGAAGAAACGTTCGCTTGCCTGCCCCAGCCAGCTCTTCTCCGGCCCCTCTCCCTCCAGGTCCGCCCTGTAGCTCACCTGCGTATACCAATCCTGCTGGTGGATGACCGTTCCCACGGGTAATACCTTTATCGCCCGCACCCAGGATTGGTGCAGGGTTTCATATTCATCCCCGGATAACTGGAATATTTCCGGCTTATGCACGCGGAAGGCCACGGTAAAGTCGCCCTGCCGCGAGAGGATGCATCCATCTTCGACGCCGTATACCGGCAGAAGATCGGTCCAATTGCTTTCCATGGTTTGTTGTTGCGGCCACTCATTGGCCTGTGAAAAATGGTTGCCGGCTACGGCTGCGGATCGACGCCGGCAGTCGTCGTGTCGCCCTTTTCTTCATCAGCCCGTAGGCGCCGTACTTTTGGCTGCGCCGGTACAGTTGCCGGATGAATATCGCTCCCGCGCTGCCGGTTACCACCAGGCAGATCCAGGAAGTGATCCCGCAGAGGTGGAGGAGGACGAACAGGATCAGCAGTCCGATGACTCCGCCACCCAGCCACCAGACGTATTGTGCCTGCAGGCCGCGGAACTCCAGCGGCTTGTTGATCCGCCGGTGGATGGTATAAATAGTGTGGTTCATATCCCGAAGAATGATTTTAGTACTGTGGCTACGAGGACCAGGAAGATGCATCCCGCGAACCAAACGGTCGCCCGGTTATCCGCGTCATGGTCTTTATTGTTCATCGATTTGTACACCTTGTATCCGCCTACAAGCCCGGCCAATGCGCCCGCTGCATACATCAGGTTCACCGCCGGGTCGAAATACGATCGGATCATGGTGTTGGCCTGGTTGATGCCGGTCGCGCCGTCCGCCGTTTGCGCCCATCCGGCGGCGGGTATCAGTAATGCTACCAGCACCAGGCCGGTTATCGCGTTGCCGTTAGCGGCAGAGGTTTCGTTTCCAGGGTCCGCCTTCTTGCCTGGACTCGCCGCCTTACGTGGGCCCGCGTCCTTTCCCTGGATTGCCTCCTTCTCTGGGGCCACCGTCTTCTCCTGGGTTGCGTCCTTCCCTGGAGCCTCTGCCTTACCTGGGGTTGCGTCCTTCGCTGGATCGGCTTCCTTTCCTGCGCCCGGCTCCTTGCCCGCATCAGCCTCCTTTTTCTTCGGTGCTGGTTCCCCCTTGTTCGCCGCGGTCCACAGCCGGCCGGCGAACCGGGTGATCAATCTGAAATTCTTATAACCGACATACCCATAAAAGAAGGCCAGTCCCCCGATCAGGGATATCCCATACATCTTCCAGGAAATAAAGTGTAACATGTGTTTGCATATTTGAGGATACAAATATGCAAATCGAAAAAGGGGATATTTCCATAGTATGACATACTATGGAGAAATAAACTTCTATAAGAGATCTTCCAGGGCCCTCAACAACCGGTTACGCAGATCGTCGATATATTTGATCGGCCCCTTCTTTCTCCGGGCGATCTCTTTCACCGTATTATAATAGTTGCCGGTATCGACCTTCAGATGGTGCTCTACCCAGCCCACGATATCCTGCATCGAAGCCTTCCCCCGGTTGAAGCTCCCCTTTATATAGATGCCGTAGACCAGCTCCACCAGGTCAGTCTGGCTGTCCGTCCATTCCAGCTCCGCTACACCCTCCCCGCCCGGCGCCAACCCGGCCGGTTGCCGTAGCTTGCGCAACTGGTCGTTGAGGTATTGCAGGAGGCGTTCGTTGGCCCAAAGCTGTGAAGCCCAATAACAACCTACACAGAAATCGTCGGCCATGATCACCTCGATGTAGTCCATCTTTCCGTTCTCCCGGGCGTCGCGGATAAAAATGCGGTCGTCCATATGCGATCGGTTCAACTGGTAATACTGGCAGAATTCTCCGTGTTTGGTGAAAAACTGTTCGGTCTTGGCCAGTTCCAGCTTGAACAGCGCCTCCATCCGATCCCGGTTCGAATGCCGTGCCTCCATGCCGATCTCCGTGACCGTTACAAAATACATCAGCCGTCCATAGACCGGCGGCGCCAGTACCTTGAAGTAGTGGATCTCTTCGGCAAGGTTGGTGAAGGGATATTGCCGGATGTTCTGTTTGATGTCCTCCAGCGCATGCCGGATAACGCCGATCGCATGATAGATCTCTAAAAGGTCTTCGGATTCCTGCAAAGCGGCGTTCAGCTCGGCGATTCTGCTTTCGATGTACTTTGTTGCCATAAAACAAGGTTTGAAGTGTTTGATGAAACAAAGCTATACCGCAATGAGTAACCGAACAATAGCCGGGGATCGAAGCGGCACTTATGCGCTATCTGTTACGGATAAGTGATTTCTTTTAGCCTTATTTTTTGGCGTTCCCGGATTTTTTCTTATTTAAATACTCGTTCTTCTTCTTGGTCAGGGTTCGTTCGGCCATCCCGATATAGGATGCGAGGTACCTGTTGGGAACCCGCAGGATCAGGTCCGGGTCCTTGTCCATCAGCGCCTGGTATCTTTCCAGTGCAGACTTCAGTTTCGTATCAAGCGCTCGTTCTTCACTGCGGCAATAATATTCCTGGGTGAGTAGCCGGCCGTGTTCCCGGAATTCGGGGAATAGGGCATAGGTGGCGTGCAATTCGGCATGGCTGATCCCCCAGCACACACAGTCTTCCAGCGCCACATGCGCCTCCATGGCCGCTATTCGCCGGAAAAAGCTCAGCACGGCAATACAGACGTCTCCTTGTTTCATGAACCAGATGGATATCTCCTTGCCCTTATGCCGGTGAAAGCTTCGGACGAGTCCCGATTCGATGAAGAAGATCTGGTCACAGACGGAGCCCAGGGGAAGGATGGTATCGCCTTTTTTGTACTCATGTTTGCGGATAATGCTACGCAGATGGGCTTCGAGCGCGGCCGACATGGGCGCGATCATTTTCAGAAGAGTGATAAGTTGTTCCATGCCTGCAAGATGCGAAAGTTGCCTGCCGCCATTTTGCAGTGAGACATGACCGTTATTCGGTCATCTCATTGCCGGTCCGTTTTGCGCCTTTAACTTTATTCCCGATATAGGAAAAGCAACCATGGCGGGAAATAAATCCAGGACGAGGCATGTTGCGTTTGTTCTTTCACTTGAGGAATATCAGGTGTTGCAGAGGCGGTTTGCGGCCAGCACCAGCCCGGGGTTTTCGGCTTTTCTAAGGGACATCCTGTTTCGCAGGCCTGTTGTATTCCGGTATCACAATGCCGACGCCGATGAATTCCTGGTGATCGCGCTGGAAATAAAGTGCGAGTTGGAAAAAGCGGTCGATTTTTTTATCCATTCTTCAACGTCTTGCCCGGATGAGGGGCTTTCCCTTCTTCTTTCCAAGATCGACGAGCTGAAATTGATCATGCATCAAATTTATCAACAATGGTCATCCACATAGATCGCCCGGTTGGTTTTAGGGGGGCTTTACGCTACAACGAACGAAAGGTAGAGGCAGGCCTGGCGCGTTGTATATATGCCGGGAATTTCATTCTCGATGCTGACCGACTGAGTTTTGGGGATAAGGTTGACCGACTGGGCCATTTGGACCGGCTGCGACCGGACTATCGGAACAGGGCCATTCATGTTTCGCTGGCTTTTCATCCGTCGGACAGGCCGGACAGGGAGAAAATGATCCAGGTCGCCCGGGACTACATTCGGGAGCTGGGCTTTGCCAGCCAGCCCTGGCTGCTTTACGAGCATAGGGATACGCGGGCGCCGCATGCACATATCGTTGCGTCGAGGGTTACGGCCGAGGGGGAGATCCTTTCCACCTACACTGAATTCAACCGTTTGCGAACAAACCTGCGAGAGCTGGAGATAGATCATAGTCTTGTTCCTTCCGAGCGGCGGAGCAGGAACCCGCAGTTGGCCCTTGCGTCGGCGAAGCCCGTAAGACCGGTACATGGCGAGGCTTTGACCCGGGATGCTATCGGCTCAACGCTTGCCTATGTTCTGCCGAATTATAGGTACTCCAACCTGACAGAGCTAAATGCCATCCTTCGTCAATACGGTATCTGGGCCGACAATGGAAAACCCGGCGGCGCTCTTGCCGCTGCCCGCGGGCTAAGCTATCAAATGCTCGATCCCGAGGGCCGTCCAGTCAGCAAAAGGGTAGGAGCGGGGGCGATCGGATTCAATCCCGGCCTGGACTATCTGGAAGGCCGGTTTCGAGACAACGCCCGGATGTTACCTGAAGGCCTCGGTCCCCTGTCTAGCCGGGTTCAGCTGGCCGGCCTCCGAGCGGGTGACGACTGGCATGGGTTTGCGGCGGCGCTTCGCACGGCCGGTATCGAGCCGGTGCCCTTTATGAACAAGCAAGGGCAGGTCTATGACATCGTTTTTGTCGATCATAGCCGGAAAATGGCTGCTTCTGCCGACCGGCTTGGCAATCCGGCGTCGCTGAGACAGCTTTACACGCCCCTGGTGAAGGGGCTCGAGCATCAATACAGGCTGGTGCAGGATATGAATAGCGCCCGGCAGCGGCTGTTGATCCCGCCATCGGACGAGGATGTCCGGACGCTGCATCTTAGGCAGGAAAGGCAACATAGAATTTCACGATAATTTGAAAACGATGTCCTCTTCCGGGTCTCAATTGACAAAGACTTTTTCCCTGTTCCGCAACCTCGGCATGGTCGTCCTGGCGCTGCATATCTATTTGGTCTGTTATGCGGCCTTTGCCGAATGGGGGTTGGCTTCCGGCATTACGGATCGCATCTTTCTCAATTTAAGTCGAAACGGTCTTTTTGCGGATTTTCATAAACCGCGGCTGGCGGCTTTTGCATTGCTGGCTGTCTCCTTCGTTGGCATGGGGGGTGGGTCTGGTGATTCGCGGCGTCCTGTCCGGCCGGCTCGGATTATCGGCTTTCTTGTCGCCGGCGCCGGGCTGTACTTTTTAGCGCCCCGGTTCTTTTATGGTGATTGGTCGCCCCGGGTCACCGCGTTGGGATACATCGGCGCTACCGGCGTCGGGTATTGTCTGTTTTGGTATGGTGGGGGGCTGCTGGCTTCGCTACGGCACAACCCGATTCGCGACGATATCTTCAATTCCCTGAACGAATCCTTCCCGCAGGAACGGCGGCTGCTGGTCGACGAGTGCAGTATCAATCTGCCTACCCGGTACCGGTATGAGGGGCGGATGAAGAAGGGCTGGATCAATATCGATCCGTTTCGCGGGCTGTTGGTGATGGGCTCCAGTGGCAGCGCCAAGACCTGGTGTGTTATCCGATCGATCATCCGTCAGCACCTCGAGAAGGGGTTTGCGATGGTGGTGTATGATTTCAAGTATGACGATCTGAGCCGGCTTACCTGGCATTATTATCGGTTGTATAAGGCCAACTATGAGAAGAAACCCAGGTTCTACGTGATAAATTTCCGCGAGTTGTCGCGAAGTCATCGTTGCAATCCACTGGGGCCGACCATCATCCGCGACATGGCCGACGCCTCCGAAGCCGCCCGCACGATCCTCATGGGGCTGAACCCGGACTTTGTGGAACGGCAAGGTGATTTCTGGATCGAGTCGGCTAACTCTTTCCTTACCGCGCTGATCTGGTATTTGCGGAAGGTCGAAGGCGGGAGGCACTGCACCTTGCCGCACGTGATCGAGCTGTTGCAGGTTGACTATGCCGACCTTTTTTCGATCCTGCGGACAGAGCCCGACATTGCTTCGCATATCAACCCGTTCGTGCTGGCGTATGTCCGTGGGGTAAAGGAAACCCTGGACAACCAGCTGGCTTCGTTGAAGATCGCTCTTTCGCGACTGTCTTCGCCGGCGTTGTACTATGTGATGACGGGTGATGACTTTACGCTGGATATCAATAATCCATTGGCGCCCAAGGTGCTGTGTTTGGGGAGCGATCCGCGGGTATCGACTACGTACGGGGCGGTGATCTCTCTTTACATTACGGCCATCAACCGGCTGGTCAACCGCCGGGGCGGGCTGCGGAGCAGTCATATTTATGATGAGATGCCGACGGTGCGGATCCACCAGCTGAATGAGTTGCTGGCTACGGGAAGGTCCAACCAGGTGGCAGTGACGATGTGTGTGCAGGATGCGAGCCAGTTGCGGCTGCATTATGGACGGGCGCAGGCGGATGTGATCCTTAATCTGCCGGGTAGTATTATTTCGGGGCAGGTTGGCGGGGATACGGCGCGGGTGTTGTCGGAGCGGATCGGGAAGGTGGTGCAGTTGCGGCATTCTGTCCATGAAAGCGCTGCTGGTTCGGGTGGTGCTTCGGGCTTCTTTTCGGGCGGGGCTTCGGGGCCTTCTGTCTCGGTTTCGCATTCGACCAACCTGGATTATGCGGTGCCTGTGTCCCGGATTTCGACGCTTTCGTCCGGGGAATTTGTGGGGTTTGTCGCCGATAATCCGCGGAGGCCGGTTGCCCAAAAAGCCTTCCACTGCCGTATCTTGCCTGACCCAGACCCCGCGGTCCCTCTTGCGCCTCTTCCCCTAGTCCGCCAAGTCACTCCTGGAGACGTTCAGGCACATTTCCTTGCCGTCAAGGCCGACATTGCAGGCCTCGTTTCCAGCCACCTCGCCCTCATGCTTCGAACTCCGGCCTTTACTCCCTTAATCCTCAATTCAGAGCGAGTGTAGCTCTAGCCGAAATATCAGAATTCTAGTTAATTGGGTGTTTTTCACGTTGTTTGTCTAGTCCTAAAATGGTATTTATGCCGAACAAGTAATTTTGATTTCAGCTAAGCGCGGTTACCTCTTCGAAAGCGGCGCCTCGAGGAATCGCGTAGGAGGTTTTTGTTTTAATTAAAATCTTTTTATATGAAAAAAGCGATTACTGCATTGCTTTGCTTGCTAATTCCTTTTCAGCCTTTTGCTACATCCATTGTAATCGCGATCGTGGGCAATTTTATTTATGCTGCCGCTGACTCGAAATCAGTGGTAACTGATCAATATGGTCGCTTGATGAGAGTTGATACAATTAGGAAAATTTTTGTAAAGAAAAATATGGGCTTTGCCATCGCCGGACATTTTGATTCGGTTCTCCGAATGGAGGCGTCCCTTAGCATAAGGGAAGGTCGATCGCCAAAGGTCTGCGGCGATACTTTTGCTGCTCGCATGAAAAAGCAGTATCAATGGGTAATGGAAATGGAAAAGGAAACGGCACCTCCTGAATACCAATATTATCTTCACAACGCCCTCGGAGACGTTGTCTTTTTTCAGGTGAAAAATGCTGTTCCATCGCTCTGTCTTGTCGAAATTGTGATGAATGAACGGAATGGGAAGACGGTAATCTCTCAAAACAGTTATGCGACCCCATTTGTTGCTATAGGCATAGCTGATCATATCATTAGCATTTCACCGCAGGAACATCAGAAAATGAGACGAGCTAGGGAAGGACATTGGGAGCTTTACTGCGCCGATTTAGTACAGGTGGAGTTGTCAAAACACGTAGCGGACATTGGATGTCCTATAAGAACGATGGCGTGGACTTCAAAAGGGATCACTTGGGGGAAAGCGCAGTGTCGATGATTGGTTAATAAATGGCCGCTTAATGCCGAATGATTAATAACCCAGTAATCCAAATATGTGTAAGATGAAGCTTTTTATCAGCATTCTTGTTTTGATTCTATTTCAAGATTGCAATCCAGGGCCTGATAGAGAAAAGGAAATACAGGATTCTCTCCATGCTGATTCGATCGCGGGATATAGACCAGATCCGAAAGGAAAGGCCGATGACAAAATTATCGACGGCGTAATGTTGTACTCGGTGCCGCTGGTAGTTCATCGTAAAGACCACCCAGATAGCAATTATGAAGCCACGGGGTTTCTTGTAAAACTGCGTGATAGGATGTTGCTTGTGAGCAACTATCATGTTTTTATGGCATGTGACACAAGGAGAAAGGAAAGAATACCTGGCATTTATGATTCTATGGGATGTACTTACTTGAGTGCAACTGGGGCGGCTCAGTTTCAGTTAAACGTGCGGACGCTTCAAAAAAGACATCTGCCAATCTATGATTTTGAGAGGGCGGATATTTGGGCAGAAGATGTGACGGCCCTTTTAAAAGCAAAGCCGCCACAATTTTTCTTGGATTCTGTGGCCCTTGAAACTGTTGATACTTTTACAAATCGATCACTTTATCTTTTCGGCAATGTTGACGACGCGAATCCATTTACGAAATTTACGCTGAAGCAGGTTAACAAACCTGGCGATTCTTCATTTCAATCCTATTATAGTGCCGGACACCATTATGTTACAAATAGTTACCTCGCATCTCCCGCGACCCGGGGCGGGGCGTCGGGATCGCCAGTCTTTTTCGTTCGAAAAGATAACAATCGTCCTCAATTCGCAGGCGTGGTCTTAGGACATTCTAATGTGCCGTTTGATGTTACAATGATCGTTACTCCATCCGAAGTAAGAAAAGAAGTCCTTATGGCTCTTTTGCGGCCGACCAATCACTAGGCTGGCCCAGTGTTCTCTTCAAGTCTTTCCGATGAGTACGGACGTTCTGAGCAACATGTAAAACAAAAGGAGAATGCTAATCCTTATTTGCTATCCATGTGACACACAATTTTTTCCGATGGATTTGTGGAGGAATCTCCATTATAATTTATTTATGACTGAGCTTCGGACGGCCAATTTCATAACTTGATGCCATCCTACACTTCAAGGACAAAAGGTCCTCTTAACAAGGACAATCTGGGATTTATCTTCGGAATAGTTGGGCGTAATCCGATCCATTTGCCAATGAACTTAGCATTTTGATTTTCGTTATCGCTAATTTCGACCGCAAAATGGGTTACGTCCGTATTACAATAAGAATGCTCAATGGCCACACACAGTCTGGTGTTCGAAAATTTCCGGAGCCGATGAACCTGGGAGATATCCGGATGCATGCCTGGCATTTGGCTGCGGAGGCATTAGGCCGAAGGAAGATCGAAGACGTGACGGTTTGTGAAGTGCCGGCTGATGACCCTGCCGTCGTCGCTTTGATTTTACACGACGAACGCAATAGCAGACCCACTCAGGCAAGCGCTGGCGAACACCCGTATGTCAAACAGCAGCAGCGTCGACCACCGAGGTAACATATTTGAACTTATTGCCTGCTGCCTTCCCATACGCCTAATGTATTGGATGATTGGGATCGGCAGTGGTTTCCCACTCGTACCTGTCCAATATCTTCTCAAGATAGAGGCCCTTGAATTTATGCGTCCGCAACTTTGCCCCGGTTTCCGGTCCCACCAGGATTATTCCACAATCCAGGAAATAGTCCTCTTAGACATTCAACCTCTTCCTTGTTGAGCTGGCGGCTGTTGTTCCTTTTTCCATCATATAGCGACCAGGAATCCGAAAATTTGCAGATGTAGTACATAACCTCAATTTTTAATCGTCTTACTCCACCACTCCAAAAGCGCCCGGAATGGATCAATAGATATTTTTATTGAATAGCCAGGGTTCGGCGCTTAAAACCGACATAATCCAGTTCCGGGCAATGTTTTTCCAGCTTTTCAAAAAATTACCGCTTTTACTCGTCCACCGCTTTTTTTCATAGAACAGGAAAAAATGCTCGGCTTCCAGGTCGGGCATGCCTTTTTGACCAAAGTAGATTTTAACCTCCTGGATGCTCGGCGGCATGGTGTTGGTGAAAAAAGCTTGTTGTTTCATGAGTAAATAATTTTAGTAAATCAGTTCCTTTTTCGCGCGGGTTTTGTCCCTGGATAATATTCTCTCTTTCTATCAGTCAAAACCCTGTTCAGATCGTCAGCGTCATAATAGATCGGGCCGCCAATTTTTGTATGAGGTAGCGTACCATTACTTCGGAGGTTCTGCAAGGTGCCGGTAGAAATATTCAGCAGCTTCTTGACCTCATAGGATTTCAGCCACCTTTTGGTAGGCAGGGGGGGTATTGCTCTGCATGATGGTTCTTATGGAAAGCAGCAGGTCTTCTTTAAATTCCTGCAAGTTCCCCAGGGTTACGAGTTGATCCCGGTAGGCCCTATTAGCTCGTTGTGACGGCATTTCTTTCGCCTTCTCCATACATCACCATTTCTAAGGCGAATATATATCGGCGGGAAAGCGACATTTCAGAGTGTGTTCCGAGCCTCGGAAAAGTATTCTACAAAGCATTGTCCTTTACATAAAAACATATTAATTTTATACAATTGGCATTATTTTATTTAACCTCAAAATGCTTAACCTATCATATGAATGACAGAAAATATCTTTTTATTCATTCGGCAAGACGAGTTAGTGTCGTAAAAAAAGAAGAACAAATTGAAGAAGTTTTTATCAATGAAGCAAAGCCAATCAACGCTGGAGATTTAAGGCCTCCTGAAGAAATTGCGCACGATCAAAAGCGTCTATATTATAAGGAATTCTTTAAAAAGCAGTTTAAAAACTTTTTAGTATTGTCAGGAGCCGGATCATCAATTGGCATTGGTGAAGGAAAGGGAGGAATGTCAATGTGGAATCTATGGAAACATGCTGAGGAAACTATCGGAAAAGAGAATTTCGACGCATTATGCAAATATGTTGACTGTGCAACGGACAAACCCAACTTAGAAAGCCTATTATCTCTTATTGAGGGGCATATTAAATTCTCACCAAAAAAGAATGGCAACGAAGCACCAAAGGATAAAAACAATCTCCCCAATTTAGAGGAATATAAAGAAACAATACTTGGAATCATAAGAGATCGATGCAGTCTAGCTGCCCCTCGTGATGAAACAAAATTTCCTCACGTTCAATTTTTAAGAAAGATTACTCAGAGAAAAGCTACGCTGCCGAGGATAAAAATTTTCACACTGAACTATGACTTACTATTTGAGCAGGCTGCGAATATAATTGGGGCAGTAGTTTTAGACGGCTTTTCATTTACTACGCCAAGGATATTCAGCGGAAGATATTTTGATTACGATATAGTTCAAAGAGAAAAAAGTCGATTGAAAGATGAAGATAATTTCATATCTAGGCTATTCCACTTGTACAAATTACACGGTTCTCTAAATTGGGAAAAAGAAAAAGATGCTAACGGGAATGGTGTTGATGGAAAAATCGTAATGAATATAAATGCGGCAGAACCTCTTATGGTCTATCCCCGCGAATCAAAATATGAGAATTCTTATGAGCAGCCCTTTTTTGAGATGGTGGCAAGATTTCAACAGAATTTAAGGCTAGATGATTCGGTATTGGTGTGTATTGGCTATAGCTTTGGGGATAAACATATTAATGCAGTTATTACAGAGGCCTTGAATCAAAATCCGGGCTTTCAGCTTGTAATTGTCAATCCGGGCTTTGACGGAGACAACGAAAAATTTCAAATGCTACTAAAGGAGGCTAAAGGCTCCGAAAGGATTTTAATGGTTGATGAGACTTTTGTTGATTTCACTCATTATTTTCCCGAAATTCAAACTTATTATCAAGAACCTGAAACGCAGCCAGTAAACCTATCCTAATGCAAAAAATAAATCCTTTTGAACATCATTATTTTCTAGGATACGTAAGTCAGGTATTACCTCAATTTGTAAAAATTCATTTTCCATCATCTGTACTTTTAAATGGGTTTACGCATTACGGGCAAGATTTTAACGGGGGGCTTATCGGCAGCTTCGTTGTTATAGAGGGAGACAAGGTAGGCTTTCTTGGAAGAATTACGGAGCTTTCGCTTCCAGAATCAGAAAGGCTTTCCTTAAATGAGAAGGCATTTCAGACAAGTGACTTCCATCCAACAGGTAAAATTGAAGTTCTTTTGTCGTTTGATCTATATAATCCGTTCAAAGCGAAAAAGGGGTTAACCGCCTATCCAAATATTGGAGCCAAAATATTTGTAAGTTCAGGTAAATTGGTTCAAAAATACTTATCAAATTTTGGCGTAAAGGAAACTGACACTAATCCCCCAGTTGTCGAACTTGGGCATTTAGTTTCTACTCCGTCAACTTCCGTGTCCGTAAGCTTGCAATCCATTTTTGGCCGTCATTGTGCCGTCGTTGGAACAACAGGGGGAGGTAAAAGCTACACAATTAGTAAATTAATTGAATCGATAATCTCAAAAAAGAATAAGGCAATATTAATTGACGCTACCGGAGAGTACGATGGAAAGTACGAAAACGCCACAACAATTAATATTGGTGACGGTCAGCACGTATTCCATTATACCCAATTGACCATTGATGATATGTTTTTTCTTTTGCGCCCCTCCCCAAAAACACAAACACCAAAATTAATGGAGGCAATGAGATCACTAAAAATTGTCAAAATCAACAATGAAAATAATCTTGAGCACAACGGCAACGTTATACCAGTACAAGATGGGTTACTTAAAAAATCAGGAACACAGAAGAAACCATATGAAGTTTATTATTATAGAAACATCTCTAAAATTGAAGATGGCCTTGCGACTTTTGATTTCATGAAACTTTCAAGGCAATTAAATGAAGAATGCGCATTTGACAATGGTACTTCCTGGGGAAATATTTCACAGACAGATATCTCCTATTGTGTTAGCTTGATGGCAAGAATCAATAATATAGCAAATACCCCGGAATATGACAATATCTTTGGGTTTAAGAAATTAAAAGATGATAAGACTGATATAACTGTTCTATTGGATAAATTTCTCGCCGAAGATAATTCGATGCTTTTGAGAATGAACTTTGGGGATGTTCCATTTGATTTTCAAGTACGGGAAATATTGGCAAACGCAATTGGGAAATATCTGCTAACCAAAGCTCGGGCAAAAACATTTGTAAATAAGCCGGTGATTTTCCTAATGGATGAGGCTCATCAATTTCTAAATAAATCTGTAAGGGATGAGTATTTTGAAGCCAAGCCATTGGACGCATTTGATTCAATTGCGAAAGAATGCAGGAAACATGGTCTATTTCTTTGCCTTGCAACACAAATGCCTAGAGACATTCCCATAGGTACACTAAGTCAAATGGGAACTTTTATTGTCCACCGTTTAATCACCTTTAATGATAAAGAGGCAATTAACAATGCTTGTAGTACTGCTAATAAAAACACACTAGATTTCTTGCCTATTCTTGGCGAAGGCGAGGCGATATTAACAGGGGTCGATTTTCCCATGCCTATTATACTTAAATTTGATGAACCAGAAAATAGACCAAATTCAAAAACACCCGCATTAAGCTCATAAATTTGCATTTTCGATTGATTTAGACATTTATCCAGCTAAATATAATTTTATATGGAGAAGATCATTTATGTGTCGTCAGACGACTTGGCAGGGATAAAAGCAATAAATGAGCTTGCAAATAATTCAGGAGTTACTTCCCGGTTCGTTTCGAAGGTCGCAGTTTCGGTGAACGAGAATAAAGCAAACACGCTGAATGCCTTTATGTGTGTTCGCAAGATATACTAGGAACTGTTAAATATCATTTTCAGCATTTAGAAAATCTGTTTCAACAAAAAATGTATAGAAATTCTATACAAATGTAATTTAATTCTATACAAAATCGATGAAAATTTTTAGAGTTTCGAAACTTTTTTATATTTCTCCTATAAAAATGTACAGAAAAACTTGACAACCAATGACAAAACTTGGTGAATATCTAACCTCTAAATCGGTAAATAAATCTGAAGTTGCGAGGAAGACAGGAATCAGTAAAGCTAGACTTAGTGAACTGACTACAAAACCATCCGCCAGGCTACGGGCAAGCGAACTCTATATGATTGCCTTAGCTATTGGAGTAGAACCAGGTGGCCTCCTTGAATATATCTGTGGGCATTTGCGGAAAAAAGTACAAATCTAATAGTGCTGCTGATTCCCATTCCATAAGCGCAAAATTCAACATTCGACCACACTGATCCCTATTGTGATTAAGCATTTTGTTTTAGGAAAATTACATAGATCCGACAGGTTTTATACAACTGGCGCTGCATTAAACCCTGGTTACTTGTGAGCGCGATTTAAAAAGATAAGGAAAACAATGACCTTTGCCTATTGATGAATTCCTTGAAGGCATTAAATATTTTATCGTAACTTAAATAGACTATTTACCTTTACAAATTTCCGTGAATTAGCATGACTTCAAGTTTACCATACATATTTTCGACGTTAAAAGGTACTAAGCACAAGGAAAACTGGGACGAATTGCTCATTATTGAAGAGGATAAGTTTAGCATTTTTGCCGTCTTCGACGGTGTTAGCAGCGCCAAAGCGGGCAAAGAAGGTCCAGATATTTCGAAACACTATATTCAGGAAAACTATAAAAAGTATTTAAATGGAAATTTCGAAGTTCGCAAATTGATGTTTGATCTGAATCAGCACTTGGTAAACTTAGATTTGGATGAACCTTATTCTACATACTGCTTGGTTATATTTACAAAGGCTAGCAACACATTCTATTATTCTTGGCTTGGGGATTCAAGAATATATTACATAACCAATCAATATATTAGACAGCTTACAGAAGATGATAGTTTTTCAGAAAATATAATTTCGAAATATTTGGGCGATGCAACGCTTCGTCTCTCGGATTTCAGAGAATTCAAAGAAATCAAGGAGTCGGGTCACCTCTTACTCTGTACAGATGGCTTTTACAAAATATTTGAAACCAACAAGCTGGTTTTCTTCGAAACTTTTATAAATAACTCTTCAGCCAACTTAAACAACCTGAATAAACAAATAGATTCTTTAATTAAGGGAAAAAACCTGGACGATTCGACGTTTATATTTTTGAAATGAACTCAATGTTTAAAACCGAGCAACAACTAGTAAACACGTTAAAATTAAATTTTTCAGCGATTTGCCATTGGAATACTGAAAAATATACTACCAAAATATTAGAAGAGGTAAATCTCGGATTTGGAATAGCAGACATGGTTATCACAAAGGTCAAAAGGGGTAACTGTGAAAATACTACAGCACTCAGCTATTTCGATGCCTTCCTATATAAAATAATTAGATCTAACAAGCAAATAACGTTTGAAAAATTAAAGGAATTGACCAAATGTGATACAACAACATTAAACCGCTCATTAAATAAATTAATACATGATAGTTACATAAAAAAAACGGACCATTTAGTAACTCTAAAGAATGCCTATAAAGGAATGGAATCGGATTCGATTGCTATTGAAGCTAAATTAAAGAATTGGAAAAGAGCGTTGGATCAGGCCTACAGATATAAATGGTTTGCAAAAAGAGCTTTCGTTGTACTAGACAGTTTCTATGCGAAGCCTGCAATTGAAAATTTAATCGTATTCAAAAAAATGAATGTTGGTTTGGCTGAAATCAATAAAGAAGGAGTGGTGAAATTACATTTCAGTCCCCTAAAAAACGCACCCATTGATTATACAATGTGGATTCTTTTAAACGAACAGCTAAAGCAATTAACTCTTCGACAAAAGGAATGACTTCCAAGTATCGAGGTGATAATTTCTACTTTCACTAGTTAAATAAATACCCTTCTTTTCTAATTCATGATAGGTTGCAATTGCGTTATCAATTTTTTGAATCATTGCTTTAGTTCTTTCTTTCACATTTTCTATACTTGCCAACTCTTTCAAAATCCTATCGACTGCCAATAGATAATTTTTATGAACCTCTGGTTTCTGATTGCTCCAAGGATATCCATCCTGTAGTATTACGTCTGAAAAAATATTATCAGCATTTCTTATCAGCTCGATTCCTTTTTGCATCCTTATTAAATTGAGCAAAGGTGATTTAATGAAATTAAGTAGCTTTTCAGAAAAATAAAATCCTTTTGACGGGCCTCCGTCATCATTTACTGTAAATCTTTTAATATTGAAATTCCTTAAATTTTCATAGGTCCCTATTGTTATGTAATCGATATCTGTTAAAGCCAAGAATACAGCCGCATCCCAATTTGCATAAGAATAAATAGTTGTAAACTTTTGCTTTTTTAATAGACTCAGTACTGTATACAAGTTATTTAGGTATTTAAAATCAGTGCTGATTTTTTGTATCCCTTCAGGCTTAGATTCACATATGATGTAATATCCGTCAAATATAATGTCGATATCAGTTAAATGATAAAGGAGAAGGTCAATTTTGTTATCATCAATTACCGTATGATGAGTAATTGGCAAAGTCATAAAATAGCGAACTCCCGCCTTTTTATAGGACTTCAGCCAGTGATTTAAAATTTTGACCATCCTAATAAATTGGTCAAGATCATTATTTTCGTAATAGTTAGGAATTATGACGTCTTTAAGACACAAAACTTCAATTTGATACTTTATAGCTCGTTTAATTAGTCCTTCTATCCAAACATTTGTTTGTGATCCGTCGTCATCATTGGCAGCTGGGTGAAAGTCGTATGTGCCTAATTTTCCTTTGTTTATATTTTTAGCTTCTTTTTTTGCGAAAAACTGTAAATCCATCATTGACGTTTCCAAAATTTGTCTGGTATTGTATCCATTTATTTTTTCCACTTCAAAAAATCCATGTGGAAAACTATAAGCGCAAAAAATGAATCCATCTCCAATTGAATTTTGAAAATGTGCATCCAAATTCCATTTTTGAAAATGACCAACAAGCTGTAATACTTCCATAATCAAATCAGGTTTATTAGATCTTCGATACTTTTAGGGCGGTGGGAGGGTTTAAACTTTAGTGCTTCAATCAAAAAATTTGCAAAACCACAATTTGCATTTATCTGAAAACTTTCATCACCAGATTTGAACTTATCAGATATATCTTGCGATGTATGTCCGAAAGGTAATTGTTGATAGAAGAGAAAATACGCAATGATTCCAAGACTAAAAAAATCAGTTCGATAGGAAATCATATCCTTTCTGCCATCGTATTGTTCGGGAGCTGCCCATTTCCAAGTCCCTGGTTGAACACCCGCCGCGGTTATTGAACTCGCACTTAAATCTCTAGCTATTCCAAAGTCAAGAATAACCGGTTTTCCATCGACTCTGATTATTATATTTTCTGGCTTTAAATCCCGATGGACATATCGATCAGTCCAAATAGGGGTCAAAATGTAAAATAGATCCTTTAATAGCGCTTTGACTTTTAAATTGTCGCCAGCAAAACTGCTGACTATATCGCTTAATGTATGCCCTTCGATATACTGTTCAAAAACCACAACCTCGCCTTGATATTCGTCCGTTCCGTAAATTTTGGGAATTCCATCCATCGACTTGTATCTTTCGTAAATTTCCATTTCCCTATCGAATCTCTCGTCCTTTCCACCCTCAAATAACTTCATAACTTGCTTTCCGGAATCGCGTTCTACAAAATACACTCGCTTTTGCCCACCTTTCTTTTCTGTGGCGAAAAAACCCTTGATGCCAAAGTGATCAAGGAATTCCTGTTTTAAGCTGTGAATACCCATGTTACCAAATTATAGACAGACCATCAACCATCCGCTCTTGATATTAATAAAATTGATTGACTATTTGGAAAAAGATTGGAATGCTAAGGTTTCCAAACACTAAATCTGTAAGATTTATGCATGAATTTACAATTCAGCTGGTGAGAGGCTTTTGGCATTTTAGCGATACCATGCGATTTGAAGCTATTTTGCGAAACACTTTATTTTTATAACACATCCGATAAAAGGTTGAATTTTAGCATTTTAAACCATACAAAAATATCTTATGTTCATGTTCTCGAACACAAGCAACTTCCTATTACGAGGATTTCAACAATATAACCATTGCCTAATCAACAATTTGAGAATAACGAGAGTATTCCACTAAGTGTTTGATAGTCCCGTTGTTGGTACACGGGTCACCTTCTTTAAGGGGATTGTTCCGGATATACCACTCGAACCCCGTAATAAACTGATAGGTCAAATCCTTCAAATAAATGTCCCCGGCATCGTATTTCAGGTTCATGTAGTTCCGCAAGTAAATGGCCGTGCTTTTATAATTCTTCATCGTCCCCGGTTCAAGGGTCTTTCCCATCATTTCATTGTGTAGGGCGACCAAGCGGTTCAAGGTCATTTTTTCTTCACCCGCCGCAGTTTTGCCCAAATAGGAGTTTTTCAGCATTTCGGCGGTCAGGTAGTCCCCGGACAGGTTAAGCTGCTGGTAGTGGGAAACTAGCTTGGCCCGGACTTCTTCGAGGTAGGTGTTTAGGTGCTTCAGGGCGGGGGTTTTGGGCCGGGCGGCGCCTTTGTCGGTATTCCAGTCCTTTTTGTCGATGGTCTGTTTCAAGGCCAATTCGCAACGGGTGCGGTTGACAACAATGCGGAGATAAATGGCGTGATTTCCTTTTTGGGCTGGGCGGAGTACGAAATGCAGACCGAAGGTGTTGCTGCTTCTCATCTTGTTATGATTTAAAGTGAATAATGCGGGCCGCGTCTATCGGTGCATTACTCACCCGAGGTGAGTACAAAAGTAACTCACCAAACAGGCGGTTTCCTGCTCACCTCACTGCTCACCTCCGAGATGATATCTGATATACTGAAACGATCTGAAAAACTCACAAAAAAGCCCGCAACACAGTGTGTTACGGGCTTCCGTCTTAAGATAGCTTTAGACCATTGTCGGGAACACAGGATTCGAACCTGCGACCCACGGTCCTAATATAAGGAGTAAACCTTATTGCGGAAATATGAAAAAGTGCGATTTACGGAAACCCCAATTGGATGATCATGATCACTCCATGCCCTGACCGCGGTCAGCGCCAAACGGGTAAAAAAGCCTACCTTCTCGAAAACGGTAAAGAGATGTTATGGAAACGAAAGAAAAAATAGAACGGATGGCCAGGCTGGTGGCCATACTGGTCAGGTACGGTTTTGCCGACGTATTACACAGGCTCAAGAAGAGGATGGATCTTCCCGCACTGCCTGCAAAGATAAAGCGACAGCACCTGGAGGACTATCCATTGTACACCCGGATACGGATGGCGCTGGAAGAGCTTGGACCTACCTACGTAAAATTGGGCCAGTTACTCAGCACGCGGGACGACATTCTTCCACCGGGCCTTGTCAGCGAACTTCAATTGTTACAGGACCGGGTCGGGTCAGTGCCCATCGATATCAAGGCATTGTTCCGCGAGCAGTTTCACACAGAGCTTACGACGATATTCTCATCCTGCGATGAAATTCCGTTTGCCTCGGCCTCCATGTCCCAGCTGTATCATGCGACAATGAAAGACGGGGACCGGAAGATCGCCATCAAAGTAAAACGACCGGGGATAGATTTGGAGGTGCAAACCGACCTGCTGATCATCAAGGACGCAGCCAATGCGCTGGGCGAAAAGGTTGAGTTTTTGAGGGGCCTCCATCTGCCCTCTTTTGTCGCCGGCTTCGAGTATTTCATCCGGCAGGAACTTTCTTTTGTCCACGAAAGGATCAATATGATGCGGTTTGCCGCGAATTTCAGGGACAGCGACGAAGTACACGCCATCCAAAGCATCGACGAGCTTTCCAACGACAGCATTTTGTGTATGGAACTGGTGGAAGGATGCATGAAGATCAACGATGTCAAGGCGATCGTTGAAGCAGGGTTCGATCCCGCGAAAATTGCGATCCGGGGCCTGAACTGCTACCTGGACCAGATCTTTAAGTTCGGGTTCTTTCACGGAGATCCGCACCCGGGGAACATATTCCTCAGGCCCGATGGCAAACTCGTTTTTATCGACTTTGGTAACATGGGGGTGCTGACCGGCGAAGAGCGCGAACGGCTGGAAAAATTATTGATCAGCTTTTCCCGGCAGGATATCCCCGGGTTAACGTCGGCCCTCGAAAAAATGGCGGCACGATGCGATATTCCATCGGAAAGTCACCTGCAGAAGCAGCTGGGGGATTTGGTTGCACTCGTCGATAATACGGCTGTCGCGGCCCTCGACATCAAAATGATCTTTGACAATCTAAAGCAAATACTACGGGATAACAATGTGCAACTGCCGGACTACGCCTATTTGCTTATAAGGGGTATCACATTGCTGGAAGGCACGGGCAAGACGCTGGACCCTCAAATGAACATTGCCCGGGTCATTCAGCCGTATGTCCGCCAGATCATCGATGAAAGACTGAGTATACCCAACATCGTCAAAGAAGTTTACAATAAGGTCATGCAGTCCGGCGAACTGTTGAAACAACTGCCGGAAGACATCCGGGGGCTGTTGACTCGCCTCCGGGACAATAAGTTGGCCGTAAACCATCGGATAGAAGGGTTGGACCGTATCGCGAACAAGGTCGATAAGAGCCTGGACAGGCTCTCCCTATCCATTATCGTGACAGCGCTGTCCGTAGGCTCGGCCATACTTGTTCATGCAAACATGCCACCGAAATTATGGGGCGTGCCGGTACTCGGCCTTGCCGGGTTTTTTATTTCGGCAGTACTGGCGGTACGTGTTGTCTTTTCCATTGCCGCAAAGAGGGATTAGGGCGGAAGGGGCGTTTGCGCTTTTTATCATACTTCAGCCCCTGCTTAACTGATCTTCGCATCCATATCGAAGCTTTGCGGAAAAGAACGATAACGAAATATCCATTGCTCTGCACTATCCTTTGCTTGCTGATCAGCACAATGGAAAACCTCGTCTATTGAATGGCGGACATTTTGCCCTGCCCTGTGGAAAACTCTCCGGCTAAAAGCTGCTTCCGGGATGCGGTTGTATACGACCATTTTTGTACCTTACGTTGACTTAGAAAACCCTCCTATGTCACCCATAAAACCATATCCCTCCCCCCGCGTCCGCCCGGCGGACTTCATCAAATTCCGCGATGACCTCGCCCTCTTGCTCACCGTCTTCACGGCCCGCGAGCTGGCCAGGTGGATGGGCAAAGACAAAGGCAACTTCTCCAAAAAGATAAATGGCGTGGAACCGATCACGCCCAAGTTCCTGAACGACTTTTACCGGGAACTCGGGCCGGCCATCGCGCGGATCAAACAGGGGGCTGCCGGCTACGAGGTTACCGAAGAAATGGCGGAGCCGTCAAAAGAGGAGTCCGCGGTCCTGATCCGCTACCAGGTCAAGTTGGTGGAGCTGATGGCCGGGGTGGAAGAAATGCGGGAAGAGATATTGGAGCTCAAGGTCGGGGGCGACAATATGCGAGTCGAGCTCCGGGAGATTAAGACCGTTCTGCAGCAGCAGGGGGCTACCCTGGCGGAGCATACCGCCGCCATCCACCGGCTCGAGGCAGCCGTCTTCGGCCCCAAGGGGACGGAATTGCCCCAATCGGCCTAACCACGCATCTAACCAGCTTGGGAAATTAAAAAAATTTGAAGATTTTTTAATTCTATTGCAGCAATCCCGGATAAGCTGTTGTCTAAGTTATAGGGACTATTTTTTTCACAAACGGGGAAATCGAGGTTTTACATTTCTATAATTTGTTGATTGTCTGATCGCTACCGCTTCTCTTCCCAAATCTAACCTTATCGATGGCTGTTTTTGCGGGATTGACCCGTAATTGATCCATCGCCCCGGCGCACAAACTCATCACCTACGGAATCCTTCCCTCCTGTTTAGAATATACATCTGCTTGATGTGCAGTAACCATGAACTACCTGCTAAGAGCCCTGGCAACCACCGGGGCTTTATTTTTTGCCATTCGGCCTACCCGGCGGGAGACTCGTCGGGACGGTCCGCCCGGGCATGGGCATCGCCGCCCGCTGCCTGCTCCTGCCGGCTGCCCCGCTCGCGCTCGCGCCGCGCCAGCAATTCCTGGTAGCGCTGCTCGTACTGATCCCACTTATGCCGCTGCCAGAATATCGACGTAAACCCCACGATCAACAGCAATGCGACGAAGAGGACCCGCGGATTGAAATCGGGACTGTTGGCCTCCATGTCGGCATGCTTGTCCCAGCCCGAAAATAGGTTGATCACGATCGGCACCGCAAAAAGCAGCCCGATGGGCACGCCTAACAAGAATTGCCGGACCACCTTCTTTCGCCGCAAGCGGTTCCGCTCCCAATAATCGATAAATGCGGTCTCTTGCTTCGATAACATAGCTATCCCCCTTTATTCCACAAAGTTAGGCCTAAGTTGCAGAAGTTGTTTATCTTTAGACCATCTCGAAATTCAAAATCCGTTGGTTTGAAATTACCTCAACTACTGTCGCAGTTCTTGTACCAGACAAAGAGGATGGATCTTCCCGGCATCGGGACCTTCACCCTTGACGCCTCCGCAGTTATCCCGCAAGAATCCGACCGCGTGGGCCAGGTGCCGGCAACCGGCATCCGCTTCGAAAACGCCAATATTCCCGCCGCCGACGACACCCTCATCACCTTCATCAAGGAACATACCGGCAAGATGAAATCACTCGCCGCGGCAGACCTCGACTTCTATCTCACCACCGGCCGGCAGCTGCTCAATATCGGCAAGCCCTTCTACCTGGAAGGCATCGGCACGCTCCTGAAAAATAAAGAAGGCAGACTCGACTTCACCCCGGGTGAATACCTCGTAACCAAATTGGACGACCTCCATCATCCCGAACGCCGCACCGGCGCCCCGGCCACCGGTTATGACGAGCCACCCCGCGAAGATGTCAAATCCAGCGCCGGCGCCGGCCAAACCCTCCTGCTGGTGGGCATCATCGCCGGCATCGCCATCATCGCCTTCGGCGGCTACTGGCTTTATAAAAGGAATAACTATACGGAACCTTCGGCCGAAAACCGGGCCCGCGTCGTCCCCGAATCCACCGCGACGAAGGGGGACTCTGCTGCCCTCGCCGGTGCAGCCCCCAGCGACAGCACAACGGCCGGTAAAAAAGATACCGCCCTGGCCAACCAACAGGCGAAAGCAGCCAACCCCGCGGACGCCTCCGCGGCCAAGCCGGCGACCCCGGCCCCGGCCACTGCCGCCCTCAACCCGGCGGCCATCCAGCACGATGTCACGCCCGCCGCGGGACAGACGCTCTATCACTTCGTGATCCTGCGTACGGAGAACAAGCATCACGCGCTTCGCCGCTATAATCAATTGCTTGGCTACCAGCTGAATATTCATATGGAGACAAAGGATTCCAGCTTCTTCAAGCTGTACTTCCCCATCGCAGCGACCATCCGCGATACGACGCATATCCGCGACTCGCTCGCCGATGTCTACGAAGCCAAAGTATCCATCGAACAACATTGACGCCCATCCCAACGCCTATGCGCCCAACCCCGTCTTACTGGATCGAAAAACTGGGTCTGACCCCGCATGTCGAAGGCGGCGCCTTCCGGGAGATCTACCGCTCCGAGCTCATCATCCCGCGCAGCTCGCTGCCCCTCTTTTTCCAGGGGCCCCGCAGCGCGTCGACGGGCATCTACTTCCTGCTGGCGCAGGGGCAGTTCTCGGCCTTCCATCGGATTGCCGCCGACGAACAATGGCATTTTTATTACGGCGACCCGCTACTGGTGTATGAAATAACTCACGGGGGGCGGCTGATCGAGCACCGCCTCGGCCAGGACCCGGAGAAAGGAGAGAGCTTTCAGACGGTGGTAAGGGCAGGCAGCTGGTTTGCATCGGCGCCGGCTCCCGGCAGTGAATATTCGCTGGTGGGCTGCACCGTAGCCCCGGGATTCGACTTCGAAGATTTTGAACTGGCGCGGCGGGAACCGCTGACGCAGATGTATCCGCAGCACGCGGCACTTATCGCACGGCTGACGCGCTGAGGCGCGCGGCTGAGGCGTCCGGATAATAAATGATCCCATCCTTCATCACCCAAACCACCTTTCGGATCTGTGTCATGTCGGCCGCCGGGTCGCCCCGGACGACGAGGAGATCGGCGAAGAGACCCGGTTTGATGCGGCCCACGTGGTTGGCGATGCGGAACACGTCGGCGTTGACGGAAGTGGCGCTTCGCAGCACGTCCAGCGGCTTCATCCCATACTCCACCATATCCTCCATCTCCCGTGCATTGGTCCCATGCGTAAAAACCCCTACATCGCCGCCCATGCAAATGGTTACGCCCGCGGCCAGCGCCTGGCGGAAATTCTCTTTTTTGGCGACGATGGATTTGGGATCGGCATCGACTCCCTTTTTCCAGCCGCGATACGATAGAATCGCCTCGCCCGCCGCCAGCGTCGGGCAAAGCGCAATCCCTTTTGCCTTCATCGCGGCAAACAGCTCGGGATTTCCGCCTTCGCCATGCTCGATGGTGTTGACGCCGGCTTCTATCGCCCGGCGCATGCCCTCCGTTGTCGACGAGTGGACGGCGACTTCCCGCCCGCTGCTGGCGGCCACTTCGACGACGGCCTTCAGCTCGTCCACGGTAAACGTGGGTTGGGCGGCGCCGTTCAAGCCCCAGCGATAGTCGGCGTAAACTTTTACCAGGTCGGCGCCGTGGCCGATCTGGTTCCGGGCTTCTTTTGCCACGCCTTCGCGGCCGTCGGCCTCTGCGGCGCCATGCGGCGACTCCACATCGTAGGCCAGCTCTTTAGGTCCATAACTTCCCGTCGCGACGATCGCCCGCGTTGCGCACAACATCCGCGGACCGGGGATCACCTGTTTCTCGATGGCTTGCTTCAGCCCGATATCATCATACCCCGCCCCTTCGGTGCCCAGGTCGCGCGTCGTCGTGAAACCTGCCAGCAGGGTCTCGCGGGCATGTACGACAGCCCGCGCCGTTCGCTCGGCACGCGACTCCTTCAACACCTGGTCGTTCCAGGGCACTTCGTTATAGGGGTGGAGAAAAAGGTGGCTATGCCCTTCGATCAGACCCGGCAGCAACGTTGACCCGTGGAGGTCCACAACGATCGCATCGGCGGGGGCCTTGATGGAAGCGGCCGGCCCCGCGGCCTCGATCATCCGCCCGCGGACCAGCACCTGCCAGCCCTCATGCATCTGCTCGCCGTCGAATACGCGGTCAGGGCGAAGCAAATAGGTGTGGCGGACGGTGTCGGCGGGGAATTGCGCTTGCGTTCCGATCGTGAAGAGGAGGGTGATGAACACCAGACTATTTCGCATTTTTGCGCTTTTGCCGCTGAAAGTACAAATAAAACGGGATACCCGTCGCAGTCAGCAACAGCCCGAACACCGACTGGATCATCGGGCTCTTCCCCGCCCGGAAATTGGCGACATCATTGTATAACGTCGCCAGGAGATAGAACGCCGTAAACAACACGAAGAAACCCTGCAACCACGGATACCCCTTCGCCCGCCAGGGCCGCGGCGCCTCCGGCATCCGCCGCCGCAGCAGGAAGAAACCCACGGCCGTCAGCCCATAGAAGATCCAGCTGAGGAATACGAACATATCGGCCAGCAGGTCGAAGCTGCCGCTGAATACGAAGAGAATGCTGACGACTCCCATGAAGATGACCGCATTCCCCGGCGTGCCGAACCGTGGATGCACCTTCCCCGTCCATGCGAAGAAGCCCCCTTCCTGCGCCGTCTTGAAAACGATGCGCGACGGGGCTAACAGGTTGGCTTGCGCACAACCGAAGGCCGTCAGGACGATCAATGCCGAGACGAGACCCGCCGCGGCATGACCCAATACCGCCTCCATCGCGTCGGCCGCCACCAACGGCGAATGCGCCATCTTTTCCACCGGCAACACGTAGGTATAGGCCAGGGTTGTCAACAGATAAATGGCGATACAGGCCCCGACGCCGATCAGCAGGCTCCGGCTGATATTCTTCTGCGGGTTCTCCAGCTCACCGGCGACCATGTTGATGTTGTACCATCCGTCGTACGAGGAAAAGGCCCCCGAGGTCGCGGCCATGAACGCCACCAGCACCCACCAGCCTTGTGGATGAAATTCCGGGCTGTTCGTGACAAAGTTCGCCACATGCCCCTTCCCCGTGAACAGCAGTCCGCCGATCAGCAGCAGCAGCGCCAGCGTCTTGACCGTCGTGGCCAGCACCTGCAATCCGTTACCCCCGCGGGTGCTGCAATAGTTGACGGCTACCAGCACCGCCAGCAGCCCTGCGGCAACCGACTTGACCCCGATGTCCTGCAAGGGATAGATATCGGCGACAAGGGGGATATGCAGTCGGACCGACAGCTCGGTCGCCGGGTCCAGCCGCGGCAAATGCACGAAGAACCCCAGGTACTGGGCGGCGACAAAGGCCATGGAGGCGATAGCAGTGGTGTTGATGACGATATTGCTGGCCCAGCCGAAGAGGAAGGCGACGAGGTCGCCATAGATCTTTTGCAGATAGACGTAGGGGCCGCCGGTGTCGGGGAACATCGTGCCGAGCTCCGCGTATATCGTTGCGCCGATGATGCTGATCAGCCCCGCGACGATCCATACGAGGAAGAGGAGGGTAGGGGAGCCGAGGCGTTCGGCCATGGAAGCCGGGCGCATGAAGATGCCGGCGCCGATGATGCTGCCGATGACGAGCGAGACGGCCGACCCGAGGCCGAGGGATTTTTTCAGCGTGCCGGGAGCGGGGTTGAGCGGGGTTGGGGGCATAGAAGGATGGATTAGTCGAGGTATTGGGCAATAAGCCGGTGAAAATGATGGGTCCCCTGCTCCCGCGTCACCGAATACCGCCCATGGGCGTAGTACCGCGAGCGGACCCCCTTCTGCACTGATTCGACCACCCCCTCATCCTCCAGCTCCACCGTGTCCAGCCCCGATCCCGCCCCCTTGTTATACCTGGCCTCGTCGGCGACATAGGTCAGGAACGAAACGGTGGTCCCGCTCAGCCCCTGGGGCTTTACGATATTGATGCTCAGCCCCCAGGGATAGAAATTGAACATCAGGTTGGGGAAGATGAAGAAATAATAGGCCGCCACCTTCTTGCCATAGTCCGGCGAATCCGGCGGCAGATCGAAGACGTCCTCGCCGTCTTTTGCGATGCCCAGCTGGAGATTGGCATTGGCGAAGAGCTCGGTCGTATAGTTGCCAAAATCGATGACGGTATTGAGCCCGGCATGGACGAAGGGAATGTGAAAACCTTCGAGGTAGTTCTCGCAGTACAGCGCCCAGTTGGCTTTCACGGTAAAATCCCGCGACAATTCGGGCCGGAACATGTAGCGGTGCAGCGGCAGCCAGGGCAATCGTTTCATGATCTCCCCCCAATAGGCTTCAAACGGTTGCGCGGGGTTCAGCGAACCGAAGAGCCAGGGTCCCCAGGACTTTAGTGGCAACGACTTCAGATCGTCGGCCTCCGTAGGAAAGTCCTGCACCTCTTTGAACTCGGGCATACTCCGGAACCCGCCGTTAAGGTGGAACATCCGGCCGTGGTAGCGGCAGCGCAGTTGGGTCAGTTGGTTGCAGGGTTCGTTGACGACCAGGTTCCCGCGATGGGTGCAGACATTGGAGAGCAGGCGGAAATGGAGGTTATCGTTGACCAGGACGAGGGGCTCGTCGAGGTAATTTTCCAATAGAACGAATGGCTTTGCGTCGCCGGGCTTTGCAATGGAAAAGGTGTCGCCGACGAATTGCCAGGACGGAGCAAACAGTTTTTCTTTTATTTCCTCGTACAAGGCCGGGTCTGTGTAAAGCCCGGTATCGGGGGTCCGCGCCTTCGCAATGTCGGCGTCGATGTTAAATCGTTTTGGCATCACCTAAGATAATCGATTCTTGTCGTAATTTCGCGCTCATGTCAGAAGACTTAGCCATCGTCAGGGGAACCAAGGCGGAACAATACGCCTCCCTTTTGCCCCAGATAAAAGCCCTCATGGAAGGCGAACCCGACGGTACGGCCAACCTCGCCAATGTCGCGGCCGCCCTGAAGGAGCAGTTTGGCTGGCTTTGGGTGGGATTTTATCTCGTGCGTAACGGCGAACTGGTCGTTGGACCCTTCCAGGGACCCGTCGCCTGCACCCGCATCCGTAAGGGGAAAGGGGTATGCGGTACGGCCTGGGCCGAGGCCCGGACGCTGATCGTCCCCGATGTCGAAGCTTTTCCCGGTCATATCGCCTGCAGCAGCCTGTCGCGTAGTGAGATCGTTGTCCCGATCTTTGCGGGGAGGGAAGTGGTTGGCGTATTGGACGTCGACAGCATAGAGCCGGCCGCCTTCGACGAGGTCGACCAGCGCTGGCTGGAAGAAGTTGTCAACGCCATCCCCGGAGTAAACAATAAAATCTAGTTCGCGCCGTTAGCACATAAAATTATCATCATCTAAATATGAAAAAGCATCTCTTCAGTCTTGGATTTGTGGGTTTATTTTTTGCAGCATCGGGAGCGCCCGTCCAGGGCGGGGGCGCAAGCATCCCGCCGCCGTCGGTGATCATGAGCAAGAAGGAAGTGCCGATCCTCTGCTATCACCAGATCCGGGACTGGAAAGCCACCGACTCCAAGGTTTCGAAGGATTATATCATGCCCCCGGGCGATCTCAAGGCCCAGCTCAAGATGCTCCATGACAGCGGCTATCATACCATCCTCCCCGATCAGCTCTACGCCTATTATACAAAGGGCGCTGCGCTGCCCAGCAAGCCCATCATGCTCACCTTCGACGACACCGACGAAGACCAATATACCGTCGCCTGGCCGGAGATGAAGAAATATGGGTTCAAGGGAGTTTTCTTTATCATGACGGTCAGTCTGAACCGTCAGCCTCATTACATGACCGAATCCCAGGTAAAGGAACTCTACGCCGCGGGCAACGTCATCGGCAGTCATACCTGGGACCACCACCGGGTGGACAGATATGCGGGTAAGGATTGGGAAGTGCAGATCGATAAGCCAACGAAGAAGCTGGAAGCGGTCACCGGCGCCCCCATCAGGTATTTTGCCTATCCGTTCGGGATCTGGAAGCGCCCGGTATTGCCTGAGATCCGCAAGAGAGGTTTTTTGATGTCCTTCCAGCTGGCCGATAAGATGGATCCGACCGATCCGCTGATGACCGTTCGCCGGATCATCGTTGGCGGCGGCTGGAGCCTCAAGACCTTCAGCACCGCGATCAACCGGGATTTCCATTAGGCTTACGGCCGGCGAGGCGGACGAGGTTGAACCCGATATAGTAGCAGAGCATGATCGGCACCGCAGGGATCATAAAAGGATAATACGGAAAGCCCGAAAAGGGCGCCGAACCGGGATATAACGGGTAACCCAGCACTGCAACCAACGCCACGAGGCTGATCGCGATGTACGCGACGGCTGCCGGACGGCTGAATACACGCAATTTCTTTAGTGCGCTTGCAAACATCGCAATGGCGAAATAGGTAAGCGCGATCTCGCAGATCGTGATGACCCACACCTGCAGGCTGGCGGCTATGAACCAGTCGATAGACTTCGGCGTGCCGCTCTGTATCCTCACCTTATACGCTTCCAACGCGAAGCTGTGCCAGTACGAGGTCACAACGAGAAAAAGCGGCAGGGCGATAAGAAGGGCCGTATGTCCCAGGGAAGAATATACCTTTTCGCCACGGTCGTCCAGCCATCTTTTTATCAGCGACCAGCCGAGGACCATGATGATGCCTGCGGCCAGCAGCGCGTCAAACCTGATCTTCTGTTCGAGCGTCGTAGCCACCCATTCCTCCCGGGTCTCCGGTGGCGGACCGATGCCGAACAGGATCGCAAGGATGCCGGCCGGCAGCACTAGCAGGCATCCCGCCACCGCCAGGTGACGGCTCTCCGGTTCGCCGCGAAAGGCCCCGGCACTGAGAACGCGAAGGGCAAGGAACATCACGATAAGATTCAGTATCCAAACCGGCACGTAGATGCGGTAGCTGATATGACCGGTGACAAAGGCCAGAACAAAGGTTACAATGGGAACCAGGCAAAGATAGACGTAGCTTAGCCGGTGTGCGAAGGAAGGTCTTGGCATTTATTAGGTGTTTAACGGTTAAGGGAATCAAATCTAATAAAAATGGTCTTTGCCGGGAGGGATTTTTATTGCGCCGGCGGCATTTGTACCAAACGCCGCATCTACACCGGCAACGCGGCCGAATAACAGCCTTCCACAACGAGTGCGGCGGCGCCGATCAGCTCCGCATCATTTCCCAGGGTCGAGATCTCGATCTGCGTATTCGCAGCGAGACGTGGGATGCAGTGTTCATTCAGGGCCTGCTGGATGGGGGCCTGCCAGATCTTGCCGGCGGTTGCGCCCCGCCCGCTGAGGACGATCGTCTCGGGATTGAGGAGATGGATGAGAATGGCGATGCCCCTGCCGATGGTATAACCGGCCTCCGACAGGAGACCGACGGCAAACTTGTCACCGGCTTTGGCGGCCGCAAGAATGGCCTGGGCAGCCCTGTCGGGGTCCTTTGCCGGCAATTGCGTACTGAGGGAGGTAAGGCTGCCGTTGCGGATCCCTTCTTCCGCTTTTGCGATCAGCTCCAGCAGCGACGCTTCGGTCTCGAGGCAGCCGCTTTTACCGCAACTGCATAATTTGTTATTGGAATAGATCGGCAGGTGGCTGAACTCGCCGGCAAATCCATTGTGTCCCCGGAAATACTCCCCGTTGAGGATCATGCCGAGCCCGACTCCCCAACCCAGGTTGATCACCAGTACGTTGCTGGATCTACGCGCGATGCCGAACCGGAACTCTGCCAAGGCGATGAGCCGGGAATCGTTCTCGATAAAAGTCTGGATGCCGGTGTGCTCGGTAAGATATCGGGCGATGCCTTTCCCGGGCGTGTCGAGGAAGCTGTAGTTAATGCCTTCGCGGGAGTCCACGAAACCCGGCATCCCGATGCCGATGCCGGCGATGTGCGTACTCGCGATGCCGGACTCCAGGATGAATTCCCTGATCAGGGCGGCAAGCCGTTCAGGGGTGCTGTCTTTGGCGGTCTGCGGAAATGCGAACTTCGCGACCGGTGTCACCTGCTTCCGGTGCATATCCATCATGACGATGCGGGTAAAGTACTGGTCCATGGCCACGCTGACGATGTAGAAGGATTCGGGGCGCAGGGAATAGCTTTGTGCGCGACGGCCGCCTGTCGACGGGGCATAGCCGGTAGGCGTCACATATTTCTCTTCGACCAGCTGGCCCAACATCTTCGTTGCAAGGGGCAGGCTGGTGCTGGTTCGATCGCTGATATCCAGACAGGATAAGTTTCCGGCAAAATAGAGTTCTTTAATGATCTTTCTTTTGTAGATCATGCTTTTTTCGCTCATAGGAGGTGGCCCGTTCTCATGGACCGCGTAAAATTACCCTTTTCCTATGAGCATTGTTCAGACGAATGAAGGATTATTGGTGAACGTGTCGATTTTAGCTTTTTTAGTGGAACTTTTGTTCGTTTTCGTACAGTTGTTGTTCGATTTCGAACGGGTTTTTGCTCACTTGCGCGCAGGAATCAGTAGATCCATGTATCCTTTTGCCGCGTCGGGGTAGATGGCGACGCGATGCGTGCGCACCAGGTCGTGTACGAGCCGGGCTTCGCCGGACAATTGAAGCGTGATGGCGTTGGAGGGAAGGGCCGGCATATGACAATCGATGCAATTGGCCGTGAGGCCCTTTGCGATCACAGGAGGAAAGGAACAAGTGTGCCCAGCGCCGCCGTTGCCGGCGCTTGCTCCGCCGGCGTTATGACAGGTGATACAGCGTTGTGAATATATCTCCATTTTCCCATGTTCGTTGCTGTGAGGGCTGTGGCAGGATGAGCAATCGAGCTGAGCGGACATCCGGAAGCATTTGCTGGCCGTGAGCAGACCGTACTGGTTACCGTGAACGTCGAGCGTTGCCGTTGCCGCCGAGTCGTATCTTGCCGTGGAAAAATTGTCGAGGGTATCGCCCGACCTGAAAGTGAACGGCGGCATCCGCTCGTTCCGGAATCCCGAGTGGCAAAGCGCGCAGGCGTCGAGCCGTTGCTGCCGACTGAGATGCCGGGTGTTGATGATATATCTGCCGGTGCGGTCGGTGGGATGGGCGGTCTGCCAGGCGACATGTTGCGCGCCGGGTCCATGACATCGTTCGCAATCGATGCCATAGAGAATGCTGGCGCTGTCGAACACGGTGCTCAGGCCCTCCAGCTCGGCCGTTTTGGCGTTGGTGCCATGGCATTCCATACACTGCCCGTGCACCTGCTTACCGAAATAGACGATATTCTGCGGATAGCCGGGACTGTTGCACCAGCTGTCGAGCGGGACAAAGTAGGAAACGGGCAGCTGGAACAGGCGGTTCCCGTCCCAATACAGATAGGTCTGGCCTTTGCGGCCCGAACCGATGACGATCCCGAAGGCTTCACTTTCGACGGGTTTGCCGTTCAGCAGGAAGGTCTGGTAGAAGCGGCCCGCCTTTTTTTCCATCTGCACTTCCATGTGGTCGTTCAGTACATACCGGCTTTTGTCGCCTTTGAAGGAACCCTTTATGGAGGCGGCGCTTGCGGGCCGGGAGTCGAGGTAATGTGCGGTGTGGATATGGTCGGCGTAGATGGCGCCGTGACAGGTCCGGCAGGCTGCCGATCCGATGAATGTGGAGGTGTCGCCGGAGGCTGCGGAGCGTTGCGGGGCGGTCGTTGGTTTCCAGCGCGCGCTGATGAGCACGATCGCGGGGATCAGCAGAAGCGTGAGATAGTATTTCTTTAATTCGATCGTCTTAGTTTGATTTTCTGGAGGACCCATTCGCCGATCTGCCGGCCGGATACCTGGCCTGCTACAATGGCGGCCCGGTAGTGGATACCCCCATAAAGCCGGGAGATGGCGGCCTCCTCCGCGGCCTGCCGGAAAGATACAAAATGTTTTTCGGGCAGCCCCCATGGCAGCTCGGTGTCGTCGTTAAAAGCGCATTCCGCGCCGAAAATGGGCGTCAGCACCGTTGCCGAGACCGTGGAGACGATGCTATGGCCGCTGGTGTACTCGGGGAAGGGCGGGGTCTGGAGGATGGGATGCCAGCCTTCATCGATATAGGAGTTGATATAGGTCTCGGGGCGAACGACATTACTGCGATATTTCTCATCCCAGCAGCTGATAAAGGCGTCGAAGATGCCGATCGAGGTGAGGGTGTAGGCGGCGGCCGTCTCGATCATATCGCTGTGACGTTGACGGGACACCGTGGTGACGATGGCGATCCAATGCCCACCGGGCGAGATCTTCTTGGTGGCAAAACTGAGATGACCCTCCGTCGTAACGGCGAAGGGATTGCAGTCCCAGAAATTGGCGATGTCTTTCTGTTCGGCCGACAGGGTGTTGACGGTATGGTACACATCGGCGGCGGCCCGGTAGAAAAGGCTGGCGGTATCGGTGCTGAAGGGTGGCGCCGTCGGCGGCCGGAATTGATCGGCGCTGTCGAGGGTGACGGGGCGGATCTTATTCCAATAGGGTTCCACGGCCGCCATATAGACGGGGGGCGTGGGGATCCATTTGTCTTTTTGCCGGGAGATGCGATAGCGGGGCAGACGGCGCGTCTCTTTGTACCGATCGGTTTCGGCCCAGGCGATGATGGATGCGGCGACTTGCCGGCCATAATCCAGGGAGGCGTTATAGAGGGTGACGTCGGGGATGGTTTTGCGCAGGGAGCCGAGGATCGCATGGATGGAATCCTGCATGGCGGAGTCCGAGAAGACGAGTTTCCTGCCCACCGACAGGAAGGCGTAGACGGCTGCGACGGGAAAGGAGATCGTCTTTTTGGGAGGGGCGATGTCGGGGAAGCCCTTCACCTGGCCGTATAGCGAGGCGTATTGTTGCGGTTTTGCTTTGACGAGGGTTTCGTAGGCGGCGATATTTGTATAGAGATAAATGCGGCTGGCGACGGGTGGGGAGAAGATGTCGTGCACCATGATGTCCGTGACCGCGGCCTCGGCGCGGCGGAGGGGTTCGGCGTTGTCCTGGGCGGAAGCGGCGGCAGTGACCAATAGATTTATAAGGAGGATGAGTTTCATTGGTTATTGACTTTTATGACCTGCGCGGCATCGTTATTCTTTGCGATGATGATCCATTTTTCCCCATTTGGTCCCTTCACTTCGACCATGCTGCGGACATCGCCGCCGATATAGCAGCCGCTGACCGCAGGATCGATGGGTTGGAAGGACGGACCCGGTCCTTTCAGGAACATCCCGAGGCTCGCGTCACCGCGTCCGAGCTGGGTGCGCCAGGGAAAGAAATTGCCTGCCACCAGCAGATCCTTTTTTCCGTCGCCGTCGAGGTCGTCGTTGATGGCCCCGGAGACGCGGGAGAATTGCGCGGCCGGCGGCAGAGGACTAAAGGTGAAATGACCATCGCCTTTGTTGTAGAGAATGCCGGAGGCCAGTTGGTTGCAGTGCAGGATCTTTGCCGCGGCGAGTCTTTCTTTCGGGAAGATGTCTTCCATGGTCGCGTCGGCGTAGGCTTTGTAGCTGTTGAATTTCTTTCGTAGCGATACAATCTGATCCAGCAATTCATCCCGCGACGCCATGGGATAGCTCTTTCCCTGGATATAATAGCAGAGGATGGGATCCAGGGAGCCGTTGTCGTCGAAGTCGGCGACATACAGCGAAAGGGGTTGCTTGGCAGAAGCCCGGAATTGGTTGTTCAGCCCGCAGTTGCCGAGGATGAAGTCGGTGCGGCCATCCCCGTCCACATCGGCGGCGGTGATCGAAGACCACATCCCGTCAAGGCCGATGAGTCCTGCCGCGGCGGAGGCATCGGTCAATTTTCCTTTGTCGTTGTGGAAGAGCTTTGGCGCCATCCAGTCGCCGGCGACGAGCAGCGAGGGGTATTGGGCGTCGTCGAGCGCCGACCAGGCCGCCGCCGTTACCATGCCCGGCAGGCGGAGGCCAGGGCAGACGGCATCGGTCACATCGGTGAATTTGACGATGCCGTCGTGGGAGTCGTTGCGCAACAGATAGCTTTTTGAGGGAAGCGGGAAGGAGCCGGGGGCGCCGCGGCCGCCGATAAAGAGATCGGTCCGGCCGTCATGGTTGAAGTCCCCGGCGGCGATGGCAAATTTGCTGCTGTTCATCACCGGGAGGGCTCCTACCGGCGCCTTTGTGAAATGGCCCTTGCCGTCGTTGAGGTAGAGATTGTCCTGGTAGCCTTCGGAGGAATCGGCGTATTCGTTGCCGCCGCTGACGATGTACAGGTCGGGGACACCGTCGCCATTTGCGTCGAAGAAGAGGGCGTTTACCTGCTCGTCAACCGTGTCCGTCGCCCAGGGTTGGGAGGGCGCCCGTTGGAAATGACCGTCTTTTGCCCGGAGGAACAATTGCCCGCCCTGGCCGATGGCGCCGCCGAAGAAAACGTCATCCAGCCCGTCGCCATTGACATCCGCTTTCGCCAGCGCGGGGCCTTCTTTTGACAACTGGTAGGGTAAGAGGGGTTCGTCTTTGAAGTCGATGAATTCGTTCTCTTTGTGATGGAAGGTGATACCGGCGGCGGTGGTGATGTCGGTAAAGAGTTTTGCCGGTGCGGAAGGGGTTGGTTTGGCTGTTGTATTTTCTTCGTGAAGATTTAGCGTTTGATCGGGTGTTGGGTTGTTTATGACGGAGACGCTATCGTCCGGCCAGGTGATAATCAACTGCAGGATCGACTGGGTTTTGGGGAAGCCGAAGAAGAGCTCGGGCGGCTGGCTGGATTGATAACCGCGGATGGGATAGAGTTCCGCGAATTGAGTGGCGCCATTGGCGGTGGTGAGGGTTGCCTTTGCGCCGTAGGCCTTTGTGTTGCCGCCTTTGCCGGTGAGTCGCAGGCGGAGGTAGTGATTGCCCGCCAATTGGCTTTCATTGTTGCGATACACCATTACCGGCTCGTTGTTGTTACAAACGACCAGGTCGAGGTCTCCATCGTTATCCAGGTCGGCATAGGCAGCCGCGTTGGACACCGCAGGCGTCGAAAGTCCCCAATCCCTGGAAACATTGGTGAAGCTGAGGTCGCCATTATTTCGAAACAGATAATTGCTGAGCTTGTTGGCGGGCATCTTCCGCACCAGGTCGATCGTCCTGAAGTTTTGATCGCCCCGCCTGGCCGCTGCGATCTTTGCATCGGGCACGGCATACTTGAGAAAATCGAGATCGGTGAAATCGCGCAGGTAGCCGTTGGAAACAAACAGGTCCTTCCAGCCATCGTTGTCGAAGTCCGCCAGCAAGGGCGACCAGGACCAGTCCGTATTGGAAACGCCCGCCAGTTGGCCGATCTCCGAGAAGCGAAGATGACCCTCGTCGTCCAGCCCTTCATTCAGGTGCAGCATGTTCCGCATCTGCTGGTGGTAGTATCCGCTGTCCAGCAGGAGGTGGTAGGTGTCGTATTCGTCGGGGCCTTTGAGCAGCTTCTGCCGGTGATTGTCTTCGGGCAGCATGTCAAGGGTGAGCACATCGGGCCGGCCGTCGTTATTGTAGTCGGCGATATCGCTGCCCATGGAGTATTTGGAGATATGGGTGAACGACCGTTCGAGCGACTCCGTGAAAGTGCCGTCGTGGTTATTGAGATAAAAGCAGTCCCGCTCCGTATAGTCGCTGGTGGTATAGATATCCGGCCAGCCGTCGCCATTGACGTCGCTCACCGTCACGCTGAGGCCAAAGTTCAGCGGGTTGTTGATGATCCCGGCTTTAAAGGTCACGTCCGTGAAATGGATTTGGCCGGCGGCGTCCCTGTCCTGGCGAAAGAGGCGGTTGCCGAAGTGCATGTCCGGTGTCGCGCGGGTCTTGCGGGTATTGAGATAGGGGTTGTAGGTGTGGTTGGAATGGTTGAGGAGGAACATATCGAGATCGCCATCCTTGTCATAGTCGAAAAACACGGCCTGCGTGGATTGGGTTCCCGGGGCATCGAGCCCGTATTCCTTTGCCATTTCCTTGTAGACAGGGATCCCATCCTTTATCCCCTGGCAGATATACAGTTCGTTGCAAAGCTTTGTCGAATCATCGTATTTGCCGGAGTGGCATACGTAGATGTCCATCCACCCGTCGCCGTTCACATCGGCCATGCTGACGCCGGTACACCAGGCGCCGTTACCGGACACATGGGCCTGGCGCGTGACGTCTTCGAATTTAAGATTGCCTTTGTTCAGATACAGTTTGCAGGGGCCGGTATTGCTTGAGAAGAAGATGTCGTCGAGCCCGTCATTGTTAAGGTCGGCGATGCCGACGCCCGCGCCGTTGTACAGGTATTCATAGCGCATGACATTGAGCGAGTCGTCCTCTTCGATCTTGTTCAGGAAGGAAATACCGGTCTGCTTTTCGCTCATCCGCGTAAACAAGGGCTGCGCGTGCATCCGCACCGCACTCAGACATACGATTATGATCAGTGCCGGTCTCATTGCAGATCGATATTTTCGTCTCCCGGCCGGTAAGGCAGGAAGATCATCATCAGTGTCATCATTTCATCGGTGGTCCGCATGTCTCCATAAGAGAAGATGTTTCGTGGCGGGCTGAAAGGGTTGAAGGGATTGTCGGCGGTATTGTCATAGGTGCATTCCAGGTGGATCACCGAGCCCCTGGGTATCTTCACCAGCTTGGGGAACCGGTAGATCTCCTGCCAGCGGAAATCCCAGCGGGGGATGTGGACGAGCCGGATGGTATCGCCGCCATTGGGGGGAATGGCATAGGCCAGGTATTCCTTCCCGATCAGGTGCATGTGCGGCCATACGTACAGGATCGACTGGTCGTCGGTGGGATTGGTCACCTCGAGCGTGAATTTTTGCACTTTCCCCGCCTTTATATAAAAGATGGGTTCGATCTGTTTTTCCCCGATGCCGCCGGATCCGAAGCTGACCACCTTCACCCTCCGCTGTACCGGCGTATTCTTGAAGAAAAGGTTGACGCCCAGCATGACGGACTCGTCAACCGCCGAAGGCGCGAAGTGGACGGTGAGGAGGATCACCCCGCGGCGGGGCATCACCCAGCCGATATCTTTGGGATAGGATTCATAGCTGGTGCCGGGGATCCAGCCGCCATAGTAGGTGATCGTCTTGCGATAGGGTTGGTATTGATCGAATTTCCGGCGGTCGTCCTCGGTCAGGTTGAGCTGCGCGTCGGTGCGGTAGAGATCGATGGTGGTGTCGGGCACGGAATGGATGGCGTAGTTGGCGTGGTGGATCAGCTTTTTGTTATTGCAGTAGAGCTCGATGGCTTCGACGTTGGCCGAGTCCTTCAGCTCGAAGGGTATCTTGAAGATGATATAGCGTTCGATGTTGTCGCCCGTTACGTGAAAGCTATCCTTTGCTTTCAGGACGAGGTCGGGTTGGCGGAAATAGCTGGTGCCGGGGATGGCGGCTTCCTTCAGCCGGGCCGTGTCGGGGCCGTCGCCGCGGGGGGCCTTGTTGTCGATCCATTGGATCAGCAGGGCTTTTTCTTTGTCGGTCAGCGACCGGTCGTTGGCAAAATGGACGTAGTTGTTGTCGGCCTTCCAGGGCGGCATATAGCCTTTTTGCAACACGTCGCGGATAAAGGATGTTCTTTTGGCTACGTCGGCATAGGTGATCAGGGAAAAGGGACCTGTCTGCCCGGGTTTGTGGCAGGTAGCGCATTTGGTGCGGATGATGGGGGCTACGTCGGCAAAGGTCGGGCCCGAAGATTGTGCGAGGGACGGCAGGGGTCCGGTAAGGGCCAGGAGGAGGGCGATATTCCGAAAGATTCGTTTCATGTCAGTAATCGTTGATCAGGCAGCCTACGGGTTTGTTATAGGGTACCCGGACCCGTTGGTGCGCCAGCGACTGATCGATGGCGTCCTGCAGGTAAAAGACGGTCGGCCGGGCGCTTTGCATGCCCAGGTCTTTTATCCAGTTGTCGATGGAGCCGTGGTAGAGTACTTTCTTATCCGGGCCGAGCAGGAACGCTTCGGGCGTGACGGTCGCTTTTAAAGACGTGGATTGGGACTTGGCCGAATCGATGGAGATGGGAAAGGCGATGTGATATTTTTGCATGAATGCGCCGACGTCGGCGGCGGAATACGCTTTTCCCGGCACGACGCCGGTGAATTGCACCTTCCCGGCGTATTTTTTGACCAGCTGGTTCAGCGGCAGGGAATAGTTTTGGCAAAGCGGGCATTCGGGGGAAAGAAAGATGACGACCCGTAAGGGGGTGGGGGCCGGCTGGGCCCATGCTCCGGACAATACGAATGTAAACGCTGCAAATAAAAGCCATTTCTTCATGGAGCCCGATTTTGGTTCTTAAAATTAAAAAACTCCGGGCTGTCAACAGCCCGGAGTCCGATCTATTTTAATGTCGACTAAGGCATGTCCCACCAGACGCGACCGCTGAAGTCGTTGGGGCCGGTGCCCCAGTTGCCGTCGGAGGTCATGTTCTTGAAGGCGGCCTGTTGATTGTCATAGTTGCGGTCTGTCGGAAGCAGTACGGAGATAGCCGCGCGCCGGGGCAGCGCTATCGGTGTGCCGCTGGTGGACAGTGCTTCCCACGCGATGGTTGAGGTCGTGCTCGGCAGACCCGTCCGTTTCCACCAGGCCCAGGCCTCGCTGGGTTGACGGAAGAAGTCGAGATAGGCCTGGCAAACGATCTGGTCCAACCCCGTTGCCGGGTTGTACGCGACCTTGGGTTGCGCCAGGTAGGTCGTAATGTCGCCGGCAGCGATCTTATTATACCCTGCGATCCCGGCGGCCACCGCACGTTGGTCGTAGTAGGTGATGGAAGCCGTAACGCCCTTGTTGTACCAGGTGGCGGCATCGTCGCCGGTTATGCCTCTGTTGCCAAGCTCCGCGCGGATAAAGCAATACTCGGCGTAGGTCAGCAGGGGGAAGAAGGCAATACCGGTGCCCGCACCGTTGCCGTCGTTTTCGTCATAGTTCGGCGCAAACAGCCGGTGCTGCAGCTGCGAGTAGACGCTATCGGAGTGGAGGAAGTTGTTGGTGTTGGCGGCGACATCGTCGGGGCTGGTAGGGGCGCCGACAAACGTCATGGTCTTAAGCGCCGGACGGTAGAACATCTTCAACCGCGGATCGCCCGTCGTGTTCATGAAATCGATGACGGGTTTGGCCGCGCAGAATCCCACCGGGTTATAGTTACCGGCGCCATTGGCATATCCGGGGCCCGCATACAGCGCCCAGCTGTCGTCTGTCGAAGCCATCTGTGTCGCATCGGCCAGGACTTCCGTCACTATCGACTTCATCTTGGCCGGGTCGCGCTTCATCAGGCGCATCGCCATTTTGAGCCGGACGGCGTTGCCGATCTTCGCCCATTGGGTAGCTTCCTGTACAGGGTCACTGATACCATTGGGGAAGAAGGGGTCTTTGGCATTGATCGGAACCTGGGTGGCCGCCTGTGGCGTCTCCAGCACTTTCACGGCCGCCTTTATCTGCGCATCCAGGGTGTCGAACAGCGTAGCCTGGCGATCGTAAGCCGGGGTAAGCGTTCCGCCATAACGCGCCTCGAAGGCTTGCGTGTAAGGAATATCGCCGTTGATATCCGATACATAGAACGCGTAATAGGCTTTGAAGATAGCGGCGATGTTCTGCTGATACACCCGCTTAGCCGCGTCGCCCGGTTTCATCTGGGCGATCAGGTGGGGAATGTCGGACAGGTAGGTGCCTACCCGGCCATAGAAGATCTTGCTATACCGTTCGTTGAAATTGCCGGTCACGCGGGCGAACCCGGGGGTATTGCCGGCGGGGCTTGTGGTATACTGTAACCAGTTGTTCTCGGAGCGGTATACGTCATAAAAATACTCGAAATCGTCCTGGCAACCCGCGGCCGCCGCGAGGAACTGGTCAGCCGGGTCTACGGAATACAGCGTAGTGGGGTTCAGGTTGGTCTCGACGAAGGCGGACTTCTTACAGGCCCCCAGCGCCAGACAGGCTATTGAAATCGATACAATATATTTTCTCTTGTTCATAAATTCAATTTTCGTGTTGTTAGACGTTAGAAACCAGCTTTGACACTGAATCCAAGGCTGCGGGTGTAGGGCAGACCGCCGTATTCGGCGAACCCTGCGGAATTGTTGTTATAGAAACCCTCGGGGTTGATGCCATCCTTCGCTGTCTTGTACAGGTAGCCGAGGTTACGCCCGGTGACGGCTACGCGCAGCGAGCTGAACTTCACTTTCTTGTAGATGCTCGAAGGCAGGTCATAACCAACCGTCACTTCCCTGACCGCGATCCAGGAGTTGTCGAAGGTGGAATATTCCCGGATACCGCTGGACCACTGGCTGAGGTTGCCATAGTAGGCATAGGCGGGTACGGGGGTCACCAGCTTCGCATTATAGGCGTCTTTATAGGTCATGCCACCGACGTCGGTGCCGTTGATCATAATACCGTCGGCAAATACCCCGTCGGGGATGATGCCGTCGTTGTGCGACACACCGGATCCGTCCGTATAGGCGATACCGCCCGATGCGGCGTCGCGGCCTTTCAGGGAGTTCTTGAAGTCGCCGCCCGCTGAACCATACTGGTGGCTGGCGGAAGCCATGAGGCCGCCGTACTTTGCGTCTATCTGGACACTCAGATTGAAGGCTTTATAGCGGAAGGACTGCGTCGTGCTCCCCAGCCAGTTCTCCATGATGGTGCCCAAAGTTTTGGTGGAGCCGTCATAGTCCTGGCTGCGCAGGAAGGAATAATATCCGCCGGTCGTTCCATAGGGGGCGAGGCCCAATACTTTCTTGCCGTTGGCGGCCGCGTTCTTTCCGTTATAGATGGCATAGCCATACCCCGTTTGAACGGTGCCATAGTCCTTTCCGGCTATTGCCACCGCCTGTTCGTCCGCGCCGAAGGCCAGTTCCAACTGGTAGGATTTGACGCCGGGATAGAGGCTGATCACCTTGTTCCGGTTGCGGGTGAAATTGATGGTGGAATTCCAGGTGAAGTCCCTAAGCTGGACCGGGGTGGCCGTCATCAATATTTCGATGCCCTGGTTCTGGATATTCCCCGCGTTGATCGCCTGCGAACTTGCGCCGCTTTCGACCGGGGTGTTGAGATTCAGGATCTGGTTGAAGGAATTCTTTTTGTACCAGGCCACATCGAAGCCCAGGCGGTTGTGGAAGAAGCGGATATCGGCGCCGAATTCCAGTTCGCGGGCGCGTTCTGCGATCAGGTTCGCGTTGCCGAGGTTGGAGCCCTGGAAGGTGAACAGCTGCTGGTTCGAATTGCCGGTGTTGTTGAAGGTGCCGTTGGGCGAGTAGAAACCGGCCGTGTTGGTATAATAGGCCTGAGGGTAGGAACCCGACCAACCCAGGCTGGCCCGCAGCTTACCAAAGGACAGGATGGAATTCGAATTCTTGAAGGTTGGCAGCTCCGTGAACGTCCAGGCCAGGCCAACCGCCGGATAGGTCGCGTAATCCTTGCCGTGACCATCCCGGTAGGTGAGGGAAGAGACCCAGTCGTTACGGACGGTAAAATTGGCCGTCAGCATATTCTTCCAGGTCAGGTCGCCCATCACATAGACAGCGTCATTGCGGTAATCCGAGTAGGGCGCGTCCGTGTTGTTCACCTCGATAGAGGGCGGGCTGACGGAATTGGAGATGGTATAGAGCCCTGGAGCCAGCAGGCCGCCATTGGTGTTCAGCTTGATCCGCTGGCCGCCGAGCCGGCGGTAGGTTTCACCCCCTGCGGAGGCATTCAGATTGAAATCCTCGCCGAAGTCCTTTGTATAGTTCAACAATCCCTGGATGCGGATATTGTTGTAGCTACCCTTTGTCAGCGTATAGCTGCCGCCGGAGAAGTTCTTCCCGCTGCCGTTCACGTCTTCTTCCATATAGAAATTGTACGTATTGACATTGCTGCGGACCAGGGCGCTAAGACCGGGTGCGAGCTTGACGGTCAGGTCGAGGTTGGCCAGCAGGTTGTTCTCATGCTGGGTGCTGTTGTCCTGGTACCAGTTCCACATCGTGTGTGCGAGATAATAGGGGTCGCCGGTGGGGCCGGTCTTTTGACCGCCGTTGATGGTATCGATGTAGTTGTGCTGCCACCAGGCGATCGGTGCATTACGCGGCATAAAATACGTGAATGCAAACAGCGGGCTGAAGTTACCCCCCTGCCAGATCGGGTTCTTGATCGTGGAGATGGTATAGCTTACGCTGGCATCCAGGCTGATGGCGCTGCCGATCTTGTGGGTGGCCCGCAGCGAGAAGGCGTCGCGCTGCAGCTTGTTGTTCGGCATGATGCTGTTGTTTTGCAGATCGGATACCGAGAAACGATAGGTGCTGCCTTCGTTGCCGCCTTCGATGGCGAGGTTGGTATTGATGTACTTGCCGGTCTGGAAGAAGTCGAGCGGCTTGTTGGGTACCCAGGGCACCATGCGGCCGTCGATGTCCTTCACGGTGTGACCGTCAAATTTCGGCCCGAAGGACTGGTTGGCGTCCGGGGTATAGTAGATGCTGGCGTTGAGCGGGTCGACGATATCGTTACCCTGGGCGTCCTTATCGAACGTGGGCTTGATGCCGCCGCCATAGGTGTTCTGATAGTCGGGAAGCTTGTACGCGTGATCGAAGGATTCGGTATGCGTGAAGCTGATCCCAAGGTCCTTGCGGGCCCGGCCCTTCTTGGTGGTGATCAGCAGGACACCGTTGAGACCCCTGCTGCCATACAGCGCCGTCGCCGCAGAACCTTTCAGTACATCGATGCTTTCGTAGTCATCGGGGTTGAGGTCCTTGATGATATTGCCGAAGTCCCGGTTTTGGCCCCAGGAGTCGGCCCCGGTGGTACCGGGCTCGATGAGGATACCGTCGATGACCACCAGCGGCTGCGTATTCGAGCTCAAGCTGGCGTTACCACGGATACGGATCTTGGCGCTGGAAGAAGGACCGCCTGTCCCCTGCCCGACAAACACCCCGGCGACCTTACCCTGGAGGGCGTCGACGAAGTTGGCGTTATTCGCGCGGGTGATCTCGTCCCCCTTGATCTCGGTAACGGAGTAAGGGACCTTTCTCAGGTTGGTCCGCTGACCGAAACCCGTCACGACTACTTCGCTGAGACTCTTGGGGTCAGTGTGCATCGCTACTGTAACGTTGCTGCCGGTGACTTCCACCTGCTGGGCCAGGTAGCCGATGCCCGAAAAAACGAGTTGTGCGCCCCTTGGTGCGCTAAGCTTAAAATTGCCGAGGGCATCGGTTGAAGTGCCCGATTTGGCGCCTTTGACCATAACACTGATTCCGGAGAGGGGATTTCCAACACTGTCCCTGACGACGCCGGCTACTGGTATCCGGTCCTGGCCAAGCAGTGCTGCGCTCCACATGCAGGATAGCATGAACAGGAGCCAATGAGCCTTAAACTTTCTCATTTACGTTGTAGTTTTGATTTAAGAAAATGCAGTTTTTATCGTTTCTTTCTTTATAGATCCTTTTATAGAATGGTCCATGACCAGCGCCGCAGCCCCGATGAGTTCCGCATCCAACCCCAGTTCGGACACCTCGATGGTCGTACTGGCCGAAAGCCTGGGTATGCAATGCTCGTTCAGGGCCTGCTGCAGGGGTATCTGCCAGATCTTCCCGGCGATCGACCCTCTTCCGCTGAGCACGATCGTCTCCGGGTTCAGCAGGTGGATAAGGATGGCGACGCCTCTGCCGATATGATAGGCGGCCTGGGACAGGAGTTCCACAGCGAATTTGTCGCCCTTTTCCGCCGCCTTGGTTACCGCCATCGATGCCTGGTCGAGATTGTCCGTCAGTTGTTTTTCCTGCAGCAGGGTAACCCGGCGGTTGCGGATGCCTTCCTTTGCTTTTTCCACGACGACCATGAGGGAAGCTTCCGTTTCGAGGCAGCCCATCTTACCGCAGCTGCACAGTTTGTCGTTGGTGAACAGCGGCAAATGGCTGAATTCCCCGGCGAACCCGTTGTATCCCCGGAACAGTTCGCCATTGAGGATCAGGCCGAGGCCGATGCCCCAGCCGAGGTTGACTATCATCGCGCTTTTCTTATGACGAGCCATTCCGAACTTCAGCTCGGCGAGCGCGATGACGCTCGAATCGTTCTCGATGTATGCCGGTAAGCCGAGCTTCTCCGTAATATATTGGGTGATGCTGGTCTCGCCGTTGCCAAGAAAGGAGTAGTTGAGGCCTTTCCGGGAGTCGATGAAACCCGGCATACCGATGCCGATGCCGGCTATCTTTTCCTTGTTGATCCCCGATTGTTGGATGTGTGCATCCAATATTTCGGCGAGGGTTTCGAGGGCGCGGGGGTTTTTGGTAAGGTGGAGTTCGATCTTTTCGGGTACGCTAACCGGCCGGCGATGCATGTCCATAATGACGATGCGGGTGAACAACTGGTCCATGGCGACGGCTACCGTATACATCCGGTCCGGCCGGAGGGAGTACATCTGTGGACGCCGGCCGCCGGTGGAAGGGGCATAGCCTGTTTCAGTGATATCGTTATCCCTTATCAATTCATTAAGCATTTTTGTCGTAAGTGGGAGGCTGGTCTTGATAAGGGTGCTGAGATCGGAACAGGATAAGGCGGTGGAGAAGTATAGCTCTTTGATAATCTTTTCCTTATATAGCAAGTTTTTCTCGCGCATGGACAACAGTCAGTGTGTAGTTCCGGTTAAAATGAAACTAAAGTTAATAAACTTTTATAAAAAAGTTAAAAAGAGGATAAGATTTTTATTAAAGATATATTGACATAAATAAATACGACCCTCTTCGTATTAAAAATATTTGATTTGGGAGAGAAAATTTCCGGGTTCGACCCGGAAAATCGGGGTTTGGGAAGGTTGGCATCCGCGCGGCGAGGGCCAACCCGATACAAAGTTTGCGCGTGGAGTGATTGCGCCGGCTGCCTTTCCCCGGGCGCCGATTTATTTTTGGAGGAAATCCCGGAACCAGTAGCCGCTGCTCTTGATGGTCCTGAGCTGCGTCGCAAAATCGACGTGGATGAGTCCAAAGCGGGCGTCATAACCCGCCGCCCATTCGAAGTTATCCATCAACGTCCAGGCAAAGAAACCCTTGATGTTGACGCCTTCCTTTTTTGCCCGCAGCATCGCCAGCAGGTAACCCTGGTAATAGTCTATCCGCGCCGGGTCGTCCACGGCGCCATTGACCAGGACATCCTTAAACGCGGCGCCGCTTTCGCTTACGATGATCTCTTTGACGCCGCCATAGAGCCAGAAGCGCTTCAGGATGCGATAAAAGCTGTCCGGGTTTATCTCCCAGCCCATCGCGGTGCAGGGCACTTTCCGTGTCGAGGCCTTCACCTCGGAGGCCTGTACGATCGGGATCAGCGGGTTGTACCGGACGACGATGGGGAAATAGTTCTGGATGCCGATGAAGTCGAAGTTGAACGTCATCCGCTCGGTATACTTCCAGCTGCGGTTATGCAACTCCAGCTTCTCGAGAAACTTGAAGTCTTCGCGTGGATAGCCGCGGCCGAGGGCCGGCTCGATGAACAGCCGGTTCATCAGGATGTCCAGCCGTTTGGCGGCCTGGATGTCTTCCGGATTGTGGGTATAAGGAACGACTTCGGAGCAGGAAAAGGTGGTGCCGATATGGGCGCCGGGCACCAGTTGGCGGAGAAGCCGGCCGCCTTCGGCCTGGGCCAGCGCGGCATGGTGGATGGCGGGCAGGAAATTGGAGAGACCCGTCCGGCCCGGGGCGTGCTTGCCCAGCATATAGCCGAGGCTCGTAAAGCCGAATGGTTCGTTCAACACGATCCAATCCTTCACCTTGTCGCCATATTCCTCGGCGCAAAGCGTGACGAACCGGCTGAACCATTTGAGCATGAAATGGCTTGTCCAGCCGCCCTCTTTCTCCAGGGCCGTCGGCATATCCCAGTGGTACAGCGTCACATAAGGCCGGAGTCCCAGCTTCAGGCATTCGTCGATCACCCGGTGGTAGAAGGCAATACCCTCGCGGTTCACCCGGCCCATGCCTTCCGGCAATACCCGCGCCCAGGAAATGGAGAATCGGAAGACCGAAAAGCCCAACGCCCTGGTCAGCAGGAGGTCCCCCTTATAACGATGGTAGAAGTCACACGCGATAGCCGGCTTGCCGCCGCCTTTGATCTTCCCCTGCCGCCGGGAGAAGCTGTCCCAGATGGAGGGTCCTTTGCCGTAACTGTTCCAGGCCCCTTCGTTCTGCGCCGCGGCCATTGCCACGCCCCATTGAAAGTCCTCACCGAATTCCCTGGCTGTGAGTTTGTGCAGTTGGTTGACCAATCCTTGGACAATTTCGCGCAATATTCGGACGAAACCGTATTAACTCAATATTACTATTGGGTTAAATCTCACGATCTTTTTGCGGCGTTATAGGCAGTAACCACCTGGGTAAAATCGTCGGCCGACTTTCCTTTCAGGTGATGGTCATGGATATACTGGGTCAGCATGGGCTTCTGATCCTGCAACTGGTTTAACAGGTCGTCCCAGTTCCTGACGGCAGTCAGTTTTCCGTTGCGGTGAAGCCAGTAGGCATCGATGCTGAGGATATCCTGGTCGGTGGTGGCGGTGCCGTAGGAGGGGGTCTCGTGGATCTTTTTCTTTATCTGGCGGCAAAGGGTCGTCTCATCGTTCACCAGCACCTGGAACCATACTTTCTCCAGGGACTTGTCGGGGGGCGTCAGCTCCAAGCCCCAGATGAAATAATAGTTGGCGCCGTTGGTGCTATCGGTGAGGATGATGCGCCGGACGGGAGAGGTGGCGACGTTTTCCCTGCCGTCGGCGCCGAGGAAATTGATCTCATTGTCGAGGAGATTGATGCGCACTGCATTGCAGCGATAGCGGCCGCCGCCGTCATCGAAAAGGACTGCCTTCATGAATTGTTCCTTGAAGAACGGCGTGCCGGCCGTCACGCGGACAAACTTCAGCCCGGTATACAGTTGCCCCATTACGGCGGAGCTGGCGCTATAGTCAGTGGCTCCTGCGCCGTCGGTACTGTTGACGTCGATGACCCGTTGCGCTTTTGAACTCGTGAGTAACCCCGCGAGGATGACAGTGGCGAGAATGCGATACATGCAATGAATATACAAAATTTTAGATCAGGGATTCGAGCCGATCCGTAGGAGCGGTCCAACGGACGGACAGATCGCGGCGGAACCAGGTCAGCTGCCGTTTGGCATATTGCCGGGTGTTGGTCTTGATGGCCGCCACGGCTTCCGCGAGGCTGATCTTTCCGTCGAGATGGTCGAACAGTTCCTTATACCCAACAGTCTGCAATGCGTTGTGATGGCGGTAGGGGAGGAGCGCTTTGGCCTCTTCCAGCAGGCCCGCTGCCATCATTGCGTCCACCCGGTCATGGATGCGCTGGTGCAGCTCTTCCTTTGGCAGCTGGAGACCGATCGTTTGGATATCGAAGGGCCGCCGGCGGGGCTCGCGGGTGCGGAAGGACAGAATGGATTGACCCGTGGACATCCGCACCTCGAGTGCGCGCATGACCCGCTGGGGATTTTGCAGCTCGCCCGACGCATAAAAGGCCGGATCGTACTTCTTTATCTGTTCCTGTAGCCAGCCGAGTCCATGTTCTTCATAATCATGGCGGATCTGGCTGCGGATCGTTTGGTCGACCGGTGGGATACTATCCAGCCCGTCGGTAAAGGCCCGGATATAGAGACCCGTCCCACCGACCATCACGGCCACCGGCGAGCTCCGGAAGATCTCTTCCGTCCAGCCCAGGGCCAGCTCTTCGAAAGTAGCCGCGTTGACCTCGGCTTCGATACTATGGGAATTGATGAAATAGTGATGGACCGCGTCCAGTTCCGCGGGGGAAGGTTTGGCGACCCCGATATTGAGTTCCCGGTAGCACTGCCGGGAGTCTGCGGAGATTATCTTTGTCCTGAGTAGTTTGGCCAGCCTGACCGCAGCGGCCGTCTTCCCGACGGCCGTCGGCCCCACGAGGATGATGACCGTTGGTGTTGTCGGTGGCATGGGATTTATAGTTCTTCTTCACCGGCGGCGCCTTCTTCTTCACCCTCGCCTTCGCCTTCTTCCGACTCGGATTCCGCTTCGCCCTCTTCCCCAAAACCTTCCGTCCCCTTGGTCAGATCGTATTTTTCTTCGATCTCGGTCAGCTTGTCGCCGACAAGCCCCTTCGTGCCATATTGCGAGGGGGCGATGCCTTCGGCCTTGATGACGACCGGATAGTCGCCTTTGCCGCCTTCTTCCTTCGAGACATTGATCAGCTCGACAAGGAAGCTCCAGTTCTTCACAAAATCGTAGACATAGATGAATTTCTGATTCGGATCGCGGATCTCCGAACCGATCGGCGTAGCCTCCATCAGGAGGGGATCCACTTTGTAAGGCCGGTCATATTTTTCGAGCGAGATCTCACGACCCCGCTGCCAATGGTCATTGCTTCGGAAGAACGTCGCCTGGTGTTTATTGTCAAATTCATATGCCTTCAGGATCACCTGGTGCAGCTGCAAAAAGGATTGCGTGTGCCGAACCGCCACGTCCCGGTAAATGCTATCGTCTTCTTCGAAATACACCCTGAATTTCAATACTGCCATGGCTACAATGCTATTTTGGATTCACAAGATACACAAATTATTTGACCGCGGTTAACTGCAGCTCGGCCGCCTTTTGCATCATAAAAGCGTAGGCCGATTCGTAGTTATTATCGATGATCCCTTCGAGAATGGCTTCCCGGATGGCATTCTTCAGATCACCCACGGTGCGGCCGGGCGGAAGGCCAAACTTCTCCATGATCATCTCGCCCGTTATCGGCGGCTGCCAGTTGCGGATATGGTCCTTCTCTTCGACGTCTTTGAGCCGCTTGCGGACGAGTTCGAAGTTGTCCAGGAAGCGTTTGACCTTTTGTTTGTTCTTGCTCGTGATATCCGCTTCGCAAAGCGTCATCAGGTCGTCGATATCGTCGCCCGCGTCGAACAGCAGGCGGCGGATGGCCGAGTCCGTAATATTCTCCTTTGTCAGGCTGATGGGGCGGAGATGCAGTTCCACCAGCTTGCGGACATAGCGCATCTTCTCGTTCTGGGGAAGTTTCAGTTTTGTAAATATCTTCGGGACCATCCGGCCCCCCACCACCTCGTGGCCATGAAAGGTCCAGCCCTGGTCCTTCTCGAATTTCCTGGTGGCGGGCTTGCCGATATCGTGGAGGATGGCGGCCCAGCGCAGCCAGAGGTCGTTGGTATTCCTGCTGATATTGTCCAGCACCTGCAAGGTATGATAGAAGTTATCCTTGTGGCCGAGCCCGTCGATGTATTCCGCGCCGGCGAGGTCCACCATGGCGGGGAAGATGATCTTGAGCAGGCCCGTCTTATACAGGAGGTCGAAGCCGATCGAGGGTTTTGGGCTGAGGATGATCTTGTTGATCTCGTCGGTGATCCGTTCCTGCGAGACGATCGTGATCCGCGGCGCGTCTTCGGTGATGGCATTTACCGTCGCTTCCGCGATGGTAAAATTCAGCTGCGTCGCGAACCGGATGGCCCGGAGCATCCGCAGCGGATCGTCACTAAAGGTCCGCAGCGGGTCCAGCGGCGTGCGGATACACTTCGCGTCGAGATCCTTGAGCCCTTCGAACGGATCTATCAGCTTGCCATAGTCCCCGGCATTGAGACTTATCGCCATGGCATTGATCGTGAAATCTCTCCTTAACTGATCGTCTTCCAAAGTGCCTGGTTCGACCTCCGGATTCCGGGATTCGGCCCGATAGCTTTCCTTCCGGGCGCCTACGAACTCTATTTCCCAGTCCTCGTATTTTATCTGCGCCGTTCCGAAATTCTTGAAATACGACACCGAGGGCTTTGGTTTGAGGGATTCTGCGACTTTATGCGCCAGGGCGATGCCATCGCCTACGCAGACGATATCGGCGTCTTTTGTTTGGCGTTGGATCAGCTTGTCCCGGACGAAGCCGCCAATGAGGTAAGCCGGGGTTCCGAGGGTAGCGGCTGCCCGGGCGATCTTTTCGAAGACGAATAATTCCTTTTCTGTGCAGTTGATATCCATGACTAATCCTTCGAAGGTATCAAAATGTGCGCAAGATGCGCTGTTCGAAATGTAGCGCATCTTCCGCAAAGCGTTACTGTCCTGACGGGACCCTACCCGTCAGGGGTTCCAGAAGTTGCTGGTCCTGAATTTTGTAAGCGCAATTAAAGTGCCCACGGGGACAGGCCTTATACCCATGGAGCCCGCAGGGGCGGCAATCCAGGGGCTCCTGGATCTCAACGATATGCCGGTTGTCGCTCAACGGCCCGAACCCAAAGGCCGGGATCGTGCTGCAATATACCGCCGTCACCGGCGCATTCACGGCCGACGCGAAATGCATCGGAGCGCTATCGTTGACATAGTTCATCACGGCGTCCTTTTGCAGCGCGGCGGATTGAAGGAAGCTGAGCTGTCCCGAGAGATCGATCACCAGGGGGGATGGGTTACCGGCGAAGATGTCCTGGCACAGTTCCCGGTCCGAGGGGGCGCCGAGCAGGTAGACGGTGATCTCCGTCGGGAGATGTCTGATGAAACTCGCCCATTTCTCCTTCGGGTATTGCTTGGTGAACCAGACAGAGGCGGGTGAGATGGTGATATAGGGTTTGCCCTTGTATTTTGCGACCTTTTCCTCGTCGGCCTTCGTGGGATAGAGGCGGGGTTTTGCGGGTCTTTCGCCGGTGAAAGCGGCGATCAGCGCCTGGTTCCGGTCGATCTCATGCTTATCGCCAATGATATGTGGGATCCGGCGCGTAAAAAACCGGCTGAGCGGGTTCTTGTCAAAGCCGATCGTTTCCTTTGCGCCGGAGAAGGCGGTGAGCAGGCCGGTCGCGGCAAATCTTTGCACATTGATCACCTTGTCGTATCGTTCGCGGCGGATGCGCCGCGTCATCCGGAATAGATTGGTCAGTTTATTCTGTTTCTTGTCCCAGATCAGCACCTCGTGCAGGTAAGGATGACCGGTAAGGAGCGCCTCATTGCCCTTACGCACCAGGAAATCGATCTGCGCCCCGGGACAATCGGCGTGAAGCCGTTCGATCAGCGCCGTCGCCAGCACGACATCGCCGATAAAGGCCGTTTGTATGACCAGGAATTTTTGCACGGGGGCAAAGGTAGGGGCTTTTTGAAGACGATGGCGCCCGGGATCCTGCCTTGTTTTCGTGCATCAGCCGGCTTTCGGAAGCCGGTTAAGCCGTTGATTTTCCCTCGTGAGAATGAATTCCAATGGGGATCTATCGCGAAACTCCCTTACCTTGAAATTTGTCCCGTATCGCCTGTTGATGAATTTCACCAGGAAATAGGGCTCGGGATTGGGAGAAAGGTAACCCGGCACGGGAATTTCCACCGTATCCCCCGGCACAAGAAGCAGCATGTGGACGATTGCGTTGTAAGATACCTGGATACTATCGGTGACCACGTGATATTTTGCACAAACGGCAACCGGGCCTTCCTTCGCGAGTACGCCCCACATCGCACCCCTTAGCGGCATAAAATCATATCTCGCGGTGTCGCGCCGGTTGTTGGAATGAGAGGAGATGTACGCGATGGAATCCATCCCGACAATAACGACGTCACTGCGCATATTCTTGCCGAATGGCAGGATGGCGACCCGCTGTGTTTTCCTGGATACATCGAAACCCTTCTCATCGATGTAGCCGCGAAGGGTATCGCCATTGGTTTTGACAAGGTATCCGCTTCTGACCGGAATTTGTCTTTCGATGCCGAATGCGGCGTACACTTCATTCAATCCGGTGTGGGCGGGGGCGTCCCGGGCTTCCTGTTTTTGTTGGGCGGTGGCGGTAATAGCGCCGGCAGTACCGGCGAGGAAGAACAGCAGTGCGGCCCGGAGAATCGGGGAAAGGAAATTTTTCATACTCCAAATTACGGGAAGGGTACGCCGATGTCAAGGCCATAGGGCAATTGCCGCGGGAGTTAACGCATAATTAATATGGTCGCCCTCAGGGCCGGATAATGGTGGGGCTACCGCCGGGCTCCCAGCGGACTATCGCCGAGGGCTCCCGGGGCGTCTCGTCATCCCGCCGGTATTCGACGACATAGTCGACGCCTGACTTGATCCGCGCGTCGATGTCCCTGAAGAAGGCCGGCGGCGCATCGCCGGAAATATTTGCGGACGTGGATACGATGGGTTTGCGGAATCGCTTGATCAAATGCCTGCAAAAATCGTCATTAACGATGCGGATGGCGATCGTTCCGTCCTGGTTGACGAGGTTGGGTGCAAAGCCCAGGGCGCCCTCATAAATCACTGTGGTGGGCTTTTTTACGGTGGCTAGAAAGTCGAAGATGCGCAGGTCGGGTTGACTCGTATATTTTACGATATCCCGTTTGTCGGCCATCAGCACGATCAAACTTTTGGCTGCTTCGCGCTGTTTGAGTTGGTATACCCTGGCGACCGCATCGGGGTTGGTGGCGTCGCAGCCGATGCCCCAGATGGTGTCGGTGGGGTAGAGGATGAGACCACCTGCCTGGAGGATGGGCAGTGACCGGTCGATATCTTGTTCGAAGTTCATGGCAGAAGGTGCGAAAATAGGTGTAAATTTGCATCCTCAAAAATGTCAAAACCGTCAATAACGCCAAAATGGAATTGAAACAATCGATCGCGGAAGCCTGGGGCAACCGGGAATTATTAAAAGACAGCAAGTATTCCGATGCGGTCCGCGCCGTGATCGAGGAGGTGGATAAGGGGCGGCTTCGCGTGGCGAATCCCGCGGGAGCGGCCAATGGCGCGCCGGCAAAAGACGGCGGCGGCTGGACGGTCAACGAATGGGTAAAGCAGGCGATATTGATGTATTTCGGTATACAACAAATGCAGACCTGGGATCTCGCCCCTTTCGAGTTCTACGATAAGATGTTGTTGAAGAAGGATTATAAATCCCTGGGTGTCCGCGCCGTTCCTCATGCGGTGGCCCGCTACGGAGCCTTCCTGGCGCGTAATGTAGTATTGATGCCCAGCTACGTCAACATCGGCGCTTACGTCGATGAAGGCACGATGGTGGACACCTGGGCCACCGTCGGCAGCTGTGCGCAGATCGGTAAAGGCGTGCACCTCAGCGGGGGTGTCGGCATCGGTGGCGTGCTCGAGCCGTTGCAGGCCGCGCCCGTGATCATCGAAGACGGCGCCTTCCTCGGCAGCCGCAGCATCGTCGTCGAAGGTGTGATCGTAGAGAAGGAAGCCGTTCTCGGCGCCAATGTCGTACTGACCCAGTCGACGAAGATCATCGACGTCAGCGGTTCTTCGCCGGTGGAGTACAAGGGCCGGGTCCCCGCGCGGAGCGTGGTCATCCCGGGTAGTTATATGAAGAAATTCCCCGCCGGCGAGTATGGCGTCAGCTGTGCCCTGATCATCGGTCAGCGGAAGCCCAGTACCGATCTCAAGACCAGTCTCAACGACGCCTTGCGGGATTTTAATGTTGCGGTATAGTCTGGCGCATGGGACCTTTTGGAAAATATAAGGCCCCGCGCCAGACGGCTAACGATGGGCCTTCGGCCAACGGGCCTGTGGCCCGTTTGGGTATGAGTAACCGGCGGCTTACCGGGTTCCTGATATCTTTCTCGGGAGCCATCATCTTCAGTACAAAAGCGATCCTCGTCAAGCTGGCGCTCCGCCACGAGCACACCGACGGGCTGACATTGCTGATGCTCCGGATGCTGCTCTCCTTACCTTTTTATCTCCTGGCTGCCTTTTGGGGCAGCCGGAAGGCGGGCAACGTGGCGATGACCCGGCGGCAGTGGTGTTATGTGATCCTGTTGGGATTGCTGGGCTATTACGTCAGCAGTTTCTTCGATTTCATCGGGCTGCAGTACATATCCGCCGGCCTCGAGCGGCTGATCCTCTTTTTATATCCGAGCTTCTCGGTGGTGATCAATGCTCTCGTCTTCCGCCAGAAGATGAGCAAGGCGCAGACCGGGGCGCTGGCCCTTACCTACGTGGGCATTGGCATCGCCTATTTCGGCGAGTTGAAGATCGATACCGGGAATCCTAATTTCTATTGGGGCAGCTTCCTGATCTTTCTTTGCGCCATCACCTATGGCTGTTATCTCTCCGGCACCGGGCGCATGGTCGGCGTCGTCGGCGCTTCGAAGTTCACGACGTATAGCATGTTATCCGCCACCGGTGCGATCCTCTTTCATTATTTTCTCCGCCAGGCCCTCCGCGGCGAGCCGCTGCTGCCCCTGGCCGCGGGCCCCGGTCTGTGGACGTATGGAATATTGCTGGCGCTGGTGGCGACGGTGATCCCCTCCTTTATGTTGTCGGCCGGGATGAAGATCATCGGCGCCAACAATGCGGCGATTGTGACGAGCGTCGGGCCGGTGTCGACGATCCTCCAGGCGCATTTTCTGTTGGGCGACCCCATTTTTGCCGAGCAGGTCGTCGGCACGGTGCTGGTGATCATCGGCGTGTTGATCATCGGGTGGAGGGGACGCGCCGTCGAAGCGGAAGCCGAAGTCGAAGCCGAGGCGAAGCATTAGGGCCGTATATTTGGGTTCGTCCCAAAATCTATTTCCAGCGAACCGGTATCATCTCGATCCCATCCGCCGTTCCGCCATTGTAGTACAGCGTTTTCCCATCCCGTGAGATCGATGGTCCCCAGAGCATGCCTGCTTTAGCAGCGTCATTTACGGCCGGCCCCAGCTTTTCTCCCGGCGACCAACCCTGACCGTTGCGGTAACTGATATAGAGTGCGCTGTCGCTGGAAAATAATATATACCGCTCATCGGGGGCAATATAAGGATCATAGGTAGGTTCGTTTCCGTTCAATAGCAGCTTTTGCGGCTTTTCGTAGTGGTCGCCCGCCCATCGGCAGAGATAGGCGTGCATGCCCTTATCGCCATTCCTGTCCCGTGAGCAAAAGCAGATCGTTCCGGAAGCGCTGATCGATGGTCCGTAGTTGACAAATCCAAATTCATTGACAGGTGAATCCAGGTGCCTGGGCTCCGACCAGTTTCCTCCGGCCGTCTGTTGCGACATCCAAAGATGGTTACCTTTTTTCGTGCTTCCGTCCGCAGCAATGTAGGTGCGGTTAGATACAAATAAGAGTCCCTTTCCGTCGGGTGTAAGGGTGGGGTCCCAGTCCTTGTCTTTCCCGGTAAAAGAAATGGGTATTGGTTTGGTCCAATGGGCTCCGACCCTTTTAGCGATGCAAATAGTCCCATTGTTGGCGATGTACACCGTCTTTCCGTCCGGCGCAAAGGTCGGCGTGGACTCCGCATTGGGGGTGCCTGCGCTGTCTTGCATAAACACGGTGGATTTGGCGCCTTCAACGATGACAAGCCTGGCCTGGCCGATACTCCGGCCAACGACAAGGATACAGAATACGACGAGTAGAATGTTTCTCATAGGCTGAAACTAACCTAATTCGTTGTTTTCCATATGCGCTTTTCAACGAGTCCGGCAAAATTTTTAACGGATGACCGCCGGGGGCCCCGTCATCCGTCATTTCACTACTTCGCTAACGAATATCACGGGTGCAACATTGGTATAATTCGCGAAGTCCGCCCTTATCTTCTCTAAATTCGGAGCGATTGCGGCCTGGTACTCACTAAGACTTTTCACATAGAATGTCCCGATCGCCATATATGGTAACGGTTGATTGGGAATACCGCTCGCGATCCCTTTTTCGATGGTGTACTTCACCAGATTTGACCCGAGAAAACCCGCGACCATCGGCATGTGCCTGGACTCATAATATTCTATATTGAAGGTCTTGCCTTCTGCAAAGGGATACATGATGGATATCTTGATCAACCCCTTTTCATCGGCAGTCGAATGGTTGGTTTCGGCTTTGCCGGGTGTGGGTCCCTGGCCAAACGCGACAAAGCATCCGGTTAGAAGAATTAGCGATAGGAGTAGCCTGAATTTCATGGTGTTTTTTATTAAATGTATCAGAATTCAGGCATATTGATAACACGATTCGGCCTACTTAGCGATGTCGATCTTCAATTTCTTATTCTTCAGTTTCTGATCTTTGATCAGCTGCAGGGTGTGCGACACCTTCGACTTGCGGATCGCCACAAAGGAGTGAAAGTCTTTTACTTCGATCAGGCCGATATCGTCCTTCTTCAACTGCCCTTTCTGCGTAAAGAAACCCACGATATCGACTTTGTTGACCTTGTCTTTTTTGCCGGCGGCGATGAACAGGGTCGACCATTTTGGTTTTTCCGGCAGCGTGGCCGTGGGCGGCAGTTCGATGGTGGGAGGCGTGCCGGGGATGAAAGCGGGCAGCGTCTCGTCGGGGCCGAGGATGATCACGGCCGTGCCGCTGGCTTCCATACGGGCCGTACGGCCGTTTCGATGGGTAAAGGCCTCGATGGTGTGTGGCAGATGGTAGTGAATGATGTAGCGGATGTTGGGGACGTCCAGTCCGCGGGCGGCCAGGTCGGTAGTGACGAGGACGTCGGAAGTGCCGTTGCGGAATTTGGCCAGGGCGCTGTCCCGTTCGTTTTGTTCCAATGCGCCGTGGTAGAAGACATTGACGATGCCTTTTTCTTTTAACAGGGCGCTGGTGCGTTCCACCGATTCGCGGTGGTTGCAGAAGATGACGGCGCTGCGGCTGCCGATCCAGCAGAGGAGGCGGAACAGGGTGTCTATTTTGTCCTGGTCGGGGCTGTGGACCAGTTCGAGGCTAAGGCGCTGGGCCGGCTCGCCGGTAAGGAAATTCAGTGTCTCAGCGTTTCGAAGGCCTACGAAATCGGGGATGGCTTCGGCGGGTGTCGCCGAGGTGAGGATCCGTTTCTGGAGTCCGCGCAGCGTGCCGATGATATAGGACATCTCTTCATCGAAGCCCAATTCGAGGGATTTATCGAATTCATCCAGCACGAGTGTTTTGATGCCGGCCGTGTGGATATTCCCCCGCCGCAGATGGTCGGCCAGCCGGCCCGGGGTGCCGATGATCAGTGCCGGCGCTTCGATGAGATTGTTCTCTTCCGTTTCGCGGAGATGACCGCCATAGCAGCAGGTGACCTTGAGCCCTGTGCCCATCGTTTTGACAACCTGCTCGATCTGGATCGCCAGTTCGCGCGAGGGGACGACGATGAGGGCCTGGGTGGCGGCCACCCCATCTTCCATACGCGCCAGTACCGGCAGCAGGAAGCCCAGCGTCTTGCCCGAGCCGGTGGCCGCCAGCAGGATCAGGTCTCCGTCTTGCTGCCCGGCGTCCAGCGCAGCCCGTTGCAATTCGTTCAATTCATCGATCCGCAGGCGGCCGAGCATTTCCTTTATCGTCTCCAGTGTCAGTATCATGGCGCAAAAGTACAGGATGCTCAGCGCCCGGCCGCAAGAAAAAAAACCCCATTTTTTTGTGGTCCTTTCATCTTTCCGTATATTTGCACCCCCGAACAGGGAACCGGGTTTTCCCGGTTGATGCCCAGGTGGCGAAATTGGTAGACGCACTGTTTTCAGGTAGCAGCGCCGTAAGGTGTGCTGGTTCGAATCCAGTCCTGGGCACAAGCGCCCCGACGTTAGTCGGGGTTTTTTGTGTTTGGTAGCGATGCGAGCTACGCTCGCGTGAGCGGACAAACACAAAAAACCGGCGCCGCCAGGCGCCGAGGGGCGCTTGGGTACGCCCCTCGCGGGAGTATCTGGATCAGCGGAGCTAATCCAGTCCTGGGCACTTCGACCACTCAACCCGCGCGTTAGCGCGGGTTGTTTATTTAATTCGTCGAAATGTCAAACTCATCCTGCCGTTCTCGGTATCGGCCTTGGGAATGGAATGTTGCCAAAGCTTCTGCACCTCTTGTGACATGTAGATAAGACTTCCAGAGGGCAAGTCATAATTCTTTATTTTCGAGGTATCAGCTATATTGCGAAATCTCAATGAACGCATCTCTCCAAGTGAAATAATGGCAACCCCAGTCCCCGCTTCGAGGATGTCCGTCTGATCAGAGTGAAAACCCATGCTGGATTTTCCATTCGGATAAAAATTAATCAAGCAATTGTTGGGAGTAAAACCGAGTATGCCTTCTATTCTTTTATTCATATACTCGAGTTCGGGCAAGAAAGCTTGAAATGGGTATTCCATTTGAGAATAATTATACGCTTTCCCAAAACTCGCCGTCTTACGGGCGATCATACTTTCGTTCCAGTTCACGGAAGACTGTAAAAAATCATAAAGAATCTCAGGTTCAACTACGAACGCTTCTATAAAGGTTATTCCTGTGATCATATGGGGTTAAGATGCCATCAGCTCCATAAATTTCTCCAGCGTAATTACATTTATCTTTGGAAATGGGATGCTGCCGAGGATGTTGAAATGTTTATCATTTGTGACCAGGTAGTGTACGTTACCTGCAAAAGCACAGTCCGAGAATTTGTTGTCGTCGTTATCACTGCTAATGAGAAATAATTGATAATGGATATCGGTTTTTTTGACATTGGGTAATAAAGCCAGTGCTCCAAGGACCAGTTCAGCGGTCTCCTTTGAAAAAATGTCGGTAATCTTCTCCTCGTATTCCAACAATATATCATTAGACACCCATAACTCAAAGTCACCGTCGTGTAACTTATCAAGGACGATGGCAAAAGAAGATCGTCGGGATATTGAGCGCAACAGCGCATTGGTATCCAGCACGACTTTTAGCACGGGCATTATTTGCTTTGGAGGATTTTCTCTAATTGATCGTCCGTGTAGCCCTTTTCCTGCCAGATAGCGTCAGCCTTATCCCTGGCTTTATCAAGTAGGAATTTGGCCATGACCTTCTTCAATTCCAGCAAATGGCTTTCCGGAATTTCCGCTGAAAACAATTTGAGCAACTCAGCCTGAACGTTGCTCAATGGAGGGTGTACCGATGGATTAGTCATATCGTATAAAGTTACGAATAATAGCGAGGGTTGGCAATTGTTATACATTAACAGAAAATGAGCTTCCAAAAAGTGATTAAAAATCAATTAGATAGAGAACTAATAAGGGCTTTCGACAGACGGGTGGCCACTAACACGGAAATTGTTCGACCCGGCAGGCAACAGGCACGGAAACCGGATGAGCAGTGCGCCTTCATTTTTGGCCCATATCCGTCTTTTTGGGTTATTATCAATCTGATTATCAACAGCTTGGGAATCTAGTCCTGTGCACCCAAAAAGGCCTTGATAATCAAATGGTTATGGAGATCTTTTTTATTTGCCCCTTCTAATATACTGCCAATCAGGTCGCTACAACCCCTTTAAGTCGGCACACAAACGGCACACACCTCAAAAGCAGCATAAAAAAAGCATGTTCTTAGCGGCTCCGCGTGAGTTGGAACCTACCCTCTTATATATCCTATAAATGCATTCATTCACCATGTCGCCGTCTATCAAGAACATCTGCCAATCTTTTGAAAACCGGGCGTGCGCTATCAATATTTGTGACCAGTCTTAAATAAGCCAATTGACTCTTTTAATAAGATATCGTGATTTACTTGCTGGGTTCTTTTTGGCTGGATCATGGACCTATAATGGGTATCTACTTCTTTGAAATTATGCTGAATTGGCCTTCATTGCAGGCTACACTAGCGGCGGTGCCGCCTACGGAATTGGTCGGAAGGAGTTGGATGATGTGGATTTTCTTTACTAATTCCATCTAAGCAATCTTATTCAATTCCTTCCAATTAATTATTTCTGTTTCTTGTTGCGGAAAAGACGTTTCTCCCGTATAAATAAGGAATGACTGCGTGGTTCCCGGCTGTATTTTTCTCCAATATTCGATTCCCTTTAAAAAACTTTGGTTATAAGTGGCACTAGCCTTAATTTCTATCGGGACAGCCCCGGTTGCCCTGTCAAGCAATATATCGATCTCATTCCCCGTTCTATCCCGCCAAAAATAAAAATTGCTGCGCAGCCCTCTGTTAAGACGTTGTTTCAACAATTCCAATAGAACAAAGTTCTCAAATAGTGCACCTCGCAAGGGATGATTCGCCAGCTGCACTTGGTTTTCAATTTCTAAAAGAGAACAGCACAGCCCTGTGTCATAAAAGTACAGTTTAGGCATCTGCAATAAACGCTTACCTAAATTATTGTAGAATGGTTTTAACGTAGTAGCAATGAAACTGGTTTCCAATATGCCCAACCAGGAGACCACTGTTTTTTGATCTATGCCACAATCATTGCCTATCGATGCATAATTTATGATTTGCCCAACGCGTGTAGCGCATACTTTTAGGAAACGCTGGAATATGCCAAGGTCATTAATATTTTTTATTTGCCTGACATCCCTTTCGACATAGGTCAAAATATAGTTGGGATAATAATCCACAGGCTCAATAACCTTGTCATATAAGCGTGGGTATCCACCATGAAATATTAAAAAATCAAGCGAACTATCCTTCCATTCTGTCGTTCGTAACTCATGGTAGCTGAATGGCAATAAATGAATAAAAGCTATCCGGCCAGCAAGGCTTTGAGTAATATTTTCGAGAAGGAGAAAATTTTGCGAACCTGTAAGTATAAATAGTCCGGTTTTTGAGGTACGTTCATCAATGATGCCTTGCAGATAGGAAAACAAATGCGGCACCCGCTGAATTTCATCAAACACGGCGCCTTCGGAATATTTAGAAAGAAATGCGCGGGGATCTGTAGAGGCGGCTAGCAAGGTATCCTGGTTCTCAAAGCTTACATAAGGTTTGTCACTAAACAAGGTTTTGGCTAAAGTTGTCTTACCGCTTTGCCTTGGACCTAACAAGCCAATAGCAGGAAATTTTTCCGCCAGTTCCAAAATTTTGCTTGCCGCATCCCTTTGAATCATTTCGCAAAGATAATCGCCGTATTTGACAAATATGGAATTTGATTACGGATTTGACAAAATATTTGCAAGAGATTGTTTATAAATAAATTACAACTCAAAGTTGGCAAATTAATGGCAAGTTGTAATAGGTTGACTTGGAGGCGTTGCCAATTTCAAACTAATCCAGAAGGAAGTTTCGTGACGGGCCGATTAAGATAGATTGTAAACCTTCGCGGAGCATCGCACGTGCCTGCGACAAATAGCGATCTACAATGCTAAGCCTCAGCCCGCATATTCTGACGACTTCCAGGGGTGGGTATCCGTCGATTACATTCAGGTTGAAAACCAGGCGGTGCTTGCACGGAAAGGTTTCAAATACTTCGTGACACCCGGATCGCCCGGGCGTTTGCAGCGATGGCAGCGGATCCAGGTGGGAATCATACGGTAAAGAGTCTTGCCAGGATAGCCCTGATGAGCCGATCGGCTTTCATGAGCACCTTCGCCAAAACCCTTGGAAAGACGCCGATGGCCGCGCTTCGGGATCTTCGCATGCGCCATGCCGCTCAGCTACTGAAATACTCTTGTCTTGATGTTGAACAGGTATCCCGGCAATCGGGCTACGTAAGCAGAGCCGGTTTCACCAGGGCATTTAAGGAGGCCTTTGATAAATTTCCAACCGAATATCGCGCCGCAACAGAGGAATCGACAAATGCGACAGACTTGCAGCCTGATCCGATGACCCGCCGTTACATTACCGGAAAAAATGGGATTACTTCCACCATTTCAACGGGAAGACGATCTCATCTACGGAACTGACCACCAAATCCGGCTTGAACGCATATCGGCCCAGGTGCTCTTTCTTGGAAATGCCCGACAAGACGAGGATCGTCCGATACCCCAGTTGTATCCCGCCCTGGATATCCGTATCCATGGTATCCCCGATTACGGTCGTGCCTTCCGTCTGCAGACCGAGGACTTTTCTGGCGGCCCGGAACATCACCGGGCTCGGCTTGCCGATACTGAACGCCCGCCTCCCGGTTGCCTCCTCGATCATGGCAGCCACTGCAGTGATGCCCAGGTTGTTCCAGCCCGGCTTGCGGGGGGACGGGTCTCTGTTTGTGATAATGAATTTGGCGCCTCCGAGGATCATGTTCACTGCCCGGTGTACCATTTCGAGGGTGAAGTTCCGCCCTTCGCCAAGGACCACGAACTCCGGATCGGTCTCTACCAGGGTGAGGCCGCTTTCGTGCAGGCTCGTCAGCAGTCCTCCCTCGCCCAATACATAGACGGTTCCATTCGGCGCGTGCGTGGCGAGGAAGGTCCCCGTTGCAGTCGCGCTTGTATACACATGCTTTTCAGTAACCTCGATCCCGAGCCGCTTCAGCTTGCGCACCACCTCCAGTGGCGTCCGCTGACTATTGTTGGTCATAAAAGTGAACGGAATGTCTTCCGCCAACAATCGTCCAATGAATTTATCCGCGCCTGAGATCAATTCGTCACCGGCATACACTACGCCGTCCATGTCGATCAGCAACCCGTGTTTCATATCGTATTATTTTTTTGCCGGGAGAAATCTTCCCACATATAAAGATACCGAATAATTAAGTTGTCACCCCCAGCCGGTTGTCATCCGGGCCAAGCGTCCCAAATTCGTAGAATCCGTCGCCTGGGGAGCGGACAGGGAAAGGCATTTTTCACCTATACGAGACCGAAGGATCCGCAGGATACCCATACATATGTCCGAGGCGAACTGGTATGCGGTTTTTTTAAGGCGGTATGTGGTCGGTCCCGATCCCTTGCCGGGCCGGTCGAAATGAGTAATTTTGGCCGTTGATATGCAGCGAAAGATCATTCACATCGATATGGATGCATTCTATGCGTCGGTTGAGCAACGGGATCACCCGGAGTATCGGGGAAAGCCGATCGCGGTGGGTGGGTTGCCGGAGGGCCGGGGTGGGGTGGTGGCGACGGCCAGCTATGAGGCGCGCAAATTTGGAGTGCGCAGCGCCATGCCGTCGAAGAAGGCGCTGGAATTGTGCCCACAGATCATTTTTGTAGTGCCGCGATTCGATATATACCAGCAGGTTTCGGGGCAGATCCGGGAAATATTCGCGCGATATACCGACCTGATCGAGCCCCTTTCGCTGGACGAAGCGTTCCTGGACGTTACCGAAGACAAGCAGAAGATCGCTTCGGCGATCGATATTGCCACCGCGATTCGCAACACGATCCGGACGGAACTGAACCTGACGGCATCGGCGGGGATATCCATCAATAAATTCCTGGCAAAGATCGCCAGCGATATGAAGAAGCCGGATGGCCAGACCTTCATCGGACCCTCCCGGGTCGAGCGGTTTATGGAAGAATTGCCCGTAGAGAAGTTCTTTGGTGTAGGAAAGGTGACGGCGGCCAAAATGCATGCACTGGGACTCTTTACCGGCGCGGACATAAAGAAAAAAGAGAAAGCCGAGCTGGTGCGGCATTTTGGGAAGGCCGGGCATTTCTATTATCACATCGCCAGGGGAATCGACGACCGGCCGGTACAACCGGACCGGGAATTGAAATCGCTGGCGGCGGAGGATACCTTTCCCGCGGACCTTACCCGCCTCGAAGAAATGATCCCCGAACTTCAAAGTCTTGCGGAAACGGTTACGCATCGTCTCGCGCAGAATGAAGTCAAAGGCCGAACCGTCACCGTCAAGATCAAATACGCGGATTTCCGGCAGATCACGCGAAGCCGTACGCTCGCGCGGGCGACGGATGATGGGGCAGCGATCCTGCAGACCGCTACGGAGCTGCTGGCGGCATCGGGGTTGGAAGACGTGCGGATCCGGTTGCTGGGGATCGCGATCAGTAATTTCGAAGGAGGAGATGGCCCCGAAGACACCCCGGGACCCGATGATACAGGCAGCAGCCAGCTGAAACTATTCTACGACCAGCTTTGATTCCGTTAGGGTCCGGGCTTCGAAGATCGCGAGAAGCCGTTCCTGCGGATCGGTGGCCTCATCAATACGTGCCGTCAGCCTATTATACCATCGTCCAGAACGCAAATCTATCAAATCTAGACAATGTTGTCTAGATTGTTTTGGACAATATTTTCAACTGCACTGAATATCGTACCTTTTGTATCCAAATCCTGCAATATGTGGATCCTTCAAAAACAAGTATCGCTTGGTGGATTGTCCGTCTACGCTTATTTTTCGGAAACCTCGGAAGCAGAGGTAAACCGCGATCTTTCGGCTGCAAAGGCATTTGAGACGGAAGCGGCCGCTCTTCAGTTCCGGGATGACAACGCGCTGAAAGGATGGTCCCCGGTGAAGTATAGCGACCCCAGTGCACGGGCTTTACAGCCCTGGGAACTGGAGAAATAGAAAATGAAGACGACAAACGATCCTACAAACAATTTGTCGGTCCGCGACCTGGAGATACTCATCGGCAACCTCGACGTGGAATTTGTGTGGCTGTCGCATTGCCTGGTCAGCACCGGTTACCGACTCGATTTGGGCGGAATCAATTTTCCCGGCATTCACTATAATATTCATGGGAATGGCCGGCTGGTCATCCGGGGCCGGCATTCGGTCGATCTTGAACCGCACACCCTTGTCATTGTGCCGCCGAACAGCCCATTTACCATTGAAGCGCCGGGCGACCGGCAGAGGCCGGAAGACCTCCAAACGGTAAGCGCGATGGGTGTCGTGGAAAAGAAGAACGAGGTCTACCAGTTCATCGCCGGCGATGCGCTCGACGCCCGAATAAACCTCGTTTGTGGCTTTTTCCGGGCGTCGTATGGCCAAACCACCGATCTGTTTGCAGAATTGGATGCGCCGATTATCGAAAAGTTCGGACCGGAGGCACAGATCGGTTCAAGACTTCGTTCGGCTGTAGCGGAATTCCTCAGCCACGAAGTGGGGTCGGACGCGATGAGTGCCGCCTTGCTCAAGCAGGTGATCATCTTATTGCTTCGCCGCTCGCTGGTCTGCAGCGGCGTCTGGATGGAACGCTTCCAACTCCTTCGTGATCCGAGGATCGCGCGGGTATTTGCGGCCATGGTTGCCGATCCCGGAGCCGATCACTCCCTGAAAAGTCTCGCCGCAATAGCGCTTATGAGCCGCTCCGCCTTTGTGAGCACCTTCGGAGAGATCGTGGGAAAGACGCCGATGGCCACCTTGCGCGACCTCCGGATGCGGCATGCGGCGCAGCTGCTGAAATACTCCCACCTTGATATCGACCAGGTCTCGCAGCAGTCGGGTTACGAAAGCAAAACAAGCTTTACCCGGGCATTCCGGGAGGCATACGGCAAGCTTCCCAACGAGTATCGGGCGGAATTCGCAGATGCCAATCCATGGAATGGCGATTGCCCCGGCAAATGACCGAAAGTCCGCAATTCGATGCACAGAGTCCAAACCTGCGCAGGCCCTTGTTTGCCGTGCCAAAGAGGGGCTAACTTGCAGCCTCAATGTGTGAAGAACAACCTATACTCCATACACCGGATTGGAATCGTTTGACGGTCGATACGGAGCGTTTCCGGCGGGAGGTCCTGGCGGGGCTTTCATTGCCTCAAAAGTCGCTGCCTTCCAAATATTTCTACGATGAGCGGGGAGATATTTTGTACAATGACATCATGGATACCGGTGAGTATTACCTCGGCCGAAGCGAGATAGAGATCTTCGCTGACCGGACGGGGGAGCTCACAAGGGCTATCCTGGAGCGACATGATCGGTTTTCGCTGGTCGAGCTGGGGCCGGGGGACGTGCGAAAATCGATCTACCTGATATCCGCACTTTATTTGGATCGGGTGAAGTTCACTTACGTACCCATTGATATTTCGCCCAACGTCATTTCCTTTCTGTCTTCCTCGCTGCCGGAAAGTCTGCCCGGACTTCCGGTACAACCGATGAACGGGGAGTATCTCGAAATGCTATGGGCATTCAGTGAAAGGGATCCCGCGATGCCGAAGGTGCTGCTTTGCCTGGGAGGCAATGTCGCCAATATGCCGCCCGCGGAGACCCGGAAATTCTGCAGCCAGCTGCGCGGATGCCTTAATCCCGGCGATATGGCGATCATGGGCTTCGATCTGAAAAAGAATCCGCACCTGATCCGTGCGGCGTATAATGACAGGGCGGGGATCACCGCCGCGTTTAATCTAAATTTGCTGACGAGGATCAACCGCGAGCTGGGCGCCGACTTCGAGACGCGAAAATTTTCGCACTATTGCCACTATGACCCGGAACGCGGATGCTGCAAAAGCTACCTCGTCTGCCTGGAGGCGATGGACGTGCGCATTGGTGATAGGGTCATCCATTTTGACAAGGACGAATGCATCCGGATGGAGACATCGCAGAAGTATTCAGTACCGGAGATAAACCGGCTGGCCGAATCCGCCGGGTTTTCCGTTGTTGGCAATATATACGATGGGAAAAAATGGTTCGCCGATTCGATCTGGGTAGCGGAATAAAGTGCCGTACCGGTCGAGAAGTAAATAAGAAATGAATTTTAACATCAAAAGGACTATTATGAAAGCGATCATTGTGAAAGATCAGGCCGCGGGGAAAGCCGGGCTGAAACTGGTGGACCGGCCCACGCCGCAGGCGGCGATAAATGACGTCGTCGTTCAAATTTATGCGTCTGCTTTTATCGGAACGGAATTGGAGTGGCCGTCGACCTGGACTGATCGGCTCAACCGCGATCGGACGCCATCCATCCCCGGGCACGACGTGGCGGGGGTGGTTACCGCCGTCGGCTATGGCACGACGGGCCTGTCGGTAGGCCAACGGGTCTTCGGCCTCGCGGATTGGTATCGCGACGGCACCCTCGCCGAGTTCGTGGCCATCGAGGCTCGCAACCTGGCCCCGCTGCCGGGTGATGTCGACTTCACGGTAGGGGCAAGCCTGCCGATCTCGGGACTGACCGCATGGCAAGGGCTGTTCCAGCACGGCCGTCTCCAGGCCGGTCAGACCGTGCTGGCGCATGGAGCGGCGGGCGCAGTCGGGTCGGTCGTCGTTCAGCTCGCACGGGAAGCCGGCGCCTACGTCATCGGCACCGGGCGCGCCGCCGACCGTCAGAAAGCCCTCGAATTCGGCGCGAATGCCTTCGTCGACCTGGACAACGATGCGTTGGAAGATGTCGGCCGGGTCGACCTCGTGTTCGACGTCATCGGTGGAGCTATCGGGAAGCGGTCCGCGGCCCTGATCCGACCCGGGGGAGTCCTGGTATCCGTCGTCGGGCCTGTCGAAGCGAAGCCTGCCAACGGCCTGGCAGTCGACTTCGTTGTCGAGGCCGATCGGGGCCAGCTGAATGAGATAGTCCAACGGGTGCGCGATGGAAGGCTGAAGACCAATATCAGCAATATCATCACACTCGATGACGCCGTCGCCGCCTTCCAATCGAACAAGCGGGTCACGGGAAAAACCATAGTCCGCATATTATGATTCGGAAAAAGCAGGTAACACGGCTGTTTGCAAAGGATATAACGGGCAGCTATCCGCCAGCGGATCGGGGTTAATGATGCGTCGTATTCCTAACCCGGAAATCCCGCCAGTTAAAGTACCCGAGGAATTGAACCATCGTATTGAGCGTATTGGTACGGGGAATGTTCGAATAGCGAACTTTCCCCCAAATTCTCTTCAGCGTCACATGGCTCAGCGCGATCCCCGTCTGATCGAATATCATCTCGCTCAACTCCAGGAAATCCTGGTTGTTCCAAAGATCGCTGTCGCCCCAGCCCGTCTTTTCCTCGTACAGCCGCTTAAGCTGCAGGATCAAACTTTGGTCCATAACTCTGGTTTTCAATTTTTCAACAACATCTTTCTCACAACGTCTTTTTCCGCCTGAAAGGAAGTAAGGGAAAGGGCGGTATTCAAATAAAGATCACTCTTATCCAGGTCCCCTTCCAATAGATACAATTTTCCCAACGCGGCATGCAATAAAAAATACTGTTCGAGGAATGTCTTGCGTAATCCCTCCAACACCTCAAAGGCCAACGTCTTTTGGCCGCCATAGTAAAGGGCAATGGCGTAGTTGAGCGAGATAAAGGGATTGGGCTTGCCTTCCAACAATTTGTTGTACAACTGGATGATCGCCCCCCAATCGGTATCCGCAAAACTTTTTGCATGGCTATGGATATAGGCGATCGCCGCCTCGTAATGATAGGAAGAAATTTCTCCGGGGACCTGCGACCGGGTGAAGTAATAATGGCCAAGTGCGATCAGGTCGCTGTCCCATAAGGCTCTGTCCTGCTCTTCGAGATCCAGCAATTCGCCTGCCGTTGTAAGCCGCGCACCCAGCCTTGCCGCATTGAACAACAGCAACGAATACAATGCGGCCGTCTCTGCATTGCAAATGTGATTGTCCAGCAAAGACTTTGTCATTATCAGGCTCTCTTCGCACAGGTCCTCCCGGATCATCTCCTGACCGCTTCCCGCCCGGTAGCCTTCATTGAATACCAAATAAATGATCTTGTGTACGGCCGGCAATCGCGCTTTCAATTGCTGGGCCGTTAGTTCTTTCCGAAAAAGGTTCTCCATCCGGATCAGGCTTTTCGCCCGCAACAGGACCTTATCGATCCCGTCGGTGGTCATACCCAACGCCCTGGCCAGTGATTCCCCCCGGATGTTGGCTACATATTTTAAAGTGATCACCACCTGCATCTTCGAAGATAGCCGGGGATGTGCGCAGGCGAAGAGCAGGAACATCTTCCGATCGTCGAAAGGATCCTCATTGGGCTCCGCCATTTCATCGATCGCCTGTTCTTCGCCGAAGGGGTTTTGAAAGGATTTATTCCTTTTAAGGAAATTGAGGGCATTGTTCCGGCTTACTTTGTAGATCCATCCGGCGGGATTATCCGGTATCCCGGAATGCTTCCAGGTGGAAAGCGCCGAATAAAAAGCGTCCTGCACCAGGTCTTCTGCGGTCTCTAGGTCCAGTTCCCTTGAAAACTGAAGCATGGCGGTGACCATTTTTCCAAAATGGGATTTGTATAATTTGTCAATGGCCTGTTCTTCCTTCATCGCCAAATTCTCTTATATCTTTCACGCCCATCAGGGGACGGACCTCGATGGCCATCTCGCCGGTGTGCACAAAGCGGCAGGTTTGCGCCAGGGATACGGCATTGGGCAGATCGGTGGCCTCCATGAACATAATGCCGCTGATCCCTTCCTTCGCCTCGATAAAGGGGCCGTCGGAAAGCACCTGGCCTTTGTTCACATAGCTCCCGGAGATGCGAAGCGCGTCGCCGGATACGTAATTGCCCGTTTCGATGAGGGTCTTCACCCATTTATCCATTTCGCGAATGGCATGGTACCGCTCTTCTTCGTTCCACTGCTTGAGCTTGCTTAGGTCCTCGCGGATGATGAATAGGAATTTTTCCATACGGTTTTGTTTTATTTGGCATTCGTGGGATAACCCGCCCCCGAGCCGCCGAAGAAGCATTCGATGGATTTTATTTTACCACTACTAAAGGTATAATATTCTGCGTTCCGGATGATCTTATTGTCGGTGGTAGTGATGTTATAGAGCGCGAAGGCGTGGTCACCCTGCTGGACGATGGAAACGAAATCGACCTTTTTAATGAATTTTGACTGCGGCCAGCATTTTTGCTTGTAAACGGCGAGGGGGATGTGATCGTCGGGGGCGGGGCTGGTAAAGGTAAACCCGTCGGCAAGCAGGCCGGAAGTGATGGTCCAATCCTTCTTTTCGTACCCCGAAAAATAGGTTCGGATGACGTTGGACGCATTTTGGGCTTCTGCGGCTGCCGAAAGGCCGGACAACAGCAGGGCAAGGAAAACCGGTTTCATATGCAGTTTTATTTGAAGACAACCGGAAACCGATTTTCCGTACAGAATGGACAATTATTTTCTGGAAAGATTTAGCCCTTTGACTATCAATATTTAAGGATTTTTTGCAAACCCCACCGTCTGCCTGTACACCTGCGGCGACACATCTGCCTGTTTTTTAAAGAACCTGCTGAAATAATATTCGTCCTCAAAACCCAGCGAAAAGGCGATCTCCTTGACGGTCTTGTCCGTCAGGTAGAGCTCACGCTTTGCCTCGATGATGATCCGCTCGGCGATGAGCCCGGAGATGGTCTTATTAAAGTGCCTCTTTGCCGTCTTTCCCAACGCCTTTGGCGTCACATGCAGCATCGCGGCGTAGTCCGTAACGGTATGCTTGGTCCGGAAGTGGCTTTCGATCAGCTCTTTCAGGGCGTTCAGCCGGCGGGGCGCGTCGGGATCGCTTTCTGCCGGCAGCGGATGTTGCAGGGCCTTTACCCTCGAGGCGGTTATGAGGAAGAGTTTCAAATACGCCAACAGTGTGTCCTGCTGCGCCAGATCCTTTGTCTGCAATTCGGTCCTTATTTGCCCTATCAGGTTGTCCAATACCAGCGCCGTCGGCTCATCGACTGCGAGAGATGGCGGCTGGTAGATGTTGTTGAACAAAACCCCGTTGCAGGCCACATCCTTGTGATGGCGGTGGATGCAAAAGAAGTCGGAATGAAAATGGAGGGCGACCCCGCTGATCTCCTTTTCCGGGAAAAAGATAAACGGCTGGTAGGGCGTAAAGGCAAAGAGCGTCCCCGGTGCGAAGGAATAATTCGAGAGATCGGCTCTTACCGTGCCCGAACCCTGCTTTATCCAAATGAGGGAGTAATAGTTCAGCCGTTGCAAAACGTCGTAAGGGTTCTCGTTGTCAATGGCGGAGACCCTTAGATGGAGGTTGTGCGTTTGCGGATGAACCAGGGTAAGGGATCTTTCCGGTGCCATGGGTCCTACTTGATCCTCCGTTCTTTTTCCTCTATGGGAAGATCGTTGATGCTGGCGAATCTTTTCCGCATGAGCCCGTTCTCATCGAATTCCCACATCTCATTACCGTAACTGCGGTACCACTGGCCTTCCGCATCATGCCATTCGTATTCAAACCGGACCGCCATCCGGTTCTCGCGGAATCCCCACAGCTCCTTTTTCAGGCGGTAATCCAGCTCCTTCGCCCATTTCCGTTGTAAGAATTGCTTTACTTCCTCCCTGCCATTGATGAATTCGGTGCGGTTTCGCCACTCCGTGTCGACTGTATAGGCCAGCGCTACCTTTTGAGGATCTTTTGTGTTCCAGGCGTCTTCGGCCATCTGCACTTTTTGCAATGCCGTCTCGAGTGTAAACGGTGGGAAAGGCGGTTTCTGTTCCATATAGGAGTTATTGAGATGTAATTCAGGAACCGAAGATAACCCGATTTAACGGATTATCCCCGGTTGTCCGTTGGCTACAATGCCGGCGCTGCCGGGAAGTCAACAGGAATTTTCGTGATGTTATGGACATAGTTCATGACCACTTTGTCGGCGATGGCCACGACGACGTCGATCATGCTCCCTTTGGTATAGCCTGCCGCAAAGAAGGCCGCCAGAACGTCGTCGTCGATGCGGCCCCGGTGATCGGCAACGGCCCTGGTGAATTTTACGAGGGCATCCAGCCTTGGATCGAACGGCGCGGACCCTTTCCTGATCTCCAGCGTCTGTTCTTCGGTCAGCCCGTTCATTTTTCCCAGCAGGGTATGGGCCGCCAGGCAGTATTGGCAGTTGTTGGTCTGGCTTACCACAAGATTGACGACTTCCTTTTCCTTTTTGGAAAGCGAGGTCTTGCCGTTCTGCAAGGCCAGGTAATTGCCGAGGGCCGTATCGCTATAGGCTATTGTGGCGTACAAATTGGGCACCATCCCCACTGCGCTTTTCAGCTGGTCAAAGAGGACCTGGTTGCCGGCCGAGACTTCTTCCCGCGTTGGAACTTTGAATTGCACTTTCATTTTCTTGATGTTTTGACTTTGTTTTCGATTCTGAAAATGCAAAGTTGCGCCGAAAGGGTGGCGGAGGAAATAGAGAAAAGGCGCTTTGCCATGGATAATTTGCCCAAAGCATCCCGCCCACTGCAAATCTATGCGCCTTTAGGGTTAACTTTAAGAATAAGATAGATTTCGAATGAACCAAGTCTCCCTGCTCGTTTTACTCTTCTCCGGACTTGTATCCGCCGCCGCTCCGCATCGTCCCTTGTTCGCCGCTCCGCATCGTCCCTCGCCCCCCGAGTCCGCCGACATCTGCATTTACGGCGGCACGTCCGCCGGCGTCATCGCGGCCTGCGCGGCCAAACGCGCCGGCAAGTCGGTGATCCTGCTCGAGCCCGGAGGCAGGGCAGGGGGCCTTACCACCGGTGGCCTTGGCTATACCGATATCGGCAACAAATACGCCATCAGCGGTATGGCCCGGGATTTCTATCGCCGCGTCGGCGCCCGTTACGGCCGCTTCGAGAGCTGGGTCTTCGAGCCGCATGTAGCCCTCGAGGTTTTTCACTCCTATCTGCGGGAGGCAGGCATACAAGTTCGATATCACCGCCGCCTGGTCTCCGTCAAAAAAGACGGCAACCGCATCCACAGTATCACCGTAGAAGATTCCCGGCAACCCGGCGCCGGAGGATACAAGACCATCGTCGCAAAAGAGTTCATCGACTGTTCGTATGAGGGGGACATGCTGGCAAAGGCCGGCGTCCGCTATTTCGTCGGCCGGGAGGCCAACAGCGTCTATAATGAGACCTATAACGGTTCGCAGCGGCGGGACAAGCACCAGTTCCCTGACGGCGTCGATCCCTATAAAATACCCGGCGACCCCGCCAGCGGCGTCCTCTGGGGTATCCATCAGGGCCCTCCCGATACTCCCGGCGCGGGGGACTCTCGAGTGCAATCCTACAATTTCCGCATCTGCCTGACCAACGATCCAGCCAACCGCATCCCGATCACCGCCCCTGCGGACTACGACCCCGGGCGCTACGAACTCCTCCTCCGCCTGCTGGCCAAGCGACCGGTAAGGGATCTCAACGGGATCATGAAGATCGACCTTATGCCCAACCGCAAGACCGATATCAACAACAACGGCGGTTTCTCGACGGACATGATCGGTATGAACTATGATTATCCGGATGGCGATTACCGGCGTCGCGAGGCGATCGTGAAAGCCCACGAAAGCTATACAAAAGGGTTCCTCTATTTTGTAGGCCACGACCCAAGGATGCCCGAGTCGCTCCGCTCGGAGATGCTGCAATGGGGTTATCCAAAGGATGAGTATCCGGAAAGCGGTCACTGGACCCCGCAGCTATATGTCCGGGAAGCCCGGCGCATGGTCGGGGCGTATGTCATGACCCAGGCCAACTGCGAAGGCCGGGCCGCCGTAGACGATGGTATCGGCATGGCGGCGTACACTATGGACTCCCACAATTGCCGCCGCGAGATAGTCGACGGCATGGTAAAGAACGAAGGCGATGTACAGATCGGCGGTTTCGGCCCGTATCCCGTCTCGTATCGGGCCATCGTCCCAAAGAAAGGAGAATGCAGCAACCTGCTGGTCCCGGTTTGCCTTTCGGCGAGCCATATCGCCTATGGGTCCATCCGGATGGAGCCGGTTTTCATGGTCCTCGGTCAGTCTGCCGCCATCGCCGCCTCCCAGGCGATCGACACCCGTACCGCGGTACAGGATATCGACGTGAAAAGATTACAACGGCAGTTGCGCGATCATCCGCTTGCCGACAACAGCACTCCGGAGATCCTCGTGGATAACGATGATACCGATGGGATCATGAAGCATGGCGCCTGGACCCGCGTGACAACGGGCGGCTACGGTGCTTCCCTGTTCGTCCACCCGAAGGAAGACAAAAGCGAAGCAAGCGTCACCTTCCGCCCGACGATCGTCAAGCCGGGGTTCTATCGCATCTATTGCTACCAGTCCGGGCTAGCCGGCGTCACGCCCGTCGTTGTCAACGGTGTAAAGCAGACCCTGCGTGCCCCTGCCGGCAATGCCGAACAGCAGAGCTCGGGGGAATGGGTGTCTCTTGGCCGGTACATGCTAACGAAAGGCGATAAAAATACGGTGATGATCACCACATCCGGTGCAACCGGGGATGTGGCCGCGGACGCCGTGCTGTTCGTGCCGGATTTCAAGTAGCCGTCCATAGAGGCCGCGGGGCGTATGCCCCACGGATCATTGTTGTACCACCTGTGACCGCAGCGACTCTACCAGCTTTGCCACGCTGGTCAATGCCGGGGTATTGGCGGGTACGCCGGCTTTCGCGGCGCCGGCGACGAGATCGACCTCGAAGGCGTTGAAGTCGCTGTTGTCGGCTTTGCCGTTCATCCGCGGGTTCTGCGCGGGATCGTGCGCCGCTATCATTGATTTCCCGGTGTAAGTGTAATCCTTGGCGCCGGTGGCGACGGCCACAAAATCGGTCAGGTTCTTGCTCAATGTCTGAAAGCCGCTCAAATTGCCGGAGCCGACCTCTGACAACAAGGTCGTAAAATGGCCGTTGATAGCCGTGTCACCGGCGATGACGAATATCGCGCTGTCGACGATGTTCCGGATGAGGAGACGGCCTTTCTCGATCATCTGTCCCGTGTTGGCGGGATCGGCGACTTTCGCGGCGCCGCCGAGGGAATCATACAGGGTCGGCCTTGCCGGAGACGAATTCTTCTTGCAGGATGCGAGCAATGTCGCCGTCGCGAGGACCGCGCTAAAAAGGAGGAATACATTGATAATTTTCTTGTACATGACTGTGTTTTTTTAAAAACCCGCCGGGCAGCCGCCCCTTAATTCCTTTTTGGTGGGCACATAACGGGTGGCGTGCGGGTAATGGAGGGTGGTGATGAAGCGGCCGGTGATTGCATCGCTATTCGCCTTCAGGGGCGAATAGGTAAAGACGACAATGCTTGTCGAAGCATTGCAAAGCACGTGATCCACTCCCTGCTGCCGGTAAAGCCAGTTGGTGATCGAGTCCGCCTGTCCTCGCGTCAGGGGTTGATGGATATCGATCCGGGCCATTATCCGCGTGCGGGTGTCGATCCCCGGCTTCCTCACCAGGTAGATATGGACGGCCAAAACGGCGATCAAAACCATCACGGTTAAGGCTGTCCACTTCATCGTCCGTTTAATAATGGATGTTTTCATGATGATCGATCTTAACCGTTTATCCAACGTGTCCATGCAGGGTCGAACTTATACCATTTTGAGGCTGTGTTTGTGCCGGCGGCGTAGGAGATCCCCGTGTGCGCAGCAAAGAGCACAAAGCCGCAAACAATGGATTTCGTCATTGTCTTGTTCATTTTTTTTTGATTTTGATTATTACAGGTACGCGGGAATTTACCGGAAAGTTTGGGTCTCGCTTTTTTTATGAGCGTACGTTCCCGAGCACCACCATTTCGCTAAGAGTAGGAGTGGGGCTACCACCTGTTTTTTCAAGAGTGATCGCGAACGCCTGCGCTTTTTGTACGCTTTTTAGCCGGCGTATCCCGGAGATGTTTTCCAGCAGGCCTGCATCGACGGGCTTGCCGTCGACCAAGGCCCAGAGTTGGTATTGTTTGCCTGCCGGCGCCTTGGGAAGGCGGACGGCATCGAGGTAGACGAACTTGTCGGTCGCGTCCCAATAAAGAGTTGCGCCGGCATTTTCTTTTCCGGCAACACCCAGCAGCGGGACTTTCAGGACCGAAGGATTGCTGATAAGGGTATATTCGGCAACCGCCTGTATATAGTTGCGGTGCAAATAGTAGTTGTATACGAGGCTAGTCACCAGGAGCAACACCGACGCCGCAGCGAGCGCCTTATATCTATTGAGAGCGCGCAGCCGGTGGATGGAGGGCGGCGAAGCCGGTTCTGCCGGCTCTGTCTTAATCATTTGCAGCAAGTTTGTCCGGATGCGGGTCGGGGCCGGTACTGCCTGGGCGCGGGCCCGCTCCAGCAGCCGGTTCTCGGCTGCTTCGACGGCTGCGGCGATCTCCGGATGTTCAATCCTGAGGCGTTGCAGTTCCGCGATGTCTTCCTCATCGGCGAGGCCGAGTACATAGCTTTCGATTGCTCCCCCTTGTATGTATTCCTGTATATTCAATTTAGGTGGTGATCAATTTTCTTAGCTGAGTTAATGCTGCTCTAAGTCTTGTTTTTACGGTACCAAGGGGTATGCCGAGCATCGTTGCTATCTCGGCCTGGGTATAGCCCTGAAAATACGACATGTCAACCAGTACTTTATGCTCTTCTTTCAGCACGCTCACCGATGTTCTGAGGTCCGGATCGATGCCCGACGGCAAAGGGTTATCCGCGAGCCGATCGTGGTCGGCCGTCAATGGGTTGTTCGACCTGGTTCTTTGCCATTCCTTCCGCCGGGTTACGTCGATCGCCGCATTCCTGGCCACATTGTGCATCCAGGTAAAAAGCCTTCCCCTGGACGCATCGTACTGGTCGATATGCCGCCAAATCTTGATAAACACTTCCTGTAAGATGTCGCCCGCGAGGCTGCGGTCGTTTATAATCGTGAGAATGACCCCGTTAAGTGAATCGGCATAGTTGTCGTACAGGTATACGAACGCAGCCGCGTCATGCTGCCTAAGTCGTTGAATGAGTTGCTCTTCTGAATATAATCCCGGGTCTTTCAATTGAACTTTTGAAGAATAGATCTTGAATATCTACGCAAACGGGAACGGAAAGGTTTGCCCGGTGAAAAATTCCCTGAGCGGATGAGCCAGGCTCAAAATCTACATCGCTCCCAGTTGTTTCAGATATTTCTCCGAGTTCTGCCGGGTCGCGTCTGGCGGATTGAGGCTGAGGGACCGTTTGAAATTGAGGATGGCGTTCTTTTTATCTCCCTTCGTTGCATACGCCTCGCCGAGGCTGTCGAAGGTATTGGCGCTTTTGGGATGCTTTTGCGTGTTGAGGATAAAGACCTCGATGGCGCGGTCGTACAGTTTATCATTCAACAGCTGGTACCCAAACTGGTTAAGGTCGTTCTCCGTGCCGACGGCGACGGCTTCGTGCATCAGGCTGTCGGATTGTGCCTCCTTGCCCATCGCCTTGAGCAGTTTGGACTTGGTCGAGAGCGTATTGAAATTGGGGTTGATCAGGACGGCGCGGTCGATCCAGGCCATTGCCTGGTCATAGTTGGTCTTGTTGGCCAACGCGTAGTTTGCGGCGCTGGCATAGCCCTGCCAGTTGAAACCCACGGGGCCTTTCAGCTCTTCGACGGCATTGGCCATCACGATCGCATCGACGTCGAACTCGATCCTCACCGGGAACTGCTTCTTCTCCCAGTTGAGGTCCAGCTCAGCGGACGTCTTTGTCAGGTTTTGAAAGTCATAGGTAAGCATTTCGGTCATCGGAACCTCGTTCAGCTTGATCTTCGCCCGGAAAAGGTCATGCTCGGGCATATACCAGAAGCTGCCCCAGGAGCGACTGTCCTTCGACAGGATCACCTCGCCGGTGTTATCCTGGTTGACGACGAAGAACAGCCCATATTCCCCGGCGGGAACCGCTTGACCCTCGATCTTCGCAGGATGCGAGAGCCGGATGACGGTATTCTCGTTGGCTCCCGCACGCCACGGGGCGTCGTTGCCGGCGCCAAAGCCTTGTTTGTTATACCCATAAGGCACGAGCGTGCCCCAGATGGCACGGCCTTTGACGGAGGGGCGGGAATAGCTGACCGTCACCGTGGAGATGCCGATGGTTTGCGACACCGTCGCGGCAGGACTCGGGGTCCGGGGCGTCGTGATATTCTGGGCATGGGAGGTGAGGAGGAGCAGGAGGAGGGGCAGGCCCAGGAAGGGCCTACGGGCGGTTGATGACAGCATAGCAGATAGTTTGTTATAAGATACGAATTCCTGATTGCCGCCGGAGATAAGATTGCCGAGACTGGGATTATTAATGCTGAAAGAAGAGAATATAATCCCTAAATTCATACCATGAAAAGAAAGACATTCCTCCAAAACTCCCTATTGACCGGTGCCTCCCTGCTTACCGCCGGCGCCGCCTCTGCCGCCGTATCCAATACCGCCGACCCCGCCGACGGCCCCTTCCATCTCAATTATGGCATCCATGACGGCATGTTCAGGAACAGCGCCGGCAACGACTTCATCGATCAGATCAAATTTGCCTATGACAAAGGCTTCCGCGCCATTGAAGACAATGGGATGATGCGGCGCCCGCCGGAAGAACAACAGAAGATCGGCGATGCGCTGGCCAAATTGGGTATGTCGATGGGCGTCTTTGTGCTGGACAAAGGCGGCAACGGGGCCAATACCCTGGCTGCGGGCAAACCCGAATACCTGGAGATCTTCCTGAAGGGTTGCCGCCAGGCCGTGGAAGTCTCCAAGCGTTGTAACGGCAAGCTCACCACTGTCGTGCCCGGTGATTTCGAACGGCATCTGCCCATCGGCATCCAGACCGGCAATGTCATCGAAGCCTTGCGCAAGGGCACCGAGATCCTCGAGCCCCATGGCATCGTGATGGTCCTCGAAGCCTTGAGCGACACTCCCGATCTGATGCTGCGCCACTCGGACCAGACCTACGCCATCTGCAAGGCCGTCAACAGCCCCTCCTGCAAGATCCTCTTCGACATGTATCATATGCAGCGCAATGAAGGCAACGTCATCCACAATATCGACCTGTGCTGGAGTGAGATCGCCTATTTTCAAATCGGCAATGTCCCCGGGCGGAATGAACCCACCACCGGGGAAATGGATTACAAAGGCATCTTCAAACACATCTACAACAAGGGCTACAAGGGCATCCTGGGAATGGAACACGGCCTCTCGCTCCCGGGTAAGGAGGGAGAGACCGCGTTGATAAAGGCCTATCGGGAGAGTGACAGCTTTGCTTAGAACGGCTTGAACTGCCCGGGCACCGCTACGGGGTACATCCCGTTGGCGTCCGGTGTCACCGGCGGAGTGGCGTCGAATGCATATACCGCGGGATGAATATCCATGCCGCTCTTCAACGCCGCATCCCACTGCATCTGCTGGCCGGAATAGGTGGCCAGCCGGCCGAGGATGGACGTCATCGAACTCTTCGCCCCGCGTTCGGCGTCCCAGAACTTGTATTCGCCCTTCGCAATGGCCGCGAAAAGTTCGTCGTGTTCGTTCTGGTAGGGTTGGTTCTCCATTTTCTTATCGAATTGATAGAGGGTATTGCCTTTCGTATCCGTGATCCGCGCCTCGTCACAAAAAACTTTCCCCTTGGTTCCGATCAGCATCTCATCCACCTTGCTCATCGTGCCTTTCTGATGCCGGCATTGGCTGTTCAGCACGACGCCGTTGGCATAGTGGAACTCGACAAAATGGTGGTCGAAGATCTGGCCATAGTCCTTGCCCTTTCTCACTTCGCGGCCGCCCATGCCCTGCGCGCTGACGGGATATGCTTCGAGCGCCCAGTTGATGACGTCGAGGTTGTGGATATGCTGCTCGACGATATGATCGCCGCAGAGCCAGACGAAATAATACCAGTTGCGCATTTGGTATTCCATCTCCGTCCAGCCCGGCTGGCGGGGATGAACCCAGACCCCATCGTTGTTCCACCAGGCCTGGGCGCTGACGATATCGCCGATGATCCCGTCATGAACGCGTTTCATCAGCTCGCGATAAGACGTTTGATACCGCCGCTGAAGCCCGACGACGACGTTCAGCTTTTTCTTCTTCGCGATCTCGGCGGCAGCCAGCACCCTGGCGATACCCGCGGGATCGGTAGCGACGGGTTTCTCCATAAATATCTGCTTGCCCTGGTTCACGGCTTCCTCGAAATGGATCGGCCGGAATCCCGGCGGGGTCGCCAGGATGACGACGTCGGCAAGCGCCATCGCTTTTTTATAGGCGTCGAAACCGACAAACTTGTTTTCTTCTTTTACCTGCACCCGGCCTTTTTTATCTTCGAGTGCTTCGAGGATGTTCTTGTAGCTGCCGTCGAGGCGGTCCCGGAAGGCGTCGGCCATGGCCACCAGCTGCACGTTTTGTTTTGTGCTGAGGGCCTGCACAGCTGCGCCGGTGCCGCGACCGCCGCAGCCGATAAGGGCGATCTTAATGGTGTCATCCGCGCCGGAGAAGAGGTTGGCGCGGGAAAGGAGCGGCGCTGCCAGCACGCCCGCGGCGGCCAGCGTGGACGCTTTCATAAAGTCGCGCCGGCTGGTGTTGGTGGACGTGTCACGCCCGCCGTTGTTGGAGGAGGAATGTTCCTGATTCATGTTAACTGCAATTTAAAATGAATAAAAAGTTTATAGATAGCGGTTATAGAATTCCTCGGCTGCGGCGGCGTCGGGCTGCTTCACCGGCCGGACGATCCGGAACCCGATAAACGGCGCATCCGTATTCCACCATTTACTGCGCGGGATCTGCGGATCGCGGGCATTCCATTTCCTGTCGGAGAGGAGCCGGGCGGAAGGCTGCAGGGCCGCGGCGGCATCGCGATAGCAACCGCCTTTGAGGATCAGCGGCCATTTGGTCCCCGGCGTCTCGGCATCGAGCGTCCATTCGGCCACGTTACCCAGCATATCATAGAGTCCCCAGGCGTTGGGCTTTAGCTGTTTGACCGCATGATACCGGTTATTGCTGTTGGCTGCAAACCAGCCGTAGGACGGCAGGGAATCCGCGGCCGGGCCAAAAGGGTAGGGGGTTGAGGTCCCCGCGCGGCAGGCGTAGTCCCATTCCGCTTCCGTCGGCAGCCGGTAGAAGACGCCTGTGCGTTTATACAGCCATTTGCAATACATCATCGCCGCATACCTGCTCATGCTGTTGGCTGGAAAACCGCCTTGTTTTCCCATTCCAAGGGTAAAATCGACATAGGGTGGGCTCGGCCGGGTAATGCCGTCGGGCGTCGGCCCATGGTCCTGCGATTCGTCCTGGAAAAGAATGTATTCTTCGTAGGTGGTCTCGTGTTCTTCCATCCAGAACGAGTCAACGGCTCCTTTCCCGGCGATGGGGATCATCGTGAACCGCACTTGAGATTGTGGGATGGTTTGCTCGAAGGTCGTAAAGGTTTGCGCCCGGGCTGTCGCGGACAAAAACAGCAAAGCACTCGAAAGCAGCAAACCGGTCAGAACGGAGATAAGATCAACGCGGGGAGAATGGGTCAGCAGTCGCATCAGGTAGCAGGTATTGCTTAAAGGTAACGGAACTTTTCTGAATAACCCGGCCTCGTTTCATTTCGGTGACGAGAAGTGCGGCGCCGGGCAAATGCTTTAGTAGTTTTAGCGACCGGCGCCAGGAGAGGATGCTGCAGGCCGTAGCCAGCCAGTCGGCGGTCGTGCCGTCGGCGGCAATGGCCGTCACGTTTCGGCGGCGGGTGAGGCCGATACCGGTACGCGGATCGATGATATGCGAATACCGTTTCCCATGCCATTCGAGGTATTGGTAGATGTCGCCGGAGGTGGCGACGGACGTCTTGTCGAGCGAGAGATAGATGGACAGGAGACGTTCTTTTTCGCCGGGGGCGTTGATGCCGATGATCCAGCCGGTCTGGCCCGCCGGCGGCGGGCCGGTAACTATTTTACCGCCTGCATTGACCATTGCCTTTTCGAAACCTGCCTGTTGCAGCTGCCGCAGGGCGGCCGCTGCCACAAAACCCTTTCCCAATCCGCCGACGTCCAGTTGCATCCCGGGAATATCGAGCCAAACGGATGTTTGCATAGTGTCGAGATGCAGATGCCGATAGCCGCAATGGCCCATGGCAATGGCAATATCGGTCTCTGTCGGCGGTACGCCCGTCTTTCGGGCCCTTCGCCAAAGCCGTACTACGGGTCCTATCGTTATATCATATCCGCCGGCCGTCATGGCCGCGGCCTCTTGTGCGCGCCGGAGGATATCGAACAGCGGCGCCGAAACGGCGACATACCGTCCCTGGCCACTCGTTGCGCTAAGCCGGTTGATCTCGCTGCTGTCGATGTAATCGCTCAGGATGGAGTTGAGGGTGTCGGCAAGCCGGAAGGCCGCGGCGGCTGCCCGTGCCGCAGCCAATGAATCGTCCGTTGCCAGAGTGACCGTAAAAGGAGACCCCATTTCAGGTTGGGTGAATGTGTATTTTTTTTGTGAAAAAGCAGGCGGACAGGCGAAAAACAAGCAAACGGTTAAAAAAATGAATAAAATACGCATTAAATTATATTTCATGTAGTAAATGGCTTGGGAAATGTGCAATTTTGCAAACTTTTCCGGGATATATATTATATAGTAACAAAGTTATATTTGTTAAGTAAAGCCACCTTATTATCTTTGTGTTAAACGAATTCACTATGGCGACAGCAAAATTAGAATACATCTGGCTTGATGGGTATCAACCCATCCAAAGTTTACGCAGCAAGACAAAGATCGAAAGAAAATTCTCCGGCAAGCTGGAAGATTGCCCCATGTGGTGTTTTGACGGCTCTTCCACCGAGCAGGCCCCGGGCGGCTCTTCGGACTGCCTGCTGAAGCCCGTCTTCCTCGCGAAGGATCCGCAGCGCCGCGACGGCTGGCTTGTAATGTGCGAAGTACTCAGCCCCGACGGCACTCCCCATCCCAGCAACGGCCGCGCCCTCATCCAGGACGATGATAATGATTTCTGGTTCGGCTTTGAACAGGAATACTTCCTGTGGAACCCCGAAACCGACAAACCGCTGGGCTTCCCTGAAGGCGGTTATCCCAGACCGCAAGGTCCGTACTATTGCTCCGTCGGCGCGCGCAACGCCTACGGCCGCGACATGGTGGAAGAACATCTCGACGCCTGCCTCGACGCGGGCCTCAATATCGAAGGCATCAACTCGGAAGTAGCCACCGGCCAATGGGAATTCCAGGTGTTCGCCAAGGGCGCCAAAGAAGCCGGCGACCAGGTCTGGGTCGCCCGGTACCTGCTCGAACGCATCGGCGAAAAATACGGTATCGCCATCAATTGGCATTGCAAACCGCTCGGCAACCTCGACTGGAACGGCAGCGGCATGCACGCCAATTTCTCCAATTCCCTGCTGCGCACTTGCGGCAGCAGCGAAGTCTATGTAAAGGTCTGTGAGGCTTTCCGCCCTGTAATAAAGGAACATATCGAGGTCTACGGCCCCGATAACCACCTCCGGCTTACCGGCAAGCACGAGACGGCGGCGATCAACGAATTCAAATTCGGCGTATCCGACCGCGGCGCCTCCATCCGCATTCCTATCGGCACGGTGGAAAGAGGCTGGAAAGGCTGGCTGGAAGACCGGCGGCCCAATTCGGCGGCAGACCCGTACAAGGTCGCTGCGCGGATCGTAACGACCGTAAAAGCGGCTGAAGCGCAAATGGCCGAAATGATCGAGGCCAATGTCGCATAAGCAATTTGAACGCCGAATATATACAAAAGCCCCCGGTTATGGGGGCTTTTGCAGCTTTATGGATGTAGGGCTATTAATAGATCAGACTATACTTAATTCAGCCTTCAGCAGGTCGTCGATCTGGTGAACGACGGCCTCCAGCTCGGGGGCCGCGGTTGGCTGCTGCAGGTAGGTCTTCACTCCCAGCGAGCGGCATTCTTCCGCTTCTTTCGGTTGGCCGCCCCGGCTCCAGACGAGGATGGGAATGCCCTGGTAGCGGGCCTCGGACATCAACTCACGGAGAAGATCGGGCGCTTTTGCATCCGGCAGGTCGTACTTGACAAGGATCATGGAGGGGAGATCATCCCAGCTCCGGCTGGCGAGGTAGTCGAGGAAGGTGCGGCCATTCTCCACCGTCTTTACTTCGGCATAGGCTACGAGTCTGTCCAACTCCTGCACAAAATTTCCGCAGAGGGTACAGTCGTCCTCCGCTAAAAGGATATAAGGTAACATGATTAGCTCTTAGTGAATTTAAGGGTAAATAATATCAATTAATATAAAGGTAATAATTTCTTAACATTGCGGCAAATTATTTTAGCAAAACCGCCTGTTGCCCCAAAAATTCCCTAATTTACTGTTTTTCAATCCGGTAGATGTCCCCGTCATCCGTGATGGCAAAGAGCATATTATTCATATAGGCGATATCTCTAAACCGTTGGTTCTTGTCTGTCAATAGCCGCTCTTCACCCACCACCCGGTTGTTGCGAATGATCAGCCGGTCTATCTGCTGTCCGCTGAGGCAGGCCAGGAACAGGTTGTCCTTCCATTCCGGAATAGCGGTCCCATTGTAAAAACAGATGCCGCAGGGCGAAACGACAGGATCCCAGTAGTATACAGGTTGCTCCATTCCCAGCTTCTGTTGAATGCCGTCCCCCACCTTGTCGCCCGAATATTCGAGACCGTACGTGATCACCGGCCAGCCGTAGTTCTTGCCGGGCCGGATCCAGTTCACTTCGTCCCCGCCATGCGGTCCGAACTCCGCCTCCCATAGTTCGCCCGTTGCCGGGTCGATATCCAGTCCGTCGGGGTTGCGATGGCCTAATGAATAGATCTCCGGCCTGGCGCCTGCCCGCCCTTCGAAGGGATTACCCGTCACCGGCTTGCCGGCCGTCGTGATCCGGATGATCTTCCCCAGGTAGGTGTCCAGGTCCTGCGCATGCACCCGGTTTTCTGGGGCGAATTTTTCGCCGAGGCTTACGAACAGGTCGCCCTTCTTGTCGAATACCAGCCGGGAGCCGAATTGTAAATTGCCCTTTGTCGCCGGCGTCGCCCGGAAAATAACGGTCACATTGTCGACCTTTCCCGCGGCTACGTCCAGTTTCCCTTTGGCCACGGCAGTCAACGTACCGCCGTCGGCCTTCTCCGCATAGCTCCAGTAGATGATCTTGTTGCTGCCGAACCGGGGGTCGAAGGCGACGTCCAGCAGTCCGCCCTGCCCCGCGTAGACCACCTCGGGTAAACCAGTGATCTTCTTCACCAGCGCGCCATTGTTGTCATGGATTTCCATCGTTCCCGATTTCAGCGTCACCATCAGCCGCCCGTCGGGCATCGCCACGATGGCGAAAGGATTACCCAGCCTCTTGGCTATTTTCACCACCTTGTATGGCGTCTTCGTTCGCGCGCCGGCGACCCGGGTCTGCCCGGCGAATGCCGGTTTATAATTCGCGAACCCCGGTTTGGTCTCCACCGGCGGCAGTCCTTCCTGGTAACCGATGGCAAGGGCGGCCGAAACAAAAATTGCCGCAATGACGGTGAAGAAAAGTGCAGCTTTTTTCCGCATATAATAGTCTTTAAAAAATTGAATATAAATTTACGGCTCCTGTAGGGAAAAAATGTCCGTTGTGCTGTCAGTATTTCAGCAGAGTGAGAAAACGGCATTTACTTTGATTGGCATCTTTTACTCCAAATACCCAACATATGAGCACCGTCACCTACTCCATTCGTTTCGAGTTCCCGGTAGATGCGGCGCGGCTGAACGTCATCCTCGAAGCCGATGTCCAGGAGCATCACTCGGAAACGTACTACGTAGTCAGCAATTTTCGAATGCCGGGGCACGGGACTCGCCCGACGCTTCCGCCCATTAAAATTCGCCAGGAAAAAGAGAGTTGGGTCCATACCGACAGCGGTCAGGCTACAGACCTGAGCAGCGCTGTCGGCAAGGCAATCGAGGCGAGGGCAAAGGATAGCCCTACCGAACTATAAGTTCCCTTTCTTCAGCTCGTTCACCGCATGATCCGCGGCGCGGGCCGTAAAAGCCATGTAGGTTAATGAAGGGTTTTGGCAGGCCGCCGAGGTCATAAAGGAACCGTCGGTGACAAATACGTTTGGCGCATCCCACACCTGGTTCCATTTATTCAGTACCGAGGTCTTCGGATCGCGGCCCATCCGCGCCGTGCCCATTTCGTGGATACCGCGGCCCAGGTAGGGATTGTCGTCACCGCCCTTGACGTCTTTGACACCCAGGGCCTCGCAGATCTCCATCGCGTCGTTGAGCATATCCTTGCGCATCTTCAGCTCGTTCTCTTTCAGCTCGCAGTCGATGGAAAGTACGTTCAGGCCCCATTTGTCTTTCTTCGTCTTATCAAGCGTCACCTTATTCTCATGATAGGGGAGGGTCTCGCCAAAGCCACCCATGCCGAAATTCCAGGCGCCGGGTTCGCTCATCGCCTCCTTGAGTTTTGCGCCGATGTCGAATTCGGCGATGTCTACACCGCGGCCGCGGTCGGCGCCGCCCTGGTAGCCAAAGCCGCGGAGATAGTCGCGCTTGTCGCCAAAGAAGTTCCGGAAACGGGGGATATAGATACCGTTGGCCCGGCGCCCGTAGGTGTATTTGTCTAAGTAGCCTTCCACGCGACCACCGGCATAGACGCCGAGGTGGTGGTCCATTACGTTATGTCCCAGTTCGCCGCTGCTGCTGCCCAGCCCGTCCGGCCAGACGTCGGTCGCCGAGTTCATGAGTATCCACGCGCTGTTGAGCGTCGACGCATTCAGGAAAACGATCTTCGCCTTGTACGTATAGGTCTTCATCGTTTGGGCGTCCAGCACCTCCACTCCCGTGGCCCGCTTTTTATCCTTGTCGTAAAGGATCTGCGTTACGATCGACCAGGGCCGAAGCGTAAGATTGCCTGTGGCCATCGCCGCCGGCAGGGTCACCGACTGCGTACTGAAATAGCCGCCAAAGGGACAGCCAAACCAGCACTTGTCGCGGTACTGGCACTGCCTGCCGTTCAACGGCACCGTAGCATGAGCGCAACGCCCGATGATTATCTTCCGTTTCCCCCCGAAATGCTTTTTGATCTCCCTGGCAAAATCCTTCTCCACGCAGGTCATGTCCATCGGCGGCAGGAACTGGCTGTCCGGCAGTTCCGGCAGTCCCTCCTTCGATCCGCTGACCCCCACAAACTTTTCGACATGATCATACCAGGGTTCGATATCCTTATAGCGGACGGGCCAATCGACGCCGATGCCCTGTTTGGCGTTCTCTTCAAAATACCAGTCGCTCCAGCGATACGACTGCCGGCCCCATAAAAGACTTCTTCCACCTACGTGATAACCGCGGAACCAGTCGAATCGCTTGACCTCCGTATACGGGCTGTCTTTGTCGCTTGCCCACCAGGACAGGTTCCGTTCGTTCAACGGGTAGTCCCGCTTCAGCACGGGATAGTTCCTGATCATCTCCTGGGTTCGCTCGCCATGGTGCGGATAATCCCAGGCTTCCTTGTTGGCTTCCGTGTAGTCCTTGATGTGCTCGATGTTCATGCCGCGCTCGAGCATGATCGTTTTCAGTCCCTTCTCGGTCAGCTCCTTGGCGGCCATGCCGCCGCTGATGCCCGAGCCGATGACGATAGCGTCGAATTCGTTGTTGTCCATATCGCAAAGCAAATTTGACCGGTAATTTACAGCGTCCGGTGAGACCAAAAAAAACTAATTTCCTTTTCGGATCGTTTCTTCGCCGCGCGGTTATACCCCTACCGTCTTGCTCCGCCGTTCCAGCAGTACCGTATCCCGCCACCGGTTCTGCATCTTACCGATCTTCTCGCGCACTCCGACCTCCCGGAACCCTGACCGTTCGTGCAGCCGGATGCTGGCGATATTCTCCGGGAAGATGCCCGCCTGCAGCATCCAGATGCCTTTGGCCTCGCTTTCCGTGATCAGGGCTTGCAGCAGGGCGGTGCCCACGCATTGCCCGCGATATTTCGCGTCGATATAGATGCTTACCTCTGCGACCCCGGCATAGACCCAGCGGGTCGATACCTGGCTCAGCGCGACCCAGCCGATCACGCGTTCTCCATCCAGGGCCACCAGGCGGCATTGCGCCAAATGGCCGGCGTTCCACTCGTCCCATTCCGGGGAGGTGGTTTGAAAGCTGGCGTTGCCCGTGGCGAGCCCCGCTTCATAGATGGCCTTTACGGTCGGCCAGTGGTCAGGTAGAAGGTCTGTGATGGTCATTGGAGTTGAATTCGCGGGGAAAATTAGGAAATTGGCAGTATCCGCGTTCACGTTAACGGAAATTTCTTGCGTTCCCAAAGAGACTCGCCTGCTGAAACAAAGAAGAAAGATTGTGACAGGCCTTTACCAGTACATGGATGACTTCTCCCTCCACCTGCAACCTCCCTTCCACCATCAGTAATGTCGATTGCAGAATAGGTTTGCGATACGCTTCGAAAACCTTGGGGAATACGACCAGGTTCGCGTCGCCCGTCTCATCTTCGATGGTGATGAACAGTACTCCCTTTGCCGTTCCCGGATGTTGCCGCACCCGGACCCGTCCCGCCACTTTTACCGCCTGGCCGTCGCGGCCGGCGCGAAGCCGGTCGATGGGCCGGATGCCGAGGTGATCGAGGGTTGAACGGAAAAAGCTCACCGGGTGCGCCTTCAGCGACAGCGCCGTTGCCGCGTAATCGGCGGTAACCTGCTCGGGCAGCGGCATGGTGGGTAATGGGATGTTGCCTTCCTGTTCGCTCTCCGAAGGCTGGCCGGCGAACACGCCGATCGGGTGATCTTTCAGGGCCGATACTTCCCATAAGGCCCGCCGCCGGTCCAATCCCAGGGACCCAAATGCGTCAGCATTCGCGAGGCGTTCCAGCGCCGTCACGCTCACCCCGGCGTCGAGCAGCTCGTTGACCGATCGGTAGGGTTTCCCTTTCAGCAACGGGGCCACTTCAGCCTCTCCTAACCCCCTGACCTGCCTGAATCCCAGCCGCATCGCACAAACGCCGTCAACCTTTTCTTCCAGGGTGTTATCCCATTGCGAGAAATTCACATCGATCGGCCGAACCGGCACTCCATGTCTTTTCGCATCCGTCACGAGTTGATCTGCGTGATAGAACCCCATCGGCTGGCTATTCAGCAACGCACAGCTAAAGACATCGTGCAGCCGCCGCTTCAGCCAGGCCGAGATATAGGCCAGCAGCGCAAAGCTCACTGCATGGCTCTCGGGGAACCCATAGCTGCCAAACCCCTCCAATTGTTTGAAGATGCGGTTTGCATAGTCTTCGCTGTATCCTTTTGCGACCATCCCGGTCACAAGTTTCTCGCGGTGGCGGCTGATCATTCCATGCGCCTTGAAGGTCGCCATGCTTCTTCTTAGCTGGTCCGCTTCCGCGGCGCTATATCCCGCCGCGACGATCGCGATCTTCATCGCCTGTTCCTGGAAGAGGGGTACCCCCAGCGTCCGGCCCAGTATCTCTTCCAGCTCTTTGGACGGGAACTCCACCGGTTCTTCTTTATTCCTTCGGCGCAGATAGGGATGCACCATATCGCCCTGTATCGGTCCCGGCCGGACGATCGCCACCTCGATCACCAGGTCATAGAAGCATTCCGGCCGCAGCCGGGGCAGCATTGCCTGCTGGGCCCGGCTTTCGATCTGGAATACCCCGATGGTATCTGCATGGCTGATCATCTCGTACACCGCCGGGTCGTCCTGTGGGATATTGGCCAGCGTCAGCTCCATTCCATGGTGTTCGCGTGCCAATGCAAACGCTTTGCGGATACAAGTCAGCATCCCCAGCGCCAGCACATCTACTTTGATGATACCTAACGCATCGATATCGTCCTTGTTCCATTCGATATTGGTACGGTCTTCCATTCGCGCATTCAGCAGCGGGCACAGGTCGGCCAGTTTCTTCTGGGTGATCACAAAGCCGCCGGTATGCTGTCCCAGCTGTCGCGGGAAGCCCATCAGCTGCGTGGTCAGCGCAAGCACCTGCCGCAGCATTGGGTCGCTCGCGTTCAATCCCGCCTCTTCGAATCCTTTTCCTTCCAGCCAGCGGTCGCCCGTCTCCGAGCGGGCTTTGGAAAGATGATCCAGCATGTCCCGGCTCAGGCCCATTGCTTTGCCCACATCCCGCACTGCGCCTTTATAGTGCAGCTGCGTCACCGTTGCGACGATCGCCGCCCGGTCGCGGCCATACTTCCGGTAGACGTATTGGATGACCTCTTCGCGGCGTTCGTGCTCGAAGTCCACATCGATATCCGGCGGTTCGTTGCGGGCCGCCGACATGAACCGTTCGAAGAGCAGATCGAATTTGGTGGGATTGACAAAGGTGATCTGCAGGCAATAGCAGATTGTGGAGTTCGCCGCCGAACCGCGGCCCTGGTAAAGAATTTTCTGTTGTCTTGCAAAGCGGCACAGATCGTATACTGTCAGGAAAAACGGCGCATAGTTGCGTTCTTCGATGAAGGCCAGCTCGTGCCGGATGGCCTGGCTCACCTTTTGGGGTATGTCCTCGCCATAATAGCTTCGGGCGCCTTCCCAGGCCAGGTGGGTCAGCTCTTCCTGCGGCGTGCGGCCGTTTGTCGTCAGCTCTTCGGGATAGACGTATTGAAGTGAGTCCAGCGAGAACTGACAGGCTTCAGCCAGTTCCAGTGTCTTTTTGACGGCGTCCGGGTAGTGCCGGAACAGGCGGTGCATTTCTTCGATGGGCTTGAGGTAGCGTTCGGCGTTTTCGAACAGCCGGAAGCCGGCGTTATGGATGGTGCATTTTTCGCGGATGCAGGTCAGCACGTCCTGTAGCGGCCGCCGGCCGGGCGCATGAAAATAGATGTCGTTCGTGGCCAGCAGCGGCGTCTCCAGCCGTTTTCCCAGTTCCGCGAGGCGGTACAGCTGCTTTGCATCGTCTCCGCGGTACCCGCGCGACGCCCCAAGATAGAGATCGCGGCCGAATGCTTCCCTGTATTCTTCGATGGCGGCCGCAAAATCCCTCTTTAACGTATATCGTTCATCCAGCAACGGGCCCGGGGCCACGACGAACTTTATTCCTTTTGCTGCTTCATACACATCGTGCTTATAGAGGGAGCACTGGCCTTTTTCCGCTCGCAGGTTTCCCGTGGTCAGCAGCCCCGAGAGGCGTGCATAGGCTTGTGTGTCGGTGGGGTAGGCCAGCAGGGCCGGGCCGTCGAGCAGTTCGAGGCGGCAGGCGGGGATAAGCCTGAGTTCACGGGCTTTGGCCGGGATGGGCGTGTTGTGGCAGGCTTTGGCGGCGACATGGGCGCGGACGATGCCCGCCAGCGTGTTGCGGTCGGTGATGGCAAGGGCGCTATAGCCCAGCTCCGCGGCACGGTTCACCAGCTCTTCCGGGTGTGAGGCGCCGCGGAGGAAGCTGAAGTTGGAGGTCATTTGTAATTCGGCGTATTCCATCAAGCAAAGAATCCGTGGATGAACCACTGTGGCGAATGATCGTCGCGATAATGGCCGCTGCGGAACAGCCAGTATCTTCCCCCTGATTCGTCCTCTACGGTGTAGTAGTCGCGGTGGGGGCCGGCGTCCGTCCACCATTCCCGTTCGATGCGTTCCGGTCCGTCTGCCTTTGCTGTCTTGTGGAGGACGCCTTTGTAGCGGAAGAGCATGGGCGGATAGTCGGGTATCGGCGCCGTCACCTGGATGGGTTCGGGGTGGGGGAGCAGTTGTATGGGCCGGGGGCGGTCTGTCGGCCAGGACGTCGATGGCGTTTCCCGGAGATCAGTCGATTCCCGGAACGACCTTTCCGGCCAATATCTTTCTTCCGGCAGATAGCGGTGGATCACTCCGGCGCCGAATTTGCCGGTGAGTCTGTCGAGTAAGGCGGCGAGGCCGTTGTCTTCGAGTCCCGCGGATCCCGACCAAAGGGTGGTCTGCGCCGGGGCGGCGTCTTCTACTTTCGGCGCTTCGAGGATAAACAGTTCGATCCCCAATGCCGGCTCGATGGTGGCCAGCCGGATCTCGAAAAGCGCGAACAGGTGATTCGCCTGGTGGGTCGCTCGTGTCGTGCTGATCTCGATGGACTCCATTTTCCCATCCACCCGGTACCCTTTGAACACCGCGGTTCGCAGGCCTTTACCTTCCTGTTGAAGCCGCTCGCAGAGCTGGTTCAGCAGGCGTTGCAACGCGATCTCGATCCCCGTCCGCGTTTGGATGGGTTCCAGACAGGGCAGGCGCTCCGTAAAGGCCTCCACGGGGCAGATCGGCTCCAGGGATTCTTCGGCGTGACCCAGCGCCTGGTCAAGACGATGCAGCAGCTGAGCTCCAAAGCGGCGCCGGAGTGCGCCTCGCGGCATCGATATGAATTGGTCGATCCGTGCAAGACCCAGTTGTTGCAGGCGTTCGGTTGTCGCCGCTTCGATGCGTAATGCCTGGCAGGGTAGGGGGCCGAGTGCGGCTGCCTGGCCGTTTGCCGCAATGATCGGGTATCCCTTGCCGTAACGTGCTACCGCCCACGCGGCGAGCATCGTGTCCGCCATCGCGCCCTGCACGTGGTAGCCGATCGCGCGTAAGCGTTTTAGTATCTGCTTCAGGTAGGGCTCTTCGCCGCCCCAGAGGTGGGGGCAGCCACTGACATCGAGAATGAGACCGTCCGGCCTCTCCGCGCCACCCGATCCTCCGACGCCATCGGCTCCGTCAACCGCCGTCACGGGGGCGAACCGGATACACCATTCCCCAAGTCCCCGCAGCAGCCGCATTTCGCGCCCCGCCTTATCTTCCATCACAACCAGCTCCGGCAGCAGCGCCCGGGAATCGGCGACCACCATGCCCGGGAAGAGCCCTTCCTTTTCCGCCTCGGGGCTCGCCGCCGTGATCACCACCCGGTTATGGTCTTTGGCCGAGAGCACGACGGGTTTACCCCGCAGCTCCGGCTTGCGAATAACCAACCAGTCTGTTTTGAGATGCGGGAAGTAGAGGGAGACAAATCGTTTGTTCATGATCGGTAATTTTGAAACCTGTTTCATTATTCCATTCGGCGATCCACTCGCCGGGCCGGCCGTTACGGACCTTCAGCAATTCCACTTTCCAGCGGGGGAACCCCACACCCGGCATTTCCCCTTCCGGTTCACTCGCCAGCAGGCCGACCCTCCACCGCGCCACCGCCGCTACGGTCCCCAGGTTCCTCGGCTGATGCCGTACCAGGAACCCCGTCACCCGGCTTTTCTCTACGGCCAACTGCAGCTTGCGCGAAGCGGTAAAGTCCAGGTCGCGGATCTCCCCGACGACGGCCGCCAGGCCTTCGCACTTCAAGGCTTCCTCCATCGCCCAGATCGCATCCTTCTCCCGGGCCAGGTCCACAAAAACGATCTTGTCCGGATCGACCCCGAAGCGTTTCAACGCCGGGGGAAACACCGTCCTTCGGGTGCCGATCCAAATACCCACCCCGCCATCCCGCATCAGCGGCGCCAGCAACGCCGCCACGAACCCACCCGTCGCCGCCCAATCTTCGGGCGAGGCGCTGATCAGCTCGTGCACCGCCCCCGCCGGGAATTCGCCCCGGGGGAAAGCGGCCGCCACCGGCCCAAGGCCCATATCCACGCGGGCTCCCGCCGTTGGTGGCCGGAACCCCTGCAAGGGAAGCAATTCCTCCTGCAGCCGGCGGATAAGTTCTCGCTTCGCGATCATAAATAAAGGGTGTGTTTCCAGAACAAAAATACTAAATAAATTAGCATATTCCAACCCGATCCTCCCAAAAAATTTCTGCTTATTTTTGGCAATAAGACTATATATTTATAGTTTTAATTCTATATGAGCGCTAAAAAGAAGGCCTGTGGCCTCCATTATATTTGAACGCTTGCGACAGGTTGTTTAAGGGTCAAGACCATCACCTACAGGGTAGGGGTGGTCTTTTTTTTATCACAGCGGGGTTCGTTATCTTTCTCCCAGGAGGCGCTTATTCTTTTGCGATCGGCTATCGGCCGGCTTTGGAATCGGTCAGAGACTGGCCTTGCCCGTCTTGAGATCAACCGGCACGGATACGTGTTCAAGCGCGATCAGCCAGTGGCCACCGATGTTCCGATAGCCATCGGTAACCCGGACCGTCCGGTCGACCGGCTGACCTTTGATGCATCATCGGATGCGGCCGCCATCGAACCAGGGACTAGCTGATTGGCCAATACCACCGAGGTTTCGATCTGCCGCAGGGGAATTTTCCAATAGTTCCGCAGGAGTCTTTCTTTCTCTTCATAAGAAACCAGGGTGAAACCATGTTTTTGATAGAAATGGATCGCCCAGGTTGCGTCCGCCCAGGTACCGATCAATATTGGTTTTGTCGTCAGTTTGGCGAGATGACTCAATAATTTTCCGCCGATACCTTTATTTCTGGCAGTCGTTCGGACATAGGCATGCCTGATCAGCGTCACATCCGCTTTATTCTGGATTCCCATGACACCAATGATTGTGTCGTCTTCACGGTAACACCAAAATCGTACGCCGTCGGCAATTTGTTCCCGGAGTTCGCTCTCGGGCATGTAGGGTTCGTGCCACCTGTCTTCGGGAATAATTCCTTTGTAGGCAATGGCTGCATCGTTGATGATGGCCCAAATGTCTTGAAAGTCCGATTGCTTGCTTAGTTCGATCATCCCGGGATTGTTTTCAATTGGAGAACCACGCTGGATCGATCCGCATGAACCTGTGGATCAAGCCCTACCTTCATGAGGTAGTCGCCGGAATACAGCTTCCCGTCCTCGCGGCCCGCCGGGGCGCCCGGATACCGGTTCACCTCCTGCACCCGGTATTGTCTTGCAGGGTCCAACCCTTTTAATCTCACAGGCAGCTTATTACCGGCATCATACCGGTTGTTGACGAGATAGTTGAATAGCACCGCCGAAGAGCGTGCGGAGTCGACATACAGGATGGACGCGCAGTCGGCCTTATACGGATCGGCGAGGCGATACACATCACCCTGCCAGATGACCGGCTTGATCTCGTTGTAAAGTTTCAAAGCGCCCTGGCAAAAGGCCAGGTCGGTGGCCGGTAATTTGCCGACGGGGATGTCGAAACCCAGTTTCCCCATCATTGCGACGTCGATGCGGAATTTCAAAGGCTGATGGCCCCAGTTGGTGACGTGATTGGCGCTGGCGATGGCCGGATAGAAATAGGAATATTCCCATTGGATAAAGACCCGTTCCAGCGGATCGGTATTGTCGCTCGGCCAGTATTCGGTAAAATAGCTCAGAGCCCCATAGTCGACGCGACCGCCGCCGCCCGAACAGAGCATCATCGGAACGGTGGGATATTTCGCCCGGATGCGGTCGAGCACATGGTAGAGCCCGCGGACATAGTCGACATAGAATTGGGATTGACGATCTTTCAGATACACCGAATACGCATTATAGATAACGGCATTGCAATCCCATTTCAGATAAGCCAGGCCGGGATTCTTGATGAACAGCGAGTCGATGATGTTATAGACGAAGTCCTGCACCGCCGGGTTGGCCAGATCGAGCACGAGCTGGTTGCGATAATATTTCTCTTCGCGCGCGGGTTGTTTGACGACCCAATCCGGGTGCCGGAAATACAGCTCGCTCCTGGGGTTTACCATCTCGGGCTCCACCCAGATGCCGAATTTCACGCCGTCCTGCTGCGCTTCCTTTACGAGAGCTTTGATGCCATTGGGTAGTTTGCGGCGGTTCTCCTGCCAGTCCCCGAGACCGGCATGATCGTCATTCCGGGGATATTTATTGCCAAACCAGCCGTCATCGAGCAGGAAGAGATCGACCCCAAGGTTTTTCGCGCCTTTTATGAGTCCGCGGAGGGTGTCTTCGTTGAAGCCGAAATAGGTGGATTCCCAGTTGTTGAGCAGGGTCAACCGGTTCCCCCGGCCGTCTACGATCTTGTAGTCCCGGGCCCAGCGGTGCATCCGGCGGCTGGCGTCGCCCTTGCCGGTGGAAGAGAACGTATATACAAACGCCGGGGTGGTAAAAGTCTCATTCGGTGACAAAACATAGGGGGAAGCATAATTGTTGATGCCGGCGATGATGCGCAGCTGGTCGTTGGGATCCACTTCGAGATCGATCCGAAAATTGCCGCTCCATTCCACGGAGCCATAAAGAACGCTGCCTTCGTCCTCGCCGGCCGGCTTGTCGAGGGAGACCATGAATACGGACGGCCCGAACAGGTCGGCGCGGGTCCCCAGCTTCGTGTCGATCGTCTTTATACCATGCGTAAGCCGGGTCTCCTCCGGCTGCATCTCTCTTGCCCAATCGCCGTGGTATTGCCTGAGCCAGTAACTGCCGGCCCGCAGGCAGAGATTCGCGGAGGCGTATTTATCCAGTACGATATTGCCTTTTTCATGATTGACGATGCGGCTCCACTGTTCGACGACATCCTCGTTGGCGAAGACTTTATAGAATAAGGTGACTTCGACGGCGTAGACCGGATCTTTCAGGGTGATCGTGGTGAGCGAGACATTGTTTTTTTCCACGCTCGTACTATGACTGACATAGCGCAGGTCGAGCGACCGGTTGCCATCGGCGTGCGTGATGGCGATGGCCGGTTCGGCCAGGCTGGTCGATCCCGCGGGCGTATAGGCAGAAGAAAGAATGTCTTCGGCGTTGCGGTAGGAGGCGCCGGTTTGCCCATAGTCTTTTGTGTCGGCCAGGCGCTCGCCCATATAGCTGGTCAGGAGGCGCCCGGAAGCGTCGGTGTGCAGCACGAGGGCATTATGAGCCGTGAGGATGGGGATGGTCGTTTGGGTGGCGGCTGCGAGCGGTGCAAGGAAAATGGCGAGGATCGTCGCCCGGTGGAGATAGCGGTTCATGCGACGAATATAATCGAATTTGGCCGGATCAGGAGCCTCGGCGGTTGCCGCTTACCAGCAGAACGATCCCTCCCAGGACCAGGATGCCGCCCGCATACGGTGGCCAGTTGACCGTATGTTGCTTGTCTGCCGAGACGTGGACCGGACCTGCGTCGATGACCTTTTCCCGCCGCGTATAGGAAAAGCCGGTATAGATAAGCATCAGGATGCCGAGAACGAGCAAAACAATCCCCAGGGTTCTTTTCATGACGTTTACTGTGAGTATTTGCTAAAGTCATGCCACGGCTATGGACGATTCCTCAGCAAAAGCGCGAAATCATCGGGATTATTGATGATCACATTATGCTCCCGCGGGCTATGCACGAATAATATTCGATTGTTCCTGATCACCGCACTATCCGTCGACACCTCTTCCGACAGTCCGAAAGGCACCTTATCCCGCCGCAGTTGCAACATCATCGAATCACTCATCTTGTCCGGTCCATAACCGGTATTGGTAAACCAATGAACAAAATGATGGTCGCCGGCTTCTGCCCATTGGGTGAACGTGTTCATCCGGCCGTAAAGGGCGTCGAACAGAAATACTTCATCCACCGGCTGCTGTCCATGCTCCAATATGTCCGCTATGACGGAATAAGCTCCGCTATGACCGGCCAGTACGACATGGCCTGCGACGGCGTTGGCCGGTACGGCCTTGTTTCGTTTTAGTTCACTCAAAATGTCCGCGACCAACAGCTTGAACATGCCGTCCTGTCGCATCTTTCCGCCATAACTATCCGCCGCATTCTTCGCCGCCTCCGGCAGTACCAGCACGGCGTCGCGTCCCGAAGCTGTGAATTGCCGGGCCAGGCCATAGAATTGGAGAGCCGTATCGATGTTATTGTGCCAGCCGTGGAACCAGACGACCAGGTCGACGGTTGGCCCTGCATGCAGGCCTTTCGGGATCACCAATAACACGGAGCTGTCATCATAATGTCCCGCCCGCGGCAGCTGCTTACCGTCGCCGTCGAGGTGTCCCCGATCCCTGGCCGTGTCGGGAAAGCAATTGTGCGATGAGGTAAAATGCAGGATTTTGCAGGCCTCCTGGGCCCTAAGCCCCGCCAGGACAGCAGTGCTCAATAGTATTGTCAGCAACACTTTCATAGGTGTTGAATATACACAATAAATGTCCTTAAAAAACGTCATACCTTCGCAAAAAGTCACCATTCTTGCCACACGAATCCATCTCCGTCTTCGACATGTTCAAAATAGGTGTCGGCCCCTCCAGCTCTCATACCCTTGGACCCTGGCGCGCCGCCCAGCGGTTCACCGATTCTATAAAAGCCGCCCATGGCCTTGACAAGCTTCAGTCATTAAAAGTCCTCCTCTATGGCTCTTTGGCCAAGACAGGCAAAGGCCACGGCACGGATATCGCCATCCAGCTCGGCCTTGCCGGCGAAGACCCCGTCACCTTCGATCCCGGCAATATCGATACCGCCATCGAAGAGATCAACACGCTGAAACAACTGAGGGTCCGCCGGGAGAAGTTTATCACTTTCGATCCTGCGTTGGATATTACCTTCCTCTACCGCGAGACCTTACCCTATCACCCCAACGCCATGACCTTTCTCGCCGAGTGGTCCGATGGGCATCAACGTGCCGAGACCTGGTACTCCATCGGCGGCGGATTCGTAAAAAAGGAAGGCGAGGACAATGCCGCGGGCACAGCCGTTCAACTGCCTTTCCCCATCGATACCAATAACGATCTCCTCCATTGGTGTCGAAAGACCGGTCTCAGCATCTCCGAGGTCGTGATGGAGAATGAAGCCGCCTGGCGCCCCGAGGCCGAGACAAAGGCCGGCGTGCACAAGATCTGGACGGTGATGCGGGATTGCATCTATCGGGGCTGTCACGCCGAAGGCGTGCTCCCCGGCGGTTTGAATGTCAAACGCCGCGCCGCCGATCTCAATCGCAAGCTCATCGGCGCTAATATCTATCATGACTATGACGGCTGGATAGAAGCCATCCGCAAGGGCGGCAACAGCTTTAAATATACCCTCGACTGGGTCTCCTGCTTCGCCCTCGCGGTAAACGAAGAGAATGCTTCGTTCGGCCGGGTTGTCACCGCTCCGACCAATGGCGCCGCCGGGGTCATCCCCGCGGTGTTGCAATACTATATCGCCTTCTGCGACGGCTACAAGGAGGACAAGATCCTGCAATTCATCTTCACCGCCTCCGAGATCGGCAGCATCTTCAAGAAAGGCGCGACCATCTCCGCAGCGATGGGCGGCTGCCAGGCCGAGATCGGCGTCAGCTCCGCCATGGCCGCGGCCGCGCTTACCGAATGCGTCGGCGGCTCCCAGCGGCAGGCCATGATGGCCGCCGAGATCGCCATGGAGCATCACCTCGGGCTCACCTGCGATCCCATCGGCGGCCTCGTCCAGATCCCCTGCATCGAGCGCAATACGATGGGCGCGATAAAAGCCATCACCGCCTCGCAGTTGGCGCTTCAAAGCACCCCCGACTTCGCGAAGGTCTCCCTCGATGCGGTCATCAGCACGATGTGGAATACGGCCCAGGATATGAACAGTAAGTATAAAGAGACCTCGGATGGCGGACTCGCGGTGCAGATACCGCTGGGGCTTAGCGAATGTTAGCTTTTATGGATTTACCTGGGTTATGCATCTGTTAAATATGAGATCTTTTTTGTCGGGCCTTTTTGTCTGTTTTACGCTAATTACTACCGGGCAACATCACCTGGATACCTGTGGTCAGGTATTTAGTATAAAATATCCCAAAAAGGCGGAACAAATGAAGACATCCGGTACGGTGATAGTTGAGGTGACCGTCAATGACGATGGCACGATGTCCAATGCAGTTGTCATCCAAAGCGTGGGCTATGGCTGTGATGAAGAAGCCCTCCTGGCGGTGAAGCGAATGATGGACAAGCGAAATAAATGTATCCTGAGGTATAGATGGTCGGGCGAAACGAAGAGAACGCTTAAGTTCCCATTCACATTCAAGGCCCCCGAGGATTAATATCATCCGCTCGTCAGGATCTGATCTGGTTAAAAAATGCAATTCTGCATCTGTTCTGGATGTTCGCCTGACGTTAATTTTGTCCCACTATGCCTACAAAACAGATTCGCGGGATTGCCCTCGCCTATGACGATTTCGGACCTGCCGGGACCAGACCCCTCGTCTTCATCCACGGCCACCCCTTCAACCGCAGCATGTGGGCCGGGCAAGTGGCCCACTTACAAAACGACTTTCGCCTCATCCTTCCTGATCTCCGCGGTTATGGCGGTAGCGGCGTCACCACTCCGCGCGTTCTCCTCGATGAAATGGCCCTCGACATCATCCACCTACTTGACGAGTTGAACATCACCAACGCGACTTTCATCGGCTTGTCGATGGGCGGCCAGATCGTCCTCGACCTCTGGCGTCTCATCCCACATCGCTTCAACGGAATGGTCATCGTCGACTCCGACGCAAGAGCCGAGACCTCCGAGTCGGCCGCCCGCCGGCTTGCAACGGCCGAAGAGATCATCAAGGTCGGCATGGTCAGGCACACCGATGAAACGATCCACAGATACATCGCAAAGGCGTCCATGGACAACCCCAATGTCTATGAGCCGCTGTATAAAATGATGAGCACCACCAACCCCGAGGGAGCCGCCGCCGCACACAGGGGGAGGGCTATCCGCCGCGACCACACCGACATTCTGAAGAACATCGCTGTCCCGGCGCTTATCGTCGCCGGCTCCGAAGACTTCTTTACGCCGACGCCTATCGCAAAGCTTATGAGCGACAATATCCCGGGCGCGCAATTGGCCGTAATCGACGGCGCCGGCCATCTCCCCAATATGGAGGCGACCCAGGAATTTAACCGGCGGCTGGAACAATTTCTTTCGGACAGTGCTTGTATCAAAACCGCACAAAAATATCCCCTGGCGGAAAGATAATTGGTTGATACGCAGTGTTCAGTAAATCCGGCACCTCTTTCGCGCCGGGAATGGTAACCAACGATCTTTACCATGTTCCGCAATTATTTTCTCACTGCGTGGCGCAATCTCCAACGCAACAAAGCTTATAGCGCCCTCAACATATCAGGCCTGTCTATCGGCATGGCCGTCGCACTCATCATCGGCCTTTGGGTCGACTATCAATACTCCTACGATCGCTTCGTTCCTGATCACGACCTTGTCGCCCAGGTACACCTGCGCTTCGTCCGCAATGGGGATGCTGACCAGATGAGCGCCACGCCTTACGGCCTGTCCGACGAGCTGCGCAAAGAGATCCCTGGCATACAATACACCGCCCATACCGACTGGATGGGCGATCATGACCTGCTGGTCGGAGAGAAGAAGGTCTTTATTTCCGGCGCCCAGGCCGAAGCCGATTTCTTCAAGATCTTTCCCTATCCGGTCGTAAAAGGGTCGCTCGCCGGCGCACTGGATGAGCCTTATTCCATCGTCCTTACCGAGACCACGGCCCGATCGCTTTTTGGGGATGCCGATGCGATCGGCAAGCCGGTCCGTTTCGACAACGAGAACAATCTCATCGTAAAAGCCGTCATCGCCGATCTGCCGGCCAATTCCACCTTCGGCTTTCACTACGTCGTTCCCTTCAGCTATTATACCCTTGCGAGGGACTGGGTGGACAAGGCCGCCCGATCGGGTAACTGGGACAATAAAGCCTTTCAGACCTTTGTGAAGTTCCAGCCGAATATCAATGTCAAACAACTGGAACCGAAGCTGACGGCGCTGGTGAAAAAATACAGTCCCGACGACTATCGGGTGGCAAAGACCGAGATCTTCTTCCATCCCATGACCGCCTGGCATCTCTATTCTGATTTCAAGAACGGAGTGCAGGAGGGCGGCTTCATCGATTATGTGCGGCTCTTCAGCGTGGTCGGCGTTCTGGTCCTGCTTATCGCCTGCATCAACTTTATGAACCTGGCGACGGCCCGCAGCGAGAAACGCGCCCGGGAGGTCGGCGTCCGCAAGGCCATCGGGTCGCAGCGCCGCGACCTGATCATCCAGTTTCTCATCGAGTCTCTCGTCATCACTACCTTTGCAGCCGGTGTGTGCCTGGTCCTCGTCCAGCTGGCGATCCCGGCTTTCAACCATCTTACCGCCAGCAGTATCCGGGTGCCCTACGAAAGCCCTTTCTTCTGGTCACTTGTCGCGGGGTATGTGCTGGTCACCGGCCTGCTGGCCGGGAGCCGTCCCGCGCTATACCTCAGCTCCTTTCGACCTGTAAGCGTCTTGAAAAGCACTTTTCGAGCGGGACGCAACGCGGCGCTGCCGCGAAAGCTGCTCGTCGTGCTGCAGTTCACCTGCAGCGTGGCCCTTATTATCAGCACTCTTCTCATTTACAGGCAAGTGCAGTATGTAAAGGACCGGCCCACGGGTTATAACGCCGACCGCCTCGTGCTTATCGACGCCGAAGACCGGACCATGACCCGCAATTACCCGGCGCTTCGCAACGAACTCCTTGCCAGCGGTCTTGTATCTTCCGTAACCATGTCCTCCAGTCCCGTCACCCAAATTTGGTCGTGGGCCGGGATAAAATCGTGGAGCGGTCAAAACCCCGGTGAAACCCTCGGTCTTGCCGAGATCGATATCAGCGACGACTATTTCAAGACCATGGGCATGCAGTTCACGGCCGGGCATGGCTTTTCGGGAAATCTCGCCGCCGACAGCCTCAACGTCATTCTCAATGAGGCCGCGGTCAAACGCATGCGCTACAAAGAACCGATCGGTCAGGTCATCAATCTCTACGACCAGGACCGGAAGATAAAGGTCATCGGCGTGGCAAAGGACGCTCTTATGCTGAGCCCCTTCGATCCCGCCGAACCGACAATGTTTGTGTTCGATCCCAACGCTGGTCACATCGCCTTCCGGCTTGCTCCCAACGTGGGTGTCCACGCCGCCATGGAAAAAATCGGCGGCATCTTCAATCGCTACAACCCCGCCTATCCTTTCCTCTTTCATTTTGCCGATGACAGCTATGCGCAGAAGTTCAACCTCGAGGTGCTGGTCGGTTCGCTCGCGGGCCTCTTCGCCGGCCTGGCCATCTTTATATCCTGCCTGGGATTGTTTGGGTTGGCGGCCTATATGGCCGAACAGCGGACGCGGGAGATCGGCATCCGCAAGGTGCTGGGGGCGTCTGTCGCGCAACTATGGCTTCTGCTGACAAAGGACTTCATCGTGCTGGTAGCCATCAGCTGCATCGTCGCGACCCCGGTAGCGCTTTATTTTATGCATAACTGGCTGGACAAATACAAATATCATATCGACATCGGCCCCGGCATCTTCCTGCTTGCGGCAGCCGTCGCCCTGGTGATCACGATCCTGACCATCAGTTTCCAGGCGATCCGCGGTGCGACGGCTAACCCGACGCGGAGTTTGCGATCGGAGTGAACCGGCGCCGAAACCCGCCAAATTCGCGTCTACCAATAAATGTTTTTCATTGAAATAAACTCACAGATAATCAGTTCGTTCTCCGATTCGAGAAATACGATGACGTATTTCTTCTTATAGGGAACGCATTTGTATCCCACTTTCTGATCAGCTTTTTGCTATGGGCCCGCGCTTCTTTCAGCGTGAGAGTCTTCTCGGGTTTGGTTTTTAACGCCGCCTTTTTTTGAAGGGCCTGGAAATTTTCCATGGGAACGACGACATATGATTTATTCTCAATTACGAGCGTAGTCATTTCTTTGAAATTTAATCTAATATACAAACAATGCCGAAGATTTCATAGCCGGCGCCCTAATTTAAACTCGGATCCTGCATCATCTGATCCAGGTCATCATCCTTATAATTCCGGATCTCATGATACAATGTATCGCGCTCTACCGGCTCGCGGCCGACCTGCCGGATGAGGCTGACCAGTTGCGCCGTCGATAAACTGGGCGTCTGCTCCTCGCTCCCGGCCATGGAATAGATCTTCGTCGTATCATCGATCGTCCCATCCAGATCGTTCACGCCGAATGCCAGCGACAGCTGCGCATTCTGCCGGCCCAGCATCGGCCAGTAGGCCTTCAGATGCGGGAAATTATCCATGTACAACCGCGCCACTGCGTATAGTTTCATGTCTTCCACCACCGGGGATTCCGGAACATGGCTCATGTCGTTGTCCTTGTTGCGAAACTTCAGCGGGATAAAGGTGTTGAACCCACGGGTCCTGTCCTGCAGCTCGCGCAGCCGGTTCATGTGATCTATCCGGTGTGCATAGGTCTCGATATGTCCGTACAGCATCGTCGCATTCGTATGCATCCCTTCGCGATGGGCCGCCTCGTGAATAGCCAGCCAGCCATCCGCATCCACTTTGTCCGCGCAGATCACGTTGCGCACGTCCGGGTGGAAAATTTCCGCGCCACCGCCCGGCATCGAGTCCAGGCCGGCGGCATGCATCCGCCGCATTCCTTCTTCGACGGACACCTTGGCCTTCCGGAACATATAGTCCAGCTCCACCGCCGTGAATCCCTTGATATGGAGGTCCGGCCGGTGCGCCTTGATCTTCGTCAGCAATTCCATAAAGAACTCCATATTCATCTTCGGGTGGACGCCGCCGACGATATGTACTTCGGTCACCGGTTTGCCGTCGTAACTGCGCACGATATCCAGCATCTGCTGCTGCGTTAGTTCCCAACCTTCATCCCGGTGAGAATACACCCGGGAGTAAGAACAAAAGTTGCAGGTAAACACACACACATTTGTCGGTTCGATATGGAAATTCCGATTGAAATAGGTCTTGTTCCCGTGCAGCCGCTCGCGGACCCCATTGGCCAGCGCCCCCAGGAAGGGTAGGGAGCCTTTCTCGAACAGCAGGATACCCTCTTGCGGGGTGATCCGCTCCCCTGCATTGATCTTTTCGCCGATCCGTTGCAGGTCCCTGTCCGTCGTTTTCAACAAAAAATCCGATCCGGATGTCATTGTATTCATCCCGCAAAAATACTGTATCTTCCGGGTTTGTACGAATCATAAATTTGTACGGATCATAAAATTGTACGGGTCAAAAATATAGACATGGGTATCAAACTCCGCCTCACCGTAATGAACTTCCTCGAATTCTTCGTCTGGGGCGCCTGGCTTATCTCACTCGGCGGGTATATGTTCAATGCCCTCCACTTTACGGGCACGCAGATAGGCGCTATCTACGGTACCATGGGTATCGCCTCTATCTTCACTCCCGCGCTCTTTGGGATCGTCGCCGACCGATGGATCAACGCCGAGCGGGTTCTGGGTATCTGCCATGTCGTCGGCGCCGCCAGCCTGCTCTGGGCTTCCACCCTGCACGATTTCAATACCTTTTACCTCGCCATGCTCCTCAACTCGGCGTTCTTCATGCCGACGATCGCGCTGAACAACACCGTATCGTATATCATCCTCGAAAAGCGGGACTTCAATATCGTCAAGGATTTTCCACCCATCCGCGTATGGGGAACCGTAGGCTTTGTCTGCGCGATGTGGTTGGTCGATCTTTCGGGTAGCGGCCTGCAGCCTGCCCAGCTGTACATCAGCGCCGGCGCCGGTATCTTCCTCGGCATCTATGCCTTCACCATGCCGCCCTGTGCGCCGGTACCCAATATGACCAAGCGCAGTTTTGCCTCCTCCCTCGGTCTCGATGCCTTTGTGCTCTTCAAGAACAGGAAGATGCTCATCTTTTTCGTCTATTCCATGCTGCTCGGTTTTGCGCTGCAGATCAGTAACGCGTTCGCCGATGGATTTATCAACGATTTTGCAAAGGTCCCCGAGTATGCCCAATCCTTTGGCGTGCGCCACTCGGTGCTGCTCATCTCTATTTCGCAGATCTCGGAGACCCTCTTCATTCTGACGATCCCGTTCTTCCTGCGGAGATTCGGCATCAAACAGGTCATCATCATGAGCATCTTCGCCTGGGTCTTCCGGTTCGGATTGTTTGGCTTCGGTAACCCGGGTGCAGGGCTGCCCCTGTTGGTGCTGTCTATGATCGTTTATGGGATGGCTTTTGACTTCTTCAACATCTCCGGGTCGCTCTTCGTCGAACGCGAGGCCGATATCAAGATCCGCGCCAGTGCGCAGGGGCTCTTCATGCTGATGACCAACGGCTTTGGCGCATGGATCGGCACTTATATCAGCGGCCGGGTGGTCGATCATTACACCACCAATGGCATCCGCGACTGGCACAGCATCTGGATCAGCTTTGCCGCCTATGCGCTTGTGCTGGGTATCACCTTTCCGCTGGTCTTCCGGTATAAACACGATCCGGCCACAGCCACCACCGCCTTTCAACACTAAATGCCATGAAAATTCCTGCCTTTATCCTCGCCCTGCTGGTCGCGCATTGCGCGGTTGCCCAATCCGACACCGCCAACTGCCCGCGTACCGACCTCTCCAATGGCCCGCTCCACGCGCGCTTTTACCTGCCCGACCCCGTAAAGGGGTTCTACCGCTCCACCCGTTTCGACTGGTCCGGCGTCATCTATGCCCTCGACTATAAAGGCCATTCGCTGTTCGGCAAATGGAACAGCCGCTACGACCCGACGCTCAACGACGCCATCATGGGTCCCGTGGAATCCTTTACCCCGACCGGCTATGACCAGGCCCGGCCCGGCGGCGCCTTCCTCGAGCCCGGCGTCGGTATCCTTACCCGGCCCGATACCGCCCGTTATTCCCCCTTCCGTTATTACCCGATCGTCAATACCGGCTACTGGAACATCACAAAGGCTCCCGGCGCCATCGCTTTCCGGCAGGACCTCAACGCCGCCGGGTATTCGTACGTGTATATCAAGACGATCACCCTCGACGCCAATAATGCCAGTATGACGATCACTCATACCCTCAAGAACACGGGCGCCCAGGCCATCGAGTCCGACATCTACAACCATAACTTCTTTGTCTTCGATACTCTCGACACCGGTCCCGGACGGGTCCTGAAACTGCGCTGGACACCCGTCGCCACTCCTTCAGACCCCGCGATGTTCGATACCCTCGCCGCGGTACAGGGCGACTCCATCATCATAAAAGAGCCGTTCGCGCCAAGACGCTCCTTCTATACGATCCTCACAGGCTACAGGAATGACGCCGCCGACTACGATCTCCGGCTGGAAGAACGGCGAGGGAAAATAGGCGTCCGCATTCGCGGCGACCGTCCGCTGGTAAAGCTCGCCTATTGGGCCTCCCTGAAAACGGCCTGTCCCGAGCCTTTCATTCATATAAAGGCAGGGCCAGGCGAGACCACCACCTGGGTCCTCACGTATGATTTCTATACCCTGAATCCGTAATTTTCGGTATATTAGTGCACCATGAGACATCTGCTTCCGATATTGGCCCTGGCCTTCGCCGTCGATGCAAAGGCTCAATCCTCGCCGGAAGCCATGTCCATAGACAACGCCATCCAAACGCTGAGCAGCGCGGCCGGCAGAAGGATCAACAATGGCGAAAGCTTTGTCAATTATCATGGGGACCGCGAACCGCCCAAAGGGTCCCGCCTCCTTTTCGACCCCTGGACCCGGGGCTTTGTCATCGGCGTTTACGACACCGTATTGAAAGATCCCAATCTTTTCCTCAACTACGACAAGATCACCCACAACCTGTATCTCACTTTCGATGGCAAGACGATTGTAAAGGTGGAGACCGGACAGGCCCGTGAACTTCATTTCGTGGAAGATGGGATACAAACCGTGCTTACCCGGGTCGACGGGATCGATCCGGATGTCTTCTTCCAGCGGCTCAGCGACTCCGCCGGCGGATCCCACTATGTACTCTACCGGCTCCTTAAGACGCAGTTCCGCCGGGCCGACTATCATACCGATGGCCTTGTCTCCTATGGCAATAACTACGACGAATATGTCGACAGTTACGAGTATTTTATCGTCATGCCGGGGGGCCGGGAATTCGCCCCGGTAGAATTGAAAAGCAGGTCTCTCCGGCAAGTCCTCGGCCCCCGGGCGGCGGCTAACTGCAAGAAAAAGATCGACGAAGCATCCCTCGTCGATGTTGTCAACCGGCTCAACCTCGATCGATCGGCGGCTACCGGTAATGCGGCATATCTGCGTCCGCAAACCTCTTCTCCGTCTCGTTAAAGTCGTTCACCGCCGCCGTTCTTGCACCCCTACAATAGAGAATCGTCACGAATACCGCAACACCGCCACCATCTCGCCCCCGGCAGGCATTTTTTCACGGTCTTCGACATACGCCTGACCTCCGTGGAGTATGGTCTGCACCACCAATTGGTTAGTCAGGCAGTCGTCTCCCGGCTGCTCTTCCGTGTGGATCACCGGCTCTGCGGGCGCGGACGCATATTTGCCCCATAATGAAGTCCCCTTCGCGAGGAATAACTGCGCCACCCGGCCTTCGAAGGCCGCCCGGATCACATCCTGTGGAAAGCTGGTCACCGGCGCCGTTCCCTTGTCCAGATGATTGCGCACCGTGTCCCGCCATTGCGCCTCGAAATAATCCTGCATTTTCTCATGTGCGCGTGTCGTCAGCTCCGACAGTGGAACCCGGTCGAAATTGCCGGACAGCTCGGCTTTTATCACATTAGGATATTTCGTCACGTCACGAAATATTCTTAGTTCATAATCCACTCCTGCGAGCAACAAGGGGATTGGTTGTGTAGCCAGGCCTGCGGCCTGTAAAGTTCGGTCTACTTCCTGGAAATACCCTTCGATACCGGGTTGGGTCACGTCGTCCGTGCCGAGGGGCATCCCGGGGATCTTCACCTGCTGGAGATTGTATCCGCTACCCCGGTACAGTTGCGCCCGGTGTTTGCTCAGTGTCAGTACAAAATATTCGTCTTCCCCGCTGATCATCGGCTTCAGGGGCGCGAGGATAAAGGAGGTGTGTACATGCACTTCGTTGCCCGGATCGTAGGGCAACTCCACGAGCGCATGACAATCCGGCGCCAGAAACAGCGCCAGGCCCTTCGGCTCACGGCGCCAGAATGCGGCGTCGTTCACCAGCCATACTGCCGGCACGAGGATCTTGTCGATGACTTCGACGATGCCTAACTGCTCCATCTGCCGGCGAGCGTCCCGCAGGGCATTCTTCAGGGGCAGACCGTCCTGCCAGCCCGGGCCGCCCAGGTATATCGACACGCATACGTCCGCCGGGTATTTTGCAAGCTCGACGAACTTGTCCCGCAGATGTTTGGGTTCCATCGTCGAGATCTGTTGCGTCAGTCCTCCTGACCCGTCTCCGGCTCATTTCCTTTCCGCCCGATCACCCCGGTCCGTGACCAGGGCTCCTCGCCGATTACCTCTCCTTTTTCGTCCTTCAGTTCGCGGCCCGTCCGCCCGTGTTTCGGCTCGTCCTGCTGCTGCTCGTCCCGGGGTATCTCTTTGTCCCTTTTCTTATTTCTATTCCGGTTGAGGTGACTGATGTGCTCGTCACCGGCGAGTTCATCTTTCAATTCCTTATTCGTCTCTTCCTTGCGCGTATCGGAGGGTTTCCCCTTCGGCGGGTGATACTTCCCATGGATATCTTTTGGCATAACGAAAATTTCCTAAAATCGCCACAAAAAAAGGGCCACAGGCCCTTTGGCCGAAGGCCCATCATAAAATAAAAACCCGTGCAAAGCACGGGTCCGATAAAATGTACAAAAGGTATTTTACAGATGCGATTCGATTTTCTTTACAAAATTCGATTTGGGTTGAGCGCCAACCAGCTTATCGACAACCTTACCGCCTTTGATGAACAGGATGGCAGGAATGCTTGTGATGCCGTAATTGATCGACAGCTGAGGGTTATGGTCGACATTTACCTTGCCCACATTGATCTTCCCATCATACTCCTTGGACAGTTCCTCGATCACCGGCCCGATCGCGCGACAGGGACCACACCATTCAGCCCAAAAGTCCACAATGGTCAACTTGTCGGAGGAGATCACCTTGTCCTGGAAGTTTGTATCTGTTAATTCTAAAGCCATAATTGAGAGTTTTTTATGTTTTGTGATTATTTTACTATTGCAAATGTCCGCTTAATTATCGACTTCGTTGGTCATTTTCCCGACATTCATTCCAAGACGGCGGAGCCGCCACAAGGACAATTATGTCGTGACAACCTGTACCTCCACTTCCGGCGTCTTTTCCAGAAAAGCAGACATTTCGTCATTCATCTCAAAACCCTGGCCCATACTGAACAAACTCACCCGGGCATGTGATTTGGACTCTACGATGTTGAATTTCAACCCCGATTTCCCCGGATACTTCTTCACATTCCCTTCCATGAACCGTACCAGCTCCTCGTTGACAAACCGCGCTTCCACATCCACGATCACCTGCTTGGTTAGTATCGGCTTAATGCTTTCCAGCAGCATCATCTTCTCGATCTTGAACTCGAACTGGTTGGTATTGAACCTCGGCTTGAAGCTTCCCGTCAAAAACAGGTTCTTGCCCTTCTCGAGGTAGTTGCTACAGCGCGCATAGTCTTCGCTCCAGAGCATGAATTCCGCCTTACCGGTATAGTCCTCGATCGTCAGCACCCCGAACTGCTTCCCATTTTTGCTCACCCGGTGCTGTGCATCTACGACAAGCCCCGCCAGCCGGTAGGTCTTTCCGGGGTTGGCCTGCAGGCCGATCGCGTCCTTTATCTCGTTGTATTCTCCCAGTTGGGTGATGCCGTAGTGGGTGATCTCGAACTTGAAATGGTCCAGCGGATGACCGCTCATGAACATCCCCGTTACATCTTTCTCGTGGTCGAGGAGTTCCGTCAGCGACCAGGGCTCGCAGGGCGGGATCTTCGGCACGGCGATCTCGGGCATCGTCAGCTCGCCAAAAAGGCTGTTACTGGTTTGGTTGGCGTTGGTTTGATAGACGTTGCCGAATTTGATGATCTTCTCCAGGCCCGTCGTCGTATCCCCTTGCGGGATATTGAAATACTGCGCCCGGTGCAGCTCTTTGAAACAGTCGAAGGCTCCTGCGTAGGCCAGGTTTTCCAGCGTCTTTTTGTTCACCGTCCGCTGGTTGATCCGCTTGATCATATCGAAGATGGACGTGAAGTTGCCGCCCTTTTGCCGTTCGCTGATGATCCCTTCCACTGCCGCCTCGCCGACGCCTTTCAGGCCGCCGAGACCCACGCGGATCTCGCCGTTCCGGTTCACCGAGAAACCTTGTTTCGATTCGTTTATATCCGGTCCCAGTACTTTCAATCCCATCCGCTTGCATTCTTCCATAAAGAAGGTGATCTTTTCGATGCTGCCCGCATGGTTCAGCACGGCCGCCATGTATTCGGAAGGGTAGTGGGCCTTCAGATAGGCCGTTTGATAGGCTACGAACGCATAGCAGGTGCTGTGGGATTTGTTGAAGGCGTATTGAGCGAAGGCTTCCCAGTCCGTCCAGATCTTCTCCAGGGTCTGTGCGGCAAAGCCCTTCGCTGCGGCGCCCTTTACGAACTGGCTCTTCATCTTGTCGAGGATCGACTTTTGTTTCTTACCCATCGCCTTTCGCAGCACGTCCGCATCGCCCTTGCTGAATCCCGCCAGCTTCTGCGCCAGCAGCATCACCTGTTCCTGGTAGACGGTGATCCCGTAGGTGTCTCCCAGGAATTCCTCCATCTCCGGCAGGTCGAAAACGATCGGCTCGCGCCCGTGTTTCCGGTCGATGTAGTTGGGGATATAGGCGATGGGGCCGGGCCGGTACAGCGCGTTCATCGCGATCAGGTCGTCGAATTTATCCGGCTTGAGGTCTTTCAGGTATTTCTGCATCCCGGGCGACTCGAACTGGAACGTCCCGATCGTCTCGCCTTTTTGATACAGTTCGTAGGTTTTCGCATCGTCCAGCGGCACGTCGTCGATGACAATATCCACCCCATGGTTCTCTTTGATCAGTTCCAGCGCCGTCTTCAGGATGTTCAGGGTCCGCAGACCCAGGAAGTCCATTTTGATAACCCCGGCCTCTTCGATCACGCTTCCTTCGATCTGGGTCACCAGCAGGTCCGAGTCCTTTGCCGTACACACGGGCAGGATCGTCATCAGGTCGTCCGGCGCGATGATGATGCCTGCCGCGTGCAGGCCCGTATTGCGGACGGACCCTTCCAGCCGCTCGGCTTCATGCAGCACCTTGCTGCGAATATCATCGCCGTTATAGATATCTCTTAATAGCTTTACGTTTTGTAATTCATCGGGGCCGACGCCGTCCTTCTCTTCCAGCGATTTCTCGCCTTCCTTCGGTGTCATCGGCGCATGCAGCACCCGCTTCAGTTCGATCCCCGGCCGTTCGGGCACCAGCTTGGCCAGGGCGTTCGATTCGGGGAGGGGCAGGTCCAGCGCCCGCGCAACGTCTTTGATGCTCATCTTGGCGGCCATCGTACCATAGGTGACTATCTGCGCCACCTGGTTCTTGCCATACTTTCCTACGACGTAATCGATGACCCTGCCGCGGCCTTCATCGTCGAAGTCCGTATCGATATCGGGCATCGACTTACGATCGGGGTTCAGGAACCGTTCGAACAGGAGTTTGTATTTGATGGGGTCGATATTGGTGATCCCGATACAGTAGGCGACGACCGACCCTGCTGCACTTCCGCGGCCCGGGCCGATGAAGACTCCCATATCCCGTCCTGCCTTGATAAAATCGGATACGATGAGAAAGTAGCCGGCGAAACCCATCGTCTTGATCGTGAACAATTCGAAGTCCAGCCGCTCCTGGATCTCGGCGTTCAGATCGGCGTATCGCAGCTTCGCCCCTTCGAAGGTCAGGTATTTCAGGTATTCCCACTGGTCGAGGTTGCTGTCGTTGTGTATCTGGAACTCTTTGGGAATGGGGAAGGCCGGAAGGAGGATGTCCTTCTTCAGGTTCAGCACTTCGACCCGGTCCACGATCATATTGGTATTGTCGATGGATTCCGGGACGTCGCTGAACAGCGTCTTCATTTCCCCGGTTGTCTTGAAATAAAATTGATCGTTGGGGAATTTGAACCGCCGGTTCTTCGTGTTCAGGTCGTCGTTGACGATGTCGTCGTAACCCGGCGTCGACTGTTTTTCCCCCGTATTGATACACAGCAGTATGTCGTGGGCGTTCGCGTCGTCCTTATCGGTGTAGTGGCTATCGTTGGTCGCGATCACCGGCACGCTGAACTTTTTGGCAAATCCCAGCAGCACCTGGTTGATCTTTTGCTGTTCGGGGATGTTGTGGCGTTGCAGTTCGATGAAATAGTCTTCGCCGAAGAGGTCCAGCCACCATTTGAACTCCTGTTCGGCCTTTTCTTCGGACTCGTGCAGGATGGTTTGCGGCACATAGGCCCCGATACAGCAGGTGGTGGCGATCAGGCCTTCGTGATGTTTTAGGATCAGTTCCTTGTCGATGCGGGGATACTTGCTGTAGAGTCCTTCGGTGTAGCCCAGCGAGGTCAGCTTGATCAGGTTCTGGTAGCCTTGTTTATTCTTTGCCAGCAGGATCTGATGGTAGCGTTCGTCCCGCTGCTCTTTGGTAAATGTTTTTTTGAATCTGTCTGCCACCACGTAGAACTCACAACCCACGATCGGCTTCACCTTCAGTGTGCCATCGTCGTTCTTGTGTTTATAGGCTTCCGACACGAATTCAAAGGCTCCGAACATATTGCCGTGGTCGGTGATGGCGAGTGCGGGCATGCCGTCTTTGATCGCCTTCCTGTAAAGGCTCTGGATCGATGCCGCCCCGTCCAGCAGCGAAAATTGCGTATGGGTATGAAGATGGGAGAATTTGCTCATAGGACCTGCAATTAACTAACAAAAACCGACAAAAATCGTTCACTCCCAGGTGGGTATGTCACAATCTTTCCACAGGTTAAACGACCCCGAAAACCTCTTCCGGATCGAGCTCGAATCCGGGTAGGATAGGAGTCGTGAGAACATTTTCGTCAAACAAGGGACGCGCACCTTCGTAACGGCCATCGGGATTGAGGATATAGAATAGCCAAAATCTTTAGGAAAGCGGGCGCCCGCATCCAATTCCCGGCAGGCCCCGGGCGGTATTCATCCCAACCCGATCGGATTTGGCAATATTTTTGTTATTTTCTCTATCTTTGCCCATGCCAATATCCTCGGTTTCGGCCTCAAAGGTTTCCACAAAATATAAACCTCTCGGCCTCAACCACTAAAGATGGGCCTTCGGCCAGCTCGCCGATGGCTCGCTCTGGAACAATATGTTGAAAAATCTCGCCTACATAACCATTCTTGCGTGCCTTGCCACCAGCTGCAGCGTCTTCAGGCCCGCGGCCAGCAAGCCCGCTCCTGGTGTCGTCGCCGAGGGCAATCCCAATGGGGTTCAATTTCTTAGCAATGTCTCGGTGAAACCCGATACCCGCAAGGACAATAGCCGCAGCGCAATCACCGAGATGAACACGAACTTGGGCAACGTGCCCGAACCAGGCGCCGATGCCAAAGCTATCGAGACTTACCCGGCGCTCAAATTCAAGTATGCTATCCTGGAAAACTGCTCCGTGGAGGATCTCGACAATCCCAAACTGTTGAGTTTCATGGATTACTGGTACGGCACCCCCTATCATTACGGCGGTACCACCCGGGAGGGTATCGACTGTTCGGCCTTTGCATTCCTGTTGATGTCGTCGGTATATGGCGTAGCCACGCTGCCCCGGACTTCGAAAGAACAATACGAGGCCAGCCGGCATATCCGCCGGAACGAGCTCCAGGAAGGCGACCTGGTCTTCTTCCACACTCTTGGCAAACGCCGGGCTGTGACCCATGTCGGCGTCTACCTCCGCAATAATAAATTTGTCCATGCTTCCGTCTCGGGTGTCATGATCAGCGACATGAACGACGGCTACTATGACCGCCACTTCGTCGGCGCCGGCCGTGTGCTCGATCCGGCCCAGGCCGACGCCGGCACCCAGGCCAGTGTCGGGAGCCGGTCCGCCGGACTGTAGTATCTTTGCCGGATGCTGCGCGTTTCTCAATTAAATATTTATCCCGTCAAATCATTGGGTGGTATCTCCGTAGACTCCGCCCGCATTACCGACCGCGGCCTCCAACACGATCGCCGGTGGATGCTCATCGACCCCCATGGCGTACAGATCACTCAACGGGAAGTCCCCGCCTTGGCGCTGCTTCAACCCGCCATCACCTCAACCGGTCTGACCATCCTCCATCGCCCCACGCAAACAAGGCTCGATATCCCCTTCGAACCCGCTACACGGGAATTCGTAAAAGTGCAATGCTGGGATGACACCGTCACCGCGCAATTCGTCGGCCCCGAAGCCGACGAATGGTTCAGCGAACGATTAAAAGTCAACTGCCGGCTGGTCCACATGCCTGAATCGACAAAAAGACAAACCGACCTGAAATACACCGCGGCCGGCCACTATACTTCCTTCGCCGACGGCTATCCCTTTTTATTAATAGGCGAAGCCAGCCTCGAAGAGCTCAACAGCCGCCTCGATCGCCCTCTACCGATGAACCGCTTCCGGCCCAATATCGTGTTCACCGGCGGCGAGCCCTTTGAAGAAGACCGGCTACACGAATTCACCATCGGCAATATCCGCTTCAGCGGCGTCAAACTTTGCGCCCGCTGCGTGATGACCACGATCGATCAAACCACTGCAGAAAAAGGGAAAGAACCGCTTCGCACCCTGGCCCGGTACCGGGCAGAGGGCCACAAGATACTCTTCGGTCAAAATCTCATCCACCACGACCTTGGGGAGATCGCCGTCGGCGACGAGCTTATCCCGATACACTAGCGGTATCGAAATCGTACACTCCGACTCGAGACAAGTCCAGTAAGATGCTGAGCCTCAGGTATTCCCAAAACAGGCACTAAGTATGTGGAACCAATCGCATGGTAAAGAACTACTTCAAAATAGCCCTGCGATACTTCCGGAAGAACCGGGTTTTCGCCGTCCTCAACCTGGGTGGCCTCACCATCAGCTTTACTGCCTGCCTGCTGATCTTCTTTTGGGTGTCCCATGAGTTCAGCTACGATAAAGCCGGCGCCAACGCCGACCGTGTCTACCGGGTTGCGCTAACGCTCCGCGCCAACGGCCAACCCGACAAGGACTTCGCGGTCACGGCCGGGCCGCTCGCGCCGGTGCTCGTCAAGGACATCCCCGAAGTAGAAAAGGCGGTTCGTTTCGAGGCCTATGGCACGACGCTGGGCTACAACGGGCAACACTTTTTTACCAATCAGTTCCTGTTCACCGATTCGACCTTTCTCGAGGTCTTTGGTTACCCGATGGTAAAAGGCGATGCCCACACGGCCCTCGACGGTGCGAATTCGATCGTGATAACGGAGAGCGCGGCAAAGAAATATTTCGGGTCGGCCGACCCTATCGGCAAGATGGTCACCTGTAATGACTCGATCCTGCTGAAGGTTACCGGCGTCATGAAGGACCTCCCGGCCACGACCCACTTCAACGTCGAGGTCCTCTGCTCGATCAATGTCCTGTTGAAGTACCATATAGATGGCGTCGACCAATGGTGGAACGACGATTACTACACCTATGTCCTGCTGAAAGACCCCCGGTCGGCGGCCGAGGTGAATGGAAAGATCAGGAATATCATGGACAAATACAATGCGAAGGAGAATAAGGAGATGGGGATCCGCGGCCTGCACTATCTGCAACCCCTTCGCGATATCCATCTGCGCAGCGATCTCAATGACGAGATCAACCCGGGAGGCAGTATAGCCGCCCTTCGCATCTTTATCGGCATCGCCGTGTTCTTGCTGGCGGTCGCCTGTATCAATTACATCAACCTGACGACGGCCACATCCTTCAAGAGAGCCAAAGAGATCGGCATTCGAAAGGTTGCCGGCGCCGAACGGCAACAGTTGGTCGGCCAGTTTCTCAGTGAATCCATCCTGCTCACGATCCTGGCTTTGGTCCTTGCCATCGGCATTGCCATCACTGTGCTGCCGGTGTTCAATGAGCTGGCGGGAACGCAGATCTCGGCCGGAACCTACCTGACGGCGCCGGTCATCCTGTTGGTCGCCGGTTTCGTTGCCGTCCTTGGCATCTTCGCCGGGCTCTATCCTGCGATGTATCTTTCAGGGGTGCAACTCGTAAAGGTCTTCAAGCAGGGCAGGGGAGGCCGTGGCGGACTTTCGTTACGGAAGGTGTTGGTCGTCTTTCAATTCACCCTCTCCGCGATCCTCATCGTGGCTACCATCGTTTGCTGGCAGCAATTGCACTTCATGCAGACGAGGAATCTCGGCTTCGACCAGCAACAGGTGGTGGCTGTACCGCTGCGCACGGAAAAGCAGGCCCGTTCCGCGCAATTGCTGAAGCAGGAGATGAAAAAGACGCCGCAACTGGCCGAGACGACCGCGTCTTCGAAGATACCCGGTCTGCAATTGAATAATATCGTTACGTTGCCCGAAGGCGTTCCTGCCGATCGCCAGCAGTCCATGTTCACGCTCGTCGTCGACTTCGATTTCTTCGACACTTACAAATTGAAAATGGCTTCGGGCCGCGCTTTCTCGAAGGAATATCCCACGGACTCCTCCGCTTTCATTTTGAATGAGGCGGCCGTAAAAGAGATTGGCTGGACGCCGCAAAATGCCGTCGGGAAAGGCTTCGAATGGGGATTGGGGAAAAAGGGGAAGGTTATCGGCGTCGTAAAGGATTTTCACTTCCGGTCCCTGCAGCAGAAGATCGCGCCGATGGTCATCCACATCCTGTCCGTACGAAGTGGTTGGTATGGCTTCCTCTCGGTACGCATCAACACCGGCAACGACAAGGCGGCGCTTCGCAGCATGGAGGCAGCCTGGCATACCGTGCTGCCGAATGATCCTTTTGAATACCGGTTTGTAAATGAGGCCTACAATAAACAATATGAAGCCGAACAGCGGCTGGGCCGCCTATCGATCGTATTTTCGCTGCTGACGATCTTCATCTCCTGCCTTGGGCTGTTCGGGCTGGTCATGGTAGCGGTTGCTCAGCGCACCAAAGAGATCGGTGTTCGCAAGGTGCTGGGAGCGTCAGCCACCGGCATTGCCGCGCTGCTTTCCACCGACTTCCTCAAATTGGTGGGGATATCGATCGTTATTTCGATGCCGATCGCTTATTACTTCATGGACCGATGGCTCGCCGACTTCGCCTATCGGACGACGATGCAATGGTGGGTTTTCGCGATTGCGGCATTGGCGGTCGTACTGATTGCGCTTACGACCATCGCTGTTCAGGCGGCCCGGGCTGCTTTGGTGAATCCCGTCGAATCACTGCGTAGCGAATGATGGGAGGCCTTCGGCCAGCCGGCCTGTGAGCGTCTCAATTCTGCTTGCGAACGACGATATAAAAATTCCGGTCGACGCTGAAATTCCCGTCGCCGCCGGAACCGTTGCCTGTTGCCCCGACCGTCAGGATCCCCGGGCCGGGACCGCGCGGATTCGGCCGGCCACCCGTTGCCTGGGCCGGCGCCGCCAAGGCCTTCATATCCAGCTGCGGCGTCTCCAGCACCTGTCCACCCGTGCCGGCCTTCATCGTCTGCCAGTCATCGGTTGGGTATATCCACTGCGCAGGCAGCCCGCCCACATAGACCTTCACCGGCATATTAAAGCCTTTTACGCAATTGCCCCAGCGATAGCTGATCACGTCCCCGCTGGACTGGTAGGACAGAACGGGGATCTTCGTCGTCCGCAGGTACTGGTCGAATACTTTCGACAGGTCGCGATGCGCGTAGGAAGAGATATAATTTTCTATCTCCTGCGTCGTCACCGTCTTGTGATAAAAGGCCGACTGCAATCCATGCAGCATGCCGCGAAACGCCGAGTCGCCGACAATCTGGCGGATCATGTGCAGCATATTCCCGCCCTTGTAATACATGTCCCCGGAACCTTCTTTATTGACGCCGTAGACGCCGATTATGGGGTTGTCGTTCGTGACGTTCTTCCGCGTCCCGATGCAATACTCATTGCCCGCTTCGACACCGTACAGGTAGGTCGTGTACAGGGTCTCCGAATAGTTCGTGAATCCCTCGTGCACCCACATGTCTGCCGCGTCTTTGTCGGTGATGTTGTTGCCGAACCATTCGTGGCCGCTCTCGTGGACGATGATGAAATCCCATTTCAGTCCCCAGCCCGTGCCCGAAAGATCGCGGCCCAGGTAGCCGTTCGCGAAGTGGTTGCCATAGGCGATGTTGGACTGGTGTTCCATGCCGAGATGGGGCGCCTCCACCAGTTTATAACCGTCTTCATAGAAAGGGTAGGGGCCCATCCAGTATTCGAAGGCCCGCAGCATCGTGTCGGCTTGTTTGAATTGGGGTTTCGCCTTTTCCAGGTTATAGTCCAGCACCCAGAAGCTGCAGTCGAGCTTTCCTTTTGCGCCGTCGAAGACGCTGGTCCAATTGACGTACTTCCCGATGTAGGGGATGATATCGTAGGAGTTGATGGGATCCGTCACGACCCAGGTATAGGTCGTGGTGCCGTTGCCGTTGGGGTGTTTTTCGCGCAGCCGGCCGTTGCCGATGCCCATGAGGCTGTCGGGGCAGACGATGTGCATCACCACTCCGCTGTCCGGCTCGTCGGACAGATGATCCTTACACGGCAGCCAGCTGCTGAGGCCAAGGCCTTCGTCGGCTACCGTCATCCAGGGCCGGCCGTGTTCGTCCTTGTTCCAGATCCATCCTCCCCCCCAGGGCGGCCGCACCGCCACTTTGGGTACACCCTGGTATTGCAATACGATGGTTTCGACGCTTCCCGCCTTCACCGTTTTGGGGAACTCCAGGTGAAAGACATTTCCTTCACGGGTATACTTCAGCGGTCGTTTCTTCCAGGTCGCCCCGGTCAGCTGCATCGGCTCCTGCAGGTCGATCTGCATCGTCCGGCCGTCGCTTGTTGCCGCAAAGGTGATCGCATTCGTCCCCTTCAGGGACTTGGTGTCGAAGCTGGGTTCCACCTGCAGCTCATACTTCAGCAGATCCCACCAGGCCCGTTCCGGTCCGATGCTGCCTCGCAGGCTGTCGGCGTGCGAGTAGGCTTCTTTCTCCGGCGTCAGCAGTTGGGCGTGGCCGGACAGCAATGAGAAAAAGCAAAGGAAAATTACAAGCGTGAAAAGGCGACTCATGAGTTATTTTTATATTTGAGGCAATGAAGGTAAAGATTCCGATCCATTTCGCCCTTGCTACGCTCTTCTTTAGTATCGCCTCCTGCCGTACCTCCGCCTCGCATTCCGGGAAGACCGTCTTCGCCTACAACGAAAGCGACGGCATCGCCACGCTCGATCCCGCCGGGGCAAAGAACCGGTCGATACAATGGGCCATTCATCAACTTTATAATACGTTGGTGGAGACCGACGATCATCTGAATTTTGTCCCTGCCCTGGCGCGTTCCTGGGAGGTGTCGGCAGACCGGAAACAGTGGACATTTCACCTTCGTAACGACGTTTTTTTCCATGATGACCCTTGTTTTCCCGGCGGGCATGGCCGCCGGCTCGTGGCGCCGGATATCGTTTATAGCTTCAATCGCATCCTCGACCCCGTCACCGCCAGCAGCGGCGCCTGGATCTTCCATGATCGAATCGATACGACGGCCGCGTTCAGCGCCCCCAACGATACCACCTTCGTTTTGCGTCTCCTCCGCCCCTTCAACCCCATCCTCGGCCTTCTCAGCATGCAATATTGCTCCGCCGTGCCTCATGAGGCCGTCGAAAAATATGGCAAGGACTTCCGCAGCCATCCCGTCGGCACCGGGCCTTTCCGGTTCAAATCCTGGGAGGAGAACCAAACGCTCCTATTGGTAAAGAATGAGAAGTATTACGAACAAGACAGCGCCGGGCAGCGCCTGCCGTATCTCGACGCCGTCAAGATCACCTTCAACGATGAGGCCGCCACCGAGTTCCTGCAGTTTGTACAAGGGCAGCTCGATTTCGTCAACAACATCGATCCCAGCTTCAAAGACGAAGTGCTGAATAAAAAAGGGCAGCTGAAAAAGGACTGGCGGGATAAGATCGAGCTGTCCGTCGTACCGCAGCTCAATACCGAATATCTCGGTATCCTCGTCGACAGTACGAATGATCTTGTAAGGTCTTCGCCAATGAGGCTGCGGCAGGTCCGCCAGGCGATAAACCTGGGGTTCGACCGCCGCAAGATGATGCTCTATCTTCGCAATTCCCTCGGTCTTCCCGCGGAAAGCGGCTTCGTTCCGGCCGGTCTTCCTTCCTTTGACAGCACGGCGGTGCATGGTTATCACTATGACCCCGATCGTGCAAGGGCGCTGCTTGCCGCTGCCGGCTATCCCGGGGGAAAGGGGTTGCCGCCGATCCGGCTCCTGACCATACCCATCTATGGCGACTTTGCCACTTTTATCGCCCGCCAGCTCGAAGACATCGGCATTCACGTCAATATCGAGATCGTCCAGAAGTCCCTCCTGCTCGAAGAGACGGCGCAGTCGAAGGCCCTCTTCTTTCGCGGCAGCTGGATCGCCGACTATCCCGACGCCGAGAACTACCTGAGCGTGTTCTATTCGAAGAATCCCGCGCCGCCCAACTATACCCGTTATAACGATCCGGTATTCGATCGTCTTTACGAGGCGTCGCTGCAGGAGACCAACGACAGCCTCCGTTACCGGCTCTACCGCCAGATGGATCAGCGGGTGATCGATGCCGCCCCCGTTGTTCCCCTATGGTATGACGTTGTGGTCCATTTGATCAACCCGCGGGTACATGGACTGGTCCCGAACGGCCTCAACATGCTCGAGCTCCGGCGGGTGCGCATCGCGGGTCGCTAAGCCGAACACCCATTGTATCACAAGCGCACAGCCGTAAACCCGCCGCAAAACCCAACCACCTGTCCCTCAAACAAAAGCAAACCCGGCACCATTATAGCAGAGAACATCCAAACCCATCCCATGCTCCGAAGCTACTTCACCATCGCCTGGCGCATCATCACCCGCAACCGGCTTTATGCCCTCATCAGCACCATCAGCCTTGCCCTGGGCATCTGTGGGTGTATCGTCATCTGGCTGGTCGCGGGATACGAGCTCAGCTTCGACAAATTCCATCCCAACGGCGCCCGCATCTACCGCGTTGGCGGCGGCGGCAAAACCTCTCCCGATAAGGATCACGAAGTGCTCCCGCCCATACCCGAGGTGATCCGCCGGAGCATCCCGGGCCTGGAATGCGTGAGCACCTCCTTCCGGTTCTTCCAAAACCGCTTTACCGGGGTTCCCAATGGCGACAAACCGCCGACGCAATTCGACGCCCAGATTCCCGGCAGGGACCGGCCTGCCACTATTATCGCCGACAGCAATTATTTCAACATCTTCCAATACCAATGGCTGGCCGGCAGCCCGGCCGCTTCCCTCAGTCAACCCTTTCGGGTGGTCCTCACCGAGAGCCGGGCGCGGCTGTATTTTGGTCCTGCGACCCCGCAATCTTATATCGGCAAGGAGCTGATCTACCAGGATTCGCTCCATGTCTTTGTCTCAGGCATTGTCCGCGACTGGGCCGGCAACACCGATTTCCCTTATACCGACTTCGTATCCTTTCCGACCATTGCCGCCAGCTTCCTGAAGGAAGTGCGTCATATGGATGATTGGATCCCGCATGGCGGCATGGGCAAATGGTACTGGCCCACCTGTTTCGTCAAGCTCGCCAAAGGCACGAAGCCGGAGCAGGTAGAAGCTCAGCTGCGGGCGATCGGCAGGCGGGTGGTGCTGCGCGAGACACCTACCTCGAAGACCTTCCTGCAGATGCAGCTTCAACCCCTCGCCGATATTCACTTCAACAGCGAATATCGGGGCGACGGAATCCGTAAGGCGCATTTACCGACCTTATACGCGATGATGGCCATCGCCGTCTTTATCCTGCTATTGGGCGCCGTGAACTTTATCAATCTCTCGACAGCCCAGTCCCTCCAGCGTGCAAAGGAGATCGGCGTGCGTAAGGTGATGGGTGGCGGCCGGACCAGCCTGATGGGACAATTCTTAATAGAGACCGGCATCATCACCTTCGCCGCTGTCGTCGGCGCGGCCCTGCTGGTCAATCCCGCCATGCGCCTGTTCTCGGACTATGTCCCTGATGGAGTACATTTCCATCCCTTCTCACCTTTTAACCTTTCCTTCCTGGTCGCTATAACTGTCATCACCACTCTTTTCGCAGGCTTTTATCCGGCGAAGGTACTTTCCGGCTATGCCCCGGTACTGACCCTTAAAGGTGGGGGCGTCTCAAAAGGCGGTGAAAAATATTGGCTGCGAAAGGCGCTGATCGTTTTTCAATTCACCATCTCGCTCGTCTTCATCGTCACGTCCCTGCTGATGGGTAACCAGATCAGGTATATGCTAAAGACCGACTATGGATTTACAAGCGACGCCGTCGTCACGGTGTCCATCGCCAACTTGCTCGATTCAAAAGAAAGGGTCAGGATACTGGCAGAGCAGTACCGCCGGCTCCCCGGAATAGTCGCAGTGGTCAGAGAGGGTAACCCGCCGGCCGGCTGGGGCGCCTTTGGCACGACGCTCGAATATAAAGGCAAGAACGATATCCCGCTCAATGCCGACGTAGATGCCGGCGACGAGAATTTTATTCCGTTTTACGGGATGCATCTCGTTGCAGGCCGCAATATCCGCCATAGCGATAGCCTCTTGGAATGGGTTATCAATGAAACGGCCGCAAAAGGTCTGGGCTTCGCCTCGCCGCGGGACGCGATCGGCAAACCGCTGTACTGGGGTCAAAAACCCTATCCCATTGTGGGCGTAGTAGCCGACTTTCATGAAAGCTCGTTCAAGGACCCGATCCGTCCCGCAGCCATCGGCAACATCTCCTCATTCGAGGGCGACCTGGGGGTCAGGCTGGCCAGCATGGGAAGGGATGCGGCGCAGGTGAAAGCCACCCTCGAAGCCATGGAAAAGGCATTCAAGGAACTTTATCCCAGCGATCGCTTCAGCTATGCCTTCTGGGACGAATTGATCGCCGAAATGTATGAAACGGAACAAAAAACGGCGGCGCTTATCGACGCCGTCATGGTACTCGCGATCACCATCTCCTGCATGGGGCTCTTCGGTCTTGCGCTGTTCACGGCCCGCCGAAAAGCTGCCGAGATCTCCATCCGCAAGGTCCTCGGCGCCTCCATGACCGACATCACGGCTATGCTCAACCGGGGCTTTCTTGTCCTCGTTTTGCTGGCCCTCGTGATCGCGTCACCCATCGCCTGGTTTCTCACCAACCGCTGGTTACAGGAATTTGCTTACCGGCCGCCTTTTGCGTGGTGGGTCTTTCCCCTTGCCGGTGCGGGCGCGATCCTCATCGCCTTGCTGACCGTCACGGTCCAATCGATCCGGGCAGCGATGGCCAACCCCATAAAACATTTACGGAGCGAATAATTGCGGCCGCACCCAGGGACGCCGCACGGCGGATCATTTACGGATCACATCCAGGATCTCTCCCGCGTGCAGCAACACCGAGAGGTTCTCGCGTGAATACATTGTCGGCTCTGCCGCATAGCCATAGGACCCCGACTCCAGCTTGCTCAGTCCGGATGGATTGTCCACCGTATACAGCAAGGGTAGCACGGCCACACTGTCGGGCCGAACCTCGGCAATTTTATAGAGTGTGAATACGCTCGGGCTTTTCTTCACCTCGAGGATATCCCCCGCCTGCGGCGCCTTTAGCCGTTGGCTCACCTGCGCATCATGCCTTCCGCTCGAGATAGTCCCATTGACGATCAGCAAGCCGATGAGTGCAACGCCGATGAAGGTCCATATCGGGGTTTTTGTGCGAGACTTCACGTTGTCAAAGGCCACCTGCAGCGAGGGTGGCATCTCTTTCAGTTTCAGAACCTGCTTGCAATGCGTACATTGGCTGGCGCCGGTCTTGGTGATGGGGAAAAAGGGGATCCGGAAGATATGGGCATATCGCTGGAATACATACATGTCGACGGAATTGTTGCTTTGACAGTCAGGGCAGGGATCGGCAATGGTCTCTTTTGCCAATTGTTTGGCCCGGCTTCCATAAATGATCATAGTCAGGAGTTTGGATTCGTTAGGTCAATTCGGTGGCGAATATAATGTAAATCGTTGGCGTATTCTCTCTGTTTCGCCCAGGGCGAAAATCACTCGCTACGCAAAGATTTCGACGGATTCATCAGCGCTGCGCGCACCGCTTGCCCGCTTACCGTCGCCAGGGTCACGACCAATACGCCTATTCCTGTGGCGGCAAACAGCCACCAGGGGATGCCCGCGTGAAAGACATAGCCTTCCAGCCACCGGTGCATAAAATAATATCCCAGCGGCCCGCCGATCGCGAAGGATAGCGCTGTCAGCAGGAGGAATTCGCGCGACAGCAATGCCCAGATATGCCCGACCGATCCGCCGAGCACCCGGCGAACGCCGATCTCTTTCTTCCGCTGCCCGGCCGTAAAGGACGCCATTCCAAAAATGCCGAGCGCACTGATAAACAGCGCAAAGCCGGCAAAGAAGGCAGCGATCGTCCCGATCCTCGTCTCGGCCGCAAATTTCTTCGCATACTCTTCATCGGGAAACTGGTAATCGAACGGTTCCGTCGGCACTGCCCGCTGAAAGGCGCCGCGGATGAGCGGCAGCGCGGCGCTAAGCGCCACCCCCGGCCTTGTCCGGATAAAAAAGTATACCCGGTCGTAATCCTGCCAGTAAGTATAGATCGCCTGCTGGACGCGATCATAGGGCGAGTTCACCACCATGTCGTGGACGACTCCGATGACTGTGAAGACACGGCCGTCGGCGCGCTTGATTTGTTCGCCGATGGGATTTTTTAAACCTGTGAACTTCACAGCGGCTTCATTGATCACCGCCGCCGAAGAGTCTGTCGCCAGGTCGCGGGAGAAATCCCGGCCCGCAACGAATTTCCAGCCCAATGTCTTTCCGTATTCCGGTGACACCCCGATCGATGCAAAATCACCTTGGACAGCAGGGTTCTTGCCCCGCCAGGAATAGCCTGACCAGAGATCCCAGATCACCGAGGTCGAGCTGGACGCGAACGCCGTCTCTGCCACGACGCCCGTCTGCAGCAACTCCTGCCGGACCGTTTCGGCATGACCGGCAAATCCCGGCGTCTGGATCGACATGGATAGTAACCCGCCCTGGTCGTAGCCTACCGGGCGGTCTTTTGCAAACTGGATCTGGCGATGGACCACCAGGGTGCCGATGATGAGCATCACCGAGACCGTGAATTGCAGCGACACGAGCACCCGGCGCGGCGCTCCCGCCCACCGGCCGGCCTTGAACGCGCCTTTCAGTACGGCCACCGGCCGGAACGAGGACAGATAAATGGCCGGGTAGCTGCCCGCCAGCAGCGCTGTGAACAGGGTGAAGCCGAGGCCGGAGGCCCATACTAACGGCGTGCTCCAGCCAATCGTGATCCGCTTGTCCGCAAGGGCATTGAAGAAGGGTAGGGCGGCCATGACCAGTATCGAGGCGACAACAAACGCCGCAAGCGCCATGGCCAGCGATTCACAATAGAATTGCACCATCAGTTGTCCCCGCATCCCGCCGATCGCCTTCCGGATCCCCACCTCCCGCGCCCGGCGCTCGCTGCGCGCCGTCGCCAGGTTCATGAAATTGATACAGGCCAGCAGCAGGACAAAGAACCCGATGGTGCCGAACAGCCAGACGAATTCGATATTGCCGCGGGTGGTATGGGTATTGCCGCCTGCGGTAACGCCGTTGCCGAAGCCGCTGTACAGATGCCATCGCGACATCGGGTGCAGAAAGACCTGCGGGTGATAGGCCGCCCCCAGCGGGTTGTCCTTCATTTTATCGAGCGTGCTGTTGCGCAGGCTTGCCGATAGCCGGTCCACATCGACTCCATCCCGCAGCAGTACGAACAGTTCCACGAAATCATACGTCCAGTTGTTCCGGACCTCTTTTATCCAGGGATTGGCGTTGGCAAACAGCGCAAAAGGCGCGACGAACAGCACATCGTTGAAATAGGAATGATGGGGTACATCGGCATAGACACCCTTTACGCGGACGACCATATTCACGTCGATGGACATCGTCTTTCCGACGGGGTCGGTATCCCCGAACATCGCTTTTGCCGCCGACTCCGATAGCAGGATCGAATTTGGGTCATCCAATCCTCCATTGCCTTTAATAAACCTCAGTCCCATCACCTCTGCCGCGCCCGGCTCCATAAATCGCCCTTTCTGCCGCAACTTCTTCTCACCCGAAGCCAGCACATACTCCTGCGTCCACCATCCCGCTACCACGCGGGTAAAGTTGCTGCCGTAGGTAGTTCGCAGTTCGCTCGCGAGGGGTAGCGGCATACTGCGATTCGCCGAGACGACCCCATTCGTCGTCTGGTTCTGCATAACCCGGGCAATATGTTGGTAATGCGGATTCTCTTTTTCGTAGCTCAGCTCGTCCCGGATCCAAAGCCCGATCAGCATTGCAATCGCCATCCCGATGGCCAGACCCGTGATGTGGATAAAGGAGTGCGTCCGGTCGCGGAGGAGGGCGCGGAAGGCGACGATAAGGTGGTTCTTAAACATCCCTAAATATAAAAAAAGCCCCGCTTTTAGCGGGGTGTGGTATCGTTCTTCTTCAATTTATCCTTAAACACCTTCTCGAATTTCTCGACCTTTGGCCGGATCACGAGGTAGCAGTACGGTTGGGAGCCGTGCTCGTTGTAATAATTCTGATGATAATCCTCGGCGGGATAGAAGGTGCTCGCCGCGGTGATCTCCGTCACGATCGGTTGGGGGTATGCCCCTTCCTTGTTCAGCTTCGCCTTGTAATCCTCCGCCTTCCGGCGTTGTTCCTCCGTATGGTAGAAGATGGCGCTGCGGTATTGTGTGCCGACGTCATTTCCCTGGCGGTTCAGCTGCGTCGGATCATGCGACTCCCAAAACACTTCCAGCAGTTGGTCAAACGTGATCACCGAAGGATCGTACACCACCTGGAGACATTCAGCATGTCCCGTCGTTCCCGCGCAGACCTCTTCATAGGTGGGGTTGGCCACCGTTCCACCCATATAGCCCGAGATTACCCGGATCACGCCTTTTAATTCCTGGAAGACCGCCTCCGTACACCAAAAGCAACCGGTGCCAAAGGTCGCGATCTCCGTTTTTGCCCCTGCGGGGGTATTTTCAGTCCTGTTCATGGTTGTGCAATATACCACCTTGGGACATTAAAATATTGTTAAGCTACTTTGTTAAGTAAATTAATAAGTTTACTTTCGCATTATGAATCCAACTCCACTGGACGCCGAACTGGCGGCCGGACTCCGCACGACAGTAAGCCGGCTGATCAAGCTTCTCCGGCGTGAGACACGCAACGACGCCCAACTCTCTCTCACCGAACGGGCGACTCTCGGCCTGCTATACCCCGACAACCGGCTTGCGCCCTCGGACATCGCCCGGACAGAAAAGGTCACCACCCAATCCATGTCACAGGTGATCAACCATCTCGCCGAACTGAACTATATCCACCGGAACCCTTCCGATGAAGACAAACGCAAGGTGCTGCTCTCCCTGACCACGGCCGGGCGTGAATATGTGGAGCAGTTGCGAAGGGATAAGCAGGAATGGCTGGCCGGCGCCTTGCAGCAAAGGACGAATCCGCAGGAAAAAGCCACCCTTGCCGAAGCCTTAAAAATTATTGACAAACTCATTGACGAATAGATCATGTTGAAGTTCCCTGTTTTCCGCGCCATGAGGAGCCGCAACTACCGGCTCTACTTCTATGGCCAATCCGTCTCGCTGATCGGCACGTGGATGCAGCGTACGGCAGTCAGCTGGGTCGTCTATACCCTGACCCATTCCAGCTTCATGCTCGGACTTTCCCTTTTTTGCACCCAATTCCCGTCCTTCCTCCTGTCGGCCGCCGGCGGGGTGGTATCCGATCGCTACCATCGCTTCCGTGTCCTGCTGGTCACACAGATCGCATCGGGCGTTCAATCATTGCTTTTCGCGGGTCTCATCTTCGCCGGCTGGTACAACGTCTGGACGATACTCGGGTTCGGCGTCGTCCTCGGCATGATCAACGCCTTCGACGTTCCGGCCCGCCAGGCCATGGTCTATGATATGGTGGACGACAAGGAGAATCTTCCCAATGCCCTTGCCCTCAACTCCTCGATGGTGAACCTGGCCCGGCTCATCGGGCCGGCCATCGCCGGTTTTATCCTGCATAAATTCGGCTACGGCCTGTGCTTCGCGCTCAATGCCGCCAGCTTTGTCGCCGTCATCATCTCCCTCCTTCGGATGCGACTGCCGGCGTATCAACGCGGGGCCCGCACCAGGAATGCCTTTGGCGATCTGAAAGAAGGGTTCCGGTATCTTCGGAACACCCCTTCCGTCGCCAGCGTCATCCTCCTGCTCGCGACCATGAGTCTCTTTGTCATCCCCTTTGCTACCGTCCTGCCGATCTATGCAAAGGATATCTTCCATGGCAATGCCGCCACTTTCGGCGTCATCGACAGCTTCATCGGCCTGGGAGCCATCACCGGCGCCCTCTACCTGGCCACCCGGACGAAAAGCACGGAGGCGAGCCGGAAAAAGATCCTGCGCACCAATACCATCATCTTCGGCATCGGCCTCCTCTGTTTCGCCTATACGCGATGGTTTCCGCTGGCGATGGTCTTTGCCGTCGTCTCCGGCTTCGGGATGATGGCCCAGACGACGATCACCAACACGATCATCCAGACGACCGTCGCGCCGGAAATGCGCGGCCGTGTCATCAGCTACTTCGCGATGTCCTATTTCGGGATGATGCCGGTCGGCAGCCTGCTCGTGGGCGCCGTGTCCCAATATGCGGGCGCTCCCAATACGGTCTTCGCCGAAGGCTGTATCGCCCTCGTTGTCGTAGCCGTTTTCTGGAAATACCTTACGGCCGCCAAATCGCGGTCCGCCGCTAACACCGCCACTGTCAAGTCAATCAATACCGATACATCATGGAAAAGAACAGCAAGGCTTTAAGAACCGCACTTTTGATCATGGACATCCAGCCGGCTACGATGGCGATGATGGGCGATGCTGCGGCCGGGCTCTCCGCTACCCTGAAGAAGGCCATCGCCGCCGCCCGCAGGAACGATATCCTCGTGCTCTTCGTCGTCGTCGGATTCCGCAAGGGCTTTCCCGAGCTTACCGCGCATACAAGCAATATCTCCTTTGTCGCGCTCAGGGGAAGCGGCGTGGCCGGGCTCGAGAATCCCACCGTCGACCCTTCCGTCGACCCCCAACCCGATGACATCGTCATCACCAAACGCCGTGTCAGCGCCTTCGCCGGCAGCGACCTCGAGGTCATCCTCCGCGGCCACCACGTCGATCACCTTGTTCTTACCGGTATTGCCACGAGTGGCGTTGTATTGTCGACCGTCCGCGAGGCTGCCGACAAGGACTACCGTCTTTCCGTCCTTGCCGACGCCTGCGCCGACCGCGATCCGGAAGTTCATGCGGTGCTGTTGAATAAGGTGTTTCCCCGCCAGGCGGAAGTGCTCACTGTGGACAAGTTCGTCGCCGGGTTGGGAGGCTGAGGTTACAGTCCAAGATATTTCATCACCTGGTTATAATCGCCGGCGTCGACCTTGTCGCGTTTCATGGCCGTACTTATCGCTCCGCTGACGGCCACTATCTTGTACTTGTGCGTCGGGATCACATCGGAACTCAGCGTCGTGGGCGCAGCCCCGGAGCCGTTTTGCGAATAGAAGAAATGCAGCCGCACCTTGCCGGGCATGGTCTCGTACACATAGTTGTAATAAAAAGCGCTTCCGAAGGAGAGGAAGCTGTAGGGGAGGGGCGACCATTGATTTTGATCGTTCGCGTTCGGCGCGACATAGACCATCACCATCCCGGAATCGAGCATCCCCTGGGTGATCTTGCTAAAGTTGACGTCGTGATACCGCGTGAAGTAGGTAACGGTTCCGTTATTGCTGTTGGAATAGGTGTACCCCGAGTTCCACAGCCAATCGGCGTTCGCCAGGCTGAACGTGTCCGTAAACACGTTGGCATTGCCCTGGGGACCCTGTGGCCCCCCGGGTCCCTGCGGCCCCGTTGCGCCCGTCGCCCCGGTAGATCCCTGGGGACCGGCCGGTCCCGTCTTCGAACAGGCGGCCACGGTAAATACAAGGGCCACAAAGAAATAATAAATTCCCTTTTGCATATAAACAGGATTGTTGATGACCAAGGAGCGGATGATACGAACCGGCAAATTCAGGTAGGGCAGGGCATTGGTGGAATGCCACAAACCTATGGCATTGAACCGCACCGGGCAATAGCACAAAGTGGGTATTTTCACACCTCCCTGTTTTGCCGTACCTTTGCCGTTCAAAAATGATCCCGGCAGGCTGTTACTGCGGCCGGTCCATCGAGACATGAAGATATTTCCCGATTCAGCCCTGGTACAGTTGGAATTCAACAAGGTACGAGACCTTTTGACGGAGCATTGCAACACTGAATATGCCCGTGCAAAGGCCCAGGAGCTCCGTATCCATACCCGTCGTGAATTCATCGAGCTCGAACTCCGCCAGTCCCATGAGTTCAAGCTTCTCCTGCAAAACGGCCAGTACTTTCCCAACGACAACACCCTTAACCTGGCCCGCGAGCTGAAGCTCCTCGGCATCCCCGGCGCCATCCTCGGCGGCGAACAATTCCTGCTCATCCGCCGCCTGGCCGAAGGAATGGACTCCATCTTCCGCTGGTTCGACGCCGAACGCCGGATCGCCTACCCGTCACTGGCCAGGGTCATCGAGCACACGCATTATGAAAAGGCCATCGTAAAGGCTATCGACGAAATAATAGACGAAAGCGGCACCGTCCGGGATAACGCCTCCCCCGAACTCGCGGAGATTCGTCTGAGCCTGTACCGCAAACGCAACGAACTGCGCCGCGTATTCGACCGCATCCTCGCCAAACTCGGCAAGGCCGGCTATGTCGCCGACATCGAAGAGTCGTTCCTCAATGGCCGCCGCGTCGTGGCCATCTTCGCCGAGCACAAACGCCAGGTCAAGGGCATCCTCCATGGCGAGAGCGACACGCGCCGCACCTCCTTCGTCGAGCCTGAAGAAACCATCGAGCTGAACAACGAGGTCTTCTCCCTCGAGCACTCCGAGAGCAAGGAGGTCAACCGTATCCTGCGCGATCTCACTGCGCGGCTCTCCGGTTATGCTCCCCTGTTACAGGTCTGGCACGATATCCTCGGCGAATTCGATTTCATCCGCGCCAAGGCCCGCCTCGCCGGCGATATGAACGGCAATTTCCCCCAACTGCTGGACAGGTCGCACGTAGGGCTGAAACAAGCCTTTCACCCCCTCCTGCTGTTGTACAATCGCAAGCAGAACAAACCGACCATCCCCACCCATATCACGCTTAACGAAAAGGAGCGGCTCCTCGTCATCTCCGGCCCCAATGCCGGCGGGAAGACCGTAACGCTGAAGACCGTCGGCCTGCTGCAGCTGATGCTGCAAAGCGGGCTCCTCGTTCCCGTTCATCCGGACAGCGAGATGGGTATCTTCAAACAGCTGATGATCCATATCGGGGATACCCAAAGCCTCGAGTTCGAACTCAGCACGTACAGCAGCCACCTGAAGAACATGAAATATTTCATGGAGAATGCCAACGGGCGGACCCTCTTTTTTATTGACGAATTGGGCAGCGGCAGCGACCCCAATCTCGGCGGCGCCTTTGCGGAAGTCATCCTCGAGGAGCTGGTCCGCAAGCATTCCTTTGGAATCGTCACCACCCACTATCTCAACCTCAAGGTCATGGCCGGTAAGACGCCCGGCATCATCAACGGCGCCATGGCCTTCGACGAACAAAACCTCCTGCCGCTCTATAAGCTGGCCATCGGTAAGCCCGGCAGCAGCTATACCTTCTCTATCGCCGAACGCATCGGTCTCGAGCCGCGGCTCATCCAGCGCGCCCGCACCCTCGTCGACGAGGATCATTTCCGTCTCGACAAGCTGCTCAACGCCACCGAGCAGGACCTCGCCGCGTTGGAGAAGAAAGAGAAGGACCTGAATCGTCTGATGAAGGAGAATGAGAAGCTCAAGAAGGAAATGGAGGCGCTGATCCATCGCGAACGGCATGACCAGCAGGTCGAGCTGCTGAAACATCAGAACCGTATCACCGAGGAACGCATCGCTTATCTCAAAGAGATGGAACGCAAGCTTCGCCAGATCGTCTTCGACTGGCGCAAGGCGGAGGACAAGAACGAGGTGATCAAGCAGATGCAGGCGTTGCTGTTCAAACAGAAGGAAAAGCAGGTGAACGAGAAGGTCCGGAAGAAATTCGACGCCAAATACACCGAGGTGGGCGGCAGCGTCGGGTTGGGCAATAAGGTCATGATGAAGAAGAACCACCAGGTCGGCACTGTCCGCGAGATCCGCGGCAAAAAAGCCGTTGTCCAGGTGGGGCTGATCCCTATCACCGTCGACCTCGCCGACCTCACGGTCGTCCAGGACCGGCCGCAGGAAGAATCTTCCACTACATGATTTTTGGCACTATCTTTGGCTTAAATCCCACACTTAAATCTCAAACGTATGAAAAAGCTCCTTTTGGCGGGCGCCGTCTTTTGCGGTATCGCGCTTGCCAATCCCGCCCAGGCCCAGATCCATTTTTCCGTCAATATCGGCATTCAGCCTTCCTGGGGTCCCACGGGTTACGATCACGTCGAATACTATTATATTCCCGACATCCAGGCGTATTACTATGTCCCCGATCATCAGTTCGTCTATCAGCGTGAAGGCCGCTGGATCTTTTCCCGCGACCTGCCTGCCCGCTACCGCGACTTCGATCTGTATCACAGCCATAAGGTAGTCATCAACGATCCGCAACCGTATATGCACTTCGAGGAACACCGCAGGATGTATGACCACTTCCGCGGCGAACGGGACCGCCAGGAGTTCATCCGCGGCAGTCACGACAACCGCTACGCCGAACACTGGCATGATCAGCATGAGGCGAATGAAGAATGGCGTCACCATGACAATGGCCGCCACAACGGCGATCGCCACTAAAATAACGGCCTACTATTCAGCGGCCCCGGTGCACCAAAGAAATTGGCCCGGGGCCGCAATATTTTATTCACTTCTCAACGCCCGCGTTGGATTCTCCAACGCCGCCCGAACGGCCTGCACCCCGATGGTTACGAAGACGATGACCAGCGACAGCCCCGCCGTCACCCCAAACACCCACCACGAGATAGGCGCGCGGTACGCAAAATCGCTCAACCATCGGTTCATCACCCACCAGCCGATCGGCGAAGCGATCAGCAACGCCAATCCCACCAGCCGCAGGAAATCTTTTGACAATAAGGTCACGACCGACGCCACCGAGGCTCCCAGCACCTTTCGCACCCCAATCTCCTTCCGGCGCTGGATCGTGCTGTAGGACGCGAGTCCCAGCACTCCCAGGCAGGAGATAAAGATCGCCAGCGCCGCGAAATAAAAGAACAATCGGCCGAACCCCGCCTCTGCCGCATACTTCTTTTTAAAAGCTTCATCTAAAAAGATGTATTCGAATGGCCGGGTAGGGATCAGGCGGTTCCAGTTCCGTTCGATCGCCGCAATCGTCGCCGGCAGGTTTGCCGCAGAAACCTTCACCGACACATTCAGCCAGGCCCAGGTCTCCACCCGCATCACCAACGGCGAAATACTTTCCCGCAGCGATTTATAGTTGAAATCCCTCACCACCCCGATGATCTTCCCCTTGCGCCCCCACTGATCGAAATCGCGGCCGACCGCTTCCTGCGGACTCCGGTAGCCGAGCATCCGCACGGCGCTCTCGTTCATCACCATCGCGGCGCCCGTATCGCTGGCGTACGCCGGCGAGAATGCCCGTCCCGCCAGCACTTTCAAACCATACTGCCGCATAAAATCGAAGTCCACCAGGTACATATCGATATTCAGTTCCTGCATCTTGCCCTGCCGGTTCTCCAGCTTCGTATACGCCGATGTGACGCCGTTGTTGCCGGGGGCTCCGCTGGCGATACAAGTTGAAAGCACGCCGGGGATACCCGCCAGCGAAGCTTTGAAGGCATTGGCATTGGGGTCGAAATTCGTATCGATCTCTATCTCCTGGTCTTTGGCAAAACCAAGGTCCCGTGTCTCCATATATCTTACCTGTCTGTAGACGACGATCGTCCCGATGATCAGCACGGTCGAGATAAAGAACTGGAACACCACCAAACCCCTCCGTAGCAGCATTCCCTTTGTGCCCGTGGCAAAGCGGCCCTTCAGTACGGTCACCGGCCGGAATGCCGACAGCACCAGCGAAGGATAGATACCTGCCAGGATCCCGATCGCCAGCGAAAGCACAAACAACAGCGCAATATCCCGGGGATGCATGAAGACGGCCGTGCTCACCACCTTTCCCGCCAGGGTGTTGAACGCCGGCAACGCAACGCCCGCCAGTAACAGCGACACCGCAAACGCCAGCAGACAGATGAGCACCGACTCGCCGACGAATTGACGCGCCAGTTGCAGGCGGCCGGCGCCGATCACCTTTCTTACCCCCACTTCCCTGGCCCGCTCGGTGCTGCGGGCCGTTGTAAGGTTGACAAAATTGATGCAAGCGATCAACAGGATAAAAATGCCGACCGTCGAGAAGATCCAGACATTCCGGATGCTGCCCGTTACAAATCCGTCCAGTTTGGATCGCAGATAGACATCCCGAAGCCGCTCCAGGTGCAATACGTCGGACATCTGCAGTTGCCTCGCCTGCTCGCCGGTATGCCGTTCGAGGAAATCCGGCAGTTTCCGCTCGAATGCCGCGACGTCGGTATGCGGCCGGAACAACAGATACGTATAGTAGGCGTGGTTGGTCCATTCGCTGTCGGGTATCGGCCGGCCATAGAGTGCGCGGTAGGAAGACAGGGACACGAAAAGATCGGCCTTGATCTGTGAGTTTTCCGGGATATCCTTCATCACCCCCGTGACGGTCATCGGAGTCCCGCCGCCGCCGACCAGCAGCTCTTTGCCCATGGCGTCGGTGTTGTTGAAATATTTTCGCGCCGCCGACTCGGTCAATACCACACTCCCTGACGCCGTCAGGGCCGTATTGCGATTGCCCGCGATCAGCGGGAAATCGAAGACCTTAAAGAACCCCGAATCCGCCAGCACCGTCTTACGTTCAATAAAATGCTTCTCGCCTTTTCGGACGAGGATCCAGTCGGTGCTCAAACGCACCGCCTCCTCCACTTCGGGATATTCCTTTTTCAGATTCGGCCCGATGGGAGTGAAGGTCATCGCCTGTGAATCTACGGTCGCCGGCGTGCGCGTCGTCGACGTGATCCGGTAGATGCGGTCCGCCTTGCTATGGAAATTATCATAGCTGGTCTCGAGGTTTACCCAGGAAAAGATCAGGAAAAAGGCGGTCAGTCCCACCGCCAGCCCGAGAATGTTGATGAAGGAAAAGGCGCGGTTCCGCCAGAGATGGCGAAAGGCGACGACGAGGTAGTTCTTTAGCATGCTCGATTCCCCGCGAACAAAATGCCAAATTTGTATGTCGTTGTAAGCCAATTATAACCATTTTACTCCAAAAGAAAAATGTTCGGTTTTGATACTTGGCTTGTACCATTTTCATAGTTCAATCTTCAACTCGTCTTTTCTTATCAGTATCTTTAGTGCTTTATGTTCGGGCTGGAAAAATATAGTTATACCTCTGATAAGACACTAAGAGTCTATTCTTTCATTAGTAACGGACCCAGCGGACCTATCCGGAAAATCGCAAAGTTTACGAAAATAGGACAGAGCATTTTCAATTTTGGTTTTGGAGATCTTAATCCAATGACAAATGATATTTCCGATACCAGCATAAGTAATAATCAGGATACTGACGTTGTCATGGGGACGTTAGGCAGTATCATTTATGATTTCACAAACCTGTTTTTGGATGCTGCGATTTTCATACAGGGTACTAACAGAGCCCGTACCAGACTCTATCAAATGAATATTAATAAGCATTGGGAGAGGATTTTACCAATATTCGAGGTTTTTGGCCTCAAAGAAGACCAATGGGAACCATTCAAAAAAGGAGTTAATTACGATGCATTCTTAGGGCGCCGAAAAAGCGCCTCTTTCGTTATTGGTATTCAATAATTTAAGCGATTTGAATGGAAAATAGCAGCATAGGGTGGAATTTGATTATCTTTGTAGTGGATGGCACGTAAAGAAAAAAAGGCAATCTCAAAAGGAATCGGTACCAAACCTTTGGTTACTGTTGACCCTTCTTTGCCCTCCTTTGAGGGGAATGAATATTTTGAGAAGAAGGCTAATGCCGCCAAAAAGCTGTTGAAAAAGGTTGGTCTTCCTAAAGAACTAACACAGAGGCTAAATACGCCTCGGTAAGCCAGGTCTTATTTAACCGTTCCCTTGATCGTCATTTTCTTCTTCCCATAATCAAAGCTCGCCTCATCATCCATCGTCACGGTGTTCCCATCGAAATGACAGGTCATGGTCTCCGTATGCGGGCTCTCGATATACCGTAACACCAGCTCCAGCGTATTCTCGTCCTTCCAGTGGTAGCTCCCTGCCGTCATCACCGCCGGCATCCCCGCGAAATGATTTTGGGCATGATCCGTCAGGTTCGGCCCCAGCCGCGTGGTTGAGGTCCGCAGCCACTTGCCGTCGCCGAAGGGGAAGGAATATTCCCCCCTGGCGTCCTTGATCGCCACCTGCCAGGAGTTGTCGTCATTCAGCCGGAAGCCGATCGAGGTCATCTTCTTGTCGTTCGATTCGAGCGTGTAAGTCTTACCGTTAATGTTGAAATCGGCCCCCGTCGCATTCGCCTTCACCGGCGGCAGCGCCAACCCTGAAAGCATCGTCTTCAGCTTCGCGTCGGCATCCGCGTTGGCGTCCAGCGACCAGTTGACCATCGGCGGCAGCAGGTATTTCCAGACCAGGTTGATCTCGTCCTGCATATCCGGCGTCTCCGCCTGTATGGCCACGACGGCATCCTGGTCCGGCAGCATGATAATGAACTGCCCAAACGCCCCATCGGCCCGCACGCCATTGTGCCGGCAACGCCACATCTGGTAGCAATATCCCTGCACCCAGTCTCCATCGTTATCGGTTGGTGCGGAGATGGCCGGGTTTTGGAGGATCTTCGCCGTCGTCGCCTCTTTCACCCAATCCCTGGGGAGAATCGTTTTGCCCTTCCACTTGCCGCCCTGCAGATACAATTGCCCGAACTTCGCCATGTCTTCGGTCTTCAGCCGAAGCCCCCAGCCGCCGGTGTTCACGCCTTGCGGGCTCGTCTCCCAATCCTCGCCGGTGATCCCCAGCGGATCGAACAGCCGCGGCCGCAGGTAATCGATGACTTTCTCCCCCGTCACTTTTTGAACGATGGCCGAGAGCATATAGGTCCCCGCCGAGTTGTAGAGGAATTTCGTCCCCGGCTTGTTCACGATCGGCGTCGCCAGGAAGGCCCTGGCCCAATCCGGCGATTGGTCCACCGTACCGGTTGGGTCGGGGTCCATCCCGTCGGACATGATCAGCGCATCCTTGACGGTCAGCTCTGCCAGGTACGGGGGAACGGGGCTGGGCAGCTCTTCGGGGGGGAAGAAGGAGACCACCTTATCGGTCAGCTTCAATTTTTTCTCGGTCAATGCAAAGCCCACCGCCGCCGCGGTAAAGCTCTTGCTTGTCGAATACAGCGTATGCTTCAGGTTGGGCGCGTAGGGATTCCACCATCCCTCGGCGATGACCTTACCATGCCGGACGATCATGAAGCTATGGAGCTCGTTCTTGCTCTTACCGGCCGCCTGTACAAAGTCCATGATCGCCTGCGCAGGCACCCCTTCTTTCTCCGGCGTGCTACGGGGCAGCGGATCGATCTGGGCAGCGGCGTGCAGGGCGACAAAAAGGAGGAGAACCCAACCTTGTTTTATAATATTATAAGCAAACATATCGACTGATTTTTCAAACAAATTTATCGGTATGTTTGACGCAAACAAATTCATATGCGTTTTTATTTGCTCCTCGCCCTGGCCCTCAGCCCGGCGGCCCTCTCCGCCCAGATCGCCGATAGCACGCAAAAGGTGATCCCCGGCCGGTCCAACAGCAGGGAGCAGGAGCAAAAGCCGTATGTCATCTTTATTTCAGCCGATGGTTTCCGCTACGACCTCGCCGACAAATACAAGGCCACCCACCTGCTCGCCCTGCGCGCGCAGGGTGTCCGCGCCACGTCGATGACCCCCTCGTTCCCCTCCGTTACCTTTCCGAACCACTATAGCCTGGCTACCGGCCTCTACCCCTCGCACCATGGTCTCGTCGACAATAATTTCTTCGATGTGAAGAAGGGTAGGGGGTATACTATCCGCGACAGGGCCGCCGTCGAGGATCCCGATTTCTATGGAGGAACCCCCATCTGGGTCCTTGCCGAGCAACAGAAGATGCTCACGGCCTCCTTTTTCTGGGTAGGCTCCGAAACCGCGATCGATGGAGTCCGGCCGACGTATTACTACCGGTTCAACGACAAGATATCCCTCGACACCCGCCTCAAGGCCATAAAGGACTGGCTTACCCTGCCGGAGGCGCGGCGGCCGCATCTCATCACGTTCTATCTCTCCTGGGTGGATCACGCCGAGCATTTGTATGGACCTGAGTCGCATCAGGCGGAAGAAGCCGTTCACGAGGTGGATGATGCGATCTTTCGCATGACCCGGATAGTCGACTCCCTCCATCTGCCCGTCAACTATGTCTTCGTATCCGACCACGGCATGGCGCAGGTCGATACGACGCATGGGATTCCCCTCCCGGATGTTATCGACACCAACAAGTTTATCATCTCCGTGGGCGGCACCATGGTCCATCTCTATGCAAAGGAAAAGCAGGACATCGCCCCCACGTATGCGGCCCTAAAGGCCATCGCCACGGACTATTATGTCTATCTCCCTTCAGAAACCCCGTCGCGCTGGCATTACACCGACAAGGACGATCGCTATCATCGCATCGGCGACATTATCCTCGTCGCCCATTATCCCCTCATCTTTCACACCAAGGGTATGCGGATGATCGCCGGCGAACACGGCTATGACAATGCGGTCCCCGACATGGGCGCCACCTTCTACGCCTGGGGTCCTGCTTTCAAAAAGGGGATGACCCTTGCTCCCTTCGAGAACGTCAATGTCTATCCGCTGATCGCCCATATCCTGGGCCTGAACATCGCCGAACCTGTCGATGGATCGTTAAAAGTTCTCAGTAACACGCTCAAAAAATAACCATGAACAGACGCAATTTTGTCCGCTCCGCCCTCGTCACCGGCGCCGCTCTCCCGCTAAAAAACAACCTCATGGACGAATCCCGCACCCCCAAACAGCAGTGGTACGAACTCCGGACCTATACCTTCGCCGATACTGCGCAGCGGGACCTCACTTCCGGCTATCTCGAGCATGCCTATCTCCCGGCCCTCAACCGCGCCGGCTTGGCCAATATTGGCGTTTTTAGCGAGTCGCAGCCTGAATCGGGTGTTCCAAAAATGATTCTGCTGATCCCGTTTGGATCCATCGGGGACTTTGCCGGTATAAATGGGAAATTGACGCGCGATAGCGCGTATATCGCGGCTGCCGCCCCCTACCTCGATGCCCCGGCCGCGGCGCCGGCTTACCAGCGCATCGAAAGCGGTCTCCTAAAGGCATTCGCCCATATGCCCGTGATGGAAGTCCCGGAGAAGAAACCCCGGCTCTTCGAGCTTCGCCGCTACGAGAGCCCCACCGAGGCCGCGGGCCGGAAAAAGATCGAGATGTTCAATGACGCCGGGGAGATCGACATCTTCAAAAAGGTCGGCGCCCGCCCCGTCTTCTTCGGCGAGACCCTCATCGGGCAATATCGCCCCAACCTCACCTATATGCTCACCTTCGACGATATGGCCGATCATGACGCGCGGTGGAAAGCTTTCGGCAGCGATCCCGACTGGAAGACCGTCAGCAAAAGGCCCGAATACTCCGACGCCCGCCTGATCTCGAAGATCACCCGCACGTTCCTTACGCCAGCACCCTATTCTCAGGTATAGATCGCACACCGATCGTATCAAAACCGAACAACGGCGACCGGTGGCCAACCTGTAATGGCTTGAAAGACAATCCGGGTGATTTCCGGCACCTTCTTGGGTGTCCACAAGGTCCAACGCCAACTATATGCTAACAACCTATTTCCGTAACGCCGCCCGCGCTTTCCGCAGCAGCCGGCTCTTTAGCGTCATCAACATCCTCGGTCTTTCCATCGGCATCAGCGCCGCCCTGGTTATCTTCTGGGTCGCCGACTATGAACTTTCCTTCGATCGATTCGAACCCAACCGCGACCGCATCTTCGAGGTTGTACAGGAAGGCTCTTTCAACGGCAACGCCGCCCATGCGGGCGCCGTCCCGGGTCCGTTGGGTGAAGCCGTCCAAAACGAACTCACCGGTCTTGAACTCGCAGTACCTTATTTCACGTACCAGGTGGACGGCACGGCCAAAGTCATCGTTGGCGGCAATAAGCCCACGGAATTCAAAAAGCAAACCAACATCGTCTATACCACCCCCGAATATTTCACGCTCGTCCCGCATCGATGGCTGGCCGGCTCGCCGCAGGCCTCGATGAGCGATCCTTTCCGGGTCGTCCTGACCGAAAGCCGGGCCCGGCTCTATTTCCCCAATGAAACGCCGGCGGATGTCGTCGGCAGACAGCTCAGCTACGACAAGATGCTCGTGACCGTATCGGGGGTCGTAAAGGACGAAGACGAGCATACGGATCTTGGCGCCGCCGAATTCATCTCCCATGCGACTATTGCAAAAACCTGGTTACAGCATGAATTCATGATGAACAAATGGGATGACTGGATGGGCTATAACCACCTCTACGTGAAACTGGCTCCCGGCGTCACCCGGGCCCGCGCCGAAGCCCAGCTCGACGCGCTGTACCGAAAATACAATCCCTCCAGCGCCAAAAGCAAGGACGGCTGGCATCTCAAGCTGCTTGCCCTGGCCGATATTCATTTCGACCCGATCTACCACAGTCCGGGTCGTCGCGTCGCTTCCAAATCGGCGCTGTACGGTCTTCTGGCGATCGCCGCCTTCCTGTTGCTGCTGGCCACCATCAATTTTATCAATTTGTCCACTGCCCAGGCTACGCGCCGCGCAAAAGAGATCGGCGTCCGGAAGACCATGGGCGGCTCGCGTGGGCAGCTCATCCGGCTGTTCCTTGGCGAAACCTTCTTCCTCGTCCTGGTTGCTACCGCCCTTTCGATGGCCCTCACGCCCGTGCTGATCGAAGCCTTCTCCGGCTTTATTCCTCCCGATCTCCATGCCGATTGGTTGCGCCATCCCGGCAGCCTGCTCTTTCTCGCCTTACTGGTCCCTGTTCTGACCGTTTTGTCAGGCGCTTACCCTGCCTTCCTGCTATCGGGTTTCAACCCGGTAAGGGTCCTGAAGGATCAGCATTACTGTCCTGCCAGCAACACCAGCGGCGCCCGTCTTCGCCGAATCCTCACCGTAGGACAGTTCGTTATAGCCCAGTTCTTCGTCATTGCCACGCTGCTGGTCGGCAAGCAGATCTATTACGGCCTCAACCAGGACCTCGGCTTTCGTCGTACGGCCATCCTTACGTTCAATACCCCCTGGGATTCGGTGGCCACCCATAAAAAGCACTTGTTCGAGCTGGTTAAGGCTATTCCCGGTGTAGCAATGGCCAGCCGGGGGTTCTTTAGCCCGGGTGGCGACGGCGGCGCGGTCGGCGGGGTCAGTTTCAAGGCCCGGCCGGATATCAAGGCGGATGTATTGACCCGCTGGGGCGACAGCACCTACCTGCGTCTCTATGACATCCGGCTGCTTGCCGGCCGCAATCTTCGCAACAGCGACACGGCCACCGAAGTTCTCATCAACAACACCTATGCGCGGATCCTCGGGTTCAATAAACCTGCGGATGCCCTGGGCCAGCGGTTGACCTTTTATGGGAAGAAGGACATGCCCATCGTAGGCGTCATGGCAGACTTCCATGAGGAATCCATGCATGAAGCCATCCAGCCACTGGAGATGACCAATCGCGCAGGGGACATTTTTCATATCCGGCTCGCTTCGCTCGCCGTAGCGCCCGGCGTCATCGACCGGCTTCAAAAAGCCTTTCACGAGGTCTATCCCGACGGCGACCTGGAATATTCCTTCGTCGATCGCAAGATTGCCCAATGGTACAAAGCCGAGCAGGATATCATCCATTTGCTCTATTGGGCCACCGGCCTCACTATCGGCATCAGCTGCCTGGGCCTGTTAGGACTTGTCGTCTATACTACCAACTCCCGCACCAAAGAGATCGGCATCCGCAAGGTCCTCGGCGCCACTGTCGCCAATGTCATCGCCATTTTGTCGGCCGAGTTCCTCCGGCTCGTTCTGCTGGCCTCCGCTATCGCGATCCCCGTCGCCTGGTGGGCAGCCGACCGTTGGCTGAGCAACTTCGCTTACCGGACCCCGATGAGCGCCTGGGTCTTCGTCGCCGGCGGCGTGGGGCTGCTGCTGGTTGCTCTTGCGACCCTCAGCTTTCAAACGATCAAGACGGCGCTTGCCAATCCCGTCGAGAGTCTTCGGATCGAATAGGGTAGGGAGGCGGCCTAATTGTTGCAATCCCGTACCTTTATTAAAACAATTCAATGGACGCGACCGGCAACATCCTCGCCATCGACATTGGCGGCTCACATATCAAAGGCACTATCCTCGACCCTCAGGGCCATCAGCAGACCGAATACAAGAAATTCGTCACGCCGCCGCAGGTGACCTCCGGCGGCGTCTTGGATATCGTTCGCCAGATCGCGAAAGATATGCCGCCCTATGAGAAAGTCTCCGTCGGCTTCCCTGGCTACGTTCGTAACGGGATCGTATTCACCGCCCCGAACCTGTTCACCGAGCATTGGAAGGAGATACCCCTGGGACAGCGGATCGCCGATGCCCTGAGGACACCCGTTCGTCTCGTCAACGATGCCGATCAGCTCGGCCTTGGCGTCGTCAGCGGAAAGGGGTTCGAGCTCGCCGTCACCCTGGGTACCGGTTTCGGAACCGCCGTCGTCATCGACGGCTACCTGCTTCCCCACCTGGAGCTCGCGCATCATCCCATCAGCAAAGGCCGCGACTACGACGCCTACATCGGCGCGGCCGCGCTGGAAGAGGCGGGAAAAAAGAAATGGAACAAAAGAATGGAAAAGGTCTTCAAGGTGTTGAAGACCGTCTTCAACTACGACCGGCTCTATGTCGGCGGCGGCAATGTGGACAAGCTCAAACTGCCCGTCGAGCCGAACATCCACCGGTTTTCCAACCTGGACGGCATAAAAGGCGGCGCAAAATTATGGCTGTTGGAAGATAGATATCATATCACAACCAACTATCCTTCCTGAGGTGGCCGGATGGCGTATGGCCGGCATCGCGGGCAACGGGCTTTACAATTTGCGGATATATTTCGCGCTGTCCTCGAAGGTGTCGAAGCTCATTTCGACGAAGAAATTCTTCACCCCGCCCGTCTTCGCCGCGGCAAAGAACTCCTTCCAGTCGATAACCCCTTGGCCTACGGGTACTTCTTTCTTGTCGGCGGTCCAGTCGCTTAAATGGGATGAGATGAACCGGCCGGGATATTTATTAAAGTACGTCGCCGCCTTGTAGCCCAGGTTGATCACTTCGGTCTGGAACTGCATCCTGACCAGTGAGGCATCGAAGGCCTTCATCAATGCGTCGTAGATGAGCGTTCCGTCGAGGGTGGCAAACTCGAAGTCGTGGTTGTGGAAGCCGGCTTGCATCCCGGCGGCCTTTATCTTTTCGGCCGCTTTGTTCAGTTGCTCCGCGTGATCGGTGTAGTCCTTCAGCGTACTCGTCTTCGGCAGCCAGAAGGTGCTGCAGATCATCTGGCTAAGACCCAGCGCATGGGCGAACTCGATGGTCTTGTCGATCTTATCCGGCGCGAACTCGCCAAAACCATAGTGGCAGCTTGGACATTCCAGTCCCGCGTCGTTGATCGTCGCCTTTATTTCCTGCCCTGTCTTTCCCTTCAGGAAGCCGAACCCGATGGTCTCATAGCCCGCCGGTGAACACAACTCGGCCAGTTTATAGCCAAGACCCGCCATCGTCTTCAAGGTTCCGGGAAAGTCTTTGGCCATCCTCTCTTTTACCGCCCAGGTCTGAAAGCCAATTGGGATATTCATCATACGGGCGGCCTCCATGATGTGTCCGGTCCCGGCGATTCCCTTAAACGCGGGAAGGCCGGCAATCGCACCCAGCGTCAGCGCGGTGCGGGAAAGAAAATCTCTGCGGGATGTCTTTTTCATGATTACAAGCGTTGTCGTTAGTGTCTCTAAATATACTACATTCGCCAGCAAGTTTTTTATACAACCACCCACTAAGGTAAAAACATGAGCACTACACCCGAGCAGAATTTCGCGGCCCTCAACTTATCCCTTCCCCCCGCCCCGGCTCCCATGGGCGTCTACAAACCCTGTCTCACCGATGGTAAATATTTATATGTGTCCGGTCATGGCCCCTTGCGTGACGACAAGACCCTCATTGTCGGGCGGGTTGGCCAGGATCTCGACGCTGACCAGGGCAAGCTGGCTGCCCGTCAGGTGGGCCTCGCGATTCTCGCCACGGTCAGGGCTAACCTCGGCAGCCTCGACAAGGTCAGGCGCGTGATCAAGACGCTCGGCATGGTCGGCTGCACGCCCGATTTCGAACGCCATCCTTATGTGATCAATGGATGCAGTGAACTCTTCGCCCAGGTCTGGGGGCCTGATAATGGGGTAGGAGTGCGCAGCGCCGTCGGCATGGGTTCCCTGCCGGGTAATATTCCGGTTGAGATAGAAGTGATTTTTGAGCTACATTAGTGGTATGGACTGGTATCGAATTGCAAACGTCGAAACGCTGGACACTCCGGCGCTTGTCGTCTTCCCCGAGCGGGTGAAGGAAAACATCCGCGCCGCCATTGCGATGACGGGCAGCGCCGATCGCCTGCGGCCGCATGTCAAGACCCACAAGAGTCCCGATTGCACGCGCCTGCAGCTGGCCGCGGGCATCACGCGCTTCAAGTGTGCGACTATCGCCGAAGCCGAAATGCTCGCCATCGAAGGAGCTCCGGATGTGTTGCTTGCTTACCAGCCTATCGGTCCGAAGGCTGAGCGGTTTGCGCAACTCATCCGGAAGTATCCCGCCACACTCTTCTCCTGCCTGATCGACAACCCCGATGCTGCAACGGCGATGGCAAAAACCTTCGCGGGTGCGGGTTTGGATGTTCCTGTCTACCTGGACATCAACGTGGGGATGGACCGCACGGGCATCGCGCCCGGCGACGAGGCGATACAGTTGTATCAGTTGGCGGCAGAGACAAAGGGCATCACACCGGTCGGCCTGCATGCTTATGACGGTCATATCCGCGATGCCGATGTTGCCGAACGCACCCGCAAATGCGACGAGGGGTTCGCCAAAGTCGAAGCGCTGCGAGAGAGCATCGGCGCCATTGCCGGTGTAAAGGCGGCGCGGATGACCATTGTCGCCGGTGGTTCACCGACATTCCCGGTGCATGCGAAACGCGCCGCGATCGCCGATGATGGGGCGCGGACTCCGTCTGCGCCGGTCCAATGCAGTCCCGGCACCTTCGTCTACTGGGACAAAGGGTATGGCGACGGCTTCCCCGACCAGCCCTTTCAGCCTGCGGCCCTGGTCGTCAGCCGGGTGATCTCCAAACGAAGCGGAACCCGCTTGTGTCTCGACCTTGGTCACAAATCCATCGCCGCCGAGAACGAGCTTAGCCGCCGCGTCTTCTTCCTCAACGGCCCGGACCTGAAGCCCATCGGTCAAAGCGAAGAGCATCTGGTCGTCGAGACCGATGCAGCCGCGATGTGCCGGGTCGGCGATGTGTTCTATGGGGTTCCCTATCATGTATGTCCCACCGTCGCCCTTTACGACCGCGCCGTCACGGTCGAAGACGGCCGTGTCACCGGAAGTTGGAAGAACATTGCGCGCGACCGGGTCCTAACTATCTGAGCGCCGCAGCTTACCCTGCCAATCCGGCAATTCGCCCTCCAATCCCGACCGTTCGCCGACTTTAACTATCTTCGCTGGCCGTCCCCCGCTATCTTGTGACCCCAACTGCCTGCTTGCCATAGATAAACACCCGGTAATCCGCTAACTCGAAAATTTTAGCAAAATTTTTCGACCAAAAAACAATTTTGTTCGAAAATTGATTATTTCGATAATTTTGCCCATTCAACTCAAATTCAACTCTGCCCGGCAGGCCTCACAGCTGCCGGCCGAAGGCCCATCATTAGCCGTGCACCGGGGATGGTCACCTTCGGATCAAAACCATCCCGGCGCACGATTCACGCAAAAAACCAATCAACAATGGAAGTAAAAGAAGCGACAGGGCGTCTGGGCGTGTTGCTCCCCGGCATGGGCGCGGTGGCAACAACCCTAATCGCAGGCGTAGAAGCTATCAAGAAAGGCATTGCTCAACCGATCGGCTCTCTCACCCAGATGGGAAACATCCATCTCAACCGCAAGACGGGAAACAACTATCCGAAGATCAAGGATTTCGCGCCTCTCGCCAGCCTGAATGACATCGTATTCGGCGGATGGGACGTCTATGAAGATAATGTATACGAAGCTGCAAGCCGGGCAAAAGTGCTCGAAGCGGGCACCCTGCTGGCTCTCCGCAGCGAACTGGAAGCCATCAGGCCGATGAAGGCTGTTTTCGACAAGGCCTATATCAAAAATCTCGACGGCACCCATATCAAGCAGGCCGACACCAAAATGGCCCTCGCAAAAGCCCTCATGGAAGACATGCAGGCCTTCCAGGAAACAAGGGGCTGCGATCGTCTCGTCATCGTATGGTGCGGCAGTACCGAGAAGTACACCGAAGTATCCGACGTTCACGAATCGCTGGCAGCCTTTGAAAAAGGCCTGAAAGAGAACGATCCGCGCATCGCCCCCAGCATGATCTATGCGTATGCGGCGCTGAAGCTGGGCGTGCCGTTCCTCAATGGCGCTCCCAACCTGACCGTCGATATCCCTGCCCTCACCGAGCTTGCAGCCATCACGAGAACACCGATTGGCGGCAAGGACTTCAAGACCGGCCAGACCCTCATGAAGACCATCCTTGCTCCCGGTCTGCAAGCCCGGGCCCTCGGGGTAAAGGGCTGGTTCAGCACCAACATCCTCGGTAACCGCGATGGCTATGTGCTTGACGAACCGGATAATTTCCGCACCAAGGAGGTTTCCAAGCTCAGCGTTCTTGAAGATATCCTGAGGCCGGAGCTGTCCCCCGAACTCTACAGCGACCTTTACCATAAGATCCGCATCAACTACTACCCTCCACACGGCGACAACAAGGAAAGCTGGGACAATATCGACATCTTCGGCTGGCTGGGTTACTCCATGCAGATAAAGATCAACTTTCTCTGTCGCGACTCGATCCTTGCAGCCCCCCTGGTACTCGACCTGGCGCTTTTCGGCGACCTCGCCAAAAGAGCCGGCCTCAGCGGTGTACAGGAATGGCTGTCGTTCTATTTCAAGTCGCCGCAGACCGCTCCCGGATTCCGTCCCGAGCATGACATTTTCAAACAGCTGACGGTGTTGCAGAACGCCCTGCGAAAACTCATGGGAGAAGAGCTGGTCAATCCTGACCGCCTGACCTTCGCGGAGGAAGAAATCACAGCCTGATGGCGTTGATCCATAGACTCATTTCCACTTGCCTGGGAATAGGCTATACTCCAAAGGGTGGGGGAACAATTGCCGCTGCCGTCTGTTGTATAGCTTGGTATTTTGCCTGGGCGGGTGGAAATGAGCATTTTAGTGAAATGGCCCTCCAGTTGGGTGTCACCGGCGTTTTTTGGGCTCTCGGTGTCTGGAGTGCAAATAAAGTTGAGGCGGAATGGGGGGAAGACAGCTACCGGGTTGTTATCGATGAAGTGGCCGGAATGTGCCTTACCCTGTGTTTTGTGCCCGTCCGCTGGCCGTATATAGCCATCGGACTGCTGCTTTTTAGATTTTTTGACATTGCTAAACCGTTGGGTATCCGTAGGATGGAGCATTTGAGAAGCGGGTGGGGCGTGATGATGGATGATATGCTGGCAGGAGTCTATGCCAACCTGTTGCTGCAAGTCGTCGTATTGAGTAAATTGATATGATAACCTTTACAAAAGCTCAAGTCGTCTCCCTGCTCGCCACCGGCGTTGACTTCCTGGTGACCTTCCTGCTGATCCGTTTCGCGGGAGCGCCAATTGTAGCCGGCGGTGCAACGGGAACCCTCTGTGGAGGTGTCACACATTTCATGGTCAGCCGTAACTGGGTATTCAACGCCCGGGAAGGGAAATGGGCGGCACAGCTGAACCGCTACGTGCTGGTTTGGATCGGGAATTTTTTGCTGAATGTATCCGGGCTCTGGTTGATCACCCATTACACGGGAATAAAAGATATGCTCGCCAAGGTGATCGTCGCCACGACGGTTGCCGTATGTTATAACTATACACTGCAGAAAAGATTTGTATTTAAATAAAAAAGGATGATAAAGCCTGGATGTAGTTTCAAAGCCTGGATATTATTTTCATTGATCTTCGCTGCCGCCCTGCGAACGCAGGCGCAGGACGTCACGTTGCGCGGTTTCGTCAAGGATTCCGCGACCCAAACCATTATTACCAACGCCAGCATCTCCATCAAGGGATTGCGCGGCGGGGCCCGTTCGAACAATGAAGGCCGGTTCCGGATACCCACTCCTCAGCATGCGGTCACCATCACCGTCACCAGCGTCGGGTACAATTCAAAGACCCTTCATCTCGACTCGGTGCCGGCGGAGGAGATCGTCTTTTCCCTTTCCCGGTCGTTCAAAGCGCTGGCCGAAGCCAAGGTCGTCAACAAGAGGCAACGGTATCGGAATAAAGGCAATCCCGCTGTCGAATTGATCCGCCAGGTCATCGACCATAAGGATTCCAACCGCATGGAGGCCTATACTACGGCCACCTACCAGAAGTACGAGAAGCTCGTCGTCTCCGTGGACAAGGTCAACGGCAAGATCGAGAAGAGCGGCCTGCTGAAACCCTATCACTTCCTTATCGAGAACAGCGACACCACCAAGCTCGAAGGCCGTCGTCTTTCTCCTGTCTACCTGGAGGAGACCTACTCCGACAATTATTACCGCAAGAGTCCCGAGAAGACGAAATCCATCATCACGGGCAAACGGAACGTGGACTATGGCGAGCTGATCGATATGAAGGGGATCAGCATGTACCTCAACCGGCTCTACCAGGACTTCAATGTCTATGACAACAATATTTCCGTCTTTACCAACCTCTTCCTGAGCCCCATTGCCGAGTCGGCGCCCACCTTCTACATGTACTTCATCGAAGACACGACCGAGGTGGACAACATCAAGCTCATCCGGCTCAGCTTCCGTCCCCGCAACCCCAACGATCTCCTGTTCCGCGGGACGATGTGGATCACCCTCGACGGCCGGTACGCCATCCAAAAGTTGAGGCTTCTTGTCAGCAAGAGCATCAACTTCAACTTCGTCCGGGGAATGAACATCAACCAGGATTTCACCCGGCAGCCCGATGGCCGGTACCTGCTGACCAAAAGCGATGTGCTGGGGGACTTCGGGATCACCAAGTCGGGTACCGGTCTATATGGGGAACGCGTCGTCTCCTTTGTCAATTTCAAGGCGAATATGCCGCTTTCGGACAGCCTCTTCAAGGGTCCCGGCACCGAGATCCTGGACAGCGCCGAATCGCAGCCCGATTCATTTTGGGTAAACAACCGCGCCGATACGCTCACCAAATATGAAGGCAAGGTATACGCGAATGTGGACAGCCTGAAACGCATGAAGTCCTTCCGCCGCCTGGTGGACTGGAGCACATTTCTGATCGCGGGGTATAAGCAGGCCGGTCCTGTGGAGCTCGGTCCTGCCAGCACTTTCTACAGCTTCAACCCCGTCGAAGGTTTCCGCCTTCGCTTCGGCGGCAGAACGACCACGCACTTCAGCACCCGGTATTATTCCGAGGCTTATGCGGCGTATGGCTTCAAGGACCAGAAATGGAAGTACTTCGTGAGCGGCACCTATTCGCTGAACAACAAGTCGGTCTACGGCTTTCCACAGCACTATCTGCGGGTGTCGTATCAAAAGGAGACCCAGATCCCCGGCCAGCAGCTGCAGTTCGTCCAGGAGGACAACTTCCTGTTGTCTTTCAAACGCGGCAACAATGATAAGTGGATCTACAACGACAACTTCCGGATCAACTATATGCACGAGCTGCGGAACCATCTGTCCTATGCCTTCGGCTTCCGCTGGTGGGAGCAGACCCCGGCCGGCACGATCTCCTATGTCGCGAAGAATGGCGCCGACACCATCCGGACGATCACTACGACGGAGGTGTCCGGGGAGATCCGCTGGGCGCCCCACGAGCAGTTCTATATCGGGAAGCTCTACCGCGTTCCCATCATCAACAAATATCCCATCATCGATTTCAACGTCACGCAGGGCATCAAGAATGCTTTCCGGGGCCAGTACAACTATACCAACCTCGACCTCAATTTTTACAAACGGTTTTACGAGTCGGTCATCGGTTATACGGATGTGACGCTGGACTTCGGGTACGTCGTCGGGAAGGTCCCCTTTCCGCTGCTCGATATCCACCATGCCAACCAGACCTATGCCTATCAGCTGCAGTCGTACAACCTGATGAACTTCCTCGAGTTCGTCAGCGATCACTACGCCGCCGCCTATGTCGACCATTATTTCAATGGTTTCTTCTTCAACAAGATCCCGCTGCTGAAAAAGCTCAAATGGCGGGAGGTCATCGAAGGCAAGATCCTCTTCGGCGGGGTTCGCGATGAGAACAACCCTCTCAGGAACCCGGAGTTGGTGAAGTTCCCGCTCACCAACGGCAAGACGGAGACCTTCTCGCTCTCCAATACTCCGTATATCGAGGCGGGCTTTGGCATTGCCAACATCTTTAAGTTGATCCGGGTGGATTTCATCAAACGGTTCACATACCTGGATCATCCGGAGATCGCGCAGTGGGGCATCCGGGTACGATCGAAGTTTGATTTTTAGAACATACCCCGGGCGTCGCCGGACCTGCTTAGAACCTCACCGGAGCTGCTTCGCCACGCTCCGGTTCGTTCGGGCCCTTCGTCCCTCGGGCCCAGTCCTCCTCGCTCACAACCATCGCTATGCCTGGTTGCCACGACCGAAGATTTTTTAGTAGATTTGCCAATTGTTCGACTGACCCATGAGTACGCGAAAGAAATTACAGCTTGGAATATATAAGGTCATCAATCCGTTGGTGAGATTGTTGATCAGGATGGGCCTGACCCCCAATATGGTCACCACGATCGGGCTTGTCCTCAACATCGGCGTCGCCGTCATCTTCATCAGCGGCGCCGAAGAGGGCCGTCGTGGAGACCTGTCCTATGTAGGGTGGGCGGGGGCGCTGATCCTTTTTGCGGGCCTCTTCGATATGCTCGACGGGCAGGTCGCCCGTCTGGGGAATATGAGCTCGCCGTTCGGCGCTCTTTATGACTCGGTACTCGACCGGTATAGCGAACTGATACTATTCCTGGGCATCTGCTACTATCTCGTCGCCCACCACTATTTCATGAGCAGCCTCTTCGCCTTCATCGGCCTTATCGGCAGCATGATGGTCAGCTATACGCGCGCCCGTGCCGAAGGCCTCGGCATCGAGTGCAAGGACGGCCTGATGCAGCGGCCCGAGCGGGTCATCATCATCGGCGTTTCGGCGTTGGCCTGCGGCGTCGCCTCCCGCTGGATGGGCGGCGACTACAAGATTGCCTGGCCCAACAGCAATTTCCCCATCTTCGAGACCATCTCCATCTTTACCATCCCGCTGACTATTATGGCCTTCCTCGCCAACTGGACCGCCATCGGCCGGCTCCGCGATGCAAAGAAGACACTCGAGGCCCGGGCTGTCGCTGCCAGCGCCCCCGGCCCAACGGCTGCCGCCAATCCCAACGGCGCCGCCAAAGCGCCTGCTGCCGCCAAATCGGCCAGCAAGTCCTCCTTGCCCGGGGCTACTGTGCTAATAATATTTTCCTTATCGCTCATCGCAGGCATGCCCACCGGTGCGCAAACAGCCTCCGCGGCCACACCCGCGGTCATCACACCCGTTTCGCCGGGCGTGCTCCATCCCCGGCCTGCCGTGATCAACGACCCCGTCGACACTTTCCCGATCCCGCCGACGAACTCCAACTCTTTATTCTATCTTCAGCGTACGCCCAACACCAATACCATCATCTGCGAGCTGAACCAGAAAGACGGCGCTCTCGACAGGGATGAGCCGGTAAAAGTGTTGTGGATCCGGTATACGGAACAGCGCCAGCGGGCCGAACTTTCCTGGATCCAACGCCACTTCGCGTATGGCCTCAAGGAAAAGGATATGGGCAACGGCACCTACGAACTCCGGTTCGTGTCCTGGAAGAAGACACCTATGTACCTGATGAAGTCTTCCGCCGACAGCCGCTATCACGTTTATGTCAGTATCGATGGCCGCCAGGCCGTCCTCAACCGGGTGTATATCCGCATCGACCCCGGCGGCACCTTCTGGTCCCCCAATGTAAAATATCTCGAGCTGAAAGCTGTCGATGTTCAATCCGGCAAAGAGGTTGTCCAACGGATAAAAGTGTAGTTTTATGGATACGACGCTTTCATCGGCCTCCTCTGCCACCGGCACCCCGCTGACCCTGCGTACCGCGCTGACCGCCCTTGGCATTTCCGCGCTATACCTCATCCTCGCCGCGGCGCTCCTCGGCTTCAAGACCGATCAGCTCATCCTCGCCGGCCTGTTCAACGGCTTGTTTTTCCTTTCCGGTCCCACGCGCCGCTTTATCCTCGGCTTCACCGTCTTCATCGTATTTTGGGTGCTGTTCGACTCCATGAAGCTCTTTCCCAATTACCGCTACAACACCGTTCATATCGCGAGTCTCTATCATCTCGAAAAAAGCCTGTTTGGAATAAAAGGCGCCGACGGCGCGATCCTGACTCCCAATGAATTCGCGTATATCCACCGCAGTGAGTTGGCCGACATCCTCGCCGGCTGTTTCTATCTCTGCTGGATACCGCTTCCGCTGGCTTTCGCGGGTTATCTCTTTTATAAGGATAAAAACGCCTTCTTCCAGTTTGCGTTGAGCTTCCTCCTTGTCAATCTCCTCGGCTTTATCGTCTACTATGCCTGTCCTGCGGCGCCGCCCTGGTATGTCCAGTACCATGGCTTCGGCTTCAACGCCCATACTCCCGGCAACACGGCGGGCCTTGGCCGTTGGGATGAGTATTTTCATGTCCATGTATTTGCCGGTCTGTACGCCAAGAGCAGCAATGTCTTCGCCGCTATGCCTTCCCTGCATGCTGCCTATCCTTTGACCGTATTGTATTATGGGATAAAATTCCGCCTGCGTTGGATCAACCTGCTTTTTGCGGCGATCATGGTGGGTATTTGGTTTGCTGCCGTCTATAGCAGTCATCATTATGTGCTGGACGTCCTCGCCGGCATCACCTGCGGGACCATCGGAATTCAGCTATTTCAGTATTTGTATCGGAAGGGTGGGGGATTCACCCGGATGATAGCGCGCTGGGTACGTGCCGTGGAAGCGCCCGGAAAGGCCGCCGCCTAGCGGCGGCCGATGCCCTCGACCATGATATCCACTATGGAATCGATCTGCAGATCCAGTTTCGGACTTTGTGCTTGTCCCACCATCAACGGTACGGCCAGTCCGCGAAAGCTGCTGACCATCAGGTAGGCGATGAGTTCGATATTGTCCTCGTTGATCTTCTTGAACTCTCCGTTATTGACCCCTTCGGCCAGGATACCTTTCACGAGCTCTACGTGGGTCGTATCGAACCGGCTCTTCATCTCCGCCATAACACAATGCAATTCAGCAATTTCACTCTTCAATGCATCGCTCAGGTTACACAGCTGGCTTAGCTTTTCCAGCCGGCACCGGCAGTAGGCCGTTAGCTTGTCCTTGGAGGTGGTGGCCTGGCCCAGGGCATAGTGGATGGTTTCCAGCAATTCGTCCATTTCGGCATAGATCACTGCCTCGAAAATGTCCTCTTTGCTGGGATAATAGTAGTACAGGGAGCTTTTCGCCTTGCCCAGGCTACGGGCGATATCACCCATCGTCGTTTTTTTGAACCCCGATTTTTTAAACAGGGCCCTGGCCGTATCGACGATCTCCTTTACGACTATTTCATCCCGTTGAAGCGTTTCAGCCATACGGGCAAATTTACACGTTTTCCGTCCCAATGTTGGTTAATAGCTCGTGAATCTTGTATCTCTGGAAGACAATCTCTACATTTGTCATACCCCATCCGCCACCGGCAAAGCAACCCCCGCGTATTCTTCCATTCAACCTCTGCAAAACATGGGTACTCCATTGAACTGCATCCTGCTGATCGACGACGATGAACCGACCAACTTTTTGAATCGGCTGACCCTGGAGCAGGCGGGCTGCGCCCGGCACATCCGCATTGCTCAAAGCGGCCAGGAAGCCCTCGATTACCTGCAGGACGCCACCCCCCGGCCGGACCTCATCTTCCTCGATATCAATATGCCTGCCATGGATGGCTGGGAATTCCTCGAACGGTATCGTCATCTGCCGGCGGCCCGCAAGGCCGATATCGTCCTGATCATGCTCACCACTTCCCTTAATCCCGACGACGAGATACGCACCCTTGCGATCCCCGAAGTCGCGGGGTTCGAACACAAGCCCCTCGGCCAGGAACAGCTCGATGTTTTGCTGAGAAAGTACTTCGCCTAGATGCCGGAATGAAGATAGTCCTTCAGGTGAGTTATCGTCTCCTCATGCGTCCGGATCGTTTCGCGGACGAGATCATTGATCGAAACGATCCCGACAAGCTTCTCACTCTCGAAAACCGGCAGATAGCGGATATTCTTGTCCGACATCAGCTCCATACAATGCTCCACCGTATCGTTCGGTGTCACACCGGGAACATCCTTCGACATGATATCGGCGACGGGTGTGTCGGTAGATGATTTGCCCTTCAGGATCACCTTGCGGGAATAATCCCGTTCGGTCATGATCCCGACGTAATTGCTTCCATCGACCACCATGACCGAACCGATGTTTTGGTCGGCCATGATCCGAAGGGCGTCCAGGACTGTTGTTTGGGGTCCGACGGAGGTGATTCGGGCTCCTTTGTGGGAGAGGATGTCTGCTACTTTTCTCATTTTTGCCTGGTTTTAGTCCATATATTTCAATTTACGAAATATTTGATAAATCTCCAGCAATTCTATCTTTGCCTGCATCAACCACCTTCCCATGCGCAAAGCCCGTCCGCTCGCTCTCCTGATCTTCCTCCTGACGCCAGTTTGCCTCTTCGCACAACCCACAGCTACCCCTCCCATCCCGCCCCCCGCCATCGTTCTCAATCAATCAGGCTTTTACGCGGATGGACCCAAACAGGCCGTGGTCACCGGTCTTGCTCTAAAGGATGTATTTTATCTTGTTTCCGTCCATGACAATGCGCCCTCCTGGCAGGGGCGTGTCGATACCGTTTTCTTTGGCCGGTTAGGCCCCGGCACCGCGTCCGCGAATTCTTCGGTCGAGACCCGGCTTGCCGATTTCAGTACTTTTCGCCACCCCGGGACGTACCGTGTGGTCGTTCCCAACTACCCCAATTCCTGGCCGTTCACTATTGGCGCCAACCGGTTCACCCCGTTGACGGCCGCCGCCTTGAAGGGATATTACTACCAGCGTTCGGCGATGGCCCTGACCCCAGGTTATGCTGGTGAGTGGAGCCGGCCGGCCGGGCACCCGGATACGGCGGTGCTTGTCCATCCGTCCGCTGCCTCCGCGGAGCGACGTGCCGGCACTGCCGTCTCCACGCCCGGTGGTTGGTATGACGCCGGAGACTATAACAAATATATCGTCAACTCCGGCATTACCATGGGAACCCTGCTGGATGCCTGGGAAGACTTCCCCGGGTACTTCGATACCCTGCGCACCGACATACCCGCGTTGCCCATGCCCGCCGGCGCCCGCGATGCAGCGTCGCGCGTCCCTGACCTGCTCAACGAGGCGCTCTACAATCTAAGGTGGATGCTGACCATGCAGGACCCCAACGACGGGGGTGTCTATCATAAATGCACAAACGCAGTTTTCGATGGGATGGTCATGCCCGGGGTGACAAAGGCTCCGCGGTATGTCGTCCAGAAAAGCACCGCCGCTACCCTCGATTTTGCGGCGGTGACTGCGCAGGCCGCCCGGATCTTCGCGAAATTCCCGCGGCAGTTTCCCCGGCTTGCCGACTCCTGCCGCCGCGCCGCCCTCGCTGCCTGGCAATGGGCCCGTCAGAATCCGGCTGTCATCTACGACCAGGAGGCGATGAACAGGGCTTTCCAACCCGCCGTCACCACCGGCGCCTATGGCGACCGCCAGTTGGACGACGAATGGTTTTGGGCTGCCGCCGAGCTGCTCGTCACTACGGGCGATACGGCTTGCCTTTCCGTCGTGGCGTCGCAGATCGGCAGGCCCCTGTCCCTTCCCTCCTGGTCCAATGTCGCGATGATGGGTGACTATTCCCTGCTGCGTCACCGGGCGGTGCTGCCACGGGGTCTCCAGCCTGCCGTTGACAGTCTCAATCGGCAGCTACTGGACATGGCCGATGCCTATGTAAAGAAAATGCCCGCCACCGCTTTTCACACCGTGATGGGCGAGTCCACAAAAGACTTTATCTGGGGTAGCAATTCCGTTGCGGCTAACCAGGGCATGCTGCTGATCAATGCCTGGCTGTCGCAGCATGATCGAAAATATCTTGACGCGGCGTTGAGTAACCTCGATTATATCCTCGGGCGTAACGCTCTCAACCTTTGTTTTGTGACGGGTGTCGGGAGCCGTTCGCCGCTGCATCCGCATCACCGGCCGTCGATTGCCGACGGCATCGATGCGCCCGTACCGGGTCTGCTTGCGGGTGGGCCGAACCCGGGGCGCCAGGATCATGAGAATTATGTGTATACCGAGCCGGAGACGGCGTACCTGGATCAGAATGGCGCTTACGCGTCCAATGAGATTGCCATCAACTGGAATGCGCCGTTGGTTTACCTGGCAGGGGGGTTGGAGGCGTTGCAGGGATATTTCGCGCGTTAGCGGTCCTTATTCCGTTCGCAGCGCTTTTACCGGATTCTGCCGGGCCGCCCGTACGGTGTTGAACGCGATGGTCGCCACGGCGATCCCGATGGCCGTCGCGCCAACCAGCAGGAACATTCCAACCGTGATGTCGATCCGGTACGGATAGTGCTGCAGGAATTTGTCCATCAGCAGCCAGGAGATCGGCGTGGCGATCGCCACCGCCAACCCTACGAGGGCAATAAACTCCCGGGATACCATCACCGAGATGCTGCGCACACTGGCGCCAAGGACCTTCCGGACCCCGATCTCTTTTACCCGCCGCTGGATCATCAGCAAGACCATCGCCAGCAGCCCGCTACAGGATAACGCGATCGAGATCGTTGCCGCAATGCTGAAGATCAGCGATGCCCCCTTCTCATCTTTATACCAGTCCTCGACATTATCATCCACAAAGCTGCCGTTGAAATCCTGCCCCGGCTCCAACTCCGCCATCTCCCGCTTTATCGTCGCCATCGCCCCCAACATGTCCCTGCCGGTGGTCTTGATGAACACATAGGGGATCTGGGCGTTCATGTCCAGGCTGAGCGTCAGCGGCTCCATCTGTTCGGCCATCGTATACAAATGAAAGTCGGGGAACACGCCCACGATATGCCAGCCTTTTTTGTCCGCGCTGTCCGGGTAGATCGTCTTGCCCACGATCGCGCTGTCTCCCAGCGATTTGGCCATACTCTCGGAAATAATGCAGCCATTCGTCGTATCGGTCCCGTAAGCCGGGTCGAAGTCCCGTCCGGCCAGCGGTTTCACCCCGATGGTTTTCAGGTAGTCATAGTCTACCCATGCACGCAGTGTGCTGACGTCCCGGCCGTGATACGGAAAATTGGTGCCGATCTTCACCGTCCGGTGATCCGATCCCCGTCCCAGGTTGATATTGCTTCCCGAAACCGAAACAATGCGCGGATCGGCCGCCAGCCGGGTCCGCAACCTGGCAATGACGGCATGACCTGCGGCGGGCGAATGCAGCGGGACACTGATGATCGTTTCTTTTGCCATTCCAAGGTCGGCATGGGCCAGGAACCGGTATTGACGATACAGGATGAAGGTACAGCTGATCGTTACACAGGCGATGACGAACTGCAGTACGATCAGGCTGCGGCGCAGCGGACTCCGCCGGTGGATTTTCACGTTCCCTTTCAGGGTCTCCACCACTTTGAAGCGGATCATCACCAGGGCAGGGTATCCGCCTGCCATCAGGGAAACGAACAGCAGCAGACCCGCCATCAGGCCGATAAATCCCGGCCGCCACGCGAAATCCGCCAACGATATGCGCAGCACCTGGAAGGCGGGAAAGGAATGCAGGAGTATATTCAGCAGCACCAGGCTGAGGGCAAACGACAGGACACATACCAGCATGCTTTCCCCCCACAGCTGCCCGAACAGGCGCCACCGTTGCGCACCAAGACATTTCCGGACGCCCATCTCCCGGCTCCGGGTAAACGCGCCGGCCAGGCTGATATTGACAAAGTTGAAACAGGCGATCAGGATGATGAAGAGTCCCACCGATGCCGATATCAGCACTTCCGAGACCGATGTAGCCCGGTGGCCGTTCACCGTCGTATTGAAATACACGTCTTTCATCGGCAACAGGCGGGTTGCCCACACATCCCCCAAGGCATCCGGTTTCGCGCCTTTTTTCCGCAGATCGGTATAGATGTCCGGCACATGTTTCCGGTCGGCTTCCCGCAATTGCCCTTCAGCCAGCCGCTGCCCGGCGCTTTCCTTCAACTGGACATATAAGGAGACACTATGATCTTCCCAGTTATTCTTTTTCCGTGCATAGTCGGGCGCGTTCTCCAACCGCGCCAGCACCTGGAACCGGATCGTGCTTCGCACGGGATCCTTCACCACCGCCGACACCACCAGGTCCTGCATTCTGTCTCCCACACTCGCTCGGATATGCTTCCCGATCGGGTCCTCATTGCCGAAGATGGTTTTTGCAGTCTCCTCCGTCACCACCGCGTCCGTCAGGTCTCTGAGAGCGTCTGCCCCACGGCCCTTCACGACCGGGAAGGAGAACATGGACAGGAAGTCCTCGTCTACCGTCGTCAACGGGATCGAAATATCGCGTCCCTTGTATTCGATATGGTTCCCGCCGTCGCCGATCCGGGTCATCCGTTGGATCGCCGGCGCCTCCGCCTTATAAGCCGGCCCGGGGCCCAGGGAGAAGGAATTCTCATAAACATCTCCGGCAGGGTCGTGCGCCACCGTATAAACCTCGTAGAGCCGTTTCCCGTCATACTGATGATTGGTCTGGAATTGCAGGAACACGATCAGGATATCCGCGATCCCGATGGTAAACCCGATGATGAGCCCACCGATATTGATCGCCGAATGCAGTTTGTTGCGGAAAAGATTGCGCCAGGCAATCTTCAGGTTGTTTGGCAGCATGTGGAGTAGTTTAGAAATGCTTTTGAAAAGGTCCAAAAAGATGCCTGAAGAATACCGGGCTCTAAATCAGCCGGTTAAAGAATCCGGCGGACGGGATACTGTCCGATTCCGATACAGCCCCTGAACAAAATCGCACATCGACGAAAATGTTCGTATGTTCAACCGGCTGATCTTCAATAGGCTTATGAACTGGTACCATCTTGGCTGCGGCATCCCCACAATCATTCTTCATGCTTCAAAACTTCTTCACCATCGCCTGGCGCAACGTCCGGAAGAACAAGGCCTATGCCGGCATCAATATCCTCGGGCTCTCGCTGGGCATCGCCTGCAGCCTGCTGATCTTTACCCTCGTCCACTATCATCTCAGCTTCGACAATTTCCATCCCGGCAAAGATCGCATCTATCGGGTCGTTACCGAATGGCATGACGAAGCCACTTCCTATTCCCAGGGAACCCCGTCACCGCTGGGGAAAGCCGTCCGCAACGATCTCACGGCGGCCGAAAAGGTCAGTCGCGTTATTCAGTATACCGATCTGATCACCATTCAGACGGCCAGCGAAACAAAGAAATTCGAAGAAGGCTTCGCCTATGCAGAACCCGAATACTTCGACATCTTCAATTTCCCCCTGGTCCGTGGTGACAAAGCGACCGTACTCAGGGCGCCCAATCAGGCCCTCGTCACCGAGAAGCTCGCCAAAAAATACTTCGGCGCCACCGATGCCGCCATGGGCAAGACCATCCGTCTCGCCAACAAAACCGACTTTCTCATCGTCGGCATCCTCCGCGACATCCCGGTGAATACCGATCGGCCACAGCAGATCTATCTGTCCTATTCCAACCTGAAAGAACGCAATGCCCGTCTTGGCGGCGACAGCAGCTGGGGCAGTGTCTACAGCCAGTGTATGACCTTCGTCCGGCTGAAACCCGGCATGACCGTCGCCCGGATGAACCAGGGCCTGGCAATGATCGGCAAGAAATACCAGAAGGGCAGGGACGCAGGCACCGTAGTATTCCGTCTCCAACCCCTGGCCGATATCCATTTCAATCCCGATTTTGATGGGTCCGTCGACAAAAAATATCTTTGGGCGCTCGGCCTCATCGGGCTTTTTATCCTCATCACCGCCTGTGTCAACTTCATCAACCTCGCGACCGCCCAGGCGCTCAACCGCAGTACGGAAGTCGGTATCCGAAAGGTGCTCGGCGGGTTGAGCCGCCAGCTGTTCTGGCAGTTCATTACGGAGACGGCCCTTATCGCGATTTTCGCGGTGATCATCGGCTTCCTGGTGGCGACCGCCGTCTTACCGGCCCTGAATACGCTGTTCAAGACCGAGATCAGCCTCGGCTTCCTCACGGATCCGGCGGCCATTGGATTTGGCCTCGGCCTGCTTGCATTGGTGGTCTTTTTATCCGGCTCCTATCCCGGCCTGGTGCTGTCCCGTTTCCAGCCCGTATTGGCCCTCAAAAGCAGGCTGTCGCAAAAGCAGGTCGGTGGTTTCCCGCTTCGCCGCATCCTGGTGATCACCCAGTTCACGATTTCTCAGCTGCTGATCATCGCCGCGATCGTTGTTGCCGGTCAGCTGAATTTTGTCCGGACTACCGATCTGGGCTTCAACAAGAACGCCATTGTCCTGTTGCCCGTTCCACATAACGGCAGCGCCGAACTCAATACCCTCGATGTCCGCCTGCGCGAGATCCCGGGCGTCCAAAGCCTCAGTTTTTGTCAGACGGCGCCGGCCTCCGAAGCCAATAACTCCACCAACGCCCGCTTCGACAACCGCGCCGAGGACGAACATTTCGAAGTGTATACAAAAGATGGGGATGATCGCTATCTCTCCCTCTTCGGACTCAAGCTCGTCGCCGGCCGCAATTTCTTCAAAGGCGACTCGGTGGTCGAATTTCTCGTCAATGAGACGATGATCCGCCGCCTGAACCTTCATTCGCCCGCCGATATCATCGGCCGTCAGCTCACCATCGGCAGTAAGGTCAAAGGACCCATCGTCGGAGTCGTGAAGGACTTCTTCGACCAGTCTCTGCACAGTGAACAGAACGCCATCGCCATCCTGCCCGCCCGGTACAACTATTTCACCTGTGCGGTGAAGCTCGATCCTGCCAATATCCATGGCAGCCTGGCCGCCATCGAAAAGGTTTGGAACAGCACTTTCCCCGACTACCTCTATTCGTATAAATTCCTCGATGACAACATCGCGGAATTCTACGCGACCGACACCTCACTGCTGACCATGATCGAAGTTTTTGCCGCGATCGCCGTCTTCATCGGCTGTCTCGGCCTCTACGGTCTCACTTCGTTTATGGCGGTGAGGAAGACGAAGGAGATCGGCGTCCGAAAGGTCCTCGGCGCGGGCATCCCCAGCATCCTCTGGCTTTTCGGCCGCGAATTCACCCGGCTCGTTCTCATCGCGTTTGTAGTCGCTGCACCGATAGGTTGGTGGGTCATGCACAACTATTTGCAGGATTTTAAATACCGGATCACGATCGGACCGGGTATCTTCCTGCTATCGATCGGGGCTACCGCCGTGATCGTTCTGCTGACCGTCAGCTATCAGTCGGTGCGATCCGCCCTCGCCAACCCGGTTAAATCCCTTCGCACCGAATAATCTGCTCAACCATGCTAAAAAACTATCTAAAAACCGCCCTCCGCTTCCTGCGCAACAACAGGAGGTTCACGTTCATCAATATCATCGGTCTTTCCCTCGGAACACTCTGCTGCCTGTACATCCTGCTCTATGTCGGACAGCAGTACAGTTACGACCGGCATGAGGCCCAGGCCGCGGACATCTACCGGGTCAACACCGATATGAAGGTCTCCGGGGACCACCATCTTTCTTCCTGGTCCTCACCGGTGATCGTTCCCGCGATGAAAAAAGACTTCCCCGAAGTGCGGGAGGAGACGCGGGCCTTCGATGCGAGTCTTTTCGGCGCCGATAAGCACCTGCTGATATATAAGGATCGGTCTTTTTTCGAAAACGAAGCCCTTTTTGTCGACTCGAACTTCTTCGATGTCTTTACCTATCGCTTCCTGGAGGGGGATGCCCATACTGCATTGGTTGAACCCCATACCATTGTGCTGAAACGGGCCACCGCCGTCAAGCTCTTCGGTAAGGAAGATCCTATGGGTAAGATCATCCGCATCAGCAATAAGGCCGGGGATGAGACCCTCAAGGTGACCGGTGTCGTGGAAAGCCTTGGCAAGTCCCACCTGGAGGCCAATGCCTTTATCACCCTGAATAGTGGTCTCATCGGCGATATCATCCGCAACCGGATCACCAGCTGGGCGGGTGGAAATCTCATCTGGAGCTTTGTAAAGCTGCGCCCCGGCGCCGATCCCAGGGCATTGACGGCACTGTTACCTGCATTCCTGGAAAGTCATGGTGGCCAGGATATGCGGAATCTCCATATAGAAAAGCGCCTAGAATTGCAACGCATCGCGACGATCCATACCACGACCGGCTACGAGCATGAACCGACGCCGGCGGTCACTCCCTCCTTTCTCGGTCTGCTGCTGCTCATCGCTATCCTGATCCAGCTCATCGCCTGCATCAATTTTATGAACCTCTCCACGGCCCGGGCCACCAAACGGGCGAAGGAAGTGGGTGTCCGCAAGGTCATCGGAGCGGTGAGAGGCAATCTCATCCGGCAGTTTCTCGGAGAGTCGTTCCTGCTTGCGCTTATCGGCATCGCGTTGGCGCTGCCTTTGCTGGCCCTTGCCTTGCCCTATCTCAATGCGATCACGCGGGCCGATATTGCGCTCTCCGCGTTGCGAGACTACCGGATCGTGCTGCTGCTCGTCGCGCTCGTCATTGGCACCGGCCTCGTGTCCGGGAGCTATCCTGCCTTTTATCTTTCGGCGTTCAATACCGTGAAGGTGATCAAGGGCAATTTCACCAACCGCGTCTCGGCCGTTGGTCTCCGGCGGGCGCTCGTGGTCTTCCAGTTCTCGCTCGCCATCCTCCTCATCACCGGCATTGTCGTCATTTATAGCCAGCTGCATTATATCAAACAGCGGGACCTTGGCTACGACAAGAGCCAGAAGCTGGTGTTCAATGCCTATGCGAGCGGCGCCAATGTCGGTGGATTCGCCGAGGGGCTTCGCACGCTCGCCGGCATCCGGACCGTCACCCGCACCAATAGCCAGATGGGCCGTCCCGTTATCCAGGATCGCGGCGTTTATGTCTATGGCAAGACGAAGACCGATGAACAGATCGCCCAGGACTTCGTGACCGACCAATATTTTCTCCGAACCCTGGGAGTGAAGTTGATCGCCGGCCGCGACTTTCGCGATACCGACTCCGGCCGCGTGCTGATCAACGAGACCCTTGCCGCGCGTCTCGGCCTCGATCCGGCAAAAGCGCCCGGAGTAAGGCTTCATTCCAGTTATGATTCCGCGGTGTCCTATGAGATCGTGGGAGTCATCAAAGACTTCAACTTCAGTTCACTCCGCGAGTCCGTCAATTCGTTCATGCTGCTTTATGATCCCGATTTCGCCGGTAACTGCACCGTTACGGCCAACTGCAGCACCTCCGATTACCGCTCCCTGCTGAAACAGGTTGCCGCCGTCTGGCGCAAGAACGTCCCGAATGCGCCCTTTGAATACGCTTTCCTTGACGACGAGGTCCAAAAACAATACGAGGCGGAGATCACGCTGGCCAATATCATCAATTCCTTTACCGTCATGGCCATTTTTATCTCCTGTCTTGGCCTGTTCGGGCTTGCTGCGTTCAGTGCCGAGCAGCGTAGTAAGGAGATCGGCGTTCGGAAGGTTCTCGGCGCCGGTGTGAGCGGAATCATCCGGCTGCTGAGCACCGATTTTCTCAAACTGGTGGGGGTTGCGCTGCTTATCTCCATACCGGTCTCCTGGTGGGCGATGCACAAATGGTTGGATAGTTTCGCTTACCGGACGCCGATCCGGTGGTGGATGTTTGGGCTTTCCGGTGCGCTTGCTCTATTGATTGCATTTTTAACGGTCAGCTTTCACACGATCCGCGCGGCGAATGCGAACCCGGTGCGAAGTTTGCGGTCTGAATAAAAAAAAGCCCCGCGACCGCGGGGCTTTTTTTTATTTCAACGGCTCCAGCGGCCTTATCCAGATATTCCTGAAGCTGATCGGCTCACTCTTATCCCCATGCGCCTGCAGCTTGATCGGCGAAGGCCCGTGCGGCTTATAGTAGGGCTTGCCGATATATCTTGTCTCGCCCTTCAGTTCAAAGCAATTCTGTACCAGAACGCCGTTCAGGAATGCCGTCACCTTAGCGGGCGACGCCAGGGTCCCGTCGCTGTTGAATACGGGCGCCGTCCAAACGACATCGTAGCTGGACCATTCCCCCGGTTTGCGGCTGGGATTGGCCAGCGGAACACTCTGCTTGTATACGCTTCCGACCTGTCCGTTGGTATAGGTCTTGTTGTTGTAGTTGTCGAGTATCTGCAGCTCATACCCGGCATCGCCCTTGCCCGTTGACGCGAGGAACAGCCCGCTGTTGCCCCTTGCCTGGTCTTCCCCGGTGATGTCGGCCGGGATACGGAACTCGAGGTGCAGCTGGTAGTTCGTAAAGCTCTGTTTGGTTTGGATATTCCCCGATTTTTTATTGACGGTCAGAATGCCATTGCTAACGATCCAGTCCGCGGGGGAACCATCGGCAACCTTCACCCATGCGTCTTCATTTTTGCCATCGAACAGGACAACGGCGTCGGAAGGTGGCGCGCCGACCGTCGCGGCGGGCGTCACCACGGGAGGAACGGGGCTGTAGATCTCGGTGGCGCGGTGGTCCGTAGAATCGTATTGAGCCATCACAAGGGTAGTGCCCGCCAACAGGCCGATCGGAAGCAGGGCAAGCGCTTTGGCAAGGGAGGGACAAGCAAAATGAGTCATATGTCAAATGGTATTAAAAATGCGCGGATAGGGCTTTCCGGTCAAATTAGCCCTATCCGCGCAAACAGCTAATGTCTGACCTTTGGTCGAACCGCTTCCAGCGGTTGTTCAATGTGCGGACAATTTAGGACAAATTTTTAAATTCCCTCCTCGCTAAAAACTCCTAAATTACGTGTATATTAAATTCTCCTGCACATGAGACGGCTTGCCCTCCTCTCCCTCACGTTGCTCGCCTCCGCGGTTTCCCTCACCGTTGCGGCGCAACCTGATGCAACAAGTGCCGCTGCTGCGGCAGACGCTGCTCCCCGTATCAAAGTCGCCAACGGCCTCCTCGAAGGAGTAACCGAAGCCAGCGGCGTCCGAGTGTACAAAGGCATTCCCTTCGCCGCCCCGCCGGTAGGCAAACTCCGTTGGCGCGAACCGCAACCCGCCGCCAGTTGGCAAGGCGTCCGCAAAGCCGATCATTTTGCCGCAAAGGCCGAGCAACTGCCCATCTTCAGCGATATGCAATTTCGCGCCTCGGGAACCAGCGAGGATTGCCTTTATCTCAATGTCTGGCAGCCCATCGAAGCCGGGCCCGGCAAGAAGCCGGTCCCCGTGCTCGTGTATTTCTATGGCGGCGGCTATGTCGCCGGAGACGGCTCCGAATATCGTTATGACGGCGAAAGCATGGCGACAAAAGGCATCATCGCCATTACCGTCAACTATCGTCTCGGCATCTTCGGCTTCTTCGCGCATCCTGAGCTCACGAAAGAATCTCCCCATCATGCCTCGGGCAACTATGGCCTCCTCGACCAGGCTGCCGCGCTGAAATGGGTGCAGGAAAATATAAAAGCCTTTGGCGGCGACCCCACGAAGATCACCATTGCCGGCGAGTCCGCGGGCTCTACTTCCGTCTCCGCCCAGATGGCGTCGCCGCTGTCGAGGAAGATCATCGCCGGGGCGATAGGGGAGAGCGGCTCCCTGCTCGGCACCCTTACGCCCGTGCCGCTTGCAAAGGCGGAACAGACCGGGGAAGAATTTGCCAGGTCCTGTGGCGCCGCCGATCTCGCCGCTCTCCGCGCGATGACTCCCGAACAGATCTTCGACGCGATGAAAAAAGGGAACCCCTTCCGCTTTTCGGTGGATGTGGATGGGTATTTCTTTCCCAGGAGTCCATACGCCATCTTCGCCGCCGGCGAGCAGGCGCATGTTCCACTCCTGGTCGGTTGGAACGCAGAAGAATCCGGTTATCAAGGCATCCTGGGCAAAGATTCACCCACGCTGGCCAATTATGAGGCGGCCGTAAAAAGATTGTATGGCGCCGCCGCCGATTCAGTGTTGCAGGTGTATCATGCCGCCACCGACGATGAGGTAAAACTCGTCGCCACCAACCTCGCCTCCGATCGGTTCATCGGATTCAGCACCTGGAAATGGTCCGACATGCAGATAAAGACGGGCGGGGGAAAACCCGTCTATCGGTATTATTTCGAGAAGGCGCGTCCCGGCGCCACCGCCTCGCATTCCGCCGAGATCGAATACGCCATGGGCAATCTCCCCACCAATAAGGTGTATGCGTGGACGACCGATGACTTCAAGGTCTCCGCCACGATGCAAGGGTATTTTGCCAACTTCGTCAAGACGGGCAACCCCAATGGTCCCGGCCTCCCCGAGTGGAACGCCGCCAACACCCCCGGCACCCCCGTCATGCATATCAATGTCGAAAGCCGGACCCGTCCCGAAGAACATCGTGACCGCTATCTGTTCCTGGATGGCAGGGTGGGGTGGTAAATGGACCGCCCGGTCCGTAAATTGCAGGTACCGGTAATTGGGGCCGACCGCCGACACTGTTTTCCCGTTTGTCCTCCCTTCGTCAACACAATGACTATGAAACCTTCGAATCAAGCCTGGCTGCGGCGGCTTTTGGGTGTTTCCGCAGCGATCGTCGCCCTTGCCTTCGCGGGCTATGGTCATCATTCCGCAGTGATCTACCCCCATCTGTCCTACTTCCACGGCTCGGGCGAAACGGTCTATATCGACAGCATGGACGCCCGGGTGGCCATGGATTGCGAGCCTCCCGAGCCGGCTCGTTACGGCAACCCGGCGCCCCGGGGGGCAGCCCAAGGCAACAGCACCAACGCCAATCGCACCGCCACAAGCGGCAGCTCTCTCCGGCCACACCTCAGCTGTTTTCTAATGAGTTGGTCGGACAATATCAAATATGATGATGAGATAGGAATGGTGCGACGCGAGAAGTATATCCAATTCGGAATACGCCGGGACTGGGTCGCACTGGCGGGCGGCGACTCCATCTATGCCAACTTCTTCCGGCAACGTCCCCTGCTGGAGCGGCACCTCCACCAGTGGGCACTCGTTTACCCCGTCCCTGCCGGCCGCCGCATCGACACACTTGTTTACACCGGCAGCGAAACGGCCTGGGGCAAACGCCTTTTTATTTTGAAAAGGGGTTGATCTTATTGATCGAATGCATTCCCCCAACCCGCTTCCCTGAGCTTATCCACCTTCGACAGCACCTCCTGCTCCAGCTGTTTCTTGTAGGCCGTAACCCTGGCGCTGACCAGTGGGTCGAATGCGCCGATGATCTCTCCTGCCAGCACCCCTGCATTCTTGGCCCCATTCAATGCGACCGTCGCCACGGGCACGCCGCCGGGCATTTGCAGGATCGACAGGATCGAGTCCCATCCATCAATGGAATTGGAAGACTTCACAGGAACGCCGATGACCGGTAGCGAAGTCAAGGACGCGATCATCCCCGGCAAGTGGGCTGCCCCACCCGCGCCGGCGATGATCACCTTCAGTCCGCGGCCGGCCGCCTGCGTGGCATACTCCACCATCCGCATGGGCGTCCGATGCGCCGAAACCACCGTCAATTCAAAGGGAATACCAAATTCTTCCATCATATCGGCCGCAGCCTTCATCACCTGAAGATCGCTGTCGCTGCCCATGATAATACCTATCAAAGGATTGCTCATATCGAATGTTGTTTACCGCCCCCCGGTCGTCATAGCCCTCGCCTCCGATGCCTCTTCCTCGCTCTTCCTCGCTGCCTCGGCAGCCAGTTGCGTATGCGCCTCTTTATTAATTACCCTCAACGTATTTTTTATCTTATGCGCTTTATAGACAAGATCCTGCTTCTCCCGGCTGATGATCGTCACATGTCCCATTTTCCGCCCGGGCTTTGTTTCCTTTTTGCCGTAAATGTGCACAAACACATTGTCCATCGACAGCACCTCTTCCAGGCCTTCGTAGTGGACTTCGCCGGAACAACCTTCGGCCCCGATGAGATTTACGATGGCCCCGGGCAAGATAGCTTCCGTATTCCCCATCGGGTAACCCAGGATCACCCGCCATAGCATATCAAACTGCGAGCTATAATTCGCCTCGATCGTATGATGACCGCTGTTATGAACCCGCGGCGCCGTTTCGTTGACGTAGACGTCTCCCTGCTTGGTCACAAACAGTTCAACCGCGAAGATACCCGGGCTCTTCAGCTCCTTCACCGCCCGCAGCGAGATCGCCTCCACCTTCCACAGCACGCTCTGCGGCAGATCCGCCGGGCTGATCTGATAATCCAGCAGGTTCAGCCGCTGATCGAAGACCATATCCACCGGCGGATAGATCGCCGTCTCCCCTTTATCGCCTATCGCGATGATCTGCGCGATCTCCTTGTCCACCACGACCATCTTCTCCAGCACTCCCGGCTGCTCGAATCCCTTCTCTACATCCTCCTTTGTCCGCATCATCTGCACCCCCTTGCCATCGTATCCTCCCATGCCCAGTTTATGCACAGCCGGAAGCATATCCATTCTCGCCCGGACCCCATCCAGGTTCTGCGTGATGATATATTCGGCGGTCGGGATGCCGTGTTGGGTATAGTATTGTTTTTGCGTGATCTTGTTCTTTATCGTCCGAAGGGCCGACGGCCGCGGATATACCCTGACCCCTTCCGCTTCGAGCCGCTCCAGCGCGTCTTCGTTCACCGACTCGATCTCGATCGTCAGCGCATCCAGGCCCTTGCCGAACCGGTAGACATCGTCGAAGTTCCGGATATCGCCTTTCACGAAATGATGACAGAGATGCGCCGCGGGAGCGGCCTCATCGTTTTCCAATAAGTAGGTCTCCACAGGGTAGTTGGCCGCTGCCTGCAACAACATTCTGCCCAATTGGCCTCCGCCTAAGATTCCTACTTTCAGCATCTTTTTTTATTTATAGTCGAAGATAGGGTAAAAACCCTCGGCCGACCGGAAAAATACGGTTTTGCGGGGGCCGTTGTCGGGATTGATCCATACCCCATTGATAAATGTCAAAAATAGTGCTACCTTTAATCATCCTGAACATGCGTCCCGACTATTCGCATAAAATTTTCGATGACAAGCGATTGCATCATTTTCTCCGGATGGAGGCGCTGGCTCGCACCCGCCCCTGAACGCACCCTGCCCCGACACTCTACTCCTACCGACCGCCGCATCAAGAATTTCTTTAATCTAAATAAGATCTCATCATGTCCATTGCTTCCGCAAAAGACGTCCGCAAACCGGCTGCAGCCGCCGACTTCCTTCCCCTGCAGGGGACCGACTACGTCGAATTCTATGTCGGCAACGCCAAACAAGCCGCGCACTATTATAAGACCGCTTTTGGGTTCCAGTCAATCGCCTATAGCGGCCCCGAGACAGGGAATAAGGACGCTGTGAGCTATGTCGTCCGCCAGAACAAGCTCACCTTTGTCTTTACGACCGCGTTGAGACCGGAGCATCCCATCGCCCAGCATACCCACCTCCATGGTGACGGGATCAAGGTCCTGGCGCTTCGTGTTGATGACTCGGCCGGCGCCTGGCGCGAGACCACCGCCCGTGGCGGAAAGAGCTATATGGAGCCGACGACCATCACCGATAAATTCGGAGATGTGACCCTGAGCGGGATCCATACCTATGGAGACACCGTCCATCTCTTCGTCGAACGGCAAAATTATAAGGGCGCGTTCATGCCCGGCTTTCGCGAATGGCGCACCCTGTACAACCCACCCTCCACCGGCTTACTCTATGTCGATCACTGCGTCGGAAATGTCAGCTGGAACCAAATGAACCCCTGGGTTGGATTCTACGAGAAAGTGATGGGCTTCACCAATATCCTCTCCTTTGACGACAAGGATATCTCCACCGAATACTCCGCCCTGATGAGCAAGGTCATGAGCAATGGCAACGGATTTGTAAAATTCCCCATCAACGAACCGGCGGAGGGAAAAAAGAAGTCCCAGGTGGAAGAATACCTCGAATTCTATAAAGGAGAGGGGGTTCAGCACGTCGCCCTCGCCACGGCGGACATTATCGACACCGTAACGCAGCTGCGTGACAGAGGGGTCGAGTTTCTGCAGGTTCCCGGCAGCTATTATGACGAGCTGCTGGGACGGGTCGGCGCCATCGACGAAGATCTCGAGCCGCTAAAGCAGCTTGGCATTCTTGTTGATCGGGATGAAGAAGGCTATCTGTTGCAAATATTCACCAAGCCTGTAGAGGACCGGCCGACGGTATTCTTCGAGATAATCCAGCGAAAGGGCGCGAAGAGTTTCGGGAAGGGCAACTTCAAGGCCTTATTCGAAGCCATCGAGCGCGAACAGTCGGCGAGGGGAAACCTCTAGTACCTGCGCGAAAACGCCTATCCAGATGCAAAAAAACCGTTATACGTGCCCGCCAAATGGCGCGGGCACTATAAAATATGGCAGGTTTTTTGTTTCTTGTGATCGTTTTGCAGGAAGATGTAGCGGAAACAATTTTACCCTATTGTATGCATGTAAAAAAACAATTTGTCGCGCTGGTGGTGATGGCTTTCGCGGGATTGCTGATGACCGGCCGGCTTTCCGCTCAAAACTCCGCTTCCCAAATCCATTTTATTGATTATCAGCGTTCAATTCCCAAAATAGGGGAGATGCTTCGTCGGAAGGAGGACACCCTGATGAAGCAGTTCCGGGAAAAGGGGCTCGCCTGGCCGGCCCGTTATGTTTACATTCGCAGCTTCAAATACGACAGCCAGCTCGAGGTTTGGATCAAGAACACCAAGGAGGAGAGATACCGGTTGTTCAAGACCTATAAGATCTGCGCATTGGCAGGCACGCTTGGTCCCAAGCGCCTTGCGGGGGACTACCAGGTACCCGAAGGGTTCTATTACATCAATGAGTTCAACCCGAGAAGCGAGTATCACCTTTCCCTCGGTCTCAATTATCCCAATGCATCCGATCGTATCCTGAGTGATTCGTTGGCCCCCGGGAAGGACATTTACATTCACGGCAGCTGTGTCACGACAGGCTGTATCCCCATCACGGACGGCCAGATAGAAGAACTGTATATCCTTGCCGCCCACGCCAAGGACATGGGTGAGGATTTTATTCCTGTCCATATCTTCCCCGTCAATTTCAACAACGCGAAGAGCGTCGATTATCTGAACAAATATTTACAGACCTTTTCCGAATACACTCCTTTTGCCAGGAGCATGCGCAGCGCCTTCTATTACTTCGAGAAGTATCGCGAGGTGCCTTTTGTCATGGTCAATGGGAGGGGCGAGTATGTCACCGAGGAGGTCTCGCCGAACGAGGCGCAGGTGAAGATCCCCAACGTCGAGCCCGTGGTTGTGGCTACGCCGGTCGTCCGGAAGACCCCGGCCCCTCCGCGGCCTGTCCGGGTCAACCCGATCCCCGAAGACAAGCTTGCGAGGTCGGTGGATCATCTTCCGGTATATCCCGGGGGTAATGAAGCCTTCCAGGATTTCCTCAATAAGTTAGGGAAGGAAGAAGTGAAAGATCTCGATGCCGGTCAGACCAAGGCCTTTATCATGGTCGAATATGTGATCGACGAGGGCGGGAAGCCTGTCTACGCCAAGGTCATTCGCGGTGGGAACGACGGGCTCAACACAAAGATCGAAGACGCCTTTCTGGGAATGCCACACTGGTCTCCCGCCGCCCACTCGGGCGTTCACGTCCCCATCCGGTTGAAACAGACGGTGATGATCGGGATCAACTGACGGCCTGGAAGCCTGTCGTCGAAATTCAATGCATCAATATCTGAACTGTTTCGGGCGTCTGTTGCCGCAGTACCTCCTGCCGCCCGGCGGTCAGCCGTTGCAGCACCTCGCCGTTATAATGGCGGATCGTCAGCAAGGTCAGCCCCCGTTCCACCTGCACGTCGAACAAGTCCGCCGCGGCAAGCGCCAGGCGTTGGATCCGGGCCGGCCGGTCGTCAAGGCAGACCCGGATGCTCACCGCTCCGCTCTGGATCAGGTTTGGCTTTACGCGCAACTGCCCGAAAAGATCATAAAGCCTTGCCGTGCCCGTCTCCCCGACAAAGGAAAAGTCCTTCGAATGTAATTGCACCTGCACCTGGTCCTGTTTGAGCACAATGATCGGCGGCAACCCTTTCAGGGATTTATTGTGAATGACCGTCCCCGGCAGCGAGGGGTCGAGGAAACATTTGACATAAAGGGGAATGCCCTTGTTCTGCAGCGGCTTGATCGTCTTGGGATGGATCACCTGGGCCCCGTAATAGGCCATTTCGATGACTTCATCGTAGTTCAGCTCGCGGATGAGCCGGGCGTCCGGGAATTGTTTTGGATCGGCGTTCATCACCCCTTCCACATCTTTCCATATCGTCTGACTTTCCGCGTTCAGCAGGTTCGCGAAGACCGCGGCCGTATAGTCGCTTCCTTCCCGGCCCAGGGTCGTACTTTCATTGTCCGAGGTGGCCCCGATAAAACCCTGCGTTACGATCAGGTCGTCTTCCGCAAACAGCGGCAGCACGTCCTCCCGCACCTTCCGGTCCGTCACATCCCAGTCGATGGCTGCATCGCGAAAATTGGCGTCTGTCCGGAAAATATCGCGAACGTCGATCCATTGATTGCCGATGCCCGATTCGGCCAGGTAAGCACTCATGATGGATGTCGACAGCAGCTCGCCGATGCAGACCAGCTGGTCGTAGTAGTAGTCGAAATCGCGTACCGGCTTATCGTGGAGCAGCCATTCCGCCTCGGTGAAGAAGTCCTTCAGCTGTGCCTCGCAGGCGAGGTAGTTCTTTACCAGGAGGTATTTGGCCGTTGTGAGGTGTTGTTCTTTGATCTGGGCGAAAAGTTGCAGGGCCTCGGCGGGATGGCCGGCGTAGAAGGCTTCCGCCACTTTTTCCAGGGCATTGGTGGTCTTGCCCATTGCGGAGATGACGACCAATATCTTTTCCCCGGCGAATTGCCGCAGGATCACCGGCACCTGCCTGATCCGGTCCACGCTGTTGACGCTGGCTCCGCCGAATTTGAAAATTTGCATGGCGCAAATATAAGAGCTAAAACACGCTAAATATCGGTTTGCCCCCTTACTTTTGTCGGGTAAAAATTGCCCGCCCACATGAACGTCAATAGAAAAGTACTCACCCTCGACGAGTTTACGCTTCAACAGCTCCGCAACTTTCCCAACGCTACGGGCGAGTTGAGTAACCTGCTTCGCGACATCGGCCTTGCCGCCAAACGCATCAATGTAGAGGTCAACAAGGCCGGGTTGGTCGATATCCTCGGGGATGCCGGTACCGTCAACGTGCAGGGTGAGGACGTCAAGAAGCTCGATATCTATGCCAACGATCAGTTCATGGGTGTGCTGCGGCATGGCATTTCCTGCGCCGGGATCGGCAGCGAAGAGCTCGAAGACAGCGTCATCTTCGACGACGAGATCAGCAACAACTCCAAGTATGTTTGTTTGTTCGATCCTCTCGACGGCAGCGGCAACATCGACGTCAATGTCTCCATTGGGACGATCTTTGGCGTTTACCGCCGGATCAGCGAAAAGGGGAAACCCTGTACGAAGGCCGATTTCCTCCAGCCGGGGCGGAACCAGGTGGCGGCGGGATATATCGTCTATGGATCATCGACGATGATGGTCTATGCGACCCGTCGGGGCGTCAATGGGTTTACGCTGGATCCTTCCATCGGCGAGTTCACTTTGAGTCATCCCAATATCAAGTGTCCCGAGGTTGGCAAGATCTATTCGGTCAACCACGGCAATTTTTTCCAATACGACAAACGCGTACAGGACTATATCGATACCTGCCAGCGGAAGACAAAAGAGAACGGCGGTCCCTATACGCAACGCTATATCGGCAGTATGGTCTCCGATGTCCATCGGAATCTCATCAAGGGGGGAATATTTATGTACCCCGGCACCGTGGGCCGTCCCGGTGGCAAGTTGCGGTTGCTTTATGAGTGCAATCCCTTTGCGTTCATCACCGAGGTGGCCGGTGGTAAGGCTACCGACGGGAAGCAGCGTATCCTCGATATCCAGCCGACCACCCTGCATCAGCGTAGTCCTTTCTTTGTCGGCAGCCGGACGATGATGGAGGAATTGGAGACCTATCTCAATCGGTGATTCCACCCTGCCCCCGGTCCGCCTGGTCGCCGATCTTTTTCACGCGGTAAAAGGAAATATCCCTCCGGTGACGAAACCCGAGGTGCTCGTATAGCCGTAGGGCGCGGGTGTTGGCTTTGGAGACGTGCAGATAGGGCTGGACGCCCTCTGCCGCCTGCACCGAACAAAGCGCCGACCATGCAGGGTTATCGAGCGGATGTGGTATCATATTTGCCCAATTTATCGCATTTAAGGTGTTTTTATGCGTCACGCCGTTCTCTTTCTATTGATACCCATTTCTTTCGCGTTTTTTTCGCCGCCGCACACCGCAGTATCGCGCCCGCCTGCCGCCTCTACGCCACCCGCTGCTGCCTCTACGCCGCCCCCTGCCGCCTCTGCGCCGCCCGCTGCTGCCTCTACGCCGCCCCCTGCCGCCTCTGCGCCGCCCCCTGCCGCCTCGGTGTCCGGCGAGATCCTTCGACTCGTCAACCAGCATCGCCGCGCTATCGGCCGCCCGCCGCTGCAAGCCAACTCGTTCATCTCTTCCGTCGCGCTGGGCCACAGCCGCGACATGCTCTCCGGTAAGACCCCCTTTGGCCATGACGGCTTCCGCGACCGCATCGACCGCATCCGAAAAAAGCTCGGGCCGCTTCACGTCGCGGCCGAAAATGTCGCCTCGGGCCCCATGTCCGCACGTGAGGTCGTCGACGGGTGGCTTCACAGTCCCGGTCATCGACGGAATATCGAAGGCGATTTCCGCCTCACCGGTATCGGCCTCGCCTTCGGACGCAACGGCAATATCTATTTTACTCAAATATTTGCCAGGTAACGGTATCTGCAACTCCCCGTTCCGCAACAGCCGCCCCCAACCGCTCGCATAAATTGCCCGCTAAAAAACGCCGTTTTCCGTAATTTGCGTTCATGGCAGCGAAAACGATCATCTCCGTCAACCGTCTCACAAAAAAATACGGCGATTTCGAAGCGGTAAAAGGCATCAGCTTCGAGGTAATGGAAGGCGAGATCTTTGGTCTCCTCGGTCCCAACGGCGCCGGGAAATCGACGACCCTCGAGATCATCGAAACGTTAAGGGATAAAACCGGTGGGACGATCACGGTCGATGGCTTCGACCTCGACAAGGAACCCGGCGAGATAAAGAAGATCATCGGAGTTCAGTTACAGACATCCGGCTACTATCCCGGTCTCAACCTGAGTGAGCTCATCCAGCTCTTCGGCGGATTGTATAACCAGAAGGTCGATGCTCTCGAGCTGCTGGATCGTGTCAACCTCCGCGACAAGGCAAAGGCCAAATTCAAAGAGCTCAGCGGCGGTCAAAAGCAACGTTTCTCCATCGCAACGACCCTCATCAATCAACCTCGCATCATCTTTCTGGACGAGCCCACCACGGGTCTCGATCCCCAGGCCCGCCGTAATTTGTGGGAGCTGATAAAAGACATCCGGTCCAAAGGAACGACGGTGATCATCACCACGCACTATATGGATGAGGCGGAGATACTCTGCGACCGCGTCGCGATCATCGACTCCGGCACCATCATCGCCCTGGAATCCCCCGACCGGCTGATCGATAATCTTGTCGCACAGGGATTCGAACGGCCGAAGGAGGTGAAGAAGGCGAATCTCGAGGATGTGTTTATCCATCTTACGGGTCACGAACTGCGCCATGAGGACTGACGCCGGAGCATCCGCACCCGCCCCGATTCAAAAACAACTAAAGGATATGAGCACCACCACCATTGACCTGCGGTACCCCATCGGGACCTACGAGCCAAAGCCCTATTCCGAGCATCAGAAACAGGAATGGCTCAATGACATCCGTTTCCTCCCCCAATTGATCGAGAATGCCGTGCTCAACCTCGACGAGGCCCAGCTCCTGACCCCGTATCGGGACGGCGGTTGGACCATTCAGCAGGTCGTGCACCATGTCGCCGACAGCCATATGAATGCCTTTTGCCGGTTCCGCCTCGGGCTCACCGAGAACAAGCCCGCCATTCGTCCCTACGACGAAAAGTCCTGGGCGATGCTCAATGACGTGCAGACCATCCCTATCAACGTGTCTATCACCTTGCTCTATGCCCTTCACACGCGGCTGTATGCGACCATCAGCGATCTTACGCTGAGGGATTGGGAACGCGAGGTCTATCATCCCGAGGCCGATCGCATCATGACCTTATGGTACCTGCTTGGCAACTATGCGTGGCATGGCCGGCACCACGTTGCCCATATCACTTCTTTACGCGAACGGAAAAACTGGTAAATGGTGCAGGAGAAAGATCTGAGCTGGAAGACCCTTTCATCGGAATATCTGTTCAGGGATACATGGTTCACGCTTCGAAGCGACACTTGCGAGACCCGGGATGGGAGGATCATCAAGCCGTACTATGTTTATGAGTTCCCCACGTGGGTCATCGCCGTCGCGCTGACCGACGATGGGAAGTTCATTTTCGAACGGCAGTATCGCCATGCGTTGGGTGTCACTACGCTTGAGCTGCCGGGAGGTTGCGTCGACGCTACGGATGCCACCCTCGACGCCGCGGTCCGGCGCGAGCTGGTCGAAGAGACCGGTTATACCTTCGAGAAAGTCGAATATCTCGGTAAGACTTCCGCCAATCCATCTACCAATAACAACTGGGCGCATTTTTTCCTCGCCACCGGCGGCCTTAAGATGCAGGAGCAGCATCTCGACTTCAACGAGGAGATCGAGGTCTGCCTGCACTCTGCAGACGAGTTGAAGCAACTGCTCCGCTCGGGCGGCATCGTCCAGAGCATGCATGTCACGGCCCTGTTCTACGCGCTTACGCGCATGGGATTATTGGATTGGTGACAAACCGGGCCACGGGCCCGGTGGCCGAAGGCCTAGCATTGGATGATCGTGCCGGGGGCCTATTTTCCCCCAAGGCCCGAAGGCTCGATCCTACGCTTCTGCTACCACGAACACGCTGCCACAGACCACGACCAGGTCGCGGGGCCGGGCGTGCGCCTTAGCCTCCGCCAGCGCCTCCGTCACGGTAGGGTAGGAGCGCCCCTGAAGGCCGATGGCATTTGCCTGCGCGGCCAGCTCGGCCTCGGGCAGCGCGCGGGGGATCCGGGCTCGGGTGAAATAGTAATGCGCATTGCGTGGGAGCAGGCTCAGCACGCCGTCGATGTCCTTGTCCTTTACCAACCCCAGGACGACGTGCAGTTCCTCATGATCGCTCAGCTCCACCTGCCGCAGCACCTGCCGGATGCCGTCCTCGTTATGGGCGACGTCGAGCACTACGTCGGGATGTTCATGGACCAGTTCCCAGCGGCCATGTAGCCCGGTTAGCTTTTTGACCCTTGCCAGCGCCCGAAGGACGGTCTTTTGATCCAGCTTCCAGCCCTTGCCCGTCATCACGTGGATGGCTTCGAGGACAGTCACCAGGTTTTTGGCCTGGTAGATGCCGGCCAGGTCGAGGGTATAGAAGGTGACGTCGTCGGCTAATGGGGAGGTGGCCACCTCTGCCACCAGGCTATGACGTTGATATTTCCAGTCGGTGACATAGCGCTGCTGATCGGCAAACCGGATCGGCGCTTCTTCCTCGTGTGCGCGTTGGCTGAAGATGGGGGATGTTTCCGGATGCGTTTCACCAATGACCACGGGAATTCCTTTTTTGATGATCCCGGCCTTTTCGAAGGCTATCGCGGCCAGTGTGTTGCCCAGCATATTCATATGGTCGAAACCGATATTGGTGATCACCGACAATTCGGGGGTGATGATATTGGTGCTGTCCAGCCTTCCCCCGAGGCCTACTTCGATGATGGCAATATCCACTTTTTGTTGAACGAAGTAGTCGAAGGCCATGACGACTGTTATTTCGAAGAATGACGGGTCCATCTGTTCGGATACGCCGCGGATGCGTTTGACGAAGTCGACGACGAATTCTTCGCGGATCATCTCCCCGTTGATCCTGATGCGTTCGCGGAAGTCCTTTAGGTGGGGAGAGGTGTACAGACCTGTTTTATAACCTGCTTCCTGGAAAACGGCGGCCAGCATATGGCTCGTCGAACCTTTGCCGTTAGTTCCGGCGATATGGATGCTTTTGAATTTTCGTTCCGGGTTGCCGATGGCATCGGTCAGTTGCCAGGTGTTGGTCAGATCCTTCCGGTAGGCTGCCGCGCCGATGCGGCTATACATGGGGAGCTTGTTGAATAGGTATTCGACTGTCTGTGCATAGTCCATAGAAGGGCAAAGGTAGGCCCTAATTATGTATCTTGAAATTGAAGATGATGGTGCCGACGGACTCTCCGTCGCCGCTGCTGAACTTCACCTGCCGGGCTTTGCGTTTGGCGATGGCGACCATGTTGCCGTCCGATGTCGTCGATCCGCGCATCTGGTAATCTACGTCCGTTACATTTCCACCCGCATCCACATGGACGTCCACAGCCACCTTTGCGTTTTCGTTAAAATCGTCGGTGAAAGAGGGCGTGCTGACAATGTGCCGGCCGCCAAGCCCGCGTGAAATAGCCACACCGCCGCTACCGTGGCCGCCACCCACATAATTTTTGGAATTCGGATCACCGCCTGGTGCGCCCTGGTCGCCGCGGCCGCCCGCGATCCCCTGGTTGCCACCGGGTTTGAAGTCATCGGCCGCGTTGCCGCCTGTACCGTTCCCGTTCACGCCGCGGAATACGGCTTTGGGCCGGGGCGGAGCCGGCTTCTCGGGAAGGGTCTCCGGATGTTTTACGGGCTTGACCCTGGTCTTTGTAATTTCTTTATCGGGAATTTTGGTGGCGTTTGGCTTGGTAACGATCGCCTTTTTTACCACCGGTGCATCTTCCTTGTTATTGTCATCCGTCTCGACGTCCTTTACGGGCTCTTTCACGACGGCCGCCTGTTTGGGCGGAGTGTATTTCTCTTTTTCGACGGCGGAAGGTTCTCCCGGCAGATAGGGTTGATTGTCGCCAAGCCCTTTGTCGCTGTTGCCCAGGTTCACCTCGATCCCTTCTTCGGTAACGGGGGGCGGGTTCACCGGCTGGGTCCAGCTGACATAGAGCAGGACAAGGAGCAGAAGCACGCAAATGCCGAGGGTCAATCCCCCGGCCTTCATGTTTTTCTCGGATTCGAAACTATCTTGCCTTTCGGTCATTGAACAAATTTACCAATAATGTAGTTAGTAACGCAGTAAAATGGGGGAGAATTGCCCCATGGCGCCTTGGCAAAATGTTAAAAATGCGAGTCCCGGTGACCATTGTGACGTTTGTGCCGGCGATACTTCACCGGGTAGCGGATATCATAGGCCATTTCATAGCCTGCGTTGGCGACAAAATCCTTCCGTCTTTGTGCCTTGCGCCTGCTAAGCAGCCAGAGGGTCACGCCCGCGGCGAGGGTAGTTGTAAGGGCTGTCAATACGATGGCTTGGGACTTCTTCATACAGGTTCTTTGTCCTTTATTTGCAATCTCAGTGCCAAAAGTTTAGCCGATCCGGTGATACAACCAGGAGGGGATCCACTTTGCGATCTTTGCAATGATCCACCAGCGATGCGTAACATATACGCGCCAGCGGCGCCGGTTGATCGCCTGAAGGATCTGCCGGGCAGCCTTCTCGGGCGGCGCCACCCAAAACCGGCCGGGGCCTTTGGCCATTTGGGTGTCGACAAAACCCGGTTGGACATCGGTGAGGTAAAGGGGAATTTTCATGTGCCGCGCCTTGATGGAAAGTCCTTCGAAATAGGTGCTCTGGAAGGCCTTTGCCGCGCTGTAGGCAGGGGAGTGGCGGTTGCCGCGGATCGAAGCGATCGAGGAGAGCGTTACCAGGTGGCCATGGCCCTGGTCGACGAAGATGCGCCAGGCGAAATGTACGGCCTCCAGGAAGCCGTTCACGTTCACGTCCACCGTTCCTTTGTCCACGGCCCAGTCCAGGCTGTCCATGATCTCTCCCCAGCCTGCGCTGTAGACAAGCAGATCGAGCCCGCCCAGTTTCCGTGTCAGGGATTCGAGATGGGCCGTGGCCCCGGGACCGGTGATGTCAAAGCATTCCGTAATGACGTGATTGGGAAATTCGAGTTGCAGCGTGTAGAGCAATTCCTGGCGCCGCCCCGTTGCGCCGACGAGATGTCCGGCGCCGGCGTACAGCCGGGCCATTTCCCGGCCGATCCCAGAAGTGGCCCCAACGATGATGATCTTCTGCATGTGACAAGATAGGCAATTTAATGGGCAAAATCCGCTTCATAGCGTCCGCGGATGCGTTCCATCGGCGGATTGAAGTAACCGAACCGGACCCTGGGGAATTCTTCGGCGATGAGTTCCATCAGTTGTTTGACCCCCATGAACTCCCCCGTCTCGACCACGCCGATCTTGCCGAGGTACCAGTCGGGGTCGATATTGAAATTGCGCCACTGGATCATCGTCAGATCGGTATCGCCGATGAGTTTCCGGAGCGCTTCGTATTCTTCGACACTGTCCGTCATGCCGGGGAAGACGAAGTAATTGATCGAGGCCCAGCCGCCAAAGCTGCGGACGACCCGCAGGCTTTCGACGATGTCTTCGAACCGGTAGTTGTTGGGCCGGTAGTAGGCCTCATATACCGCGGCCCGCGCCGAGTTCATGCTGACCCGGATGGAATCGAGTCCTGCTTCGCAGAGGGCGCGTACTGCGGCGGGTTTGCTGCCGTTGGTATTGATATTGATGCTGCCGCGGGGCGTGTGCTTTCGCATTTCGAGGATGGATTCGCGGATCGTCTCCCACATCAGCAGCGGTTCGCCTTCGCAACCCTGGCCAAAGCTGACGATCGGGTAGGGCGCTTCCTGCAGGTGAGGAACGGTGAATTCCACGATCTCTTCCGCGGTGGGTTTGAAGCTAAGCCGGTCCTGGGTCGATGGAATGGCCTCTTCCTGCGGTTGGAAAGAGATACAGCCGATGCAATTGGCGTTACAGGCCGGGGAGGAGGGGACCGGGCATTCCCAGCGGCCCATGAAGTAATTGCGTGCTGCCGGGCAATGATAGGTCAGGCAGCAGTTCTCCGCGAGATGTTTGATCAGCCGGTTTTGCGGATAGGCCTTGAGGATATTCTCTACCCCGGCATTGATGACGTCCCAATCGTATCCTGCGCAGTCCTGGCGGACATCCTGTTCGATCCTTACGGCCGGAACATAGAATTGCCCATCGTGCCAGCCCGCGGCCGTATAGCAGAATAGGGGGAGGGTGGGTGCATCGGGGCCCGTTTCGTAGGCGGCCAGATAAAGCCCGGTATGCGCCGGCGGGATGAAGGCGGCTACGGCCCAGCCTTTCTCGCACAGCCTCATTTCGCCGGTGATAACATCGATGCCGATGCCCCTTCTGCCCGGGAGTTCGTAAAGGGAGCCGCCGTCGGGGAGCAGGATCCAGTCCTCTGCGGGTACCGGGATGGCGTCCCAGCCGCTGCGGCCGGTGGTATAGAGCGAGGTGTCCTCGAAGATGTTCCCCTTTCCGTCGGAATAGAGGATGAATGGCGATGACAAGAGCATCCGCGAAATTACGCAAATTCGCCGAGCTTCTACCGATGCCTTCGGCATCTGGCGGGGCCTATGATGGGCCTTCGGCCAGCCTCGCTGTGCTCAGCTTTCGCCCAAATAATGGTGGCAGAAAGCCTTCACATGCTCGAGCTGATCGTAATCCAAATTGACCCTTAGGGCAAATTCCAGCTCGTCCTGTCCGGCGGTCAGGATATCGATGTGGTCGTAGGCCGTATTAACCCCGTTGACATGCGTCCAATAAAGGAAACGGCTTTCCGGCAGGCTTGGGATGGTGATGCCGGTATGGTGGAAGGAGAGGGTTTCCGTTTGGCGGAGGGCCCGTTCGCAATAGAAGAGATAGCCATAGGCGATGGTCAGCAGGAAATGGACGATGCCGGTGAGTTCGTTTCCCTCGTTGATCATCAGCACGCCAATGCAAAAGAAGAAAATGATCTCGATACACCGGAAGAAGAGATTCAACCGGGGCAGTTGCGCGAGGAGATCCCTACCTGCGATCACCAGCAAAAAGATATCGAGTGAGATGAACAGAAGGCACCAAAAGTACAGGGTATGGGTGTTCTCGCTGCGGAAATGGCTGAAGGCATGGGCAAGCAGCAGGGTGGCGGCGAGACTATGGAGCCAGACGCCATTGCGTTTAAGCCGTTCGAAGGCCGGGGAGACGACGGGGAGGGAAATGGAATCCATAAGCGCAGTTTTTGCCTGGATGCGAAACTGCCCATATTCCATAAGGTTTTTTATGCGCGCGCGGCGGTCAGGCGGGCCCGGCAGTAGGCGTTGAACTCCTCCTCATCTGCATCATCGTCTTCGTCATCGTCTGCAACTTCCCTCTGTATCAGGCGGTTACTTTTGAAATCAAGGGTGAGCAAACCGTCCTTTAAGATGACGTTATTGAAGGCTTTCCAGTCGAATTGTTGTTTAAAAAGGGTGTTGATGACTATGCGATCCTGGTCGAAGCCGATCTCGAGGGGGCGCTTTGTCTGGTATTCGAGGAAAGTGAGCAGGAGGAAGAGGGCGCCGACCCAGGCTGCGGGTGTGAAGAACATCCAACCCATTGCTGCCAGCAGCAAGAGGTAACGGTAGCGGACCTGGTCGGGGCGCCTGTGGCGCCGCCACCACAGGGTGAGGATGAGGCCGATGAGCAATAAGAGGGCAATGGCGAGGATGAGGAGATCGGGCCGATCGCGTTGCGATCGGAAGGACATATAGAAGAATGTAAAAGAGGAGAACAGGCAGAGAAGCGCGCTCAACACATCCGTTGCCCGTTGGCCGGTCTTCTTCAGAATAACAACATATTGATACTTCATGGCGTGGCTCAGGAGTTGCTGGCCATAAGCAAATTAGACAATTTCCAGAGAACGCGCGAGCCGACGTTGGCGTCCCATTCGGTGTCTCCCACGCCAATCTCTACGAGGTCGAACCCGATGAACTGGCGGCCGCTTTGAACGATCTTCCGGATGATATAGAATATCTGCTGTGCCTCGAAGCCTCCCTGAACGGGTGTTCCGGTGTTGGGACAGAGTTTGGGATCGAGACCGTCGATGTCGAAGCTGATGTAGACCTTGTCGGGGAGGTGGCTGACGATCTCATCGGCGATGTGTCGCCAGTTCTGGCCTTCGTAACCGCGTTCTTTGATATCCTTGTCGAAGTAGGTGATAACCTTGTAATTGCTGTTCTGGATGAACTGCCATTCGTCGAGGGAATAGTCGCGGACCCCGATCTGTACCAGTCTTTTTAGTTGAGGTATTTCCTGTAATGCGTTGTACATCACGCTGGCGTGAGAATAGGTGAAGTCTTCGTAGGATTTGCGCAGGTCGCAGTGTGCGTCGATTTGGAGGATACCGAAGTCGCCGTGTTTTTCGGCGATCGCTTTGAAATAGCCGAGTGGGGTGCTATGGTCGCCGCCGAGGAGGCCGACCAACTTTCCCTGGTCGAGGAGTGTTTTGGTTTGTTCGTAGACCCATTTATTGAGATTGGCGCTGCCCTCGTTGATCTCCTTGAGCGATTTGCACATGAAGCTGTTCTTTTCGACGACCTCGTCCTTGGAGGTAAAGTTGATGTACAGCTCGGCTTCTTTGCGGAGATAGTCGCTTTTCATCAGCACTTTCTTGTCCGGCTGCCGCATATACAATCCCTGGCGCCAGGCGTCGTCCGTCTCGGCGTCGAACAGGTCCACCTGCATGCTGGCGCGGAAGACGTGTTCACAGGCTCTCGAAGTTCCGGCTCCATAGCTCACCGTCACTTCCCAGGGCACCGGCAGGATGACCAGCCGGGCGTCTTCTTCTGAGAAAGGTAAGCCGAAGATATTGTTCTTAGGGTTGCTTGGACCATTCGAATCAAAGTGCGATAAATCTGTCATAGCGATGATAGCTGGGGGCGCCGCCCCAATTTCGGAAGCGCCTCGTTTAAGCGTCGCTCCAATTTCGGAAAACGCCACGCAAATTAGTGTAGTATGGACACATAGCAAAAAAAGGGGATAAAATAATGTTGGAACGTTGACGGGGCGAGGCTTTAGAAGCCCAATGCCTGCAGCACCGCTTCTTTTTTTCCGCGGGAGACCGGAACGGTGTCGCCATTGTTGAGCAACAGATAGCCGCCATCCTCGCGGATCCAGCTGCGGATGTGCTGCAGATTGACGAGATGGGATTGGTGACAGCGGATGAAGCCGTAGTCTTTCAGCAGGGGTTCGAATTCGTATATTGGCTTGGAAACCAATATTTTTTCGCTGTTATCCAAAAAGAAATAACAATAGTTGTTATCCGATTCGCAGCGGATGATCTGCCGGGTTTGGAGGAAGCGCGTCTCTTTTAATGTCGTCAGTGCGATCCGGTGTTCTTCCTTGAAGGGTTGGCGTTGGAGTAGCTGCAGAAGATTTTCGAGTTGGGCGTTGCGGCTTCGTTCGCCGTGCCGGAGCATGGCTTTGTGAACGGCTTCCTGCAGTTCCCGGGGGTCGATGGGTTTCAGCAGGTAATCGACCGCGGCGAACTTTACGGCCTGGATGCCGTATTGGTCATAGGCGGTGACGAAGATGAGCTGGAAATCGAGACTGGGCAGTTGCTGGAGCAGTTGCAGGCCAGTTTCCCCGGGCATTTGGATATCGAGGAAGACCAGTTCAGGGTGTTGCGTGGCGATGAGTTGCCTGCCGGTGGATGCATTCGTGGCGGAGCCGATGACCTCTACTTCGGGGCAATACTGGGTCAGCAGCCTGTCGAGATTGTCGAGGTTGTTTTGTTCGTCATCTATGAGAACAGCGGTTATGCTCATGCTAGGTCCACCAGTTTGTGAATTGCAGCCGGATCGTGGCGCCTCTGTCCGGTTGCGATCGGATGGTCAACGTGATCGGTTGTTGGGGTGACAGTTGGTTCAGGAGGCTGATCCTTTCTTTTGTGAGGCGAAGGCCGTATCCTTTTGCCTCTGCCGTTGTATCCCAGCCTTTACCGTTGTCGGTCACCTCCGTGATGAAATTAGCATTTTCCCGGGAGAAGGCGATGCGGATGAAACCATTTTCGTGCAAACCGGCAACCCCGTGCTTCACGGCATTCTCCACAAGGGGTTGAAGGAGGAAGGCCGGGATCTCGGTCGTGCCGACGGGCAGACCGGGAGCGGTTGTGATCTCATACCCAAACCCGAAACGAAGTTGTTCGAGGAGGAGGTAGGTGTTGAGGATGCGGATCTCCTGAGGCAACGGATGGCTGTCCTTATCGCTTCCGGCCAGGCTATCCCGGAGAAGTAGACCGAAGTCAGAGAGATAGCGGTTGGCGGCTTCGATCTTGTTGTTATTAACCAGGCCCTGGATCGAGCTAAGGGCGTTAAAGATGAAGTGGGGGTTTAGTTGGGAGCGGATGTAGCCGAGTTCAAGACCAAGCCTTTCCCGGGCATTCTTCTCGCGTCGGGTTCGCCGGCGTTGTCGGAACAGAATGACCAGGAGGATAACGGCGATGAGTGATGCCCCTTCGAGGGCGCCGAGACCAAAGCGGAATAGCTTTGTTTCATACCAGGCAGGCCGAATTGCGAAAGTATAGCTGGAGACATTGTGCCGTTGAGCGCGAAGCCTTAACTGCAGGGTATATTGGCCCGGCTGGAGGTTTTGCAAAAAGATGGCGTTGTTGTCAAAGTCGTTTGGCTGCCAGGGCCGGTCCGGGGAGCCGTCATGGAGCAACTGGTATTCGAGAGCTTGTCGTTGATAGACCTGTGCGTTGACATAGAAGATGAGAGTGTTGTCCCGGGGTTGCAGTTGAAGTCTGCCCTGCGCCAGGGCGGCGAGACGGCTGGTCATGGCCGAATCGGGTTGTGAGTCCCCGTAAGGGCGTCTGCCGCCAATAAGGTTCTGCAAGTTCTGGGCGGTATATAGGCGGGAGAGAGAAGGGTGGGCATTGCGCCAGATAACCATCGCCGACGATATGATGGTTTTTGTCGCCTTTTCGCGGAGATCGACGATGACGGAATGTCCCCAGGTGTTTTTATAACCGCCGAGAAAACCATATTGGTCTTTGAATTCGTTCAATACTTTGCCGGGATCGGTGAACCGGGTGATTGGACCCCAGGGTAGGAGGAGGGTCTTTTTGTCCAGAAGCACCCGGAATTCGTATTTATCCGCGTTGTTCCGGTGGGTACCCGGGGCAAGGAAGTAGACGTATCCCGAGTCAATGGTATAGGATACGCCGAAATGCCTGGGGCGTTTTTCTTCAGGGGCTAAATGGCTATCGGCGAGGCTGGAATCTTCGGGGGTATTCGAAGAGTAACTGGCGCCGCCATAGATGCCGTTGTAGGGAATAGCGGTGACGAGCACTGGGTGCGTCCCTTCCTTGCCGTTGCCCTGGAAGGAGGTAGAGTAGTTCATCCAGTCGATCTGGGCGTGGACCATAGTGGGCAACAGCAGCAGCAGAAATAGTTTTTTCATCAGTTTGGAGTTGCCCAGAAGAGTGTGGGGTTATTGGTGTTATACATAGCCCGGCCGGGTTTTTGCCGGAAATAGTCGAGGGGGAGCAGTTGGATGTACGTGACCTCCTTTCCGGGGGCGGCGGTTTCCAGGTCGTAAGCGCTGTTGACCGGGCAGATCAGCCGGTAGAGGTTTTTTGACATATAGTAGCCAAGATAATCTTCTTTTGTTACGGCAGCGCGATGATTCCAGTTGGCATCCGGGTTGACGACCAGGGGTTGGTGGGTGATGAGCCGCAGGCGGACCTCTTCGATGCTCAACAGGTCGCCTTTTTCATTCATGACATAGGCGTCGTTGGTGGGGTCGATCCAGATCCATTTCTTCAGCGAGGGGATATAGACCGTATTGATCACATGGCAGTCGGGATCGGTGCCGAGGCTATCCTTGGGCATACAGGTGACATATCGTGAACGATAGCCCAGGGCAAGATAGCATTCGTTGAGGGCGATGGCCAGGCCGCGGCAGTTGAGCCCGCGGTGCTCGCGTTTACAGACCGCTACGAGACTCATGGCGTTGCGGACGGCGGGGTTGGCGTGGTTGCCGTCGTGTGGGATGAGATCGTGCATCCAGTGAAGAAGACGGATGACCCGGTTGACGTCGCTGCCGCTGCCGGCGATGGAGTCGAGGTTGAGGCCTTTTCGGAGGGCGATGAGATTGGTGTCGGTGGCTGCCTGATACTGGAAGGCGGGGAGGGCGCGATGGTCGTCGGGGTCGTACCGGGCTCCTTTTTCGAGGATATAGGGATAGTCGCCGACTTCGCGAAGCGGAGCGAGAAGGGCGCGGTAGCGCGGGCTATTGTGAAGCGAGACCAGGTCGTCGTCATGGATGACATGGGTGTAGTTGGTGAACCCTGCACGGATCGATCTTTCGAAGCAGTCCAGCGCGGGGCCGGGCTGGTTGACCAGGGCATAGGTGCAGGCAAGATTGTACAAGGCATCGATGCGATAGCCGGCATAGGTTTTTCGGGAAGCGGAGTCGAGATCGTTCCAGCGGGTGATGAAATTGTCGAGCAAGCGCCGGTAGCCGGGAATATCGCGGTGTTGGTAAGCGGCGATCATTTGGGCATGACTGGTATCGGCGAAGGCGGCGAAGTCGGGCGGGGCCTGGGCGTGGGCGACGCTGAAATATAAGGAAGTGGCGATGAGGGGGATGATTAGTTTTTTCATGCGGTTAAAATTCAGGTATTTTAGCACGAGCTAATGCGGCACTGTGAATTTGGCTTTATCGGCTGTGAAATTTGCTTACCTACCAGTAAGTAAGTATCTTGCGGCGGCGAGTATGAGTGAAACGCGGGAGCATATTATCCGGCTGGCAGACCGGTTGATCCGGCAAAGGGGGTTCAACGCCTTTTCCTATGCCGACATCGCGGCTGTGCTGAATATCCGCAAAGCGGCCGTCCACTATCACTTTGCGACGAAGTCCCTGCTTGGGCAGGCGGTGATCGAGGAGGAGCTGAGGCGGGTGGAAGGGTATCGCCAGGCGCATCCGAAGCTTGGTGGAGATTTGCAGATCAGGCACCTGGTAGGGGTGTTTTTCCATAATTCCCAATGTAATGCGGTTTGCCTGATGGGCGCCCTTACCCCGGAATTTGCGACCTTTGATGCGGGGATGCAGGCGATGGTGCAGCGGCTGTGTGTTGCGATCCGTGAATGGGTGGGGGATTGCCTGGAGGACGCGCGAAGTGCGGGTTGGATGCGGTTTGGCGGATCGGCGATGGATCGGGCGGCGTTGGTGGTATCGACATTGTTATCGTCGTTGTTGTTATCCCGGGTGGAGGGGGCTGGTTTGTTTTGCAGGATGATAGACCGGCTGCTGGAGGATCTGGGTGCGGGATGGCGGGTCGGCGATTTGCCGGCCATAGGGCCGGCCAGGCAGGAAGGGCTATATTCGTTTACTTGAAAAAGATCATTATGAAAAGAGTTGTAGTTACCGGAATGGGCGCGATCACTCCCCTGGGCAATGATGTGGTTACGTATTGGCGCAATATGTTGGCGGGCGTAAGTGGGGCAGGGCAGATCACCCATTTCGATGCCAGCCGGTTCAAGACCCGTTTTGCGTGCGAGGTAAAGAATTTCGATGCTTCGGGGTTGCTGGACCGGAGCGAGCTGAAGCGGACCGATCTTTTCACCCAGTATGCGCTTGCCGCTGCCGATCAGGCCATCAAGGACTGCGGGATCGACTTCAAGGCCATGGACCCCTTCGATACGGGTGTCATCTGGGGGTCCGGTCAGGGTGGGATGGAGACCTTTGAAGAGCAGGTGAAGGAATACGCGGCGGGGGATGGTACGCCCAGGTTCAGTCCGTTCTTTGTGCCCAAGCTCATCGCCAATATGGCTTCGGGGATGATCTCCATCAAATACGGTTTTATGGGCATCAACTATACGACCGTGTCGGCCTGCAGTACTTCGAATACGGCGTTCATGGATGCGTTGAACTATATCCGCCTCGGGAAGGCCAGGGTGATCGTTGCGGGGGGCAGCGAGGCGCCGATCACGGCGGCGTCCATCGGCGGGTTCACAGCGATGAGGGCCATGTCGACGCGCAACGACGATCCGCAGCATGCTTCCCGGCCTTTTGACGTCGACCGGGACGGTTTTGTGATGGGTGAGGGCGCCGGGGCACTGGTGTTGGAGGAATATGAGCATGCGAAGGCGCGGGGCGCGCATATCTATGCCGAGCTGGCCGGTGCTGCCATGACGGCCGACGCCTATCATATGACGGCCACGCATCCGGAAGGGGCGGGGGCGTTCCGGGCGATGCAGGACGCGTTGAAGGATGCGGGGGTTACCCCGGCCGATGTCGATTATCTGAATGTCCATGCCACTTCTACGCCGGTGGGCGATCTCAGCGAGGTGCAGGCGGTGACCCGGCTTTTCGGTACGGCGCCTTCGGGCCTTGTGATCAGTGCGACCAAGTCGATGACGGGGCATTTACTGGGTGCTGCGGGAGCGATCGAGGGGATCGCCTGCCTGTTGAGCATCCGCGACGGGGTGATCCCGCCGACCATCAATACCCGGCACCTGGACCCGGCGATCCCGGCGGGGCTGAATATCCTGCTGGGAGAGGCGAAACGGCATCCTGTAAAGGTGGCGATGAGCAACACCTTTGGGTTTGGAGGGCATAATGGCATCGTGGTATTTAAAAAGGTATAGAAGGTATAGGGGGAACCGGTTTTTGACCTAACTTTGCGGTCGGTATGAAAAAGTTACACATCGTCATATTGATCCTCATTGCCGTTTCGATTGCGGTGCTGATCAGCTTCACGGGTGATCTCACCACTTTTGAAACGATTGCTTCGGCCCGGCAGAAATCGGGCAAGACCGTTACGATCATCGCGCATCTCGACAACACTCAGCCCATCGAGTACAATCCTGCAAAGGACCCCAATTTTGTAAGCTTCCATATCAGCGATACCCTTGGCAACAAGGCCAGGGTGGTCTATCATTTCGAAAAACCTTATGACCTCGAGAAGGCGGAGCGGATTACGCTCAAAGGTAAAATGAACGGGGATGTCTTCGAGATCACCCGCAAGGACGGCATTCTTCTGAAATGTCCTTCGAAGTACAAGGACGATCCCAATTCCGCTCAGAAGGCCCTGAGCCAAAATTAATACCCTGGACATGCAATATCTCGGTGAACATCTTTTGCCCGGCAGGCTGGGGCATTTTTTTGCTATTCTTTGTTTTGCCGCTTCTTTTGTCGCATTGCTTTCCTTTTTCAAGGCGACGCAGGCGAAGACCGCCGACGAGCAGAACAGCTGGCGCCGGATGGGGCGCACCGCCTACCGGATCAATGTGTTTGCCGTTTTTGCCGTTCTCGCGACCATTTTCTATATCGTTTCCAACCGGCTTTTCGAGTATAATTTTGCATGGGAGCATTCCAGTAAGGCGCTGAAATTCCAATATGTGCTGGCCTGTATCTGGGAGGCGCAGGAAGGGAGTTTCCTGTTGTGGACCATTTGGGTTTGTGTTCTTGGAATGATCCTGATGCGTACGGCCGGGAAATGGGAAACGCCGGTGATGACCGTGATGAGCTTTACCCAGTTCTGTCTTGCGACGATGATCATGGGTATCTACCTGTTTGGAAACAAGATCGGCATCAACCCGTTCCTGCTGGTTCGCCAGACGGAGATGGGGATGCGGGCGCCGATCTTCAGTCAGCCCGACTATATGAGCATTCCGCAGATGCAGGATGGGCAGGGGCTCAATGCGTTGCTGCAAAATTATTGGATGGTGATCCATCCGCCGGTGTTGTTCCTTGGATTCTCTTCTACGGTGGTGCCTTTTGCGTATGCCATCGCGGGCCTTTGGAAAAAAGATTTCGGAGGCTGGACGCGGGTTGCCCTTCCCTGGACCTTGTTCTCTGCCTGTGTGCTTGGAACGGGGGTGATGATGGGAGCTGCCTGGGCTTATGAAGCGCTTAGCTTTGGCGGGTACTGGGGCTGGGACCCGGTGGAGAATGCATCGATGGTGCCCTGGCTGGTGATGATCGCCGGACTGCATACGCAGGTGATCTACAATTCGACGGGTCACTCGCTGCGGGCGACCTACTTTTTCCTGATCACCCAGTTTATCCTGGTGCTGTATTCGACGTTTCTGACGCGGAGCGGTATCCTGGGCGATCTTTCGGTCCATGCGTTCGTGAGCGCCGGGATGAATGTGCAGTTATTCCTTTTTTTGGCAGTGTTCCTTGTTCCCGCTTATGGTTTGTTTATCGCGAGATACAGGAACATCCCTCATATTTCCCGGGAGGAAGCGACGGATTCGCGGGAGTTCTGGATGTTCATTGGATCGCTGATACTCTTTTTGTCGGCATTGTATATCATCATCTCGACCTCTCTGCCGGTGATCAACCTGGTCAAAGAGCAGAAAGTGGCGATCGACGATGCGGCATTTACCTATAACCGGATCGAGATCTTTATCGCTATTCTCGTAGGTATCCTTACGGCTTTTGGTCAATATCTGAGATACAAGGGGACGGGCAAGGGAGTGTTGTTGAAGAAGCTATGGTTACCCACGGCGATTGCGCTGGCTGTTTCGCTGTCGATAAGCCTTTTCGGCGGTATCCATTATGACAAATATGGCGCGGGTTTTCTGGCGGCGATCCATATAGCCCTGTTTGCCGCGGTGTATGCCGTAATCGCGAACATCGAGTATATCCGGACGGGGCTGAAATGGAATTGGAAGTCTGCGGGCGGGTCGATTGCGCATATCGGTTTCGGGCTGATGCTGGTGGGTATCCTGATCTCTTCGGCCAAGAAGCAGGTGTTGTCCTATAATATGGAGGGGGTCCGTTTTGCCAACGCCGATCCCAAGCAGGATCCTTTGGAGAATATCAGCCTTGTAAAGGGAGTCCGGATCGACATGAACAAGTACTGGGCTACCTATATGGGGGATGATTCGCTGGAGCCCCGCAGCCAGACCCGTTATTACCGCATCCATTTCCAGGAAAAGAAAACGAACCATGAATTCGATCTTTATCCCAACCTCATCCGGAATACGAAGGGAATGGAAGGCGGCACGCCCAACCCGGACAAGTATCATTATTGGAACCGGGACATTTTCATGTATATAACGGGATTCTCGCCCCACGACGAACAGAATGATACAGCGCAGTTCAAGCCGCAGGCGGTGAGACTCAAGGATACGGCTTTTTATTCGCGGGGTTATGTGATCCTGGATTCGGTGGTCAAGAATCCCAATAACGGCAAATATCATTTCGGTGTCAACGACACGGCGCTGATGGCGATGGTCACGGTGGTGAGCAGGGACAGTATGCGATACCATGCTTCTCCCGTCATCTATGTAAAGGACAATCAACCGCATTTTCTGAACGATACCGTCTTTGCGCAGGACCTTGCGTTGCGGTTCAACAAGATCACCGATGACCAGAAGATCGAGCTGGGGATGAAGGAGTCCACCGATATGGTGCCTTTTATTGCGGCCAAGGTGCTGGAATTTCCCCAAATTAACATTTTGTGGTTCGGGACGATCATTATGATCATAGGCTTCGTAATGAGCATGTTGTGGCGCAGGCGTCAGGCGAAGGTCAAAATGGAGGTCCGATAAGGGTTACCCTGCGGGGGTATAGGGTATTAAAATACAACGTTTATTGTTAATTTTAAGGACCCGACTATGCGCTTCCGTCTTTTCAAATATTGGCTGCCGGTATCCGTTCTCCTATTGCTGATAGGGACCCGGGTGTCCGCCCAGTCGGCCGATACGAGCGCAATTCCGCCCGATATTCCGAAACCGGAATATGGTCCTTATGATACGATCCTTGTTCCCGCCAAGGTCTACGACGGCCAGCTACTTCCCGCCAATACGATCGAATACACCTGGGTGCATGCCCCGATGCCGCCGGCGATGCGTCGTCGCGTTGAAGAGTGGACGAGGCTGCGGAATGCGGTGTATGTCACCTATCCTTATGCGCGCCGTGCGGGGATGATCATGAATGAGATGAATGCGAAGATGGCGTTGTTGGGCACTGAAAAGGAGCGGCATCGGTATGTGTTGTCCCGGGAGAAGGAGCTGAAGAAGGAATTCACGCAACCGCTGGAGCAGCTGTCGATCTACCAGGGGAGGATCCTGATGAAGCTGATCAACCGGCAGACGGGCAACAATTGTTACGACATCATCAAAGAATATAAAGGTGGATTTACGGCCCGTTTCTGGCAGACGGTGGCCTTTTTCTTCAGCAGTAATTTAAAGCAGCCCTACGATGCCAAGGGGGATGACCAGAACATCGAGGCTATCGTGCAGGAGGTGGAAAGGATGTATCACGGTTAGAGTCTAGAGGCGGCATATCTTATCGATGATGCTTGTGGTCGAAAAGCCGGGCACGATAGGGTTAATCACCACGCGGCCGCCGGCGGCCATCACTTCTTTTGCCCCGACGATCTGTTCGAGTGTATAGTCTCCTCCCTTTACAAGGACATCGGGCATGATCATATTTATCAGTTCGAGCGGGGTATCTTCTTCGAAGACGATAACGGCATCCACCATGAGCAGGGAAGCCAGGACGATGGCGCGGGCCTGTTCGTTGTTGATCGGGCGTTGTTCGCCTTTGAGGCGACGTGTGCTGGCGTCCGAGTTGAGGCCGACGATCAGGATATCGGCTTCCCGGGCGGCGTCGGAGAGGGAGGCGATGTGGCCCTGATGGAGGATGTCGAAGCAGCCGTTCGTAAAGGCGATGGTCTTGCTCAGCAGTCGCCAACGGCGCAGCTGGTGTTGCAGACCGGTATGATCATAGATCCTTTGCGGGATGATTTGCGGGACCTTCATGTTCGATGATTTCGTAATGTGGTCGTTGATTGATGCGAGGCAACAGGATAAAGCTTGCGGTGCCGAAGAGGACGAAGCTGATGAACTGCCCGAACCAGAGCAGCCAGCCCAGCGCCTGGCCGAATGGCAGATCGGGTACGCCATAAAAAGCGACGGTTTCCTGGACAAGGAGGGCATAGGCGCCGATGCCGCCGGGGGAAACGATCATCCCTACGCTGCCCATGGCCAATACGCTGAGGGCGTCCTGGATGCCGAGGTGTCGCGTCGCTTCGATCGCGAAAAACCCGAACCAGGTGCTAAGCAGGTAGAGGCACCAGATACCGATGGTATAAACGAAGAAGAGGGGTTTGTTCTTTACATCCTTTACGGTCGTCAGTCCGTGCCAGATGTTGAGAATGATGTTGCGGATCTTGCGGACCGGGGCGATATGGCTGAACCGGTTGAGCAGGCGACGGGCGATCAGGAAGAGGGCCGCTGCGACGAAAACGGCCCCGATGATCTTTATCCAGGAGGTTTGTCCCTGTGCGTTGCGGAAGAACATATCCAGTTTGCCGGCCATCATTGCATGGATGACATTATACTGCAGGATGAGGGTGAGACCGAATACCGTCAGGAGGCAGACGACATCGAATGCGCGTTCGGCGACGATGGTTCCGACCAGTTTGTCGGCGGGTACTTTTTCATAGCGGGCGAGGATGGTGCATTTGATCACCTCGCCGAGGCGAAGGGGACCGAGGTTGACGAAGTAGCCGATCATGACGCCGAGGAAACAGTTGACCCGGGAAGGGGTGTAGCCCAGGGGTTCGATCAACTGGCGCCAACGCAGTGCGCGAAGCCAGTGGCTTGCCAGCAGGAAGAGGAGGACGGGGATCAGCAGCCAGTAGTTGGCGCGGTCCAGAGCGCCTTTTAGCTGCGCCCATTTCTGACCATCCATGCCCTTCAAGCTTAGCCAGATGAAGAATACGGCTATAGCGGAGAAAAGAATGTATTGCAGGGCGGTCAGAAGCTTCTTTTTCATTCCGCGACAAGTTACAGTTTATTTCCTTCTTTCGGAAAAACGATGCGGGGCTTGAACTGTTTGGCTTCTTCGAAATCCATATGCGCGTAAGAGATGACGATGATGATATCGCCCACTGCACCCTGTCTTGCAGCGGGGCCGTTGAGACAGCAGGTGCCGGAGCCGCGTTTGCCTTTGATGAGGTAGGTTTCGATCCGGGAGCCGTTGTTGACGTTGACGATCTGCACCTTTTCATTCTCGATCATGCCTGCTGCATCCATGAGGTCTTCGTCGAGGGTGAGACTGCCAACGTAGTTAAGGTTGGCTTCGGTGATGGTCGCACGATGAACTTTCGATTTGAGTATTTCTATATCCATAGGTCTTACAAATGGGGCACAAAGTTACATGATTTCAAATTCAGAGAATCATGTTGTCGATGAGGCGGACATCCCCCTGGAATGCGGCGATGAGGGCGATGGCGCCGGACGGGGAGGGGCCGGGGATCGGTTCGAGGGTATTGGCGTCGGCGATCGAGACATAGTCTACGCGGAAGCCTGCCGATTCGAGGATGCGAATGGCATTTTCGATGAGGGTGGGGACGGGCCCGGAGGTAAAGCCGGTCTTTATCTGCATCAGGGCGCGATAAATTGCCGTGGCGTTGGCGCGCTGTTCGGGGGTGAGGCGGAGATTGCGGCTACTCATGGCCAGGCCGTCGGCTTCCCGGATGATGGGGCAACAGTGCAGGGTGGTGGGCAGGCCCATAATGGTCAGTAGCCGGCGCACCACCATACATTGCTGGTAATCCTTGCTGCCCATGAACAGTTGGTCGGGGTGGACCTTTTCCAGCAACCGGCGCATCACCTGGCATACTCCCTGAAAGTGGCCGGGGCGAAATTTGCCTTCGAGGAGCGTCTCGAGGGGCCCCAGGTCATAGGTTTCCAGGCCTCGGGTGCCGTGGGGGTACATTTCTGCGACCTCGGGGAGGAAAAGGACATCGACGCCGGCCTTTTCGAGCATGGGGATATCTTTTTCCAGGGTTATGGGATATTTCTGAAAATCCTTAGGATCATTAAACTGCGTGGGGTTTACAAAGATGCTGCAGACCGTTAGGTCGGTGGACCGTTTTGATATAGCGATAAGTGAGATATGTCCTTCGTGCAAGGCTCCCATTGTGGGTACGAAGCCGATGGACCGGCCGGCTTTGCGTTGTTTTTCCAGGTGCATGGCCAGGTCGGCGGCCCTTTTATACATTATCATTTTTTGTGGTTTTATAGCGCAAAACGGCTACGGCGCCGATTTTACAATAAAAATTGTACCTTTGCAAACTGTTTTGGTAAGGTTCCAATACAATCATCGAGATTAAAATAATGGTACAAAAAAAGCGAATTTTATTTATTGCCAACGAAATGTCGCCTTATTTAGAGCTGACGGAGTTTGCGGAGATCGTTAATAAGCTGGCAATTAAATCAAATGACAATGGATTCGAGGTGCGTTGTATCATGCCGAGGTTTGGGGTTGTAAATGAACGGAGGCACCGGCTTCATGAAGTGGTTCGCCTTTCGGGGATCAATGTTTCGGTTGATAATGATGACTTCCCTCTTCAGATCAAGGTAGCCTCTTTGCCCAACGCCCGTCTGCAGGTGTATTTTCTTGACAACGAAGATCTTTTCAAGCGCAAGTTCATCTTCCACGACGAGCAGGATAAATGGTTTGAGGACAACGGCCTGCGCACGGTATTCTATTGCAAGGGCGCCCTTGAGACGGTCAAGAAATTTGGCTGGCCTCCGGACGTCATTCATTGCAGCGGCTGGATGACGGGGCTGATCCCGTTGTATCTGAAAACGGTGTACAAGAAGGAGCCGGTGTTTGCGCACAGCAAGTGTGTATTTACCATCGGCCAGCCCACCTTCAAGGAAAAGCTGGGACCGGATTTCCTGAAGATCGCGAACATCCATTCCAATATCAAGGAAAAGGACCTGGAGCCTTATAAGGAGGCTAACAATACTGCTCTCTTCCGTGGAGGGGCCACTTATGCCGACGCCATCACGTTTGGCGCCGAGAAGGTGGACAAGAAGCTGGTCGAGGAATTCGGGAAGATCCGGGGCCGGAAAGTTCTCTCCTTTAACGCGGAGTCTGATTTAACAGATTATTTGCAGTTGTACATGGACCTGAGTAAATAACCTACTATCTTTGCCGCGTTTAATCATCTTTAACTCATTAATTCTCATCAAACCTTTTAAACAAAATGCCTTATTTATTCACTTCTGAGAGCGTTAGCGAAGGGCACCCGGACAAAGTGGCCGACCAGATCTCCGATGCATTGATCGATCATTTCCTGGCCTTTGACCCCCAGTCCAAGGTTGCCTGTGAGACGTTGGTGACTACCGGCCAGGTCGTGCTTGCCGGGGAAGTAAAATCTAAGGCCTATCTCGACGTGCAGGACATCACCCGGGACGTTATCCGGCGTATCGGCTACACGAAGAGTGAATATATGTTCGAAGCCAATTCCTGCGGGATCTTTTCGGCCATCCATGAGCAATCCTCCGATATCAACCAGGGGGTCGACAAGAAGAAGAAGGAAGAGCAAGGTGCGGGTGACCAGGGGATGATGTTCGGCTATGCCAGCAACGAAACAGAAGATTATATGCCGCTGGCGCTCGATCTGGCGCATAAGATCCTGCTGGAGCTGGCGGCGCTGCGCCGGGAGAACAAGCAGATCAAGTATTTGCGTCCCGACGCCAAGAGCCAGGTCACGCTGGAATACGATGACAACAACAAGCCGGTGCGGATCGATGCGATCGTCGTTTCCACCCAGCACGACGACTTCGACACGGAAGCCAAGATGCAGGCAAAGATCAAGAAGGATATCATCGAGATCCTGATCCCGCGCGTGAAGGCAAAGTATAAGAAGTATTCCCGTCTGTTCAACGACAATATCAAGTACCATATCAATCCTACCGGGAAATTCGTTATCGGGGGACCGCATGGCGATACGGGTCTGACGGGCCGGAAGATCATCGTCGATACGTATGGCGGCAAGGGCGCCCATGGCGGTGGTGCATTCAGCGGGAAAGATCCTTCCAAGGTCGACCGTTCGGCTGCTTATGCCACCCGGCATATTGCGAAGAACCTGGTTGCCGCGGGGGTAGCCGACGAGATACTGGTGCAGGTGTCCTACGCTATCGGGGTGGCTCAACCTACCAGCATCAACGTAAATACGTATGGTACGGCCAAGGTAAAGCTGACCGACGGGCAGATTGCCAAGAAGGTCATGGAACTGTTCGATATGCGGCCCTATTTCATCGAGAGCCGGCTTAAGCTGCGTAATCCCATTTATAGCGAGACGGCAGCTTATGGTCATATGGGCCGTCAGCCGCAGGTGGTGGAGAAGACTTTTCTTTCGCCAGACGGGAAGGAAGTGAAGCGGAAGGTGGAGCTGTTTACCTGGGAGAAGCTGGACTATGTTCCCAAGGTGAAGAAGGCTTTTGGATTGAAATAAGCTCAACTTATAAATTGAAACCTCCCCTTCGGGGAGGTTTTTTACGTTATGATGAAGAATCCGTGGAAGATATTGCAAGAGAGGTCGGTTTACGACAACAAATGGATCGGAGTGAACGAATACGAGGTGCTGAATCCCAGTGGCGGAAAGGGTATTTATGGCACTGTTCGGTTCAAGAACCTGGCTATCGGGATATTGCCGCTCGATGAAGAGGGGTATACCTGGCTGGTGGGGCAGTGGCGGTTCCCCCTGGAGATGTACAGTTGGGAGATACCGGAAGGCGGTGGCGATCCGGCATTGCCGCCGATCGAATCGGCGCGCAGGGAGCTAAAGGAGGAGACGGGGTTGGTGGCCAGCGAATGGACACTGATCCAGGAGATGCACCTGTCCAATTCCGTGACCGACGAGCGGGCGTTGATCTTTATGGCCCGCGGGTTGCGGCAGGAGGAGGCGATGCCCGAAGAGACCGAGCAACTGGCGGTGCGGCGGGTATCCTTCGACGAGGCCTTCGAGATGGTCGAGCGTGGAGAGATCACCGATTCGATGTCGGTGGCGGCTATCCTGAAAGTAAAATTACTATTGACCACCGGAGCGATCATAAAATGAAGCAAAGCAAATTAATTATAGGCAGGCAGCCGCTTGTCGAGGCGATCCGTTCGGGAAGGGCGGTGGATAAGATACTGATGCAGCGGAATGCGGCTGGTGAAGTTGTTGGGGAAATCAGGCAGCTCGCGAGGGAACTCAACATCCCGATACAGGTCGTGCCGCCGGAAAAACTGGGTTCGCTGACGAAAGCCAACCACCAGGGGGTCATCGCCTTTGCCGGCCTGGTCCAATACATGGACCTGCAGCAGGTGGTCGATCATGTGGTCGGAGCGGGGAGTGTGCCCTTGTTCGTCATGTTGGACGGGGTTACGGACGTTCGGAATATCGGGGCTATTGCCCGGAGCGCGCTTTGCTGCGGAGCGCAGGCGCTGATCATTCCCGATAAAGGGGTAGGGGCTTTGAACGAAGAGGCGATGAAGTCTTCCGCCGGTGCGCTGGAGCTGATCCAGGTGTGCCGGGTGCCCAGTTTGTTAAAGGCGGTAGATACCCTTCATCTGAATGGCATAAAGGTTTTTACGAGCGAGATGAAGGCGGAAAAGAAAGTTTTTGAACTGTCGCTGGCCGAGCCCTGTTGTATCGTAATGGGGAGCGAGGATAAAGGTGTACAGCCTTATATCCGCAAGGCGGCGGACGAATTCTTTACGATCCCGATGGCGGGGAACTTCGATTCGTTCAATGTGTCAGTCGCCGCGGGAATCATCTTATATGAAGCAATGAAACATCGGTTATGATAACGCTTGTCGAATGTCCGCGGGATGCGATGCAAGGCTGGCCGCAGATCATACCTACGGCCAGAAAGATCGAATATCTGAATTCGCTTTTGCGGGTAGGATTCGATGTGCTTGACTTTGGGAGCTTTGTTTCGCCAAAGGCCATTCCGCAGATGGCGGATACCGCCGAAGTGCTGGCGGGACTGGATTTACGGGGTGTGAAGACCCGGTTGCTGGCTATTGTAGCGAACTTCCGTGGTGCGGAGGAGGCGGCGGGGCATGAGGAGATTGCCTATCTCGGGTTTCCTTTCTCCGTGTCGGAGACCTTTCAACTGCGAAATACCAATAAGACCATCGAGGGCAGCTTTGCTACGGTGGAGGAGATGCAGGAACTGTGTGTGAGGACCCAGAAGGAGCTGGTGGTCTATCTGTCGATGGGATTCGGCAATCCTTATGGCGAGGCCTGGAATGAAGAGGTGGTGTATCAATGGGCTGCTGCGCTGGCGAAATTGGGGGTGAGGACCTTGTCTGTGGCCGATACGGTGGGGGTTGCGACGCCGGAGCAGGTGTTTTCGGTGGTGGATTACCTGGTCCGGCAGCTGCCGCAGTGTACCATTGGAGTGCATTTGCATTCGACGCATCATAATCGGAAGACGAAGGTCGATGCCGCGCTGGAGGCCGGCTGCCGGCGATTTGACGGCGCATTGAAAGGTATCGGTGGATGCCCGATGGCTGGAAATGCTCTTGTGGGGAATATGGATACGGAGTGGATGATCCGGCATTTCCGCGAGAAAGGATTATTGGGTGACCTGGATGAAGAGGCATTGGCCGACAGTCTTCGGCTGGCGGGGGGGGTGTTTGAATAATCATGGAATTTCAATTGCCGATATCGCTTCCGCCGCTGCCTGTACCGATCCGATATGGGGAGAAGGTGTTGCTCACAGGGAGTTGTTTTACCGAGCATATCGGGAATGCGCTTGGGGAGTGGAAATTCGATGTGTTGCAAAATCCCAACGGCATTCTTTTTGACCCTGCCAGTGTTGCTTCGAGCCTCATCTCTTATATCCGGCCGGAGGAGTACACCGACCAGGATCTTTTCTTTCTGAATGAAGTCTGGCAGAGCTGGCGGCATCACAGTATCTTTTCGAATATGGACAGGGCGGCAGCTGTGGCGGGGATCAATGCTTCGCAGCGGCAGGCTCATGCTTTTTTAAAACGAGCGGACTGGTTGATCATAACGTTGGGCAGCGCTTTCTCTTATCGATTGGCCGATAGCGGGGTGGCGGTGGCCAACTGCCACCGGGCGCCGGCGCAGGGCTTTCGGAAGCACCTGATGGCCATCGAAGAGATCCATGCGGTATTCGACAGCTGCCTGTACCAGTTGTTCAATTTCAATCCCGGCCTGAAAGTGCTGTTCACGATCAGTCCCGTGCGGCATATCCGCGATGGGGTCGTGGATAACAATCGCAGTAAGGCCCGGCTGATCGAGGCGGTACACCATCTCGTCAATAAATTCGATCGGATCTGGTATTTCCCCGCGTATGAGCTGGTGATCGATGTGCTTCGGGATTACCGCTTTTATGATGTCGATATGGTCCATCCAAATTATCCGGCGACGCAGTTTGTGCTGGAAAAATTTATTCACCAATGTCTCGATGCGGATGCCCGGGAGCTGTTGGAGGAAGTGAAGAAGATCGTCATTGCCCGCAAGCACAAGCCTTTTCAGCCGGCCACGCTGGCGCATCAGCGGTTTTTGGCGGAGCAGTATAGCCGGGCTGTGGCGTTGGCGGCGCGATATCCTTTTCTTAACCTCACCGAGGAGATCGACTATTTTTCCGGGAAATGAGCTACGCTACGGCGATATTGGAGTTTTACAAGGGACTGCGGCCGGATTTTCCTATGCCGGAGGGCGTCTCCATCATGAATCCGTATACGAACCCCGGTACCTGGGACCTGGCGAGCCGGTTCTACCGGAAATTCTACGATGATGACCGGCCGAGGGTTTACATCTTTGGGATCAACCCCGGACGATTTGGGGCGGGCGTGACGGGGGTGCCTTTCACCGATCCGATCCGGCTGGAGGAGAAATGCGGCATTCCGAATACGATGCCCCGGAAGGCGGAGTTATCTTCGCTTTTTGTCTATGCGATGATCGAGGCATTCGGTGGTGTGGAGGCTTTTTACCGGCGATTTTATATCACGGCGTTGTCGCCCCTGGGTTTTGTGCGGGAGGGTAAGAACCTGAACTACTATGACGACAAGGAGCTGATGCGGGATTTCGAGCCTTTTATGCTGCGGTGTATCCGGCGTCAGCTGGAGACGATGCCTACGATAGAGATCGCCTACTGCCTGGGAGAGGGAACGAATTTCAACTATTTCAGTAAGGTGAACGAGCGGCATGGATTCTTCAAGGAGATCATTCCGTTGCCGCATCCGCGATGGGTGATGCAATACCGGCTCAAGCGGATGGAGGAATTCGTGGACCTGTATTTGCAGCGGCTCAGTGTATCCGATCGCCCCGAACTTCCAGTGAATTCATGACTCCGGCCTCCTTATCGAGCCATTCTTTCCATCGACTGCGAACGGTGTCCTTGTCGATGTAGGTTTCGGCCAGTTCGATGAAGAGGTGATAGTGGCCGGCCTCGCTTTCCATGAAGCGGCGGTAGAATTGCCGGAGGTAGTTGTCTTCAAGGCCTTCGCTGAGGCGTTTGAAGCGTTCGCAGCTGCGGGCCTCGATGAGGGCGAAGAGCAGGAGGCGATCGAGGAACCGTTCATTTTCATTGGCGCCTTTCTTTTCAAATTCCATCAGTTGGTTGACGTAGATATCTTTCCGTTGCCGGCCGAGTTTCAGTCCGCGTTTTTGGAGTTCGGCCAGGACGAGCCGGAAATGTCCCCATTCTTCGGTGACGATGGGGGAGAGATCTTCGACGAGGCGTTGTTTGTCGCTATAGCGCTGGATGAGGGAGATGCAGCTGGTGGCGGCTTTTTGTTCGCACCAGGCGTGGTCGGTGAGGATGGCTTCGAGGGAGATGCTGCTCAGATGAACCCACCGCGGGTCGGTGGGAAGCTGGAGTCCGAGGATGTTCTTTTGACCGGTGGTGGTTTCCATGGGGTGAAATTACGTAGGTTTGCCGGAAATTTTGCGATGCGGGACGAGACCTTTTTAGATCGGAAACTGGCCGAGAGGCGTGCGAATGCGGCGTTCCGGAAGCTGCGGCTTCCGGAGGGAAAGGTCGATCTTTGTTCGAACGATTATTTGGGGGTGGTGCGGGATGGATTGCTGACCGCGGGAGAGCAGGAGGTATTGGCGCATGGCAGTGGCGGATCGCGGCTGCTTGCCGGCAATTATCCGTTGATCGAGGACGTCGAACGGCAGTTGGCGGGGTTTCATGCGGCGCCGGCTGCCTTGATCTATAATTCGGGATATGATGCGAACCTGGGGTTGCTGAGCTGTGTTCCGCAGCGGGGGGATGTGGTGCTTTATGATGCGCTTAGCCATGCATCGATCCGTGACGGGATGCGATTGTCTTTTGCCCAGGCCTATTCTTTTGTTCATAACGACTGCGCCGATCTTGAGCGGCGGTTGTCGGCCCGGAGCGGGGGCGGCACCTGTTTTGTCGTGACCGAGTCGGTATTTTCCATGGATGGCGACCAGGCGCCGTTAAAGGAGATGGCGGCGCTGTGCCGGCGGCATGGGGCGCACCTGATAGTCGATGAGGCGCATGCAACGGGCGTAATCGGCGTTGAAGGAGAAGGGCTTGTGCAGGCGTTGGGATTGCAGGAGGAGTGTTTTGCGCGCGTCCATACTTTCGGGAAGGCCGTAGGTTGCCATGGTGCGGTGGTGCTGGGCAGTTCCCTTTTGCGGGATTACCTGATCAATTTCAGCCGAAGCCTGATCTATACGACGGCGTTACCGCCTGCCAGTGTCCGGGCCATCGCCAGGGCCTATGCGCTAATGCCGCAGTTAGGACCTTTGCGGGCTCAGCTGTCGCAGCTGATCGATCTATGGCGGGCGGAGGAGATCGGCTACCGGAGGTTTGACAGCCGGACCCCTATCCAGGTGGTGATCGTCCCGGGGAATGATGCCGTGCGGGCTTTAGCGGAGCGGTTGCAGGCGGCGGGTCTGGATGTCCGGCCCATTCTGTATCCGACGGTGCCCAAGGGGAGTGAGCGGTTACGGATCGTGTTGCATGCCTTCAATACGGCGGAGGAGATCAGGGCGCTTTGCGGGTTGTTAAAAAAATAAGCCGTCTCACTGCTGAGAACGGCCTATTCATCTACCTGAACCACCTGAACTGACTTAAAGAGTACGTTGTTATTTTCGGGCCGCTTTTCTGCGGCGAATTTTCCGATACAAAATTGAGACGAAGAAGGCAATGGGACAATACCATTTTGTGGTAGTTTTGAAGTATTTTAACGGAATAATCGTCTTTCTCATGAGAATAATCCCTTTCCTGCTTTCGCTTATCCTGACCGTAGGGTTGATCTATTGTTTGAGCCGTCAGTGGGGCGGACTACAGAAGACCCCGCCTTTTGGCCAATTTTTCAGTCCTCAGCATGGGTTCTGGCAGAATGCCGAACCGGTGAACGGGAGTTTCGACGGGAGCGTATTGTTGGCGGGATTGAAAGGGAGGGGAGATGTCTATTTCGATGAGAACCTGGTGCCGCATGTTTTTGCGGCCAATCATGCAGACGCCAGTTATATCCAGGGGTATCTGCATGCCCGTTTCAGGCTTTGGCAGATGGAGTTCCAGACCTTTGCCGCGGCGGGCCGGGTGAGCGAGGTGCTGGGTGCGGGTCCTGGTAATGCCTATGTCAATTACGATCGAAGCATGCGACGGCTGGGAATGGTCACGGCGGCCAAGGCTGCGTTGCAGGAGATGGAGAAGGACAGTGTCGTAAAGGCGGACTGCGATGCTTACACTGCGGGCGTGAACGCCTATATCAGCCAGTTAAAGGCCAGTGAGCTGCCGCTGGAATACAAGCTGCTGAACTATTCCCCGGAGCCGTGGACAAACCTGAAGATCGCGCTTTTTGTCAAATATATGGCCTATGACCTGGCGGGCCACGACAACGACTTCGAGATGACCAATGCGAAGAGCTTCTTCAGTAAGGAAGATTTTGCGAAGCTTTATCCCGAGGTGCAGGATAGCGTCGATCCGATCATCCCGAAAGGGACCCATTTTTCACCTCCGGGATTTAGCCCAAAGGCGCCGGCTACCGTGGACAGTCTTTATATGAATATGCCGCTGACGATTACGGCGGCGGAGTCCAAGCCGGACCCTGACAACGGCAGCAATAACTGGGCGATCAGCGGAAGTAAGACGATGAGTCACCGGCCGATCCTTTGCAATGATCCCCATCTCAGCACGAATCTGCCGTCGATCTGGTACCAGATGCAGATCCATACTCCGGAATACAATGTCTATGGAGTTTCGTTCCCCGGCGCGCCTTATGTGATCATCGGGTTCAACGACAGCTGTGCGTGGGGGATCACCAATGCGGAGCGGGATGTGCGGGATTATTATTCCATCAAATTCAAGGATGAGACGCGGAAAGAATACTGGTATAATGGGAAATGGGTACCGGCGGACCAGCGGGTGGATACGATCGTGGTCAAGGGCGGTGCGCCTTTTTACGATACCGTGGCCTCGACCGTTTTCGGGCCGGTGATGTATGATCCGAGCTTCGCCGGTTTTTCGGAGGAGGGGACCAGCCGCAGCTATGCCGTTCATTGGAAGCCGGGCGACCCTTCCGACGAGCTCAGGACCTTTAGCCGGTTCCAGTCGATGCGGAACTATTCGGACTATAAGGAGGCGATCGTGACCTTTAAGAGTCCGGGGCAGAATTTTGCGTTTGCGGATAAGAGTGGTGTGGTGGCTATCTGGCAGCAGGGCGAATTTCCGGCCAAGTGGAAGGAACAGGGGCGATTTGTGATGCCGGGCGAGGACAGCAGCTACCGGTGGCAGGGGAATATTCCGCAACAGGAGAACCCGACGATGTTGCTGGATACGTTGGATAGTGGCCGCGGATTTGTCAGCAGCGCCAACCAGCTCCCGGTGGATACGAGCTATCCATACTACCTGGGGATCGATTTCCCGCCGTACCGGGGATTGATCATCAACCGGAAGCTGAACAGCATGAACTCCATCACTCCCGCGGATATGGAATCGATGCAGACGAGTAATTATGACGTCTTTGCGGCGATGGCCAAACCTTTGCTGCTCCGGAATATCCATGAGGAGCCGTTGAGCGTGGATGAGAAGAACTATCTCAAAGTCTTCCGGGATTGGAACTGCAATAATAACCCCGATGAGGAGGGGCCGGTGATCTTTCAGTATTGGTGGAGGCATCTGACAAAGGACATCTACGACGATGAGTTCTCGAAGTCGAGCCTGAACATGATGCGACCGTTTGAGAGTACGTTACTCGAGTCCTTGTTGAAGGATTCGGCTTATTCTTTTATCGACAATGTCAACACGCCGGAGAAAGAGACCTTGCAACAGGTGGTCACCAAGGCCTTTCTACAGGCCGTTCCGGACCTTGCGGCGGCTGCCAATGCGGGCCGGCTCACCTGGGCAAAGAATAAGGACACCTGGGTCCGTCACTTGCTGCGGATCCCTCAGCTGAGCCGGACGAACCTGCCGATCGGCGGAGGCGTGCATTGCATCAATGCGGCCAAGAAGCTGCACGGGCCCAGCTGGCGGATGATCGTCGAGTTGACGGATAAGACCTCCGCCCTGGGCATCTATCCGGGCGGACAGAGTGGAAATCCGGGGAGCCGCTATTATGACAATTTTGTCGACAAATGGGCTGCCGGGGTGTACAATAGCCTTTGGGTGATGGGGCCGGAGGATGTGAAGGACAGCCATGTGAAATGGACGGTGCATTTTTCCAACCAATAACATTATTAGCCATGATAAAATTCATTGTTTCCATTTTGCTTATCGCTTTGCTGAGCTTTATCTGCGGACTTTTCTTTCCCTGGTGGAGCATCGCCATCGCGGCGTTTGTCGTCAGCGCCCTGATCCCGCAGCGTCCATTGGCTGCTTTCTTTGCCGGTTTTGTTGCGCTCTTCCTGCTTTGGGGTGGTCTTGCCGCCTATTTCGATACGGCCAACAACAGTATCCTGTCGGCGAGAGTTGCCGGCATGGTCTACTTGCGTGGATCTTCCGTTGCTTTGGTGATCGTGACGGGATTTATCGGAGCGCTGGTGGGGGGCGGAGGTTCGCTTACCGCCGCATTCTTACGAAAATGAAATCCGGTGCACTATGCGGAGCCTTATCTTATTGGTACTCCCGATCCTTTGTTGTATAGGCGCCCGGGCCACCCGGGTTACCGGCATTGTGAGGGATGAGAAGGGGAATGTCCTGCCTTATTCCTCCATACTGATCAAGGGAACGACCCGCGGCGTGACGGCGGGGGGTGACGGGCGATATAGTATCGAACTGTCGCCGGGACAGCATATCCTTGTCTGCCAATATGTAGGATATCAGCGGGAGGAGAAGAGCGTTACTGTTGGCGCGGACGAGCTTGTCGTGGATTTTCGGCTTTCGCCGCTGCAGCTATCGATGGCCGAGGTGGTGGTGCGGCCCGGCGGGGAGGACCCGGCCTATGCGATCATCCGGCATGCCATCAAGAAGCGCCGGGATTATGAGAATCCGCTGGATTCGTTCACCTGTGAGGCCTATATCAAGACGCTGATGCGGACCCGGGGGTTGCCCAAGCGGATCCTCGGGCAGAAGATCCAGGAATCGGATAAGAAAGATATGGGCGTCGATTCGGCAGGAAAGGGGATCATCTTTTTGTCGGAGTCCCTTACGAAGGTGGCTTTTAAACGGCCGGACAGGATCAAGCTGGAAGTGTTGTCGGGAAGGCAGAGTGGGAGCAACGGATACGGATTCAGCATTCCGACCTTTATCAATTTTTATAAGAATAATGTGGCGGTGCTGGGAGACCAGCTGAATCCGCGTGGGTTTGTTTCGCCGATCGCGGATGCGGCGCTGGCCTATTACCGCTATAAGTTCCTGGGGAGTTATTTTGAAGATGGGAAGGAGATCAACGAGATCCAGGTGATCCCGAGGCGAAAGTATGAGCCGTTGTTCTCGGGAAAGATCGATATCATCGACGGGGAATGGAGAATCCATAGCCTCGATCTTCGGTTGTTGAGGGAGTCACAGCTGGAGATACTGGATACGCTGGAGATAAAGCAGATCCATGCGCCGGTGGGGGCGGCTGCGGCTTCCGGGGCGACGGGTAGGAGCGGGGAGGTTTGGCTGGTGAAAAGCCAGGTCATTTATTTTACATTCAATATCCTGGGCATCGATGCCGTAGGCAATTTTCTGAATGTGTACAACAACTATGATGTTGCGCCGGTGTTCAGGAGGCGGTATTTCAACAATGTCCTGATCCGTTACGACACGGCGGGGAACCGGAAGACGAAGGCCTATTGGGATAGCATCCGGCCGTTGCCACTCGAGCCGGATGAGAAGATCAACTACGTCATCCGGGACAGTATCTACCGGTATAGCCAGGATTCGATGGGTACGAAGCGGAACCGGGATTCGCTGTTGAAGCGGCAGGGGCCGGTGAAGGCGGGACAGTTGCTGATTGGCGGATTTAACCGGAGCGATTTCCGGCAGCCGCGGCCGATGCGGTATTCCATGGAGGGGTTATTACCCAACGTGAGCTATAATACCGTAGAAGGCATTAACCTGACGGTTGCCGGGCGGATCGGCAAGCGGTTGCGGGGTGGGGGTGGAGACCTCAGCTTTTCGCCGCATTTCCGGTATGGGTTTAACAATCACTTGTTCAACGCGTGGGGAGAGTTGACCTTGGACCGGAGATCGTTTAGCCGGGAGGGGGAGGAAATATCCAGTTCGCGCCAGAGTTGGACATTGGCCGGTGGCAGGAGGGTGGCGCAGTATAACCCGGACAATCCCATTTCCGAGGTGGTGAATGCCCTGTATACCCTGCTTCGGGGCCGCAATTATATGAAGATCTATGAAAGCCGTTTTGCGGAACTGAGATCGGCGACGCGTTTTGACAACGGCATGCGGCTGAATATAAAGACCCTGTATGAGGACCGGCGACCACTTGAGAATACAACCTATTATTCGTTTGTCAAGCCATCCAGCCGTGCGTTTACGGGCAATTACCCGTGGGAGATACCGATAGCGCCCCAGCTTGTTGTGCCGCACCAGGCGTTGGTGACGACGGTCGACCTGGAATATCAACCGGGGCAACGGTTTATCGAATATCCCAACCGGAAAGTATCGATAGGCTCGAAATATCCAACTTTTACGATCGGCTATGCGAAGGGTTGGGAAGTGTTGGGAAGCGATGTGAATTTCGACAAATGGTCGTTCTCCGTCCGGGATGCCATGAACTTCAGATTGCGGGGGGAGCTACGGTACCGGTTCTCGATCGGGGGCTTCCTCAACGCCAACTCGGTGTATCTGCCCGATTACCAGCATTTCAACGGCAATCAGACCCTTGTCGCCAGCGAATACCTCAATAGCTTCCAGGTGGCGCCTTATTATGCCAACAGCACGACCGAAAATTTCTATGCGACGGCGCATCTCGAGCACCATTTCAATGGGTTCCTGACCAACAAGATCCCGTTGTTCCGGCGGCTGAACTGGCATCTTGTGGGCGGGGGTAATGCTTTCTATGTCAATGGGTCCGAACATTATGAAGAGATGTTCTGGGGGCTGGAGAATATTTTCAAGCTGTTGCGGGTGGATGTCGTCGCCTCCTGGCGGGATGGGAGGTATTGGGAGACGGGCGTGCGGGTTGGGTTTGGGGGGCTGTTGGGTGGTGGGCGAGGGCAGCGGTGAGGGGTGGCTGCCGTTGGGGGCGGCTGCCGGGGGTGTTGATGTTTGGGGCTGCCTGTCGGGCTGCGCTGTGCGGGGGACTGCCTGCGCCGAAATTTTTGTAATTTTGCCGGATGGCCGCATTGCATAATCGTGTCTCGCAGAAGGAGCTGAAGGAGCGTTTATACCAGGAAACCGATCCGCGGACGACTATCTCTTTTTACCGGTATTTTCCAATCGCTGATCCCCGGCTGTTCCGGGATGAGTTGTATTCTGCGCTTGCTGCGTTGAAGGTCTTTGGCCGTATCTATGTGGCCCGGGAGGGGATCAACGCGCAGATCAGCGTTCCGCAGCCGAATTTTGAGCCCTTGCGGGTTTTGCTGGAAGGGATCGCGGGTCTGGAGCGGCTGCGGCTGAACATCGCCGTCGACGACGATGGGAAGTCTTTTTGGGTCCTGAAGATAAAGGTGCGGGACAAGATCGTGGCGGATGGGATCGAGGATGCCGGTTTCGACATGAACCGGAAGGGGAAATATGTCGATGCTGTCGAATTCAACCGGTTGACGGACGATCCGAATACCGTTGTCGTGGATATGCGTAATCATTACGAGTACGAGGTAGGGCATTTCGATGGGGCGATCGAGGTGCCGTCGGACACGTTCCGCGATCAGTTGCCGATGTCGGCGGAGATGCTGGGTGCGGAGAAGGATAAGACCATCATCATGTACTGTACCGGAGGGATCCGGTGCGAGAAGGCTAGCGCGTATCTTTTGCACCGGGGGTTTTCCAATGTTTTTCACCTGGAGGGTGGGATCATTCACTATGCGAATTCCGTCAGGGAGCAGGGGTTGGAGAATAAGTTCCGCGGGAAGAATTTTGTTTTTGACAACAGGATGGGGGAGCGGATCAGCGAGGAGGTGATCGCGCAATGTCATCAATGTGGGGCGCCTGCCGATACGCATACCAATTGCCGGAATGAGGGGTGTCATTTGTTGTTCATTCAATGTGCGGCCTGTGCGGAGAAGTATGAGGGGTGTTGTAGTGTGGCCTGCCAGGAGGCGATCCATTTGCCGGAGGAGGAGCAAAGGATGCGGCGGAAGGGGGTTGCGAAGGGGGTGCACGCCTTCAATAAGGCGAGGAGCCGGACGCGGAAAAAGGCTCCGGGGCGTTGATTTTGCAGCCAGGGGCGTTTTTGTTCGGGAGATAGCTGTGTTTTTCCTGCTACGTTATAGTTGGCTCTTGCGGGCTTTTGAGTTTATTTTCGCGGGAAGCGGCCGCTGTTTTGTCCTTGGCAGAGGGTATATTTTGTTGAAATGATATATATGTAGCAGTTGCAGTTTCAATAAAATTCCAATAGATTTGAATCCAACAAAAATTGTTGAACGTACGTTTAATCAATAACTTTTTCATTAGTAGCTAAATCGTATTTGCGTCCGTGCCCGTCGATCGCAACCCTCAAACTAAACCAAGGCTCGACCATGAATAAGGCCGCAAAAAGTTTTTTTCGTCTTCGAGGTTATGTCTGGAACATTGGTTACCGGCCTTCGCTTGGCAGCTACGAGAAGCGGAAGCTGGGGATCTTTAATGTCATGAATTTTCTCGGGCTGGTGGCGGGTATCATCATACCGGTGGTTGGCCTGTTCAATAAGGATCATTTCACTTCTACTGCCCGGATAGCTGCGGGTGGGCCCGCGCTGATCAGTTTCTTTGTACTGCTGGCCAACCACTATCAGCGGTATGAGTTTGCCCGGCTGTTGTATTTTACGTTTTACCCGATCGTGACGACTTTGACCTATGCCCTTGGGATCGATGCGGGCATCGAGTTCTTTTTCGTTCTGTATGGGGTGCTTTCCGTTTTCTTTCTCCAGAGCATCTACAATATCGTCTTTTCGTTCACGCTTTCCATGGCCTGCTATTTCCTGGTGGCGCTGATCTGGAAAGACTATGCCTACTCTCTTCAGAAGCATAACTTTTATTTTTACGTCTTCAATCATCTGCTTGCGGTCTTCTTTATCTTTTACGGTCTGCTGTTGATCAAAAATGAGAATACGAGGTATCAGAACCAGACCCGGGATAAGAACTGGCAACTACGGCGCAGCAATCTGAAGATCCTGCGGCAAAAGGCCGATATTTCGGGGAAGGCGGCGCTGCTGGAAGAGCAGACCCACCAGCTGACGGAGCTGAATTCTCTTAAGAACAAGCTTTTTTCGATCATCGCGCATGACCTCAAGTCACCGTTGTATGCCTTGCGTAATCTGTTTCGCAACGTGCAGCTGTATGATCTGCCGGGAGATGAGATCAAGATCCTTATCCCCGAAGTGGTCAACGAGCTGACGTACACGACGGGGCTGATGGAGAATCTGCTGCAATGGGCCAAAAGCCAGATGCAGGCAGATTCGGTGAAGCCTCAGCTGCTGGATATCGCGCGGGTGACGAGGGAGGTGGTGCAGTTGTTGCGGCTGCAGGCGGAAGCGAAGCATATTTACATGAACAGCAAGATCGAGCAGCCGGTGTATGTATATGCCGACAAGGACATGATCAACCTGGTGTTGCGCAATCTCGTTTCCAATGCCATCAAGTTCACCCCGGAGGCGGGCTCTATCTTTATCGAAGCGCGGGAAATGAGATCGTATATCGAGGTGGTGGTACAGGATTCGGGGATGGGCATTCCTCCTGAGGGGCTGCAGAAGCTGATGGACGCCAATTATTACACCACGCGCGGCACGGGCGGCGAGGCCGGCACCGGGCTGGGGTTGATGCTTTGCAAGGAGTTCCTTTCCCGCAATGGGGGGCAGATGCGGATCGAGAGCGAGCCGGGGAAGGGCAGTACGATATCTTTCACCCTGCCGAAGGGTGGTGGTTAAGCTTCCAGGTTATTTATAGCATACAGCGCCCGCTGATAGGTCTCTTCATCGCTCAGGGATTGGGGGTGGAAGGGTTCGCCGATGACCTGTTCATAGAGCTCGATATAGCGTTTGCTGATGGTTTCCACCCAATCATCCGACATGAGGGGTACTGTCTGGCCTTCTTTGCCCATAAAATTGTTGGCGATGAGCCATTCCCGGACAAATTCCTTGCTCAGTTGCTGTTGTTTCTCCCCCTTTGCCTGCCGTTCTTCGAAGCCTTTGGCGTAGAAATACCGGGACGAATCGGGGGTGTGGATCTCGTCCATCAGGTAAATGGTATCGTCTATTTTTCCGAACTCATATTTGGTGTCCACCAGGATGAGCCCCCGTTTGGCGGCCAGCTCGCGGCCACGGGCGAAGAGAGCCAGGGTATATTTTTCCAACCGGGCATAATCGGCCTCGTTTACGATCCCGCGGCGGATGATCTCTTCCCGGCTGATGTCTTCATCGTGGCCAACCTCGGCCTTTGTGGAGGGGGTGATGATGGGGGTAGGGAAGTAGTCGTTCTCCTTCATCCCATCGGGAAGCGGGACTCCGCAAAGCTCCCTTTTTCCTGATGCGTAGGTGCGGGCGGCGTGGCCTGTAAGGTTGCCTCTGACGACCATCTCTACGCGAAACGGAATGCATTTGCGGCCGACGGCGACGTTGGGAGCGGGTGTTTCGAGTAACCAGTTCGGGCAAATATCCCTGGTAGCCTTCAGCATATAGGCGGCGATCTGGTTGAGGACCTGCCCTTTATAGGGGATAGGCCGCGGCAGGATGACGTCGAAGGCGGAGATGCGATCGGATGCGATCATGACCAGCCATTTGTCGGAAATCGTATAGACATCGCGGACCTTTCCGCGGTAGAATTTTGTTTGTTGGGGAAATTGCAGCTGCTTCATATTGAACGATTGACCGGGAAAGTTTGTCCCTTAGCGCGCAAAATTAAATTTTCAGGTCAAGATTACAATGTGTATTTTAGTGAAGGACCGGACTTTGTCCGGCGTCCCGGCTTACTTAACGAAAACTTGCGCAATGAGAAAAAACCAACTGCTAATGGCTTTTTATAGCCTGACTCTTCTTTTCTCCCTAGCTACCTACGCCCAGACCCCTGTTACGCTGACCGGTACGGTCCGTCAATCGGTGACCAAGGACCGGGTTGCGGCCGTGAGTGTTACCCTCAAGGGTACCTCGATCGGGACCTTTACGGATGATCATGGCAATTTCAAGTTGGCGGTCGTTCAGCCGCCGCCGTTCGTCCTTGTCTTTTCGTCTATCGGCTTTGAAACGCAGGAGGTGACCGTCACGAGCGCGACCGCGCCGGTGATGGTGGACTTTGTTCCTGCCTCGACGCTGGGTAAAGAGGTCGTGGTGTCTGCTACCCGCGGGGCCATCCGCAGCCTGGAATCGCCGGTATCCATCGAGCGGATCGGCGCTATCGAGGCCCATGAGGTTCCTGCTCCCTCTTTTTATGACGCCATTGCCAACCTGAAGGGGGTAGACATGGTGACTTCGTCGTTGCTGTTCAAGACCCCTGGGACGAGGGGATTCATGGGCAGCGGGAATACGCGGATGAACCAATTTGTGGATGGCATGGACAACCAGGCTCCGGGGTTGAACTTCTCGGTCGGTAATATTGTCGGGCTTTCGGAGCTGGATATCGACAATGTGGAGTTGCTGCCCGGCGCTTCTTCGGCCCTGTATGGTTCGGGCGGAATGACGGGCACTCTTTTGATGACCAGCAAGGATCCCTTTAAATACCAGGGTTTCAGTGCGTTGTACAAACAAGGGTTGAACCACCTCGGGGATGCCACCATGAATGCCCAGCCCTATTACAATGTTGCGGCCCGGTATGCCCAGGCGTTCAATAATAAGTTTGCTTTCCGGATCTCCGCGGATTATGTGAAGGCGAAGGATTGGACGGGCACCGACACCCGGAATTTCAGCCCGGTGACGGGGCAGATACTGGGGGGGCATGATCATAGCGGGGCGCCGGACTACGACGGGATCAACGTGTACGGCGATGAAAGCGCTTATTTTAATGTGAAATCGATATTTACCGGCCAGTCGCAGCAGGCGACCGCGGCGGCTCAACAGGCTGCTGCCGCTGCTCAGCAGGCTGCGCTTGCTGGAAATGCCGCGCTTGCGGCGCAATACCAGGCGCAGGCCCTGCAGTATCAAACGCTGGCTGTGCAAACGGGAACGGTTGCTGCGCTGACCCCTTCGGCTTCCAATGTTACCCGGACGGGGTATGCGGAGAGTGCATTGACCGATTATAATGCGTACAATGCCAAGTTCTCCGGGGGAGTTTACTACAAGGTGACCCCGGGAACGACGATCAGCCTGACCGGGAATTACGGGGTTGCCAGTACGGTTTACCAGGGTACGGACCGATATAGCCTGAAGAATGTAAAGATCGGTCAATACAAGGCGGAGGTGAGCGGCAAGCATTTCTATGTGCGGGCATATACCACCCAGGAGAATGCCGGGGATTCCTATGATATGGTGGCGGTGGCCACGCTGATGAACGAGGCCTATGCGCCGACGGCGACGGTTTGGGCGCCGACCTACCTGGGAACCTATGCGCAGGCCCTGCAGCAGGCGTATGGACTGGGGCAAAGCGGTCAGCAGGCCTATTTTACGGCCAGCACTGCGGCCCGGGCTGCGGCCGATGCCAACAGGTTTCAGCCGGGAACGGATGCTTTCAACCAAACGTTCAACACGCTGAAGTCGCAGGCCATCCCCAAAGGGGGTAAGTTCAACGATCAGACCAATCTCTATGTCGGGGAAGGCATGTACAATTTCGGGGATGTCGAGAATTCCGTAGATGTGACGGTTGGTGCGTCCACCCGGGAATTCGTGCTCAATTCCCACGGGACGATCTTTGCCGACACCACGGGCCGGATCAATATCAATGAGACGGGTGCGTTTGCGCAATTGCAGCGGGCCTTTGCCGATGATTTCGTGAAGCTGTCGGTGTCGGGCCGCTATGACAAGAACTCGAATTTCAAGGGGCGGTTCACTCCCAGGGCTACTGCGTTGTTCAAAGTGGCCAAGGACAATTATATCCGCGCTTCGTTCCAGACGGCCTACCGTTTCCCGACGACACAGAACCAGTTCATCAATCTGCAGACGGGTTCGGCGCGGTTGATCGGTGGTCTACCGCAGTTTATCAGCGCGTATGGCCTCAATGACGGCACGACTTACGATACGGCGCAGCTGAACAAGTATGCGGCGACGGGTGTGCCACCGACGGCCTTCCAGTACAAGGAGTTCAAGCCGGAGACGGTGGCCAGCTGGGAGCTTGGTTATAAGGGGGTGATCGGGGGTAAGTTGCTGATCGATGTCTATGGTTTCTATGCGCGATATACGAATTTCATCGGGTTAACGGTGCTGGTGAAGGATCCATTTGCTACGGGCTCGTATGTGCAGAACGGAAGCAACACTTTCGGTATCTATACGAACAGCACCAACAAGGTGAATACGGTGGGCGCCGGGCTGAGCCTGGAATATAAGCTGCCGGGTGGCTTTATTGCTTCGGGGAACTATGCTTATAACGATATCTCGGGGAATGACAATAGCCAACAAACGGATTTCAATACGCCGAAGAACAAGTTCAACCTGTCTTTTGCGAATTATACGATCGCCAAATACTATGGGTTCAATGTCACCTACAGGTGGCAGCAGGAGTACTTATATCAGAGTTCGTTTATTACGGGAATCACGCCGGCTTTCGGGACATTGGATGCGCAGGTGAGCATGAAGATACCGCATATGACGAGCAGTGTGATCAAGATCGGGGCGACGAATCTGCTGAATAAGTATTATAGGGATGCGATCGGGAATGCGAATATCGGGGGATTGTACTACGTTTCTTTTGGGTATAATATTTTGTAGCGGCTTTTTTGAATGGGATGGGGCCGCGCGCAAAGCGCGCGGCCCCATTTTCTTTTATACGTTGAATCGGAAATGCATGACGTCGCCGTCCTTGACGACGTAGTCTTTTCCTTCGATGCGGAGTTTTCCGTTGTCGCGGGCGGCGGCTTCGGAGCCGTACTTGATATAGTCGGCGTAGGCGATGACTTCGGCTTTTATGAATCCTTTTTCGAAATCGGTGTGGATGACGCCGGCGGCCTGTGGGGCTTTCCAGCCTTCGTGAATGGTCCAGGCGCGTACCTCTTGCACTCCGGCGGTGAAATAGGTGTACAGGCCGAGTAGTTTGTAGACGCTGCGGACGAGCTTGTTGAGGGCGGGTTCGGTCATCTTGTATTCTTCCATGAAGATCTGGCGGTCGGCGGGGTCTTCCATTTCGGCGATCTGGGCTTCGATGGAATTGTTCATCACGATGACCTGGGCATTCTCGCCGGCGACGGCCGCTTTCAGGGCGTCGGAGAATTTGTTGCCGGTGTGCATCGAGGCCTCGTCGACATTGGCGACGTAGAGGACGGGCTTTTCGGTGAGCAGGAACAGGTCGGCGATGGCCGTCCGGTCATCCTTGCCCAGGTCCAGTTCGCGGATGGAGCGGCCTTGTTCGAGGTGGTCTTTACAGCGCTTGAGAACTTCGTATTCGGCCTTTGTTTTCGGGTCGCCTGTTTTCAGCATTTTTTCGACGCGGCTGAACTTTTTCTCTACGCTTTCGAGGTCTTTCAGTTGGAGTTCGGTATCGATGATCTCTTTATCGCCGATGGGGTTGATGGGGCCTTCGTCCCGAAGGATATTCTCGTCTTCGAAGCAACGGATGACATGAATGATGGCGTCCACTTCCCGAATATTTGCGAGGAACTTATTTCCGAGACCTTCGCCTTTGCTGGCGCCTCTCACCAGGCCGGCGATGTCGACGATGGCGACCTGGGTGGGAACAGTGCGTTCGGGTTTTACGAGGGCTGCCAGTTTGTCGATCCGTTCGTCGGGTACGTCCACGAGGCCTGTGTTGGGCTCGATGGTGCAGAAACGGTAATTGCTGGCCTGGGCCTTTGCGCTGTTGCTGACTGCATTGAACAAGGTCGATTTTCCAACATTCGGTAGTCCTACGATGCCTGCTTGTAACGCCATTGTTTTTTGTCTTTGAGCGGGCGAAATTAGGCAATTAATGGTAAATTGGGCGCGTTAACATGTAAAGATTGGGTTTCCATGGCTTTAAGTAGGATTTGGGCGGCTTTTATCCTGATCGCCATCGCGGTGGCGACGGTGCGGTATGCGTTTATGCCGGCCGATAGGGAGATATTTGCGCAGATGGTAACCGGCAAGACGGGGGACACCGTGAGGTTGGCGTCGCCGGTGGTGGTTGGTGTTGCGGCCGGGCCCGCGTATACTGTCCAAAAGGCGGACGGATTGATCGAGACCTGTAAGAACGCGGTGAACCTTTCGCTGGGGTTGATCGGGATCATGGCTTTGTTCATGGGGTTGGTATCGATCGCTGAGGCGGCGGGGGGGATGCGGTTTCTTGCCCGGGTGACGGGACCGTTCTTTTCGAAGTTGTTTCCGGAGGTACCCAGGGGGCACCCGGCGATGGGTCATATGGTGATGAATTTCTCGGCGAATTTGCTGGGATTGGACAATGCGGCGACGCCATTTGCGCTGAAGGCGATGGACAGCCTGCAGGAGATCAATCCCGACAAGGACAAGGCTTCCAACAGCCAGATCATGTTCCTGTGTTTGCATGCTTCGGGTCTGCAGGTGGTACCGGTGAGTATGATCGCCCTGCGGGCCTCGATGCATGCGCCGGACCCGACCGATGTCTTTGTACCGATCGTGATCGCCACCTTTATCACCACGGTGGCTTCCATGTGTATTGTGGCGGCCTGGCAGCGGATCAATGTGTTTCAATGGGCGATCCTGCTGTGGGTGGGCGGTATTTCGATTCTCATGACGGCGCTGGTGTTGTTCCTGCGGAGTCTTTCGGCGGATGATGTACAAAGTTTTTCGCGGGCGTTGAGCGGGGGGCTGATCCTGCTGATCTTTTTTTTGATCGTTGGGGCGGCGGTGTATAAGAAGATAGACATTTTCGGGGCTTTTGTCCTTGGGGCGAAAGGTGGGTTCGAGACGGCGGTGCGGATCATTCCTTACCTGGTGGGCATGCTTGCGGCGATCAGTCTGCTGCGGGTGAGTGGGACCTTCGACCTTGTGATGGGTGGTATCCGGCATTTGGCGGCCTTTTTTGGCGCCGATACCCGATGGGTCGATGGGATGCCGACGGCGTTGATCAAACCTCTAACGGCGGCCGGGGCAAGGGGGATGCTGGTGGACACGACGTTGGCGCATGGCGTCAACAGTTTTGCAGCCCGGCTGTCGACGACCATGCAGGGGTCGTCGGAGACTGCTTTTTATGTGGTGGCGGTGTATTTTGGTTCCGTTGCGATCCGCAATACGCGGTATGCGTTGCCGGCGATGCTGCTGGCCGAGCTGGTCAGTGTGATCTCTTCCATCCTTCTCTGTTATCTTTTTTTTGGCAGTGTGGCTTGATGGCGGCGGAGCCGCCGTCCTAAAGAAAAAAGCCCGCTCCAAGGGAGCGGGCCGAGTCTCATAGGGGTTCTGCGTAACCATTCAAACTTGAGCCATAACCAATATAGTGTCTATTTTTTGAGGTATCCATAGTATTCATCGTCGGTTGCACAATCCCACCAAACGGGCATACTCCAGATATTTACGTCGGCAGCATGGGGGTTTAGTGAAAGGGTATTGACGGAGTTGTAATTTATTTCATAGGTTGGGGGCAGGGCATAACGGCGTATCCAATACCTGGGATCTGTTGGGGCAGCGCCTGTCAGCTGAGCCTGACCTGTAAACAGGGGACCGCGTTGATAGCCCGGGTAGACCACGCCAAAACCACCGATATTGCCGGCGCTGAAGTTAAAGCGGCGCATGTCGTTCCAGTTCTCGAGGCTGCAACCCATGGCGATATATTTTTGCATCATGATGTCCGACATCGTCAGATCACCTGCACCCTGAGCAACGGCGGGGCTCGAAAGATAGGCTGTGATATCACTTTGATTCATGGGCGCCATATCCGGATTGGTAGCGGTATAACCGGCAGCTTTCCATTGGGTCAGCTTTGCCTGCATCATATCGAGGTGGGCCTGGATAGCCGCGATATATGCTGTGTAGGCATTTCCCTGGTCGCCTTTTCTCATATACACTTCTGCCTTGATAAAATTCATCTCGTGGTAGGTCAGGATCTCCTGATCGGAAACAGGGCGAACCTGGAAGGAGCCGGTAGAGGCAACTGCGCCGGCGTTAAATGCATCTGTCGAAGGGTACCAACTAACATCCGTCTGGCCCTGAGCGGTTATACCGGATGTGGCAATAGCGCTGCTGCGCATGTTTACATAAGCCGTATCCCCGGCATATACATAGTTGGTATTGTTTATAAAAATGGAGCCGGCGTTGTAGGTTACGGTTACGGTATTGCCGCTGGTGGTATAAGTCCGGCCGGACGCGGCTACAGCAGCAATGAAATTGGCGCGGTCCGTCGCATCAGAGATGGTATATTTAATATCGGTATTCTTGAGGGCGTACACCGGAGTCGCAATAGAGGTAGCACCTCCTTTCACCAACCGGGCCGAAGGGCCATACTGGTCGACCCCCTGCGAACGGGTCCAGGTAAAGGATGCCACTTTGCCATTGGCCAGTTTGATGCTGGACATATAAGAAGGTACGATCTTGGTCATGCGGGGATCTGTTACACCGGCTCCCCGCATATTGGTCAACAGGTTGTAATAATACTGGGAAATGCGGTTGGTGTTGCCATATCCAACATAATCGAAGTTACCGTTCGTTACCACCGGGTCTCCAAGCAAATAATCGGTTACGGTGCTGTTGTTGAAACCAGGGCCGATGATATTGTCAGCATTGGACTGCGGGCCTTTTGACAGGCAGTACAGAATGGAATCGGCATTGTACAGGTCTGTTTTTTTCGACAGCTTCAGCATGTAGCGGGCTTTTAGTCCGTAGCACATTTTTATCCATTTGCCAAGATCACCGCCGCTCCACAGATCCCCGGTTGAAAGCGCGGGCGCTCCAGCTGCCTGTGTCTGGCCAAAAAGGGTGATGGCTTCATTCAATTTCGCCATACATCCGTTGAAAATGGTTTTGCCGTCATCGGGCTTGGGGCTTGGATTGCCGGTTCCTGCCTGTGTGAAAGGCATTTCACCGTATAAATCCAGCATTTCCATGTACCCCAGCGCTGAGAATACATCGGCCGCCGCCATATAATGATAGGCGCCGATCTTTTTGGCCGAATTATACATATCCACCAGGTTGGAAGATACTTCTACAAACCAGGTCTGGTAGGAGGTGGTTGAATTGGCGTTTGTGCATTGCCATGTTGTGCTGAAGGTATTGGCGTTGCCATTGTTGGTGTAATAGAGGCCGGCAATGCAAGAAGTGCGATAGTTCGTAACGCCTGCCGTATACTGGTAAAAGTGTTGGATCCAGGGCAACCGGTTTTGAACCAATACGCTCTGATTGTTTGGGTTATCCGGGTCTGTATTTACATTCAACCATTTTTTACACGAGGTGGAACCAAGTGCCAACAGGGCGCCCAGGAAAATATATCTTAGATGTTTCATGATTTACTTTTTTCCGTTGATTAAAATGAAGCGTTTATCCCGAATGTGATCGTTCTTACGGCGGGTACGCCGAGGTAATCGATACCCTGAGAGCCTGAACCGCCTGTTCCTCCTGCGGCACTTACTTCGGGATCCATTCCGCTGTAATTCGTCCATGTGAACAAATTGGTGCCCACGGCAGTTGCCGACAGGTTTTTGAAGATTTTTTGACCCTTAAACAAGCTGGTGAAGTCATAGCTCAGCGACACCGAACGCAGTTTCAGCCAGTTTACCGAGGTGATAAAATTATAGGGGTTGACTGCGTAGTTTTGCCAATATTGCTGGATCATGTAGGCGCCGGCGTATGTTGTGGAGCCGATAGTATAGTTCTGACCTGCGGTGTAGGTCTGGTTAAAGTCGGCGCCGGTGACGCTGTTAACGCCGCTCACGGTAACCGACTGGCGACCGTTCTGCAGGGTTCTTTTGCTTAAGCCGTTTTGAACCAGGTAATACTCGGTGCCATTATAAACGGCTCCGCCTTTGCGAATGTCGAGCAGGAATGAGAATGAAAGGTTTTTATAACGGAGAGTGTTGCTAAAGCCGCCGATGAAATCCGGTTCCCGGTTGCCTACAACGGCGGTACCGGTGGTATTGACTTTATAGAACCCGGTCGTAGGATCCACCTGGTAGCGCCCGTTGGGTATCTCTTTTCCTTTTGCATCGAATTGCCTGTAAAAAGGCGTACCGGTCATGCCGAGAAAATAACCCCCGTTGGGAATGGATGCTGCCTTTATTGTTCCGAATTGAGCGTCTGTCGGGTAAAAATAGGCCACGCCCGGAATGAACGCTCCCAATCTGCCTCTGTTGTAGGAGTAATTCAGGATCACATCCCAGCTAAAATCCCTTGTCGCAATTGCTTTACCGGAAAGCGATATTTCCATTCCCTTGTTAATTACCGAACCGGAATTGAGGGTACTGAAAATAAATCCGCCGGATTGGGCCAGACGGGGCTGCCCGATCTGGTTATTCGTCTGGCTACGATAATAAGTATAGTCCAGGTTGATACGGCCATTCAGGAATCGCAGCTCCGTTCCCACTTCCCAGGAATTCTGTATCTCAGGTTTCAGATTTGGGTTGCCGGCATAGTACTGGTTACCCACGCCGATGTAGGAGCCAATGCTGATGGCGGGATTTTCATAAGTATTCGTCGCATACGGATTTCCGTCTTTACCGACTCTTGCCCAGCTGCCCCGGACTTTTCCGAAAGAGAGAATATTGCTTCTGGGCATCAGTTCCGTAAACACAAGCGAACCGCTTACGGAAGGATAGAAATAGGAGTTGTTTTTTATCGCCAAAGTCGATGACTGGTCGTTACGGCCGGTTACCGTAAGAAATGCGATGCTTTTATAGTTGATGCCGGCTTCGCCATAATTCCCTACCAAACGCCTTCTTACCGTTGCGTCGGTAAAGAATTTATTGGTTGTTGCGATATTATTGAAACTGATGGTGCCGGGTACGATAAAGGCATATCCCCAAAGATTCTGGGTGACGCTGTTTGTATTTTCCGTTGTATTTCCCAGCATCAGGTGCGCATCGAAATCGTTGAAGAACGTCTTGTGAAGAGTCGTCATCACGGTTGTCGTGGTATACGTGTAGTTATAGAGATCTTTGCTCAGACGTCCGTTTTGATACAGCGGGGCCAGGGCGGATCCCGGGGCGACATAGGTATAGTCGTTGGTGCCGTACTGGTCATACCCCAAACGTGCGGTGACATCCCACCAGCTGGCGATCTTATAGCTGGCGCCGATGGCCCCGGTGATCCTTTTGGTTTCGGATGTAAGTTTGTCTTTATTGATAATCCAGTAAGGGTTGTCTCTGTCGTCCTGCAAAGCGACTGTTCCACCGTAGATCCGGTTTTGTGTTCCGTCGGGGTTCAGGTAATTTTTCATATTGTATGTTGTCGGAAAGCTGTACAGGGCCTGCATACTTCCGACGCCGCTGCCATATAATCCGGCTGTCGTTAACGTTCTGTCGATATCTGCAATGGAGTAGGCTACATTTGCATTCACCGTAAGGCGGCCGAAGCGTTGTTCGCCATTGAAACGAAAAGTGGTCTTCTCATAATCTGTTTTGGGAACGATACCTTCCTGTTTGAAATTGGATCCGGAAAGGAAGAAGGAGCCGTTTTTGGTTCCACCGGAAACGTTTACGTTGTTATCATAGACGATGCCATGCCGGAAAAAATGACCGATATTGTCATATTTCGCGCTATCGGCGGGAATTGGCGGTCCCCAGGCGTTATAGGTAGTCGTATTTAAAACACCGTTATTGGAAAGCAGGCCGGGACCGAATAAGGATTGCACCGTGGGTAGCTTGTCAGCGGAGGAAGTGCTGACCTTGCTCGCAGCGCTTACCGTTAAGGCGCCTTCTGCCCCTTTTTTGGTGGTGATAATAACCACACCGTCGGCTGCTCTCGAGCCGTACAAGGCAGCTGCCGCGGCGCCTTTCAACACCGACATGGTCGCGACGTCTTCGGGGTTGATATCCATGACACGATTGGAAAATGTCGTATTACTACGGGATAAACCATCGGTACCCGTGTTGCCGGTGACTGTGGTTGTGTTATCGTAGATAACCCCATCGATAACAAACAGCGGTTGGTTTTGCCTGCCTTCCGATGTGGAGTTGCCACCGCGGATGGTGATGGAGGCGCCGGCGCCCGCCGAACCGCTGAACTGCGTGATATTGACACCGGGCACTTTACCCGCCATGGAGTTGATGACGTTCGTGTTTTTGTTTTTCATCAGTTCATCGGCATTCAATTCGGTCACCGAGTAGCCCAATGCCTTTCGTTCCTTTCTGATGCCCAACGCTGTGACGACAACATCACCCATCTGGGCGGATTCGCCTTTTACAAGACGTACCTGCATGCCGGCTGCGGCTTTCAGCGTTTGTGCGGTATAGCCGATAGAGCTAAATTGCAACATCCCTTTCTTGCCTGCATCGATCGTGAATTTGCCGTTGTTATCCGTAACGGTTGCGCGGTTTGTGCCGCTTACGGAGACTGTTACACCGGCCAGCGGTGTACCGTCCTCTGAAAGCACGGTTCCGGTGATGGGAACCGTTTGAGCCATCCCGCCGTTTGTGATCATGCTGAGAATAACAAACATGATCAAACTAAAAAGCTTCCAATTTCTCATTTTTTTACATTTTGGTTTTTTTAAAAATTTATATAGGTATTTGGGGATTGAGCAGTGTGGTCGGGATCAGATGATTTCGATGCCTTTTTTCCGATAGGGTTCGAGTAAGGGGTCGCCGGGCGGCAGTTCGGTGATGAGCATATCAAGGTCTTCGACCGGGCAAACAAGAAAGGGCTGGACGGAGTTGATCTTTTCGGAAATCGTGAGGCAGATGACTTTGCGGGCCGACTCGATCATGGCCTTTTTTACCTGCACCACTTCCCAATCGTTGTCGGTGATGCCTTGCTGGATGTCGATGGCGTTGACGCCCAGGAAGCAGATGTCGGCCTTTATCTGGCGGATGCGGGCGACGGCTTCGCCGCCTACGGTGAAGCGGCTGTTCTTGGAAACCTTATCCCCGATCAGGATCACGTCGATGAGGGGATGTTGACAATATTCCAGGGCTACCGGGAGGCTGCCGGAGATGAAGGTGGCCTTGAGATCTTTAGGAATATGGCGGGCGAGTTCGATCAGCGTGGTTCCCCCTGTGGTTGTGATGAACATATCGTTTTGGATGAGGGCGGCGGCTTTTGCGGCGATGAGCTTTTTCTGCGTATGAGCGTAGATGGGGGTGGATGGGTGGCGGAGATCGCTATAAGGAAGGGATAGGGCGCCGCCGTGGACTTTGATCAGTTTGCGGCCGTCGGCCAGTTCCTGCAGATCGCGGCGAATGGTGTCTTCTGATACGTCGAGTTGGGTGCTGAGGCTGGCAGAGAGGACCTGGTTATGGAGGTTCACCTGGTGTAAAATATAGGCTTGTCTCTCTTGCTTGAGCATGATGCGGACAGTTAAGTTTTGGTAGCATGGGCCGTCCTTCTTCGGCCTTGGCGGGCTAAAGTAAGCTAAAAAACTGCAAAAAAACGCAATGGTGGATTAAAATGTGCAAAAAAACGCATCATTCATGCGGAAATATGCGGGTGTAAGCGCGGGCGGGCGATCCGATGCTGGTTGAGGAGCTGTTTTTTGCGGTTTTATCGGTTATCTGCCGAACGTGTAGCGGGCGGTGATGCCGAAGGCATCGGGAACGAAGTTGATATTGGGGAGGATGTCGAGTTCGGGTTTCCAGTCGATGGAAAGGTTAAGGGGGGCGTTGGCGAATTTGTAGTCGAGGCCGATGGCGCCGGTGGGTCCGAGGAAGGTGTTGTTATCCTGCCAGCCTACGTAGCCGCCGAGTCCCCAGAACCAGGTGAAGGCTGGGGTGCCCCCGATCAGCTGGTGACGTTCATAGAGGCCGCCGATGCCGAACCGGGTGCCGAAGGAGATAAGCCCTTCGATTGCGTTTGTTTCATCCATGAAATATTTTACGCTGAAGGAGTTGCTGAGGGTAGGGGAGGCGGAGCTGAACCGGACGCCCATCGCCAGCTTGTAATCCTGTGCGGACAGGCGATTGATGCAGCTGCTGGCTACCAGCAGGAGAACACTGATGACGATGGTGCGCATGGTGTATTTTTTGAGGAACGCCGCCTTCGGCGGCGATATTGAATGCTGCTTGTTAGAAGTTTCTTAAAGTAGATGGTTTAAAGGGCCGCCTGGCGGCGGACCTAAGAGTATGTTAATGTTTCGGGGGAGGCGGTGTTGTGATGGGTGTTTCGCTGTCGTCAAAATCCTCTTCCTGCTTGCGTTTCACCTCTTCGAACAGCTCCTGCTTGCTCTTTGGCCGCCGGTCTTCCTGCCATTTGAAACCGCGGAGGACCATGTCATCGAAGTTGACATGTTTGATGGGAAACATCGTCCCTTCCGCATCGTTGCGCAGGACGACCCGGTTCAATTCCTTGCCGTTGGGCTTACCGGCGGAATCGTATTTTGGCGAGAACATCATATCGATGATATCGGCGTGGGATCTATTGACGCCGGTATAGGCCTTCTTTTCATCCTGCACATAATAGATGCTTTCGGAGTTCCCCTTTGCCCGGATATAGTCGATCTCTCCGCCTTTGAAAAAGACGTTGATGGTGGTTCCCTTCAGTTGGTTGTAGAATGTCCGGGTCATTTTATTGATGGCCAGGGCATTTTCGAAGACGTACAAGCGCTGGGCCTTTTTGTTCTTCGTGTAGACATACATGGTATCCCCGCTGATCTGGTAATTGCCGCTGCCCCAGGCGACGGGATTATAGTAGAGGCGGAAGACGCTGTCCTTGGACGAATAGTAGAGGCTGTCCGCGACTGCCTGCAGGGAGTCCGAGAAGATGCGGACGTGATGGAAGCCGATGACGAAGCGGAGGGTGGTGTCCTTTGTCGGTATTCGGGCAATGGAGTCGGCCTCGTGACCGGGCAGCGGGGCTTCGACGGTATCTTTTGGCGGCGGGCGCCGTGTCCGGGCCGCCAGTTTCAGGCTATCCTGTCTTCGGATGGCGTTGGCGCTGTCGACCAGGCCCACGCGCACCAAACTGTCGATGAAATTGTTATGGCGGATGCTGTCGGCATGGGCGACCTGTCTCAGGCTGTCGTTGACGGCTGCCTGCCGGATTTTCTCGATACTGTCTCGTTTTCGGGCCCGTTCGCGGGATTTGACCCCGGCGATGCTGTCGGCGATATCCTGCTGGCGGATGATGAGGCTGTCCTTGATGGTTTTTTGTCGCGCTTTCAGGCTATCGGCCCGTTCGCGGGCTCTTTCTTTGATATCGGATATCGAGTCGCGTATGGCCTGGCGGGCCGCTTTTTCCTTTGCCCGCTGTTGACGGCGCAATTCTTTCGCGGTGGGCGGACGGGCGGCTTTGGCGCTGTCGGCGGCGCTGAGGTGTTTTTTCCCGATGGTATCGCCGGGGGCGCGGGGCTTGCCGCCAACGGTGTCGTTGGCCTGAAGATGATGAAGGCTGTCCAGGCCTTGTTTCAGGCTGTCCGGGCCTTGTTTAAGGCTGTCCGTATTGCGATGAAGGCTGTCGCTGAGGTCTTTTACCTGTATCGTATCGTTTGCGGCGGTGTCGTTGACGGCGGGAGGCGCCTTGAGTGCGGCGATGGAGTCGCGGGCTGCCCTTGCCAGGGCCACCCGGTGGAGGCTGTCGGCCTGCACTTTTTCGATGCTGTCGGTATAGATGCGATGGAGGCTATCCTGGTGTGCGAGAACCTTTTGCTGGGCCTCGAAGTCCACGAGGCGGAGGGACATGAGGGTGTCGGCGGTGACATAGAGAGAATCGCCCTTGTCCTGTTTGAGGATCATCAGCGGTCGCTGGGTCGCCAGGAAGGTATTCTTTTTTTTGTCGTTGATCATCTTGTCGGCCATCAGCTTTATTCCCTGGGCGGTGTCGGTATAGATGGCTTTGCCGATGGCCGTTGCTATTCCCGTGCTATCATCCATTTGGACGCTGTCTCCCGTGAGTTTCTGGCTACCTTCGGTCATGACCGGCCGCTTGCCAAACTGGGCTTTTTTGTTCTTCAGGTCGTAGAAGCCTTCCCGGGTTCTCACCGTTCGTTTGCTGCTGTCTTTGAACTGGATGAAGGTCTCGGTGATGAAGGTGGAGATCTGGGTCTGGGTATTATAGCGGAGGGAGTCGGCGGAGAGGTCGTACTGCGGGTCCCTTAATTTGACGTTCTGGTAGAAATGGATGTCCTTTGTTTCTTCATGGTAGACGCCGCTATCGCTGGTGAGGACCGATTCCTTGCTGACGATCTTTCCGCCTTTGTTATAGATACCGATATGTTGGGCAAGATCGTAGATCAGGGTTTCGGTGGTCAGAACGCTTTTGTGGTCGGAGAGCTTGACATTGTTGAAGAAATAGAGCATCTTTTTTCCCGGCTGATAGTTCAGGTGATCGGAATAGATGTCTACGGAATCGTTGTCGTTGATATGGACATTCCCGAAGCAGTCCATATAGTCCGCCTTGGGATGCATGATCAGGCTGTCGCATTCGATGATCGTGGTCCCTTGCCGGAGCCTGACATGTCCTACCAGGGTCTGGAAGGGGTTGGCGGTGTCGGTGGCGTCGTATCGGTAGGAGTCGTTGTTGAGGATGTCTACGGGTTTGACGGTGTCGCTTTTGGAAGATCGGAACTCGACCCTTCCAGCCTGAGCCCGGGCGCTGACGCTCAGCAGGAAACAGCCCAGGAGGGCGGCAACGGCAATGGCTGGTTTCATCCTGTTATTTGTTGGGTTTCGACGTGGAGTCGATGACGGGGGCCATCAGCGGCCCGGTCTTGTCTTTTTTCCCGAATACCGAGATATTGACGTATCGTTTGGGATGGACCCGGAAGTCGTCCAACAGGGTATTGAGGCTGCGGGTGGTGGATTCGAGAGAGTTGTAAAGTCTTTTGTCATTGAGCAGCAGGCCGACGGTGCCGTTGCTGCTGTTGAGTTTTTGGATGGTCGCTTTCAGATCGCCGATGGTGGCGTTCAGGCCGTCGACGGCTTCGGGGATCTTTGCGGCGGCGAGGTGGGCGGTGGTCTTGTCCACATTGTCCATGGTGCTGGAGATATGCTCGTTGCTTTTGTTCAGGTTGGCCGTGAACTGGCTGAGGTTTCTGAGTGACTGGGCCAGGGCGCCTGTCTGGTCGTTGAGCATCTTTTGGAGTTCGGCGGAAGAGGCGGCGAGGTTGGCGACGATGGTGCTGAAATTATTTTTTGTGCGGGGGTCGAACATGGTCCCGACGACCTGGACGAGGCTATCCAGGGAGGTGAGGGTGCCTGCGAGCTTAACGATGACGGGATCGATATTGGCCTGCACCTGGGAGAGGAGGTTGGGTTTTTGTTTTGTTTCGATGGTGTCGCCGTTCTCGAGGAATTTGTTGCTGTACCCCTTGGTGATGGTGATCGTGGATGTGCCGAGCAGGCTCGAGTTGATCATGGCAATGGAGTTGTCGGGGAGGCGCACATCCTTTTTCAGTGTGATGGTGGCGACCACTCCCTGGGAGAGGTCTTTATCGGATTCGTTTATGGCGGTGACGTTACCGATGGTGAGGCCGTTGACCTGGACGGGGTTGGAGACGTCGAGGCCTTCGACGTTGTCGAATTTGGCGTAGAGTTTTTTGGTATGCTGGAAGAGGGCGCTGCCTTTCAGGTAGTTAAATCCGAGGATAAGGGCGGCTAGGGCGACGACCGCCATCACACCGACCTTTGTTTCGTTGGATATCTTCATGCGACAAATATAGAGTATTTAATGGATCGGCAGGCTGCTTGTATCCCTGCCGGTCAGCTTTAACTTTAGTTTGTGGCATGGCTTTCGAGAGTGGCTTTGTACCGCCGGAGTGCGTCCATGATGTTCCGGGCTATTTCGTTCTGTCCATCTTCGCTGATCAGGTACTGCTCTTCTTCGACATTGGACAGAAAGCCCATTTCGATCAGTACGCTGGGCATGCCTGTTGCCTGGAGAACCCGGATGCCTGCGTCCCGCTGGAAGACACCTTCGCTTGCGCGGCCTGCCTTGGAAAATTCGTCCTCTACGAGGGTGGCGAAGAGGGCGGAGTTGGCGAAATATTTCTTTTCGTAAAGCTGGGCGCGAATGCGGGCTTCCGGCGAATTCATGTCGAAGGCCAGGCTGTCGGATTCGGTCTCGCCGGCGCTGTCGGTTACCTCGCCTTCGCCTATTTCGTTGATAGCGCTGCCTTTGAAGCCGGCGCGGTCGGCTTTCCAGATGAAGGTCTCGGTTCCTTTACGGGTATGGTGGCCGGTATAGCTTTCGTAGATGGGCACGCGACGGCGTCGTTTTCCTTTGCCGGCGTATCTATGGCCGACGATCCGGCGTACCGTGAAGGGGCCGGCGGGGTGGCCGTCGTTGTCGCAGTGCAGGGCGATGAAGATGTCACCCCTGGACTTATTGGCGAGCTCGGCGCGGTAGTTGAGGCCGGAGGCGATCGTGGAGCCGCCGCCGGGCATAACGTCTGTCGTTCGCGTATAAACGACCTTGACATCGGGCCAGGTCTCTTCGATGAGCTTGCCGAGTTTCATGCCGACGTCGAGGGCAACTTCTTTTTCGGCGATCTGGAGTCCTTTTGTGCCGGTGTCGAATCCGCCATGGCCCGGGTCAATTATTATGGTGCGTACGGCAGCGCGCTGGGTCGGGTGGGGGAGCTTTGGGCCACCCGCGCTGAATGCGGTCAGGGCGGTGTAGATGGCGCCCTGAAGTAAGATTGTCGATAGGTTATACCACTTCATATCATTCTCAGTTATCGGCTCGCTTTTCGCGGCCTTCCACCTGGTCCTTATAATGTTTAAAGGCGGCGGCGATATTCCGGGCTACTTCGGCCTGGCCTTTGCGGCCGGCGAGATAGCGTTCTTCCTCTTTGTTGGTGAGGTAGCCCGTTTCTATCAGTACGCTGGGCATTCCCGTCGCCTGCAGCACCCCGATACCTTCCTGCCGTTGGACCAGTCCTTCGCTGCGCCGGCCCGTTCGGACAAATTCCCGCTCAACAAGGGTGCCGAAAAGGGTACTGTTGCCGAAATATTTTTTTTCATAGAGCAGGGACCGCATCCGCGCTTCCGGGGTGGTCAGATCGAACGCCGTTCCGGTGCTATCCCCCATGTTCTCGCCGTCGAGCAGTTCTTCCCTCCGGCTGATGGCGTCGCTCTTGTTGACGTTGCGGTCGGCCTTCCAGATATAGCAGGCTGTGCCGTGAACCGTATTCCTGACCCAGGTCGTCGAGTACACCGGGATGGATCTTTTATGCGCGCCTTTGCCGGTAATGCGATAGCGGACCAGCCGTTTCACCGGGTAGCTGCCGGCGGGTTGACGCGTTGCATTGCAGTGTATGCAGATGAAGAGATCGCCGCCGGAACGGTTGGCGAGCTCCGCGCGGTAGCGGATGCCTTCCAGCACATTGGGCTTGTTACCGGGCATGATATCGGTCGTCCGGGTGTAGACGATCTTCAGGCCGGGGTGAGCTTGCTGCAGCATTTTCCCTAATTGCAGGGAAATGGCCAGGGCGATATCTTTTTCTTTTGTGATGAGACCATGGGTGCCGGGATCGAAACCCCCGTGACCCGGATCGATCACAACGGTACGGAGCAAGGGCATTTGCGGCGGCGGTATCCGGACAAAAGACGTGAAGCCAACCATTATTCCACAGAGCGTTAACAAAGTGGCCGTCTTTTTAAACATAGTTAAGTTATTTTCGCCATTTCGCTTCAATCTTCACACATTCTTATGGGAGATATGGCTATTTTTGTCACCGCACGCCCGAGAACTATTCGTTTTACACCTATATGAACAATAACGGACGCAAAATTAGTTCAAAATATTTACTGACATTGATTTTTACTGCTTGTTTCTTTTCAGTAACGTTCAATAGTCCAGCAAATTATCCGGGGTTCGTCCGTTTTTGCAAAAATGTAACAATTCAGAGGGCTGATACGGTTGGACCGAGGGCGAAGCTGCCCCCCCGGGCGCAGATCGTGGTAAGGGATACGGTGCTTCGGGTGGCCGATTCGATGCTCGCTGCCCGGCGGGTCGATACTCCGGACTACGTGATCTCCAAGGATACTCTCTCCGGCAACATCGAATATAAGGCATCGGACTCGATCGTCCTGATCGTTCCGACCCGGGACATGACGTTGTATTCGAAGGCCGAGGCGAAGTACAGCGGGAGTGACCTGACGGCGGATCATATCGTGTATGACCAGGACCGGAATGTCGTGATCGCCCGGCCGGGAACGGATACGGCGGGAAAGACGATGGGCATTCCCAAAATGGTGCAGGCGGATAATACGATGACCGCAGATTCGATCGTATACAACATAAAAACACAGAAGGGGATCACCCAGAATACGATCACCAATAGCGGGGAGATGTTCGTCCATGCGAAAACGATGAAGAAGATAACGCCGGAGGAATACTTCGGCTGGAAGGGGGTATTCACCACCTGTAACCTGGACACTCCGCACTTTGCCTTCCGGACGAACAAGATGAAAGTGGTGAACAAGAAATTTGCCGTCACGGGGCCGATCCATCCCGAGTTCGAAGGGGTTCCGTTGCCGATCTACCTGCCGTTCGGATTCTTCCCGCTCACTACGGGCCGCCATTCGGGACTGCTCCCTCCGCAGTTCACGGCCAACGACCAGGCCGGTCTGGGGCTGGAAGGGCTGGGATATTACAAGGTGTTCAGCGATAACCTGGACGCGATCATCCGGACGAACCTGTATTCCTATGGCGGCTGGAACCTCTATATCACACCCGAGTACAGGGTCCGCTATCATTATAGCGGGACGATGAACTTCGCGCTCCAGAATACCAAGTTGCTTGCCGATGCGGGCAAGGATGCCTTTACCGAGTCGAGGACATTCAGCTTCAACTGGAGTCACCAGATGGACCAGAAAGCGAGGCCGGGGACCAATTTCAGCGCCAACGTCAATGTGGCTTCGACAAAATACAACCAGTACCTGTTGAACAATCCGACTGCCAACTACACCAACCAGTTGAGCTCATCGGTGACCTATTCAAAGACCTGGGATGGGAAATACAACCTGACGGTGAGTGGTACGCACAACCAGAACAATTCGACAAAGGTCATCAACGTGAGCATGCCGAATATCGCCTTCACTGCTCCCACGATCTATCCGTTTGCGAAAAGCACTTTTGTGGGGACGCCGAAGTGGTATGAGAAGTTCGGTGTCGGTCTGAGCAGCACGATCTCGGGAGGGGCGAGCTTTGCCGACTCCCTGTTCAGCCTGAAACGGCTGGTCGATACGTTCCAATGGGGCGCGCAGAACAGTATCCCGATCAGCCTGGCGCTACCGTTGAAGGGCCCGGTCCAGGTATCGCCGGGCGTGAGCTTCCAGAACCGGCTGTATTCCCGGAAGCTCTTCCGGAAATATGACCCTGTGACGAACCGGGTCGACACCGTCTCCCTGCAGAAGGGGGTTTTCTATGCGAACGATATGTCCTTCAGTCTGAGCCTTGCCACGGCCATCTTTGGAACCTTCCAGGGATTCGGGCGCAACAGCAACCTGATGGGTATCCGGCATGTGATCCGGCCGACGGTGAGCATCAGCTATAAGCCGGATCTATCCGGACCCTACTATTATAACCTGACGACCCCTTATGACACGACGGCGGGCAAGGCCAAGCTGACCCATGTCCAGCGGGTGTCTTATTTTGACGGAAGCACCTATGGGCCTTTTGGCGAGGGGCGATTCGGCGGGATCAGCTTCGGACTGGACAACCATATCGAGATCAAGCTGCGCAACAAATCCGATACGAGCAGCTCGGGTTCGAAGAAGGTCACGCTGATCGATGGGTTCGGGTTCAATGGGAGCTATAATTACCTGGCCGATTCGTTCAAGCTCTCGCCGATCACCTTCTACTTCCGGAGCACCCTGTTTGGTACGATCAATATTACCGGCGGGGCGAGCCTCGATCCCTACCAGACGGATTCCATGGGGTTCGACATCAACAAATATGCGTGGGACGCCAAGAAGCTTTCGCTGGGGCGGATCACGAATGGGAACCTGGCTATCTCGACGAGCTTCAAGAGCAAGCCCAAGGACGCCAAGCTGGACCAGCAGAAGCAGCAGCTGCTGAATGCGCAGGGGCAGATGCCGATGACGATGGAAGAGCAGCAGGCGCAGCTGAACTATATACGGAACAATTCGGCGCAGTATGCCGACTTCAACATCCCGTGGTCATTGAACTTATCGCTGGCGTTCAATTTCACCAATTCCGAGAAACCGGATTATACCGGTTTTCAGACGACTATCACGTCGAGCCTGAACTGGAGCGGGGATTTCAACCTGACGGACAAGTGGAAGATCGGGTTGAACGGGTATTATGATCTGAAATATACCAAGCTGCAGTCGTTGACGATGAATATCTCGCGGGATCTGCATTGTTGGCAGATGTCGATCAATGTGACGCCGGTGGGGTATAGTCACTACTTTAATGTTACGATCAATCCGAAGGCGGGGATCTTGCAGGATCTGAAGATCAACCGGACGAAATATTTCTATGATCAGTAGGAGGCTGCGCTTTGGGGCGGGCCTGGTTTGCGGGGGCTTGGTCTGCGGCCTGCGTCATTGGCGTTCATTCGGGCCGGCGGTGTATCTTTCCCACATGGTTTTAAAAACGAGTTGATTTAGGGTTTCGACCGTGTCGCCGGGTTGCGGGGTGATGGGGTCGAGAAATTCCATGTATAGCCGGGAGGGGCGGAAGTAGAAGCTTTTGCCGGGGGGCATGACCTTGCGGGTGTTGAAGATAACGGCAGGGAGGATGGGTTTGCCGGTGCTGAGGGCGAGGCGGAAGGCGCCGTCATGGAAGGATTTGAGGGGATCGCCTGTCTTGTTGCGGGTGCCTTCGGGATAGATGCACATGTGGAGCCCCATATCGAGGGCTTCTTTCATTTTGGCGAAGGACTCGCGGCGGGAGTTCTCGTCCTTGCGGTCGACGAGGACGGAGCCTGTCTTGTAGATCATGCCGAAAAGGGGGATCCGGGCCATTTCGATCTTTGCGATGGTCTTGTTGCCGCCGGGGATGCCGGGGTAGGAGATGGGCACGTCGAGCAGGGCGTTGTGATTACAGACAACGATGTAGGTCTGGCCGGGCGCGAATTTTTCGCGGCCGCGGACGGAGAGGGGGGCGCCGGCGAGGGGGAGGAAAACCCCCATCCAGATACGGGCCATGCTGGCGAAGGACCGTGTTTTTTGCGGGTCGGGGCGGAAGTAGGAGAAGGCGAGGAAGAAGGGGAAGACGAGGAGCATGGTGGTGATGAAGAGGAGGATGACCCAGACGGCCCAGAGGGGTGCGAGGAGGGACCAGATACCTTTTCGAGATTGGTTCATGCTGCAATTTAGGGGTCTTGGGGCTTTTGGCCACACTTACAGCATCCAGTCGACGGGGTCGATGCCGTTGCTCATCAGCCAGGCGTTGGCTTTTGAGAAGTGTTTGCAGCCGAAGAAGCCTTTGTCGGCGCTGAAGGGGGAGGGGTGGGCGGCTTTGAGAACAAGATGTTTTGTTTCGTCAACGAGGGATTGCTTTTCCTGGGCGAACTTGCCCCAGAGGAGGAAGACGGTGTGTTCTTTTTGTGCCGAGACCTTTGCGATCACCGAGTCTGTGAATTCTGCCCAGCCGATCTTGGCATGGCTCATAGGTTCGTTCGCACGGACGGTGAGGGAGGCGTTGAGGAGGAGGACGCCTTGTTCGGCCCAGTGGGTGAGGTTGCCATGGTTGGGGATGGGCATACCGATGTCGGAGTGCAGTTCTTTGAATATATTGACGAGGGAGGGTGGTGGCGGGACGCCTTTTTGGACCGAGAAGCTGAGGCCGTGGGCCTGGCCGGGGCCGTGATAGGGGTCCTGGCCCAGGAGGACGATCTTGACCTTATCGAAGGGGGTTGTGTTGAAGGCGTTGAAGATGAGTCCGCCGGGGGGGTAGATGGTTCGGCCGGCGACTCTTTCGGTTTTGAGGTGGTGGACGATCTGGAGAAAATAGGGTTTTGTGAATTCGGCTTTGAGGACCTGTTTCCAGCTTTCTTCGATCTTTACCTCCATGGATGATTTTGGCCGAAGGTATCTAATTTTTTTTTATTTTTGCCGGCCGTTGAGGTGATGGCGATGGCCGGCCTTTTTTGAATTTCCGACCCGGTAGCTCAGCTGAATAGAGCTCCTGCCTTCTAAGCAGGTGGTCGTGGGTTTGAATCCCGCCCGGGTCACTTTTGAAGGATTTTTGACCTTCTGTATTTTACCAAAAGCGCACTGATTGTCAGGGCGCTTTTTTTATAACCCGCACTGGACAAGCATTTCAAGGCTTTCTCTCGAAAATTTTTCCAGCATCTGGAAGCAACTCGCAGCAACCGGCGCGGTGCCCTTTGCGGTGCCCCTTTCGGTGCCCTATCTTGCTTCCGGTGCCCTAGGGCACTGAAACGTCGATCGATGATGAAAGAGGTTTTATTCACCTTTCAACTTTTTTGCATGTACGTACAACAGAAAAAGACCTTGCTCTTTTACATCCGCAACAACAAGATCAATGCCGATGGAACGGTGCCCGTTTATGCCCGCCTGCTCATCGATGGGGTGCCCCGAGAGCGCTCCGTCAAAGGGGTGCGTTGCCTGCCGGATCATTGGGACGCAGACGCTAAGCGCCTCAAACCTGAGGCGCCCGAGGCGGCGGCACTCAACAAGAAACTCAACCAGTTCGAGATCGATGTCCTGCGGCATGCGGACATCGTGCAGGCGGCCGAAGCAGTCGCCACGCCCGACAAGGTATTCGCAGCCTATGCGTCGCCGGTTAAGACGATCTATGACCGGGAAAATGCGCTCAAAGCGCAACGTCTCCGAAACTACGAGTTCAGCCTGGCGGTGGATGACCTGCTGTTTGAATACCTGCGGTTCCGCAAGCAATGGGCTCGGGTCTTTGATACCGGCCATGCTGTACACCCTACGAAGCAGGCGCTATATGACCGGGACTTTGCTGCGTTCAAGGAACGCATCGAGCATTTTTGCAAGGAGGCTAACGATATCTTTGATGACCCCGATTGGGAAAAGACCATCCTGCTGGCCACCCAGGAATACCTGCTGGACTTCCTGCAGCTTACCCTGGTGGAACAACGTTCCTGGACCACGCTGGAGAAGATGTGGGGCCGCAAACGACGGCTGGTGGAGTTTTTGGAGTATCGTTTCCAGGTCATGGATATCCCGATGGCCGAGCTCCAGTTCAAGCTCGCCGGCGAATACCTGACGTACAACAGGGTCCAGCATGGGATGATCCAGAACTCCGCCATGAAGTACGTGCAGGCCCTCAAAGAAGCCATCAACCGAACGGTGAGCCTGGGCTGGGCCCATGCCAACGTGTTCGCCTACTTTAAGTGCCGGTATGAGGAGCCCAACCATGACTGGTTGCGTCCCGAGGAGATGGAGGCCCTAATCGCCGCCGAGTTTGGGAGTCCGGAACACAACCTGGTCCGGGACCTGTACGTGTTCAGCAGCTTTACGGGGTTCTCCTATATCGACCTATACAAGCTCAGTCCATCGGACATCCATATGGGCCACGATGGCCACCAATGGATCACCCGGGACCGCGAAAAGACCGACGTCGAGGAAGCTGTTCCCCTGCTGCCGATCCCGCTGGCGTTGATCGAAAAATACAAGGATAATCCGGAGGCCAACCGCCGGGGACGGCTGTTCCCGGTACCCACCAATAAGTGCTACAACGAGCTCTTGAAAGAAATCGGGCAGCTGCAGAAAATATCGATCATCCTGCGGACCCATAAGGCCCGGTTCTATTTTGCCAACGAGGTGCTGTACAACAACGGCGTCCAGCTCAAGACAGTCGCCCGTATCCTGGGGCAGGACTCTATACAAAGTGCGGAAATCTATGTAAAGTGCAACAAGACCGCGATCAGCGAGGCTATGCTGGAGGTGAAGAGCAAGCTGTTCGATCAGGAGGGCGCGTTAAAATCCGTCACCGGCAAAAATCAGAAAGCCAAGATAGTCGACTTGCGGGCGGTGTAACCCAAACTGCTAGGGCCGCAAAAGGAGTCTTGGCCGATTTATTTTAAAAGAGCCTATAACTAAAAAACAGCTTAATATTTTTTCAAAAATGCTCCGATTCCAATATGCTATATCAAGCCAACAGCCGCCTTTTAGTTGGCTTATTGGCCTGTGGAAGAGGCTGTGCGCATTCGACATCGGGACATCGCCGCAATTTTCGCTATGCTGCTGGTCACAGTTTTAACAGGTAGATACCGCCAATGGGGTAGCATTAATCGTTACCCCATTTTAGTCTTTTGCGAGTTCCCTTATACTAACCTTTTGAAACGTAAAATGCTTAATTTCATGAACAAAAACAATGGTCACCCCGGCGATGCCAATTTTTCTAATATTAGACAATAACGCACTAAAGGCACTCGCCAACCCCGATTTTCTGAATCCGAAATTAGATTTATTAGCAGAAGTAACTACTCTAGGAATGGTTTGTGTTGCTTACCCAGAGGCATTGCAGGAAGAATGGGTCAGACACAAAGAGAATCATTTGACGGCTATAAGGAAAATGGAAAGGGAAAAGGCTAAGGTTGTTCGACTGTTTGAGGGAATTGTTGCAAGAGAGAATACGCTCTCGGATCAGGAATTCGAAGAAATCAAGAGACGCCTGCAGGGCCGAGTACAGTTGCTTGATGAGATTCTAGAAAAGTATTCCGTAAAAATTAACCGGTACAATGATCTTGATAGCCGAATATTGGATTGGCGTCGTAAAAAGAAGGCGCCATTTCATCAGGAAAATCATAAGGATCATTTTAATGACGCGGAGATTCTTTACTATTCATTGGACCACATCCGTCAATCGAACCAGACTCAGGTACTTTTCATATCCAATGACCAAGGCGCCTATTCAAAAAGCCAACAGGAAAAGCAGACGATTCATCCGGATTGTTTAGCGTTTTGTCCCGAAGTGACAATATTTTTTTTCAATGATGTGAGCGCTGGAATCGATCAGCTTGAGGCTTGGCTATTTCCTGAACGGACTCGCCAACCCGAAATCGAGCGATTGGGTAAGTCAACACCTGTAAATGTAGACCGTTCTCTTTCGATTATCCAGCAAGTCCTCGCATATTTGCAGCACCAACAGGGCATTTGTGTTATGTGGCCTCCCCATTTGTTAATGGCACAGTATCCTTTTCTGACGGATGCATCGTACGCCAGTCTTCACCGCCCATATACCCTAATAACGGATAATCAAGAATTGTACGACCTCCTGATCCAAGTCCGCATTGACGAAGATGAGGTCACGTATTTGAATGGGCATCCACCTCTTTCAAGAGAAGATGAGGAAGCTTTGAGGCAGGTTTTTTCAATTCTTTTCAGTCATCTTCTCTTTCGCGTTGCTTTTAAATTGCAGGAAAGCATCGCTTTTCAATTCATTGCGCGCTTTGCTGACAATACCACACCATTTCGATATTTTCATACCTTGAATCTGCCTGGCTTGTTGCAGTTTCTAAGGGAGTCGCGTTCTTTCGAGGGTGAACCTGATCCTCAAAATATGATGGCTATCGCCTATTATTACTACAAAACACAGCAGTACAAATCAGCGGCCTTGCTCTTACTTAAGCTTCGGGAAGGCTCTTTACAGCTCTCGCCTGTTCAACGGTATATCGTTCACTTTAACCTGAGTCTGCTCCAGCATCTATTAGCTAGAATCCCGCCGGGAGATCCTGAAGTAGATCGCCTGGAGCAGATTTGCCGGAACATCGATTTAGGAGGAGTCAAGGATGTCTGCTGCAAATCGGCCCCGACTGAAATTATTGAATACATCCACTATAGAAAATTTCACTATGAACCATTGCTGAAAGTCAGCGGCGCCTTGGAAGATATTCGGCGATTGTACGATCAGCAAAGTTGGGGTAATTCGACGGTCACGGAAATGTTGATTGAACAGTTCTTTTTAGTGACGACATTTCTATCTGAGAACTACATTTTTTTTGACGAATTCGGAGAATTTGAAATATTAGCCAGGGGCTTTGCTCAAGGGCTAATCACTGCGCCGTTTTGTAACGCCCTACATACGGCTAGACTTCCACAATGGAACGATACTTTTTGTTATGAGCTGATATTATATGGAAACGGGGACGACTTGAGAAGATGGGCTAATAAGCACCAGTTTTTCAATATTCCCTATATTCCAAACGGCGATCGCCCGCCGGTTTATGAAGCCCTCGCACATCTCTTTGACGGATATGAACGCCTCTATAGCGGCTATTATGAGTTTTTTGAACGGGAGGCTCCATTTTTCTCTCAGCAAGTTGATCGATGGTTATACAATGGCTTAGTGGTTTGCGCACTGTGTCAGTTGCCAGCTGACGGAGCGTCGCTTTTGTTTAACGCGCTTCTGAACTTCCTCTCTAATCAGACCCATTCTTTTTTGTATCAGATTAAAACTGGCATCGCCTTTTTCGTCTGGAATCAAAGACAAAACCTTTCTATTGACCAATATCATGCCCTCTTTGGAATAATACTTGACAATCCAAATCTTCGGGATGATTCAACACTCTCCTCTTTTGTTTATACAATGCAAAGGGTGAATATTTCAATTAAGTTAAGCCAGAAAACAAGTGCGGGCATGAGAGCCTTACTCGAACAGCATCCAAATAAATCCACGCCGGAATGGGAAAATTTCTGCGACTTGTATGAGCGATTGGAAATCGGCCCAGAAAAAGATCTGCTTTCTGATTTTGCACGGGAAATCCTTAAGCTGTCTTTTACGCCGGACGGCTATTATCACGCGTGTCTTGCCAGAATCGTTGAGCCTGCGGAATCGTACGATCGTCAATATAAGGCGCGTCTGCTGACTGTTCTTGAAGCTGGTCCGGGTGTCTACATGGCTGTTAAATCGTTTTACACAAACAGCACCATAAACCAGTATATTAATTTTTGCTGGTGTTTTGATCTTAACTTGCCCAAGGAGCTTATCGAAAAAGCGCCGATGTTTGGGCTTTATTACGTTTGGTTAACAGACATTGACCATTTCGACTATAGACAGTTTGATTTGGAATGGTTAAATTACTATTTCTCAAAATTTTACAAGAAGCGCTACCGACGATCAGCCATCCTGCGAGATTACGTACTTTTAAAAATGCAAGAAAGGAGAAACCCGGCGCTTGAGCGGTTTGTCGCTGCGACCTATACGTTGAGTGACCTTGGAGAAGGATAATTTCTTCACCCCTTATCAAGCATTGGCAAATACTATAGTTTTCTTTAAAAGACTTGGAGATTGCTCGCGGAATGTAGTCAATGTTGACATCAACTACCATATCTTTGCATAGCCGTGTAGGCCGTTTCACTACGCTGCCTTTGCAAAGAAACCAATCGGCGGTTCAACTTATATATGGTGGCAAAGTATTTTAGTCCTCCCGCAGCCCGGGCACTGGAGAAAGCAAGTAATTCGGTCGAGAATCTTGTTTCCATCTCACTCGCCAACCTTGCGAGAAATCGTGCTACTTCTGCCTTTAGATTATCTGGAACAGTCTTTTCGAATTCAACAATGCTGTAATAATATGGATTCTTTTCAAGATCATATTTCCATAAATCCAAATAACCCGATTCCTTTACTATCCTATCAAATTCTGCATCGTATTCGGGGTGGTCTTCTAAATGTTGCTCCATTTGAGAAATGGTTTGAATATCTATTTCGGTTACTTGGCGTGCTTGTGCCAGAATGCTGTTAATGACAGTCTGCTGCCGATTTAAGATGGGCGATTCTTCATCGCCAAATTTAGATTCTTCAGGGGACGCTTCTCGAATGCATCCTTCAATCCTTTTCAATAATGGTGTTTCTTCCAGATCTTTCGGAGTGCAGTAGTCTGGGTTGTTTACAATTGCAATAGCAGCTGCCTCAAGAGCGCGCGCCGCAAAGCGCGTACAGAATTCCCTGTTGCCCTCCTTTGTTGGGCCTGGGTTTGCCCGTACCGACTGCTTAGCCTCCGACAATGAGTATTCCATTCCAATTCTGGAGCGTGCAAATTCAACTATTCTATCAATTTGATCTTGTGTTGCCCGTTCACATCGATACACAGCGGCCGATCCAGGACCATCCAGTAAGATCCTTTGGCAATTGCTTGCTTCGACACCGTTTAGGCTCGAATGAATAAAACTGTGTCCCCCTACGTAAACCATGGCATGAGAAAACTCGCTGTTTGCCAATCGCCGGATTTTTTCGGATTTGGGGTCATCCCACGTTACCAGAACAATATCACCTACCTGTAATCGGCTGGCTTCAATTAAGTATTTCATTTTCAATGGATTGGTTTTATATTTAATATGACTTGCCCTATATAACAAATTGATATTTAAAATAGTTGAAACGTGCTCATTGGAAAATACGAAGACCAACCCGAAGCCAACCACCGCGGGCGGCTGTTCCCAGTGCTTGGGTGCCATAGTTCGATTTAACGAAACTTTTATTTTTATTATGTTAGGTTTTACCTTACATTTGTATTCTGAAAGACGTTACCACCATATTGACTTCCGTTGCTGGTCCGAAGGCTTCTGCCATCGAACAGGCTGTGGAGAGCTGTCGGCCGATTAGCCGACGGCCCGGACACAAAAATGCACTGTCGTCGGGGATGGCGTTGGCCGTTGCTGCTACATCTCCCTCCATTTATAGCCATCAAGAGGCTTCCGCTTCCCGCCCAATCAAAACAGCAGACTTTTACGCGGGTTACGATGCCTCTGCGGCTATTTATCAAATTGCAAACTATCGACACGAAAGCTTTCATGAGCTTTTTCAAACCTATTCTGCATCATTTCGTCGCGGATATAACGTACGTTCCTTGCCGTTTGTAGTGTGCTTGGAAGGTCCTGCTGAACGTACTTGGTTGGAGCGCTACTTCGGCGCTCAGGCAAAGTTAGATTTTTACCAGGGTATTCGCCAGCATATCCGTTCAGATATCGCATTTATAAAGAACGAATACCTGATTGATAGCTCGGCCGAGATTATTCGAGTGCAGCATAAAAAGCTGGCGGCGGTTGAGAACATCCTCGGTGAGATCAAAAGCTTTGTGGCAAATCCAGGAAACCATGATGGCATACTTGCTGCTTCCGCCGAGGATCTTTTTCCGCCGCTGGTCAGTACCCAGTTCCTGGATCTTGAGAGCGCACATGCTTTCGCGAACAGCCTATGGGATCAATGTGTTGTAACACCGTCTTCGCCGGTCTTCCCATTTTTGCACGTTCTTCTGCAACGCGGCCGCATGAAGCGGTATTTTGCCAAGCGCCCTATCCGTGATAAACGCCGTTATTTCCGCAACCTCGTCCGAACCTTATTCAAACAGATGGATGACCAGTCTGGCCATGATGAATTTCTTGCTTTCCTTCCAGCCGTGACAGCAAAAATGAATCATTTACCTAAAATCTGGTCATTGTATGACGAACACAGAAATCATCGCCGAGCTTGAACAGCTCAAAAAAAATCCCCTGCTCTCCGAAAGACAACAACAAGCGTTGCGAGAACTTTGTCAGGCCATAGAAAAGAACGACACATTTGAAACTATTGAGAAATTAGCGCAATTTCTCGCCAGTCTGGCAGCTGTTGCGTCTTATATTCAGCATCTTTTATCATGAATCTTGGCAAAAGCATACAATCCCTCCGCAAACGGCGCGGTCTCACGCAAGAGGCCCTTGCCGAAAAGGCGGGCCTCAGCCGTCCTTCGCTTTCTCAGATTGAGAACAATAGTGCCCGTCCCGAGAGGGACACTTTGAAGCGTATCTGTGAAGCGTTGGAAGTAACCGAATCACTGCTGTATGTTTATAGTTTTGAGAAAGAGGATGTTCCGGCGAGCAAGCGCAGTATTTATGAGGCTTATTTCCCCCTCATCCAAGAGATGATCCAGAAGTTTGCAACCGAGGGTACCGGACCGGCTGAAACGGGGGATCAGAAGCCAGAGGCAAGGTAGCTCCAATTGGAAGAATGTCTTTGGTCAGGGGTATCATCACATAAAAACACTGGCAACATATTCGTGAAGTCCGTCGCTCAAATTGATCCATTCACCAACTCATATCCCTTTCCATGGCCAAAGCTACAAAGGGGGCTACAGCTCCCGTAACAGAAGAATATCTCAAACGAAAATCAGCGACCAAAGAGGTCTATTATTTCAGAGACCATGAATTTGCGGTAGATCAAAAATCTCGCGAAGTCTATACCAAGGTAGACAAAGAGGTTCACTATCCCACGCCGTATCGAGGGTCTTCCAAATACACCCACATCACTCAGTTCACCTATCTGGGGTTCGACACCAGGTTGCCCAAAGGCGTCTACAAGAAATTTACCTATGGATATGGGTTCACGAAGCCGTTGTGGCCACTGATCGCCTACTTGAACACCCAGCCCATTTCCGAAGTCGTTATCGAAAAGAAAGGTATTGATAAGATGGACATGGATGCGGGTATCCTCTATCTCTCTGAGCCGACCCTGGAACATATTTATGACACTTTTTCCGTGCTGAACGGAAAACACAAAGCAGAAACAGACGCGGCGCTTCTACAATTGCTGCACGGGCTGTTTCCTAAAGAAGTTGGTGCCCCTGCACAAAAGTATAATCCAGGATCGATCGCGACGTCCCTGCTTCACTGGGCCAATTCACTGGCCGAGTTCAATGACAAAGATCGTCAGGCGATCAAAGATCTTTTCGATAAGCTAACCTTACTGCCTGATTTCTTTGCGGCAACCAATATGGAACGCACCCGTGAAGTGCTCGACAACGCATTTATTGGAGATGCGCTCAGGGAGTTTGCTACCCTTCAGGCGAAGTCGACCGACAGCGAGAATCTTGAAAAGCAATGGCAAGCATTTCTGAAAAAGCATAGCTGGATCTTTACTACGCTCTTCGCCCAGCCCATCATCCTGCACAAGGACGAAGCGTACGTAGGCGGTAAAACACTGGATAACCGAAACGGGAAGTACAATGACTTTTTGATCCAAAGCCAATTGACCAACAACGTGTCCTTTGTTGAAATTAAAACGCATCTCACTTCACTGGTCGAAAATAGACCTTACAGAGGCAATGACGTGTTTCCCGCCAGCAAGGAGCTAAGTGGCTGCATCGGGCAGGTACTCAACCAGAGAGATAATTTTCAGAAAGAATATTATACGATCACCCGCGGTGGGCACACCGCACAGTCCTTTAACTCACGGGCACTCATCGTCATTGGCAACATCGCTGCTCTGACGGAACAACAAAGAGGAGCTTTTGAACTATTCCGGTCCAATAGCCGCGATGTGGAAATCCTGACCTTTGACGAGCTGGAAATGAAGATTAAAAGCCTCTTGCAAATTACCACGGGGATGATAGCATCGAAGGGGACGAGTCGTCCCAGAAAGAAAAAATAGACGGCGTCTGCTCCATCGTTGCTTTATCAAAGAGCATAAACCGCCTGACTCAATCTGCAGATGACCTCGTAAGGACAAAAGTCCCGTGGGGTTACAGAATCATCTTCCATGTTGTACGCCAGATGCAATTCGCCATCCGGATACTTCGCCAACTCATCCTTTTGGTCGGCAATAACAGAAATCCACCTCCGGGCTACCTCATTCAGTTTGGCGAATTGTTCTGCATCGACCTCTATCTCAGGGATAAACGTCTCGAAAAATTGCCGGTTAATATAATATCGAATCTGCATAATTTTACAGTTGTGCCGGCGGGGGTATCGGATACCGCCCACTGAAGTTAACTCCTTTAATAAGGGATGTGTCGAAATTTTCTGGCAACCCGCTCAAGGGCATGTTGAAAGAAAAGGAGTCCATGTCGTCTTTCATGAGATCATGTGATGATAGGTTGTAGGTCTGACTCTTTATCGTTTCTATAGGGAATGCATAGTCATTGGTGAACAAAGGAGGAATCCGTAATAAATTTACCTGTCCGCCGTAAAGATGAGCATCCTTCTCATATAGTGGTACAGGGATCTCAAAAATGCTGTTCAGCGCAAACAATACAAATATGTGAGTAAACAAAGCGGTGCCTGGATCCCGCTTTTTAAAGATCATCACCACCGGCTTCTCGTACATAAACGTGTAGGACATGGTATACTTAAGCAAGTAAGTAAATCCTCCTGTCACAATGCCTTGATTACCTAAAGCATAGTTAACGGCCTGCTGGTATTCCTTTACGTAAGCCTCCGGCAAGCAGGAAAGCGCCATTTTTAAGAATGCCTTATACACGGCGATTGGCTGATAGGACTGCTTTTTTACTGTTACGGTAACGATGTCGGAAGCCCGATCAAATTGAATGGATGGATGATTACCTTCAGACCGCATCAATTCAACTATTGGCCCGGCCGACCCATCGATCCAGCTTTCCATTTCAAATTGCTTATCAGGAGATTTGAATTTCGGGATTTTGTCCCTACCTTTTATGGAGAGCAACGTCCGCGACACACCAAGGAAATTAGCCAGATGGCTTTCGTACTTACTAAATACGGCATTACACTCATCGCATTCACTATCGGACAATAGATGTTTATTGCCCAACAGCGCTGAGATCATATGTGCTTCGTCCGTAAACGTTGTAAAAGGCCGTCGTCTACCACAGAAACGACAAGTCCGCTCGGCCCTAGGCTGAAACTCTGTTGCCGGTGGCGAAGAGCACTCTACCGCGTGCTCCAGTTCGTAGGCTTTGAAAAAGCTTTCTGCCTGCTGCGCATATCTGTCCGGATACCAATAGACTCCGGGCAGACCGCCCATGTATGCATCACGTCCCATCGGAAAGTTATTTTTACGAGGTAAAGGTACCAAATTCCAGGGGTCAACGTTGCCACACGGACGACAGACGCCCGACACCTGGGGGAACGTACCTCGATAAGGCAATAATGACGGCCTCCCGCGAATAGTACTTTGCCTGCCTGATCGTCATTAGCTTATAGTACTGGTCTTCCTCCGCCGTACTTCCGGAAGACGGCGGGCAATTCCTGCACTCCGCGATATGTGACTTCAGCAGTTCCTGTACAATTTCCGTATTACCTGTCTGCTGCTCCTGGTGAAAGATGGCCAGTGCTGCTTGAAGCGCTTCGAGCTTATCGGGGAGGTTACGGATAATGATGCCATAATCCTTGTAACTGTCTTCAAACATCTGGATATCCCGATCGAGCTCCAGGATCTGCTCGTACGCTGATGATTTCGTACCCGTCTCTCGCGTCACCCGCTGTGCGACGATAAAGTTCCCTTCGTGTATCAGCACATCTTCCCGCTTTTCTTCACCCTCCCCCGCTTCAAACTGCTGGTAACTTTCATACACCCGGATCCTCCCAGAAGAAACTGAACCACCCCAATAACCCTTCTCTACCACCCTGCCCAGGAGGATATGTCCGCCAGCCAGCACGACCTTGAACAGGACGCCGTGCTCGTTGGCCATCTGCCGGAGGCTGAGTTTTAGATTCATAGCCGGGTTTTACATGGAAGATACGACGAACCTATCGAAAAAGCATGGTTAGATCCCTGTTTCTGACAAGCTCCTACGTTATAAACGATGAACCGGCTTTAGGACTGGGCCAATCTATGATACGGCTCCCTGCTCAATTGCTGTTGGAGGTGCGCATTGAACCACAATATCACTTCGCGCTTAAATCGGTGAGGATAGACTAGCAACAGCAAGGGTATAAATGCGGCGTTTGCCAGCCATGTATCAGGCAATTTCTGTTCATCCACCTGTTGAGCCTGTAATACCAGGGCCGCCCATGACTGGGTTTCCTTTAACTGCTTGGTAACATGCTGGCCGTTGGGAATCCGCCATTTATAGAAGTCTTGTTTATTCGTCATTTCAAAATATTCTACCTGCACTTTGCTTATGGGATTCCATCTTTGCGTCAGCGCCTCCCGCATGTTGTCGAGGGCCGCGAGGTGTATCACGGTCTCCAGAGTATAAGCACTACGGCGGTTCAGAAAGCCGTTCATCTGCTCAGGAGACACAATAAGCCGAAGCAATATGGTATCTTCTGCATCATAATATAGGTCTGGAAAGGCCAGCGACGGCGTCAGGATCAACCCTAGGATATTATCCACCACCTGTATCAGTAGTTTATCGCCATCCGCAGATGCACCGCGAACCTTCCTATACCAATACACACACAGGTAAAAGGAAATTGAAGCCTCCCCCCAGATGATCATATCTCCCGCGTGCCTTGCCAATATTTCGTCTATATCTTCCAATTGCACATCGATCAGGTCTGCGGATAGATATTTCCGTATACCCAGATAGGCCATCAGCCCCATAAGGATCGTCACGCGGTATTTATACACAAATGCATCCTGGTTGAGGTTGCCAACGTATAAATATTGATGGCCCTTTATCTCTTCGCAAAGATCAATCAAGCTGTTGGTGATGATCTCCTCTGTCAAACGGAGCTCTTCTTTGCAACTTGCCAGGCTTGTACCTGTACTTTCACAGTACCCTAACAGCTGCGTCTGATAGATCGTCCATCCTTCGATCACTGCCCAGTGGTTTTTCTTTTCGCTATAATTTGTAAGCGCGAGCGCGCACAGGAGTGCCCCACTCGATAGCGCCCTCCTCTGTCCTTGTTTGGTTATATCTTCTTTGTGGATGATGGCGGTTAGCAGGTCTGAAAACTTCTTTTTGTCCAGGAACTGATCGCCACTGTCGATTCTAAACTCCAGCAGCGCTTTGAAGTCGGCCAGTTCCGTCGGTACAAAATGATCTTTATTCCGGAATGCCATATCGAGAAATTGTCCCTTGACAATCACCTCGATCTTATAATGCAGGTTTTGTTTTCTCCATTGTTCGTTTTGTACATGGATGGCATTGAACGCCTCCTCATCCATGTCCCCATTCAGTACAAAGACGGATCGATGCCGGTCATGGAGCGGCAGGGAAGGATGTGTAAGCGGGGTATATATTGCCTGATAAAACTGGTTGATATCTTGCTGCCAATCCCTTAACTTATACCTACCTCCCTTTACGTCTTTCAATTGAAAGCCAGTGGGAACACCCTCGGGATCGATCGCTATTACATCTTTTCCCCATTCCATACCACAATGTCGAGTAAGATGGATAATAGTATAGCCATCCTGGATCAACAAATAGCAAAAGGGCAGTTGAAAGGATCTTTCGGAGGAATTAGTCAACCAATTTTCTATTATTCTCTCGATCATACCATTGCATTCTTTTTGTTTCCAATATTTCTTGAAATCTTTGCGTGTAGGCAGCATTTTCTTTTATCTGAAGCAACGCGGCATTGATCTGCGCTCCCATCAGCTCTCCTGCCACGATGGATGGCATATTTGGCTGGCCATTCGGCTGAAAGGAAATCTCCACTTTTTCATAGATGGCGAATATGTCCTCGGGCGTGACAGTGCCTTTGGAAACATGCTTGTTGCCAACCAGTTCGGTCACCTCGCTGATCGTTTGAACAGACATGCTTACCTGCTGGTCAGCCATCTCTTTGGCCATCGCCAGCAGGTGCTCATAGATCAGCAGGGGATTGTTCTTGATCTCGGCAATGTCTAGCGTGAATGAAGCTGTCATCTTCTTCATCGGAGACGTATGTACTAGATCGTCATAGTAACTGACCAAGCCGTTACCCTCATGCATTACACTATAGCCAGCATCACGGAAGACGCCTGAATACATTCTTACCGCCGATGTGAAGAACTCTCGCTGTTGGGTATCTAATTGTTCTCGTACACGTGAAAATTCGGGAAGCATTCGGTGGGGGTTTATTCTTTAAGAACATCTTATTGGTGTAAATTTACTTTAAAGAGTGGACATAGTTCAGCAAGGATAGGGCGTACTTGTCTTGTAGCTGGTTCATAAACGGAGCGAAAAGCGGCGGTCGTAGTGAGGTTTTGATAAAGGGCAAGGGTGGTCATTGGAGCAACTTTGCAATAGCCCATTGCAACGACATCTGATTAATTGTGAGCTGGTTATGGGTGCATTTAAATGTTTCTGCCGAGCATGAAGGTAACGATTGAGCTACCTGAACTCATCTTTTTTTTGAGTTGCTAATATATTTAGCAATATATTTGGACATGGAGTTGCTCGGATGGCAGGGGCTGTTTGGTGATGAACAGAAATGCGTTCAATTGACCATGTTCCAAGACGGAGGTGCTATCGAAATATTTGTCGACAAATACCGAGAGGGATCCATCAATTTCTATTCAACTGGAATGGCAGTGCACATGCATCCCATGACTTCCTTAACAGGGGATGACATCTACATACTTCTGGAGCTGATTAAGTCGAATAATCGGCTACGAAACGCCATTTTAGGCAATCGGCTTTTGGAGCGAATTTGTCAAGCTATCAAGTAGCAGAGATTCCGCTCTTTTCAGCAGTTGAAGCACGATATCCTTGTCAACAGCTGGGCTGTCTCTCAGGAACGAGGCGACCGATTTTCCGTTGGTGAGGTGTTCAAATAACCGACTTACGGGAACAGAAGTATCATAAATGCATAATTCTCCACTGAGCATTTCCGCTAATTTTTTGGATTTATTTCCCACGATTGATTTGGATAATTTGGTTAACATATACCCCTAACTACAATGGGCACATTTATACTTCATGTAGGTAAGAGAGATAATCCTTCAAAATAAATATTTCTATCACAAAAAAAGTTGGTTTAACTATTCTTTGAACCGCTGGCCAAGGCTATTCGCAAGCAAAATCTAATGGATATTCGCAGTAAGGCCCATTTTCCGTTTTCGAAGAGGGGCACACGTCCTTTAATGACTTTTTCATACCATTTGACAATTGTTTTCGAAATCGCTGCACCCGCATCCTGAGACTAGACTCTGTCATTTCGAAAATGGGGACCATTTCTTTGAAAGTATATCCTTTGGCATGTAACAGGCAGATTTTAAAGCCAGTTTCGCCGGAGCGCTTTATCACCTGCATCAGATCCGCTGCTTCGTAGGCCTCGGCAAAAGATTGCACAATAGTTTCGTCCGGACGGTATTCCAACGTTAACCGATGCTGCCGTTCATTTTTATTTCTCCAATCATACAATATACTTTTGGCGGTGAACCAAATAATGCTTTCCACCGGGTAATGGCTGTAGTGCTCTGTTCTTAGTTTCAACAGAACTCGCAATGCCGTCTCTTGCATTAGATCTGCCACGATCATATGCTTTTGCTCGAAAGTGTATTGTAGCTTCCGACGAAAGAAATACTCCAACTTGGGGTGCATTTGCCCAAATGCCTGGATGAACTCTTCTTTTTTGAATTGATCAGCAGCAACGATGTAGCAAGACAATGCCGGCTTCGCTGCTACAGCTGCAACCATAACATCCCCATCGCCCTCAGACAGCAGATCTTCTTGTACTGATGCATAATGCTGAGCTGATTGTATCTCTTCCATGATATCCCGAGCGTAATCGTCGATGGCCCGATCCTCTTCCTCAAAGAAAGCAGCGATACCTTCCAGAGTGGTAATCTGCTCTGATTCCACTATTTCTTTAAGCGTCAGTACCGCATCCTCTAAGGCCGAGTCGGCAAACGATAGATGCTGTGCTGCCACATCAAATAAAAATGCGTACACCGCTCCCAATGTCCGGTCATCCAACGGTAATGGCAATTCAAAATCTTCAAGTATGTAGTTCAACAATGTACGTTGCTTGGTTGGTAAAAACATGACACAAGGTTTAAAATAATCGTTTAGTATCCTTTCGTAAGGCGCTTCTGAAGACGCTGACGGAGCCGAAGAATTCGGTTGTTAAGGGCAGTCTCTGAAAGCTTAAGCCTTGCCTGCATAGCTTCCCGATCGACTTCGTCGGCCACGTTCTCCATGATCGAAAGCTGGGTTTCGCTCATCAGCTTCGTCACTGCCTGCATATCTTCCCGCAATACCAGACGCTGATAAGGATCCGGCTCCCCGGAAGCAAGATCATAGGCCTCCGGTGGGTGATCAGTTAAAGGAAGCTTCTTTTTTGGAATACGAAAGGTTTCGCAAAAAACATCATTTGTTTTGAGGCGGATGATATGCTCGATGTCCCTTTTGGATTTACCCCCCGGCAACACTTTTAGAAGCCCCATTTCAAAAATTAGGTCCATCATGGTATTGATCATGGGGCCTCTGTTCTTGACGAACGGGGCTCTTTCACGAAACAACTTGTATAGGGTGGCAAGCACCACCTTTTTTTTCATTTTAAAGATGGCTTTGTAACCATTAAGTATTTCCTCTTCATCGACCCACATGAGTAACGGTTTACAAGTGAAATAAATGGGTTTTGAACATGGAGATCGTTGCTATTACTATGATAAGCGTTCCCAGCAACCATGGCGGTATATTATATACAAACATCTCAATGTAGCTGGCGGCATATGGAATTTTGATTTTGATGACCATATAGTTCTTTTTAATATAGTACCCACGTTTGGCCATTTCCATCTCGGTAGATTCGGGGCTTTTTTAATATATTATTTTACTTTATTCAAATATTCTTAGATATCAATGATTTATGCTGTTTCGATAAATAAATTTAATGGTCCAGGGAATTATACCAGGGCTGCGCAGCGCGGATGGTTTCAAATAGCGATCACTTGCGGCCAAAATCGGCAGGGTTCTCGCCCCAGGCTCGGGTCTCTTATTTCAGCAGTTTGTTATCATATTCGTTGTTCCTCAGCCAGGCCAATGCCCGGTCGACTAGTTAGAACAGCTTTTTGTTACTGTCTCTTCGCGGGTGATTGGTGCGAACTTCTTTGTCTTTCACCCAGCCGATCGCGTTGCGGCTGTCTGAATAAATCGCGCAGTGGATGCCTTGGCGACGGCAATGCGCCAACGCATGCACGATGGCGAGGAACTCGGCAATATTAATAGTGCCATCGGCGAAAGGACCCTGATGGAAAATTACCTTTTTGCCAGATGTTTCGACACCCTGGTTTTCCACTTCGCCGGAAAAGGTATTCCAGGCAGCGTCTACGGACATGGTATCCAACCTCGGATTCCCAAGTAGTGCCAGTTGCTCGGGAGTTAACTCGTTCTCGAATATGTCCTGTCCAATGAACTTTTCACTTTCATTCGTGAATGCCTCTTCCGCCATGGCCCGCGTTTTGAATGATTTGAATTCCGCGCCCGCAAATCCGTTAATCTGCGCACAGCAGGCCTCCCAGCTAGCGTAGATGCTGGGTGTACGACCTTTCCAAACGACATAGAATTTTGGCTTGGCCATAGAGGAAGTTACTAAGGATATGGCGGTCAAGCAAATTAATCGAATGTAGCTACGGTCCCTTGGTCAATTTCTTAACCGGTCAAGCCTGGAATTATCTTTCCGAGTCGGCTTCACCTATTGAAAATCCACCTTTCCAACATAGGACCTTTGAGTACTCAATAGCCGCTTATGCGTCGCACTTCCGAACAATTGAACCTATTTCCGCCTGAAATGGCAAACCGCCCCGTCACCGTTACCGACCTTGAATTGCATTTCAGGAAATTCAAATTGGAAATATTAAAGGAGATCAGTCTCATGGTATCCGATCAGCCAAAGGCCACTCCCGCCAGGTGGCTGAAGAACAAGGCCGCGGCCGCCCTACTCGGCGTGTCACTTCGCACCCTCCAGGACCTTCGGGATAAAGGGATCGTACCCCACAGCAGAATCGGCCGCATTATCTACTACGATCCAGAGGATATACAACAAGAGATCGAACGCCGCAAAAGCCGGGGACGATCCCATCCGGAACTAAACGCCACACCAACATGCTCAAACCCGGCAGGCCGGTCTCTTCCCGGCCGAAAAACCCGAAAGCAAGACCCAGCCTCTGGCAGGTGACCATCTACTTCAACGAAAAAGAATTGCCAGCGAACGAAGCAGCGGCCTTTTGGCGATCCCTTCTACAGGATCAGACAACAACACCATGGAAACAAAAAGCATTCCGGTGGATCGAACGCTATTACCGGCAAAAGCCCTGGTTATACCGTAGACGTCATTGACTCTTTTATACTTGAAGCTTGCTACACTTTTTTTAGGACGGCTAAAAATTCGATTGAACTTGCCCTGCCTAATATTATTCCCGTTACCGTTCGCGGCTTTTTCATTTTGGCCTCTCACCGACAATGGTAAGAAAGATCATTATCTCTTCCCCAATCCGTTTCGCACTCTGAACCTGGCCCTATTTTTTTTGCGAGCTTGCCCGGCAGCTACAATCCAATTCTCGAAACGCGGGGGCTTGCTACCGGCCAGACTCCGCCAGCGCTTTAGCCAGGATACCCACGTTAATCACAAAAAATCAAGCAAATATGGATAGCTATTTTCATTTTTCAGGACCGATCCCTCCCCAGTTCCAGGAGGTCCGCAATTACTTTACCGCCAAAGGCATATCGGCCCGCGAAGCGGAGGATTTTTTCCTGCTCCATGAAAAGCGACACTGGCGCAGCAGCACGGGAAATCCCCTCAAGAGCTGGAAACCTGCAGCCTATAAGTGGATCGCAGGAACAAAACGGAAATTGATAACCGATAGATCCTGCGTAATTGCGCTTCGATCGTGAAACAATTTTGGCCGGCCCTTACCTCTGCAGCCAACACATCCAGGTCTTAGCGCATGACCAATTCCTTTATAGGCACCTACACAATGAACCATGACATCACCACTACCACAATACGAGCAACAACTTAAGGAGGCTGGAATCACACGGATAGCCAGGCTTGTCACATCCCACGATAAATCCGACAGGACCGTACTTGAAGGATCGATAGCCAGCGTACCTATTCGGGATGGCATGGTAGGTTCTATCTTAATATACATAGAAACAACCAGGGTGGTCAGTCCGGCTCATCGATCTGTCGAATTGATCGTAGCCATTCTTTTGGTTGAAGAAGAGAAGAATAGCGGAGGTCGTGCCTCCTTAGTCGCTGAGAAGACATACCTGCCATTGATCCAGGGTTTTCCCCTGCTTGCTCGAATCGTACAAGATCTGATTACTATCTATGTTCAGAATAGGGCACTTTCTGCCGAATCGTAGTGGCTGTGGCTGATAAACTGGGGTTAAAGGTTGCTGGCTCCCCCCTAAACAGCACCCCGGCGCCTTCTGTTCGCTTGCTCTAGGGAAACCACCGACTTGCTCTTGATTTTTCTTTCCGAGGATGGCTCGCATACTGAAGAAAAAGGTTGTCGGGACATCATCTTTGTAGCGTGATTCGGTAAGTCAATGTTTTGATGAATCTTATTGCTCATACAATGCCAACAATATGAAACGAGAATCCTTTCATGTCCACTTTCCCTTCTTGTACAACCCACCCTAGTCGTAATAGTTGCCTGGCTTCTTTTATACGGTTGCCTTGTGGTGCTTCAGCGACCTCCCTTGTTAATATTTCCGCCATGATCAAATACAATAAACGGATCGACGAAGAACTAAAGCAATTGGGATTTGACAATGCGAAGGACATTTTTAAGACTGCGCAGCAGCTCTTTGGCATGACTTATATGTACGCAGAAGTTCCCATTAACGGGACATTGGCCCTTGGTTATGATCGAATTCATTTTCGATTCATTTTAATGTATCCGACTAAAAAGTACCCATATTATATCCAACACGTCAACGCCGCAACCGGACGATCGAAACGGGATTTTCGGGTAGAAGACCATCGGACAGTTGTGGATATGTGGGCGAAGGATGGTCCTTTGTCGACCCGGGAACAGTTGATTGCCGCAGTTCGGGCCAAGGCTATCGAGGAGCGGAAGAACTATAAGGAACTGTACAGGACGTTGATGATGGAAAAGATTTCCAAGATGAGGAATAATGACCAACTAAGAGCAAGTCTCCGGAAAAAATGAATAGCTCCAGCTTTCCACAGCACGACGGCCATGAAGCAACCGGTGATTTGTCGATACTAACACTAGCGACTTCCTTTTTGCTGAACTATTACATGGCGCTGAAATATCCGCACCAATGGGAAACAGGTCTTCTTTTTCTGATAAAAGTAAAATATATGATTCACTTCCACCACATGGTCCTGCACGGATTGCTGTTGATTCTTATCGGTTTGTTCATCCGCTTCAAAGTAGGGCAGCGTCGCTTTAAACGCCGAACGGTAACGGGAATGGAGCTCTATTCCTCCTATGCCAAAGGGGTGATTACCCGCTGCCTGGAAGGTGTGGCCGCCTTTTCGGGTCGCATACTGATCCTTGTCGGATTGGTTCTTGTAATAGCCGGGACGGTGTGAATGGATCGGAAGGGCTGTCGAATTCAATGTCTTTTTATTCGACCTGCACCTCGCTGCGTTCGTGAACTATCTCGCTTTGGTATTTTTCTTTCCCAGTGGGTTTCGCATACTGAATAAACACCTTTTTTGAGCCGCATCTTTGAAGGATAAAATCTGATGTTATGAACAAAGTTATTCCGATTTATCCCTGGCTGCCATTGACCGTAACGGGACTTGATCTGGGCAAGGAAACGACGAACCAGCGACCGGGACAACGATCACTTGACTGGCTGGCTGCCATCGTAGCTTGGCTTCCTCATCGGCGCCGACTTCTGAGGTCAATCAGGACTAAATCCGAAGGACACAAAGGATTTAAGGAAATGTACATCGCGCATCAGTCTGGCTGTCCCATAAGCCGTAGTTGCTCCCGACCTGACAATCGTGAAAACGTTAGTGGCCGGGGTCACGAGCTGATTAATGAAGAAAGGAGGTTTTGAGACCGTAGACACGACAAATGGCTTGGCGACCCATTCGAACTATCTAAACACAACAGGCATGTATTTTATATTTAACGTTTGGGATATCTGGGTGCTACTGGACAAAGTCCATGGCAAGAGCCGGTTAATTACCGATCAGGAGATCGATATACTGCGCGGCTTGTACCCGCTCCTTTTGGCGGATCAACCGAATTCCCTTACAGCACTGCAGATCAGTTATCTGCCACTGAATAAACTTCAAAATCAAAAGAACCGCGACTCGCCTGCCGCAACACCAGCCACGGTAGCGGAGCAGGTGAAATACGTTTCCTGCAAGGTGGCCAACAACTGGATCATTTATGAACTCAATGAGGAAAGCAGCCGATCTATGACCAGTTCCGAAATAACCTTTGTCCGCTCGTTCTTTGCAGGAGTCATTGATCAGGCTTCTTCGTTGGTCGAGGCTATTCAGGTGTGCACCATCAGTTTATCCAAACTTCAACAGCTCATACCGCTGTCCGCTCCACCAGTTGGTCAGGCGGCTAAGCTTGGCGGCTTACAGGTTAAAAAATAGAACCCGATTCAAATGCAAAACATCGAAATACACAGCAAGTATGGATTGGTTGTCAACTAGTCACAAAGAAGAGATTTTCAAGGAGCTGGTCGATCTTGGCTTTGATCGCCCCGGTTGGATCCTGGACCAGGCAGAACCCTGTATGGACCCCCAAGACCCGCTCGTTAAAGCCAATATCTTTTTTGACCCTTGCCAACCGGGAAATCAGGATGTCGGGTTGTATTTGGTGATCAAGGAACGCGACCGGGAGCATTGGTATGTGGAGCAACTGCACCTTTCAGTACAATTGGAGACCCAGCGTGCCGAGGAAGGGGTAGTTGTATTAAATCGAAAATTTACCGTCGACCAGGGGCCGCTTCCCAAATTTGATGAGGTACTTCGGGAGGTGGATACGTTGGTGGCAGTAGAGCAATTCAAGGAACAGTGCTTTCTTCAATATAATTTGGAAAAAGAACTGACGGAGCTGGGGTTTACGAATTACCCGGATCTGTTGCGCAGTCGCACCAAGGAGGCTGACTTCACGATTTTTCATACATCCGAACTTTTCGAGGCCAAAGAGCTCCATAAGGAAATTGCCGTCCGTTTTCAATTGGTCGTGACTCCCCCGGAAAAGAACCTGCCCGCCGTACTCTGGATGATTCGCGGTTCTTTGCATAGCGATCCCGCCGAGCCATTCGGTCTCCGGTGCCAGGCAGAACGGGCGTTTTATAAGTTCAATGACCGATTGCCCCACAAAGCAGTCATGGTCCAGGAGCTAATGCAGATGGCAAAGATCCAGAAAGACCCCTATGAGGAAGTCCGAAGGCGGTTTCGAATAGACCAGAGCAAGTTGGACAATAATTCGGATTTTAACCACAAACAGGGTCGCCTGAGATTGTGATAGACCATCGAAAGCAGTGAACCGGTCCTACTTCGTATGATTCTTAAAACGTAAAAACAAAGACCCTCTTATGACTTTTCCGGAATATGTGCCCATTAGACTGAAAAATAACGCTTTGCTGCCAGGTACAAGAAAGAAGACCGGTCGAAGGGGCAGAGAATTCAAGCCTTAGGATGCTTGCCGTTCAATGGGACCATCGAAGCGCTGCCATACAATCCAGATTCAAGGGTTGAGGGCGCCTATTGTTGCGCCCAGCAAGATGTATTGTTGTCGACAACTATTTATTTAAGCCCTGCGGAAGGCCGGAAGGCCGGTCAGCGTTACTATATATAATGGTGTAAATATCTATGGGACGGAAAAAGGCGAGAGAACAGGTTGAATTGAAGCACAAACTGTGTACCCGCGTGAATGATCAAAAAATGCGGGAATTGCAGGCCATCCTAGAGAAGAACCCGAAGATGGATATGAGCGCTTTGGTCCGAGGAATCCTACACAATCGCAAGATTAAAATCTATGTCAAAGATGAGACCTTGGATAACGTTATGGAGGAGCTTGCCCGGCTCCGAACTGAGATCCGGGCCATCGGCGTCAACATCAACCAAATCACCCGGCATTTCAATACCTATCCGACGCCTCAACAGAAGCTCCTGTACGCGAAAATGGCATTTCGGGAATACCAGGCCGTCCAACCAAAGATTGATGAATTATTGACGATTATTTCTAAACTGTCCATAAAATGGTTGTCAAATTGAAAACCGGCTCTTCTATACGGGGAGCACTGAGTTATAATGAACAGAAGGTTTACCGGGGAGAGGCCCACTTATTGTTGGCGTCCGGTTTTGGTTGCGACATCGACCGGCTTGGGTTTTCTGAAAAACTGAGGCGTTTTCAACTTTTGAATGAACGCGACCGAAACATAAGGACCAACACGCTCCATCTATCCATCAACTTTCCCCCGGAAGAGGTGCTTTCGGACGAAAAAATGCGCTTGATCGCCACGGACTATATGAAGCGGATCGGGTTCGGAGAGCAGCCGTTTCTCGTATACCGCCATGCCGATACCCTACATCAGCATTTTCACATCGTAACGACGAGTATCGAAGCGGATGGGAATCACATTGATATGAATTTCCTGGGGCGCGATAAGTCCGAGCCGGCCAGGAAAGCGATTGAGCAGGAGTTTGGCTTAATTGCCGCCGAGAGCAGAAAGCGCAAGGGATTTGTCCTCGAAGGGGCATCACCATTGCTGCCGGCTGAATACGGCAAACAGGAAACGAAGCATGCGATCACCAACATAGTCGGGACAGTAGTCAATTCCTACAAATTCGCATCCCTGGATGAGTTCAATATTATTCTGCGTCAGTTTAACGTGATCGCGGACTGGGGCCTCCCCGGCAGTCGCCGCCGCCATACCGGCGGATTGGTCTACAGCCTGCTGGACGCGGAGGGCCGCAAGACGGGGGTTCCCATCAAAGCAAGCGATATCTATAAAAAGCCGCTGCTGAAGCTCATCCAAAGGAAATGTGCCGGCAACCAGGTCAAAAAGGCGGGACTGGCAGTTAAAACGGAAAATACCGTCACGACGCTGCTGCGCAGTTGCCAGACAGCGAGCGAACTGGCGAGTCGATTGAAAAAAAGGGGCATTCGTCTTCATTTTGACCAAGATAAGCTGGGAGTCCTCCAATCCGTCCATTTCGTTGATCACTTCAACAAAACCGTTTTTTCGAATGGAGACTTGAATATTTCTCTCAATGACTTTTACCGGCTCCGGGCGGGGGATGTCATGGAAAGTTCCAATCGCAGCCAAAAAGTGATGATCCGTCCGTCCGGCGGCGATCATGCTCCGAATTCGACGGATTTTTTTGGGCTGGGCAGTCACTCCACCGCGGGGACCATGCATATTCTTTTCCATCAGACATTCGCAGCACCTGGACCCGGGCCGAGTACTCCCAAAAAGAAAAAGAGAAGAAAAAGGGGACCATCCCACTAACAGCCTGGAGTCGCCATTAATTAACCAAATCATGCACCATGCCAAACGGAGAAAATATTCAAGCCTTGGCCAAAAACCTGGAGTTGATCCGGTTTGTTAGCATCCTGCTGCTGCTGATCCATTTTTACAGCGTATGCTTTCCGGCCATGCTGGAATGGGGGCTGGCCGTAAATTTCGTGTCCACCCTTCTTTATAAGCTGACGCGCGGATTTCCGTTCCTTGCCGGAATCGAAGCCCCGAAGTTGATCATTCTCGCCTTTCTATTTATTTCACTGTATGGCCATACGGGAAAAAAAGACAATAAGATGACCTTGAAACCGGTGCTATGGTCAGTAGGATCCGGGGCCGCCCTATATTTTTTGTCTGGCCTCCTGCTCTCCGCCACCTTTTCGGAGCAGGTCAAAGCGGTTTGTTACATGGGTAGCACTACCATTGGTTATCTTTTACTACTGCGCGGAGGGGCAAAAGCTTCCCGGATGCTGACGCTACGAATGGGAAAGGATATTTTCAACATCGAGGCGGAAACCTTTCCGCAGGAACAGCGGCTCCTGGAAAACGAATATTCGATCAATCTGCCTGCCCAATACCGATATAAAGGCCAATGGCACTCATCCGTAATCAACATCATCTCCCCGACCCGGGCGCTCCTCGTGCTAGGCGTACCCGGGTCGGGCTGACGACCGACCCAGGGACTTGTCATGATAGTGACAGGAACTTGGGTCGAACCAATACAAAAGTTTTTTCGTGATCCGTCACGTGATCACGCAGCATATTAGTAAAGGCTTCACTTTCTTTTTATATGATTTCAAATTCCCGGACTTGACAACCATTGCCTACAATACCGCCCTAAAGTATCGGGACAAATATCCTGTGGCCCCCAAATTTTATATCATCAATTTCGACGACCTGTCCCGGTCCCATCGCTGTAACCTACTTGCACCCGAAACGATGGTAGATATTACAGATGCTACCGAATCGAGTAGGACCATCATGCTGGCTCTTAACCGGGAATGGATCAAGAAGACTGGCGATTTCTTTGTCGAGTCGGCCATCAACTTTATCACGGCCATCTTTTGGTTCTTAAAGAAGTACCAGGGAGGACGGTACTGTACACTCCCACATGCAATCGAGCTATCGTCTATTGAGTACCGAAGACTGTTCCCTGTGCTCTCTCTGGAACCGGATATCGAAGTACTGATCAATCCTTTTATTTCCGCCATGCTTAACAATGCACAGGAACAATTGGAAGGGCAGATCGCCAGCGCCAAAATAGGAATGGCCCGGTTGGCGTCGCCGGCGCTGTATTATATCCTTTCCGGTAACGATTTTGGATTGGACGTGAACAATCCGCAGTCGCCCAAAATTGTGTCGGTCGGCAACAATCCCTCAAAAACCCAAATTTATGGGGCGGTGATTTCTCTTTGCACGGAACGGATGCTGAAACTTGTCAATAGAAAAGGCCAATTGAAGTCTTCTTTGGTATTCGATGAGTTTCCGACGATTTTCGTCAATAACATCGATACCCTTATTGCCACCGCTCGCAGCAACAAGGTGGCCACGACGCTGGCAGTGCAGGACCTGTCGCAATTGAGAAAGGATTATGGCCGGGAGCAGGCCGAAGTGATCATGAATGTATGCGGCAACGTAATTAGCGGGCAGGTGCTGGGCGATACCGCCAAGCAGCTCAGCGAACGACTTGGAAAAATAATGCAGGAGCGGGAATCCGTTTCCATCAACAGCCAGGACACCTCTGTAAGTTTATCCACTCAATTGGAGGCCGCTCTACAGCCTTCCCGGATTTCCAATTTAAGTAGCGGCGAATTCGTGGGCGCGGTGGCGGACGATCCGCTGCAAAAGATCGAATTGAAAGCGTTTCACTGCCAGATCCTGAACGATTACGCGGCCATCCGGACAGAAGAGAGCGCCTACCAGGAGCTTCCCGTCATCCGAAACATCACTCCGGAGGTGATCCAGGAGAACTATTTCCAGATCAAACAAGATATCAAAAGCCTCATAGATTCTGAGATGGCTAAGATCGAAGCGCACCCGGAATATCAGAAGCGCGTTCGCGGAAATGCGCCGAATCCTCCCTCCGCCGAGAGTTTATAGTCTCTTATTTTAAAATAAAAATCAACCATTATGACACAGGAAATGGAAAGAAACCTGGATTATCTACAGAATTCGCTGGTTCGGGCCGGATTCGGAGACATTTACCATGAGCAACTGAAAAAGGACATGGCTGCAGGAAAGCCGGTCATCGAATTTCCGTGGTCCGGGCCTGAACAATCGCCCGGAGCAAAAGACTACATCCTTCTTCGCCCAAACATTGTAGAAAGTGAAGATCGGCCAGGGTTTTACATCTTCACGGGTATCGCGGCAACGAAATTCATTAACGAGAAACCGGAGATTTCCGTGACCATTCCGCACTACAAGATGACGGGCATGACGGCGGCCCAGGCCGTAACGGTGCTGAGTGGTGGCACGGTGCTGCACACCGAAGGCGAGGACTCGAACAAAAGGGCGAAGCAATACTTTAGCGCCATTGATTTCAAAAAACCGGTCAAAGAGGGCGAGCAGCACGCATTGGTCCGGGTAGCCGCTAAGAGCTTTGATCTGCCGCGGCTGTTGTCGAATGAGCGATACATGGGAAGGGAAGAGGAAAAGGCGGAAATTCTCCTGAATGTGCAAAACGGTCTCAAAGCCGACGTCACGCTTCAAAAAACGGATGAACATGGCCGATACCCGAAAGTCAGCTTGCAGCTTGGACTGGTAGAAAACAAAACGCAGGATACCTACGAGCTGGCACTGAAGGTACTGGACCGGTCGGGTAACGAGCTACGCCAACATGTGCAGCAGCCGAAAGCGGCCGTTGAGATGAAGACCACGCTGAAACTCCAAACGCAGAAAAAGCCGGAAGGATTGCCGGGGTCCACCCTTAGCTTGGCAGGGGCCGGGGAACCGGGTGGACGCACGCGGCGCCAAAATACGCCTAAGGTCTAATATGCCGGCTTGCCGTGCCGCTCCCACTTTTGTTAGGCCCTGGCTTGTGCCCGGGCCTACCTATTTTTGCCCGTTGATGTCATTGGTTCGTCCATGATCTGAACGGCCGTCACTGTACCTCAGTATTCGATGACAACGATGCCATTTTCAATGGCAAAAAGCACAAGGCCGACCCTGCTCTTTACGTGGAGCTTCACAAAAAGCGAGTCGCGATAGTTGTCCACTGTCCGCGGGCTAATTTTCATTTCTGCGGAAATTTCCTTATAAGTCATCTCCGTACTCGCAAGCCGCAGAAATTGAATTTCATTCTCGGTAAGATTGACCGTGTTCAGAACAGGAACATTCGCTTCGCCGTGCTGCAGCAGCTTGGCAATCTTGACGGTTGTGCTGCCGGAATAATAATACCCTGTTGTCATCGTGCTTTTTATGGCGTTGCGCAATTCGCTCGGGTGAATGTCTTTTTTCAAAAACCCCCTGACGCCCAGCTGTAACAGGCGGATCATCATAAACTCTGAATCGTACATGGTGAGTATCAATATCGGAATGTTCGGACAGTGTTCGCGCAACCATCGAGCTGTTTCATATCCGCCCAATTCAGGCATATTGACGTCCAGGATCAAAAGCTGGGGAGGGGCATTGTCTTGGAGCTGACTTATGAGTTCCTTGCCGTTGCTGGCCAATAGTGTTACCCTGCAATCGACAAACCCGTCGATGGCAGCGCCCAGGGCGTCGCGCAGAAGGATGTGGTCGTCTACCAGCCCAATTCTAATTGTTGAATCCATCTTATGTGTGACTTATTTTTATTGGTGTGGGCGCTATCAACGACACGATGCTTCCGAGCCCAGGATGGCTCTTAATCGTTAGCTGAGCCTGGATAAGCTCCGCCCTCGCCTTCATGTTATTTAATCCCCGTCCGCCCGTGAGAGGCTTCGATCCTTTGCCTGCAAGGGGAGCGGCAAATCCGGTGCCGTCATCCCGAATCTCCAAAAATAGCTCATGTGGGCGATAGTCTAAGATAATCTGTATCTCCCGGGCCTTGGCGTGTCGGATAATATTATTAATGGACTCTTGAAATATTCGGAACAGGACAATTTCTTGTTGATCATCTAAATGCCGGTAATTGCCCCGAATTTCAAAAATTACACTATATGACTCGGTTTTAGTCAGCTGGTTAACCTGGCTCTCAATAGCCTTTCCCAGCCCTTCCGACTTGATCTCGTCCAGGGTGAGGTTCTTACATAGGTCTCTCAGATCTTCCATTGTTTTTCCCAGCAGTTGTTCCGTATTGTTGACCATTTCCGCTGTGCGACTACCGGCGTCCACAGGCACGGTGGTCATGTACAATTTGGCCAGCGAAATAGATTGGCCAATATTGTCGTGGATTTCTCTGGATACGTGAAGTAGCGTTTGTTCCTGGACTTCCAACTGAACACGCAGGATTTCCTGCTCATATTTGCTTTTGACGTCCTCCAATTGGCTGATGAACGTCTTCCTCTTCTTTTGATAATAGAAGAGAACGGCCGTGATGAACCCCATCAACAGGATCATCAACGAAAACACACCGGCCATCGTAACCAGTACTACCGTTTTTTCAGACATGTCATGGCTTTAATGAACAATACCGTATTTATCACCTGTGCATAGTTATTGACGGAATAGGAGGCGCTTGCCAGCTCGTAATTCTTTTTAAATTTGAAATAGGCGAAAAAAAAGAGGCAGGGAATTTCTAGGGCAAAATAAAATAGTATCCCCGTTACCATCCAAAAGCCGGGGTTGCTACTTAGGTCTGTTATAACGGGGCGTACCATCAATTCTCTAAAATAGAGTAGACTCCCAAAGCACATCATGAACGCTTCGAAGATTACGAGACGCCCCATATATGGAGTCGTCTCGTGGCGCATCGCATGAAGCGAGATGTACAATAGGAGAACAACAGCCAATCCCGAAAGTAAAATCCTTGCCCTCCTGCCTGCAATCAAGTTGACTAAAAAGTAAGTGAAATAGATCAGCTCAACGATGGTATAGAAGAATTCAGAAACGTCGGTCCACGAATGATTGAATAGAGGAAGGACGTTGACAGTGGCGTTGATCCATGCGTAAATCGGAAAGCTGCGAAGATAGGAGGGGTTGAATGGCCTCCAACAGTACGCCACTGAAAACACGGCGAGCACCAAAGAGGAAAGCGTCATGCTGAAGAGCGAAATCTGATAGAGCTTATCGGTCATAGTACAAGTTAACAGAAAGCCTGAGGGACCTATACCGTGAAATCACCCTTGGTTGGTGGGAAAATTCGCATACGGGTTAAGGGGAATTACCTTCACTCGCTCAATGTACTTATTTATTTTTATTACCGAATTGCCCTGCTGTTAATATCCAATCTGTTGAAAAACAACGATAATTCGATCTGTTCTACGTGGAAACATTTACGATTGATGCCTCAAAGGTTCGAGAGTTCCGGTCATACAGACGCTATTTTCCAAAAATGTCATGATTATACGGATTGCGCGCATGAATTGACAACAACTCTTCCTCTACCTTAATTATCGCCCAATTACCAGCGCAATGGTCGATATGCCGGCCAACTACACATGCCAATAGTTTGAACCAGCGGCTTTGTCCCGGTAGCGCCGCCGTTGATCCTGATACCGATAGTTCTCATCAATACCTGTTCAACAATGGATAACAGTTCACTCGTCAGCAGCACTACCCCCCAATTATGGGAGCGGCTTCAGCATGATTTGGATGACCAGCTGGCGGCCATTCAAAAGGAAGAATCCCAAATCCTTTCTATGGCTCACCGGGGCAGTCAGGTCAGCAGCCAATTTCTTCACCGGCTAGTCGAATCGGTTGTTGATTATGCGTTCGGCGACGGTGAAGAAGTGTTGTTTTACAAAAAGGTCAAGCCCTACTTCCTCAGCCGGGTAATTTATTTCAATCGACTTTATAATTTGGAAATGGATCGGCCGGCCGGCGCCAGCAAGGGGTTGGAAGACTTTTACCGGAAGGCCTCCCAAGAGGTTGCTAAGATTTATGAACAGCATCGATTTATCTATCGGTATTTGCGGAGCGGGGCGACCCATTTAGACGAAAAGTTTTTTTTTCACCCACATGCCGGCAGTGTCGTCGCACTTTCAGGAATGGAGCCACCGGATGACGCAAGGCATCCCGTCTGCTACGACCATGTAGCGGCCCACCTGCTGGTGGCGGATGCTTTTCAGATGTTTCTGCAAGAGGCCCTACAGGAAATCCAAACACTCCAGAGAGGCCCTTCCGGGACATTGCCGCGCGTGACCTGGACGGACAGCAAAACAAGCCTGATAGAGCTGGCCTACGCACTGCAATCCGCTGGTGTCCTGAACAATGGCAAAATTGATCTAAAAGACGTCATTGATCACCTACAAACCGCTTTTCATGTGAATTTGGGCAACTACCCCCGCACCTTTCAGGAGATATTGGCCCGGAAAACGGGCTATACCAATTTTATCGACCGACTGAAAGCCAAATTGCTGCTGCGTATCCAGCAAATCGAAGATAAATACGACAGGGGGTAGCATCGTCGCAATGTAGCTGGAAAATTTGCCCCATTTTCCTTCTTCTCTCTTACGGAGTTTTGTGCAACGCTATTCCGAGCGCTCTCCCCACTCGGGTTTTTCCGCAACTTTCCGTCTTCTTCCTTGCCAGGTGCAACCCTTTTGTACTTGACTAAGTTCCAGTAGACCCCGACGCGCCAAGATCGGGCGCATTTTCCTTGTGATAAAATTTCTTGCCGAGTGCCTTCCCGGTATCGAAAGACCCCCTTCCGCGCGTCGCATATTTGCAGTACAACAGCGCGCGAAAAATACATCAATCACCCAAATTCCACGTTATGCTTTATAATCTTTCTCTCGTCGAAATTCTCCTCATTGCAGCCGGCGCCGTCGCGCTCTACCTCGCTATCCTGGCCACCGTCTTTGGTAAAAAACTTCCTGCCCTCCTGGGCCGGTCCCTTCGTGCTTCGGTCAGCCAGGCGACGGCGACAGTGTCCCACGGCATGCCGGAAAGGGCAGTGGAAGAACTCCCTCCGCTGATCGATAAGCCGGCCGATCATCCTGCCGAACAAGCGGGCATGTTTCACCCCTACGACGATCTCTATTCCGAGCCCATTGACGAAGGCGCCATTACGCTCTTGAAATCGGCAGAACACGTTGTCGAGCAAATCCAGGAGGTGGTCGATCATATTGCTTCCCATCCTGCCAACCCTGATGAAGTCTGCTCCAAGATACGGTCCATTGTCAGCCATTACAGCTTTTTTGAGGATACCGAATATTACGACGCCATCAATAGCTTCATAGTCGTCACTGTCCAGCGGGACTGCGATCTCGCCCTGACCGAAGACGACTTGAAGTTGCTCTGGGTTGAGGAAGCCGCTTAGTGACGCTGGTCCGCCCACTTCCTCCATTTACGAAAAAAACACCGGGTATTCGTCTAACGAAGCAGGCATTGACTTACAGCCTGTACAGCTCGCCGTTTGCCTCACCCAATCTCTGTTTTCACCTATCAAATTTCTGTTACAATGATCAAAACATTCAACCGCCCCACGCAGAGCCGTAAAACTGGCTTTATTCGCAAGACCGACTTAGTTGTTCTCGCAGTCACAATGTCCAGTCTGTCATTTGCCCAGGCAGACGGGAAAGCCGGCATTACCCAGGCCACCAACTTAATTACCGGGTATTTTGATACCGGCATCACTTTACTGTATGCCATCGGCGCGGTGGTCGGCCTTGTGGGAGCGGTCAAGGTCTACAATTCCTGGACCCACGGCGAACAAAATACCAACAAGCTGGCCGCCAGTTGGTTTGGCGCCTGTATTTTCCTGGTGGTCGTCGCGGCCGTACTAAAGAGTTTTTTTGGCGTGGCCTAATTCGCGGGAGGGCACGACTACTTATTGTGAGTAGAGCGACTTGCCGGTATCTAGGCAGCCATAACGTCGAGACCAGCTCATAGTTGCGGTCGTGCCTTCTCCCAAATGGCTCCCATCAGCCTTATTCCGAGGATCCAGTTAACAAACCATACATCGCGTTACAAAATGGCTACCGTCTACGAAATAAATAAGGGAATCAACCGCTCCGTTGAATTCAAAGGGATCAAAGCACAATATATCATCTATCTGGCAGTTGGGCTGGTGCTGCTGTTGCTCCTCTTTGCCCTGCTCTACGCCATCGGCGTCAAGCTATATGTCTGCATCGCGATCGTCGTTCTCGGAGGGGTCGGATTTGTCATGTTCATCCAACACTGCAGCCGCGTTTACGGCGAGCATGGCCTGGTGAAAAAAATGGCCGCCAAACGCCTTCCCGACTCCATACGTTCCCAGTCCCGTAAAATATTCATTGAGATTAAACCGACTCCCGATGTCCAGAAGTAAACTGCTGCGCGAGGTGATGCCCATCTACCGGGTCGAGCAGGATTGTATCCTCTCCCGGTCTGGCGATTTCACGCTTGCCTACGAACTGACGTTACCTGAACTGTTCACCCTGGGCGTGCAGGATTACGAAGCCGTTCATCAAAGCTGGCTCAAAGCGATTCGCCTACTGCCGACCCATACCGTCCTGCATAAACAGGACTGGTTCACGGAATGCCGCTATCAAGCGAACTTTTCCCGGGAAGACCTGACGTTTTTAACCCGTTCCAGTGAACAGCATTTCCACGATCGGCCCTACCTGGAACACCAGTGTTTTTTGTACCTCACCCAGAAACCGGCGGATCGCCGGCCTGCATCCGCTATGCTGTCAACATTGGTCCGCCCTTCGCTGGCCCCCGTCCAAACGCTCGATACAAAGGTCAAAGAGCAATTCATGGACAAATGCGGCCAGTTTGTCAAAGTGCTGCAGGATGCAGGCTATATTCAGCTCCGCCGCCTTTCTGACAATGAATTGGCCAGTTCGGCCGATAAACCCGGGCTGTTGGAGAAGTATTGCTACCTGCTCCATCCGCAAGAGAACCCGGTCATTCGAGACATCTCCTTGTCTCCGTCGCTGCAGGTGGGGAATCTTCACTGCCAGATATACAGTCTGGCGGACACGGAAGATCTCCCCAGCCTCTGCGGCCCGCGCATGAACTACGACAAGTACAGCACCGACAAAACGAAGTTCAGTATCAGTTTCGCCGCTCCCCTCGGTCAGATGCTGGCTTGCAATCACATCTATAATCAGTATTTGATCATCGACGATGGCCGGGAAACCCTAAAGAAAATGGAAGCCAAACGTCTAAAATTGCAGAGCCTATCGGCCTATTCAAGGGAAAACAGCCTGAGCCGGGATGCTACCAATAGTTTTTTGAATGAAGCCATCAGCTTGCAACGTCATCCCGTAAAAGCCCATTTTAATCTGCTTACCTGGACTTCTGATCCTGCCCGATCTGCCGACATACGCAATGCCGTTTCCGCGGCCCTGTCGCAGATGGATGCACGCGCCCGGCAGGAAACGACCTGTGCGGCCCAGCTCTTCTGGAGCGCCATGCCGGGTAACGCAGGTGATTTGCCGGTCCACGAAGCGTTCGACACATTTGCGGAGCAAGCTGCCTGTTTCTTTAACCAGGAAACCAACTATCGTAGCACGATCTCGCCGGTAGGCGTCCGGTTTGCCGAACGGCTGTATGGACAACCGGTTCACGTCGATATTTCTGATTGGCCGGTTAAAGCAGGTATCTGTGCGAACCGAAACAAATTCGTGCTCGGCGGGAGTGGCAGCGGGAAAAGCTATCTCATGAACATGCTGATCCGAACCTATGTAGAGCAAATGAGCCATGTTGTCATCGTGGATGTCGGTCACAGTTATAAGGGTATCTGCGACTTACTGGAAGGGTATTATTTTACCTATTCCGAGCAAAACCCGATCAAGTTCAATCCGTTTTACCTGGGTAGCGACGTGCTGGATACCGAAAAGAAGGAGTCCATTAAGACGCTGCTCCTTAGTCTGTGGAAAAGAGACGACGAATCGTTCAGTCGATCGGAATATGTTTCTCTTTCCAACGCCCTGCAGACCTATTTCGAATATTTGAAAGAGCATCGCAACGTGTTTCCCTGCTTCAATAGCTTCTACGAATATTTGCGGGATATTTTTTTGCAGAACCTTCGCCAGGAGGGGATTAAGGAAAAGGATTTTGATATCGATAACTTCCTCTACGTGCTGCGACCTTATTACGCAGGCGGTGAGTACGATTACCTGCTCAATGCCCGGGAAAACCTGGACTTATTGTCACAACCCATGATCGTTTTCGAATTGGACAATATTAAAGATCATCCGATTCTATTTCCCTGCGTGACGATCATCATCATGGAAGTGTTTATCAATAAAATGAGAAAGCTAAAAGGCATCCGAAAGGTCATATTGATCGAAGAAGCGTGGAAAGCTCTCATGCGCAATGGGATGGCTGAGTATATTAAATATTTGTTCAAGACGGTCCGTAAGTTTTATGGAGAAGCCATCGTCGTTACCCAGGATGTAGAAGACATTGTCTCTTCCCCGATTGTAAAACAGGCGATCATTAACAACTCCGACTGTAAGATTTTGCTCGATCAATCCAAATTTCAGAACAAGTTTGATGGTATTCAGGAACTGTTGGGGCTGACGGACAAAGAGAAATCGCTGGTCCTGTCTGTCAATCGCGCCAATGATCCAACGTTGAAATACAAGGAGGTATTTATTAGCCTCGGTGGTCAACTCAGCAAAGTGTATCGGACCGAAGTGAGCGCCGAAGAATACTTCGCCTATACGACGGAGGAGAAGGAAAAGATGTTGGTGCAAGCGTATGCGAAGAAGTACGGGAGCCTTCGCCGCGGCATTTCGATGTTGGTACAGGAACAACGGGAAGCGAGAAATCTGACAAAATAGTTCATCATGTTGACCGGTGGCCGCCGCCGCTGAATGGGCTACTTGGAACCTATCAACTTTTTTCACTAACTCAAAAATATTCGAATATGAAACCTATTGGACGATCCTGCCTGGTGGCATTGTTGATCCTCTTTTGGCCGTCGATGCGTAGTCAGGCCCAAATCTTGGAAATTATCACGGCCGCCATTAAGGCCGCCGATATCGCGGTGCAAAAAGTGCAGAACGTGACAATTGGACTGCAAAATGCACAAAAGGAACTCGAAAACGAGTTATCGAAATTACAATTGGGACAGATCGGCGATTGGGAGTCGAAATTTAAGGACATCTACTCCGAATATTTTACGGAACTGTGGAAGGTAAAGACGGCCATCTCCTATTTCCAGGAAGTAACAGCCATTATCGCGCAGCAGAGCCAGTTGGTTGCCGAGTACAAGCAGGCCTATAGTCTCATCCGCCAGGATAAGCACTTTACGCCGGCAGAGCTCGCCTACATCTATAGTGTCTATTCCGGTATCATTGACCAGAGCGTGAAGAGCCTAGACGAGATCGTGACGGTGTTGACGCCTTTCTCCCTGCAAATGTCAGATGCGGCGCGCCTGCAGCTCATCAAACAGGCGTCCACCGAGATCGAGCGACAAACGACGGACCTCCGCAATTTCAATAACCAGGCCGTACAGATCAGCCTTCAGCGTTCGAAGGACGAGCAGGATATCAATTCCGTCAAAAGCCTTTACGGGCTTTAATTCAGGTGCCATGAACGAGTTGAAGAAAAAATGGAGTATTCAAACCCATTGGTCCAAAGTATTGGCAATGCATACGGATTGGCTGATCTCAAAAGGCTATACCGAGCGAATGCTGGAGTCGGGGGAGCCGGATGGCCGCCTAAAAGAACGGATCAAAGAGGGCATTACCCAGGCCGTCCAGAATACAATCTGGATATACAGACTGGAAGAGTTTGACGTAGAAACGGTAGGTCGGTTTAAAGAAAAGGAGGATACCGTCGTCTTTCGATTCAGCTATCAATTGGACCCCGCCGGCGGCCGGCTGTGGTTGACCTCCATAAAAGCCAACCTGGACGCCACAAGCCTGGAGTACCTGATTGAACGGAACACCCCGGGACAGTTACCGGCTGCCAGTACGGTGCATAAGCAACTCCTGGCGATCCAACAGAACGCACTGCTGAGCCGGCTATACCGGGAAACGCAGCAGCCGCCGGGAGAACCAGTCAAGAAGAAAAAAATGTGATGCATTATTCAACCACGAGCTGAGATATGACAACTAATTATAAAACATTGGACGAGAACATTGCCTTGCTGGCTTCGAAGGGCTACACAGAGAAGGGCCTGAACCTCGACTACCCACCCGACACCATACGGAATTTGTTGGGAGAGGCGTATCAACACTATGCTTCACTCGCCGCGCTGACCGGGAAGGAAGAGAATTTCGTATTGGCGTTGCCGGCTAGGTTTGACAATGCCCAGGATACGGTCCGGTTTCGGATCAATTTCCGGCTGGACCCCTCCCAGGACCGGTTACGTATTACCGCGCTGTCAGCCAGCATGGACAATTTTAAGCAATTGCAAATATTGGCCGCGCGCGCAGAGATCCAACCCGCGGAAGTCATTTATCAGCAATTGTCTGATCAGCGGACGCATAAGGTCGTTCAGCTGCTGGAAACCAGAAAAGTTAATCCCATTAAACGGACCGTTCATCTATGACTACATGTACGCAATACCGACACTGCTTGGCCATCGGGATCCTGCTGGTCCTGCTGGCAGTCGGCCCCCTGGTAGCAGGAGCCCAAAGCATGGAAGAAACCATGTTGGAACAGATTGCCCGGCTGGAAACGACGCTCCAGCAACTCAAAAGAGGCTATGAGATCGTTCGGCAAGGGCTGTCCACTATCTCCGCCATTAAACAGGGACAGTTTGACCTGCATAACATCTTTTTTAGCTCCTTGATGCACGTCAACCCGTCCATTCAACAGTACAGCAAGATAGCCGATATCTTGGCCATGCAGGGGCAGATCCTGCTGGGCTGCCGTACGACGCTGCCACAATACGTGTCATCCGGCATGTTCAATGCCCGGGACCTCGGGTACCTGTCGGCCGTATATACGAACCTAAAGGAATTAACGTCCAAAGATGTCGATGAACTGTTAGACTTGGTTTCGAATGACTTCTGGCAGATGTCTGATGACCAGCGCATGCGACGGATCAATCAGCTCTATGACAAAGTCGAGGAAAAGTACGTCTTCTTGCAGGCGTTCACCAACCGGACGCGCGAGGAAGGGCGGTGGCGCGCCCAGCAGCAGTTGAATCTTCAAAACCTTTCAAAACTCATCAATCCATGAGAAAGATATTGTTTTTGCCCATACTGCTCTGTATCGGATTGTTCCCTACAGCCCGGGCCAACGCGCAGGCACAGGAACTGGAGCAATTGGCCCTTGACATTGAAAAGCTCGCCCGCATGAAGAGCATTCTCAACGAAATGTATGACGGATATAAGATCCTTACCCAGGGCTACGATGCCGTGAGAAACCTGGCAAAGGGAAATTTTGATCTACATTCGGTTTTCCTAAACAGTCTGCTGGCGGTCAATCCATCCGTCAAGCAATACGTGCGGGTCGCCGATATTATCTCCAGCCAAGCCACCCTAGTAACAGAATATAAGTCTGCACTGACTGCCTTTCGCAAATCTGGCGCTTTTTCCGCCAGCGAGCTGAACTACCTGGCGAGCGTATATGGTAACCTCGCCAATAAATCGCTGGACAACCTGGACGAACTGGTCATGATTCTTACGGACAGTGAGCTGCGGATGAGCGACGCCGAACGGGTCACAGCGATTGATCATATTTATGAGGATATGCAGCAGAAACTCGCCTTTCTCCGACAGTTCAACGGCCGCACCGGGATGCTGGCCAGTCAACGGCAACGCACGCTTCAAGACATCAATTCAATCAAGCCGCTTTTCGGACAATAACAGTTATATGAAATACGCACTTTTTTTAGGCCAATTGCTCCTTATTTGTCTGCTTCTTCCCGTGATTAGCTTTGCCCAGACAGATGCTGGGATAGGGGAACTTCACGGTGTGCTTCAAAATGTATATAGACAGATGATCCCCCTTTGTGAGGACCTGTTGCAGGTCTCCCGGGCCATTGCCGGGTTTGGGACAACCTTTTACATCGGCGTCCGCGTGTGGCGGCATATTGCCCGGGCAGAGGCTATCGACGTGTTCCCACTTTTCCGACCCTTCGCCATTGTCGGCCTGATAGCCTTGTTTCCGAACGTACTGTCCCTTATCGATCAGGTACTCAGTCCCACGGTCACGGCCACGGCCGCCCTGGTGGAACACTCCAACGATGCGGTCAACAACTTGCTCGCCGCCGAGACGATCGCTATAACGACGGACAATTCGCCCATTGTCATGCCACCCATGGGCGGCGGTAACACCCAAGCGTGGGACAAATATGCACAACCAGGGAGTACCGCCCCTGACAACGATAGCGGCGGCGGCTTCTGGTCCGCGATCGGCTCTGGCTTTAAGTTTATCGCCAGTTCTGTGGAGTCCGCTTTTCGCTTCATCTTTCAGCTCCTGATGTCCGTGCTACTGCGCATACTGTATTTTGCCGCCAGTCTATGTATCGATACGATTCGAACGTTTCACATGGTGGTGCTGGCGATCATGGGGCCCCTCGCATTCGCGTTCAGCTGTTACGACGGCTTCCAACATTCACTGACCAACTGGCTGGCCCGATACATCAATATCTATTTGTGGTTACCCGTCGCCAACCTGTTTGGGGCCATCCTCGGAAAGATCCAGGAAAACATGTTGCAGATTGATCTCGCCCGCATACAAAGTGGAACGGCGACGCTTTTTTCAGCCACCGATCTCGCTTACTTGATATTTCTTTTGATTGGTATCGTAGGATATACCACAGTTCCCTCCATTGCCAATTACATCATTCATACCCACGGTCCGAATCCGCTCGCGCAGAAAGTCACCGCGCTGGGATCAATGGCTGTAACTGCTGCATCCGGCGGCGCCGCCGGCGGAGCGGGTGGCATGGCGGCCGGTGCCGCGTCGGGCGGCGGGTCCGGAGGCGGGTATGAAACCACCGCCAAGGGACAGCCCTATGATCCTTATCAATTTAGCCGGGACAAGATCAGTGGCTAATTCACTCACCGATAATCTATTGGATGCCATGTTCAAGCAATTCAAAAACATCGATACTGCCTTTCAATTTGTCAGACTGTTTGCTATTATTTTCCTGGTATGCAACGTCATCATTTGCCTTTACACCGTCTATCGCACCACGGCTACGGTTCAAAAGGGCCAACAAAAGATCTATGTGCTGTATAACGGTAAGTTGATGGACGCGATCGCTACCCAACGATCCGATAGCCTGCAGGTAGAAATCCGGGATCATGTGAAAATGTTCCATTTTTATTTCTACAGCCTCCAACCCGACGAAGCCGTCAACAAGCGCCACGTCACAGCGGCCCTGTACCTCGCCGACAACAGCGCGCGCCAGGAATACAATAACCTTTCGGAAAATGGCTACTATACCAACATCATTTCCGCCAACGTCAGCCAGGAAGTGCTGGACTATGACAGTATTCAGGTGGATATTAATCATGTTCCTTATTCCTTTCGGTACTTCGGTAAGCTGCGGATCATTCGGGCTACCAGTGTCCTGACCCGATCGCTAATTACGGAAGGCTATGTCCGGATGACCGATATCAGCGATCACAATCCGCACGGCATGCTGATCGAGCGGTGGAAAGTCGATGACAATAAGGATCTCACCCTGGAAAAACGATGACGCCGCCTCCCGGCGTCCGACACCGGAACACGGCAACGCCATTGCCTTCACCATTCATCTATTATAACTATGAGATTATTTCCTAAAAGACAATCCCTGTTTGGTATAAACCTGCCGCCCAACAATGCCCTGACCAACGCCCGACAATATTGGCAAAGTCAATGCCGTAGGATAGCACTGCACCTCAACCGGCGGATCGCCCTACTGTCGCAACGGACCAAAATAGCCGCCATAACAGTTTTTTGCCTGTCCATGGGGATATTTTCCAGCCAACTGCTGTATCGAGGATTGTACAGCCGGCCGATCCAAACGGGCGGTTTTTCGAACGGCCGGTCCATCAGCCAGCCGGCAACGCCGCTGCTTTCCGACTCGACGTTGAAAGCCATTCGCCGATTCCGAGCGCGACAGGTCGCTCCTTCGTCCCCTTCAACCGATTCATTCACCAAATAAATGTGCAAACATGCCTAACCAAACAACCGTCTCTCCGAAAAAGCGCCTGTTGGCAGCGGCCGCCATTTTCTGCCTGCCCGTCCTGGTAATTATCGTCGCCGTTAGTGCGCTACTCAGTCATCACAAAACCTCCGCTAAGACCGGCACAAATTCCGCTTTCAACACCAATTTACCATCGCCCAATCTGCCGAAAGGCGAGAAGAACAAATTGGAGATTTATATGCAGGCCCAGCAAGATTCCATTAAGCAACGGCAAGAGCGTGCGAAAGATCCGTATGTCGGCGCGACCACCGATCCGACGGCATCCGGCCTACCGAAGCCACCGGTGGCGATCATGCCGGCGTTCCATTCTTCAGGAGGGGACGGCAACCCGGTGTATTCACCCGAAAGCAATGACAGAAAGGTCGCGGAACGCCTTCAGAAAATCTATGCGGCGCTCGGGTCTTCTACGGCCGGAACGGCCGGCGATCGATCCTTTTCTCCGGGATCAGCTCCTTCTCAGCCGCCCGCTGCTTCGGCAGAACTTCCCCGCCTCGAACGACTCATCGCGTCGCTGCATCAGACGGATACCGCCACCGACCCCCGGCTTCGCCAAATCAAAGATGTGCTGGACCAAGTCATGGCCCTGAAGTACCCGGACCGGATGGCCGCTGGCAACAATACACCCACGGAGCGAGTTGTCCTTCCCGTAGAGGCAACACCGCCTCCGACCGACGATTCGCTATACCCAGCGCCTATCCGATCGACCGCGAACGGATTTTTTGGACTGAACGATGAAGCCGATAGTGCAGCGACGGCGACCACCCTGCAAGCGGTCGTCCACGCAACCCAAATCGTCCAAACCGGTTCCATCGTCAAATTGCGCCTTCTGCAGCCCATTTATGTGGGAGGCAGGCCTATCCCCGCCAACGCATTCATCTATGGGCCGGCCACGATCAACGGAGAAAGGGTCACAATCCAACTGACCAACGCCATATACAACGGACGTATCTATCCCATCGCGCTGAAAGTGTACGACGGAGCGGATGGACTGGAGGGCCTGTTCGTGCCTGGGATGATTACGCGGGATGTCGTCAAACAGAACATGAGCCAAGGGGTCAGCGGTTTGAACATCGGGACGTTGGATCCTTCGCTCGGCGCGCAAGCGGCCGCGGCCGGGATCGAAACGGCCCGCAATTTATTAAGCCGGAAGATCAGTCTGGTCAAAGCCACGCTGAAAGCCGGACATCTGGCTATCCTCAAAGGTGCCAACAATCAATAATCTCATCTTTTAAACTTACGATCATGTATAAAATCATTGCTTATTCGCTCTTTTTCTTTGTTTCCTGCGCAGTTCGCTTGTACGGTCAATCAATGGCGACCCCGCTCCCGTCGTCTACAATTGTTCCCCACCACCTTATTGCCATAAGTTACAATACGACCACCGTCCTTGTATTCCCCGCCGCCGTTCGGCCCGTTGACCGGGGGGACCAGGACATCCTTGCCCAAAAACAACCGGGAGCGGACAATGTGCTCAAACTAAAAGCCGCCCGGAAAAATTTCCCGCTCACCAACTTGCATGTCTTTACCGCGGATGGGCGCATCTACGCTTTTGACGTTATCTATACCGATAGCCTGGCATCGACCCACGACCTGACCGCTTTGCCGACCCGAACCCCCGCCGGTCCGTCTGAGAATCCCGTTCAGCTGACGGGAGAATCGGTCAATACGGAGGCTATGACCGCTTTCCTCGACTCTCTGCGTTGTCTGCCTCCTTTGCACCACGGGCCGGTCAATCGCCACGATAAGATGACGTTTCGACTGCAACGGATCGGGTTTGCAGGATCGCTCTTCTTCTTCCGCTTCGAGATCGCCAATCACTCCAACCTCGACTATACGATCGACTTTCTCAGAATGTACATTCGGGACCGTCAAAGGGCCAAACGAACGTCTGTTCAGGAACACGAGATGACCCCGGTGTTCCTGGATTCACTCTCCATCGTGCCGGGAAAGGCGACATGCCAATACGTGCTGGTGATTCCGGCGTTCACCCTTACGGCCGGAAAACAATTCCTCGTAGAAGCCTATGAAAAAAACGGCGGAAGGATCATGACGCTGAATATCCGAAACAAGTACTTGTTCAAAGCCAGTAAACTTTAATTGTTGTATGCCAACCGAAACAAATGGGCAAAGACCCTTCAATCGACCGATGGATCTTGTTCGTTTCTATGCGGAGCAGGAAGGAGCCCACAAGGTTAGAAGTCCGCTGGCGCATAAAGACGATCCGACCGCCCTGCAATACCTGAAGTCGCAATACGAGCATATTCTTACCCGGTTGCGAAAGATGCCACGACTGACAACCGATGAACGGAAAACCAGGTCCTACCTTCGTCATGAAGTACGAAGAATGCGGGCCAAGCTAGACCCATCCTGGGCTCGATCGATTGTCCATTTCCGCCCTGTCAACTGGCTACTGAATACGTTGCTTGGGCGTCAGACTAACTATGCGCAGCATCAAAAAGTAATTACTGCCTATACCAAGAATACGGCTATCGAGTACAATGTAGCGCAGGTGCATCAACAAATGGCCGAGGCAGGTTTCACCGGGCAGATCGAAAAAGCCCTATCAAAACTGATGGAGCACGAACTGCCGGCCTTTAGTCTCCGGTATGTACAGCCAGATGCTCCGAATGCCGATTTTATGCTCCATTTCACCCGGATACCGGGACGGGACATCTATTACTTTAAAGGGTTTGATGTAACGGCCAGGCCCGATCTTCAATCCGTCATTGCCAACGATCCGGCTACCCCCAAGATGACCTTTCCGATATCCAAAGACTTGGCGTTTTCGGCACAAGAGGCGGCTAACCTCGCGCATGGCCGACCGGTACAAAAAGAAATACAAGGTAAGTCCGTTTGGTTCATGCAGGATCACTCCGGCATTCCCGCTCTACAGCAGCGGCCATTCGATCTGGAGGAGGCGCTCGGCGCCTGGAATCTGAAGGAAGCCAGGAACCGATCGGACCGGGCGCAACTGATCCAAACGCTGAAGACCGGCGGCAAAGCGACTGTAACCCTGTTGTCCGCTGACGGTATGGAGGAAAAATTGCAGATGAAGTTAGGATTTAACGCCGACCGCCTGGTGTTCACCGACCTGCGTGGCCGATATGTAGACCCAAGCATGCCCGACGAGCTACGCTCTAGGGCCAGGCACCTGAACCAAGACCTTCAGCAACGACAAAAGGCCGTGTCAAAGCGGGTAGGGACGCCCCTTAAAATTCACTGACGTATAAATTTCTTACTTCATGCTGGCAGACCATACCACTTTGGATCAACACATTGCCTTACTGCAGGACAAGGGCTATCTTGAAGCCAACTTTAAAACAGCCACACAGGTCGGCTATTGGTTGAAGGAGCTCCAGGAACAGTTTGATCAAAGCTACCAGCAGGCACATCTGGCCGGAGAAGCCACCCGGTTTATTGCGACAATCAGTGGTCGCTTCAACGCCGACCTCGACCTTCTTCACTGTTCGTTCCGGTACCGGTACGACCCTCAGAGCGATGCCCTTTCCCTCACTTCCCTCTATACGAAGCTCTACCAGTTCAAGAGGCCCTACTATTTGGATAAGCAAATGGACCTCCCCAGCGCCCAGGACGTGTACGACCGACTCGCCGTCGCGCTGGCTAAAAAAGAGCACGAACCCCTTTTTTGTCAACTGAGGCAGGAATTCCAACGGGAAAAAGATCCCGCCAATGACTACCATCCCCCTAATCCAAGAGAACGGCCATTTATTCATCCGCTCGATCTTCGGGATGCGCCAGCTTTTCGACTTAAAATCCGGCGATAGACCGGATCAAAACCGATTCGGGGCACACTGCGCCCCGGATTTAGTCAACCATACATAATTGATTGTCATGCAAATAGAGCAGAGCCTTGTCCAAGATATCAGTCAGATCTGGACCGCCGCCCGGACCAAGGCGTTTACGCTGGTCAACAAGGCCCTGACCGACGCCTACTGGGCGATCGGTCAACGGATCATGCAAGCCGAGCAAAAGGGCCATGCCAGAGCTGAGTACGGCAGCTACCTGTTAAAGGAGCTTTCTCGCCAACTGACCCAACAACACGGGAAGGGCTTTGACGAACGGGAGCTGCGCAGAATGCGCCAGTTTTTTACGGCCTTTCCGAATCGGGGCGCAATGCGCCCCGAATTGACTTGGTCCCACTATCGCCTGCTGCTGCGAGTCGAAAGTCCGCAGGCTCGCCTCTACTACATGAACGAAGCCGCAGACCAGGGGTGGGCTACCCGGACCCTTGATCGCAATATCGGTTCGCTCTATTTTGAGCGCATTGTGGCCCATCGCCGGCCGTCCGCCGTAACGAGCCCTTCCGCCACCGGTGCCGCTATTTCTGCCGATGACCTCATTAAAGACCCGTATGTGTTGGAGTTTCTGCGATTGGACGTGCCCACCGGCTTCTCCGAAAACGAATTGGAGAGCGCCATTCTCAGCAAGCTCCAGCATTTTCTATTGGAAATGGGGAAAGGATTTTCTTTCGTCGGGCGGCAATACTCGATTAAAACCGACACGGCGCAGTATTACATCGATCTGGTCTTTTACAATTATATTCTGCGTGCCTTTATCTTGGTCGATTTGAAAATTGCCCCACTGACCCACCAGGACATCGGTCAAATGGACATGTACGTCCGCATGTTCGAGGATCTTCGCAAAGGAGCCGCCGACAATCCCACCATCGGCATCATCCTTTGCACAGAGAAAGACGCCACCTTGGTAAAATACAGCGTTTTGGAAGAGAACAAACAGCTTTTCGCCTCTACTTATCGTCTGCTATTGCCCACGGAGGAAGAATTGACCCGGGAAATCGACCAAGCCAAATACTACAACCAATCCCAATAGCCCACCTGCACGCTCGGTGAAGTCGCGGCTCTCTGACGTTCACACAATAGGTTCTACGATGAAAATATACTTTTTTACCGATGGGCTGCCCTTAGAAACCCAACGAGCGCTGTATCTTGAATTGAAAGATAAGTTCGAACGGCCCTCCATCGTGGACCCCGCGTTGACCGGCGACGAGCTGTTGAACGCCAATTTGGAAGACGTCGCTTACTTTGACACGCACATTTTCAATCTTCTCAAATTCGCCCGAATTCAAACTGTACGGGAACTAACGCAAACCTCCGAACAATATTTGTGTTCCATCCGCGGTTTCGGGAACGTGTCGTTGCAAAAAGTCAAGGACTTTCTCGACGCCAGGGGCTTGGCGCTAACCCGTGAGTATTAATGCATCACTACGCGGCTATCTATCCTGTAGCTCAATTGGCCTAATATTGACGAGTACAAATCTGAGCAAATGCCGACGTAGCATTTACACCCAATTTTTACCATAAGTCAGGGTGCAACCATTTGTTCAAATGAGATTCAATCAGGTGTGCTCCGTACCCCCGGATGTTGATCTCATCTCGAAGGTCCATGTACTCTTCCGCCTCAAGCAATGGGTTGACTAAAACATCGAATTTTATAGCCGGCGGCGATGGCAGCCGAAAAAGAAACCCATCTTTGGAAAAGGGCTCGGGCAGCTCCAGGACAAACCGGTATTCCGATTCATACCGAAACGCATGTTCCTTTCGGAAGACGGCATATTTTACCATGGCATCCTGAGCATCCTGCACTTTCCGTATGGTTGTCAGGTTACGATATTGGATACTCCCCTGCATCCACTGGGCACGATAGTTAAATGCGTGGTCGTTCATCGAAATCCCCTCTTTAAATAGCTTTGCCAGACTCGTCCGATAGAACCGAATGGCAGCCACTCTTCGTTCGTCTCTATCCTTAGCATAGGCATCCCAAAGTGCCAGGGACTCATTGTTCGCCAGATGCCAGCAGCTGATCAAGAACCGCCGCTTCCTTTTGGCCAGCGCTGCAAAGTCGGGTTTTTCAACAAGGAGATCCTTTAATAGCACCGATTCCATCTTGTCCCCGAATTGGTCAGCTCGCGAAAACCAGATCGCTTTTTTGTCTAAGAAATCGAAAAGATATTTCTTTGGAAGAAATCGGTAGAGGTATTTTTCCGTCAACTCGGTTGTATGGTAGGTGTCGTAACGTTTCACTGGATTTTAGGTGGCTTTTGGTTAACTATTAGTCAAACGATGGCCTCGTGCCGATCACGGGGCTTTTATGGCCGGGTTACTAAAGATGTCTCTAATAAGTTCGGTATACCTCGCCTCGAAGTGATTGTCATCCTCGAATCCGGGTGAATCTATTACCTCTGATCGGTTACAACGATTATCACGTTAGACCTTGCTCATTTAGTCGATCCCCAATTCTTCATGCATCGCTTGCCATTCTTTTCCAAATTGAATGCTTTCTAATGCAGCTTTTCGCTTTTCTTCTGGCAAGCACTGGACACAAGTTGGATACTGAAGCCCTTTGTAATTTTGTTTACATTTAGGACATAGTTCCAATTTATTTATATCAAAGTGAAATGCACACTTTTTGCAAGCAGTTATTGTGTCCTCAAAAGAAAGGTATTTAATAGTGTCGTTCAAGTAAAGCAAAAACGCCTCTTTCCCGATCTTTTCAGCATCTTTATTTTTTGCCCGTTCTCTTTGTAGCCAATACCTAATATTTGACAGGTTATGTTTGTTTCTCCATTGATCCTTTGATATAAAGCACTTATCCCGAACTTCCATTGCGTCTTCATTTTCATAAAAAATTGAAATAAGTTCATTAACAGATTTATAGGCCGGGCTGTCGAATTCGTGCCGGCATGCTTTGCAACGATACTGAGGGCGTTTTCTCACCCTTTTGTCAGGATTACTATTGTTACAATTTGGACAGAAAGGGACGGGCACATAATTATATTTATTTAGGACGTAAGTTCTAAACTCATATTTATTCACTACGGGATTAGCGTTGATATGCTCATTAGCATATGCTCTTGTTATGTCCCTTAGATACTCAGAATATCTTATAGGATGAGAAAGATGCTGTAGCGTTAATGTATCATTACTACCGCATATTTCACATTTGTCTTTAATAAATTCAGACTTCCTTTCTTTCCAATCTTTTGTATGCCAGGACCTTTGCCCTTCATTAAATTCATTCCAGTATTGGGCTTGTGCGGCTTCTAAGCCAATTTCGCCGTTCGCCAGTTTGTCCCTTAGAAGTATGGCTTCACTATATGTTAACATATCATTTTTGACTTATTTTTTGCACCTACTGTCTTTTAATCTCCCATATAAACGTGGTATTCGGAGTCATGTCTTTTAGTCGAGTGGAAAGCGATGACACAGTCATTCGCAGAACTAGCCGCTGACAGCACTAGGCAATTTTTGGTAGTCCTTTGCGCAACACTGCGCGTTGAGGAAATTGGCTAGTGCAGCCCTCCTTCAACACCCATTCTACTTTGCCTTGGGTCATTTGCAGCACCCCCTTTGCTACGGTCGTTCCGTCTTCCTCCGGGCCATCTACTATGTTGCATCGTACTTTCCCCCATTTTCGTTTTCCCGAGATAACGAACATTCTCCAGCTGGTTGGGTCAGTTCCTAAACGGACATTAAATCGGCCTTTCAATTCGCGACCCGATCCCCACGATTCCAAGTCAATATAATGCGAAAGTACGTTCCGGATTTGGCCGAGGTTGTCCCAGTTGCCTACAAATATCCGCCCTTTACGCTCAGCGCGTCCATGTTTCCACTTTAGGTAAGCGATAACTGCTTTTCCGCTTTCTTTTATCACCACGTACAAGCCCCCAATGGCGCCGAGTACTTTGGTCGTGAGGTCTATGTCGATCTTCATAAAGCATCGTTTTAACGAATTTACGTTCATTTTTGTGATTGTGGCGCCAATGCTTTAAATTCCAAAATTCCTGTTGTAGCCGAAGCTTTATGGCCACTGCCGGGTAGTCAGCATTAATGTCGTCATCAAATTATTTGGGGGGCGCTACCAGCCGCTCGCCTTGATGGGACAGCGTTGCGTCGCAATCCTTTCATCATTTGTTCCCTGATGGGGCGTGTGTGGGTTCCCCGGGGGGTGGGGGAGTGGCGTGCAAGCGCCCTTGTGGGCGTATCGCATGTTTTGTGTGCGTCATTGCTTACGTGACCCTTCCGTGAAGCCCGTCGCTGAAGGTTGAGTATCTAAAACGGCAATGACTTAATTACTTCCCAGTCAGATGTGCCCTTCTCCCGTAGGCGAGGAGAGCAGCGTTGCCGAAGGTCCTAAACCCTTGTCTGCAACGGATGATCGGAAGGGGTCTTAAATAGCCAAGAACGGCTTGAAATTCTCCTGTAAATAATGGGAATGGTTCTCCAATCAAAGGTTCATGGCTGCACATGCCAATGTCCCAATCTTTCTCTCTTGTTCGCACCCGTCGTGAATGATATGCAACACTTTAAAAAGAGATAGCATCTGGCCAGCCAATAAAGGGTGCGCACCAAGGCACGAAGGTAAGAGCTCCAAGTCCTCAAAAAGGGTGCAATGAAGCAGGTCAGTGCAACGATTCGTCTTCAGAGCCTCTCTACCTGGCCGAGATTGGTCCATAAGCGACGAGAATTGAGCTGAATGGCGGCGGAAAAGAAAGAAGATTACCTTTCGACAATAATGCGGCTTCTCAATTATTTTGAAGTGCCCACAGACGTTTTTTTTCTTATTTTGGCTAATAACAGTTTGAAACGCGGTTCATTTCTTAAGTTATTTAGGCTTTCATTTGTACTCAGCCACTTCACATCGGCAAATCCCGAATCGATTGCTTTGGTGAGGCTGTCAAGCGCCTGCTGCTTCTGTCCAATCAGAGAATAGTATATGCACCAGCTCACGAAGCCCCGAGTTGTACCCGGAGATCGTTTTTGATAATCCTCAAGCGCATTTTTGGCGTTGTCGAATTTTCCACTCCTGGCATAAGCAACTGCAACATCGCTTTTGTAGTCGCCATCTCGATAGGAGTCCGACATTAAGGAGGCGTAATTGAGTAATTCGATGGCTTTAGAGTAATCCTTCTTATGCGATTGACATGTAGCCATACTTCGATAGGTTGAAGCGATGTCGTCCTTTTCTGCTTGAACCTGATTTTGAATCTCAAGACAGTTTTTATAATAATTAAGCGCGGAATCAAAAAGGTTCAACGAGTCATATGCGTCGCCAATGTAGCTGTAAATAATTGAAAGAAAGACAGGGTCTAACCCCTTGGCTCTTTCTAAAATGTCTTTTGTTGCTTTAAAGCAATTTATCGCTTCCTGAAATCTCTGCAATTGTATCAATATAACACCCTTGCGTCCATATAGGCCTGCGTAAATGGTGTCATCCGCATGCAAGTATTTACGTCCTATTGAAATTGCTTTTTCTTCAAACCCCAATGCCGCTTCATAACGGAATGTGTCGATTAATGTTGCCGATATTTGGTGGTAAAGCCCGATAAGTGGTGAGTCCTTAACATTCGGCACTTGTTCAAAATACGTAACACTTCTTAATTCGTATTCCAACTTTTTGCCAGGATTATTCAGGGAATCGTAAAGAGTAGCTGTAAACCAATAATAATTGCCGAGAGCTGTGTTATTTCCCTTTTTTTCTAGTATTCTGTTAGCTTTATTAACAAATTCCAGGGCGTCATTTGTTTCTTTAACTTTGAAAAGGAGGCCCGATACCTCGAAGTAACAAGATGCAAGATCTAAATCAGCCGGCAAGGCTACTTCCCAAATAGCCAACGCTTTTTTTGCATGTGTTATAGCACTATCAGGCAGTCCTAACTGGGCAAATAGCTCTGCAGCTCTGAAATGAGCTAGCGCAAGTGATGTGTCAGAAGGTTCTTTCGTCGATTTTCGGATTCCGATTCCTATTAACCGATATTTTAACGCGTCTTCCTTTTGTCCGGACTGTGCAAGGCAAAAAGAATAGTTTTCGACAGCTTTTAGATATTCTGGGTCTTTTTCTTTTCCATGATTGTGCAGAATAGTCAGGCAGTTTTCCAAATCGAACAATGCGCTATCGACTTTTCCGGTGTGGAAATGATATAGTGCTGCATTGTTGTACGAGGTAGATAATGCCAAATATTGTGAATTCGCTGCTTCGATTTTGATAGCGTCTTGCTCGGCAATCAATGCAAGCGGATATTTTTCCTGCGCAGCATAAGTGCTAGCAAGAATACCATAATAGGTAGATAAGTGGGCGTGCAAAGGCCCCAGTTGCTCTTTGGTAATCGATATGGCACGTTGTACGTATTCAAGCGCGGAATCCAACTTATTGCTGTAAAGAAAAATAGCTGATAAAGTATTTAAGTATCTTGCTATTACAGCGTTTGCATTCCCGATGCGTTTTGCTTTCAGGGCTATTGCTTGTCTGCAAAGTCTTTCCGCTTCATCATATTTTTGCAGGTGCTGACAGATCAATGAAAGGGTATGGTAGCACTCTGCAAGATCGGGCAAGTCTTTTCCACCTTTTCTCTCCAGATAGGCAACCGCGTCAGAAACTAGTGTGTATCCTTTTTCGGCTTCGCCGACGTCTAGGAAACTTTCGCCAAGATTAACTATCGCCATTGCGTATCGGGGATCGTCGGGCTCTTTTTTAAGTGTTAAGAACCCAATGGCTTGCTTCCTTAAGACTAAGGCTGTGTCGTATTCTTCCAGCAAAGAATAGCTTGTGGCCAAAGAATTATAGCACCTGGCGAGATGGTAGTTGTTTTTGCCGTAGATGTTTTCGATAATAGAAATCGCTTTTTGAATATACGGTATGGACAGGTCATACTTTCCGACGGCCTGGTACAATTCTGATATCCCGATGCATGCATCCGAGATCTCTGGGTGATTGGTTCCCAAGATTGGTTCTCTTAACTGCAATGCTTTTGTTAAACACGCCTCGGCATCTTTGTAATTTGCAAGGCTTACATAGATGTCGCCCAGGTTATGCAGAGAAAGACTGTAGCTAAGAGACATGGTGTCAAAAAGCGCTCGCTTGATTGCCAAGTTTTTTTCCTGAAATTTGAGCGCCTCATTGAATTCTCCCTTTTCGTGGAGTGCGATGGCCATGTTATTATAGCATACTGCGAGTTCCTCGTTCGGGGATTTAAATAGCGCTGATTCAATATTTATGGCCCTTTGCTGGTGTTCGATGGCTTCATCGAATTTCCATAGTGAGGTATAAATTAGTCCGGTCATTGTATAACAGGTGGCGATTTCCAAAGAGGAGTCACCTAATAACTCCAGTGTTGACTTGTTTGCGAGTAGCTGTGCTGCAAGCGCTTTGTCATAGTTTGCGTCCAAGTAGTAGGCTCGGGCGGCATTTCTGGCGGCCTTCGAAAATTGATAGCGTCCGATATCAATCGATTTTCCAAGATCAACGATCTTTTCATATTGTTCAGCGGCGCTGTCATATCGAAAAAGCAATTCGAATGCCTCTGCCTTAAGTTCAAAGCTGTTCACAGCCTGCTTAAGTTGTTGTATGCTTTTCTCCTGTAACGCTTTTCCTTCCGCTTCCAATTTCTTTCCTTCATTGATGCCTGCAATTGCCTGATTGCTCAATTCAGTCAATTCGCGGTTATCCAAATATTTGATCGCATTTTCAATATCGCCTTTTTTGAATTGTTCGAAAGCTTTTATATATGACTCATTAGCAAAGTCCAGGTTTTGGGTAGCAAGATTCAATGCATACTCTGGCAGACGTTTTTCCAATTCATTAACCCGCTGCATCAATAATTTCTCTGCCTCAAATCTATCCTGGATTGTTGTCCCGAGACGTTTTTCGAGCTGATTTATGGCCGCTTTTGACTCCCTTTCTCCGGCCCTTAGCTTGGCAATAAGGGCATCTTTTTCGGCATAGAGTGCTTTCTTACTTATATCATATAGTTCTGTCTGAGCCATCGCAAGATGTCCTTTTTTTGTCAAATAGATATCGAGGGGCGCGGTCCGTCCCAGAACTACCGCTCTCAGATCATAATCGTTAACCACTTCCAAACCGGCCTTCTCTGCACTGATTTTGACTGCCTGGCCAGTCGGAATTCCGGCAAATGTCAAGGTGTATTTACCATTGTTGTCTGAATTAGCGTTCTTGCTGAACGCTGCTGTGATATAGGTGCCTTTTACGAAAATGATTTGTCCTGTCTCGTATTTGCTATTGTGGATGGACACTCGACCGGAGATGTCAATCTCCTGGCCCAGGCCGTATAAACCGGCGTAAAACAGGAGGACTAAAATTTGGGAGATTATGCGCATCATTTGGTAAGGGCTTTGAGTACTATTGGGAACTCATTTTCCGTTTGTACCGGCACATTTGATTGTTCGAATAGTTGATACCCTTTTTTAAACGCTCTAACGGTTTGATATTTTTTTTGCTTATCAAATGGGATTGAAAGGTTGTATTCTCCATACTTGTTGGAAAATGTCTCTGATCCTAAAATGGCTATCCTTACGCTATCAATGGGTTGACCGGTTTTGAAATTCGTGACGGTACCCTTGATGTTTGCAAGCCCATAGAGCTTTACTGCTAAGGAGACGTATTGTCCGGATGTAAGGTGATATTGAGAATCCGGCGAAACACTCCGGTAGGGCTCGTTTTGAGGGTCGATAAATGTGAGTTCGACCGTCTTTTCTGAATTGAAATACTGTATAGGGACCTGCTTGAAGGTCGCTTCCCCTTTTTCATTTGTTGGTTCCACTACGTCTGCATCTCCATAAATCAGTTTTACTTTTCCTCGGTTTGGTAAAACCAGGTCGTCCTTTCCTTTTTCGCCATGAACAAGGACTGTGACGATCCCGGTAGTTCCTTTGTCATGAAAATAGAGGTATATACTGTAGCCTGACAAACTCCACACCATGCACATAAAAAGCAGGATTACGGTATAGCCTTGTCTTTTGGTTAGGACTGGGAATATCTTTTGTCTGATAACTTCCCTGAAAAGGATTAGAAAGACGCCTAGGGCCAGCCCTGCGAAGCCTGCGATCAGACCCCATTCCTTTACAAAATTTACTTCCATTTTTCTACTCGGTTTTTGGTTATGGTTTGCCGTTTCGACGCAGTGAACCTTTGGGGAGACGGCGTAATGCTATCAAAAGATAATCTTTTTGTTTAAAATTTCCAACGGGAGGTCGATCTGGTCCTTGCCAGGTAGGTTGATCTTCAGACTTTTTGTTCCCCAGTAGTTTCGGTTAACATTCCAGGCCACAAAAAGCGCTTATCCTGATATACAATATCCATTGATGCTTGCACTGCGTTACCTGTAATGCATTGGAGAAGGCAGTTTATTTGATAGATAGAGCCGAGTTCGGTTCATCATATCTATTTTTCCTAGTTGCATTTTTTTCGTCAATACCTGACGACCTATCTCAAAGCGGCGAAGCTTTTTATTTACATCTAAGTATCCCGAGCGGTTCTAATGCACTTTTTTGCAACGGCGGTTCTTCTTCGATGGGTATTTTTTGCAATCGGTTTATGTGTCGTTCCTTGATGCGCGATGAGGTTCCCGGATGGGGAGCGGGTTGCTCGCTCCCCGCGTGGCGTGCGAGCGTCGGCCGCCTGTCCTGCAACTTGTATTGCACGTCGGCGACATCCCTGGTCGTAGACGATGTCAGATCTCGAACTGCCTCGATTAGATTCGGCATGACTGCCCCTTTCCGTTATGCGAGTGTGTACTGATCGGCGATGGTGCTGGCGCCAGGATGCTTACACGTCGCCGCAGCCATCTGAAACAGACATGAACACATTCATCTAGTCGGCAGAATAAACAGAGTCCGTCCGGATCAGGGCGATAGCAACCTCGGCGAAAAGTCACCCCGCCACAACCTATGCCTGGACGCAAGGTGAATCTCCTACAATATTTATTAATCAAAAGAATCCGGCCAAGCTATAAAGGGGGCGTCTAACAAGGCACGAAGGTAAGGGCCCTTGTTTTCAAAAAGGGCGACGCAAAACGGAGGGGTGCAACGGCTCGCCTTCGGCGCCTGCACCAGCGACGGGGGTGGGGTGGGCATGGGGACCCACCTCTTTTTGTGTGCCCATTTTGAAGGGGCCCTTGTGTGGGCGCCTTTCTTTTCGCCCCCTTTATAGTAAACCAGATTCCTGTCCGGGGCGCAGGAAATCACTAAAAATTATCACGATGCAACAAATGATTCACCGCTGTCGCGTGCCAACGGTTGCTGTTTTTTTTCCAGCTAACCCACGCAATCAAGTCTTTCATCCATAAAAATTATAACAGATGAATCCAACACTCTTATCTGGTTATTTGGCAAAAGCCATTCCCCGAAATTATCCGGTATTGCTGGCGGGTAAGCCCGGCATCGGCAAAACGGACATCATCACGGCAGCGGCGGAAGCCGCGGGAGCCGAGCTGATCATTTCGCATCCAGTTGTCTCGGATCCCACCGACTTTAAGGGGCTCCCCTTTCCGACAGGAGATGGCCGCGCCGAGTTCCTGCCCTACGGCGACCTGGAACGATTGGCCAAGGCCGAACATAAAACCGTATTCTTCCTGGATGACCTCGGACAGGCGTCGATCAGCGTGCAGGCAGCCTGTATGCAATTGATCCTGGCGCGACAGATCAATGGTCACCGCGTGAGCAATAACGTCGAATTTCTGGCGGCTACGAATCGCAAGATCGATCGGGCGGGCGTGTCGGCCTTTCTGGAACCGTTGAAGAGCCGATTCTTTTCGATCCTGAAACTCGATGTCAGCGCCAAAGATTGGGTGAAATGGGCCGAGACCCATGAAATGCCGCCTGAATTGATCGCTTACATCCAATTCAACCCGGCTGCCCTGGAAGATGCGAAACCCAACGCCGACCTGGAAAACTCCGTCTCTCCCCGGACGTTAGCCCATCTGGGACGCCAACAAACGGATGGACTGGACCCCGAGGAGGAGGCGGAAGTCTTCGCTGGTGCGGTAGGCGAGGCATTCGCCATCGAATACCGCAATTTCCTGGCCCTTTGCCGGCAGATGCCCCGCTTGGATGCCATTATCGCCGACCCTGGCCGCGCCATGGTCCATCCCAACGCATCGGTGATGTACGCCATTTCCGGCGGGCTGGCCCGCATCATGAACGATGCCAACATCGGCCCGATCTGCACCTACCTCGACCGGGTAGAGCCGGAGTTGTCGGTCGCCTGTATGATCAATGCGACCAATCGGAACCCGCAATTAAAAAACAACCGGGAATACGCCGTTTGGGTTGGCCAACACCACAAGGCCATCATTTAAAACTTCAACAGTATGGATGTTATTGAAAAACTCACCAAAGCAAAGGTTCTCCTGATCATTCATCAGCCCTTCTATGCCAGCCTGGTTCTGCCCTTGCCGATCGTCGCGGACGCATCCGTGGAAACGGCCTATACCGACGGAACAAAAATTGGGTACAACCCGTCGTTTCTGGACGAATTATCGACGGAAGAAGTGGCCGGATTGTTGGCGCATGAGGTTATGCACATCGCCCAACTGCATCATTTGCGGATGAAGGACCGGGATGCTGATCGTTGGAATGAAGCCTGCGACTACGCCATCAACCCGTTGCTGCTCCAGTCCGGGCTTAGGCTGCCGCCAGACCCTTTGGTCGACAAGCGGTACAACAACATGGCAGCCGAACAGATCTATACCTTGCTGCCACCGCCTCCGCCCAATCAACAGCGCGCTACAGGGATGGGAGAAATCCGTCCTCCATCGGCCGCAGAAGAGCCTGGGCAGCAGGAGGACCGGATCAAGCAGGCTGTGGCACAGGCCATGCTCGCGCAGCGTCTAAAGGGGAAAGTGCCCGAACATCTCAACCGCCTGGTGCAGGAGCTACTCCGGCCAAAAGTCAACTGGCGCGAAGCGCTGGCCCGGTATCTGACCGAGCTGACGCGCAACGATTACAGTTGGAAAAGGCCCTCGCCGCGCTATCTCTACCTAAAAGTCTTTCTGCCGGTGCTGGAATCCCTATCCACCGGCAAGCTGATCCTGATCGTCGATACGTCGGGTTCTATTGACGATGAGATATTGCGACAGTTCGCCGGCGAGTTACAACAGATATGCGATACGTTTTCTATCGGCGTGCAGGTGCTCTATGTCGATTGCATCTTTCAGGGGATGCAGGAGATCGAGCCCGGTGATACCATTCGACTAGAAGCCCAGGGAGGCGGTGGCACGGATTTTCGGCCTGGATTCCTCTTTATCGAGGAGCAAGACCTCCAACCCCGCGCTGTGCTGTATCTGACCGATGGCATTTGTGACCTCTTTCCGGAGGAGCCCGACTATCCCGTCCTCTGGGTCCAGTTCGGCGACTTCTTGTTCGAGCCACCCTTTGGGGATCGCCTCCGGATCGCCTGACGCCGGTCCTTTATTCGATTTTTTCATTGTTCACCTTAAAAATAATAGCCATGAAATCGTTAGCCGACAAGTGCATGCTTGTCAACATCCGCTTTGGCCAATGGACGGCCAAGAAATATGATAAATCCGTGTCCGGTGAGATCGAACGGCAACACAATGCGACCAACGCCGGGCGGTACAACAAAACGCTTATCCCGGAAGAATACCTTGCCAACATTCACAGCATCGTGTCGGCGGCCCGGGGATTTCTCAAAGAACAGACCCTCCCGTGGGGGGACAACAGCGACCGGCTGATCCAGTCTGCCGATGTCATCGGTTTCCTCGATCAATTTAGAACCTACAAAGATCAATTCGATGCCGAGGTCACTTCTTTCATATCAAAGTACGAACAATTGAAACAGGAGGCCAGCTGGAAACTCAATAGCCTGTACCGCGAATCAGACTATCCAACCGCGGGCAGGCTGAAGAAAAAATTCTTCATAGAAGTGTCTTGTCTGCCCATTGGCAATGTCGACGACTTCCGGGTAACAGTGGACCCTGCTGAACTCGAACGATTGAAGGCCGGCATGCTCAAAGAATATCAATCCCGCATGGCCGAAGCCACACAAGACATTTGGAACCGCATTTCCCGGATCGTCGGTCACATGGCCAGAAAGCTGTCCGATCCGGACGCCATTTTCCGGGACAGCCTCGTAGGCAACGTGCAGGATTTGATCGGCTTGCTGCCGAAGCTAAATTTTTCCGAAGACTCCGTGATCGATGAGGTGATCGACGACATGCGCAGGTTGATCGTCGACCCGGATACGCTTCGAACAGACAGCCAGATACGGAGCCGCGTTGCCACGGAGGCGCAGCAGATTTTGGAACGGTTGGGGATTGCTGTGGCAGAAGCCGCCTGACAGGTGACGACCGTCACCATCTTTCTACTTCACGATTAATTTATTTGTTATGAATGAACTCGTATCTTTTGCGCTGCAGTATCGGCAGTGGGGACTTTCTGTTGTCCCTGTCCAGGCCAATAAAAAAAGCGTCTCGAATTGGAAACGCTATCAGCAGTGGCGGATGTCGCCCCGGGCGATTCGTGTTTTATTCAATCATCCGTTGGCGGCCGGCATTGCCGTGGTATGCGGACCCGTTAGTGGCAACATGCTCGTGATCGACATCGACGTCAAAAACGACCTGTCCGGATGTCTGGTGCAATCTTTCGGCGGTCAGGTTCGGAGCCGGTATCCGGACATTTTTCAAAAATTGACGATCGCTTCTACCCGAAGCAGCGGCTATCATTTCCTTTTTCGCTGTGACAATCCCGGCCGCTGCATGGTCCTCGCCCGGCGTCCGACCACCGATCAGGAACGGCTGACCAATCCTCATGTTCGGGTAAAAGTCCTGATCGAGACGAAGGCGACGGGCGGCTACGTGGTCGTCTATCCAACGCAAGGCTACCGCGTTCTCCGCGGCAACTTGCAAGCCCTTCAGGTGCTTTCAGAGGTGGAGCGCAATCAACTCTTCGACCTGGCCCGGTCCTTTAACACCCTGCCCGACCTGCCGCCCATCCGCCGGCCGGGGTCCGTTCCTTTCTATTATGCGGGGAGTCCATTCGCCGACTACAATGCCCGGGGCGACTTTGAGCAGGTTTTGCTCAGTTATGGCTGGACGTTCGTTCGGGAAAACGCCGAACGGACCTATTATCGGCGCCCAGGCGAAACCGATCACGATACCTCCGGGAATTATCACCATGCACTAGGTTTATTTGTGGTCTTTTCCACCAGTACCGAATTTATTCCCCGCAAGGGATACCGGCCGGCCGCCATTTACGCCGTTCTCGAATGCCGGTGGGATTTCAAACTGGCCGCCAAACGACTTATCGACGCCGGATTCGGTACACCTTACTGGAAAATGAGGCAGTAAGATTTTTCATTTGAACGCTGGTTTCCGCCACGCTGGATCGGGTAGCCCCGACTCCCGCGTGGCTTTTTTTTAACATTAAATCTTCCCATATGTTTTCTGATAATTTTTTTCCCACACCCCCGGATGTTATCGAACGGATGTTGGACGGGGAATTGATTAAGGGCAAAATCGTCCTCGAACCTTCTGCCGGCAAAGGCGACATCGTTGACTATTTGCTCAACGAAGAAGCCGCCGATGTGCTCGCCGTGGAGCTTCACCCGGACCTTCGGGCGATCCTGGCGACCAAATGTACTCTTATCGGGCAGGACTTTCTGCTCCTGCAGAGCCACCAGATCAGCCATATCCATTTGATCGTCATGAATCCCCATTTGAAGCCGAGGACAGCCATATTTTGCATGCGTTCGAGATCGCTCCGCCGGGCTGCCGGATCATCTCGCTGTGCAACGCCGGCAGCTACGAGAATTTCCGGTCAAAGACCAAATCCCGCCTTCGGCAAGTCGTCCACGAACATGGCAGCATGGAAGAACTAGGTGCCTGCTTCTCGCGAGCGGAGCGGCAAACGGCCGTTCAAATCGGGCTCATCAAGCTCCAAAAGCAGGGAGGCGATCCCCAGACCGAATTCGAAGGATTCTATCTATTCGACGAGGAGGAGCCGCAAGCCAATGGCTTATTGCCCTACAACGCTGTTCGGGATTTGGTGAATCGCTATGTCGAAGCTGTTCGGATATACAGCGAATACCTCACCGTCGCCGTTCGGCTGACAGCCATCATGGAGGGGTGTTTTCAGTCAGATATGGCTACACTCCTCACGCCAGCCGATTACAACGCAAAGCGGAACGAATTTAAAAAGCAATTGCAGAAATCGGGCTGGATGTACCTCTTTCGAAAGCTAAATCTGGAAAAGTATGCGACCAAGGGTCTGAAGGAGGATATCAACCGGTTTGTGGAGACCCAATACCAAGTTCCGTTTACTATGCGCAACATCTACCGGATGTTGGAGATCGTACTTGCCACATCGACACAACGCATGGACAAGGCGATCCTGGAAGTCTTTGACCGGATAACTGCCCACCATCACGAAAACCGGCTCAACTTGGAAGGCTGGAAGACCAACGGTCATTACCTCGTGGGCTATAAATTTATCCTGCCGTATATGTGTTACAAAGATCAACGATTTTACAAGGGGCAAGACAAGATCCAGACAAGCTACGGCGGAAATTGGGATTTGGTCGAAGACCTCGTAAAAGCCCTGTGCTATATCAGTGGCGATGACTACGAAGCAATGGGCGACCTTCGAAGCTGGATCAGTCATCCATATAAAGTCATTACCGATAAGCGGGTATATTTCCGCTTCACGATAGAAAATTGGCAAGGCCAGGCGGCCAAAGCAGAAGAATTGTACCAGCAAGGGGTCGCTTACCGGTTGCTTCATCTCGAACCCGTATATGGTCAATGGTTCGATTGGGCTTATTTCCGGGTAAAGGCATTCAAAAAGGGGTCTATGCACTTTGAATTCAAAGATAAAGATGCGTGGGCCCGGTTCAACCAGCGGATCGCCCGACTAAAAGGATACTCCTTATTTGAAGGCAAACCACAGACCGCGTACCAAAAACGCCAGGCTGGTTATACCGCCCCACGCCGTTGAAGGGAAAGGTGTCTCCCATACCCGTCTGCCCGAGTACAGCCTCTCCTTCATCGATTAAAGATGACCGTTGCAGCCATTGTTCGGACGGCTCCTTCTTGCCGCCGCTTTGGCTGCACCAACAGGATGGCCCCCATGTGTGCCCCCGGGAGGGGGTAGGGGGGCACACATGGGGGCTTTATCCTCTCGCCTCTCATTTTTTCATCAATAAAATAAATAACATGAGCACAAGAAAGAAGAAGAACGGCATCGCCGTCTCCAGTGGGACCGTCGAGAACCTGGCGGTAACTCGACCCGGTCGAAAGAAGACCACGGCACCTACCCACGAGCAAATGGATGTACCGTCGTCTCCAAGGATCCGGATTCCACTCGAAAAGATCGATTTCAGTCCCTTTAATCATCGAAAGTTCATCCACCCCCGTAAGCTGGAGGAACTGTCCGCCAGCATCGCGAAGCTCGACGTGATCGAGGAAATTACGGTGCGCATCACCGTTCCCGGGCGGTTCGAGTTGGCGACCGGCGAACGAAGAGTCCGGGCTGCTCGCATCGCTGGCTTGATCGACATTCCCGCCAACATCCGGGAATTGACCGATGAACAAGTCATCGAAATGCAGCTGGCGGAAAATTTTGAGCGCCAAGACCCCCATTTCATGGAGGAAGCCTATGGGATCGACCGCTGGGTTAAGCTCCATCGGCCATTGAAAGACGTCGCGGCCCGGATGGGGCGCCCCGACAAATACGTATATGACCGTGTCAAGCTGCTGGACCTCGTCGAGCCGATCCACGAAATGGCAATGGCGGATTGTTTCACGTTTAGCGAGTGCCTGGCCATTGCCGGAATTTCTCAGGATGCCCAACAGAACTTCTATGACACGCACTGCCAATCCTGGAAAGATACGCCCCATTTTAAAGTAAACCGGCTGGACTTTATTCTTTCCAGCTACCATTGCCGGTTGTCCGCCGCCAAATTTGACATCCGGGACGAAACACTTATGCCCGCTATGGGTGCCTGTATCACTTGCTCTCACAACACAGGCTGTATCACGAGCATGTTCCCCGAGGAGGAAACAACCGCCAAATGTACCAAGCGTTCCTGTTTTGCTGAGAAGACCAAGGCATCGTTCTTCAGAAGTGTGGCCGATTTTGTTGACCAGAACAATATTACTGCCTTTCTTGCGCAAGCCGAGCCAGCCGGTCTCGAAAAGGACGCGGTCGATTATTTGGCCGCCCACAACAAGCCCTTGGCCGTGGTTGAATCCTCTTCTGTAACGGAGGTCCTTGTACCCAAGGAGCCCGTTAAGGAACTTTTTATGAAAAGGACCACAGGAGACCAGTACCCGGACGAGTATTTTGAGGAGGAAGAGGATTACAGTGGGGAAGGGGGATCGGTTAATGACGACGAAAATGGCTTTAGCGATGAAGAGGATGAACCCGATGAAGAAGAACAGTATAGTGAGGAGATCGAATACGACGAGGAGGAGGAACAACAGCCACAGGGATCGGATACGGCCGATCCTGAACTCGAAGACTCCGCTAATACCGAATCCGCGCCGTTGATCTTCAACGAAAAGGCCTACGACGACGCCATGGGTCGGTATCGCGAACGACAGGCTGACCACGAGAAATTGATCGCTGAATTCCCGCTTCAATTCGGCCTGCGAATAGGGTATAACCAGTCGCTTATTCTTGTGACGTTTATTAACCGGCCTCGTCCAGCTGCTGTTAATGCAAGGAACGAGGCTGTACAACTTACCTCCAAAGAAGTACAGGAAGCCATCAAGCAAGGCAAAGCAACGCCTGCAATGCTCGATGGCGAGCTTAAGCGAAGCCAGCAATGGATCGTTAGAAAGGAAGAGATCGATGCAGAGAAGACGCAAAAAACCATCTACGATCAGTTCAAGCATCGGATGACAGAAGACGCGCCTTCGACGACCTTGACCGACGCGGACATTGTGGGCCGCCGCTGGTTCATGTACCAGGGACTCAGCTACTCCGATCAGGGCCAGGTTGATGCACTCTTATTCCCTGGGCTGGATCAGATGCGACGCGAAGGCCCTTCTATCGAAGACTTTAAAAAGTTAACAGATGACCAGGAAGGCATCCTGATAAAATTTGCGGTGATGGGCCGTGACCAAACCAAAATTCCTACAGAGGTGGCCGGTCAGGTGCTGTATCAAATGGCGCAGCCGTGGGTAAACGTGGCCGCTGTTGAAACGAAATACCAGGCTGGTGCCGAAAAGCGACGCAGCAATCACCGTGATAGAACCCGCAAATTGCAGACAATCATCGCGGAGCTCGACCCAGATCGCCCGAAAGTCTTGCCAGCTTGGGCGACCTCCCTCGCCGTGTCTGACTGTACGACAATGGAAGACTTTCTGCAAAAGTACCTGATCCCTGACGCCTTTTCTTCGGCAGGCGAAGATGTTCGGGAACGAGCGCTCTACGCCGCCCGACAGGAACAGAAGGTGCACGGCTTTGCGTCCATAGACCCGACGAAAAGCAGTACGGGCAAAATGGTTGTCTTTATTCCTAACAAATAAACAACGCCTCGCAGTAAATGCGTCTCCAGACGATGGCAGACGCATTTACTTTTTCGGGCTTGCAATGCCCTCGATTGTTCATCAAAAATGAGTTTCATGGTATCATTAACTAAGCAGCTGGCCGATTCCACTATACCGATGATGGCGGCTATTCGATGTGGTACCCAGCCAATTGTCGTTGCTTTCAGTGGCGGAAAGGACAGCGTCGCGATGGTGCTCTACCTGCTGGAGCAGGGCATTGATCCTTCCCGCATCCATCTCCACCATCATGACGTTGACGGACGAGGCCCCAAGCTGTTTGATTGGGAATGCACCGAAAGCTATTGTCGGGCGTTTGCCGATGCTTTTGGGCTGTCCTTATTCGTGTCTTACCGTCAAGGGGGCATCCTCCGGGAGATATACCGACTGAACGAACCTCGGCAGGATATCTACTACCAGGAAGTACCCGATGGCTCCTTTCTGCGGATCGACGCTAGTGCCCGCGCGATAAATACGCGGCTAAAGTTCCCTGCTGTTAGCGGTAACCTGTCCATCCGTTGGTGCAGTAGTACGGTCAAAATCGACGTGCTGGCCGCGGCGATCCGGCGCCACCCAGCCTACTCCCGTGATGTCGTGGTATTGACTGGCGAACGCCGCGAAGAAAGCAAGGTCAGAAGCGGCTATAAGGCAATCGATCGCTATTCCGCGGCTACCAAAAAACGCAGAGCGGTACTATGGCGCCCCCTGTTGGGCTGGTCGTCAGCAGACGTCTGGGCTATTTTGGCCCGGTGGAAAGTACAACCGCACCCAGCCTATATGCTCGGCTGGACCAGATGTAGCTGCCAGCTTTGCATCTTCGGGTCAGTCAATATATGGGCGACCCTGCAGCTGATGGCACCCCACAAGATAGAGGCGATCGCTCGTATTGAACAAGAAATCGGGTTTACCCTGTTTCCAGGCACGACTATCAAAGACTACGTCTCCCGTGGAGTTGCCTTGCCAGCACAGTCGGCGTATTGGGTCCAACAAGCCACAGGTTCATTTACTGCGCCCGTCCGCCTCGATGATTGGAGATGGCCTCCGGGTGCCTTCGGAAAGGAATCCGCAGGAGCATCCTAAGGATAGGTGTCCGAAAGACTGCGCTCTACATCACCGTTTCAACTAGCATTTCATTGAGAACTAATGATGACCTAGCTGGCAAGGTAAATTCTGTTCATCCAGTCAGGGCGGGAGGAACGTCCGATTCAACACGGGACGCTAAGTAGGGCATGGCTCTTCGGCCCCGTGATCTATTAAGCAATATTTAAAAATAATATCCATGTTAATTAAAAAAAGCTTGTCCTGGGAGTACATCAGCTCCACCTACCATCTGGTCTTTCCCGGCTACTACGATTCGGCTGCACCTTGGAAGAGTATTCAGGAATGCTTTGTAAGCAAAAAGACCCTGAGTGCCGTACTACAGGCGGTAGAAGAGGAAAAAAGGATCAGCGGGCCGCCGACTTTTGAAGGAGAACAGGTCATCCTATCCGTCGGCGAAAGAATGATCGTTCTTCAGCCCGAAACGATTCGACACGAGCGAAGGATGCTTTCCCTTTACCGGCTTCGCTGCCATCAGCTCGGCATTCACTCATTTTTCAATTTTAGCGCCTCCAACGACGATCGGTTATTCAGCTTTAACGACATCTATAACGCTGTGCTCGCCGGAGCAAGAGATGGATTTGAAGCCGCACTCGCAGGTAAGAAGACCATCGGTGGATTATCGTTGACCGAATACGCCTGGGCCTATACCGAGCGGCAGCCAGGTAGTTGAGGATCCTTTTCCCAATTATTTAATGTAACGGCCGTCACACCCGATAGCTGTGATCTCTTTCGCCATGACAACCAGTGTCAAAAATGTCCCCTTTACAGAAGAAATCTTGCTGTTCCGGAATCAGAAGCTCCCGCCGACGCCGATCGCCGTTTTGTACGCCTTTGCCGATTGTTTGGTCACCCGCGGAGTCGAGTGGCTACAATCGGAGGAAGCCAAAGCGATGACCCATACTATCAATATGAGTGTGCATGGCCGCGACTATCGGATCAATGGAAAATCCGAGCAAAAGAGGCTGGAAGAAGTCTTTACAGAAGATGTCTGACTAATTGTTCACCATTAAACCCCCGTGTGCACCGGGTTCCTGTGCGCAAAAAATATGAAGCAATTGAATGTAAGAACAACAAAAATTATCCTGCTGTTTCTATTGAAACTGCAAGGACTAAAAGAAAAACGGCTAACCGCGATAGGGCACAAGGATGTCCTCGTCTCAAAAGGCCCCGAAGTAAGGTTTGGGCAGAGTCCAGGTTATCTTTTAGACATTGGAGTCCTGTTGCCGGACCAGAAAGATAAGTACGAATATCTGATGACTTTTTTGGTGGTTGACCGTCGGGCCGAGGTAGGTTCTCGACTGGCTTTGCAGGTGTATCCCGTTGCTACCAAAGACGATGCCAACAACGTAAATGAGGTGTGTGTTTTTTTCAAGGGAAATGTCGTCATTAAATATGATCTCCGTCTGCAACGGAATCAGGCCAAACGAGCCTTTGACTGGCTTCACGAAGCGAAGGTCGCGGGATATCTCCAATAGCGACCCGTAGCCGGCAGGCTGCATTCTTTCACCCAATCCATGCGCAAGATGAGTCGAAAAAGAAGGCGATGTGAGTCGTCTCAGCTTCCTATTGTGTTTCCGCCTCTGGCTAGTGGAGATCATTGGCAAAATTGGCGGAAATGCAAACTGCTGTACCCTGATCGTATCGTGATCCTCGTGGAATTGCCCTTCGGATTTACCCTGTACGATGATGCCACAGCCCTGCGGGTCATCCCGGATTGCCGGATCGAACCTACGGCCGACATGAACGGGTGCTACTTTTTATACACGGACATGGGGGCGATTTTGGAAGGAGCGCGAAGATCGAACATCGATATCGTGATCTGCGATCCTCCGGAGGATGGAGCCTGCCATTTATTCAATTAAGAAAATCTATTAATTATTTAACCAAGCACTTATGGACAAAAGGACGTCGAACGGAATCAAATACACGGAAGAATTGGTGAATTCCAACGGATCTGGGTATATCCTTTATCCGGACCCTGAACGCCCCGCGGACCAAATCGAATCCGCGATTCGAGAGATTGAAGATAGTCAGGATGTTGTCTGGATCAGAGTCGCGAATGAAGAAGACCGGGACAATTTATTTAAGTCGGAAGTCTTTCAATTGCCGGCAGTGCGACCGCTTAGGTGGTACGAGATTAACGACGACCCCACGTTGATCCGACAGGCCCGAAGGTCGGAGATGACGCCAGAAGAATATGCTACGAAATGGGTGTTGCCTTTCACTGCACAGGTTAAGGCGGCACGAGAGGCCTATTTTGGAAAAGACTTGGATCAAGTATAGTCACTGGACGTTTTTATTTTTTCCCTTTTAATCAGTGGCGAGGCAATCAAAGCTTCACCCTTTCTATTTATCAAAACTGAAACAGCATGAAACGACAATCCCCGCCGGTCATTCAACAGCGTTTGTTTGACGTAGAACCTGAGGAGCCTAAATCAGTTGCGGGAGCACAAAAGAACAATGGCGACGACTTCGTATTTGAGATCATGGATGCCCTGCAGTCTCCCATTTTAACCTTCAGTCACAATTGGGCCGACATGATTCCGGGCAGGATCATCGAGATCATTCCGATTGCTCGCTTGGCTGCCCTCTTAAAGAAAGAGAGGACGGCGACCTACGTTGAAACAACGGCTTATCTCTTTACAAGAACACTGGAAGCGCCTATGCCGTCTGACTGGGTTGATATTTATACGCATGTAAGCTGTCGCACGCTTCAAATTTGGTTTGGAGAGGACAGATGGGAAGATGTGAGCGCGCCCAAGGAGCTCAACGACTGGCTTTTGTCTCAATTAAGTGGCCTGCGCGATAAGATTTATGAACGGAGGCGGAAAATCCTCAAGGACCGACTTAAAGGTTCCAATTCAATGAAAGAGGCCGAGTCGGTGCAACGAAGCCGGCCTCCGGCACAGAATCAGCAGTCTTCTTTATCTTTCTAAGAGTTTGATAAGTAAGGACTAAGCATGGCTACAAATTTTCACAACAAAAAAAATAGTATGAAGCATATTTCGATCTTAGGAGTGGATTGTACGATTGAATTCGACCTTTATAGGAACAAGACGGTTGCTATGACAGCCATCCGGGCGACGGATGGAGAAGAGTGGTGTGTCCTGACCGTGAATTACGAGCGGTTTTTTGAGGGAAAGGATTACAGTAAGCATTTCGTATTTCCCCTGGTGGTTATAAAGAACGGCGACATCAACCAAGGTGTTTATGAGGACCTGGTCCGGGACGGGGCCATCGAGTCCGGACCCTATTTATCGGGTACAGGCCGTACTGTCCAGGTAGGAAGGTTAACACCTGAGTGGCAGACCCTGGCGAGACAACAACTGAAACTGCCACCAGAACCGGGTGAAAACACCCTTCTGAAATAAGAAAAATACCGACTGCAAAGTGTATTTGACCTTTGCCCGATAACGAAGAGACTTGTAATTTCAACCTCTTAAATGGTGCGGCTAAATTCATTAAAGATGTTGAAATCTATCTACATTTTTAGCATTCTTATAAACCTGACTGCCAATTTCTTGGCGCTTGCCATTGGGGTCGCTTGTTGCTATCGAAATCGGAATCCTTCCTACGTAAGGATATTTCCCGTCTACCTATTCGTTTCGGTTGCCATCGAGTTATTGGTAAACGAATTTGTATCCAGGCTGTTTCATTTTAAGCCTTTCGGCGACTATCAAGACGTTGCTAGCAACGCGATATACAACTTGTACACACCCTTTGAACTGTTCATCTTTAGCTGGTTCCTTTTGCGGATTATTCGATCGGTTCTGATCAAGAGGTTGCTTGTTGTTTCTGTGGTAGCATACGGTTTATTTTTCATCACTTATTCCTGGAGATTCGGGATTGGTAGTCAGCTAAATACCGTCGCGATCCTATTGGAAAGCGCCGTCATCATCATTCCTTGTCTCATCTGGTATTGGGAGCTTTTCTCCCGTAATGAATCGTTGGACTTGATGAAAGAGCCGGCGTTCTGGTTGGTCACGGGTATTTTTTTCTACCTGGCAACTATTATTCCCTTTTTTATTGGTAGCATCTATCTTACGAACCATGGTTTTTTGAAGGTGACCGCTGGCCTCTTCTCTATTAATAACTTCACGCTTGTTGTTACCTACATTTTGTTTATCAAGGGATTCACCTGCAGAAAGGAGACATCAGACTTGTTGAGTTAGTAATCGTCTTTATTGTATCCACGGGTCACCCGCCCTCCTCGGCTTGAACGCATTTCTTCAAATTCGTCGTATTCTGGGCTGTCATACAAAGTGCCCGTAGTGTCGAGTTCTTTCTCTGCTTCAAACTCCGGATGTTCCAAATATAAGTCATCATCACTTTCTTTCAATTCCACACCCTCATCGGAACTCGGACCGTCATCGTCTTTTATTCGGTATTTTGCTCTGAAGGCGGGAGTCAATTTGAGGTAAGCTGCCTCCGTCAAGATCGGCTGCAAGCCTTCTTCTTCGTCAATCAATTCATAAGTAAATTCATTAAGCATGGGAAGGAAGTTTAGTTGAACAAATAAAAATAGTCAGTTTTACGGTCAAAAAGTATATTTCTGTAGGCCAACGGCAAATGCGATTGGCTCGTCATCTCTGATTTTGTTTCATGGTTGGATTAAAGTTTAGAATGTCAGGTGGTATAGGTAAGGTATATAATTTACTATTTGGCAGGAGTTGGTAGGCCATTCCGTTGAGCGTTCGGGTGAGGGTGATGTTCCGTCCTTCGAG
>NZ_DASZXR010000015.1:0-699999 GCF_035546395.1 Puia sp. | reverse complement strand
CTGGCGCAAGCCGGGCGTGGGCGTCGATGGGGCGTTCGGCGGTGCGGTTCCGGGTTGGTAACCCGCGACTGCTGTACCGATTGCTTCGCAATCTAGTAGGGCCGATGTTGGCGCTTCGCGCACCGCCGCTGTGCGGCGGTTAGCGCTTCAGCCATCGCTCCGGATCCAGGTTCGTCCCCTTCTCATTGGAGAGAACGAACTCCAGCTGCCCCACCTCGCCGACCCGGCCAATTATTTGCCCCGTCACCACCGGTTCTCCCTTGGCAACCGAAACCGTAGAAAGATTGGAATAAGTAGTAAAGTATCGCCCGTGGCGGATCATCACCGCCTGGACATCTCCCACGCTGAAAACACTCTGCACCTCGCCTTTGAACACCGATTTCACCGCAGCGCCTGGCTGCACGTCTATCGTGATCCCCGCATTGTCATGCCAGATGCCCTTGATGTATTCATGGCGGCCGAAGGACATGGAGATCGTCCCCGACACCGGCCATGGCAAACGAAGCCTGTTATTCTCGAAGTCACCCGTCAGGTGCACGTCCGCCTCGCTCGAGAACACCGTCTTGCCCGGCGTCTTCACCGTATTGAGCGTAGCGGGCGCCAGGGCCTCGTCGCTGGTCTCAGGCCGGCCGGCTTTCGCCGCATTGGCTTTTTCGGCCGCCGCCGCGCGCGCGGCCGCGGCTTTCTCATCCGCGCTACGCTTAGCCGCCTCTTTGCGAGCCAGATCGGTGGCCCGGCGGATCGCCGCATTGATCGCGCTGCCCAACCGCGCATCCTGCCGCTGCTTGGCCGCCATCTCTTTTTTCAGTTCCTTCTCCTGCGACTGCAGGCGGTTCACCACCTGGTCTTTCTCTCTCTTTTCATCCTCCAGCAGCGCCCGCTCCCGGCTCTGCTTCTTCATCGCATCCTCTTTCGCGGCCCGAGTCACCTTCAGCCCGTCGATCTTCCCCTGGAGCAGGTCCTGGGTCCGGCGGATATTTTCCGCCCGCTCCTCGCGATAAGCGCGGTATGATTTCAGGTATTGGATGCGCCGGATGGCGTCATTGAAGTTGCCGGCAGAGAAAACGAAGTTGAGCAGGTCATAGCTGCTGCGGTTCTTATAAGCGAACACGATACTCTGGGCATATTGCACCCGCAGCGTATCCAGTTCGGCGCGAAGTTTTAGGATTTCGCGCCAGGATTGGTTCATATCCCCCTGGATCGCGTCCAGTTGCTGGTTGATATTGCGGATCGCCGACTCCCGCAGCTTCAGCCGGCGTTGCAACAGCGCCAGCTGGCCCAGCGTCTCCCGTTTATGGCTATGTGTCTCATCCAGGGTCCGCTTCACATCCTCGATCTCTTTCTGGATCGCCGCCCGCTCTTTTTCCAGGTCGGCCCGGTTCTGAACGGCCGGCTGCTGCGCCACCAGCCTGCCAACGGCCAGCAAACACAAGGTCGCAAAAATGAGTTTTTTCCGCATATGGTTGAAGTTACGAAGTTCGCGCTGATTCCGGCCGAAGGCGTCCAGGCCTTCCGGATAACGCTCAACGCCGCTTAAAATTTTTCGGAACCTGAAAAGGAGTATTTAAAGGTTCGTTAAACTTGAACTGCTTCACCTCTATCTCGATATCCAGCTTCGATTTCTCCGCCACCGAAATCTTCCGGTAGGTGGAGAAGGACGTCATCCCGCTATGGTCATAATTGCCGAAGGTGATATCCCCGGTCCGCGCCCGCAGCGGGTCCGCATCGTCCAGCTTGCTGTGCTGCGGCGTATAGTCGAGGTTGAGAGTTAGATAGTTGCGGAAAGGGCTGCCCACGCTGAACAGCGAGATGCCCTTGTTGTCCTGTTTGTAGAAGAGGATATGCGCGGTGTCCACATAGACGGGGTTGCCAATGAGAAGGTCCTGCAGCGTCTGGAAATCCACCGGGAGGTGGACCTGGTCCTGCAGGTAGGTCACCGACCGCAGGCGGGCGATCTTATGGAGCCGGTCCAATATCTTCACGCTGTCATGAGTTATCTGCAGCCTCAAAGCCTCAAAGCCCAACAGCGCGTTGATCGAGACCCAGATCATGCTGTCCTTTTTGATCCTGACCACCGCGTTAAACTCGTTGTCCTTCCCATCGCTCCCCTCATAATGCACATGCATGTGGCCCGAAAAGGTCTTGAAGTCGATGTGGTTATTGGCCAACCCTTGCACGGCCTGCCGGATCACCTCCATCGAGTCCGCATGCGCATCCCGCGGCGCGGCCGCCGCCGCCCGGGCCGCATCTCCGGTCGTATCCTTGCGGATGTTGGTCGTCGCAATCGCTTTGGAAATTTTCTTGGTCGAACGGCACCCCGCCACTGCAAAGGTCATCGCCCCTATAAAAACAATGCCCGCCAAAAGTCTGATCATAGTTAAGATTTTCCGGTATGCCCAAACCCGCCTGCACTGCGGGCTGTCTCATTTATAGACACCACACTCTCCCACCCGATCTGTACCACCGGGCTTACCACCATCTGCGCGATCCGGTCCCCCGGGTGCACCGTCTGCGGCTCCTGCGAGAGGTTGATCAGGATCACCTTGATCTCCCCGCGGTAGTCCGAGTCGATCGTCCCCGGCGTGTTGAGGCAGGTAATACCCTGCTTGATCGCCAGCCCGCTCCGCGGCCGCACCTGCGCTTCATATCCCAGCGGCAGCTCCATGAACAGCCCCGTCGGCACCAGCTGCCGCTCCATCGGCTGTAACACCAGCGGCGCTTCCAGGTTCGCCCGCAGGTCCATGCCCGCCGACCCCGCCGTCGCATATTCGGGCAGGGCATTGGGTGATTGATTGATGATCTTGACCTTTATTGTTGACATGGCGCAAATATAGGTGTATTTGCGCGTTCCCCTTTGGGTCGGGCTCTCCGCTATAGTCCTCGCCCTCCTATCGTCGGGCTCCGGGCTGCCGCTCCGATCCCTAACGCAATTCCCCGACTCCTGCTCCGACTGCTTCGCAGTCTGACGGGGCCTATGATTGGAGACCTTCGTCGGAGCTGCTTCGACGCGCGTCTCCTCGGTCGGAACCTTCCCTAGCGCTCGGTTCTGGCCTCCGGGCCCGTGGCCCGTCCCAGCAGCACCGTCGCATACGCCACGATCCCCTCGCCCCGCCCCACAAACCCCATCTGCTCGGTAGTGGTCGCCTTGATCGACACATCCCCGACCCCTATCTCCAGCAAAGCCGCGATCGTCTCCCGCATCACGCCGGCATACTTCATTATCTTCGGCGCCTCGAGCGTCACCGTGCTGTCGATATTGACGACCCGCCAGCCCCGGCCTTTCACCAGGTCCCAGCACCGGCCCAGGAGAATCTTGCTGTCGATGTCTTTGTAGTTGGGGTCCGTGTTGGGGAAATGTTGCCCGATATCGCCCAGCGCCAGCGCCCCAAGCAGGGCATCGCAAATGGCGTGAAGCAGCACATCGGCATCACTGTGCCCTACTGCGCCCCGCGGCGAAGGGATCTGCACGCCGCCGAGCCATAGGGCTCGCCCCTCCGCCAGTTGATGAAAGTCGATCCCAAATCCGATTCTCATAATATTGCGCTTTCGGGCTTCTGACCAAAATAAGCCCGCCGCGCAATAGCGCTAACGTCGGGCCTTCGGCCAACGGGCCCGTGGCCCGTTTTGCATAAAAAAAGGTCCCGAAACTCCGGGACCCTCCAAAGATATATAGAACAAACTTTAGTTCGTCGAACTCTGTGTGCTGTTGTTGCTGCCTTCATTCGTATCCAGGTCGAACGTCAGGCCAAACCGCAACGTATTGGACAAAGGATTCCGGTTCGTCCCGCTACCCGAAGGCACCAGATAGGAGAAGTTAAGCCCCATCACATTATACTTCAACCCAACGCCCACGCTGAAATACTTGCGGTCGCCCTTGCTCGGGTCCTCATAATAGTAACCTGTCCGGACAAAGAACTGGTCCTGGTAGGAATATTCCGCCCCCAGCGAGAGTTGCAGGGTCTTGAACTGGTTCTCCCCGCTAAAGCTGCTGAACCAGCTGCCGGTAAGCGACTTATTATGATAGTTGGTGAGATTGACATTGTCGGTGGAGTCGTTGCCGGTCGGCGATGGCGGCACCGGAACCAGCAGCTTGTGGATATCCAGCCCGATCATCAGTTTGTTATCCTCGTTGAAGACGGCCGTGTAGCTTGCGCCGAGTCCAAGGTCGGCCGGGATGAAATCCTTTTCGACCGCGGAATTCGTATAGCCGATCTTCCCCCCCAGATTCGTCAGCGCCAGACCGAAGTTCCACCCGCCGGCCGCATCCGTCACCCCGTGATAATACAGGGAGATGTCGGCGGCAAAGGTCTTGCCGGGTTGGTAGGTGCTGCCGCTGGCCGCATACCCCGAGGCCAGGTTGGAGTAGATGTAGCGGCCTGCCAGCGCGATGCTCAGCTTATCGGCCAGTTTGCGGGAATACCCGAGGTCAAAGGCGAACTCGCGCGGATGACCGCTGCCCAGCTCATTCCCGTTGAAGTCCGTGAACTGGATGTTACCCAGGCTGAAGTACCGGATTGAGGCGGACAGGGCCGACTGGTCGTCCAGCTTCTTATACCCTGAGAACGCAAGCAGGTATACATCATTGAGTCCCAGGTCCTTCAACCAGGGAGTATAAGTCAGGCCCAGACCCAGGTCTTTTTTGGCAAACGGGATCTTGGCTTGATTGTAAAAGGAAGAAGCGGGATCGGGAGAAGTGGCGACCCCCAGGTCACCCATACCGCCGGCACGAGCGTCCGGGGAGATTCGTAGGAAAGGTACGGCAGTCGTGGTGACGTTCAGCGAATTCGCAGTCTGGCCAAACGCCCCCTCCTGCCCCACAAAGACTAACAATACAAAAGCAGCTAATCCCTGGTAAAATCTTTTCATGTCTGATTTAATTTTCATTTTTTACAAACACGCAAATTGTGACGCCCGGGTTTCCCGGCCTGCCGGGATTTTAGAGAATTTGGGGGGGTCAGAAAATGCGCTCAGAAATGTAAATTTGCGATATAGGCTGCTAAGTTAGTGATTATTAAGATATTGTGAATTTTGCCCAAAAATACTGAATGAACCTTTCCAATGGCTTGCGGGTTGCACTCGTAGCAACTCTCTTCCAACGGCCTCCGGCAGAAAATATTGTTTGGGGCGCATCGGGCTTCTTTAAAATTTAGCCCTTGGCGCTACACCGCTTCAGTCCGGGCCGTCGCCCAAGGAACCCGTGGTCCGTATTGTGCCCGCGCTAGCAAACAACTTCCGTACCGAACCGGCCGCGGGGGCGGTAAAAATAGGACTTTCTGTGTGTGGGAGTGGGAAATTGTCCCATCCGGGGGCAACTGTGAATAAATTCGGCACGTATTTTTATACAATAATTAGCCACAAGGCAGCGTTTTTTCTTTTTACGGCTAACAGCAAAAGCGTCAAATTATGAATCTGAAAAACCTAGCGATCCTGGCAGTCTCCGTATCCCTCTTCTCCTCTTGCTTCAAAAAGAAGCCGGAGCAGTCCACCGCAACGGGGTGGAACTATAACGACTCCAAGATGGGCGGATTCCAGGTTTCCAAAGAAAAAGAGCAACGTACCGGTCCCGGACTGGTCTTCGTTCAGGGCGGCACCTTTACCATGGGCGCCACCCAAGAAGACGTCATGAGAGATTGGAATAACGTCCCTAGAAGAGTGACTGTCAACTCTTTCTACATCGATCAGACCGAAGTTGCGAATATCCACTACCGTGAGTACCTGTACTGGATCAATCTCGTATTTGACGCCGACGAATACAAGGCCGTCCGTGAAGCCGCCCTGCCCGACACCCTGTGCTGGCGCAGCGAGCTGGCTTACAACGAACCGATGGTCGAATACTACTTCCGTCACCCCTCCTACAACTTCTACCCCGTGGTAGGTGTGACCTGGAGGCAAGCGCACGACTTCTGTCTCTGGCGCAGTGACCGGGTAAACGAGAAGTTGCTCATGGACCGCGGCTATATCAACCAGAACGCCGTTAAGAACCTGCAAGGTCTTGGCCAGGAAAACTTCAACACGAAGGCTTACCTGATGGGTGAGTTCCAGGCCACTCCCGATAAAAAAGCGCGCAGCAAGAGCAATCCCCTCAAGAACCCCAACGGTACCCCTCGTACCCAGGTTACCTTCGAAGACGGGATTCTCCTTCCCAACTACCGCCTCCCGACGGAAGCAGAATGGGAATATGCCGCTCTTGGCTATATCAACCAGAACCCGCTGCCCGCCAAGAAAGACGGTCAACACGGTGAGGAGCTGATCGCCAACAAACAGGTCTACTCCTGGAGCAGCAACGTCAACGGTCTCCGCGACACGCGTCATGGCAGCTGGCAGGGTACCTTTATGGCCAACTTCAAACGCGGTTCGGGTGATAATATGGGTGTTGCCGGTGGTCTGAATGACAACGCCGTATACACTGCCCCTGTAAAGAGCTTCTTCCCGAACGGATTCGGTCTATATAACATGTCCGGTAACGTAAGCGAGTGGGTAGCCGACGTCTATCGCCCCATGACGGGCCAGGACGCCGACGACGTAGCCCCTTATCGCGGTAACAAATTCCAGACGGTCGATCTCGGCAAAGAAAACAAAGCAGAACGCGACAGCCTCGGCCGTATCAAGATGCGTAATGTAACCGACTCCGAAAGCCAGGCCCGCCGCAATTACCAGAAGGGAGATGTCATCAACTATCTCGACGGTGACTCCACCATCTCCGGTATCGCATATGGCTATGGCAAGACAACCCTTATCAGCAACAAGTCCCGTGTGATCAAGGGTGGTAGCTGGAATGACCGGGCCTACTGGCTCAGCCCGGGCACCCGCCGCTTCCTCGAGGAAGACCAGGCTAACAGCACGGTTGGTTTCCGTTGCGCCATGGATCGTGTAGGCAGCCCTGCAGGTAATGGCCGCCAGACCGGTATCAACTACAAAGCGCGCCGTCAGAATACCCGTAAGCAATAAGAGTTTTTCAGAATAAAAAAAGGGTCGCAAAAGCGACCCTTTTTTTATTTTTGCTGATGACCATCGAGCAGCTATACGACCTTTATCAACGCCATCCTTCGGTTCAGACCGATACCCGTCAATTGAAACAAGGCGATCTCTTCTTTGCCTTGAAGGGTCCCAATTTCAATGGCAACGCTTTTGCCCTCCGGGCCCTCGAGCTCGGTGCGGCCTATGCGGTGATCGACGAACCTGTCGTCACCCCTTCGCCGACCGCAGCGGCGGCAGCGCCTAACGACCGGCTCATCCTGGTTCCCGATGTGCTTACGACGCTGCAGGAGCTGGCCCTCTATCACCGGCGGCAGTTTGATATCCCATTTATCGCCATTACCGGCAGCAATGGCAAGACCACGACAAAGGAGCTGATCCATGCCGTGCTTTCGTCGACGTTTCAGACCTACACGACAAAGGGCAATCTGAACAATCATATCGGCATTCCGCTGACCATCCTCTCGGTGCAACGCGATGCCGAGTTCGCCGTGATCGAAATGGGCGCCAATCATCAAAAGGAAATAGAAGGTTACTGCCGCTACACCCTGCCGACCCATGGCATCATCACCAATATCGGCCGGGCGCATCTCGAAGGGTTTGGCGGGCCCGAAGGAGTCCGGAAGGGCAAGGGAGAATTGTATGACTATTTAAGGGACGAGGGTGGAAGCGCCTTTGTGCTCCGCGACAGCGAGGTGCTCCGGCAGATGAGCCGCGGCATCGCGCATATCATCACTTACGGGACGGCCGATGCAGATATCGAAGGCCATGTAGTGCCCGGCGCCGACAGCTTTCTACACGTGGAGATCACGCGCGGAGCGAATACGGGTATCCTTGCAACCCAACTGGTCGGCGACTACAACCTGCCGAACGTCCTTGTGGCGGTGGCCGTCGGCAAACAATTCGGCGTCACCGACGCAAAGATCCGCCAGGCCATCACTCAATATACCCCTTCCAATAGCCGCAGTCAGCTGATCGAGCTCCACGGCAATCATATTATCCTGGATGCTTATAACGCCAATCCCTCTTCAATGCGTGCCGCCATCGAGAATTTTGCGAAGCTGGCGACAGACGGAAAGGGAAAGATCCTGGTGCTCGGCGCCATGGCCGAGTTGGGGCCCGAAAGCGTAAACGAACATCAGGGCATCGTCGATGTTATCGGGCAGTATCCCTGGGCGCAGGTGGTCCTAGTCGGCGGCGATTTCCTCAAGGTGCAACATCCTTATCGCAGCTTCGCCAACAGCGTAGAAGCTGCGGATTGGTATCGCCATGCTGGAATCAAAGACTCCTGGTTACTGATCAAGGGATCGAGAAGCAGTAAAATGGAAGCGGTACTTGGCCAATAGTCTTTGCTCAATCTACCCGCAATACCTTCACGGGATTGGCCCTGGCCGCCTTCACCGCCTGGAATCCCACTGTGAGCACGGCAAGTGCAATGGCTGCGATCGCGGCCTCGACAAGCACCCATCCATCCATACTCGTCCGGTAAGCAAAATCCCTGAGCCATACTGTGGCAAGCCACCAGGCCAACGGCGAGGCGATGACGATCGCCACGCCTACCAACAGAACGAATTCCCGGCTTAACAACAGGGCAATCGTCGTAACGGTGGCCCCCATTACCTTACGGATGCCGATCTCCTTTGCCCGCCGGCCGGCGGAGGATAGGGCAAGTCCAAACAGTCCCATACAGGAAATAAGTACGGTGATGCCAGTAGCCGTGGACATCAGCATAGTGACATTATTCTCCTGCATGTACAGCTGATGGATGGAATCATCCAGCAATGAGCATTGCGCCTGGTCATTCGGGAACCACTTGCGCCATTTCGCTTCTATCTCCTTTATTACTCTCTTTGCCGCTTCACCACGAACATCCAGTTTTATGGCGACGCTTTTCGCCGATGAAAGCCAGGTAACGATGACCATGGGCTTTATCGTCTCGTGAAACGAGGTCTGGTGATAGTCCGCGACAACACCCATTACCGTATAGGGCATATTATCGCGTAACCGGTAGAGCTGGGCTTGCAGCGCCTGCTGCGGCTGCGCAAAACCCAGCGCGCGGGCATAGGTTTCGTTGATCACCACCGCTTTGACGTTCTCGCCTTCATAGATATTCCCGCCGGCGACAAGGCGCATTCCATAGAAAGGTACGAAGTGTTCGTCGCCGATCTCCGTGCGGACCGTGACCCGATGAAAATTCTTCTTACCGCGGTAGACGAAGGTGACCTCATCCTGGTCCCTGCCCATCGGAGGGTTTCCCTGCAGGATCACATCGCGGACGCCATGTTGCTGATATCTTATCACGTCGGCAAAAATTCGCATCTGGCCCGGCTTGGCCCCGCGATATTCAACCGTCAAAACGTCTTTGCTATTAAAGCCCTTGTCAGCATTGCGCATATATTGCAACTGCCGATGGATGACCATCGACCCGATGATGAACAAAAGCGACAACGTGAATTGAAAGATGATCAGGACCCGCCGCAAACCAGCGCCTCCGGTACCCTTTTTGTCTAGCGCTCCTTTCAGGCTTAGCACGGGCAGATAGGAAGACAGGAGCCGGGCCGGATAGAAGCCGGCTGTCAATGCGGTGAGGACCGTGAGCCCCGCCAGGAATAGCCATAACCCGCGGTTCAGGAAGTGGAATTGCACGCCTGGAGGGACAATCCCGCTGAGCGCCCGCAGGGCCACCGGCACCAGGCAGAGCGAAAGCGAAACTGCGAGCATTGTCAGCATCAGCGTCTCTATCAGAAATTGGAGGATGAGCCCACTGCGGCTGCTGCCCATCACTTTGCGGACGCCCACCTCTTTCATGCGTTGAAAGGACTGGGCAGTAGACAGGTTGATAAAATTGATGACGGCCAGCGTCAGGATGAACAATGCGACTCCCATCAACGCATACAACATCGGAAGGTAGGCCTTGCGGAAAACGTCCCCGGTGTTCGCCGGATGAAATTCGGTAGTGTAGTGCATATCCCGGAGCGATTGCAGGTAAACCTTCAGATGCCTGACGCCCGGATCGAGAGTAGGCATCGTCCGGCTCAGCCAATCGTCGAACTGGGCATTGACGCGTGATGCTGAGATATCTTTCGAAAGCCGCACAAAAGCCTGGGATGGTCCCGGTTCCAGCCGGCCCCAGTCCAGCTTCGAAGAGATGAACGCCGTATAGTCGAGATCGGAGGGTCGACTCCAATCCTATACGATCCCCGCCACCCGTACCAGCAAACTGTCGTTGTAGACGAGTCCCCGTCCGAGCATATCCTTCAACGGACCCGGGCCAAAATACTTTCGGGCCACGCTCTCGGTCAACACGATCTGCGCCGAGTCCCGCAGGATATCCGGGTTGCCGATCAGCCATTGATGCGGGAAAATGGTGAAGAAATCAGGCCCTGTAAGGATCGTCGAAAAAGCATAGTCATTGTCCGCCTGCCGGCCGCTATATCTTGCCACTTCCTCGCCCCTTTCCGAGAGCACCTGTATCGTCTCGCCAAAGCCGGTGAATGCCGTCCTGGCCTCGAATCCGGTGACCCGGTATTCGAGGTTCGATATTGTGGGGAACGGGCTGTTCCAAAATAGCTGCCCGCCCTCGTCCGTACTCGCCCCGGCGACGATGCGATAGATGCGGCCGGAGTTGGGATGGAAGGTATCGAAGCTGAATTCGTATTGTGTAATCAGGTAGATGACGACGCAGGCGCAGATACCGACGGAGAGACCCACGATATGGATCGCCGAGTAGAACCGTTGGCCGCGGATGTTGCGCCAGCCGATACGAAGATGATGAAGCAGCATAGGAAATGGTTGGGCTTGGCTTTTTTGCCGACAATCTCGTGCCAACCTCATAAGCTATTCGTTGTTAGCGTTATGGGATAGCCGCCGCGGCTTGACCCGTCCGATTGCGATACAACCGGTGTGCGGACGGGCTCATTCGCTGCGCAAGGTATCGACCGGATTTGCCCGCGCCGCCCGCAGGGCCTGGGACCCTACGGTCAGCAGGGCGAGCGCCACCGCAGCCAGCCCCGCCTCCGCCAGCACCCAGGCATTCATCGTGGTGCGATACGCAAAGTCTTTCAGCCAGGCATCTGCGAAATACCAGGCCAGGGGCGAGGCGATCGCCAGAGCCAGCACGACGAGCCCTACAAAGTCGCGGCTGAGCAGCAGGGCGACATTGGACACCGTGGCGCCCAGCACCTTGCGGATACCGATCTCCTTTTCGCGGCGGCGGGCTGTGAATAAGGCCAGGCCGAAGAGACCCAGGCAGGAGATGACGATCGTGATCGCCGTCGCGGCTTCCATCAGAAAGGCGGTGTTGTTCTCCTCGTCGTATAGCTGGGTGATGGACTCATTCAGAAAGCTGTAGGTGAAGGGTGTTTTGGGGAAGATGTCCTTCCAGACTGCCCCGATAGCCGCGATGGTCTTCTTTGCCTCCCCTCCGCTCTTACCTTCCGTCGCCAGCTTTACGGCCAGGCCCCGTTCGCCGCGCGGGAAATTCCAGATCACCATCGGCTGTATCGTCTCGTGAAAGGATTGCTGGTGAAAATCTGCTATGACCCCTACCACGGTATAGGCCAGGGTATCGCGATATAACAACTTACCCAATGCTTTGGTCGGGTCGTCGAAGCCAAGGGTCTTTGCGTAGGTCTCGTTGATGACAAATTCCCGGGCGCTGTCGCCGGTGGAGATATTCCTGCCGGCCAGTAACCGCAGGCCATAGAAGGGGATAAATTCCGGATCGCCGTGCTGAACCATGACCGGTTGCGGTTGAGGGTCTTTCTCCTTGTAGGAGAGGCTGGCGCCCGCATGGGCCCAACCCATGGGCGGGTTACCCTGCAACACCACGTCCTTCACACCGGCAATGCGCCTCACTCCCTGGGCCAGCAATCGCATCTGCTCCGGTTTTACCCGCCAGGCGTTGAGCGTAAGGATCGCATCGCTGCTAAAGCCCTTGTCTGCGTCCTTCATATAGGTCACCTGCCGGCCGATCACCAGCGATCCGATGATGAACACCAGCGAGATCGCAAACTGGAAAACGATCAGCGCCTTTCGCAAGCGAGCTCCGCCGGCGCCGCTCCTGTTCCAACTTCCTTTGAGACTCAATACCGGTAGATAGGACGAAAGCAGCCAGGCGGGGTAGAAGCCCGCGGCCAATGTCGTGAGCCCGACCATACCGGCCAGGAAGAGTAATGCCCCTGTGTCGAACGAAAACCCCACTCCTGTGGGAATATAATCCCTGAACAGCCAAAAGGCCGGCCGTACCAGCAAGGCTGCCAATGCCACGGCCATGGCCGTCACCAGCAAGGTCTCCACGAGGAATTGCAGGATCAGTCCTTTCCTGCTGCTACCCATGACTTTGCGAATGCCCACTTCTTTCATCCGTTGGAGCGACTGGGCCGTTGACAGGTTAATGAAATTGATGACGGCCAGCAGGAGGATAAAGGCAGCGATACCCATCAAGGCGTATAACAACGGCAAATAAGCCCGGCGGAAATCGTCACCGGTGTCCTGCCGATGGAAATCGGGTGTATAATGCATGTCCAGAAGCGGCTGGAGCCAGAACCGGAGATGGGTTGCCCCGGGAAAGGAAACGATTGTCGTTTTCCGGGCATAGTCAGCCAGTCTCGCATTTATCGTCGCCGGGTCGACCCCCTTTGCCAGCCGCACAAAGGCCTGCGACTGGTGCGGCTGCAGGCTTTTCCAATCATCGGTCGGGAATTGGGCCTTTACCCAGGTGGCCGGTGCGGTCCGGATGGAGATAAAAGAAGTGTAGTTGAGATCGGAAGGTCTATCCCAGTCCTTGACTATGCCCGCCACTGTTACCGGCAAACTGTCCTCATACACCAGTGTTCTGCCGAGCATCTTTTCCAGGGGGATAGCGCCAAAGAATTTCCGCGCCGCGCTCTCTGCCAGCACTACCCGGTCCGCTTCATTCAATACGGCCGGGTTGCCCAACAGCCATCGATGGGGGAAGAGGTCGAAAAAGGCCGGACCTGTCAATATCGTCGATAGGGCATAGCCGTTGTCTTGTCGCCCGCTGAATTCCTCAGCGGCCCTGCCGTCCTGTGCCGGTACGGTGATATGGAATGCAAACGTATGAAATCCGACTTGTGCCTCGAATCCGGGGATCTCGTGTTCGATGCCGGCCACTTCCTTTATCGGGCAGTTGAGAAACATGGTGCCGCCACGTATTCCCTGGAAATCCCCGACGATGCGGTAGATGCGGTCCGCATTGGGGTGAAACCGATCGAACCCAAGGTCATAGCGCGCAATGAGGAAGATGACCATACAGGCGCAAAGCCCGATGGACAGGCCGAGGATGTGGATAGTCGTGTACATTTTTTGGTGGCGGACATTCCGCCAGGCGTATTTGACACTATTTCGTAGCATAAGGGATCGCTTTTGTGCAGGATGATGCGGATATTGGAATTTACCATATATTTTTGGTCAAATTGTCGCCACTATGAAAAAAATCCTTGCAGGCATGCTGGTTTTCCTGATCCTCGCCGCATTCATTGCGCCTCATCGGCCGCTTACCTGGGTGGCCATTGGGGATAGCATCACCTATCTTAACGATCATCCCGATGAGACCGGCAACCGTCTAACCAGAGGTTATCTTACGGATGTTGTTCAAAAACTGGACTACGTCCATTGTCTCAACCAGGGCCGGAATGGCTGGACAACGCAGAATTTTGCGAAGTCGATTGAAAAGTTAGGCATCCCGGTGGGTGATGTGTATACGGTGTTTTTGGGCACGAACGACTGGTGGCATGGCCATCGCATCGGCGCGTGGACCGACTATCAGAATGCCACGGGCGATAGTACGATCTATGGGAGCATGCGGGTGTTGATCGACAAGATCCGCAGTCTTAATAAGACGGCGCCGATCATTCTTATGACGCCGATGCCCCGCGCCGATTTTGTTTACATAAACAACCACACCAACAATGCCTATGGGTCCTATAAGGAAAAAGCCGGCCAGACGCTGGAACAGGTGGCGGAGGCTATTCTCGATATCGGCCGCCACGAGGGGTTTGCCACTGTCGACCTTTATCACGTGAAACAACTGGCGGTTTCCCATCTTGTGCATTTCAAGCGGTTAAAGGATCCGGCTTCGGGGGCTTACCGGGATTTTCCCTATCCCGGGTATATCGGGGTACCGTTCGATCCCAGGACGGATGAATATCCCTATCCGCCCGACGCTGTGGATATGACCTATGATGGGTTGCATCCTTCCAATGCAGGATGCGAGGTCATTGCGAAAAGATTGATCAAGGTGTTGAGGAAGGTCAGGTAGGTAGGCTCACCGTGAGCGTCGTCCCTTCCCCGGGCTGCGACTGGATCTCTACCGTCCCGCTGAACAGCTCCGCGCGGCTGATGATATTAGTGATGCCGACGCCCTTGCGATGGCGGCCGACGTCGAATCCGACCCCGTTATCGGCCACCGTTACGACGAGATCGGAGCCTTCCATCGAAAGCCGGATCAGTACCCGGGTGGCCCGGGCATGTTTTACGATATTATTCAGTTGCTCTTGTACGATCCGAAAGACGGTGAGCTTTCGTTTGTCCTCGATCTGCTCTTCGGTGATATTCTGCAAATCCAGCTCGATGCCGAGGTCGGCGCGGGCCAGCTTCATATCATCGATGACGTCTTCGACGGACTCGATCAACCCGATCTCCCGCAGTCCGGGGGTGATCAGGGATTTGGAGATCTTGCGGATCTCGTTGATAGCCTTGCTGACCAGCTCGGTGCTGCGTTCCAGCAGCTCCTGCCGCATCTCATCGTCGGTCATCGCGGTATTGATATAGAGATTGCTGGCGCCGAGTATCTGGTTGACGTTGTCGTGCAGCTCTTTGCCGATCTCGGTCCGTTCCTTCTCCTGGGCCAGGATCACGGCCTCGGTGATCTGCCGCTGGCGGGTGACGCGTTGTTCGTTGAGTTCGTTCTCCAGTTGGATCCGCTCGGTGACATCATTGGCCAGCACCAGGACGGCGGGCTGGTTCTTATAGCTGATGCTATGCCAGGCGATGTCGACGAAGATGATCTCGCCATTCTTCTTCACATGTTGCCGGATACCCTTCTTGACCCCGTCGCGTTTTTCGCGGACGGCCTCCACTTCGACCCTTAGCTCGTCCCGGTTGCCATCGAGCCGGATGTCGGCGAGGCTCTTGCCCAGGAACTCTTCATGCGTATAGCCATAGTGCTGAACGGCCGAGGAATTGGCCTCGAGGAACCGGAAGCTCTTTGCATCGAAGACCCACATCGGCATGGGGTTGTTATTGAACAGCTCGCGGTACCGTTCTTCGCTTTCGCGAAGGTATTGCAGGTTGCGCAGCCGCTCGAGGCTGTAGCGGATAGCCCGGGAAAGCAGCTTCTCGTCGAAATCGCCCTTTACCAGGTAATCCTGCGCCCCCATGACCAGGGCCTGCATGGCGATCTTTGTATCATTGAGCCCGGTGAGCAGGATCACGGCAACCCGTTGGGTAAAAGGCTGCAGCAGTGTATACGATTCCAGGCCGAAGCTATCGGGGAGAGACAGGTCGAGGAACAGCAGATCGACGGAATGGATGGCCAGCAGCTGTCTTGCCTCTGCGAGACTTGCCGCATGGCGAACCTCCGCAACCGGCAGGTCGGTGCCGTTCAGGAATTCCTTGAAGAGGAACAGATCGCCTGGATTATCCTCCACCACGAGGATATGTATATGTCGAATATCGCCGTCCATTCAGTGCGCGGGTTTGGGAAGCTTGACAATACTGATCCAAAAGTCTTCGATCGTCCGAACGACGTCCATGAAGCGATCGAGATCCACCGGCTTCGTGATGTAACAATTTGCATAATTGTCATAGGAAGCCAGGATATCCTTCTCGGCGGAAGAGGTCGTCAACATGATGACGGGGATGCGCCGGAGATCGGGGTCCGCCTTGATGATCCCTAAAAGTTCGGTTCCATCCATCTTCGGCAGATTGATGTCCAGGAGGATCAAATCCGGCATTCCACTTCCCCCAACCTGCTTTTTTAGGAATCGAAGTGCTTCCATTCCATCATTGGCAATGGAGACCTTGTTGATGAACTGCGCATCATCCAGGGCCTCCCTTGTCAGCAGGATATCGCCTTCGTTGTCGTCTACTACTAAAATGTGAATCTGTTGCATAAGTGATCGATAAGGTTACCCCTTTTTGTGTATGGTAAAATAGAATGTGCTTCCCTTTTGAGGCGTCGACTCCACCCAGATGCGTCCGCCGTGACGTTCCACTATTTTCTTGCAAATGGCAAGCCCGATGCCCGTGCCGCCATAGTCCGTCTTGTTATGCAGCCGCTGGAAGATAATGAAGATCTTGTCGAAGAATTGGGAGTCGATGCCGATGCCATTATCAGCCACGGAGAACACCCAGTGGTTAGGTTCTTCCCGGACTCCGATGCGGATCACCGGGGGCTGGTCCGAATGATACTTTAGCGCGTTGCTGACTAAATTCTGAAACAGCTGTGTCAGCTGAACCTTGTCGCCGGTGACGACGGGGAGCCCATCGATGGCTATCTGCGCCCTTGCGGCGATGATCTTCTCGTGAAAGATCTCACCCACCTCCTTCATGACCACCGCCGTATCGACGGGGACAAAATTCTCTTTTCCCGTTCCTACGCGGGAGTAATCCAGCAGATCCATGATGAGGGCCTTCATGCGTTCAGCCCCGTCGACCGCATAATGGATATATTGGTCGGCCTTGCTGTCCAGCTGGCCATTGTATCTTTTTTGCAGCAACTGGAGGAAGCTGCTGACCATCCGGAGAGGTTCCTGAAGGTCATGAGAGGCGATGTAGGCAAAGCGTTCCAGCTCGGCATTGGAGGCCCCCAGTTCGGAAGCCCGTTTGGCCAGGTCGGCGTTCAATTTTTTCAGCTGCTCTTCGTACCGGCGGCCTTCGGTGATATCATTGACTGCGACCATCCTGGCCTGGTGGCCTTCGAATTCGATGGCATGGGCTGTGACCTCTACATCGATGATGTCTCCATTCTTCTTCCGATGGCGCCATTGACCGCTTCGGAAGGCCCCCGGCTGCCGCCGGATGCTTTCCACGTCTTCCCGGAGCCGGCCGAGGTCTTCCCGGGGCCGGATATCGGTGATGGACATGGACAGAAATTCTTCCCGGCTATAGCCATAATCCTGAACGGCTGTGTCGTTCACCTCCAGGAACCGCAGCGTATTTTCGTCATAGATCCATTTTGGCAGCGGGCTCTTATCGAACAGCATCTTATACTTATCCTCGGTCGACAACCTTTTTTTCCGTTCGTGTCTCAGATCGCGTTGGATCATCCTAAAGACGAAAACTCCAAGCACGACGACTGCCCCGGTGAGACACCAAAGGGCCCACTGTAACTGGGTTGCTTTTTGTTGGTTGGCACTGCGACGGGTCTCGAGCAGTCTACGCCGCCCACTCTCCAATTCGTCCAGCGTAGATTGGATGCGATGGGAATAGCCGGTTCGCGCTTCCGCATTGATCAAGGCGGCAGCCCCGCCGAATTCGCCGCCTTTACTGAGCCGCATTGCCCGTTCGAGGACATTCCGGCTGCCATTGACATAAAATTGAAGGGAATCGACATGGTCACGTTGAACCAAATCTTCGCCGACCAATGACCGAAGACTGTCGATGGCCGGGGGAAGCTGGGAGGCTATCCGATCGGCCGTGTCGAGGAAACTGCTGTCCCCCGTCAGGAGGAAGTTCTTAACGCTGCCCTCGAATTGGTCCGATGTCCGCTGAACCTGATTTGACTGGAGGAGAAGAGCGTTGGAACGCCTGATGATCGCCCCCGAGTCCCTTATCCGCTGGTACTGCCAGACGGAAAGCACTACGATGACTAAAACCGTGACGATCGCGATAGCGATGGCGTTGACCAGTCTATTGCCGAAGAATGTCTTCATGATTGGTAAGCGGCCGGTTGAGGATCAGGCAAATGATTCACCGTAAGATACTAAAAATTAGCAGAAAGACTCAGGGCGGGCTGTTTTTCCAGGATGGTCCACAGGCGGCCGTAGAGATTTTGGTGATCGTGGTCCACCAGTTCTCCTTCCTCGTTGAAACGGGGATGCACCATGATCTCCATGGTCTTTCCGTTCAGCCGGTGTTGGCGGCAGAATATATTGACGTCTTCGATGCCGCCGAAATAGTCGGTGTTGCGGAAATCCTGCCTGTTGCCCAATCGCCATTTGTTGAACAACGTCTTGTAGATGCGTTTGGCAAGGGTGGGTGGGCGACCGATGTTTCGGGTAAGCCTGATCCGCCCGACGCCGTATTCGCGGCCAAGGCGGCACACGAGGGGCGCGACTCCCCACCAGGTGTGGAGATGATGATGAGAATCCAGGTGGGTGGGGACGATCCCGGCGTCTAGGACCCTTTCGATCTGCGCCTTCATTTCCTCATACACTGCGCGTTTTTCGGAGTGGTTCAGCAGGAAGAACCAGCGGTTGCGGTCGTAGATGAATCCGCCGTTGTCGTTGCAAAATCGGGGGCAATCCAATATCGCCCGGGACAGCGGGTAGCCAGCGGTGAGGTTGAGATGTACGCCGACCCTCAAATTGGAGGCCCCATGTTCGCGCAGCAGGTTAACCGCATCCTCGAATCCAGGCATGTTCGCCATTATTGAGGTGCTGGTCACCAGTCCGCTCTCGATGCTCTCGAGAATGGCCCGGTTGACGGTATTGCTGATGCCGAGACCGTCGGCATTCACGATCAGTCGGGAAAAGGCCATTATTAGTTATCGTACAATTAACAACAAAATAACGAATCGTTAATGAAGTAACGAGCCTTGTGCGTAAAATTAAGAACCCGGGGGTTATTGGCTACCTGAAAACCCTTATTCCATTTTGAGGCAGGTGGGTTTTGGGACCTTTACGATCCGCCCGCTGGGCTGGGGCATACCCGTCTGTGTATCCACGTGAAAGATGACGATCGTGTCGCTTTCCTGGTTGGCCACCAGTAGCCATTTGCCGCTGGGGTCCAGCGTAAAATTCCGGGGTTCGACGCCCATTGTCGGGACGTAGCCAAGGGGACGAAGGAGACCTGTAGATGGTTCGATGGAAAAGATGGCGATGGTGGTCTCTGCGCGGTTGCCGGCATAGAGAAAGCGCCCGTCGGGTGAAACGTGGATATCGCTGCTGCGGAAGGGACCTTTCGTGGTGTCGGGGTGCGCGGCAATACGTTGGAGGGAGTCCAACCCGCCGGTCGACGGTTCATAGCGGTAGACGTCCACATAGCCGCCCATCTCTTCGATCAGGTAGGCAAATTTTCCGTTGGGGTGGAAGGAGAGATGCCTTGGTCCGCTGCCGGGCGGGGTCTTTATCTGGCTGACTTCTTCTCCTGTCGACGGCGAAACTACGGCGATCTGGTCGAGCCCCAGGTCCTGGACGTAAAGGTACCGGCTGTCCGGACCATATACCGCAGAATGCACGTGCGGCGCCTCCTGCCGGGCGGGATTAAATCCCTTGCCGAAGTGCTGGGTATGTGTCTGCGGTTTTCCCGGCATCCCGTCCGGGCCGATCGGGTATAGCGTATAGCTGCCGCCGGTATAGTTGGCTACCGTCACCTGGTTGCCCGCTGTATTGACGGCAACGTAGGCCGGGTTGTCACCGAGGCTCGATACTTTGCCGATGAGGCTGAGACGTCCTGTTTTGGCGTCGATGTCGAATACGCTGAGGCTGCCTTTCTCCTTCATTCTCGATTCGGTGCAAGAATAGAGTCGCTTGCCGCCGGGGGCGATCGCCAGGTAGGAAGGGTTGCAGACATCGCGTGTATGGCTTAGCCGGGTTGCCTTGCCGGTGGTGGCGTCGAAGCGATAGACGTAGATGCCTTTGCTGCCTGTGGAGTCCAGGTTCGGGTTGTCGCCCAGGTTGCCGGTGTTGGTATAGGTGCCGACGAAAAGGAGGTGCGACTGGGCACGCGTGAAGCCGGCGATTAGAAGTAGCGTGAACAGGGTCAGCCAACGCATAGATTAAAAGTTGAATTCATCATCGGGCATCCCGATCGGTGCGCCGGGCGGCATTTCCAATGCGGGTTGCGGAATGAATTTATCAGGATTCTTCGTGAACTCGTTGATCTGCGACAGGCCAAAATACAGCGCGGCCTTCCATCGCGGGCCGGCGCCGGCTTGTTGCAAGCCCATCCAGGAGGCAAGATCGGTTATTTCGAGCAAGGCTTCGCCCCGGACGTTCTCCGCGTTCTTTGGGTCGGCGGCCAGGGCCAGCAGATGCTTCAGCGTGAGGTTGTCGACGAGGACCTGTAGTTCGCCTTTCATACCGGGTTGCAGGGGAGTCTTCCAAGTGCGTTCGAGGAGCTTGTTCAATACGGGGATCAGTCCCGGTTGATGTTGGTCCCGGGCCTGGAATTCGATGAGCCGGGCCGCCCGTTGGTTATCGAGTAAGTAGGAAAGGGTGTTGTTCGCTGCGGCCTCTGCGACTGCGATAGGATCGAAGGTGGGGCCTGTATGAGACTCAAAATTCTCGACTGTCGAGGGATAGCCCGAGGGACGCGGCGGGATCTTCCAGATCAGATCGTCCGGCAGGGCGAGCGCATCGGGGGTGACCGTATTCATGAGTGCGTCGAAGGCCCGCCATTGCTCGGCCGGGTCGACCATTTTCGTGGGCTCCTGGCCGTCATTCTTCACTGCATGGGTGAAATAAAGTCCGCCGAGGGATTTGGCCGCGGCCTCGACCTGGTAGCGATGCAGCAGGTAGACCGGCACCAGCACCTCTTCCAGCGTTGCCATGGGCGCACCCTGGGGAATGGCTTTCTCGCTGAAGCGATCCAGCAGGTGACGTCTGACCGCCATCAGCTTGTCTAACTGATCGATGGGGTTCACGCCGTCATCCCACTGATTGGACAGGGGATGCGTCATGCCGCCGACATCCGGAATATACTTATACCCTTCTTTCAGGGTCTCGTTGATGATCTTGTCGAGCGCGACGTCTTCGTTGGCGCCTTTTGGAAAGTCGGAATATCCGTATACGATCGCGCGTTTATCCCAGCCGCCGATGCCCTTCGCATAGGCATCGGAGATGTCGATGCTGCCATCGGGTTTCAGCGTGAAGCGTGGGAAGGGATAGTCCATAACGGAAGCCCGATCCTTTACGCTGGCGATGAAGTTATGGCTCAGGCCCAGGGTGTGGCCGATCTCGTGCGCGGACAGTTGACGGATCCGCGCCAGCGCCAACTCTTCCATTTTCTTTGACACCGGCTTGCCGTCTTCGTAGGGCTGGAGTAGTCCTTCGGCGATGAGGTAATCCTGGCGGTGGCGGTCCGAGCCCAGGGTCACGACGCCCTTAATGATCTCGCCGGTGCGGGGATCGGTATAGCCGGCGCCATAGGAGAAGGCCCGTTGAGGGCTGCCCGTGCGGGTCAGCCAGTTGACCATGTTATACCGGATGTCCATGGGGTCGGCGCCTTCCGGCAATTCCTTCACCTGGAAAGCGTTCTTAAAGCCGGCCGCTTCAAAGGCCTGGTTCCACCAGGAGGCGCCTTCGATCAATGCTCTGAGGATGATGGGAGGCGCGCCCCGATCGATATAATAGACGATCGGCTCGACCGGTTCGCTTACCGCTGCATTGGGATCTTTCTTTATCAGGCGGTGCCGGCTGATGAACCGTTTCAGGAGCGGCTCGTCCATCGGCGCTGAGAAATCGTAATAAGTGAATTCGAAGAAGCCGCTGCGCGGATCGAATTTGCGAGGTTTGTATCCGCTGTCGGGGAGTTGCACGAAGGCCTGGTGTACCCGGACGGTTACGGCAGTCGGATCGGGCGCCACTGCGCCGGCACGCCGGAATCCGCCTCCGCCGCCTCCCGTGAAGGTGATCAGCGCTTCGAATTCGGAGTTCTTTGGAAAGTTCTTCGTGTTCTCTATAAATACCGCGCTCCGGGTGTCATCGAGGCGGTAGCCACCGCCCGCGGCCACCCCTGCCCTGCCGGGGCCATTCGCCTGCGCCGAGAAAGCGCTTCCCGGGTTGCCGCGGCCGGAGCCGATGTTCTCCCCGATATGCAGGGCGTCGCGGACTATCAGCGGCGTTGCATCGATCAGCACTTTGTCGCCTTCGACGGCGACCGGCGAGAATCCGAAGAGGATCGACTGGGAGAAGCCATCTACGACATCTTTTTTCATATCCACGTTGCCGTTAGTGGCCCGCTGACCATAATTGGGCTGGAGGAGGAAAATCTTCGGGCCTACGCGGATAAACTTTGCGATGACTGCGGATGCCTGTCCCCGTTCGGCGCCGCCGTTGCCGATCCCTTCGGGCAGGGAACAGAAATAGAGGAACTCCTGGTCAAAGCGATCCAGCTCGACAAGGATCTTCCCGGTCTTGTCGTCGTAATAGAAATTGTAGAAGCCTTCGTACTTCTTCATGTTCTGCGTGGCTGCGGCGATGCTGGTGGCGGGTTTTGCTTCATTCTTGCCGGCTTCGCCGGTGCGTTGGGCCGGGGAGGGCAAGGTAGAGGCGGTGAGTGCCGCGATGAGGAGCAGGTTTTTCATCATATGCAGTAGTGTTGATATATGTTTTCGTAGTAACAAGTTAAGGCAAGTTTGCTTATCTTGTATGAAACCCAATGAACCCTTTATGACATTGTTTGCCCTTTTCCTATGCGAATGCCGTGCGTGGTGTTGTTTTCTTGTCATAAGAATAATGCGAGGCCGGCGACGCCGCCTGAGGATACGACCGGGACGGCAGGTGGGCCGGGTACGACCGGTACGATGAAGATATCGCTGACTTTACCAAATGCACTTGATAACTGTGAACTGATCGTCAGCGAGACGGGGGGCAAAGTGCTGTTAGATACTGTGGCTCCGAACGGCACCACGATCAACGCAACCTTACACACGAATGCAAGCCTCGTCGACGTCTCCACGACGCTCAATACCAGCCCCCGGCTATTTCGATGGTCACTTACAAGGGCGTAAATCCAACCGGTTGGAAGACGGCTGTTGCCGGAACCCTTCCGATTGTGGTCGTGAAGCCGACGACGAAGGTCGCTGCCGAAATCTTGTAAAAACATGTTCCGACCACCGACCGCCTCCAGTTTTACGACTTTGTGCCGGGAAGCCTTGGGTTTAGTTATAGCCTGACCTATGATTCGGTAGACATTAACTATGGACAGGTGGCCGGAAACACGAGCTTTCTCCTTTTTCCATCAAAGGGATTGTATATTGCCTATATTCCAAAGGGTTGGGACTTTCGAGACCTTCCGCAGGTAATGTTCCCGACCAGGACAAAGATGGAAAAGTACGCTGTGTCTGCCAATTTTAGCTCACCGGCGACCAAGGAATCATACGCCCTCTACAATTATGGCCCTGCCGTCAATACAACCGCGGATTATCCCGCTTCCGGCGTGTATTCCATACACTCCGCTCAGAAGGATAATTTTTCCGCGACCTTTATCGGCATCAAACCCAGTTACTACAATCTTACCCTAACGAGTGGAAATTTACACTGGCAACTTTATGCCTCTCCGGATTCCGCCATAGTGAATCCGTTAGCATTGATAACCGCGCAGAATAGCAAATTGCTGCAAGGGCAGAGTTTTGGTACACTGTCCCTCAGTGCGTTTGGTTATTTGAACGTGCCTGGATTAGGGTTTTCCGATTATTTTAATCTCGCCACTGATCCGGTGCTGATTCAAAACAAGTACGTCATGCATTGGGACGGCTACGGTAAGACTTTCTAACTTACCTGGCCAGTTCCGGGAACCGTTCCGGCGGGCGCCGGTGCTGGGTCGCCTGTTGGTACCCGTACGTGATGCGGATCAGCGTGGGTTCGTCGAAGGGCCGGCCGAGGAACTGTAGCCCGGCGGGCAGATGATCGTAGGTGAAGCCCATGGGGATCGTGAAGGCGGGCTGGCCTGTATGGGGGGCGATGATCTGGCTATTGTCCCCTTTATAGCCTTTGAAGTCGCCGATCTTTGCCGGCGGGTTGTTCCAGGTGGGATAGATCAGTGCGGCCACTTTGTATCTGTTCATCGCAGCCACCACCGAGTCGCGGAAGGCGATACGCCGCGGATCGGTATAGGCGTCGCCGCAGGCATGGGTAACCGCATCGGTTCGCACGCCTTTGTCCAATTCCTCATGGATATCTTCTTTGATGTAGTCCGAATATTTTCCCGAGGCGACGATCTCGCGCAAATTCTTTACGGGGGGCGCCGGGTCCTGGTTGGCGAGGTAGTTGTCGATGTCCTGCCGGAAGACTTCACACCATTGGTTGGCGGCGAGGGAATCGAAATTCCCAACGGTGACATTGTCGACGATGATGGCGCCGGCATGACGCAGATCGATAATGGCCTTTTCGAAGAGGGCTTTTACCTGCGGATCGGGATCGCGTTCGCTCAGGGTGCGGAAGACGCCGATGCGGACCCCGCGCAGTCCCCGCTTGTCGAGGTACTGGGTATAGTTTACGGGGATCCGGCCGCTGCTGTAGCGGGTGATCGGATCGGCTGGATCATACCCCACCATTACTTCGAGCAGCCGCGTCGCATCCTCGACCGTGCGGGCCATCGGTCCGCCCATATCGTTCCGGAGGTAGAGCGGCACGATGCCGTCGCGGCTCAACAGGCCGATGGTGCAGCGAAAGCCGACGAGGGAATTGTGCGAGGAAGGGCCGCGGATGGAATTGCCCGTGTCCGTACCCAGACCCGCCTCACCGAGATTGGCCGCGACGGCTGCCGCTGTGCCGCCGCTGGAGCCGGCCGGGACATAGTCGAGATTGTAGGGATTGTGGGTTTCGCCGGCAAGGCTGCTGATGGTGACCATCGGGCTAAACGCCCATTCCGCCATATTCGATTTCGCCAGCACGATGGCCCCTGCGTCTTTGAGGCGGCGCACCAGTGTTGCATCGGCGGCCGGAGTGTACCCTTTTAATGTCAACGAACCGGCTGCCGTTTGCAATCCCATGGTGTTGTAGTTATCCTTTACGATCAGCGGGATGCAATGGAGGGGCCGCAATTGATGCGTACGGGCGTACTCTGCATCGAGACCGCGGGCGATGTTCAGCGCATCGGGATTGGTGAGAACGATGGCATTGAGACCGGTGGGTTTGTCATAGGCGGCGATGCGGCGTAAATATTCGTTGACGAGTCCCTCACAGGTGCAGGTCCTGTTCTGGAGAGCCCGGTGAATAGTGGAGATCGTCGTCTCGACAACGGGAATGGCATTTTTTGCGGTCGTATCCTGGGAAAGGCCCGGCAGATAAAGACTACAAAAAAGGATCAGGTAAAGGGGTCTCATGCACGGTTGTTTGGTCAGGTGAATTTAAGAATTCTTTAGGTTATTTCCCGGTTAAGCGAATTCATATGGGTTAAACCTATTCTTCCCTCCACCCTCTTACTTGTGAAACTTAAAATTTACAATCATGAAAACGACATTAAAACTATTCCTGTTGGGCCTGGTCATCGCAACCAGCCTTACTTCCTGTGTAGTCTATGAACGTCCTTATCACCATCATTACTACTATCGCTAATCGAGTACCCGGAGCGGGTAGTGAACTGGCCGCTCCGGGAATTAACGAACCGTTGGCGTCTCTTTAGCGATCATTTAACAGGCAACCTGTTCAATCGGGCTTATCTTTAAAGGGCAAGCCTTAAACATGAGAGCACCCCTGACCCTGGCTGCACTGGTTGCCGTCAGCCTTGCCGCCGCCCAAAGCCCAAAAGGCGCTGTCTTTCATGGGTCGATCTACCGATCCCAACAAGTGTTTATCGACTGTGCCGGGGCGTTGCCCCGCCTTTACGACCGGCGGGAATTCGATTCCATTGCCTTTTATATTCAGCAGAGGATTAAAACCAGTCCTGGATTTCAGCCGGACCTTTATGCACTGCGTATCCTTTGGGAAATCCAGCAGCACCGGTTCGCGCCGGACTCTGCGCAGGACGCCTTTTTGTATTATGGTTTGGATGCCTATGTCCGGGCGGCGGAGGTCAGCCAGAGTGAGGGCGGATACTTTGGGATGTTCGCCACGCCGGACTACGATCCGCGGCCGGCTTATCAGCAAGAGTTTGCCACGCTTGCTCACTGGGCGGAGGACCTGATCGAGACAAGGCGGCTTGGCAATGCCGAATCCTTTCTCTGCCGGACGTTCGCCGGGGATTTCGAACATCCGCGGGAGGCCGCCCGCGCGGATAAGACAGGTTATTGGCAGATCAACTCGATGCTGGACGCCAGTGCGGTCAACCGGCGGAAGGCCGGTGTATTGAATCTGTATGGCGGAGCGGGTATCTGGATCCCGAAGGGCCGGCTCGCGCTGTTCGGCGATCACCCCAGTATTACGGCTGTGGGGATAGGGAAGAAGTACTGGAATTCCGAATGGGATTTCGTCATGGCGTTCCGGTTTGTCCATACGGCGCAGCCTTATAACGTACTACGGCAGGACTCCGTCTACAGCGTCGATAATTTCTTTGGTGGGTATATCGGCATCGACTATACCCGGTACCTCCTTCACGCGAAGCGTCTCGAAGCGGGTGTTGTTTGCGGCGTCGGTTTTGACGGGTTCGATGTCAACGACCACTATAGCGACGCCACCCCGACGGGTCCCCCGCCGCCTACAAGTATCAATTCCCTGAACCTCAACCTGGGCGGGAAGATCAATGTCTACCTCGGTCCAAAGCACTATATCGGTGTTATCGGACGGTATAATTTTATCCAGTATTCCAACCCCGGCGGAACGCCTCTCGACGGCAATGCCGTCGCTGTCGATCTTATTGTCGGATTCAATTGAGTTCCCGTCCCTTTTTACTATCTTGTAGGTATGCATACAACGACCCGATGCATAGTGCTTGCCATTGGAATTTTCGCCGGGGTGATGGGCAGCGCCCAGCCGGCGAGGACCGATACCTTTATTTTTCATTTTGCTTTTGACCATAGCGAGATCAGGCCGGTGGACAGTTCCGCCCTGCGGCGCTTTCTTGGCGACTTTGCCATCGACTCCATCGCCATCACGGGGTATACCGATACTGTCGGCCCTCCGGAATACAATCAGCGGCTTTCCCAGCGCCGCGCCATGGCGGTGGGGGAGTTGTTGCAACATGTGTTGCCGACGGATATGGGCACGCCTGTACACCTCGAAGGCCGGGGTGAAACGGAGCCCTTGCCGGGTGATGACAGTGAAAGCCGCCGGGTAACCGTTGTCTTCTGGCGCCGGCCACCAACTCCGCCGCCGCCGCCGCCCGTCGTCGCCCAACAGGATACTCCACGGGACGTATCCGAGCCCGACACCATCCTGCGGCTTGACGATATCCGCTTCTATGCCAATACTACCAACCTGACGCAATCCGCGCAGATGATCCTGCCCAGACATATCAACTATCTTCTCACGTTAAAGGATCGTTTTCTCGAGATCGACGGGTATTGTAATTCCCCGGGGCCGTTGTTAAAGCCAACAGACCCACTCTATATCCTGTCGGTAAAGAGGGCGAAATTCATCTACGACCAGCTGGTCGAACAGGGTTTTGACCCTGACCGGGTTATCTACAAGGGGAAGGGAAACGCCAATCCGCGCAATGCGCATCCGACGACACGGGATGAGATGGATAAGAATATGCGGGTGGAGATCAGGGTTTTCAGGGTTCGGCCGAAGCCGGATTAAGGCATTCTCAATTTGCAATGTTTTAACGGGCGGCGCGTGTGATACGTGCCGCTTTTGCTTTAGAATATGTTTAACATCAAAGACAAAACGATTCATCTACGAAGGCGTTAGTATATCATTAAACACATCTAAAAGCAAGACATCATGAAAACGAAAAGCAAGGCAATCCTTCTCGGCGCAGCCGCATTGATCGGAGGTTTTGTGTTATTTGCCAATGGGAAGCCGGCCGTATCCAACAGTATCCTGGACGAGCCGAAAGCGCCTGTTGTCAAGACCGCATATACCTCTGCTCCGGGTGTTCAGCCGGTAGACTTTGAAAAGGCGGCATCGGCGGCCGTACCCTCCGTCGTCCATATCAAGACGACGATGAAATTCAAAGAAGTAGCCGGCCGGCCCGGCCGGGGTGATGAGCAGGATCCATTTGGCGGAATGGGCGACGATTTCTTCCGCAGGTTTTTTGGTGAAGGCGGCGGCCGTGCGGTTCCGCAACCGGACCAGAGGGCTTCCGGCTCGGGCGTCATCATCAGCAGCGATGGGTATATCGTCACCAATAATCACGTTGTCAATGGCGCGACCAATATCACGGTGACGCTGAACAATCGCAGGAATTACACTGCCAAGGTGATCGGAACCGACCCGAATACCGATCTGGCCCTGATCAAGATCGACGGTAAGAATCTTCCCGTCATGAACATCGGCAACTCCGATGACGTGAAGCTCGGGCAGTGGGTTCTGGCCATCGGCTATCCGCTGAACCTCGACGTCACGGTGACCCAGGGGATCGTCAGCGCCAAATCCCGGAACATCGGGATCAATACCCAGGCCAGCGCACCGGTAGAATCCTTTATTCAAACGGACGCGGCCGTTAACCCCGGCAGCAGCGGCGGCGCCCTGGTGAATACCAATGGCGAGCTGATCGCTATCAACTCGGCCATCGCTTCTCCCACCGGTTCTTTTGCAGGTTATGCGTACAGCATTCCTTCCAACCTCATGAAGAAGGTCATCGGTGACCTCATGAAATACGGCTCCGTACAGCGTGGCTATCTTGGGATCAGCATGGCACCGGAAGGGCTAGATGACGCGAAGAAGAAAGAATTGGGGATCAATGATGACGTAGATGGTATCCATATCCTCGAAGTAAGTCCTCAGGGAGCTGCCGATCAGGCCGGCCTCAAGAAGGGTGACGTTATCGTCAAGATCGACGATCAACCGGTCAACACCGACGCCCGGCTGGCCGAGCTCATCGCCCGCCAGAAACCCGGCGATAAGGTGAAGATCACTTATGTTCGCGGCGGTTCGCAGCATGACACCGAAGCGACCTTAACCGGTAAAATGGGCAGCTTTGCCAGCACGAAGAGTGCTGCGGTAGAGTCCCTGGGTGCTGATTTCTCCGATCTGAGCAAGGAGGACGCGAGCAAGATGGGTGTCAGCGGTGGTGTCGTCGTGAACAATATCCACGATGGCGTCATCAGCAATCAGACCAATATGCGGTCCGGATTCGTCATCACAAAGGTTGGCGGTATCCCGGTTCACAGTGTGGCCGAGCTCAAAGACGCTCTTGGTAAACAAAGCAGCAATTTCCAGATCGAGGGTATTTATCCCGGTAGTGATGAAGTCTACTACTATGGTATCAATGACTTTCGGAAATAAATAAATGCCGTATGAATGAACCAGGCCACCTTTCGGGGTGGCCTTTCTTTTAATCGGTCCGTAATGCTTCGACCGGGTTTTTCCGTGCGGCGCGGATTCCCTGCCAGCTTACCGTCAATAAGGTGATCATTAATGCTCCAACCGCGGCGGCCGCGAAGATCCACCATGGCATAGTGGAGCGATAGTGATAGTGCATCAGCCAGTTACTCATGAAATAGCGGCCCAGCGGAAGGGCAATGAACAGGGAGATGGTGACCAGCAGGAGGAAGTCCTTGCTGAGCAGGACCCAAAGATTGGCAACGGATGCACCCAGCACCTTTCGAACCCCTATCTCGCGTTCCCGCTGACCCGCCATAAAGGAGGCCATTCCAAACAGACCGAGACAGCTGATAAAGATCGCGAGGCTTGCAAAGATGCCGGCGAGGCGGCCAACCCTTTCTTCGTTGGCAAATTTCCGGGCGTATTCGTCGTTGGCAAATTTACACGCGAAGGGAACTGCAGGCGAATAGGTCTTGCAGACTGCTTCCAGGGCCCGAACGGCGTCATGGGCATTGGCCCTGGGATCGATCCGGAGGTCGACATAGTCGAAGGGGCCGGGGCCTAGTTTGAAGATTGTTTGTTTCGCCGGTTCGTAGGGCGAGCTCATGACCATATCCCTGACCACGCCTACGACGGTGAGATCGGATTTCCCGACCTTGATCCGCTGACCGATGGGATCTTTCAGGCCCATATATTTTACGGCGGCCTCATTCAAAACGATGCCCGCCGAATCCGTGTGAAATTGACTGCCGAAATCCCGTCCCGCGGTAAATTGCCAGCCCACGGTTCGGCCGAAGCCGGTGGTTACCCCGATGAATCCGAAATCGGGGGACATGGAGGGGTCCTTGCCTTGCCAGCTCACCTTGCCGGTGTTGTTCCATATCGCCGTGGTCGGGCTGGTGGATTCGGAGATCCCGGTAAACAAACCGCTTCGTAGCAGGTCATTGCGGAAGGCGGCAAAATGATCGTGCAGGTCGGTGGTAGACGTTTCGATGTATAGCAGCCCGTCGCGGCTGTAACCGATGGGCCGGTCCCGCGCCCATTTGATCTGGCGGAAGACGACGACCGTCCCGATGATCAGCACGACCGAGACGGTAAACTGCAATACCACCAATACCTGCCGGGGAATTGCGGCCGAACGGCCGGCCTTGAAACCGCCTTTTAGCACTTTCATGGGTTGGAACGAAGAAAGATAAAGAGCCGGATAGCTTCCCGCGATGATGCCGGTGACGACCACAAACGCCAGGGTAAGTCCCCAAAAGTACAGATTGTTCACCGGCAGTTGTATCTTTTTGGCAGCGATGTCATTGAAGAAAGGAAGGCTAAGCCAAACCAGCAGCAGAGATACTGCAAAGGCCACCAGCGCCATGCCTAGGGATTCGGCAAAAAACTGGATGATCAGCTGGGCGCGCAGGCTACCGATGGCCTTGCGGATGCCAACCTCCTTTGCGCGCTTTTCGCTTCGGGCGGTGGAGAGGTTCATGAAGTTGATACAGGCGAGCAGGAGAACGAAGCCGCCGATGATCCCGAAAAGCCATACGTATTGGATCGCGCCGCCGGTATTGATCCCGTTTTTGAACTCAGAATACAAATGCCACCGGCTCATCGGCTGAAGGAATAATTGTGGATTCAGTTTGGCCTGACCCGGGCCCGCATGATCGAGGATCAGGTTGCGGATGCGCGCCGAAAGCCGATCGATGTCTGCCCGGTCATTCGCCTCTACATACATGAAAAGCGAATTATCGCTCCAGTCGGTGGGGCTGCGGCCGATCCAGTTGGCGCTGGCGGTGAAAAAATCCCAGGGCGCCATAAAGGCCATATCGTGGAAGGTCGTGTTGTCGGGAAGATCCTCATATACTCCGGCCACTTTGAAGCCGGCTTTGTTGTCCAGTGCAATTGTCTTGTCCATCGGATCGGCCTCGCCAAACAGCGCCTTTGCGACCGAGGCCGAGATCAGCATCGAGCCGGGTCCTGCGAGTGCGCCACGCGTACCTTTCAGCATATGCAGCGACAGCATGTCCGGGGCTTCCGAGCCGACAAAATTCCCGGTAAAGCTTAGTTTTTTTTCACCCACGGAGAGGACATGATTCTCCGTCCAGGCCGTCATGACGATGTGCTTGAAATCCGCTCCGAAGTTTTTCCGCATTTCCGACTCGAGCGGCAGCGGGATGACGCCGCCTGCGTGGACATGGCCGTTGATCGTGGTCCTTTGCATGACTGCGGCGATGCGGTCATAGTTAGGATGATAGTGGTCGAAGCTGATCTCATCGACAATCCAGAGTCCGATGAGGATGGCGACGGCCATACCGACCGAGAGTCCCGCGATGTTGATGACGGAGTGCGCCCTGTTCTTTCGAAGATTGCGCAGTGCGAGGGTGAAATAGTATTTCATGGAGAGTGTGGGCCAAAAGAAATGCCAGAGCAGTAAAATACTGATATTGAGTCATTTACTATTTGATATACGAAGCCTATCGTTCATTTTCGGACAGTGGTTGTCCGGATGCGGCGATTCGTATATTTGCGGTCCATGAAAATCGTAATCGTTACGGGACCACCCTATTCCGGTAAAGGCACTCAATGTGAGATCATCAGCAAGGAATTACATTATACCCATGTTTCTACGGGTGACCGTTGCCGGCAGGAGAAGGAGCGGCGAACCGAGATCGGGCAGATCATGTCCCGATATGAGGAAAAGGGCGATCTTGTCCCGGACTCCGTTATGAAAACGCTTTTCGGCCAGATCCTTGACGAGAACAAACAGCGCGACGGCATCCTGCTCGACGGTTATCCACGGACGAAGCCGCAGGTGGACCATCTGCTGGAGCTTGTTGCGGCAAAGCACCTTGAGATATCGCTTGTCATCAATATCGAGGTTCCGCGGGAGGAGCTGCTCAGCAGGGCGATGAAGCGGGCTGAATCGTCCACCCGTGAGGACGACCGGGATCCGGAGACCCATCTAAAACGGGTGCGCATCTTTGAGAACCAAACTCTTCCGGCGATAGCGTATATGAAGACCAGGATCACCGTGGTCGATATCGATGGTATCGGGAGTATCGGGGAGATCACCCGGCGGATCAGTGCCGCTTTGAAATCTTGAATTTTTGTTGTTACTTTGTAATTCAAAGTGCTTTTTGCCATGAATTACACTACCCCTATTCAACAGGAGAGAGTTATCCGGCGTTGGGTGCTCTCCTTTATCGTTGCGCTGGCATTGAGTGGATTGACCGCCTTTGCGGTCGAGACCGAGCTGGGATGGCTGCTCGATCACTGGCCACCCGATCCCCGCGGTTCCCTTCGCATTTGGGCGCAGCTGGTATACCAGGCCTTGCAGGACAGCAACACCCGTTATCCGTTCTTGGCCTATGGCTACGACTGGCTGGCTTTCGGGCATCTGGTCATCGCGCTGTTCTTTATCGGGGTGTTTCGGGATCCGGTGCAGAATAAGTGGGTCCTGGGCATCGGCATGTGGGCTTGTGCGGGGGTGATTCCCCTGGCGTTCATTGCCGGGGCTGTGCGGGGGATACCGATCTGCTGGCGGCTGATCGATTGTTCGTTTGGAGTTATCGGTCTGGCGCCGTTGGTGATCTGTTATAATAAAATCGGACGGCTGGAGAAGATCTATCAGACTACGGGTTCCCTGTCCATGTCGGAGTAGGGATAATGTCCCGCAGCTTTCAACTTTTCAAGCAAGAATTGACTTCCGTGGTTGCGGGCATATTGCATTTCTTCCGGAAAGAGTTCGGTGACCAGCAGTAGCCCGTGTTTTTGGTCGCCGATGTAAAACTCTTTTCCGTCGGGGGCGTATTCGTCGAAAACGAGGCAGGTATTGGGTTGGTTGTCCCGGGGGATCTCGCAGGTCTCTCCGGGTTCCAGTTTGGCTTGCATTGAATAGAAACCGATACTGGTGAATATGCCACACATCCGCCGTTCGATGCGACTAAAAGGAGTCTCTGTCTCCGACTGGATATAATCCAGTTTTGTAAACCCGACCAGCTCGTAGGTACCCATCCGGTTGGGAATGGGTCCGGATCCATCGGGTTGCAGCAGCTCCATTGTGGCGAATCCGGTTCCCGGGATGCCGTTGGGATAGTAATACATATCTACCGCCCCTCCTACCTCAAAGGGAATGATCGCGTGACCGACCATGGGATGCGAGGCCCCCAACACCCGTTCCAGACCCGCAGACTTCAGTTCATAATGCTGTTCCCATTCTTCCTGTGACCAATTGTTCTCACGTAAAAGCTCAGGTTTTTTCCTTTTGAACAGCATCCTGAAGAAATTCATGGCAGACGTAGTTTATTTAAAGCAATATACTGCGTCTGCCATGAACCGTTTGGATAATTTTTCTTACATCCCCGAATCCTTCAGCCGCACGTATTCGTCGATCGACAGGTTCTTCAACCCTTTTTCCTGCAGACCTTTTATATAGCCGGCGCTGACGCCATGGTCGCGCAGCATCACGGCCTTGCCGAGGGAGAGATCTGTAAATCCGAGCGTCTTGAATTCGCTGACGAAGGAGGCGTTGACGCCGTGATCGCGGAGTTCGACCAGGCGGTCCAGCGAAATGTCTTTGTAGCCGAGGCGCTGGAATTCGCGGATGAAGTCGGTGTTGACGCCATGGTCCCGCAGCTCGACGGCGCGTTTCAGGGAGACATCGGGATAGCCGAGTTCTTTCAGCTGGGCGATGAAGGAGGGGCCGACACCGTGATCCTTTAGTTCCTGTGCTCCATCCAGTGTCACATCTTTATGGCCGGTGCGCTGTAATTCCCGCAGGAAGTCGAGGCTGACGCCATGATCTTTCAGCTCGGTGGCCCGGTCGATGGTGACATCCCCGTAGCCCATCTCTTTCAGGCCGCGGATGTACTCCACCGTGACGCCATGGTCGCGCATCTCGAGCGCTTCATCCAGGGTGATCTCCTTGCCGCCGGCCTTTTTCATATCCGCCACATATTCGGGGGTGACGCCGTGGTCGCGGAGCTCAAGCGCCTTTTCGAGTGAAAAGCCTTTATAGCCCATTTCGTGGAAACCGTTGATAAATTTTGGCGTCACTCCGTGCTCGCGCAATTCGATGATGCGGTCGATGGAGACCTTTCCATAGTCCTCTTTTTTGAAGAGATCGAGATAGCCGCCCAGCACGTTGCGGTTGACATTCTGGAAGGCGAGGTCCTTCAGTTGGTCCATTGTCACGCCGGTGTAGCCATTTTCCTTCATATAGCCGAAGTATTCCTTGTTGATGTTGGTGAAGAACAGGTGGATCATCAGCTCTTCGTTTACTTCCTTGAAGCCCTGCTGTTGCAGGAAGGCTTTGAAATCGGCGTTCTCCTGGAAGATGTAAGTGCCGTGTCCCTTGTTGCCGATGAAGACCCCGCTGAAGGTGACCGTGCCGGGATCGCGTTTTACGATAAAGGAACCTTCCTTGCCGGTTGGCAGGGTCCCCAACTCACTCAGGAGGAAGGTGCCGCTGCTGCTCCAGTGGAATCCGCCGAATTGGATGTGGGCTTTGTCTTCGTACACATAAGCCCCCCAAAGGCCGGGGTTGTCGTGATAGTTGTCAAACCAGGAATCATCGTCGTCGGATGATCTGTGTTGTGCGCCCGCGCTTGTGACCGAAAGCAGGGCAATCGCCATCAGGGAAAAGATGGACGCGAATGATCTTTTCATAATAGTCATTTTTAAATAATAGACAATACTGTTTGCCGATGGCAATCGGGCCATCGCGCGATGATGCGAAAGGATTTCTCTGTGTGTAGCGGGCTTCTTTAGACTAGTCTATTCCGTGGGATTGATACCGGCATCCCTCAACTTGATATAATCGTTCAGCTCGAAAAGTTTTCCAAATCTTTTTCTGCATGCGGCGATATAGTCCGCGGTGACTCCATGATCCCTCAGCATTTGCGCTTTCTCCAGGGAGATATGCGAAAAACCAATATCATTGAGTTGGGCGATGTATTCCGTAGTCACGCCATGATCGCGTAATTCGACGGCCCGATCGAGTGCGAGCGGCTGGTAGCCCATGTTGACAAGGCTTTGGATGTATTCCACGGTCACACCATGGTCGCGCAATTCGATGGCCTGGTCGGGGCTGATAGCGGTATAGCCCATTTTCCGGAAGCTGAGAATAAAGTCGGCGGTGACGCCATGTTCCTTCATTTCGATCAGCTTGTCCAGGGAAAGATTGCGGTAGCCGAGGTAGGTCGCTCCGGTTGTGTCGACGGATGTATCGGTGGATTTATCGACGGACTCACCGGGTGTTGGTTCGTCATTCGTAACAGCGGCCTGAACGGGTTTAGGTTGATGTTTGGCCGGTTTTTTCACGCCTTTGATGGTCGTGTCCGCGGCCGGCGCCGGCCGCGTTATCGCCTTTTGGCGAGCGACGGTGGCGGGCTTCACGGTCTCCGGTTCCCGGCTATGGTTGATCGTCACGAAGGCGGCGCAAAGCACCAGGAGCGCTCCCATCAGGACGGCCCGTTCCCCGGCGTTGAGGGAATGATTGGTCTTATGTACGATCCGTTTTACGCGCTTCACCACCTGGTTGTCCTTATTCCCGGCAAAGGCTACGGCGAATTCGCCATCCCGCTGCCGGTACTCATGGAAGGACACCAGGGCCTCTATCAGCTGCCGCCGGCTCCGGGTTTCCCGGATGGCGACATCGTCACAGCAATTCTCCCGCTCGGTGCGGATCAGCGAGGAGATCCAGATCAGCGCGGGATTGAAGAAGAAAAGGGTATCGACGATATGCTGGACGAGATTGAACAAATAATCCCGCCGGCGGATATGCGCCAATTCGTGCAGGAGGATGGATTCGACCTGGTCGGCCGGAAGGTTGGTCAGCATCCCGATGGGGACCATTACGGCCGGCTTTAGCACCCCTACTACAACGGGGACCTTGATCAACGCGGATTCCAGCAGGATCACAGGCCGGCTGATGCGTAGTTTATCGATCAGCTGATCCAGCCGCTCCTGCCATTGCAAGGGGGCCGTTCTTGTCTGATAATAGCGGATGCGTTGCGCATAGACCAGGCCGGACAGCAGCCGCACGAAGCGGGCAAGGAATATAATGAACCAGACCAGCACGACCAGCGCGGCATGGGCATTGAAATATTCTACCAGGGATTCGATGGCATTGCGCATCACATGCGTGGAAGACTGCCCTTCACCAATAGCGGGGTTCACCGGGTGGGCGAGGTCAAGACCCGCAGCCGGGCCTGTTGCGTGCAGGACCGGGATCCCGGTGGCGGCGCCCGCAGCCCGTAGCTGGAGATAGAACGTAGCGCTGCTGGCCAGCAGGAATAGGATCATTCCGCAGCACAGCAAATTGTACCTGAGGGCGGCGCTGGCCTTCTTTGTCAGTACGAGTATCGTCCCGGCCACCACGGCGAGGATCAAGCCCTGCCACAGGGAGTGCAACAGGGTCCAGCAGAGGGCGCGCAGCAGCATGTCCGGGATCATATTCATTTCTCATCGTCCAGTTTGGCCAGTAAATCTTTGATGGTGTCCCAATCCTTATGGGTCGTCTTTTCGTTTCCGAGCAGCTCGAGCATCAGGCTTTTTACACTACCTGCGTACATCGTGTCGACAAACTTCTTCAGCACTACTCCCCGGGTCTTCTGCTCTTCCAGCACCGCGCTATATATATGCGTCATGCTGCTCTCGTCGCGTTGGACCATCCCTTTCTCATGCATGATCTGCATCAGTTTCAGGGTGGAGGTGTAGCTCAGGGATTCTTTTTGCCGGTTCAGCTGGTCGTTGACAAAACGGACCGTCGACGGTCCATATTTCCACAGCACCTGCAGGATCTCCAGCTGCGCCCGTGTGGGTTCGCCGGGATCGTTCGAGTCGACGGACGTCTTCTTCTTGTTCATGGGTTAAAGATATAATAAATAACGTACGAAAAAGGTTATAGGTTTGTTTTAACGTTTCTTTAACAGTTTGCAAGCAGCCATTCTCTGTCCATATTGACTCGTTGCCGGGGCGATTTGGACAGGCCTTTTTCTTACATTTATCCTATGAAACAGCTGATCATTCTCGTCCCCAACGGCCACCACAACCTGAGCAGCGTTGTCGGTTCGTTCAAGATCTTCACCCGGGCAAATGACTATTGGAAGCGGCTCGGGCGCGATCCCGTCTTTGACATCCGGCTTGCCGGCACCTCGAGGCGGGTCGACCTTTACGATGGGCTCTTCTCGGTCAAGCCGCATCTTTCGATAAAGGCGGTGAAGCGTTGCGACCTGGTGATCATTCCTTCGCTGAATCATCAATACCAGGAGGTGGCCAGGAAATACCAGCCATTGGCCGGCTGGATCCGGGAGCAATATGAGAAGGGAGCCGAGATCGCCAGTATCTGTACCGGGGCATTCCTGCTGGCCGCCTCGGGGCTGCTCGACGGCAAGAGCTGCTCTACGCATTGGAGCGCCGCCGAGCAGCTCAGGACCCATTTTCCCTATGTGCGGCCGCTGGAGGGTACGTTGATCACCGACGAAAAGGGCATCTATACGAACGGCGGCGCCTATTCCTTTCTGAACCTGGTCCTTTATCTGATCGAAAAATATTATGACCGCGACACTGCCATCTATTGCTCGAAGGTGTTCCAGATCGATATGTCCCGGGACAGTCAATCCCCCTTCATCATTTTCAGCCGGCAAAAGGATCATTCCGACGAGATCGTCTATCAGGTGCAGCAGCTGATGGAAAAAAACCCTTCGGAGCATTATTCGATAAAAGAGCTGGCTTCGAAATATGCGGTCAGCCGCCGCAATTTTGACCGGCGTTTTGTCCTTGCTACGGGGAATACGCCGCTGGAATATCTCCAGCGAATACGGATCGAGGCGTCGAAAAAAGCGTTTGAGAACAGCCGGAAGACCGTCAATGAGGTGATGTATGAAGTGGGTTACCAGGATTCCAAGGCCTTCCGGGATGTGTTTCGGAAGATGACGGGGTTATCACCGCTGGATTACCGGCGGCGATATCATAAGGAGAACTCCGTGTAGCGTATAAAAAACCTTCTTTCCCTATACTATACCCGAAGCCGGGGACGTTTTATGGCCGTTAACCTCGTACCCTAAAACCCCGATATGAAAAAGCTTACCCTTTTCGTAGCCTTTTTTGCCTTCTCTTTGGCGCTCTTCGCCCATTCTTCTTCGAATGTTCCCCGTCCTCCCCGTTCCTACATCATGATGGTGCACGGAAAATTAGTTGAAGTCGACCGCGGCAAGCGGAAGCGCGTCAGGAAGGACGTCATCCTCGTCAATCATACGACCATCCATCCCAATGGGTCCATCGATGCCGGGAGCGGCGAAAGCCTTCAGTTGAAGGAAGGACAGTACATCACGATGGATGGAAGGATCCGCAATCTGAAAGACATGGGTCGTCATCATTATCATTAACGGACCATCTCCGGACGCCGGCGCCTGTCCTTGCTGAGCACGGGCGCCGCGATCAGCACGGCCATCAACATGAACAGCGCGCCGAGCAGGAAGTGCATGCCCGGGAAGTAAAACGGTGCGCTCTTGCTGCTGAAGTAGGCGAAGGTGCCGCTCATGATCAATGGGCCGATGATCGTCGTAAAACTCATTAATCCCGTCAGGGCGCCCTGTAAGGCGCCCTGTTCGTTTGGCGCTACGTGTCCCGAGATAACGGCTTGCAATGACGGGCTGCAGAGTCCGCCCATACAATAGGGGATGAGGAAGACGAACATCATCCAGGTTTGCGATGCGAATGCGAAAAGCACCAGGCCGATCGTATACATAGAAAGTCCGAGATAGATACTTTTCTCATTACCGATCCGCGGGTTGATGACGCGTGTCAATCCGCCCTGTACGGCGCCGACGAGCACGCCTACCATTGCCAGTGAGATGCCGATAAATTTGGGCGTCCAGCCAAAGCGATAGGCGGTGAAGAAATTCCAATTGCCCTGAACGGCCTGTACGGCCAGGTAAATCAGGAAGAAGCTGAATGCCAGGCCGCCGATGCTTGGATGAGTGAACAGGAATTTCATCGACCCGAAAGGGTTGGCGCGTTTCCAGTCGAATGCCCTGCGGTTTTCCTTGCTCAGGGATTCCGGGAGGACGAAAAATCCGAAGAGGCAATTCACCAGGCAAAGTACGGCGGCGCCCCAGAATGGCGCCCGGATGCCCCAGTTGGAAAGCAGCCATCCGAGTGCGGGGCCGAGGACGAAGCCGAGGCCAAAAGCCGCACCGATCATCCCGAAATTTTTTGCGCGGTCGGTGGTGTCCGTGCTGATATCGGCGATATAGGCGCTGGCGGTCGTAAAGCTGGCGCCGGTGATACCGGCGACGGCCCGACCCAGGAAGAGCCAGCCATAGGCCGGGGCGGTCGCTTGAATGATGTAGTCGAAGCCGAATCCCAACAATGCGAACAGCAAAACGGGCCGGCGGCCATACCGGTCGCTCAGGTTTCCGATGATGGGCGAAAAAATGAATTGCATGGACGCGTAGGCTGCCAACAAATAGCTGCCATAGGGGCTGGCCTCGTTGAAGGGTATCCCTTTCAGTTGGGAAACGAGTTCCTGGCTTACGGGTATGATCAGGCCCCAGCCCATACAATCGATAAGGAGTGTGACGAAAATGAAGCTGAGCGCGGCCTTTTTGTTGGATGTTTGCATAAGATCAGTATGCAACAAACTTACACGAAAAAGGTCAGACCGGGCAATGGCATTTCCGTCCAATTTACGGGGTGATTGCGACACCGGTGAGCTCCTCGCTGAGTGTCCACAGCCGGTTTGCCATGACCGGATCGACGGCATAGGCGAATACGCCATTGGGCCGTCCTTCGGAAGGCCGCGAAACTTTTCGCATTTCCTCTTCTTTCTCCGCGGGGATCAGGGGGGAAATATCGCTGTTCTCGCAATAGACCCCGCCCCTACCCGCGAGATTGGGACTAGTGGCGCACCAAACGTTCGTTGCGGCGCCCTGCTGGATCGTCTTCAGTCCCCGCGATGCATCGAGTATAGGTCTGTCCTGTTCGTCGAGTACGCCTGTCCTGCGTAGGTCTTCCAGAGAGATATGCCGCGAGAGATCGGTTCCGACTATCGTGCCGGGATGCAGGGAGAAAGCGCGTATTCCTGCCGCCTGGCCGATCTCGTCCAGTTTGACGGCAAAGAGGATATTGGCTGTCTTGGATTGACCGTAGGCCAGCCAGCGATCGTACGACCGGTGTGCAAAATTCGGGTCTTCGGGATCGAGGGGCGAAAAACGATGGCCCCAGGAGGAGACCGACACCACGCGGGCGCCGCCTGCCCGGGCCAGTGCGGGCCAAAGCCGGAGTGTCAGTTGAAAATGACCGAGATGGTTTGTGGCAAATTGGGATTCGCAGCCGCGGGCATCCCGGGTCAAGGGGGTGGCCATGATGCCGGCGTTGTTGATGAGGATATGAAGCGGCCTGCCTGTGTCGAGGAATCCTTTTGCAAACGCATCGACCGATTTCGGATCCATAAGATCCATATCCGCGAGTTCCACCCGCATTCGCCCCGGTTGCCCTGCCGCTATGATCCGGTCGATCGCGGCGGCAGCTTTTGTCTTATCGCGGGCGGGGATGATCACGGTTGCGCCGGCGTCCGCGAGGGCGCGTACCGTTTCCAGACCGATGCCGGCGTAACCCCCGGTAACGACCGCCGTCTTGTCCCTGAGATCGATGCCCCGGATCACGTCGGTGGCGGTAGAAGCGGCTCCAAACCCGGAGCCGATGGGTGTTTGTTCTGTTCTCATTCCGCAAAGTTACCCCGGACCGCAGGGGTCTTCCTTGTGCGAAACAAACCAATCCTTGTAAAAATCAAACCTGGGCGGTCCTGGCGGGACCGTTTTTTCGGGGCGCCGTGACAGTGGCCTGCCGGATTGCGGAGGGACTTGTCTTCATCCGCTTGCGGAAGAAATTGTTGAAATGCGCCTGATCCCGGAACCCCAGGTCGTAGGCGATCTCCGCGATCGTCCTATTGCTGTGCTGCAGCATCGCGTTGGCTTCTGCTGCGAGCCGGTCTCCGATATGGTCCGTCGTCGTCTTACCCGTTTCCTTTTTCACTGCCCGGTTGAGATAATTGATATGGATCGCCAGTCGATGGGCAAAATCCTTTGGCGTGCGGAGGAGCGGCCGGTCGCTGAAAGGCTCTACGGGAAACTGTCGATCCAGCAGTTCGAGGAATACGGTGGTGATCCGCGCGGTGGCGCTGACCTCGGCGGGACGATATACCAATGGCGCCAGCCGCATGGCGTAATAGATGAGTTCGATCACGTAGGCGCGGATCAGTTCGTATTTATAGATATAGTCCGAGTTCAGGGTGTCCTGCATCTTCCGGAACAGGCTTGTTACTTCGGCCAGTTGTTCCGCATCGAGAGAAAATACGGGTTTGGCCCCGGGAAGGAACAACGGGATATCTTCGAGGTGGGGCCGCAGGGCACCGGTAAAGAAACCCTGCTGGAAGACACAGAAGAATCCGCGTATATCCTTTGGAACCGACCCGTAGGCATAGGGGACGCGCGGGTTGAAGAAGAGCAGGGTATCGCCGCCGACCGGGATGCTCTCGTCGCCGAAATGAAAGACGCCCGTGCCCTGAAACAGCATGATCTTATAAAAGTCGCGCCGGACATAGGCGGGATAGACCTCGCCGCTACGTAGCCGGTCTTCGATTGACACGACATTGAAATGCTGCGGCGGTGACGCCGTCCCCGCTCCGCAGGTGTTGATGCGGTTGAACTGATCGAAGGATTGTGTGGTGAAAGCCATGCCAGCGCCTTTTTGCAAATTTCGTACAATCCCCGCAATCAAAACCCAGTTGATTTCGACAATGATTCCTCGTTTACGGACAGGGGATAGCCAATATATTTGCTGTACTTTTGAGTTCCAATGCAGGCCGAACAACTCCTGAAAGAGCATGTCGCAAAATTGGCTTCCCTGACGGAGGAAGAGTTCGCCCATTTCTTTTCCCATTTTAAACCGCACTCTTTTAAAAAGGGGCAGGTGGTGATCCGGGAAGGCGATAAGGTGGATGTGGAGTACTTTGTCGTCTCCGGCTGTCTGAAGGCTTTCTTCATCAACGATGACGTGAAGATGCATATCCTGCAATTCGCCATGCCGACCTGGTGGACCTCGGACTATAACGCCCTATATACCCGGACAAAGGCGACGATCAGCGTCGACTGCATAACCGATGTGGAACTACTGAGCCTGTCCAATACCGACCGGGAGAAACTGTGCGATGAGCTGCATTCCGTGGAACGTTTTTTCCGGTGGCGTACCAATAAGGGCTTTGTGGCCGCCCAACGGCGATTGCTGTCCCTGATGAACAACGACGCCAGGGCCCGCTATGAAGAATTGTTGAATCTCTACCCGCAACTGTATAGCCTTGTCCCTAAACACCTGATTGCCGCCTACCTGGGAGTTTCCCGGGAAACCCTGAGCCGTCTTTACCATTCCCATTGAATTGTGATCTACATCACGCAATTCCGCCTGCTGCCCGTAGTAGCTTTGTGTCATCAAAAACAAATAACAATGAAAACGGAACAATTCAACATTGTTGCTGCAAAAAGCAACATCGACTGGGTAGGCCGGAAAGTCACGGGCGCCCACAACGGTACCATCGGTATTAAGAACGGTTCGCTGACCCTCACCAACGGCGCCGTCACTGGCGGCCAATTTACGATCGACACGCGGTCCATCAAGATACTGGACGTCACCGACCCTGCCACGAACGCACAATTCGCCGGGCACCTGGCCTCGGAGGACTTCTTCGCCTCGGAAAAGTATCCCGAAGCCAGCTTCGAGATCACGGGGGTGATCGGTGATCATATAGAAGGGAATCTTACGATCAAGGGCATCACCGGGCCGGTAGGCTTCGATGCAGATGTAAAGGTTGCCGGCGATACGCTTACCGCATCGGGGAAGGTCGTGGTGGACCGGACCGTGTACGGAATGAAGTTTCGTTCCGGGAATTTCTTCAAAGACCTGGGGGACACGCTTATCTACAATGATTTTGACCTCGATGTAAACATCACGGCAAAAGCCGTCGCTTAAAACCTTTCGTTATGCCTTATGTAAAAATAGAGGTGACCCGCGAGGGCGTCACCCGCGAACAGAAACAACAGTTGATAAAGGGCGTGACCGACCTTATCACCCAAGTGCTGAACAAGGACCCGCATCTGACCCATGTCGTCATCCAGGAGATCGGCCTGGACGACTGGGGTTATGCAGGGGAGCAGGTGTCCGTACTTCGGGAACAGGGGGTCACCGCCGACAAAAAATAGGATCATGAAAAGACAAACGATCATCGTAACCGGAGCGTCCTCCGGTATCGGTAAAGAAGTAGCGCGATATTTTCTGGAAAAAGGCGATAATGTCGTCATCAATTCCGCAACGAAGAGAAAGCTGGAAGAGACCTACGAGGAGCTTGGCGGGGGCCCGAATCTCGCCATGGTGGCCGGTGACGTCAGCCATAAGCATACGGGCGAGCGGTTGATCGCCACCGCCGTCGAAAAATTCGGGTCTGCCGATGTCCTGGTGAACAACGCCGGGATCTTCGAGACAAGGCCCTTTCTGGAAGTGGATGAGGATTATCTGGATCGGTTCCTCCGCACCAATCTGAAAGGCACATTCTTCACTACACAGGCCGTCATCCCGCAGATGCTGAAACAGCGCGACGGTGTCGTGATCAACATCGGCACGCCGTTGGTCAATCACGGTCTGGGTGGTGTACCCGCGTCCGCGCCCTTGTCCAGCAAAGGGGCGATCCATTCGCTGACCGTTCAGCTGGCGGCCGAATTCGGCAGCCGGAACATCCGGGTGAACACCGTCGCCCCCGGTACCATCCGAACCCCGATGCATGGAGCGCACAGTGATTCGATGGCGGGTCTTGCCCTTGTCAACAGGGTCGGCGAGGTGCAAGACATCGCCGAGATGGTGTACACCGTTGCGAAGAGCAATTTTATCAACGGAGCCATTATTAACGTGGACGGCGGCATGGGCGCCGGCCATAATCTTAACTGATATGCGAACCCTTTTATTCACCGCTTTGTTGTCCTGCCTGTGGTGGGGCGGCAAAGCTCAAACACCAGCAACAATGGTAACGCAGGAAAAAGATTCGACGGCGATCGCCCAGTCGCTCGAGAATATTTACTTCAAGGGTATCTATGAGGGCGATGTCGACCTGTTGAGGCAGTTGTATCATCCCGGTACGCTGCTCTTTGGGGACGTCCAGGGAAAGCCTTATGCGAAAAATCTCGAGCAGTACCTGGACGGTGTGAAGAACCGGCAAAGCGTACGGGATTCCGGCAAGCCTTTCAAGGGCGAGATCGTCGATATCCGGATCATCAACAGCATTGCCGTGGCCGAGCTGAAGGTGAAAATGTACGATTTCAATTACCATGAATTCCTGTCCTTTCATAAGATCGACGGTAAATGGCTTATCGTCAACAAAATGATCAGCGACGTAATTCAATAAACATCTTGCATCATGTGGTACCAAACGAAAGCTACGCGGTTGCTGAACATCGACTATCCGATCCTGCAAGGCCCGTTTGGCGGTGGTCTCTCCTCGGTTGAGCTGGTCTCCACCGTTTCCAATGCCGGCGGGCTTGGGGGCTATGGGGCTTATACGATGTCTCCGGAGGAGATCTATGCCATCGACCGGCAGATCAGGGCCGCGACCGACAAACCCTACAATCTAAACCTCTGGGTTTCGGACACCGACGCCCCGGGTGGGTTGGCGACCGAAGACCAGCATAAAAAGGCAAAGGAGCGATTCGGCGCCTATTTTGACGAGCTGGAGATCCCTTTTCCGGAGAAGCCTGCACCGTTCGCCTCGCGGTTCGCCAACCAGTTGCAGGTAGTGCTCGATATCCGGCCCAAGGTGTTCAGCTTTATGTTCGGCACCTTACCTGCGGACGTTCTCGAAGAATGCCGGAGCAAGGGCATCGTGACCGTGGGCGCCGCGACTACGCTGGATGAAGCGCTTGCGCTGGAAGCTTCGGGAACGGATATGATCATTGCCTCGGGCTTTGAAGCCGGCGGGCATCGGCCTTCCTTTTTGGATTCCGCTGAGGCCTCTACTACGGGGACCTTTGTGTTGGTGCAGCTGATCCGTGAAAAGGTGAAGATCCCGGTCATTGCCGCTGGCGGCATTGCGACCGGCCGGGGGATCGCCGCTGCAATGATCCTGGGCGCCGATGCAGCACAGATCGGTACCGCGTTCCTGGCCACTGATGAGTCCGGCGCCTTGCCGATCCATAAGGAAATGCTTTTTTCCGACGCGGCGAAATATACGATGCTTACCCGTGCCTTTACCGGCCGGCTGGGCCGTGGGTTGACCAGCAGGATCAGCCGGGACCACAGCGGCAAGGAACCCGCCCATCTTCCCTTCCCTTTGCAAACGACCCTGATGTCGTCCCTCCGTAAGGCCGCCCTCGATCGTCAGAAATGGGACATGATCCTTTTCTGGGGCGGCCAGATCGCGCCGTTGCTAAAGCATAGAAAAGCCAAACACCTTATGAATTCGCTGATCGAAGAGACCACGGAAGTTTTCAATCACCTGAAAAAATAATCGCTATGGATACCTCAAAAGTCTGGTTCGTCACCGGGGCTTCCCAGGGATTGGGCCTGTACCTGGTAAAAAAGCTGTTGGACAGCGGTTACCGCGTTGCTGCGGGCTCGCGTCGCGTATCTGTCTTAAAAGATGCCGTCGGCCTTATCGACAGCAACCGCTTTCTCCCGCTGGCGCTCGATCTGGGCAACCCGGATTGTATCGAAGACAGCGTCCGGGAGACGATGGCCGCGTTTGGGCGGATAGACGTGCTCGTTAACAATGCCGGTTATGGGATGGCCGGCGTCCTTGAGGAGACCAGCGACCAGGACATCAGGGCTATCCTGGATGTCAATCTCTTTGCTGCGATGGTCATGACCAAAAGGGTGTTGCCTGTCTTCCGGGCGCAGGGTTCGGGCTATATCCTCAATATCGGGTCCGTCGCAGGCTTTGTCGGTGCGCCGGGATGGTCGGTCTATTCCGCGACGAAGGCAGGTCTGGCGGCCTTTACGGAGGTGCTGGCGCTGGATCTGGCGGAATTTGGTATCCGGGTCACCGTCGTCGAGCCTGCGGGCTTCCGCACCGGCTTTCTGACGGAAGGCTCGCTTGCGCTGACGGAATCGAAGCTGGAAGGTTATGAGGCCGTGAAGAATGCCCGGGAGCGATATCTTGCTATGAATGGCCGGCAGCCGGGCGATCCGGAGAGGGCAGCGGAGATCTTTATCGACTGTGCGGAGCGACCCGATCCGCCGTTGCATCTTTTTCTCGGTGCGGACGCTTATGAACGTGCGTCCAGGAAGCTCGCCACGATGACGGCGGAGCTGGAAAACTGGAAGCCTGTCACGATCTCGGCCGACTACACCAAAGAAAGCATCACACAATAAAAAAAGAAAATATCAAATAGAACATGCAAACCAACCAAAGCCGCCGCAAGTTCCTTGGGGCCGCCGCTCTCGGCCTCGCTTCCACGCAAATGAGCTTTACGGAGGTCCTTTCCTCCGTTCGGGTGGGACCGGCCCCGCTCACGCCACTCGGTCCGATAAAACAGATCAATGCCGGTCCGCTGGATGTGGGCTATGTCGATGCGGGTCCTGCCGATGGTCCGGTCGTCATCCTGCTGCATGGCTGGCCTTATGATATTTACAGCTATGCCGATGTGGTTCCCTTGCTGACCGCGAGGGGTTACCGGGTGATCGTACCCTGGCTTCGCGGCTATGGGACTACGCGCTTCCTCGACGCCAATACCATCCGCAACGGCCAGCAGTCGGCTTTTGCCGCAGACACGCTCGCGTTGATGGATGCCCTCTCGATCAAAAAGGCCGTTGTCGGCGGGTTTGACTGGGGCGCCCGTGGGGCGGATATCATGGCCCTGCTTTGGCCAGACCGGGTGAAGGGCATTGTTTCCGTCAGCGGTTATCTTGTCGTCAACCTCGAGGCCAACAAGCAGCCGCTGCCCCCCAAGGCAGAGTTGGGATGGTGGTATCAATATTACTTCGCAACCGAACGCGGCCGTGTGGGCTATGACCGGAATCGTCATGAATTCAACAAGCTCATCTGGAAGCTCGCGTCGCCCAAATGGAATTTTGACGACGCCACGTACGAACGGACGGCGGCGGCCTTTGACAACCCCGATCATGTCGCCATTGTGATCCATAACTACCGGTGGCGTCTTAGCCTGGCGCCCGGCGAGCCGCAGTACGATGAGCACGAAGGGACGCTTGCCACCGGGCCCGTGGTCACCGTTCCGGCCATTACGATCGGCAGCGATTTCGACGGCGCCAATGTGGACGGAAAGGCCTATGCTAAAAAGTTCACCGGGAAGTATGAGCATCGCATCCTCAACGGGATTGGACATAATGTACCGCAGGAAGCTCCACAGGCTTTTGCGCAGGCGATCATCGACGTGGATAAATTTTGACCGGGGTGACGCGTTTTGCGATCGGCATTATTGGCCGAGCGCCGGCGTGGCAGCTACGATCCTGTCGGGGTCTCCGGCCCAAGCCATCCTGCGCCGCCAATAATAATAGGACAATACTCCTGCAGCGACCCATATCAACAAGGAAAGCATCGCCGGATCGAATTTATCTTCGACCGCAATATTGGAGTAAATGGCCCCGGCCAGGTCGAAGAACAAGCCTGCATAGGCCCATTCTTTGACCCGGACCAAGCCGGGAATAAGGATCGCGATGCAGCCGAGCAATTTGGCGATGCTTATAAAGGAGATAAAATACACGGGATAGCCCATCCCGTCATGCATCACTTTGATCGCGGCGTCGGTGGGCTTTATCCCGCCGACGGCGGAGAACAACATCAGCGCCGCAAATAAGATAGTGAAGATCCAGTACAGGATAGTAAGTGTTTTGAGTTTCATATTTCTCAGGGTTTTGTTTGATAATTGACAAACCAGTTGATCCCAAAGCGATCCGTGAAGGAACCGAAATACGAGCCAAAGAACATATCCTCTAAGGGCATCTCGATGACGCCGCCGGCAGACAGCTCGTCAAAGATACGTTTTGCCTCTTCCCGGGACTCGGGCTCGATGCTGATGTGCATATTATTACCCTGGGTCAGGGTGAAGCCCATCTCCTTTGGTGCATCCGTTGCCATCAGGACATGGTTGCCTGTGATGGGCAGCTCGATGTGGAGGATCATTTTCTTTATCGCATCGGCAACCGGAGGATGGTCGGTTTCCGCGGGGATGTCACCGAAACGTTGGATACCTTTTCCGCCGAATTCGGTGCGGAAGACGGACCGGTAGAACTGAAAGGCCTCTTCGGTATTCCCGTCAAAGTTAAGGTAGGTACAAACCCGGGCGGTGTTGCTTGTCTTTGCCCCCCGCCAAAGGCGGAAGCGCTCTTCCAGATACCGATCGAGGTTTTCCAGGGCCATGGTAAACCCTTCCTTAAAGCCCATAGAAATGATCTTTTCAACATCGGCAAGTGTTTTATATTGAATGGTGATATTGACCTTTGTGCCGCCGGCGCCGGGGTTAAACCGGTTGTTCCACTGTGCGCGGGGGAACTCCGTATTGATCTGCCCCATCTCATCGCAGAAGGCGTCCAGGCCGGAAAAGCTTTTATGCAGGTCGATGGCCTGGTAGTCCGCACGGCACCAATGCGTTACATTTTCCGGCGAGATCATCGCGTAGAACCAGGTACCGCCTTCGCGGAAGTCCATCGACTTTGTTCGGGTCCGGTAGGGTTTTGGCGCCCACCATTGGTCCAGTAGTTCGGGGCGGGTCCAGCAGTCCCAGACGGTTTCGAGGTCGCCGGCAAATTCACGTTCCACATGGATGGTGTTGTTGTCCTTGTTCACAGTGAAATCAAAGTGCAGGTGAGGAGTCATTTTTTTGCTTTTTTTATGGTGGACAATAGGTTATCAAGCTGGCTGAAGCGGGTTTCCCAGATCTTTCTGAACTGAGCCAACCAAACGTCGATCTCTTTCATTTTTTCGATTTGGAGTTGATAATAGATCTCGCGCCCTTCGTGGGCCTTTGTCAGCAATTCGCATTCCGTCAGGATGCGGATATGTTTGGAAACCGATTGACGGGTCATGTCGAAATGTTCGGCAATGGCGTTGGGCGTCATGGACTGGACGGCGATGAGTGCGATGATCGCCCGCCGGGTGGGGTCGGCGATGGCTTGGAATATGTCTCGGCGCATGGAATGGCCGCCGGCTGGTTTTAAATATGCAGCCAATCGGCTGCACAAATATATACGCAACCGTTCAGCTGCGCAAATTTTTTTGGAAAAATTTTACCCGGCGTATTTTTTCCGGTAGTCGACCGGGGACAGGTCGGTGAATTTCTTAAAGATCTTTCTGAACGCGTCGAGGTCATTATACCCGGTCTCGTAGACGATCTCATTCACCGTCTTTCGACCAGCCTCGAGGTGCTTTTTGGCAAATTCGACCTTAACGCGCTGGATATATTCCGCGATGGAATTGCCGGTGCATTTCCTAAACTTTCGTTCAAAGGTCCTCCGGCCCACGGCCAGCCGTTCGCAAAGGCCGTCTACCGAGTAGAGCTCCGTCGGATTGTTCTCGATGAATTCCTGGGCCTTCAGCACCTGTTCATCCCCATGACGCTTTTGCCCCATGAAGATGACGAAAGGGTTCTGGCTCTTACGCTCGATATCGATCTCGAACATCTTGGAAGCCAGGATGGATATATCGCGGCCCAGGTGTTTTTCCAGAATGTATAGCACCAGGTTCAGGTAGGAATAGCCGCCTCCGCAGGTGTAAATCCCCTGTTCGTCGGTGATGATCGAGTCGTCGATGACGACCACTTCCGGGAACAGGGCCGTGAATTCATTCTTTGCCGCCCAATGGACCGCGCATTTCCGGTCGTTGAGCAACCCGGTGGATGCCAGGAAGAAGGAGCCGACGCAGAGACAGACGATCTCCGCCCCACGCCGATATCGATCCACGACCCAGTCGCGGTATCCCTCGTTCCGGGCGACGGCTTTTGGAAAGTCTCCGCATAGCAGCGGCAGAACGATGACGTCGGTCTTCGTTACCTGGTCGATGGTTTTATCGACGTGGATCGTATACATGCCATTAGACAGTTCCATGGTCTTTTCAGTTCCGGCTATCTCCACCTGGTAAAAGGGGGGCTTGCCCTGGTAGCGCATGAAGTCGTTCACCCGGGTAAAGATCTGGTGGGCGCTATCGATGCTTGTCATTGTCGCGTCATAAAGCGGGAGGATGGAAACGTGCTTCATTTTATGGGGCTTGTCTGTTACAAATGTAAGCAACCGTGGTGTCGCGATCAACCGGTTAGATTGTCGCAGTTACCCTGAGTCCGGAGCGTTTGGTGGTTTTAGTTTTGTGGAAAATCTACGAAAATGAAATCCATCGAGATCATTATGCTGCCCGTCAAGGATCAGAAGAAAGCAAAAGAATTTTATCTCAGTCTCGGTTTCCAGGTGGTGGTCGAGGCTCCCGGCGCCCATGGCGACACCTGGATACAAATGGGGCTTCCCGGCGGCGAGACAACCCTCTCTCTTGCCGGTTTTCATGCGATCCTTTGCGAAACCGCCGATATCGAAGCCGAGGTCAAGGCGCTTGCTGCGAAGGGGATTGCGGTAGGGAAGATCGATGAGACGCCCTGGGGGAAGTTTGCCTGGATAAAGGATGCCGATGGGAACAGTTTGTGCCTGCATCAAAAATGAGCGTTTGTCCCCGGGCCTGGGGAATTTATTGCTCAACGCTGAGCTCAAACGGCGGTGGAGGTCTGGCTTAAGGTTTGATCACGACCAATCAAACTTTAACTATGAAACTGTACCAAAACCGCCCGCTATGCGCCCGGGGCCGCCACCTATCTCCAGGATTGTACCGGCATCTTCGAAGGCTATGGCTGGTCCTGGTGTTACCATGCATACCGGGAAGCCAAGATTTGGAACCTGGAATATGCCGATACACCGAAGACCGACAATGCGCATCGCCAGCTATCGCCGCCGACGGATCGCTATAATATAGTGGTGGGGAGCGGGTTGAGCCTGAATCAATAGACCGTTGGCCTCCGATTTCAACCGAACCAATCCTCATCATTTGGGGTTATCTTTGCCAATATGAAGAGGACGGAATCTGCGACACCGGAGTTACCCATTCTTTCCAAAGCGGTGCTTGAACAGGAGAGGAAGATGTTGTTGGACCTTGGCCACGACATATCCAGCGTCCGCGACCGGGACGATCTCCTTTTTCTTTTCTCGCGCCGGCTCAAAAGTCTCTTTTATTTTACGCATACCATTGTCACGCTTATCGATCCGGGTGAAGAAACCTATACTCCCTTCCTGCTGGACCACGAGAACTCCCCTATCCGGAACCATCCGCTGTATCAACAGCTGGTGCACTCACATTTTCCGCTCAATGAACCATTCATACAGGCGGCGCTTGCCTCGGAAGACCCGGTCTCGTTTCGCCTTGAGGAGATCGTCGACGAGCCGCAGAGTCCGGTGTTTCTCCGGGTCAACTATGAGGAGGGCGTTCGGGAAATATTGATCACCCGGCTGATCAGGGAAGGGAAGCCGATGGGATTTGTCCATATCCACAGCGATCAGCCCGGCAGCTGTACCCCCGAGTTCAGAAGCGTTATCAAGGGGATCGCGCCGCAGCTCTCGGGTTGCGTCGCCAATATCATCAAGAACGAAGAGATCGTCAACCAGGAAAGGGAAAGATCCTTTCTCCTCGATTTCAGCAGCGATATCGCCAAGGTCCGGACAAAGCATGACCTTGCCGTTGCCGTCCGCACTTCCCTTAACAAGCTCAACGCCCTCAAGGGATATGCCATCCGTAAGATCAACGAGGATGGGTCGGGTCTAAGCGCATATATCTACGACCCGGGAAATAGCCGGCCGGACAAAAGCGATCTGGACCGGCTGGTAACCACCAGCATCCCGATCAACGACGGGCTTCAGAAGAGGGTGCTGGACAGCGAAATCCCGGTGCTGTTCGATGTAGACCGGGAGATCCATCGCGGTCTTTCGTCCCCTTATCTGCAGTATTGGAAGCGGGTAGGATATAAAACGACGGTAGGCATCCGCCTTCGCAATGCGGGGATCAATCTGGGTATTTTGTGGTTGGGTACTGAAGAGGTCAATATTTCTTTGCTGCAGGGCATTTGCAGCCAGATCTCCGTGGCCATGGCCAATATCATGGCTAACGAGCAGGTGACCAAAAAGCAGGAAGAGCAGGCATTTCTCCTGGATTTCAGCAGCGATATGACGCAGGTACGGACCCGGGCCGAGCTACAGGAGGCCATCTTCCGGGTCATCGATGGGACGTTGCACACCAAGCTCGCCATGATCCGGGTCATCGACGACGACGGGATCCATCTCAACCCCTTCATGTCCGACCGGACGCTGTTCAAACAGGCCGGGACCAACTATGATAAGATGTCCGTCAACCGGATCACCATCGACGAGCCCTACACCTCGCGGGTGCTGGCCAGCCGGGATGGGCTGGTGTTCAATGTCGACGAGGAGATAAAGGACGGTAATGGCTATGCGCGTCTTTGGAAGACCACCGGGTTGAAAAACATGTACGGCCTTCCTTTACGGGCGAGCGACAAGAATATCGGCACCATCTGGCTGCTGGCAGACCGGCTGAGCAAGCTGATGGTAAGGGGTATCTGTTCGCAGATCTCCATTGCCATCGCCAATATCCAGGCGAATGAAAAATTGCTGGCTTATAAGCAGCAGCTGGAGGTCGAGAACAGCTATCTGAAAGAACAGATCAATAATTTCTCCGAGATCATTGGCAGCGGTCCGGCGATGGCCGATGTCTACCGCCTGATGTCGGTGGTGGCCAGCACCAATTCCACTGTGCTGGTGTTGGGAGAGACCGGCACGGGGAAGGAATTGATCGCCCGTGCCATCCACAACGCTTCCCCGCGAAAAGACAAGCTGATGGTGAAGGTGAATTGCGCCGCGCTGCCGGCTAATCTTATTGAAAGCGAGCTGTTTGGTCACGAGAAAGGCGCCTTTACAGGCGCCATCGATCGCCGCATCGGGAAATTCGAGCTCGCCAACCACAGTACCCTTTTTCTCGATGAGATCGGGGAGATGCCGCCGGAGGCGCAGGTAAAATTGTTACGGGTTTTGCAGGAGCGGGAGATCGAGCGGCTGGGCGGCAAACAAACCATCAAGGTCGACGTGCGGCTTATTGCCGCTACCAACCGTAACCTGGACCAGGAAGTAAAGGCAGGCCGGTTCCGCGAGGACCTGTTCTATCGCCTGAACGTATTCCCGATCCATCTCCCACCCTTGCGCGACCGGCCGGAAGACATCGAATCACTGGCGAATTTCTTTGTCGCGAAATACAGCCGCAATTCCGGCAGGAACATCAAAAAGATTTCTCCAAAGGTGCTGCACCAGCTTCGCAGCTACACCTGGCCCGGCAACGTGCGGGAATTGGAACACCTCATCGAACGCAGCATCCTGCTGACCTTTGGCGACACCTTAACGGAGGTGCATATCCCAAAAGGCGGGGGCCTGGAGGTCCAGGGTGCGGCACAGCTGGCCAACCGATCGCTGGAAGAGGTGGAACGCAGCTATATCATCGAAGTGCTCCAACGTTGCGGCGGTAAGATCTCCGGGGCCGGGGGCGCCGCCGGGATATTACAGATCCCGGGCAATACCCTGCATTCCAAAATGAAGAAGCTGGGTATTTCCAAGGCCGACTACTTCCCGGTCGGATGACTCCCTTTATATGATGAGGACTTTCGACTTTTCACTTTATTTCGTGAAAAACCGATTGTCGTTTTGGGTGTTTTCCTTTGATCTTCAATAATTTATTTTTTTGGCATCGGCTTGGTCCTTATTCCTGTACATCAAAAATCTCAAGTTATGAAAATCGTTGTCATCGGAGGCACCGGCCTCATTGGAACCAAGGTTGTCGCCAGGCTGCGCAGCCGTGGGCATCAGGTTATTGCCGCCTCTCCCAATACCGGCATCAACACGCTCACGGGTGAAGGACTGGCGGAGGCCCTGGCCAACACCGACGTGGTCGTCGATCTCGCCAACTCTCCCTCGTTCGAAGATAAAGCCGTGATGGAATTCTTCAAGACTGCGGGCGCCAACCTGCTGGCGGCCGAGATCAAGGCCGGAGTCAAACATCATGTTGCTTTGTCTATTGTGGGCGTTCTGCTGATGCAGGACAGCGGTTACATGCGGGCCAAGAAGGCACAGGAAGACCTGATCCTTCAATCCGGTGTGCCTTATACCATTGTCCGGAGCACGCAATTCCTGGAATTCATCAAAGGCATTGCCGACCAGGCTACGGACGGCAATGTGGTGCATATCTCGAATGTTCAATTCCAGCCGATCGCTGCCGACGATGTGGCGACCTTTGTTGCGGAGGCTGCGCTGGCCGCGCCTGTCAATGGGGTGACCGAGATCGCCGGACCGGAACGCTTTATGATGCCTGAGATGGTCATTCGTTTCCTGGAGGCTACCGGCGATTCGCGTAAGGTGGTGCCCAATGATCATGCGCAGTACTACGGTGCGCAGATAACGACTTCCTCGTTGGTACCGGCAGGGAAGGCGAGACTTGGGACGATCAATTTTGACGCGTGGTTGGCTGCGCAGACGCAGCATGCCTAGGATATTTGGGGTCTGCCGCAAGCGGCAGACCCCTTTTTTCTCACAACAAAAGTCAAAGCGAAATGGAAAACAAAGAATTGCTTGGCAAAGATCTGTCCGACCTGCAAAAGAAGGGCTATACCGAAGACCTTAATTTCCTTGAAACAGAGTCCTGCGGTCTTTATGGCGGCGACCTGGATATCCGGCTGAACCCGGATGCCTATCATGTCGATGAGATCGACAGGATCGGGGAGGATGGCCAACCTGATTCCGGGGAGGTTGTTTATGCCATCACGATCGTCACCGGGGAGAAGGGCATTATCGTGGAAAAGCCGGATTCCGAAACGCATTAAACCTACAATATGTACCGGACAGCCATCAGGCCGGATATCACCTCCGTGCTGGGGGAGCTTGCGGGGACTATCCAGGAGCAAAGCGTTCCTGTAGAGCAGTATCTACGGCAACTCAGGGCGCATCAGATGGTCAACCCTTTTCGGCACCCGGGGGCTATTCGAATCGCCGATGCGATCCCCGAGGAGTTTCTGGGAAATAAGGGGATCCGCCGGGTGATCGTTGATGAGGTCGGTGTTGCGGCAGAGGACGCCTCCGGCATTCTCGGCCGCTGTTCGCTTGTCGAGCTGGCGGATTGGACGGAGCTGGTGGACAACGGCGCCTGGGACAAGCTTTATTCTACCTGGATAAAACCTCTCGGGAAGCGGGATTTTCAATTCATCTTTCATCTTGGCGATGTCGCGTATAAGCCGGTCTTTGGGATCGATGAGGTGCTGGATATTATTGGCGATTATTCTTCCCGTGGGCGGGTGACGCTGATGCTGGATGGCCATGAGGCGGATACGCTTTGGTGCAGGCTGAATGGGCGAAATCCCGGCGCCGGGGATTCGGGTGCGACGGCGCGCGTTTCGAGCGAGTGGGCTTCCTTTGCGGCGGCGCGGGGTTTGACGGCGCGGGATTCGGGTGCGCGGGATGTAGTTGTCCGGGATTGCACGCCACAGGATCGATGGCTTTCTCTTTTCAATACGATGAGCATCGATTTCCTGATCGTTTTGCAGGCCGGTCATGCCGTACAGTTCTCGCGGGAGGGACAATTCAATTTGAACGGTCCGCCACCGGTCGGCATCGGCGGGGTTATCAATGGGCGGATCCGGTTTAGCGCCGGTTATCAACTGGGCTTGTTACTACGGCTCGATCCTCAGCATTGCTGTGTATTGGGAATGGCGGTTGCCGGGGCGTATGGGAAGTTGGCGTCTGGGTCCGGTGCGGAATTGCTGGTGGAATATTTGCGGAACTGGATCCCGATCAACTGAGGCGGGGGGATTAGCTGCGCGCGGCTTCGCCGTGCTCGCTGGTCCCATGTGGGGGCAAGCCCGGCTCGCATTCGCGCAATAAAAAATGCCCAGCCTTTGGCTGGGCACTGTTGAGCTTGTGTTTGCGGAGAGAGCGGGATTCGAACCCGCGATACCCTTTCGAGTATACACACTTTCCAGGCGTGCTCCTTCAACCACTCGGACACCTCTCCGGTTGAATGATCGCGGGCGATTTGCCGCCCGCGCGAGGGCTGCAAAAGTACGGCTTCCGGTCCTAGTTTCCGAATATTTTTTGTGCATTTTCCGTTGTCACGCGGGCCACCTCTTCAACGGGCAACCCCTTGACTTCGGCCAGCTTTTCGACGATATACCGGAGGTAGCTGCTCTCGTTGCGCTTGCCGCGGAAGGGCACGGGCGCCAGGTAGGGTGCGTCGGTTTCGAGAACGAGCCTTTCCAATGGGATGTCGCGGATAGCATCGCCAAGGCCGGAGTTTTTGTAGGTCAGCACGCCGCCGATGCCGAGGTAGAAACCGAGATCGACGATCTCTGCCGCGGCATTGGCATCGCCGCTGAAGCAATGGAAGATGCCGCGCAGAGCGCCTTTTTGATGCTCGCGGACCACACCGATGCTTTCTTTCATGGACTCCCGGGAATGAATGACGATCGGGATGCGATGGCTTAGGGCCCATTCTATCTGGCGGTGGAAGGCGGTATATTGCTCTTTTTCGAAAGTCCGATCCCAATAAAAATCCAGCCCGATCTCCCCTACGGCGACCCAGGGCCGGCGGGCCAGCCCGGCCTCCACGAACGCCAGCTCCGTCTCCCAGTCCGCCTTTACATGACAAGGGTGCAAGCCGGTCATCCCAATGCATTTGCCGGGGTAGCGGGCCTCCAGCGACAATAGGGCTTCCTGGCAATGGCGGTCGATCGCCGGAAGAAAAAATTTATTAACACCTTCTTTCTCAGCGCGTTGTATAACCTCCTCAATGTCCCGCTCAAATTCCTTGCTATATAAGTGACAATGGGTGTCGATCAGTACCATGACAATTGCTTTCCAAATTGAGTACAAATATCCCCAAAACCCATGATTTCGACGATGCTCATTTTATGAAAGCGCCTTTGCCAAAAGGCTCGCATTCCGCGGAAACATGGAGTGGACGCGGGTGGGCGGCAATAAATCGGCGGCGTGAGAAGGGAATGAAATGGGTGGTAAAAGGCCGTAATCCAGAAGATTCGTCAGGTCAGACTGACTAAATATCTTTGCACAGTTCAAAAAAAGATTTACCTTTAAACCAGTTTTCATAGGGTACGGATTAAAAACGGGCCAGGGTGTCTACCCAGGCCCAATTTTATTTTAGCAAAAACCATTCCCCTGCCCCATTTTCCCAGTACGGGAATCCGGCCGCCTCAGGATGGCGGTATCCCTTCAAAGCGATATCCCTTTTTGTAAAAATGCTCCAGCACTTTCGGCAGCGCTATGCGCAACCGATCCCAGGCTTTCTCGCTGTCGTGAAATACGACGATCGAACCCGGCCGCGCATGGCGGATCACATTGCGCATACATCGGTCTCCATCCACTGCCCGATCGAAGTCGGCGCTTAGCACTTCCCACATGATGATCTTGTAGTTGAACGGTGGCTTGCGGAGCAGATCGGACTGGAAGGGGCTGATGCGGCCATATGGGGGGCGAAACAAACCGGAGTCGATCTGCTTCGCTGCCTCACGGATATCGTCGACATATTTCCGATCGTCCGATCTCCAGCCGTTGAGATGATTCTGCGTGTGGTTCCCGACCCGATGTCCTTCCATCAATACCCTGCGATAGATCTGCGGATATTCCTGTACGTTCTTCCCGATGCAAAAGAAAGTGGCGGTGGCGCCGTATTCCTTCAACTGATCGAGTACGAAGGGTGTGACCACGGGATGCGGGCCGTCGTCAAAGGTCAGATAGAGGACCCGTTCGTTCACCGGGATATTCCAGACAAGCTTCGAATAGAATTTCTTCAGCCACCAGGGCGAACGTACGAGATAAAACATACGACAATATAGTGGATTTTAGGGGACCCGCCTCAGGGTACCGGGGTCTCCTTCGTGAAGGTATTCACATGGATGACGCGCCCATCCTGCCGGAAGATCTTCCCTTTGTCCTTTACGAACTCTTGCTGGCTCTCTTCATCCTTGAGCAGGTGATCCATATACCGCTTCAACGGCGGATCCTTTAGCGTCACGGGCAAACCCGAAGCCATCACATCATCGATATATCCGTGGAGCAGTGGGTCCAGCTGTTGGTAGAAAAGGTCCGTCCCATCGAAGATATCCGTGCCGATGATCTTGTCCCCGGTAATGGCGACAAACCCTACCACATTGCTATCCGTCTTCGCGAATTTGTCCATGAAATAGCGGAAGTATTCATCATGTGCGGCGAGGTATTTTTTGTCCTCATAACGGGAAAGATAGGCGAGGGTTTTGTTCTTGAACGCCCCTGCCAGCAGCTGCCGGTCTACCTCCCGCCAGATGGACACCTGGTTCCCTGTCGAGTCGAGCACCTTGCGCAGGTGCGGGTTGGCGAAATTCCCATACGTGAACTTCTTTTCTTTGTTGCTCCAGCGCTCCTCCTCGACGCACATCACGGGAACATATTGGTCCTTTTCCATCGGCCGCAGGATGGTGTCGCGGATGATCATCCGGTCCTGGCGGCCACCCGCGACGATCTCGCCACCCGAAATATAAATAGAGCTCTTGCCATGGGTATTGAATCGCAGCCAGTGGACATTCTCGAAGGAGGTTGTCCCGCGTTCGGTCACCGTTACCAGACCCTTTTTCATGGCCTGGTTGAGTGGCACGATATCGGCATTCCGATCCATCATCCCCGCCCCCGCCTTGCGCCGGATAGGGATGATCTTTAGGTGCTTGAACTGCCAGGCGCTGTCATAGTCCACGAATAACGTTTCGTAGGTAAGCTGGGCGGAGGCTGCCCCGACGAGGAAAAAAAGGCAAAAGGTCAAGAGAAATTTCACAATCGGCGATTTTTTTTTAAACAATGTACCTTTGCACTCTATGAGCAAAAAAGTCAGAGTACGGTTTGCGCCAAGCCCCACCGGTGGACTACACCTCGGCGGGGTCCGGACGGTTCTTTACAACTATCTGTTCGCCCGCCGTCATGGAGGCGATTTCATCCTCCGCATTGAAGATACGGATCAGGGCCGGTATGTACCCGGCGCAGAGGAATATATTATCGACAGCCTCAAATGGTGCGGCCTCGAGCCCGACGAAGGTCCTCATAAGGGCGGCCCCCACGGCCCCTATCGCCAAAGCGAGCGCAAGGCCCTTGGCCTCTACGACAAATATGCCCGCCAACTGGTCGATCAGGGGCATGCCTATTATGCCTTCGACACCCCGGAGGAGCTTGAGGCGATGCGGGAAAAGTACAAGAGTGCGGACAATCCTTCACCCCAGTACAACCATACCCTGCGCAAGAAGATGCGCAATTCCCTCTCGCTCGACCCAGCGGAGACCCAGCGGTTACTGGCCGCCGGCACCCCGTATGTCATCCGCATCCGGCTGGAGCCGGACCAGGAGGTTCATTTTACGGATATGATCCGGGGCGAGGTGCGATTCTCCACGACCGGTGTCGACGACAAGGTACTGCTAAAAGCCGATGGCATGCCTACGTACCACCTGGCTGTCGTTGTGGACGATCACGGGATGAACATCACCCATGCCTTCCGGGGCGAGGAGTGGCTGCCCAGCGCCCCTGTTCATATCCTTCTGTGGCGCTATCTTTTCGGCGAAGATAAGATGCCGCACTGGGCGCATTTCCCGTTGATCCTGAAGCCCGACGGCAATGGGAAGCTCAGCAAGCGGGATGGCGACCGGCTGGGATTCCCTGTCTTTGCCATGAACTGGACCGACCCCCGCTCCGGCGAGCCGGCCACCGGGTTCAGGGAAACGGGATTTTTACCCCAGGCCTTTGTCAATCTCCTCGCGCTTCTCGGCTGGAATGACGGAACGGGCCAGGAGATCTTTACACTAACCGAGCTGGTCGACCGCTTTTCCCTGGACCGCGTCCACAAGGGTGGCGCCAAATTCGACTTCGAGAAAGCCAAATGGTTCAACCACGAGTGGATCAAGAAGCTCTCCGCCGTGGAATATTCGGACCAGGTGGCTCCGCTGTTTGCCGCCGCGGGCATCACCATCCCGCCCGCCGATCTGGAACGCCCCGGGGGAGAGCCCGAAGTGCCCATTATACCGATCTTCGCCGATCCTTTGGCCGATATCACCGGGCCGCCGCCCTTCGACCTGGCAGCCTATGAGTCCGTGGTCAGAGCCGCAACGCCTGTGCCCAATCGTTTTGAAACCATCCTCGACCTGGTCAAAGACCGTTGTACTCTTTTGCCCGATTTCGTCGGCCAGGCCGGTTTCTTCTTCCAGCTCCCGGCGACGATGGATCTTGACGCCGTCAGACCCAAATGGAATGCCGCCAAAGACCTCTTCTTTGCCGAATATATCCGGCAGCTGCAGGTTGGCGGCGAGCTGACCGATCCGCATGCGCTGGAGGCCCAGTTCAAGGAGATGGCCGCAGCGGCGGGTATCAAACCCGGCGAGCTGCTGATGCCGTTGCGGATCATGCTCGTTGGGGGTAAGTTCGGTCCTCATGTCTTTGACATTGCCGTGATGCTCGGGAAGGAAGAGACCATCCGGCGGATCGGTCATACGCTAGGTCTGCTCAAAGCCTAAAAAAAAATACCATTTTATGTATAAAACCTTACACACCGATCTCACCGACAGTATCTTCACGGTTACGATCAACCGCCCGGACAAGCTGAATGCACTCAATAAGGATGTGATGTCCGAGTTGTCCGAAGCCGTCGACGAGATCTATGAAAATGAGGAGATCCGCAGCGCCATCATCACCGGCGCGGGAACGAAGGCCTTTGTTGCCGGCGCCGATATCTCCGAATTCCTGGGTCTCACGCGTGAGCAGGGCCAGGCCCTTTCGGCGAAGGGTCACGATCTTTTCTTCCGCATTGCCTCCTGCCCCAAGCCCATCGCTGCTGCGATCAACGGGTTTGCCCTTGGCGGCGGACTGGAGTTGGCCATGGCCTGTCATTTCCGGCTTTGTTCCACCAATGCGAAGTTTGGTCAGCCCGAGGTCAATCTTGGACTCATCCCGGGTTATGGCGGTACGCAGCGGCTTACACAATTGATCGGTCGCGGCCGCGCCATCGAGATCATGCTTTCGGCCCGGTTGGTGGAGGCGACGGAAGCGCATGTCATGGGATTGGTTAACTATATCGTTGAAGAACAGAACGAGCTGCTCACCAGGACCCGGGAGTTGCTTTCTATTATCAACGAAAAAGGACCCTTGGCCGTGGCCCGTATCATTGAGTGTGTGAACATCGCCGCCGGCGATGGCGCCTTTTTCGGATCGGCCGCTGTTTGGGAGGCGGATGCTTTTGGGGGTGAAACGCGGGTTGAGGAAGGCGGCGCGGTGCGTAATGGCTTTCAGCGCGAGCAGGAGGCTTTTGGGGAATGCTTTGGGACGGAGGATATGAAGGAGGGGGCGAAGGCTTTTTTGGAGAAGCGGAAGGCGGTGTTTACGGGGAAATGAGCTGCTTCGCGGGCTTGAGCCTTTGCTTTGCGCCTTGCAGACTTTATTGAAATAAAAATGCCTGATTGCTCAGGCATTTATTTATTGGGTTGTGCAAGGCGCAGGCTTCAAGGTGCATCAGATGGCTGCCGAGTAGCGCAGGTAGCTGCTGTCGATCGGGATCCAGGGCTCGATGTTGCCCAGGCGCCGTTCGATCAGATCGAGGCGCATGTCGATCACGGTCAATCGTTTTTCGATCGCGGTGAATCGGGCTTCCATCTTTCTTTCAAGAATGTCAACCCGTCTTTCGAGGATGTACATCCTCTTTTCCATGGCATCCATCCGCTTTTCCATGGTGTCCATCCTGGATTCCAAAACACCCATCCTTTTTTCGATCCGGTCGAACCGCGTGTTCATTTCGGTTCTCAGCGATCCAATCTTTCGATCCATGCTGTTCTCCAGACCGGTCTTGAGGGACTCGATCTTTCTATCGAGGACATGCTCAAATAGCTGAACAATCCTCGCTTCTTGTTCCTGGTTCATATAATAAGGGTTTTATAGTACAAAACTACCAAAAAGAGAGAAGCCGACTCGAAGAGCAGGCTTCTTTTTTCTGATGCGGTCCACCGGTCAGACCTCTTTCCCCCATTCTTTTGCCTCGCGGATGAAGGCCCGGGCGCGAGCGATCGTCTTGCCGCCTTCGTTATCAACCATCTGTTTGACCCAACCTTTTTTTCCGGCGTTGTGCACCGTCACGGTCCGGTAGACCCAGATGGTCACCACCACCGCCGCGCCGGTAACGATCGCCTGCGTCACCCAAAATCCCAGGCCGGCAGTAGCCAGTTGCTGCTTTGTCACAAAGAAAAAGGTGTACACGGGAGTCTGCAAAAAGCCCACACGCAGGGTCTGAACGATCGTCGCTTCCAGGTACGCCAGTTGCTTCTGCGTCCCCAGGATACTGTCGCTCATCCGGATCTGGAGGATAATCAACAGCTGCACGATGTACCCGCCGACGGAATATCCCGTACAGCACAGCACCACTATCGCGGAAGCGACGAATACCGGCTCGGTCCGAAACTTCCACATCAAGGTCCCGACGACGACATTCCAACCGATCCCCAGTGCGATCATCATAAACTTAAAAGCGATCTGCCAGTTGAAGGCCCGGTGCACTTTTTGTGTGCCCAGCTCCGTCATCAGCCGTTGGTTCAGCTCCATCGATCGCTCCAATTTGGCGTCATACGCCTTCCACAATTGCTGAAATTCATCCGTACTCATACATTCAAGCGTTAATTGTTTTGAATTCTTGTTTCAAACGGCCCTTTATCCGGCTTAGCTTCGTGGCCACGTTCGTCTCCGAAATTCCCAGGATCTCCGCGATCTCCTTATAGGGTCGTTCTTCCAGGTAGAGGATAATCAGGGCCTTGTCCAATTCGTTGAGCTCGCGGACAAATCGTTGCAAGACCTCGATCCTTTCCTCCAGCACCTCGTTTGCCGGTTCATCGGCAAAATGCGCCTCTGCGTCCAGGGCAACGGTAACGCCGCTTCGGTTGGCCTTCCGATAAAAGGAGATCGCCACATTCAATGCAATCCGGTACATCCACGTAGAGAATTTTTGGGTTTCGTCAAATCGTTGCCCCGATCGCCATAGCTGATATACCATCTCCTGCATCAGGTCTTCCCGGTCACCGGAGGTCCGGCAATAGGAATTGCTGATCTTATAGAGGATCCCCTTGTTATCCTGTATGCGTTGCAGTAGATCGTTCGGGTTCATACCCAATTATTCGCCGGAAGGTCCCCAAAATCACTCTTTTTCGAAAAAAAATTTCAAATATGGCAAAAAAATGCGAACTGCGAAATCAGGCTATTTTCGTGTAGATTGGATGATAGTCGTGTAAGATTTGATGGTAACCGTGTCACGAGGATCCGATATCTCCTATCAGCGTTCCGGCAGGTACCTTTTATTTTGAAAAGTTTCCCTCTATATTGCGCGGAATTCCCGAGACCCCAATTCAAAAAATAATTATGAAACCGCGCGCAACCCTCTTTGCTTTATTCTGCCTTGCCCTTGGCCATTTCCTGTCCTCCTGTCACAAGAACGAATTCAAGCCTTCGCTAACCCTTTCCACCACCGACCTTCTGCTTGACAGCACGGTCGGGGCGGTGGATACCTTCAGCATCACATCCAATGTGTCCTGGAAGCTCACCGTTTCCCCGGCAGCGGCGACGGGCTGGTTGCAGCTCAGCCAGACCTCGGGTAACAACAGCGCGATCATCAGGGTCACGATTACGGGCAGCAATACTAATGTCACCCAGCCTATAACGTTTACTTTGGAGGCAACCGGCAATGCCAACCTTCCCTCGCAGACGATCACGCTGGGGCAGAAAGGCAGTCTGCAGGTCAGCGGCGCGAGTATAACCCTGGACGGCACGCCGACTACCGACACAGTCACGGTAAATACCGGTCTGGTCTGGAAAGCAGCAACATCCGCATCCTGGATCCGTCTCGACACAACTCAAGCGGCAGGAACCTATCGGTTGAAGATAAGCGCCGATACGAACCGTACCGGCGCCGCTCAAAGCGGTACGGTGACCCTGACTCCGGTGAACAACACAAGCGCTTCCGCCGTTACGATCAATGTCACACAAAAACCCTTTTATGCCATTTTGAATTTTTTTCCGCTTAGTGGCAAGGCGGGCACCACAATTACCCTCAATGGATATTTCCCGCCTATTTTCACGGTCACAATGAATAACAGTTCTGCCGCCACTATCATAAGCCATAGCGCCGCACAAATCGTCTGCACGCTTCCTGCCGATGCGACGGGCGGCTATTTGTTCGTAAATATCCCGGGCGTTCTTCCTCCACCTGTCTCGACGCAGCAATTTACGGTCTTAAGCGACTGGAAAAAGCTGTCGGACAATTCACCCGGCTTCAGCACTAACAACCAACCGTCCGTCGTATACCCTTACGGGGGTAATTTGTATTTCGGTTGGGGGAGCACCGGCGATCGAACTATTTACCGATTGGATACAACGAATTACCAATGGGTCTCCGCCATTACCATTCCAGCCAGTGTGCAGGTGGTTCAAGACCCGGTCTGGTTTATCATCAACAATAAGCTCTATGTCGGAGGCGGCTATGATGCAACTGCGCGGTCCTTCTATGAATACGATATGACACAGGGCAACAGCCCCGCAGCCTGGCGCCAGCTTACTTCATTGCCGGAAAGTATGCTCAACGGGTCCGGGTTCGCCGTGGGTGGAACCGGCTATATTCAATCAGGAGTGTTCTCCCCTGCCGGCAATAATCTCCTCTATCAATTCTCCACTACCGGATCGTCCGATCCCGGTACGTGGACGGCGCTCGGTCCTTTGAATGTAAAGGATGGCCCGGCAGCCAGCGTTGTCGTCGGGAACACTGTGTATATCGGCGGCGGCAACGCAACTGCTATCGACGATCCGAGCATCGGGAATGTAATCTTTGGGTTGAATCCGCCGTCGACTACCCTTACAGCCATCGCCTCGATCCCCGAGCCCCTTTCGATCAGCTCCGGCCAACGGTTTTCCACCTGGACAAAAGGCAATACCGCCTATTTCTATGACGATAATATCCGGACGCTCTTCTCATATGACCCGGCCAGCAACAGCTGGACGAAGATCTCCACAGTCCCTAATTCCATAACTACCCCGATGCTGGATTATGCGACCTTCTTCAATGGTCACACGCTGGTCTGGAACAATACCGGCGCCATCTTTGAATACGTTCCATAATTGCCCTATAAAAAAAGAAGCCCGGCCGATTGGCCGGGCTTCTTTTTTAGTACCCGAATATCTGGTCAAGACTTAGCACTTTCACTGTGCCGACCTTTTGCAGGTCTTCCGTCTTTATCTTCTTATCGCTTGCCACGACGCAGTACGTATAGGCCTTGCCTGCCACTTCCTTTTCGTGGAACTGTTTTACATCACCCATCGTCATCTTATCGAGGCTTTCATACTCGCTCTTCCGCTGATCGTAGTCCAGGCCTTTCTGTTTGGCCTCGAGATAGGCGAAGACGATGCCGTCTTCGGTAAACCGTTGGGTCTCGATATCCTTCTTCTCGCTGGAACGCGCCAGTTCGAAGCCCTGTTCCGAGGTGGGGAGATCGTTCAGGAGGGCGTTCATCCCACCGACGGCCTCGTTCATCTTATCTGCCTGGCAGCCGATATACGCCAGGATATAAAAGGGATCTTCCTTCTTCGCAGGGGTACCATAGGTGGCGAAGGTGGCATAGGCCAGGGCCTTCGACTCCCGCAGGGTCTGGAAGACGACCGAGCCCATCCCGCCGCCGAAATAGTTGTCAAACACGTCAACGATGGGTTCTTTATTGACATCATAAGGTTCTGAATTGTGGATCCAGCAGATCTCGCTTTGCACCATATCGTAATTCGTGAACAGCACCTGGTTGGCCGACTGCACGGCGAACGGGAATTTCTTTTTCTCGGGAATGGGTGTCCAGGCCGTGGGCAGGGGATGCAGGTTGGTGATCTGGGTGATGAACGCATCCTGGCTCAGCGGACCATAATAAATAATGGTATGCGGATAGTTGAACAGTCCGTGCAGGATGTTGGTGAGGTCTTCCGCCTTGATGTCGGCGATGTCCTCCGAGCTGAGGACGGTATTGAACGGATTGTTTGCGCCATACCGGGCATAGCTGATCAATCCCTGCATGATCGCATTCTTGTTCAGCTTGTTGTTGGCCCTGGCCTTTAACAGCCGGTCTTTCAAGGCGGCCAGCGCCGCCGTATCGGGCAGACAGTTGTGCAGTACGTCTTCGAACAGGGTCACCGCCTTACCGAAGTTCTCCTGCAGGCCTGTCACGGTAATAGTGGTCACGTCATTGGTCGTGTTGACGCTGAAATTACAGGCGATGTCATAAAAGGCCTTGCTGATCTCCGCCGTCGGATGCAGGGTCGTACCCAGGTATTGCAGGTACTGTGCGGCCAGTGGCAGGAGACGGTTGTTGAAATTGCCCATCTCGAGGCGATAATAGAGATGGAACAGATCGTTATCCTTGTTGGGCACGTAAAGGACATCTGCGATGCCCGCCTTGCCATGACCGATACCCGTTTGAAAATCGAGCCACTGGGGAGCTACAGAGCTCATTGGCATCGCTTCCAGCTTCGTCAGGAAGGCCGACTTCTTGTCCTTATTCGTCTCTACGGGGGTGATGGGCGGTTTGTCCACCTTTACAATGCTTTTATCCTCACCCTTCCGTTTGTACAACAGGACGTAGTTGTTGCCCATGTATTTGTTGGCCACCCGGACCACTTCCTGCTTTGTCACTTTTGCTTCCGCATCGAGCTCGCCTACTTCGAGGTCCCATTTTGCCGCGCGGGTTTGGATAAAGCTGGATAGGAGGGCGCCGACCCGGGCTTCGTTCTTCTGGTATCCTTCCAGTTCCGCCAATTTGCCGTTGGCGACGATGGCCTTGACCAGGCTCTCGTCAAAATCGCCTTTCTTCAGTTTCTCTATCTGTTGCATCAACAGGTCCTTCACCTGCTCCAGCGTCTGGCCCTGTTTGGGCGTACCGTTGAAGATCAGCATTCCATAGTCTTTGTATTGCTGGAGGCCGCAGTTGGATCCCTGCACCCGTTGCTGTTTGTTAAGGTTAAGGTCGAGCAGGCCGGCCTTGCCGTTGGAAAAAATACTTGAAATAAGATCGAGTACGAAGGCGTCATGGGTATCGACGGCGGGGGTCCGATAGGCGATCCGCATATTCTCGGCGCTGGGCCCAAGGATATCTTTAACGACAGGAGCCGTGAGATCGCGCTCCGGCGCCGGGTTGTACAGCTGCACCGGTTTGGACTGCATGTAGGCAAAGGCCTTGTCGATGTTTTTTATAAGGTCGTCAAATTCGAAATCTCCGGACATGATCACCGCCATATTGTTGGGGACGTAGTATGCGTGATAATAATTCCGGATCGCCTTCAGGGAAGGGTTTTTGAGATGTTCGATGGTTCCGATGGTCGTTTGCTGGCCGTAGTTATGGGTCGGGAAGAGATAGCGTTGGGTCGCTTCCAGCATTTTTGATCCGTCGTTGTCCAGGGTCCGGTTCTTTTCTTCGTACACTGCTTCCAGTTCGGTATGGAAAAGCCGGAAGATAGGATCGCGGAACCGTTCGCCCTGGATAACCAGGAATTTATCCATGGCATTGGAGGGAATATCCTCTTCATACACCGTTTCCTCCACCCAGGTATGGGCGTTACTGCCCTGGGAGCCGATGTCGGCCATCAATTTGTCGTATTCGTTGGCGATGGCATAGTGAGAGGCCACGCCCGAGACGCTGTCGATGCGGTGATAGATCTTCTTTCGCGCCGCGGGATCCTTTGTGGAATTGTATTGCTCATACAGGCCGTCGATCTGGTCCAGATAGGGCTTTTCCTTGTTCCAGTCCAGGGAACCGTACTGTTCCGTCCCTTTGAACAGCAGGTGTTCGAGGTAGTGGGCCAGCCCTGTATGATCGCGCGGATCGGTGTTGCTGCCTGCCCGCACCGCGATACGAACCGCTACGCGGGGCTCCTTATGGTTGGGGCTCAACAGTACGGTCAGTCCGTTGGGCAGGGTGTACAACCGGGTCTGCAACGGATCGTTGGTGACATACTTATAGGTGTAGCCACCGGAACTGCCTTCTTTCCATTCGTATTTCGGGTTGGTGTCCTGGGCGTGGACCGCCGTATAGGCAGACAGGAGGCCTGCCAGAAGTAAAAAGGAGAATTTGGTTAATGTCATATAACAAATGACGGGATTTTTGGTCATTTAACCCAAACCGCTTGTAAATTTCCGCCCCGGGAGCCCTACCTTTGGGTCCGCAAAAAACAGGATTATGGAATACAGGATCGAAAAAGATACGATGGGCGAAGTACAGGTCCCCATCGATGCCTATTACGGGGCTCAGACCCAGCGTAGTGTGCTCAACTTCCCCATCGCCCAGGATATCAACAAAATGCCGAAGGAGATCATTCGCGCCTTTGCCTATTTGAAGAAGGCAGCGGCGTTGACTAATCTTGAAGCGGGTGTATTGCCCAAGGATAAGGCCGATCTCATCGGCAAGGTTTGCGATGAGATCCTCAGCGGCAGTCTCGACGCCTGGTTCCCCCTTGTCGTCTGGCAGACAGGCAGCGGCACGCAGAGCAATATGAATGTCAACGAGGTCATCGCCTATCGTGGGCATGTGATCAACGGTGGGAAGCTTACCGACAAAGAGAAGTTCCTTGCGCCGAATGACGATGTCAACAAGTCTCAGTCTTCCAATGATACTTTTCCGACGGCCATGCATATTGCGGCCTATAAGATCCTGCTGGAGACGACAATCCCGGGTATCGAGGCCTTGCGTAACACGCTGGCCGAAAAGAGTAAGAAATACATGAAGGTGGTAAAGATCGGCCGTACGCATTTTATGGATGCTACGCCCCTCACGGTAGGTCAGGAGCTGAGCGGATATGTCTCGCAGTTGGACCATGGAGTCCGGGCGATAAAGAATACGCTGGCGCACCTTTCGGAGCTTGCCCTTGGCGGTACCGCTGTGGGGACGGGGATAAATACCCCTCCGGGCTATGCGGAGAATGTTGCCAAAAAGATTGCCGAGCTCACCGGCCTGCCCTTTGTGACCGCGGCCAATAAATTCGAGGCTCTGGCGGCACACGACGCCATTGTCGAAGCCCATGGCGCGCTGAAGACCGTCGCCGTGAGTCTGATGAAGATCGCCAATGACATCCGGATGCTCAGCTCCGGTCCGCGGAGCGGCATCGGCGAATTACATATCCCGGATAATGAGCCCGGTTCGTCCATCATGCCCGGCAAGGTCAATCCTACGCAGTGTGAGGCTCTGACGATGATCGCCGCGCAGGTGCTCGGCAACGATGTCGCCATTAATATCGGCGGGGCCACGGGTCATTTCGAGCTGAATGTCTTCAAGCCGGTGATGATCTATAACTTCCTGCACAGCGCCCGGCTTATCGGCGACGGCTGCAACAGCTTCAATGACCACTGCGCCAAAGGCATCGAGCCCATCGAAGCCAATATCAAAAAACATGTCGACAATTCGCTGATGCTCGTCACCGCGCTCAACACGAAGATCGGCTACTATAAGGCCGCGGAGATAGCGCAGAAGGCGCATAAGGAGGGTACGACACTGAAGGAGATGGCTGTCAGGCTGGGCTATCTGACGCCCGAGCAATTCGATGAGTGGGTGCGGCCGGAGGATATGGTTGGAAAATTGGGCTAATCATACTCCCCGCAAAGCGGGGCGCACCGGTGGCGTCTTTTCCATCGACATGCGAATGCTGCTGCCGCAGCAGCAGGCGGAGCAGGCCAATTTAAGCGAGACCGAAGTGAGCGGACAAGGTAATTTTATCGATTATCCAAACGGTATGTGTTATTAAGACGGAGGGGAAGTATGGAGGGACGGCAATCACGTCAATAAAATAATCATTTTGAAAGCCGTAACAGGATCACCGCATGCTTTGCGATCTCGCCCCGGAATGACGAGGAGGTGGTGCCCTGCGCCTGTCCCCTCCAGACATCGCGGATGGTCCTGCCGCTGCCGATATGGAAGGTGCTCCAGGGAAGGTCAACCTTTTTTGGCTCATCGCCGCGATTGAACAGGCAGACGGCAGTATCACCATGCTGCAAGGGTTTTACGAAAACTTCGAGATCGTCCCTATAATACACATCGTATCCTTGCTTTCCAAGCGGGTCCTGATCGATGGCGATCACGTCCTTGTTGGTGAGGATCGCCTTTGTCGCAGCGGACATGGTACGGAGATCATTCCCTGCCATCAGCGGCGCGGCGAGCATGCACCACAGCGTAAAGTGAGAGCGTTCTTCATCGGGGCTTAGCACGCCGTTGCCTACCTCCAGCATATCGGGGTCGTTCCAGTGACCCGGCCCGGCATATTGCTCCAACCCGCGTTGTAGATCGAGATTGGATATCACGCTGCCGCCGTAGATACCGCCGTCGCCTGCTTCCTGATAGCTCCAGTTGTTGCCGATATCGCCGCAGCTGCGCCAGAGATGACCGATGTTCGTCGCCCAATGCCAGGGTTTATGGGAGCCCCATTCGCAAAGGCTCAAGACTACGGGTCTGCCGGCCTTGTAGAGGGCGTCCCGCATCAGGGTATAGGAGGCCTCGGCGTTCTGGTTCGGCAGGACGTTGCACCAGTCCTCTTTCAGATAATCGACGCCCCAGGCGGCGTATTGGCGGGCGTCCTGGAATTCATAGCCCAGGCTTGCGGGCCGGCCGGCGCAGGTTTTTGTCCCGGCGCAGGTATAGATGCCGAACTTCAGCCCTTTGGAATGTATATAGTCCGCCAGGGCCCTGATGCCATGCGGAAATTTCGAGGCGTCCACGATAATGTTCCCTGCGCTGTCGCGGCCGGTCTGCCAGCAGTCGTCGATGACGATGTACTGGTAACCCACCTGCTGCATCCCATTGGCGGCCATCGCATCGGCGGTCTCTCTCAGGACCGTCTCATTGACACCGTCACAGGCGAACTTGTTCCAGCTGTTCCACCCCATTGGCGGCGTTTGGGCGAGTCCTTCGAACTTCTGGGCATTACCGGAAAGGGCACAAAAAAAGGCGATGCAGGTGAGCATCGCCGGTAAGATGGTGACCGAAAAAATCGAGGACAGAAAGATCGTGGGCGACCGCATCGTTAAATTTTACATCAATTTACATAAAGAATTGCTCGGAAACTATCTTGCCATCCTTTACGTTGTACACGCACAGTTCCGTCATCTGCATGCGTCCCTGTCCTTTCATCGTCACATCCATGTACATGGTGCAGGCGAAAGACTGGCCGCCTACTACCGGCTGTGACACTTTCATCCCGTGATACTCTTCCACCATCCCGGACCATTTCTTGCCTTTTTCGATGATGGCGGCCAACCCTTTTGTTTCCTGCTCAAAAGCCGGTGAAGCATGGGGCTCGATGCTGACCGCGTCATCCGCGTACAGTTCTTTTTGAGCGGTTTCGAACTCGCCCTTGCCGCAGAGTTCGACCAGGCGGTTGGCGATCTCTGTCGTTGACATGACCTCAGTTGTTGTTGACATAAAAAAGTGTTTTGGGTAAGTTACCGAAATTTCCGGACCGGACCCCGGCCGGTTCGGCCTTTTTAGAGGCTTAATGCAACATTAACCCGGGTTCCTGCGTCCCATGTAATTGGTACCTTCACTATGCAAATCATTTGCCATGCTAAAAAACTATATCAAGCTTGCGCTCCGCAATCTCCGGCGGAACACCGTCTTTGCGGCCATTAACATCCTCGGGCTTTCCGTAGGACTCGCCGCCTGCCTGCTTATCGCCGCCTGGGTGAGGGACGAGGGTTCGTATGACCGCTATGCTCACCGGTCGAAGGACATCTACCGGGTGAACCTGGGTGTCGGCGGCACCACGCAGTCCGACTACCCCATGGTGGATATCGCAGTCGGCCCGGGGATGGCGGCTGCCTTCCCGGAGATCGAGACCTTTACCCGGCTTGGTCATCTCGGTGACACCTACATCCAGTCCGGCACCCGGCAGTTCAAGGAACCCGACCTTGTCTATGTCGACAGCAATTTCTTCGAGGTCTTCACCCTTCCCTTCCTCGAAGGCGATGTTCATACGGCCCTCGTCCGGCCCAACAGCCTCGTGATCACCAAAGCGTTTGCCACCAAATACTTCGGCACGGCTCCGGCGCTGGGCAAGACGGTCACCCTGTCCAACTACGGAGTCTGCACCATCACCGGGGTCATCGATAAGATACCCGACGATGCGCATTTCCATTTCGAGGCCTTTCTCAGCTGGGCGACGAAGCATTTCACCTACCACAGTTGGACCAATATCGGATTCTATACCTATCTCCGGCTCCGCCCGGACGCCAATCCTGAAAAATTGCAGGCGCGGTTCCCGGAGCTGGTGGAGAAATACTGTGTTTCCGAGATCTCCCGCGATATGGGCATTCCCCTTTCGGAAGCCCGTAAAGCCGTTAAGACTTTTGTCTTTTCGCTGACGCCGCTCACCGATATCCATCTTTCTTCCAACACCAAGTACGAACTCGAGGCCAATGGCAGCCGGCTCTATGTCCTTATATTCAGCGCGCTGGCCCTTTTCATCCTGCTGCTGGCCTGTGCCAATTTCACGAACCTGTCCACCGCCGGCGCCGCTGCAAGGAGCAAGGAGGTGGGTATCCGCAAAGTGATGGGTTCGGTGAAAAAACAACTGATCGCGCAGTTTCTTACCGAGTCGGTCCTCCTTACGGCCTTCTCGATGATCCTCGCCGTTGGAATCGCGTTGTTGATCCTGCCCTGGTTCAACCAGGTGTCGGGGAAGCATTTTAGCTATCTGGTATTCTTCAACGTTCCTGCCCTCGTTGCCGCTATCGTGCTGATCCTGCTTGTCGGTGCGGCGGCAGGTATCTACCCGGCCTTTTTCCTGTCATCGTTCGAGCCGATAAAGGTCCTAAAAGGTACGCTACCCGGCGGGCGTCGCAGCCTTTTGCGCAGCGGCCTCGTTGTGTTTCAATTCGTCGTGTCGATCGCCCTCATTGTGGCCACGCTGATAGTCTACCGGCAGCTGCATTATATGCAGGATAAGCGGCTGGGTTATGACAAGAACCAGGTGGTCTATATCCAGGACCTGTCACTGCTTGACAAAAACCAGGAGGCTTTCCGGCAGGAGCTGCTGAGCGACAAACGGGTCGTCAATGCCAGCCTCAGCTGGTGCGTGCCGGGTTCGGGGTCGATGGGGGGTACGGAGATATACCCCAAGTCGGCCGCGGGCGATGGCCGGGGGGAGATCCATACCAATATTTACAATATCGACTACGATTATGTCTCCACGCTGGGGTTGCAGGTGGTGAAGGGGCGAAACTTCTCCCGGGATTTCCCGACCGACACCGCGGGTGGGGTGCTGATCAATGAGACGGCGGCGGCCGACCTTGGGTGGGGGAATACCGACCCGATCGGAAAGGTCATCGTTCGGTCGGGCCAGAAAGAATATAGGGTCGTAGGCGTACTCAAGGATTTCCACTATCTCTCCGTGAAGCAAAAGATCGCTCCGTTGATGCTTCTGCTGGGGAATAACCAGGGAGGGATGCTGGTAAAGGTGAATACCGCGGATATGAGCAGCTTCCTGTCGGATATCCGGCAGCGCTGGGCCGGCTTCCATCCAAAGGGGCCTTTCGGTTATTATTTCCTGGACGACCGGTTCGCACATATGTACACCGCCGAACAACGGACGGGACGGCTCTTTACGGGTTTTACGTTCATTGCGATCCTTATCGCCGGACTGGGGCTTTTTGGGCTTGCCGCTTATATGGCCCAACAGCGGACCAAGGAGATCGGTATCCGCAAGGTGCTGGGCGCCACCGTCGGCTCGGTGTTGCTCCTTGTGTCGAAGGAATTCCTGCTGCTGGTGGGGCTGGCCTTTCTTATTGCCGTACCCGTGACCTGGTGGGCCATGTCGCAGTGGTTGCGCGAGTTCGCGTACCGGACTCCGGTAAGCTGGTGGATCTTCCCGCTGGCCGGCGTGGCTGCGCTCGTTATCGCCATTTTGACGATCAGTTTCCAGGCGGCGAAGGCGGCTGTCGCTAACCCCATAAATGCTTTGCGTAGCGAGTGAGCCGCTTCGCGGCTTTTGCTTTGCGCAGCGAGTAACTATTTTCTCATTCCGGAGTATTATTAAAAACAAATCGCATCCTCATGATAAAGAACTATCTCCGTGTCGCCTTGCGCGGTCTGGCACGGAACCGTTTCACCACCGCCATCAATGTCGGTGGCCTGGCCATTGGCATGGCCGTTGCCATCCTCATCGGGCTTTGGATCTATGATGAGCTTTCCTTTGACCGGGTGCATCGCAATCATGGCCGGATCGCCGCCGTCCTGCAAAACCAGGACCTTAGCGGTGGCCGCCAGACCTGGTGGGGGGAGGCGCTGCAACTGGCGCCGGCGTTGCGAAAGGACTACGGTCAATATTTCAAATATATCGTGACCTCGGGCGGCGACCGGCAGCAGTTACTCGCCTATGGCGATAAGAAGCTGAAGATCATGGGAAACTACCTCGATGGCGAGGTGATCGACATGTTCTCTCTTCGGATGATCAGGGGCAATAACGGGTCATTGAACGATCCCACCTCGGTGATCCTTTCCGAATCGGCGGCAAGGAGCCTTTTCGGGGATAAAGACCCGATGGGAAAGACGATCGTCTTCGACACAAAGGAGCCTGCGAAGGTTACCGGAATCTATGCGGATCTCCCGGCCAACTCCTCGTTCTCGAGTACCCAATATATCCGGCCCTTTGCGCTGATCCGGGAAGACCAGAAAACGAAGATAAGCTGGGGCAACAGCTGGTTCAATGTGTATGTGCAGCTGAACGATGGCATGGACCTGGCGCAAGCCTCCAATGCCATCAAATACGTCAAGCGGGATAATTCGCCGGGCGACCGCCGGTTCAAACCCGAGCTCTTTCTTCATCCTATGAACCGCTGGCATCTCTACTCCGAATTCAAGGATGGCGTCAGCGTCGGTGGCCGGATCAGCTATGTCCGGCTATATGCCCTGATCGGGTTGATCGTGCTGATCCTTGCCTGTATCAATTTTATGAACCTCAGTACGGCCCGGAGTGAGAAGCGGGCGAAAGAAGTGGGTATCCGCAAGGCGATCGGGTCCATGCGTGGGCAGTTGGTGGGTCAGTTCTACAGCGAGTCGCTGGTCGTCGCCTTTTTTTCCTTTCTTTTCGCGATAGGGTTGGCGCAATTGTTTCTCCCATTCTTCAATGATGTGGCGGAGAAGCAACTGCATATTCCTTATGCATCGGCCGGGTTCTGGTTGGCCGGGCTGGCCTTTACCATTTTTACCGGCTTGCTGGCCGGCAGCTATCCCGCGTTGTATCTTTCTTCCTTCAAGCCGGTGAGGGTGCTGAAAGGCACCTTCAAGGCCGGCAGACTTGCGGCGCTGCCCAGAAAGGTCCTGGTGGTCGTCCAGTTTACGGTCAGCGTCATCCTGATCGTGGCTACCCTCGTTGTGCTGAGGCAGATCCAGTATGTCAAAGACCGGCCGGTGGGCTATGATCGTGCCGGGTTGCTGTTCATTCCACCGCATAACCTGGATTGGAATGCCCATTCGCAGGCGTTGACCGCGGCGTTGATGGAGACGGGTGTTGTCGACGGCGTCGCCGCTTCGGAGAGCCAGATCACCGACACCTATACCACCAATATGGGATTTAACTGGAAGGGGAAGGACCCCGGGATGCAGGAAGAGTTCGTCACCAATGGGGTCACCGCGGAGTTCGGGAAGGTCACCGGCTGGCAGTTGCTGGAGGGGAGGGATTTTCTTCCGAACAGGGCGACGGATTCGGGTAATATCATTATCAATGAGACGGCCGTTCAATACATGGGGCTCAAAAACCCCGTCGGCGAGATCGTGCAATGGGGCCTTAACGGCCGCTATACCGTCATTGGGGTCGTAAAGGATATGATCTCGCAACTACCCGGTCAGCGCGTCGCGCCGATGATCTTCTATATCAGCTCGTATCTTTCTTTTTCGAGGATCCATACCATCGATATCCGACTGAAGCCGCAGGCCGGTATGGCCCGGGCGCTCGCAGCCATCCAGGGGATATTCAAACGTTTTGATCCGGAAGACCCTTTTGAATATGTGTTCGCCGATCAAAGCTACGCGCAGAAATTCGACGACGACGAGCGGACCAGCCGGCTGGCGGGCTTCCTGACGGTGCTGGCCATATTCATTTCCTGTCTCGGACTATTGGGTCTGTCTGCCTTTGTCGCCGAGCAGCGGACGCGCGAGGTGGGCATCCGCAAGGTGTTGGGGGCTTCGGTGTTGAACCTGTGGAACCTCCTGTCGGGGGAATTCGTCTGGCTGGTGAGCATCTCGCTGTTGGCGGGGGTACCCATCGCCTGGCTGATCATGCATGCCTGGCTGAGTAACTATGCTTATCATGCGCCGCTTTCCTGGTGGATTTTTGGGGTGACGGCGGTGGGCGCCATCGGCCTGACGCTGTTTACCGTCAGCTTTCAGGCGCTTAAGGCCGCGATGGGCAATCCGGTGGCCGCATTGCGCAGCGAATGACACCCCTCCCCGCACCTCCTGTTATGGTGCGGGGATGAACCCGATATCGCAAACGCCCGGGACATCGAAGGCGGAGAAGTTTGCGCTCGAACCCGCCGGTGGAAAGATCGGATTGCTGATGGGTGTATCATACGCAACGAAATAGTAATTCTCGAAGGTGACCGGTCCTTTTGTAAAAGGGACGATCGGTATCTTGGGACCACCGCCGCCGAGGGTGTAAATCCCATCCAGGATATAGATGCTGTTACCGGTGCTGTATGTCCCAATAGAATTGCCCGCTGCCAGGGAATTGAAGCCGACGATATAGCCGTGGCCGGCCTCAATCGGCACCGCCTGTCCCGCCACTGCAAGGCTGACATAAGTCCACTTGCCGCCGTTGAGGGTCGGTACATCGGCCTGCGCCAGTACCTGGCCGGTGGCAGAATCCCATAGCGTAACCGTGTGTTTGAAACCACCCGTCGGCAGCAGGACACCCAGCGAAGTGACGGCTCCGTCTACGGACGAGCGAAATGCATAGCCGATCTCAGCCTGGCCAATGTATTCTCCGGAGTTGCCCGGAAGGCTATTGTCGTTCAGCGCCACCCCGGAGATGGTCAGAATGGTCCCGGTGGAAGTCAATGCAAAAAGGCTGTCCGTATAGGTCTTGAATGGGGTTTGTTCGAGATTTTGAATAACGCCCACGGGCGGCGGCACGGGGATAAGTTGACCTAATTTGGAGCAGGAGCTGCTTACCAGTAATAACAAGGCAGCGGCGGTCGGGAGCTTAGGAGTGTTCATGCCAGTTGTTTTTGCACGAACGAAAATAGCCGCTGCTTGCCGTGAAGGCAACCCCCGCTCCATTTCCGGCAGGAGTGAACCCATTTTTGGTTGGACCTGCACCATTACCGGTGCGCCGCGACGCCGCTATATCTGGCGGAGGAAATCATCCTTTTTTCTGCGGCTGACATCGATCTCATCCCCATTTTCCATGATCACGCTGCCGCCCTCGCCGCGGATATATTTCTTTACATACTGGAGATTGATCAGGTGGATATTATGCACCCGGCAGAACCGGAAGGGCGTCAGCATCTCCTCGAACTCTTTCAGCTGCCTGGTGACGAGCAGGGATTCGCCATTTACAAAGAAGAGCCGCGAGTAATTGGAACTCGACTCGATCCGGACCACATTCCGGATCAGGATGAATTCGAGCCCTTCCCAGGTCGGCACGGCGATCTTCTGATCGGGATTGGCGGTGTTGTTGAGAGACTGACGCAGCACATCCAACCGCTGTTGTGTCGACTTTGCCAGCTGCGTGGAGAGCCGCGACACGGTCGCTTTCAGATCGACGATGGAAACCGGCTTCATCAGGTAATCAAAGGCGCTGATGCGGATGGCCTCGACCGCGTAGTGATTATACGCCGTCGTAAAGACTATTTCCGAGCTGTAATTTCCCAGCTCGTCGAGCATCCGGAAGCCGTTGAGGTGCGGCATTTCGATATCGAGGAAGATCACATCCGGCTTATGATGACGGATCAGCAGGAGCGCCTCTTTCGGCTGCTCCACCGTCGCGAGGATCTTCAGCTCGGGGCAGAACTCGCGGATCTTCTGCTCGAGATTTTCGAGACTGCTGCGTTCGTCATCGATGAGGATCGTCTTTATCGGTTCCATGTGTCGGTGCTTTTTTATTTCGTTGCCGTCAAACGGCTTTTATCACTACTTCCACCTTTGTTCCTGCCGGTTGTCCGTCTGCGTTGACCTCATCGGTGATGGTCACGCGTCCTTCGCTGCCGTGCTGGTGGCTGAAGATATGGATACGATCTTCGGTGATGGTAAGGCCGATGCTTTTGTGATGGGGCCGGTTCCTTTCCTTATGCGCCCGGGCCCCTGCCCTGCCGATGCCGTTGTCCTCGATAAGATAGTGGATATATTCGCCCCGGAGAAAAGCCGTCACCCGGACATAAAGTTCCGGCTTGTCGCTAAGGCCTACGCCATGGATAATGGCGTTCTCTACATAGGGCTGGATCAGCAGCGAAGGGACGCGGTAGTCTCCTCCGGCCAGCGCCGGATCGATCTGTGTCTTATAACCAAATTTCCGGTTGTACCGAAGCAATTCGAGGTCCACGTATAGCTGGAGCGCCTCCATATCTTTTGAAAAGGGCACGAGTTCGTTCCGGCTGCTGCTCAGGATCATCCGGATGAGCCGGGCGAATTTGTTGAGATAGTCGCTTGCCAGCCATTTCTCATTTTTCATCATAAAATTTTCGATGCTGTTCAGGCTGTTGAACAGGAAGTGGGGATTCATCTGCGCCCGTAAGGCCTGCATCTCGGTGTCGGCGATCTTCTCCCGGAAGGCCGATTCGCGCCGGATATCCGCGATCCGTTTGCGAACCGCCGCAGCGATGAGGACTATGACGGTTACTATTACGAGCACCCTGAACCAGGAGGATTGATACCAATAGGGATCGATCGTGAACAGTAGCTTGTCCGGGGGAGTATATTCGCCGGTCAGCTTGTTGGCGCCTCTGACGAGCAGTTGGTATTCCCCGGCCGGGAGGTCGTTAAAGGACAGGCGGCCGTTCTCCAGCTGCTGCCAGTTACCCTGTCCCGGCTTCAACTGATAGAAGTACAGGTTGTTCTCGGGGATATCGTAATTGGTAACGTCAAAGCCTATCCGTAAGCTGTTCTCGTCCGGCCGCAGATGCAGCATTTTTTCTCCGCTGGGTCCGGTCCCGAATGCTACCAGCGTGTTGTTGACGGTAGCGTCCACGAGCGTTGTCCGGCAGGATACGTGGTAGTTCATCAGCCATTCCGGGTGCCAGCGAATAAGCGTGCCGGTGCCTCCGGCAAAGACAGTTCCATCCGATGCCGTATAGAAAAGTCCTTCATCGTTATCCGGCAGGCCCAGGCTGAACTTGAAGGGAATAGCCTTGTCCTGCTTTCGCAGCCAGCACCAGTAGCCGGCGGCACTTCTAAACCAGGCGTTCTGCTGCGAGTCGATGCTGATGCGGAAGACGGCGCCGATGCTGTTGTGTTCCAAAACCGTATGAACGATGGTATTGGAGTCGGGGTCATATGCGCTGATGCCGTTCTCATTTCCGATCCAGACCCGGCCATCGCGATCCTCCGCCATGCCGATCAACGTATTGCCCACCGGTGGTCCCAGCGGCGTAAGGTGCAGGAAGCTGTCGGTTCGTACGTCATAGCGGAACAGCCCGTCCGTCGTCGTGGCAAATATCCGGCCCCGACGATCTCTCAGCAGGAAATTCACCTGCGGCAGCTCGCAGCCGGCACATTTGGCCAACAGATAGTGACGGGTAAACCGGCGGGTCGCCGTGTCGAATAAAAATACTCCCTGGTCAAAGCTGCGGATCCACCATTTTCCATCGCCTCCATCGACGATCGTGCGAAGACGCATAACGGGCTTTGTGGCGGGATAGCGCACGAGGGTTCGGTGAAAGTTTTTCAGATGGAGGATGAGCATGCCCCATTCGGTGGTAATGAACAGCTCTCCGCCCAACTGTTTGAAATCATACGCTTCCTGTAGGGTAGCCACTTCTTCATTCATGGCAGGATTCAGGCTATCGACTACGTCAGGCCAGAAATGGCGAAGCCGCCACTGGCGATCATACCAGTACAGGCCGCCACGGTATCGACAGGAGATCCAGTAACCGCTCTTTTCCTCCCGCATATTGTACGGGGTCGCCCAATTGATCGAGTCCGTCAGGCGGCCGGAGGGATTCACCGGCCGAAGATCGAAAAGCCGGCCATAGGAGTTGACATAGTATACCCCTTTCGTGGTAGGTATCCAGAGGATATTCTGCCGGTCTACAAAGGGGGTACCGTATTCCGCGCCGTTTACCGGAAGATAGCTGTGAGCCGAATCTGTCTCCTCATCAAAGAAAAGAAGATCGGCCTTGTTGGTAGAAAAAACGATGTAGCGTCGCCCCTCCAGGCTCCATTCCACTCCGTTCTTGACCAACACGCCGTCGAGAGCCGCGGGGAGCCGGGCCCAGGTTTCATCGGCCGGGTCGAAGCGATATACCCCGTGTAGCCAGGTGCTGACCCAGGCCCTGTTATGGCTGTCAAAAACGACGTCATAGATGGAGGCCGGCGTCTTGCACAAAAAGGTCCGGATCACTTTCTTGGAGACAGGGTCGATACGGAAAAGCCGGTTCTGCTGAAAGGCCCATAACATTCCATGGGAGTCGCGCACGAGATGCTCGTAGTGTTGAAAGGTGTTTTCCTGAAACAGGATCGGAGCGACCCCTTCGTCCTGCGAAATATAATGTCTGTCGTCCGTGAACCGGAAGAGGCCTGCCATCGGCGAAACGACATAGGGCGCCTCTTTTTCATCGAACCAGACTTGTGAGTTGTCATAGGTCCTGAAGGGAACAGGGGCGGCAGTCCCGGTTTGAAACCGGATCGTCTTGTGTGTGTGCGTATTGAAGCAACAGATGCCCGACCCGGTCTCCAGCCAGAGGTGATCATTCCGGTCGGAATAGATCTTTTCGATGTCATTATCGGGCAGGCTGGCCGTATCCTCCAGCCTGGAGAAATATTTGGCGAAGCCATAACCGTCCCATCGGTTGAGGCCATTGCTGGTGGCGATCCAGATGATGCCGTCCGCATCCTGGGCGATCGTGTTCGCTTTATCGCAGGAGAGCCCTTCTTTCTCCGTGAGCGGTGACCAGCGCAGGGTGGGAAAGGACTGGGCGTCCAGGCGGAGGCCCATTGAAATAAGCAGTATGGAAAGGAGGACCTTTGCCATACCCCAAGTTACACAAAGGGCGCGGCTTCACCGCGCCAGAAATTTACCCGCGCCCGCCGGATACGGAGTCGGCCCCTATCCCGGCGAAGTAGGTGGTATTTTCGTCTTCCATGAAAAATGAATGTTATGAAACCGATCGTTCTTATCGTCCTTTTACTGGACATGACACTGGCTGTCCGGAGCCAGTCGGTGGGTGATGTGGTGAAGCAGCAAGCCGGGCAAGGCGTGAAGACCGGGGCTGCGGTTGCGACGGAGCAGGCCGCTAATAATGTTTCCAACCGGCTGTTGAACAAGTTGTTCAATAAGAAGCCCAAGAATGGGAAGGCGGATCCGAAGGAGGATCCGGTGAAAGATTCTGCGAAAACTTCGCCTTCGCAGGATCTTTCCACCTATAGTAAATTCGACTTTGTTCCCGGCGATAAGATCCTGGTCGTCGAGGACTTCAACACCGGAGCTATTGGGGATTTTCCCGACAAATGGAATACCAACAGCACGGGGGAGATCCAGGGCATCCAGGGGATTGACGGGAAATGGCTTTCGGTCACCAAACGGGGTATCTTTTTACCGGAATTCATCAATAGTCTCCCGGATAATTTCACGCTGCAGCTGGATCTACTGTGCAGTGACAATACCGGTTATGGCTCGGGAAATTTCGGCGTCAGCTTCGATGTCATCCCCAATGCGTCCAAACAGTTCACCCAGCTGGGGCGGGGCGTCAACCGGAATGAGGTGGCAGTCTGGTTCCAGCCGGTGGCGCGTGGCGGGTTGTCGAACACGCGGTACGAGGCGTTTGCCGATGATCTGCAAACGATGAACAACGAGGTGGAGGAAGCCGACTGGATCGCCGGCAACGCTCAGAAGCGGCTGGTTAAATTGTCCTTCTGGCGGCAGCGGCAGCGGTTGAGAGTTTATATGAACGAGGAGAAGGTATGGGATATTCCCCGGGCCTTCGAGAACGGGAAGAATTACAATACCGTTCTGTTCCGGCTTTCCGACGATATCCTTCAGAACGGTCATTATCTTTTTGGCAATATCCGGCTCGCCGTGGGCGAGCCGGACACCCGTAGCAAGCTGCTCACCGAAGGGCGGTTCTCCACCACGGGCATTCTCTTCGACGTCAATTCCGCATCGGTGAAAGGGGAGTCTTTTGGTGCGCTGAAGGATATAGCGGATGTCCTGAAGGAGAATACCACGCTTCGACTGAACATTGTCGGCCATACTGACAGTGACGGCGACGCTGCGGCCAATCTATCGCTCTCACAAAAGCGAGCCGCCGCCGTCAAGGATGCATTGGTCCGCGAATTCGGTATCGATGCGGGGCGGTTGCAAACCGATGGGAAGGGCGCCACGCAGCCTGTCGCGCCCAATACGACACCCACCGCCAAGGCGCAAAATCGCAGGGTGGAGTTTATTAAACTATAGTCTTCCAATAGGGTATTTATACGGTGTTCCGGGAGGTAATACGGCTGTCACTTAAAGCTACTTAAACTTCATCCTTATGGCCGATGTTTTCCTTCCGGGCCGTATAGAGGCGGCTACCAGCGGAGTAGCCGGCCTTGACGTCAGCCAGGTGCTGACGGAAGCCCGCCATCCTGGCATCCCAATACCAACCTCGGTACAATGTATGGCAAGTATGCCGCGACCTTTGCGAAGCGGCTGGTGGCGTCGCCGCCCGGCATGAACATCTGATATGAGGTGCGGCGACCGTTGATCGCCGCAGGATACCTACTATTAAAAAACTTAGTAAGCCATGTTAATATCCGGATAGTACCGGGTAAAAACAATAAACACTTAGTTTTGAGAATCAGGCAAATTTGGCCAGACTACCTGTATTACTTCAAATTTTCAAAACAACTGCTATGAGATGCATCCTGGTTATGCTCATTGCGGTGTTGGCTCTAGGCCTCATCGGCCAGAAAGCGAACGCCCAAACAATCAATCTTCCCGGAAAAGTATTGGATGAAAATGGCGATCCTGTCGCAGGCGCCACGGTCCGCCTGCAAGGATCGAAAGGAGGTGTTGTCACAAAGGACGATGGGACGTTTACCATCAAATCATCCCTGAAAGGCACGCTTATCATCACGATGCTCGGCTATGGCGATAAAACGGTCGACATTACCGGGCAAACTTCCGTCACCGTAACGCTCGTCAAGGCCAATAAGGAGCTGGACCAGGTCGTTGTCACGGCTATGGGCATTCGTCGTTCCAAGAACACCCTCCCCTATGCGGCCCAGCAGATCAGCGGCGATGACGCCAACAAGGTCCGGGTCTCGAATATTGCCGATGGTCTTTCCGGCAAGGTTTCCGGATTGGAGATACGTCAAAACAATTCCCTTGGCGGCTCGGTGAACGTGGTCATCCGCGGGATAAAATCGCTTGGCTTCAACAACCAGGCATTGTTTGTCGTCGATGGGGCGCCCCTGGACAATTCCATCCTCGTGTCGGGAAGCGCGTCCAGCAGTGGCGCTTCAAACGCCGGCCTGGGCAGCGCCGGCGGTTATGATATGGGCAATGCCGCCTCGGATATCAATCCCGACGATATTCTAAGCATCAACGTCCTGAAGGGCGCTGCGGCAACCGCCCTCTACGGGTCGCGCGCTGCCAACGGGGTGATCATGATCACGACCAGGAAAGGCCGGAGCGGAGCAAACGTCACGGCCAACGCCGGTGTGACCGTCGGCCGGATCGACCGGTCCACCTTTGTCACAAGGCAAAATCTGTATGGGGCCGGCCGGTCGGATAACCTGGCTACCGGGGGTTTCATATCCAAGGATATCACCGGCGACGGTGTGCCGGACCTCATCGTCAACACGAATGCCCCCCGTTCCTGGGGTCCCAAGTTCGACAAGACCATCAACGTCTACCAGTGGGACGCCTTCGATCCGCTGAGCCCGAATTACAAGAAACCGACTCCCTGGGTAGCGCCCAAGCACGGACCGGAGTATTTTTTCAAGACCGCGATCACGAACAATGAAAGCGCTTTTCTGGATGGCGCCAACGAAAAAGGGGCTTTTAAACTGGGTTTCAGCCGGATCAATGAAAAGGGGGATATGCCCAACCAGAATGACAGTCGCAATACCATCAATTTCGGGGCTACTTACAAGCTGACCGACCAGATCACTTTCGCGGCTTCGGCCAACTACGTACAAGAGGCGGCGGTGGGTCGCAACGCCACCGGCTATGACGGCACCCGCAGCGTGATGCCCCAGTTTCGTGAATATGGCCAGGTGAACGTGGACTACAAAGAGCAGGAGGCGGCCTATAACAGAGCCCATAAAAATATCACCTGGAACTGGAACGATCCCACTACCACGGCCGGACTCACGCCTTTCTCGTACAATAACCCCTATTTCACCGCGTACCAGAATTACGAAAACGATACCCGTAACCGGACGTATGGGAATGTACAGTTGAACTATCAGGTGCTATCCTGGCTTAACCTTATGGGCCGTATATCGCTGGATACCTACAATCAGTTCCAGGAAGAACGCGTCGCCGTCACCAGCATCGGTACACCCAGTTACAGCCGGTTCAACTCCGCGTTCCGCGAGCTGAACTACGACCTCATCGCAACGGTGAATAAGGATATCAACAAGGATTTTAAATTCAACGGGCTCTTAGGCGTCAACATGCGCAGGGACGTCATTTCTTCCATCTATCAGGCCACAACGGGCGGGCTGATCATCCCCAATCTCTATGCGATCTCCAACTCGGTAGGGGCGATCTCTGCACCCGCAGAAACCAGCACCCCCAAGGCCGTCGACGGATATTTCGCCGGGGCTACGCTGACCTATCGCGATTTCCTCAGCCTTGACGGAAGCTTCCGCCGGGACCGCTCATCCACCCTTCCCGTCAGCGCCAACGCTTACAACTACTATGCTATTTCCGGCAGTTGGCAGTTCTACGAGCATTTGAAGGATGTTACCTGGCTGTCTTCCGGCAAGCTCCGCGCCAACTACGCTACGGTGGGCAATGATGCCAACTGGGGCAGCATCCAGGACGTTTATAACCAGCCCAATCCCTTTGTAGCCGGTACTACTTCCAGTATACTCTTCGCGCTGCCGACCGTCAAGAACAACGATGCGCTCAAGCCCGAAAGGACGAACAGCAAGGAGATCGGTCTGGAAATGAGCTTCCTTAAGAGCCGTGTCGGTTTCGACGCGACCTTTTATCACACCAATACGGTCGATCAGATCCTGCCGATTGCCATATCGACTTCCACGGGATATGCATCCAAATATGTCAATGCCGGGAATCTGCAGAACCAGGGCTTCGAGGTGACGGTTTACGGCACGCCGGTAAAAACCCGCAATTTCTCCTGGGAAGTCACCGCCAACTGGACGCGCAACAGGAACAAGTTGATCTCGCTGAACAATGGCGCCTCCAATCTGCAGCTAGCGACCTTCCAGGCCAGCATTTCTACAAACGCCACTGTAGGCAAGCCCTACGGTCAGATCGAGGGCCAGACCTATACCTATGTCAAAGGACAGAAGGTGGTCAGCAACGACGGGAGCGCCTATGTGCTCAGCGCAACGACTACAAATGTCCTTGGAAACTTCAACCCGGACTGGATCGGCGGTATCACGAATACATTCAAATATAAGGGCTTCAGCCTAAGTTTCCTGGTCGACGTCCGCAAGGGGGGTACGGTCTGGTCGCTGGACCAGTATTATGCCGAGCAGTCGGGCATCCTGTTTGCCAGCACCGGCAAAAACGACCTTGGCAACGACAAGCGGCTGCCTGTTGCGCAAGGCGGCGGCATCATCCTGAAGGGGGTAAAGGCCGATGGTACACCTAATACGACCCGTACGGCACTCACATCCGGAAACAGCTTGCTGTTGCCTCCTCCGGATGAAGCCTACGACGCCAGTTACGTAAAACTGCGTGAGCTATCCTTTGGCTATCATATTCCCGGCTCCCGGTTCGGAAATGCATCAAAAGTGATAAAAGGCGTGGACATCCAGTTGCTCGGCCGTAATCTCTGGATCATCCACAAGAAACTCCCGATGGCCGATCCCGAGGATGGCGCTTCCGCCGGTAATAGTAACCAGGGTCTTCAATTCGGCAGCTATCCTACTTTACGCTCCCTTGGTTTAAACCTAAAAATGCAATTCTAAAATCAGCAACATGAAGAAATCAATCCTGTATATACTCCCGGCCGTACTGCTCCTCGGGGCCTGTACGAAGGATATCTCCTCCTACAATAATCAGACAAAAAAAGCCGCTGTCGTGCCCGCCGCTCCGCTGTTCACCGATGGCACCCTAAGCCTGACGAATCAGCTGGCCGCCAACGGAGGCGGCAATATTACGCTGCATATCGTGGGATATATGGCCCAGGCGATCATCGAGGACAATGCACAGTATAATTTCCAAACCGCCGGCATGCCCAATACGCAGTGGAATACCCTATACGAAGGTTGTCTCAACAACTTGAAAAGAGCGGACAGCATCCTCAGCACCACTATTCCGGATGCGACCAATTCAGCCGCGACCCTCGCCAATCGACGAGCCTGCGTCGACATCACGGCGGTGTATGCCTGGTATATCCTGGTGACCTCTTATGGTAATATTCCCTATAGCCAGGCGCTGAATCCAGACAACCTGTTCCCGAAATACGATGACCAACAGGCGATCTATATGGACCTGCTCAAACGCCTCGACAACGATCTGTCGAAGCTGAGCACCGGAGGGAGTGGCTTTGCACTGTCCGAGGATCTTTGGTTCGGCGGCAATATCCCCAACTGGATAACCTTCGCCAATTCGCTGAAAGTGGTGATGGGAATGACGCTGGCGGACGTCGATCCCACCACGGCAAAGAGTGTGGTGGAAGCGGCAAGTCCTAACGCCATTACTTCCGTCGCGCAGAATTGTATCATGAAATATGGCTCCCAGCCGAGCAACAATCCCATGTACGCAAACTTTGTCGTGGCCAAGCGCAATGATTATGTCGCGCCCAAAACCCTGATGGACCAGTTGCTCTCCAACGCGGACCCGCGTCTGACCTCCTATTACGGCAAGGCCAGCTCCACCGGAAAGTACGTAGGCGCCGTTATGGGCGTCCAGACAACCTATTCGACGGTGTCGGGGCCTTCAACAAAAGACAGCGCCTCCAATCTTCCGTATGTCGTGCTGGATTATTCCGAGATGGAATTTCTCCGTGCGGAGGCCGTCGCCAGAGGCTATAATGTAGGCGGCACCGTGGAGAGCCATTATGATGAAGGCATCCGTCAAAGCATCAAGTATTGGGGCGGCGCCGATAGTTCGGTAACGCGTTATCTTGCCGATCCGTCGGTTGCTTATGCGACGGCGGCCGGTACGGATCTTCAGAAGATCGCCCTTCAGAAGTGGATCTCGTTGTATAATCATCCCGATCACGAATGGATCGATATCCGAAGACTGGATTGGCCTGCGCTGCCGGCGCCGGTAGGTGCGGTATCGGGTTTCCCGAACCGGCTGTACTATCCGCAAAACGAGCAGACCGTGAATGGAACCAATTATACGCAGGCGGCGTCGGCCATCGGCGGGGACAAGGTAGAGACGAAATTATTCTGGGACAAGAACTAGGAAAAACCACTATAGCAAAAAACCCGCCTGCCGGCGGGTTTTTTTATTTGATGCGGCGGAACAAACGGCTCCATCGGACCCCCTTGCCCCAACTCATCCAGATGAGCGAGGCCTCGCCGACGATCATCGTCTCGGGGACCATGCCCCATAGGCGGGAGTCCTGACTTTCGTGGCGGTTGTCGCCCATCATCCAGTAATAGTTGTAATGGAAGGTGTAGCTGTGCACTTCCTGGTCATTGAGATAATATTTTCCTTCGCGCCGCTCGAACTTATTGCCTTCGTAGACGCGGATCGCGCGATTGTAGATCGCATAGGTGGTCGGGTCCAGGTTGATCGTACTGCCGCGGCGGGGGATGAACAGCGGACCGTAGTTATCCAGCTGCCAGGAGGCCAGCGGCGAATAGGGCCATACGGGCTGCGTGCTGTCGATCACCGGTGAGATGCTTACGGCTACCCCGTTCTTCAGCATTTTTTCTCTTGCCCCGGCGGTCAGCAGCATCGAATATTCGTTGGGATTGTTGGTTGGCGAAAGTTCGGAGGGATCGCTCACGTCGATGTTGTATTCTTCCTGCATCACTGTCTCGTCGAGGGGCTGGCCGTGTGTCTTTACCATGCAACGTGTCTCCGAGAACGGCGGCAGCGGCTGAGCCTGGCCGTTGATGAACACGACCTGGTTTTTCAGCTGGATGGTATCGCCAGGAATGGCCACACAACGTTTTATATAGTTCTCCTGCTTGTCGGGGGGGTGCATGATCAGCGGGTACTGATCGGGATTGCTCAGCACGATCTGGCGGCCTGAATCCGCATTCCCGTTGCCCAGCTCGCGGATGACATCATAATAAGGATGTGCCGACTGGTAGTCGGGAAGATTGATCAGGGTATCGCCTTCGGGAAAGTTGAAGACCACCACATCGCCGCGTTTCACCGGGCTTTGGAACCAGCGGATATAGGGGAGCGTGATCCATTCGACATAAGACTTGCGGTTGAACAGGGGGAGCGTATTGTGGACAAAGGGGATCGACAGCGGCGTCATCGGGATGCGCGGGCCGTAGGCGAATTTGGATACGAAGAGGTAGTCGTTGACCAGCAGGGTCTTTTCCATGGATCCGGTGGGGATCACATAGGCCTCGAACACGAAGGTCCGGATCAGCGTCGCCGCCACCACGGCAAAAACGCCGGCGTCGATCCATTCACGGGTTTTGCTTTTCTTATGCTTGCGCGCTTCGTTTATGCCGATGTATTTGGTCTTTGCATCCCAGCCCAGATAGGGGAAATAAGCCAGCGGCACCAGCGCCGCGAGCGCATGCTCCCAAAAATGGAACTTGCCATATATTTTGACGAACTCCACGTAGAGGCCCATCGTAATGAACCAGCCCGCCACAGGGATCAGCTGCCAGAAGACCCAATGCTCCTTTCTGCCAGAGAGCTTGATCATGACCCAGGTGTTGTAGAAAGGGATGAAGGCTTTCCAGCCGGCGACGCCGGCTTTTTCGAATAATTTATAAAGACCGATCGAAGGGGTTAGGAGGAGGAGGAGCTGGATGACAATGAGGACGAATACCTGGTGTGACGACATTCTTTTACTTTTTTGGTCGCGTATCCACCAAAAATATTACAATGCCTCCGCAAAACCTAACCGCTTGGCAATGGCCGTCTTCTACTCTATTAACACCTTGTTAATCAATACAGCCGCTTCGGTGGCGGAGACCAGCCGCAGAACGTAGACCCCGGGCTGGACACCGCGGATATCCATTGTGATGGGGCCTGCGCCGCCGCTTTGCGAGCGGAGGAGCTGGCCGGCGATGCCGTACAACTGCACGGTGAACGGCTTCAGTCCGTTGGCGGGGGCGTCGATGAACAATTCCCCGTGGGCCGGATTGGGATAGACCCGTGGCAGGCGACCCGGTCTTGGCGGAGGAGACTTATGGGCCGTATCGGGAAGGGCCAGGGTCGTCAGATAGACCATCCTCAGGATAAATCCCAGGTTGGGGGAGGCCACCGAATTGCCGATGGTTCCGCTTGTCCCCAGCGTGCAGCAGCTGTTATCCACCGCGACGAACAGGGTGTCTCCCCCCGGTGACAGGGTTATGTTGCGGAGCCGGTAGCCGGCGAGATAGTGCATCGTGTCGCTGGGATTCACCGTACTGTCGATGCTCAATCCATCTGCATTCAGCTTCAGGCGGAACAGGCCGTTCTTGAGGGAGGGGATCAGCAGCGAGTTATTCCATCCGGGTATGGCGCCCTGACCGTAGAAGCGGATCGCGGATGGGGCGATGGTCGGCCAGTGCATATTGCCCATTGCACCGGAGGTCTTGTTGGCATTGCGGCCCCAGTTGTAAAACGAAAAGATCGGTTCGGCGAGCGTCGTGTGCGTAGTGTCGCAAAATCCGTGTTCGCTGACGACCGATTTGTTGGCGAGATACATGCTGTCGCCGAAGCTGGAGGTATAGTTGTCATCGCAGAGTCCGGCAATCCTGGGCCATCCGTAGTTTGTGTGGGGAACGATGATATTCACTTCATCGTCCGACTGGTCGCCGTGTTCGCTGCTGTAGAGGATATACGAGGCGCCGCCGTCCACCGACCCGAAGTCGAGGCCCTGCGGGTTGCGGTGGCCAAAGGTATAGATCGGGCTGCCGGGCCAGGGGTTATCCTTGGGGATCCATTCCGAGCCCGCGGGCTGGCTGAGATCGGGTTCCGTGTTCAGCCGCAGCACCTTCCCTTCGATGACCGTGGTATCCTGCGCATAGTTGGTGCGATATTTATTGGTCAGGTTTCCGGCCCCCTGGTCGCCGATGGTGTAGTAGAGGTGATAGCGGCCGTCGCTTTCGGGGACCGGGCTCAGCCTTATCCGGCCGGAGTTGTGGTCGTTGCTGCCGTGCAGTCCCGCGATTACATCGTCCAAATAGGTGAGCGAGCCGTCGGAAAAGCTGTAGACAAACCGGGCAATCTTTGTATTATAGCTGCAATGGGTACCCGCGCCGTCATCGCTGCAGCCGATCAGGTGGTATACATAGGCGATATAGACCCAGGGTTTGCCGGTGTAGAATCCGGGATGGATGGCAAGCCCCATCAGGCCGCCCTGCGGCCAGGGATTGGCGTTGGCAGCCGTGAAATCTTTCAGGCTATTCAGGTTGAGCACTACCCGGCTTCCTTTGTTGCCGGGATGGATCTTATAGAGCTTATAGCCATGGGATTCCGTGACCCACAAAGAGTCGTCAGGGCCATACAGGACCTCCCAGGGTGAGCTCATCCCCGTCGAGCCGGTGGCCGGATAGAGTGTATCGATCCGGAAAGTTTGATCGTACCAGGTAAGCGTAGTTTGCGCGGAAAGGTTCAGAGATGCGCACAGGCACAAGTATGTAAACAGGCGATATAACGACGTATAGCTGTTTTTCATGAAAGGATATTGAAATGGACCGGACAATCGGTCTTTCCCGCACGATAACAAAATAATACATTATTGTCAATAAGCGAAATAGTATATTTCCCCTGAAGTCGAGTAATTATACGATTGTGGAACACCGATGTAAGTACTACCTTTATAAGACGTTGTTTTCCGATTAGTCCGATAACCCTTGAAAAATGTATCCATGAAAACAATTATACCCGCAGGCCCGCTGCTTCGGAGGCTTGCGTGGACGTTGCTACCGATCCTTCTCTTCCGCGCCAATACACATGCGCAGGCTACAGCCATGCTCAAATGGGGCAATAGCTATGTCAACCTCAGCAAGAAAACGGTCGGCGGTCCCGTCGAACCAGGTGATTCCCTCGAGATCCGATTTAATTTTTACGTCAACCAGAGCTACCGCGGCACCGGTAAAATGTACAAGGTCCGGTATTACGACAGTGTTCCCAGCAATACCCAGATCATCCTTGCCGATACCCCCAATGGGTTGCATTTGATCAGCAATGAAGGCCTGGTGATGCGGCGTTACACGTACTACAGCGATTCCGATCCGGGAACGTATATGGCTTCTCCCACTTATGCCGGTGGTTACCAGGTCCGGATCAATCTCGGTACGGGTGCGGCTGCTCCCGGTGGCATCCAGTACATGGCCACGGGCAACTCTACCAATGCGGGCACGATTACCGGCAACACCAGCTTTCCGAAATTCTCGGCCGGTACCCTTACCACCACTGCTTTCCGTGTAGTGGTCACAGGTAATTATGGGGATACCGTCACCCTTTCGACGCCGGTGCTCGCGTACCGGATCAGCAGCTCCATGACAGTCGACAGCTTCCTCTATGGACAACCGTACAAGATACTGATACAAAAACCCAGCACCCTCTGCGCCAACGGCTCCAGCGCCAACTTCGCCGCCGAGTCCGGGGGTACCTTTGGGCAAGGGGTCGGACGCAACCGTAGCACTGCGCCGACCTACCTGATCCCCGGCTATACGTATCTGCCGACCAGCAGCAGCAGTACCACCATCAACGACGGTTATTATGCCATCGTCAATAACGTTAGTCCTGTCAGCTCCACCTACACCAACGCCAGCTACCAGCCTAATTGTACGGGCACCGGTGTGGCGGCTTGTAGCAACCGCGAGTTCAATGGATTCTGGTATATCGCCGGCGACCATACAGGCACCACGACTGCCGCGGGTAACGCGCCGCCCGATAACAATACGAATGCGGGTTATATGCTGCTCGTCAACGCCGACCTCGCTACCAGCGAGGCGTATCGCCAGACCATCAGCGGGCTCTGTCCGAACACCTACTATCAGTTCTCCGCCTGGTTTAAGAATGTCTGTCCCAACTGTGGTATCGACACCGCCAGCATTCCTGAATATACGCCCGGCGTATTGCCCAACCTGACCCTGGTAGTTGACGGCGTCGACCGGATGAGTACCGGTCAGCTCGACACCGTGGGTTGGCAACAACGTGGCTTTGTGTTTTTGACCGGTCCGAGTCAGTCCTCCATTACCATCTCCATCCGGAACAATGCTTCCGGCGGCGGGGGTAATGACTGGGCGCTGGACGATATTGCCCTGGCGACCTGTCCGCCCGATCTGCTGCTGACCCCCAATAAGCCCGATACGCTTTGTCAGGGTTCCGACGACTCCATCAAATTCAATATCTCTGCCTACGTCAATAACTACACGCAATGGAAGATGCAGCAGAGCGATGACAATGGCGCCACCTGGGTGACTCCTCCATTGGACACGCTGGGACGCGGCGCCAGCGGCAGCGTGACGCCTACGTACGATGCCTCTACCGGGCGGTACGTCGGTACGGTGACCCGTTACTACCGCATCTCTGCGACCAACACCGTCACCATTTACCGGCTTATCGTCGCCAGCACCGACTCGAACCTGAACACCACCGGCTGTTCCTTTACCACGAACCAACCCAAATATGTATATGGCGTCAACTGTATGATCGCTCTGCCCACCACGATCCTGTCCTTTAGTGGAAAGGTGAAGGACGGCCTGGGTAATCTGCAGTGGACGACCTCGAATGAAGTCGACAATCTATTCTATGCTGTAATGCGCAGTGACGATGGCGTGCATTTTAACCAGCTGGTGATGTTGCCGGCGATCGGTGGAGGCGTTGGGGGCGGCAGTGCGGCCTATACCTTCGCCGACCCGAATCCTGTAGGTCTTCAGACCTGGTACCGGATCGATATGATCAATGGTTCGGCCCGAAGAAACAGTGGTCTTGTACTCCTTAGCAACAGCAGCCTGTCATTTGAAGTGCGGAATGTGCAGAATCCGTTCACCGATCATATCAGCGTCGAGCTGACGGCCCCTACTAGCGGGGTTGCCAATATCGGGCTTGTGGATATGTATGGACGGTATCTGCGGCGTTGGCGCCAGGCCTTGTCGGTGGGATTGAATAGCTTTGCGCTGTACGATCTTGGGGGCTTGCCTGCGGGGACTTATGCGATGCAGATACAATGCGGGGATCAGGTGGTGTCGAGGAAATTGGTAAAAGGCGCACCAGGAACCCGGTAGGTTTTAACGCGAACCTTTAAATGTAAACCGGCTGACAAATTCATTGTAGTCCATCAACACCCGAACGGGCATTCCGGCCAGCTTTCCGTACTGCACATCTTCTAACTCCAGGTCCTCCCGGAGATGATCGCGCAGGCCGGCGAGGACCTCCTGTTCCTCGCTCTGTCCGTGGGGCGAGGCCAGCCAATCTCCGAAGGTCCGTTGTTCGTTGATGGGTTCCGCAATATATCCCTCGAAATGATGCAGCAATTCTCTGTAGGGGCCGATCGGCAATGCCAGCAGGAACAGGACGCCGATGATCTCGCTGTCCTTGTACTCGAATCCTTCATGACACTTGATGATCCGGTAGCTATTGACAAATCGTTTGATCGCCCGCGGGTTGGGGCCAACGACTCGGGATAGCGCCCTCATACATTTTATCTCGTCGTCATCGATAAAAGTGACGATCCTGTGCAATTCGAATGCCTTCGCGTTCACATTCTCCGATCCTGTCCCGTCAGCGACTGAGCCCTCGGCTTCCCCCGCGGCGGATGCTTCCCTGGCTTCCCCCGTTGTCCCCGCTACACCGGCATTCGCCCCTGTCGCCGGCCTGCCATTCTCCATCGCCGCCTTGTGAGCAGACTTCTCCACGACATCGGCCTCGAACTGCCATAGCGCCAGCCAGCTCAGCATCCCTTTCACCCGATCGTCGTCAGCCTCCTGTAAATAAAATGGCACCTGGATGATCTTCTCCAGGTATCGTGCCGGGTCTATCGCATCTATACCTGCAAATTGTGTCGTATGCCGCTTGAGCAACGCATTCCGGATCCAGGAAAGGTCCACGCCTACGACAACGACGAACAAGGGATAGGCCATCAGCAAGTTGACGGCCTCCAACACCTGTACGACATTCTCATTGGGACAGCGGTCCAGATCGTCGATGTAGAGGACGATCCGTTCCAGCGGCTTACGGAAATTAGCCTTGAACTGCGCCTTCAGTTCCTCCGCCTTTTTGATATTCGCTATTTCCGCCTTGTGACCGGCAAAAAGATAGCTTAGCATTTCGAAATCCTTCCGGATGATTGAGATGAGCCCCAAGTGTTTGGAGTAGTCTTCGCTCTTCGAGCGCTTCTCGATGAAGGAGTAGAGGGCTTCCGTATTCAATGCGTTGCTGATCTTGAACTGCAGCTGAATCCGTATAGCCTTATTCTGGTGGATCTGTTGTTCGACGACAACCAGCTCGGCCTTCGACTTTTCGATCTCCAGCCGCAGCGCTTTTTCGTCCTGTTCGAATCGGGCCAGTGCCGCCTTCACCTGTTTCTCGTGATCCTCTTTTATTTTCCAAAACGATGCCGCAATGGGCCGCAAGGTGTTATAAGCAGTCTCCGCACGCCGCCGGATGCTTCCCGCCGCGATCAACAGCGAAAGTCCCGTCTGGCTTAGCGTAAAATTGATAGCCCGCAAGCGGGGAACGAAGGTTTGCAAAAACACCGGCACCAGGAAGATCAACGCGAGTATAAGCACCAGCCAGAATAGATTCCCTTTGAGCGTATCCCGCCGGAAGAACTCCCGCACAAACGCAGCTTTCGACTTTGCCTCCTGGTAGGCAGCATCCGGATCTTCCCAATATTTTTCCGGTACGATCGCCTTTAATTCCTCCTTTGTCCTGACGTAGGAGACATTCTCCTCCAAAACCTTTTCTATGTGCCGCTGAACGTCGAACTGTACTTCGACCTCCTGCACCACTTGCCAGGCCGTCCGGGCCTTTATCGCGCCAATGTTCTTCTTTATATCCGCATCCAGGCTCTTCTTCTGCTTTTCCAGGATATCGATCTGCCCCTGGATCGAATCTTTTTGCTCTTCCAGGCCGGCGACTTCCTTTTTGGAGATATTCAGCTGTTTAGTCAATTCTTCGCCAATCCTGCCAAGGGCTTCTTCCGGGATATTGTCGTGGATATACTCGTTCAGTCCTTCGAAGATGCGGGTCATGATGCTGGCCCAAAGATTGGCGTCGAGATAAGACCATGCGTTGAAGCGGATATGCACGACGCCTTCGCAATATTTTCCATCGGGATTGTCCGTCGAAAGAGCTCCGATGGACTGCTGAAGCATTCGCATAAAAAAGCTCTTGCCCGAGCCCCATTGACCGAAGAGTGCGATGGCAAGCGGTGGTTCGAAGCTCTTTGCCGCCATCACCCGGGCAAAGGCCGAAACATCCTGCATGATCCCGAGACGATCGTTTCCCTTTTCCGAGTCGCTGAGGATACCGGCTACCCGATCGAGGTCGCCCTGGCGCAGCGGCTCCACGGGAACGTCAGGGAGCGCAACCAAAAAGGAAATGCCCAGTTTTATGACGGGCTCGGAGAGTCGTTCTATTGCATCGATAACGATCGTATGCAGCCAGTCAAGCACTTCCTGTCCCTGTACGTCATTCAGTAGCCCGACCCAAATGGTTTTCCCGGAAAAAACCTGGAGATTGTCCATAAACGCATCCACAAAGCGGCTGACCATTGCTGTTTCATTGCCCGCCCGTTTCTCATTGTATATATCAATGAACAAAACAGGTTTCCGGGGTGGTTTATGCAGCAGCCCAAAGCCGTTTGGCATGTCGATATCATCGACCCCCATGGTCAAGTAGCCAAACCGGCGGATGGTAGCATTTTCAACAATATACTGCTTTGAATCCCGCCGATAGGTCAGGACGATGCCAGCCCCTGACTTTTCAATCGATCCCGTTGGATCAATAATGTAACCGTCCGGTTCCGAACTTGCCATACGAGCCTATTTATGCCCCTAGGCCTGCACCGCGTCCACCTTTGTCTGCTCTTCGAGGGAATGTGCGTGGGCGCCGGGGCGTTTGTGAAAAAAGCGTTTTTGAAAGAGGAGGATGGCGATAACGCCTACTGAGATGGAGGCGTCTGCCAGGTTGAAGACGGGACTGAAGAATTCGAAATCGTCGCCGCCGACAAAGGGGAACCAGCCTGGGTAATGTGTTTTTATGATCGGGAAGTAGAGCATGTCGACCACGCGCCCGTGCAGGAAGGTGGTATATCCATGCCTGGGAAATATCTTCGCCACATGGTCGTAGGTGCTATGCTCGAAGATGAGCCCATAGAACATACTATCGAGGAGATTGCCGAGCGCCCCCGCGAAGATGAGGCCGGCGCAAATGATAAATCCCCGGTGGTATTTCTTTTTGATGATCGTCTGGATATAGTAGACCCCGAACACCACGGCTACCAGGCGAAACAGGGTCAACGCCATTTTCCCCCAGCTGCCGCCAAATTTCCAGCCCCAGGCCATCCCCTCGTTCTCTACAAAATAGATCTGCGCCTTGTCACCCAGCAGCTTGATCCCGTTGTCATAGGGGGACACCGGGTCCCGGTAGAAATCGGCCGGATGGCTCAGCGGCATATGTGTTTTTACCCAAATCTTAAGGGACTGATCGGCGACTATGATCAATAGTACTATTAGAAAGATGGTTCTGGCCTTCACTTACTCCAAATTAAATTAGGTTCAAATATACTTATCCTGTGGCTACTCCTCAAAATAGATTCGTTTTACCCGCTGTGATACACTTGTTAAAATCTCATACGGGATCGTGTTTGACCACGCCGCCAACTGGCTGACGGACAACTCTTTGCCAAAAACGATCACCTCATCGCCCTCCTTTACGTCCGGAATGCCGGTGATATCGATCATCGTCATGTCCATGGCGACGATGCCGATCGTCGGCGCCAGCCGCCCTTTGACCCACATCTTGCCCACGCCGTTACCGAGACTCCGCGCATAGCCGTCGGCATACCCGATGCGGACTGTGGCCGTGACCGTTCCCGCCGCTGCAATGCCTTTGCGGCCATACCCAATGGTGTCGCCTGGATGCAGGTGTTTGATCTGTGCGATCGTGGTCTTCAAGGTCGACACTTCCTGCAGTTCGACCTGCCCAGAAGGGGCAGGGTCGATGCCGTAAAGCCCGATACCCAGCCGCACCATATCCATCTGCAGGTCCGGATGCCGGATGATGCCCGCCGAATTCGCGATATGCCGGAGAAAGGGATATCCCAGGGTCTTCGCGATCCGGTCCGCCGTCGTCGTGTATAACTCCGCCTGCTGCCGGGTAAATGCATCCTGTTGGGCTTCTTCGCTCGCGGCAAAATGGCTGAAGACGCTCACCACCGTAAATGCCGTGCCGGGCAGTACCCGCAGCAGTTCCCCGATGTCCTGGCCGGGAAAACCCAGGCGGTTCATCCCTGTCTCCAGCTCGATATGAACGGGGAAGGCGGGAACCCCTTCCTTTTTTAGCCAACGGTCGAAGGTGTGCAGCAGCGGGAAGGAATAGATGACGGGTTGAAGATTGTATTCTACCAGCCAATCAAAACTACTGTTCTCCGTATTCATCACCATAATGGGTACGCGAATCCCTCCCTTGCGCAGCACCACTCCTTCGTCGGCATAGGCGACGCCCAGCCAGTCGATCCCATGAAATTGGAGCAGGTTTGCTATCTCGAAGCTGCCGCTGCCGTAACCAAAAGCCTTCACCATTGCCATTACCCTTGTCCCGGGCTGAAGCAACTGCCGGAATTGCCGCAAATTTTGCGCCATCGCGTTCAGATCGACCTCCATCACCGTTTGATGGATCTGTTCCGTCAGGAGCCGGTCGATCTCCTCGAACTCGAAAACGCGAGCTCCTTTGATGAGGATCGTCTCGTCGCGGAAATGCAGCCGGGCCCAATCGGCGCGAAAGGCCTCCACGGTAGGAAAGAATACCGTCTCGCCCGGAAACCACTGGCTGAAAGCCGACGCGTGAGCGCCGATGCGCGGGCCGATACCGATCAGCCGGTCTACCTGTTTTTGTCCGAGGGTTTGGGCGATGGTCTCGTAGAGTTGGTTCTCCTCCCGGCCGCTCTCGAGGAAATCGGAAAGGATGACCGTATGTTTGTCGTGCTGTTGTTGTTGAGAGAGAAAGTCCAGTGCGATGGACAGGGAGTTCAGGTCGGCGCTATAGCTGTCGTTGATGATCGAGCAGTGGTTGATCCCGCTTTTCAGTTCCAGCCGCATCGCGATCGGGGCAAGGCGCGCAAGGCGCGCGATGATCCTTTCGTCCGGAATATTCAGATAGATCATCACTGTCAGGCAATGCATCGCATTCTCTATGGAAGCTTCATCCGTAAAAGGAATCGAGAACGTGATCTCCCGGCCTTGGTTCGCAACCGCGATGGTAGTCCAGCCATCCAGCTTATGCATGGATTCGATACGAACAAGGTCATCGATATGGTGCCCCCAGGACCAGGTATGCGGGCCGCCACCTATCTGTTTCGCCCAGGATCGAACCGCCTTTTCCGTCTCGGGCTGATCGCTGCAATAGACCAGTATTTCCGCATGACCAAACAGGCGAAGCTTCTCCGCCGCCTTTTCTTCGAGGCTGCCGAATCCCTCGCTATGCGCCTCGCCGATATTGGTGAATACGCCGATGGTCGGGCGGATTACCGGCTCGAGGCGTTCCATTTCGCCACGGCGGGAGATGCCAGCTTCGAAAATAGCCAGCTGATGCCGGGGCCCCATTTGCCAGACGCTTAGCGGAACGCCGGTCTGGGAGTTATAGCTTTTGGGGCTGCGGACGATGTGATAATCCGCTTCGAGGAGCTGGTTCAGCCATTCTTTGATGATGGTCTTGCCGTTGCTGCCCGTGATCCCGATCACCGGGATCGGGAACCGGCGGCGATGTTCCGCGACGAGGCGTTGCAGGGCGGCCAGGGTATCTTTGACGATGACCTGATTGGCGCCGGGCAGGACGGTCTCCTGTTCCAGGACGAAGTTGCGGACCCCGCGTTTATACAGTTCTTTTGCGAATTGATCGCCCGTGCGACGGGGACCTTTCAATGCGAAAAAAAGGGAGGTGGCGGGGAAGATCAGGCGACGGCTGTCGAGCAAGAGGTGTTCGATGGTTCCATCGGCCCCGCCGCTCACCAGACGGCCCCCGACAATATCATTGATATCGGTAATGCTATACCCCATCTTTTTGCTTGTTGTGCTTGTTTACCCATAGGGAATACAGGATGCCGCCCGCGATACATACCAGGATCACCAGCAGGGACACGTACACGGGTATCACCACGTCGAAATATTCCACCAGCATCTTGAGTCCGACAAAGACCAGCACGACGGCAATGCCCTGCTGGAGATGACTGAACTGATCCACGGCCCCCCGCAACAGGAAGAACAGCGAACGGAGACCCAATACGGCAAAGATATTCGAAGTGTAGATGACGATCTTCTCCTGGGTGATCCCGAAGACCGCCGGGATGCTGTCCACGGCAAAAACGATATCGGTTGTCGCCAGCAGCACGACGACGACGAACACCGTGGTCCACCGCTGCCTGCCATCGATCATCACCCGGAACTTCCCGCCGCCGTCGCTGCTCGTCAGCGGCAACAACCGCTTCAGGAACTTATAGACCACGTTATCCTCGATGTCCATTTCTTCATCGTGCCTGGTGAAGAACATCGTCAGGCCCGTATAGACGAGAACGGCGCCAAAGACATAGAGCAGCCAATGAAAGCGGGTCACCAGTGCGATCCCCACGGTGATGAAGATGATCCGCAGGATGATCGCCATCATGATCCCGATCAGCAACACTCGGGCATAGTAGATAGATTTGACACGGAAGAAAGAAAAGATAAGGATAAAGACGAAGATATTGTCGATGCTGAGGCTCCACTCCATCAGGTAGGCGCTGAAATATTCGAGGGCTACCTTGTGTCCGTCCTCAAACCAGAGAAAGACAAAGAAGGCCATCGCCAGGCCAACCCAGAAGAGCGTTTGGATCATTGCCTTCTTTATCGAAATGGTGGCTTCCCTCCTGCTCAGCAGACCCAGATCGAAAATGATAGCCAGTAAAAGAACAACGCCAAAGGTAAGATACGTTACTGTGAGTGGGCTCATGCCATGTCGGGAACCGGATTTCATCCGGCTCGGCCCTAAAGATACGCTAACCCCCTCAATTCCCGCGTGTCATATGGAAGAGATAGCGGATGTAGCCGGGCGTAACCCCGTTATAATGCGTGGCCCGCTCGTGGTGAAAGACAAAGGTGCTCGCGGTCAGGGTGTCCATGCGGCAGGGCTCGGGCGCCGGCGCCGCGGGGTTCACCAGGGTGAAGCTGCTGTCACCCGCGACGGAATAGGTTCCGCCCATGCCGTTGATCGAGAGAGAATCGGCAAGTATCTCGGTCCAGGTGCTGTTACTGTTGAACTGGTAATAGTATCCTAAAGGAACCTGGTCGACAAATTTCCCTGTGCCGAAGGGGGCTCCGGTGGAATCGAAATAATAAAGGGTGACGGTGTTGATGGTCCATTTGCCGGTCATCATGGCCGGCAGACCTGCCGGCATCATGGAATTGCCGTCGGAACTTCGACTGCAGGCCGAAGCCAGCAATACGCACAACAGAGTAAAAAGGTAGACTTTCATGGTTGCATTTTGGGTTTTGCCCTGAGCAAACGCATTTCGAAAGGTTGCGGTTGGCTGAGAAACGGACGATTTGACCGAAGCCGGATTTTTTATACCCGGGTGAACCGGCGACGGCGGATGATCTGGTAGACATAACCACCAAGGACCACCAGCAGGACAGGCAGGCCGATGTTGATGAATTGCCAGAAGGCTCTGTCGGTCTCGACCTTTGCGGGATCGAGCAGCCGGAGGGTGAAGTCCTTGGATCGCGTCTCGAGGATGCGGGAGGGATTGACGAGGTATTCGACGCAGTTGTCTACAAAATCCTTGTTGGCAAACGTGTAACCGCCGTTGGCCTCGCTGAGGCCCAGCGGAAGGGGGCCGCGCTCGGTCACCTCGTTGATAAAAATATCTCCGTCGCCCACTACGATCACCCGGGTCGGGGCGGTCGCCTCGGGCAGGAAGGGAGTATGAAAGACATTGGATAAGCTATCGGCGAGCGAGGAGGACAACCTGTTGGCGAACAGTGAGCGGAACTTGCCTTCCAGCAACACGGCAACGGGGATATTCGATTCCGGGAACATCCGCATGTCATCCTTGTACTTCAGCACATCGAAGGTGATCAATGCCGGCGTGCTTACCCGGCGGGAATTGGCGGAGGTTTGCAACAATACCGTCTTTTTGATCCCCGGCGCCTTCACCGTGTCGATGGAATTGGCAAACTCCGCGAGAACCGGATCGAGGTTTTTGGAGATGGGGTTCGTGAGACTTCCGTTGAGCAATGGGTAATAGGGCCATTTCAGTGCTTCGATCTGTGGCTTGTTGCCCTGCATTCCCACCACGAGCGAGATGCTGGCGCATTGTCCGGCGTCTTCGACCAGGTCCTTGTTGACCCGGACGCCGTAGCGGAAAAAGAGATCTTCCAGGTCGAGGTTGCGGTCATAAGCGATAGTCCCCTGTTCCTGGCGGAGGCTATCCTTTTCGGCGTGGAGATTATCGATGGCCCAGATGATCTGCCCGCCATGCATTAAGTATTGATCGAGGGTGAGCTTCTCGCGTTCGGTAAACTTCTCCGTCGGCTTGACGATCACCAGCGCCTTATAGTCGGTAGGGATGATCGCGACGCTATCCAGGGGGACAATGCCGAAGCGGTAGTTATGGCGAAGGTCTTCGATGACATCGTACACGCGGTAGTCCAATGGCTCGCCGTTACCCAGGACATAGCCGACCCGGGGGACTTCTTTCGTGGTCACCTTGTCGATCGCGCTGCCGAATTTATACTCCAGCAGGGTCTCGGCATTTGTGTAAAGCTGGTCGGTCGCCTGGTCGGTGGGCAGCTTCACGCCCTGCAGCAGATTGACCGGGTAGCTACGATCCTTATATCTTATGATGGCCGCGGGGATCACCAGCCGCTGGCTTTCTTCGTCGCCGCGTTTCGCCTGGGCCACCTGTGTCATCGTCTGGATGCCCATCTGGCGCAGGGAATCGATAAAATGGACTTTGGCGCTGTCATCGAGATTCGACAACGGGTCGAAGGTGTGGACGCGGATGCGGCCGTCGCAGTAGTCGTTGAATTCCTGCAGGAGATCGTCGGTGCTGCGGGCGAATTTGCGGAGGCCGGCCTTCAGGTTGCCTGCGAGGTAGAAATCCACCTGGATATTATCGTCCACGCGGGTCAGCATTTGCTTGGTGTTGGGGCTGAGGGTATATCGATGTTCCTGGGTGAGGTCGAGGCTATAGTGAACATGAGCAACCGAGAGGTTGACCAGCGCGAGCACCAACACCACCACTAGCGGCTGCATCCAGGCGCGCTTGCGTTGCCCTGCGAGACGCCTGGCTTCCAGGTGTCGGCCGGTCAGGTAAAGAAAAAGAGAGATAATGCTGACGACATAGATGACATCCCGGGCATCGACGACGCCGCGGCTGATGCTGCGATAGTGGAAATCAATACCGAGCATGCTGATGTAGTAGTCGGGACCGGCGGTGAACACCGGCAGCGCGCTGATGGCGCCAAAGCCGCTATAGACCAGGAAGCAGGCGAAGGCCGCGACGATAAAGGCAACGACGGCGTTGGTTGTCCAGCTGCTGCACCAGATGCCGATCGCCGTGAATACGCCCGCCAGGCAGATGAGACCGAGGTAGCTGCCGATGGTGGCGCCGGTATCGATGCCACCCTGGCCCGAAAGACGCTGAATGCAAAGGAAATAGACGAGGGTGGGCAATACTGCGATCAGCACGACGATGAGGCTTGCCAGGTACTTGCCCAGTACGAGGCGGCTACGGGTCAGCGGCACGGTTTGCAGGGTCTCGAAGGTGCCCATCCGGAACTCATCGGAGAAGCTGCGCATCGTTATTGCGGGCGTCAGCAACAAAAGGATCCAGGGCGCCAGCTCGAAGAATTTGTCCAGCGTGGCGTAGCCGAAGGTGAGGATATCCGTATCGGGAAAGACGAAAAGCAGGAGCCCGTTGAGGAGCAGAAATGCGATGATGGCAATGTAACCGGTAAGACTACTAAAGAATTGGCGGAGTTCTTTTTTGCATACAGCCCACATAGGTGCGAAAGTATGTTATAATTTGATTTGCGCCTCGGAGCCTCCAAGGAAATTGGCCCCTCGGCGCAAATCAATAATCATTGGCCTTCGGCCGACGAAACTGTGTTTCGTATTGGATTTTCCCCAGTGAGCCTGCTGCTTAGGAGCGGAATCATTACATTGAAAAAAATAAAATGTGAAAAAACTTTTTCAAAATAGAGTATAGAAAACTGGGTAGATTAAAAGGAATCCCTATATTCGCATACTCTTGTAGCCAAGCCGATCCTTCGAAATGACATATTTGTGAAGAGTCAATAAAGACATTCAACCGAAACCAACTGCATGAAAAAATCCGCCCTTAGTCAGGCGGGTTTTTTGTTTTAGGGCATTCACAATTTTGGATCCCGCTCCCTATTTTCCCATTTAAAGTGATCATGAACAGGGCCATTGGCCGGCGGTCTTTTTGGATCAGGCAAAAATATTAGTATTTATTATAATCTAATAATGTAAATAATTTTTAATATTTATTGGAGCGCCCTTTCCCGCAGCCTGGTGACGGTTTCCCTGATCCGGCCGATGGCATAGTCCACTTCTTCTTCCGTGGTGAAGCGGCCCAGCCCGAGACGTAAGGAACTGTGTGCCAGTTGGTCTTCAACGCCGAGCGCTTTTAGCACGTAGCTGGGTTCCATGGAGGCCGAAGTACAGGCGGAGCCCGAGGACAGTGCTACGTCCTTGCCGAGACCGGCGAGCAGTGCCTCGCCATCGACGCCGGGGAAGGAGAGGTTGGTCGTATGCGGCAGCCGGAATTCGCGGCTTCCATTGACCCGGGCGCCATCGATGGCCAGAAGGCCCGTCTCCAGTCTGTCGCGCAGCTTTGCCACCCTTGCTGCTTCCGCGATCATCTCCCGTTCGCAGATTTCACAGGCCATGCCAAGGCCGACGATGGCGGGGACATTTAGCGTCCCGCTGCGCATCCCCCGTTCGTGGCCGCCTCCATCCATTTGCGCCGTCAGCCGCACCCGGGGGTCGCGGCGCCGCACATAGATGGCGCCGATGCCTTTGGGGCCATACATCTTATGGGCGCTGAGCGTGAGCAGATCGATGCCGTCGGCATTGACGTCGATGGGGACCTTTCCCACCGCCTGGGTGGCATCGGTGAAAAAAGGAATACCGTGTCGCCGGGCGATGGCGCTAATGGCAGGTATCGGCTGGATCACCCCGATCTCGTTATTGGCATACATGACGGCGATGAGCACCGTCGTTGGGCGGATGGCCGCCTCCAGCTGACCCAGATCGATGAAACCTTCGGGGTTTACCGGCAGGAAGGTGACTTCCCCGCCCAGCCGTTCGATATGATGCGCCGTGTCAAGCACCGCCTTGTGCTCGGTGACGACGGTGATGAAATGATTGCCTTTCGAGGCGTAGGCCTCGAAGACTCCTTTTAGGGCCAGGTTGTCGCCTTCGGTTGCGCCGGAAGTGAAGACGATCTCCTTTGTCTCCGCGCCCAGGAGCCGGGCCACCTGTTCGCGCGCGATATCCACGGCCTCCTCCCCTTCCCAGCCAAAGGCGTGGCTACGGCTGGCCGCGTTGCCAAACTTCTGCGTGAAATACGGCAGCATTGCTTCCAACACCCGGGGATCGACCGGGGTGGTGGAGTTGTAGTCGAGATAGATGGGTAGGTTCATTTGACAAAATTAATAATATCTTTAAAGCAAGCCGATAACATGAGAAGACTGCTGATACCCCTTTTACTCTTTGGCTTCGGGCTGAGCGCTGTCCACGCGCAGGTACTGCCGGTGCGTAATTATGGCACGCGGGAGGGCCTCAACGCGGCGAGCATCAGCGCGGTATTGCGGGATTCCAGGGGTATGCTTTGGGTGGGAACCTATAACGGCGTGAATTGGTATGACGGCAGCCGGTTCCAGCAGCCGGCGATGAGCACGCGCAGCGGCCAGATCTTTGTGAATCAATTCTGTGAAGACCGGCGGCGCCAGGTGTGGATCGGGAGTTGGTACAGCGGGCTTTACCGCTATGCCGACGGGGTGTTTTCCAACTGGCTTCCCGATACGGTGAATATTGGGTCGCAATCCAACAGTATCCTTCATCTGACCGAGCTGCCGGACGGGCGGATGTTTTGCGGGACCGATCATAATGCGTACGTTTTCGACGGGACCCGATTCGCAGTCTTTGATTCTGCGAATAAGGATCTGGACCGGCAGATCACGGCAACGGCATGCTGCTCCAAGGGAGATATTTTCATCGGGCTTTCAAATGGGCTCGAATTATACAGGCGGGAAAAAGATGGATGGAGGTTTGCCACTCGCGTTTTAAAGGGTATAGAAGTCACAAAGCTGGTGGTTTCGAGGGATACGGTCTGGATCGCGACGAGTAAAGGACTCTATTATCAGACGGGCATCGGGCAGGCGCCTGTGGCTGTTGTTGCCGGTCCCGTCGGCAATATCTTTTTCGATCGAAACCACACCCGCTGGTATACCGGCGCCGGCAGCGGCATCTGGCGGCAGCAGCCCGGACGCGTTCCCGAACATTTCACCCGCGACAACGGTTTGCCCTCGAACGAGGTCCATTGTGGCTGCTCGGACCTGGAAGGTATCGTGTGGCTGGGTACGGAGAATGGCCTTGCGAAGCTGACGCCGGCGGGCTACCGTTTCTTCCCGGTGCGGGAGGGCGACGAGGGCGCGACCATCACCGCGCTGGCCAAGGACGAGAATCAACGCCTTTGGGCGGGAAGCTATGAAAACGTCTTCCGGTTCGACGGCGGCGACGCACACGAAGAGCATACGTCAGGGGGCAGGCGCTATGGTTTCGTCTATGCGATGAGGAAAGACAGAAGGCGGCGCATCTGGCTCTGCACGTCCAGCGGGCTTTATTGCGTGGATAAGGGGGTCGCGCGATTGCGCAGTGCTTCCGTCATCAGCAGTATATATGAAGATCATAGCGGCATCCTTTGGCTGGGCGGAACAGACGGCCGGGTGCATTATGTCGAGAACGATCAATTGCATTCGCCGGTGTTCGATCATTTGGTCGACCAGCGGATCACGGGCATTGGGCGGGATGAGGACGGATCCCTTTGGGTCGGTTACGCGCTGGCCGGATTGCGGAAGTTGAAGTGGATGGATGACAGCTTGCGGACCATTCGCAGCTGGTCGGCAGAAAATGGCTCTCCCCGCCTGTTGGTACGCAGCCTGCTCGACGACGGCACGGGACATTTATTAGTGGGCACGCGGACCGGGGGTCTCTTCATCATCAGCCGAACCGGCGACTCCGTGATCAATATCACCCGCGACCAGGGGCTCAGCGGCAACTGGATAAAGGATGTCATCATCGACGGCCGTCAGGTGTTCCTGGCCACCAACAACGGCCTCGACGAACTCGAGGCAGGCGCCTATCATACACCGCCGCGGCATATCACCTTTAACGACGACCGCGTGCCGGTGGAATTCAATACGGCGCTGCTGCAATCGGACACCCTTTGGCTGGGAACATCCCGGGGTGTGCTGGAATACAGCCTCCACGGCCAGCAACCCGACAGCCTCGCCCCGCCCGTACGGCTGCTGAAACTGGCGGTCAATGGGCAGGCGGACAGCAACTTCCGCCTCTTCACGGGCGGCACCCGCCTGCGGCGGCTTGCCTATAACCAGAATAATGTCTCGGTGGACTTTGCCGCCCTCAGCTTTCGCGATGAAGACCGGGTTCGCTACCGCTATCGCCTCGAAGGTCTCGATACCGGCTGGAATGCCTTTACCGACAGACGCTATGTCAACTACATGAACCTTGCGCCGGGCGACTACCGCTTCCTTGTCCAGGCCCGCAACGCCGATGGGCTGCTGAGCCGGGAACCGGCCGTTATTGCGTTCTCCATCGCCGCCCCCTTCTGGCGAACGCCCTGGTTCCTCACGCTTACGACGCTTGCGGTTCTCAGCCTCGTCTATGGGCTTTATCGTTATCGCCTGCACCAGGCTCTCGCCATCGAAAGATTGCGTGCCCGCATCTCCACCGATCTGCATGATGACACCGGTTCGACTCTTAGCAGCATCTCGATCCTCAGCGATATGGCCTTACAGGAGGAGGAGGCAAAGGGCGGCGGCGGCAACGGCACACTGCTGACGCCGATGCTGAAAGAGATCCGGGACAACTCTCTTTCGCTGCTGGAAAAAATGGACGATATTGTATGGAGTATCAACCCGCGCAACGACACCCTGGAAAGCCTTATGCTTCGGGTCAAGCGCTTTGCCGCTCAACTTTTCGAAGCCCGGGGCATAGAGTATGAGATAGATATCGAGCCGGAGATCCGCCGGCTGCGGCTGCTGATGGACCATCGCCAGAATCTTTACCTCATCATGAAAGAAGCGATCAACAACCTCGTCAAATATTCGGATGCCGCGCGGGCGCATATCCGGGCCCGCTACCAGCGGCATCACCTTGTGGTCGAGATCAGCGATGACGGCAGGGGCTTTCCCGCCGAGGCGATGGCCACGGGAAACGGCATCATCAATATGCAGAACCGGGCCGGAGCGATGAAGGCCGATCTGGCCATCCGGACCGCGCCCGGCGAAGGAACTACGGTGACCCTTAGTCTAAAAATAACCCGACCGTGAGACGCGTCCTTTTGCTATTCTATTGCCTGCTGATCGCCGGGCTTTGCCACGGGCAGGCGGTGGCCAATTTTGCGGCGAAGCTTTCGGTCGACAGCGTTGTTTGCCGCGTCGATTCGGCGGCGGTTACCGACACCGTCCTTTTCCGGGAGATGGGACGCAGTGTCCGTAACCATGTCTTTATGATCGGTGCGATGCTGCACAATAACAGCGATTCCGCGGTTCCGTTCTCCCTTGGCTACGGCGAGCTGGATTATATCGATGCGCGAATGGGATCCCAGCGGGTGCAAGGCGGCACCTTGCGCCGGACGCCGGCGGGCGCCAGCTATCTTCAACGTCAAACCGGGGCGTTACCGCTACGACTGTCGCCTCATGCCACCCAATGGCTCAGCGTTACGATCCGTCAACGCACCGACGAGTATTCCTTCGACGGTATCGCCCTTTATGATGAAAACTCCCTCAACGCGGCCTTTGTTCACGATCTGCCGGCGAGCAACGGCTTTCTCATCCTCCAAATGCTTTTTCAGGGTTTTCTCCTCTGTCAGCTGCTGTATGCCTTCTTCCAATGGCTGATGGTCCGTCGTCCGGAATACCTGTATTATTTCCTGTACATGCTGTTGATCGGTCTCTATTTCCTGAGCAAGCAGGAAGGCCTCTTTGGCACGGACGTCCTCTTCACCCGCTGGCCCGTGCTGAAGATCTATCTCGGCAAGACCCTGCTGATACTCCCCTATTATGTCTATTTCCGGTTCATCCGAAGCTTTCTCGAGATCCCGCGCGACCATCCCCGGCTCAACCGATGGATCGTCCGGCTCGAGGTCTTCCTGCTTGGATATGCCGCCTTCGACTTTATCTTCATCGTCGCCACCTTTGACCGGGGGTTTCAGACCCTGGTTTACACCGTCGTCTTTGCGGGTGTGTTCCTGCTTACGCTGGGATTTATGATCTATATGTACCGGCGCCGGCAGGCGCTGATCTTCTATATCATCTCCGGCAGTCTTTGCGTGGCTACGGGGCATATCCTCGGCCTGATCTTCAGTTACCTGGAGATCAACCGGCATATCGACCTGGGCGTTCCCGACATCTTTGTCTTTCCCCAGGCCGGTATCGTCCTGGAAGTGCTTTGCTTCACGGCGGGTCTGAGCTACAAGAGCCTGATGACGGAGAGGGAAAAGCTCAGCAGCCAGGAAAAACTGATCGAGCAATTAAAAGCCAATGAGCTGCTACAGCAACGGATGCAGCATATCCGTAATAAGATCGCGCAGGACCTGCATGACGATATCGGCTCAACCCTCAGCAGCATCTCTATCCTGAGCGACCTGGCGCTCCGGGAGAATTCCGGCAGCCAGACGATGGAGACCATGAACGAGATCAAGGACAGCTCCATCCTGCTGATGGAGCGGATGGATGATATCGTCTGGAGTATCAATCCCCGCAATGATTCGCTGGAGAACCTGTTGATGCGGGTGCGGCATTTCGCCACCACGCTCTTCGAGGCCAGGGGGGTGGACTATGTCATCGATATCCAGAGGAACATCAACGAGGTTCGGCTGCCGATGGACTACCGGCAGCATATCTATCTCATTCTCAAGGAGGCGATCAACAATCTCGTCAAATATGCCGATGCCACGCAGGCCTGGCTGGAGGTGCGGTTCGACGAGCGACATTTGGTTCTGGCCGTTCGGGATAACGGCAAGGGTTTTGATTCTTCGCGGGTTGGCAAGGGTAACGGACTTACCGGCATGCAGCGCCGGGCGGGGTTAATGAATGCCAGGGTGGAGATCGTTTCGGCGCCCGGACAGGGTAGTTCCGTCCGGCTGCAGGTCGATATCGCCTGAATATCCTATAAACATCCGATTGGAATCCTGCCAAATCCTTTGCATATTTGGAGCAATGATCAAGATCGCCATCGTAGAAGACAACAATACGTTGCGTTCCAGCCTCGAGAGCCTGTTCAACCGGACCGAAGGCATGCGGTGCGTGGCGTCCCTGAGCAACCTGCTGAATGTCATCAGCGAGGTGGGGGCGGCCAATCCAGAGATCATCCTTATGGATATCGGTCTCCCCAACATCTCCGGCATCGAAGGGGTGCGGACTGTTAAGACCCATTTCCCCAACATCCAGATCTTGATGTTCACTGTCTTCGATGACGATGAAAAAATCTTCGACGCCATCCGCGCCGGCGCGAGCGGCTATCTTTTGAAGAAGACCCCGCCGGCGGAGATCATCCAGGCCGTTCGCGACCTCTACCAGGGCGGCGCGCCGATGACCTCGAGCATTGCCCGCCGGGTCATCCAGTCGTTCCAGGCCGCGCCGACGACGATCGTGCAGGACTATCAGCTGACGGTGCGGGAGAATGAGATCCTTTATTCCCTTGTCGACGGACTTAGCTATAAGAAGATCGCCGACAAATACTGTGTAAGCATCAGTACCATCCGGACGCATATCTGCAACATCTACAATAAGCTTCACGTCAACTCCAAGGCGGAAGCGGTGGCCCGGGTGCTTGGGCCAAGGCGGTGATCCGCGACCGGATGCCGCCATCCAAAATCATATATTCATCCGATTGACCCGTGCCTGCTTTTATTGTCTATTTGTCCAAATAGACAAGCCATGAAAAAAAGCATTGCATTTCCCCTCCTGGTAACCTGCCTGTCCTTCGGCTTTGCCGCAGCCGTACAGGCCCAGGTCACGGATCCCAAAACGACGGCAGGCCAAAGCGCCAGCGATCACGTCAACAACAATGTCTCCAACGGCATCAATAATAGTCTCGACAAGGCCGAGAACGGGATAAAGGGTCTTTTCAAGAAAAAGAATAAAGGCGCCAAGGCGGACGGCAGCAAGGCAAGCGCCGCGGGTGTGTCCGGGGCGGCGGGGGCGACGGCAGCTGCGGAGGATGCAGGCGGCAATGCACCGGTCTCGTTGAAGACCTATTCCAACTATGATTTTGTCCCCGGCGACCAGGTCATCTTCGACGACAATTTCGCCGATGACGCCGACGGGGAATTTCCCACCCACTGGTCGCTCGAGAAAGGCCAGGCGGTGGTCAATAAGGTTGCGGGCGTCCAGGCCTTCTGCCTGACGGAAGGCAATTATGTCCAGGTCGCACCAAGGATGAAAACACCGGACAACTATCTGCCGGACAATTTCACCATCGAATTCGATTTCTTTCCGAACAATGGATCCTATACACCTGGCTTGTTGTTTGGCAGTGGTGACGACGGCACGGGCCAGATCTTTTTTGGAAAGGAGGTCAGTACAAGTTATTTCGGCAAAGATTTCAGCGCCGCTTATCCGGGGGATGGGGAGCATTTCGAGGGCAAATGGCACCATGCCGCGATGATCCGTAAGGGAAATCAGATCAAATGCTATGTGGATCAGTACAGGGTGCTGGTGATGCCCGATGTCTCCGGAGTCAAGCTTACCCGTTTAAATGTCGGCGGTATCGGTGGCACCGAAGCACCGATCGTCTTTAAGAACTTTCGCATTGCGGCGGGCGGCAATATGAATATGATCGGTAAGAAATTTACCGAGAACAAGATCGTCACGCATGGGATCAACTTCGATGTGGACAAGGCGACCATCCGTCCGGAGGGTATGGGTACGTTGAATATGGTCGCCGGAGTAATGAAGGACAACCCGGACCTGAAATTCGAGATCGACGGACATACCGACAACAGCGGCGCTGCCGCCCACAACCTCGATCTGTCTCAACAGCGGGCGGACGCCGTCAAGGCCCAGTTGGTCACCATGGGCATCGACGCCTCCCGGCTCACGACGAAGGCCTTTGGCGACACCAAACCCATTTCGGACAACAACACCCCTGAAGGAAAGGCCAATAACCGACGCATCGAATTCGTAAAAATATGATTAAAAGTGTATTTTTTTCCGGGATGCTCTGTTGTACAATTCTTGTCCTTCACGCGCAAACATCCCCTTCCGGCGGGGCCGGCCTCTGGGACGCCAATCACTTCCTCTGGTTCACCGGTCATTGGGGGAAGAACGGTAACAAACATACTTTCATCATTGATAAAGGCACCCCGACCCCAGGCGCCCCGTCTACCCCCGCTGCCCCGTCCGATCCGGACGATCCTCCCGGTAATCCGCCGGGCGGGGGTACCATCACGTTCAATCCCGACGGCTCGGTCAGTCTGGCTAACGGCAGCGTAGACGACTGGAATAAGCGGATGGACCAGGCCCTTGACAATGAACAAAAATATCTAAAAGGTCTGCAGAACCCTGGCGATAACCTTGACCCGACGACCCATCATCTCAATCAGTTGTTGATCCCCGATGCGGAACAGCGGGTGCAGGACATACAGGCATATAAGATCGACCCCTCGGCGGATATGTTGGGTACGGGGAACAAGTCCTCCTCTCCCGCCCCCGGCCGAAGCCTGGCCGACGCCGTCGCGGATGGATGTAAAGCCGTCAAACCCATTTACGATGAGGTTATGGACTATTATAATACGCAGGTGAAGGGTCATAAGAACGATCTGAAATACCCTAAGCCGCCGGAAACCGATTACGACTGTTACAGCTGTGATTCCAATCTCCGGAAACAGTATGACACGACAAATCGGAACTATGCCCGCGATTTTGCCAAAGAGGAGGTCGCTATCGCAAAAAAAGGCTTCGGCCTGTTGCACGATCTGGGTCTCGTGGGCATCAATACGAATATGGTCTCCTATCCTGAAGGGCTTGGCGATCTTTTCTCGAAGAACAAAAAGGATCCGTCCAAATCCGGCGCCTGTGCCTTTATGGACATCGGGGCGCTTTCGGATGCCACTTATGCCATCGCGCATCATATCTATATGCGGGCGGAAAAAATGATGTACGACAATAAGAACAACTATAAGGCTGCGCCGGCGATAGTCCGCGCTTTTCTTCGGGTCAACAGGGAGTGGCGGATGATCGGCGGTCAGGATAACGACGCAAGCGTATTGCCGGTTTTGTCAAACCTGGTGGAAAAATCCGTGACACAATATGTCGACAAGCTTAAAAAGAATGACTGGCGGCAGATCAGCAATATCCCCCTGATGTTGTCGATCGTTCGTGACGCCGCGTTGATGGGGGGCAAAAGCAGCGATGTGAGCGATCAATTCTATCTAAGCCTGGCGAATATCGTGAACGGCTTCAAGATGACGGTCGATATGGATATCAAGATCGGTGTCAAAGACGGCTACAAACTGGCGCATCTGAAAGGCGAATGTCACGTTATCCCCTCCTTCCAGGACGACGAGAAACAATGTTATAAATGGGTCGTTGCGGATGAGAATCGAAAGACGGCAGGTTTCGATGGGAATGGCTGGTACATGGCGAAGGAACTCCAGGATTTTGATGCGACCCTCCTGGCGGCCCAGGTCGTCGCCCCCGGGCCGATGCCGAAATATACCGGTACAAAAAAATATACCGTGCATCTCGCGAATCTCGCCATGGATTTCTGTCACCCCGGCAACGATACCATCAATCTCACCGGCTTCACCGCCAATCCACCCCAAGCGGGTACCTGGGTATGGCCCGGCGGCGCCACGACCCAGGAAGGCCAGATCGGTATGGAACAATATTTCGAGGATATCAGCAACAAAAAGAAATTCGCCGCCGATGGCGAGGCAAAAAAGGCAAAGGACGAACTGAAAAGCCAGACGGAACAACTCAGGGTCCAGATGGAGGCCCTCAAGGCGCAGATGACCGCCTCGCAGGGAAATGCGCCGCCCGGCGCCGCCTATGAAAAGATGATGGAATTCAAACAGCAGGCGTTGTCCAGGGTCTCCGCCCCGATCCTGGCGAAAATAGTCTATCTCTATTTCCTACTACCTGTCCAGAACAACTCGACCCAGTTGGTCAAAGCGGAATTCGACGCAAAAAAGATCAACCCGCAAGAGGCAAATGCCGTCATCTACGGCTACTATCGGATCAATATCACAAATGAAGCCAACCCAAAAATCAAATAATATGTATTTGAAAAGGATCTTTTTACCTGTTTTGTCGCTTGGATGCATGTCCCTTGTCCATGGCCAGAACGCCTGGCAGGGCAGTATCACGACCATGCTGACTGAAATCCCCGTTCCCGGTTCCGGCGCTTCCTGTTATGGCCAGAGCACGAAGCTGATCGACCCGGATACGAAAATCGTGAGCATAAAGGATAATGGTCCGGCATTTACCGGGCTTGAGGCCCGGCTGGAGAATATCATGAAGGCCGCCATGTCCGCATCAAAGGCGCAGGCGACGGCGCCACCCAGTGCCGACCAGGTCGCCCAGATGCAGCAGCAGGCCATGCAGCGGGCAGCGGCGGCTCAATCGTCGAATCCCCAGCAGATGGCACAACAATACCGAAGCAGCAGCGGCGCCCCATCGGCGGACGATATGGCGGTGATGAAGCTGATCGGCCAGGCCCAGACAGCGGCGGGAAATATCAACCGGCTCAGCCTTGAAATGGCGCAGAAAAGGGGAAAGATCAACAAGAACCTCGATTCGGTACATATGCCGCCCAACTGTCCCGAAGTGCAGCAGGGCGGGTATGCCGGACCGACCTGCGCCTGTCTGCGTGGACATGAGGTGGACTACCGGACCCGCCGGGTAGCGGCCCTGAACAGTTATGTCGAGCAAATGGCGGCGTTGTTTAACGAATACCTGCCGAAGATGAAGGCCGAGGCGGTCATCATCGATCAAATGGAGGCCAAAGCAAAGTATGGCGAGGGGGTAAGCAATCCCGCTTTTCGCCAGATGGTGGTAAGTATCCAACATCAGGGGTTTGGGAGTGTGACATCGATGCTGAGTCTTTCCGGTGATGTGTGGAAGGATGCGGCGGAAGAATATGCAAAGCTGGTGAACGCGCAGAGCGGGGCTTCCATTCCATGCGGCGGCAAACCATAATTCAATGAGACGAATTCTTTTTTTGCTTTTGTTCGCGGCGAACGGCGCTATCGCTCAGAAATGTCCTTATGCCCCGGCCGATTGTCCGACGACGCGGCCAGACCCTTATGGATCGCCGGAGGATAGTATCAGCCGGCTTGACAACCCGGTGCTTCCGCGGGAGGTCACGATGGAAAACCGGTTGAGGGCGAAGCTGCTCGGATGGATGGAGCGGGTGGCTCAAAAGGAAGGTTGGGAGTACGTCGAGCTCTCGGAGGATCTTGCATCGGGCGAGAGGGACGCCAACGGGAACGTCCTTGCCTACCCGCAGCGTCCGCCACACTGGATGGTCTTTCGATTCCAGTTCATCATCAATACCGATTCGTTGCGGGCCTGGGATAATTGGCAGCAGAGTTTTGCTCAACGGCGTTTGGATAATGCCCGTGCGGGAAGGTCCGATGCCGGCTTTGAGGCCGAGCGAAAAAGTCAGCGGGTGCATTTCCGCGATGCCTCCGTGCTCGTCGCAGAGATCGGGTTCAATATGGACTTTGCCAAGACGCCCGGCGAGGTTGCCGTGCCGGCGGTCAGTCCTGGACCGATTTGGATGAGCAACCCGGCGCCCGATCCGATCGCCGCAGACCTGATCAATCGTTCGCACAACTGCGTGCTGTTGTTGCAGGGAGACTGGAAAAAGTCGCCGCTTGGCGGGGGATACAGGCCGACCGGTAAAAAGATAAAATGTGATCAGATCGAGACCATCACCGTCCATCTCTCCGGCAATGCAACGGCCATCCGGCGCTGTCTGGCCGACTGGCCGGCGGCCGAGCTTGATGGCATGATCGTCCGATAAGAAGTTATCAGCGCACCACGAAGGAACGCGTATAACGCTGGCCGGGTTTGGCGCTCACTGCCCGAACGAAATAGGTTCCAGCGGGAAGTTGGCGGGTAAAGGCGATGCGCGGCGCACTTGTGTTGGTAAACCGGCTGCGTTGTATCAGCCGGCCATCAGCGGCGATGATATCCACCTGCCAGGGTTGGGGGCTACCGGGGATGTTCATGCTGATATAGTCGACGGCGGGGTTTGGGTAGAGGTAAAAGTCATTTTTCACTGCCTGCATCCCGCGATCGAGGTCGATGATCCGGATGATCGAAAAGCTCACGGCGCCCGACTGATCAACGATCCGAAGCCGGAAATACAGTCTCCCGGCGGCGGTGGGATCGACGGGATAGGAATACGTATACGAGGCATCGGCGGCGACCGGATCGGAATCGACGGTTGTGTAGCCGGTATAGTTCGAGCCGTCGCTGCTCACCTGCACCTGGTATTGCCGCCCGGCTTTTTCGTTGGTCGTGCTCCAGCCGAGCAGTACGGTGCCGTCGTTCTGTTTCACTGCCGCAAAGGTCAGTATATCATTGGCCAGGACGCCGGGGCTGCAATAGAAATAGGAGACCTTGAAACGGACGGTATCCGAATAGGAGACTACCGAATAGTAATTGGGCATGTTGAGCGCCGTGGTGGTGCTGTAGGTGTATTTCTGTGATCCCGTGCCCGAATACGATCCGTTGTCGAGCGTTCGGTCGGCCGTGGTGAGCGAATCGTAAACGAGGGGGTAGCCGATGACCGGGTGAGCCGCGGTCAGGGCAGCCTGCTGTTGGTCCGCAAGCGCGGGGATGGTCCATAGCCTGCTGAAGGTATTGGCGCCGAAGAGATCTTCGCCCGTTGCATTGTTGAGAACGTCATCCGATCGGTAAAGGGCGATGGTTGAAGCACCGGCCGGAGACCCCTTTTGATTTTGGATCACCAGCCTCGGGTTGACCGACACTTGTGATTCGATCGTCATTGCATACAACGAGGTCTGGCTTTGCGGGAAGAGCGGTATCGTGTAATCGAAAGAAGGCGGGTCTTGCGGATCCGTTCGGATGACAACGGTGTCATAGACATAGGAGCCGAGCGTACCGCCGCACCCTTGTGCGGAAAGACGAAGGGGAAAGAGAAATGAAGCACTGATCAACAGGAACAGCAACAGGGGTATGGACACCCCGGGATATTGGATTCTGCACGGTTTCATAGGGATCTTTCTTTTGGATTCCGCGCTAATAACTTCGAATAATCGATTTTTATTTTGTGCGATTGTTGCGCTCTAAAGGTTTCCCTTATCGATCACCCGGGATCGCGGACGATGAAAGAGGATATGGATACCCGTTGGCCGCGAAGGTCCGTGATACGTACAAAGTATGGTCCGGCGGACAGATGGTTGCTGAAAGGGAGATGAAGAAGATTGGATTGAAGGAAGGCCGCGTGTTGTACGAGGCCGCCGGAGGCAGAGAGGATGTCCACCTGCCAGTCGCCGTTTGGCGTGCCGGTGGCGATGTCGATATGATCCGTTGCGGGGTTTGGATAAATGCGCAGGTTTTTCCCCGACGACCCGACCGACACTTGTTTTACGGGGGACCAGGTGAATTTCCCGTTGTCGTTCATTTGCAGGCGGTAGAAGACATTCCCATTGGCGCCGTGAGGCAGGACATCGTTGTACGTATAGTTGGCAGAGCTGAGATCGCCGTTGGCGTTCATCGTAGCGGTGGTCGTGAAGCTGTGTCCGTCTTCGCTGCGTTGGATCTCGTACTGGCGGGCGGCTGTTTCGTTGACCGTGGACCAGTCCAGCTGTACGGTGGATGGTGCGGCGAGCGTGGCGGTGAAGCGGGTCAGGTCGGTGGCGAGGACGATGCCGGTGCGGCAATACAGGTAGGACATGGAGAACTTTGTCGCGCTGATTGTCGAGCTGCTGAATGTGTAGGCGGGGCTGTTATACGCCAGGAGGCTGGTGTATGTAAAGGACATGTATCTGACGCTGACGTTGCCTTTGCCCATGAAGGGTCCGGTGGCGTCAGTGATACTGTCGACGGTGACGTTGTTGGTGATTAAGGGGAAGAGAGCCTGAGATTCGGATTCACCGGTGCCCAGGGTGTAGGTTCCGATAGGCTTCGGCGTCATCCTTACGACGGAGGGGCGGCCGGAAACCATATACATATCTTCCTGGCCGACGGTGAGATCGTAGGTAGCCGGAGTGGGATTGAGATTGGTCAGGTTGAAGCCGTAACTGGAGGTGACGTTGGCGGAGAGTTTTACGGAGATGAGCAGGCCCGAGTCGGGGTCGAACTGCGGGAAGGGAAGGGTGTAAACGGCAAATCCCGTGTTGCTCAGCGTAGTGTCGTAGGACTTTGTCGCCTGGTAATTCTGGCATTGGCCGTAGCTGCGGCTATGGATCAGCATTCCTATGCATATGGAGAGGCACAGGTTTTTCAACAGGAATGGATCGGGGCGTCCCATAGTAGACGGATAATGGATTTGTCTCAATAACTGCAAACACAGAATATTTATTTTCCATTTGAAGACAAAAAAAGCCGCCCTTGCGGGGGCGGCTTATATGTAGGTTTTTCGTACTTACTTTGAGATCAAGAACTTAGAGACTTGTTTGCTACCATCTGCACCGTTTACGACGATGAAATAGGTGCCTTCGGAGTAACCGCTGACTGACAGGGGAACGGTCGATCCGCCGGCGTTTGCGACATTTTTCAGCTGTATCAGCTGGCCGTTCTGGTTATAGAGGCGGATGAGGATGTTCTCGGTGGCTTTGCCGCCAAGCGCGACGTTGACATAGTCATGAGCCGGGTTGGGGAATACGCTTACCGCGTTGATCAGGCCATTGCGGATGGTCCTTACTTCGGAATATTTGTAGGTACCGTCCTTGTCCACCAGTTGAAGGCGATATTCGCTTGTCCCGTTGGCGGGTTTGCTGTCGGAATAGGTGTAGTCCGTTGCGGTGGTGCCGCCTTTGGCGGATACCGTACCCAGGGTCGCCCAGTGGGCGCCGGCGTCGGCACTACGCTGGATGGCGAAATGGTCGGCATTGGATTCGAGGGCGGTAGTCCAGGCCAGGTTGACGACATTCTGGTCGATGAGGTTAGCTGTGAAAGAAGAGACGATGATGGGCAGCGAGATGATGCCGTTGGTATTGGCCAGTGTAATGGGGCCATTGATGCCGAGGCCGTTGCCGTACTGGGGGGTGCCGCTGCTGGTCTGGGTGACGGCGCCTCCGGCGATGGCATGGAACCCGTTCGGAGCTACGCCGATCTGCTTGGTCAGGTCGAAGGTCTGCGGGGTGACGCCCGGGGCGCTCATGATGGAGGTGTAGACTCCATCATATATGTCGGTGCTGGTCAGCTGCGAAGCATCCAGTTTTGCGGTACCGTCTGCCCAAACGATGCGGTTGACCTGGCCGCCGGGGTTTTGATCGGTAAGATCGATCCCGTTGCCGTTAAGAGGGTTGGTGGCGCCGGAGGGAGGGAGCAGCAGGGTCGTGCCGGGGCCGATCAGCAGTTCCGATCCCCCGGTCAGCAGCAGTCCCGCATTCAGGGTTACCGTTCCACCGCCGACGACTTCGAGGTCGATCTGGCAGTTATTGCATTGGCCGTTATTGGAACCGGGATTAAACGTCGAGGGGGGGAGAACGCCGCCTACCCAACCGGCAGTCGTTCTGAAGTCTGTGGGCGCTACGGCTGTGAATTTACCTCCGGTAAAGCCGGGGACCGGGGTCCCCTGGGCCGAAGCCGAGAAAGAAAATAAGAATCCAGCACAAACTAGAGTGTAAAACTTTTTCATGTTCACAAGTGGTTGAATTAAAAATTGTGGTTGCATTTCTGCGGCCCAGGACTACGCATAGTCCTGTTCGTCAGGGGTAAACCATAGACAATAGTGGATTTCAACTCACATAGACAATAATGGATTCTTCTGCTCTTGCTGGAGGCTTGAGTTTGGTCTTTGACTTTAAAAAGGATGATTGGGTGTTGTGCGTTCAGGAATAACGCTTCTCTCGTGGACGGAGGTAAGTAGGCGTTAAAATTAGTACAAATACTATGATTGTGCAAGGAAACGCTCAAAAATAATTCATTGGTAACTACCCAGACTCCGGGGGAGGGAAGCGGGGCGGTTAGGCGACGTCGTCACCTGCATCTAACTTACTGAGGCCCAATTTGTCAAGCGCCAGCTGCGCGGCTATCTGGCTAGCATCCTTCTTATTATAGGCTTTGCCGGAGGATAGTAATTCTCCGTCTACAACGGCTCCAACGGTGAAGAGCCGCCGACCGCCTTCGATCCGTTCGTCGAGGGTTTCGAATTCGAGGTTCTTGCCGTTCTTGTTGGCCCAACCGTAGAGCTTGTTCTTATGATTGATCTCGAGGTTTTCGAGGTCGTCGAGGAAGAGATAGGGCTGGATCACGCGTTCGATGACCCACTGGCGGGTCTTGTCGAATCCTTTGTCGAGATAGATGGCGCCTACGATGGCCTCGAGGGTGTTGCCGAAGATCTGGCTCATCTTGAGGCTGCTGTCGAACTTGTTGAAATTGCTGATCTTCTTGAGTCCCATCTTGATGGCGATCTCATTGAGCTGGTTGCGGTTGACCATCTTGCTTCGCATTTCGGTCAGGAAGCCTTCTTCCTTATACGGGTATTTTTTGAAGAGAAAATCCGCGATGATGGCGCTGAGGATGGCGTCGCCGAGGTATTCGAGACGTTCGTTGTTTTCGTCGGCCCCATCTTTTACGGAGCGATGGGTAAGGGCTGTTTTATACAGGACAGCCTTGCCCGGGGTAAACCCGAGCACATTTCGAAGTTGCTTTTTGAACGAATTAACGGCGGCATCGCCTTTTATGATGCGTTCCAGAATTCCCACTATAACAATCTACGGTTTTTTCATCCAATAAAAAAACATTTGTCCCTATTGGTACTTCTTAACAATAACGCAGGCATTATGACCACCAAAGCCAAACGTGTTGCTCAAAGCGGCCCGAACGGTCTTTTGTTGTGGTTTCCAGAAAGTGAAGTTCAGCCTTGGGTCCAGCTCAGGGTCGTCGGTAAAGTGATTGATCGTCGGCGGGATCTGGTCGTTGACGACACCGAGCATACAGGCGATGGCTTCGATGACGCCCGCGGCGCCGAGGCAATGGCCGGTCATCGATTTGGTGCTGCTGATATTGATATCGAAGGCGCGGTCGCCGAAGACATTCATGATCGCCTTCATTTCCGCAACGTCGCCGAGCGGAGTGGAGGTGCCGTGGGTATTGATATAATCGATGTCTTCCGGCTTCATCTGTGCGTCCTGCAGGGCGGCGAGCATTACGTTCTTGGCCCCGAGGCCTTCCGGATGGGGGGCGGTGAGGTGATAGGCGTCGGCCGTCGCGCCGCAACCGGCGATTTCGCAATAGATATGGGCGCCGCGGGCCTTTGCGTGTTCGAGCTCTTCGAGGATGACTACGCCGGCGGCTTCGCCCATGACGAATCCATCGCGGTCCTTATCATAAGGCCGGCTGGCGGTCGCCGGATCGTCGTTGCGTTCGCTTAATGCCTTCATGGCGTTGAATCCGCCGACCCCGGCCTCGCTGACGACCGCTTCGGAGCCGCCGCTGACCAGGACGTCGGCCATGCCGAGACGGATCAGGTTAAAGGCTTCCATGATGGCGTTGGTGGAGGAGGCGCATGCGCTTGTCACTGCGAAGTTAGGTCCCCGGAACCCGTGCCGCATCGAGATCTGACCGGCGGCGATATCGAGGATCATCTTGGGAATGAAGAAAGGATTGAAGCGGGGTGTCCCGTCGCCTTTGGCGAAGTTGATCACTTCATCCTGAAAGGAGATGAGGCCGCCGATGCCGCTGGCAAAGACGACGCCGATACGGTCGGGGTTCATCTTTTCTTTGTCGATGCCGGAATCCCTGACGGCTTCGTCGCTGGCAGCGAGCGCTATCTGTGTATAGCGGTCCACCTTGCGGGACTCCTTTTTGTCAAGATATTGCAGGGGATCGAAACCCTTCAGTTCACAGGCAAATTTCGTTTTGAATTTTGAAGCATCGAACAGGGTGATAGGACCAGCGCCGGAAACGCCATTTAGCAATCCCTTCCAGTAATCTTGTGTATTGTTACCCAGTGGTGTGAGGGCACCAATGCCCGTTACAACAACTCTTTTCAATTGCATAGTGGAATTTCCAAGGATTTTTGTGCTCGTGGGAACCCTTTCAGAGGCTCCGGTAATTTAAGGATAAAATCCGCCTTCTAAGCCCAAATGCTTGAAAAGGCGGATCAAACGAGTTTATTGCGGTGAAACCCAGAACAACCCAAATCAACATCAAATATACAGCCAATGCTTATTTTGCGTGCTCTTCCAGGTAAGCGATTGCCTGACCGACGGTAGTGATGGTCTCGGCTTGTTCGTCCGGAATGGAGATGTTGAACTCTTTCTCGAATTCCATTATCAGCTCGACGGTATCCAGGGAGTCTGCCCCCAGATCATTGGTGAAGGAAGCCTCATTAGTAACCTCGGCTTCTTCAACCCCCAGTTTGTCGACGATAATCTTCTTAACCCTTGTAGCGATGTCTGACATTTTGATTAAATTTTAGTTATACGGATGCAAAAGTATTATTTTCCCACTAACAGAACAAAAAACAGATTTCCAGCCCGGATTTAGTAATTTTAATAACTTCGGCCTCCCCGGACCGGGGCAGGCCGATTACCGGCCAGGGGCACGCAAAATACAACAACAGCATGGCGCTTAGGATGATAGATCACGGGACAAAAGAATATCAGCAGATGGTGAATCTGCGCAATGAAATATTGCGTAAACCGCTGGGGTTATCCTTTACAAAGGAAGAGCTGGAGCATGAAAAAGACGATATACTGATGGGGGCGTTCGAGGATGACAAGCTGCTTGGCTGTTGTCTGCTGACCCGCATGGATGCGAAGACGGTTCGCCTCCGGCAGATGGCCGTTCCCAACAGCATGCAGGGGAAGGGTGTCGGGCGAGCGCTGATGATCTTCGCCGAGAACATCGCCCGCGATCTCGGATACAAGAAACTTTGTATGCATGCCCGGAAGACGGCCGTCGGCTTTTATCAGAAGCTCGGCTATGGCATCTCCGGCGATGAATTCGTCGAGGTGACGATCCCACACTATATTATGGAGAAGGCGTTGTAGGGCCTCTTATTTAATCAACCTGAAATTAAAGGGGTAGCGGTAGATCTTGTTCTCGCTGGTCTTGATGGTCGCGATGATCACGAGGATGACGTTTAGGATACCCAGGATCCAGAGCAGGAACAAGCCGATGACCGTTATGATCAGGATGACGGCGATGATCCATAGCGTGATCTGGAAATTGAGGGACTCTTTTGCGGTTACGTTTACGAATTGCGACTCGTCTTTTTTTATCAGCCAGATCACCAGGGGGCCGAAGATGCCGATGCCCGGCACGATGGCCAGAATGTGAGAAAGTATGCCCAACGTCCGCTCGTCGCTCGTTGGGGTGGAGAGGGGATATTCTTCCGGCATGGTAGTAGTTTTAGTAATTAAATATACCATTTTTTAGCGGCTCACCGCCGGGGAAGCGAGGACAAATTTGCTCATCCGCCGGAGGAAGTCGAGAAGATCGGCCATGGACCGGATGTGGTCGACCACGAGCAGGAAGTGTTTCCCGGCCTGTTTGAGCCGGGCCTTGTTGGTGTGCTTTTGCAGGTATTCGAGGATAAGATGGAAGGTGTCGGACTCGAAGTAGGGGGAATCGGGCCGGTCGATGAAATAGCAGCGCATCGTATCCTCCTTGAGGATCAGCTTTTCGAAGCCCAGGTTTACGGACAGTTTCCGGATGCGAACGGTATCGAACAGGTCTTCGACCTGCGGAGGGATCGGACCGAACCGATCGATCAGCTCGGTGTGGAATTGCTGCAGTTGGTCCTCATTATCGCAATTGTCGAGGCGGGTGTACAGGGACAGCCTTTCAGTAATACTTTCCACATAACTGTCGGGGATGAGGATCTCCAGATCGGTATCGATGGTGCAGTCCTGGACGTAGTCTTCCTGTTTGGAGATCTCTTCCCTGAAGAGATCGCGGAATTCCGTCCGCTTCAATTCCTTGATGGCCTCGTCGAGGATCTTCTGATAGGTCTCGAAACCGATGTCCACCATGAAGCCGCTTTGTTCGCCGCCCAGCATATTGCCGGCGCCGCGGATATCGAGGTCACGCATGGCGATCTGGAATCCGCTGCCGAGATCGCTGTGCTGCTCGAGGGTCTGGAGCCGCTTGCGGGAGTCGTCGGGGAGGGTTGCCAGGGAAGGAGCCAGCAGATAACAGAATGCTTTTTTGTTGCTGCGTCCTACCCTGCCGCGCAGCTGGTGGAGGTCGCTGAGCCCGAAATGATGGGCGTTGTTGACGACGATGGTGTTGACATTGGGGATGTCCACGCCGCTCTCCACGATATTCGTGCATACGAGGACGTCATATTTCCGGTCTATAAAGCTGAGGATGCGGTCCTCCAGTTCATTGCCTTCCATCTGGCCGTGGGCATAGCCGATGCTGAGGTCGGGGCAGAGGCCCTGGATCATCGCGGTCATTTCCGCCAGCCCCTGTACGCGGTTGTGTATAAAGAATACCTGGCCGCCGCGTTCCGTCTCATAATATATCGCGTCGCGGATGAAATCCTCGTTGTAGCCGTGAAGCTCGGTCTGGATGGGCTGCCGGTTGGGCGGCGGAGTATTGATGATGCTGAGGTCGCGGGCGCCCATGAGACTGAACTGGAGGGTCCGCGGGATCGGCGTAGCGGTGAGGGTAAGGCAGTCCACATGCGTGCGGAGGGTCTTTATCTTCTCCTTATGTGCGACGCCGAATTTCTGTTCCTCGTCGATGACGAGGAGCCCGAGATCCTTGAATTTTACCTCTTTTCCCAGAATGGCGTGGGTGCCGATGATGATGTCGATCTTGCCGGCCTCGAGGTCCTTTAAAGTCTCTTTCTTTTCCTTTGACGACTTGAACCGGTTGATAAAATCCACCTTGACGGGGAAATCCTTCAGCCGGTCACCGAATGTCTTATAGTGCTGGAAGGCCAGGATCGTCGTCGGAACGAGGATGGCGGCCTGTTTGCCGTCGAGACAGGTCTTGAAAGCCGCCCGGATCGCTACCTCGGTCTTTCCGAATCCGACATCGCCGCAGACGAGGCGATCCATGGGCGAGGGCTGTTCCATATCTTTTTTGACATCGGCGGTCGCCTTGCTTTGATCGGGGGTGTCCTCATAGATAAACGAAGCTTCCAGCTCGGTTTGCATGTAGTTGTCCGGGCTGTGTTGAAAACCTTTTTCGGCTTTTCGTTGCGCGTAGAGCTTTATCAGGTCGAATGCGATCTCCTTGACCTTTGTCTTCGTCTTTTCCTTTAGCTTCTGCCAGGCATCGCTGCCCAACTTGTTGACTTTCGGCACAGTCCCTTCTTTCCCTGTATATTTCGATATCTTATGCAGGGAGTTGATGTTGACATAGAGGATGTCGCTATCCTTATAGATGATCCGCACGGCCTCCTGCAGACGGCCGTTGGCCTCTATCTTTTGCAAGCCGCTGTAGACCCCTACCCCATGATCGATATGGGTGACGTAGTCGCCGGGCTGTAGTTCCCGGAGAGTGCGGAGGGTGATCGCCTTGTTCTTGTTGTACGCCTGTTTGACCTTGTATTTATGGTAGCGTTGGAAGATCTGGTGGTCGGTGAAGCAGGCTATCTTCAGATCTTCGTCGATGAATCCTTCGTGTATGCTATGGGCGATGGGCGTGAAGGGGATCTCGGCCTTGAGGTCTTCGAAGATAGTGTGGAGACGTTCGAGCTGTCTTGGATTCTCGGCAAAGAGAAAGAGGGTGAATTTTTTAGCTTCGAGGGTTTTGAGGTCCCGGATCAGGAGATCGAACTGGCGGTTGAAGGATGGTTGTGGCCGGGTGTGGAATTCGATGACAAAGGGGTTATCGAGCGGCGAGCCGGCCGATGGTCCGAACTCGACGAGATGGAAGCGCCGGAGCTGGGTCTCCACTTCGGCGGCCGTGACGAAATCGCCGACCGTCACGTCGGTCTTTTCCATCTTATCCTCGTCTTCGATGTTCTTTGCCGCCGGTGCGGGACGGGGCAGTTCCAGGAAGAGGCCCAGATCTTCTTCCTGTATCGTCAACCGATCGCGGGTAAAGGCCCAGTCCTGCATCCAGATAACGGTATTGTCGGGCAGGAACTCGAGCAGGGAGATCTTTTCGCCGGTGTCGGGCCGGTTCTCGACATTGGGGATGATATTCACCTGGAGCAGCTTGCGTTCGGAGAGCTGGGTCTCCGGGTCGAAGATGCGGATGGAATCGACGTCATTGCCAAAGAGTTCGACGCGGTAAGGTTTCTCATTTCCAAAGGAGTAGATATCGAGAATGCCGCCGCGAAGCGCGAACTGTCCGGGTTCATAGACAAAGTCGGTGCGTTCGAATCCTTTATCGACCAGTTTTCCCAGCAGGCCGTTAAGGTCGAGGGTATCGCCGGATTTGAGGGAAATGATGTTTCCCGAGAGGGCCGAGGGCAGCACTACCTTTTCGAAGAGGGCCTCGGGGTAGGTGACGATCAGCTTTTTTGCCGCGTCCCGGGCGGGGTTGGCGATGGCGGCCGACAGGCGGGTCAATGCCTCGGTCCGGAGCATGACGTGGCTGCTGTTGAGGAGGCGGTAGTTCTTCTTATTCTTAAAGGAAGAGGGGAAGTAGAACAGGTCGAGGGCGGCGGTAAGGCTTTCGAGGGTATTGTGGAGATAGGCTGCGGACTCGCTGTCTTCGCAGACGATCAGGTGGTTGAGCTGGCTGGTGCTTTCGTGTTGAAAAACAGCGCTGATGAGGAAGGCGGGGGAGCTGCCCTGGAGGTTTTTGCAGGCCACCCGTTGCGGGGTGGACAAAAGGATCTTGTCCGCCAATTGAAAAAGGCGGGGTGAATGTAAAAATGATCCAATAAGAGCCTCATTGTTCATTCGGGACGCAAAGTTACGAGGTTCGGGCAACCGAACATTAAAATTTGCCGTAAATCTTTAATTGTACTCAATACACGGCCGCATGACTGGATTCTACACTGCATTCCACCCGGGTCATCTTCCCGGGTAGCACTTCTACAGGCGCGATGTTGTTTTTCTCATCCCGGCGGGTGGCGTAGAAAACATTGCCTTTCTTAGTGAAGACAGAGTAGGTCCCGGGTGGCAGCTCGATGCGAAAGCGGCCCGAGTCGTCGGTGTCGAGTTGCCGGACGAGCCGGGTTTGTACGGCTGAGAAGCGGCCGGCGTCGTCTACTTTTTTGACCTGGCTGAGGTTTGTGAGAGAAAAGACGCAGATGGTGGTTTTAGCGCCAGCGGGTAGGGCGCGGTGAATTTTGGGAGAAGGCATATGATTACCGGAGGGGCGGCGGGCGATGCCTTCGATACCCTGGACCTGCAGGACGAAGGCCAGGCAGCTGATCATAATAAGCGCTTGAAAGTCCATAAAAACTGTAATTTTAGAAAGATTTAAAAAAATATTATGAATAAAAGCAGGATCCCGTCCTACTATCTATCCGCCCTCCTACTCCTATTCGTATTATCCGGAACTGCTGTTCAAGCCCAGGTAACGACCAACCAGGCAGCCTTGCAAAAATCCAGCCAACAGCTTGCCAGTCAACACCTTGCCTTACAAAAGATATTGACGCAGACGGCGCTTGAAAAGGGTTGGCCGCTGACCATGCGCAATAAGAAGGGGCGGCTTGCCTATTTGCGGGGGATCGATAGCCGGGGTCTTCCCTATTACGTCACAACTACCGAAAATATTATATCCGCCGCCACGATCCAGACCAACACGCTTTGGGCCGGAGGGAGCACGGGTTTGAATTTAAGCGGAAGCAGCGCCAATATGAAGGGTAAGATCGCGGTTTGGGACGAAGGCCTGGTGCGGCCGACCCATGTGGAGTTGGTGGGAAGGGTGACCCAGGCCGATGGATCGACCACACTGAGCGACCATTCCACGCACGTTTCCGGCACCATGATCGCGGCGGGGGTAAACCCGTTTGCCAGGGGGATGTCCTACGGTGCGCAGCTGTTGAACTGCTATGATTTCGATAACGATGAGTCGGAGATGGCGACGGCGGCGGGGAAAGGCCTGCTGGTGTCGAGCCACAGCTACGCCGATATCGCCGGGTGGTATTTTGATGACTCCCAGAACCGCTGGGAGTTCTGGGGTGCGCCAGGCGACACGGTCGATAATAAATTCGGGCTCTATGACCAGGATGCGCAGATCTGGGATTCCATTGCTTACAATGCCCCGTTTTACCTGATCGCGAAGGCGGGCGGGAATAACCGCGGTGAGACCGGACCGGATGTGGGGAAGCCTTATTGGCGGATGAACTCCTCCGGGACCTTTGTCAATTCGGGAAACCGGCCGGCGGGGATCAGCGATAACTCCGGCTACAATACCATCGCCACCTATGGGAACTCGAAGAATATCCTGACGCTGGGGGCAGTCAGTCCCATTCCCGGCGGTTACACCAAACCTTCGGATGTCGTGCTCGCCGATTTCAGCAGTCTCGGTCCTGCGGGTGACGGCCGGATCAAGCCCGACGTGGTTGCCGACGGGGTGAATGTCCTGTCCTCGATCAGTACGGCCGACAATGCCTACGATATCTATAGCGGCACTTCGATGTCGACGCCGGCCTCGGCCGGGTCGTCGTTCCTGCTGCAGGAATATTACCAAAAGCTGCATGGGGGTACATTTATGCGGAGCGCGACGCTGAAGGGTCTGCTGATACACACCGCCGACGAGGCTGGTCCTGCGCCGGGACCGGACTATGCATTCGGCTGGGGGCTTATCAATATGAATCGGGCCGCCTCCGTCATCACTTCGGACAATACCGATCACAGTCAGCAGGTGATCGAAGCGACCCTGAACGGAACGACCGCTTCGGCGAGCTATAGCATAACGGCCTCCGGAAAGTCACCGGTGGTGGCTACGCTTTGCTGGACCGATCCTCCCGGCATACCGGTGAATGTCACGGCCAGCATGCATAACTATATCGACACGGGCCGCAAGCTCATCAATGACCTCGATCTGCGGATCGTCGATAACACGACCGGCAAGGTCTTTTTCCCTTGGACGCTGGATCGCACCAAGCCCGGTGCGGCGGCAAAGAAGATGGATAATATCCGGGACAACGTCGAAAAGGTCGAGCTGGGTGACACCCTGGTTCCCGGCAGGAGCTACACCATCAACGTAACGCATAAGGGTACGTTGCAACGCGGGCAGCAGGCCTATTCGCTACTGATCAGCGGCGGCGGCGGTACGGCAGCCTGTGCGGCCAACTCGGCCGGGACCGGTCCCACCATCGACGAGGTTACCGTCAACGGCGTCAGCATTTCGACGGCGGCGGCAGCCTGCGGCCGTAAATACACGGACCATACGGCAGACACCGCTTTCCCGCTGCCGGTAGGTTCTTCCGTTGCTGCCAGCTTTGCCAACAGCAGCTGTGACGGCTCGACGCCGACCCGGTCGATCGTAGCGTGGATTGACTTTAACGGGGACGGAACTTTTTCTGCCGGGGAGCAGGTGGCCAGCGGGACCTCGACGGGGAGCGCCATTGCCGCGACCATTGCGGTTCCGACCGCGGTCACGGTAGGCAATTATGCCCTGATGCGGGTCGTCGTCGCGGCGACGAACGATCCTTCCACGATCACGGCCTGCGGGCCGAATGTTGCCGGCGAGACCCAGGATTACCGGGTCGCTTTTGCCCATCCCGCGAATGATGTCGGGGTGCGATCGCTGGAATATCCGACACTGACCAGCTGCGCCAATGATTCGCAACTGGTGTCTATCCGCATTCATAATTACGGCACGGCCTTTCAGAGCAAGGGAATACCGGTGACCACGGTCGTCAGCAAAGGGGGAACACCGATCGTCACCCTCAGTGCGACTTGCATGGACAGCATCCCGGCGGGCGCGGAGGTCGTCTTCACTTACAATACGCCGATCGCCACCACGGCGGGCAGCAGCTATACCTTCATCAGCAAAACGGGGCTTGGCGCCGATCCCAACCCGGCAAATGACGCCGATACGGCTTCCATCACGACGGGCACGGCAGCCGGCGCGGTTCCCAATGCGGCGGCCACGCTTTGCGGAGACAATGCGACCTCGGTAGTGCTGCATGCCACGACTACGGGGGATGATGTGGCCGTCTGGTATGAAAACCCGACCTCTTCCACGCCGATCGGGGCCGGCACCAACAGCAGCTCCACGGTTATCACGAGCAACAAGACCTATTATGTTGCACTGAACGACCTCAAGGCCAAGGCCGGGGTCGCCAACAAGCTGGCACTCCCGAGCACGAGCGCCAACCAGGGGGGCGCCTATTTCCGGTTTGGCGGCAATTTCGTCATGTTCACGACGCAGGTGCCGCTGACCATCGAAAGTGCAAAGATGTATATCGGGCATTCCGGTCAGATGAGCTTTACGCTGGCACAACTGGCCAGCTTCAATAACACCACGGGTGAATACTCCTATTTCCCGATGTACAATACGACTATCGATGTCTATGCGACGGCGGCGAAGCCTGATACGGCGGCGCAAGTGAACGTACCGGCGGGAGACAACACCGATACGGGGGCTACCTATCTGTTGAACATTCCCGTGCCGACCCCGGGCAACTATATCATCATCTTCGACTGTCTCAATTATGCGACGGCCTTCCTGAATGCGAATATCAGCAAGGACCCCTACCCGATCACATTGCCGGGTATCTTCTCAGTGACGGGTAATGATTTCCGGGACATCGGCAAGGCAGACAGCGTCAGTTTCTCGCATAAATTCTATTATCCTTTCTACAATATCGGCATTCGTCTGCCGGGATGCCCGGGGCCGCGAACGGCGGTGACGGCGGGCACGCAGCCTTCGACGACGATCACGCAGAGCGGCAACAAGCTGGTCAGCAGCGCCACCGACAACAATCAATGGTATCTGAATGACAGCCTGCTGGTGGATTCAACCGCGCAACAGATACAGCCCAAATATCCGGGCGTCTACTATGTGATCACGAACGACGAGACGACCGGTTGCGTGCTGAAGTCCAATAGCATCGTTTATACGCCGACAACCGGGGATGCAAACAGCCGGATCGGGTTGCGGATGGAGAACTACAATACCGGTCAGTTCCAGCTTGCGTTTTATATGCCGGATGCCGCCAACACGACGATCCAGATAGTAGACATGGTGGGGCAACGGGTGTATGAGAAACAGCTGCCGGGCTTCCAGGGCCAGTTCTCCGGAGAGATCAGTGCAGGCTACCTGGCATCGGGTATGTATACGCTACAGATCGTTCATGGCAATACGGTGTACAAACAGAAATTGGTGGTGCATCATTAAAAAAAGGAATATATTAGCGTAAGGAGGATTTAATCATGCCGCAACCCTGGCAAACCGGTACCGTCATCCGTATCGAGCAGGAGGCGTCACAGACCAGAAGGTTCTATATCCAGATCCCGGCGATGGATTCGTTCGACTTCAAGCCGGGGCAATTCGTGACGCTGGACCTGCCGATCCACGAAAAGATCAACAAGCGTGTCCGTAGTTATTCGATCGCCTCCTGGCCGAACGGCACAAATGTGATCGAGCTGGTGATCGTGTTACTGGAGGGAGGAGCAGGCACCAACTATCTCTTCAATGAGGTAACGGTTGGGAGCGAGCTGACGCTGCGGGGGCCGCAGGGGGTGTTCACGTTACCGGAGCCGATCGACAAGGATCTCTTCTTTATCTGTACCGGTACCGGGATCGCGCCATTCCGAAGCATGAGCCATCATATCCTCAACTGTAATATCCCACACCGCGATATTTACCTGATCTTTGGCTGCCGGCATTTCGAGGATTGCCTGTACCGTCAGGAATTAACCGATCTGGCGGAAAAGATCCCTGCTTTCCATTATATCCCCACCTTCTCGCGGGAGAAGGCCGATGCTGCCAATCCGTTGTTACGGACGGGGTATGTGCATGCTATTTATGAGGAGCTGTGCCGGGCCAATGGGAGCTTGCGGCCCGCCAATTTCTTTCTCTGTGGATGGAAGAATATGATCGATGAGGCCAAGCAGCGTATACAGGCGCTTGGTTACGACCGGAAGTCGATACACCAAGAGTTATATGGCTAAATAATCGGGGCGACTTCCCTAAAGAATTACTTGGAGGCCTTTTCTATGGAGCCGTTGTCTTTTTTGCCGGAAATTTTCATGGGGATCACCGGGATGGCCTGTTGCTCCTGAACGTGGGCTTCGAGTGCGACCAGGGCTTTTTGTGCTTCCAGTGTTTCCGCATTGCTCAGCACCAGGTCGCTTTCGAGTCTGCGAATTGCCGATCGAGCTTTCAACAATTTCCCCTTTCCGAGCACAAAACCTGCCAGCGCGCCACCAACAACCGCCAGGACAACGACGATTGGATTGATGATAGGTTCTAATGTAAATGACATTGTACTTAAAAAGTTTAAAATTCTAAAGATACAAAGACCGGCACTTCCTTCAGGCTATTCCGTCAGGATCATCATTAAGGGGTGAACGACATGCTCTTCAGGGGATAATGGTAAGCGGCTAAGACCCTTACCACCAAACAAATATAGCAACAAAAAAATGGATTATTTCAACAAACCGGTCTCAATATTTTTTTATTTTTTCACACCAGATGTTGATTAACAATGGCGGCAACCTCGGATATGGGAATCCGTGTCTGCTGCATGGTGTCCCGGTAGCGGATAGTCACGGTCTGGTCTTCCTTCGATTGGTGGTCGACCGTAACACAAAAGGGAGTACCGATGGCGTCCATGCGGCGATACCGCTTACCGATAGCATCCTTCTCTTCGTAAAAGCATCTGAACTGGGGTTTACACTTATCCATGATCTCCCGGGCTATTTCGGGCAGGCCGTCCTTTTTGGTGAGCGGGAGTACGGCCAGCTTGATGGGGGCGAGGCGGGGCGGGAATCGCAGGACCACGCGGGAATCGGGCTTTTCAGGGGTGCTCAGGTCTTCCTCCGCATAGGCTTCGCTGAGGACCATGAGGACGGTGCGGTCGAGGCCGATGGAGGTCTCGATGACGTAAGGGATATAGTTTTGGTTGATCTCGGGATCGAAGTACTGGATCTTCTTTTTGCTGTATTCCTGGTGATTCTTCAGATCGAAATCCGTACGGGAATGGATACCCTCCACCTCTTTGAAGCCGATGGGGAAATCATATTCAATATCGCAGGCGGCGTCGGCGTAGTGGGCCAACTTGACATGGTCATGGAAGCGATATTTTGCGGCGGGGATGCCCAGACCGAGATGCCATTTCATGCGCGCATCCTTCCAGTACTCATACCATTCCTTTTGCGTGCCGGGACGGATGAAGAATTGCATTTCCATTTGCTCGAACTCGCGCATACGGAAGATGAACTGCCGGGCGACGATCTCGTTGCGGAAGGCCTTGCCGATCTGGGCGATGCCGAAGGGGATCTTCATCCTGCCCGTCTTCTGCACGTTGAGGAAGTTGACGAAAATCCCCTGTGCGGTCTCGGGCCGGAGATAGATCTCGTTGGCGTCTTCGGATACGCTGCCGAGTTGCGTGGAGAACATGAGGTTGAACTGACGCACCTCGGTCCAATTGGCCGTTCCGCTGACGCCGCATTTTATCTTCTGGGTCTCGATGAGCTGTTTGAGGCCGGCAAAGTCGCTGGCGGCCAGGAGCCGGTCCATCTCTGCCTGCAGGGCATCGGCATCGGTCTTTTTGCCTTCTTTTTCCAGCTCTTCGATGCGGCCTTCGATAAGATGGTCGACGCGGTAGCGTTTTTTGCTGTCCTTATTGTCGATCATCGGGTCGCTGAAGTTGTCCACATGGCCGCTGGCCTTCCAGGTGGTTGGGTGCATGAAGATGGCGGCGTCGATACCGACGATATTTTCGTTCAGCTGGGTCATGCTTTTCCACCAGTGGTCCTTGATGTTCTTTTTCAGTTCGCTACCCCATTGACCGTAGTCGTAAACAGCGCTGAGGCCGTCATAGATCTCGCTGGATGGGAAAATAAAGCCGTATTCTTTGCAATGCGAAATGATCGCCTGAAACCTGTTCGTGTCGTTCGCCATGCCGGCAAATATAGACTAAATTAGTTTTTCGTTGGCTTTGTGCCGCTGGCTATCGCGGACGTTCTTCTTAATGAAGTTATTTTGCAGGGCGGTGGTGAGATCGACACCGGTCTGGTTGGCGATGCAGCAAAGTACCCACAGGACATCGGCCAGCTCGTCGGCGAGCTGTTTGTCTTTGTCGGATTCCTTGAAGGACTGGTCTCCATACAGGCGGCTCATCAACCGGGCCACTTCGCCGACCTCTTCGGTGAGGATCGCCATATTGGTCAGTTCGCTGAAGTAGCGGACACCGGTGGTGCGGATCCAATCATCGATATTTTTTTGAGCTTCGCGAAGGGTGATGGAAGCCGGCGGTTGGGTGAGGGTTCCCTCCTGCAGGGTATGGACGTTTCCGCTGATGGATACGCGGCCCTGGAGGGTCAGGGTTCCGGGTGTCTCGCTTTTGATGACCTCGAGGTCGCCGGCGCGGCGCGTATGGAAGAGGACGCGGTCCTTCTGATGGCCGAGATGATGGAAGAGAACATGACCGGCGGCCAGGGTGGCATAGCCGCAAAGAAATATTTCCGCAATAGGGGAAAACCAGCGGATACTGTACGCGTTATCTTCTGGAATGAAGAACGCGGTCTCGGGGAGGTTGTTTTCCATGGCGATACCCTGCAGTTCCGGGTCGGGGAGCCATTCGGTGAGGGGAATGACGGCGGTTGGATACCTTCGGATGAGTTCGGTTGCAACCATCTCAACTTGATATATATGCATAATTATCGCGCTTATGGGCTTTGCTCAAAAGTAGCCCAACGCGGCTTACCGCTAACGTCGGGCCTTCGGCCGCCGGGCGTGTCGCCCGTCCGGCAAATATACAATTCCAGTATCCCTACAGAATCTCTTCTTTATTTTCGCCCATGAAAATCCTGATCGTCGAAGACGAGATCGATCTCGCTCAGAGCATGGCGACCTATCTGAAGGGGGAGAATTATCTTTGCGAGCTGGCGCCCGATTGTCGTACGGCACTGGAAAAGATAGAATTATTCGATTACGATTGTATCCTGCTGGACATTTCCCTCTCGGATGGGAATGGATTGACGGTGCTGAAAGAACTGAAAGCCAACAATAAGACGGATGGGGTCATTATTTTGTCGGCCCGGAACTCCATCGATGACAAGATCGATGGACTGAACCTTGGGGCGGATGATTACCTGAGCAAGCCCTTCCACCTGCCGGAGTTGAATGCGCGGATAGCGGCGGTGATCCGCCGGCGGCGTTTCGATGGCAATAAGACATTGGTTTTAAACGAATTAACTATTGATTTGATCGGCAAGACCGTAATGGTCGGAAACGAGCCGGTCGATCTTACCCGAAAGGAATACGACCTGTTGCTTTACCTCGCTTCCAACAAGAACCGGGTTATTTCCAAGAATGCGATCGCCGAGCACCTTTCGGGGGAGCAGGCGATGAGCTATGATAACCTGGATTTTATTTATTCCCATATGAAGAACCTGAAGCGGAAGCTGCATCAGGCGGGGTGTGGGGATTATATCCGGAGCCTTTACGGCATGGGATACAAGTTCGAGGTTCGGTAGCTATGGGGGAAAATAGCTCCTCCCTCGAACTGTCTGATGATGGGCCTTCGGCCGGCGGGCCCGTGGCCCGCCCTGTTCGAGGTTCGGTAGGTGGCCTACTCTTTATTTTTCGTGTCGAACAGGATCGTTACCGGTCCGTCGTTCAACAATTCCACTTTCATATCTGCGCCGAATACGCCGGTCCCGATGGGCTTTCCCAGCTGGGCGGTGAGTGTCCGGATGGTTTGCTCGTAAAGCGGGATCGCGATATCGGGTTTACTGGCCCGGATGTACGAGGGGCGGTTGCCTTTCTTTGTGGAGGCATGGAGGGTGAACTGGCTTACGAGCAGGATCTCGCCGCCGGTATCCTTGACCGATAGGTTCATCACCCCTTCAAGGTCGTTGAATATGCGCAGATTGACGAGTTTGCCGCAGAGCCATTCGATATCTTCGGCGGTGTCGGCATCTTCGATACCGAGGAGGACGAGGAGGCCATTGCCGATGGCGGATCTGACTATTCCTTCAATGGTGACTGAGGCATGGGATACGCGCTGGATAACGGCTCGCATTTTTCGGCGGAAGATACTACTTTCCGAAATGGGAACGGGTACTCGCGGAGACCGACGATGATGGCGCCCGCGACCATCAGCAGGAAGATGATCGAGGCCATCCATTGGATCTGGCGGCCGAGGTAGTACGAAAGGGGCCGGAAGAAAAAGCGGATGACATGGCGGCCGGCCGGAACAGAAATCCCGCGAAGCACGTAGTTGGTCCGGATGATCGGGACTTCCTTGTCGTCGATCCAGGCCCGCCAGCCCCGTTTATAGAAGACCTCGCTGAAGACTGCGAACTGACGGTGATTGGATTGAGCCAGATAGCTGGCCTCGTCATTGTCATTCGATACCAGCGTGATCATCGCGGTATCGGTCTTCGTTCTTGCGGTATCGGGCGGGATGACCTTTGCGCTGTCGGCGCTAAAGAGGATGGCCGCGTGTTTCGGGTCGAACCAGGTGAGATCGTCCATTACTTCCTTCGCTGTGGGTTCGAAGCGGATGCTGTCTGCAAACCAAACGGGTCCGAGGTTGTCTTTATTCAGAATAACGGTGTCGCCGCCGCCCCGGACCGCGCGGATGATGTACTTTGCATTCAGCATGTCCAGCACGGGCGAGCAATTGGGATAATTATACAGCTGCCGGTTGATCAGATCTTCATAGATCTTTAGTCTTGCCGCGTGATAACCGCCGATGGATTGATGGAAATAGGCGGTCATCGCGCCATAGGTAAGTGCGTTCGCGACGCTGTCGCGGATGTCGAAGACCCGGTAGTAGCCTTTGTCAGCGAGGATCGTACTGTCTGCCCGGGTGCCGGCAAAGTTGAGTTCATAGGCTTCCCGCTCTTTATAGTTGTCGTCGTTGAGGTATTTCAGATCGATGCTGATGAGGTCGGCAAACGCGAGAACGCCGAGAAGGGCCAGGAAAATGGCCGCCGGAAATTTTTTCCGGATATAGATGGCGATGAGTCCGGCGGCCATCAGAACGATGATGCCGGAGCGAAGGATGCTTTCGGCGAAGAGGTGCCGGCGGTCGGCCTGGAGTCCTTCGATGAAGGACGCCATCATTTTCATTCCCGGCTTACCAAAGGAGCGGGCCTTTATCATCAGCTCGACGTCGTTCGGGCTGGAGTAGTTGAACCGGAAATAGAAAAGGATCAGTATCCCGAAGATGCCTGCGATGAGCAGCAGCCCTTTACCGTATCGGCGCCAGAGCCGTTCCCGATGTTCTGCGGCAGCCAGCTGCTGGAGGGTGAGGGTCGCCATGACACAAAGCAGGAAGGAAGGGACGACGAGGATCATGCTGGGCGCCCGGAACTTGTTGTACATGGGTAGGTATTTCAACAGGAAGCTGTTAAAACCCTGAAAGTAGCCGCCCCAGCTCATGACGATGGTGAGGAGGGTGACGGCGAGGATCCACCATTTGTGCCTGTTATCGAGGAGGAAGAAGCCTGTCAGCGCCAGCAGGATGATCACGGCGCCGATATAGGGAGGTCCGGAAAAGAGCACCCCCACCCCGCCCCAATAATATTTGGGGCCTTCCATTCCAACCTGGTCGGCCAGGGTGCGGGGCATCTTCTGATACACGCGGGTGGCTTGAGACCGGTTGGCGGGAAGCTGGAGGTCGCTGCTGCCGCCATAGATATCCGGGATGAAAAGGACGAAGGGTTCCGTCTTGTACATGCTGAAGTCGAAAGCCGCGTGTTCGCTCAGGCCGTCCTTGGTGTAATTGCTTTTAGCGTCGGCCAGCTCGCTGCCGCCGCGGATAGACTCCTTTGAAGAGTCGTAAGAAGTGAACAGGTTCACCGCATTACTCAGGATGCCGATGAGGGAAGCACCGAGCACGAGCAGGAGGGTGCGGACCAGCAGCCGGCCTTCGCCCCTGCGAAGCCAGGGGATACCATAACCCAGCAGGAGACCGCCGGCGATGATCATCGTATAGTAGACGATCTGTATATGGTTGAACGAGACCATCAGCGCGGTGAAGAGACTGGTCAGGACCATGCCCAACCAGTATTTTCGTTCGCAGATGAGAATGAGCGCGCCAATGACGCCGGGCATGAGGGCGATGGATTGCATCTTTGTATCGTGACCGACGGAGATGATGACGGCGTTGTAAGTGCCATAGGCGTAGGCCAACGCCCCGATAATGGCGACAAAGGGCTTTACCCGGAGCACTCCGGCCAGGAAATAGAAGCAGAGGCAGGCGAGGAAGAAGAAGCTGGCCGGCTTTACCAGGAAGAGGGTGAGCAGGCCGTAGAACAGGTTGGGGATGTTGACCGACTGGGAGTCCATGGCGATCTGGTAGGCGGGCATGCCGCTGAACATGCCGTTGCTCCAAAGTGGGAAATGCCCGTGTTTCTCCTTGTATTTAAAGGAGTTATGAGCCATAGCCTGCCATTGCAGGACATCTTCCTGCTCCAGGACCTTATTCTCGAAGGCGGGACGGCAGTAGACATACGCCACCACGGCGAACACGATGATGGCGATGAAGTGCGGAATGGCGCTTCTTAAGAGATCCTGACTGAATTTTTTCATGAATGATGAAGGGTGCCGGCAAGCAAGGTAATTAGGATATTTGCAAAACGCGGACCATACCGGCCCGCGACGTGCCATGAAGGCGTAAAATAACATGAAGATCGAACTTACAAAAGAAATTATTTTCCGGACGGCCCGGAGCGGCGGCAAGGGTGGGCAGAACGTGAACAAGGTAGAGACCATGGTGGAAGGCTATTTTTCGATCCGGGGTTCGGCCCTGCTCTCGGAGGATGAAAAGGCGGTGCTGGAGCGGAAGCTGGCTTCGCGGATCAACGCGGACGGCTATTTGCGGGTGCGATCGCAGACGCACAGGACGCAGTTGGGGAATAAGGCGGAAGTGATCCGGAAGATGCATGCCCTTATCGAGGCGGGGTTGAAGAAGGAGAAGCGGCGGATTGCCACGAAGCCTTCGAAGGCGTCAAAGGAGCGGCGTATCGGTGAGAAGAAGCGGCAGAGCGAGATAAAGGCCGGGCGGAAGCGGTTTCGGGGAGACGAATAATACGGACCCGGCAGGGCCGGGTTCCAGACTGGGCCACGGGCCCAGTGGCCGAAGGCCAGACAAAAAGAGGGTATCCGCCAGGGGCTAAGTTTTACCTTGAGCCCACTGGCGAATACCAAAAAAAAAAGCAAATCCCGACCTGCCGACGGGATTGCTATTGGTAACCTCACGAGTGTTTAATGGTGCAAATGGTATATGATCAGACGGTGACCGGGGGTAGGGGTTTGCAAATTATTTCAACATTCTTATCTGACAGGTAGCACAAATGTCCGTCCTCCTTTGCAGACCCCCTAGCGAAGAGCTACGTAAAGATCGTGCGTAGTTATACCTATTTTATTCAGGGGGTATTACCTGATACGGCCTATCGCCGGAAGCAGTATATTGTTGCTCAATCAAAAACATCCATTTATGAACAAGTTCCCGAAGTCCCTGCGGCTTATCCCGGGCGCGCTTATCATTGCCGCCGGCTGTTTATTTCTTTCAGGTGTTTCCGGTTGCGGTCCCCATCATGGCGACGGTGGCGGGGATGGAGGGAAGCCCACCATCAACCAGGATACGCTGCGGAATCACGTTATCCCGATCGATCTGGCGATACAGTATACGAAGGCTTTCCGGTCAGTGCTGGACACGAACACCTGGCGTATCGATCCCAAGCAGATCGATTCGCTGAAGCTCGATCGCGCGGAGGAATTCCCGGCGGATATCTTTTACGATCTTCTTGCGCAGGCCAATCCCAAGCAGGGTCAGGCGAAGGGGATCCGCATCTATCTTGGGCGGGATCCCGGCGGTCAGCTGAGGATGGTGCTGGTGCCTGTCGACAGCCTGGGCAACGATATCATCAATCATCTCGTCGATCAGAATGGGACGTCTCTTCCGGGCGGGGCCAAGGCGCTAAAGCTGACAACGGACGGCGGTCAGGGATTCGAGGTAGGCAGCGTATGTCCGACGGCCTGTCCCAATGGTTCCAGCGGGCTTTAACCAGACCGATATGAAGAGCTCCTCCATCCTATTATTTCTTCTTAGCGCATCCGTCTATTTTCCCGTTATTGCGGGACTGGCGCATCTGCACCGAATAAAAAAGGGCGGTTATCAGCCCTTTTTTATTCTGATGCTGTTGGCAGGATTCACCGAACTGATCAACCCATTCGTTCAGGTGATACTGGGGATGCACAATATCCTGGTCATTATCATCTATATGGTTTTTGAATGGCTGCTGATCGCCTGGCAGTTTCGCGAGTGGGGGTTGCTGCGGAACAGAAAGAAGCTGTATTCTATTCTTGTCGCCCTTCCCTGTCTGGTCTGGCTGGTCGAGCGCGTGGTCTTCTGGGATGCGGATTATTTCATGCCGTACTTCCAGGTGCTGTACTGCTTCCTGATCGTGATCTTCAGTGTAAACACCATCAATTTCATGATCACGCACGATTATCGCCAGCTGTTCAAGAATCCCACCTTCCTGATCTGCCTTGCCTTTATCATCTATTTTGTTTATACGATCCTCTTCAACTGGGCGTATCAGACCAGCCGGAGCGGTAAAACAGACACCACCACGTTCATAATAATGCTGCATGGCTACGTAAATGCCCTTACAAATATTATTTTTGCTATTGCGTTGCTTTGCATACCCCCGCCCCAGAAATTTACCCTTAAATAAGGGTGTGGACCGTATTCGGAAATATTTATATCATGGAAGCTAAGGTCCTGAATATCACTCTCTTCGTATCTCTAATCCTGGGGATCATCATCGTTTATTTCTTTGTATCCATCATCCGTTATCACCGGCGGTATGTGAAGCTGCAGCGAGAGAAGATCTTTGCGGAGATCACGATCCGGGAAAATGAGCGAAAGAGGATCGCGGGCGATCTCCATGATAGCCTGGGGCCGCTTTTGTCGGCGGTAAAATTGAACATCAGCAGTGTGGAGGTAGAGTCCGCCGCGGACCGGGAGGTGCTTGAAAAAACGGGGAGATATCTCGATGAGATCATCGGGAGCATGCGCCGGATCAGTCATGATCTGCTGCCCAGCACGCTCGAGCGCAAAGGACTGCTGGAGGCTATCCGAGAATTCCTGTTGCAGGTGAAGAACAAGCAATCGGTGAATATCCAGCTATATGTCGTCAAGGAGATCACGGTTCCGAAAGAAAAGGAGATACATATCTTCAGGATGATCCAGGAGATCGTGCACAATACCATCAAGCACGCGCATGCCCATAATCTGCAGATCGGCTTCAGCGAAGAGGGCGGGCATCTGCTTTGTCTGACAAAAGATGACGGGGAAGGGTTTGATAAGGAAAAGGTGCTTTCGAGCAGTCATGGGTTGGGTCTTCGCAGTCTCGAGAGCCGGTGCGAGATCCTGAACGGGGTGCTGACGCTGGATTCCTCGCCAGGCGGAGGAACGAACTATTTTATTAAGATCCCGGTATGACGAGGGGCATCGGGCATGCCCATGCTCCCGTAAAAAATCCCTAATTTTATCGGGATGAAAAACAGAATCAGCCTGGTCATTGCCGATGACCATGAGATATTTCGGGATGGTCTGGCCCTTATGTTATCCAAACAGGAGGCTGTTACTCTGGCCGGGCAGGCCGGTGATGGGGAGGAGCTTCTCCGGCTGGTGGACGCGACGCGGCCCGATATGGTCCTGACCGATATCAAAATGCCCCGGCTGGATGGGATCGGCGCTGCGAAGCTTATTCTGAAACGGTATCCCGACACAAAGATCATCGCCCTATCGATGTTCGAGGAGGAAGACCTTATCGTGGAGATGCTGGAGGCGGGCGCCAAGGGTTATCTGTTGAAAAACGCCGACAAGCGGGAGATCCTTGAGGCTATTCTGACCGTCAATGAGGGGAATATCTTCTATTGCAAACATACTACGGCGCATCTGGCGTCGTTGATCGTCAAGAGCAAGTTCGACTCGCATAAGAAAGCCGTCGGGCCGCTGTTCACCGACCGCGAGCGCGAGATCATCAGGCTGATCTGCCGGCAGCATACGGCGCAGGAGATCGGGAATCTGTTGTTCCTGAGCAAGCGGACGGTGGAGGGGTACCGGACAAGGATATTGGAGAAGATGGATGTGAAGAATACGGCCGGAGTGGTTATTTTTGCGCTGAAGCACAGCATTATAAAAGAAGAAGAGATCCTTTGAGCAGTATAAAAAAATTAGCGGGAGAGACCGTCTGGTATGGCGCGACTTCTATTTTCGCCAAGTTCTTCGTTCAGCTGCTGACCCCTTACCTGACCGCCAAGTTTCGGGGAACGCCCGAATTCGGCCAGATGAACCTGGTCTATTCTGCCACTCCCTTTATCAGCATCGCGGTGTTATTTGGGCTGGATTATGCCTATTTCCGGTACTTCTCCAAAAAAGAGGTGCGGAGCGACGATCTTTATTCGACCCTGCTGATCTCGCTGATCTGTAGTACTACGGTGATCACGACGCTCCTTGTCCTTTTCCACACGCCGATCGCCCGGGCGCTCGATGTCGGCAATCACCCCTTTTACATCATATTGAGTGCGCTGATCATTGCCTTCGATGCGCTGTCGGCCCTGCCGTTTGCCCGGTTGAGGCTCGAGGGAAGGCCCCGGAAGTATGCATTTGTGCGGGTTTCGGGCATTTTCGTTTATGTCGGGCTGGTATTCTTCTTTTTGTCGGTATGTCCCAGGCTGCTGAAGACGCATCCCAACAGCATTATCGCCCTGATCTATCAGCCCCGGTATGGATATGTGGGGTATGTGCTGTTGGCCAATGTGATCCAGAATGCATTTCAGCTGTTGCTGCTGAGTCCCCTGATCAAGGTAAAGCGATGGGCCTTCAATGTTCCGTTATGGCGGGAATTGATGATCTATGCCCTGCCGCTGACGATTGCGGGCGTAGGCGGGATGATCAACGAGACCTTTGACCGGATCATGCTGGAATGGAGGCTCCCGCATACCAACGACTACGCTACCTATCAGGTAGGGATCTATAGCGCCTGCTACAGGCTTTCCCTGTTGGTTACCGTTTTCGTACAGGCATTCCGGATGGGGGCGGAGCCTTTCTTTTTCCGGCAGAGTTCGGAGGAGTCGGCGCAACGGACCTATGCCCGCGTGATGAAATTCTTTGTGATCCTGGTGTGCGGGATCTTCCTTTTTGTGATGGTGTATCTGGACGTGCTGAAGCTGTTCGTGCAGGACCCGTCCATGTATGTGGGGCTGAAGGTCGTGCCGATCCTGCTTTTTGCCAACATATTCCTGGGTGTTTATTACAACCTCTCCATCTGGTATAAGATCTCCGTCTCCACCCGTCCGGGAGCCTATATTACGCTGATCGGCGCGGGGATCACCCTGATCGTGAATTATGCGTTCATTCCGGCCTTTGGATTTATGGCTTCCGCCTGGGCCACCTTCCTTTGCTATTGCAGCATGATGGTGATCTCATTCGTCTGGGGGCAGAAGGTATATCCGGTGCCCTATGCCTGGAAGAAGCTGATTGCCTATATGGTGATCGTGCTGCTGCTGTATTTCGTTTACCTTGGATTGGCGGCTTTATGGAGCAACCTGGCCTTTCATTTGATTGTGGGCACGGTTTTGCTGGCGGCCTATGGTCTCTTCATCCTCCGGGTGGAACGGAAGGAATTCCGGCGGCTGCCGGTGATCGGGAAGTACCTGGGTGGGCGGCCGCCTGCGGCGGCCTAGTGTGCCTTCAGGAATGGGTTATGTTTCTTCTCCCAGCCGATAGTAGTGGGGTCGCCATGTCCGGGGTAGACGACGGTTTCGTCCGGAAGGGGCCAAAGCTGCCGGCGGATGCTGTCGAGCAGGGTCTTGTGGTCGCCGCCAGGAAGGTCGGTGCGGCCGATGCTTCCGCGGAAAAGGACGTCGCCGCCGATGAGGAAGCCTTCCGCGGCGCAATAGAACCCGAGACTACCTGGGGAGTGCCCCGGGAGGAAAAGGATATCGAGGCGTTGGTCTCCGAGGTGGAGGGGGGTGCCCGGGACAAGAAAGATCAGCTCCCCACGGTAATTTTCGAAAGGCATATCCCATGCCTGACCCCATTCGGGGGCCGCTGCCAGCAGCGCCTCCTCCTTTTCGTGGAGATGGAGGGGTAAGTCCCAGGTCTCGCTGACGAATTTATTCCCAAAAACATGATCGAGGTGACAATGTGTGTTGAGCAGTATCTTTGGGCTTAATCCCTGCTGCTCAATATATTCCTTTAGAGCCGCCCGCTCACCCGGGAAATAACAGCCGGGATCGACGATGCAACAGGCATCCTTTTGATCGGATAACACGTATGTGTTCTCTTGCACGGGATTGAATGCGAATGACTTTACGGTAAGCATAGGCCCCAATTTAATATATAAATCAATTTCACCGGCAGGTTGGATTTAGGTTGGATTGTTATAACTTTAAAACCTTTAAAGGATAGCAGGTATGCAATTTCATCAGTTCAGGTTGAAGTCCCACTATTTTCTTTGGATTTTTATTGGTTTTTTCTTTTTTTCGGGATCGCTCCAGGCCCAGGTGAACACGGTGGAATTCGGTAAAAACCGCCTGCAATTCAAGAAATTCAAATGGCAATACTATCAGACTCCCAATTTCAACACGTATTTTAACCAGGGTGGGCAGGACATCGCGAAATTCGTCCTGCAGCTGGCTGAAAAAGAGCTTCCGGGCATCGAGAAATTTGTGGAATATGGACTGCAACGCCGGGCCAATATCGTCATTTACAACAGTTACAATGACATGGAGCAGTCCAATATCGGGCTCAACCTGGACTGGCAGACGACGGGGGGGATCACCAAGCTGGTGAATAACAAGATGGTGGTGTATTTCAACGGCGACCACAACAATCTCCGCATCCAGATCCGCCAGGGGATTGCCCGTATCCTGGTTGAAAATATCCTTTTCGGGGATGACCTTGGAGAATTCGCGGCCAACCAGGCCCTGCTCGACCTGCCGCAGTGGCTTACGGACGGCTATATCGAGTATGCAGGTGAGAACTGGAATACACTCCTCGACGATCAGCTGAAATCCGCGATGCTTTCCGGGCGGTACAAGAACTTCTACCAGTTTGCCTATGAGCGGCCCAATCTTGCGGGTCATGCCTTCTGGTATTACCTGGCGGACAAGTATAAAAAAGAAAACGTCACCTATTTCCTTTACCTGGCGCGGGTATACCGCAACCTGAATAATGCGTCGATGCGCATTTGCAAGAAGAAATTCAAAGAGGTGCTGAAGGATTTTATGGCCGAGGAAGAGGAGAAATATGAAAAGGATCTCCGGGGCCGGCGCAATTTCCCCAAGGGAACCGTATCGGTGACCGAGGACATCAACGATCACAAGGATTTCTTCCATTTTTCGCCGAATCCCCTGCCGAAGAGCCAGACCTATGCGGTGGTGAAGTACAATCGTGGGAAGTATACGGTGATATTGTATGACAATTACATCAACGAAAAGGTGTTGCTGAAGAACGGGGTGCGGTCGCTGCAGGAGCAGATCAACCCGCATTATCCGCTGCTGGCCTGGGACCCCAAGGGAACGCGGCTGGCCTGCATCTATTGGGACCGGGGTAAGACGAGGCTGTTCGTCTATGATGTTGTCCGGAAATACAAGCCGATCGTTCAGGAGTTGCCTGACTTTCAGCAGGTGCAGGATTTCAAGTATATGCTGAACGATCATACGATGATCATGAGCGCCGTTCGGAACGGGCAGTCGGATATCTACGTTTACGACACCGACAAGCAGACCTACCGGCAGATCACGAACGATGTCTATGACGATCTCGACGCTACCTTCATCGCCTTCCCGGGCAAGACGGGGATCATTTACTCCTCCAACCGGCCTTCTGCCAGGGCGGTCACGAAGGACACCGTATTACCCTCGAACTATCACTACAATATCTTCCTTGTCGACAATTGGAATGACAACGAGGAGAAGCAGATCTCGCAACTGACCTATCTGAAGTACGGCAATGCCCGTTACCCGATGCAGTATAACAGCAACCACTTCACCTTTGTCAGTGACGAGAATGGGATCGCGAACCGGTATGCCGGTTTCTTCCATACGCAGCGCGCCGGTCTGGACACCGTATATAAGATCGGTGACGAACTTCTGCACAACCCGACTCCCGCCGACCTGGATTCCACGCTCAAGGCCTATAACAAGCCGCAGGCCGACACGTCCTATTATGTGTCGTTGTCCAATGATTCGGCGTATGTCTTTCCGATCACCAATTATCAAAGCGGCCTTGCAGAGACCAGGAGTGCGGGGGATAACGGCCAGGTGAGCGAAGTGCGCCAGGAGGGGGATATCAAGTTCCTGTACAAGCTCAAGGTGGATGAAGCCGCACTAAAAAAGCGCAATGTCATCGCACGGATGACGGATTACCGCAAGAAGACGGTGGCCGAGGCGCAGATCGCGGGCGCCAATGTGCTGAGACCCGTTGCACCGCCGAAGAACGACAGTCTTCATCGCCAGCCGAGCAATGATTTCTTTCAAAGCGAGTTCGACCGGTCCAAGGATACGAGCACCAACCGGAGGCCAAACAATACCAATCCTTTTGCGCTGCGCCCCGCGCAGGCGGCGAGACAGGAGGTGCCCATGCTGCAAAAGGCGAAGCTTTTCAATTACAACCTGAAGTTCTCGGTGGACAATTTCACCGCGGGTTTCAACAATGATGTGCTGGTGAGTAAATACCAGCCATTCACCGGGTCGCTGCCGATCAACCTGAGCGGCCAGGATGCGTTCAGCGGCATGCTGAAGGCCTCCATCTTCGATCTGTTCGAAGACATCCGGTTTACCGGCGCCATCCGGCTTCCCTTCTTTGGCAGCGGGTCGAACCAGTCGCCGATCGTCAACACGAACGAACGGGCGACTTTTATTCCCGGCAACTCTTCTTTTTTTGACGGCAGCAGCGAATATTTCCTTCGGGTGGACTACCTGAAGCACCTGTTCGATTACTCCCTGATCTATTATCGCGAAACCCAGACGGGGAATTATATCGATCCGGACCTCGGGACGGCGTATCCCTATGATTCGAAGGCCTATACGAACCTGTGGCAGGGTGTGCTCAAGTATCCTTTCGACAAGGTGAGGAGTCTCCGCCTTTCGGTGGGCTACCGGATGGACAAGGTGATCGTGCGGCCGGATATCACCGGGTTCCCGCCGCTGAACGTTATCGACTCCGTGGGACTGAAGGCCCCGCCGCAGGACAAGCAGAACTACGGGCTTGTGCACCTGGAGTATGTCTATGACAACACCCTGCTGAAGGCTACCGATATCTGGAACGGGTTGCGGTATAAGGTCTATATGGACTGGAATACGCAGTTGAACAGCGCCTCCGGTGCAGGCAGGTACACCTACAATTTCGGCTTTGATGCAAGGCATTACCTGCCCATTTATCGCAACTTTATCTGGGCCGTGCGGGCGGCCGGGGACTTCTCCTGGGGGAATAAGAAGATCGTCTACTATCTGGGCGGAACGGATGGATGGCTGTTCCCGAAGGCCAATCAGCAACCTCAGCCGGTGGACCCGAGCTATGCGTTCCAGTCGCTGGCGGTAAATCTGCGCGGCTTCAACCAGAATCTGACCAATGGGAATAACGCCTTTGTGATCAACAGCGAGCTGCGTCTGCCCATTTTCACGACCTTGTTCAACAAGCCTATCAATAATGCTTTCCTGCGTAACCTCTCGCTTGTCCAGTTCTTCGACCTGGGGACGGCCTGGAACGGAAAGTATAATGGGCTAAAGAGACCAACCATACCCTATCCGAGCGATCAATACGGCGGACTTACCGTATTTGTCAAAGCGGGGGGTCTCGGACCTTTTGCCGGTGGATACGGTTTTGGGGTGAGAAGCACGCTGCTGGGTTATTTCCTGCGGTTCGACGCAGGATGGGAAATGAACACGTTCTTCCAGCAGAAGCCGGTGTTGAATGTGTCGATGGGCGTAGATTTCTAAGCCGGCTCAACTATTTCGGGCCCTGTAGCTACATAGCGCTGCAGGGCCTCGTCTTTTGCGATGGGGCCCATGGCGAAGAGAAAGATCGCTACGCCGATCAGTGCGGAGATGCCAAATCCAAAGAAGAGTGTATTGTAGGCCATCGTATAGCCATGCGTTACCGACAACGATTTCAGGGTGATGCCCGAGGCCGATTGGAAGATGGCGCCGCCGAGGCCATTACCGATACAGGCCAGTCCCCAGGCCGAGGCCGTGGCGCTTTTTGGAACGACGTCGGCGGGAAGGGCGAGGCCGTTTGCCGTGTAGGAGGTATAACCAAATCCAACCATGCCGAATACGATCAACGCCGAGACGGGCGAGTGGATGAGGAAGGGGCCAGCCAGCAGAGAGACGCACATGATGCTTGCCGAGAGGACCATCGACAGTTTTCGCGCCTGTGGGACCGGCATTCCCCGCCGGATAATATGTTGGGTGAAGTAGCCACCGATGATGTTGCCGATGTCGGCAATAAGAAAGGGAAGGACGGCATACCAGCCGATCTTTTTCAGATCCCAGTGAAATACGTCGACGAGGTAGCGGCCGAGCCAGAAGGTGACGAAGTACCAGACTGGTTCGAGGAAGATCTTTGCCAGCAGGAAGGTGGAGACGAAGCGCGTGCGAAGAAGTGTCAGGGGTGGAATACGCCGCTCCTGGGGTTTTTCGGTAGTGGCGGAGGCCGGCGTATAATAGATCAGCCGGTAGGCGATCACCCAGATATAACCAAAGATGCTCAGGATGACGAAGGTGGACTGCCAGCCATATCGGGAACCGATAAAGGCTACCAGCGGCGGCACGATGATCGCGCCGAGGGCCGATCCGCTGTTGAAGATACCGGAGGCGGTGGATCGTTCGTGCGGACGGAACCATTCGCTGGTGAGCTTTAGCCCGGCGGGCCAGTTGCCCGCTTCGCCGATACCCAGGAAGAAACGGCAGATGCCGAATTGCAGCGGGGTGCGGGCGAAGGCGTGGAAGAGTCCCGCGGTGGTCCAGAACAGCATACAGCATATATATCCCAGTCTCGCGCCGAGCCTGTCGATGACGTAGCCGGAGAATACGTTGGAGATCATGTAGGCGATAAAAAAGGCGGTGCCCAGGTAGCCGAAGACATCGTCGGGGATGAGATCGCGCAGGTGTCCGTCCGCGCTGAGATAGTTAAAGGCGAGGCGATGGACATAGTTCAGGACCGTTGCCAGGAAAGCCAGGCTGATCATTACCCAACGCATCCTGGACCTCATAGCACGCCCGGTTTTATCAGGGTTTGGGGTTGCGGGTGTTTTTCCAATGGGTTGTGCAACGGGCGGCCCATGCCCTTCCATTCGATCTCCATCACGTCTCCCGGCTGTAAGGGAAATCCTTTGCTGAAGCTGAAGGCGTCTGCGCCGAAGAAATGAATATGCGCCTGGAAGGGGATGCGATGACCGGGATATTTGAAATGATGATGCTCGAGGTTCTCGAGGCTGTGCGCCATATTCTTTGCGCCGGTGTGGATGGGGCTCGTCCAGATTAATTCCTGCTTTCGCCGGATGCCGACCGTCCCGTCGATACCGGCGAATTCGCCGCCGATGACCAGTTCGGGGCCGATAGCGCAGGTGCGAAGCTTGGAAGGAGCCAGGTAGAGATAGTTCTGCTTTTCCATGAGATGGTCGGAGAATTCATTTGCGGTGGTAAGGCCGATGCGCCAGGGATTGCCGGTCGCGTCGACGATATAGACCCCCGCGATCTCCGGTTCTTCGCCGCCGTCCTCTCCAAATGAGGGTATCTCCAGTGGCCGGCCATGCGCCCTAATCGAATGGCCTGTCCCTTTGTAGAACCATTCCGGCTGCGTGCCGATGGAGCCCGGTTTTGGCGAGCCGCCTTCCACGCCCCATTGGTACATGCGAAGGCTATCCGTAGGCGGGCTGGTGAGGGCTGGGGCCGCCTGGTGCATCATCTGGCGGCCCAGCGCGCTGTTTTTATGCGTAAGGCCGGTGCCCGAGACAATGCAGGCGGCAGGGTTTTCGGGATGATCGAAGGAAGGCAGCAGCTGCCATTCTGCTGTTCCGGCATAGATGGGGTCGTAGTCGAGGAGCCGCTGGGAAGCAAGCGTTGTGATAAGCTGGACCAGCGAGACGTTATTAGTGATCGCCTGCAATGCCAGTTGGTATACCGATGAGGGGCCGTCGAGCAGCCGGAGTTTGGGTTCTTCGACAAGGGCCACCCGGCGTTGGAGCGTGGGGTGGAACAATTGGACGAGTCGGATGGATTTGGACATAGCAATACGTTTTATTGGCTGACCCAGCCGCCGTCGATGGAAATACAGGCCCCAGTCATGAAGCTCGAGGCCGGGCTTGCGAGATAGAGGGCGATGCCGGCGATCTCATCGAGCTCTCCCCAGCGGCCCAAGGGGATGCGGGAGATGAAGGATTGATATTTGACGGGATCATTCAAAAGCGGCAGGTTCATTTCCGTACCGAAGGGACCGGGGAGAAGGGCGTTTACGTTGATGCAGTCAGGTGCGAGCTCGATGGCCAGCGCCCGCGTCAGCTGGATCACTGCGCCCTTGCTGGTCGTGTAGGGGGTCCGTTCGGGGATCGCCGTGATGGATAACATCGAGCCGAGATTGATGATGCGGCCATAGCGTTGTTGCTTCATCAGGGGAACGACGGCCCGGGAGGCGAGCCAGGAGCCGGTAACATTCACCTGCTGCACCTTGTTAAAGTCATCCAGCGAGAGCTTTTCGATGGGTCCCCGAATGTTGATTCCCGCCGAGTTGATGAGGATATCGATCCGGCCCAGTTGAGCGGCAACGGACTCAACACCGGTGGCCACGCTTTTCTCGTCGCAGACGTCCATGGCGACCGTGATGCAGCGGGACTCCGTCGTCTGCTGGATGGTCTCCTGCGCTTCCTTGTTCTTTTGGTCGTCGCGGGCGGCGATGGCGATGCCGGCGCCTGCTTCCGCGAGGGCCTTTGCCATGGAAAGGCCGAGGCCGCGATTGCCGCCTACTATCAGCGCCGTCTTTCCGTGCAGATCGAATTGGTGGAGGATGCTCATGGGTGCTATTCGATGATGGTGAAATGTTCGGGATCTTTTTTCAGGGTCAGGCCTACGCCGGGGAGGCGGTCGTCGAGCTGTAATTTTCCCTTATGGGCAACGGCCTCGCCGTCAAAAATGTACCAGAACATCTCGTTGCCGACCTCGATCCCCGTCTTTGGAAAATACTCGGCCATGGGTGAGGCAAAGCTGCTCATTACGACATGGAGATTGTGCATCTGGCCGCCATGAGGAATGACCTCGACCCCGTGTTGGTAAGCCAGGGTGCAGATCTTCTGCGCTTCCGTGAAGCCGCCGACACGATTGGTGTCGAACTGAAAAATGTCGAGGGCGTCCGCCTGGATCAGATCGTAAAACCCAAACCGGGTGTACTCATGTTCGCCGCCTGAGAGCGGGATATCCGTATATTGTTTCAGTCTTGCAAAGTTGTGGATCTCGTCGGGGAGGAGCAGCTCTTCCGCCCAGCGAAGGTTATAGGGCTCCAGCGCTTTGAGCAGTTGTTTCGCGTAGGGGAAGTCGAAGCCCATGTAAGCTTCGAGCATGATATCGACGTCATCGCCGACCGTTTCGCGGACGAGCCGGACCATCTCCACGTTCTTTTTCATCCCGGCCTTCCCCTCCGTCAGCGGGTAACCGCAGCGGAGCTTCATTCCCGTGAAACCTTCAGCCTTGTATTGGGCCGCCTCCTTTTGGAGGCTGTCGAGATTGCGGGTGTAAAGACGGCTGTAGTAGGTGTCGATATGTTCCTTTGTTCTTCCGCCGAGCAGCATGAACACCGGCTGGTTGGTCGCGAGGCCCTTGATATCCCAGAGGGCGATATCGACGGCGCTGATGGCGGCCAGGACGGCGCCCTTGCGGCCGAAGGCAACCGTGCTGCGGTACATCTTCTCATAGAGATATTCCGTGTTGAGCGGGTTCTCGCCGACGAGAAGGGATCTTAGTTTGCTATCGATGATGGCTTTTGTGATGTCCGGGCAGAGGCCTGCGTTGCCGATGCCGGTATAGCCTTCGTCCGTCGTGATCTCGACGACCAGCCAGCTAAAGAACCGGTAAGCCGCCTGCGCATCCTTTTGGAAGGGCAGACGGCTTACGGGCGTGGCGAAGATGGTGTCACCGGTGGTGACAGGTCCTGTCCACTGATATAGTTTTGTTCTTACCGCCGTTATTTTCATTTATGGGATTATGGGTATTGAATTTACCCTCATCCCTAAAGATACGAAACGCGAATATTAACCGGTTGTGGTCATTTTTTCCCATTTTATCTTCCGGGAGAAATACATGACGATCGCCAGGGTAATAAAGAGCCCGATGCTGCCCATCAGCAGTGCATAGTCCTGCAGCTGGATCAGGGTAAATACAAACCCATATTGCACGACCAGCAGGAAGGTGATGAAGAGCGACATGCGGCCGGAGCGCAGGAGGCTGCCGATATACCAGGCGATGAGACCGATCGTCGCGACTGCCGCGATAGCATAGGCGCCGTTGAACCCGAGATATTCGGAGAGTGAAAGCAACAGCGTATAGAAGATGCAGAGTGCCAAGCCGACCAATGCATATTGTATCAAATGGATCTGGCGATCGTAGACCCATTCGATGAGCAAAAAGGCGGTGAATGTGAGCAGGATGATGAGGATCGCATATTTGACGCTGCGGGTGGTCTGTTGGTAGACATCGACCGGCACGATGAGGCTGACGCCAAAGGCGGCTTCCTCGAGGTTGTAGTTGCCCTCCTTCCATTGTTGCGGGAACTTGCGGTTGAGCGACAGCATTTTCCAGTTGGCGACGAAGCCGCTGTCCTTTACGGTGCGGATGTCCGGGAGGGCTGCGCCGGTGAAACTTGGGTCGGGCCAGGGTGAGGTCGCCTGTGCGTTGGTTTCGCGGCCGGTGGGAACGAAAGAGAGATTCACCGATCCTTTTAGTTTCACTTTGGCCGAGAACTTCAGGTTTTCCTTTGTAGCCGACGGCAGCCAGTCGGGCAGGGGCGCGGCGAGGGCCGTTTTGAATTGATCGGTGGGCCGGCGCGCGGGGACGAGGGTCAGATCCGCGTTTGATGAGGCGCCCTCCAGGTGGAGCCTCACGTCTTCCCTAATACCCTGGAGGTCGCTGATGTCGAAGAAGACCGTGGCCTCTTTCCAGAGCATATTGGCCGGGGAGAGATTCAGCTCGTCGAGATGGAGGCTGTCGAAGTCGCTGTGGATATCCAGTTCCGTCGTATAGACGACGACCTGGTAGATGCCGCGGTAGCGTCTTTCCGGGACCAGGTGGGTTTGGATATCCAGTTTCGCGGGCAGAAAATAGGCCCAGCGTTTTACTTCCACCTTGTTCCCGTTATCGGTACCGGTCTCCAGGTAAGGGATGCCGATAACCGGACCGGTAACGGTTTGGGGTGCGGCCCACCGGGAGTTGATCTCTGCGACGGCCTGTTGCTGGCGTTGTTGCCGTTCGGAGACGAGTTGCTGAATAAAAGTTGTAGGGATCAGCATCAGCAGGATCATGACGCCGATGAGTCCTACCTTGAAGAACATGCGGAAGGTGTTCCAGAAGCTGGATTTGATTTCCATGCTTGTTTATTTTATGGTGATAGGAGTTATCCGAGGGCCTTACTGAGCTTTTTCATCATCAGGTAGATCATGATCAGCAGGATAGTATAGCAGGCGATCATATCCCAGGCGTATTTGTTACGAAAGGGATGGATGATCATATCGAAGATATCGGCCGTCAGTTGGAAGGGGTTGCTGATGATGTCCCAGCTGTTATAGCGCAAATAGCGACCGACGTAGATGCCGAGGGCGTTTAGCGCCATAATGGGAGCGGTGGGAAAATGGAAAATCTTTTCCATCTGGCGCATTGAGAGCACACCGAGGAACAGGCCGTTCCAGGCACAGGAGAAGATCAGCGCCAGGTCGAACCAGGCGGGGGAAAGGGGGTGACGGGTGTCGTGCAGATGATAGAGGTCGGTCAGGATATAAAAGGTGTTCGGCAAAAAGAGGAGCCAGATGCCGAAAAGCGCATATCGGAAAAAAGGCTGCTGCATTGCACGTGGAGATGCAGTCAGCCAGTTGGACAAGGCATAGGGTATATACGCTAAAAACAAGTTCCAGATCATGAACAGGAAGATGAACCTGTCGGTATGCACGGCACGAAGGACCACCAGCACACAGCTAAAGGCGATGCTGACGGTAAGCAACCGATCGAGCTCGGTGCGGAGGAAGAAAGGAGCGCGCTTTTTAGGAGAAAGTAAAGGCGCTCCTTTCTCGTGATGTCCGGCAAAGGAATCCTTTGCCGGGGATCTTCTCAGCGTTGCGGATGGAAAAGAAAAGCTTGTCATATGATCTTGGGTATGAAGATGAACAGACCCGCGATGACGGCGATGATGGCCGCGACGAGAACCGCGCCGGCCGCGAGGTCTTTGATGATCTTTATTTCGGGATGTCGCTCTTTTGTGATATGATTCGCGAGGTGTTCAATGGCCGTGTTGACGATCTCCGCGACCCAGACAAGGCCTGTGACGATCGCGAGGATGGCCGCTTCCGCTCCTTTTATCTTCAGCGCAACTGCTGCGATGACGACGCAAATGGTGGCTGCGAGGTGGATACGGGCGTTGTGCTCATGCCAGACAAATTGGCGGATGCCACGGAAGGCATGGGTAAAGCTGAGCAGCCGACTACGGACGGAGAATCTCTCTTGTTGCATATTAATACCGGATGTGTTGGACAAAGGTATAGGCTATGAGCACCACCAAAAGCAGAATGCTTTGAATGGCGATGGCGGTGTTCAGCCAGTACCGCCGGTAGGCTACGCCTATCCCGAGGCCCCTGGGGCCCTGAAGCAGACGTAGCCTTAGGATGGCGGCAACGTTAAAGAGTACAGCCAGCAATAAACAGCCGAGGATCAACTGGGCTTTATGAAGCGCAAAAACAGGAAAAGGAGACTGAAGGAAGGACGGAGAGATGTCGTAGTACATCGACGTCGACCCGAAGAGGATACGGACGAGGATCGTCAGGAGAAAGTAACAGGCCGGCAGCATAAAGGTGAAGCCGAGGATGCCAGAGACCAGTGGGCGAACATAGATGTTTCTTAAAGCGCTTTGCATTTCAAAGTATTTGGGTAAAAAAAATTATGTTTTATGGACTCCCCGGATCATGCTCTCGAGTGCTTCGAGGTGTTCTTTAAAGGCTTTTTCGCCGGCCTTTGTGATGGAATAGGTGGTATTCGTTTTACGGCCGATGAATCCTTTGTGAACCTTTATAAAGCCATTCTCTTCGAGGTTGGTCAGATGGGAGGCAAGGTTTCCGTCCGTGAGTTCGAGCAGCTGTTTGAGATCGTTGAAGCTGATCTCTTCGTTGACCAACAGGATGCTCATCACCCCCATGCGGATGCGACTATCGAATACTTTATTTAGATTTCCGATCGGATTCTTCATGTTCGTTCGTATTTCCACCACATGATCAGTCCGTACACGATGTGCAGGACGCCAAACCCGGCGGCCCAGAAGTACAATCCCTGGTGGGGATAGTACATGTTGATGCAGCCGAGCACTATTTCCAAAAGTCCAAGATATCGAATATCCGTTAAAGTGTATTTACTGGCGTTGACGAGGGCGAGTCCATAGAATACGAGGCAGGCGGGTGCGACGTATTGCCAGCCGTGGTGGTCGAGCAGTCCCAGCACGAAGAAGCCGCCGGCGGCAAGGGGGATGGCCATGTTGATCGCGAGTCTTTTTGCCGTGAGGTCCCAGATGGGCAGCTTGCTGCGGCGGGCTTTGCGCCAGGTGAAGAAGGTAGAGGAGGCGAGGGCTGCGATCAGCACAGCAAGGGCAAGGATGATCATGTTGGTGAGCAGGGAGGCGTCGCGATAAGGTGTGCGTACGAAGCCGTCGCCGTCCAGGTAGAGCCAGCCATGCGCGATCCAGGCGCCGATGAGGGCGCAAACACCTGCGCTGACCCCGCTCAGGCCGCTGAGGGAGATGAAGCGGGAGCTGCGTTCCATCATGCGCTTGATGTCCTGCAGGGTTTCGAGGGATTGCTCGGTTGGTGTTTGGCCTGTCATAAAAGCACTTTGAAGTACAAAGTAATGGGGGATTTTTGGTTTTTGCAAGTTTGGGGCGGAAAAATTTTCCTAAAAAGGCACTTGCGGCGTCTTTTTTAGGAAAAAATCAATTCCATTTGAATGTTTGCCCGTTCGTAGGGCGATGGGGGGCCGGCGGCTTTGCGGAAGCCGAGCTTGTAGTAGAGGCTGATCGCGGGTTTGAGCGTCGTGTTGCTTTCGAGATAGACCCGGGGCGCGCCGAGGGAGCGGGCCTTTTCGATACAATGGCGGCCGATAAGATAGCCGATGCCGAGGCCCTGGGCCTGTGGGGAGACGGCCATCTTGGCCAGCTCGAAGCCACCGTCGGGCATGGCGATGAGGGCGCAGGCGCCGACGGGCTCGCCTTTGTAGAGTGCGATATAGATATAACCGCCTTTGTCGAGGATATATTCCTGTGGGTGGTCGAGCGCCTTGTAGTCGCTCTCTTCCATCCGGAAGAAGCGCGTGATCCATTCTTCGTTCAGGCGACGGAAGACCTCCTGGTAAACGGGGGTATATTCAACAATTTTCACCTGTTCGCTTTCGCGCCGCTTTTTTTCTTCCTGTACCCGTCGGAGGAGCGTCTTTTGATCGAGGAGGTGTTCCCATTCGGCGATGGCCTTCCAGAGATCGTGGTGGGTCTCTTTCATCGCTTTTTCGATGGCGCTGGTGACGTCGTCGAGCTGGGCCTGCATTTTCTCACGCGTTTGCCGGCCTGTGGGGGACAGGCAGACGAAGTTCTTCCGGCCATCCGTCTCCCCCTTCTTTTCCACGATATAGCCTTTGGCTGCCAGCTCGCGGACGATCTGGCTGACGGAGGGATGGGTGTGGCCGATCTCCCGGGCGATGTCGGTGATGGATTTTTCTTCGGTGGGCGACAGGGAATAGAAGACAGGGAACCACTTGGGCTGGAGATCGACCTGGTAGAGGTCGTAGATGGCGGCGGCCTGTTCGGTCATCTGCTCGCTGAGGCGGCGGAGACGGCTGCCAAGGGCCATTTTGCCTGTCCGATCGTAAAAGTCCATGATGTTTGTATTTAATTACGTAACTGCTTACGTAAATATAAACAGGATTTGGTATCCCGCCAAATCCTTACATTGCGGGCCACAGGTCCGCTGGCCGAAGGCCCATCATTAGACCGTGCACCGGGGATGGTTACTTTCGGTAGAAAACCGTCAACGGTGCACGATTAGAGTTATATGTCAGCATCCTACATCCTTTCCCTGGACCAGGGCACGACCAGCTCGAGGGCCATTTTATTCGACAGGAACGGGCAGATCCGTCAGATGGCGCAGAAAGAGTTTACCCAGTATTATCCGCAGCCGGGCTGGGTGGAGCACGACGCGGAGGAGATCTGGAGCTCGCAATACGGGGTGCTGGCAGAGGTGCTGGCCAAGAGCAATCTGACCACCCGGGACATTGCGGCCATTGGGATCACCAACCAGCGGGAGACCGTCGTCGTCTGGGAGCGGGCGACGGGCCGGCCGGTCCACCGGGCGATCGTCTGGCAGGACCGGCGCACGGCGCAGTTCTGTGACGAGCTGAAGGCCAGGGGGGTGGGTCCGTTGATCGCGGAACGGACGGGGTTGGTGATCGACGCCTATTTTTCTGCTACCAAGCTCAAGTGGATACTGGATCATGTTCCGGGGGCGCGGACGAGGGCGCAAAAGGGAGAGCTGGCCTTCGGCACCGTGGACAGTTGGCTGGTGTGGAAGCTGACGACGGGCAAGCTGCATATCACCGACACGACCAACGCTTCGCGCACGCTTCTCTTCAATATCCATACGGGGCAATGGGATGCCGACCTGCTCCGGCTGTTCGACATTCCCGCGGAAATATTGCCGGAGGTGCGGCCTTCCAGCGAGCTGTATGGCCATACGGGCAGCATCATGGCGCCGGGGTCCGTCGGGATACCGATCGCAGGGATTGCGGGCGATCAGCAGGCGGCGTTGTTTGGGCAGCTGTGTACTCAGCCAGGGATGGTGAAGAACACGTATGGCACCGGTTGTTTCCTGCTCATGAATACCGGGACGAAGGCCGTGGCCTCGAAGAACCGGTTGATCACCACTATCGCCTGGACGAGGGGCGGCAAGACGGAATATGCGCTGGAGGGAAGCATCTTTATCGCAGGAGCGGTGGTACAGTGGCTGCGGGACGGGCTGCATTTCATCCGGCAGTCGCAGCAGGTAGAGGCGATGGCATCGGAAGTGGCCGACACGGGCGGCGTCTATATGGTTCCGGCGTTCGCAGGCCTTGGGGCTCCTCACTGGAACCAGTATGCGCGGGGAAGTCTTTTCGGGATGACCCGGGGTACGACGCAGACGCATATTGCGCGGGCCGCGCTGGAGAGCATCGCCTATCAGACCTACGACGTATTGAAGGCGATGGAGGCTGACAGCGGGATCGTGCTGAAGGAGCTGAGGGTGGACGGCGGCGCCACGGCCAACAATCTGCTGATGCAATTCCAATCCGATATATTGCAGGTGCCGGTGGTCCGGCCGGTGGTGACCGAGACGACGGCGTTGGGAGCTGCCTACCTGGCGGGGCTTGGCGTCGGATACTGGTCGTCCGAGGAGGACATCCGGCAGCAGTGGGCGGAAGACCGGCGATTCATGCCGGGCATGGATGCGGCTCATGCGCAGGATTTGTTGAAAGGCTGGCAGCGGGCCGTAAAGGCGGCGATTGCCTGGACCAACCATGAAGATTAACTTATGAAACGACCCGAAATGATCTCGGCCCTTGAAGCAAGGGGTTCGCAGCAATGGGATATCTGTGTCATCGGCGGCGGGGCCACGGGCCTTGGCGTGGCGGTGGATGCCGCGTCACGCGGCTTCAGCACGATCCTGCTGGAGCAATATGACTTTTCAAAGGGCACGTCGTCGCGGGCGACGAAACTGGTGCATGGCGGGGTCCGCTATCTGCAACAGGGCAACGTGAAGCTGGTGACCGAGGCATTGCATGAGCGGGGCATCCTCCGGCAGAACGCGCCTCATCTCGTGAAGGATCAGTCCTTCATCGTGCCCAACTACAAATGGTGGGAAGGTCCTTATTACGGCATCGGGCTTAAAGTATATGACTGGATGGCGGGGAGTCTGGGGCTTGGCAAGTCGAGGCTGCTTTCGCGGGAAGAGACGCTGCAATTGGCTCCGACCCTCGATACGGAGGGATTGAGAGGCGGAGTGCTGTATCACGACGGGCAATTCGACGACGCGCGGCTGGCGATACATCTCGCGCAGACGGCCGCGGAACAGGGGGCGGTGGTACTCAACTATTGCAAGGTGGAGGAGCTGTTGAAGACCAATGGGGCGGTTTCGGGAGTCAGGGCGAGGGACCTGATCGGCGGGAGCGAGTGGCCGATCCACGCGAAGGTGGTGATCAATGCGACGGGCGTCTTTACCGACAGCATCCTGCGGATGGACGATGCGGCGCACGAACCCATCATTGCCCCGAGCCAGGGTGTGCATCTGATGCTGGACAAGGATTTCCTGCCCGGAGAGGCGGCGATCCTCGTGCCGCATACCGATGACGGCCGGGTGCTTTTCGCCGTACCCTGGCATGATAAGATCATTATCGGAACTACCGATACACCGGTGACGAAGATAGATATCGAGCCCCGCGCATTGCCGGAGGAGATCGATTTCATCCTGCAGCAGATCGGCCGGTATCTTCGCCGCGCGCCGGGACCGGGGGACATCCGCAGCATCTTTGCGGGGCTGCGGCCACTGGTGAAGAGCAGCAGCCGGAAGACGGCGGAGCTGGCGCGGGATCATCTTATCGTGGTGTCGGAGTCGGGTCTTGTGACCGTCACGGGTGGAAAGTGGACAACATACAGGAGGATGGCGGAGGATACGGTGAATACCGCCATTTCGCGGGGAAAGCTCGCCGACCGGCCCTGTGTCACGGCTACGCTGCGGATACATGGGGCGATGCCCGTGAATTTTGACGATCCGCAACATTATCACGGCACCGATGCGGCGAAGATCCGGGCGCTGGCGGCCGAGAGACCCGAATGGAGTGGTAAGCTGCATCCGCGTCTGCCGTATTGGAAGGCGGAGATGATCTGGGCCGTGCGGGAAGAGCTTTGTATGACGGTCGAGGATGCGCTGAGCCGGCGAACGCGGAGCCTGTTGCTGGATGCGCAGGCGGCGATCGAATGTGCGGAACCGGTAGCGGCAATGATGGCGTCCGAGCTTGGGAGGGACCGGGAGTGGCAGATGGAGCAGGTTGCGGCCTTTAAAAAGATAGCCGAAGGTTATCTTGCACCCGCGCGAATAACATCTTAAACTATACACCATGACGCCTTTTTTTGGCGAATTTATCGGGACGGGGTTGATCATCCTGCTGGGCCAGACCGTAGTCAGCAATGTCGTGTTGCAGAGATCCAAAGGCTTCAACAGCGGGTGGATCGTCATCAGCTTTGGCTGGGCGATGGCTGTATTCGTCGGGGTCTATTGCGCGACGCCGGCGAGCAAGGCCCATCTGAACCCCGCCATTACGCTTTCCTTTGCTGCCATCGGGAAGATCTCCTGGGATATCGTACCTGTGTACCTGGCGGCGCAATTCCTTGGCGCGATGACCGGATCGCTGCTGGCCTGGCTTTGTTTCCGGCCGCATTTTGGGGTGACGGAAGATGCCAATGCGAAGCTTGCCGTCTTCTGTACGGCGCCGGCCATTCGCAGTCCGTTGGATAACCTGATGACGGAAGGGATTGCGACCTTTCTGCTTGTCTTTGGCGCGTTATTCATCTCATCGCCGGGGAGCAGTCTTGGCGCGCTCGATGCGCTTCCGGTGAGCCTGCTTGTGCTGGGGATCGGGCTTGGGCCCGGCGGGCCGACGGGATATGCGATCAATCCGGCCCGTGATCTGGGTCCGCGGTTGATGCATGCGTTACTGCCGTTGCCGGGAAAGCGGGACAGCGATTGGGCGTACGCGTGGGTGCCGGTGGTGGGGCCGGTGGTCGGAGGAATTTTAGCAGCATTAGCTTACCAGGCACTGCATTAAAAAAAATCCCTGCTAAAAAAGCAGGGACATACTAATCAAATTCCTAGCCAAATTATTCTTCTCATTCTGCCCCTATATACGAAAAAAGTGGGGCTTTGGTTTTCGGGAAGGGTCATTTTTTACCATTTTTTATGACCAGGGTGCAGGCCTCGAGCAGACGTTCGATGTCTTTGTAGCGCAACAGGAGGTCGGCCCTTTCTTCCGGGTTCCCAAATTCCGTATTATCCGTTGTGAGACAAGTTTGCACCATGGCCCAAAGGATATAACGGCACTCGTGCAGACGGTAATCGCTGAAGAATCGTTCGAATACGCCGATGGGGTCCTGCATCTCCTCTTCGGCCAGCAATAACACCTGATCGAACAATTCCTTTCTTTCAAAAAAGACGGACATAAAATTGATTTTTAAGGTTAATACTTGGCTGCATCCGGAGTCGAATGTGTGATCGTAAAAGCGGACGCTCCACTTATCCGCAGGAGAGAGAGAAACGGGTATTAACCTTTTCAGATGGGAAAGGCGTGGGGTGTAAGTTAAGGAAAAAAATCACTCGAGGAAAGGATTATTGCGCAGGCTTTTTCGATTTGTGTTTCGGTGATGGACAGCGGCGGGGCAATGCGGAGACAGTGTGGTGCGAACAGGTACCAGTCGGTGAGAACGCCTGCGGCGATACAGGCATCGATCACGCGTTTGTTCTGCCCGAAGCTGTCGTATTCGACGGCGATAAGCAGTCCGCGGCTGCGCACGGTCTTTATTGCCGGATGGATCAGCAGGCGGCGAAAAAGCGCTTCCTTACGGGCTACCTCGTCTATCCAGCCCGAACCGAGCAGCACCTCCATGGAAGCGCGGCCGGCGGCACAGCACAGCGGATGACCGCCGAATGTCGTAATATGCCCGAGTACAGGATCGCCCGTGAGCGCCCACATCCGCTCGCGGTGGGCTATAAACGCGCCCATGGGCAGCCCGCCGCCGAGGGCTTTTCCCAGCAGCAGGATATCCGGGATCACGTCATAGGCCTGGAAGGCCCAGAGGGTCCCTGTCCTGCCAAAGCCGGTTTGGATCTCATCGAGGACGAGCAAGGCGCCTGTTTCGTCGCAGCGCTGTCTCAGCAGGCGCAGCCAGGCGGCTTGCGGTGCGAAGACGCCTCGTTCGGCCTGCACCGTTTCCGCGATCACGCAGGCCGTCCGGTCGGTGATGGCGGCCAGCGCTTCGGGGGTGTTGTATTCGACATGACGGATACCGGGGAGCAGGGGGCGAAACGCGTTACGCCAGTATTCGTCGCCCATTATACTGAGGGCGCCTTGCGTAGAACCATGATACGATCGGTTGAAGGCGACGATCTCCGTACGGCCGGTGATGCGCTTGGCCAGCTTCATGGCGCCTTCGGTGGCTTCGGCGCCGCTGTTGGTGAAGTAGACGGAGTCGAGGGTGGCGGGCAGTTGTCCGGCGAGCAATGCGGCATATTCCACCTGCGGTGTCTGGATCAGTTCCCCGTATACGAGCAAATGAAGATAGCGATCGGCCTGGTCCTTTATCGCCGCGACCACGCGGGGATGACGATGACCGGTATTGCAGACGCTGATGCCGCCGATGAGGTCCAGGTATTCCTTGCCGTCCCGGTCATAGAGATAACAGCCTTCGGCCTTCACGATATCGAGGCCCAGCGGATTCGGGGAGGTCTGCGCGACGTGGCGATGAAACAGGCGATGATAATCTTGTCCGGTGCTCATGGAAGCGCAAAGTTCGTAAATTTGCTTATATTGTTGTACCATTCAAACTCAAACTCCAACTACTATGGCTACGATACTCCCCGTCGAAGGCAAGTCTCCGCAATTCGGAAAAAATTGTTTTGTCGCACCCAACGCTACCGTGGTCGGGGATGTCGTGATGGGCGATGAATGCAGCGTCTGGTTCAACACAGTAGTGCGCGGAGATGTCAACAGCATCCGCATCGGCAACAAAGTGAATATCCAGGATGGAGTGGTGATACATGGCACTTTTAAGAAGGCGAGTGTCACCATCGAGGATTCCTGCTCTATCGGTCACAATGCCATTATCCATGGTTGTACGTTAAGGGAGAAGGTGCTGGTCGGCATGGGCGCGATCATCATGGATAACGCCGAGATCGGGAAGAACTCGATCATTGCCGCGGGCGCGGTCGTCCTGGAGGGTACGAAGGTGGAGTCGGGGACCATCTATGGCGGCTGTCCGGCGCGAAAGATCAAGGACGTCCCGCCCGATCTTATCTCCGGACAGATCGATCGGATTGCGAATCATTATCTTATCTACGCCGGCTGGTTTAAGGACGCCAATGACGCGCCAAAACCGTAAAATCCAGAATTTCGACATTTTGGCGCGAATTTACCCGGATCGGTAAAAACCCTTACGGATACTTGCAAATGCAGGATAATATTTGTAGGTTTAAACACGTTTAGATTCCGATCCATGAAAGTACCCAAAACCATATTTCTCCTCTCTTCCATTTGTCTCATTCTCCTTACATTTTCATCCTGTAGCCTTTTTGGGCCGAAGTACGGCTGTCCCAGCGACGGGAAGAATGTCGGAGCGGAGCGGATCCTGAGCGGAGAGAAGGTCCCGAAAGCATCGAAGTTCAAGTCATAGCAACAATACCCCGTAAATCGATACCCTAATATAAACTACAAAATCCCTACACTATGAGCCCTCTAACTCTAAGAACGGATTTCGGCTGTACCGAAGCCGTGATCGACGACGACTGTGGATTGAAGCGTTTCTATGAAGTCGCCAACATCCTCTCCGACGACCTCGATATCAAATTCACCCAAAAGACGGACGATTTCGATTCCCTGATGTGGGACTTCCTTTACAAGGGGCATATCCTGACCCTACACTACAACATTTACACCGGTATCTCCATCTATCCCCGGAAGTTCCGCGAGGCTCCCCGGAAGGAAAATGATGCCGTTGTAGAGGTGGCCAAATTCCTCGAAAGTAAGTTGCTGATCAATACGGCCCGCAGATACATGTCCTAGATAGTATCGGAGGGCGTCTACATCTTACGAATGTTTGCCTGACTGTTTCCTGAATATTTGCTACAAGACCCGCTTTCGCGGGTCTTGCTTTTTCAAAGACTGGTCTGTGACCCGCTTTTTTGGGTATATTGCGGTATGGCTGCTTTCCCCCGACAGAATCCCTTTTACACCAAGCTGGCGATGGTGCTGATCAGCCTGATCGCCCTATTCTATATCGCGGTGCTCGGCAAGACGATTCTTGTGCCTCTCACCTTTGGCCTGTTGTTCTCCGTCATGCTGCTTCCGCTGGCGAATTTCTTCGAGCGGCGGCTGCATTTCCCACGTAGCCTGGCGGCGCTGATGTCGGTTCTGATCCTTGTCCTTTCACTGGCGGGACTGTTGTACCTGGTCGGACAGCAGATCACCACTCTGGCGGATGATTGGCCGCAGTTCAGAGAGCAGGTGAGCACGAGCGTGGCCGATCTGCAGCGATGGATCTCGGCGAAGCTCCACATCCGCATCAAGCAACAGATGACCTATGTGAACAACGCCACTTCGAAGCTGCTGGAAACGGGCAGCTCGGTGATCGGGGATGTCGTAGTCTCTTTCTCATCGGTCCTGCTGACCCTGGTCTTTATTCTTATCGACACGTTCTTCCTGTTGTATTACCGGCGGCTGATCATCCGGTTCCTCGTCGCGGTATTCAAGGAGGAGAACTCCGTCATCGTCTACGATGTCCTCGCACAGATCCAGTCGCGAATCCGGCAATATATCCTGGGGTTGCTGCTCGAGATGGCGATCGTATCGGTAGCCACCTGTCTTGCCTTGTGGATACTGGGGGTCAAGTACGCGATCCTGCTGGGTCTTATCACGGGTCTGTTCAACGTCATTCCCTATATCGGCATCTTTACGGCCACGCTGCTGAGCGTGCTCGTGACGTTTGCAACTGCCGGCGCGACCAAGCTTTTGCTGGTGATCGGCACCATCCTGGGTATCCATCTTATCGATTCGAACGTGCTGTTGCCCGTGGTGGTCGGATCGAAAGTGCGGATCAACGCCTTTATCACGGTGCTTGGCGTCATCGTCGGGGAATCCGTGTGGGGCATCCCCGGCACCTTTCTGGCCATTCCGATCATTGCCATCGCCAAGATCGTCTTCGACCGGATCGAGCCGCTGAAGCCCTGGGGCTATTTGTTCGGGGACGAGGTGGATGAAAAAGAACCGCCGCCGCTGAAGGAGGAGATCAAGCAGCAGGGGCATGATCTGACGAATTCGCCGGAGAAGAAGGGCGCCGAATGACGGGCCGCCCGAGGGGGTGGTTCAGGCACGGTTGGGGACCGCTCAAATGCTCGCCAGGATCGCACAATAGCTGACATACCGATCGGCCGCGATCCTTCCTTCCTGCACGGCCTTTTTCACGCTACAGCCGGGTTCCTCGAGGTGAAGACAGTCATTGAACTGGCAATGCCCCGCGAGCGCCCGCATCTCGGGGAAATAACCGGAGAGCTCCTGCCGGGTGATGTCCACCAGGCCGAATTCGCGCATCCCGGGCGTATCGATGACCCGCCCGCCGCCAGGCAGATCGAACATTTCAGCGAAGGTCGTCGTGTGGGTTCCCTTGCCGCTCCATCCGCTTACATTCTGGGTTTTCAGCCGCCATTCGGGATAGAGGGCGTTGAGGAAAGAGGACTTCCCTACCCCCGAATGACCGCTTAGCAGGCTGATGTTTCCTGCCAACAATGTCTTTATTTCCTCCAATCCTTCGCCGGTCAGAGCGCTCATGCGGAAGACGCGATAGCCGACGGCCTCATACATTGCCTTCCATTCTTCGAATCGGGCCTCTTCCTTTGCACGGTAGAGATCGGACTTATTGAACAGGAGGACGGCGGGTACGTGGTAGGCTTCGCTGGTGACGAGAAAGCGGTCGATGAACCCCTGGGAAGTGCGGGGTTCCTTCAAGGTGACGACCATCAGGGACTGATCGATGTTGGCGGCAACGATATGGTGCTGGTTGCGATGGGAAGGGGACTGCCGGTTGATATAGTTCTTCCTGTCATGGATGGCTGTAATGATCGCGGTGGATTCCTCCTCATTCTCGGGCTCGAAGGCGACGTCATCGCCGACGGCGATCGGGTTTGTCGAGGTGATGTCATCGATCTTGAAGAGGCCTTTCAGGCGGCCGTTCCAGGTGTCGCCATCGGACGTCTTCAGTACATACCATGATCCGGTGGATTTGTATACTTTGCCTTGCATGCCAGGTGAAGTTAGGGAAACTTTCGCAGCAACGTCCAGCGGAGGAGCAGCTCGAGCAGCAGGCAGATAGCCGCAGCGAGAGCAAACGGGAAGAATTGTTCGGTGTACCGGCGAATGTTGGAGACTTCGATCTTGGACTTCTCCAGCTGGTTGATCTCGTCGTAGATGCCCTTCAGACTCTCGTTGTCCTTTGCGCGATAATAGCGGCCGCCCGTCTCCGTGGCGATCTGTGTCAGGAGCTTTTCGTCGATATTCACTTTTTCGCGTTGCATGACCACCCCGGCTGCCGTTTGGACGGGAACAGGCGCAAATCCTTCGGTTCCCATACCGATGGTATAGACCTTTACGCCGACGGATTTGGCGATCTCTTTCGCGGTGTTGGGATCGATCAGCCCACCGTTGTTCTCACCGTCGGTGAGCAGGATGATGACCTTGCTTTTGGAGGGGGAGTTGCGAAGGCGGTCGACCCCGGTGGCGAGTCCGGACCCGATGGCGGTGCCGTCTTCGAGCAGGCCGCTTTGCACATTGAAGAGCTGGGTCTTAAGGACATTCCGATCGGTGGTGAGGGGACACATGGTAAAGCTCTCGCCCGAGAAGATGACCAGGCCGATGCGATCGGTCGGGCGATGGTCGATGAATTCGGACGCCACGTTCTTTGCGGCCTCCATCCGGTTTGGCGTGAAGTCCTGGGCGAGCATACTGCCGCTGATGTCGAGGCAAAGGACAATGTCGATGCCCTCACCGTTGACCAGCTGTTCGTCGTTGCGGGTCTGGGGACGGGCAAGGGCGATGATGAGACAACAAAGGGTCAGCAGCCGGAGGACGAAGAGGACCGGGCGCAGGAAGCTCTTCCAGGAATGGACGCCGCGAAAAGCGTTGACGGTGGACACGATCACGGTAGCCTGGTTTCTGCCGCTGCGCTTTAGTTCCCACCAGACGAGCAGGGGCACGAGGACCAGCAGCCCGAAGAACGCCGGTTGAGCAAAATAGATATGTTGGTACCAGTCGTACAGCACGTTGCTTTATTTGGCGGTTTGAGGGTTTGGCGGCGGCGGTTCCAGGGTCAGGATGGCGGTGCGGATCACTTCATAATGGTGTTCGGAGTCGGCGATGCCGGGTTGATATTTTGCAAATTTCACAAAGTCGCTCATCCGCAAGGTTTCGGCCACGGAGTCGAACTGCTGGGCAGCGGCGAAGGACCCGCGCAGCTGGGTGATCAGCTCTTCGCTGGTTTCGGCGAGGCTATGAATACCGAGCCGCCGGAAGAGATAGACGCGGAAGATCTCGTTGAGGCGAGTGTAGTAGGTCTTTATCGCGCCGTTGACGGGAAGTTGCTGTTTGGCCAGCTCGTCCAGCTGCTTCATGGCTTCCTCGAGAGGAGACAGCCGGGGCGTCTGGCGGGTGATAAGCTGGCGGATGACCTTTCGCCGTTGGATCAGCCAGACGACGAGGGCCAGCGAGAGCAGGGTGATGCCTGCCACGATCCAGGGGATCCAACGGGCCCAGGGGTTGGGCACGTCGATGATGTCCTTTATGTCATGGAAATCCTTTGACGGGTCGAGCTTTGTGTAGCCTACGAAAACGCGGATCGAATCGGTCATCGCTTTTTTTGTACCGGCCAGGAAGGTAAGGCGGGGAATAGCCCAGCTGCCGGAGTCGAAGCTGGTGATGGTGAAGTACTGGCGGTAATACCGCTGGCCGGGCCGCACGGTGGTGTCTACCTTCCCTTTTTCCAACCATTCGAAATGCGGCAGGGTGTCGGTGCCGGGCCAGGCAAAGGGGATATTATCGGGAACGGTTGCTTCCAGCATTAACTGGATGGGCTGACCGATCAGGATACTGTCCTTGTCGATGGTTGCCTTTACGATGGCGGGCGCGGGTGCGGGTTTGTGCTGTGCATGAAGAAGCATGGCCGGTAGCCATAAGGATGCAAAGATGATATATGATCTAAAAGGTCTCATGTACAAACGCTAATGTCTGTCCTATCGGACAAAGCCTCCTCCGTCGGCTTATGTGGGCCGGTGGCGGCCGACGAAGAATCGCTGGAGGATCTTGACATAGTCTTCGTCGGTGCGCAGGTGCAGGAGATCGCAACCGGCCTTCTGGAAAATGCTTTTACACTGTTCGGTGTGGTTAAAGAAATATTGTTGGTAGTTGTTCCGTACGAGGTAGTCGTTGGTGTCCACCCAATACCGGTTGCCGGTTTCCGAGTCTTCCGCTTCGACCATCCCGATGGCGGGCAGCTGCATATCCATCTTGTCATAGACCTTGATCCCGATCATATCGTGTTTCTTGCCCGCGACCTTGAGGGCATCCTCGAAGCCGGGTTCGGCCTTGCCGGCGCGCATCCGCTGATCGCCGTTGCCATCGAGGAAATCACTGAGGAAAAAGACGATGGCCTTCTGACGGGCGCTGCGGTTGAAGAATCTGATCGCTTCGCTCAGATTAGTGCCTTTCTGTTTGGGCTCGGTGGTAAGCAGCTGCCGGACAATATAAAGGACGTGTTCCCTACCCTTTTTTGGCGGGATATAGCCTTCTACCTTATCGCTGAATAAAATGGCGCCGACCTTATCATTGTTATTGACTGCGGAGAAGGCCAGTACGGCACAGACTTCCGTGATGAGATCCTTTTTCCGCGCATGGGTCGTACCGAACACCGAGCTTGCGCTGACGTCAACCAGCAGCATAACGGTGAGCTCCCGCTCTTCTTCGAAGAGCTTGCTGAACGGATGGTTGAACCGGGCGGAGACATTCCAGTCGATGAATCGGATATCATCCCCCGCGGCATACTCCCGTACTTCCCGGAAGCTCATGCCCCGCCCTTTGAAGGCGCTATGGTATTCTCCGGTGAAAAGATGACGGGTAAGCCTTTTACTTTTTATCTCCAGCTCCCGTACCTTCTTTAGTATTTCGGTGGTTGTGAGCATGCTTTTATGCGGCGCCTCCTGGATTACGGTATGGGAATCACTTTCAGTACTTCGTCAATGACATTCTCGACGTTGACGTTCTCCGCCTCGGCCTCATAGGTGAGCCCGATGCGATGACGAAGTACGTCCTTCGAAATAGAGCGGACATCCTCGGGGATGACATAGCCGCGCTTATTGAGGAAGGCGTTCGCCTTTGCGGCCAGGGCCAGGTTGATGCTGGCGCGAGGGCTACCGCCATAGGCGATCAGCGGCTTCAGCTTGTCCAGCTTGTATTTTTCCGGCGTACGAGTGGCAAAGACGATATCGAGGATATAGTGTTCTACTTTTTCGTCCATATAGATCTGGCGGGAGAGGTCCTTTGCCTGGGTGATCTCCTGCATGGTCACCACCTGCTCCACCTGCGGGGATTGAGCGCCCTGGACATTCTGGCGAATGATCAGCTGTTCTTCCTGTTTGGTGGGATAGTCGACGATGATCTTCATGATAAACCTGTCCTGCTGCGCTTCAGGAAGCGGATAGGTGCCTTCCTGTTCCAGGGGATTTTGCGTCGCCAGGACGAGAAAGGGTTCTTCGAGCTTATAGCTGGTATCTCCGAGGGTGACCTGTCGTTCCTGCATTGCTTCCAGCAGGGCGCTCTGAACTTTTGCAGGGGCGCGATTGATCTCATCGGCGAGGACGAAGTTGGCAAAGATGGGGCCTTTGCGAACGACGAATTCGTGCTTCTGCTGATTGTAGATCATAGTCCCGATGACATCGGCGGGAAGAAGATCGGGGGTGAACTGGATACGGCTGAATTTGGCATGGACGGCCTGAGACAGTGATTTAATAGTCAATGTCTTGGCAAGGCCGGGAACGCCTTCCAGCAGGACGTGGCCGTTGCTTAGCAGGCCGATGAGCAGGCGATCGAGCATCTGATGCTGGCCGATGATCACGCGGCCGACCTCGTCGCGGAGGCGGTCGATGAAGGCCGCCTGGTATTGGATCTTCGTGTTTAACTGTCTGATATCCTCTGCTGTATAGAGCATGTACATTTAACTTTGGGGCCCGAATTTACGGAATGTGCGCCAGATGCGCTGTTTGGAAATTAGCACATCTGGCGCAAAACGCCAAGGATGGGCCTTTGGCCAACGGACCCTTGGTCCGTTTTGTCTGTTTTGGCCGATTGTGGATATTTGATGTGAAATTAATTACATATGTTAACAATAAGTTGCGGCAATCTGAGTTTTAAACTTGTGTGACTCCGCACCTTCTAATCGAAAATGATGCCTAAGTATTGGACTATAGTGAGCTTGGCAGCGTTTGTCTGTTTCGCCGGTTGTTCCGGCCGGGGTTCCTCCGGGAAGGATGTGGAACTACTTACAAACAGTCCGTGGAAGTATGAGCGGGCGGGTTTTAATGATGAGGACGCGAGTTTTGACGCCCTGAACCCGCAAATTGCGGGCAATGAAAAGGACAACACCATTATTTTCTGTAAGGATGGGACGGGATATTCCCAATTTGCGCATCGCAACAGGGCCGGCAGCCCTGATAGTTTCCCCTTTATGTGGGCATTCTCCAATGACAGCACGATCTATTTCCAGGACCAGTACTACAAGGTCAGGGTGCTGACTTCGCGGCGGCTTGAGATTTATGCGGATCAGAAATTCGGGGGTGCGAAGACCCGGTACACCATTATCCTTAAACGGTAACCCTTACATGTGGGATTTTGGATGGATCGTAGATCTACTATGGTGGCTTTTGGGGATTAAGTTTACCTTGGTGTAAGCTTTGCATAACCCTTTAAATAAAACCATGAAAAGTTTAATCCGCACGTCGCATTACGTTCCGGCCGTATTATTGGTGACCGTTATCGTCATCTCCTGCTCGAAGAACAGCTCGAAACCGCCCGCCCCCACCCCTACTCACCAGGACAGCACTGTTGCTATTACTACGGCTATCACTGCCAAACCCTGGAAATATGATACGTCGGGTCTTGATACAAATAATGATGGAAAGATCGACGTTGGCGGCGACACGACGGTAGTTCCGCTCTGCGAGCGGGATGATATCTACACTTTCAACACTGACTTTACCGGGTCATGGAATACCGGCGGCCTGCATTGTATGGCCAATGAAGCGCAGACCTCGTCGTTTACCTGGTCGCTGAGCTCGGACAACAAGACGCTCCATGCCTCGTTCAACCCGATCCTGCAGGAAGGGGTGACGGTGCTGGCGATGGATTCGGTGCGTTTTGCCGTATATCGCGACTCTACCGTATTGGGGGTCACGTACAGGTATATCGTTCAACTGAAACATTGATACCCTTCGCGGTGGGCCGCCGGGTTATGACAGATATTTTCCTACGATAGGCACTCTTCTGCCTACGCCAAATGCCTTACAACTAACCCTGATAATAGGGCAGAACTGGTTGCGCTTGTATTCGCTGGTGTTTACCAACCGGAGGATCCGGGCAACCATTGCTTTTTCTATCCCCATCGCCGCGATGGCCGCGGGTCCCTGGCGCCGCTCGATATATTGATAGAGAACTTTGTCGAGGATATCATACTCGGGCAGGCTGTCGCTGTCCTTCTGGCCGGGCCGCAATTCGGCCGAAGGCGCTTTTTCAAGGATATTATGCGGGATGATTTCGCCATTGCTGTTGATGTCGCGGGCCAGGGCATAGACCTGTCCCTTGTATACATCGCCGAGGACGCTGAGACCGCCGGCCATATCGCCATAAAGCGTCCCATAGCCGGTAGCCAGCTCGCTTTTGTTGGAGGTGTTCAGCATGATGTACCCGAACTTATTGGCGATGCCCATGACGAGGTTACCCCTGGCCCGGCTTTGCAGATTCTCTTCGGCGAGACCGAAGGGGGAGTCCTTGAATACCGGTTCGAGCGTATGCATAAGGGCGTCATATACTTCCCGGATAGGGATGATGTCGTAGGGATTCCCCAGGTTGCGGGAAAGCTGCTCCGCGTCGCTTACCGAATGCGATGTGGAATAAGCGGAGGGCAGGAGGACGGCCCGGACATTCTCTTTGCCGAGGGCTTCGCAGGCGAGGGCGAGGGTGACGGCGCTGTCGATACCACCACTGCTGGCGACGATGGCCATTTTAAAACCCATCTTGGAGAAATAATCGCGGATACCGAGAACCAGCGCCTTGCGGATCTGGCCGATATTTCGTTCGTCGGTGAGATACTCGAGGACGCGATCGGGATCGTTCTGCTTCGAGACGCGCATGTCCTTGTCGAATACCGAGGGTGCAACCGCGGTGGAGGAGCCCATCTTTTGGAGGGGAACGGCAGGCCCGTCATTATCTTCCTCGTCCACGTCGGTGCGGACGGAGAGACCGGGTAACAGTTCTTCGTACAGGGGCGGGACGGGATGTGGGAGGGGAACGACGGCGAAGTCTTCCTCGAAATATTTCATCTCATGGATGAGGTTGCCGTTGGCGTCATAGACCACGCTGCCGCCATCAAAAACAATCTCCGTCTGCGAGCCTACCGCGTTGCAATAATACATCGGCAGATGATATTTCAGCACGTTCTGGCGGACGACCTCCTTGCGATCCTCGTCATGATCGTAATCGAAGGGCGAGGCGGAGATATTGATCATCAGATCGGGGTGCTGGCGGATCAATTGATCCATCGGGCAGACCCTGTAGAGCGGGTTGTCGCCGAGGTTCCAGCTGTCCTCACAGATCACGAGAGCGATCTTCTTTCCTTTGAAGGGAATTACCTTCCATTCATACGCCGGTTCGAAATACCGGTATTCATCAAAGACATCGTAATTGGGCAGGCAGGTTTTGTGCGCAACACCTTTGATCTCCTTTTCATAAAGAAGCCATGCGCCGTTAAACAGGTCCTTTCCTTCGCGGACGGGATTGCGGTCCGGTGCGCCGATGATGACACCGATCGTGTCGGTTTCTTCACGGATGCGATCGATGGCCGCGTAGGACTGTGCGATGAAGTCATCGAACTCAAGGAAATCACGGGGAGGATAGCCGCAAACACATAGTTCGGTGAAGACGACGAGGTCGGCTCCGGCGGCTTTTGCCTGGTGGATGCCGGCGATGATCTTCCGGGTATTCTCTTCAAAATTGCCAATATGATAATTTTGCTGGGCGAGAGCGATCTTCATGGTACAAAGTTAACGAAAAGGTCCGTTTGTGCTATATTTGGCTATGGCTTTCAATGAACGACTTGCCCATCGGATCAGGGAGGCGTTGTCTCATCTCCCCGATGTGGAAGAAAAGAAGATGTTCCATGGCATCTGCTTCATGGTCAACGGAAAGATGTGTCTTTGCGTGCGGTTGGATGAGATGCTTTGCCGGATCGGGCCGCATAAATATGCGGAGGCGCTGGAGATGGACTATTGCCGGCCGATGATCCACAATGGGCGGACGATGACGGGGTTCGTCTTTGTCAGCCAGGAAGGGATCAAGAAGAAAAAGGATTTTGAATATTGGGTGGATCTGGCGCTTGCCTTCAACAGCGAGGCAAAGGCCTCAAAAAAAGTTGTTAAAAAAAAGAAATGAGAATTCTTGCGCTTGTTCTTGTAGCCTCTGTGGGCCTGGTTTCCTGTAACAATTCCAATGATAAGGCGGATGTTTCGGGCGTCGACGTGGGAAAGGTGCATATCGAACGGTTCGATACGGCGTTCTTCCATCTCGATTCGAACGATATCGTCAACGGGCTGCGCCGGCTGGATCAGGAATACCCCTGGTTCACGCCGGATTTTGTCGGGAACATCCTTGGAGCTGCCGAACCGTTGTCCGATACGAGCCGCCTTGCATTTGCTGCGACGAGGCAGTTCCTGGTGACCTATCTTGGCGTGAGCGATTCGCTGGAACAAAAATATGCCGTGTTGGACTGGCTGGAGAAGGAGCTGCGGGACGGGTTCCGGCATGTGAAATATTATTTTCCGCAGTACAAGTTGCCGCAAAAGGTAGTAGCATTTATCGGGCCGTTCGACGGTCCCGGTGTCGCGGTGACCTCGTTTGCGTTGGCGATCGGGCTGCAGTCCTATGCCGGGCGGAACTTCCCGTGGTATCTTACAAGCAAGGGACAGGACCTTTATCCGCAGTATGTCTCGCGACGTTTTGAACCGGAGTATATCACCACGAATTGCATGAATGCGATCGCGCAGGATATCGTTCCCGACAGCAGCGACAACCGGCCGCTGATCGAGCAGATGATCATCAAGGGTCGATATTTCTGGCTGGCGGGTAAGCTCGTGCCCGATGTGCCGGACAGCATCCGGACGGGGTATACGAAAGCGCAACTCGACTGGTGTGCCGGCAACGAGGCAGCGGTATGGAACTACTTTTTGCAGGCTACCGATCTGTATACGGTGGATCCCGATATCATCAAGAATTATATCGGCGAGGGTCCGAAGACGCTGGGAATGCCGGATGCGGCCCCGGGGAATATCGGCGCCTGGGTTGGCTGGCAGATAGTGAAAAAATATGTCGCGGGGCATAAGGAGCTGAGTCCGGAGCAAGTGATGACCACTCCTGTGCGAACCATTTTTGAGGAGGCGAAGTATAAGCCGAAATAGGAGAGGTTTTCCGCCTAAGGTAGCTATTTCCCGATCCTTTCCTTGAGCATTTTCCGTGCGGCCTGGATCTCGGTGATGTCCTTAAAAGAATCCTTGGGGATCATAAAAAATGAGCGCGGGCTGAAATAGACATGAAAGAAATAGAGGGTCTCCTTGAAGGCCGTAAAGTCCTCCCATTCCCAAAGTTGCTGACCTTTCTTTGTTTGCAGCACCAGGCCGCGGTCTTCGAGGCTGAGGGTGAAGGTGTCCTGGAAGGTCGCCGAGCGTTTGTAGATGCTGAGCGGGAGAAGGCGCCGGACCGAGACCCAGAGACAAAACCAGAGGAGCGAGAAGACCAGGAATGGAAGGGCCTGTATCTTCTTGAGTGCGAACAAGATAGCCGACAATATTGCGAATACGTTGATCATGATGACCATGATTCGGATCTCCGGTTTGCTAAAAAAATGGCCGCGTAATCCATCCAGAACCTGCTTCTTATTGTATCCGAATTGAATAGTCATTTGCGGTAAAAATAAGGAAAAATAAAAGAGCCCCTGCCGGCGGCAGGGGCTTCAAAAATGTTTTGAGGTTGCGCTAGCGCATATCCCGGCACCGCGAGTAGTGGTGGCTTGCGGCTTCTCCTGGAGTTACGCTGCGGGCGCAGGAATACAATAAGGTGCTGCAGAGAACGAGAAGAACCAGTGCTACGAAAAGACGTTTCATGTTTTTCATTTTAGGGTTGGAAAGGATTTATCTTTTTTCTAAAACGCACAAATACAGATATTAGTATTTTTTGATAGAGGTAACTCTGTATTTAAGCACCGAAAAAATACGGCGAAAAGCTTGCAAAAAATAATCCAATTTTTGAGGATCCGGGGGTAAAAGACAAGTGGCCCTGCAGGCCTGCGGTCTACAGGGCCATTTAATCAACTACAGCCCATGCTGTTGCCACAATTGAGGCATTTATAGCAGGTGCCGCTGCGGATGGTGATATGTCCGCAGGTGTTACAGGCCGGGGCATCGCTTTGCATGCTCCTGGCTGCCGCGTTGATGGCATCCAGGCCATTATCGGCACGGGTCGCCGCGACGGGTCTGGGGGCCCGGTGGGCCGCCTGGGGCTGGGTAGCCCCGGTATTTCCGCCTGCCTTTGCCACGATGCGGACATCGCTGAGCTCCGGCTTTTTATCCATTTCCTCCGCGGGCATATCCCAATCGTCGGCGCCGGTGTTGGCGACCTCGGGCCGGTCGAGAACGTGTACCAGATCGGTGCGGCCGAGGTATTCATAAGCCAGGGACCGGAAGATGAAGTCGACGATGGAGGTCGTGCTCTTGATATTCGGGTGATCGACCATTCCGGAAGGTTCGAAGCGGGTGAACACGAACTTCTCCACGAATTCTTCGAGCGGGACCCCATATTGCAGACCGATAGAGATCGCGATGGCGAAGCAGTTGAGCATGCTGCGCATCGTGGCGCCTTCTTTGGCCATATCGATAAAGATCTCGCCTACGGTGCCGTCGCTGTATTCGCCCGTGCGCAGGAAGATCGCCTGGCCGTTGATCTTTGCCTTCTGGGTAAAGCCGCGGCGTTTGGCCGGGAGGGTACGGCGTTCGACGATCATCGCCAGGGCGCGCTTGAGGCTGGTATCCGGCGAAGCCTGGACTCGTTTATGTACTTCGTCGAGGAGCTCCTGTACGGTGAGCTTACCCAGATCGACGATGGTCGATTCGACGGATGGTGCGGCCGTCGGGGTTTCCGAGGGTTGAGCGGCATCCTTTTCGACGTCTTTCTTTTTCTTGTCGGACTTGGTGCTGAGCGGTTGGGACAACTTGGAGCCGTCGCGATAAAGGGCGCAGGCTTTGAGGGCCAGCTTCCAGCTGAGCATGTAGGCGTCGGCGATGTCTTCGACAGACGCTTCGTTGGGAAGATTGATCGTTTTCGAGATAGCGCCGCTGATGAAGGGTTGGGCGGCGCCCATCATGCGGATGTGACCGTGAGCATGGATATAGCGTTCGCCTTTCTTCCCGCATTTGTTGGCGCAGTCGAATACCGGCAGATGCTCTTCTTTCAGGAAGGGGGCGCCTTCGACGGTCATCGTCCCGCAGACATAGTTGTTGGCAGCCTCGATCTCGTCGTCGGAGAAACCGAGGGCTTCGAGCAGGCTCCAATCGAAGTTGTAGTATTGTTCGGGCTTGAAGCCGAGGCGTTGCAGGCATTCTTCGCCCAGGGTATAGACATTGAAGACGAAGCCGATCTCGAAGGCGGAGCCGACGGCGCTGTCAAGCTTCTTTATCTCTTCGGCGATAAAGCCTTTTTCACTCAGGGATTGGTGATTGATCGCGGGCGCGCCGGCGAAGGTTCCCGAACCGACGGCATATTTGACGATGGTGTCGATCTGCTTGTCGGTGTAGTTGAGGTTCTTCAGGGCGAGGGGAACGGACTGGTTGATGATCTTGAAATAACCACCGCCGGAAAGCTTTTTGAACTTCACCAGGGCAAAATCGGGTTCTACGCCGGTGGTGTCGCAGTCCATGACGAGCCCGATGGTGCCGGTGGGTGCGATAACGGTGGACTGGGCGTTGCGATACCCGTACTTTTCGCCAAGCTGGACGGCTTCGTCCCAGGCTTTCGTTGCGGCTTTGAGAAGATAGTCGGGACAATATTTTGCTTTCAGGCCCTGGGGTTTTGTGGCAAGCCCTTCATATTCGTCGGCGTCATAGGCAGCCAGCCGGTGGTTGCGCATGACGCGGAGCATGCTTTCCCTGTTCTCTTCGTAGCGGGGGAAGGCGCCGAGGACAGCGGCCATTTCCGCGGAGGTTCTATAAGCGATGCCGGTCATGATGGCGGTGATGGCCCCGGCGATGCCGCGGGCCTCTTCGCTGTCGTAAGGGATGCCCATGATCATCAGCATGGAGCCGAGATTTGCATAGCCCAGCCCGAGGGTGCGATAGTCGTAGGACAGCTGGGCTACCTCCTTTGAAGGAAACTGCGCCATGAGCACCGATACCTCGAGGACGACGGTCCACAACCGGGCCGTATATTCGAAGTCATCAACGCTGAACGTATTGGTCTTTTCGTTATAGAAGCGGCGAAGATTGAAAGAAGCCAGGTTGCAGGCCGTATTGTCGAGGAACATGTATTCCGAGCAGGGATTGGAGGCCCGGATAGGTCCGCCGGCGGGGCAGGTATGCCATTCGTTGATGGTGGTATCGTACTGGGTGCCGGGATCGGCGCAGCGCCAGGCGGCATAGGAGATTTGGTTCCACACTTCGCGGGCGGGGATGCGCTTCATGACGCGGTTGTCGTGGCGGGCCGTCAGTTCCCAGTCTTCGTCGTTCCGCAATTTTTCGAAGAAGGAGTTGGGAATGCGGACGGAGTTGTTGGAGTTCTGGCCGGAGACGGTGCGATAGGCCTCGCCTTCGTAGTCGCTGGGGTAACCTGCTGCAATCAGGGCAGCGACTTTCTTTTCTTCCTCTACTTTCCAGTTGATGAAATCCATCACTTCGGGATGGTCGAGATCGAGGCAGACCATTTTCGCCGCCCTGCGGGTGGTGCCGCCGGATTTGATGGCGCCCGCGGCACGGTCGCCGATCTTCAGGAAGGACATCAAACCGCTGGAGGTGCCGCCGCCGCTTAGCTTTTCGCCTTCCCCGCGGATATGGGAGAAATTGGTGCCGACGCCGGAGCCGTATTTAAAGATCCGGGCTTCCCGGACCCAGAGGTCCATGAGGCCGCCTTCGTTGACAAGATCGTCCTCAACGCTGAGGATGAAGCAGGCATGAGGCTGGGGGCGTTCGTAGGCCGAGGTGGACTTTTTCAGCACGCCGTCGTTCTGGTCCACGAAGTAATGGCCCTGGGGTTTTCCGGTGATGCCATAGCTTTCGTGGAGGCCCGTGTTGAACCACTGGGGCGAGTTGGGGACGCAGGCCTGGTCGAGGATGCTGTAAACCAGCTCTTCATAAAACACCTGCGCGTCCTTTTCCGAGGCGAAGTAGCCATAGCGTTCGCCCCATACGCGCCAGCAGTTGGCCATGCGGTGGGCGACCTGTTTTACCGAGGTCTCGCGCCCGAGCGAGCCGTCCGCCTGGGGTACGCCGGCCTTACGGAAGTATTTTTGAGCGAGGATGTCGGTGGCGATCTGCGACCATTGAGCCGGCACCTCCACATTGTTCATTTCAAACACCACCTCGCCGCTGGGATTCCGGATGACAGAGGTGCGATAGTCATAGGTGAACTGATCGAATACATTGACGTTCTCCTTTGTAAAGCGGCGGGTAAAATGCAACCCTTTCGTGGTTGGCTTTTTGGCGGCCATGGTCAGTTCTTTTGATTGAAGAAATATTTTTTGGGCGGTTGCTTTCGGGAGGGTCGGGAACTAAAAGTATCTTATTTCCGCATTCCTGCCGCAGCAAAATTTTCCACCGGGTTGTGCAAAAGAATTTTATCTTTTTCTTTAGTTTTTATTTATTCTTTTTGAAGCATGAAAACACCAATTAAGATACTGTTAATCATTCTTTTTGCCGGGGCGTCGGCAAAAGCCCAGACCCAATTCATGGGTTGGGGTGCATCCTTTATCAACTACAAAGTTAACGATAAGTTCGGGTTGTATTTTGACGGGCAATACCGGTCGACCGATCGGTTACAACAACTGAACCAATTATTACTAAGACCCGGGGTCAATTTTTATTTGTCGCCGGCATTTACGTTTACGTCGGGTTACGCGATGATTCCACAACAGCGCATAAGCAATGGGGTGACAGGCTATTTGCCTGAACACCGGATTTGGGAGCAGTTGGTCTTTACGCATAAGGTGAAGGCCGTGCGGGCGACGGTCAGCCATCGCGCACGACTCGAACACCGATTTATTCCACGGCATCATGCCGAGGGGAATTCACTGGTTAAGGATGGACACCGGACCGCGGGAAGACTAAGGTATTTTACACGCGGCGTTGTGCCGCTGGGCAATGCTTCCGACAAGGGGATGTTCGCTGCGATACAGAATGAGATCTTCTTTCATACGGCGGACGGGGGTTCCTTTGATCAAAACCGGGCATACATAGCCGCGGGTTACCGGATGAGCCGGCAGCTGGACCTGGAGATGGGTTATATGAACCAGTATATCGCCGGCGCCGGCGGCGCCTCCACCAACAATCATATTCTGCAGGTGGCCACGTATATCCGGTTATGATGAGGGCGGCAGGACGAGATCGTTCAGCTCGGGGTGATGGTTGAGATACTTTTTGACAAAGGGGCAATAAACCTTTACTTTCAGCTGATGGTTTCTTGCGTAATCGAATGCGGCGGCGACTAATGCCGAGCCGATCCCCCGTCCCCCAAGCTTTTCCGGCACTTCCGTATGCATAAGAACGATCGCTCCATCATGGAGGCGATATTCGAGGAAACCGATCTCTCCTTCTACCGGAAGTTGAAATTGTTGCCGTTGCTCGTTGTTTATTACGTTATATGCTTGCATTTCAATCGCAAAAATGTGCTAATTTCGTAAATATTCCACGATTATCAGGGGATTTTACGACTCTTAAATGCCAGAAACTTTTCGCATTTTTGTATCACCAACGGCAACAGCGAATTAATGAAGCAGACCATTTACGAATCCGTGTCGGCAAAAAAAAGAGAGGGGAAAAAATCCTTCGCCGTACTGATCGATCCAGACAATGTCGATGCGGAAAAAATTGAGGAGCTGACGGGTCTGGCTGTGAGTGCGGAGGTAGATTACCTGTTTGTCGGCGGCAGCCTGGTCATTTCCAACCATCTCGACGAGGTGGTCCAGCAAATTCGCACCCACTGCTCCATTCCGGTTATTCTTTTTCCCGGTACGCCCTCCCAGGTATCGCGTTTTGCGGACGGGCTCTTATATCTATCCCTTATCTCGGGTCGTAATCCGGAACTGCTTATCGGGCAGCATGTGATTTCTGCCCCCGCGGTCCGCAAGAGCGGGCTGGAGATCATCTCCACAGGGTATATGGTCATCGACGGCGGTGCGCCGACAACGGTCTCGTATATCAGCAATGCGAGTCCTATCCCTGCCGACAAGAATGAGATCGCGCTTTGCACCGCCATGGCGGGGGAGATGCTTGGAATGAAGCTGATCTATATGGATGCCGGCAGCGGCGCGAGGCATCCGATCCGTGAAGAGATGATCGCCGGTGTGGCGAGCCATATCGAGGTGCCCCTTGTCGTCGGCGGGGGCATCCGTGATCCGGAGAAGGCCTATCGCAACTGCAAGGCGGGGGCGGATATCATAGTCGTCGGCAATGCCATCGAAAAGGATGCTGCGCTGATCCGCGAGATGTCGGCGGCCATCCATTCGGTGCCTACCGTAAGGTGATCGCCGGATTTGATCCGGCGGCTTTTAAGATGTGACGGCCGGAAGCGGCCGCGGGACGAGATCGCCGGGTGAGGCGCCTGGCGAGGCGGCGAAGGGCCAACCGGGTGGAGATGAGTCGCATACGGCGGAAAATGCGGAAACCGGCGGATAGGTTGCCCCGGATTGGGACCCAGTGGTTTAACTTCACGTTAAAAAAATAAATTAGGGTCCAAAAACGGAGATTTTACCTATTTTTGCGGGGCAAAAGCTTTTACACCAATTTCATCTTCTATTGAAATGAAAAAAAACTCACCCATATCACTGCTCGTGGTATTGCACGCCTTCAATCAGCGTGGGTTTTTTGCTGCGCCTTTGTGCCCAGTTTTTTCTGTTCGGCCAATTCCCTTTTGGGTACGACGTTGATACCTATTTTTCCTGCCAGCCTGTGCAATAGCGGCGCTGATCTTCAGCCCGGCTATTTTTGTCTTTTCAAGTTTTTTATTGGGGAGTATTTATCCGAAGAACAATGGAACAACAACAATTCAAGATAGTTATTGCCGACGAGTCCTACCAGGATTTCGCTCAGATCATAGTCGATGAAATGGCGTCTTCGGCGAAGGCCCGGGGAACCGGTATCGCCAAGCGCAGCCCGGATTATATCCAGCAGAAGATGCGGGAGGGGAAGGCGGTGATCGCCTTTACGGAAGATGGGATCTGGGCGGGTTTCTGCTATATCGAGACCTGGAGCCATGGCGAGTATGTCGCCAACTCGGGGCTTATCGTTTCGCCGCCGTTCCGGAAGAGCGGGCTGGCCAAGATGATCAAAAAGAAGATCTTCGAGCTGAGCCGCAAGATGTATCCCAATGCGAAGATCTTCGGGCTGACAACGGGTCTTGCCGTGATGAAGATCAATTCGGAGCTTGGATATGAGCCGGTGACCTATTCGGAGCTGACGCAGGACGATGCCTTCTGGGCTGGTTGCAAGAGCTGTGTCAACTATGAGATCCTGATGAGCAAGGAGCGGAAGAACTGTATGTGCACGGCCATGTTGTACGATCCGAAGGACCATTATGAGCCCGAAGAGACGACCCAGGACTTTAAAAAGCATTCCAAACTATACGAGCGATTCATGCGCATCAAGCAGTGGAAGCTGCTGGCGCCTTTTCTCAAGCACCATGCGGAGGAACCTGGCGCGCCGTCGAACAAAGGCGGCAATGGAGGCGGCGGTATGATCAAGTCGCTGTTCCATTTCTTTCATCTGTAATCATTAAAAATCCATTTTTTCAGCCATGAGCAATAAAGTTGTCTTAGCCTACAGCGGCGGATTGGACACTACCTATTGTGCCGTTTATCTCAACAAGGTCAAGCATCTCGAGATCCATGCCCTTACGGTCAATACGGGAGGATTCAGCCAGGCGGAGATCGATCAGATCGAAGCACGTGCGAAGAGTCTCGGTGTCGCGTCTTTCGAATGCGTAGATGTGACCCGGGAATATTATGAGAGCTGCATCAAATACCTCATATTCGGCAATGTGCTGAAGAACGCAACTTACCCGCTGAGCGTCAGTGCCGAAAGGATGGTGCAGGCGATTGCCGTGGCCAATCACGTAAAGAAGGTCGGCGCCTCCGCCGTCGCGCATGGCAGTACCGGCGCCGGCAACGACCAGGTTCGCTTCGACATGGTCTTCCAGAGCATGTTGCCGGGGGTGGAGATCATCACCCCAATCAGGGACCTGCGGCTGAGCCGGGAAGCAGAGATCGCCTTTCTGAAGGAGAATGGAGTAGAGATCAATGCGGAGAAAGCCAAATACAGCATCAATAAAGGACTCTGGGGCACTTCGGTCGGCGGAAAGGAAACGCTGACCTCGAAGGACTATCTGCCCGAGGACGCCTGGCCGACACCGGTCACGGCGACGGGGGTGCGCCAGCTGACATTGGAGTTTGCCAAGGGAGAGCTGATAGCGGTGGATGGCGAGGTCTTTACCAATCCGGTAGAGGCGATCCAGCACCTGCAGGCAATAGCCCAGCCTTATGGCGTAGGCAGGGACATCCATGTCGGGGATACCATAATCGGGATCAAGGGTCGTGTCGGTTTCGAGGCCGCAGCTCCCGTGATCATCATCAAGGCGCATCATCTGTTGGAAAAACATACGCTTACCAAGTGGCAGCTATATTGGAAGGATCAGCTGAGCACCTGGTATGGCAACTGGCTGCATGAAGGGCAGCTGCTGGATCCCACGATGCGGAACATCGAGAGTTTCCTTCAGGACACCCAGGAGACCGTCAGCGGGAACGTATTTGTTACCCTCCAGCCCTACCGATATACGATCACGGGCATCGAGAGCGAGCATGACCTGATGAGCAGCAAGTTCGGCAGCTATGGAGAGATGAATAAGGGTTGGAGCGGGGATGACGTGAAAGGGTTTGCGAAGATCTTCGGCAACCAGACCGCTATTTTTCACAAGGTTAACGAGCCTGCCAAATGAACCCGGTCGTATCCATCCAACGGCCGTTGAAACACTACCAGTGGGGCGCGGGTTGTGACGGATGGAACCTGGTGGATCAGCCGGAGCTGTCGGTAAAACAGGAAAGAATGCCGCCTCACACCGAGGAGGCGAGGCCGACCTGGTGTTTATCTTATGTTCACAGCCTTCGACGTTTAATGATAGGGTTGACGCCCCTTAGGGCCTTAGCCAAATATGGCCCCTGGGGCCACAACATTCAATGATTATCCTTCGGATGGTCGGCCCGTGGCCGACCCAAGTATTATGATGAGACGAGTAAGAGCAGGCATTATCGGTGGCGCGGGGTATACCGGCGGAGAGATGATCCGGTTGCTGATCAACCACCCGGCCGTAGACATCCGGTTCATCCACAGCAAGAGCAATGCGGGTAAGCCCGTTGCGGATATCCATGAGGACCTGGCGGGGGATACGGCGCTGAGCTTTGATGCGGAATGGCATAGCGAGGTGGATGTGGTCTTCCTTTGCGTGGGCCATGGCGAGGCGAAGAAATTTATGGACGAGCATGGGTCGCAGTTCGATGGGGTATTGGTGATCGATCTGTCGCAGGATTTCCGGCTTGGAGCGCCCGGTTGGGTCTACGGACTGCCGGAGTTGAACCGCGAAGAGATCCGGTCGGCGCAGGCCGTTGCCAACCCGGGCTGCTTTGCGACGGCCATTCAGCTGGGGCTTCTGCCGCTGGCGAAGGCAGGATTGCTGGCCGATGTCTACACGACGGGTATTACGGGTAGCACCGGGGCCGGGCAATCGATGTCGGCCACCAGCCATTTTTCATGGCGCGCCAATAATATCCAGGCTTATAAGACGCTGACCCATCAGCATTTGAAGGAGATCGGCCAAACGCTCAGGCAGCTGCAGCCAAAAGTTCAACCGGCGGTGCATTTCACCCCGTGGCGCGGGGACTTCACCCGGGGCATCTTTATCAGCAGCCAGCTGAAAGTGGAGCGGAAGCCGGAGGAAGTGCTGGCATTGTTTGAAGAATATTTCAAGGGACATCCTTTTACGATCGTCAGCCGCAAGCCGATCTCGCTGAAGCAGGTGGTGAACACGAACAAATGTCTGATCCAGCTGGAGCAGGAAGGATCACAACTGGTGGTGCATTCGGCGCTTGACAACCTCCTGAAAGGAGCCTCCGGGCAGGCCGTGCAAAATATGAATCTTCTCTTCGGACTCGATGAGACCATGGGGCTCCGTCTGAAGGCAAACGCATTTTAAACAGCATTATATGAAACTATTCGACGTTTATCCGATCAATGACATCACCATCGTAAAGGCAAAAGGCAGTTATGTTTGGGATCAGGATGGTCAGCAATACCTCGACCTGTATGGCGGGCATGCGGTGATCTCTATCGGACATACGCATCCGCACTATGTACAACGCATCACGGACCAGCTGAATAAGGTAGGGTTCTATTCCAATTCCATCCGTATCCCCCTGCAGGAAGAGCTGGCGGAGAAGCTCGGAAAGGTTTCCGGCCGGCCCGACTATCAATTGTTCCTTTGCAATTCCGGGGCCGAGGCCAATGAGAACGCGCTGAAGCTCGCCAGCTTCCATACAGGACGAAAAAAGATCGTCGCTTTCCGCAAGTCGTTCCACGGCCGCACCTCGCTGGCCGTTGCCGTTACCGACAACCCGGCGATCGTCGCGCCCGTGAATCAAACGGACAATGTCATTTTCCTTCCTTTTAACGATGAGGCCGCGCTCGAAGAATGCTTTACCAAACAGGGGAATGAGATCGCCGCGGTGATCATCGAAGGTATCCAGGGAATCGGCGGGATCAATGTGGCCGAAGCGGGCTTCCTGCAGGCGATCAGCCGGCTTTGCAAGCAATACGGATCGGTTTTCGTCGCCGATGCCGTACAGTGCGGCTATGGACGGAGCGGGAAGTTCTTCTCACAGGACCATGCGGGCGTAGATGCCGATATCTACAGTATGGCCAAGGGTATGGGCAATGGGTTCCCGGTAGCGGGGATCATGATCGCTCCGCATTTACACTCGAAGCACGGGATGTTGGGAACCACTTTTGGGGGCAACCACCTGGCGTGCGCCGCCGCACTGGCGGTATTGGAAGTGATCGGGCAGGAAAACCTTATTTCCAATGCCGCCGAGGTCGGGAACTACCTGATGAGCGAGCTGAAGAAGATCCCGCAACTGCAGAAGATCCGGGGAAGGGGGTTGATGATCGGCTTTGACCTGCCGGAGAACTTAAAGGACCTGCGGAAGAACCTCCTCTGGCATCAGCACATCTTCACCGGGGAAGCGAAGCCGAATACTATCCGTCTGTTGCCTTCGCTGGCGCTGCGGAAAAAGGATGCCGACGAATTCCTGGAAGCGATCCGGGAAGAGATCCACGCAATGAAAGGGGTAAAAGCAAACTAACATAGAATGAAAAATTTTGTTTCCGCCGCCGATGTCGCCGATATCGACAGCCTGGTAAAGTCGGCCCTGGCCTATAAAGCCGATCCGTTGAAAGACAAGACCCTTGGCGCCAACAAGCGCGTGGGGATGCTCTTCCTGAACCCCAGCATGCGGACCCGATTGTCGACGCAGATCGCTGCGCAGAACCTCGGGGCGGAAGCGATCGTCTTCAATGTCGACAAGGAAGGATGGGCGCTGGAGTTTGAAGAGGAGGCGATCATGAGCGGCAATACGGTGGAGCATGTAAAGGATGCGGCCCCGATCATGGGGCATTACTTCGATATCCTTTGCATCCGCACGTTCCCTTCCCTGAAGAACAAGGAAGACGACTACAGCGAACTCTATATCAACCAGTTCATCAAATACTCCGGCATTCCGGTTGTGAGCCTGGAGAGCGCCACCCTCCATCCCCTGCAAAGCCTTACGGATATCACGACGATCCAGGAGGTCTGGAAGGAAAAGCGGAAACCGAAAATAGTGCTGAGCTGGGCGCCGCATGTAAAGGCCCTGCCGCAGTGCGTGGCCAACAGTTTTTCACAGTGGGTGAACGCGTGGGGGAAGGCGGACTTTGTGATCACTCATCCCGAAGACTACGAGCTGGATACAAAATTCACAAAGGGTGCAACCATCACACATAACCAGGACGAGGCGCTGAAGAATGCCGATTTCGTGTACGTGAAGAATTGGAGCACCTACGCTGATTATGGCAAGATCTACAACAATGATCCCGAGTGGATGCTGACCAACGAAAAGATGCGGGCGACGAATAGCGCCAGGGTGATGCACTGCCTGCCGGTGCGGCGGAATGTGGAACTGAGCGATGAGATACTGGACGGGCCCTCGAGCATCGTAACCCAGGAGGCGTCCAACCGGGTTTGGGCAGCGCAGGCAGTGCTTGCGGAGTTGTTATGTAAAAAATAACATTATGCAGCTTTCCATTATCAAGATAGGCGGTAACATCATCGACGACGAGGCCAAGCTTTTGGCCTTTCTCGATGCCTTTGCCGCGGCGCCCGGGAAGAAAATACTGGTCCACGGCGGCGGAAAACTGGCTACCAAGGTTGCCGAAGGGCTCGGCATCCGGCAGCAGCTGGTGGATGGGCGGCGGATCACCGATGCGGAGACGCTTAGGGTGGTGACGATGGTATATGCGGGCACGATCAATAAGAATATCGTGGCGCAGTTGCAGGCCCGGGGCTGTGCAGCCATCGGGCTGACAGGTGCCGACGGTAACGCGATCCTGTCGCATAAGCGCGTGCATCCGACCGTCGATTATGGGTTCGTCGGCGATGTGGACCAGGTGAATACTCCGCTGCTGACGAGCCTGCTGTTGCAGGACAAGACGATCGTCTTTGCCCCGATCACCCATGACGGCAAGGGGCAGCTGCTGAATACCAATGCCGATACCATCGCCCAGGAGCTGGCGCGGGCGCTGAGCACGAGCTTCGAAGTAAGTCTCGTCTATTCGTTTGAAAAAGCCGGTGTTCTGATGGACACGGAAAATGATGCATCGGTGATCGGTCTGCTCCGGCCGGCCGAATATGAAGACCTTAAAGCCCGGAAGGTGATCTTTGCGGGGATGATCCCCAAGCTGGACAACGCCTTTGCGGCCCTGCGCAGCGGGGTGGGCCGGGTGATCATCGGAAGGGCGGAAGAGCTATCTTTATTGCTTTCCGGGAAAGCCGGAACAACTATCCAACATGAATAACCTGCAAGCGGAAGCAATCGAATTACTGAAACGGCTGATCGCCATTCCCTCCTTCAGCAAGGAGGAGGACCGGACGGCCGAACTCCTTGTGGGGTATCTGTCGTCGAAGGGGGTTACCGCTCACCGGCTTCAAAACAATGTCTGGGCCACCAACAAATATTTCGATCCTGCCAAGCCGAGCGTCCTGCTGAATTCCCATCACGATACGGTAAAACCTAACAAAGCTTATACGCTGGACCCGTTTACGCCAATCGAAATGGACGGCAAGCTCTTCGGGCTTGGCAGCAACGATGCGGGGGGGTGCCTGGTCTCGCTGATCGCCACATTCCTGTATTTTAACGAGACCCCGGGACTGGCATATAACCTTGTGTTGGCCGCTTCCGCGGAGGAAGAGATCTCCGGTCATAACGGTATCGAGCTGCTTCTACCCTCGCTGCCGCGGATCGAGTGGGCCATTGTCGGTGAGCCAACGAAACTGGACCTGGCCGTCGCCGAAAAGGGGTTGCTGGTGCTGGATTGCGTCAGTCATGGCAAGGCGGGTCATGCGGCGCGTGAAGAAGGGGATAACGCCATCTACAAGGCCCTGAAGGACATCGAATGGTTCCATAGCTATCGCGCCCCGAAGGTGTCCGATCTGCTGGGCCCGGTGAAAATGAGCGTGACCGTTATCGATACGGAAAACAAAGCGCATAATGTCGTTCCGTCGCAATGCCATTTTGTGGTAGATGTGCGGGTGAATGAGTGTTATACTTTCGAAGAGCTGCTGGACATCATCCGATCCTCGGTTTCCTGCGAGGTGACGCCCCGGAGCCTGCGGATGCGGTCGTCGGGGATCGCGCTGAATCATCCCATCGTTCAGTCGGGAGTGAGGCTGGGCCGGACCTGTTATGGGAGTCCCACCACCTCGGATAAGGCGCTGATGCCGTTCCCTGCCCTGAAGACGGGACCGGGCGACTCGGCACGGAGTCATACGGCAGATGAGTATATTTATATGGCGGAGATCGGCGAGGGGATCAAGGGGTATATCGATCTCTTAAAACCACTGATTTTATGAGCGGAAACAAACTATGGAGTAAGGCCGGCACCAGCACTTCGGAATTGATCGAGACCTTTACGGTTGGCCGGGATAAGGAATTCGACGTTCTGCTGGCGGAATATGATGTGCTGGGTTCGCTGGCACATACGAAGATGCTGGCGGAGGTGGGTTTGCTTTCGCCGGAAGACCTGGCGAAGGTTCAGGATGGGTTGAATGGGATCCTTGCCGAGATCCGCTCAGGTTCCTTTGTCATCGACAAGGATGTCGAGGACGTTCATTCGCAGGTGGAACTGCTGCTGACCAATCGTATCGGCGAGGCAGGCAAGAAGATACATAGCGGACGGAGCCGCAATGACCAGGTAGCCGTCGATATCAAGCTGTATCTGCGGGCGCAGGTGCTGGCGGTAAAGGAGGAGGTCAGACAGCTGTTCGAGCTGTTGATCGGGCTGAGCAACCGCTACAAAGACAAGCTGGTGCCGGGTTATACGCACTTACAGATAGCGATGCCTTCATCCTTTGGGCTTTGGTTTGGCGCCTATGCTGAGAGCCTTGTCGATGACCTGGAAGTGCTGGCCGCGGCTTATCATGTAGCTGATAAGAATCCGCTGGGCAGCGGAGCGGGTTATGGTTCTTCCTTTCCTTTGGACCGGGAGCTGACCACGCAGCTACTGCATTTTGGAGCGATGAACGTGAATTCCGTCTATGCGCAGATGAGCCGCGGCAAAACGGAGAAGATCGTGGCCATGGGACTGGCTTCGGTGGCGGCAACGCTGAGCAAGCTGGCAATGGATTGCTGTCTTTATATCAACCAGAACTTCGGCTTTATTTCCTTTCCCCCCGAGCTGACCACGGGCAGCAGCATCATGCCGCACAAGAAGAACCCAGACGTCTTCGAGTTGATCCGGGGCAAATGCAACCGCATCCAGTCCACGCCCAACGAGCTTACCCTGCTGATCAACAACCTGCCTTCGGGCTATCACCGGGATATGCAGCTGACCAAGGAGATCCTTTTCCCCGCCATCGAGGAAGTGAAGGCCTGTTCGCGGATGACTTCGCTGATGCTGTCGAATATCGAGATCAAGGATGATATATTGGAGGATGAGAAATACAGATACCTGTTCAGTGTCGAAGCGGTGAACGAGCTGGTGAACCAGGGGGTTCCGTTCCGCGAAGCTTACCGGCAGGTGGGTAACCAGATAGACCAGGGGAAATTCCATTTCGACTACAGCAAGGGGCTGCATCACACGCATACCGGGAGTATCGGGAACCCGGGCAATGAAAAGATCGTGGAGGAAATGACGAGAGTGCTGGCGAAATTTGCTTAAATTAGGAAATGAGAATTTTCTGCTTTTTAATGGTTGCGGCGCTTCCCGCGGCCGGCGTCTTCGCGCAGGACAGTACGCTCAAAACACGCGCCATTGCCGATATCCAGGCACATTACGACGAATACAAGACTATCGCTTTGCAGATCTGGGACTATGCCGAGGTGGGGTATAAGGAAGTGAAGAGCTCCGCCTTGTTGCAAAAGACTCTTACCGACAATGGTTTCTCTGTAAAGACGGGGGTAGCCGATATTCCGACGGCGTTTGTGGCCAGCTATGGTTCCGGGAGTCCCGTGATCGGCATCCTGGCGGAGTTCGATGCGCTCCCGGGGCTTTCCCAGCAGGCGGTCGCCGAAAAAATGCCGTTCGAAGGCCGGAATGCCGGACATGGCTGCGGGCATCATCTGTTTGGGACGGCATCGGTGGCGGCGGGGATCGAGCTGAAGAAGCTAATTGCCGAAAAGAAGCTGAGCGGCACCATCCGCGTTTATGGATGTCCGGCGGAAGAGGGTGGCTCGGGGAAGGTCTATATGGTAAGGGCGGGTCTTTTCAACGATGTGGATGTGGTGATCCACTGGCACCCGGGGGACGGGAATGCGGTTACCCTCACGTCTGCACTTGCCAATAAATCCGCGAAATTCCGGTTCCATGGACTGTCCGCGCATGCCGCCATGGCTCCCGACAAGGGCCGGTCGGCATTGGACGGAGTAGAAGCCATGGATTATATGGTGAATATGATGCGGGAGCATATCCCCCAGGAGACGCGCATCCACTATGTGATCACAAACGGGGGCAAAGCTCCGAACGTCGTTCCCGACTATGCCGAGGTCTACTATTATGTCCGTCATCCGAAGAAAGACGAGGTGGTGCGGATCTTCGACTGGGTGGCAAAGGCTGCGGAAGGGGCAGCGCTGGGTACTCAGACGCATGTCGACTACGAGGTCATCGGGGGCACGCATGACCTGTTACTGAACCGGACTCTGGCGGAGGACATGCAGCAAAACCTGCTGCTGGTCGGCGGTGTCCGCTACACGGCGGCCGAGGCGGAGTTTGCACAAAAGATCCAGGCATCGTTTACTTATAAGGCGGAAGCGATCGGTTCGGTCGCCGGCGTGAAGCCACTCAAAGAGGTGAATGACGCCGGCGGAGGGTCAACCGATGTCGGGGATGTCAGCTATGCGGTGCCGACTGTCGGACTCGAAGCGGCGACCTGGGTCGCGGGGACGCTTGCGCACAGCTGGCAGGCGACAGCCTGTGGCGGGACGGAGATTGGGACCAAGGGGATGATGGTTGCAGCCAAGACGATGGTGCTCACGGCGATGGATTGCTTTTTGAACCCGGGCCTCGTGGCGAAGGCAAAGGAGGAGTTCCGGAAGGACAAGGGCGACTATCAATATAAAGCGTTGCTGGGTGACCGGAAGCCGGCCTTGAATTACCGGGATTAATCTTATCTTAGGAATTATGAAAAGACACCTGGACCGACTGCAGGAAATGGATTTCGAGCTGGAGCGGATCGGCCTGTTCAGCGACGCCGTTTTCGCGATCGCCATTACGTTGCTGATCATCGAGGTCAAGTGGCCGGAGTTGCCCGGGAATGCCCCGTCTGCCGAATTCGACCAGGCGCTTGCGCGGATGATATTCAGCTTCGTCGGCTTTGTACTGAGCTTCTTCTTCATCGGCCGGTTCTGGCAGGTGCATCTGCGGCTGTTCCGACTGGTAACAAAATATGATGTAGGACTAATCAACCGCAACCTACTCTTCCTTTTCTTCATCATCACCTTTCCGTTCACGGCATCCGGGCTGTTCGGTCACCTGCGGGATGGCTTTGTATCGCCGCTGTACATTTACCTGGCGAACCTGGTGCTGGTCTCCGCTGCTAATTTCAACCTCTGCCGGTATGTCTTCCGCCTCAAACCTTATCTCGGTGTCGAGGGGCGAGCCGCGGAGAAGAACTATTTCTATGTCCGAAGCCTGTATACCACGTATGCGATGTTGGCCATGATCGGAGTGGTGACCGGTGTTTCCCTGATCTTCCCGCACCGGCTCGATCTCACCGGGTACAGCTGTGTGAGCGGATGGATATTTCTGCGGGCGGCCAATAAAAAAGCCAATAAGCTGCGGCCACCGGGCCATTTCTGACGGCCTAGGGTTGTTTCAGCAGATCGAGCGTCTTTTCCCCGCCTTTTAGTATTACCTCCTTTATTTCGCCGGCGCCTTCGAAGGCGATGCGGACCCCGATGATGCCGCCGATGGACTTGTTCCGCTGCACCGTATAGATGGGCTTCCCGTCGAGCCCGACCGTAAAGACGCCGTTCTCCTGCGAGCAGGTTATCTGGTGCCATTGACCGCTGCTACAACCAAAGGCGCTGAGATCATGATCCTTGCCGCTGATGGTACGCGAGCCGGTGTAGAGGTACAGACCGGAGATACATCCTTTATCGGCGAACGAGAGTACGATAGGATCTTCTGTTCCCATTACAAAGATCTGCATCTTGCGGCAGAGGGATTGCTCGACCGTGGAAGTATTGCGGATCGTGGTTCGAAACAGGAAATGGTTGCCGTTGAATCCCGGAAATTCATGAACGTCGAAGAAATTCACTGCCCGGTTGGAAAACACCGGGGAGCCGATCTTGGCTTCCAGGGTGGTCGCGCTAACGCCCATGCGGCCGGAGTCGAGGGTCGTCTCTTTTGCGGAGAGATAGACAGGCAGCGGGTCCCTGGCGACGATAGCTTTCCAGCCTCTTGTCGGGATATAGACATCCGACTGTCGTTTGATCTCCCCGTCGACAACCAGTTTTGCGCGGAAGAAGCCCGGGTAATAATAGATCGACGTATACTGTTTTCCTTCGGGATCCACTTTTTCCCGGCGAGTGGGATCCCAGGACTGCTGGATCATCACCTTTTTCGGGTTTAGGGCGGTTGCATCGTAGTCGAAGACGACGGAGTTGGGCAGCTCGTCCGAGGTCTCGTGGTGTTCGAAGCGTACTGCCGTGGAGCCGGCGGGCTTATGGACGATGCGGGCGCTGATAAAGGAGAGGAGTGTGGCTATTGCCAGGGTAATTATGATCAGCGGGGTGATGAAGGAGCGGGATTTTTTCGGCTGCGCCGGATGCGGCTGGCCCGGTTGCGGCTCCGGCGATTGCGGCGCCTGCGCCAGGAGATCGCGCCAGCCGTCGAAACCGGCATAGCGCGCCAGGGCATTGAGCGTAGCCATGGTCGGGGAGGAATCGTATCTCACCTTCCCCCAGATGCGTTTCAGTGTGGATACGCTGAGGCGGACCGATGTTCTATCGGCGATGCGATCGCTTAGCGTTTCGAAATCCTCATTCGTCCATGATGTGGCATCCCCCCAGCCCAGCGAGGCTTCGATAAGCCGTTTGCATTGTTCCAGACCGGTGGCGTTGTCCAGCATAGGTCGATGTTTTTCACTATCTTATCTGGTTCTTATCCACCCGCGAAGGAGTATCCGTCCCGTCGACGATCGTAGCGGAGCTGAGTGCGATGGCCTTGATGATCCGGACCATATTCGGGATATCGATGGTGCTCAGCTCGTCGGTCAGCTGGTGGTAATATTTATCCTTGTCGATCTGGGTCGTCGAGATCGTGTGTGCCGGTACGCCCTGCCTGGCAAGACTGGCATTGTCCGATCGGTAGAACAGCTGCTGCTCCGGATAGGGATCGGGATAGAAGGTGAATTTGCTGCCCTCCAGGTTCCTTTGCAGGATCTTGCCCATATCGGAGCGTTCGAAGCCCGTGATAAAGGCCGAGTTGCCGCCCCATTTGCTTTCGGAGCCGATCATCTCGATATTGAACATGGCCTTTACCCGTTCGGGGTCGAACTGGCTGGAGAAATACTGGGAGCCGTATTCGCCGACCTCTTCGGCGGTGAAGGCCGCAAAGACCAGTGTGCGTCCATTGTTCTTTTGTTTTGAAAAGTAATCGGCCAGCTCGATGACCGCGGTTGTGCCGCTTGCGTCATCGTTGGCGCCGTTATAGATCGAATCGCCCTTTATGGGTTGTTTGGTAACGCCCAGGTGATCATAATGACCGGAAAAGATGACGATCTCATTCTTCTTCTTTTTGCCGGGGAGGATGCCGACCACATTGGCGAGGGCGGATTCCTTTATTTCCTGCTGGACCTTTATCGAGTAATGAGTGGGATTTACGCTTGAGAGAACACAGATGACATTGGTAGGCGACTTGAATTGCTGGCGGCCGAACCGCGACAGCCGGGAGAAGTTTGCGGCATAAGAGGTGTCGACCAATACCAGGTAGTTCTTTTTTTCGTGGATATAATGCATTACCTCGGTCGCGAAATTATGACCGGCCTTTATCCATACTTTTTCATACCCGCTGTTCTCGTCGATCGAGAGCTCCGTTGCCGAGCTCATGGCAATGACATGTGCGGCGGGCACCGCCTCTCCATCGAGGATACCGGCCGCGGAGACGGGTGTCGCCTGCACCATGGTAAAGGGCTGGCGATAGCTGTCACTGCCGTTCCAGGTCTTGAGCCCGGCCGCCTTGAAGCGCGACTCGATGTAATCGGCAGCTCTTTCGATATCGGGGGTGAAAACGGCCCGGCCGCGCATGTCATCGGAAGAAAGGGTCCGCTCCGTCTGTTCGACAGAGGTTTCGTTAATGATCTTGTCGATGTTCTGCGCGGACAGGCAGGCGGAAAACGATAAGAATACCAGCGTGGAAGCAATAAGTCTCATGTGAAAGGGTTTATAAACTCATCATCTCTTTGAATTTGACCGTTTGGCGGCGGCTGACTTCGATCTTCTCCCCGCCTTTCATTTCCAGCAGGAGGCCGCCGTTGAAATAGGGCTCGATCTTCTCGATGAGCCGGAGGTTGACAATATGCTTGCGGTTGGCCCGAAAGAATACCTTTTCATCCAGCCGTTCTTCGAGTGCGTTGAGGGATTTCAGGATCAGGGGCTTATTGGGGCCGAAATACACTTTTGCATAGTTGCCGACGCTTTCGAAGAGGCGGATGTCGGAGAGTTTTACGAACCAGCAGCGTTCGCCGTCCTTGACGAATACCTGGTCGTGTTCGTTGAGGATGCTGCGGTTGACGGAAATGGGGTGGTCGGAAAGCGGCTCTTTGTCTTCCTCTATCTGCAGCTTTTGGAGGGCGTCGGCGAGGCGTTTTGGCTCGACGGGTTTTAGGAGATAATCCAAAGCATTGACTTCGAAGGCTTTAAGTGCATATTCGTCATAGGCCGTGGTGAAAATGACGTTGGGGGCGCGTTCCAGCTCGGAGAGCATGTCGAACCCGGTCTTGCCGGGCATCTGGATATCGAGGAAGATAAGGTCGGGGTTGAGGCTGTCGATCTTTTCTATCCCTTCGACGGCGTTGGCGGCTTCGGCGATGACTTCGATCTCGGGGAAGTCCAGCAATAGTTTCTTGAGTTCGTTACGGGCGAGGCGTTCGTCGTCGATGATGATAGCGCGAATCATAGTTGGTATTTATTTACTCATGTCTACGGGGATGAGTACACGGGCTTCCACCGTGTTGTCATTGACTTCCCTGATGTCGAAGTTAGCTTTTTGTCCGAAAAGAAGCTGGAGTCTGTTTTTGGTGCTGGCGAGGCCGAAGCCGTCGGAGTTACGGTTGCCGTTAAGGACACCGGTGTTGAGGATCACCAGTTCGTGATAATCATCTTTGAAGTCGGAGACGATGCGGACTTTTCCGCCTTCCACCTGGCGGCTGATGCCGTGTTTGATGGCGTTTTCCACCAACGTCTGGAGCATCATCGGGGGGATGGGCTGATCGAGGGTGTCTTCGTCGATCTCGTATTCCACCTGAAGCCGGTCTTCGAAGCGGATATGTTCGAGGGCGAGATAGTCTTTTACGATGTTCAGCTCTTTTTCGAACGTGACGGTCTCGAGCTTTTCGGCCTGCATGCTGCTACGGAGGATATTGCTCAGCTCGGTGATGGCGGTGCGGGCGCGGGCAGGGTTTTCGTCGATGAGGGCGCGGATGCTATTGAGGGCGTTGAAGATGAAATGAGGATTGATATGGGCCTTGATGGTCTTCAGCTCCAGCTCTTTGACCAGGGCTTCGAGCTTGAAGGTATCGAGCTGCTGTTTGGAGCTGATCTGGATATAATGAAATAAATAGTAGATCAGGGTCCAGGGAACGATTACGACCCCCGTGTCGGCGGTAAGGGTCAGCAGCCGGGTCATGAATTCGGCCTTCATAGAGCTGAGACCCAGTGCATCGGCCAGGCCGATCCGGATAAGGCCGTCAGCGATACAGACAAGGACGATACCGAGGAGAAATTTGGGGATGGCTTTTTCGACCGAAAGAAGTGCCCAACCCGAGCTTCTGATCACTTCCCGGAAAACGTGGGTTACGAGGATGCCGGTCAGCACGGTGATCAGCATGATCTCGACGTCTTTGTGGGTGAGCTTTTGCTCCAGGGTAGTGGAATTCAATACCAACAAAAGGGCGAGGGTGCCCCATCCACCTATCTGGCACCACCAGTAGTATCTGCTTCCGTTTTTGGTCATACGAGGTATCAATGGGCCGGAAGTCGTCCGGCTGGGGTCAAATCTAGGGTTTTCCACATACCCCGGGCCCTTATTTTGTATTAATGGCGAATTTATCCCGCTCATCGGTCCGGCAGCATCGACGAGCCGGATTTTGGAGCATCGGGGTGTTCCCGATGGGTCGGATGTATCTCCGGGCGGGCTACTGCGGGCTGGTACGGTTCCTGCAGGCATATCCCGCGGGCCCTGCCCGCGCGTAAGCCCGGTTGGACTTGCAAACCAGGCGCTAAAGTCGTAATTTTGGCGTTACAAAGGTCAATTTTCGCAAATTATGGAAATCACTCCCGGTCCCCTGTTACAAACGATCAACTCGCCCGATGATCTGAAGCTATTGAGCAGGGAGCAATTGTACCAGCTCTGTGATGAACTCCGCCAGTATATCATCGATATCGTCAGCGTTCATGGAGGGCACTTTGCCGCCAGCCTGGGGGTGGTCGAACTGACGGTAGCCCTGCACTATGTTTTCAACACGCCTTATGATCAGTTGGTCTGGGACGTCGGCCACCAGGCCTATGGCCATAAGATCCTTACGGGCCGCCGCGAAGTTTTTGCCTCCAACCGGAAATACAACGGGATCAGCGGATTTCCCAAGAGAACCGAGAGCGTCTATGATTCATTCGGCGTCGGGCATTCGTCCACGTCGATAAGTGCTGCGCTGGGAATGGCGATGGCGGCCAAATACAAGGGTGAAACGGATCGCAAGGCTGTCGCGATCATTGGTGATGGGGCTATGACCGCGGGGCTTGCCTTTGAGGGGATGAACCATGCCGGCGTCGCCGATACCGATCTGCTGATCGTGCTAAACGACAACGGTATCAGCATCGATCCCAATGTCGGCGCGTTGAAGGAATATCTTACCGATATCACGACATCCAAGACTTATAACCGGCTCAAGGACGATATCTGGAAGGCTCTTGGCAAGCTGCCGGGCAGCACGTTCAGCCGGGAGATGGCCAGCAAGATCGAGCATAGCATCAAGAGCTTTGTCAGCCGGAGCAGTAATCTTTTCGAATCGCTGAACCTGCGTTATTTCGGGCCGATCGACGGTCATAACATCACCAAGCTGGTGGACACCCTGCAGGATCTGCGGCAGATACCGGGTCCCAAGCTGCTGCATATCATGACCGTAAAGGGGAAGGGATATTCCCTTGCCGAGAAAGAGCAAACCAAGTGGCATGCTCCAGGTCTCTTTGACAAGATCACCGGTGAGATCTACAAGAAACACTACCCTACCCCACAGCCGCCCAAATACCAGGATGTATTCGGGCATAGCATAATCGAACTGGCCGGGCAGAATCCAAAGATCTTCGGGATCACTCCCGCAATGCCCAGTGGTTCCTCCTTGAAGTTCATGATGGAAAAGATGCCGGACAGGGCTTTTGACGTCGGTATCTGCGAGCAGCATGCCGTGACTTTAAGCGCCGGGATGGCCACGCAGGGGATGCGGGTGTATTGCAATATCTATTCTTCCTTTATGCAACGGGCCTATGACCAGGTGATCCACGATGTTGCGATCCAGAAGCTGCCCGTGATCTTTTGCCTTGACCGGGCCGGACTTGTCGGCGAAGATGGGCCGACGCATCATGGGGCCTATGATATCCCCTTTATGCGTTGCGTGCCCAATATGATCGTCAGCTCGCCGATGAACGAAAGTGAGTTACGTAATCTTCTCTATACTGCCCAGCTGGAGAGCAACAAATATCCCTTTGTCATCCGCTATCCCCGTGGGGAGGGCGTCATGCCGGAATGGAAGACTCCGTTCCAGGAGATCCCCGTCGGCAAGGGCCGGAAGATCAAGGACGGCGAAGGCGTTGCCATTCTCAGCCTGGGTCACCCCGGCAATTTCGTGACGACCGCCATCCGCGAGCTTCGGGCGACCGGGCTCGATCCTGCGCATTACGATATGCGGTTTGTAAAGCCGCTGGACGAGGAGCTGTTGCATGAGGTCTTCCACAAGTTTGACAGGGTAATCACCGTCGAAGACGGTACCGTGGTCGGCGGATTCGGCTCGGCCATCCTCGAGTTCCAGGCCGCGCATGGATATCACGCTACGGTGCGTATCCTCGGCATCCCCGATGATATCGTCGAGCATGGAACGCTGAAGGAGTTGCAGCATGAATGCGGGTATGATGCACCGGCGATAGCCGCCGCGGTGCGGGAGATGACGGGGGATGTGGTCAGCGTCAACCATCTGCTGGGCTGAACGGCTTTATACCCATCTTTATTCCTTCGACTAGGCAAACATCGGCACCTCGATCGCCAGCACTTCGGCATCGGTGGTTGCGGTGAATGACACATCGGCGGGCCCGGCGATGCCGAGTCCATCACGCTTTTCGAGCGCGCGGCCGCCGGCGGTGATGCTTCCTTCCAATACAAAAAGATAGACTCCGTTGCCGGGAAAGGCCGGATGATAGGGAAGGGTCTTGCCGGCGCCGAGGCGGGCGAGGGCGAGACGGGCGTCCTGGTTGATCCAGAGCGCATGGTCTTCGGCCCGGGGACTGACGATGATCTGCCATTTGTCCTTGCGGTCGTCGGGATGGAAAGAACGTTGGTCGCGCCGGGGACGGATGCCGGGTTGCTTGGGGAAAATCCAGATCTGGAGGAAATTTGCGTTGTCGTAGTGGGAAGCGTTGTATTCGGAATGACTTATACCGCTGCCGGCACTCATGATCTGTACGTCGCCGGTGTAGACGATGCCCTTGTTGCCGGCGCTGTCCTTGTGTGAGAGAGCGCCTTTCAACGGAATGGCGATGATCTCCATGTTCTCGTGCGGGTAGTTGTCAAAGCCTTCTCCTCCTTTCACGATATCGTCGTTGAGGACTCGCAGCGCACCGAAGTGTACTTTATCCCGATCGTGCCAGTTGCCGAAGCTGAAGGAGTGATGGCTGTCGAGCCAGCCGAAATTGAAATGGCCGCGTTCGGCCGAGGGATGGTATATGGTTTCCATAAGCGCCCTAGTTTGCGGATGCGTCTAAAAAGCCGGGGAAGAGACCGCCGAGACCGTTGTTAATACCGTTTGTGGGACCATCGTCGTCGGGACCCGGCTCAGGCTCTTCGCCCAGAAGTGCGGCATCGCCGAGAGGATCTTCCGGCCGGTCGGGATTGTACTCCACGATAAAATTATTCCGGCCTTCCCCTACAAGGATGCTCATATAGTTCAGCTGCACCATTTCCAGCATCGAAAGGAACAGGAAGATGGCATGCAGCCGGTCATTGCAGATATCGAAAAGCTTCTCGAAGGACATCGTCCGCTGTTCGCGGATGGTGCTGAGAATATGTTTTCGGCTACTCTCCATCGTGTAGTTGTACTGTACGACGGTGTGGACGGGTTTATTCTGCCGCTGCTGGATCTTCTGCATCAGCCGCTCGAAGGTCTTCATCAGTTTGAAGAGGGTGATCGCCTGGATCTCGGTGCCTTCGCCGGCCTCTTCGCCGATCTGCGAAAGTTCCTTCTGGAGATTACCCCGGCGCACCATGAGGTGACGGATGGCCTCCATTTCGGCGAGGGTAGCCGCGGCTTCCTTGTAGCGTTTGTATTCGAGCAGCTTGTCGATGAGTTCCTGGCGGGGATCGATCTCGTTACCCTGGGCGTCCAGCTCTTTGCGGGGCAGGAGCATCTTGGCCTTGATCCGCATGAGCGTCGAAACGAACAGGATGAACTCGCTGGACAACTCGATATTCAGGGCTTCTTCTCCGTGGATATAGGAGAGAAAGTCCTGGATGATGGTATGAATAGGTATATTGTAAATGTCCAATTCGTCTCTTTCGATAAAGAAGAGCAGGAGGTCGAAGGGACCTTCGAATTGAGGTAGCTTGATCTGGTAGTTGGTCATGACCAGGCGAAAATAACTTTTTCCGGGGGAACGGGGGCCCGGGTTTTCCCCAAGTTGTCTACTGTGTGACGGCGGGCGGCGGGGTGGGTTTCCGGGCCTTTTTGGCGAATTTATAGGCCAGGCCGATCCCCATCACCTCCTGTAGTTGGAGTGCCGGGCCGCCGGCGGCGCCATTGGATTTGACGGACTTGACCCGGTCGTCGTAGATCAGGGTGAGCGCAAGGTTCATGCTGATGATGCTGGTGACCTTGACGGTGAGGACGTTGGTCATAAAGAACGCGATATTCTGCGGATGGTTGAGGTAGTCCGAGAACAGGTCGAGCCTACCGGTATACACGGCCGTCTTGCTGAGCGGGGTGGTGTAGTTAATGGTGGCATACGCGCCGAATTCGAGCCGGGACTTCTTGCCCGAATCCACACCGAATGCCGCGACGGCGGCAAGGGAGTCATTATTGACGATCAGTTCGCGCAAGGTGGCGGGAGACAGGAAGACGGAAAAATTGCTGGTCGGCTTATAGTCCATCCCGAGGGAGAGGAGAAGGTAGGCCGGCGCCAGCAGGTCGCTGGTAAGCACTTTTGTTTTTGCGTCGAGATAGTTGTAACCGGGAGCGAACTGGGTCCGAAAGTCGAAGAGTCCGCTGAGGTACCATTTTTTTCCCACGTCATAGCCGTATTTCGAGGTGACGTTGAAGAGATCCTGAGTCTTGCGGGTTCCGAGACTGGTGGTATTGGCGATGCCATACTGAGCGTTCAGGAAGTTATCCCAGCTCCGGCGGCCATCCACATAGAAGGCATAAAGATTGACAGTGGAATTGAGGGATAACGCCGATTTGTCGCCGCCCGCCGACCAGTTGCTGAGGGCGGCCTGGTTGAAGGTGAGGCTTAAGAGACCGCCCGTTTTCCAGGTCATCTTTGTGGTGTCGTGAGGGTCTTTTGTTATTTTAACGCTGCTCAATGCGTCCTTCAGGCCCTGGACATCGTTCTGCGCGTGCAATAAAGGGGTAAGTCCGAGAGTTGCAAAAATCAGGACAGGCAGGATGCGGGCACAAATCTTCAACATAAATCGTCAGTTTTTTATTTTCTGGACTTTAACAAAAATGTTGCCAGCCCGGGAGGGCCGGCAACCGGTTATAAATTTTTTTAGGGGCGTTTCTTCAGCTCTTCGAGGATCTGGGCCAGGAGTTTTTCCGTTGCGGTAGGCTCAGTGGCCGGCGGGACCTTCTTCTTTTCGATGGACTTGAAGAATTTCACGATGAGGAAGAGGATGAAGGCGATGATGACAAATTTTATGACTGCGGAAAGGAAGTTGCCATATTTCACCGCGCCCCAGGCTAATTTATCGATATCGTCCAAATGAGCCGCTTTCAATGCCGGGGTCAGCAGCAGCGGAGTGATGACGTGATCGACGAGGGATGAAACGATGGCGCCGAAAGCCGCACCGATAACTACCGCGACGGCAAGATCAAGAACATTACCGCGCATTACAAAGTCTTTGAACTCTTTTAGCATTCCCATGATAGATGTTTTTGGTTATGAAAACTTTTTTGCGACTCGAATGCCTAAGGGTGGGAGTTCTCAGAGGGAGGTAAGCGATTATACCGACATGATCTCTTTTTCCTTCGTCGCCAGGTGCTTTTCCACCAGGCTGATATGTTTGTCGGTGATATCCTGGATCTCTTTTTCGGCGTCCTTGGCTTCGTCCTCGCTAAGGCCGTCCTTTTGTAATTTCTTTATCTGTTCGATAGCGTCGCGCCGGATATTGCGGATGGCGACCTTCGAGGCTTCGCCTTCGCCGCCTGCACGTTTTACAAACTCCTTTCTTCTCTCCTCCGTCAGGGGGGGCATAAAGAGCCGGATGATATTGCCGTCATTCTGAGGGGTAACGCCCAGGTTGGCGTTGATAATGGCTCTTTCGATAGGTTGGAGCATATTCTTTTCCCAGGGCTGGATCGTCAGGGTACGGGCGTCCATTACGGAGATATTGCCCACCTGGTTGAGGACGGTGGGACTGCCGTAATAGTCGACGGTAAGGCCTTCCAGCATCTGCGGGTTGGCTTTGCCTGCTCTTATCTTAATCAGTTCAGATTCAAGGTGATTGAGTGCCTTTTGCATACTATCCCGGGCATCTTCCAGGATAAGTTCCAGATCGTCTGACATAGATGATTGATTAACAACCCTGCAAACCTACGTCAAAAATCAATTCATAACAAGCCGAAGGCTTGTTGGCCGAAGGCCAATTAATTGTTTTGCTCGAGAATAGAGTCTTTCTTCAGGGATACCAGCTGAGAAGCCTTGGTGAGTTGAGCGTTTTCTTCCTTGGCTGTCTTGGCGATAAACAACCGTGGTCCGGGGAGCAGGTAGTAGATGGCGGCGATGAGCGTAAAGAAGACAAGGAATACGCCTGCAAGAAGGTAGGTAACGTTCAATGACCGGCCGAGGAAAACGGCGACGATCATCAGCAGGTTGACCGTGACAAGGGTCAGGGTGATCGCCCGGTGTGAGAAGCCCCGGTCGAGAAGGAGATGGTGAATATGATTCCGGTCCGGGCTGAAGGGGGAGCGGCGATGCAGGATGCGGATGCCGAATACCCTAAGGGTATCGAGCAGCGGGATCATCAAAATGGTGAAGCCGACGGCCGGTGATGCGGGAATGGGGAACGCTACATCGGCGGTGTTGGCGACATTGATGAATTTGATCACCAGGATGGCGTTAATCGTACCCACTAACAAGGAACCCGTATCCCCCATAAAGATCTTGGCCGGCTGGAAGTTAAAGATCAGGAACGCCAGGAGGCTGCCGGCCAGCGAGAAGGCGATCACGGCATAGGGTGACAATCCCACGTAGAGGAAATAGATGCCGAAGACAACCGTCGAAAGCAGGCCGAGGCTACCGGCAAGGCCGTCGATACCATCGATGAGGTTGAAAGAGTTGATCACCACGATAACGGCAAAATAAGTGAGCAGCAGACTAAACATTTCGGGTAGCTGATACAATCCCAGGAAACCATGCATGCTGCGGATCTGGATATTTCCGTAGTAGATGATGATAAAGGCGGCGAGCACCTGGCCGATAAACTTCTTGACGGGCGAAATGACGAGGATATCGTCCTTGAGACCGAGAAAGAAGATGACAAAGGATGCTGCAATAAAATACTGAAGATCAGCAAATTGATTAAAGTGAAGAGTAAGCAGACTGCCGAAGATGAAGCCGGCGAAGATGCCGATCCCGCCCAGAGGTGTGATGGGCATATGGTGGACTTTCCGGGCATCGGGCATGTCGAACAGCTTTTTCATTTCCGCCACATTGATAACGGCTGGGATGGCAAGGAAGGTAACGGTAAAGGAAATAGCGATCGAAAGTAAAACATCAAACATCAGTCTGATTTTGATTCGTGAACAAAAATAGGAATTCTTTATTAATGTATCCGATATATACGACTAAGTCTTATTGCAAAGATTGGGCCTGGTGTTTCTGCGGCGGTTACCTGGTCAGGCGGAGTCGTTGATGTAGTAAAAGAATGAGACCGAAAGATAATACAAAAGTTTAAGGCCTCCAAGCAATCGGGCAAATTTGGATCGATCGACATGCAAAAAACCGTTAGATTTGTCAAAAGGAATCAATAAATCAATTTCATATGGCAGACTTAAAAGCAATCGCTTCGCAGATCAGAAGAGATATCGTCAGAATGGTTCATGGCGCAGCAAGCGGTCATCCGGGTGGTTCGCTCGGGTGTGCAGATTACTTCACCGCACTGTATTTCAAAGTCCTGAAACACGACCCGAATTTTCATATGGATGGCAAAAATGAAGACATCTTTTTTTTGTCCAATGGTCATATTTCCCCCGTCTTCTATTCGGCATTGGCCAGATCCGGTTATTTCAATATCAAAGAACTGTCTACTTTTCGTAAGATCAACTCCCGCCTCCAGGGTCATCCTACAACCCATGAACATCTGCCGGGCGTTCGGGTTGCCAGCGGTTCGTTGGGCCAGGGGATGAGCGTTGCCATCGGCGCCGCGCTAAGCAAAAAACTCAATAACGATAAAAATATTGTGTATTCGCTCCACGGGGATGGCGAGCTGGATGAGGGTCAGAACTGGGAGGCGATCATGTTCGCGGCTGCCAAAAAGGTAGACAACCTGATCTCCACGGTCGACTGGAACGGTCAGCAGATAGATGGCACGACGAAGTCGGTGATGGATCTGATGAATATCCACTCCAAGTTCGATGCGTTTGGCTGGACCACGCTGGAGATGAACGGTAACGATATGGATGAGGTTCTGGCGACGCTTGATAAGGCCCGGAGTCTCACGGGTCAGGGTAAGCCGATCGCCATCATGATGCATACTATTATGGGTAAGGGAGTTGATTTCATGGAAAACGACCACCATTGGCATGGGATCGCTCCTAATGACGAGCAGTTGGCGAAGGCGCTGGCGCAACTACCGGAGACGCTTGGAGATTATTAGATTTAGATTATTAAACCCCCGCTCCGCGGGGGTTTTTTAGGTTTTTAATGCAATCGGTTGGTTGGCGGCTTTGCGAGCGGGTAACCAGGAGGCTAACAGGGCGATGACCCCGATGGTGGAGAGGACCAGCGCGAAATCGGTTGCCACTAATTTGACGGGGTAGTAGTCGATCAGGAAGGAGCCGCCCTGCAGGGGAATAAGATGGTATTTGCTCTGGAGCAGGCAGACAATTGCGGCAAGGGCGATCCCCCCTATCCCGCCCATCAGGGCCAATAATATGCCTTCGCTCAGGAAGATACGTTGGATCCTCGCATCATTTGCGCCGAGGGCCTTGAGTACGTGAATATCCTTTTGTTTCTCCCAGACCAGCATCGTCAGCGCACCCACCATGTTGAACGCCGCCACGATGAGGATAAGGGATAGCACAATGTAAATTACCCACTTTTCGGTCCCCATGACATTGTACAGACTTTGATTCTGCTCATAGCGGGTCTGTACCTTATACCCCTTGCCCAGCAACCGGACGATGGCCTCCTTTACGGCCAGGACCTGTTTGGGATCGGTAACCGATAATTCGGCGCCGCTGTACTCATTGGGGCCCAATCCCACCATTCGTTTGACAAAATCGATATTCGTGATCACATAGTGTTCGTCGAAGTCCTGCTGGATCCGAAACATGCCGGAAGTCATGAGAGGCTCATGATTCATGGACGCCATCGGGTCCGCGCTGTAGTCCGTACTTCCACGCCGGAAAAGATATACGCCGAGGGGCAACAGCTCCTTTTCGGCTTCCACTCCCAGGGTGTTGGCGATGCCCGAACCGAGAATGGCCTGTGGATGATCCCCGTTGCCGGTCACGAACGTCCCTCTTTCCAATGTTTTGCCCACGCCGGTGACTTTCAGGAACTGGTCATCCACTCCTTTGATATATGCGGGTAGCCATGACCCGTTGTTCTCGAGAATGCCTTTATCCTCTGCGACGAGCGAGACTGCGCCGACGCCGCCGACGCCTTTGAGCTGCTGGATCTGATCGGCAGTCAGGGTGAGTGTCTTCCCGGCGATAGGGGAAACCTTTATATCGGGATAAAAGCTGGTATAAAGGGATTTTACGAGGTCCTCGAACCCGTTGAACACGCTTAGGACGAGGATCAGGGAGGCGGCGCCGACCACAATGGCCGACATGCTTACCCAGGCGATGATATTGATCGCGTTGGTAGACTTCTTTGCCCGAAAATATCGCCAGGCGAAGAGGAAATTCATTGGGGCCCCTCCTTTCCGTCGGGGTTGTCGCTACCCGCTTCGGGGCCTGCGGAGGCTTCGGGGCTGCCTGCGGGACGTTCGGCCTTTATCCGCCGGAAAAGTTCCTCCATTCTATCGGCGTGCTCGAGGGTATCGTCGTGGAACCAGTCGAGTGTGGGGATACGGCGCAGCTGATGTTTTACGCGGGTGGCCAGCTCCCGTTTGATCTCCCAGGCCCTTTCTTCGATCTTCTTTAGGGCTGCCGGGATGTCCTTTACCTGGAAGAAGCTGAGATGGACGCGGGCTTCCAGCAGATCGGGCGTCACTTTTACGGTCGTAAGCGATACCAGTCCGCCGTCGATCATGCTGAGTCCCAGGCGTTGAAAGATATCGCTCAACTCCTGCAACAGCAGCGCACCCACCTGTTTTTGTCTTTTACTTTCTTGCATTATTTGCTTTAACGTTTCAAAATCCGCAACTTATAGATATTAACGGTAATTTTGCCCCCAAATTTACGGATTTCAGCATGAAGAAATTTTCGGTGATCCTACACTACCTTTCCAGGTATAAGGGAAAGATCGTAGTGTACCTGGTCTTTAACGTTCTTTCCATTGTCTTCGGGCTGATCTCCCTTGGCATGCTTAGCCCCTTCCTGACCTTCCTTTTCAAGGGTGAAGGAGGTACAGGTCAATCGGTGACCCTCACTACCAACGCCGTGGGTGGATTAAAGGACTTGTTGAATCAGGTGATCCAGCACAATGACAAATCCACGACGCTGCTTGTCATCTGTTTCCTGATCCTGATCAGCACGATTCTGAAGAACCTGTTCTATTATTGGTCTTCCTATATCTCCTCTCCTATCCGGAGCGCCACGATCACTTTTCTGCGGAACGACGTCTATGAAAAGATCCTGTCGTTGCCGATTGGCTATTTTACGGAGCAGCGAAAGGGCGATCTGATCTCCCGGATGACCAATGATATTTATGAGATCGAGTCTTCGGTAGTAAGTACGCTGGAAGGCATGATCAAAGATCCGTTGACCATCATCGGTTACCTGGCTTATATGGTCTATCTCAGCCCCTGGCTTTCCCTTTTCCTGTTGATCTTATTGCCGGTGACGGGATTCCTGATCGGGCGTATCAGCCGGACTCTAAAGCGGCAATCCAAAGACGCGTCCATCCGGCTGGGAGAAAGTCTTTCTGTCCTCGATGAAACGCTGGGAGGTATCCGGGTGATCAAGGGCTTTGGCGCTGAGTCTCTGCTTCGCAAGAAATTTACGCAGATCAACGATAGTCTTTTCCATATCCGTAATAGGATGAATGCCCGCCGGGACCTGGCTTCTCCGCTGACCGAAACTTTGGGTATCTTCATTTTGACCATCATCCTCTATTACGGCGGGATGCTGATCCTCCGCACGCATGGCAACGGGTTTTCCGGCGGTGATCTGATCACCTATATCGGTGTGTTTGGGTTGCTGATCAACCCGGCCAAGAATCTTTCGACCTCGATGTTCAATATCCAGCGTGGCGCCGCCGCCATGGAACGGGTGGAGGACCTGTTGAAGGCGCCGGTGGCCATCCGGGACAATCCCAGTGCCAAAAAACTGGAGGTCTTTACCGGCCGCATCGAGTTTCGTGGGGTCTGCTTCTCTTATGAGGAGACGGGGATCCTCAACAATATCAATCTGGTGATCGGGAAGGGGAAGACCATCGCGTTGGTGGGTAGCAGCGGCGCGGGGAAGTCTACTTTGGCCGACCTGGTACCCAGGTTTCACGACGTTACGGGCGGTGAATTGCTGATCGACGGAATCAATATCAAAGACTATTCGCTCAAATCCGTGCGGGAGCAGATGAGCATCGTCACGCAGGAGCCCATTCTCTTTAATGATACCATTGCGGCGAATATCGCGCTGGGCAAGCCCGATGCCACGCAGGAAGAGATCGAACAGGCGGCCCGGATCGCAAACGCTCATGATTTCATCATCCGGAAAGAGGAGGGTTACCAGACGAATATCGGGGACCGGGGCAGCAAGCTCAGCGGTGGCGAGCGCCAACGGCTGACCATCGCCCGGGCGCTGTTGAAGAACCCGCCCATTCTTATCCTCGACGAGGCCACTTCATCGCTGGATACCGAGAGCGAACGGCTTGTGCAGGATGCCATCAACAAGATGATGGAGCACCGGACGAGCATCGTCATCGCCCACCGCCTGAGCACGATCCGGCATGCGGACGAGATCATCGTGTTGCAGAAGGGCCAGATCGTGGAGCGCGGGACGCACGATGAGTTGATCGCCCGGGGCGGATTTTACAAGAAGCTGGTCGAGATGCAGGAGGTAAAATAGCTACTGCCATTCGTCCTCATCCCAATCGGGTGTGCGGCGATTTTCCGAGGCCGCCTTATTGCCGACCTGTTCCTGTTCCCGGTCCATTTCTTCGATGGCTACGGGCCGGTCCGAGGCATCTCCGATCAGGTAGCGCGAGAAATAGTCGGCCATGCGCCAGAAGAAATACTCGGTCATATCCGTATAGGCGTGGCGCTGGCCCGGGAGCAGTACGAGATCGAACCGCTTGTTGGCCTTCGTCAGCGCGTTGACCACGCGAATGGTGTTACCCGGATGAACGTTGTTGTCGATATCGCCGGTCGACAGCATCAGATGACCTTTCAGGTTTTTTGCGAGATCGGCGTTCTTCTCGATGGAATAGACGAAGCTGGTATCGCCTTTGTCGCCGATCATTTCCTTTACGCCATGATGTTTCTCGCTCCACCATCGGTTATAGATGGAGTTGTCGTGGTTACCCGAGGAGGAAACGGCAACCCGGAAGAAGTCGGGATAGACAAGCATCGCCGCGGTGCTCATAAAGCCACCGCCGCTGTGACCATGGATACCGACCCGGTTGATGTCGATAAACGAGTAACGATCGGCGAGCTGTTCCGCCGCCGCCTTCTTGTCGGCGAGTCCATAATCCCTCAGGTTCCCATAACCATAGTTGTGATACCATTTGCTTCGGGAGGGTGAGCCGCCGCGGTTGCCAACGGTGATGACGATCATCCCGAGTTGGGCCAGGCGATCGACCCTGTCCATGCTTCGCCCGAAAGCGGCGTTGACGGATTCGGTCTGTGGTCCGGGGTAGACGTATTCCATCAGCGCGTATTTTTTTGTGCTGTCGAAGTTGAAGGGTTTATACATGACCCCATACAGATCGGTGATGCCATCGTCGGCTTTCACGGTGAAGGGCTGCGGAAATTTATACCCGGTGGCAAAGAGCGAGCTGAGGTCGGCGGTCTCGAGGTCCATGATCTTGTGACCGGTGTTGTTATAGAGCGCCGACTTAGGAACGGTATTAACGCGTGAGAAATTGTCGACAAAGAATTGCTGGTCGTCGTCCATGTTGACGGCATGTTCGAAGTCGCCCGGGTCAAGGAGGGTGAGACCGGTGCCGTCGAGATTCACTTTATACAGGTGAAGATAGTAGGGGTTCTCACCGGGCTCTTTGCCGCCGGCGGTAAAATAGAGGATGCGCCGCTTGTCATCGATGCCAACGATGTCCTCGCAGTGGAAGGCGCCGCTGGTGATGGGGTTTTTCAGCTTACCCGTACCGTCGTACAAATAGAAATGTGCCCAGCCGTCGCGTTCACTCCATTCGATAAGCTCCCTTCCTTCGTTGACGAGGCCGAGCCGGCGGACTTCGACATAGGTGTTGAGCCGCTCTTTTATGAGAGGTTGAGCGACACTGTCACCGACATTGACGACACAGACGTCGATGCGATGGAGATCGCGGCTGGTGCGCGTGAAATAGAATTTGGAATTTGTTCCCAGCCAGAACTGGACGCGATAGTCATCGTCGCGGCGGCGCTCGGGGTTGGGCGCGGACCAAATGGCGAGGTCCTGGTCCTTGAATTCGGCGGAGCTGACGATCTGCCGGGTATGGGTCGTCATGTCGAAGACGAGCAACTGTTCGATGGGTGCTTCCTTGTCGCCGGGCATCATGTACTTGTAGGTCTCGAGCGTAGGCCGGGGATCGGCGATGGAATTGATGACCCAGAGATCCTTTACTTTTCGCATATCCGAGCGGGACATGGCGAAGTGTTTGGAGTCGGGACTCCAGAAGACCTGGGCCGGTTTACGCTTATTCCTGTTCTTTTCCTGGTCGACATTGGTCTCACCGCCTCCACCCAGGATGCCGTTGCCGTGATAGCTGTAATTCTCGACGCCGTCGGTGGTCAGGGCGTGCTCTGCAATGGTGCTGTCGTCCTCATTTTTCAATGCCTTTTCATAGTTGGCGCGATCCATCCAGTAAAGATTGAAGCGGCGGCCGAAGACGATCACGTTGCTGTCGGGCGAGATGCTGGCCCAATTGGGTTTGCGTTTGGGCTTCTTGTAGCCGGTAAGCTCGTTGAGCGTTCCGTCGAGCAGGCTGTATTCGAAGTAATAGACCTTTTTAGCCGTCGAGTCTTTTGCAGAGCCCTCTTTATGCAAATTCCCGGAGCTTTTTACCTCGAACTGGATCCAGTTCTCGTCTTTTATGAACCGTATGCTGTCGAGGCCGAGGTGTTTGGCTTCGAAAGGGTCTTTGACGACGCGGGAGATGGCGGCGGCCAGTCTATCGTTGTCGAATAGTTGCTTCTTCTCTCCTTTGGCAGGATCGACGATGTACCATTTCTTTCCTTCGGTAGTCTCATACATATACCAGAAGCGGGCCGATCGTTTTAACCAATGAGCGTCGACCTGGGTGGTGAAGATGAGTTTCTCGAGTTTCTTAGGGGAGAACCGGGCGGCGGCCCCGTAATTGGCTTTTGTAGCGAGAGCGGGCTGGGAATAACCGGCAAAGGCTGCCATCAGCAGCAACAAGGTTAAAAGGAGGCGGGGCATAAGCAGCTATACGTTTGATTCTGCTATATAACATTTTCTTTTCCAGGGAATTCGGCGATATCCATCCACGGCCGCATTTAGGGATGAATGGGTGGAAAAACTTTTCCTGCAGCGCGCTGGGCGTGACGGGGAGGCCCAGAATGTACTGGGAGATATAGCCAGGGAAGGACCGCACCTCAGCTCCAGGGAACGTAGGGCCAATTATCTCTGGATCCAAAAGTCAAAAGAGGAACTCAAAGGATGATCATCCTTATTTATTCATCATCTGTTTCGCCTCGATGCTCAGTGTTGCGTGCGGTACGGCTCTGAGTCTGGCTTTATCGATCAGTTTACCGGTGACCCGGCAAATACCATAGGTCTTGTTTTCGATCCTCATCAGGGCTTTCTCCAGGTGGTCGATAAAGGTGATCTGGCGGCTGGCCATCTGACTCAGCTGCTCTCGTTCCATGCTCATGCTTCCGTCTTCCATGGTCATGTAGCGGGCGTCGTCGTTATCGCCGCCCATCTCATCCTTGCGAGTGATCAGGCCCTGCAGGTACGCCAATTCCTTCTTTGCTGCGTCCAGCTTGCGGTTGATCAATTCCCTGAATTCTCCAAGTTCTGCGTCGCTGTATCTCATAGTGGGTCCAGTTTGTTCTTCTTGTGGGGTGTCTAATACTGATTTTGTAAATTCTGGTTCGTATTTGCGAACCGTTTTTGTTTTTATTTCGGGGATGACCACCTTTACCGGTTTGGCGGGGGCAGCCGGCTTTTTGGGTTCCGGCCTCGGCGCCACGGGTGGAGGGGAAGGGGGTACGGAGGCTGCGGTTTTGGCGATGACAGGAGCCGCGGCCGGTTTAGCGGACGGGGCAGGCTGCTGGGCTTTAGCGGTATGGGTGGTTGCTTTTGAAAAAGGGGCTGCAGCGGTGTGACCTTTTGCTGCGGGCTTTGATGTATTGGATACAGCTGGTTTCTTTGTCGGGAGGACAGGGGATTTCTTGGCCGGAACTGAGGCAACCTTTTTAGCGGCGGGTTTAGCAATACTCTTAGCAGCCGGCGCTTTCTTGGCCGTCTTACTCCCACCTGACGAGTGGGCAGATTTCGGGGCCGCTTTCTTAGCCGGGGCTACTTTCTTGACATTCACCGTTTTCTTCGCGGCTGGTTTCGCCGCTTTCTTCTTGGTTGCCATACAGTTAGGCTTTTTTAGTGACGAACACTTTTAAAAGAATATCATTCACTTCAATTTCAGTGCCATTCGTGGGTTCCTTGACCAATTCAATCGAATCTGCCAAAATTTCCGCGCAAATATAGTCATTAAATTGCGTTAAGGAGTCGGTAAGGGGGGGTACGTCCGCTACTTTAACCAGGATCCTGTCGGTCAGGTCGTAGCCATTGTCTTTCCGGATTTTTTGGATGCGATTAACAAACTCACGTGCATTTCCTTCCTGGGCCAGTGCTGGGGTTACAGTCACATCCAGGGCCACGGTGAGCGCATTCTTATTTGCTACTACCCAGCCTGGGATGTCCTCACTGGTTATATCTACTTCTTGGAGAGACAATATTATGGGTTCTTTATCAATAAATAAAGTAATATCACCTTCTTTTTCCAATTTTGCTATGTTCTCCTGCGAAAACTCGCTGAGAGCGGTGCTGACCGCCTTCATTCTAGCACCCAGCCGTTTACCCAGGGCGACGAAATTCGGCTTGATCTTCTTCTTGATAAATCCATCGCTGCCGTCCAGGTACTGGATCTCCTTTACGTTGACCTCGGCCTTTACGAGGTCCGCTACTTTTTCCAGCTGGTGTTTCATGCCGGGGTTGAGGACGGGGATCAATACTTTTTGAAGGGGTTGACGAACCTTGATATTCACCTTTTTGCGCAGGCTAAGGATCAGGGACGACGCATCCTGGGCCAGCTGCATGCGTTCTTCCAACGGCAAATCGATAAATCCGGGGTCGGCGACGGGGAAGTCGGCATGGTGGACCGAAGCGGCCTTTATGCGGCCGGTAACCTCGTTCAGATTGGTAAAAAGCCAGTCGGCAAAGAATGGAGAGATAGGCGCCATCAACCTGCTGAGGGTTTCGAGACACTCATAGAGCGTCTGGTAGGCGCTGACCTTATCCTGTTCATACTCCCCTTTCCAAAACCGGCGGCGGCAGAGGCGGACATACCAATTGCTGAGGTGCTCGTCGAGGAAATCCTCGATCAGGCGACCGGCGATGGTGGGTTCGTAGTCGTCGAGATGTTCGGTGACCTTGGATACCAGGCTGTTCAGCGAAGAAAGGATCCATCGGTCGATCTCCGGTCTTTCGGCAGGCGGGATGTAGGCTTCCTTGAAGGTGAAGCCGTCCACATTTGCATAAAGGACGAAGAATTGATAGGTATTATATAAGGTGCCGAAGAATTTCCGCTGCACCTCCCTGATCCCTTCGATGTCGAATTTCATGCTTTCCCAGGGAGAGGCATTGGTGATCAGGTACCAGCGGGTGGCGTCTGCGCCGAATTTCCCGATGGTGTCGAAGGGGTCGACGACGTTGCCGAGGCGCTTGGACATCTTGTTGCCGTTCTTATCCAGCACGAGGCCGTTGGAAACGACTGTTTTATAGGCGAGGCCCGGGTATACCTTATCGCCGTTGACGGGATACAGACCGGCTTGTTTCAGCTCTTCTTCCACGGATTCCTTGAGCAGTGCACCGAGGGCATGCAGGGTATAGAACCAGCCGCGGGTTTGGTCGACGCCTTCGGCGATAAAGTCGGCGGGATAGTTCTGAGCGAAGACGGCCTTGTTTTCGAAGGGGAAATGCCATTGGGCATAGGGCATGGCGCCGCTGTCGAACCAGACGTCGATCAGATCGGCTACTCTTTTCATGGGCCGGCCGGTTTTGCTGACAAGGACGATGTCGTCGACATAGGGTTTGTGCAGATCGCCGGTTAGCCGTTGAATATAGGCTTCTTCGGTGTCACCTTTGGCCGGCTGCATGAAGCCTGCCTTGACGGCGTCCTTTAGGGCTGCCTGCAATTGGGCGATGCTGCCGATGCAGATCTCTTCGCGCTTCAAAGGGTCTTCATCTTCCGTGCGCCAGACAGGCAGCGGGGTGCCCCAATAGCGGCTGCGGCTGAGGTTCCAGTCGACCATATTCTCCAGCCAGTTGCCGAAGCGGCCTTCGCCGGTGGACTTTGGCTTCCAATTAATCGTCTTATTCAACTCCACCATCCGGTCCTTTAGAGCGGTGGTGCGGATGAACCAGGCGTCGAGCGGGTAGTATAGAACGGGTTTATCGGTGCGCCAGCAGTGCGGATAAGTGTGCTCATATTTTTCGACGCGGAAGGCGCGGTTTTCCTTCTTGAGCTTGACGCAGATGTCGACGTTGACGTCGGAGTAGTTGGGGTCGTCCTTATAGTTCTTTACATACCGGTTGCTGAATTCGCCGAGGCCGTCGAGGAATTTCCCCTGGCGATCGACCATGATCAGGATACCTATATTATATTTCTGTCCGACCTTATAGTCATCGGCGCCGAAGGCGGGCGAGGTGTGGACGATGCCGGTACCATCCTCCGTGGTGACGAAGTCGCCGGGGATGACGCGGAAAGGATCGCCGCCTGCCTTTTCCGGGCTGTTGGCCTCGAAGGGGAGGAGTTGTTCATAGCGGATCTCTTCAAGCCGGCTGCCCTTGAACTCTCCGAGGATTTTCCAGGGAAGTATCTTGGAGTCGGGGGTGAACGTGCTGAAGTCGGCCGACTCGCCTTCGGGTTTGAAGTACTTGCCGGTCAGCGCCTTTGCGAGAATTACATTGACGGGAAGATGTGTATAGGGATTGAAGGTTTTGACCAGCACATAGTCGATCTTCGGTCCGACCGTGAGACCCAGGTTGGAAGGCAGGGTCCAGGGGGTTGTCGTCCAGGCCATGAAGAAGACCTCGTCGCCGGTTGCCTGGTTCGCGGGGGATGCGGATTCATCTGCGACCAGTTTGAAGAGGAATTCACTTTTTGTGTTGCGAACCGCTTTGAACATGGCCACGACGGTGGTGTCCTTAACGTCTTTATAGCAGCCGGGCTGGTTAAGCTCGTGCGAGCTGAGGCCGGTGCCGGCGGCGGGTGAATAAGGCTGAATGCTGATGCTTTCGTACAGCAGACCTTTTTTATAGAGCTCGGCGAGGATCCACCAGAGGGACTCTATGTAGTTGTTTTCAAAGGTGATATAAGGATGCTTCAGATCGACCCAATAGCCCATCAGGCGGGTCAGCTCATCCCATTTATCCTTGTATTTCAGTACTTCGCGACGGCAGGTCTCGTTGTATTCGGCTACGGATATCTTTTTGCCGATGTCTTCCTTGGTGATACCCAGCATTTTTTCCACGCCCAGCTCCACGGGGAGGCCATGGGTATCCCAGCCGCCCTTGCGTTTCACCTGGAAGCCTTGCATGGTCTTATAGCGGCAGACGAGATCCTTGAGGGTCCGGCTAATGACGTGGTGGATGCCGGGGAGTCCATTGGCGCTTGGGGGGCCTTCATAAAACACAAATGGGGAAGCGCCTTCCCTCAATTCCACACTTTTCTCAAAAGTGCGCTCATCCGTCCATTTTGCCAGTAAATCCTGGCTGATGGCGGGTAAATTTAATTGCTGGTATTCCTTATACTTATTGGCCATTGTACTATAAATGCTTGATTAGGGATCGGTTCCGGGGTTGGACGGCAGAAAGGCGAGCCGTTGGGGACGCGAATTTACGAAAAAAGGGGCAAAATGCCGGTAGGAAGGGCGATTGCAGGCGATGGAATTAGATTTGCAGTAGGCAAGACGAAAATTGTTAAAGGATTGCCAAAAGCTTGCTAAAACGTTTTAAACAGGCGGCTCGACCCCCGGAGTTATCCACATTTCCGGGTTTTGGCATAGTTTCTGGATACTATTTTCCAGAAACGCGATACACACGGATGGTCAGCATCCGACAAGATATAAAACTAAGAAGCGCTTCTAAAAGATATCGGAAGCAATTCTAACTCTTTCTACGGTTTAGGGTTTAGGGGTTAAAAAGGGGGGTATTCCTACTCCCCTTCCTTTTAAAAACACCTCGTCGCCGCGGGCGGCATGTCCGCTAGAACAGTTATAAACTCTCCCAACCGATCCACCCCATTCTCATCCTTATTCCGTGTACTGTATTTGCCTTATTCAATGGAGATCCGTAGCCATCCCGTTTTTAATCTCTGATATTACCTTGACAAAAACCCGTTCGACAAGCGACCAGGCTTAAGATCTCAATTCCTGAATTACCGGTTTTAAAATTTTCAAGTCCGGAAACCACCTTTTTTACCCCGGAGTATTGGCCCAGGGGCGGTATTGAAAAAAGTACCACCCCGGGCCAAATTTTTTTTGTCGGGCCTTCGGCCAGCCGGCCTGTGGCCGGCTCTGAGCCCTCCCGGTCTATGACCGGGAGGGTTGTTCATTTAATGGCTTGCCTATTTTATAGCCTTCCGCGTCCGAATAACCTTATAGATCTTTATGGCGCTCATGAGCAACGCCACAAACAGCAGGAGGCCCAGCAGCCCCCAGGCCCAACTCATATTCTGTTTGACAACGACAAGCATCACGATCGCAACCAAAAAGACGGTAGCCACCTCATTCCAGATCCGCAGCTGCTGGGACGAAAAGCGGAAGACGCCTTTCATCTGCTGACGATAGATGACCTGTAAAGAAAAATGATAGCCATAGAGGCCAAGGACAAAGCCAAGCTTGATGGCCAGCCAGGCCGGCACCGAACCGAGAAGGATCATCATCCAGGGTCCGAAGATGAGAGTGAGGATCGCGGAAGGCCAGGTGATGCCCCTCCAGAGACGGCGGAGCATCATTCTGAATTGCTGCATGAGGATCGTCCGTTCAGGCTCGGGCTTTTCATTGGCTTCCGTATGGTAGACAAAAAGTCTCACCATGTAGAACAGACCGCTGAACCAGGTGACGATGAAAATGATGTGCAGCGCCTTTACATAACTATACATAGGAAGTGTTTGATCAACCGAGAACCATTGTCTTGTCTCCCTCCGCATATCCCCTGACCCAGCCCGCCAATGCATCCACCCACCGGGAGTCGATATTGAGACAGGGGATCATGGTATACTCCTCGCCACCGGCGCCGAGAAAGGTCTCCTTGCCGCGGATGGCTATTTCTTCGAGCGTCTCGAGGCAGTCGCTGACAAAGGCGGGGCAGAGGATCAGTAATTTCTTTATCCCTTCTTTGGGCATCTCTTCAAGCCGGATATCGGTGAAGGGCTCGAGCCAGCCCTTCCCCAGCCGGGACTGGAAGGAATTGCTGTATCGCCCCTCCGGGATGTTCAGCAGCCGGACCATTTCACGGGTTGTGGTAAAACATTGATGCCGGTAGCAGGTGGCATGTGCCGGCGAAGCGGTCTCGCAACAGGAGGCCGACTGAAGGCAGTGATTGCCGGTGGGATCCGACTTGCGGATATGCCGGCCGGGCACCCCATGATAGCTGAACAGGATATGATCGTAATCCTGCTTCAGGTAGGGGCGGATATGTTCGGCCAGCGCATTCAGGTAATGCGACTCGTCGAAGAACGGCTTTATGAAATCCAGCCGGAAAGAATATTTGTTCCGGCGATGGATTTCCCGGGCATACTCGACCGCCGTCTCATAGGAGGCCATGGCATAGTGGGGATAGAGCGGAACGGCGATGACCTCTTCCAGATCGGGCACTTTTTTAAGCAGGCGGCGATAGGCGTCCTCCATGGACGGATTGCCATAGCGCATCGCAATTTCTACCGGATCGGCAACGAGCGGCTGCAAGGCGGCCTGCAATTGCTGCGTCAGCACGATGAGCGGGGAGCCTTCCTTTGTCCAGATGGTCTCATAGGCCTCCGCGGATTTTTTCGCGCGGAAGGGGACGATCAAGCCGCCCACGAGAATTTTCCTGAACAGCCAGGGGTAATCGATGACCCTTTTGTCCATCAGGAATTCCATTAAATACCGATGAACGTCCGGAGTTGCAGTAGAATCCGGCGAGCCGAGGTTCATGAGAATGATGGCTCTTTTGCCAGTCGATGTCATAATGCCTGCAAAGGTATGCGCTTTACGCAATGGAGGACCGATTTTTGGGAAATGACAGTCTAATGACATAAAAAATGGTGAAGGGGGAACTGATGGAGGTAACTTTGCGTTAGTTATTATTGTTAAGCAATAAGCCGTAGCAATGGGCACAAGGACCTCTGATATTTCTGAATTTTACGTAGTCGGGATCAATTATAAAAAAACAGATGCTGCTATCCGGGGGCAATTTGCCATCAGCGAAGAACAATACGCCCATCTGCTTACCCTCGCTCCTTCTCATCAACTCTCCGAACTCTTCATCCTTTCCACCTGTAACCGGACCGAGATCTACGGATTTGCCGACAATGCCCGTCAGCTGGCTGCCCTGCTCTGCTCGGCCACAGAAGGCAACTACGAATCCTTTCTCGATATTGCTTATATCAAACGGGGTGCAGAGGCGATCGATCATCTTTTCCTGGTCGGGGCCGGCATCGATTCGCAGATCCTCGGCGACTATGAGATCGTCGGGCAGATCAAGCAGGCGGTGAAATTCGCCCGCGAACGGCAATTCGTAGGGGCCATTCTCGACCGGCTTGTCAACTGCGTTCTCCAGTCCACCAAATCGGTAAAGAACCAGACCGAGCTTAGCGGTGGAACCGTATCGGTGTCCTTTGCCGCCATTCAATATATCCGCGAACATTTTGCCGACCTTGGCGACAAACAAATCCTGCTGATCGGGACCGGGAAGATCGGTCGCAACACCTGCCGGAATATGGTGGACTATCTCGGTACGCGCAACATTACGCTGATGAACCGTACCGAATCACGGGCCGCCGAACTGGCCGCAGAGACCGGCGTCAGCTCGGCCCCGCTCGAACAGCTGTCCGCCTATGCCGCGAAGACCGATATCATCCTCGTCGCCACCAATGCGGAGCAGCCGACGCTGTTATGCTCGCATCTCGAAGGAGCAGGCGACAAGCTGGTGATCGATCTGTCGATCCCCTGCAATGTGGAGAAGACTGCCGCGCAGTTACCCGGCGTGACGCTGATCAACGTCGATGAGCTGTCGAAGATAAAGGATGAGACGCTGCAAAAACGCGAGGCCGAAGTGCCGAAGGCCAAGGCGATCCTTGCGGAGCATATTTCGGAATTTATGGACTGGTACGAAATGCGCAAGCATGTTCCCGTCCTGAAGGCCGTCAAAACGAAATTAAAGGAACTGCATACGCACCCGTTATATACCCGGCTTGCCGCACAAGCCGTCCCCGGCAATGGGGATATGGACGAACAGATCCAGCGGGTGATCAATGGCATGGCCACCCGGATGCGCCAGCACAACCAAGGCGGCTGTCATTATATTCAAGCCATAAACGAGTATATCGGAAGCTGATGCCGAATCCCATCCGCATAGGCACAAGAGAGAGCGAGCTGGCTCTCTGGCAGGCGAACCAGGTGAAACAACTTTTGGAAGCAGAAGGCATTGCCACGGTGCTGGTGCCCATCAAGAGCGAGGGGGATATCGATCTGAAGACCCCGCTATACGAGATGGGCGTACAAGGTGTATTCACCCGTAGCCTGGATATCGCACTCCTGAACAACCGGATCGATATTGCAGTGCATTCGATGAAAGATGTTCCCACTCAACTGCCCCGGGGTCTCGGGCAAGCGGCCGTGTTAAAGCGTGGTCCCGTACACGACCTGCTGGTGTATAAAAATTCCGCCGACATTCTTCAAATGCGGGAAGGCGTAGCGCGGATCGCGACGAGTAGCATCCGCCGGAAGGCGCAGTGGCTGCACCGGTATCCGAATCACCAGATCGAGAATTTGCGGGGAAATGTCAACACCCGGCTAAGAAAATTGGGCGAAGAAGGCTGGGACGCGGCTATCTTTGCGCAGGCGGGACTCGAACGCATTCATCTGCGCCCCGAGAACAGCCTGGTGCTGGATTGGATGCTGCCTGCCCCGGCGCAGGGCGCCATCGTGGTCGTCAGCCGGGATGAAGAAGCCCTGCTGCAGGCCTGTCAGCCGTTGAATGATGCGGATACGGCGCTTTGCACGCGGATCGAGCGGGATTTTCTGCGGACGCTGCTGGGAGGGTGCTCGACCCCGATCAGTGCATTGGCGGAGGTGGAAGACGGGGATGTTTATTTCAGGGGACAGATCCATTCATTGGATGGGAAGCAGATGGCAGAGATCGAAAAGATATTGCCCGCCGATAGGGCTGATTACCTGGGCCGGCAGGCGGCCGAAGAATTGCTGAATAATGGCGGGCGGGCTATCGCCGACCGCATACGCGCTTCAGAGACTCCGGTGAAAGAATAGGATGGAACCTCCAGAGATATTTGTTTTGTCGACCCAAACCCTGTCTGCTCCGCTTCTTGATGCGGCTGTGCGGAGAGGGATCCAATTGGATGCGGTTCCCTTCATCCACATCGAGCTGCTGGAACCCGGTGAGCTGCCTGCCGGACCCGCGATCGTGGTGTTTACGAGTCAGCACGCGGCGGAAGCATTGCCGGCGATCGATCCGGAATGGAAGGTATTCTGTATTGAGGGGGCCACACGGCAACTGGTAGAAAAACGGATGGAAAGAAAAGTCACGGGCACTGCCTTTTCAGCCGAAGAGCTGGCGAACAAGATCATTGCAAGCAGCCCCGGAGGGCGCGTCGTCTTTTTTTGCGGCAACCTGCGCCGGCAAGAGTTGCCGTCTTTGCTGCGGCAGGCGGGACTGGCCGTCGAAGAGCGGGTCGTGTACCGGACAGTGCTCACACCGCGGCGGGTGGAACGGGAATACCACGGGATCGCTTTCTTTAGCCCCAGCGGAGTTGAAAGTTTTTTTTTGGCGAACCCCGTGAATGCCGCGACGATCTATTTCGCCATCGGCCCGACCACGGCGGCGGCCGTAAAAGCGATAACAGGCAGAGAGGCCATCATCGCCAGCAAACCCGACAAGGAAATATTGATCAACGAACTGATCACCCATTTTAAGATATGAATACACTCAAGAACGATCTATTGCTACGCACCCTGCGGGGGGAGAAGACGGAACGGACGCCGGTATGGATGATGCGCCAGGCGGGGAGATATCTTCCCGACTACCGTGTCCTGCGGGAGAAATATTCATTCTTCGAACGGTGTCAGAACCCGGAGCTGGCAACGGAGATAACGATCCAGCCGGTCGAGCAGGTAGGGGTGGACGCGGCAATCATCTTCTCGGATATCCTGGTCGTTCCGCAAGCTATGGGGATGGAGGTGCAATTGATAGAATCGAAGGGGCCGCTGTTGCCCGACCCGATACAATCGATGGCCGATCTGGACCGCCTCGTCCTGCCCGACGTAGAAGAGCGATTGGGTTATGTATTCGATGCCTTGCGACTGACGAAGCGGAGGCTTGCCGGGCGGGTGCCGCTGATCGGCTTTGCGGGCGCGCCATGGACCTTACTGTGCTATATGGTGCAGGGAAAGGGCTCCAAGACCTTTGACGAGGCCAAGGCCTTTTGTTATACCCAGCCGAAGGCGGCTCACCGGCTGCTGCAGATGATAACGGATACGACGATCGCGTATCTTCGGGGACAGGTAGCCGCGGGAGCGGACGTGGTCCAGATCTTCGACAGCTGGGGCGGATTGCTGGGACCGGATGATTTCGAACAGCTGTCGCTGCAATATATCCGGCAGATCGTCACCGCATTAAAGGATGAGGTGTTGACCATCGTCTTTGCCAAAGGCGCCTGGCATAGCCTGGAAAACATGGCGGCCACGGGAGCGAACGGCCTCGGCATCGACTGGTGTATCCGGCCGCAGATGGCGAGAGAGCTCGCCGGACCGCGGGTGGCGTTGCAGGGGAATTTCGATCCGGCGAAATTGCTGTCGCCGATCCCCGTGATCGAAAAAGAGGTGAGGGCGATGTTGGATGCTTTTGCCGGAGGACCGCATATTGCCAACCTGGGTCACGGCATCCTTCCCAATGTACCTGTGGAGAACGCCATCGCGTTCGTCGAAACGGTAAAAAACTATCAATATGAGCCAGCCCGATAATCCCTTATACAAGACCGAGACGGCATCCTACCGGGAGCGCTGGATCGGTTTTATCCACGGCCTGCAGGACCGGATCTGCGCCGCACTTGAAGACCTCGATGGTCAGGCGCTTTTCCGGACCGATGAATGGGAACGGGAGCATGGCGGTGGCGGCAAGACCCGGGTGCTGAGCGGCGGGCGGGTGTTTGAAAAGGGCGGCGTGAACAGTTCGGTCGTCTGGGGCAAGGTGACGGACACCATGCGTACGCAGCTGAAGATCGACGGGAAGAACTGGTTTGCCTGCGGATTGTCATTGGTGATACACCCGGTGAACCCTTATGTCCCCACCACGCATGGCAACTGGCGATATTTTGAGCTATATGACGATTCGGGGAATGTGAGCGACCGATGGATGGGCGGCGGGGCCGATCTCACGCCTTATTATCTTTTCCGGGAAGATGCGCGGCATTTTCACCGCAGTTTCAAGGACGCAATGGACGCGTTCGACACCGGCTGGTATCCGAAATACAAGCAATGGTGTGACGAATATTTCGCCAATAAACACCGGGGAAACGAGATGCGCGGGATCGGCGGCGTGTTCTATGATCATTTGCGACCTGCCGATTCCGCAGATGCGGACCGGCTTTTTTCCTTTCAACAAGCCAATGGGAATGCCTTTCTGCCCGCCTATCTGCCGATCGTTGAGAAACGGGCGGTTATGCCTTATGGTGAGCGGGAGCTGGAATGGCAGGAGATCCGCCGGGGGCGTTATGTGGAGTTCAACCTGATCCACGATCGCGGGACGCTGTTCGGCCTGAAGACGAATGGCCGGACGGAAAGCATCCTGATGAGCCTGCCGCCGCGGGCGAGATGGGAGTATGACTATCAGCCCGAGGAAGGGAGTCCGGAGGCGGTGTTGCTGGATGCCTGTCAGCATCCGAAGGATTGGGTAAAATAAAAAAACATTTTAGGATATGTATTTGCAGAGACGTAATCGAATTTTGCGTCAGACCCCGGCGATCCGGGCGATGGTCGCTGAAACGGTGTTGACACCGAATGACTTTATTGTACCACTGTTCATCGACGAGGGGGAGGGGATCGAGACGGAGATCGCTTCGATGCCCGGCTATTACCGCCGGAGTCTCGATGGAACGGTAAAAGAGGTGAAAGAGCTTTGGGGCCTGGGGATCAAGAGTGTCCTTCTGTTTGTAAAAAGCAAGGACGAGCTGAAGGACAATACCGGGAAGGAGGCATGGAATCCCGATGGGCTGATGCAGCGAAGCATCAAGGCAATCAAAGATGCCGTCCCGGAGATCCTCGTGATGACGGATGTCGCGCTGGACCCGTATTCTTCGTATGGGCATGACGGGATCGTGGAGAATGGCGAGATCGTCAATGACCCCACCGTGGAAGCGCTGGTCCGGATGAGCCTGAGCCATGCTGCGGCCGGCGCCGACTGGGTTGCACCGAGCGACATGATGGATGGCCGGATCGGGGCGATCCGCAAGGCGTTCGAGGAAAACAATTTTACAGGAACGGGGATCATGGCCTATAGCGCCAAATACGCATCCTGCTTTTACGGACCTTTCCGGGACGCGCTGGATTCCGCGCCCGGATTTGGGGACAAGAAGACCTACCAGATGGATCCCGCCAACCGGACCGAGGCGGTGAAAGAGGCGTTGATGGATGTCGAAGAAGGCGCCGACATGGTGATGGTAAAGCCGGGTCTTCCCTACCTCGACATCATCCGGGAAGTGAAGAATGCCGTCCGGGTGCCGGTCAGCGTCTATAACATCAGCGGGGAATATGCGATGATAAAGGCCGCCGCGAAGATGGGCTGGATCAACGAGGAAAAGGCGATAATCGAGACCCTGACCTCGCTGAAACGGGCGGGCGCCGATGTTATCGCTACCTATTTTGCAAAAGATGCCGTAAAATTGCTGCATGTATAAAAAGAGCAAGGAATTATTCGAACGGGCCCAGCAAAGCATTCCCGGCGGCGTCAATTCGCCGGTTCGCGCATTTCGCAGCGTCGGCGGGACGCCCGTGTTCATGCAACGGGCCGAGGGCCCATACCTGTATGATGTGGATGGCAACCGCTATATCGACTATATCGCCTCCTGGGGGCCGATGATCCTCGGGCATGCCTGGGGCCCGGTCGTAAAGGCCATCCAGCAATATGCCGGGCTCTCTACCTCCTACGGGGCGCCGACCGAGCTGGAAGTCGAAATGGCGGAGCTGATCCGCAGCATGGTCCCGGGAGTTGACCTGGTCAGGATGGTGAGCAGCGGAACGGAAGCCTGTATGAGTGCGATCCGGCTGGCCAGAGGATTTACGGGGCGGAACAAGATCATCAAGTTCGAGGGGCACTATCATGGGCATGCAGATCCCTTCCTGGTCAAGGCCGGAAGCGGCGTAGCCACTTTCAATATTCAGACCGTACCCGGGGTGACGCCCGGTGTAGCGCAGGACACACTGACCGCGGCTTATAACGATCTGCCCGGCGTGGAGCAGCTGGTAGCTGCCTATCCGGGCGCGATCGCGGCTATTATCGTAGAGCCGGTGGCGGGGAATATGGGTTGCATCCTTCCCGAACCGGGCTTTCTGGAGGGACTACGGGCTATCTGCGACCGCGAAGGCATCGTCTTTATCTTCGACGAGGTGATGACGGGTTTCCGGTTGGCGCCGGGCGGCGCCCAGGAGCGGCTGGGAGTCCGGGCCGATCTGATCACTTATGGCAAGGTCATCGGCGGCGGGATGCCTGTTGGCGCTTTTGGCGGAAGAAAGGATATCATGCAGCATATCGCGCCGCTGGGAAATGTCTACCAGGCGGGTACGCTTAGCGGTAACCCGATCGCGATGATCGCGGGATATACGATGTTGTCGGAGCTGAAACGGCGGCCGGCGATCTACCAGGAGCTGGAGGAAAAAACGATGTACCTGCGCGACGGGCTGGACAAGGTCTTCCGGGCCTGGGGACAGCCGTATCGGATCAATCAGCTGGGGTCGATGATCAGCGTGCATTTCAGCGATCATCCCGTGACGGACTTTACGTCTGCTTCGGGTGCGAATAACGGGCTTTTTAAATTGTTCTTTCACGCAATGCTGCGGCGCGGGGTTTATCTGCCGCCGTCGGCGTTTGAGAGCTGGTTTTTGAACAATGCGCTGACTACGGCCGATCTGGACGCGACGGTGAAGGCCGCGCAGGAAAGCCTGACCGAATTGTGACGGCCACCGTACGACACGGGTTAATGCAATAAAAGCTCGCAGGGTTTCAAGCCCGTGTGCTTCTTGAACGCGGTGGAGAAGTGGGAGATGGAGGAATAGCCCAGCATAACGGAGACTTCGGTGACGCTCAGCCCTTTTTCATAGAGCAGGTAGCGGGCGTGTTCCATCCGCTGGCCCTGGTAAAAATCGAAGATGGTGGTGCCGAACATCTCTTTGAACCCTTTTTTCAGATAGCATTCGTTGATCGCGACCTTCCGGCTCAATTCCTTGATGGTCAGGGGCTCGCCGATGTGCTGGAGGAGGATCTCGCGGGCCTGGACGATCTTTTCGCGGTCGGCTTCGTTCGCCAGGAACTTGCACTGGAAGCCTTCGACCTCTTTTTCCCCTACCATGCATTCCAGGCTGTAGAGAAGCAGCATCTGGCTCTGGGCATTGATATAGATATTCTCGTGGCTGCCGGTATAGCTATGGTTGAGCAGCGTCTCGAGGACCAGGCGGGTCCGGCCGCAGAGGGAGAGGGTTTTGCTGAAAGACGCGGGATGCCGGAATTCGAGCAGGTCTTCGCTGACGGTGCTGTCGGTGCGCCGCGGTTTTGCAAACTGCGAAAGGTGAACGGGCAGAAAGCGGAAGTTGAGGACGTCGACGGTATCGATCCTTTCGGAGCAGCCTGGACTGGCGCCGAGCTTGCAGGAATCGCATTCTATGTCTTTCTTCTGGCAGTAGACGTTCCCGGCAATGCAGAAGCGGAGCTCGAGATAGTTGCGGGAAGGGTCTTCTTTTTTGTAGTTGTAGACCATCATCCCCATATCATCCAGGGACCATTGGGGATTTTTCCGGTAGCGTTTGATGGTGTATTGCACCGAGCCGGGTATCTGCTGGTCTTTTTCCTGCAACGGGATCAATTGATCCTGCATGACGGGTTGTTTGTACGCCATCGTCAAAATATCCGGAGCCTGGTACGCTACCTTGGTCATCATTCGGCAAATTTACTTCTAAACCGGGAATAAATACGTCCGGGTAGACCGATTGGTTCAGACCGGGTGTTTTTTGACAAAACCGTGACCGGACGGGGCCGGCAAAAGACTGGAAAAGAGGCGAAAAAAGGGGGCTGTTTGGGGATATTAAAACGGGCCAACCCCCTTATTTTTCGTACATTTGCGAACCTTATTAATTTATTGTTAACTACACTTTTCCAGTCGAAAAAATATGAGTGAAACAACACAGGAAGTTCTGACCTCAGCCGGCAACGGATATGGGGCGGACAGTATCCAGGTACTCGAAGGTTTGGAGGCGGTTCGTAAGCGTCCGGCCATGTATATCGGGGATATCGGCGTCAAGGGTCTGCATCACCTGGTATACGAGGTGGTGGACAACTCCATCGACGAGGCCCTTGCGGGATATTGTAAGAACATCGTGGTTACCATCTTTGAAGACAATTCTATCGAGGTGGTGGATGACGGCCGGGGTATTCCCACGGGGATCAATACGAAGGAGAAGAAAAGCGCCCTTGAGATGGTTATGACCATCCTGCATGCGGGGGGCAAATTCGATAAGAACACCTACAAGGTTTCCGGTGGTCTGCACGGTGTGGGGGTAAGCTGCGTAAATGCTTTGAGCGCCGATCTGCATGCGACGGTATACCGGGAAGGCAAGATATTCGAGCAGGCCTATAAGATCGGCGTGCCGCAATATGAGGTCCGTGAGATCGGTACGAGCGACAAAACGGGTACGACGATCCATTTCTGGCCCGACTCGTCCATCTTTATCACGACGGTGTACAGCAAGGATATCCTTGAAGGCCGGTTGCGCGAGCTGGCCTTCCTGAACCGGGGCGTGCGCATTACGCTGCGCGACCTGCGGGAAAAGGAAGAGGATGGCACCAGCTACAGCAAGACCTTCTACAGCGAAGGCGGGATCGTGGAGTTTGTGGATATGCTGGACAAGAATGCCGGGCGGCAGGCGCTGATCCCGAAGATCATCTATGTGGAAGGCCGGGATGAGGCCACCAATGTCGCCGTGGAGGTAGCCCTGACCTACAATGACAGCTACAGCGAGCATATCTATTCTTACGTTAACAATATCAACACGATAGAAGGCGGCACCCATGTGGCGGGCTTTCGCCGGGCGCTCACCCGGGTGTTCAAGTCCTATGGCGATCGCGAAGGTCTTTTCGAGAAGGCGAAGGTGGAGATCGAGGGGGATGACTTCCGGGAAGGTCTGAGTACCATCATCTCGGTGAAAGTGCCGGAGCCGCAGTTCGAAGGGCAGACGAAGACCAAGCTGGGAAATAATGAGGTTGCCGGTGTCGTGGACTCCACGGTCAGCAAAGTGTTGAACGATTACCTGGAAGAAAATCCGCGGGAAGCGAAGAATATCATCGGCAAGGTGATCCTGGCCGCACAGGCGAGAGCGGCGGCGAAAAAGGCAAGAGAGCTGGTACAGCGCAAGAGCGTCCTCAGCGGCGGCGGGCTGCCGGGGAAACTGGCCGATTGTTCGGACCGCGATCCGGATCGCTGCGAGCTGTTCCTGGTCGAAGGAGACTCGGCAGGCGGGACCGCCAAGCAAGGCCGGGATCGCAGCTTCCAGGCCATCCTGCCGCTGCGGGGTAAGATCCTCAACGTGGAGAAGGCGATGGAGCACAAGATCTACGAGAACGAAGAGATCCGCAACATGTACACGGCCCTTGGAGTGACGGTTGGAACGCCGGACGACCCCAAGGCGCTGAATCTCGCCAAGCTGCGCTACCACAAGCTGATCATCATGACCGATGCCGATGTGGACGGAAGCCATATCGCCACACTGATCCTGACGTTTATCTACCGGTACATGAAGGAGATGGTGGAGCAGGGTTATGTCTATCTTGCGCAGCCGCCGCTGTACCTCGTGAAAAAGGGCAAGGAACAGTCCTATGCCTGGAACGAGGAACAACGCCGCGTCTGGGTTGAAAAGCTGGGCAACGGCAAGGAGGACAGTGTTACCGTACAACGGTACAAAGGTCTGGGTGAGATGAATTCGGACCAACTGTGGGATACGACGATGAACCCCGATACCCGGACCCTCAAGCAGGTGACGATCGAGAGCGCCGCGGAAGCCGATCGCATTTTCAGCATGCTGATGGGTGACGAGGTAGCGCCTCGCCGCGACTTTATCGAGTCGCACGCCAAGTATGCAAAGTTGGACGTGTAGCTAAAAATACTTATTATTGCATTAAAATCAACGAATTAAATATGTCAACTGTAACACTTACGGCCTACAACGTTAAGACGAAAGAGAAGAATGTGCCTATCCAGGACGCCGTTATCACCAAGACCGCAAAGGGTGCATATATGGCGCAGGGACATGACGGCAAAGGCAATAAGCTGACGACGTTGCTGGGCGAGGAAAAGGCGCTGGCGGCGATCCAGGCCGGTATTGCCAAGCAAGGTTGGTAATAGTCCATCTTATAAACCGTAGAGCTTACAGCTCCCGACATCCCTTCCCCCATACATAACATAATTTAGCTGCAGGCCGCAAAGGGCCTGCAGCCGTATGTTTGTCATAAACGGATCGAATCGGCGCCGAAGTACCCGTGCAGCGCCTGCGGCAACGCGATGAACCCATCCTGCTGGTGATTCTCGAGCAGGCAGGCCACGATACGGGGCAATGCGAGCGAGCTTCCATTGAGTGAATGGGCCAGCAGGGTCTTGCCGCCGGCGTCCTTGAAGCGGATCTTCATGCGATTGGTTTGGAAGGACTCGAAATTGCTGACGGAGCTGACCTCGAGCCATTTTTCCTGTGCTGCGCTGAAGACCTCGAAGTCGTAGGTCATGGCCGATGTGAATCCCATATCGCCGCCGCATAGCCGAAGGATGCGATAGGGAAGATCCAGGCTTTGCAGCAGCCGTTCGACGTGTAGAACCATCTCTTCCAACACGTCGTAGCTTCTTACCGGATCTACCAGCTGTACGATCTCGACCTTGTCGAACTGATGCAGGCGGTTGAGGCCGCGAACGTCTTTGCCATAGCTGCCGGCTTCGCGGCGGAAACAGGGTGTATAGGCGGTCATCCGGATGGGGAACTGGCTTTCCTTGAGGATCTCGTCGCGGAAGATATTGGTCACCGGCACCTCTGCGGTGGGGATGAGGTAGAGGTTGTCTTCGCCGACATAGTACATCTGGCCTTCCTTGTCCGGCAGCTGGCCGGTGCCCCGGGCCGAGGCCTCGTTGACCATGATCGGCGGCTGGTACTCCGTATAGCCTGCGGCGGTATTGTAGTCGAGAAAGTACTGGATGAGGGCGCGTTGCAGTCTTGCGCCTTTGTTGATGTATACCGGGAAGCCGCTGCCGGTGATCTTGTTTCCAAGCTCGAAATCGATGAGGTTGTATTTTTTTGCGAGGTCCCAGTGGGCCATGGCTCCGGCGGGGAGGACGGGTTTGCGCCCGCCTTCGCGGATGGTCACGTTGTCTTCCGGCGTGCGGCCGGGCGGCACGGCGGCGGCCGGAAGATTGGGCAGGCGTACCAGGGTGTCGTTGAGCTGCTCTTCGACCGCCGCAAGTTGTTCGGCAATGGGCGCTTGTGTTGCCTTCAGAGCGGCAACCTCCTGTTTCTTTTGTTCCGCCTCGGCTTTCTGACCTTTTGCCATCAGGACGCCGATCTCTTTTGAAGCCGCATTTATCTTCGACAGGGTGGTGTCGGACTCGAGCTGGAGCTTTCTGCGCTGATCGTCGAGGGCGACGACGGTGTCGACCAGTCCGATATCGGCGAAATTCCTGACACCCAGCCTTTCCTTTACAAAGTCGACGTTCTGACGGATAAATGCCACTTGTAACATTTTCTGAATTTTGTGCAAATGTAATATGTAATTTCATCTCAAAACCTTTTATATGATAGACCCTACCATGGTAACCACCAGTACCGCATTGGATGGCCATCGCGTTACCCGAAATCTTGGCGTTGTCCGCGGCATTACCGTCCGGAGCCGCAGCATCCTGGGTAACCTGGCCGGCGGACTGCAAACCATCTTCGGCGGACAGATATCCATCTACGTGGAGCTTTGCGAGAAAACGCGGGAGGAGGCGTTCCGGTTCATGCTGCAAAATGCCGCCGAACGCGGGGCCAATGCGATCATCAATGTCCGGTATGACGCCAATGAGGTGATGAACGGAGTTACCGAGGTACTTGCCTATGGGACGGCCGTCGTGGTGGAAAAAGGGTAGATGATGTATCTTTGCGGGTATGCAACAATTACAGGACGACCTGCAAGCCCGTTGGTGGAACCTGGAAGCACAGCTGGTCGAGCGCTTTGGCAAGAAGCCGGACATGGAGACCCTTCTGTTCCTTATCGGGGTACAGGAGTTCGGGGATATCCGGAAGAAGTTCACCAAGGAAGAGAAGCAGGATCTCATGCATGTCGCGGTGTGTACGCTCTTTGCGCAGAGCGGTTATTACCGGCTTGACCGCGTGGACGAGCAGGGCTGGCCCCACTTCATTCAGCTAAAGGCCTTGCCGGTGATGAATGTCGTGGAGCAGGAGAACTTCATGAAGGATCATATCCTGCTGTATTTCTCAAACAGCGAAATCGGCGAAGAACCTGACAGCTTATGAACCATACAACCCGGATGTTTTCCGGTTTTTTGGCGGCAGGGCTCATCCTGCTTTTCTCTTGCAATCCCAAATTATCGAATGGGCTCCGGAAGAAAGACCTTGGACGTGACGTGGAGGTCATCACGACCCGGGGGACGTTTGTGATCCGGCTTTCCGACAGTACACCGCTACACCGGGATAATTTCCTGCTGCTGGCGAAGACGGGCTTTTATGACGGACTGCTGTTTCACCGCGTGATCCGCCGGTTCATGATCCAGACGGGCGATCCCAACAGCCGGACCGGCGAACCCGGCAAGCCGCTCAGCCAGGGCGGCAAGGGGGGGCCCGGCTATACGATACCGGCAGAGATCCGGCCCGACCTGTTTCATCATCGCGGAGCGGTGGGCGCCGCCCGGCAGAACGACGACGTCAATCCCACCCGGGCGAGCAGCGGCAGTCAGTTCTATATCGTGCAGGGAAGACGATTTACGGATGCAGGTCTGGACTCGGTGGAGGCCTACCGGCTGAAAGGCAGGAAGATTCCGGCGGCTGACCGGGAGGTGTATAAGGAGATCGGGGGATCGCCGCATCTTGACCAGGCCTACACCGTCTTTGGCGAGGTGATCCGGGGAATGGAAGCGGTGGATTCCATCGCGGCGTCGGAGACCGGCGGTCCCCCGCTGGACCGGCCGAAAACGGATGTCAGAATATTGAAAATGAAGCTCATACCACGAAACAAATAATTCATCCCGGAAGGGGATCATTTTCGATGGCTTTTTCTAATCTTTGCAGCATAAAAATTTAACAACCATGAACTTCCCAGAAGAATTGCGTTACACGAAAGATCATGAATGGATCCGGCTGGAAAAGGACAATGTCGCCGTTATCGGCATCACGGAATTTGCACAAAAGGAATTGGGAGATATCGTTTATGTCGAAGTGGAGACGGTAGGAAAGGCCCTGGCCGCGGAAACCGTTTTTGGAACGGTCGAGGCGGTAAAGACGGTCTCCGATCTCTATCTGCCCGTTGCAGGAACGATCCTGGAAGTGAACCCCGAATTGACGACCGCACCGGACCTGGTCAACTCCGATCCTTATGGAAAAGGATGGATGATCAAGATGACCGTCAAGGACCCGGCAGATCTGGATAAGCTGATGGATGCCGCAGCCTACGGCAACATCGTCCACTGATCTTTTATTCTTACTTTAGAGTATCCATCCACAAATCTTGGGAATACCAACCACCTATACAGAGCAGGAGCTTGTGCTGGCCCTGAAAGAGAGGAACAACCAGGCATTCGGCTTTCTATATGATCACTATGCTGGGGCGCTCTATAGCATTATCAAGCAGATCATCGTCGATAACAACGAGCTGGCCAGCGACGTACTGCAGGAGGTATTCATCAATATCTGGCGGAAAATAGAAACCTACGACCCTTCCAAGGGGCGGCTCTTTACCTGGATGCTGAATATTGCCAGGAATGCATCCATCGATACCCTTCGATCTAAAAGCTATCAGAACTCCCAGAAAAACCAGGAGCTTCCGGATAACGTATATAAGGAGGCGGCCAATCCATTCACGCTGCCCAACGTCGATAACATCGGCTTGAAAAAGGTGCTGGAAACACTTAGGCCTGAGCATCGGGTGCTTGTAGAAATGGCTTACTTCAAGGGTTTTACGCATGAAGAGATTGCGGAGATAATGGCGATCCCCCTGGGTACAGTCAAGACCCGCATAAGGAACGCGTTGTTGCTACTACGGCAATTTCTAAAGTGAACATAAAAGAATACATAGAAAGCGGCATCATTGAAAGTTATGTGATGGGTCTGGCCAGTCAGTCGGAAAGGGCTGAATTTGAACGGCTTTGTGCCGAATACCCGGAGCTGGTCGCGGCACGCAGGAAGTTTGAAGAAAATCTGGAAGCATATGCATCTGAGAATGCGGTGCCTCCACCCCCAGAGGTCAAGGTGAAAGTTTTTAAAGCTATCATCAATATGGAAAATTCAGCAAACACCCGGTCTTCGGGCGTGCTGAGATTCGTGGTTGCTGCCGCCATTGTATTGCTTGTCGCCATGGGTTACCTGTATTTCCAGACCCGCCGGGAGAACAGGGATCTGAGCAGCGCCAATGACCGGCTCAGGGACAAGGTGACGGAGACGGACAGTATCCTAAAGCAGATCATCGGGGAGCAGAAAGCGATCAGCGATTCGAATACCGTGGTGGTTAACATGGTAGGAACCAAGGTTGCTCCGAAATCCTCGGCCAATGTATATTGGGACTCAACCTCCTCCAAGGTGTATCTGGTGGTCAGGAACATGCCGGAGCTGCCATCGGACCAGCAATACCAGCTTTGGGCGCTAATCGACGGCAAACCCACCGATCTCGGCGTTTTCGATGCCCGGGATCAGAAGGTGATCCTGCAGATGAAGGGTACGAAAAAGGCGCAGGCTTTTGCCATTACGATTGAGAAGAAGGGAGGAAGCGCCGGCCCAACCCTGGAAAAGATGCAATCCCTGGGAAAGACGATGCTGACACAGTAGGAACGGGATTTTTTTCTATTTTCGGACTATGCCTCGTTTTATCAGGAAATACTTATCGGCGTTATATGTTCCCATTGTCTGGACCCTGCTGATCATAATTGCGATGTGTCTTCCCGGCAATTATATCCCCAATGAGCAGGGATTTAAATTACCCAATTTCGACAAGCTGGTCCATATGGGGCTGTTCGGGGGCTTTGTCTTTCTGTGGAGCCTTTATTTGGCGACATCCCGGTCTCGCTCCGGCAGACTGCTGCTTGGCTTCTTTTGCTTCTATCTGCTGGCCAATGGCTTTGGAGTCGCCATGGAATACGTCCAGAAGTATTGGATCCCCGGGAGGGATTACGATCTTGCGGATATCATTGCTGATATGTTCGGAGCGGGCATCGGCTATGGACTCAGTAATCTGTTGCTGTTGCCGGGTAAGAAGGAGGAAGCGTTTAGCCATAAAAGTTAGGTAAGGGAAAATACAACCTTCGGGGTAGGCCGGGCTTCGCCCGATCTGAAAAAAATAAACCCCTGTAGAAACAGGGGTCGTAACCAAAACTAACTGCTTATGAGAAAATTGACTGCTTTATGTGAGTCAAATAGAAAAGACTGGATTTTCAACTTATATAACGCAAATCAGGTGCCAATGTTGTGTCGCTCTCATCACCCGATCCACACTACAAATTTACGATGCAAACCGGCGTTTCGTTTCCCTCTTTGGGAGTAATAACATTTATTTAGCATTACCCTACTTAAGTTACAAAAGTTCCGGCTTTATAGCAAATTTTAGCCACATTATTTAAAGAACTGATGGGATTGTCCCATTTATATAGAGACAAACGTCTAACTGCAAAGTTTAATGTTCTCCCGTTAAAATAACGTGAAAGGCCCTTTTTTCTGTTGCTTTTTTTACTGCTTTTAACCCCGTTTTAATGTCAAGCTGACCTTTCAAGAGACCGCGAGTCCCTTATAATTGCATGGCAATCAAGCCTGGCGGGCCTTTGGCGGGTTTTGAATTAGTTCTGCCGAGCCATCTTTTCAGCGTTCTCCGCGAATTGCAGGGCGTCGATGAACTCCTTGATCTCGCCGTTGAGGACGTCGTCGAGGTTATAGACCGTTAGGCCGATACGATGGTCGGTGACGCGACCCTGGGGGAAATTGTAGGTCCTGATCTTGGCGCTCCTGTCGCCGGTGCTGACGAGGCTTTTCCGGTGGCGGGCGATCTCTTCTTCCTGTTTACGCACCTGGTCCTCATACAGCTTGGTGCGCAGCATTTGCATGGCTTTTTCCCGGTTGCCAAGCTGGCTGCGTTCGGTCTGGCAGACCACGACAACGCCCGTGGGGATATGGGTGAGGAATACCTTTGTTTCCACCTTGTTGACGTTCTGGCCGCCGGCGCCGCCGCTTCGGGCGGTCTCCATCTTGACATCGCTTTCCTTCAGTTCAAAGTCAACTTCTTCGGCTTCGGGCATCACGGCCACGGTCGCGGCGCTGGTGTGGACGCGGCCGCTCTGTTCGGTGTCGGGGACCCGTTGTACCCGGTGAACCCCGCTTTCGAACTTGAGGGTGCCATAGACATCTTCGCCGATGACTTCCACCTGTACTTCCTTATAACCCCCGACGGTACCTTCGCTTTCGCTGAGGATCGCCGTCTTCCAGCCCCGGCGTTCGCAATACTTGATATACATCCGGAGCAGGTCGCCGGCAAAGAGGCTGGCTTCGTCGCCGCCCGTTCCGGCGCGGATCTCGAGGATGGCGTTCTTCTCGTCCTGCGGGTCTTTGGGTATCAGGAGCTGCCGGATATGGGCTTCCATCCGGAGCTTGCGTTCTTCCAGGCCCGGGGCCTCGGCCTTGGCGAGATCCCGCAGTTCGGCATCGTCGCCATTCAGGGCTTCCTTGTTGAATTCGATGGTATCCAACAGCTCTTTGTATTCGTCATGGGCACGGACGATCTTCTCGATGCTGCGGTATTCCTTGCTCATCGCGCTGAACTTCCGGTTATCGCTGACGATCTCCGGGTTGCTCAGAGCAACTCCAAGGTCCTCGAACCGGGCTTTTATGGCTTCCAGTTTATCTAGCATATATTTGGGCCGGCTTGTCCGGCGGACTGCAAAATTACAATGTTTACGAATGACTTATCGAAAATTCAAAGCTGATTATTTATTTACGGGCGAGGGTTTTGCACCGGCGGACAGCGTATTGGTTACCACCGCTGAAGGCAGGGTACAGGATGTGGTCCCGGCTGCGGCGGCGGGGGAAGATGTGCAGTATTATCCGGGGGTGTTGAGTCCGGGCTTTGTCAATTGTCATTGCCATTTGGAGCTATCTCATATGCGGGGTTTTATCCCGGAGGGTACGGGTCTTGTGGAGTTTCTGAGCACGGTGATCCGGGGTCGGGGGGCTGCGGCTCGCACGGGCGGTGGCGCAGACGGGCCTGGCGATGAGCAGGATCCGGTCCGGAAGGCGATCGCGGCGGCCGAGGAGGAAATGCTGGCCGGCGGCATCGTGGCGGTGGGTGATATCTGCAATACGGCCGATACCGTGGAACAGAAACGAAAGGGAAGGTTACGCTATCATAATTTTATCGAGACGATCGGGTTTGTCGAGGGTGGGGCGCGGATGAGGTTCGACCATGCCCTACGGGTGCTGGAGGAACTGGGCGGCGGCTCGATCGTGCCGCATGCGCCTTATTCGGTATCGCCGGCCCTTTTCCGATTGATCGCCGGTGATGCGAAAGGTAGTATCCTGACGATCCATAACCAGGAGGATGAAGCAGAGAATGAGTTCCTGCTCACGGGGAAGGGGGAATTTCTGCGGCTGTATGCCGCGCTTGGACTGGATGTGTCTTTTTTCAGGGGAACGGGCAAGCGGAGTCTGGAAAGCTGGCTGGGGTATTTCGACCCGAGTCAGCCGGTGATTGCAGTGCATAATGTGACGACGAACGAGGTGGATTTGAGGGTGGCCGCGGGACGGGCGTTGACCTTTTGTCTCTGTCCAAATGCAAATCTTTATATCGGCGGGGAACTACCGGATGTGGGGGGCCTGGTGCGGAGCGGACATCCGATTGTCGTGGGGACGGATAGCCTGGCCTCGAATCATGAGCTTTCCCTGTTGGAGGAATTGAAGACGCTGGAACGGGCTTTTCCGGCATTGCGGGCTGAAGAGCTGTTGCAATGGGCAACCCTGAATGGGGCCCGCGCGCTGGGAATGGAGGCCGGGCTGGGGAGCTTTGTCCCTGGAAAGCAGCCAGGTGTGGTTTTGATCGAAGGAGGGGATGGGCAGCGGCTTGCCGGCGCAAGGCCGCAGCGGCTGCTCTAAGACAACACGGTTTGCATCACGTTGAGCGTACGCATCTCGCCGAAATCGGGTACATGAAGCGTATAAAAGGTCCGATAGGCCAGTAGCAGGGTCCGTCGGGTCTCCTGGTTGAGCGGGATCTCCTGCAATTCGGCCGGCTGCTGGACGCGCAGCAGCTGAGCGGTGGTATAGCTGAGCGACCCTTCGAGCACCTGGGGGTGTTGCGGATGTTCTGCCACGAATTGACCTTCCTTGAGATCGAGAAAGGAATTCCGCTCGCTGTACATGTCCTCGATCTTAAATCCGAAGAAGCCGGCGAGGTGGAGAATGAAGAACAGCGGGAAATTTGCCAGTACGCGGCCATCGGCGGCGTCGAGGTGCAGGAAGGCGTCCTCGATGAAATAGAACAGTTCCGGGTTGGGTTCGGGCTGCTTGATACATTTTTGCAGCAGCTCGACCATGAAGAGGGCAACGGCATTCTTGATCACGTCGAAGAAGATATGCTGGTAGAGGATGCTCCATTTGAACTCCCGGATTCGCTGGAGGTTCTTCAGCTCGTTGTGGTAGACGATGAGATCGAGGATGGCGGCAGGCTGGAAGAGATTGGCCTTGCCGGGGCCTTTGCGGGTGTTTGTCCTGACTCCGTTGACAAGATAGGACTGGATACCGAACAGCTCGGTATAGATCGTGACGACGAGACTCGTTTCGCCGTATTTCACCCCCTTGAGGACGATTCCTTTGGTCTTGTGTAATTGCACTTATAAAAATACGTTTATTTGCAAAGTAAAATTTTTCATACATGTGGGAATCCATCGCCCGTCTGGTCCTGAAATTCCGGTTATTTTGGCTCATTGCGTTGTTGACGCTCACTGGCTTTATGGCTTTTCGGGCATCCCGGGTCCAACTGAGCTACGATTTCAACAGCGCGATCCCCACCGATAATCCCAAATACAAGGCCTACCAGGAATTCAGAAAGTTGTTTGGCGAGGATGGGAACCTGCTGGTCATCGGCGTACAAACGGACAAACTTTTCCAGCTGCCGGTGTTTACCGACTATATCGCGATGAACGAGGCGCTGAAAAAGGTGCCCGGGGTGGATGATGTGCTGGGGATCTCTTCGGCGGTGAATCTCGAGCGGGATACGGTCGGCCAGAAGATGAGGGCCGTGCCGATCTTTCCCGCACATCCCGTTTCACAGGCCGCGATCGACAGCGGCAAGGCGGTGTTATTGGGACTGCCTTTCTACGAAGGCCTCCTTTTCAACCGGCAGACCGGCACCTGGCTGACGGCCGTGCATGTCAACAAGGCCGTAATGAACTCGGCTCAGCGGATCGTCACGGTGAATGGCATTACGAAGCTGGTCGACAGTTTTGGACAGCGTAACGGGCTGGACATGCACTATAGCGGCCTTCCGCTGATCCGGACCCGGATGGCGACGAAAGTGGCGTCGGAGACCCGGTGGTTCCTGCTGGGATCGGTATTGATGCTGTCGCTGATCCTTTTTCTTTTCTTCCGGAGCGTCAGCACCATGCTGCTGTCCCTCGCGGTGGTCATCATCGGCGTCGTTTTCAGCTTTGGAACGCTGGATCTGCTGGGATATAAGATCACCTTATTGAATGCCCTAACCCCTACCCTCGTCGTGGTCATCGGCATCCCGAACTGTATCTATTTCATGAACAAATACCATACGGCCTACCGCGATACGGGTGACAAGCGGGAGGCATTGGTGGTGATGATCGGCCGGATGGGGGTCGTTACGCTGTTTTGTAACCTGACGGCAGCGATCGGGTTTGGGGTCTTTGCGCTGACGCGAAGTTCGATCCTGAACGAGTTTGGCGTGGTCGCCGGGATCAATATCATGGCGTTGTTCTTTATTTCCTTTATCCTGATTCCGGTAGTGCTCAGTTATCTGCCTGCGCCCAGGCCGGGTCACACGAGATACCTGGAAAACCGTATGCTGTCGGCGGTGCTGAGGCGGCTCGAACGCTGGACCCTGCATCACCAGGGAATGATCTACTTCCTGACGGCGCTGGCCGTTGCCGTCTCCATCGTGGGTATGCTCCGGCTGCGGTCGGAAGGGTTTATCGTGGATGATCTCCCGCAGAAGGATAAGCTGCACGCCGATCTGAAGTTCTTCGAGAAGAATTTCAAAGGGGTGATGCCGCTGGAGATCGTGATCGACACCAAGCGGAGAAAGGGCTTACGGGCGGGGATGGTGAAGACGTTGGACAGCATCGACCGGCTTTCCGCTTACATCGCCGCACAGCCCGATATGGCAAGACCGCTGTCACTGGTGGAGGGCCTGAAGTTCGTCCGCCAGGCCTATTATGGAACGGACAGCACGGGATACATCGTTCCCAATGGAGTGGACCTCGAATTGATCGTCGCCTATCTCAACCTGAACGGCGCAAAGAGCGCCGAGGGAGCAAAGAACAATAACAACCTTACCAAGTTGCTCTTGAGCTTTGTGGACAGCAACCAGCAGCGGCTGCGGGTGAGCATCCAGATGGCGGATATCGGCAGCAGGCGGCTCCCGGCGGTGTTGAGCGATCTCCAACATCAAACCGACCGCCTGTTCGATTCCTCAAAATACAAGGTGACCTTTACGGGGACGAGCGTGACGTACCTGGAGGGCAGCAGCTTCATCATCAAAGGTCTGAAGGATAGTATCCTCTGGGCGTTCGTGCTGATCGCAGCCTGTATGCTTTTCCTGTTCCGGAACCTGCGCATCCTCATCTGTTCGCTGGTGCCCAATGTCATCCCGCTGGTGATCACGGCGGGGATCATGGGCTGGGCGGGGGTCCGGCTGCGGCCTTCGACCGTGATCGTGTTCAGCATTGCGCTGGGGATCGCGATCGATATCACGATCCGGTTTTTGGTGAATTACAAACAGGTGGGAAATGCCGAGGGCGCGGAGAAGGCGGTGATCGACACGATCAATACGACGGGGATCAGCATTCTTTATACTTCGCTGGTGCTGACGGCGGGCTTCGTGATCTTCTGCTTTAGCGATTTTGGCGGTATCCTGGCATTGGGTTGGCTGACATCGTTGACGCTGGTGATCTCCACGGTCACGAACCTGGTGTTCCTGCCGGTATTATTGCTCGGATTGACGAGAAAAAAGAAGAAGGCGGACTAGAATTCGACGAGACTGTTCTTTATTGCAAACATGACAAGACCGACGCGGGTGCGCACCTTCAGCTTTTCGAACAGGGTGTTGCGATAGTTGTCAACGGTTCTGGGACTGATGAACATCTTGTCGGCGATATCCTTGTACGAGAGTTCGGAGCAGACCAGGCGGAGGAACTCCTTCTCCTTATCGTTGAGCACGATGGGGTCTTCGGGATTGCCGAGGTCTTTATGCAGACCGCTGATGATCTTACCCGAGATATATTCCGAGAGATAGAAATCCTTTTTCATGATGGAGTCGAGGGCCAGTTTCAGCTCTTCGGGTTCGATATTCTTCAGGATGTAGCCTTTGGCGCCGAGGCGGAGCATGCGGATGATGGTGTTCTCATCGCTGAACATCGAGAGGGCGAGGACTTTTATCTGGGGATAGTTCTTGTGCAACCACCGGACGGTCTCATAACCGTCCATGTCCGGCATATTCACGTCCAGCAGGACCAGGTCGGGAATGATATTTTGCGAGATTGTATTCTTGAGATCCTTGCCGTTGTCTCCTTCGAACAGGACCGCATATGACTCGAAGGAGCCGATGAGTTTTGCCAGCGCCTTTCGCAGCAGACTGTGATCATCTACAATACCGACCTGAATTTTCTTGGTTGCTGCTGACATAATCCATTTATTGATTGGCCCTCGGCCGACGGGCCCTTGCCTTATACTTTATCCTTTTCCAGGGGTAGTTCCACTTTTATGGAGGTTCCCTTACCCGGTTGACTTTGAACGGTGATCTGTGCGCCGATCAGGGAGGCGCGGTTGGTCATGCTTTTCAGGCCAATACCGCTGGAGGAAGATGCCGTAGTCCGCTTGTTGTCGACGTCAAACCCGACCCCATTGTCCTCCACTTTCAGAACAAATTTATTATCAATTGAGTAATTAACCGCAATATTTACATAGGTGGCCTTGGAATGTTTTAAAATATTGTTCATCATCTCCTGGAACATGCGGTAAAGGAATATAGATCGCTGATTATCAAACGGGTACTCCTCCCCCGTGACGGCAAAGTCCACTTTCAGAAGACCGGTGCGCTGTAGGGCGTCGAGGTCGAATCGCATGGCTTCGACCAGTCCGATCTGGGTGATGCGGTCGGTATGCATGCTCTTGGTGAGATTGCCCATGTCGAAGATGACCTTGTTGAGCATCTGCCGGCTGGCCTGGACGCTCTCGTAGGCGGGATGATCTTTTTCCAGCGGGAGAATGGAAAGAGAGAGCTTGACCACGGAAAGGACCTGGCCTATGTTGTCGTGGAGCTCCTGGGCGATGGTCTTGAAGGTGGTTTCCTGGATCTCCAGCTGGGAGCGGAGAAGTTCCTGCTGGTATTGGTCTTTCATGCGGGTGAGTTGCTGTTCCTGCCGGTGCTGGCGGCGTTGATAAAGGAATAGCATGGTGACTATGAAGCCGACCAGGAGCAGGGCCAGGGCGATCCCCACTAGGATTATAATGAGGACTTCCTGATTCTGAGCCTGCATAGAAAAGCAATGCTAAAGGAGGTGTATAATAGGATGTCCAGGATGTTGAGAATCCACCATAGGTTATGCAAGATAAACTCCGGCATCGAGCCGAGATTGTTTGTCATTCCAATGATCGGAAAGCTACAGGAAAAATAGAACAGCAGACCAGAGCAGATCCAAAAATCGGGGTTGCGGGCCAGATTGACAGACCGGGGCCGCTGGAAAAGTTCGAAGAAGTAGAAAACGCAAAAAGCTACCAAAAGCAGGCCCCCCAGGGAATAGGTGATCGTATGGAATGTATCGATCTTCCTTTGGATGAAAAGAATATTAATAACAGCGATTAGCGGAAAGACCCAGATCAGATTAAAGACGATCCTTTTTACCACAGGTTGCTGGATGATCTGGTACAGGATGTAGAAATAGAAGCAATTTTGAAAAATTGTCAGAATATTCAGCAATGATATGTTGTGTATGCCAACGGCAGCCTGATAATCGGTGATCCCAACTAATATCGTAACGAGTAAAAGAAAGATTGGAAATAGCCGTAAATAAAGGTTCGACGGGCCTTGCCGGTATAGAGTGAAGCTGGTCAGCAAAGCAACGAGAACAATAAAAAAGCTGAGAAAATAGAACATTTGTTGGCAAAATAGCCTTAATTTCTCACTTATGCCAGTAAAAAAATAGCCCGGAAATTTGATTCCGGGCTATTTTTTTCTCATATTAGTCGGGCGTATTACGCTACAACCATTCCCTTATCTCCACGATCGACCAATGATGTAGTGGTGGCAGGACGACGACTTCCACCGAGTCCACCTCCGCAAACCGGGGGGCAGAAAGGCATATCGCCATAAGCGAGGATGCGTGCGTCTTTCCCTTCGGACATATAGATCTCCTTTGAAGCTCCATCGGCGCCTTTACGCGTGCCGATCATGACAAGTGTTTGATGGTTTGAATAAATAGGCTGGGGTTCATAGTTTTCCGGATAGGCTGCGAAATGGAAACGAACTCCGTCGCCGCCATGCAGTTTGATCCGCTCGATCAGGGACTCCAATTCTTCGATTGAAACGGAGACTGTGAGGGAATCTTCCTTGCCGATCTTCTCGGAATTGTCGACCCAACGGTTCTGCTTATACGTGCTGAGAAGGGTTGCGACATGCTCATTAGTGAGGAATTTGCCGGCATTTACGGATTTTTTTGCAATAGTGTTCATAGCTGACTGTTTTTAGAATGTTGAAGAATAATTTGCTGTTGTAAATGTATTCCCAACCGTTCCACAGCGCGCTTCGCAAGGAAATATAAATCACCCAATTATAAATTAATATTATCCGTAAAATAAAGGGGATCAAACAATCAGAGGCTAATTATGACAAAAAAAAGGTTTTTTCTGCATATAAAAAACAGTAAAAAGTCGGCGGAAATGCACGTGAAGTACGCAGTAGAAAGTTGCGTGTTTTACGCAAAAAAATTACGGGTCATTTTTCTTCCCCTATTTTAACCCGTTTGACATTTTTATAGGACATTTAGTACAGAGGTTGCCAAAAATGTCCCGTTTTTAAATTTTGATATCCTTAAGAAGTAATCACCTGTGCTACTGCTCTAATCCCAAAAGTTTAATTAGCAACAGCATACATAACCATTAACACCTTATCCTGTTAGCTTTTGAAGCGTGTTTGGGTATGTATGCTGATGCCTCCAGCCAAGATATAAACGCTAATGCGGACTTAAATAGTGCGCATGAGAAAATCGATCGACGGCTTACCTCCTGTTACCATTCAAAAAACCGGCCAATGGTCGGTTTTTTGTACTTTTGCGACCCGGCGTAAAGGAAAAAAATCCCATCTGGCCGCAAAAACATCTAATGAACAAGCAAATCAAGTCAGCATTAATCTCCGTTTTCTACAAGGACGGACTCGCCCCTATAGTAAAAAAACTACACGACCTGGGGGTGAAAATATTCTCGACCGGTGGTACCCAACAGTTGATTGAATCCCTCGGATTGCCCTGTGTGCCGGTCGAAAGTCTGACTTCTTATCCCTCGATTTTAGGTGGCAGGGTAAAGACATTACACCCTTCCGTTTTTGGTGGGATCCTCGGCCGGAGAGATAATCCTGTTGACGTCGAAGAGATGGCGCGATACCAGATCCCGGAGATCGACCTGGTCATTGTCGACCTCTATCCGTTCGAAGAGACGGTGGCCAGCACGACCGATGACAAGGCCATTATAGAGAAGATCGATGTGGGCGGGCCCTCGATGATCCGCGGCGCGGCCAAGAATCATAAAGACGTGGTCGTGATCGCTTCCAGGTCCGACTATGGCTGGCTGGAGAATATGCTGAATGAACAACGGGGGGAAACCACCCTCGAACAACGCCGGATGCTGGCGGCGAAGGCCTTCGAAGTATGCGCGCATTATGATGTAGCGATCGCAAAATATTTTGTTCCGACGGGCGGCAATTATTTCCTCGAGTCTGTTCCCTCCCCAAAATCTTTGCGTTATGGGGAAAATCCTCATCAGTCCGCCCAATTCTATGGCAAGCTGGAAGACATCTTCGAGCAGGTGAACGGAAAAGAACTCTCCTATAATAACCTGGTGGACGTAAATGCCGCGGTTGAGTTGATCCAGGAATTTTCCGGAGAAGGCCGGGCCGTCTTTGCCATCATCAAACATACGAATGTCTGCGGCGTGGCCGTCCGGGCTTCCCTGAAGGAAGCCTGGGACAGCGCGCTTGCCGGTGATCCCGAGAGCGCCTTTGGCGGGGTTTTGGCCTGCAATCGTCCCGTGGATAGGGCAACGGCCGAAGCCATCAACGAGATCTTTTTCGAGGTGTTGATCGCCCCGGCCTTCGATGCCGATGCCCTGGCGATCCTCCGGTCGAAGAAGAACCGCATCCTGCTATTGCAGAAGTCGCCCGTGAAGCCCGCCCAACAATACCGCAGCCTGCTGAACGGTGTGTTGCAGCAGCAGACGGACGAAGGGAATTATAGCGACTGGAAAGAAGTCGGCGGCCGTACCGCTACTGCCGCGGAAAAGGACGATCTTATTTTCGCGAATATCGTTTGTAAACACCTCAAATCAAACGCGATCGCCCTGATCAAGAACCTGCAGCTGGTCGGTAAAGGCTGCGGTCAGACGAGCCGGGTGGATTCCGTCCGGCAGGCCATCGGCAAGGCGGGTCAATTCAATTTCGACCTGCATGGGGCCGTGCTGGCAAGCGACGCGTTCTTCCCTTTCAATGATTCGGTACAGATGGCGCATGCCGCCGGCGTGACCGCGTTTATACAGCCGGGCGGGTCCATTCGGGATAAGGATTCGATCGATTATTGCGTGGAGAACCAATTGGTGATGGTGATCACCGGGATGCGGCATTTCAAGCATTGAGTGTGCGCGACAATTGCGTCGCTGCCGTAGCATCGCACTTGACGGATGGTATCGTCAATGATCCCAAAAGATCTCTTCTCTAAGAAACACCTCGTACGCCTCGCGCCACCCCGCGAACTGCGGATCAGTCCCCAGAAAGTGATTGTGCCAGATGGTGACCATCATACCGCTGACCTTGCGGATATGATGATAGTAGTGCATCAGCTCCTGCCGGGCGCGGGCGGCTGTAAATCCCTGCTCGTAGTAGGAGTTGGCATCCATGAAGCAGAAAGGGAAAATGCGTAGTGAAGTTGCTTCCTCTTTTTCCAGATCATACCAATAAAAGGATGAGGCCACGGAGGCCCGGAAACCGTTGATGGACCCGTAGCCCATCGAGAATTCCTGTTCGATGCCGGCGGCCAGCAGCCGGCGGAACGTCCCGGGAAGCGTAAAGCGGATATAGTGCTGGCGGCTGCGGGTGATGGGTTGATCGGCCATGGTGCAGAGCCATTCGATCTCCTCCCGAAGGAGTTGCGGATGGTCGCCACTGTGCCACGAAGGATGGATGCCCAGGCGATACCCGGCGCCGTGATAGTGGATCAGCTGCTGGAATGCGGGGGCCGAAGGCGAGATGTTGCGGTCCACACCCCTGTTGTGTTCGGCTACGAGAAAGAAATAATAAGGCTTGAGCCGGCAGTAGAGATGGAGCGAATCCAACCATTCATAGGCGTCGAAGGGATCGGGCTTGCGGCCGGCCAGCACTTCGGCGCGAAGGCGCAGCTGGCTGAATTTTCCGGTAGCCAGGGCCTTGAGAAAGCCCGCCGCATTCCGTTTCCACCCCTTATTTAAAAAGGACCAGGCGATATCGATATCATAGGTGGGAACAAATTTAAAGGCCGGGTAGCGGAAAATGAGCCCGGGGAATTTGCGGGTGAGGGCCTCGCGGAGATCGGCCAACCAATAATTCACCAGCGGGATATCGAGGAAACCTTCGCGCCAGGCCAGCGAGTTGGTATGGGCGTAACGGCCATAGCTGTCCTTTTCATGCGGCAGATATTCTTCATAGCGGCTGATCAGATAGAATATCGCCGAAAGGATATCAAAGGGAAGGTCGCCGTTCGTGGCGAAGAAGGCTTTGCGGCGGTTGTGCTCGAAGCAGGAGATGTTTTGCGACTCGATGCCGGTGGCGAACAGGAGACCTGCGGGCCGGATATGGAAGGCCCCGTCTTGCGGCTGATCGGAGTAATTGATCTTCGGACCGGAGGCGGCGGCAAATTGGACCGGATCGGTAGTGATCGTAATGGGAATATCGAACAGCTCATTGGAGCAGAAACCGATAGTGTATCTGAGCCGTTCGGTGTTATGAGAACAGAATAAGATCATTCCATTTCATTTCGCCCGCTCGGTCTTCCAGCGCTGGTTAAAGGTTTGGGGTGCGAAATCGAGTGCTGCGCGGTGAGCGGTCCAGGCTTTGAAGGCCCGGTTGACCACCCAGTTCTTGACACGCGGGCCACCCATATTCATCATATTCCGGCTGAGGCTCGCTTTCTTCCACACCGTCCAGGCCAGCTTCTCGGCCCAGGTCGCATAGCCGTCCCCGACGGCCTCGTAGCGATTCTCCAACAGAAGCTCGTGCAGGTTGATCTTTACCGAACAGACCTCGGTACAATTGCCGCAGAGCGAAGAAGCATAGCTGAGATGCTTCCATTCGCCCATGTCCTTGAGATGGGGAGTGATGACCGAACCGATGGGACCGCTGTACGTGGTGCCATAGCTGTGGCCGCCGATGTTCTTATAGATGGGGCAGGCGTTGAGACAGGCGCCGCAACGGATGCAATAGAGGCTTTCGCGGCTCCTGGCATTGGCGAGGATATTCGTGCGGCCGTTGTCGAGCAGGATGATGATCATTTCCTCGGGGCCGTCGGTCTCGCCCGGCTGGCGGGGACCGGTGATGATGGTATTATACACCGTTATCCGCTGACCGGTGCCATAGGTGGCGAGCAGGGGCCAAAAGAGGCCGAGATCGGTCATGGAAGGAATGACTTTTTCGATTCCGGCGATGACGATGTGCGTTTTTGGAAAGGAGGCGCTGAGCCGGGCGTTCCCTTCGTTTTCGGTAACGGCGATCCCGCCGATGTCGGAGATGATAAAATTGGCGCCGGTGATGCCGATCTCCGCCTGGACATATTTCTTGCGGAGCTTTTCCCGGGCGACGAGGGTCAGCTGCTCGGGAGTGAGGCCCGGCCGCGTGTTGAGCTTTTCGGCGAAGAGCTTCGCCACGTCCTCCTTGCTCTTGTGCATAGCGGGCGTCACGATATGGTAGGGCGGTTCCCCGTCCAGCTGCTGGATGTATTCGCCAAGATCGGTCTCTACGCTCTCGATGCCGTTGTCTTCGAGGAAATGGTTCAGTTTCAGCTCCTCGGTGACCATGCTCTTGCTTTTGACGATGGTCTTGCAGTGCTTTTCCTTACAGATCGCGAGGACCTCGGCGAGGGCCTGCGCGGAGTTCTCGGCCCAGATGACCCGGCCGCCACGCTTGGTGAAATTGGATTCGAACTCTTCGAGCTGCTGGTCCAGCGTCTCGAGTGCCCGCCATTTGATATTCTTGGCCCGCTCCCGCGCCAGGTTGAGCTCGGCAAACTGCTGCTTACCCTGGGGCACGACCGCGTTGTAACGGCCGATATTGAAGTTGATCTTCTTCCGGTGATCAAGGTCTTCGGCCTTGACGGTACTTTTCGCGATGAAATTGGCAGCCGTATCTGTCATTTCTTTTGCTTTTCCGAGTTATTTCTTTCAGCAATCTGCTCGAGCACGCCATAGAAATCTTCCCCGTACTTGCGGATGATGGCTTCTTTGAGGAAGACGTAAACGGGCACTTTGAGCTTCTTTCCCTGTACGCAGCCGGGACGGCACATCGTATCCCTGGGCTCGTAGTTGACGAACTCCCCAGCCTTTGTCTTTCCGGTCTTTATGGGATAGAGGTGGCAGCTGATGGGCTTTTTCCAGCTGATCTTCCCGTCATAGTATGCCTGTTCGATGCCGCACTTGATGATGCCGTTGGCGTCGCGGAAACCATAAGCACACATTTTCCCTTCGATGGTGGGGGTCACCCAGCCGAACTCCCGGTCATATTGATAGCGGCCGCGGCTTTCGATCTCCTTGATCCCTGCGGGGGTAAGATAGGGTTTTACGATCTCATAGACGGCGTTGAGCTCGTCGAGCTCGGCTTTTTCGAGCGGGGCGCCGGCATCGCCGTCCTCGCAGCAACCGCCCTTGCATTTGAGGAGATCGCAAACGAACTGTTCACGGACCACATCGTCACTGACCAAAATATTGTCGATAGCTATCATAATATATGACGCCTTTGGGCTTGTGAGAAATTAGCCCTTGGCGTCAGATGGCTAATTTATTGGCCTTCGGCCAATGGGCCTGTAGCCCATCTTTGCAAATTTACATCATTTACGGGCTTGCGGGGCGAGGTTCTTCCATCGGAAGGTATTGATCAGGTGGTCCATATCCTTTTCAAGGAACTGGTTGACCACACCCAGGGAGTCTTCGTTTGGCGTCGTATCGAAATAGAGGGCGCCGCGCAGGAAATGACGGGTCGTATCGGTGACAAAGAATTGCTTGGCCGTAGCGGCATTGCCGCCGACGCTGAAGAAGACGCCGCCTATCCCGTTTTTGGTGACGAAGGGGGAGTCCTCGATGGCGCTGGCCTTATAGGTGTGTTTGAAGGTGAGCTTGTAGGCGTCGTCGCGCAGCTTGTCGAATTTGTTTGGACCTATTGCTTTATAGCTGACGTAGATGCGGGCGCCAAAGCGGGGAAAGTCGATGTTGATCCACCAGGGGTTCGGGGCGACGGTGTCGAAATAGGTACTGTCCTTCAGGATGTTGGCGTATATGGGATATTCGAAGGTATAGGGGTAGCCGGGCTGGTCGAAGGTCTGATATTCATGGGGCGGGAAATCAATTTTAAAATACCCGCGGCGTTTGGGAGTATAGACCGAATTGCAGGAATAAATAAGAGCCAGGAATAGAATGAGGATGGTAGTTCGCATGATTTAGGATTGCATTCTGATAGCCACCTTTACTTTTTTTATACGGCTGCTGTCTGCCTCGAGCACGGTGAATTCAAAGTCTCCGCAGGGGATGACGTCGTTGACCTTGGGAATATCCCCGGATATCTCCAGGATGAGACCGGCGAGGCTGTCGCTTTCGCCTTTTACCTTGTCGAAGGTGTCGACGGCCAGGTGCATGATCTTGCAGACGTCGTGGAGCATCGTGCGGCCTTCGAAAACATAGCTACCATCGTCGAGGCGGCGATTGGTGGGTTCTTCCTCATCGAACTCATCGCGGATGTCCCCGATGACCTCTTCGAGGATATCTTCGAGCGTGACGATGCCGCTGGTACCGCCGAACTCGTCGACAACAACGGCAAAATGGACCTTCTTCTGCTGGAATTCCTGCAGGAGGTCTTCGATCAGCTTGTGTTCGTGTACGAAATAGATCGGCCGAATAAAGGGATGCCAGTCAAAGCTATCGGGCTCGCCGAGGGAGCCGATGAGGTCGCGGCTCTGGATGGTGCCGGCCAGCTCGTCGAGGCTGCTCTTATACACCGGCAGGCGGGAGTAGTGCAGGTCTTCTATCTTTTGCTTCAGCTCGCCGAAGCTCAGGTCGTAGCTGACGCCACAGACATCCAGGCGGGCCCGCATGACCTGCCGGACGGTGATGCTGCCGAACTTGACGATGCCTTTCAGAATATTTCGTTCATCTTCCGAAGCTTCGTTCCTGACGGACTGATCGATCTGGTAGCCAAGCTGCTCGAGCTCCTGTCCCGGCTTTTTGCTTCCGAAGAAGCGCTCAAGCGCTTCGGATTGATGTACGGCCCAGTTGCTTACGCGGCGGAAGAGCAGGTTGATGAGCTCGATGATGCCGGAGGTATAGTAGGCGAATTGGAGGTTGTTCTGGGTTGCCCAGATCTTTGGCATCACCTCGCCGAAGAGGATCATGACGAAACCGATCAGGATCACCTTCAGGAACAGCAATACCCAGAAATTGGGTCTTGGGAGGATCATTTCATCGATAAGGAAGTTGGCGAGGATTATGATGGCGATATTGATGATGCTGTTGGCAATGAGCAGGGAAGCGAGGAGGGTCTTCGGCTCTTCGAGCAGGGTGACGATGCGTTTCCAGGAAACATCCTGCTTGGTCTTCAGAATATTGATATCCTTGTAAGTAAGCGTGAAAAAAGCGACCTCTGATCCGGAGAGGACGAAAGAAAGCAAGAGAAGAAAAAGAATAACAATGGCCAGGACCGTGGTTGCCTGGGGATTTATAAGGAGTAATTCCAAAACAAACAGATTTCGTTTATGATCCTGCGAGTCTAATGTCCGGCCTTCGGCCGGGGGACCTCCGGTCCGTCCGAACCACTAAAAAGGAAGGTCTTCGGAAGGTTCTCCCAGGGGGGCTGCGTCGTTGCCGCCTATGCCTTCGATCCCCCCTTCGGGGTGGTGGATGGGAGGATGGGCCGGCCCATCGGTACGTTTATCGAGCATGATGAGGTTATCGCCGACGACTTCCGTCGCAAATTTCTTATTTCCTTCCTTGTCTTCCCAGCTGCGGGTCCTGAGGCGGCCTTCGATATAGACAAGGCTTCCCTTGTGAAGGTATTTTTGCGCCAGCTCGGCAAGGCCCCGCCAAAGAACGACGGTATGCCATTCCGTCTGTGAAATCAGCTTTCCTGCCCTGTCTTTGAATGTCTCCGTCGTCGCTAAAGAGAACTTCGCCACCGCAATATTTCCTTCCAGGTATTGTACGTCAGGATCCTTTCCCAAATTACCTATTAGCATCACCCTGTTTACGCCTCTCATACATCAATGTTTAGAAATGTTTTACAAATCGTCTTATGGAATCCAGCGCCGATTTAAAATTAGCTTTTTTCAGCCAAAAAGATAAATTTTTCCCTTGGTATCCAATGGTCTTTGGAGTCTTCCCCGCTAGAACAAGCTTTGTGCCGGGGTAGGATCGAGCAGCCAGGCGTTTATGAATTTTGGAAAAGCGAACTCCGAAAGCCGGCTGCGGCTGACCCGGATATAGTCGCCGGGCGAGGCGAGTGGGCTTTTAAGCCGTACCGTTAGGAATTGCCCCCGGATGGTTTGGTGGCTGAGCTCCTGCCGGTAGACCTTTGAGATATACCTGACTGTGAGTGATTGTCGGCCAAAGAGTTGCCGTAGGAAATTGGATTCAGGGAGGCGGCTATTATTAAAATAGGCGGGTTCCTCAGTTTCCCAAAGCACAAACTCATAAAGTCCTTCCCAAATATCTTTCGCATTGCGTTGACGGATATACACCTCGCCGTCGAATGTCTCGACGATGAAGTAATAAAACCAGCGTTGCTTTTTCTGAATATTCTTTTCTTTTATGGGGAGTTGTGACGTCCATCCGTTTTGCCATGCCTTGCACTTTGTCTGCTGCATGCAATCTGCACAAAGGGGATTGCGCGGAAGGCATATCGTTGCGCCGAGGTCCATAATGGCCTGGTTATAAATGTCCGGTTGTTGTATATCAAGCAGGGAGTGAGCGAGTTCAGCGTATAATTTTTTTCCTGCAGTGGTATCGATCGGTGTGGAGTTGCCGAAATAGCGGGAGAGCACGCGTGTTACGTTGCCGTCTACGACCGCATGTGGAAGACCAAAGGCGAAAGAGGCGATGGCAGCGGCGGTGTAAGGTCCGATGCCTTTAAGGGTAAGAATTTCCCCATAAGACGTTGGAAACCGTCCATTGTATTCTGCATCAATCTTTTTAGCTGTCGCGATTAAATTGCGGCAACGACTGTAGTAACCCAGACCTTCCCAAAGCTTGAATACTTTTTGTTCGGGCGCTATGGCGAGATCGTGAATGGTCGGAAAAGCCGCAATGAATTTTTCGTAGTAAGCCCAGCCTTGCTGCACGCGTGTTTGTTGGAGGATGACTTCGCTCAACCAGACCTTGTAGGGGTCTTTTTCTCCCTTCCAGGGCATTTCCCGGGAATTTTTTGTTTTATGCCATTTTAGCAAATTTTCGGTAAAATCAGCCATTTTTCAATTCAAAATCAATATTTTAGAGAATCCTTGCAGAAATAAACCAAATCTATTATTTTGACACCCGAATTTAATTTGTGCTCTAATGAGTTGTGAATTAACAATTTTGTTATATATTTAAAATCAGAAACTTATAAAACTTAATCCCCATGAGAAAGGCGGACCTTGTTAACCAAATATCGGAAAAAACAGGTATACCTAAAGTCGACGTTCTGGTAACGTTGGAAACCATGTTCAAAGAAGTGAAAGAAACCCTGTCCCAGGGAGAGAATATTTACATTCGTGGGTTCGGGAGTTTCATCACGAAGAAGCGGGCTGCCAAGATTGGGCGCAACATCAAGAAGAATGTGGCTGTCCATATCCCTGAACATTTTATTCCTGCGTTCAAACCAGCTAAAGAATTCGTTGCAGAAGTAAAAAAGTTGCAGTCGGTGAAGGAAGATCAGCCAAACCCGGACGAAGAGATGTAATTTTGCGTCTCGAATCATTAGCATGAAGAGACAGCAATATCTTGTAGCCGGCACCGGGGTGCTATTATTACTCGCTCTGTATTTTTTTGGCCAAACTGTTCCTCCGCATTCGAAAGTGGAAGCCGCCATCGGCGGAGCTCAGGGTACTTCCCCTGTTAAATCCATTGGTTTACAGGAAATTCGACAAGCCTACGAGGCTAGGTTGACTCCTGTTCAACAATCTTATGTAAGCAGGTTGCAAAACGCTGTGGTAAGAGGAGATGTAAAGACGCAGCAATTGAATGCCAACCGTCAGTTGGCTGATTTCTGGAAGGATTCGGTTCAGGACGGCTTCCTATTGTATGCATACTACACCGGAGAAGCGGCTAAATTGGAAAATTCTGAAAAAAGTCTCACCTTTGCTGCCCAATTAATTTTGCAAGGCTTGAGGGGGCAAGAAGATCCGGCGCTGAAGGGTTGGATGGCCACCGATGCTAAACAGTTGTTTGAAAAGGCGTTAGAGCTGAATCCCAACAATGATTCATCAAAAGTGGGTCTTGGTGCGAGCTACATCTTTGGAAGCTCGGCCGGGAGCCCGATGGAGGTGATGCAGGGGATTCAGCGGATTTTGGAAGTAGCCAGGCGGGATTCCACCAATATGTATGCTCAGTTGATGCTGGGTTGGGGTGGGCTTCAGTCGGGGCAATACGATAAAGCTATTGAACGTTTGACAACCGTTGTTCGACATCAACCTGCCAATATCGAAGCGACACTCCTGCTAGCCGAAGTCAACCAGCAAAAAGGCAACAAAACGGATGCCATCCGTTGGTATGAAGCTGCAAAAAAACTATTAGGAAACCGGGAACCCGAGATGGTGAAAGAGATTGATACGCGTATCAAATCTTTGCAATAGTCGCTGGAATTCTATTTATTAACTTAAAAAAATGTATTGAGTATGCCTTGTGGTAAAAAGCGTAAGCGTCATAAAATTGCGACGCACAAGCGTAAGAAAAGACTGAGAAAGAATCGCCATAAGAAGAAGAACAAGTAGTTGCTTCAACGCTTAAATGGTTGTTGATTGGCCGAGGTTTGAAAGAAAAATGGCTGAAGATGATGGAAAAGTCCGATACGCTTGAATAAGGAACTTATCATAAACGCAACTCCGCAGGGTGTTGAAATAGCTCTTCTTGAAGATAAGAAGCTGGTGGAGCTACACCATGAAAAGGCTGATGCCAGCTTTGCGGTTGGGGATTTATACCTGGGAAAGGTCAAGAAGCTGATCCCTGGTCTGAATGCCGCTTTTGTGGATGTAGGTTTTGAAAAAGACGCTTTTCTCCATTATACGGATCTGAGCCCATACGCCCGGAGTCTGTTGAAATTCACGCAACAGGCGATGAACGATACGGTTCCCGGCGGTTTTGATTTCGGCACCTTCCAGGTGGAACCTGAGATTATCAAGACGGGCAAGATCAACGAGGTTCTTAATGGGAAGCCGCATATCCTTGTACAGATATTGAAGGAGCCAATTGCGGCGAAGGGTCCGCGGCTGAGCTGCGAGATTTCCCTTCCGGGCCGCTTTGTCGTCATCACTCCCTTTAATGATATCGTTGCGGTATCGCGGAAGATCCATTCTTCGGACGAGCGGAAACGCCTGCAGAAGATCGTCGAGGCGATCAAGCCGAAGAACTTCGGCGTCATCGTGCGGACGGCGGCGGAGGGTAAGAATACGGCCGAGCTTCATGAGGATCTGACGGAGCTGGTGGCCACCTGGCAGACCATCAAGCGGAACCTGAAGGGGGCGGTCGCCCCGGCGAAGATCCTCAGCGAGCAGACCAAGACCACGAGCATGCTGCGCGACTTGTTGAACGAAGATTTCAACAAGATCGTTATCAACGACCGTAATATCTTCAACGATACCAAGTCCTATATCCAGCGGATTGCCCCGGATAAGATCGATATTGTTTCGTATTATCACAATGGCAGTCCCATATTCGATCAATTCAGCGTGACCAAACAGGTAAAGGCCGCTTTTGGCAAGACGGTGAACCTACCGAGCGGCGCCTATCTTATCATCGAGCATACGGAAGCCCTTCACGTCATCGATGTGAACAGCGGCTATAAGAGCGTCAGTAACAATCAGGAACAGAATGCCCTGGAAACGAACCTGGAGGCCGCCGAGGAGATCGCGCGGCAGCTGAGGCTTCGGGACCTTGGGGGCATCATTGTCGTGGATTTCATCGATATGAAGCTGCCGGACAACAAACGGAAGCTGATAGAGGCGATGGAAGGGTTTATGAAGACCGACAGGGCGAAGCATGCGGTGCTGCCGATCTCGAAGTTCGGGCTGATGCAGATCACCCGTCAGCGGATGAAGCCCGAGGTGACGATCAACACGCAGGAAGTTTGTCCCACCTGTAATGGAACGGGCAAGATCTCTTCGGCGCTGATCCTCGAGGACGAGATCGAGAAGAACCTCAGCTACCTGATCAATCATCAGCACAAGGACCTCATACTTAGCGTGCATCCGATCATGCATGCCTATCTTACAAAGGGCGGCTTCCTGGGTATCGGCAGCCGTCAGTGGAACTGGCGCTGGAAGTACAAGCAGAAGGTTCGCATCCGCGCCAACACCAATTACCACCTCACGGAATTCCATTTCTTCGACAACCAGGAAGACGAGATCAAGTTATGAAAAGAGGGGCGGCCGATGGCCGCCCCTCCTGCTTTATGGGGTCTTTTTGAGAATCATTTCCTGGCTGGCATAGTTGGTGCCTCCATAGTTGAAGTTTATCTTAAGGTCGATGACACCCACACAATCAAAAACGAAGCCGGTGCCGGTGACAGTTGTTTCCGACGATGGGTCGCCATAGTTGCCGATGTCGGATTTTACAATGGTGGCTGCACCGGTGACCGGGTTTACGTTGACGATCATCGGCCCCGTCTCTACGCCGCCGGCGGGTGCACCGGGATAAACGTATATAGAGATCTGGTTCGCACCCGGACCGTCGACGACCGCATGAGGGATAAGGACGGGATTTGCGGCTGTGGCACCGTAATCATTCCACGAGTCTTTGGTAAGGTAGTAGTCGCCTGCCATATTCCCTGTAAAGGCACAGACGGCGGTCGCATACCAGGTAAGCGCCATATTGTAAGCCGGAAAGCTATTATAGGTGTCGGGGGTATTGGACGTGGAGAATTTCCGTCCGTCTTTCGTGACCACCTGGTTCTGAAGAACGTATTTGTTACCGGGGGCCGGGTTGGCGCCAAGCGCCTGTGAAAGCTCGGCGGTAGATACGCTCAGCACCAGCCCATCGGAGTAGGTCACCGTTTTGATCAATTTCCAGTTCGAGGTATCCTCCGTGTTGGAGCCGGTGGCCGCATAGACGTTGACGGTTGCGACCGCGGCGCCTACGGACTTTCCTATTTTGATCGAAACAGTGCTGGCCGAGTTGCCTACGTCCAGGATTCCGTTGATGGTGGAGTCCAGCGTAATATAGGACCCCATCACCAGGTTGGAGGAATCCCCGGAGATATTCTTTTTAGAGCAGGCGTGAAGCAGTACGAGCATGATTCCCAATACTGCAAATGATATGATGATCTTTTTCATGTGCGTGATTTTAATAGACAAAATTGTCGGGGTTTGTATCCCAGAATACTTTCACATTGGTGGTCGTCTTTTGAACCGCATTCTTATTGTAGTTGGCGTAGACCGAAGCATAAAAGAATGACCGGACAAAATCACCGGGGCTGGGACCAAGCGTGGGCTGCAGGTTATTGGGGCATCCCGTCCTCCTGTAGTTGTTGTAGGTTTCCACACCATTGCCCCAGGCGGCCAGGTAGAATTCCGTTTCGATAATGTTCAATTTGTCAGCAGTGGTTCCGGCGTTCGTGTAGAGGTTGGATACGGTGGTTTCATATTTCTGCTGGTTCGTGGGGGTGATCAGCATATTGGTATCCGAGGTCGGGATCTTGTACCCTATACTAGCCGCAAAACCGGCCACCTTATTGAAGCTGGCGTCCACTCCTTTGATGGTCAACGCCTTTGGATCGCCGGGTGTCCCGAGGACGAGCGCCGCCTCGGCCTTCAGAAAATAAGTATAGGAGGAGAGCCAGATGGGGTTTATCCCATTTCCGCCCGCCCCGGCTTCTCTACCGGTGCTTTGGCCGATGGCAATATTCTGATTGTAATCGAATGCGCCGCCCGCGGGGTAGAGGCCCCACGTGGTGCGAAGGGAATTATCGGGTGGTATCCCTTCGTTATTGCCGTGATCACGTCCCCAGTAGCCGGTATCTACAAGGCAGTAGGGAACTCCCGGAGCGTAGGGATCGGTGCGATACAGGCAGGGTATGGCAAATTGCCTGGTCGTCTGGCTTGCTGTCCGGGAATCGGTGAAGACGTTGTCGATCTGCCGATATAGGTAGTAACGCGCTCTAGGGTCCTGAAAGCCCTTGGCGTCTGCGAGCTCCCACATGAACCATGTACCGATGTAGTCTCCGGCGCCATTATCCGTTCCATAGTTTCCCACATAATGCGATGCCCTTGCGTCGGGCGCCTGGCTATGGGTCGAGTAGGAAAAGGCGAAATCCTGTGATTGAGAATTGATAAGGTCGTCTTCGTTGACAAGATCGGTGATTTTGGCCGCCGCCGTGTTGTCGACCAGTCGGGTTTGGATATACGCCTTGAGCAGCAACGTCTTGGCCAGCGACGTCCAATTGGTCGCATTACCTCCATAGAAAAGATCCGTTGCAGGTTTCACAGACGGTTTTATGGCAAAATTCGCGATCGCCGAATCCAGCAGGGCGATCGCAGAGTCGTAAATAGCCGCCCCTTTGTCGACCTGAGGGTTTGGAACCGCGACTCCCTTGTCGGCCTGCGAATAAGGAATGTCGCCAAACAGGTCGACCATGGTGATCATGGTATACGCCTTTAGCGCCTGGGCGATGCCGGCGTGGACCGTTTCCCCTTTTGCCTCTGCGATTGGAATCATTGTGTTCGCGGTAAGGAACACGTTCTCATAGGCCGTCGACCAGATCCCATCGAAGCTTGTCGGTTGATAAGCATTAAAGTAGGTAGGCCCATACATGATCTCCTGCCTGGTCAGTTGATCGGTGAGGTCGGTGGCGTTTTGGAAAAAGTTCTTAAAACTTATTTGCAGGTTGTTAAGATACAAGTCTGGATCGGCGGCCGAAGGAGAGGGCACGCTTGGATTGTTAAGAAGCGGGCTCAATTGTTTGTTACAAGCCCCCAGGAAAAGTATCCCGAGGCTGGAAAACAGAAATAGCATGAATTTTATTGATCGCATAATAATTCATTTTGAGGGTTAGAATGATAATCTCAGGCTTGCACCAAAGCGGCGGGAGCTGGGACCGGCGAAAAAGTCGAGGCCTTTTGCATTCGTAACACCCAGGCTGTTGACTTCCGGGTCAAAGCGGGTGTATTTGGGAAAATAGGGCGCCAAATACCAGAGGTTTGTGCCCGAGACGCTGAATGAGGCGGCGCCAAAGGGGGTGCCTTTTAGCAGTTTGGCGGGAACGGCAAAGGCCAGGGAGGCCTCCCTCAACCTGATGACGGTTGCATCCCAAATGGATTCCTCGTTGGGGCCGAACCCATAGGAGTTGAAATAGATGTTGTCCACGCTTTGTTGGATATCGTTTGGCGTTCCATCCTGTTTGACGGTGTTGGGGATGGTAAAGGGGAGGGTCCTGTCGAAGTCCGTGTCCTTTGTCACGCCTCTTGCCAGCATAGTTCGGACAGTGTTGGACCACATTTTTCCTCCATGCGTATAGTCGAACTGGATGCGGAAGGTGATATATCTCCACGTAAGTACGGAGATTCCCGTCAGCTTGTACCTGGGCGTGGGATCGCCGATAACGGCGATATCCGAAGAAGACAGGAAGTATCCGTTGTTATCCACGATCTTTTTGCCGCTTTTCGGATCACGCTGCGTGTAGCTTCCCTCCAATATGCCGAGTGGCTTTCCGTTGATGGCAAAGCCGCCCAGGTTGGTATAACCACCGCCGTTCAGCTCGATCTGTTTGATATCGGCCGGGAGGTCATGAACTTTGCTGCGATTGAGGAAGAAGTTGCCTGTAAGGTCCCAGTTAACGTTCTTGTTCCGGATTACGGTGTACGTAACAGATGCCTCGATGCCTTTGTTATCCACGGCGCCGGCGTTGATCGTGGTGGTGCTATAGCCGGTGGAAGCGTCCAATTGCCTGTTGAGGATCTGGTTTTGCGCGGTGCGGAAATAACCGGTCAGGTCGATACCCAGTCTGCTATCAAAGAACTTGCCTTCGATGCCTGCTTCAGTCTCTTTGATCAGTTCCGGTCGCAGGTTGGGATTGGGTACCTGGCTGGGGATGGATGCCACATTGATGACATTTCCGTTCTTGTCGACAAAGGAATTTGTCGACAGGTTGATGTAGGGGCGGGTGTTGTAGGGCGTGGGAAAGTGGGCGCTGGTCGCATAGCCGAGGCGTAGTTTGAGGTAATTGACTACCTTGCTGCGCTGGAGGGCGGGCAGTAACGCGGTTGGGATGAACGATGCGCTCACGCCGGGGTAGAACTGGGTGCGATGGGCAGGCTCCAGCGTAGAGACCCAGTCGTTGCGGGCGTCCCCGGTGACATAAACAAAGTCTTTGTACCCAATGGTAGCCTGACCGAAAACTCCTTCCCTGATCTCTTCCGACTTATAGTCCAGGTCGGAGCCGCCTTCGTCGACGATATCGTGGCTGATGAAGTTGCTGTGGTCAAAGAGACCGAAAACGATCTGTTGGGTACTCTTTTGTCCGTTTTGGCTGAAACGGTCATGGCGCATATCGAAGCCGGTCTCCAGGTCCAGGGAGAAATCCTGGGCGAACGTGGATGAGTAGGTTAGGTATGCAGTATTATTGAGTACGGAGTTTTGGAGATTTGTGGTTCGATAGAGGCCGTTGACGTAACCCGGTCCGCCTTGTTTGCCGCCTTTGTTGACCATCAGGGACTGGTATTCCTGGTAGAGGTCGAGACCGAAGCGGTAGTTGATGGCGAGGCCTTTCACGATGTCGTATTTGAGAGCGAAGGTGCCGAAGGTGCGATAGGTCTTGTCGCCGGAGATGTCATTGGCTGCGGTCCAGCGGGGATTTTCGATATCGTTGCCGTTGCGATAGTAGACGCTCGATCCGTCGACCGGGTTTTGATACGGAAGTCCCATCAAATTGACGCTGCGCGGTGTAAAGATCAGGTCGCCGAATACGGAAGCGACATCGGCGCTGCCGCCGCCGCCGTTGGCGCCAACCGTCGGAGTTTGCATGTCGGTGATCGCGAAGTTCAGCGTAGCATTGGCGGTGAAATTATTGGCCAGTTTAGCGGTGCCACCGATGCCGAAATTGTTCTTGAACACCCGGTTATTCGGTGTGAAGCCATTATCCGCCATATAAGTATAGTTGGCGTTGAAGGTGGTGTTGGGACCCGAAGCGCCCACATTTACGGATGTCGTGCTGATGAGGCCCGTGCGAAAAAAGTCGCGAACATTGTTATTATAATTCCGGAAATCCTGGGTTTTACCTGCGTATTGCGGATAGGCGGCGACGAGCGAAGGCGAGTAGGAAACCTGCAAAGGCGGGTTGGTGAAGAGAGGGCCCCAATTGCTGAATGCGGCCGAAGGTGCCAGGTCAAAGCCGCCGCCATATTTGGAGGTATAGTCCGGGAGGTTGGCGACCTGGTTGGCGAAGAGGGATTGGGATCCGGTGATCTCCATTTTCCTGTTGGTCTTCCGGCCAGAGCCGCCTTTAGTAGTGACAAGGATGACGCCGTTGCGTCCCGCTTCCCCATACAGGGTTGCCGCCGCCAGGCCCTTGAGCACGCTTACACTTTCGATGTCGTTGGCATCCAGGTCGAGAAAACGACTGGTAGAGGAGATGCCGCCGCCGTACTGGAAGCTGTTGTTCACATTGCTGCTTGCGTCGAAGGGTACGCCGTCCACGACAAAAAGGGGGGCGGAGGGGCCTCCTGAGATGGTGCTGATACCGCGGATGGAAATATTGGTTCCCGAGCCGGAGATGCCGCTGGTGGCCAGGATGTCGACACCCGGTGTCTTACCCTGCAGAATCCGGGATACGTCCTCTTCCGGTCTCAACTCGACGTCCTGTTTGCCGACCGTCGTTACGGCATATCCGAGGCTTTTCTTCTCGCGCTTGACCCCCAGGGCGGTAACAACCACTTCGCTCAGGGACAGGTTCGCGGATCGAAGGGCAAAGGTGACGGAAGTGCGGTGATTGACCTGTATCTCCATTGGCTCAAAACCGACCGCCGAGGCAATAAGGGTTGCGTTGCCTGCGGCCCTGATCTTGAACTCTCCGTTCACATCCGCGCTGGTGCCTCCTTTTACACCTTTTATTCGAATACTTGCGTTGGGGATAGGTGACCCGGTGGGGTCGGTAATTTTTCCGGTAATCTCGGAATTCTGGGCAAATAGCCCGATGCCCAAGAGCAGGAAGATGCTCAAGAGGCAACCGTGTAATTTTCTCATGTGTAGAAAGGTTGGTGTGGAAAGTAATTCAAAAATTCCTCCGTGCAACCCAATGCTAAGCAGTGAAGCAGATGAATATAAGAAACTTTGCGTCATCGACCGGGATTTTAACAAAAAAGACCTTTTTGTTAAATGTCGTCGCGACAAGAAAATTGGCCCCCGTGGAAACGGGGGCCGTCTTTCACTGTCAACATTGAGTCACACATTCTTATCGCCTGCCGGTGCCTGGCCCAGCAGGGTGACACCGGTGGCGATCATTTCGTTAAGGGAATTGTTGCCCGTGTTGAGGACTGCGATCAGAGTGACAGCCGCCACTCTTCCTTTGATTGTTTTGTCGATCGGGATCGCAGAATTAAAAAAGGGAGGGTCAGTGGGATGATCGGTGATCTTGCCTGAGACCTCTGTAGTTTGAGCGCGGAGCCCTTGGCCGATGAGCAGCAGGATGCCCACCAGCAAGCAGTGAAGTTTTCTCATGTGTAGTTATTAATAGTGAAAAATGCTTTTTGCCTTTCACTATGGTCAGCAATGGCGCTAACTAACGTTAAGACCATATCAGATTGAAACTAAGGACCTTACATACCTGCCTTACTTCTATCCGACGTTAGCTTTGGTTCAATTAAATTAGTGCTTTTTTAATTAGAATTTAATTGAGATTAACATTTTTTTTAGAAATTCCCTGTTAGCAAATTTTAGCCAGGAGCAATATAATCATTATCAGACAATTGTAACTAGCTCAAAAGCATAGGAAACCTTCTTAAAAAAACTTGCATGCCAACAAATTCCAATCCGACAGGGTTCGGGGATAGGATGGCTTAAATGCTTCTTTTCAATAATATAAGGCGGAGGAGGGTGAGTATTAAAAATAACAAGATTATTGTAGAAACCGATCGAATGTCAGAAAAAATAAATTTGATTTTTGAGGTGTTTCGAGGAAAAAATTCTTTTAAAAAATTTTGGGGATTTCGTGCGCTTAATATTCAATCCTTTAAAAAAAACGAGGGTGTTGGCGGTGCTTTTTTGTCGCTCATAATATATTGTTTATTAATTTGTTACGAGCTTTTTTGAGAACTATCCAAGACGGCCCTGGAGGGGGTTAAAGTTATTCACACCGCGAAAAATTTATTTTGCAATGTGGCGCTAATTTGTAATTTAGTGCAAGAATTTAATGGGTTAGTAAGTAAGGGGTCGGCGATTTAGCTGGCCCTTTTACTTTTTACAAACTTCTCCTTTTCTTCCGCTGATTTACCCGTTTGTTTTTCATTTTGAAGCATTGGTTTTCCAATTTAGGGAACGATAAGATTAATTTTACCGCATGAGTAAGATCAAGACGGCATTTTTTTGCAGCAACTGTGGTTATGAAAGTGCAAAATGGCTTGGCAAGTGTCCATCCTGTGAACAATGGAACACTTTTGTAGAGGAAGTGATCACAAAAGATAACCGGCTTGAAGAACGGGACTGGAAAAAATTCGGCACGGATAAAAAGGAGAGCCGGACTTTATCCCTTCATGAGGTGGTGAGTGCCGGCGAGAAAAGGATCAACAGCGCGGATGCGGAGTTGAACCGGGTGCTTGGTGGCGGGATCGTAGCCGGAAGCATCGTGCTTGTTGCGGGCGAGCCGGGTATCGGCAAGAGCACGCTCTTTCTTCAGAATGGTTTGCTGCTGACCGGTATCCGGACCCTATACATCAGCGGGGAAGAAAGCGAACAGCAGATCAAGATGCGGGCGGACCGGTTGAACATCCGCAATGACGACTTCTATTTGCTGACGGAGACGTCGACACAGGTGATCTTCCAGGAGATAAAGAAGCTGAAGCCACAGCTGGTGATCGTCGATAGCATTCAGACCCTGCAGTCTCCCTACATCGAATCCTCGGCGGGCAGCGTCTCGCAGATTCGCGAATGCACGGCCGAATTCCAGCGTTTCGCGAAAGAGACCAATACCCCGGTGTTCCTGATCGGTCATATCACAAAGGACGGAAGCATTGCCGGTCCAAAGGTGCTGGAGCATATGGTGGACACGGTGTTGCAATTCGAGGGCGACCGTCATTATGCCTATCGCATCCTGCGTACGTTAAAGAACCGGTTCGGCAGTACGGCCGAGCTTGGCATCTATGAAATGACCGAGGGGGGCATGAGGGGCGTCAGCAATCCAAGCGAGCTCCTGATCACTCAGAAAGAGGAACAACTCAGCGGGATCGCTATTGCGGCGACGATCGAAGGCGTACGGCCCCTGCTGATCGAGGTCCAGGCGCTCGTGACGCAGTCCGTATACGGCACGCCGCAGCGGACGGTCAGCGGTCATGATCTGCGCCGGCTTCAGCTGCTGCTGGCGGTACTTGAGAAAAGGGGGGGCTTTCATTTCGGAGTAAAGGATGTGTTCCTGAACATCGCGGGCGGGATAAAAGTGGAAGACCCCTCGATCGACCTGGCGGTGTTGTGCGCCCTGCTAAGCAGCTATGAGGACGTTCCGGTTTCGCCCCGAGTCTGTTTTGCGGGTGAGGTCGGGCTCAGTGGAGAGATCAGGGCGGTCAACCGGATCGAACAACGGATCGCCGAAGCCGAAAAGCTGGGTTTCGAGCGGATCTTCGTTTCCAAATACAATCAAAAAGGGGTCGGTGGCCAAAAATTCGATATCGAAGTGGTTCCCGTAGGCCGGGTAGAGGAAGTGTATAAGCAATTGTTTTAACGCATTAACGTTAAAGTGACATGAAGAATCGACTGCTGTTGCTTTTTCCGGTCGTCCTGCTGGTGTTTGCTATCGCATGCCGGAAGAATAATTTTATCACTTCATCGAATGCCGTTATCCAGGTCTCCGCGGACACGCTTTTCTTCGATACCGTCTTTGTCTCCACAGGATCCATCACCGAGTTCGTGAAGATCGTCAATGCCAACAACCAGAAGCTGAGGTTGTCATCGGTCCGGCTGATGGGGGGAAGCGCGTCCTGTTTTCATCTTAATATCAACGGCGTGGCCGGGCCGGAGCGGGATAATATCGACCTCGATGCCGGCGACAGCCTTTATATCTTCGCCGCCGTGCAGATCGATCCGCGATCGGCAGGTCTTCCTTTCGTCGTACAGGACAGCATCGAGGTGGCCTTTAACGGGAACAAGCGATTCATCCAGCTGCAGGCCTATGGACAGAACGCCCATTTTCTCCGCAATGCGGTGCTGACCGGTTCTACAATCTGGGATAACCAGCTGCCCTATGTCATCCTTGGCGGGCTGCGGGTGGACAGCAATGCGCGGCTGACGATCCAGCCGGGAACAAAGGTTTATTTCCACGCCGATGCTCCGCTGCTCGTGGACGGGTCGCTGGTGGTCGACGGCGAGAAATATGACAGCACGAAGGTGTCTTTCCAGGGGGACCGGCGCGATGCGCCCTACAACAGTTTCCCGGGCGGATTTCCGGGTATTTATTTCCGTGAGACGAGCACGGGGAATCATCTGCGATACGCCGTGATCCGGAATGCCTATCAGGCGGTAGTGGTGTTGTCGCCGCCCGCGGGTACGACGCCGAAAGTGTTTCTGGAGCAATGTATCATCGATAATAGCTATGATGCGGGGATACTGGCGGTCGGAGGCAGCCTGCAGGCCAACAATTGCCTGATCAGCAATTGCGGGAAGAATGTGGTCATCGGCGGCGGCGGAAGCTATCAATTCCTCCAGTGCACGGCGGCCTCCTATTCGAACACGCTGATGACCCATAGCCAGCCGGTGCTGGCTATCGCCGATGTGGTGCAGCAGGGCAGCTCGACAGTGTCGGGCGATCTGCAAGCCGGCTTCACCAATTGTATATTCTGGGGCGGCAATGGAAGCGTAGACAACGAGGTAGTCGTTAGCCGCCAGGGCACCCATGCCTTCAATATCGGTTTTACGAATTGCCTTTGGAAGGTAAAGGCTGCGCCGACCGGCGTGACGGCTGCGGGGATGATCGCCAACCAGGACCCGCAGTTTGACAGTGTCAATAATTCACGCCTTTACTACAATTTTCATCTCCGGGCCGGCAGCCCGGCGGCGGGAGTTGGGGCGGGGACAGCCCTGGTGACGGATCTGGACGGGAATCCGCGGCCGGCTTTGTCGCCTGACCTGGGAGCCTATCAACGTCAGTAGTTACTCATTTTAATCGTAGCGCAACGGTTCTGCCACAAATTTGGTAACTTGGATGTCTCATTTTAATCAAAAATCATCCATCTTATGGTACGCGTACTTTTGCTTTCGCTGTTCTTGCTTGCCAGCGCACCCAGTAGCATATATGACTTCAAAGTGACCGGTCTCGACGGCAAGCCCCTGGATATCGCCAAATATAAAGGCAAGAAAATACTGATCGTCAATACCGCGAGCAAGTGCGGCTATACTCCGCAATACGCCGATCTGGAGAAATTATACGAGCAGTATAAGGACAAGCTGGTAGTAATAGGTTTCCCCGCCAACAATTTCGGGCAGCAGGAACCCGGAACGGCGACGGAGATCACGGAATTCTGCACCAAGAATTATGGCGTCACCTTCCCCATGGCGGAGAAAGGGGATGTGATCGGGGAAAATATCCAGCCCTTGTTCAAGTATCTGACGGACGAGGCGCACAAGCTGGGCGTTGCCGATCCGGTGGTCAAATGGAATTTCACGAAGTTCCTGGTCGATGAGAACGGCAAGCTGGTGGCGGTGTTCCCCAGTAAGGTGAAGCCGATGGATCCGGACATCTTAAAATGTCTGAACTAAAAAGAAAGGGTCTCGTTTGAGGCCCTTTCCCCGGCGTTCGCGTAGCGCGCCGGACATTAGCGGGAAAAAGAGGGCGGTGCGATTTTTTCTTGTCGCGCCGTCCTCTTTTTCTATTTTTGCGGAATGTCGTTCGCATCCGTTATCGGGCAGGCGCCGGTAAAACAACATTTGGTGGAATTGGTCCACAGCAACCGGTTGAGTCATGCCCTTCTGTTCTTGGGCCCTGAGGGAAGCGGCGCCCTGCCGCTTGCGCTTGCCTTTGCGCAATATGTCGTCTGTGAGCAGCCCAGGGCCGGAGACGCCTGCGGGGTTTGCCCGCCCTGTGTCAAAGCAAAACAATTGATCCATCCGGACATTCATTATTCCTACCCGGTGATCCCTAAAAAATCGGGGGACAAACCGGTCAGCACCGACTATGGCGCCGAATGGCGGGAGTTCATCGGGCAACACCCCTATGGGAATGCCTATGACTGGCTTCAGTTCATCGGCGCCGAGAACAAGCAGGGAAATATTACGGCGCAGGAGTGTAACGATATTATCCACAAATTGAACCTGAAGAGCTTCGAGAGCGGCTATAAGATCCTGATCATGTGGATGCCGGAGTATCTGGGGAACGAGGGGAACAAGCTGCTGAAGCTGATCGAAGAGCCCCCGGCCAATACGCTTTTCCTGCTGGTGGCCGAAAACGAGTCGCTGATCCTGCAAACGATCCTTTCCCGGACCCAGCTGGTCAAGGTGCCGCTGCCTGAAACCGCGGATATCGAGCAGGCGCTGATCGAGCGCGCTAAGATCGGGGCCGAACAGGCGCGGCCAATCGCGGTGCTCTGTGAAGGCAATTATCATGAAGCCCTGCAGCTAATACGCCATGCGGAGGACGACTGGCAGGGGGTGTTGCGGGAGTGGCTGAATGCGATCCTCAAGAACGGGCCCATCGCCCAGGTCAAATGGATCGATGAGATCAGCAAATCCGGTCGGGAGCGGCAAAAGCAGTTCCTGCGGTATTTCAACCATTTGCTGGAGCAGTCGATCCGGCTCCGGTTCATCGGGGCGGAAGGGCTGCCAATGCCTGCCGGCGAAAGAGATATTGCTCTGAAATTGAACAAGATAGCCGATGTCGCCCAGCAGCAGGCAATCATTGAGGAGCTGGACCGGGCCGCCTACTATATCGAGCGCAACGCGCACGCGAAGATGCTTTTTCATGCGTTGACCATCAAGGTGTACCATATTCTGGCAGACCGCAAGCTTATGGTAGTGAATTAAAGTGTATATTTGGCCATGGCCCTTCGAGGCCAGGTGAAAGAAGTGAAACCCCGAAGTGGGCCGGTCGTGAAGAGTGAATATGTGATCAGCACCGGTTCCATAGGAAAACTGTTATTCTTGTATTCAGCATATTTTTCTACCTACGTCTACAAGTAGCATCTTCCTGCCTGTACGGGTCGCTCTTCTGCTCACGTCCCGGCTAAACCGGGGCTCTCATATAACATTTTTTTTAATTCTTAATTCATTTAAGATATGGGATGTAGCAATTGCGGAACATCCAAAGGGGGTAAACCCACGGGATGTAAGAGCAATGGAGGCTGTAGTACGGGTGGTTGCAACCGGATGAATGTCTACGATTGGCTGTCCAATCTTCCGCTCACCGAGGCGGATGGCGGATGCCGGATCATCGAAGTAAGTTTTAACAAGGGCAGCCGGAAGGAGTTTTATCGGAATGCCACGACGCAGGTGTTCGAGCGCGGAGATTGCGTCAGCGTGGAAGGGGTAAGCGGATTTGACGTGGGGGAAGTATCGATGACGGGCGAGTTGGTTCGGCTGCAACTGAAAAAGAAAGGCGTAGAAGAACGCAACCCTGATTTTAAAAAAGTATTACGGCGGGCCAGCGACCGTGACCTGGAGGTGATGCAACAGAACAAGGCCCGGGAGAAGGAAGCATTGGTCAAGAGCCGTGCTATCGCCCGGAAGCTCAAGCTGGAGATGAAGATGAGCGAAGTGGAGATCCAGGCCGATGGCCGAAAGGCTACTTTCTTTTACATCGCCGACGACCGGGTCGATTTCCGGGAGTTGATAAAGGTATATGCCGGGGAGTTCCGGCTGAAGGTTGAGATGCGGCAGATCGGAGCGCGGCAGGAAGCCGCCAAGGTAGGCGGGGTCGGAAGCTGTGGCCGGGAATTGTGCTGCGCCACCTGGCTGACCGATTTCAAATCGGTGAATACGACTGCGGCGCGGTATCAGAACCTGTCTATCAATCAAAGCAAGCTGAGCGGGCAGTGCGGCCGGTTGAAATGTTGTCTGAACTATGAGTTAGACACTTACCTGGATGCCCTCCAGAATTTTCCCGAGAACGCGGATTCCTTGCAGGTGGCCAAGGGTACGGCCAGCCTGGTCAAGAAAGATATCTTCAAGAACCTGATGTGGTATGTCCTGCCGGATAGCAACAAGCAGTATCCGCTGACCATCGAGCGCGTGCGGAAGATCCGGCAGATGAACCTCCAGAACCAGGTTCCGGACACCCTCGATCCGATCGAGGTGAGCACGGGCAAGCCGAAGGAAGTCGAAAGTCCGTATGTCGATCTCGTCGGGCAGATCAGCCTCAAGACCCTGGAAAAGGCCGACCGCAAGAAAAAGCACGGTCATCATAAGCACCAGGCGCAGCACGGTGCGGGTCGTGGCCGCGGTGGCGAGAATTCGGGGCGTGGCGGTGAGAACGGCGGCAAGCCCGAGGGCGGCGGCGGCAATCGCGGTGGCCGCGACAGCCGGGGTGGAAACCAGGGCGGTGGCAATGAGCGGGGTGGTAACCAGGGCGGCGGCAACCAGGGCGGCGGTGGAAATCCTGGCCAACGGGGTTCCGGAAATCCGGGCAACCGGGAGGCAAAGAAAACGGGCGCTCCTCCCCCCGAGAAGAAAAGCTAATTTTTACAATTGTTAAAGTTGGGCTGACAGTTTAGCAGACTGCCGGTGTTGTTGTTACTTTTGTATACTATTTGTACATTGTTGATCACAATGCGGACCACGGGTCCGCAGGCCGAAGGCCCATCATTAGCCGTGCAGCGGGGGGATGGGTATCTTTGGAATATCCCATCCCTCGCTGCACATAAACTCTATAACTATGGCACTTTTTGAATCCGGTAATCCTACCCTCTCCGACAAGATCTTCAACAGAAGTTTGAATCCGGCCAATACCGATACGATGACGGTGCGCGGATCGATCCAGAAGTTTGGATTTCTGCTGTTAATGGTGGCTGCCGGGGCCGCATATACCTGGAAACTGTATTCCGAGTTCAAGTTCCCCACGATGATGACGCTGATGTGGGTGGGCCTGATCGGCGGATTGGTCTCGGCTTTGATCATCTCTTTTAAACCGACTACGGCAAGATGGCTTTCGCCCGCCTATGGCCTGCTGGAAGGTCTGGCGTTGGGTGCGCTATCGGCGATCATCAATGATGCCTTTAAGAAATCATATCCAGGTATCGTGCTGCAGGCGGTGATGCTGACCTTTGCGGTGGCTTTTGCAATGTTCCTGCTTTATAATTTCCGGATCATCAAACCGACCCAGAAGTTCAGAGCGGTCATTATCGGCGCCACGATGGGAATCGGCGTGTTCTATCTGGTGTGGATGGTACTTGGCTTCTTTGGCGTGAATCTGAGCTTTATGGCCTGGGGCAATGGTAGTCCGCTGGGCATCGGTATCAGCCTGGTAGTCGTTGCGATCGCCGCATTGAGCCTGATCCTCGATTTCGAGCAGATCGAGACCGGCGCAGCAATGGGTGCCCCCAAGTACATGGAATGGTATGGCGCGTTTGGTCTGCTGGTGACGATGGTGTGGTTGTATATTGAAATTTTAAAACTATTAAGTCGATTCGCTAATAATAGGAATTAACAAAAAGCCCGGCTGACGCCGGGCTTTTTGTTTAATCTCCGTCAAGCAGGTTTCCAAGCCCTCCGAGTATACTCCCCTCTTCGCGGCGATGGCCGAACTGCGGGCTGTATTGAATGATGCGGGAGGCCAGCCGGCTGATGGGCAGGGACTGCAACCATACCTTGCCGGGTCCGCGCATCACGGCGAAGAAGAGGCCTTCGCCGCCGAACATCCAGTTCCGGATGCCGCGGATAAATTCGATATCGAAATCGACGCTGGGCTGAAAGGCGACGACACAGCCGGTATCCACCTTGAGGACCTCACCCGGCTGCAATTGTTTCTCGACGATGTAACCGCCGGCATGGACAAAGGCCAGCCCATCGCCGTCGAGCTTCTCCATGATAAATCCTTCTCCGCCGAAGATGCCGGTTCCAAGGCGGCGCTGGAAGGCGATGCCCACGCTGACGCCTTTGGCGGCGCAGAGAAAGGCGTCCTTTTGAGCGATGATAGTGCCGCCGAGCTGTTGCAGGTCGAGGGGAATGATCTTCCCCGTATAAGGTGCTGCAAAGCTGACACGGCGTTTGCCCTGCCCGACATTGGTAAAGGCCGTCATGAACAGGTTCTCGCCGACGAGCACCCGTTTGCCGGCATTCATGAGCCGGCCGAGAAGACCGCCCTGGTTGGAGGCGGCGGAGCCGTCCCCAAAGATCGTCTCCATCTGGATGCCGTCATCCATCATCATGAATCCGCCCGGCTCGCCGATGACGGTCTCGCCCGGGTCGAGCTCCACCTCGACGAACTGGAGCTCTTCCCCATAGATTTTATAATCGATCTCGTGATTGTTGCGCATAGTTTTCTTTTAAAGTTAATTAAAACCAGCTTCTTATCCAGGTCTCGCTGACACCGCGGCGACCTGCCAGGCGACGACGGCGACGGGCTACTTCAATTCGATGCCGCCAGATAGTGATGAACACCAGCAGCAGGAACAGGATGGTGAACGGCGGGATACCCAGGAAAGATATCCATTTCCCGCCCCAATGGCGGCGCATCGGCCGTTTCAATCGCTCTGCCAGCAGGTACATGCTGGGCACCATGAAGAGAGTCATGAAGAAGGCGAAAGCCAGACCGAAGATGATGGTCCAGGACAACGGTTTCCAGAACACCGCGTTATCCCCGCCGAAGTAGATATGCGGGTTCAGCTCGGAAAAGAGCGTGACGAAGTTGATGTTGAAGCCGATGGCCAGCGGGACCAACGCGAGGATGGCGGCGAGGGCCGTGAGCAGGACTGGGATGATACGAGTCTTCCCAGCTTCGATCGCCGCTTCTTTTGTCTTCATTCCACGGCCGCGGAGCTCGTCGGTAAACTCGATGACGAGAATACCGTTCTTCACCACGATGCCCGCGAGACCCACGATCCCCAGACCGGTCATGATCACGGAGACCTCCATCCGGGTGATAGCGAAGCCGAGGATAACCCCGATGACGCTGAAGAGGATCTCGTTAAGGATGATGACCGACTTGCTGACTGAATTGAATTGGAGCACGAGTATCGCCAGGATCGTCGCCAGCGCAATGACCAGGGCTTTTCCCAGAAAGGCGCCGGTCTCGGCCTGCTGCTTCCCTTCTCCTGTCTGGGTAATGGTAACCCCATCCGGCTTCTTTTTGAAATCGGCGATGGATTTGGCCAGCTGTTGGTTGACCGCTGTGGGCGTATACCCACTAAGCACATTCGATTTGAGGGTGATCACCCGCTTCTGGTTCTTGCGTTTTACGCTGCCAAGTGTGCTGGTGTAATCGATATGCACCAGTGAGCTGATCGGTACGTTCTTGATGGCGCCGCCGCCGGCCATATCGCGGAACGTAACATTCATATTCAGAAGGTCGACGAGGTTCTTGCGCTGAACGGCCAGGTTACGGATCTGAATCTTATATTCTTCTTTTCCTTCTTTGATCTTCGAGGCTTCCAGTCCGAACAATGCCGTCCGTAACTGCTGGCCGATCTGCGCAGAACTTACGCCTTCGGTCATGGCCCGCCGGCGATCAACTGTCAATGTTATTTCAGGGTTGGTGAGGTCGACGTCCATTTTGAGCTCTTCGACGCCCGGGGTCTGGATCGAATCGAGGTAGTTCTTCAGGGCCACCGCCGTTTTGGTAAGGTCGTCGAAGTCGTCGCTGGACACTTCGATGTTGACCGGAGGATCCGTGGGCGGGCCACCCTGCTCCTGGTCCACCGAGATTTCGGCGCCAGGGATACCTTTTATCACATGGCGGATGGAGTCGAGATATTGGGCGGTGTTGACCCCATTCCGTTTGGCGAACTCCACGAAGCTGACCTGGATACGACCCAGCTCGGGATGGGTGCTCTGGTCGCCGCTGGTGGGATCGTTGGCGCCGATCGCCACGTTGGCGATGACGCTTTCGACTACGGGATTGGTCTTTCCATCCTCCATATGCAACACCTTATAGACCTTGTTTTCCAGGGTCCGGGTAACGGAGTCGGTATAGTCAACAGCCGTTCCCACGGGTAGCTTTAGGTAAACATAGATCTGGTTGGGATCGCCTTTCGGGAAGAAGACGACCTGGACATTCCTGGCTCCGAACAGAACGAAGGAAAAGATCAGCAGCAGGAAGGTGCCGAATAACAGCCAGGCAGGCCGCCACCCTTTGAGTGCCCACTTGAGGCTTTGTTCATAGTGACCCATGATCCAGGGAAGCACCCTGTTCTGGAAACCGTGGATCAGACCGTCGAATACGAACTTGTTCAGAATAGCGAGGATGACCAGGAAAAGCAGCAGGTTACCGAGGAAGGTGACCCCGAGCAGATCGAATACAACACCGAAGCCGACCGCGATCCAGAAACCGGGGGTACGGAACATGTCCGCCTTTGACTTCGTCGTTCCGTCATCGGGGTGATTCATGAAATCGACGGCAAAGACCGGGTTCATGATAAAGGCGACGACGAGGGAAGCGGCCAGGGTAAAGATGAGCATGGCGGGGAGATAGACCATGAATTTCCCGATGATGCCCGGCCAGAACAGTAGGGGAAAGAAGGGTGCGAGCGTGGTCAGCGTTCCCGCGAAAACCGGGATAAATACCTCCCCCGCGGCCATCATGGCCGAAGTCGAGGAATTGATGCGACCCTTGCCCTGGGTAAAAATGCGGTGGGTGTTCTCGATCACCACGATTGCATCGTCCACGATAATGCCAAGACCGAAGAGGAGGGCGAAGAGGACAATGAAATTGAGCGTGACCGCGGTGCCGATGATGGCGCCCGCCGCGGGGAGGAAGACAAAGGCCAGGAACATGCTCAACGGGACGGAAAGCGCCACAAAGAACGCGTTCACCACACCCATGAAGAACATGAGGATGATCAGCACCAGGATAAAGCCAATGATGATCGAGTTGACCAGGTCGTTGAAAGAGGTCCGGGTGAGATTGCTCTGATCGCCCGTGACTACGATTTTCAGATCTCTGGGCAGACTGGTCTTCATGTCTTCGACGGTCTGCTTGACATCATCCGAGGTTTTGATCAGGTTCTCGCCGCTGCGCTTGATGATATTGAGCGTAACGACATTCTTGCCGCCGAGGCGGGCATAGCTTTCGCGATCCTTTATCGTGTCCTTGATGGTAGCAATATCTTTGAGGTAGACGGCCGTGCCATTGTCCGGGCTGCGGACGATGATCTGTTCGATATCCTGGGCGGTATGGAACTGGCCCTTCAGCTGAAGATTGCGCTTCATGTTGCCGACATCGAGCTGACCGCCGGAGATGTCGAGGTTTTCGCCCTTTACGGCATTGTTGATATCGTCGAAGGTGAGGTTATGCGAACGCAATTTGTAGTTATCGACGTTGATCTGGAATTCGCGTTCGGGGGCGCCGACGATATCCACCCGATTGAGCTCGGGGAGGTCTTCCAGCCGGTCCTTCATGTCATCGGCGAATTTCTTCAGCCGCTGCTGGTCATAATCGCCGCTGATATTGACATACATGATCGGCTGATCGGAGAAGCTTACCTCGAGGGCCGTGGGCTCCTGGGTAAGATCGTTGGGAAGGTCCTGTTTGGCCTTGTCGATGGCATCCTTTACTTTCTGGAGGGCGATATCGGTTTGAACATCGGTCTCGAACTCCACCACGATGGCGGAATAGTCCTGCTGGGACGTGCTGGTGAACTTATTGATCTTGGCTCCGGTGATCCCTTTGATTTGTTTTTCGATGGGCCGGGTGACCAGGTTTTCCATGTCCTTCGGGCTCGTGCCGGTATAGATCGTAGAGACATAGATGGTCGGGATCACGATATCGGGGAACTGTTCTTTTGGCAGGGTGACGAATTGGAATACGCCCCAGGCGCTCACGACGAGCATGAACAGATAGATGGAGGTCTTATTCTTTATGCTCCAGGTGGTGGGCCGGAAGTGTTTGAATTTGCCGGTAAAATTTTCTAAAGCGCTCATAAGTGTTTTTATTGGATAGTGATCGGTTGGCCTTCATAGAGACCCTGGAATCCGTCGGTGACCAATTGATCTCCCTGTTGAAGACCGCTGGTGACTTCCACTTTATCGGCATACGATTGGCCGATGGTCACCTGCTTTTTATGCGCAACCTTCTTTCCGCCTTCGGTTGCCGCTACCATCACATATTTCCCTTTTTCGTCGGTTTGCAGCGTATTGATCGGGATGGTAAGGACGTCTTTCGCCTTGTAGTCTTCAAGCTTTACGACGGCGACCTGGTTGGCGCGGATGTCGCGGTCGGACGGCAGATGGATCTCCACCTGGAAGGCCCGGTTACCGGTATTGATCACTTTACCGACGACACGGACGGAACCGAAGACCTCCTTGTTATTCAGCCCAGGGAAAGCTATTTTGACCGGCGTGCCGACATGGATGCGTTCCTGGTATAGCTCGGGTACCTGCACGACCACTTTCAGGTTGTCGGTATTGATGATCTGTAATTGAGCGCCGCCCAATGTCGCGGGCGAAAAGGCTTCGCCGACCTTTACAGTAAGGGTGTTCACCGTTCCCGGGATATCGGCATACACATTTGTCCAGTCCAGCTGTTCCTGCGCGATCTTTACCTGGGTTTCGGCCTGGTCGACCTGATTTTTGGCATTGATGAGGTCTACCTCGGTGCCGATCTTCTGATCCCAGAGGTTCTTGCGACGACCGTAGATATCCTTGGCGTAGGCGAGTTGTGTCTGGGCGTTCGCCAGCTGCTGACGTTGGATGGCGTCATCGAGACGAAGCAGCAGCTGTCCCTTGTTCACATGGTCCCCCTGTTTGACGAGGACTTCGCGCACGACACCGCCATTGCCTTTAGGAGCGACGTTGGAGTAATTTTCTGCATCGACATTCCCCTGGAGATCGATATAGTGGGTGAAGGAGGTTGGCGTAATGGCCGTCAGCGCCACCAGCTTTGCTTTCTCTTTCGAGCCCGCGGCCGTATCGATTTTGGCGATCTGGTCTTCGAGAGTGGAAATTTGTTTTGTCAGTTTTTCCTGTTGATCCTTCAGGGCAGCAAGTTGTTGCTTCTTGCCGGCCAGGGAATCGTCCTTCTGAACGGAGCCGCTGCCGCAGGCCGCCAGCAACAGGGAAGAGGCGATAACAACAGACAGTATCTTATGCATATCAATTGATTTTTTGTAGGTTAGTTTTACAGTTTTCCGATAGCGTTGAGATAATCCACCCTGGCGGCTATCGCGTTATACAGGGCGTTGAAATAGTTGGACTGCGCCACGCGCTGGTCGTTGAAGGCCGTGGTGATCTCCAGGTTGGAGCCGAGACCCTGTTCGTATTTCTTGCGGGTCTGGGCGTACACCTTTGCCGAGAGGTCCATATTCTTCTTTTGGTAGTCGAGGGTGGCCAGAGCGGCGGTAAACCGGAGCTGGGTCTCCCTGACATCGTTGTCGATGCGGTTCTTCAGCGAGTCCATGTTGTTCACCGTTTGCTGTAACTGGAGGCGGGCCTGCCGGACATTCGCGGCCTTGTAGAAGCCGTCGAAGATGGGTACGCTGATCGCCAGCCCTACATAGGTAGTGGGGAACCAGGACATTTTCTGCCCCCAATTGAAATCGTTTGTGTACTGATTCTGCGAATAGTTGGCATTGAGCTTGACCGTCGGGATATATTCCTTCTTGTAGCGTTTGATGTTGAATTCATTCAGCTGGCGGTTGATCTGCAGCAGCTGGTAGTCCCGGCGATCGGTATATTTATAGTCATCGCCAAGCACGGCGTCGCGGATCATGTCATAAGTGAGCGTATCGCTAAGGTGCAGGGAGTCCTTGACGGGCATGCCCATCAACACCTTCAGCCCCAGGTAACCGTTGGAAAGCTGGTACTCCACCTGGATCTTTTCCGTCTCCAGATTGGCCAGCTGAACATTGGCTTTGTCGACGTCCAGCTGTTCGGCAAACCCGTTCTTGAACATTTCCGTCGAATTATGGAGAAGGGCCTGCTGGTTGGCGATATTGGCGTCGATCTGGTCGATCTGCCATTTTCCGACCAGCAGTTGATAGTAAATCTTTGTGATATTTGCCCGCAGCATCTGTTCGGTGATCTCCTGTCTCTTCTTATAAAAGTCCAGCGAGGCCTGGCGCGCCTGGAGGCCGACAAAAACCTGGCCGTCGAAAAGGATCTGTGTGAGAGTAACCCCGGCGGTGGAATTGTATTGGGTACCAAACTTCACCGGAACAAATTTGCCGGGCTGGCCGAAGAATTCACCCGGCAGAACGGTGGTCGGGATCTGGACATAGTCCGTCACGCCAAGGTTGCCCGTAATCTGGGGCAACGCCTGCGAGGTAGTGGCACGATTGCTCTGTTCCTGGATCCGGTAATCCAGCAGGGCATTCTTGACCAAGACGCTGTTCTTTGTTGAATAATCGATCGTCTGGGCCAAGGTAAGGTCGTGAATTGGCTGGGCGCGGAGATTAAGGACCAGCAGCAGCAGGGGGATGCCCCATAGACGGCTAAGCGTTTGATTCATGAGATAGTTTTTTGGTGCGTTCTTCGGTGTATTTTTCGATCAGCTTCCGCCCCTTGTCGGTGACGATGCCATACAGGAAAAGCATGGCAAGCTCAAAATTGACTTCGGACATCCTATAGCGGCTGTGGGGGAAGAGGTCGGGGTTGAACACCAGGAAAGCGGATTCGATCCGGTTCTTAGCCACGATATCCCGGTTGATCTCGGGCCGATAGACCCCGTCTTCGATGCCTTTCCGGAGGTTCTCGAGAATGGCTTCATGGAGGAACTGGTACTTGTATTCCCGGATCTTCTGAAAGGCCCTGGGATGGTATTTTTCCAGGTCGTACAGCATCATCGGGTTGGTATACCGGAGCATTTCCTCGAGGTCTTCCACGGCCAGGAAGATCTCATGGACGCTGTCATTCGAGTCGTAGCGGTATTGAAGACATTCATGCTCGTTCTTCTTGATCTCCTGTTCGATCACTGCATATACCATATCATCTTTATCTGTAAAGAATTGATAGATAGTTTTTTTTGAAATTCCCAGCTGGGCGGCGATCTCGTCCATGGTGATGGATCGGATACCGTACCGCATGAATAGTTCGGCGGCCTTGATCAGTATTCTGTCTTTTACTTCCATTTTTTTCCTCGCCGCAAAACTATGGAAACTTTTATCGTTGTCAAAGTTTCCATGGACGAAATGTGTATTACTTACCGGTGAATGGCGGATTTCATCGGTGAACGGTAAATGGGTGCGATCGGGGCAGAATGAGTAATTTTGGTCCCTAAAAGGTAAATTCCATGTCTTCCCGACAAATCCCCCGCAACCTATTCCGGCTTTTTTTGCAGGGTCTGCTTATACTCGCCCCTATTTCCATAACCATCTGGATCCTGGTGACGGCCTTTTATTGGATCGACGGCATCCTGCCCAACCTGGTCTATATGATCTTCCCCAAGTTCATGGGGACCGATGCCGCGGGTTTACCCCGGCGGATCCCGGGATTGGGCTTCGTGGTCTTTATCGGCATCGCGCTGCTGGTAGGTTATATCTCGCCTTCCTGGATCGTCAGCCGCTTCGTCGAATTTGCCGAGTCTATCCTCGAGCGGACGCCCGGCATCAAGCTGATCTATTCCACGATCAAGGATTTCTTCGAGGCCTTTGCCGGTAACAAGCGTAAGTTCACGAAGGCGGTGCTGGTGAGCATTGCCGCGCCCGACATTTGGCAGGTGGGCTTTATCACGCAGGAGGAGCTGCAGCAATTCGACCTGCAGGAATATGTCGCCGTATATGTGCCACAGTCGTATGCATTTGCGGGCCATCTGTTCTTTGTCAAGCGGGATCGCGTGCGGGTGCTGACCGATATCAGCTCTGCGGATGCGATGAAGTTTGCCATCTCGGGCGGCGTCGCAGAAGTTGACGAGCAATAGCTTATCTTTGATCTTCCTAACGGCCCCGAAGGGCCGTTGGCCCAAGGCCAGACATTAGCGCATTGCGGAAGATGCACTAATTTTCTGATAGTGCATCTTTCGCAACCAAAATTTGTACGCAACGTGGTTTATAATTTCAATGCCGGTCCCAGCATTTTACCTAAGGAAGTTTTTGAACAGGCCAGCCGGGCCGTGCTGGAGTACAATGGTACCGGACTTTCGATCCTGGAGATCGGTCACCGGACCGCTTTATTCCAGGAGGTGATCGATGAGGCGATGGCGACGACCCGGGAGCTGATGAAGCTCGACAGCGATCACGAGATCCTTTTCCTGCATGGCGGCGCTTCCACCCAGTTCTTCCAGGTTCCGATGAACCTGCTGAACGAATCGGAAACGGCTGCCTATCTCGATTGCGGGACCTGGGGCAAGAAGGCGATCAAGGAAGCCAAACTTTATGGAAAGATAGATGTGGTCGCCAGCTCGAAGGATAAGAACTACACCTATATTCCGAAAGGATATACCGTTCCGAAGGAGGCCGTCTATTTCCATTATACGACGAACAACACTATCGAAGGGACGCAGATGCACGCCATCCCCGACACCTCTATTCCGCTGGTGGCGGATATGAGCAGCGATATTCTCAGCCGGGTGATGGACTTCAACCGGTTCGCCCTGATCTACGCCGGCGCCCAGAAGAATATCGGCGCAGCCGGGGTCAATATGGTCATCGTACGCAAGGATATCCTGGGCCGTGTCAACCGCTCTCTGCCATCGATGATGGACTTCCGCGAGCATATTGCCGCGGGCTCGCTGCTGAATACGCCACCCGTATTCGCCATCTATGTCTGTATGCTGACCCTGCGCTGGTTGAAGCAGCTGGGCGGAGTTGCGGCCATCGAAGCCATCAATGACCGGAAGGCCGCCTTATTATATGACACGCTGGACCACCTGCCGATTTTCCGTCCAACGGTCGCTAAGGAAGATCGCAGTAAGATGAACGTGGTATTTGTCATGGAGGACGAGGCGTTGGAAAAGGAATTCCTGGCGGAGTGCAAGGCCAACGGCATGGTCGGCGTAAAGGGTCATCGCAGCGTCGGCGGGTTCCGGGTATCCTTATACAATGCCCTGCCGCTGGCGAGCGTACAGGCGCTGACGGAACTGATGAACGAATTTGCATTGAAGAAAGCATAACAACCACCATACCTAACTACTACTATGTCCAAGATTGTCCCCTTTCAGGCCTTGCGGCCTGATCCGCAGTATGCCAGCCGGGTCGCTTCGAAGCCTTATGATGTCCTGAACAGCCATGAGGCCCGGGAAGAGGCTGCGGACAATCCTTATTCCTTTCTGCACATCACGAAATCCGAGATCGACCTGCCGCTGAATATCGATACCCACTCCCAGGAAGTATACGATAAGGCGAAGGAGAATCTGCAATCATTTATTGAGAAGGGTATCCTGATCGAGGAGACCAGCCCCTGCTACTACATCTACCAGCTGGTGATGAATGGCCGTAGCCAGACGGGACTCGTTTGCGGCAGCAGCGTGGACGACTATGAAGCAGGCGTCATCAAAAAACACGAGCTGACCCGCCCAGACAAGGAAGCCGATCGCATCCATCATATGCAGACCATCCGGGCGCAGACGGGAAACGTCTTTCTCGCCTATAACAGCGTCGGCGCCATCGACGATGTGATCGGGAGCTGGAAAAGGGACCACAAGGCTGTCTACGATTTCACCGCCAATGACGGGATCCGCCATACGATATGGATCGTGGATGACAAGAGGACGACCGACGCCATCACTGCGCTTTTTGCTACCGAAGTTCCCTTTACCTATATCGCCGACGGACATCACCGCGCCGCCTCCGCCGCCAAGGTCCGGAAAGCGCTTGGCACATCCGCTTCCTCTGCCTCGGATTATTTCCTGACGACGCTGTTCCCTTCCGATCAGCTGGCGATCATGGATTACAACCGCCTCGTCCACGATCTCAACGGACATAGCGTAGAGGCTTTTATCGACGGACTGAATAAAGACTTCTTTGTTGGAAGGGTGGATAAGCCGGTGCAGCCCTCTCAGCTGCACGAATTCGGATTGTACATGGACGGCGGATGGTATAAGCTGGTCGCGAAGGAAGGCAGCTATTCCACGGACCCGATCGGTATCCTCGACGTCACGATCCTTCAAAAGAATATCCTCGACAAGCTGCTGGGCATCAAAGACCCGAGGACGGACAAACGGATCGATTTCGTGGGCGGCATTCGCGGACTGCAGGAGTTGGAACGCCGGGTGAACAGCGGAGAAATGAAGCTGGCCTTTAGCCTTTATCCCGTCAGCATCCAGCAATTGTTCGATATCGCCGACAGCGGGCAGGTAATGCCGCCGAAGAGCACCTGGTTCGAGCCAAAGCTGCGCGATGGTCTGCTCACTCATCTCATTTGATCCCTAAAAAAGTAGCATGAACAGAATCCTTGTTTTTCTCCTGTCGCTGACCCTTTTTCATTTTTCTGTGCTTGCACAATCCGCCGACAACAAGTCTCCGCAGGAGGTTGCACGCGCCTATACGCAGCAAGGAGATTTCAGCAATGCCATCCTGGTGCTGAACAACGCCCTGCAAAAGGATGCGCAAAACCTGGATCTGTTAAAGGCTCTGGCCTTCAACTACTATCTGAACAAGGATTATTCCAAAGGGCTTACCGTCGCCAAACCGCTTCTCGAGCGGCCCGATGTCGACGTACAGGCCTATCAGATCGCGGCGATGCTGTACAAAGGCACCGATGAGCTGAAGGAATGCGATAAGCTGTACAAGGAAGGCCTGAAGAAATTCCCCAAAAGCGGACCGTTACACAGTGAGTACGGCGAAATGCTCTGGTCAAAGAACGATTTCGGGTGTATCAAGGAATGGGAAAAGGGGATCGAAGGCGATCCCAATTATTCCGCCAACTACTATTACGCGTCCAAGTATTATTATTTCGCCAACAACCGGGTGTGGAGCCTGATATACGGCGAGATGTTCGTCAACCTGGAAAGCTATACCAAACGGACGGCGGAAATGAAGGAGATACTGCTGGAGACCTACAAAAAGATGTTTACCGAGGCCGATTGGCAAAAGAACCAGGATGTGAAGAATCCCTTCATCGCCGCCTGGGTGAATATCGTGAGCCCGCTTACCTTTACCGTGAAGGATGGGATCACGGCCGAATCGCTTACCGTTCTTCGGACCAAATTCATCATCAACTGGTTCAATACCTATCCGACCAACTATCCCTACCGGCTGTTCGACTATCAACGGCAATTGCTAAGAGAGGGAATGTTCGACGCTTACAACGAGTGGATCTTCGGCGCCGCGGGAAATCTGCCGGCCTTTCAGGCGTGGACCAACGCGCACGCCGAAGAATATAAGCGCTTTATTGACTTTCAAAGAGGCCGGGTTTTCAAGATGCCCGAGGGACAATACTATCAGGTTGCTGCGAAGTGACCACCCCTCGGTGGCCGGTTGTTGGTTCGGGGCTTTTTCGCTAATTTGTCCCCAAACCGTTTTTTATGACCGAACCCAAGCGATTGTTCGACTGCCTGACGCTGAACCTGGAAAGAGACCCCTTACCGGATATGCTGGCGGGCAAGGAGGGTGGGGTCTACAAGACCCATAGTACCCAGGAAGTCGCCAAAACCGTTGAAAAATTGAGCGCCGGCCTGCTTCGGCTGGGTATTTCCGTCGGAGACCGGACCGTGGTAGGCGTAGAAAAGATCGGGATCGTCTGCAAGAACCGGCCGGAATGGATCATGCTCGATCTTGCCACCCAACGTACCGGCGCCGTATTGGCGCCCGTCTATCCGACCATCTCGCCACTCGAGCTTCAATTCATTCTTAATGACGCGCAGGTGCGGTTTGTTTTTGTCAATGACAAAGAGCTGTACCATAAACTGGAGGAGATCAGACCCCAGGTGCCTTCTCTCAAAGAGGTCTTTACGATCGAGCCCGTGCCGGGCGTTCGGAACTGGACGGAGCTGCTCGTCGAGCCTACGACGGAGGAAGCGGCAAAGCTGAAGCAGATCGAGGACTCCATCACCGAAAACGACCTGGCCACCGTCATCTACACCTCGGGCACCACCGGAACGCCAAAAGGCGTCATGCTTTCCCACCGCAATATCGTCAGCAACGTCCAGGCCTGTATTCCCTGTCTTCCACAGGGTAAGATCAGGGCACTGAGTTTTCTGCCGCTGAATCATATCTACGAGCGGATGCTGACCTATGTCTATCTGTTCAACAACAGTTCGATCTACTACGCCGAAAGCATGGATACCATCGGCGAGAATCTGAAAGAGGTGAAACCGCAGATGTTCGTGACTGTACCCCGGTTGCTGGAGAAGGTCTATGACCGGATCATGCACAAGGGTAACGAGCTTACGGGGATCAAACGGAAGCTGTTTTTCTGGGCGCATGACCTGGCGGCCCGGTATGAGATCAACAAACCGATGGGCGGCTGGTACAACCTCCAGTTGTCGCTGGCCAACAAGCTTATCTTCAGCAAATGGCGCGAGGCGCTCGGCAATAACATCACCTGTATCGCGAGCGGCGGTGCGGCCGCGCAGGTCCGGCTCATCCGCATTTTCACCGCTGCCAAAGTCCCTATCCTCGAAGGATATGGCCTGACGGAAACGTCTCCCGTCATCAGCGTTAACCGGCTGGTTGTAGAGGACCGGCATTTCGGCACCGTGGGCCCTGTCATCCCGGGAGTGGAGGTGCGGATCGCGGAAGACGGCGAGATACTGTGCAAGGGACCAAATGTAATGATGGGCTATTACAAGCGGCCCGATCTTACCGCCGAAGCCATTACGGACGGGTGGTTCCATACGGGAGATATCGGAGAATTCGTCGATAATAAATACCTGAAGATCACCGACAGGAAGAAAGAGATGTTCAAGACCAGCGGTGGGAAATATGTCGCACCGCTGGCGATCGAAGGGAAGATGAAGGAGTCGCCCTATATCGAGCAGATCATGGTGGTGGGGCCGGAAAGAAAATTTGTCGGAGCGCTGATCGTTCCCGCCTTTCCGCGTCTGGAAGAGTGGGCGCGGCAGAACGGCATTACGGTGAACGGCCATGAACAGCTGGTCAGGGAACCGAAGGTGCTTGCCTTTTACCGCAAGGTGATCGACGAATACAACACCAATTTCGGGCATGTCGAGCAGGTCAAGCGATTCGAGCTCCTGCCGGCGGAATGGACCGTTGAAACGGGCGAGATGACACCCAAGCTGAGCCTCCGCCGCAAGGTCGTGACGGAGAAATTTGCGGCATTGATCGAAAAAATCTACTCCTGATGCAAAAGCAGCTTATCCTGGCGGCTCTGTTGCTGATCCTGAAGACGGTTGCGGCGCAACGGCCGATCAGCAGTGAAGAGGCCGGGGCCGCAGCGAAGCGGATCGAAGCAGCCACCAATAGTGGGGATGCCAGTGTGCTCGATCATTTCATCGATCTCGACAGCCTTATCGGAATCATGCAGCAGAAGAGCCAGGCCCTGAAGGACGCGGCTTTCAGAAGCGGCTTCGCACAGCCTTTCAAGACCAGCTTTGCCAACTATGGCCGGCAGATCGTTACCTCCATACGCCAGGGTAACTACCGGATGATCCGGAACTATGAGATCGGCGGCGTCAGACACCTTGTCTTCCGGATGTTCGGGTCCGGTGGGCTGAATTATCATGACTATACGCTGATCCGGGTAAAGGATTCCGTAAAGGCTTCGGACGTGTTTGTCTATACAACGGATGAATCCGTGAGCAGTACCCTTTCCAAGCTGGTGGATATGATGAATAACAGCGCCGAGCGCTTGCCGGAAGAGGTCGGAATCATGATGAAGCTAAATCAGCAAAACAAGGCGAAGAATTATGCCGGAGTGAAGGAGCAATACGAGAAGATGGCTGATAAATACAAGGAGAATAAAGCCATCCAGCTGATCTATATCACGGCCTGTCATCAGCTGGACCCGCAGCTGTACCAAAATGCCATCGAACATTTTGCCAACAGCTTCCCCGATGCACCGAGCGCCTACCTGATGATGATCGATTTTTACTATGGACGGAAGGAATATGAGAAAGGGCTTGCGGCCATCGACAAGCTGGACAAATTGATCGGCGACGACAAGGCGCTTGACTTTGTCCGGGGCAATTTTTACAAACTATCCGGCAAGCGGGCTGAAAGTGTTGCCTGCTATGAGCGGGTCTACCGATACGATCCCACACTGGAGATGAACACCGATGCGCTTGTCCACGCCTATGAGGAGGCGGGAGAGAACGCGAAAGCAAAGGCAGTGCTTGCCGGCTCCAAAAAGAAATAGCGCTTATAGCGTGTCCGTCTTTTCGTCCGACCGGAACTTCAGGAGCTGGACAGGACCGTTCCCGACGACCAGGAAGAGGATGAGCAACAAGAGTACGAGTACGGCGAGCAGCGATTCCGAAAAGGGGCGATAAAGGGAGGTGTTCACAAAAAATACGGCGCCCAGCAGAACGGGGATATTGAGCAGGCAGGCGAAGCGGGTGAGCACTCCGAGGATCAGCAGGATGCCGCCCAGGATTTGCGCAAAGCTGACATAGTTCCCCATCAACATTTCGGTGAAGGCCCCAAAGGACATCCGGTTGGTGATGAGCCCGAGCATGACGCCCATGTTCATCAGGAAGTCGACGCCCTTGTAACAAAGGAAGGCTCCAAGGAGAATGCGTACGATATCGAGCCATTGGGGGTGATGAGTGTCACCCCAGTGTTCCACACGTTGCACGAGATTCATATAGCATCATTTTTGGATGAAGAAAGAAACTATTCTTAGCAAGAACTCCTCTTAAGTTACGACATTTTTTTGATCAGCGCGCCCAGCATGCGAAGCGCCTCTTCGACTTCGGCGTCCCAGGGCCGGGCATAGCTGAGGCGGAGGCAGTTGGCAAACTGGCCTTTACCCGAGAAAAGCTGGCCCGGAGCCACGGAAACGTTGTGTTTCAATGCTTCCTGGTACAGCCGGTAGGCATTGAGCTTGCGGTCCAGCTGGATCCAAAGCACGAAACCGCCCTGGGGACGGGACACCTTGGTATCGGCCGGGAAGTATTGCAGGATGCCCTGCAGGTATCGAAGGCATTGCGTATGCAGGGCCTTCCGTAGTTTCTTCAGATGGTATTCGTAGCGCCCGATGCTCAGGAAGTGAGCCGTGGCCTGCTGGGTCAGGGTGGTTCCCGAAACGGTATGCATCATCTTGATCTGTATCAGCCGTTGGGTGAACCGGCCGGGGATCGTCCAACCGATGCGATATCCCGGCGCCAGCGATTTCGACAGGGAGCTGCAATAAAGGACCCAGCCCTCCTTGTCGAAGGATTTGCAGGTGCGTGGCCGGTGACGGCCGAAGTACATTTCTCCATAAATATCGTCCTCGATGAGCGGGATCTCATGCCGGGTGATCAATTCCACGAGGGCTTTCTTTTTTTCATCGGGCATACAGGAACCGAGGGGGTTGCTGAAATTGGTGACGAAGACGCAGGCCTTGATCGGATATTTGAGGATCAGGGTCTCCAGCTGCCGGGGATCGATGCCTGTCAGGGGGTCGGCGGCGATCTCCACCGCTTTCAGGCCAAGACTTTCAATCACCTGGAAGATGCCGAAATAGGTAGGATGCTCAATAGCTACGGTGTCCCCCGGCTGCGTGGTTGCCTTGAGACACATGACAAGCGCCTCCATGCAGCCCGCTGTCACGACAACATCTTTCCCGGAGTATTTCCCGCCCCAGTGAAAAGCCAGCAAGGCCAGCTGGCGGCGCAGATCGGGATTGCCCTGGCCATCCTCATACTGGAGGCCATGGAATTTCGAAGCGCGCAGCGCATGCATCAGCGACTTGTTCAGTTTCGCGGCGGGCAGGAGACTGATCGGCGGAGCGGCCACCGAGAAATTGACGAAGTCTTCCCGGGAGAATCGCTGAAAGACGTTGGCAATCATCTCATGCACGCTGATCTCACTCGGTTCCGGTTCGGGCTCCACGACCCTCGGCAGGCCGGGCAAACGGCGGAGGCTGAACCGAACGTAATAGCCCGATTTCGGCCGGGATTCGATCAGGCCTTTGCCTTCGAGATGATAGTAGGCCTGGAAGGCCGTACCCATGCTGATGCCGTATTCCTCGCTGAGCATCCGGACGGAAGGAAGCTTGTCGCCGATCTTGAGGGTCTCGTCGCCGATCATTTTTTCGAGGCCTTCGGCCACTTGCAGATAGAGGGGGTCTGCGGTGGCGGTTCTTTTTGCCATGGCTTACGTATTTGAATCTGATCTAGTCAAAATTAAAAATTCTGCATCTGTTTTTTCTCTTTTTTCTTTTCGAATTTTACCCCATTGTTTGGCCTTCGGGCCTTTTATCGAATTTTAAGGCCCTTCCGCCAAACGCGCTTATGATGGGCCTTCGGCCAACCGACCCGTGGTCGGTTATAAAAAAGGAATTATGTCAACTACTATTTCGGGACCCGGATCCGCCCCCGGCGGATCGTCCGACAGGACCGACATCAGCGCTTTGCGGGAGATGCGTACATTTTCTCCCAGCGCATCTCCCGCACATTATGTACCCGTGCACCGCGCCTACCGGAGCCGGCTTTCCGAGGTCGACTGGGACAACCTGCAACCGGGCGCGGTATTCACGGATCATATGTTCCTCTGCGATTTTGCCAATGGCGAATGGCGGGATGCGACGATCGTTCCCTTTGGACCGTTCTCGCTACTACCGACCTCGCTGGTGTTCCACTATGGTCAAACCATCTTTGAAGGGATGAAGGCCTTCCGAACGGAGGACGACCGCATTCACATTTTCCGGCCGGAGAAACATTATGACCGGCTGGTGAAAACCGCCGCGCGGATGTGTATGCCTGCGCCACCGGCGGAAGTGTTCTTCGAGGGCCTGCGGCGGCTGGTCGAGCTGGAGCGGGATTGGGTGCCGTCTCTGCCCGGGGGAGCGCTGTACCTGCGGCCCTTTGAGATCGCCACCGACAGCCGGCTCAGCGTTAGGGTTTCGGACAGCTACCGGTTTGCCATCGTCTGTTCCCCTTCCGGCCCCTATTTCCAAAGGCCCGTGCGGGTAAAGGTCGAAAGGCACTACGTCCGTGCGGTGAGCGGCGGAACGGGCTTCGCCAAATGCGGGGGCAACTATGGTGGTGCATTGTACCCAACCGAGATGGCCAAAGCCGAAGGATATGACCAGGTGCTGTGGACGGATGGGCTGACCCATTCTTATATCGAGGAATCGGGGATGATGAATGCTTTCTTTGTCTTCGGGAATACCTTGGTTACCCCGCCATTGCGGGATACGATCCTCGACGGCGTTACGAGAGACAGCCTGCTGACGCTGGCCATGGAAATGGGCATCCCGGTAGAGCAGCGGCCCGTCTCCGTAGACGAGTTGCGGGAGGGTTTGGACAGCGGGATCGTTACGGAGGCCTTTGGAGTGGGAACGGCCGCGGTCATCTCGCCGATCAGCGGGATCGGGATCGACGGTCGCGACTATATGTTACCGATAAGCGGCAGCATCGGGGTGAAGCTAAAAGAAGTTCTGGACGATATTCGATATGGGCGCCGGCCGGATGTACACCAATGGAATTGTTTTGTGTAAGCTACCGTTTTGGTTAGCTTTAGGGAATGGAAAAAGAACGTCTGAAGATCCCTGACTGGAAGACCTGGGGGCCTTATCTCTCCGAGCGTCAATGGGGGACGGTGCGCGAAGACTATAGCCCCAATGGTCAGGCCTGGACCTATACGACGCATGACATGGCCTACAGCAAGGCCTGGCGCTGGGGCGAAGAAGGGATCGGGGGATTTGCCGACAAACGTCAGCGGCTTTGCTTCGCCTTTAGCTTCTGGAACGGCAAGGACCCGATATTGAAAGAGCGGCTCTTTGGGCTGAACATTTTCGAAGGTAACCATGGGGAAGACGTCAAAGAACTGTACTATTATCTCGACTCCTCCCCTACCCACTCCTATATGAAGATGCTGTACAAGTATCCGCATGCGGCCTTTCCCTATGAGCAACTGGTGCGCGAGAACGGGCGGCGAAACCGCGACGAGCCGGAGTATGAACTGATGGATACGGGCGTATTCGATAACGACGAGTATTTTGACATCTTCATCGAATATGCGAAGGCGGATATGGAGGACTTCTTTGTCCGGATAACGGCCTACAATCGCGGAAGGAACGCCGCCCCCCTGCATATCCTTCCTACCGCATGGTTCCGGAATACCTGGAGCTGGGGCGTGGACGATTATAAACCGGCGATGACCTCGTCTAACGAAGGATTTATCCTGATCAAACATCGCGAGCTGGGGGAATGGGGCCTTTATGGGGATGAGACGGATACGGAGGTCTACTGCGACAACGAGACCAATGTACACCGCTTCTATGGGGTGGAAAGGGCCGGCAATTATTATAAAGACGGGATACAGGAATTTATCGTCCATGGCAATAGCCAGGCCGTTAACTATATCCGGGGCACCAAGGCGGCGTTTCACTATGAGCGGCTGGTACCCGGCGGAGGCAGCACGACCATCCGGCTGCGGCTGTCGAAGGTCTGCGGCACCGCGCCCTTTGAGCATTTCGAAGAAGTATTTGCCAGCCGGATCCGGGAGACGGATGAATTCTATGCCGAGGTACAAAAGGACATGCCCGACGAAGATCACCGGCATGTACAGCGGCAGGCTTTCGCGGGGATGCTCTGGAACAAACAGCTGTATGTCTATAATGTCGAAGACTGGCTGAAGGGCGATCCGGGCCAGCCGGCTCCTCCTATAGAGCGGTTGAAGGGCAGGAACTATGCCTGGTCCCACCTGAAGAACAGCAATATCATCTCGATGCCGGACAAATGGGAGTATCCCTGGTATGCGGCCTGGGATCTTGCCTTTCATTGTATCGTCTTTGCGTTGATCGATGTCGACTTCGCAAAGCATCAGCTGCTGTTGCTGACGCATGACTGGTATATGCATCCAAATGGTCAGCTGCCTGCCTATGAATGGTCGTTCAGCGATACGAACCCGCCGGTGCATGCCTGGGCCGCATACCGTGTTTACGAGATCGAGAAACATCAGAATGGCGGCAAAGGGGATATCGCCTTTCTCGAGACAGTGTTCCACAAGCTGCTGCTGAACTTCACCTGGTGGGTGAACCGCAAGGATGAAGAGGGGAACAATATCTTCGAGGGCGGCTTCCTGGGTATGGACAATATCGGCGTCTTTGACCGCAACAACAGCCGGCTGCCCGATGGCGGCAGGCTGGAACAGGCGGACGGCACCAGTTGGATGGCGGCCTATTCGCTGAACCTGATGCGGATCGCGCTGGACCTGTCGATCGAGAATCCGGTTTACCAGGACATGGCCAACAAATTCTTCGAACACTTCCTGCATATCGCCGCCGCGATGGCAAGCATGGGAAATGCCGATACCGGTCTTTGGGACGTGGAGGACGAGTTCTTCTACGATGCGGTTCGGATGCCCGGCGATGCCGTCATCCGGATGAAGATGCGATCGATGGTGGGACTGATCCCACTGTTTGCCGTGGAGGTGATCGATGATGATATCCTGACAAGGCTGCCTGAGTTCGCCAAGCGGCTGCAATGGCTGCTGGATAACCGGCCCGACCTTGCGGCGCTTGTGTCGCGCTGGCATGAAAAGGGTTCGGACCAGAAGCACCTGCTTTCCCTGCTGCGGGGACACCGGGTGAAACGCATTCTTTACCGGATGCTGGACGAGACGGAGTTCCTGAGCGAACATGGCATCCGAAGCCTGTCGAAAGAATATGAGAAACATCCCTACCGGTTCCAGGTGGATGGGCAGGTGGTCACGGTGAAATATACGCCGGCGGAATCCGATGTCGCTTTGTTCGGCGGCAATTCCAACTGGCGGGGGCCGATCTGGATGCCGATGAACTTCCTGCTGATCGAGGCGCTGCAACGATTCCATCATTACTATGGCGAGGATTTCAAGATCGAATACCCGACGAATTCGGGGCAGATGAGGACGTTGGATGAGATCAGCATGGAGCTGTCGATGCGGCTGTCGAGGATCTTTTTACGGGATGCAAAAGGCCGGCGACCGGTGTTTGGGAACAATGAAAAGATGCAGCACGACCCGCATTTCAAGGACTATATCCTCTTCTTCGAGTACTTCGACGGCGACAACGGGAAGGGGCTTGGCGCCTCACATCAGACGGGATGGACGGGATTGGTGAGTAAACTGCTGTTGCCTAGGAAGTAGGTTGCCGGCACGCAAGCAGATTCCCGACGGCCTTTGCCGCGGCGGCGAGATTGGCGGCGGTGTCTTCCAGCGCCTTTGCCGGGTGCACAATCCTGCGGTTGATGGGGAACAACGCATCGAAGTATTCGTCCAGCTTTTCGGTGTTTTGCGGCAGCCGGCCGGCGAGCCCGATCACCGGTATACCTTTCTTTTTTGCGGCGACGGCGACCCCATAAGGCGCCTTGCCCTGCAGCGTTTGTTCGTCAAGGCTTCCTTCGCCGGTGATGACCCAATCGGCGTCTTCCAAAGTTTTGTCAAAAGCGGTGAGCTGTAAGAAATAATCGATGCCATTTACGAGTTCGGCATCCAGAAGACCATAGAGCCCGGCGGCGGCGCCACCGGCCGTGCCGCCTTTCGGCATGTCGGTGATGTCTTTTCCGGTTGTTTGATGGACCAGCCTGGCAAAGATCTCCAGTCGGGCTTCCAGCTCCCGGACGGCTTCAGGCGTAGCGCCCTTCTGGGGACCGAAGACGGGGGCGGCGCCACGGGGACCGAGAAGAGGATTGTTCACGTCGCAGAGGACAGTGATGCGGGTGGCGGAGAGGCGGGGGTCCAGACCGGAAGCATCGATGCGATCATCCGGAAAGCGTACACCCAGGGCCGTTAGAATACCCACGCCGCCGTCAACCGTTGCCGAGCCGCCCATTCCGAGGATGATATGACGGGCGCCGTGGTCGAGCGCCGCGAGCATCAGAACGCCCGTCCCGGAGGAAAGGGCCTGGAGGGGGTTTAGCTCATGTCGCTCCAGCAGGCGGATCCCGGAGGCGCTGGCCATTTCGATGATGGCCGTATCGCCGGCGAGGCCAAAGAACGCGTTGCGCGGCCGGCCGAGGGGATCGGGGGCAGGCGTTGCGATCCGCGTAGCGCCGAGTCGTTTCATCAACAGCTCGCCGGTGCCATCGCCGCCGTCCCCTACGGGAAAGCATTCGGCGGTAAAGTGCAGCCGGCTTTGTTGGAGCCCCTCGAGGATGGCTGTCGCCGCGGCCCCGGCGGTGAGGCTGTTCTTAAAGGCGTTGGGAGCAATAACGATCTTCATAAGCAATGTATGGGAGCTCCGTATAACCAACCGGCAAAGTTCGAAAGGGCTCCGGCCATTAGCCGGCTTCTGGCTTCTTTCGTAGCCCAGGAAATATGCGGGGTGATGATACAATTCTTTGCGGTAAAGAGCGGGTTGCCGGCAGGCGGGGGTTCGGTCGAAAGCACGTCGAGCCCTGCGCCTGCCAGCCGGCCTTGGTTCAGCGCATCGGCCAGGTCCTGCTCGATGATGATGGGACCGCGGGAGGTGTTCAGAAGGAATGCCGTTGTCTTCATCAGCGCCAGGGTCTCCTTGTTGATAAGGCCGCGGGTCTCGGGAAAAAGCGGGCAGTGGATGCTGACGACGTCGGATCGCTTTAATAGTTCGGGAATGGTCGCCCAGCGAAAGCCGGTGCGATGAGATTGATCGGTCTGCGTGCGGCTGTTGCCGATGACGGTCATCCCAAAGGCCGCGGCGATGTCCGCCACTTTGCTGCCGATATGGCCCATGCCGATGATACCCAACGTCTTACCTGACAGCTCGACCAATGGATAGTCCCAAAAGCTGAAGTCGGGGCATCTGGACCATTTGCCGGCCATGACGGCATCGCTATGCCGTTGGACGCGGAGGGTTAGCTCGAGCAGCAGGGCGAAGGTCATTTGGACGACCGACGGAGTTCCATAGCCCGGCACATTCGTGACGACGATGCCCTGTTCTTTTGCCGCGACAATATCGATCATATTGTAGCCCGTGGCCGTGACGCCGATGTATTTTAATTCCGGGAGCCGGGCCAGGGTTTCTTTTGTAAAGGGCGTTTTGTTGGTGAGGACGGCGGTGGCTCCGGCGCACCGTTCGGCGATGGCATCGGTGGTATACGGAGTACGTTCGAACACGGTGAGCTTCCCATACTCGCGCCAGGGATCCCAGGAGAGATCGCCGGGGTTGAGGGTGTAGCCGTCGACAGCAATGATCTTTTGATTCATTAATGATGGATATGCTATTTAATGTCTTTTCTTCGTTTGAGCTCCGCCGGACCTTCGTCCCTCGGTCCGGTCTCGCTCTTTAGCGGATCTGGGGGCCTCCGGCGGCTTTAGGGTATCATCCACTTGATCCAATAGGCCTGGGCAAGGACGAGGCAGCAGATGATGCACAATAATATAAAGCTGTGGCGGACCGTAAACCGGAAGAGATCGGATTCCTTCCCGACCAGGTTACCGGCCGCTGCGGCCACGGCGATGGATTGCGGCGAGATCATCTTGCCGATCACTCCGCCTGAGACATTGGCGCCGACGGTAACGACCGGATCGACGCCGATGGATCTCGCTGTTGTCGCCTGCAATTTACCAAAAAGCGCGTTGGAGGAGGTATCCGATCCGGTGATAAAGACCCCCAGCCAGCCGAGAATGGGAGCGAAGAAGGGGAAGAGCGGGCCGGTATTGGCCAGCGCCCCGGCGATGGTCCCGGTGATACCGGAGTCGTTGACCAGGTAGGCAAAAGCCAGCACTGATGCGATGGTGAGAATGGGTAAGCGGAGTTGGTGAAGAGTCCCGTTGAAGATCCGTACGCCCTGTCTGAGCGTCAGCCCCGATAGCGGCAGGGCGACCAGGGCCGCGACCAGGACGGCGGTGCCGGCCGCCGACCCGTAATTGAGCTTATAGATGTGCGGAAGCAGGTTGCCGCCGGTATCGCGGATGCTATTATGGAGGGCAGGCACTTCAAATTGCCAGGTGCCGTTGGCCGTCAGCCAGGTCTTTACCGGCGAAAGGCCCCAGACGATGATCATGATCGTGAGCGCGATGAAGGGACTCAGGGCCCACAGCAGGCGGCGGGAAGAATGCGATCCGCCGGAGGATATGGCGCCGGTCTCTTCCGGAAAGCGCCAGATGGTGCGGGGCCGCCAGAACCTGAGGAGAACCAGCAGGCTGATGATGGACCCGATACCCGCGAGCACGTCGGGCAATGCCGGGCCGAGGTAGTTGGAAGAAAAGAATTGGATGAGGGCGAAAGAGAGTCCCGATACCAGCGCCGCCGGCGCCACTTCCCGGGCTTGCCTGAATCCCGCCATGAGCGTCACCAGGTAGAAGGGCAGTAGGGCTGAGAGAAACGGAAGCGTGCGGCCGATGATCATCGAAAGCGCGGCTTCGGGAAGACCCGTCACCTGTGCGGCTACCGTGACCGGGATACCGATAGAGCCAAAAGCAACGGGAGCCGTGTTGGCAATGAGGCAGAGGCCGGCGGCATAGAGCGGGTTGAACCCCAGTCCCGTGAGCATCGCCGCAGTGATGGCGACGGGCGCGCCGAAGCCTGCCGTCCCTTCCAGGAAGGAGCCGAAGGAAAAGGCGATCAGCAGCGCCTGGATGCGGCGGTCGGCGGTTATGGAAGCCATGAAATGGCGGATGATCTCGAATTGGCCGCTGTGAAGGGTGCAATTGAACAGGAATACCGCGCTGATGATGATCCAGCAGATGGGAAAGAGCCCATAGAGGGCACCGTTGGCGGTCGAAAGCAGGGCCAGTTTTACCGGCATGCCATAAACGAGGATGGAGATGACCAGGGCGGTTGCGACGGCCATTAAGCTGGCCTGGTAGCCTTTCATTTTGCGGAGGACGAGTGCCCAGAAGATGATGCCTATCGGGATCAGGGCCACGAGCAGGGAGGCGAGCTGACTATGGAAAGGGTTTGTTGGTTGCGTCCAGGGCATCCTTCAATATAGCACTTATTAATTGAATATCTTGATCGAGGGGAGCTCGATGGTGAAGACGGTGCCGTTGGTGGGATCGGAAACGACGTGGATATGCCCTTTGTGCAGGGCGATGATGCGTTCGGCCATGGCGAGGCCCAGGCCAAAGCCACGGGTGGTTGCCGTTTGCGCGCCCCGGTAGAAGGGTTGGAAGATCTGGGTGATCTCTTCGGCCGGGATAACCGCCCCTTTATTGACGACCCTCACAAATACCTTATGGTACGCAAAGCTCAGATCGACAAGGGAGCGCTGATCGGGAGAGTATTTGCAGCCATTCTCCACCACGTTGCGGATGGCGATGTACAGGAGTTCGCTGTTGCCAAAGACCACGAAGTCTTTTTCGTCTTCGGGGAATTCGCCAAAATCCAGCTCGACATTGTATTGGGTGTTGCTTTTTTTGACCTCGCCCACGACCTTCATCAGCACTTCGTCTACCCGCACCTCGTTGAGCTCGATACCTCCCTGGGAGCCGGTCTTTGCGATCTCGAGGAGACTCTTGGTCAGCTGCCGCATTTGCTGGACGTCCTCCCGGACCGAGGAAAGCACTTGTTTGTATTCATCCGCGGAACGATCCTTCTGAAGGATCACTTCTACCTGGCTGGAGACCGAGGTCAGCGGCGTCGAGAGCTCGTGGGAGGCGTTGGAGATGAAGCGGCGCTGGATCGCAAAAGCTTCCTGCAGCCGGCCGAGAAGATCGTTGAAGGTATTCCCCAGCTGGCTCATTTCGTCCTGGCCGGTACCGGCGCGGATCCGCTGGGAAAGGTCGAAGGAGGATATCTGTTTCACCTCCCGGATGATCTGCGTTATGGGATTCAGCAGCTGCCGGGCAAAGAGGAAGCTCACGAGGGCGGTCAGGCAGACGCTGAGAATGAGGCTGATGACAAGGATCTTGTTGAGGGTCTCCACCCGTTCGATGCCGTCTTCGTCATGGCCTGCCACGACGACAACAAAGTCCCGTTTACCGCTATTGCGATGGATGGCCACGGCGTTTCGGTTATCGACCGTAAACGATTTTTCCCCCTTGGCGATCACCTCGTCGAGCAGGGGGCGGTCGATGTTCAACCGGGGCGTGCCGGGCATATCGAACTGGTAAAGTACCCTGCCGTCATCGGTATACATCCCGATGCTGCGGGATACCGAACCCCCGAGAAGGGAGACGGTGTCGATGCGGCTCAGAAGGTGAAGGCCGCTGTCGCCCATAATAGCATACAGGTTGGTATTGTAGGTGGCCCGGGCTTTCAGCCGCTTCTCGAAGACCTGTACCCGCTCCAGCTTTGCGAAATAATACACCGACCCGGTAAGCAGGGAGATGATCGCCGTCACCAGGAGCGTAAAAAGCAGCATTATCTTGTAGCGGATCTTCAAATTAAGGCGTTTCCTTTAGGACATATCCCATTCCCACCTGGGTATAGATCAGCTTGGACGAAAAATCCTTCTCTATCTTCTTCCGGAGGAAGTTCACGTAGACGTCGATCACGTTGGTTTTGGTATCGAAATCAATATCCCAGACGTTGATGGCGATGTCGATACGGGAAACGACCTTATTCTTGTTGCGGATGAAATACTCCAGCAGCTGGAATTCCTTTGCCGTCAACGGGATGTTCCGGCCTTCCCGGGAGACCTCCTTGCTGTCGAGGTTCATGATCAGGTCGCCGACCCGGAGGATATTGGCGCCGACCGTGGGCTGATGGTGGAGGCGTTTCAGGAGCGCGCGGATGCGGACCGTCAGCTCCTGGAAGTCAAAGGGCTTTACGATGTAATCGTCCGCTCCGGCCTCAAAACCCTCGATCTTATCTTCCGTCGTGTTCATGGCAGTAAGCATGATCACGAGGATATCTTCGTTGACGCTGCGGATGTGCCGGGCCAGCTCATACCCGGTCATAAGGGGGAGATTGATGTCGAGAATGGCCAAGTCATAGGCGTTCGTGTCGAAGAGCTTCCGGCCGCTGAGGCCGTCATAGGCTACATCTACCTCATAATGCTGCTCAGTGAGGCCCTTGCGAAGGGACTCCGCGATCTTCTTTTCATCCTCGACCAACAGGATCTTTGTATCTGCCATAATGCGTGCTAATTTATCCATTCCTCCCGTGGGAATCCCCATTCTCCGATTAAAAAGAAATTAAACCGATTTAGCAAAATAAACTTCCGAACTTATTGCAATATGCCGAAAAAAAGTGTAAATTTTGTATACTCTTCCCTATTTCCCATTCTCGTAGAATCCCGATTGCTGTTCACTTTGAATGTATCCGATGAAAGCAATTTAAAATCTAAAAAAGGGGGTTGCTATGAAACTTCGCGAGTCGCCGTACATCAACCGGCGGAAGAAAACGATCGAGTTCTACATTCACCATTTGAATGCCACATCCGCAGCCCACATTGCCCTGGCAGGGTCCTTCAACCATTGGTCACCGGACGAGTTGCAGATGGAGCCTGTAAAGGACGGTAGCTGGAAGGTCTCGATACCCATGTTACCGAAGGGTAAGTACTACTACAAATTCTGCATCGACGACAAGATGTGGATGGAAGACATCGAGAACCGGCTTCGTGAGCCGGATGGCTCGACGGGTTGGAACAGTGTGTTAACTGTCTGAATCTAATGTCCGACAAAATATATTTGTCGGGGTAAGCGGCTCTAACGAGCCGCTTATGCGTTATTATAGATCTTATATACGGGGTCGCGCAGCGCATTTCCCTCCTCACTACAGATGAACTCCAGCAGGCCGGCGATATCCTCCGCCTTTACCCAGGCGGAGAAGTCGGCATCCGGCATGCTTTTGCGATTGGCCGCGGTGTCGATCGTGGAAGGCGCTACGACAGAAGCGACGACATTCTTCCCTTTTGCGGTCGCGTTGAGCAGATCGGCCAGGTGAAAAAGAAGGGATTTTGTGAGCGAATACGCCAACACTCCCTTCCCCTGTTCGGGCTTCAAGGCAGGACGGGCACCCATGAATACGATGCGGCCATATCCTTTCTCCAGCATGTGCGTGAAAAGGGGCCGGGCAAAGAAATACGCCGTCTCGAAGTTGAGAGCGAACATCTTCCGCAGGGCCTCGCCATCCGTGGCGGCGATATCGCCCATGGCGAACCCGCCTACGAGCAACAGGGCGCCGTCGATATTGTCATAGAGCTCGATGATCTCTTCCATGAAGTTCGACACGGCCGCTTCGTCGGTGGCATCGACGGATTTCAGCTCGAAATTATCGTGAGCAGCGGCAAAGCCAAGATGCGTTCCCGACTGATCCACCGCGATCACCTTATATCCTTTATCGAGGAACTTCTTTACCGTAGCGGCGCCGAGTCCCCCGTTGGCGCCGGTGATGAGAATGGTCTTTGGCATACAGGAAGTTTAGAGAACAAAGTTCCGGTTATTTTGCCAAAAGGGCTTCCAGCATTTTATCGGCCACCAGTTGATTGCCGTTGTCGTTCAGATGAACCCTGTCCTGTGTGAGGATACCGAAGTCCTTGTTGCCGGGATTGTTCTTCAATTCATAGTTGTGAAAGATCTCGCGGAGATCAACAAGGCCGCAATGAAATTTCTGGGCGAGGTTGCGGATCACCTGCGAATAGGCATTCATATCTCCGTCCTGTTGGTTGGTAAAGTCATTTTTTTCCCCGATGACGGCGGGAGTGCAGAGGATCACGCGGATATGTCTATCCAGCAGCTTACTGATGATCGCTGTATAGAACTTCTCGAATTTGTCGATATCGGTTCCCGTGCCGAACATGGTTTTATGCCAGACATCATTGACGCCGATATAAATGAAGACGATGTCGGGGGTCTGGGCCAGGACGTCGTCGTCCATACGGAGATAGAGATCGTATACCTTGTTACCGCCGATACCGGCGCCGATGAGATCGTAGTCGTTGCCGATCCCCTTCTGGGTCAGGGCTTCTTTCATTTTTACGATATAACCGCCGGGTTTCGCCCCCTGGGCCGTGATCGAGTCGCCGAAGAAGATGACCTTTTGTGTTCTGGGACGGAAGGAGGTAACCGTGAAGAGCGTCACGATAAGCGCCGCGCGGAAAAGTAGTTGCATTTTTCTTTCTTTATTCAAACCTACGGCATTTTTTCTAAAAGACGTATCACCTCGATGCATGAGCGGCTGTTATGATAGGGACATTTCCAGAACCCGGCCTTATCCTGTCCGGACATCGGGCGATGGTCGGCATCGACCCCCCAATACCATTCCCTCCCCTGCGGATCGCGGATATAGCTTTTTACGAAATCCCAGGTCTTAACGGAGCTATCCCACCAGCGTGGGTCGCCGCTGATGCTCCAGGCCCGGAGGAAGCCGACCATGGCCTCGGCCTGCGGCCACCAATGTTTCTCCCGGACGAGATGGCCGTCCTCCTTTTCGTACCAGAGTCCGCCGTCTTCGTCGACCCCTTCCTGCGTTCTGTCCGCAATGCGTAAACAAAGCGCTGCCGTACGGCCGGTCCATTCTCCGTCCCCGATAACGGTTGCCGCCTCATGGAGCAGCCAGGCGGCTTCGATATCATGGCCATAGGAAACGAGCCCCGACCGGGGTTGCCAGCCGGCGGTAAAGAACAGGCCGAGATGGCCTGTGGCGGGATCCACGATATAGCGATCGAATATCTCCAGCAAATGACGGATCTTCCCGCGAAGCCGCTGGTCGGGCCAAACGAGATACAGCGTAGTGTAGGCCTCCAAAATATGGAGGTGGGTATTCATGGTCTTTTTCTCGTTGGCGTCCTTCTCGCTGAGGCGGAGGTCGTTGAGTGGCTGCCAGTCCCGGTCATACGCTTCGAAATAGCCTCCCTGTTGCAGATCGAAGCTATGCTTTTCGATGACCCAGTAAACATCGATCGCCTTGTCCAGCGCGGCAGGGTCACCGGTAGCGCGATAGTATTCGCTGAGGCCGTAAAGAGCGAAGGCCTGGCCGTACATCTGTTTGCGGGTATTGAGGGGCCGGCCGGAGGCGTCCAGGCTCCAGAAGGCTCCGCCCGACTCCGGGTCGAAGAAACGACCGATAAGGTATTCATAGGCCCGCGTAGCGACGGGGCGATAGAGGGATTGCCCGGTATGCCGGCAGGCGGCACTGAAGGCCCAGAGGATGCGGCTGTTGAGCACGAGTCCTTTTGGCGCTTCGGGATGCGGCCGATCATCGCCATCTATCCGGCCGATAAACCCACCCTGCCTTTCATCCGGGGTGTTTAGCATCCAGTATTGAAGGATGGACCGCAGCTCCCGTTGCATTTCCTCCCGGTACGTGGCGGGTGTCATATCCAGGCTTTGTTCTTGTCGATGATGCGTTGAAGGGCCGTCACGGAGCCGGCCGAGGTCCCTTCGTCCTCGGGCGTGTTGACGACATAGTCGAGCAGCTGTTCGATGGTCGAGGTGGCGACGTGCATACGCGTATCGGAAGAGGCATAGTAGATAAAGACATGACCATCCTCATCGGCGATCCATCCATTGCAGAAGACTACATTGGAGACGTCTCCTACCCGCTCCTCGCCGATGGGTGCGATGAGATAACCGCCGGGCTTATAAAGCACCCGGGTGAGATCGTTCGGATCGGTGAGGAAGAGATAGAGCGTATACCGGAGACCCGCGGCGGTGTTGCGGACGCCGTGTGCGAGATGGAGCCAGCCCAAGCGGGTCTTCAGCGGTTGGGGGCCGAGCCCGTTCTTTGCCTCATTGATGGTATGATAAAGTCGGGGATCGATAATGGTCTCCGTCCCGACAACAGCCTCGGTGATGCTGTCGGAGAGTCCAAAGCCCACCCCGCTGCCGGTGCCGGTGTTGATGAATCCGTCCTGGGGCCGGGTGTAAAAGGCATATTTCCCGTCGACGAATTCCGGGTGAAGGACGACGTTGCGTTGCTGGGGTGATTGAGTTTGAAGATTGGCCAGTCGTTCCCAGTTAATGAGATCGTGCGTCCGGGCGATGCCGCACTGGGCGATGGCCGCCGACTGATCGGCGGATGGGGCGGAAGGGTCCCGTTTCTCGGTACAGAAGAGTCCATAGACATAACCGTCCTCATGACGGGTCAGCCGGATATCGTAGATATTGGTTTCGGGGCTTCCGGTGCCGGGCATATGGACCGGCGAATCCCAGAAGCGGAAATTATCGATGCCGTTGGGGCTGTCGGCGATGGCAAAAAAGGATTTTCGGTCATGGCCTTCTACGCGGGCCATGACAGCATAGCGTTCCTTCCATTTGATCGCGCCGGCGTTAAAGACCCCGTTGATGCCAAACCGCTCCATCAGGTAGGGATTGGTGCGTTCATCGAGGTCATAGCGCCAGAACAGGGGGGCATGGGCCGCCGTCAGGATGGGGTGTTTATATCGCAGGAAAATGCCGTTCCCCGGAAGCACGGGTTCATTGGGCCGCCGGATCAGCGAATCGTACTGGTGATTCAGTGAGGCAAGTCGTTCGTTAAACAAGTGATTCATTATGGTCGATTTATTAAATTGGAGGATTTAATAAGTTAATATTCGTTGAGCCTGTCCCACCAGGTCTTTTTGAGAATAAAGACGATGATGAGCAGCAGCACCGTGTTGATCAGCAGCGGCAAGCCCAGGCCCAGTACGATGTACATGGGCAGCAGCGTAAGGCATAGCTGCGCGATGATCCCGAGGATGATGTTGAACGCATTTCGGCGAAAGTTCCGGTTGCCGGTAAAGGCCGGATCATCCTTTAACACGGCCCGATGGACGGGTCCCCACAATCCCCAGGGACGCACCGTCCGATAGAAGTTCTTCAGCGTATCGGCGTCTGTCGGCGGTGCGGCATAGGAGCCGGCGATGGAACCGGCGAGCGATAAGAAGAAGAGGACGGGCCAGTAATACAGATCGAGTCCATGGAGCACCCCGTAGGCCTTCAGCACGGCCAGGGCGATGGCGGGCAGAATACCGGCGAGCATTCCCCAATAGAACCCGCGGGCGTTGAAACGCCACCAATGCCATTTGAGCAGATTAGAGGCGATATAGCCGCCATAGAGCCCGGAGACGATCCATTGCAGGACGGTGTTGACATCCCGGACGAAGAGACCCAGAACGATACCGGTGATGACTACCGCCGTGCCGGCCAGGTAATTCATATAAATAGTCCGGCGGTTCGAGGCCCCGGGGTTGATGTATTTTAAATAGATATCGTTGACAAGATAGGCCTGGGCCGCGTTGAGAGTCCCGGAGAAGGTCCCCATGAAGGCGCCCAGCAGACCTGTCAGGACGACTCCCATCAGGCCTACGGGGAGGAAGCTGTTGATCGTGGCCGGCAAGATCTTTTCGAAATCCGTTCCCCCGGGCGTTTGCAGATCACCGCTGATAGTCCGGTAATAAAGGAGCGCCAGTACCGTAAGCCCGATGATCATGGAATAGCGGATGGGCAGCAAAATGATGGATACAAAGCCGCTCATCTTGCTGGCCTCTTCGGGACTTCGCGTACTGAGCACCTTTTGCATATCGTAGTTGGGGGCCGGACCCGCGAGACTCGCGAAGACCCCTTTGAACAGCATCATCATAAAGAACAGGCCGAATAAGGAGAAGCCATCGTCGGCGATTTTTTTGTTAGCGTCATCGACGAGCCCTTTCCAGTCGAGATCGAGCCGCCACCCAAAGAAGGGATCGAGCCAGCCACGGGGAACGGCAATAGCATTACCTGGTTGATGCAGCCGCTGCATTGCAATGATGGCGATGCTGACGCAGGCTACCGTCATGAGAACATATTTAATGACATCTCCCAGCACGATGCTGTGCATGCCGCCGAGGACCGAATAGAACGTTGCGAAGAGGGTAAAGACGATGCCATAAAAATGCGGGACGTATTGAATGGGCACGTGAAAAGGGACATAGTCCCTGACGCTGTCCCAGGGGATAAAGATCTGCATGAATTTCCCGAGGCCGACAAATCCATAGGCCATAAATCCAAGACAGCTCAGCAATGCGAAGGCGACGACAATATTGTGCGAGGACCGGATCCCAGGTCCGGAGTGGCCAAAGCGGGTGGCGAGCCATTCTGCGCCGGTGGTGGCGTTGGAACGCCGGAGCCAGCGGGACAGGTAGACCATCAGGAATACCTGGTTGAACACCGGCCAGAGCCAGGGTATCCAAATGCTCTTCAACCCATAAACAAAACAAAGGCTGACCATCCACATCGTTCCCGAAATATCGAACATATCGGAAGCGTCGCTGAGGCCAAGCATATACCAGGGCAGCGACTTTCCTCCCAGCAGGTAGTTGACCTTATTCTGACGGGCCTTTTTACGAAGGACCCAACCTATGACCACCATGGTGACCAGGTAAGCAACGAGGATGGCGAGATCCGGTAATCGCAGTTTCATTTATTATTGATAAAGCTTTTCCTTTGTCGCCGCCTGTTGGAACAGGACGCGGGGTGAGGCGTGAAACCGGACAAAGTCGGGAGCGGAGGCCTGACCGGCGAACGGCACATAGAACTCATGATCACCGCCGGCCTCGTCACCGGCATTGCGCCAGGCCATGATATAGGCAAGACGGTGTTTCTCCAGCACGGGCAGGAGGGTCCCGGTCCACCAGCTGCTATCGGGTAACCCGTTGTAGCCAAACTCCGTCAGCGCGGGGATCTTGCCGTGCTGCGCGGCGATGGTCTCCAGCATCGTGAGCATGGTATCGAATGCTGGGGCAAACTCCGCATTACTTTTCCGCTGGTAGGTATCGAAACCTGCGATGTCAACCCAATCATCGCCGGGATATCGTTCGAGCCAGGCTTCGGGTGTGGCAAAATTGTCGGTATTGTAAGCATAGAGCAGGTTGTGCAATTGCTTTTCATCCCGGAGATACGACACGGTAAACCGCCAGAGCCGTTTTAGCTCGTCCGGTGTGCAATGATTGGCGCCCCACCAGAACCAGCTGCCGTTCAATTCATGAAAAAGCCGGAGGATCACCGGGATATTCTCACCCTGATCGCCTTTCAGACTTTGCAGAAAGACCGCGACCTTATCGAGCCAGCTTTTATACAGTGCGTTCTTTTCGCCGCCCGGAAGAATGGAAGCGACGGTTCCGGGTGCAGGCTGCCAGGCCGTACCGCCGGTGAGCGGGTTGTTGAGATGCCAGCTGATGGTTATCACCCCACCGCGCCGGTAGGCTAACCGGATGAACTCCCGCATCTTATCAAAGGGCACGCTGTCGAGGTTGACGGGGTGATCGAGCTCGGTGCGACCCAGCTCCCAACCATAGAGCCCGGGATAGTCGCCGGTGACATCCCGGACATCGCTGCGGCCGGGCACATATTTCCAGCCGACCCCATAAGCGAGGTCATCCTGATGGCCGAAGAGAAAGCCTTTTTGCGGCAGGCCTTTGAGGTGCCGGTAGAGATGGATCGTCTCCGCTGTCGCCTTTTTATCGACAGGCAGGTCCTGCGCGTCGATTTTCAGGGCCAGGGGCAAGCAGCAAATCCACAAAAAAAACTGTCTCATGGGAAGACAAGTTATCCCATTTTCAGCGGCCTGAGTACTACTTTATTATCCGTGTTTGTTCATTTTCGACAGGCCAGAACCCGTATCTTTAGTTAACTTACAAACGAACCCGGTTGCTATATGAGTGCGAATATTATCCGTGAGATCACCCCGCTGACTCAAAATGACTGCTTTACCATATTCTCCCGCGTCAAAAGAGAGTTCAGCTTTCCCTTGCACTATCATGAAGAACTTGAGTTAAACCTGATAATCAATGCAAAAGGCGCCAGACGTATTGTCGGCGACCATATCGATACGATCGACGATGTCGAGCTGGTCCTGGTGGGACCCAATCTTTATCATGCCTGGTTCACGCATCAGTGCAGGAGCGAGGAGATCCAGGAGGTGACGATCCAGTGGCATAAGGATCTTTTTGAGGAAAGCATGCTTCGCCGCAATCAGCTTAGCTTTATCCGCAACATGATGGACCGGAGCCAGAAGGGCATCCTGTTCTCCCGCGAAGCCGCCCTGACCCTGGCGCCGCGCATCCTTTCGCTGAACCAGAAGAAGGGGTTCGACTCGGTGCTGGAGCTGCTGTCAATCCTGCATGACCTGTCGATCTCGAAGAATATGCGGACCCTGTCGGACGCCTCCTTTACCAATCAGCATTTCACTTACAACAGCCGGCGGATCGAGAAGGCCTTCGAATACATGAACAACAACTATGACAAGCCGATCACGCTGGGCGAGGTAGCCCGGCTGGTGAGCATGACGGAAGTGAGCTTCAGCCGATTTATCAAAAAACGGACGGGAAACACCTTTATCGACAGCCTGAACGAGATCAGGCTGGGACATGCGTCGAGGATGCTGATCGATACGACGCATAGCATTTCGGAGATCTCCTATCACTGCGGATTCAACAATATCTCCAATTTCAACCGCATCTTCAAGAAGAAAAAGACCTGCACCCCGAAGGAGTTCAGGGAAAATTTCAATTCCGGGACAAGAGTATTCATTTAGATTTCAACAGCCACCGCGCTCTTTGCGTGCGCGCTTTGTGCGACGAGGTCCGCATCCGGTCTCGACTCATCGGTGAGCGCCACCTTGCCTCTATCCTTGCGTACGACGCGGGAGTAGAGGGAGATCTCCTTGTCGAAAAGGAAGCGGAAAAATAGAACGGTCCAGGACTTATGCGACACGAGGCTGTCGTAATAACCGGGGGCCGTCTTTTTTATCTGGGGCAATTTGTTCCAGGGAATGGAGGGAAAGTCGTGGTGTTCGTTGTGGTAACCTACGTTGAACGCGACTGCATTGAGCACGCCATAGTAGCTAAAGGTCTCCTGTATCTCATCATGCGTAAGATAGTGTTCCTGGATCCAGCGGGCGCCGAGGGGATGCAACCCGACGGAGAAGAAAAAGCTGGCCAGCAGGTAGATGATCGCCTTCGGTCCGAGGAAGAACCAGATAGCGGCGATGAAGAGGGCTTCGGCGCCCCAGTTGATGGCCACCCATTTGTCGAAGGGCTTTATCTCGCGGAGCCGGGAGATGCGGAACACCTGGAAGAGGGGGTAGAACAACAGCCAGATGATCTTCCCGATGAAAAAGTTATTGATCAGCTTCGCCTCCCAGCGATTGGGCAGGTCGGCGTCAAGCTCATGAACGCCCTGGAAGGAATGGTGCTTTATATGATATCTTTCGAAGGAAACGGAGCTGGGGAACAGCTGGGGAAGATTGGCCAGGATGCCGGAGAGCCGGTTGGCGGCGCGGCTTTTGAAAAGCAGGTGGTGCGCGCACTCATGGATCATCACGAAGAGAGAGTGGTCGGCAAAGGCGCCCAGCAGGTAGGCTGCGCCGAGAACGATCCACCAGGCGCTGTCTTTTACCAGCCATGCCATGGCCACCTGGAACAGCACGAGGCCCAGGACAGCGAAGAACGTATACTTATTCTTTCCGATAAGCTTTCTGATCTCCGGATGCTGCTGAAGGATTTGCTTGGTACGGAGCCGATGCGGCTCGGGTTTTACGGAATGAACAAAATCGGTTCTCTGTGACATAGTGATAAAACGGTGATTTATACAACAGTGGTGAAAATACTAAAAAAAGCTAACATATTGACTATATGGTACTGGATGCGTATCTTGTTTCCCAAATTCGATACCCATGAACATCCGAAAACTCTTCTCCGGAGGGCTATTTCTTTTGACCGCTATGGTCACCCAGGCACAGCCGGATACGGCCAGGATCTCCCAGAAAGCTTTGATGTATGCCGACAGTCTTGTAAAAACCGATCGCTATGGGAACTGGCAATCCTATGCCGATCTCGCCCCTGCAAGCGTCATCAAATACTATGGCGGCAAGGACGGCTATATCGGCCATGTCCTGTCCATGCGCGGCTTTACTATGAGCGCGATCGAGGAAGATGCGCCTTCCCTGCAGCTGGAGACGCTGGTAACCAAGAATGACCAGTGGCAGTGCGTGATCCGGCTCTCCCGCTATTTTCACAAGGACGATAAGAAGTTCCACTTAGTCACCAACCTGATCGCCCAGTCCCGGGATGAAGGTGAAACCTGGCGAATATTCGACGTCAATTACAATACGGTGACCAATATGATCCTGATCTTCCCGGATATCATGGATATGCCGTTGAAGGCAACTTCGATCCTGAGCGAGGAGCAGGAGCTGGCTCAGCAGCAGGCCGCGGCCAATGCGGCGGCGCCGGCCGGGAAGAAGGCCGTGGCCCGGAAAAAATAGGTTTTTAAGTGGTTTACCAAGGTATTTTTAAAGTAAGTTCCTAAAGCATTAATAACCAATAGACCAATTTCTTGAATTGCCGAATAAGGGATGTATTTTTGGTTTTTCATAGGATAAGGTTTAATGGTTAAAAACACTTTGATTAGTACGCCCCGGGTATTCTTACCTGGGGCTTTTTGTTTTGGGCCGGCGGTGCCCTTTTTTGCTTTGGGCCGGCGCCGACTCCGCCTTTTACGGTTTGCGCTTTGTTAGCCCCATATCCGTCAGCCAATTAGCCATCATTTGCGGAAAGGCCTTTACGGCCGCCAAATTCGATCTGTATCCCATATTAAATCCATGGTTCCCACCGGAAAGGATATGCGCTTCTACGGAGGCATGAGCGGCCCGGTATTTTTCGAGGATCGTGACCACGGGTGTGGAGCAGCAGGGATCGTCGTTGGCAGCGATGAGAAATGCCGGCGGTGCGTCGGAGGGAACGATGTCGGGGACACCCAGCGGCCCGGGATAGACGAGGAGCTGGAAATTCGGTTTCCCGTCGAGCCGGTCGATCGGATCGGGCGCCTGCGGATCGCCTTTGCCGGGCGAATAGGCGATGATGTTAGCGACCTCACCGCCGGCGGAAAAGCTAAGGGTCCCGACCCTGTCGGGATCGATATGCCATTCGGCGGCGCGGCTGCGCACCAGCCGCATCGCGCGATACGCATCCTGTTTTACCTCGCGGTCAAGACTGTATAAATTGCTGTCTTCTCTGAACAGCCGGTATTTTACGATAAATGCTGCGATCCCAAGACTGTTGAGGTATCGCGCGGGGTCCCGGCCTTCCGCATTGAACACCAGCAGGCGATGACCGCCGCCGGGAAAGATGACGACGGCGGCTCCCGTTGCCTTCTCCTTCGGCGGGAGATAGACGGTAATGCTGGGATTGTGGATATTCTTTACCCAATAGTCTTTCGCTTCCTCGGGTTCGTTGCGTTTGCTTTCGAATCCGGGAGCGCCTTTTGGCCACAGCGGGATCTGGCGGGCGATTTCCTGTGCATTGGCTGCAGCAGTGATGCAAATAAGGAGGGCGATTGTCAGGTGTTGCATAAATGATTGTTTATGTGCACTGAAGATACGCATTTGCAACGGCGTAACAATCTAACGGTGATAGGTGAAACTACCGAGGTTGCCGCTCTTCACAGGAGGAGGACCGTCTATGAAACTAAAGCAACCGATGGACCCGGATCGACTACCGGCGAGGGGCAACGTGCTAGTATCTTTACTCCATCAAATCAAACGAAGCGCTTGCTTCAACGAAAATGAAACACACTCCACGGGGTTGACGACAGGAAACCTCATAAAGAAGCCCTGATCTGCGGCTATCTCTTCCCGTTTTTCGACATACTATCTAACTAACCGATTATGAAAAAGATTATCGGAGTGGCCATCATTGTGCTCACTCTTGTCCTGGCTGTCATCTATCGTCAGCTGACGCGGCGACCCGTAAAGGAAAGACCGGATCAGGCGCTCGTTACCGCTTTGTCATTACTCACAACCATTTAAAACAATCACTATGGCCAACATTGGCAAAAAGATCCTCTCTGCATTCGTAGATGTCGGAGAGGAAAAGGCGCCTGCGCCGCTTCCGGCAGCGCCGGTACCGACAGCGGCTGCAACGCCGGTGAATCCGGCAGCCGGCGACCAGCGCTTCGCCGGGTATTTCGACAAGCTCTTCAGCGACACGAACATCCCGGGACCGGATTACTATGAATTCGCCCGGATGATCGTCGCCATGCAGGCGATCGCCGATGAACGGGCGAGGTATGCCGCGGCCTTTGCCGGCTTGCAGGTACAGGGACTCGACAAGGAAAAGCTGTTGAGCACCGCCAACGAATACCTGCGCGTGCTGACGACGGATGCGGATCAATTCCAAAAGACCGTGGACACTGCCATGCAGGAAAAGGTCCGGCGCCGAAGTACCGAAGCCGAAGAAAAGAGCCGGCGGATCGAGGCCCTGTCAAAGGAGATCGGCGAGCTGCAACAGCAGATCGGCGCGTTGCAAAAAGAGGTCGCGGAGGCAAAGGAGAAGCTGGACGTCAGCAGCAGCGGTTATACCGCCGAGAGCGAACGCCGCAAACAGCAGATCCTGGCCGACATAGAAAAAATAAAGCAATTCATTAACTCTTAAATACTCAATGACCATGAACACGCTAATGCAAAAAACGAAACAAAGTCCCGGCTGGTGGAGCGAACCGAAGAATATCGCCACGGCGGTTGTCGGACTGTCTCTTGTCGCGGGATTAGCCTACGGGTTTGTCACCTATGTGCTGCCCTGGCTGATATCGGTGACCTGGAGTCTTATCAACCTGGTGATCGGCGGCGTCGTCTGCGGATTCCTGTTGATGCTCGTCTCCAACCGGAAGTTCTGGCGGGCGCTGAAATACCTGTCGGAGTTCCTCGCCAACTATTCCATTGGGCTGGCCATCGAGCTGAATCCCTTCAATATCCTGCAGGCGAAGATCGACCAGGGATATAAGGACCGGGACACGCTGTATAAACAGTCGGGCCGGCTGAAGGGCAAGCAGTCCGAGCTGATGGACAAGCTGACCGAAAAGGAAAAAGAGCTTCAGCTGAATATCCAGAAGGTGAAGATCCTGCAGAATGAAGGCGGCAACCAACGCCAGGTCAACCTGTACACGAACAACGTTCTGCGTTGTCGCGAGTATATCGACAACGTCACGCCGATCGTGGCGGACCTGAACAAGCTGATCCGGTTTGCGGACGCCGCCTATGAGGAAAGTGGGATCATGCTCGAGGACGCGAAGTTGGATCTCGAGGCCAAGAAGGATCTGTATTACTCCGTGACCACCGGTTTGTCCGCGGTCACCAGTGCGATGAAGGCCTTCAAGGGCGACGACGAGCTGAACAGGGACGCCGAGAAGGCGCTGGCCCTGCTGAAAGTGCGCATCGGCGAGAAGATCGGGCATATCAAGTCGGCGATCGACGTGACGTCCCGGTTCATGGACGACCAGGTACTGGAAGACAAGGCGAAATCCGCGCAGGCGATCGAGCTGATCAACAGGTTCGATCTAGGCAAGGACTTCCATTACGCGGGATCGGCGCTGAAGGATGGTGCTGAGAGAGGCCACCTGAAGGATGTGAATGTGACCGATCGCTATAAAGACTTAATTAATTAACCTCTTAAAATCCACTTATATGTCAGTAAAATTGAAACCCGCCGGTAAATTATTGATCATCGCCATTGTCGTTACGGGTGGCGTCCTTAGCGTAAGATGGTACCAGGGAAGACCGAAAGAGGCCGGGAAGGCCATAGAGGTGGGCAAGGTTGCCCTGCCCGACGCTCCCGAGGCTTCGTTGGATAACAAAGCCGTGCTGCTGCCACTGCCTGCCGCCACGGAGGCCATCAACGGCGGTACCCGCATCAGCTGGGAGCGGATGGCCTGGAACGCCCAGTTCTCCGGGATGTACGCCAACGGTGGCGTACGGACCACCAAAGGTTCCTTGTTCGACAAGGCGCATCTCGATGTGAGCTATCTGCGACAGGACGACTGCAACAAGCAGATGGCCGACCTGGTGAAGTTCGCCGGGGAGTATAAGAACAACCCGAATACCCCGGGTGTGCTCATCTCCTTTATGGGCGACGGGATGCCCGCCTTTATGACCTCGCTGTCGAAAAGCCTGGAGTCGCTGGGTCCCGAGTACCAACCGATCATCCTGCCGATCGCCCATGGTAAATCCTTCGGCGAAGACCAGGTGATGGGTCCCGCTTCCTGGAAACAGGATGCGCACAATGCCATCGGTCACTGCGTGGCCGGGGTCTTGCGGGACGGGGACGTGAACATCCTCCTGAAATGGGCCGGTGATAACGGGATCAAGGTGAACCCCGATGAGACGACCTATGATCCTGAGGCCATCAACCTGATCGCCGCCAACGACTTCCTGGATGCGCCGAATAAGTATATCACGGGATATACGGAGAGCAGGAAGATCATCGCCAACGGCAGGACCACGGGCCGTGATACGACGGTCGGCGTGGATGCGGTTGCCACCTGGACGCCGGGTGACGTCAATGTCGCAACGAAGAAAGGTGGGCTGGTGACGATCGCGAATACCCGTCAGTATGCGTCGCAGATGCCGGTACAGACGATCGCGATCCGCAAATGGGCCTATGACCATCGCACCGATATCGAGGAGATGATCATCGCCCTCGCCCAGGCGGGCGACCAGGTGAGGTCCTTCACCGAGGCGCGAAAATTTGCATCCGAAGTAAGCGCTGCCGTTTACCAGGAACAGAATGCCGCCTATTGGCTGAAGTACTTCAACGGGGTCGAAGAGCAGGACGCACAGGGCCTCAAAGTGCATCTGGGTGGTTCGGCCGTCTTCAACCTCGCCGATATGGCCAATATCTATGGCCTTGGCGAGGACAAGGTGGACCGTTATAAGGCGGTGTACAACACCTTCGGTAACCTGATGGTGAAGATGTACCCCGCGCTGATGCCCAGTTTTATGCCCTATGAAAAAGCCGTGGACAAGTCCTTCCTGCTGAGTGTGATCTCCAATCACCCCGAGCTGCTGGAAGGTAAGGCGATCGAGACGAAGTATGCCAATGAGATAACGGAGGCCGTCTCGTCGAAGTCCTACCGTATCGAGTTCGAGACGGGTTCCGCGGTGATCCGCGCCGGATCGTACAAGATGCTGGATGAGATCTTCCAGTCGGCCGTCGTTGCCGAAGGCTTGAAGATCGGCGTGTTCGGTCATACCGACAATAACGGTTCCGACGAGGTGAACGGGCCTTTGTCCGAGAAGCGGGCGGCGGCTGTCAAGGACTACCTGGTACGGAGGGGATTGAAGGAAGACCGTATTGAAACGCGGGGGTTTGGTTCTTCTGAACCCGTTGCTGACAATTCGACCGAGAGTGGTCGAAGCCGCAACCGTCGCGTGGAGATTGTTCTTGGTGACTGATCGGCCACGGGCCGATCGGCCGAAGGCCAATCATGAATGCTTTGCAAACGGGGGACCGCGAGGTCCCCCACTATTAAATTTCTAATCATGTTTAAACCCTTTTCAATCCTAAGCAAATCTGCAGTTCTCCTCATGGTGGTCGTCCAAGTGCTCTTTGTTTTGGTCCTATGGCAACTCAGTCCGGGTGGACTGATCCCTGGTCCCCTGCGGGTGTTGGAAGCCCTGGGAAACCTGTTGTCGGGCCGGTTGTTGTATGACAGCCTGCTGACCAGCCTCATCCTTACGTTCAAGGCCCTGGCTTATTCGCTTCTGTTGACCCTGCTGTTCAGCTATCTTTCGGTGCTACCCTTTTTCAGGCCGGCGGCCGAATTCATCGTGAAGTGCCGTTATCTGACCCTTACGGGGCTGATCTTTATTTTCACGTTGCTGACCAGGGATGGAGGCGCCCTGAAGCTGTCGTTGCTGGTGTTCGGCATCGTGCCGTTCTTCACTACTTCGTTCTTAACGGTGATCCTCCGTACGCCGGCGCAGGAGTTCGAGCTCTGCCAGACCCTCGGCTATGGCCGCTGGGAAACGCTGTATGAAGTGATCGTCATCGGCAAGGCCGACCAGGTGTTCGAGGTCGTCCGACAGAACTTCGCCATCGCGTGGATGATGATCACGATGGTGGAGGGACTCAACATGAGCGAAGGCGGGATCGGAACCCTTTTGATCAAATACAATAAGTACAACGATCTGTCTCACGTGCTGGCGTTGCAGGCGCTGATCTTCGGACTGGGGCTCTGCTTCGATTATGGGTTAGGACAGCTGAGGCGATGGTTGTTTGCTTATACAAAAATCTAATTTATGACATCCTATATCAAGAAAGAAGTATTGTTACAGGCGAAGGGAGTTTCCCTTTGCTACGGTGAAAAATGCATCCTTCGTGACGTCCATTTTTCTATTCGCGACATCGTCCGCCCGGGCATCCGGCAGGGACAGGTAGTCTCGTTGGTGGGACGCAGCGGTATGGGTAAGACCCAGCTGTTCCGGCTGTTGTCGGGCCTGCAAAAGCCGACGGCGGGGAGTATTACGCTGCGCGAGCGGAAACCGGCTGAGGTGGGGAATGGAGTGATCGAAGTATGGCGGGAGCGGCCGGTACAGGCCGGGGATATGGGCGTTATCTTTCAGAACTATTATCAGTTCGGATGGCGGACCGTAAAACAGTCGCTCTTGCTGGCGGCGCGCCGCAACCCGGCGTTGGCGGGGAAGCAAGAGGAGGCGATCCGCGAGTATGCGAACCGGTTTGACATTGCCGATGTGTTGCAGCAGTACCCCGGCCAGCTCTCCGGCGGGCAGCAGCAGCGGGTCAGCATTATCCAGCAGTTACTGAAGGGAAGCAATTTTCTCCTGCTGGATGAACCCTTTTCAGGTCTGGATATCTGTGTGCTCGAAAAGGTGACGGAGCTGCTGTTGCAAGTCTCTCTTTCCGACGAGCTGAAGACGCTGATCATCGTGTCGCATGACATCGCGACGGCGGTGGCCATTTCCGATACGGTGTTCATCCTGGGGCGTGACGCCGGCGGGGAGGGGTCGACGCTGGTACGCGAGATCGATCTGATCGAGCGGGGTCTTGCCTGGCGGAGCGATCTGCGGGAGGACAAGGTGTTTTTGGACACCCTGGCGGAGATCAAAGACTGCTTGTAACGGCCTTTCCGGCGCGGCCGGGACGCGCTTAGAGCTTGAACAGTGTGCGGATGCCGCCCCAGGCGATCTGCATGCCGATGCAGAAGACGAGAAAGGCGCTTAGGCGGTTGACGATCTGTTCCCCGCGGGGTCCCAGGCGTTGAATAAGCCGGGCCGTATTGGCGTAGCAGATGTAGATCAGCACGCAGATAACCAGGATGGCCACGAAAAGGGCGGCGAGACTGAGGACATGGTTGAGGATGTCCGTTTCATCTTCATGGGTGGCAAGGGTCAGGATGACGGAGATCGTGCCCGCGCCGGTGGACATGGGAAACGAAATAGGATAGAAAAGGAGGCTGTCGATATCCCCCGGTCGCCTGACCGGCTGAGCGGTCTCTTTTTCTCCCTTCACCTGGTCGGTGTTGAGCAGTTGCCAGCCCATGCGGCAGATGAGTACGCCCCCGGCGAGCTGTACGATGGGAATGGAGATACCGAATAGCCGCATGATCCAGCTGCCGATCAGGGCGGAGACGATACAAATGGCAAAACAATAGAGGGCGATCCTTTTTGCCGCACGCTTCCTTTCCGGGAAGGTAAGATCGCCGAGGAGGGGATCGATGATAAAGGCGGAGCCGACGGGATTGACAGCCGGGAAGAGGGAGAGAAACCCGATAAAGACCGTATGCAGGAAAGGAAGATCGAAACGCATAGACAATATTACGGTAAATTGTGGCATTCAATCTCAGTCATGAAAAGAAGCCTGTTGTATCTCTTACCGGTATGTTTGGTGATGGCCTGCCACTCCTCCGACCCGAACCTTCCGCATGTCGTTATCCAGACTCCGGCCGGCGACATCGAGATCGAGTTATACCTGCGGCAGGCGCCGAAGACCGCGGGCGCCTTTCTTTCCTATGTCGATTCGGGGTTTTATAAGAATGCATCTTTTTACCGGGTGCTGAATGAGGACAACCAGACAACGGGGTCGCCCATGTCCAACCTGATCCAGGGCGGCATCTGGAAGACCAACCACAACAAGGCCGTCAGCCTTCGGGGCGTGCCTCATGAGCCGACCAATCAAACCCATATCCAGCATACCGACGGCGTCATTTCGCTGGCCCGGGACAAGCCGGGGAGCGGCACTACGGAGTTCTTCATCTGCGTGGGCAAGCAACCGGGATTTGATTTTGGCGGCGAGAATAATCCCGATGGCCAGGGCTACGCCGCCTTTGGGAAGGTGGTCAAAGGGATGGATGTGGTGCGGACGCTTTACGCCCGGCCGGAGAGCAACCAGTCATTCACGCCGCAAATACCCATCTATAATATAGCCAGAAAATAAGGCAGCCGGGCCCGTTTTTTGCCTAATTTTAAGGCAGGATAGGAACTAACCGTTATTTGTATCGTATGGTGGCACGATTCGGCCGGATCATACTCCGGACAGTAGTAGGATTGCTTATATTTATCGTCATCCTGCTTCTTGTGTTTGACAGGCTGGTGCAGTTCCGGATGGATGATCGGGAGCTGACCTCCTGGTTCCACGACCGCCACCTCGAACCCAAAATCGCTTATTATCACGCGAAGGGCCGGAAGATCCGGTATCTAACGGTGGGGGACAACAAGCAGGCCTCCGTTCTTTTTATACATGGCGCGCCCAGTTCCCTCAGTTATTGGAAAAGCTACCTCGCCGACAGTGTGTTGCTGTCGAGGGCTACGATGTATGCGGTGGACCGGCCGGGGTATGGGTACAGCGGGCTGGCCGATCCGATGCCGTCGATTGCCGACCAGGCAGCCGTCATTCACCTGATCCTGGACAGTCTTCGTAAGGCGAGCCATCCGGTCGTCCTCGTTGGAGTCTCGTATGGCGGGCCGATCGCCTGCCGGCTGGCGATGGACTACCCCCAGCTGGTGGACGGTCTTGTGCTGGTGGCGCCGCCGATCGGGCCGGGGCTGGAGAAGATCTTCTGGTTTACCTATCCGGTCGAGAATCCTGCGGTCCATTGGTTTGTCCCGCGGATGCTGCAAACCGCCAATCAGGAGAAAATACATCACAAGGAAGAGCTGACGAAGATGCTGCCACTCTGGGGCCGGATCCATGTTCCGGTTATCTATTTACAGGGCGAAAAGGACGGGCTTGTGGATACGACGAATGCCGGCTTTGCCCGGCAACATTTGAAAAATGCCCCCTTCCTGGATATCCGGATGATCCCGGGAAGAGGGCATTTGATTGCTTTTGCGGAAAAGGACCGCATCGAAAAGGCGATCCTCGATCTGTTGGATACGACGGAGGCCCGCAAGGCTGTGTTGCCCGTGAGGGCTGGTCACCCTTAGCCATCCATCCGGACGATCTTCGGGGTGAATCGCCCGACGATGTCCACCAGGTCCTGCTGCGACTGCATGACTTCCCCGATGTTCTTGTACGCCTGGGGCGCCTCATCGAGTCCGCCGCCCATCAGCTTCACTCCATGTTTTTCGAGCGTCTCTTTCAGCAGCTCGTGCGTGATCGAATTCATCGCCGCGGTACGGCTCATCTTTCGACCCGCACCGTGGGCCGCCGAAGAAAGGGAGGCTGTCTCACCCCGGCCTTTGACGATATATCCCGGCGCGGTCATCGATCCGGGGATGATTCCCAGCACGTCCTTTCCAGCGGGTGTCGCTCCTTTCCGGTGGACGATCCGTTCCACACCCTCCACTTGCTCCTTCCACGCGAAGTTGTGGTGGTTCTCCACGCGGCCGATAGGCTTCCGGCCCAGCTGGGTCGCGAGCTTCGCATGGATGATATGATGGCAGGCGGATGCATAGTCACCGGCCAGGTTCATCGCCATCCAGTATTCGATCCCTTCGGCTTCGTCGAGTCCCAGCCATGCCAGGTTGTTCGCTTCACCGGGAAGACGCCGCTTTTGCCTGGCGACGCGTGTATAGTGGTTGGCAATAGCCGCGCCAAGGGCCCTCGATCCGGAGTGCGACAGCAGGCCCAGGTAGATACCGGGTTTGAGACCCAATACCGGGTCGGCTTCATCGATCTCCACGGTTCCCCATTCGACGAAATGGTTTCCCGAACCCGAAGAGCCCAGCTGCCGGGCAGCCCGGCCCTGCAGGCCTTTCAGGAGGGGGATCTCGTCGAACTCGGCACGGTCGAGGACCTCGTGTTCGCTGCTCTGCTGGAACTGGCGTCCACCACCGAACAAGGTAGCCTCTTTCAGCTCCCTTATGAAGTATTGCTCCTTTTGGATCAGTTCCTTCGGGTCGATATCGAACACCGAAAGACACATCCGGCAGCCGATGTCAACTCCAACGCCATAAGGGATGACCGCGTTCTCCGTCGCCAGTACGCCGCCGATCGGCAGGCCATAACCGGCATGCGCATCGGGCATCAGCGCCCCGGCTACCGCCACGGGCAGCTTCGCCGCCTGGTACATCTGGTTCATGGCCGACTGCTCGATATTCTGACCGCCGAAGACAGTAAAAGCGACTCCCGTTTGATTCAGGGAGACCTCGGCGCCTTCCGGACTTTGCTTCGGCAACAACTGTTGCGCGATGAGCCCCAATACCGCATCGTTTGCATATTCCACGGGGGCCGCGAGGACCTCTCTCAGCAAATTCATAACGACTTCCTCCTTTTCGAACTTGTATTCTTTTTCCATGATATTCATCGCGATGCTGATCACCGGTCCTTCCGGATAGCCCAGCGCGCGGATATCTTTTCCTCTCAATTTTAATTTTGCCATTGTTTGTTATTTTCCGCCGACGAAGATCTGCTTCAGCTGATCGATCAATACTCCATTGCCGTTCACGCTGATAGCGGTGATCTTTTCGGCTATCTTTTCAACGTATTCCAGCTCCTTCAATTTAAGCAAGGTTGGGTTGTCTTCCAACAGCTTTGCCGTATTCAGCAGGCTCCGGGTGCTGGCGGTCTCTTCCCGCCGCAGGATGATATTGGCCTGCGCCTTTTTCTCCGCGACAAGGACCTGGTTCATGATCTCCTTGACATCACCCGGCAGGACGATATCCCGGATACCAAAACCTGCGACCTTTACCCCGAGGGTATCGGCCTCGGTCGCAACCTTTTCCAGCACGTAATTTACAACGGCCTCCTTCTTCTCGAGCAGCTCGTCGAAGTTGAGCCCCGTAACGTATTCCCGAAGTGCGAGCTGGAAGGCGACATACAGCTGCCGTTCGTATTCCTTGTTGCGCAGAAGCGCCTTTTCAATATCTACCACCTGGTACCGGGCCCAGGCGTTGATCCGAAGGGAGGCCTTATCCCGCGTCAGGATCTCCTGCCCGTTGAGCTCTGCCTGCTGCAACCGCGTATCGACCTTGCCGACGAAGATCGCGATGTTATTCTTCCACCAGCAGTAAAAACCGCTTTCGAGGATCCTTTCGTATTTACCATCCACGAACAGCACCGCCTTTTCATAAGGCTCCACGCTGGCGGTCCGGATATAGCCCGCGACCAGCTTACCCGTCAGGGTTGCCCGGTCGATGTTCTCGGTGATCGCGATCTTGCCGGTATCGGCTTTTACGAACCCGTAGTCGACGATCCCTTTCCAGAAAGTGTACCGACCGGTGGTAAGAACTTCTTTCAACAGGCCGTTCTCGTAGTGCAGAGCGATCTCATTTTCCATTACCTCCACGACGTGAAGCTCGTTCCGGAGTTTTTCATCCTTTAACAGGATATTGAGTACGACGGGCGGATTAAAAGGCCTGGTCCGATCGTAGATCTTTACGAACTCGGTAAGACCGATCCAGTGGGTGCCTTCGGTAAGCGTCCGCCGGTAGACCCCGTTCTTAAACACCAATCCGACGTGGTAGGTGTTGATCACTACCCTTTTCATATTTTCTTTTTTTTCTGTTTTTTTAATAAAGCCGGTTGCACCGGCCCATCGATGGTTGCGGAGACGGTTGGGGAGGGCCCTTCCCGTTTGCGTCTGCAAAGCAGCCATCGAAGTGCTGTTGGAAACCGCGTACTATATGGCCGTACGGGTTCCCCTGGCCGGCCGGTGGTCCCGGCTTTTGTCTTTTCGCCATTTTTTGGGAAGCGGCGGACTTCCTTCCTCTGCGTTATCAGTGCAGTGCTCTACCGTTGAGCTAACCGATACGAGTCGGTATGGGATTCGAACCCACAACCCCTTGGTTGGTGGAATATGTTCCGGGCTGCAGGATACAGAAGGCTATTGCCCCTGCACTGCCGGGCTTTATGAGACCCTGGCCGAAACGATATACCTCGTTTCTCCCTTGCGGGAATCTCTTTATTATCCGATCAGCCTTTTTCGCGACTGGCTTTTATTACGCCAATACCGGCGGCGTCTCCACGTGATGGCGCCTGAACCCGACCACCTCCATCCGGGGCGCAGCATGCTGCTTCTCGTGCTGGTTGGTGATCTCGGCGACGGTCATCGGCTTATTGATGACCGTCTTGAATCCCAAATGATCGCTCAGGCGTTGGGATTTGCCGACCGACAACTTGCTGAATTCGTACTTCGCGATCAGCCGTCCCTTTCTCATCAGTGCCTCATCGATCAGCGTCAGCGAGTTGTTGAACGTACAGACCACCTGGATATTCAGGAAGTCCGCCAGCAGGCCGTCCGAGATATTCAGCAGGTTGGAGACCGAGGAACCGGCGTTGCGCTTTCTGTCCATGATGACGTTCTCGGCGTCTTCGATGATCAGCACGGTGTCCGGGTTGTCGACCAGCAGCTCGATGAAATCCGGGTTCATCAGATCACCTGCGAGGGAAGGCGCAAGGAAAAGCACCCGCTTCTTGATCTTGCTGATCAGGTACCGCAGGTAGGTCGTCTTTCCTGTGCCCGGCAGGCCGTGCAGCAGGACGATGCCCTTGTCCTTTTTCTTTCCGAGGCGCTTGCGGATCAATTGGTCGACCTCGAGGAAATCTTCGTTGTAGAAGAGTTCCAGGTCCAGCTTGGTGCGCTTGATCTCCATAGGTTTCAGATCAAGCCTGCTGTTGACGGCAACGATTAGGTTGATTTCCAGCGGTTCGCGTCTGTTCCTCTCCCTGAACCGGTAAACGGTCTCCGTCGCTTCACCGATAAATTCCTGTTGAGTCCCGTTGTGCCAGATCTCACAGTAGTTGCTTTCGAACAGAACGACCGACTCGTTATCCATGACCACCAATGTCCGGTTGAACTGATATTCCTTTCGCTTGTCCTTATACCACTGATATTGATGAATCCGGGCGATGCGATGACTGAATTTCTCCTTAAAGGCGGCGAGAGCCTTCTCCGCGTCGAGACCACGGATAAAACTCACGCTTGGCAACTGATTGAAGCAATACAGATAAAGCATCTTCGCGTCCAAAAAGTGATTGCTGAACAAGCTGCCGGCGTTGATCACCCGTTGAGAATATAAATTGTCCATTGTTATTCTTTTTTATTGAACCATTTTATTTGCGCAGCTCGAGCTGGCGAAGGCATGCGGTTTGGCCCGGAAGGAGAATCCCATTCCGTGGATATACCCCATTGCCTCCCGCAGCGCGTCGTTGCTTTTGAACTGTGGATTGGTGTTGATGTCGGCATGGATCTCCATGTCGACATCGTACAAGGTGAAAAGCCGGCTGAGGGAGTACGCAACTTCGATACTTTTAGCGACTTCCATCAACATCCTCTCCTTGATGCTCAGCTTCCTGCGAGTCGTTTCCGGGAGGACGTACATGAATCCACCCTTGCCTTTCCGCAAGAACACGATCACCGTGGCGAACTGCGTGCAAGCGCCTTTCACCTGGCTATCGGTGCCGATGCATACCTTGAGCGTGTCGCCCTGCCTTTTTTCCTTGACCAGGACGGAGCGGATCTCATCCTCGATGGGGGCTTTGATCCGGGTGCCGTCGGGTTTCTGCCAGTGCTGTTTTTGTTCCATGGCTGTTCTTTTTGGCGGCGCCCCGAGGAATCGAACCTCGATTGTCGGTCCTTCAAACCGATGCAGTAGAACCATCTCTGCCAGAGCGCCGTTCTTTTGTTGGCCCACCGGGAGTCGAACCCGGAACCCTCGCATTAAAAGTGCGATACTCAGCCATTGAGCTATGGGCCATCTCTCTTATTTGCCGGTTGTCCCCGGGAATCGAACCCTGATTTCCTCATTCACAGTGAGGCACTTTACCGGTTAAGCTAGAGACAACATCCGCGGTTCGTACGGGAGTCGAACCCGTGGCGCCAGATCGACAATCTGGGATGTTACCGTTACACCAACGAACCATAAAAAAAGCCCGGGCTGGCGAGACCGGGCTTTGCTTGCTGCGTGTCCAATTATTTGGACACCCACCAACCTATCCAAGGTCTCTTGTATGGACGTGACCCGCCCCTGCGGAAATTCCGCCGCCAGTCCAGCCCGTGAATGATCGTTTTATGCATAAGGACACAAAAAAGCCCCGCAAGTGCTTGCGGGGCTTGTATTTATAAGCTTTGACTATACGTTACTCTATAGCAAAACATGCCCCGCGAACGGTATAATCCTCTATGGGACTAAACCGATTCAGTGTTTCAATATGTTTGCGCATGTTTTGCATCTTTAGATTTCTTTAACAGTGCAAAGATGGTAATAATTTCCGGTTCGCGCCAAATTTCCGTGAAACTATTTTTTTATTTAGTAATTTCAGAGTGGCCTCTTGGGCTATTGCCAAAGGACAGCATGGGAAAGCTTTCATTACTCCATCTTTAAAATTGAAAGCTATGAAGCTGGCTCTATTCCTTTCGCTGTTGCTGCCCGGTCTCCTCTCCACCGACAACAACCAAACATTTATCAACCCCACGGGTACCTATACCCTGAAAGGAGAAGTGCACGACAACAAGGTCGTCACCCATTCCGGTGAAATAAGGGTCAAACTGTTGCACCACGAACTGCTGACTCTTTGCTTCTTTATCGACAAGGGATATCCCGGTTATGAATCCGGGACCCTGCTCGACACGCTGCGCTATGAGGACGACGCAGCCACCTATGTCTCGAAGGACTCCAGCTGTATGCTCCGCTTCTTTTTCAAACCCAACGGTGTGGAGCTCATGCACGTTTTCACGCAGACCAACGGCGGCGACTGCGGCTTTCCACCCGGAGTCCTCACGGGAGCCTTTTTCCGAAAGACCTCTTCGGGGGTGCCCTTGATCCAGGACCTGTCGGCATTGCGAAACACGACCCGCGACTAAGCGGCCACCCGCACTCCGCGGCCAGCCCTTCACCGAGGGAAGACCCGGTCAGGCAAGGTTATCGCTAAATACCCGAACTTTGCTCAATGGTGAATGTAGAAGGAACATCGGCAAAGGGAGATTACCTATTCTATTCCTGCTATTCCGCGGCCAGCCGCGTACAGGAACAGTTTGTCCATGACCATGCGCTGACCTTCATCCTCCAGGGAAGTCTTGATTTTTATTTGGGCAACCGGCATGTGACCTATCACCAGGGTGATATTGTATTGGTACGCCGGAATCAGCTCGCGAAGGCTACCAAGATCCCACCGGATACCGGTGGCGCCTTTAAATCGATCAGCCTCCATCTTTACCAGGACCTGTTGCGGAAGTTCAGCCTGGAAGACGGACTCCAGGCTTCGGGACCCTGGCAAGGAGAAGGCATTGTCCAGCTGAAACCCGACGCCTTTGCCAAAAGTTTCGTGGATTCATTGACGCCATACATGTCGATGGACGAGGGCTCATGCGACGATTCGCTGGTTCAGCTGAAGGCAAAAGAGGCCGTGCTCCTGATCCTTCGTCTCAGCCCCGCCGCAAAAAACCTGCTTTTCGACTTCAGCGAACCGGGCAAGATCGATCTCGAAGGGTTCATGAGCCAACACTACACATTTAATGTCGAGATGAAACGGTTTGCCTATCTCACGGGCCGCAGCCTGGCCACGTTCAAGCGCGACTTCGAGAAGATCTTTCATACTTCTCCGGGCAAGTGGTTGCAACAAAAGCGCCTGGCCCAGGCCTATTATCTGATCAAGGAAAAGAAACGGAAGCCATCGGATGTCTATCTCGAGGTCGGATTCGAAGACCTCTCGCATTTCTCCTTCGCTTTCAAAAAAGAATTTGGCAAGGCTCCGTCACTGTTAATTTAGCACCGGGGCGTTGTGCAAGGGATTCTATAATCTCGGTTTCCGCTCGTGGCCGAACAGAATATAACCAACTGTGAAATTCCAGTCCTCGTTGCCCATGTTCACATAGGTGGTGTGATACTGCCGGATGAATCCACGCGTCCAGTTTGCCGAGATCTGCAACTTTTTCCATTGAACGCCCATCAAGATGTCCATTCCGGCGTCAAGGGAGGAGACGTTGCTTTTTCCCAACGTGTTATTAGAGAAGTCGTCCGAAATATGGACCTTGTTGTTGATGGGATACTGACCCGGAACATAATTATTGGTCGAGTTATCGTAGCCCTTGTAGTAGCCCTTTTCCGTACCCGAGAGGTTCTTGGCGATAAAGGGGCCGAGACCCGCGAAGACCTTCCATTTGGTATTGATGCGGTAGGTATACAGCAGATTGACAGGGAGGCGGACCGTGTTGACGTCCAATTTTGTATCGGAATAGCCGGTTACGAAAGAACCCTGATTGACAAAACCTTTTGACTGCCCCAGGTGCGCGCCGGTTGTCGCAAACATAAGCGCCGGTTGGAGCACGAGTCCGGAATAGCCTAAGTCGTACTCAGCAAAGATCCCGGCCTGCCAGCCATTCTTTGCCATGGTGAACTCCGCCGCGTCAAGGCCCTCATAGCGATTGTTCTGCCAATAGGTGAGCGCGCTGAAAGAACCCTGGACGCCAACACGGAGCTGAGAAAAACCCTCAAGAGATGCAAGACATAAAATACAGATCAATAATTTCTTCATACGTATCTGTTGTGTGTGATCTTTAGGACCGGCAAACTAGTTCTTTTGCTGCAATGTGCTGAAACATTAACATTCTAATAACCGGGCAATATACTGATAATCAAGAACAAACCATGACCATTTCGGGATGATTGGGTCAATGGCGAGGCCGAAGGTAGGGCAAAATCACTAAATTGCTTTACACATCATTATGAAAGTTAGATACCTGCCCCTTCTCCTACTCGCGGCTTGCGGCAGCCATCAGGAAAGCCGGCCGACAGAACCTACCCCAGTGACGGCCCCGGTGCCCACCCTCGATTTCAGCGTCGGCTCGGTGTTCAAGCATGATACGACATCGTACACAGAAGGGTTGCTCTTTCACGATCACCAATTGTTCGAAAGCAGCGGTGCAAACCCCGACGATCCCGAGACGCAGCGAAGCATGGTAGGCATCCTGAATATGAACACGGGTAAGATCGACAAGAAGGTAGAGCTGGATAAGAAACGGTATTTTGGCGAAGGCATCGCCTTTTTCCGGAACAGGCTCTACCAGCTGACCTATAAGAACCAGACCTGCTTTATTTACGATGCACTCACTTACAAACGGGTGGACAGCTTCCGGTATCGGAACACTGAAGGATGGGCTTTGACGACGGATTCGAATTCGCTGATCATGAGCGACGGCACAAGTACGCTGACCTGGCTGGATCCAACCACCTATCAGCCCGTCAAAACCCTGGCGGTGACACAGAACGGCGTGGCCCTCGATAGTCTGAACGAGCTGGAATATATCAACGGCTATCTTTACGCCAATCGATATCTCCAGAATTATATCGTCAAGATCGATCCGGGCACGGGGAAAGTGGTAGCGAAGATCGATCTGACCTCCCTCGTCGACGCAGAACACGTAAAAAATCCCGGCGGAGACGTCCTCAACGGAATCGCCTACGACCGGGACAATGATAAGATCTATGTCACGGGAAAGTTATGGTCGGGTATTTATCAGCTAAATTTTTCCCACTGATCTTCTGACTTCCTATGGCCAGCTTCAAGACCTTCCAAACGTTCAATGACCCGGGGCTCGCGTCGGCTATCGCCGACAAGCTCAAGGCGCAGCATATCGTTTGTCATGTCGAAAAAGTGGAACCGTTGTTGGAACCCGGCTTTTTTAAGAATACCGTCGAACCGAATATTCACTTAAAAGTACGGGCGACGGATCTCGACCGGGCCCATGAGGTGTTGGAAGAGTATTATGAACACCAGCTGCAGGACGTGGACCCTAATTATTACCTGCTCTCGTTTACGGATATCGAACTGCTGGACATTGTTGCGAAACCGGATGAATGGGGTCATTTCGACTATGTCCTCGCCCGGGAGCTGCTGGCGGAGAGGGGTCTGCCTATTCCGGACGAAACGATCCGGCAAATGAAGCAACAACGTCACCGCCAGCTGGCTCAGCAAAGCCGGGTGGAAAGCTTCCGGGAATTTATCCGACGGGTCTTTCGCCTTCGGTCGCCCGACGACTCCCGTTAATTTCTCACCTCCGAGTAGATTCCCCGATCCATCGAGATATTCAGCCGCTGGAACATCTCCGCCGGGTTGAAGCCTTCCTTTTTGTATTCGGCCTGTACGGCTTCTTTTGCCTTATTGAGGGCATCCATACTCGCCCATTCGGCGACGGTGATGCAAATCAGGTTGCCTTTGTCATCGGGATGCTCATAGGCCACGTCCTTTATAAAGCCCGGCAGGGTGCGCAGGAAGTCGCGGTTGACCCTCATTCGTTCGTGGAATTCGGCGATCCCTGCGGCGGGAATGAAGAACTTATCGATGAACCTCGGAGCCTCGGCGGAAGCTGCGGCGCCGGGGTTAACGGGAACTACTCCCAGTTGTTGCAGGAAGCCCAGCTGATCGGTTTGAATATGCACCCCTTTGACCTTACCATCCCGGCAGTCATAGATGGCCATCCCTTCGTTCGTGATCGACTTCCCCGTTGCCGGGTAGTTTCTGAATGGGCCCATATGCGTTCCCTTCCAGGTCCAGCGCACGGTAACCTTATCATCTGCGCTAACCATGTCCTCGAGCCGATAGTGGATATCGGGGAAGGCGGTGCGCAGCCCCTTGATCTGGTCCTGCAACGGGCCGATGCCTTTCTCGCCGCGTGCGCCCGTGTAGTCTTCGGCGACAAGGTCCTTCAATCGTTCCATCCTTCCTTTGTTGAATACTTCTTCGAACAGCAGACGGACTGCTTCTTTGTTCTTTTCATTGTTTGACATAGTTACCTCCATTGTAGCATTTTGAATGTTCTTTTGTGCCCGGAAAAGGCCGGGCGTTAGGCCCAGGGCCAGCGCCAGGCAAATGGCAGACGGTTTCATTTGTTTTTTGTAAAGTTATTTTGCCCTTACCCCGGGAAATTGTAAAAAAGCATTGATCTACCAGAAGCGGGAGGACTGGAAGAATTCTTTCGGCGAACGGCCGGTGAACAGCCGGAAGTCTTTGATGAAGTGAGACTGATCAAAATAACCTGCCTCATAGGAGGCTTCGGTCAGAGAGGAGTAAGAGGGGAAGTTCTGGATCAGCCCCCGAAGCCGGATAATGGAAGCGTATTGTTTGGGGGTCGAGCCGACAAGCCGCCGAAACCGCTTTTCGAACGGGTCCTTGCTCAGGTAAAGGGAGGAGGCCAGCTTGTCGATACGGATGATCCCATTGTGCTGACGGATCAGCCGGACCGCGTTACTGATGAGGGCGTCCTGCTCTGGATTGACGAGGTGGCCCAGCAAAAAGGCTTCTGCCCGGCGCACGCGTTCCGAGTCGGTGTCTGCTTCAGCCATTTGTTCCTGCAGCCTCTCGAGGTCCTGGCGTAGAAAGAGGTTCTCCGCGGAAACGGACTGGTCGAAGTATTCGTTCGCGGGCATCCGGGTGAAGCCGGAGATGCCGCCTTCTTTGAAGATGATGAGGAAATTGGCGGTTTGCGGCGCGTAGGCGAACTGCCGTACCGATCTGCGGAGACCGGAGATGACGATACCCGGCAGGGTCTCTTCCGCCCTCATTATCAGGCCGCGGTATCGCAGGGACATCGCCAGGGAGGTGTCAGGGATGACCAAACTATCGGTGGCTTCGTCCGTTTCGATAAGGACGAACTCCCTGATAAAAGGCTGCAGGGCGTTGGCCGGGTGGAATCTTTGCAGGCGCATAGCATCTGATCCAGTCAAAAATAACAATTCTGCCTCTGTTTTACTATACAGACAAGCGTTTACTTTGTTCTTAAATTTAAAGAATGGAAGCAAAGGAGATAGAAGCCTTACGCGCCGCAACGGCGGGCACAGCCGAAAGGACCCATTTTAACAACGCGGGGACGTCCTTTCCACCGGATGTCGTCGTCGACACCGTCACTGCCTATTTGCGAAAAGAGGCCGTTACCGGGGGATATGAGCTGGAAGCCGCCAGTCAGCAACAGCTCGAGAACGTCTATGTCTCGATCGCGAAACTGATCAACGCCTCGGTCGAGGAGGTCACCATTGTAGAGAATGCCAGTACGGGCTGGCACCTGGCCTTTAATGGCATCGACTTCAAGCCGGGAGATGAAGTGATCACTTCGGAGATGGAATATGTCAGCAACCTGATCGGCTTTCTCAACCTGAAGAAGAGCCGCGGCATCGATATAAAGGTGATCCCAAACGATGCCGGGGGAAATTTCCCGCTGGCGGCGCTGGAAGCGGCCATTTCTCCCGCAACACGGCTTATAGCAATCACCTTTATCCCGTCTACGGCGGGTAATGTTCTGCCCGTGGCTGCGATCGGGGCAATCGCCCGCCGACACGGTATCCTTTACCTGGTGGACGGCTGCCAGGCCGCCGGTCAGCTACCCATCGACGTAGCCGACATAAAATGCGATTTTTTATCCGCAACCGGCCGGAAATATCTTCGGGGGCCGAGAGGAACAGGTTTTCTGTATGTACGCAAGGAGGTCAGAGAGCAATTGCGGGTGCTGTTCATGGATGATCATTCGGCTGCGACAGTTACCGAAACGGATTTTGTACTGAGGCCGGATGCCCGGCGTTTTGAATTGTTCGAAAAGAACCGGGCTCTTATGCTGGGTCTTGGAAAGGCGATCGACTATGCCCTCGAAGTTGGCGTGGACCGGATCTGGCAGCGGATCCAATTCCTTTCCGGCCTGTTGCGTCAAAAGCTGGTGGAAATACCCGGGGTGACCGTTCATGATCGCGGAGATATGCTCTGCGGGATCGTTACCTTTTCGGTGGCCGGCAAGGATTGCGCACAGGTAAAGAAGGAACTGTCCGAACGGAAGATCAACGTATCCATCGGCCGGGCCGGTTCGACGCTGCTGTATATGAACAAAAAACACCTGGTGTCGGTCCTGCGGGCTTCCGTGCACTATTACAATACGGAAGAAGAGATCGACCTTTTGTGCGCGGCATTGCGGGGGAAGTAGTACCTTTCTCGTTATGAACAAAGTCTTACTCCCTGCCGTCATCGCTTGCCTGGCGGCCGGCAGCGGGTGCAGCAACGAGGTACCGAAGACTCCAACGACCGACACCCTCATCGGAAAGGTTGAACTCTATGACCCTGCCGCGGCCGCGCTGATCGACAGCACGGTCACGATCGAGGTTATCGGCAGACATTACAAATGGTCCGAAGGACCTGTCTGGGTCCCGGCCAAAAAAATGCTGTTGTTCTCCGCCGTGAGGGAGAACCGCATCTACCGATGGAATGGCGCAGACACTCCGATGTTGTACCTGGAGCCTTCGGGCTATACGGACACTGCTTTCCGGGATGGCGAGAATGGGTCCAACGGGCTTGCGCTGGATCGCGAGGGCAGGCTGTTGCTTTGCCAGTCGGGCAACCGGCAGGTGGTGAGGCTCAACGCCGCTCTCGATTCACCCAAGGCCTCTTTTACGGTTCTCGCGGCCGATTACAAGGGTAAGAAATTCAACAGTCCCAATGATCTCATCGCTGACAGCAAGGACAACATCTACTTTACCGATCCTATCTACGGCCTTCCAAAACACGAGAACGACCCTACCCGCGAGCTGAGTTTCGAAGGGGTCTACCGGATCGGCAATGACGGCAAGCTAAGCCTGCTGATCGATAGCATTTCCCGGCCGAATGGCATCGCCCTATCTCCGGACGAGAAAACCTTATACGTAGGCAGTAGCGATGACCTGCATACGCGTTGGTATGCCTTTCACCTGGATACCGCGGGGGGTATCGGTAGCGGCGGAGTCCTATTGGAAGGGGCCGCGTTAAAGGCCCGCGCCACGGTCAAGCAAGGCGCTGATGGGTTCAAGATCGACAAACATGGGAACCTGTTCGCCACCGGCCCGGATGGCGTCAACATCCTTTCTCCCGAAGGAAAATTGCTGGGACTGATCCGGATATACCGCCGGCCGACCTCAAATTGTGCCTTTAATGAAACAAAAGATGTGCTTTATATCACGGCCGATGATCTTGTCCTGCGCGTGAGGATAAAGTAAAACCCCTACCTTAGGGAAAACTACCTGACTGCATGAAGCCCCACTACCCGATCCTGGATGGGTTACGCGGTACCGCCGCGATCCTTGTTGTCATCTATCATTTGTTCGAAGCGTATTATGGCGGCATCACCGCCAATCATCCCATGCGCCATGGATACCTGGCGGTTGATTTCTTTTATCTCCTTTCGGGGTTTGTCGTGGGATATGCTTATGATGACCGATGGGGCCGGATGACCATCAAGGAATTCTTCAAGATCCGGCTGACGCGGTTACACCCACTGGTTATCCTCGGCGTTATTATCGGAACCATCGGGTTCTTATACGATCCCTATACGGCATCGGCGCGGCATATCGATATTTACAAGCTATTGCTGACGATGGTTATCAGCTTCACCCTTCTGCCCTCGCCGGATATCCGGGGCTGGGGCGAGACCCATTCACTGGATGGTCCCTGCTGGTCGCTGCTGCAGGAATACATCGCCAACTTCGTGTATGCGCTTTTTGGCCGGAAGATGACAAAAGCAGTCCTTTGGGTGATCATTACGATCGGCGCCATTGCGCTGACGATCACCTCCTGCTGGCATGGCGACCTGGGTACGGGATGGGGTTATGATACTTTTTGGATAGCGGTGGTCCGCATGACCTATCCATTTTTCGCCGGCCTCCTGCTCTATCGCACCGGAAGGCTGATCCGGATGCCATCGGCTTATGCGGTATGTTCCCTTTTATTGATCGTGTTGTTCTTTATGCCCACGGGCAGGTACACCGGCATCTACGAGGCGCTCTGCATCATCTTTGCCTTCCCGGTACTGGTCTCCATGGGCGCGGGGGGTACGGTAAGCGGATGGCTTGGAAAGGTTTGCCGATTCTCGGGGGAGATATCCTACCCTATTTATATCACCCACTATCCGTTCATCTATATTTATACTGCCTGGATCGGCGAGAAAAAGCCGTCTGCAGCCCAGGTCCTGCCCGTGGCATGCGGGCTGTTCGTCTTATTCATTCTTCTTGCCTGGGCGGCATACAGACTGTACGATCTGCCGGTGCGGGCCTGGTTGAAAAGAGTTTGGCTGACCAATAAATAAAACATACTCAAAAGAGAAAACTTCTGCCTGTCGGGTTGCTCCTGAAGGCGATCACGCCGAATCCCGCGCACCTGCTGGGGCTGGGCAAACGGATGGGAAGCTGGTGGCGGACAACTGCCCCTGATACCGCATTTTGACGGGTGCGGTCTTTTCCGTAACTTAAGTTGAAATACATTTGCCATGACTAGTTTTGACACCTCTCACGTCAAGAATATAGTCTTGTTGGGTCATGCCGGCTGCGGCAAGACCACCCTGTCAGAATGTATGCTTTACGAAGCAGGACTCACCACCAGAAGAGGCACTATCGAAGAAAGAAACACAGTCAGCGATTTTTATGAATTAGAACAACAGCGGGGCAACTCCATTTTTTCCAAACTGCTTTATACGGAATGGCGGGGCTACAAGATCAATATCCTGGATACTCCAGGTTATGACGATTTCGCAGGGGATGTTCTGTCGGCGCTTCGCGTTGCCGACACTGGCATCCTGTTACTAAATGCCAATTTTGGAGTGGAAGTAGGCGCCGATCTCGCCTGGGAGTATACGGAGCGGCTGCGAACGCCGATCCTGATCGCGGTGAACAAGCTCGATCAGGACAAGGCCGACTTCGAAGGTACCGTCGCCGAAGCCCGGGAGCATTTCGGCAACAATGTCGTCGTCGTGCAGTATCCGTTGAATCAGGGTCTTGGGTTCAATATGATCGTTGATGTGCTGCGGATGACCGTCTACCGGTTTCCCACGGAAGGCGGCCGGCCGGAGAAGCTGCCGATCCCGGCGGAAGAAAGGGAGCGGGCGGACCGGCTTCACCGGGAGCTGATCGAGGCGATCGCCGGCACCGATGAAGCACTGATGGAGCGATATTTCGACAATGGAGACCTGGATGAGAATGAGATGACCCAAGGTCTGAAGAATGCGATGATCCGGCATGAGCTTTTTCCATTGTTCTGTATCTCCGCCAAAAGGAATATGGGCAGCGGACGGATCATGGGATTTATCGATGCGGTCTGCCCCGGTCCGGCTGAAATGCCGGCGCAGCGAACCCTTTCGGGGACCGCGCTTCCCTGTGATCCCGATGGGCCGCCCTGCATTTTTGTCTACAAGACCCTTTCGGAGGCGCATATCGGGGAGATGTCCTTTTTCAAGGTCTATTCGGGCCGGATCCGGCCGGGGATGGAGCTGGTGAATGAATCGAACGGAAGTACGGAGAAGATCAACCAACTCTTCGTCGTCGAGGGCGGAAAACGCATTCCCGTCAATGAGCTATCGGCGGGCGATATCGGCGCGACGATCAAGCTGAAACATACACATGTCAACAATACCCTTCATGCCTGGGGCGAGAACTTCGAGCTGGAACCGATCGAATTCCCGTCTCCGCTCATGAGCATCGCCATAGAATCAGCGCAGAAAGGCGAGGAAGAGAAGCTGGCGGGCGCCATCCACCAGGTTCGGGAAGAAGACCCGACGGTACTGCTGGAGACCTCGCAGGAGCTCAAGCAAACGATCATCCATTGCCAGGGCGAACTTCACCTGTCGGTGATCAAGTGGAAGCTGGAGCATTTCTCCAAAAACCTGCGGGCCAGCTTCAGCCGGCCACGCATACCCTACCGGGAGACGATCCGCAAACCCGTTCAATCCAGCTACCGGCACAAGAAGCAGTCGGGCGGCGCCGGTCAGTTCGGCGAGGTCTATATGCAGGTAGAGCCCTGGTTCGAAGGGATGCCCGATCCGCAGGGACTGACGGTCCGCGGGCGGGAAGAATTCCACCTGGACTGGGGCGGGAAGCTTGTCTTCCTCAACTGCGTCGTCGGGGGTGCGATCGATCAACGGTTCCTGCCTTCCATTCTGAAGGGAGTGATGGAAAAGATGCAGGAAGGCCCCCTTACCGGGTCGCATGTTCGCGACGTGCGGGTGATCGTCTACGACGGGAAGATGCACCCCGTGGATTCCAACGATATCTCTTTTAAGATCGCTGGGATGATGGCGTTTAAGTCGGCTTTCAAACAGGCCGATCCGCAGATCCTGGAACCGATCTATATCGTGACGGTGTCCTGCCCCGACGAGCAGACCGGCGGCATTATCAGCGATCTGCAAACGCGTCGCGCCATCCTGGAAGGGATGAGCACAGAGGGACATTTCAACCGGATCACGGCGCGGGTGCCACTGGCGGAGATGCACGACTATTATTCCTCGCTCCGCAGCCTTACCCAGGGACGGGCGAAATTCCGGATGAAATTCCAGGAATATGCCGCGGTTCCGGCGGAGATCCAGCGCCGGTTGATCGATGAATACTCAAAAACTTCGGAGCATGCGGCTGTATAGGTATTGTTCGCTTGTCATTGGTTTAACTCTTTGCTTTGGAACGGCTCTTGCCCAGAAGGAAGACGCGGCGGTGGACAGCGCCCTTGCACATTTACCCGATGTCCGGGTCATCAACAAGACGTTCGAGGGGTCGCCGCGCCATGTCGAATACCAGTTAGCCATTCTGCAACCGATAGATCATTCCAATCCCGCAAAAGGAAGTTTTTATCAGCAGCTGCACCTAATCCACCGGGGATTTGCCCGGCCGATGATCATGGAGACCGAGGGATATACCGGTCGCAACAATGGCAACGAGCTCGAAAAGATCTTTGACTGCAACGACCTGGATGTCGAGTTCAGGTATTTCAACAAATCGCGGCCCGATTCCCTGCAATGGGAGTACCTGAACTTCGAGCAGGCCACAGCCGATCTCCACCATATCAACCAGGTGTTCCGGACGCTGTATACCAACAAATGGATCAGCACCGGTATCAGCAGGGGCGGCGAGACTGCGCTTACCTACCGGTATTTCTTCCCGGAAGATGTGGATGCGACGGTGGCTTACGTCGCGCCAATGCCCAATGACATAGAGGACAAACGCATCTATGCTTTCCTGGATACGGCCGGCGGACCGGTGTATTCGGCCCGGTTAAAGAACGTGCAGGTATTCCTGTTGCAGCACGAGAGCGAGGCGCTGGCGCATATTCCGTCGTCCTCTCGGGCACTGCATTATACGGCGGTAGGCGGGATGGATGTCGCCTATGAGTACGCGGTAATGGAATATCCTTTCTCTTTCTGGCAGGTCAGCGATATTGCCCCGAAGGATATCCCGACGAATGAGAGGCTGAACGACTATTTACGGCACATGTTGGAGGTGCTTGGCGGCGGTCTCGGGGAATTCTCGGACGAGGAGGGCGTCGAGCCTTATCTCCCGCATTCCTATATGACCTATCAGACGGGATACTATAAATACAACCTGGCGCCTTTTCGCAACTACCTGCACCGGCTTAACGGGGAGAATCCTTTCGCGGCCGTGTTGCCGGCAAGCGTTCCCCGCAGGGCATATGATCCGGAGTTCGAGAAAAAAGTGACGGACTGGCTGGCGAGGAGCGGAAATAATATCCTTTATATCTACGGTGGCCGTGATACCTGGACGGCGTGCAGACAAGAGCTGGGTCCTGATGTTCATGCGAAGCGGTTCGTGGTGCCGGGCGCCAATCATGGGATGGCCCGGATCCGGTTCATGCCGGATGCTATGAAGCAGGATTTTGCCGGCTCGCTGGAGACGATGACGGGGTTAAAGGCGGATCTTGGGGTGTTGAAATGAGCCAGTCCTTTATTTTGATCCTTCGTGATAATCCTGCTCGGTATTGATCGACCAGATGTTCGATTTGTCGGTCACGCCTGCAACGATATTATCCACCGCCACCATGGCCGTCAGCATAGAATGATCGGCATTATTGTATTTGTGCATCCCGTTGCGGCCGACGAGATAAAGATTGTCGAGTCCATCGACAAAGTTCCGGATGACCTCAAACCGGTCATAGGTGCCGAAATAGGCCGGGTAGGTCTTCTCCATGCGAATAAGCGTGGCGTCCAGCAGGTCTTCCTTGCGGGCAAGCCCGATCTTCTCCAATTCGCCGATCGCCGTTTCCTTGATAGCGGCATCGGATTGCTCCCAGAAACCATCGCCTTTTTTACAGAAGTATTCCATTCCGATCCAGCTGGTGCCGGCATCTTTTACCAAATAGGGACTCCAGTTGTTAAAGATCTGCAGCCTGCCTACCCCCACGTCCTTTTCCTGGATATAGATCCAGGTATCCTCGAGGCTAAGCTTCCGATGACCGCCCGCCGCCTTGTCCGCAACGGTGAACTGCTTTAGCAGCAGACCTACGGTGATGAAATCCCTGTACTGCAGACCGGCAGCCACCTGTTTCACCTCGGAGGGCACGTCCCCTTCCATCCCGGCGATGAGTTCGTTGACGGGCATGGAAGAAAAGAAGTAATCGCCTTCCCAGCTTTGTATTTCTCCTGTCCGGGTGTCGACAGATCGGACAGCCGTTACCCGGTCTTTGCCGTTGGCTATGCCTGCGAGGTTTTGATGGAAGACGATGGTTCCTCCCAGGCTTTCAACCTGGCGGGCCACCTCCTCCCAGAGCTGCCCCGGCCCCAACTTTGGATAAAGGAACCGTTCGATCTGGCTGGTCTCGACATCTTTTTGGGCCAGGTCCATGTTTTTCCGCTTTCTCAGCGCGTGAGCAACCGCCTTGCTGACCGACACTCCTTTGATCCTCTGGGCGCCCCACTCCGCCGATATCTCTCGGCAGCTGACCCCCCACACCTTCTCGGTATAGTCCTTGAAGAATGTCTTGTACAGGGTTTTGCCAAAACGATTGATCATGAAATCCTCGAGCGTTCTTTCTTTTCGGCGCGGGAATAGCCGGGCCATTGTGTAGGAGAAAGCAATACCGATGGTCCGCGAGAGCCCCAGTTTGCGAAGAGTGCTGACAGAAAGCTTGAGCGGGTAATTAAAGAATCGGCGCAGAAAGTAAATTCGTGACAAACGGCGGCGCAGCAACATCACCTTGTCTTTGTCGACGGGTGTCGCGCGAACGCCCTGGCCGGCATTCAGCGTATGGGAGCGGTTTTGGTAGCGAATGTTTACTTCCCCCTCCGTTCCCGGCTCCAGCGGAATGAATCGCAACCACCATTCCATGACCCTGTCCGACTTGGAAAAAAACCGATGTCCGCCGATGTCGATGCGGTTGCCCTTGTAGTTCACTGTCTTGGATATCCCGCCGATATCCCCGGTCTTTTCCAGGATGATCGGCTTTATGTCCGTCCTTGTCAGTAATTCGTAGGCCGCCGTTAGACCGGCGGGCCCGGCTCCAATGATAATGGCCTTTTTCACTTAATTGGTTGCGGTTGTTGCTTGGAGCGTGAAAATAGGATAATTTTCTCTTGCCCGATATTTTACTGCTCCTACGAATCAGCTTAGTAATTCAATATATCCGTCCGTCCCATTCACCCGGATCCTCTGGCCGTCTTTGACCAATCGACTGGCATTCTCGACGCCGACTACCGCCGGCAAACCATATTCCCGGGCGATAACGGCGCCATGTGTCATCTGTCCGCCGACTTCAGTGACCAGGCCTTTTATCGAGATGAACAAAGGGGTCCAGCTGGGATCGGTAAAGGGTGTGACCAGGATATCTCCTTCTTCCAGGTCCGCGTCTTCGATGTTCAGGACGACCCTTGCCCGCCCTTCGACGATCCCGGAGGAAACAGGCAGGCCCGGGATCGCGCCAGCCGGCAGATGTTCGCCATTGTAGCGACCGGAGAGGATCTCGCCTTCAGAGGTCATTACCCGCGGGGGAGTCAAGCGCCCATAGGATCGGAATTCCTCCTTCCGCTTATCGATCATCGGATAGTCTACGTAGTTAGCACCTATTACATCACGCAGCTCTTCAAAACTAAGGTAGTATATATCCTCTTTCTCCTGAAGGACTCTCGTCTGCACAAGGCGTGCCGCCTCTTTCAACAAAGCCTGTTTATAGACGAAGTAGCGGCTGACGATGTCGTATTTGGGGTATTCGCGATATCCAATGAGATTCCGGAGCAGGCCGATCATGCGCTTTGTCTCCGCAGCCTTTTGTTCTCCATCCGGCAGCTGTTTCAATTTTTCGATCAGGTCTTTTTCTTTTTTTAACGCTTCCTGTCGTCCCTGTTCAAATCTCAGATGGGCTGCCCCCCGCTCACAACTTTTGACATTGTTAAGGATCATCGGTAAAAGTGTCGTTGGCCTCTCGCTCCATCGGGGTCTTGTGATATCGATCTCGCCGGTGCATCGCATGCCGTACTTGTCCAGGTAATTCAGGATCGCTTGCCGGGCTTCCTGTCCGCCGTTGAATTTGGCCAACTGATCCAGAAAACCATCCTCTGTAACGTTTTGCAAATAAGTGACTACCTCCGGATAGGGACGGATCACATCCGCAACATCCAAGAGGTCCAATCCCATTTCCGAAGTAATATTGTTGGGTACGGATTGCGTCAACGCATCCGCCGCGTTCTTTTCACCTAACCACTCCTTCATTTTGTCGTTGATCCATGACGAGGCGTTCATGGCGGTCATGAAGACGCCAAAGCTCTGCGGATCGGACATGTTCTTCTTTAACATCCGGATGTCTTCGAGGATAAAATCCATCAGGCCGGTCCCGGCTTTTGTCCGGATCTTTTGCTTTAGGTCGTCGATCGAGGTCTGACTGCGTCTGATCAGGGTTGCAACGATGGCCGGGTCATAATCTTTCAGCGTCTGGAAATCCGGGGATGGATTTCCTTTGTTGTCTCTTTCTTCGACGCTTGCTGCTTCCAATCTTATAAAACCTTCCCGATCGAGGATGGTCGTGAGCGCGCCTTTGATCAGCGGATCGGATTTTCCAAGGACTTCCACGAGCATATGTCTCTTCGCAGGTGACGTCAATTCCGGCGTGACATCAACAAACCATCTTCCGCCGGCCGTCTTCATGGAACGAGACGCTGTGAGCTGCCGAAAGGAGATCCCCAGTGGCTTTACGGGGTCGGTCATCATTTGCTGATGGCCGACCGATACGTAAACGTGATTTTCATCATCGGCTTCTTCCGGAACGGGATATAACGTAGTGATCGGCCGGCTTTGGACGATGTAACATTGGTCATCCACCAGGCACCATTCGATGTCCTGGGGATACCCGAAATGTTTTTCGATCTTTCTTCCGATTCGTTCAAGCTGTGCAATTTGCCCGTCCGTCAGCACCTGCCTGTTTTGTTGGATCTTCTTATTGATGATCTTGCCGTCACGCACCTTATAGATGTCCGGATTCACCAGTCCTGAGACAAGTGCCTCGCCCAGCCCGAAGCCGGCATCGATGGAGAGCACCTTTCGGTTGGACGTGACGGGATCGGCCGTGAACAAGATACCCGCAGCCTCCGCAAAGACCATTTTCTGGATCACTACAGCCAGCAAGACCTTGCGATGGTCGATGGCGTTTTGATGACGATAGGTGACAGCCCGCCCGGTAAACAAGGATGCCCAGCATTTACTGATATGTTTTAGGATCGCATCCCTTCCTATGATGTTCAACCAGGTATCCTGCTGACCTGCAAAAGATGCAGTGGGCAGGTCTTCGGCTGTGGCGCTGGATCGTATCGCAAAGGCGTCATCCTCTTTAAACTCTGAGAGACCGGCTTTGATCGCTTCCGCTATCTGCGCGGGAATGGGGGTTTCCCCGATGATCGCGCGGATCTTTGCGCTGATTGATTTGACTTTTTCCCTGTCCTCTGATTGTAGCCGGGCCAGATCTTCCAGCAGGCCGTTGAGTTGCCGATCGCATCCGGTAATTGCTTTGTACGCTTCGGTCGTGATGCAAATACCTTCCGGTACCTGTATCCCATCGATCTTGCATAGCTCGCCCAGGTTGGCGCCCTTTCCTCCAGCGATCATCAACTTTGTTTTGTCGATCTCCGCAAAACGAAGTACGTACTTGACCATTATTTTCCAGATTTTTTGGAGATACAAAGTAGGCAAAGCGGGCAAAAGAAAGAAAGCTTATCTGACAAACAATACGGTGGCCTTCGATGTTAAATTTCAAAGCGTCTTACCTGGGATCGAAATCAATTACAGACTGGGGGCCCAAAAGACGATGTCGCAAAACAATCCGTAATTTGTCATGACAATCGTCAATATAATGATTTTCTTATGAAGATTACGGTACTCGTCTCCCGCCTGCTCCTTGGGTTTCTCTACCTGGTGTTCGGCCTCGATTATTTTCTGCGTTTTATCCCCTATCAGCCGCCGCAGCATCCCGGGGCAGCAGGGGTTTTTAAGGCAGGCCTCCTGGCTGCCGGTTATTTTTATCCCATGCAAAAAGTCATTCAAATCGCGGGGGGACTCTCTTTGCTGTCCAATTGGTACGCTCCCTTTTTCGCCGTCGTCCTTTTCCCTATCAGTGTCAACGTATTTCTTTTCCACACCCTGCTGGTGCCTTCCGGCTGGCTGATGGGTGTTCTGCTTTTGGTGCCTAATCTGTTGCTGGGCCTTGGCTACCGGTCCTGTTATCGTGGCCTTTTTACCGCCAGACCCAAGGTCTGACGTTACTCCGACCGAAGGCTTTTCACCGGGTTGGCCAAAGCGGCTTTCACCGACTGGAAACTTACGGTTCCCAGGGAAGCCAGATCATAGTAGCCGCTATGAAAAAAAGGAGGTCCCAAGCGCTGGGAATTTGCAGAAAATTATAAAATATTTCAGTAGTTTAACAAGGAATACATCCCAAAATGCAAGGTTATCCCACTAAGCCGACTGCGATCTTTTTTATTTTTGCATCGGGTGTGCTGTTTTCCTGTAAAACGCCACCGGTAAAGCAATATGGCTTTCTTACGATGCTTGGTCACGATACGATCTCGATAGAGAATATAACCCGCCAGGGCAATACTTTAACAAGCGATGAAGTGGACCGTTTTCCCCGAGTGCGCATCCGCCATACCGTGGTCAACCTTGACGACGACGGCAGTATACGACACCTTGCAATGGATATTCATACTCCCAGTGAACCCTCCGGTCAGCGGGATCGGAAAGTAGTTGCCGATGTCGCTAATAACAAGGTGCACCTTTCGAAAACGGATAGTACCGGTACGGTTATTCGGGATTTTCCAACGGGTGGCGCCATTATAGTGGCACATGTCCCGCAAATGTATAGTCTCTATGAGCTGTACTTTGCCGCGGCGGCGAAGCGGTCGGCGGCATCAAAGCTCGCGGCGGGCAGTCACGTGCCGATGAGGCAGTTTTATATTGACCGGGAATTTGACCGGTTCCCCTTGGGCGAAGCCACTGTAACCCCTCTTGGGAACGGAAAGGCAGAGGTCACGCATGACTGGCTTTCCGGAACCGGCGAGGCTACCATGGATTCCGGCTACAATATGCTCAGCTATTCGGGCGCCCGGACTACCTACAAAGTGGAGGTAAAGCAATTGGCTGCAGCCCCGGATATAAAAGGTATTGCCGGCCGTTTCGAGGAAAAAGAAGCGGAAGGTGGCAGCGTAAGATCGCTAAGCGTTCAGGATTCTCTCCGGGCGCAAATCGGCAAAGCTATATTCACGGTCGAATACAGCAGGCCGCTGTTGAGGGGACGAACGCTGCTGGGCGATGTGATCCCTTACGACCGTGTATGGAGAACAGGGGCCAATGCGGCTACGTCGTTTACGACCTCGACCCCGATAAAGCTTGGCGGGATGCTGGTCCCTGCGGGCAAGTATACGTTGTTTACCGCGCCGCATACGACTGGTGTCGATTTGATCGTGAGCAAGCGGACCGGGGAATGGGGTACGGAGTACACTCCTTCCCAGGACCTGGGGAGAGCAAGGATGATCAGTGAGGTTGCCACTGCCCCCGTGGAGGAGTTTACGATCGCTATTCTTCCCGGTGATGACCGTCATGGCAAACTCGTGCTCGAATGGGGTTCATTCCGATGGATCGCGCCGATCGAGGTGCAGTAAGATGTTCTTCAAAACCCATCGAAATGAAAAAAATAATACCCGCCCTTCTATTATTTTTCCTGGCTATCTCACCGGCTTTGTTTGCACAGCAAAACAAGTACACGGATAGTATAGAGAAAAAAATCCAACTCGTCATTAGGAATCTCAGATCGAATATTGAGGTGGAAGGTGAGCCGGAGTGGACTTTGGAGGAGAGAATGAAATTTTATCATGTCAATGGGGTTTCCATCGCATTGATCAGAAACTTTAAGATGGAATGGGCACGCGGTTTTGGTTGGGCAGATAGTGCGGAACAGCGCCCTGTAACACCGGCAACACTTTTTCAGGCAGGTTCCATCAGCAAATCCTTAAACGCCGTGGGCGTTTTGAGGCTGGCGCAGGAGGGAAAATTGAATTTATACAGGGACATCAATGGCTATCTCAAATCATGGAAATTCCCTTACGATTCCCTGTCGCATGGAAAGAAAATTACAATCGCCAATCTTTTAAGCCATACCGCGGGGTTGACCGTTCATGGGTTTCCCGGATATGAAAAGGGGGAACCCATACCGTCTTTGCAGCAGGTTTTAGACGGTATCAAACCGGCCAATACGGCTGCGGTCCGCTCTGCCTTTGAGCCTTCGCTCAGATCGGAATATTCCGGCGGTGGAACGATGATCTCCCAGATGATCGTGCAAGACGTATCGAATCAGTCTTATGCTGATTATATGCGCGATAACGTGTTGCAACCGATGGGCATGAACAATAGTAGTTACCGTCAGCCGCCTTCCGCGGAGAATCAAAAGATACTGGCTACTGCCTATTATGACGATGGCAAAGAAGTGAAGGGAAAATATCATATTTATCCCGAACAGGCAGCTGCAGGTTTTTGGACGAATCCCACCGACCTGGCGAAATACGTGATTGAAATGCAATTATCCCTGCAGGGCCAATCGAACAAAGTGCTTACCGCAGAATATACCAGGCTCATGCTAACTCCTTATATCGACAAGTCCGCTGCACTGGGCGCATTTATTGATAGTAAAGGAGGCGAAAAATATTTTAGTCATAATGGTAAGGACGAAGGTTTCGTTGCCCGCTACTGTGGAAGTTTTGATGGTGGCAACGGTGTTATAATAATGACAAACACAGACGATTTCCGGATCATCAACGAAATAGAGAACAGCGTTGCCAGTGTTTATAGGTGGAAGGATTACTACAAGCCGTTCATGACCTTGAAAAAAAGGATCATCGCCAATAATGTTTTAGAATCTTATGTTGGACAATATCGGATCACCGTTGAAGAGTCGGGGCAATATATATTAAGACCGGGAGGGTTATTCACCGTCTCCAAGCAAGGTCTTCAATTGAGGGCACGATCAGGGGATGGTCCCACTATCGATATCTACCCCGATACTGAAAATGTATTTTTCCCAAAAACCTCAGACACGGACATTACGTTCGTAAAGGACGATAAAGGCGGCATTGCAAAGATCATCATCCATGAGAATGGGAAATATATTGAATGCCAAAAGGTCAAATAGTCAGTCTGTTTTCAAACTTTGTACTGTGTTCGTCATCACCTGGGCGATGTGGTCATATCGATAAAGGAATGGAGTCGGTTCTTTGCCAGGTTGCGCCAGGCGATCCGCAGATAGTTTTTGAGCATCGCAGTAGTTTTTTTTACAATGGAAGGTTTATGGGGCTTTTCGGGGCAAAGTCGGCTGGGAAACCTCGTTTGTTGCTTTGGGACCGGGTAAAATTGCAAAAATCGGCCAAGCCTGTCACCCCAAACAATTAATACATTGATTTATCGTTGACTATGAAAGAAACCAATATCCCCGCGACGATGAAAGCAATTCTTGTGTTGTTTTTACTGCCCTTGCAGCTCTTTTCCCAGGATCTTTCGGGAATTTGGGTGGGAACCATCGCCACCTCCGAAACACAAATGCCATTTGAGCTGGCAATCAACCAGGATATGACCGGTTATTCGATGATCACCTTTCAGTATAAAGGGGCTGAAAAAGTAGCCGTCAAGAAAATTAACCTCATTCGCAAGGACAGCACTTTTACTATTTCGGATGATAAAGTGATCTACAATAATTTTGAGACCCGGTCCCGCAGCATCAAAACATTTTGTGAATTCTCCGTTAAGATGGTGGATACCACAATGGTTTTGAGCGGCGCCTTTCACACCCGAACGCGGGACCTGCGGAAGGGTGACGAGGATCTTGCCACAGGAACCATCACGCTTCAAAAGCAAAATCGCCAGGCCCAGACAAGGTTGATTGGAAAACTCGACACGTTGAAATTGTCAAATACCCTTGTGTTTTCGAGTCCTACTGTGGCTATAAAAGAAAACCCGATAGTGGCAGTAGCCGAAAAAGGGCCCTCTTCGGTGGTCGAAAGCGGGGACCCGGCGGTGGCGAGGAAAGAGGCCCCTGTTGAGCCCGCGAAAGAAGCCTCAGCTGTGCCCGAGAAAGAAACCCCGCCGGCGGCCGGAACAGGGGCATCTGTGGAGGCGGCAAATCCCGTGAAAGATTTGACAGCCGTTAAAGTGCGGCAACGAGCGACCAATAATACTATTGCCACTCCAGCTGCCATTCCCACTGTTCCAAAAATCATTGCGCCCGCAGCGGAGATTTCGTCACGAAAAACAGAAGTCATTCGTACGATCGATTTCAAATCCGACAGCCTTACCTTGGTATTGTATGATAATGGCATTGTTGATGGAGACACGGTAAGTGTGGTGTTGAATGGGGAAGTGATCATTCCAAAACAGCGCCTTGAGGAACAGGCCTATCGAAAAGTCATAAAAATCCCGCCCGGTTCGGGTGATTCTCTGCAACTGGTGATCTATGCAGAAAACCTCGGCACCATTCCGCCGAATTCAGGTTTGCTAATTATTGAAGACGGCTCCGACCGTTACGAGGTAGGATTCGAGGGAGATTTGAAAAAGAGCTCCGCGGTGAGATTGAGGCGGAAGCAGTAATTTGTTTCTTGTCATAGGGACTACATTTCTTTTCACATCAGGTCTATCGGACGAGGAAGACAGGAAGGCTTAATAACGTTGTTTTACTTTGCACTTCGCTATTTCTTATCTTATCGGTCATTAGTCAAGTGAAGGGATTTACACGCTTAACAATTCCAACATTGTGATTGCTACCGTCAACCATTTCACTGCAGTCTCCCTGCATTCAACCTGGGTATATTTATAGCCAGCACAAAAAAGGCTTTCGTATACCCTGACGGTTACATTATCATTATGGAAGAACTCAAAAAAATCGGTGACGAATTGCTCCAGGAAATAACGGAGCAGCTATTGAAGATCAGATTAGACAAGCCGGACCCGGAACATTGGTCGCAAGCGTCAGTGCCCTATTTGCAGCAATGCCTTGAGCGGTTATATCAGGCTATGATAAGATATCCCTTTGCAAAGCGCACTGAAGAAATTCACTTTTTCAAACACATCAAGCCCGCGGTTATGGCGCAGCTCATCTTTATGTGCGAAGTGCATAACAAAGAGATATACAGACCGAACAGCAGCATTGACAAGGCAACGCGATACCTGGTGAATGAGCTGGTTAAAATAGATGGATTCTTTACGCGCAATAATGTTTTATATGATTATTACAAGGAAAAGCTGGACGGAAGTGATATCATCTTTTTCGTGAGAAATGTGAAAGATCGTTTTAACTTCCGTGATTTACCTATCGAAGTTGATCCGGTTTATTATTACGGGCCAAAAGATTTTTCCACGGGATTAGATTTTATGTTCGCCAAATTCAGAGCGTATGAAATGCTGCGTGATCATTTGGAGATTGAGTTGGAAGCTCTGCAAATTACTGATGTGCCACCGGATGAATTGAAATTCACCGGTAGCCCTGCGGATTTTGTGCAGTTGGTCGAAATATTCGGAGTGAAGGTCAGGCCGGTCGATCCTGATACCGGTGAACCGATGACCGAACAAAAGCTGTTTGAATTTTTGAAGCAGGCCTTCAACCCGAGCCTGCCCAATGGACTCGATTTCAATACGCTTAAACTGATCAGCGGTAACAGTGACTTGATTGAACAGATGTCAGAAGCATTGAAAAGGAAATATAAACAATGGGAAGATGAGGAAAGGGATATCGACTATCGTAAAGATGAAGATGTGCCTGGTGATGGCGATTAATACTTAGCGAAACAAAACCCCTTGAGTTGCAGCGGGTTGAAACGAGTGTAGTCCCGACAGGAATCGAACCTGTATCAAAAGTTTAGGAAACTTCTATTCTATCCATTGAACTACGGGACCGGCCTGCATCATCGGGACCGGCGGCCAACGCGGCACGCCGAAATCGCGAGCAAGGGTCGCAAAAATAAGGCATTTTTTTTTAGCTTGGGGATATTCCTTACTTTGACCGCACAACAAAACGAATTTCCATGAATCGATTGATACTGCCGGGATTAGGCCGGCATTTGGCGGCGGTTGCGGCGGCGGCGCTGCTGACATTCTCGGCCAGGGCACAGGGCCCCCATTTCAGCCATCAAACCATCTTTGTAACGGACCTTGACCGGTCGGCGAATTTCTATGAGAAGGTGATGGAGCTGAAACGCATCGCGGAGCCTTTCCATGACGGCAAGCACGTCTGGTTCGCACTGGGAGGTCATGGGCAACTGCACGTCGTCAGCGGAGCGAAGGAGGATGTTCCGCATGACATCAATATCCACCTTGCTTTCAGCGTCCCTTCGATGGCGGCCTTTACGAAACACCTGGATGCGGCGGGAGTAAAGTACGGAGACTGGTCCCAGAAGAACAAGACCCCCCAGGTGCGGCCGGATAAGGTGCTGCAAATCTACCTCCAAGACCCCGACGGGTACTGGCTCGAGGTCAATGATGATAAATTTTGATGTGCGGCGGCCATAGCCCTATCTTTGCACACCCCGAACGAATCGAGGGGTAAATGCACGGACTATGAAATTTTATAATATCGTCATCAAATATCGCCTGCCCCTGGCCATCGTTTTCCTGGTCCTTGCGATCGCGGCCAATATCTATGCAGGCTTCTGGCCGGCGTTCCTCCCTTACCTGATCGCGGTGATCCTGCTCTTCGGGTATTTCTTCTTCGGCCCATTAAGGCTGATCCAGGAACATATGGAAGCGGGGGACATGGACGCAGCCGAAAAGGTGCTCAATTCCGTCAAGTTCCCCAACCTGCTCTACAAACCCATCCGCTCCGTTTACTATACCCTCAAGGGCAACATCGCCATGATGAAGCAGGACTTCACTGCGGCGGAGAAGAATATGAAGAAAGGGCTCGACCTGGGTATGCCCATGAAAGAGGCGGAAGGCGCCAGCCTGCTGCAAATGGGCATGCTCGCCATGCAAAAGAACGATCTCAAACAAGGCGAAAGCTATATCCGCCAGGCCATCCGCAAGGGTCTCCCCGACAAGGAAAACCAGGCCGCGGCCTTCCTTCAGCTCTGCTCCATCATGATGACCAAGCGCGAATTCCGCGCCGCCAAGGATTTCTTCCGCAAGGCAAAAGCACTGAAGCCCACGACGCCGCAGATCGTGAGCCAGATCAAAGAGATAGAGAGGTATATTTCGAGAATCCCAGGTTAGGGCTTAGGGGAAGATTTGCCGGATTGGCAAAAAAAGACCAGACTAAGTCTGGCGCAGAGGGAATATTCTGAATTTGATTTATTGAATTGACGGGCATAGGCGCATTTTGCGTCCTGCAGGGGCAATCGGCCGCCTAGTGTTTCACCGCCCCGGAGCCCGGGGATGTCACGCAATCCACCATCTGCCGGAGCGTCCGCAGGGAAAGGCTATTCTTCTCCAGGAAATCAAAGCTTCCATATTGCAGGAACACTTCCTTGGTATTCAACCCCTTCTGACTCGAGAACAGGATCACATAAACATTGGGATCGAAGTCCCGGACCCGCTGCAGGGTATCCAGACCATTCATTTTCCCGTCCAGGTTATAGTCAAGGACGATGACGGAGGGGTGCTTATCCAGTTCGAGAATACAGGATTCCCCGTTTGTGTAGAAGTGAATATTGCTGCTGATAGACTCTAATTCCTTAGCGATAAGGCTTTGATAGATGACGTTATCCTCAACAACAAAGATCACAGGTTGCTGGCTAAATTCCATGATTAGTAGTGCTGTAGTGCGTTTATAACCAAAGGAAAATGGTGCCAGAAAAAGCCAAAGGATAATCAATTGATCCTCAAATCCTTCGGTATATTTCGCCAAAACGGGCCTTCTCAGTTTGGGAAAAGCGGCCTGTGGTTGGGAATTATTTAATTACCTCCGCCTGCAGCTGGCCGATGCATTCTTTGATGACGTTGTCGATGGTCGCCACCAATGGGGCCACCTGGTCCAGGGACTCTTTCGCCCGGGCATTGGCCTCGACGGTCCGGATCTCCTGCCGGATGGACTTGATGCCCATTGAATCTATGGTGGATTTGAGCTTATGAGCTGTCTTACTAACCTGGTCCCAGTTCTCTTCCAGTAGGGCATTCTTCAGGTCCTGCATGTTTTGCGGTACGGTCTCGATAAAAAGCGCCACCATCTTCTTTATGAAGTTCTCATCACCCCCCGATACGGATTGCACCATGGAAAGGTCATATAATCTGGGGTTCCCAGGTATCATATTGCTGTTGTTAATGTTAATGGTGTGGGCAGGGGCAATCGAAGCAGGAGACCCGACGGGGTCCTTGAGACGGTTCAAATTTCGCGAAATTACGCGGAACAACCTCGCTTCGTCGAAGGGCTTTGCCAAATAATCGGTCATCCCCGCCGCCAGGTATTTTTCACTATCGCCTTTCAGGGCATTTGCCGTCAGGGCGATGATGGGGATATTCGCCTTTACCGGATCGGGAAGCTTACGGATTCGCTGCGTGGCTTCTATTCCATCCATCTCCGGCATTTGCACGTCCATCAGGATGCAATCGAAGGAGCTGTTGTCCATCGCCTCGAGGGCTTCCCGGCCATTGTTCACGATCATCACCTCAAAGTCCCAGGACTCGAGGATATGCCGGGCGAGATATTGATTCAGCTCCACGTCCTCCGCTACCAATACTTTCCGATGTCCGAGACTATTATAATCTATTTCCTGACTGACTTCATTTTCCTGCATATCTTCAATACTTAACTTATAGGGGACGCGTATCGTAAAGGCCGAGCCCTTGCCCTCTTCACTATGTACCAGCAATTCGCCGCCCTGCATCTCGACCATGTTCTTACTGATGGTCAAGCCGAGACCGGTGCCCCCATATCGCCGGGAGATCGTTGCATCCGCCTGTTCAAAGGGTTCGAATATCGTCCGCAGCTGATCTTTCCCGATGCCGATCCCGGTATCCTGGATCGTGATCTCCACCGTCACATCTTCCTCGTCGTGGTCCCGGATGCCGGTCGTGATATTGATATGGCCTTCGTTGGTGAACTTCAGCGCGTTGCTTAAAAGATTGTTCAGCACCTGGCTAAGCCGGTAGGGATCGCCTTCGACCACCAGGTCCGCTGGAACCGAATTCTGGAAGATCAACCCGAGCTCTTTCTCTTCTGCCCGGTATATAAAGGACTGGATCGTTGTGGCGATCTTGTCCACGATCTTGAACGGAATCCGCTCCAGCTGCAATTTCCCTGCCACGATCTTCTCCAGATCGAGAATGTCGTTTACGATCACTAAAAGGTTGTTTGCGGACTCTTGTATCAGCTGAAGGTAGTTGCGCTGCTGTGGATCCAGCCGGGTCTTATTGAGCAAACTGGCGATCCCGAGAATGCCGTTCATCGGGGTGCGGATCTCGTGACTCATGTGGGCCAGGAAGGACTCCTTCGCCCGGGCAATATCATCGGTCATCTTCTTGGTGATGCGCAATTCCCGTTCCATATGGATACGGTCGGTGATGTCCTGCGAGAAGCCGATGACATACGGTTCGGACCCGGGTTCCTCCATCCGCACATTCTTATATAACAGGTAGATCTCCTCGCCGGTCTTGTTGAGCACGCAGAACTCCCCGCTCACGGCGTTGACCGATGCACGGATCGCACGAATATATTCGCCTTCGAATTTTTCCCGGTGCTTTTCCGGCACGAACTCCTGGATGCACCGACCCAGCATTTCGGACTCTTCAAACCCGAGGACCCTGCGAATGGCGGGATTGACGGAGAGCAGCCTCCCGTCGAGGTCGTGGGTACAGATCAGCGCCTGGCTATGATTGAAGAGATCGCGATATCGCTTTTCGCTTACCCGCACCTTTTCCTCAAACTCCTTTGTTTCGGTGATCCGTACGGCATAGATGATCACCTGCTGCAGACTCCCTCCTTCATCGAACACCGGGAACACCCGGTGCTGGAAATGCTGCACTCTCCCTTCAGGATCCATGGATGATTCGGCCCACTCCACTACCCTGCGGGTCCGCCGCGCTTTTTCGAACACCATCCGCCTTGCCCGCGCCATCGCCGCAGGACGGCCGGCGTACTGGCAGAACTCCTCATTGGTCTTTCCGATCATCCATTCCCGGAGATGCTGTTCCGGGATGGCGCTGGGATTGACATAAAGAAACCGGTATTCGGGATCCGCGACAATGATCTCAGCAGGAACGAGACTGAGGACGTCCTCAAAAAATTGGTTTTGCAGGGGCATGCATAGGAGGTTTTGGGATGCGACGATGACCCGTCACTTCATCTTGAGCTCCCCATTCTGGATCATGCGATAAAGCGTGGACTTGCCGACATCCAGTTTCTTGGCCACGAGCAAAACATCCTTGTCGTATTTATCCAGGTAATGTTGCAGGATCTGAATCTCGAACTCCTTTAAGGTCATCTCTTTATTCAACAGGTCGGCAATACTTGCCGTTGTATTCAGCGTAATATGCTCGGCCTGGATCATCTCTTCATCCGCCATAACGACGGCCAACTCCACCACCGACTTCAACTCGCGGACGTTACCGGGGAAGGGGTAGCTCAGCAGCTTGGTTTGCGCCTCCGGCGACAGGGTCCTTTTATCCATTTTATTCTCCTTGCAGAACCCGTCGATAAAATACTTCGCCAGGATCAGGATATCGTTGCCCCGTTCCCTTAAGGGCGGCAGGGAGATGGGCAGACCGATCAACCGGTAGTAAAGGTCTTCCCGGAAATTCTTGCTCTTCACTTCCTCGAGCAGGTTCTTATGGGTAGCGACAACGATGCGGGCGTCGATCTTCGTTACGGTATTGCTGCCGATCCGGGTGATCTCCTTTTCCTGCAGGACGCGAAGCAGCTTCGCCTGGAGATTGATATCGAGCTCGCCGATCTCATCGAGGAAGAGAGTCCCCTTATCCGCCTCTTCGAATTTTCCGATCCTGCGGGTGACCGCGCCGGTAAAGGCGCCTTTCTCATGCCCGAACAGCTCGCTTTCGATCAGGTCCTTTGGGATGGCGGCCACGTTAACCGCCACGAAAGGTAGCTTATGACGATCGGAATTATAGTGTATCGCCTTGGCGATCATTTCCTTACCAGAGCCGGTCTCACCGGTGATGGATACGGTGATATTCGTTTTGGCGGCTTTCTCGATCATGGAGAAAACCTTGAGGATCTGCTCGCTCTTCCCGAGGATCATCTGGGAGAAGTCGTATTTCCGGCCCACCTGGTTCTTCAGGGTCTCCACCTCCTGCTTCAGGTTGCTGATCTCCCGCAGGTGCAGGATGCTGTTCCACAACCGGTCCTTCGTGTCATCATCCTTCACGATATAGTCAAATGCCCCGTTCTTCAGCAGGTTGATGGCGGTCGCCACGTCCTCCTGACCTGAAATGACAATGACCCGGCTGTCGGGATTATGTTCTTTGATCTTCTTAAGCACCTCAGCGCCATCACAGTCCGGAAGGGAGTAGTCAAGTGTTACAACATCCGGGTTCTCATGGAGTTGGGCAAAAAAGTCGCGGGGGGATTCAAATCGCTTTACCTCATACTCGGGATTGAGGGAAAGATAGTGCTGGAGCATCGAGCCGTACCAGACATCATCTTCCACGATAAAGACTTTAAAGTGATGGTTTTTCATGCTGCGTTTACTTAGGATATGAATCTAACGTTGAAATGGCGAATTTATTCCCATATTAAGACATTTTCCAATCCATTCTTGCTCTTTTCGACTAAATAAGACATTCCTCTTATCTTTGATTCATGTCGCTAAACCGGGAGAAGCTTCGCCAGCGTTTCGACGAAGAGTACCAGAAACTGAACGCACAACAACGCCTGGCGGTGGATTCCACGGAGGGCCCCGTCATGGTCATCGCCGGTCCCGGGACTGGAAAGACCCAGATCCTTGCGGCCCGGATCGGCAAGATCCTGCTCGAAACGGACGCCAATCCCGGCAACGTCCTCTGTCTCACCTATACGGATGCCGGCACGATCGCCATGCGGCGGCGCCTGCTGTCCTTTATCGGCCCGGACGCCTATAAGGTCAACATCCACACCTTCCACTCCTTTTGCAACGAGATCATCCAGGAAAATCTGCCGCTGTTCGAAAAGACCGCCCTCGACGCCATTTCCGACCTGGAACGCATCCAGCTGTTCAAGGACCTGATCGATGGGTTCCCCAAGAACCATCCCCTGAAACGCTACCGCGGGGACGTCTATTTCGAGATGGGAAACCTGCAAAGTCTTTTCTCGACGATGAAAAGGGAGGGTTGGACGCCGGAGTTTATCAACCAAAAGATCGACGAGTACCTCGGCAGCCTGCCCGGCCGGGAAGAATATATCGCCAAACGGGCCACCAAAGAATTCAAAAAGGGCGATCTGCGTATCGATAAGATCGAGGAGGAACGGGAACGGATGGACAAACTGCGGGCGGCAGTAGGCGAATTCGACCGGTTCCAGGAGCTGATGCGTAAGCGTAACCGCTACGATTTCGACGATATGATCAATTGGGTGATCAAGGCTTTCTCGGGCAACAAGGCCCTGCTATCTTCCTACCAGGAACGCTACCAATATATCCTCGTCGACGAATACCAGGATACCAGCGGTACCCAAAACCGGCTGGTCAGCCTGCTGATAACTTATTGGGAGCAGCCGAATATCTTTGTCGTCGGCGACGACGATCAGAGCATTTACCGGTTTCAGGGGGCTAACGTGGAGAATATGCTGGACTTCGCCCAGCAGTACCAAAAAGATCTGCTTACCGTCGTGTTGACCAACAATTACCGGTCGACCCAGCCGATCCTCGATATCTCCCGGGCGCTGATCGAGCGCAACGAAGAGCGTCTTGTCCGGCAGCTGCCGGGACTTTCCAAGCAGCTGGTGGCCAGCCATCCGCATACGGGTAAGCTCCAATTACCCGCCCGGCTGCTGGAATACCTGAGCCCCCGGCAGGAAATGACGGGCATTACGCTGGAAGTGGAACGGCTGCTTGCCGAAGGCGTGGCGCCGGGCCGCATTGCGATCATCTATAAGGAGAACAAATATGGAGAAGAGCTGGCGCGGTTCCTTCAGCTGAAGAATATCCCGGTATACAGTAAGCGCAGCGTCGACCTCTTTACCATTCCGCTGGCCCGGCAGGTCCTGTTGCTGCTGCGCTATCTCGCGGCCGAGCACGATGCGCCCTACGGCGGCGATGAAATGCTGTTCGAGATCCTGCATTTCCATTTCTGGGGGATCGCCCCGATCGAGATCGCCAAGCTATCGGTCGAAGTGGCGGACCGGCAATTCGGCGATCAGCGTACCTCTATTCGCCGGCTACTGTATGAAAAAGCCAGCCGGCCGGCACGCGATCTGTTTGACTCCGGGCTGCCCGAGCCCATGAAAAAGGCCAGCCAGGCGCTTGAAAAGCTTATCGGCGAGGTGTCCAATGTCACGCTGCAGGAGCTGTTCGAACATTGCATCCGCGATACGGGTATCCTCAGCACCGCGCTGGCCGGGCCGGATAAGGTCAACCAGGTGCAGGTGCTGACGGCGCTGTTCGACTTTATAAAGGAAGAGACCCGAAGAGACGCTGATCTTAACCTGGAACGGCTGATCCAAACCATCGACCTGATGAAGGACAACGCGCTGCCCCTGCCGCTGATCCGGGTCTCGGGAAGCGACAAGGCGGTCAACCTCCTGACCGCGCATGGGTCCAAGGGCCTCGAGTTCGAATATGTGTTCTTTGCCGGCGTCAATGCCTCCACCTGGGAGAAGAAGCGGCGGCCGGGCGGCGGCTATAAATACCCGGACACGTTGTTCTCATCCATCACGGCATCCGCATCCAACGGGGACGAGGAGTTGCGGCGGCTGTTCTATGTCGCCCTGACGAGGGTCGAACACCATCTGACCATCTCCTATCCGCGATACCGGGACGACGGCAAGGAGCTGGAGCCTTCGGTCTTTCTCGCCGAAATCCTCGAAAATCAAGGCCTGGCCTTTGAAAAGGTGACGATATCGGCGGAAGAGCAGGCCGCCTTTGACACACTGCCTTTTACAGAAACCATTGCGCCGGAGATCGAAGCGGCCGAGGAAGATCTAATCGGCCGGATGCTGGAGAAATTTGTCATGAATGTCACGGCGTTGAACAATTACCTGAAGTGTCCGCTGGAATTCTATTATCGCAACCTGATCCGCATTCCTTCCCCCAAGAATGAAGCGACGGAGTTTGGCAGCGCCGTGCATTTTGCCCTGCAGCGTCTCTTCGAAAAGATGCAGCAGCATGCCGGCGGGCAATTCCCCGAGAAGAAGGAGATGTTGATGGATTTTGAGTGGTATATGCGCCGTCACCGCGAGATCTTTACCCGCGAGGCCTTTGCCCGGCGGATGGAATATGGGTTGGAAGTACTGGCCAACTACTATGACAAGTATCTCTTCCTTTGGAACAAGATCGTGGCGGTGGAAAGGAATATCCGGAACGTGGTCGTCAAGGGTGTCCCCTTAAAGGGAAAGCTGGACAAGCTGGAATTCCAGGGCAAGGAGGTGAATGTGGTCGACTATAAGACCGGCGATGTCGACAAAGCCGCGGATAAGGTGAAGGCCCCAAACGAAAAAAATCCGGACGGCGGCGACTACTGGCGGCAGGCTGTCTTTTACAAGATCCTGGTGGATAGCTATGAGCAGAAGGACTGGAAGGTGGTGAGCACCGAGTTCGATTTTGTCGAGCCCGATAAGAAAAAGGAATACCGGAAGGTAAAGATCGTCATCACTCCGGAGGATATCACGACGGTGACTCAGCAGATCGTCCAGACCTGGCAGAAGATTCAAAACCGGGAATTCTATACCGGGTGTGGCAAACCGGACTGTCATTGGTGTAATTTTGTGAAGACCAACAACCTGGCCATTGCGCTCCACGAGGTGGGCGAGGCGGAGGACGAAGAGGTGGAGCCACGCCCGGCCGGCGCCTAAAATAACATTTTATTGAGGCAAAACCCATTATGTTTGCGGAATGAAGATCAAGACCGGGCTTCTGTTTCTCCTGTCGTGCTCCCTCTCTGTCGTTTGTATTTTTGGCCCCACGGGTTGCGCCAATATTGTGGCCCCGTTGGGGGGACCGAAGGATACCATCCCGCCCGTGCTGGTCTCCGCGATCCCGAAGGACTCCGCAAAGAAATTCACGGGCAACAAGATCATCCTCACCTTCAACGAATACATCGATGGCAAGGACCTGCGGAACGAGCTGCTGGTGTCCCCGGTGCCGAAGATCGACCCGCTTATCGACGCCAAGCTCAGGACCGTCACGATCCGCATCAAGGATACCCTGCAGGGCAGTACGACTTACGCCTTGTATTTTAACAGGGGCATCAAGGACGTGAACGAGGGGAACATTCTGCGCGATTTCATTTACGTTTTTTCTACCGGGGATACGATCGATCGGGCCGAACTCTCCGGTACCATCCTGGTTGCCAATACAGGCCGGCCGGACAGCACGCTCGTCGCGATGCTCCATGATAAATTCGACGACTCGGCTGTCGTCAAGAACCGGCCCAGGTATATTGCAAAGTGCGACAGTCTTGGGCATTTCACGTTCCGTTTCGTAAAACCGGGCACCTATGCGCTTTACGGGATGAAAGACGAAGGCGGAAGTCACAAATATCTTTCGAAGGCGCAGCTGTTCGCGTTTGCCGATTCGCCGGTCGTCGTCGGCTCCCGGTCGAAGCCTGAAACCCTGTATGCCTACGTGGAGGGGTATGATACGGTCAAAAAGGCCGGGACGACGGGCGGCGGAACGACCAGGCCTCCCGCGGCGCCCCGGAAGACCAATAAGGAGAGCGACCGGCGGCTGCAGGTGGGTATCAATGCTCCCGGCAACAGTTTCGATGTCCTCGATACCTTTCGCATCACCTTTTCCTCGGGTTTGAAGGTCTTCGACTCGACCCAGCTTCGGTTTACGGACGAGGGCTATCATGATATCGATGCCAAAAAGTATCACTACGAGCGGGACACGACCGGCAAGATCGTCACCCTCTTCTATGTGTGGCCGACAGGCACCAAGTTCCACCTGGTCCTTCCCCGGACCTTTGGCCAGGACTCCCTTGGCCGGAAACTGTTAAAGGACGATACCCTCAGCTTCACGACCAAGAAGGATATCGACTATGGGGAGATCCGCATCCGGGTCGGCAACCTCGATATGTCCCGGCATCCGGTGCTGCAATTCGTGTCGGGGGATAAGATCAAATACACCTATACCTTTGATGCCCGGCGCCAGGTGCGGCGCCTGCTCTTTGCTCCGGGGGACTATGAGCTTCGCGTCCTTTACGATGTCAACCGCAATATGATCTGGGATCACGGGTCCTTTTTCGGCAAGAACAAAAAGCAGCCGGAAAAAGTGGTCACTATTATGAAAAAGTTCACCGTCAAGCCCAATTGGGATAATGACAAGGATATAACCTTGTGAAGGGGCGCCCCGGCCAAAACTCGTATCTTTGCTGAATGCAATTTTCTTCGTCCTTACTGGAGCAGGCTGTCAATGAGTTTGCCAAATTACCGGGTATCGGGAAAAAGACGGCCCTGCGGTTGGTATTGCATCTGCTCAAGTCGGACAGCGGCAATGTCCAGGGTTTTGGCGAGACGCTTATCCGGATGCGCAACGAGATCAAATTCTGCCAGCGCTGTCATAATGTAGCCGATGCCGATATCTGTTCCATCTGCGCCAATTCAATGCGCAAGCAAGAGCTGATCTGTGTGGTGGAGAGCCTGCGGGAAGTGATTGCCATCGAAAGCACGCAACAATACAACGGGGTTTACCACGTTCTTGGCGGGATCATTTCCCCGTTGGATGGGGTTGGCCCGGACCAGCTCAATATCGAGACCCTGGTATCCCGGGTGCGTAAGGAGCATACCCAGGAGCTGATCTTTGCGCTGAACCCCAACATCCAGGGTGATACGACGATCTATTATATCCAAAAGAAGTTACAGGACGCCAATGTCCGGATCACGACGATTGCCCGGGGTATCGCCTTTGGTGGGGAGCTGGAATATGCGGACGAGATGACGCTGGCACGAAGCATCACCAACCGGCTGCCGGTGGAAAGCTACCGGGCCGGGGGTTAGAAGCCGGCCTCCGGAGGCCGTCGGATAGCTGACGTTGCGGATATCCGGATTTTATGTAAATTTGCATCCACAGGCGGATTTGTTTATTGTTCGGCCTGTTTAAAAACAAGAACTAATAAACGGTTGAAATATCCCACCATTTTCGGTTATTTCTCGTTTATAGGGTTCGTTGGAGGAATAACACATGCAATCAACACGCAAAAAGCTGGAAGAAGCCCTCAAAGAGCGCATCCTCGTCATCGATGGCGCCATGGGCACGATGATCCAACGGCATAAGCTGGAAGAAAAAGATTACCGGGGAGAACGATTCAAAGATTGGCCCTCGGACGTAAAGGGCAATAATGACCTTCTCTGCCTGACACAGCCGGATATCATCGAAGGCATCCACCGCCAATACCTCGATGCGGGGGCGGACATCATCGAAACGAATACCTTCAACTCCCAGGCGATCAGCCTGGCCGACTATCATATGGAGGCGCTGGCTTATGAGATCAATGTCGCCGCCGCCAGGCTCGCCCGGAAGGCGGCCGATGACTTTACGGCTAAAAACCCGGCCAAACCCCGGTTCGTCGCGGGCGCCATCGGGCCGATGAGCAAGACCCTTTCACTTTCTCCCGATGTCAACAACCCCGGATTCAGGGCGGTGAGCTTCGACGAGGTGACAGCCGCCTACTACGAACAGGTGAAGGGGCTGGTGGAAGGCGGAGTCGACCTCCTGTTGATCGAGACGATCTTCGACACACTCAATGCCAAGGCCGCCATCTTCGCGATAAAGAAATACTTCCGTGACACCCATCAGCCGGAACTGCCTATATCGATCAGCGGGACGATCACCGACGCCAGCGGCCGCACCCTCAGCGGCCAGACCCTGGAAGCTTTTTATGTATCGGTGATGCACGCGCGGCCACTCAGCATCGGATTGAACTGCGCGCTGGGGGCCCAGGAAATGCGGGCCCATATCGAAGAGCTGAGCCAGATCTCGGCCTGCTACACTTCCGCCTATCCCAATGCCGGTCTGCCCAACGCTATGGGCGAATATGATGAGCAGCCCGAACAAACCGCGCATTTTATCGAAGAATGGGCAGAGAACGGCTGGGTCAACATCGTCGGCGGCTGCTGTGGAACCACGCCCGATCATATCCGGCATATTGCCGGCGAGGTCGCAAAGATCAAACCCCGTCCTTTACCCGTTATTGAAACCGAGCTTGTTTAAAGAGAGGGCGAACCACGGGTTCGCTGGCCGAAGGCCCATCATAAACCGTGCGCCGGGATGGGTTATTTTTTCGGTTAACCCATAACCGGCGCACAATGACTATGACTACGATCAAACCCTTCCTCCGGCTTTCCGGTCTCGAACCGCTCGTCCTGCGGCCCATGACCAATTTCGTCAACGTAGGTGAACGCACCAATGTTACAGGCAGCAAGAAATTCGCCCGGCTGGTTCGCGAGGGGAATTATGAAGAAGCGCTTAGCGTAGCCCGCCAACAGGTGGAGAACGGCGCCCAGGTGCTGGACGTAAATATGGACGATGCCCTGCTGGACGGGGAAAAGGCCATGCAGACCTTTCTCAACCTGTTGCAGGCCGAACCGGATATCGCCAAGATCCCGATCATGATCGACTCGTCGAAATTCTCGATCATCGAGGCGGGTCTGAAATGTGTCCAGGGGAAATGTATCGTCAACTCCATCTCGATGAAAGAAGGCGAAGAGAAATTCATCGAGCAGGCAGTCATCTGTCAAAGCTATGGCGCGGCCGTGATCGTCATGGCCTTCGACGAGCAGGGCCAGGCCGATACGAAACAAAGAAAGGTCGAGATCAGCGAGCGCGCCTACAAGATCCTTACCGAACGAGTGGGTATGGCGCCGGAAGACATCATTTTCGATCTGAACATCTTCGCCATCGCCACCGGTATCGAAGAGCATAACAATTACGCCGTGGACTTTATCGAGGCGACGAGGGAAGTCAAACGACGAATGCCCTTGACCCGCATCAGCGGTGGCGTGAGCAATATCTCTTTCTCCTTCCGCGGCAACGAGACCGTGCGGGAGGCGATGCATAGCGTATTCCTGTATTATGCCATTAAGGCGGGGATGGATATGGGCATCGTCAACGCGGGTCAGCTGGTGGTCTATGACGAGATCGAGCCGCAGCTGCGGCGGCTGTGCGAAGACGTGATCCTGAACCGCAACGCCGAGGCCACCGACAAGCTGCTCGCCTTTGCGGAAACGGTCAAGGCGAAGGGCAAGGAAGAGGTAAAGGACGAGGCCTGGCGCCGTGGAACGGTGGAAGAGCGGTTGAAGCATGCCCTGGTCAATGGCATCACCGACTATATCGACGCCGATACGGAAGAGGCCCGGCTGAAATATCCCAAACCGCTGGACGTGATCGAAGGACCGCTGATGGCAGGAATGGATGTGGTCGGCGATCTTTTCGGCAGCGGAAAGATGTTCCTTCCGCAGGTGGTGAAAAGCGCCCGCGTGATGAAGAAATCCGTGGCCGTCCTTACCCCCTACATTGAATTGGAAAAAGAAGAGCGGAAAAAGGCAGGCGGCGAAGAGACCGCAGGAGCCGCAAAGATCCTCCTGGCCACGGTAAAAGGGGACGTTCACGATATCGGGAAGAATATCGTCGGGGTTGTGCTGGGTTGCAACGGATACGATATCATCGACATGGGAGTGATGGTGCCGGCGGATAAGATCCTCGAGACCGCCAAACGGGAAAAGGTGGATGTCATCGGGCTCAGCGGCCTGATCACACCGTCCCTCGATGAGATGGTGCATGTCGCGCGGGAGATGAAAAGACAGGACTTCCAGGTGCCCCTGCTGATCGGCGGAGCGACGACCTCGAGGATGCATACAGCGGTAAAGATCGCGCCCGAGTTCGACAAGGGCGTGGTACACGTGCTGGATGCGTCGCGGAGCGTCACCGTGGTGGGATCGCTGCTTAGCTCCGAACAAAAGCCGGACTTCCTGCAATCCATCGGCACGGAATACCGGAAGCTGAAAGAAGACTTCAACAATAAGAAGACCGTCAAGCAATTCCTGCCTTTTGGAAAGGCACAGGAGAACCATGTGCCGATCGACTGGTCGGGTTTTCAACCGGTGGCGCCCGGCTTTACGGGTACGAAGGCTTTTGACGGCTATGATCTTGCGGCCATCGCCGAATACATCGACTGGGGGCCTTTCTTCATCGCCTGGGAGCTGCATGGCAAATTCCCGCAGATATTGAAGGACGAGGTTGTCGGGAAGGAAGCGACCCGCCTTTACAACGATGCCCGCCAGTTGCTGGACCAGATCATCCGGGAGAAGTGGCTGAAACCAAGAGCCGTTATCGGTTTCTGGCCGGCCAATTCGGATGGCAGGGATACCGTTGTGGTAGAGGCAGGCGAAAAGGCCGTACACCTCGAATTTTTGCGTCAGCAGATCAAGAAAGCGCCGGGTCAGCCCAATATCTCGCTTGCCGATTTTATCGCCCCTGCCGCTACGGGGAAGAAAGATCATATCGGGGGCTTCGTCGTCAGCATCGAAGGGATCGAGCCGCATATCCAGCGGTTCCAGGCCTCTTTCGACGACTACAACAAGATCATGCTGCAGGCGCTTGCGGACCGGCTTGCCGAAGCCTTTACCGAACTGCTCCACGAAAGAGTCCGGAAGGAGTTCTGGGGCTATGCAAAAGAGGAGCACCTGGCCAACGATCAGCTGATCAAAGAAGAATACCTGGGGATCCGGCCCGCGCCGGGCTACCCTGCCTGCCCCGATCATACGGAAAAATGGAAGCTGTTCGCTATGCTGGATGCGACAAAGCAAACAGGGACGATCCTGACGGAATCTCTGGCGATGTATCCCGCATCCTCGGTAGCCGGTTGGTATTTCGCCCATCCCGAAAGCAAGTATTTCGGCATCGGGAAGATCGAGAAGGACCAGGTGATCGATTATGCCGCCCGGAAAGAGATGGCTGTCTCAGAGGTCGAGCGTTGGTTGAGGCCTGTGTTGGAATATGATGCATAGATCGCGCGCAGCGACGAATCATAAATTTTGCCTAATTTTGTGCCGGCTTTAAACAATATCTTAACCTAAGCACAATAGCAAGCGTATGATGATGAGTGGCGCGCGTTATCGCAATCTTACCCTTAGCCTGTTCGCGATCGCAGTTCCTTTTTTAGCGTTCTCCCAACAGCAACCGGAAAAGAAAAAAAAGAAATTCATCAAGGAAGTGTATGCTTCCTGGGGATACAATGGAGAATGGTATACCCACAGCACCATCCATGTCTCACAGCCCAAGCTGGGTAACGACTACAATTTTGTCCATGTGAAGGCGCATGATCATCCGGGCTGGAATGAAGGGCTTTTCAGCAAGGCGCTGTCCATTCCACAATATAACTACCGGCTGGGCTTCCTGCTCGATGAGGAGCGGGGCTGGGGTTTTGAGATCAACTTCGATCACACCAAATATATCTTCGCCGATCAGAACGTGAAGCTGAAAGGAACGCTCAATGGGCGGCCGGCGGATACGACGATCGCGTTCAACCAGGCCAACGGCTTTTATTACTACCTGAACAACGGCGCCAACTTCCTTCTTTTCAACGTTACGAAAAAATGGCACGTGGTGAAAACCCGGAATGAGAAGGTAAAAGTGGATTTCCTTGGGAAATTCGGCGTCGGTCCGGTGATCCCCCACACCCAGAACAGTCTCTTTGGCATGCTCAATCACCAGGGCTTTCAGCTCGGGGGCTGGAATACGGGGCTGGAAGGCTCGCTTCGGGCCACCTTCCTTAAATATGTCTACCTGGAATATTCGAATAAGATAGATTACGCGCGCTATTCAGGACTAAACGTTTACGAAGGCAAGGCGCACCAGGCTTTCGGGACCTACGAGATGATCCTGAGTCTCGGGCTGATCCTTCCTACGACTGCGAAGAGATAGCCGGCTTTTTCTCGAAGAGCCACCATTTTCTTTTCCGGGCCTTTTCGCGATAATTCTTTTTGATGAAGGTGTCGATATGCTGACCCGCTTCGGCAATACTGTCGGTCAGCAGGACGAGGGAGAGATCTTCCTTTGAGATCGTCCCCTGCGCGGCCATGGATCCCATGTAATCGAACAGCGGCGTATAGTATTCTTTTCCAAACAGCACGATGGGAAACCGGACAAGGGTCTTTGTCTGCACGAGGGTAAGGGTCTCGAAGAACTCATCCATCGTTCCGAACCCGCCGGGCATGATGACGAAGGCATAGGAATACTTTACGAGCATGACCTTGCGAACAAAGAAATGTTCAAAGGTGATGGACGTCTGTACATAAGGATTGGCGGCCTGTTCGAAGGGCAGCTTGATATTACAACCAACGGACATTCCCCCGGCTTCGAAGGCGCCGCGGTTGGCGGCTTCCATGGTTCCCGGGCCGCCGCCGGTCATCGTTGTAAAGCCCATCGATGCGATCTGCCGGCCCATCTCCCGCGCCGACTGGTAATGGGGATGACCCTCCTTGAAGCGGGCCGATCCAAAGACCGTGATACAGGGACCAACGAAGTGAAGCGTGCGAAACCCTTTTATGAATTCCCGAAATATCTTCCAGGCAAAATTGAATTCGTAGGTCCTGCTCTTGGGGCCGTCCAGAAATTGGATATCTTTAGCGGCAATGATCCGGTGTAATTGTTCCATGCTGGTGTAGTATATTGCGGCTCTAATTTAGCGCAAACATGGCACTCTCCACCCTTCGCATCGTCAGTTATAATGTTAATGGCCTCCGGGCCGCCATGAACAAGGGATTGATCGAGTGGCTGAGATCGGATGTCGCCGATATCTTCTGCGTGCAGGAGATCAAGGCCCACCGGGATAATGTCGATCATGCCTTATTTACCGGCCTGGGCTACCACGACTATTGGTTCCCGGCGCAGAAGAAGGGATACAGCGGCGTCGCTGTCTTTACGAAGATCAAGCCCGACAACGTGATCTATGGGACGGGACATGCCGTCAGCGATGACGAAGGCCGGGTGATCCAGCTGGAATTTGGTGATCTCCGGCTGATCAATGCCTATTTCCCATCGGGCACCAGCGGCGAGGAGCGGCAGGGCTATAAATATCAGTGGCTGGACGAGATGTTTGCCTATCTCGGTGAATTGAAGAAGGAGCGCCCGCGGCTGGTGCTTTGTGGCGATTACAATATCGCCCATCGGGATATCGACATTCATGATCCGAAAGGCAACAAGAACAACTCCGGATTTTTACCCGGGGAAAAGGCCTGGATGGACAGGTTCCTCGCCAGCGGGTGGGTCGATTCCTTCCGGCACCTGAACGCCGACCCTCATTGTTACACCTGGTGGAGCCAGCGGTTTCCATCGGTGCGATTGCAAAACAAAGGCTGGCGGATAGATTATATCAGCGTCACCGAACCCTTACGGCCGCAGGTGCGGAAGGCCGGCATTTATCCGGATGTAAAACACTCCGATCATTGCCCGATATATCTTGAACTCGCCTTAAGCTAACATCATGATCGTATATAATGTCACATGTAAGGTGCGTTGGGAGATAATGGAAGGCTGGCTCGGCTGGCAGGTGGACGAACAGATCCCCGCGATGCTGAAGACGGGCCTTTTTGACAGCTATCAGCTTTACCGGCTGCTGGACCAGGAAGAAGACGAGGGCCCTACGTTCGTGATCCAGTATTTCACCAGTAACCTGGAGCGCTACGAGCAATTCCTGATCGAATTCGCACCGGCGATTCAGCAGCAGGGATGGGACAAATGGGGGGACAGCTACCTCGCTTTTCGGACGCTGATGGAGCGGGTTCGGTAACGGACGACAAGATATTGTGCCTGTGCGTTAATTGTGGAAAAACACCAGAACCCGCTGCCATCCTGAGTTTCAAGACTTCATGAAAAACGCGAATCGGATTTTTACTAACGTCGATTCCCGTAAAATCCTTGCCTGACGCGGATTCGCGAAGGTTGTGATATGCGTGTGAGAATGAAAAAAATTTTGTTTGATTCAAAAAGCGGGTATATTTGTCCCTGCTAATTAAATAAAATTTCACACTATGAACAAAGCTGAATTAATCGCAAAGATTGCCGATGACGCTGGCATAACAAAAACTCAGGCAAATGCTACCCTCGATTCTTTTGTTGAAGCAGTTACCAAGACGCTGAAAGGAAACGGAAAGGTTACGCTCGTAGGCTTCGGTACTTTCTCTGTCTCCAAGAGGGCTGCCCGTAATGGCCGCAATCCTCAGACTGGTGCTGTTATCAAGATCAAGGCGAAGAAAGTAGCTAAGTTCAAAGCAGGGAAAGAACTGTCTGCAAAATTATAGTTTATGGGAAGAGGTGATAAGAAAACCAAGAAAGGGAAGATCTTCAAGGGTTCGTTCGGCAAAAGCCGTCCGGCAAAGCCTGCGAAGAAATCTGCTCCCGCCGCGAAGGGCAAATAACATTTGTCGCGTGGAGCGCTCCGCTGGCAAATAAAACTCTCGATCGCCGGCCGCTGGCCGGCGATTTTATTATGGAGCGAGCCGTTCGATCTTCCAGGCTCCTGAATTTTGCAGGCTATAGAGAATGCGGTCATGTAACCGGCTCGGCCGCCCCTGCCAGAATTCCATCTTTACCGGCTTCACCACATAACCGCCCCAGTGTCCCGGGCGAGGGATCGTTTTGCCGGCCCAGACGATGGCAATGCGTTGTTCGTTCTCTTCGAGCCACTCCCGGCTTTCGATCGCTTCGCTTTGCGGCGAGGCCCAGGCGCCGATACGGCTACCCAGCGGCCGGCTGTTGAAATAATCATCGCTCATATTCCCCGGCGCCAGCGACACGAGCCCGCTGATCCGGACCTGCCTTTCCAGCTCTTTCCAGAAGAACACGAGCGTTGCCCTTGGATTTTCCAGCAGCTGCTGGCCCTTGGTGCTATTGTAGTTGGTGTAGAAGGCAAATCCTTTTTCATCGAATCCCTTCAGGAGCACGATGCGGGCATCGGGCATTCCATCGGCGGAAGCGGTGGCAAGGGTCATCGCATTGGGTTCATCGATGTCGGAACTGATGATCTCCTGCCACCATTTATTGAACTGTGCAAAAGGGTCCTTGAGAATATCTCTTTCCGAAAGGGATTGCAGCTTGTATTCCTTGCGTATATCGGCGATGGTTGTAGACACGGGAGCTCGATTTTTGGACAACGAAGGTACGAAAACTACTGCACGTCATCGGGAGACCCTTGCGTGCCGGTGATCTTGGCCAGGAGGTTCTCCATGTCCGTGACACGGCGGAGCTGACTTTCGATCTTCTTGTTATGCTCGGCGATCTCCTGCAGGTCGTGGTTCAGCTCTTCGAGGAAGGCCGAGCGCTTCTGGTATTGCAGGCGCTGGAAGTTGGCTTCCTTGAGCTTTTCTTCGGTGTCGCCGAGGATGCGGGTGAGCCGTTGATTCTCTTCGCGGATCGAGATGTATTTCAGCTTCATCTCATCGTGTTCTTTGCCGAGCTTGAAATACGCTTCTTTCAGCCCGTCGTAGTCGGTGCCGCGATTATGGGGTTGCGTGAGGTAGGACTGCAGCTTTTGCAGCTTTTCCTGCAGGGTGTTGTATTCGTCGTAGACCTTGTCCAGGCGCTGGGTCATTTCCTCGGAGAGTTTCTGCTGGTGACGCAGGTTGCTGATCTCCGTTTCCTTTTCGACCAGCAGCTGGGTATGATTGTGGAGCTGTTCGTTGAGGTCTTCGTTCTGACGGATCAGTTCCTGGTTGCGCCGTTCGGATTCTTCTACGAGGCGAGTCTGTTCCAGCAGGCGATAGATGCTGTTATTGTGCTCGACCAGCTTTTCCTGGGCTGCCTTCAGCTGGTATAAATAATCGTTGGTATAATCGTTCAGCGTCTCGCTGGCGGCATGGACCGTTGCGGTCTCTTCATCGGGAGGGACGTTGGCGGGCGCCAGCTTGAGCTCCACCTCTTCGAGCTGGGCGCGGACGATATCCAGTTCGTGGCTTACGTCTTCCAGCTCTTTGCGTTTTTCTTCCAGCTCGATGGTGAGTATCTGCTCCGTTTCCTGCGATTGGGAAAGGCGTTCGCGCAACTGTTGCTGCGACCTTTCCTGCATATCCATGTCGTTGTAATATTTCAGCTTCCAGTTATCATTCTCGCTGATGCCCGATGATTCGGCGGGCTCGTCGTCGATGCGGATGCTCTTTTTGGAGTTCCAGAAAAAATGGATCGTAAATCCGAGGATGAGAGCGCCGAGCTCACAAATAATTATTTCCGGAAGACCCATTGTCAATTGAAGTCCCAATATGATGTTTAAGGTATTTAGGGTGTTCATAATGGTTCGGAACGAAATTTACCAAACAGAGTGCTTTACAACGTGATTGATTTCCGGGATAATTCGATAAACAACGAGGCCTTTTCATGGAATATTGACGGGGAGGAAGCAAGCTAATAAGCGACAGCGGCGGTTAAAGGCCCAAATTACTATGGTTTGAGCAGATAAGCAAATAGAGAGCTGCCTTTTTTAATATTCTGGTTCTTAGTCCTTTACGAGTGTGCCAACCTTTTCGCCGCGAACGACGCGCATCAGGTTGCCGGGTTTGTTCATGTCGAATACGATGATCGGCAGTTGGTTTTCCATGCAAAGGGTAAAGGCAGTCATGTCCATTACCTTGAGGTTGCGGGTGATACACTCCTGGAAGGTGATGGATTCGAACTTATCGGCAGTGGGGACCTTTTCGGGGTCGGCGGTATAGATCCCGTCGACGCGGGTGCCTTTGAGGATCACTTCGGCATTGATCTCGATCGCCCGGAGAGAGCCGGCGGTGTCGGTGGTGAAATATGGGTTTCCGGTGCCGGCGCCGAAGATGACCACCCGGCCTTTTTCGACGTGGCGGATGGCGCGGCGACGGATGTAGGGCTCGGCGATCTGTTCCATTTTGATGGCGCTTTGGAGGCGGGTATAGACCCCGATCTTTTCCAAACCGGCCTGCATGGCCATTCCGTTGATTACGGTGGCGAGCATGCCCATATAATCGCCGTGGGCGCGCTCGATGCCGGTCTCGGCTTCATTCATTCCGCGGTAGATGTTGCCGCCGCCGATGACGATGGCGACCTGTACGCCCAGCTCTACGATGCTCTTGATATCCTTTGCGTATTGTGCGATAACGCCGTTGTCGAAACCAAAACTCTTGTCTCCCATCAGGGCTTCACCGGATAATTTGAGCAGAATACGCTTGTACTTAGGCACCATATCGGAATGAATCTTAATAATTTGAGGCGAAGGTAAAAAAAAGACCGTCTTTAGACGGTCTTTTTTATTTTTTTATCCGAGTTGAACTCTTTTGAACTGCGTGACCTTTGCCGAAGCGTCCACGCCCTTGAGGTAGTCGCCAACTGTCTTGGAGGCGTCCTTTACGTAGGCCTGGGCGGTAAGGGTGTTCTCCTTGAAGAAAGCGTTCAGCTTGCCGACGGCGATCTTGTCGATCATTTCATCGGGCTTGCCGGCCATTTTTGGATCGTTCTTGATCTGTTCGGTAACGATCGCCTTTTCGCGGGCGACGACGTCGGCCGGGACGGAATCCGGGTCGACGGCCACGGGATTCATGGCTGCGATCTGCATGGCGATGTCTTTTCCGGCGTCGAGGACGGCGGGAGTGTTCTTCGACAGACCTACCAGCACGCCCATGCGATAGGCGCCGTGGATATAGGCTGAAACACCATCCGCATCGACCCGTTCGAAACGGGCGAGCTGGATCTTTTCACCGATACGGGCAACCTGGTCGTTGATCTTATCGGCGACTGTAGCGCCATCCAGGGGAGCAGCCAACAGCTCTTCCAGCGTCTTGACGTTCCCTTTAACGGCTTGGGCTACGATGCTTTGTGCAAAGTTGACGAAGTCCGCATTTTTTGCCACGAAGTCGGTCTCGCAAGCCACGGTCACGATGAACCCGGTCTTGTTGTCCGCCGTGGTCGTCGCGATGATGACCCCTTCTTTTGCCTCGCGGTCGCTGCGCAGAGCGGCAACCTTCTGACCTTTCTTCCGCAGGTAGTCGATCGCTTTTTCGAAATCGCCATCACTTTCCACCAGTGCTTTCCGGCAGTCCATCATTCCGGCGCCGGTTGTCTGGCGCAATTTGTTGATATCTGCTGCTGTGATAGTTGCAGTTGACATATACTTATATTTAAGATTGAACAATTGGATCGGCCTCCCCGTTCAGGGGCGGTCATCCTTCCTAGCGACCGCCCGGGCCACGACGGGGACCGGAGTTCGGGACCCTGCGTTTGGGTTGGGTGGTGCCTCTTACTTTCTCGCCGCGGGCCCGGCTGGCTTCGCTCTCGGCTTCCGCCTGGAGACGGGCTGCCTTCTTCTCGTTCTCGTCGCCGCCTGCATCTTCCACATCTTCCTCCTTAGCGGCCTGCCTTTCGGCAAGACCTTCGGCGATGGCTGCGGTGACGTAGTTTACGATGATGGCGATGGATTTCGTTGCGTCGTCGTTAGCCGGGATCGCGAAATCTACCTTGTTCGGGTCGCAGTTGGTGTCAACCATCCCGAAGGTGGTGATACCCAGGCGCTTGGCTTCTGCCAGCGCGATATGCTCATGACCGATGTCCACGATGAAGAGGGCGGCAGGAACACGGCCCAGCTGGGCGATACCGCCGAGGACCTTTTCCTTCTTGTCGCGCTCACGGGAGAGGGTAAGCCGCTCTTTCTTGGTGATGCTGTCGAACGTGCCGTCGTTCAGCATTTTTTCGATGCTCTGCATTTGCTTCACGCTCTTGCGGACCGTGTTGAAGTTGGTGAGCATGCCACCCAGCCAGCGTTCAGTGACGAAGGGCATGTTTACCTTGCGGGCGCATTCTGTGACGATCTCTTTCGCCTGCTTCTTGGTGCCGACGAACATGACCTTCTTCCCGCTCTTGGCGATCTGCTTCAGGGCCGCAGCGGCCTCCTGCAGGCTTTCAGTGGTCTTGTTGAGATCGATGATATGGATACCTTTCTTTTCAGCAAAGATGTAAGGCAGCATTTTGGGGTTCCACTTCTTACGCAGGTGACCGAAATGGACACCGGCTTCGAGGAGTTGTTGTTGTAATGAAGTGTTATTTTCCATTGTATGAGTTTAAAGTAGTTGTGATAAAGATTAACGTTTGCTGAACTGGTAGCTCCTTCTCGCTTTCTTGCGGCCGGGTTTCTTTCTTTCCACGGCACGGGGGTCGCGGCGGAGGAGACCTGCGGCCTTCAGCGCGGGACGGAACTCGGCGTTGACTTCGAGGAGGGCGCGGGCGATACCGAGCTTGGCGGCTTCGGCCTGACCCTTGATACCACCGCCGGCGGCGTTGATCTTTACATCATATTTGTCCAGACCTTCTACCGTTTTCAGGGGCAGCTCGACCTGGTTCTGCAGGTATACCAGAGAGAAATACTGTTTGTAGTCCTTATCATTGATCGTAATCTTGCCTTCGCCCCGTGTCAGGAACACCCGGGTTACGGCCTCTTTACGGCGACCAACTGCATTTTTTTGCTTTTCCATTTATCTGAAAAATTAGAAGGTTAAAGTTTTGGGTTGCTGGGCAGTATGCGGATGCTGGGCACCGGCGTACACGAAAAGTTTTTTATACATCTTGCGGCCCAGGCGGTTCTTCGGGAGCATACCCTTTACGGCGCGCTCGATAACTGCGTCGGGACGACGCTTGAGAAGATCCTTGGCGATCTCTTCCTTCTTGCCGCCGGGATAACCGGAGAAGTTGATGTAGATCTTGTCTTCCTGCTTGTTGCCAGAGAAAACGACCTTGTCGGCGTTGATCACGATGATGAAATCGCCGCAGTCGACGTGGGGCGTGTAGTAGGCTTTGTTCTTACCGCGCAGGATGGCAGCGATCCTGGAACACATGCGGCCTACGGTTTGATTAGTACCGTCCACAACGTACCAGTCGCGTTTAACGGTAGCCTCGTTCGCATGCTTGGTGGTGAAATGCAGTTTGCTCATTTTCTGTGTTTTTTGCGTTTGCCGGCGCTATCCCACCGGCTTGTTTATTTGAAAGGAGTGCAAAGGTACTTTGAATGTATGCGATGTTCCAAGAAAAAAGGGGTTAAATTTTTATGATGGTTTTACAATGTATTGATTTACAATAAAAATTTTGACTCTGAATTTTCATCTGTTGTCGCCCGTGTTCAATAGTTGGCAAATTGCCAACTAATTTTTACATTTCGGCGGATTTATAAATGCAATGCGCGATGCAACCCTGGTATTTGATAGAGAATGAAGAAGACTACCGTAAGGCTACCCGCCGGTATGAAGAAGTCCGCGTTGCGGAGAAGGGTTCGATGGAACGGAAAGAAATGCAACTGCTCGCCTTTCTGATCAACCAATACGAAGAGCAACAGTGGGAAATGCCCGATGTGGACCCTGTCGGGCTGATCAAGATCCGCATGGAAGAGTTCGGCTACAAGGCAACAGACCTGGCAAAAGAATACGGCGACAAGGGCACGGTCAGCAAAGTGCTCAACTATAAGCAGGCGCTTTCCCTAACTATGATCCGTAAGTTCAGCAAGTTGCTGCGCATCCCCGCCGAGGCCCTCACGAAAGAGTACGCATTGCAATAAGCCTTATCTTCACTCAAAAGTACGACCATGTCCACCCACCCTCTCGCGCTCGGGCGATCCACCTTCGGTGATGCGGCCAATAAAGACAATTTGATATCGATCGAAGAAGCGCATGCGCTGCTGAACGAGTGGGTGCCCAACGAACGGTTGAGGCTGCATATGAAGCAGGTGAGCGCGGTGATGCGGGCATGGGCGTTGAAGCGGGAAGGCGCCGATGAGCGGACGGCCCTGAAATGGGAGCTGGCGGGCCTGTTGCACGACGCGGACTGGGAGAAGCACCCGGATGCGCATTGCCGCATCATCATCGAGAAGCTGGAAGAATTGAAGGTCGACCCGGAAGTGATCCATGCTATCGCCTCGCACGGACCGAAATATTTTGGCGTAGAACCGGAAACGAAGATGGACAAGATGATCTATGTGTTCGACGAGCTTTCGGGATTCATCCACGCCGCCGCGCTGATCCGGCCGATGCGCTACGAGGGGATGGATGTAAAAGGCATTCTCAAAAAATTAAAGACCCCGTCCTTTGCCGCCCAGGTGAGCCGGGATGATATCAACGACGCCCTCAGCCGGATCGATATCCCACTGGAGGAGATCATCCAATTCATCATCGATCATCAGCGCGACGTACAATAACCTTAGAAGTCGATCCCGAACCACTTTTTCCGCTCTTTCTTCTGGTATTTATCGTAGTTGAACTTGTAGAGCTTTCCGGGGCGGTGCGGAACGTCCGATTCGAGCTCACCGGTGTCTTCCAGCAGATCCATGGAAAAGAATTTCTTCCGGAAGTTCCGCCGGTCGAGCTTGACGTCCAGGATGGCCTCGTAGAGATTCTGTAATTCGCGGAGAGAGAATTTTTTCGGCAGGAGGCTAAAGCCCAGGGGATGTTCCTGGATCCTTTTCTGCAGCCATTCGTAGCAGGCGTCGAGGAGCTTGCGGTGATCGAAGGCCATATCGGAAAGGGTGGTCACGCGATGCCAGTGCAATTCATTGTCGAGTATCTTCAGCTGATGATGCTCGATATTGATCAGCGAGCAATACGCGATAGTGACCACGCGGGCGGCGGGGTGGCGGTTGACCTCGCCAAAGGCCTTTACCTGCTCGAGGTAGACATCGTCCATGCCTGTCCGTTCGCGCAGGATGCGATAGGCGGCCTCGTCGAGGTCTTCGTGGTTGTTGACCAGGTCGCCCAGCAGGGACCATTTGTTCTCATACCGCTCGAAATCGGACTTGATCAGCAGCACCTTCAGCTCGTTATCGTCGAATCCGAAAATGACGCAGTCGACGGAAATACCGATGATCCCGTCGTTTTCGAGCTGCTTGAGGATCGTTTTTATGTTCTTCTGACCGGTAGCGGCAACCTCCGTGGAGGACAAAGCATCGTTAGATATTTTTTCAGAGTTCATTCAATTACTAAGTTACTATTTTAGACAATCGATTCACTTAACTTTATGCCATAAAATTGATGTATGTATTCTGTCGACCAAACGCAACGCCTTCAAAAGCAAACTACCGCTCTTCTGTCCCTTGTCGGGGATCATCCGCCGAAAAAAGGACAACTGGAAGAACTGCGGGATGTGCTGCGTTTCCACGAGTACCGGTATGCCATTCTCAATGACCCCCTGATCTCGGACTTCGAATACGATACTTTGTACAAGGCCCTCGAGAAGATAGAGGCGGAGCATCCCGAATGGGTCACCCCCGATTCTCCTACCCAGCGGGTCACCAGCGGCCTTACCAAGGATTTCCCCAATACACCGCACCTCGTGCCGATGCTGTCTCTGGAGAACTCCTATAACGAGGACGACCTGCTGGACTGGGACCGCAAGGCCCGGGAACTGACGGGGCTGGAAAATCTGGAATATTGTGTCGAACCCAAGTTCGACGGCGCCAGCATCTCCCTGATCTATGAGAACGACCGGTTGCTGCGGGGCGTTACCCGGGGTGACGGCGTCTCCGGAGACGAGATCACCACCAATATCCGGCAGATCCGGTCGGTACCGCTTTCGGCGGCCTTTTCCCGGTATGGCCTGCAGTTGATAGAAATCCGCGGGGAAGTGCTATTGAACCTGAGCAACTTCAAAAAATACAATGACCAGTTGGCCGAGCAGGGGCTTCCGCCGCTGGCCAACCCCCGAAACGCCGCAGCCGGTTCCCTGCGGATCAAAGACCCAAGGGAGGTCAGCCGCCGAAACCTGGAGGCCTTCCTTTACCATGTCAGCTACTATATCCCGCTCGATGGGAAAGAGCCGGACCCCGCGTTGAAGACCCATAGCGGTAGCCTGAAGATGCTCTGGGATCTGGGTTTCCGCAGTCCGCAGAAGGAAAAAAAGCTGGTCAAAGGGATCCAGGCGGTGATCGACTACTGCCGGGAGTACGAACAGTTGCGCGATCACCTCCCCTATGAGATAGACGGTATGGTCATCAAGGTGGATTCGATCGCCTTACAGGACCGGATGGGAATGACCTCCCACCATCCGCGCTGGGCGATCGCCTTCAAATTCCCGGCGCGCCAGGCCACCAGTACCCTCCTAAAGGTTGAGTTCCAGGTAGGCCGCACCGGCAGTGTTACCCCGGTGGCCAAGATCGACCCTGTTCCGCTGAGCGGGGTCACAGTCAGTTCCATCTCGCTGTTCAACGAAGATGTCGTCCGGGAAAAGGACCTGCGGATCGGCGACCAGGTACTTGTAGAACGCAAAGGGGATGTCATCCCTTATATCGTAAAGCCGCTGGCGGAGGTTCGCACCGGCAAGGAGACGGCCATCGTATTCCCGACTTCCTGTCCCGTCTGCGGTCACCTGCTGGAAAAGCCGGAAGGGGAAGCGGTGACGCGTTGCGTCAACATCAACTGCCCGGCCCAGGTCGTGGAGCGGATCATCCATTTCGCCAGCAAAGACGCCATGGATATCCGCAGTTTTGGGGATGCCAACGTCCAAAAGTTCTATGACCTGGGATTCCTGAAAGATATCCCCGGGATCTACCGGCTGCCCTATGACAAGATCAGGACTTTGGAAGGCTTTGGGGAAAAAAGCGTCAGCAACCTGCAGGCGGCGATCGAAACCTCGCGCCACCAGCCCTTGCATCGGCTGATCTTCGGGTTGGGTATCCGTTATGTAGGCGAAACGACGGCAAAAACCCTGGCGGCAGCGGTCGACCAGTTACCCGATTTTGTGAACTTCTCGTTGGAAGACCTTCAAAATCTGGAAGATGTAGGTCCCAAAGTGGCGACCAGCGTATATCATTTCTTCCATAATGCCGATAACCAGCATCTTCTATCCGACCTGGAGGCGCTGGGACTGAATCTGAAAAGCCAGAAATCCAAGTCGAATGCCGGCGGGGGCAACCTGGATGGGCAAACGTTCTTGTTCACCGGCACCCTTAACCGGTTGAAACGCTCGGACGCCGAGGCTTCGGTCGAGGCTAACGGGGGGAAGATACTGAGCGGCGTCAGCAGTAAACTGAACTATCTCGTCGTTGGCGAGGATGCCGGCAGCAAGTTGGAGAAAGCGAAAAAGATATCCTCGATCCATATACTCACAGAGGACGAATTCATAAAAATGATTGGCCAAAACATATAATAATATTTTCTTACGTTACTGGTAAATCGAAATTCTTTTTCGTAACTTTAAGAAAATTGACAGGCATGATTAGAAAACTCACCGGCGAAGTGTGGAAACCTTTGCAGTTTCCCGGCTGGAAACAACTCCGAAAAAAATACGCACTGTCTTCCATGGGTCGCGTTGCCAGCTACTCGGAAGATGTGCTAGCCGACGGCAAATTGCTGAACGGCAGCCTGACGACCGGTTATAAGACCCTGAATCTGCACCGGCCAGGCAACAACGGCACGCTGTATATTCATCGGGAGATCGCGCGCCTATTCCTGCCCAAGGCAGGTCCGAAAAACAAGTATGTGATCCATGTGAATCACAACAAGCTGGACAATGCCTCGAGGAATCTGAAATGGGCTACGCTGGAAGAGATGATCGACCACCAGCAAAAGAGCCCTGCGAAGATCGCTTACAAAAAAGTGCAGGCCAATCGTACCGTTGGGCTCAAACTCACTGCCTCCCAGGTAAAGACCATCAAGAAAACCTTATCGAGCAAAAACCGACAGCTTACCATCAAGAAACTAGCCGAGAAGTACAAGGTCAGCGAAATGACCATGTACCGGATCAAGAGTGGCGAAAACTGGGGAAGGATCAAGTAGAACAAGACAGGCCTATCAGTTGTTATCAGAACTATGTTACAAACTTCTACGCTCAAATTCCTTAAAGACCTTAAGAAGAACAACAATAAACCCTGGTTTGAAAAGAACAAATCCGTCTACCTGGAGGCAAAAGAGGACATGGACAGCTTTGTCGGGCAGGTGATCGAAGGATTTGGCAAAACCGATCCCGAGATAGCCAATCTGCATCCAAAGGATTGTACCTACCGCATCTACCGCGATGTCCGGTTCTCGCCCGACAAGACGCCCTACAAAACGCACATGGGTGCTTACCTCAACAAGGGTGGCAAGAAAGTCCCGACGGCCGGCTATTACCTGCATATCGAGTCGGGCAGTAGTATGGCCGGGGGTGGATTGTGGATGCCCCAGGCTCCGGAGCTGAATAAGGTCCGGCAGGAGATAGATTATAGCTTCGCGGAATGGAAGAAGGTCCTTGGCGACCGGAATTTCAGGAAGCATTTCCCCGACGGCCTCGACCAGGGAGAGATCCTTTCCCGGCCACCCAAGGGCTATGACGATCAGAACCCCGCCATTGAATACCTCAAGTTGAAGAGCTTTATCGTTACCCGGAACTTCACGGACGCCGAAGTCCAGTCAAAGACCTTCCTGAAAGAGATCCTCAAGACTTTTGCTTCAATGACCGCCTTTGTTCAATTTCTGAACCGGTCGCTGGAATAAGAAGAAAAGGCCCCGTGGGGCCTTTCTGTTTACAGCATCTTCTTGCTCGAGAGATATTCCGCTATCTGCACTGCATTGGTGGCGGCTCCCTTGCGCAGGTTGTCGCTGACCACCCACATGTTCAGCGTCTTCGGTTGGGTCTCATCCCTTCTCAGCCTTCCGACAAATACCTCATCCCGCTCGTGCGCATCCTTGGGCATGGGATATTGCTGCGTGCCGGGGTCGTCGACGACGATCACGCCTGGCGCCTTGCTCAGCAAGGTGCGGACCTCAGCCAGGTCGAACTCATTCTCGAATTCCACGTTGACCGATTCGCTGTGACCGCCCATCACCGGAATACGCACCGTAGTAGCCGTTACACGGATGCTATCATCGCGCATGATCTTCCGGGTCTCATTGACCATTTTCATTTCTTCCTTGGTATATCCATTGTCGAGGAATACATCGATCTGCGGGATGGCGTTCAGGTCGATCGGGTATTTATAGGCCATCTCTCCGCTAACGCCTTTCCGTTCGTTCATCAATTGCGTTACGGCTTTCACACCGGTCCCGGTCACGCTTTGGTAGGTGCTCACGACGATGCGTTTCACCTTGTATCTTTTGTGCAGGGGGTTCAGCGCGACGACCATCTGGATCGTAGAACAGTTTGGGTTGGCAATGATCTTGTCCTCGGCGCTAAGGGCGTCGGCGTTGAGCTCGGGCACCACCAGCTTCTTGTTGGGGTCCATCCGCCAGGCGCTGGAGTTGTCGACGACCGTGATCCCCGCAGCAGCGAACTTCGGCGCCCATTCGAGGGAGGTGCTTCCGCCGGCAGAGAAGAGGGCCAGGGCGGGCTTTGCTGCAATCGCATCATCGGCACTGACGACAGTATATTTCTTTCCCTTGAACTCTACCTGCTTTCCAACGGACTTTTCGGAGGCTACGGGGAGGAGCTCGGTGACGGGGAAGTTTCTTTCTGCCAGGACTTGTAACATTTTGGTGCCAACCAGACCGGTGGCGCCGACGACTGCAACTTTCATTGTTTTTGTTTGGTTTTCGTTATTGATATACGCCGCAAAAAAAGAGCCTTCCCGGTTGCGGGAAGGCTCTGGATATCTTGGCATACAAAAAGATCAGATCCTGTCCCGCTGCGCGAGGCACTTCTTAATCATCTTTGTATGTTTCATCATTTGCATTGCGGCGCTAAATTAAACACGAAAGGCTGTACATCCAAATTTATTTACCAGATCGTGATCCGGTCACCCGCAGGGCGGTACATTTTCTGGCCCTGCACCACGTGGAAGGTCTCATAGAACGGGGTGAAATTCATAAGCGGACCGTCGACCCGCCATTCGGAAGGCGAATGCGGGTTGGTATTGATCAGCGTCCTGGTCAGCTCGTCTTTCATCTTCGTTCGCCAGATGCGGGCATAGGACAGGAAGAACCGCTCATTCGGCGTAAACCCGTCGATGTTTACCGAGTCCTTCCCCTGCGGGGTCAGTTTGAAGGCGTCATAGGCCACGGCCAGCCCGCCGATATCGGCGATATTCTCCCCATTGGTCAGGGCGCCGTTGACATGCAGGGTGTCGAGCACGACAAAGCTGTTGTATAAGGCGACGACCGCTTTTGTCTTCGCTGCGAATTTGGCGCTGTCTTCCTTACTCCACCAGTTCTTTAGATTGCCGTTCTTATCATACTGTGAGCCCTCGTCATCGAAGGCGTGCGTCATTTCATGACCGATCGCCATGGCAATTCCCCCATAGTTGACCGCATCGTCTGCCGACAGATCGAAAAAAGGCGACTGCAGGATGCCCGCCGGAAAAACGATCTCGTTGAAGGTTGGATTATAATAGGCATTGATGGTAGGCGGGGTCATGGTCCACTCCGTCCGGTCGACGGGTTTGCCCAATTTCGCCAGGGCATATTGATAGTCGTTGACATCGGCGGATACCCGGTTCCCGAAATAATCGTCCCTGCTGACCTTTACCTTGCTGTAGTCCCGCCATTTGTCGGGATAACCGATCTTCTTTATAAAAGCAAACAGCTTTTCTTTCGCGGTCTTCTTTGTGCTGTCGCTCATCCAGTCCAGCTTGTCGATCCGGGCGGCGAAGGCAGTTTGAAGATTGTTCACCAATTCCGTCATCCTTTGCCTGGCCTGCGGGGTGAACCACCGCTTTACATATATCTGCCCCAATGCTTCGCCCAGCGTAGCGTTGACCATCTGGGTCATCCGTTCGGCCCTCGGCTTGATCTTCTGCTGGCCGCTAACCGCTTTGTTGTATTGGAACGCGGCGTCGACGAAGGGGCTGCTGAGCCGGTTGGCATAATTAGCCAGAGTATGGGCCCGCAGGTAGTCCTTCCAGGTATCGATGGGGACAGTGGTGAGGAGCCGGTCCACCTTTGTATAGAACGCAGGTTGCTGCACATTCGCCGAGTCAACATGGAATCCTATCGCTTCGAATGTCCTTGCCCAGCCGAACGCCGGCATCGAACGATCCAGTGCTGTCAGCGCCATTTTATGATAGTTGGCGTTGGGGTCGCGTAATTCCACATTGGTCTTGTGACCGGCGGCCATTTCCTTTTCCAATGCGAATACCTTTACCGCTTTGTCACCGGCGGCGGCGGAATCCACTCCGGAAAGGACAAACAAGTGTTTCAGAAAGTTCTGATAGGCCTTTACCACGGCTTCCGTGGCGGGGTCCTGCTTGAAATAGTAATCCCGGTCGGGCAAACCCAGGCCGCCTTGCGAAAAGATGGCGATGTTCATGGCGCTGTTCCGCTCATCGGCGCCGATGCCCACGTCGAACAGGAGATCGTCGTTGCGCTTTTGTGCCGAAGCGACATATCCCATTAAACCTTTGATGTCGTGGATCGAGTCGATCGCGAGCAGATAGGGTTTGAGAGGCTCGCTGCCACGCTTTTCGATCGTCGCGGAATCCATCCCGGATGCGTACATGTCCCCAACCTGCTGCTCGATGCTGCCCGCCGTGCTGTTGCCTTTGGAAAGGCTGTCCAGGATCATTCGCAACCGGTCGTTGGTCGTCCGGATCAGGTCGTAAAATGACCCGGCGCCCGATTCCGTAGGGAGGATCTTTGCCGTGTCGCTCCACTTCCCGTTCGCATAACGATAGAAGTCATCACCGGGCTTGACCCTGTTGTCGAATTGCGATGTATCAAAAATAGGCGCGGCCGGCCCGTCTGTGGAAGAATGACAGGAGCCAAACCCCAGCGAAAGGATCGCCAGGGTTGCTGCCGAGAGAACAAGGGGACTTCTCATGACTGTTTTGATTTTATCCCCTAAATATAGGATAATCTCAGACCAGCTCGATGTCGAAATTGACGAGATCGACAAACTGACGGATACGCGCATCGATATCAGCGCGAGAGATCTCTTTCAGCCGGGTCGGACCGAACTTCTCCACGCAGAAGGAAGCCATCGCCGAGCCGACGATGACGGCGGTCTTCATATTCTCGAAGGAGATATCGCGGGTGTGCGCGAGCCAGCCGATGAATCCTCCGGCAAAGGTGTCGCCGGCGCCGGTGGGATCGAATACTTCTTCCAGAGGAAGGGCGGGCGCCACAAAGACCTTGTCTTCGTGGAAGAGGAGCGCGCCATGTTCTCCTTTCTTGATGATCAGGAAACGGGGACCCATCTTCATGATGGCCCGGGCCGCCTTTACCAGCGAGGACTCCCCGCTCAATTGCCGGGCTTCGCTATCGTTGACAGTCAGCACATCGACCATCGTCAGCAGTTTCTTAAGATCGTCGAGCGCATTATCCATCCAGAAGTTCATCGTGTCCATCGCGATGAGCTTGGGGCGCGTCTTCAATTGTTTGACGACGCTGATCTGCAGGGCCGGGGTGATATTTCCAAGCATCACGAATTCGCTACCCTGGTAGCTGTCCGGGATCACGGGGTTGAAGTCCAAAAAGGCATTCAGATCGGTAACCAGGGTGTCCCGCGTGTTCATGTCCAGATGATATCTGCCACGCCAGAAAAAGGATTTCTTGTCCTTTTTTATTTCGACTCCTTCCAGGTTGACCCCGCGCCATAGCAGCTGATCCAGCTCTTCCCGGGCGAAGTCATAGCCGACGATGGAGACCTGGTTGATCGGCTTTATGAAGTTGCTGGCGGCATATGCGACGTAGGTGGCGGCTCCGCCGACGATCCAATCTGTCTTTTCGAAAGGGGTTTCAATGGCGTCATAGGCCATGGAACCAACGACAATAAGTGACATTCGTGTTAATTTAGCTTCAAGTTTATGCCTTATCAATGGCGAACCTGAATCCGGCTATCGTGATGTTTTGCCGGATTTGGGCTGCAAAATATGACATAATGCACTAACACTCGTTAGTAATTATATTATCTTTACATTCCCAATGGCTAAAATTCAGAGCAAAAGGAACAGCACCAAGAAAGAGGTGATCATCGAAAAAGCCTCCCGGCTGTTCCGGGAAAAAGGGTTCGGCGCCGCGTCGATGCGCGACCTGGCCGAGCACGTGGGCGTGGAAGCCGCCTCCCTGTACAATCATATCCAGTCCAAATCGGAGATCCTGCAGACCATTTGTTTCAAGGTGGCCAATGAGTTCATGACCAACCTTGAGCAGGTGGAGGCAAGCCCGCAACCGACGTTGCGGAAAATGGAGACGATCATCCGGCTGCATATCCGGATGATGCTGGACCAATATGAATATGTCTACATTGCCGATCATGAATGGCGGCATCTTCCGGAGCCCTACCTCTCCAACTTCCTCAACCAGCGGCGCAATTACCGCAAGCGGCTCAGCGATATCCTCGAGGCGGGTATCGCCAAAGGCGAGATAAAAGCCATCGACCCTTATACGGCCGTACTCGTGATCCTCTCCGCCATCAGTGGCATCGACAGCTGGCAGCGGAGCAGGAAGACCACCAACGCCGAAACCCTTGAATCGAACATGGTGAAATACCTTATTGAAGGACTAAAGAAATGAGCCACAGGCTCATTGACCGAAGGTCCATCATTTGCCCTTTTGCGCCGGAGGGTAAATTTCTTAAACCCGAAGGCGAAAAAGAACCATGAGTCATTTCCACAAACTTGTCGTTGAAGACATCCGCCGGGAGACGGCCGACTGCGTCTCCATCGCGTTTACCGTTCCGCCGCAGCTGAAGGAGGCGTTCGAATTCCGGCAGGGCCAGAATATCACGGTCCGGATGCAGATCGGCGGCGAAGAGGTGCGCCGCAGCTATTCCATCTGCAGCAGCCCGCTGGAGAATGAATTGCGCATCGCCGTCAAGCGGGTGCCGGGGGGCCTTTTTTCCACCTTCGCCAATGAGCAGCTGCAAGCGGGACAGGAACTGGAGGTGTTGCCCCCCTCGGGAAAATTCTACACCGAACTGAAAGCCGGGAACCGGAAGAACTATCTCGCCTTTGCTGCGGGCAGCGGCATCACCCCGGTTATCTCACTGATAAAAACGACCCTGGCCATCGAGCCGGAGAGCCATTTCACCCTGGTATACGGCAATCGACACCGGCCTTCGATCATCTTCCGCGAGCAGCTCGAGGCGCTGAAGAACCGCCATGTACACCGGCTGGCGGTGCATCATGTTCTCAGCCGGGAGCAGATGGACATCCCGCTGTACCAGGGGCGCATCGACGCGGGGAAATGCGCTGAGTTTTGCCCGGGGCTGATCGACCTGGCATCGGTGGACGAAGTGTTCCTCTGCGGACCCCAGGAAATGATCTTCGCCGTCAGCGAATGGCTCCAGCAACAGGGTGTAGCGAAAAAAAATATCCATTTCGAGCTGTTCCATACGCTGGAGAATGCCCCCACAGGCGCCGGTAAGGCGCGGACAGCGGTGCAGGCAGGCGTCGAGACCAAAGGCGTCAGCGAGGTCACCGTCCGGCTCGACGGCATCAGCCATGCCTTCCGGCTGCCCTACGACGGGGAAAGCGTGCTGAACGCCGCTCTGCTGGAAGGGGTCGATCTGCCCTATGCCTGTAAGGGCGGGGTTTGCTGCACCTGCCGGGCGAAGCTGCTCGAAGGAGAAGTGGAGATGGATGTCAACTATGCCCTCGAGGCTGACGAGCTGGCCGCAGGTTTTATCCTCACTTGCCAGTCTCATCCCAGAACGGAGAAAGTGGTTATTGACTTTGACTCCAAATAGTGGATTGAGGCAAAAAATCGAACAAAAATAATTTTTTGCCTCAACGCTCATCATGTCGGTCCACTTCGGCATTAGGCCTCGTGGACTGACAGAACTCCTTTCGGTCTAGGAGGCCGACGCGAACGAATAAATAAGATCGGAAAGAAGGAGTCCCACCAGGAAGCGGATGATGATGAGCAGGATCGCGCTGACGATCGTATAGGCCACCCGCTGGTCTTCGGGTATGGACTTTAGCGCCGGCACACCCAGGTAAAAAAGATAAACGCTGTATAATCCCAGCACCACGCCCTGCTGCCAGCCGGGCAAGGCGTAAAAAACGCCGGCGATCCACGCGGGGGTATAAGAATAGGCCACCAGCTGCGCCGAGCGGCCGGGGTTGCTGGTCCCCCCAAATCCACGCGACAGCCGGTCGATCAGCGAAGTCCCGATCCAATAGACGAAAAGCGAGGTGATGAAGCTGTTGAGGGCCATCGAGATGCCCCAATACGGTCCGCTCATCCGGAAGAGGATGCCGTTGGCGCCGACCAGGCCATAGCCGATGAAACTGGCGGCGGCAGGGATCAGCGCCAGGGGGATCACATAACGGCCCAACAGGGACCTTTTGGTCCTTTTCTCGCCGGTGATCACATGCCATTCCCGGTCAGGCGACACGAGGATGTTCCAAACTCTCCGTGAAAGGGACATACCGCAAAAATTAGCTCTTCTAATATACGGAAAGAAAAGACCGCGGCGTGCTAACACTTGTTAGCTTTTTAAAAAATGAGTACCTTTGGGCATAAACACGACTGTATGGACTCCGCCAGTGAAAAGCTCTTCCAGGATAAGGTCGACCAGGACATTCGCATCGAGCCGAAGGACTGGATGCCGGAGGCCTATCGCAAGACCCTTATACGACAGATCTCGCAGCATGCGCACAGCGAGATCGTGGGCATGTTACCGGAGGCCAACTGGATCACGCGGGCCCCTTCGCTGCGGCGGAAGGCGACCCTTATCGCCAAGGTCCAGGACGAGGCGGGCCATGGGCTCTATCTCTATTCGGCCGCCGAAACGCTTGGCGTCAGCCGGGATGAGATGATCGGCCAGCTGCACAGCGGAAAAGCAAAATATTCCTCCATCTTCAATTACCCCACGCTGACCTGGGCGGATATGGGCGCCATCGGCTGGCTGGTAGACGGCGCGGCCATCATGAACCAGGTGCCCTTGTGCCGGGCTTCCTATGGCCCCTATGCCCGGGCGATGGTGCGCATCTGCAAGGAAGAAAGCTTTCACCAGCGCCAGGGATTCGAGATCCTGTTGGTGCTGAGCCGGGGTAGTGAGGCGCAACGGCGGATGTGCCAGGATGCGATCGACCGGTGGTGGTGGCCCTCGGTGATGATGTTCGGGCCGAATGACGATGCATCCCCTCATACGGCGCAGAGCATGCAATGGAAGATCAAGCGGTTCACCAACGACGAGCTGCGGCAGAAGTTTGTCGATGTCTGCGCAGAGCAGGTCAAGCTTCTTGGAATGACCTTGCCGGATGCCGCGCTCCGCTGGAATGAAGAACGGCAGCACTATGATTTCGGAAGCATCAACTGGGAAGAGTTCTGGAATGTCGTGAACGGCAACGGTCCTTGTAACCGGCAACGGCTGGCAGCCCGGGTGAAGGCCCATGAGGACGGGGCCTGGGTCCGCGAGGCGGCGGTTGCGCATGCAGAGAAAAAGATACAATATGGAAAAACAGCATAGCTGGCCGCTGTGGGAGATCTTTATCCGCAGCAAACAGGGTTTGGATCATAAGCATGTGGGCAGCCTGCATGCCGCCGATGCGGCCATGGCCATCGAGAATGCCCGCGATGTCTATACCCGCCGGATGGAAGGGGTCAGCATCTGGGTGGTGGAAAGCAAGTACATTCATGCCTCCAACCCCGACGATGCCGCCGCCTTTTATGATCCGGCCAACGACAAGGTCTATCGCCATCCAACCTTCTATGATCTGCCGGACGAACTAAAGCATATGTAAGCATGAAGGCCCGACACCTTATCAATTACACCCTGCACCTGGCCGACAACGCGCTTGTCCTGGGTCATCGCAACAGCGAGTGGACCGGTCATGGTCCGATCCTCGAGCAGGACATCGCCTTGTCCAATATTGCGCTGGACCTGATCGGTCAGGCGCGGTACCTTTACCAATACGCCGCGCGGCTGATGAATGCCGCCGGAGACGCGAAATCGCCCGTCACCGAAGACCAGCTCGCCTACTTGCGGGACTCCTGGGATTTCCGCAACTGCCTGCTGGTCGAGCAGGCCAATGGCGATTGGGGGACGACCATTGTACGGCAGTTCCTCTTCAGCGCCTGGCAATATTATTTTTACCGGGAATTACGGGGAAGCCGGGATGGCGAGCTGTCGGCCATCGCCGAAAAATCATTGAAAGAGGTCACCTATCATCTTCGCTGGAGCGGGGAATGGGTGATCCGCCTGGGAGATGGAACGGAAGAAAGTCATGCCCGGATGGAGAAGGCCCTCGATCAGTTGTGGATGTACACGGGAGAGCTGTTCCTGCCTGCCGACTATGAACAATGGCTTGTGCCGGCGGGTATCGCCGTCGATCTGGCACAGGTACAGCCGCTGTGGGCCGCCCGGGTACAGGAAGTATTAAAGGAGGCGACCCTGACCGTCCCCACGGCGATGGCGCAGAAGGGCGGTAAGCAGGGCAGACATACCGAGCAGTTGGGATATCTGCTGGCAGAAATGCAATTTCTACAACGCGCATACCCGGGCTGCGAATGGTAGCCGATGGAGCCGACAAAAACGATATGGTCCCTGTTGGAAACGGTATATGATCCCGAAGTTCCGGTCTTGTCGATTGTCGACCTGGGGATCGTCCGGGATGTCCGGATGGCAGACGGTCATCCCGAGATCGTCATCACTCCTACCTATAGCGGCTGCCCCGCGATGGATGTGATCCGGATGAATATCCGGATGGTCCTCCTGGAAAATGGCTACCCCGATATACGGTTGACTACCGTTCTTTCACCGGCCTGGACGACGGATTGGATGAGCGAAAAGGGAAAGCAACAGCTGAAAGCTTATGGGATCGCCCCGCCGACACCGGTACCCATCGTTTGTGACCTGGGTCTGTTCCAGCATAATGAAGCCATCGCCTGCCCCCATTGCGGCTCTTACCATACCACGATGATCAGTGAATTCGGCAGTACGGCCTGCAAGGCGCTGTACCGATGCGAGGATTGCCGGGAGCCCTTCGATTATTTTAAATGTCACTAATATGTCTTCCATCCTTTTTGAGATCCGGGATCAGGTCGCCTTTATTACGTTGAACCGGCCGGACAAGCTGAATTCCTTTAACCGCGAGATGGCGTTGTTGCTGCAGGCCCGGCTCGATGAATGTGCGAGTCTGCATGAAGTTCGTGCCATTTATCTCACGGGCGCCGGCAAGGCCTTTTGCGCGGGTCAGGACCTCGTGGAGGTAACCGATGCGAATGGGCCGGGCTTATCCAAGGTCCTCATCGAGCAGTATAACCCGATCGTCACCCGTATCCGCAATCTTCCAAAGCCCGTAGTGGCGGCGGTGAATGGCGTAGCGGCCGGGGCCGGGGCCAACCTCGCGCTCTGCTGTGATATGGTCCTGGCGACGAAGTCGGCCTCCTTTATCCAGGCTTTTTCGAAGATCGGTTTAGTCCCCGACACGGGGGGTACCTGGTTCCTGCCGAGATTGGTCGGCTGGCAGAAAGCTGCGGGTATCGCCTTCCTGGGGGATAAGATCCCCGCCGAGGCCGCCGAGAGGATGGGGATGGTGTATGCCGTGTACCCCGATGACGAATTTGCCGGCGCTTCACGGGCATTGACCGCCGTTCTGGCCGAAATGCCTACCCGGGCGCTGGCGCTGACCAAACACGCATTGAACTATTCGGCAACCAATACGCTCGAAGCCCAGCTGCTGCTGGAGGACGAGCTGCAGCAAAAGGCCGCACAGACAAAGGACTATTCGGAAGGGGTCAACGCCTTCCTGAACAAACGGGCTCCAAAATTTACCGGCCAATAATATGTTTTACGAATTCAATGGCCACCGGCCGGTGGTCCATCCCTCCTCTTTCGTGCATCCGCAGGCTGCCGTAACGGGTAATGTGTTGATCGGAAAAGGTGTCTATATCGGTCCCGGCGCGGCCATCCGCGGCGACTGGGGGCGGATCATCATCGAAGACGGCTGCAACGTGCAGGAGAGCTGTACGATCCATCTTTTTCCCGGCGCTACGGTCCTGCTGTGCGAGGGGGCGCATATCGGTCATGGCGCGGTCGTCCATGGGGCGAGGATCGGGCGAAACTGCCTGATCGGGATGAATGCTGTCATCATGGACAATGCCGATATCGGTGACGAATGTATTGTCGGGGCGTTGAGTCTTGTCAGGACGGGGGAGATCATTCCGCCGCGAAGCGTCGTGGTGGGTAATCCGGGAAAGATCGTTAAAGCCGTGAGCGATGAGATGCTCAGCTGGAAGACTGAAGGTACAGCCATCTACCAGGCGCTCCCGGGAGAGATGCAGGCGGACTGGAAGCCTTGTGAGCCGCTGCGGCCGGAGGAAGCAAAGCCGGTAGAAGGAAAAGCCCCCGAAAAGACCTACAAGCCCTGGAAAGGCGCAGAGTAAGTATCTTTGCCCCCGAATGGAGAAATCAAACTTTGTCGACCAGATCAGGATCTTTTGCAGGAGCGGGCACGGCGGCGCCGGCAGCAAGCATTTTATGCAGACCAAATTCAATGCCATGGCGGGTCCCGACGGCGGCAACGGCGGCCGCGGCGGCCATATCATTCTCCGGGGGAGCAAACACCAGTGGACGCTGTTGCACCTGCGCTACTATAAGAACGTGCTGGCGGAAGACGGCGAGGCGGGCAGCGGGAACAACTGCACGGGCCGGTACGGCAAGGACATCTTTATCGACGTTCCGCTCGGGACGGTAGCCCGGGATGAAGAAACCGGCAAGGTAGAAGCGGAGATCCTCGAGGACGGGCAGGAGATCATCTGGCTGAAGGGCGGCCGGGGCGGGCTTGGAAACGCCAATTTCGCCACCGCCACTAACCAGGCGCCGGAGTACGCTCAGCCGGGCCTTCCCGGCGTGGAAGGCTGGAAGGTCCTGGAACTCAAAGTGCTGGCAGATGTCGGGCTGGTTGGATTTCCAAACGCGGGCAAGTCTACCCTGCTATCCGTGATCACAGCCGCCAAGCCCAAGATTGCCGACTATGCTTTCACCACGCTTACTCCCCAGTTGGGGATGGTGGAGTACCGGGACGGCCGCTCATTCTGCATGGCCGATCTGCCGGGGATCATCGAGGGAGCCGCGGAAGGAAAGGGTCTTGGTCACCGGTTTCTCCGCCATATTGAACGCAATCCCGTCCTGCTGTTCCTTATCCCAGCCGACAGTCCCGACCATGCCGCGGAATTCCGCATCCTCGTCAACGAACTCGAAAAATACAATCCCGAGCTGCTGCACAAACGTTTTCTCATTGCCATCAGCAAAAGCGATATGCTGGATGATGAACTGAAAGACGCTATCGAACGCGAGCTACCCGCAGATATCCCACATACATTTATCTCTTCGGTGACCAACCAGGGTATCGTTGACCTAAAAGACTTGCTCTGGAAGACTTTAAATGAGGACAATACGAATTAGAATAAAAACAATATTTCAATCTTAACACAGAATTCATATTGAAGTATTGCTATTAATCGATTTTGGATATATATTTGCAGTATCAAATATGAGATCGTCCTGATCTCTTTCATATCCAGCCTGCCATTTTCTCTCTCTTTCTTGCCCAAGCCGATTCGCCTGCCTGCGCTTGTCATCGGTTGACTTTCCATATAACATGCTCTCGGGTTGCTCCATATCCTAATCGTCACTAAAACCCATTTATATGAAGTCTCAATTCATGGCTTTCTTTGGCAAGCTTTCTCTCGCAGCCGCTTTCATGTTGGTCCTTTCTTCGGCAAAGGCCCAGTCCGCCGAAACCGCTGCAACGGACAACGCCGCAACGGTAAAATACCTCGGCACGCAGGATGACATGCTCATCTTCGACCTCGCCTACACCAATCCCACGACCGGCAAATTCCAGGTCGTCATCAAGGACCAGGATGGAACGCCGGTGTATCAGAATGCTTTCAGCGAAAAGACCATCTACAAACAATTCCGGTTGCCGAAGTCCGATAAGGACCGGGTCGTATTCGTGATCCGGGACTTCAAAGACGCGGACATCGTAAAGGCCTTCGACATCAACGTCAACAGCCGGATCATCCGCGAGGTTGCCGTCCGGAAGGTCAACTAACCTGCCATTAACCATTTCTCAAATCCATAATCGAAAATTTATGAAGTCGATCGTTCTTTCTTTTCTTCTTGCCGGCATAAGCCTGGTAAGCCTGGCCAATGGCCCGCATGATCCTGTCGCAGACAAAAATGCCAGCACGGCCGAAGTAAAATACGTCGGCAACACTGATGGGGCGTTCTTTTTCAATGTGCTGTATGACAACGCTGCGGGCAGCCGTTTCAGCGTGACTATTCTCGACGAGGCGGGCAACGCCCTTTACTCGGGCGTTTATTCGATGAAGAAGTTTGATAAGAAGTTCAAGCTGGCCGACTCCGAAAGCTTTGGAAAGATGGTTTTCGTCATCCGCAATCTCAGTGACAATTCCGTTCAGCGTTTCGAAGTGAACACGAATAGCCGGCTGGTGGAAGACGTAGAAGTAAAGGAAGTGAAGTAATCACTTCCTTTACTTGTAAATATTAATTGAGGCGATTCCCGGTGGCGGAGCCTTGTGCCTTGTTCAGCGCCTGCTGCAGATCGGTGAATTTCATTTTGCTCAGCTGATCCTTCGTCATATCCTTGAGCGAAGAGTTCGCCAGGACACTCCCGGGGATGATCACGTACCGGTAAAGGAAACCGCCATTGTTATAGCTAAGATCCACGAAGGCGGACAGGTCAAGCACGCCAACCTGCAGTTGCTGCACCACGCCATAGTAAGGAGCCCAGTCGGAGGCGACGGAGAGAGTGGTATCGCCGCTCAGCACCTGGCCGAAATAGCCGATGACGGCGCCACGCGAGATAATTTTTGCCGTGATCCTCGAGTTGTTGAAATCCTGGTAGTATATCGAGTCGTTGTTCTGGCCGACGTTCAAACTCATCGACAACGGCGTCCAGGAAGAATAGTAGACGCTATCCTGTACGACCGTATTGTATGTCTTTTTACAGCCGGAAATGGAAATAAGAGCGGCAAAAGACACGACGACGAAAAGAGCGGAAAAAACGATTTTCAACTTTCTCACAATTTTTAATTTTAAAAGTTAACGATAGGTCCCTTTTATCCGGATACGTATTCCCGGGGTGAAAGGTTGCCGGGAGTGCCGGCCACGATGGCCGTGCAGGGTCACGAAAGATACTATTTTTTTTTCACTCCGGCGGTGGGCGTCCAGCGCAGGGTCTCATGTAGCCGGTAGTCCATGGAAGATTTACAATTATTACCGGTAAATGTAGAATTTTGTTGCATGGACTGGAAGCTAATTGTGACGGACGACGGGTCTCACACGCTGGAGGGAAAAGGCGGCATAACCTATCATTCGAGATTTGGCGCCTTACAGGAGTCGCGGCATATCTTTATCGAGGCGGGGCTGAAGATGGCCCAGAGCAGCCCATTGCGCATCTTTGAAATGGGATTTGGGACAGGCCTGAATGCCCTGCTGACCCTTTTGGAGGCGCGGCCGGTGCGTTATGAGACCGTGGAGACGGAACCGCTGCAGTCTGCCCGGGAGTTGAATTTCTGCGAGGTAATGGGCCGGCCCGGCTGCCGCCCGGTCTTTGAGCGGCTGCATGATGCCGAATGGGAAAGGCCTGTTGCCATCACGCCGGAATTTCAGTTGTTCAAAAGCCGGCAGGATATCCGCGGGTATACGCTTCGGGAGCCGGCCGATCTTGTATATTATGATGCCTTTGATCCTGTGGCGCAGCCCGAACTTTGGACGGAAGAGTTGTTTGCAAGGCTGTTTGCGCAGCTTGCGGCAGGGGCGGTGCTCGTCACCTATTGTTGCAAGGGAGCGGTCCGCCGGGCGCTGCAGGCCGCAGGGTTCGAAACCGAAAAGTTGCCGGGACCACCGGGTAAAAGAGAGTTCCTTAGAGCCAGGGTTCGCTAAAGGTGGACCTTTGCCCATTCAGGCAAGGGTGTAACTCATTCCTCCATCCTTCTCATCCTTGAGGACGATCCCCAACTGTTGCAGCTGGTTGCGGATCTTATCCGAAGTCGAATAGTCCTTGCGCGAACGGGCGTCGCGGCGGATATCGATGAGCAGCTCCATAACACCGCTGAGCTTCTGATCATCACCGGCCGACTCGCCTTTCAGCCCGAGAATGTTCTCGAGATAATCGGTGAAATAACGCTTCATCAACTGAAGTGTGGCGGGACTCAGCGCATCGCGGCGGATCTGGCCGCCTTTCAGGGAGTTGATGATCGGCACCAGCTCAAAGAGATTCGCCAGCACCTTCGCGGTGTTGAAGTCGTCATTCATGAACTCGTCCAGTTCGTTCAGCAACTTTCGCACCTGGTCGTCGATGGCCGGATCGGCCGCAGTGGCGGAACTGTTCTCCACCTCATCGGCTCCCATCTTCTTCAGCAGGTCATAAGCCTCCCAGAGGCGTTTGAGCCCTTTCTCCGCGGCCTGTAAGGCTTCATTGCTGAAATCGAGCGTGCTGCGGTAGTGGGTCTGCAGGATGAAGAAGCGGATGGTCATCGGCGAATAAGCCTGTTGCAACAGCGGATGCGAGCCGGTGAACATCTCCGTGAGCCGGATCTGGTTCCCATAGCTCTTCCCCATCTTCTTACCGTTGAGGGTGATCATGTTGTTATGAAGCCAATACCTGGCCGGGACCTCGTGATTGCAGATCGTGCTCTGCGCGATCTCACTCTCATGATGCGGGAACTGCAAATCCATGCCGCCGCCGTGGATATCGAACTGAGCCCCCAGATACTTCGTGCTCATCGCGGAGCACTCGATATGCCAACCCGGGAATCCTTCGCCCCAGGGGCTCTGCCAGCGCATGATGTGTTCGGGCGGAGCGGCCTTCCACAGCGCGAAATCCTGCCGGTTATGTTTCTCGTCCTGGCCGTCCAGGTCGCGGGTGGTCTCGAGAAGATCGTCCAGCACCCTGCCGCTCAGCTTGCCATATGGGTAATGAGCGGCGTATTTCTTTACGTCGAAATAGACGGAACCGTTGACCTCGTACGCATATCCTTCCTGGATGATCTTGCGGATCATTTCGATCTGCTCGACGATATGGCCGGTGGCAGTGGGTTCGATGCTTGGATTGAGATTGTTGAACTGCCGCATCGCCCAATGGAACAGGTTGGTGTATTTCTGCACCAGCTCCATCGGCTCCAGCTTTTCGAGCACGGCCTTTTTGGAAATCTTATCCTCGGCCTCGCGGCCTTCTTCTTCGAAATGACCGGCATCGGTGATATTACGGACGTACCTGACCTTATAGCCAAGATGTAGCAGGTAGCGATAGATGAAATCGAAGGTGATCGTGGGACGGGCATGTCCCAGGTGACTTTCCCCGCTGACGGTCGGACCGCAAACGTACATGCCCACATGACCGGCTGTGATCGGGTTGAAAACTTCCTTCTGACGGGTATAAGAATTATGAACTTTTAGCTGACTCATACGGGCCCGAAGATACGATTTTTAGTGTGTGGTCAGCCGCAGATCGGTCACGACGGGATTATGGTCCGACCAAGGGAGGGAGAATTTCCGGCACTGCAGAACCTCGAACTGCGGATCGGCGATAATGTAGTCGATCCGCAGCGTAGGCGAAAGATGAACAAAGGTCCTGCCGATGCCGAAACCCCGCCGCAGGAATGCGTCGGTCCATGAGCCGCGGATGGTGAAATAGGTGTAGGAATTGGGAACATCGTTGAAGTCTCCGCAGATGAATCCCGGATAGGGACTTCTGTCGAGCCGTACCCGCACTTCTTCGGCCTGGTCGGCCCGGTGCTGGAAGGCATAGGCGAGCTTTTTTGCGATGGATTTAGAAGCCGTTACGATGCTGTCATCGACCTTTTTGATGATATCGATATCATGGTAGTCCTTGCTGCGAAAGAGCACCGACTGCAGGTGGGTCGTAAAGGCCCTGAGCGTATCATCGCCGACCTGTATATCCGCGGAAGCCAGGCTCTCGGTGGCGGGAACCCGGTCGGGCTTGGAATAGTGGACTATTTGCGAGTCCACGATCGGGTACCGCGAAAAAATGATCACTCCCGCACCCCATTTTCCGTCATAACGGCCATAGTCCTTCGAAAAAACATGATAAGGAAATCGCAGGTTTTGTTCGATCACGGGGATGTTGGGGGTGTCGTTGGAGCGATAGGATTCCGTGAACTCCTGCAGGCAAAGGATGTCGGGATGGACGCTGTCGATAAAGTTCAGCATTTTGGCCCGGTGACCGGAGGCGCCCTTCCTTTTGGTGATGTATTCATCGAAGCTGCGGATGTTCCAGGTCATGACCCGGATGGCGCCGGCCGGCTTTTTCATGTCGAAACCCGCCCCGGGATGCAAGGCGAAAAAGGCGCGGATATTGGACCAGCCGATGAGCAGGGTCACCAGCGACAGCAGTGACCAGGGTCGATAATGGGAGATAAAGAACCCGATGAGGATAAAGATGAGCAGCAACAGCAACAAAAGCGGGAAGATCAGCCCCAGCAGCGAGACGAGCCACCACCTGCCCGGATGCAGAAAGGAATTCGCGCAGGCCAGCAGGAACAGCACAGCTGTAATAATGTTCAGGATGATGAACAGCCGGCGGGCGTAATTTCTCAGGGGGGCCATTTGCCCTAAGTTACAAATCTTCTTCGTCCGCGGCCCTTTTCAGGATTTCTTTTTCCTCGTCGGTAAGGAAGCGATACCCTTGTTGGTTGATCTTATCGAGGATCTCGTCGATGCGCTGTTGGGTGACGTTGGGTATCTTTTTGAACGGCTGGGTGCCGGAGACCTTATAATAGAACTCGTCCTTTGCGGATCTTATCTTTCTCTTGCGGTCGGGGTTGAAGAGGTCATTGCACCAATCGAAGAACCGGTTGATCCAAAGGCTGCCATCGTATCCTTTCCGAAGGAAGAAGATGAACAGCCATCCCGCGCCGGCGCCGGCCAGGTTGGCGATAAAGGGGCCGGGCTCGTGGCGGTCCATCGTTGCAAAATTGATCACCAGATACAGAGTAGTCAATATCCAGAGCGGAATGCCGCCGTTAATCATTGGGAAGATGCGGTAATCCGGCGCCACTGAGGTGACGGCGATCGCGATCGCGATCACCGAGGCGTTGGCCCCGGCCAGTTGGGCGATGGTGACGCTGGCGTGCAGTCCCGGAATAAAGGCATAACAGAGGAGGTAGATGAGCGCGCCAGCGATGCCTCCGTAGAGATAGATGGGGATGAGCTTCCGGTTCCCGGTCAGGTCCTGCAAAATATATCCGAACCCCCAGAGCCAGAACATGTTGCCGATGAATCGGAAGATGCTCATATCGGCGAACATATAGGTCAGCACGGTCCAGGGACGGCCGGATAGCTTATCAGGGGAAGCGGGCAGGAGAAACCAGGAGAGGACCTTGTCGTTGAAGGCCGAGTCGGGAAGGCTGTAGGCCTTGTAAATAATGGATACAAACTGGAGCATCGCAAACAATACGGCATTGATCACGACCAGCCGGACCAATGCGTTGCCATCCTGCCCCAGGGCCATCTTCTTGCGATAACTGCTTTCTTCCATTACAGGCATACGATTGTTTATGAGATTACAAAACGGTCCCAACGGATGTTCGATCCCGGCTAATAAAAATTCCGGCGATTGGTCCGATTAGTGAATATCACGATGAGGAGGCCGACCAGCGCTCCTCCCAGGTGGGCGAAGTGACCGACATTGTCCCCCGCCTGGCGGCCGAATCCGCCAAACAGATCGAAAAGGACGTATACAGGGACGAGATATTTGGCCTTTATCGGAAACGCACCGTAGATATAGATCTCCATATTGGGAAAAAGGTAGGCGATGGCGGCCATGACTCCCATGATGGCGCCCGAGGCTCCGATCATGGAATAGTCATTGATGTTCACCTCGAGGGCCTGGGGCCAGACTTCAGGCGGATAGGCGGCCTGAACCGCACGGCCGACCTCCCAGGGGATCATCAGCATTTGAGTGATCGCTGCACCGATCCCGCAGATAAGATAAAAATTCAAAAACCGCTTGGCGCCCCAATAGGCTTCCAGATGACTGCCAAAAAAGAACAGGACCAGCATATTGCCGAAGATGTGCCACCAACCCCCATGAAGGAACATGTGGGTGATGATCTGGTGCGGCTTGAACAGCGGAGATTTCCAATAGTGCAGCGCCCCCCATTCCGTGAGACCAGGTATTGCATATGTTTGGGCGAGAAAGGCTACAACATTGATAATGAGTAAAATCCTGACGACCGGGGGTATGTTGAAACGCATCATTCTTCTTTGTCTATTAATATGGTATTATTTACGCGAATAGGTCTGGCTCGCAATATAGCCTTATTCGCGCAAATGGCTAATGTCTGGCCTTCGGCCCATCCGCCTGTGGCGGATTTTATCGCACAATTTACGAATTAACCCTTCAACTTCAATTGGACGATATTTTCAATATGATGGGTATGCGGGAACATATCCACCGGCTGGACCCGCGTGACCGCGTATTTCGCATCCAGCAGGCGCAGGTCCCGCGCCTGGGTGGCAGGATTACAGCTGACATAGACGACGGTCGGCGCGCCTATCTCGAGTATCTTGTTCACGAGGCCTTCGTGCATGCCGGCGCGGGGCGGGTCGGTAATGATCACATCGGGTCTCCCCTCCCGGGCAAAGAACTCATCGTTACAGACATCGACGACATCGCCCGCAAAGAACCGGGCCTGCTGAATATTGTTCAGCGCAGCGTTTCCGACCGCGTCCGAAACGGCTTCGGGCACCACTTCCACCCCCACGATCCGGGCGGCATGGCGGCTGACGAAGATGCCGATGCTGCCGGTGCCGCAATACAGGTCATAGACCGTCTCTTTCCCGGTAAGCTCCGCATATTCGCGGGTGACGCGATACAACGCTTCTCCCTGACGGGTATTCGTCTGGAAGAAGGATTTGGGTCCGATCTTGAACCGGAAATCCTCCAACTGCTCGATGACGAATCCCCTGCCGTGGACGACCCGGGGTTCCAAATCATTGATGCTGTCGTTCCACTTGGGATTGATCGTCACTAATAGTGTGGTCAATTCGGGAAATTGTTGCAGCAGGTGGCCGGTCAATTCTTTGGTCAGCCCCTCGTCCTCATAACCGAGGACCAGGTTGGCCATGACCTCCCCCGTCGTGCAGATCCGCAGCATCAGGTTGCGAAGCCAGCCCTGGTGCTCCCGGATGTCATAAAAAGAAATATCGCGTTCCAGCCCGAAATCCCTTACGGCCTTACGAAGACGGTTGGTCGGCTCGACCTGCAGATAACAGGTATCGATATCCACTACCTTGTCGAAGAGCCCCCTTGCATGAAAGCCCGCCACGTTCCGTTGGGGATTCACCGCCGGGTCATGCAGCTCGTTGGGAAGCAGGAAGCGCCGGTTGGAAAAGGTGTATTCGATCTTGTTGCGGTAATGGATGGATTCAGGAGCGCCGAGGATGGGCGTTATATCGGGCAGTTCAACCTTCCCGATGCGTCGCAGGACGTCTTCCACCTGCTGTTGTTTGTATTGCAGCTGCAGCGGATAGGGCAGCATCTGCCAGCGGCAGCCGCCGCAGACCCCGAAATGGGAACAGAATGGCTCTGCGCGCTGGGGGGAATACTCCCGGAAGGCGGTGACAAAGCCCTCGGCCCAGTCTTTCTTGTTCTTTCCCAGCCGGAGGTCGACGACATCTCCCGGGACGACGTTCTCGATAAAGATCACTTTTCCGTCGACGCGCGCGAGGGATTTCCCCTCCGCGGCATAGTTTTCCACTTTGATACCCTGTAGCTCAATGTTTTTCTTCTTTTTTCTCACGCTGCAAATATCCTGAAAATGCGCTTCCTGAAAATATTCTTATTTTTACCTGTGTATGAGGAAGATCCTATTATCCGCCGCCTGTTTCCTTTTTTTATTGACCGCTAACTCGCAGCAAAGCGGATACTCCATCCGCCTTCACCTGAAGCCTTATACCGGCGGAAAGGTTTACCTGGGTTATTATTACGGAAAGATCAGGGCCCTGGCCGATTCGGCGCAGCTGGACGCCAACGGGGAAGGCGTATTCAACGGCAGGGAGCGGCTGCCCGGAGGAGTGTACTTCATCGTGTCGCCCGGCAGGACCGTGCTTTTTGAGCTGTTGCTGGACAGTCTTCAGCGCTTCTCCATCGCCGCCGATACGGCACACCTTCCCGAAAGCGTAGTCTTTACGGGATCGCCGGACAATATCGTCTTCCAGAGCTATACCCGGTACACCAACACCAAGGGCAAGGAGATCACTGCGGCGCAAAAAGAGCTGGCAACTACGCACTCCAGGGCCGACTCGGCCCGTATCCGGGAAAAGATAAAGAAAGCCAATACGGAGATCCAGGAATTCAGACAGAACCTGGCGGTCAAGTACCCCGGCTCCCTGCTGACCACCCTTTTCCGGCTCCTGAAAGAGCCGGTGGTCCCCCCCGCGGCCAGCCAGCCCGGCGGAAAATATGACAGCCTCTTTGCCTATCAATACTACAAAGAGCACTACTGGGACAGCACTTCCTTTTCCGACGAACGGTTGAGCCGGACGCCGGTATTCGAGCCCCGGCTGGATAAATACTTCCATGACCTGGTGCCGCCGGACCCGGACTCCATAACGCGTGAAGCGGATCGGATGCTGCTGGAATCCCGGGTCAGCAAACCGATGTTTCAATACCTGCTGGTGTATTTTGTCCAGAAATACGTCAACCCGGAATACATGGGCCAGGACGCGGTTTTTGTCCACCTCTTCGAAAAATACATCAATACCGGCCAGGCGGAATTTTTTACTCCAACCTACCGGAAGTTTCTTGACAACCGTGCATACAGCTTGATGGCCAACTTGATAGGCCAGCCCGCCGCCAACCTTGAAATGGTGGATACGGCGGGAAAACCGCGAAACCTTTACGATATCAGCGCGCCCTTTATCGTGATCTGCTTCTGGGACCCCACCTGCAGCCATTGCAAGGAGATCGTGCCGAAGGTGGACTCCATCTACCATGCCAAATGGAAACAGGAGGGAGTAACGGTATATGGCGTCATGGTGGACGGGGGCAATGAGGCCTGGCTGCAATTCATTAAGGATCACAATTTAACCGACTGGGTGCACGTTTATGAGACCAAGGAGCACCAGGACGCCGGCGAAAAGGCGGGCCAGCCGAACTATCGCCAGCTTTACGACGTGTATCAAACCCCCATTCTCTACCTGCTGGATAAAGACAAGCATATTGTCGCCAAAAAGTTGACCTATCAACAGATCGATGAAGTCATAAACCTGAAACTGCGTCAAAAAAAATCCAATTGATATGATCATGCCGGTCAAGTCGCTTTGCATTTTTGTTGCTCTTTTCCTTTTGTTCCTTTCAGGCGTCTCCGCGCAAACTCTATTTACTGTCGATCATTACTCCGTCAGCAAGGAGGAATTCCTGAAGGCATACAACAAGAATAATACGGCGCAAAAGCCGACCCCGGCCTCCTATCGCGAATACCTCGAACTTTATATCCGCTACAAATTGAAAGTAAGGGCGGCCCTGGATGCCCAGCTGGACACCCTGGCGGGGCAGCGCATGGAGCTTCAGAACTTCCGGTCACAGGTGGCGGAGTCCTATCTAAAGGACGAGACAAGCCTCGACCGCCTGGTCAAAGAAGCCTGGCAGCGAGGCCAGAAGGATATCCATATCTCCCATATTCTCATTGCTCTGTCGAAGAATGCCTCGCCGTATGATACGGCCCGGGCTTATGAGAAGGCGATGGCGGCCTATACCGTGCTGAAGAGGGGCAAGAAATTCGAGGACATTGCCAGGATGTATTCGGAAGACCCTTCTGCGAAAGTGAATTCAGGCAGTCTCGGCTATATCACCGTCTTCACGCTGCCGTATCAATTGGAGTCTCTTGCCTATTCCCTGGCGCCGGGCCAGATCTCGAAACCCTACCGGACGAAGGGCGGGTATCATATCTTCCGCAACGACGGCGAACGGAAATCCCTTGGCCGGATAAAAGTAGCCCAGATATTGATCGCGTTCCCGCCTTCGGCGACGGAAGCCCAGAGGCAGGAGGCGCATCGTAAGGCAGATTCCCTCTACGATCTGTTGCGCAAGGGCGGGGATTTCGCTGCGCTGGCCCGCAGCTACAGCGGCGACAATCTTTCTTACCAGCAAGGCGGAGAGCTGCCGGAGTTCGGCATCGGCCGCTATGATTCGGCCTTCGAGGCTACAGCCTTCGGGCTGGACAGGGACGGGGCGATCAGCAAGCCCCTCGCCAGTGAGTTTGGCTATCATATCATCAGACGTCTTAGCCGCAATCCTTTCCCCGCCACTATGGACGAGCCGGCAACCGCCCTGGTGAAACAGCAGGTGATGAACGATCCCCGCATCGAAGTGTCGCGGAAGGCCCTGCTCGACCGGATCAAGCAGCAGACACAATTCCGGATGGCGGAGGTCAACGATCTCGATCTCTGGGCCTATACCGACAGCGCCATGCGCAATCCCGGCCTTACGAGCTTCCGAGGACTTGGTTTTACGACAACGCTGTTCTTCTTTGGGAACCAGTCCTATTTCCTCAAGGAGTGGCTGGACTTTGCCCGCGCGGGCAGGGGCTCCAGGCCACCGGCCGGACCACAGGCGGACAAGGAGTTGTTCGACCGGTTCGTAGAGCGGATGGCGCAGGACTACTATCGCAATCACCTGGAGGATTATAACAAGGATTTCGCCTTCCAGCTGACGGAATTCAGGGAGGGCAATCTGCTGTTCGAGATCATGCAGCGGAGGATTTGGGACAAGGCCTCCACCGACAGCGCCGGCTTGCGGAAATATTACGACGCGCACAGGGATAAATACTGGTGGGAGCCCAGTGCGGACGCCCTGTTATTCACGTGCAACAATGCGCGGACGGCGGAGGACCTCAAATCCAGGCTTCAGACGCATCCTATCCAGGCCTGGCGCGCAATGGCCGACAGCGGCGCCGCGGCTGTCCAGGCGGACTCGGGCCGCTATGAGCTGGCCCAGATCCCCGGCGGAGTAAAGGCAGGAGGCGCCCCCGGCATGTTTACCGCCTTCGTCAACAACCCCACGGACAATTCGGTCAGCTTTTCCTATATCCTCAAAACCTATCCACAACGGGAGCCCCGGGATTTCCGTGATGCGAGAGGGTTCGTGATCAACGACTACCAGGGCTCCCTGGAAGACCAGTGGGTCGCCGAACTGAAAAAGAAATATCCCGTAAAAGTGGAAGAATCGGTGTTTAAGACCCTTTAATGGGTCGCCACTGCGTCTAGAGTGTCGCCTTTACCACCGCCTCGATTACCTTGGGCTTGCCCAATGTATAGTAATGCAGGACCGGCACGCCGGCTTTCTTCAATTCCCTGCTCTGCTGGATCAGCCATTCGGTACCGACCTGCTCTACATCCGTATCGGTCTTGCATTGGAGGATCGCGTTGGAAAGCTCGGTAGGCAGATCGACATGGAACACTTTGGGAAGCATGCTCAGCTGCTTCTTGGTGGTGATGGGTTTCAGCCCAGGGATGACGGGGATGGTGATGCCCCCTTCCCGAAGGGTCTTGACATAGTCGAAATACTTCTGGTTGTCGAAGAACATCTGGGTGGTGATATATTCCGCCCCCGCATCGACCTTGGCCCTGAGATACATGAGATCGGTCTCGAGATTGGGCGCCTCGAAATGCTTTTCGGGATAGCCTGCGACCCCGATGCAGAAGTTGGTCTTGCCGCCGTTCTTGATATCCTCTTCGAGATAGACGCCCTGGTTGAGACAGGCCACCTGCTTCAGCAGATCGATAGCATAGCGATGGCCATCGGGCTCGGGTTCGAACGAGCTTTCATTTTTGGCGGCGTCGCCCCGCAGTACCAGTACATTATCGATGCCGAGGAAATGGAGGTCGATGAGGGCGTCTTCGGTCTCGCGTTTGGCGAAACCGCCGCAGATGAGGTGGGGAACGGCATCGACGCGGTAGTGGTTCATGATCGCGGCGCAGATGCCGACGGTGCCGGGCCGTTTACGGACCTCCACCTTTTCGAAGGTCCCGTCCGTCTTTTTCTTGAACATCGTTTCGCTGCGGTGATACGTGACATTGATGAAAGAGGGCTTGAACTCCATCAGGGGGTCGAGGTGTTCATATATGGAACTGATCGTCTTGCCTTTCAGCGGGGGAAGGATTTCAAAGGAAACAAGGGTATTTTTCGCATTTCTGATATGATCTATAACCTTCATATACGATTTTAACTCATTTTAGTCTGCAAACTTAGTTATTTTTGCGGGCAAAATCGAAGAACTTGAGTATTACCATTCATTCCCAGGACCTTGTAAAAACCTATCACAACCGTACCGTGGTCAATCACGTCTCCGTCCGGTTGGAACAGGGCGAGATCGTCGGGTTGCTGGGACCGAATGGCGCCGGTAAGACCACCACCTTCTATATGGTGGTCGGCCTGATCAAACCGGATGAAGGCGACGTCTTTCTGAATGATACCAACATCACGCGTCTGCCGATGTTCAAAAGGGCGCAGATGGGCATCGGGTATCTGCCCCAGGAAGCCTCCGTTTTCCGTAAGCTCAGCGTAGAGGACAATATCAAGGCCGTGCTGGAGATGACCAGGCTGAGCAAGGCGCAACAAAAGGAAAAGCTGGAGGCCTTGCTGGATGAATTCCACCTCCATCACGTGCGCAAGAATAACGGTGACTCGCTCAGCGGCGGGGAGCGACGAAGGACCGAGATAGCCCGGGCACTGGCCGTGGACCCCAAGTTCATCCTGCTGGACGAACCCTTTGCCGGGGTCGACCCGATCGCGGTTGAAGACATCCAGTCGGTGGTAGCCCGGCTCAAATTCCGCAATATCGGCATCCTGATCACCGACCATAATGTAAATGAAACGCTGTCCATCTGCGACCGCGCCTATCTGCTGATCGACGGAAAGATCTTCAAGCACGGCACCGCCGAGGAACTGGCCGAGGATGAGCAGGTGCGAAGACTCTATCTGGGCCGGAATTTCGAGCTGAAAAGAAAGGACTATCTCCACGAGGAAGCCCGCCAGCAGGAAGAAAAAAATACGCTTTAAATTCACGGCGATTCACTACATTGCCAATTGGGGGTAGGCAGTGTGTCGATGCCCTTCGGGCATCCATCATTGAAGCGCTAATGTTTGTCCTTCGGACACGCCTCCTCCGTCGGCGTATGAAGCTATTGAGTCCGGCCATATCGAGATTGGCGAGATTGCGCCAGGAGCGCATTGAACAATGGGTGAAGCATCCGATCGCCGTTCAGCGGGAAGTACTGCAGCATCTCGTCACCTCCGCCCAGTATACCGAATTTGGCCGCAAGTACAATTTCTCCCGCACTTTTTCCATTCGCGATTTCAAACAGGCCGTTCCCATCCACGAATACGACGACCTGAAGCCTTATATCCAACGGATCATGAACGGGGAACAGAACATCCTCTGGAACACCCCGATCACCTGGTTCGCCAAGAGCAGCGGCACCACCAGCGACAAGAGCAAATTCATTCCCGTCAGCGAAGAAAGCCTGCAGGACTGTCATTACAAGGGCGCCAAGGACGTCCTGACCATGTATTATAATTTCAATCCCGAATCCGACCTGCTTACCGGCAAGGGGCTGGTCATCGGCGGTAGCCATACCATCAACCAGGTGAACGAGGAGGTTCATTACGGGGACCTCAGCGCCGTCCTCCTGCAGAACGCGCCTTTCTGGGGCAATTGGATCCGCACCCCTGAGCTGAGCATTGCGCTGTTGGACGAATGGGAAGACAAGATCGAGCGGCTGGCCAAAAATACCATCGTAGAGAACGTCACCTCCATTTCCGGCGTTCCCACATGGACGTTGGTGCTCATCCGCCGTATCCTCGAGATCACCGGCAAGAGCACGCTGGCCGAAGTATGGCCTTCGCTCGAATTGTATATCCATGGCGGGGTCGCCTTTACCCCCTACCGTGAGCAATTCCGCCGGCTGATCGGCAAGGATATCCACTATCTCGATATGTACAATGCCAGCGAAGGCTTCTTCGCGGCCCAGGGCAGCCCCAACGACGACGGGATGCTGCTCTTTCTCGACCATGGCATCTTCATGGAGTTCATGCCGGTGGAAGAATACGGCAAGGCCCATCCCGAGACCATCGGACTTCGCGACGTGGAGATCGGCCCGAACTATGCCCTGGTGATCAATACGAATGGAGGTCTCTGGCGTTATTTGTTGGGAGATACCATCCAATTCACTTCCCGCGACCCCTTCCGGATAAAGGTCAGCGGCCGTCTGAAGCATTTCATCAATGCCTTTGGCGAAGAGGTCATTGTCGACAACACCGACAAGGCCATCGCGATCGCCTGTGAAAAGACGGCCGCGATCGTCAATGACTACACCGCGGCGCCGGTCTATTTCGGCGAATCGGGTAACGGCGCCCATGAATGGCTGGTAGAATTCGAGAAGAAGCCCGACGACCTGGACCGGTTCGTCAAAGAGCTGGACGGGGCCCTCAAAAGCATTAACAGCGACTACGAGGCCAAACGGCATAAGGACATTGCGCTCGGCATGCCCCGGCTGCATGTCCTTGAGAAAGGCGTATTCACGGCCTGGCTGAAACGAAAAGGAAAATTGGGCGGCCAGCACAAGGTGCCCCGCCTGGCCAACGACCGGAAATACATCGAGGAGATCCAGGCTATGCTGAAGTCAGATCGGTCTGGCGGAGGAGCAGGGTCAACGCAAGGAGGCTGATAAAAGAAGAAGTATAGAAAAGGTAGAGATAGGGGACGTCGATAAAGCTGAAGAAGACGACCAACGCCAGCTTTAATGCCGCCAGCGGCAGGTTGGCGCCGCCCAGACGCCGCCCCACAAATATGAACAGCGGCGGAACGATAAAACTGAGCCCGATCAGCAGGCTATGCTGCAATCCCACGCGTCCCGGCCCAAAGAACCAGGCCAGGCCCGGCGCCGTCGAAAAAACATCCGGGCTGTCCTTCCACACTCTCCCGGCGAAAGCCACATAATTCCCCGGCAACTTTGCGAGCCGGATAAAGGTGTCCAGCCCTACCGGCAACAGGAACAGCAGGACAAAGCACAATATACCCATGAGCGTGATGACCGAAAGGTTCCGCCATTTCTTTTCCATCGCCAGCCAGCCGAGATAGGCGGGTATCCAGCCGACCAGTGCATAGCGGCTCAGCATGCAAAGCGAGATCGCGAGGCCAGTAAGCCAGGGTCTGCCGGAGACCAGCGCCAGCACCAACAGCACATAATAGCCGATGACCGTACCTTCTTCCGCGACGCTGACGATGCCCGCCGTGTTGTCGGCGACGATCCACCAGAACAGGAGGAAGGCAAGGACGCCGAGGAAGAAATTAAGATATTTCCCGGGCCGGTATAAAAAAATAAAGACGGCAAAAGCAAACAACAGCCCCGCAACGGCGATCCAACGCATATCGAGACCCACGAATATCGCAGGCACATAGGGCAACCACATCGCCGGAAGATAGATCGGCTGGGTGCCCTTCCAGATCCACGGGATAATATCATAGACATGCCCATGTTGTCCGGCGATGAATCGTTCGCCCATGACTTTGATGATCGGCAGCATATCGGCATTGGTGATATCGATGGGCATTTCTTCGAACCAGTACTGACACCAGGACCAGGTGGCCAATGCCATCAGGCCTACGACGACCGACCGGTAATGGTTGACCGGCAGTGTCCAGGCACGCCGGGAAAGCGCCGGAAGGTGCAACTCCGGCGCCTGCGTCAGGCCGATCGCGATACCGATACCCGATAGCCCGTACAACACCGAAAAGAAAGGGACCCAGCCCGGGATCTTCAGGAGCCAGGTGACACAAAGCGTTTCAACCGAAAAAAGCAGCAGCAGTCCCGCCGGTAAATTTTTAGGGTGATACATAAGGCGCTAAAGATATATATTTGGCCCATGAAATTATTGGAAAACAAAGTAGCGATCGTCACCGGCGCCAGCCGGGGCATCGGTGAGGCGGTGGCCCTCAAGCTGGCCGAGCATGGCGCGCATGTGGCTTTTACCTATCTGAGCAGCGATGAGAAGGCGAAGACGCTGGAAGAAAGGCTGAAGGCATCCGGGGTAAAGGCGAAGGCCTACAAGAGCAATGCCGGCGTCTTCGCGGAATGCGAGGCGATGGTCGGCGATGTGATAAAAGAGTTCGGCACCGTCGATATCTGCGTCAACAACGCAGGTATCTCGAAAGACAACCTGCTGCTTCGTCTTACGCCCGAGCAATGGGATGAAGTCATTCAGATCAACCTGACCAGCGTGTTCAATATGACCAAACAGGTGATCCGCCCGATGATGAAGGCGAAGAGCGGGTCCATCATCAACATGAGCTCTATCGTTGGGGTCAGCGGCAATGCGGGACAGGCCAGCTATGCCGCCTCGAAGGCCGGTATCCTCGGGTTTACAAAATCGGTTGCAAAAGAACTGGGAAGCCGCAATATCCGTTGCAATGCCATCGCTCCCGGCTTTGTAGAGACCGATATGACGCATTATCTGAAAGATGGCGACGGGGCCAGGAAATTTCTCGAAAGCATTCCTCTCGGTCGCTTCGGCCGCGCAGAGGAGATCGCCGACACGACCCTGTTCCTGGCGAGTGACTTAAGCTCGTACATCACCGGCCAGGTGATCAGCGCCTGTGGCGGATTAAACATCTGACGGACTAAATATCTAATGGAGAGCCGGTTACCCACCGGCTCTTTTTCGTTAAGAAAAGATGAAAGAATAGTCCGCCCCATAGGAAAACGCTCGGGATTGATTATTTTTGGCCCCGCGTGAAGACCCGCAAGATCATATCTGTTTTTCTTCTCCTTGTGCTGAGTGCACAGCTATTACCCTTGAAGCAGACCATGGCCTGGCTGCTCGGCGGCACGGCAACGGAGGAGATCCGTCATGCCGATGATCCCGATTTCAGCCGTGCCGGCGATGATTGGCAAAAAGACTTTCTGCCCGTTTCTATTCCGACCCTTTCCCAGCTTTCCTATATATCCGTAACTCCGATCCACACCATCCATTCGCCCGCCATGCCGCTCCGGCATGCTGACGATGTTCTTACGCCCCCTCCTCTCTCCTAACGACCCGGAGGGTCGTTGCGCGTAAGCGCCATCATTAGCGCTTCATAAATGCGCCTGCAAAGCAGGCGATAGAAGGCATCGTCTTGCCCATCATTCTTTCAAAAATAATTCGAGTATGAAAAAACTATCCCAACACCTGGGCTCGGATCTGCCGTCCGGCCTGGTAGTCTTCCTCGTTGCCTTGCCGCTCTGTCTCGGAGTGGCGCTCGCCTCCAACGCCCCCTTATTCGCCGGCATCATCGCCGGCATCGTAGGCGGCATCATCATCGGCAGTCTCAGCGGATCTTCGCTAAGCGTCAGCGGCCCCGCGGCAGGCCTCACTGCCATCGTCGCCGTAGCCATCGGCAAAATGCCGGCCTATGAAGCGTTTATTCTCTCGGTGGTCATCGCCGGCGTCCTGCAGATCGTCTTTGGATTTTTAAAAGCGGGTATCCTGGGCGACTATGTGCCCAACTCCGTGATCCGCGGGATGCTGGCCGCCATCGGGCTTATCCTCATCTTCAAACAGCTGCCGCATCTCCTTGGCTATAAAGCAGGCTTTGCGCCCGCAGCGGCAGGTATCGGCCTCGTCTCCGTCGGTATCCTTTTGCTTTGGGACCTGCCCTTCTTCAAGAAAAAGAAGATCTTCCAGTACATCCCCGCGCCGTTGGTCGTTGTCGTCGTCGGCATCGCCATCAGCGAGGCATTGGAACAGGGCGGCTCACCGCATACCCTTGCCGCGCATCATCTCGTGAACCTGCCGGTCGCCGGGGACCTGGGAGACTTTTCGGCCTTCTTCCGCTTCCCCGACTGGCAGTACCTCGGCAATCCTCAGGTTTGGATCACCGGGCTCACCATTGCGCTGGTCGCCAGCCTGGAAACCCTGCTTTGTATCGAAGCGATCGACAAACTGGATCCTTACAACCGAAGCACGCCTACCAACCGGGAGCTGAAAGCGCAGGGGATCGGTAACCTCATCTCGGGGATGATCGGCGGTCTGCCCATCACCTCGGTGATCGTCCGCAGCAGCGCCAACCTGAATGCCGGCGCCCGGACCCGCCTCTCGACGATCGTTCATGGCACGCTGTTATTGTTGTCCGTGCTGCTGATTCCGGGTCTGCTCAACGCCATCCCGCTCAGCGCCCTGGCGGCGATCCTGGTAATGACAGGTTACAAACTGGCCAAACCGACCCTGTTCCGGGAGTTTCATCGGAAAGGCTGGGATCAGTTCGTGCCTTTCGTGGTGACCATCAGCGCCATCCTGCTGACCGACCTGCTCATCGGCATCCTTATCGGGACGGGCGTAGCGCTTTTTTTCCTGGTACGCAGCAATTTCCACTCGGCGGTGATGTTCGTGCCCGACGAAAACAAATACCTCCTTCGTTTTCGGAAGGACGTCAGCTTTCTCAACAAACCTATTGTAAAACAACGGCTCGAAAACTTACCCGAGGGCTCCGTCGTCCTCATCGACATGAGCCGCGCGGACTTTATCGACAGGGACGTACTGGATGTCATCGACGAGTTCATGCACCATGCCCACCTGAAAAATATACGCGTACAGGTGAGAAGGAACAGCGTGGCAGAGGTAAAACACAAAGCAGCCTGACAAACACTATCTTTGTAACCGACAAAAATCAGATCAATGACGCCGATAGAAAAACTATTACTGGAAAACAAAGCCTGGTCCTCGGAAATAAAAGGAGACGACCCGGAATACTTCGAACGGCTTTCCCATTTACAAACTCCTGAATTCCTTTGGATCGGGTGCAGCGACAGCCGGGTGCCGGCGGATAGGATCACCGGGACGCAACCGGGCGAGATCTTTGTTCATCGGAATATCGCCAATCTTGTCATCCATACGGATGTCAACCTCCTCAGCGTGCTTGACTTTGCGGTCAACCACCTGAAGGTCAACCACGTCATCGTCTGCGGGCACTATGGCTGTGGTGGTGTCAAGGCCGCGATGACCAATCACGACTTCAAGTACGTGCTGAATATGTGGCTTCGGAATATAAAAGACGTTTACCGGCTGTATACGAAAGAGCTGGACGCCATTTCCGACATCGACAAGCGGGCCGACCGGCTCGTGGAGCTGAATGTGAAGGAGCAGGTGCTGCATCTGGCAAAGACCTCCATCATCCAGCGGGCCTGGAAGAACGACCGCCGGCCCCAGTTGCATGGGTGGGTATATGGGCTTCGCGATGGATTGATCAAACCCATCTTCGACATGGATGCCGGATCGGCCATCGATCCGCTCTACCAGTATGATGATCTATAAGCAAAAGGGCGGCCTGCGGCCGCCTTTTCTTATTTCTTTTTGAACTTCTGTATTGCCGTTTTCGTGAAAGCGCTTAATACCAGCCGGCCGCTCATCGCCGCCCGCTCGGGCAGGAGCTGATCCCAGTGTTCGGTGCCTTTCCAAAGCGTCTGCTTCAGCAGCGCCATGGCTTCGGGATTCGAATGGGCGAGGTGACTCGCGAGATGCGCGATGGATTCGTCCATGCCCGTGACGGTGCTGTGCAGTTCGGCATAAAGGCCGCGCCTTCTTGCCCATTCCGCGTCGCGCCATTGGGTTGCGTCGATAGCCAGGCTGCCGAAGTTGGAAAGCCCGATCTTTCTTTCAACGGCGGGCCCCACGACAAAGGGGCCGATGCCGATCGCCAGCTCGCTCAGCTTGACGTCGGCGCCGTCCGCTGCGATAGCATAGTCGGCTGCCGCTGCCATCCCAACGCCGCCGCCGACGCATTTTCCCTGGATACGGGCGATGATGAATTTGGGGCATTTGCGCATCTCGTTGATCAGATGGGCAAACCCGCTGAAGAACTGGGTTCCCTGTTCGATCGTTTCGACGGCCAGCAGCTCGTCGAAGGAAGCGCCGGCGCAAAAAGCGCGTTCGCCGCCGGATTGCAGCACAATGACCTTTGTATCATGGTCGTTGCCGCAGGCATGGATCTCGTGAGTGATGGCCTCGAGCAGGGCGCCGGGAAGCGAGTTACTTTGGGGGTGGAAGAACTCGATGGTCATGACGCCGTTGTGGCGTTCGCATTTTACATAACCTTCCTTGATCTGTTTCAACATAGCGATTATTGTTTTCTCATTACCATGGTGAGGATCGTGGCGACAGCCACGGACTCACCAGTATTATCATAGACATCCACATACCACTTTACGATGCCCCGGGGGATGTCTGTTTCTTCTCTTTTTTCCTGGGCGATCTTTTCCTTGCAGGTAAGCCGCACGCCGATCGTCGTGCCGGCGTAGACGGGTTTCAGGAACCGGCACTCTTCCAGTCCGTAGTTGAGCATAACGGGGCCCTTTCCGGCATCGACAAAGAGGCCTGCCGCGGCGCTGAGGATAAAATATCCGTGGGCCACCGGCCGTTCAAAGAGGGTGCCTTCTATAGAGGTATGATCGGTATGCGCATAGAAATGGTCCCAGCTGATATTGGCAAAGTTGACGATATCCGCTTCGGTGACCGTCCGTTTGTGGGTGATAACGGTGTCGCCTATCTGTAATTCCTCGAAATATTTCCGGAAGGGATGTTTCTCATCCAGGGTCTGGTAGGCATGGGGTTGGTAGGTGTTCGTGAGATGGGTGATCATCGAGGGGGACCCCTGTACCGCCACCCGCTGCATATAGTGCTTTATGCCGCGGATGCCGCCCATCTCTTCTCCCCCGCCGGCGCGGCCGGGGCCGCCATGCACCAGCAACGGCAGGGGGCTGCCATGACCTGTGCTTTCTTTTGCGCAATGGTTGTCCAAAATGAGTATCCGGCCATGGTGTGTCGCGGCGCCAAGTGTATACTCTCTTGCGATATCGGGGTCGGCCGTAACAATCGTGCTGCATAACGACCCTTTTCCCATCCGGGAAAGCGCGACGGCAGCTTCCATGTCCTCATAGGGCATCAGCGTGCTGACGGGGCCAAAGGCTTCGATGGAATGCGGCTCTTCGGCCGAAAAAGGATGTTCGTTCAGCAGTAGCAAGGGGCTGAGATAGGCGCCGCGCGAGGCGTCGCCGTCGATCAGCTCCACGCTGTCGAGCGACCCATAAATTAGTTGGGAAGAGGCCAGCAGCTTCGACACCTGCGCTTTCACCTCTTCGCGCTGGGTCTGTCCCGCCAGCGGGCCCATTCTCACTTTCTCGTTCTCCGGGTTGCCGATAGGGGTTTGTGAGATGGCTTTTATCAGCGCCTTGCGGGCGTCGTCGAGCTTATTGGCCGGAACGAAGATGCGTCTCACCGCCGTACACTTCTGACCCGCCTTTACGGTCATCTCCTTTCGCAGCTCCTTGACGAATAAGTCCCATTCCGGCATGCCCGGCTCTACGTCCTCGCCGAGGACAAGGCAATTGAGGGAATCGGCCTCCATATTGAACGGAGTATTCTCTGCCAGGACGTGGGGATTTGCCTTTAACATCCTCCCTGTAGAAGCCGAACCGGTAAAAGTGACCACGTCCTGCGAAGTGACATGATCCAGGAGATCGCCTGCGCTTCCGCAGATGAGCTGCAGGGCGCCCGGGGGCAGGATGCCGGAGGCGATGATCTCGCGGACCACGGCTTCGGTGAGAAAGGAAGTTACTGTAGCAGGCTTTACGACGGCGGGCACGCCGGCGAGTAAGTTGACGGCGATCTTTTCGAGCATGCCCCAGACGGGGAAGTTGAATGCGTTGATATGGATGGCGGCGCCTTCCTTGGGTACGAGCACGTGCTGACCCATAAAGGTCCCGCCCTTGCCGAGCGCCAGTCCTTCGCCGTCGAGACAAAAGGTTTCGTCGGGCAATTTACGGCGCAGGGAAGCGTATGAGAAGAGGTTTCCGATACCGCCTTCGAGGTCGATCCAGCTGTCGGCCCGGGTGGCGCCCGTTAGGTAGCTGATGCGGTAAAAGCTATCTAAACGATTTTGCTCGCGGAGGTGCAGTGCGAGGGCCCGAAGCATCCGGCCCCGTTCGGGGAAGGTCATCCGCCGCAGGGCGGGATTGCCTGTCCGGCGGGCGAAGTCGAGGATGGCGGCAAAATCAAGACCTTTTGTGCTGGCGTGACCGATGATATCACCCGTGGCGGCATTAAAGAGCGGCTGTCCTTCTCCATCGCCGGTGATCCAATGGCCATAGACGTAGTTTCCAAGCTTCGGCATAAGTGTACAATCGTTTATGTAAACGAAGATAGCGAAAGAAATGTTGTCGGGCCTGCGGTCCGACCCTTCGTGAAGCCCTTATGTCAGGCCTTCGGCCAACGAGGCTTCGGCCCGTTCGGCCAGCCTGTCAGTAAATCCAGTTTGGTCGGTATTTTGTCCTTGTTGCAGGATGGAAAGCAATTATTCATTTATCGACTATGCACCGCGGCAGAACCAGGATGCTGAGCTGCTGGACGGCTACTCCCGGACGATCACCGGAGTTGTCGGCCAGGTAGCGGAGGCAGTCGTTCATATACAGGTGCTGAAGCGCGCCGAACCGGGTCGTGGCCGGCAGCGGGAATCCGGGTCCGTACCGGCGTCGGGTTCCGGTTTTATCATCTCCTCCGATGGTTTTGTCGTCACGAACAACCATGTCATCGAAGGCGCCCGGGAGATCAGGGTCGCATTGGCGGATAGCAGGACGGTCAACGCCGACCTGACGGGCGCGGACCCCTCCACGGACATCGCCGTATTGAAGATCGACGTAGGGGGGTTGAAGTCCTTGTCTTTCGCGGATTCGGAATCCCTGCAGCCGGGACAGATCGCGATCGCCATCGGTAACCCGCTTGGATTGCAACATACGGTCACTGCCGGCGTCGTGAGCGCCCTGGGCCGGACGCTAAGAGCCAGCAACGGCAGGCTGATCGACGATATCATCCAGACCGATGCCTCGCTCAACCCGGGGAATTCGGGTGGCCCGCTGGTAAACTCGCTGGGACAGGTGATCGGCGTCAATACCGCCACGATCGCTTCCGCACAGGGTCTCTGCTTTGCGGTCTCGTCGAACCTGGCCGCCTTTGTGGCAGGGAAACTGATCATGGAAGGGCGGGTCAAGCGAGCCTATCTCGGTATCGCAGGACAGCTGGTCAATCTGACGGGCAGGATGATCGCCGCCAACCGGCTGGAAAAGCGAACGGGCGTCTATGTTTTTGAGGTCGTGCCGGACCAGCCGGTGTATAACAATGAGATACACCCCGGAGACATTATCGTTTCGTTTAACGGCCATGCGGTGGGAACAGTAGACGAATTGCATAAGCAATTGCATGCGGACGTCATTAACCGGCCTTCAGAAATGGAGGTGCTGAGAAATGGGAGGAAGCAATCGTTGAGGGTGACCCCGGGAGAATCCCGATAGCTAATGTCTGGCCTTCGGCCGCGGCCCTTCCAGGGCCGTTAGGCCCTATCTCTCAGATCGATCTCGCTGCAAAGGGACATAAAGATCTCGTCGACATCGCCTTCGCCCTCGACATACACTACTTTGTCGTATTTTTTGTAGTGATCGGCGACGGCAGCAGTCTTTTTCTCATATTCGCTGATCCGGTTGCGGATGATCTCCTCGTTGACGTCGTCGGCCCGGCCGGAGGTAAGGCCGCGATTGAGCAGTCGTTTGATCAGCTCGTTCTGGCTGACCTGCAGGGCAAGGACGACGGCGATGGCGGTCCCTTTCTGGTTGAGCAGCTTATCGAGAGCTTCGGCCTGGGCAGTAGTACGGGGGAATCCGTCGAAGAGAAAGCCGTGGGCCTGGGGATTGTTATCGAGGGCGGAGCTAATCATTTCGATGACCACCTCGTCGGGAACCAGTTGTCCCTTGTCCATGAAGCTTTTAGCGGCCAGTCCAAGCGGCGTTTGACCGGCGATCTCGCTACGGAGAAGGTCCCCTGTGCTGAGATGCTTCAGGCCATATCTGGAGATCAATCGTTCAGACTGCGTCCCTTTCCCGCTGCCGGGAGGACCAAATAGAATTAAATTGAACATAATACGTACTAACTTACCCTTGTGAGTTGACAAATATAACATACAGGCCTTAAAAAACAAGCATTATGGAACCAAAAGACCCCACAAAAAGGGAAAACAACTCCGTCTATTCACATACAGACTCTTCCCCGGTGAATATGACCGATGAGCAATGGAAGGAGATACTGCCCCGGAACGTCTATGATATCGCCCGGAACAAGGGAACGGAACGGCCCTGGACCAGCCCGTACGAAAGCTCCAGGGAGATCGGGACCTACTATTGTGCCGTCTGCGGCAACCCGCTTTTTCGCAGCGATACCAAGTTCGAGAGCGGCTGCGGCTGGCCCAGCTTCTATGAGCCGGTCGGTAAAGGAAGCATCATCTATGCCGCCGACCATTCCTATGGGATGGATCGGACGGAGGTACTCTGCGGCCGCTGTAAATCGCATCTCGGGCATGTCTTCAATGATGGCCCGCAACCTACGGGGCTGCGTTACTGCATCAACGGCGTAGTTTTGGACTTCGAGTAAGATTTCATTACATTTGCAGCCCGTTGAGCCGTCCGGGCTTCTTCCGGACGGCTCAAAAGCCAACTTAGCTCAGCTGGTAGAGCATTTCATTCGTAATGAAAGGGTCGTCGGTTCGATTCCGATAGTTGGCTCAATTATGCAGCTCTCTCATCTTGCCGAAACCCTTATCGGGTCGGAGATCGTCAAACTAGGTGGCGAGATCCGCGAGAAGATCCGAAAGGGAGAAAAGATCTACAATTTTACCGTAGGCGACTTCGATCCGGCTATCTTTCCCATCCCCCGGGAGCTGGAAGACCTCATCATCGACGCTTACCGCAAACATTTCACCAACTATCCGGCAGCCGAAGGCAATCTCGATCTGCGGGAGTCCATTTCCGCCTTTCTGCAGGAAAGAGAAGGACTGTCCTATAACACGAAGGAGATCCTCGTGGCCAGCGGCGGTCGTCCCCTGATCTATTCCCTGTTCCGGACGCTGGTCGACAAGGGAGACAAAGTCATCTACGCCGTTCCTTCCTGGAACAACAATCACTATACGCATCTGAACCAGGGCGAGCATGTCGTCATCGAAGCGGCGGCGGAGAATAATTTTATGCCCACGGCGGCGGCGCTGCAGCCTTATATCCGCGAAGCGACGCTGATCTGTCTTTGCAGCCCGCAGAACCCCACGGGGACCACTATCTCCAAAAAGGACCTTTCAGCCATCTGTGAGCTGGTGATCGAAGAGAACAAGCGGCGCGCCGAAAGCGGGAAGAAGCTGTATGTGCTGTATGATCAGATGTACTGGCAGCTGACCTACGGATCGATCGAACACTATAACCCCGTTTCGCTCTATCCCGCCATGCGGGATTATACCATCTTTATCGACGCCATCAGCAAGGCCTTCGCCGCTACCGGCGTTCGTGTAGGCTGGGCCTTTGGTCCGGCGGAGATCATCAGCAAGATGAATGCGATCATGAGCCATATCGGTTCCTGGGCGCCGATGGCGGAACAAAAAGCAACGGCGGCATTCCTTACAAGGAAGGAGGCGATCGACGCTTTTCTCAAAGCCTTTCGGGCCGCGGTGTCGGAGCGGCTACGGCAGATCCATGATGGATTTGTAACACTGAAAAAAGAAGGATTTAACGTGGATGTGCTGGCGCCTGAAGCCGCCATCTACCTGACGATAAAGATCGACCTCGCCGGCAAACGGACTTCCGAAGGAACCCTGCTAAGCGACCAGATGGCGGTCACCTCTTATCTCCTCAATGAGGCGGGACTTGCGGTCGTGCCGTTCTCGGCCTTTGGAGCGGCAAAGAACTCTCCGTGGTACCGGCTTAGCGTCGGCACCTGCAAACTGGAAGACATCCCTGAAATGATCGGTAAATTGAGGGCGGCTATGAGAAAGCTTGGTTAGCGCAGAAAACCAGGTTAGTTCTTGTTACAAATAAAGAAGAAGGGCTTCAATTCTTTCTGACGAACGATGCGCTGAATGCTATCGCGCTTGTGCAGCGTCTTATGGCGGTTGATATCGAAGACTTCGTGAGCGGTACAAAAGGATTCGATGGTCTCAAAATGGAACAACAGGTCATTCAGCTGCTCCAACTCGCGCTCCATCGATTTTTCATTCATGTGTTCGTCTTTCACGAGAACAAGCAAATCCCTGTTACAAGTTTTCATTCTATTAGATTTTAATAACCAGACATCCCTTTGTTAACTCCGCAGCCACACTTCTTACTGCTGCCGCCGATTCCCCTGCCGGAACTACAGCCGAGGACTACAATGGTACTAATAAATAATAACAGAATCAATATCTGTTTTGCGGTTTTCATGGCTTATATCCTACTAATTTAACTATTTTGTACAGAAAATAGTATCTGCACTTGTCTGATCCTGCAAAAATTAACAGTCCCACTTACGGATCGCTAAAAGTTCTCATCGCTCCGTTGGACTGGGGACTGGGGCACGCAACAAGATGTTTTCCAATTATTAAGGAATTACTAAATCAAAGATGTGAGGTGATTGTCGCTGCTATCGGCGTGCAACGCGCGCTATTGCAGGCGGAATTTGCGTCTTTGACCTTCGTAGATTTACCCGGGTATCGCGTAAACTACGGCAAAAATCGCGCCATTACGATCGTACGGATGATCGCCTTGATTCCGAAAATCTTGATCTGCATCAAGCGGGAAAGGGCCTGGCTGCGCGGGTTTGCGGCGCAGGAAGGGCTCGACCTGGTCATCTCGGACAACCGCTATGGGCTGGCAGTCCCCGGCGTCTTCTGTGTTTTTATCACCCATCAATTGCGCATCCTGACGCCATTCGGCCGTTGGACGGATGGATTGCTACAAAGAATGAACTATAAACTCATCCGCCGGTTCTCCCGTTGTTGGGTACCCGATATCGGCGGGCCCGGATCGCTGGCCGGTGCGCTTTCGGATCCTAAGCGGATGCCGCAGGTAACTACCCGTTACATCGGGGTATTGTCCCGAATGAGCGGGTCCGCCGCCACGGAAGAAACCTATGTGCTGGTTATCCTGTCCGGCCCCGAGCCACAAAGGACGGTGCTGGAAAAAGATATCCTGCGGCAGGCGGCGGCAGTACACGACCCGATCGTGCTCGTGCGCGGACTACCCGGCGGAGGGCAACCGTTGAAGGCTGCGCCTGCTACCGTCACCGCCTATGATCATCTTCCGTCGACAGAGTTGGAGCGGGTGATGGCGTGCGCCCGGTTGGTGATCACGCGTTCGGGATATAGCACGGTGATGGATCTCGTGCGGATGCGCAAACGGGCGGTGTTGATCCCTACACCCGGGCAGACCGAACAGGAATATCTGGGCCGCTACCTGGCGGCAAAAGGCTGGGCGGAGTGTATCCCTCAAAATAAATTCTCATTGGAGAAGGCGTTGAGTTCGGCCGTACCGGCGCCGGCCTGGCCGGCGGAGGACAACGGAGAGCGCTTGCGCGCTGAAGTTCTTTCGGTGCTTGCTCAGTCCTGCCCCGCCTTGGGGTAATCAAAGAACCCGAATTGTGCGGTGGTCCGGAAGTCTTTCCAGGCGCCGGTATCGCTCCTCACGACAAAAACGGCGCAGGTCGGCATGTTATCGACGCGGACGGCATTCGTCAGGGTATTGACGAAGGAGGTAATACCAGGATTGTGCGAGAAGACCGCGACAGTGTCGTCATCGTCGTCGAGGCCGTCGACCACCGCTTCGAAAACCGGCTGCGTGGCATGATAGAGCTCGGGGATGAAGCGGATCTTCTTTTCTTTTACATCATATTCATGCGCGAAGAGCTCCGCCGTCTGTCGGGCGCGTTTGGCAGGGCTGGAGACGAAGCGGTCGATCTCGATACCGGCCTTGATCAGCCGTTTGGCCATAGCTGGCGCATCGCGCTTACCCCGGTCGTTCAACGGCCGGTCGATGTCGCTCATGGACGCATCGTCCCAGCTGCTTTTGGCATGCCGGATGAGTAGGAGTGTTTTCACTAAATTGATTTCACCCGTTAATTTCGGCAAAATTAAATGTCGAACGCCTGGGAATTGATAAAATTGATCAGGGAGACCGTATTTTTCAACTTCAGCTTTTTGAGGATGTTGTGCCGGTGCACTTCCACCGTCTTTAGCGAGATGTTGAGCTCGGAGGCGATCTCCTTGGACGAGAGACCCTCCTTCAGCGCCCGCACGATCTGCATCTCCCGGTCGGAAAGATTATTGATATCGGGATTGACCTGGTCCTGGTTGAGCAGCTGGTCCGACAGGATATTCTTTACTTCCTGGCAGATATAGACATGATTCTGGCTGACCTCGGCAATCGCCTGCAGCATTTCCTGCCGGGGGGAATTCTTGGTGACATAGCCTTTGGCTCCAAGGCGGAGCATCTTCTTGGCATAGGCGGGTTGGGAATGCATGGAAACGCCGATGATCTTGGACCCGGGAGAGTATTTGCGGATCATTTTCAGCACGTCGAAACCGCTCATCGGCGCCATATTGATATCCAGCAATACGACATCGGGCCGCTTGTCGCGGGCGAGCTCGATCGCCCTTTCACCATCGCCGCATTCGGCGACAACATCGAAATTCTCATTCTTTCCCAACAAAAAACTCCAGGTCTCACGGATTAAAGTGTGATCGTCGACGATCATAATAGAAACTTTCTTCATAACGCTTGATTTTTTCTATCGGACAGAAAACTGCCAAACATTACTAACGGGATGCCTTAACCAGTGCGACGATGTTATCTTTTAAGGGGATGGGTGCTAATAGCTATATAATATTAAGGATTTTCTCTGATAACCGCAACCGAAGGGAATATTTTTTTACTAGTAGCCCCGGACGTTCTTCCCCTCCATGTAATTCAGGAAGGCCTTGTTAACGACCTTGTTACCACCGGGCGTCGGGTAGTCGCCGGTGAAATACCAGTCCCCGGTATTGGTTGGACAGGCCCGATGGAGGGACTCGATGGTTTGGAAGATGACCTGGACGGGGATATCGATCTCGGGCGGGGTGATCAGCTGGGCGACCTTCCCGGCTATTTCTTCCGCCGTAAAAGGCTTATAGAGTCGTTGGACGACATTCTCGGTATGCAGCTGCCCGGTGCGGGCGAGCTCCTTGCAGCGGTCATATATTTCTTGCAGGCAGCCTTCTTTCCCGCGTTCCTTCATCAGCTCCACCGCCGCCCGGAAGGCGATGAAATCCCCCAGTTTGCTCATGTCGATGCCATAGCAGTCCGGATAGCGGATCTGCGGCGCCGATGAAACGACGATGATCTTTTTGGGCTTCAGGCGGGCCAGCATCCGGATGATGCTCTGCTTCAGGGTGGTCCCCCGTACGATGGAGTCGTCGATGACGACAAGGGTATCCACATCCTTTTGGACCGTACCGTAGGTAACGTCATAAACGTGCTGCACCATTTCGTTACGGCTGGAATCCTCCGTTATGAAGGTCCTCATCTTGACATCCTTGATGGCCACTTTCTCCACGCGTATCTTCCGGCTGAGCATCTCCCTCAGCTTGTCCTCGGTGAAGTCCTTGCCCCAGGAAAGGATGCGTTGGATCTTTACCTTCTCCAGGTAGTCGTCCATACCTTTCCAAAGACCGTAAAACGCCACTTCGGCGGTGTTCGGGATGAAAGAAAAGATGGTATTCTTGAGATCGTGGTTGATGGCATTGAGGATCTGTTCGCTGAGATTGTAGCCAAGGGCGATCCGTTCGCGATAGATCTTCTCGTCGCTGCCGCGGGAAAAATAGATGCGTTCAAAACTGCAGGCCCGGCGCTGCTTTGGCTCGAGGATGGTTTCCACGCTCACCGCACCGTCGGCTTTGACGATAAGCCCTTTACCGGGCATCAGCTCCATGACCTCATTCTCGCCGACATTGAATACGGTCCGGATGGCCGCCCGTTCGGAAGCGGCGACGACCACGTCCTCGCTGACGTAATAATAGGCCGGGCGGATGCCATGGGCGTCGCGGAAAACAAAGCTGTCGCCGTTGCCGATCAGTCCGCCGACGGTAAATCCGCCGTCAAACAGGGGAACGGCCTTCTTCAGCAGACCCGCTACATCGAGATTGCCGGGCGAAGCCTCATCGCCGCGGACCAGGAAATGATGGATCACTTCCATCATCGCGGCCAGGTCGCTTTGTTTCTGAAAATCGCCGGGGTCGATCCCGATCAGGTCGAACAGCTCGTCGGTATTGACCAAATTAAAATTCCCCGCCAAAGCCAGGTTGTGGGCGGGGATCGTATTGCGTTTGATGAACGGGTGGCAGAATTCTACAAGATTCCTGCCCTGGGTGCCGTAGCGAAGATGTCCGAGGAGCAGCTCGCCCAGGTGCGAGATATGTCCCTTCATCAGGCCCGGATGTTGGGTGATGTCGGGCTGATATTGCTCCAGGTCCTTGACCTCGCCCATGATCTTGGAGAAAATGTCGGCAATAGGTTGGTGATTGGCGCTTCGGATGCGATGCAGGAAGGGATGTCCCGGTTCGATGTTCAACTTGACGGAGGCGACTCCTGCGCCATCCTGTCCCCGGTTATGCTGCTTTTCCATCAGCAGGTACAGCTTGTTCAAGCCGTACAGAACAGTCCCGTATTTCTGCAGGTAATAGGAGAACGGCTTGCGTAACCGGATGAATGCTAACCCGCATTCATGTTTTATTGCATCGCTCATCTATGTTTTGCGCCGCGGGATGAGTTGATCCGCCTTGCAAATGAGCCGCAAAGATAAGAAAAAACCCCCAGTCTTCATAGGACTATTGGGGGCGTCTTTCGTAGGATATCGATTGTTAACAAAAGTAGTTGTTAAAATGCTGATTTGCAATAAGTGCTTTTTGGCTGCAGGCTAAATATAGGTCGCGTTCGTGTTGATGAAATTGACGAGAGACGCCGAGTTCTTCAGCTTTAGCTTCTTCAGGATATTGTGCCGGTGTACCTCGACCGTTTTGAGCGAGATATTGAGGCTGGTGGCGATCTCCTTTGACGAGAGCCCCTCCTTGATGAAGTTGATGATCTGCATCTCCCGTTCGGTCAGCGCATTGATGTTCGGCGAATCTTCCTTTTCATCGAGCAGCTGCTCGGAGATGATGTTCTTGATCTCGTCGCAGATGTATTTGTTCCCGTGGTTCACTTCGAGTATGGCCTTGATCATCTCTTCCTTGGAGGAGTTCTTGGTTACATATCCCCGTGCCCCCATTTGCAGCATTTTCTTGGCATACGCCGGTTGAGAGTGCATCGAAACGCCGATGACCTTGGAGCCCGGTGAGATCTTGCGAATGCGTTGGGTAGCTTCCAGGCCGGAGAAAGGTGTCATATTGATATCCATGAGAACGACATGGGGTCTTTTTGTTTTTGCCAACTCTACCGCCTCCTGTGCGTCGCCGCACTCCGCTATCACCTGGAACCGGGAGTCGCTGTTCAGGATATAACTCCAGGTCTCCCGGATCAGTTTGTGGTCGTCAGCAATCAAGATATTGATCTTACTCATATAGGATTGTTTTAAGAATTCAGGTGCGCCGGGGATGGTTTTCTACCAAAATAACCCATCCCCTGCGCACGGTTTATGATGGGCCTTCGGCCAGCGGACCTGTGGTCCGCTATGTATGAATAGGTACTTGCACTCGTAGTTTACAGCCCTGGCCGGGGGCGGACTGGATAGTCACCTTGCCGCCGAACAGATCGGCCCGGCTTGTGATATTGGACAGACCCAATCCCTTTTTCCCGGCCTTTCCGGGGTCGAACCCTTTTCCATCGTCGGTGATGCTGAGCTCGATGCATTGATCGGCTTCCGAGAGGATCAGCTCGATGATGAGGTTCCGCGCCCCGGAGTGTTTCATCACATTGTTGATCTGCTCCTGGATGATGCGGAAAAGCATCAGCTTCGCCTTATCGCCGATCTTCTCGTCGAAATTGCCTGCCGGATAGAACTCGACGTGGATGGCGCGGGTCGTCCGCAGGCTTTCCACGAGGTCGGCGACGGAATCCTGCAGGCCCAGGTCGCCGATGCTTGCCGGGACCAGGTTCCGGGAGATATTCCGGATCTCATGGATCGCGCTATGGATATTGTCCGCGCTGCGATTGATCAGACTCACCCGCTCTTTGTGATCGTTCTTCGCCAGCTCGAGATACAGCTTGGTCGTCGACAGGATCTGGTTGATGTTGTCGTGCAGCTCCTTGCCGATCTCCGCCCGTTCTTTTTCCTGCGCGTCGACCATGGCCTGGGCAATCAGCTTCTGTTTATTCAGCTCTTGCCGGATCAGCCGGTCTTCCGCCTTTCGGCTTTCGATGATCATGGTCACCAGATTGGCGACTCTTTCGAATGTATTCATTTCCGCTTCAGTCGGCGCCTTAGCGGTTGTATAGTATACGGCAAAAGCGGCAAGAACTTCGCCCTTCCCATTGATTACCGGTATCGACCAGCAGGCCCGAAGCCCGAACGAAAGCGTTAGATCGCGATTTTCCGCCCAGAGGGGATCGGTGGCGATATCCGATACGATGACGGTCTCTTTGCGGAACATTGCGGTTCCGCAGCTTCCGGCCCGTGGTCCGATGGGCAGGCCGTCGATGGCATGGGTATAGATGGCGGGCAGGCCGGGCGCCGAAAGCAATCGCACGCTCCGGCCGTCCTCGTCGAGCGTGAGGACGCAGCAGTACATCCCGGGAAATATCTTTTGAATGCCTTTGAGGAAGAAATTGAGCAGCGAGCGAAGGGACATCCGCCTGGCGGTATTCAGTTCGAGCACCTTTTTCTCGAGGGCCAGCAGCGCCTCCTGTTTTTTCCGCAGGGTCACTTCCTTGAAATACGCGAACACTCCCTGGTCGGAGGGATAGAGGCTCATTTCGAGCCACCGGTCGTTGCGTTCATGGTATTGATCAAATGTGACCGTCATCTTCTTTTTGAAAGCCTTATGAAAAGACTGCCAGGTGTCGGAACCGACCACTTCGGGTAATTTATCCCAGATAGATTGACCGATCATCTCTGCGGCGGAAAGACGGGTGATCCTTTCTGCTTCGTGGTTCCACAGCGTTACCCTGAAATGCTGATCCAGGGCAAAAAACCCATCCGTTATCCCATCGAGGATGCTGGCGAGATCCTGCTGTACCAGCTTGACCTCCGTCACATCCGTGTTCAGGGCCATGATACCCGTTATCTGACGGTTGTGGTCCCGTACATACCGGATAGAGCAAATAAGGTACGATTTTTTTCCCGCACCGGAAAGATAAGTGGCCTCCCCTTCCCAAATCCCGCGCTCACGGAGGGTCTCATAGGCCGCTTCCTCCGTTGTATTCAAATAATCATAATGTATCAATTCCCGCAGGGATTGGCCGATGGCCAGGGAGGCCGGGAGGTTATAAAACCGTTCTGCCGCATTGTTCCAGTAAATGATCCGGTGTTCCAGGTCGGTTGTGATGATAATATCCGACACCTGTTTAATCAGGTTTGCCGCGGTTTCGGGTACGGCGGGATTCGGGGCCGAACGCCGGCGGTCGGACTCAGGAAAGGGGCCTGCGTAGATCTTCAATCCAGTCAGCTGCCAGCCGCAGCCATGGGAATTCAGCGGATAGCTTGGGGTGGCGATCCACCGGATGACGAAGGACCGGGTGTCCGAGCCCTGGATGGTCAGATCGAGGGTTCCGGGCAGTCCTTGCCGGATATTTTCCGGGGTAAGTCCCGGTTCGATCCTTCCCAATTGCGGAAAGATGTCCAGTACGCTGGAGCCGATAAAAGAGTGGATATTCCTTCTTTTCAGTAGTGCGGCAACGCGGGTGCAGGTGGATAAAATGACCCCTTCCGGGTTGATATCCATAAAATAAGGTTGGCGAAACTGCTTTGTCGTAGGCGCGGACTTTTGGGCACTACTTAGCATACAGATGATAGGAATTGAGCTATCAAATTACTAAAGAAGCCCGTATAGCCTATGAAATAATATGTTATTTCGCAGCCCCTAAGTGTAAATATCTAAGATACGATCCACTGCTAATTGCCTGCGGTGGAGGGAGGGTTGATCTGCCATTTGGAAAGGTTGCCGCAATTGCGATATTCCCCATCGATCATGATATAAAAGGTGGGGATCTTGGCCATAAACCATTTTTCCAATGCTGCGGTACGTTTTTGGTCCAGTGCTCTGGCTGCGACGCGGTCGTAGTCGTCCCGGAGGTTCTCCCGGTGCGGCTCCGATTTGGAAAGCATCTTTACAATCCGGACACCTTTCTTATTCCGCTCGTCGGTGAAGGTAGAGGGCTTCGATATCTCGCCAGGTTTCAGGTTGGACTCTTTCAATAAAAGCACCAGGTCCTTGTCCATATCGGAAATGGTCAGGAAGGTGCTGCCGTTGCGGTTCATGATCTGGCCGGCCGTAGATTTCTGGGCGTCGTCGCCATAAAGGGATACCGCCTGACCAAAACTGAGCGTGCCGTTGGCCAGCACCGTGCGGATCGAATCCAGCTGCTTGCTGGTTTCGTCGACCTCGGACTGGGTGATCTGCGGGATCTTCAGGATATGCCGTACAACGGCGTCATCTCCATTGCGGCTTACCATCTGGATGATATGATAGCCGAACTTGCTTTTTATCACGGGGGATACCTGGCCTTCCTTCAGCCGGAATGCGGTGGCGAAGAATACCGGGTCCCAGGATTTGCTGTCGGCACGATTCAGCTCGATGACGCCGCCTTTTTCCTTACTGCCGGGATCATCCGAATACAAGCGGGCGAGGAATTCGAATTTCTTCTGACCGGACTCCACCTCTTGTTTGTATTCGTTCAGCTCGTCGATGGCGAGCTTCTCGATATCGTGACTGGCCTTGGGATAGATGACGATCTGGCTGAGCTGCATTTCGGATTCGTAAAAGATGCGTTTGTCCTCGGGGATCTTGTCGAAATATTCTTTCACTTCCGTAGGCGTAACGGTCATGCCTTCCACTACTTTTCTGCGCATCGCGTCGGCAAGACGTTGCTCGCGGATCGGCTGCATGAAGTCCATCTTGGCCTGGTAGATGGTCCGCTGGGCGATCTGTTCAAAGGCCTCCTTGCCGCCATACAGGTTGATGAAGTACCGGATGCGCTGGTCCACTTCCGCCTCCACCTCCTCGTCGCTGACGGGGAGGGAGTCCTTCTCGGCCTGGAGCACCAGCGCCTTCTGGATCAACATTTGGTCGAGGATGCTGCACTCGTCGACCCCTTTTACCTCCTGCCCGCCGTTATTCCGCTGCATATCCGCAATGGCGGTGACGAGATCGGATCTCAGGATGATCTTGTCGCCGACGATACCGGCGATCTTATCGGCAACCACTTTTTCCTGCGCAAAAGCAGAAGCGGTGATAAACAGAAGCAGCGTAGGTATGACGAGTTTGGGTAACATGAGCCAAATTTAAAATGGATGAAATGTTAAATACCCCCGTACGGGGGTATTTAACAAAAGATTACAGCGTGCGCTTTACTTCTTCTTCTTCGTAGGCTTCCACGATATCGCCGACGCGGATGTCGTTATAGTTCTTGATGGTGAGACCGCATTCCATGCTCGAGGGAACTTCCTTCACATCGTCCTTGAAGCGTTTTAGAGAAGCCAGCTCGGCGGTGGCGCCTTCGCCTACGGGATAGATCACGATGCCATCGCGAACGAGGCGGATCTTCGAGTTGCGGAAGATCTTTCCGTCGAGGACATAACAGCCGGCAACGGTCGCCTTGTCGAACTTGAAGACGTTGCGGACCTCGACATTGGCCACGATCTTTTCCACGACCTTGGGTTCCAGCAGGCCTTCCATGGCGCTCTTTACCTCTTCGATGGCGTTATAGATGATGGAGTAGGTCTTGAGTTCCACGCCTTCGTTCTCCGCGAGACGGGAAGCCTGCGAAGAGGGCCGGACGTTGAAGCCGACGATGACGGCGTCGGAGGCGGTGGCCAGCAGGACATCGCTCTCGGTGATAGCGCCCACGGCCTTGTGTACGACCCGTACGGCGATCTCTTCGGTGGACAGCTTTTGCAGCGAGTCGCTGAGGGCTTCCACGGAACCGTCCACGTCCCCTTTGATGATGAGGTTAAGCTCTTTGAAGTTGCCGAGGGCAAGACGACGGCCGATCTCGTCCAGGGTGATATGCTTCTTGGTGCGAATACCCTGTTCGCGGAGGATTTGGGCGCGTTTGTTGGCAACTTCCTTGGCCTCACTTTCGTCTTCGAAGACCTTGAACTTTTCTCCGGCCTGAGGGGCTCCGTTGAGACCCAGCAGCAGGACGGGCGAGGACGGCGGGGCGTCTTCGATGCGTTTGTTCCGTTCGTTGAACATGGCTTTTACACGACCGAAATATTGGCCGGAAACCACCAGGTCGCCGTTGCGCAGGGTGCCGCTTTGTACCAATACTGTCGCCACATAACCGCGTCCTTTGTCGAGCGAAGCCTCGATGACGCTGCCGGAGGCCTCCCGGTCGGGGTTGGCCTTAAGGTCCAGCAATTCGGCCTCCAGCCCTATCTTTTCCAGCAGGAGGTCAACATTCAATCCTTTCTTCGCCGATATCTCCTGGGACTGGAATTTGCCGCCCCAGTCTTCGACGAGGATATTCATGCCTGCCAGCTGCTCCTTTATCTTTTCGGGGTTGGCCCCGTCCTTATCGATCTTGTTGATGGCAAAGACCATGGGAAGACCTGCAGCCTGGGCGTGCGAGATCGCTTCCTTGGTCTGGGGCATCACGGCGTCGTCCGCTGCCACGACAATGACGGCGACGTCGGCCGCTTTCGCACCGCGGGCACGCATGGCAGTGAAGGCCTCGTGACCCGGCGTATCGAGGAAGGTGATCTTCTTACCCGTTGCCGTCGTCACCTGGTAGGCGCCGATATGCTGGGTGATACCCCCGGCCTCACCGGCGACCACATTGGCGCTTCGGATATAATCCAGTAAGGATGTCTTACCGTGGTCGACGTGACCCATGATGGTCACGACCGGCGAACGGGAGACCATATCCTCAGGATCGTCGTCTTCTTCCTCTTCCTCCATTTCCGCGGCATCGTCGATCCCGATGAACTCGACGGTATAGCCGAATTCTCCGGCTACCAGCTCGATGACATCGGCTTCCAGCCGCTGGTTGATGGATACCATCATCCCCAGGCTCATACATTTACCGATCACTTCGGCATAACTTACATCCATCAGGTTGGCGAGCTCGCTGACGCTGATGAACTCGGTCACCTGCAGCCGGCTGTCGAGCATCTCCTCTCCGGCAGCCTGTTCGGCCATTTCGTCGCGTTTGGCGCGGCGATATTTCGCTTTGAGGCTCTTTCCGCGGCCACCGGCGCCGGCCAGTTTGGCCTGCGTCTGCCGGATCTTCTCCTGTATCTCCTTTTTATCGATCTCTTTTGCTTCACGGGGGGCATGCCTCGGGTCCTGCCGGCGATTGCCGCCGCCCTGACCATGACCATGTCCACCCTGGCCCGGACCGCGCCCACCGCCGGTGTTCCGCTGGATGGGGATACGACCCTGTCCCGGAGGACGGGTATTTCCGCCGCCGGTATGCTGGCCGCCGCCATGGGGCCTTCCGCCGCCACCCTGCTGCTGGCCGCCACCGCCGCCGTGCTGATGATCTTTCTTTTCGATGGGTATCCGTTTGCGCTTCCGCTTTTCTTCGGAAGGCTGCTTCGGCCGGGTATCGTTATTGACCGGCAGCTCGATCTTCCCAAGGATCTTGGGGCCTTCGAGCTTTTCGGCCTTGATATTCTCGATCATCGGAGGCGTCTCCTGCTCTTCCGCCGCCGGCTCTTCTTCATGCTTAACAGGCTCGGACTCTTCCTGCACGGCTTCGTGTTGCGGCTCTTCCTTTACGGACGCGACCGGCTCCGCCACGGCGGGAGCCGCCTGGGCAACTGGCTGCGGTTCGGGTGCCGCCTCTTTGGACTCTTCGGAAACCGGTTCCGCAGGCGTTTCCTTTTCCGGACCTTTCTTACCGCCCTTCTTGGGCCGGGTGGACGAATCGATGGCCGAAAGATCGATCTTGTTGATCACCTTCGGGCCTTCCAGCTCCGGCGCCTCGATCTTAACGACTTCAGGCTCTTCGGTGACCGGCTCGGGAATCGCAGCAGGAGGCGGAGTCGCCGCCACTACGGGCTTTTCCTCCACGACAACGGGAGGCGGCGCCTCTTCCTTCGCCTTTTTTACTACTGGCGGCGCCTCCTTCTTGAACGGAGACACCTGCTGCTGCGTACTTTCCTCTTCTTTCTTCTTCTTCGCTTCAAGGCTTCCCTTGGGCAGGTCGATCTGGTCGCTCTTTATCTTGGCGACCTTATCTCCCTGGAATTCCTGCTGCAGGGAACGATACATCTCATCGGAGAGCTTTGCATTTCCCCGAAGGTCATCCGCACTGAATCCTTTGCCCACCAGGAAGTCCACCAGGGTATCTTTCCCGATGTTGAACTCCTTGGCGGCAGCCATTAAGCGTAATGTCGTTGTTTCTGCCATATTTGCTTCAAAAATAGGACTATTTATATTCTCGAGCCCACCAATAAATTGGCGGTCCGGCGGCTCTATTTCTATCCCTTGTCAAACTCTTCTTTCAGCACCCTTCTCACATCGTCGATGGTCTCCCGTTCCAGATCCGTTCTTCTTTCCAGCTCTTCAGCCGTGAGCTCCAGAACGCTGCGGGCCGTATCGCAACCGATACGCTTGAGTTCGTCGATGACCCAGGTTTCTATTTCGTCGCTGAATTCTTCCAGGTCGATATCGAATTCTTCGGGCTCGCCCTCGTTATCCCGGAATACGTCGATGGTATAACCGGTCAATTCCTGGGCCAATTTGATATTGACGCCCTTGCGGCCGATGGCCAGGGAGACCTGGTCCGGCTTTAAATAGACATTCGCATGCGACTTTTCGCTGTTCAGCTCCATATTTGTGATCCGGGAGGGCGTCAGCGAACGTTGGATCAGCAGCTGGGTGTTGTTTGTCCAGTTGATGACGTCGATATTCTCGTTCTTCAACTCGCGGACAATGCCATGGATACGGCTTCCCTTCATCCCTACGCAGGCGCCTACCGGGTCGATCCGGTCGTCATAGGATTCTACGGCGACCTTTGCCCTTTCACCCGGCTCGCGGACGATCTTCTTGATGACGATCAGCCCGTCGAATATTTCCGGGACCTCGATCTCGAGCAGCTTGGCCAGGAAATCGGGGCTGGTCCTCGACAGGATGATCACCGGCGAGTTATTCTTCAGCTCCACTTTCTTGACCACGGCGCGGATACTTTCCCCCTTCTTGAAGTAATCCTGGGGGATCTGTTCCGATTTCGGCAGGATCAGCTCGCTGCCATCCTCGTCGAGCAGGAGGATCTCCTTCTTCCACACCTGGTAGACCTCGGCACTGACGATCTCCCCAACCCGCTCGGAATATTTTTTTACAAGAACGTTCTTCTTCAGATCGCCGATCCGGCTGGCCAGCGTTTGCTTGGCAGCCAGGATGGCGCGACGGCCGAAATCAAGGATCTCCACTTCTTCATACAACTCCTCTCCTACTTCATAGTCAGGCTCGATCTTGGTCGCATCGCTATAGGCAATCTCCGCCAGGGGATCGTTCACCGCACCATCTTCCACGATGGTCCGGCGCCGCATGATCTCCAGGTCGCCCTTTTCCGCATTCACAATTACGTCAAAATTCTCGTCGCTTCCGTACTTCTTTCGCAACAAAGTTTTGAACACGTCCTCTACCACCTTCATCATGGTGGGGCGATCGATATTTTCGGCTTCCTTAAAGTCCTGGAAGGCTTCAATCAAATTGATACTTGCCATAGCACTGAATTTAAAGCTCTAGAAAACTACTTGAATTTTTGTTGTTTTTATGTTATCGAATAAAAAAGTATGGTTGATCACCTCCTTTTTCTTGTTCTTTCCCCTGACCTCTTCGACGATAATGCCGTCCTCGCTCACCTCCAGCAGACGGCCCTCCTTTTTAGAGCCATCCTGCAGCACCAGTTCCACCTGCCGGCCGATGTTCTTCCTGTACTGCCGCAGCAGCTTCAGGGGTTCGTCGAGCCCGGGGGAGGACACCTCGAGGGAAAAATCACCCGCCGGGAACAGTCCCGACTCCTCGAGCTTCTTATAGAGGGCGCGATTGTATTGTACGCATTTTTCGATGGAAATCCCCTGATCGCCATCAATATACACTTTTACATTATTGGTTGGCTTGATCCGGACGTCCACCAGGAAATAACCGGATTCCCCGGCCAAAAGGGCCTGTACCAATCCTTCTACGGCTTTTACTGTTTCGTTGACCATGTCCAATTCCTCCTTGCCCGAGAAAAGAAGAAGGGAACGATTGCGTTCCCTTCTCTTGTTTCTTTTTAGCTGCTGCAAAGGTATGATAATTTCATGCCTTTGCCCAAATATTTTTACTTTTAAGAAAAGAAAGCGCATGCCGCAGCCCGATAATTTAGGATCCTTCTTTGCCGAAAATAAGACGCTGATAAAGGAATACTTAGAGACCCGCCTGGAGATCTACCGGTTGCAAAGTCTTCGCCTTTTTGCCCGGTCGGCGGGATATTTTGCCTGGATCCTCCTGTCCCTGTTCCTGGCGTTTCTTTTCCTGCTTTTCGGCGGGATGATGACGGCCTTCTGGTTCTCCGAGCAATTTCACAGCTATTTCAAAGGATTTGGCCTGGTGACCCTGATGATCCTGGTGGTCTTCGTCCTGCTTGCCATCTTTCGCAAAGTTCTGTTCGTAAATCCTGTGATTCACAGTGTTATCCAAAAATCCAAAGAAGAGGAGGAAGACAATGCCCAATCTTAGCAAGGCCGATCGCAGCATGGACGCCCTCGATCAGGAGATCCGGCGGCTGCGCGTAAAGGCAAAACAGCTGGAAGAAAAGATCGACGACAATTTCAACTACTTTCAACAACACTCCGGGAGTATGTTTGTCCGCTCCCTGCTTCCCCGCAGGATCGAAGACGACGAGCAGGTGACCGGGCTGCGGCTGCTTGACGTCGCGCTGCAGAACGAGAAGCTGCAGGGCATCCTGCTCAAACTGGCCGATATCATCGCCGAGAAGCTCGGAGACGGCCTTAACTGGCTGACAACCAGAGTCTTCAAGAAATAGTTTGCGGCTTTAACAGCCTTTTACCGAACCATTGCCTACCTTAGCGGGTAATATAGTTATGGCTTTATCTGAAATATTTTTCCTGGCGATCGTATTCTACCTGCTGTACCGGTTCGTGTTCAATTTCATCGTACCCGTGGCCCGGACGACCCGTCACGTGCGCCAGCAGTTCAGGAATATGCAGGATCAGACTGAACAGGAAGCCCAACCCAGGGAGTCCCGGCGCCCGGCACAAAAGCCCTCCGTCGGAGAGTATATCGACTTCGAGGAAGTAAAAGACTAACCGGTCACCACTGGAAATCCAGCAGGCTTATTCCAGGCCGCAAAAAAAGCCCCTTCAATCCCGCCTGCTCAGCCCCTTCCACATTGATGATCGCGTCATCCACGAACAGGGTCTCCTGCCCTTCGAGCCCATTCTCGCGAAGGATATACTCATACGAAGCCTTGTCGGGCTTCCGCATTCCCAACAGATGAGAATAGTAGGTCCTTTCAAACAGATCCTCGAGTGAACCCGATCCGAACGTCCGGGTATAGATACCTTGCAACGCCGCGAGGTGCAGCGCGTTGGTGTTGCTGAAAAGAAAGATGCGGTAGGTCTTCTGAAGCTGCTTCAGCAGTGCGATCCGCTCGCGTGGAAAATCGAGCAGTAACGCATTCCAGCCGTCGATAATGGCCTGGTCGGAGGCGGTGAGCCCGCCCGTCTCGCGGATGGCGTCGATGAATTCCCGGTCGGTGATCCTGCCTACTTCATAGTCCTTGAAAAACGAGGCGGCGTGGCCGTGACCGAAATATTCCCGGATATTCTTCAGCCCCAGCGCGACAAAAGCATCTGTCGTACGCTGGTTGTCCAAATTGATGATAACCCCGCCGAGGTCGAAAATGATGTTCTTTATTCCACGCATAGGTCGATTGGTAGTGCAACAAATATAGGTACAATTATTCCGAAACAGCGCCTATAAGGCTGAACGGTATTTCCTTAACATTGTGCGAATCGCCACCGACAAAAAGGCGGAATTCACCGGGTTCATAGATGTGCTGCAGCCGATCGTTATAAAAGCGAAGTTTTTCGACATCGATGGTAAAATTTACCCTCTTCGATTCTCCCGCTTTCAAAAATACGGGCTCAAAACCTTTTAGCTCTTTTACCGGTCGCACGACGCTGCCCACGAGATCGCGGATATACCATTGTACTGTCTCGCGACCGTCAACTCCTCCGGCATTGGTGACCGTAATGGTGGCCGTTAGCGAACCGCCGGCATGGAAGGAGGGTGCGCTGAGCCGAAGATCGCTATACACGAACCGGCTATAACTGAGTCCAAAGCCGAAAGGATATCGGGGATCGTTGGGAAGATCGGTATAGGCCGAGACATAATTGACGTCGGAGTCGTTCTTCGCCGGGCGGCCCGTCGAAAAATGATTATAATAAATGGGGATCTGGCCCTCCGTCCGCGGAAAGCTGATCGGCAGTTTCCCCGAGGGATTGTAATCCCCGAATAATACATCTGCGATGGCCTTCCCCGCCTCGGTGCCCAGCCACCAGGTGTACAAAATGGCGTTGGCATGATCGGCCGTATAATTGAACACGGTCGGCCGGCCTGCGCTGATCAAGACGACTACAGGTTTGCCGGTTGCTACGATCGCGCTGACAAGTTCTTCCTGTACGCCGGGAAGATGGATGCTGCTACGGCTCTTGGCCTCGCCGGTCATGTCCGGCGCCTCACCGATATTCATGACCACGACATCCGCCTGCCTGGCGACCTCGACCGCTTCCGCAAAACCGGCCGTCGAGGTGTCGGTGATGCCGCAACCCCGGGCATACAAAAGCCGGGTTCCGTTACCCACCTTACTCTGGATGCCGGTCCAGGGCGAAATGATGCGTGCGGAATCGTCGGCCCACGTGTAAGACCAGAAACCCAGGTTCTCCCGAACCGACTTCATAAGTGGCCCGATAAGCGCAATGGTCTTTGTCTGTTTGGACAACGGGAGCAGCTGACGATCGTTTTTAAGCAGGACAATACTTTTCCGGGCCATGTCCTCGCTGATGGCCAGGTTGTCCGGGTTGTTCCACTGCTGCCGCTCGCGCTGAACATCGCAAAAACGGAAAGGATCGTCGAACAGACCCAGCTCGAATTTTTTGGTCAGGATGCGGCGTACCGCTTCGTCGATCAGTTCCGCTTTTACCTTTCCTTCGCGGACCAGCGCGGCCAGGCTGGTGATATAACTCCGGCTTTCCATATCCATATCGCAGCCCGCCGTGACTGCGGCCAATGCGGCTTCCTTATTATCTTTTACGTAGCCGTGGGGGATCATCTCCCCTACGCTGCCCCAGTCGCTGACGACAAAACCCGTGAACTTCCATTTTCCTTTCAGGACCTCGCGCTGCAAATAGGCATTACCTGTCGCGGGGATGCCGTTTAGGTCGTTGAAGGAATTCATAAAGGTGGCGGCCCCGGCGTCTGCGGCGGCTCTGAAGGGCGGCAGGTAGATCTCCCAGAGAGTGCGCAGGCTCATGTCGACGGAATTATAGTCTCTTCCCCCGATAGCGGCGCCATAGGCGGCAAAATGCTTGGCGCAGGCCATGACGGCATCGACATCGCCCAGCTTCTTTCCCTGGAACCCCATCACCCGGGCCCTGGCGATACAGGAGCCGAGATAGGGATCTTCGCCGGCGCCTTCCATCACGCGCCCCCAGCGGGGGTCCCGGGCGATGTCGACCATGGGGGCAAAGGTCCAGTGAACGCCCGCCGCCGCGGCTTCCTTTCCGGCTACGCGGGCCGCGCGCTGGATCGCCTCCAGGTCCCAGGAAGCGGCCTCCGCCAACGGGATGGGAAAGGTGGTCCGATAGCCGTGTATGATGTCCTGGCCAAAGAGCAGTGGGATCTTCAGCCGGGATTGCATCGCCATCTCCTGTAGCTGCCGCGTGTGTTCCACGCCGGTGACATTGAGCATCGAGCCGAGCCGGCCGCGCCGGATCTGGTCCTGTTTGTCGCCGTCCTTCGTGATCGGACCAGTCGCCTCCCAGTCCCCGTTGTACTGATTCATCTGCCCGATCTTCTCGTCGAGGGTCATCAGCTTCAACACCGAATCGACGCGTTGGGAAATGCTTTTCTTTTGCGCTCCGGCGATGCCCGGGATAAGGGCGCTGACAAGGAGCCCTGCACAAATAGTTCTTTTCATATTATTTAGTCCAGTTAACCTTCGCCGACCTGACATCGCGGCTGTTGCCGCCGACCATGATCACAAAATCCCCCGACTCCCAGTCATACTTTAGATCTGCATTGTAGAACTTCAGGTCGGCCGGTTTGATCACAAAACTGACCTTCCTCGATTCGCCGGCCTTCAGATCGATCTTCTGAAAGCCCTTCAGCTCGCTTACCGGGCGGGTGATGCTGCCAACGAGGTCCCGGATATACAACTGCACCACTTCTTTCCCATCCACCGGCCCGTCATTGGTCACTGTGACCGTGGCGGTCAGCGGCTGATCGCCTTTCATGCTCGCGCTGCTAAGACTCAGATCGCTATAGCTGAAATGGGTATAGCTGAGCCCATAGCCGAAAGGATAGACGGGATCATTGGAAACGTCGAGATAGTTGGACCGGAATTTCTGGAACCAGGCGCCTTCGAGCGGGCGGCCGGTATTCTTATGATTGTAATACAACGGCACCTGCCCGACATTCTGCGGCCAGGTAGTCGTCAGCTTCCCGGAAGGGTTCACCTTGCCGAAAAGCACATCGGCAATGGCGTGACCGGCTTCGGAGCCGCCGAACCATACATTCAAAATGGCCGGCGTGGCATCATTCTCCCATTTGATGGTCAGGGGCCGGCCGGTGAACAACACCAGCACGACCGGCTTTCCCGTAGCAAGCAGCGCCTTCAACAGGTCCTGCTGCGCCTCGGGAATACCGATATTACTGCGGCTGCTGGATTCGCCGCTCATCTCGGCGGACTCGCCAAGAGCCGCAACGACGACATCGGCCTGGTTGGCGGCACTGACGGCGTCCTGGATGATCTCCGCAGCAGGGCGATGATCGCGGTGCAGGTTCTTGCCGAACATGCCCGCCCGTTGTTCAAAAAGACTATCATAGTCGAGGTTGGAACCCTGTGCATAGATGATCTTCGTTCCTTCGCCGGCCACATCCTTCAATCCCTGAAGGACTGAGATGGACTTCTCGAAATTCGCGGCCACGCTCCAGGTGCCGGGCATATTCTCTTTGTTATCGGCCAGCGGACCAACGAGGGCGATGGTTCCACCTTTTTTCAGGGGCAGTATATTCCCCTTGTTCTTCAACAGCACGAAGCAGTCGGCAGCGATCTGCCGGGCCGTATTGCGGTTGGCATCGGTAAAGATCTCCGTCGACGCCCGGTGTTCGTCGCAGTATTTATAAGGATCGGCAAAAAGACCCAGCCGATACTTTGCTTCGAGGACACGGCGGCAGGCCTGGTCGATTTCTGCCTGTGTGACCTTGCCCGCTTGCAGCGACTTCTTCAGGGTGGTAAGAAACCCTTCGCTGACCATGTCCATATCGATACCTGCCTTCAATGCCAGCGCCGAAACGGTTTGCAGGTCGCCGAGGCCATGAGGGGTCAGCTCCATGATACCGGTGTAGTCGGTGACGACAAAACCTTTGAATCCCCAGCGCTTGCGCAGCACGTCGGTCATCAGCCAGCGGTTGGCCGTAGCAGGAACGCCGTTGACGTCATTGAAGGAGGCCATAACGCTTCCGACGCCGGCGTCGACTGCCGCCTGGTAAGGCGGCAGATATTCATTGAACATCCGCACCGGGCTCATATCCGTGGTATTGTAATCACGGCCGGCTTCGGCGGCGCCATAAAGGGCATAGTGCTTGACACAGGCCATGATATCCGACTTCCCGGAGAGATCGCCCTGGTAACCCCTGACCATCGCCTTTGCGATCTGTGATCCCAGGTAGGCATCCTCGCCATTGCCTTCGGCGATTCGCCCCCAACGGGGATCCCGGGCGATATCGACCATCGGCGAAAAGGTCCAGCAGATGCCGTCGGCGCTGGCTTCCGTAGCGGCAACCCTGGCGCTCTTCTCTACTTCGGCCATATCCCAGCTGCAGCTAAGACCCAGGGGAATGGGGAACACCGTCTCATACCCGTGGATCACATCCATGCCGAAGATCAGCGGGATCTTCAGCCGGCTCTTTTCAACGGCGATCCGCTGCACTTCTTTGATCTTGGCGACGGATTTGATGTTGAACAATCCGCCCACAAGACCCTGTTCAATTTTTTTCGCGATGTCGGAATTGCCCGCCTGGCCCGTTGTGATATCGCCGGCGCCGGGTAGATTGAGTTGACCGATCTTTTCATCCAGCGTCATCCTGCCCATCAGGGCCGTGACAAAGGAATTCATCTTTGCATCCGGAGTAACCTGGGACCGGACGGCGACGCCGATAAGGAGACAGACAAGAAATGTCATTGCTGCTTTCATATGTTAGTTGACTTTTAATATCGTTGTTCTCGGGGAGATGCCGTTCTCGTTGATCGCCTCGATGGAAAAATAATAGGGTTTCTGACTGTCCATGACCTTGAACCAATATTCATTGGAACCGTAGACCATGATGCTGTTGTACAATTTGTCCGGCGCAGTGCCATAATACAGGTGATACGCATAGGCATCCTCCGCCGGCCGCCACTTGATCCAGGCGCTGCGTTTGTCCTTTTCGGTGCGCAGAACGATGAGGTCTTTCACGGTCGCCGGTTTCGCACCATCCCCATTGCCGAATACCCTCAGCCCGCTGATGGCGAATTTACCCGAAGGCATGTGGCGGTTCTCGAGTTTTATAAATCTCGTGCGGACCGGACGGGGCAGTTCGACATAGTCATGCGGCACATCCGTCCGGTTCTTACTCTTGTCCATCAGCACCGTCCATTTCTTTCCGTCTTCCGAGGCATACAGAATATATTGATGATAGATATCCGTCCGCTTTCCCAGGAAGGTCGCATCCTGGTCGGCATAATTGATCTGGATGGCGTTGACGGTAGCCATTTTTCCCAGATCGGTCTGTATCCATTCGCCCGGCTCGCCGGTAGCGGCGCTCCAGTAGGTTTTGATGCTCTCATCCACGGCATTGTTGGCAGTGTATTCTCCGAGTGTACTCGACACCTGCACCGGCTTGTTGTAGTTGAGCAGCATCCAGCCGGTGAACTCGCCGCTGGGAAGGTAATGCGGGTAGTCCCCATAGCTGGTGTTGCAATACATCACGTCATCCTTGTCAAAGCCGGCCGGCCAGAAACCGATGCGGCGCTCGAAGTTGTTCTTTACGCCGATGACCATGGTGCTGACATGCCAATATTTTCCGTCGGGCGCCTGGAACGTGGCGCCGTGTCCCGCCCCACGGGCAAAGCCGCCCGCCTTGAAGGAAAGCGGATCGGACTGCGGCGTCCACTGGTTGCCCAGGGGATGATCGCCGACCACCACTCCGTCTGCATACCCGCTGAACTCCGTGCCCGGTGCGCCGTACTGAAGATAATATTTGCCGTTGTGCTTCGTCATCCAGGACCCTTCGATAAAGGGATCGAGGAAGGTATTGTCGTAATATTCGCCAAACCGCTGCCAGCCATACCGCCAGTCTTCGAGCTTGTAGGTTTCCTGCCGGGTGCCGATCGGTTTGAACGTCGCGCGGTCCAGCTCGATGCCGTACAGGGGAAAGGCGTTGCTGCTGCCATTGTACATATAAAACCGGCCGTCGTCGTCTGTGAAAAAAGCAGGGTCCCAGCCGCCGATGTCAAAGGAGTCGACCAGCGGCTTCCATTGATCACCCTTGGGATCGGTGCTCATCCAGATGGTGAAATTGCGGGTATAGGTTGACCCAAAGACGATCATCGTATCTCCCAGAATTCCCACCGCAGGCGCGCAAAGCTCATCATAACCCTTGTTCCAGGGGCGGAGGAATTTGCGGGAAATAAAATGCCAGTCGAGCAGGTCATGGCTCCACCAATAGCCCCATTGATTGGTGCTGAAAAGATAGTAGTCGTTCTTATACGTAACGATCACGGGGTCTGCTGTCGCCCGGTGCCGGCCCCACTCGCTGAAATTGGGGATGGGCGTGTACCCATAGTCGATGTTAACCGGGTTGCAGTAGGTCTTTTGCTGGGAACGGACATGAAAAGCGGAAAGGACAACAAGGAACAAAAGAATGCGATGCTTCATATAAGTTATTTAAGTGCCTCGTCTTTGTCTTTTTCGAGGAACCCGGACGATTCCTGTACGCCGCTGGTCTCCCACTCCATCAGGGCCTCGTCGGGTACGACCTTTACGGGCGTGGTATGCGATCCATTGGGTTCATTGTAGCCGATATTGTGCTGGCGGTTGTAACAGGAGATCAGCGACCACCGCGCTTTATCGGAAAGATTGGCCTCGCTCCTGTGCAGCAGGTTGGGGTGGAAGAACAGGGCATCGCCCGGCTCGAGCTCGACGTAGATCAGCGGCATGGTCTTCAGCGCGAGATCGACATAATGTTGCGCCGCGCCGACCTGCTCGCCGGCAAAACCGTGTTCGATGCGGCCCATCTTGTGCGAACCTTTTATCACCTGCAAGCAGCCGTTCTGTTTGTTGGCCCTGGTGATGGCCACCATGATAGAGATCATCTCGTCGGGGAAGAGGAATTCATTCTTATACCAGTAGCCATAGTCCTGGTGCCATTCCCAGGCGCCGCCGACCCTTGGCTCTTTCTGCATCAGCTTGCTGTGAAAGTGACAAACGGCGGAATCCCCGTCGAGCAGGGCGCCGGCGGTGTCGACCATCCGTTTGCTGCGGGTAAGCAGCCCATAGGCATCGTCGCCCGGGTTGTACCAGAGCGTGAGCCTGGTCTTCTTGCCGGTTTGGTCGTTCAGATCGAAGGCGTGCTTCCGCAGTAGGTCATCGCCGGTGGCGATGGCATATAGTTTCTCAATTTCAGCGGGCGCCAGGAAATTCCTGACGATCAGGTAGCCGTCCCGCTGGTAGTCGGCCTGCTGTTGCCGGGTCAATTGAAAGGTTGTCATATGGCTAATTTTTTATTTGAGGGGAAGAGAATCCTAAGTTACGCAATCCCCGTTGCACATCCGGGATCCGCATGAACAGGTTCCAGATGAGCTTGCTCCGGTAGTTCTCGATCATGACGACGATGGGCCCCTGGTCGATCGCCAGGTGGGTCTTCGCGTACCAGTTGTGCGACTCGCTGAAACCATCGGCGAAGCCATAGGGCCCCCAGATCCTGGGGCCGAGATCGTAGTAAAAATGCTTCAGTGCCTGCATACTGTATTCCGGCGTATAGGGAAATGACGACAAGGCGGCAGTAGGTTGTATCACCCCACGATCATCTTGCGGACAATGGGCGACATAGCCTTTCCAGCTATCCCCGGCTGTAAGTCCCCAGCAATCGGCGCCATAACCCTTGAATTTCTTTGGGTTGTCGATACAGTAAGCGCGGTTGATCAGCGTATGATTGCGGGTCTGTTCCGCATAGTCGATGCCCTGGTCGTCCCGCAGTCCATCAGGATCGATCCCCATAAAGGTGTACTGTTCGAAGAAGAGCGGGCCGCCATACTCGAAATTGCCCAGCGGCAGCTTGATGCCATAATACTCCTTCCCATTCCGCCAGGACGCACTGCCCACCCAGGAGTGCATGTACAGTTCTTTGGAAATGGGATGGTTGGGCGAGGCCGCCGATAGGATGTACGTGATCAGGGCCTCGTCCCAGCCAAAGACCGGGAAGTTCATATCGAAGTCATTGTCGGGACTCCAGTGCCAGTACAGATGTTTATCCTCTCCCTTACTATGCCAGTTCCAGTCAGCGACCGACCACATGGCCGTGACCCGGTTCCGGAAATACTTTTCCAGCGGCGTGTCACCGTTGAAATATTCGCGGGCGCAGAGCAGGCCCATCATCAGGTAGGAGGTCTCGACGATATCGGCCCCGTCATCCAGCCGGCCGAAGGGGATGGTTTTGCCGGTAGCGCCATTCATAAAATGCGGGTAGATGCCATGGTAACAATCGGCCTTTGTCAGGAAGTCAGCGATCTTCACCAGCCGCCGCAGCGCGGTATCCCGGCCGATCCAATGGCGTTGTACCGCGACGATGGTCGAGAGAACGCCCATCCCCGTACCGCCGATGGCGCATGCTTCCGGGCCAAAGGTATGTTTGCTGAAGTTGGGTTCCCCGTCCGCCTCGTTGATATAGTCCCAATAGTATTCCGCCTTTACGGTATTGTCCCGCTCACGGGCAAGCCCGCTGACGGGATGGGCGTAGTCCCAAAAGAACCGGAACGTCTGCCGCTGGACAACATCGAGCAGCGCGGAATCGGAGAGCCCTTTGATAATGCCCACGGGTGCAATAGTGGATTGTGCTTCCGCGGAGATGCTGCAAAAAAGAGCGATAGCTGCAAAACTGTGTTTCATACTAATTATTTGATCCAGGGACTTTGGAAGTCCAGTTTTTTCAATCCGCCCTGTATTTCGGGACAGCTCATGAACAGGCGCCAAAGAAGACCGCTGCGATAGTTCTCGATCATCGCCACGATCGGCCCTTCATCGATAGCCAGGTAAGAATCGGCGTACCATCCTTTGGTTTCGTTAAAGGCGTCCACAAACCCATACTTGCTCCAGATCTTGTCGCCAAGGTCATCATAGAAATGACGGAGAGCCTTCATCGACTTGTCCGGCGCATAGGGAAAGGCCGAGAGGGCAGCGGAGGGCGTGATCGTCCCCCAATCATTCGTGGGAGAAAAGGCGTTGTAGCCGTCATAGGTATCGCTGGCCGTCAGTCCCCAGCAGTTCGCGCCATAGCCCTTGAACTTCTTTGGGTTGTCGACGCAGTAGGCATAGTTGATCAGCGTGTGATGCTGGTTCTGCTCCCAGTAGTCGGCATACCGGTCCCTGAGGCCGCGCGGGTCGAGGCCGAGAAAGGAATATTGGGAGAAGAACAGCGGGCCCCCAAAGTCAAAGCCAAGCGGAAGGACGTATCCATAGAAGGTCTTGCCGTTCTTAAAGAAATCACTCTGTACCCAGCCGCGGTGATAGACCGCCGCAGATACGGGATAGTGCTGCCCCGAAGCTGCCAGCACGTATAGAATGAGGCATTCGTTAAAGCCGCGGACGGGAAAGTTCATCGCCCAGCCGTTGTTCGGGCTCCAGTGCCAGTAGAGCACTTCCTGGCCGTTGCGGGTGAACCAGCTCCATTCGATATCGTTCCACATCCAGTTGATGCGTTCGCGCAGGCTGCGTTCGACCGGGTCGTCGCCGTTGAAGTATTGACGTGCGCAGAGCAGGCCCTGGAAGAGATAGGAGGTCTCTACCAGGTCGGCGCCGTCGTCTTTCCGGCTGAAGGGGATCGTCCTGCCCGTCGCCCCGTCCATCCAGTGGGGAAAGACCCCGTGATAAGAATTCGCCTTTAGCAGGAAGTTGACCATTTTCAAAAGGAACTTCGCGGCCGTGTCGCGGCCGATGTATTTCCGGTCCGTCGCGGCGATCACCGCCATTACACCAAATCCTGTACCCCCCGTCGTGACTACCTCGTCACCGGTGTTGAAGGTATGATTGCTGCGCTCGCGCGCCATCCCGCTCACCGGGTGCGCGAAGTCCCAGAAATACCGGAAGGTTTGCCGCTCGGTGAGATCGAGCAGGGCGCTGTCGCTGAGATCTTTGGGGCGCGGGGTCTGCGCCCCGGCGGTGGTCGCGATCAAACAGGTGATAAAAAGAAGAAGCGTTCTCATCGTTGTTAGTGTGAAAGGTGGAAGAAAAGCAGGCTATCGTTGTTTCGGGCGACAACCATTACATCCCTGCCGGCGATATGCATCCATTTAAGGTCCCGCAGTTCCCCTGGCGCCTCCGGCACGATCGGGCCCGGCGCAAAGACCGATTTGTTGCGGTCGAAAGAGAACAGCGTCGGCATCAGCGCGTCGTATCTTCCTTCGTATGGCGTCGTTCCATAGAAATTGCCGCCGGCGATATACCCGTTTTTTGCGGGCGCGAAGGAGAAGACCGGCGCCTGCTGCAGCTCGTCGGGCAGATCGATTCGTGTGAATCCACCCTTGCCATCGTTCAGGAAACAGGAAGAGCTGAGCGTCTCGGCCTTTGCCTCCACGGGATCTTTGAACAGATCGTAAAACATATACTGCACCGTCTTACCCGCCACTTCGCCATAGGTGAGATAGGCCTTCTTCAGCACCGGGATGGCCTGTTCCAGCTCATCCTTCGGCAGGAAAGGATATTCCTGCCCATCGATAGTGTAGCAGAGCACCTGCTCGACGCGACCGTTGAAATCGAAATCCTTTACATACAGTTTCACCGGGCCGTTCTTGCCGGCCCAGAGTTTGGAGTTGTGCCCCCAGTTGCCCGCCAGCAGATCGGGATAGCCATCGCCATTGACATCCGTCGCATAAAGCGACTGCCAGATGCCCGTGGACGCGGGAATGTCTTTCTCCGTGAATTTGCCATGGTCGTTCATAAAGACCTTTACCCCCATCCACTCTCCCGTGACGACGAGGTCCGGCCAGCCGTCCTTGTTGAGGTCGGTAAAGGCGGCGGCCGTAACGATCCCAAGCTGGAGCAGGTTGATCGTCTTGTTGTCGGCATAGCTGAAGTTCCCTTTGCCGTCATTGATATATAGATAGGACTGCATGGGAAGGCCAAATTTCTGCTGGTCGGCCAGGATGCCTACGAACACGTCCATATCACCGTCGTGATCGATATCGGCAACGGTGATACAGGATTTGGTCCAGAGATGCTGAGGAAGGTTGGTTGGAGAGAGTTTGAAATGCCCTTTGCCGTCGTTCAGCAAAAGCCGGTCGGTATTGGCGATCCCGTTGGCCGGCATCTCGTTTCCGCCGCCGACGATCCAAAGATCGGGATAGCCATCCCCATTGGCGTCGAAGAAGGCGGCATCCACATCCTCACAGGTGACGAAGCGACTGAACAGCGCCGTGTCCGACCGGCGGAAGCTTCCATCCGGCTGCTGGATCATCAGCGCACCGGGGTGGAACTTGGCCCCGCAGACATAGAAGTCCTCCCGTCCGTCCTTGTTCACGTCGGCTATGGCGATCTTGGGTCCCCGGGTGCTTTCCTTATGCGGGATCAGGCGTTGATAGGAAAAATCATTGAAATCATTTTCGACATGCTTCCAGTCACACCTGACCACGTCTTTGGTAAACGGCGGCTCCTGCGGCGGGAAAAAGGCTTCATAGCGGAAGGAGTCCACTGCGTTCTTTTGCAGCACGGTAAGCGGCTTGCCGGGCTGCACGCTTTTTAGCAGCTGATACTTCTGGTTTGGCCAGACGATCAGGACGCTGTCGATGCGATGACAGGTGTCCAGCCCGAAATGGAGCCGCGGTTCGACGGCGGATTGGAAGCCGCGGGTGAGCATCAACTGTTCGTATTGCATCTTCCCATTGGCGAATACCCAGGCCTTGGCGCCGATGCCGAATTTATTCATCCCCTCGCCCTTGCAGTCAATGGTGAGCTGGGCTTTTTGCGGGGCGTTGTTCTTAAAAATGAACGCCGTCGAGTTGAGAGGATTGACGATAAGGTCGAGATTGCCGTCGTTGTCCAGGTCGGCATAGGCCGCGCCATTGTAAAAACCTTTTTTATCGCTGATCCCCCAATCCGCGCCGATATTCTGGAAGCTGCCCTTACCGTTGCCCCTATACATATAGCAGTAAGAGCTCCCTTCGGGCATTTTGGCCACCGTCATCTCGTCGTATTCGTCGGAAGCATTCCGGTTCACCTTTGCGGCCAGGTCGGAGACGAAACGGACATAGTCCAGGTCTACCGGCCGCTTTACGATGCCGCTGGAAATGAAGAGATCCTTGTTGCCGTCGTTATCGAAGTCGGCGAAAAGGGGCGACCAGCTCCAGTCTGTCGCCGATACGCCCGCCATCAGTGCGATATCGCTAAAGCTTTTTCCGCCGCCGTTGTTTTGTTGCAGGCAGTTCCGGGACACCTGGTTCTGGTATCCATGTTGAATGATCTTCAGGTTATAGATGTCGGTGTGCTCGTCACTCCCGTAGGTCTTGAGCGTCTTCTCATCGGGCGGCAGCATGTCCACGGTGACGATATCCGGCTGGCCGTCGTTGTTATAATCGGCAATATCATTGCCCATGCTGAACCGGGAATAGTGCCCGAAGTGTTTCGCGCCGCTTTCGGTGAAATGGCCGTTCCCGTCGTTGATATAGTAGTAGTCGTTCTCATGGAAATCGTTCCCGATATAGATATCCTCCCATCCATCGTTGTTGAGATCGGCTACCGAGATCCCGAGGCCATAGCACAGACTGCTTTGGTAGATACCCGCCTCGGCGGAGACATCGGTGAACTTGCCCGTGGTAGCGATATCGTTCCGGTACAGGCGGCCGCCGGCATTGGGATCGAATTTTCGGCGGGCGGACGTGTCCACGATATTCTGGTAGGGATGATGCGACTGGTTGAGCACATAGCAGTCCAGGTCGCCGTCATGGTCATAGTCGAAGAACACGGCCTGGGTGGACCAGGCGGCCAATCCGAGACCGTATTTCTCTGCGCTTTCCGTGAAGGTGCCGTTTCCGTTATTAATGAAAAGCTCGTTGCGGCCGTGAAGATCATGTTCCCCTTGTACCGCACAGACATAGATATCGAGCAGCCCGTCGCCGTTGACATCCGCCATGGTGGCGCCGGTGCACCAGTCCGAGGTCCCGGCGACTCCGGCCTTTTCGGTGATGTCCTCGAACTGGAAACTCCCCTTGTTCAGGTAGAGCTTGTTGCCGCCCTTGCTGTTGGCCGTGAAATAGATATCGGGCAGGCCGTCATTGTTGATGTCGCCGACGGCCACGCCGCCGCCATTATAATAATATAGATAATACAGGATGCCGAAGGCCTTTCTGGGCTTCAGGTCATTCCTGAATTCGATATGGGTGTCGGAAGAAGCGAGCCGCTGGAAGGTGGTTCGGTTTTGGGTGCAGGCACTCAATAGGATGATCCCCATCAATGCTATGAATTTGACAAATCTCATTTTGGCCTGGTTTTATTCAGGAAAGCCTTGGTCGCGTTCGGGTAGATGCTGATGAAATGCGTGCGCATCGTCGCCGCGGTCGGAATATCCTGGCCCTGCAAAAGGACCATGATGGATCGAGACCGCTCTTCGGGCATATGACAATCAATGCAATTGGTCTTTATCGCCGCCCCTACCCTGTCCTTTGCCTTGCAAAAGTTGCCGTGCTGTTCGTTGTGGCAGTTCATGCAGCGTTGAGAGAAGAGCGCCTTCTTCCCCGTCTCGTTTTCGTGAGGGCTGTGGCAGCTCAGACAGGTCATTTGACTGTTTTGAAAACATTTGCTGGCCGCCAGCTTGCCATATTGGTTACCGTGTACGTCCAGCTCGGCGGCACTCTTTGCCGTAGTGTCGATCGAGAAGAAATCCGCCAGCCTGTCGCCCGCCTGGAAATGGAAGGAGGGCTTTGATTTGGCCAACCTTCCCCCATGACAGAGCCGGCACAGGTCGAGACTCCGGGCGCGGGTGAAGCTCTTCGGGTCGATGATAAAATGCGCGGTCTTTTCAGTCGGGTTTTGTTGATGAAAGGCCACGTGCCGGGCGGCAGGCCCATGGCATTTTTCACAGTCCACGCCATAGACGATATCGCTGTGTGAGAAGTCTTCGGGTTCGACGTTTGGCGCGGAGGTAACATGGAAATACGTGCTATGGCATTCCAGGCAACGGGAGGTGGCCGGCCGGCGGAAGATGACCCGGTTGGAAAACCCGGGACTATTCGTCCATTGGTGCAATTCGGTAAAATAAGTCAATGGCAACTGCAAGAGTTTATCGCGGTACCAGTATAGAAACGTCTCTCCCCTTTTGCCGGAGCCTACGGTGATGTCCAGCGGGGCGCGGGTTTGCTCGGCGCCGTTGACATATTCCACCTGCCAGGTGAGGCCGTCCCGTCTTTCGACCGCAAGATACACGTTGGGGTTAAAATAAAATCGGTTTTGAGGCGGTTCGACGGGGCCGGGGATATTGCCCGGGGCCGACCGGCGAGACGTAAGGTAATGAGCTGTCTTGAGATGTTCCCGGTAGATATCGCGGTGGCAATTGGCGCACGACGCCGAGCCGGCGAATTGGGAATACCGGCTGGAGTCTGTCTCTGTCTTCTTCGCTGAAATCTGCTTCTGCTGATTGTCGACGCAGGTAACGAAGCCGCCCGCGCAAAGCAGTAATCCTAAAATGATCGCTAAACTATATCGACGCTGTCTTAACATACTCCAATGTTTCGGAAAAATAAACCTTCACCGAAGGAGGGTGAAGGTTTACTTTTTTTATCCGGCGAAACGATTAGTAGTTCGGATTTTGCTTCAGCACCCCGTTCGAGATATCGATGGCGGGTTGGGGGATCGGGTAGAATTGATTGCGGGCCTGGTAGCCGAGCGGCTGAAGAACGGTCGGAGCATCGATACCGTCCGAAGCCGGCGTCCAGCGAACCAGGTCGTAGAAGCGGTAGCCTTCCATTGCGAATTCCCAAAGCCGCTCTTTCTTGATGGCCGTGCGCATCTGCGCCTGGTTGACGAAGGCGATATGGGGAAGGATGGTCCGGGTCAGGCCCAGGTTGCCGCTGGCGCGGTTGCGGATCGTTTCCAGTGCGCTTTCAGCCGTGGCGCCGTCGCCAAGCTCGTTGGAAGCTTCGGCCAGCATCAGGTATACATCCGCATAGCGCAGGATGCGGTGATCGATCCAGGGCGCTCCGCCGCTGCCGCCGACAAACCCGGTGGCTTGACGCTGCGCGGGGTCGTTGCCGGTATAGAGCTTCTTGTTCCAGTATTTCTCTGCCAGGCCGGTGGTACCCAGCGGGTCGCTGTAAGGCGCCAGCGTTGCGCCCCAGCCGCCTTGTGCCGAACCGCCGTCGGACTGACCGGAATACAGGATGGTCATATTCTTTCTAGGGTCGGTATTATCCCACATCGCAACCAGCGTGTCGGTGGGTACGTTCCAACCCCAGCCGAGGTTCCAGGTAAGCGGCGCCCCGTCCTGCCGCACCTGCTGTGATGTACCCCAGCCGTCCTGGCCCTGGTTCTGCGAGCTGATGGACTGGGCATTGACCCCGGCGTACGCATTCATTTCAAAGATGGACTCCGAACTGTTCTTTCCCTGGCCGAATACGCCATCCTTCCAGATATCGTAGAAGTTGGGCAGCAGGCTATACTGGCCGGAATTGATCACCGTGTTACAAAGCGAGACCACCTTGCCCCAGTTCTTGTTCGGGCGGAACATGTAGGTTTGGGCCCAGAGAGTGTTTGCGGCGCCCTGTGTTAACCGGCCGGCGTAGTTGCTTCCATATTCGCTGGCGGAGAGGGGCAGGTATCTCGAGGCGGTGTCCAGGTCGGCGTCGATCTGGGCATAGAGGGAATCGATGGTGGACTTCGGCCGGATCCCGTCTGCCGGGTTGACAAAGTAATAGTTGATCAACGGTACCTGGCCATAGGCCTTGACCAGTTCGAAGAACGAGTAGGCGCGGAAGAAATGCGCCTCTCCAAGTTCACGCAAGGTTGCCGGGTCGGTCAGCTTCAGCGAGTCACCGATATGGATCTCCGCATTCGCCAGGTTGATCATGGTATAGTGATCATTCCAGTAAGTGTCGGTGGCCCAGTCATCCTTCGTGTACTGGAAGGTCTCGAATTCGGCGATGACCTCCTTACCGTCATTGGCGTCGCTGCCCTTTGCGGCATCGTCACCCCGGATGCTATGCATGTCTATCCACGGCAGCGAGGAGAAACCGGCATAGGTTCTGAGCGTATAGTACAGGCCAAGGCTTTGGGCTTCCAGCGTACCTTGCGCCGCCTGTACGTCCTGGAGCGTGGCCTGCAACGGCTTCCTGTCCAGGAATTTTTTACAGGAGAAGGAGGTCACGATCAGTATGCCTGATGCGATCATCCCAAATAGTTTCGTGCTCTGTTTCATATCAAAAATGATTTTTTTGTCTAAAAAGTTACATTCAACCCTACGCTGGTGATCATCGGAAGCGCGCTGCTCGATTTACCATAGTCTACGCCAAAGCTGGTCGCATCGCCGCCGAACTCGGGAGAGAAGCCGCTGTTGTGTCTCCAGGTCTTCAGGTTCTGGACGTTGGCGAAGATGCGGAGGTTCTTGATATAGGCCTTGTTGAGCATTTTCGGATCGAAATTGTAAGCCAGCTGTATGTTCCGGATGCGGAAATAGCTGCCGCTCTCGATACTGTAAGTCGAACCCACATAGTTGAAACGCTCACCGGAATTCACCTGGGGAACTTTATTGGATGTCCCGGGTCCATGCCAACGATTGATCTGGAAAGCCGCATAGTTGACGAACTGGTAAGGGGATTCCAACGCCGCCCAGGTACGGAAGATCTGGTTGCCATGGACGCCGCCGACGTCTACGCCAAGGTCGAAATGCCTCCAGGTGAGCCCGACCGAACCGCCATAGATGAAGTTGGGCGAGGGATCACCGATCTTGGTCCGGTCATCGACATCGATCTTGTTGTCGCCGGTCTGGTCCTTGAACTTAAAGTCGCCGGGGTGATAGGTGCCAATCGCCGAAGCATCAGGCGAGCTGCTAATGTCCTGCTGCGACTGATAAATTCCGACCTGCTGATAACCATAAAAGTAGGCGATCGGATAGCCGGGTTGGGTATAGCTGGCCTGCTGTCCGTTGTTCTGGCTGGTCCGAATGATCTTGCCACCGGCTAATAACGGGCTAAGGGATTCAACACGGTTCTTCATAAACGTGATATTGCCGCTGATCCGCAGGCTCAGGTCAGTAGTAAGCCGCTGGTTCCAGCTGGCCGTCACCTCTTCACCCCAGTTCCGCAGACTGCCCGCGTTGGTTACCTCGTTGAAGATACCGAGCGCGCCATTGGTAATGACGGTCATCAGGTTCTCCGTCTTCTTATTGTAATAGTTGAACTCTACGTGTAACCGGTTGTTTAGCGCGTTTGCCTCGAAGCCGATCTCCTGTGCATGTACCGTCTCCCAGGCCAGGTCCGGATCCGGCTTGTAGGCAGGCTGTGCGGCGCTGTAGAGCGTGTTCCCGAAGGGGGTCACCGTTCCGGCAGTCAGGATCTGGTCGAAGAGATAGGGTGCTGCGAGACCCGTACTCGGGTCATAGGTGCTCTGATTCCCCAGAACGCCGACCGAACCTCTTAGCTTTACAAAGTCGAAGATATGCTGGTTAGCCATGAAATTCTCTTTCGACAGTTCCCAACCGGCGCCGACAGCCCAGAAGCCCTGATGGCGGTGAGGACCGGAGATCTGCGAAGATCCGTCATTGCGGTAAGAGCCCGTCAGGTAATACTTGTTCGCATAATTGTACAGTATCCGGCCGAGGTAAGAAACGGTAGTATACTCGTACTGCGAACCGGATGCTATCGCCGTTGCGGGATCTTCGAAGTTCGTCGAAATATACCAGAAGCGCTTATCGTCCGGGATCGGTCCGTAGGTGCCCTGGACGGCCTTCCCGTCTCTTTCGAAGTTGCCCAAATAATATGTGGTGAAACCGCCGCTGGCCGTGATGCTATGTTCGTTGAAGATGCTTTTGAAGGTCAGGATATGATCCTGTTGGAACTTACGGGTCGTAATCGACTTTTCCTGTACGCTGGTGAGCGGATTTTGCACCTGCACATCGAGCGTTACGGGGTTAAAGGCATAGTAGGTAGGCTTGTATTGCCGTTTGTTCTGGTCGCTGATGTCTCCATAAACGGTCGTGCGCCAGGTGAAGTACTTCAGGAAGTTGATCTCCGCAAATGCAGAACCGACATAGCGGTAGGTGTAATCGATCGTTTTGTCCGACTCGTTATTCAGTTTCAGCAGCGGGTTGACGACGCCGGCCAGTTGAAGCGACGGCGCCAGGGGATAGATATTCTGGTTGAGGGTATCCGTACCGTAGAGATTCTTCAGGCGGAACGATTTGGTGCCCGTTCCCAGTAAGGGGATCACCTGCCGGGCATCGTTGAGAACGTTGGACCCATTGACGTCGCCCAAATCGTCATAGATGTAGGGATTGTGCGTCCGGGAAACGATCAGGTTGGTACCCACTCTTATATTCTTGCTGACCTTGTATTCGTCGCTCAGGTTGATGTTGATCCGATCCAGCTGGATATGGTTCACGACGCTTTGGTCCTTGGTATACCCCAGACCCAGGTTGAATTTATTCTTGTCTGTGCTGCTCGAGATGCTCAGGTTGCTGGTCTGAAAATTGGCAGTGCGGGTAACCGCTTTGATCCAGTCGGTATTCGCATCAAGGCCGGTAAAATTCGGCGGAGTGGTGATCCCGGTGTTGGCCAGTTCCTCTGCATACAGCGTCTTGAACGTAGTTGCGTTGGCAAATTTCGGCGCATCGACCAGCTTTTTCCAGCCCTGGGTAATGTTGTAGTTGATGACCGTCTGGCCGGCTTTTGCCTTTTTCGTCGTGATGGCTATGACCCCCGTGGCGCCCTTTACCCCGAAGATGGCGAGGGAAGAAGGATCCTTCAGCACTTCCATCGATTCGATGTCATTCGCATTCAGGTAGGAGATATCGTCCTGGAAGATCCCGTCTACGACATAGAGAGGGTGCACCTGGCCGATACTGGTCGTACCACGGATGCGGATATCGGGCTGCTGGCCGGGGTCGCCGCTGTTGACGATATAAACACCGGCGACCTTGCTTTGCAGGGACGATACGGGGTTGACGTTGGGTTTATCAGCGATCTCTTTCCCATCGATCTTGACGATGGAGCCGGTCAGGTCACGCTTGCTGGCCTGGCCGTAACCGATAACGACGACCTCATCCAGCGCCCGGGTCGAAGGGGCAAGTTTTGCATTGATCACCGCCTGTCCATTGACGGCGACTTCCTGGGTCTGATAGCCGATGTAGGAAAAGACGAGCGTTCCCTTTTCAGGAACCGTGATGGTGAAGTTACCATTGTTGTCCGTCGAAGTGGCGTTCGGGGTGCCCTTCACGCTGACGGTGACGCCGGAAAGGGGTTCTCCGTTTGCGCCCGTTATAGTCCCCGTGACCTTGATGTCCTGTGGGAGGGGTGAGTTGGAAACAACCACGATCAGGTTGTTTTCCAGCATCTTGAAAGTGAGGTCGGTGCCGTTGAACATATTCTTCAACAGCTCGTTGATGGTCATATCGGTGACGTCGACGCTCACTTTTTTCTTGATGGTGGCCAGCCTGCTGTTATAAAGGAACCGGTAAGTTCCCTGCCTTTCAATAGAGTTGAGCACCCTTGAGATCTCTACCTGTTTCAGAGTGAGTGATACCCTTCCCTGCCCACTGACATTTGCAGATACCTGCAGTGCCGCCACAAACACCAGAAGAAAGGTTAATTTCATAACCAATAGAGCTTTTTTTACGGCATGAGGGCTGAGGCCCCCAATCGTTAGCATTTTTTTCATATTTTTAAACTTGTGGGTTTTTGATGAATGAAACCGGTTTGTGTCTTTCCCTGACCGCCTGGTTTCCGAGAGAACCTTGCGGGGAATGCGCCAACATTTCCCGCTTTTTTGTCTATTCAACTGCTGTTATTCATTCGCAATTTTTTAAGGTTGTCAATCATAGTCGTATCGATTAGTTATGTATGGTTACCTCGCTCCCATCAATCGTATAGTCGAATCTTGCCGTCTGATCGGTCAGCTTCAGGGCGTCCAGCGCCTGCCGGATGCTCTCCTTTTCGAAGATGCCGGTAAACCGGAGCTGCTGTAACCTGGCGTCCTCGAAGCGGATGGAGATGCCATACCAGCGTTCCATCTGCCGGGCCAGGTCCCCAAACTCTTCATCCTGGAAGATCAGTTTGTTATCCACCCAAGATGTCTCGATGATCGCTCCCGACCGGTGTTCGTACGTGGGTTGGCCGATGAATACCAACGATTCCGGGTGCACTTCCCTGCGGCTTGCGGGCTTTCTGACCAGCAGGCTGTCGTCGTTGTTGACCACTAGCTTCTCATTGGGCTTCAGGATGATCCTGTCGCGGGGGCGGTTGCGGATCGAAATTTCTATGCTGCCCCGGATGAGCGTTGCTTCAGTGGTCTTATCCATGGGATAAGACTTCAGATTGAAGCTGGTGCCGAGGACGCGGACGTCCAGCTTTGGCGTATGGATGATAAACGGATGACCGGCATCCGGCGCTACGTCGAAAAACGCTTCCCCGGTGAGATTTACCTCCCGGGCTCCGCTGCCAAAATCCTTTCCATAATGGATATGGCTCCCGGAATTGAGCCAGACCCGGGTCCCGTCGACAAGCGTGATGTGCGTCCTCGAACCGCTGGTGGTGCTGATATCGCGGTTGTCGGTCACCGGCGGCTTTGCCGCGATCTCCGATCCGCGCCCGGCGCCCGGTCGAGTGGTCAGCAGGATCGCCCCAATGACAACAAGCACAATCGGCGCCCAAACAAGGGCCCTACGGCGAAGGGTCGAAGACCGTTTCGGCGAGTCGGTAACTACGGTAAGTGTCGGAGAATAGTCGATTTTGAGCCGGTCGATGCGATCGAGATGCCGGTTAAAGGCCTCTTCGGCATTCGTCCTGTCGTCAGGGCTGGTGTGTTCCCAGAGATCGGCGATGGTCTGTACAGGATAGTGTAGCTCGGGATTGCTTCGCAGCAATCCTTCGAGCTCCTGTAGTTCGGCAGGGCTGGCCTCTCCGGCCAGCTTTTTTGCAATCAGGTTCCAGGTATGTTCCTTGTGCTCTTTTCCCATTGGACAGCGTCGTTGCGACAAGGACATGAAAAACCGGAAAAACCCCCAAGACGGGTTAATATTTTTTTAACATTCTTTAGACAAGCTGATAATGAATCGGTTAAGAATGATTTTTGACGGAGAAAGGGACCGATTTTTGGACGTCGAAGCTGACGGTATTGCCGATCTTTTGGAGGGCGATGGCAACCTGGTTCTCCACGGTCTTGACGGAAAGATTCAGGATCTCGGCTACCTCCCGGTATTTAAGCCCGTCTTCCTTGACGAGCTTGAAGATGATCTTGCATTTTGGCGGAAGCTGATCGATGGACTTTCTGATCAGCGCCAGCATATCGGCCGTGATCAGCAGTTGTTCCGGATCGAAGTAGATGCTGGTGAATTCCGCATGAAACTCGTCCAGTGGGTTGGTGACGGTGCGTTTCTGATGGGTGAGATAGTTTAGTGCGGTATTGCGGATGGAAACGTAGAGATAGACCTTTAAATTGTCGATCTTCTCGAGATCGCGCCGCTTCTCCCAGATGCGAATGAACACATCCGACACGATCTCCTCGGCGGATTCCCGGGACTTGACCATTGATTTCGCAAAGAGAAGTAAGGGAGTGTATAAGGTAGTGAATAACTCTTTGTACGCCTTCTGGTCGTCGAAGCGAGCAATCCTTGATTGTAAATATTTTATGCCTTCAGCAGTCATTTGAGCGGCAAGCAGTTCTGTACTTTATTAGCAATTATTAGCAAGTTAAGGAGTTTTTAATGGATTGGATTTGTTTTTTATTTTATCGGCGTGCAGCGTTTAATTTTTGTACTTTTGCTCCGCCTCAACGGCAGGGCCCTTAGCTCAGTTGGTTAGAGCATCTGACTCATAATCAGAGGGTCGCTGGATCGTGCCCAGCAGGGCCCACTAATAATCAGGAAGTTATACAAGCATCGTTCATCGGTGCTTTTTTATTTGATACATGATTTGATACATGTTTTTCGCGCTTGATTATTTTTGCACATCACTACCTTATCTGTGTCGAAGAATAAGAAAATAGGCTTTTGGACGATGTTCATTTCCCACCGGCATTACCTGAACGAAGTGCCGGTCGAAGGGAAAAAGAACCTCCGATTTCTGTGTCGTTTGGGTTTCTGGGATCGTTACCATTTGCAGATCATTCGGACCGACAATTGTATTTCTCTCCTTACCACTCCGTTTGCCATTACGGAAGAATCCTTCTGGAATATCAACCATTTTGAAGACCTGGCTAAATACGTCTTTTGGACCTTCAATAAAAGCTTTTTGCTAAAAATCCTCGGCCGGGTCGAAAGCCAAAGACTCCCCATTTTGCTCCGATGCCGGGATCTCTTGGCGGAATATCCCGTGGCTTACAAAGAACCGGCGCCGGCGGATGCCGACCAGGAACTGCTGTTCTGCTATCGAAAAAGCGCCCACCTGAAGACCCAAGCCGAGTTTGCCCTGTTGTACCAGCTCGATGCCCAAAACCGTCAGGAATTTTTGACGGCGGTTGAAAAGAGAATAAATGACTTCCCTTCCTCCCCGCCTCGGTTGGCTGACGGGGACACTAACCTTTCCCCGGCACTGGACTCCCCGCCGGCTGCCCGGGCCGCCATCTTTTTGGAAATGCTTCGGCCTATGAATGGAAGCCCTGAGGACACCCTGGAATTTATGATCAGCAGAACCGAGGAAGCAGGTTGCCATTTCAAGTTATTTTCGCCGGTAAAGCGGCTGGCGAATGGCAAAAACCCGTACGGTTTTAATGGCTGCGTGGGCGGGATGATCGACTTTTTCTACCAACAGGGATATTTCAAGCAGGAATATAACCTTGAGCAGGTTTTCGAAGCTTACCTACGATATTCCGGCAATAGTATCGGAAAGTTCAAATCCTACCTATCGGAATTCAGGAATGATCGCCATTACCGCGAATTTTTCCGGCAACTGAAGGGCCTGAAAATTAGTAAGCTTTCCTGATCATTCTGGCAATCCCCTGATTGCCTGATTTCTCTCCTTGATTTGCCTGATTTTCGGCCGATTGTGAATGTACTTGCATCCAGTTAGCAACAATTAAACAGCTACTGAAATGCAAACGAACAATCCTTTTGAACTGATCCTTTCCAAACTGGACCAATTGCAAACATCGGTCGATGGTCTGGCAGAGACTTCGCCCAAACAATCCACTCCTGCTCTACCGGCTTCCGACCGGCTTCTGGACCTGGCAGAGGCCGCCCAGGTAGTCCGCCGGCCGATCGGTACGGTCCGCTACTATATCCATCATCGGAATTTGCCGGCAACCAAAGTTGGTAAGGGTTACCTGGTCAAACTGGGCGAGCTCTTAGCCTGGGTCGAAGAGTTTGCCAAGGGCGAGGGAAAGCAGGAGCCGCATAGCCGGATGGCATACCAGAGGAAGAGGTACAAGAAAAATTAACAGCGGATAGCCAAAAGCAAATATTCGGGAAATGGTCAAAATGAGCAAAAAGCAGGAGCATATCCGTCTGGAAAAGTACTTGTCCACGCATTTCTATTTCCGGGCCAATGAGATCACCGGCAGCATTGAGTTCCGGCGCAAGACGGACCCGGGATGGGATGAGCTGAATGAATACAATATCTATCGGCAGCTGAGGCTGGAGGGTTTTAGAGCGACGCTGAATGAATTGATCTACCTGTTGAAGTCCGATTTCGTGGAGCGATTCAACCCCTTCCTCAACTATTTTGAAGGCTTGCCGGCATGGGCGCCGGATCAGGTGGACATTATTAAACGTCTCTGCTCTCATGTCCAGGCCGTCAACCCTGAGCGTTTCGAGCGACACTTCAAGAAGTGGATGGTCCGCGCGATTAAATGCGCACTGGAAGACAGCTATTGCAACAAGAACGCCATCATCCTGGTACACGAAAAGCAGAACTCCGGTAAAACGACCTTTATCCGCTTTCTCTGTCCCCCGGCTTTAAGAGACTACATAACCGAGAATATCTCCTTTGACAAGGATAGCCTTATCGCGCTGACGGAGAACTTTATCATTAACCTGGACGAGCTGGCCACCTTCACCCGGGTCGAGATCAATGCCCTCAAAAGCATTCTCAGCAAGTCCTTCGTGAAGGAGCGCCACCCCTTCGAGCGGAAGGCCAAAAAGATCGCCCGCAGGGCCAGCTTCGTCGGATCCACCAATATGACCGAGTTTCTAACCGATCCCACCGGCAATGTCCGCTGGATCCCGTTTGAGATCGCCGGCATCGATTGGAACTATGCCAAAGAGATTCGAATCGATGACGCCTGGGCGCAGGCCTATGCCTTATATCGGTCAGGCTTTTCCTGCGACGTGACAGCGGAAGAAGTCGCCGAGAACGAATCGGAGACCCGACAATTCATCCAGGTCACACCGGAAATGGAGCTTCTGCTGAAATATTACGAGCCTGGAACCAAGGAAAGCCATGACCTGTTTCGCAGTACCGGCGAGATCGAATTGGGGTTAAGGGAAGCCACCAACGGCCTCATCAAAATCTCCAACATCCAATTGGGCCGGGCGCTCCGAACCCTGGGCTATGTCCGGGACAACCGGTATGCGAAGGACAAAGGGTATCCTGTTAAAGCCTATTATCTGAAGTACCGAAATGAACGATAAAACACCTTCTTACTTATGTTACTTACATCCCAAAATACCAGGCTGGGTGCGGCTATTACAAGTAAGAACCTTCTTACTAACTACTTACTTGACCTTACTTACCTACTTTTTCTTTTCACCCGCTCCTTAGTAAGATAGTAAGGGCAGTAAGCTACTTTTTTGAACCTGTAAAACAGAGATATGAGGCAGTTTGGAATATCGTGCAAAGAAGCGAATAGCCGCTCCATCGTAGCCTATCTGGCGACCCTTGGGCACCACCCCCTATTCATGCGTGGCGGCGATCATTGGTATCTTTCTCCTTTGCGGGAAGAGAAAACAGCATCCTTTAAGGTCAGCGAAAAGCTAAATGTCTGGTATGACCATGGCGCCGGCATCGGCGGCACGCTTGTCGACTTCGGCATCCGTTTTTTCCGATGTACAGTCAAGGAGTTCCTCCATAAACTGGCGTTGGATACATCATTTCAACAGCAGGTAATCCCCTCCTTTCAACAGCCCGCAACCCCGCACATTGGGCCAGAAATAGCTCGTGAAGCGGCGCCCTCGCCGATCCGGATCATAGCTGTAAAACCCATCGAATCGCCGCCGCTCCTGGACTATTTAAGCCAGCGCAAAATCCCGACAGAGCTGGCCCGGCGGTACTGCTGTCAGATCGATTTTGAGCTCTACCAAAAGAAAATTTCCACCCTCGGCCTTCCAAACTGCTCAGGCGGATATGAATTGCGTGGCACGAATTTCAAGGGATGCAGCCGGCCAAAGGACGTCAGTTTTATTGACAATGGCACTGATCGGCTCGCCGTTTTCGAAGGCCTTTTCTCTTTTCTTTCCTTCCTCTCTCTCGCCAAGCCAACCGTACCCCTGACAAATTTTCTCGTCCTCAACTCCCTCGCCATGCTTGAAAGAGCGCGTCCTTTGATGGACCGGCATGCCCAGGTCCTACTCTACCTTGACAACGATCCTGCCGGCCAATGGGCCACAACTAAAGCTCTCGGATGGGGAACCCAATACCAGGACAGCAGCCATTTTTACGCGCCTTACAAAGATCCCAACGACTTTCTCCGCGACCAGGCCCAATACGGCTACCCAACCAACGGCCCCCCTAACTTCCCGCCTAACCGAAATTCCGACGCTTGAAGCGACTCCCACTCTCAGGTAGCCAGCTATGTTTCGGTAAAACCGAAACCGCTGCCCCCCCTCATGCTACGCATTCGGGGGACGGTTTTCCTCATGCTATCGCATTCGGAAAACCGCTCCGGACATTTGTATAACCAGGCATTGTTGACGAAATGAGGAATAAAGGAGGGCGCCCTAAAAAGGCGGTGAAGAAAGATCAGTTACTGGGTGTGAAATGTTCGCTCCTCGAGAGGAGGGCTATCGAAGCCAAGGCGAGATCGGCGAACCTATCCGTCTCGGAATATCTCCGGACGATGGGAATTGACGGAAAAATTGACAGGCCGGAAAGGACCCTCCCTCGGGAGGTGTTGAAAATCACCGGGACCCTCAACCACCTGGCAGCTAACATTAACCAGATTGCCCACAAACGCAACCGCCACGATGAGTTGAATGCCCTGGAACGTGCCACATTGCAACATGATTCAACAGTACTTCGGCAGCTGGCGAAGGACATCAAAAGCTATTTACAATGATTGGAAAAGTGGTGATAGGAAAATCGTTTGGGCATTGCATCAGCTATTGTTTGGAAGATAAGAAAGGTCTTTCCGAAGAGCAAAAGGCGGTGCCTTCCCTGCAAGACGGCCTTCGGCATCAAGACCGGGCAGAGGTTTTGAACTATCATCTATGTTTCGGCGATAAAAGGGAATTGACCAGCCAGTTCAAGGATGTTCGGATACTTAATCACCGCATAGAAAAGCCGGTCCTGCATCTTACTATCCGGCCGGCGCCTGGCGACGAGCTCAGTAGGGCTCAATGGATCTCCATCGGCGAGGCGGCCGCCAAAGAATTCAGGATCGATCAAAACCAGTATCTCTGCATCCTACACCGCGACACCCGAGAGCCCCATATGCATATCGTTGGCAATCGGGTTGGGTATGACGGGAAGGTAGCCAGTGATAGCCAAAGTTATGCGCGAATGGCAGCCTTTTGCCGGCGAATGGAGCTGGAGCACTCCCTAAAGCAAGTCCTAAGTCCAAGGCGTTATTTGTCGCCTGAACAGCGGCAGATACCCCGACATGACGCCCGGAAAGAACATTTGAAGGAAACAATAACCAAGGCCTTACAGGAATCGAAGACCTTCCCGGAATTCGAAAAACGGATCACAGAAAAGGGATATCGGGTGGAAAAGGGGCGGGGCATTGCCTTCGAGGATGATAAGCATGTTCGGGTAAAAGGCAGTGAGATCGGGTATCCCCTGGCGACGATCGACAAGGCGCTGGATCGAAATCGGCTGATGCAAAACGAACAGTCCCTGCAGCAATTAAAAGCCCATTTTAAAATGCCAGACCGATCCGCTGGCCTTTCAAAGGAAAACCAGGAAGAAGAACAACGGCAGGAGATACAACGGGGACGCAGGATCGGTCGATAGATAAAACACTCAAAAGGAGGCAATCATGGAACCCAAAGTATTGGACACGGTGATGAATGAGCTACTGGAAGAGCAGAAGCGAACGAACGAGCTACTGGAGCAGGAAGCTGCTCAACAACAGGAGGTTGCGAAGAAGGTGGACGGGTTTGACGACAAGCTCGGGAAGGTCCGGCTTGTTGTGCCAGCTATTGACACCCAGCCAATCGCTGGCCTGATGGAAAAGCACTTCGAGAAGGTAATTGAGGTCCTTGAGGCCCAGCCAAAGAACGTCGTGTATCAACGCCGATATTTACTCTTCCCGGAGGATAATTCCGGGTACTATTATAAGATCATTTTCGGTCGCTTGATCCCTTGGGTGATCATAATAATAATTTTTGCATATCTGCTTAATCTGGGTAATACCTATCTGAAAAAACAAAGTGAAATAGCGAATCGGCGATATTATTATGAGACTTTCTCGGACGCCTGGGACCGCCTTGACAGCACCATCGGCCCGGCGGGTAGGAAAAAAATGGATGAAGCCCTTAAGGCGGCTGTCCGAAACCAAGAGCTGAAATCGGAGCACTGACTTGCGCTTAAGGCCGGCAAAGCCCGAAACGCCAGCTGACGAATAAGCAGCCGCAGCCGATCAGCAGTAGCACAGAGCCCAGCTTCATGGCCGGCTTTGGCATTTCGAATGATACCTATGATTGGCCCGACGCCACTTCCACTCTGAGCCCTTGAATGGGGATCATCGTCGGCACATTTTCCAGCTGAATATCCGCCAATCATAGGTATCCTTCGAAATTTGTTTATTACCCCCAAAAAGTTATATTTACCTCACCGACATAAAGCTAATGCATATGAGATTCTTGCTGTTGCTATTGTTTTTCCCAGTATCAAAGGTTTGCTTTAGCCAAAAATACTTTGAGGGTGAAATCTTATACCGACTTCAAAGCTTCAGCAAGGATAGTTCGTTTGATTTGAACTCCCTCAGGGCAGCGGGTGCGACAAAAAGCATCTGCATCATTAAGGATGGAAACATGATCTTAAAACCTGACTCTGGAACACTGCAATACCTTTTTTTCAGCCGTATTGATAACAAAGTATACTCAAAGTATGATTGGACTGACACTCTTTTCTACCAGCCGGGAGATCGGCTTCTTGCCTCCCAGGATTCAGTTTACACAACTGAGATCAAATATAATACGGACACACTTCTCGGCTACGTTTGCAATCGTTTCATCCTTCGCTCAGCCAGCCTTACCCTCACTATAATCTATTCTCCGAACTTGGTTGTAGATCCGACTTGGTTTACGGAGACCAAATACAGCTATTATAATGTCATTTACGGACAAACCCACTCTTTATTATTGAAATCTATCGCGGAATTTGGCAGGTTTGTTTCGATATTGTCGGCTGACCAAGTTGTACCGCGAAAGGTATCGAACAATGAATTTCCAAATGTAGGCCTGCACCCCAAAGCTTTATACTAATCTGAAGGACTACGTCCAGCTACAATCTGGTTGTTCCGTCTAAAACTTTGAATAAAAGCGACGCTAAAGCCAGTACTTCAATACATTCTTCTTTTGTAATCTTCCAATCTTTTGCTGTCTCATGCGCCGTTGGATTTCGAAACCCTGCCATTAGCCCTGCGGACAAAAACATTATTCCATCCTGTTTATCTTTTTCGCTGGTGCTTTTGTACGGATTGATCCTTAGATTTCCTTTATCGCTAAAGGCCCAGAGCATCAATTGTCGACCGTCTTTCTCACTGCTCGACATTTTCTTAACGGCCTGGTTGTACGCTTTACAAGCTTCGTTGATGCAAATAGAATACTCGCCACGTTTAAACAACGATGCACAATGATCGAGAATTGCGGGATGAAAATTCATTATATGTCCTAACTCGCCGCGCGAAATGCCGTGGGTTATTTTTTCCTTGTAACCAGCTTCGCCAAGAATCTCCTGAATAGCCTCACTGGAGTAGTTGCCATTTATACTTTTTAGCAATTGTAGAATGCGCTTAACTTTTTCGGAATCTGTCAAGCCTTGCCTCTGCGCTATCGTCATGAAGAAATCATAAAGTATAGCGAGATCGCCACGCATTAGATTTGGGTCATGGTATGTTCCGGAGGGATAATCGAATAGCGATACCCAAGTCCTGGCCAAAAACTCATCGGTGTAATGACCCCCCAGAGGTACCCTTGAATATTCCGCTAATTGCGTCGCGACATATTTCCATTTGACCATTTTCTACAATTAAGATGTATCAAATCATGTATCAAATAAAAAAAGCAGTTACAAAGAATTCTTCATAACTGCTTGGTCTTCTTGCTCCCCCTGCTGGACTTGAACCAGCGACCCTCTGATTAACAGTCAGATGCTCTAACCAACTGAGCTAAGGAGGATTATCCTATTCCGGGCCGAACCCGGATGCCCCAAAAGGGGTTGCAAAAATAGGGAAAAATCCGGGTTCAGAAACCTGATAGAGAAAAAATTATCCGCTTTTTTCGGGCGACGGGGCCGCCGAGCCGAAGTGGTGGGCGCCGTGTCAGAACCATTTAAACAATCCCCCTTCCTCGATCCCCATGTAGACCCCGTCCTCGCGGATCTCGACAGGATAAGTCTTCAGCTTGTATCCATCCCCATTGGCATCGCGGCCATCCTTGAGGTTGAACCGAATGGAATGCACCGGGCAGACGACGCGGCAGGCGCCGTCGATGTAGCCGTCGCCCAGGGGGGCGCCGGCGTGGGGACACAGATGGGCGAAGCCATACAATTGATCCTGGAACCGGCCTAGGCAGAGGGTCTTGCCATTGACCTCGACGGAGGCGACATTGCCTCGCGACCATTGAATATCGGCCGCGGCGGCGGCTATCTTATGCCATTTGTATTTCTTGAAAGCCATTCGGATTAATAGAAGTGTTCGGATTTGTAGGGATACCTGATCTTATAGAGCTCCTTTACTTTGTCGAGGATGGTGCGGCGGAGCTCGTCGATATTGCGGCGCTCGGTAGCGGAGACAAAGACGCTGTGGCCATTGGTCTCCCGCTCCCATCGCTCCCGAAGCTCGCCCATGATCTCCTGTTTCACGCCCTCTTCGAGCCAGGGGTCGAAAGTGTTTGCCTCATAGCGGTCGATCTTATTAAAAATGACCAATATGGGTTTATCGAACGCATTCAGCTCCTGAAGGGTCTTATTGACGACGCCGAGCTGCTCCTCGTAACCCGGATGCGAGACATCCACGACATGCAGGAGTATATCGGCCTCGCGAACCTCGTCGAGTGTGCTTTTGAAGCTCTCCACCAGGTGATGGGGCAGCTTGCGGATAAATCCGACCGTATCGCTCAGCAAAAATGGGGTGTTCTCGAAGACGACCTTTCGCGTGGTGGTGTCCAGTGTTGCGAAGAGCTTGTTCTCGGCGAAGACCTCGCTCTTGCTCAGGAGGTTCATGATGGTCGATTTGCCGACATTGGTATAACCGACCAGCGCGACCCGGATGAACTCCCCGCGGTCCTTGCGCTGGGTAAAGGCCTGTTTATCGATCTCCTGCAGCCGGCGACGGAGCAGCGCGATCTTGTCTTTTACGATCCGGCGGTCGGTCTCGATCTCCGTTTCCCCCGGACCCCGGGTCCCGATACCGCCACCGAGACGTTCCAGGTGCTTCCACATCCCCCGCAGTCTTGGCAGAAGATATTGATACTGAGCGAGCTCGACCTGCAACTTGGCCTGGGCCGTCTTAGCCCGGCTGGCAAAGATATCGAGGATCAAGTCGGAGCGATCGATCGTCTTGACATCCAGGATCTTTTCAATATTGGAGATCTGCGAGCCGGAGAGCTCGTCGTCAAAGATCACTACCTGCACGTCTTTGGTGCTGACATAATCCTTTATCTCTTCGAGCTTCCCTTTTCCCACAAAGGTCTTGCTATCAGGGTGAAGCAGCTTCTGGGTAAAATGCTTCAATGTGACCGCGCCGGCCGTTTCCGCCAGGAAGGCCAGCTCATCCAGGTATTCCTGGGACTGCTCTTCCGTCTGCGTCTTGTGTACCAAACCGACCAGCACCGCTCTTTCCGCCTTTTGAATACTGTTTTTCTTATCTATCAAATTTCTGTTGCGATTAGGACGGCAAAGGTAAAATAAAAAAACCGCCGCCTTGAGGGAAAAGTAGGCGGCGGCGGCTTTCATTATTTCCGGCAAAGGTTGCTTTGCCGGGGATCCTCAGGGCATAGCCCGAAGGATTAAAGAGATTATAGGCTTTTTTTACAGCCCGCTCAGGACTATGCCTCCGGAAAAGGGAAACACCGAATTCCCCGCACCGGACTTCAGCAGGCTGTTCGCCTGGAACTGACCGAAGATGCCGATAACGCCCTTGCTGACCCGAATCGTAGGGGCAAACTTGAAGCTGCTGAAGAATTGTTTGGAGGATTCCTTTTCGACGACGCTGGCGAGCGTATGGCCCGAGACATCTTCCGGATCGACGGCCTTCGTATAGGCCGCAATGAGGAAACCGATCTTTGTGCCGACGGCAAACTTCCAGCTCTTGTCCATATGCGCGGGATCGAGGGCAAACCGTAATTCGACGGGAATGTCAATATAGTTGGTGACCAGTTTGAACCGCTTGTAATGGTCCGCATCCGTCCCCCCACCCCCAATTACCGTGGTGGCGAAGGCCAGCGTCGTATTATTAAATGCGGCTATCTGCGGATAGGTCTTATCAAAGTAGATTTGGCTGCTTCCAAGGCCAATACCTACGCCCATACTCAGGCGCTGGTCGGTCTTGAAGGGGAAGTCCATCATGAAATAGAAGTTAAGACTATGGTTGAAGCCTTTGATACTCGCACTATCCGGCTTGCCGGCCCAGTTGTCGTAACCCAATTCGAACATGAAATGGTCCGCCGACCGTTTGCTGAGATCCCAGACCTTCTTTGGCTTGGCAGGCTCGGTGGAAGTATTGGCGGCCGCATTCTGTAAGGCCTTGTTAACAAGCTTTGCGGAGTCAGTCGTAGTTGCAGGTTGTGGAGGAGGATTCTTATGCTTTTTCTGGGCAAAAACAGCAGTTGTGGTGGCTAACAAAACCATCGCAGTTACGAAATACTTCTTCATAATTTCACTTGTGGGTGATTTCTATCAGGCTCTTTGGTTGACAAATGTATCCTCCTTGGGGTTAATAAAAGGTTAAAGAACCCCCTTCCGGCCTGATTTTTAATCGCCCGCAAGATATTATTTTTTTGCTAATGGCCCCCGACAATTATCGAGTCGATGCCGTAGTACTGGCAATAGACCTTAAGGTTTTGCGCCGCGGTTCCATCATAAGGGTACATCAACGGAGGTTTTTCAAGTATTTGCGAATGTAGGGTTTCAGGGAGGCCGAGCGGGAACTTTTCACGGATCTTGTCCTCAATTGCTTCGGGATAGGAACGGACGGTGACAACTCGTTGATGGCGCTCACCGGCATGACTCAACTGCCGCGCGCGATCCTGCAATACGGCATGGCGAAAATATCCGGAAAGGACGGTCTTCCAGGCATCCCGGTAGCTCGTACTGGCCAACAAAAGAAGGACTATCATCACGGACAGCGCCGTCGGTGCCGGTTTGAGGCCTTCGCCAACCGGCCTCCGGCCGCCTTTGCGGATACCCGCCAGCACGGAAAGGATCAACAGCCCAATGGCGAATAGACCGGTCAGATTGTTTAGCGCCCGCGGTGGCAGGGAGCCCCGTGACCCTATCAATATCGTTGCAAGGCTCAGACCGATCAGCAAACAGAGCACGATCACTCCCTTCAAAAATAGGGGTCTTTCCTGGAATGCCGCAAGCCACCCCGTGTCCTTTCCATATCCTGAGAGCCGTTCTCCGGCAAGATACGCAGCAATTCCGGAGAGCCAGAACAGAGGTTCCTTAAAAACCGAAAAAAGCACATAGACAAATTGATAGCCGGTCGCCGCTACAATGGTGAGATACGAGCTATGGGTGTTCATCATCGCGGACCGGACACGGAGGACACCCGATGTGAGTGCAAGAATAAGGCCGGTTAGGATTGCCATGCCCAGATACAGCCACAGATAGGCTGGGATCCGGCGATGAATATAGCCGTAGCCGCCGATGACGGCGGCAAGCAAGAACGGGAGGAGTACGGCCGACATCTCATTGCAGCCCTCGATCAACAGTATAAGCAGCAAAAGCAACGCATCATGGCCCGGTGCGGTGCCGGCCCGGGCAAACCGTTTGAGCAACATCGCCGTTATCAGCAGGAACAGGATCATCGATGACTGGTAGACAATGGCGCTACTGAACCAATAAAATCCAGTGGCAATATCGGCCTGAACATAAAGAAGAAGAATGAACAGGATACAGCTTACCGCCGCCATCTGCGATCCGACCCCCCCTCTGGGCTTATCCGGCAGTACGGAGTAGAAGGTCCTTACCAGAAAGAAGGTCGCCCAAGCTGTGCCTGCAAATAACAGGAGACAGGGGAGCCAGTAAAAATGCGCCAGAAGTCCGGGGGTTGCAAACGTTGCGTTGAGAAAGCTTGTTGTAAACCGGCCAGTCCAATTCAAATAGATCAATTGCTGACCGCCGAAAAAACCGGATTGCCGGAATAGGCTGCAATACAGGAAATCATCCGCGGCCATGTCATTGAGGAAGGCAAGCAGAACAAACGGCAGCAGGCATATGGCGACCGTGAGCCAAAACAATACTATTAGCCGTCTTTTTACCGCTGTCGAATTTGTCATCGGTCAGAGAATGTCCTACCGCTAAAAATAAGCATTTACGCCAAACGGAGGTAATATTTTGACAATCCCGCGGAATTTGCCACTTCGAAATATTCCGTACTTGCCGGCAATCAATTGCTGCTATATGAAAAAGAAAAGAATCCTTTTCCTTCTCCTCCTGTTTCATCTTTTCGTCCATGCCCAAACCGTCGCGGTGCATGGCAGGGTGCGGAACGATAAAGGCGAACCGCTCCCCGGCGCCACGGTGACCGTAAAAGGTGTTAAGGCCAGCGCCGTCACTAACCCCGAAGGAGAATTCTCAATCGAGGCGCCTCCACAGGGCACGATCATCGTCACAATCGTAGGATACGCTGCTGACGAGGAAAAGATCGCTGGCCGCACCACCCTCCTCATCGTCCTCCATCAAAAAGCCGCAGAGCTCAATGACGTCGTTGTCGTCGGATATGGCACACAAAAGCGCGCAGACCTCACTGGGGCCGTCGTCGCAGTCACGGGTACCGAAATGAACAAGCGGATCGCCACAGATCCCATGCAGCTGCTGCAGGGCAAGCTGTCGGGTCTCTCGGTAACCCAGGGTTCGGGCGAGGCGGGCAATGAAGGGCTCGTTCTACGGATCAGGGGTCTCGGCACCAACAGCTCGGCCGGCAGCAACCCGCTGATCATCGTGGACGGACTCCCCGGCAGCCTCTCGTCGCTGGACCCGCAGAATATCGAGTCGGTTACCCTGCTAAAGGATGCAGCCTCCGCGGCCATCTATGGGACGCGGGCCGCCAACGGGGTCATCCTCGTGACGACCAAACAGGGCACCAGCGGGAAGATGCAGCTAAGCTATGATTACAATATCGGGCTTACCCGTCCGTCGGCCCTACCCGACAACCTGGTCTATAACTCCGCCCAGTATATGGTCCTTTGGGATTCCGCCGCCAATCATTCGGGGTATCCCAATAAATTCACCCAGGCCCAGATCGATCTCTACAGCAACCCCAGCCGCGACAGGCATCTCTATCCCGACTATAACTGGCTGCATGAGATCATGCGGACCGTGACCACGCAGACCCACCACCTGGGATTCACCGGCGGCCGTAATGGGACAACCTACAATATAGGTCTCGGATATGTCGACCAGCCGGATATCATGCTCGGTTTCTCCTTTAAAAAATACAATCTGCAGTTCAATCTCAACTCGAAGATCACCGACGCCATAACCTTTGGCTCAAGCCTCACGTTGAATTACGGCAAACGCCTCTATGCGTCACGCGGCAGTCAGGACCAGTTCCTGTCCACCTTGTCCCAATCTCCGATGTATGGCCCGATCCTCCCGGACGGAAGCGGCCGCTATGTCAACTCCGTTTTCCCGAACGTACAGACGCCCAACAAGAACCCCGTCGCCATCGCACAGAACGCCCTCGTAAAAGACAAGGACTATTTTGTGCAAAGCAGCCTGTTCCTGAACGTCCGCCTCTTCAAAGGCCTTGAATGGAAAACCAGCGGCGGGTTCAATTTCGAGTATGAGAATATCTATGACTTCAAGCCGGTGATCAATCAATACAACTGGTTCGCCGGGCCGAAAGATCTGCCCGAGCGGACGCTCGACGTCAACGGCCAGGGGCTGACCGAGACCGATAACAACACCATCTACCCCGTGGGCTATACGCAGCTAACCTACATCCACAGCATCCGCGAACACAACCTGAAGGTGCTCGCGGGCACGCAGGCGGAATACAACAGGAGCCAATCCCTCGTGGGATCGCGTAACACCCCCTTCTCCAACAATATCACCCGGGAATTGAATGCCGGGCCCGCCGGCTCGCAGCTGGCCTCGGGCACTTCGGCGGAATGGTCTTTACGCTCGTATTACGGCCGATTGAACTACGACTACAAGGAGCGATATCTCCTCGAAGCCAATGCCCGTTATGACGCGTCTTCCCGTTTTCCGCCCGGTAACCGCTGGGGGCTGTTTCCCTCCGTTTCGGCCGGCTGGGTGCTCTCCAAAGAGAAGTTCCTCGAAGAAGTCAACTGGCTCACCAATCTTAAGGTTCGCGGAAGTTGGGGAAAGCTCGGGAACCAAAACATCTCCAACTATCCCTACCAGGATGTGTACACCAGCGCCAACGCGTATAACACGAATACCTCCTATGCCTACCCGTTCTCCGGCAGCAATCTGAACTCCGGCGTCGCGCAGAACGCCCTTGCCGATCCGAAGATCAAATGGGAGACGACGCGCATCATCGATGTCGGCGCGGATATCACGGTGTCCAACAAGCTCAATCTGACCTTCGACTGGTACAACAAGCTGACCTATGATATCCTCTATAAGCCGGCGATCCCCGGGTATATCGGGCTCGCCTCGCCAACGATCAACAACGGGAGGATGCGGAACAGGGGTTTCGAAGCCTCGGCCCAATATTCCGACAAGATCGGACCCGTTCGCTATTCGGTCGGCGGCAATATCCAGGTGAACCGGAATACGCTCGTGAAATTCGGCGCGCCGCAGATCACGACCAATAATACGATCAATATCGAAGGCTATCCTTTCGGCAGCTTTTACATGTATCAATACGCCGGCATCTTCCAATCGGCCGACGAGATCGCCAAGGCGCCCGTTCAGCCTTACAGTCCCCAGCCCGGTTATCTGAGGTTTCGGGACATCGACGGAAACGACACGATCAACGCGAATGACCGGATGATCGTATCGGGGGTCTTCCCGAAGTTTGAATATTCCTTCAACACGAGCGCATCGTATAAATACTTCGACCTCACGATCTTCTTCTATGGCTCCTACGGCCAGAAGCAATATGCAGGCGGCTGGGGCATCCAACCCTTCAACCAGGGATCGCCGCCCCCGAAAAGCTATCTCAATGCCTGGACGCCGCAGAATCACAGCACGACGACCCCGCTGATCTATATCACCGGCCAGGGCAATGCCAGCAGCAATATCGGCACCGCGTCGACCTTTTATCTAAAGGACGCCTCCTTCCTGCGCATCAAGAACGTGCAACTCGGGTATACGCTGCCGGCGTCGATGGCGAAGCATGTGGCTATGAGCAGCCTGCGCATTTATCTCGCAGGCGACAACCTGGTCACCTTTACCAAATTCCCCGGTCTCGATCCCGAACGTGCGGTGGGTAACGGAAATGTCCGCTTTGTCGTCCATCCGCAGAACCAGGTCTTCTCCTTTGGTGTAAAAGCCGTGTTTTAAAACAAACGAATCATGAAACTTTCATTCATACTTTTCCTATCCTTCGCCGTCCTTCTTGGCAGTTGCAGCAAGAGCTTTCTCGACAAGAATCCCCCCGACCAGCTTTCTTCGGCCAATTTCTGGAAGACCCAGGCCGATGCCGACCAGGCATTGACCTCGATCTACAGTTACCTGATCCAGGGATACAATTACACCAGCAGCACCAACACCGGCCAGGGTTGGGGTTCGGGTACCCCCTACTGGGAGACCATGACCGACAATGCCTACAGCGGCGCCTTTGGGACCATGGCTACCGGAGATATCGAGCCGACGACCGGGACCATCCAGTCGGACGCCTACAATACCCCTTACAAGGCGATCCAGGACTGCAATGTCTTCCTTGCCAATATTACGAGGATCCCGCTGGATCAAACCACCCTCAACCGGTACATCGGTGAGGCTAGGTTCATCCGCGGCTATTACTATTTCCTGCTCGAACAGCTGTATGGAGACGTGGTGTTGTCGCTGCGTCCACTGGGAAAAGATTCCGCGAGCTATAAGCTGCCGCGTACGCCGAAGGCAGTCGTCATCGACTCGATCTTCGCCGATCTCAATTTCGCTGCCGCCAACCTGCCGAACACCGCCTATACCGGTCATGTGGTGCGGGGCACGGCCCTGGGCTATCTTGTCAAGTTGGACCTGACGCTCCAGCGATGGTCCGATGCGGCCGCAGCGGCGCAGACGATCATGACCGAAGGCAAGTTCAGCCTGTATACCGGCGGCTATCGCGGGCTTTTCCTGAAGCCGGGTCAGAACAACAATCCTGAGATCATGTTCTCGGGCCGCTACCAGATCCCTAATGCCTATAGCCCGGCCGACTATCTCTATACGTATAGCTCAAGCTTTCAGCCTGTCAGCTATTTGGTGAACGACTATGAATGCACCGATGGGCTGCCAATCAGTTCGTCACCACTGTACAAGGCAGCCACGCCGTACAACAATCGCGATCCGCGGCTTTTGGCGACGATACTTACACCGGGCGTGCTGTACAAAGGCGGTATTCCATTTGTACCCGCGCAGCTGGGCGCCTCGGCGGGTTTTCTGAACAAGAAAGGCGTCGATTCGACCCGGGCCACGGTCATCGGGACCCAGAGCGACCAGGACTGGGTCTACCTGCGTTATGCCGATGTGTTGCTCATGTATGCGGAGGCGCAGAATGAGGCGGGCGGTCCCTCGCCGGACGTCTACAGCGCCGTGAACGCCGTGCGTGCCCGAGCCGGTGTCAATATGCCGCCGCTGCCGGGCGGGATCTCGCAGGACTCGATGCGAATCCGCATCCGTCATGAGCGGCGGATCGAGCTGGCGCTGGAAGGACAGCGGTATTTCGATCTGAAAAGATGGCGGCTGGACCGCGTGATCATCCCGACGATAAAAGACCCCAGCGGCGCCTTCCGGACCTTTCCACTCCGGGACACGTTGTGGCCGGTGCCACAGGCGGAGATGGATCTTGCCCGGACCTATAACAATCCGGCTTTTACCCAGACACCCGGGTATTGATAAACTCGCCAACTATAGCTAATTTCACGGCGGATTCCGGATGGCATCCGGTCTCTTAAAATCGTTTTTCATGGAATCCGCCCAGAAACATAAGTTAGCCGGTTGGGGTAACTACCCTGTCGCTGAATCATACACCGTCAATCCGCGCAATGAAGAAGATGCGAGGGGCGACCTGAACAAAGGAAGGGTCATCGCCCGCGGCCTGGGCAGGAGTTATGGAGATCAAGCCGTGAACGAGGATCAGTTCGTCGCCGTTTGCACCAAGCTCAATCATTTCTTAAAGTGGAATGAGCAGGAAGGGATACTGGAATGTGAGGCCGGAGTGAGCCTCGAAGAGATTATTTTGACCTTCGGGCCGAAAGGGTGGCTGCCGATGATCTGTCCGGGCACCAAATTCGTCACCATCGGAGGCGCTATTGCCAACGATATTCACGGGAAGGCGCATCACATCGACGGATCGTTCGTCAACTGTGTGTTGTCCTTTACCATCCTGCTGGCCGATGGGACCATCGCGGAGGCATCGCGCACGGAGAATGCCGATCTGTTCTGGGCGAATTTCGGCGGACTCGGGCTGCTGGGCGTGATCCTCACCGCCCGGCTCAAGCTTCGCCGCGTAGAGACCACCTATTTCAAGCAGAAATCCATCAAGATAAAGAACCTCGATCACATGCTCGAAGCCCTGGAGCAATACGATCATGACTATAACTACTCCGTAGCCTGGATCGACGCGCTGGCCAAGGGCCCGAAGCTGGGCGGCGGGGTCCTTACCCTGGGTAATGCGGCTAAACTGAGCGAACTGCCGGAGAACCTAAAGAGCAATCCGCTCAAGCTCCATGCAACGAGTAGGCTGACGGTGCCGTTCTTCCTGCCCTCCTTTGTGCTGAACGGGCTCACGGTGCGGATGCTCAACAAGGTCATCGCCTTTGTGCAGAACTCCCCCAAGGAATTTGTGCATTATGAGAAATTCTTCTTCCCGCTCGATGCGATCAACAACTGGAACCGGGGCTATGGGAAACGGGGCTTTATCCAGTATCAATTCGTCATCCCCGAAGACAACGGCAAGAAAAACCTCACGGAGATACTCGAGATGATCGCCGCCAGTGGCTGCACTCCCTTCCTGAATGTTTTTAAGAGAATGGGTGAGGGTCAGGGAATCCTGTCCTTCCCATTCAAAGGCTATACCCTGGCGATCGATTTCCCGGTGACGAAGAACCTTCTTTCCTTCACGCCAAAGCTGGACGCCAAAGTGCTGTCGGCGGGCGGCAGGCTTTATCTTGGAAAGGACGCCCTGCTCCATGAAAGCACTTTCAAGGCCATGTATCCCCAGTACGAACAATGGATGGCCATCAAGCGCAAATACGATCCCGGCAACCGGTTCACGTCGAATATCTCCCGCCGGCTGGGGCTCGAAATTGCGTAGTGCTATGTTTTTGATGAGAATTTCTTTCTAACCCGGCTCAGGGTTTCCAGCGTCATCCCCAGATAGGAAGCGATATACTTCAGCGGGATCCGATTTGCCAGCGGTTCATGATGAAGCAGGAAATGCCGGTATTTGTTCTCCGCCTTGGTTAGCCGGGCGATGAAGGCGCGTCTTTCGGCGTCTGCATAGTAATGCTGCAGAAGCTTCCGGGCGACATGGTTGAAGGCCGGGATCAGCTCGTACAATTGCTGCAGATCATCGTTACGGATAACAAGCAGCTCCGTGTTTTCCAGTACCTGGATATTTTCGATAGAGGGGATTCGCTGGTTGAGGCTGAGGATCGAAGACACAAGCTCGTTCTCGACGACGATCCAGGTAGTGATGTCCTTTTGACCCTCCCTTGTAAATCCGCGAACGGCTCCCTTCACGATAAAATAGACATGGTCGCTGAAATTGCCTTCCTTCAAAAGGAGCTTGCGTTTTCTGACGGACATCGAGGTAACATGTTTTTTCAGGTAGGCTTCCATCTCAGGCGTAACAGGATGGAAATAGTTCAGCACGGCGAGTAAGGGAGAGATATCCGGGACAGGCGCAACATCCTTTCCCGACCCTTGTGGTTCAGGTCGATTCATGTTTAGAGGCTTAGGTGGAAACAAATATAAACTATTTCTTCAGCCGCGAGTAATAGAGGCAGACCTTGTTCATCAGGCAGGAGTCACATTTTGGCTTGGGCATGCAAATCTCTCTTCCAAGGAAGGACATCGCCATCCCCGCTTCCCATTCGTCCGGCGGGAGAACCTTCATAAGGCGCTCTTCCATAGGGCCGGCGTCCATCTCTTTGACGATCCCCAGCCTGGGAGCCACCCGGAGGACATGGACGTCCACGATCACCCCTTCGGGCTTTTTTCCTGCTCCCCGCAGGATAACGTTCGCCGACTTACGGCCGATGCCGGGTAGCTCGATCAGCTTTTCCAGAGAAAGCGGGATTTGCTTGTCGGTCTTTACCCGTGCGGCGATGGCCGTCAGCCATTTCGCCTTGTTGGCAAAATTGGTGATGCCGGCAAGATAAGGGAACAGCGCTTCGGGCTGAACGGCCGCAAGGGACTCCATGTTGGGGAAGACGGCAAACAGTTTCGGCGCGATGGAATTAATATAGGCATCGGTCGAGCGGGCAGATAGTACGACGACGACGATCAACTGGTAGAGATTCTCAAATTCCAGCGGATGTTTTTTGCCCTGATACTTTTTGAGCAACGGGCGCATGGCCTCCGGCCAGTTGGTTCTATTTCGCATGGTCGAACAAAAAACTCCCCGGTTTTCGGGGAGTTAAAGTAGTGGGCCCTGCTGGGCACGATCCAGCGACCCTCTGATTATGAGACTGATTTCGGGGTGTTTTCAGTCGCTTTCAGTTACCTCCAGTTACTCCCTAAATGAATTATTTTCATGTAGTTATCAACAGGGTTCCGTAAATTCGTTTTGAGACAGTTTTGAAAAACATGTATCAAATCATGTATCAAATCTAAGCCTAATTTTATGAAAAAGGGAAGAGTGAATGTGAGCATCGTTCCGGATGCCAGGCGGAAAAAGGAAGGCGGCAAACTTCCGCTTAAACTACGCATTACGTATAAAGGTGAACGACGGTATTATGGAACCGGTTTCGACGCCAACGAGGAAGAGTGGGCGGCCATCAATAGCGCCGGCCCGAGGGGTGAATTGCGCCGGATCAAGGCCGGGATCGCGGAAATTGAAAAAAAAGCCGAGGATTGCATCGAGAAGATTGTCCCTTTTTCCTTCAAGCAGTTTGAAAAGGCCTTCTTTGGCAAAGAGATCCAGTTCGAAACGCTGAAGTTGGCTTTTAAGGCTCAAATCGAGCAGTTAGAAAGCAATGATCAATGGGGAACCGCTGCCTTCTATCGAACCGCCTGTAACGCTTTACATCGATTCAAGGCGAAGATTGCGTTGGAGGATGTGGATCAGGATTTCCTTCGCAAGTTCGAAAAATGGATTCTTGGTGAAGGCCTGTCCATCACCACGGTAGGAATCTATTTGCGGGCGTTAAGGACCATACTCAACATCGCCATAGACAAAGGCTCATTCAGAAAAGACGCCTATCCTTTTGGAAAGAGGAAATATGTAATCCCCACTGGAAAGAACATCAAGAAGGCCCTTGCCATCGACCAGATAAAAAAGGTATTTGAATATCCGACACCCTCCGGCAGCTTCCTGGAACAAGCCAAGGATTTCTGGATACTTACCTATCTGTGCAATGGGATCAATATGATGGATATTGCCCGGCTCAAAGGGAAAGATATAGATGCCAAGTCCATCCGGTTTATCCGCGAAAAAACCAAAAGAACTAAAAGGGGCGATCCCCTGATTATTACCGCTGCTCGAAATCCCCACGTAAATGCGATCCTGGCAAAATGGGGGAAGAAAAGTCCGGCGGAAGAAGAATATGTTTTTGGCATTATCGAAGATAGCGATACACCAAAAGTCGCCAGGGCCAAGATCCAGCAGTTTACAAAGCTGGTTAATAAGTGGATGAAGAGGATGGGCGAGGATATAGGTTTCAATCTGACTTTAACAACCTACGTGGCCCGGCATTCATTTGCTACTATCCTCCTCCGAAGCGGCGCGCCAATGACCTTTGCCAGCCAGAGCCTGGGGCATTCGAACGTCATTACGACGCAGAAGTACTTTGCAGGGTTTGATTTGGAGGCGCAGGCGGAATACACGAAAGCGCTAGTGAATTTCTAAATCAGGAGGTTGATGAAAATCAGCCCGTTATATAATGAAATTCAACGTTTCGTCTATTCGATTTTTAAAGCTAATTTTGATTAAAACGCCTATATGGGAGCTCAATCTCTGGATCAGGATTTCATGCGCTACTGGATGCGGCTTTCCGTTGTCGAGAAGGAATCGCTTTACCAGGTTGCAAAGCATTATGTTGAGTTAAAGGATGACACTGCTCCCATAAGTATAGAGCAATATAATGCCGAGATCGAAGAAGCGATGAAAAGTATGGATGCCGGTGAGTTCTATAGTCATGAGCAGGTGAAGGAAATGTCCAAAGGCTGGCTTAATGGCAAATAGACGGATCGATTGGAGCCGCCAGGCGCTTTTACAATTTAATAAGGCGATTCTCCATATCGCAGCGGATTCCGTTCAAAACGCCGAGAATGTTCAGGCCGAAGTATTGGAAAAGATTGAGGGGATCGTTGCGTCGCCGGAAAGATATCCTCCTGATAAGTACAAGCTCCAAAATGATGGCTCCTATCGGGCCTTTGAATTGCATAGGCTCCGGGTGGCTTATTATGTAGGTGCTGAGGTCATAAGAATATTGAGGGTTCGCCATACAAGCAGAGAGCCGCAGGGATATTAAATGTCGGAAAAAAGGGCGGGAGCAAAAATTCTATAGGCGCCAATTCTGAACTCAACATATGGGTCACCTGGATTCGAAGAAAATGATTGGGAAGGCAAATAATTATTCAATCGGCCTGATCAATGAAGAAACATACGATCCCGCGTCGGCGGACAATGTATCTGTGTACGAAATGTTCTATTCCGATGTGAATTACAACGACTATCGGTACCTGACCAAAATGGGGGTTTTCGTACTTTGCGACACTAACATTGAATATTCCGCTTGTGTGTGCTCGTCTGGTGGACGAACGGGAGTTCATCCGAATTGTTCTATTTTGGAAAATGATCGGCTACTTGTTTGCTGCGGTAACAAAGTCTTTTGCCTACGTATTCCTGAGTTGGATCTCCTTTGGGAGACGAAGGCCGATTCTGCTACCTGTTTTGGGATATATAAGTTTGGAGATAGCTATATTATACATGGCGAGTTGGAAATTTCAAGACTGGACGCCCTGGGAAGGGCGCTTTGGAAATTCTCCGGCTCGGATATTTTTACCACCCCCGTGGGGAAAGATGATTTCCGATTCGAAGCCGGCGTAATTGAAGCAGTAGATTGGAGCGGACAAAGGTCTCGTATAGATGCAGTGACGGGTGAAGAGCTGCAAAATCAAATCTGATGCAAACAAAACCAGCAATCATTCCCGGATGGGCGCTTCACTGCGATGAAATTTCAAACAATGTGTTCAAGGTAACGCTCATTGACCAGCATGGCCGGCAGGCCTTTTTAACGGAAGTTGGCTTCGAAACAGCGTTGGCTAAAGCGGAGGAATATGCCTATGACATAGAAATGTCAGTCAACAATTACCCCAATCAATTTTTGTTCAATTACTTCCTTTTGAAACTAGGACCTGCCGTAACGACCAAAGGGGAGTCAAACGCCTATGGATCTTGGGGAATTGCGACTAAGGGGAAACAGCTAACGCTAGAAGGCAAAGACGACGTACTTCTTGCGAAGGAGTGGAGCGAGGAGAATCAGGAATGGACCCTAATAAGCGTCACAGACGTACAAAAGCTCGATTTTAGGGAGTTCAAGAAATTGGAATCGTTTATGAGGCCTTAGAGTTGTAACGAACTTCAAATTCCGCCAGTCAAATGTATATATTGAAGGTATTATCGCCCCTATTTTATCTGATCTTATTCCCGGGCTGCATTTTCGGTCAGTCTTTTTCATTTCCGGAGTTTCGCCGGCCGATCAAGTCCGCGAGCGAGCTTTTCTCCTCCAAATGGGCCTTGAAGGATAGCGCAATGGGTGATCTTAACGGCGATCACCGTCCGGATATGGCGCTTATACTTGAATACGCGGATACTGCAACAGAATCGCGTTCTCGCGATATTGAAAATACTGGTAGGCCCAGGATATTGATGATCTTATTTTGGGATAGCGTGGATCGTTCATTTGAGGTCGCTGTACAAAATAATACTTTTATCCTACGGGAAGGAGAAGGTGGAATGGCTGGTGATCCGTACGGCGGCATCCGTATTCAACATCGTGTGTTAGAGATCAATTACGAATTTGTGAGGGAATCGTTGTCCGTATCCCTCCGGGATGTTTAAAATTGGGTTAAGGGGATAAGAATATATTTACGGTTTATCAACACGTAAGTATATGCAAGAAAACAAATCGTTACAGCTAAAGCGGAGCGTCGAGGAGATGCAATATTTGTTGGGCGAGCAGGCCGCAGGCGACCTGACGGTAAAACAGTTTTGTAAAGAACATCGTTTGTCTGAGGCCGTCTTTTATTACTGGCAGAAGAAATTGAAGTGAGAGAAGCGGGGGAAGGCATCGAAGGCCCGATTTAAGGAGATAACGGTGAAAGCCGATAAGAATACATTACCGGAGCATGTGTTTGCGGAATACAAAGGGATCCGGTTCTACCAGGAGCCTTCCGTTTCGTTCCTGAAGCAATTAATCGGATAAGCGATGCTCAGTCTTCATAGTGGGAACCGGTATCTGTTGTATCAGGGCTGGGCAGATGCGAGAAAAAGCTTCGATGGGCTTAGCGGTATTGTCACCAACGAGATGGAGTTGCCGCTTCAAACCGGCGACGTTTTTATTTTTATCAACCGGAGGCGGACCCACATCAAATTACTGCAATGGGAGGGAGATGGCTATGGGATCTATTGCAAGCGGCTGGAAGAGGGCACTTTTGAGATGCCGGCCGCGAGGCCTGGAATTCATGCCCAATTGACATCCAGACAACTAATGCTGATCTTGCAGGGAGTATCGCTGAAGAAGGTCGTTTACCGGAAGCGCTACCATCCACGGCAGATTGCCTAGGATCAATTAAACAGGAGCAAGGGGCTGCAGGGAGGCAAATACGCCATTCTGCGGCCCTTAATCGTATTTTGGAAAATCAGCCGGCATGCCGGGTTTATCCACGGGTGCACTGTATAAATTTAGACGGCCTTACCGGTAGCCGGAATGCGCAGCGGCCGTTATTTTTGGACTATGTCAGCCGGCGGCGAACATATCGATAAAGCACTCTATGATGCGACCTTGCAGATGAATCAGCAATTGCTACAGATCAACGGGCAGTTGCAGAAATCAAATGACCAGCTTCAGGCGCAGTTGACATCCCTGCAGTATCAAATGCAGCAGCTTACCAAGTTGATCAAGGGTTTTAAATCGGAACGATATATTCCCACCGCCGCCAACCCAGCTCAACCGGACCTGGGTCTAACCTTCGATGAAGCAGCAGCCAGCACCAGGCTGGCCGATGTAGAGAAGATCACTTATACGAGGAATAAAACAACTGCATCCGAGGAAAAGCCGACATCGACCGGTCTGCCGGCCAATCTGGCGCGGGTAACGACTATACTGGAGCCCAAAGATGATATCACTGGCTGTGAGAAGATCGGTGAAGAAGTCCATGAGACACTGGATTACAAGCCGGGAGAACTGTTTGTTAACCGCGTGGTCATCCCCCAATATCGTTGTCCGGTCGAAGGTAAGCCTGGGGCTTCCCGCATTCTTCAGGCTGCCCGTCCTGCGCGGGCGATCAAACGCTCTATTGCCGAGCCTGGCCTGCTGGCTCAGGTAGTCATTGATAAATTTGTAGACTGTCTTCCCTTAAACCGCCAACAGGATCGTTATCAGCGCGGCAATATAACACTAGCTTATAGTACACTGGCCGACTGGGTACGGCTGGTAGCGGAAGCGTTGGAGCCACTCGGTGGTGCCTTGCTGAGAGAAATGTCGCAGTACGACTACTGGCATGCGGACGAAACCGGCATTGCCGTCCTCGATAAGATCAAAAAACAGGATACTCACCAAGGTTATTTTTGGACCTACAAAACAGGCAATGCCCCGCTGATCTACTATGACTACCAGCCCGGCCGGCAAGCCGACCGACCCATTGAATTACTGAGTAAATTTAAAGGCCATCTGCAAACCGATGGGTATGCGGCGTATGAAAATTTGCCGAATGAATATATTGTATTGCTGCACTGCATGGCGCACGCCCGAAGGAAATTTATCGATGCTCAGTCCAACGACAGGGCCAGGGCCGATTACGTTCTTGCTGAGATCGCCAAGCTCTACAAGATCGAAGAAAAATGCAGAGACCTGCAGCTGACCACAGATGAGACCCAGGTCAAAAGGCAGAAAGAAGCAATACCCCTATTGACAGAACTGGGTAACTGGATGACCGCTGAATATCAAAAATTGCGTCCTCAAAGTCCGATCGCCAAAGCGATGGCCTATAGTATCAAGCGTTGGGAAAGGCTGAGCCTATATGCCAGCACAGGCCATCTTCAGATCGACAACAACGCCATCGAGAGGTGTATGCGCCAAATGGCCATCGGCAGAAAGAATTATCTGTTCTGTGGCTCCCATGAAGCTGCTAAACGCGCTGGATTGTTATATTCCCTCCTGGTCACCTGCAAGCTCAATGATGTTAATCCTTATGATTGGTTGCGAGATATTTTGAGTCGGGACATTAAGGAGATGCCCATTAACCGGATAAACCAACTACTTCCCCACCACTGGAAGAAAGAACACGGGCTAATGCAAAATTAGTCCAATTGGCCATTGCCTCCATCCAACTTCCCGGAGGCATACCGTTGTCCTACAAGTTCCGATTCAGATCGCCAGAAATGTATCTTATCGGCGCTTCGGACGGGGGCGCTTCGGGCGGAAAATTTGATAGCTGCTGATATCACCGACGCCGATCAGGAGGACATGCTTTATCGAAAATTGAAGAGACTTGAACATTTTTACGGTCTCCTGCCGACTGACGATCTGGCTGTAATACGGTTGATAAAATAGACTTTTTTCACCTCGGTTTGCAAACATTTCAGTGGGTTGTGATTAAGGTTAAGCAATTTTTGGAACCATTGAAATTCCGTTTAATATCTTAAATTAGAGGGTTGCCATTAATCTTTGGGCGACACCCACCAAATTCAACCATGAACCCTGCAGCTATCCCGAAGAAGTCAAACCCACCTTATTGGTTAGGGCTTTTATGTTTAATTCCGTTGGTCGGCGCATTTGTTGGTATTGGGCTTTTGTTATACGGAATTTTAAGGTATAAAGACAAATGGCTTTCTATTATTGGAGCCGCGGGTATCGTATGGACAATTACCATTTACTCAGCACTGTTTTACGCAGTAAAACACGCTTCGATATTCACGAAAGGTTTTGAAGACATTTCGCAAATGCAACTTAACAGTTTAGTAAAAGATATCGAATTCTACAAATTAGCCCACGGGCAATATCCTGACAGTTTACAGCAACTCTTAATAGATGATAAATTAGCCCCAATTTTTGACGCTGCGCAGGGAATGAACTCAAAAGAAAACTCATATTACAATTATGACAAGGTTGGCAATCAATATTTGCTCTTTTCATCAGGAAAAGACGGTATACCAAATACAAAAGATGATATGTTTCCACAGGTCGCAATCGCAGATAGTAGTAAAATTGGTTTAACAACCCATCACCGATAAAACACAAATACTTTGAAGGGTAGGATACAGACGGCAAATAACAATGAGAAAATCAAACGAAAGAAATGGATGAAGAAATCATTCAAACGGCAGGCGCAGTACTGTACCCTAAGAAAATTGTCATAGAAACTAGAAACCTGACGGGCCAAATGTCATTTTACTCAACGGATGATTTAACTATCCTGCCGGTCGATTGCTCTTTTGAAGTATTAGGCAGGGCAATTTCCGCGCATTTATCAAGATCCGTGTTCGTCAAATCGGATTCAGTTAATTACAGAGAAGTAAGAAAAAAATATTTAAAAAAAGGGAAGTTTAAGTCGGAACCTGATTTTAGAAGAGGTGCAAGGTATGTAGCAATATTTCGTGTGAAATCCTTTCTTAGATTTGAGCCAAGGAACAACGTATTATCGGATGGGAGATGGGGATCTTTGCTTGGGATGCCAGAAGAAGTATTTCGAATTGACGATTTAAATGACTATGTCGCTATCGGAAGCGCAATTAGTGCGGCCTGGGCGAAATGTATTTTTTCTTAAAATGTCAAATAGCAATGCGTACCGCCGTTACAAAATATCAGCCGGTAGAAATACTTCAAATCATCCGAGCTAATTATGTTCAGCAGCAACAATTTGATGAAATTGTATTGAAAAATCATGATCTCGCCTTTGAGACGACCATTTCAGACTGGCAGGATACATGCGATTTGGTTGATACCAGCGAACTTTTCAAGTATCTAAATTATTATTTCCATTTAGAAGCAAGTAGGGAAACCTGGATGGATATACTCGAACCCGAGGATGAAAAGACGCTCGGAGACCTTTGCAATTTTGTTGCCGACACGGCGGAAAAGGAAGTCATTGAGCCAATTAAGATAATGGGGGATTGCTGTAGTACGGCGGCAATCTTCAAATCTTTAAAGAAACGGCTTGAGGACCGGGGCCTTGACGTTTCTGATATCCGGCCTTCATCACAACTTGAACCGCTGGTAAAAAAATATAAGAGTGTCTTGATTGAAGAGATCAATCAGCTCGACCAAGGGGTTTTGCCGCCTATCGACTTCAAAACAAATTGGGTATACAAATGGGGTTTAAGATTGCTATTGACTTTCGTTTTTGTCACGCGTTTTCTGGCTTATAGAAAATCAAATTGGGGGTGGGTAGCAGGCGGCGTTTGTTTAATCGGTTATGGGATGGTATGGCTTGGAGCCTGGCTCAAGCCAAAACAGGCAAGTTTCAAAAATATACATACAGTCGCCGATTTAGTTCGAAAGATAGATCAGCAAAAACCAAGTCCCAATAAAGCGCTTTCTGCTAGGAGCAGCCTCCATTAGTCTGAAGCCGAGCCGGAGATGACCATTCACCTCAATCAACGGGGTAATGCCCAATTGCTTCAACTCCCTGGCTACTGAATCGGAGTATCTCGGTCGTTATAGGATAGCCGGAATTTTTATATTCTTCCGTCACTGTAGAAGCAAGTCGGGATGAAAAGAATTCAAGATCTTGCTCCGGAAAGATATAACAGAAATCCCTCACCGGGATGACCGCATAAAAGGAGAGCCCAAATTCGGCACTCAGGCGGCGTTGCATAGCCGGAGAAAATAGTAACGCACCTTTTAGAGTTGCCTGTTCGTGGTCTATAAATCCTAACCTGTGTCCTTCGATATCTTCTATCTTAATTCCTGCGGTATTAGACAGGCTATCTGCATTCTTGCTCGCTTGATTTAGGAGTTGATCCTGGTCGATGCCCCATTTCATTGTATCTTCAATAGCTATCCAGGAATGCTTTGTTCCATCATAATGCGCAAACACCTTATCAAACATATCCGTCACAGGAACATGGATGAAGGAGTCAAAATCATGGTCACTGGGAATTAACGAAACATAGATATGGTCTTTCACATCCTCCCAGTCCTGCGGCATTCCGACCGCATAACTAAGTATAGTATCAACCAGATCGAAGATGTGAGACTCGTCCTGGTCTCTTGCATAGTTTCGCCGAACATTCTCAAGACTCACTTCTAGCGTCCAATCACCCTGCGAAATATAGAGCAAACCTGAGTCATCCACTTTATCAATGGTCATTCCTTTCGCTTCAATTGCGTTCTTAAATTTATTAAAAATAATGTCTTTGTTCATTCCACTAGAGTCTTATGCTATAAATTCCATTCAGTAAGGTCATCTACGGGTCGAGGAAGCCTGCCTTCAAGCCACTCAGCTAGAAGTGACGGCGAAAAGTCTTTCTGTTTGGATTCGATTACCCAAGATAAGAATAATTCTGGTCCACCATTTATATACGGCGGCGGCGAAACTGGATAAAGGACGGTTGGCAATGGTTCGTTGACCGAAATGTAATTAACTAGTAAGCCGCCGGTGAAATACCATTACTTTAGAGACTTTTTAAAGACTAATCGCGTAAATCATAGTATCTGGAGGCCTTTTCGATTATATTCTTGGTTACGTCATTCTCGCGCCTATAATAGAGGCCTATACTACCCGTGTGATGAAAATAAAAAAAGAAATCATTTTCCAAATCAATGAACAATGGACTATAAGGGGCTTCATGATTAACGATGCAAATTAATATCGTTTTTAGAAAGACATTCCAATCGTTACACCTGCAACAACCTGAAAAATTCTTCTCCACCTCTGACTCCATCAACATTTTGAGATATTCCTTTGAGGTTTTGGACCTATTGCTCAGATCATAATCGTGTTGATCCTCCGCAATCTTCCAGGTGTCAAGGCAAAAATCCCACCATAACCTATCGAATACGATGATGTTACTCAACTCTGAGGCAAACAAATTGTAAAATAGAGCAACCATTCCTTCTACAATATTGTCAATTTCTTTTAAATAAATCTCGATCCTAAAGGCATCGCTCTTTCTGTACGATTCAAGATTCGCCCATTCAAGAGGGAACCCCCCAATGTCGATAGGTTGTAATATTCTCATTTTCCAGCTTTGCATTTCTGAGGAAGCAACTCCTGGATCTTGTTAATGGGATGGGTAGGGATTGCCTCTAATACATATGTGAGCCAGTTAAATGGATTAACACCATGTAATTTGCAAGTACCCAACAATGAATACAACAAAGCACTGCGCTGAGCGGCTTCATGGCTTCCTGCAAATAAATAATTCTTACGACCTACGGCGACCGGGCGGATGGCATTCTCCACCGGATTGTTGTCGATATTTAGTTTCCCATCGGTAGTATATATCATTAGTTGCTTCCACCGCTCAATACTATAAGCCAGTGCTTTACCAATGGCGCTCTTGGGCAATACTTCGATGTAGGCTTGCTGCATCCATTTACCCAAGGCTTCCAGAATAGGTACGGCTTCCTCTTGTCGTAATTGTAATACCCGCTCATGGCTCAACTGCTGATCGCCAGCACGACGCTCTATGGCATAGAGCAACTGGAACTGGGACAGGGCATATTCTGCACGACCGGCATCGTTGAGCTGTGCCTCTACAAACTTCCTTCGGGCATGGGCCATACAATGCAGTAAAGTTACGTCCTTCTGCTGGTCGAAGATGTTGTAGGCCGCATAGCCATCGGTCTGCAAGTGTCCTTTAAAGTCTTTGAGAAGTTGCGAAGGACCTTCTCTTCCTCTGCCAGGCTGGTAATCGAAGAGCACCAGATCTCGCAGGCTGTTGTGATACACCCAGAAGTATCCCCGATGGGTTTCTCCCTTCTTATCCTTGTCCAGCACTTTGATGGGCGTCTCATCGGCATGCAAATAATCGCTGGCCAATACCTCTTTAGCAAGGGCCTCATATAAGGGGATGATCAGTTTGCAGGTATTGCTGACCCAATCGGTAATGGTACTGTAAGGAATGTTGATCTTCTCTCGACTGAAGCGCTGCTGCTGGCGGTGTAATGGAAGATGATCTACATATTTGTCAATTACGATCTGAGCCAATAATCCAGGGCCTGCTATGGCTTTCGGCAAAGGTCTTTCCGGCATCGGAGCGATCAGGATCGTTTGATTATCCGGGCTGACATATTTGGGGCGCACAAAGCGGTTTACGTATAGCTTGCCAGGCTGGTATTCCAACTCTTCGGTGATCTCCTGACCGATCTGTCGGCAGCCTTCTGGATGATCCACGTCTACCAAGATCTCTTTACGCTCCAGGTGTTCCGGCAGTTTCATTCGCCCCTGATGGGAGGTCGCTGGGTTATTCATTGTAGCCTGGGAGCGGGTGTATTCGATCTTTTTAGCGTTTACCAACGAAGTGGCCGCTACCACCTCCGATTCCAGTCCCATCGCCAATTGGGCAGGATCAGCCCCATTGCCCACAAAACGTTCCTGCCGGGCACCAAAGATCATCTTCTTAAGCTGGTCAAGTTCGTGGCGCAACTGCATGACATCGAGTTGGGATTGCTCGTATAAGGCTTTGTAATCAATATGTGCGGCGATGAGCTCAAAAATTCAAAAACTCCATATAATTCTGCCGGTTTACTGTCCCTGTTATGCTTCCAGGGTAGGCTTCAATAAAGGAAGCCGGAATTTTTACTTTCGCTTTTTCATTCCATTTAAACTCCCATACATACAACTTACCCCCCGTTTCTTCGATCATATCAATTTCCTGCTGCTGATGCGTACGCCAAAAATAGCTGTTCACATAATGATTCGCATAGTGATTGGCTTTTTTCCTCTCACTTACCAGGAAATTTTCCCACAATGCTCCTGTATCCTGGCGCAAGGATAAAGGAGAAAAGTTTTTTATAATGGCATTTCTTATCCCATTATCGTAGAAATAGATCTTTTTGCCTTTTTTGATCTCATTCCGAAGATTGCGGCTAAACCCCCCTAATTGGAAAACCACGAAGCATTTTTCCAGCAGCTCCACGTACCGGTCAATTGTCTTATTGTCAGCACCTACGGTTTGCCCAATTTCAGTATAGGAAATTTCCTGTCCAATCTGCAAAGCAAGTGCAGTCAGCAACCTTTCTAATAAAGCCGGTTTTCTCACATCTTGTAATGAAAGAACATCTTTATATAGATAATTATTGCCAAGATCCAGCAGGTTCGCTTGTGCTTCTGCCGGCGAGTTAACGATGGCTGGATAAAAGCCGTATACCATCCGTTGTTCCAGCAGCCTTGTTTCCTCTATGACAGAGGTATTCGCAACCATTTCTGCTGTGGAGAACGGGTATAAATGGTATTCCCGCTTTCGCCCGGTTAATGGCTCGTTTATTTCATTTGCGAGTTCAAGGGCAGAGGAGCCTGTGGCTATTATTTGAATTTCTTTGAAGTTGTCAACCAAGAGTTTTAGCGTGAGTCCGATGTTTTTGACTCGTTGCGCTTCGTCTATTAATATTAAGGCGTTATCTCCAATCAAGGCCTTCAAAGAAGTAGAGCTGGCATTTTCCAACATTGGCCGGATGTCCGGTTCATCGCAATTTAAATACAGCACTTTCCTATCTGACTCATTCATGAGAGCCTGCAGAAGCGTTGTCTTCCCTACCTGCCTGGGTCCTGTTATTATAATGGCCTTACCTTTGAATAGGTTTTTTATAATTTGCTGATATATAGCACGTTCGATCAAATTGGCAAAAATTTTGACCAAATTTAGCTAAATTTCGGGAATATACTCCTTAAATTAATGCGAATTGAAGGATTACAAACCCTGAATTGGATGAAAATCAGGGCATATTCATTATTGAGTATTGTTTAAAGCTGGAGCGTCAGTAGGGAGTTAGGCAGCTTGTCAGATCCATAAAGCAAAAAGGCCCGTCTTTCGATTGGCCTTTTTATTTCCTCAGCAACGACCTTTGCGAGGGGGATGCTTGTAAATTATTTTATTATCCCGTTCTACATATTCACCCGATACTATTGGATATGCATACTTGGGCGCGTACGACACGACACGGCTTTTTATAATTATTTTGTCGTTAACCTTCAGACTTTTTAGTTGCTGAGGCTCACCGTCAAACCTAAGAATATACTCGTCACCGTCAATTCTGGCCATCACTCCGAAGCCTAATAATGAACCTGGCGGAAGGGAAAGCGAGGTTACAACTGCCTCCATATTGGTGTAATCCCTAATGTACTTGCTTATTTTAGCAGCACCGGCATATACTTTTTTTCCTTCGGGAGATGCTTCCCATTGTTTGTACTTTATACCGGCGGGAGTAGCCTCCCATTGGCTAATTGCCGCCCTCCTTTCAGCATCAGTAAGCGGCTTTGGAGATGACTTTTTTGAAGCTTCATTTTTGATTTCGCGATTAGCAAATACTAGTCCGCTTACCACAACCAGCGATAAGATCAGTGCATAAGTAACTTTTTTCATAAATTTTGTCGGTTAATTAAATAATATATTTCATTTTCCCAGGTAAGCCTGTATTTCGACCATGAATTTGCAGCTATCTGCAGGTGTAGCCCATAATCCGGCCCCTACTTTTTCCGATCCGTTCGTTCACGACTTCAGAATAAGGCTGCTGCGCGGTGACTGCTGTAAGCCAATGGCAAAAAAGGAAGGCTAACCGGATTTTTTTCATCGTTGACAAACCTATCCGTTATTCTGTCAGATTGACCTGAAAACCTGTAAAAAGGTTGTAAAACAGTGTAAATGCCGTTTGAAATATGTTTACATTCGTCTTGTAATTTCAAGATTACCAGCATGAAGCGTTTCTGCTACTTCCTATTTGCCATCCTCTCGGTAGCCCTGACAGTGTTTACCATGGCATTTATAAATGCGAAAAATGCGCATCCTGATAAGCACCTGGAGATTGTGCTTCGTAATATCGGTCACCAGGTTTTGCTTCATTCCAAAGATTCGACGTCCCGGGTATTGCCGATTGAAACAGTCAATAAAAACACCTTCCGGATTTCCTTTGAAAATAGTTTTGAGTTTACCCCCGATACGTTAATGAATCTGGTGCATCAGCAACTTGCAAAAACGGACAGGCCGGGAAATTATACGGTAAGTGTAAATGAATGTGATCAAAACCAGACCGTTTTTGCCTATGAAGTATCCACAGCCGGTGGCGATTTGAAACCCTGCCGGGGACGAAAATATAAAAAAGGTTGTTATGTAATTGAAATTTCATTTCCCGTAAAAAAATCATTTAACTACGACTGGCTTCTGCTTGCATTTATCCCGGTAGCTTTTGCGGGGCTTTATTTCGTCCGCAGACAGACCAGAATTTCAGCATCCGGGGAACTTATAGTGGAAAAGATTGATGAATCTCTATCAACCAAAGCCGAACCCGTTCCGGTCATTTCTGATTATAAAAAGTTGGGGAATTTTATATTCTTCGAATCAAAAGGAATTCTTAGCCTTAACGGCGAAACCATCGAACTTTCCGTTAAAGAAGCGAAAGCACTAAGCATACTTGCATCAAACCATAACCAGGTAGTTGGACGAGACCTGCTGATGAAAGAAATCTGGGAGGAAGACGGCGTTTTTGTAATCGCTCGAAACGTAGACGTGTTGATATCTAAACTCCGGAAGAGATTAAGCGCTGATCCGTCTGTTAAGATTGTCAATGTGCATGGCAAAGGATACAAAATGATTTCGTGAGCCGGTGTGTACAATGGCCGATTGGTCATCCACTAAACCTTTAGATAACCGATCATTCCCTGTCAGGAGCGACACCGTTTCGGCCACTGTATCAATATTGCTCGTAATCAGGATGGTAAGTCGATGTACAGCAAGATCGTCGTAACCGGTGCTACTGCCAACGCCCAGGCGCTGATCATCGCGACCGGCAGAACGGTGACCATCCTTCGCGAGAAGCCGGCCGGCAGCCGTCTGATGGTACGTGTGATCACGCTCGGCGGCCAGGTACTGCAACAGCAGACTTTTGAATCGGCTACCGGCCGGATCGTTCTCTCCCTGTCCACCGCAACCAACGGGATCTGCCTTGTACAGGTGACCGACGGCAGCCAGTGGTCGGTTGTGAAGAAGGTGATGTTGTAAAGCCTGAACGAGCTGCCCCGCGGCTCATTCGCTGCGTAGGGCCCTCACAGGATTAGCAACCGCCGCACGCACCGCCTGGTAGCTGATCGTCGCCAACGCAATAGCCACCGCGAGGAAACCCGCCAGGGCAAACACCCACCATTCGATATCGATCCGGTACGCAAAATCCTGCAGCCATTTATGCATCACGAGCCAGGCAACGGGCGAAGCGATGACAATGGCGACAACGACCAGAACGACAAAATCGCGGGACAGGAGCAGGACGATATTGCCGATCGAAGCGCCGAGGACCTTTCGAACCCCGATCTCCTTCGTCCGCTGCGCAGTAGCGAAAAGCGAGAGGCCGAGCAATCCCAGGCAGGCGATGAAGATGGCGAAACCCGCAAAAATGGAGAAGGCCTTGCCGAACAGCTGATCATCGGCATATTGCCTGTTAAACCTCGCATCCTCGAAAAAATAATCAAAAAGATTCCCCGGAAAGAAATTGTCATACACCTTCTTAATAGATGCAATTGTAGCAGGCAGGTTCTCCGAATTGACCTTTATCGAAATAGAACTTCCCGTACCATAGGCGGGCATCAGCAAGGTAGGCTCGATCGGGTATCGCAGGGACTTCTGATGGTAGTTGTCGATGACGCCGATCACCGTCCATTGCCGCTGGCCCCGCAGGATGACCTTGCCGATGGCGTCCTGCGGCGTGGCAAAACCCAACAGCTTTGTCGCGCTTTCGTTGATGATCAGGTTGTGCACCTTCGAGAAGTCGGGATTATAATCGGTATAGGTATAGTCCCTGCCCGCGATGATCCGGATATCATAAAGCCCCAGCCATCCCATGCTGATGGCATTGTGCCGCATCGTGAAATGGATGGTATTGTCCTGGTCAAGGCGCCGGATGTTAAAGCTCCTTCCCGTTTCACCCCCCATGACGGCCCACGAGGTCGCCGCGCCACGGATGCCGGGTATCTGCGAAAGCTCATGAGTGAAGCTGTTCATCCTGCTGATGAAGGTGGAATCCCAGTCGGTAAATCCTGGCGGGTCGACCACCATAACATGATCGATATTCATCCCCAGCTGCTGTTTGTTCATGTATCGGATCTGCCGGTAGACGACTAGGGACCCGATGATCAGCGCAACCGTGACCGCGAATTGACCCACGACCAACGCCTTCCGCAGGATGACCCCCCTTTTCGAGGCGCTGAACCTGCCCTTCAGGACAAGGATCGGCCGGAACGAGGACAGGACAAAGGCCGGATAGAAGCCGGAGACAAAAATACCCACAAACAAAAGCAGGAAAAGCCCGATCGTAATACTATAACCACCCAGACTCCGCTGCAGCAGCCACGAAAAAGAAAGATGATGGCCGATCAGGGTGTTGAAGGCCGGCTGTAGGAGGAACATAAAGGCAAATCCGAGAAGCAGGGCGAATAGATTGATCAAAAAGGATTCTGTAAGGAACTGCCGGATCAACTGCCCTTTTTCGGCGCCGATCACCTTTCGTACCCCAACTTCCTTTGCCCGTTCAGTCGAGCGGGCGGTCGATAGATTGACATAGTTGACCCAGGCGATGACGATTATAAAGAGGGCAATGATCGTCAGTCCCCATACGACGGTCGCGCTGCCCGTTTTCCCGATCTCATACTCAAAGTCTGAATAAAGATGGGCCTTTACCAGCGGTTGAAGATGGAATTTCTCGACGCTGCCGGAGACCTTGTCTCCCCGGAAATAGCGTTGGCTGAATCCGTCCATCTTTGCCTCGAGGGTCTTCGGATCGGTACCGTGTTTCAGTTGTATATAGTGCCAGAAATCGGAGTCTTTGAAATCGTAATCCGCTTCCTTATAAGGGTCTTTCCCAGAATACAACGTGACATACGACACGAGCAGGTCGAATTGCAGATGGGAGTTCTCGGGCACATCGTTGATGACCCCCGTCACCTTATAGGGCGTGGAGTCCTTGTCGATAAGAATGGCCTTCCCCAGCGCGGACGCCACATTGTTCCCTTTCAATCCGAAATACCGGTTCACGGCGCTTTGTGAAAGCACCACCGTCCTCGGCTTCTCCAGAGCCGTGTTTTGGTCGCCGGCGATCAGCCGATAAGAGAACATCGTCAGGAAGGAGTTATCCAGGCACAAAGTCTTCTGATCGCCGATCTTCTTTTTATCATAGGAAACGATCACAGTCCCGAATGGTAACACCCGGGCATGATTGATTACCTCCGGAAAATCATGCTGCATGGCCTGGCCGATGGCGGAATAGGTGATGGTCCCATGCTGGATCAGCTTTCCATTCTGATACCGGTCGTTGTAGACCCGGTAAAGATCGCCGAGCCTGGTATTGAACTGATCATAGCTCAGTTCGAAGTTGACATACTGAAGGATCAGCAGGCAGGCGGCCATGCCTATCGACAGACCGATAACATTGATAAAGGAAAAGACTTTGTTCTTGCGGATATTCCGCCAGGCGGTAGTGAGATAGCTCCTGAGCATAGTTTTAAGGATTGGCAGTCCTAAGGACGGACTCTCCACGCAAATGTTGCATCCCCCCGGCCTTCCCAAAAAGCATTCGCCCATCCCCTTTTGGGAATCTTCCAAAATCCGTCCACCAGACCCCGGAGTCTCCCCCCGGGAAACAGCAGGATTAAAAGATTGATAATTATCGTTAAACAAATGAAACAAAGCAATCATTTTTTAGGCCCTGCTTTGGTATGCGCCTTGTTTATAGTTAGTGACCCTAAACCGCGCATTATGAAAAACCTAACATCCCTTCCTATCCTCTTCCTGGTGGCTCTTGGCCTTCCTGCCGCTGCACAGGCTCCGGCGCACGTCCAAACCAAAAGCAACGTACTTACCACCAACGGCCAGAGTTCCATCAGCGTCACCTTTAACAGCTCAAGCTCCTCCCAACACCTGATCATCGTGCATGTCACCTGGGACAAACAGAATCGCGATGTCAGTACGGTCTCCGATACCCGAAACGTCTATCACCTGGTGTCCGGTTCGACGGTGAACTGGGGCCAGGGTTCCACCAAATACCGGTCTGCGCTCTATTATGCTTATAGTATCAACGCCGGCGCGACGCCGTTGACGATCAAGGCGACACTGGACGGGGCGGCCAACTCCTTTATTGAGATCTATGCCAGCGAATATTCCGGTGTGCTGACGACCACCGACCCGCTCGACCAAACCAAGACGACGACCAATAACTCGAGCTCGGTCTCCACGGGCACAGTGACGACCACGCAAAGCAACGAACTTGTTTACGGTGTTGCGATCGGCGCCTCGAGTCCCCTTGGCGGCGGATCCGGGTTTACCGTCCGCTCCACGGCCCAGGACAATATTGTCGAGGACAAGATCGGTGGTTCCGCAGGCTCTTATGGAGCGACCTTCACGGGTAGCGGCTATTGGGTGGCTTCCGTTGCCACCTTCAAACCGTTGGTATCGCTGCCGGTAAGCCTGGCTTCCTTCGACGCGCGGCTGCTGCAGGAGAATAAAGTGGAATTGGATTGGGCTACTGCATCCGAAGTCAGCAGCGATCATTTCGAAGTCGAACATTCGCGCGACGGACAGGCCTGGACGACCATCGGCAGCGTCGATGCAGCCGGCAACTCCGCGACGACCCAGCAATATTCTTTTGTGGATGATGCCCCCTTCGCCGGAACCACCCTGTACCGCCTCAAACAGTCTGATCGAGATGGTAATGCCACGGTCTCCAAAACAGTGACGATCCACATCGACGCAACTTCAACCACCACCCTACACATCTACCCGAATCCAGCGGCGAGCTATCTCGTCGTAGAAGGAGCCACACAGGCCATCACGATATTCAGTACGACCGGCCAGCGGATGCTGATGCGCATGGTACTGGATGGGGAGACCAGGACGACTCTTGATCTTACGTCATTGCCCAAGGGTGCATATTATGTAAAGGCGGGAGATCGGAGCATGTTGTTCAGCCGGCTGTAAAAATAAGCCGGCCCTGCAGTGGCCGGCCACTCAACAAACCCCGGCTCAATTATATCCCTGATTCTGCTTCAACACGGCCAACCAGATATTGGCGCCGCCGCCACTTAGCGAATACACCTGGGTGGTCGCATCATAGCTGGCATCGCCACGCATTTTCGGGTTCCCGATGTCGAGGTGATCTTCGAAGTTGCCCACCGGATACTGAGCGAATGCCACGGCCGCTACAAAGAAGCAGTTGAGAAAAAGCAATAGTTTGGTCATATTTCAAGCATTTTTTGAGCAAAAGATCCCCGTTCGGCGTCGAATGCATTTTTTTCGACACCGTTGCAACCGTCCCGCCGAAGCGGCGGGCCTTAATAATCCAGCTGAGCTAAATAATTATAGTCGAATCGCACGCTCTCAAAACCAGAATGGGCATATTCTTCCTGTTCGAGGAAGAAATGCTTCATCCCCGCCTGCCGGGCATGTTGCAGCAGACGTTTTATATCGACTTTCCCAGTGCCGCATTCCACACTCTTCTTACCGCTGACGCGGGTGTTGGCTGCCGCCCGGACAAGGCGACTGTTCAACAAGCTGCCGGCGGCAAGAAAGGCGGTTGTTTGCAGGAATTTGCGCCTGGAGGTGCTTATCATATAGCAGTCGTTTTAAAGGTCAATGTCCCCCGCTCATATCGCTGTTGCTTACAAATGCAATTCGTTTTCCATCGGGTGACCAGGATGGGGTATTGATGGAACCCTGACCTCCGTAAACATAGGCCAGAACTTTCGGCGTCCCCTTTCCATCGATCGGCAGGAGCCTGATATAGACATGCTTATAGGGCGGATGGATCCCTGCCGGGGTCTCCTCGGGTAGAAAAGAAAGATAGACGAACCATTTCCCATCGGGCGAGATATGCGCAAACCAGTTATTGAGCCCATCGTTGGTCACCTGCTCCTGGCCGCTGCCATCGGGCTTCATCCGCCAGATCTGCATCAGCCCGCTGCGTACGGAGTTGAAATAGATGTATTGACCGTCGGGGGTATATTCGGGACCATCGTCCAGGCCTTTCGCAGTCGTCAGCCGGATCTCCCTGCCACCGGTGACCGGGACCTTATAGACGTCGAACTCTCCATTGCGTTCGCCGCAGAATACCAGGTCCTTCCCGTCGGGCGACCATCCATGGAGATAAGAGGGCCCCTTGGGGGTCACCTGCTGTGGAGTCCCGCCATCCAACGGTACGGTATAGACGATCGATCCGCCCAACTCCTTCACAAAGCTGCTTAAGCCGAGCATCTTACCGTCGAAGGAAAGCACATGGTCGTTGTTATTGTTGGTGACGGCGCCCGTCTTGATGGCGCTGGGCGTCCGGGTGCCGAGGTCGAAATTGTAGATGACCCCTTTAGCGTCATTAAAGATCAGGCTCTTTCCATCCGGTGTCCAGTTGGGCGCCTGGATGGAATAGGGCACTTTGTAAATAACTTCCCTGCTGCCGGAGGCAACCTCCAGTAGCTCGATCCGGCTTCCCAGGGTCATCTGGGTCCGCTGGTCGGACTCGCCTTTAAAGGGAACTGTGATACTCACATTGCTGAAGACCCCGGTCTCGAGGACGTCCGAATTATGCGAACCGACAAAAAGCCCCACATAGACCTCGTCCCCCAGGTCAAGATCGGCGAGGGTATCGGTCTGAAAGGGTTCGCCATAGATCGCTGCCCGCATAATGTATTGATTCCCTTTTCTTTCCAGCTGCAGGATATTCGCCTTGGTCATCTTTAGCTTGTGCTCTTCGGTCTGCGCACCCGCCGTCCGTCGGAATTGCAGAGAGGTAAGCCCGTCGCCATGCTCTACGGCATTAATATGAGGGGAATTGCCATCGAGGCTTTTACGCACCATCCAACCCACTTTCCGGTGGTAGTTGACCCAATTACAGAGGAATTCCGCCCGGGTGTACAGGATAAAATCCCCCTTTATCCTCTTCCAGACATATTGGAATTCGTCATGATCCGCCCAGACGTTATAGCCGGCCCCGGTAATAATGTATTGACCGGTAGAAGGAATAAAAGTGGCCGATCCGGGTTTGACATTGACGCCGACATCTCCGTGGTTTTCAAAGATGCCCACCGGCTGTGCAGTGGAAGAAAGGCAAAATGTCAGGAGCAGCAGTGGCAGCAGTGCGTTAGATAGCGGTTGTTTCATGCGACAAATTTATGGGCCGATTGCTCATTTGTCCACTTTTCGACCACATCTATACTACATCATGCCCAAGAATCCCCTTTGAAACAGAGGCATTTGCCACATCAACCCTACGTCAGCCCGGCCGTGGGTTCAAAACCGGTACTTCTTTCTGGGTGGGTTCCCTATCTTTATAGGGAAGGTCCACTTATGCCATATGTTTTGCGGATAAAAATCGCTTTCACCCTTTTTGCGGGCATGTTTTTGGGGGTTTGCCAAGGCCAGAACACCATCGGCATCCCGGATATCGTCAATTATCCCCGGGATGTCTATAATGCCGGTACCCAAAACCGCGGCATTGTACAGGATCGCAATGGCATTCTCTATTTCGCCAACTACCAGGGCCTCCTGAGCTTTGACGGTAACAGCTGGAAGAACTATCCCTTGCCCAACAAGACCGTGGTCCGGTCGGTGGCCCTGGGAAAGGACAACCGGATCTATGCCGGGGGTCAGGACGATTTCGGCTATTTCTCCCCGGATAAGACCGGCAAGTTGGTCTTCACCTCGCTAAAAAGCCTGTTTTCAGAGAAAAACAACTCCTTTTCGGATATCTGGTTTATCGTGCCTTATGGCAACGACGTCTTCTTTATGTGCCGGGAAGCGATCTTTCAGCTGAACAATAAAATGATAACGGTGTACCCCGCCGCATCGGAATGGCGGTTTCTCGGTGGAAACGATCACCAGCTGATCGCCCAGGACGGAAAGAACGGACTTTTGGAATTTAGAGATGGCCTTTGGATGCCCTTTATAAAAGAGAGTGCGCTTCCGGCGAGCTACCTGGCCACTTGTTTGTTCCCGTTTGGCAAGGACAGCAGTTTCCTGGGCACCGTGAATACCGGCTTCTATATCCTATCGAATAATAAGATCACTCCGTTCCGGTTCGCCGGTCTGAATCCCTTTGTCAACGAAAGGGTACTGACGGCCACCGCCGTCAGCAAGGATTGGCTGGCCATCGGCACGAACCTCGACGGCGTCTATATCGTCAACAAGCAGGGCGAGACGATCCAAAACCTCTCCCGGAAGGAGGGGCTTCAAAACAATAATATCCTGGTGCTTTTTCTCGACCGGAACAAGAACCTTTGGATGGGGCTCGATAACGGGATCGATTTTGTGGCCTATAACAATGCGATCAAGCATATCTACCCCGAAAAGCTGAACGAAGGCCTCGGCTATTGTTCCATGATCTTCAACAAAGAGCTGTTTGTCGGCACCTCCAACGGGCTTTATTCCCTGCCGGTGGACGATCGGGAAGACCTCAGCTTCCTGCGGGGGGAATTCCATCCAATTCCCGGGACGAAGGGTTCCACGCAGGGCCTGAGCACTATCAACGGCGAATTATTACTAGGCCATCACGATGGCGCTTACCTGATCCGGAACGACCGGCTTGTTCCGATCGACACCGGGCTGACCTACTGGACCTTTCTGCCCTTTTCGAATGTCCTGCCTTCGACCCTCGTCCTTGCCGGCAACAATGTGGGAATCAACCTGCTTCGATATTCCAACGGCTATTTCCGGCCGGAGGGTGATCTCCCCGGCTATTTGGCCTCTTCTCAATTCATGGCCATCGACAATAACAATATCATCTGGGTGGCCCATCCGTATCGCGGTGTCTACCGGGTGGACGTGAACGATATGGCGCATCCGCGGGTGAAGCTGTACACGGAAAAGAACGGCCTGCCCTCTTATCTGAAGAATCATCTGTTCAAGGTGAAGAACCATATTGTCATTGCCACGGAGAAAGGAGTGTATGAATACGATGACCGGCGGGACGCCTTTGGGCTGTCGGCGTATTTCAAGGGATTCTTCGGGGAAAGGAATATCCGCGCGCTCAAGGAGGATGGCGCGGGAAATATTTGGTTCATCGAGGATAATAGTCTCGGCGTGATCGATCTTACCGGGCCAAAACCCGAAACCATCTACTTCCCCGAGCTGAGCGGGAAGTTGGTGGCCGACTATGAACATATCAACCCGTATGACAAATACAATGTCTTCGTCGGCGCCGAAAAAGGCTTCTATCATATCAATTACGAAGAATACAAGAAGAACCACTATCCCATACAGGTCCGGATCAGAAGTGTCCGGGCCTTTGGAAGGTCCGACAGCCTGCTGTTCGGCGGGTATTTTGGCGAGGTGGATGAAAGCCTGGACCAACCGGCCTCGGCGGTGTACAATATTTCCAACAAATGGAACTCGCTGCACTTCGAATATGCAAGCCCGCTCTACGCCGCGCAGAACAGCGTCACCTATAGTTATTACCTGAAAGGCTTTGACCGCGACTGGTCGGACTGGTCGAAACGGACGGAAAAGGAATATACCAACCTGCCGGCCGGGACCTACACGTTCCAGGTTCGGTCAAAGAGCAACCTGGGCAATGAATCCGCCATCAACAGCTATAGCTTTACGATCCTGCCCCCCTGGTACCTCACCGGGTGGGCCTATGCCGGGTATGTGCTGATCCTCACCGGTCTGCTGTACTTCCTGTATTTCTGGCAGCGGCGCATCTTCCGGCGTCAGCAGCAAAAACACGAAGAGGAACAGGCGCGCCTTCAGTACCTGCACCAGCTGGAAATGGAAAAATCGGAGAAGGAGATCGTCAAACTGCGGAATGAAAAGCTGGAGGCCGAGATCGAACATAAGAATACCGAACTGGCATCGACCGCCATGCACCTCGTACAGAAGGGCGAGCTGCTGAGCAATATCCGCGAGGAACTGGTTCGGATGAAGAAGGCGGGCAACGGTGAAGCGGCGGCGGCGGACGAGTTCAAGAAGATGTTGCGTATCCTCGGCGAAGAGAATAAAATGGACAAGGACTGGGAACAGTTTGCCGTCCACTTCGACAAAGTGCACAGCGACTTCCTGCAGATGCTGAAAAGCGCCTACCCGGCCCTTAGTTCTCACGAGCTGAAGCTTTGTGCTTATCTGCGAATGAGCCTCAGCAGCAAGGAGATCGCTCAACTGGAGAACATCTCCGTAAGAGGAGTGGAGATCAGCCGCTATCGCTTGCGCAAAAAGCTGAAGATCTCCACTGAGACGAACTTATTCGATTTCCTGATGGCGCTGCACGGAAGCCGTCCTACACCAGGTTCTGCCTGATATAGGTAATGCTCTTCGTAATGCTGTCGAAGGGCGAGCCGGGACACTGGTCCTGCTCAACGAAGAAATATTTCATCCCCGCCTTGGATTTGGCTGCGAAGATCCTTTTGAAGTCGATCGTCCCATTGCCGACCTCCGTAAAAAAATGCTTTGGCGTACTGTCCATATCCTTCAAATGCCAGAGAGGGAATCGCCCCGGATGGGCTTCGAAAAGCTTTACCGGGTCCTTACCGGCCTTCGTCGCCCAGTAAAGGTCCAGCTCCATCTTCACCAGCTGCGGGTCGGTCTCGCCGAGCAACACGTCATAACCCGATTTTCCGCTCTGCGGATCGAATTCGAAGTCATGGTTGTGGTGGCAGAACTGGATGCCGGCCTTCTTGCATTTCTCGCCCGCCACGTTAAAGTCGTGCGCCATCTGTTTATAATGATCGAGCCCGCCCCGTTCTTTGTCCGACAACCAGGCGCAGATCATATATTGTAACCCGAGGGCATGGGCGTCTTCCACCGCTTTGTCCCAGTCGTGGAGTATGGTTCCTTTGAACTCGCCATTGGTCAGCGTGGCGCCCCTGCCATCCTCACCCAGGCGGTAGTGGCAGCTGCGCATGACCAGTCCATGTTTCTTCACCATCGCGCCGAAGGCCTTCGGGTCCATCCCATAAAAGTTTTCCTTACCATCATTATAGGTAGCGCCCTCAAGCGAGTTGAAACCGATCTGCGCCACTTTGGCCAGAGTGCCGTCCGGATCTTTGGCCATAAAGTCCCGGACGGTGTAAAGCTGTAGCCCGATGGTCGGTCCCGCAGGCAGGAAGGAGGACAGGGAGGGTGCGGCAAGAATGCCCGCGGAGGCAAGGGCGGAATTTTTGAGGAAGGATCTTCTCGTGTGCATGTGAGCTTGATTTTTATATGACAGAATTCGTTGCGCCGGAAAGTTACGCTTTCCGCATTATTTTTCACTACATCATTACTACATCAGGGCCGTAAAATGGCCCGGGGCAGCGGCTAAAATCGTATATTCGGTTATATGAAACTTCTCGCCTTACTTGCCAGTATGATGCTTTTGGGGGGCGATCATCCGACACTCCCCATCGGCGCGTCAGCGCCGGACTTTGCGCTACCCGGGGTAGATGGAAAGACCTATAGTCTCGCCTCTTTCAAAGAGGCCCGGGTGCTGGTCCTGGTCTTTACCTGCAATCACTGCCCGACAGCCCAGGCCTACGAGGACCGGATCATCCAGCTGACAAAAGACTATAAAAGCAAAGGGGTCGCCGTCGTCGCGATCATGCCCAACGATCCCCAGTCCATCCGGCTGGATGAGCTGGGCTATACGGACATGGGCGACAGCTTCGACGAGATGAAACGGCGCGCGGCGGAGAAACATTTTAACTTCCCCTATCTCTATGATGGGAAGGACGAGGCCGTTTCCCTGAAGTATGGCCCCATCGCAACCCCACATGTCTTCGTCTTTGACAATCACCGGAAACTCCGCTATAGCGGCCGGGTCGATGACGTCGAGAAACCGACAAAGACCCCACATACCCTCGATACCCGCAATGCGATCGAAGCGCTGCTGAACAATAAGGAAGTGCCGGTGAAGACGACAAAGGTCTTTGGTTGCTCGATCAAGTGGGCGGAGAAAAGCGACTGGATCGAAAAAGCAAAACAGGAATGGGCAAAGGAGCCGGTAAAGCTGGATACCATTACGGCGGACGGGATCAAACAGCTGATCCAAAACAAAACCGAAAAGTTGCGGGTGATCAACGTCTGGGCCACCTGGTGCGGTCCCTGTGTCGCGGAGTTCCCGGACTTCGTGGACATCAACCGGATGTACCGGCGCCGCGATTTCGAATTCATCAGCATCAGCGCCGATGAACCGGCCAAGCGGGACAAGGCCCTGCAATTCCTGCAAAAATCCCAGGCCAGCGCAACGAATTACATTTTCAATGTGGACGATAAGTATAAGCTGATCGAAGCCATCGATCCCAAATGGCAGGGCGCACTGCCCTATACGATGGTCGTGGAACCCGGGGGAAAGATCATTTATGCAAAAGATGGCCCCATCGACGCGGCGGCATTGAAAAAGCTCATCGTAGACGATCCGGCTATCGGCCGGTATTATTAGGGTTCGATAGTCGTGCCAAGCACCTTCAGGAAGGCGGCAATCCACTGCGGATGACCCGGCCAGGCGGGTGAGGTAACCAGGTTGCCGTCCACAACGGCCTCCGTTGGACCGACCATGACGAATTCCCCGCCTGCCATCGTTACTTCCGGCGCCACGGCATAATAAGCGGTAAGCCTCCTGCCCTGCACCACGTTGGCTGCGGTGAGGATCTGTATCCCATGACAAATGGCCGCGATGGGCTTACTGAAATGATTGAAATGATGAACGAGGTTGATGACCTCCTGGTTCAGACGGAGATACTCGGGTGCGCGGCCGCCGGCGATGCAAAGGGCGTCGTATTGTCCCGGATCCACGTCCGCGAAGCTATAGTTCAACTCGAACAGGTGGCCCGGTTTCTCGCTGTAGGTCTGTGCTCCGTCGAAATCATGAATGGCGGTCTGCACCTTCTCTCCATTTTTCTTACCAGGGCATACGGCATGAACTTCATGCCCGACCATCAATAGCATTTGAAAAGGGACCATCGTCTCATAGTCCTCGGCATAGTCGCCGGTGAGGAAGAGTATTTTTTTTCTGGACATGGTTTACGATTTTACTATTTAAAGTTAAGGTAGTCTTTACAGATTCCCCTGGCCTTCTTCATCCTTATCCTCCGTCTCCTGCAACTGGCCGTTCTTGCCGCGGCTGACTTTTACAATGGGATCGTCCTGCGTTCCCCCGACATAAACCGGGATACCGATAATGCCGAATGGCGGCAGGCCCACGCGGACGTGCAGATTGAGCCGGCCGTCAAAGCTGGTTTGCCCTTCTATCCGAAGCTTGAACACGGATACCTTCATACGTGTACGTTCGATCGTCATTAAATTATTGGCGATCGTCGATTTGATGTCCACTTTCGACAGCTCGGGATCGTTTACATCTTTATTGGTCTGTTTGCTCACTTCCCCAAAAAGCCTGAGCCCTTTTACCTTTACCTTCCGGATCGACAGGGTGCCACCGCCTTTTAGCGACGGATACACCGGCCGCATATTGCCGTCGAGCCGGCCTGCGAGTTTATAGTCGAGGGAAATAAGGCCCTCGGCCTTTGCTGCGGAGGCGGCCATGTCATGAAAAAGCTTTACCTCGCGATACGCCCGATGAACATCGAAGTCCTTCGCTACAAGGCGGTAATCGAATAAGGCCCGTTGCGCATCGACGCTCTTGTACAGCGCGGTCATCCGGACGGCCGCCCCCGCGAGACGGAAGGCCGTGGTATCGAGATGCAGGGTGCCGCTATCGACACGAACGCCGCCGGAGAAGCTGTCAATGCATAATCCGTTATAGTCGATCCTTTTTACATCGGCGTGAAAGCCGACGGAAAGATCCGTGGGAACCAGGATGACGCCAGGGGTCGCAGGCGCCGAAGAAGGCGCCATGCCCGCAAATGCCGTGAATTCATCAGCATATAAATGATCACTGTTCACGGTGAAATTGCCCTTCAAAGGCTGACCCGTCCGGGACATATACCCAAACACATCGGACAGCCACCCGTTGAGCGCAAATCGCGTCTTCCCATAGCTGCCGTTAAAAGCATCGAACCACATCTTATCCTGTTCGAAGTGGAAGTTCCCGGTGTTGATATAAAAAGGCAGGGGAAAGAGTTCGGAGCGGACCATGAGGTTTCTCACGCGCAGGGTCCCTTCGTTGAAGAGCCGGTCATAGCGCCCGGCGGTGGCATCGCTTTGACGCCCGCGAAGGGTAAGCCGGGTATCGACGAGGCCGGAGATGTCATAATCCTTTAGGGCAAAGACCTTCCCGATACGCCCCAGGTCGAGCGATCCCCGGGAATTAAGGGAATAGTTCAGATCCGTAAAGTTTTGCAGATCGGCCTTCAGCGTGAACGGTTCGCCTTCGAATACCAGGAAGACCGGCGTGATCGCCACCTGCAGGTCCTTCATCGAACCGGCCTTGCTGGTCATCCGCACGCCCACCTGGATCTGCTCCAGCGGGTGCGGGTAATACTTTGTTTGTATCCGCCCGTTATTCAGCTGGAGATCGGCTTCCGTAACAGGGAACCGGTGTTTGGCCGGCAGATAATTGCCCCTGGCCCGGACATGTGCGCTGAGATCGCCTGACAGCTCGAGGCTGTCGATGGGAATAACCTTCCGGAGATCGGCCAGGTGAAGTACCGTTTCGAGGCTGCCAGCCATCGAATAATCCGAGGCGTTGTCGAGGTGGAAGAACCCCTTGAGATAGCTACCCAGCACCCTCGCATTGATATTGTCGACGGCGATCCGGGTGCGGTGATAGTCGTCGCTGTTACAGGACGCGTCCAGGTCGAAGTTGATCTCGTTGATCGCTTCGGGTCTCGAAGGGAGCTTATAATAGCCATTGCGCAGGGCCGAGGTCAATGTAAAATGAGGGATGCTGGCGACGACGGTATCCAGCCGGGTCTTACGCAGGGTGGTGACCCGTTCGACACGGGTGGCATACCGTCCTTCTGCGTTTAGTCGCAGGGAGTACCGCCCCCTCAGGTCGGCAGGCGCAAAACCCAGCGCCCGATCCCATTTCCCGAGGTCCATCTCCGAACGCACGGTTGCCGATACCCAGGGCGCCGCGAGGCCCTTTACGCGGAGCGCCGCATCGAAATAGTCTTTGTCCAGCCGGAAGGAGATCGTGTCGAGCCGGAGGTCGAGGCTATCGGGTTGCAGACCGGGAAGCCGGCATTGCCAGTCGACACGGAGATCATGGATGGGCGCCGGCGCCTTCGCGTACGCGATATAGCCGTTGCGGATCTGCAAATTGAGCAGGAAATCCGGCATGGTATTGCTGGCCGCAATATATCTTCCTTTCAGGGCGGCGTCGATATCCCCCGTGCCCTTTACCTCGGTGCTGTCCAGCCAGGTCAGCATCTCGGGGGGAAGCGCCGTGAAGATATCCCGTAGCTGAGCCTCTTTTGCATTGAGCCGGAAGTCCATATCATACCCGTCCTTTAAAAAGGAGAACTGGCCGGTGAAGGCGACGGGCAGCTGGTTGATCAGCAGATCATTTCGTTCAAAGATCAGCTCGAGCGAATTGGTGTTGATCTTAGTGATCAGATCGGCGTTCAGCTTCTTGTTGATGAAATAAGGCGTCCGGCGGTAGTAGAAGTCTATCGACTCCAGCTGAATATGGCTGTGCAGGTCGAATATAGCCTTGCTGAGGTCGCCGTTTCCTTCGTATTCGAGCCCCCGGGTGTTGATCAGCAGCGGCAGCGACGCGTCGTTATAGGTGAGGCGGCTATGCTCGATGATTATCTTCTCGATCTTCAGGGATGCGCCCGTCGAGTCGGCCGGGACAGAAGAATTGCTCTTCGGCGAGGTATAGATATTGTAGTTGGAGTGACCTGCGGTATCGACCTGGATATTGATGAAGGCATTTGTCAAAAAGAGCTTGTTGATCCTTACTTCGGAGAAGACGCTGCGCAGGTCCACCCCCAGGGCGATCTCATCGGCTTCGATCAGCCGCTCCTTTGCAAAAGGCGCCGACCCGTTGAGCCGCACATCGTATAGGGTAAGCGTCAGGGCGGGAAAATGCCGGAAGAAGGAAAGCCGGGCCTGCTTGAAATGCAGTTCCGACTGAATAGAATGGCGGGCCCACTGGCGGATCTTGTTGCTGACAAAACGAGGGAACAGATAAGGCAGAAGAAAAAGAATAAGGAGCAGACTCCCGGTGGTAATGCCGGCGATCTTCAGGACCCTAAGCAGTATACGCATCACGGCCGATTGCATAGCACAAAAGTATTTTATTTTATTAAAAAACTTCCTCATCTTTACCTTCTAATGACTAGGCCTATGACCTGCTAAGTTTCGATCTGTTTCCATTGCAGATCTCCTCCTCTCTCTGATATTGGGCACGCGCTCAACACAATCCTTATTTTTTTTTCAGTTTCTTCAAAATGGCTGTATGTCATCAACACAACCTAACCAAAAAGGGCACACCCTTTCTACCATAGCTCTTGTTATTCGTCAGTCGCTATCCGGTGAACACCAGGATTTCACTTCCGGCAGCATCCGCCGCGCTGTTATCCTTTTATCGATCCCCATGATCCTGGAACAATGCATGGAGTCGGTCTTTGCGATCGTAGATATCTTTTTTGTCGGCCGGCTGGGCCAGGACGCCGTGACCACCGTCGGATTGACGGAATCGGTACTCACCCTCGTCTATTCCGTTGCCATCGGGCTTAGCATGGCTGCGACGGCGATGGTGGCCCGGCGGGTGGGAGAAAAGAATCCCGAAGGAGCATCCCATGCCGCTGCACAATCTATTTTGATCGGTCTCGTGCTAACGGTTGTGATCAGCGTGGCCGGCAGCCTGCTGGCGCCGCATCTTCTCCGCATCATGGGCGCAGTGCCGTCGACGATCACGATGGGGACAAGCTATACCCGGCTGGTGTTTGCCAGCGTCATTGTCATCATGCTGCTCTATCTCATCAATGGTATCTTCCGGGGAGCGGGCAACGCTGCAATGGCGATGTGGTCGCTGTGGATCGCCAATGGCTGTAACGTCGTCCTTTGCCCGATCCTCGTCCATTATTATGGCTTGCCCGGCGCCGCGATGGCGACCATCATCGGGCGGGGGATCGGGGTCTGCTTCCAGCTGTATCACCTGCTGCGCGGCAGCGGGGTGATCCGTTTTGTCCGTCACTATTTCCGGCCGAATGGCGGCATCATCTGGGGATTGATCAAGATAGGCTGGTCGGGTACCTGGCAATTCCTCGTCGGATCCGCGTCCTGGATAGCCATGACCAGGATCATCGCCAGCTTCAACAATACCGCGGCAACCGCGGGTTATCAGGTATCGATCCGTATCCTTCTCTTTTTCCTCCTACCGGCATGGGGCATGAGCAATGCCGCCGCTACGCTCGTGGGTCAGAACCTCGGTGCGGGACAACCGGAACGCGCCGAAAAGTCGGTCTGGACGGCTTCTACGTATAATGCGGCATTTATGCTGTTCGTCACCCTGCTTTTCCTCGTAGCCGCGACCCCGATCGTCCGGTTCATCAACCCAGACCCGGCGGTCGAGGATGTTGCCATCAACGTGTTACACATTGTTAGTATCGGATATGTGTTTTTTGGCGTGGGAATGGTCCTCACAAATGCCTTTAACGGGGCCGGCGATACGCTGACGCCATTGATCATCAACCTGATCTGTTGTTGGGCTTTTCAGATTCCCCTGGCATGGCTACTGGCTTTTAATTTGAAACTCGGCCCCGAAGGGGTATTTTGGGCGATCCTGATCACCGAGACCACCATCGCCATTGTCAGTTTCTGCGTATTCCGACTGGGGCGATGGAAACGGAAAAAAGTCTAAGGGGACACCTTATAAAATGTGGAAAACTCCGCCGCCACACAATAAAAAATTTATCGTAAAAGATTCTTGTACAAGTAGAAAATAGATAATATTTTACATTCCCCCCCGTTAATAACTTCGTCCGGTGGCCCGCAAGGGCAGGATAAAATCCAATAATCCGTCGGAGTGTCAATGGGGGGACTAAACCACTTTTTTGGCTTCTGATAAAAACCTTTGAAACATGCGTCGCAGTTTTCTACATCCCGGTTTCTGGTGCGTCTTGGTCGCAATTGTTTTGCCAGTAAGTGCGCTTAGAGCCGGAGGCCCGGTCAAAACCAAGAGCACGGCAAAAGCCGTCGCTTTCGCAGCAGAAGCATCTGCCCTTTACCAGCAATTCGATCTGCAGGAAGCGGGACTCACCAAAAAAGCGTTTGAATACGCCTTGAAAGGATACTATTATCTCTTGGATCATCACTGGTTGAACAAAACGAATATCCTGTCGATCTGCGACCTGAGCCAGTCATCCCGCAACAAACGGCTGTATGTCCTCGATCTCGAGCAGAAGAAAGTGCTGGTGAACACCTATGTGGCGCATGGCCGGAACTCAGGTAAGGAATTCGCCAGCTCGTTCTCCAACAATCCTTCCTCGCATAAGAGCAGCCTGGGCTTCTATATCACCCAGGGGACCTATTATGGCAACAACGGGCTGTCGCTGAAAATTCGCGGCATGGAGAGAGGGTTCAACGATCGCGCCGGCGGAAGGAATATCGTGGTGCATGGAAGCCAGTATGTCGGTCCCGATTTTCTCGAGATGAACCAGTTCTGTGGAAGAAGCTTTGGCTGTCCTGCCGTTCCGGCCGATGAGATCGAGACGATCATCGATCTGATAAAAGAAGGTTCCGTATTATTCATCTATCACCCAACCAAAAAATACATCGCGAAGAGCAAGATACTCAACAGCTAGCATGGACGCACACTTCAGATGGTTTGAAGGTGAAAAAGCCCCCATTGGTTCGTACCCTATGGTAGGGCTTTTCTCTTTTTTTGAAATATAATGTTAGAAAAAAAGAAGCCACGGCCATTGCCAGGCCGCAAATTGGGCCAGCAGGCCGACAAAGATGCCGGCCCAGATCTCGAAGGAAGTGTGGGCAGTGAGGATCTGCCGGGACGTGCAGACCAGGCCGGTGACCAGCACCGCCAGCGCGAGATAAAGACCGGACCCATACTCGTCGCTAAAAGCAAACAGGCAAAAGAACATCGTCGCGCCACCCAGCGCGATGGCATGCATGCTCACCTTAAAATAGATATTGCAAATCCACGCTCCGACGACCGCCAGGAATGCGCCGCCCAGGAAATGGATGGCCAGCGGAGGCGTATCCGGAAGGTGCTTGAAGACATAGGCGCTCCAGAAATAAAAGATCATCGCGACGATATACGGAATGATCCGGTCCCGTTCGGTTCGCAGCATGGGCGACTTGATCAACTGGAGACGCCAAAGCAGGAAGACGGCAAACAAAGGGAGAAAGGTATTGCAAAGGACCACCGTCACCAGCCGCAACACTTTTTGTCTATGCTCAAGGCCCGCAAAGGCGTAAGGATGGACAAAAATGATGATAGCCATGACATAGGCGCTGATGAACAGCGGGTGAAAGACGATCGAAAAAAAATGCGCTAACGCTCGTTTGATCATAATTCCTTCCTGAGTCTTGCGACCGGAATGTTTAATTGTTCGCGGTATTTGGCAACGGTGCGGCGGGCGATATTATACCCTTTTTCCTGCAACAGCTCGGTCAGCTTCTCATCGCTGAGCGGCTTTTTCTTGCTTTCTCCCTCGATAAGATCGCTCAGGATCTTCTTTACCTCCCGGGTGGAAACCTCTTCCCCGCTATCGGTACTAAGGGATTCACTGAAGAAGAACTTCAAACGATATGTTCCGAATTCCGTCTGGACGAACTTGCTGTTGGCAACGCGGCTGACGGTAGAGATATCCAGGGCCGTCCGTTCGGCAATATCCTTCAGGATCATCGGACGCAGCGTCGTCTCATCCCCCGTGAGGAAGAAATCGTGCTGGTAGTCCATGATCGTGTGCATGGTGTTATAAAGGGTTTGCTGCCGCTGCTTGATCGCATCGATAAACCATTTTGCCGCGTCGATCTTCTGCTTGATGAACAATACGGCTTCCTTCTGGCGCTTGTCTTTCTTGCTGCCGCGATCATACTCCTTCAACATCTCTTTGTATCCTTCGCTGATCCGCAGATCAGGGGCATTCTTGGAGTTGAGGGACAGCTCGAGCTTTCCGGCGTTGTTGGTGATAAAGAAATCGGGGATCACATAGCTCTCGGCCTTGTTGACCTCGGTGACATCGCCGCCGGGCTTGGGATTCAGTTTGATGATCTGGTTGATCACGTCCTTCAGCTGGTCGTCGTCGAGGTTGAGCCCTCGCTGGATCTTATCGTAGTGCTTCTTGGTGAACTCGTCAAAATAATAAGTGAGCACGTCGATCGCCGTATCGACGCTCTTGACGCCGTTCTTTTTCCGGTGAAGCTGGATCAGCAGGCACTCCTGCAGGTCACGCGCGGCGACTCCCGGCGGGTCGAACTGTTGGATCTTCCGGATCAGGCTCTCGATCTCCTCTTCGGTCGTTTCGATATTCTGACGGAAGGCCAGGTCATCGGCGATGGATGCCGTCTCCCGGCGCAGGTAGCCATCGTCGTCGATGCTGCCGACGATCTGCTCGGCGATCTTCCGGGTGCGATCGTCGACGACCAGCATCCCCAATTGATCCAGCAGCAGTTCATGAAAGGAGGTCTCTACCCTGTGGGGCATGACCCGGTCTTCGTCGGCGTCGGGATAGTTGTCGTCCCGAAGCTTATAATCCGCTATATCATCGTCGCCCTCGGCGACATATTCGCTGATATCGATATTATCGTATTCATCCTCACTGCCGTCCGCCTCTTCATATTCGTCCTTATTGTCAAACTCATCCTTCAGCTCCTCCCCCGACCCATCCTCATGATCCTCCGTCACCTCCAGGGCAGGGTTCTCCTCCAGCTCCTCCTTGATCCTTTCTTCCAGGTTCGCGGTGGGCACCTGCAGCAGCTTCATCAGCTGAATCTGCTGCGGCGACAGTTTTTGGAGTAGTTTTTGCTGTAATGATTGGCTTAACGACATGTCTTTCAGGGGTTTTGCTCCACGCTTGCCCGCTATTTCGCGGAAAAGGCGCGCGAACCACAAAAATCAGGCCGTAAATTTAAGGAAAAAGGAGGGATCAATAGTGCAACGAAAAAAAACTTTTCTTGTTGTATGTGTTTCAATACTTACTGCGGCTGTTCATGCCCAGTCGAGGCCCTCTTTGATGGTGGAAAAAATTATTTTTACGCCGAAATTTGTACCTGTTCTCCACCTTTCTCCTCAACCCGCTCCTCCATCGCCACCTGCTTTCTCACCCGCCCGGATCAACGCTGTTGAAGCGAACTACTATTCCGATCACCTTGGATTTTTTTGCAAAAAGGAGCTTTCGATCGAAAAGGCCACCCACCTGCCATTACGCTTCCGCCTCGGCTCGCTCGACTATGTAAACAAACTGGAAGGAAAATGACGATCTAGCGGAATTCCCGTTTCGTCAACGCCGCCCGGTAGCTCTGGATATTGGCCCGCAGAAGCCTCTCGAGGCGTCTAAGCCGCTGTTGGTAAGCAGCGGAAGGCAATCCCAGCAAATTGTTGCGGCACGCGCTGTCGGCCGGATAATGATAAAGATAACTGGGCCCGTCGCGCGTCAGATCATAACCCAACACATAATCCTTGTCGATGATCTGGTACGTTTCGCCGATGCGGTTGATGACATAGCGGTCGGAATCCGCTACGGCCGTATCCAGCAGGCTGCGGCCAAACCCGGTATACGTTCCGCGATATCCCAGCCGGTCCAGCACGGTGGGCACGACATCCACCTGGCCGGCTACTGTAGGCCGCCAGTCACGCTCTTCATGGCTCGGATCGTAGATGAAAATGGGAATGGTGCAAATGTTGACGGGAGAGAACGGTGTCCTTCCATCCGACGGGCTCAGCCAGTGGTCGGCGCAAAACACAAACAGCGTATTCCGGAACCAGGGCTTATCCTGATTGGCGGCAAAGAACTCTCGCAATGAATAGTCGACATAGGCGATGGCCCGCTGGGCCGCGGATTGGCCGGGGGTGGCAAAACGCTGGCGCAATGCCGGCGGGATGGTATAAGGCGGATGCGCGGAGATGGTAAAGAAAACTCCCAGGAAAGGCTGTTGCTGCATGGATAACACCCGGCCGCCGTACTGCAGAAAGGGCTCGTCGAAGATACCCCAGTTGCCGTCATATAACCGGTCATTATCAAAATCCTCCCGCCAGTAGCTATGTTCGATGCCTGTCATGTGCGCAAAGGTTCCAAAGCCAAAGTGATTGTTCCCGGCACCCATAAAGAAATTCGTGCTATAGCCCTGCTCCTGCAGGATATTCCCCAGGCTGTGGATTGGCGTATTGGCATATTCGGAATAAAAGAAAGGCTCGTCCATCAGCGCCGGGATGCCGCCGAGGATCGCGACGATGCCCTGGTTCGAGCTGAAGCCGTTGGCAAAGGAATGCGGAAAGAAAAGGCTTTTACCCAGCAGCGAATCGAGAAACGGGGTTTTGGCTTTATAGGCATCGCCGGGCATCACATAACAGCGTGAAAAGCTCTCCAAAATAAAAAGGACGACATTCTTCTTCCTGGGTTGCGGCGGCGATGCCAGCTGATGCACGCCCGGCGCCAACCGATATGCCGTCGAGTCGGAGAAATAATGCACGGGCGCCAGCTCATGGCTGCGATGAAAACAGGAATAGGCCCAGGTCAGCAGGCTGTTCTGTGCCAACGCCAGGGCCGACGGCGGAAGGGAAAGCAACGGGGTCGATGGCATCACCGGCCGGCCGCCGCCGATCCAACCCATAGTAACAAGCAGCGCGAGGACCAGTATCCCCTGGCGGAAGATCAGGTATACCCGCCGGTCGCGATACCCCGGCGGCTCGCTTTCCGGCAATTGTTTTGCCATCCATACGATCAGTGATACGAGAAGGAGAAAGAGAATGACCAGGTACCAATAACCGAAGAGCAGGCTTTTGAACGAAGGGATGGAATCCCGCAACACGTATTGAAGATCGAGATTGGCGCGGTGCCGCCCGAAGCGATAATACCCGATATCGACACAGTTGAACGCGACGGCGAAACAATTCCCAAGGACAAACCAGCCGCGGGCGCCATAGAGCAGTGGTCGTTGGAAACGGAATGAGGGCAGCCAGGCCATGATCCCCAGCAACAGCAGGGTCGGGATATTGACCAGCACGATGCTTACCAAATCCTGTTGAAAACCCTCGATCAACGACTGATACCGTTCATGCGCGTTAAGGCCGGCAAATTCAGCCTGGTTATACCACCAAAAACCCAATCGCAATAGAAAGTGAATGAACAACAACAGGAGAGGTATCCAATGCCATCTTTTCCGCATGCCGAAAGATAGGATATCGGCAAAAAATTGCAGAAAAATAATTTTTTGCCAATACCGGGTTCTATGTCTGCCTCCGGCGAATTGGGCTCCGCCCAATTTTGATTCTTATATTTGTTCTCATCATCACTTCTCCATCCATAGAATCTCCCGGTAAGCACTACTATCCGGGCCTTCCCGGTCTTAGGGCCATCGCCGCCCTGACAGTGCTATTCACCCATGTGGAGCGGTTGCGCCTGACCCACAAGATGCCGACGTGGATCACGCCGGCCTTCAACTCCTTTATCGGCGGCGCGGCCGTCACCTTTTTTTTCGTGCTGAGCGGATTCCTGATCACGATGTTGCTGCTGACGGAAAAAGCGGCGGAGGGGACTATAAGGGTCAGGCGATTCCTGGTCAACCGCACGCTCCGCATCTGGCCACTATATTATCTCACGTTAGGAGCAGGCTACGCGATCTCAATTCTTGTAGTAAAGGATACCGGTAGTAATCCCTTGTCCAACGGACTTCTGTTGAATCTCCTCCTCCTGCCCAATCTCAGCTTCGTCCTTGGCTGTTTGCCGGATATCCTCGTACAGGCCTGGTCCATCGGTACCGAAGAACAATTCTATCTCGTTTGGCCATTTTTGATCCGCCGGCTACCGGTTCACCGCCTGATCCTGGTATTTGCCGCGATCATCGTCGGCTGGGGAGCGGCAAGAGGATTCGCCTGGCTGATCCATTCCGAACCGCTGGGAGCCTTTTTGTTCCGGGCAAGGATCGATTGTATGGCGATCGGCGGGTTGGCGGCGCTGCTGCTGTTTCGCGTCAAAACATGGCCGAAGCTCTACGGCCTCATCCTCCAGCCGGCTACGGGTCATGCAGCAGCCATCGCCTTCATCGGGTTGCTGTGGATCAGCAAGCGCTATGATATCAGTCTATACCCGGCCTATGGCTTCCTGTATGCGATAGCCTGCCTCCGGGTAACCGGCATTCCCGTTCGCTGGTTGGAGTGGAGGCCGCTGCGTTACCTTGGGAAGATCTCTTACGGCATCTACCTGATCCACCAATTCGTCCTTTATTTCCTCTTCCACACATGGTTCTTCCGGCACCCGATGGGTGAGACCGGCATGTTCATCATCGGAGCCACGCTGACGATTGGGTTCGCAGCGCTGAGTTACCGGTACTTCGAAAGTTATTTTCTCAGCAGGAAAATTACACAAGGGCCTTCTCCCGGGCCAATACCTTCCTGACGGCAGCAACGATCTTCTCCCCTTTTTCGGTCGTCTGCGCCTCCGTCCACCCGAGACCGATAGCCGTTGACACACAGCGGCTCAGCACGGCATCACTGGCGGGGAAGGCTTCCGGCTTCAAAGACAACAGGGCCTTCCGCTGATCTTCATTCAGGTTATTGAGGGTCGCCGCCTGGCGGAGATGATCCCACTTGCGGAAGTAGTGCCAGTTGTTGTCAAACCAGTAGAAGTTGCCGGCGAGGACATTTTGCTGACGAAGCTCGGCCACTACGGCGCGCGCGATGGCTTCGGTCGGCAGGAACCAGCTGAGGAAGGTGTGGGTGTCGCCTTCGGCGTCGGGGATGCGCCGGAACGCGATCTCGGGAATCGTGGAGAGCATCGCCTTCAGCGCAGAATGGTTCTTTTTCTGGATGGCGAGGAATTGATCCAGCTTGCCGATCTGCGCCAGGCCAATGGCCGCATGCAGCTCGGAGATGCGATAGTTGTAGCCGATAAAGGGATGGGTATCGGCGCCGCGGTCGACACCGGCATGATCATGACCATGGTCGGTGTAGCCGTCGCATTTTAAATAAAGGGCTTTATCGTTGGTGATGACGGCGCCGCCTTCGCCGCAGGTGATGGTCTTTACGAAATCGAAGGAGAAGGTGCCGGCATGACCGACCGTACCCAATGCCCGCCCTTTATATTTTGCGCCAAAGCTCTGGCAGGCATCTTCCAGCAGGATGAGGTTGTGCTCGTTGCAGATGTGCATCAGGGCGTCGAGATCGGCCATTGCGCCGCACATGTGGACGGGCATGACGCATTTGGTGCGGGGCGAAATGGCGCGGCGGACTGCCTCCGGTGCGAGGGTGAGGGTGTCGTCGACATCGGTCAGCACAGGGATGGCGCCGACGCTAAGCACCGATTCGAAGCTGGCTACGAACGTAAAGGTGGGCATGATGACCTCGTCGCCGGCGCCGATGCCGAGACAGGCGAGGGCCGTTGTAAGGGCCGAGGTGCCGCTGGACGTCAGCTGAGTATAACCGCAGCCAAGTCTGGCGCAGATGGCGGCTTCCAACTCCTTTGATTTCCAGACGCCTTTGCGGGGGCCGTCAAAGCCATACCGCATCAGGATTCCGGTCTCCATAACGTCGTTGATGTGTTTGCGCTCTTCAGGGCCGAATAGTTCGAAACCGGGCATATAAAAGAATTTAATTAGCTACAAAATTAGAGAAAACCAGCGGAACGGGCTTGGATTCGACATTGTTCCGGCTGATCGCCGTGACAAAATAATAGTGTACCGGACCTTTTTCATCAGCAGGCGGCAAGTGAACAATATATTCCGCCACCGGATCATAAGGGATAAATGCCGAAGCATGGATCGAGTCGATATTGACCGTAGCGGTATCGGCCTGGTAGATCGCATAGCCACGAAGGGAGTCCGTTGCAAGGCCCTTGGACAGCCAGGCCGTCCCTGTCCCTTCATTACGGTTGTATTCGATGTGGAACAGCGGGTCGTGGGGCTTTGCCGAATCGAGCCAGGGCATTGGCGGGATCAGCGCAGGATAGTTGTAATAATGGTTCTGCAGGCTGTCGCACCAGCCGAAGGGATTGACCGTGAAAGTGCTGCTGCTGAAATAGACGGCACCCTGTACCTCCGGATAGGCGCGCATGGCGCGGATCTGCCGGGGGATCTGGTTCGGGTCATGCCACGCGGGATTGCGTTCGAAGGCTTTGTAGATGCCCAGGCCGATATAGCAATGCCGGCCATAGCTGTGTTTTGCCCACCAGTCCAATAATGGACCAAAAGGCGCACGCGGCTGATCGAAATCGAAATAGATCTGTGGCACGACATAATCCACCCATCCGCGCTTCAGCCACAAAAGGATATTGGCATAGAGGTTATCATAGTCGGTGACCCCACCCGAGGTCTCGCTTCCCTCCGGATCCTGCGAACGGTTGCGCCAGATGGCGAAGGGGCTAACCCCAAACTTGCAATAAGGCTTCTCCTCTTTTATCGCCCGGCCGGTCATCAGGATCACCGAATCGACATTGCTGCGTCGCCAGTCACCGATGGACATACCGCCGCCATAGCGGACATAGGTGGCATTATCGGGAAAGTCCTTGCCGGGGGGTCCGCCCTCGACGATATCATAGGGATAGAAGTAGTCGTCGAAATGCACCGCGTCAATGTCGTAACGGCGAACAAGGTCGCGGATCACCATCGTGACATATTGCTGAACCTCCTTATTGCCCGGATCGAAATACAGGGTATTCTCGAAACGGACGAACCAGCTTGGATGCTTGCGGGTGATATGATTTGAGGCGACCGAAGACCGGCCGATGGTCTTGACGGCCCGGTACGGGTTGCACCAGGCATGGAATTCCATGCCCCGCCGGTGAGTCTCTTCGATCATCCAGGTCAGCGGATCGTAATACGGATCGGGGGCCTTTCCCTGCACGCCCGTCAGCCATTCGCTCCAGGGCTCGTAGGGGGAAGCATAAAAAGCATCGGCTGCGGGCCGCACCTGCACGACCACGGCGTTCATGCCGTTCCGTTTGTGCATGTCCAGAAGCCGGATGAATTCCACTTTCTGGCTATCCACGGGCAGCCCTTTCTTCGATGGCCAGTCGATATTTTCCACCGACGCCACCCAGGCGGCGCGAAACTCATATTTGGGAGGTTGCGCCGATACCGCAAGCGCGGCAAACATCGTCAGGAGAAAAAACAGTGCGGGTGCGATACTGCGGAGCTTGTCGAGAAGGGCGTTGAGGGTTCTTGTTTCCTCTATCGTCAGTTTGGTCATGATCTTGTCGGCGGCTTCTTCGAACGGATCGATCTTTTCCAGCAGCTTCCTTCCCCTCGACGTGATCACAACGTCGACCAGCCGCCGGTCCTCGCCGTTGGGTGTCTTCCGGACCAGGCCTTTCTTCAGCAGGCGGTCGACGATGCGGCTGGTATCGCTCATCTTGTCGAGCATCCGCTGCCTTATCTGCAGCGTCGACAAGGGCTTGCCCTCGCCCCGCAGGATGCGGAGGATATTGAATTGCCGGGGCGTGATATCCCATTCTTCGAAGATGGAGCTTATTTTTTCGGAAAGCCAGTTATAAGTGTAGATGATGTTGATCCTGGCTTTCTGATATTCGGTGCGGAATTTTCGTTGATTTATTTCGTTCTCCAGTGCCATGCGATCACAAAGTAAAGAAAATTATTCAGGCAAATTCCTCCGCAACTCTCGCACCATCATAAAAATTGTGTAAAGATGATGCGACTCATGCAGCAAAAAGAATTCTACCCATTTCGACAGCGCGAACTGACCATAGCGGGCATGCTGACCCGTGCGTTGCAGAGCTGCCTCATCCATTCCTCCAAGCACGTCGATCAGGGTCTGACGATCGGTCTTTATGACGCCGAGGAGCCGTCCCAGGGATTGCTCAACATAGCCGGGAAATTCCGGATCGGAATCCGCCGTATACCTCGGGAAGAACGGATTGCTCTCTTCCTGGATCCGCTGGATCCGGTGCAGGAATACCGGTTGATAACAAGCCAGGTGCGCGATGTTCTCGAATGCGCTCCACTTGCCGGGATCGATCCGCTGCCGGAGCTGCTGCTCGGAAAAGTTATCGATAAGCTCCGGGATGGTTTCATGCTGATAACGAAGACGGGCCTGAATAGACGCGGATAAGACCATAGATCAATTTTAATTTTCCCAAACCTTTGTTCCTTCACTGCAGTTGGCGCAGATGTCGATATTCTTCCGGCTCGCCAGCACCTGCTTCCTGAACTTCACATAACGATCATCCTGCCATACTTCTTTAAAAGACTTGCCCTTTAGATCGCCGAGCGGGTGCCCGGCGTCCTTGTCGAAACAGCAGGGCACCACCAGCCCGTCCCAGGTGATCACGGTGGTATGCCAAAGCCGCCAGCAGTGATTGTCGAGGGAATTCTTAATCGCCATCCGTCCGTCCTTCTGCCTCCGGTAACGACTGTATTTCCCATTGAGGGGAATCAGCCCGTTGGGGTCGTTGTCGTAATCATACACCTGTGCGGTCTTGAACCGGACCTCGTCGACGCCGATCTCCTTCGCAAGCCGGCGGACGTCCTCGAGCTGATGCTCGTTCGGCCGGACGACCAGGAATTGGAAAAAGACAAACGGTTTCTTGCTGTTCAGCTCCTTTTTCCACTTGACGATGTTGCGGGCGCCCTCCAGCACCTTGTCCAGCCGGCCGCCTACCCTATATTGTTCATAGATCTCCTGCGTCGTTCCGTCGATGGAAATGATCAGCCGGTCGAGCCCGCTCTCGACGGTCCGCCTGGCATTGCGGTCGTTCAGATAATGCGCATTGGTCGAAGTGGCGGTATAGATCCCTTTCGAGGAAGCATAGGCAACCATATCGAGGAAGTCGGGGTTGAGATAGGGTTCGCCCTGGAAATAAAAGACCAGGTAAAGCAGGTCCCTCGAAAGCTGGTCGATCGTCTGCCGGAAGAAACCGTTCTCCAGCATCCCCGTGGGCCGGGTGAACGCACGAAGCCCGCTCGGACATTCGGGACAACGCAGGTTACAGGAGGTGGTGGGCTCGAAAGAAAGCGACACCGGGTAACCCCATTGGACTGCCCTCTTCGTCCATTTGCTCAGGTAATAGCTGCTGAGAACCTTCATCCCGTTGAATAGCCGCCGGGGGGTGAGCTTGGACAGGAGATTGATGGTATCGTTGCGATTAAATTCGGGCATGGAAGTATAAAAATACTAAATTATGTTTGTAACCGTTTGGACACCCGGATAGGTCCAATGATGCACCCCATGGTAAAGAAGACCAAGAAGAACAATACAGTCTGGAAGATCGTCATATTCTCCATAATCGCCGCCGTGTTGGTCATGCTGGGTTTTGTCGCCTGGGACTGGTGGCAGGAAAGAAGAGCGCACTTTGTCCGGTATGCCGAATTCGGCATTGAGATTCCGGTCAACTATACCATTCACGGCATCGATGTATCCAAATACCAGGAGGCCATCGACTGGAGCCTGGTCCGGGACATGAAGGTCGGTAATGTGCAGATGAGCTTTGCTTTCATAAAGGCGACGGAAGGGTTGGGCAATGAGGACGCCTATTTCAAACGCAACTGGAAAAAGGTAAAGGATGCGGGGCTGGCCAGGGGTGCGTATCATTTTTTCCTCTCCACCAAGAGCGGGAAGGCGCAGGCGGAGAATTTCATCAACTCCGTAGAGCTGGCTCCGGGCGATCTGCCACCCGTCCTCGATATCGAGCAGACCTACGGCATTTCGCGGGAGAAGTTGCGCGACCGGGCCAAGGAGTGGTTGCAGACCGTGCAGGATTATTATCACGTAACGCCGATCATCTACACCAACGTTGACTTCTACAAACAATACCTAAAGGACGATTTCGACGCCTATCCCCTATGGGTGGCGCACTATCTTCAAAAGGAACGGCCCAGTATCTACCGGGCCTGGGACTTCTGGCAGCATAGCGAAGCCGGGCGGGTGAACGGGATCATGACAAGGGTCGATTTCGACGTGTTCAACGGGGACTCGGCCGAATTCCGCAAGCTTTTGATCAACTGAGCCGCGGACCGACGCTCAGACCTCATCCATCTCCCGCAGCAGCTCCTGTAACTTCCGGACATGACGGCCATACAGCTTATGGATATACCAGCGGTTCAGGAAATAGACGGCGATGGTAAGCACCGCGGCAAGGATGAACAATGCGATGATCTTCCATTGCCGGATTGGACCTAAGTTGCTGTGGATCGCGATATCGAATGCCACGAAAAGGCTCACCGGGACGACGACAGTGCTCGACCAGAAATAGAATCGCAGGTATTTCTGCAGGGTCTTCAGCTGACCTGCCAGGTTGGACCGGACCTCACAGCTCATACACTGCATCTTTTTCAACAGTTGGTTCTTCCGGTAATAATAGACATAGAAGAATACAAAAAGCCCGACGAATAGCCAGGCCACCCGGGCCATGCTGCCCTTGAACGCAAAGAGATAAAAAAGGATGCAAAATGCGTAGCAAATGACCATCAGGACCACCTCCTTGCGGATATTCCGGCGCATCCGGGCAATGGGACCGCCCGACTGTTTCTGCAACAGGGCCAGCATCTGCCCGCGGTCGGGCTCCGCCAGCGGCGGCATTTCCTGTTCCTGCCAAAGGGTTTTAAGCGTTTCCAACTCCATAAACGGCCTCCTTTGTCATTTTACGTAATTTCTCTTTGATCCGGTTCATTTTTACCCGGAGATTATTCTGGGGAAGCCCCAGGATGTCTTCCATTTCAGCATAGCTCTTATCTTCCAGGTAGAGCATGGTCAGGGCTTTCTCCACTTCGGTCAGCCGGTTGATGGCGGCATAAAGAGACTGTAATTGCTCCTCTTTTTCGGTATTGTATTGGATGTCCTGCAACTGGGTCGGCAGGTTGTCGGGGTCAACGGTCGTGATATGGCGCCGTTGCTTGCGCAGATCCGAAATTGCTGTATTCAACGCGATCCGGTACAGCCAGGTGCTGAACTTCGACTCCCCCCGGAACGACGGATAGGACCGCCATAGCTGGATCACGATCTCCTGGAACAGATCCTGCCGGTCGGGATCGGTATCGCCATACATCCTGCAGATCTTGTAGAGGATGCCGCGGTTATCGTTCACCAGCCGGATGAAATCGTCCTGTAGGTTCATTATAATGCCTTTAAGCCGACGAAGGCAGGCGCAAGCCTGCGAGTGAGCTCTTGCCAGTGGCAAGAGCGAAGCTCATGTCCGCAAGGACAGACATTAGCACTTTGCCGGGAATGCGCTATTTTTCCCGGGGCGCATTCCCGGCACATCGTTAGTCGGCCCTTGAACGAAATTATTACATTCGCAGCCATGAAGAAAATCTATCATCTCTCCACTTGCGACACCTGCAGGAAAATACTGTCGGAAATTTCCGCCGCGAAAAAAGGGTTCGAATTGCAGGACATCAAGACCGAAAAGATCAGTCCCGCGGAGCTCGATGCACTAAAGGAAAAAGCCGGGTCCTACGAGGCGTTATTCAGCCGGAGAGCCCTCAAATACAAGGAGATGGGGCTGAAAGACAAGACCCTGACCGAAGCCGACTATCGCCGGCTCATCCTGGAAGAATATACTTTTTTGAAACGCCCGGTCGTCGTGGCGGGCAAGAAGATCTTTGTCGGCAGCGAGAAGAAAACAGTGGACGAACTCAAACGATCAATTGGCTGACAACATCTTTGACCCGAAAAGCCCCTGCTGCTGGACGACCCTTGTCCGGACCAGCCCCGGTCTCCCCGTATAATCCCGGGCGCTGCTGAAGAGATAGGCCTCGGCCTGCTCGACGATCCGCTCCCGGACAGGGTTCTCATGGACATGCGCGATCCGGTCGAGCAACATCCCGGGCTGCTTACAATCGATCCGCAGGGGACTGCTGCAGTCCTGCCATATGTGGAACCGCTCCTTTCTTTGCAGGGTCTTCCGATATTCCTCGAAATGCCGAAGCATCCAGTCCCGCCGGAAATCCATCTCCACCTCGATGGTCTTGAGGATGGCCCGGGTGGTGAATTTCCTGAAATCCCGCTCGAAATAAGCCGGGGCGCCCGCCTCCTTGGTCCGCGCGATAAGATGCAGATGGCTGGGCATCAGGCACCAGGCATAGATTGCCAGACCCTGGCTCTCGACAAAATGGTTCAGCGCATCGGCGATCACCTGTTTATAGGCAGGCCGGGTAAATACATCGATTTTATCGACAGTATTGAGCGTCAGAAAATAGCAGGAATCCAGCGGGATCAGCGGCTTATCATTCGACAGCATAGACTCTTATTTTGGTGAACAAAATAATAGGGTGCAGTTGCGACAAGGTATAGGCTGGGGGATAGGACTAAAGTTACAACAAAAGCCGGTATTCCATCGTGGAAAGTTTTACCCGTTGCCTGGGGTAGGCGCTGCAATAAATGTAGTGACGGGGATCGTCTACCCATTTGGCCCGGGCAAGCGCGTCGAGGGGGGTGGGAATGGGCTTGTCCTTTTTAACGATTTTTTCGAGATCGACCGGCTGGTTGCCGAATTGCCAGAAATGATGCTCCGAATCATGCTGGTACCGGTTGGCGAAGAAATGGAACAACCGCATCAACCACTCTTTCCGGGTCTCCTCGGGATGTTCAGAGATGGCACGGAGGATCTGCTTGGCCGAATAGCTCTTCAGGTCCCGTAAGACTTTGGGGAGATTACCTCTCCCCTCTTCCACATCCGCGATCATATACAACTGGCTGGGCAGGATGGCATATTCGTATACCCGTAACCGCTTGTTCTCGATGCAGTAGTTGAGGTTGTCCACCAACAGATCGCAGTATTCGAAACGCGTGAATACGTCGATGCCGCCGACTACGGTTAGGGTTACAAAATACAATCCCTTCGGCTGTATCTTGTACATTTCGGTCATGCGGAAAAGGTAGTAAACTTTTGTTAAAAGCAATAACTGCGCGGGACTTCCGCGACTGCTAAGAAGGCATTTTTTGCTTCATCGTAAATTCACTCGTACAAACCCCATCCCTTTTGTTCCCATCGGGAGAATTTTTCCCGTTTATTCGACGATTCTCAGTTTCGCGAAGTTGAGCATGATCTTCTTTTCTCCGTTGTACTGGAACTTGACGGTCGCGATCGGGTTGTTCGCATTGCCTTCCATACCGGTCACTTCGCCGAATCCGAACTTCTGATGTTCTACTTTTTGTCCCACCTGAAGTCCCGAGGTGTCGCTTGCAACAAAATCGGGTGAAGGATTGTGCTCGATGGTTTTCATGTATGGTTTCGGCGGAACATAAGAAGGCCGTTGGTCTTTTTTTGTAGGTGGAGGCCCATATTTTTTTTCGGCCTGTGCGGCATTGTTGCCATAGCCTCCATGCATCCGGTCGTACGCAGAGCCCGACGGTCCGGCAAAACCCTGGTTGCGTGCGCCGCCACCGGCGAAGCTGCGGTCAAGGTAGTCGGCCGGGATCTCGTCGATGAACCGGCTCGGTTCGTTCTGTACAAGGTTCCCGAAGCGATACCGCGTATTGGCATAGGTGATCCACAATTTCTGCTTGGCCCGCGTGATGACCACATAGAACAACCTTCTCTCCTCCTCCAGCTCCTCCCGCGTATTGATCGCCATGGCATTCGGGAAGAGCATCTCTTCCAGCCCCGCGGCGAACACACAGGTGAACTCCAGTCCTTTTGCCGCATGGATACTCATCAGCTTTACGGTGTCGGCATTGGGGTCCTTATCGTCGGCGTCCGTCAGCAGGGTGATTTGCTGCAGATAGTTACCGAGCCCCTTTGTTTCGGCCTCGAGCACCCCGTCCTCATCCGGCCGCTCGGTAAACTCCTTGATGGAGTTGAGCAATTCCTGGATGTTCTCATATCTCGCAACCCCCTCCGCGGATTTATCGTTGAACAGCTCTTTGACCAGGTTGGTCTGCTTGCCGACATGCGCGGCGACGTCATAGGCGTTGTGTTTCTCCAGCATCGACGCGAAGCTCTTGATCATCATCACGAAGTTCTCTATCGCTTCGAGCGTGCCCGCCTTCAGACCGAATTCCTTCGCCCGCTCCAGCACCTCCCAGAACGAAATATCGTTCCGGTTGGCCTCCAGCACGATCTTGTCGATGGTGGTCTTGCCGATGCCCCGCGCAGGAAAGTTGATGATCCGCTTCAGCGATTCCTCATCCCGCGGGTTGACGATGATCCGGAGATACGCGACAAAGTCCTTGATCTCTTTCCGCTGGTAGAAGCTGATCCCGCCGAACATCGTATAAGGGATCGCCATCCGCCGCAGGCTTTCTTCAAAGGCACGGCTCTGGGCGTTGGTGCGATAGAGGATCGCAAAATCGCGGTTGTTATAGTGGTTCCGCAGCCGCTGCTCCTGGATGGTATCAGCCACGAATTTCCCCTCGTCGTTATCGGTCATCAGCCGCACCAGCCGGATCTTTTCCCCCGGTGCGTTGTCCGTCCAGAGGTTCTTGGGGATCTGCCCCTTATTGTTCTTGATGATCTCGTTGGCGACATTCAGGATACTCTGTGTACTTCGGTAGTTCTGCTCCAGCTTCACCACCTTCACATCCTCATAATCCTTTTGGAACTGCAGGATATTCTCGATGGTGGCGCCGCGGAAGCTATAGATGCTCTGCGCATCGTCTCCCACCACACAAACGTTCTCAAACGCCGCCCCCAGTAATTTTATGATCTCGTACTGCGCAGGGTTGGTATCCTGGTACTCGTCGATCATGATGTATTTGAACTTGTGCTGAAACTTGTGAAGCTCATCCGGGAAGTTCTTCAGCAGCTCGTACATCTTGATGAGCAGGTCGTCGAAATCCATAGCCCCGTTCTTGAAGCAACGCTTGGTATAGGCGTCATAGATCTGCGCGATGGCCGGGCGGTTGCTCCGCATGTCTTCCTGCTGGATGGCATAATCGTTGGCATATTCGACGGGACCCACCAGGGCATTCTTTGCCGATGAGATCCGGTTATACACCGTATTGGGTTTGTAGTGCTTATCGTCCAGATTCATTTCATTGATGACGGTCTTCAGCACGCTCTTCGCGTCATCCGTATCATAAATGGTGAAATTGCGCGGGTAGCCCAGCCGTTCGGCCTCCCCCCGCAGGACCCGGGCGAATACACTATGAAAAGTTCCGATATATAAATTGCGAGCTTCAGTGCTGCCGAGGATCTTCTCCACCCGCTCCTTCATTTCTTTGGCAGCCTTATTCGTAAACGTCAGCGCGAGGATATTCCATGCCGGAACTCCCTGTGCCAACAGGTGAGCGATACGGGTCGTCAGCACCTTCGTTTTGCCGCTCCCCGCACCCGCTACGATCATGATCGGGCCGTCCTTATGCAATACCGCTTCTTTCTGCCGGTCGTTCAAATCAGTTATATAATCTCGCATGCTGCGAAGTTACTTAAATCCGTAGATTTACGTACTCTATGATCGAAGGACCTATCGACCTCGAACGACTGGATCCGGCTGCCCGGGCCACGCTGTCTGATCTCACCAGGGACGTCCTGCTCGAGCTGCTGCAGCCGGAATGGACACGCACCGCCGCCGTGATGGATCTGGCGCATCGGTATTTTCCCGATTGGTCCTGGCCGGAAGCATCGGATACCCGCGTTTCCGAAAGGCTGATCACCACCCTCGCCAACGCACAGGCCAACGTCCACGATTATTTCGCCTGGGTCCTGCTTGATTTTATCCGGGCCGATGCCGGTCTGCAAGACCGCCTTTTGGAGCGGGCGCTGACCTTCGTCGAAGCCGCCGGGCTGTTGGTCGTCTATCAAAAAATAAAATCCGAATGATCCTATGACCTCTTTCAGCACCTTCCTTCGCACGGCCTTCGACAAAGGCGATTACTCGACGGACGATACCCTCGCTTTCGTCCTTCCGTTGTTCAAAGAGGTACTACGGCTCCACGAAGCGGGATTGGTGGCGCCCTTCGACCGCGGACAAGCGCTCTTCGTCAGCGATGGCGTCCTGCACATCGACGCGAATTTGGCCCATGTACCAGCCCCCGGCGTCCGATGCTTCGGGCAGCTACTGGAACCTCATGATCCGCTCTCCGATATCTTCTGTCTCGGGTTCATCCTGGGCGGCGTCCCCATGGGTCTGGACCTTTATGATCCCGAAGCGATTGTGCGTTTCGCTTCTTTAAGAACCAGCCCTTCGCTGAACTTTCCCCGCATCCACCCTACTGTAGCGCGGCTGATCACGGATATGACCGAGCCCGACCGCGGGCGCCGCTCACAGGACCTTTACGATATCATTACCCGGTCGGAGCATTACCGCGATTATGATCCCGAAAAGCAAACCGATCTGAGCCAGGTGGCCGGTTGGATGCACAAGGATCTGAAAGACCGCCAGGCTTTTATCCTAAACCGGCTGCGAAACCGGCTTTTCGATACCAGCCGCCGCAACCGGCTCCTGTATTACAAACCCAATCTGCGGTTTGTCAATCTCACCGTCAGCAGCGTTCCGGTCGTGCTGCATTACGAGAGCATCCGGCCCGAGCTGCTCTTCACCTGGAATGCCGAGCTCGCCGAAAAGATCACCGGGATGAAGGAGATCGTCCTGAACAAATACCTGCGATTTGAAGACCACGTTTATCTCCCGGCCTCGCTCGATGCGGTACGCGTCGAATCACAACGCAATATCCAGGAATATGGGTTTAGCCAGCTGCGGCTGGTGATCGCCTTCCTGAACTGGCATAATCTGAAGGAAGATCCCAAAGAGCGGATTCAGACTCCCCTGCTGCTTGTGCCGGTGAGCCTGAAGAAGAACAAGAAAGTAAAAGAGGATCACTACGTCCTGAAGGTGCTGGATAATGCCGCGGAGGTGAATCCTGTGCTGGCTGGTCAGCTCAGGGAGCTCTACGGGATCCGGCTGCCCGATTGGATCGACCTGGAAGAGATGAGCCCCGGGCAGTTCTATCGATCGGTGCAGGCGCAGGTCGAAGGCGCCAACCAGGGCATCGCCCTCCGCTACATCGACAAGCCACGCATCCGGGCGATCCAGGTCGAGGCGCAGAAGACGGTGACGCAATATCGGAAAAGGACCGGCTCTCCCGAAAGTGAAGGCCTCCCGCGGGGACTGGAGCTCTTCCAGCGCTATATCGCACCGCCGGCTCCGCCGGTACCCGAAAAAGAGGTCTTCCAGTTGGTCGACAACGAGAGCAACCCCCATAGCTGGGAGATCGATGTCTGCAATATGGTGCTGGGCAACTTCAACTACAAAAAGATGAGCCTCGTGCGCGACTATAACGTGGCCATCGACCGGCAGCAGCAACAGCCCGGCTTCGACGCGCTCTTCAGCGCCGGGCCCCGCATCTTCCCGGAACACTCCTTCGACCGCAACCGGGCCGATGACTGGTTTCATGTCGTCACCGCCGATCCCACCCAGACAAAGGCGATCCTGCAAAGCCGCGGTGGCTATAGCTATATCATCCAGGGCCCGCCTGGGACGGGCAAGAGCCAGACGATCACCAACCTGATCGCCGACTTTGTCGCCAGGGGAAAGAATATCCTCTTCGTATGCGAGAAACGCGCGGCGCTTGATGTCGTCTACCACCGGCTGAAGCAGGTGGGCCTGGAAGAGCTCTGCTGTTATATCCACGACAGCCAGGGCGACAAACGGGAATTTATCAAAAACCTGCGATCCACCTACGAAGATTTTGTCGATCGACGCATGGATCTGCCGGGGCTGAAAGCCAAACGCGAATCGCTTCTCCTTTCGATGGACCGGCATCTGGCACTCCTGCAGGAATTCCATGACCGTTCCCTCGAAGAAGGCGAGGAGACGGGCATTACCGGGCGGGCGTTGATCGAGAAGATCATCGGGCTCCGGCAGGACCTGGTCGATCTGGACCCGCGCGAGGAAGAGGAGCTGCCTGGCTACAAAGAGTGGACCGCATCGGCGGCCGTCATCGCGCAACTGGAAGCCGTGCTGGATGAGTCTGGGTCGGACGGAACTTTTTCGGAGCATCCGTTCAGCAACGTGCAGGAAAGCATTTTTCTCTCGGAAAGCCCGCATCGTACATTGGAAGCAACCCTGCACCAGGCTTTCGGCTCACTGGACGAAGTGGAGGCGCTTGTCAATGCCTGCCGGCTGGAGCCCCGGCACTTGCAGGAGGCGGAAAGACTGAAAAGCCTCGTACAATTTGCCGTCCTGCTTTATCCGCTGGCCCGTTCGGGAAATATGGCGCTGGCCGATCCCGACCGGCCCGAAGCAAAAGAGTGGAAGCGGCAATATGAGGCCTGGCGTGAGCTGCAGGAGGCCTCGCAGCAGGCGCAACAACAAAACCGGCACTGGAAACACAAGCTGCCCGAAACCGATCTCGATGCCGCCTTGCTCCTGGCCGACAAACAGGATGGGGCCTTTCTCAGCGCGCTGAACGGACCCTGGCGAAGGCTGAAGCACCGGTTGCACGAAAGCTATGATTTTACCACACATGCCGCGGGCAAACCGTCCTACCGCCAGGTGCTGGAGCAGTTGAAGACCGAATATACCGCGGCGGAACGGGCGGAGCAATCCCGGCGGCAGTTACAGCAACAATATGCATTGGATCAGAATATCGATACGGCGCGATTGAGCATCGACATGCTGCAAAGGAGAAAGGGGCATCCCGAGCTGGAATATCTTTTACAGCGGCCCGACGGCGCCGAATTGGTCATTTCACTACAGGCCCTTCATCAACCGCTCAACCGCCTGGAAACCCTGCTGGGACGCTGCCTGCAGGAACCTCCCGTTGGCAGCCTTGCGGAAACGCGGGATGAGCTGCTCAATATCCAGCTGAATGCAGACGGCCTTCGCGACTGGCTGCCCGCCCTGCGGGCTTTTACCGGTCTACCCGACGGCGTCAAAAAGGGCCTCCGACGCCTGCCGCTCCGAATGAGACAGGCGGAGGCCGCCATCGCGCGAAAAGCCCTCCGGCAGCTGTACCAGCAATACCGCGGATTCGCCAATACCGATGCCCAGGCCCTGGAAGGGGCGGTTGGGCAATTCGGCGAAGGCTACATCCGTCTTCAGCAGCTGAATGCGGAACTGATCCGCGCCTTCGTCCGACATCGCTTCCTGCAGCAGTTGGATCTGGCAGCCAGACCGGCGGCGCAGCTCAGCGAGGAACAAAAGAAGTTCAAGAAGACCTTTACCGAAGGCCGGAAGATACTGGAGAACGAATTTGGCAAGACCATGCGCTATAAAAGCATCCGCGAGCTCTCCGAAAAAGAGAGCGGCGGCGTGCTGAAAGCGGTAAAACCGGTCTGGCTGATGAGCCCTTACAGCGTCAGCGACAGCCTTCCGTTGGACGATACGCATTTTGACGTCGTGATCTTCGACGAGGCCAGCCAGATCACACTGGAGGAAGGCGTGCCGGCTCTATACCGCGCACGGCAGACGATCATCGTAGGGGATGAAAAGCAGATGCCGCCCACGGACTTCTTCCACTCGGGATCGAGAAACGCTGACCCGGACGATCTCGACAAGAGCATGGACGGAGAAGAAGAGGGGCTGGCGGAGGACGCCGACAGCCTGCTCGCCCAGGGTGCCCGCAAGCTGGAAAGCACGCTGCTGAGCTGGCACTACCGCAGCCACTACGAGACGCTGATCAGTTTCAGTAATCACGCCTTCTATGAAGGCGAGCTGCTGACCATCCCCGACCGGACGATCCACCATTCCGAAAAAACCGCGATCCGCATTGGTGGACCGGCCGATGCCGCCACCCAGGTGAACAGTCTCTTTGACCGCAGCATCAGCTTCCACCTGTTAACGGACTGCGTCTACGAAAGACGCAGCAATCCGGCGGAGGCCGTCTATATCGCCGCGCTGATCCGCGAGCTGTTGCGACGCAGGACCCGCGAAAGCATCGGCATCGTCGCCTTCAGCCAGCAACAGCAGCATACCATCGAAGCGGCCCTCGACCGGCTGGCGGCGGAAGACGCAGAATTCGAAGGGCTGCTGGAGGAGGCGTACAACCGGACCGAGAACGACCAGTATGCGGGCCTGATCATCAAGAATCTCGAGAACATCCAGGGTGATGAACGGGACATCATCATCATGAGCGTTTGTTATGGCCCCGACAGCCGGGGGCGGATGCTGATGAATTTCGGGCCGATCAATAAAAAAGGCGGCGAAAAGCGGTTGAACGTGCTGTTCAGCCGCGCCCGCAAGCATATGGCGGTGGTGAGCAGCATCCGCTATGAGCAGATTACCAATGAATACAATGAAGGCGCCGGTTATCTCCGCCGGTGGCTGCAATATGCCGAAGGGATCAGCGAAGGGAAGATGACGATGGCGCGGACGATCCTCGATGGGCTGGTGCGCAGTCAGGGCGGAGGCGGAGACCGGATCATGCCGACGATGATCCGCAGTCAGCTGAAGACACAGCTCGTCGCGCTTGGTTATACCGTTGACGGACCGATCGGCCAGTCGGATTTCAAATGCAGTCTCGCCGTGCGCCGCCGGCCCGAAGATCCGGCCTATTCCCTCGCGATCCTGATCGATGACGAAGGACACTACCAAAACGAGGATCTGATCGAGCAATATTATCAGCGGCCCGCGACCCTCCGGAGTTTCGGCTGGAAGGTGATGCCGGTGTATGCCAAGGATTGGCTGCATCAACCCCAAAAGGTGATGGAGCAGATCGTAAAGGCGTTGGGGGAACAGGGTGCAGATGTTTCCGCCGAAGACGCCAAAGGCATCTTCGGCGAGCCCGCGGCGCCGGCCGGCCCCTATGACCACCTGGCCTTCCGCAGGTTGGTACAGGGCGACGGAAATACCGGCGCCTTCTGGGAGGCGGCTACCGATGGGAATAAACTGATCGTCCGCTGGGGGCGAGCAGGAACCCGCGGCCAAACAAGGCTAAAGACCTTTGCCGACGAACCCGCCGCGCTGGCGGAACTGGAGAAGCAGGAAAAAGAACAGCTGGAAAAGGGGTTCCGGCCGGCTTAGGAGCCGCGCTGCGAACCGCCCGTCAACCGGGTATTGCTCTTCACGCCCTTGCTGTTGGCCTTTCCTTTGGGAGCCGGAAAGCCGGGGATATTACTCTTGGGACCGGCGAGTTGTTTGCCGTCTTTCTTTTTCTTATTGTTGGGAATGAGTGCCATATTAATAATGTTTTTTATAAGATAACAGAAATATAAATTTCGGCAAAAATTCAAATAAAAATAATTTTCGCCGAAATTTCGCAATATGATCTTGAACCGGATTCCATCCGGTCTGGTCACAAAATACTACTTTTTCTCCGATGCCAAAAGAACTCTATTTCGATATCAGCAGCGAGAACAGCGGCGGCAGTCTTTACCGGATCGAACAGCCGGACGGGGTTTCTTTTTTATACAACCATAGTACGACCGACCCAAAGACGGACGAGGTAACGGTCTTCGATACCTGGTATGTTAGCTTTGAAGCGTTTTGGAAGATGCTGAGCCGCGACCCGAAGTGGTATTACCTGCATCCTTTATTTGTCCACCCCGAGCAGCGGGATTTTGTGCGGGAGCAACTGAAGAGTGTGGATTGGAAGGTACATCCGGATAAAAAATGGCAGGAAAGCCATCAGCGGCAGTGGAAAAAGGTCCTTAGCGACCCCGAAGACTACTACCGCTCATGAGAGACGGAGGCATTCGAGGAGTAATAGTCTCCCCGGTACCAATAGCAAACCGTTTCCAGCCCGATCTGTGCTACGCTTTCAACGCCTTCGGACCGCTCGCCGGCTTCCGCATCCAATGTGACAGCTCGGTCCTCTCGTCCGAAAGCAGGATGAGCATCCCATTGTTCAGCCGGTAGTGGGTCACATTCTTCAGACTCTTCAAAAATGCCGCTTCGTTGTAGCCGGTACACGCCATCCGGGTCATCACGATCTTGTCGCCAAACGAAAGACTGCTGTCCGTCTTGTCCGACCAAAACCGCCCCCGCATGGAATTACAGCCTGTATTGCCCGTGAAGCGGGATTTTGCGAGGTCCAGCTGCAGGGTCGGCGTCTTGCCGGACGCAGTATCCGCCGGTAGCACAGGCTGAAGATACCAGCCGCCGCCGAGGGTGGTCGTGTCGGGAGCAGCCTTTTTGACGGCGGCAGGAAGAACGGAGTCGCCCTTTTGCGCCGCCGGTTCGCGGTGCGGGGACTGACAGGCCAGCAAGGCCAGGCCAACGGCAAATGGAAGGAGTCTCATAACCGGGTGTTTCGGATATCTATGGAAAAATTATGCCGTATCTTCGGCTATGGTCAAGGACAGCCTCCTAATCGTCGTCTCCCTCCTGTTGGTCGTATCCATGCTGGCGATGCTCAGCCAGAAGCTACGCATCTCCTATCCCATCTTCCTGGTCATCGCCGGGCTGGGGATCAGCCTCATCCCGGGCATTCCGCAGATCTCGCTGGATCCCGACCTGGTCTTTGTCATCTTTCTCCCGCCGCTGCTGTATTCGGCGGCCTGGTACACCTCCTGGCATGACTTCTGGAAGCTCCGGCGGCCCATCGGGCTGCTCGGATTCGGCCTGGTCTTTTGCACCGCCTTCGCCGTTGCCTATTTCAGTCACTGGCTGATCCCCAACTTCTCCCTTGCACTGGGATTCCTGCTGGGGGGTATTATTTCCCCGCCGGACGCCGTCGCCGCTACCAGCGTGCTGCAGAATCTGAAGGTCCCCAAACAAGTCGCCGATGTGCTGGAAGGGGAAAGCCTGGTCAATGACGCCTCCAGCCTCATCGTGTTCCGTTTTGCCATGGCTGCGATCGTAACGGGCAAGTTCGTCTTCTGGCGGGCCGGTGTGGAATTCGGATCGGTAGTGGTCCTGGGGATCGTGGTGGGGCTGGTCATCGGGAATATCGCCTATGCCATCCATCGCTGGCTTCCTACCACCTCCAGCATCGACACGGCCATCTCGCTGATCTGTCCGTTTCTGATGTATATCACCGCGGAACATTTTCACGGCTCGGGCGTTCTGGCCGTCGTCAGTGGCGGGCTTTTTCTCAGCTACCGGAGCCCGGATATCTTCACCTATGAGGCCCGGTTGCAGACGCAAAGTGTCTGGAATGTCCTGGTCTTCCTGCTCAACGGGGTGGTGTTCATTCTTATCGGGCTTCAGCTCCCGGGCATCGTCCGGGGACTGGGGGAATACAGCCTGCCGTCGGCGATCGGGTATGGCGTACTGATCAGCATCGTGACCATCATCGTGCGGCTGCTATGGGTCTATCCGGGCGCCTTTTGTCCCCGCATGCTCAGCAAACGCATCCGGGTGAAGGAGCCTAACCCGGGCTGGCGGCCGATCTTTGTCATCGGCTGGGCCGGGATGCGCGGCGTCGTCTCGCTGGCTTCGGCCCTGGCGATCCCCGTGACCCTGTCCGGCGACGCGATGTTTCCACATCGGAATATGATCCTGTTCATTACCTTCTGTGTCATCCTGTCGACGCTGGTCGTGCAGGGGCTGACCCTGCCGCTGATCATCCGGTGGCTGAAGGTGGAAACAAAGGAGAACAAGGAGGAGGAACGGCTGGAGATGCGGCTGCGTATGGCCAATGCGGTGGTTGATCATATCAATGTCCACTATCCCAGGGAATCCGAATCGATCGAGGCCTTCACCCGGTTGAAGAACCGGTATGAACGGATGGCGGCGATCACCAGCAGCCGGCTAAAGATGGAAGAATTGGGTGAAAAAGCGGCCAACTTCCTTCCCCAATACCGAAGGCTGCTGATCGAATTGGTGGACGTGCAGCGACAGGAGCTGGCAAGGATGCGGCGGGACGACCAGTTCTCCGAGGAGATCCTGCGAAACAAGGAGACCGAACTGGACCTGGAAGAAGCCCGCTACCGGCGCTAGAGCCTTACATGTTGAAGAATAACCCGGTAGAGCTCATCCGGGCTGAACGGTTTTACAATGACGCCGTTGAGTCCGGCGGCAAAGGCCTCGCTTTCCACTTCTTTTGGCATGCTGGCGGTCAACGCAATGATGGGCAAGGTCTCTCCACGCTTCCGGAGCAGCGCCGTCGCTTCATAGCCATCCATGACAGGCATATGGAGATCCATCAGGATCAGGCGGTGCCGGTTGGGATCAAGCCGTTCGAGCGCTTCCACGCCGTTTGTGGCGACGTCCACGCGGGCGCCGTTGTTTTCCAGCATCGTCTGAGCCACGAGAACATTGAGGGGATTGTCTTCCACCAGCAACAGGGACAGATCGCGCAAGAGGGCCTCCTTGCCGGTGGCCGCGGCAATCTTCCCCGGCTCCGGGGTCGGTTGAACACTGAGCGGGAAGGTCTGGGTATAATAAAAACAAGAGCCTTTCCCGGGTTCGCTCTGCACCCGGAGATCGACGTCCTGCAATTCGAGGATGCGTTTCGAAATGGCCAGCCCGAGACCCGTGCCGCCATAGCTGCGGGAGGTGGACGAGTCCGCTTGTGTGAACCGGTCGAAGATGATCTGTTGCTTCTCCCGCGGGATGCCGATACCCGTGTCCTCGACCCTGACCGTAACTGTCATTGCCTCCTTTGTTTTTTCTTCCACGGTGAGGGATACTCGCACGAAGCCTTCCCTCGTGAACTTTATCGCGTTGTGCACAAGATTGTTGATCACCTGGCTGGTTCGGGTGGGATCGCCGTCCAGCAGGCTGTCGAGCCGGGGATCGACATCCAGCAGCAGGGCGATGCCTTTTTCGGCGGCGGCATTTTGAAGGCCGGCCACGATATTGCCCGCGACACCGGGCAGATCGAAGGGGACCCGTTCGATATTGATCTTCCCCTCCTCGATCTTGTTATAGTCGAGGATATTGTTGACGATGCCAAGCAGGTTGTTGGCCGAGAACAGCAATACGCCCAGGTCTTCCTCCTGGTCCGGCCTTGGGTCGTTCCGCAACAGCAGGTGGGTCATCCCGATGACGGCATTCAGCGGGGTCCTGATCTCGTGGGACATCGTGGAAAGGAATTCCGATTTTGCCCGGAGTCCCTGTTGCGCCTGGAAGGTGGCCTTGCGGAAGCTGTCGGCGAACCGGTGGGACAGCGCCAGGGACTGAAGGAAGAAAAAGGAGATATAGCAAACAAAGAGGATGGGCCGCAGATCGGGGATGAACCCAAAATAATGGAGGTTTCCGAGCAGGAAGATCAGCAACATGATGGCCGTGCTGAGCAGCGCATACACCGAGCCGCTCCGCCGGTTGCGGGCAGCCCTGAGATAGACGTATTCTGCATACGCGATGCAAGCGAACATGACTCCAAGAAAGAAGATAAGACAACTGGTGAAGAATAGCGTCGGGGTCACAAGGATCACAACGGTATACACCAAACAGAACCCCATCATCGACCTCATCACAAGACGATGCGAATCGTCGGGATAGAGATTGCCGGTGTATAAGGTGAAAAGCGCGATGCCTGCGGACAGGGTGAGGTATTCGATGCGGATCGAAACGAACCAGTTGAGATCGTTGAACAGCGAATGGAGGGCATAGTTGCCGGTACCTACCATCCGGTAGCTGAAGACGATACAGAAGAGGGAAAAATAGAGAATGGTCTTATCCTTGCGGCCGAACGCGTAAAGACCGAGAAAGAAAAGACCACCCATCAGCATACAGCCCCCCAGCGTGAAGTCATAGGCAAAATCCTGGTTCTTTTTGAGGAAGAGTTCGTCCTTGTCGCCGAGAAGGATGTCCTTGAAGGGGCCGCCGCGGGCGTGCCAGAAGTTGGAAACCTGCATCACCAGCACCAGGGTATCGGGTTCCCCCGAGGGGATCGCGATGGTTCGGCTCGTCCAAAAGGGGGTGGCCGCCTCCCTTGTAGCAGCCGGCAGGCCATTTTGTGCCTGCACGACCTGGTTGATGTATAGCCGGTAGGCGCTGTAGACATGGTGGATCTCCATCCCGATCCGGGGCCGTTTCTTTGGAAGAAGGACGGTCAGCCGGTAGGTGCCACAGCCTTGTGAAGGCAGCGGTTTGCCGTCGATCTTTACCTCTTTCCATAGAAGGGGGAAGGGAATATAGTTGGGCGTGGCGGTGGAAAGGCTGTCGGGAGACAGGATGCGCCCGGGGTAAAACGCCCATTCTCCATTGATCTTCACATGTTTGTCAAAAAGATTGACATCACGGAGATCGATCACTCCTTTTTGGGCGACAGGTTGCTGACCGAGTCCGGGCAGACTCGAAAGAATGCAGAGGAGCACCGCCAGAACGCACCTTAACCCTTTCATATAGCCAAAACGAAAAAAAAGCGGCCGTCTTGTAGACGGCCGCTTTTATATTTTATGAGAATCATTATTTCTTCTCGAGGAGCTTGAAGAACTGATCCAGCTGCGGCAGGATCACGATACGGGTGCGGCGGTTAGCTGCACGGCCCTCTTCGGTATCGTTGCCTGCAACGGGAACATATTCGCCACGACCTGCTGCCGTGATATGAGCCGGATCGAGGCCATATTGGTTCTGCAGGATGCGGACTACGGAGGTGGCGCGTTTCACGCTAAGATCCCAGTTGTCCTTCAGGTAGGGAGGACGAACATATTTCTTGTTGTCGGTATGGCCTTCGACCATGAACTCGATATCGGGCTGAGCCTTCAGCACCTGGGCAACCTTGCCGAGTACAGTCTTGGCCTGCTCGGTAACATCGTAGCTGCCGCTCTTGAACAGCAGCTTGTCGGAGATGTCGATGTAGATAACACCCTTGTCGACCTTGATGTTGATATCCTTGTCGTCCATGTTACCGATGGCGCCTTTCAGGTTCATCACGAGGGCCATGTTCAGGGAATCCTTATGCGCCAGCTCGGCCTGGAGGTTCTGGATATAAGTATCCTTTGCCCCGATATTGTCCAAAGATTTTTTGATGCTTTCCGCCTGGGAGTTGGAGATGACAGACAGATCTTGCAGCTGTTTAAGGGTAACGTCATGATTCTGCTTCAGGAAGTCGATCTGCTTGTTGAGGGCGTCGATCTGGTTCTGAAGGGCGGTACGCTTGCTGGCGTCGTCGGCGGTCAAATCGTTACATGCTTTGAGGTCACCGGCTAATTTAGCGTTGGCAGCGGTTAAGGAGTCGATCTTTGCCTGCGCTGCTTTGAATTTCTTCTGGCTAACGCAAGAGAAAAGGAACACAGAAAGGGCAGTGTAGAGCAAAGTTTGTTTAAGCTTCATAGTAATATCATTTTTTTGAAAAATAATTATTCCTTCTGTGCATGCTGTGCGTGTTAGAGGCTGCCATCAGAACAGAATAACGGTGTCAAAGATAACCCAACAATCTAATATAAGATAATCTGTTGTGGCAAAAAATAGGCGAATTTGATGCCAAAATCATCGGCAGCGATCCCCAATATTTCAAACCGGACCGCGCAATGGGACAAAAAACCGTGATTTTACGGGCTTCCAGGAGCGAAAGACCGAACGTTAAAAGGCTTTATAGCATACTCTAAGCCCCGGCGTTACAAGTTTAAAGATGTTATTAAAATAGATGGCGGGCCGGATAAGGATGCGGTTTCGAAGGAGCCTGACCTCGCCGGCAGTGAGCCGCCAGCCGTCTTTTTCGAAGAAATCGCCGCATCGGCGGATAAAATAGGCCAGGAGATGCTCTATAAGGAGAAGATAGAGGTGATCTCCGGGCAATCATTGATGCCGGGCTTCTGATAGATAGTGTCCTTCTTCATCGTAATGGAAGGATCCTTTGTGAGATAGGCCGGGTGGCCGGCACCGGGTTTCCAGTCCCCGGCCCAACGGCGTTCCTTATTCACTTCCAGCTCCTCCTTCTTCGCATTGATGCCCGTGGCGATCCGGCTCCCGAGGTCGCCGTAGCGGTTAATGACGACGGTGAGCCGGCTGAAGCGATCCCCTTTCTCTGCCGGCGGGATGTACACTGTATCCTGACGCAAACGGAGCAGGCTCGGGTCGTTCTCGCCAGGCAGGAAGGTGGTTTCCGGCGACCGCGTCTCACGGATCCGCACCATTTTGCGGCCGGCTTCGGCGGCGCGACCGGGGGCGGCGTGCTTTCCGCCAGCATGTTGGCCGGCGGGCCGGGATCGCCGGGGTGACCGAAGTTGTCACGGTCAGGGGGGCGGGCGAGCGTAGGGGGCGGGCGAGCGTAGGGGGCGGGATCTCCCGGGATTCGGTGGATGCCGCCGGCCGAACCGCCCCGGGCATTCCGGATCTGCCCGGGTATATTCATCCGGCCATTTACTCCTTAAATGCATGTTACAACCATTGCGTTGCCTGGAAAAATGAAATTTCTCCAACAACACCAAAAAAATTAGTCAGAAAAATGCTAATTATATTAGTGTGTATAATTAATTTACCTTAGCTTTGCTGAATCAATAAATTTGGGGGAACTAAAAAAACAACGATTATGTCAAACGCAGAAAAGCTCAAGGCTTTAAAGTTGACGATGGACAAAATAGACAAGGATTTCGGGAAGGGAAGCGTGATGATGATGAACGAGAAAAGCCAGGAACCCATGGAGGTCATATCCACCGGATCCATCGGACTGGACATGGCGCTGGGCGTCGGCGGTCTGCCAAAAGGCAGGGTTGTTGAGATCTATGGCCCCGAATCTTCCGGTAAAACGACCATCGCTACCCATATCATCGCAGAAGCCCAGAAAAAAGGCGGAATGTGCGCGATCATCGACGCCGAACACGCCTTCGACAGCGGTTACGCTCAGAAACTGGGCGTCGACATCGACAACCTGCTGATCTCTCAGCCCGACTATGGCGAACAGGCGCTCGAGATCGCCGACCGCCTCATCCTCTCCGGCGCACTCGACGTCGTAGTCATCGACTCCGTTGCAGCACTTGTCCCTAAGGGTGAGTTGGAAGGCGAGATGGGCGACAGCAAAATGGGTCTCCAGGCACGCCTCATGTCACAGGCACTCCGCAAACTCACGGCTACGATCTCCAAGACCAACACCATCTGTATCTTTATCAACCAGCTCCGGGAAAAGATCGGCGTCATGTTCGGCAACCCCGAAACGACGACCGGCGGTAACGCCCTTAAATTCTACGCCTCCGTTCGCCTCGATATCCGCCGCATGGCGCAGATAAAGGACGGCGAAGAAGCCGTGGGCAACCGGGTGAAAGTAAAAGTGGTGAAGAACAAGGTCGCCCCGCCCTTCCGCGCCGCGGAATTCGACATCGTCTTCGGCGAAGGCGTCTCGAAGATGGGCGAGATCATCGACATGGGCGTCGAACTCGGAATCGTAAACAAGAGCGGTAGCTGGTTCAGCTACGGCAGCGACAAGCTCGGCCAGGGACGCGACACAGTGAAACAATTACTGCATGATAACCCCGAACTGGCCACCGAGATCGAAAATAAGATCCGGGAAAAAGTGAAGGAAATGCAAAGTGCGTAACGCTAACGTCTGAGCCAACCGAGCGGTGTCCGCCAGCGGCGGCTCAGTTTTTAGTGTATAATTAAATTGGTTAGTAATTACCAGGCCCCGATTTCCATCGGGGCCTTCTTATTTATAGTAATGTGCTGAAGATCAATCAGGCAGGCTTAAAAATAAAAAAGGGGTCTGAATAGAAATTCAACCCCGTTTTAAAATCCAATATCCTATGAAAAACCAAGATAAAGGTATAGGAATAAAATCAAATCTGCAATACCATTTTCAGGTAATATTTTTTTTAAGGTCTTTTTAATTCTTCACCAGCTGCTGGGAAACCACTCTATTGCTTTCTTTATCAGTTACTCGGATGACATAGACCCCACGCTCCAGGAAACCAACGCTAACGACTTGCAGTCCAGGCTGTAACCGTTTACTTACCCGCGTATTGCCGGAAGGATCAATGATCTGCAGATCCAGGCTGTGCTCCGTGCGCACGATAAACACCTTGTCGACGGGATTGGGATAAAACTTAAAGTCTACATCACCGGAAATACTGAGCTCCACTGTCCGGGAATAAACCGCCGTATCCTTCTTGCCGGTATACTTGATCCGGTAATAATTAAGGCCATTGGGCGGCGCCTGGTCCGACAGCTCATAGTGCCCCCGGACCCCCGTAGACCGCAGCGCACCGATCGTTTCGAAGTGACCCTCCTGCCCCCGCTCGACGATAAAATAATCCCCTTCGAATGCACTGTCCGCATCCCACTGTAACGAAACACTCCGGTTGGATTCTTTCATCACGGCGTTGAAGTTTATGGCCGGCCCATGTTGCGCCTGGGAAGCGCAGCATATGACAAGAGCCAGTAACGTCAGACAGGTTCTTTTTTTCATTGCCGATGGGTAAGTATATGATCAACAACCGAGGGGGGAGGGGGTACAAATTCCATGCCTGACCAATAAAACGCATCGCCTTCATCAAAATTTTTCGCGAGTTGTTATAGTATTCCTAAAGAAGGTATCTTCACCAAGCACCATTAAAACGTGCTTAGTATGCAAATCCCCGTGAGGAAAATGAGCGGCTCGAAACGCATCGCCCTCGTAGCGCACGACAACAAGAAGATCGAATTGATCGAATGGGCCGTCTATAATAAAACAGCCCTCAGCAAACACAAGCTCTTCGGCACCGGAACCACCGGCGGCCTCGTAGAAGCAGCCCTCGGCCAATCCGTAAGCAAATTCCTCAGCGGCCCGCTCGGCGGCGACCAACAGATCGGCGCCCGTATCGCCGAAGGCAAGATCGACGTCCTCATCTTCTTCTGGGACCCGATGGAAGCCCTGCCCCATGACCCGGATATCAAAGCCCTCCTCCGACTGGCCGTGACCTGGAACATCCCCTTCGCCTGCGACCGCGCCACCGCCGACTTCCTGCTGACCTCGCCGCTCATGTTCTCAGACTACGACATCATCGTCCCGGACTATACGCAATACGCCAAGCGGCTTGACAAACCCGACCAATCCATCCATTCGGATCTATCACCAAAACAATAATCGCATTACCTTGGCGGGCCGCCGGTCCGCCGGCCGAAGGTCCATAAAACCGTATGCGGGGAATGGGCTAATTTCGGCAAAACCCATTCCCCGCACTACAATATGAGAAAACAACTACTGGCCGGCGCCCTCCTGTTGGCCTCCACCCTGGCCCAATCCCAATCCCACTCCCTCTCGGGATTCAACGAGGCCGAAGCCAAACAGGAACAACAGCTGGAAGCCACCTTCGACGGCTATCTCCGCGCCGCCAACGTCGACAGCGGCATCCGCATCCTATCCTCCCGCCCCCATCACGTCGGTTCACCCGGCGACAAAGCCGTGGTCGACTACATCTATAACCAATTCAAGAGTTGGGGCTATGACGTCAAAACGGAGACCTTTACCGTCTTATTCCCTACGCCAAAGCAGCGGTTGCTGGAAATGACGGCCCCCACGACTTTCAAAGCAACGCTGGCCGAGCCGGCGCTAAAAGAAGATCGCACCTCCGGTCAGACCAGCGAGCAGCTCCCGACCTACAACTGCTGGTCCCCCGATGGCGACGTCACCGGCGAGCTGGTGTTTGTCAACTATGGCATCCCCGACGACTACGATCGCCTGGAAAGAATGGGTATCTCCGTAAAAGGCAAGATCGTCATCGCCAAATACGGCCGCTCCTGGCGGGGGATAAAACCCAAGGTCGCGCAAGAACACGGGGCCATCGGCTGCCTGATCTACTCCGACCCGAAGGACGATGGCTATTATGATGGCGACGTCTATCCAAAAGGCGCGTTCAAGAACGAATACGGCGTCCAGCGCGGCTCGATCATGGACATGCCGATCTATCCCGGCGATCCGCTCACCCCGGGCGAGGGCGCAACGAAAGACGCCAAACGCCTTGACCGCAAGGACGCCACCGTCCTCCTTAAAATACCCGTACTCCCCATCAGCTATCATGATGCCGAACCCCTGTTGCGGGCCCTCGGCGGCCCGGTTGCCCCGGAAGACTGGCGCGGCGCCCTGCCCTTCACCTACCATGTCGGGCCCGGCAAGACGCAGGTGCATCTCAAGCTGGCCTTTAACTGGGACATGAAACCGGTGACGGACGTCATCGCCAAAATGCCCGGCAGCGTTTGGCCCGACGAATGGGTTATACGCGGTAATCACCACGACGCCTGGGTCAACGGCGCCGGCGACCCCATCAGCGGTCAATCGGCCATGCTGGAGGAAGCCCGCGGCATCGCCGAGCTCCGCAAAACTGGCTGGAAGCCCAAACGCACGATCGTCTACTGCGCGTGGGATGGCGAAGAACCCGGCCTGATAGGTTCCACGGAATGGGTGGAGACCCATGCGGCGGAGCTCCAACAAAAAGCTGTAGTCTATATCAATTCCGACGGCAACGGCCGCGGATACCTCGGTGCAGAAGGCTCCCATGGCCTCGAACCGTTTGTCAACGAGGTGGCCCGGGACGTCATCGATCCTGAAACGGGTATCTCCGTCATCGACCGCCGCCACGCGCGCGACCTGGTAAATGCCGCGGAAGCCGGCCGTCTGAAAAAAGACCTCTTCCAGAAAAAAACGATTAGCCTCGGAGCCATGGGCTCGGGATCGGATTACTCCCCATTCATCCAGCACCTGGGTATTCCCTGTCTCGATTTCGGCTATGGAGGGGAATCGGCCGGAGGCGAATACCACTCGATCTACGACAGCTATGACGATTACCGCCGCTTCAAAGACCCCAGCTTCCAGTACGGAGTCACACTGGCCAAAACGGCCGGTCGCAGCACGCTACGGATGGCGGACGCGGGTCTGCTACCTTTCGATTTCCGCTCGCTATCTACGACGATCAACGGCTATGCCGCAGACCTCATCAACCAGCTTGACCAGCTGCGCGAGACAACGGCCCTCACCAACCAGCTGATCAAAGAGCATGACTACCGCTTTGCCACCGATACGGCCCGCCATCTCCTCCTTCCCGAAGGCAAGGACGAGGTGCCGTACCTGGATTTCTCGCCGCTGCAAAACGCGCTCAACCAGCTGGACCACGCGACCAAACATCTCGGTGATACGCTCGCAAAGGCAAAGCTGGACGGAACCGACCTGCAACGGGTAAATGAGGCCCTGTACCGGGCGGAACAACAATTGCTATCTGATAACGGGCTGCCTCGCCGCCCCTGGTACCGGCACGCGATATACGCCCCCGGTTTTTATACCGGCTACGGCGTAAAGACCCTGCCCGGCATCCGGGAAGCGATCGAACAGCGCAATTTCACCGAAGCCCAACAACAGATCGCTGTCGACGCCGCGGTGTTGAAGAAGTTCGCTGCTTACCTGAGTGCGATCTTCTTCAAGGAATAAAATATCTTGAATAAAACGCTACGATACCTCCTTCGAATAGCAGGCGTCCTTGTGGGCCTGCTATTCCTTCTTTGGATCGGCCTGATCGCCTACGCCTTGCTCAACAAGGCGACGTTGCTGGAAAAAGCAAGGTCGGCCCTGCAGGAGCGGATCGGCGGCCAGGTCCGGATCGGCAACCTCGACCTGTCCTTCTTCCGGCATTTTCCGAATGTCACCGCCCGCTTCTCGGACGTCCTGCTCCGCGACAGCGCCTGGCCACAGCACCAGCATGATCTCCTGAGGGTCGCCGGGGCCGACGTCTCCTGCAACATACTCCAAACCCTGCTGACCTTCCACGTACAGATCGGCGAAATAGACCTCGAACACGGGCAGATCTATTTCTACACGGATAGCACGGGCTACTCGAATACTTACCTGTTAAAACACCAGAAGCCTGGCCCACCCGGTAAGTCGGGGAATGCACCCGATATCGGCCTTACCGACATCCGCTGGATCCTGGAACGCCAGGACAGGCACAAACTCTTCGATCTCGATATCCACCGGCTACGTTGTCATATCGGGCAGGACCGCCGGCTTCTTCACCTGCAGATCCGCGATGCCGGCATCGTCGTCAACAGCCTTGCCTTTAATACCGAAAAAGGCAGCTTTTTAAAAGGGAAAAAGCTCACCGGTAATTTCCTCGTGGACTATAACACGGCCAGCAAGATCGTCCAGTTCAACGAGGCGATGGTGGCGATCGACGATCATCCTTTCGTCTTCAGTGGCCGGTTCTTCCCGACCGTGCATCCGGATCCGTTCTTCCTCAAGATTGCGACGGACGACATTCCCTTCCACCTGGCGACGGCCCTGCTGGCACCCAATATCCAGCAGAAGATCGACGTCTACGACATCGACAAGCCCATTTCCATCCGGGCGCAGCTGGATGCCGGCGCCGCCGATGATAAAACGCCGCAGATCGTCGTCCATCTCAACCTTGACAACGCCAGCGTACTCACGCCTGCGGGCCGTTTTACCGGCGTCTCGTGCAAAGGCAGCTTTAGCAACGAAGGACAACGGGGCGAGCCACGGGGTGATGAGAACTCCGTGCTCCGGTTTCTCGGCTTTTCCGGGCAGCTGCAAAACCTGCCGTTGCGCGCCGACACGATCACGATCACCAACCTGAAATTTCCCCGGCTTGCCTGCGATCTTCATTCCCATTTCCCGCTGGAGCAATTGAACGATGTCACCGGCAGCCAGACGCTGCAGTTCACGGGTGGAATCGGGAATATGAACCTCCACTATAAAGGCCCGCTTTCCGAGAATGATACGGCCGGTACTGCCGTCAATGGCCGGATCGACCTGGACTCCGCCACGTTGGTCTATCTCCCCTACGCCTTCCGGTTGACGAACGGAAAAGGACGGCTGCTTTTCAAAGACCAGGACCTGTTGATCGAACAGCTGAGCATTCGTGCCGGCAATACGCCCATCGCCGTAAGGGGCATAGCGAAGAACCTCGTCGCGCTGTTGGACCGGAACACGGAAGACGTGGGCCTGGACCTCAACCTGACCACGCCGCATCTCGACCTCGGCGACCTCGCCGTCCTTGCCGGCCACCCCACCGCCGGCGCGCCGACCCGCAGCAACAGGAGTCCTTTTGGAGAATCCTTCGCACGCATCGACCGGCTCCTGAAGGAAGGAGCCATCCATATCGGCATCAATGCGGGTGACCTGAAATTCCAAAAATTCGCTGGTGCGCATGCCAAAGCGGACCTCGTGTTCGATGATCATGAGATCAGGCTTAACCGCCTGACTCTTGAACAGGGTAACGGCTCTATCGAGCTGAAAGCCCGGCTCGACCGCAAGGGCTCCGGCGCCAATAACCCCGTCTCGCTGGAATCCCATCTTGACCAGGTCGATCTGCCGACGCTGTTTATGGCCTTCAATGATTTTCACCAGGACGCCATTACCTCCAGGAACCTGAAAGGAAAGCTCTCCGCAGATATACGGCTTGCGGGCGCGATGACCGACAAGGCTAAGATGGTCCCCAACAGCCTGAAGGGATCGCTGGATTTCACGATCCGCGATGGCCAGCTCGTCGACTTCGCCCCGATGGAAAAGATACGCGTGGCCGTGCTGAAGAATAAGGACTTATCGGCCGTCAAATTTGCCGAGCTGAAGAATCATCTCGACCTCGACTCCACTACGCTGATCTTTCAGCGAATGGAGATCCGCTCCACGGCCTTTACCCTGTATGCGGAAGGTCGTTATGACCTCAGGACGGGGCCGGATTGGAGTTTGCAGGTGCCGCTCAGCAATCTCTCCAAGAATCAAAACGGCGGCATTCCCCCCGACAGCCGGGGAAACGATAGCAAGGCCGGGCCGAGTGTTCGCCTTCGCGCCCGGCGGGGTGATGATGGAAAACTGAAAGTCTCCTGGGACCCGTTTAAAAAGGCGCTTAAAAAGATAAAACATCGGTAATTTTACCGTATGCCTTTCAAACTGAACGCACCTTTTCCTCCCTCCGGCGACCAGCCGGAAGCCATTCGCCAGCTCACCGATGGCCTCCTTGCGGGAGAACAATATCAAACTTTATTGGGCGTCACAGGTTCCGGAAAAACGTTTACGATCGCCAATGTCATCCAGAACGTGCAGCGTCCCACCCTCGTGCTGACGCATAACAAGACCCTTGTCGCCCAGCTCTACGGCGAGTTCAAACAATTTTTCCCGGACAACGCCGTCGGTTATTTCGTTTCATACTATGACTACTATCAGCCCGAAGCGTATATGCCCGTCAGCAATACGTATATCGAAAAAGACCTGTCGATCAACGAAGAGCTCGAAAAGCTCCGGCTGCAGGCGACGACCCAGCTGCTGAGCGGCCGGCGGGACATTATCGTCGTGGCCTCCGTCAGCTGTATCTATGGTATCGGGAACCCCGCCGAGTTCGAGAACGGCATCATCCGCCTTCAGCAGGGACAGGTGATCTCGCGCCAGGGATTCCTCCATGCCCTGGTCAACTCGCTGTACAAACGCAGCGAGATAGAATTTGCACGCGGAAACTTCCGGGTAAAAGGCGACACCGTGGATATCAACCTGCCCTACGTCGATTATGGCTATCGGATCAGCTTCTTCGGAGACGAGATCGATTCAATCGAAAGCTTTGACATCAGCACGGGCAAGCGCATCGCGCCGATCGGCGATGCCGCGATCTTCCCGGCCAATCTTTATCTCGCGCCAAAGGATATCATTCAGCAGGTGCTCGCGGAGATCCAGGACGAGCTGGCCGAACAGGTGGCCTATTTCAAGAACGTCGGAAAATATATCGAAGCACAACGCCTGAGCGAACGCGTGAACTACGACGTGGAGATGATCCGCGAGCTGGGCTATTGCAATGGCGTGGAGAACTACTCCCGCTTCTTCGACCGGCGCATGCCGGGTACCCGGCCCTTCTGCCTGCTGGACTATTTCCCGAAGGACTTTTTGCTCGTGCTGGATGAGAGTCACCAGACCGTGCCGCAGATCAGCGGGATGTATGGCGGCGACCGCAGCCGTAAGCTGGTGTTGGTAGACTATGGTTTCCGCTTGCCCAGCGCATTGGACAACCGCCCCCTGAATTTTCACGAATTCGAGTCGATGACCGGCCAGACGATCTACGTCTCGGCCACCCCGGGAGACTATGAATTGGAGAAATCGGAAGGGATCGTCGTCGAGCAGGTGGTACGGCCCACGGGCCTGCTGGACCCGCCCATCGAGGTGAGACCGAGCGCCAACCAGATCGACGATCTGCTGGATGAGATCGACAAGCGCGTAAAGAAAGGTGATCGCGTCCTGGTGACCACCCTCACCAAACGCATGGCCGAAGAGATGGATAAGTATCTGCATCGGATCGATATCAAGTCGAAATACATACACAGCGAAGTGGACACGCTCGAACGGGTGGAGATCCTGCGGCAGCTACGGTTGGGCGAGATCGATGTTCTCGTCGGCGTCAACCTGTTGCGGGAAGGGCTCGATCTTCCCGAAGTATCCCTTGTCGCCATCCTCGATGCCGACAAAGAAGGATTTCTCCGAAATGAAAAATCGCTCACGCAGACCGCAGGCCGCGCCGCCCGCAACGTGGACGGGCTGGTGATCTTCTATGCCGATACCATCACGGAGAGTATGCAAAGGACAATGGACGAGACCTTGAGACGCCGGGAAAAACAGATCGCCCATAATGAAAAGCACGGCATCATTCCGCGAACCGTCAAGAAATCCAAGGAGCAGGTCTTTGCGCAAACTTCCGTGCTGGACATCAAGGGATATAACCCCGACGACCCCTATGCATTGGCGCCGGACGAAGAGCTGGTCCCCGCGGTCGCCGAGGACCAGGAGGTGTATCAAACGATTCCGCAGGTGGAAAAGGCGATCGCAAGAACCAAAAAGGAAATGGAAAAGGCGGCCCGTGACCTCGATTTCATGGAGGCCGCAAGACTGCGGGACGAGATGTTCGGGTTGCAGAAGAAGCTGAAAGAAATGAAGGCCTAATTGCCTAATTTCGCTACCATGGAAAATACGGATAAGAGATTATTTCTCCTCGACGCACTGGCGCTCGTGTTTCGCGCCTATTACGCGTTGATCAGCAATCCCCGGCTCACCACCAAGGGCCGCAACACCAACGCGCAATTCGGATTTACAAACGCCCTGATCGACCTTATCAACAATCAAAAGCCGACCCATATGGCCGTCTGCTTCGACACCGAAGCGCCGACGGAAAGGCATACCGATTTCGCAGACTATAAGGCCAACCGGCAGGAGGCTCCCGAAGACCTGCTCGCAGCCCTGCCCGATATCAAAGCCATCATCAAAGGCTTCAACATTCCCTGTGTCGAGCTCGACGGCTATGAAGCCGACGACGTCATCGGTACGCTTAGTAAGCAGGCCGCCGCCGCGGGCTATGACGTATATATGGTCACGCCTGACAAAGACTACGGACAGCTGGTGTCGGAAAAGATCCGCATCTACAAACCCGGCTACCAGGGCGGCGCCGCAGAGATCCTGGGGCCGAAAGAGGTCTGCGCAAAATGGAATATAAAGGACGTCTCGCAGGTGATCGATGTCCTGGGTCTGATGGGCGACGCCGTAGACAATATTCCCGGCATCAAAGGCGTGGGTGAGAAGACCGCGGCCAAGCTGCTGGCGGAATACGGCACAGTGGAGAACGTACTCGCCAACGCCGACGGCATCAAGGGCGCGCTGGGCGAGAAAGTGCGTGCCGGAAAGGAGGCGGCGATCATGAGCAAGAAGCTGGCAACGATAATCACCAACGTGCCCGTCGAATTTCATGAAGGAGATTTCCAGCTCAAGGAATGGAACCGCGAAGCGCTGAATGAAATATTCACGATGCTGGAATTCCGGACCCTGGGCAAGCGCATCCTGGGTGAGACCTTTACTCCGGCTTATGGTGCGCCGGAGGGCGTGCAGACGGACCTGTTTGGAAACGCCGTAAAACCGCCGGCTGCCGGCAAAAAGAAACCGGCCGGACCGGCACCGTCCGCGGAGAAGCTGGAGGAAGCGAGTACCCGGATCGAAGCCGCGGTTGAAAAGGGGGAAGAGGATATCAAGGATGTGGAGGATGGGTTTTTGCCGCCGGCGGGGAAGACGATCCACAATACCGAGCATGTATACACCGCTATTGTCGGTGAAGAAGCCATTTGCGCGCTTATCGAACAGCTGAAGCAGCACAAAGAGATCTGTTTTGACACCGAGACGACGGGCATCGACGCCAATGACGTGGACATCGTCGGCATGAGCTTCGCCGTAAAAGCCGGCGAGGCCTGGTATGTTCCCTGCCCCCCGGATGCCGTTGCGGCGCAGAAGGTGCTATCTCTGTTTTGTCCCTTATTCGACTCACCGGATATTACGTGGATTGGCCAGAATCTGAAATACGATCTGCTGGTGCTGAAGTGGTACGGCATCACATTAAAAGGGCCGGTATTCGATACGATGCTGGCGCACTATGTAATCGAGCCCGAAGGCAAGCGGGGAATGGACCTGCTTAGCGCCCAATACCTCGGCTACGAACCGGTGCACATCGAGGAGCTGATCGGCAAGAAAGGGAAGGGCCAGGGAAATATGCGGGATGTGGAGCTGGAAAAGATCAAGGACTATGCCGCGGAGGATGCCGATATCACGCTGCAACTGAAACATATTTTCCTGCCGCAATTGAGCAAAAAGGAAGTGGAGCGGGTGTTCTATGAAGTGGAGAACCCACTGGTAAAGGTGCTTACCGATATGGAATTCGAAGGGATCCGGGTCGACACCGAATTCCTGATTGAATACAGCAAGGAGCTGGACCGGGAAGCGCGTCAGGCCGAGGAGCGGGTCTATACGCAGGCAGGCGAACGATTCAATCTCGGCTCGCCCAAACAGCTGGGCGAGGTATTATTCGAACGGATGAAGCTGGACCCCAAGGCCAAAAAGACAAAGACCGGTCAGTATGCCACGGGCGAAGACGTTCTGCTGAAGCTGGCAAGCCGCCACCAGATCGTCGACGATATCCTCGCCTACCGCGAGCTCACCAAGCTGAAGTCGACCTATGTCGATGCGCTGCCGACGATGATCAACCGGAAGACAGGTCGTGTCCATACCAGCTATGCGCAGGCGGTTGCGGTGACGGGTCGTCTCAGCAGCAACAATCCAAACCTGCAGAATATCCCGATCCGAACCGAACGGGGCCGGGAGATCCGCAAGGCCTTTATTCCCCGCAATGAAGAGTTCCTGCTGGTATCCGCGGACTATTCGCAGATCGAGCTGCGCATCGTTGCCGCCATCAGCGGGGACCCCAACATGTGCGCGGCCTTCCGGGACGGCAAGGACATCCACACCGCCACCGCGGCCAAAGTATTCGGCGTCGAAGAATCCGCAGTGACAAAAGAGATGCGTTACAAGGCCAAGAGCGTCAACTTCGGGATCATCTACGGCCAGGGCGCCTTTGGGTTGGCCGACAACCTCGGCATCAGTCGCTCGGAAGCCAAGGAGATCATCGACAATTACAAAGCGCAATTCTCAGGGATCCAGAAATACATGGACGACACCATCAATTTCGCCCGGGAGAACGGGTTTGTGCAGACCCTGATGGGCCGGAAACGGTGGTTGAAGGATATCAATTCCGCGAATTTCACCGTCCGTGGCTTCGCCGAACGAAACGCTATCAACAGCCCGATCCAGGGTTCGGCCGCCGATATGATCAAGCTGGCCATGATCCGCATCCACGAGGAGTTTGCCCGCGAAGGGCTGAAGTCCCGGATGCTCCTGCAGGTGCATGACGAACTGGTGTTCGACGCGCATAAAACTGAGCTTGAGATAATTAAACCGATTATCATGCGTTGTATGCAAACTGCCCTTCCCCTGCCCCAGGAGGTTCCGGCGATCGCGGAAATGGGCTCCGGAATCAACTGGCTGGAAGCCCATTAGAGGGCCGGGCGTCCGGCGCCGGCCGACATTAAAAAGTGAGCGCTATTTTTTAACATGTTATTTGTAATCAATAGCAAACTTTGGGGCCTCGCGATAGTCTATATACAAACATCTTTAATATACATAACATATGAGAAGCATTCGTACTATACTCTCCGTACTGCTTGCCGCCGTTGTTCTCACTGGCAGCGCCCGCGCACAGGAGGACGGGCCCCCACCGGCCCAGCAGCAACAACAGCAGGACTGGCCGAGAAGCTTTACTACCGATGACGGTACGGTCATCAAGATCTATGAACCCCAGCCGGAAGCCTTTACGGACAACGTCCTCAAATCCCGCTGGGCCATTTCCGTTACTGCCGCCGGCAAGGATCCCGTCTTCGGTACGTTTTGGTCGGTTGCCAACGTAGAGACCGACAGGGATAACCGCCGGGTCATCATCCAGTCTGTCAAGGTCCCCAATGTCAAGTTCCCCGGTCAGACCGACGAAAACTTTATCAGCAGCCTGAAAACGGCGCTGGAAACGAACCTGCCTTCGGCCGCCGGCGATCTCTCGCTGGATGAGCTGCTCTCAGGGCTGGATATGAACACGGAGCAAAAGAAATTGTCCAAAGACCTGAATACGACGGCGCCCCGGATCATCTACAGCGACAAGCCCGCCCTGCTCGTGATGATCGACGGTCAGCCCAAGCTGCAGCAAAATAAAGACTGGAATCTCGACGTCGTGGTCAACACTCCCTTTACCATCGTCAAGGCCAACAACGGTGGTTTCTACCTCTATGGCGGAAAGCGCTGGTACCAGGCGCAATCGGCTACGGGTCCCTACAGCCCGGCCGGCAGCGTTCCTTCGGAACTGGACCAGGTGAAGAATGCCGTCGACAATGCCAACAGCAGCAATGCGGGTTATATCGACTCCGCATCGGCAGCGCAAGATTCCAGGGTGTCGGACATCATCGTCAGCACATCGCCGGCGGAGCTGATCCAGACCGACGGGAAACCCAATTTCACGGCAATTCCCGGAACAAACCTTTCTTATGCCAGCAACTCCTCCAATGATCTCTTCCAGGACGGCGGCTCGGGCAAGTATTTCGTGCTCATTGCCGGTCGCTGGTATTCCTCCGGTTCGCTGACCGGCGGCTGGCACTATGTCGCCAGCAACTCACTGCCCGCTGACTTCGCGAAGATCCCCGAGGGCAGCCCCAAGGATAACGTACTGGCCAGTGTCGCCGGCACCGATGCCGCCCGCGAGGCCATCATGGATGCACAGGTTCCGCAGACGGCCAAGGTGGACCGGAACTCGGCCAGCACCTCGGTCAACTATAACGGAGAACCGCAGTTCTCCCCTTTACAGGGAACGGACATGCAATACGGGACAAACACTTCCTCTTCCGTCATCCTCGATCATGGCATCTACTACACCGTGGACAACGGCGTATGGTTCCAGGCTCCCAGTCCGAACGGACCCTGGACGGTGGCCACTGAACGTCCTGACGAAGTGGATCGCATCCCGCCTTCTTCTCCCTTGTATAACACGAAGTATGTCTATATCTACGACGTCACTCCCGACTACGTATATATGGGCTATACCCCCGGTTACCTCAACACCTATATCTACGGACCTACGGTAGTCTATGGTACCGGCTTCTACTATGATCCCTGGTACAACGGGTTCTACTACCCGCGGCCCTGGACCTGGGGTTTCAACGTATGCTATAACCCCTGGGCCGGCTGGACCCTTGGTTATGGCTACGGATTTGGCTGGTTCCACTTCGGTCTCGGCTTCCACGGTGGCTGGGGCGGTTGGGCCGGCGGCGGCTGGTGGGGTCCCCACGTCTATCGCCCGGTCTACGCCTGGAACCGGTATAGGAGCCATGGTTTCTATGGCTCGAATTTCTATCGCAACCGGAATGTTTACGTCAACAACTATCACACGAACATCTACGCCGGCCGCGGCGGGGTGGTCACCCGGGATAACCATACGTTCTACAACCGGTCCACGATCGGCAGGGGCGCGACGTTCAGCAGGCCTGGCGCACCGGCTGCGGGAAGACCCGGGGCATTCAACAACGGATTCAACAACGGCGGCAGACCGGCAGGCCCGCAAGGCGGAAGACCCGGAGGCTTTGCAAGACCGGGAGCTTCCAATAATGTCTTCTCCGATCGCAGTGGTAATGTCTACCAGCGCAACCCCACCACGAATCAGTGGCAGCAGCGCAGCAACAACTCATGGCAGCCGGTTCGTAACAATCCCGGCGTCCAGCAGAATCTCAACCGGCAGCAGCAGATGCGCGACCGTGGCTTCACGCGGCAGCAGAACTTCCAGCAATCCCGTGGTTTCGGCGGCGGGGGTGGATTCAGCCGGCCAAGCGGCGGCGGCTTCAGCCGGCCCTCGGGTGGAGGCGGCGGTTCGCGGCCTTCCGGCGGAGGCGGTAGCAGCCGGCCGGGACGACACTAAATAAACTAAATTTGCGGGGGCTTAAGCCCCCGCAAATTTTTTATGCCCAATGACTATCTACTATTGTTATGATGCGTATTGCGGTTGGTGCTACGGGTTTAGCCCCGTGATCCGGCGCATCTATGAAGAATATCGCGACAGACTGGCCTTCGAAGTGCTCTCGGGAGGCATGATCCTGCCGGAAAAACCACGGCACATTGGAATCATGGCGGACTATATCCGATCCGCGTATCCCGTCGTCGAAGAACGTACGGGTGTGCGCTTTGGCCAGGACTGGGTCTGGCATATCAACAACCCGGATGAAAGCGATTGGTATCCCAGCTCCGAGAAGCCGGCCATCGCCCTTTGCGTCTTCAAAGACTATTATCCCGACCAGCCCGTGCTCTTTGCCGGCGAGCTGCAATACGCCCTGCATTACGAAGGCCGGGATCTCACCGACGACGAAGCCTACCGGCACCTGACGGAAAAATACCGCATCCCCGAAAAGGAATTCTATGGAAAGCTCCATCACCCCGCTTATAAAGAAAAAGCGTATGATGAATTTGCCCTGGTACGGCAATTGAAGGTGAATGGTTTCCCCACCGTATTTCTACAGGTCAGCGACTCGAAATTCTACCTGCTGACCCGGGGGTATGCGGACTATGAAACGATGCGGAACGGGATCGAACAAGCCATGGGCCAGGCCGCTTCCAGCGGCTTCTGACACGGCTTTGCAGCGAAAAAAATTGTCTGCAAATGAGCCGTAAATAGTAACTTGCAGGTCCTTCGAAAAATAGAATATGGAATATAACAAGATCATTGCAGTTACCGGGATGCCGGGTTTGTACGAATTGCTTAGCAGCAAGTCCGATGGCGCCATCGTCCGTTCGCTGGACGATAAAAGCACAAGGTTTGTCGCCAGCCGCAGTCATAATTTTTCGCATCTGGAGAGTATCGAAGTCTATACCGTCCGGGACAATGTCAACCTGGTCGATGTGCTGAAGGCCATGGAAGCCAGCTCCGAGAAGCTGCCCGATGAAAAGGACAATGCGTCCCTCAAGGCCTATTTCACGAAGGTATATCCCGATCTGGATTTTAGCCGCGTCTACAGCAGCGACCTGAAGAAGATGGTCAAGTGGTTCGCCGTACTGAAATCGAACAATATAGAGATCAAGCTGACCGAGCCGGAGGAAGAAGCGACCGAAGAGGCCGCACCGGCCGAAGTAGCGGCGCCGGAAGAAAAACCGGCACCTGCAAAAAAAGCGACAAAGGCTGCAAAAGAATCGCAACCTGTGAAAGAAAAGAAAGAGGAGCCTGCCGAAGAAAAGCCAAAAGCAAAGAAGGCGGCGCCGAAGAAAAAAGCCGAGGCCGTCGCCAAAGAGAAAGGAGAAGAGGAGGAGAAGCCAAAAAAGACAGCAGCCAAAAAGAAAAAGTAATTCAAAATGCTTACCGCAAATCTTGAGAAACCGCAGCGGCACTTCCTGCCCGCGGACTATGTGTTGACCGACTGGACAAGCCTGGAGCCCTATTTCCAGGACCTCGTAGACAGACCGCTCGATACACGCGCACAGCTGGAGAAATGGCTGATCGACATGAGCGAGTTGGAAGCCGTCGTCAGCGAGGACGCCTGCTGGCGGCAGATCCGGATGACCTGCGATACCGAGAACAAATCGCTTGAAGAAGCCTTCAATTATTTCTGCCTCGAGATCCAGCCGAAGATCCAGCCCTTTGCCGACCGCCTCAACCGGCGGCTCGTGGAAAACCCGCATACGCAGGAGCTGGATCAAAAGGAATATTTTACCTATCTCCGGGGCGTTCAAAAGCGCATTGAGCTGTTCCGGGATGAGAATATCCCCCTGTATGCGGAGTCCAGCGTGCTCGGCCAGCAGTATGGCGTCATTTCCGGCAAAATGACCGTCGAGGTTAACGGCCAGGAATATACGCTTCAGCAGGCCTCGAAATTCCTGGAAAACCCCGACCGCACGCTTCGCGAAAGCGTTTACAGGAAGATGCAGGACCGCCGGCTGCAGGATAAGGACGCTTTGAATGACCTGTATACCAAATTGATAGCCATCCGCGACAAAATGGGCAAAAATGCCGGCTTCCCCAATTTCCGGGATTTCAAATTCCAGGAGCTGGGGCGCTTCGACTATACCAAAGAAGACTGCTTCCGCTTCCATGAAGCAGTGAAGGAATATGTCGTTCCGCTGGTCAGCCGGATCAATGAGAAGAAGCGCAAAAAGCTCGGATTGGATACCCTGCGCCCCTGGGACGGGGAAGCCGAGCCCGAAGGAACCGAACCACTCCGCCCCTTTACCAACGGCAAAGACCTGCTGACGAAGACGACAGCGTGCTTCGACCAGCTAAATCCTTTTTTCGGGGATTGTCTGCGGACTATGCAGGAGATGGGCCGGTTTGACCTGGAAAGCCGGAAAGGCAAGGCGCCAGGCGGCTACAATTGTCCGTTAGCAGAGACCGGGGCCCCCTTTATTTTTATGAACGCCTCGGGCCAGATGGGCGACCTGACGACGATGGTCCACGAAGGCGGCCATGCCATCCATTCCTTCCTCTCCCATCCGCTAAAACTCAGCGCCTTCAAGGAATACCCGATGGAGATCGCCGAGGTGGCCAGCATGTCGATGGAGTTGTTTAGCATGGATCATTGGGAATTATTCTTTACAGATAAAAACGATTTAGCACGGGCCAGGGAACACCAGCTGGAGCGTGTGATCTCGATCTTCCCTTGGATCGCAACTATTGATAAATTTCAACATTGGGTGTACGAGAATCCCAACCATACGCTTGAGGAAAGAAAGGCGAACTGGATGCGTATTCTGGATGAGTTCTCTTCCAAATCGGTGGACTGGACCGGATTGGAACACTACCGCGAATATGGCTGGCAGAAACAACTCCACCTGTTCGAAGTGCCATTCTATTACATCGAATACGGCATTGCACAGCTCGGCGCCATCGGGCTTTGGATGCAGTATAAGAATAACAAAGAGAAGGCATTAAGTAATTATGTAAATGCCCTTAGCCTCGGGGGAACGCGCACTCTTCCGGAACTATACGCTGCCGCGGGTCTGAAATTCGATTTCTCGAAAGACCACATTAAACGCCTCATGGCTTTTGTAAGCGAAGAAATGGAAGCGATAGAATCGCAGAATTTGCAAGAAGCACGTAACTAATAAAAGCGCGAAAAAAAAATTAAAAAAATACCCGGAAAGTAGTACTTAGTTCGCTTGTTCGTATGCTTTTTTCCGGCTATATTTGCAAGTACCGATTCGAAAAATGTAATAGTCTACATAAAGAAGCTACTAATCAGAGCCTTAACCAAAAGTCCCGGTGTTTCTACATCGGGGCTTTCTCTTTCAGGAATTATTTGTTACAACTCTTACACACACCGCTGACCAGCATCTCCACCTGTTCGCTGAGATATCCGCGCGGTAGCTTTATCTCCGGCACCGCCACATCCTCAAGACAAACCGTATTGCCGCAGCTGTTACAGATGAAATGCACATGATCGTCGCGGTGATGTCCACCCGAGCAATCATCCTTGCATAACGCATACCGTATGGAATTGTCCGCGGTCGGAATGCTGTGGATCACTCCCTTTTCAAGGAAGGTTTGTAGGGTACGATATACCGTTACCCGGTCGAACTTCTCGCCGGCCTTCTTTTCGATATCGCTGTGCGATAACGCGCCATCCCCCTGAAGGAAGAGCTCCAGGATCTTCCGCCGGCCACCGGTGATGCTCAAGTGATTTTTCTTCAGGATCTCTTCAACTTTCTTTTCCGTTTCCATATGTTGGTCAACCGGGGTTATTGTTAAATAAGCCATTTGCAAAACGCGGAGCCTCCGTCTTTTCCTTCAGCAGGATGCGGATGTCCTTTTCCATGTCGGCCAGCTCGTCTTTCTTCAGTCCATCATAGATCTTCCTCACCCTTCCCCCCTTGTCGACCAACGCCAGGAACTGGGTGTGCAGGAACTGCTCATTGATATTTGTCGCATTGTTCTTCGGGTCGTCCAACAGATAGCCCGAGCGGGCGAGGTGATAAAGACTATCCTTGCGGCCCGTCAGGAAGAACCATTTTTTCGGATCTGCCCCCAACGAATCTGCATAGACCTTCATTCGCGCCACGCTGTCCGTCTCCGGATCGACCGTGTAGGAAAGGATGCGGAAATTGGACTCCCCGGCGAAGTCGCGGGCGATATCCTTCATATTCGTGTTCAGCTTCGGACAAATACCACGGCAGGTGGTAAAGAAATATTCGGCGACGTAGACCTTACCGGCAAGATCCTTTTCAGTCACAGGCTTGCCCTCCTGATCATTAAAGGAAAATGAGGGTACATTGCTCAATACGGGCAGGACCGGCTCCCCGAAGCCCGGGATGATCTGTCCCAGCGCAAAATAAAAACCGACGAACAGGAGTATAAAGAACCCGACGATGAAGAGGACTTTCTTCTTTTTCATGATGCGACAAAGTTAACATTGTTCTCGCAAAATTATTTGCAACATTGTTGCAAGAGTGCTAATTTTGGCGATATGTTCTCAAAGATCAATTGGGATGCGCTCGGGGTTACAACCTCGGTTCTTTGCGCGATCCACTGCGCGATCCTCCCGCTGGCCATGGCCAGCCTTCCCTTATTCGGGGTGAATATCATTCACAACGCAGTTTTTGAATACGGTATGATCGCCCTGGCCCTTGCCATCGGCACGCGCGCGCTCTGGCATGGTTTCCGCCGGCATCACCGGCGGCCGATCCCTTTATTGCTTTTTGGCGCGGGGATGATCCTTTTGATAGCCAAACAGATATGGCATAGCTACGAATTGGCGATCCTCCCCTTCGCGGTCCTGGCAATCGTCGCCGCCCATCTCCAGAATTACCGCCTAAGCCGCCGCCCATTATTTCCCAATCTCACTAGCGGGCAGTCCTGAGGATTTAGTAACTTTGCCCTCAGAAATCGCCGCAGGCGATTTGGCCGAAGGCCCATCATCCGCGGAATGCGGGATGGGCGATTCTCAATTGCCGGGCATCCCGGCATTCAAAAAATCGCGTTTTTATGATAAAAACAGGCAACCCGGTGATCAGCATCTATACCGAAATGACCCCGAATCCGGAAACGATGAAGTTCGTGGCCAACAAGCTTTTGTACCCCGGCAAGATCATCGATTTCCCGGACGTCGAATCCGCCAAACCCTCTCCCCTGGCGATCGAGCTGTTTGGGTTCCCCTTTATCAAAAGCGTTTTTATCGCCAGCAACTTTGTCACCCTGACGAAGACCGCCGATACCGACTGGGACGATGTCATCCCCGCCATCCGCCAGTTCCTGAAAGAATACCTCGAAGAAGGAAAGCCCGTCATCAACGAAGAGGAGGTTGTCGTCACAAAATCCGAAGGCAACACCATCGACGCCGATGACGACGATGTCGTAAAACGGATCAAAGAGCTGCTCGAGAACTATGTAAAGCCCGCCGTGGAAATGGACGGTGGCGCCATCCAGTTCAAGAGCTACAATGAAGGCGTCGTCAACCTCATGCTGCAGGGTTCCTGCTCGGGTTGCCCCTCCTCCATGATCACGCTGAAGGCCGGCATCGAAAGCATGATGAAGCGGATGATCCCCGAGGTAAAGGAGGTCGTCGCCGAAGCGGAATAATGCCGCCCCCCCTTAAAAAGATCGTCATTATTGGCCCGGAATCCACCGGAAAGTCCTCTCTGTGCGAAGCACTCGCCCGCCATTATCAAACAGGCTACGTACCCGAATATGCGCGGGAATATCTCTTACAAAAAGGCACCCGGTATAAACCCGAAGACCTGACGGCCATTGCCCGGGGTCAGCTGGCCCTTGAAGATCGCCAGACCGCCGCGGCCAACGCGGCCGGCCACCAATACCTCTTTATCGACACCGATATGTACGTGATGAAGGTCTGGAGTGAGTTTGTTTTCGGCCACTGCGATCCCTGGATCCTCGACCAGATCGCTCAGCGGCATTATGACGGCTATCTCCTCTGCCGGACAGACCTGCCCTGGACAAGCGATCCCTTACGCGAATATCCCGATCTAGAATCCCGCGACCGGTTGTTTCACATCTACCGGGACTGCCTTATCAATCAATCGACCCCCTGGATAGAGATCGGCGGTGAAGGTGAGGCCCGCGTGGCCGCCGGAATTACCGCGGTCGGGCGATTATTGCAATAACTTCTGGATATCGGGATCATTCTGGAGCACGCCCATCTGACCGACGATCCACGCACTGCGGCCGGCGACATGACTGGACAGCGGCTTGACTGTATACACTTTCGGATTGGGCAGCGAGGCGGCAATGCGGGCCGCCTCGATCCGGGTCAGGTTACGGGCAGACTTATTGTAGTCGGTATGGGCCGCCGCTTCGATCCCATATACGCCCTTCCCCATTTCGCTGATGTTGAGATAGAGTTCGAGGATGCGCTTCTTCCCCCACATCCATTCGATCATAAAGGTAAAATAGGCTTCCATCGCCTTGCGAAACCAGCTCCTTCCCTGCCAGAGGAAGACGTTCTTGGCCACCTGCTGGCTGATCGTGCTGGCGCCATGCAACGACTTGCTCTTCTGGTTATGCTTCATTGCTTTTTCGATGGATTTGAAATCAAAACCGTCATGATCGGGAAAAAGCTGGTCCTCGGAACAGATAACCGCCAGCTTTGCATAAGGCGAGATGTCCTTCATCGACACGTAGGTCCTTTTCAACCCCTCGCCCCTGAACAGGCTACCAAGCTGTGTCAGCGTGATCGGCGGATCGACCCACTTCAGTAACAGCAGATAAAAAAGGTGGAAAATGAAAAGGAAGAGAACAACGCGCTTAAAGATTCTCCATGCGCGGGGGATCAATCCTTTTGTGTTGATGGCCATGCTGCAATATACCCTAGCGCCGCCCTATCTGCAAATATTGCAGCTTGTATCTCCCGCCGAGCCGGTAATATTTCTTGACGCTGGCGATCAAATACACGCCGGTGGCAATAAGCGCCCCGCCCACAATATACCCGGATGTCGTATACCATTCCTTCGCCTTATCGCCGCGCCGGGCGCCATTAAATGCGCCGATCGCGAACAGCCCCGCTCCCGCCGCGGTCAGCAGGATGCCGGTGCCGCGATTGCTATACCCGGTCCATTTGTTAAGCCCGTTCCTATCCCGTTTGATCGCGTCGATCTCTTTATAACTAAATGCCTGTCCATTGATGTAAACGGTATCCCGGCGAAGATCGCTGATGTCGCCGGTGAACCATTGTCCATATACGGTTTCAAAGCTGATGTTATCGCCCACCGTGAACGCCCGGACATGCATGCCGCGCCTGGTAAGTACCAGCACATCGTTTTGCGCCCGGCTCAGGAAGGGAATTGTACAGAGAAGGAGTATTACGATCTTGCGCATAACGGTAAACATACAAAGACCATTTGCAAGTGATATGTTAATGCGTACTTATCCGATGCAGAAACAGAACATCGTAAGCCAGCGCAACACCAAAGATAACCAACAAGGCTCCGGCGATCTTATTGATGATGGAGAGCATTTTTACCGTCAGCCGGCTCCGCAACTTATCCGCCATCATCACCTTCAACACATCCGCACCCATATTGACAAACAGACAAACGGAAAAAACCAAAATGCGCTCATTCAGGGTAAACCGGGCAGCCATCAGCGTCGTATTCCCCAACCAGAAGAAAATGACGCCGGGATTCAGGGTATTGATGATAAAGCCCGAGGCAAAGATCCGGGCCATATCCCGTTTTCGGAAACGCGCCTGTGGCCCGTCCGCCTCCTTGGCAAGCGTCACCTTTTTGAAGAAGGCAAAGTACAGGCCCATGAGGATAAGAAAACTGCCGCCCAGCGCGCCTACCACTTTCTTGTGTTCATCGAGGGAGGAAACGACCGCCGTGAGGGTGTTGCTAAGGACCACGAGGAGGATATCGCTGATCCATACCCCCGCGACAAAGCTGAAACCGCCCTTATGGCCGTTGTCGAGGCTTTGCTTGATAATGGTAAAAATGATCGGCCCTACCGATAAGGCAAGTGCGAACCCCAGGGTTAGTCCTGTTAAAACGGCCTTCAGCATGTTTTACTGATTAATCTAAACGCTTCCCGTCTCAAGAAATTTTTGCCAATCCAGCAACATCTTTCCCTTTAATACCCGGGGAAATTTATGTTGACCGCCGATCTTTCCTTTCAGGCGCATGAACTCCATGAACTTTTCCTCCGGCAGCACTTTTACATAGATATCCTTCAGCGCGCTGTCTCTTTCCACCGCATAGTCATCGTTCAGCTCCTTGAGCTTGCCGTCGATCTTCTGCCGGATAAGCTGTTCATCCACCGGGTCGTTGCTGGCCAACCACCATTGGTGTGCAAAAAAGAGACCATGCGGAACCCCGGCGACCGCAAATTCACGCACGGTGATGTTCATCTCGTCCATTACCAGCTGGATGGCCTTGTTCATATTGTCCACGCTGAGATGTTCGCCGACAAGACTCAGGAAATGCTTCGTCCTCCCGGTGATGATGATCTCGCAGCGCTCCTTGTCCACAAAACGGACCGTATCCCCAATCAGGTACCGCCAGGCGCCGGCACTGGTGCTCAGCAGCAGGGCATAGTCCTTCCCCTCCTCCACCTCATGGATCATATACGCTTCCGGGTTCGCCATGAGATTTCCGTCGGCGTCGAAATTATTATTGTCGAAAGGAACGAACTCGAGATAGATGTGCTGGTTGGTCACCAGCTTCATCCCCTTTGCATACTGGACATCCTGGTAGGCGATAAAGCCCTCGGAAGCCAGGTAGGTCTCGATATAGGTGATCGGCTTGCCCAGCAATTTCTCAAAACCCTTGCGATACGGTTCGAAGCTTACGCCGCCATGCACGAAAAAGCCCAGGTTGGGCCAGATCTCGTGGATATTGTTCAGGTTATACTTCTCGATGATTTTTTCCATGCAGAGCTGGATCCAGCCCGGCACCCCGACGAGAAAACCGATATCCCACTGGGGCGCCAGCCGCACGACCTCTTCCAGCTTCTTGGTCCAGTCCTGCGTACGCGCGATCTTCCTCCCGGGCTTGTAAAACGGCTGGAACCAGAACGGGACCCTCCGCGCGGTAATCCCGCTGAGGTCGCCCGAATAATATCCCGCGCCCTTTTGAAGACTGGTGCTTCCGCCGATCATCAGCCAGCCCTTGCCGAGACTCTTCACGGGGATATCCCGGTAGTTACGCAATGTGAGCAACTGCTTGATCATCACGATGCGGTTGCCCCGCAACATATCATTCGTGATGGGAATATATTTGCTGCCGGCCTCCGAAGTGCCGGAAGACAGCGCATAGTACTTGATCTTCCCAGGCCAGCATACGTCTGCTTTGCCTTCGAGGGTTTGATTCCACCACGCGGCATGGATCGTATTGTAGTCAAACGTTGGCACCATCTCCTGGAATTTCTTCCCCGGATGACGGCTTAGCAGGATCTCATCAAACCGGTACTGTTGACCGAACTCGGTGAACCTCGCCTTTTTTAGAAGTTTCAGTAATACCTTCAACTGCTGCCGCCGGGGAGATTTCTGGGGCAGCCGCAAAGCTTTAGCCAAAGATTTAGGTAGTTGAATTTCAATCAGCGCCATTAAGAAACCCTTGTCATTTGGTATGCGGCGAAATTAACGTTTTGGATGATATTTTTGTTACATTTATTTAATGAAGCTGAAACTGACCCCGATTTATATCCTTTCCTTCTTTTGCCTGAATTTCTTTATAATGGAACTCCATGACTGGCTTCACGCAGCGGTCGCCGCCCTCGTCAGCGGGAGCTGGGGTCCGCGCGGATTCGATCGATGGCAGATCGGCGGCATCCTATCCGTCTCCAACGGCCAGCGGGCCCTGGCCACCCTTGCGGGTCCATTGGTCAATTTCGTGGCCATCTGGATCGGGTGGATAAAGATGGGCAACCGGGAAAGCCTGGCCGATCAATCGTTGGGCTGCAACCTCGTTCTGGCGGCCCAACCCATGGCCATGCTGATAGCGGCCTTTTCGGGCGGCGGCGACCTGACCAATGGACTAAAGCTACTCTTCTCCCATTATGACGGCATCTATCATCACCTCTTCGCCACTCTCGGCCTGTTGATCATGCTGGTGATCACTATCCCGCCGCTGGTGAAGATATTTACGCTCCTTCCGAGCTGGGGGGCCAAATTCATCTATTTTCCCCTGTTCCTGTTCCTCCCCATGTGGGTGCACCAATTTGTTGCCCGGCAGCTCGACATCCTGCTCCAACGCTATGAGCCGGACGAAGGTCTCGCCTATGCAGTGGTCTTCTTCTGGACGGTAGGTCTGCTCGGTGGCTTGCTCTATACCCGTCGCCGCCTGGAAACCCTGCTGGTGGATAGCGAATTGCCGCTATAGTTCGATCGCCTCACCCCGATCTTTCCGATCGGAACTTCCCACTATCGCTCCGCTTCCCGCCGCACAAAACAGTACCCTTCGCTTGCCCGTCCGACCCTCCTCTTCCAATCGGACGATACACCTCCGAAAAGAATACGTCGCTCCCTCGCAAAGCAGCAGCTCGTCCGCCTCCGCAACCGTATCCACAATCATCCGCCGGTCGCCGATCAGCCCTTTCACCCGTGAGACCTCCGTAGCATCTCCCTCAACAAAAACGCGGCCACCCACCGGCCGCTCCTCTCGCCGCCGCAGCAACCCGTCAACCACAGCCAGCACCGAACGCAACCGGATAGCCGCCTGGATGCCCCAGTCGAAAAGGGCCGGCAACCCCTTATTGAAATGCTTCCGCCGGAACTGCCGCATGGCCCGGTAGAACTGCCGGACATAGCGGATATCCTTCCTGGTGCTCTCGCCTTTGAAATGCACAATCGTCACCGCAGGCGTATAATAGTTGGTAAACCCCGCCTGTTCGATCCGGTAGCTCAGATCGATGTCCTCGGCATACAGGAAGAACCGGGGATCGAAATAGCCCGTCTTCTCGAGCACCGCCCGGCTCACCCATAAGCAGGCGCCCGAAAGAACCGGTGCGGGATGCGCCCGGTCGGCGGGAAGGTGTCCAAGATAATAACCCGAGAAGTACCGGCTTCGCGGGAAGAGGCTCGAAAGACCACTCAGCCGGCAAAAACCGATCCAGGGCGTCGGGAATCCCCGCCTTGATTCTTTTAGAAAATGTCCGCCTCCATCGATCATCCGCAGACCCAACCCGCCGATGCCCGGAGTCGACGACAGGAAGGCAAGACACTGATCCACACAGTCTTCCGGAAGAATGGTGTCAGGATTGAGAAAGAGGACATACTCCCCCCGGGCCTGCTCCAGCGCCAGGTTATTGGCCCGGCCAAACCCAATGTTCTCGGCATTGGCCACAAACCGCACCCCCGGAAACCGCGGCCGGAGATACCCGAGGCTCTCGTCGGCGGAGCGGTTGTCCACGACGACGATCTCGGCCTCCACTCCCCTGACCGCCTTCTCTACGGAGTGCAGGCAAAGCTCGAGGAAGTACCGGACCCGGTAATTGACGATGATCACAGTCAACTTCATTGGCGCAAATAAGTGTTTTTTGCCAATATATACCGAAAAATTGATACATTTGCATTTGTCAATAGAATGAGATGACCTCAACATTACCCCTCAAGCAGATCGAAAAGATATCCAAGGCCCTCGGAGACAGCAACCGCCTCAAGATCCTTCACTACATCGCCGGCAAAGGCGGCTGCGGCGAATGTTCCGGATTGCATGACGTGGTCGGTCTCGCACAGCCTTCTATTTCTCATCACGTAAAGATCCTGGTCGAAGCCGGGCTGATCGACGGCGAAAAAGAAGGTCGCAACTACAGCTATCATCTCAACACCGGCATCCTGAATCAATATCTTTCCGCATTAGGTGAGCTTAGCTCGCCTATCTTTGCGCCATGCTAAAATCAACACTCATAAAGGCGGCCGAAGCCGGTGCTGCCGTAATGCAGCGGTATTTTCAGGGAGAATTTCTGATATCCAATAAGGAAGGCGTTAATAACCTGGTTACGGAAGCAGATCACGCTTCGGAAAAAGCGATCTTTGAAGTGATCAAGACCGATTATCCCGGTCACTACATCCTCAGCGAAGAGGCGGGAGAGATCGTCATGGATTCGAATTATAAGTGGATCATCGACCCTATCGACGGCACCGTAAATTTCGCACATGGCCTTCCGCTCTGCTGCGTGTCGATCGCCGTCGAGCAGGACGGGGAGATGATCCTGGGCGCCGTCTACAACCCTTTTATCAACGAGTTCTTCTTTGGGCAGCGAGGCTATGGGGCTACGCTGAACGACAAAAAGATCACGGTCAGCGGCGAAACCAGCGTGGCTAAGTCCTGCCTCGTCACCGGCTTCCCGTATACCTACCTGGACCAGCCCAATGGCCCGCTGGAGGTGTTCTCCCGGTTGATCCGTGGCGGCGTTCCGGTCCGGCGGCTGGGTTCGGCAGCCATGGACCTCTGCTGGGTAGCCTCTGGCCGCTTCGACGGGTTCTATGAGCACAAGTTGTCGGCATGGGATAGCGCGGCGGGTTTCCTGATCGTGGAAGAGGCCGGCGGCCGCGTCTCGGACTTTGCCGGCGCCCATTACTCCCCTTATCAGCCCCATATCATTGCCACCAACGGCAAGATCCATGACGAGCTCGTCGACGTGGTGAACGGGCGACATGCCGTTCTGACAAAATAAAAAATTATGAGCGAAAACAGGACCGAGATCTCTTCCCTGGGAGAGTTTGGATTGATCGACCGCCTTACGGCGAATATAGAGATAAAGAACGCTTCCACCCTGGTCGGGGTTGGAGATGACGCCGCCGTCATTGACCATTTTGGCCGGCAGACGGTAATCACCACCGACCTGCTCCTTGAGGAAGTCCACTTCGACCTGATGTATACCCCTTTGCGGCATTTGGGGTACAAATCCGTCGTCGTCAATCTCAGCGACGTCTATGCGATGAATGCCACACCCACGCAGATCACCCTCAGTATCGGCATCAGCAACCGCTTCAGCCTCGAGGCCCTCGACGAGTTCTATGAAGGGGTCTATGCCGCCTGCGAAGCCTATGGGGTCGACCTGGTCGGCGGCGACACGGCCAGCTCCAAAAAAGGCTTTGTCATTTCGGTCACGGCTATCGGCGAAGTGGCCCCGGACCAATTCGTCAAACGCAGCACCGCCAAAAAGGGGGACCTGATCTGCTGCTCGGGGGACCTGGGCGCCGCTTACCTGGGCCTGATCCTGCTGGAGCGCGAGAAAAAGATCTTCCTCGAAAGCCCGGGGGTAAAAGCCGACCTGGAGAACGAGAAATATGTCATCGGCCGGCTCCTGAAGCCCGAAGCACGCAAAGATATCATCGAATTCTTCCAGCAGTCGGATATCGTCCCTACCGCCATGATGGACATCAGCGACGGACTGAGCTCCGAGATACTGCATATCTGCCGGCAAAGCGAGTTAGGCTGCGTGTTGTATGAAGACAAGATCCCCATCGCGGAAGAGACGCGCAACGCCGCTTTTAAATTTGAATTGGATCCCACAGCCTGCGCGCTCAGTGGCGGCGAAGATTACGAACTTTTATTCACCATTCCCCAACAGGACTATGAAAAGCTGGTGTTGAACGAACAGATCAGCGTCATCGGTTATATGACAGAGCCCGAACAGGGAAGAAAGATCATTACCAAGGGGGGCAACACCTTCGATATCACCGCACAGGGGTGGAACGCCTTTGCCGCCAAATGAGTGACCGAATGAACCGATTCCATACTTCCTTGCTGCTGTTGTCAGCGTGCTTCCTCTTCGCCTGCGGGACCTCGGAAAAAGGATTCCGTCCGGACAGGAAATATGCGCCTGCTGAACTGCAAAAGGATTATATGGTCTTCCGGCACCTCCTCGAAGCCTGGCACCCCAGCCTGTACTGGTATACTCCCAAAGACAGCATGTCGGCCTACTTCGACGAAGGATATGCAGCCATCAGGGACTCGATGACCGAACCGCAGTTCCGCACGGTCCTGAGCTATGTCATCGCCAAGGTCGACTGCGGCCACACCTCCGTCCGCGCCTCCAAAGCCTACGCTCATTACCTGGACACGGCGAGGCTCCGCCAGTTCCCGCTGGTGCTGAAGTTCTGGAGCGACACGATGGTCGTCGCGGCCAACCTCAACCGCAGGGATACGATCCTGCGCCGGGGCACGCAGATCATGAGTATCGACGGACGGACGGCCCAGCAGTTGACCGATACGCTATTCAACTATATCGTCACCGACGGCCTCAACCAAACGGGAAAATACCAGTACCTCAGCACCGGTCTTCATTTCAGTTCCTGGTATAAGGACGTCTTCGGCTATACCGACTCCTTCGACATTGCCTATAGGGACCCCGGCGGGATCGTCAGGGATATCCGCATTCCCATCTACGATCCCCGCGCCGATACTCAACGCCGAAGCCTCGGCAGAACGCTGTTGCCCGGTACCGGCCAGCGGGAAAAAGGCCCGGCACAAAGGACCCGGCCGCTGACACGCAGAGACCGGAAGAAACGGGAGCTGCTGCTCACGCGCAGCTTCACCATTGACAGCGCCGGCAGCACAGCCTTCCTTACGTTGAACACCTTCGAGCACGGGTATCACCTGCGAGGTTTCTTCCGGCGCAGCTTCCAACAGATGAAAGACCGGAACGTCAAGAATCTTGTCGTCGACGTGCGGAGTAACGGCGGCGGCGAAGCCTCGCTTTCGACGCGGCTCACCCGCTACCTGATCAACAAAAAATTCAAGGTCGCGGACTCCCTGTACACCGTCCGCCGGCATAGTCCCTACGACCGGTATATCAACAACGGGTTCATTTACGAGATGCTCTCGCTGGTGGCCAGCCGAAAGCGCAGCGACGGCAAATATCATTTTGGTTATTTCGAACGGCATTATTTCAAGCCGTTCAAAGAGCACCACTTCGACGGGAATGTATATATCCTTACGGGCGGTAACTCCTTCTCCGCGACCTGTCTTTTTGCGGGTGCGCTAAAGGGTCAATCGAACGTCACCATCGTCGGCGAGGAAACCGGCGGAGCCTACTACGGAAATACGGCCTGGATGATCCCCGATGCGACGCTGCCGAATACGAAGGTCCGCTTCCGCCTGCCGCGGTTCCGCCTCGTCGTCGACCGCCGCCGCGAGAAGGATGGGCGGGGCGTATTGCCCGATGTGCCGGCGCTGCCGACGGTCGAAGCCATCGGTAAGGGCCAGGATTTCAAGACCGCCCGGGTAAAAGAGCTGATCAATAACAGCGCGGGCAGGAACTAGCCGCCTCAGCGTTCCCCATCGACAATAACCTGTAGCAAATTCAACTCTTCGCCCAGCAAGACGAGATCGGCGCGTGCGCCCGGTTGAATGGTCCCCCAATGTTCCTGCATACCCATCACCGTCGCGGGATATAAGGAAGCCATGCGTAGCGCCTCGGGCAGGGGAATACCGCATTTCTCTACTCCGTTGCGCACACATTGGAGCATCGTCAGCGCAGAACCTGAGAGGGTTCCGTCGGGCAGGGTATAGCGGTCGCCCCTGAACACATGCACATATTCCCCATATTGGACCTCGGTCACCGCATCCGTGATAAAGAAAAGCCGCTGCCCCATCGCCTTCTTGCTGATGCGCACCGAGGCGAAATCGACATGCACGCCGTCGCAAACGACACTGCACCGCACATCATTGTTGTCATAGATGGCGCCGACCATCCCCGGCTGACGTCCCTGCAAGGGAGACATCGCATTGAAAAGATGCGTGGCTGCGGGAATGCCCTGGTAAAAACCGTCGATGGCTTCGTCATAGGTGGCATTGCTGTGACCCGCGGAAACGACGACCCCGCTCTTCAGCAGGAGCTCGATACAGTCGCGGTCGCATTGCTCCGGCGCCAGGGTCATCATCCGGAAAAGATCCTTTCCCTTTTGCAGGAGATGTCTGATCTCCGCTACCGTCGGCTTCTTGATGAATTTTTCAATATGCGCCCCTTTTTTGGCAGGGTTGATATAGGGCCCCTCCAGGTGTACGCCCAACAGCCCCTTCCCTCCCCCATTCCGATATTCCCGGGCGACTTCCAGCCCCCGGACGAATTTTTCGATGGAATTGGTGGCCAGGGTGATCTGGAACTGCGTACATCCGCCCTGCAGACAATATTCATAGGTGGCCTCGAGGGCTTCCGTGGTCAGCTCGGCGGAAAAAAGCTTCCCGTTGCCCCCATAGATCTGGAGATCGAGGAAGGCCGGCGCCAACAGGTAGCCGCCCAGCTCTTCTTTCCGGTACCCGGCTGGCACCGCCTTGGCATCGACGACCGCCGTTATTGTTCCATCTTTTACGAGAACGGCCTTGCCCATATGGATCTCGCTGCCTGTGAAGACCTCCCGGGCGATAAATGCGGTTGCTGACATTGGATGGTATTATGGTTCGATTGTGAAACGATCTGCATCCCGCCAAAAAGGGAATTTCTGCCGTACCTCGGTGAGCCGTTCCTTCTGCAAGGTGTACGTAAACACTTCTTCCCTGCCTTGTCCATGGTAGAGCGTTTCCCCAAGCGGATCGATGATCATGGAGTCGCCGCTATGATAGATATTATTCCCATCGTTTCCGACCCGGTTGACGCCGATGACGTAGGACTGGTTCTCGATCGCCCGGGCCTGGAGCAGCGTCTTCCAGGCCAGCGACCGGCGTTCGGGCCAGTTGGCGACATAAAGGATGCAGTCATATTCCAGGTCGGGCTCACCGGGCTCCGCCGGGGTCTGGCGGCTCCACACGGGGAAACGAAGATCATAACATACCAGCAGGAGGATGCGCCACCCCTTTACGGCGCCGATAAGCCGTTTATGCCCCGCCGTATAGTGATCGTCCTCGCCGGCAAAGGCAAACCGGTGACGCTTGTCATAATAGCCGTATTCCCCGGTAGGCAACATCCAGATCAGCCGGTTGTAATAATTCTCCTCTTCCTGGATAATGACGCTTCCGGTGAGAATAATCCTGCGCCGGGCCGCGACATCGCTCATCCAGCTGATCGTCGGGCCGTCCATCGGCTCGGCAAGGTTTTCGGGCCGCATGCTGAAACCCGTGCTGAACATCTCGGGTAAAATGACGAGTTCGGTGGGTTCCGTAATGGAAAGGGAAATTATTTTTTGCTCCAGCCGCTGCAGGTTGGCGGCCTTATCTTCCCAGACAATGTCCGGCTGGATGGTCGTTACGGTCAAATTCGACATGTTGCAATGTACCATTTATTTTAGGACAGCGGCTATCCGGCCGGGCTCATACCCTTTTCTCAATAGGAAATCCTGCAATTTCTGCCTCCGGATAAAGGCATTGGGTTCGCCCGCGAGAGCCTCCGCCCGGTCCCTGGCCAGCTTCTCCAGCGCCTGCTCATACTCTTCTTCATCGATCGTCGCCAGCGCCTTCTTTATACAATAGTCGGATACCTGCTTTTGCTTCAGCTCGTAGCGGATGCGGACGCGGCCCCAGGATTTGAGCCGGAAATGACCGCCTGCATACTGGACGGCAAACCGCTCCTCATTCAGGTAATTCTCCTCGATAAGGGTCGCCAGCGCCCGCCCGACATCCGCCTTCCGCAGACCGAAAGAGTATAGCTTTTCCTGCACATCCCGGTGGCAACGTTCCTGGTAACCGCAGTAATGACGGGCTTTTTGCAGGGCCTGTTCAAAGGATAATGTGCGCGAATAGTGCATCCGGCAAAAATAGCCCTATTCGCGCAAACGCCTAAAGTCTGTCCTGCCGGACAGTCGCCTGCGGCGACGGGGCCGTTCGTTTGTACATAATTGATTGATAACGGTGATTTTACGGGTTTAGGCAAAACTCTTGGCTATTACGCAAAAATCAGTAGTTTCGCCACAAAGATATAATCCATGAAGTTTATCGTTTCCTCGTCGGCTTTATTGAAACAACTGCAACAGATAAGTGGTGTGATCAACGCGAATACGGTTCTGCCTATCCTCGAAGACTTTTTGTTCGAAGTGGAAAAGAACAAGCTGACAGTTGTCGCAACCGACCTGGAAACCGTTATGAAAGTGCATCTCGAAGTCGAGGCCAAGGACACGGGGAGGGTCTGTATCCCCGCCAAGATCCTTATCGACTCCCTGAAGAATATTCCCGACCAGCCCCTGACCTTTAATATCGACAAGCACTTTGCCGTTGAACTGACGAGTGATAACGGGAAATACAAGGTCATGGGCGAGAATCCCGACAATTTCCCCAAGGAGCCGGCCAGCGACGAGACGACCTCGTTCACGACGACCTCCGCCGCGCTGGTCACCGCGATCAACAAAACCCTTTTCGCCGTCAGCAATGACGATCTCCGGCCTGCCATGACGGGAGTCTTCTTCGAAATGGATAAAAAAGGCCTTCAATTCGTTGCAACCGATGCGCACCGGCTGGTTCGCTACAAACGCAAGGACGTCTCCTGTCCCAAGAACGATTCACTCATCGTCCCAAAGAAACCGCTGAATCTTTTGAAATCCGCGCTTCCGGCAAACGAAGACGAGATCACCATCAGCTATAACAGCAACCATCTCTTCGTCACCCATGGGACGACCCAGATGAGTTGTCGCCTGATCGACGCCCGCTTCCCCGACTACAAGGTGGTGATCCCTGCCGACAATCCCTATAAACTGGTGGTTGGCCGCAATGACTTCCAGAGCGCACTGCGCCGCGTCAGCATCTTTAGTAACAAAAGCACCAACCAGGTGGTCCTGAACATCCACGGCAGCGAGCTCCAGCTGGCCGCCCAGGACGTCGACTTCTCCTTCGAAGGAACGGAAAGGATGAAATGCCAGTATGATGGCGAAGATCTGGCCATTGCTTTCAATGCACGCTTCCTGATCGAAATGCTGGCCTCAACCGACAGCGACGAAGTACGGATGGAACTGTCCACGCCAACCAAAGCCGGCATCATCAAGCCCACCGAAGAAGACGAGAACGAAGAAGTGCTGATGCTGGTGATGCCGCTGATGCTGAACAGCTAAAAATTTCGTAAATTACGAGGAACCATTGGCCATATGGAAACCCTCGTCAATTATTTCCAGCACATCCCATCTTATCAACGAAGTCTCATCCTCGCAGGGGGCCTCGTTCTCTTTTGGATCATTGAAGGGGCCATTCCGCTCTTCCGGTTCCGATACCGGCGGATCCGTCATGCGGGATTGAATCTATTCTTCACGCTCACGACGATCATCGTCAACTTCGCCTTTGCCACCCTGATCATCCGTGCGGCAGACTATACCACGGTTCATCATACGGGTTTGCTCTACGTGGTGCGGCTCCCCCTTTGGGCCTTTACCCTCGTCGGCCTGCTGGTGCTCGACCTGATCGGCGCCTGGTTCATCCATTGGCTGCATCACCAGGTAAAATGGCTCTGGAAATTCCACCTCGTTCATCATAGCGACACCTGGGTGGACACCACCACCGCCAACCGGCATCACCCCGGGGAAAGCGTCCTTCGGGCATTGTTCACGCTCATTGCGGTGATCGTGGCCGGCGCGCCGGTCTGGCTGGTCTTTCTTTATCAGTCGCTGTCGGCGCTTTTCTCCCAATTCAACCACGCAAATATCTCTCTCCCAAAGGGGCTGGACAATGTCCTGGCCTGGATCCTCGTGTCACCGGACATGCACAAAGTGCACCACCACTACCGCCGGCCGCTGACGGACACCAACTATGGCAATATCTTCTCGATCTGGGACCGGCTGTTCGGAACGTACCGCCATGTCCGGGATACAAAAGGTCTCGTATTTGGGATCGACACCCATCCTGAAGAGACGGAGCACAATCGGGTGGGCGCGCTGCTCAACATGCCGTTCCAGACTTACCGGCCACCCACGGAAGAGTCCTCCTCTACTGTTGTTGCTGCTGCATCATCTCCATATAGCGGCGATAAGAATTGAGGGCCGTCCCATTGGCTGAGGGCTGGGCTTCGAGCACCGTCGCCGTGTCCTCCGTGGCCTCGCCACTCTCATAAGACACCGACACTCCCACTTCAAGCTTCTGGCCGGCTGTTCCCTTATAGGTCCCCTTTACGGGGGAGCAGTCGGAGAAACTGCGGCCCACAGCGAGCCGGACATGGAGGTCGTCGGCAATGCAATTGTTGGTGGGATCGAGGCCGACCCAGCCGTTATCCGGAATATACGCTTCGATCCAGGCATGCGTCGCCCCTTCTCCCCGCATCCCGTTTCGATTGGGACAGATATAGCCGCTGACATAGCGGGCGGGGATCTGGATCTGGCGGAGGAAGACCAGCAGCATGTGCGCAAAATCCTGGCAGACGCCCGCCTTCAGCTTCCACACTTCGTCAAGCGTCGACTCGACACTGGTGACTCCCTTTATATATTTGAACTGATCGTAGACATAATTCCGGAGCTGGAGCGCCGCTTCGAGCGGCGTTTGTCCCCGGGCTTTTTCCGGGCACACGCTCTCCAATACTTCGGCCAGCGAGGGAAACTGCTCCTGTTTCAGGAAATCGATGTACGGCACCTGCCAGCGCACTTCTTCGAGGTGGGCCCATTGAGATTCTTTCTCCATGGAATCCCTCAGCGCCGGCCGTGACTTCGTGATCACCTCGAGCCGGGAATCGACGGTCAGGGAGATATGCGGTTCGGCATGCGTAAAACTCCCGATCTCGTTCCCATAATAATCTTTATAGACATCGACATTGGGTTCCCCGGTGATGGTCAGCTCGTGTTTGAGGACCTCCTGGTACCCGTCTTTCACGGGGAAAAGAACGATCTGGTTGGCGCTGTCCCGGACGGGACCCTCATAGGTGTATTTTGTGACGTGGTGGATGTTGAATCTCGGCATAGCTGGGTTAAAGATACGCGAAGTAATGTTGATTGAGGGCGTTCCCCACGCCATACAGCTCTTCTTTCACCCCGTTGAGATAAGCATGAAGCCCCTGGTGGAGGATGGATTCGACCGTCGAATATTTCACCCGGCTCCGGATGCCGCCGATCATAAAATCGATCTTCCGCCAGGCCTCCCGGTTACGGTCGCTTTTCAACCGCTCGAAATACCGCTGGAGCTGGTTGATCGAATAGATCACGCTCCGGGGGAAATCTTCGTTCAATACGATCTGCTCGACCACATTGCGGGCATCGAAACCGCTGCGATAGGTCTTCAGATACAGCTCGTACCCGGAAATGGAGAGCAGGAGATATTTCCAGTAGGTGGTATCGGTGCTGGTCAGGTCATAGCGGAGATCGCTGAATTTGATATCGAGGATGTCTGCCGACTGAACGCCGCGTTCGAGGAATTTCCCGATATTGATAAAGGCATAGCCTTCCCCCCGCGCCATGGTGACGTCCGTGATCCCATAATACAGCAGGCCCTGGCGGATCAGGATATCGAGGATGGAGACCGGGTCGTCGAGGTGCAGTCCGCGCGCGAGATGCTCGTCGCGGATCGTATGATAAAAATCATTCAGACACTGCCAGAGCTCTTTTGTGATATGATCCTGTACGCTGCGGGCATTCTCACGCGCTCGTGTGACGATATTCAGCACGGAATTGGGATTTTCCCGGTCGGTGACCATGTATTGCAGCACGGCGCGGGTCTGACGGGCAAGGGCGGAAGAGGGCTCTTCTTCCAGGTAGGTGAAGATGCGCAAGACCGGTTTCCAACTGAATTCCTGCATATCGTCCTGGCTGGAAGCATAATTGATCTTCAACATCCGGAGGATGCCATCCGTTCGTTCCATGTATCGGCTCATCCAATATAGGCTGTCGGCTACTCTGCTTAGCATAGTGTATTTTTTGTCGGGTGGGTTTTCCTTATTGGGCCAGCACCCAGGTATCCTTGCTGCCCCCGCCCTGCGAGGAGTTTACAACGAGCGAACCTTCCCGCAACGCAACGCGCGTCAGTCCGCCCGGTACGATCTGGATACCGTTCGGACCGCAAAGCGCATACGGCCGCAGGTCGACCCGCCTGGGTTTTAGCCGCCCGTTCATATAACAGGGCGCCGAAGACAGGTTGATGATCGGTTGCGCGATATATTGCCGGGGATCTTTCAGGATCTCCGTCTTGTACCGCACGATCTCTTCTTCGCTCGCGGAATTACCCATCAGCATCCCATAGCCTCCGCTCTCATTGGTCTTCTTAACGACCATCCCGTCCATATGGGCAAAGACATGCTCCCGTTCGTCGACGTTCCCTAATTGATAGGTGGGCACATTTTTGAGGATCGGCTCTTCATTCATATAATACCGGATCATGGCGGGGACAAAAGCATAGATCGCCTTATCATCGGCGACGCCGTTACCGACCGCGTTCACGATGGCGACGTTGCCCTTCCGGTAGGCGCTCATGATGCCCGCGACGCCCAGCATACTGTCAGGCTGGAAGATAAGGGGGTCGAGAAAATGATCGTCGACCCGCCTGTAAATAACGTCCACCTGTTGCAAGCCGGCCGTGGTCTTCATGAAGACCCGGTGATTGTCTACCACCAGGTCGCGCCCTTCGACCAGCTCGACTCCCATCAGCCGGGCCAGGGTGGTATGTTCGAAATAGGCGGAATTATAGATACCCGGCGTCAGCAGCACGATCGTGGGATTGGCGATCGGCCGGGGAGACAGGGAAACGAGGTTTCGATGAAGGATATCCGGGTACTCGGTTACCGTACGGACGTTATTCCTTGGAATAAGATCGGGAAAGATACGTTTGATGATCTCCCGGTTCTCGAGCATATAGCTTACCCCGCTGGGTGTTCGAAGGTTGTCTTCCAGGATGTAAAAAGTTCCGTCATGGTCCCGGATCAGGTCGATCCCGGCGATATGAACATAGATGTCGTAGGGGACGGGGAATCCATGCATTTCCCGGAGAAAATGGGGACAACTGTACACCATCTCGATGGGGACTACTCCATCCTTGAGGATGAACTGGTTATTGTAGACATCCTTCAGGAACAGGTTCAGGGCCCTGAGCCGCTGGCGGATACCTGACTCGATATAGCTCCATTCGGCGGCCGTGATGATCCGGGGGATGATATCGAACGGGAAGATCTTCTCAATCCCTTCGCCGCTGCTGTATACGGTGAATGTGATGCCCTGGCTCATGAAAAGCCGCTTGGCAAGCTCTTCTTTTTTGTTGAGCTCTTCAATGCTCATCTGTTGGAGAAAATCCACGACGCCCTGGTATTGAGGCCGCACGGCCTGGTGGGCATACATCTCATCCCAGGCGTGTACGCCTACGTCATAGCTGTTCAGCAGTTCGTTGGGTTGCATAGCGAGTCTTGGTTTAGTGTGGAGGCAAAGATGGCAGGCAGGCGTAGACTTATCTAAATATAGCTATTTTCGTCCAAAAAAAGTGAAGATAATCGCGATGATCCCCGCCCGGTATGCGGCGACCCGTTTTCCCGCCAAGCTGATGCAGCCGCTGGGAGAGAAGACCGTGATCCGGCACACCTACGACAATACAAAGGCCACCGGGCTGTTCGATGAAGTGATGGTCGTCACGGACAGCGAGATCATTTTCGAAGAGATCACCCGTCACGGCGGGAAAGCCAGGATGAGCATCCGTTCCCACGAGAGCGGTAGCGACCGCATCGCCGAAGCCGTCGCCGATATGGACGTCGACGTCGTCGTGAACGTACAGGGCGACGAACCCTTTGTCCGGCGGGAGCCGCTGGAAAAGCTGCTCGAGGTGTTCCGCGGCGAAGCGGGAAGATCGGTCCAGGTCGGATCACTGGTGCAGGTGCTGAAGGAGCAGCGGTTCATCGATGATCCCAACTATGTAAAGGTGGCATTGGACAAGAATAACAACGCTCTCTTCTTTAGCCGCAGCGTCATCCCCTATCCCCGCGATCCTTCCGCGGCGCCGGTCTACTACGAACATATAGGAGTATACGCTTTTCGCAAGGTCGCGCTGCTGCAATTCACGGCATGGCCGGTGAGTCCGCTGGAGGCGGCCGAAAAGATCGAGTGCCTGCGATATCTCGAGAACGGCATCCCCATGCGGATGGTCATCACGACCTATATGGGCGTCGAGATCGATACTCCCGAAGATCTCGAGCGGGCCGCAAAGTTGTTGTAACCGGAGAAGACCGATTGCAAAAAAATGGCGGGCGCTGCAAAAAAAAATTATCGGAATGCTAAAACGGCTAATCCTTAAATTAGCCGCCGACACTTACTATATGCATCATGAATCAACCAATCTGGGGAATTGATCTGGGAGGGACAAAGATCGAAGGAGTTATTTTGAGATCCATCTCCGACCCTTCTCCAATCGTTCGGACACGCGTAGATACGGAAGCCTCCAAAGGATATGAACATATCGTCGGCCAGATAGCCCGGCTCGTAGCCGAAATGGAAAGATCATCGGGGCTTAAGCCCCGCGCCATCGGCATCGGCACACCCGGCGTCCTCGATCCCACCTTGCAGACGATGAAGAACTGCAATACCGTGGTCCTGAATGGCAAGCCTCTTAAGAAGGATGTCGAAAATGCACTTCAGCTAACGATCGAGATGGCCAATGACGCCAATTGTTTTGCATTGGCCGAAACCCAATGGGGCATCGTCCGGCAATCCGCGCCCGGCGCCCGGCTCGTCTTCGGCATTATCATGGGTACCGGTGTCGGCGGCGGCATTGTCATGGATGGTAAGATATGGAACGGCCGCCATGGCATCGCCGGTGAATGGGGACATAACTATCTCGACGAATCCGGCGGTCCCTGCTATTGCGGGAAGACCGGCTGCGTTGAGACCGTGATCTCCGGTCCCGCCACCGAGCGGTATTACAAAAGCCTCACGGGACAGCAACTGAAACTAAAAGAGATCGTGGCGCGGCATAAAGAGGGCACCGATCCTGCCGCAACAAAGACGATGGAACGCCTCTGTCATTTCTTCGGCAAGGGTGTTTCGGTGATCACCAACCTGCTGGATCCGGATGTTGTCGTCATCGGCGGCGGCGTGGGTAATATCGATCTTCTGTACGCTGCCGGACTACAGGAACTGGGCCGGTTCATCTTTAATAACCGCGTCGAAGTGCCATTGCTAAAGCCATCCCTGGGTGATAGCGCCGGTGTATTCGGGGCAGCCGCGCTCGTCGCAGGCCGCTAGGCCGGAGACAAAATCGTTGGCCCCGCCAGATGCCAAAGGCATCGGTACCAAACAGCCAAATTCCCTTAACTTTGCCGCTCAAATTCAAGCAGCAATGAAGTTCCGCAATTTCAAGATGGTGGGTTATGTCGTATACGGCCGTGGAAGCTTTAACCAATTGGACGAGATCCTGGCCCCTCAGCGAAAGGGCGACGCCCCAATGGTCTTCCTGCTGGACCACTATTTTGAGAATAAGCCCCTCGCCCGCCGAATCCCCCTTCGCGGAAAGGACAAGCTCATCTTCGCCGACGTCAGTTATGAACCGAAGACCTCCTACGTCGACCGCCTGGCCGGCGACCTGAAGCAGCAATTCGGTGCGGTCAGCGGGATCATCGGGATCGGCGGCGGATCGGCCATGGACCTCGCCAAGGCCGTGTCGCTGATGATGACCAACCCCGGCTCTTCCGCGGACTACCAGGGATGGGATCTGGTAAAGGTCCCCGGCGTCTACAAAGTCGGTATCCCCACCCTTAGCGGTACGGGCGCCGAAGTATCCCGTACGACGGTGCTCACCGGGCCGACCAAAAAGCTCGGCATGAACTCCGACTTTACTCCTTTCGACCAGATCGTTCTCGATCCCGAGCTGACGGCCGACGCCCCGGTCAACCAGCGCTTCTATACCGGTATGGACTGCTATATCCATTGTATCGAAAGCCTGACGGGCACCTATCTCAACGAGTTCAGCAAATCCTACGGCGAAAAAGCGCTCCAGCTGTGCCAGGAAGTCTATGTGAAAAAATCGGGGTGGGACGCCGACAGCGATGATAAGCTGATGATGGCCTCCTATGCCGGCGGGATGAGCATCGCCTATTCCCAGGTAGGGGTGGCGCACGCGGTCAGCTATGGCCTGGCCTACCTCCTCGGGACCAAGCACGGCATCGGCAACTGCATCGTCTTCGACAAGCTGGAGGAGTTCTACCCCGAAGGCGTCCGGGAGTTCAAGAAGATGGTGGAGAAGAATAAGATCGACATTCCCCAACATATCACAAAAGGGCTGACCGATGAACAATTCAATACCATGATCGACGTTTCATTGGTAATGAAGCCGCTCTGGGAGAATGCGCTGGGAAAGGACTGGGAGAAGATCATGACCCGCGACCGACTCAGGGCCTTGTACGAAAAGCTCTAACTCCAGCGCTGTCAATCAAAAATAAAACTTGTCCGATGAACAGACATCCAATGGACCAAGGGTCCATCGCCCGAAGGGCCATCATCGGCCGATTGCAGCGGCGGGCGAACATTCGACCGATTAGCCCGTTGACCGCAATGTTTATGCTGTCCGGGGTGCTGAGCCTGCTGTTCATCGGTTTCCTCGCCTGTAAGAAAACCCCGCCGCCAAGGATCGTCGTCACCCCCCTCCAGACCCTTGTCAATTCCGACACCAGCCTCACCCTTTTCCATCGGATGATCCTGCAGGCCAACGACGCCGGTTTGCTAAACGACGAATCCGTCACTGCCTTTATCCCCCGCAATAACGTCCTGATCCAGGGCGGCTTCCCCGATTCGGTCATCGATTCGATGAGCTCGAGCTACGCCGACCGAATCCTTCGCTACCAATTCCTTTCAGGCGCGTTGAACCTCACCGGGCCGGGCTATACCCCCAACCCTACACTGCTGGGAGTGCCCCTCTTTATGGGCCTCGACGCCTCCGGCAATCTTCTGTTGAACGGCAGCGCGACCGCAGCCAACACGCCCAGCACCGTCGGCAAGGCAACGGTCTATTTCCTAAACTCGCTGGTCCCGCCCGGAGCGGATTCCCTGCCACAACTACTGCAGGCCGATACCTCGATCAGCCTTTTTGCCCGGATCATAGGCCGGACGAATCTCTACGATTCTCTCCTGCTGTCCGGCGGCTTCTCTGTTTTGGCTCCCAATAATCCCGCGATCCTCTCGGCCGGCTTTGACAGCCTGCGGATCGATACCGTTGCCGTCGATACCCTGCTCCCCCTGGCGGTAAACCAGGTGGTAAAAGGCGCCTGGTTCTCGACGAGCTTTCCATCGACGCTGACCACCCTTACGGGAGGCAGCATCACCGTTAGTTCCACCGGTGGCCTTCAATTCGCCGGGAGCGGAAACCCCTCTCCTGTCCTCTGGCTTTACGGCGACCAGGTGGCTGGCGCCGGGCTGATCCTCCACTATACGAACGGAGTGCTTTTCCCCTGAATTCGCAGGGACGGCCGTGGCGGTCCGCACGAATTCGGCCACCGTTCGTTACTTTTGAATTATGCTCAATTTCAGCGATATCAAGAATCTGCTTCAGCACAACAAGATCACTGATTTTGTAAAGCTGAATAAACTGACGCCACGCGACGTCGCCAATTTTGCCAATCGGAATACTCAATGGGCCGCAAAACTGTTTCAGCAGCTGGACCCCAAACATGCGGCCCGGGCCTTCAAATTCCTGCGGCCTAAGAAGCAGGAGCAGATCATCAAATCGCTGCCCGAAGAAAAAGCGGCGGAACTGCTCAACTCCATGCAACCCGACGATCGCACGGCCTTCCTCGAGGACCTCTCGGGAAACCATGTAAAAGAGCTGCTGAAGATACTCACGCCGGAGAATCGCGAAGAAACGCTGGAGCTGCTGGGCTATGCGGAAGGTTCCGTCGGCCGGCTAATGACCCCGGACTATGTGTCGATAAGAAAGGAAGAGACCTGCGCCGAGGTCCTCGCCTACATCCGGCAACGGGGACAGGCTACCGAAACACTCAATTGGCTTTTCGTCATCGACGAGAAAGGCGTGCTGATCGATGATATCAATATCAAGGACTTTTTGGTCGTCGACCCCGCGACAACCGTGGCGCAGATCATGGATAACCAGTTCGTAGCGCTCAATGTGAATGATGCCCAAAAGGAAGCGATCCTCGTCTTCCGGAACCATAGCCGCTTCGCCCTCCCAGTGATCGACGACAAAGGGGTGCTGCTGGGGATCGTTACCCTCGACGACGTGTTACGACTGGCGGAATCGGAAGGCACACGGGAAATTCAAAAGATCGGGGGATCCGAAGCATTGGACGAACCGTATAATACCATCCCCTTTACCAGCCTGATCCGCAAACGCGCCGTCTGGCTGATCATCCTGTTCCTGGGGGAGATGCTTACGGCCACGGCAATGGGACATTTCGAGGACGAGATCAGCAAGGCGGTAGTGCTGGCGCTGTTCATCCCGCTTATAATCTCCAGTGGGGGGAACTCGGGTAGCCAGGCCTCCTCGATCATCATCCGCGCGATGGCCCTGGGGGAGATCGGCTTCAAGGACTGGTGGCGCGTGATGCGTAAGGAACTGCTCTCGGGACTGGTGTTGGGTACCATTCTCGGCGTCGTCGGTTTTCTCCGCGTGGCTATCTGGCAGCGGTTTCATCTGTACGACTATGGCATCCACTGGCAAAAAGTCGCTACCACCGTCTTTTGCGCGCTGATCGGCGTGGTCATGTGGGGGACTGTGTCCGGAAGTATGTTACCGATCATCCTGAAAAAGCTGGGTGCCGACCCCGCCGCTTCCTCCGCGCCATTCGTAGCCACACTGGTGGATGTCACCGGGCTGGTGATCTATTTTACCGTGGCATTCGTGATCATGCGGGGAACGCTGCTTTAATAGCTCATCTCATCCAGCTTCACCTTCCCTTTAAAGGTCCAGAAAACAAAAGAGGTGTAAATACCCACCAGCGGCGTGCCGACCAGCGCCATTGCCAACAGGATATGCATGGTCTTACCGGAGGAAGCCGCATTATATACGGTAATGCTGTTCTCCGGATGCTGTGGGGAATAAAGCAAGTAAGGAAAAACTTCCAATGCAACCATGATCAGCAGCAGGGCGATCGTCAGCGTGCTGCTGAGGAAGGCAAACCGGTATTTTCCGACCTTCACCTGTCGCGGGATATTGGCGATGGCGAGGATCATCAGCAGGGGTATCGTAAAATAGCCGGGCCGGCTCTTGAAGAAATCGCTCAGGTGTGGGATATACAGCAGGGTATACACCGTCGTGATCACGACGCTGACGACAAAGAAAATGGTGAAATTGTTCGCAAGTACGTACAGCTTGACGAAAAGCCGGTTCTCGGTCTTCATCATCAGGAAGATCGCGCCGTGCATCATGAACAAGGCCAGGGTCGTGATGGCGACGAAGATCGCAAAGGGATTGAAAAAGGTCCCGAAATCTCCGGCGAATTCCCGGTTCCCATTCAACGGCAACCCTTCGACGACATTCCCCAGCATCAACCCCAGGCATAGGGAGATGACGATCGAGGCGAAACAATAAACGATATCCCAGGCCCTCCGCCACCAGGCCCAGGGCTCCTTGCTGCGAAACTCGATCGAAACAGCCCGGAAGATAAGCCCGACGAGGAAGACCATAAAGGGGACATAAAAAGCGGAGAAGATGGCGGCATAGGCCACGGGAAATCCGGCGAACAGCGCCCCGCCGCCGATCACCAGCCAGACCTCGTTCCCGTCCCAGATCGGTCCGATCGCATTCATCGCAATGCGGCGGCTCTGCTCCTTATTGAGAAAGAGATGCAGGGAACCTGCGCCCAGGTCGAACCCGTCGAGGATCGCATAGCCGCTGATGACGGCCCCGAATACGAGGAACCACCAAACATTGTAGTCCAAGCCTAAAAAATGTTGCATATCGCTACTGTTGCGCCTTTGGCGCTTTATCTAATAATTGGCCTTCGGCCGGCCTCCCTCCGGTCAGCCAGGGGTTATCCCGACGCTGACCGCTGTCCAACTCTTCCTTCGTCCCGTAGTCCACCGGCCCATGCTGGATCTTCCGGTTCAACAAAAAGAGGAACAGGGCGAACAGGACGATATAGACAATGGTAAACAGGATCAGGGAAAAGATGATCTGGTTGGCAGTAACCGCCCGCGACAGGGCGTCCGAGGTGTGCAGCAGACCATACACCACCCAGGGTTGCCGGCCCATCTCAGCCGTGAACCACCCCGCCTGGTTGGCGATCTGCGGCAGCAGCACGCTAAAGGCATAGACCCATAGCAGCCAGCGATAATCGAATAGCTTTTTCCGCCACCAAAGCCAGCAGCCCAACAGCGAGAGTGCGATCATCCCGACCCCCGAGATGATCATGAGATGATAGAATTGAAAGACACTGTTGACCTGTGAAGGCCGGTCTTCGGGTTTGAAAGCCCTCAGCCCCGTAACGGGCGCCTTGAAACTTCCATAGGTGAGAAAAGAGAGTCCGCCGGGAATGCTGAGCCCAACGGTCTTTTCGTTCTTTTTGTCGACGTAGCCCAGCAGGAACATGGGCGCAACCGCCGAGCTATCGAAATGCCCCTCCATCGCAGCCAGCTTGGCAGGCTGATACTGGGCTACCACTTTTGCGCTCCGGTCTCCAAAGACGAGCTGCAGCAACGAAAAAAAAGTGATGACGACAAGCGCTATTTTAAAGGTCGGCCGCGCGATCCCGATATGCTTCTTATGAAGGAGATACCACGCGTTTACGCTAAGGACGAGAAAGGCTCCGGCAAGGATCGCCCCCGTCCAGACATGGAGGATACGGTCGACGCTGGAGGGGTTGAATACCATCGCCCAGAAATCCGTGATCTCCGCCCGGGCGTTCATTCCTTCGCCGACAATATGAAAACCTGCAGGCGTCTGTTGCCACGAGTTGGCGACGACGATCCATACGGCCGAGAACATACTTCCTAAAAAGACCATGATCGTCGAGAAGAAATGGACACGGGGGCCGACCCGGTTCCAGCCAAAGATAAGGATGCCCAGGAACCCCGATTCCAGCGCAAAGGCAAAGATCCCCTCCGCCGCGAGAGCGCTGCCAAAGATGTCGCCCACATATTTCGAATAGGTGGCCCAGTTGGTGCCGAATTCGAATTCCATTATGATCCCGGTCGCAACCCCGATGCCAAAGATGAGGGCGAAGATGCGGATCCAGAACCGGACGGCCATTTCATAGACGGGCTTACCGGTCCGCAGATAGAGGGCTTCGAGAATGACGAGCATCAGACCCAGGCCGATGCTAAGAGGCGGGTAGATATAATGGAATCCAATGGTAAAGGCGAATTGGACTCTGGCCAGGATCTCGACATCCATATAAGGTGCGTTTTGCTCTAACTTTCCCCCCAAAACCGTTCTCGCCAATTTCCAATCTCTCAAATCCGCTTATGATTGGCCTTCGGCCGGCCTCCCTCCGGTCGGCCCGGTTAAGACTTCTTCTTAAAGATGGGGACATTGCTGCAAGCCTCCCCATACAGTATGCTCTTAACGACGGGCCGCAGCCTGCGGGCTACTTCGAGGTACGCGAATCCACCAATGGAAACATCGCCGCAACCCTTTACCACAACCCGCTTGTCGGTGAACTCGGATATATCGATGGCGCGAAGTTTTGCGAGGAAGAGTTCCTGTAACGCCGTCTGCCGGTCGCCAAGGAAAATATCTTTTACAAAAGGTTCGGCATGCACCGCTACAAGCATATAAGCCCAGGAAGGAATGATCGTATCGACGGTGCAGGTGACGGCCAGGACCTTGTCCTGGTACTGGGTCCAGTCGATGGATTGAAGCGCGGCGCGGAAATCTTTTTCTTTCAGGATCATCTCCATGAAGAGCAATGGTTTCAGGTCGAAAACAATGATCTCCTCTTTAGGATAGTAGTCTTCCAAATCCAGCGTATACAGACCGCTTTGCGCTACCTTATTGATGATCTCTTCTGCCACAGTGCAAAGATACGACAAAAAAAAACCAGCCCGATATGCAAAAGTGGGCTGGCTTTTTTTCACAATGTCCGGCAAAGAATCTTTGCGCGGGGAAACCCCTCGATCGAGGGGTTTTCTGCTAAAAGAAATTCGACCGGTAGTCTTTTATATCGGCCCGCTTCCGCATCGTCTCGGTCAACCCGCGATCGATCAGTTGCCGTTCCATCTGCTCCTGCATCAATCGCTGCTGCTGGACATCGGCATTGGGGTTGGACATTGCGCTGACATTGTCCACCTTTATAAAGAACAGGCCTGCGTTGCCGGCGATCGCCGGGGAAATGGCCTTACCGGATAATTGCTTGTCGAAGCTGGCGCCTACGACCTTGGGTTCCTGCCCGACATTAGGAATAAAGCCTGAGGCAAACCGAAGACTGTCTGCGTGCTGAACGGGTTGGCCCGAAGCGGAAGCGGCTGCATCGAGGGAGGCCGGGTTGCCAAATTTCCGGGCGAGCAGCTCTGCTTTCTTCTTCCTGCGCAAGATGGGTTCTACCTGGTTCCTTGCCTTGGCGGGGGTCATCATTCCTGCCTTGTTGATCTCGACCAGCTCGGCAACGACATACCGGTCACCCACCGTGTAGGGTTCGGAGACAGTCCCGATATCCGCCTTATAGGCCCACTGAACCAGCTGGCGATTGGTGCCAAGCCCGGGGATATTCGATTCCGCCGGCGCGATATCGGGGGCGATCATTTTGTTCAACCCCTGCTTTTGAACATTCTCATCGAATGCCTTCGCATCGCGGCTCTGACCCGCGAACTGGCTTGCAAGACCAAAGGCGGCTTGATCCGTCTCCTGGCTCGCATCTATCTTACGGCTGAGATAGGCGACCTTATATGCCGGTTCGAAATTCTTTTGGTCGAGGATCTGGATATAATGGTAGCCGAACTGCGTTTTCACGATCTTGGCTTCTCCCTTCTTGCCGTTAAAGACAAAATCCGAGAATTCCTTTACCATCCGGTCGCTGGTGAACCAATCATAGAGGCCTCCCTTTTCCTTAGAACCCGGATCATCCGAAACTTTCAGCGCGACACTGTCCCAGTTACCCCCGTGTTCCAGGACTTCCTTGACGCTGTCGATCCGCTTCTTGGCGACGCTGTCTTCGTTAATGACCTGGCCGGTACGGGGATCCGAGGTAGCGATCAGGATATGACGGGCCTTGGCGGAGTCCGGCAGGGTCTTTACATCCACGAGCTTCGCGACGACATAGCTGCCGGCGTCCAGGTAGGGGCCATAAAGCTCTCCCTTGGAAAGCGCAAAGATGGAATCCTTGTTCGGCACCATGATCCGCGCCTTTCCGACATAGCCATTATAGTAAGGCTGCGAGCTGCCGACCCGCCCGAAGAAGGCGTCGATATCCTCCGCTTTTTTGAAATCGGGTTCGAGCTCGGTCAATTGCTGCTTGACCCGCTGACTGTCCGACGCGTTCGGTCCCGCATTGAAGGTCACATACGCGATGCTGCGGCTTTCCTCCTGTTTGTACTGGTCGGGATGTTTATTGATATAATCCTGGATCTCGGCGTCGCTGATCTTTGCCGCACTATCCGGCACCGAGAGATAAGGAGAGCTTACAAAAGAGATGGTTGCCAGCTGGCTGTTGTCCGAATTCGTCTTTTCCAGCATCCATTTGGGAACATAAGCGCTGTTGGCAAACAGGGCCGTAAATTTTTCGCGCATCCGCATCTTGATGATCTGCGGTAGGGACTCTTCGAAAAATTTCCGCGCCATTTCATAACGGCTATTGTCGGCATTCTTTTTCGGGCCCGACTTATACAGGTTCCGCAGCTGGTTGATCTGGGCCGCAGCCGCCTGTACATCGAATACCCCCGTCTTGGGATCCGTGAACGCCTGCTTGATATCCTGGATCGCGTTCTGCCCGACCAGCATATCGTTCACTTCTTTGTCGGTCACCTGGATGCCGAGCGAAGAAATATCATCATTAAGGAGTACGTCTTCGGTCAGCTGGCGCCAAACCATATCCCGCACGTTCTGCAGCATCGCGTCATTCACCTGGTAACCCCGGGCCTTGAGCTGATCTTCCTGATCGGTCATCGCTTTCTCAAAATCCGTGAACTCGATCTTCTCCCCATTCACCGTTCCAACGACCGTGGAGCGATTTCCGAAAAGCCGGCTTCTTCCCACAAAAGCATCCATTAAAAGAAAGCCGACGAGGCTCAGAGCAATAAGACCAAAAACTAACCAGGCCGCTTTCTCGCGAATTTGCTGAATAATTGACATAACTTGGTAATCCCTTCTTTTCGAGGGGATGGCAAAAATAGGGTAAAATTGGTTATGAACAAATTGTGGAAAATCTTGTTAATTCAGCTTCCAATCAACGTTTTAACCGGCTTGCGCACCCTTCCTTCCCCACGTGAAACTTTTCGCGTGAAACCATAATCAACAAGGAGTTATGAATAACCTTCCAAAACCGTGGAAAAGCGGGTTTCGAAAGCCTCAGCATCCGGGGATAGAAAGACCGCAACTTTATTTGGATCGAACCGCGGGCGATTTGCGGTGCAAAATCCTCCGGTTATTCGACAGCCGTTGACACCTGTGCCGCCAAATAGTTTTCCGGAGGCGTTTTTCATCCACAGAAGTGGAAAAGCAGCGGAAAGAGCGATCCAAACCGGGATGTACGTTGTTAAGGGAATGTGGAATGCGGTGAATAAAGTGGTAATTTGCAATTTCGAACAGCCACAAAAAAAAGGTTATCCACGAATCCACCAGGATAATAGTAGTAGTTTATTTTTAAATAATAATTATTAATTAATACTATGGCAGATATTAACATAGGATCCGCAAAAGAGAAACTGGCTTCGAAGGGTTTTTTGGATATTGCGGTTTCGCCTGAGCTGGATCTGTTCTTTGAGATCGAAAAATTGAAAAAGGAGAAGAACGCAGTTATCCTCGCGCATTACTACCAGGAGTCCGATATCCAGGATGTCGCGGACTTTTTGGGCGATAGCCTGGCGCTCGCCCAGGCAGCCGCAAAGACAACGGCGGATCTGATCGTTTTTGCCGGCGTTCATTTCATGGCTGAGACGGCGAAGATCCTGAACCCGGATAAGAAAGTGGTGCTGCCGGATCTGAAGGCGGGTTGTTCCCTGGCCGATTCTGCACCAGGCTACCTGTTTAAGGAATTCAAGGAGAAATATCCCGATCACCTGGTCATCTCTTATATCAATTGCTCGGCGGAGGTCAAAGCGCTGAGCGATATCATCTGTACCTCATCCAATGCGGAAAAGATCATCCAAAGCGTTCCGGCCGGTCAGAAGATCATTTTCGCACCGGACCGCAACCTTGGGGCTTATTTGATGAAGAAAACGGGCCGCGATATGGTATTGTGGAACGGGGCCTGTATGGTTCATGAGATATTTAGCCTGGAAAAGATCACCAAACTGAAGATCAGGCATCCAAAGGCAAAATTGATCGCTCACCCCGAGTGTGAAGAACCGATCCTTCGGATCGCGGATTTTATCGGCTCGACGACGGGTCTGCTGAATTATACCAAAACGGATGACTCGTCGGAATATATCGTTGCAACAGAGACGGGGATCCTTCACCAGATGCAGCTGGCGTCACCGGGGAAGACCTTTATCCCGGCGCCGCCGGATAATAACTGCGCGTGCAATGACTGCCCGCATATGAAGCTAAATACGCTGGAGAAGCTATACCTGTGTATGAAGTACGAGCAACCGGAACTGCTGATGGATCTCGATCTGATGGTGGCTGCGCGCAAACCCATCGAGCGGATGCTACAACTTTCTTAGTATATTGATATTCAACGAATTAGTAAACTATCGGCCCATGAATACCATCAAAATTTGCACATCGCTGGGATTTACTCCACTGATCCGGCTTGCCTGACCAAGGGTCCTTGGTTTTATCTTTTTAAATTTTTGTAGAGCTTCATTGGAAAGGGAGGCGATCCGATCGTAATTGAAATTATCGGGTATCATAAGATCTTCCAGCTGTGACATTCTTTGGACCAGCTCTTTTTCTTTTTCAATATACACGTCATACTTCAGCTGGATCTCGGCTTGCTCGAGAATGTCCGGGGAATAAGTTTGCAGTTGGTCAGCAAGCCGGGGAATGGCGCTCGCCATCGAGAGAAGGTCGATGCCGGGACGAAGGAGAACTTGTCCTGCTTTTTGTTTTTGTGTCAACGGCGCCGAATTCTTTTCGAGAAGGTATTCGGTGGACTCCGCCGGGTCGAGCGAGAAAGTTTGCAAGGTGTCTTTTATTTTTTCTACCCCGTTTTTCTTCGCGACCGTTTTATCCATACGTTCCTGGCTGGCCAGTCCAAGGCGATAGCTCATTTCCGTGAGCCGGAGATCGGCGTTGTCCTGACGGAGAAGGGTACGGAACTCAGCGCGGGAAGTGAACATCCGATACGGTTCTTCTGTACCCTTGCTGATGAGATCGTCGATTAATACGCCGATATACGCTTCGCTTCTTTTTAGGATCAGCGGCTCGAGTTGTCGGGTCTTTTGATGCGCGTTGATCCCGGCCATAAGCCCCTGGCAGGCGGCTTCTTCGTAACCGGTAGTACCGTTGATCTGGCCGGCAAAGAAGAGATTTTCCAGGTGCTTTGTTTCGAGTGAATGCTTGAGTTGGGTGGGCGGGAAATAGTCATACTCGATAGCGTAACCGGGGCGGAAGATCCGGACGTTCTCGAAGCCAGGGACCTGGCGGAGCGCTGCGTATTGTACTTCCTCAGGGAGTGAAGTGGAGAATCCGTTGACGTAGATTTCGACCGTATTCCAGCCTTCCGGTTCAATGAAAAGTTGATGGCGTTCCCTCTCGGCAAACCGGTTGATCTTATCCTCGATACTTGGACAGTACCGGGGACCCACGCCTTCGATTCGCCCTGTATACATGGGGCTTCGATCGAAACCGGTCTTGAGAATCTCATGGACGTCGGGGCTGGTATAGGTAATCCAACAACTCCGTTGCTGTGTTGGCTTTGGGATATCAAGGTAGGAGAACCCAACCATTTCCTCATCTCCCTTTTGTTCCTCCATTTTGGAGTAGTCGAGGCTACGGCCATCGACACGGGGTGGTGTACCAGTCTTGAGCCGATCGCTTTCAAAACCGAGTGAAACCAGCTGTTCGGTAATTCCAGTGACGGCTTTTTCGGCAACCCGGCCGCCGCCAAAACGCTTCTCGCCGATATGAATGACCCCATTGAGAAAGGTACCGCTGGTAACGACTACGGCGGAGGATAGGATGGTATGACCCAGACCGGTGACTACGCCACAAGCCTTGCCATCTTTTACGACGAGAGAGTTGACCATGTCCTGGTAAAAATCGACATTGGGCGTTTGTTCCAGCATCTGCCGCCAGGTGGCTGCAAATAGCATCCGGTCGTTTTGCGCCCGGGGACTCCACATGGCGGGACCCTTGCTTCGGTTCAACATTCGAAATTGGATCATGCTTTTATCGGTGACTATACCTGAATATCCGCCTAAAGCGTCGATCTCTCGGACGATTTGACCTTTGGCAATACCTCCCATCGCAGGGTTGCAGCTCATCTGGGCGATGGTCTGCATGTTCATGGTAATGAGGAGAACCTTGGAACCAAGGTTGGCGGCAGCAGCGGCAGCTTCACATCCGGCATGGCCTGCTCCAACGACAATCACATCATATTTCGAAAACATGGTGCGAAATTACTAATATTTCAAGTCGTTGAGTCGTTCCACGTGGAACGATGTTCCGTCGGAATTATTTCGAATCGAGTTTTAATCAACGTTTCACGTGAAACGTTCATACAACGCAAGATATTTTTCCTCCGTTTTCCGCATCTCCAGCTCTTCCTTTGGGGTCTTATCCTTAAATCCGCACAAATGAAGTGCTCCGTGAAATATTACCCTGTGTAACTCTTTCTTTAAAGTCGAGTCAAAGTTCCGGGCGTTATCCCGTACCCTGTCGACACTAATATAGATCTCCCCGCTGGTCGGCCGGCCCTTTTCGGATAGATCGAAGGTGATGATATCGGTATAGAAATCATGGTGAAGGAACTGCCGGTTGATCTCCAGCAGGTAAGGATCGGAACAAAAGATGTATTGCAGGTCCGCCAGGGCTTTTCGCTCCCTTTTAAAAAGGGCGATGAGGAACCTTTTGAGCCGGGTCCTTTCAGTGAGGGAAATGGCCTCGAGGAAATTAAATTGAATGCTGGGATTATTCATAATTTTACCAATCGATCTCACAAAAGTAAATCATGAAGCGTCTATCTGAATTAGAACCTGGAACCGTGGCCCGTATCCATTCTTTTGAAAACAATGATCTTTTCCTGAAACTAATGGAAATGGGTTGTGTACCCGGGGAATGGGTCAGGGTGGAGCAGGTGGCTCCCCTGGGAGACCCGATCTCTATTACGGTCGCGGGTTATAATTTAAGCCTTCGCCTCGATGAAGCCGATAATATCTTTATGGAGGAGGGACAAAGATGAGGGTCGGTCTTTACTTTGGATCCTTTAACCCGATTCACCACGGCCATCTTTTAATTGCTTCCTGGATCCTGCAAAATACTTCTCTTCAGCAGGTTTGGTTCGTGGTCTCGCCTCAAAATCCATTAAAGCCCGCCGCTTCCCTGCTCAACGAATACCATCGCCTTTACCTGGTACAGCTGGCCGTTGAAGGCGAGATCAATCTCAGGGCCCTGGATATCGAGTTCAAACTTCCCAAGCCCTCCTATACAGTAGACACCCTCGCTTATTTACAGGAGAAATATCCCGCCCACGAATTCTCTATCATCCTGGGGAGTGATAGTTTTCAGAACCTGCCTAAATGGAAGAACTCCGAATGGCTGTTGAAGAACTATCCTATCTATGTCTACCGGCGGCCGGAACATGAACAGCTGCCTTCCTACCCGGAAGCAAAAGACATTCATATCCTGAAAGCTCCCTTGTTACCGATCTCTTCCACGGAGATCCGGAAGAAAATAAAGGAAGGAAAATCGATCCGCTACCTTGTGCCTGAGGCCGTCCGTGCGGAGATCGAACGGAATGGATATTACAGCTGATCCTTCTTAGGCAGACTTTTTACAACAAGATTATAGGAGTCATCGATCATTTCCCGCAGGATACGCTGGGGAATGCTGCCATCGGCGATGACGGTATTCCAATGTTTTTTATTCATATGATACCCGGGCTGCACGGCGGCATATTGTTCCCGCCATTCGATGGCTTTTTCGGGATCACATTTGACATTGAACTCCAGCACGGGACTGTCGAGGCCCGTGAGCAGGAACATCTTTCCTTTTACCTTAAAGACAAGGGTGGTCTCGCCAAACGGGAAAGATTCCTCCACTGCCGGTTTGGCCAGACAATATTCACGCAACGATTCAATGTCCATAATCCATCACCAGGTTACAAAATGCTTTTACTCCCAATTTGAATCCCGATTCATCGATATAGAAATCCGCGGTATGATGCGGGAAGCTGGTATGCGGGTCCTGCCCTGGCTTCATCCCGCCAAGAAAGAAAAAGAAGGCGGGCACCTTTGCCGCAAAGAACGAGAAATCCTCCGACCCGGTCATCGCATCCATCAACTGGACATTGCCAGCTCCTGCGGCTTTCTGCAGCGAAGGAAGCGTCTTTTCTACAAGGGTCGGATCATTGTAAGTGATCAGTGTTTTCTTATCAATAGAAATCTCTGCGGTAGCTCCCGCACTCTCGGCGATCTTCGTAACGGTGCGGCGCATGCGCTCATGGATATCCCGTTGCATCGCCGTATCGAGCGTGCGAATGGTGCCTGTCAGTTGCACCTCCTCGGGAATGATATTCGAACGCACTCCACCCTGGATCACACATACAGAGATGACCGCTGCGTCCTTGGTCAGCTCGGTCTGCCGGCTGACGATCGTCTGCAACCCTTCGATGATCTGCGCAGCAACGACGATCGGGTCCACACCGGCCCAGGGTTGCGATCCATGCGAACCCTTACCATGGATTTTTATCGTAAACCAATCGGAAGCCGCCATTTCACCCCCTGGGCGATAACGGATCTTGCCCGATTCTACCGCGGCCGCCATATGCAGTCCGAAAAGAACATCCACCTTAGGGTTCTCCAGCACGCCTTCCTTTATCATCAGATCGGCCCCACCCTCTTCCCCGGCGGGCGGACCTTCTTCGGCCGGCTGGAAGATGAACTTGACGGTACCTTTCAAGCGGTCTTTCATGCCCGCAAGAACCGTTGCCGTGCTCATGAGGATAGCCACGTGCGCATCATGTCCGCAGGCATGCATGACGCCAACTTCCTGGCCATTGTAAGTGGATCGGACCGTGCTGGCAAAAGGTACCGGCGTCCGCTCGACGATCGGCAAGGCATCCATATCCGCCCGCAGGCCGATCACCGGCCCGGGGAGCGCACCATGCAGGATGCCTACCACCCCGGTCTTCCCCACCCCTTCCCTTACCTCGAGGCCAAGTGAGCGCAAATGCCCGGCAACGATCTTCGCAGTCCGGACCTCATGATTACCCAACTCGGGATGCTGATGAAAATCCCGTCTCCAGGCAATGGTCTGTGGCTCGATCTTATCGGCGGCAGCGTCGATAGCGGCGGTATAATTGTTCTTTTGAGCAATGGACAGCAGGCAGAACAGCAAAGCGGAAGAGAGGACAAGAGCTCGCTTCATGGGCAGTTTGTTTTTTGTTGGTCCAATGAATATACGATAATATTGTGGCCCGTCTTACCTACCAGTATCTTTGTCTTGACAGTACTGTTCCGTCATATCGCGTTCCTCAGAGCAGTATTCCTGCATAGCATCTCTGCATTCGGCGGCCCGCAAGGCCATTTTGGAATGATGATGAAGACCTTCGTCCATCGCCGCAAAGACGTGACTGAAGAGGAACTGATGGACTATAGCGCATTCTGCCAGCTGTTGCCCGGAGCTTCCTCCACCCAAACGCTTACCCTCATCGGTTATAAACGCGGTGGCGTCGTTCTGGCCATGCTGACGCTGATCATCTGGACGCTGCCGGCCTGCTGCCTGATGGGCCTGTTCTCCTTCTTCCCCATGCGCACCACCGGCATCTTCCGCTTCATCGGCCCGATGACCATCGGCTTCCTCGCCTTTGCGGCGCAGCGGGCCTTCCGGGTGTCGATCCGCAATACCATCACCCGCGTGATCCTGGTCATCAGCACGATCGCCACCTTCCTCCTGTTCAAATGGCCCTGGATCTTTCCTATCCTGCTGGTCTGCGGCGGGCTTGTGACCAACCTCAGCCATAAACGTATCCCGCAGATGGACGTCCTGCCGAAAAAAATAAAATGGGGAAATATCTGGCTCTTCGCCATCATCTTCATCCTCGCCGGCGCAAGCAGTGAACTGGCCCGGAGAAACAACTGGCCAAACCGCCGGCCCGTCATCGTCTTCGAGAATACTTATCGATTCGGCAGCCTCGTGTTCGGCGGCGGGAATGTCCTGATGCCGATGATGTACGAACAGTTCGTCGCCCGCCCACAATCACAACAGCTGATCCAACGCAACCCGCATATCCTCCGGATCGACCGGACAGATTTCTATTCCGGCTGGGGAATGGTCCGCGCCATCCCGGGCCCTGTCTTTTCAGTCGCCTCGTATATGGGCGGGGTCGCAATGAAAGACAAAGGACCGGCCTGGCAGATCCTCGGTTGCTTTATCGGCGCAACCGGTATCTTTCTGCCCAGCGCGCTGCTGGTGCTCTTCTTCTATCCTATCTGGCACAATCTGAAAAAATATGCAACGGTATACCGTGCGCTGGAAGGCATCAATTCCGTCGTCGTCGGAATAATGATCGCCGCAGGACTCTATATGATGAGGGATTTCCAGTCGGCTTCCTGGTCAAATATCTTCCTCAACCTGGCGGTTATCGCCGCAACCTGGCTCCTCCTGCTGTATTCGAAGCTACCCTCACCGGTGATCGTTCTGTTTTGGCTGGGACTGGGTTGGGTGTTCCTGCTTTTTTGATGACCCATGACGATGATGACCGCCGCCGGGTTTGCCCCCACCACCTTTGTGATTGCCCCCGCCTCCATGACCACCGCCACCCCGGTTTCGCCCACCGCGACCGTGCCCACCACCCTGACGGGATCTGGGACTATATTCCGGCGCCGGGCCGAATTGCTCTGGAACAGCCGCCTTATTCACAGGACTGCCCAATAGCTCCTCGATCATCCGGAATTTATTCTGCTCCTTCTCACTGATAAAGGTGAACGCCACACCATCCGTCTCGGCACGGGCCGTACGGCCGATACGATGCACATAATCCTCACCGTCGTTGGGAACATCATAGTTGATGACCATCTCGATATTGTCGATGTCGATGCCCCGGGAAAGAATATCCGTAGCGACGAGGATCGGCAGCCTACGGCTCCTGAATTCCAATAACACCTGCTCCCGCTCCGACTGCTCGAGATCGGAATGGATCTCCTTTACGTTGAATTTGCTCCGCCGCAGCTCCGAGGTCAGCTGTTTCACGTTGTGCTTCTTCGAACAGAAGATCAACGTGCTCTTCAAATTAGTTGACTTTAGCAACCACTTCACGAGCGGGATCTTCTGGGTCTCATATACCACAAACGCTTCCTGTACGATCTTAGCGGGTGGCTTGGAAATGGCGATATTCACCTCCGCCGGCTCATGCAGTATCTTCCGCGCAAGCTCCCGGATCTTGGTGGGCATCGTCGCGGAGAAAAGCAGATTCTGCCGCTTTGGCGGCAGGAAGGAGATGATCTTCATGATATCATCGAAGAAGCCCATATCCAGCATCCGGTCGGCCTCGTCGAGGACAAGGTATTGCAGGCCTTTCAGCTTGACATAACCCATATTGAGATGGGCGATCATCCTGCCCGGCGTACAGATGACGACATCCGCACCGCGCGAGAGAGCCTGCTTCTCATTGGAGAAGTTGCTGCCGTCGCCACCGCCATAAACGGCGATCGAACTGATATTGGTAAAATAGGAAAGCCCTTCGAGGTTTTGGGCGATCTGCACGGCCAGCTCCCGGGTCGGCACGATCACCAACGCGTTAACAGTATCGTCCTGCCGCGCGGCGATCAGCCTGTTTACGATAGGCAACAGAAAGGCCGCCGTTTTACCCGTTCCGGTCTGCGCGGAGGCGATAATGTCCTTTCCACTTAAAATGATAGGGATGACCTGTTCCTGTACAGGGGTCGCATTTTCATATCCGGAAGCCTCAATGCCCTCGAGCAAGCTCTCGTCAAGGCCAAATTCTTTAAAAGTCAAGATCGATTGATTATAAAAATAAATTGCACAAATTTACAATAAATGGGCTCACAGGCGGTTTTTTTGACAAAATAATGCCTCGGGCGGAAAATCAGTACCTTTCCGCTGTGAAAAGGCTGAATGGGCCGGAGGTCCGTTGGCTTAAGGCTGGACATTAGCGCTTTGCGTGCAGTATGCTAATTTTCCGATAGCGCATCTCACGCAAAGAACGAAACGCGGCCGTATGGAAAGTGAGAAAAAATTAGAACAACATGACCGCAGAACATCAAAGACTCGCAGTTAACGCTGCTAAAAAAATACCTTTAGAACAATGGGGACCGTATCTGAGTGAACGCCAGTGGGGAACGGTCCGCGAAGACTATAGCCCTTATGGCGACGCCTGGCACTATTTCCCCTACGACCATGCGCACTGCCGGACCTATCACTGGGGCGAGGATGGCCTGGGAGGTATCTCCGACTTCTTCCAGAACCTCTGTTTTGCCGTTGCACTCTGGAACGGAAAGGATCCCATCCTGAAAGAACGCCTCTTCGGCCTCGGCAACAAGGAAGGGAACCACGGGGAAGACGTAAAGGAGCTGTATTACCATCTCGACAACCTCCCGACGCACTATTACATGGAATACCTGTACAAATATCCGCAACAGGAATTTCCGTATAAGAAATTGCTGGAGGAAAACCGCAACCGTTCGCGCGAAGAACCGGAATACGAGATCCTCGACACAGGTGTTTTCGACAAGGATGAATATTTCGACGTGACCATCAACTACGCCAAGCAGAATGCACGCGACATCTTTATCCGGATCGATATCCACAACCGTTACCACAAGGCGGCGGAGATCACCGTCCTGCCGACGCTCTGGTTCTACAACCGCTGGAGCATCGATGGCCAGGAGAAGAAACCGGCGATCACTGCGCGCGACCGCAATTCGGTAAGGGCGACCCATAGCCGCCTCGGGGCCTACTATTTCTATTTCCAGCAGCCCCAGTATACGCTGTTCACCGAGAACGAGACCAATCTCGAAAAGGTGTCCGGCGTGCCCAACAAAACGCCCTTTGTAAAGGACGCCTTTCATGAGGCGATCATCCGCAATAAGCATCTCGACGCCCTGCGCCAAAAGCGGTCGGGGACCAAGTTCGCCCCGGTATATCAGTATGCGATAGAACCCGGTGAGACCCGTTCGATCTATTGCCGGCTGAGCAACCGCATTCTCGAAAATCCATTTGGCGGCGATCCGCCGGGACTCTTCAGGACCCGGAAAGAAGAGGCCGATGCCTTTTACAAGGCGATCCTGCCGGCGAATATCTCCCGTGAGATGGCGGCGGTACAGCGTCAGGCCCTGTCCGGTTTGCTTTGGAGCAAACAATATTATCATTACGATGTGGAACGCTGGCTGACTACCAGCGACGGACTCAGCCCCGTCAACGCGGGCAAGCTGAACGGCCGGAACCACGACTGGAAACACCTGAAGAATCAGGACATCATCGCCATGCCGGACAAATGGGAATATCCCTGGTATGCAGCCTGGGACCTTGCGTTCCAAAGCATCGCCATGGCGCTGGTCGATCCGGTTTTTGCCAAGCACCAGCTGATGCTGATCATGCGGGAATGGTATATGAAACCCGATGGCCAGATCCCGGCCTATGAATGGAACTTCAGCGACGTGAACCCGCCCGTCCAGGCCTGGGCGGCATTGACGGTCTATCGCATCGAGAAGGAGCGGACAGGCAAAGGCGATATCGGCTTTCTGAAACGTATCTTTCAAAAACTGCTGATCAATTTCACCTGGTGGATCAACCGGAAAGACGCCAATGGGAACAATATGTTCGAAGGTGGCTTCCTGGGTCTGGACAATATCGGCGTCTTCAACCGCAGCCACTCGCTGGGCGGGGAGTTCCAGCTGGAACAGGCGGACGGCACCAGCTGGATGGGAATGTATGCCCTCAACATGATGGACATGGCCCTCGAGATCGCCATGAAGGACGATGCCTTCGAAGATACGGCCACAAAATTCTTCGAGCAGTTCGTCCTCATCGCCGAAGCGCTGAACGAGCAGGGGATGTGGAATGAAGAGGACAAATTCTTCTACGACACCCTGTCCATCAACGGCTCGCCCGTACAACTCCGCATCCAGTCCATTGTCGGCCTGACCACGCTGTTCGCCGTCTCGATCATCGAACGGAAAACCCTTCACAAGCTGGGCGACTTCAAAAAGCGCATCACCTGGTTCGAGAACTACCGGTTGAAGAACAAACGCTACTGGCCAAACGAAGAGCATAGCTCCGGAGAGCAGGTCCTGCTTTCGCTCGTGCCGCAGAAAAGGCTGATCTATTTGCTCGAACGCCTGCTCAATGAAGAGGAATTCCTTTCCTCCGGCGGCATCCGCGCTCTTTCGAAATTCCACGAGAAGAATCCCTATACGATCAATATCGGCGGCGTCGACTATCACATCAAATACGATCCGGGCGACTCGACTTCCGATTTCTTCGGCGGCAACTCCAACTGGCGCGGGCCGGTCTGGATACCCATCAACTACCTGATCATCCAGTCGATCCGGAAATTCGGATCTTTCTACGGCGAAGGCCTGCAGGTGGAGTACCCCGCCGGCTCGGGCAAGCAGATGCCGCTGGAACAGGTGGCCGACCAGCTGACCAACCGGGTGATCAGCCTGTTCAAAAAAGACAAGAACGGCGCCCGCCCCCTGCACGGGAAATACAACTGGTTTTATCAAAAGCCGGGTAACGAACACCTGCTGTTATTCTACGAATATTTCCACGGGGATAACTCCAATGGCCTGGGCGCAAGCCATCAGACCGGGTGGACCTCGCTGGTCGCAGAGCTGATCTCCGAATTGGCGCGAAAGCCGGCAGAGCAGCCCCTCATGGCAACGAACGTGCATGGTTAATGGAGCGGCCGGAAAGGGAAAGCATGCAAATTAGTGAAGCCGGAAGCGGAAACTGAGCCCGCCGCCATAGGTCAACCCATGATCACTGACCTTCACCTGGTCACTGGGCCGGGAAATGCCCTTGAAATGGCCGTACCGGCCGTGGTTGTTACTGTAATAGCCAAGCTTCCAATGGGAGTTGAAATCCAGCCCGTAGGTAAGCCCGCCGGAGACACCGATCTGCAAAATACCGACCTGGACGGGATACCAGAAGACCTTCACGCCAGGCTCAAGCCGCAGCCCTGCCCTTCGCAACGCCAGTTGTGAATGCACCCGGGTCGCCAGCTGCTGGTATTCCGGAGGCAGGTTCCCGTTCAGCGTGATGATGTCCCGGTGGAGACCCGTCGCCCCGCCGGCAAACAATAGGAATGACTTCTTCTTGATGAGAGCGGTATACAACCCGCCCATGATGTTGAACGAGCTCAGATTATTGACGGAATTGATGGTCGAGAGCCGTAAACTAAGCAAAAGCCGGGAGTAGGCCGGCATGGCCGCCACTTCGAAATTATAGTTCGACGGCACCCGGGGGATCGCAGGGTAGCCATATTTGGCGAGCCAGTGATTGATATGCTCGTCGTTGGTCCGGGTAAAGCTGATGCCGGGATTAAAAAACATCGAAAAGCTCGAGTCCGCCCGGGTTTGCGAACACGCAGATCCGGAAAAAAACAACAGACCAATGACCAGGAACCCGGAAACCTTCATCCCTTAAATGTAGAAAAAAACAGGAGCAGCACATAGCGCGTTAACAAAAATTCGCGCGCACACTCATGTTTTCTCTTTAATATATTGCTGAACAAACAATTGCTCCAATTTTTCCTGCTCGATCCTACCCTGCACGCTCCAGAGATACCTGTAGGCCGCGTTCTCTTCCGGTGTAAAATTTTCAAAGTTCCGATTATGCCGAAAAGGTATCGTATGGAGGAAGGCTTGATGATATAGAACGGTTTTTTCATCCATGAGAATGCTCTCTGTATTGTTATAATACCGCCTGAAGCTGTCAAGCATTTCATAACCATCCTCGTCCAGATCTCCCCAGTAAAAAATGCGAGCGGAAGCGAAAAACGGAATATCCTTTAGATTGTGAAGGGCTTTGCCTTTCGCGAAAATGGCCAGGGCCCCCGTTCGGGGTGGCAGGAGATACAAATTGGTTTCGTTTTCCACCACCCAGATCTCCTTTATAGACCAGCGGCTCTTTATAAGTTGCTGATAGGGAAGGGCCAAAATATCCAAACCGACAGTGTACAGGGACGACAGCTGCGGATCCAGCCAGCGAACCGGATACAGATGGGGTAACTGCAGCAACGACGCTACTTCTTCCAGATCCCGCCCATCTTTAGGAAAACGTTGCGGGTCGAGAAAAGCAAGCAGTGAATGGATCACCGGTTTATTTTGCTCGACAAATTTGGTGTGGACAGGGATGGGTATGCTTCTAATATAATACGCCGAAAGATCGTGATGAAGGAAAAAATCGACCGTAGCGCGGATGCCTTTCCAGTTTTCCTTCTGTTTCAACACCAAAAGGGGGTTTTCGGCCAGCCAGTCACGGACAAGCGGTTCCCATTGGAGGAGTTCTTCAAGGATCGACCGATAACTGTGAAGTTCGGCGTTCTTGTTCAGCAGATGCAAATAATCTTCTTCCGTATGAACCGATATGTTGTCCGGCCAGATTTGGTTACCGAACTTTTTTGTATTCCATGGTTTCCAATCTATGGTCCAACCGGGTCTTTCCGCCGTTTTTTCGCGCGCCCGGAAAAATCCGGTAAACTTATGCAATTCTTCAGTAGTGCCGGGTTTTTGTTTCTCACCTCGTAAACGAATAGGTACAAAAGACTCTCCCCGGATAATACTGCGCAGATAGTCCGGATATTTGTTTTCCAGTTGCCGTATAAAGATCAAGTCATTCATTCATGATCAGCTCTTTTTTCTCCTTCAACTCTTTCTTTGTCATATTGTACAGGATACTGTGCCGGTTATTTACCCTTTGAACCAGGTGGACATGGGCAATAAAATTCTCCACGATCTGTATCTTATCGCTGGGTGTGACGACAAGAAGTTGAAGATGTAATTGTTTACACAATTCCATGAGATAGGTGGCCTTTTCTTCGTCCTGGTTGCTAAAACTTTCGTCGACGGCAATGAATCGAAGGCTTTTCGAATTTCTTCCTTCCCGGGTGATACCGAACTGGTAGGCGATGGCGCTGCAAAGAATGGTGTAGGTCAGCTGCGCCTTTTCTCCGCCGGAAAGCTGGCCCATCTGCCGGTAAGTTTTCTTGAGCTCGTTCGTTTCTCTGAACTTTTCATCGGCCCAAAATTCGAACCAGTTGCGGACATCTAACACCCGGCTTCGATAAGATTCGCTTTCGTCGAGGGTGTCTATGAAGGATTGAACTTTCAGCTTGAAATGAGCAGCCTTGTTTTCAAAACTGTTTTGTTGCCAATCGGCGGCTTGCGGAAGCGCATTCAGTAAACGGGAACGAAACTCCTTTATCATAGTATCTGTCACTGGCCGTATGCCCAATTGAATATATGTATCCGGCAAACGATTAAAATTGATCCCGCCGAGGGACTGGTTAAGGGTCGAGATGCTATTTTTGATCTTTCTTTCCCAGCTTTCCAATTCTTCATTGAGTACACCCATCTTTATGACGGCTGTGTCGTGGAGGAGACGTTCGAAATCTTTTTTGTAATGCGGTAGGTTTTCGGATTCCAGCTTTTGCAGCCATTCGATGTATTCGTCGGCATGTTCTCTTTCAGCGGACAAGGAATGAGTGTCCGCAGCCCAGTCCGTAAAGCGTTGGAGTAGTTCCAGCGGCGGATTCTTGATTCGGGTGATGGCTCTGTCCAACTCGCGTCCTTCCCTGCCGGCGGCCTCTTCATGTTGTTTTGCGGCCTGCTCCGCCTTTTCCATAAGCCGGCCATAGAACACCTCGATATTTTCCAGGGTTAGTTGTTCCTCTCCGGCGATATTTGCATGTTTCTGCTGGAATTGCAATAGCATATCTTTATCGGTATCCTGTATAAGCGCGACGAATTGGTTCAGCTGTTGCCGTTCTTTCTCCCATGAGTGGATAGCATTTTCGGTAAGCACTTTTTTGCCAACCAGCTGTTCGCTTTCTTTTTCCTGAAGGACCAGGCGGATTCTGATTTCTTCAAGTTGTTGGGTCAAGGTTTTTAGCTGGTCGCTGCTCTTTTTCAATTTGGCGGCGTGCTCTTCGTTTTCGTGGATCGCTTGTTGCAAGGCGGCAACATTGATACTTTTGAAATCGCTATGTTCGCGGATATTTTTAGCGTCGAATACCTGTTGCTGCAGGCGGGTCTCTTTTCGGGAGCTCCGCTGGAGGGCTTCTTCGGCCTGCTCCATCTCGGTGACCAATTGTAAACGGCGAGCCTGCAGGGCCTCCTTTTTCTTTTCATTATTCCAACCCATCACGTAACGGCTGGCGTCGTTGCTTTGAGGCCTGTCGTCTTTTTCATGGCGATCCTTGTTTTTGATCAGGCCCTGAATGGTGATAGCCCTTTCATAACGCTCGAGTGTTTTCTCGCTTTCGACGCAGGCATAGGCGTAGTGCTGGATAATCTGCTGACTGACCCAGGCGCTAAGCGGGTGATCGGGATGGAATTCCATCTTATGCCAGATAGTTCCGTTGTCTGCATGTTGCCGAAGTGCGATGTCTTTGACGTGGTTATATACCAGCCGGCCTCGCAAGTTGGTGTTGTTGACATACCGGTTGACGCGCTTATAGTATTTGTCCGGCACAAGCATCCGCGTGGATAGGGAATACAGCAGCTTTTCAAGGGCCGGCTGCCAATCGGAATATTCGGGTCTTACCTGCATCAATTCTCCGACGAAGGGAATGTCCTCTTCCTCCAGCTTCAGTTCCCCGCAAAGAGAACGGCGCAAGTTGATCAGGTGCGCCGGGATATTATTCTTACTGTGGACCAGTACGTTCAACTCGTTCTCGACGATCTTTTTTTCGCCTTCGCCCTTTTTGAGCCGGTCCTGGGCTTCGTATTCATCTTCCTTGTTGTTGCGGATTTCGGTAGCGAGCCGTTTATCCGTGCGTTCCGCTTCCTTTTTGATCCGCTGGTACGCCGGCTCGTCTGAGGCATTAATCTCACTGAGACGAAGACTCTCACACCATTCGGTAAACTTTTTCAGTGCATAAGCGGCCTCTTTGACCTGTTGTTCGAGGGCTTCTTTTTCTTTTTCGAGTTGCTGCAGCCGCTGGCCGGCTTTGTTTTGTTCGAGCTGGTTGAGCGTTTGCCGTTCTTCCTCGCGAAGGGCATCGATCTTTTGTTTTGCAGCATCTGATTGCCGAATGAAGGATGCAAGGTCGAGTTCCAGCTCTTTTAGACGGGAGTCAAGCAGGTGAAATTTCGTATAGTTCTTCCATATTTTAGCAGTTTCCACTTCCTGCCGGGCCAGTGCGCCGAAATCCGCTTGTTCTTTGAAGGAATGGTAGTGTCGTTCCAGCGGCTTAAGCAGCTTTATCTGCTCTTCCGTTTTTTCTATGTTTCGCTGAGCGTCTATAAGAGTGGAAAGATGTTGCTTGAGCTCCTGAAACTCCTGTTCCATATTCCGGGGTTCGAGCATATTGCTCCGGATGAACTCATTGAGGTCGCCGAGCACTTTGATCCCCATGGTTTGGTTGAAAAGGCTTAGGGCTTGCATGCTTTGCATTCCCATCACGTCCACCATCCGCTGGGCGTACTTGCTGGCGGCATCGAACCATTCGACCTGTTTGCGGCTTCCTTTATTGTATTGTTGATCGATCCGTCGGCGCCAGGAGCCATTGAGATCGAAGGGTCGGAAATCGTCTTCGATGTGCATTGGCTTATAGGCGATCGCGAATACCCTGCGCATATCACCGCCGCTGAACCACCTAACCTGGAAAAGCGTTACAAATTGGTCCGCTTCGTTGGCGAAGTGCGCCAGCAGGATACTATAGGCCTGTTCCTTGCTTTCCCGCAAATAGAGCGTTTTGCTGCCCTGGCCGCCCTCGGTATGGATATTTCCATATCCGCCCATGACATAGCTTTCTTCGGTACGATCTCCTTTTTTTTCGCTGCCGGAACTCTGGTTATAAAACCGATGTTTCTTTTCCGGAACGATCAACGTCAGTAAGGCATCCACAAATGTCGTCTTTCCGCTTCCATTGGCGCCCGTCAGCAGGGAGGTCTCGCCACCCGGTACGATCTTCCAGACGTTCTCGTCGAATGTTCCCCAATTGAACAGCTCCATATATTGCAAACGGAAACCGGATTTATTTTCATCCGTACTAAATACTCCCAGTTGCATATTGAGTGAGTTGTTGTTTGAAGGTTTCCAAAATTTCGTTGTCTACCCGGGCCTTGATGATCTTTTTGATCCGGAACTTCTGTTCATCGGGCAAGTCATTATTCTCGACTTTTTCGAGAAAGTCCATTTCTTCTGCCCGGTCGATCAGTCTGTCCAGGTCCCGAATGAACTTGACGCGACTGGGGTTCTCTTTAAAAAAGAGTTCTGCATATTCTTTTATTTCCCGCCGCTTCTTGATCAGCTCACGGGAGGAAACCTCCCCTACCTCAAATTCGGCCATCATATCCCTTAGAAGGACGAGGAGAACGCTTTCTTCATAGCCTAAAGCAACCCGGCGAACCCAGCCTGCGACATTTTCTTCTTCGTCGAGCTTGATCTGTTCGAGAAATGCATAGCCGTCCTCTTTTTCGAGGACGAGTACCAGTCCAAGCCCTTGAAGAAACCGCGTAAGTTCATTTTGATAAGTAAGTAACTGATGCCAGGTCGTTTTTTCAAGGTACTCGACCGGACCTTTCAATAATTTGATCAGTACCGGCGTGAAGGGTAATAAAGATGGTTTATCTGTCATAATGTAATTACGGGATTGTACCGCCTTTATCTGCTAAAAAGCAGATACGGGACTTCAATGAATTGCGTTTTTTCTTCATTCAGCGGGATCAGTTCTGTGATCTCATGCATGGCCTGTACCCGAACGGCTTTCTCCCTGATAAAGCCGAAATAGCTTACCACTTCGGCGACGCCATGTTCGAGTCCAACCGATTCTATTACTTCCAGCAGCGTTGCTGTGGTCTTGGATTTCAGAATCGACTCCACATTTTCCCAGAGCTTTTTTTTATCGATATGTTTTGCACTTAACAGCCGGCCAAAGCGTTCCAGGTCTTCAATCTTTTCCATCGCACCAGTGGGTTGTTTTACAATGGCAACCCCCTGTTTTTCGGAAAGATTGAGCTTTCGCTCCATGTTCATTCGGATTGGAACAATCTCGCTCAACTCTATTCCGCAAGCCGGTGTTTCATTCTCCATAACACGGAAGATCAATTCCTTGATACTGCCGATTTGCTGTCTTAACCGCCGGTGTCGGGCAATCTCCTTTTCCGTGATGATGCGGCTTAATTTTTCGGCCATCCTGTCGTTGGATTCGTACACATTCCGGCCCTGACGCAGTAATAAAGATTTGATGTTTTCAACGAAATCGCCATCGTTTTCTATATTGCGATCGGCAAGAAGCTGCAAAAGCTGATCGGTCAGCAGCCGCCATTCTTCCTGGCCTTCCCTTGAGATCAGAAAATCCCAGAAGGCGTAAAAACTTTTGCCCTGGTCGCTTTTGCGTAATGCGTCATAGGCCTCGAAGGCATATCCGACTATGACTCCTTTGTTTTTTTCGGCTTTCGTATGTTGCTCGACGATTTGTCGATGGATGTACTTAAAGTTGTCTTCGACCTCCCGGAAATCACTGATCAGCTCGTGACTTAGACGAACAAACCATTCCATTCTTTCACGTATCTGGGCATTGGTGTAAATTTCGGGTTTGAAGCCCATTTCGATCCGCTTGATCTCTTTGTCAATCTCGGCTTTTCGATTCTTAAGCTCTTCAAGTCGTTTAGTGGTATCGTCCTCCGTATATTCCACCATTTCTCGAAGGGTCTGGAACAGGAATCGAAAGCGGCTTTCGGTTCCGACAAACTGCCTTTTTTCAAGGCTTTGTAACCACTGAAATATTTTTTCAGTATGAGCGCTTAATTGATATTGTGTGACGGCTTCGGCATCCGGAAAGTCCTGCAGCAGCCGTTTTTGCACCCAGTTGAGCAAATATTTCCTGGAACGGCTTTCCTCATCTTCGCCAAATTCGATCCTGGCTTCCTCCAGATCCTCTATTTCTTCCGAATGATTACGGAGCTCTTCGGCTAATAGGCCGATCAGCCGGGATTCAGGTAACGAAAGAACATTTTCGGATTTAAATGCTTTAAAAAGGAAGGGGATCACCCAGTGTGCGTTACGCATCCGGATGATCTGTACGGACGGGGCGGTTTCGAGTAGATAGGATAATTCCGTTGCTGCCATCTTAGGGGCTCAATATATCGAATCACCCGATACGATGCGGCCGGCTTCGCCCGATTGGGGATAAACTGTCGATAACGTTTCGATAACCAGCCCATAACTACCCGATAACGGCAATGCCCCGGGTCACGAAGTATCTTTATAGAGCACCCTAACCTTTTATGAAGAAAAGCACTGCCATCCATCTGGTTCTGATAACCGCAGCCCTGGCTGCGTGTAACCGGCCGATGTATCAACAGGAGTATTCCGCCCCCGGATACTATCCCGGCGATCCGCCCGACTCCACCAATTCCTGTCCCATCGAAGGCACAGATCTCCCTTTCGACTACTACAACTGGATTTATTCGTTCCGGCCCTATGGAAGCTATTACGTCGATCCAGTGAATATCAACATCTACTATCATAGGCGTTATAGGTCAACGGTCCGGCGGTCCGGCTTCGGTGCCCGGATCCACAGTGTCAGCTCTTAGGTTGCCGGGGCCGGATTTTCGACCATTCTTTTACCAACGATCCGCCTTTTCTTCCCACGAAGACTCGGGATTCCCTGGTGTAATGTCGTCCCCGGTTAATCGGCTGACGGCGGCGCCTGTCGCACCCCTGCGCGTTGTTGCAACGCCAGCACCGGCACATCGATCTGCCTCCCGATGGGCTTGCCGTTGCGATAGGTGATCACCTTCAGCATCACCGCATCCCGGGGGATCGTCAGCGTGCCCATGTATTTGGGATAAAAATTATCCGGGTTGGAATTGTCGAAGCTGTAGTAGATATCCAGCCCGCTCACCTCTGTGGCCAGATCGACGGTAACCGAATCGTAAACGGTCACATCCTTCTTCGCCGTGATGATGGCGTCGAACATCGACCGTGCGTATTTCACCTGCTCGACGTCGAACCGGTCGAAATGGGTCTCCACCCGGTTCGCAAACCCGTCCCAGTCCTTCTTCTCTTTCGGCGTCCAGAGATCTTCCGCGACGGCCATGCTACGGGGCCATACCATATATTGAAGATGGCGCGTGTTGTACACCTGCTCGGTCCAGAGATTGGCCTGGCCGCCGAGGATATACTTCGGATCGACGCTGTCGGGGATGGGCTCATAAGAATAGGTGGTCTTCAACCGCAGCGTGGCATATACCGGCGGTTCGATCGCCGCATCGCCTTGCATATAGTCGAGATAGAAGAAGGTCGTGGGGCTCATCACCACCTGGTGACCCATCTTTGCCGCGGCAATGCCACCCTTTACGCCCCGCCAGCTCATGACGGCCGCATTGGGAGCCAGACCGCCTTCCAGGATCTCATCCCACCCGATCACCTTCTTCCCTTTGGATTCGACGATCTTCTCGACGCGCTTCTCGAAATAACTTTGCACCTCTTCCATGTTCTTGAGATGTTCTTTCTGCATCAATGCCTTGACGGCAGCACTCTTCTCCCAAAAATTCTTGGCGCACTCGTCGCCGCCGATATGAATATAAGGGAAGGGAAAAAGAGCCGCGAATTCGGTCACTACCTTATCGATAAAAGGATAGATCTTCTCATTGGCGGGACAAAGCGTGTTGTCGTAGATGGCGTCGAAGCCGCCCTTGTACCAGTTCATCGTCTTCTCGCCGCTCCGCACATGGTATTTGTCGGCGCCTTCGGTGCAGGAAAGTTCGGGATAGGAGACGATCGCCGCGAGGCTGTGACCGGGCATATCGATCTCGGGGAGGATATTGACAAACCGGGCCTTGGCATAAGCGATCAGCTCGCGGATATCATCCTGCGTATAGAAGCCGCCATAATCGCGCTTCTCGTCCGGCGCGGGATCCGCGAAGGTGCCAAAGGTTCCGACGCGCTTTGCATTCCAGGCGCCTACCTCTGTCAGCCGGGGAAGGCTCTTGATCTCGACCCGCCACCCCTCGTCATCGGTGAGGTGCATATGCAGCAGGTTGAATTTATATTTCACCATCTGATCGATAAAATCCTTCACCTCCTGTTTGGTAAAGAAGTGACGGGAGACGTCGAACATCAGGCCGCGCCAGCCGAAACGGGGATAGTCCGTCACCGTGACGCAGGGAGAGGACCAGCTATGCCGGTTTACGGCCTGCCGGCTTTCGATCTCCTTTGGCAGCAGTTGCAGCAGGGTCTGGACGCCGTAGAAAATACCGGCGGGTTGGTTGGCCCGGATAAGCACGGCCTGCGGGGTGACGGAAAGATAATAGCCTTCGGTGCCGAGCGGGGTCTCCGCCGACTTGTTTAGGACAAGCCGGATCGTGGCATTGGGGGTGGATTGCCGGGTGACCGTGACCGAATAACCCGTTGGAACGCTGAGCCGGGTCTTGAGGTCCTGTAGCGTCTGGGACAGATCGCGCTGGTCCTGCGCTTCGATAACGATCGACGAAGGGAGTTCAAAATGTCCCGCATTGACGGTCTGGCTGACCGGCGCGGGGATCAGCGCAAGAGGGCCGGAAGCAGTTGGCTCCTGTGCGGAAAGGGTGAGACTGGCAAGGGTCGCTACTAATACAAGCAATTTTTTTCTCATGGCATTAAGATAGCATTTATTTAGAAAATCTCGCTGATAGTCAGCGATTCCCGTTGAAAAACAATAGTGTCGCCGGCTTTCTTACCCTGCAGCGACAAAGCAAGCGGCGCATGAGGAGAGAGAAAGATGACCGTCCGGTCCCCAATGGTTTGCTTCCCAAGCCCAATACCAATAAAAAAATCGAGATTGCCCGTCCGGAGCACCACCTCGTTCACCGCATGAAGGGCTGCCAGCTCGCGCACGAGTTCCGCCAGCTGGCGGGCGTGCATTTCCTTTTGCAGATGCCCCATGGCTCGCCCGGTTTCATATTTGTCGCCGGCCGAGCTTTTCTCTTCGCTATTGGCCGCATCCTGGGCATCACGCATGGCTTCGGTCGTCGTGGCGATACGTTGGCTGAGATGGTCCAGGGCCCATCTCTTCAGACTGGCTTTATAGGCGAGGTCCATCGGGATTATAAAGCGACTTTTATAACGACCTTTCTCACCAGCTCGGGTTGATGCGTATACAACTCGGGCTGATGGATGTCGGAAGGAAAGAAGATAATAAACTCTCCAGGATGCAAGGTCAGGTAATTCAGGTCTTCCGGATCGATGGTATAAAAGGCGACGTCCTCTTCTTCATTGTAGGGCGTGGTCTCCGGCTGGCCGGTCAACGGTGCGTAACCGAACCGCTCGACGCCAGTGATCATGACCTGGATATCGGCATAGTCGCGATGACTCTCCGGGTCGGACTCCGAAAGGGGTTTGGTCATGTATTCGTTGACGATCGCGAAAATATTCTCGCCGTCGATCGGGTATTTCCCCGGCTCGAACCCGGCAAAGTCCATGGAAAGGGCATATTGGATGGCTTTTTCGAAATTCGGGCTGATTACTTTATACCAATGAAGCTGGGATAACGTGGAAGTGATCATTGGGGAAAGGTACCCCCTTTTTCGGGTAAAAAATAAATCCCGAAATTTTGGTAACCATTTGCTTCCGGCGAAGTTTCCTCTTAACTTATACAGAATACCAAACTGATTGAACGCACTGACGGATAACACGCTTATGCTAAAGGTAAGGGCCGGCGACCTGGATAAGATGGGCCTGCTCTTCCAGCGCTATCACCGTCCCCTGTATGGGTTCCTGTTCCACATGACCCAGCAGCGGGAGGCAAGCGAGGACATGATGCAGAACGTGTTCTATCGGATGCTGCGGTCGCGGCATACCTTCACCGGGCAGGGCGAGTTCCGGACCTGGATGTATCACCTGGCGCGTAACGTATTGAAAGATCATTTGAAACAGGGCCGTCGCCGGGGCCGTCACCAGGAGATCACGGACTATGAGGACCGGCTGCCCGCGGAATTGGCGGCGGATGAACAGATCGAACGAAAGCTCGAGATAAAGGCCCTGGAAAGGGCGCTTGGTAACCTCAGCCCCGAAAGCCGGGAGGTGCTGGTCCTGAGCCGGTTCCAGGAATTGAAATATGCCGAGATCGCCGAGGTGCTGGAGATCACCGTTGGCGCGGTAAAGGTCAGGGTGCACCGGGCGATGAGCCAGCTGAAAGAGATGTATTGCCAGTCGGAAACGCAAAACAGATAGTATGAAATGTGGATACGATAAGGAACAGTTGACCCGGCTCCTGCATGGAGAGCTCCCGGAAGAAGAGCGGATCGGGATAGAGACCCATCTGGCGCAATGCAATGAATGCCGCCGCGAATGGGAAGATCTCCGCGCCCTCTGGGGAAGGCTCCACGAGGTCGAGGTCCCGGGACCGTCCGGAGACGCACAGATCCGCTTCGACGCGATGCTCGATAGTTATAAGGGATCGGTCCGGCCCGGGAATTATGAAGATTCCGGATGGTGGTCCCGCCTGCGGGAGCTGTTTCGTGGACACCCGGCATTCGCCCTTGGCTACAGCCTGCTGCTGGTTGTATTGGGTCTGGGTGTCGGCTATGGACTTCACCGGTCTTCGAGGGCCGGCGATCCCGGTGGCAACCAAAAAGAGCTGGCGGCGCTGACGATCCAGATCGGCGAAATGCGGGAAATGATGATGAAATCCCTGCTGCAAAACCCCTCCGCCTCCGAGCGGATGCGCGGGGTGAGCTATACCAGCGAGATAAGAACGATCAATAAGGATGTCTTCGAAGCCCTGCTGAGCACGCTCAACAACGATCCGAATATCAATGTCCGGCTGATGACCCTCGAGGCGCTGACCCATTATGCCAATAACCCGGTCGTCCGGGAAGGATTGGTGCAATCGATCCTCCAGCAGGAGTCGCCTCTCATGCAGACTGCTCTGGCCGATGTCATGCTAAAGCTGCAGGAGAAAAGGGCGATCCATCCGCTGAAGAAATTACTCCAGCAAAAAGATCTCAACGAAATGGTGAGGACCCGCGTCCAGGAGGCCATTGTCAGACTAAGCTAAAACACACAAATATGAAAAAAAGACACTTCCCGCTGCTGACGGGACTGGCCATGCTTTGCTTTGCACCCGCCGCCGGCCGGGCGCAGGAATTCAAGGAACAGATCAAAAAGGAATTTGCCGTCCCGAATCCCGCCGCCGAAGTGCTCGCCATCTATAACCTCAACGGATCGGTCCGCGTGGAAGGCTACTCGGGTGACAAGGTGCTCGTCGACATCGACAAACGAATTTCGGCGGATGACAGCGATGGCCTCGCGCTCGGCAAACATGAGTTCCAGCTGGGCTACGATCAACATGGCGACAGCATTATCATTTACATCGCGGAACCCTTCGACACCCGGCCGCACGAATGGGGACGGGATGAGGACTGGCGTCAGCGGGATCATAATTATGATTTCAATCTCGATTTCGTTGTTCGCGTTCCTTTCGGTATGAACCTCCATGTCAGTACCGTCAATCATGGCGACATGCTCGTACAGGACGTGACCGGGAACCTCAGCGTTCACAATGTCAACGGACCCATCGCTATCAGGAACGCCAAAGGGGCGACCACGGCCCGGACCATCAACGGCAACCTCACCGTCAACTATGTATCGGCGCCAAACGGCCCCTCCGATTATTATACCCTGAACGGCAAGCTCGAGGTCACCTATCCGGCCAATCTCTCCGCGATCTGCCAATACAAGAGCATGAACGGAGGTTTTTATACCGATTTTGACAATGCAGAACCACTACCGGTATCGGTCATCAAGAATGAGACGCACCGGTCTTCGGGCACCGTCTATAAGCTGAACATAACTAAGCGGGTCCAGATCGGCAGCGGCGGCAACCTGTTCAAGTTCGAGACCATGAACGGTAACATCTATGTAAAGAAGCAATCGTAAATTGATAAAGCATGAAAGCAATGAAAATCATTACAGTATTTATCCTGTTGTCGGTATTGACGCTTGGCCGAGTGCTGGCTCAAACGGAAACAAAAGATCAGGGAAAAGATCAGGTGAAAGAGCAGCTGACCGTCCCGCTGAGCGATCCGGGAAAGCCCTTCAAGGTTGTCGCGCGTGTCATGTATAGTTCCCTGAAGGTCGTCGGCTACGAAGGGAAAGAGATCGTCATCAATGTGACGGGCAGAGAGAAGCAGCACGAATCTTCCGGCGGGGGTGGCATGCGGCGCATCGGCGGCAATGCCGGCGGCGATGTAACGGCTGAGGAAGACAACAACACCGTCAACATCAACACCGGCCTCAGCCACTTCTCGCTGATCGAAGTAAAGGTCCCTCAGTCCAACGGGAAGTTCGAACTGGGAGCCGTCAACGGCGGCGAGGTCGTCGTCGACAATGTCAGCGGCCAGCTGGAGATAACGAATGTCAATGGGTCGGTCATCGCTCGTAATATCGCCGGATCGGTGGTCGCCAACTCCGTCAACGGCGAGGTAAACGTAAGCTTCCGCAGCGTCGATCCCCAGGCGCCCATGGCCTTCTCTACCCTGAACGGCAGGATCGACGTCACCTTCCCGGCCACCGTCAAAGCCAATGTCAAGCTCAAGGCCGAGCGGGGCGATATCTACACTGACTTCGACGTCGACATCACAAAAGGACAACCTGCCGCCACGAAGAGCAACGAGGGCCATATGTACCGCGTCTCCATCGATGACTGGGTCCTTGGAAAGATCGGCGGCGGCGGCCCGGAGATAATGATGAAAACCTCGTATGGCAGTATCTATATCCGAAAAGCAAAATAGTCCCATGTTCGAAAACTACTGGCGTACTGCCCTGCGCGTATTGGCCCGGAACAAAACCTTCAGCGCCATCAACATCTTCGGGTTGACGCTTGGTACCTTATGCTGCCTCTACATCGTGCTGTACGTAACCGATCAATACAGCTACGACCGGCAACATCACCGGGTACAGGATATCTATCGGGTCGGCGCCCATATCAAAGGGGCGGGTGGCGAAGGCGACCGCGCCACCGTAACGGGGTCCGTCGCCCCCCTGCTGAAACAGAACTTTCCCGAGATCGAACAGTTTACCCGCGTAGTTCCCTTTCTTGGCGTAGACAGACATTTTATCCGCTATAAGGAGAAGGTCCTGACCGAAAAAGAGGCTGTCTATGCGGACTCCACCTTTTTCGATGTATTCAATTTCCATTTCGTGCAGGGAGACCGGCGAACCGCGATGATGGAACCCTACTCCGTCGTCCTGTTGCAGTCCGTGGCCGACCGTCTTTTTGGCCGGGAAGAGGCGATCGGGAAAACGATCACGATCGAGAATGTCTATTTCAAGACGGACTATGTGGTGAAAGGGGTGATCGATGAAAGCCTGGGCAAAAGTCACATCCATGCGGGGCTGTTCCTTGCCATGAACAGCGGGTTCATGGGTGACTACGTGTTGCACACCACTAACTGGGTCGCGAACGGCTATATCTCTTCCTATGTCCGGCTCCGGCCGCATACGGACATTGCCGGCCTGGTGAAGAAATTCCCGGCGTTTGTGCAAAAATATGGCGGCGATCAGCTAAAAACGGTCGGTGCAGAGAACCGGTTGTTCCTGCAGCCGCTGTCGACTGTCCACACGACTACCGGGATCAGCGGACCGCAGTTCACTACACCGGTGAGCCCGCTGTTCCTCCGCATTCTGTTATCCATCGCAATTCTCATCCAGCTCATCGCCTGCATCAATTTTATGAACCTGTCCACTGCCCGGGCGATCCGGCGGGCAAAAGAGGTAGGGGTCAGAAAGGTCATAGGCGCCCGGCGCCGGCAGCTGCTGCAGCAGTTCCTGGGCGAGTCCCTGTTGCTTTCGTTCATAGGGTTCATGCTCGCTCTGCCACTCCTGATCCTGGCGCTGCCGGCGCTGAATCGCCTTGCCGACGCGGACATCCCCCGCACGTTTTTGCTGCAGGGGAAGGTCTGGCTGATCCTTGCCGGGTTGACCGTCGGAACCGGCCTCGTGGCCGGCAGCTACCCGGCCTTTTACCTGTCGGCCTTCCAGGCGATCCGGGTACTGAAGGGCAACTTCACCAGCGCCATCTCCGCCAACGGTCTGCGGCGCGGCCTCGTCATCTTCCAGTTTGTCTTGTCGATCATCCTGATCATCGGCATCATCGTCATCTATAGCCAGCTGAACTATATCCGCGACCAGGACCTCGGCTTCGACAAGGACCAGCGTCTCGTTCTCAACTTTCAAACGCAGGATGCCGTCGATCGGGTCCCGGCCTTCCTGGCCGATCTGCGCAGCCTCGGTGGGGTGAAAGAAGCCTGCAATTCCAGCGCGTATCTCGACGGCCCCGGTTTTTTCTCCAATGATTTCTGGCTGAAAGGACAACGAAGCGAGCAGGGGCTGAACACCGCCTTCCTGATCTCCGACGAACATTTTGTCCCGGCCAATGGCATCCCGCTGATAAGCGGCCGTAATTTCCGGTCCACGGACAGCTCGCGCGTATTGATCAACGAGACCTATGCCCGCCGGCTGGGCCTGAATCCCCAGACCGCCCCGGGCGTCCGGCTTTTCGATAGTCAATCGAGGGAGGCGGAGATCGTCGGGGTAATGAAAGACTTCAATTATTCGCGGCTGGATGCGAAACCCGGCAGCTTCCTCATCTGGATGCAAAAGCCTCACTGGGAAATCTGGCCCGTTGTCATCGCGCATACGGAAACGCAAAACTATGCTGCATTGCTCGGAAAGATCGAGGCCCTCTGGCATAAGGATATACCCGGCAGCCCGTTCACCTATTCCTTCATGGACGAGGAGGTGCAGAAACAATACAAGGCCGAGATCACGATGTCCCGCATCATCCGGTCGTTCACGATGATGGCGGTCGCCATATCCTGCCTGGGCCTTTTCGGTCTGGCCGCCTTCAGCGCCGAACAGCGCAAAAAAGAGGTCGGCATCCGCAAGGTCCTCGGCGCCGGCGTGCCCGGCCTGACCCGGCTCCTGTCGATGGAGTTCCTCCGACTGGTCTTTATCGCCTTCCTTATCGCCGCCCCCATCGGCGGCTGGGTGATGAGCCGTTGGCTGCATGAATTTGCATACCGCATTTCCCTGCAATGGTGGATATTTGCGCTGGCCGGCGGGATTGCCGGCGTCATCGCCCTCCTGACGGTCGGCTGCCAGGCCCTCAAGGCCGCGGTGGCAAATCCTGTGGAGTCGATAAAAACCCAATAAATGCAAGAGTTGCAGTCTTTGTTCGATCGCTATAAGCAATCAGTCTATCAAAAAGATACCGAATCCTTCCTCACCCTTTTCGATGACGACGTCCGCGTCTTCGACATGTGGGCCTGGACCTACGACGGGCTCGCCGCCTGGCGGCAAATGGTGACCGGTTGGTTCGCCGGTCTGGGCGCCGATCGGGACGTCGTCACCTTCGACGATATCCGCATTCAACAATCGGGCGATATGGCCGTCGCCAGCGCGATCGCGCGATTTGCCGCCGTATCGGAAAAGGGTGAAGAACTGAGATTTCTCCAGAATCGGCTGACATGGGTGGTCCGGAAAAAGAATGGGTTCTGGAAGATCATCCATGAACATAGTTCCGGGCCGGTGGACGGAAGCACCATGAAGGTGCAGCTTCAGCGATAGGGAACTATCGCCCCACCGGGACCACCGTCCGGAGATCTTCCAGCGGCGAAATATTCCCATGGACAGGCCGGTTCTCGAGGACCATATAATAGTCTCCCTGTAGCGCGTTCGGGCTCGTGGCGCCCAGACGCAGGATTGAAACGGAATGGACCGAAAGCACCCGCTCCCCGGCGTTCTCGCGAACGTCAACAAGGACATAACCATCGGCAAAATCCGGAAAGGCCTCGGTGCGCGAATACAAAAGCCCCTCGTATTTCCGGTCGCCGACAAACACATCGGCGAAGATGCCGCTTCCCGGAAGCCCCTTGCCCTCGGTAAACAGCTTGAACAGGCTTTCACCGACGTAAAAGTTCCAGCCTTTCCGGCAATCTTCGTAGCATTCAACGCCCGGGACAAGGCCGGCATGGGTCATCGTTACCCGCGTGAGCAATCCTTCACGCGTGATCTCCCACAGGATACAATTACCCTTCCACAGATAGGGGTCTTTGAAAATAGGAAGATAACAATCCACCACCTTCCACTCGATGTATTGACCGGGCTCCGAGTCCATGACCTCCATCAGCGACCAGGTCGTCCGGGCGAAATGGACCGTAAACCGGTCACGGAGGGTTTTCGCGCTGCCTTTGAAATTCATCGCCCACCATTCCCCTACCCGGCTGATCTTTTCAAAGGCCTCGGCAGGCGAGATTGGCGCGGTGATCGTACATTGATAGTTTTGCAGGTTCATATTGCTGGTTTATAAGGCAAATGTACCCGGCAGGCGGCGGAGGTTATTTATTGAAAATGGAGAATTTGTTCCAATGCAGACTTCCTGATCTTTGCGACAACCACCACCTCCGGATCGGCGATCTCGGCGATGCTGTATTCGATACTGGTACTCATCACCTGGGTGGCCTCCTGCAGGCTAAGGGCATAGTCTTTTTGCAACCAGTCCAGGAGATTTTTAGACGCCTTTTTCAAAGCCACGGGTATTTCCTTTGCCGTCCCCAGCGCCATAATATACTCTCCGTCTTCGATCCGCGGGTATTGCAGGGCCGGCGTATGGGCTTTGATCAACCGGACGGAAAACACCACATTCATCGAGGTTTCCAGCGCATTTCCCGCCAGCTCTCCATCGGCTTGTAGCGCATGCCCGTCACCGATATAGAGGTACGCGCCTTCATGAAATACCGGCAGGTAGACGGTCGATCCGCTTCGGACCCGGTTGTAGTCGAGGTTTCCGCCATAGGGACCCTGAAAGAAGCTAAGCACCTCATTCTTCCGGTTATCAGGCGCGACGCCGATACAACCGAGGAAGGGGTTCAGGGGTACTCCGAAGTTACGGAGATGAGGATAGTGATTGAGCGCGCTGTCCGGCGAAGCCCGGTTATTTTGCCGGTCAAGCTTCCACTTGACCAGCCGCTGTTTTTTAAGGCTGCTCAAGGTTTCGCGGGGCATACTACGCGAGACAAAATTTTCGCTGGTAAAGGCATAATCGCGGTTTAAAGACACGTCCAAAAATTGGACAGCAAGTACATCGCCAGGCATCGCACCTTCGACGCGAAATGGACCGGTCAATGGATTTCCGCCTTTGGCCCGGTGCGCGCCTTTTTGATCAAATCCCATGGCATCAATGGTTTCCGTGTGGATAGTATCCCCCTCCCGGACTGTAAGGACCGGCTCCCGATTGAGAGAAAAGACGGGCGAGAAAGTTGTTGGAGCGAACCGAAGATTGTTGGACGATTGTGCGCAAAGGCCCGTAGGAAGGAGTAGAATGCACGCAAGACAGATTCGCATATTTGCAGGGATTGAAGCGTTAAGATATCGAAAAAAGCCGCGATGAGAACCGGGAGGACTTTTGAGACTCCCAAAAGTGGAATTTCTTTCCAGTAGCGAGAAAACTCTCGCTTAGAAATGTCTTATAGCAACTTGGTTAAGAAGGGAATAAGATATTGGTCCCATAATGGTTTTGTTACTTTGTGTTGAATCCTATTAAAACGACCCTCAAAATCCCGTGCCGATGAATAAGCTCTACTTTGTGGTTGCTTTGTGCTTGTCCTTCCACCTGGCCCCTGGCCAAAACTGCCCCTATTTAACCTCCTCCACTCTGAGCACTTTTCCCAATACGTACTACCCGGGTAATCAATCTTCGATTGCTGTAGGTGCGACGTCGATTTCCCTTGGCGCCGTACCCACGGGCTATGGCACTACGCCGATCAGTACGGGCGACGTGCTGCTGATCATCCAGATGCAGGGGGCTCAGTTCCGGAGCGTCAACAACGGTGCATACGGCTTGAACGGATCCAACGGCAACGGGTATCTCAATAATTCCAAGCTAACGGTTGGCACCATGGAGTATGTGATTGCAAACAACAACGTTCCGCTGACCGGTGGTGCGCTTACTTTAAAGACGGGTACTATACACGCTTATACCATCAGTGCCTACGGAACCGACGGTCAATATGTGTACCAGGTCATCCGTGTACCGCTGTTCTATGACTTGAAGTTGACCGGCACGATCACCGCTCCTTCCTGGAACGGACTCTCGGGCGGTGTAATGATGTTGTATGTGATCGATAAGCTCGATTTCAACGGTCAAACGGTCACTGCCTCGGGCGCTGGGTTCCGCGGTGGTGGCGGCCGGCAGCTTTCGGGCGCTAGCGGCCTAAACTATACGGATTATATGTCTTCAGAAAGTTCCAATGCCAACGGGCAGAAAGGCGAAGGTATCGCGGGTACGCCCGCCTATGTGCTGAGTGGTACGACGGTCATTTTTACGGGTTATGAAGGTTATCCTGGCGGCAGCGGTGCCCGCGGCGCTCCCGGTAACGCGGGTGGTGGAGGTACCGACGGTAACCCGTCCAGTAACGACCAGAACTCCGGTGGTGGTGGCGGCGGTAATGGCGGTGCCGGTGGCATCGGCGGTAATACTTGGTCGACCAACAGGAGCTCGGGCGGCAAAGGGGCTACGGCTTTTGGCCAGGTGTCCGCATCGCGCCTTGTTATGGGTGGCGGCGGCGGCGCCGGTACCTCCAACAATGGTACGGGTACTCCTAACAATGGTGTTGCGAGCAGCGGTGCTGCCGGCGGCGGTATCATCATGATCATCGTTCCTCTCGGGTCGATCACGGGCTCGGGCACGATCTCTGCCGATGGTAACTCCGGTAACAGCACCATCCAGAACGATGCCGGCGGCGGCGGTGGCGCAGGCGGATCGATCATGGTCTACTCCAACGGTGGCGGCCAGAGCGGCATTACGGCCTCGGCCATCGGTGGCGATGGCGGCAGCAACGAACTCGGTGGCGGCGACTCCCACGGCCCCGGCGGCGGCGGCGGTGGCGGGGTGATCTATTCCAACCAGGCCTTCGCTTCCACGTCGATAAAGGGCGGAAGCGCGGGTACCACGAGTGGCGCATCGACGAACTATGGCGCCGGCAGCGGCTCCAATGGGTCGAAGGTCTCCAATATGAACACGACGGCCTTTGTTTATCCGAATCTCTCCTGCTCCGTCCTGGCGACCAGCTATATCAACCTCAGCGCAAGTCTCAACGATGGCAACGTTCGACTTACCTGGGAAGCTACAAGCGAATCGACCACCGAGAAATATATCGTCGAAAGAAGTGCCGACGGCGTCAACTTCAAGGGCATTGCTACGGCACAGCCACAGATTCCCGCATCGGCGGTCGACACCTACCAATATGAAGACAATGGCAACTTCGTCAACGAAGGAGTCATCTACTATCGTATTGTCGAAGTTCAGACTACCGGTAACTATGTCTACAGCCGGATCGTCCCCGTGCAGACCTCTTCTTCGCAGCAGGACGTGTTCACCGCCTTCCCCAATCCGACGGCAGGCGCCGTATCGGTTCGATTCTATTCGGCGGCGCCCAAAACCATGAACCTCCAGCTGTACAACCTCCAGGGGGCAACCCTCTGGCAGCAGGAGTATTTCGCCAATGAGGGTGTAAATACCGTTTCAATTGGCAAGTTCAGCACACTGCCCGAAGGGCTGTACATCCTTAGTTGGAAGGACGGCAAAACGGGTGGCCAGGTGAAGGTCATGGTAAGACGATAGAAGACAGTGGCTCCTGCGGCTACAGCTGCCGCAGGATTTCGAAGAAGTCCGTTTGACTCCAATGTTCCTGGTATTGGCCGTCTTTTAACCGGATAATGTCGATCACGTTGAACTCCACGCGGCGGTGGGTTGGAGCATGACCAAGCACCTCCCCCAAATGCGTTCCGCGGATCTTTCGCAAAAATCGCCTGTATTATCTTAACGAAAATGACCAGGTGGACGTCAAATGGGAAAGGCCGTTTGGGTCAGGTCGAGGAAAAACTTTCCGAACTGGTTTGCCCGGCGGCCGTCCAACAAATCATGCCCACTGCCCTTCCAACATTGATTGCACGTACCTAAAGCCGTGGATCAAGTGGCTCGCTTTCCAGCGCCAATACCCCAAAAACACACTCATGTATCCGGCGAAGTGGCTCTTTCCGGGCAAATCGTTCCAAACCCTCTGCCCCCAACGCAAATTCGCGTAGTGCCAACGACCGTTTGCCGGACAAACCACGCTTTTTTAGCCGAAGCAGATTCTCCGCCTCCGTATATTCTGGTCCATAGATGATCCGGAGATATTCCCGCCCTCTGATCTTAATAGCCGGCTGAATCAGTCCCTTACTATTCGTCGCAATAAAAGAGAACGGCTTTACCACCATCCCTTCTCCGCCTTCTGTGGTTAACTTCAGCCACCAGTCAACCGCCTCCTGCTCGCTATTTCCACCTGAAAGGTCGACGACCCTATAGGGGGTCGCTAACAAAAGCTCTGGATCTGCTGCACAAACCTCTGCGATCACCGTCATATGCCATTCATGGTCTTTCTCGAGCCAATTCCTGCTTTCGGTAGCGAGCACATGAAAGGGCGCCAGCCGGTAGCCAGCCAAACCTTGCCTTGTCTTATTACTTTAGCGCTCTCTGCTGGAAAATAAGGTCAAAACGCATTCAGATGACACTAAAGATCAATGATAGCAATGGGCAAACAAATTTGTTAATTGAGCTCATAGATCGTGAGCCCGATCCTGCATGGCTCATCTGCAGGGCCACCTTCAACTACGGTGGGTTCGAAGTAACGTGAGTCTTCAGCTCTCATCAGATGGTATTGGCCATGTCGGTATCAGTGGATATTTGCGTGACAGCGGAGATGAAGTGAGGACCTCTTTTATAATACACAGCGATCAAACATTCCTTCCAGAATTGATTCGAGAATTAAAGGAATCTTGCGGTAACGGGCGTTAAGCGACATGGGTAAAACGAAAATCCCCCAATGTCCCCCCCAAATGAAATCGCCTATAAGCTTTTGACTTATAGGCGATTATTTGTTGGCTTCGTGGTGTGGGCCGGGATCGAACCGCCGACACAAGGATTTTCGGTCCTTTGCCGTAACTTGACCGCAAATAAAGAAGATAGCAAGCATGGATATTCGATCCTCGGACTGGCCGGCCGGCCCGGCAAAAAGAACGCTCGTTATAATTACAATTGTTCTGTTATTGCTGGGGATGGTCAAGGGAGGATATTATACGATCGCATATGGGGGAACGGATTTGAGAAGTATTTCGATCGCGGCGAAGATGATCGGTTCCGGCAGGATGGCCTATTTTTATAGATGGTCGCCCGGACAACCGGAAAAATATATCGATCCCAATGTGCCAATGAATACGGCCTCCAATGCCGTCACCGTGGCGCCCGGATGTTTATATATCGTGTCGCTTTTCAACACGCTTTCTTACTTGAAATTAAGGATCCTTTGGACCTGCTTGTTGTATGTCCTTGCGTTCTATATATTATTCTCCTTCATTGTTCAGCGGGACAATTCGCCGGACAGGAGAGTCCTGTTATTCGTAGTGGGCGTCGTTTTGTTTCTCTCTTCGCCGGTTTGGTTTCTCAATATTGAAAGGGGACAAGTCTATATAATTTTTGCATTTTTGTTTACCCTGACCTATCATCTCTATCGAAGTCCGATCGGCTGGAAGAATTTTCTTGCAGGAGTAACGATCGCATTGGCTTGCTATTGCCGGCCAAACTTTTTTTTCGTGATGATACCGATAGTTGTTGCGCGCAACTGGAAAGTGCTGGCTGGGTGGGGCGCAGCCGTTTTCCTGTTGATGATACATGCATTCTTGCATGAAGGTTTATGGGAAGGATATTCTGCAGTCGTTCGCGAGTTCTCTTCGACCATTCACGAGGCTACGGCTGTCGGGCACATTCATTATCAATATCCGGAGGTTATCGAAGGGTTGCGAAATCTGACTAAGTATAAGAACGATTTTGTTTGCGGGGGTATTCAGCCTCTGTGCGAATTTATTACGCCAATGATCGGCTTGCAGAGCATCTATTTTTATCTCGGCTTGTACCTGGCCATTGTCATGACGCTTTTGTTGATCTATAGAAAGAAACTTGTCGCAGGAGAGGCTGGCACTATCCTGCTTTTTGGCTTTCTGCTGTATGTGATAGCAGAATATATTATGCCGGCATCCAGATCCGCCTATAATATGATCCTTTGGATGTTCCCGGTCCTTCTGTTTATACGACAACCCCATCTTTCTCCTGCTTATTTGGTGATCTTGTTCGCGGGTCTTTGCTTTATCAACGCTATACCCTTTTACTTTCCATTCCTGCATTTTACTGGGGAGGCCTTGCTGATTGTTTTCCTGCTGCGCTATCTTTCGGGCGATAAAAAAAAGCGACTACAACATTTTGTTATAATCGCTTGATCTTCTTCGTGGTGTGGGGCGGGATCGAACCGCCGACACAAGGATTTTCAGTCCTTTGCTCTACCGACTGAGCTACCGCACCGCCTGTACCCAATTTGTGATTGGGGTGGCAAAAATAGGCTTTCCTGCCGTAATTCCGAAATAAAATTTACATCCCATACTCACTCAGGAATTTGATCCTCATCAACTTGAGCTGCTCCCAGGTGAAATTGCCCTCGGAAAGCTCCTGCTGGGCCACCTGCAGGCTGCTGGTCTCGCAGCTCTTGAAGTAATCGATGATCTCGTCCTGCTCGTACTCATCCAGCATCTCGTCGACGGCATAGTCGAGGTTGAGCTTGGTGCCGCTGGCGGCGATAGTCTCCATATCCTCCAGTAAGGCGTCAAGACGAAGGTCTTTATTCTTGGCGATGGTCTCCAGCGGGATCTTCTTGTCCACCTGCTGGATAATATAGACCTTATTGACGCTCTTGTTGACGACGCTCTTCATGATGAAGTCATCGGGCTTCTGGATATCGTTCTCCTCGACATACCGGGCGATGAGCTCGATGAACGGCTTCCCATAACGCAGAGCCTTGCCCTTGCTGACGCCCTGGCATTTTTCCAGCTCCAGGATCGTCGTGGGGTATAGGGTGGCCATATCCTGCAGGGAGGTCTCCAGGAAGATGACAAAGGGCGGAAGCGCCTTTTTCCTGGCTTCTTTCTGCCGGAGGTCCTTCAGCAGCTCGAAAAGCTTCTCGTCGGTGGACGTCGTGCCCGCCGACTCGGTATTCTCCTCTTCGTCGTCTGCATTGGCCTCTTCAAAGAGGTTGTTGAGGACGATCTTGAAGGAACGGGGCTTCTTCAGGAAGTCCTCCCCCTTTTTAGTGATCTTCAACACTCCATATTCCTCTATATCTTTCTTCAACAGATCTTCCAACAGCAGCTGGCGGATCAGCGAATTCCAGAGATGCTCGGGCTCTTCCTTGCCGATGCCGAATTCCGCGATGCCCTCGTGACGGAACATCTGGATCTGGGGCGTCAGCTTCCCGGTGAGAATATTGACGACATAACCGGTGGCAAACCGCTCGTCGAGGGCCTTGATGGCCTTCAACACCTTGACGGCATAGTCGCGGGCTTCCACCTGCTCCTTGGGATGCAGACAATTGTCGCAGTTGCCGCAATTCTCGGTAGTATATTCCTCGCCAAAATAGCTCATCAGCACCTTCCGGCGGCAGACGCCGGTTTCCGCATAGCCCACCATTTCATTGATCAGCTGGGCGCCCACCTCGCGCTCGCTCAGGGGCTTATCCTTCATCAGGTGCTCGAGCTTGGCGACGTCTTTATGGGAGTAATAAAGTATGCAATTCCCCTCCAGGCCATCGCGACCGGCACGACCGGTTTCCTGATAGTAATTCTCGATGGATTTCGGAATATTGAAGTGGATAACGAATCGAATGTCCGGCTTGTCGATACCCATCCCGAAAGCAATGGTCGCAACGATGACCTGCACGTCTTCGTTCAGGAACAGGTCCTGACGCTCGGCCCGCAACTTGCTGTCCAGCCCCGCATGATAGGCCACGGCCTTGATCCCGTTGGCGACCAGCATGTCGGCCAGCTCTTCGGTGGTCTTCCGGTTCAGCGTATAAATGATACCGCTCTTACCCTTCTGCTGGACAATATAGCGGACGATGCTTTTGATGGTCTGGTCCTTCTTGATCTTGGGCTGGATCTCATAGTAGAGATTGCCCCGGTTGAAGGAGGAGATGAAGATATTCGGTTCGCGCAGACCCAGGTTCTTGATGATATCGCTTTTTACCTTGGGAGTCGCAGTAGCCGTCAGCGCAATCACCGGGATATCGGGACTGATCTGGTCCATCATTTCCCGCAACCGCCGGTATTCCGGGCGGAAATCATGCCCCCACTCGGAGATACAGTGGGCCTCGTCGACAGCGAAAAAGGAGATCTTCAGATCGCTGAAGAATTCCATATTCTCCTGTTTGGTCAGGGTCTCGGGTGCGACATACAGCATCTTGGTGTGCCCGTTCAGCAGGTCTTCATGCACCTCCTTGATCTGCTTTTTGCTGAGGGTCGAGTTCAGAAAATGGGCCACGCTGTCCTTGCTGCTATAGCTGCGGACAAGATCCACCTGGTTCTTCATCAGCGCGATCAACGGGCTGACGATGATCGCCACCCCTTCGCTGATCATGGCCGGTAGCTGGTAGCACAGGCTTTTGCCGCCCCCGGTAGGCATGATGACGAAAGTATCTTTTCCCGATAATAAACTTTGGATGATCTTATCCTGGTTGTCCTTGAAGGCGTCGAAACCAAAATATTCCTGCAGGTGAGCCAGCAGGGAGGTGGATGGTCTGGCTTTTTCTTTGACAGCTTTGCTGCTTACGGTCTTGGTTTTTCTGGCGGTATTTTTTTTTGTTTCGGTTGTTGCCATGCTCAAAAATTTTCTTCCTCACTTGTTATCTGATCTTGAGAGCCCCTGATGTTGTCCTTGTGACGTTCTTCTGGCAAGAAAAGGGTTCGGCGGATAATGCTTTCCCAAGAGTCTCGGATTAAGAGGGCGGTAACTTTAAGGGATGGCGAAGTTACACAAAAAGGGGGTAAGGTGCTAGTGGATTCTGTTAAAATTGCCGGGCAGATTGCTAACATTCAAGACCTTCAAAATGGGGCCTTCAAACCAATAAAACAGGTATACTTTTGTTTTTCAGGCGATTGCAAATTTGACTGCGCCCTTATCCTATAAAATCGGTAAGGAGTGGCGCCGCTGCGGCGGTTTGTCCATTTTGATCTAGATTTGCGGACCTAAATGGATCAGCGATCCGTCGGCAGAACAAAACAGACCGGAGGTCCACATTCATATGAGCAGGGGCAAGAATATCATTGAAATAGGAAAAGATACAGTCCGGATGGAAGCAGCGGCCGTTTCGGCCCTGGAACACCATCTGGACGGCCAGTTCGAGCGGGCGGTGGAGCTGATCTTCAACTGTAAAGGCCGGGTGGTGATCAGCGGTATCGGGAAAAGCGCCATCATTGCCCAAAAGATTGTCGCCACCCTTAACTCGACCGGCACCCCCGCCATCTTCCTCCACGCGGCCGATGCCATCCATGGCGACCTGGGCATGGTACAGGAGCAGGACGTGGTCATCCTGGTGAGCAAAAGCGGCGAAAGTCCCGAAATAAAGGTCCTGCTTTCCCTGATCCGCGGCTTTGGCAACCCCCTGATCGCCATGGTCGGAAATTTGCATTCAATGCTTGCCCGGCAGTCGGATGTCGTCCTAAATACCACCATCGAACAGGAGGCAGGGATGAACAGTCTCGCCCCCACGTGCAGCACCACCGTCCAACTGGTCATGGGCGACGCGTTGGCTATCACCTTAATGGAATTGCGCGGCTTCAGCAGCGACGATTTCGCCCGTTTTCATCCCGGCGGCACTCTGGGCAAAAAGCTTTACCTCCGGGTACAGGAAGTATATGTCCACAACGAGCAACCCCGGGTGAGCCCCGAAACGGCGCTCAAAGAGGTCATCATCGAGATCACCTCCCGACGCCTGGGCGCTACCGCCGTCACCGACGAGCAGGGACTGCTGCTGGGCATCATAACAGATGGCGATCTTCGCCGGATGCTGGAAAAACAAGGGATGCATCCCGGGCTTACCGCCAGGGATATCATGACCACGAGCCCAAAGACGGTAGAACCGGACGCCCTGGCCATCGAAGCGCTTGACCTGATGCGTGTCCATGACATCACCAGGCTCGTCGTCACCAATGAAAAACGGTACCTGGGGTTTATCGATCTCAATAATCTTATTCGCGAGGGAATTATATAAAATATGAACAAACATCACTACGTTGTCATCATGGCCGGAGGAATCGGAAGCCGTTTCTGGCCGATGAGCAGACAGGATTATCCGAAACAGTTCCTCGATATCCTGAATACAGGCCGGACGCTTATCCAATGGACCTTCGATCGCTTTTCCACCTTTATTCCGCACGAGAACATCTATGTGGTCACCTCAAATGAATACGTCGGGATCGTAAAAGAACAGCTGCCACAGCTGCCGATGGCGAACATCCTCGGCGAACCTTCGCGGAAGAATACCGCCCCCTGTATCGCCTACATTTCCTTTAAGCTCCAGCAGCTGGACCCCAAGGCCTCACTGATCGTCGCCCCTGCGGACCATCTCATCCTCGATAAAACGGCCTTCACCAAGGTCTGTCTCGAAGCCCTCAGCTTCGTCAACAAGCACAACGCATTTATCACCCTTGGGATCAAACCGGCCTATCCCAATACCGGCTATGGCTATATCCAGTTCGATCAGCATTCCGTATCGGATAACGTCTACAAGGTGAAGACCTTCACCGAAAAGCCCAATCTCGAACTGGCAAAGACCTTCCTCGCCAGCGGCGACTTCCTCTGGAACGCCGGGATCTTCGTCTGGCAGGTGAAGAACGTCATCCAGGCCTTCGAAAAATATCTCCCGGAAATGTATGATGTCTTTGCCGCCGACAAGGACAAGTTCAACACCCCCGGCGAAAAAGAAGCCCTCCAGAGCATCTATCCCCTCTGTACCAATATCTCCATCGACTTCGGCATCATGGAAAAGGCGGATAACGTCTATGTCATCCCCTCCTCCTTTGGCTGGAGCGACCTGGGCACCTGGAACAGCGCCTACGAGAATCTCAATAAAGACTACCTGGAGAACGCGGTCGCCGGCGACAACGTCATCGTCATCGACGCCACCCGGTGCATGGTCCATGCCCCCAACGACAAGCTGGTGCTTCTGCAGGGCGTCGACAACGTCATCGTCGTCGATACCTCGGACGTGTTGCTGATCTGCAAGCGGGAAAAAGAACAGGAGATCAAAGAATATGTCGCCGAAGTAAAGCGGAATAAAGGAGATCAGTATCTTTAGAGGACCGGACCAAACAGTCTGGCAAAGAAAGATCGCATGTCTCCCTATCCGCTGCATACCATTTTATTCCTCGATATCGAAACCGTTTCGCAGTATCCGGACTTTACCGCGGTCCCGGAAGACTGGCAGGAACTGTGGCGGCATAAAGCCGAAGCCCTTATCCGGGACAAGGCGCCCGTCACGCCGGAAGAGCTGTATGGCCGTGCCGCCATCTATGCGGAGTTCGGCAAGGTCATCTGTATCACCTGCGGCGTTCTTTCGGGCCCGCCGGCGGAAAGAAAGCTATCCCTGAAATCCTTCGCCGGCGACGACGAGAAAGAGCTGCTGCAACAGTTCTATGAGCTGCTGCACAAATGGGGTTCGGAAGGACAAAAATATCTCTGCGCCCACAACGGAAAGGATTTCGACTTCCCCTATCTCTGCCGCCGCATGATCATCCACGGCATGAAGATCCCCTCCGTACTCAACCTCTCCGGCAAGAAACCCTGGGAGGTGCCGCATATCGATACCATGGAGCTCTGGAAATTCGGTGAATACAAGAACTTCATTTCCCTCAATCTTCTGGCCCGCACCCTTGGGGTTCCTACCCCCAAAGATGATATCGACGGCAGCCAGGTCGGCACCGTCTACTGGATGGAAAAGGACCTCAAAAGGATCGTCACCTATTGCCAGAAAGACGTCGTCACCGTGGCGCAGGTATACCTTCGCATCCACGGCGAAACGCTGATCCGGCCGGAAAATATTTGTATCAAATAATCCACTCCCATGACCCTTGTCAGCAAGCTTCCCCAGGTCGGAACGACGATATTCACGGTCATGTCCTCCCTGGCGTCGGAGCTGGGCGCCGTCAACCTGGGCCAGGGATTCCCCGATTTCCCCATGAGCGAAACGCTCGTGTCCCTCGTCGACAAAGCGATGCGCGACGGCTATAATCAGTACGCCCATATGAACGGCATCGCCGGCCTCCGCGAGGTGCTGGCCGCCAAGATCGCAGATCTTTACAACGCCGCCGTCAACCCCGATACCCAGATCACTATTACTCCCGGCGGGACCTATGCCATCTATACGGCGCTGACGACGGTGCTGCAGCCCGGGGACGAGGTCATCGTCTTTGAACCTGCCTACGACAGCTATATCCCCAACATTGTCATCAATGGCGCCATTCCAATAAGAATCGACCTGCAATTCCCCGACTACCGGATCGACTGGGAGGCGGTACGACAAAAGATCACCCCCCGGACAAGGATGATCCTGCTCAACACCCCACACAACCCCACCGGCGCCGTCCTGGGGCCGGGGGACATGCAGCAATTACGGGCAATCGTCGAAAACAGCCGGATTCTCATCCATTCGGACGAGGTATACGAACATTTGATCTTTGACAGCATCCCTCATCAGTCCATCCTGCGATATCCCGATCTGCTGGAAAGAAGCTTCATCTCCTTTTCCTTTGGAAAGATCTACCACTGCACGGGCTGGAAGCTTGGCTACAGCGTATCCTCGCCGTCACTGATGCAGGAGTTCCGGAAAGTGCACCAGTTCAACTGCTTCAGCTGTCACACCCCCTCGCAGGTGGGGCTGGCGGAGTTCTTAAAGGACAAGGATACGTATCTGTCACTGGGTCCGTTCCTGCAGCAGAAAAGAGATTATTTTGCCCGGCTGATGACCGGCACGAAATTTTCTCCATTACCTTCCTACGGCAGCTATTTCCAGTTATACAGATACGACCGGATCAGCGACGAGGCCGATAGGGATTTTGCCATCCGGATCACAAAAGAATATGGGGTGGCGTCCATCCCGGTGTCGGCCTTTTATCAGTCCGGGAAGGACGACCGGGTGGTACGCTTCTGTTTTGCCAAAAAGGCAGAAACACTGGAGAGAGCGGCGGAACGACTGCAAAAAATAAAATAATATGACAATCGACACCCTTGTCTTCGACCTGGGCGGTGTACTCATCGACTGGAACCCGGAATATCTGTACAATAAGATCATTCCCGACGAACAGGAACGCAAATGGTTCCTCTCGACCATCTGCACCCCGGACTGGAATGAAGAACAGGACGCCGGCCGAAGCCTGCACGAGGCGACGGAGTATCTCGTAAAAAAATTCCCCGAGCATGAAAGGTCCATCCGCGCCTATTATGGCCGGTGGAAGGAGATGCTGGGCGGCCCCATCCACCAGACCGTCGAGATCTTCCGGGAGCTGAAAGACCACGGAAAGTTGAAATTATATGCGTTGACGAACTGGAGTGCAGAAACCTTCCCGGTAGCGCTCGAGCTATATGATTTCCTGCACTGGTTTGACGGGCGGCTGGTCTCGGGCGAAGAAAAGGTGCGGAAGCCTTTTCCGGAGATTTATACCCTGCTGATCGAGCGGTTCAGCATCGACCCAAAACATGCCATCTACGTCGATGATAATATCCGGAATGTACTTCCTGCCCGGGACTTAGGCTTCATTGGCATCCATTTCCGGACGCCGGCATTGTTCAAGGAGGAGTTGAAGAGATTGGGAGTGCTATAGGTGGGCTGTTCAAACAAACTACTTCAGCAGTTGGTATGCGATCAGGCTCATTACATAGGCCAGGCCCGTCATATACGCCAGCTGTATCCCCGGCCATTTCCAGCTGCGGGTCTCGCGGCGGACGACCGCCAGGGTGCTCATACATTGCATGGCAAGGACATAGAAGATCATCAGGCTGACGCCGCTGGCAAGGGTATACACCGGAGTGCCGTCTTCCCGCCGCGCCGATGCCATCCGCTGGCGAAGCGTCTGCTGGTCGGCATCCTTGCCACCCTCCACACTGTACAGCGTCGCCATCGTACCGACAAAGACTTCCCGCGCGGCGAAAGAAGTGATCACCGCAATGCCGATCTTCCAGTCATAGCCCAGCGGCCGGATCACAGGCTCCACTACCTTGCCCAACACCCCGGCATACGAGTTCTCTAACAGGGAAGCCTGTTTTTCCTTTTGAAGCACGGAAGCCTGGTCGGGATGTTGCCGGATCCGCTCTTCGTATTGGGCCGCGACGGCCGAGCGGTGCGTAGGCCCGAAAGAGCTTAGCCCCCACAGGATCAGGCTGATAACCATGATCACCTTCCCCGCATCCACGACGAAGATGCGAGCCTTGTTGATCATCGTGACAACGACATTATTCCACCGGGGCGCCCGGTAGATCGGCAGCTCGAGGATAAAAAAGCTTTTTTCCTTCAGGTGGATGAACCATTTGGCGACATAGCTCACGACCATCGCCATGACCAACCCCAGCATGTACAGGCCCATCATGACCCACCCCTGCAGGCTGAAGAATCCCATCACCTCCGTCCGCGGGATGACAAGGGCGATCAGCATGGTATAAACCGGGAGCCGGGCGCTACAGCTCATGAGCGGGGTGATGAGGATCGTCAGCAGGCGTTCCTTGCGGTTCTCGATATTCCGGGCACTCATGATCGCCGGGACCGCACAGGCAAAGCCACTGATCATGGGCATGACGCTTTTTCCGTTGAGGCCCACTTTTCGCATGAGCTTGTCGGTCAGGAAGCTGATCCGGGCCATATAGCCGGTATCTTCGAGGATCGTGATCAGGCCGAAGAGGATCATGATCTGCGGGACGAACACCAGGATGCCGCTGAGACCGGCCAGCAGGCCGTTGACCAGCAGGTCGCTCAACCAGGAGTCGGGAAGGGCCTGACCCAGCCAGCCACCCAGCTTCGAGAAGGTCCAGTCGATGGCGTCCATGGGGTACTGCGCGACCCAGAAGACACTCTGGAAGAGCAGGAAAAGAACGCCGAGCAGGATGATATAGCCCCAGGTCCGGTCGAGGAGGAGTTTGTCCAGTCGTTCGGTGAACAGGGTCTTTTCCAGTGGATCCGGTTCGGAAACCGTATGCTGCATGATCTGCTTGATCCGGCCATACCGCTGGAGTATCTCATCCGCCTGGATACGGGTATGATTAAAGGAATGGGCGGCTTCGATCGCCTCGATCCGCTGTTGCTGATCGGAGGGAAGATCGAAATGCTCGTGATTGATCAGGTAGTGAATGGCGGTGTAGTCGCTGATCTCGGGAAAAAGTCTTTTTACGTCCTGGATCGCGCCGGCGGCCAGGACCTGGTTGCCGATGAATGCCCTCGGCGGCGCCAGGTTCAGCTGTCGCGCCCGCAGCTCGACGATTTTTTTCAGCTGGGGAATGCCCTTGTTCTTCCGCGGATTGACCGCAACGACAGGTATCCCAAGCTCCCGTTCGAGCCCGTCCACGTCGATCTCGATGCCTTTTTGCGCTGCCAGGTCCATCATCGTAAGGGCCACTACGACGGGAATTTTCAGATCGATGATCTGGCTGCAGAATAACAGGTTTCGCTTCAGGTTACTGGCATCGACGAGCAGCACCACCATATCGGCCTTTACAGCCGGGTCCTGGTTGAGCAGGACTTTATAAGTGACCCATTCGTCGGCCCGTTTGGGATAGAGGCTGTAGGTTCCGGGCAGATCGACGATGTTGACCGAAAGGCCGGGCGCCAATTGACTTACACCGGTTTTTTTATCGACCGTGACCCCCGGGAAATTGCCCACTTTCTGATTAAGGCCAGTGAGCGCATTGAACAGCGAGCTCTTCCCGCTATTGGGATTGCCTACGAGTGCGATATGGAGGGTGCTTTTTTTCAATTCGAAACGCGGTGCAAAGGTAAGCGCTTCCACCGGCCGGTGTTTACGATTTCCGGAACCCCTGAAACGCCACGGGCGTTTCGGCTGAAGGCCCATCATAGGCCCTACCAGGCGCCGAAGGTGCCGGGAGAAGCATCGCGGGCTAAAGCACAATCAGTTTGCCATTTTCATATAATGGCAAAACGTTCGCCACATCCGGCTTCAGGCAATACCGGATATCCTTCTCCAGCCCATATCCCATGAGCCGGTGGTAATGCGAAGCATTCTTGGCCTGCATAAACCCGAAAAGGTCGCTTTTCGCATCGTGATAGACCGTCTCCGCGATCTGGGACGCGTCACAGTTGATGGAGAAATGGTCTTTTACCCGGGAAATGACCGCCCCGGCAAAAAGCATATCCTCCAGGTTGACACGGTCCTTCCAGGCCGCGCAGCCCAGCACAACAGATTGGTTCTGAGAGACGAGATAATCACAGACGGCGCTGAGATTGGGGAATGACCCGGTAATCATCTGCCCTGCTCCCCTATCGAGGGCCATATGCAACAGCTTGGTGCCATTGGTTGTCGTAAGGACCAGGGTCCGGTTGTAGATGAAGTCGCGGGGGTATTCGAAGGGGGAGTTGCCGTGTTCAAGACCTTCTGCGATCATCCCATCCCTTTCGCCGGCGGTGATGCCGTCTATCTGGCGGCCAAGCTCGATACACTTGGCGACGCTGTCGACAGGGATCACACATTTCGCCCCGTTATGGAGGGCGGTGGCGATAGTGGAAGTGGCGCGAAGGACATCGATGATCACCACAATGGCGTGGTTCAGGTCGTACAAATGCAAAAGGGCCGGGGACAGTGCGGTGTGTAATGTCGGTTTGGAATTCATATTGTATGTGCCGGAGATGCGCCAAAGTAAAAATTAGCGCATCTCCGGCAAAACGCTAATGTCTGGCCTTCGGCCAACGGCCCGCCGGGCCGTTTTGGAGACCGCAAAAATACGGCTTCAGGGGCGTTTATTTGTCCAAAATAAACTTCCATTTTTCCGACTCGGCGTATTCTTTTATCGCCTGGTTACGGGTTTCCAGGAGGGTTCGCATATACCGTGTGAGGAAGAGCTGGTTGACGAGTCTGCCAAGTCCGCCATACGGCGTTTCAAAATGGAACAGATCGATCAGCAGGGTGCCGTTGTCGATCTTCTTGAAGTGATGTTCATGCCGGATGCTCTTAAAGTCCCCATCCACCATCTCGTCGGTAAAGGAAAGCGGCCGGTTCATGGCGGTGATCTTCGATTTCAACACCCGCATCTTCATCAGGTGCTTAGCCTTCCAGGTAACAGTTTCGTCGAGCCCGATCAGTCCGGCCGTCGTTCCGGCGATCGCCTGCTCCTGGGTATGGGCCATGGATTTCCGGTGGAGGTCGATGCTACGGGCGAGGTCAAAAACCCGGTCGGCCGGGGCGGCGACAAATGTCGTCAGATGGATGGTGGGCATGGCCTCTCATCCGCCAAAATCGTTCCAAGTCATCTTAATTAAAGGGAAACTTTACCACCTTCGCCTGCAGCAGCTTGTCCCGTACCTTGATATAAATCTTCGTATCGATACCCGCGAAGGCCGTCCGTACATAGCCCATGCCGATGGCCTTTCCGAGCGATGGGCTCTGGGTCCCCGAGGTGACCCGGCCGATGGTGGCGCCGGTGAAATCCTTGATCTCGTAGTCATGCCGCGGAATGCCCTTTTCGAGCATTTCGAACCCGACCAGCTTCTGTTGCACCCCTTCCGCCTTCTGCGCCTCGAGAATGGGCCTGGCGGTAAAGTCCTTGCTGAACTTGGTGATCCAGCCCAGCCCGGCCGACAGCGGAGAGGTCGTGTCGTCGATATCATTCCCATAAAGGCAATAACCCATTTCCAGCCGAAGCGTGTCGCGGGCGCCAAGCCCGATCGGCTTCAGGCCCTGCGGGCCGCCGGCGGAGAAAATGGCGTTCCAGATCGTTTCGGCGTCATTAGCCTTGTCTTCGAAATAGATCTCGATACCGCCCGCGCCGGTGTATCCTGTGGCGCTGATCAGAACATTATCGACCCCGGCGAACCTGCCTTTGGCGAAAGTATAGTAAGGAAGGTTGAGAATATCGACATCGGTCAGGGGCTGCATGAGCCGTGTCGCGTTGGGTCCCTGGATGGCAAGCAGCGCTGTCTTGTCGGAGATATTGTGCAGCTCGGCCTTTTTGGTGTTATGTTTCGAGATCCAGTTCCAGTCCTTTTCGATATTGGCCGCGTTGACCACCAGCATATAGGCCTTGTTCTGTTCGAGGCAATACACGATCAGGTCGTCCACGATCCCACCCTCGTCATTGGTCAGCGCGCTGTACTGCGCCTTGCCATTGGTCAGCTTTGCCGCGTCATTGGTCGTTACCCGCTGGATGAGATCAAGGGCGTGTTCCCCCTTTACGATGAACTCGCCCATATGGCTGACGTCGAAAACCCCCGCATTCGAGCGGACGGTGGCGTGTTCCTCGTTGATGCCGGTGTAGCTGATGGGCATCGAGTAGCCGGCGAATTCAACCATCCTGGCTCCGAGTGCAGTATGCATTTTCGTAAAGGGAGTATGCTTCATGTGCTGACTTTTGTGCGGCGCGAAGATATGTTTTTTCCCCGGCCCGCAGGTCCCGAAAAAAGAAGCCCCCCCGCAGACGCGGGAGGACTATGTTCCAACTTCAACCAACGAAGTTTCTTTACACCCTGCCCAGGGAAGACAATAACTTGAATTCCACCATGGCGGTCCGCTTCACTGCGGTAGTATCTTTTTTGGCCGGCGCTTCGGGACTCTTGTACCGATATCCGCCGCCACTGTTGCTATCCTTTGCTTTCGGTTTGGACTTGTATTCCGGCTGCTCGTCATCGTCATTCTTGTCTTCGTCCCGATTGCGATGTTTCCGGCTGTTCCGGTCTTCGTCCTCGAAGGACTGGTGATCAGTGCGGCTAAGGCCGGTAGGAGTCATAACATATTCAACATTGGTGCTGTAAGAGTAGCTGTCATGGTCGTCGATGTCCTCGTCCAGCTCGAGATTCCAGTCTTTGCCATCATCCCAGTGGATATGGCGGCGGCCGGGACGGATATTGAACCAATGGTAGTCATCGACGCTGGAGCTTACCAGGATGCGCTTGCCGACCGGAACCGAGACCTCGACCAGGACCTGCTGGTTACGAAACTTATCCCCCCGGGCAATATCGAAGCCATAGGGAAGATGGAGCGTGCTGTCGGTCTGGTAGACATGGAACTGGATATTATTGGCCAGCTCATGGGCGCTTTTGCTATTGCTCCCGCGGCTGAGTTTGACCAGGTTGACGTGAAAGCTGGAGTCCTCGCTTTTCAGCACCCGCACCCTCACGGTCGTCAGCAGAACGCTGTCCTCGGTGCGGAAATAAAAGGGACTGTTCTGGCCAAAGTCCATGTCAAACCACCAGTCCGTATCCTCGTAGCGGTTGGCCGGCACTGCGGTGCGGACCACCAGCTTTCCGCTGGAAGGCTGTGCAAGCTCTACCGCCTGCTCCACATGCTGCCGGCTGCGGAAATTGTTCACGATCATTCCCGCCAGGACGATCACCGAGATCAATCCCAATACCCAGAGGGTGGCAAAGGTGTACCCCAGGTAGTGGCTGCGGCTGCGGGTGCCGGAGATACGGCGGATGAGCCATGTCAGCAGGGCAATCACCGGGATCACCAGAAAGAGGAAGAAACCGCTCCAGGCCAGGAAGTTCTGCCAGAAGCCTTCCAGCACATATCCCTTCAGGTGCAGGAGACCGCCGCCGCGGAACAGGATGCTGATCAGCGCCACCATCAGCGCGAATGCTAAACACCCGGCGATGAACAGGAAAAAGGCTTTGAAGAGGACGCCGACGGCATGCCCGAAACCGGTGCCGGTCTTACGGATGGCGGGGCCTGCTTCCGTTGCCCAGTTCTGAGTGTTCTGCCTGACCTGGCTTCCCACCTGCTGAAAGCGCTCCTGCATCTCGGCGCCCATGTCTTTTGCCCGGCCCTTGAAGGTTTCCAGATCGCTTTTAATCGTGTTCTTTATAGACTCCAGGTCGACCTTCTCCCCCCGCATTTCCAGTTTTTCAGACGCCGTCACGGCCTCGGGGAGTACGATCCACAATACGATATAGGTGATAAACAGGGTCCCGCCGAATCCGCCGGTGAAGAAGACGGAATCATCCCAACGATACCAGAAGGCATGCCGCAGGATCGAAGCCAGGATGCTGAGGATCAACGGCAAGGCAAATATCAATCGGGGTATCCACACATCGATGTGAAAATAAGCGGCCAGACCGCTGGCGACGCCGGCGATGACCCTGTCTTCGGAATTCCGGTACAGGCGTTTGCGCGCGGTAACCGGCAGTGAGCGCTTGGGCAGGATAATCCAGAGGATGATATACAGGAGCACACCCGTACCCCAACCCAGGGTCATCAGCGCGAAAACGATCCGGACCACGGCAGGATCCAGGCGGAGGTAATTGGCCAGACCGGCGCAGACACCACCGAGGATCTTATCATTGTCGGCGCGATAGAGGCGGCGGCCTTCTTCCCCTGCAAACTGCCAGTTGGGCTGGGAGCCGGATTGCTGCTGGCTTCCGGCGGCGCCGGTCGCACCGGCAGGAGCGGCCTCGGGGCCGGTTTCGCCTTCGAACTCTTCAGGCCGGCCCATGCTGGCAATAATGGAATTGACATCGGCGTCCGTGATGCAGGCAGCCCCTTTCTTGAGGGTCTCAGAGAAAAGCTCCGCAAACCGGTTCTCGATGTCGCTGACGATCTCCTCCCTGCCTTCCTCATTGGCGAAATGCCTGCGCAGACTTTCGATATACTGCTGCAAGATCTCATAGGCGGACTCTTCGATGGGGATCACCCGGCTATGGAAGTTTATATTAATGATCTTTTTCATTGTGAGTGTATTTGGAGGTTGAGTTGTCACCGGGGAGGGTTTAGTCCGAAATTTAACCCATCCCCGGTGTCTGGTTTATGATGGGCCTTCGACCGGCGGACCCGTGGTCCGCCTTTATTCTAAAGTGGGTTTCAGAGGTCTTAATGCATGTTGTTGGTGAGCGCGTGTACGGCGTTGGCCAGTTCCGTCCAGGTGGCTTCCAGTTCACCATAGAAAGCCTCGCCCTTGGGCGTGAGGGAAAAATATTTGCGTGGGGGGCCTGAGTTGCTTTCTACCCAACGGTATGTCAGCATGTCCGCATTTTTTAACCGGGTCAACAGGGGGTAAAGGGTGCCTTCGAGGATGTTCAGGTTTGCCGCCTTCATTTCTTCCACGATATCCGAGGGGTAAGCTTCACCGCGCCTGATCACAGAGAGAATGCAAAACTCCAGGATCCCTTTTCGCATCTGGCTCTGGGTGTTCTCTATATTCATACGCTTTAATTTTTAGAATTAAGCCTGGGGCTGTTCAGGGAATTTAGCCCCATGGCTTAATTCCGCTTCTGTCTGCCTTCGGCGGCGAACCTATCAGTTCGCTTGATATACCAAAGCTAAGAAGAATTCTAGTACTATGCAACACACAGTACCTTCCTAAACTCAGAAATTAGCAATAAAGAATAGAAAAAAGCCGCTGACAATCAGCGGCTTAAGAGGTAAAAAAATTGTTTCAAAAATTTTTTTCAGTTGGGACAAGCGGATCAAAATCCGGGATAAATGGCTACTTCTTCAGCCCGATCTCGCGCAAGCGCTCATCGAGATACTCCCCGGCGGTGGCATCGGGATAGGCCTTCGGATGCTGAGCGTCGATGCAGCTGGGCAGACACGCAAGGCTCATGCTGCTCTTGGGATGCAGAAAGAACGGGATCGAGAAACGCGGACTGCCCCAATGCTCGCGGGGCGGATTGACGACCCGGTGCGTAGTGGATTTGAGCTTGTTATTGGTCAGCCGTTGCAGCATATCCCCTACATTCACAACGATCTGCTCGGGCAGCGAGGTCACCGGTACCCACTGGTTTTGCCTGGAAAGGATCTCCAGGCCATCGGCCGATGCTCCGACCAGCAAGGTGATCAGATTGATATCCTCGTGCTGTTCCGCACGGATCGCCGACTTCGGCTCCTCCCTGATCGGCGGATAGTGGATCGCCCGCAGGATGGAGTTGCCATTGTGGATATACTCGTCGAAATAGTCCTCTTTTAACCCAAGATAAAGCGCGATCGCCCGGAGCAAATGTCCGCCCGAGGTCTCAAAGCCGCGGTAGGCGTTCACAAAAAGCTTGTTGAATTCCGGCAGCTCGGCTACCTGCACATTGTCGGGATACTCCGCCTTGATCGGGTCGTTGTCCGTGACAGTCTGCCCAAACTGGAAGAACTCCTTCAGATCGGGCGCCGTGCTGCCCTTGGCATGTTCCTTCCCGAAGGAAGTATATCCGCGCTGACCGGCCAACCCGGCGATCTCATACCTCTTTTTAACGTCCTGCGGCAACGAGAAAAAAGCCTTTGTGTTGCTGTAAAGACCAGCAACCGTTGCATCCGGGATGCCATGGTTCTTCACCGCAACGAATCCCACGTCCTCGTAGGCTTTTCCAAGTGCGGCTACAAATGCGGCCTTTTGCTGAGCGTTACCGGAAGTGAATTCGGCAAGGTCGACGACGGGAATGGACATAAGAGTACATTTGTTTCGACAAATGTACTCAAAACTCCGCACTCTTAGGGGCCCGCGGGAACGCGATCACATCGCGGATATTGGTCATCCCGGTAACGAATAGCATCATACGTTCGAATCCAAGTCCAAAGCCGGCATGCGGCACCGAACCGAAGCGCCTGGTGTCAAGATACCACCACATCTCTTCGACAGGAATATGCATCTCCCGCATCCGCTGTTCAAGCCGGTCGAGCCGCTCTTCGCGCTGCGAGCCCCCGACCAGTTCCCCAATGCCCGGCACCAGGATGTCCATGGCCGCAACGGTCTTGCCGTCTTCGTTCTGCCGCATATAAAAGGCCTTTATCGCCGCAGGATAGCCGGTAACGATAACGGGCTTCTTGAAATGCTTTTCCACCAGGTACCGCTCGTGCTCGCTTTGCATGTCGATCCCCCATTTCACCTCGTATTGAAATTTCTTCTTTTTGTAGGCCGGAGACTGCAGCAGGATGTCGATGGCCTCGGTATAAGTGATCCGCTCGAATTGATTATTCACCACGAACTCGAGCTTCTCGATCAGCCCCATCTCGCTTCGCTCGGCCTGCGGTTTCTGTTTGTCTTCGTCGACCAGCCGCTGGGCCAGAAATTCCAGGTCCTCCCTGTTCTGTTCCATCACATAGCGGATAAGATAGCGGATGAAATCCTCCGCGAGGTTCATATTGTCTTCGAGATCGCAAAAAGCCATCTCGGGTTCGATCATCCAGAACTCCGCCAAATGCCGCGCCGTATTCGAATTCTCCGCGCGGAAGGTCGGCCCAAACGTATAGATCTCACTCAATGCGGTAGCACCCAGTTCACCTTCGAGCTGTCCGCTGACGGTGAGATTGGTCGAGCGGCCGAAAAAATCTTCGGAAAAATCGATGGTCCCGTCTTCCTTCCTCGGCGGATTGTCGAATGGCAGCGTGGTGACCCGGAACATCTCCCCCGCGCCTTCGGCGTCAGAGGCGGTGACGATCGGCGTGTGGAGATAGATGAAGCCCCGTTCGTTGAAGAATTTATGGATCGCAAAGGAAAGGGAGTGCCGGATGCGGAAGACGGCCCCAAAAGTTTGCGTCCGGAAGCGCAGATGGGCGATCTCCCGGAGGTATTCCAGGCTGGGCCTGTTCTTTAGCTGCAACGGGTATGTATCGGGATTGCATTCGCCCAACACCTCGATGCTCGTTGCTTTTACCTCCACGGCCTGACCCTTGCCAAGGGAAGCGACCAGCGAGCCGGTCACCTTTAATGACGCCCCCGGGGTGATTTTTTTTAACAGTTCTTCATCAAAAGCGCCCAACTCTGCGACCACCTGGATGTTATTATTGGTAGAACCATCATTGAGGGCGATAAACTGATTGTTACGGAAGCTCCGCACCCATCCCATAACGACTATTGGCTGGTTCTCCGGCCTGGTGGAAAGAAGTTCTTTCACCTTCACTCTTGTGTTGAACATACTATTTATTCCGAATTTTGTGTGCGCGGATAGTTCTGCAAGCCAAAATAGCCCTATCCGCGCACACGGCTAATGTTTGACCCAACCGAGCCGCGTCCGCCGGTGGCGGACGACGCCGAAGGTTGCGGGCGAAGCCCTGTCGAACTGCTGGAAGCAGTTCTTGTTTTGTGGGGCAAATATAACCCAACACGGAAAAATGTCGTGTTGAAAACTGGGATATGCAATTTTTTCAGGTCAAAAATCATTTGAAGCTCAGCGGATTTTAAAATTTTTTTTTGATTTTCGCATTTTTATGCTAAAATTGCAGTGGAATTAAGCTGATCGGTTTCCTTTTCCAATGCTCACAGCTTATCAGTTTTAAGTCTTCTGGTTCACAAATAATCAATTCATTTCAAACATTTTCAGCTAGACAGTCTACTGTTTGAGAATGCTGTTCAACTCTCAAGTTTTTTTATGTACGATATTCTCCAATTGAACGACATGCTCGTTCCGGAACTCCTCGACATTGCGGAGCAGTTAAAAATTGCCGGTGCCAAGAAGCTGGACAAGCAGGAGCTCGTGTACAAGATCCTCGATAAACAGGCGGTTGCGGCCAGTGAAGGGAAAGCAGATGCCGCCGATGACAAGCCCAAACGCAAACGAATTATAAAGACGGCTACCGCAAATAGCACAGAAGAAGCGATCGTAGAAAGCGGCGACGAAAAGCCAAGGAAAGTAGAAGCCAGGAAAGATAATGTGAAGAACGCAGTGGCCCCTAAGAAAGAAGAGAAGCCGATGTTGAAAAAGACGGCGGCTCGCAAGAAAGAAGACGAGCCCCAGGAGCCTGTTTCAGTCAAGGCTGCCGCAGCGCCGGTAAAAGAACAAGTGGCTGTAAAGGGGCCCGTACAAAAAACCCCGCCTCCGCCTCATCCGCATCCGCAACCCCGCCGCGAACAGCCTGCTCCCCGCCCCCGTCGCGAAGACTCCATTCCCGAATCATCCGAAGATCAACCCGGACAGGAGGACGTTCCGTCCTTACTGGACGAACAGGAAAGCATCGATATCAATGGTGAGAACCGCGGTGGCGACCCGCAAGGCGCAAGGACCTATCCGCAGCGCCGCAACGAGGTTTTCAACATCGAATTCGACGGGGTCATCTCCGCGGAAGGCGTTTTGGAAATGATGCCCGACGGCTACGGCTTCCTTCGCAGCAGCGATTACAACTATCTCTCCTCCCCCGACGATATCTATGTCAGCCCTTCCCAGATCAAGCTGTTCGGCCTGAAGACCGGCGATACCGTCCTCGGCAGCGTCCGTCCTCCAAAGGAAGGAGAAAAATATTTCGCGTTGCTGAAGGTCGAGACGATCAATAACAAGGGACCCGAAGAAGTGCGCGACCGCGTTCCCTTCGATTACCTGACACCGCTTTTCCCCTTCGAAAAGCTCAACCTTTTCACGACGCCCAGCGACTATTCCACCCGCATCATCGATCTGTTCACACCCATCGGAAAAGGACAGCGCGGTCTGATCGTCGCCCAGCCGAAAACAGGGAAAACGATGCTGTTGAAAGCCGTGGCCAACGCCGTCGCCGCCAATCACCCGGAATGCTACCTGATGATCGTCCTCGTCGACGAACGTCCCGAGGAAGTCACCGATATGGAACGCAGCGTTAAGGCCGAGGTCATCGCCTCCACCTTCGACGAACCGGCGGAGAAACACGTAAAAGTCTCCACCATCGCTCTCCAAAAGGCAAAACGCCTGGTAGAATGCGGCCATGACGTTATCATCCTCCTCGACTCCATCACCCGTCTCGCCCGTGCTCATAACACCGTTGCGCCGGCATCCGGAAAGGTCCTGTCCGGTGGTGTGGAAGCAAACGCCATGCAGAAGCCCAAACAATTCTTCGGCGCCGCCCGTAAGATCGAGAACGGCGGCTCCCTGACCATCCTTGCAACGGCCCTGATCGACACCGGCTCCAAGATGGATGAAGTGATCTTCGAAGAATTCAAGGGTACCGGTAATATGGAGTTGCAGCTGGAAAGACGCCTGTCCAACCGCCGCATCTACCCCGCTATCGATCTCGTCGCCTCTTCCACCCGCCGTGACGATCTGCTGCTGGAAAGGGATGTGCTGCAACGCATGAATCTCCTGCGCGTTTATCTCAACGACATGAATGCGGAAGAAGCCATGAACGAATTGCTTAAACGGATGCGCGGCACCAAGAGCAACGAAGAATTCCTGGCGAGCATGAATGGCTAATGATTACCCTCACGGGCGATCTGCCGGCGGCAGGTCCGGGCTAAACCAGCCCATCGATCAATTTTGACAGCTTCCGGTCCTTATCGGTAACGACATCTCCCGCACTATGCGTGTTCAGGCTGATCTCTACCGTATTATATACATTCGACCAATTGGGATGATGATCCATCTTTTCGGCCGCTAACGCTACCCGCGTCATAAAAGCAAAGGCTTCGGAAAAGTCCTTGAACTGGAACTTCCGGTACAGCGAGTTGTTTTTTTCTTCCCACATGGCTAAAGATTTGAACGGGCCACCGGCCCGTTTTGTTAGAATATTAAATGTACTTTATTCTTGATCTTATCGTGCGCCAGCTCCATCACCAACTGCACGCCCGGTACGGTACGGATACAGCCTATCAGCTCTCCCAGCCGCTCGTCAGCCACCACATCCCCCTTTAAAAGCCAGAGAAAGTCCAGGTGCTTGAACTCGGGAAGCAGGTATTCCCCATCGAACTGGTTGTTATACAGGTAATGCTGCTGGCTGCTGTCCTTTTCATTGTATTCGTAGACGCCAAAATAGTACCGCCGCTGACGCTTGGTCAGCTGGATCTCGATATCATTATTGATCCGGAAATCAAAGCGCAGCCGGTTGTTCAACTGCCAGCAGAACTGGTAGTCCTTTACCGGCGCCACAATGCCCAGCAACCGGGTGTCCTCGAAGAACTCCCCCGTCATATCCTCTATGTTCAGCTTCAGCTTCATTGTCAAAATTGCACAGCCCCCTCGAGCGTATCCACCCCCCGCTTATAACGGACAGTCGTCTTATCCCCTGGTTTGAACTTTCCCAAGGCCTCCATATAATTCTCCAGGGTTGTCACCGGGTAACCGCCCAGCTGCACGATCACATCCCCCGGTTTCATGCCCGCCTTATCCGCCGGCCGGCCCTCACTGACGCCATCGGCCCGCACACCGCTGCCGCCAAAGGTATAGTCCGGCAGGATACCCAGCGTCACACTGAACCGCGGCATGTCCGGCGACAGGTCCCGGGTCTTCGCAAATCCAAACCGGCCTCGCTTATCCGCCGTCTCAATAAGCCCATAGACGAATTTGACTACCTCCAGCTCCCCGGTATAATTGATCTTCCCGGCGTCATCGCCAGGCATATGATAATCGGCATGCGCACCCGTAAACACAAAAAGCACCGGAATATCCTTCAGGTAAAACGAAGTATGATCGCTCGGCCCGACGCCACTGCTGTCCAGCCGGAAGGAGAACTCCTTTTTGTCTTTCGAGGCGCCAAACATCTGTGCCCAGTAAGGCGAAGTGCCGATGCCGCCCAGGGTCAGCAGATGCGAACTGTCATTCAACCGCCCGATCATGTCCAGGTTGATCATATAGTTCACCGTCCGCAACTCCACGGGCAAATGCTCTACAAAGTATTTGGAACCGAACAAACCCTGTTCTTCCCCGGAAAAAGCGACAAAAAGATAGTTGTTGGACTTTAGTTTCGAGGCGGCGATCATCCTCGCCAGCTCGATCATCCCCGCCACTCCACTGGCATTGTCGTCGGCGCCGTTAAACGTGACGCTGTCCTTTCCATGGTACAGCGTGTTGCCGTCCTCGCCATGTCCGAGATGATCATAGTGAGCGCCGATGACCACGGTAGTAGCGGCGCCGCTGTTCAAAAAGCCAACGACATTATGCCCCGTGCGCTTTTTCTCCGTAAAACCCACCTTAAGCCGGATGTCCACGGAAGCGGACTCATCCTTCAGGTATTTTCGTTTGGCCTCCCGGGTGACATAAATCACCGGGATGGCGACGGGCTCCGGTTTCTCATGCGGATCAAAGGCGAGGTTGTCGGCGATCCGCGAAGAATTGTAAAGGATCAGGGCCGTAGCACCCTTCCTGGCGCAGGCCGCTGCCTTTGCCCGGATGGCGGCGGAGAGATTGAAATGAGGATTTCCCGCAGCCGACTCCAGCAGCTCGCGCAGATCGACGAACCAGGGAACGCCGCTTTCCTGTAGAGCGATGGCCGGAGAACCCGAAACGGCCGTCGTGGCGCTGAACGGAAGAGGGAAATATTCTTTCTCCGGCACAAAGGGCCGGTCGTTGACGACGAAATACGCATCCTTGCTCAGCTCCCGGCCCTGGTCGATGGTAAAAGCCTGAAGCCAGCCGCCATTGTCGCCTTTCGGCTGTATGCCTGCCTGTCCGAGCGCAACACTGATATAATCACTGGCTCCTTTCTCTCCCGGCGTCCCGGTTCTCCGGCCTTCCAGCCGGGGATCGGCCAGGTACCGGATATGGGTCTGCAGATTGGAAAGAGTGGCTTTGTCGGTCTTTTTTAGCTTTTGTGCGGAGGAAGTGGTGATCAGGCAGGGTAAAAGAAGGATAGGTGTTAAAAATTTAATACGGGCGGTCATATAAGCCGGTTTAAACATAACGATCTGTGGTACAAAGGGAAACTTGGTTCGGGGCCTTCCAAAGATAAGATGGATTTATTTTCTACACTCACCTTTTTTCCTTTAGTTTTGCAGATTGGCCTTTCCGCATTCAACACCCGGGAGCCGGACCGTGGGAAGGGGATTTGTTAAAACAGCATATGGCGTTACCGCACCTTATTAAGTATGTTTATACCAATGGGACCGATGAAGTAATTCGGAGGGGAAAGAAGATCCACGCCATTGGTTACGTAGAGCTGATCGAATACGACGAGTTATTCGAGTCCGTCACTTTCCGGGTGAAGGACGATAGCTATACCACCTATTACAAGGTGTACGTCCAGAAGTTCAAGGATCCGAAGACCCTATCCATCCGGTGCAGTTGCCCCTACAACCTCGGGGATATCTGCCGCCATGAGGCCGGGGCCCTGATCCAGCTGCAGGAGCTGCTTGACCGTAATATGCTGAAGGCCGAAGAAGTGCGGTACGATCAGCGGCATACGGTCGTGAAGATGAAATTCATCGACCTGAAGAGTATCCGGCTGCTTTGCAGCCCGCAGACCCTGGCCGAAGCGGAGAAATACCTCCGCACTCAGCGCGCCAGGATTGAATATGCAAAGGACGAAGTGGTGAAGGCCTCCGTCGAGATCGAGGGGCAGGTATACCAGGTTGTACTCCGGAAGAACGAAGAACGCAACTTCGACACAAGCAGCGACTTCCCCGACGCCATCCATCCCCTTTCGCTGCCGAAAGTCATCGTATTCCTCCAGCTGCTGCATGCCCATGGAGCCTATTATTTCGACAGCATCCGAAACTGGGACAAGGAAAAGAACAAGCTGCTCGAAGCCTATGGCTATTCCCTCTCCGACGATCTCAAAGGCAAATTCGAATTCACCTATAAAGATGGAAAACCGTTCCTGCGCGTACTCGACACCACGATCAAACGGGTGGCGCCGGTAGCTAGCAGCCGGCCGCGACCGGTAGAAGCCGAGGCGCCCGTAGCCGTGATCTCCGAAGAGGAGAAATTGGTGGGGAACGCCCAGCGGCTCGGGGTCGTTTTCAACTTCAATGAAGAGAACTTTCCCGGTTTCGGCCTCGACGCGGTAGCGGGAGAAAGCAATGAAGAGCAGACGGCCTTTTGCGCCAAGGTCGACAAGGTGGACCTTTCCAAGTTCGTCAACATCGAACCCTTCACCGAAGCCGACCGGCAGCTGATCCAATCCCTGCGCAAGGTCCAGGGCCCCGAGATCAATAAATATCTCAATCGGAACTCCCCGTTCAGTGGGATCTGGGAGAATATCATCCATCATGAAGAGGACGACCTGCCCGAAGAGACGAAGAAGCTGATGGTGGAATACCTCCACCCCAAGCTGAAAAAGCTCTTCTCCGATCTTAACTCCAATCCCTTCGTCTATTTTCTCAATGGTCATAAGGCCTTTAAGACGATCAACCTCCAGCCCGTCGGACTCTCGCCTGATCCGGTGACGCCCTTCTTTCACGTCGCTGGGGTCAAGGATGGCTACGAGCTGAGCTGTTTTGTAAAGATCAACGGACAGGCGGTCGACCTGGCGCGAAACGAATGCAAGAGCCCGGTTGTCTTTTTCTACAACAACAACATCTATCTCTGGAATAAACCCGAGGACATCGCCCTGGTGGAACAGTTCGTCGGTCGTGACGGCCGGACGATCAGCAAGTCTGACTGGCCGGCGCAGATGCGGGACTTTGTCTTGCCGCTCACCAAAGACTACCAGGTGGACTTCGACGGCGGATTGGTCCGTGAGGTCAAGGACGGCGATCCTGACCGGAAGCTGTTGCTGCAGGAGAAAGGCGACTATCTGGTGTTCCAGCCCGTCTTCTCCTATAAAGGGTTTGAAACAAGACCCGGCGGGAAGGATGAGATCGTCGTACCCGACGGCGACCAGGTGCTCATCGTCCACCGGAATAAGGAAGCCGAGCTCCAGTTCTTCCGTAAGCTGGAATCCCTGCATAGCCAGTTCATTCATCCGGAAGGCTCGCATAGCCTGGCCCTGAAAGGCGCGGACGTACTCAAGAACAACTGGTTCTTCCTGTTCGTCGACGCCATGGAGGAAATGAAGATCCCCGTGTATGGCTTCGAGGCGCTGAAGAATTTCCGGTTCAACACGGCCAAACCCCAGACCAAGATCCATATCAGCAGCAATACCGACTGGTTCGATGCCCGGGTAGACATCGTGTTCGGCGATCAAAAGGTGACGATCGCCGACGTGAAGAAGGCGCTTGGCAACCGCCAGCAGTTCGTACCCCTGCATGACGGCACCCTCGGCGTACTGCCCGAAGAATGGATAAAAAAATACTCACTCCTCTTCCGCGTGGGCGAAGGCAAGAGCAACCAGCTCCGCCTGTCGAAGTATCATATGAGCGTCATCGACGAGCTGTATGATAACCGCAACGAGGAAGAGCTGATCATCCGCCTCGAGGAGAAATACGAACAGCTGCGGGAATTTAACCGCATCCGCGAGATCCCCGTTCCCGCGCACCTGGAACCCATCCTGCGGCCCTACCAGATGCACGGATTTCACTGGCTCAACTACCTGCAGGAGGTAAACTGGGGCGGTATCCTCGCCGACGATATGGGTCTTGGTAAGACGATCCAGGCCCTCTCCTTCCTGCAACATTTCCGCGACGAACATGGAAGGCTCAGCGCCCTCGTGGTCTGCCCCACGACCCTGATGTTCAACTGGGAGAATGAGATCAAAAAGTTCACGCCGGCACTCACCTACCATATTCACCACGGCGGTGACCGCACCCGGAACAAGGAAGTCCTTTCCCAATACAACGTGATCATCACCACCTATGGCACCCTTCGAAGTGATATCAAGCTCCTGCTCGAGCTGAACTTCGACTATGCCGTATTGGATGAATCGCAGGCCATCAAGAACCCCGGCAGCAAGGTGACCAAGGCCGCCTGTCTGCTACAAGCCCGCCACCGGCTTTGCATGAGCGGTACGCCCTTGCAAAACAACACCTTCGACATCTTTGCCCAGATGAACTTCCTCAACCCGGGAATGCTGGGAAGCCTCGAGTTCTTCCGCCAGGAATTTGCCGTACCCATCGACAAATTCGGCGAACAGGACCGTAAGGAACATCTCCGGAAACTGCTCTATCCTTTTATCCTGCGCCGCACGAAGGAACAGGTGGCAAAGGACCTGCCCGAAAAGACCGAAACCATCCTCTTCTGTGAGATGGAGGACGACCAGCGGAAGATCTACGAGGCCTATCGCAACGACTACCGCGACAAGATCCTCGGCACGATCGAAACCCAGGGCATCCAACGGTCCCAGCTGACGATCCTCCAGGGCTTGATGAAGCTTCGCCAGATTTGCGATTCCCCGGCGATCCTGAACGAAACCGATAAATATCCCAACCATTCCATCAAGCTGGACGAGCTGGCCCGGGAGATCACCGAAAATATCGGCGATCACAAAGCCCTGATCTTCTCCCAGTTCCTGGGCATGCTGGCCCTGATCCGCGAACGTTTGAAAGAGCTGGATATCAAGTTCGAATATTTTGACGGAAGCACCTCCGCACACGAACGCGAACGCGCCATCCAAAGTTTCCAGAACGATGATACCTGCCGCGTCTTCCTGATCTCGCTAAAAGCAGGCGGCGTGGGTCTGAACCTGACCGCAGCCGACTATGTCTACATCGTCGATCCCTGGTGGAATCCCGCCGTGGAACAGCAGGCTATCGACCGGACCCATCGTATCGGTCAGACCAAGAACATCTTTGCCTATCGCATGATCTGTAAGGACACGATCGAGGATAAGATCCTCCAGCTGCAGGAGAAAAAGCGCATCCTGGCCAAAGATCTTATCGCCGATGACGACGGGTTTGTTAAGAGCCTGACCCGCGCCGATGTAGAATACCTATTTAGTTAGCAGGGAGGGCCGGAGGCCCTCCGGCCGAAGGCCAATAATTAGCCAATTGACCGATCAGAAAAAAAATTGATCATCGGAGTTCACCCTATTGTCCTCCCCAATTTGCCATTGGTACAAGGGCATATACAAATGCTGCCAGCCGAGCGTTATTTTTACAAACGATTCCAAAAGCCGCGGGAGCGGCTTGACCGAAGGTCAGACATTAGCCTCTTGCGCGAATAGGGCTAATTTATTGACAAGACCTGTTCGCGCATAAAGAAAGCCCGGCTATGAAAAAGGCATTGACCTTCTTGTTGATACTGACCCTATTAGGCACAACCCGCTCATTCTCACAATCTAACACGCGAGGAACGGTAAAAGGCGTTTTGGTGGACACCGCAGGCGGCCGCCAGCCGCTCGTCAACGCCACCGTCTCCATCACCCCGCTCGGCGGCGACTCCACCGATGCGGAATACACCGTCTCCGGCAAAGGCGGGGTCTTCCAGCTGAAAGGGATCAGGGTCGGTCAATACAAGTTGCTCATCACCTATGAAGGATACAATCACATCGAACGCCAGGTCCGGATCTCGGATAGCAGCTCGATGGTCGACCTTTCGACCCTTTATATGAACCGGTCCGATAAGATGCTGGCCGAAGTGGTGATCCAGCGCCCGCCCATGGGGATCAAAAAGGACACGGTGGAATACAGCGCGGGACAATTTGCGACAAAGCCCAATGCCGTAGCCGAAGACCTCCTCAAGAAACTCCCCGGCGTCACCGTCGACAACAGCGGGACCGTCACGGCTCATGGCGAACAGGTCAAACGCATCCTGGTGGACGGAAAGCGGTTCTTCAGCGATGACCCCAAGCTGGCGACCCGCAACCTGCCGCCGGATATTATCGACAAGATCCAGGTATTCGACGACCTCAGCGACCAAAGCAAATTCACCGGGTTCGACGATGGGAACCGGGTCAAGACCATTAATATTGTCACGAAGAAGAACAGCCGGAAAGGCTATTTCGGGAAGCTGGTGGCTTCCGGCGGCACCGACGAGGACTATGACGAAAGCATCAATATGCACCGTTTCAACGGCAACTCCCAGCTCTCGCTCCTGGGCCAGGCAAACGATATCAACAAGCAGAACTTTAGTCCCCAGGATATCTTCAGCGGCGGTGGCGGCGGAGGCCGCCGTGGCGGGAATGGCGGCGGCGGATTCGGTGCGGCCACGAGCCCGCAGTCGACAGGGGTGACAACGGTCTGGGCGGGTGGCATGAACTATCGCAACACCTTCGGCACCAACCTCAATCACTCGACGGATATCTATGGCAGCTATTTCTATAATGCCCAGCACACGGTCGTAAGACAGACCGACAGCTCCATCTCCCCGGTGCATACCGACTATCCCTCTGACTCCGCGCTGGTGTCCAACGGCAACAACTATAACATCTCCCGTATTCAGAGCCATCGCGTCTATCTGAACGTGGAGAGCCGGCTCGACACCAACAACTCGATCGTCTTCCGGCCCAATATCACCTTCCAGAAAAGTACACCCAGCGGAACGAGCTTTACAGAAGAGACCGACAATCATCTCAATCCCATAAACAGCAGCTATAACCGGACCGCGAGCGAAAACAGCGGGTTCAACATCAACAGCTCCAACTTTCAATTCCGGCACCGGTTCGCAAAACCCTACCGGACGCTCTCACTCGACGTCAATACCACCGCCAATATCAATAACGGTACGGGAACCAACTATGCGATCAACAATATCGACGTCAAACATATCGTCGATACGCTCAACCAGTTCTACTACGACTCCCTTCATAGCTGGACAGTGAACCCCACCCTTTCCTACACGGAACCCATCGCAAAGAACCAGATCCTTCAGCTGAACTATACCCATACCTGGACCCGCAGCACGACGATCAACCGCACGTATGATTTCGTGGACTCGGTAAAAGGATACACATCTTTTGACAGCCTGTTCAGCAATTCCTACAAGTTTACCCAAAACTCGGATCAGGTATCCCTTGCCTGGCGCATCCAGCATGCGAAATACAACCTGTCCGTCGGTTCCGGCATCCAGTGGACCGATTTCAACAGCGACAATACGACCAAGGGCATCGATGTAAAGCACAATTATGTCAACTATACCCCAACGGTAAACTTCAACTACCAGTTCTCGTCGACCCAGCATCTCCGGCTGAATTACTCGGGCCGAACGGGAACCCCCAGCGCTTCCCAGCTGCAACCCCTGACCACGACCTCCGACAGCCTTAGCTTCCAGATCGGCAGCCCGGGCCTCAAACCCCAGTTCACGCATTCGCTGCGCATCCTCTATGCCAACTTCGACCCAGGAACCCAGCGGGTCATTTTCGCCACGCTGAACGCCAGCACCATCGTCAACGATATCCAGTCGGCGGTATATCGCAACAGCCTGGGTGGTCAGAACAGCACCTATGTCAATCTGAATGGCACATACAACGTCAGCGGATTTTTCAACTATGGCTTCCCGTTGAAACGTCCCAAGTCCAACCTGAATTTCATGACCAATATCACTTATGCGCAGAGCCAGAGCCTGCTGGCGCAGGACTCCCTTTCGGCGGCAGAAGACCGCTATGCCCACCAGTACACCCGAAATACCGGGCTGAACGAGACCATCCGGTGGACGACGAATATCAAGAAGAACTTCGACATGAACTTCAGTTCCTCCACCGGTTATACCATCAACAGGAATCCCGGTGCGCAGCGTTCGGCAGGCGCTGACACCACGAAGGCCGGCAGCGTCAGCAGCACCAACAATCTGAATACGTTTACCGAGACGCTGTCGACGGAGTTTACGGCCTATACCAACAGCGGTTGGCTGATGGCGGCCAGCTTCGATTATACGTATACCTATACACACTCGAATACCTATGCGGCGCATATTCCGCTGTTCACGCCAAGCATTGCCAAACAGCTGTTCAAAAAGAAGAATGGGGAGATCCGGCTGACGGTGTTCGATGTCCTGAATAAGAACACCTCCGTCTCGAAGACGGTTGGCACCTTCGGAGCCGTGACTTATAATCGAACGAACGTATTGAGCCGGTATGCCCTGCTGACGTTCACCTATAACCTGAACAATTTTGCAGGGGCGAACCAGCGGCGCATGCCGGGGATGTTCCCAGGCGGCCGGTTCCGCGGCGGTGGCGGCGGGTTCCGCGATGGCGGGGGAAATTTCCCGATCAATTAAGAGGTACTAGCGTCTACGGCCCCGGACCCGCAAAGCCGGTCCACGCGACGCCTAGAATATGGCCGTACTTTTAGCGTCTACGGCCCCGGACCGGCAATGCCGGTCCATGCGACGCATAGGATATGGCCGTACTTTTAACGTCTACGGCCATATACCTCGGAACTTCCGATACGAGGTTGACCCTGGAGTATAATGGAAAGAAGCGAGCCAAGAAGACGGAGAGGACTGGAAGAGGGGCGATACATGTCCTTGTAAATGCGAGCTTTACGGGCTTCAAAATGGAGATGAGAATTCTTCATCGATAAAGGATTTGAACATTTTAACGTGCGATCTGCGGGATTATTGCATAAGTTTTGTTAAAGCCGGACACGGTCCGGCTGGCCGAAGGCTCGACATAAGACGTTCCGGCACAAGGGCCTATTTTCCGAAGGCGGCCCGGTGCGGGAACCCAATACGGGGTGGTAGTTTTGCTATTGCAGGGCGCCGGAATCCACCGTATCTTGTCAAAAATCCTTAAACTATGAGAAGCGCAATCCTTGCCTTAGCGCCGGTGATGCTCTCAGCCTCCCTTACCGCCCAGGGGGTCTTCTCGAACAAGACCCAGACCGTCGTAGAAAAAGTCATCCAGGATTATCCCAATCACTTCTTGAATATCAAGGGAGAACTGATCGGCCAGGCCCTGCAGACCTCCCGCTATCGGTCTACCCTCGAACTGCCGGGTGCGGCCTCCAGCACCATCACCCTCATTTCCACCGCAGGCGCCGAAGGCTCCGGCTGGACCTGCACCGTCCTGCAAACCGCCTCCTTCGATGAAGCCCGGACACGGTTCTCCGAGATCTATGGCCAGCTCAGCAACAGCATTGTCTCTGCCGCCGGGCAAAAGACCTTCATATTAAGTGGTCAGTACCAGGCGCCGGTCGCCGATAAAAAGGATAACGAAGTACTGTTTTCGCTGCTGCCCGGTGTCGGGGAAATGAAAAGACTTCATGTCGGGCTGACCCTCCGCAGCGAAGGCTCCGCCTGGGTCGTCGCCATCAGCGTAAATGACGGGGACCCCCATATGCTGGCGGTGAATTAGTTATTGTTTCGCTGGCACTCCGCGGCCGATCAGGCCGTCCTCGCACTCCCCATCAGCGTATAATCCCGTAAGACCTGGACGATCTCTTCCAGCCGGAACGGCTTGGAGATGTATTTGTTCATCCCGGCTTCGAGGCATTTTTCCCGGTCGCCCTTCATGGCATCCGCCGTTAGGGCGATGATGGGCAGGCGGCACCAGGGCTCGGGCATCTGCCGGATATGACGGGTCGTGGTGTAGCCGTCCATCTCGGGCATGTTCACGTCCATGAAGATGATAACGGGATCGCAGTGCGGCAGCCGCTCCAGCGCTTCCTTCCCGTTGCTTACCTGGATCACCTCGAAACCCATGCGGCGAAGTACCTCGGAGATCAGCAGCATATTGATCGGATCGTCGTCGGCCACCATGATCGAGGTCGGCTCGGCCACCTTCTCCACGTCACTCTTATTAGCGCCGGGAGCCACAAAGGGCTGACCTTCCTGTTGGAGGTTCTTTTCGGACAGGGAAAGCAGGGCGCCATAGAGCTCGTGCATCTTCACGGGCTTGGAAATGAATTTCGCGATACCGGTCCGGGTCGCCTCCTGTTGATGGAGGTCCTTTTCCAGCGGGGAAAGCATGAGGATACAGGCGGGAGCCTGCGCGGCGAACTGCCGTTTCAGCTCCTTCACCAGCGTAACGCCATCCATCCCCGGCATCCCCTGGTCGGCGACCATAAGGTCGAATGGCTCTTTCTTCTGCCCCGCCTCCTTGATCCGCGCGATCGCCTCCGCGCCGCCGGACGCCGGCACGGCGGTGATATGAAAATAGGAGAATACTTCCTGTATCAGCTGCAGGTTGGTCGCATTGTCGTCGACAACCAGCACCTTTTTCACCAGCGGCTTTTGCGGCAGCTGGAACTCGGTCTGCTGATTGGCTACCTCCAAAATGAGGTGCAGGGTAAAGACACTGCCCTTGGCCGGCTCGCTTTCCACGGTGAGATAGCCGCCCATGAGCTCGGCCAGGCTCCTCGAAATGGTAAGACCCAAACCGGTTCCGCCGTATTTGCGGGTGGTGGAACTGTCGGCCTGCGTAAAGCTTTCGAATATCTTCTGCAGCTTCTCCCGGCGGATACCGATACCCGTATCCTTCACCTCGATGGCGAGCCGGATAAAAGACTTGTTCTCGGATTGGTAGACATTGCTGGTCTTCCGGATCGAAACGACGATCTCCCCTTCGCCCGTGAATTTGATCGCATTGCCCAGCAGGTTGACCACGATCTGCCGGATACGGACAGGGTCGCCAAGGAACTGCGAAGGTATCGACGGATCCACCCGGTAAAGCATCTCCAGCCGCTTCTCAAAGGCCTTCAGGGTTAACATATCGATGGTCTCCTCGATCAGGTCATCCAGCTTGAAGGGGGTATGATCGATCAGCAGCTTGCCGGCTTCGATCTTGGAGAAGTCCAGGATATCGTTGATGATCTCCAGCAGCCCATAGGCCGATTTCTTCACATTTTGCAGGTAGTCCCGCTGCGCCTTTTGCAGCTCCGTCGTGAGCACCAGATCCGTGAAGCCGATGATCCCGTTCATGGGCGTCCGCAGCTCATGGCTCATGTTGGCCATGAACTCGCTCTTCGCATGGCTGGCGGACTCGGCCAGCTCCTTGGCCTGCACCAGCTCTACCTCGATCTGCTTCCGCTCGATGGCGGCTGCCAGCGAAGATGCGTAGGACCGCAGGATAGCAAATTCGGCTTCGTACCATTCGCGCTCTTCCTTCATTTCATCAAAACCGACAAACCCCCAAAAACTGCCATTCTTCAGAAAAATGGGAACGGCGACGCTGGAGTATACCCCGGTACGCTCCAGGATACCCTGCAACTGGGGGTCTTCTTCCTTGCTCTTATAGCTCACAAAGGGCTGGTGTTCCAGCAACGGCTCGATGATCTTCTTTATATTCTCGAAGGGAATATCCTTCATGTAGGCGTTGTCCAGGCGATAGTCCCCGGACATCTCCGTCCACTCATGGGTCTCGGTCGTGGACCAGGTATTGGTGCTCCGGTCAAAATGGTTTTGGAAAAGATAGACCCGGCTTACCATGGCCGTGCTGCCAAGCACCTGGATGGACTCATTGATCGCCGTATTCAGATCGGTATTGATGAGCAGCGAATGGGTCGCCTGGGATACTGCCTGCAACAGGTGGTCTTTTTTCTTGAGCTTCTCCTGCGCGATCTTCTGATCGGTGATATTCCGCGAGGTACAGATGAGCTTGACCAGCTCGTCCTCGTCGGTGATCGGCTTGATGATGCTCTCGAGCCAGATATAGACGCCGTCCTTGCGAAGCACCCGGTAACGGATAATGATTATGCTTTCAGCGGTGCTTTTGTCGGCAAACTGCGGTACCTGGTCCGCGGGCAGGAACTTATGCCGGTCATCCGGATGCACGAACTGCTCAAAGCTTCTGCCGATGATATCATCCACTTCATAGCCGAGTACCGTGGTCACCGATGGCGAAAGATACCAGACGGTACCGTCCGTGGCGTGGACGCTGATGATATCTTCGGAGTGCTCCGCCAGCAACCGGAATTTCTGCTCGCTGTTGAGCAGGGCGTTCTCCGCCTCTTTCTGGGACGTTATATCCTGCGCGATGCCAAACTCCATCTGTTCGTCCACGACCTTTCCTTTCACGGAGATATACCGCATCCAACCCTGCTTGGTAATGATCCGGCAGGCGAACGAGGTCTCATAGCCGGTGCTTTCCTTATGCTGAATGGCGCGGGCAAACTCTTCGGCGACATGATTGAAGTCCTCCGGGACTACGTACAGATGGAGGAAATTGTCCATAGGGATCTTGTCAGGGTCTTCCTCATCCATCGCCAGCAGGGCCTTGAACTCCTTGCTGAGAAAGAGCTCGCTGGTGATGAAATCCAGCTTCCAGCTACCCATCCGCGCATAGGTCATCGCGTAAGAAAGGGTGCGGATCGCCTCCTCCTTCCCCTGCTCCATCTGCAATTTTTCCGAGACATTGGACCCCATACCCTGGATCTCGTTCACCTCTCCCGCCTCATCGGTCAGGGCGAGGAATTCCCATTCGGTCCACAGAAATTCCCGTGTACGGCCGATCGGCTTGCGGATCAGCAACCGGGCAACCTTTCCGGGATTGTTCCAGCATTCGCTGGCGATCTGCTGACACCGGGCCATATCCTTCGGAAAGATCGTGGTATAGAAAAGCACATGCTGGATCTCCTCTTCGGTATAGCCGAAGGTCTTCAGAAAGGCGGGATTTGCATAGGTGAACTGGCCCAACCGGTTGATGCGGATAACATAGTTGGTCTGCGACTGCAGGATAGATGCAAGGAATTTCTTTTCATTCAACAGGTCGATCCGGGCCAGCTGCAGTTCCTTATAGTTCGTCTCTCCCTTCTTGAAAGCAGGTTCGAGCACCAGCAGGATAAGCCCGGCGATTGCGACGACCAGCGAGATCAGCTTCCCGGTATCGATCGTGGCGACCTCCCCGTTCTTCTCGGCGACCAGCTCGGAATAATGCTGATTGATCTCGTCCATCAGCGCATTATATTTCTGCTCGTTGTACAGCAAGTCGCGGAGGTATAGCTTCCGGTTTACCGCGATCAGCGCCGAATCCGACTGGATCAGCTCCTGGCCGATGGCGTTGATGGGCTCGAAAAAGGTCTGGGAGGAATTGAGCAACAGCTTGTTCTGGAAGATCAGCTGCGGCACCGGGGATGGCGTGGCGCTGACCTGCTTTTGGAGCAGGAGCTGGTTTTCCTGGAAGCTGGCGATCAACCGGGTAAGCGTGTCCCGGATAGTTGCCGCCGTGTGCGGGTCAGGGTTGCTCAAAAGAAGGACGGATTCCTTGGCAATCCTTTGACAGAGAGCCTGTTGGTAACCGGACCTATTGATCGCTACTATCAGTTCCTTGTTCTCGCCGGACCGGATCCGGTTGATATAATACCCAAAGAAATTGAAAAGAAGCACTAAAACCAATAAGACGACCGAAATACGTATGAGTTTGCGAAACGGGCTTTTCATGAATAGTTGTGCAAAGGGTCTAGTCTACCCCAGTACAAACGTAAAATCACGAAATTAAGTTTCTCGGAACGCCAAAAAACATCAGTGGAACCACCTGCATATTGAAAATTAGTAATTTATAACCTGCTCTTCTATCGTGGCGGGCAGCTCGCGCCATTCATACTGCTGGTTCCGGAGCTGGGGCTCGAATCCCGCCTCCCGGATGGCCGATTGGATGCCCCTGGCCGTGAACCGATGGGGGGCGCCGGCCGCGCTGACGACGTTCTCCTCCAGCATGATGCTGCCGAAGTCGTTGGCGCCCGCATGCAGGCATAACTGCGCGGTCTGCTTGCCCACCGTCAACCAGGAAGCTTGAATATTCTTCACATTGGGCAGCATGATCCGGCTGATGGCGATCATCCGGATATACTCTTCAGGCGTTGTAAGGTTGTGAACCCCTCTGATCCGGGTAAGCAGGGTATCGACGTCCTGGAAGGTCCAGGGAATAAAGGCCAGGAAACCCTTTGCGGTCGCCGGTTTCTTTGCCTGCACCTCCCGGATGCTGATCAAATGCTCCATTCTCTCGAGTAACGTCTCCACATGACCGAACATCATCGTCGCGGATGTCGTGATATGTTGCTTATGCGCTTCGTGCATGATGTCCAACCATTCCTGCGCTCCGCACTTCCCCTTGCTGATCAGCCGGCGTACCCTGTCCACCAGGATCTCGGCACCCGCGCCCGGTAACGAGTCCATGCCGGCTTCCCGCAGCGCCGCCAGGACATCATGATGGCTCATCTTCTCCTTCTTGCAAATATGCGCCACCTCGGGCGGCCCGAGGGTATGCAGCTTCAAATTGGGATAAAGCTGTTTCAACTGTCTGAAAAGGGTCGTGTAAAACTCCAGACCCAGCTCGGGATGGTGACCGCCCTGCAGCAGCAGCTGGTCACCGCCCCAGCGAAAAGTTTCCTCGATCTTCCGTTTATAAGTACCGATATCGGTGATATAGGCATCCGCATGACCGGGGATGCGATAAAAGTTGCAGAATTTGCAATTCGCGATGCAAACATTGGTCGTATTCACATTGCGATCGATCTGCCAGGTGACCTTTCCATGCGGAACCTGCTTTTTCCTGAGCTCGTTTGCTACATACATCAGTTCGGTCAGCGGCGCCTGTTCAAAAAGAAAGATCCCTTCTTCTGCGGTGAGGAACTCAAAATTCAATGCCCGTTCGTATAAGCCTGGCAGATCCATAATACAAATATTGTGGTGTAAGCGAACCTGTGGTTCGCTCTGCAAATGTACGCAACCCCGAATAATATCCACGAACGGCTTGAATTCCTAACAAATTGGAATTATATTTAATGGACCAAAGACTGCCTATGATTCGCTCCTTATTCCTGCTTCTGACATTGCTCGTCTATTTGCCAGGTGAAAAATTACATGCCCAGGAAACATTCGTCCAGCCGGCTTCCCGGCTCATCGCCACTTTCCCGTTCACCGTCTTCACCGGCGGCGTCATCCTGCTGAAGGCCAGGATCAACGATTTTCCCGACAGCCTCAACTTCATCCTCGATACCGGCAGCGGAGGCATCTCGCTGGACTCCGAGACCTGCGTGCGGCTGCGAATGACGCCCCTTCCATCGGACAAGACCATCCTCGGCATCGCCGGCGTGCGACAGGTGAAATTCCTATACAACCAGGTACTGCATTTGCCGGGACTCGACGTGGACAGCCTTAATTTTCATGTCAACGACTATGATATTCTGACCAGTGTCTATGGCGAGAAAGTAGACGGCATTATCGGTTACAGCTTCTTCTCTCGCTACATCGTCCAGATCAACTACGACAGCTCCCGCGTCTCGGTCTGGACCCGCGGGAACTTCCGGTATCCCCGAGGCGGCTATATGATACGGCCCGTCATCGCCAGCCTGCCGATCATCGGCGCGCAAGTACGGGATGCCCGCAATATCTTCGCCCGGTTCTATTTCGACACCGGCGCCGGACTTTGCACCCTGCTGTCCTCCGATTTCGTCAATGACAGCTCCATACTCGACAGCCGGAAAAAAATCTATTACACCTCCGCCCAGGGCCTCGGCGGAAAGGCCACCATGCGGCTGACGACCGTCCGCGACATTCGGGTCGGACCGTATCATTTTCACAAAGTCCCAACCTATATATTTGATGATCAATATAATGTAACGTCATATCCAAATCTCGGCGGACTCGTGGGCAACGATATCTTTCGCCGCTTTAACGTAACGCTGAATTACGACCGCCGCGTCATATATCTCGTGCCGAACAGCCATTATCGCGACCTGTTCGACTATTCCTATACCGGCTTGGGGCTCTATTGGATGAACGGCGAGGTCCGGATCGGCGATGTCATGAAAGACTCCCCGGCCGAGAAGGCCGGGTTCAAGGAGGATGATATCGTCCTGTCGGTGGGGAATAACTTCAGCAATAATATCCAGGCCTACAAGAGCCTGCTCCAGAACACCGGGGAAAAGTTGAAGCTGATTGTCAACCGGAAAGGGGAGCTTCTCCAGCTGACCCTGCAAGTGAAATCTATAAAATAGATTTCCGTAAATTTGGTGTCTGGCAAACCTGAAAGGTTTGCCGGCCGAAGGCCAATCATAAGACGATTTGGGCCTTTTGGCTAAATTTCTAAAAGGCGAAAGGCCCAAATCTATGATCAAATTTGACAGGTTTGAATTACCGAATGGACTACGCGTGCTGGTACATGAAGATGCCTCTACTCCAATGGTAGTAGTAAACGTTCTCTATGACGTCGGCGCCCGGGATGAAGACCCGAAGAAGACTGGATTCGCCCATTTATTCGAACATCTTATGTTCGGCGGCTCGGTCAACATCGAAGACTTCGAGACCCCGTTGCAGCTCGCGGGAGGCGAGAACAACGCCTACACCACGAACGATTTCACCAACTATTATATCCAGCTTCCCGCGGAAAATATCGAAACGGCCTTCTGGCTCGAGAGCGACCGCATGCTCTCGCTTGCCTTTAGCGAGAAAAGCCTCGAAGTGCAGCGCAAGGTGGTGATGGAAGAGTTCAAAGAACATTATATCAACAAGCCTTACGGGGATGTCTGGTTCAAGATGCGGGAGCTGGCCTACAAGGAGCACCCTTACCGCTGGATGACCATCGGCAGCAAGCTCAGCCATATCGAAGAGGCGCAGCTGAAAGATGTAAAGGATTTCTTCTTCAAATATTACCGGCCCGCCAATGCGATCCTCGTCGTAGCGGGCAAGGTCACTACGGTGCAGGTCCGGGCCCTGGCGGAAAAATGGTTTGGAGATATCCCCGCCGGAGTGAAATATGAGCGCCGGCTGCCACAGGAACCTCCGCAACACGAGGCCCGGAAGCTTGTCGTAAAAGCCGCCGTCCCCCTCGATGCACTGTACAAATGCTACCCCATGTCGGCCCGCACGGAGCCGGGTTATTATGTCGCCGATCTGCTGACGGAAGTGCTGGGCGGCGGCGGTTCGTCCCGTCTGCATCAGCGCCTGATCAAGGAAAAGAAATTGTTCAGCCAGATAGAATGCTATCACACCGGTTCCAATGACCCGGGACTGGTCGTCATCGAAGGAAAGCTCATCAAAGGCGTCAGTATGGAAGATGCCGACAAGGCCGTGGAAGAAGAGCTCGGAAAGCTGAAAGCCGAACCGATCTCCGAAAAGGAGCTCGCAAAAGTGAAGAACAAGACGGAATCCGCCATCGTTTTCGAAGATATGAGCGTCATGAACCGCGCCAACAGTCTCGCCATCTATGAACTGCTCGGCGACGTTAATATGATGAACACCGAACTGGAAAAATACCGGGCGGTCACAGCCGAAGAGATGCTGACGGAAAGCCGCCGCCTCTTTGACCCCCTTAACAGCAACACGCTTTATTATTACAGCGAAAAATAAGTACGGGAATGAGTGTACATACAAAAGCCTTTTTAGACCGAACGATCGCCCCACCGATAAAAGATGCCATTGAGTTTGAGCTGAGCCTGCCGCCTTATCGCCGGCAGACCTTGACCAATGGAGTGGAAGTATATGCCATCGACCTGGGAAATGTGGATGCAATGATGGTCAGCTGGATCTTCAATGCAGGCAACAGCTGGGAAACAAAAAAAGGGGTCGCCGCCGCCGTCAACCACCTGTTGAAGAACGGCACGTCCAACCGCAGCGCCTTCGCTATCAACGAACACTTCGAATATTACGGAGCCTGGCTCAACCGAAGCTCGCACCATGAGACCGCGGATGTTACCCTCCACTGTCTTAACAAACACATCGGCGAGCTGCTGCCGGTGGTGGCCGAGCTGATCACCGATTCGATCTTCCCGCAGGAAGAATTGGATATCTATAAAAAGAACGCCCAGCAACGTCTGCAGGTGAGCCTTAAGAAGAGTGATTTCGTCGCCGGCCGGCTGATCGACGCCTATCTCTATGGCCCGGCACACCCTTACGGCGTGTATATGGAGCAGGAGGATTACCAGCAGCTGCAGCGGGACGACCTCGTGGCCTTTTATAAGCAACAATACCTCGGGGGCGCTTGTCGCATTCTCATCGCCGGGAAGCTGCCCGCGGATATCCTCGACCGGCTGGAGGCGTCCTTTGGCGGGCTGGCCATTCACGCCCCGGAAAAGAACATCGCACTGCCCGCACCCGCCATCATCCCCGCTGCGCAGAAAAAATACAATATCGTCAACGATCCGAACGGGGTGCAGGGCTCGATCCGCATTGCCCGCAATTTTCCGAACAGGCATCACCCCGACTTTCAAAGGGTCCAGGTGCTGAACAATGTCTTCGGCGGCTTCTTCGGGTCCCGGCTGATGGCCAATATCCGTGAAGAGAAAGGCTATACCTATGGCATTTACAGCTATCTCGTGAACAATATCCAGCAAAGTGCGCTGGTGATCAGTACGGAGGCCGGAAAGGAGGTTTGCGCGCCGGCTATCGCCGAAGTATATAAGGAAATGGACCTGCTGCGGGAAGAGCTGATCGACGAAGAGGAATTGCAGATGGCGCGGAATTTCGCCATCGGGACCATTCTCGGCGACCTGGACGGTCCCTTTCACGTGGCAAGCCGCTGGAAGAACATCCTGCTCAACGGGCTCGACGGCCGGTACTTCGACGAGGGAGTCCGGATCATCAAGACCATCGGCCCCGAAGAACTGCGGGAACTGGCGCGGAAATACCTGAAACCCGAGGATTTCTTCGAGTTGGTAGTGGTATAAAAAAGTGGAATTCGGTTGAATATCCGTAAATTCAACAAAAGATTCGCATGAATTTCCTGCTGCGCATTTTGATCACAGCGGTAGTTGCTTTTGCTTTGTCTTCTGTTCTAAAAGGTATTTATTTTGATGACTTCTGGACGGCGATCGTGTTCTCGCTCGTACTGGCGGTGCTGAACTTCTTTTTGAAGCCGATCCTCATTATCCTTACTCTTCCATTTACCATTCTTACTTTAGGCCTTTTTCTTTTTATCATCAACGCGCTGATCGTCTATTTTGCCAGCGATCTCGTGCGGGGTGTTCATGTAAAGAGTTTTGGTTGGGCATTGCTGTTCAGCCTTCTTCTTTCGTTGCTGACCTCGCTGTTGTACAAAGATCGGGATCGGGAAGAAAGGAGAAGATAAAAATCATGCAGGATGCACTTTGAACGAAAAACCTATAGCAACGAAGAACTGATCCATCTCTATAAGAGCCTTTTACTGCCCCGGATGATCGAAGAGAAGATGCTGGTCTTGTTGCGTCAGGGTAGGATCAGCAAATGGTTTAGCGGTATCGGCCAGGAAGCGATCGCTGTTGGCGCTACCCTGGCCATGGATCCCGCGGAATGGATCCTTCCGCTGCATCGCAACCTGGGCGTATTCACCAGCCGCGGAATGCCCCTGTCGAAGCTGTTCCTTCAATGGCAGGGAAGCCCGGATGGATACAGCAAAGGACGCGAAAGAAGCTTTCATTTCGGCAGCCGCGAACACGCCATCTGTGGAATGATCTCCCATCTCGGCCCACAACTGGGCATAGCCGACGGCATCGCTTTGGCGTATAAATTACAAAAGACAAACCGGGCCGCATTGGTGTTCAGCGGCGACGGCGGCACCAGCGAGGGCGATTTTCACGAAGCCCTCAACGTAGCGTCGGTCTGGGACTTACCCGTCATCTTCCTCATCGAGAATAATGGATACGGCCTGAGCACACCCGTCTCGGAACAATACCGGTGCGAAAGCCTGGTCTATAAGGCCGAAGGATATGGGATGGAAGGCATCCGCATCGAGGGCAATAATGTCCTCACCGTCTATGATACGCTGCGGGGTATCCGCGAATACTGTATCAAATACCAGCGGCCTTATCTCGTGGAATGCATGACCTTTCGCATGCGCGGACACGAAGAGGCAAGCGGGATCAAATACGTTCCGCAAGACCTGATCGAGGACTGGTCCAAAAAAGACCCCATCGTCAACTTCGAGAATTTCCTGCGCGAACAAGGGGTGCTGGATGACCGGCAGATGGAAGACATCCGCGAGGCGACCCGGCAAACCATCGAGTCGGAATTGAATCTTGCCGCCGGCCCCATCGTTATCCATCCCGACGAGGAGGAAGAGCTGGCCGATGTCTATGCGCCGGCGCCGTTCCCCGGCGAAGCGCCATCGGTGGAGGGGCCGGAGAAGCGAATGATCGACGCCATCAGCGAAGGTCTGGACCAGTCGATGCTGCGGCATGACAACCTTGTCCTGATGGGTCAGGACATCGCGGAATACGGCGGCGCCTTTAAGATCACCGAAGGACTGGTCCATAAATATGGGAAGAGCCGCGTACGCAATACCCCGCTGTGCGAAAGCGCCATCGTAGGCTCCGCACTGGGGCTCAGCCTCGAAGGCTATAAGAGTGTGATGGAAATGCAGTTTGCGGATTTTGTGACCGTAGGTTTTAACCAGATCGTCAACAACCTCGCCAAGATCCACTACCGCTGGGGACAGGCTGCCGACGTGGTGATCCGAATGCCGACCGGCGCCGGGGTGGGAGCGGGCCCCTTCCATTCCCAAAGCAACGAAGCCTGGTTCATGCATGTCCCCGGCCTGAAGATCGTCTATCCCTCCAACCCCTACGATGCCAAAGGGCTCCTTACTGCCGCGATAAACGATCCCAACCCGGTTCTTTACTTCGAACACAAGGCCTTATATCGCAGTATCAGCGGCCCCGTCCCCGAGGACTACTATGCGCTGGAGATCGGGCGAAGCAGGATAGTACAGGATGGCGACGATCTGACCATCATTACCTACGGCGCCGGCGTCCACTGGGCATTGGAGTACTCAGCCGCGCATCCCGACCTCTCGATCCATATCCTCGACTTGCGCACGCTTTTGCCGCTGGATTACACGGCAATTCAGGAATCGGTCACGGCCACCGGTAAAGTGTTGGTTTTACATGAAGACACCCTGACGGGCGGTGTAGGCGCGGAGATCGCCGCGTGGATCGGCGAATATTGCTTTCAATGGCTGGACGCCCCTGTGCTGCGGTGCGCATCGCTGGACACCCCCATTCCCTTCAATGGCGCCCTGGAGAAGAACTTCCTCGCCAGCGCCCGGCTTCATGAATACGTAGAAAAGTTGTTGCAATATTGAAAACTCGAAAGGACCAAACTAAAAATGGGCCACAGGCCCATTGCCCGAAGGGCAATCATTAGACGGTTTGCGCCGAAGGCTTAAATTTATCGAAAAGCCGCAGGCGCAAACCAACTCGGGCAAGTTTTGCACGATAAATGCACAGTTCTTGGAAAATAGTGGAAAGAATACTTATCTTTATATAAATAGGATAAGGTTTAATGGTTATGGAACTGATTAGGGCGACCTCCCCAGAACTGGGAGGTTTTTCCTTTTTATGGCAGGACAGTCCGGAGGCCTGTCGACCGAAGGGCAATAATTATTCTGCTTTGTCCCCCACGAACCACTGCTCTTTATTTCTGAAAAGGACATTGAAAGTCGTGAACGACCCGTAGATCCGCGTTATATATTGTTGCAGATTGACCTTCTCTTCATCGCTTAATCCCTTGTGTCCATTGATCTGTTGCTCCAGCACCCGCAGTCGATCGCGGGCCATCACGATCTTATGAAAGAACACATCGATCGGCACCTCTTTCGCCTTGACGGATTTATCCCCCGGCTGCAGCACCATCATCCCTCCTTTCCATTTTTCACCCAACGGCACGACTTCGGAGAGCCCACCCCACAGGCGGAGAATGCCCAGCAGACTCCGCTCGACCTCCGACGACGTTTCCACTTCGACGGTGACATTCTCGGGGAGGATCTCATCCAGATGCGGATCATCCTTTTTGATCTCCTTGACGCCATGATGAATAAAAGAAATAAGATAATCGGCGTAGCGAACGCCGACGATCACCCCGGGCCCGAACTGTGTATGCTGCAACCGGGTCCCAATGCCCAATGTCAGTTGATCCATATAGTATGATATGAGTTGTTTACGGGCGATCTTTCCGGTCCTTCTGCCATTCCTGGAAGGCCAGCTTGATATAGTCGTACAGATCGTAGTCCGTGGCCCGTTTGCAGAAGTCGTAGGAAGGACGGTAGCGCACCATAAAGCTATCCAACTCATCGCCCTGCAGCCGGGTGATCTTCAATACGACACTCCGGTTGAAACGGTAATCGACAAAACCATCCTTCTCTTCGTCCACGAGCCGCCGTTGAAAGGCTAGCGATCGCCGGGTCTTGGCCCGATTGAACATATCGATCAGCTGGTTCAGATCGATCCCAACCCCCGCTCCTCCATCGGTGCCGGTCGTACTGCTTACTTTGAACCCCGGTTTTTTATAGTTGAAGTATTTGGCATAGTCCTGCCGGTTTTGAAGAGAGTCCAGGTGGTAGTTCCGCGGCATGATCCTTACCTCTTTCAGCTCCACCGGGTCCACATGCAGGGCGATGTCGAACCCGCTCAGGGAGTTGATTTTGGCAACAGGGAATTTGGCGGTAGCCCGGCCCAGGTAGGAGAAATAAAGCGAATCGCGGATACTGACCGTGATCACATAGTTGCCGTTGGAATCGGTAGCGGTACCCCGTCCCAGGCTGCTGATGACGCTGACCCCATCCAGCGGCTTGGTGCGATACATATTATACACCGTGCCATGCACCGTCACTTCCTGCCCCCGAGCCCGCCCGCAGAGCAGCAGCATAAGGAAGGATAAGGCAAGCAGTAAAGTTCGATGGGTAGAAAAAGCCATATCTCCGCACATATTACTACCAAAACGGCACATACCAGCGGCCGCACTGGCATTTTTAACGATGTTTTTGCACCTTGATGACCTCCTCAATAATCTTCGGGAAGTGCTCATATTCCAGCAGATGCACTTTTTTTGCCAGGCTCTCGGGAGTGTCGTCCGGCTCGACGATCACCTTCGCCTGGAAGATCGGCTGACCATGATCATACAGCTCATCCACATAGTGAATGGTGATACCGGTTTCCTTTTCGGAATTGGCGATCACCGCCTCATGGACAAACCGCCCATACATTCCCTTTCCCCCGAACTTCGGCAGCAAGGCCGGGTGGATATTGATGATCTTCCCGGGAAAGGCCCGCACCAGCGCCGTAGGTATCTTCCATAAAAATCCTGCCAGCACGATAAACCCGATCTGCCGCGTCTGCAGCTCGCCAACGTACGCATCCCCGCGGAAGAAAGGCTCCTTTTCTATTAATAAGGCAGGAACATGCTCGCGGGCAGCGATATCCAGTACCCCCGCTCCCGGCTTGTTACAAACAACCAGGGCGACCCGGATACCCGGATGATGACGAAAATAATCAATGATCCTGGCCGCGTTCGTGCCTGCTCCGGAAGCAAAAATGGCGATCTGTTGCATGCGCAAAGCTACGGCCGCAAATGGTTTCATACTGCGAATGTTAGCCGCAATTTTGGTTGACAATACTATGACAGAAGGTCATAGCGATTTGACGTAATTCGCTGAAACCCACGCCCAGAGCGGGAAAAAAAAATTTCAGCATGTTGATATAATGTTAAAATCCTGACTTATTTTTGCAACCTGTTAAGGAGATTTTTCCACATTTATACAACCTTTTGTATATATGACCAACCATAGACCAATAGTCAGACAGTTAAAATTCACTATCCTCCTCCTCTCTCTGGTTTCGCTAGGCAATAGGTTGTTTGCACAAGATGGTAAGGCGCTTTTTCAGACGAACTGTGCTTCGTGTCACAGCCCGATCAAGCAGATCATCGGACCTGCCCTGCAGGGTGTGACCACCAGAGTGACGGACCAGAAATTACTCTATGATTGGATCCACAACAACACGAAGGTTCTCGCCTCGGGGAACAAGTACTTCACGGACCTGTACAACCAGTTCAACAAGACCCCGATGAACACCTTCCCCAACCTGAGCGATGCCGACATCAAGGCCATCCTCGGGTATGTGGAAACGTACAAGGCGCCGGTCGCAACGACCACCGGCGGCTCCGAGCCCGGCAGCGCAGGAGCAAAAGCTGAGGAAAGCGATAACACCCTCCTCTACGGCATCCTCACGCTGATCCTCGCGATCATCATGTTCGTCCTCCTCCAGGTCAACTCCAGCCTCAAGAAGATGTCCGACGATAAAGAAGGCATCCCCGCTTCCGAGCCGGTTCCCTTCTATCGGAATAAAGTGTATATCGCCCTGGTCGTCCTCGTCCTGTTCGTCCTCGGCGGCTACTGGGTGGTGCAAGGGGCCATCGGCATCGGCCGCCAGCAAGGCTATCAGCCCGAACAACCCATCTTCTATTCCCATAAAGTACACGCCGGCATCAACCAGATCAGCTGTCTGTACTGTCATAGCAACGCCCTCGACAGCCGCCATGCCACCGTTCCGCCGCTGAACGTTTGTATGAACTGTCACGCCGCGATCAACGACTATACCAAGGGCCCCAAGCTGTTCCGCGAAGACGGCAGCGAGGTGGACGGTACCGCGGAGATCCAGAAACTCTACAGCTACACCGGCTACGACCCCAAGGCTCAGAAATACGACCTCGCCAAAGCAAAGCCGGTGGAATGGATCAAGATCCACAATCTTCCCGACCACGTATTCTTCAGCCACGCCCAGCACACCAAGGCCGGCCAGGTACAATGCCAGACCTGCCATGGTCCGATCACTGAAATGGACGAAGTGAAGCAATTCGCTCCGCTGAGCATGGGCTGGTGTATCAACTGTCACCGCACCACCAAGGTCAACTTCCCCGACTCCGCCGGGAACAATGGCAACAAATTCTACAGCATTTATGACCGGTTCCACAAGGACCTGAAATCAGGCAAGATGGACAGCGTGACTGTCGAGAACATCGGCGGTACCGAGTGCCAGAAGTGCCACTATTAATCTTCTACCCCCTCCGCCAGGCGGAGCACCAATAAAGTATAACATCTCAAATATGAGCGACAAAAAGTACTGGCAAAGTTTCGGAGAGCGCAATAACAGCGAAGCGTTTCAGAAATCTAAATCGGAAGGGAATGAGTTCAATGAGAGCTTGCCCCTCGAAGGCCTGGATGATAAAGGATTGCTCGATGCCAAACATCCCCGCAGGGATTTTCTAAAATATCTCGGCTTTAGCACGGCCGCCGCTACTCTGGCTGCCTCCTGCGAAATGCCCGTTCGTCATGTTGTTCCCTATCTCAATAAGCCCGACAACCTCATCCCCGGCGTCGCCGATTACTACGCTACTACCTATGTAAACGGTGGCGACGTCGTTTCGGTTGTCGCAAAGGTCAGAGACGGCCGTCCGATCAAGCTGGAAGGGAATACCCTTTCCTCCCTGACCAAGGGGGGTACCTCCGCCCGGGTACAGGCTTCCGTGCTCGATCTTTATGATATGGCCCGCCTCCGCTTCCCGGTTCAGATGACCGACGGCAAACCGAACGAGGTCAGCACCTTCGAAGCCTTTGATAAAATGGTCGGCGATGCGCTGACCTCCGCGGGTGGTCCCGTGGTCCTTCTCACCAGCACCCTCACCTCCCCCACGACCAAACAGATCATCACCGAATTCCTCGCAAAATATCCAGGTAGCCGTCACGTCCAATACGACGCCGACACCTACAGCGGCATGCTGCTGGCCAACGAAGCTACCTACGGCAAACGCGCCATCCCCACCTACCGCTTCGACAACGCCAAGGTGGTCGTCTCCCTTGGCGCCGACTTCCTCGGCACCTGGCTGACTCCGGTGGAATTTGCCCGTCAATGGTCCACCAATCGGAAGGTCAGTGCGAAGAACCCCGAGATGAGCAAGCACTACCAGTTTGAAAGCCTGCTCTCGATGACCGGCGGCAGCGCCGATCAGCGGTTTACCCATCGCCCCACCGAGACCGGCGCCATCGCGCTGGCCCTGTTGGCCGAACTGGGCGGCTCCGGAGTCGGTTCCGTCCCGGCTCCCGCCCTCTCCGACAAGCTGAAGGCCGGCGTCAGGAAGGTCGCAAAGGACCTGATGGACAACAAGGGCAAGGCCCTCGTCGTCTGCGGCAGCAACAACCCGAACATCCAGATCGTCGTCAACGCGATAAACGAAGCCATCGGCGCCGGCGGCTCCACCATCACCTGGGGCGCCCCCATACAGGTTCGCCAGGGCATCGACAGCGAGATGAACACCCTCGTCGCCGACCTCAACGATGACAAAGTTGGCGCCCTGCTGGTCTATGGAGTAAACCCGGCTTATGATTATTATGACGCCGAGAAATTCAAGGCCGGCCTCAAGAAAGTAAAAGTCTCCGTTAGCTTCAACGATCGCCTGGATGAAACGACCGAGCTGACGAAATATGTCCTGCCCGCACCGCACTTCCTCGAAAGCTGGGGCGACGCCGAACCCCGGACCGGCTATTTCTCCTTTATTCAGCCGACCATTGCTCCCCTGTTCAAGACCCGCCCGTTCCAGGATTCTCTCCTGAAATGGACCGGCAATAATACCACGTACGAAGACTATCTCAAAAAATACTGGATCGGCAAGCTGGGCAGCGTAGAAGCCTGGGAAAAAGCCCTGCAGGACGGCGTCGTCGAACCCGCAACCGAACCGACCGCCAACGTATCTTTCAGCAACGCAAAGCTCGCCGATGCGGCCGGCGCTATCTCTTCCATCAAGAAGGGCGGCAAGTTCGAGATCGTGCTCTACCAGAAAGTTACCATGGGTACCGGCGCACAGGCCAACAACCCCTGGCTGCAGGAAGTCCCCGACCCGGTGACCAAGGCCGACTGGGACAACTATGCCGTCGTATCCCCCAAATTTGCAAAAGACACCTGGAACCTCGACCTCGGCGATCGCCGCCAGGCCGATGGCTATGAGGTGTTCCCCACCAAGCAGGTGATAAAAGTAAAGGCCGGCAACAAGGAGTTGAGTCTGCCCGCAGTGATCATCCCCGGAACCAACAATGAGGTCATCGGTATTGCCGTAGGTTATGGCCGCAACAGCGCCAACCCCGAGAACACCGCCGACTTCATCGGTAAGGCCGCAGCCGGCGTAGGCCAGAACGCCTTCCCCCTACGGACCTTCAACGGGACGACGGTTGACTGGCACTTCGCCGACGGAGATTTCGAAAAGACAAAAGATACGTTTAAAGTCGCCCAGACCCAGACGCACAACACCTACGAAGGCCGTACGGAAGTGGTCAAGGAGCTGACCCTCGATACCTTCAAAAAAGAGCCCGCGTTCGTAAAGAACGAACGGGAGGAAGAGTTGAAGCCGTTTGGCGGTATCGAAAAATTCGAAGAACAAGGCACGCTCTACCCGATCTACGACAAGCCCGGCATCAAATGGGGCATGTCGATCGACCTGAATTCCTGCACCGGCTGCTCCGCCTGCGTGGTAGCCTGCTATGCGGAGAACAACGTGCCCATCGTCGGAAAGAGCGAAGTGCTTCGCTATCACGACATGCACTGGCTGCGGATCGACCGGTACTACACTACGCCGTCCAACAACCTGGACAGCGCCGAAGACGTACAGGTGATCTTCCAGCCGATGCTCTGCCAGCACTGCGACAACGCACCCTGCGAGAACGTTTGCCCGGTCAACGCGACCAACCACAGCTCCGAAGGCTTGAACCAGATGATCTACAACCGGTGTATCGGAACCCGCTACTGCGCCAACAACTGTCCTTATAAAGTTCGCCGCTTCAACTGGGCCGACTACACCGGCGCCGACAGCTTCCCGAATAACCAGGATCAGAAAACCGTAGGCAAGCTCGACCCGGCCGTCTTCCAGATGAACGACGATCTGACCCGGATGGTGCTCAACCCCGATGTCGTGGTCCGCAGCCGCGGTGTCATGGAAAAGTGCAGCTTCTGCGTACAGCGTCTGCAGGATGGTAAGCTCAAGGCAAAGAAAGAGAACCGTCCGCTCGCCGATATGACGGATGTTCAAACTGCTTGCCAGCAGGCATGCCCGACGAACGCAATCGTCTTCGGTAACGTCAACGATAGCAAGACGAATATCAGCTCGACCCGTGCCGAGAACATGGACCGGCTGTACTACGTCATCGAAGAGCTCCATACCTTACCCAATGTCAATTACCTGGCAAGGGTTCGCCATACGGAGGTCGCTTATGGCGCATCCGAAGCAGAAAAGGAAGAAGCAGCAACAGAAAAGCATTCGTAGATAAAAACAACAACAGCAAAAAGCTCAACATATTAATTATGGCAGCTCCTTTAAGATACGAATCACAAGTAAGAACACCGCTGGTTGTAGGTCAGAAGGATTATCACCAGGTTACGGAAGATATTGTACGGCCCATCGAAGCGGCCCCGTCCAAACTCTGGTGGATCGGCTTCCTGATCAGCGTAGCTTGTCTTTTATTCGGCGTCTGGTCCGTCACCGAGCAGGTGATCTACGGTGTGGGCCAGTGGAACCTACACAGAACCATCGGTTGGGGTTGGGATATCACCAACTTCGTCTGGTGGGTCGGTATCGGTCACGCAGGAACCCTGATCTCCGCCATCTTGCTGCTGTTCCGTCAGGGCTGGCGTACCGGGGTGAACCGCGCAGCGGAGGCCATGACCATCTTCGCCGTTATGTGCGCGGGCCAGTTCCCGATCTGGCATATGGGTCGCGTTTGGTTGTGCTTCTTTATCATGCCTTATCCCAACACCCGCGGTCCTCTCTGGCCCAACTTCAACTCTCCCCTTCTCTGGGACGTGTTCGCAATCTCCACCTACTTTACCGTTTCGCTGCTCTTCTGGTATTCGGGTCTGATCCCCGACATCGCCACCGTCCGCGACCGGGCAAAAGTAAAATGGCGCAAACTGATGTATGGCGTCCTTTCCTTCGGTTGGACGGGTTCTACCAAACACTGGCAACGTCATGAAGCGTTGTCCCTCGTCCTGGCAGGTCTGAGTACCCCGCTGGTTCTTTCGGTACATACCATAGTATCCTTCGACTTCGCTACCTCGGTCATCCCGGGCTGGCATACCACCATCTTCCCCCCTTACTTCGTCGCGGGCGCCATTTTCTCCGGGTTCGCGATGGTGCAAACCCTGCTGCTCGTCAGCCGGAAGGTGCTGAAGCTGGAAGAATACATCACACTGGAACACATCGAGGTGATGAACAAGGTCATCGTGCTGACCGGCTCCATCGTGGGCATCGCCTACCTCACCGAGCTGTTCGTCTCCTGGTACGGTCAGAATAAATTTGAAAGCTGGGCCTTTGCTCAAAACCGCGTCAACATCTTCAGCCCCTACGGCTGGGCCTACTACCTGATGATGGGCTGTAACGTACTCTCGCCCCAGATCTTCTGGTTCCGAAAGATGCGCCGCAACCTCACCGTCACCTTCTTCATGTCCGTGATCGTGAACATCGGGATGTGGTTCGAACGGTTCGTGATCATCGTCACCTCGATCTACCGCGATTACCTCCCATCCAGCTGGGCTACCTATTACGCCCCGAGCATCTGGGAAATAGGCTTCTACATCGGAACATTCGGGCTGTTCTTCACCTGTTACTTCCTGTTCTCGAAATTCTTCCCCGTGATCGCGATCGCGGAGATCAAGCATATCCTGAAGAAATCCGGCGAATCCTACAAAGACAATATGGGCAAGCTGGAAGAAGAACCGGTCGAAGAATTTGCACATCAATACGCACATGCGCATTAAAAGCTAATTAAGTATGGCAGTTAAAAAATTTGTTGTAGGCATTTTTACAGATGAAGAGGTGCTCTTCCCGGCGATAAAAAAGGTTCGCTCCGCAGGATATAAGATCCATGACGTCTATACGCCCATGCCCATTCACGGGATGGATCATGCGCTGGGGCTGAGAGAAACCAGCCTGCATACGGCCGGCTTTATCTATGGCATCACGGGTACCACCACCGCCCTGAGCGGCATCGGCTGGGTCTTCAATAGCGACTGGCCCGTCAACATCGGCGGTAAATCGCATTTCGATCTGCCGGCATGGATACCTATTACGTTCGAGCTGACCGTTTTGTTCTCCGCAGTCGGGATGTTCCTCACGTTCCTCTATATCTGCCAGATGGCCCCGTTCGTCCGTAAACACCACTTTAACCTGCGCAGCACCGACGATCAGTTCACCATGGTCGTCGAATGCACGGAAAAGAGCAACGAAGAAGAGATCAAGGCCTTCCTGCAGGGCGCCGGTGCTACCGGCATCAACACCCAGGTCGCCGAGACCGGCTGGTGGCTGGGCCGCTATGACAAAGACAAAACCCCATTCGAACACAAAGGAGCAACTTTAGCGTAAGAGCCTAAGAATAGCATTATGAAAAAACTCATTATCTTATCGTCCATAGTAGTAGTTGCGGCAACAGGCGTCATCAGCTGCGGCGGCATTCAGCGCGAGCCGGGAAAGATCTATATGCCGGATATGGCCTATAGCCGGGCGTATGAGACCTATGCGACCACCGAAGAGCAAAAGGCGGAACTGCTGAAGCAGGGCATCCATTTCAGCAATGTCCCCGTGGCCGGTACGATCAAGCGTGGCGAGCTCCTGCCCTTCCTGATCGCCAAGGACGCACCCGGCGACAGCACCAACTATGTCGCATCGAAGGCGGTGAAGAATCCCCTTACCTCGATGGATACGGTGGAAGCAGAACGGCTTTACCTGGTCAACTGCGCTATCTGCCATGGACCCAAGCTGGACGGCAACGGCCCGCTTTACAAAGGCGGAGACGGTCCCTTCCCCGCCAAACCTGCGACGCTTGTGGGTGATGCCAAATATGAAGGAATGCCCGAAGGACAGATGTATTATTCCGTCACCTATGGTAAGAACAAGATGGGCAGCTATGCTTCCCAGTTGAGCACGACGCGTCGTTGGATGGTGATAGCGTATATAAAGTCGAAGCAGGCAGCATCGCATCCCGCCGCCAGCAAAGAGAGCGGAGCCACGATCGTCGACACAGTCGCAAAAAAATAATTTTTTCTCTTTTAAATACATTGTTGAATGTCATCCATTAAAGAACATTTTCAGATACCCGGCCGATACAAGCAATGGTCATTGGGGTTAATGGGCGTCGGTGTGCTGTCCCTGATCATCGGATTCTTGCTGTACGGTCACGACAATCAGGGTGCGCGCTTTTGGGCTGCCCTGCTGCAGAACAGCGTCTACTTCCTGCTGATCGTCAACGCCGCCATGTTCTTCTTCGCCGCTACGACCCTGGCAATGGCTGGCTTTCAACTCTCGTTCCGCCGGGTCACCGAGGCAATCGCGGCCTGCACGATCCCGCTCGGCATCATCACCTTCATCATCTTCCTCTGTTTGATATTCGGCGGAAAGTCCGCCATCTATGAATGGCTCGATCGCGACCACGTGGCAAAGGACGCCGTCCTGAACGGAAAGAGCGGCTTCCTCAGCGTTCCCTTCTTCCTGGTCTGGTCGATCCTGACCATCGGCCTCTGGGTCTTCCTCGGCTGGAAACTCCGCCAGATCTCCCGCAGCATTGACAACACCCCGCTCAGCGTCGCCGAAGGCAAGAAATATATCTTCAAGAACTCGATCTGGTCGGCGCTCTTCATCGTGTGGTTCGGTCTCACCGTCGCCTCGGTAACCCCGTGGCTCTGGCTGATGAGCCTCAACGCCCACTGGTTCTCCACGATGTACAGCTGGTACACCTTCGCCGGCACCTTCGTCGGTGGCCTTGCACTGATCACCATCTTCGTTATCTATCTCAAGAACCAGGGCTACCTGGAATATGTCACCCAGGAACACCTGCACGACCTCGGTAAGTTCATGTTCGCCTTCTCGATCTTCTGGACCTATGTCTGGTTCGACCAGTTCATGCTGATCTGGTATGCGAACATCTCCGAAGAGACCGTCTATTTTCAACCCCGCCTTAACGGGGCCTATGCCGGGATCTTCTATTTGAACTTGATAATCAATTTTGTATGCCCGTTGCTCATCTTTATGACCCGGGCCTCCAAGCGCAACTACGCCACGGTAACTTTTATGTCCGTACTTTTGATCTTTGGTCACTGGCTGGATTTTTACCAGATGGTCTTCCCGGCCGAGCATATCTCCCCTGACCACGTGCCCCTCAATCTCTTCGACTTCGGCATCGCACTGGGCTTCGTAGGATTGATCATGTGGCAGACCGGACAAGTATTGAGCAAGTATCCCCTGCTGGCAAAAAACCATCCTTTCCTGAAAGAAAGTATTATCCACCATACTTAAAACTTGTTTAACTATCATGTCAACTCTTTTTCTGTTACTGATCCTGTTGTTAGGCTTCCTGATCACCTTCCAGATAGCAAAAGCAAGCGAGTATGTGGGCGTTCTGAAGGGAGAGAAGAAGAACTTCGAGCAGCATAACCGCATCAATGGCTTCCTGATGATCGTCTTCCTCGTATTGGGGCTCATCGGTGTCTACTATTGCAATGAGCTCTATCGGGGCAAGATCCTTGGCGAGTCTGCTTCCAAGCACGGCGAAGAGATCGACAGGATGCTCTATATAACCATCGCCATCACGGGCGTCGTATTTGTCATCACCCAGATCCTGCTTTTCTGGTTCGCCTATAAATACCAGTATTCCGAGAAGAGAAAGGCGCACTACTTTCCTCATGACAACCGGCTCGAAGTGGTCTGGACCGTGGTTCCCGCAATCGCCCTTACCGTGCTTGTCGGCTTCGGTCTCTTCTACTGGTTCCGGATCACCGGCGAAGCTCCGGCAGACGCCCTGCAAATTGAGGTCACCGGCAAACAGTTCGGCTGGATCTTCCGCTACCCCGGTCATGACGCGACCTTCGGCAAGAAATATTATCAGAACATCAGCGATAAGGACAATAACTCCCTCGGCCTGATCTGGGATGACGCCAATACGCACGACGACGTCGTCGTCAACAATGAAATGTATTGCGTGGTCAATCGCCCGGTAAAGCTGATCATCGGCAGCCGCGATGTGATCCATGACGTAGGTCTGGTATACTTCCGCCAGAAGATGGACGCCGTACCCGGCACACCGACGACCTTGTGGTTCACGCCCAAGTTCACCACCGAGGAAATGAAGAAAAAGCTGGGTAATCCCGATTTCGAATACGAAATTTCCTGCGACCAGATGTGCGGGAAAGGTCACTATACCATGCGCGGGGTTATCAAGGTGGTATCGAACGAAGAGTTCCGGCTCTGGCTGGCCAAGCAGAAGCCCAATTACGTGATGGTGATGGGCGATAAGGCTGCACCTGCCGCTCCTGCCGACTCCACCAAAACCACTGCTAAAAACTAAGACGTATCCGATTAAAAAATATTGAACATGAGCAACGAAGCAACCCTACACGGACATCCAGAGGTGGTAACAACACACGAGGCGCATCTTGACGAGCATGGCGTTCACCACCATAAGGAGACGTTTATTACGAAATATGTGTTCAGCCAGGACCACAAGATGATCTCCAAGCAGTTCCTCATCACGGGGATGATATGGGCGATCATCGGCGGGTTGATGTCCGTTTTGTTCCGGCTGCAGCTCGGCTACCCCGACGCGCACTTCCAGTTCCTCGAAGATATCCTCGGTAGTCACTGGGCCAAGGGCGGCCAGATCCAACCGGAATTCTATTATGCGCTGGTGACCATGCACGGTACCATCCTGGTGTTCTTCGTGTTGACGGGAGGCTTGAGCGGAACTTTTGCCAACTTCCTGATCCCCCTGCAGATCGGCGCCCGCGACATGGCGTCGCCGTTCCTCAACATGCTCTCCTACTGGTTCTTCCTGATGGCCAGCATCGTGATGCTCTCCTCGCTGTTCATCGCCACCGGCCCGGCCAGCGGCGGATGGACCTCCTATCCGCCCTTGAGCGCACTTGGCGATGCCTCCGAGGGATCGAAGACGGGTATGGACCTTTGGATCATCTCCATGGCCTTGTTCGTCGTGTCTTCCCTGCTCGGCGGCCTGAACTATATTTCGACCATCCTGAATATGCGTACCAAGGGGATGAGTATGACCCGCCTGCCGCTTACCATCTGGGCGCTGTTCTTCACGGCCGTCCTCGGGGTGCTGTCCTTCCCGGTCCTTCTCTCCGGCTTTATCCTGCTGCTGTTCGACCGTCACGGCGGCACCAGCTTCTATCTTTCCGACATCTTCCTGACCGAGACCAATAAAGCCCTTCCCAATGAAGGCGGTAGCGCGATCCTCTACCAGCACTTGTTCTGGTTCCTTGGTCACCCCGAAGTATACATCATCATCCTCCCGGCGATGGGCCTGGTATCGGAGGTCATGTCCGTCAATGCCCGCAAACCCATCTTCGGCTATATGGCCATGGTCGGCTCGCTGTTCGCGATCGCGATCCTCGCCTTCCTGGTATGGGCGCACCATATGTTCGTGACGGGTCTGAACCCCTTCCTGGGCTCCGTGTTCGTCCTGCTGACCCTGCTGATCGCCGTTCCCTCCGCGATCAAGGTCTTCAACTGGCTGACGACCCTCTGGCGCGGGAATATCCGGTTCACGCCGGCCATGCTCTTCGCCATCGGCTTCGTAAGCACGTTCATCTCCGGTGGTCTGACCGGTATCTTCCTCGGTAACTCGACACTGGATATCCAGCTGCACGATACCTATTTCGTCATCGCCCACTTCCATATCGTAATGGGGGTATCGGGTATCCTCGGAATGTTCGCCGGTATCTATCACTGGTTCCCCAAAATGTACGGGCGTTATATGAACAATACGCTGGCCTATATCCACTTCTGGGTCACCCTGGCCGGCGCCTATCTCATCTTCTGGCCCATGCACTACGAAGGGTTGGCCGGGATGCCCCGCCGCTATCTGGACTACTCCCAGTGGATCTCTTTCAACCAGTTCGGCGGTCTGAACCGGTTCATCTCCACGGTGGCCATGATCACCTTCGCCGTTCAGCTGCTGTTCGTCTTCAACTTCTTCTACTCCATATTCAAGGGCAGAAGGGTGATGAACCGCAACCCTTGGGGTTCTACCACACTCGAGTGGACGGCCCCGATCCGGCCCGGTCACGGCAACTGGCCCGGCGATATCCCCGAAGTACACCGCTGGCCTTATGACTACGCCAAGGACGGCAGGGATTTCATCCCCCAAACCGAGCCGCTGGGCGCCAACGAGAGTGCACACTAATGAAAAGCTTTCGATGCCCTGGTCAAAACCAGGGCATCGAACAAATAATGAATTGATGGAGGAGACTGTGAAGCAACCGAGTTCTTTAACATTTGCCGGCAAATTGCAGGATTACAAACTGCTGATCAAGTTCAACCTTAGCTTCATGGTCGTGTTCTCCGCCCTGATCAGCTATTTGCTGGCGCCGAAAGTAAAGGAGTTCGATTGGGCGTCCATCGGCCTCTTCTTCCTTGGCGGCATGCTGGTCACGGCCAGCGCCAACACGATCAACCAGATCGTGGAGAAGGATACCGATGCGCTGATGAAGCGCACGGCCAACCGGCCCGTCGCGGCCGGCCGGATGAGCACCCAGGAAGCCGGGACCTTTGCGGTACTGGCGGGAATAGGTGGCATCCTTCTGCTCTGGCACTTCAACTTCCTCACGGCAGCCCTGGCAGCCTTCAGCCTTTTTCTCTATGCGTTCGTTTATACGCCGCTGAAAAAGGTCAGCTCCATCTCCGTGCTGGTAGGCGCCATCCCCGGAAGCCTCCCCTGCCTGATCGGCTGGGCGGCAGGGAATGACGATCTGTCCGTCGGCGGCTGGGTCCTTTTCGCGCTGCAATTCTTCTGGCAGTTCCCCCATTTCTGGGCGATCGCCTGGATTGCACACAAGGACTATACCGCAGCCGGATTCAAGCTGCTGCCGTCCAACGAAGGGCCGACAAAATACTCCGCCATCCAGGCTATCACCTACTCGCTGTTGCTGATCCCGGTTGGCGTCCTGCCCTATTTCGTCGGCGGCGACAACGGCGGAATGAGCGGCATCGTCGGCCTGATGATCGTGGCGATCGCCAACCTGGCAATGGTCGCGCAGTGCGTTCGGCTGTATAGGGAAATGACAGTAAAAGCGGCGAGGAGAGTGATGTTCAGCAGCTATATCTATCTGCCCGTGGTATTATTGGCGCTGCTGGCGAATAAGGCTTGAACCGCCCGAAGCGGTTCGTCCAGAAGGAATATAACTATGGAAATTGTGAACGAACAGAGAAAGAAAATACATCCCCATAAATTCACGTTATGGGTGGCTTTGGGAAGCATCATCATGATGTTTGCCGGGCTGACCAGCGCCTATGTCGTAAAGCGCGACCAGCCGGGCTGGACCAGCTTCTTCATCCCGAAAGCCTTCTGGTACTCGACGGCGGTGATCCTGCTTAGCAGCCTCACCATCCAGATGGCCCTGAAGTCTTTTAAGCATCGGGAGATGCTTCGCTACCGGAACCTGATGAGCGTTACGGCCGCGCTGGGGATCGTTTTTGTGTTGCTGCAATGGGTGGGCTTCCGGACCATCTGGGATTCGGGGATCAACTTTCACGGATCGGGCGGAGGACAGTTCTTGTACATCATCGCAGGGCTTCACGCGGTACACGTAATGGGCGGGGTCGTTCCGCTGCTGATAATGGTGGGGAAAGCCTATGCGACAAAGACACGCAGCTACAACAGCATACCCGTGGAGATCATGAGCACCTATTGGCATTTTGTCGATCTGCTCTGGCTCTATCTGTTCATTTTCTTTATGGCGATAAAATAGAAAACTTAGTATTGTTTAAATAAATTTGCAAATCAACTAAAATCTCAACATGGCACAAGCAATACCGGCAGGTCAGAAATGGTGGAGTGGCGGGAAAAGCCCCTTCAACGTAGAGTATGGGAAACTGATGATGTGGTATTTTCTGATGAGCGATGCCTTTACTTTTGGTGCTTTCCTGATCTCTTATGGCACGATCCGGTTCTCGAGCAACAGCTGGCCAGACCCCAATGAAGTCTTCCGCGCCTTCCCCCTCATGGGTGGCTTACACCTTCCGTTGGTATTTGTGAGCCTTATGACCTTTATCCTGATCATGTCCTCGGTAACGATGGTTCTCGCGGTAGCCGCAGGCCATGCCGGCGATCAGAAAAAGGTGACTTTCTATATGATCCTGACCATCATCGGCGGCCTGATGTTTCTCGGTTGCCAGGCCTGGGAATGGACGCACCTCCACGGCGAAGGCGCCTGGTGGGGCCGGAATCCTTTCCCGAACATCAACGGGTCAAAGGCTTCTACCAACTTTACCAACTTCTTCTTTACCATTACGGGTTTCCATGGCTTCCACGTATTCTCGGGAGTGGTGATCAACTGCATTATGCTGATCAAGAACCTTCGCGGCGATTTTGCGAAGAGAGGCCATTACCTCATGATCGAAAAGGCCGGCCTGTACTGGCACTTCGTCGACCTGGTATGGGTATTCGTGTTCACCTGCTTCTACTTACTCTAACACATCTAAACTGATTGATATGTCAAACGTCGATACCACTACGAGCCACGGTCACGATAACGCACACGCCCAATTCGACACCAGGCCGATCTGGCGTACCTTCTGGATCCTGCTCGGGATCACGATGGTAGAGCTGTTACTGGCTACCATCCACCTAAAAACGGGATTCCCCCCCAAATACGTCCTCAATGGCGTCTACCTGATCCTCACCTGTGCCAAGGCCTTCTATATCATCGCCGAGTTCATGCACCTGCGTCATGAGATCAAGAATATGATCATGACCATCGCGGTGCCTGCGCTCCTCTTCGTCTGGTTCGTCATCGCCTTCGTTACCGATGGCAATTCCTACCGGGAACTGCGTAACCGCTATGACAAATACCAGCTGGAGCAGAATGACAAGAAGGTCGCACCCGAAGGCGGCGAACACGAAACTCCGGCCGTCAAGCCCGGCTCACCCGAATAATGTTCGTTAAACTAAATAGCAACCATCGCCGAAGGCGATGGTTTCGTATTTTTGTGGAATGAACAAGAAAGGCTGGTTGGCCGTCTGTATCGCGGTCGTGATACCCCTCGGCTTTTACCTGGTGGCCAGACAATATGGTGTGGCGATGCCGGGACACTATTTTCCCGATTCTGTCGTCACCCACATGAAGGACGGCAAGGAAGTCAACGACACCATCTGGCACAGGGTCGCCAATATCCGGCTGCAGAACCAGCTGGGCGATACCGTCTCCCTCGACTCCCTGAAGGGCAAGGTTATCATCATCGATTTCTTCTTTACGCACTGCGCCAGCATCTGCCCGATCCTGACCCGCAATATGCGGCACCTGCAGGATGCGTTAAAGCTAAAGGACTATAGTAAGCGCATCGATACCACGTTCGTCAAGTTCATTTCCCTTACCGTCGATCCCGAGCACGACTCGCCGCCCGTAATGAAGCGATATGCCGATCGATATGGCGTCAATTCGGACGTCTGGTGGATGCTCACCGGTCCCAAAAAGACGATCTATGATTTCGCCCTGAACGAGCTTAAGCTGGGCCTGCAGGACAGCGTCAGCGTGGACTCCAATTTCGTCCACACCGACTATGTCGCCCTGCTCGATAAGGACCGCGTGATCCGCGGCTACTATCACGGCACCGACACGGCCGCCATGGCAAAGCTCGGCGACGATATCGTCTTTATCATGCTGGAGAAAGACAAGAAGCGCAAATCCACCGCCTTCGACGAGCTGAGGCCGCTGGTGATCCCGATCATCGTGATCCTGCTGGGGACGATTGCCGCTGTAGTATATTTTAACAAAAAGAAACTATCGTAGTGTATGAACCCAAATGTTCCTTTGACGAAAAAGAATTACACCAGGGCGATCATCGTCGTATCCATCGCGATCCCCGCCGCGGTGGCGTTCCTCATCCTCGGTCCCCAGGCGAAGATCGACCTGGGCTTCAACACCCACTCCCTGCCGCTGTTCCATGCGATCCTCAATAGCAGCACGGCGATACTGCTGCTGGCCAGCCTTTATTTTATCCGGCATGGCCAGGTCGTGGCGCACCGCCGCGCCAACTGGACCGCGGTGATCCTCAGCGCCGTCTTCCTCGTCTCCTATGTCCTCTATCACGCCACCAACCCTTCGACCCGTTTCGGCGACCTGAACCACGACGGCCTGCTGAGCGACCCGGAAAAGCAACAGGCAGGGTCGTTGCGCTATATCTATTATTTTATCCTCTCCTCACATATCCTTCTCTCGGGGATAATCATCCCTTTTGTCCTCTTTACCATGCAACGCGCCTACCAGCAGAAATTTGACAAACACCGCAAGCTGGCGAAGATCACCTGGCCGCTGTGGTTGTATGTCGCGGTCACCGGGGTCGTGGTGTATGTGATGATCAGTCCGTACTACTAAAGTTCCCTGGCCGGGTCCCAAAACAGCCGCCCGAAATCCACCACCTGGTTGTCCCTGACGATAACTCCATCCTTTTCCAGCAATTGCTGCATCCGCTCCGGCGGATTGTAATGATGTCTCCCGGTAAGCAGGCCGTTGCGATTGACGACACGGTGCGCCGGAACCGGCGGAGTCGCATGATGCGCCGGGATCATCGCCCACCCTACCATCCGGGCCGATAGTTTCGTTCCCAGCGCCGCGGCGATCGCGCCATAGGAGGTGACACGGCCCTTCGGGATCTGCCGCGCGACGGCATGCACGAGCTCGAAGAAGGACTCGTCGCGGCTGCCGGAAGGCTTTATAGCCTTGAGGCGATCGCCCGCTGCACCCGGGGTCTTCGCCTTATTTTTTTTTCTCGGTGTCGCCATTTGATTTTCGCTGTTCGAGGAGCTGCGATCGGCGCGGCTCGCCGACCCGCTCATAGTCGTAGGGACAATGCATACAGCCGTTGCCGCAGCAATAGCCCCGTTCCAAAAGATATTTCTCCGTCAGGACCATCAACCCCTGGTCATTATAGTAATAATCGATCCCCTCAGTCGGCGGCATCCTCTTTCCGTTTTTTTGAAGAATGGATCCTGGCCGGTCGCAGCGGTGTCTCGGGAGTCGGCTCTTCCTCCTTTATCCGCGTCAGCAGCCGCCCATCCAGATCGGGCAGCGGTTCCACCGGCAAAACAAAAGAAAGATAATGCACCCGCTTGCTTTGGGCAATGTCGAGGCTTTCATAGTGCGTGGTGATTTGAAGTTCCGGCGAAGGCGTCCCCGCATGCACATCGTCGATATCCTCGAGCAGCGTCAACCCATACATCGCAATCACCCATTGAGTGAACGTATAAAGCACCGGCGAATCGGTCTTGAGGCGAATGATGCCCCCCGGCGCCAGGATCTGCTGATAGAGCCGGAGAAAACGGGGATGCGTGAGCCGCCGGGTGGCCCTGGATTTCCGCAGTTGCGGATCGGGGAAGGTCATCCAGATCTCGCTTACCTCGCCCGGCCGGAAATAGGTCGCGATCTTGTCGATATGCGTACGCAGGAAGGCGGCATTGGTCAACTTCTCTTCGAGCGACCGCTTGGCGCCGATATAGATGCGGTTCCCCTTCATATCGACTCCGAGAAAATTCCGGTCGGGATACATCCGGGCCAGTCCAACCGTATACTCCCCCTTACCGCAGGCCAGTTCCAGCGTCAGCGGCTGATCGTTCTTAAAGAATACCCCCCATTGACCTGCCATGCCATCGGGATACTGCAATACATTGGGAAACGATTTGATCGCCTCAAAGCGGATGAGTTTTTTCTGGCCCATAACAAGAGGCGAATTTACGAAATGGCCAGTCGTTTTCCTTAGTTTTTACTCGGGATAGGGGGGGTTCCGCAAAGCTTCGAATGGACCTCATCGAGGTGGGCCTCGCCCGCAGCAATTGCTTCATTAAACTTCCTGGCGGCGGCCATCGTGCCCCGGTCTAAGGCCCGGTTGTATTTGTACCAGTGCCATTTCTGCCTCCAGGGAATACTGCCCGCCTCCAAAAGCAACTTTATCCTTGACAACTTTTGCCTTAGAGTGACCACCGGTATGGCCGGCCGCTGTCCAAAGAATTTATAAAAATGATAGTGGAGGGTAAACGACTTCTTAAAGGTGAATTCTTCGTTCTGGCTATGATAATGGTATACAGTAGCTGCGGAATTGAATACCAGCGTATACCCCGCCAAAAGCGCATCCTTTGCCCACAAGGCGTCCTCCGCAAACGTTGTCTTACGGAATGGCAACTTCAAAAGAACTTCCCGCCGGTACAAGGCAGTGACGTCATCCCATCCACAAGCTTCTCTTTGCCTGTCCGGATCAAGCTTGTTGAAATCTTCAGGATCGGGAAAAGAATATCTTATTTCACGCGGGGCATCCACCGGCCTATACCAGCCAATGGGGTTCTTGTCGATATCATGAGGGATCACCTGCAAACCGCAAACGCCGGCAACCTTTTCATCAGTAAAACCGGATAACAGCGTCTCGATCCAGCGATTGTTGGTGGCAACAGCGTCGCCGACGGTGAGCAGCACAAATTCGGAGGAGACTGCCTCGACACCAAGCTGCCGGGTTAGGCCATGATTGAACTCGGAAGAAGGGATCTTTATGACCCGAACCAGCTCATATCGTTCCAGGATTTCGAGGGTTCCATCCGTACTGCCCGAATCGACCACGACGATCTCCTTTACCGGCACGGTCTGAGAGAGAATGCCATTTATGCATGCGGCGATCTTTTTTGCCTCATTCCTTACAGGGATGACAACGGAGATCGAAGGAAAATGCTGATCCATATTCGGCTAAATAAGTTTCGTCCAGGCCGGAGGCATATTTCTGAGGACTTCGATATTCTCAAATTTCTTACCGGTTCTGGGACCCTTCGCCCTGGCATCCTCGACCATCCTTTTTATTCCGTCCCGCAAGGTGATATCCTTGATCAGGTGACCAAAATAACTCTTCACCTTGCTATGATCCGAATAGGCATGAAGCACCTCGTTCCTTGCCTCCAGGAAAACCAGCTGCTCCGAAACTCCGAAACAGTCGCAAACGATGGTCGCCAGTTCTTTTACCGTATACGGGACGTCCGCCCCGATATTGAAAGTGTGATTGTAAGCCGAATTGTTCTCGATGCTTGCTGCAATGATCGGAGCGACATCGTCGATATGGCTGAATGCCCGGGTCTGCATTCCGTCTCCAAACAAGGTCAATTTCTTCCCCTGCATGATCTGGTTCATAAAGATCCCAACGACATTGCGATATGGATCGCCGATATTCTGGCGCTCTCCATACACATTGTGAGGACGGAAGATGACATAGTTAAGGCCAAACATCTCATGTGCCGCCTTTAGGTCCATTTCCACCGCAAATTTGGCAATGCCATACGGATCTTCGGGAAGCGGAGTCTGATCTTCTGTCATCGGCAACTGGTTCTTCCCATACACAGCTATGGAAGAGGTAAAGACAAAACATTTTACCGATCCGGTATTGACCGACGCATTGATCAGATTGATGCTCCCGATGAGGTTGTTATTATAATTGAACCTCCGTATAAAATGACTCAATCCTTCGGCGGCATAGGCTGCCAGATGAAATACATATTGAAACTGATATTCCGCGAACAGCCGGTTGATCAAGTCAACATCATTGATGGAGCCCCGGATAAATGTACACGACGGATTTACATTGTCTTCAAAACCTCCCGAGAGGTCGTCCAGGGCAACGATCGAATAACCGGAATTGACCAGGTGGTCACAAACATGAGAACCGATAAAACCTGCCGCACCTGTAACAAGGATATTATTGTTCATAGAAAGTCGCCAAAATTAAGGAAAAACATTTCACTATCCGCTTGTGTCCCATTAAGATACCGTATAATTAAATCCGCGGTTGATTTAGTCCACCATAAACGAAAGTTCAGTCCTTTTAGCAATAGATTTGGTATATAATTTAATAAAACTGCTAACTATCTCTTTTCTTTGAAATATGTTGGCAAAGGACAAAAGATACGAACTCATCGTACCCATGGTATCGGCGGGACGTATCCACCACTTCCGGGACCTCTTTCATTTTATTCCCAAAACCATCGTCGCGCGTGACCTGGGGATCAACAACGTTCGTTTCACGCGGCTGATCGACGATGTGGAGGATTTTAGTTTGAAGGATCTTCTCCGGTTGGCAGCTCTCATGGAAATGGAACCCCTCTCCCTCCTCCGGCTGATCTTCGATCAGCACCTGGCGGACAAAAAAGCGAAAAGGCCAAAGGGTTCCAAATAAAAAAACCCCGCCATCGGCGGGGTTTTTTTAAATCGCTGTAGAGGGAGGATTCGAACCTCCACGGGGCGGTTAGCGCTAGCGCAATGTGCGGTGGTCAACCCCAGTCGAGCCCGATTTTTGTCGGACCCGGCATTACACTATGTTTATCCCTGGCTCCCCACCCCCGAGACAAGAGGGCATGTCTGCCAAATTTCATCACTCCACAATGGTAAAGAACTTTCGATCTCGTTGTTGAAACAAAACTAACGAAATGGCCTAAATATTCATGATTTTTGAAGAAATATTTTTATGTTTTCATAATTATTCAAATATTTGTATTCTAATGTAGATAAAATTCAAAAACTCTATTTAAGATGGCTGTTAAATTGAATCTCGACAAATTGGATCTGCAGATCATCCATGAAATGATGGAGAACGCGGAGATCTCGTACGCGGAGCTGGGAAAAAAGCTATTTGTCTCGGGAGGTACGATCCATGTCAGGATAAAAAAGCTGCAGGAGCTCTCGGTCGTCAAAGGTACAAAATTGCATGTAGACCTGAAACAGCTGGGCTATGACGTTATTGCCTTTATCGGCATCTATCTCGAAAAGAGCTCCCTGTATGACAGCGTAGCCCGCGAGTTGCAGAAGATTCCCGAGATCGTTCGCCTCAATTACACAACGGGCAACTACAGCATGTTCGCCGAGATCGTCTGCAAAGACATCAACCAGCTGCGATTTGTCCTCCATGACGAACTGCAGAAGATAAAAGGCATCGAACGCACCGAGACCTTTATCTCTCTGGACGAAAGCTTCACCCGCAACGTCCAGGTCTATAAAGAATAGCCCCCGCCTAATAGCCCGTCCCCACACAATAGTCCTCCCCTCACTGTCTATACACGGACGTTCAAAACGTCCCGCAATCCATTCCCCAGCAGGTTGAAGGCCAGCACCAGCAGCATGATCGCAATGCCCGGCGCCAGCGCCAGCATCGGATTATGCGTAATGATGAAGTTGTAATTCTCTTTGATCATCAGGCCCCAGCTGGGCTGCGGCGGCTGTACGCCCACGCCCAGGAAGCTAAGCCCCGCTTCGATAACGATCGCCGAAGCAAAATTCGAGGCTGCGACGACCCAGACCGGACCCATGATATTCGGCAGGATATGCCGGAAAAGGATTCTGGCATGCGAATAACCCAGCGCCCGCGCCGCCTCGACATATTCCCGCTCCCGCACGGCCAACACCTGGCCACGGACGATCCTGGCCACATTCACCCACAGCGTAAGCCCGATAGCCACGAACACCTGCCAGAATCCTTTTCCCAATACCAGCATGATCGCAAACACAAGCAGGAGGGTGGGGATGCTCCAGATCACATTTACCAGCCAAAGGATGAACTCGTCCACCCGCCCGCGGAAATAGCCCGCCAGCGCACCCAGACCAACGCCCACGCTGATCGACAGCAGCACGGTCACCATTCCCACGGCAAGGCTCACCCGAACGCCGATGAGCAGCCGGCTGAGGATGTCCCGGCCATATTTGTCCGTGCCCAGCCAGAATCGCCGGACCTCGATCGCCGGCGGTCCCGTCAACACCTGAGACGCGGGACGCGTCCCGTCCACGGGCGCAAGCCCGCGACCGGGGGCCGCACCAGTGGTGCGGGCCGAAACCCTGCAATCATTGGCGTACGCCCTTCGCTCATAGACGCCCTCGTCCACGAACTTCTGCACGATAAGACTGTCTCCCTTCGTCTGATAGCCTTCGATCGGCACATAATCGTACCGATCCTCCTGCCCAAACAGCAGGCGGTGAAAGAACCCTGCCCGCGCGGCCGCCCCCGGCTTCCTGACCAGCACAAACTCCTGCCTGAACCCCGGTTTACGTCCCCCGATCTCTACAATAATACGATTGGCATCCGGCGAACCGTCGGGCGCGATCAGGTACCCCGTAACGGCGACGACTGTCGCCAAGCCGATAACGATAAGCCCGAAGAGCGTACCGGGATTGCGCAGGAGGCGCGAACCAATGTTTTGTCTACCTTTCATTTAACGATTTTTCGGTCCTTCCACCGGTAGCTCCCGAATTTCCCCAGCCAGCCGGCGATGAGTGTATAGGTAATATGCAGCGGCTGCAAAAAGGGAAAATACGCCATCAGCCTGCGCTGCCCGAAAAAGGCCGCGACATCACTGACAAAGGGAACCTCCACCATCGTCTTCGCCACCAGCAGGATCAGCAATAGCAGCCCCCACCAGCTGTTCCAAAAAGCGCCTATGGCCAGCGCCAGGAACAGGGCATTCACGAGATAGACCAGCAACAACACCCAAAAGATGCGTTTGTCATCATACCGGTCCGCCTTGCTGGCCCAGCGGATGCGCTGGTTAAAAAATCCCTTCCATCGGGCTTCGGGATTGGTCGAAACGATCGCCTGCCGGTGCTTCAAAAAGAACACCCGCTGGGGATACCGTAAAAAGATCTTATGCATCAGCAGCATATCGTCCCCGGACGGGATCTGGTCGATCCCCCGGAACCCGCCCACGGAATAGAAAACCTCCCGCGGGTAGGCGAGATTCGCGCCGTTGCACATGGAGTGAATGCGTTTGGAAACCGCCGCCCCGGTAATGCCCTGCAGCGTGATAAAATCCAGCCTTTGAAAGATCGCTAAAAGGGAATTTCCTCCCCCGCCGATCCGCACCGGCGCGGCAATGAACTTTGCATCCCGCTGCTCATAAAAGGCCGCAAGCGTCCCGAGCCATTCAGGATCGAAGATGCAATCCGCATCGGTCGTCACGATCAGCTCGCCCCTGGCTGCGCCGATCCCGGTTTCAATCGCAAATTTCTTATAGGAAGTATGGGCCTCCGCCGAAGGGAGATCCGCCAGGGAAAGATAACGGATCGGTAACGCGGAAAAATTCTTTACAACCGCCGCCGTTCCGTCGGTCGAATGATCGTCGATCACAATGATCTCGAAAAGATCGCGCGGATACCGCTGGGCTGCGAGACTCCGAAGGCAAACGCCGATATTACTCTCCTCGTTCCGCGCCGGGATCAGCACCGTGATCCGCGTGTGCAAGCTCGCCGCATCGGGACGGAACACCGGCAACGCCCGCCAGGCCCGGTGATACCAGGCGATCAACGCGCCATAGACGGCAAAAAGCAGACAGCTGAAAAGCGTGAGCGAAAAAAACATAATTCTAACTGGGCGGTAAATTTAGCGCGTTTGTGATGACTTCCACGAATTTAGGCTGCAGGATCGCATGCCCCGCCGGCAGCAGGGTAAGCCGGCCGTTTGGCCGGATGCGATGCAAAAACCGCTCGCCGCGCCGTGCGAGTATGATCCGGTCATAGCGGCCATAGAGGAGAACGATGGGAATCTTCAACTCCCGGATCCAGCCGGCAATAGACCCGAGCGGCGGCCGGAATCCCCGCATCACCGTCCATCGTTGGTAGAGTTCCTGGCGCACGGGGTCGTCATCGATATAACGGGCCGCAAACTTGAAGAGACTCGGGTTGACAAGACCCAACCGGTTGCCGGCCCGCATCAGCAGGAAAAGCCAGCCAGGCCGCTTCATCGTCCATCGGAAAAACCGGTTGCCCGCGGCGGTTCGGGTGGCCAGCCAATACCAGGGATTGACGATCAGCCCATCCGGCGCCATAAGCACCAGGCGCTCCACACGGGCGTATTCCAACTCCAGCAGCTGAAGCGCCACCCGGCCGCCCATGCTGTACCCAAGCAGCCACCAACCTACCTCTCTTTCCGGCAATCCCGAAGCAATCTCCAGCATCAGCGACCGAAGATCACGCGGATCGAGAAAGAGTTTTTCCTCCTTCCACTCTGTTTTGCCATGGAACGGCATATCGAGCCCAATGATCGTGAAGTCGCGACCGACCGCCTCCGCCAGGAATGCAAAGGAGGCCCCGGACTCTCCGTAACCATGGAAGGCAAAAAGGATCTGCACCCCCTTCCCCCACTGGTAGTAATGAAACCGCGAAGACCGAAAGTTGATAAAATGCCCGGACATTTAATAAAGATAATTCGTGCAAATCCAAAAAAAAGTGTATTTTTAGTTAGTTGTTTAACTAACTGTATGCCAAACAACCAATTCAAGAGAGGAGAGCTTTACAGTTTTATAACGGGCAAGGCCAGCACGGCCATCGCCCGCAATCTGCAAAAGAAATTCAACGCCGCGGGACTGAAGATCACCATCGAACAGTGGAGCGTCCTCTATCATCTTTGGAAGGAGGATGGCAAAAGCCAGCAGGAACTGTGCAGCGCCACCTTCCGGGACAAACCCAGCATCACCCGCCTGGTGGATAACCTGGAAAAGCAACAGCTGGTCAAACGGGTGCCTTCGGAACAGGACCGGCGCATCAACCTGATCTTCCTGACCCGCCAGGCCCAGAAGCTGCAGGAGGAGACGATGCAATTGGCGGAGGCGACGCTCAACGAAGCGCTGGAAGGCGTGCCCACCGACCGCATCGACGTCTGTAAGGAAGTATTGCAGATAGTTTACGACAATCTTCGATAACATCGATGAGCAAAACATACACTAAAAACTGTTTTCTATGAGTGCGTCCACTGAAAAAAAGCAAACCCTGAAAGGAGCCGAATGGCTAACAAAGGAAAGCTCGCCTTTCGAGACCTTCATCCCCGAAGATCTCAATGAAGAGCAGCAGATGGTAAAAGACATGTGCAACGCTTTCCTGGATACGGAAGTACTTCCCGTCATCGACCGCATCGACAAATTGGAGCCCGGTCTGATGCCCGCGCTGATCGCAAAGGCGGGGGACCAGGGTCTGCTCGGCGCCGCAGTGCCCGAGGAATACGGGGGTCTCGGTAAGGATTTCGTCACGGCGACCCTGGTGAACGAAGGCCTGGGCGGCGGTTTTTCGTTCTCCGTTGGTGTCTCCGCCCACACGGGTATCGGTACCCTGCCGATCCTATATTTCGGCACGCCGGAACAAAAGAAGAAATATATCCCGAAGCTGGCGAGCGGGGAATGGAAGGGCTCTTATGGTCTGACCGAGCCCAACAGCGGCAGCGACGCGCTCGGCGCAAAGACCACCGCAAAATTGTCGGCCGACGGAAAATACTACCTCCTCAACGGCCAGAAGTGCTGGATCACCAACGGGGGGTTCGCCGATATCTACACCGTATTCGCAAAGATCGACGGGGACAAATTCTCGGCCTTTATCGTCGAACGCGGGTTCGAAGGGTTTACCCAAGGTCCCGAAGAGCACAAGATGGGGATCAAGGGCTCCTCGACGGTGCAGCTGTATTTCCAGGACTGCAAGGTACCCGTCGAAAACCTGCTGGGAGAGATCGGGAAGGGACATATCATCGCCTTCAATATCCTCAATATTGGGCGGCTGAAGCTTTGCGCTGCCGCCGTGGGCGGGGCAAAACGCGCTGCCACGACATCCATCCAGTATGCCAAAACGCGCGAACAGTTCAAGACCCCGATCGCGAATTTCGGCGCGATAAAACATAAGATCGCCGAGATCGCCATCCGCATCTGGACGGCGGAAAGTGCGCTCTACCGTACTACGAAATGGATCGACGACAAGGAGGTCGGCCTCGCCGCCGAAGGCAAACCCTTCAATGAAGCCGTGCTGGGCGCGGCCGAAGAATATGCCATCGAATGCGCCATCCTCAAAGTGTTCGGCAGCGAGATACTCGACTTCGTCGTCGACGAAGGCGTACAGATCCATGGGGGGAACGGGTACAGCGACGAATATATCATCTCCAAGGCCTACCGCGACAGCCGGATCAATCGCATCTATGAAGGCACCAATGAGATCAATCGCCTGCTCACCGTCGATATGGTCCTGAAGCGGGCGATGAAGGGCCGACTGGATATCATGGGGCCGGCCATGGCGGTCTCGAAGGAACTGATGAGCATCCCCGAATTCGGCAGCGACGGCGATACGCCGTTCGCGAAGGAGAAAAAGACGATCCAGAATTTCAAAAAGGCGATCCTCATGACGGCCGGCGCCGCCGCGCAGAAGCTGATGATGAAGCTCGAGAGCGAGCAGGAGATCCTCATGCACATCGCCGACATGGCCATCGAGACCTTCGTAGCCGAGAGCGCACTGCTGCGGGCCTGGAAACTATCCGACCAGCGGGGTGAAGCCGCTGCCGCCTACGAGCTGGATATCATGCGCACCTGGCTTTATGATGCGGCGGACCGGATCAATAAATCAGGCAAAGACGCCATCAATGCCTTTGCCGATGGCGACGAACAGCGGATGATGCTGCTGGGGTTAAAGCGATTCACCAAGGTCGACCCTTTCAACAGCAAGGCCGCCAGGCGCCGGATCGCCGACAAGCTGATCAACGATAACAAATATCCGTTATAAACGACTTGCGGGTGCACACATGAGCAAGCACGGCCACCATGCAAATTTTTGCAGGTGGCCTCCTTTTGTATTTATGCCATATCTTTATTAGAAATGGCTTAAATTTCATGAATCGAATAATTGGCCTACTCATCCTCCTCCAACTGGCGAATGCCTCGGCCGCCCAGGACAGCATCTGGCTCGCAAGGACAACAGGGGCCCTCCCCTTTATGGAATACGGTATCGGCGACGACCGGTTGGGCGGCGCCAAAATGGGCTTCCTGGATTCGAACGTCCTCGTAAAAGTCGTCGACAGCTTCAATACCGACTATAAGGTCCGGCTCTCCAGCCGGCATTATGCCTATATCGCCAAGTCAAGCCTCGTCCTGCAGGGCAAGTTGGCCAACGGCCCCGTCGCCCACAACCCCCATCTCACCGGGAACATAAAAGTATTTGGCGATACGGCCTCCGACTTTGTGACGCTCACAGTCGATGATCGCTATCCCTACCGGGGAACACAGCTGATCGATCCATCCCGCGTAGCTGTCGATGTCTATGGTGTCACCTCCAACACCAACTGGATCACCCAGCTGCATACGGCAAAAGAGATTCGCAACACCTGGTACGAGCAGACCGAGGACGATGTCTTCCGAATCTATATCGAGCTGAAACATCCCCAGCATTGGGGATATGCCATCGCCTATGACAGCCTGGGCCGGCATCTTATCATCCGCATCCGCCGCCAGCCCGCCGTTCTCGATATCCGCAAGCTGCGGATCGCCATCGACGCCGGCCATGGAGGCGACAACTCCGGCGCCACCGGGACCACGAGCAAAATCCTGGAAAAACATTACACCCTCCTGATCGCCGAGCAATTGCGCAAAACGCTAAAGACCGCCGGTGTGAAGCAGGTCTTCATGACGCGGACAAAGGATACAACCCTCAGCATGCCCGAACGCATCGCCATGCTCAAACAGTTCGACCCGCATCTGCTGGTCAGCATCCATCTCAACTCGGCCGGCAATGACTCGATACAGGGGACAAGCACCTATTATCGGTATATCGGGTTCCGCCCGCTCAGCATGGCCATTCTCGAGCGGATGCTCTCCCTCGGCCTGCAGGAATATGGCAACGTCGGCAACTTCAATTTTTCGCTCAGCGGTCCTACCGACTATCCCAATGCGCTGGTGGAGGTGGCCTTCCTCAGCAACCGGCAGGATGAAAAGAAGATTCTCAGTCCAAAATTCCACAAGGCCGTTGCGCAAAAGATCTATCTGGGGATCGTCGACTGGCTGAAACAGCAGGGGGCGCCGGAGGCGCCCCGGCAAAAACCAAAGTCATGAACGGATATCTGATGCAGGAAGCAAACTGGACCGCGGGAGAAGACCTCTTCCTCGAAAGCTTCGCTCCCGAGAATTCTTATGGCGTCGTCTTCGAAGATGACGGGGACACGGCGTTTTTTTACGCCGTGGAAAAATCAACCGAAGAGCTGCGCATTCTCGACGCCCTGCATATCCATGAGACCGACGAGGAGTCCGAACCGCTGCCCCCTGCCCAGCTAAAGATCATCTGGTCCCGAGACTGGCTGAAAGCCGCATTGGTCATCGACGGCCACGTCCATGCGCTGTTCGATTTCGAAGCCCACGGCGGCTATAATATCAATGAATTCCCTCCCCCCAACGATCTCTGGACCCAGGGCGGCCGAAAGCTCGGCAATGAATTGATCCAAAAATTATTTTAGGTCCGCCGCCGCAGCTTCGTCGACAAACCAATGAAGTTCTCCTACGGGTTTTATCACCTGGGAGGGATAAAGATCGGGGTTCGGCGCACCTTTCAGCACTTCTTTTAACGCATGAGCCTTCTTGGCCCCCGCCGTAAGGAAGACCACGCAGGCCGACCGGTTCACGAGTGTCCGGGTGAGCGTGATCCGGTACATGTCCTGCGCCTGCAGCCAGAAAGCCGTCGTCCAGAGCTTCTCCTCGTGGATAACCGGCATCCCGGGAAACAACGACAGGGTATGACCATCATCGCCCATGCCCAGCAATACGAGGTCGAAGCTGGTAGCCGTATTGTCGAAATATTGGTGGCATATCTTTTCGTACTCGGCGGCCGACGCCGTCGGATCGATGTCCGTGCGCATGACGTGGATCTGCTCCGCGGGTACCGGCACGAAATTCAGCAGCGTCTCATACGCCATCTTCGCATTGTTCCGATCGTCGTCGAACGGAACCGCCCGCTCGTCCCCCCAGAATACATGCAGCTTCGACCAATCGATCTGATCTTTATAGGGCGATTGTGCCAGCAGCTGGTGCAGCCTCACCGGTGTACTGCCGCCCGAAAGGGCGATCGTATAGCGGGTCTGTTTCTTCAGGGTCGCGGCAATATGATCGGCGACGAATTTTGCCGTGGCGTTGCTCAGCGTTTCGCTGTCTTTGTATACATGCAGTTCCATGATCTTTACTTGGGTAACATGGTAAACCAATTCTTTCCGTCGCGGGCGATCAGCGCCTCTGCATCTTCAGGTCCCCAGGAATCCGGGGTATAGTTCGGGAAATTAGAAGGGACCCGGCTCTCCCAGGCTTCGATGATCGGCATCACGATCTTCCACGCGGCTTCCACCTGGTCGGCACGCATGAACAGCGTAGGATTGCCTTCCATGACGTCCAGCAGCAAGGTCTCATAGGCCTCCGGTTCATGCTCGTTGTCTTTGGGGTTGAAGACCATATCGACGGGGTTGAGCGTCATCGACTGGCCCGCTTTCTTTGCCTGGAACCGCAGTCGGACCTCCATCTCGGGCTGGATAGCGATCGTCAGCCGGTTCGCCCGCCAGGTGTCCGCCGCTTCTGGCGGAAACGCATAACTGGGGGCCGCCTTGAACTGGATCGTGATATTGGAAGCCTTCTGGTTCATCCGTTTGCCGGTTCGAACATAGAAAGGGACATCCTGCCAGCGCCAGTTATCGATATAGAATTTGACGGCGGCAAAGGTTTCGGTGGCGGAGTTGGGCTGAACGCCCCTCTCCTGCTTGTAGCCCGGCACCTTCTCTCCTTTCATCCAGCCTTCCCCATATTGGCCGCGGACCGCATATTGATTGATGTCTTCCTTGTTGATCTTGCGGATCGCGTTCAGAACGTCGACTTTTTTGTTGCGGATCTCATTGGCGTCAAAGTTGACCGGGGCTTCCATCGCAACCATGCACATCAGCTGGAGGATATGGTTCTGCACCATGTCCCGAAGGGCTCCCGACTGCTCATAATAGCCGCCGCGTCCTTCGAGACCCACGGTCTCGGAGACGGTGATCTGGACATGATCGATATAGTTCCGGTTCCAGATCGGCTCGAACAGCGTGTTGGCAAACCGGAGCGAAAGAATGTTCTGCACCGCCTCCTTGCCGAGATAGTGGTCGATCCGGTAGATCTGCTCTTCCTTGAACATGCTCATGAGCAGCTGGTTCAACTCGTGGGCGCTCTTCAGGTCATGCCCAAAAGGCTTCTCGAGCACGATGCGGGTCGTTGCCGTTTCCGAACAAAGTTTCAGCGAACCCAGCTTCCTGGCAATATCCGGCATCAGCTGCGGAGCGACGGAGAGATAGAAAATAACATTGGGGTGCTCACCCATCTCGGCCTCTTTGGCTTTTACCACCTCGGCGATCTTCTGGTAGTCGCCGTCTTTTTCGGCGTCCATCTGAAGGTAGGTGACATGCCGGGAGAACTCGTCCCAGTGACCATTAGGTTCTCCTTTCCGGCGGCTGAAGGACTGGATACCGTTGAGCAGTCGCTTACGGTATTCCTCGTCATTATAGGGACTGCGGCCGATGCCTACGATGCCGAACTTTTCCGGCATCCATTCGTCGATGAACAAATTATAAAGCGCGGGCGAAAGTTTCCGGTAATTGAGGTCACCGCTGCCCCCGAAGATGAAGATCAGGGAAGCAGGCGGTCGTTTATGGTTTTGCATAATTCAGCTATTGAATCGTTTATTGATCTATTTGTTCCATTCCGTATGAAATACACCCGGCTCGTCGACCCGCTGATAGGTGTGGGCTCCAAAGTAATCCCGCTGTGCCTGGATCAGGTTGGTCGGCATGCGTTCGCTGCGGTACGCATCGAAATAGCTCAGCGCGGCCATCAGCCCTGCCACGGGATACTCCATATGGATGGCATGGATGCACACATTGCGCATATTCTGCTTCTTCGCCTGCAACAGCTGGGCAATCTCTCCTTCCAATAACAAATTTGCAAGCTGAGGGTTCTTGGAGAAGGCCTTAAAAAATACTTCCAGCAGGGAACTCCGGATGATACAGCCGCCGCGCCAAACCTTGACCACTTCCTGCATGGGGATCTGCATGCCCAGCTCTTTCGAAGCGACATGCAGCATTGCCAGCCCCTGGGCATAGCTGATGATGACGCCGAAGAACAGGGCTTCCTGTACCTGCTGGATAAAAACCTCCTTGGGAACGGGAATGTCCGCGGAAGGGTTCTTATACATCGCCGCCGCCTGGGTCCGCTCGTCCTTATAGGCCGAGAGTTCGCGCAGGCAAACTGCCATATCGATCACGGGGATAGGAACGCCCAGGTCCATCGCGTCCTGCGAGGTCCATTTCCCGGTGCCTTTGGCGCCGGCCTTGTCGAGGATCATATCCACCAGCCGGTTGCCCGTCTTATCGTCCTGTTTGAGGAAGATATCCCGGGTGATCTCGACAAGGAAGGATTGCAGCTCCCCGTCATTCCAGTTCTTATAGACCTTGTGCAGCTCGTCATTGGACAGCCCCAGGCCCCGGTGCATCAGGTCATAGGTTTCGCTGATCAGCTGCATGATGGCATATTCGATGCCATTGTGCACCATTTTTACATAGTGACCTGCCGCCCCTTTACCAAGATGCGCGACACAGGGAACGCCGTCGACCTTGGCGGCCACCGCTTCCAGCAGGGGCTGAACATGCGTATAAGCTTCGGGATCGCCACCCGGCATGATACTGGGACCCGAACGGGCACCCTGCTCACCGCCGGAAATGCCGACGCCCATGAAATGAAAACCTTTTTCTTCCATGAACTTTACCCGGCGTAAAGTATCGACATAGTGGGAGTTGCCGCCGTCAATGACGATATCGCCCTTGTCCAGCAACGGTAAAAGATCGTTGATCACATCGTCCACGGGTTTGCCCGCAGGCACCAGCATCATCATCCTTCTCGGTTTCTCGAGCAGCTGGATCATTTCAGCAAGCGTGGAGACCCCTTTTACGGTCGTACCCGGGGTCGCGGAGGATTCGAGAGTCGCTCCTTTCTGTGCATCCTTATCAAAGCCGACTACCGCAAAGCCGTGATCGGCCATATTGAGCAGTAGATTTCGCCCCATAACACCGAGGCCGATCATGCCGAACTTAAACGATTGATTTGCCATTTCTAACATTTTTGGACCATAAAATTAGGTATATTTCGGATCAAAAATTTGGCAATATATTATGTAATCCGGGAAACCTTTTGTATTTTTATGGTCTCTCTCCATTGAATTCCCACCGATTTCCTTGTAATACCACCCTCCCGCTAATGTCACTATGATTGAACCGTGACTGACCTGTCACCTTTCTTTAACTAAATCTCTATGATGAGAACGATTTTTTTGTCGATCGTCGTGACCCTCGCGTCCATTACCCTCTATGCACAGGTGGATGTCCTTACACAACACAACGACAACAACCGAACCGGCTGGAACAACCAGGAAACTACCCTGAACACAAGCAATGTCAAACCCGGATTATTCGGAAAGCTTTTCGATCTGCCGGTTGACGACCAGGTATATTCGCAACCCCTGATCGTGTCCGGGGTTACGATCAGCGGCGGGACCCACAACGTCGCGATCGTCGCGACGGTGAACAATTCGGTATATGCTTTTGACGCCGATAACGGCACACAGTACTGGATGAAGAATTTTACCCCGGCCGGTAATTTCCGGCCGCCGCTGAATACCGACTACGCCGCGGCGACGCTCTGCACTCCACAATACGTGGACTTTACCGAAAAGATCGGCATCATCGGTACCCCCGTCATCGACAAAAATGCCGGATATATCTACTTCGTTTCACGGGATGTCACTACCAGCGGGGCCAAGACCTTTACCCAACGACTGCATGCCATAAGCATTTCGACCGGGATCGACCGGCAGACGCCCACCGTTATCACAGCTTCGATACCCGGCACCGGCGAAGGAAGTTCAGGCGGCACGCTCAACTTCGATCCATTTTCCCAGAACCAGCGCCCGGGTCTGCTCCTGCTCAATGGGGTGGTCTATATCGGCTATTCCAGCCATTGCGACATGGACCCCTATCACGGCTGGCTATTGGGATACAACGCCGCCGACCTGACCCGGAAATACGTCTACTGCTCGACGGCCAATGGTGAAGGCGGCGGGATCTGGCAGAGTGGTAACGGCATCGCGGCCGACGACGCCGGGAACATCTTCGTCGCAACCGGCAACGGCACGACGGATGCTACGGCTAATTCCGTGAATCTGGCTGCCTCGATGATCAAACTTACTCCTTCGGGGAACCAGCTCGATGTCACGGACTTTTTTACCCCTTCGAACTATGCACAGCTCGACCAGGGAGATCTTGATTTTGGTCCCTGTGAAACGCTGATCATCCCGGGGCTCAATCGTATTCTCACCGGCGCAAAAGACGGAAATCTCTACCTGCTTGACCAGAATAACCTGGGAAAATATACCGGCGGAGCCAACTATGTGCAGAACATCTACCAGAAGGACGCCCACCTGCGGTGTTCTTTTGGCTATTATAAAGGCACGGCCAACGAATATGTGTACACCTGGCCGGAGAACACCGCCCTCAGGGCCTGGTCGGTGAACAGGACCACATCCGGTTTTTCCAACACCAACCCGAACTCGGTGCCGACCAGCGGTATCCCGGGTCCGCAGGGCAATAACGGAGCCAACCTGAGTACCAGCAGCAACGGGAATACAGACAATACCGCGATCCTCTGGGCGACTCATGCCTATAACGGTTGCGATGCCAATCACCAGACCTGCCCGGGCGTCGTCCGCGCCATAAACGCCAACGACGTGACAAAGGAGCTTTGGAATTCGGTCACGGTGCCGGGCGACGATATCGGCAACTATGCCAAGATGTCTTCTCCCACGGTAGCCAATGGAAAATTGTATGTTGCCTCCTTTTCGGGCCACGTTACGGTGTATGGGTTGTTGGGCAATGGGGTGGACACCTGCACGAGTTCCAACATCGCCCTTAAGAAGCCGGCTACGGCTTCGTCCTTCCAATATTCAAGCCTGGAGCCGGACAGCGCCTTCGACGGCAAGCTCAGCACGAGATGGGGAAGCGCCTATAGCGATAATCAGTGGATATATGTCGACCTGGGAAAAAGCTATGATCTGTGCAAGGTGATCATCCGTTGGGAAGCTGCCCTCGGGAAAGATTTCGATATCCAGGTATCCAACGATAAAAGCACCTGGAAGACCGTTTACTCGGTGCGGGGAAATACTCAGTTCGACAACACGATGCCCCTGCAGGGCTCCGGCCGGTATGTGAAGATGCTGGGCATCACCCGGGGGACAGGCAATGGATATTCCATCCTGGAGATGGAGGTGTATGGAACTCCTACGGTAACCTGCTTCCCTCCCACGAACCTGTCGGCGTCGAACGTCCAGCAAAATATGGCGACCCTGAATTGGGACGGGGCTTCCGGCGCCGCCCTCTATGATGTGCAATACAAGGCTACCACCGCTGCGACCTGGCAGACGACTTCTACGGCAAACACCTCTATCTCGATCACAGGCTTGTCCTGTGCGACGGATTACCTGTACCGGGTTGTGACTCACTGTACGGACGGGACCCATAGCGATACCACGTCAGCCGGTTTCTCCACCCTTGACTGTTCGGGTGTTTGCGGACCTCTTCCCACTCGCTGGACAACCGCCGATATCGGAACGGTCGGCGTCGGTGGCGAAGCCTGTTATGACGGCACGACATTCTCGCTGCAGGGTTCCGGCGCGGACATCGGCGGCACGGCCGATGCCTTCCGGTATGCGTTCTTTTCGCTTAGTGACGGCGACGAACTGGTCGGCCGGGTAGCAACCCTCGACAATACCACGGGCGACAAGGCCGGGATCATGATTCGGCAGGCAACCAACAGTCCCGGGGACCCGAACGCCTTTATCGCACTTTCAGCCGGTACCGGCGCCATCTTCCAAACCCGCAGCACCCAGGATGGTCCCACGACGACTGCGACTGTTTCCGGCATCGTGCCCCCATATTGGGTGAGACTCGTGAAGTCCGGTTCCAGCTATTCTGGCTTCATTTCGTCCAATGGGTTGACCTGGACCCAGGTCGGCGCAACCCAGGACCTGGGTTTTGGATCCGGCAGTACAACGGTGAATGGAGGGCTGGCAATCAGCAGTGGTAACAATACTTCGACGGCGACGGTAACCATCGACAATTTCATGAAGGGATCCAATCTTCCCATCGAACTTTCCAACTTTACGGGCCGGTCCACAGGCCAGGAGATCGTTCTCCAATGGACGACGGCAATGGAACAGAATGTCGGGTATTTCGAAGTTCAACGCAGTGCCGACGGATCCCATTTCACGGTCATCGGAACCGTTACAGCAGTGGGAAACAGCAACTCACCGCAAGACTATACGTACACGGACGGACAGCCGTCAAGAGGAGTCAACTACTATCGCCTGCGGGAGACAGACCGGGACGGGAAGGCCACTTACTCGCCCGTAATCGCAGTCCGCTCAGGCAATCAAACGGCTCCGCTGATCTTCCCGAACCCCGCGAGCAGCTATTTCCGGGTGGTACCGGGTACCGAACCCATCCGGGAAGTAAGTGTCTATGATATTTCGGGACGGAGAATGTTCAATCAGCTGAACGGGAATGCCGCCGGCACCCTCGATGTGGCGATAAGCAGACTGTCGCAGGGCGTGTATTTCGTGGAGGTCAGGACGGATAAGGGAAGGTCGGTTCAGAAGCTGATAAAGCGATAGAAAAGGAAAAACCCGGCTGATGCCGGGTTTTTCCTTTTCTTTACCTGACCTCGCCGGGATGGGGGCTTCCACGATGACAGGTCACGCAACTGACCGCCGGAATCGTTTTCCCCTGCTCATCCTTATTGAAGGAAAAATATTTTTTGTTGATCTTGCCGGTCATCTTGTACATATGACGGGCGATGGTCTTCTCAGGCTTGGCATCGCTGGCAAAATCCAACCGGTGAGAGGTGCTGTCGGCTGACGGGGCATGACAGAAATTACATTTTACGCCAAGCGCCGCCTTCCAGCCGTCCATTATCTTTTCCAGGTCATCATGGCTGATGTCCCTGGGCAGCACTTTGAAATTGTGCTTGGGTTTCGGATCGTCCTGGGGGCGGACGGCAGCCATTCCAATGATCATAAATCCAAACAGGGCGCCAACGACGGCAATTTTCTTGTAATGCAGCATGGGGGAAATAAAATTTTAGATAGGCTAATTTAAGAGAAATCGATCAACAATATGACAATATTTTGACAATAGACCAATCGGTTCGGCTGCTTTACCTTTGCGCAAAACGGACCACGCCGGGGGCTGACTTCTAAAAACCCCGATAGAGGCCAAACCATGGAACCGACGACAACGGAATATCTGAAGCGGGGTCAAATCGTGATCATGGCGATCTGTACGGGCCTGATCGTCGCGAATATCTATTACTGTCAGCCGCTTATCGTCCTTATCAGTAAAAGCTTCGGCATTCCCGAGAGCAGGGGCGGGCGCATTCCCTTCCTTACTCAACTGGGCTATGCCCTTGGACTCCTGTTCTTCGTCCCTCTCGGCGATAAGGTCGAACGCCGGGGCCAGATCGTCTGGATGGCCGCCCTTGCCGTGGCGGCGCTGGTCTTTGCGGCCCTGTCGCCCAATTTCCTTTGCCTGGAAATTGCCAGCGTATGCATCGGCGCGACCTCCGTGATCCCACAGCTGATCCTTCCCCTCGCCGCGCACCTTTCTCCGCCTTCGAAGACCGGTAAGGTCATCGGCACCATCATGAGCGGACTGCTTATCGGCATCCTGCTGTCGCGGACGCTCAGCGGATTTGTCGGCCGCTGGCTGGGCTGGCGCGGCATGTTCGCCGTGGCTGCAGGCATCAGCCTTTCCCTGCTGGCGATCATCCGCTATACTTTTCCACCCAGCCGCCCCCATTTCACCGGCTCCTACGCATCCCTGATGCGCAGCCTGCTGACCCTCGCACGCGAACAACCCGTCCTTCGCGAGGCCGCGGCGATCAACGCCCTCGGCTTCTCCACCTTCGGAATGTTCTGGACGACCATGGTGCTCCATCTTTCGGGGGCGCCGTTCCATTTTAATAGCGACCTCATCGGGCTTTTTGGCCTCGCAGGAGCCGCCGGCGCCCTCGCCGCACCGCTCGTCGGAGGCTCCGCCGACAAACGCAACCCGCGGATCGCCATCGGCTATGGCCTCGGACTCCTGCTGTCCTCGTTCGTGCTGCTCTACACAGGCGCAAAATATGTGCTTGGGATCATCGCCGGCATTATCCTGCTCGACCTCGCAATGCAATGCATCCACGTTTCGAACCAAAGCCGCGTCTATGCGCTGATCCCGCAGGCGCGCAACCGGCTCAATACCGTATATATGACCGTTAGCTTCATCGGAACCGCGATGGGCTCCGCCATCGGGCTTTTCGCCTGGGATAAAGGCGGTTGGACCGGCGTTTGCATCACCGGAGTCCTGCTTACCACTGCCGCATTTATCATCTACGGAATAACCTTTAGGAGGATCAGGACGGCCGCGGCGTAAAACGTACAACACGGGTTAACAAATTACTAATTGCGCCAATCCCGGCCAGATTCGCTTGGTGGGTAACGATTCTTACCGTATATTTGCACCGTTAAATTTGAGCTGATTACAGCACCAGTAATTGAATGATCATTTCCGCTATTATAATCCCCGGTAATTGTTAGTCGTCTTTACTCCCTGCTTTTTTACTCAGATTGTCTTTTATTTTCATTTTTAATCAGTTATTAGTATGAACATTTACATTTCGAATTTGAGCTTCAACGTCACGGACGAAGACTTGCAGGATTATTTCGCAGAATACGGCGAGGTTTCTTCCGCCAAGGTCATCATGGACAAATTCACGGGCAAATCCCGCGGGTTTGCATTCGTTGAGATGCCCGATGATGAGGCTGCCAAAAAAGCTATCCAGGAACTGGACGGTGCATCCGTAGACGGCCGCACCATCGGTGTATCGGTGGCAAAACCCCGTGAAGACCGCGGCAGTGGCGGCGGTAACAAGGGCGGTGGCTCCTTCCAACGCCGGGGCAACAACAATTACAGCAACAGCCGTTATTAATACATCGCTTTGTTGATATTGAGGGCCCCTTTTTAAGGGGCCCTTTTTTATCTATGCGGCCCTGAGATCCTTGTGCAGGGTAAGATCCACCGTCGTGCCCATATCCCGGGAGTCGATGCTGATGCTGCCGCCCAGCTTTTCCGCCGCATCTTGCACCTGCCGGAAACAATTGGCGCAGCTGCGATAAAAATAGACCCCGGCATTCCGCACCCGGATCATCGTCTTTTCCCCCTTGCAGAAAGACTCCACATGGATACACTCGTTCTGAGTGCTTTCCACCGCCTTGTCCAGCAGGTTCCAAAGAATAAAGGCCAGCAGGTTCTCGTCCGAACCCACTTCCAGATCGCGGTCTATTTGATTGATAATTAATGTTTTGCGACTTACTGCGCGTGGAAGTAGACCCGTCATCAGCTCGTCTACAAAGCGATGCAGGGAAATAGTAGTACACAAATCAGAAGCCATTGATACAGGATTTCAATATGGGGTGCTTTTAACCGTGTAAATGTAACGCAATGAGACATATCAACAGATGTCCCCTGCATTTTTATTTCCGGCAAACAAGAAAAGCCCGTAGCTGACGCATACGGGCTTCCTTGCGTATATAGAGAGGATGATCGCGTCAATTACCGCCAGTGGCCGCGGTTCCAACGATAACCCCTGGCGCCATGGTCCCAATGGCCCCGCTCCCAGGTACGGCCGGGCCGCGCATGCCCCCAATGGCCGTTATGCCAACGATAAGTACCCCCACTCCACACCCAGTCCCCGTCGATCCAGACATAGTCCACGCCGGGAGAGACCGGCCGCTCGTAATAAACATCCGCCGGCTGATCGGCGACATAACCCTCGACCTCACAACCGGCAAGACAGGTACACCCTGCTATTACGATGAGCATTAATATCTTTTTCATAACTAATTAATTGATTTTCAATGAAGTTATGCAGCCGGCTCGTTTCATAACTTTTTTATTTTATCTGTTATAGGCCATGGGTATATCGACCAAAGCTGTGCCAAACGTTTTCCAACCCTAAAGCGCATTTTTAACGGTTTCCTGTGGTGCAATTTCCACATACCGCAACCCCAGATATGACGTAAAAGCTTAAATTTGTAATAATCATCGGTCTTAAGGCCTATTTATCATGAGTGAAACAACATCTATCCCGCCGGCGCTGACGGCGAAGGATTTTGCCACCGACCAGGAAGTGCGTTGGTGCCCCGGCTGCGGAGATTATTCGATACTTGCCCAGGTACAGAAGATCATGCCTACCCTTGGGGTCCCGCGCGAAAACATCGTGATCATTTCCGGTATCGGCTGCAGCAGCCGGTTTCCGTACTATATGAACACCTATGGCATGCACTCGATCCACGGTCGTGCAACGGCGATCGCATCCGGCCTCAAGGCAACCCGGCCCGAACTGAGCGTCTGGGTGGTCACCGGTGACGGCGACAGCCTTAGCATCGGCGGCAACCATACCATCCACCTGCTGCGCCGCAATTTCGATATCAATATCCTGCTCTTCAACAACCAGATCTATGGTCTGACGAAGGGACAGTACTCTCCCACCTCCGAAACGAACAAGATAACGAAGTCGACGCCCTATGGCAGCCTCGACCATCCGTTCAATCCACTCGCGCTGGCCCGGGGAGCCGACGCCAGCTTCATCGCCCGCAGCATGGACAGAGACCCCAAACATCTCCAGCAGATGCTGCTCCGCAGCCATGCCCATAAAGGCGCTTCCTTCCTCGAGATCTATCAGAACTGTAATATCTTCAACGACGGCGCCTTTGAGATCTTCACCGAAAAAAGCACCAAGCCGCTGGAAACGCTCTTCCTCGAACAGGGCAAGCCCCTGGTATTCGGCGCACAGCGCGAAAAAGGCGTCCGCCTCGACGGCTTCCGCCCCGTGGTTGTGGACCTCGGCAAAGATTTCAGCGAGAACGATTGCTGGATACACGATGAGAACGATTTCTTCAAGGCGCAGATACTCGTACGGATGTTCGACGATCCCCGGGTCGAAGGCCACCTGCCCCGCCCCTTCGGCGTGTTCTACGAGAACGACCGGCCTTGTTATGAGGATATGTTGAACATGCAGATCGAAGAGGTTATCGCCGCAAAAGGCAAGGGCGATCTGGATAAGCTGCTCCGCGGTAGCGAGACCTGGACCATCGCCTGACAACTTCTATAAATAAAAAGAGGCCGGCCCGACAGGATTGAGCCGCCTCTTTTTTGGTTTTTTCACAGTGAAGTTCTTTTTCTCCTTTTTCTCTTAACCGACCGAAAGTCGGTTGGATGAAAGTCGGTTGGCCGAAGGTATATTAAAAAAGAGCCAGCGATAGACATCGCCGGCCTGTGCTTACCTCTGAAACCACAAAAAGAAAAAGTTCGAATATTTTGTTATAGAACCCATGTTCGTTTGATGACGCTTTTCTTTTATTCAAAATTCCATTCATGTAGCATATCCATTCTTATGGCGCGAATCCTGTTCAGCCAGAATATGATCCGGATAAGTCTATAGTATACGACTGTAAGATCGAGGGTTAAGATCATTGGTGAGAGGCTTGTGGTCCTATCAACCAGGGACATAATTTCAAAAGGGTATAAGATAAAGGGCCTTGGGCGTCGACCTTGTAAGGTCCAGTAATGATAGGACAGAAGATCGTTATATTAAATTAGAATGAAGCGATGATCCTTCACATAATTTTATTATAAACCGGGAAGTTTTTTGGAAATTGGAATCTTCGGACACGGAAATTGGATAGTCGGAATGGTGGAAATTGGATCGGACGAGATTCTCCGTGGTGTGTGCGTATCTTAAGGCGTACGCTGTCAGAGTATAAGCGGGGTAAAAATAAAGACGATTTCGTTAAAAAGCAATATTTTTTTTAAAGTTTTTTTCCAGCATGGGCCGCCGGCTGGTGGTCCGATGGGCGGCAGAGATAGCCTACCGGGTCTCCAGCTCCTTATTAGCGGCCCGGAAGGTTTTTTCTTTTTTCAGGTTGAACCACCATTCGGGGGCGGTTTTTTTCATCA
>NZ_DASZXR010000014.1:0-1237233 GCF_035546395.1 Puia sp. | reverse complement strand
ATGCTGGTGTTGCCGTCTGCGAAAAGGCGGAGTTTGCGGATGGCCGAGCCGTCACCCTGCAGGGAGAGGTGGTGCCGGAGAATTCCGGATAATTGGAAGGATGCGGGGAGCTGCATGCGTTTCAAAGCTAGGCTAAATTTGTATTTTTACGACAATTTGATGCTTGCATGAAGTCAATCCCGATCCGGCGTATCGCCCCGACATCCAAACTACCAACCACCGCTGCCCGCATCAGCGTAAGGGATCTGAGCGTCGTGCTCAATGGGAAACAACTGAAGCACGAGCTTCACAAACATGATTTCAATCGGCAAGAATCGGTGATCGCTATGAGGATTTTTGCAGACTGCTGGAAGAAAACATCAAAGTCATTAAGAATGTATCGCAATATGCCGACATGTTGAGTCTGTCGGTGTACCAGTTGAATGCGATGACTAAATCTTCGGTTGGGAAAACGGCGGGCGACCTGATCAACGGGCAGATCGTCCTGGAAGCCAAACGATATTTGCTCGCTACTGTGTGATTGCCGATTTGGAGGGCGTGCCATCGCGTTCCGACCCCATTTGCGGCATCTCTATTACCCGGTGGGCCTCATTTGACTCCATTTTGTCCAGAGTGGCAATATATTCCTGAAGACTTAACGGACAATACCGCCACGGAAGTTGCTTCCCAAGCCAGTCCGGGTTCAGTTGAGCATTGCGAACATAGTTATCCGTTTCTGCCATTATGATCCTTTGGCTTAGCGGCATTTGCCGCCAACCGGCGCCATATAGGGTGACGCGATGGTCCGCACAGTTGCCGCAATACCTGCCTGTAACGCCGGCATCATTGCTTTGCTCGCAAGCGGCGAAGACATTTCCGGATATACGGTCAACAATTGTGTAACGGTCGGAGGTATGCCCTTCATTATCGAATACAATATACTTTGTCATAATCTTATCCTCCTTTTAGCGACCGCTGCACCCATCAATGAAAGAGGGACTTGAGCAGCCGCAGCTTCAGAATGAAAAGGTACACCAGGCTCAGGGCCATTAACCAAGCCATCGCAATGACGATCATCCTGGTGATTTTCGGGGACATCGGTAGCAATTTGGGTGTGAAAACGATAATGCCAATGTTATTCCGGTTTTTCAACAACTTCACATTAAATGCATTAGGGGGTAGATGCAGCTATTTTGCCTTTCCTAATTGAAAATCGGCGCTCCGTTTTGAAAGATTTTGGTGCGGCAGAGAAATTCTCAAGTCTCCATTTCCAGTGCCTCCCGCCCACAGCTAATTGGAGAAACCGGGCTGAAACTCAGCCTGTGGGGTGATTGGCGTCATGTCCTATAGATCCGGAAGAGGATAGCTTCATGGAGGGGTTGTTTGCCATGCCTTCCATTGTGGGAATTGTCTTTTCAAAATGGAAGAGTTAGGTTCAATCGGCAGACCGCAGAAAAGGGGTAGAATTTGATCTATTGATTGGATTATCAACGATTTAATCACTCTAGGGCCGTAACCGGAAAGATGAGGCACAGGACTTGGGAAATCGGGGCGGGTATAGTAGTGAATTGTTCAACCTGACCTCTATTGTAATGGCCCCAAAGAGAAATCAACTAATCGAAGCTGTCGTGGTGCTCCTGATCTGGCTGATGGGGTTTGCGATGATATTCCTGCTCTATCTGAAATTTAAAATCTTCTTTCAGAAATAAAAGATCCATTATGATGCTCACTATCATTCTTGTCGCTGCGGGCTGCATTTGTTTTGCCCTCTTTTTTAGATCCATTGACTTTTTTGAAAAAATCTAATCCATGACACTGTTATTTATCATCGCCATCCTGACGTTTGTCTATCTCTGCTATGTACTGGTAAAACCGGAAAAATTTTAAGAAACTCAAAATAACAATCTATGAACACGGAAATCATGGGCGCCCTTGCCATGTACATCCTGCTGGTGGCGCTGGCGATTCCGCTAGGCCGATATATCGGAAAAGTGTTTGAAGGAGAGAAAACCTGGCTGGACGCGGTACTGAACCCGCTTGACAAACTTTTCTACCGACTGGGCGGCATCCGGGTTGACCGGGAAATGAATTGGAAACAGCACCTCCTGGCCATGCTTACCATTAATCTGTTCTGGTTCCTGTTGTCGATGTTCATCCTCACGAATATGGGCTGGCTACCGCTGAACCCGGATGGTAACCCGTCCATGAGCGGTGACCTGGCCTTCAACACGGCAATAAGTTTTGTGTCGAATACTAACCTGCAACACTATTCGGGTGAAACCGGGATGTCTTACCTGGGCCAATTGGTGTTGATGCTCTGGCAATTCATCAGTGCGGCAACCGGAATGGCCGCCTGCGCCGTGGTCTTTAAGGCGATGAAGGAAAGGACAACGGAGAAGCTGGGAAATTTCTTTGTCCTGCTGATTCGGTCGTCCACCCGCGTGCTGCTGCCCTTATCGATCATCGTGGCCCTTATATTGGTATTCAACGGTACGCCGATGAACTTCGAAGGCAAGGCGCAATATATTTCTATGCAGGGCGACACGGTGAATGTGAGCCGGGGGCCGGCGGCAGCGATGATCGCGATCAAGCAGCTGGGGACGAATGGCGGCGGATTCTTCGGCGCCAATTCGGCGGTTCCGTTTGAGAATCCCAACTATTTCACCAATATGGTGGAATGTATCAGTATTGTCCTTATTCCGATCGCGATGATATTTGCCCTTGGCCATATATTGAAACGCAAGCGATTGGCCTGGGTGATATTCGCCGTCATGACGGTGGGCTTCCTCTTGTTCGCTATTCCTTCTATTTACCTCGAAATGAAGGGCAATCCCGCCATTGCCAAGATGGGGATCGCGCAGAAAATGGGCAGCATGGAAGGCAAGGAAGTACGTTTTGGCCCGGCGGCATCGGCTTATTGGGCTATCTCCACTACCGTAACGTCCAATGGTTCGGTCAACGCCATGCACGACAGCCTCACGCCGCTGACCGGCATGTTCACCATGCTGGGCATGATGGTCAACTGCTTTTACGGCGGGGTGGGAGTCGGCTTCCTAAACTTTTACATCTTTATTATTATCGCCGTATTCATCTCGGGGCTAATGGTGGGACGAACGCCCGAGTTCCTGGGGAAAAAGATCGAGGCGAAGGAAATGAAGATAGCGTCCATTATTGCCTTGCTTCATCCCTTGCTGATCCTGGCTGCCACGGCGGTATCCTCCCATCTCTATTCGGGCGATCCAAAGGGATACGCCGCCTGGCTCAACAATCCCGGCAATCACGGTTTTTCGGAAATGCTCTATGAGTTCACTTCCTCTTCGGCAAACAATGGCTCGGGCTTCGAAGGATTAGGCGATAACACCCCTTTCTGGAACATCGCCTGTGGACTGGTCATGCTGCTGTCCCGCTTCCTGCCCATCGTCGGTCCGGTGGCGATCGCGGGTATCCTGGCCAGGAAGAAATACATCCCCGAGAGTGCGGGTACCTTAAAAACAGATACCGGCACCTTCGGCATCATGGTGCTGGCGGTGATCTTGATCGTGGCGGCATTGTCCTTCTTTCCCGCGCTGTCGCTGGGTCCGATCGCAGAATATTTCGGCATGCGTTAAATGAAAAAAACTGAATTAGAATGTCAAAGCATAAAAGAAGCAATAAACTGTTTGAACCGGCGCTGGTAAAAGAGGCCCTGGGCCAGTCATTCCTGAAGTTGAATCCCAGGCTGCTATTCCGCAACCCGGTGATGTTCACGGTGGAGATCGGCACGGCGATCATGCTGGGGGTCTGTATATGGATCATGGCGGGTGAAAAGTCGCAGGGCGGGTTGGCCTATAACTTGCTGATCTTTATCATCCTACTGCTCACGTTGTTGTTTGCCAATTTCGCCGAGGCGATCGCCGAGGCAAGAGGCAAGGCCCAGGCGGATAGCCTGAGGAAGACCAGGGAAGACACGCCGGCGAAAAAGGTATTTCCCGTAGGGGAGGTCTTTGTAAATGAGGTAAAGGTGGTACCGTCCTCCCAACTCAGAAAAGGGGATGTCTTCATTTGTGAGGCCGGCGACATCATTCCCATGGACGGGGAGATCATCGAAGGTCTTGCGACGATTGACGAATCGGCCATCACGGGCGAGAGCGCCCCGGTGATAAGGGAAGCCGGAGGGGATAAGTCTTCGGTTACGGGCGGCACAAAGGTCTTGAGCGACAAGATCACCGTAAGGGTGACCACGGAGCCGGGGGAAAGTTTCCTGGACAAGATGATCGCCCTGGTGGAAGGAGCTTCGCGCCAGAAGACGCCCAACGAGATCGCCCTGACGATCCTTCTTGCCGGGTTTACGCTCATCTTTGTTATCGTTTGCGTGACGCTAAAACCTTTTGGCGACTATGCCAGCACACCGATCACTATCGCGGCATTCATTTCGTTATTTGTCTGCCTGATACCCACCACGATTGGGGGCCTTCTCAGCGCTATTGGAATTGCCGGGATGGACAGGGCGTTGCGCGCTAATGTGATCACCAAAAGCGGGAAAGCGGTGGAGACGGCAGGGGATATCGACACCTTGCTGCTGGATAAGACCGGCACGATCACCATCGGCAACCGCAAAGCCACGCATTTCTGGCCGGCCAATAATATTGATACGCCGGTGTTCATCGAAGCCTGCCTGTTGGCGTCACTGGCCGACGAGACGCCGGAAGGGAAATCCATCGTGGAACTGGCCGGCGCGGCGGGAATAAAGGCGCCGGCGCTGCAACCCGAAAAAGGAGTTAGGTTCATCGCCTTCACAGCCGAGACCCGTAGCAGCGGGATCGACGTACCGGCTACCTCTTCTTCCCCGGAAGCACTTCGCATCCGCAAAGGAGCATCCGACGCCATTCGCAACATTGTAGCCAGGGCGGGGAATCCCTTTCCAGGGGAAACCGAGCAGCGGGTAAAAGAGATCGCGGGAAATGGTGGTACTCCTCTTGTCGTCAGCCGCAATGAGAAGGTGCTGGGCGTGATCGAGCTTCAGGACATCATCAAGCCTGGTATACAGGAGCGCTTTCAACGCCTTCGCAAGATGGGTGTAAAAACGGTGATGGTCACCGGGGACAACCCACTCACGGCTAAATTCATCGCAGAAAAGGCGGGCGTAGATGACTACATCGCTGAAGCCAAACCGGAAGATAAGATGAATTATATCCGCAAGGAACAGCAAGGCGGCAAATTGGTAGCCATGATGGGTGACGGGACCAATGACGCCCCGGCCCTCGCCCAGGCGGATGTGGGCGTTGCCATGAACAGCGGCACGCAGGCCGCCAAGGAGGCCGGCAATATGGTGGACCTGGATAACGATCCCACCAAGCTGATCGAGATCGTGGAGATCGGCAAACAGTTGCTGATGACCCGGGGCACCCTGACCACCTTTTCCATTGCCAACGACGTCGCCAAATATTTTGCCATCGTGCCGGCGCTGTTTATCGTATCGATTCCCGCACTGCAGGGCCTGAACATTATGCACCTGCATAGTCCCGAGAGTGCTATCCTGTCGGCCGTGATCTTTAACGCCATTATCATTCCGCTGCTGATACCGCTTGCTTTGCGGGGCGTGACTTACCGGCCGCTGGGCGCCAGCGCCCTGCTGCGGCGGAATCTGCTGGTGTACGGTTTTGGCGGGGTCGTCGTGCCGTTCATCGGGATCAAACTAATCGACCTAATCGTTTCCATCTGGTTCTAAAAAACATATTTGTATGAAACAGTATATTCTGCCCTCGATTCGATTGACCTTGGTCTGCATAGGCTTTTTTTGCGGCATCTATACCTTGATCATCCTCGGCGCTGCCCAGGCTGCACCGGCTAAAGGGAAGGGGGAGCCGGTAATGCTGAATGGCAAGGTCGTTGGATACGCCCTGGAAGGCCAGGGCTTCACAAAGGACAACTATTTCTGGAGCCGCCCTTCGGCGGTAGGCTATAACGCGGCGGGTAGCGGCGGCAGCAACAAAGGGCCGTCGAACCCGGATTATCTGAAAGATGTGCAGTCGCGCATTGACACCTTCCTTGCCCACAACCCGGGAATAGCGAAAGAACAGATCCCCTCCGACCTGGTGACTGCGTCCGGCAGTGGGCTGGACCCGGATATTTCTCCGGACGCTGCCTTTGTGCAGGCAAAGCGAATTGCCGCAATCCGGAAGATCAGTGAGGCGGATATCCGGAAAATGATCGAACAAAACACGGAAAAGCCCCTACTGGGAATATTCGGCACGGAGAGGGTGAACGTGCTTCGCCTCAACATCGCCCTGGACACAATGTCCAAGTAATAATGTCTTATAAAAATCAGTATATGCTTAAGAGAGTTGTTTTTTGTATTGGTACTTCATTGGCCGTTTGTAGCAGTTCCGCTCAGGATTCCCCGTCCAGTGCTTTTGCGAAGGCGCCTGCCAATGGCACCAAGGGTTTATTCTCGCGTCTTTTTAAAAGGGATACGGCCGGTTTTCCGGCGAAGGAGCCGGCGAGCGCGCCATTTGCCTTCGGGGATTTCTCCTGGCTCAACGGCACCAGCCGAAAGACAAGTCCGCCGCTGATAGACAGCAAGTATTTCACCAGTGATATCACGTTGGACCTGAATTACACGCATTCCAATAACAATCCCATCGATAACACTGTCGTGGGAAGTACAGCGTTGTCCCGGAATAACGAGCTCCAGCTTTCCTTCCTGGGATTCGGCGGGGACATTCATGTCAACAATGTCCGCGGGCGGATCATGATGCAGTTCGGGACCCGGAGCACGGTGGTACCGCGGAATGACGGGAGTTCGTACAAGGGCCAGTACGATCTGCAGACGATCTACCGGTACATCAGTGAAGCCTACGCAGGTTATCACTGGGATACCTGGCATGGGATTAACCTGGATGCGGGCATTTTCATGTCCTACATTGGGCTCTTTTCCTACAACAACACGGAGAACTGGGGTTACCAACCTTCCTATACCTCAGACAACACACCTTGGTTTTTTAATGGATTGCGGTTGCAGACCTTTCCAACCGACAAATTGAAGGTAGAGCTGTGGCTGATCAACGGCTGGCAGAGCTATGGCCGGTTCAATAACGCGCCCGGGACGGGCTTTTCGATTTACTACCGGCCGAAGGAAACAGTGGATTATGTTGCGAATTTCTACTACGGAAAGGACGATCAGGGCGCACCTGGCCGGTACAGGCTGCACAGCGATAACAGCTACCAATTGCGATACCTCAACCGGAAGACGGGGTTTGTCACGAAAGCAGCCTTTTCGATCACCGGTGACTTCGGGATCGAGAACGGCGATGGGGTCAGTCCGTTCGGTAGCGGAACAAAAGGAACAGCCAATTACAAGCCGGCGCAGAATTTTATCAGTGGGATGATCTATAACCGGCTTTGGTTGGGCGAGAAGCAAAAATTCGCCTGGACGATCGGCGGAGGATATATGCACAATCCCGGCCAATATCTCGTTCTTGCACCGACAGGGTATGCCGACACCCTATACCAGGCGCAGACCGGGCCGGGATCGACCTTTGACGCCTGGGACTATTCGACCTCATTGGATTATATGCCGAAGGACAATATAACGGTGAAAGTCGAATTTGTACATCGCCAGGTGAATGCCATGAGCCCATCGGACGCGGCAGTTGCCGGCGGGGTAGCGGCGATGCCGGGATATTTTGCCGGGCATGGTGGAGTGACTTCGCCCTCGGGGTATACGAACACCGCCGGTCCCGGTGGCGCCTTTACGTATACATCGAATGGCGCGTCGATCGCGCCGCCGCTGAGTGCGTGGGGAGGATGGATGCCGGATCTTAAAAAATCCGAGTCTCGGATCATCCTGGCCCTGCTGGTACGGTTTTAAAGCAGGCTTGAAGATTGAATTGGAAGGGCTATCTTGGTGTAAAATTTCCCGGGATGGTCCTTCCCATTATTCATAATATAGTGCCATATGCCTGAACAGGAAAAACAAGCCGAACAGTTTTTGGATCTTATCCGGCGATCGCGGCGGGGTAAATTCAAGGTCTACATCGGCATGAGCGCCGGGGTGGGTAAGACTTACCGGATGTTGCAGGAAGCAAAGACGCTGTTGCGCAACGGAGCGGATGTGAAGATCGGCTATATTGAGACCCATAACCGAAAGGAAACACACGATCTGCTGGAAGGCCTCCCGGTGATCCCACGGCGGAAATGTTTTTATAAAGGGAAGGAACTGGAGGAGCTTGATCTGCAAGCAGTCTTAAACCTGCACCCCGAGATCGTCATTGTCGATGAGCTGGCGCATACCAATATCGAGGGAAGTCAAAATGAGAAGCGGTGGCAGGACGTAATGGCCATCCTGGATGCCGGTATCAATGTCATCAGCGCGGTGAATATTCAGCACATTGAGAGCCTGAATGAAGAAGTAAAGAGCATTACGGGAGTGGATGTAACCGAACGGGTCCCCGATAGCGTGCTCCAACAGGCAGATGAAGTGGTAAACATAGACCTAACGGCGGACGAACTGGTTGCCCGCCTAAAGGAGGGAAAGATATATACACCGGACAAAGTGGCGACGGCATTGAAAAATTTCTTTCAGTCGGAGAAGATTCTGCAATTGCGGGAGCTGGCGCTGAAGGAAGTGGCAAGTGCGGTGGAACGAAAAATAGAAGCGGAGCTGCCGAGAAACGTCCAGCTCCGGGCCGAACGGTTCATGGCATGTGTCAGCAGCAACCACGAAACGGCCCGTATGGTGATCCGGAAGACGGCTCGTCTGGCCTCCTATTATCATTCCAAATGGTGTGCCCTGTATGTACAAACGCCGAAGGAGGATGGGGACAAGATCGGACTGGCAGCCCAGCGACACCTGATCAACAATTTCAAGCTGGCCACGGAGTTGGGCGCTGAGGTGGTCAGGATCAAACACAATAATATCGCCAAAGGCATCATTGAGAAGGCGGAAGAAATGCGGATCACCACGGTATGCATCGGGAAACCGCATCTGAATCTCTTGAACGTCATACTAAGTACCGCTGTATTTAATCAAATGCTGAGCAAATTGTCGGCGGCGGATATCGATATTGTAATATTGTCCTGATATGAGGATGCGGCTAAAAACGAAATTGATATTGGGGCTTGGATTCCTGTTTGCGGAGATCGTCAGCTTTGGCATTCTCAGCATCTATTATATCAACGGTTTGAGCGCCGGCACGCAGAACGTCCTCAGTAATAACTATGAATCGCTTGCCTATGCCAACAACATGTTGCGGGCGCTGGAGAGCATTTCTGCGGGGAGGGATTCGATACGGCTCTTTGAAGATAACCTGAAAAAGCAGGAGGGGAATATTACGGAAGAAGGCGAAGGGAATGCGACGGTGCAACTTCGCCGGGGGTTCGAGCAGCTCAAGAATGAACCGGCAAATCCTGCGAGCTTTTCCGTGATCCGGCAAGCGCTGATCCGCATTCAGGACGTAAACGAGGCGGCTATCCGAAGAAAGAACACGGAGGTAGGACATGCAGGCGAGTCGGCGAAGCTGTGGATCAGCGCCATTTTTACAATATTGACCCTTATATCTTTCTCGTTCATCTTCAATTTGCCGCGGGTTCTCTCGGAACCGATGCGATCATTGGTCGAGGGAATTGAAGAGATAGCGAAGAAAAATTATCAAAAGCGGATCTATCTGAAGCAAAACGACGAGTTTGGCGAGCTCGCGGGTGCATTCAATACCATGGCTGAAAAGCTGGACAGTTATGAGCACAGTTCCATTGCTGAATTACAGTTCGAGAAAAGCCGCCTCGAGACGGTCATCAACCAGATGCGCGACGCTATCATCGGACTGGATGCGGGGCGGCGTATTATTTTTCTAAACACCATCGCTCAAAACCTGTTGGGCCTGAAAGAAAAGGAAGTTCTCGGCATGTATGCACCCGATATTGCACTGAAAAATGACTTAATGCGAACTGTCTTGCAGCCACTGGGGGACAATAAGGATTTGAACATTTATGCAGATAACAAGGAAAGCTATTTTAGCCGGGACATCTTCAGTGTTACCAACAACAATGAAGTGATCGGCCAGGTGGTAGTACTTCGGAATGTTACGTTGTCTCATGAACTGAACGAAGCCAGAACCAACTTCATTGCCACTTTATCCCATCAGTTGAAAACGCCGATCTCCATTATCAAAAAGAATGCCCAGTTGCTGATGGAGCCCGGGGATAAACGTACTGTCGAAAATGTGGGGGAAATTGCCGGGAAAATTAGCGACGAGGCAGATCGCCTGCAGAGGATCACGGCGGAACTGCTTAACGTGACGGAGGTGGAGACCGGCAATATCCAGCTGAAGAAAACGGCGGTATCGCCGAAAGATTTGACGAGCCAGGCTACCCAGGCCGTGCAGGCTCAGGCGCAACTGGCGGGGGTCTCCATGCGGGTACAGATCGAATCAGAGTTACCTGCTATTAATGTCGATGCGGAGAAGACGACCTGGGTCCTGATCAACATGCTTTCCAATGCCGTTCGGTATTCCCCTTCTCCCGGGACCGTAGAAGTGGATGTTAAGCGGGAGGATGGACAGGTGGTATTCAGTGTACAAGATCACGGGAAGGGGATCGAGGCGAAATACCTGCCCCATATTTTTGAACGGTACTTTAAAATGCCGGGTGGGCTGCAGGGCGTTGGCATGGGACTGGCCCTGGCAATTTCCCGGGAATTTATCGAGGCGCAGGGCGGAAGTATCGGGGTGACCAGTTCGCCAGGAGAAGGCAGCCGCTTCAGCATTTCATTCAAGGCATAAGGTAGAGATGACTACAGCGATATAAGAGCGAAGGAAACGGTAGTTGAGTTAGCCAATCGGGCAGCCGTATATTTTTATGATGAACAGCGTGAGGATGGCAAGAACGGCGATGATGAGCACGATGGTGTGTTTTGAGAAGAAAGAAAAGACGGTCATGGCGAAAAGGGCGATGGAGGCGATCAATGCACCTGCGAGGTAAGGTTTTAGGATTTCATAGTTCAACGGTAAGGAAGAATAATGGTGCAGGCGGAATGGTTCCGAAAGTGTGCGGATAAGGGCGAGGAAGACGATACCCGTGCTGATTCGGGCTAAGGTGACGTTGCTTTTGGCGCGCATGGACTTCACGGTTGAATTAGAGTGGTTTTTTTGTCGACAGGGATTATTCGACGGTCACGATCGATCTAACTGCGAATATACTGCATTAGTACTGCAGCGCAGTCTTTTTTGATCTCATTGACAAAGGTAATGGCCTGCTGCTGCGCCTTGCGTTCGCTGTGCCCGACTTCCTCCAGCGCCTTAATTAATTACGCTCAGGTGACTGATGCCGCGCATTCGTCCTCCGGACAGTGTCATTCTTCCTGGGGATAGCCCGGAGGCCTGGCCCATATTCGAATGGTGATGACCATCAATGCCGGTGATGACACGCATCATCCGGAGATCGGGCGGGGGCGCTTAAATTTGGAAAACTCAAGTGTTATGATAGCGGCATCCCCTTTTAACGATCATGTTGAGGAATACGATGCGTGGTTTGAAAAATACCCGTACGTCTTCCGGTCCGAAGTGGCGGCTATAAAACGGCTTTTACCTGATGGAAAGAAGCGGAAGGGCATCGAGATAGGCGTGGGAACAGGTCGATTCGCCAAAGCGCTGGGAATAACGGATGGTATAGAGCCGGCTCCCCGGATGAGGGAAGCGGCTGAGAAAAGAGGTGTTTTCGTGCTGAACGCAAAGGCTGAAAAACTACCCTATCACTCCGGGCAGTTCGAATTTGTACTGATGAATTTCTGCATCAGCTATTTCGATGACGTGCAAGAAGCATTGAGCGAGGCCTATAGGGTTTTGAAACCTGATGGCGTGCTGATCGTCGGGTTCGTCGAAAGAAGAAGCCCGATCGCCAGGCTTTATGAGCGCCGTGCCTTGAGAAGCGTATTTTACAGGGGAGCCCGGTTTTATTCGGCGACGGCTGTTTCCAAGTGGCTCGGGAAAGCAGGTTTCCGGCAACAGGAAATGATCCAGACGCTCTTTCATCTTCCAGGACGGGTAAAAACGGTCGAAGCCGCAACCCCTGGCAGGGGGGAAGGATCTTATATTCTTATAAAGGCGACCAAGTAGGCCATTGGGAATTCTTTGATTCATTGATTCTGCGCGATATTCTTTTCTTTTTCCCATTTTTCCATAAAGGCGACGGCCTGCTCATCCGTCAGGTTATAGAATGAAGCATAAGCCTGCGATACCGCAAAAAAAGAAGGAGGCTTTTCCAGGATGAATGCCTCATCGGCTTCTTTCAGGATCTCTTTTTCTTTCCCTGCGGAGCAGACAGGCGCCGCCACAACTATCTTCTCGGCGCCCTGTCTCCTGCACATTTTAATGGCTGCAAAAACTGTAGCACCGGTGGCTATGCCGTCATCGACCAGGATCACCGTTTTGCCATTTATATCGGGCAAAGGTTTGCCCTTGCGCAGGACCTTAATCCTTCTCTGAATTTCTTTTGTTTGATGGTTGGTTTCTTCATCGATCATCTCCCGGGAAACCTCCGAATCCGCATTCTTGTTAAGGTAGATCGATCCATCTTCCGCGAGGGCTCCGAATGCAAATTCCGGTTCGCCGGGATGACCCAGTTTACGGGATATTAAAAGTGAAAGTTCTGCTTCCAGGTATTTGGCTACATAATAAGCGGTTTCGGCCCCTCCCCGGGGAATGCCTAATACGATCACCTTTTTGTTTTTGTATTTTTCCAGCGCTTTGGCCAGCTCTTTCGCCGCTTCTTTTCGATCGGAGAACATGATAGTATTTTTAAATTGATTGGAATCAATATCTTGTGATCAGGGCCATTCCTTGATGATCTTTCAACGAATTGTTTTCCAACAGAATCACCTTGCCACTCTTTTCCAACACTATTTCCATAAGGTCGTCCACCGCGTCGGCGAGGACCTGGTGAGCTTTTTTGGGCGGATGCAGCCATAAGTCGTATTCATTCTCTTTTGGTAAAAAGCCGGGCAGGGAAAGGTCTTTTTCTACGAGGAGCGTTAGTCCTTTCCCTTCTTTGGCCGCCTTCCAGATCTCGTGGATTCCCGAGATGCCACGGCGCTCCCCGATCTTTTCATCGAACTCCCCGATCAGTTGCTGTTTGACCTTGTCCAGGTGTGGCCTGAGCACTTCCCAGACAAGGTCTCCCAGTGCAGTAGTCGTGACATAGGAGTAATTGCCCTCCACTTCACCAATGATATTTTTTGTTTGGCGTGTCGCCATTCTAAAATAAGACAGATCTTTTTTCGCTCCGGCAATGATCAAGGGAACACTATTTTTATTGGTTAGATAGTGCTTCAGACCGTCTTCAACCAGCCCGCAGAAATGTTGATAGCGTATTTCTTCCAGTTGGGATTTATCTTTTTCATATTCTTTCACAAAAGAATTGCCAACAAAGGATGAGCCGCGGGTAGGCCGGGTATAGATATAGTCATCTACATATTTCCTGGGGAAGTTATCGTCTTTTATCTCAAGGAGATGATTTAACCTGCCCTCAAAAAGCCGCGCTTCTTTCTCGGTTAACAGTAAAGTGTAATAGGGATGGGAGTAATATGCCTGGTATAACAGGTCCCTGACCTCGAACGAACGGCCAATAATCACCTTTTCCTTTACCGGAAAAAAGAATTGCACCAGTTCTTTTATATTCGCGGAAACAAACAATCCTATCCCCATCGCATTATGGTTGAAATCGATCCGCTGGTATAATTCATCGACCGATTGTTGCAGCGGCTTTATTTCTTCCTCCCTGAAATTAAGCGACAAATACTTTTTGGCCGCCCGGACTGCCTTGTCGAGCACTAAATGATCAACCCTTCTTTCCGGCGAAAGTTTATGAGTGGGAACGATAATGGAAATGCATATATTCCCTTTTTCCCTTTGCATTGACGCCGCCAATTCTTCTGCCGGCAAATTCCGGCTGTCAGTGGAAAATTTCATTTTTTCTATAGAAAATGTCTAACGAAGGTACCATGCGAATAAACTGGTGATCATTGATTCCGATCACCCGGCGGGATGATTGGCATTCCTTTGATCAATATCAGAGAATGCAATGATGGAGATCATACCCGACGCCTTGAACCAGGAATATATTGGATTAACCCAATAAAAATGCCGGAAGAATTGATTGTTTTGCCTCGGGACTTCTCCCATAATCTTACGGATTATGAATCCAGCCGCCATACGTTCGACTGGCAGTTGGAAAGGGGCCGGCTTGACGGGTTACCCGGAAATAGGGGCTTGAATATCAGCCATGAGGCGGTTGACCGGCATGCAAAAACCGAATTGGCGGACACCATCGCCATCCGTTGGGTCCGTAAAGACAGAAGCGTAAAAGACTTTACTTACACCGATATGCATCACCTCACTTCCCGCTTTGCCAATGCACTGGTGGGACTGGGGATCCAAAAGGGAGATAGGGTTTTTACGCTCACAGGCCGCATTCCCGAACTATATATTGCCGCGCTGGGCACGCTTAAGACCGCAGCCGTATTTTCTCCCTTGTTTTCCGTATTTGGTCCTGAGCCAATATACCAACGGCTGAGCCGTGGAAATGGGAAGATACTGGTAACAACCCGTGAATTATATGAAAAGCGGATAAAGGCCCTGATGGATAGGCTCCCGTTGCTCCGGTTCATCCTGCTAACCGATGAGGAAGAGGATATGGATGAGAAGGTCTTTTCGCTTCCCAGGTTAATGGAGGAAGCGTATGATGATTTCTTTATTCCTGCTACTGATCCCGAAGATCCGGCCCTCCTGCACTTTACCAGTGGTACTACGGGAATGCCCAAAGGCGCTTTGCATGTGCATAATGCCGTACTAATGCATTACGTCACCGGGAAATATGTGCTGGACTTCCATAAAGGAGATATCTTTTGGTGTACCGCCGACCCGGGATGGGTGACAGGAACTTCCTATGGGATCATTGCGCCATTGGTGTGTGGCATCACCAGTGTCGTTGACGAAGAAGAATTCGACGCCGCCCGTTGGTATTCGATATTGGAAGAGCAAAAAGTGAATATTTGGTATACTGCCCCGACGGCGATCCGCAGGTTGATGCGTATGAACCTGGCCTCCCTGGAAAAGTATGACCTGAAGTTACTCAGGCTGATCTGCAGTGTAGGCGAGCCTTTGCACGCTGACGCGGTGCGATGGGCGCAAAAGACCTTTGGCATGCCCATATTGGATAATTGGTGGCAGACGGAAACAGGCGGCATCATGATCGCCAATTATCCTACTCTGAAGATAAAGCCAGGGTCGATGGGGCGGCCATTGCCGGGAACTGAAGCTGCTATCGCCGACGTGGCGGAAACATCCATTCAAATTATCGACGAACCCGGCAAACAAGGGCAGCTGGTTTTAAAAAAAGGCTGGCCGTCCATGTTCCGGGGCTACCTGCACGATGAAGAACGGTATAACAGATGTTTTCGCGGAGAATGGTATATCACGGGAGATCTGGCCAAAATAGATGCAGACGGATATTTCTGGTTTGTCGGGCGCGCGGACGATATCATTAAGACATCGGGACATATGGTTGGGCCTTTTGAAGTGGAAAGCGTTTTAGTGGAACATCCGGAGGTCGCTGAAGCGGCGGTGATTGGAAAGCCCGATCCGGTAATCGGAGAAATCGTAAAGGCCTTTATTGTATTGAAGGCCGGTGTTTCCGGGGACGAAAATACCAAATTGGACATAATCGGGTTTGCGCGGAAAATGCTGGGACCTGCAGTAGCGCCGAAAGAGATCGCCTTCGTGATTGAACTGCCCAAAACAAAAAGCGGCAAGATATTGAGGAGGTTATTGAAAGCCAGGGAGTTGGGACTTCCGGAAGGCGATGTTTCCACGCTTGAACAATCCTGATCGCCAAATATGGAAAATATAACTGACATAGCAGCTTCAACAACGATTGACCGCAGACAGGGTCTGGAGCTTCTATACCGGATGATGCTGATCCGGCGATTTGAGGAAAAATCCGCCGAATTGTATACGAAGTCGAAGATCCGGGGGTTCCTGCATTTATATGTAGGGGAGGAGGCAGTGGCGGTGGGGGTCATGCCGGCGTTGACAGCAGAAGATAATGTGCTTGCGACTTATCGGGAACACGGTCATGCCCTGATGCGCGGTATGGACGCGGGTGTAATTATGGCAGAGATGTATGGCAAAATGGAGGGATGTTGCCGGGGCCGGGGGGGCTCCATGCATTTATTCGATGTTGGAAAGCGGTTTTTTGGGGGAAATGCCATAGTTGCCGGTCACCTGCCGATGTCTGTCGGCATGGCGCTGGCCTCCAAAAAACTGAAAAAGAGCAATATTACCTGTTGTTTTTTTGGAGAAGGGGCCGCGGCTGAAGGTGAGTTCCATGAGAGCATGAATCTGGCGGCCTTATGGAACGTTCCGTTATTGATGGTATGCGAAAATAATCTGTATGCCATGGGAACCGCTATCCGCTACTCGCATGCTGTACAGGAACTGGAAACGAAAGGAGCGGCTTATGGCATCGAATCTGCAGCCGTCAATGGAATGGATGTGCTGGAGGTAGGGCAGGCTGCACGTGCGGCCGTTGAAAAAGTACGAACAACGGGCAAACCTTTCTTCCTGGTATGCAATACCTACCGATTTCGCGCACACTCCATGTTCGATGCCGAATTATACCGGGAGAAGAGTGAAGTGGAAGAATGGAAAAAGCGGGACCCGATCCCGGCCTTGCGGGCAAAATTGATGGGGCAACAGCTGATAACCAATGATGATATTGGCAGTCTGGAACAAAAAATTGAAAACGAGATACAGCAAGCGGTCGATTTTGCTGAAAAAGGAACGTTGGAGCCTTTTGATCAACTAACCCGGTTCGTTTACAGCGGACCTTAAAAAAAATAGTAAATATGGCAACGATAATTCATTTTGACATTCCCGCCGATGATCCCGAACGGGCAAAAGGCTTTTATGAAGCATTGTTCGGATGGAAGATCGGACCGATTGCGGGTTTTCCGGGCTATTATGAGATCGGGACTTCGGATTTGAACGGGGAAAAAGGCATTGGCGGGGGCATAACAAAAGGTGAACAGCCCCGGCAAACCGGCATCACCAATTTTGTTGGGGTAGCTTCTATTAATGAATCCATGGAGAAAGTGAGCAAACTAGGAGGAAAGATCATCCGGGGCAGAGAGGCTGTTCCCGGCTACGGGAGCATGGCCCTGTGTGCAGATACGGAAAACAATGTATTTGGCCTGTTCCAGGAAGATAAATAAAAGAAATGGATAACTCCAAAACAGATAGGATCACCTACCGGGAAGCGTTAAAACAGGCTATGAGAGAAGCATTGCTCCGGGATGACCGTGTCTTCCTGCTGGGTGAGGATGTCGGCCGGTATGGCGGTTCTTTCGCCGTCACCAAAGGGTTGCTGCAGGAATTCGGACCTGAACGTATCATGGATGTTCCGCTTTCAGAGTCGGGTTTTGTCGGTGCAGGGATCGGCGCCGCCCTCAGTGGATTGCGGCCTGTCGTGGAGGTGATGACCGTCAATTTCAGCCTGCTGGCCATGGACCAGATCGTCAACAATGCGGCTACCTTGTTGTATATGTCCGGTGGGCAGTTGAATGTTCCGGTAGTGATCCGCATGAGCACGGGGCTGGGCCGCCAATTGGCCGCCCAGCATTCCCATAGCTGGGAACCACTGTACGCGCATATTCCCGGGCTGATAGTATTGTCAGCGGGAACACATACGGATGCAAGAGGCATGCTGCTGACCGCCCTGCAAAGTCCGGACCCCGTGATCATTTTTGAGTACACTGCGATGATGAACCTCGAAGGGATCAGTCCCGGCCACCCGGCGACCGTCAATATTACAAAAGCCGGGATAGTAAAGGAAGGGAAAGACATTTCCATTATTACGTATGGAGCCGGCGTATACAAATCGCTCGACGCGGCCAATGAATTATCCGGTTCGGGCATCGACGCCGAGGTCATCGACCTACGTGTCCTGCGGCCGATGGATCTTGAAACTATTTTCAATTCCGTTAAAAAGACCCATCGTGCACTATTAGTTGAAGATGCCTGGGGTTCGGTAAATATCGGCGCCGAAGTAAGCGCCCGGATCATGGAAAATGTCTTTTATGATCTGGATGCGCCGGTGCAACGATTATGCGGGGCAGAGGTCCCGATGCCTTATCCGAAACACCTGGAAGATGCATCGGTACCCCAAAAAGGAGATATCGTCGTCAAGCTAAAAAAAATGCTGCAACATGGGTGAGTTTTGCATGCCCAGCCTGGGCGCGGATATGGAAGCAGGTACGCTTCGGGAATGGCTGGTAAAACCAGGCGACCCCGTAAAGCGGGGCGATATTGTCGCCATAGTAGAAACTCAAAAGGGGCTCATCGATATAGAAGTGTTCGAAGAGGGGACCATCGACAAATTAACAGTCAGGGAAGACGAAAAGGTGCCGGTGGGAACGGTGATGGCATTGATCGTTTCCCCGATTGGAACGACTGCGGCCACAGAGGATATCGCGGTCAGACCTGCCATTGCAACTGAAGTTCCGCGCATCAGGGCGTCGCCGCTGGCAAGGAAAATGGCGGCAAAAGAAGGTATCGGGCTCGCCGGCATCAAAGGCAGCGGGGAAGGGGGGACTATCACCAGGGAAGACATAGAGAAGGTGATTTCACAGAAGGCGCCAGGAGTAGCGGAGGAAAAGCCGGTGGGAACAGAAGGCGTCCGCATGGCCGTAGCGGCCGCCATGAGCAAGTCTAACCGGGAGATCCCCCATTTTTACCTTGCGAAGAAGGTGGATATGAGCAAGGCCATGGCTTGGCTCATGGAAGCCAACAAACAAAGGAATGTCAAACAACGCTTATTGCCGGCGGTATTAATGGTGAAAGCGGTGGCGAAAGCGCTGGTCGAAGTACCTGAGCTGAATGGATATTGGGACAATGGCCTGCAGCTGAAGTCGGATATAAATATAGGCTTTGCCATTTCATTGCGGACGGGTGGGGTGATGATCCCTGCCATTCATAATGCCGATAAAAAGACATTGGATGAATTAATGGCATTGCTGAATGACATCATACCCAGGGCCCGGGCCATGAAACTGAGAAGTTCAGAATTGAGCGATTCCACCATGACCGTAACCAGCCTGGGTGAAAGCAATGCGGACCTGGTATATGGGGTGATCTACCCGCCGCAGGTGGCCCTTGTGGGCTTCGGCAGCATTTTAGAACAACCTTGGGCTGAGAATGGCATGCTGGGCGTGCGGCCTGTCATAACTATTACATTGGCTGCCGATCACCGGGCCACCGATGGTATAACAGGCAGCCGCCTGCTCATGGCGATCGATGATCATCTTCAAAAACCTGAAATGTTATGACAGAAGCGGAAATAAGGGAGATCGTTATTAATTCGCTGAAGCAGATCGCTCCGGACATGGCTCCGGAAAAACTACATCCCGATGACAATATCCGTGAGAAGCTTGAGATCGATTCATTCGATGCGTTGCGCCTGTTGGTCGAGCTGGATGAAAAATTCGGTATGGAAACTCCGGAGGAGGATTACGGGAAGATCCGGACTATGAGGGGTCTGGTTAATTATATACTACAGGCGCCGCGCAAATAGGGCCCCAATGGCAAGCTCCACGTGATCTTTACCAGAGTGTATCCGGGCCTTTGCAATTAATAGAGTGACAAAACTGAGTATGGTTCATATAGGTTTGGCAGGTGATGTAATGATCGGCAGAACGGTCGACAGATTTATATCTGCAAAGGGCTATGTCTATCCATGGGGGAATATGCTCCATCTGCTGCGGGACACTGATATGAATATCGTTAACCTTGAAACAACGCTTACTTCCAGCGTACAAAAGGTGGAAAAGACCTTTAACTTCAAAGCCTCGCCGGATAAGATCAAAACTTTGACTGAAGCGCGTATCACCGCAGTAAATCTTGCCAACAAGTGTGAATTACTTTGACTTCTTCAGCAGTCTCGATCGGGGGAGAGCTTTGGATCAGGTCCGGCGAGTGCGATCATTGGCGGATATTGTCCTGGTAAGCATCCATTGGGGGCCCAATATGAAGGAGAAGCCTCATCCTGCCTTTGTAGAACTGGCGCATGAAATGATCGATCAGGGCGCCGATATCATTCACGGCCATAGTGCCCATATATTTCAGGGAATAGAAGTATACAGGAACAAACTTATACTTTACGACACCGGCGATCTCATCGACGACTATGCCGTCGACCCTATATTGAGGAATGATCGCAGTTTTTTCTTCATCGTGCATGCAGAAAATAGAAGATTATTGAAATTAAAGCTTATTCCCCTCTCAATCTCGAATTGCCAGGTAAACCTCGCTGATGAAGATAGCTGGATGTGGTGCATCCATCGAATGAAAAAGCTGTCCGCGTCATTCGGCACCCGGATACCCGATGGAGGAGAACTTAACCTGTAAAAAGCAAATCGTGTTCAACTATCGGAAAGATGCAGCGCCCGGACTGGCCATGGCATTGGAGAAGTGGGAAAAGACGGTACATTTGTCTATTTGGACGAGACGTCAGCAGGAATGTTTTTTCGATGCCGTTGATATCGGGGTAGGGCTTTGGACGTGAAAACCAATATTTCCATTGCTGCAATGAGTCCGGCGGTGTACAGATAAGCGTCCAGGATAAAGGTATTGGGATTTCGGATAGCTAATCGACCCGGGTATTCACTTTTTGTACAATGCGATCAGTTCGCCGAAGGCCAGGATATGCCCCTGCATCGCCTGCTCAAGATCTTTTTTGCTAGTTTTTCCCGTCAGGCTGAGCAAACTGTCCAAGGCATATACCTTGAAGTGGTAGTGGTGTGTCCCGTAGGGAGGGCAGGGTCCGTCATACCTTCTTTTGTGGAGATCATTGATGCCTTCTTTCTCCATTTGCCTTGCTTCTTTAATGTGGCTGAGCGGGGCAATATTCCAGGCGACCCAATGGACCCAGGTGCCGCCAGGGGCATCCGGATCGTCGACAATAATGGCCAGGCTTTTCGTTGCTTCCGGGATACCGCCAATATCCAAAGGAGGGCTTATATTCGCTCCCGAACAGGTATATGTAGAAAGTATAAATCCATCTTCTCCGACACCTTCGCTGCTTATATTTAGCGGGTTATATGGGGCGCCCTTCTTTTCTCCATTGGTCGGGACTACTGCTTTCATTTCTTGAAACTTTTATGTTACTCTCCGGCAAAAGCAAATGCTTTTTCGTCGATCTCCAGGTTGTTCTCCACAGGGCTAACCCCAGGTTTCGTTGGCATTTGCCACTGCAGCGGCAATCTCCGTGTCCGTTCTAACAAAGCCGGGGGAAATACAAGGTCACAACCCCGTCTTTTAGGACACGCCGATTTCGGCAGCATTCAGCCAAGGCTCCCATTTGAGCTGGTCCATCACATCTTTTTGAATTTGCGCATCCGACTTCATAAAGAGGTATTTTAAAAAGGAGAGGGTAAGTTAAGACATACTATTGCCTGGGGACAATGATCAGCATCACCGGGCAACATGATCATGCTCAATAAGAGGCATATGAAACAATGGAATATCCCCACCTATATGAGTGATATTCCATATTTTTAGGGATGATGTCGTATATCCGATGAGGCAATATTTCAGGTTTATAAAGAGCTATAAACGAGCATTTATACTCGCGCCCTTGCTGGTAATAGCGGATGTGATCTGCGAGATCGTCCAGCCTGAAATGATGTCGAAAATCGTCGATGTGGGTATACGGCAAAAGGACCTCTCCTATATTATCCGGACGGGCGGCTTAATGGTGGGCCTGTCCCTGCTGGCGATCCTGGCCAATGTGGGAAATATCTGGTATTCGTCCCAGGGATCGGTGGGTTTTGTGACGGGCCTGAGAAAAGGGTTGTTTACCAAGATCCAGGAATTCTCGTTCGCGAATATCGACAGGTTTAGTTCGGCGTCACTGGTGACACGGCTTACGAATGATGTCAATATCCTCCAACAGGTATTGATGATGTCGCTACGATTGCTGATACGGGGTCCCCTGATGCTGATCTTTGCGGTGGTGATTGCCGTCCGGATCGCTCCTGACCTGGCGCTTATCATTGCCATAGCCATCCCGGTACTGGGTATCAGCATCTTTTTCCTGCTACGAAGAGGCATTCCTTTTTTTATACAGATGCAGGACAAGCTGGACAAAGTCAACGGCGCCGTCCAGGAGAACCTCACCAATATCCGGGTGATCAAATCTTTTGCACGGGAAGGCTTCGAGAAGAAGAAATTTGCCGTCAGCAACGAGGACCTGATGGCCATTTCCATAAAAGCCTCCTCCATTGTGGCGCTCATTATGCCGGTAATGCAACTGGTGATGAATGTATCCATCGTGGCGATCGTATGGTTCGGCGGCAACAAGATCATGGGTGGCCGCCTCCAGGTAGGTCAACTGATGTCTTTTATCAGTTATGTCACGCAGATCCTCATGTCCCTGATGATGCTGTCTGTAAGTGTAATGACCTTTTCCAGGGCCGGAGCTTCTTCCAGGCGGATACTCGAAGTGCTGGATACGACGCCGGATATAATGGATAGCCCTTTGGCCATCCGGGAGGGCCGGAAGCCCGGCCGGGGTAAAGTGGAATTTATCGATGTATCCTTCAAATACCACAGCAGCGGGGAAGAATATGTATTAAAGGATATCCGGCTGACCGTCGAAGCGGGTGAACGGGTGGCTATTGTCGGCGCTACGGGGTCAGCCAAGAGCACGCTGGTCCAGCTCATTCCCCGTCTCTACGATGTCACGGAGGGGCAGGTGCTGGTGGACGGCGTGGATGTTCGCAATTATACGTTGTTCAACCTGCGTGACAAGGTCGGCATGGTCTTGCAGCAAAACGAATTATTTTCGGGCACTATCCGGGATAATCTGAAATGGGGCAACCCCGCGGCGACGGAAGAAGAGCTGGTGGCTGCCGCACAGGCCGCACAGGCGCATGATTTTATTCTATCCTTCCCGGAGCAGTACGATACTATCTTAGGCCAGGGGGGGGTGAATGTGTCCGGCGGGCAGAAACAAAGGCTTTGTCTTGCCCGGGCTCTTCTCCGAAAGCCGGTGATCCTGATATTGGACGACAGCACCAGTTCGGTAGACACTGCTACGGAAAGCAGGATCCGGGAAGCCCTTCGCCGCGAATTCTCTCATACCACTACTTTTATCATTGCTCAGCGGATCGGTTCGATCATGTCGGCCGACAAAATCGTCCTGCTGGATGAAGGGGCTATCATCGCAAAAGGCAGCCATGAGGAATTGATGGGCACCAGCCGGGCTTACCGGGAGATTTATTATTCGCAGAAGGAAAAGGAGGATAGCCCGGTATGAGTCCAGTCATCCAAACGAAGCTGACACCCGGAGGGCTGCCCGGACGCCGGGGAGTCCTTTCGGTGGAAAGACCGCGCGAGGGGGGTAAGGTGATGCGCCGGCTGTGGGGATACCTGCATTTTCCGTTGCTGACGCTGGTCTTTTTGCTGGTGATCGTCAATACGGGGGCTAACCTGGCCTGTTCCTACCTGTTGCGGCCCATCATCAACCATTATATTATCCCCCATGACCTGCCGGGGCTGGGGAAGATGGTCCTTTTGTTGCTGGCTATTTACCTGGCCGGCTCCGTTGCAGCGATTCTCCAGGCAAGGCTGATGGTAGTGGTAGCACAAAAAGCAGTGAATGGATTGCGCAGGGATCTGTATAGCCGGCTGCAGTCGCTGCCGATCCGGTTCTTCGACCGGCAATCCCATGGTGACCTGATGAGCCGGTTCACCAACGACATGGACAATATCAGCGATTCCCTGGACAACAGCATCACGCAGTTGTTCTCCAGCTCCATCACTTTATTGGGCACTTTGGTGCTGATGCTGTTGATCAGTCCCCTGCTGACCCTGGTCACTCTGGTGATCGTACCCTGCATGCTATGGCTTGCAGCCCGGATTATAAGGAAAAGCAAAAAAATCTTTCTGGACCAGCAGAACGCATTGGGAACAGCGAACGGGTACATCGAAGAAATGATCAGCGGGTTGAAGGTGGTAAAGGTTTTCTGCCATGAGCACGAGGTCATCGGGAGTTTTGAGACGCTCAATGAAGAACTGCGAAAGAAGTCCGCCCGGGCCCAGTTATATTCCGGGATCATGATGCCCGTCATGCAAAACCTGAATACGATCAATTTCGCTCTGACCGCTACGGTGGGTGGTCTCTTATCCGTGACAAGGGGACTGGATATCGGCGGCCTGGCGGCTTTTCTACAGTATTCGCGGCAGTTTGCCAGGCCGGTGAATGAGATCTCCAACCAGTTCAACAGCCTCCAGGCAGCATTGGCCGGGGCTGAGCGGATCTTCCAGATCATCGATGAGCAACCGGAGCCCGCGGACAAGGCAGAAGCCATACAGCCCGGTGAGATCAGGGGGGAAGTGGTATTCGAGCATGTCAATTTCGGATATGTGGACGGGCAACCCATCCTGAAGGATATCACCTTCCGGGCCGATCCCGGGCAAAAGATCGCCCTGGTAGGTTCCACAGGTGCAGGTAAAACGACCATTATGAACCTCCTTCCGAGATTCTACGATATTCAATCGGGGAACATACGGATCGACGGCATGGATATCAGGGATCTGCGAAGAGAGGACCTGCGCCACCTGATGGCAATCGTGTTGCAGGACACGCATCTGTTCACGGGAACGGTAATGGAAAATATCCGGTATGGCCGCCTGGACGCCACCGATGAGGAGGTCATAGCGGCTGCTACCCTGGCCAATGCCCATTCCTTTATCCGAAGACTGCCCCGCGGCTATAAAACCGTGTTGGAGAGGGACGGCAACAACCTGAGTCAGGGGCAGCGGCAATTATTGAATATTGCCCGGGCAACGGTGGCAGCGCCTGCTCTACTCATTTTGGATGAAGCTACAAGTTCCATCGATACGCGGACGGAGATCGCCATCCAGGCGGGCATGGACCAGCTCATGAAGGGACGTACCAGCTTTGTCATTGCCCATCGCCTCTCTACCGTGCGCAATGCAGATGAGATCCTGGTTTTGGAAAAAGGGGAAATTATAGAACGGGGCACCCATTCGGCCTTGATCCAGCAAAAGGGAAGATATTATGAATTGTACCAGGGTCAGTTTGACTGATTCTTCCAGGTTTCTTGAAGTTACAACCCGATTAGTCAGTAGGGGCATTTCACCGGTGACCACGATCATTATTTTTGTTGACGGCCGTCATTGCTTTCCCCAGGGAGAAGATGGTATCTTCGTTCTAATATTATCCGAAGGAGATCGGTCAAGCAGGAAGATAGATATAACTGTTTTAAAAGGCAGTAAACTAACCGACCGAAACGCAGTATAAAAACTGTTACCTTGACCAGGACAACAGTCGGATAAGGCAGACGCTGCTAGAATAGCGGTTGCAAAAGACCGTAAAACTATTAACGTCGATCGAGGGCAGGCTTTCGAGCCTGCCTTTTTTCTATGTGATTCCCGCGAGAGCTCCGCTTTGGATGAGCTTTCCGCCTCTTGCCTGGAAATCAAGCATAACTTTTTCGAAATTCTCCCGGTTTAGCGGCCGGGTGGCATCTTCGATAATAAAGGTGGAAAAGGCCGCCTTCAGGCTATCCAAGGCGGTGTAATATACGCAGATATCGCCAGCGAGGCCCGCCAGGTAAATGGTATCCACGCTTCTATCCCGAAGATAGCCTGCCAGACCTGTTGACTTGCGATGGCCGTTGTCATAGAAACCACTGTAGCTGTCAATTTCGGGATTCGCGCCTTTCCGGAAAATGGCCTCCGGTTTATTCATGTTAAGGCGGGCAGGGAATCCGGCGCCTCGGGTACCTTGTACGCAGTGGTCAGGCCAGAGGGTTTGAGGGAGGCCGTTCAGGTTGACGACTTCAAATGGCTTTTTTCCCGGGTGGCCAGAGGCGAAGCTTCGGTGACCGGAAGGATGCCAGTCCTGCGTGGCAACCACCAGGTCGAAGTGATCCTGCAGATGATTCACCAGTGGTACGATGGCGTCGGCATCGGGAACGGCCAAGGGACCGCCCTTCAAAAAATCGTTCTGGATATCCACCAGTATAAGGGCATTCATTTTTTCCCTGTTTTATGCTGATCTCTGAGGTCATTCCTTAGCTCCATCAGTTTTTTACTGATACCCGTCTTGTACTGGTGCGGATTTTCAAACCGTTTGTATTCTTGCGGTAACAGCGCTAACCGCCCGGAGGCATAGGCGGCCATTTCATGCAGAGCAGGCGCCGGCGCCAACCGTTTTCCCTCTCCCATGACCTTTTGCAGCAACGGTTCCCGGATATATTCCCCGATGGCCAGGGATTTGTCCGCCTCGAACGGATCATAGATCATGCCTGGTTCTTCTTCTCCGGTTAACAGGATCGCATCGGCCCCGAAAAACTCCCCGTTCTCCTTCATCGCCCGCATGACCTGTTTAATGCCGGGCAATGTTAGTTTTTGTATACTTTCGGATAATTTCAGTCGCGGCTTACCGGCAGCCATAGACAGCTTGTATACGCCATCCAGGGCGGCATCGGGCTGGCCCGTCACCAGCCGGGTGCCCACGCCGAAGATGTCGATGGGCGCTCCCTGTTCCAGCAGGCTCCTGATCACGTATTCATCCAGTTGGTTGGATGCGACGATCTTCATGTAGGAGAGACCTTCCCTGTCCAGCAGGGCCCGGGCATTTTTTGACAGCCAGGCGAGGTCGCCACTGTCGAGACGGATGCCGGCAGCCCGGTGTCCCTCCCTTTCCATTTCCTTTGCTACTATTATGGCATTGGGCAGCCCGCTTTGGAGGGTATTGTAGGTGTCTACCAGGAATATGCAGTTGTCCGGGCGTGACCTGGCAAAGGCGCGGAAAGCCTCTATTTCCGAATCATAGCTTTCAACAAAAGAATGCGCCATGGTCCCGGCAGCCTCTGCTTGATATAGCCCGGCGGCGTACACATTGCTGGTGCTGTCAAAACCGCCCACAATCGCGGCTCGCGCAGCCAGCACTCCTCCCGGGCCATGGGCCCTGCGCAGGCCAAAATCACTTAACAGACGGTTGCCCGCCACCAGCCGCATACGGGAAGCTTTCGTGGCTATCAGCGATTCGAAGTTCAATAGATTGAGCAGCAAGGTTTCTACCAGTTGCGTTTCGAACAGGGTCCCTTCGACGCGAAGCAGGGGGCTGTTGGGAAATACGACTTCGCCTTCCTGAACAGAATATACGGAGCCGCGAAATCGAAAGCCTCGCAGGAAATCGATATAGGCCGGTCGGAAATGCAGCTTTTGGAGGAAGGCGATATCCGCATCGGTGAAATGCAGGGTCTCCAGAATTTCCAGGAGGTCATGCAGCCCCGAAAACAACACGTATCCGCCGCCATTGGGTATTTTCCGGAAGAAATAGTCAAAATTGGCAGGATCATCTTTTCTGCCTTCCAGGAAATACACTTCCCCCATCGTTAGCTCGTAGAGATCCGTATAGCTTCCGCTGATGGAAAATTGTACCATGTCTCAAAAGTAGCTGATTCCTTTCTTTTGTTTATGATGATTGTGGTCAACCGGTATATTGATCACCCTCATAGAGCCCGTATGAATATTCGCTTACCTTGGGGTTTTTGCAGAGGAGGCTTGAAAGCGGTTATGAATAATCTAACGCAACGGACAATCACCGGAGGCATTTTAGGGCTCCTCATTACGGCTGCAGTATGTTGGAACGCTTATAGTTTTATTTTTTTGATGCTGGTGATCGATCTGCTCAGTTTAGGGGAGTTTTACCGATTGTTTCATAATGCCGGTCTGTCGCCGAGAAAATCTTCCGGCCTTATATTGTCCACAAGCACGCTGCTTACCTGCTTCCTGGTTATGAGTAGAATATGCGGACCGAAGATCTTAATTATTAATATTCCTGCCGCTTTCGGTATTTTTATTTCTGAACTCTTCCGGCAGGGAAAGAATCCCTTTCACAATTTAGCCTTCACCTTTTTAGGCATTCTTTGTATAACCATTCCCCTGTGTTTTTTTATTGGGATAGCCTTCTTTCCGGCCGAATCCGGGATCTATCATTCCAGGATAGTTGTTGGATACTTCTTCCTTCTTTGGGCTAGTGATTCCGGAGCGTATTTCATAGGTAAGGCATTTGGCACTCATGCTTTGTTTAGACGCATTTCACCAAAAAAGACCTGGGAAGGAAGCCTTGGAGGCGCTGTCTGCGCTCTGTTTGTTGCTTACATTCTTTCCCGTTACGCAGCGATTCCGGATGCAACGGCCTGGATGATCATGGCGCTGATAATAGTTGTTATGGGAACATTCGGCGATCTCATAAAATCGATGATGAAAAGAAGCCTGAATCTCAAAGATTCAGGGACAATTCTACCGGGACATGGCGGCATGCTGGACCGTTTCGATACGTTATTGGGTTCCGCGCCGTTTGTGTTTTGTTATCTGATTTTATGACCCTTCCGCCAGTCCCTTATGTTCAGCCATATACTGAGTACGAAGCTTATCAGGAACACCAGGAGAGTCATCTGTTCCACTAAACGCGGATTGAAATTGACGCCGGTAAGTTTCAGCAGGAGGAAGTGGATGTACGATCGACTTTGATCATGGTATCCCAGGCGTCGGCGTATCATCCAATGCCAGTCTGTACATACGCAATATCCCCAGCCGTACCAGATACCCAGTATGAACCAGGAGCAGGCGGTTAACAGGAGGGTAAGAAGATGCCATTTCCTGGTTGCCCGGAATATCCATCCTGTACAATTAAACAGGGTAAAGATGGTGTGAAAGACAAAGAAAAAGATGTTCAGGAAGGGGTACCACATGCTAAACTGGTTGAAACTTAAATGTAAACAAATTTTGGTAAGGACCCCGGATCGGGTGGCATGACCACTGTCACTGTCGCCCTTGACGAATCTCAAATTAAAAGGTTGCTATTTATGCTAATTTTCATTTGTTTTCCCTTTATCGGGTAATTGGTTAAATGAACGAATATGATATTATTTGCGTTGAACAGCAGCCGTGATTTTGGGGAAGCGGTGGCCCTGGAGTTGGATATGTCCCTGGGTGAACATGAGGAAGTTGAATTTGAGGACGGCGAAAATAAGTGCAGACCTTTGGAGAATGTGCGGGGCCGGAATGTATTTGTGATCCAGTCTCTTTATAGTGATAAAACCAGAAGCGTCAATGACAAACTTTGCCGCCTGTTATTTTTTATTTCCGCCCTGAAAGATGCTTCGGCGAAGCACGTTACAGCGATAGTTCCCTATTTGTGTTATGCCCGGAAGGACCGGAAAACAAAGCCGCGGGATCCCATAACCACCCGGTATGTGGCGCAGCTGTTCGAAGCGGCCGGGACAGACCGCATTGTTACCATTGATGTTCATAATATCCAGGCTTTTCAAAACGCCTTTCGTATCCCATCTGAGCACCTGGAAGCCCAAAAAGTATTCGCCGATTTCCTAATCCCGCAAATAGAAAATGATGAGATCGTTATCATGTCGCCCGATATTGGCGGGATCAAGCGAGCCGAACAATTCCAGCGATTAGTAAGCAAACGTCTGCACAAAGACCTGCGGGTGGCATTCATGGAGAAATACCGGAGCAGCGGAGAAGTGTGGGGAGAAGCCGTTGTCGGTGATGTGAAAGGTAAAACGGTAGTCATTATCGATGACCTGGTGAGCACGGGCGGGACGCTCGCGCGTTCAGCCGCCGCCTGTAAGCGACAAGGAGCGAAAAAGGTCGTAGCCGTTGCTACCCACGGCATTTTCACGGGTCAGCCGGATAAGACCCTGGGGGAGGAGGGCCTGGATCAAATTGTAATCACGAATACGATACCGCCGTTCCGGTTGGAAAATACACAAGTGAAGCAAAAGGTGAAAATATTGAGTGTGGCGCCACTTTTTGCCGAAGCGATCAGACGACTGGATGAAGGCGGGTCCATTACCGGTTTGTTGGAAGACTAAATAGGAAGCTAAGGATGAAAAAGATCATAGCAGCTCCGCCTCCGGAAATTACTTTGCCTCTTGGCGAAAAAGTCGCTTTTTTGAAGCAATCCGTTGCTTATCCTCATCCAGTGCACAGCGTCGAAACAAAGGAGACGCATATGTCATGGGTTTTCCTGGCGGGAGAATTCGTTTATAAGTTGAAAAAGCCTGTAAAATACCGCTTCCTGGATCTCAGTATATTGAAATCAAGGCTCAGAAATTGCCGGGAGGAGGTCCGCCTGAATAAACGGCTTGCCAGGGATATTTACCTGGGCATTGTGCCTCTTACCGTCGGGGAGAACGGGAGGTTGACACTAAAGGGAAGAGGCAGGGTCGTGGATTGGCTTGTCAGGATGAAACGATTGCCGGAGGACAGCATGTTAGAGTATGGTATCCGGCATCATACGGTCACCAAAGACCGGGTGAAGCCGGCAGCGGCTTTGCTGGCTGAATTTTACAATAGCTTGCCGGGTATTCATGTAGATCCCCGCCGGTACAGGGCAAGACTCAGGGGGGAGATCTATAGCCTTTACAGAGAATTGATCGATCCTGCTTATCATCTGCCTATACCATTGGTCAGCGTGTTGATAGCCGGTCTGCTGAGATTCCTTACCGAACATGCCTCTTTGCTGGATAATCGGGTTCTGAGCGGAAAGATCAAAGAGACGCATGGCGACCTCCGGCCGGAGCATATCTGCCTTTTCCCCGTCCCCGCTATCATCGATTGCCTGGAATTCAGCCGGGATCTGAGAATACAGGATACCGCTGAAGAACTGTCCTTTTTGGCCATGGAGTGTGAAATGATGGGAGATCCCTCCATAGGGAAAGTATTTTTCGAAATGTATGCGTCGCTGACGTCAGATCGGATAGACGAATCGCTGATTACCTTCTACAAACTCCGGAAGGCCTGCCTACGGGCTTTTCTTGTTGTGAGGCATATAGCAGAGCCTGCTTACCGGAAGGACGGGCAATGGGTTGACAGGGCAAATGCCTATTTACATCTGGCCCGCCAATACTGTGACCGGCTGTAGCAATTCCTCCTCCAGCCCTGCCATTGACAATTGGCGGGATATTCATGGGTCGATGCACTATCCTGAAGTCAATACCGTTCAATCCAGGAAAAATGAGCAGCATAGATCTTTTGCTTATTTTTCTGAATATGTTCCAGGAAGGCGGTTGCCACGACTGACATTTTCTTCGAACGCCGCCATACCAGACGCCAGTGTTCAAGAAGCGGCAATTCCTTGACGGGAATAATTCTTATCTCGCCGTTCTTCAATTCATTTTTCATACTGAGGATAGATTGGATCGAATACCCCAGGCCCGCCATGACGGCCTGCTTTACGGCTTCGTTCGAGGTCAGTTCCATACGCACCTTAGGTACGATTCCCGCCTTTTGAAAGTATTGCTGCATCAGAACCCGGGTGCCCGAACCTTCTTCGCGGAAGATAAGGGGCAGCCCATCGAACACCGACTTATTTGTTCTCCGTGTAGTTTTAATATTGCTGTCTACTGCGCCGGCTAAATATAACTTATTCGGCAGCAGCACTTCCTGGTGCAAGTCCAGTGCCTGGGGCATCACCGATACGAGGGAAAAATCCACTTCGTTGTCTTCAAGGCTTTCGATGACTTTGGATTTATTGGTGACATCCATAATTAGGTCAATTGCCGGATGGGCTTTCAAGAAATCTTTAAGGTAGTAGGGCATTACGTATTTCCCGGTGGAGGCTACCGAAATCTTAAGTTTCCCCGACAATAATCCTTCAAAGCTTTGCGCGCGATAATTGATCTCATCCACCTGTTGCATGATGATACCGGCCATATGATAAAGCTCCCGGCCAAACTCCGTTACGTACAGCTGTCGCCCGATAACTTCCGTAAGCGGGATGGCGAATTGATCCTGCAGATTGCGGAGCTGGACCGATACTGCCGGCTGTGTCATGTGCAATTCCTCGGCGGCCTTGGTGACGCTCTTGTTTTCAACCACAGCCCGGTATATTCTCAGTTGATTAAACGTGTAATGCATAAAAAAATGTTATGGAATCGATGCCAAAGATATATGAATGTATATAAATAATTCCTGCATTTTTGTGATCCAAACTTTTACGAAATGACAAAAATCACCATTGCAAGGGGTGACGGCATCGGCCCCGAAATCATGGACGCCACCCTGAAAATACTACACGCTGCAGGCGCTGAACTTGACATCGAAGAAATCGAGATCGGGGAGAAAGTGTACCTCAGGGGAAATTCCGCCGGCATCGAGCCGAAGGCCTGGGACTCGCTCCGCCGGACGAAGGTGTTTCTAAAAGCGCCGATCACCACGCCCCAGGGCGGCGGTTTTAAAAGCCTGAACGTGACGACCCGGAAAGTATTGGGTCTTTATGCCAATGTCCGGCCTTGCGTATCGTATCACCCCTTTGTCAAGACAAAACATCCCGTGATGGACGTGGTCATCATCCGGGAAAATGAAGAGGATTTGTACGGGGGCATCGAACACCGTCAATCCGAGGAGGTGTACCAATGCCTGAAGCTGATCTCACGGCCAGGCACCGAAAAAATCGTTCGTTATGCCTTCGAGTATGCGAAAGCCTATGGCCGAAAGAAGGTGACCTGCTTCACGAAGGATAATATCATGAAAATGACCGACGGGTTGTTTCACCGCGTGTTTGATGAAATTGGCGCAGAATATCCCGAGATCCAAAAGGAGCATTGGATCGTGGATATCGGGGCCGCAAAACTGGCCGACACGCCGGAGGTCTTCGATGTTATCGTCATGCCGAATTTGTACGGGGACATCCTCAGCGACGTGGCGGCCCAGATAACCGGATCGGTCGGGCTCGCCGGCAGCGCCAATATCGGTGAAGGTTTTGCGATGTTCGAGGCTATCCATGGTTCCGCGCCACGCATCGCGGGGATGAATATGGCTAACCCCTCGGGATTGTTGTTGGGTGCGGTGCAAATGCTTGTCCACATAGGGCAACAAGATGTGGCCGGCCGGATTCAAAATGCCTGGCTAAAGACACTGGAAGACGGTATTCACACGTATGACATTTTTAAGGAAGGGGTTTCAACGGAAAGAAGAGGTACCGCCGATTTCGCTCAAGCGGTGATCGATCGGTTGGGCAAGACACCTTCTTTACTCAAGCCGGTGGCATTTACCAATGCCCTTTCCACCTTCGTCAACCGTCCGGCTGCCCGTCCCGCCGCCAAAAAGGAACTCGCAGGGGTGGATGTTTTCCTGCAGGCTTCCGGAATCAGCCCGGACGATTTGGCCAAAGCGGTGTCACGAGCGTCTGAACACCTGCTTCTCCAGTTGCAGATGATCACCAACCGCGGGACCAAAGTGTGGCCCGATGGCTTTCCCGAGACCTTTTGCACCGACCACTGGAGGTGCCGGTTCAAAACTGGCGAGTCCATGATCGGCTTCCCGTATCAACAGGTGGTCAAGCTTTTGCAGCAGTTGAACGTCGCCAACCTGGATATTCTGAAAACGGAAAATCTTTACCATTTCGACGGGCAACCCGGGTACACGGCCGCCCAGGGTCAATAATGCATCCCACCCAATTAAATCAAACGACATGGAAATAAAACTGATCAGCGGCACATTCACCGTAGAAGAAGCAGAGCTACTGTTAACGGCTATTGTCAACACCAAAATCGCCTTTCACGAAAACAAGATCCGGACGATTCACGAGACCGAGGAGGATATCGAGCATTCCGAAAGGCGGATCATGGCCTTACAGGCAACACTGAGGGAGGCCATCGTGAAAATGAAGCGGAGTGGCCAGACCCATACGGTATTGAATGCGCACATCGAGGTCAATACAACTCCCCGGATTGGACAATAGTCTCCTTTGTTCTTCACCAAACAGACAAGATGTTCACCGGTCGAAAACTGTTGATTGCCACCCAACATGGCAAGGAGCGTGTCATGGCGCCGCTGCTGGCGGAGGCCTTGGGCGTAGTGTGCAGCCCCACCATCGGCCTCGATACGGATCAATTGGGAACCTTTACTGGGGAGATCGAACGGAAGGATGACCCGGTGACGGCAGCGAGGAAGAAGTGTATGCTGGCGATGGACCTGTGCGGTGGCGATCTGGCGGTAGCCAGCGAAGGTTCCTTTGGGATGCACCCTGTGGTGTTTTTCAGTTATGCCGATGAAGAAATCGTTCTGATGAGAGACCGGTTGAATGACCTGGAAATTGTAGCCCGGGAGACCAGCACGGACACCAATTTTGGCGGGGCGGTGGTTTGCAACGACGAGCAATTGCTGGACTTTGCCGGGCGGCACCTGTTCCCTTCCCATGCCTTGATCCTTCGGGCGTCAAAAGACGATCGTGAAACAATCGTCAAGGGAATTACCGATGTGGACACGTTGATGCGGCATTTCCGGCAGCTATGTGCTGTAAACGACAGCGCCTTTGTGGAAACGGATATGCGGGCGATGTACAACCCCACCCGCTTGAGCTTCATCGAAAAGGTCACGAAGAAGTTAATTGAAAAAGTCAGATCTCTTTGTCCACGCTGTAGCTGTCCGGGCTTTGGCAGTACGCAGGCAATACCGGGCCTGGCTTGTGAGCGCTGTGGCTGGCCTACCCGGTCGATCCAATCCTACATTTACGATTGCCGTCGATGCGGATACCGGGAGCAGCGGGAAGTTTCCGGCAGGGAGCAGCCGCAATATTGCGACAATTGCAATCCGTGAGAGGCTGCTACATTGGAAACGAATAGACAAATGCAATGCCTATAGAAATTTCGGCGGTGTGGGAGACAGGAGGTGGCTTAAAAGGATTTGTCTTGCGGAGAGGGAGGGTGTTGAACCTACCTGTCCAAATTCTTGTCTGTAGCGGGTTTCAGTAGAATCCGATCTTTGGGTCTCTAATAGGTCCCTGGAAAAGATTTTGGCAACCTGGTTCAACTGCAGCAAACATATGTCAATTATATTTAATTTAAATTCTTATGCGTAACTTTACAAACGTCCTATAGCGAATTTTGCACAATCTCATTCTCCATGGAGCCAATCCCGATCCGGCGCATCGCCCCAACATCTAAACAACCTTCCACCCCCGGCCGCATAAGCGTAAGGGATTTGAGCGTCGTGATTAATGGTAAAGAATTGAAGCACCAACTTCACAAGCATGATTTCTATTTCATCCTTGGCATTGAACACGGCACTGGAGATCATGAGATTGATTTCAACAATTATAAAATCGAGGGCAATGCTCTTTTTATCCTACGACCCGGTCAAGTCCATCAGCTCCAGCTTTCGGCCGACAGCAAAGGATATATCCTGGAATTCGACTCCTCATTTTATCAGCCGGAAAGCACCAATGCCGAGCACAGATGGAGAAAAGCAACCCGAAAGAACCACTGCCGTGCGGACAATCCCGGTACGAAAAAGCTGCTTTCAATCCTATCACACATTCTCCATGAATATAATGAAAAGCGGGGCGGATATCTGGACGCCATCAAAGCACATTTGGACCTTTTCTTTATAGAATATCTACGTCAAAGTAAGAATGAAGGCCCGCGCCCCGACGCCGCTAGTGACTACACACAGGACCGCTATGAAGATTTTTGCAGGCTGCTGGAAGTAAACATCAAAGAGATAAAAAATGTATCCCGATATGCCAGTATGTTAAACCTCTCAACGTACCAGCTAAATGCAATCACAAAATCTTCCGTTGGAAAGACGGCAAGTGACCTGATCAATGAGCAGATCGTCCTGGAAGCTAAAAGATATTTGCTCGCTACGCCGAATCAAATCAAGGAGATAGCATGGGATTTAGGATTTGAGGACCCTTCCTATTTTATCCGGTTCTTCAAAAAACACACGGGCGATTCGCCTGATTCCTTCCGCAAAAGAGCTAAGTAAAGCCGATCTGTTTCAAAATCGTCCAGTCCTATTACACTTTTGTCCTACCAACACCCCGCAAAGGCGAAATACTTTTGTGTTGAAAAAGCACAAATTAAATGAAGACAAAAGTTCGGCTATTAGCCACCCTTAGAATTTGGGTAGCAATCTATCCGTCCATTACTGTACTACTCTATTGCTTCGGTAAGGACCTGGCCAGGTATCCGCTCCTCTTAAGGACGTTCATATTAACCATTTCTCTAGTGCCATGGATGACGTTCATAGCCATGCCTGGCCTGGAGTATTTCATTAAAATGGTTTCCCGAAGGCGATAGCCAGGGTATTATGCAATCCGGCAAATTTACAATTTTAAAAGATTTACAATGATTCTTGAAGATTTTTATGACGTCATAATCATCGGTGGCAGTTACGCTGGACTTGGTGCAGCCATGGCGCTCGGCAGAGCCTTAAGAAGCGTGTTGGTGGTAGATAATGGCGACCCTTGCAACAAGCAAACGCCCTATTCCCATAATTTTCTAACCCAGGACGGCAAGACTCCCCGGGAGATCACAGGTGTTGCAAAAAGACAGGTGCAAACATACGGCAGCGTCGCCTTTTTTAACGGCATGGCCACCGCAGCCGGAACGACGAAGGAAGGATTCGAAGTAATGGTGGAAACCGGCGAAACTTTTAAGGGAAAAAAATTAGTGCTCGCTACGGGAATAAAAGACATCCTGCCCGCAATCCCCGGGTTTGCAGAAAGCTGGGGGATATCCGTTCTTCACTGTCCCTACTGCCATGGATACGAAGTCAGGCAGCAGAAGACTGGATTGCTTGCCAATGGCGATCTGGCTTATGAAATGTCTGCTCTTTTATCCAATTGGACAGACGATCTTACAGTTTACACGAACGGGCTGTCAACGCTCCGCGAAAGCCAGCTGATAAAGTTGCGGCAAAATAACATAAAGATTGTCGAAACCCGGCTATCGAAGCTGGAGCATCTTGAAGGCTATATATATAACTTGATCTTGGAAGATGGGTCCCAGGAAGCCGCCGACGTGCTTTACGCTAAACTACCTTTCGTTCAACGCTCGACAATACCACTGATACTAGGCTGCTCTTTGACGGAAGAGGGCTACATCAAGACTGACAGTGCTCAAAAGACAACCGTCCCCGGCGTCTTTGCCTGCGGCGATAATGCGAGCAAGATCCGAACAGTGGCGAACGCCGTTGCAATGGGCACTACCACCGGAATCATGGTAAACAAACAATTAATTGAAGAAGAATTCTAATTATTATGAAACATATACTAAAAAAGCTGCTCACGTCCTTCGGACTGATGTTTTTACTTCTAACAGGAACGAGATATTCGTTTGGACAAACCAATCGTTTTTCCGATTCGATCATTTCCACGACGACAAACTTCAACTATGGAAGCCTCAATGCCGCTTTGCGCCCTTATAAATACAATTATACGGGCATTCAGGTAGGAGGATATTGCGAGTCACCGATCTCTGCCAGGTTTTCCCTTGTAAAGGGAGTAGCATTTTCCATTAAGGGCGGAAACCTTTTGGCGAAAAACCAACTTACAGATACCAAATTGACAACCCGATTATATTCCGTCGATGCTCCGGTCCTATTTCGCATGTACTTTAAGCGGGCATATGTCAATTCGGGCGTCTACGCAGGCTATATCCTTGGGGGCCGCATCAAAACGGCTGCCGGTGAGAATACTCCAGCAACATCTACCGCCATTTCATTCGGCAACTCGCCGGGGGAGTTTCACCATTGGGATTTCGGCGCGCTGATCGGAGGTGGCTATAATTTCAATCTGAAAAGGACGGTCCTGACTGCCGATGTGCGATACGGTTATGGACTAGTTTCGATTTCCAGCGATATAAAGCGATACAACAGAATGCTGGGCCTTAGCCTGATCCTTTCACGGACTCGAAATTAGGTTGAAGCATCGCTATTTATCCCTTTCTATTATTTGTTTCGCATACTTTTTACGTAATCAATAAATTAAAACAAAGATGAAGATCGTGATTATTGGTGCCGCAGGCACTATGGGAACTTACCTATCCCAGGCATTTGAGCAGGATCATGAAGTTGTACGTGCAAGCCGCAGTCGCAGCGATATCCAAGTCGATATTACATACCCTGCATCCATTGAGGATATGTATAAAAGGATCGGCTCCTTCGATGCGCTGGTCTCGACCGCTGGTCCTACGTATGTCGGGCCATGGAAGAACCTAACCGATAAGGAGTTTCGTCAGGGTGTGGATGGCAAAATGATGGGGCAGATCAATCTGGTGCTGACAGGCCAGCACTACATCAATCCGAATGGCTCATTTACCCTGATCACGGGCGCTTTGACACATGAGCCACAGAAGAATTTCGCCAACGCGTCGGCTGCAAATGCGGCGGTAGAGGGATTTGTCAGGGGCGCCGCTATCGAACTGGAGAACAGGATACGTATCAACGCTGTCAGTCCAACCGTTTTAGAAAGTTCTCCTCAATATTTTCCGTATTTTCCAGGAGAGGTGCCAGTAACTATGAAGCAGCTTGAGTTTGCGTTTCGGAAAAGCATTTTCGGTGCGGGCACCGGCCAAATTATTAAGCCGTACTAATTTTCATTCCTGAAAGACCAGGTCGTCGCCGGGTGGCGGCGGCCTTATTTTTCAGTGGCCAGTGTCCATCCAACCACGGTCTTTTCAGTAGTACCGGCAGCTCTGTTTCCATGTCTTTTATTTTTTAGCAATGAGCAGCGAATTCACCCCTGAGGTTTGGCTTTTCTCACGATAGAAAGGACAACACGTATTCCCAGTATGGCGGAAATAAAGAATCCGGCAAGGCCAAGGACTGGTATATTCCACAGTTTCGGCGGCATGTTTGCATGAACAAGTTTGGCTGGTGTAGTAGCGGTCCAGCGTAGCTGGGCAAAAATCCTTACCCGTCCGGAATAGCGCGGCCATTTGGTCGTTATGCTGTTGAAACACGTCTAACAGCATCCGCGCCGGCTCTGTTAGCCCGAGCCATTTTTCACGAAAATTTGAGAAATTTACAGCAACACCATCCATCACCATGTCACATTCCATTTGCAAGACCTTGGCCGATAGGGTGTCGAGGTAGAGATTTAGCTGGCACACTTGGTTGGTGTTTCCTTTCAACCGCCCGGCAGTGGCTGATCATTGCGATGGGTTGACGAGTCTTTGGACGCTTTGGTCCAGCCGACGGCCACTGATGGTGATCCGGATGCAGATGGGTACCAGGCCATCACTGTTCTTTTTGGATATTCTAGCGTAGAAGAGGATGCTCATACGATGTTCCATTTTCCACTGTTTATTTGGTTCGTGAATCGGTTTTTTACGTCCGTCACCGAAAGCGGTCGATTGTCGGGAATCGCGGGCTGGGAGGGCCTTTCAGGCGATTCGGCGCCTCAAAGTTGAGGTGCGGAAGAGGGCACCTAATCAGGCTCCTTGAACCTTGAATTCCTTTGATTCAACTTTGAGTGGAAAAATTCAAAAGGGCCCGTAGACCCAGCGTCTTACGAGCCCTTGAAGGCGTTTGAAAATAATCGTAGCGGAGAGGGAGGGATTCGAACTTACTCACTAAAGTTCTTATCTCTAGCGGGTTTCAGGAAACTCATCTGTTACAGGTCCCCAATAGGTCCCTCATTGGGAAAATCCCCTTTTTCGGCAGAAGCCATATTGCTTTCAGTAAACAACCTGCTGTTTGCCAAAAAATGAGAGTTCCCAACGGAAGAATTTCTGATGGCAGGAAGTGCAAAAAAGTTAAAATGTTGTAAAACTTCGCAGACAGGCAACTTACATTGCGGGAATTGCATTCCTTGTGGTATGCGTTACATTCCGTTAGTCGCTTCCGTACTGATGCTTTTATCGGCAACGACGGGTCGCTGCCAGGACCCAATGGTAATTAAAATCCGGGGAATCGTCCGTGACGCCGCTTCCGGTGAACCCATACCTTATGCTTCCATTGGTCTGACGGGAAAAGCGATCGCGACAATGACCAATGAAAAAGGGCAATTCCTATTTAGAATACCCGCTGCTGCAAAAGACGATAGCCTGTCTGTGACCCATATTGGCTTTACGCCCATAATCCTGCCGGTGCGGACTGCAGACACAGGGGAGCGGAAAATAGAACTTAAAGAATCCCCTGGTCAATTGAAAGAAGTTGAGGTAAAACCGCCAAACCCCCTGGAGTTGATCCGGAAAGCCATAGAAAAGATCCCTGCAAATTATCCTGACTCACCATTTTGCCTAACAGGCTTTTATCGACTCGACGGGACAAAAGACGCAAAGATCGTAGACCTCTCAGAGGCGGTATTCAATATCCACATCGATGGCTATCGAGGGAAGAACAACCAATTCCATCTTGTGAAATCACGAATGGATAAAGATCTCACCGCTTTTAACGGCAGCGACCAGGTCAATGTGGGATATAAGCCGAGTGGGATTATGAGTTTCGACTTCAGCCGCCATCTCGATAAATGGGAACTGTTTCAGAAGGAAGCGGCAAAGGAATATCTTTTCAAATACAAAGGGCTGGTAGACTATAACGGAAAAGATGCCTTCTTGATCACCTTCGAAGAAAAGCCGGGTGTTAAGAAGTCGCTGACTGACGGTCGCCTCTATATTGAGGCCGACGACCTTGCATTCCTGGAATTGGACCAGAAGCGGAATCTGCAAGGCTTAAAATATTATGATGAATGGAGCCGGCTCGAGCATCTGGTGTTCAACATGTTTCATATTTCGATAAAGGTATTGTCAGATACGACTAGTATCACCTACCGGAAGAACGGTTCAAGGTATTACCTGAGCCATTGCACCAAGTCCATCGATTATTATATTGCGGGCGGTGACAGGCACTATTTGCTAAATCCGTTGAGCGTTCGGACCAATTATCTGATAACCGGCGTCGATACTGTTAATGTGCAGCCGATCCCCGGGGAGGAAAGCTTGAAGGAGCAAACCAGTATCGAGGGGCAAGCCAAAATACTCAATGATACACGCGACAGCCCCGATCGATCTGATACCGCTGACCGGTTCTGGACCAACTACAATTTGATCGAAGCCGAATTCAACGTGGACTCCGCTATCCGGGTAATCCAATCCAACAATGCCACCCTGAATTATAAGAAGTTGCTCGAGCCTTTGCTGCGAAAATATAAGAGGGACAAGGGTGCTCTCATAGACACTATCATGAACTTTTATCATACAAAAGGCCAATTCAATGGATCAGCTTTGGTGCAATATGAGGGGAAGGTGATTTACGAGAAGGGGTTTGGCTTGGCCGATCCAGCGGTTAATCGTCCGAATACGACAGCCACTCAATTTCGAATCGGTTCCACCTCCAAGCAGTTCACCGCAATGCTGGTCATGCAGTTGGTGAATGAAGGAAAGCTGAGTGTAGATGATAGCGCGGGTAAGTTTCTCCCGGGTTTCAGAAACGGAAAGGTTACGATCCGGCAACTAATGACTCATCAATCCGGCATTCCCAATTATACCGATAGTGAAGAAGTTTTGGCGAAAATAGTGGCGCGCAGATACACGCCTGATGAGCTCGTTTTTCTGTTTTGCAGCGATTCGCTGGAATTCGAACCAGGTACTCGTTTCCACTATACTAATTCCGGGTTTGTCGTTCTGGCAGATATCATCGAGAAGGTAACGGGGAAAAAATATGCGCAGGCTCTGGCTGAACGTATCTTTGTTCCTTTAGGAATGAGCAGTTCCTTTTTTGTATCTGGCGACACGACCAACATTGCCAAAGCATATTCGGGTGGCCAACCCGAAAACCCTTATCCTGTTCAGAACGTGGTTGGCGCCGGCGGTATTACGTCTTCCGCTGAGGATCTTTTGCGTTGGGCCAATGCTTTGTCAGCTAACACCCTGCTGCCAAAGCAAATGATGGATGAGCTATTCAAGCCCCGTGCGGCCTGGGACGAATGGAACGCCTGGTATGGGTACGGCTGGATGATTGACCGGCATTTATTCGCGGCCTCGAATAGACATCTCATCCAATATCACCCCGGCATCGAGTTTGGTTTTCATGACATATTGCTGCGTGAGCCGGATAAAAACGTTGTCATTATTTTGCTCAGCAATATGGGTGATTTCCCACGCTTCGACATGACAGACCTCATTTTAAATGAGTTGAATTGATAGCTATCGCAGTTATGCCTTTCTCTACTTCCTCTACTTATAAATCAAGAAGGCTTTATTTCGCATATGTATACTATATAGGTTCGGAAGAAAATTGCGTCAATAAGAAGCCCCATAGCAAATTGATTGACAATTTGGTATGAGGCCAAGCGGAGAGGGAGGGATTCGAACCTACCTATGCAAACCTTTATCTGTAAAGGGCTTCAGCTGAATCCGATTTTTAGGTCTCTTAAGAGTCCCCGTATCCAGTCTGGAAATGCTGATCCGGGAAGACGAGCGGGTGTTTCGTCGAAGCCCGGTTTATGTTGAACACCGGGTTGCGGGCCGTTGCGATTTGCGGGGGGTGTGGCAACATAATGTATTGTATTGCAATGTGTATTAAATATATTTACAGTTTAGGAATTTGATTCCGAAATTGTAAATTTGCGCATGATTACTCGAATTGCGGCAAAACAAGTAAAGGAATTGAGCGAAAGCTTTAAAGCTATTGCCATTGTCGGCCCCCGACAATCCGGTAAAACAACTCTTGCCAGGGATGTTTTTAATGGCAAACGGTATGTATCGTTCGAGAATCCGGATAACAGAAGATTTATGACAGAAGATCCACGGGGATTTCTTGAAATATATCAGGAAGGCGCCATTTTTGACGAAGCACAACGCGTCCCTGAACTATTCTCTTATCTTCAACAAATATTAGATGAAAATCCCGCGAGGGGTCAATTTATTCTAACCGGCTCAAACAATTTCTTACTCCAAGAAAACATTTCTCAAAGCCTTGCCGGCAGAATTGCCTATATGTACCTTCTGCCGTTTTCTAATAAAGAAGCCGAGACCCTTATGGGAAAAAGGCAGACGTTGGAAGAGGCTATTTTCAAAGGGGGCTACCCCGCCATATACGACAACAATATACCGCCCAACAAGTGGCTGCCGAATTACATAAGTACTTATGTCGAAAGGGATGTTCGCCAAATTAAAAATATCAGCGACCTGGCTACTTTTGAAAAGGTCATCAAACTTTGCGCTGGTCGCATTGGGCAGCTATTAAACATGAGTAGTCTTGCGATTGAAGCAGGTGTAGATAGCAAGACAATTGCTTCCTGGCTAAGCATCTTACAAAGCAGCTTTATTATATACTTATTGCAGCCGCATCATCAGAATTTTCACAAAAGGCTGGTAAAAATGCCCAAGCTATACTTTTACGATACAGGCCTGGTGTGCTCCCTATTAGGAATTGCCCATGTAGACCAAATTCCTCTTCATCCACAAAAAGGAAGTCTCTTCGAAAACTTTGTCATAAATGAACTGGTAAAGGAGCGCTTTAATAATAACGAACCACACAATTTATACTTTTGGCGGGATAATACTGGTAATGAGATAGACATTGTAATTGACAAAGGAACAAGTTTGTATCCAGTAGAAATTAAATCGGGCAAAACAGTTACGTCCGACTATTTTAAGAACTTCGATTTCTGGAACAAAATTACCGGCACAACAGAAGGAACCGTTGTTTACGGTGGAGATCAAATACAAAAACGAAGCAACGGAATTACGATACTTCCCTGGAATGATATAAATACCCTGTAAAATAAAGAGAAAGGATATAGTTAGAGATCGAGCGGACTGGCAAGGAGGCTGTCGCTCCACATCACCGATGGCCGGCTGAAGATCGACAACATCCCGGTAGAGACCAGCATCCGGCCGGTCGCCCTTGGTAGAAAAAATTATCTGTTCGCCGTCTCGCACGATGCCGCCAGAAGAAGCGGCATGCTCTGCAGTCTACTCGGCACCTGCAAAATACACGGCATCGAACCCTACGCGTGGCTTAAAGACGTTCTTCAAAGAATAGCCGACCATCCCACCAACTGGATCCACGAGTTGCTCCTGCATCGGTACAAGGCTTAACTTAAATAACCGCTACAACAATTTTTGCATCCTTGCAAGATGTACTTAGCCGGCTGGATACAGAACAAGGGCAAATCATTTTTCAACCTCAAACAAACGGTTATGCGAACGACACACACTTTCAGTATTGATTTCTTCAAGCGCAGCTGCCACGGCAATAATAAAAGAGGAAAAGCACATATCTACGCCCGGATATGGGTGTTTGGCGAACCTGCGGAAATTTCACTCAAGGAAGAAATTAACGAAAACGATTGGGATTCACAAGCCGGACGAGTGAATGGCAGGTTACATTGGCTAGACCTTTAACAAACTTCAGGGCTTCTTCCGGAGTCGCATTAGGATTGTATCTCCGGATCCTTCAGCTGCCGTGCCATGCTTGCGGGCGATCGCGGGCAACCCTTCGAGCAGTTCGTGCGTCTCTTTTCGGCCATGGGTCTCTACGTATCCGATCTTCACATCGACACCATTTCGAAGCAAGATCTTTGCTTCCAGCAGCATGCGAAAGGTTTTGCCGACGCCGGCGCTCATGCCAATGTAGACCTTGAACTTTCCGCGGCGTGACTGACGGATAAACTCTAAAAAACGTTCGGCTTGTTCTTCTATTTCCGGCTCAGGCAATATGAATGGGTCCCGGCAAATGTAGTAAGACGGTTCGTAATGACTCTCCTGACATAGATCAATTCTTCCAGTGAGCAGGATCAGTGTATTGGCGTTTGATCACAGTTAATTTCAATCATTGTTGTTTTTTTTCCGAATCGGAGAGGTCATTCGGGATCAAATTGAGAGTGGTCTCTCAAATTGATAGGTTTTTCTTCCCTTTCGGCTCTACCTGTCCCCCACCCCCTGAAATTCGGATAATTGCCTGATAATCAGCGCAGGGCATAATCGTTGTCGGACGTCGCGGCCGTTAGGCATTCTTTTGGATCAATACCCCGAAAATTTACTGCCATGGACACCAGGAAAATAAAGGCAAGGGTGGCGGAGATCGTCGTCATTGTATTGGCATGGCTGATGGCACTGTCCCTGCTCTATTTGTTTCTGGTCAAACTGGCGCTGCTCAAAAACATCTTTCACTGAAAAAATGGAACATTTATGTATGCAATCATTCTGTTAGGGGTCTGCCTGGTCTGTTTTTGGATCTTCTTCAAATCGATCGGGTTCTTTGAAAAAATCTAAAAGCCACCATCATGATAACAATACTGTTCATCCTGGCTATCGCCGTTTTTTTCTACCTGTTGTATGTTTTATTGAAACCCGAAAAATTCTAACCCATCCATTATATGAGTACCGAGATCGCAGGCATTTTTGCCTCTTTCCTGATAACCCTGTTACTGGCCATTCCGCTGGGCAGGTATATCGCAAAGGTCTTCGCGGGAGAAAAGACCGTTACTGATTTTTTCATTCCACTTGAACGTTTTATTTACAGGCTCTGTAGCATCGATCCGAAGAAAGGCATGGACTGGAAGGATTTCCTGAAGGCCATGCTGACCATCAACCTGCTTTGGCTGGTCTATGCGTTTGTGCTTACCCTATTCCAGGGTCATTTGCCATTGAACCCGGACAAGAATCCCGATATGACGCCGGACCTGACATTCAATACGGCGATCAGCTTCCTGGTGAACTGCAACCTGCAGGACTATTCCGGCGAAACGGGGGCTACCTATTTAACCCAGCTGTTCGTGATCACCTTCCTGCAGTTTGTCAGCGCGGCTACGGGCATCGCCTGCCTGGTGGCCCTGTTCAATGGCCTTAAAGAGAAGACAACGAAGAACTTGGGGAATTTCTGGGTGATCTTTACCCGGACGATGACCCGTATCCTGCTGCCTATCTCGCTGATCATCGCAGTCATCCTTGCCTTCAACGGCACGCCGACGAGCTATGACGGCAGGGACACGGTCATCACAATGCAGGGAGATACTGTCCAGGTGTCGAGAGGTCCGGCTGCGGGGATGATCGCTATCAAACATTTAGGGACCAATGGCGGCGGATGGTTTGGCGCCAACTCGGCCCACCCCCTGGAAAATCCCAACTATCTCACCAATATGGTAGAGATCATTGCCCAGGTGCTGATCCCGGTGGCCATGATCTTCGCTATGGGCCATTATATCCGGCGGAAAAAATTCGCCGTGGTGGTCTTTGGGATCATGACGGCCGGTATGCTCTGCCTGATGGTGCCGACCGTGCTCGCGGAGATTCGCGGCAACCCGGAGATCGCGCGAATGGGCGTTGTACAGGCTACGGGGGCCATGGAAGGAAAGGAAGTGCGGTTCGGTCCCGCCGCCTCGGGTTATTGGAGCATTCTGACGACAGTCATCTCCACCGGGTCGGTGAATTCCATGCATGACAGCTCGATGCCGTTGTCGGGGCTCATGCAGTTACTGGGAATGCTTGTCAATGCCTTCTACGGCGGTTGCGGGGTGGGTATCCTCAACTACTTTATCTACATCATAATAGCGGTTTTTATAGCCGGGTTGATGATCGGGCGAACGCCCGAGTTCATGGGGCACAAGGTCGAGGCGCGGGAGGTGAAGATCGCCGCCCTCGTCACTATGCTGTCGGCCTTTATCATCAAAGGGTTTACGGCACTGGCTGCCTATTATTTCGTGCACCACGGCAATGCCGACTGGGCAGTGAAGCCGGCCAACTGGCTCAACAATCCGGGTTATCATGGCTTCTCCGAGATGCTGTACCAGTACACTTCCACCAACGCTAATAACGGCAGCGGCTTTGAAGGACTGGCGGACAACAATCCCTTCTGGAACGTCACGGGTGGCCTGGCCATGATCCTCGGGCGTTTCCTGCCGATCATCGGTCCGGTGGCGATCGCCGGGTTGCTGGCTGAGAAGAAATATATCCCGGAGTCCCCGGGTACACTAAAAGTAGATTCCTGGACTTTTGGGGTGATGACCCTTGCCGTGATCATTATCATCACCGCGTTGTCGTATTTCCCGCCGCTGGTGCTGGGCCCCATTGCCGAGTATTTTAGTATGCACTGAAAAATTCCATAAACTATTTATATGTCAAAAAACAATTCTCGTACACTGCTCAGCGGCCCCCTTGTCAAAGAGGCACTGAAGCAATCGGTGATCAAACTGAAACCGGCGGTGATGCTCAAGAATCCGGTCATGTTCACCGTCTACCTGGGGACGATCGTACTTGCGGCAGTCTGTGTGTGGATTCTTGCCGGGGAAAAAGCGCAAGGCAGCTTCGGGTATAATTTCGCTATCTTCCTGATCCTGCTGATAACGGTCCTGTTTGCCAATTTTGCTGAGGCGATTGCCGAAGCAAGGGGCAAAGCGCAGGCCGAAAGTCTTCGCAAAACCAGGGAGGATACACCCGCAAAGAAAATAAGCGACGCAAAAACGAACGGCCAATCCAAGTGGGAGGTCGTGCTGTCTTCGAAATTGAAAAAAGGAGACGTCTTTCTTTGCGAAGCGGGAGATGTGATTCCCATGGACGGCGAGATCATCGAAGGTATTGCGACCATCGACGAATCGGCTATCACCGGGGAGTCGGCGCCTGTCATCCGGGAGTCGGGTGGTGACAGAAATTCTGTTACGGGCGGCACCAAGGTGCTGAGCGACTGGATCAAAGTGCGGGTTACGACCAATCCGGGCGAAAGTTTCCTCGACAAGATGATCGCGTTGGTGGAAGGAGCAAGCCGGCAAAAAACGCCCAATGAGATTGCGCTGACCATTCTGCTGGCCTCGTTCACGATCATCTTCCTGCTGGTTTGCGTTACGCTGAAACCCTATGCCGACTATGCGAATACGCCTATTACGATAGCGGCCTTCATTTCCCTGTATGTGTGCCTTATACCAACCACCATCGGCGGATTGCTCAACGCCATCGGGATTGCAGGCATGGACAGGGCCCTGCGGGCGAATGTGATTGCCAAGAGCGGCAAGGCGGTGGAGACGGCCGGCGACCTGGATACCCTGCTGCTGGACAAGACCGGCACCATCACCATCGGCAACCGGAAGGCCACCAATTTCTATCCCGCTGGAAAAGTCGACGAGCCGGTATTTGTCGAGGCTTGCGTTCTCGCTTCAGTGGCCGATGAGACACCCGAAGGGAAATCCATCGTCGAGCTGGGCAATAGCAAAGGGATCAAGTCGCCCACATTGCAGGCGAATGGGGCCGTTCAGTTCGTACCGTTCTCCGCCGAGACGCGCTTCAGCGGGGTGGATGTGGATGGAATGGTCATCCGGAAGGGGGCTTTCGATGCGATCCTAAGCCAGGTGAAGAAGGCGGGAAAGACCTTCCCCGAGGATACGGAGCAGCAGGTGAAGACCATCTCTTCCAACGGCGGCACCCCGCTGGTGGTAAGCCGGAATTCGGAGGTGCTGGGAGTGATCGAACTGCAGGACATCATCAAGCCGGGCATCAGCGAACGGTTCCAGCGTTTGCGGAAAATGGGGGTCAAGACGGTGATGGTCACCGGTGACAACCCGCTCACGGCCAAATTTATCGCCAACAAGGCCGGCGTGGACGACTTTATTGCCGAGGCGAAGCCGGAGGATAAAATGAACTATATCCGCAAGGAGCAGGCCGGCGGAAAACTGGTGGCGATGATGGGAGACGGGACTAATGATGCGCCTGCGCTGGCCCAGGCTGATGTGGGCGTTGCGATGAACAGCGGAACGCAGGCGGCCAAGGAGGCAGGGAACATGGTGGACCTCGACAACGATCCTACCAAACTGATCGAGATCGTCGAGATCGGCAAGCAGTTGCTGATGACCCGCGGTACACTGACGACGTTCTCCATTGCTAATGACGTAGCCAAATATTTCGCGATCGTGCCGGCCCTGTTCATCACCACTATCCCGACCCTGCAGGCGCTGAACATCATGGGGCTTCGCAGTCCTCAAAGTGCGATCCTGTCGGCCGTGATCTTCAATGCCCTCATTATTCCGCTGCTGATACCGCTGGCCTTGAAAGGCGTGGCCTACCGACCGATCGGCGCGGGTCCGCTGCTGAGGCGAAACCTGCTGATCTATGGGCTTGGCGGCATCATCGCGCCCTTTATCGGAATTAAACTCATCGATATGATCCTTGCCCTGTTTATGTAATCAAAAATCAAGAACAACATGAAAAAGCATATACTGGTTGCTCTGAAGCTCACCGCCGTCTTTATCGTTATCTGCTCGGTGATCTATCCGCTGATCGTTGCAGCCATCGGCAGACTCACTCCCGGCGGGGGGCGCGGCCAAACGCTGTCGGTCAATGGGAAAGTCGTCGGATACGCCAATATCGGCCAGAAGTTCGACCACGATAATTATTTCTGGAGCCGCCCTTCTGCCGTGGGCTTCAATGCCGCAGGGAGCGGCGGAAGTAATAAGGGGCCGAGCAATCCCGACTATCTGAAAGACGTGCAGGCGCATATCGATACGTTCCTGTCACATAACCCGGGTGTTCGGAAAGAAGATATCCCGGCCGAACTGGTGACGTATTCCGGTAGCGGGCTGGACCCCGATCTGTCCCCGGCGGGGGCAAAAGTCCAGGTGGCCCGGATAGCCGCCGCCCGACATATCTCCGAACGGAAATTGACCGAGCTGGTCGACAAATACACAACTCACCCACTCCTGGGCCTCTTCGGACCGGCTAAGGTGAATGTGCTGCAATTGAACATCGCATTGGATGAATTAAAACAATAAAATTATTATGATACCGTTGAGAAAATTTTTGCTGGCGCAAGCCATCGGAATCGCTCTCGCTCTTCCCTTAAGCGCGCAGCAGGCGGCCGATTCGGTCAAGAATATAAATATTAAGAAAGGAAAATTGACCCTTGAAGGATATGTGGATGCCTATTATTCCTATGCTATCAGCCATCCGGTAGATGCCAACCACGCCTATTTTGTTTCGTATAACCGGGATAATGAGATCAATATCAACCTCGCCTATATCAGCCTGAAATATAACTCGGACAGGATCCGGGCCACGTTCACGCCGGGATATGGAACCTATATGAATGCCAACTATGCGTCCGAACGCCAGACTCTGCAAAACCTGCTTGAAGCGAATGTGGGTGTCAAAATCTTCGCCAAAAAGGATATCTGGCTCGACGCGGGCGTGATCAGCTCACCCTACACAAACGAGACGGCCTATTCCTTTGATCAGATCAACTATACGCGGAGCCTGGCTTCCGAGAACGTGCCCTATTATCTGACGGGCGCCAAGCTGACCGTACCCTTCGGCAAATGGACAGCTTATCTTTACGTTTTGAATGGATGGCAGGTGATCCAGGCGCAGCATGATCCGTTGGATTTTGGTTCTCAACTGGAGTTCAAGCCAAACGGCAATTGGGATATCAATTGGAACACCTATATCGGTGATGAACGGTCGGCGGCCAACCCCGGCTATGAGACCCGATGGTTTACCGACGGGTATGCTACGTATACGCCCTCCGACAAATGGAGCTTTTCGGCGGATGCCTATATAGGCTGGCAGCGGAGGATGGAGACGGGCGGATTGAATACGAGGCAGTGGTGGAATGCCAACCTTTGCGCCCGCTATACGTTTGCGCCGGGAAGCTCGTTTTCCGGCAGGGTGGAATATTTTCACGACCCTTACCAGGTGTTGCTTACGCCAGTCACCAACACCTATGGTTTCAAGTTGGGCAGCGCCAGTCTCGGGTATAACCTGGCCGTTACGGACGATGTGCTTTTCCGGCTCGAGGGGCGCTATTTCGGTTCGCCGTCTCAGCTTTATCCGATGCGGGACGGGACGACCGCGAATAAGGATTTGTGGTTGACGGCGGGTATCACGGCTCGTTTCAGGTAATAAGAACCCCGCGGGCGCATCCCGCGGGGTTGTATCTTTGCAATGGGTATGCGCACGAACATAAAGACGAAATTGACGGTGGGATTGATGGTCCTATTTGCCGTGATCCTGGCATTCGGGGGGCTTGGTATTTTTTATGTCAAACGCCTGAGCTCCGACGCCGGCATGATCCTCAAGGACAACCATATCAGTCTCGAATATTGCAACCATATGCTAAAGGCGTTGGACGACCTGCCGGATGATCTTTCGAAAGAAGAGGTTTTTGAGTCCAACCTTAAGCTGGAAGAAAACAATATTACCGAACCGGGCGAATATGAGGCGACGGCGGAAGTAAGGGGCTTGTTCGAGCAGCTAAAGAAGGACCCGAGGGGTTTCCGGGAGTATAAAAGGATGCGCAGGGCGATCCTGACAATAGAAGACGTCAACCAGGTCGCCATTGTTCATAAGAATATCGTCGCGGCCAGGACGGCCATCCAGGCCACTTTTTGGCTGACGGTGATCGTGACCGTGCTGACCGTGGCGGCTCTCGCGTTTATTCTCAACTTCCCGTCCATGATCGCCCGGCCGGTGAAGATCCTCACCGAGGGAATAAAGGAGATCGCCGGCAAGAACTACAGCAAACGGATCGACCTGAAGCGGCATGATGAGTTCGGCGAGCTGGCGGATGCCTTTAATTCGATGGCGGAGAAGCTCGACGAATATGAACACAGCAACCTCGCGGAACTGACCTTCGAGAAGAACAGGGTGGAGGCGATCATCAATAAGATGAATGACGGGATCATCGTGCTGAGCGATAAGCAGCATATCCTGTTCTTCAATACTACTGCGGAGAAGCTGTTTGAACTCCGCGGGAAGAATGTCGTCGGCCGCTATGCGCCAGATGTCGCGCTGGACAATGATCTGTTGAGGGCCCTGCTGCAAAAGGATTCCCGGAAGACATTCCGGATATTCGCCGACAACAAGGAATGTTTTTTTGCAAAGGAATCTGTTCCTATTCAGTCGGAAGATGGCGCCGGCGGCCAGGTTATTTTGCTTCGGAATGTAACCCCCTTCCAGGAACAGGATGCGGCAAAAACGAATTTCATTGCCACCATTTCTCATGAACTGAAGACGCCCCTGTTCGCGCTGAAGGTGGGAACTCAGTTGCTGGACGACAGGCGGCTAGGCGATTTGAACGCCGATCAGACGGAAATCCTGGGAACGATCAAGGGAAATACCGAACGGCTGCTAAAGATCACCGCCGAGCTGCTGAACATGTCGCAAATGGAAACGGGAAAGATGCAGATCAAACTGGAGTCAACTGATCCCGTTGCGATAGTTTTGTCGGCCATAAAAGCCATCACCCTCGAGGCCAATCAAACGGGGTTACAATTGTGTCCGGATATCGAGACGGAACTCCCTGCCGTGAAAATGGATGCGGAAAAGGTCAGTTGGGTATTGATCAATTTGTTATCCAATGCCGTCAAGTATTCGAACAAGGGCGGGCAAATCGAAGTCAAGGTGCGTCGCGGCGAAGGGAAGGTGGAGTTCCAGATCGTGGATCACGGCCGGGGAATTGAAGAAAAATATTTACCACATATCTTTGAAAAATACTTCAAAGTTCCGGGAACCGACGAAAAGACAGGAACGGGTTTAGGATTGGCTATCTCCAAGGAATTCATCGAGGCGCTGGGTGGGACCATTTGGGTTCGGAGCACTCCCGGTAAGGGGAGCACTTTTGGATTTACGCTGATGTCCGAACCCAGGCCGGAACCTGTCAATCTTTTAACATGAGTATTGCAAAAGTGCTGATCGTGGAGGACGAGAACGACGTCCGGCAGCTACTGAAAAGAGTGATCGCTCTGGAAGGGTTCACCATGTTTGAAGCCGCCAGCTGTAAAGCAGCCCTCCGCATATTGGAGACCGAAACCATCGATGTCGTGTTGTGCGATGTGAAATTACCGGATGGCGACGGGGTAGAACTGATCAAACAAATAAAGGCCTTGTTCCCTCGACTGGAGATCATTGTGCTGACCGCCTATGGGAATATTCCGGACAGTGTGCGGGCGATAAAGAATGGGGCTTTCGATTATCTGACAAAGGCGGACGATAACGAACGGATCCTGCCGTTGCTTTACCGGGCCCTGGAGCGGATAAAGCAGGAAAAAAAGGCGTTCCAACTGGAAAAGCAGACGAGTGAAAAATATGCAACGTTCGAGACGATCATCGGCAATACTCCCCGGATCGTAGAAGCGAAAGTGTTGGCACAAATGGCCGCGCCGACGGAAGTGCCGGTGCTGCTGCTGGGCGAAACGGGAAGCGGGAAGGAGATATTCGCCCAGGCGATCCATTCGGCAAGCAGGAGAAGCAAGAAGACCTTCCTTGGTCTCAATTGCAGTGCATTCTCATCCAACTTGCTGGAAAGCGAGCTTTTTGGCTATAAGAGCGGGGCCTTCACCGGAGCCACCAAAGACAAGCGGGGACTGATCGAGGAAGCCAATGGCGGAACCTTGTTCCTGGATGAGATCGGAGAAATGCCGCTGGACTTGCAGGCAAAGCTGCTGAGGCTGTTGGAGACCAGCGAGTTCATCAAGGTGGGGGACACGCATTTGCAGCGGGTGGACATCCGGATAATTGCTGCAACGAACCGCAACCTCGCACAGGACATCAGGGACGGCAAATTCAGGGAAGATCTGTTCTACCGGCTCAATCTCATTACCATCCAGTTGCCGGCATTGAGAGATCGGCAGGCAGATATCCCTTTGTTGGCGGATTATTTCCTGCGCAAGTTGACGAAAGGGGCGTATCCGCATGTTAAAGGCATGTCTGAAAGCTATCTTTCTCATTTGCTGAGGCACGACTGGCGGGGCAATATCCGGGAGTTGAAGAATGTGATCGAGCGCTCGCTCATCCTTTGTAGCGGAGACCGGTTGACCATCGAGAACCTGCCGCTGGAATTGCAGTACACCACACTGAAGACCAAGTCGCCCTCGGCCTTTGATCTGGCCAGAGTGGAACATGAACATATTCAGCGGGTGTTGAAATATACCGGGGGGAATAAGGCCCGGGCGGCCAAACTATTGAATATCGGGATTGCCACTCTGTACAGAAAGCTGGAGGAGGACAAGATGAACGAAAAATGAAGGAATTGATCTTGCCTACAGTATCGAGCGCTGGAATAAGCTGTCACTATATATTACCGATGGCGGGCTGAACATCGACAACAACCCTGTGGAAAATAGTATCCGGCCCGTCGCCCTGGGAAGAAAAAATTACCTGTTCGCCGGCTCGCACGACGCTGCCCGAAGAACCGGCATGCTGTACGGCTTACTCGGCACCTGCAAAATGCACAGCATCGAACCTTATGGCTGGCTGAAAGATGTTCTTGGACGAATAGCAGATCACCCCATCAACAGGATCAACGAGCTGCTACCTCATCGATACAAGGGCTAACATTAAAATCCGCCTACATCAATTTTGGAAACCTGCAAGGTGTACTTGACCGGTTGGATACGCTTTCGGCGTATTATTTGGCGTCTTTAGGCGAGCTGTCTTATCCTCCTTTCTTTCCAGTTCATCGGCAAGATGCTGAATAGGGTTGGCTACGAAAGAGCCGATTTGCACCGCCTCACACAAGCACCAAAATGCCGGGATAGAATTGAATTTCTTAAATTACTTCGTAAGTATGCCGCTTAGGTTCGGGAGAAAATGAATGCATGAAAAAAGCCTCATAAAATATTGAAAATGTTCGTTGCGGAGAGGGAGGGATTGGCTTCGCCGATCCCTTAGATGGGGGGCTTCAATCAAATGGATGTCCGTGAGCTACGCTCACTCCCATTTTTGTTTTGCGCTTTTGCCGGAGCAAGCTCCGCAACGCTCCAAAACAAAAATGCCCCCGGCAAAGCCGGGGGACATCCATTTGATTGGCGGAGAGGGAGGGATTAGCTGCGCCCGCTATCGCGGTGCTCGCTGATCCCTTAGGGGAGGGGCTTAAGACTTCATCATTGGACCTTCAGGCGGCTTTCAGCCGCCTTCGTTTTTTGTTCTCCGCATCCGCTGCGAGCAGAGCTCGCGCGTCTTCTCCGAACAAAAAACCCGCAGCTATCGCTGCGGGTCCAATGATGAAGTCTTGCGGAGAGGGAGGGATTCGAACCCTCGGTACGGTTGCCCGCACAACGGTTTTCGAGACCGCCACAATCGACCGCTCTGCCACCTCTCCGAAGGGGCTGACAATGAGGGTTGTCGGCCGGGTTGCAAATTTAGGTGTTTTGGGTCATTTTTTTGCATTTATCGGGGGAATCGTAGTTTTGCCCCTCAAATCCCCGCTGGAAAATGTCTACCGGAACGGTCCTGATCATCGATGACGAAGAGAAATTACGCAGTCTGCTGGCGCGGATCATCCGGCTGGAAGGGTTGACCGTGCTGGAAGCGGAGACGATCAAGGCGGGGAACCGGCTGCTGGACAAGGAAGACATCGACGTGGTCCTGTGCGACGTCAAGCTGCCGGATGGGAACGGGGTTGAATTTGTCCGGGACCTGAAGATGCGGCACCCAACCGTGGAAACGATCCTGCTGACGGCCTATGGCAATATCGCCGACGGGGTCATGGCTATGAAGAACGGGGCCTTCGACTATATTACGAAGGGTGACGATAACGACAAGATCATCCCGCTGCTGGCGCGGGCGATGGAGAAGGTGCAACTGCAGAAGCGGGTCATCCAGCTGGAACAGCAGGTGGGCAAACGCTATACTTTCGACACCATCCTGGGGCAGTCGCCCCTGATCACCGAGGCCATCGCGCTGGCCAGGAAAGTGGCGCCTACGGAGGCAACGGTGCTGCTGCTGGGCGAGACGGGCACGGGAAAGGAGGTGTTCGCACAGGCGATCCATAACGGCAGCAAACGGGCGGGGAAGCCCTTCATCGCGCTGAACATTAGCGCCTTTGGCAAGGAACTGCTGGAAAGCGAGCTTTTTGGCCATAAGGCGGGGTCCTTTACCAGCGCCACCAAGGACAAAAAGGGGCTTATCGAGGAGGCCAACCAGGGCACGCTTTTTCTGGACGAGATCGGGGAAATGCATATCGACCTTCAGGCGAAGCTGCTGCGGGTGCTGGAAACGAGCGAATTCATAAAAGTGGGCGATACCCGGCCTACGCGAGTCAACGTCCGCATCATCGCGGCGACGAACCGCGACCTGCAAAACGAGGTCAACGAGGGCCGGTTTCGGGATGACCTTTTCTACCGCCTCAACGTGTTCACCATCTCCCTGCCGGCCCTGCGTGACCGGAAGAAAGACATCCCTGCACTGGCGGAGTTCTACCTCCGGGTTTACTCGGGCAAGGGTAATAAACGCATCGACGGCATGAGCCGGGAATTTCTCGAACGCCTCCAGCAACGCGAATGGAAGGGGAATATCCGCGAGCTGCGTAATGTCATCGAACGGGCCGTCATTCTCTCCGACGGTCCGCAGCTCAATGTCGGCGATCTGCCCGCCGACATGCAGGCCGGCGGCGTGCGTACGCCAGGCGCCACTTCGTCCTTCGACCTGGCCAGCGTGGAGAAGCTACATATCCAGCATGTGCTCAACCACACCCGCGGCAATAAGACGGAGGCCGCCAGACTGCTGAATATCGGCCTGACCACGCTCTACCGCAAGATCGAAGAATACAAATTGCATGTAGAGGCATAATAGCGGTTATCCTTTCCTAAATTTAGGGCCATGAGCATTAGACTGAAAACGAAATTATCCCTGGGACTGGTCTTCCTCTTCATCGTGATCGTCCTTTTCGGCGTCCTGGGATTGTTCTATATCAATCGCCTGAGCGACGAAGGGCGGCTCGTGCTGAAGAATAACCATGAGTCGCTGGTGTATTGTAATCATATGATGCAGGCGCTGGAAGAACTGCGTACAGACAAGAATGCGATAGCCACTTTCCGGGAGAACCTGCAAAAGCAGCAGGTGAATATCACGGAGGTAGGAGAAAAGGAGGCGACGGACGAGCTGTCGACGAATTTCAACGAGATGCTGGCGGACCCGTCGGATTCCAGCAACTACACCGACATCCGCAAGAGCATCATCAAGATCGAAGATCTGAACGAGATGGCCATTGTGCGCAAGAACGCCATTGCGCAAAAGACGGCTGACGGTGCGAAGGATGTCCTGACGATCCTTTTTACGATCCTCACGCTGGTGGCCTTCACCTTTATTTTCAACCTGCCAGGGATCATCTCCGGCCCCATCAGCAGCCTGGCCGAGGGGATCCGGGCTATCGCGGCCAAAAACTACAAAAAGCGGATCTATCTGCGGCAGGGGGATGAGTTCGGGGAGCTGGCCGAAGCCTTCAACACGATGGCCCAGAAGCTGGATGAATATGAAAGCAGCAACCTGGCGCAGGTAAAATTCGAGAAGAGCCGGATCGAGACGATCATCAACCAGATGCGCGACGGCATCATCGGTCTCGATGAGAAGCGCAACATCCTTTTCCTGAATGCCGTGGCCGAGAGGCTGCTGGGGTTGAAAGAGGCCAATATTGCCGGGCAGTATGCGCCGGACGTGGCCGTTTCCAACGACCTGATGCGGACCCTTTTGCAGGAGGAGCCCGAAAAGAAGGAATTAAAAATTTACGCCGACAACAAGGAGAGCTATTTCAGCAAGGATGTGCTGGACGTCACGAATAATGAGAAGATGATCGGCCAGGTGATCGTGCTGCGGAATATTACGCTGTTCCATGAGCTGAACGAGGCGAAGACGAACTTCATCGCCACCGTGTCGCATGAGCTGAAGACGCCGATCTCTTCCATCAAGATGAGCGCCCGGCTGCTGAGTGATCTTCGGGTGGGAGCGCTGAACAGCGAGCAGCAGGAACTGATCCGGAGCATTACGGACGACAGCAACCGGTTGTTGAAGATCACAGGCGAGCTGCTCAATCTTTCGCAGGTGGAGACGGGGCAGATCCAATTGAAACTGCAGCCGGCCAGCCCGGCGGAGATCGTTGAACAGGCGATCCAGGCGGTCAGCTTCCAGGCGCAGCAAAAACATATCCGGATACATACCTCGTTCACCGAGAATCTGCCCCGCATCCAGGCGGACGTTGAAAAGACTTCATGGGTGCTGATCAATTTCCTGACCAATGCCATCAAATATTCGCCGGAGGATTCGGGCATCGAGGTCTCGGCCTGCCGTAAAAAGGATACGGTAGAGTTCGTTGTCAAGGACCAGGGGCGTGGAATCGATGAGAAATATCTTCCGCGCATCTTCGAACGCTATTTCAAGGTCCCGGGTACGCATGACCGCAATGGAACGGGACTGGGACTTTCGATATCGAAGGAGTTCATCGAGGCGCAGGGGGGGCATATCTGGGTTCATAGCCGGCTGGGAGAAGGGAGCCGGTTCGGATTTACCTTTAGCGTGTTTTAGCAAAAGATTTAGCTTGTTTTTAGCAAAAAAATTAGCGGAAAGTCCATTTTTCGGCGGTTCCCTGCTGCCGGGAGGCGTTCTCGCGGCTGGGGTAACTGGGTAGAATTAATTGAATATTAGCGGTTTACCAGCTCGTTAATTTTTGACGTATATTCATGTTTCTTTCTACATATAAAATAGGGGATTGCACTTAGGCTTTTTTATAGCTATTTAAAAATGACCACAGAAGATTTTTGTGTGTGAATGGAAAATGAAGTACATTCATATCCTAATAGGATAAGGTTTAATGGTTATGGTATTTGATTAGTGCATCCCCGCCGTCAAGCGGGGATTTTTTTTATGCCAAACCTGAAAAAGATGAATAATGGTCTCTCGATCCTGACTGTTGAGGATAACCCAAGTGATCTTTTTTTACTGGAGCATATGATCCGATCCTCAGGTCTTTCGCTCCGGCATTTTTATTCAACCGATCGCATCCGTGAGGCGTATGCTTTACTGGCGGCAAAGGAGATCGACCTGGTGCTGCTCGATCTCACGTTGCCGGATAGCTTCGGTATCCATTCTTTTATCTATCTCAAGCCGGTAGTGCAAAAGATCCCGGTGATCATCCTGACGGGGTTATCGGACACCAATGTGGCGCTGGAGGCGATCAAGGAAGGAGCGCAGGATTATCTTGTTAAGGGAGAGTTAACAGAAAGTTTGCTGGCGAAGGCGATACAATATAGTCTTGAGCGAAAGCGAACGCTCGAGCATTTGCGGTTGAGTAATGAACGATTCAATACGGTGGTCAAGGCCACCAATGATGCGATCTGGGATTGGGATCTCGTGACCAATACCGTCTTTATGGTCGGGGACACCTACAAGCAGTTGTTCGGTTATGATTGGGTGGATTCGGATATTCCGCAGGATCACTGGGAGAGCATCCTTCATCCGGATGACCGGGCGCGGGTGTTGGAAAAGCAGGCGGCGGCGATCCGGGAAGGGGTGGCCATCAAATGGGAGGATGAGTACCGGTTGCGCAAGCGCAGTGGCGAGTATGCCCACGTGCATGACCGGGGTTATATCATGTATTCGGCGGAGCACCGGCCGGTGCGGATGATCGGGGCTATCCAGGATATTACGTTGCGCAAGCGGGCCGAGGAGATCGTGCTGAAGGAGTTGGCGATCCAGCAGCGGCTGAAGCAGCAACAGATCACCGAGGTCGTGCTGGGCGCACAGGAGCGGGAGAGGTTTGAACTGGGCCAGGAGCTCCATGACAATATCAACCAGATCCTGGCCACGTGCAGGTTGTACCTGGATGTGGCGATCGAGGAGCGGGAGCCGAGGCTGGAGCTGCTGGTCAAGAGCCGGAACAATATTTCCATGGCGATCGAGGAGATCCGGCGGCTGTCCAAGGAGCTGATCACGCCCAGCCTTAACGATTTGGGGTTGGTTCAGTCGATCCAGGAGCTGGTCCGGAATATCCAGATGGTGGGGAAGATGAAGATCCGGTTGGCCATTTCCGGCCTCGACGAGAATGCTCTTTTGCCCGAGCAGAAGATCAATGTCTACCGGATCATCCAGGAGCAGTTGAACAATATCCTCAAACATGCGCAGGCTCATTCGGTGATGATCGAGCTGACCAAGGAGGAGGAGCAGATCCGCTTACTGGTGGTGGATGACGGAAGGGGGTTCGACCCGAGGATGCGCCGGGATGGGGTCGGCATCTCCAATATCATCAGCAGGGCTGAGTTGTACAATGGTAAGGTCGACATCGACTCTGCCCCGGGGAAGGGATGCCGGCTCGAAGTTATTCTGAACTCCAAGGCACTGCCTACCCAGGCATAAAGAGTGACGACAACGGGTTACAACAACGGGCTGTTACTGCCTTTGTGCAATCTGCAGAACGGGTATTGTTTGGCAAGGACATTCAGGCGCCTGAGTGTTTCTTCGTCAGGAGGAGCCGATAGGGGGCCTTCCTGTTCCACTTTAGAGCGGGGATGTCTGACAATTTTGGCGATCGGCAATGCGGTCAGCGGCGAGCTGGCGGGCGGAGTTGTAACGGAAACGACATTGGGCTTCATCTGGTGAGGTGTTAAAGTTGATGGTAATTGGTTTATAACACACTTCCTATGCAAGCTAATCTTCGGTAGGGTGCCAGACGGTTTTCGTCAGGACGAGACAGGCGAGGGGGAGAACGTTAACAGACAGGCAAGAGTCGTGGCAAGAAAATCGTGGCAGAAAATAGTTGAACGAAGGTACGGAGAAAATAGCTGGATTCGCAATGAAATCATTCCTTTTTTATTTAAAAAAAACAAAAACTTCGGTTGTACGGGTGCGTAAATCCGACACGAAGGCTAACAGTTGTTCGCAAGGGCGCAAATGCAGGAGGGGCGGCGGTTGCGGACGATGTTGTTAAATCGGTTTAGCAGGTTGATGAGGCGTTTCGGTGAGAAGTGGAGTGACTTTGAAGCTGTAGTGGAAGTGGATCGGAAGTGCAGGATGAGAGGGAAGATGGCTGTCGATATCGATGTGGGTGCGAAGCGATGAAATGTGCAATTGGAGAAAGTTGCTATCGGCTGTCAGGCGGAGTCCTTTGCCGGTGGAGTCGTAGATGTCACACCAGCGGACATTGTCGGCGGGGACCGCTGTGGGCGCCGTTGCTTTATGGATGGCGGGAATGCTATCGGTTGCGCCAAACCAGGTGAGGGAGTCGGCGCCGGTTGGAAGGGTCCAGTTGACTCCAAAGCGGTCGATGGGATGGAGTATCGAGTCCTGGCGGGTCGTGTCGGTTTCGAGCGTCGATTCGACGAGCAGGGCGCCGTTGGAGTTGACCATATAGCTGAGGTGGAGGAGACAGGAGAGGTCCGGCACGGTATATTCCGTCCGGACGATGACCATCTGGCTGCCGGTGCTGGTGGAGAACAGCTGGAGATGGGGAGGGGCGGGGAGGGCGGGGCGGAGTCCGTTGCTATCGGCGAGAAGCGTCTGTCCCTTTACCGTGTATTGCAGCAGCCAGCCTGATTCTTTGTCGAAGGACAGTTGAAGGGTGGGGGAGCCGATCGAAAAGACATTGTTGCTGTCGGTAAAGCTGAGCTCGCCTGTGGCGGGGATGCGGGTGTCGCCGCCCCAGGGCGTCAAGGGCAGGGTTTGGGTAGCGAGGGGTGGGCTGTTGCGGAGTGGTTTCCGGTATTCTACCTTGATATAGGACTCTTCGCCCGGGGCCGGTGGTTTGAGGGGGAGGCGGAGCGTCCGGGAGTGGCCCGGCAGGAGGGTCAGGCCGGGGGCCGATCCCTGCTGGCGGACGAGGCCATTGACAAGAAACTGCCAGTGAAGTGTTATATTGGTATAATTTTTTAGGAGAGAGTCGTTGGTGATCCGGAGGTTGCCATAGGTGGGGGCAAGTGCGGTCCGGATGGGTTGGCCGGAGGCAAAAAAGGGCATCCCGCAGCAATACGAAAGAAGACAAAAAATGAGGATCTTCATACGCAGGGGAGGGTTATCGGGCTTACGCCTGTAATTATAAAGAAAAAGTAGACATAATCCATGGCTAAAACGATTTAGTCCTTATCTTTATAGTCCAATAGCCCAAAATGAAGAAAGTCTCCATCAGCGATATCGCCCGCAAAGCGGGAGTATCGGTCTCCACCGTCTCCTTTGTCATGAATGACAAGGCCGTGAAAATGCGCATCAGCCGCGAGGTGATCGAGAAGGTGGAGAACGTCGCCAGGGAGATGGGTTACCGGCCGAACCAGCTGGCGCGCGGGTTACGGACGGGCAAGACGAAGACCATCGGGCTTATCGTAGAGAATATCTCCAACGCCTTTTTCGCCACTCTGGCGAAGTCCATCGAAGACGAAGCAAAACGTTATGATTACAAAGTTGTTTATTGCAGCACTGATAACGATGAGGAAAAAGCGCGCGAGCTGATCAATATGCTTTCGCAGCGCCAGGTCGACGGGTATATAATAACGCCCACCCTTAACCTCGGGGAGGAGATCCGTAAGCTACAGGGGGAGAACAAGCCTGTGATCCTTATCGATCGCTATTTCCCGCAGCATGACGAGATCCCCGCGGTGCTGGTGGACAATTATGAAGGGGTCGCTCACGGTATGGAGACGCTGATCCAAAAAGGGTACCGTAAGATCGCGCTGGTGACCATCGAAACGGAGATGGCCCATATGAAGGACCGGCTTCACGCTTATTGCGATGTGTTACGCAGACACAATATCCCCGACGAAAAGGGACTCGTCAAGATCATCCCATATAATAGCGATCATGAGAAAGCGTTAGAAGAGGTAGAAGCGCTGCTGTCGCGTGCGGGCACCGATATCGACGCCGTCTTCTTTCTGACCAACTATCTCGGCGTGCTCGGCATCGAGGTGATCAAGAAACTGCAGATCCGGGTGCCCGAGCAGCTGGCGGTGATCTGTTTCGACGATAACGATATCTTCCGTCTCTATACTCCTACTATCTCCGTGATCCGTCAGCCTATTGAAGAGATCGGAAAGAAGGCGATGTCCCAGCTCGTCGAGCGATTGCGTCATTCCGGTGAAGAGACCTATCCGATCAGCACTCCTGTTCAACTGACTGCCGACCTTGTTACGCGTGAGTCTATTTAGCAGGATTTAGCAGAAAAAACAGGAATATATTTAGGCCGCTATTCAGGCTGCTGATGTCTATAGAAAAGAAACATAACGAGCACTTGCTTTTGCAACAAATTGCGCAGCGCGATGAGAACGCGTTCAAGCTTCTTTTTGATCAGTACAAAGACCGGCTATTCCTTTATATTAATGGTATCATCAAATCCAAGGAGGTCTCCGAAGAGATCGTCATGGATGTTTTCCTGAAGATCTGGCTGGGCAAGGAGATCGTGAAGGAGATCGAGAATTTCGACGCCTTTCTTTTCCGGGTGGCCTATAATAAATCCATCGACTTTTTGCGCAGCGCTGCGCGCGATCTCAAATTGCGGGACCTGGTCTGGCACGAGATACAGGTTGCCGGCGGAATGAGCGCAGATCAGCAGGTGATCATCCGGGAATATGAAAAGAAATTGCGCGAGGCCATCGGACTATTGTCGCCGCAACGGCGGCTGGTTTATGAAATGAGCCGGGAAAAGGGATTTTCTCATGAGGACATTGCAAAGCGGCTTCAACTTTCCAAGAATACGGTTAACAATCATATTGTAGAATCCCAGAAATTTATTCGCTCCTACCTGATCCGCCACCTGGACATAGCAGTCCTTGCGCTCATATTCCTGACCGACGGCCGCAATAATTGATAAAAAAAAGTTAACACCACATAGTTGTTCGCGTTAAAATGATCGTCTTTACGGATAGCGTATAAAGCGATTGCATTAAAACAATGGGAAATCAGGATCGGAATGAGACGCGAGTGAGCTATTTGCTGGACCGGTACCGTACCAATTCCTGCACGCGGGCTGAATTGGATGAGCTCTTCGAAGGGGTAAAAAAGGATGAGGAGATCGATCTTCACCATCTTCTTCGCCGGCAATGGGAAGAGGCCGGGGAAACGATGCCTGTCGCCTCGCCTGATTGGGAGGAGCTGTTTGGAGAGATGATGGAGCGGATCCGGGACCTGGAAGAGTCGAACCAGTCGTTGGCCCGGGTGACGCATCGCCGGTCGCGACGCAGAAGACGCCTGTTGGCGGTGTCACTTTTTTCTTTATTGTTATTGGGTGGCGGAGCCTTTCTGTTGCAACGGTGGTCACGCGTGAAACCGCCTGCGCCGTTTGTCGCCACTCAGCATCCCCGGTTCAAGAACGATGTTCAGCCGGGCGGCAACAAGGCCATTCTTACGTTATCCGACGGATCATCGATCGTGCTTGACAGCGCCGTTGATGGAACGCTTTCCACACAGGGCAGTACCCGGGTGCTAAAATTAGCTAATGGCCGGCTTGCTTACCGCTCGGCGCATAGCGGCGATGCAGCATCTTACTTCAATACCATCTCCACTCCCAAGGGCGGACAGTACCAGGTCGAGTTGCCGGACGGCAGCAAGGTTTGGCTGGATGCCGGTTCTTCGTTACGTTTTCCGACCGTGTTCAGCGGTGATACGCGGGAGGTTCAGCTGAGCGGAGAAGCCTTCTTCGAGATATCGGGTGATGTCCGCCATCCTTTCCTTGTTTCCGTTTTCTCGCGCGAACCCGGCAAGAGCGAAGAGTTACAAAAGGTACGTGTCCTCGGGACGCAATTCAACGTAATGGCGTATGGGGACGAGAAATTCGTCAAGACCACGTTGCTCGACGGCGCAGTAAGAATTGACGATGCAGCGTCCGGCCCATCTCCGCGGTCTTCTAACAGCACATCTCCTACTACGCACATAAATAATGCCGGCGCTGTCAATCTGAAGCCCGGCGATCAGGCCCAGCTGACCCGTGACCATGGCGCCGGAATCCGGGTGGTCAACGATGCGGACGTCAATGCCGCCGTTGCCTGGAAGAACGGCTACTTTGATTTCAACAAGGCGGACATTGCGACCATCATGAGACAGATCTCACGGTGGTACGATGTCGATGTCAGTTTCCGTGGCGACGGTCACAGAGACCAGGTGTTCTTTGGTGGGATGCAGCGGAATCTTCCCCTGTCCTCCATATTTACGATCCTCGAGCGAAGCGGCGTTCAATTCTCGATCGACGGCAAGAAAGTCGTTGTCGATCTCTAGATCCGTCTTACCATTTTTAGATATATAAACCCGATGGAATGCTTCATTTTATAACCAAATCATGTACAAAAAAATGCATCTAGCTATGAGAGTCGTAAGACTAATTGCGATCATAGTCCTGAGCACCTGCCTGCAGGCAAGTGCCGGTGTCTTTTCCCAAAACATCACTTTTTCGGGCAAGAATGTCCCGCTCGAGAAAGTTTTTACCGTCATTAACAAACAGTCCGGCTATCTTGTCTTCTGCGATTACAGTCTGCTCCGCGAAGCCAAGAATGTCGACATCCATGTAAAGGATGCGCCGGTCGAGACCGTATTGAAAGAGTGCCTGAAGGGTCAGGCGCTTGCCTATGAGATCGTCGACAAGACGATCGTCATCGAGCGCAAAAAGCCGATCGTAGCGGAAGAGCCCGCTGCTGTTCCGCCGCCGATCGACATCCATGGCCGTGTCACCAATGAAAAGGGAGAATCGGTTCCCGGCGCCACGGTACAGGTGAAGGGAACCAGCAAGGTGGTTACGGCCAATGACAACGGGGAGTTCACGCTCAACGGTGTCGATGACCATGCGGTGTTGGTTATTACCAGCGTAGGGTACGAGAAGATCGAGGTCAATGTCGGCGGCCAGACGTCGCTGACCGTTACAATGAAGGTTGGCGCGGCGGCGATCAACGAGATCGTCGTGACTGCCCTGGGTATTTCCAAGGAAGAGCGGAAGCTGGGTTACGCGGTGACCACGGTCGGCGGTGAGCAACTGAATAAGGCCCGGGAGACCAACGTTGCGCTGTCCCTCGGCGGGCAGGTGGCCGGTTTGACGGTGCATGGCGCCAATGGCGGGCCGGGAAGCAGTGCGCGCATTCTGCTTCGCGGGATGCCGAGCATGAACTCCGGCGGCTCTCCATTATTTGTTATCAACGGCGTGCCGATGGACAACAGCCAACGGGGAGCAGCCGGGGAGTGGGGTGGTTCGGACAATGGGGATGGTATCGGCAATATCAACCCGGACGATATCGAGACGATGACCGTGCTGAAAGGCCAGGCGGCTTCTGCGCTGTATGGCGCCCGCGCCAGCAATGGGGTCATCATCATCACGACAAAGACTGCCAAGAAAGGTCAGTCCCTGATCGAATACAATGGTAATGCCCAATTCGACAGGGCTGCGAATTATACCGACTACCAATATCAATACGGGCAGGGTGACGGAGGCGTCAAGCCGTCTTCGGCGTCGGGTGCGCTGGCCACCAACCGGTTTGCCTGGGGCGGCAAGCTGGACGGATCCCAGGCCATCCAGTACAATGGCAAGAGCTATGCTTATTCCCCCTTTAAGGACAATATCAAGAACTTCTACCGGACGGGGCCTACCTGGACCAATACGGTATCCGTTGGCTCGGGTACAGACCGGGGCAATTGGCGGCTTTCGGCCTCCACGCTGGACAATACTTCAATCATTCGCAACAGTGGTATCCAGCGGCGGACCCTCAACCTGAACCTCAGTCAAAAGGTAACGGATAAGCTGACCGCCACCCTCTTCGCCAATTATATCGACGAGCAGGATCACAACCGGCCGCAGCTGAGCGATGGCCCGGGCGACCCGAACAACTTCCAGTTCCTGGCTCCAAACGTGGACGAGCGGATCTTCAAGCCGGGGCAGGACGCCAATGGCCGGGAGATAGTATTCAGTGATGATAACTACGTGACCAATCCCTGGTTCGTGGTAAATAACTGGATCAACAATACGGGCCGCAAGCGCCTTATCGGGAACACCTCCCTGAAGTACAATTTCTACGACTGGCTGTATGTCATGGGCCGTGTTGGGATCGATAAGGAAGATGACCGGATCTTCCAGGTAACACCCACCGGGACCGACTACTCCTATAATAATAAAGGCCAGTCGGGCCAGTTGAATGGATTGACTACGCTGACCACTACGGAACTTAACTGGGACGGATTGATCGGCGTGTCGCACAAGCTGACCGACGATGTTCACCTGGATGCCACCCTTGGGGGGAATGTCCGGACCAATGACTATGAATATCTCCAGCTCAACGGTAGCCAGTTCGTCGTTCCCTATCTTTATACACCCAGTAATGTGGCTACTTTCGGCAGGCAGTACTACTACTATAGCAAGGAGATCCACTCCGGCTATTACTCGGTCGATCTGAACTACAAGGACTGGCTGTTATTGAATACCACGGGCCGCTATGACGCTTTCAGCACCCTGCCCAAGGGAGACAGGGGCATCTTTACACCTTCGGTGTCCGGCGGCTTCGTCTTCTCGCATTTCCTGGAGAATACGGCGATCAATTTTGGTAAATTGCGTGCGGCTTATGCACAGACAAGCGGCGAGCCGATCGGCGGGCCGAACAATACCAATAGCGGCGCTTATCAAACCAACATCTATTATGGAGTAGGCAATCCTTTCAACGGTACGGCGATGGGAACGCTGAACGGCGTGGGCAGTGTGCATGATGATCTGCCTTCCCTGCCCAACCTGTTCCTCAAGCCCTTCACCCTGACGGAGGTAGAACTCGGCGCCGAGGTGAAGCTGTTCAACAGCCGGCTGGGCATCGATGCCGATTATTTCACGCGGAAGACGAAGCATGAGATCCAGCAGGGAACGCTGAGCCTGGCCACGGGGTACAATACCTATTATGTAGGTACGGGTTCGACCCAGAACAACGGCGTCGAGGTTCAGATCACGGGCAGCCCTGTGAAGACACGCGCTTTCACCTGGAATATTTCGTTCAACTATACGCATGTGACGAACAAGATCCTGGAAACGGATGCGGCAGGCAACCCCGTCACGCTGGGTACCTATCGTCCCTTGAATGCCAACACCGCCTTTGTGAAGGGCCTGGCGGGTCCGCAGATCATGGCGTATGATTATACCTATGACGCGAAGGGCAATGTAGTCGTGGATGGCAGCGGTCTGCCGGTAAGAGCCGGCAAGGAGACTCCGTTTGGGAATGTGCTTCCCACGGATTTTGGCGGCTTGCGCAACGATTTCACTTTTGGGAATATCAACTTTGGCTTCCTGATCGATTACAATTATGGCAACAAGATCCTTTCTGCAACCAGCTATTATACCATCTATCGCGGTTTGAACAAGCTGACGTTGAATGGCCGGGAAGCCGGGATCACCACCGGGGTTACGTCTACGGGCGCCCAGAATACCAAAACGGCCACTGCAGAACAGTACTATCAGGACATCGCTCAAATCTCGCGGAACAACGTGCTGAACGGCAACTATATCAAGTTCCGGCAGGTGACCCTGGGGTATACTTTCTCCAACAAGATGCTGGGAAATAATCCCATTTTCGAAGCCATCAATGTCAGCCTGGTTGGTCGGAACCTCTTCTATTTCATGAAGAAGTCGCCGAATATCGATCCCGAATCGAACTTTACCACTACCGTCAAGTACGCCGGTATCGAAGGCACGAGCCTGCCTTCCGCCCGGACCTTTGGCGTCAATGTCAACGTTAAATTCAAAAAATAGTCGTATGAAGATTAAAAAGAAGATATTTCTATATATGTGTTCGGCGGCTCTCCTTACGATGGGCGGCTGTACGAAGAAATTCGATTCGATCAATACCGATCCCACCAAGGCGAATGGCACTCAATTCGATCCGAACCTTTTATTGAGCTCCGAGCAAGAAGAATACATTAACGCGACCACGGGCTACAGCGGCGCACTGCTGCTGCAGAGCATGTGGGTGCAGATCCTGTCTTCGGCGGCGTATCCCAGCTATTACAGCAATGGCGATAAATACGTAGCGTCCGGTAACCTTAACAGCTATGACGCCAGTCTCTGGAACCATTGCTATAACTCCGCCAGCTATGCTTTTGAATGCCAGAACCTGATCAAGGATAAGCCTGGGCTGAGCAACCTGGGTGGTATCTCCCTGATCGTCGAGTTGATGGATTTCATGACGCTGACCGATACGTATGGCGACATTCCCTATACCCAGGCGTTGCAGGCTAAAACGGGCGGGCTTCTGCCGGTATATGATGCCCAGCAGTCGATCTATACGTCGATCCTGGCCAAGCTGGATTCCGTGCTCCCGACGCTGGACGCCACCAAGGCGATTCCGACGAATGACCTCTTCCCTTATGCGAAAGACGCCGATGCCGCAACCTATATCGCACATTGGAAAAAGTTCGGGTATTCGTTGATGCTGCGAATGGCCATGCGACTGACCAAGGCGGACGCCGCTACGGCGCAGAAGTACGCCGAGAAGGCCTATGCGGGCGGCACTTTTGCCAATACCACGGACGATGCGTACATTACCTTCGACCATACCGACAACTACAACAACAATAACACCAGCGCTTACCAGACAGCCGAGGATTTCTCCGAGGTAAAATGGAGTGCGAGTGTGATCAGCCTGTTGAAAGCTGTCGGCGATCCCAGGCTGGCCGTAATCGCCGAGGTTCCGCAAGCGGGGAAGAAGGCGGCAGCCAATGAGAGTCTTGCCGGTGACGCGACACCTGCCAACCAGTTGGGCATGCCTAACGGCTATGACCAACTTGGCGCTGCTACCGATATCAGCAAGGCTCCCGGTTATCCCGGCCCAACGGACACTGCATCGCCGCCCAATCCTTTGAGCGCGCAGTATTACGCCGTCGGTAAGTATTCCCGGCCGGCCATCGGTGAGTATATCAGCCTCAATACTCCCGCCTTTATCATCAACTATGCCGAGACCGAACTGCTTCTGGCCGAGGCCGCAGCCCGGGGTTGGAGCGTAGGGGCATCGGCTTCCGTGCATTATGCCAATGGGCTCACCGCAGCTTTGACGAGCTATGGTACGCTCAGCGCGTATGGCGTCATCAATCCGGCGACGATTGGAACCTATGTGGCCACTCATCCGCTGATCACCACTTCGCTGGATGTCGAGCTGGCGCAGATCAATACACAGTACTGGCTGACTACCGGTACCCTGTTCGATTTTGATGAAGCATGGACCAACTGGCGCCGGAGCGGCTATCCCGTCCTGACGCCCGTGAACTACGCGGGTAATTTCACCGGCGGTACGATCCCGAGACGGCAGGCTTATCCGAGTACGGAGCCGCAAACCAATCCGACCAACTACCAGTCGGCCGTGGGCAAGCTCTCCGGCGGCGATCTGTATTCCAGCCGGATATGGTGGGATAAGTAAATAATAGTTTAAATTTGAACGGCAAGACTACGATGAGTAGTCTTGCCGTCTTTTTATGAAACGATTGATCTTTTTGTTGTTGCTGCCGGCCATTCGGGCCGGGGCTCAATCCCCCCTGTTCCGGCTGCTGCCGGCGAAAGAAACGGGCATCCATTTCAGCAACGATATTGCCGAAACCGAAGAGCTGAACGTTCTTTCCTACGAATATTTTTACAATGGCGGTGGCGTTGCGGTTGGCGACATCAACAACGACGGATTGCCGGATCTTTTCTTTACGGCCAACAGCAAGCCCTGCAAGTTGTTCCTCAACCTCGGCGGGTTGAAGTTCAAAGACGTTACCCGTGAGGCGGGACTGGAAGGCCGGCCCAACAGCTGGAAGACGGGCGTTACGATGGCCGATGTCAATGGGGATGGTCTGCCCGACATCTATATTTGTTATTCGGGGAAGAATGCGGCTCAGCGGGGCAACCAGCTGTTCATCAATCACGGTAACCTTCATTTCACCGAAGAGGCGGCGGCCTATGGGTTGAACGATTCGGGGTATTGCACCCAGGCGGCCTTCTTCGATTATGACAATGACGGCGATTTGGATATGTTCCTTTTACGGCATAGTGTGAAGAAGATCGATAATATGGAGCTGGCCAGCCATCGCGACGAGCTGGACCCGCTGGCGGGCGATAAATTGTTCGAGAATGCCGGCGGACACTTCGTCGATGTCTCCAAAAAGGCGGGTCTACGGCAGAGTCCGCTTACCTATGGTCTGGGTATCGCGATCGCCGACATCAATAAAGACGGCTGGCCGGACGTATATGTGACGAATGACTATAACGAACCCGACTATCTCTATCTCAATAACCACAACGGCACGTTCACCGACGCCAGCGCCGGCTCTTTCCGTCACCTGGCGCAATTCTCCATGGGCGTCGATATCGCCGATATCAACAACGATGGCCTGCCCGACGTCCTCAACCTGGACATGCTCCCGGAAGACAACCGGCGGCAAAAATTATTACAGCTGCAGGAGAACTATGAATCCTTCCAGCTGATGACAGGCCAGGGGCTGCAGCAGCAATACATGCGCAATATGCTGCAGCTGAACAATGGCGACGGCACTTTCAGCGAGATCGGCCAACTCGCCGGCATCTTCGCCACCGACTGGAGCTGGTGTCCCTTGCTTGCCGATTTCGACAACGACGGCAATAAGGATGTGTTTATCACCAACGGTTATCTGCGGGACTACACCAATAAGGACTTTCTGCGTTACTGGGGGGATTACAAGATCCGGAAGGCCATGGACCGCGAACCGGTGAAACTGATGGACCTGGTGCAGGCTATGCCTTCTTCCACGTTGAAGAAATACATCTTCCGGAATAACGGGGATCTGACTTTTACCAATATGCAGGCCCAATGGGGGATCAACCAACCGGCCGTGTCGTCCGGGGCCATCTATGCCGACCTGGATAATGACGGCGATCTGGACCTGGTGGTCAATAATATCAATAGTGAGGCTTTTGTCTACCGGAATATGAGCAGTGAGCGGGGTGGGGCAAGCTGGTTGGGCGTTCAATTGAAGGGCAAGGGTGGCAATACAGCGGCGATCGGCGCGAAGGTGTATGCCTATGCCGGGGGAAAGGTTCAGTATGCCGAGGTGAATCCTGCGCGGGGTTATCTGAGCTGTGTGCCTGCGGAGGCGCATTTTGGATTTGGGACGTTGAAGACGGCGGATAGCTTGATCGTTGTCTGGCCGGATCAGCAGCGACAAAAGATGGAGGGTGTGGCGTTGAACCGGAAATTGGTGTTAAAGGAGGAAAGGGTGGAGGCGCAGGCGCCTCCGACGGCACTGAAGACTGTGTTTTCGGCTGCCCCCGCGCTGATCGACTATAAGCCCGAAGGATTCGGGGATAACGATTTTAAACGGCAATTGCTGATGCTGTTCATGTATTCGCGCACGGGGCCCGTTATCGCCGAGGGCGATGTCAATAAGGATGGACGGGAAGACCTGTTCATCAGCGGGGACAAGACGCGGCCGGGGATGATGTATATGCAAGGACCTGGAGGGAAGTTTGAGGGGACAGGTGCTATCGTGCATGAAGACAGTGCGACGGTGGCTGCGGCGACATTTTTTGACGCCAACGGCGACGGCTGGCCGGATTTATATGTCGCCAAGGGAGGCTATTCGTTGTGGGAGCCGCATACCTCCACTTTACAGGATGAGCTTTGGCTGAATGACGGCAAGGGTGTTTTGCACCGGGCCGAGGGAATGGTGCCCGATCTAAGCGCCAACAGCAAGTCCTGCGTCCGGCCCTGTGACTATGACGGCGACGGGGATATCGATTTGTTTGTGGGGGGCAGGGTCATCCCCGGGCAATATCCGCTGGCGCCGGAGAGCTACCTGCTGACAAACGATGGAAAGGGGCATTTTACGATCACCACCACGCCCTTTCAACATATCGGGATGGTGACGGACGCCCAGTGGATCGACCTGGATGGAGATGGGCGGAAAGACCTGATCCTTTGTGGTGAGTTCATGCCGGTGATGGTATTTTTGAACACTCCAACCGGTTTTGTCGATAAAACCAGCGATTGGTTTGGCGCCTCACAGCCCGGGTTTTGGAACACGCTGACGGTGGCCGACCTGGATGGCGACGGCAAGCCCGATGTTATCGCGGGGAATATGGGGCAGAACTGCTGTGTGAAGTTTTCCGGGAAAGAGCCGGGAGAGCTATACTTTGCGGACTTCGATCACAACGGGTCGATCGATCCGTTCTTCAATTTTTATATCCAGGGTGTCAGCTATCCTTTTGTCAGCCGGGACGAATTGAACGAACAGATATATCCTATGCGAAAGAAGTTCAATTCCTATAAGGACTATTCCAATGCGACGATGAAGGACCTTTTTTCGAAGGAAGAGCTCGCGGCCGCGGGGAAGCTGACGGTGACGCAGGACCGGACGATGTGCTGGCTCAATAAGGGTGGTCATTTTGTTCCCGCAGACCTGCCGGTACAGGCGCAGTTTGCGCCGGTGACGCGGGTGCTTGCCGGGGATTTTGACGGGGATGGACATACCGATCTGGTGCTGTTGGGGAACCATTCCGACAACCGGCTGAAGATCGGCAGCATCGACGCCAATTATGGATGTTTGTTGAAGGGCGACGGTGCGGGTGGGTTCCGGTATGTTCCGCAGCCTGTTTCGGGGCTGTCGGTGAAGGGGGATGTCAAGTCGGCGGTAAATCTGGGCGTCGACGGGAAGAAATATTTGGTTATAGGCGTAGCCGAAGGTGCGCTGCAATTTTATAGAGAGCCGTAGGCTCTCTGGCCGAAGGCCAATCATTAGCCGGTTTGGGCTCCTGGGCTATTTTTGGCAGGAGCCCAGGGGCTCAAACTCATATCTAAAGGAATGAAAAAATCGATCTGGGTCTTTTTGTTATTGACGACCGGGTTTGCCGGCGTTGCGCAGAATAACCGGGACCGGGCGCTGACGGCGTATCTGCGGCCGGCGGTGTTCTCGCTGACGATGGTGATGGTGCATGATGTAGTGAATCCGCCTGCCGCCAGCCGCTATTATGCGTATGTCATGCTGGGTGCTTATGATCTTGTCTCGCAGCACAACCGTAGCCTGATCCGGCCCAATGGTTTTGTCCGCAACTATCCCTTCGGGGCGGCGGCGGGAGATAGCGGATATGACTATCGTATTGCGGCGGCCTGGAGTATCCTGGAGACGGGGAAAGTGATGCTGCCTTCGGGATTTATGCTGCAAGAGGAAGAAAAGAAATTTCTGCAGCTGCTGAAGAAGGAGAAGTGGCCGCAGGCGGTGATCGACCGGTCGCTGGCCGCGGGAAAGCAAGCAACGGACAAGGTAGTGGCCTGGTCGAAGGGAGACAATTACAGCCTGCTGAGTGCGAAGCTGCGCTATACGCCGCTAAAAAAGGATTCGACCTGGTATCCTACGCCGCCGGGTTATATCGAAGCGGTGGAGCCCAATTGGCGCATCATCCGGCCGATGATCGTGGATTCCTCCGACCAGTTCATGCCGCCGCCGTTGGCCCATTTCAGCACGGATACGACCAGTGAATTCTGGCGCCTGGCGAAGGAAGTATATACTATCAGCAAGGATACGGGGGAACGTGCGGCCTATGAAAAAGCGATCGCGGGTTTCTGGGATTGTAATCCTTTTGCGATCCAGACCTCGGGCCATATGATGATCGGCAACAAGAAGATCAGTCCTGGCGGGCACTGGATGGATGTCGCGGCGATCGCGGCGGGGGTGCGGGGATTGGACTTCGATCACACCGTGGAGGCGCAGACCCTTGTCGCGGTGACTTTGATGGATGCGTTTATCTGCTGCTGGGATGAGAAATATCGCAGCAACCGGGTTCGGCCGGAGACTTTTATCAATCGTCATATCGATGTACGGTGGCAGCCGTATCTGCAGACGCCGCCTTTCCCCGAATATACCAGCGGGCACAGCGTCATCTCGACGGCATCGGCCGAAGTGCTCAGCTATCTTTTCGGGCCGCGGCTCGATTATACCGATAACACCGAGCAGCTGTGGGATATCCAGCCGAGAAGTTTCCACTCGTTTCGCGAGGCGGCGGAGGAAGCGGCCATTTCCCGGCTTTACGGGGGTATCCATTACCGCGACGGCGTGGTCAGCGGCCAGGTGCAGGGGAAGGCCATTGGACAATATATTGTGGAGCGGCTAAAGCGGGCGGGAGTGCAGCCGTTGGGACCTCCCCGGGGTCCGGCATCGGGTTCCGGACATTAGAGAAAAGGGAGTCCGGCCCGACTTTGAATTTATTTGAGCCGGACTCTTTTTTTGCACTATTTTTGGCAAAATTTTTTGCCCATGAACTTGCATGAATATCAGGCCAAAGAACTACTGAAAAAGTATAATGTACCCGTACAGGAAGGCATCCCGGTAGATAATGCGGGGGCTGCCGAAGAAGCCTACAAGAATTTAAAAGTACAGTTTGGGAATAATTTTGCAGTAGTGAAGGCCCAGATCCATGCGGGCGGTCGTGGGAAAGGAAAGATCGAGGGGACGGAACAGCGTGGGGTGGCCGTGGGTAAGAGTGCGGAGGATATTGCGAAGATCGCCTCCAATATCCTGGGCGGAACGCTGGTGACGATCCAGACCGGGCCTGCCGGCAAGAAGGTCAACAAGGTGCTGATCGCGCAGGACGTTTACTATCCGGGCGCCAACCCGGTGAAGGAGTTGTACATCTCCGTGCTGCTGGACCGCGCCAAGGGGCAGAATGTGATCATGTACAGTACCGAGGGAGGGATGGACATCGAGGAAGTGGCGCACAGCACGCCTGAAAAGATTTTTAAAGAGTGGGTGCACCCGGGTGGCGGTCTTCAGCCGTTCCAGGCCCGGAAGATCGCTTTCAACTTCGGCCTTAGCGGCGAGGCGTTCAAGAATTGCGTCAAATTTGTTACGAATCTTTATAATGCGTATGTAGGGTTGGATTGTTCGATGCTCGAGATCAACCCGCTGTTCAAGACCAGCGACGAGAAGATCATCGCGGTCGACTGTAAGATGAACCTCGATGACAATTCCCTGATGCGTCACCCGGACCTGGAGGCGCTGCGGGATATCAGCGAGGAAGATCCTACGGAAGTCGAAGCCGGCAAATACAATCTGAATTTTGTCAAGCTGGATGGGAACGTAGGTTGTATGGTCAACGGGGCCGGTCTGGCCATGGCGACTATGGATATGATCAAGCTGAGCGGTGGCGAACCCGCCAACTTCCTGGACGTCGGGGGGACCGCCAATGCAACGACGGTTGAAGCCGGTTTCCGGATCATCCTCAAGGATCCGAAGGTAAAAGCGATCCTCATCAACATCTTTGGAGGTATTGTGCGTTGCGACCGGGTTGCCCAGGGGGTCATCGATGCTTATAAGTCCATCGGCACCATAAAAGTTCCTATCATCGTAAGACTGCAGGGCACCAACGCCGAAGAGGCCCAGCAGCTGATCGCGCAAAGTGGCCTCAAGGTTCAGTCCGCCATCCTGCTGAGCGAAGCGGCGGCGCTGGTCAATAAAGCGGTTTCCTGATATGGGGCAAACCATTTTACAGCAGATAGAGGAGACGGTCACGGCGATCCGGGCGGTGTGCGATCAGGAGCCGGCCGTCGGCATTGTTTTGGGCAGTGGTCTTGGTAATCTCTCTACGGAGATCCTGATCGACAAGGAGATCTCGTATGCGGATATCCCCCATTTCCCGGTTTCGACGGTCGAGGGGCATCATGGCAAGCTCATCTTCGGGACCCTGAACGGCCGGCCGGTGGTGACGCTTTCCGGAAGGTTTCATTATTATGAGGGCTACACTCCACAGCAGGTGGTCTACCCGATCCGGGTGTTGAAATTCCTGGGAGTAAAGACACTGCTTCTTTCCAATGCTGCGGGCGGGATGAACAAAGCCTTCCGGGTCGGCGACCTGATGATCATCCACGATCATATCAGCTTCTTTGTCGTCAACCCACTGCTGGGCAAGAACGAACCTCTGCTGGGGCCGCGATTCCCGGATATGAGCGAGCCTTACGACCGCGGGCTGATCCAGAAGGCCCGGGAGATCGCAGCCGGCCTGGGGATCCCGGTTCATCAGGGTGTGTATGCGGGAGTTACGGGACCTACCTTTGAGACGCGGGCGGAATACCGGTTCCTGCATATTGCCGGCGGCGATGCCGTCGGGATGAGCACGGTGCAGGAGGTGATCGCGGCGCGGCATCTGGGAATGGCGGTGTTTGCGATGAGTGTCATTACTGATCTGGGCATCCGTGAGGAGGATAATATCATCACCCATCAGGAGGTGCTGGAGGCGGCTGCCGCGGCCGAGCCAAAGCTGACGGCCCTTTTTAAGGGACTGATAGGAGTGGTCTGATGGACGACGGGTCCATCGGCCGAAGGCCAATCATCAGCGTTCGCCGGCGGAAGGGCATATTTCCCCGGGGACCCATCCGCCGGCGAATTAACGTTTCTTATGCCATTGAATGAGTAAATTGTCCGCAATTTCAGCAGTGAATCTACGCCGTTTTATAACCATCGCGCTTGTTTTTTTATTGTCGCTGCCGGGGTCGAGGCTGCTGGCGCAGTTGCCCATCGGCGGCCGGTTTGGCAATATCGGCTCGATAGGCGGCGGCGGCGGGAAGGACAGTCTGCAGCACCGGCATGAAGATACCATCACCATCAATTTTCGTTATCTCGACTCCAGCAAGCTTTACCGGTTTGACTCATCGATCTTCGACATCGGCCGGCGGTTGCCGGTACGCTCTACCTGGATCAACCTCGGCAATAATGGGACGGCGAGCCGGTCGCTGATCTTTTCGCCGCGGATGCAATCGGGGTGGGACCCGGGGTGGCATGCTTATGATATCTACCGGTTCACCGCGGATGAGACGCGTTTTTTCCATACGACGAAACCGTATACCGAGCTTGGGTTCTTTCTTGGCACGCGCGGGGAGCAGTATATCGATATCCTGCACACGCGGAATATCCGGCCCAACTGGAACTATTCTTTTCAATACCGGCTGATCAACTCGCCCGGCACGTTCGGGAACCAGAACACCAATCACAACAATTACCGGTTCACCTCCTGGTACCAGTCGAGGAATAAGCGGTATCAGAACTTTTTTGTGCTGGCAGCCAGCGTGCTGGGATCCTCGGAGAATGGGGGGCTACGGAATCCGAAGGACCTGGACTCCGTGCAGTACAGCAACCAGGCGACGCTGCCGGTGAACCTCGGGCAGAACCTGGTACAGCCTACCGGCAACTTCTTTTCCTCGAAGATCTCCGTCGGTACGAAATATTCGTCGGCTACTTTTTTGATGCGGCATCAATACGATCTTGGGCAAAAGGATTCGATCGTGACCGATTCTTCGGTGATCCCCTTGTTCTACCCGCGGGTGCGGCTGGAGCAGACGACGGCCTACAGCACTTATCACTACCGGTTCTTCGACCTGGCGCAGCCCTCATCGGGCTATACGCTGGATTCCTCGTATTATGCCGCCGATCTCGGGGTGGTTGGATTGAGTGCCGTCAACGACAGCTTCTGGCGGCAGGATAACTGGCGGAATTTCTCCAACGACTTCAGCATCTACACGTTCCCCGACGCCAAGAACCCGCAACAGTTCCTCAAGCTGGGTGCGACGTTGGAACTGCTGACGGGGAACTTCGATACCACGACGACGGGCGTTGTTACGACGGCGCACAAGTTGAATACACAAAATGCCTTTGCGCATGGGGAATACCGTAATCGGACGCGGAACCAGAAATGGGATATCGAGGCGATGGGCCGGTTGTATCTGAATGGGCTGGATGCCGGCGACTACAATGCCAGTATCAGTCTGAAGCGGCTGGTCAGCCGGCAGGTGGGTTATTTCCAGGCGGGATTCGAGAATGCGAACCGGACACCGGGCTTTGTTTTCGACCGGGCCAGCAGCTTCAACTGGGACACGGCATCGACGCATTCGAGCTTCAGCAAGGAAAATACCACCCATCTTTTTGCCTCGCTGGAGCAACCCCAGCATCAGCTGGTGCTGAGCGCCTCGTATTACCTGCTGACCAACTACTCCTATTTTCACGACTATTACAAGGTGGCGCAGGCCCCGGTCTTCAACCTACTGCAGGTGACGCTGCAGAAGCAGTTTACCCTCTACCGGCATTGGAAATGGCGGACGCTTACGACGATCCAGCAGGTGGCCGGTTCGTCCCCGGTGCATGTCCCCCTTATCGTTTCGGCTAACCAGGTGGGTTATGACGGGAACCTTGGGTTCCGAAACCTGACGATCAGTTTCGGTACCGAGCTGCGGTATATCAGTCCTTACAAGGCCGATGGGTATTCGCCGGCGAACGGCCAGTTCTTCAGCCAGAGTCAGACGGTGACGCAGCATCTTCCGGACATCAACCTTTACCTGCATTTTCGCATCCGCAGCTTTACCGCGTATATCCGTGGGGAGAATTTGAATGCGATGGCGTTCAGCCCACGCGGGTTCGGGTTCTATCACAACAACTTTGTTGCGCCTTACTATGCGTCGCCGGGGCTGATCATCCGGTATGGGTTTTACTGGAATTTCATTAATTAGCGGCTTCGCGCCCCGGTTGGGACCGGCCTAGCAGTCCGCCTGGTCGCAGGGCGCGTCTTCCATCTCTACTTCGAGCGTTGCGTGCTGGATGTTGAGGTGCAGCAGCTCATGCTTGATGTCGTGCTTGAGCTGATCGACGTACTCCATGGTGCAGTTGCGGTCGACGACCACATGGGCCGTCAGGGCGTTCTCGGTGGTGCTGATGGCCCAGACATGGATATGGTGAAAGTCTTTTACTCCCTTCATTTTTGCGATACCCTCGCGGATCTTGCGGATCTCGATGCCGGCGGGCACGCCATCCAGTGAGAGCCGGAGGCTGTCGCGCAGCAGTTGCCAGGTGCTGAAGAGGATGACGAGTGCGACGAGGAGGCTAAGGGCCGCGTCGATCCAGAACAGGTTCGTATAGAAGATGATGAGGCCGCCCACGACGAGGGCCGCCGAGACGATTGCGTCGGAGAGCAGGTGGAGAAAGGCGCTGCGGATATTCAGGTCGTTTTCCTTGCTCCGGAGGAAGAGCATGGCGGTGAGGGCGTTGATGACGATGCCGATGGCGGCGACGATGGAGATCGTTTTGCCGGGGAGCGGTTCGGGGCTGATGAGCCGGTGGATGGCTTCATAGCCGATCGCGCCGAGGGAGAGCAGGAGGATCGCGGCGTTTAGCAGGGCGACGAGAATGGTCGTCTTCTTGAGGCCGTAAGTGTATCGCTCGGTCGGCCGCACTTTCAACAGCCTGATGGCGATGAGCGACATGGCCAGTGAGGCCACGTCGGCGAGGTTATGACCGGCGTCGGAGAGCAGGGAAAGGGAGTGGATGCTGAGACCGACGACGACCTCGATGATGACAAAGGCGAAGTTGAGCACGATGCCGATCATGAAAGCCTGGTTCACCTCTTTTAAATTGACCGGATGGTGGTGGTGACCCAGGCCATGGGAATGGGAGTGATCGTGGCCGTGGGCAGGGGCATGATCGTGCGTGTGTGCCATTGAGGGTATTTTTAGCGATAATCGTCGCGGGCTGGGGCGAAGGAGTCGATGACCTTGCAGTCGGTGACGGCGTAGGCGGAGTGCCGGACATTGGATGGAATGACATGGACGTCGCCTGCTTTCATCAGGTACTTCTGGCCGCCAATGACCATTTCCAGTTCGCCCTCGGCGATATAAGTGATCTGTTCGTTAATGTGGTGGTGTTCGGGGGAGGTATGTCCTTTTTTGATATCCCAGAAGACGAGGGAGCTGCTGTCGCCGTGAACCATTTTTCCGAAAAAGCCCGGAAGTGTTTGTTTTACAGGGATATCGCTGAGATTCTGCATTATGGGATTTTTGCCGAAGGTACCGATTTGTGGCGGAAGGCGCCTCAATTTGGTGGAAAAGTCGGCTCGCAATGTGGATAAGTGGATAACCTTCGCTATGACGCGCGCAGGCTTCGCCGTATCCTTGCGTCGAAGGTGCGGGCCGTTGTCCGCATATTAAAATCCATTCTAATGAAAGCGATCGTAACCCTAACCATGGCCGTAGTGGCCTCATTTGCGTCTGTTCCTGTTTTTTCCCAAAGTTTTCACGGTGTTATCGATTCGGTCCTGCAGGACTTCCCTTACAATCTCCGGCATATTTCCGGCGACCTTGTGCTGGCGCAGGGTGAGTTCGAGAATTATGCTTCGACGGTGGAGTTGCCGGGAGCGCAGAGCTGTATCATTACCCGCTGGCATTCCATCGAAGACACGACTGCCAGCTGGCAGGCCCGGATGTACAAGGGAGAGGATTTTTCGGAAGCTTCGAAGCAGTATGGCGAGCTTTTCCGGCGGCTGAAGGGCTGTTACCTGAGGCTGGTGGATGGCAGTAAGTTCTTCCTGACGGGAGACTGGGAACCTGCGACCCAGGAAGCGCCTTTTACGACCTCGACCTTACGGATACAGACCGGTGACGAACGGTACCGGGAGGTAAAGGTGGAGGTGGAGCTGGTCTTCCTCGTGACGGATTGGGCGGTGAATGTCAACATCGTCAGCAAGAAGCGCGATGACCAGGTGGGTGGCGGCGACGAAGTGAGCCGCTAGCGTTTTAACGTAAGAGCCGCCGGACGGTGGTCTGGCGAATGTCAGACGGTAGCCTTTATGGCGCCGCCGTCGACCGGGATAGTGGCGCCGGTGATGTAACCGGCCAGGGGGCTGGCGAGAAACGCGACCAGCGCCGCCAGCTCCTCTGGTTTCCCGATCCTGCCGAGGGGTATACCCTTTGCATGTTCGGCGAGCTGTTCTTCGAAGGAGGGCGCGCCGGGCGCGGTGGAGGTCATGGAATGCCGGAGGCGATCGGTGAGGATCGATCCGGGTGCGACGTTATTGACGGTTATATTGTCCGGGCCCAGTTCGTTTGCCAGCATTTTTGCCATTCCGACAACACCCAGACGGAGGCTGGTCGAAAGGACCGAGCCGGGTAAATAGGTTTTGGTGGAGAGGCTGGTGATGTTGATGATGCGGCCGCTGCCGGTAGGGCGCATGTGCGGAACGACGAGCCGGCTGAAGCGAACCGTGCTGAGCAGGGTAAGCTCGAAGGCCGACTGCCAGGCGGCGTCGTCGAAAGATTCGAACTTGCCGAAGGGCGGGCCGCCGGCATTATTGACGAGGATATCGATCTTCCCGAATTCGGCGGCGGCGGTATCGATCATTGCTGCTACCGAGGCTGCGTCGGTCACGTCGACCCGGATGGCGCGAACGCGGCCTTTTCCGAGGGCGGCGATGTGTTTTGCCGCAGCGTCGAGATTGGTCTGTTCGCGGGCGCCGATGATCACGTCGGCGCCTTCGGCCGCAAGGGCGAGGGCGCAGGCTTTTCCAAGACCTTTGCTGGCGGCGAGGACAAGAGCGGTCTTCCCGGTGAGTTGTAAATCCATGAGAGTGGGTTAGATTTGTAAAGATGGAGAAAGTATTACAGATACTCGCGGTTTTTGTTTTGCTGGCGCTGGTGGTCCACCGGTTTATTCGCGGACGGGAGCCGGTGTACCAGCCTTTTGATTATCTCACCCGGCTGAAGCCGCCGCTCGCGGCAGCGATCAGCGACCGGCTTTTGCGGGCTGTAATGGGGAGTGCGGAAGGGGATGTGATCCTGACAGATGAGGCGAGGCAACTGGAATTTTTGTATAGTGCTGCCGGAAGCCTGACCATTTATTGGCGAACAAAAGAAATGCAATGGCTGGCTGCACCGCTGAATTGCACGGCGATGGGGATCGATCCGGAGGAGGGGAGGTTGTACCTGGAAGCGGAAGGTTATTGGTTTGTCTACGGCCGTTCGAAGAGCCCTACGCTGCCGCCGACCCATTCTTTGTCTTTATTGTAGTTGACACCTATCATTTTCCCTTTGCTGAGCCGTGCCAGGTTGATCGCCAGGGTAGGCCGGGTATCGCCGTCCTTCCAAAGATACATCATCCGGATCTCCGCCTTGGCGGGTACATCGGGTGTGGCGATGACTTCGGCATATTTCACCTTGCGCTGGAGGATCCAGTTAGCGGGATCGGGGACGTCGAGGTCTTCGGGCCGGACGTCGATGATGACCCCCTGGCCGGCGAAAGAGAACAGGGGTTTGAGGACATAGTTGTCGAGGTCGGCGGGTGGTTGGGTCAGCTCGTCGAGGAAGAAGGTGGGAGGGACGAAGGGGTGCCGGAGGAAGGGGAGGGTGAACTTACTTACGCGATAGAACCAATTGGGATGAGCGACCCATTCTACATCGAGCTCTTGCCGGATATCGACATAGCCGGGAGGGAGCTTGGCGGCGGCTGCGTGGAGCTCGTCGAATATCAGCCGGTTGTAGATCCGGCGGATCGGGGTCTTTCTGCCGGTTGCCGGGTGAAGATAGTACAGCTTTTTGCCTTCCTGGATGAGTTCGGTAAGGCATACAGGGGAGATACCAAGATAGTCCCGGGTGCAGTAGAAGTCGACGCGCGTCTTTTGCTCGTGGGGGCGTATTTCCAGCAGGATCACTTCTTCGGGGGCGCAGTCGCCGAGGATCGTCGCGCGGAGCAGGTCGAGGTAGCTATCTTTGTCGAGCCCGTTGAGGAACTGGCTGTAGTGGGTGGGGATATCGAAATGGCGCCGCAGCACTTCCGGGTAATACACCTGGAAGCCATAGAGGCTGGCAAAGCCTTGCATTTCGACGAGTTGCGGCTGCAAGCCGCCGTCGCCGTCCTCGCACACGCCGAAGTCGAAGACGAGGAAATGCGGGTGGTCGTTCTCGCGGGCGACGCGGTCGTGCGCGGGTATGGCGCGTTCGGTCCATTCTTTGAACTTTGGCTCGAGGATGAGGTCGATGATGTGCTCACAGGCGTCGGTGAGCGAGGCGGCCAAAGCGGCCGGGACGAAAACGGGGGTTTCGGCGACGCGAAATTCGATGGCGCCGGGGTAGCGGCTATGCAGGTCGGTAAGGAAATGTTCGTAGCGTTGCCGGGTGAAGGCATCGTTGTAGGCTTTCCGCAGTGCAGGTACCATGGGCGGCTTTTGGGGGAAGTTACGCTCTTTTTCCCAGCTAACGTCGGCCTTTCAGGCGACGGACCGGTGGTCCGTTTGGACTTTTGGATGAAATGTCCTCGCATAGTCCAGGAAATTCGGGATGATATGCGAGTAGGTGTACCGGATCTTATCGGGGTCGTCGAGCTGTTCGATCATGCTCTTCCATTTTTCTTCGCCGTGTTCGGCGATGACGGTGGCCTTTCGGTCTTCGCGCCGGAGGTACATGCTCATGCCCGCGGCGTCGGCCTCGGGGTGGAACTGGGTGCCGATCATGTATTCGTTGAACCGGACGGCCATGATCGCCCGTTCAAGGGGAACATGGGGACGTTCTTTCTCGATGGCGAGCACCTGGCCGCCCATTGCGGCGAGCCGCTGCGGTTCGGGTTGGATCACCTGGTAGCTGCGGCTGTCGACGGCATAGAAGGGATCGCGCAGGCCCTGGAAGACGGGATCTTCCGCGGCGCCTTCGAGCATGTGTACCGGGAAGACGCCAAAGGCGGTGGACTTTCGATTGGTGACGCGGGCGATGGAGTAGTGGCGACAGGCCAGCTGGAAGGAGTGGCAGATGAAGAGCACCTGTTTGGGCGCGGCATTGTCGCGACGGGCGTTGAAGGTTTCTATTTTTTGCAGCCAGGACCAGTAGACTTTCTCCCATTCGCTGCCTTCGCTGTCGAGGGGGCTGCCGGGGCCGCCGCTGGAGATATAGATATCGTAGGAGAGATCGGGTGTTTGCTTTTGGAGGCGCACTTCGTACTCGTCGAACCGGAGATCGAGATGGTGGGACCGGCCGTATTCCGTGAGGATCTCGCGGATACAGCGCATGCCCTGATTGGCCTGGCCTTCATAGAGATCCAGGATGGCCACTTTGACCTTGTTCTGGTTTTCCATCCGGCAAAATTACGATTTTTTTTGCTGTCTGAAAGACGGCGGGCCGGTCTAGGAATTCATCTCGATGATCTGGTAGAAATCGTCCTTGAAGCTATCCCCGATGGGGATGATCTTCTTGCCGATATAGATCTCGTTGCGGGCGATGGAATCGATATGGGTGAGGGAGACGATAAAGCTCCGGTGGACCCGGATGAACTCGTCGGGCGGCAGCTTGTAGGAGAAGGATTTGAGATTGCTGAGGGTGAGGATGGGTTCGGCCCTGCCACGGACGTAGATCTGGGTATAATCCTTCATCCCTTCGCAGAACAGGATGTCTTCGAACTTCACCTTGATGATCTTGTACTCCGACTTGATAAAGACGAAGCGGTTGTTGCGGTGATGGATATAAATGGTGGAGGACAGATAGTCCCTGATCTTGTTGATGGTGGAAAGGAATCTTTCATAGGAAAGCGGCCGGACCAGGTAGCTGAAGACGTCCATGTCCGTTTCTTTCTCTTCCTTTTCCTGTTTGTCGGCGATGCAGATGACGATGGGATAGTAGCCCGATTCCCTGAGGCGGAGCATGACCCGGTTGTCGAGCAGCCGGATGTCCCAGAAGATGATGTCTGCGCGGTGCTGAGTGACGAGGGGATAGAGGTCTGCCGCCGATCCGCATTTACCGGAGAAGGAGAGCTTGGGTGTTTTTGCGATGTACTCCTTGAGGAGGGCGCTTTGCTTGTTGTTATCCTCCACCACCACGCAGTTGAGCACTCCCATCAGGGGGAAGCCTTTCATCTGCTGGTGGAGATCAAGCATATTAGTCAAATTTCTTTCCTTTTGTATACCAAATGGAGCCGTAGTTGATAACAAAGGTGACGTTGGCGTAGTTCTCGCGGATCAGGTTATTCTCGGTCGTTCCCTTAATGCCGTACTGGAAGACGATGGAGTAGGCGAGGGGGGACTTCAGGGAGTTCATCCCGAAGCCCAGGGTGACGCCCATATCCCTGATCTGCTTCCCATTGATCTGCAGGTAGGAGTTTCCGTAGTACAGGCCGGTTTGCAGGTAGTTGAGCTCTACGCGTTGATTGTAGAAGATGCGTTTTTTGGAGATCTCGAAGCCGACGGACCCGCGTTCGCTGCTGGCGATGCTATAGCCCTGGCCCGGATAGGAATTGTGCTTAAGGCTGCCCCAATCCTGGTAGCGGTAATCGGCGACCCAGGTGTACTTGTCGTTATGAGTAACGGAGAGGCCGGCGCCGTAGCTGTTCGGCAGGGTGAGGTAGCTTTCGGGCAACTGTTCGTTCTGCAGGATCGAGGAGTCGCTGCCGAGCACGAGCTTGGTGGGTGCGGCCAGCAGGTCGGCCCTTTGAGAATAGATGCCACCGACGCTGAAGGACCAGTGTTTGCCGATGTTGCTATACACCTGCATCCCATAGGTCATATAGAGGTTCTGCAGGTTCACGTCGTTCTCTGTGGATGTTTGGGAGGCGCCGCCGTTGAGATTCTGAATGATGTCCTTCTGGTTCAGCTGCCCGAAGATGTAACCCGCGTCCACCCCGATGGACAGGTGGTGAAAGAACTCGTAGGAGTTGGCCCAATAGGCTTTGTTGACGCTGCCGTGTCCCTGATAATAATGGTTGGCGGACTCGTTGGCGGAACCCTGGATATAATAGGGGACGTTGAACTCGTAGTTTTGCGTGCTGAAGGGCACCAGGCCGATGCTGGACCCCCAGTTCCTGGTTACCTTGATCCCCATGGCGAGGCGGCGGAAGGTGATATCGCCGGACTGGGTGCTTGCGGGGGCGACAGGGCTGCCGGAGTACTGGATGAAGGAGCCGCGGATGCCCATTTCCATCGAAAAATACTGGTTGGCCAGCGCGGAGAATGAAGCGGGGTTGTTATTGATCAGATAGCGGTTGCTCCGGTAGCCGATACCGGTATTGGCCAAGCCGCTGGTGCGATTGTAAAATCCGTCTTCGATGTCACCGATACCCATCTGGGAATAAGGCGAGAAGTTATTCTGGGCCATCACTCCGATGGAGGTTACCGTAAGCAGCGACAGCAGGAGCGATATTTTTATCCGGGTAGGTGCCATTTATTTATTGATGGGGATATAACGAAATATAGTAAATGTTCAGGGTAATGCGCTGATCGACGGGGTAGGTCTGGTCGGGGATGATCAGCCGGTTGAAGGCCGTATTGCTCGACGGGATGGTGAGCATTAATCCCGATTGACGAGCGGTAGGGCTCGAATTGAGCAGTGCGGCCTTGATGTAAGCGGTGACGTCATAGCTGTATACCGTATTGAGGGGATGGAAGTAGTCCAGTTGGAGCGCCCCGGTCTGGGTACCTGCGGCCCCGAGGGCAGGGATAGGGGACAGCAGCGTGTTATTCTGGTCCGTGCTATAGATGCCTACAGCAGGCGGCAGCCGCCAGGTGGTAGAGAAACTTCCCGGTACGGGTCTGACGATCAAGCTGGCGCGTAACAGGCCGATATAGTCGGGTCGTAATGCAATGGACGTGATGTTGGGGAAGGTCAGCTTGACATTGAGCCCGCCAATGGTTTGAACAAAGGAGACGTGTTTTGTATGCGTCGATGTGGTCAGTGGGGGGATCTGTGGACGCTGGGTCGGCCGCAGCAGGCTGTCGACGGGTTTGTTCTGATAGCCGCCGTTGCCGCCATAGTGAGTTATGACATTATTGAACTGGAAGGCTTTGGAGCCAATCGGAAAGTCGATGAAGGCCCCGGTGCTGATGACGCCGTTCTGCCGGTAGTAGATGCGCATGATGGCGCTGTCCTTGAACCCATAGATCAGGTTGGCGACTCCGGAGGAGACGTCCGGCGAAAGACAGAGTCCGTGGAACCAACGCTGCCATTTCGTCCCGTTGGTAATGGTGTCGGACTTGTTGTAGATCATGGTATACAACTGCTGGCCCAGTGCCTTGTCCATGGGAATGCGGACGGTATCGCCCGTACCCTGGCTGGTGTTGGAAAGGGCCAGGGCGGTATTGAGGTTGGGGAAGATGCGAACGGACGCGGAGCCCAGTGCCGGGCCGAGGGGGAGGGAGTCGTTGCTGAACCAGCCGATCTGTCCATTGGCTTCCTGGAAGAGGGTATCGATCTGGCTGACGACGTAATTTTGATAGACGGTGGTATCCCCATAGTAGGGGTTGCCGGTTTTTGCGAAAAGGATGAGCCCGATGGAATCATAGGTCGTCGAGCGTGGGTCGAGGGTGGGCAGGCTGGCCGGGGGAACGACCTGCCAGTAGGCCCGGCTGGTGATATTCCCCAGATAATCGTCATTATAGGAGCCGACCTGCAGGTATCCTGTGCCGGAGGTGGAGGTGGAGTCTACCAGCGCCGTTGACATTATTATAGTGGAGGTGTCGACCTGGATGACGTTGGCACCGGTGCCTTCATCGGAATAGCTGCTGCCGAACAGCAGGGAGGGCTGTTTTTGACAGCCGGCGAGGAAAAACAAAGCCAGAAGGGAAGAAAATATGGGAAAAAGCAGTTCTTTTCGCAGATATTTATGTATAGTCATGCTGGTTTCTTATAACTGGCCGGCAAAGATGCGAATTTTGGCCGGATTCCGTCCGGTTAAGGTGCAATATTAGGGGGGTGAGTTGTTACTATTTTGTTAGTATGTATCAAAGGTATCAAAAAAACGACCAATCGCTTTTTTTTATCTACCAATAGAAATGCTTTCGAGGTTGCCGGGCGGTGCAAAAAAGGCCTGCCGACTCCTTGTTAATTGCTCTTTTTCAAAAAGATAGAACAAAAGGAAGAGCGCGAAAAGCAAAGAAGCGGAAAAGGCGCGCGAATTCTTTCTTGGTATATAAAAAGCGGCATTTCGTCTATTAAATCTTTGTGAAAATACATTTTAACGAAATTGCTATGTGTACTTCGAATACTTTAGCGCAAAATATCAAAAAAATTATGAAGCGGATCAACATTACTTTGTTCGCGTTAATGTTACTAGGTATCCTGTTTTCCTGCACCAAAGCTAGCATCAACTATACACAAAACGGCAACTGGGTAGGTCGTGCCACCTTCCCGGGACAGACCTCCGGCTTCGGGGTTGCGTTCACCATCAATAACGTTGCATGGGTCGGCACGGGGATCAATCCGCAATTTCCCAACCAACGGTTAAAAACCTTCTTCAAATATACTCCGACTCCCATCCCCACCAATCCGCTTCCTTCTCCTACTTTTTATGATAGTACGCTGGGAACCTGGTCCAAGTCTGCAGATTTCCCTGGTCCTGCCCGCAGCAATGCGGTAGCCTTTACTATCGGCAATACGGGTTATGTCGGTACGGGTGTCGGCAACGACGGTTTCACGCCGCTGGCGGATTTCTGGGCCTATAGCTCTGACCAGAACACCTGGTACCAGATCGATTCCCTCGAGCAGGGCGGTGTCGCCCAGCCTCGTCTGGATGCTGCGGCCTGGGGTTTTGACTCGGTCGGCTACGTCCTCACCGGTACGGACAACTACACCTATTTTGTCGACGTATGGAAATACAGCCCTGCTACGAATACCTGGACCCCCAAACAATACCTGCCGGGCAACCCGCGGAGCGGCGCCACGACCTGGGTCTACAACGGCAAGGGTTATATCCTGGGCGGCTACACGGCCAGCGGTCAGCATGAGGTGAACAATATGGCTTATGACTTCTGGGTGTTCGATCCCAAACATGCGGAGACGGACACTACGCACGTCTGGAGCCAACTCCGGGATATCTCCAACACCAACAGCGGTACCTACGACGATGGTTATACCAATATCGTCCGCAAATACGGCGTTGGTTTTATCATCCCCGCGGGTCCCTGGAATCCTGCCGACAGGGGATATATCACGCTTGGACAGAACGGCACGTCGATCAACTATACCTGGGAGTATGATTTCGCCACCGATCTCTGGTATGAGAAGACTCCCTATGAAGGTGCGCCGCGCAGCGGGGCGGTCGGCTTCTCTCTTTTGGGCCGCGGCTTTGTCGGCACCGGCGTCAGTCAGGGTAACACGGGCGCTTTCCAGGACCTGAGAGAGTTCTTCCCGCAACAGATTTATAACCAGTTCGATTAATGAAATTCTTGCGTAAATGGGGGCTTTCGATCCTGATGCTGCTGGTGATCATCGGGACCTTTTCCTTCGGCTTCTATAGGCGGATGAAGGCGCGTCACGACCATGCGCAGCTGGAGCTGAAGGCCATCCCGGTAAAGAACGGCTGGGGCTATGATATCCTGCAGGACGGGCGCCCCTGGTGCCACCAGGATTATATCCCCGCGGTTACCGGTTTCCGGGTCTTTCGTACGAAAGAAGATGCGCTGGCGGCGGGCAAGATCGTCTATGATAAGGCCATGGCCGGGCAGCTGCCGGATATAACGGAGGCGGAGATGCGGAACAAGGGGATCTTTATTCCCCCGTTGGATTCCGCGGCCCAGGCGGCGCAGGCCGCGGCGGCCCCCCCCGCGCCCCCTACTTCGAAGAAATAATTTTTTTGATATTCTTATAGTTACGAACCCCGCGCGGCTGCGCGGGGTTCGTTATCTTTAGGATATGAGAATCCTTCTTACCACCTGTCTGCTTGCGTTTTGCAGCAGCGGCCTGATGGCTCAGGCTCCTTCCGCTTCGAAGTTCGATCCGCACAAGGCTTTTGATCCGTTGTTCTATTCCACGGGAAGCACGGTTTACCGCAGCGCGGGCGGGGCACCGGGAGAAAAGTACTGGACTAACCGGGCCGACTATTCGATCCATAGCGTGTTGGACACAACGCAGCATTCCCTCAAGGGCGATGTGACTGTTAAGTATACCAACAACAGCCCCGATGCCTTGACGTTCCTCTGGCTGCAGTTGGATCAGAACATCTACAGGGAGGATTCCAGGGGAGAGGCAACCAATCCCGTGACAGGGGGGCGGTGGTCGAATAAGAAGTTTACCGATGGAGATGTGATCCGAGCGGTGGTATTGCTGGTGGATGGAAAGGAAGTGAAGGCCGACTGGGTGGTTGCAGATACGCGGATGCAGATCAGGCTGCCGCAGGCCCTGAAGGGGGGCGGGGGAGTGATCCGGTTCCGCATCGACTATTCGTTTGCGATCCCGGAATATGGTACCGACAGGATGGGGAGAAAGCTGATGAGCGATGGTTGGATCTATGAGATCGCCCAATGGTATCCCCGGATGGAGGTATATGACGATGTCAATGGATGGAATGTGCTGCCTTATCTCGGCCAGGGAGAGTTCTATTTGGATTATGGCAATATCGACTATACGGTGACGGCGCCGTCGAATATGGTCGTCGTGGGATCGGGGGAACTGTTGAATCCCGCGGAGGTGCTGACCTCCGAGCAGCAGGCGCGTCTCGCAAAGGCGAGGACCAGCGATAAGACGGTGCTGATCAAGACGGCGCAGGAGGTCAGGGATGGGAGTGCCCGGCTGCCGAAGGCCAATCTTACCTGGCGTTTCCGGTGTACCCAAACGCGGGATGTAGCCTGGGCGGCCTCGAGGGCTTTTATCTGGGATGCGGCCCGGATCAATCTCCCGGAGGGCAAGAAGGCGCTGGCGCAGTCTGTTTATCCCGCGGAATCCAACGAAGCGGCAGCCTGGCAGCGGAGCACCGAATTCGTAAAGGGTTGTATCGAACTTTATTCGGAGGAGTGGTTCCCGTTCACCTATCCTGTTGCCACCAATGTGGCGGGAATTGTCGCGGGGATGGAATATCCCGGGATCGTCTTCTGCAGCAGCGGCGAGCGTGGCGGCGGGTTGTGGGAAGTGACCAACCACGAGTTCGGTCATAACTGGTTCCCGATGATTGTGGGTTCGAACGAACGCAAGTACGCGTGGATGGATGAGGGTTTTAATACGTTCATCAACGGGGTGGATACGAAGGTGTTCAATAAAGGGGAGTTTACGCATCGATCGGACGCGCAACGCGCGGCCCAATATATGTTCGGGGAGAAGAGTGAGGCTATTTTTACGGTACCCGATGTTATCCAGCCGAATAACCTCGGCAGTGCGGCCTATTCGAAGCCGGCCATGGCGCTGGACCTGCTGCGGAAATATGTCCTTGGGGAACGGCGGTTCGATTATGCGTTCCGCACCTATATCCGGCGTTGGGCGTTCAAGCATCCTACACCCTGGGATTTCTTCCATTGCATGGAGAATGCCGGAGGCGAGGACCTGGGATGGTTCTGGCGGGGATGGATCCTCAATAACTGGAAGCTGGATCAAGGCGTGAAGGGGGTGAAATATGTGGAGAGCGATCCTGCAAAGGGCTCCATTATCACCATCGAGAATTTGGAAGAGATGGTGATGCCGGTGGTGATGGTCATCGAGCAGGAGGGTGGAAAGTCCGATACGCTTACGCTGCCTGCGGAGATCTGGCAGCATGGGCCGACGAAGGCTTTTGCCTATCCGTCTACCTCGAAGATCAAGAAGATAGTGATCGATCCGGCGCATGACTTTCCGGATATCAATCCGTCGAATAACGTCTGGACCGGCCAGGCGGCGGAGCGGCCGGTTCCTGCGGGTGTCTCGGCGGCTTCGGTGATCGACAAATACCTGGCCGCCATCGGCGGGCGGGATAAGGTCGCCGCGGTAAAGGACCTGGAGATCGTTGCGACGGCGAATGTGCAGGGGCAGAGTGTGATCGAGACGAGGCGGTTCATTGCGCCGGATGCGGCGATGTTGGATATCGAGTTGCCCGATATGAAGATGCATGTCGTGCACCTGGTGGTCAGCAAAGACAGTGTAACTATCGCGCAGGGCGGGCAGAGTCCGGCACTGGACGAGAAGACGAAGAAAGAGCTGCGGGAGAATGCCAGTCCCTTTCCCGAGTTGAATTTTTTCAAGGAAGGATATACCACCGAGCTGACCAGCATCAAGAACCTCGAAGGCACGGATGCCTACGAGGTAAAGGTGACCGGTCCGGCGGGCCGGGTACATCACTTTTATTATTCCGTCGAGAGCGGGCTGCGGATCCGTGAAGTGAAAAATACGAGCCAGGGCGAAACATCGACGGAGTTTGGAGATTACCGGGAGGTCAGCGGGATCAGGTTTCCCTGGCATATCGATGACAACCAGGGGCAGGTGGACCTGGATATGAAGGTGACGTCCGTTAAGGTGAATTCAGGGCTGACAGCGGCGGACATGAAGTAGGTTTCTACGCGCCGGCGAGGAACTGGTCGTGAATGTAATCGACGACCGGCACCAGCTGTTGGCCGGATTCCTCGTACACTTTGAGCTGCCGGTCGGCGCCGGTGCCTGTATGCAGGATCTTCTCCGCAAAGTGGGCGGCTTCGCGGCTGCCGAGGGGGTCGACGACGTCGTCGATGAAATTGAGCAGCTCGTAGATCAGGGCGCGGGTATTCACTTCTTCCTCTTTGCCGAAGTCGATGAGATGGCCGTCGATGCCATAGCGGCTTGCCCGCCATTTGTTCTCGTTGATGAGGGCGCGGGAGTACTGGATATAGTTCATGTTCTGCGACCGCAGCTTGTAGATCTTTACGCAGATGGCCTGGAAGAGGGCGGCGATGCACATCGTCTCGTCGATGGTCATCGGCACGTCGCAGATGCGGAACTCGACCGTATTGAAGAAGGGGTGTACGCGGAGGTCCCACCAAATCTTTTTGGCGTTGTCGATACAATTGGTCTTCACCAACAGCTTTACAAAACTATCATAGGCTTCGATGCTCTCGAAGTACTCGGGGATGCCGGTGCGCGGGAATTTGTCGAACACTTTTGTCCGGTAGGATTTGTAGCCGGTGAGTCTTCCTTCCCAAAAGGGGGAGTTGGTGCTGAGGGCGTAGACATGCGGCAGGAAGTAGCGGGTGGAATTGGCGATATGGTTGGCCATTTCCCGGCTTTCCATGCCGACGTGGACATGGAGGCCGAAGATGAGGTTGCTGCGGGCGGCCTCCTGCAGTTCGTTCACGATCTCGTTGTACCGGGCATGGTCGGTGATCAGCTGGCTTTCCCAATGGCTGAAGGGGTGAGTGCCTGCGGCGCCGATCTGCAATCCGAGGTCGCCGGCGATCTTTGCGATCGTCTTTCGGAGGGTCGTCACGTCTTTTCTTGCCTCGTGGATATCCTGGCAGATATCGGTGCCTACTTCCACGACGGCCTGGTGCATTTCGGCCTTGACCTTGTCGCGGATGACCTTCTGGCCTTCGGTGACGATCTTCTGCTCGTGACTCTTGAGCTCTCTTGTTTTGGGATCGAGGACCATGTATTCTTCTTCGATACCCAGCGTAAAATTCCGGTAATTGATATCTGCCATTCGAGGTGGGTTAATGATTGAAAAAGTCTTTTATTTCGACTGAGAAACCGGGAACGGTTGCTGCGCAAAGGATGTCGTCTGCCTTATAGACAACGGAGGCGCCGGCTTCCTGGTATTTGTCTTCCTCCTTGTTATAGATGGTGAACATAGTATAGAGGTTTTGTTTGCTAATAAAATTAGCCGGTAAAAGGGATATGGCAAAAAAATATTATTGGGAGGCCAGTGGCCGGTGTCCGATGCTGTATTGAAGATATTTGCCCCAGGTGAGGTTGTCGGCGCCGTCCTGGTGGCGGAGGGCGCGTTCGATGGCATAATCGGCGGCGGTATCGACTACCCAGTTGAAATTGTCTTCACCCACGCTGCTTTTCTCGGCGTCGGGCGCGGGATTGCAGAAGTCGATGGCATAGGGGATGCCGTCGCGCACGGCCAGCTCGACGGTGTTGAAATCGTAGCCCAGCCAGGCGTTGATGCGCAGGACGATCTCTTCCATCTCCTGCAGGCGTTCGGCGGAAGGGGTGAAATCGGCCTGGTAGCGGAGATGGTGCGGGTTACGCGGCTCGTAGGGCATGATCCGCACATATTTTCCGCCGATGCAATAGCAGCGATAATATTCGGTGAAGACGATCTCTTCCTGTAAGAGCATGACCAGTTGTCCGGTCTCGCCGTGTTTTTGATAGAACTCTTCGGCGTTGTGCAGCTTGTATACATTCTTCCAGCCACCGCCGGCAAAGGGTTTCATATAGGCGGGGAAGCCGACGTATTCAAATATGCCCGGCCAGTCGAGGGGAAAGGCGAGATTGGTGAAGGACTGGTCGCTGGTGTCTGCCGGCAGCTCGCGGGAGGGCAGGATGACCGTCTTGGGGACGGGTACGCCGATGCGGGTGGCGAGGCAGTTGTTGAAGAACTTCTCGTCGGCGCTCCACCAGAAGGGATTGTTGATGACAGCCGTGCCGCAGAGCGCCGCATTCTTTAAGAAGGCCCGGTAGAAGGGGACGTCCTGCGAGATGCGGTCGATGATGACGGCGTAGCCGCTGTCTTCTCCCTGGACTACTTTGTCGATGCGAACGGGCTCGGCGCAGACGCCGGGAATATTTCTTTTGTTCACAGCCTCGATCAGGGCCATGGGAAAGCTTCTTTCGCGGCCGTAGAGGATGCCTATTTTTTTGTTGGCGCTCATAACTTACTATTTGGTGTTGGGTAGAAGGGAAAGGTAGTGTGGGAACATCTCTTTCCATACCGGCCAGTCATGGTCGCGTCCGGTGCGCATGTCCAGCCAATGGGGGATGGATTTTGCGGCGAGCAGGCGGCTCATCCATTCATTTTGTCCCCGGCAGATGTCGTGTTCGGCGGTACCCAACACGATGCCCATATGCCAGAGGGCGGAATCGGTGGCTCCGGGGATGAAATCGACGGGGTTGTTGAAGTAGACGTTGTCATCGTAGTAGCCGTCCGTGAAGGAGCGGATATCGAAGATGCCGCTCATCGCAAAGCAGTAGCCGACGAGACCGGGGTGACGGAAGGCAAAGTTTGCTGCGTGGTAGCCGCCAAAGCTGCAGCCGGCCACTGCTATGCGTCCATGACCTGTCTCGTCCATGGCGCGGGGAAGGATCTCTTCGAGAATGAGCCGGTCATAGACGGTATGGCGCCAGGCCCGGTCGGCGGGAGAGGCTGATTTGTTGTACCAGCTTTCGTTGTCGAGGCTGTCGGGGCAGTAGATCTTCACCTTCTCATTTTCGAGGAACCAGCGGGCGGTCTCGAGGAGACCCTGATCCTTGTTCTGGTAGTAGGTTCCGCGGGAGGTGGGGAAAAGGATCACCGGGTAGCCGCCTTTACCGAACACCAGCATTTCGAAGTCCCGGCCGGCGGACGGGGAGTACCATTTATGATATTCTTCGCTCAAATCCATTTATGATTAAATATACTATTTTTGGCGCTATGTCTATAGAAAAGAGCACGAATATCAGAAGGGAGAGCCTGGCCTTGCCTTCCGTGCCGCTTAACCGTACCGTGGATGTGGACTTCTATTATCCGTTGGATCTGCCGGATATGCGGGCGACCAGCCTGTTGCTGATCAATGACGGGCAGGATCTTGGCCGGCTGGGGCTGGCCGAAATACTGGATGATCTATACAGCCGTGGTCTGCTTGCGCCCCTGCTATGCGTGGGCATCCATGCCGGCGAATCGAGGAAGATGGAATATGGGACGGCGGGCCAGCCCGACTACCAGGGCTGGGGTGCGAAGGCGGGTGCGTACACCCAATTCATCTTTGACGAGCTGATGCCTGCCATCCGCCGGAAGTTCCGCGCGCCCGATTTTAAGCAGAAGGCCTTTGCGGGGTTTTCGCTGGGCGCGCTTAGTGCGATGGACATTGTCTGGAACCATCCACGGGAATTCTCCCGGGCGGGGCTATTCTCGGGCAGCTTCTGGTGGCGTACCCGGGATAAGGGCGACCCGGCCTATGATGAACGGATCCACCGGATCATGCATGCGGAGGTGCGTGGGGGGAGCTATTACCCCTGGCTGAAGTGGTTCTTCGAATGCGGGACGGAGGACGAGACCGAGGACCGGAATCACAATGGCGTGATCGATTCGATCGATGATACGAAGGATCTTATTGCGGAGCTGGCGGCGAAGGGGTATGATCCTTCGCGGGATATTCGCTATTTGGAGATTGCGGGAGGCCGTCATGATGTCGCCACCTGGGCGAGGGCGATGCCCGAATTCTTACTCTGGGCTTTCTCTAAATAAGAAAACCCGGCTTTGGCCGGGCCCCCGGCGAATTTGTTTCGCCGGACATAGTTGAAAAAAAGGCCGCCTACTTTTTGCAAGAGGCGGCCTTTTTTTATTTAGCTTGATTTTAGTTGAACATATAACGGATGCCGAACTGGATCTGCCATCTCGAACCGTAAAAGTTCTGACCGTTGGCAAAGTTGACCAGGTTGGTATTGTTTGCCCAGCTGGTCGTGTACGGAACCTTGTTGGAAGCATCGGAATAGGGGAACGAGAACTGCGGAGTCTTTCCATCGGCCGCCATTCCCTCGAACTTGAGGAACTGGGTTTGAACAGGCGATTTCTGGATACCCCAGTATTTGTTGAGCAGGTTGCCGAAGTTGACGATATCCATGCTCAGGCGCAGGGTATGCCTGTCCTTGTCGCCACCATGCTTCGTATAGAAGTAGATGTCCTGGGTGACGTTCAGGTCGAGGTGCCTGATCCAGGGATAGGTAACGGAGTTAGCCTGTGTGTACTGACCGCGGCGCAGGTTCAGGTAGTGGTCCTGGCTGATGAAGGCGTTCAGCTGGTTCCAGATCTGGGAAGCCGTGCGGTTATCGCTGTGGTCGAGCTTGGCATTGCCGATGTTGGCAGTGCCGGCGTTGACCTGGACCAGGGAGATATCCTGTTGGTTGCGCGGAACGTAGATCAGGTCGTTACCGGTGTTGCCGTCGCCGTTCAGGTCACCGTTGTAGGTATAGGAAGTAGCGCCGGGAGTAACCGCTTCGTAAACGGCGCTGATAAAGGTGGTGGTGTGCTGGCCTTCGTTGAGGTGGTAGGTTGCCGTGGCGATGATGCGGTGGGGTTGGTACCAGGATGGGCGGGCCAGGGTCGGAGCATTGGGATCGGTGTTGGCGACTGCGCGGGCAGACCAAAGGGAGCTGGCCGTGCTACCGTTCTCCATAGCCGTGCGGGTGTCGCTGTAGGTATAGGCTACGCTGGCCTGCAGGTTGGGCCAGTTCTTCAGCACGCGGGCAGTAGCGGCATAGCTCCAACCCTTGCTGGTATTGGCCAGGATGATGGCGCTGCCGATGTTCGGGTTGTCCAGGGTGCTACCGTTGTAGTATTTGTTGCTGTTGTTAGTGCCGCTGGTAGAGGTGCCGGTGGTATTGTACCGGAGACGGTGGTCGCCGCCGTTGTTGACTGCAAAGCCGTTGGTCTCTTTCAGGTTGGCATTGTACATATACGTCGCGTTGATGTCTTTCGAATAGGTGAACTCACCGCTGACGACCCAATCATCCGGCAGCTTTTTATCCAGACCGATGCTGGTGCGCAGCTTGGTGGGATATTTGAAGCTCTTGTCGACGACGTTGGTCGAGTAGCCTGTAGGCGTAGAGGTCTGAGACTGGTTGGTATTGGTCAGGTAAGTCTGAAGCGCCTGTGCGGGATTGGGATTGAAGGCGAAGTTGGTAGCAGTGAAGGAACCGAACTGGACGCCGTTGTTGGCGGCCTGGTTCTCGATCCAAACGAAGGGCGGGGCGCCTTCGAAGATACCGGCGCCGCCACGCAGCTGCCAGGTACGATCGCCGGTGATATCCCAGTTGAAGCCTACGCGGGGAGAAACGACCAGGAAGCCATTGGGTGCGCTACCCACGTTGTAGGTTCTTCCGTTCAGGAACTGAAGGGCGTCGAATTTGGGGTTGTCGGTGAACTTGTTCTGATAAGTGGTGTAGTCGAACCGTACGCCATAGGTGAGCGTAAAATTCGGGGTAGCGCGCCATTTGTCCTGCGCGAAGAAACCCAGGTTGGTGGCACCGGCATAGGCCCAGGGGAATGCGGCGCCTTTCAGCGTCGAATACTGCTGGTAGTAGGTAGCAGCCGGTTTGCCGCCGAGGAAGTCGCTGATGCTGTTGAACTGGTACACACCATTCCAGCCGGGTGCGAATGCGTTCTGGTATTTCTTGTAGCTGTCTTGCGTACCGATGGTGATCTCGTGCCCGCCCTTGTAAAACTGGAAGATATCCGTGAGCTGATAGGAGTCCATGTTCAGCGTGTTGGCATAGGTATACATCTCGTAACCGAAGGAGGTGGTGATGTTGCCGCTGGTGAGGATATCTACGTGGGGGAAGGTGCCTGTAGCGGCCGGACTGCGGAAATCCCGCTCGCGGGTGTAGCCGATCTGGAATTTGTTCGATGCGCTGTTGCCGAAGCGGGTATTGAGTTCGGCGATCCAGATGTTCAGATTGTTGTTGATGCGATAGCCGGCGTCCTGGAAGGGGATGGACGTATTGCCGGGCTGGCCGCCTGTTACCTGGCCACTGCCGGGCCGGCTGTTGCTGGCGAACTGGTCGGCGTAGGATTTCAGGTAGTTGTATTTCAGCGAGAGGGTGTTGTGCTGGTCGATATTGAAATCCAACCGGGCGTTCACCTTGTAGCTGTTGGTCTGGAAGGTGCTGGGTGCAAAGGAACCCGGATCATAGCCGTATTGGCTTTTCACGAAATTCCTGATCAGGGTCAGGGAGTCGGCGTTCGCCTGGCTGTAGACGCCGGATTGAGGCGGGTGGTTGGCATCCGAAGCGAGGACGCCGGTTGCCGGGGCGCTTTGTTTGTTCTGTTCGCCGTTGATAAAGAAGAACAATTTGTTCTTGATGATCGCCCCGCCGATGCTCGCGCCGACGATGTTATAGGTGAAAGGTGTTTTCGGGACCCGGGAGTTCTCTACTTTATAGCCGATGGTGCCGGGGCCTTTGATGTAGTCATAGACCGTTGCGCGCAACTGGTTGGTACCGCTGCGGGTAACCGAGTTGACGCCTGCGCCGGTAAAGCCGCCCTGGCGGACGTCATAGGGAGCGACGTTCACCTGGATCTGATCGATGGCATCCAGGGCGATGGGCTGGGCGTTTGCCTGGCCCCCGAGGGTGCTGGAAAGACCGAAGGAGTTGTTGAAATCGGCGCCGTCCACGGTGACGTTGTTCAGGCCGGGGTTGGTGCCGGCGAAGCTCAGACCGTTGGAGGTAGGCTCCAGCTTGGCGAAGTCCTGGATCGAACGGGAGACCGTCGGCAGGCGCTCGATCTGCTGCCGGGTGATGATCTCCTGGGCGCCGGTGCGGTTATTGTTGAAAATCTTGTTCTGACGGCCGGCGCTCACGCTTACGGCGGAGAGCTCTTTTGCTTCGGCGACCATTTTGACGTCGGCTACAAAGTCCTGGCCGACGACGAGCGTGATGTTCTCGGTCTTTTCTTCTTTGAATCCTACATAGGAGACGGTGAGCAGGTAGGGACCGCCGACCCGGAGGTTCGGGAGGTTGAAGCGGCCATCCTTACGGGTTGTCGTCGTGTACCTGGTGCCCGTCGGAATGTGAAGGGCGGTCACTGTCGCTCCTGAGAGCGCTGTGGTTCCGTCGGTAACGGTTCCGAGGATCTGGGAGGTCGTCTCCTGACCGAAGGAATACAGCACGGAGCAAAAAATGATTGCCGATAATAGCAGTCGTTTTATCATATAAAGTGGTTTTTGCGGGTGCAAAGGAATACAGAAATTACCATGACTGTACTCAATGGCTCATTAAGAAATCATTAACAACTAAATGGCAGGCAGATCCTAATTTTTCAAGGATTGGAAGGAGAAGGCAGACGGTGTTAAAGAAATGCAAACATAGAAAAAGGCTGCTCCGTACTGTGGATTTAATATTGACAAGTTATAAACAAAAATGGATCTCTTCGGCCGCTGGTGGTTTCTGGGTAGTGCGGGTTGCAGGCCGGCCGGTTCCCGGGAGGATACCTCAGGCATCCTTTTCTAACTTTCCGGCGTTTTTATTGTTAATTTTGTACATAAATCAAGTTGAATGCTATCTAGTATCGAGAGTGCCATTGAAGCCATAAAACAAGGGAAGCTGGTGATCGTCGTCGATGATGAAGACCGTGAGAATGAAGGCGATTTCATCACGGCGGCCCGGAATGTGACCCCTGCCGTCATCAATTTCATGAGCAAGGAAGGCAGAGGGTTGATCTGCGCTCCGTTGGTGGAGGACCGTTGTGATGAGCTGGGGCTGGAACTGATGGTCAACAAGAATACGGCGTTGCATGAGACTCCCTTTACCGTGAGTATCGACCTGCTGGGGCATGGGTGTACGACGGGCATTTCGGCAAGCGACCGGGCGAAGACGGTGAAGGCTCTGATCGACCCTTCTACAAAGCCGGAGGATCTTGGCCGTCCCGGGCATATTTTTCCCCTGCGGGCAAAGCGTGGAGGGGTATTGCGTCGCGCCGGGCATACGGAAGCGACGATCGACCTGGCGCGGTTGGCGGGTTTTGAGCCGGCGGGGGTGTTGGTGGAGATCATGAACGAGGATGGGACGATGGCGCGACTGCCGCAGCTGCTGGAGATCTCCCGGAAATTCGATCTTCCTGTCATTTCGATAAAAGACCTGATCGAATACCGGTTGAAGACCGATTCGCTGATCGAGGAGGTAGTCACGGTGGACATGCCTACGATGTATGGGCATTTCAAATTGACCGCTTTCCGCGAGAAGAATTCCAATAACGAACATCTTGCCCTTGTAAAGGGCAGCTGGCAGCCCGGTGAGCCGGTACTGGTACGGGTCCACTCCTCCTGCTTTACGGGGGATATCCTTGGGTCCTTCCGGTGTGATTGCGGCGAGCAGCTGCATGAGGCCATGCGGATAGTGGAACAGGCGGGGCAGGGCGTGATCCTCTATATGAACCAGGAAGGGCGCGGCATCGGCCTGCTGAACAAGCTTCGGGCCTACAAGCTGCAGGAAGGCGGAATGGATACGGTGGAGGCCAATCTGCATCTCGGTTTTCCGATGGACAAGCGGGATTACGGAGTAGGAGCGCAGATATTGCGTTACCTGGGCATCACCAAGCTCCGGCTGATCAGCAACAATCCGCGCAAGCGGGCCGGTTTGTTGGGCTATGGGCTCGAGATCGTCGATACGGTGCCGATCGAGATCGATCCTAATCCGCATAACGAACGATATCTTCAGACCAAGCGGGATAAGCTTGGACATGAGATCCTTAAATAAAAATGGGAGTAGCCCCCCGGTAACGCGGGGGGTTATTTGTCGGCAAGTGGGATTGGGGCGACGACCTGGGCCGGTTTTTTCTTCTTCTTTTTGAACAGTTCGTCGATGCGGTCGAATTCCCGGCGGTAGGAGATGCTTGTCCCGCTGCTGTTCTGCGTATGGTTGCCGGTCGACAGGTAGTTGTACGAATCGCGGTAGAAGAAGGTGAGGGCCACGCGACCGTCGGCGGTGATCTTATATTCGGCGTTGATATCGGGCAGGAACTGGAAGGACGCGGCGGCGGCTTGTTGCGCCGTCATTCCGAAGTCCAGGGCGCTGCCCACGGTCATTGTCAACCGTGTGTTCATGAATTCCTTGGCGATTGAAAAGTTGAGGTTGGTGCGGTTGTAGGTGGTCACGTCGGAAACGATCTGGTAGTTGCCGTTGTAGAAATTCGTATTGAAATTGACCCGGATGCTTTTGTCCTTGAAGATCGTTTGCAGCCGTTGCGAAGCCAGCTTGGAGAAGGCGTTGGAGACGGCGCCGGAAATGCTGTTGACCACAGCATTGCCTACGGCGCCGGTGGGGTCGAAGGTGGTCGTGCTATTGGAAAGGGGGACAAAGCTGTTGAGGACGACCAGGCAGGAGACCTGCTTATTGAGCTCGTTGGCATCGTTCTGGATCCGCGCCAGCAGGGTCTGGGCGTCCTGGTCATTCCTGAGCGGGCTGCCGGGAGGCAGCTCGATCTGGAAGGCGATGGCCGGAGACGTCAAATGGCCCGTCAGGTTGGCTGCAACGATGATATCCCCGCGGTAACGCAGCACGTTGGCATCCTGGATCCCCAGGTTGTTGTTGAGTCCCAGGTCGCTGAACCGGACATTCTCGGCGCGGAAGGTAGCAGCGATGCCGATCGTGGCGTCATAGGGATTCCCGTTCCACTGGATATAGTTGCCCACCCCTTCGCTGAGGACGAAGGGCTTATGGATGAAGGACTGGAAGGTGAAATTATAGTTGCCGCGATCGATCTCATAGCGGCCGTTGAGAGTCAGGTCCTCGGTGGTCCCGACGCGCATGATGAGGTTGCCATGACCGTTGGCCTTGATGATATCGCCGCTGAGCGGGTCGAGGATCATATAGACATTCGCATAATTGTTGGCGTACATGTCGAGGTTCACCAACAGGTTGGAGGACTTCCGGTCCGCCAGGCTTCGCGTCATCTCTTTCCCATACACCCGCCATTGGATGAAATCCGCTTCTCCGCTTTCCCTGCTATTGGAGGGGGGGAGATAGATGTTCGAACTGTCGGTGGGTTCTCCTTTGATGTTCATGACCATATTCTGTTCGGGTCCGGTGAGCGTCATCCGTGCCTTGCCGACGACGGTACCGTAGAACTGGCTGTTATCGGTGGCTTTGGTATCCAGCAGGAGGAGGCGGTTGGTATTCAGCTCGAAGTCGAAGGCCAGGTCATCGAAGGCATGATGCAGGAGACGTCCATGGAGCAGATCGGCGGTGTGTCCGAGCCTGTCCTTCAGCTGGATCGTGCCGAAATCGATGGTGTCCTTTTTGAAGCGGACGGTCGCCGAGGCGATCTTGTAGGTACACTGGGTATAGGCCACTTTCAGCGAGGCGTCCTTCAACTGTACGGTTCCGAGATAGTAGAGATGGGAGGAGGGACCGGTGATCCGGAGTTTGCCGCTGACGTTGCCGGTGAGATTGGTAAAGATGCCGCCGAGGTATTTCTCCAGCAGGTTAACTTTCATCGTGGAGACGTCCGTCGTGATATCGATGGGAGCGGCGTTGCTGTCCGAGGTGTTCACCAGGGCCTTTGTGTCGAAACGATAGTCTTTGTTGTCCGAGTGAAGGGTAGCGTTTATGAGTCCGGTGGACTTCTGGTAGTCGGCGGCGAGATCGAGCCGGCCGATGGAGTCGTTGTCGAACCGGAATTGTTCGGCTTGTCCCTGGAAGTGGAGGGTATGGTTACCGAAGGGATTGGTGATATCGGCGCTTCCCGTCAGCAATCCTTCCAGCCGTTCGGATCTGACGACGTAGGGAGTGAAGTCACCGATATTGATCTTTTTGAGGTCGACGTGGATATCGTTCCAGTTGCCTTCTCCGGAGGGGTGGGTGGTGATGGCGATCGATTGGTCGCCGCTGTGGATGTTCATCCCATCGGCGGACAGGATATTGTTCATGAACGCCAGCTCGCCGTCCTTATCGATGATCCAGGTCTTGCTGTTGATGTCGAAAGTGGAGGGATCGAAGGTGAGCCGCACGCCCGAGGGAAGGGTGCGCACCTTGGCGGAGATATTGGCGGAGTTGAGCGTTTGGTTGGCGCTGGTCTTTACCTGCAGGCTGGAAATATCGTTGGAACTGCGCAGGTGGATCCCGGTGCCGGGAAAGTGCAGGCTGTCGTTGATCTGTACGTCTCCGATGGTCGTCTCCATCGAGAGACTGTCGAGGTTGCCGGTGCCTTTCAGGACCAGGTTGTTGAAGGTGACGCTTTTGTAGCCGAAATTCGGGATATCGGCGTTCAGGTCGAGCAGGTGCTTGTCGCGGGTGTCGATGCGGCCGGCGATAACGGAATTGTTGAAGCCCTTGCAATCTTTTTCGAACAGGTCGATGTATTCATCCACCTTTTTGGTGGAGATGACGAAGGTGAAGTTCTGGTTGGCCGGTTCCGTTCGGGCGGGCTTTATATAGCTGGGGTAATATTTGTTGAGGAAGGTTTGAAAGGAGGCGGGCAGATCTTTGATGGAGAATTCGCCGGCGATGGCTCCGTCGAATTCGTTGCTGACGACGACGATCTTTTTATTGGGGCCTTCGATGCTTGACTCGAGGGTCAGGGAGTCAAAGGACACCCGGTTGCCGTTCTTGAACAGGGAGGCATCGTAGATGCTTGCGTGGCCGAGGAAGTTGTCGATGTCGTCGCCGGTGAAATTGCATTTGAACTTTCCGTCGAATTCGACTTCCTGGTTGGCGAAATGAAGGCGGGTAAGGTTGGCCTTGGCGACTTCGGCCTCGAAATCGAATTTCGGTTGATCCAGTGAGAAGTCGACCAGGCCGTTGAGGTGGGCGTCGAGGTTCGGGTCGCTGGCGATCAGCTCGCCGTTGAACCGTTTTTTCGCCACGGCGCCGTTGATCTGGATGTGTTGATAGGTATAGCCGTTGAACTCGAGACTGTTGATGATCCCGTCGAGCGTTGCGCTGAGGGTACCTCGCCGGAGGCCGGCCCCGTTGATCTTACCCTGAAAGGCGATACGGCCGAGGCTTTCGTTATCCAGGAACTGGCCCAGCCGGAAGCTGTCCGTCAGGAGGGTACCGTTGTAGACGGCGGGGCCGGATACCGGGATCTTCATACCCAGGTTGGTCTCGATGGTCCCGAGGTTGGTCTCGACCGTTCCCTTCGTAACGAAATCGCGAAAGGTGCCGGTAAAATCGCCCCGGAACCGCAGCCACTCGACACGATCGAGCCGGGGCTGTTGGGTTTGGCGGAGGGAAGGGACCAGGGTGACCATGTCCTGGTAAGTCGTGCGGAAATCGTTTGATTTGAATTCGATATGGGTCTTTTCGAAGTCGGGCAGTCCTTTGATATGGATATCGCCGTTGAGCAGGGTGCTGTTACCGGCCAGTACAATGACCTTTCTTCCGCGGAGATCGGAAACCGTGCCCTGCAGGTTGCCGGTCATCCGGACATGTACTTTCCAGTTCTTCAGTGCGGGCGCGAACCAGGCGATGTCGTCGGTGTCGATCTCTGCATCGGAGAAATCCCCTTCCATGCGGATCTTTGTCTCGAAGTCGGACATATCGTCGAGGGTCTTGAAGCGCATGGCAAAGTAGTTCCGCAGATGGCTCTTGTTGGTCTGCAGATCGAGCCGGGCGAACTCCATTGCTTCGGGGTACCAGCGGATGCGGGAGTTCAGGCGTTTCACTTCCAGGCCGCTGCGCTCATTTGTGGTCAGCGAGAGCTGTGCGGTAAGTGTATCCCGGTTGAGCCGCAAATTGGCGAAGGTGGTATTCACCGCGGAGAAATAGATATGATTACCGTCGAAATGGCGGTTGACGACCGTGTCGTTCCGTTTTTCGTTCCGGAAGGAGCCGTCCCGGATGGTGACCCGGCCGGCGGTGAGATCCCAGCCGGCGGGATTGAGCCGGAGATGCAATGGATCGTTGACGATGGGGGTCGTATCGATCGGCGGGGCCGGCCGTTTGCCGGGATAGTTGGACAGGACGAAATCGGGCCGGGTAAAGTCCAGGGTTTGGATACGGGCTCGCTTTCCCGTGAGACTGATGGTGTCCGCGTAGAGATAAAGGCCTTTCAGGTGCAGGTCCATGTCTTCGCCGCGCCATGCGTCGTGCTTGAGGAAATGGATCCTGGACAGCACCACTTCCCTGAGGTCCAGCTGCAATCCCCTGGCGGTGTCCTTCATCTGCCTGAGGGTAGTGTCGGTGTCGGAAAAATAGTCGACGAGGAATTGGTAGTTCCAGACCGAATCGGTGCGTTGCAGCTTGATGGTAGCGTTTTCGAGACCGATATATTGCAGTTGTGCCTTGTCCTTGAAGAACCACCAGTCGGTGATGTTGACCTTTACCGTTCCGGCGAAAAGCAGGGTGTCGGCCTTGCTGTCCTCTACAAGGGTACTGTCGAGCAGCATCTTGTTGAACAGGGAGAAGTTGACATGTTTTACGCTGATGCGGGTGTGAAGATCGTGGGAGAGCCTGGAGGTAACGCGGCCGACCAGCCAGGTCTGGACCGGGGGCAGATGGATAAGACCCCATAGCGAGAGCATTAATAGCAGCAAAACCACTAATGTATTACGGAGTATTTTCCAGAATTTTCTCAGGGGTTATCCTTTTTGGATGGCAAAATTACAACTTCCGGTAAGGAGGTGCAAATTGTAGACCAATTTACCTCTTAGCGGCCGTGTTTATCCTGCATCATCTTGTTAAATTCCCGGGACGATCCCTTGGGTATGGACAGGCTTTTCCAGTTCTGGTCGAGGATCATCTTGCCGATATAGACGATTTGCCCGACATGGTGCGGATAGTGAGCCAGCTGGCGGTTGATGGCATCGATGGCGATGAGGGGTTCGTGGCGGATGGTGATGGTTTTTTCGAGGTCTTCGGGTTTCAGCGATCGTAGCGTATCGATCAGGCAGCGCCAGCCGGCTTCCCAGAGGCCGAGGAGCTGTTCCCGGGAGCAGGTCGGCGGGCTGAATTCTTCGTCCCGGTTGCGGCCGGGCTTTTCGCCGTCTTCGGTGAGGAAGTTGGTCCAACGGCTGATCATATTGCCGTGCATGTGCTGGATGATCACGGCGATGCTGTTGGAAGACTCCCCGGGGGTGTAATAAAAATCTTTTTCGTCCAGCTGTGCGAAGGTCATATCGCCGAGGACCTTGTAAGTGAGGAAGCGCTTGATGGCGGATTCGAGATAGATGGCGCCAAGAGTATTCATAAAAATGTATTTTAGTATCCTTCAGCCGTGTCGTCGCCGCGGTTGTCCCCGACGGCTTCGATCTTGTGATCCGGGGTTATCCGAATGAGCTCGGTCCGGCCGATGCTGCCACGCAGGGTGACGGTATAGCCCATCGCTTTCAGTTGTTCCTGCACGCCGGCGGGGAATCCCGCTTCGACAAAGAGCTCGTCGGGAAGCCATTGATGATGGAATTTCGGCCGGTTGACCGCGTCTTCGGCCGAGAGACCAAAATCGATAATATCCACCAGGGTTTGGAAAACGGAGGTAGTGATGGTGGTACCGCCGGGGGTACCGGTGACCAGATACGGTTTGCCTTTGGCGAGCACGATGGTCGGGGTCATGCTGCTGAGCATCCGTTTGCCGGGTGCGATGGCATTGGCTTCGTTACCGACTGCGCCGTACATATTGGGAACGCCCGGCTTGACGCTGAAGTCATCCATTTCGTTATTGAGAAAGAAGCCCGCGCCGCCGACGACCACACGGCAACCATAACCGCCGTTGAGGGTGGTGGTAATGGAGACGGCATTCCCTTCGTCGTCGATGGTCTCGAAGTGGGTCGTCTCTTCGGACTTTTGCGTCAATAGGCCGGCACTGATCTCCTTGCTGCTTCCCGCTTTGTCGGGTTGAAAGGCGCTCATCCTGCGCAGGAGATAGGGTTTACTTGTGAGCGTATCTACCGGAACGGAGTAGAAGTCCCGGTCGCCGAGATATTCGGCGCGATCGGCATAAGCCAGGCGTTCGACTTCGGTCATCAGGTGAACGGCTTTCAGGGATTCAAAGCCATAGCTTGCGAGGGGCATATCCTCGACCATCTTCAGCATCTGCTGGAGAACGACGCCGCCGCTGCTGGGCAGGGGCATGGTAACGACGGTATATTGCCGGTAGGGGAAGACCGAGGGTGTTCGTTCTTTTGCCGTATACCTTTTGAGGTCGGCTGCGGAGATGATGCCTTTGCCGCGCTGCATCTCTTCAAGTATCAGCCGGGCCGTTTCGCCTTCGTAAAAACCTTTGGCGCCATTATCGCGAATGAGGCGGAGCGTCTTTGCGAGATCTTCCTGGACCAGCGTATCGCCTTGCTTCCAGCCTCCTTCCCTGACGAAGACGGGGGTGACGGTACAGTATTTTTTGAGCGAGGACTGGATACTGTTGAGACCTCTTGCTTCCGCGGCGGTGATGGCAAAGCCGTTCTGCGCGAGATCGATAGCCGGCTGGATCAGCTTTGCCAGCGGGAGCCGGGCATATTTCAGTTCGGCGAAGATGCCGGCGATGACGCCGGGGACGCCGGAGGCGAGATGGCCGTTTTGGCTGAGGTCGGTGCGGGCATTGCCTGCCGCGTCGAGGTACATGTCGCGGGTAGCTGCGGCGGGCGCCTTTTCGCGGTAGTCGAGGGTGATGTTTCGGCCTTTGGCGGTATGGGCGACCATGAATCCGCCGCCCCCGATATTTCCCGCTGCCGGGTAGACGACGGCCAGCGCCAGCTGGGTGGTGATGGCGGCGTCGAAGGCGTTGCCGCCTTGTCTGAGAATGGCGAGTCCGGCGCTGCTGGCCAGCGGATGGGCGGAGACGACAGCGCCGTGTGTCGCTACGACCGTTTTCCGGATGCTGTAATGGTAAGGGTCGGCTTGCGCCTGTGCGTGCGAGCCATACGCCGCGGCAAAAATCAATGTGCAAAGGACGCAAGAACGGATGAGCGGTTGGCGCATAGAAAGAGATGATTTGTCGTAAGTTACCATTTTTTTATCTTTCATTGTTTACTTACATTCGTCCGCCATGAAGCACAGTCCCCTCTTCGCGCTCCTGCTTTCTGCCTGCTGTTGTTTTGCGCAGCATCCGCCTTCCCCGGAGGAATTCCTGGGTTACCCGTTAGGAGCGCATTTCACGCCCCATTATAAGATCGTCGGCTATTTCGAGGCCGTGGCGAAGGCTGTGCCTGCGACAATAAAGCTCGAGCAATACGGACTGACGTATGAAGGCAGGCCGCTGATGCTGGCGTATGTCGCCAGTCCGGAGAACCTGCGGCGGCTGGAGGAGATCCGGGTCAATAACCTGCGGTTGGCGGGCGAGCTCCATGACAAGGCCGCGGACGAGCACGCGCCCGTGATCGTTTGGCTCAGTTACAACGTACATGGCAATGAGCCGTCCTCGTCCGAGGCGGCCATGAAGATGCTGTATGAATTGGCCGATCCTGGTTCTTCCCGGGCGGCAGAATGGCTGAAGAACACGGTGGTCATCATCGACCCCTGTATCAACCCCGATGGCCGCGATCGTTATGTGCACTGGTACAACGATGTCGTCGGCGCGCAGCCCAACCCCGACCCGCAGTCCCGCGAGCACCAGGAGCCCTGGCCGCGCGGACGGACCAACCATTATAATTTCGATCTCAACCGTGACTGGGCGTGGCAGACGCAGGTGGAGACCCAGCAACGGCTGAAGAAGTACAATATGTGGCTGCCGCAGGTGCATGTGGATTATCATGAGCAGGGATACAACAATCCGTACTATTTCGCCCCGGCGGCCGAGCCTTATCATGATGTGATAACGCCGTGGCAACGTGAATTCCAGGTCAGGATCGGGAAGAATAACGCGCGATATTTCGATCACAATGGATGGCTGTATTTTACAAAGGAGGAATTCGATCTGTTCTATCCGAGTTATGGCGATACCTATCCGATCTACAACGGTGCGATCGGGATGACCTTCGAGCAGGGCGGCATCGGCGCCGGGCTGGCCGTGCAGACGACGGATGGCGACACGCTGACGCTTGCGCAGCGGCTGGAGCACCATTTTACCACGGGCATCTCGACGGTTGAGATGGCTTCTTCGAACGCGGACAGGCTGATCAAAGAGTTTCACGCCTATTTTCTCGACGCGGTGCAGCATCCCGGCGGGGAATTTAAAGGGTATTATCTGCGTAACGATAGTTTTGGCGACCGGCTCGAGCGGCTGAAGGCCTTCCTGGACCGGAACGATATTCATTATTTACCTGTTGCAAGGGGAGTCATGATGACGGGCATAGATTACGAGATCGGGCGGCCGGCCAATTTCAGAACGGCGGCCGGCGATATTATTGTGGAAGCAGGCCAGCCCAAGTCCAATCTGGTCCGCGTCCTTTTCGAGCGGCGATCGCATATCAGCGATTCGATCACCTATGATATCACGGCCTGGTCGGTTCCCTTTGTATATGGGGTGCAGGCTTATGGGCTGAAGGACCTTGCCGGCGGCGCCTGGACGGCCAGGATTTCTGTCGACTCGTCCGGGGCAAAGGCCGTACAGGGACCAGAGCCAAACGATACCACGTATGCCTATGCGATCCGATGGACGGGCATGGGCAGCGTTCGCTTTCTTACCCGGATGCTCCGGCAAGGGATCAGGGTGCGGTATTCCGAGCGGCCGTTCGAGTCCGGGGGAATATCCTTTGACAAGGGGACGCTGATCGTCACGTCGACAGGTAACCGGTCCGTAGGGAACAGACTGTGGCCGATGCTTAAAGAAGCAGCGCGCCAGGCCGGTGTTCATCCGGCGCCGATAGCTACCGGCTTTGTGGATAAGGGCGCCGACTTCGGCAGCGGGCTGGTGCATCTTATTCACCGGCCGCGCGTGGCGCTGATGACGGGAGAGGAAGTGAGCAGCCTGAATGCAGGGGAGGTATGGCATCTCTTCGAGCAGGAGATCGGGTACCCGATCACGTTGGTCAATTCGGAGTCGGCGGCGAGGATCGCGTGGAAGAACTTCGATGTCGTCATCCTGCCCAACGGGAATTACCAGGCCCTCAATGAGAAAAATTCCGCTGACCCGTTGAAGAACTGGGTTCGGGAAGGAGGCAGGCTTATCGTGATGCAGAATGCGGTGCAACAGCTTGCGCGGATGGATTGGGGGATCAGGTTGAAGGGTGAGGCCGGGGACAAGAAGGACGACGGCAAGGATAAAAAGGCGGACGACGATATGGTCATCCACCGTTATGGCGACCGTCAGCGGGAGGAAGCGGCGGGAAGCGTGCCGGGTTCCATCTACCGGGTCGAATTGGACAGCACCCATCCCCTTGCGTTTGGCTATCCCGATCACTATTATACGCTCAAGGAGGACGATAAAGTGTACGAACTCCTGAAAGATGGCGGCTGGAATGTAGGGATCGTCCGCAAAGACGGATATGTGAGCGGGTTTACCGGAGTCCGGGCCAAAGAGAAGATCAGGGACGGGTTGGTGTTTGGCGTGCAGGAGATGGGCCGTGGGGCGGTCGTGTATATGGCTGACGATCCGTTGTTCCGCAGCTTCTGGGAGAATGGGAAGCTGCTGTTTTGCAATGCTGTTTTTCTGGTAAGATAAAATATTTTAAATGAAGCGTGTATTTGCCTTACTGCTGGCGGCGGGGCCCATTGGGTGGGTTCTGACGGCGTCGGCCCAGGCGCCTGAGACCGTTACCTCCGCCGAGATCTATTTACGATTGAATAAATTGAATGTCCTGGGTTCGGTGTTGTATATGGCCGCCCATCCCGATGATGAGAACTCGAGACTTATTGCCTATATGGCAAAGGACCGGCTTTACCGCACCGCCTATCTTTCCATGACCCGGGGAGACGGCGGCCAGAATCTCATCGGCGATGAGCAGGGCGTGGAACTGGGATTGATCCGAACCCAGGAGATGCTTGCGGCGCGGCGTGTGGACGGAGCGGAGCAATTTTTTTCACGGGCCTTCGACTTTGGGTTCAGCAAGTCGACGGACGAAGCCCTTGCCACCTGGGGAAAGGAAAAAGCGCTTAGCGACGCCGTTTGGGTGATCCGCAAGTTCCAGCCGGATGTGATCATCACCCGGTTTCCGCCGGACAGCCGGGCGGGGCATGGGCATCACTCTGCATCCGCGGTGATCGCGCGGGAAGCCTTTACCGCTGCGGCGGACCCCGGCCGTTTTCCGGAGCAGTTGAAATATGGGGTAAAGCCCTGGCAGGTGAAGCGGGTGCTTTGGAACTCGTTCAATTTCGGGGCGGGCGCCAATACGACAAGCGAGGACCAGATGAAGATCGATGTCGGCGGCTTCAACGCCATCCTCGGGAAGAGCTATGGAGAGCTGGCAGCGATCAGCCGGACCAATCATAAGAGCCAGGGTGCGGCATTGACGCCCGCCCGTGGCCAATCGATGGAATATTTTACGCTCGTAGCCGGCGACCCTGCGCATAGCGATCCGATGGAGGGCGTGGAGACCAGCTGGCGCCGGGTGGAAGGCGGAGAAAAGATCGAAGGGATGGTGAAGCAGTTGATCCGGGATTTTTCTCTTGCGCATCCTGAGCGATCGGTGCCGGGTCTTGCAGAAGTATACAAGGCAGTTTCCCAGCTACCCGACGGATACTGGAAGACACAGAAGCTGAAAGAGGTGAAGGAGCTGATCGCGGACTGCAGCGGGCTTTGGCTGGAGGCGGTGACGCGCAGCGCCTACGCCGTCCAGGGGGATTCCCTGGGGGTGGCGGTGACCATCAACAACCGCCTGAATGCGCCGTTGTCGGTTGCCGATGTTTCGCTTAGCGATGTGCGGACTGGATTTTCGGTGCCTTTGCAGCAGCAGCTGGAAGGGGACAAGAATTACAGTTTTAGCCGGAACATCTATATTTCGCCGGACAAGCCGCTGACGCAGCCCTATTGGCTGGCACAGGAAATGTCGCCGGGCTCGTTCAATGTCAGCGATCAGCGGCTGATCGGCAAACCCCAGGGGGATGCTGCGTACACTGTCGCTTTCCGGCTCGTGGCGGACGGCCAGGAGATGGTCTTTACCCGGCCGGTGCAGTACAAGTACACGGATCCCGTCAAGGGGGAGTTGTACGAGCCGTTGACGGTGCTGCCGCCGGTGACGGCGCAGTTGGACCCAAGCCTGGTGCTGTTTACGGATGGCGAGGAGAAGGGGTTCCGGGTAGAGGCGGCGGACAGGACCGGACATTCGGGGCTACCGAAATTCTCACTGACGCCGACGCCTGACGTCAGCGTCGGACCTCCATCGGGCCTGTCCTGGCTGGCCAGGCCTTCTACGAGCAAGACGGAGACCGTGACGGCGGACCTGGTATTCGACCATTCCGGCCGCCGGGATACGGCGGTTCAGCTGATCACCATCGACTACCCCCATATTCCGCGGATCGATTATTTCCGGCTCGCCCGTGAGAAGTTCGTGCTGGCGAATGTAAAGACGGCGGGTCACCGCATCGGCTATATCGAAGGGGCGGGGGATAAGGTCCCGGATGCCTTGCAGCAGATGGGCTATGAAGTGGTGATGCTGAAAGAGCGGGAATGCACGCCGGCCTATTTAAAACAGTTCGATGCCATCATTGCCGGTGTCAGGGCCTATGACGTTCATGACTGGTTGGCGGAAAGACACGAAGCATTAATGGACTATGTCAAGGAGGGGGGGAATCTTATCGTGCAATACAATCGAGGCAACCTCGGGAGGATGTCGACGGCGATCGGTCCTTATCCTTTTGCGGTGTCCAATCTCCGCGTTACGGACGAGCATGCGAAGGTCAATTTCCTGATCCCGGATCATCCGGTACTGAACTACCCGAATAAGATCACGGACTCGGATTTTGAAGGATGGATCCAGGAGCGGGGTATTTACTTCGCGGGTCAGACCGACCCGGCCTATCAGCAGGTGTTGTCGATGCGCGACCCTGGTGAGCCGGATCAGAAGGGCAGCCTGGTGATCGCTCCCTTCGGGAAAGGCATGTTCGTTTATACGGGGCTGGTGTTTTTCCGGGAGCTGCCTGCGGGTGTCCCGGGAGCCTACCGGTTGATGGCCAATATTATTGCATTAAATCATAAGAGAGCGTTTTGATGCGCACACGCGCATAAATTTATTATGCATCGAAGAAGAGATATTGCCATTGTGACGGCTATAGTCATTGGGCTGGTGGTGGGAAGGTTCATCAAGAGGGCTACATTTGGATTATTGGTAGGACTCTTTATCGGCCTTGTGGTGGCTATGTTGATCGCGAATCGAAATAACAATCGCAAATGATCACAAATGACCGCTAATAATTCAGACGAGGAGAAGACACCGCTTTTCAAGAGTTGGAGCGGCTGGTATCGGTTGGTGATCGGCTTTCTCGTGGTTTGTATCGCCGTATTTTATTGGCTGACCAAATTCTTTTCATGAGCCGGCCTGACTGGATAGTATTGGCGCTGACATTGCTTGGGACCATTGCCTATGGATTGTACAAAGGCCGTACTACCAAGGATCTGGATGGTTATTTCCTGTCCAACCGGATGGTGCCCTGGTATATGGTGCTGCTGGGCATCATGGGAACCCAGGCCAGCGCCGTGACCTTTCTCTCGGCTCCGGGTCAGGCCTATACCGATGGGATGCGGTTTGTCCAATATTACTTCGGATTACCGCTGGCGATGGTGGTGCTTTGTATCAGCTTTGTTCCCGTCTTTCACCGGCTTAAGGTCTACACGGCCTATGAATATCTCGAACAACGGTTCGATCTAAAGACCCGCACCCTCACCTCCTCTCTTTTCCTGCTGCAGCGGGCGCTTAGCACGGGGATCAGTATCTCCGCTCCCTCAATCATCCTCTCCTCCCTGCTGGGCTGGGACATTGTCTGGACGAACATCTTTATGGGGGGGCTGCTGATCATTTATACCGTCAGCGGCGGCGCCAAGGCCGTGGCCTATACGCAGCAGCTGCAGATGATCATCATCTTTGGCGGGTTGACCATCGCCGGTTACCTGGTCGTTCACCGGCTGCCGGAAGGGGTAGGTTTGACCGAGATCCTGCATATCGGCGGTAAGGCGGGCAAACTGAATATCATCACGACGGGAGTCCGGCAGGGTGGCGGCTTCGACTGGAGCGACCGGTACAACCTGCTTAGCGGGATCATCGGCGGGTTCTTTCTCGCCCTCTCGTATTTCGGTACCGATCAGTCCCAGGTTGGCCGGTATCTTACTGCGCGGAGCCTGACCGAGAGCCGGCTTGGCCTGTTGATGAACGGGCTTGTCAAGGTGCCCATGCAGTTCCTGATCCTTTTGCTGGGTGTGATGGTCTTTGCTTTTTATCAGTACAATCATGAACCTGTTTTCTTCAATAAGTCACAGGTGGATCTGCTGGCGCATTCGAAGTATAAGGACTCGCTGGCGATCGTGAACGGTAAGTATGAGAATGCGGAGAATCAGCGGCTGAACCTGATGTCCATGCGCAGCCCCGGATCGGCCGGCTCCCCATCGGCCATCGTAGATCCTTCCCTGCTGTCGCAGCAGACCGAGGCGCTGGAGAAGGAGAAGGCGGGTTATAAGGCCACCATCCGCCGTTGGCTGAGTGACCCGTCCGTAGGTGGCGAATCGAACGATACCAACTATATCTTTTTGAGATTCGTCACCGACTATCTGCCAAAGGGGCTTGTCGGATTGCTCATCGCCGTGATCTTTTTAGCCGCCTGGGGTTCCATTGCCGCCACGCTCAATTCCCTGGCTTCGTGTATCATCGTCGATTTTCACAAACGGTATTCGAAAAAGACGCTACCGCCACACCGGGAATACCGGCTATCGCAGCTGTATACCTTTTTCTGGGGGATCTTTTGCGTGGGATCGGCCCTGCTCGTCAATAATCTCGGCAACAGCCTCATCGAGGCGGTGAATGTGCTGGGATCTCTTTTTTATGGGGTGATCCTTGGGATCTTTCTCGTGGCCTTTTACCGTCCGAAGGTGGGTGGCTGGCCGGTATTCATCAGTGCTATCGTCGTCGAGATCGGGATCGTCGTTCTCAATATCCTGGGCCGGAAAGGCATCGTGCCGCTGGGTTTCCTATGGTTCAACCTCATCGGCGCTGCGGGTGTGGTGCTGTTGAGCGAGGTGCTGCAGGGGGTGATGAAGAAGAAGTGAGAAAAGGGGGGCCGGCGCCCCCCTTTTTTTTTGTTTTAGAGAGTGGCTATGAGCTTTTCGTTGAGTGCGACATAGTCGGCGTTGTTGACCTGTTTGGCCAGTTCGATGCCTTTTTGCGCGGTAGCTTTTGCTTCGGCTTTTTTGCCCATCTTAGCGAGGCAGCGGGCTTTCTGATAGACGATGAAGAAGGAACCGCCGGGAGAAGGATCCTGTGCGATGGCCTTGTCAAACCATTCGAGGGCTTTATTCAGATCTTTCCCGTTGTCGAGATAGTATTCCGCCGCCGTAAAATAGGGGTGATTGTCCCTGGTCATGGCGTTGTCGATCTGGGCCATGATCTTTGTGTCGATGTCGGTCGTTATCGGCAGGCTGACCACGGTGTTATCCCAGATCAGCTGCAGGTCGCAGGAGTTTGCGGTGACATTGGCAAAGAGGATGGAGAAAGTTTCGATCGGGAAGGGCAGCTCGACCGGCTTGGCCGTTACCCGGACCACGTCCTGGTCTGCTTTGTAGGCGGCGGGGTTGGTGACATCCAGCTGGTGGGTGATGATAAAGGTCCATTCGCCGGCGCCGGGGATGGTCAGCAGGCCATATTTCCCGGCTGGGATCTTGGCGCCGCCGATAGTGACCGCGTCACCGAAGGTAACCGTTGTGGCCTGGTTTGCGCCGGTGCGCCAGACCTTTCCAAAAGGCACCAGGTCGCCGAAGATCTTGCGGCCTTTAACTCCGGGACGGGAATAGGTCAGTTCGATGGACGAAAGACCGAGTTCCTGTTTTACGGTTTGATGGGACGACGGCGCAGGTGTGGTGATGGATTGGGCCAGGGAGCTCTGGTACAGGCAGGCTGTAAGGACAAGACAAACGAATAACTTGTGCATGTAGTGGTGGTTTTTGAGGGGCTAAAGGTAGGTAAAAATGGATCAGGGGAAGTTGACGCTTACCACCGCTCGTCCTTTTCTTCCATGAAGCAAATGCCAGGATGGACCGGTATTGATCAGTTGGATCACGCCGGCATCGTGGGCCGGGGAGAGGGAGTGTTCGATCTTGAATTCCGTGATCTGTCCTTTTTGATCCACCTGGAAGGAGATGCGTTCCGTCCCGAAGATCGTGGGGTCGAGTTTCAGCGATCGTTTGGCTGTATCGAGATATTGTTGATAGGCGAGGTTGCCGATGACCGGGGCTACTTTCAACCAGGATGAGTCCAGCCGTTCTTTGCCGGCGTCCGAGGGAGCGGCGGTGAAGGTCTCCTTACGTTGTGCGCCGTAGCCTGTGACTACGACTTCATTCAGACCGGCTTTTGCCTCATCCAGCTGGATGACATTATTGATCAGGGCGTTGTTATTGAGTGGTACGAGGGTTTGTTTATACCCGACGAGGGCCACTGCCATTTGCTGGATGGTGTCCCGGGGCCGGATGCGGAAATTGAAATATCCCGAGGCGTCGGTAGTCGTTATCGTTTTGGGGGCATTGTTCAGAAAGACGGATGCGCCTGCGAGGGGGCGATGATTGTTATCGGTGACACGACCTGAGAGGACGAGGAAGGATGGCTGAGCAGTGGCGGGCGGCGCAAATTTATAGAAGGCTTGCGGTGTCGCTGCCTTGCGATCGGCGTTGAACTGTAAGGAATCCGCCGCTGTCCGCAGAAACGCGGCCCGGTCGTCTTGCGCAGGAACTGCCCGAAGATCTTTGGTGACGCGTTCGGCCGGTGGTGGGAGCTCTGCTTTGGATGGGGGAGGGGCCGATGCGATATCGCGGAAGAGGGCTGAATCGGAGGTTGCCGAATTTTGAACCGTCATTTCGGCTTTGGCTTTCTTTTCTGCGTTCGTCCGCCGACTCACAATGACGTCTTTGCCCGCCTTCGCAACCAACGCGTCCGAGAGCGATTCATCGGGATGGATCTTTAGGGCGGTACTGTCGGCGGTGGCCGGCGCGGTTTGGTCAAAATGGTCGGCCGGTGGGGGTTGCGGCGCGCTGGCGGGAGTTGCCGGAGCGGTGACGGTCTTTGCCAGCCCGGAATTTTCCTGGGGCCGGCGGTGGTTGAGGCTGGAATAAAACACGGTCAGCCCAATACCCGCCAGGCCGATGACGATCGCCGCGACTTGCAGGGCGGGGCGGCGGAACCAGGCGACCGGAGGATGGCGTTCGTTTTCTTTCACGCGGGTCGCTATCCGGGACCGGAGATCGTCGAGCCCGGTATCCCCCGGCGGCAGGGTGGCCCAACCTTCGAGAGCGTCGGCCAGGAAGGGATCGTCCAGCGCAGCCCGCTCGAGGTCATGCCGCTCCCGCGGGGAAAGGTCCCCGTTGCGGTACATCCGGATTTCGGCATCGGACCAGGATTTGTTATGGTTGCTGGTGTTATCCATTACGTGCACATTCATGTCTGTCCTTAGGTTTGAGCTTCGCCTGACCATCGTCCCCGGGTCCAGGCTCGGTCTTCATCGGTTCCGGGGGCCTCCGGCGGCCTCTGCATTGCAGGGGCCTTGCCGGTCTCCTGCCGTTGCATACATATTTTAAGATTCCGCCGGCCGTTCTGGACATGGCTGCGCACCTTATTCCATTCCATGCCGGTGAGGGTCTCGATCTCTTTATAACATTTGTTTTGCAGGTAGAAGAGCTGGATGACCGTCCTCTGGTCGGTGACCAGCGCCTCGATGCATTTTGACAGCTGCTCGAATTGCTCCTCCTGCTCGATCTTGTCCTTCAGATGCAATTCTTCGGCCGTTTGCATATGTTCCGGGTCATAGGATTGGAACCGGGTCCGGCCTGCCGAGCGTAACTTCATCAGGCAGTGGTTCTTAGCCAGAGTATAGAGCCAGCCCCTAAAATTCCCGACCTCATGTCTGAGGAGCTGGCGGGCCAGCTCTTCGAAGATGTCCATGACGGCGTCCTTTGCTGTTTCCGGCTCCGACAGGTATTTCAGGCATACGCCGTACAGCAGTTGAAGATAGCGTTCGAACAGCTGTGCGACGACGGCGAGGTCGGAGGATTGCCGGTAGGCGGCGATCAGTTCCTGGTCGCCGGCGCCATCGGAGGGGGCGGGTTCGAGCGGTATGTTCTTTTGGCGAGTCAAATTGCGTTCTGGCAATGCGCTAAAATTAGCGCATTCTTTGTAAAGCGCCAATGTCTTGGACGGCCTTCCAGACCGTCAGCGAAAGGCAGGGTGGTAGCGATGTAGGGTTTCCCGCAGATATTCGCGGTCGAGGTGGGTATAGATCTCGGTCGTCGTAATGCTTTCATGGCCGAGCATTTCCTGGACGGCGCGCAGGTCAGCGCCGCCTTCGACGAGGTGGGTGGCGAAGGAATGGCGGAACGTGTGGGGCGAGATATTCTTGGTGATCCCCGTCTGGCGGGCGAGATCTCGGATGATGAGGAAGATCATCACGCGGGTCAGCTTGCTGCCGCGCCGGTTGAGGAACAGGATATCTTCATTGCCGGTCTTTATCGGAACATGGGGGCGGATCTCCTGCTGATAGATGCGGATATATTTTGTCGCCGATTCCCCGATGGGGACGAGCCGTTCCTTATCGCCTTTGCCGATGACGCGGATATACCCTACGTCCAGGTAGAGGCAGGAGAGCCGGAGCCCGACTACTTCGCTGACGCGGAGTCCGCAGCTGTACATTGTTTCGAGGATCGCCTTGTTGCGGCCGCCTTCGGGTTTGCTGAGATCGATCCCGCCGATGAGGGCTTCTATTTCGTCGAAGGCAAGGACATCGGGCAGGGCGCGTCTTTGCTTCGGGGACTCGAGGAGGGCGGTGGGGTCTTTGCGGACGATCTGCTCGATGAAGCAGTATTTGTAGAACGATCGGATACCGGAGAGGATGCGGGCCTGGGAGGCGGCATTCAGTCCAAGTCCGGCGATGGATTGAAGGAACTGCTGAAGGTCTTTGAGCTCGACTGCGTCGGGGGGCTTGAGTGTGCCGGCAGCCTGCAAATATTGGGTCAGCTTGTCGATGTCCCGGAGATAGGCTTCGATCGAGTTGTCGGCGAGCGATCGCTCCAGCTGCAGCCAGGCCTTATAGCCTTTTTTATAGGGCTCCCACATGGGCCGAAGATATGGGATTTTTGCGTTTCGCGGCAGATGTGCGAATACAATAGAATCCTATATTTGCAGGCTATGGCAACAGTCAATTTACGTTCGTTCAGACAGGTGGTCAATCATAATAAGGGACGGATGAAACGATTCCTGACCAAACTGGAGAAGAAGCGGCCGAAGGGATTTCATGCCTTGGAGATCGAGGCGAACCAGGAGGTTTGGGGAAAGACCGATTGCCTGGATTGCGCCAACTGTTGCAAGACGATGTCGCCGACCTATACCCCCGAGGACATCCGCCGGATCTCCGCCCATCTGGGGATGACGGCTAAGGCGTTCAAGGAAAAGTGGCTGTATAAGGATAAGACCGGCGACTGGATGAATGTGAAGCAGCCTTGTCAATTCCTTGATCTCAGGACCAACATGTGCGATATCTATGCCGTCCGGCCGCGTGACTGCGCCGGCTTCCCGCACCATGTTAAGAAGCGGATGAACGCGGACTACATGCATATGTATAAGCAGAACATCGAGTATTGTCCCGCAACCTACCGGCTGGTGGAGACGGTGATGGAGAAGCTCAACAGTCACAAATAAACGTCTTCGAAAAGGAGATATTCCGGGGGAGTGGGATGTCGCAGCGTAATGGCCAGCACATCATATTGCACGCGGCGATACCCGGGCCATCGCAGCAACCATCCTGCGCCGCCCTGCAGGATATGTTCCAGTTTTTTCCGGCTGACGCTTTCTTCGGGATGGCCATAGGTGGTGCTTCGCCGGCATTTGACCTCGATGAAATGCAGGACGGAGTCGCGGCCTGCGATGATATCCACTTCATAACGGCCGTGACGGAAATTGCGCAGGAGGATCGTGAATCCTTGTTTGGTCAGCCATTGCGCCGCCAGTTTTTCCCCGCCGGTTCCCACTTCTGTCTTCGATAACATTGTGAACGATATTTGGTATGTTTACAACATGAAAAAAGATCGGAAAGTTTTCAAATTACAAGGGAAAGTTCAGCATTATGCATGGGGCGGATCGGCATATCTGCCGCAGTTGTTGAACCTACCTAACCCGGATGGCCGGCCTTTTGCGGAATATTGGATGGGGGCGCATGACTCGGCGCCGGCGGACCTGGAGGGGATGAGCTTGAGTGAGTATATTCGTCGTGATCCCCGGGATACGCTTGGCGCGTATACGGCTGACCGGTTCGGCCGGCTTCCCTATTTGCTTAAGATTTTGGATGTAAAAGATATGTTGTCCATCCAGGTGCATCCTACCAAACGAAACGCGGAGCTGGAGTTTGCGGCTGAGAACAAGCGGGGTATTGCGCGGGATGCGCCGGAGCGGAACTACAAGGATGACAATCATAAGCCGGAGCTGATGGTGGCGCTGAGCGAGTTCTGGCTGCTGCATGGGTTCAAGCCGGCGGAACCTTTATTGGAGACCCTTGGCGCCTCGCCCGAGTTGGCCTTTCTGGCGCCGTTGTTCGGGAAAAAGGGGTATCAGGAGCTATATAGGACCGTCATGGAGATGCCACAGCCGGAAGTGAACCGGGTGTTGCAGCCGCTGTTGGACCGGATCGTGCCGGCCTATAAGGAGGGCCTGTTGAAGCGGCATCATGAAGATTTCTGGGCTGCGCGCGCCGCGCTGACCTATGATCAGCCGGGGAAGATCGACCGGGGCATCTTTTCGATCTATTTTTTCAACCTGTTGAACCTGCATCCGGGAGAGGCGATCTTCCAGGATGCGGGGTTGCCGCATGCCTACCTGGAGGGACAGAATGTCGAGATCATGGCGAATTCGGATAATGTGCTGCGTGGCGGGCTGACGCCGAAGCATGTCGATGTCGCGGAGTTGCTGAAGCATGTGCGGTTCGAGGAGACGAATCCGCGGATCGTGCCGGAGGAATATGGTCCCGGGCGTATTGCGGTGTTCCATACGCCGGCGCCGGATTTCGAGCTGAGCAAGATCAGCCTGCTGAAGGGGGAGATACTGACGATCCGGGCGCATTCGGCGGAGATCTTTATCGTGATGGAGGGAAAGACGGGAGTGATCGAGGTGGAGGCGGAGCCTTTCAGCCGGAAGGCAGGGGATGCGTTCCTTGCGTTTCACCAGGCGAAGTTCGAGCTGAATGCGCAGGAGGATACGGTGATATTTCGGGCTGCGGTGCCGGCTGGGGCATTATGACGGCGCCCTTACCGGCCCGATTCTTCTTCAAAGACTTTATCGACATGCAGGGGACCTTTATCCGCCGCTGCGGTGGCGAGTTGGTCGCAGCGGTTGTTGTAGGGATTGTCGGCATGGCCTCTGACCCAGACGAAGCGGATGGTATTTTTTTTTGCGAGTTCGTAGAAATGCAGCCAGAGGTCTTTGTTCTTTTTTCCGCCTTTGAAGTCGGTGGCGATCCAGTTCTTGAGCCAGCCTTGTTCCCAGGCTTTGACGACATATTGGCTGTCGGAGTAGATGGTGATCTTCAGGCCCCCTTTTTTGAGTGCTTCGAGACCGGCGATAACGGCCATCAGCTCCATGCGGTTGTTGGTGGTGTAGCGGTAGCCCTGGGAAAGCTCTTTTCGGTGATCGCCCCAGAAAAGGATGGCGCCATAGCCGCCGGGGCCGGGATTGCCTCTCGAGGCGCCGTCTGTGTACATGACCAGTTCGTTGCTCATGCGGCAAATATATGGGCCAGAAATGCCCTGTCAAAAAAATAGGGCGGTTCCGGCGGGCTCACACCTGGAAAACCCCGGTCCTGAATTCCGGCAGCTCGCGGTTGTGCGCGGCTGCATTCAATCCTTCGGCGATGACGCGGCGGGTATTCACGGGGTCGATGATGGCGTCCACCCATAGCCGCGCGGCGGCATAATACGGTGAAGTTTGGCGGTCGTAACGACCTTTTATCTCCTCGAGCAGCTTTTTCTCTTCAGCGGGATCGATGTCCTGACCTTTTGCCTTCAGGGCGCCTACCTGGATCTGCAGCAGGGTCTTTGCGGCCTGGTCGCCGCCCATAACGGCGATGCGTGCCGTAGGCCAGGCATAGATGAACCGCGGATCATAGGCTTTGCCGCACATGGCGTAATTGCCGGCGCCGTAGGAGTTGCCGATGATGATCGTGATCTTCGGGACGACGGAGTTGGCGACGGCGTTGACCATTTTTGCCCCATCCTTGATGATGCCGGCCTGTTCGCTGCGGGAGCCGACCATGAATCCGGTTACGTCCTGCAGGAATACCAAGGGTATCTTCTTCTGATTGCAATTCATGATGAAGCGCGCGGCCTTGTCGGCGCTGTCATTGTAGATCACGCCACCCATCTGCATCTCACCCTTTTTTGTCTTGACCATTTTCCGTTGATTGGCGACGATGCCGACGGCCCAGCCTTCGATCCGCGCATAGCCGCAGAGAATGGTCTTGCCATAGTCTTCTTTGAAGGGCTCGAAGCTGCCGCCATCGACGATCCGTTTGATGATATCGACCATGTCATAGGACCTGGTGGCGTCCGCGGGGAGGATCCCATAGAGCTCTTCGGCGGGATATTGAGGCGGTGTGGGTTGGATACGATCGTAGATGGGCGTTCCGGCGGGATGTCCGAGCCGGGACAGGATATGTTTCACCTGGTCGAGACATTCTTTTTCGGTGTTGAACTTGTAGTCCGCTATACCGGATATTTCCGTATGAGTAACGGCGCCGCCCAGGGTCTCGGCGTCGACGTCTTCGCCGATGGCGGCTTTTACGAGGTAGGGGCCTGCCAGGAAGATCGAGCCGTTGCCTTCGACCATCAGGGTCTCGTCGCTCATGATCGGCAGGTAGGCGCCGCCGGCCACGCAGGGACCGAAGACGGCGGCGATCTGGGTGATGCCCATCGCGCTCATCCGCGCGTTGTTCCGGAAGATGCGGCCAAAATGTTCTTTATCGGGAAAGATCTCGTCCTGCATGGGCAGGAAGACGCCGGCGCTGTCCACGAGGTAGATCACCGGAAGATGATTTTCCATGGCGATCTCCTGTAGCCGCAGATTTTTTTTGCCGGTGATGGGAAACCAGGCGCCGGCCTTTACCGTCTGGTCGTTGGCAAGGATGATGCATTGCCGGCCGCTGACATAGCCGAGTCCTGCCACGGTCCCACCCGCGGGACAGCCACCCTGATCTTCATACATCTCATAGCCGGCAAAGGCGCCCAATTCGATGAACGACGAGGCTTCGTCCAGCAGATAGCGGATACGCTCATGCGGGGTTAGCTTGTTCTTTTCCCTTTGCTTTTCTATGGCTTTTTTGCCTCCGCCAAGCGCTATTTTTTCGAGTCTTTGTCTCAGCTGGCCGAGGGCCTGGCGCATCGCATCTTCGTTCTTGTTAAAATCCAGGGTTTCCGCGTTCATAGCCAAATTTAGAATATTTTAGCGGTATGTCCGTCCGACGCAAAATAACATGGATATGCCTGGTCGTGCTTGCCGCCGGCATCAAATTGTTGTCTTTCTTCCCGGCGGCCGTGGAACGATATTATTCCATGGGCGCCTATCTTTTCATATCGCGGTTGCAGCGGATGCTTTTCGGCTGGCTGCCATTCAGCATTGGCGACCTGCTGTACCTGGCAATGGGTATCTGGCTGCTCGTCGCGCTGGTGCGGACGATCCGGACCTTTGTCCGGCGGGAAGCCGGCCGGGCCTGGTTCTTTTCGTTTATCCGCCGAACCGTTTTTGTCTGTCTATGGGTCTATGTCCTGTTCAATGGATTGTGGGGGCTCAACTATGACCGGAAGGGGATCGCCTATCAATTGCGGCTGAAGGTCCATCCTTATACCACGGACGAGCTGAAAATGCTGACGATCGCCCTGATCAAAAGGTTGAACGAAACGGACAGCCTGGCGCGGCTGAAGCGCCCGGAACTGGATCATCAGCGGTCCCTTTTCTCGGGTGCGATCGCGGCCTACCAGGATCTGAACCGGGGCGACGACCGGTTCGGCTATCCTTTTCCTTCCGTGAAAGCCTCGCTCTTCAGCTATGTCGGGCTTTATATCGGATATGGAGGTTATTATAATCCCTTCACCGGCGAAGCGCAGGTAAACACCTGTCAGCTGCCGTTCACCCAGCCGTATACCACTTGTCACGAGATAGGCCACCAGTTGGGTTATGCGCGGGAGAATGAAGCGAATTTCGCCGGTTACCTGTCGGCAAGGATATCGCCCGATGCCGCTTTCCGTTATTCGGCCTACTTCGATCTGTGGATGTATGCGACGGCGGAGATGTTCTCGCGGGACTCTTCATTCGTAAAGGAGCAGGTGAAGGAGCTGCACCCGGCGATCCGCCAGGATTACCGCGACCTCAAGGCTTTTTCCCGGAAATATGCCAATCCGCTGGAGGCCCGCGTCTGGCAGCTCTATGGGGGTTATCTGCGCGCAAACCGACAGCCAAAAGGAATCGTCACCTATACGGAGGTAACGGCCTGGCTTATCGCCTATGCGGAGAAAGTGGGCTGGGAGAGCATCTAGCCGGAGGCCGCAGGGCAGGGTGTCAGAAGTTGTTCTTCCACATCATGCTCTCGATCGGCTTGTCGGGCTGGCTGTTGTACTTGGCGTTCTTCTTCTGGTTGTATTTCACCATGATCTCGCCTTCCACCGGAAAATAGATCAGCTGTCCTACGGGCATTCCCTTATACACTTTAACCGGCTGCTTGACGGAGATCTCGAGGGTCCAGTTGCCGCAAAAGCCTACGTCGCCTTTGCCGGCCGTGGCGTGGATGTCGATCCCCAGCCGCCCCGTGGAGGACTTGCCTTCCAGGAAGGGAACATGCGCGTGCGTCTCCGTGTATTCAAGGGTGACGCCGAGGTAAAAGATGTGTGGATACAACACGAACCCTTCTTCCGGGATCTCGAAATATTCGATCTCGTTGTGTTTTTTTGCATCCAGGATATGTTCCCGGTAGGTGGCCAGCCACTTGCCGAGATGCACGTCATACGAATTGCTGCCCAGGCAACCCCTGTCATAAGGGTTGATCTTTATTGTTCCTTTTTCTATCTCTTCGAGTATGCGAGTATCGGATAGGATCATGTCGAAATTGGTTATGTTTGCTCCGCGAATATGTGAATATAATTTTATAGATGGCCCTGTTTTATCAACATAATATCAACCAGGATACAAAGCTAGGGATTTGGCGTATAGAAGAACCGGAATCCTTTTTTCTGGAGAAAGTGCCCTTGAAGCGCGATGTTTCGCATCCTTTCAAGCGTCTGCAGCATCTGGCCGGGCGATACCTGCTTGCCTATCTCTTTCCTGATTTTCCCCTGCAGGAGATCCGGATCGCCGACACCCGTCAGCCCTATCTTGCCGGGGACCGGTATCATTTCTCCATCTCGCATTGCGGGAGCTATGCCGCGGCGATCGTCAGCGCCAACAGCCGCGTGGGAGTCGACATCGAGCTGATCACTCCCCGTATCGAGCGGGTGGCTCATAAGTTCCTGGATGACGAGGAGATCCATTTCTTCAATGACGACTATGCCCAGTTCCTTGAACAATGGGGGTTGCGGGGCCGAGTCTTCCAGGAGTTTCTGACACTGATCTGGAATGCGAAGGAAGCCATTTTCAAGTGGTATGGCCGCGGCGAGCTGGATTTCCGAAGGCATATGAAGCTGGAGGGAAGCCTTAATCTCGACGGAGACTGGATCAAGCTACCCTTTGTCTTCGCAAAAGGCAGGAAGATACATCTCACGGTGGAGGGGCGTATCTTCGAGGAGCATTCCCTTACGCTTGCGTGGGTATTGACCTAGCCGGCGCTTGCGCCGACTATTCGTCGAGCAGGTCGTCTGCGTCGTCCAGCAGTTGGACGTCGATGGCGTCCTTTCCGGCGATGCCTTCGATGGATCCGCGGACGTGTGCGGCATTGAGGAGCACTTTTTCCAGCTGTTTCTCCCGGGCTTTCCAGAGGCGTTCCATCATATCCCGTTCTTTCTGGATGGATTGTTTCATGGACAGGAACCCTTCGCGGATCGCTTTCCATTGTTCGCTGAACTCGGTGCTGGTGAGGTAGTCGTAGAGCATATGCATCTTATCGCCTTTGTTCTCCTGCGATCTGGCGGCGTTGAACACGCGGATGATCCCGTCCCGCAGGACATGCGAGAGGGCTTTCACTTCTGCGAAGGTGCAGACCCAAACCCCGTTGATCTCGCCGAACCGGTCGAGGTCCTTCGGCATGGCCTGGGTGACGATGACGGCGACCATTGCACCCTGGCTGCGCATATCCGTCTTGAGTTTCTCCACCCAGTCCTGTGAGAAGGATTGGGTCCGTTTGCTCTCATAGATGATCTTCCCGCATTCCTGGCCGAAGTTGTTCCGCACGGTCTGGATGCAATCGGCGCCTCTCACTCCTTTTGCTACGGGGCCGATCTCGTCGAAGGGGAACCGTGAACGGAGCAGTTCTTCGAGGGCCAATTCCTGCACTTCGCCCTGTAATTGCATGGAGCCTTGCTCGGCCTTGCGTCGCATTTCTTCTATCAGGCCCTTCTGATCTTCGAGCTGCTTATCTTTTTCTTTGAGCCGCAGCTGGAATTCGGATTCCTTTGCGGCGATGCGCTGCTCCTCGATATCCCGGATCTCTTTTGACAGCTTGTTCCTTTCGTCCTGCAGCCGGCGTTGGATGGAAAGCTCCAGCTCGGCTTCCCTGTTCACCAGCTCCTGTTCTTTTTTCAGGAATTGGAGTTCTTTTTCCCGGGCTGCTTTCAGTTTTTCTTCATTATCCTTATTGGCGTTTTCCAGCAGCCGGAACTTGTTCTCATAGTCTGTGCCGATGGATTTGCGGAGGTTTGTTTCCAGCGTGCTGCGGAGCTCCTGCTCGCGGCGGACGAATTCTTCCTGTTTCTTCTGGTATTCTCTCTCCTTTTCATCCTGCTTCCTTTGGAAATCTTTCTCCTTGTCCTGCATGAACTTCTGCATCTGTGCCCGAAGCTCTTTTTTATATTCTTCGGAGACCGCTTCTTCCATGGGGAATTGGTGACCGCAATTGGGGCATTTTATTTCGGTGGGCATAGTATTCGCTGGTAAATTTTAACAAAGATAGGGGTACCTTTGTATTGCTTACAAAGCTAATCGTTATGAACAAATACCTTTTCGCTGCCGCGGCGGCGGGCGTCTTGCTATTTGCTGAATTTTCCTGTGCCAGGAATCCCATCACCGGGCGTAAACAGCTTGCCCTCGTCTCGGAGAGCCAGGTACAGGGCATGGCCCTGACGGAATACAAGAAATTTCTCACCACCAACGCCGTTGCGCCCGCGACGGATGCCAATGCGGCAATGGTCAAAAGAGTAGGCCGGCGTATTGCCGATGCCATTACGAAATACTATAGCGACCATGGGGCGTCAAATGTCCTGAGCGGGTATAACTGGGAGTTCAACCTGGTGGAGAGCAAGGAGGTGAATGCCTGGTGTATGCCGGGTGGGAAGGTCGTGGTCTATACCGGGTTATTGCCGGTGACCCAGAACGAGACGGCCCTTGCCATCGTGCTGGGGCACGAGATCACTCATGCCGTGGCAGGTCATGGCCGGGAAAGGATGAGCAACCAGCTGCTCGCCCAGGGCATCCAGGTAGCTGGAGACGTCGCCCTGGGAAACAATCCCAATACGGTGAATATCTTCAACCAGGTGTATGCGCCGACCGCGCAGGTGGGTGTGCTGTTGCCCTATTCGCGGAAATATGAGTACGAAGCGGACCATTACGGATTGATCTTCGCCGCGATGGCGGGATATGATCCGCGGGAGGCGGTTCCCTTCTGGAAGCGGATGGCGGCGTTGGGTGGTTCAAAGCCTCCCGTGTTGTTGAGCGATCACCCGGCGGATGAAGACCGGATCGCGAAGCTGGAGGCGTTGATGCCCGAGGCGCTGACGTACTATAACCAGGGGAAACCTAACTGATGCCGTGTTCCTTCTGATAGGATTGAGGGGTCTTGCCGGTGATGAGCCGGAAATTCTTGTGGAAGCAGGTGAAATTGTTGAACCCGCTCTCATAGCAGAGCTGTTTGATACTGATCCGGTTGTCAAGAAGCAATTTGCAGGCATGACCCACACGGATCTCCGTGAGGAATTGGGTATAGGTCTTACCCGTGCGGGATTTGAAATATCGGCAGAAGGAATTGGGAACGAGGCCGGCGACGGCGGCTACCTCACCGAGGTAGATCTTGCCGGTAAAATGGCGAAAGGTGTAATCGTAGATCGCGTTGATGCGGTCGTTCTCCGATTCGGAATAGTCGGGACGGAACCCGATGGAGGAGAGCATTTGTAAGCTGTCGGAGGCCGCGAAGGCGGAGAGGCATTCCATCAGTGCGATGATGCGGGCTACGCCTTCCGCCGAATGGATCTTGCGGATAAGGGTGGGAATGCCTTCCTCATCCCGGGCGCTGACGAGAATACCGCGCCGCGCCTTTTCCAGCAGGTTGCGGATGGGCTTTGTTTCCGGCAGGGAAAGAAAGGAGTCGCCCCAGAAATTCTCGGAGAAATGGATGACGGTGGAATGGACGGTGCCTTCCTGCTCGAAGTGGATATCATCATAACGCCAGTAGTGCGGCAGGTTGGAACCCACCAGGATGATGTCCCCGGGCTGAAACCGTTTGATATGATCGCCTACGAATTGCGTACCGCTGCCCTGGTGAAATACGATCAATTCCACTTCGGCATGATAATGCCAGCGGTTGTTGATAAACGGGTCGCGGTCTTCCCGGGCGCTGAACGAATGGGCGGGTGTCCGGGGTACCTTCAATAATTTCGGCTTCATGGCTCAGATGCAAAAATAACCATTGGGCTCCGGCTAAAAAAGCTGGGTTAAGGCTCCCATTGCAGGGCAAAATATTCGCAGCGGCCCGTGTCGCCGTTCTCCAGATCATGCGGAACGCCGGAGGGCAGGAAAACGAGGTCTCCGCCGGCCGCTTTCCGATAGCCGTCGGCGATGTGCATCCGGACATGGCCGCTTCGCAGCAGGATGATCTCTTCGTTACGGTGCATGTGTTGCGGATGACTGATCTGGCCGGGGTCGAGGGTGGTTGCGTGCATGTCGATGTTGTGCAGCCAGGCAATTGGCCGGCTGAAGATTGGGCGGCTCTCGCCCTTGCCGGTCTTTTTCATGACCATCTCGGGCCAGTCCAATAGTACCGGTCCGCCTGCCTGTTTTGCCCGGTTGTGATCGACCTTGCCTTTTGCCCGGAAGGACAGCAGGTAACAGGAGGCATTGGCCGTCGTGGTATTGACGAAGACGGGTCTTTCGCCGGCGGCAAAAAGCCCGATCCCGCCTGGGCCCAACACCTTATGCGTGGCGCCGATGGTCACGGTGATGCTGCCATCACGGACGATGAGTAGGTTGTCCGCCGCTTCGTTGGGCGCTGTGGAAAAGGTTTTTCCGGCAAAGAGTGTATGTGCATGGATATCCAGCCAGGAGAGGTCCCGGGTGGCGCCTGTGAGGAGGTCGCGGGCCTCGCCGTATTTTGTTTCGCGGGGTTTGGTCCTTTCCCATTCGATCACGGCTGCCGTGAGGGTGTCGGGAGCGCCGGTTTGGGTGGTGAGCGTATCGCCCACGGTGATCTGGCCGATGGTCCGGGTTGGGGAAAGCAGGACGGAGGCGATCAGGATAAGGGGCAACAATATTGGTTTCATTGTGTTAATTTACAAATTTATCGACAGCCGCACATGAACAAAGCAAGAACTCCGCTTTCCGAGAACCCGCTTACCTGGAAGCAACGGATCAAGGCGCTTCGCAACCTGCCCCGGTTCTTCTCTCTTGTCTGGGAGACAAGCCCGGGGATCATGCTTACCAATGCGGTGTTGCGCATTGCCCGGTCGGCCATTCCTGTTTCCACGTTATACATCGGGAAGCTGATCATCGATGAGGTGGTCCGGCTGCTGCGTGAAGGCGGGATCCAGGCGGCGGCCCATGCACCTGCGGGTCTTTCCCATCTCTGGATATTGGTTGCCCTGGAGTTTGGGCTTGCCGTGTTCTCGGACATTCTCATGCGGGTGATCACCCTGTTGGATAGCCTGTTGGGTGAACGCTTCGCCAATTTTACCTCGGTGCGGATCATGGAACATGCCGCCAGCCTCGATTTGGATCAGTTCGAGGATACGACCTTCTACGATAAGCTGGAGCGGGCGAGGCAGCAGACCAATGGCCGGACGGTGCTGCTTTCCCAGGTGCTGGGGCAGGTACAGGACCTGATCAGCATGGGTTTCCTGGCGGTGGGGCTGATGGCCTTCAATCCCTGGCTGATCGTATTGCTGCTGATCGCCGTGGTGCCGGCATTTTTGGGGGAATCCTATTTCAACGACCGGAGCTATGTGCTGATGCGTGCGCAGACCGCCGAACGCCGGGAGCTCGATTATCTCCGCTACCTGGGCGCCAGCGATGAAACGGCAAAGGAGGTGAAGCTGTTCAGTCTTTCCCGTTTTCTCATCGACCGGTTCAAGGGACTCTCGGACAAATTCTACCGCGACGCCCGAAGCCTGGCCGTGAAGCGATCTGCGTGGGGGACCTTCTTTTCCCTGTTGGGAAGCCTGGGGTATTACAGCGCCTATGTCTATATCATCTTCAAGGCCGTCAATGGAAAACTGTCGATCGGCGATCTGACCTTCCTGGCCGGCTCTTTCCGGCAGCTGCGGTCGCTACTGGAAGGCATCCTGTCGCGATTTACCAGCGTATCGCAGGGGGCGATCTACCTGCAGGACCTTTTCGAGTTCTTCGAGATAAAACCGCGGATCGTCCGGGTAGCTCATCCGACGCCTTTTCCCCGTCCCATCCGCGAAGGGTTTCGTTTCGAGGACGTCGGCTTCAAATATCTCTATTCCGAGCGTTGGGCCAACCGGCATCTGAGTTTCACCTTGCGGCCCGGCGAACGGCTTGCCCTCGTGGGGGAGAACGGCGCCGGCAAGACAACGCTGATCAAATTGCTTACGCGGCTGTATGATCCCACGGAAGGGCGGATACTGCTGGACGGCGTGGACCTGCGGGAGTATGATCCCGATGAGCTGAGAAAAAATATTGGGGTCATTTTCCAGGACTATCTGCGTTACCAGATGACGGTGGCGCAAAACATCGCCGTCGGAAATATCACCCACAAGGAGGACAGGCCATTGATCGAGGCGGCGGCGGAGCTGAGTCTTGCCAACCTGCTTGCGGACCGGCTGCCGAACCGCTATGACCAGGAACTGGGCCGGAGATTCCGCCAGGGCGTCGAGCTGTCCGGGGGGGAATGGCAGAAGATAGCGCTGGCAAGGGCTTATATGCGGGATGCGCAGCTGTTGATACTCGACGAGCCGACGGCGGCACTGGACGCAAGAGCTGAGTACGAGGTGTTTCAGCGGTTCTCCGAACTGACGAAGGGCCGGACGGCCGTGCTGATCTCCCATCGGTTCAGCACTGTGCGGATGGCGGACCGTATCCTGGTGCTGGATAAGGGTCAATTGCTGGAGATGGGCAGTCATGAGGAACTGCTGGCGATCGGCGGCCGGTATGCCGAATTGTTCCAGTTGCAGGCGCAGGGATACAAATAGGGCGGGGCTCCGCCTGCTTCAAGGTTGCTTCAAAATTTTATCCGAATTTTGGCGGGATGAAAGTTCTCATTATCGAAGATAACCAGGAGCTGGCCCGGAACGTCCGCGAATTCCTTGGCCGGGAAGGATATATCTGCGAGTCCAGTGAGACGCTCGGGGAAGCCCGGGAGAAGCTGGCCCTGTTCCAGTATGACTGCATCCTGCTGGACATTGGCCTGCCGGACGGCAGCGGCATCGGCCTGCTGAACTTTATCCGCACCGAACATAAGGACAGCAATGTCCTGATCATCTCCGCCAAGAATGCGCTGGACGATAAGATCATCGGGTTGGAAAAGGGGGCGGACGACTATATCACGAAACCTTTTCATTTGGCCGAGCTGCATGCGCGTATCCGGGCCGTTTACCGGCGTAAGAACCTGGGCGGGGCGAGCATCGTGGAGTTCAACGAGATCAGCCTCAATACGGATACCTTCGAGGCACGCATCAACGGTTCGCTGCTGGATACTACGCCAAAGGAATTCGATCTGCTCCTTTACTTCATCGTCAACAAGAACCGCGTCCTTTCCCGGCAGGCCATCGCCGCGCACCTATGGGGCGACTATACGGATAATTTGGCCAATTTTGATTTTGTTTACCAGCACGTCAAGAACCTGCGCCGGAAGATCAGCAATGCGGGCGGGATGGATTATATTAGTACGGTCTATGGGCTGGGCTACAAATTCAATTCGCGTTCACAATAATCAAGAGTGAAGCTAACGACAAAATTCACGCTATGGTATTTCGGCATTATGCTGGTGGTGCTGCTGATCGGCGGGGCTATCGTGTACCATGAGATACAGGCCAAGATCAGCGGTGTGGAGGTGGTCCGGCACCAGGGACTGAATGACCTGATCGCCGACCAGATCCGCCAGGGTGGGGACTACCGCGAACATCCTACGAGGAAGCGGGCCACTATAACGGTGATCCCTGCCGATTCCGTGCCCAGGGGGGTGTCTTCTTACTTTACCCGCGGCATCGACTGGAATCCCGAGTTCCAGCGCGACGAGTTCAAGCTGATGGTCACCTCGTTCTATGTCATCGGCGGCCGGCATTACCGGATCACGACGTATTCCTTTATTCCTTCTTTTTACCAGCTGCTGCCCGGCGTGGTGGATAGCTTCAAATGGATCCTGCTTGTGCTGCTGGTAGTGGTCGTCATTTCGAGCGGGCTGATCTCGAAATATATCCTGGCGCCTTTCAAGCGGACGATGCGGGTGATCCAGTCCTTCGACCTTAAGCAACGGGAACCGATCCGCCTGCCATCGACCCGGACCTCGGAGTTCATGGAGTTGAATCAATTTTTGAAGAAGATGACCGAGAAGGCGCAGGAAGACTACCAGTCGCTGAAAGAGTTTACGGAGAATGCCTCGCATGAGCTGCAGACACCCACGGCGATCATCCGTGGCAAGCTGGACCTGCTGATGGAGTCGGATATCCGGGACGAGCAGGCCATTCTTATCGCCGAAATGCAGAATGCGCTGGAGCGCCTCTCGCGCATCCACAGTTCGCTGACGCTGCTGACCAAACTGGAGAATAACGAATATGTGGCCAAAGAGCCGGTGGATATCAGCAACGTGGTGCGGGAGACGTTGAATACGTTTGATGAACTTATTCAAATGAAGGCCCTGGCGCTGGATATGCATATTGAAAAGGGCGTATATGTGCCATTGCATGTGGCGTTGGCCGATCTCCTGGTCACTAACCTGGTGAGCAATGCTATACGGCATAACGTAACTGGAAATGGGTTTATCCGGGTGAACCTGGGCCGGGAAGGCCTTGTCGTCGTCAATACCGGGCGGGAGCCGCAGGTGCCGACGGCAGAGCTTTTCGAACGGTTCAAAAAGGGGAATGCCGCCGGCGATTCCATCGGGATCGGCCTGGCCATTGTCCGGCAGATCTGCGAGCTGAGCGGATTCGACATCGTATATGAATATAAAGGGGGATTGCATGGGCTGGCCGTCAGCTTTTTACCCCGCGCTCCTGCTTCAAAATTGCTTCAAAATCTTTTGGTCCCTTTACATTCTTAAGAAGAATTGTAAATGTCAAAAAAGCTACTTTTCTGTCTTGCCTGGGTCCTTGGCGCGACCCTGGGGACAGGACGGACCCAAGCCCAAGTGTTGACGATGAGACAGGCGGTACAAAATGCCCTCAACAATTATGGTACGATCCGGGCCAAGGCCAACTATGTCAAGGCCTCGCAGGCCAATGTAAGGGAAGCCAAACGGGAGTATCTTCCGGATATCAACTTCGGCATCCAGCAGGACTATGGCACCGTGGCCTCGGCCTACGGTCCGTCGGCCCCCTCGAAGGTTGCGTCGGTATCTTCCTCCGGACCTGTTTTTCCCACCCAGAACTGGAACGCGGCCTTTGGCGCGCTCTATCTGACCAATGTCAACTGGGACTTCTTTCAGTTTGGAAAGGCCAGGGAGCGGACGATGGTGGCGCAACGCGTGCTGAACCGCGACCTGAGCGATCTCGACCAGGAGCGTTTCCAGCAAGGGATCCGCGTGTCGGCGGCCTACCTGCAGCTGGTGGCCACCCAGAAGCTGGTCATCTCGCAACAGAGGAACCTGGCCAGGGCGGACACTTTTTTGACCGTGGTCACGGCCCGGGTCAGGAGCGGGCTTAATCCAGGTGTCGATTCCTCTCTCGCGAAAGCCGAGGTTTCCAGCGCCAGGATCGCGCTGACCAATGCGATCGAGGCCGAACAGGAGCAGGCTAACGCCCTGGCGCAGCTGATGCAGGTTGCCGCACCCGATTCGAACAATTTTACGCTGGATTCCATTTTTGTCAGCCGCATCCCTGCTTCGCTGGCCAAGGCCCCGGCACAACCGCTTACCGAACATCCATTGCTGAAATTCTTCCAGGACCGGGTCAATGTAAGCGACGAGCAAGCGAAATATTTAAAGACCTTTCAATACCCCAGCTTTTCGCTTTTCGGCATCGGCCAGGACCGAGGTTCGGGGTTCTCTTACAACTATGGTCCTGCCAATCCGAATGCCTTTACGCAAAATTATCTGAAGGGGACCGGCTTCGGCGCCGCGAACTACCTGGTGGGTGTCGGGGTGACCTGGAACCTGACTACGCCGATCCGGGTGCATCAGCAGATCGTCGCGCAGAAATATACCTCCGAAGGGTTAAAGGAAGAATACGGTCTGATCAGCCAGGAGCTGCAGGCCCAGACCATACTGGCCGAGAGCCGGATAAAGAACGCGCTGGCGAACTACCGCGAGGCGCCGATCCAGGTCAAGGCTGCATCGGATGCCTATCTGCAGAAGGAAACGTTGTACAGGAACGGGCTGGCAACCATCGTAGACGTAACGACGGCGGCCTTTGTGCTCAACCAGGCGGAGACCCAGCTGGATGTCATCGACACGAATGTCTGGCAGGCATTGTTGTTCAAGGCGGCGGGCACGGGAGATTTCGGACTATTTATCAACGAATTTTAATAGCCTATCATGGGATTGATCAGAACTGCACTTCGAAAACCGATCACCATCCTCGTGCTGGTGGCGGGTCTTCTATTCTTTGGCATTGGGGCCGTAAGGACGATAAAGATCGATATCTTCCCCAATCTCGATCTTCCGGTGATCTATATCTCTCACCCTTATGGCGGCTTTACGCCCGACCAGATGGAGACCTATTTCGGGAAGCAATATGTCAACCTGCTTTTGTATGTGGGCGGCGTAAAAAGCATCGAATCGCGGAACATTCAGGGGTTGACGCTGATCAAGCTGACCTTTTATGAGGGCACGAATATGGCGCAGGCGGCTTCGGAGGTCACCGGGTATATCACCCGGGCGCAGGCGGCCTTCCCCCAGGGCTCGCAGCCGCCCTTTATCCTCCGGTTCGACGCCAGCACCCTGCCGGTGGGTCAGCTGGTGTTGAGCAGTCCCATCCGGAGCAATAACGAGCTGCAGGACCTTGCCAACGTCTATGTTCGGGCTGCATTCAGCAGCGTCCCGGGACTTGTGTCCCCGGCGCCGTTCGGCGGCACGCCCCGGACCATCGTTATCCGGGTCGATCCGGACCTGATGCGCAGCCATCACCTCACGCCGGATCAGCTCGTAGCGGCACTGCGGGCGAACAACCAGCCCACGCCCGCGGGAAATGTACGGATCGGCGATCTGAACTATTTGACGCCATCCAATACAACGATCCGCGACGTCAAGGATTTCGAGAAGATCCCGCTTTTTACCAACAGTGTCCAGAACCTTTACCTGGGGGATGTTGCAAAGGTGGAGGACGCGGGAGACATCACCACGAGCTATGCATTGGTCAACGGCAGGCGCAGCGTATACCTGCCGATCACCAAGGCGGCCGCGGCATCCACCTGGGAGGTCGTCCAAAACCTCAAAAAGGCCATCCCCCGGTTCCAGGCCCAGCTGCCGGAGGACGTCAAGCTCTCTTACGAATTCGACCAGTCGACCTATGTGATCAATTCGGTGAAGAACCTGCTGAGCGAAGGCGCGATCGGCGCCATCCTGACCGGCCTGATGGTGTTGCTGTTCCTGGGTGATGCCCGCGGCGCGGCGATCGTGATCCTTACCATCCCGATCTGCGTCGTCTCCGGCGTGCTTTTCCTGAACCTATTCCACCAGACCATCAATATCATGACCCTGAGCGGGCTTTCCCTTGCCATCGGGATCCTCGTGGACGAATCGACCGTTACGATCGAGAATATCCACCAGCACCTGGCGATGGGCAAGCCGAAGTCGCTGGCCATCTGGGATGCCTGCCGGGAGATCGCTTTTTCGAAACTGCTGATCCTGTTCTGTATCCTGGCGGTGTTTGCTCCTGCGTTCACCATGGGCGGCATCCCCGGCTCGCTGTTCCTGCCGCTTTCGTTGGCCATCGCCTTCTCTATGATCACCTCTTACCTGATGGCACAAACCTTTGTGCCGGTAATGGCGAACTGGCTGATGAAGGGGCATCACAAGAAAGGAGGCGCGGCATTTGCCTCCGATGAAGAAGAGTTCCGGGCTTCCGGCCTGAGTGCCGCCGATGAAAAGCATGTTGCCGAGGAAAAGCAAAAGCTTATGTCGCATGGTACGGGTAAGGATGGGAAGCTGACCAGATTCGACAAATTCCGGTTGCGGTATCTGCGCTTCATGGACAGGATGATGCCTGCCCGGACGCCGATCGCGCTGTTGTATATCGTCCTGGGGATGGGCGGCGCCTTTCTGATGTTGAACCGGATGGGCCGGGATGTGTTGCCGAAGTCGAACGCGGGCCAGTTCCAGGTTCGGCTGCGGGCGCCCGACGGGACCCGGATGGAGCGATCGGAGCAATATATGCTGAGCACCCTGAAGATTCTTGATACGCTGGTAGGACATGAGAATATCACGGTTACTTCGGCGGTCGTGGGGATGCACAGTTCCCAGTATTCCACGGACCCCATTTACCTGTTCATGGCGGGGCCGCAGGAAGGGGTACTCCAGGTCAGCCTTAAGGAAGACTATAAGGTGAATATGGATGATCTGAAGGAGCGTCTCCGGCGATCGCTTGCACAGGATCTGCCGTGGATGAAGGTCTCCTTCGAGCCGATCGAGCTGACCGACAAGATCCTGAGCCAGGGCTCGCCGACGCCGATCGAGATAAAGCTGATCGGCAAGAATAAGAAGCAGAACGAAGCCTTTGCGCGGAAGGTCATCGACCAGCTGAAGCAGATACCCTATCTGCGGGACGTGCAGCTGGACCAGGCCATCCATTATCCTTCGTTGAATATCGATATCGATCGGGTCAGGGCCGCGCAGATGGGGACGACGGCCGATCAGATCAGCCGGAGCCTTGTGGCCGCGACCTCCTCTTCCCGGTTCACGGAGAAGAACCTTTGGATCGATCACCGGAACAACCTTTCCTACAATGTGCAGGTGCAGATACCTGAGAACCTGATGACCAGCGTTCATGATGTCGCGGAGATCCCGCTTTCGCCGAATTCCAGCCGCCCTTTGTTGAGCGATGTGGCGACCATCACGCCCGACTCTGTGTATGGAGAGAACGATGATATCGGTGCGACGCCGGTGCTTTCGGTGACGGCCAATCTTTATAAGAAAGATCTTGGACATGCGGCCGTTGACGTCGACAAGGCGCTGGCCGCCCTTGGGAAGCCGCCCCGTGGTCTGACCGTCGAGACCAGGGGGCTTACGCGGGTGCTGACCGAGACCCTTGACAGCCTGCAGACCGGGCTGATCACGGCGGTGGTGGTTATCTTCCTGATGCTGGCGGCCAATTTCCAATCGTTCAGGGTCTCTCTTGTCACTTTATGTACCGTACCGGCTGTGTTGCTCGGGTCGCTGGCCTTGCTGATGCTAACGGGGTCGACCCTCAACCTGCAGTCTTATATGGGAATGATCATGTCGGTCGGCGTCTCGATCTCCAACTCGGTTTTACTCGTCACCAATGCCGAGGAATTGCGGGTGGACACCGGGGATGCGTTGAGATCCGCGCGGGAGGCCGCCGCGACGCGGCTTCGGCCGATTCTCATGACCTCGGTCGCGATGGTGGTCGGGATGATCCCGATGGCCTCGGGGCTTGGCGAAGGGGGGGATCAGGCTGCTCCCCTGGGCAGGGCCGTTATCGGTGGACTAATTGCTTCGACCTTTGCGGCATTGTTCTTCCTTCCGCTGATCTTTGCGTGGGTACAACGCAAGACGACCACGCAATCCGTATCGCTGGATCCTTCAGATGAAGCAAGTAAACATTATATACCGTCATTGTATGAACAAAATGAGAAATAAATCCAACTCCGCGCTTGTGCCGGCACTGTTTCTGTTGGCGCTTACCGGTATGTTCAGCAGCTGTTCTTCTTCGGATGGAGAGGAAAAGGCAAAGAGCGTGAGTGATGCTCCGAAAAAGGATAGTGTGGCTGCGCCGACGGCGACTTTTGAGCTCGCGAAGGGACAGCTGTCCGCCGATCTGTTCGTTCCGGGCGAACTGGTCGCTTTCCAGCAGGTAGATCTTTATGCAAAGGTCAACAGTTTTGTAAAGAAATTATACGTGGATGTCGGATCCGAAGTACGGGAGGGAGAGTTGTTGGCGACGCTCGAAGCGCCTGAGCTGCAGAGTCAGCTCGCCAGCGCGGAATCGCGGGTGAAATCCCAGGAGGCCATCTATATCGCCAGCAAGTCCAACTATGACCGGATCGTGGAGACCAGCAAGACGCCGGGCACCATTTCCCAGAACGATATCGACCAGGCCGATGCGCGTCAGAAATCCGATCTGGCCCAGTGGGATGCGGCGAAGGCGGCCTACAAAGAGATCGCCGAGACCCTTAAATACCTGGAGATCCGCGCGCCGTTCGGCGGAGTGATCAGTATCCGCAACGTCAACCCGGGTGCGATCGTGGGTCCTTCGGGCAAAGGGTCCGAACTGCCCATCTTCACCTTGCAGCAACAGGATCATCTTCGTCTCGTGATCTCCGTGCCGGAGGCTTTGACGGGTTATCTGCGGGATCAGCAGAAGGTGAATTTTACGGTAAAGTCGCAGCCTGGCCGTCGATTCACCGCCACCGTAAAGCGGCTGGCCGGTGCGCTGGATAACCGGCTTCGTGCGGAGCGCACGGAAATGGATGTATTTCCAAAGAACAAAGAGCTGCTTCCGGGGATGGTTGCCGAGGTAGACCTGGCGATGCCTGCAAAGGACAGTACGTTCGTCGTGCCGGTCTCTGCCGTCGTCAACTCGACGGAGCGGGTCTTTGTGATCCGGGTAAGCGATGATCATACCGCCGAATGGGTGGATGTTCAGCCGGGAAGGACACAGGGAGGCAAGATGGAGATCTACGGGAGCAAGCTGAAAGAGGGTGATAAGATCGTAACGCGCGCTAGTGAAGAACTGCGGAATGGTTCGCCGGTTCATTGATCGGCGCCCAATAGTTGCCGGAGAGGATGATCAGGTTGATCATCTTGATGCTGTTATCGTAGTAGTCGAAGTCCTTCAATTTAAACCGGGTGATGTAATCCCAAAGTTTGTTGAGCCATTCCTGGTTTTCCGGGCCGCCGGCCATTGCCGAGACCGCGAAGGGGCAGATAAAGCAGAGCGCTTCGAAATAACGGTGGGGGAGATCGGTACCCGAAAGATCATACCCGGCGGAGATATTGTCCGGGTTGCCTTTTGTCGTAGTGCGGATCCAGGCGTTGATCGGCGCGAGGAAATCGGCGGCCCGCCGGTCGCCTGAGACCAGCAGGTCGGAAGAGATGCGCCACGGTACGCGGCAGGCGTTGAAATTATAAAGCCCATCATATTTAGATTCCAGGTAGTTGGGCTGCGCGGGCACGGCGGAGATCGTCTCCATGGTCGGATCGTCCGCGTCTGCGCTGCCCGCCCCCTGGGCGGATGTTGGAAGATTGCCCGCGAAGCCCTGGCCGGGCCGCAGGGAGACCTGTTTGATAAAGTCCGGTACGAGACCTGCTTCGGGGCTATAGGTATCCTGCAGATAATGGAAGAGCCGGTAGTTGTTGGTCAGTACGCTATCCCAGGTAGAGTCTCCGGTTGCAGCGCGAAAGGCCCGGATATGATCCGGCATGAAGTCGCTTGAGCGCATATCATAATAGTCCCTGCTGTGCGGGGATTCTTCATTTGCTTCCATGACGATATAGGTGATCGGGTTGATCTCTTCGTGTTTGATCGCGGCGATGGTTGCGAGCGCTTCCTGTTTGTAGGGGATATTGCTATGACGGCCCCATTGTGCGTCGGCCAGCAGGAGGGAATAGGCGATGTCCATGTCGCCGTCGGTGGCGGTACCGCCGTCGATGCTCTTGCAATCCTTGCCCTGGATCCAGGCCATCAGGTGGGGGTTGCTGGCGGCAGGGTGGGATTTATAAAAGCGATAGAGTGCGTCGAAGGTCTCTTGTGCGGTAGAGTCGAATCCGGCCATGAGGGCGACGATGATCATCCCATATCCCTGGCCTTCCGATACGCAGATGTTGTCACTCTTTGACGATCCTTCGAACCAGACATAGGCCTCTCCCTGGGTGCAGCTCGGAACGATATACCGTTTCTTCCAGCTTCGGTAAAAGGAGCGGACGCTGTCGTCCATGACATTGCGGGAGATATGGTTGGGTAGGATGGTCCCAGGATGGTAAACAGTGTGTTGCGGGAATGGCCGGGCGGCGACTGCCGCCGAAGATGCGTAAGTCGTATCGATCGATGAGCCACGGGTGCCGGACAGCATGGTCAGTATGGCCAAACACCACAGAAATCCTTTAATACTGTACATGGGTAAAGAAATGTTCAGATGTCCTTTATCAATTTGCGTGCCGATATGTTTTGGCAAAATCTTAACAGCGGCGGTGCATCGGGATGAACGGCGATATGCTCTTATAACCGGAGGTTGTTAAAGACCCCTTTTTTTGTGTCCATAATATAACGGTAATGACTATGCGCTCAACTGATCTTAATACCCCTGGTTTGGGGTTTTTTATGCCCGTGCTTTTTTTGTTTTTCGCCTGTCATCCCACCAATATTCCGGATACCCAGCTGGGTAACTGGATCGCAAAGGCGTCGATCGGTGATCCGCCGCGTGGGAGTGCTGCGTCCTTTGTCATCGGCACCGACGCGTACGTCGGTTTGGGCTACAATCAATCGATCGGCAATACGGGCCGGCTGCGGGATTTTTGGCAGTTCAACGTAGATAGCGGCTGGCGGCAGGTGGCCGACTTTCCCGGCGCGCCGAGGAGCAATGCGGCCGCGTTCAGCATTGGAAGCTATGGCTATGTCGGAACGGGATATGACGCGATAAATGTGTACGGCGATTTCTACCAGTACGATCCGGCGGCGAATGGCTGGACGAAGAAGGCGGATTTTCCCGGCACGCCGCGGTACGATGCCGTCGGATTCAGCGTGCAGGGGAAGGGGTATATCGGTACGGGCTTCAACGTCAACTGGATGAATGATTTCTTCGAGTATGATCCCGTGCAGGACAAATGGTCGCTGACGCCCGGCACCAGCGGGAATTTTTCGAAGCGGCAGGGGGCGGTGGCTTTTGTCTATAGGGACCAGGCCTATATCGTTACGGGTATCAACAGCGGGGGGATGGTGCGGGACTTCTGGCGTTTCGATCCGTCACATACACCTGCCTGGCATCAGCTGGCCAATATTACCAATACGGACGAGGGCAAGTTTGACGACGGCTATACGGACATCGAGCGGCAAAATGGAACGGCGTTTGTCAATAATGACCAGGCCTTTCTGACGACGGGCATGAACGGGAGTATGGTCGCCTCTACCTGGGCTTATGATTTTGCAAGCGACCGCTGGAGCCGCCGGACGCCGTGGCCGCGGGCGCCGAGAAGCGGCGCCGTCTCTTTTACGGTTAGTGGTCATAGTTATGTCGGATCGGGGAATAACGGCAGTAACGGCACCTTCGATGATTTCGATGAGTTCGTACCGGCGCAGGCTTATAATTCAAATGATTATTAGTAGGGATTGGCGGGCTTTTGCTTTTTTGTCGTATCTGCTCCGCCATAGGCGTCCGCGCTGCCATTGCCCTGGTCGACGCCTTCCGCGCCCGGGTCGACGTTGGGGAACTTGCTGTAGTCCATGCTGCTGTTGGGGGTGAGACTGTCGGGTTTGGCGAAGCGGAGATCGCGTCTAAGCCCGAGGGTCTTGTCGGCGAGCGCTTTGGCAAAAAAGGTCTCCCAGATGGGGCGGGTGACGTGGCCGCCGTCGGCCGACCGGCTTTCCAGGCGGATGAAGCGGTCATCGCAGCCGACCCAGCCGCCGGCCAGCAACTGCGGGGTGTAGCCGATGAACCAGCAATCCGAGTTGTCGTTGGTGGTGCCGGTCTTGCCGCCCATTTCGGCCAGGCCCAGCCGCTCCCGGAGGCCTTTTGCCGTGCCGAAGTCGACGGGGCCCTGCATCATCCGGACCATCGTATAGGCGGTGTGCTGATTGAGCACTTCCTTCGGCGTGGAGCTGAAATTCGCCAGCACGTTGCCGTGTTTGTCTTCGATGCGGGCGATATAAAAGGGTTGCACGTTGAAGCCGCCGGTGGGAAACATCGTATAGCCATCCAGCATCTCGAACAACGAGAGCTCACAGGCGCCCAGGGCCAGCGAGGGATAGGGCTGTACGGAGGTCGGGATACCGATTTGTTTGAGAAACTCGGCGAAGCGCTGCGGACCTTTCGGGCCCATCGATTTCATCAGGTAGGCTGCGACCTCATTGATGGACCAGCCGAGACCGAAGGCCATGGGGTAGGGGCCGGGGCTCCAGTGGCTACCGCCTTTCGCCGGTACATAGGCGTTGTATTCGGGGAAATACTGTTGTATGGCGGGGCAGGTGTCCATTGGCCTGAAACCGAAGTCCTCGATGGCCAGACCGTAGAGGAAGGGTTTGATGGAGCTACCGACCTGTCGTTTTGTATTGATATTGACGTGATCGAACTTATAGGTGCGGAAATCGATGCCGCCGACCCAGGCCTTTATGGCGCCCGTGAAGGGATCCATGACCATAAATCCGGCCTGCAGCATCTGCCGATGGTATTTGATGGAGTCCAGCGGCGTCATCACGGTATCCTTTTCCCGGGCGGCGTTCCAGGCGAAGACCCGCATTTTTACCGGGGTGTTGAACGTATTGCGGATGGCTGCTTCGGACAAACCTTCGTCCTCTTCGTTCTGCCATCTTTCGGTGCTTCGCATGGCGGCTTCGAGAATATTCTTATGATCGGCCCAGACCGCGCCATCCCGGATATTCTTTTGGGCGTCCAGTTCTTTCTGAAGAATCGGCATCTGGCGGGCGACGGAGCTGTCGGCGTATTGCTGCATCTTCGGGTCGATGGTGGTGTAGATCTTGAGACCGTCCGTATAGAGACTGTAGGGTTTGCCGGTTTCCGGGTTGGTATGTTCCTTACACCATTTCCGGAGATCGCTTCGCAGCTGGTCGCGGAAATAGGGCGCGATACCGTTGTTCTCGTCGGCCTTGCGATAATGGGAGATGTCGATCGGTTTTGCCTTCAGTTCGAGCGCCTCCGGATCGGAGAGCCAGTGATTGGTGACCATTCGATTGAGTACCACATTGCGCCGTTCGGTCGCGGCCTTTATGTTGGTACGGGGATTGAAAAAGCTGGGATTGTTGACCATGCCGACGAGCACCGCCGCTTCGTCGACGCTGAGGCTATCAGGCTCTTTATGAAAAAAGGTGCGGGCGGCGCCACGGATGCCATATACATTGTCGCTGAAGGAGACGTCGTTGAGATAAAGGGTGATGATCTCTTCCTTTGTGAAGTTGCGTTCGAGTTCGATGGCGATGATCCATTCCTTCAATTTCTGGATGATCCGGCCGAGGCGGTGATGAGATCTTTCGCCATTGAACATATTCAGCGCCAGCTGTTGGGTGATGGTGCTGCCGCCGCCGTCGCGACCGAATTTCAGGATGGCCCGGAGGACGGCTTTGCCGTCGACGCCGGAATGTTCATAGAATCGTTCGTCCTCGGTGGAGACGAGGGCATGTATCACGTTCGGGGAGATGTCTTTGTACTGAACGTCCAACCGGTTCCCCTTTGCTGTATAGTATTTGCCCATGGAAGTGCCGTCGGCGGCGTAGACCTCCGAGGCCAGGACCAGTGAGGGGTTCTCCAGTTCATGCAAGGAGGGCAGTTGGCCAAAGGCGCCGGAGGCGATCAGGGCGATAAAACCAATAAAAGCGAGGAGCCCCGTGAAGAGGAGGATCCAGAAAATGCGAACGGCTTTAGACATAGGTAAATCCAATATATGCAAATAACGTACAAAACCTGCTAAATATTTAGCTAAAATTGCGGGAAATGCGATCTGTTTAAAATACCTTTTCCTTGATGCGATTCATGAATGCTTCGCGGAATTTCTCGCTGATGGGGATCTGTTTGGCGCCGATAAAGACGTGGTTATCGCGGATGGAGTCGAGTCTTGCGATATTGACGATGTATGAATTATGCACCCGGGCGAAGCTGTTCGACAGTTGCTCGCCAATGTCCTTCAGGCGCCGATAGATCAGCAATCGTTGGGTGGGCGTTACCAGCCGGGCGTATTCTTTCTCCCCTTCGAAATACAGGATCTCTTTTAACAACACTTTGTGCAGCATGCGGCCGGACTTGATAAAGAAGTACTCCTCTTCGGCCGGGGCTGCGGCCGTGGGGCTGGGGTCCTGCGTAGCCGCGGGTTTTGCGAAATGCGCTTCGATCTTCTGCATGGCGGCGTAGAACCGCTTGAGCGTTATGGGCTTCAGCAGGTAGTCGATCGTTGGGAAGCTATAGCTGTCTGCGGCATATTCCGAGTAGGCTGTGGTGAAGACGATGCTTGCCGAAGGGGGCAGCAGGGCCGCCATCTCCATTCCTGTGAGATGGGGCATATTGATATCGAGGAAGATCAGGTCCACCGGCTGACTCTTCAGGAAATTCAGTGCTTCGGGTGCGTCATAGCATTTGCCTGCCAGTTGCCAGGAGGTGTTCTGGCGGATGAACATCTCGAGCAGGCTTACCGCGTTGGGTTCGTCGTCGACGATGAGACAGCGTAGGTTCATTCCCGTGTTGATAGCAGCGTTCATACCAGCGTTTATTCCCGCGTTCATACCAGCGGGATCTTTAAGAAGGCTTTAAAATGGGTTTCGGTCCGGGTGGTGGTCAGGACAAACCGGTTGCCATAGAGCAAGGTAAGCCGTTTTTCCAGGTTTTGGAGTCCGAATCCGGGCTTGGCGGGAGCCGGGGCGTTTGCGGGAAGCGCATTCTCGGTAGTGAAGAGCAGGTGATCGTCCTGCTGAACCAGGGAGAGGCAGATGGTGTTACCCGCTGCGCCGCGGTCGATACCATGTTTGAACAGATTTTCAACGAAGGTCATCAGCAACATTGGCGGAAGCTGGGGATCGCCGTCGTATTCCTTGCTGAAATTGACGGTGACCCCATGGCGGATGCGAATTTCTTCGAGGGCGATATAGTTCTCGAGGAATTTTATCTCGGTGGTAAGGGATACTCTTTCCCGCGGACTTTCGTCGACGAAATAGCGCATAATATCGGAGAGGCGCCCGATGAGCAGGGCCGTTCCCGGCGATTCCCGGTAGGCCTCGTAGTAGATATTGTTCAGCGTATTGAACAGGAAATGCGGTTGGACCTGGGATTTGAGAAGATTCAGTTCTGCCTGGCTTTTTTGTTCCAGCATTTGTTCGGCCTGGCGTTTGAGCCGGAAATAGGCCATGGCGATGCGAAACACGAAGCTGAGGACGAAAATGGCGATACCCGCGATGGAATTGTAGAGATAGCGCCAGACATCGAGCGATTCCGGTTTGGTGGCGAAGTACTTGTTGTAGATCGTTATCGAGAGGAAGGTGCGTGTGACCCCGACTGCGATCAGCAGGGCGGCGGAGGCCAGGACATAGACGACGATATGGCCTTTTTCGTACAGCTTCGGGTAGAGGAGGCCGATGTTGCCATAGATGATGGCCGCATAGAAGGCGATGTTCATAGCGCTCCAGATGAGGGATTGCGCCAGGCCGTCCATGGGCAGATAGCTCAGGAAGGTGATCCCGAACACGAAGAGCCAGACCATCCTTTCCAGCATTCGGGGACTGGCCTTTTTGAAGGAGATGCGCATCCTCAAAAATACTATTCCTTGGCGGACCGGCGCGCTTCATTCCCGGCGCTTTGGCCGGATGGACGGTTCTTTTCAATCATCGATGGCTTTGCTTCAATTGTTGGATAATTGAAACCGCTGGGGGGCCGGCTGAAAAGCCGCCGCGGGTGGTTGAATGCGTTTTGCCTGCCGGTTCCGGCGCATCAATTTCGGGGATAAATCCCTGGAATATGCTACAATATCTTTATCTGTTCATTATTGTGGTTCTGCTCTTGCTCACCTCCGGCATTCGGGCGCAAGGGGATACCGTGCGTCCCGGAAAGGGGGGATTGATCACCCGGAACCTGAAACCGGGAGTCCGGCAGTACCTGGTGACCTATCAGGATCCGGCACATGACCGGCAACTGCGGTTTTGGTATTGGGTACGGGATATTTCTTCCGGTGTGCGAGATGGGCATCCTGTGTTTGTCATCGATCAGCGCTGGTATGGCAGCGATACCCCGGCTTACCGGGCGGTATATTCGGTCAATGAGGCCGCCAGCTTTGCGCCGGCGTATCACCGGGAGTTGGTGCGGGGGAAGTTAAGCGCCTATAATTGGAAATGGGAGGGCATCAGTGGGGCCGACACTGTTGCGGATAATGTGCGGAAGGGCTTTTCTTTGGCCTTTGCGGAGCCCAACTTCAACTGGAACCTCGATATCGAAACCTTTGAGATGCTGCCGCTGGCGGCGGGTAAGTCTTTTCTGATCAATTTTTATGACGCCGGGCTCGATCCGCCTCAATATGTTCGCTACACGGTGACTGGAAGCGAGAAGCTGGCCCTTGGGGGCACGGAGGTGGATTGCTGGGTGTTGGTTACCGAGGGAAAGGATCCCCGGGGGATGGCTTATACCGAAACCTATTGGATCAGTAAGAAAGACCATGAATTTTTGAAGGAGGTGGATCGTTTCAATGGGACGATCCGGTATAAGATCCGGATGCCGGCGTTGACGCCGGATGTGCGGATGGGGTTTGTGCGGTAGGGGGGCCTTCGCCGGGTTCAAAATATGATCTATATAATAGAAAAATTCAAAAAACAGCCCAGTTTTGGCCTCTTTTGCCTAAATTTTATGAACACCTTCTTTTGGTGTGTTTCTGTAACACGCGGATAGTTAATGAATTATTAAATATTTTATAAACATTATAAGAAATGGATATACGTGATGGTATATCCATTTTCTATTTTTTATATACCTTTATCGCGAATTACAATGCATTAGTATTTTATTAATATGAAATCAGCAACTATGAGCAAGATCACTGCTAAAAGGTTCTTACCCTTCATCGTACTGGCTGTGGTCGCGGTGGTGGCGATCTTTATTCCCAGCCTGAAGCCCAGCGTGGATGACAGTAAGTATAATTCTGCCGATGTAGCCTGGATACTGGTGGCGACTGCGCTGGTATTCCTGATGACCCCGGCCCTGGCCTTCTTTTATGGCGGGATGGTGAACAGGAAGAACGTCCTTTCCACGATGATGAAGAGCGTGGTTGCCGCGGGTGTGGTTGGGGTGTTGTGGATCGTGGTCGGCTACAGCCTTTGTTTTGGCGATTCGATCCACGGGATAATCGGTAATCCTTTTACGCACTTGTTCTATAAGGGCGTTGTTTCCGGACCGGTTTGGGGCCCTGCGCCGACGATCCCCAAGTCGCTGTTCTCGATGTTCCAGCTCATGTTCGCCATCATCACCCCGGGGTTGGTGGTGGGGGCTATTGCCGAGCGGATGCGCTTCTCGGCTTACGTTCTTTTTACCGTTCTGTTCAGCCTGTTGGTGTATGCCCCGCTAGCGCACTGGAGCTGGCATCCGGATGGCTTCCTGGCCAAGATGGGCGCTTTGGACTTTGCGGGTGGGACGGTGGTTCATATCTCCGCGGGCTGTGCGGCGCTTGCCGGCGCCCTGGTGTTGAAACGGCGGAAGGTGCATATCAATGGGGTAGGGACTCATCCTGCCAATATTCCCTATGTCCTGATCGGTACGGGGCTGTTGTGGTTCGGTTGGTTTGGCTTTAACGCCGGTTCCGCCCTTGCCGCCAACTCTCTCGCGGTTTCGGCGTTCTCCACTACGAATACCGCTGCTGCGGCCGCAGGTTTGTCGTGGATGTTCTTCGACGTCATGCGCGGCAAGAAACCCTCTGTCGTCGGCTTTTGCGTGGGTGCGGTGGTAGGGCTGGTGGCGATAACGCCTGCCGCCGGTTATGTGGCTGTTCCTCAAAGTATCTTCATCGGCGTATTTGCCGCCGTGGTTTCCAATATGGCCGTTCACTTCAAGGCGACCAAGACCGTGCTGGACGATACCCTGGATGTGTTCCCCTGTCATGGGCTCGGCGGGATGGTCGGGATGTTGCTGACGGGTGTGTTTGCGACCAAGCTCGTGAATGCCGCCGGCGCGGATGGGCTGCTGAACGGGAACCCGGGTTTCTTCTTTACCCAGTTGAAGGCCATGCTGATCGCGGTCGGCTATAGCTTTACCGTTTCTTTTGGTATCTTCAAGCTCGTCAACTTCATTGTTCCGCTGCGGGTCAGCGAGGAAGAGGAGGAAGAGGGATTGGATGCCAGCCAGCACGACGAGAAGTATACGCAGGGTACGCTGTTGGTAGCGACCCCCGAGGGGTTGAAGGAGCAGGAGGTGATGTAAATTTCAGCGATATTTATTGATAAAAGCCGGCCACAGGCCGGCTTTTGTTTTTGTTGAGGCCCTCGCAAGCGAAAATAGGGCCTCGCCAAAAACGGCTTATGATGGCCCTTCGGGCAGCCGGCCTGTGGCCGGCTTTTGTTTTTTAGACAAAATTGATATCTTCGCCCCGCTCGCCCAAATGGATGGCGCCGACATAACTATGATAACCGAAAAAGTACTTGCAGAAGCCAGGAAACTGTGGGACTATCATCATATGCATCATACTCCGGCGGTCAGCGACTGCATCTTGGTGCTGGGCAGCGTCGATCTCCGGGTTGCCGATCGCGGCGCGGAGCTGTACCAGCAGGGGCTGGCGCCGTTCATCATCTTCTCCGGGGGCCTTGGCGGTGTTACGCGTAGGATGTTTACTGAACCTGAGGCCGAATTGATGGCGCGTATCGCCCTCGACCGGGGTGTGCCTTCGGAGGCCATCTTTATCGAGAATCAATCCACCAACACCGGCGAGAACATTCTCTTCACCCAACGGCTCCTTGCCGATAAGGGATTGCATCCCCAATCGTTCTTATTAGTGCAGAAGCCCTATATGGAGCGGCGCAGCTATGCGACCTTCAAGAAGCACTGGCCGGAGAAGGATCTGCTGGTGACTTCTCCGCAACTTTCTTTTGACGAATATGCGAATGAGGATGTTCCGCTGGAGCAGGTGATCAACCTGATGGTCGGCGATCTGCAGCGGATACGCATCTATCCGGCAAAGGGGTTTCAGATACCGCAGGATATTCCCGATGCCGTTTGGGCGGCGTATGAAAGGCTCGTGGAGTGGGGGTTTGACAAGCATTTGGCGAAGTAGGCGGCCTCCTGAATATCGTTTGTTCCGATGACTTTCTTTCAGTAGTCAAGAGCCGACCGACTGCAACTGCTATCCAAAAGAATTTTCGGTGTCGGTCGCGACAAACTAGGGGGAGCTTTCAGGGGGCCGAGCAGCTTTTGTTCCTCTTCAGTACATCGTTGAAAAGAGCTTATAGGTTATGCTTTTAACCTGCGAGCCAAATATGAAGCAACGCGCTCGGCGTCTACGAGTTTATTGAATGTTCCAATCTTAAGATTGTACGGGTCGTCTGTCCGAATATACAAAAAGTATCGTTGCGTCGCCCCTCCAAACGCTTCAGTATAATCTGCAAATATCCTTTCGATCGCTGAAAATGGAATTTTCGATGGATGCTTCAACAGCTTTCCCAATAAGTTCTCAAGGGGATTGAGGCTTTTTCTGTAAATCACTTTTGTCTTCAAATCAATATTCGTTCTTTTGAGAGACAGCGAGTCGTATATGAATCCAACCGCCATTGACAAACATAGGACAAATCCCACCATGCCGGAGTCTTTATCGGATTCAAGGACAATCAGCGCCATAAGCAGGCAGAAAAAAGCCAAAAATATTTTCCATCCGAAAGGAGGATCGGATATAAGAATATAATCGTCTGCAATAACAATCCTTGGTCTGCGTAGATTTGAAAGAAAATCGTCTTTAAGTTGTTCCATTGGATGCAACGGCGTATTGTCAGGGGGTGTATTGTTAAAGGCAGTACAGGCTCACCTGGTTTCACCCAATTTGATTCTTTTTTCGCAGTCTTGAATTGCTGAATAAGCGTCCACAAAGCTAGAATCGGCCTCAATGCATTTCTTAAAAAAATACAAAGCCAAAGAATCATTATCGTATGAGTAATTTAATCCGATATTATAGTTCGCGGATGCTACTTTGAAATGGTATTTAATAGCTCTCTTATAATCTTCAATGGCATCTTTTTTCTTAATCAGCCTAGCATACGAGTATCCTCTTCTGAAATAATACTGTCCGTTCGTGGAATCTCGATCGATTAGTTTGTCGAAATATTTTATGGCATTCGAATAATCATCGTGTTCATAAAAAGTATTCGCCATCGTGGAAATCATTGACACATTAGTGTCTTCACTGTCATTTGCTTTTTTGTCGTTTCTCTTTTCACTTGGGGAAGTGCAGCAAGAAATGCAAATCGCCAGCCCCAAAAAATAATTTTTGAACTTCATGCTATTCTTTCTTATTCATTTGAGACATAATTCGATCCCTAATTTGAGCATATCTGCCCGCCTCGTGCCAGTATTCATTAGCCGATTGATTATCTCCATTCACATATGCGTTATGTGCCATTTTTAAATAATTCACAGAAGTCTGATCGGCGTCAAAGGCTGCCTGATTTAACGTAAATCTGGAGTTCATTACACCTGTGAGTGTCTCGTAAGTAAACACATAAGGGCTTAACCGACCCGACAAGCTAAGAACATTAAGTGTACCATCTGCGTATTTCCCATGCAAGAAATTATCGAGCGCACTAATTATTGTAAATCCCTTATTTAGCTTCTCGAATATTTCAGTCGCTTTGTCAAGGCCTCCTATGCTTGTCGCTTTTCCCGCCCATTCAGTCAGAGTACCGCCTGTTTCAGACACTTCGCCTAATTTCGTTTTCTCCATAAATTCCTTAACTCGATTAATTGATTCAGGCAGCTTTATGTTATCCCTTTGTGGTGCAGGCATAATATTGGATTCTCCACCTTTGCCTTTGGGCTTCTTCCCATCGTCATCCCCTCCTATTCTATAACTGGTCATTTGAACCATATTTTGTTGGCCGTTATTGGTGGCATTGCTGTATTCTTCCTCGCTCACCCGCTCTACCGAATACTTCTTCGTGTCTCGGTTATAGGTCACTTTTAACCTAATGTTTTCGTCGGGGTCATCATCAGCACCTGTAGCACCAGCTGTTTCCATTCCGTCCGGATCAACATATCTGAGCGGGTTGCTATATGCATATGCAAAAGGGCTCCATCTTCTATTTTTGTCAGACAGGGGATCTATAGAGTGCCAAACTCCCAACTGCGGATCCATCATTCTCGCACCATAATCATATTCCTCCAACCCACTCCCGTCGCTGAACTCCTGATTCTGCAGTTCTTTCCCGTTGTACCGATACCTATTCTGCGCATATTGCGTCTTAATCGCCTTATCCGATATCCCCGCCATGGTAAGTCCGCCCGGATAATACCTACCATCCCCTTTTTAAACCGACGCCCCTTTCTGTGGCAGTCGGGTTGGTGTACATTCAAAGAACTGCTTATACCCACCAAGATAGTAGATTTTCTTTTTTCAATTGAAAGAAAAAAATCCACGTCCGGAGGCGATGATCCGGGCGGGATTCAAACCTTCGACCGCCGGATTGATCCCTTCCGACAGCCTTTTTATCACCTGTCTTGCCCGGCTTTTACATAACGTGATGTTATGAGTTCGCTTCGCACACGCCCTCCGGGACGTGTCTCATAACCACGTTATGTAAAGCAGCAAAGCTGCCGCCGGGCAGCGAAGACGTTTGTATCGGGGAGCTTTCCTCGGGAGACCTGAGCGCGGTGTGGGACTTAACTCCGAGAAAAAGAAGGCAGATAGCATGCTGCCGCCGGCGATCAGTTACGGAACAATGTCCAGCTGAAGGAACGCCGTTGCCGGCGCCGCCCGTAGGTATAAACGCACGGCAGCGGTGGGAACAAAACCGGGCGGCAGGATCGGCGTTTGATACCTCCGGTCAGCGGGCTGTCGTCCCTGCTCCGCAAAAAGAAAAATCCCCCCTATTGGGAGGATTCGTCCTGGTCAGGGTGCCTGACCGCATCCGGTAAGTCCTGGAACTTCAGCAGCGCTTCCGTGATGGTATTGGCCTCTACCAGTATTCTGCCGGCATAATCCACCTGGAAGGACTCCTCCAGGTGCGCCTGCACGTTGATGATGACCAACTTCTTTTCTTCTTTGACGATGTAGACTGCCATGATGGTATTTTTTAAAATGAATGAAAAAAGGGATCCCCCTTCCCCCCGGCTTGAGGGGGTCCCTTTTTTCATTTTAAAAACCGGCAGGCTGCCGCCGGCAAAAGAAAGAAGGGATCATTGCTGGAAGGGATAGGCGCTCGTTGTGGAACTTAACTCTGCGGAGGATGAGGGAAGGGTGCACGACTCCGACGGCCGCTATAAAAGCCCCGTAGCGGCTTTACAGCAAAGGACAATGTCCGGGCTTTTATGGCGGGCGGCGGGGTAGCCAACGGCGTTACTCGTGCCCGGCTTTATTCTACTGTCGATCGCCGACGGCTGCTTATTCTCCCGTTACGATCTCGCCGATGGGAAGATGGTCGCCGCCACCTCCGCCATGTGACCGGCCGTGGAGCCCGGGGGAAGGCCGAGGCACGAGGCCTCCGGGCTCCTACCCGCGGTTCGGCCCTGGTTGTTTTGCCGGAGCGGCGCGGAGGCATCATCATAAGAGGAAGCGGCCGGTCACGGGCAGGTGGCGGACATTGATGTGGAGCTGCGCTGCGGGCGTGCCCGCAGAGGAAGCAGCGGAGGGCAGCCTGGCGGGCCGCGCAAAACCATGCCGGGCGCGGCACCGCCCGCCTGGCATGCGTTTTTGAAGCGTGGACTGCCGGGACTGCCCACTGATCTTCCTGCTGAAGCATGGGTCTTGTGCGGTGGGGTTAGCTCATGGGATGATGTTGCTGCAAGTCAGTTTTCAGATCGTCCAGGGTCGTGAGCTGGTAACGTTGCGTAGAGCTGACGTATTTATGCCCGGCCATGTATTGCACCTGGCGCAGATTGTTTGCCTTCAGCCAGTGGGCGATCACGCTACTACGGAACTGTGTCGCATTAATGACCCGTGGATTAAGCCGACGGAGCTGCTTCATCATCCCCTGCATCCGGTTATTGATATTGGTCGGGCTGATCCGTTGCTTCCTACCGGTGACCAGCAAAGGCCCCGTCTTTAGCCGGTTCTCCTGCATGTACTCGCCCAGCTCGATCAGCTGCAGGGCAGATAAAGGTAGCCATCGCTGCCCCGTCCGCTTCATCGCCCGGACAAAGACCCTGCCTTCCCGCAGGTGAACATGCACGGCCTCCAACCGGGTGATCTCTTCCGCTGCCAGGCCCTGGTAGATCAGCAGTCCCAAGATAACCTTGCTCACCAGGGGAACGTTCAGCTGTATGCTGTACTGCCGGTACAGTTCCTCCATGTCGCCCCAGCTCAGCAGGTTTCCCGGCAGCTTGCGCATGATACCCTTCATGAACACGCCGGCAGCAGGGTTATCGCTTCGCTGCTTTTCAACGACGAGGTAGTTGCAGTAATGCCGGACAACGCTGAGCACGTATTGTATCGCCTTCTTACTCTTGCCCACGCCCTGCAAGTACTGGATAAAGTCCAGCAGTTCATTATAAGTGAAGGTACCCCCGTCCAGTTGCTCAGCCGCCAGCCAGTCCGTAAAAGTTCGGATATAGATCGTATAGCTGTTTACGGTAGCGGGGGTGAACCGTTTTTGTTCCAGGTAATCTTTGAACGTCATGGATGATTGATTTTCTCGTTAACTAAATGGGTGTAGAGCTGGGTCGAGTCCACGCAGCTATGTCCTAAGAACTCCGCGATCCGTTCCAGCTTCATCCCGTTTTGCAGCAGGTGCGTCGCAATGCTGTGCCGCAGGGTATGGGTGCTGATCCGTTTCGTTAGCCCCGCCACACTCACCAGCCGTTTGACCCGGATGTACAGGCTTTGCCTGTCCAGTGGCTTACCGGTACCCGCACCGATGAACAGCCGGTCGGTAGGCCCTTGCACCAGCTGCGGCCGGCCTTCGGCGATATAAAGCTGTATCTCCTGGTAATTACGGCCCGCCATCGGCACATAGCGTTCTTTGTATCCCTTGCCCTGCCGGACGTATACAAGCCTTCTATCTTCGATAATATCCGGCAGGGTTAATGCCGCCCCTTCGCTCAGTCGCAGCCCACAGCCATAGTACACGGCCAGCATAGCCCGGTCTCTGATCCCCAGCACATCGTCGCTGATCGCTTCGTACATGCGCTGCACTTCGCGGGAAGTAAGCCAGTCGGGTTTGTTTCGGCGATCATCCAGCAGGGCCAGGGTAAAGCCGATCCCCGTGCGGCCGGTTTCCCGGATGTATTGATTGAAGAGCTTTAAGGCCTGGATGTATTTGTTGATATGACCAGCACTGTATCCCCTGCCACTCCGGGGGCCTATCTTTAATTTGATCATCTCGATGAACGCGCTGGCATCCGCTGCCTGTAAGGCTACCAGGCTGGGCTTGCCACCCTGCTCCTGGTAATGCAGGAACTCCTGTAGCAATCGGGGCAGTGAAGTGACAGTAACCGGGGCGTATCCCAAGGTTTGTAGCCATTCCCCGAAGCCTTTTTGCAATAGCTGGTACTCCGCGCTGTGAAGCCCGTAAATCGTGTCCATAAAAAATGCTATTATTATCTTTTCACTGAACTACTGAACCACTGCCCTAAAGTGTAGGTGGGATAAGGATTAGAGTGGTTCACTGCCATTACTGAACCACTGGTGAACTACTGAACTACTGGCCTTTATTTCGGATGGAGACGAGGATGGCTTGCAGGTGCCGGTCGATGCTCGATTTCAGCTGCTCGTATTCTTGCACGTTGGAGATGATATACTCATAGTTGCCCCGATAGCGGTTGCCGCTGCCTTTGATGTAGCCGTAGCGTTCCAGCTCCACCAGGTAGCGCTTCAGGTTGCTGGGATTAATCCGCAGCTGTTCGCGGATCTCCCGCGCGGTGAAGCTCGGCTTGCCCTGTTCCCGCAGAATGACTTTGAGCAATTCTAAAAACCCGCGCGTCGCTTTCGTCAACTCGTCGCTTTTGCTGAACAGGACATCTTTCAAGAGGCTAAACGCTGCTTCGATATCTTCCACCGTGGTCTCGATATAGGACTGGTGATGATTGTCCCGCTTCACTTCCCGCTGATATTGGTGCAGCAGCGTCACCCCTTCGATAAAGCTCAGCAGCAGCCCCATCGTCCGCCGCGGCTTGAACACCTGTTCCGGCAGCTGGATGTATTTCGCATAGGGATTGACCACCGCCACCGGCTTTAACACCCGCTGCATGTTCTGCAAGCTGTTCTTGATGGCCTGCTCCCGATCTTGGTCAACTTCCCCGCCTGCTGTACGGGCCTGGTAGTCCATGATCCGTTTGTCTTGCTCCTTACTGGCATCGATGTAGACCAGCAGACAACGGTTGGCGTTATCCTCGTATATCTTCTCTCTCGTCGTGCAACCGCTCACGCTGACGGGGCCTTCCACCGTGAGGGTGATCGTCTTCAGGTTGCCTTTGGTATCCTTCAGGGTAACGGTCTTGCTGATCCGCCGCTTGCTTTGTAGCTCCCGCAGGGGATACATCGAAGATTCCGCGCCGTCCAGGTCTTCGATGAGCAGCAGCTTGTTGCGTAGTTCATCCTGCCGGAAGTAGTAGAAGGCATTTTCGGTGATTTGTGTTATTTCGATCTTGTCTTCCTTCGGGATCAGCTCCGATACCTTCTCCTGCAAGTAGGTCTTGCCACTACCACTGCTGCCCAGGAACATCAGGTGCAAAGGATTTTGGAGCTTGCGGCTCGTGTACACGATAAAAGCGATCAGCCGGTTTACCGGTTCCCCTACGATCCCGCTCTCGCCGATCAGGTGATTAATGCGTTCCAGTAGGTTCGGCGTCTTCCATTCCTTTATAGCTGCGGCTATTTCCACCGGCGTCAGCTCCGCTTTTGCGGCAGGCTTTGCTTGCAGGTGCTCGATGCGCTGCGCCCGGTAGCTTTCCAGGGCGCTCGTCAGTGCCGCAATGGTCTGCATCGTGGCCTGGGTGCTGGTATCGAAGTTCTCCGCGATCTTGCCCACCAGCTGCTCGGTATGCGGATGGTTGTACAAGTCCAGGTTATGACGCAGCGGCAAGGCCCGCGCCGTCTTGTGTTCTACTTTCAAGGTCACCCGCATCCTGTCCAGGCCCGTGATCTTGATGCCACCCAGCACCGTGATCCGCAGCTCACAGTTGTCATAGATCAGCAGCTCGGGGTTGGTGGTGATCAGCTTGGTGTCTATCGCCGAAGAGGTTGGCGTAGCCGGGGTTTCAGCAGATACCGGCATGGCTGGGGCGGGTGAAAAAGAAAATGCTGCGCGGCGCTCTACCAGGTCGGCCAGTACACCAGGATCATCGTGCGTCTGTAAGAGACTGTTCACGTCCTCGCCATCTGGAACCGCTACCGCCGTGAACTTCACCGCCGGCAGCAGCATGCGCAAGGTAGCATAATGCTTACCGGTAGCCGCTCTGCCGGCATCATCGCCGTTGAGCATAAAGATAATTTCATCCAGGTGCTTCAGTCCGATGATCGCCTGGCTGTGCTCGTCGGTCAGTCCGTTGGTGCCATAGAGCGCCAGCACGGCATAGCCTTCTTTGACCCGTGGCTGTTGCAGCAGCGATGCGGCATCGATGATGCTCTCCACCAGGATCAGCCGCGTCGTCGCGGCGGTCGGATAACCCGGATACAGGCCCTCTCTACCAGCCAGATAAAAATGCCGCTGGTCGCTGTCATTGGTAATACTCCGGCCATACAGGCTGACGATCTTGTGTTCGGCATTGCGCAGCGGGAAGATCACGCAGTCCCGCGCCCATACGCTGTGACCCCGGACAGCTAAGGGTTTCAGCAGCCCGTACTTTTCCATGGTGGCCACCAGGTGATGGTTCTTGCTCTCGCCATGCAGCCCGCCGCTGTTGTAGCCGATCTCGGCTACCGTGTAGTCGATGCTGCGGCCTTGCAGATAATCGACAGCCTTCTTCGTCAGCGGCAGCGCCTTCTTAAAATAGTTGAACACCTTGCCCATCAGCGCCGCCTTTTCCAGCTCGTCCGCCTCGGTAAACAATCTCGCCGCCGGCGCAGGTGCAGCAGGAGAAGGATGCGAAGTAGCCCCGACCAGGGAGGTCGCTTTCACCAGGGCTTCATGCTTGTTACACTTCTCCATCAGCTGGATGAACTGGATCACATCGCCGGTGCCGGCGTTGCAGTTGCTACTGAAGCAGCAAAAGGTATTGGTCTTCGGATAGATTTGCAAGCTCGGCGTTTTGTCCGGGTGGAAGGGACACAGCAACCGGTCGTGCTTGTCCGGTTTCAGGCCATAATGCCCTAAGACCGTCGGCATCGATAGCAGTGCTTTGATCTGGTTTAGCTCCATGTGGATAAAATTGAGAAGTTGTCGTTTTAGAAACAAAAGTATTCCTAAATGACACTCCTGCCAAATCAGAAAGTCGGCAATTATCCACATTATGGCACCAAAATCTGCATAAATAGTGCTATATAAGGTATTTTTGCAGGGAAAAATAGTCAAAAATGAAAGAGACCCTGGCAGATAGAATACAGCTTTTAAGGAAGCAGGGGGGAATGACACAGGTTGACCTGGCCGGCAAGATCGGTGTGTCTAAATCACAGTTCATACGCTATGAGAGTAAAAATGTACAGCCGCCTGCTGATATTCTCAATAAACTGGCCGATGTGCTCGGAACTTCTGTTGATTATTTGATCAGCGGAGATAAAAGCGAGAAGGCTAAAGCCTCGCTGAAGAACTCAGAGCTGTTGCAACGCTTTAAAGAGATCGATGTATTGCCAGAAGAAGAACAAGGTATTTTGCTCAAGGTAATTTCCGCTTATATCAGGGACTACAGGGCTAAGCAGGCTTATGCCTCCTAAAAACTATCCTACCTTCTTTATGCCCTATCAAAGGAATCGATCTTTTCCAGGCATAGCCGCTCGGCTATAGTTTGCAGCTTGCCTACCCGCTCGATCAGGATGGCTAATTCCTCTGCGGTGATCTCATAATGATCTTTGTAACGGGTATCGATGTAGCCGCGTTTCAGCAGATCGAACAAGTGTTTTTCCTCGGGCGTATTGTCCGAGAAGACGGCGTCCAGCTCCTGGGAGAAGCGTTTGGAGTAACGTTTCAGCTTATCCAGGTTGTGCGTCTTGGGTTTATACCCCGTATGTACCAGGATGATCGCATTATAGATGCGCTCGGTCGCCTGGTGAAGATAAAAAGCAGCATTTTTATTACTACTCCGCTGGTATGCGTTCTGTGCATCGATGTAAAATTCCTTTGCCCCGCCATACCACTGCTCAAAGTATTGCTGCGCAATAGCTTTTGCCTCCGAAGTACTTAACGGCTTGCGCTCCGCCAGCGGCGTGTTGCCGGCATCATATAGCAGGATGCCCTCTTTCTCAATGTCGGTAAAAAAATACTGGCCCTCACTAAGCATCTTGTTGATAAAATCAATGTCGTGGGTAATCACCGTGACCGGCGTCTTGTACACGCACCGGTTCTCGATCAGGTCTTGCACCTCGTAGTCCTTGCGGCTCTCTCCTGATTTGGTGATGACCAGGATATCGTAGTCGCTGATATATTCGTAAACGATGCCGCCTTCCGTATACCGGTGCTCCACCCACCGGCCTGTCGCATAGCTCCCGAACAGGATCACCTTCTCAGGATCCACCGCCTTCACGATGATCCCGGTGATCTCTCTCAACTGCTTTTGCTTGTGCTCCGGTAAATGCTCTAGCGTTGTGTTCACGGTCTAACTGTTTGCGTTGCCGTAAAGCTAGGGAAGTTTTAACTCCCAAAATAAAACGGATTGCTTTCAGTGGTCTTTTAGTTACTTCGCAGCTTCTTGCACCATTGCAATTTTTTTCAATTTAATCTTATTGTACAACAAAGTGCGATTATTCTTTACCTCTATCGTATCGGCAAGCGTTGTTCGAACAAAATCTTTTGAGTTGACACTAAATTTCAACATTATAGTCTTCCCCTGAGCGTCATCAATTCTTATTTTTCGAGAATACAACGTATCTACCTTGGGAGGTGATGATAGCAACCCCTCGTAAGAAAGATAAGATTTGGCCTGTATAGTCTCGACTTTATACTCAGGTGCAAGAATCGTATCCTTTGCTATTTTATAAATTGCATTGTCATTAATTATGACAACAGACTTAATATAAGGGGCGGCCTTATCTCTACTGTAAAATATTTGCACTTGTGTGTCATTGCTGTTTATACTCTTGGCGACAGCACTCTCGACATTTAACATGTTTACGTCTTTATCGGTAAAACCAGTTAAATATACCTTGTTTTTGTTCCGCTTCCATTCTCCCGTCGAATATTGCAACAGGCCCATTTCGCCTCTCGTATAATATTCAAACCTGTTTGGATTTTCTGTGAATCTAAGCTCGATACTGTTGTTATAAACATAGTTTCCACTCAACTGTTTATAAGTCATACAGGACACAAATAATTGTGTTGATATCACCGATAGTATAATCGCTCTTTTCATATGATTAAAATCCTAATCCAAGTAAGCTAAAAATTGTACCTACCATATTCTGAACATTCGGGTAAATTGGAACACTCCCGCCCTGGGCATTTGTTCCAGTTAATCCTCCAACATAAAACGCATTAATACTGCTCATGGAGCTAGGTGTCCCACCCATCGTTGAGGAAGGCATACTGCCAGGACTAAACGCATATTGCGCCTGGTATGCCCCAATTTCTGAATTGGCGTTCACCATCTGTGCTGCAAAAATACTTGCTCCACGAAACGTTACAGGATTGTTGGCATTATCCAAGTTAAAAGAAAACATGTGTTCAATGCCTCCCTGATACGCGTGCGTCAGTTCATGAACAGCATTGGCATCACTTAAAACATTCATGACAATCACACTTTGATTACTTCCATTTACACTCATTGTCTTTTCCACTGTGCCACCCTCTGTTGAGTTTGCTGGCAACTGATTAAATGTATACGCCTGTGTTTGGTCGTTTGCTATTGCATTGAGGTGAGAAAGAGTAGTATTATTCGTATTTATACTCGCATTCACATCGTTCAATTTTCCTTGCAAGGAATTAACCTTATCAGTATTGCCTTTCGCCTGTGCTTTTGCAATTTGACCATTTATCTTTGATGCTTGCTTATTTAAACTTGCATTCTGTGAATTAATCCCCTTCGTTATACGCGCAGCCATCCTCTGATCTGCTTTAGTTAATAGAGTATCACCGAATGGATCATTACGTAAAACCGGATTATTACCCATTGCAGAATATGGACTTTCAGACACATCTGGCCTAGGATCAATCTGCCACCATCTGCCACCCAACTCTACGTCAAGCATCCTAAAACGGGTCTCATACATCTCCAAGCCGCTACCATCACTGAACTCTTTATTTTGAAGCTCTGAGCCATGGTTATAACGGTATTTGTTTTCAGCATAGTTTGATTTCAATGCTTTGTCGCTGATCCCCGCCATGGTGAGTCCGCCGGGGTAATAATGGTTCTCCTCGAGGGCTAGTCAATCGGAACAAGTGTATAGCTGAGCTTGTCTCCCTTATAGAGGTAAACAACTGATCCAGATTTTCGGATCCCAAATACTTCTCCTGATTCTGACATATTCTTGTTGTCGACATCAAACAAATCAACACCAAACAACATCTGGCCATTTACCTTGTATCGTTTAATATCGGCAAATTCGTAATGTCTAGAAATTCCCTTACTCGATTCACTTTGAATTTTCCATTTATCAATATAGGCTGTCGTTGTGTCAGGCGATTTTCCGTTTTTAAAGTTTATGACTTTCCATTTTCTAGATGTACCCCAAAAATGGTTTCTGAGCAATACTTGAATTCCACTCCCAATCACCGCTCTGCTGCTCACTTTCTTAAATGTTATATTGTGACGGCTATTAAATAGTAGCATTGTACTGTCGTGGCCGATCGCAAATCTACGTTCCATTGAACTAAAATAAGCGCTATCTCCTTTTTTCGAGATTTTGTTGACTCTCGAAGTTTTTGACTTTTGTTCAAACCGAAATTCGATTGTCATTTTATTATTTAAGTCAATGTAAATGCATCTCGGAACAATCGAATCTAATTCAACACTTGGCAAATCCTGCCGTACAGCGTTATATATTTCCGTATTGACCCAAGTTCCACTAATTTTTATAGCTTGTGCTTGAAGTTTGTCAAAGCATAAAAAAAATAAGATTGTCAGTAGCTGCTTCATTGATAATTTATTTGATTTCCCAAAAATAAATTTTTTTTGAGTCTACCATTTGGGGAAGGTAAGGAGCATTTATATCATTCTTGTTCCATAGGTCAATATGAACATTCTGATCTGAACGAGTTTGGGGGCCGCCTGGTTCACCTTCAAGAAACGCCTGGAAAAATACTATACCAGTCTTCCCATCGAGTAACTTTCCGATTTCTTGTTTTGTACCATCATAAACAACAGGGGTACCGAGGTAGCCTTTTAAAAAGCCAGCCAAATTCGTTGCGCCCATAACATTGCCATCTTTGGTAAATGTCGCCCCTCCTGGATTTGTCAAATTCTTTGTCCCTGAAATATCAACACCAGACTTTTTTAAAGTTATACTCATCCTTATTGCACATTGATTGTAATACATAAAGCTGCGTTCGTCGTCGTCACTAGCGGACGCAAATCCTGGGGAAGTAGTTCTATCCGGTCTGTGACTATATGGTAGTGGATAATTTTTCTGAAGCGTAGAAAATGATGGCTTAGTTTGTTTGGGATGTTGGTCGGAGTTAGACGGCTTTTGAGGATCTAACCCTTGATCATTACCTCTATCATTGTCACTGCTGTTATTCTGGTCGTCCGAGGGATCGCTAACCGACGTCGCCGTTACCAGTCCATTTGCATTAGTTGAGAAATCATAGTAAAGCACATTGAGCTTGCAACTTCCTCCCTCATCATTATTTTCATTGTTGTTATCTTCTCCCTCCATTCCGTCGGGATCAATGAAGCGGATTGAATTGGCAAAAGCATAACTATACGGACTCCATCTTCTCGAGTTATCTGCCAACGGATCAATTCCGTGCCACACTCCCAATTGTGGATCCAGAAACCTCGCCGCAAAGTCATACTCTTCAAGTCCTGTTCCGTCGGAGAACTCTTTATTTTGCAGCTCCTTGCCATTATACCTGAATTTATCCTGCACATATTGGGTCTTCATAGCCTTATCTGAAATCCCCGCCATGGTAAGTCCAAACGGATAATAATGATTTTCCTCAAGCATCGCCCCGTTATAATGCGTAACACTCAGATTATCAAAGAACCTAACTATGGCCGCAGCCCCATTGATTTTGGGCTGACAACCTGTATCCATTATCTTCGGGATGCTTCAGAAGAAACCTTAAAAGTGAATGGCACTTGTAGTCCTTCAAAGAACCCGGTTGGAATGTATTATGCCCTGCTCCAAGTCAGGGTATTTGTTGATTTTAATGGTGACCCTGTGTCGAAACAGGAATCCCGTACAGAAAAGTTTTTATAACAAATATACATTCCCTGAAGTTTTTTCCATCTCCAAATTTTAAAAAATGAAAGAATCGGAACTTTCCATGAAAGTCGTCAATCCGCATGCTGCCGGTATCGACATTGGATCAAAGACCCATTGGGTTGCAGTAGATCAAATCCCTGTAAACGTGAGAGAATTCGGGGTATACACAAGAGATCACCAACGGCTCATTGACCATTTAAAATTCCACCAAATCTCAACGGTAGCCATGGAAAGTACTGGTAGCTACTGGCAAACGCTCTTCCATGCATTGCAAAAGGCAGGCTTCGAGGTCGTATTGGTGCAAGGCAGTCAAACAAAAAACGTGAAAGGCAAGAAAACAGACATCCTTGACTGTATGTGGATTCAAAAGTTACATACTCTAGGGCTTTTGAGCTCGAGTTTCCTTCTGAGCGACTATCTCCAAACACTACGTACCCACTATGCTCATCGGGAGCACTTGCAGGAGCAGACGGCCATGTACATTAATAAAATGCAAAAGGCCCTACGTCTGATGAATATCCGACTAGATGTAGCTATCCGGGATATTACCGGAAAATCCGGCCGGGCAATAGTCGAGGCGATCCTTGCTGGTCACAGAGACCCCGATTATTTAGCATCTCTCGCTCATTTCCGCGTAAAAAAATCCCAACAGGAAATCGCCGCGGCACTTCATGGAAATTGGCGGGAAGACTTATTATTCGAATTGCGATCTTGCCTCAAATTCTATGATGCCTACAAAAAGGAGATTCTCGTCTGTGATCAACAAATTCAATCCCTGCTATTGGATTTTGTTCCAGGAGCAGACCTTTCGGCTTTGGAGAATAAATCTCCTGACAAATTAAATCACAAGCAGGTTAATAGAAATTCTCCTTCTTTTAACGTCCGGCAACTGGCCTTCGCCCATCTAAAAACTGATCTTTTTCAAATACCCGGTGTCAGTCACTCCACAGTTCTTTGCCTGCTATGCAATATGGGAAATGACATTAAACGGTTTTCTTCAGCCAAACGATTCGCCAGTTGGCTTCGCCTGGTTCCCAATAACAAGTTGAGTGGCGGGCGACTGATAAGCAGCAGGACTCCTAAAGGAAAAAACGCCATAGCATTAGCCCTCCGCCAGGCTGCCAACAGCATAGGGAACCAAAAGGAACACCCCCTAACCCCATTTTTCAAACGCATCGCTTATCGAAAGGGGCGGCATGCCGCCGTCACCGCAACGGCAAGAAAGTTAGCTGTTATCATCTGGAACATGATAACTAAGACCCAATCTTTCTTTAAGCCGAGTACAGAACTCTTAATCGAAAAACGAAAACATGCCCAGGTAAAAAATATTAAATTGAGGCTGTTCAGGCTAAATCTCTCCGATATTGAGATGGCAGAACTGTTTCAAAAAACTTCATATCCATCCACTTAGCTGCTGGTTGTACAGAAAATTCACCTGGCCATAGAAAAACTGTTCACCGGTATATTGGCTGGTATTAAAAGCCGACTGCTCGCCATAAGGATCTGTTTTGTAGTTGCCGTCGGCCGAAGGGGAGGTATAGGGCAAAAGTAGAAAAAATGACTTATTTTCCGGTAATGAATCGGATCAAACGGCTTGCTTTTGGTTTACTGCTCCTGCTTTTTGTAACGAATGGTAAGGCGCAGGGCTTTTTACGGTCAAATGGCCGGCTGATCGTCAACGAAAGAGGGGAGAAGGTGATCCTTCGCGGCATGGGGCTCGGCGGATGGATGCTGCAGGAAAGCTATATGCTCCAGCTGGGTCCGGTGGGGCCGCAATACCGCATTAAGAAGGCATTTGAGGACCTGATCGGCAAGGAGAAGACGGCGGCCTTTTATGAGGGCTGGCTCGCCAATCACACCCGGAAGATCGATATCGATTCGATGGCGTCCTGGGGCTTCAACTCAGTAAGGCTGCCGATGCACTATCGCCTGTACACCCTCTCGGTGGAAGAAGAGCCGGTGAAGGGCAAGAATACCTGGCTCGAAAAGGGTTTTGCGCTCACCGACAGCCTCCTTAGCTGGTGCAAGGCCAATAAAATGTACCTCATCCTCGATCTTCATGCCGCTCCCGGCGGCCAGGGTCATGACTACAATATCTCGGACCGCGACTCGACCAAGCCATCCCTCTGGGAGAGCGAAGCCAACAAACAGAAAACGATCGCGCTCTGGCGGCGCCTTGCCGAACGCTATGCCAACGAACCCTATATCGGCGGTTATGATATCATCAACGAACCGAACTGGGGCTTCGAAGACCCGAAGGACCGGAATGGCCTGAAGGAAACGAAGAACGCCCCGCTTCGCCAACTGATGATGGATATCACCGCGGCCATTCGGTCGATGGACAAGAAACATATCATTATCATCGAAGGGAACGGTTGGGGGAACAATTACAACGGGGTGCTGCCTCCCTGGGACGACAATATGGTCCTGAGCTTCCATAAATACTGGAACCCGAACACCGAAGAAGCGATAAAGGGCCCGCTCGGGCTGCGTGAGAAATATAATATCCCTCTGTGGCTTGGTGAGTCGGGAGAAAACAACAACACCTGGTACCGGGAATGTATCCACCTGGTGGAGAGTCATGATATTGGCTGGTCCTGGTGGCCTTTGAAGAAGATCGGCGCCAACAACCCATTGGAGGTCCCGATGACACCCGAATATCAACGGGTAGTAGACTACCTCAACGGGAAGGGACCACGGCCAAGCCGTGAAGAAGCCGAAAAGGCGCTGCAGGGATTGCTTCGCAACATCCGGCTGGAGAACAACATCTACCATAAAGATGTTATCGATGCCCTGTTCTTACCGTAGGAACTGCTGCAGTTGCTGGAATCCCCCAATCATTTTTTCGTAATCGTCTTTAGCTTCGGGCCATTTGATCGTATTCCGGCGAAAGGTGTGTTTGATCAGGGTGTCGGCCTTACGGCAGTCCTCCTCATCGAAGAAACAGGCCTTCCAGGCGGGGGAAAGTTTGTCATAATGCCGGAGGCCGAAGCCATTTCCATAGATCTTTAGCGGGGATGGGAATTCGCTGATGTCCGTCAACCCTTCGTTCTTATCATCCACCCATTTATAGAAGGCCTCCCAAAACTGGCAGTGATTGTACAGCCTGCTACGGATCTCCGCATCGCTTTCCTTGTGTGTAGCCGGGATCCGCCATTGATTGTTATAAAGGGAAAAGGGATCTTTCTCCGGTTTGGCGGAAGGAAGCTGGTGTACGCGGAAGCTGCCGGTTCTGCCACTATCCAACCGAAGGACCAGTTTCGTTGCTGTCAGCGAAATTACCCGGTAGACATAGGTTCGCCGTCGTTGGTTAGTGAGATAGAGCCGGTCTTCTTTCAGCGACCAGCTGCCATAGTCGTAATGACCGAAATCCTGCGCGTACGATCCGTCAGGACGCAATTGCAGGAAGCTGACGAAATTCAGCGTGGTATCGGTATTTGGGTCTCCCTCGAGAAAAGAAGTATAGAAATAGATGCCCGCGCCGGGTTTGTGGGGGGCACAGGCGAAGAAACCGAGGGTAAAGAGGAGGGCAATGGCGAGGGATACTCTCATGGCTTACAATATTGTTCCAATTGCTGAAAGGCGCCGATGAACATCTTATACTTACTGTCGGTGTTGGGCCAGGCGATGGTCTTATTGCGGAAGATATCCTGGATCATCTCGTTGGCCTTGCGGCAGTCCGCCTCATCAAAGAACAGGGATCGCCAACGCGCGGGCAATTCAGCGAAGGGTTTCAGGCCGAAGCCATTGCCATAGATCTTGATGGCGGTTGGCGTACTTCGGACGTCGAGGTAGTCAATCTTCTTATTCAGCGCCCAGGCGAAATAGAATTCCCAGAACCGGCAGTGGTTGTAGAGTCTTTGTTTTATTTCTGCATCGGATTCTTTATGGGTCGCGGGGATTCTCCAGCGGTTGTTTTCGGCGGCAAAGGGGTCTTCCGCCAGTTTGTCGGAGGGCAGCGGCCGGCCTTCGAAGTGGCCGATCCGGTCTTTGGCGACGGTAAGCTGCATCTCTTTGGGAGTGGCCATGTTCATCGTATAGACATAGGTCTTATGCTGCTGGTCGGTGAGGTACAGCCGGTCGGCTTTCCGCGTCCATGCGCCATATTCATATTTCCCAAAATCGAGCGTATAGCTGCCGTCGGGGCGAAGTTCGATGAAGCTGGCGGGCGTCAGGCCGGCCGTGGTATCGGTGCCCGAACCGCTGGCATAGGAATAAAACCAGCAATGGTTCAGGGAGTTGCCGCATCCTGAAAGGAGGTCGAGCAGGAGGATAAGCGGCAGCCAACGGTAGAAGGGAATTTTCATGCGCTACAATATACAACATCGGATCAATTCCGGGTAGGGGGATCGTTTCGCAACTCTGCCAGGTATTGGTAGATGGCTTCCTGGCTACGAATTGCGTCATTGCCGATGGGTCTCGCGGCCGGAGCAGGGTCGGCTATCGTGTTTTCCCCTTCCGCGGTGATGGGCGAGGCGGCAACGGTATCGGCCAATTGCAGGCGGAGCAATTCGCGTATCTCTGCTTTTAACCTTGGTTCGTAGACGGGAAAACAGACCTCGATCCGCCGGTAGATATTGCGGTTCATCCAATCCGAGGAACCGAGGAAGATGTCTTCCTGCCCGCCGTTGTGGAATATAAAGACCCGGCCATGTTCGAGGTAGCGGTCGATGATCCGGTGGATGGTGATGTTCTCGCTTTGCCCGCTGACGCCGGGCACGCAGCAGCAGATGCCCCGGATGAGCAGTTGGATGCGCACGCCCGCCTGTGACGCTTCGTAAAGCTTGTCGATGAGGACCCGCTCTTCGAGGTTGTTCATCTTGATGATCATCGAGGCCGACCGGCCTTCCCGGGCATGGCCTATTTCGCGGTCTATCAGCGCCAGGAACCGATCCTGCAGATTGAATTGGGCGACCAGCAGGTATTGGAAGGCGATCTTTTCGGCTTTTCGCGGGTCCTTGCGTTTGCTTAGGAAAATGAACAGCAATTCGAGCTCCCGCATCAGTTCGTGGTTGCCGGTGAGCAGGATATGATCGGTGTAGAAGCGGGCCGTATTTTCATTCAGGTTCCCGGTGGCCAGCAGTCCGCAATAGTGGACCCGGCCGTCGACCCTTTTCTTCGCCAGCCCGATCTTGGCATGGACCTTCAGACCGGGGATGCTGTAAATGATCTTTACCCCGGCTTCCTTCATCTTCTTTGCCCATCGGAGGTTGTTAGCCTCGTCGAAGCGGGCTTTCAATTCCACAAAAACGGTCACATTCTTGCCATTGCGGCTCGCGCTGATGAGAGCGTGCACGATACGGGAATCCCTTGCCACCCGGTACAGGGTGACGAAGATGCCTTCGACCTGCGGATGGATGGCGGCCTCGTTGAAGAAGCGCAGGACGGGGTCATACGCTTCGTATGGGACATGCAGCAGGATATCCTTCTCCATGATCGCCTGGAGCAGGCTGGGCCGGTGGTCGAAGTTCCTTCCCGTTGCCGGCCAGGGCCGATAGGAAAGGGTAGGGTCTTTCACGGGAAAGCCCGCCAGGTCGCGCAGGTTGTGATACCGGCCGCCTTCCATGGTGGTCGCGCCTTCGAGGTTGAGTTGTTTTATAAGCGATTCGAGAATGCGAATCGGGGCGCCGGGCTCGTACAGCAGCCGCGTGGCGAGGCCGGCATCGCGTTTGGTCAGCCGCTTCTCGATCTTTTCGGCGATATCGCCCTGGTATTCGTCCTCGAGGTCGAGTTCGGCATCGCGGGAGATCTTGAAACTGATGACACTGCTGATGACCGACGCCGGAAAAACATAGGTGAGATTCTCCCGGATGATATCGTCGAGGAACAGGATATGATGCGTGGTCCCTTCGGAGGTGGAGAAAAAGCGGGGCAGGCTATCCGATGGGATGTTGAGAATGACCAGTTCTTCTCCCGGGCTGTCCTGGTCGAGGATGATGAGAAAATAAAGATGGTCGTTCTCCGGGAAGAAACCGGCGCCGCCAGCCGACAGATAAACAGGTTGCAGGAAGGCGAGTACCTGCGTAAGGAAATAGCCGGTGGCCGCCGCCATCGCCGACGCGGGGATCGGCTGACGATAGTTGAAATGAATGCCTTTCTGCCGCAAGGCCGGCAGGACCTGGCCGGTGAGCAGGCGACCAAAATTCTCCAGCTGCGAATTGATCCTGGATGAAATTTTTGTTAAGAGTTGCACGCCGGCCGCGGAAATATAGTCTTCCCGCGTGGCCTTTATCTTTTGCAGGGCCGCCACGGCCGGGATCCGGACCCGATAGAACTCGTCCAGGTTGGAACAGTAGACGGAGAGGAAGAATAGTCTCTCCAGCAGCGGGGTCTCTTCTCTTGCGGCTTCTTCCAGCACACGGTAGTTGAAGGTCAGCCAACTGAGATCGCGGTCAAAATAGGAGGAGTGCGGCATGCTGCAAAATAGCTTTTTTTTGCTTTGACCCCTGCAAAAGGAAGAGGCCGTCTATTGATTGTAAGACGGCCTCTGTTAAAAAACCCCTGCCTGTTGTAATCGCCTGCCGATTTTTGTTTCCGAGTGCCTGCCGGAAGTGTAAGTCGTTTTGCTTTGTCAGCGTTTATTGATAGAACAAATTTACAACCGATAACCACCCAAGTCAATGTACCAATCATAGCATCTTGTGTACAAATCACGCGCGACTCTTTGTGGCTCTCGATCTGGCGATGGACCGCGTCGAGCGGCAAGCTGCTTCCACGTGATCGCAAAGGTTCTTCACCGATATACGGCCCTCCAACTTTATTCCGTTGATGAAAAAGGTTGGAGCTTCCTTAACGCCGAGCTTAATGCCTGCCGACAGGTCGTCCTGCACATATTGCCCGAATTTACCGGTCACGAGGCTGTCGAGGAAGTTGATGCCGCCGATTCCCAGCTCACGGGCGTAGAAGGCGAGGCTTGCCGTGCCGAGGTTCCGGCGATTGCGTAAAATGATGTCGTGCATCTGAGGAAACATCCCAACCTGGGCTGCGGCGATCGCGGCTTCGGCGGCTTTGTGCGCCCGCTGGTGGATGCGTAGTTGGGGGAAGTGGCGGTAATTGAAGTTGACCATGCCCGGGAATCGTTGCAATACTTCCCGCACGATAAGATCGTTGTGCAATCCGGTCTCGCATTCATAGTCGCCATATTCCGTCAGCGTGACGGGCGCCTTGGGGTGCCCGATGAATACATCCTTGGGCAGGACGATGGGAACGTCTTTTTTGTAGATCATTTGTTACCGGTTTAGATTAACTGTAATGGGAAATGCTCTCTTTTTTGAAATCGGTGAAATTCTTACCGTATACGGTCTTGAAGAATTTGCTGAAATGTGCGATGTCATCGAAACCCAGGTGATAAGCGATCTCTTTCATACTCACATCGGAGTAAGCCGCCTTGCGCCGGGCTTCCAGCACCACCCGCTGCCGGATGTGATAGCCCGCCGAATAGCCGGAGATGCGTTTGACGATCTCGTTGAGATAATTGGGCGTTACCGCCAGTTCACTGGCGTACTGTTTTACCAGCTTGTAGCTGATGAACTTCTTTTCCACCAGGGAGATGAAGTTCTTGACCAGGCGGACATTCTTTGTCTGGACGGAGACCTGGAGGGCGCCGTCGAACTGGCGGGCGAGGTAGATGAGGAAGATGCTGGTGTACCTCCTTATAATTTCTTTTCGGAGGAGATAGCCGCTGCACAGTTCTTTGTGCAGGCGTTTGATGATCTCGTCGACCTCCTGGGCCGCATCCGATTCCATGCGCATCCCGGGGCTACGCATGAGGAGATGGAAGAGGCCGGACCGGTAGAGCAGATCGAAGTCGTCGTTTCCGCCGTTCATCAATTGTTCGGGAAACGAGATCAGGAATCCGTCGACGGTCTCGTCCAGCTCGAGCTGGTGCAACTGTCCGGGGACGATACAATAGAGCATATTCTCGCCCATCCGGTATTTTTTCAGATCGATGTCCAGGCATCCATTTCCATTCTTGATCCAGAGGATCTCGATATGTTCATGCCGGTGCGGCATCAGATGCTCTTCGCTCTTGTTCTCGCGGAGCCATTGAAGAGGTTGGATCTCCAGTGCGAGTTCTTTTTCGGGTGTGCCTGCTTCGGAAGCAGAAGTTTGAATAGGCATATGATCGGTTATTAAGCGTCGGATATATCTTTTCTAATAGTATGCCAACATGTAACCTGATGATTTGCAAATCGTTGTAACCTCCGAGTAATGGCCGCTTTACGAAATATCGCTTTTTCGCAAAATTTAATCGAAATATCGTCGCAGAATCGTTTTTGAGCGGCGGCTTGCAAATGTGAATTTTTTGTCGTTAGTTTGCGTCATGTTAACGCAAACTACCTTGAGACCCTTCCATAGCTATTCAAATCCGGCTCTTGCCGTCGATCTCGTAGTATTTGGGTATAAGGCCCGGGAGCTGTCGGTTTTGTTGCTTAACCGGAAAGAGGAGCCATTTGAAGGAGGCTGGACCCTTCCTGGCGCTTTTCTGCGGATGGATGAGCGGTTTTCGGACACCTGCTCCCGTATCCTTCGCACCAAATTGGGGATGGACAAGCTGTACCTGGAGCAGCTGTATTCCTTTGACGATCCGAGTCGGGACCCACGCGGCAGGACGATCTCCGTTGCCTATTATGCGCTGGTCAACCCGTCGAAATTGAAGATCACCGCCGGCACTATGGCCAATGACGTTCAATGGATGAATAGCCGGAAACTGCCGGCGCTGGGTTTTGACCACCGCCAGATATTTAAGGCTGCCCTGCAGCGGCTGCAGGGGAAAATATTGTATTTCCCGGTGGGTTTTGAATTGCTGGACGAGCAGTTTACGATGACGGAGCTGCACGAATTATACGAGTGTATTTTGGACATCCCGTTGGACCGGCGGAACTTCCGGCGCAAGATACTGGCCTCGGAGTACATCCTGCCTACGGGGACAAAAAGGGAAGGGCTGCAAAACAGGGCTCCGGAACTGTATGTCTTCAATAAAAAGATAAAAAGAAACGATTTTCAACTTAATATCCCCTTAACATGACAACTTCACCGATCTTATTGAAAGATGGCTATAAAGTGGGCCATAAATTCCAGTATCCTGTAGGCACTACTCTTGTTTATTCCAATCTTACGCCGCGTAAATCCCGGAGCGCGGAGATGGATGAGATCGTTTTTTTCGGATTACAATACTTTATCAGGGAGTACCTGATCCGTCAGTTCAATGAGGAGTTTTTTCAACGACCGAAAGAGGAAGTATTGAGAACCTATGCGCGCCGGATGGACAATTACCTGGGCAAGGACAGCATTACTTACCATCATATCGCGGAGTTGCATGATCTGGGCTATCTGCCACTCGAGATCAAAGCGATCCCGGAGGGCAGCCTGGTTCCGATGCGAGTCCCTGTCTTTACTATAAAGAACACCCTGCCTGCCTTTTTCTGGCTGACCAATATGCTGGAAACCGTACTCAGCGCGGTGCTGTGGAAGCCTTCGACGTCGGCAACCACCGCCTTTGAGTACCTCCGGAACTTTACCCGGTATGCAAAGGAAACGGTCGGTGAGGATACCAGCTTTATTCCCTGGCAGGGACATGACTTCTCTTTCCGTGGCATGAGCGGCATCGAGGATGCCGTCATGAGCGGTGCGGGGCATCTATTGTCGTTCTCGGGAACCGATACTATCCCGGCCATCGACTTTCTCGAGCATTATTATCATGCCGACTGTGAAAAGGAGCTGATCGGCGGTTCGGTGCCGGCGACGGAGCATAGTGTCATGTGTATGGGTACCCAGGGCGATGAGATCAAAACCTTTGAGCGGCTGATCACCGAAGTGTACCCCGGCGGGATCGTGTCCATCGTCAGCGATACCTGGGATTTCTGGCAGGTGATCACCGAATTCCTGCCCCGGTTGAAGGATCGCATTCTGGCCCGCAACGGGAAGGTGGTGATCCGTCCCGATAGCGGCGACCCGGTGAAGATCATCGTCGGCGATGCCAACGCTCCCGTGGGCAGCCCGGAGTACAAGGGCGCCATCGAATGTATGTGGGAGACCTTCGGCGGGACGATAACGCCCAAAGGCTATAAGCTGTTGGATTCGCATATCGGTCTCATCTATGGGGACAGCATCACGATCGAACGGCAGCTGGCGATCCTCGAAGGATTAAAACAAAAGGGATTCGCGAGTTACAATGTGGTCCTGGGGATCGGCTCCTACACCTATGAGTATGTGACAAGGGATACTTTCGGGTTTGCCATGAAGGCCACTTATGGTGAGGTGAATGGCGTTGGCCGCGATATCTTCAAAGATCCCAAGACCGATGACGGGACCAAGAAATCGGCCAAGGGCCTGATGCAGGTGGTTCGTGATGCGAGGACCGGGAAGCTGGTATTGAAAGACCAGTGTACATGGGACGAGGAGCGGCAGGGTGAGTTGAAGCCGGTGTTCAGGGATGGGAAGCTGCTGGTGGATTGGACGCTGGCGGAGATCAGGGAGAGGGTGAGGAAGAATTTGAATGAACAGAAGAAATATATCGATGCGCGCCGCCTGGATCTTTAACAGGTGCCTATTGAAAGGATTTGGGAGATGCCCAAGGTGGAACTTGGACAAAAAATTGGAATCACATGCAAATGAGAACGGTAACATTATATCGACCTGTTGGATTGAAAGAGCTGGCGTTGATCGCGGGCTCGGGCTGGACGGCTTTTCCACCCAGACTCGAGTGGCAGCCGATCTTTTACCCGGTGTTGAATCGGCCTTATGCCGACCAGATCGCATCGGAGTGGAATACGAAGGATCCTTTTTCGGGATTTTGCGGAGTGACGATCGAATTCGACCTATTGGAATCACATTTTTCCATGTATGCCGTTCAGAATGTGGGCTCGGCTATTCATGACGAATTGTGGGTTCCGGCGGAGGAACTGGTGGCTTTTAACCAAAACATCGTCGGGCCGATACGGGTTGTTGCGGCTTTCTTTGGAGAAAGTTTTTCAATGCCGGATATTCCGGAATTGGTCGATGTGTTGTCAAAATTTAAGTAAAATGAAAGAGAAAGATAGGAACAAGATCAGCAAATTCCTGAGCCTGGTGCTTCGGCACAAACCCGAGGCCATTGGGTTGCAACTAGATGAGAACGGATGGGCGGATGTGCTGGAGTTGATGGCAAAGTCGGCTGCAGGCGGGCAGGCTTTCTCCCGAGAGGAATTGGAGGAAGTGGTTGCGCTGAACGATAAGCAGCGATTTGCCTTTGACGATTCCCGGGCACGGATCAGGGCTAACCAGGGACATTCTATCGAGGTGGAACTGCAACTGGAGGTTCGCCGGCCGCCCGAGCTGCTTTATCATGGAACGGTGGAAAGGTTTTTGACCAGCATCCGGGCGGAGGGCCTGCGGAAAATGAGCCGAAATCATGTCCATCTCAGCGCGGATCGGGAGACTGCTCAGAGGGTGGGGAGCAGGAGAGGCGAGGCCGTGATCCTAGCCGTTCGCAGCGGCGAAATGAGCCGGGATGGAATAGAGTTTTTTATTTCGGATAATGGGGTATGGTTGACCGATGCCGTGCCGGTTGGATATATACAGTATGAATAGGAATTTTGTAAAAGATGCATTATTGGGAGTTGCAGTCGGGGATGCTATTGGTGTTCCGGTGGAGTTCAAATCCCGAGGATATTTGAAAGAGCGCCCTGTAATCGGTATGCGAGGGTATGGTACTCATTTTCAACCAGAGGGTACGTGGTCGGATGACAGTTCGCTGACGTTTTGTTTGGCGGAAATGCTGGCTGAAAAATATGATCTTGTCGATCTTGCGAGGCGGTTTGTCAGATGGAATTATGAGGCTTATTGGACTCCTCACGGGAAGCTGTTTGACATAGGCATCGCTACATCAGCTGCTATTGATCGGCTTTCCGATGGCGCTATTCCTGAACTTGCAGGCGGGGTCCACGAAGACAGCAACGGAAATGGCTCATTGATGAGAATATTACCCCTTTTGTTTTTGGTTAGAGAGAAAGACATACACAGTCGATTTCAGATGATAAGGGACGTGTCTTCGCTAACGCACCGGCATGTTCGCTCCGTCGTGTCTTGCTTTATTTACCTGGAAGTAGCGGCGCAGGTGATGGCGGGAAATGACAAGGTTGACGCCTATCGGCGGGCCTGCATAAGCAGCAAAGCCTTTCTTGACGAGACTGCAGTGTGTCCAGCGAACGAACGAAAATATTTTGAAAGAGCGCTGTCGGGGACAATCTTTACATTGTCCGAGAAGCAGATTTGGTCGAGCGGTTATGTTATTCACACGTTAGAGGCGGCGCTATGGTGTTTTCTGACGAAGGGCAGTTATCGCGATGCGGTGTTACAGGCCGCCAACCTGGGTGAGGATACGGATACCACAGCCGCCGTTACGGGCGGGCTTGCCGCTTTGTACTATGGCTGGGAGTCTATTCCGGATGACTGGCTGAAGGTATTGGCACGGTTTGAGGATATTGAAGAACTTTGCCGGCGGCTTAACAATAAATTGGAAGCGAATGGCTAATACTTATGTGATCGGCGATATTCACGGCGCGTTCCTCGCTCTGCAACAAGTGATCCGGCGAGCGGCGCCGGACCCGGATGACCGGCTCATTTTTTTGGGGGATTATGTAGACGGCTGGTCGCAGTCCCGGCAGGTGATGGAGTATTTGATGGAACTGGATACTATGTTCAACTGCCTTTTTATCCGGGGCAACCATGATGCCTGGTGCGAAGAATGGCTGGCGGGGCTTGGGCCCGATCCCAATTGGCTTTTTCACGGAGGCCGGGCGACCGTGGAGAGCTATAATGGGATCAAACCAGCGGACCGGATCCGTCACCTGGCCTTCTTTGGCCGGATGCGGCCGTATTTTGAGGAGGACGGCCGGCTTTTTATTCACGCGGGGTTCTCGTCCATGCACGGACCGGGAATGGAACATTATGAGAGCAACTATTCCTGGGACCGGACACTCTGGGAGATGGCATTGGCCGTCGATCACCGTATCCCGAAAGAGAGCTTTTTCTATCCCAAGCGGCTGCAACTGTACCGGGAGATCTATATCGGCCATACTCCAACCACCAATTACGATCGGGATACGCCCATGCAGGCCTGCAATGTCTGGAATATCGACACCGGGGCCGCGTTCAACGGAAAGATATCGATGCTGGAGATTGCTTCAAAAAAGCTCGTCCAGAGTGATATCGTACAAAAGCTATACCCCGGCGAAACCGGGCGCAACAAATAAATTTTTCATCGATGACAACATTCAACCTCATTTACCCCGAACAATCCGATATCGCCTACCAGTCCATGGTCTTTCCCGACGGACAACCGCATGTCAAACTGGACCTGCAACACGCCGGAACCATCGACCGCAGTCTGCCGCTGCGTATCCTGACCCGGCTGAATAATGCCAACGATCTTCTGATGTCCCTGTTTGTCAAAAACGCGCTGGACTATCTGGAATTCTCCACCATCGAATTGCATGTTTCTTATCTGCTGGCTGCCCGAATGGACCGGGTCATGCTCGATGGCGAACCTTTCTCGCTGAAAGTGATTGCAGCCATGATCAACCAGGCGGGCTTTAAAAAGGTTCGCATTTTTGATCCGCATTCCGAGGTTTCGACTGCCTTGATCGACCGATCGTATGCGGTCCCCAATCATACGTTTGTCGCCGATGCGCTGAAAGACTATGCCCGTTTGCACCCTGGCGAGGCGCCGGTGCTGGTGTCGCCGGACGCGGGGGCCTTAAAAAAGATCCATAGGCTGGCCCAACATCTGGCGATCGACAACGTTGTCGAATGCATGAAGGAACGGGATGTAAGGACCGGGGCGCTGACCCATTTCAAGGCCATGACCGATGATCTGCATGGACAGACCTGTTTTATCGTAGACGATATCTGCGATGGCGGTGGAACCTTTGCAGGAACGGCAAAAATGCTGCGGGAGAAAGGGGCCGGGAAGGTCAATCTCATCGTCAGCCATGGAATTTTCAGCCGCGGAACGGCCATCGACTCTATCGACGAAATTTATACCACGGACTCTTATAAAAAAGTCGAAGGGGTACATTGTCTGCCGATCGGCAACTATCTCTAGAGCTTCACAGCTACTGTCTTCCCATCATAAACAATATTCTTCGCCGCCTTGCCGGCTTCGCTCATCAGCTTTACCGCAAAGGCGCGATGGACAGGCTGGCTTGTCATTCCCGCGGGTGCGCCCGGCCGGAGGATGAGCGTGTGGCGGGCATCGTCCCAGGTCATGCGGATCCAGCTCGCCTTGCCTTTCAGATAGTCCTGGCTGATCCCATCGTCGTCGTACAGGGTGAAGTCGCCGTTGGCGCCGGGATAGACGCGGAGGGTGGTCGGCCCGGTCACGGGCTGCCCGGTATACTGGCGCACCGGGTCGAGGGGGATGATCGCGCCGGCGCGGACGTAGATGGGCATGATCGAGAGATCGACCGCCCGATGGACCGATGCGCCGCCATCAAAAACCTTGTTCGTCCACCAGTCGTACCATTTCCCTTTGGGAAGATAAACACTGCGATGGGTGGCGCCTTTTTCGAACACCGGCGCGATGAGCAGATCGCGTCCCCAAAGATATTCACTGCCAAGACCGCGGGCAACGGGGTCGTTGGGATAATGCAGCCAAAGGGCGCGCATCAACGGCATCCCCGTAGCGCGGGTCTCCCAGGCTAGCGTGTAGGTGTAGGGTAGCAGCTGATAGCGAAGCTCATCGTATTTTTTGACAACAGGTGTGATAGCGGGGTTATTCATCTCCGAAGGCAGGACATTGCGACGGACGACCTCGCTGTCGGTACCGGGCTTGGTCGATGTTTCCAGCTCGCCCCGGTCGCTTTGGCCCCAACCCCAGGGGAGGATCGTCATCGTGGTCCGGCCATGGCTCCGGAAAGAGGGGCAGAATGCGCCGAATTGGAACCAGCGGGCATAGAGCTCGCCCGTCTTCTCGGCGTTCGAATAGAAGCCGCCGATATCGGAGCCCCAGTAGGGGCCCAGGCTGAGGGAATGGTTGATGCCAACGGCCACCTGTCCCTCCAGGGTCTTCCAGGCCGATTCCGTATCTCCCGACCATACCCAGCCGCCCCAGCGGGCGATTCCGAGGTAACCATTGCGATGGAGACTCCAGGGCCGGATATTGGGATAGGTGGACAGCGGACCCTGGTAATACAGCTGATGGCGTTTGACACGCTCATACAGATTGAACCAGTCGCCTTCGTCCGGCCAGAAGGCGTCGACGCCGGCCTTCATCAACACGACATGCTGCGCCCAGTAGTTTTGAATATGACCCGCGTCCACTATTTCGCCGGGCGCGGCCGGGATCGACCCGTGCAGGGAGGGAAGCTTATCGCGGTCCCAGGGCACCATGTGAACGATGACCCTGACATGCTGCGCGTGGAAATCTGCGAGCACAGCTGCGGGATCGCGGTGGAAGACCGCGGGATTGAAATCGAAAGAAGGTTGTTTGGTATTCCATCCCTGTGGAGTGAAGCCGGTTCCCAGGTAAATGACGGCATCCACGGGGATGCGCTTCGACCGGAAGCTGTCGACGATGCCGAGGATATAATGCTCGTCCTTTATGGTGCGGTGGGACTGCATGTATCCGAGGGCCCAGCGTGGCGGGATGACCGCGGGACCGGTGAGGTCCGATACATCTTTCATAAAGGCGGCAGGCCGGCGCGCGTCGAAGACGATGACATCATAAAGGCCTGGTATGACGGTATTGGCGGGGGGGAGCCCTTTGGCCCCGACGAGCCCCTGGTTGTGTTCATTCTGCTGGAGGGTATCCTTTGCGGCCGGCTTCCAGGGGATGAAGACGCCGTGGCCGGCAGTCCGCAGGTCTATCTGCCCCCAGGGTGTTGCGACGAAGAGCGCCCAGCCTTTTGTACCGATCAGCAGCGGCACCGGGTTGCGGGAACCGTAGGCATCGCTCTGCCATCTGGGTTGCATGTCCTGTAATCTGCCCCGGCGATCGAATTCGATGGGCGCCGTACGCCAGTTGACTCCCCGCTCCGGTTTATGACCGCCTTCACCGAGACCGAGAACGGGAGCGTCATCCAGTGCAAAGGAGAGTGTGCTGTCCCCGAAGACCAGCCGCTGCACCGGTGTGCCTTCTTTTGTCGTGACGGTGACCGTCAGCGGGGCGGGACTCACGGTGACGATGAAGTCGCCGACGGCTTTGCGTACGGTGGCTGAAAGTTCGTTCAGCGCCAGGGCGGGAGCGGGGTAGGGGCGGTCGACCAACGCGGGGCTGAAGGGAAGACCTGTGGTGTCGCTCAATGGTTGCAGTGTGATGCGGATGCTGTGCGTTCCGGCTTCCCGAATGGACAATTGCGCAGGAACTCCGGCCGTAACGATCGGTTGGGCGACGCCCGAAGTGGCCTGCAGCAGCGCGGGCAGGCAGAAGGCCAGGATGACTGAGCGGTGGTTCATAAGACTAATATCCTTCAATGCCGCCATTTGCGGCGGATACATTTTAGCCCATTCGCAACACATTTTAACCCATCCTAGCTCTTGTCCACAAATCTCTTATTGGACTCGTTATACCGATCGCCGATGTTGGGATATTGGCGGACCAGCCGGTCTATTGCCGTGAAATCGTCCGGGCCGAGGTGGACATCGACGGCGCCGGCATTATCGACAAGGTACTTGCGGCGTTTGGTGCCGGGGATCGGGATGATATTCGGTCCTTTTGCCAATACCCAGGCGATGGCCAATTGAGCGGGGGTGCAACCTTTTGCTTCCGCCAGTCCGGCAAAGCCCGCGGCCAGCTGCCGGTTGTTATCGGCATGTTCACCCTGGTAGCGCGGCAGCGTCTTGCGGAAATCGTTCGCCCCCAGCCGGGCGAGGTCCAGCGCATTGGTCATAAGGCCGCGGGCCAGTGGGCTGAATGGAACGAAGGAGATATGCAATTCTGTGCACAGGGGTAATATCTCCTTTTCCACGTCACGGGTGAGAATGGAGTATTCGCTTTGCAATGCGCTGATAGGATGGACGGCGTATGCGCGCCGGATGGATTGCGGTGAGGCTTCGGAGAGCCCCAGAAAGCGGACCTTTCCCTCTCTGACCAGGTCGGCCATGGCGCCGACGGTATCCTCCACGGGAACATTGGGATCGATACGATGTGCATAATAGAGATCGATGACATCGGTCTTCAGCCGGCGGAGGCTTGCTTCCACCGCCTTTTTTGCATAGGCGGGAGAAGCGTCGAAGCCGCCCATTTTTGCATCGGCATAAGACAGGAAGCCGAATTTTGTGGCGATGAAGATCTTTTGCCGGTTGGGCTGAAGCACCCGCGAGATCAACTCTTCATTGGCACCGTTGCCATAAATGTCGGCCGTATCCCAAAAGTTGATGCCCAGGGCGATGGCTTCTTCGAGGGTGGCGATGGATTCCGCATCGTCGGGCTGACCGTAGGCATGGTTCATGCTCATACAGCCGAGGCCGATGGCGGAAAGGCGGATGTTGGTATTTCCGAGTGTTCTATATTGCATTGTTTTAATTTTATATGGTATGGAAGATTATATCATAAATGTCGGAAAAGTCGAGGAATGGCAGATGATCCGGGATATCCCGTCGCTGGATGAGACCTTTCAGCGGGCAAAGCGGGTGCTGGTCGGCGGAGGGACGGTGGTGCTGGAGCGGGTGCAGGGGGACGGGACTTCGTATCGTTTTGATGAATTCACTAATTTGGAGGATTTTGAAGCGTACAGGAGGAACGTATATAAGTATTTATAAAAGAGGACGTCCTCAGGAGATGGCCGAGGCTAATAAAAAGAGGCCGCCCTCGCGGGGCGGCCTCTTCCGGCGCATTTGCCGGCAGACTATTTTTGGAGCAACCCGGTTAAACGAAATTAACCGAAGGTTTCCATGATTTATCTGTAGATAGCATGAATACCTCCTTTTTTTTGGTGAATGATAGATTCAAAGGTAAGGAAAAATTACGAGAGGTGAAGCAGACTGAGCGGTCTATTTTGACGTATCTTCGCTTCATGCGGGAATCGGCGGTAAAGGACAGGATCCTGGATACGGCCTCGAGGCTGTTCTACGACCAGGGCTATCATGTCACGGGGATCAACCAGATCATCGAAGAGGCGGATATCGCCCGCGCATCTCTCTACAATCATTTTACCTCAAAGACCGAGCTCCTGCTCGCCTATCTCGACCGGACCCATGAGGAATGGTTCCGGGAACTGGACAACTATCTTGTGCCTTTTTCCTCCCCCCGGGAACGGCTGCTGGCCTTATTCGATTTTCGTATCCAGCGCCAGCGGAAGTTGAAATACAAGGGCTGCCATTTCAATAAGATCACTGCAGAGACCGGCGAGGATGAAGAGGTGGCCCGGCGGGTCAGGGTTCACAAAGAGCGGTTCCGGCAATACATCCTGGACCTGGTGCGGCAGACTGATCATCGCGCCGGCGTTGACGATGAGACCCTAGCCGATACCCTGTTCCTTTTACTGGAGGGAGGGATTGCCGTGGGTGCGATGTTCCGAAGCTCCGAGCATGCCGAAAAGGCCAGGGCTATAGCCGGGTCGTTGTTATAACTTCAAATTTTTTTCAAAATTTGTAGATAGACTTGTGTGCTCATTCGGATTGCCTGCACTTTCAATTTATCTTTAACCATTCGTGTATGAAGCTGATTTGCTGGTGTTGTTTCCCTGCGGGTCCAATCCGCCATTCATCATCCGGTTCGATACCTCGACCTTGCCGGTGGGGGAACTGGTGCTCAGCAGTGAAAAGCGGAACAACAACGAACTGGCCGACATGGCCAATATCTATTTGCGCGCCAGTTTTACACAGATACCGGGTTTGCTGTCCGCGCCGCCGTTCGGCGGCAATATCCGGACGGTGGTGATCAAGGCCGATCCCGAGCCGTTGGCATGATTTTACGGCACGTCGACGAGTCTATCGTTTGCTATTGCCTCGAAACCATTGCGCTCAAAGCAGAAACAATTATGCCGCCACCGGCGCTTTCACCTGCAATATCTATCCTTAGTTAATGAGAAACAGCATTCTCCCAGACCAAGACTTACTTTCCTGAACATAGAAGGAACGCTTCAACGCCCTGGTCAGTTGAATGTTGCTCTGAATTCCACAGGGGACATTTTCGTCTTTGACTTAAAAAGCTTGCTAAATGACTGCATATGTTCAAATCCTAAGTCGTATGCAATTTCACTTACCGTCATATTAGTGGTTGAGAGCTTTTCTTTCGCTTTTTCAATCAACTTATCATGAATGTGCTGCTGGGTAGTCTGACCCGTAAGAATCTTCAACAAATCACTTAGATAGCCCGCTGAGACATTTAGCTGGTCAGCTATGTCGACGACAGACGGTAAACCATTTGTTGCCGACAAATTGCCGCTAAAATAGCTGTCAAGGGTTTCTTCCAGGCGCTCAAGCAACTGATGAGTAGAAACCTTCCTGGTAATAAATTGCCGCTGATAGAATCTGTCTGCATAGGTGAACAATACTTCGAGTTGCGCAACGATAACCGGCTGACTAAACTTATCGATATTAGCATGGTACTCTTGTTCGATATACAGAATAATACCCTTTACAAGTTGTTCCTCCTTTTCAGAAAGGTATAGGGCTTCTTTGACCGAATAATTAAAGTACCCATGCTTTTTGATGTTTTTAGCCAACTGTGTACCCCACAGGAAATCCGGATGAACCAGAATCATCCATCCGGTGGAAGTATTGGCTGCACCTTTTTCAAGGGTAAAGCCCCAAACTTGACCAGGGGCCATAAAGAATAATACGCCCTCGTCAAAATCACCATACTCCTGTCCATACCTGATGGTTGCGTTTAAGCCCTTTTTTAGGGAAATGCAGTAGAAATCAAACACCAGGCTAACTGGAACATCCGATAAAGCCGGTTTAAGTAAAGAAACGTCAATTACGCTAATCAACGGATGCTCAGGTTTGGGAAGGCCGGTCAGACGGTGGTATTCGGTAATTGATTTAATTCGGTAGGGTATTTTTGGCATAGTTGAATTGAAATGTTATTGATGGTAAGTTGCAGCAAAATCTTTGGCAAAGTCCTTCATTTTGACTTTCCCCATTACCTCTGGCCTGTGGCGGTAATAATGTTCATTAACCCGGCCGTTATGTATCCCGGCATTCATTTCCACTACACCCCGTGCTCTTGATTCCGGCATTCCGAACATTTTAAGACCACTTAACATGCTTTTGTCTGACATTAGCGCCCACTTGAGGTATGGTTTACCGATCGCTTCACCAATAATTTGCGCAATTTGATTGCAAGTTAACTCTTCACTAGCTATGTACCGAAACATTCGAGCAGTGAACGGGCCCGTAAGCTCTTCAGCAACAACGGACGCTATATCCAGGGGTGAAACCCATGGGTTACGGTCATCGGCCCCGTAATTAGCGGCGATAACTCCGCGCTTTCCACTAAGTAGGCTCCATAAGCCTGAAAACCGAAGTGTCAAAAAGGCTCCTAAAAATCCCTTCCCTTGTATGGATGTTTTAAAGTCATAGAGGTTTGTATAAAAACCCACTGGACGCATATGCTTTATATTATAATTACATCTTGGGGCAACTCACGAAACAGCGACTCCGCCAGATGATGAAATGCCAGCAGACCGTTGCCTTTGTCGGTATGCGCGCCAATACTGCTCAAGTGTATAACCTTTTTTACTTCGGCGTTTCGGATAGCCTGTACGTAATTGCCAACCTGCCTGCGCGTAGTATTTATAATATCGAGGTTAGGATCGAAATAGTCAAATGGTGGCAGCATACAATAGACCGCGTCAGCATTAGTAAATGTAGCGGTTAAGAATTCGACGTTTTCTATACTTCCGATTGCTGCATGGGAATGAAACGCTTCAATGGCGTTCTTTTTTTCGTGTTTACTGCTGATTACCGTAACCGTATGACCTTTTTTAACCAGATCCAGGGCCAGAGGTTTGGTGACGTTCCCGAGAGAGCCTGTCAGAACAATTTTCATTATTTTTTACTTTTGTCAAAACTAGAATTTCCTGAACGCTGAAATTTAGCCGATATCCAGTTTGAGTTAGCCATTTTCGGTCGGCGACTTCCGCAATTTGCTGTCTTATTCGGCATGCGGGCAGCCTTTAAAAGGGGAATTGTTAAGTTATCAATGAGTGTGGGTAATACGGCGGTCGACGTCCATTTAAGACGCGCCTTAAACACGATGACAGGTATGCGCCGCTAACAAAGATCCCTCCTAGTATCTCACTTAAAAGGGTATTTTGACGAATCAAAAGCCCCGAGGGGAATCGAACCCTATAACTATGCTATCTTCAACTACTTAATTTCTTCAATTGCTCCAAGATTTGGTTCGAATTCTGTCCGGTCCGGGGACGGACAAGATACTTAGCCAGGGTTCGCCGACGCCCGTGGAAGTGCGGTTCTCCGGACGGGCCAGGCGGAGCAACGAAGAGTATGCCGCGAGGCTCATGGAAAGCGTCGCCAGATTCCGTCCACTACTTCTTCCAGATATATTGAAAAGGATATCTGGGTCGATGAGAAGGTGAACAATGCCTACAATGCGCAGGTCGAGATACCGGAGAATAAGATGAACAGCCTTGCCGATTCTCTCGGCAGGCTGGAGAATGGGTTGGTTGTGGCGATCATCATCATCTTTTTGATGCTGGCCGCGAAGTTCCAATCCTTGAAGGTTTCCGCCGTTGTGTTGGCGACCGTGCCTGCGGTGATCCTGGGCTCGCTGTCGCTGTTTATAGGGACGGAGTCGACGCTGAATTTGCAGTCTTATATGGGGATCATTATGTCCGTGGGGATGATCCCTATGGCCAGCGGTATCGGCGAGGCCGGTGACCAATAGTCGCCGCTGGGCTGGACGGAGATCGGGGGGCTTATCGCGTCGACGTTTGCGGCTCTTTTTATTCAGCCATTGGTATTTGCCTGGGGGCTTGAGAAGTCGGGAACGGCGTCGGTGTCGCTGGAGCCTGAAAATGCGGCGAGCCAGGAGTATTTGGCGGCGGCGGGAGTGGCGGGGTGGAAGTAATTCAGTAACTTGATTTCATGAGAAATTACCTAACGATCGTTCTTACTGTTGTGGCGATAGGACTGGCGGCGCTGGAGGCGCATGCTCAATCCACCGAACAGTATCCAGTCGACTCCGCATCGGTGGAGCATGCCGGGGTGCCAAAAGGGGAATTGATCCATTGCCGCTGGGACCATTCCGCGATTTTCCCTGGGACGCAACGCGAATATTGGATCTATGTCCCCGCGCAATACCGGCCTGAGCGGCCCGCCTGCGTGTATGTCAACCAGGACGGCATTCAGTGGAAGGCGCCGACGGTGTTCGACAACCTGATCGCGGCGGGGGAGATGCCGGTAACTATCGGTGTTTTTATCCAGCCCGGCCGGGTGGTGGCGGCGGACGGGAAGACGGCGTTGGACCGGTTTGACAGAAGCTTTGAATATGACGGTCTCGGCGACGCCTATGCGCGGTTCCTCCTCGAGGAGATTTTGCCGGATGTGGAGCGGCATCAGGCCGGGGACGGGAGGGCCATCCGGCTCTCGCACAACGGCAACGACAGGGCTATCGGCGGCAGCAGCAGCGGCGCTGTCTGCGCCTTTACCACGGCCTGGGAGCGGCCCAATGCATTCACGCGCGTCTTTAGCGCCATCGGGACCTATGTGGGACTGCGCGGCGCCGACCGCTATCCGACGCTGATCCGCAAATATGAGCCAAAGCCGATTCGCATCTTTCTGCAGGACGGCAGCCACGATCTCAACATTTACGGCGGCGACTGGTGGATGGCCAACCAAATGATGGAACGGGCGCTTGTCTTCGGCGGCTACGAGGTCAACCATGCCTGGGGGGAGGGATCGCATAGCGGGGCGCAGGGCAGTTCGCTGTTTCCGGAAGCGATGCGGTGGCTTTGGAAGGGCTGGCCGCAGCCAGTTGCAAGGGGTGCATCCACCAATCAAGTCCTCCACGACATTCTGGTCCCCGGTGAGGAATGGCAGCTGGTGGGAGAGCACTATGGATTTACCGAGGGGACGGCTGCGGATGCCCTGGGCACGGTGTTCTACCAGGATATCCCCGCCTCCACAACTTACCGCGTCGCCCAGGATGGACGTCCCGTGGTGTTCTCCAAAGACGCCAGACGGGCCAGCGGCACCTGTTTTGCGGCGGATGGCAGCCGCTATGAAGTGGCGGGCGGGACAAAGCAGATCATCAAATACGACGCTACGGGAAAGGGTACGGTCGTCGCCGACAACATCAACGGGAACGATTTGCTGGTCACGCGCAGCGGCAATGTCTATGTGACGGTGCCGGATGGATCGGAGCGGCCGAGCAGGCTGGTGCTGATAAAACCGGGCGGAGAAAAGCTCGTGGTCGACAGCGGGCTGAAGTTCATCAACGGCCTCACGCTCACTCCGGATCAAACACAGCTCTATGTCGCCGAATCGGCTTCTCACTGGGTTTGGATCTATACGATCCAGCCTGACGGGAGCCTGGGAAACAAACAGCGATGGGGCTGGCTGCATGCGCCCGATAATTCCGAGACGGCCTGGCCGGATGGGATGAAATGCGATACCGGGGGAAGGCTCTATGTGGCTACCCGGCTTGGCATCCAGGTGCTCGACCCACTGGGAAGGGTCAACGCGATCCTGCCTGTCCCTTCGGGACAGGCCTCCAATTGTTGTTTTGGGGGACCGGGGTTCGATATATTGTATGTAAGCTGCGGAGACAAGGTCTATCGCCGCAAGTTGAAGGTGCGAGGCTGCAATCCTTTCGAGGCGCCGGTAAAGCCGGGGCCGCCGCATTTATAGCACCCGCCGGCTTCGTCCCATCGCATCGGTAACGGTGACTTCGGCCATGGCCGAGGTCACCCGGATGAATCGGGCCGACTGGGAGAGAAAGGACGAGCCAAAGTAAAATTCCAGTTTCTGGATCTTGCCGTTTTTGAAGCGGATGAGCGCGCTGCGGTCGTCCGGGCCGATCGCGATAGACGGGCAAGTGGATTTCAATGCGAATAGCTTCAGGTCATCCCTGTATTGACTGGCGGCGACGAGGTAGCGTCCACCCGCGCCCATGAGCTTCACCAGCGCCTTGCCGTCGCCGGGAATGTAGATGCCGCTTTGTAGAATGCTTAGCGGCGTAAATCCACCGGCTCCGTCGCCTTTCAGCAGCAGGCCGTTCAGGGCGTCATACCGGCCGATATCGATCTGCGTCCCGTAATCGTTCCCATTGATGAGCACGTCGAGGTTACCGTCACCATCAAAGTCATCCACCAGCATCCCGTTCAATACGGATACCTGGGCGGCGGCCGGCAGCGGGATCATCGTGAATTTTCCATTCCCTTCGTTTCTCAGGTAACAGGACTGCAGCATATTGGCCTTCAGCCGCAGGGCGCCTTCCCGCTGTTGGGGGGTCAGGATTTCCTCCATCGTGGCGTGGGCAAAGGGTGAGAAATTGGGATACCGTTTCTTGATACTGCTCCAGTGTTTGGCGATATCGTCCCTGACCGGCCCGGGGAATTCCTTTTTTTCACCATGGACATCCTTCAAAAAAAGCGACGGAATGGCGATATAGTTGTTGCTTTTGTCAAAGTCCCCGGCGGTGATATATACCGGGAAGCTGTCGCTGGCCTGGTAGAGCGTATTCAGCCCCACATTGCCGACGATATAGTCCATTCGCCCGGTGTGGCGGAAATCCCCGGCGACGATCGAGTTCCACCAGCCCAGTTTGCTCCCGAGGCCGGTGGCCGGGGTGACATTGGTGAACTTGCCGTTGACATTTTTTAAGAACGTCACGGCCATCCACTCGCCGACAATGATGAGATCGGTCTGGCCGTCGCCGTCAAAATCGGTGAACAAGGCATCGCAGACCATCCCGATATTCTTCAGGTCGGGGGCTACCTCGGCGGTGATATCCGTAAACTTCGCATGACCGTTTGTGGCGTCGTTCCGGAGGATGCAGCTGCTGACCGGTTTTGGATAATGGCCCGGATCGACGCGTCCGGATATGAAAAGATCCAATTTCCCGTCGTTGTTGATATCCGTTGCCCGCACGCAGAGCTTTGGCATGTGGTTGACCGGTAACGCCGCGGTGTCGAGTGTAAAACTCCCTTTGCCGTCGTTGATGTACAACCTGTCCTGGTATTCTTCGCTGCCTGCTTCGGCCTTATAGCCGCCGCTGGCCGTGTATAGATCGGGTTTCCCGTCCCCGTTGGCGTCGAACAGGAGCATTCCTTCGTCCTTGGTATAGGAGGCGGCCATCGGCGCTTTGGGGAGAAGATCTTTTTGAACGAACCGGCCGCCGGCCTGCTGCAAAAAGAGATGCGCATGGGTATAGGCGTTGCCGCCGATGACCAGGTCGTCCAATCCATTCCCATCGATATCGCCGGCCGCCAGGGCGGGACAATATTCGGAAAGCTTATGCGGCAGCAGGTTCTGGATATTGAAATCGATGAATTCGACGTCCTTATGGGTGTATTGCAGGCCGGCGGAATCCGTTATCTCGCGGAATAGGGCGCCCGTGGCGATCAGTGGTTGGGAAGAGGAGTTGGGTTCAAGGGCTTCAGCGGTATTTGCGGTAATTGTCTGATTGGCCCGCACGCGTAGCAGCGTTTGTTTTTTCCTGTTGGGCCAATTGATGACGACCGAGTCGAGTACCGTCGTCCGGCCAAGCCCGAAATGGGCGCCCGGCTGCATCGTCGATAGGTAACCCCGGTAAGGATTATTCTCGAAGACCTGCTGTTTACCGTGATCATAGTAGATGGATGCGATGGCTCCAAGACCGTTGCGGTTTTGCGCGTCGCCGGAAAACCGGATGTTTAAAAAATTTGCTGCCGTCGTGTCCCTGTCCCTCGAAGTATTCCGGTAGATAAATACGGGGTCATCGATGTTGTTGATGACCATATCCATCGCGCCGTCGTTGTCGAGGTCAACATAGGCCGCCCCGTTCGAGAAGGTAGGGGTGGAAAGGCCCCAGTCGGCAGACCGATCGTCGAAGCGGCAGTCGCCGGTATTGCGGAAGGCATAGTTATGCAGCCGGATCTGCGGGATCTGCCGGATCATCTCCGTCTTGCTGACCTGCCCCGTGGCTTGCTGGCGATAGGCCATGAAATCATGATCCGATACGTCGCGGGGAAACCCGTTGGTGATGACCATGTCCCGGTAGCCGTCATTGTCAAAATCGGTGATCAGGGGTGTCCAGCTCCAGTCGGTCTGGGATATTCCACTCTGGAAGCCGATCTCGCTAAAGACGGGGATACCGATCGAGTCGTTTTGCCGCAGTCCCGGCCCCTGGTTCAGCTGGAGTGTATTGCGGACATACTGGTATTGATAGCCGTAGGCGTCGAAGTTTTGATACGTGTTGGTATTATTGGCTGCCGACATCATCTTCTTACGATAGTTGTCTTCGGGGTTCATATCCAGCTCCACCACATCGGGAAGACCGTCATTGTTGATATCCACGACATCCTGTCCCATGGAATTGAAAGAGGTGTGCTTGAAATATTCTTTGGCGCGGTTGGTGAAGGTGCCGTCGTGGTTATTGATGTAGAGGATGTTGTTGGACAGGAAATCATCCGAAACATAAATGTCCTTCCAGCCGTCGCCATTGAGATCGGCGACGGTGGCTGCATGGCCATAGCCTTCATATTTGATCCCTGCCGAGTCGGAGACATCGTGGAACACGGGGTGTTTCAGGACAGGGTCCATCTCGTTGCGATACAGCCGGCCCCGGTTGGGTCCACTAATACCGGTGTTATGCCGTTGGCTAAAGGTGGAGGAGTTGTAGCCGTTTGACGCTTCGTTGACCGCAAGATACATATCGAGGTCGCCATCGTTGTCGTAGTCGAAGAAGCTGGCCATGGTGGATTGAACATGGATGTCCAGGCCATATTCGGCGGCCATGTCCTTGAAGTGGGGGATGCCGTCCTTGTCCGGTCCCTGGTTGACGTAGAGGATGTTGCGACGACGGAGAGAATCTTTGTAGATGGTGTTACAGATATAGATATCCATCAGGCCATCGTTGTTGATGTCCACGATGGAGGCTCCCCGGGCCCACCGGCCCATTCCTTCCACGCCGGCCGTTGAAGTGATATCCTCGAATCGGAAATGGCCCTTGTTGAGGTATAGTTTGCAGGGAACCATGTTGCCTGTGAGAAAGATGTCTTGCAGGCCGTCGTTATTGAAGTCGCCGATACCAACGCCGCCGCCGTTGTAGATGTTGACGACGTCCATCGGGTTGATGGAGTCGTTCTCGGTGATCTGGTTATTGAAGGTGATCCCTGTGTGGGAAGCCGGCATCTGCTCGAAGAGAGCTGTCTTGTTCCGACAGGCCGACAACCAACACAGGGATGCACCGATAAGAAGAGTTCGAATCATTTATTATCAATACCCCGGATTCTGGGTCAGGTTCGGATTGAGGGCCCGCGCCACCTGGGGGATCGGCAGCAGGGTCCCGTTGATGGTCAGGCTCGTATTGTACAGGCCATGTTGCTTGCCGTCGTGAGTCGGACCCGGCGCGGGATTGGGGACGGGGTTATAGCTTCCATCCACCGTTCCGTTAGCCTTATTGATAAACGCGACGGCAACATCGGCGCCCGCCCGGCAGAGATCGAAAAATACGGAATATTCCCCACTTAGTTCATGCCGGTATTCGCTCAGGACCATCTGGAGGGGATCGGTGATCGGCTGGCCGGGGGTGCCGTCGAAGTTTGCGCTGTCCGCGATGACGGTGGGCGCGGTTCCGCCCCAGGCCCGGTTGCGAACGAGGGCGAGGTCGGCCATGGCGCCGGGGATATCCCCGGTATGCACCTTGCATTCGGCCCGGGACAGGATCACCTCGGCATAGCGCATGAGGATCTGGTTCTGATCGCCGAAGAGATTGCTTTGTCCCTGGGAATTGGTATTGCCGCCGGTGAGATTGGGGTCCCGCCATTTCTTTGCGCAATAGTAACCGCTTCGGCCTTTATCATCTCCGTACCAGGGGCGGGTGAGGGTGCCCACGGTATTGAGGGTGTCGCCGTTGTCGGCTTTGTAGATGGGATTGCCGGCTTTAAAACCCTGCTGCACCTGGTAGTATCCCTTTAATCCGCCTAGAGCCTTGACGATGCCCGGACTGGCCAGGGTGTCGCCGGGGCCGCAAATGGTCAGCAGCTTGCGTTTGTCGCCGTGCTGATAAGACTGCCAGAGCGCGGGGTTGCCGTAGTCATAGCCCTGACCGGTGAGCTCCTGTGGCCAGCTGAAGTCATCGATCCACGCGATCTCCCCGCCGGGCGGGTTCCAGCTTCCATTCCAATCCTGTGGGTCGCCGGACTTCTTCTCGAACTGCACTTCGAACAGCGATTCGTCACTGTTCTGGTGGTCGTATTCATTTACGTCGGCAAAATTGGGCAACAGATGATAGTTGTTGAATTCAGGATTATTGAATGCCGTCAACGCACCGGAATAGTCCTTCAGCCACATCCTGGCGGCGCCTTCGTAGGCGTAAGCGGCGCCCTTTGTCGCGCGGCCGAGGTCCGCTCCCGACAACGCCGTTTTCGACAACAGCAGGCCTTCGGCCAGCTGCATGTCGGCAACAACACGCTGGAATACGGAGTCCCGCGTCGATCGGGGCCGGAGGCCCAGGTTTATTTTCGAGCTGGTATCCACTTCCAGCGGTACGCCGCCAAATGAAGCGGCCAGGTAGTAATAGGTCATGCCCCGCAGGAAAAAGGCCTCGCCTCTCAACCGGTTAGCCAGGCCGCCGTCGATGATCGACCGTTTTTCCGCATCGCTGATAACCGCGAAGGCGGAATTGGCTCTGGCGATGCCGATATAGGACTGGTTCCAGAAGGTGGTGAGACCGCCGAAGGTGGCCGGGATCTGGTAGTTGTTCCAGAACACGTCGCCGCCCCAGTTGAAGAAGTCATGGGTTCCGAAATTGGCCCGGTACCAGATGCATTTCTTCAGCAGATCGCTGTTCTGGTAGGTGTCGTAAATGGCGTTTACCAGGGAGATCACATCCGAGGGAGTGTTGAACGTGCCTTCCGCGGTACCTTGGAAGGTGCTTTTCTGTGCCAGGAAACTTCGTTTGCAGGCTACTGCAACCAGAATTCCGCTAAAGGCGGCTATGATGACAACTATTTTCCATTTTTTCATATCGCTGGGTTTTCAATCTTTTATTAAAAGCTAACATTGAGACCAAAGGTGAATGACCTCGATGGCGGATAGGTACCGTTATCGACACCGTTCTGAGTGGCGTTGCCGAACTGTATCCCGATCTCCGGATCCAGACCGGTGTACTTTGTGATCACGAATACGTTCTGTGTCGAAAAATACAGTCTGAGCCTGGACAGCGACATCCGTCTTGCCAGCGCTTCCGGTAAGGTATAGCCGATGGTCAGGTTCTTCAGTTTCAGGAAGCTCCCGTTCTCGACGAAAGCGCTGTTGGGCACGCTGTTGAGGGTGTTGTCGTCGGTGGCAAGAGCTCTTGTATATTTGTTGGAAGGGTGCGCCGGCGTCCAGTGATTGTTATAAAAATCCTGGCTGACGTTCTCGACACCTTCCGAACCGCGTTTCTGGAAGCTCTCCAGATCGCTTTCGATATAGTTGAGGATCTTGTTGCCAAATACTCCATAGAAGTACAGGTTGATGTCCCAGGACTTCCAGGAGGCGTCAAGATTCAGACCGCCAAAGAACTTGGGTTGCGGATTGCCGAGGGGTACCCGATCGCTGTCGGCGTTGACCAAACCATCATGGTTGATGTCGACAAAACGACGGTCCCCGGGAGATGTGGCGGCCCGGTAGTAAATGCCGCCGGGAGCCTTTGCATTCAGGGCGTTGATATCCGCCTGCGATTGGAAGATGCCTGCGGATTTATAGCCATAGAACTCACCGACCGGACCTCCTACGTAAGATCGCGAAAACTCATCCCATCCCTGGCCTGTCAGCGTAAGTCCGCCAAAATTGGAAACAAAGCTGGTTCCGGAAGTGATACTGGTCAATTTATTCCGGATCGCGGACACCGTCGCGGTGATCCCGTATTGAAAGTCCTTTCCTTTGTTGCCACGGTAGCTGGCGGCGAATTCGAACCCTTTATTGTTCATGCTACCGACGTTGCGTGTGATAAAGTTGTATCCCGTCTGTGCAGGCGCCGCGAGTGTCAGCAAAAAGTCCCTTGAATTCCGGTTGAACCAATCGGCCGTGAACGTGAGGGCTCCATCGAGGAAGGCGGCGTCCAGACCGATGTCCGTCTGGACATCCGTTTCCCATTTCAGGTTGGGATTGGCAGGCTGGGTCTGGGCGATACCGTTCTGATAGACTTTGTTGAATGGATACCCCAGGTTATCGTTCCCGTTCCCGTTCAGGTTTGAGGGGAAATAGCCGGAGTAGAGGGCGGCATATTGGAAAAGGCCGATCGCGCTCTGGTTACCCACTTCGCCATAGCTGCCGCGCAGTTTCAGGTCGGACAGCCAGTTGACGGGTTGTAAAAAGGATTCATTCTTTATCTTCCAGGCGATGGCTCCGGAGGGGAAGACGCCGTACTGGTGGCCGGTATCGAATTTCGAGGACCCATCCCGCCGGATGGTACCGGTGACAATATATTTGTCGTCATATTGATAGGTCAGCCGTGCAAATTCGGAGGCCAGGGTCCAGATCTGCTGGCCGTTGCCGTATTTGTCAAAGGTGAGGTTGGTCAGCTGACCGAGATCGCGGATGCCGCTGTTGGGTGGGATGCCGCCGGCGCCCATCAGGGTATTGGTGTTCTTCTGCGCGGAAACGCCGCCTACGAAGTTTATTTGATGCCTGCCGAAGGTGTGATCGTAGGCGATGGTGTTTTCCCAAAGCCATTCGAAGGTATTATTCATTCCCTGGTGGTAATTGGCCGCCTGAATGATCGAACCGGGGTATTGGAGGCTTGCCCGGTTATCCTGGGGTTGGAAGAAGGAACTTGAATTGTCGCTGATATTCAACCCGGCGTTGGTCTTGAGATGAAGTCCGTCAAACGGTGTCACTTCGAGCGAGGTGTTGGCCAATACGAAGTTGGTGATGTTCTTATACTCGTTCGTTTCGACGGTGTAGATGACATTGTTGAACTTGAAGACATTGGAGTTAACCGGGTTGTAGAAGCCGTAGTTGCCCTTGCCGTCTTTGATCTGGTAGGTAGCACGATTCCCGCTGTCCAGCGTGGGCGGGTTGGTCACCAGTTGGAAGAGCGATCCCATCGTACCGGAGCCGACCGAATAGGGATTGACGGCATCCTGGTAGGTATATTTTACGCTGGTCGAGGATTTAAGCCATTTCGCGGGTTGGTAATCCAGGTTCAACCCGGCAGTAAGTCTCTTAAAGTAACTGCGATCGGCGATGCCTTTCTGATCGTAGTATCCAATGGACAGGGCGGACTGGGCCTTATCATTACCTCCCCGGATGGCGATGCTGTAGTTTTGCGTCAGGCCCGTCTGATAGAGCGCATTCTGCCAATCTACGTTGTGCAGTTGGTCGGGTGTATGCCATATTGCCAATCCGTGATAGGTATGGGTCGAGTCGGCGGCTTCCACCTCGTTGGACAGGGTCGCCCATTGCCGGGCGTTCAGGAGTTTGTATTCCTTTGGTTTGGATTGGACGGTCTCGTACATATCGAAGGACACCTGTGTTTTGCCTTTCAATCCTTTTTTGGTCGTGACGATCACGACCCCGTTGGCCGCACGGATACCATATACGGCCGTGGCGGAGGCATCCTTGAGTACATCGATCGTAGCGATGTCATTGGGATTGATGTTGTTGATCCCGTCGGTGGTGGGATAGCCGTCGATGACATACAGCGGCTTGTTGCCGCCGCTGGCGAGACTTCCGACGCCGCGGATCAGCACGCTGGTGTTACCGCCGGGTGAAGCATCGTTGTTGATGACCTGTACGCCTGCCGCGCGGCCTTGCAGGGCTTGTTCGGGCGAGGTGATGGGTACTTTGCCGATCTGTTCGGCATTCACGCTGCTGACGGAGCCTGTCAGGTCTTTGCGTTTGGCGATCCCATAACCGATCACCACCACCCCTTGTAAAGAACGCGGATCGGGGATGAGGCTGATCGTTATCGTGGTCCGGTTGTCCACCGGGATATCGATGGACGAGTAACCAACTGAGCTGATAGACAATACGTCATGCGGTCCGGCATTGATCGTGAAAGTTCCATCTGCTGCAGTCACCACTGTTGTCGGCGATCCCTTTACCTTTATGGTCGCTCCGGCAAGATCGCTTCCGTTCTCGTTGGCGATTACCTTGCCGGTGACGGGCCTTGCCTGGCCAAGAACGGTGTTGTGGGTGAGAAAGATCAGCAGGGAAGTTGACAGAAGAGGAAGTAGCAGTCGAAGCAAGACATTCCCCGCACCTGAATGGCAGGAGTGTTTTGGCATAAGCAAGCTGAGTTTAATTGTTAAGTTGACGGATTAAAATTCGAAAGTTATTTGCAATCGGCGTAATACTATTTTATCCATTTCTTAGTGAGAATGGTTTGCAATTTTTTTGCAATTATCTTTAAGAAAATTTCGCACATGAAAGCAAACCGGAGAGAGTTCATTCGTAATTCCGCATTGGCAGTGTCTGCATTGGCGGTTCCGGGGGGAAACGCGAGCGTTTCCGGAGAGTACGCAAACGTTCCCGGAAGAATATCACCGGTCATACGTGATGCGGGTATGCAGATGTCGGAGGCCTATTTCGACGGGTTCAACCAGCATAAGATCGCCTTATGCCGCCAGATGGATGTGTTGGGTGCGGTGGGCGGGATCAATCCCCGCATGGTGGGATTGAACGAGGTGAAGCCCTGGGAGCTGGCTGCCGTGCAGGCAGTGAAAAATGCCTGGGACAACCAGGGACTGAAGATGACCGTCGTCGAGGGACCGCCGGCGTTGGGAGAGAAGACGAAGCTGGGATTGGAAGGGAGGGATGAGGAGATCGCCAACTTCATAGCGTTCATGCACAATCTGTCGAAGGTGGGTATCGACACTATCTGTTACAACTGGATGCCGGTGATCGGGTGGTACCGGACCGACAACGCGAAAAAGGGAAGGGGCGGAGCGTTGGTCACCGCCTTTGACAACGATGCGGCGAAGGACCTGCCGCCGACACAATATGGCGTCGTTCCCAAGGAACAATTATGGAAGACCCTCGAATATTTTCTGAAGGCGGTGATCCCCGAGGCCGAGAAGGCGGGGATCAAGCTGGCGATGCACCCGGACGATCCGCAGGTGGATGAGATAAGGGGAATTTCCAGAATCATGACAACTGTGGAGAATTTCAAGCGGATGCTGGATATCTATCCCAGTCCCAGCAACGGGATCACGATGTGCCAGGGCAATTTTTCGCTGATGGGAGCCGATATTCCCAGCCTTGTCCGGGAATTCGGCAAGCGGAAAGTGATTCACTTTGTACATTTTCGCAATGTTCGGGGAGGAAAATATAAATTTGAAGAGACCTTTCACGACGAGGGGCAGATCGACATGTATGAAGCGATGAAGGCCTATTACGAGACCGGCTTCCGGGGGCCGATACGCCCGGATCATGTACCCACGATGGCCGAGGACAGCAATTCCTTCCCCGGCTATAGCACCATCGGCACCCTTTATGCCAACGGCTATATCCGGGGGCTGATGGAAGCAGTCAGTAAACAATCGCACAGCATATGAACAAACGGCTTCTCTTTTCCGCGCTTATTCTTTTTAACAGTTTTAGCATCGAGGCTCAGACGGTGGCGGCGACACCCGAGTATATCAAGGCGCTTACTTCCCAGTGGAAGGGCGAGCGGTTTCCCGATGGCAGGCCGAAAGTGTCCGATGAGCTGCTGCAGCGCCTGAAAAACCTCGGGCTGGAAGATGTCTGGGGCGTTTTGCGGAACAGGGGGTATCAGAACCAATTCGAAGGCAACTGGCAGGTGATCAACCCTGACAGCGCTATGACGGGGCGGGTGGTGACGGCCCAGTATATGCCGTTGCGGCCCGATTTCGCCGATGTGATCAAGGCGGAGGGGAAGGCCGAGGGGCGGGGTCAGCATGGGGGGACAAACAGCTGGCCGATCGATATCCTGGTGGATGGGGACGTGTATGTTGCCGATAGCTATGAGAAGATGGCGGATGGTACGCTGATCGGGGATAACCTGGGCAACTCCATTTATGCGCATTCGCACCGCGGCGTGATCTTTTATGGGAGCGTGCGGGACATGGCCGGCCTGAGCGAGATCAAGGGTTTTAACGGTTGGGTCAAGGGCTCCGATCCCTCCTATATCCAGCAGATGATGCTTAGCAGCATCAACCAGCCGATCCGGGTCGGCAGGGCGACCGTATTGCCGGGCGATGTCGTGCTGGCCAACAAGTTCGGGGTCATTTTCGTCCCGGCCTTTCTGTGCCAGGAAGTGGTGATCACGTCCGAGGTGACGCAGCTACGGGATGAGTTTGGTCATCAGCGTCTTCGGGAAAAGAAATATCTCACCGGGCAGATCGACAGCGAGTGGACGGAAGACATCAAAAAGGATTTCCTGGACTGGCTGAACCATTATCCGGGCAAGCTGCCGATGACGAGGAAAGAGCTGGATGACTATCTTAAGGAACGTAATTATTAAAGACATGGATAAAAGAAGCTTCCTGAAGAACGCCGCCCTGGGTGGGCTTGCGTTCAGCGGGCTGGACCGTTTTTCCTTTGAGGACCGCCTGGCGCATACCACGCGGAACGTCCGGCGCGCTTCGGCGCCCTCCGATCTAAAGATCACCGATATGCGCTATGCAGTCGTACAGAACGTTGGCCGAACGGCCATCCTCCGGATCGATACCAACCAGGGTATCTATGGTCTTGGGGAGGTCCGGGATGGGGCGGACGAGCGCTATGCGTTGATGCTGAAGAGCCGTATCCTGGGGCAGAATCCCTGCAACGTGGAGATGATCTTCAAGATGATCCGGCAATTCGGCGGGCCCAGCCGCCAAGCGGGCGGGGTCTGCGGCGTTGAGATGGCCTTATGGGACCTCTGCGGCAAGGCCTACAATGTTCCGGCCTGGCAGCTGTTGGGCGGCCGTTACCGGGACAAGATCCGCCTGTATGCCGATACGCCCGAGGCGAAATCACCTGAAGAGCAGCGAAAGCTGATCCGCTACCGGCTCGAGGAGCAGGGTTATACCTGGCTGAAGATGGACCTCGGCATCGGGGAGATCAAGGATATCCCCGGCGCGCTGGTCAACGCCGATTTCTGGGGGCCGACCCTTAATCAATGGCAGGGCGACTATATGTCCTACGCGAATGCCGAGCATCCTTTTACCCAGATCCAAATTACCGATAAGGGATTCGAAGAGCTGACGAAGATCGTGGACAATGTCCGGAGCATGGTAGGGTATACTATTCCCCTGTCGACAGATCATTACGGGCATTTCGATCTCAATAACGGCATCCGGCTGGGCAGGGCGCTGGAGAAGTACCGGCTGGCCTGGCTGGAGGATATCGTGTCCTGGGAGCGGACCGATCAATGGAAGACCATCACCGACGCCCTCGAGACGCCTACGCTTACCGGGGAGGATATCTACCTGTTGAAGAATTTCAAGCCGCTGATCGACAATCATGCCGTCGATATCATCCATCCCGACCTTGTCAGCAGCGGGGGATTGCTCGAGACCAAGCATATCGGGGATTATGCCGAGGAGCATGGGATCGCGATGGCGATGCACCAGGCCGGTACGCCGGTGAGTTTTATGGCCAACGTGCATTGCGCCGCCGCCACGCAGAATTTCCTGGCGCTGGAGCACCATTCCATCGATGTTCCATGGTGGGAGAACCTGGTGAAGACCACGGATGGCCGCGCCCTGATCACGAAGGGGTTTGCCAATGTCCCGCTGACCGCGCCGGGGCTGGGGATCGAATTGAACGACGACGAAGTGAGAAAGCATCTTACAGCCAGGGATAAAAGCTATTTTGCGCCGACCCCCGAATGGAACGATCTGCGCAGTCACGACAGGGTATTCAGTTAAAAGCCATATGAAAAGGAAAGATCTTACGTACACGTTCGTGATCATCATCGCGGTGATCATCTCGCTTTGTTTTCCGAAATATTTCACAGAGATCGGCGGCTACAAGCTGGCCGGGCTGATCACCCCGTTGTTGCAGATCATCATGTTCGGGATGGGGACTTCGATGAGCGTTCATGATTTTGCCGGGGTTATCAAACAGCCCAAGGGTGTTATCATCGGCGTTTGCAGTCATTATATCATCATGCCGTTGTTGGGCTATACGCTGGCGAGCATCAGCGGGTTACCTCCCGAGGTCGCCGCGGGGATCATTCTTGTCGGCTGTTCGCCGAACGGGCTTGCATCCAATGTCATCTCTTACCTGGCGCAGGCCAACCTGGCGCTTTCGGTGACGCTGACGGCGATTTCGACCTTATTGTCGCCGCTGTTGACGCCGCGGTTGATGGGGCTGTTGGCCGGACAGATGATCCATGTCGATGTCGCGGCGATGACCTGGGACATTATGAAGATGGTGATCATCCCGATTGGTGCGGGGTTGGTCTTCAATCATTTCCTCCATGGCAAGGCCAAATGGCTGGATAAGGCGATGCCGAAGGTTTCGATGGCCGCCATCGCCCTGATCATTACGATCATTACGGCTGCCGGGCGCAGCAGCCTGCTGACGATCGGTCCGTTGCTGATCCTGATCGTGCTGACGCATAACCTGCTAGGGTATTGCCTGGGGTATTGGTCGGGCCGGGTGTTCCGGTTGAGTGAAAGGGATTGCCGGACGATGGCTATCGAGGTCGGAATGCAGAATGCGGGTCTGGCCTCGGGTCTTGCCAAGGGATTGGGCAAGATCGCAACGGTAGGGCTGGCGCCGGCTATATTCGGACCCCTGATGAATACGACGGGATCTTTACTTGCTTCCTATTGGCATCGGAAGCCGCCGGAGGATCGGGAGCGCAGAGGTGGTGGAGCGGTTACGGGCGCCGTGGCGGTGGTTGCGGGCCTGGTGCTGCTCGTGGGGTGTGGCCGTGCGGCCCATTCTTATGATGGAAGCGTGGGCGTCAATTGGCCCGCCTATGGCGGGAACAAGGCGGGGAACCGGTATTCTCCGTTGGACCAGATCAACGCACAAAATGTCAGCCGGCTGGCGGTTGCCTGGACCTACGATGCGGCGGAGGATGCGGACAGCAATGACCGGGGGCATGAGATACAATGCCAGCCGATCGTCGTGGATGGGGTGCTCTATGGCACGGGCCCCGCGCTGGGACTCTTCGCGGTCAATGCCGGCAATGGAAAACCGATCTGGAAATTTTCGGCGCCATATGAGCGAATGCGATTCAACACCAACCGTGGAGTGCTGTATTGGGAACAAGGATCAGATAAGCGGATCCTCTATAGTGCGGGTTCGAATCTGTATGCGATCGATGCTGCCACCGGGAAATTGGTGAATAGTTTTGGCAAGAACGGTATTGTCGATCTGCATGAAGGACTTGGTGAGGGACTTGGGCATCCTGTCGATAATTTAATGGTCACTGCCACGACGCCGGGAGTGATCTATAAGAATATACTCGTTGTCGGCAGCAGTGTTTCCGAGGGAGGGGACGCTGCGCCGGGCGATGTACGGGGCTTCGATATCCCGACGGGACGACTGAAATGGGTATTCCATACGATCCCGCGTCCGGGGGAAGAGGGGTATGAGACCTGGCCACCTGATGCCTATCGAAAGATAGGCGGCGCCAATTGCTGGGGCGGCCTCGTCGTGGATGAGCGACGGGGCCTCGTCTTTTTTGGGACGGGCAGTCCTTCTGTGGATTTCTATGGCGGGGCAAGAGCGGGTGAGAACCTCTTTGCCAATTGTATCGTCGCCGTTCATGCGGAGACGGGCAGGCTGGCCTGGTATTATCAGACCGTGCACCATGATCTCTGGGATCGCGATATTCCCTGTCCGCCGAACCTTGTTACGGTCAGGCATAATGGAAAGTCCGTGGATGCTCTTGTGCAGACCACTAAGGATGGGCAGGTGTATGTGCTGGACAGGGACAGCGGCAAGAGCCTGTTCGCGGTGGAGGAGCGCGCCGTACCCGTCGACGGGTTGCCGGGAGAGCATCCCTGGCCCACGCAGCGATACCCGCTAAAACCGGCGCCTTTGTCGCGGCAGACATTGGCGGACTCCGATCTGACCACGCTCACACCGGAGGCGCATGCATTCGTGGAGAAGCGCTTCCGCGAGATAAAACGTCCCTACAACAAGTTCCTGCCGCCCGATACGACGGGGACCTTGTTATTGGGATACAGCGGCGGGGCGGAATGGGGCGGGAATGCGACCGATCCCAACGGCATCCTCTACCAGAATGCCAATGAGGGTTTCTGGGACCTTCAGCTGTTCTCGCTTGCCGATTGGGAGAAGGCGCTGGCCAATGTCTCCCGCGGCAATGCGTTGTATATGACGAATTGCTCTGCCTGTCATGGGCGGGACAGAAGGGGTGTTCCCAACCAATTCCCCGATCTGACGCGAACCAAACGAGGGATGGAGGATATACAGCGGCTGATCGCTACGGGCAGTGGCAAGATGCCGTCTTTTCCGACGCTTTCGGCCGGGGACAGGAAGGCGATAGCGGATTACCTGCTGCGGCCCTGGGCGATGCCGGAGAAGAATGAGCACGCTCCCTCCGAAGAAGCTAAAGCTTCTTCGGAGGCGTATGTCATCAAGGTGTGGAAGAATTTTACCGATGCCGATGGCTATCCCGCTACACGGCCGCCGTGGGGAACGCTCAATGCGATAGACCTGAATACGGGCGACTATTTATGGCGGGTACCGTTGGGCGAGTATCCAGAGCTGGTGAAAAAAGGGATACCGGCTACCGGTTCTGAATCCTACGGTGGGCCACTGGTTACGGCCGGCGGCTTGCTTTTCATTGCCGGTACCCGGGACGGCAAGTTCCGCGCTTTTGATCCGAAGACGGGCAAGGTCCTCTGGGAATATCAATTTCCGGCGGGCGCTTATTCGACGCCTATTACCTATTCGGTGGATGGGAAACAATATATCGCCATTGCCGATGGCGGGGGCCGGGGTGGGCCGTTTGGTGGTAAATATTATGCGTTCGCTTTACAATGAAAAAACCCCACCATTTGGTGGGGTTCGCTTTTATTTCTTCATTTTGATCCGGTCGGCGACCAGGTCGCCGATGTCATTTCCCATGTCGTGGCTGACATCGCAGGAGTATTTGTAATGGATACCGCCATAGAAGCGGGACTTCGCGGTCTCATCAGCGGCTTGCCGGAAGGAGGTGAAACTGCGGCTTTTGATGCCGAACTCGAGCTCCGTCGTGTCGGTGTAGGCGAAGTTATCCCCGAAGATGCTGGTCAGTGTCTCTGCCGCCGAGGCCGAGATCGTACAGTGCCCGCAGGTGTATTCGGGGAAGGGCGGGGTCTGGAGATGCGGCCGCCAGTTGGCATCGAAATACTGGTTGATAGCCGTCTCGGGCCGCAGGGTGTTGTAAGTGAATTTGATATTCCAGCATTGGATAAACGCGTCGAAAAGGGCGATGGACGTTTTTGCATATGCGGCGACGGTTGTCGGGAAATCGGCGCCGGCCTTTTGCGCGGCGATGCCCGTGATGCCCATCCAATGGCCGGCAGGCGAGAATTTTTTCGTGCCGAACATCAGGTGACCGGAGACATTCAATTTAAAGGGATTGTCATCCCAGAAATCGGCGATCCAGGCCTCTTCGGGCGTGAGGCTGTCGACTATATTCTGGCTCAGCTTTACCTCGCGATAATAGAGCGATTTTGGGTCGGTGACGTTGAAAGGATAGGGGGGATGGGGCATGAACTGGCGGACGCTGTCCATGGCGACGTAGCGGATCTCACTCCAGTGGGGTTCCATGGCCGGGGAATAGGCGGGAGGCGTCGGTTTCCATCTGCCCGGAGAGTCATAGACCATGTATTCGGGGGCGCCGCGGGTTTCAGCATAGTGATCTTTTTTCGACCATGCCTTGATAGCAGCGGACACGGTGTCTGCGTATTCGATGGAAGCCTTCAGCATGTCGGAAGGCATGCCGTGGTCGGTCGCCATCTTTTTCAGGCTGTCTACATACGCGCGCATACTTCCTTCGGGGAAGGTCACCGCCTCGCCCAGCTTACAGTAGGCCAGCAGGGCGGCGAGCTCAAAATCGATCTTATGGGTCGTGGTGTCGGGTTTGGGGATGGGTCCGAGGCCATGGACCTGGCCGGAAAGGGAGGCCCAATGGTCGGGATAGCCCGCGGCAATCACTTCATAGCCGGCAACGGCGGCATAGAGGTAGTTGCGGGAGGCGACGATGGGGCCGAAGTTATTGCCCATGACGACCGTGTTCAGTTCATGGACGGTGTTGCAATAGAGATTAGGATCCTTGAAGATCTTATCGTAATCGTGTTTGGTGTTGCATGCGGAAAAGAAGATCGCCACGAAGGCGAATACGGAAATACGGTTCATTATTGAAACAAAGGTTAATCAAAAATAGAATGTCTTGAATGGGACAAGGCTGGATCTAACTCATCCTGGGCGGTTGCCAGCCCGTGCGTACATGACCGGGACAAAGTGGAAGGACCCGATCGGTCCTCGTGCTGATTTCGCGGGCAGGAAAATTGCAGATGTCCCAGGCGGGAATCTGCTGATAAAAGATGGTCAATAGCGGCGAAGAGTTCTTTCCGGCGGGCGAGGATTTGCCGTGATTGTTTCCGTCGGGCGCATCGAGGGCCAGATGGATGATCTCGCTTTTTGCGTGCTGGATACGGCCGTTTCCCGCATCGCGAAGGCAAAGAAATTCGACGGAATCGTTGTACAACCTTTTCAACACATATCTGTAGTGGATATTGCCGACCTGCAATTCGCCGTCGGCCCGTTCGAAGCCTGCGGAGGCCGTAGAGTAAGGCACTGATGCGGCAGACACCTTGAAAAGAACCAGCTGGTCGGGGTCATATTGCCGGTGATCAAGCCGTGATTCCCAACCCACCGATTCCCGGTTTTCATACCAGGAGATCAATAGCCAGTATCCTACCCAATTAAACAGCAGAAATGTTAACAATAATATGGTCGCAATCCGTCTGAACAACGGTACAAGGTAGCTAACTTTAAGTAAATAATGAATACGGGAAATAAAAATATTCTGGCTGTCAACGGCGGATCATCCAGTATCAAGTTTTCCCTGTATACCGGCGATGAGCCGCCCGTCAGATGGCTTTCCGGCAAGATCACGCGGATCGGGCTTCCCGATGCGGAGCTAACGTTTACGGATAATCGAAACAATACGAACGGGAAGATCCCGGTCAAGGCGGAAGGCGTCCCCGGGGCGGCACTCTTCCTGGCCGGTTGGCTGGAACAACAGGAGGGGGTGCTGCCGCTGGCGGGGGTAGGGCACCGCGTCGTGCATGGTCTTCAGCACCGGCAGGCTGCCAGGGTCGACGATGCCCTGCTGGACGATCTGCGTCGGATCAGCTCCTACGATCCCGATCATCTTCCCGGCGAGATCGAGCTGATCCGCATCTTTCGCGAACACCGTCCGCACATCCCGCAGATTGCCTGTTTCGACACCGCTTTTCATAGCACCCTGCCGCAGGTGGCGCGGCAGTTGCCGATCCCCCGCCGCTATTCGGAAGCCGGTGTGCAGCGCTACGGTTTTCATGGCCTGTCGTACACTTATATCTTAGAGGAGCTGACGCGGATTGCCGGGGCCCCGGTTGCCGGCGGGTCCGTGATCCTCGCGCACCTGGGCAACGGGGCCAGCCTTGCGGCGGTAAAAGATGGCCGCAGCATCGATACCACGATGGGATTCACGCCGGCCGGCGGGATCATGATGGGGACCCGGCCGGGCGATCTCGACCCCGGCGTTCTCTGGTGGCTGACGGACCGGGAAAAACTCGATGCGGGCCGGCTCAGTCACCTGATCAACAAAGAGTGCGGGTTGCTGGGTGTATCGGCGACCAGCCCGGACATGCAGGACCTGCTGGAGAAGGAAAGTACGGATCCCCGGGCGGCGGAGGCCGTGGCGCTTTTTTGCTACCAGGTGAAGAAGACCATCGGCGCCTACTGCGCCGTGCTGGGCGGGCTCGATACCCTTGTGTTCACCGGCGGCATCGGGGAACGGTCGGCGGCTGTCCGAAGCCGCATCTGTTCCGGGCTCGGCTGGCTGGGCATCCAGCTGGACCAGCGCGCGAACGCCAACAACCATCTTTTTCTCTCCTGCGAGGACACCCGGGTGGGAGTCTATGCCATTCCTACGGATGAAGAATCGATCATTGCAAGAACCGTTAAACATTTTTTATGACAACGCAAAACCTGACGCATCCGATGGATGTTCTTTCCGCGGAAATGCTGAACCGGATGGATGCCTACTGGCGGGCGGCAAACTATCTGTCCGTGGGGCAGATCTATTTGAAAGGCAATCCCCTGTTGCGTGACCCGCTGGCGCCCGAACACATCAAGCACATGCTGCTGGGGCATTGGGGTACGACACCCGGGCAGAATTTCATCTATGTGCATCTCAACCGGCTCATCCGGCAATACGACCTGGACATGATCTATATTTCGGGTCCGGGTCATGGCGGTCCTGCGTTGGTCGCCAATACTTACCTGGAAGGCACCTATAGTGAAGTCTACCCCAATATCAGCCGCGACGAGGCGGGGCTGCAAAAACTGTTCAGGCAATTCTCCTTCCCGGGCGGGATACCCAGTCATGTATCGCCTGAATGCCCGGGTTCCATTCATGAGGGCGGGGAGCTGGGCTATTCGCTCAGCCATGCATTTGGCGCCGTCTTCGATAATCCCGGGCTCACGGTCGCCTGTGTCATCGGTGACGGCGAAGCGGAGACGGGCGCGTTGGCGACGGCCTGGCATTCGAATAAATTCCTGAACCCCGTAACGGATGGAACGGTGTTACCCATTCTGCATCTGAACGGGTATAAGATCGCCAATCCCACAGTACTTGCGAGGATGACGCGGAACGAGCTGGAACAGCTGATGACGGGCTATGGCTGGCAGCCCTATTTTGTCGAAGGCGACGAACCGGAGGCGATGCACCGGACCATGGCGGTCACGCTCGATTCGATCATTGAAAATATCCGGATCATCCGGGATACCGCGTCGCGGGAGAACGGCACGGGTGAACGGCCGCGCTGGCCGATGTTGGTCCTGCGATCGCCGAAAGGCTGGACGGGACCGAAGATGCTGGATGGTCTGCCGGTGGAGGGATCGTTCCGCAGTCACCAGGTGCCCATCACCGATCCGGCCACGAATCCTGCGCATTTGAAGTTGCTGGAGGAATGGATGAGAAGCTACCGGCCCTGGGAACTTTTCGATGATCGGGGGACCCTTGTCCCGGAGCTGGCCGGGCTTGCGCCGGATGGATCGCGGCGGATGGGGGCTAACCCGCATGCGAATGGCGGGCTCCTGCTGAAGCAGCTGAAACTACCCGATTTCCGGCAATATGCCGTCGCGGTGGGTGATCACGGATCGATGAAGGCCTCCGACACCACCGTGCTGGGAACGTACCTGGCCGATGTCATCCGCTATAATGAGGAAGAACGCAATTTCCGCATCTTCGGTCCCGACGAGACCGTGTCCAACAAACTGGACGCTGTTTTCAAGGTTACCAACCGGCAATGGGAGGAGCCTATCCTTCCCCAGGATCAGTGGCTGGCCGGTGATGGCCGGGTGATGGAAGTGCTGAGCGAACATCAGTGCGAAGGTTGGCTGGAAGGCTACCTGCTGACGGGACGGCACGGCATCTTCAACAGCTACGAAGCTTTTATCCATATTGTCGACAGCATGTTCAACCAACACGCGAAATGGCTGAAGGTGACCCTCGACATTCCCTGGCGCCGAAAGATATCCTCGTTGAACTATCTGTTGGCGTCGCATGTCTGGCGGCAGGATCACAACGGCTTTACCCACCAGGACCCCGGATTCATCGATCATGTCGTCAACAAGAAGGCGGAGGTCGTGCGGGTCTATCTCCCGCCCGATGCCAATTGTCTGCTTTCGACGATGGACCATTGTCTGCGCAGCCGGCACTATGTGAACGTCATCGTTGCGGGCAAGCATCCTGCACCGCAATGGCTGACGATGGATGAGGCGGTGTTGCATTGCACCAAGGGCGTCGGTATCTGGGGATGGGCGAGCAACGACCAGGATTCGGAGCCCGACGTCGTGATGGTAGCCGCCGGCGATGTGCCTACGCTCGAGATCCTGGCTGCCATCTCGATCCTGCGCAGCCGGCTGCCCGATCTGCGCATCCGGATGGTGAACGTGGTCGACCTGATGAAGCTGCAGCCGCAGACCGAGCATCCGCATGGGCTCAGCGATGCCGGGTTCGACCTGCTGTTTACCGTCGACAAGCCCGTGATCTTCGCCTATCACGGTTATCCCTGGCTGATCCACCGGCTTACCTACCGGCGCACCAACCATGGTAACATTCATGTCAGGGGATATAAGGAAGAGGGAACCATCACCACGCCGTTCGATATGACCGTTCTCAACGATATGGATCGCTTTCACCTGGTGATGGATGTCGTCAACCGCTTACCCCAACTGGGGCAGCGGGCGGCCTATCTCAACCAGGAGATGCAGGATATGCGCATCCGCCACCGGAACTATATCCGCGAGGAGGGCATCGATTTGCCGGAGGTGCTCAACTGGAAATGGTCCCTATAGTACGAGTATCGTCGTTGATGCCGTCCGTTTCCCATTCGTCCACCCGACCCGGTAGGTTCCCGCCGACAGACCAGGAACGTTGACGCGGACCTGCGTGATCCCCGGCGCAACCTTGACGGACTGGAGCACCTTCCCGGCCATATCGACCAGCTGGATCTGCGAGGCGTCGTTGACATCCGGTACATCGAGATAAAAGAACCCATATTTGACCGGGTTGGGATAGACCGGCATGTCCTGGCTCGCAGGCTGGACCCTGATCTTTTTGCTATAGGTATATGACGCGGTAGTATCCTGCATCTTCAGGCGGTACCAATTGGTGCCCGTGACTGCATCGGCATCCGTATACGTATAGGTATGGCTAACCCCGTTGCTCCGCATTGACCTGACCGTGCCCACGACGTTGAACAGGATGCTGTCGCCGCTGCGTTCTACGGCATAGTACGAAATGCCTGCGTCATTCTTCACCTGCCACTGGAGCTTGGGATCATTGCTACCCGATAATGAACCACTGAACTGGATCAGCTGGAACGCCCCCGGGGCGCTCTGCTTTGTCGTGTCATATAAGAAAGTGAACAGGAGCAGTGAATCGGCATTGGTACTATTGGCGACCAATACGGCGCCGGTCGAACCCGCGCCGACAATGGCGATCAGCGTAGAGTCGGAGAGCGCCTGGAACTGGGCATTCGTGCCGCCCAGCGTGACGGCGTTGGCCGTGCTGAGGTTGGTTCCCCGGATATGAAGGGTATCGCCCGTCTTTGCGCTTGCCGGGCTAAAAGACGTGATCGAGATGATCGTGGATGGCGGCGGTGGCGGCGGAGAATTGTCGATAAAGGTAAAGCCCGACCTGGAATCCATGCCGCCCGGGCCGACCACGATGACACTCCCCGAGGCGCCGCTGTCCACATAGGCGGTGATGGAAGTATCCCCGGTGATCGTGATCCGGGAGGCGGATACGTTGCCGAAGTAGACGCTGTCCGCGTTTAGGAAGCCATGACCTTTGATCACCACCGGAGCTCCTTTGGAACCCGATACAGGGCTGAAGGAAGTGATGCTGATGGCCGGGGGAGTATAGGTAAAGCTCGCTGTGGACTGACCGCTGTTGGTTCCGGCGGCGACGCTGATAACGCCGGTGCTGCCGTTGCCGACGACGGCTGTGATCTGGTTATCCGAGACGACGGTGAAAGAGGCGGCGGGTGATGCACCAAGACTGACACTGGTCGTCCCCGTGAAATTCGAGCCGTCGATCGTGACGACGGTACCGGGGCCGCCGGAAGTGGGGTTGAAGTTGGTGATCGACAGGGTCGGCGCGCCATAGGTAAAGGTGCCAAGGCTGGCCGAACCCGCGGGCGTCAGGACGGTGACCACGCCCGTAGCTCCGCCGCCGACAGTAGCCGTAATGCTGGTCGCCGAGTTGACCGTGAAGGAAGTGGCGGCGACTCCACCAAAGCTGACGGCGGTGGCTCCGTTCAGGTTGGCGCCGGTGATGGACACCACGGTCCCGCTGGATCCCGAGGTAGGCGTAAAAGACGTGATGCTTGCTTCGATCGACGCTTTATTCCGCAATACACTGATGGTGTTCGAGGTGTTGTTGATGATCGCCAGGTCCGGTAGTCCATCTCCGTCGTAATCGGCGATCGCCAGGCCCCAGGGCAGGTTGCCCACGGCATAGTCGACGTTGACGTCGATGGCGGGAGCGCCGGCCGTGCTGATATTGCGATGCACCGAAACGGATTGGTCCAGTTCGTTGACGCTTGCGATGTCGGGTTTGCCATCGCCATCGAAGTCCCCTAACCGCAAGGCCTGGGGGCTGCCGGGGTTCATCGTGCCCGTCGGGACATCGGTTCCGCGGATAAAGTTGATGTTGCCGGGCGTACAGGCATTCTGCAGCAGGGTGATGGTGGCGTCGCTGTTGTTGACGACGGCGAGGTCCGGTTTGCCGTCCCCATCGAGATCGCCGACGGCCAGGTCGTTTGCCCCGCCGCCAACGGAGAAGTCCACGTTGGCCGCAAAGGACAGCGTGCCGCCGACGGGGCCCGTATTGCGGAAGACAGACACCGTATTGGCGCCATAATTCACCGAAGCCAGGTCAGTTCTGCCGTCACCATCCAGGTCCGATGCGATGACCGTGTTGGGTGTGGTGCCCAAGGGAAGATGCAGGTCCATGCGGGTCCCCAGGCTCAGGTTGCCGGTAGTGCTGTTGTTTGGAAAGATCGAGACATAATTGGATGCGGCGCTGGCCAGGACGATCTCCGGTTTCCCGTCGCCGTTGCAATCCGCGACGGTGAGGCTGAGCGTGTAGTTGCCGATGGCCTGGTAGGCAGTCGGTGCGACGACGGAGACATTGCCGGGCGTACTGGTGTTGCGGAAGATGGCTAATTTCGGGGATTGATAGCAGGCGACGATGATCTCGGGTTTGCCATCCCCGTCGAGGTCGCCGGCCGTGATCGCGGACGGATACCAGCTGGTAGGGAGCTGATCGCTGACGACCTGGGTAAAAGAGATATTTTGGGGAGTGCTCGTGTTCAGGTAAATATCCATACTATTGCCGTCGCCGGTGGCAACCACGATATCCGGTTTGCCGTCCCCGTCGATATCCGTGCTGAAAACGCTCATCGGAGTTTGCCCCGAAGGGATATCGTTGCGCGTGGAAAAGGCGTCCGCCATAAACTGACCTGGGTCACTGAAGGTCGTGACGAAGGGCTGTGCCGCAAAAGCCGTCAGTCCGCCGGTGGTGACCGTCAGCGGCTGATAACTGGCGCCGGTGGGTACTGCAACTGTGAGCGAGGTGGCTGTGGCGGCCGTAACGTTTGCTTTTACCGATCCGAAAAAGACGATGTTTGCCGATGCGGTGGGGCTGAAGTTCGTACCGGTAATGGTCACGGTCGAACCAACGGGACCGGAATGCGGGCTGAAGCCGGTGATAACGGGTTGTGCAAATAGAAAGAAGGGAAGGAAAAGGCTCATCAACAGGAGGACACACGGTCTTCCATTACCAACTACGGGTTTAATGCCAGGGTAGAGGTTTGGCATGAGGTATTGAATTTGGCGGTAAGATAATAGAAAGATCGTGTAAAGAGAAACATATATATAAAATATCTATTCGTTTCATAAAACAGTGAAAAACACGTCCTACTACGCGATGCGGACACCGGTTGTATCGATACCGGACAGCGACAATTCCCAGGGAGTAATCCAATGAATTGGTATTCAGCCGGCTGAAAAACGGGCATTATAGTGGCAGCGGTATCCGTATGCTAAGAAACTACCTGAAGATCGCCTGGCGGAACCTGTTGAAGGACCGGTCCTTCAGCCTGATCAATATTTTGGGCCTTTCTGTCGGTCTGGCCTGTACGCTGCTCATCGGATTATGGGTAGCCGATGAACTGGCGATGGAGCATTACAATTCCAATGATGCGCGGCTTTACCAGGTGATGACCCGGCATAGGACGGAGAGTGGGATCATGGTGGGAAGAGGGACACCGGGGATACTGGCCGCGGCGCTGAAAAAGGAACTGCCGTCGCTGGAGAATGCAACGGAGGTCCTGCCTTCCTCCTGGTTCAACCCCGGCGGAGTGGCCGGCGTTGACGATAAAAAGCTGAAAGCGCGACCGCAATACATCGATAGCAACTACTTCGGCGTGTTCTCCTGCCCTTTCCTGCAGGGCGACCGGCGGCAATTATTCGCCAATAAAAAAGGGGTGGCGATCTCCGAGCCGTTCGCCCAGGCGCTCTTTGGGACGACAAAGGATATTATCGGGAAGATCATCCACTATGACCAGCTCGATCTTTCGGGTGACTTCGCCGTCATCGGAATCTTTCAACCCAACCCCGCCAATGCGACCGAGCAATTCGATCTGTTGTTCAATTATGCGCTTGTGCTGGAGAAGAAGGACTGGCTGCAGCAATGGACCAATGCCGATCCGCAAACGTTTGTCCTGGTCAAGCCCGGCGTGAACCTGGCCGGTGTCGACAAACAGATCGCGCCCTTCGTTCAGCAAAAAGTGGCCAAAGGGCAGGCGGACCAATTGTTCCTGGCGAAATTCAGCGACCGGTACCTGTATAGCGACTATGAGAACGGTGTCCAGAGCGGTGGACGGATCACTTATGTCCGGCTGTTCATCATCATCGCTGCCTTTATCCTCCTCATCGCCTGCATCAATTTCATGAACCTGTCGACGGCAAGGGCCGCCCATCGGGCCAAAGAGGTGGGTATCAAGAAGGTCGTAGGCGCGGGCCGGCTTTCGTTGGTCATTCAATATCTCGGGGAATCGCTGCTGGTCAGCTTTCTCTCCCTGGGTGCGGCCCTTTTCCTTTCAAAACTGCTGATGCCGCTCTTCAACGACATCACCGGGAAGCAATTGCAGTTGTCTTTTGCAGCGCCCGTGGTCATCGCCATTCTGGGCATGACGGTGCTCACCGGGCTCGTCTCCGGCAGCTATCCTGCTTTTTATCTTTCCGCCTTCCGGCCCGTGGCCGTGCTGAAAGGGACGCTCCGTACGTCGCTGGGGGAATTATGGGCGAGAAAGGGATTGGTCGTTTTTCAATTCACTCTCTCCGTTGTATTCATAGCCAGCGTCCTGATGATCTACCGGCAGATCGATTATATCCAATCCCGGGACACGGGCTATAACCGCGAGGAGGTCATCCAGTTCGGTATCCCCCTCAAATTCGACTCTGCCAACATTGCCTCCGCTTCTTCCTTTATAAAGCAGCTGAATAATATTCCCGGCGTCGTCAATGCCGCGGGCGAGTTTCACAACCTATTGGGAGACCATGGCTCGTTTTATGGCATGGAATGGCCGGGCAGGACTGCCGATCAATACAGAATGGAGTTTGCGAACCTGGAAGTGGGCTATAATTTTCTCGAAACAATGGGCATTCAATTAAAAGAAGGGCGCTATTTTTCTCAGAATCCCAATGCAGACCATGAGATCATCCTCAACGAGACAGCGATCCGGATGATGGGCCTGAAGGATCCCCTTGGCAAGACGGTGACTGCATTGGGCGAGAAGCGCGAGATCGTCGGGATTGCCAAAGACTTCAACTTCGAATCTATTTACCAGGGCGTGAAGCCCGTGATCTTCCAGAGCTATCCGGCGGGTGACCAGGTGCTTGTAAGGCTGCGGAAGGGGAGCGAGGCCGCCACCATCGCGGCAGTAAAGGCGGCTTACAACCGGTTCAACCCCGGGATGACCTTCGAGTACAAATACCTGGATGAGGAATATCGCCATCTCTATGCTTCCGAGATCAGGGTAGGGGTCCTCGCCCGTTGTTTTGCGGGTCTGGCCATTCTGATCTCTTGTCTCGGGCTATTTGGCCTCACTGCGTTCACTGCGCAAAAGCGAAAGAAAGAGATCGGGATTCGCAAAGTGATCGGCGCCTCTGTGGTACGGGTGGCTTATTTGCTGAGCCGGGAATTCCTGGTGCTAGTGGGCGTGGCCATCGCCATTGCTTTTCCTATCGCCTGGCTGGCGATGCATAAATGGTTGGATGGTTTTGCCTATCGCGTCGAGATCCGCTATGATGTGTTTGTTCTGACGGCCCTGGCCGCCATTGGGATCACGATGATCACTATCAGCTACCAGGCCTTCAGGGCGGCGACGGCTAATCCCGTTGAAAGTTTAAGAACCGAATAGCTTATGATAAAAAACTATCTTCTCATTGCCTGGCGGAATATAGCCCGTCACCGGTTGTATGCCGCCATCAATGTGCTGGGGCTGGCCCTGGGGATGACCGTTTGCATCCTGATCTTTTTATGGGTAAGGGATGAAAAGAGCGTCGATGATCTCGGGCCGGCGGGGAAGGACCTGTACATCCTGTACGAATCCTACACGGGCGACGGGACTACCGGCGGAACGTATACGACCCCGCTGCATTTTGAGAAGAACATGCCGGCGCCATATATCGAAGGGATGAGAGGCTCTGTTCCGGGGATCGAGCGGATCGCGTATTATAAGACGGGATATGAACTGCCCTGGGGGTATCCGGAGACCCTGCAGGTCGGGGATAAGACAATAAAGCAGGATGGCGCCAGGGCGGGAGAGGACTTCTTCAAAATGTTCCCCTACCCGATCGTCGAAGGGAATGCCGCGACCATCCTGCATGATATGAAGGGGATCGCACTTTCCCGGCGCACCGCGGTCGCTCTTTTTGGGAGCCCCCATGCGGCGATGGGCAGGACGATCCGTTTGCAGAACCAAACGGATTTCACCGTATCGGGCGTATTCGAAGATCTTCCGGCAAACAGCTCGCTGCATTTTGATTTTTTGAACAATTGGGAGGCGCAGCGAACGGGTTTACTGAACTGGGCGGAGAATAGCTTTATTACCTATGTACAGCTCGCGCCGGGCGCCGACCGGAAGCAAATCGAGGATGGGATGACCCGGTATCTGCTGACGGCGATGGGCCCTATCAAGGGGGTGACGGTCCGGCTTGGATTGCAGAAAGTGAGCGATCAGTACCTCTACAATGTCTTTTCCAATGGCCGCCCGGCGACCGGCCGGATCGAATATGTCCGCATCTTCAGCGGCGTGGCCGTCTTTATCCTGCTGATCGCCTGCATCAATTTTATGAACCTGGCCACTGCGCGATCGGTGAAACGTGCGAAGGAGGTCGGGTTGCGAAAAGTAGTGGGCTCCTCGCGGTTGCAGCTGATCGGGCAGTTCTTTGGCGAGTCGCTGCTCTTTGCTTTGCTGGCGATGGCGCTATCGGTAGGATTTGTCGCCTTTCTTCTGCCGGTCTTCAACCAATTCACGGGAAAGTCTATCCGGCTGCCGTTCTCCGGCACGGGGTCCTGGCTGTCCCTGCTGGCCATCGTGGCGGCGACCGGTCTGGTGGCCGGAAGCTATCCGGCGCTGTATCTTTCCTCGTTGCGGCCGGTGCGGGTGCTGAAAGGCGTACTCACCTTCACCCGTGCGTCCGTCGTCGTCCGGAAGGGACTGACGGTGTTCCAGTTCGTCCTGTCCACCGTCCTGCTGATCGCAACCATCGTGATCACGCGTCAGACCGACTATGTGCAGCATAGCAACCTTGGGTATGACCGCGAGAATCTGGTCTATGTCCGGGTAGAAGGCGCCCTCTCGACCGCGGCCGGTTACCGATTGTTCCGGCAGCGGGCTTCCACGATGCCGGGCATTGCGATGGTCGACCGCAGCTCGGAGACGCCTCATTCGATGAATTTCGACGTAACGGACCCGATACAATGGGAAGGGAAGCCGAAGGATTCAAAAGTGGCTTTTGTGCCGGCTTCGGTGGGATACGATTTTATACCGCTGATGCACCTGTCCGTCATCAAGGGCAGGGATTTTTCGCGGCTGAACCCCACTGATTCCAGCGACGCCTTTATCGTCAATGAGGAGGCGGTGAAAGAAATGGGAATGAAGGACCCCATCGGCAAGTCCATTTCCGCCTGGCATAAGAAGGGTCATATCGTGGGGATCGTAAAGGATTATCATACCCGCAGCCTGCGCGAGCCTATCAAGCCGGTGATCCTCGATGTCAAGGAAGACCTGGATTTCGGCGTCGTCATGATCAGGACAAGGCCGGGTCAGACAAAGCAGGCGCTGGCCAGCCTGGCCGCGGTATACAAGCAGGTGAACCCCAATCTCGCCTTTGCCTATCAGTTCGTCGACGAAGAGTATCAGAAGATGTATAATAGTGAGCTGATGATCTCGAAGCTCTCGGTGCTGTTCGCGACGCTGGCGATCATCATCTCCTGCCTGGGACTGCTGGGACTGGTGCTTTTTGCGGCTGAGCAGCGCACCCGCGAGATCGGTATCCGGAAAGTGCTGGGTGCAACCCTTCCGCAGATCGTAACACTTTTCTCGGTTGATTTCCTTGGGCTCGTGGGACTGGCCTTTTTGATCGCCGTGCCGGTGGCATGGTTTTTTATGAATAGCTGGTTGCATGACTTTGCTTACCGCATCGCGCTTTCGGCGTGGATTTTTGCCGGGGCGGGAGCGGCGGTGGCGGTTGTTGCAATGCTGACAGTGAGCTACCAGGCGGTGCGGGCGGCGATGGCCAACCCGGTTAACAGTTTGCGGAGTGAATGAAACTCTGCACCGCCTGGCACCGGCTGATGATTGGCCTTCGGCCGATCGGCTTCCCGCCGATCCCGCGGGCGGCGATGGCCAACCCGGTTAACAGTTTGCGAAGCGAGTAACTGCAGCGCGGTCCGAGTGATCCCCTGCCCGCCGTATTTTACAAAAAATGCGTAATTTAACGCGGCAAACTGCATTCGTGAAAGGGATTGGATCCATATTGCTGCTGCTTATTACTGCGTACTCTCCATTATCTGCCCAATATTATTTTACCGGGGAGGTCAAGGACCTTCATGGCGACAAACTTCAGCGGGTTGCGATAATAGTGCAGTCCACCGGCCTGATCTATCAGACTGGGCGGTATGGCGACTTCGAGATCATTTCGAAGAAGAACGACGATTCCCTCACTTTTGCCTATAACGGTTACGAACAGTACACCACGGCCATCAAGTCGACCGATTTCCTGAAGGTGACCCTGAAGAGGCTTATCCCGCCGTCCGCTCCGCACCGGCCCCGGGTCTCTTCGCTGATCTCCTGGCGGAATTGCGATCCCTATCCGGAGCATGCAGGGGACAAAAGCTTTGGCGTCGTCGAGAATCCCTTTCTCGAAAGCCAGACCCCGATGGCCTTTACGGGCAACCCGAACGGTATTTCTTTCTGTAATGTTCGGCGATTCCTCGATATGGGGACGACGGTTCCGGCGGAGGCGGTAAAGATCGAAGAGATGATTGGCTATTTCAATTTCTTTTATGAAGAGCCCCTTCCTGCCGAACTGTTCCATTGCAGTTCCGAACTGGTATCCTGTCCCTGGAACAAGAGCCACCGGCTGCTGTTCGTCAATGTCAGTGCGAAACGGGGGGACATGCGGCAGATGCCACCCACTCACCTCATCTTTACCATCGATGCCTCGGGCTCGATGGATATGCCCAACAAGCTGCCGCTGATAAAGGCCGGGATGCGGCTGCTGGTAAGGAATCTTCGGGATATCGACACCGTATCTTTCGTGCAGTACGGCGCCAACATGAGCGTACTGGCGGGAATCCCGGGGTCGAAGAAAGGTGATATCATCCGGGCCATCGAAGAATTGCATGCCGATGGCGAATCTCCCGGGGATGCGGCGTTGCAGCTGGCTTATCGCATTGCCCACCAGCAGTATATCCGAAATGGCATCAACCGGGTGATCCTGATCACCGATGGAGATATCTGCGCCGATAAGACCGCCGCCGATAACCTGCAGCAACTGGTCGAAGAAGAAAGCGAGGGTGGGGTCGGCCTTTCCTGCATCGGCGTCGGGATGAAGGACAGCGACAATGTCGAGCTGCCTGCTCTGGCCAAAGGAGGCAAGGGTAGTTTCGAATGCATCGAGGATGTGCGGGGTGGGGAAAAGGTATTGTTAAAAGAGTTCAACGAAAATCTGCTTTGCGTTGCCGACAGCGTATCGATCAGCGCCGGCTTCGATTCCACGCTGGTCGGCAGCTACCGGTTGATCGGCTATGACAACAGGCGGGACCTGCTTGCCGATACGGCGTTGCGGCTGGAAGGAAGCACTATCAGCAGCGCCCATGCGATGACCGCCTTGTTCGAGTTGGTTCCGCGGAAAGATTCAATTGCCATCGAGAACATCGCCAAGATAAAGATCGACTATCGGCTTCCCGGAAAAAAAGCGGTTAGGACGTTCACCTATGACTGTCCTAACAGCCCGGTTCCTTTCGGGCGGGCGGACGTGCAGTTGCGAAAGGCCGCCTGTATCGCGCTTTTCGGGATGAAGTTGAAATATTCCGACTACTCCGGAGGGACGAGCTGGCAGGATCTGGAACGAATGACCCGAAAGACCTTTGAAGGCAATAACTATATCGATAAGGAATATATCAACCTGGTCATCAAGGCCAGGGGCATTTACGAAAGAAAAAAATAACCATGAATCCCACACAAGGCGAAAAGGCCGAGAAGTTAAAAGCCCTTCACGAAGCACCCGGTATCTTTGCGATCCCCAATCCCTGGGATGCCGGTTCGACGCACATTCTGACCCACCTTGGATTCGAGGCCCTGGCCACGACCAGTGCGGGACTTGCCTTTTCGCTGGCAAAGCCCGATGGCACCGGCGCTGTCACCCGTGATGAGAATCTTGCCAACGCCCGGATCATCGTCGAGGCAACGCATCTGCCGGTGGCCGGTGATCTCGAAAATGGATATGGCGATGAGCCGGAGGTTTGTGCCGAAACGATCCGGCTGGCTGCTGCCGCCGGGCTGGTAGGCGGATCCATTGAAGACGCCAGCGAAGATCCCGCGGCGCCGATCTATCCCGTTGACCTGGCGGTACGCCGCGTGCAGGCGGCGGTCAAGGCCGCGCGTCAACTTTCGTTTCCCTTTGCACTGGCCGCCAGGGCGGAGAACTTCCTCCACGGCAGGCCCGATCTTGACGACACCATTCGCCGGCTGCAGGCTTTTGCCGAAGCGGGTGCGGATATTCTTTTTGCGCCGGGATTGACGACGGCGGAGCAGATCAGCGCGGTGGTACGCGCCGTGGCGCCCAGGCCCGTCAATGTTGTGATGGGACTCGGCAAGGGCGACTTCACCCTCGGGCAGCTGGCGGCGCTGGGCGTCAGAAGGGTGAGCCTGGGTTCCACGCTTGCCCGCGCCGCTTATGGACCTTTCTGGCAGGCGGCCGAAGAGATCCGGCAAAAAGGGAGTTTCTCATTTGCGAAGAACATCACCCGGTACGGCGAGTTCCAAAAACTATTCGGATCGTAAGCTTTGCGATGGATTTGCCAGCGCCGCTCTCAACGTGTGATACAACACCGTCAGGAAGGTGATCAGGAGCACCGTTATCGCCGCAAGCAGGTATGGCAGCGGCGAGAATTCCATTTTATATTGGAATAGGCCCAGCCATTTATCCATGAACAGGTAGGCCACGGGAAAGGCGATGATGCAGGAGATGCCCACTAACGCCACGAAATTCCGGGTGATAAGGGTGATGAGCTGGGACAATCCGGCTCCCATGATCTTGCGCATCGAGATCTCCTTCTGACGTTGCTGGGTGGTGAAGGCGATGAGCCCCAGCAGGCCAAGACAGGTGATCAGCACCGTGATGACGGAAAAGGTCGTGAACAGCTTACCTCGCTTCTGCTCGGCTTCGTATTGGGAGTTCAGCGATTTATCGAGAAAGTTGTAGTCGAAAGGCAGATCTGCGAAATTGGCGCGCCAGGTCTTTTGCACGCCGGCGAGGGCGGACTGGACGTCCCCCGCGTCCAGCTTCAGCTGAATATTATAGTTGTTCGGCCGGTAGACCAGTATCAGGGGTGCGATCTTATTGTACAGACTCTGTTGGTTGAAATCCTTTACGACGCCCACCACTTCCAGGAACCGGCCACTGGTATCCCCGGGAAACTTCACCCGTTTGCCGATAGGGTCCTTCCATTTGAAATATTCTACCATATTCTGGTTGACGACGATGCTGTGCAGGGTATCTCCCAGGCCGGTGAATCCACGGCCGGTCTTGATCTGCATCCCCAGCGTCTTGAAATAATGTTCATCGACGGCATAGACGTTGACCCCCTGGTCGATATATCCTTTATCCGTTTGTACGGAGAAGAGGTTGAAGCTGATGCCCTGTCCCGGGACGGCTTCGGCCGTGCTGACCGCCCTGATATGCGGGTCCTTCCGGACTGCGTCGGTGAAGGCGATGATCTGGCTTCGGGCGTCACGGTTGGTGTTGACGGGTACCGTAACCACTTCGTTCTGGTCGAAACCCAGGTCCCGGTGCCGGATATAGTTCAACTGCGAATAGACGATCAGCGTACAGATAAGCATGATCATTGCGATGGAGAACTGGGTGACCACCAATACCCGACGAAGGCTTACGTTACTGGACCCCTTCGAAAGGCTGCCTTTCAGGATATGGATGGGATCGAATTTCGAGAGATAAAGGGCGGGGTAGCTGCCGCCCACGAATCCAACGAAAAGCACGATCAGCAGCAGGATCAGGAAGGTGCCCGGCTCTATAAGGAGGCCGAAGGAGAAATTTTTGCCCGCGAGGGTATTGAATACCGGCAGCAAGAGGGCAACCAAACCGATGCTGAGCAGCAGCGCGAGGAGGGCAGTGAGCGTCGACTCGAGCAGGAACTGCGCCATCAACTGCGGTTGGGTGCTGCCCGTCACCTTACGGATGCCGATCTCTTTGGCCCGCCGTGCTGACCGGGCTGTCGTCAGGTTCATATAGTTGATGCACGCGATGATCAGCATGAAGAAGGCAACGGCCGAGAAGATGTAGATATAGTTCATGCTACCCTGCTCCTCGGGTTCACCCGCCATTTTGGAGTGAAGATGGATCGAGAGGATGGGCTGCACCACATAACGCATGGTGACATTGAATTTCGCGAAGATGGGCGCCATGTATTTGTCGTACATGGGGATCAGCTTCTTCTGAAAGACCGCCGGATCGGTGTTCGGTTTTACGAGCACATAGGCGAAATAATTGAACGAGCCCCAGCCGGAGTTGTCGTCGAACTGGCCCGTCTTGGGAAGCGTGGTCCGCGAGATCAGCATGTTGAACCGGAAATGGGAGTTATAGGGAACGTCCTTTATCACGCCCGTGACCTTGAATATCTCGCCCTTGGCGTCCTCCAGCGTCTGACCGACGACGTTGTTGCTCTTCCCAAAGAATTTCTCCGCGACGGACTCGGTGAGTACCAGGCTCCTGGGTTCCGTCAGGGCGGTATTCGGATTGCCCTGCAGCATGGGATAGGTAAAGACCTTGAAGACATTGCTATCCGTATAAAAGATCTTGTCCTCGTAGATGCGCTGCTCACCCCGCCGGTACATCTTCCTGTCCTCGCCAACGAATCGCACTGCCTCTTCCACTTCCGGATAATCCTTTTTCAGCGTGGGGGCCAGCGGGAACTGGGTGGAGACCCAGCGCATGGTGTCCTTATCCGCCTCCTTGATATTGCTGCTGATGCGGAAGATGCGGTCGGCCTTTTCGTTGTACTTGTCATAACTGAGCTCGTCCTTGACATAGAAGATGAGGAAGAGGCTGAAAGTAATGCCGATGGTCAGGCCGAGGATATTCAACAGGCTATACCAGCTGTCCCGCTTGAAATTGCGGAAGGCGACGGTTAGGAGGTTCTTTATCATACTTTAAATATGCGAAGAAAAGAGTACAAATCATTACCTTCCATCCCAAACCCTTGTTAATATGTCAATAAAGCGTCGCGATTTTCTTCGTCTTTCCGCCGGCAGTTCCCTGGGCGGGGTGTTGTTGTCCGGGCTGCCGGTAGCCGGGCTCGAAGCCGGCGCCCGCCCAGCTGCTGTCGTTTTGGAGGCCTTGCAACCCATGACCGGGGACGTGGTCCCCATCACCCTCGAGGAACGGAAGGGAAGGATCCAAAAGGCTCAGCGGCTGATGGGAGAGAACAAGATCGACGCGATCCTGCTGGATTCGGGTACTTCCATGGTCTATTTTACCGGGATGGGCTGGGGGGCCAGCGAGCGGCCGATGGTCGCGATCGTTCCTGCGTATGGTGATGTAAAATATGTTTGCCCGGCATTCGAGGCCGAGCGGCTACGCGAGCTGATCACGATCGGCACCGAGGTCCGGGTTTGGGAGGAGCATGAGAGTCCCTATAAGGTGATGGCGGGAATAGTAAAGGATTTTGGCATCCGTACCGGGACGGTGGGGGTCGAGGAGCGGGTGCGATTTTTCATCTTTGACGGCCTCAGAAAAGAGGCGCCGCAGCTCAACTACGTCAGTGCCGACCCGGTAACGGCAACCTGCCGGATGATCAAGTCCCCTGCCGAGCTGGCGCTGATGCAAAAGGCCAATGATATCACCGTTGCCGCCTATAAGGCCTGTATCGCGCTGTTGCATGAGGGCATGACACCGGCAGATTTCTCCTCGACGGCCGAGAACGCGTTTTCGCGGCTGGGTGTCCGGGGCGGTCTCAGCGCGAATTTTGGCCAGGCCTCGGCATTCCCGCATGGCAGCATCCAGACCCAGCACCTCCAGAAGGGGGATGTCGTCCTGATGGACGATGGGTGCAAGGTCCAGGGTTATTGTTCGGATATCAGCCGGTGTATCGTCTTTGGCGCCGAACCGACCAAACGCCAGCGGGAGGTCTGGGAGCTGGAAAAACGGGCTCAGGCGGCGGGGTTCGCCGCGGCGAAAGTCGGGGCCCCCTGCGAGAACGTCGATCTGGCGGCACGTAAAGTCATCACCGACGCGGGGTTCGGTCCCGGCTATAAGATCCCCGGTCTGCCGCACCGGACGGGTCACGGAATCGGCATGGACATCCACGAATGGGGGAATATGGTCATGGGGAATAAGACACCGTTGCAACCCGGCATGTGCTTCAGCGTCGAGCCGATGGTGGCTATATATGGGGAATTCGGGATGCGGCTGGAGGACTGTGCCTATATGACGGAAGATGGGCCGCGCTGGTTCTCGCAGCCGAGTCCGTCGATCGACCAGCCGTTCGCTTCCTGATGTTGCGAGTCTTGCCGGTTTTTACTATTTTGCAGTAATGAAGAAAATGTACCTGGAGTGCGTCAGGGGCATGGCAGCATTATCCGTTTTCCTTTTCCATCTGGCGGAAGCCTATTTGTCGGGAGCCGTCCTTCGCCGGCACTCGGCGGCGATCATCGGGTCGGACTCCGTGATCATATTCTTTATTTTGTCCGGCAGCGTGATCAATATCTCGCAAAGCCGGAAGCCACGGTCGCGGTCTGAGTTTTTCCTGAACCGGCTGATGCGTCTGTGGCCGCAATTCTTACTGGGGCTGCTGCTTGGCATTCTTGTGACCTTGTTCGTCAGCCGGTCAGTTCCCGGCCTGGGCCAGATATTAGGCAATGTATTCATGTTGAGCACACTCCAGGGATTTATCGCCAAATCCGTCCGGGGGAATGCGGCGGTATGGAGCCTAAGCTATGAGATGTTCTTTTACCTTGTATTTATTTTGATGATCGGCGCCGATCAAAAGAGGAGGATGAAAGGGTGGCTTCTCGTTTCGCTGGTGATGCTTCCGTTGTGTTACCACCTCACCCATATCGGGGTGGTGGACCAATGCGTTTCCATGCTCGGGTTCTCCGCAATCTGGCTGGTCGGTTATTATGTATATGAGTACCGTCAATATTTTTATTTCGACGGCTACGCGGCGGCGTTGAGTTTAGGGTCCCTGGCCTTGCTTTCGAGGGTCAATCTGCCCTGGGAGCTTCCCTGGTCCGATCCTTTCAAGGATTTCCTTTTTGCGTTGACGGCCATTCCATTTTTTCGCTATTGCCTGCAGGACAGGGCCGGCGCCCGGAAGGCCTCCATCCTGTTCCCGGCGGGCGTCTACCTGCTGCTCGTCACGGCGCTGGTCCGTCAGCCGGATATTTCGCGGGCGGCGGAACTGGTTTGCATCGTATTGCCGCCGGGGATTGTATCGGTCTACCATTTGCTGCGGACCCGATGGCTTAAGCCCTATATTCTCCCGGTCGTCGGGCGATTGGGTCTCATCTTCGGGAAATATTCTTATTCCCTGTATATCGGGCACCTGCCGGTCTTGATGGTTTGTGCCCGGTTTCTTCCCCATCGGCCGGTTCCGTACCTGTTGACCAGCATTCCCTGCGTGGCGTTGCTGGCATATTTTATGGAGTCGCATTTCCAGCCGGCGATGGTGAAATTGGTCCGTTGGGTGAGGGCCGGCAAGGATGACGGGCAGGATGGCGTCGTATCACAGGCTTAGCCCCATTGCTGCAAGCCCATCCCTTGTCAGCGCCACGTTCTTGTGATTATGGACGATACCCCGTAAGCCAAGGCCCTGCGCCACCTGCACGAACATGGGCCGGTCGTCGATATAAACGACCTCTTCGGCGGGGATCTGCGCGATATCGAGCGCCACTTTCCAGATATCCGCATCCGGCTTCCGGAAATGAACAAAGCAGGAGGAGATGAAAAAGTCAACGAAATCGCCGAGACGGAAGGTGCTGATCCGGTGCTCATTCAGCTCGCGGCCTTCGTTGTTGACAACGGCGATCTTCAGTCCGTACCTGGCCTTCAGCGCCTTTACAAGATCGATCATCTCCGGGTAGGCCTGTGACTGGTCGTACATAAATGTTTTGAACTGCTCCATAGTGAAGGGTTGTTCCTTGCAGAACACCGTCCGCCGGAGATATTCGTCGAGGCTTAGCTTGCCGGCCTCATAGGTGTCGAAGGTCATGCGATGACGGTCGTTTAGCTCGTCGAGGTCCAGTCCGAACTTCTTTGCCGCAGCCTCGCGTGAACGCCGGTCCCATCCATTGGTCAGCATAACGCCGCCGATGTCGAGGAAGAGAGCCGTCACGCGGGCAGTCGTCGAATTGTTTGCCATTGCTGTTGATTTTAATGTCTGCAAAGTAATAATTTTAGGCTATGAAACGGACAACGCTATTCCTGTCGCTTCTGGCCTTGTATATTTCCTCGAATGCGCAACAGGGCCTGCCCGTCCCTGTTCCGGGCAAGGTCGAGAACGCGGTGATCTGCAAAGCCGACGGTACCCAGAGTTACGCTCTGTACATTCCCCTGAAGGGCAATGGGAAGGCATTGCCCGTTGTCTTCTTCTTCGACCCTCACGGCGAAGGATCATTGCCGTTGAACAGGTATAGAACACTTGGAGAGGCCTATGGGTTCATCCTTGTGGGCAGCAATAATTCGAAAAATGGGAATGACTGGCCAAAGACGGAAAATATCTGGAACAAGCTCTTTTCCGATGTCCGGGAACGGTTGAAGATCGATGAGCGTCGCCTGTATGTCTGCGGCTTCTCCGGCGGCGCGAAGGTGGCGAGCTATGTAGCGATCCAGCACCCGGGGATAAGGGGTGTTATTGCCGGCGGCGCGGGGCTGCCCGATGGGGTCTCCGCGGACAATTTTCCCTTTAGTTTCACCGTGCTGGCAGGGGAGGGGGATATGAATCTTACCGAACTGGCGGCTGTCAGCGCGGCCCTCGACAAGACGCAAACACGTCATCGGTTGATTGGATTCGACGGCAAGCATGACTGGGCGCCGCTGCCCGTGATGGACCGGGCCTTTGCCGGCTGGCAGCTGGAGGCCATGCATGACCGGGTGTTGCCGCAGGACCCCGCCTTTGTCCGCCGGATCATCGCGGCCGATAAAAGCAGGGTGGAGATGGCGATCCGTGCGGGCGAATACATCCGTGCCGAACAAGCCTGCCGGGTGGCCGCCAGCTATCTCGACGGACTGACGCCCGAGGCGGATGGCTTCCGGCGGAAAGCGGCTGCGCTTGACAGTGACCCGAAATATAAGCGGCAGCAGCAGGCCCGCGACGCGACCTTTGCGCGGGAGGCGGCTCGCAAATCCGAGTTCATGAACGAGTTCCAGCAGGGAGATAACAAATACTGGCAGCAGACGATCCGGCAGCTGGAATCCGGCGCGGAGGCGGCCGGTGCCGAAAAAGGGATGTACCAGCGGCTGATCGCTTATCTTTCGCTTGCCTTCTATTCCATCAGCAACCAGATGATCGGAGCCGGGCGAAATGATCCCGCCCGGCATTTTGTCGAGCTGTATAAAATGGCCGATCCCGGCAACAGTGAAGCCTGGTATTTTTCGGCGGTACTCGATATTCGCGAGGGGCACGCGGCTGTTGCGCAGGCCGATCTCCAAAAGGCTATTTCCCTTGGGTTCAAGGATCGTGCGCGGTTGAGTGCGCAGCCTGAGTTTCAGAAGGGGCTTGGGGCGGGTGCGATCGCGCAGTTGGAGAGTAGGATGGTGAAATAAATGTTAAAGCGGCTTGCGTCAGGGTGACGCTGTACGAACTGGTTCGTATATTTAGGAAAATACCTGACATGAACAAAACTGCTTTTATCCTGCTATTTACCGGTGCGCTTTTCTCCTTTGCTACCCGCTCGGCAGCGCAAGGCAAGACCGGTTGTGTGAGTATGTCTGAGGTGATTGATGCAATGCCTGAGACGAAGAAGGCCGACAGCACGCTGGCTAAGTACAAGACCGAGCTCGAGCAGCAGTTCCAAGCTTACCAGGCGGAGTATAGCGAGCAGGCCCGCTTCCTGAGTTCCGCTGACACGGCGAAATACACGAAGCCCATTCTGAACCTCAAGCGGCAAAGCCTCGCTCAGCTGCTGGGCAAGCTACAGGGCTACGACCAGGAGGCCGGCGCCCTCTTCAATCAAAAGAGAACAGCCTTGCTGCAGCCCATACAAAAAAAGGCCGAGGACGCTATCCAGCAGGTGTCCAAAGAGAACGGCTTTGCGTTCGTCTTCGAAAAAGAAGGCCTGCATGTCTATCCGCCTTCGGCCGATATTCTTCCGTTGGTGAAGAAGAAGTTGGGGCTTCTATAACTACAGCTGCCGGATCTTGATATTGCGCCAGCCGCTGGAGCCGGGGTGCTGTTGCAGCGCGATATGCCCCTTGGCGACCTTGGCGAAGTCGGCAAAGGCCTTGTTGGCAAATTTGCTGTGAGCGACCATGTTGTTCCATCCTTCGCTGCCGATCTGGCCTTCGAAGGTCTTTATCCCGTTGAGGTAAAAGGTAAGATGGCCTTTGTCCTGGATCAGCCGAACCTGGTTCCATTCGCCGGGCGTCTTGGGATGGGACACTGTCGAGTCCCCGGACATGTCGTAGAGACAGCCGGCGAGATGGTTTTGCTTCTTGTTGTCCTCGGCGTCCTTATTGTCTAGTACCTGCATTTCCGGGCCGGTGAGATAGGTCGCGCTGTATTTGGGATCTTCCTGAACGTCGAAGATGATCCCGCTGTTGCCGCCTTTGGAGATACGCCATTGGAGTTGCAGCTCGAAGTTCTCGTATACGCCATTGGTGACGATATCGCCGCCGCCATTCTGGGGCTTGGAGGGGTCGAAGACAAGCACCCCGTCCTGGACCTGCCATTTCGAACCGACTGTATCGCGCAGGTAGGTATGCCAGCCCTTGGTGGTTTTGCCGTCGAAGAGCAGTTTCCAACCTTCTTTCTTCTCCTGCCTGGTGAGCGTGTTGGGCGTTTGTGCGAATACGAGATTGCCCGCGAGGACCAGGGCTGAGAGGACCGTCATTCTTTTCATTGATCGTGATTTTGAGGGGTCAATTTAGAGAATATTATCTGCTTGAAACATAGTAAAATGTGCTAAAAAATGGCGGCGGGGTGGCTGGGGGCGTCCGGACAGGCAACACTTGGGTCGAAACGCGCGTATAGGATTAAAAAATCGCTAACTTCATACCGGGTAAAATAACAATATGAAAAATAATTTCCTGGGCATTCTCTTGCTCTTTTCTTCTTCGGCTTTTGCACAAAATGAGGTACACGACCAATTCGCGAAGATCACTACGGTACAGCAGGCACAGCAATGGGCGGACGCCAATCCCAAGCTCAAGCCCGCCATCCTCAACCTGAATTCCCTGAAGGATAGCTCGCTGATCGACAAGCGGCTGCTGCGCCAAAACCAGGGGGATGTTTTTTCGGTGGGGTATGTTACGTATAAGGTGTTGGAAAGCACCGAGAAGGTTCAATACCGGGCCAGCTATATCTTTTTGGATGGCGGAAGCCTGTCGCAGACGCAGATCGACAGCCTGAAAAAGATCATCGTGAGCAAGGCGTCGAAGGGCGCCGACTGGAACCAGCTTTCAGATGAATACACAATGGACGGCAACACCACCCATGGAGATACCGGCTGGTTCTTTGGTGAAGAGCAGATGCCGAAGGAGTTCCAGGATGCCGTAAAGGCGCATCAAAAGGGTGAGATATTCTTTGTGGATGTGTCCGAGCGCAACTGGCATTACATCGTCAAGAAGACCTATGACGACGACGATAAGAAGGTGGCTATCGTGCTGCGTGCCAATGGGCGCTAATATTGACTGCCGGCCCCACCGCCCCCGGTATCTCCGCCGCCAAAGTGGGTGCCGCCATCGGCAGGTTGAACGGCAACCTCTCTAAAGCTTTCGGCGATGATCAATCCTTCGACCAGCCCATCGGCCAGCGGATGGGGTTGGCCGGCAGCGGCTGCGGTGAAACCGTGTTTTGGCGTCCGCAGCCAGCGCGTTAACCCGTATACGCCGGCGATCAGTACGATTCCCCCAATGAGCATGGCGATCTCCGTCGGAAGCAGGTGGTAATAATACCGGACGGTGAGGATCGACGCGGCCACCAGACCCATCCCCGTCCATAACCACAGGACGTCTTTCTTCTGCACTCCTTTTACAATATAGAAGACGGGGATGATCGCGGTGAGTGACCACCAAAGCCAGGCGAGCGAGATCGGCCCGCCGCCTCCCGCGATCGTCCCGTTCAGCTCGTGAACGACATAATAGTTTCCGGACGCATAAAGGCTAAGAAGGGTGGTCAGGCGCAAAAGGTACAGGCAGGATCGGTAATGCCGGAATGCAGTCTTGATATATAACCCAGTAAAAAGGAAATAGCATCCGATGGAAAGGCTCATCACCAGAAAGGGCAGCAGCGCCCGTGCGACGGGTCCCCATTTGCCGACGGTGAAAAAGACGAGGCAGAGAAAGGCGCCATAGGCGGCGAGCGTCATTCCATGGTCGGCGTACCTTAAGACAGCGATACAGGCAAGGACAAGAACGAGCCCGCTTTCTACGGCCGGCGTAATTCTCGTGGTGCCGATAAAATCGATGCCAGCCAAAAAAAGGATGACCGCGACCCATAAGAGGGCGTCATCCACACCCGAACCGTTCATTTTTCGCTGGTGGATAAAAAGCTCCAGGACAAGGATGGTGATACTTCCCAAAATAAGTGTCGACTGCCCTTCCATTCCTCCAAGAAGAAACAATCCCAGTACGGCGGCCGCGGCAATAACGGTAACAACAAAGAGGCCCAACCGGATAAAGAAGTTGGGAAGATAGAAGGAATAGGGATAGGTTGCACGGATGCGATCATATTCTTCCAGGGTGATGAGGCCTTTCTCAAAGGCTTCCCTTGCATGTTGTTGCAGGTCCAGGTTGTCGAGGGATTGTCGATCATACGCGATCATGGGCATTCAGTTTGCGGTTGATGTGGATCAGCAGAAAGATGATGCCGATGGCTGAGCCGATAAAATAGAGGCAAAGGAGGCCGAATGCGTCGTTGTTCGCCAGGTCCATCGACCGGATCACCACACCGCAAAGTGCGATATAGGCATAGAGGATCAGGACGACCACGTAGTAAAAGTTACGGCGGACCATCGCCTGGATATAGAAAAAGAAGGCGGCGCCTGTCAGCCCGAGGAACCAGAGAAACCAAAGTTTGTGAAATTCGAAAAGGCGCGTCAGCGCAGCGATAAAGAAAAGATGCCCGCCAAAATTGAAGTAGACCGGGCTGAAATGCGCTTTTAGCCGGCGCAGTTCGGTCAGTCTCCCGGCTGCCACCAGGACGGCACCCAGCAGGAGACCGGTAAAGAGGAGATGGGGATCGCCGAAATTCCCGGCCTTGAGGATCGTCAGGGGGGTGATCGCGATGCCGGCCCAGGCCGCCAGATTGGTGATCGCCAGGCTCAGCACGCCGATGTGATCAAACAGGTAAGCGGTGGCGAAGAGGATCACCATGGGAACGAAAGTGGCCAGGCCGTAATTGTCGCCGAACACATCATAAGCATATTGAAGATAACCGAGAAAGATCAGCAGGCTGAGACACCCCAATAGTAAGATATAATCGAAGAAGGGGGTGGGGGCGGAAACATATCGCCAATTGAAGGGCGTCTTCTTCCGCCAGCAATAGAAAAAGCAACCGGCCGTTACCGCCGCGATGAATGCGAGGACGGCCTGGTGGCCGATGGTGTCGATGTTCTTATAGACCAGGATGCCCAGACCACCCGTCAAAAGCAGGACGCCGAGATAGAGCAGGGTCCGTAGTTCCCAGAAAAGGGAGAAAAGCCGGTTGTTCTCGAAGACTTCCATTTGCTGCAGCGAAGCGTCGGAGATAAGACCTTCGGCGTGAAGCTTTTTAAATGTAGCGCGATGCATGTCTCCCAAGCTAATACAAAAACCGCGTAAATCCAATCCTGCGGTCCATCGGCTTATAATTTCCGTACCTTCCAAAGTTTCCCCGTTGATGAGAAATACAAGCGGTCTTCTTCGGCGATATCTGCGTCATCGGGTCCGAGCGCCTGGTATAGCGCCACATGGATCGTATACAGGGTATCGCCATGCGTCACGAGTCTTCTAATACCAACTATCTTCCAGCTGGAATACGGGCAATTCTTCCATCCCGCCCGAACCGGTTGGGGCAATTTCCATGTCCATTTGACGCGCGTAGCGACCGTGTCCTGCTGCTGTGCGTCCGCACGTGTCGATAGAATAATGATTGTCAGTGTGATCCAGAGTGGTTTCATTTTAACGTTTCGTTATTGGGATATTAACAGTGTCGCAACATGATATTATTCGCAACGGGCGTACCTTTGGGTTGTAATAATTACGTTATTACATAGTTTTTAAGCAGTCAATTTTCTCATAAGCAGTTAGTTTTGGTTACGACCCCTGTTTCTACAGGGGTTTATTTTTTGCCTGAAAATTAATACCTTTTCGGTATGGCAAAAAAGAAAGAGCGGCTTATCGCGGTAAGTCCGTCGGGAAAGAAAGAGGGGTCCCTCGCCGATCTCATCCACGACGTGGTCCGGCAAATTCCCCGCGGAAGGGTGACCACCTACGGCGCGATCTCCGCGGTCCTCGATCTGCCCAATCCGCGAATGGTGGGCCGGGCCATGCGGACGGCCGATGACAAGAAACGCCCGATCCCCTTTCAGCGAGTCATTAACAGCACCGGCCGGCTGACCGGTGAATACCGGGATTGGCGAAAGAAATTGCTGGAGAGGGAGGGCTTCGAGATAAAGGGCGATAAGGTGGTTGACTTTAAAAACCTGTTTTGGGACCCCGCCAAAGAACTATAATGATCTCCAACCGGTATATCTTTCCCCTGCTGCTGGCATTCTCCTGTCTGTCGTGCAATGACCGTCCACCCGGCTTAGCACCCACAACGGCCTGTCCCGCTCCGAAGAAGATCATCGTGTATAAAGAGAATGTATACGATCTCAACGGCTATGCGGATGAGGGCAATGGCGATCCGTTCCGGCTTTTTGACGAGAACGGGCTGGTTGATCCCGGCGCCGGGTCAAATACGGGGTACCAGCCCCATACAAACCCCCAGCCGGCCGAGCACGCGGCGATCTATTTCCCTGCGGGCAGGGGCAATCGCATCGTCGTCGATCTTCAAACGAGCTACCGGCTCAGTGCCGCCTACCTTTATGATCGCAGCCATTCCCGGGACAGCGTCTGGATCTACACCGGCGATATGCTCCATTGGAAACCAAAAGCGGCTTTTACCACGATCGATCTTTTAGAATCGGGTCGCTGGCGCAAATTCCCGCTGGATGACACTTCGAGATACCTGATGATCCGTTTCAGCAGTCCGAAGACGGCCATCACCGAGATGGTCCTCTATGGCTGCGCGGACAGCGTGCCGCCTCCGCCGGTGGCCAGGTCTTATTCCGATCCGCCCTTTACGCGGAAAACGATGAAGGAATTTTTGGGGGTGAACGATTTCAGCGGGATCATCGATCCGAAATGGCTGAAACCGTTCTATTATTCGCGGCTCTATTCCTTTGCCGTCGATTTCGACCGGGATACGGTCCATTCCTGGCCGGATGTACGATACAATATGATGCATTTCGGTTTTTGGAACGGCGGCATCAACAACTACTATTACTGGCCGGAAGATAATGTCAGGCAGAACCATCACCAGGTGTGGTATACGATGCAGGGACTGCCGCTGTGGATGATAAAGGATGAAAGGGACAAGAAGGAACGGCCGGTGACCCAGTGGGGTATGGAACCCGAGGACGCGATGAGCTATGCCCGGCACGCCGGCATGATGTGGCATCTTGCAGCGTGGTTCGGATCCCAAAAGCAGGACACCGCGCTTTTGTCCCTCGACCATTCGCCAAAGCTGGCAGGGCGTGGAACCATGCGGCTCTATGAGAACGGCAATGAAGATGACGCGACCTGGGCGGGGGAACGGTATTGCAACCCGATGGCTTATTTTGCCCAGAGCAATGCCGACTATGACGGGGCGGAGGGAGCGTTGGGGAAACGCTGTGGCATCGTCAACGCCGACAGCGGGAGTGCGCTGATGACTTCCGGGATGATCGAACTCGATACCAACCGGGTAAAAGTGTACCGGTTCCTTTGCAGCACATTGCGCAAGGATGGAGCCTTCATCTGGAAAGGCGGGATCCAATATCATCATTATTGCACCAATTATAAGCACGGTATTACCCCGGAGGAGGACTCCCTGCGCTGGCGGCTGGCGCGGGTGAAGGCCTTTACCGAACGAACGGCGCCCGGGGTACCCTGTATCCTGGGAGAGAACGGCTATGACAAGTCTCAGCAGACGCGACAGTCCACGCCCTTGGTGCCGGGTTTTTCCAAAGAAGAGTCGCAGGCCGTCTTCCTGCTGAGGTCGATGAATGCGACCGCCTTTTCGGGGTTCGATGCCTATATCCTTTACTGGCTCCGCGATAGCAAACCGGCCGATGATCCGGGCCTTTATCTCACCAGCGGCGTAGTGCGGGAGATGCCGGACGGAAGTATCCGGCCCTATCCTTCGTGGTTTTATATCAGCGCCTTTGAAAGCCGGCTGGCCGACTATGCACCGGACAGGATTGTCAGTGAGAAGGGGGCTGTCTGGGTCTATAAATACCGCAACGCACTGGTACCGGACTCCGCGGCGTATTTCATCTATTCACCCACACATAACGAATCGCGGGACGCCGCTTTTTCGCTCGCACTTGGAAACGTCGCAGGCGATGCAGCGGAGATAAACTTTGCTGCCGATTCTCCGGGGGGCGTTCCGACCGCAAGAAAAGTGGTGAATGGAACAGTGACTGTTTCCGTTGATGAGAAGCCGAAGCTGGTTTTTGTAAAAGAGCAAATGCCGCATTGATCATGGATGAAATTCCCGGATATGAACCGCTCCCCGGCAGTCACCAGGTCGTTGTTCCCGGTGCACAGGCGATCGGTCCGGCCGATGCCCGCCAGGACATCGAAGTAACGTTGAAGCTGCGAAGAAAGCAGCCGTTGCCCGATCCCCCCGGTCCGGCATCGACGCCGTTGACGCGGGAGCAGCTGGCCAATGACTATGGCGCCTCGCCCGAAGATATCGATGCGGTGACCAGGATGTACATCCAACTGGGTTTGAAGAACAGTTATGCCGATGCTGCTACCCGCACGGTGAAATTTTCGGGCTCGGTGGCGGAAATGGAGAGGGCCTTCCGGGTACGGCTGCTTGATTATAGGCACCCGGCGGGAGACTACCGGGGACGTACAGGGCATATATATATCCCCAAACAGCTTTCCGGAATCGTCGAAGCGGTATTTGGGCTCGACGACCCGCCGATCAGGCATCGCATCGTTTGACGAAATATCGTCAAAGCGAACGATCATGTGTTTTATTTGACGTTGATATTCAATTTGTTATGTACTGGCACCCGATTGGTGAAGAGAAGGGAAACTCAACAACATGAAAAAATCGGTTTTTCTTATCGCAATGTTGGCGCTGCTTGGCGCCGGCCAGGGACTCGTGGCTCAATCGGCTGGTGTAAAGAACATCCTTCTCATTCACGGGGCCTTTGCCGACGGCTCGGGATGGCAGGGCGTTTATAAGATCCTTTCGGCAAAAGGGTATAATGTGACCATCGTTCAGAATCCTCTCAGCTCCATGGAAGACGATGTGGCCAGCGTCAAGCGGGCGATGGACAGGGAGACGGGGCCCTGTATCCTGGTCGGCCATTCCTATGGCGGATCGATCATCACGGATGCCGGATCGGACGACCGGGTCCGGGGCCTGGTGTATGTGGATGCCTTTCAGCCGGATTCCGGCGAAAACCTCGTCCAGCTGCTCACGGGCATACCTGATCTCGCCAACGGCGGCATCCTTCCTCCTGACGCCGCCGGGCTTGTCTATTTCGATAAGGCAAAGTTCCATGCCGGTTTCTGTGCCGATCTCCCCGCCGGTGAAGCCGAATTTTTGTATGCCTCGCAGATACCGGTGGCGGCGAGTGGATTTGTCCGGCCGATGCCCCATGCTCCCTGGAAAACAAAACCTTGCTGGGGCGTCATCGGCACGGAAGATAAGTCGATCAATCCCGTGCTGCTTCGCCGCATGTATCAACGGTCGAATACAAAGACGACGGAGATCAAGGGGGCAAGCCATCTCGCATTCGTTTCTCACCCGAAAGAGGTGGCGGAAGTGATCGAGGCTGCGGCGAAGGGGGCTAATTGATCTCGCCTTGCAAGGTGTCGCGTACACCCACCCCAATAAAGAATTATTATTCGAGGATCTTCATTTACAGCAAAATGCCCGCTTTTCGGCGGGCATTCATTTTTTTGGACGGCCTCCTGAATGGCGGCGTCTTACTTAGCCGCTTCGGCCGGTAATTTCCAGTCCGGCCGGATGTAGTGGCAGGTATATCCGTAGGGATGTTTCTGGAGATAGTCCTGGTGCTCTTCTTCGGCGTCCCAGAACTCCGTGGCCGGGACCACTTCGGTGACGATCGGCCGGGAATAAACATGCGCCGCAGTGAGCTCGGAAATGAGCTGGTTGGCGACGTTCATTTGATCCTCGTCGAGATAGAAGATGGCGGAACGATAAGATGAGCCGATATCATTCCCCTGGCGATTGCGCGTGGTGGGGTCGTGTATCTGGAAGAAGAACTCCAGCAGCTTGCGGTAGCTGGTCTTCGAAGGATCGAATTCGATGCGGATCGCTTCGGCATGGGTGCCGTGATTTCGATAAGTGGCATTTGGGACATCCCCACCCGTATAGCCTACGGTGGTTTTGACTACGCCTGGCTGGCTCCGGACCAACTCTTCTACTCCCCAGAAGCAGCCGCCGGCAAGAATGGCTTTTTCAGTGTTCATAATTTATAGTATTACCGCTAGTGTTGCCAGAAATGTGCCAAGTAGGGCAGCGCTGTATTTCAACGATTTTGGCAAGAATATCATGGCTGTTTTGCGACATTTCGTCAGTTCACCAACAGCTCGTCAAAAAAGATCCAGGCCGGTTTTTCCTTCACGGGCTTTCCTTTCAGCGGCTTTTCTTTATTGGGGTGCCAGTCCGGGAGGTCTCGCACGCGATCGGCCACCACTTTTATACAGCGGACGGTGACCGGGGCAAATCCGATGCGATAGTCGGTCAGATACGAAGGCGCCAGCCTAGCGGGTTGGGGAGGAGCCATTGTCCCGAGCCGTTTGAGGTGGCGTTCATCCGGTCCGGCCCATACTTCGAGGTTTTTGGGTGGAAATATTTCGGAACCCATATCCACAAGGCATGAGAAGGTGACGTCTTTTATTGTCACGGCCTTTCGGTAGTATAAAAGTGCTTCGAGGCTGTTCTTGTGGAACCCGAGCCATTTGCCGCTGCCGAAACCCTGGTCCCCTTTGTCTGCATCGATGAGGACGGTGGGCTTGAACTTCATATAGTTGGAGTCGACGGGCAGCAGGAGGCGGATCGAGTCCGGGGGATATTTCTGCAGGTAAAAATTGGCAGAAACAGGTTCGCTTGCCAGCCAGCCGGGTTTGTAGGCCTTTGCGTGAAAGATACCGCGATCGAGCAACGGGAAAGGTTTCGAGTAGACCAGCCCGCCACTGTCCGGGTCTTTACCGTCTAGCGTATAACGGATCGTAGTTCCGGGAACGAAGTGCCGCATCCGGATGATGATGCCGGTATCGCGGATGATGCGGGCTTCGGTCTCGAGACGGGGAGGGTTGAGCCTGATGTGAACCGTATCGCCGTTAAAGCCGGTGATCAGCTGCAGGTCCTTTCTTTGTTGACGGATGGCCTTGACGACGTCGTCGGGGACGCCGGTCTTCCAGCAATACAGCTTACGCAAGGAGGGTAGGGCGGCCAGCTGTTTGAGATCATCGCCTTTTATGGCCGTACCCGATAGGCTCAGGCTGGCCAGGTTCGGCAGTTGAGTGAGGAAGGAGAGCCCCGCGCCGGTGATGCGGGTAAAGTCCAGGTTCAGTTGTCGCAGGTTGCGGAAAGCGGCGAGAGCCGAAAGGTCTTTGTCGGTCAGTGGCATCCTGGCGAGGTTCAGCGAGACGATCTGTTGTTTTAGCGGGGATAGTTCCTGCAGTTGTTTCGGTTGGAAGACCGCCGCGCCGTAGAAATCGACGGCGAGGGCCGGTGACGCAGTGGCCAGCGGGGCGATGGCGCGGTAATTGGTCCGGAGGGCGGCGATAGTCTTTTCGTCGGCGGGCGAAAAATCGAAGGTTTCCTCTTCGTTGCTGCGCAGGACCTTCGCGGCGATGAGCTGTAATGTATCGGCCGGTGCGAGTTCGACGACCTTTTTATCGAAAGGTGCGCCGTCTTTGATCCAGGCGTAGAGTATCTTTTCTTCCTGTTCCGTCAACTGGGTCTTGTTGGCGGGCGGCATATGCATTTTGTCTTCGGGCGGCAGATGGATCCGGGTGAGCAGGAGACCCATGCCTTCCGCCGTCGTGTCCCAGGGTTTCCCATTCCTTCCGCCTTTTGCGAATTGCGCCGGATCTTCCATATTCAGACCACCCTTTGTGGTGCCCGAGTTATGACATTGCATGCATCGCGTGGCGACGACCGGACGGACCAGGTCCTGGTAGACCATTGCTTCTTCGAAAGGGGGAGCGGCCGGCTTCCCCGATTGCAGCGGGGCGAGGACATAGCCGGCTCCATGGGTAAGATCGCCGCCCAGGTGCCCGGCAAGGATCACGATACCCAGCGGTGCGATAGCCATCCATTTTTGTTTTTGTTTTCCGATGGAGGGACTGTCTTTTGCGAGCAGGAGCGTGAGGAGGGCCACGGATGTCAGCGTTCCGGTCCATTTATGCCAGGCAAGAGCCGACCCTTCGTAGGCGGCCTCTTTTGAAAGCAGGATGCCCGCCAGGGCGGTAAGGACGGCGGCGGCCGCGGCCCAGAGGAGAAGACGGTCGCCAAAGGGTTGCAGCCAATCTGCCGCGGGAGTTCCTTCTTTTGGGGTAAGCCAACGGCAAAGGGCATACGCTACGATGAGTACGATCGGGAAGTGCAGGACCATGGGATGCAGCCTTCCGATGACCTGCAGCCAGGCAGGGACCGTGAGCTGATCATCCAGCACGACGAGGAAAAGCAGCATCGCATTGAGCGCGATCAATATTTGTACGGGTGCGGGCTTCCATTTCGTCATGGGATCAAACTCGCTTTAATTTATAGGGGTATACCTTCCCGGACGCCCATTGCGCCACATAGAGATTCTCGTCCCTGTCCACGCAGACGTCATGGGGATGAACGAATATTTTGTCGGTTTGGTGCATGGGTTGCAGGCGGCCGTCCTGGTATTGCGGTTCGCTGCCGCCGATATTGCTGACGACCTTATTGTCTTTATCGATGATCGTCACGAAGCCGGTCCCTTCCGCGTTGAGGTCGGGCGATCGCAATACTGCGGCATACAGGTGATCCTTATGGATCACCGGCCGGCAGACACAGGCGCCGGGGAGGGCGATGACCTCGAGGAGCTTTCCCTCCTTCGAGAAGTGTTTGAAACAGTTGCGGGTGCGGTCGGTGATGAGCAGCGTTTGGTCCTTTCGGCGGGTATCCCAGCAGATGCCGTGGGCATTGTCGAAGTGTTCGTCGCCTTGTCCGCGGCCGCCGAAATACCTGATCAGCTTCCCGGTCTTGTCATAGTGGAGGATGTATTGTGCGCCGTAGCCATCGGCGATGAAGATGTCGCCATTGGCATCGATGGCGGTCTCGGTCGGCACAAACTCTTTCTCCTCCTTATAGATGCCCGCGTCCAGCGGGGCGTCGATGGTCAGCAGCACCTTACCGTCCATGGTGGTCTTGTACACCTGGTGGCGGACGGTATCCGTGATATAGAGGAATTCGGTGCCGTTCTCATCATGCAGCGTGAGTCCATGGGCTCCGGGGAAATCATGTCCCCAGCTGTCCATCAGCCGGCCGTTGGTATCATAGATGAGGACGTTGTTATGCGTTTCATTGGTCAACAATAAGATCCTTCCCTTTTTGTCCTGTACCATCTCATGGCAGTCATTGACGGGATACTTCTGGGTGTCGGCTTTGCTCCAGGCGGTGTCCAGGGTATACAACATGCCGTTGTAGCCGTAGGATCTCTGATAGGGTTTTTTGAACAGGTCCTTTGTCAGTGTGACGCTGCCGGCGGCGAGAAAGGAATTCCGGATAAATTTTCTGCGTTGCATGAGTATTTTTTTTGTTGTTCAGGCGATGAGTCCGTCGATGACCTTGCCGGCGACATCGGTGAGCCGGTAACGGCGACCCTGGTGTTTGAAGGTCAGTTTTTCATGATCGAGTCCCATGAGATGAAGGACGGTGGCGTGGAAATCGTGAACGTGGACCGGGTCCCGGGCGATGTTATAACCGAAGTCGTCGGTTTCCCCATAGACCCCGGGCCGGATGCCGCCACCGGCCATCCAGATGGTGAAGCACCGGGGGTGATGATCGCGGCCATAGTTCTCCACGCTGAGCTTACCCTGGCAGTAGTTGGTTCGGCCGAATTCGCCGCCCCAGATGACGAGGGTCTCGTCGAGCAGGCCCCGCTGCTTGAGGTCCTGCACCAACGCGGCCGAGGCCTGGTCGACGTCTTTGCACTGGCCTTTTATTTCGCCCGGGAGATTGTTATGACCGTCCCATCCCTGGTGGTAAAGTTGTACAAAACGGACGCCGCTCTCCGAAAGTTTTCTTGCGAGCAGGCAGTTGGCGGCAAAGGAGCCGGGGACGAGACATTCGGGACCGTAGAGCTTGATGATGTCTTCGGGTTCTTTGCTGAGATCGGTGATCTCCGGCACGGCCGTCTGCATCCGGTAGGCCATTTCATATTGCTGGATCTTGGTATTGATCTCGGGATCGCCGAACTCTTTATAGGAGTCTGCGTTGAGGGCGGCTACTTCATCCAGCATTTTTCGCCTGGAAGCCCGATCCATTCCATCGGGATCGGCGAGGTAGAGTACGGGGTTCTCTCCATTGCTGAACTGAACGCCCTGGTGGATGGAGTCGAGGAAGCCGTTGGACCAGAGCTTGGAGTAGACGCCTTGCCCGTTGCCCTTGCCTTTGGACAGGAGGACGCAGAAGGCGGGGAGATTCTTGTTCTCGCTTCCAAGGCCATAGCTGAGCCAGGCGCCCATGCTGGGCCGGTTGCCTTGCTGTGCGCCGGTTTGCATAAAAGTCAGTGCCGGGTCATGGTTGATGGCTTCGGTATACATGCTTTTGACAAAGCAGAGGTCATCTGCGGCCTTTGCGGTATAGGGCATCAGCTCGCTGATCCAGGCGCGGGCCTGGCCGTATTGGCCGAATTGGAAGACCGAGCCGGCGAGCGGAAATTTTGTTTGGTTGGCGGTCATACCGGTGAGACGCTGACCGTTGCGGATTGACGCGGGCAGGTCTTCTCCCTGCATTTTATTGAGCAGCGGTTTATAATCGAACAGGTCCAGCTGCGAGGGTGCGCCGTTCTGGAAAAGGTAGATGATGCGTTTGGCCTTTGGGGCAAAATGGGGAAGACCGAGCGCCGCCGTCTCTTCTTCGTGTTTGCCGAAGAGGTCGGGGATGAGTAGGGAACCCAGGGCGATACCGCCGATGCCAAAGCCGAGGCCTTTGAGAAAACGGCGGCGGTTGAAATGTAAATGGCGGTCCAATAATTCTTTTTCCATGGTCATGTCAGGTCTTTGTGATGGCCTCCTCCAGGTTGTAAAAGGTGTCGATCACCCGCATCAGCGCCGCGCTGCTTACCCGGTCGATGCCGGCGGTTTGCGGGTATTCGCCGACGGCCAGTGTTTTTTCGGCGTCTTTAGGGTTCTGCCGGAATGCGGCGAGCTGATCGAGATAATATTGTTTGATGCTTTGTTGTTCTTTGTCGGTGGGCTTCCGGCAGAGGATGAGGCGGAAGGCTTTCACGATCTTTTCGTCGGCGTTGCTGTTCCCGGCTTCGAGCTTTTCGGCGAGCACCCGGGCGGCCTCGAGGACCGTGGGGTCGTTCAGCATGGCCAGGGCTTGCAGAGGAGTGTTGGTCCTTCCGCGGCGGACCTCACACTGGTCGCGGTTGCTGGCATCGAACAGGCCCATGCCCGGCGGAGGCACGGTCAATTTGATGAAGGTGTACAATCCCCGGCGGTAGAGGCTGTCATGATGGTCCTGGCGGTAGGTCGCGAGTACGCCCCGGCCCGAGGTGGCGGACTCCCAGAGACCCGGGGGCTGATAGGGTTTTACGCTGGGCCCGCCGATGGTCTTCACGAGCAGGCCGCTGCTCGACAGGACGAGATCGCGCACGAATTCCGCTGTTATCCGCATGCGGGGGCCTCGTGCGAGGTAGGCGTTCTCGGGGTCTTTCTCCTGTTTTTCGGGACTTGTCTTTGCGGATTGGCGATAGGCGGCAGACAGAACGAACTGCTTTACCAGCCTTTTGATGTCCCAGCCGTGTTCCATGAAGTCTTTTGCGAGCCAGTCCAGCAGTTGTGGATTCGTCGGAAGGTCGCCCTGCATTCCGAAGTCGCCCGCGCTTTTGACGATGCCACGGCCGAAGAATTCCTGCCATAGCTGGTTTACGAATACCCTCGCGGTCAGCGGATTTTGCGGGCTGACCGTCCATTTGGCAAGGCCAAGCCGGTTACGTGGGAATTTCGTGGTGTCGTAGGGCATGACGGCCTTCAGCGCGGTGGGCTTTACCGGCTCGGCCGGCGCATCATAACGGCCGCGGGAGAGCAGGTAGGTGGTCCGGAACGTATCCCGTTCGCCCATCACCGAAACCATCATCGTGCCGGTATCTTTTTTGTTGATAAAGGAGAGGGTCGTATGAACGTCGGAGTCATTAAAGGTCAGGATCGGCATCTTTGCCGGCCTGGAGACGCCGACGTCGCCTTCATAGCCTACTTCTTTCGTATTGTTGAAGAAGGCGAGGAGGGAGTAGTATTCTTTTTGGGAGAAGGGATCGTACTTGTGGTCATGGCATTGGGCGCATTCCACGGTAAGGCCGAGGATTCCCTTTCCATAGGTGCGGGTCTTGTCCACGAGGTATTCGACCCGGTATTCTTCCGGCACTACGCCGCCTTCTTCGGTGTATTTGTGATTGCGGAAGAAAGCGGTGGCCAGGATCTGCTCTTTGGTTGCATTGGGGAGCATGTCGCCGGCGATCTGGTCGACGAGGAATTGATCGTAGGGCAGATTCTCGTTGAAGGCATGGATGACCCAGTCGCGCCATGGCCACTGCGTGCGGATATTATCATCCTGGTAGCCGTAGCTGTCCGCGTAGCGGGCCACGTCCATCCAGTGGACCGCCATTTTTTCACCATATTGTGGGGTGGCCAGTAAAGCATCCACCTGTTTTTCGTAGGCGGTTGGGCTGTTGTCGGCGAGGAAGTCATCCATCTGTGGCAGGGTGGGGGGAAGGCCGGTGAGGTCGAGGCTGAGGCGTTTCAGCAGGCGTTCTTTGTCGGCCTCTTCGTTCGGCTGGAGGTTCATCTGTTCCAGCTTTGCGAGAACGAAGTAGTCGATCTCGTTCCGGGGCCACTTTATATCCTTTACGGCGGGGAGCGGTGCTTTGACGGGTGGAGTGAAGGCCCAGTGCCGCTCATAATGCGCCCCCTGGCGGATCCATTTCTCGAATAGACCGACTTCCTGTGGGGTGAGCGAACCAAGATGGGAGTCGGTCGGCGGCATCTGGTAGCCCGCATCGGGTGATGAGACTCGCTTGAGCAGCTCGGACTGTTCCGGCTTGCCGGGGACGATCGCATAGGCGCCTTTCGTATTGTGCAGCGGTGCATAGGCGCTGTCGGCGATGTCGAGTCTTAGATGTGCTTCCCGGTGATTGGCATCCGGGCCGTGGCACTTGAAGCATTTGTCGGAGAGGATGGGCCGGATGTCGAAATTATAGCTGATTTTAGCACCGGCGGCAGTTGTTTTTGGGCCGCTGTCGCTATGGAAGCAGGAGACGAATAGAAGAATTCCCCCTGTGATCAGGGTCAATATGGCGGCAATACGTTGGATGGCGATAGATTTACTCTAAAGATAAACTAAATCCCGTTGTTTCCCAGTAGGAAATCGATGATGTTCCGCATGTTCGGGCGATAATCTTGAGTCGTGTCAACTTCTAATGTCGGTACATTCATACTTAGTGGTTCGTATGTTTTGGCAAAGGACTCGTCGCCATGAAATTTTTCTCTTCCGGCGTCTGACGAACGCCTTTGAATAAATCGTTGTCTTGCGAGATCGAACGGCAGGTTGCAGATGATCACTTTGACGCTTGTCTTAGCGGCCAGCGCCGGCAGCCTTTGCTTCCACAGTCTATCCTGGAATGCCGCTTCGACGACGATTGAAATGTTCTTTGCGAGCAGCAGTTCGATGACGGCAAAAAACGTTTCATAAATATGCCAGGCGGCGGAATCGTCGAGTTGATGGTGTGGTGCACCCAGGGTATTTACGTATCCTTCTTTCAACTCGTCGCGGGATATCAGCGGGCATCGCAATTCGTTTGCGAGCAGGTGAGCCAGGGTGGTTTTGCCGGAGGCCGGTCTACCGGTGACTATTACTAATGCAGGTTTGTTCATTGCAGGGCAAAGGTACACCCGGATCGAGTCAAGAATAAGTTCGTTTATCACAGCTGGCCTGCGGGTTAACCGTAGATGACGTCGGTGCTTTGACCGACCTCGATAATATAGCCGTCCGGATCGCGGATGTAGCAGCGGATCTCGCCGTACTTGGGGATCGGCTCGGTGATGAATTCGGCGCCCCTGCTTTTCCATAGTTCGTAACAGGCCTGGATATCGGCGACCCGGATATTCATGAAGCTATTGATCCTGTCGGGATCGGGGGTGGTGAGCGTGACCGTCGGCTTGTCGGGTGTTGGCCCGCCTCCGACGTTGACGATGAGCCAGGTATTGGCGATCTGAAGGTATGCGGGCGCGCCGCTGCTGTCACCTTTGCTCAGAATGCGGCCATCAAAAACCTTTTCGTAGAAGCGGGCCGACCAGTCGATGTCGGCGACGGTGAGGAAGTGCGCGATGGAGATCCCGGTTTTGGGCGGCATCTCATAGCTTTTCTGTTCGAAGTCCACTGATCCTGTCTTTTCCATATCTGCTGGTTTGATCAATGGGCCAACAAAAAAGAAACAGGAAGTGTTCGCCGGATCGGTGAAATTGACCTTGTCTATTGCGGGAACGCTGATTTGTCCAGTCCGGGAACGATCCGCAGGGCGCATTTATAATATACTTTTTTCAACACCTCGTCGGGGAGGGCCAGTCCTGAATAGATGATGTTGTTCCTCGATGATCGTCTTCCAGGGGGCAGGATTGGTGTTGCCTCTCTTCCTGTCGGGGTGGGTCTTCAGTTCCAGCCGACGTTCGTTGTATTTATCCATCGGGTCCCAAAAAGAGGGAGGGTCGGCGGAATGGATCAATACGGGAATGTGAAGCGACCCGCATTTTTCCCAGATCTTTGAATATATTCAATCCTTTTGCTCCATTTCGCACGTCCGCCTCCAACTCCGCCAGCGCATGTTCCGTCCAACCTTTTTGCCCAAAATGGTTAAAGGAGATATTGGTGAATTGAATGAAGCGGGTCGGATAATTCGACCGGATATTGGACTGCGCTCGTTTGACGTAGGTGGTATCCTGCACGTCAAAGAAGCCGTTCACATCTTTGTACCTCTGTCCGCTCAAGTTATTCATGATCCCCATATTGAGCTTATCTTTCTCAGTGACCGGTTCACTGAGGTTTTGGCCGGGCATGCTCCATTGATGATTATGGATGTCGATGAATGGATATTTTGCCTGGGTGACAGGATGCGTTGGAACGACCAGTGTGGACTTGGGATCGTAGTCTTCGAAGTCCATTTTTTGGGCTTGGGACAATAGAGGGGCGAGGCAAAGGACGAGGATGCCTTTTGCCAGCTGCATTTTTATGGTTTTTGGCATTAAAAGATTGATTAGACAATAAATGTAGCGAATAGCAGAAACTGGCCTGACCGTTTATCAATAAATAAAGCGAGATTCGCTGTTATATGAGCGTACAAGAGGAGATCAAAAACTATATTGCGAGCCAGCCTGAGCCCAAGCGCAATGACATGCAGGAGCTGCACGGGCGCATACGTAAGATCTTACCGGCAGGCAAGTTATGGTTCCTGGATGGTAAGAACAGCGAAGGTAAAATCGTTTCCAACCCCAACATTGGATATGGAGCTTACACCATTAATTATGCTGATGGGACGAGCAGACAATTTTATCAAATTGGTTTGAGTGCAAACACGACTGGGATATCTGTCTATGTTATGGGGTTAAAGGATAAGGCCTATTTAACCCAGACATATGGGAAAAAGCTGGGAAAGGCGAGCGTGACCGGGTATTGCATTAAGTTCAAGGGGCTAAAGGATGTTGACCTCGATGTGCTCGAGGAGGCGATACGGTATGGGTTTGAGGCGACGAAATCTTGAAAATAATAGAATAAATATCATCCCAAAGGCCAACTCAATGCTGTTTATTTTTGGTAGAAGGACCGCCAGGATCGCGAAATATACGGATAAGGAGACCATTTGTTATCCTTGCAAAGCTTTCGAACGGGAGGTGAGTGTCTATGTCCCTTATTTTCATCTTTGTTATATCCCTGTTTTTCCAATTGGCAAAAGGAGATTCGAAGTCCGGTGTTTGAATTGTGGCGACGATACCAGATCCGAGAATTTGGTCAGGAAATATGAGAAACGGGCAAAGACCCCTGTCTGGCTTTTTTCGGCTTTAATTCTGGCCGCGTGTATTGCAGCTTACTGGTTCTATTGGGATAGCAATAATAAGAGGCATAATGCCGAATATGTGGCAATTCCCGCGGTGGGCGATGTTTATACGGTTAGGGAGCCTGGAGCTTTGCGAACGACCTATTATTTCCTGCGGCTGGCGGAAGTCAAGGGCGACACGGTGGCGGCTATTCATAGTAGTTTGGAGTACAATTATTTTGTCAATACTATGACCGGTGAAGATCATTTTGTAAAAGATGACACCAGTTTGTATGCGAAAAAAGAGCTTAAGAGGATGCTTGAAAATGGCGAGATATACATGGTAAGGCGCGGCTATGGTAAGGGCAGTGGGTTCAATCAGATCAGGTAATTTGATCAAAATCTCCATAGGGGTAAAATGGGCCCTTGTTGTCTTATCTTCAGCGGCCAGGCGACTGTCCCGGCCATAGCGCCCGCCTCACAGAGGCAATCACTAAAATCCGGCCATTGGTAACAGGAGATGGATGGCATGAATTCGAGCAGTAGTTCAGCAGTTGTAGTTTGGTTTCTTCTTCAGTGGGGCATACCCAATTTGTCAATGTTCGAATGCAGGCTCGCATATTCCCTTTTCCCTCCATCCATTCGCTCACAAACTTCTTCATTCTTCTATTATTTGATTAAATTTAGCCAATTTTGCAAGTTCATAGGCTGATTATTGTTGATGACGGTGGTAGATGTTTTGTCCAGATTTTATCAATTTGACCCGGCACAGGGTGTATCAACTAACTCCTGGGGGACTTGCATAAGCGGAAAGGCGATTAACTGGGCGTAACCCGATGCCCAGCAAAGTGGATTAATCGGCGAAGGCAAATCGAGGCCATTGAGGGCAGCTTGATCTATGAGATTGGATAGCTTTGCATTATACCCGGTCGGGTATAATTGCTGGCAAAATTGGAATTTTATACCCGATGAGGTATAGAATAGCCGGGGAGATCCAATCCGGCCGATGGTTGAAATTTACCCACGCAATGGGTGAAATTTACCCATGGACGTAATGACGAGAGGGTGGGAAAAGCCCTTGAAAACTGTCAAATATACCTTCAAAATTGACGCGATTTTTGGTTGCTTGCTAGGGTTGAATTTCCCCAAATAATTAATAAACAATGATTTACTTAAAGATTAACCAAGTTCAAAGATAATAAGCATATTTATGTAAGCAAATTTGTTTATTTTTGTATGCAAATGAATGCTTCAACTGAAATATTGAAAGGTATTCACCCGGGCATCGTGCTGGAACGCGAGCTGAAAAAAAGGGGATTAGCCAAGGGGCCTTTTGCCTTGTCTATTCACGAATTTCCCCAAACGATTTCAGCGATCACTAAAGGTAAACGCGGAATGAATACCTCTTTGGCTTTACGTATCGAAAATGCACTGGGTATTGAAGAAGGTTATTTTATGACCTTGCAGATATTTTATGAGATAAAGGAGGAGAAACGTAAACAAGAGAAATCCTTCAAGCCTGATTTGAGTCTTCTTCGCCCGGCGCTTTTTTGGGATACAGATATTAAAAAGATCGACTGGAAGCGACAAAAAAGAGCGGTCATCGAGCGGGTCTGGGAAAGAGGAAATGACCAGGAAAAGGCGGAGATGAGGCGATTATACGGAGATGAGGAGATAGAAAATATACTAAACAGCAAAATGGCCCGGCGATAATTATGTCCAATTGGGATTGGAGTGCAGTAGACCCGCCTCCCAGGGGGCATGAGGTGGCCGGAAAAGGACTTTTGGGACATCCATGAGTTATTAGATCACTATTCTATTGCCCAGATGCTAAGGAGTAAAATGAAAAAAGGATTACAATTGTAATCCTTCGTTTAAGTGACCCCGTCAGGATTCAAGCCATATCTTGGAAGCCTTGCCTAGCTTGTGTTTTAAAGAGCTTTGAGTTCGTAGTTCACCGGGGAATACACCAGGTGAGTTTGCGGAGTAAAAGTAGGGATTTATGATTGATAGTATGACCTCAATTTGGCAGAGCTTTTGATCAATCCGGTCGCTTCCAAATTCTTCAACACTTTTTCTCGGGGTAAAGCTGGGTTTTTTAGTGCCTTTATCTGGTTTTCAAGGGCCTTGATTGCTTTTTGTTTTTCCCGATCGATGCAGGCCGACACAAACATATCGGGGTGCTCTACACGCATGGAATAAGGGGCCAGTGCGCTTGACGGAAAGTCCTTTAAATTGGCCGTTACGATCAATTGGGCTTGTGCTTTGATGGCTGCGGCCAGGACGTGCCTGTCGTTGGGATCAGGAAGGTAAATTTCGGCGATATGCGATTCATAACCCGTAATGTTGGAGGCGGGGAAAGCCTTGTCCATTGATCGCTGCGTGGCCTCCAAGGCAGTTCTCGGAATATCCGGCCTTGCTTTGAGGAGATTTCTGATCCATTCCTCCTGAATGGCGGCTGTCCATAACGGGACATACACCCCAAGGCTGGCCAGATGAAGAATATAATCCCTCAGTGGTGCAGGATAAAGTACATTGGCATCTAATAGTGCTGTAAGGATCGGGGATCTACTCATTAGAATACCCCAGGCCGAGTTCCTGCGCCTGTTGAGCGAGGAAATTCAGCTGCTTTCTGCGGGTGGCTTTCATTCTCTTTTGATACGCTACTAAATCACTTACCTTGATGCGCCGATGAGTTCCTGCTTTAGAAAATGGAATTTCTCCCTTTTCCAGCAGGCGAACGACATGGGGCCGGGATACATCCAAATAGTCCGCGGCTTCCTGCGTTCCAACGGAGGAGTCAGATAAAATAATGGCCATCGATTTGCCAGCTGCCATATTTGAGATGATAGTGCTTAACAGACTAATAGCTTTATTGGGCAGGCGCAAGGGTTGATCACTATGTTGAAGCGTAATTTCCGTGTAATCTCCACGTTGACTAAGTTTTTTCGAAGCTTTTCTGAGCCTATCGACAGAAGTCCTTGCAATGCGCTGATCTTCTTTTGTTGTCTTTTCCATTATGGCTTCCATCTTACTGATTTTTATTAAATAAAGTTACATAAACGAAATAAACGAAACAAATGTCGATGTAAAATTTTTTCAAGTATTTGATTCTTATTGAATTAAATAACCGTCGACAGACTTGATTGGCGTCCTTTTTTGCCGTGAAATCTGCCAGGTTTTTAAAATTGTCCTTACCTTAAAGTATTATGGTACTTGCGTCGCGCTCGGAACGTCAAAATCCTGGTGAGTTAATTCTGAGTGTAGCCGCTTATTCTGTAAAACGGTCAAAACAGTGTCGATTGTATCCTCGGTGAATGTGATCTGGCCATTGTCGAACTGAATATTCCATCCTTTAGCTTCGTTAATTTGGTGCAACCTCTTCAGAAAGTCTTTATCGCGGTAATAGCCTAAACTTTGTATGACGGCAATCTTTCGGAGATATCGACGATTATTTCCTACCCGTGTTCGAAGGATGTCCATATTTGTAAAAATACCCAGTTGCTCCACCTCATCGTAAAGATCCTCAGCGTCCGAGATCATCCGTTCTCTGTAATTCAACAAGCTTTCAAACGATTTCAGCGAATAAATGTAGAGACGACCGCTAAAAAAGAGCATATCAATAGTTCCTTGGCGAGGCCGGCCAGGAGCCGAACTTTGCGGGGTAATTTTCAATCCCTCCAGTCGAGGGAGCAGGCGGAAACTGGCCTCCGCGGGGACAAGATGCCGCAAACTTTACTCGCATCTTGTCCCCGCGGAGGTGCCAACGGCGAACTTTAGTCCGGAAGTCTTCCGCCGTCGATCGCCGGCGGCAGCATATTCTATAGGAATAAAACCTCTGGTCGAAGTACCTGTGCGAGCCCGGGACGGGAGCGAGGAGGTACGACGAAGCGGACGAGACGGGACCGCCACCGCCACGTGTCCGGTAGTGCTGCGCGGGGAAGCCCGACCCCTGGGGAGGGCGGCGCGCAGCTACCCGCGGTCGGCCTTGGTTGTTCGGCCGGAGCGGGGCGGAGGCCAAATCATCAGACAAGCTGCCGGGCACCGGCAGGGGGCGGACGAAATGAGGCAGCGGGTGGACGCGGCAGATGAGGCGGCGAAGCGTACTGTGTTCGCGTGAGCGAGGAGGGCTGAGGAGCGAAGCGTACTACAGACCCCGCAGCGAATGCGATCGCAGCGCCTGATCGGCGCGGCCACGGGAGCTGCCCGACCGGAGGCCCCTGAAGCGAAAGAACCGTGCCAGACTGCGGACCCGGAAGCAACATACGCACGCCTCCGGCGACGCAATGAAGTGCGTATGTTGCCTTCCGGGCGAAGGCGATCTGCGAGGAGCCACTGCACCGCAAGCAGATGGCCTTCGGCATGGCACGTGTTCTTGCCGAAGGGGGTGGAGGGAGACGTTTTAGAATGCCTTAGAAATCAAAACTACCTTGGTTGTTGTCCTTTTTCAATTTATTGGAAACTCCGCCTAGTTTGCCTTTGCGGTATTCCTTTTCGATGGATGAATCAAGGCGAATAGGGTTATCAGCACGATGAGCTCTTCGAATAGAAGATTCTCCGAATTCATTTTTTTCGACCAGTAAGATTTGGTCTCGCCTCAGAATATTGTTCAACAGGATCGTATTGTGTGTGGTAAAGATCAGCTGCGAGCCGGAAACATTGACGGCTGGATCATTGAAGAACTGAATTAATAACTGCAACAAATCAGAATGAAATTTGGAGTCGATCTCGTCAATGAAAATGAGTTGACCTTGTTTGATAGCGTAAGCGAGAAAGCAGGCAACGATTAGGAAGCGAAGTGTACCGGCTGATTCACTTTTTAAAAAGTCAAAATAGACTGAGTCGATCGCTTTGTGACTCGGATCATAGAAGATATGTCTGGTATATAAACTGAAATCCTTTAGCTCCACTTGGTACCACATCTTCAAAATCTCTTCGTCTACGGCCAGTTTTTTCATGGTAAGACTGTCGATCTTATTTTGAATGCTGGCGAATCCAAGATCCGCTCTGTCAATGAGCATTTGGATCATTGGACGATAGTTATTGACAGAAAGGATCATCAAAGCACGACTGAGATATTGCTCATCGGAAACATCTGTAAGTACAACGTTGCCTTTGAACCAACTGGCAATCTCATCAATGGGTGAAGGGATGATCTTGGCAGTGATAAAGGAAGAAAGTAAGAGTTGGTGCTTTTGGGTGAAATGGATGGAGCGATCGACGAATTGACCTACGTCCTTTTGCCAGACCTTGCTGACCTTCGTCTCCTGTTCAAATCTGTGAAAAAGATAGTTATCCCGGACCCTCACTTGAGCGTAATAAAGCCATTCTTCAACGATCCGGTTGGCTGTTAGCCGAAAACCATATCGGTATTTGGTTTTGTTGAGGAAAAAAATAATCTCGAATTCACTGGGTTTTTCTGCCGTCGCAATGTTAAGCTTGAAATGATCAACATCCAAGGTTTCACTAGGAGTTGGATAGCTCGAACGCAGAATGAGCTGTTGAAAAAAAAGAAAGGATTTGATGAGATTGCTTTTCCCATGGGAGTTGTGGCCATAAATAGCAGATGACTTTAAAAGCCTGAAATTCATATCGTAGTGAATCGGAATATGGAGATATTCGGGGTACTCTTTCAGTGCATCAGGCATTAAGGTCAACACCGCTTTTTCCCGAAAGGACAAGTAATTCTCCACAGAAAAGCTTTGTAGCATGTTGCTGATTTTCAGGTCCTGAATATAGGGGGGAATTCTCGTCTAGTCAAATTTGATGCATAACTTTGAAATTCCTGACCTGTATTTATGAGTATTTTCGTAAAATATGCTCATCTGGGACAAAAATATAATAAATTTGGACAAAATTAAGCTATAGCTTAATTTTGAAAATATTAACCAATAGCTTAATTTTGAAAAGACAATGCAATATCGTGGCTACCTCGAACGACGGAAGGCGGCACATTTGCATTGACAAGATTAATAAGAAAGAGATACTCGCTTATCTCACCAGTTCGGAACGACATCTGAAGAAATGGCGGCACATTGTGGAGTTGTTACTGGGGGGACATGTCAACCACAAGTTGTATGACAAGGAAGAAATAAATGATAAGTCCAAGGGGGTAACGGCAATGAAGTTTTTCAAGGGGCAGGAGAATGATCGGATCTATTGTAAAGAACAGCGGACCAAAGAGGGGGTTTTCATTATTGTGGCAGCGCACCTCTATGAAAAGAAGAAGTCCCAGAAGGTGACAAAAAAGGAGATTCCATTAATCGAAAAAATAGGGCAATATGAATACGAAATCGAGAAACTTTAAAGTAGCGCCCGAGTTTGAGCAATTGTTTTCTTTTTCCGACACCGGAGAGAAATTGGAGCATCGGGCGCAGATGATCTCTTTTCGCATCTTGAGTGAAGTTGAAAAAGTTTGCGAAGAGCAGAACATCAAAATGAAGGATTTGGCCAAAATGGTCAATACTTCACCCAGTTATATCACTCAGCTGTTTCGTGGTAATAAGCAGATTAACACAGCGTTCATGGCTCGGTTCGAAGAGGCGATGAACATGATCTTTGCCTTTTCCTTATGCAAAGAAAAGGAAGTGCAGGATGATCTGTCCCGCATCCAAATGTTGGAAAATACGCTCAAAAGGCTTCGGGATTCCGATCCAGGTAGGGTGTATTGTTATGCGGTACCAGGGCGTGGAAAAGATTCGACCGATGAGTTGTTGAAAAATTTGGCTGAAGCAGATAATGAAGTACAGCCTGAAAAACAGACCGCATAATGGTACCAGTTCGCTCTGTTTTGAAGATATTGGACTTCTCAGTGCTGCAGATGGACTTTGAAGTGGTGACGCCCAAAAAAGAGGCTGATAGGCATATCAATCCGACTATGTACTTTGATCAGTATGAATTGGATCTTGATTTTTCCGGCTTAGAGCACGAATATTTTCAGGTGACAATGTCGGTGGAGATAAACTGCGGGGCAAACCCACTGCCTGGATACAGAATCTCGGCACAGGTGGCAACGATCTTTCAGTTCGGAGATACTAGCTCGATCACTGCCGATGAAAAACGCAGCATGGAGGGATACTCCACCGTGTATATGGCACTCAACAACCTTCGCGGGGTGATTGCAGGATTTACTGCCAATGCGCCGTTTGGACGTTATATGCTTCCTTCGGTTGATCTGAACGATCTGATAAGGAAGAAAAGGGAATTGAAAAGATCGGAGGCGCCCGCTCAGCCACCGAAGACTTTGACCAAGACCATAAAAAAGCGAAAAATGAAGAAATGACTATGACGACTAATAATTAAGAGAAAGGCCCCGTCAGTTCTTGCAAAACTGTCAGGGCCGAGGGGAAACCGCTTGTTGATGAGCAGTTCCCGGCGTGCTATCCAATCTCAAAGATAAGGGTTGGTCAATAATTACCAACTTTTAATTCGTCATCGCCTGACGATCTCTTAAGCCGCGCTCTCTCCCCATCATCCGGCTATGTAACTCTCTACTCCGAAAAATATTGAGGGTATTGTTTAACTATAATTGATACGATTATGGAAAGGGAAACCTATTTCTTAAGTCCGATGGATACGGGATGATCCGTATTGCGTATTTCTAACTTTAGTAGCATGAGCCTACACAATCGGTAGACAAGGCGGATTGATTAATTTTTCAATTTAACATTTTATGGCTTCACAAATAAAATACTATCCAGTAGATAATGGAGATATGACGATCATTTCCATCGATGAAAAAGGTTCAACGACGAATCTCCTCGTCGACTGTAATATCAGAAAATCGAGCAAAGGTGGCAAGATCGCGGAAGAATTCGACGTTCAGGCGGATTTGCTCAAAATCCTCAAAAGAAAAACCCATAACGGGATCAAGGACGTCCCGTATGTGGACGTCTACATCCTCACCCATGGCGACGACGATCACTTGCACGGTTTCAAGGATAATTTCTACCAGGGTGATCCAGCAAGCTATAAACAGGTGAACAAGGATAACAACGAGATTCTGGTGGAGGTCCTGTGGTTCTCGCCAATGGTTATGGGTACCGCCACCAATGATGACGAGCGGTGTTTCAACAAAGAAGCAAGACGCCGCATAAATCTACATTGCGAAAAAAAGGGCAACCGGAAGGATGCCGGTAACCGGATCGTTGTCATCGGCGACAACGGGCATGAAAAGCTCGACGATATCGATGACCTGGTCCGTTTCTTCCCCGGGGACGTTATCAAACGATTCAACGATCGGGATCTAACTCTTTTTTCCATTTTCATCCATTCCCCCTACCAAAAGGACCTAAAGGACGAGGAAGTGGATAAGAACAGGGTCAGCCTTGTTTTCCAGGCTCGTTTCCACAACACAGCGTCTAAAGATGGCTTTGCTGCGCTGATCATGTTCGGCGGGGACTCCAATTATGAAGCCTGGAAGACGATTATTGAAAAGACGAAGAAGCATGGCAATGAGAAAAAAGAGCATGCCTTGGAATTCGATGTGTTCATGGCACCTCACCATTGCAGCTGGACTTTTTTTGGCGGTGATTCCGACAAGGACGATGGGCCGGCTAAGTCGTCGCTAGAAGCTCTGAAGTACAAACGCGGAACCGCAAAGATCGTCGCTTCCTGTAAAGAGATCAAAGATAATAATGACAACCCTCCTCATTACCGGGCGTACCAGGAGTACGTGAAGGCATTCAAGGCGGAGAATGTCCTGGAGACAGCGAAGTATGGCAAAAAAGGCAAAACCCCGCAACCGATCGCTTTCGAGGTGACCCAGCAAGGACCCGTGATAGCCAAAAAAGAGGAGGGGAACGCTGCAGCCGCAGCGACCGGCGCAACGTCTACTGTGAACAAAACATCGGGGTATGGCAGCAGGTAAGTACAGCGACCGGTTGACGAAGTACGGTCAGGAGATTGCCAATCCTGACCTTATTCATTCGTTGAATAATCTCAAGGAATTCTTGGGGATGATGGAATTGGACCTGCTGGAGTGGGGCTGTAACGTGGTAGCGATTCCGCTGACAGTAAAGGTGAATCTTCCTTCATTGGGAACATTCCAAGACATCGACATAAGAGCAGAGGAGCCGATCCTGATGGTCCTTTTCCCGCGCCTGTACCCCATGACGGGCCCAAGAATCTATCCCGATCGACTGGACTTTCCTCGAAAGACCCTCGGACATCTCTATGTGCCCCAGGGTGAACGGCCGCCGGCTTTTTGCCTAGTGCGTGAGGATTTCGACGAATGGTACGCCGGCAAGCAAATGAAAGATGTCGTGATTCGGACGGCGAACTGGTTGCAGGATGCAGCGACCGGCGATCTCGTCGCCGACGGAGGACAGTTTGAACCGCTTCGGCTGGAGAACTACAGTGGAAAGATGACGTATGACTATTCCGAGCTTGCGGATATCATTGTGGCAAAGACGCCAATTCTTGAAGGGCATGGCTTTTCGATGGCGCTTTTTGAGCATGTATCAATAGAAGACGGACATCATTTTCGGTTCCTGGAAGTGCTGCATGATAACGTCACCGCATCAAGCGTGGCCCAAAAGATTCAAGTGGAGGAACAAAAGGACAGTAAAGATCCAACCCGCCGGACCCTGCGACTCGGGTTTTTGCTTTGGGCGCGGGATGATGCTGCCTACAAACACTATGACATCGACCTGCCTCGTACCTGGGGCGCGTTCAGAACCTACTTCGAGCAATACGGAGTGGATGTCCGGCAATTCGAAGGTAGGATCGAGTGGTTTAACTCCCTTCTCTCATTGGAGCAAACACCTTTCGTTGTCGCCATCAAAAGGCCGGCGCCGCTTATTGGCTTCCTCACCGACCTGGAACTTATGAATTTCCACATGGAATGGAAACAGGGTGACGTTACGAAGGACGGCATCAAAGACGACACCCCGATGGCATTTAAAAAACACGAGCAGCCACTGACTGCGGTGAAGGCAAGGGAAATTTCCGGTTCTATGGCCAATTTGACGAACCAATCGCTGATGGTAGGGCTGGGCGCGGTCGGGATGCGGATCGCACTTCACCTGGCCAAAAGTGGCGACATGAAATTTACCTATGCGGACGGCGATTCATTGGCACCGCATAATTTCACCCGCTTGCCCCTTTCTCCGTTGCACACCGGGAAGCAAAAGACTTCGGCATTACTGCAAGAGCTTTATTTTTTGTATCGTCAGGGAGATAGCTTGAAGGCCGGCGCGACTGAAATGGACGTCATTCGACGGCAGGATATGGAAAAGCAACCCTACGAGTGGATCCTGGACTTCACAGCGAGCTCCAGGTTCATGAACGAGCTCGTTCAAGCCAGTGTTGCCGTCAGCCCTCGGATTGCAAGAGGCCTGATCTCCGATTTTGGTAACCTGGGTATCCTGATGTTCGAAGGGAAAGAACGGAATCCAAGGGTGGATGATCTCCAAGTGGCGTTATTTGTGGCCGGCCGAACGAACCGGGACATTTCGGCTTGGTTGCACAGGGAGGCATCCTCAACCCCCAAAGCAACGAGTTTCGCAACCGGACTCGGCTGTTCTTGCGAGACGACGATCCTGGCCAACGATCGGATTGACATCCATGGCGGGCTGTTAAGTGGCCTCCTGAAAGCGGAAACCCACTTCCTTCAAGGGGAAGAAGGAAAGATATTTCTCAATCAGCTGGCGGATACTCCCTTTTTTCAATCGAAGAGTGACCAGTTGATCGTGAAGCCACTCGATGTAGTGGAATGTGTGAATGACAAGCAGTGGCAGGTGCGCTACGCCTCGGGCATCTTACAGAAGATGAAAGACCAGATGAAGAAGGCCTTTCCGAGGGAAACCGGAGGTGTCTTGTTGGGCGTTGCCAATCATAAAACCCGCGTGATTCATGTGGCCGGTTTGATCGACGCACCGCCAGACAGCCGCAGCAATCTGGTATGCTTTCTAAGGGGCAAAGAGGGGTTACCCGAGAGCATCGACGAGGTTGTTGCAAGAACAGGCGGCCAGATCGGCTACATCGGCGAGTGGCATAGCCATCCGTGTGGTCCGGAAGCAATGAGCCCGACAGACGAAACTGCAGTCGCCCGATTTAAAGCGGAATACAAGGATTTGACGACTCCCTTACCTGTATTTTTAACCATTGTTACTCCAAAATCTGTGTTGCCATTTATTTATTAAAACAGCAAGCATGTTAACTAAATATGAGTACAAGGCCCGGTATGCGCCGATGATGCTGATCTTTGTTCCCGTGTTCTTTGTCGCGGGCATCTTTTCGATCGAATTAAAAAGCTTTCTTCCTGTAGCCTTAGGATCGGTGTTCCCCACGATCCTTCCCTTTTTCATGGCACAGGTTGGCAGAGATAGAGGGAAGAAATTGGAACCTGCCTTATGGCTAGAGTGGGGAGGTATGCCGTCAATCCAGGTCTTAAGGTGGCGCGATAAGACAATCAACGTTCTCACGAAGGCCGCTTTACACGAAAAATTGCAGCGATTGCGTCCGGTCGACGTTCCGCCAACGGTAACTATCGAGCAAAATGATCCGGCTCACGCAGACACGATCTACGAAGCGTGGTCAGACTATGCGAGGATGAATACCCGAGATACAAAAGAGAATCCACTTGTCTTCCGCGAGTTGATGAACTATGGGTTCCGCCGCAACATGCTGGGACTTAAAGGGCCTGCCGTTGTCGTCTTGTTTTTGACCGGTGGTGCAGTCTACGGCGCCAGCGCGGGAAGGAGACATTCATTCGATCCACTAGATTTCCCCCCCACTTTTATGTATGCCGCTATCGGCTTGCTATTGGTGCTTCTCATTTGGCTCGCCCTTGTTAACAAGAATTGGGTAAAGTTGGTCTCTTTTGAATACGCCAAACGCCTTTATGAGGCGGCAAGCAAATTACAATGACGATCTGCTGAAGTTCTTTGATCTATTTGATTGAATGTTACCAAAATAGGTTATAACTGTTTTCGGCATGCCCGCGTGCTGAGTTGATTCGTTATGAGTAGAAGAGGAATCATGAAAAGTGTTCAATAAACTTTGTGGCCAATACGGGAACTGAAAGACTTTCATTCGGATCGCAGAAGTGTTAACGCATCTTTACACGCCGTTTCAATGGCTTCCACAATCTCAAACTCTCCCTTGCAATGATTCTCGAAGTTCTCGAGGGCATTTTTTGCTTCAGCGGATAGATGGGGCACTTCAGAAAAAACGTCTTTCATGAATAAATAGATGGAAAATAATGATGCATAGGTGGTGAAATAATATTCCGCCAAGGCTTTTTCCAGGTAAGGCTTGAGATTGTCGGTATTGTCCAGGATATCTTTTTTGGTGAGCAAATGCAACCGGACAGGTTTTCCCAACGCTTCGGACAAATCGAAAACCTGCTGTGACCAATCCTCATAGACCTCTTTCCATTTTTGGGCAATATCGGCCACAAAGAAAAGTGAAATTTGGTCTGCCAAAAAGTTTTCTTCGAATTCCGTCACCCGGGCTTGGATCTGGGAGTATTGGCCGTTCACTTTAACGAGGCCGATCAACCTGAAATACAAATTGAACCCGTCTATATCCGAAAATACAATAAGATTGCGTTGATTGATCAACTTATTGACTTGGATGAGCGGCGTTTTTATCTCTTCAAACATGAGTGCCAGGAATCGAATATCGAAAAGAAGGTCGTAGCATTTCCACTCATCCACCTCTTCATAACCATAATGCATAAAATTGTTGCGTAAAGCGGGTATATAATACTGGAAATAGTCTAGATAATTTTGCGCCCGCTCATATTCCGCTCGAACGCCGGCAACCTTAGAGGGAAGCCCGGTATATTTTTGGTCTGGCTGAATGGCGGATGCCATTTCCGAAAACAACCCTTCGATTTGGGATAAGGCCAGCGCAAAGAAGCCATGCCACTGACTCTGATCAAATAGGGTCTTTAATTCCGCCGCAATGGGTAGTCGTTTGCCCAGAATGGACGGGTGGAAGGCAAAGGAGTGTTTTATCTCGTCAAATGCTTCCGCCGGCGACCGGTAGATAAAAAGTTCTTTATAAAACGCCGGTTTGTTTGTAGCATATAGACTCCATAAGGCGTTGGCCTGGGCCAGGGGAAGATCGATGTCATACAACCGGTGCCTCGAGAGGTCAATGAACCGGTGATCAAAATATCCAGTTGTATTGAAAGGCAAGGCCGTTAGATAGGGTCTGTCTAGATAGTCGCGTTGGAGTTGTGCCGCTATTGATGTATCAAAAACCTCATTGCACTTGGCGGTAATCCGAGCAGGCAGCTGAAAAACTAAGTGGTGGAGGATCTTTTGCTGTTCAGTGACATTTCGCATGTAAAAATCAAAAATCATCCGTCCTTCTTGCGATTTGGGCTCGGCCGGTCTTTTGAGAAAAACCTTAATGGTCCCGAGCGATTCATAGAAAAGAACTTGCTGGCTCCTTTTTTTCAAATCAGCATGAACTAGAGATTCGAGGTCTTTTTTCTCGTCGAACGGTAGTTTGACGAAATTCAGAAAGCTGTTAATAAAGGCAACCGCCGGATCGGGATGCTTTGTAGAGAAGATTCCGTAATCCGAAAAAAAATCGTCGTGCCGGGCAACCAGCATTTGGTATACGCGACCCTGACCGCCCTCTGCCAGCCATTCCGCGATTTGCCGGTCGTAATTCAACAATAAAAGTGTTTCATACGCTAAGGCTTCAAACGAAGGTGCATATATCTTTGCCCCTAATAAGCGTAACAGATCAGCTCTGAAATACCGTTCCCCCTCCGTTTGAGAGTAGTGTTCGAAGACGATCCGTTTACGCAATAACTGAAGCCCGGGACGGAGATAAGTTGGAAGCAACTGCTCGATTTCCTCGTCCTGGAAGGTGCCAATACCATTTTGAATATTTTGCAGAAAGTAAGTATAATACGCAGGGGTCGCTTGCTCCATCGCCCGGTAGATCGTTCGCGGCTCTGGCGGCAACGATCCAGACGGGGCAGTCACCGTCGTTAACAGGAAATCAGTTTCTGCTGGCATCTCTTGCCAATCCAATGCTACCTGTAAAAAACCTTCGGGCGTAATGGCGTACATTTCTCCGCCCAAGGGGAATGGCTGGTTGTCAAATTCCCGGTGAAGCCTGCTCCACTCTTCCTTTAAGCGAGCTGCCGGCTCCGAGTGCTGAGTTTCGAAGGCGGGAGAAATAGCCAGCGCTACTGCTCCCCAGCTATTGTATAGCCTTCGGGATGAGGCGTTATCGATACCCTATGCCCGGCTCAATTCCAATGCCTCTTTAAAAATGTCCATCAACCAAGATGGCCCTTCGATCGAATGCCGCAAGGGTAGGACAAGCCCTGTTCCCAATGCAGCGACATCGCCCGCAAAAACCATTGTATAGGTATTAAAACGCTTTGTTGAGACTCTTCCGTACCTGATAGGGCACCCCACAGGCATTTTCAAGTCGAGACGCAAATGCTCGTCCCGCCAGGCTTGCCGAGCCCTCCCTTTTTCGAGCTCGATGGCATTTTGTTCATTTTCCCAGTACAGCGAGCCGATCACCAGAACGGCGCCTTGTAATTTTTTTGTCATCGGAATTCCCTTTGGATTTGCTTTTTTTCGACAAAAAAGGTTTCTGAGCCTGGCCAACCATCTTTGGATAATTCTTTTCATTTTTTCGTAAACGAGCCTTTTTTTTGCCGAAGCATGCGTAATCTACAAACATTTCGCGGGGTAGCCCACCGTAAAAACACCGGGATTTTTGGCTGGGATCCTTTTTTTTAAATAAATCCAACCGACTTCCGATCTCCTTGTGAAATATCCGCTCCCAATGGCGCCATATTGCTGGAAACGACAAAAGATATCTCCTTCTTCGAGACGAGCCGTTGAAGATGACATCCTGGACCAGCCTGTCACGCTGCGGGACCGCCTCCCTGGTATACAAGACGGAATTTAGGCCATATTGCACCCTATTAACTTTTGGAAGGCTTTTTCCAGTCTACATTTCTGGCAATTTTCTTCGTTGGATGAGTAGCTCGAATCAAGTTTCCAAAGGGAAGCTGGGAGAAACTGACAGAGCGATGATATGCGATCAATTGGATTTCCCTCCGGGCTGGCGGCTCCATTTTTCTTGCAAATCCTTTATTTCTTGCCGTTTTTCTTGCATCTGCTTGAAGTCTTCGAAACTATCGAGTTGGATTTTCTCCTGGTTCATGACCACTTTGCGGAACTGGTCCGGATTCGAGGTGTATAGGCTATCCAATTGGTGAAGGTATTTTTGGCCATTAGGTGACTGAAAAACCTTTAGGTATCGGTATTTCATATCGTTTTCACGGTGCTGATCTGCCTCGGACCAAGCGTAATATAGCCACAAAAGGAGGCCGTTGATGATCAGGAACATTACCATGCAAGCCGCAATGGGCTTACTCAGATGATGCTCATGGCGGACTTCAGTCTTCACGGGCATGCTGAGAAGTTGGGAATGCGTCTGCAGGACCCTCGTTAACGAAATGATCTGGGGGAGCGGCATAAAAATCTTATTAGGCAGCTCTTTTATTTCGGCTTCCGCTGTTCCCAGGCGGTCATCGATATTTTTTAGAGAAACGGTGTGATCGGGAAGGCTATTGACCTGGTTCTGCAAACCGGCGGTCTTCTTTTCAAGAGCTTCGACCGCCCTGACTACCGTATCCCAAAGTACTTCGCTCATAGATGAAAAAGATTTTGTTTACCGGGACTTACCATGTGATTGGGAATAACCGAGACCATATTGCTGCTCCTGTTCGAGCGCCAGACGCTTGGTTTCAAAATGACGCTCGAGTCCGAAAAGCGAGAATTCCCGGTCGATTTGGCTGCCTTTATAGCATTGTTTTTCGAGTCGGAAACTGATGCCCTCCGGCTCCTGGGTCTGCTGGTTAAGCTTATATAGGATGTCGATTCCACGTTTTAGAAGCCTCACCTCCAGGTCAGTTAGATCCTTGCTCTTTGGCAAATTTTCGACTATCGCGTCGTAAATCTGGTATCGCTTGGCCTCCGCCGGCTGCAAGAATTCCTTGTGTGTAAGGGCCAGATCTTTCGTTCGAACGGCCTTTAAATTGTGTTCGCGGGTGAGCTCCTGTGCCACCTTTTTTGCTCGCAGACCGAGCCAGCCTTCGGCGATAGAGCGACCCTCGTTGTCGACCCGGTTGGCGATGACATGCATGTGCAAGTGCTCCTTGTCGGTGTGTTTGGCGATAACATATTGGGTATTGACCATGCCGATTCGGGTCAGATATTGCTCCGCGATACCGACCATTTTCTTGTCAGAAACCCTTTCTCCAGGATAGGAACTAAGGACGCTGTGGAAGACAGCCTGTCGTTTACCCGGACGCAAGGACCGCTGGTTTTCGAAATCGTCGGCCATCTTTTTGTGGTCATGGCCCCGTACCCCTTCGGCCTTTAATACCTTGGCCCGATTCCGGTCCTGACACACATATTGGCAGCAGGACCGGAAGGATCGGGCGGCGGGAAGTACCTTACTTATCATGGTTAAATTGGTCGATGAGGTTGTCAATTCTAGAGCGCAAGCCCTCGAATTGAAGGGTGGCCTTTAGCATTCCTTGTTTGTCGGCGATCTCTACAAGCTGGTGGATTTCCGCGGTCATTTTGATCAATTGCTTGGCAATGTTCCGGTCCTCTTCACCTGGCCGGGCAGTCACTTTTCCATTGATGGCCATGTGTCGGAGATAGGCGGTTAGGGTCATACCTGCGCGCTCAGCCTTCTGGGTGATGATGAAACGTTCACTAAGCGTCAGTCGGATTCCCATCGGCTTCTCTCGTTTGATGGGTTTGGTCGGTCTTCCGGTATTCTTCTTTGATTGACTAGACATGCGCTGAATTTTTAAAATTAGTAATTGGCGAAATACGGCGGCGGGATTTTCGCGCTACGAAATCACCGCTCGCTCTTTTCAGACTGAGAAATGCTTCCCTTTAAGAGGCTTTCGATGTCGCTCATCAGGAAATAGACCCTTGCCCTCACCTTGTAGGGTTTCAGCTTTCCGTGCCGTGTCCATTCATAAACCGTAGGTTTGGTGATCTGAAACAGATCGCAAACCTCTTTGATGGTCAGGAGGGGGCGGGCGGTCATTCCTGGCGGCGTGGTCGGGTAACTGCCATGGTTCAGTTTCTCGGTTAGTAACCGATCCATTACCTCGGATAGCTTTTGCCAATATTCATCAGATGAGATGGGAAATAAAATAGGAGTTTCCATACTTGCTTAAATTTTAAAGCAAGTTGATAAATTGAAGAAGATGAGGAAAGGAAGATGCGTCTTTCAGAGTGCAAAGACACATCTTTTGTACCTGATTTTAAGAGCCCAGGTTATTTCCTAGATAACATAGTAGGTGTGCAGCCGCTTTGGCCATGTCAGCATCACCGATCGCCTCATAATGGTGTTGCAGCTTCTCCATGTATTTGCGATGTGTAGTTCTGGCGTTCTCCGTGCCCAGGATTATAGATTTTCGGCTCTTATAGTAATTTACCTTGCTCAGGATATTTTTTGGCCGGCAGCCTGACATATCGGAATGGAGTAAAATCGTCTCGTGAATGTTACCGCTGTATATGTTAGGTCTGCCGATCTCCTGTTTGATAAGCTCGTTTAATAAGAACAACGGAATGACCCCTTTACCAGGATGAGGCAAGTCCCCCTTAACTTCATCTGGATCAAAGCTTTCAACCCGCTGAGCATCTAGTTGATCAAATTGGGCTTTAGCATCTGGTTGCGGAGTCATATTTACCTTTTGGGCTTCGAGGATCTCCGATCGTTCTTTCCATATAGCATCTGCCGCATGACAGATGATTCGGTAGGACTCCAGGTATAGACTAAAGAACAGCAGTCGGAAAAGGAAGACATAGCACAGAATATTGGCCAGATTAAATAGTATTATTTTCTGATTTTGAGAGCTTAATGCGCCAGCCATCAAAAGCATAGCCAAAGCGGAAAAGGCGACAAGCGGAATATGTAGAAAAATCCATTGGGCCATCTTTTTTCGCCGATCGATTGCATATTGCAACGTATAGGGACCAAGTTCGTCGTTTCCCTTTTCGACTGCCTTCAATAACTGTAGTTTGGTATGTTCCTGTTTGGGCTGTGCCCAAAACATCAAGGTCCTAATAACAGCTTGCATAGTCCCGTTTCCCTCAATCCACACGCTCACAAACTTTCTCATCTATTCCATAATTTTATTAAATTTAGACATTTTTACGAATTCGGATATGCTTTAAAGTTGTTAACGTTTGATGATGTAATACTTGAAGGGATTGATGTGTCACACAAAGAAAACCTGACCATTAATTAATCGATTGAAAATAAATCCTAGGCGCCGATTCGAAATGTAATTGAAGTAAATTATGTGCCACGAAATACCTTTTTATCACGCTGGGTACTACCTAATAAAGATAAGACCCGTTGTTGGGGGGAGCCAGATTTCAAAGCGTCTTTTTACGTGTAGCACCTGTATTAACGACGGCTTGCTTGATTCCTGGTCTTATTCCTGGACAACTAAAAATAACGACGGGATTGATGAGATTAAGGAAGAATTGCAGCTCGACGATGAGAATATTCAGTCGATCAGGGCTTGGGTTGATCGGGCATTTGAGGAAAGGGGAATCGGATGGTCTAATTTGTTTTATGACCTTGAAACGGTACAGCAATATAGCCGGACATTTTTTCCAAACGTGTCGGATAAGCATATTTTCAGCGTCTATTTTTCCGAGCCGGAAACCGCCGACCTTCTTTCGGAATTTGCGCCGGAAAAGGAGGGTCTTGGATCTATCGGCCTATATAATAGTTTGAAAAAAAAGGTTCCTGAGGTCGTTTTAAGCGGGGAAACTTTTGTCGGATTTGACATCATAGGAATTGAGTACGGCGGAGACTTCCATACTTTTTACTGTCATGATATTTCCAAAGAATTGGTCGAACGGTTTAATTTGAAGATAAATGCATATGGCCTATTTGAGGATAACGGAGATTGGAAATCTATCATTGATTATATGAATGATGGAAGAAACGGATTTGAGCCGGTTCCTTGGTTTGTCTGCAAGACAAAATTAGTTAATGATGGAGGACTGCCTAAATGAGCTGGGCTAACCTATATCGAGAGACTAAGGAACGGCGAGACGGTGCAATTCCGACCCAGGGGCAATTCGATGAAGGGGAAGATTGAGTCGGGTCAGTTGGTAACAGTCGAGCCGATCGGGGCCAGACAACTGGCAAAGGGGGATATCATATTGTGCAAGGTCAATGGGAGCCAGTACCTTCACCTGATCAAGGCGATTCAGGGGGAGCGGTACCAGATAGGGAACAATATTGGCCGCATCAACGGTTGGATTGGGATTGGGTCGATCTATGGGATTTGTACGGAAATTTTGAAGTAAAGCAGAGCGAAGGCTTAATATTCTAACCGATGAAGATGTTTCAGCGAATTTTTGGCAAGGGCGAAATGGCGAATAGGCCGGACAATACCAGACTTTTGCAACTCTTGGATGTTTACTGGATGACTGACGGGAAAGGCAATACATACAAAAATGTCGTGCTAGAATTGATGAACGGGAACTCTTTTCTCTTGTTGCCGGGTCCGAATGAAGTCTGTAAGCAATCTGACGATTGGATAACTACCCAAGAGGCGATGACCTTGAAACTGTCGTCGCTGTATACTCATGATGGACTTAAGGTATTGGCCGCATTTACGGATGAGAAGGCGCTGCTGGAATGGTCGAAAAAACCGTGCCCATATGCTTCAATGCGGTCACAGGATTTGCTGGAATTGTGTGAGGCTAATGGAATCAAAAGGATTGTTATTAATAACAATTCATCTAATACTTTTGTGCTGGAAAGGGGAGGGAAGTACACCGAAGAATATGAAGTTCCGGCAAACAGCGAGGTACAGATCGGCCTCCCAAACACACCGTTAAATCGACTCCTTCTTGAAAAATTGATCGCCCGCTTTGGCAATCTGGATAACATTAAGAGGGTCTACCATTATGGGCAGACGAATGGCAAAGAAGTCAGTCTGATACTCGGATTTGAATTAACCAGAAGGTCGGATAACGGGAAAAAGGCCGTCGTTGGTTTGGTTCGAGACACAATTGGTAATGAAGAATTGCCCCATCCGCTGGACATTTTTTTCATCGAGACGGAAGAGTGTAGAAGGCAAATTAGGGCCATTGGAGGTAGCTTGATCTATGAGATTGGATAGTCTTTGATTGTACCCGGTCGGGTATAATTGTTGGCAAAATTGGAATTTTATACCCGATGGGGTATAGAATAGCCAGGAAGATCCAAACCGGGCGATGGGTGAAATTTACCCATGGACGTGATGACGAGAGGGTGGGAAAGCTGTCAAATGTACCTTCAAAGTTGACGCGATTTTTTGTTGGCTCGCATGGCTTGAACTACCCCAAATGACTAATAAGCAATCATTTACTTAAAGATTGACTAAGTTCACAGATAATAAACGAATTTATGTAAGCAAATTTGTTTATTTTTGCAATGCAAATGAAATCTTCAACTGAAATATTAAAAGGTATTCACCCGGGCATCGTGCTGGAACGCGAACTGAAAAAAAGGGGATTGGGCAAGGGGCCTTTTGCCTTGTCTATTCAGGAATTTCCCCAAACGATTTCAGCGATCACCAAAGGTAAACGCGGAATGAATACCCCTTTGGCTTTACGTATCGAAAATGCACTGGGTATCGAAGAAGGCTATTTTATGACCTTGCAGATCTTTTATGAGATAAAGGAGGAGAAACGTAAGCAAGAGAAATCCTTCAAGCCCGATTTGAGCCTTCTTCGCCCGGCGCTTTTTTGGGATACAGATATTAAAAAGATCGACTGGAAGCGACAAAAAAGAGCGGTCATCGAGCGGGTTTGGGAAAGAGGAAATGATCAGGAAAAAGCAGAGATGAGGCGATTATACGGAGACGAGGAGATAGAAAATATATTAAACAGCAAAATAGCCCGGCGATAATTATGTCCAATTGGCATTGGAATACAGTAGACCCGCCTCTCAGGGGCATATTGACGGACGTAATGAACGAACCGCTCTTTGACCCCTTCCGGTTAGTGGGTGGGACGGCTCTATCGTTGCAGTTGGGACATCGCAAATCGGTCGATATTGATCTCTTTACGGATGCTCCATACGGAAGCATCGATTTTGATGCTATAGACGCCTACTTTCGGCAGCATCATTCCTACGTCAGCAAACCAACGGCAGGGCCGGTAGCCTTCGGGCGTTCTTATTTCGTCGGGAAAGATTCTCAGCAGGCGGTAAAAGTGGATATCTATTACACTGATCCGTTCATCCGGGAGCCCACCCTGGAAGACAAAATCCGGGCGGCTTCTACGGAGGAGATCACTGCTATGAAAATCGACGTTATTGGCCGAGGTGGACGGAAAAAGGATTTTTGGGACATTCATGAGTTATTAGATCACTACTCTATTGACCAGATGCTTGCCTTACACGCCGAACGCTATCCGCACATTGAAACGGGAGCGGCCCTTAAAGACAAACTTATAGACTTTGCGCTGGCGGAAGACGATTTTGACCCGAGCTGCATGAGGGGGAAGTATTGGGAGATTATAAAGTTGGATCTGATTGAGGTGGTGACAGATAATAAATAAATAGGCACATGGAGAAATTTGCGTCAGCGATTACCGCATTTGGACATATTTATTATCCAAGACGAAGACGATTTCGACGTGAAAATGGAAAAATCGCAGGAGAATCTAATTCATGGGGACTCCAAAGGCCTGAGATCGTCAGCAGCCCTATTGATAAAATTGGCTGACACAAACCAGAATGACAATGCTGACCTTCCGATAGGTGCAAGAGAACATTTGCACCTAGGGCCAGGACATGGTTTAAGTAAAAGCTCGGAAAGGGTTATATTGGGAAGGTTAGATGCAAAAGGGACGGGTATAAGTAAGACTTCACAGCCCTTTGTTACAAAATATTGAAAATCAGCCGCAGAAAGTAAGACGGGATAAAATGAAAAAAGGATTACCAAAGTAATCCTTCGTTTAAGTGACCCCGTCAGGATTCAAACCTGAAACCTTTTGATCCGTAGGCATGCTGAAGTCTTAATATGGTCGAAGGTAATTGAAGTTAATTTTGCTTAATATGTTAGTTATCAAAGGTTAAATACTTTTTCTTGAACTTAGCTTTTCCGGCCTCAAGGTCGTTTAAGCTCCGTCTGTTTGCAGCTTTTATGCAGAAAAAACGGGAAAGCTCACAAGTAAAAGTGTTCAAGATGCCAGTCACCACCAAGATTTACTTCGACACCCGGAATGAGATTAGAAAAAAAACTAATGATTACCCCTACAAACTCCAGGTGTATTGTCCCGATCCCAAAGGGACCAAGTTCTACCAAACCATTTACGGCGCCACGGTTGAGGAAGACCAGAAGCTTTCCGCTTCCCGGCTCAGCGAGAAGTTACAGTTGTTAAAAACTACCCTCCAGGACATCGAAGACAAAGCAGCTGAAGCCGCCAGGAAGCTCAACCCTTTTTCCTTTGACGATTTCGTCCGGGACTTCATTAAAGACAACCCGCATTTCGACCAAGCCAGAATTAAATTTAAACCTCAGGTAACCGACGAGAAGGACTTTGACTTTACCGAGTATTACGATGACTTTCCTGTTCTCAAGGAAACCTTCGATGCTACAACCATTGGTTATGTCTATCAGCTCATCATTAGAAAGAAAATTGTCTGGGGCAAGATTCCCACCGCTTACCTATATCAGTCAAGTTTTGTTTCCCTTCGCGCCTATGGTGGAAACGTCCGTTTTCAAGTCATTACCGATACATACCTCAAGTTCTACACCGAATGGATGAAAAAAGGCGGCGGGGGGCGCAAAAAGGAAAATACAAAAACGACCATCGGCATGTATCTCCGAAATTTGCGCCATGTTTTTAATTATGCTGCGACGGAACTTAAGATCATAAATAAAGAAAAATGTTATCCTTTTGGCCGAGGTAAGTACAGGATTCCCTCCAGTAGGAATGTCAAGAAGGCATTTGAACCCGGTATTATCAGCGAGCTATATGCGTACGAGTGTGATCCCGAAAAACCCTGGTTACGGAAAGCAAAGGCCTTTTGGTTCTTTATTTATTTCGGAAACGGCATGAACCCGCTCGACGTATGCAACCTGAAATATAAGGACATCAAGGATGGCCTGATAATCTTTGAACGTGCCAAGACTGAAGAGACTCTCGCTGAAGATCCCCCAGTAATCACCGTGGTTATTAATGAAGACATACAAGCTACCATTGACGAATACGGTAACAAAGACAAGAGTCCAGAGAACTACATTTTTCCGGTCTTCGAACCTGGTATGTCTCCCTTGCAACAATATAAGGCAAGGCAGAATTTTATCGGATTCATTAACCAATGGATGTCCCAGATTTTCAAAGACCTGGGATATGAAAATGTAAGAGCAGGTGCATATGAGGCACGGCATTCCGCTGCCACAGCTCAAATCTTGGGGGGCGCCACACTGTTGGAGGTACAGGAGATGCTTGGGCAGATTGATCCCCGGACAACGAAACGGTACATTGACAGCCTCCCTATAACGATCAAAAAGGCCGGAGCTGCGCGCGTGGAAGCTTTTAAGAAGAGCCTTGAGAACCACAAGTCTGCCTGACATCCACCTCCCGACAACAATTTACAAGCAGGGCCACTTCAGCAGGTGGCCCTAATTTTTTGCGCTTTTGCTTTCCTAATTCAGATTAACGAAATTTTCCCCAACACCTTATCCCTACTGAAAGTGGCCCTTGCTGCCGCGTGATCTTTACACTGTTCCTCAATGGGACCCGCCGTCCCTTGTAAACAATAATTTAAAGATCGACCTATGCCTACCCTTTATGTGCCCTCCGAAGACGATATCCGGCGATGGATCAAACAGGCCGTCGAAGAATACCTTAACGATGCGCTCGTCAAGAACATTCCTTCACAACCGGCCGGCGAAGAGCAGCTTCTTTGCCGAAAAGAGATCGCCGGTCTTCTTGGGATATCTCTTGTTACCCTCCACGACTGGATGAACCGGGGACTCCCTTGTCACAAACAGCGCGGTCGGGTATATTTCATCCGTTCCGAAGTAATGGACTATGTCAAGGCCAACCATCGGGGGACTTTCCACCGGCGCCAAGCGGCATAGTCACCAAATTCGATAACTTTATACTCCTGGTTCATTCTTAAGGATTCCCCTAGCCTGATCCCTGGAAGCCGAGAAGCTTCCTATCTTATTCAATGAAAAAAAGTAATGTATATGAAACATCAACCTATCCTTTTTGTTGCAGGCATTGTCTCACTTCTGCTTGGTCTCATCATTCGTTATTCCGTTGGCCGTCGCCGTTTCAATCGACGCACTCCGTTCGGCCTTCAGCAATTCCGGTCTTATAATGAAGCATTGGCTACACGTGGGGGGGAAGGGTGCGCCAGGGTCATTGGTACCCTGCTTTTATTGGCCGGCGCACTTCTTGTCTTGGTTGGTCTCGCGTAAATTTTTTTCCCCTCAAATTCGGATAAATAGAACTACGGATAGAACTCCCATATGACAACGATGAGCTATTTCAAGAGGCACCTATGGCTGCGCACAACCTGGTCAGCCACTCCCTCAACCCTGTCACTACCCGTAGACAATATAGTATATTTTCGAAAAAATATTCTCCATGGAGGGTGTCCCGCTGGATAAACGGCTGCTTATATTTTTATCCGAAGTAGGAACAGGAAGTTTTCGGGACCTTTCACAGTTTTTCAAGGACAACTTACCTGAACCCACTTCCGAAACCGAGCGTTATGCCCTGCTAAGAGTACTGCATGAATTCCTTACGACCTTAGAAAACAGCAGTTGATCAAGGCGAATTTCGACTATGAGAAGGCAAAAGTAGATTTACTCGCGTCCGGTGAATCTGCAAGGGCGATCCGCGCCATGATACTTCGAGATGGCATCAACTACCTCCGCCTTAACCATTCCGCGACAATTGGACAATAGGTGATATTTAACGCCAAAAACTTGTTGCATAAGGTATCGACGGGCGCCATGCCTTTTCCATGCGGGGATTCGAAACTGGTCATTCTACGGATTTATTTTCAATGATTTAGCTCGTTTGTTGGTTTCGCACCAAATTGTCCACCTTGCCACCTGGTAATGAACTTATTCCAATTTAGCCAGTTGGATTCAATTCGGAATGTAAGTGCAAATACTTCAAATATGGGTGTTTTAACGGTTGGAGGGTGTCGGAATTGGTGGTAAATTAAGGCGCCTTTCACGTAAATAAAATAAACCTCTCTTGTATGTCTGGAATCCTGGATTATTTTATGCTAAAGACGCCCCAGGACAGGCTGGCCGGGGCCCGGATGTCCGAAAATGAGCCTAAGGCCGTGTCCGCAGCCCGGATCGTGCTTTCCCTGGTGGGCATTCTCTTGGGTATCTTCCTCAGTTTCGTTGTGATAGGAATCGATGCTCAAAGTACAGCCCGAACGATTCAGGAATCGAAAAAGGATACTGTCGCCGTTAGCGGCGCGAAAAATTCGGCCGACAGCACACATGCCATTGCAAAGAGTGATTCCCCCGCCGACCGATTTAAAATTATGACATTCACCTGGGCCTATTTTGTCAAAATCGCCATTATCAGCTTTGTGCTTTGCATGCTGACGTATCCGATGCTCTATCAAAGTCTGCGGCTTTATGTTAACGAGCCGGCCTTTTTAACGCTTTTTGTGGCTTTTCAATATGGCTTTCTCTGGCAGTCAGTGATCCATACCGTTGCATAATGATCCCTACCGTTATCCATATCCAATCGAAGGATAGGAAGGATTTCCTTTCATTTTTCCGTTTTGCCGACTCGCTGGAGCGGGCACTGTCAAAAGAATACCAGATCAGTTTTCCCGCGTCGGCAAATGCTGTAGTCGGTCGTGAAGCCGCGTTCTCCTTCCCCAAAAGAAAGAATATCTACAAGTACCTGAAGAAACTGCGGGAAACCCCTGGAAATACAGAGTTCGAGCCATGGTTCGGTCAATCGTTGTCAGCCGGTTTCGCTGGATGTGTGCTTAGTCCGGCAGAGCCTTTCCTGATCAGTGCGGAGTCTCGCGACCTCGCCCTGATGGCCAATATACCCTGGGAGTTGGCCCTCCGACCCGGTGCACAAACTCCGGGGACCGGAAACCAGCCCACCGGACAGGAAGCCAAAGGAAAGCCGGAGGATACGTTCTCGAATCTGTCATTTGGAAGGCAGATCAATGAATATAAAAGCACCGTTACGATTAACGCGAGGGACCGGTTGCGTGTATTGTGCTGTATTTCCGATCCGGACCCAGGGTATTCGATTGGTGGAAGTGGATTTGCAGCCGACATGGCTGAATTGCAGGAGAAATATCGGTGGCTGCTGCATATCAAAATGGTCTTGAGCAATGAACGAGTGGATACAGATCCATACCGCCCGGATTTTGGACAGCTGATAATAGAAATTGAGAATTTCCATCCGCATTTATTTATCCTGGCGGCCCACGGTAGATCGAACGGGAAGGAACCTTCCGTCTATTTTTTTAATAAGAACAGGCAAAATAGATCACAGGCGTATTCCTGGGAGCCGATGGAGTCGATTGCGAAAGCGCTGCAAAAGAGCCGCAATTGTGTTGCAGCTATGCTGGTGGCTTGTGATCTATCGTTTTCGAGTGATGGCTACGCGTCGAGCTCAGGAGCGATAACGCTGCTCAGCAAAGGCATCCCGGCGGTCATTGCTATGCAGAGTAAGATACTAGCGAGAGCCGGTAAGACCTTTTTGGAAAATCTGCTGGCGCATTTTGCCGTCGGTTACCACGACGGCAATCCGGAGAATCACCTAATCCATGCTGTCAGCTTTGGAAGGCAGGCAATTGCCCGTAGCCTGGATAGTTATCATGCGTTGGACTGGAGTTTTCCGGGGCTTTTTTTTACCAATGACGGCTATCATCAGCTTGAAGAAATTCAAATGCTGATCCCAACATTCAGGCAATGGCTTTTCCGGCTGGAGCACAGTCTGCCAAGCAGTATCGTCAATGATCGTTTTGACCGGCCGGGGCTTCAGCAAACGCTGCGTGGCCTGATCAACGAAAGACATGGCTTGGTCATTGTGACGGGTGAGCCGGGCTGTGGCAAATCAACCTTGCTACAATGGATTGCCCTGCAAATTTACCGTGAGGCCACGGAAAAACCCACGGGCCGGCCACTGCTCTATTTGGATTTTGGAATGGAAGATGACGCTTATTCCGACGTGCTGTCGTTCTTTAATGCCATCAATGGTAAGGTGAAGACTATTGCGCCTGCTGATCCAATGAGTGGGACCCGGGGTGACGGGCTGTTCTCTCCTATCGCATTGCCGGCGGGGGAGATGCTGTTACAGAAAATAGCGGCGGGTGCGCCGACCTTGTTGCTGGAGTGGGCAGATGCCGAAGAAAGAGTGGTCATTATCGATAACTTGTCCGGCCTGCAATTGAACAATCTCAGGGATACTTTGGGAGGATTGGAGCGGCTGCTGCATTCACTGGTGGTAGTGGTTATCCGAACCGGCGACACCGTGCCAGGGCAAGTAGCGGACAACCTGGCCATACCGGTTTTGGCGACCGATGAACTGAAGGAATATACCCGGCAGTTTTGCAAGAGGTCGCTGTCCGAACAGGAACTGGAGGAAGCAGTGGGGCAATTGAGAGCATTCTCCAGCGGCAATCTTTTCGTTCTCCGCTCCTTCCCCATAGAGGAGATACTGAGGGGCTCAGTGGCAGGGCCAGGAGATAGATACCAAATTCTCCTAACTAGGAGTGGAGCGTTACTCCGGTCCCTACAAGAGGAAGGAAGAAAAATGTATGAGGCTATTTTACGAATGATCCATATTCCGCATGGTATTTCCGCGGACATGTGCCCAGCAGTTGGGTTGGATGAAGCGGTGTTTCAACAGCTGATAACGGCTAATCGGCTAATCCTGCGGCCTATGCTTCAGCCAAGTGCCGTTGGTGGAGCCGCCTCTACGGATGTGTACCAGGTGCCGGGTTATTTGCGCGAAACGGTCAAGCAGTTGGCAGCCGAGGATCTGACCGAACAGGCAACCGGCTTTCTGGCAAGCGTTGGCGCTTATTTTGGTGAGATTGCGGAGGATGCCGATGCGATCCGGCGGATGACAACTATCCAAAACCGGATTGAACTGATGCGCGATCTGATCGAGCTGATTCCCGGGCATCCGGATTATGCGGAGGTTCCCGAAATGCTCTTGTTGTTGGCGGAAAGGGAGATGTACGAGTTAGATCAAACGAGCGTACTTTTGGAATGGTGGAATAAAGTGCTGGCCTCGATGCCGGAAGATAACAGAAAGGCGGCGAGCTACCTCAGAGCGGCCAAGGCGGCCCAGCAGCTAGGGCAGGTAACCCAGGCGGATGAATATCTCGTTATTGCCAAGCGCCTTCTTGAACGGGATGCAAGGGCTGGAGACGACTCCGCGGAGGAGAACTATGTCGATTTTTATACCCTTAGAGGTGCAGTGCTAAAGGATCAAGGAGATTTCGGTAAGACTGATGAGATTACCCGGTGTTATGAAGAGGCGCTGGACCGTGTTATTGCCCTCCTGGCCAGCGTAGGAGGTGGCGAAGATCAAAAGGAATGGGTGGAGAAAAAGGCGTTAATCTATTATAACCGGGCCATATTCAGGCGGTGGTGGTTGAGGGAAAATGAAAAAGCGGTTGAGGATATGCAGAAGGCCAGGGAGTTGGCTAGAAAGGTCTATGAGCACCTATTCTATAGGGCTATCAGCGAGGAGGTCGATATGCAAATCGATCTGAAGCAGGATATAGCCGCGCTGAATGCTTTGGAGGTGGAAATTTCACCGGCAATGACGTATTTCGAAGACAAAGGCGGGCTTGGCCGGTTGGCCTGGTGTCACTACCGGATTGCCAAGATCGAGAAGCGGATGTATAACCTCGATCCCGTCGATAATGCAGGACATCTGTATCGTGCACTGAAATACTATGAATACAGCAGGGATGTCGCCAGGCGTGGTCAGATCCGGTTGATCGAGTGGGCGGCGGAAGCGCATGTCCTGGCTATTCTGATGGAGGGGAAACTTCAACAACGGACGGACCTACCATTGGCTAAGTTGACAGATTCAGATATATTTGGCAAAATAGATAAGACTTCAGGAGCGTTGGGTCATTTGGATTCTGTTTGGGCCAGTCGGCTATTGCGGGACCTGGCGATTGAGCAGGCCGTCTATCGAAGTCAACGGAGGCCGGTAGATAGCGAGGTAGTTATGTCGGCCTTCAATTATGCTCTAAATACCTGCCAGGGGCGGCACCTTTCCCCGATGGTGGCCGGTACGGATCGTAGGCGGCTGGCTTACTGCCTTGTTACATATGGAACCTGGCTACGGGAAAACCAACTGGTCGTGGAGCAGGATCGATTTCTTCATCGCATGGCCGATATGGGGTTTGCCCAAGAATCCGATGCGGCGGCCATTGCACAAAAACCAAATTTCCATGGGTAGTTCAGGAGGTGGCGGCGGCATGAGCTCGAAACAAAAAAGCTCAATTGTAAGCAAGTACCGGGAGCGGTTCGGCGGTGGCAAGCCGGCTTCCAATTCGGACAAGAAACAACAAGAAACAAAAAAGACCCAAAGTGGAAAAGCCTGATATACCCGAAACTACGATCGAGTTGCTGCGGGTTGCAGTAACCAAAAGCAACCAGTACAGCAATATCGTCGCCCGTAATTATTCTGTCATTGCCTGCCTGACAATGGGGGAAAAACTACTGGAAATCTCTCAGGTGGATAGCCGATCTCAGCGGACCGGTGACCTGATGCGGGTTTTCGGAATCCGGCAGGCGCCTGCCAGCTTTCTGGTGTTGGCCGCGGGCTGTCTGCGTGGTGTTCATGACCGGATCAGCCAGATGATGAGAAGGGCCAATACCACCGATATCCCTATTACGACCGATTTTGACGGACATGCCATCAGTGCGCTGGGCCTTTGTCTTTCTGATATTATGTGGACGGAAAAGCAGCCTGGCCTGCCGTCGGGACCGTCGCCCGATGTAGGGATGGACCGTTATGCGAAGCAGACTGTGGCGAGTATCCGGGCGTTGTTTACGCAGCACTACCTAGGTAATATTCTGCAATATTATTTCGAGAAGGCGGGGTTGAGAAGAGACCCGCAATTGCGGGCGGCTATCCCGGCAAACGAGGAATCGATATTAAGAGATGAGCATGCACGGGTTATTGCGCATGCTTGTGTACAGACGCAACAGGCACGACATGATAGGACGGGCGACGTGTTCGATTTTGTCGACGTGTTGACCCATATACTTTTCGAAATCACCCGAATCTGAAATAATGGCAACGTTAATCTACAAGATGGAATGTAAAGACCGGACGCCTGGCCGGTTGGAAGTTCGGGAAAGTAAGGCGAACAAGCCAGGTAATTTCCAATCGAAACTGGTGACTACCATGGGGAAAGGTGCTACCGAGCTGGGTAATGGCCTGGCAAGGGACCTTGCTAGGATCGGCCAGGGTTTATTTCTGTGCGATAGGGCTTTCCGGCGTGGGCAGACTTTGGGGACCAAGACGCGCGTGTTAACTCTGTGGGTGCCGGTAGAAAATGTTGACCGGTGGGAGCGGATAAAGGGTAAGATCGAGGCTTGGGCGCAGTTTGTGTCTCACGATATCTGGACCATCCATTTTGTGAAGTATCCAGCGCCAAAGCAGGAGTCCGCCGGGTCACCCGATCCTTCCATGAAAAAGGCCGTAGTGTCGTTGTTTTCTGACGGGCTGGACTCTTTGGCCGGCGCCGCGCATACCCTCTTGAACGACGAGGCGGTAGTTTTCGTTTCGCATAACCCCCCGGGATTCGAGACATCGCAAAAACGGGTGGATGCATTGAGGGACTGCCTTGGGGACCGGGGTGTCAGGACATATTTTGCCAATTTCAGTTTCTTAGTGAGTGATAAGGACTTGACGACACAGCGTAGGAACCGGTTTCCCGAGACAAGGCGGCGGACCAGGCCGCTGCTATACTTGTCAATGGCAGGCGCCATTGCGCTGGAATATGGTATGCGGAACATCCGGCTGAACGAGAACGGGATTTTGGCGGTAAATCTGCCGATTCGACCGGACAGACAAGGCGTCGAGATTAGCCGACACGCGCACCCAGAAACTCTTGCTCAGTATGAAGACATTTTGAATAGCCTAAAAGCGGGAGGAGGGGCATTTACTGTCTCCAATCCATTTTTCGGAATGACGAAAGCGCAAGAAATTGCTGTGTTGACGAAGGCTGTAACCTTGGTGTCGGAAACGATTAGTTGCGAGTACGGAAGACAACAGATGCGACGGATCAATAGCCATCAGCCAACCGGAAAGAAAGCAAAGGAATGTGGGCTTTGTTTACCCTGTCTGATGAGGCGGATTGCAGTGAATGGGGCTGGTTTCGGCGAACCTTCCGGTCACTATGCTTATGCTATTGCCAAGGCGGCAAAGGCTGCAAGCAGCGGCCGCTCTCACCCTGATTTGCCTTTATTCGACCTGCTAAAGTACAATTTGGAAGATATCCGGCTTTTTTGCCAGGAGATTCAGGGAATGGACCTCAAGCAGTTCTCCCGACATTTTCTTTATGAATTATCTTTACTGTCGAGAGACCCTGGCAATGTGCCTGCGCTGACGCAAGCATTGTTCGATCTCCACCAGCAATTTGCCCTCGAAGCCCTATCTTTTCTTCCATGACATATACAAGCAAAATAAAGGGTATCAGTATCCGCCAGCCTTGGGCGGACCTGATACTGCGGGGGCTAAAGACGATCGAGCTGCGTGAATACCGTCCGCCGGATGGGTGGCCGGACTATCTGGTGATCCACGCACCCAGGATGATAGAATATGCTCCGGCCGCCTTTTTTGGCTATCGGGAGCCATGGAAGTTGCCGGTAAGTAAGTTACTGGCGCTTGCAAGGATAGAGAAAATCATCTCGATAAATGAGCAGAATTGGCTGGATTATGTAGACGCCCACAAACAATTTTTCCCAGCGGATGGCGAGTTCTATGGGTTGCAACTCGCAGACATCAAAATCTTTGACCGACCCATAGAATACCCCGGTCAAGTTATATTATTTGATATCCGCCAGGATATTTGTGATTTGATAGTTAGCACTTACTTGTAATTGAATATTTGTTGCGGCAATCCCGGCGTGAATAAGGAGCATTAAGCACTCCCCATTGTCATTATACCATCCCTCTGAACCTGCCATTTAGCCTTTCAGGTTTTGGAAAATCTAAAAGCCCTTCTTCAATGAGGTAAAGTAATAGTCGGTAAGCGAGGATACTAAATGTGACGGGTCGCCTCCTTGATTACTTTCCACACCGGGACTTCAAAGACATCCCCTTGCGAACCTTCCCAACCGTAAAATATTCTCCAACCGGGCCTCTGTACCGAAAACGGCCGCTTTGGGAAGCTCATAGATATGATTTTGCAATGCTCTAGGGCCATTAGCACGCTGCTCGCGCTGGCTGCCTTGGTTGTAATCTTTATTGGGCTGATTTAATAAGGATTGGTTCCGTCGCTGCTCTTTGCTCTCTCTCAGGGTTGCCCCTTATTATTTTTCTTTCTGGATGCTACTATCAGTTCATAAGCGTTATTTATTTGCGCAGTTGCTTTGGTTTTAGCTTCATTGTCCTTTTCATTTTGATTTTTGTCAGGATGTACCTCCTTAATTAATTTATTCCTGGCAGCCTTTATTTCCTCATCTGAATTTTCAGGTGTTACTCTTAGCAGCTTATATGCTTTTGAGAGATCATCCTCGTATACCAACAGGTTTCTAATTTTTGAATAATTGTTGTCATTAATTTCCAATATTTCCTTAAAGAAGGAAAACATTCTCAAGCCGGTTGAGGCGGTGATGGAATCGAAAAATGTTTGAAATCCTAATGCGGCGTTATTTGACAAAACTCCTGTCAAAATCCCGGCAACAGCTCCAAATATTGCCATAATTCCATCAACACGAGAATCCATCTGACTAGGATCCATAGTACCTGGGTGATAGGCAACTAGGGTTCCTTCTTTGAATAAGTAATACCCAGGATAAATTGTAGTTGCTCTTGGTAAACCTAGATTTGGAATCCAAACATTAAGAAACTCCTGGATTTTAGGGCTCTTGTAATCCAGTTTTGAGAGGTCAACTGTTCCAGTGTTGAGGAGAAGCCCATACTTTTGAGTGAGCTGGTAATTCAAAGATTTATTGAATCCTAAAGCTACGCCGTACTGTGCATTAAGTACGCATAGTCTATGTGATGTAATAAAAGCGGCCAGGTTAGCCGCAGTTACCTCTTTTCCTTTGGCAGTCATAAGTTTTGATTTAGAGTTTGTAATCCAAAACCTCACCAAATTGACTTAAGGGAAATAATACGCCTTTTTTTTAGAAAAGAAATGCAAAGCCATACACTGAAAGGCCAAAATGTCATTAACCGGGGCCGATAGGAGCAAGCAGTACTGGCATCGGCGCCCAGTATAATCGCGTGCTGGCTGTCATTTCAAAATTCCCGCTTCGCCTGAAATTCTTTCCCAACACTCCCTCCATACTGAAATCTCGCCTTTCCGTCGTCCGATCTTTGCCTTAGAAAAACCCGCTATACCTCCAGCCCATCCCTTCTCTTCACCCCCAAATCCAGCGCCCCCTGCCAGGCGCATCCCGCCGGGAGCCCGTAAAGGGCTCCCTTTTTTAGTCACGTCGCTTAGATAGGACATTCTTGATTCTCTGCCGCCCTGCAAGAAAATGGAATATTCTCAAACCAGGATCGTGAACCGAAAAATCTTCCTCAACACCCTCTCCATACTGAAAAACCGTTTCCGCAGCGTCCGACATTTGCCTTGAAGAAAATGATCGTCCCTATGCCGGACCCCACTGGTCACCTGATAGAAGAGTTCGCAAAGCTTGGCTTCGACTTTCACGACCTGGCGCCGAGCCTGCTGGAAATCCAACCGGCCCTTTCGGTATATCAGACGAAAGTATTCGACAGCCGTGCAAGTCGCCCGACAGACTATTTTCATTTTGCGTTCGAGCTATGGCGGAAAACGCCGGATGATCCACTGAAGATAACCTGTCTATCGGTTGGTCTCATAGGGCGCGGCCATCATTCTAAAGAAGATCTGCTGGCCACAGGCTACTACCACATCGATCAAGGTGGTATTCCACCCAAGGAGACAGTCATAACGGAAGTACTAAATACGCATAAGCGCATCGAGGCAAGCCAAAAATTTAATATCGGCGGCAATCCCTCTCCATCCCCTCAGCCAAGGGAAAGCCCCGGAAGAAGGAGGAAACGGTAACCCGCCCGCCATAAACCATCAACTCAAATGATCGATCAAACGATTTTCAACAGCCGAATGCCGCCCACTATCCAGGACGTCAAGATCTATTTCAGCCAGAAAGGCATTTCGGAACCGGAGGCTGAGATATTTTTCCTCTTCCAGGAAAAACGACAATGGGCTACCCGAAAGGGGCAATACTTACAAGAATGGAAGCGCACCGCCCGGCGATGGATTGCCGCGATCATTTCAGACTAATCTTTATCCTACGACTTGACAGCCCCTTAAACAATATTTAAAAAAATGCATCAATATGAAATCACAGCTCCATCGCCAAAATCAAAGCCAAGATACAAGCCCACTGTCTTCGAACGGCCAGCCACCTTTGCATCTATTAAATGATCCTGGGCTGGACAGAGAATTCAGCCAACTTGGGTTTGACCTTAAAAGCATCGATCTTACTCACATCGGGTCAGCCGGTCCCTTTGATGTACTTACCCATCATTACCCTCTTGGTAAGGAAGAAGAGCCCGTTTACCTCCTCGAATGCAGGTTCCTCATTGGCCCAGCCGATAGACTCGGTGACGTAATGGATCCCGATGAGGAGGAAAATCCCGACCTGCGAATCATCGCCATCCAGGCCACCTGCATAAATGCTCTTAACGTTACCGATAACGCCCCGAGATTTGTTTTTGAAAAGACCTACGCCATTGGAAACGGTTCCCTTCCAAATAGAACCTCCATAATGGCTGACATCCTTCAAGGCCAACAATCAAACATGCGGCAACTCGGAAACATCCTAAAATTCTTTCTCGCGTTGAATAGAGCAGAGTTTTAACATCTCACCAAACACGGAACTCATGTACTACATCTGCAAATTTCGAACGAATTGGTCCATTTTCGACGATACCGGCCAATCTGACCAAACCCTCGAATCTGACGACATTGACAAGATCAAGAAATATTTTGCCGCACTTCTCGAAGAAGCTAAGATTCTGACAGGCCTACAAATTTCAGCCATACCGTCGCATAAACGGCTCCCTGTGGTCGAACGGCAGGAATTCCTCATCTCCAAAATTTTCAGCAAGTGGGTGATCTTCGACGGGGGCACCCAGACGGACCGCTGGCTCGATATCGCAGAGATCGCATGGCTAAAAAAACTCGTACCTGACCTTCTCAACCAGGATGGGTACACACACCACCTCTTGGCCACCACGATCCAACCTACGAAGCTCCTCCAGCTTTCCCTGGGAGAAAGACCGGACCACCCGAATAAACCTCTTCCAAAAGCGATTTAGACCCAAGACACCTGGCGCCAGCTGGTTTTTGATACCTAAAAACTTTCGGTCGACAAAGCTCGGTAAGTATCCGCCTCCACAGTTTTCCACTAAGGCTATTTCACCTTCAATTCTGCCTACCATGTCCAATTACAATGAATACCTCCATAACGACTTCAATCGACTCGGATTCCCAAACTACATCAAAATGCTCGATACCGAGCTCCAACTGAAAAGTACCAGCTTTCTTTTCACCAGGGAAAATCTGCCAGGCGCCCCGTTTTTTGGAAAATATGATGCTGAATTCCGGTTTACGCTTGCTCATCCATCTGAGGACAGCGGCAAGCGACCCTTTATCGCGATGATCCAATCCAGCCTATTCGACGCCGCCGTTCAAGACCGGCATGAGGCAATGGTGCGCAGCCAATTTTATTACTGGCCTGTGCCCAATCGCCAGGCACTCACAGCCGACATACTCCAGTTTTTCGAAGATCATCTCCGCCATAACCTTTCCGTTTCCGATCGGATGAATACTGCCGGTCGCCTCCATCAGCAGGAAGCCCTCTCCGCCCACGTCAAAAAGCGATGCTGACCGCCTTCTGGTGTGGCATCTTAAACCCTCATTTCGACATAAACCCCTTCCTTGCCGCCCGCCAGGGCGGAAGCTACGCGCGGAGCGCAGCAAGTCTTTCATGGGGAGGGCGCGCCTTATCGCGCCCGGCAAGATGTAATAAAGTATACCTATAAATATTTCAATTGACTCATGCTCAAGCCCACACCATAATATATAGTACTCATGAAGACCCAAAGAAAACGCCGGCCTAAAATCCTAACCCATGTACTTACCACCAAAGTCAGCGACTCCACCTACAGCAAGCTCAAGCATCTCTTGGATCAGAATCCTCAAAACGATATGAGCCGCCTTGTTCGTGCCATCCTCAACAATCAGCCCGTCCGGGTCTTCACCCGAGATATTACCCTCGACAATCTCATGGAGGAGCTCACTCGGCTCCGCACTGAGATAAAACACATCGGTGTCAATATCAACCAAATCACCAGAAAATTCAATACTTACCCCGAGCCGCAGCGCAAAGCCTTCTATGCCAAGATGGCCTTCCAGGAATATCTCGCCATCGAACCCAGGATTAACCGGCTTATTGACATCATCACCCCACTCTCCCAAAAATGGTTGCAAGAATAAATATGCGAAAGTCCATCCAAAAAGCCCTCAATTACAATGAGGCCAAAGTCCGTGCGGGGGTGGGGGACCTTCTACTCGCCTCCGGCTTTGGCTGCGACATTGCCGACCTCACCTTCCACGAAAAACTGCGCCGCTTCGAACTTCTCAACCAGCGGAACGAATGGGTACGGAAAAATACACTCCATATTTCCCTCAACTTTCCTCCGGGAGAAGACCTGCCGACAGAGACGTTACAACGGCTCGCCTTTGACTATATGGACCGTATTGGCTTCGGCGAGCAACCCTTCCTGGTATACCAACACCAAGACGCGAAACACCCCCATATCCACGTTGTCACCACCTGCATCCGACCTGATGGCACATCCATCGACCTTCATAACATCGGGCAAGAACTGTCCGAGCCGGCCAGGGAAGCCTTGGAAATAGAGTATGGTCTTACCCACGCCCGAGGTCGTGAAATCCATCTCGAGAACGCGGAAGCTCCCGATCTAGCAGCCAAAGTCCAAGAAGTCACCACCAGCTACAAATTTACTTCCCTGGATGAACTCAACGCCATCCTGGCCCAGTTTGGAATGACCGCCTGGCCCGGCGCCCCAGGCAGCGCTATCCGAAGCAACCGCGGACTTATATACAGCCGGATAGACGCCGATGGTAACCGCATAGGTACCCCAATCAAATCCAGCGACTTGGTTACGCGGCCGACACTTGCATGGCTAGAGAAGCGCTTCGAACTCAACAAAGTGAAGAAACTTGCAATCCGTGACCGAGTAGTCCCGACCCTAACTTCTGCACTCGCCGGTATTCCTGACAACCCCATCGCCATCCTTCGCTGGTTACAGCAGCGCCGGATCAACTTGCAACCCTTCTGGGATCACACCGGCAACCCGACATCCATTCACGTGATCGATAACCGCAACAAGGTTGTCTTCACCGCGGAAGAACTCGGTTTCGAGCTCAATACCCTACTCAGCCGATTAGGACTTCTCACCGGTCCAGAGACAGAATCACAAGATGCCGCTCGCAAGTCCGCTACTTCGAAGGAAAAGGATTCCCAACAAGCAAAAGACTCTCCCGGCCTTCACACAACCGGCGCACCCTCGAGGACTGCTATTGCCGCCCGGGTCGCTTTTGTTCTCCTCTCTAGTCAGACCGGGGTCCCCGGGCCTGCCGGCGACGAACCTCCCAAAAAGAAAAAGCGCAAGAAAAGATCTCTCTGAGCCGGACTTCACCTCATTTCCTCACCAACCCACTCCCCATGCAAAGCGGCGACAACCTGCAGGCCCTCCGAAAAAACCTGGACTTCATCCGATTCGGCAGCATCCTGATCCTTCTTATCCACTACTATTCTGCCTGCTATCCCGCTTGGCAGAAGTGGAACCTGACCGCATCCATCGTCGACCAGGTCATCGGCAGCCTCTGCCGCGGTGTATTCTTCATGTCCGGCATCGACCGACCCAAGCTGGCATCTCTGTTCCTGTTGGCCATCTCTCTTCTGGGCGAAAAAGGGAAAAAAGACGAAAAGCTTACCATCGCTCCCGTACTGTACTACATATTCGCCGGGTTGCTGCTTTTCTTCCTCTCCTCCCTGTTTCTACGGCTGTCTATGGATGAGACCAAACTCGCCATCCTCTACATTTCCATCACTTCGCTCGGCTGGCTCTCTATGCTGTCCGGAGGCGCCAGGCTTTCCCGGCTGCTGCGCCTCAAGTTTAGCAAAGATGTTTTCAACGAACTCAATGAAACATTTCCACAGGAAGAGCGCCTCCTTGAAAACGAATACTCCATCAACCTTCCGGCCCAATATAAACTCAAAAACAAAATCCGTAAATCCTACATCAACGTTATATCCCCCCTCCGGGCGCTCCTTGTCTTAGGGACGCCCGGATCCCGATGGGGGTTAGAAAAAATCTGGAAAATCCTTTTATGTGATCCGACATGTGATCACGCAACATATTCAGAAAGGCTTCACCTTCTTCCTATACGACTTCAAATTCCCCGACCTCACGCTGATCGCCTACAACACCGCCCTGAAAAACCGCAACAAGTACCCAGTGCCGCCGAAACTCTATGTGATAAATTTCGACGATCTCTCTCGGTCCCACCGCTGCAACCTTCTCATGCCCGAGACGATGCTCGACATCACGGACGCGACGGAATCCAGCCGAACAATCATGCTCGCGCTGAACAAGCAATGGATACAAAAAACTGGGGACTTCTTCGTCGAATCGCCCATCAACTTTATCACAGCCATCTTCTGGTATTTGAAAATGTACAAAGACGGCATTTACTGCACCCTTCCACATGCTATCGAGCTGGCCCAAATTGCTTACGACGAGCTCTTTCCGATCATGAGCCTCGAGCCTTCCTGCGAGCTCCTCCTGAACCCCTTTATTTCTGCCTATGTTGGTGGAGCGCGAGAGCAACTCGAAGGTCAGATCGCCAGCGCCAAAATTGGCCTGGCCCGCCTGGCGTCCCCATCATTGTACTATATTCTTAGCGGGAACGACTTTACCTTAGACGTCAACGACCCGGCCGCCCCTAAGATCGTATGCGTTGGTAATAACCCTTCAAAGACGCAGATATATGGCGCAGTGATTTCGCTCTGCACCGAGCGGATGTTGAAGCTAGTGAACCGAAAGGGGCAACTCAAGTCCTCGCTGGTATTCGATGAGTTCCCAACCATCTTTGTCAACAATATCGACAGCCTCATTGCGACGGCAAGAAGTAACAAAGTGGCCACTACCCTCGGCGTACAGGATTTCAGCCAGCTCCGCAAAGATTATGGGAAAGAGCAAGCTGAGGTGATAATGAACGTATGCGGTAATATCATCTCCGGCCAGGTGCTCGGCGAAACGGCTAAATCTATCAGCGACCGCATAGGCCGGATCATGCAGGAAAGAGAATCTGTGTCGATCAATTCGAATGATACCTCTCTCAGCAAATCCACCCAGCTGGAGGCCGCGATTCCTGCTTCCCGCATCGCCAGCCTTTCCAGCGGTGAATTCGTCGGAGCCGTTGCCGATGATCCCAAACAGAAGATCAAATTAAAGGCCTTTCATTGCGAGATTCTCAATGACTTCGAGGCGATCCGACAGGAAGAGGCCGCCTATGAAGAACTACCAGTGATTCGTCATATCACCCCTGAGGTGGTACAACAAAATTACTTCCGCATTAAGGCCGATATCCGCTCACTGGTCGACAGCGAGATGAAAAAGATAAAAAACAGTGACCAATACCGCCACCTGCTGGAAAAGAAGAAGCCAAATTCAAAAGGCCCGACTAGCCTATAAACCAAATTTCATCACTTTAAATTCCAAATTATGGCACAAGAAAACAACCAGCCTGCTACCCCACAAGCTGAATTACCCAGGCTTGAGGGCTGGCCTTTAGAAAACTTTTCTTACATTACTGATTCGCTGAAAGGTTTCAAGCTCGGAGAAGCATTCAATAATGAGATCTATGACGCAATCAGGAAAGGGCTTCCCAACTTCGAGGTTTCCCGTGATTTCAACGTCCCTCAATTCGAAGCAATGCGGGATGTAAATATGGCGGTCCCTAAAGAACCAGTTAGGTATAACCTTCGGTTCGAGCAAATTGATACAGAACGAGGAAAGATGCACGTTCTCAGCCAAATTGACGCGAGCTTGCTTAAGGATGGCAAGCCGGACGTATCAGCAACATTCCGGGTTTTTCAAAAGACTGGCTTTACAGCTCACCAGATGAGAAATCTGCTTCACGATCGTACTGTCGCTCACACCAGACGGTCAATGAGAACGGGGAAACCCTATCTGGCCTACACCAGGTTAAACCTCAACGCGCCGAAAGATGAGTATGGCAATAGCCAGCTTGACAGCGTCCCGGCTTTTCGACAAGATTATGATGCTGCCAAGTTGCTCGGTAAAGTAATTCCCAACAATTACACCCAACAGGATAGGGAAGATATCGGCAGACGGCTCAACAATGGGGACATTGTGCCCATTGCTAAACGAGGCGCTGGTGGCAACCTAGATGTATCTCACCTTTATGCTGCTCCACATGAGGATGCGCTGATGATGATTGACAAGAACGGCGAGGTAAAGAGAATTACCGCCCCAGCAATGGAAGTTATTCGCAACGACCAAACCCAAGGCCAGAAAACTCAACAAGGCCAAGGTGAAACTCCCGAAAAAAAGGAAGATCTAGGCAAAGGAGCAGGTGTTGCTCAAAGCATGGCTGAACCAGAAGATAAACCCAATGGCACCCGCCAACGTCGCCGGGCGTAATGACTTCCAAGCCTGGCCTTAACAAGGCCCTGACCCGTTTTCCTACCCTAGCCGGCAATCTTAAAAGGTTGCCGGTTTTTTTTGTATATGGCATATTTTGACAAGACGCATATTCGAGATCGTGTCATACCATCAAGTTCAAGCAAAAGCATGAGGGCGCTTACACTTTCAATGCAGGCCATTTCCTGCTGGATATATATAATCTCTCGGCGGTGGCACCGGACGTCCGTATTCTTGCAACGAAGTGTCAGTAAAAATGGGTGGATTTGTGAGAGGATTTACTATTTTTGCAATAATGCGGCTGTCTGCATTCATATTGAACCTGCTAATGGTGGTAATGATCCTGGTGCCCTGCCGGGACCATAAGGCGCTGGGGATGAGCAAGTTTGGGATTCAACAGATTCATGCGGCCGCGCCGGGCGGGGGACAGGCGGATGATGATTGTTCGCCACTGTGTACTTGTTCCTGTTGTGCGTCTGTCTCTACCGTGGTCGATATGCAGGTGATCGACGGTATCATGCCGCTGCCGGTCGGTAAAAAATTTCCTATCTACATTGCCCCTGACTTTGGGACGGATCTTTCTGCTGTGTGGGAACCTCCGCGGATTGGTTAATCCATTCTTTTTACGGAATCCTTGTTAGGTGTCGGTATGCCCGTTGCCTGTCAGATATTCCCCTTCTATCCATTTAAGCCGACCGGGTTGGCGTGATCCCTTGGGACAAACATAGCGCATTGCTGGAATGTGCTATGTATCCGGCGGCGTGGTCCAGCCTATAATTTACCCAATGATTTCAAAGATCATACGGTTATCGGTGCGGAATAAGCCGGTGACCGGTCTGTTGCTGTTATTGTTTATAGCGGCGGGCTTATATTCTTTTTCCCGGCTTAGCGTGGATGCGCTGCCGGATGTGACCAATAACCAGGTGCAGGTGATCACTAACAGTCCCTCGCTGGCGACGCAGGAGGTGGAACAGTTTGTGACGACACCACTGGAAATGGAATTTAAATCCTTACAGGGTCTGACGGAGCTGCGCAGTATCAGCCGAAGCGGACTTTCGGTGATCACCATCGTTTTTAAAGACAACATGCCGGTAACGACCATCCGGCAGTGGGTGGCGGAGAAATTGAAGGCCGCGGAGGAGAAGATCCCGCGGGAATATGGAGTGCCGGACATGGTGCCTCCGACAACGGGGTTGGGCGAGATATTCCAGTATGTACTCGTGGCGAAGAAGGGCTACGAGACCCGGTACGATGCGATGGAACTGCGGACGATCGAGGACTGGATCGTCAAGCGGCAGCTGCTGGGGACGGCGGGTGTAGTGGACGTGAGCAGCTTTGGCGGCAAGCTGAAACAGTACGAGGTGAGCGTTAAGCCCGACCGCCTGGCAGCGATGAACCTGACGCTGACGGAGGTGTTCGCGGCCCTACAGCGCAACAATGCCAATACAGGCGGCGGTTATATCGACAAAGGGCCGAACATCTACTTTATCCGGGGTGAGGGGATGATCACCGACCTGGCGGACATCGGCAATATTGTGGTGCGTAATACCGGTGGTATCCCAGTGCTGGTAAAAGATATAGGGACGGTGCAGTTTGGCTTTGCGCCCCGGTATGGCGCCATGACACGCAACGGCCAGGGCGAGGCGGTGGGTGGCATCGTTTTGATGCAAAAGGGCGAGAACGCCGTACGCGTGATCCACCGGGTTAAACAGACGATGGCGGCTATCGAGAAGAGCCTGCCGGAAGGGGTGGGCATCGAGGTGTTCATTGACCGGACCAAACTGATCGACCGAACGATCTCCACGGTGAGCCGCAACCTGCTGGAGGGGGCAGTGATCGTCATTTTCGTACTGGTGCTGTTCCTGGGTAATTTCCGGGCGGGGTTGATCGTGGCCAGCGTGATCCCGCTGTCGATGCTGTTCGCGGTGTGCATGATGAACCTGTTCGGGGTGAGCGCCAACCTAATGAGTATGGGTGCCCTGGACTTTGGGTTGATCGTGGACGGGGCGGTGATCATCGTCGAAAGTTTGTTGCATCGTTTCCACGCGGATTTCCGGGGAATGACGCTGACGCGGGAGCAGATGGATGGCGAGGTCATCGAGGGCAGCGGCCGCATAATGAAAAGCGCGGCCTTCGGGCAGGTGATCATCCTGATCGTGTATGTCCCCATTTTTGCCCTGAGCGGCATCGAGGGGAAAATGTTCATGCCGATGGCGGAGACGGTGAGCTTTGCGATTGTCGGGGCGCTGCTATTGTCGGTGACCTATGTTCCGCTAATGAGCAGTTTGCTTCTTAGCCGCAAGATAAAGGCTAAAGATACTTTAACCGATACGGCGATGGCGTGGCTGGAACGATGGTATCAACCAGTACTGCAATGGGCGCTTCGTACCCGGGTCATCGTTGTCACGGTGGCTGTTGGGTTGCTGGTGGGCGCCGTGCTGTTGTTCCGTACGATGGGCGGAGAGTTTATCCCCGAGCTGGACGAGGGAGATTTTGCAGTGAACTATGCCATTCGCCAAGGTAGCAGCCTCCCGCAGTCGGTGGACGTAGCGACCCAACTGGAAAAGATCGCCCTTTCTTTTCCCGAAGTGAAGGAAGTGGTAAGCAAGATCGGGACGAGCGAGGTGCCGACGGACCCGATGCCCATCGAGAGCGGGGATATGATCATGGTGTTGAAGGACCGGAAGGAGTGGGTGACGGCCCACGACAAGGATGGCTTGGCGGAGAAAATGAAGGAAAAGATGGAGGCCATACCCGGTGTCAACCTGTCCTTTGAGCAGCCGATCCAAATGCGGTTTAATGAATTGGTGGCGGGCGTGAAAGGGGATATTGCGATAAAGATTTTCGGGAGCGACCTGTCTACGTTGTTTACCAAAGCCAACCAGACGGCTGGACTAATCCGGAGCGTGCCGGGGCTGACGGACGTAAAGGTAGAGCAGACAACGGGCCTTCCGCAGTTGTTGGTAAAATATAATCGGGGGAAAATCGCACAGTATGGGCTGTCTATCGCGGATGTGAACGCAGTGCTGAACACGGCCTATGCGGGGGGGTATGCGGGAACGGTATATGAAGGAGAGCGGCGTTTCGACCTGGTGGTGCGTATCCCGAAGGATTCCAATACGGACCCGGCCCAGCTGCGGAGCCTGCTGGTTCCGACACCTTCGGGTAAGCAAATCCCGCTCAGCGAGATCGCGGACGTGGGCTTTACGACGAGCCCGGCGCAGATCAGCCGCGAACAGGCGGAACGCCGGATCGTCATCGAGGCGAATGTACGGGGCCGGGACGTCGAGAGTGTGGTGAACGATATACGGGCGTTGTTGGGGGCAAAGCTGGCGCTGCCGGAAGGGTATTATATTACGTATGGCGGGCAGTTCGAGCACTTGCAGGAGGCAAGCAGCCGGTTGACGGTGGCCGTGCCCGTGGCATTGCTGCTGATCTTCTTCTTGCTATTCGTGACGTTCCGGTCGTTAAAGGAGGCGTTGATCATCTTCTCGGCCATCCCGCTGGCGGCAGTGGGGGGAGTCGTGGCGCTGTGGCTGCGGGGAATGCCGTTTAGTATATCGGCGGGTATCGGTTTTATCGCGCTCTTTGGCGTGGCCGTGCTGAACGGGATCGTGTTGATCAGTTATTACAATCGGCTGCGGGATGAGGGCGAGACCGACGGGATGGCGCGCATCATCAAGGGAAGCCTGGCCCGGCTGCGGCCAGTGCTGGCGACGGCTTCGGTGGCCTCGTTGGGCTTCTTTCCGATGGCGTTGAGCACGAGCGCGGGGGCAGAGGTGCAGAAGCCGCTGGCGACGGTGGTGATCGGCGGCCTGGTGTCATCGACCCTGCTGACCTTGCTGGTGCTGCCGGTGTTGTATAGCTTCTTTTATGTCCGCCGGCGGGTGCGACCGCTGGTGATGTTGATAGGGGTGTTGATGCTTGGTGGTCTTGGGACGGTTTCGGCGCAGACGGCGCCGTTGTCCCTGGATACGGCACTGTCCCGGGCCTATGCCCGGCATCCCGTGATCCGGCAAGGCGACCAGCTGGTACGGCAGCAGCAGGCACTGCTGGGGACCGCGACGGTATTCGATCCGTTGAACATCAATAGTAGTTTTGGGCAGATCAATAGCAGTGACTTCGACTATAACGTCGGGGTATCGCAGGCGTTCAAGCTGCCGGGCGCCTATCGGGCAGAGCGAGGGCTGTTGCAACAAAATGTGAAGGTGGCGGAGGCGGCGGGGGCGGTGACCCGCGCGGAGTTGACGCGAAACGTCCGGGCGGCATACACCAATTGGGCATATGCGTGGCAGCGTTATAACTTGTTGCTGTCACTGGATACCGCCTGGCGCGACTTTCAGCAGGTGGCGGACAAGCGGTTTGCCGCCGGCGAGACGGGTGTACTGGAAAAAACCAATGCCCGGACGCAGGGGGCGGAGGTGCAGCTACAGCTGAGGCAGGCACGAGCGGATATAGCAGCCTTTGCGGCGGAGCTACGGCAGTGGATGCCGGGCACGGACAGCCTTGGGCGGCCGGATGGCTTCGAGCCTTTGCCTGCACTGGAGTCGGGGGACTCAGCGTTGCCTTCCGGTCACCCCTTGTTGCAGTATGCCCGTCAGCAGGTGGAGGTGAGTGCGGCTAATATCCGGGTGGAGAAGGCACGGGGTCTGCCGTCGTTCTCCATCGGCGCGGCGACGCAAAGCCTCGACCGGGTCAGCCCTTATAATATCATGTCGGTGGGGGCGAGTATTCCCTTGTTCAACTATGGGGTGAAGTCGCGGGTAAAGGCGGCGGAGATTGGCCGGCAGTTCGCGGAGACGGGTGTGGAGAAGACGGGGCTGGAGCTGACGGCGGCGTACCGGCAGTGGTGGGAGCAATATACCCGTGCAGTCGGCCAGCTGGACTATTACCGGCAGGAGGGGCTGCGCTATGCGGCACTGATCCTGGCGGCGGCGGCCAAGGGGTACCGTGCGGGGAATATCGGCTATGTGGAGTATGTGCAGAACATCAAGGAGGCTACGGGTATTCGTGAAGGCTATCTGCGGACGGTAAATGACTATAACCAGGCGGTTATCCAGATCAGCTATTTTCTGAACCGATAAAATTTTGATCAAATGAATTTACAGTATAGTATATATGGGTTTTTAATGGTGGGGCTGGTGGCTTGTGGTAGTGGGACGTCTAAGCAAGAAAATAAAAAGGATAGTGCTGTGGCGGCGAAGCCGGGGCCTTCCGGACCTGTGGAGATCCGATTGACGGAGGCGCAGGTGAAAGCGATCGACTTGCAGGTGGGTTCGCTGGAGCAGCGCAACCTGCGGACCTCGCTGAAGGTGAACGGAAAACTGGTACTACCGCCGCAGAATCAGGCGCAGGTGAGTAGTCTGGTCGGCGGCATCGTTAAGAGTATCCGGGTAAAGGATGGGGACTTTGTCCGGGTGGGGCAGGTGCTCGCAACCTTGCAGAACAACGACGTGGTGCAATGGCAGCAGGATTACCTGGAAAATAAGTCGCAGCTGCGGTACCTGGAAGCGGAGTATGCCCGGCAGAAAAGCCTTCGGGCGGATAGCATCAATTCTGAGAAGACCTTGCAGCAGGTGGAGAACGAGCTGGGCGTGGCAAAGGCGCGTCAGACGGGTATCCGTACCCGTTTGCAGGGCGTAGGTATCCGAGCTGATGGACTGGCGCCGGATGCCGTAAGTAGCGAGATCGGCATCGTGGCGCCCATCGAGGGGTATATCCATCACGTCAACGTGACGATGGGGAAGTATGCGGATGCCAACGCGGCGCTGTTCGACATTGTGGACAATCGGGCGCTGCACCTGGATTTGACGGTTTTCGAGAAGGACGTGCATAAACTGACCGTCGGGCAGAAGGTGCTGTTTACGGATGCGAACGACCCGCTGCACGATCATCCGGCATTGATCTACAGCCTGGACAAGGCATTTCAGGATAATCAGCAGGCGATCATCGCGCACGCCAGGATCGGCGAGCGGACGGAGACCTTGCTACCGGGCATGTATGTGGAGGCGCGTATCCAGGTGGACAAGTACCAGGCGCTGGCCTTACCAGATGCGGCGGTGGTGAGCAGCGGGGACGATCATTTCATTTACCTGGAATCGACGCCGCGGGTGTACCGGCAGGTGGCGGTGAAGACTGGTGCTTCGGACCTGGGCTATACGGAGATCGTGCCGTTGTCGGAGTTGCCAAAGGACACGCGTATTGTGACGAAGGGCGCGTATTACCTGCTGTCTGAGGCGACGAAGGGCAGCAGCGAGGAATGATTTTTTCATCTAAAAACTATCTTCTATGAATAAGGTAAAAATCAACCTTGATATATTATTGCCGGACGTCCCGGACGAAAAGGACGCTTGCGTGAACCGGCTGTTGGCTGAGCTGGGCGACCGCAAGGGGATCGAGAGGGCGCATATTGTGACGGACGATAGTGGGAAAACGCAGCTATGTCTGCACTACGACCCGCAGGTGGTATCGGTGGAAGCCATACAAAAGATGGCGCGGCAGGCGGGCGGGCAGATCACGGACCGGTACCGGCATTTGCTCGTGGAGGTGAAGGGTATCCGCCATCAACGGCAGACGCGGCTGATTGAGGCGGCGCTGGGCGGCGTAAAGGGAGTGTTGTCTGTGTCGGCATCGGCCGGAGGGATGGTCTTGATCGAATATGATGGCCGGGAGGTCAATCAGGGGAAGCTGTATGCGCTGTTGAAAAAGCAGGGGCTGCGGGTCAAAGATGGCAAGAATGGACATACACATAAAGAGGATGATTACGGGCAGGGACAGCCGGGGTATGTGCATGGCGATGAGTCAAAGGAGGGCGGAGAGCACGCGCACGCCCACGGTGGCATTTTTGGCGAGTGGTCGGAGCTGATCTTTGCTATCCTGTCCGGGGTGTTTCTGGGGATCGGGTTTGGGCTGTCCTTTGTAAAGGCCCTGCCGACTGGGGTTTCGCTGGGCTGTTATATCGCGGGGTATTTCTTCGGCGGGTTCTTTACGGCAAAGGAGGCGGCGGAAAGCGTGGTCAAAGGTCACTTTGAGATCGACTTCCTGATGTTGGTGGCGGCGGTAGGCGCTGCCTGTCTCGGGCAATGGGCGGAGGGGGCTTTGCTTCTTTTCCTCTTCAGCCTGGGGCATTCGCTGGAGCATTATGCGATGGAGAAGGCCCGGCGGTCGATAGCGGCATTGGCGGAGCTGGCGCCGAAGACGGCGCTATTGAAGCACGGGGATCAGCTGAGGGAAGTGCCGATCACGGAGCTGAAGCAAGGGGACGATATTGTGGTGAAGCCGAACAGTAAAATTCCTGCCGACGGTATTGTGGTTGGGGGGGCCGGTGCGGTCAACCAGGCGCCCATTACGGGGGAGAGCGTGCCGGTGGATAAACAGGCGGTGGCTTCCGGTGTGGGCTGGAAGGATGCGGAACGGCTGGAAGCGAAGTTTCGGGTGTTTGCGGGGTCGATCAACGGCGGGGATAACCTGGAGGTTCGGGTAACCCGGTTGGCTGCGGACTCGACTATCGCGCGGCTGGTAAAGCTGGTGAACGAGGCGCAGACGCAGAAGTCCCCGACGCAGAATTTCACCGATAAGCTGGAAAAGTATTACGTGCCGGCGGTCCTGATATTGGTGGTACTGTTGCTGTTTGCCTGGGTGGTATTACCGGAGTCGTTCAGCGCCAGTTTTTATCGGGCGATGGCTGTGTTGGTGGCGGCAAGTCCGTGCGCCTTGGCTATCGCCACTCCCAGCGCTGTATTGAGTGGTGTGGCCCGTGCCGCCAGGGCAGGGGTGTTGGTGAAGGGCGGGCGTCCGCTGGAAGAATTGGGGTCATTGAAGGCCATCGCGTTCGATAAGACGGGGACCTTGACCGAAGGCCGGCCGCGGCTGACCGGCGTTTATCCGGTGAATGGCGTGACGGAGGACGAACTGCTGACGGTGGCGGTATCGGTGGAGAAGTTGAGCGATCACCCGCTGGCGGCGGCTATCGTTAAGGGCGGGCAGGAGAAGCTGGGGCATGACGTGACGCCGGCGTCCAATGTCAAAGCCTTGACGGGTCGGGGTGTCCAGGCTGCGTATGAAGGGAAGACGGTTTTTATCGGCAATAAGGAGCTGTTTACGGAGCAGGGTAGTTTTGGGGTCGGTTTGCCGGACGATACTCGCAAACAGATGGAGGGGTTGGAGCAGGATGGACATACGGCCATGTTGGTCGGGATGGATGGGCGGCTATTGGGGATCGTAGCGCTGATGGATGTGGCCCGCGGCGAGACAAAGGAGACGCTGGGGGCGCTAACGTCGGTAGGCATCCAGAAAATGGTGATGTTGACCGGGGATAATCAACGGGTAGCCGATGCCGTTGCTTTGAGCATTGGGGTGAGCGAAGCCTGGGGGAATCTTCTACCGGAGCAGAAGGTGGCAGCGGTGGAAAAGCTGAAGGAGTCGGAGGGCAAGGTGGCGATGGTGGGCGACGGCGTGAACGATGCACCTGCTATGGCAAAGAGTACTGTGGGGATTGCGATGGGAGCTGCGGGGTCGGATGTAGCGCTGGAGACAGCCGATATTGCGTTGATGGGCGACCGCTTGGACCGGCTGCCGTTTGTGATCGGGTTAAGTCGGAAAGCGCACGGGATTATTCGGCAGAATTTAGTGATCAGTTTGGGTATGGTTGTGGTGTTGATCCCGCTGACGCTACTCGGGATCGCGCATATTGGTCCGGCAGTGATCGGCCATGAGGGATCTACGGTCGTGGTGGTGTTTAATGCATTGAGATTGTTGGCGTATAAGGTGGGGAAGTGAAAATTGATGTTGGATGATTTGCCTATATTTCAGACATTTAACGGTAAAGCAATAATAAATGAATCAACAAGGCGGTATAAGCGTTATTCAATCTTTTTACTTGGAGGGGATATGCAAGTTGATTGCAGAGACGTACAACGGATTGACGGGGTCTGAAATTGCGAAAATCCTTGCTGATTGCCAGGTTCCTGACACTGATCCAACTATAACAAAATGGAAGCGACTATACAATGCCTTCACCAATTTTCAGAACGCAAACCAGGATGGGACGAAGGTGGTCGTATTCTTATGTCGTGCGATGCACCCGTCGCGATTTGTTGGCCAGATGGAGAGGTACCAATTTCTGTTGAACGAGCTGAATAAACGGCTTTCATTTGTAGGCATAGAATTGACGGACACTGGCAAGTTCAGGCGGGTTGCTAATGCTACTACATTATCGGAAGCTGACCAGCGGGCAAGCCATTTTAAGGCGAAGCTGGAGGCGCGGAGGGTACATGCCGAAGTTATTAAGTTTTGCAATGCTGAATTATTGGTCGAAAATTATTTTCACTCACTATTTGAGGGAGTGAAGAGTATTGCTGAACGGCTGCGGTTTATGTTCAATGTTCTGGCGGATGGCAATGCCTTGGGTGACGTAGCTTTCTCTACAAACAACCCATTAATACGGATCAATCTCTTGTCGGACGATACACAACGTAGCGAACACCTGGGGCTTGCCAATATGATCAAAGGGCTATTCGGGTTGATCCGTAACCCGACTGCGCATACTCCCAAGATCAAGTTTGTGATCGAGGAGGAGGAGGCGATGGGTATAATGACTATTATTTCGCTTGTCCATAAGCCACTGGACCGGGCGTTGTGATTCGTTAATATACATGGCAAGTTAACATGCATAGCAATAGTCACCATCGGATCGACCAGGTCATTTGGTGGGTTCCACATGATATTAAGCTATGGTTGTAAAATAAAAAATTCGATAATATATTGAGTGTTTTGGAAGGGCATTGAACAGGGAGAAGGCAGCGGCATCTGCGTAATAATCATTTTTGCAGACTTTAAGGTTACACCTACTCTTTACCAGATTTTCGGCGGATTCCGTTTTGCGTACGGATAAATCTAGCTAAGAATCAGAACGTAAGTTTTTTGTGAAGTTATTGTATGGCTTCGGTATATGGGAAAAACAAATGAGAATGCCCCGGGACTAAGATAACGATGCTTTCAAACCATGTCAACGTTATCGGTTCCAGGGCGATATAGAAAGATCGAACCTGCTGGCTATCATAGCCTGTTACACCCGCTATAGCAAGTGCAAAGAATGCGGTGACAGCGCCAAACCAGCCGACGGAGAAGATAAGGTGCAGAATAAGCATATATTTGCGGGAAGCAAGACTCAATGGCATGAGTGTATGTTGTTGGGCAAAGTTGCCGAAAGGCGTTACAAAGGGCTTGACAAATCCTGGGATCGACTTTGCAAATCTTGCTATTTTTCTTAAAACGTATAATATGAAAAGAATACTGTATACGATGATAGCAGGGCTATTGTTGTTAAGCTGGAGGGGCATACCTGAATCTACCGTCTACGTTATCGGAAAAGGGGACCAGCCGCAGGTCAGCAGGGATAATAAAGGATCAATCAGGCTGGTCTATGGACATAAAGACAGTATTTTTTGCGCAGTTTCCACCGACCAGGGGTCGACATTTTCAAAACCCGTACTCGTGGCGCAGGTGACCGGTATGCACCTGGGAATGTCCCGCGGACCACAGATCGCAAGCTCAGCAAACTATTCCATCATCACCGCAATGGATAAATCCGGGAATATCCGTTGGTTCCGATGCAGTCATTCTTCCAACGCATGGAAGGACATGGGATTTATAAATGATGTGAAGGGATCAAGCCCGGAGGGATTGATGAGCATCGCGGCGGACAGAGCGGATAACTTTTATGCAGTGTGGCTGGATATCCGGACAGGCAAACAAAACCAGATCTATTTTTCCTCTATTTCTGGAAATGCTACAGGGTGGTCTTCAAACAAAATGGTCTATCAATCTCCGGACGGGCACGTCTGCGAATGTTGTAAGCCCAGTATTTCGGCTGAAGGGCCGGAAATTGCCATTATGTTCCGGAATTGGATAAACGGTTCAAGAGACCTTTATCTGCTGCAATCTTCCAATAAAGGAAAATCCTTCAAGTCTGCAGAGAAATTGGGAGCGGGGACGTGGAAACTAAACGGTTGCCCGATGGATGGCGGAGGTGTCACCATTGACCCGGCTGGCGCAGTGCACACTGTCTGGCAAAGGGAAGGGACAATTTATTACTGCCAACCGGGTGTCACTGAAACGATGTTGGAAAAAGGACGGACCTGCAGCATTACTGGCTCCGCCGGCAGTACCATAATAACGCTGGAAAAAAAGGACACACTGGAGGCGATAAAGCTGCCTCAAAAAGAAATTATCCCGATTGGCACCGGAAGTTCGGTAAAACCTCTGATGCTACCCGGTAACAAGATGCTCTTTGTCTGGGAACAGGATGGTTTGATCAAATACAAGCGGGCCTAAAGCTCATTTTACTCTTAATAGTTTGGCGTTGATGGCAACCACGATGGTACTGGCGCTCATCAAGATGGCGCCCATGGCCGGGCTCAACATGAATGTCGGATACAACACACCTGCCGCCAATGGGATGGCAACTACGTTATACCCAACTGCCCACAATAAATTCTGGACCATTTTCCGGTAAGTTGCCTTGCCGAAAACAATCATTTGCACCACATCTTTCGGGTCACTGTTCACCAGGATAATATCGGCTGTTTCCGCTGCCACATCTGTCCCTGATCCGATGGCAATGCCTACGTCGGCCTGAGCGAGCGCAGGGGCATCATTTACGCCGTCTCCTGTCATGGCGACGATCTCTCCTTTGTCCTGGAACTCTTTTACCTTACTTTGCTTTTCATGCGGCAGAACATTAGCGAGATAGCCATCCATGTTCAGCTTTTTTGCGACGGCTGCAGCCACTTTTTCATTGTCACCCGTGAGAAGAAATGACTTTATATTCATGGCTTTTAAGTCCGCGATGGCCTGCGGAGCTGTTTCCCGAATGCTGTCTGCAAGGGTGATGATGCCGGCCGGTTCCTTTTCTATCAATACAAAATTCACCGTATCCACCGACTGGTCAATTTCCGCAGGTATGGCAGGCATCTCTATGTTTTCCTGCTTAAAATAATTGGGGCCGGCTGCTACGACATGCTTGCCATTTACTATACCTGTAACTCCCACGCCCTGTATATAATTGAAATCCGTGGATCTCCACAATTCCAGGTTCTTTTCCTTCAGCTTGCGCATTACGCCGTGTGCAATGTGATGCTCGGAGTTCTGTTGAATAGCCGCAGCATACCGGAGAATGTCATCGGCGGTGAACTGCCCGTTCAAGGGGATCACCTTTTGCACTTCGTGGGAGCCTTTGGTCAGCGTGCCCGTCTTGTCGAAAATGATGGTGGTAAGCTTCCTGGCGTTCTCAAAGGCAGTACGGTTACGGATTAGCAGCCCATGCATGGCCGACAGGGTGGTAGATATGGCCACTACCAGCGGGATAGCGACCCCCAGCGCATGCGGACAGGATGTGACCATGACGGTCACCATCCGCTCCAGGGCAAAAGACAACTCATGACCCCGGCCTAACCATGTGACGAAAGTAAGAACTCCCACACTGATGGAGACAATGGTTAACCACATGGCTACCTTGCCGGCCAGGTTCTGTGTTTTGGACTTGGCTCCCTGGGCTGACTGTACCATATTGATCACTTTATTGAGATAGCTGTCGTTGCCGGCTCCGGTGACCTGAACTTTTAAAACGCCATCGCCATTCAGAGAGCCCCCGATCACTTTCGCGCCTTTCTCTTTCCTTACGGGTACGCTTTCACCTGTCAGCATGCTTTCGTTGACATAGGAGCTTCCTTCCTGTATCAGGCCATCCGCAGGAACTTTTTCGCCCGGCTTTATGATAATTATGTCCTTGTTCTGTAGCTCCCGTAAAGCAATATCTCTTGTTTCGCCATTCCGTTCCACATGGACGACAGCCGGCAGCAACGCCACGAGCGATTCCAGCTCACGGGAGGCGGCCATCTGAGACTTCATTTCTAGCCAGTGACCCAACAGCATAATGTCGATCAGGGTGGCCAGCTCCCAAAAGAAATCCATCCCCTTTAACCCGAATACAACTGCTACACTGTACACATAGGCGGTAGTGATAGCTACGGCTACGAGTGTCATCATGCCGGGGTTACGGCTTTTCAACTCTCTTACTATGCCCACCAGGAAGGGCCATCCGCCATAGACATAAATAAAACTGCTAAGTGCAAGCAGGATATATTCGTCACCGCTAAAAGCCAGCCTGAATCCTAACCACTGCTGGATCATGTGTGAAAGCAGCAGGATAGGAACGGTTATGATCAGACACAGCCAGAAGCGCTTTAAAAAGTCTTCCGTATGATGACCGGCATGTTCATTATGGCCGCCATGTACATCCTCCTGTTTTTGACGGGAATGTTCATGCATTTGCATAGCAGCATGGTCGTGACCGGTGTGTTGATGGGGATGCTGATTTTCCATTGTACGCCGTTTTGTTGTAAGAGATTAATAGACTAATGTTATCCCTGCCCCCAGGCCCATATCGCTGTCAAAATGGGTGGATAATGAGAAATATTTAGTAAGAATATACCGAAAACCAGCCATATATTCCTTATCGGTATTGACCATCATATTGAACCGTAAACGGCTTGTGACAGGTATGTCTTCTCTGCTTAATTGAAAGCGGAATTTCCCATTACCGTCCACTCTTGCATCGGCCACGAACAACATTGGCAGAGTGTAAGCGATACCTGCTGTTACAGTTTTACGATCGAGTTTGTCGCTTTTTTGACCAAACCAGTTTTTTTCTTCATTGCCAAAAATATTTTTAGGGCCACCTTCTGTTTTGTAGTGATAATCAAAGCCAATATAAGGATACCACCATTGCATCCGACCCAAATAACGACCGATCGTGGTTTCACTTTCATAACCATGCATATCATGCAAACCCAAATGCCAGAGTGTACTGGCTTTCCAGCGGGTTTGCGCAAACATTGCCTCGCCATCGCTCCCATTGCTTTCCAATTCCGCCCTTGCCATAAAATGAGGCATCCTGTCATCCCAATACAATTTCCGTTGCGCCAGATTGGGATTGGGTATGTCAGGGTTGGGCAGGTTGTTGTCATACCTGAATATCCTTCCCATGCCACTCATCATATGGTATAGAATATGGCAATGGAAGAACCAGTCGCCCCCCGGTTCGGTGGCCGCGAACTCTATGGTATCCAATTCCATCGGCATCATGTCGATGATGTTCTTCATAGGAGCATACTCGCCCTGCCCGTTCAGTAGCCTGAAGTCATGGCCGTGCAGGTGCATGGGGTGCCGCATCATGCTATTGTTGTATAGTATAAGCCGTACATTCTCTCCTTTTTTAATAAGGATCCTGTCACTCTCAGAAACCACTTTATTATCCAGGCTCCAGACATAGCGGTTCATATTCCCAGTGAGTGTAAAATGTAGTTCTCTCAACGGCCCGGGAGGCAGGGTGGTTTTCTTCGGATCGCGCAACATCGTATAGTTCAGCGTTACGATGTTGGATGGCGCTGAGGTCATATTCATACCCTCCATGTTATGCATGTCATGCCCTTGCATTGTATCCTTTTTCTCTTCCTTTTGGGGCTGTTCCTCTCCGGTGATCTCCGGATACATGACGGTGTTCATATCCATTATCTGGTTTTGCATTTTCATACCGTCCATTTGCACCAGGTTCCCTTTCATATCCATCATGTCGTTCATCATCTTCATGCCGGCAAAATATTTGAGCCTGGGCAACTTTTTGGCAGGCACTCTATCCCCGCTGCCGAGCCAAAGGGAAGCCGATTTAGTACGGTCTTCTGGTGTTACGAGGAACTCGTAGCTCTTATTCTCAGGGATGGTCACTACAACATCGTATGTTTCAGACACGGCTATTATCAACCGGTCTACCTCCACGGGCTCAACATCATTTCCATCCGTAGCGACTACAGTTATTTTGCCTCCCGAATAGGTCAGCCAAAAATAGTCGGAAGCCCCGCCATTGGCGATGCGCAGTCTTACCTTGTCGCCGGCCTTGAACTGAGGCTGTTCATACTGGTTTTTCCCGTTGATCAAAAACTTATCATAAAATACGTCACTCACATCCATAGCGGTCATTCGTTTCCATTCGTTGGTTGCCTTGGTTTTAAAGTGGCCGGTCCGTATGGCCTCCGCATAGCTCTGGGTGCTCCCCTTTTCTATGGCAAACCAATCGGTCGCGGCATGCAGGCTGCGTTGCACCTCTCCGGGTCTCATGTTCGTCCATTCGCTCAACACAACAGGGATCGTAGGGATATCCCATTCTTTTCGTTTGTTCATGATAAAAGCCCCGTACATACCTATTTGCTCCTGCAAGCCCGAATGACTATGATACCAATGAGTGCCATGCTGGACAATAGGGAATTTGTATAAGTACGTTGTGTGGGGTTTTATAGGCATCTGGGTAAGATTGGGCACACCGTCCATCCTGTTGGGAAGGAATAAACCATGCCAGTGCAGGGCCGTTTCTTCATCCAGGTCGTTATGAACATAGATCTCCGCCGTATCCCCTTCGGTAAAGGTAAGCGTGGGCATAGGGATCTGCCCGTTCACGGCAATGGCGCGTTTGGGCTTGCCGCCAAAATCAACTATTGTGTCGGCAACATACAGGTCGTAGCGAACGGTATGAGGCGGAGTAGCGGCGGCAATGGTGTTTACCGGCCCCAGGCTCGCCTTTGCATTTCTTATATTTTCCATGAGTGCATCGTTGTCCCCCATGTCCATTCCATCCATTTTGGCGCTGTCCATGTTGGCCATCTTTGCGGCACTGTCCTTCATAGGCATTGGCATAGTGTCTTTACTCATGTCCATGGGCATCGAGGCGGCCGTATCTTTCGGCATCTGCATCCCCTCCTGCCTGGAAGGCGCCGCCGGTTTTTTTACTTTTTTGGCCACCAGCTTCATGCCGCATTTAGGGCAGTTGCCCGGCTTGTTCATTTGCACTTCCGGGTGCATGACACAGGTGTATATCACTGGCTGCTTTTGCTTGTCAGTCCCCTGCTGGGACCACGCAAATGTGCCCGTGAAGACCAATAAAACCGCTATAATAATATTTTTCATTCTCGTATTTTAATTTTTTGGTGCAAGACTGTCCCTTGTTTTTCGTGCCCAATCCATAACCAGCTCTTTTTCGTCTTGCGAAAGCCTTGCCCCTTTGTGTATCAGTGTGTAAGAAGACAATGGCATGGCCCCATCCTTAATGCTGTTCTCGATGGACTTCAATTTGCTTGCCTGCCTTCTTCCGGAATAAGACCCAAATTCGCTGAAGTTCAACTCCCCCTTTCCTTCTTTAATATGACGGGCCAGCATCCACCCCACCGGCTGTATATTCACATACCAGGGATAATTGGTGTTGTTGCTATGACAATCATAACAGGCAGTCCTCAGAATAGACTCCACATTTTGAGGAATGGCACAGATCTTTGAAATATCGGTAGGTAATACCTGCCCGTTCTTATTACGGGCAGGTTGTATGAATTGAATGGCGATGAATAAGATCAGTACTGTCAACAGTATTTTTTTTATCCGGCTCATGCTTCATGATTTATTTCAGCTCTTCCTTTACCGTACCACAGGTTGGCATTTTTTTGCCCAAATATGGGTTTTTTATACCCTTCAGTTCGCTGAGCCAGATTGCGCCTTTCCCGTCATTATACATGGGGCAGGAGTCCTTGTACAAAGGTTGTCCTGCGCCAAATGTTTTTACCAGCTCATACATATCCTTGCTCAACATATCGAAATGCTCCCGCTGGTGAGGGACATTAGCAGCATTCTTCCCGATATGTTCGGCGTGTTCCCGGGCATCATCCTGTACATCTGCGTAGGTCTTCTTTTGCGCGGGGGTCAACGCGGATGTATCGATCTTTTGAAAGGCATCTACCATTGTATTCCCTGCTGTTGCTGCATCGTTCCCGTTGTCGTTAGCCAGTGCATTTTTCAATTGCAGATAGCCTCCGAGAATGTCTTTCACGGGAGTTGCTGTTCCCGCTGTTGACGCAGCTTCCTTTTTAGTTGGGGTGCTGTCGCCGGCCGTTTGGGAAGGATTGTTGTTGCCGTTGTTACAGGCAGCAAAAATAGTTGTGCCAATGGTTGCTATTAAAAGAAGGTATTTCATTGTTTTAATTTTAAGAATGAGAAATCGATCGAAAGCATGTTATTTTATCGTATCGCTGATCTTACCGCAGGTAAGCATCTGGCTGCCAAAATAGGGGTTTTTGATAGCTGTTTCACTGCTCAGCCAGTATGCCTTTTTCATCGGGCAATAATCCTGGTAGACAGGTTTGTCAGATAGTTTTACAGCTTTGGCCAGTTTGTAAAAGTTACTTGAAAACGATTGAAAATGTTCCCGTTGATGACTTATTTCTTTCGTTTCGGCAATATGCTTTGCGTCAAAAGCCAATTTTTCCTGTAAAGGCATAAACGCGTTCATATCCGCTGCTGACAAAGATTTCATATCAATGGCGTTGATGGCTTTGACAAATTCGCCGGCCTGGGCTGCAGCGGTATTGGCGTCACTGGCTATCAGCGCGTTCTTGATATTATAGTACAAGCTAAGCAAGGATGTCAAAGGTGATTCATGAGCGGTTACAGCATCACCGGCTTTTGCAGAAAAAGAAATGGAAGCAAATAAGGCTGCTGAGAGAATGAGCGTTTTCATTTTAAATAGATTTGAGTTTTTACAATAATGGGGATGACATATAACGTTATGCCCGGTAGGACACGCCGTATAAAGTATAAACAGGCTGGTTTTGCCCGTTTAGGGGCAAAAAATCAAATCTGGAAGGACTGAATGGACACACGTATCCCCCGGGAGCCCGGCACATAAGGTCGGAGCACCTGCAATGACTGTCCGTGGCCATGAGTAAATGAAGATATATAAGACTGATATAAGAAATGAAGATGCACCAATATCACAGGCAATTCAATGCCTGCATTGATAGTGTTTGCAAGCAATTTATCTGATTGGGAGAATTTAACTACGTGATCGTTACAGCAATTATTGTCTTCATCTGCCTTTTTAGCTTTCGAGGCTTCATGATCATGATGATGTGTGGCTCCTTCATGATGATGACCTATGGTAGGAGATATAGCTTCTTCCTCGTGGTGATGTTTGGTATTGAATCCCATATTCAGGCCAGCGGCACATGCAAACCCTACGACTGTATTTAAAGAAAATACTGCCAATAGGAAGACCGCTTTTATTCGTATGGAGGTGTTTGATGTCATTGCTTCTTACAAGTATCCATAGAAAATACCATAATCGACACAAAAATAAGCACTTCGACTAAAATCGCTGTTATATAATTTTGAAAAAATCTTATATATTTTTTGTAACGCACGCCCAAAGGCTAATTGCAAATCATTGTTTTTCAATTTTATAGCAGCTTTTACTATCGTTGCAGGGTTGAATATTTTATCGAAAAATTCAAGCCATAACTTATCATACGGATATCACCAAATCCCGCTCCCTTTAGCGGCAGTTTACAATAGGGTTCCCATTCCAAAGATATCCTATGATTGACAGCTGTTTCAAATCCCACCATCATATTGAAGCTTGCAAAGGGTAGAAAGGCTTTATTCCTATATCCATCTGTATATCCAGTGGTGGGTGGAGTTTCAGTGCAACCCGTCTCTTTTCGCTGGTAAGACAACGTTTGAAAGTAATAGTCGCATTTTTCTCTTTCGACCAGGTAGGACGATAGACCGGCGCTCACAGAGAGTGATTTTTGTCGCGTCAAATGAAGATTGTATTGCAAATTCACAGGAATTTCGATCAAATCCATGCTTCCCTCCACGGCTTTCAGCCGGGTACCGGGCCAACCACTCGGCCAGGATCCGAGCGGCAGTTTGAAATCCTTGCCATTAGCCTCATAACTTTTATGAACCCAAAATAAGCCTGTAGTTACGGACCATTGCCGGGTTATGGCATAGTTGACCTTCATGCCAAGAAAAATTCCTGGTTTACGCTGTGCATAGGATTTTACCGATGTAAAGTCTGGTCCCATGGATAAGCCTAGCTGAATGGCGCCTCCTTCAGATTTAGCTGTCTTATTTCCGACACGCCCCTTACCATTTTTCTGTGGATATACAGTATTTCGGGCAAGCGCTCTTAAGGAGGAATCGTTTACGACCGGCCTGGTTCTCCCTGTTTCCGAACTTCGACTTACCGGAATATAAGTATGGGACTTCGCCCTGGATATAGTTTGACGCATACTCCCGCTTAACATAGAATAAGATCCTTCCATTGGGGAACTATCACGTCTGGTATGCAAAAAAGCATCTATGACAGTGATGGATGCATCTCTTAAAGGGCCTTTACCACTATATTTCTTGAAGTCAGGATTTTCTTTAAATGTAGATTTGGTGCTATTGGTTGTAATTTTTGTTGCAGAATCTATTGGAATCGTTGAAGATGGATAGCTTTTTATAACTGTCCGCGGAGGCCCGGAGGCAATATTATTATTAGCAACGGAATTGTTGGTTTTGCCCTGATCGCCGGAATTAGAGCGGATAGGAGCGATGAAATAGTATAAGAGACCCGTCAATAAGGCAATACTGCCCACACTATACGTCAAGATCCTTCGAATAGCACGTGAACGCTCTATTCGCCTTCTCCGGAGGTCTTCGTCCAGTTGAATTTTTATTTTCTCCCAATCACCTCTTGGAAATTTTGGGCCATATTTCTCGGCTGCTTCACGAGCTAGTCTGTCCAATTCCTTATCAGAAAGCTTTGGCATATGCCTGACGCATGTTTTTATAGGTTAACAACAGGACATAGAAATTTTATTTTTTGTGTCCTGCCCTTCAATCTATAAAAAGTACGCAAATTATTTGTTAAAGGTTGTTTGCCCGGGTATAAATTGATTTTGATCCACTTCAAACAGCTTTTGCAATCTTTTGCATAATATGATGGCTATCACCGAACTTGCACAGGGACTCGCAATGCTGCTGCAGGTCCGAGAACAGGATGTATCTGATGGGAACGTTATTTTTCCGGATGGCAGGGCGAGACAATTGCAATACCACATCTCTTTCCCGGGCATCCGGAACTATGAGGTAAAGCACTTCATCCCCGTCAGCAATTGTAAAGCTCAGGTCGGTCAGGCGAAGAATGCCTGAATATATACTGGTACTTTTCTCTACCTCGAAGGCAGCTACCACGTTGTTGGTACCTTTTTGGAACCATAGAACATCGATAAGCTGGATCGTATTCAACGTCTCACGGTCACAACTCATAGTAGGAAAGGAAGACAGGCTCATAAAGGAGAAACTTTGCCCGTGGCAGCTTTTTGAACGGTCGTTGGCGGCAGGGATAACATCATAGCCCAGGGCATTTCCGATCTTCAGCAGGTGGTATTGCATATTGGTATGCAAACTCTCCTGCTCTTTTTCATCCTGGACTTCTCTATGCCGCCTTTCTATGGCTTTTTCCAGCTTTTTTCTTTCGTCATCGTTTAAATATTCATCTGTCCCTAAAATCAATTTTTGGGTACCTATCTCGAAAAGCAATCCGGCAACGGCCCCCAGATCAGTTGATAATTCTGCTCGATGCCGGCTGTTGGCATCTATCAGCACTTCCCTGAGCTTTAAATATTCGCTCCAACTGCCGAGCTTCTTTTTGTCCTTGAACAGAAAATTGAAGCCGTTGATGATGGCCGTATTGAAAGGCGGGACAATGGTCGGATGCAGAAAGTAAAGGATACTGGCTACTGCAGGACCAAGACCTTTGATCTTTATGCTGTCCAGGCGAATGATCTCTTTTATGATCTGCTCTTCCGCCTTTGCATTCAGGCAATTTTCCAGGAACTGGCCGAATGCCTGCTTATTGGCTTCATGTTCGTAAATATCCGGGATACGCAGCTTGGGTTTCCAGTAAAAGGGATGGGCTGCGCCCTCGAATACCTGCTTTTGTTCAGTAATACTGGCCAGCACAAATTCCAGCGAGGAGCCTTTAAAGTCGTTGGGGAACCGTTTGCATTTGATATCCTCGATCACCTGCATTACACCCCGGCGGATGGAACGGAATGCTTTCAACCGTTCCTCATTGTTGATGAACCAGGTGTTATAGACAGATTCTTTGTCTTGTTTGTATTGTTGAATGATAGCTGAAAGATGCTCGCTCATTTAAACATCGCCGGTAGGTTTTAGCCTGAACAGCACATCAAAATAGGATATTTTTAGTATATAGCAATCCTACATTTTCATCCCCGACATGGGATTGGCACCCTGCTTGAAGATGTATTCACTATTAATAAGGTAGGCCCCGTTGATCACCACGATATCGCCCTCGCTAAGCCCCGATCTTATCTCGATCCGGTCACCGGTCTCCATTCCAACCTCTACCATCCGGCTGGCAAAGGTCTTGTCGCTGGTACGGACCCATACGGTGGCCCCCTTGCCATCTCGGATCACCGCGTCGATCGGCAAAGAGAACATGCTGTGTGTCCGGTTGGTCAGGAACACATAAGCGGGCATACCCGGCTTTAAGCGGCCATCCGGATTGGGAACGCCTACCCTCGCCAGGTTGATCCGGGTGTCAGGGTTGATCTCGGGGTTCACAAAGCCGATCCTGCCGGCTATACGCTTTCCGGGCAGATCAGGCACCTGGACTTCGACCGTTGCATTCCAGTCTATTTGTGACAGTTGGGAAGAGTACACCTGCGCTTCCGCCCATAAGGAGGAAAGATCCGCCAGCCTCATGAGGGTGTTTCCTTCCATGGCATAGTCACCTTCCTTGAGCTCTAACTGGGTGACGTACCCGCTTTGGTTGCTGTAGAAGGTGGTGAGCGGACCGGTTTGTCGTGTTTTCATCAACTCTGCTAGCTGGCTTTCGCTCATGCCCCATAGCAGGAGCTTATATTTGGCGCTTTCTATCAGCCGGTCGAAGTCGATGATGGAATTATCCAGCGTATTTTTCCGTTCCACCGCCGCTATCAGTTCCTGCTTGGCATTGTTCAGATCCTCACTATAGAGGTCGTAAAGCTTGTCTCCCTTCCTTACATAGTCTCCCAGGTTCTTGAAATACAACTTATCTATCCGTCCCATGACCCTGATGCTCACAGAGGTGGTCTTCATCTGGTCGGTATTCAACGTGGCGGTCAGTACGATCTTGTTGCCGACCATACTGCTCCTGATGGTGTCGGTCTGTATATTACCCAATTGGATCTGCTGCTCGCTGAGCTTTATTTCACCTGCACTCTGGTTGTTTGTTTTGCTGGGAGTTGACATGTCCATGCCCTTCATATCGTCCATGCTGTCGGTCATCGTCATTCCTTTCATGCTGTCTGCCTTCATCCGGGCGTTTTTGTCCATTGGCAGGCTGTCAGTTGCATGGGCGGCAGGATGCCGGTCGTTATTACAGGAGAAAAGGAATAAACCGAGAATGATCCAGTTCGTTCTCATAAACTTCATTTTACTTTTATAAAACTTTCGCTATCCATGAGGTACTGTGCATTTTGCGCTACAGTATCCGTTTCCGCCAGGCCGTTCAGGATTTGTGTTTTGCTGTTGTACGTGTACCCTGTGGCAACAATATGCGGCATGAAGCCTCCATTGTATTTGACGAAGACGACCTTATCCAGGCCCAGCGAAACGATGGCATCTTTTGGCAACCATGCGCCTGTCATCTGGTCGGGATAAATGGTGGCCTTCGCCTGGCTGCCGATGAGCAACTGACCCCTGGAATTATCGAAATACACTCTTACCGTCAATGTTTTTTGCTCCTTGCGAAAGAAGGGCTCGATAAAATCGACCTTACCGGAAACAGGGTTGTCGGGAGCCGTTTCAGCGTTTAAGATAACCCTGTTCCCTTTTTTTATTAGCCCTTGATCGTCGCCGTAGATATTCAATACCGCCCAGGCCTTGGCCGGATCGTATACATAAAGGACGGTCTGCCCTTTTTGGATATACATTCCTTCTTTCAAGGGAAGTTCTTCCGTTAGCACAGCGATATCTCTCATTCCTCCCCGGACAGGTTCGGCACCATTCTTCATTCCGCCGGCCTCATGAATATGGCCGCTGTATCTGCTGTATACGGATACGGTCAGGGAAGGCTTTCCTGTGGTGATCACCTGTTGCAGCTGTTCTCTGCCCATGCCAAGCAGCAAGAGTTTTTCCTTTGCTGCATTGATCAGGCCGGCGTTGGAAGCATCGTTCTTTAAAAGGAACAAAAGATTTTGTTGGGCAGTAAGCAATTCGGGGCTATAAATGTCCATGACCTTCTGGCCTGTGCTCACTTTTTGAAAACGGTACCGCACATATAATTTTTCAATGCGGCCTGATATCCTTGCAGAAATAGTCCCTACCTGCCGGGTATCATAGGTGACAAAGCCCAGTCCTTCCACTTGTATCTTTTCGGCGCCGTGTTCGAGAGTAGTGACCGGCAGGGTGGAGATAACAAAACCATTGGTCGGTCTCAGCAAGACGCCCAGGTCGATGCCTTCTATCTTTTTATTCTCCGCCGATTTTTTTATCAGGTCCATGCCACAGATGGGACATTTCCCCGGCCTGTCCCGTATGATCTCGGGATGCATGGAGCAGGTGTATACCTCCGGGACCTCTTTCCCATCGGCGGGAGAGTCCATATGCGCTGGGATTTTGCCCATTTCCATCGACTGATGCGCCGGGCCGCTGCCGGATCGCTTTTCTTTACAGGAGCCCAATGTCATAAAAGCCACTGTTATAAGCAAGATGAGAAACTGTGGTCTTCGTCGATCGTTATATTTTTGTATTGTAAACATAATCTTTTCCATTTACCTAATTTCAAGTATTCTTTCCAGTTCCACCTGCATCCGCAGCAGTTCTAGCAATTGGTCCAGGTAGGTCAGCTGCGTCATATTCAAGGTTTCCCAGGCATCCAGTAGCATGAACAGTTCTTCCGTGTTCTGCTCATATCCCAGCTGCATGGTTTGATAATTCTTTTCCAGCGCCGGAATGATGTTGTCTTCGAATAATTTGACCTGCCCTTTTTTTGTCGCGATATCCGCCTGCATACCATGAGCCATTCCCGACGCCTCGTTTATCGTCATTTGCTTCTGTTGACCAAGCGATTCCGCCTTCCACTTCAGGCTTTCAGCATTGGCCTTGTACATCTTCGACGACCATCTGGCCAGGGGCAGCCGTACCATGCCCATTAAGGTGAATTGCATGGGCAGGCCGCCAAATCCGAACATGTGCTCATAACGGATGCCGAATTCCGGTTTCAATTTGGTCAGCTCGACTTTACGCTGCAACTGCGTGAGTTGTATAGCCCGGTCTATGGCCTTTATATCGCTACGGGCATCGGAAAGCAGGGAGCTATCGGCAACCAGGGCGCTGTAATCCCTGATCGTATAGGTCGTGTCTATATCGAATTCCTGCGACTTCTCTCTGTTCATCAGGGTGTTCAATGCGATCCGTTTTTGCTTTATCTCATTTTCCAGCATACGTCGCATATTTGCCAGGTTGCCTAACGCAGCCTTGGCTTTATAGTAGGCACTTAGTTTATCCTGTCCATTCTTATACCGTATCTCGGCATTTTGGATCATGAATTCCAGGAGCCGTTCGTCCCGGTCGATAACAGTTATTTTTTCCCGGATGATGATCCATTCATAATAGCTCCTTTTTGCTGCCGCATACAGTTCATTAAGGGAGGCCTTCTTTTGTTCTTTGGCGACAGATGACATGGCACCCATGTAGGCCGCGTTGGCATCCAGTGTTTTCCGGTTGGGAATTACCTGCTGGGCAGAGATCGTATATTGTCCCATTCCGCTCGTCCCGTCGGCTCCTTTCCGCCATAAGGCCGTATTATATGGCGCCATCCAAAAGCCTGTTCCCAGCTCCGGTGCCATCCAGCTTCTCGCCCCCTTTGCGGCCTCATCCATCGAGCGGATGTCATTATCATACATTTTCCCGACGGGATTGGCTTTTTGGATCTCCTTCAAAATGCTATCCAGGCTTTGCCGCTGTGCAACGGCAGGCATAAGGCTTGTAAAGATGATGATCAATGCTAATATCCACTTCATAGTATTAATGTTTTGCCTCCAGTACTTCGATCTTTCCTTTTTTTCGTAGTTCATGCTCCTTGGTGATCAGGAAAGTCAGCGGTGTCACCAACAGGATATAAGTGGAGGAGGTCAATACACCTCCCACCATGGGGAGTACGATGGGGATCATCACATCGCTGCCTACCCCTGTGCTCCATAAAATGGGTACTAATCCGAAAAGAGAAACACTTACGGTCATCAGCTTTGGACGCAATCGTTTGGCCGCGCCTGCTATCACGTATTCCTTCAGGTCCTGCTTTGTGATGGTAGCGCTGGAATTGCCCTTGGCCGCTACCAGCTGCTGCATGGCATCGTTCAGGTAGATGACCATCACGATATTGGTCTCGACCGCCAGGCCGAAGAGCGCAATAAAACCTACCGACACGGCAACGGAGAGGTTCACCCCCCAGAAATAGACCATGAACGCTCCGCCGATGAGGGCAAAGGGAATCGAGATCAGGCTGATCAGGGCCTCTTTAGCGGAATGAAAGGCGAAGTACATGCTCAGGAAGATGATCAGCAGCACCACGGGCAGGATCATTTTCAGGGTCTTTTCGCTGCGGATGAGGTTCTCATACTGACCGCTCCATTCCAGGAAATAGCCTTTGGACATGGTGGATAACATTTTGTCCAGCTTTTTCTTGGCCGCCTCCACCGTGCTGGCCAGGTCACGATCCCTGACATTGAACAGTACCGTTCCCCTGAGCATGGCATTTTCGGAGTTGATCATCGGCGGTCCGTCGCTCAGACGAACGTCTGCAACGGCTTCCAGGGGAATGGGTCCGTAGCTCCTGGTTTGTACCTGCAGCCGCCGTAAGGCATCCAGGTTGTTACGGAAATCCTGCCCGAACCGGGCATTCACGGAAAAGCGCCGCCGGCCCTCGACAGTAGTGGTCAGTCTCATGCCACCCAGGGCGCCTTCCACCACGGCGTTCACATCGTCGATGCTAAGCCCATACCGGCTGATCTCTTCCCGCTTAACAATGATATCTACATATTTTCCGCCGGTGATCGGTTCTACATAGAGATCCTTTACGCCTGGAACGCCTTCCAGCTCCTTTTTAAGCATTTGGGCGAAAGCATAGATCGTGTCGAGGTTCTGACCATACACTTTCAGTCCTACATCGGTGCGGATACCTGTTGACAGCATGTTGATCCGGTTGATGATGGGCTGGGTCCAGGCATTGGTGATCCCGGGCATCTGCAATTTATCATTCAGCTCCTTGATGATGCTGTCTTTCGTCCAGCCTGCGCGCCATGCTTTCTGCGGTTTTAACAAGACGATGGTCTCTATCATGCTCACAGGCGAATTGTCAGTGGGGGTATAGGCCCTGCCGGCCTTGCCCAGCACATTTTCTACCTCGGGTACGGACCTGATGATCTTGTCCTGTATCTGCAGAAGGTTCTTGACCTCGGAATTGGAAATATCCGGAAGCGCCACCGGCATGAACAAGAGGGAACCTTCATCCAGGGGCGGCATAAACTCTGATCCCAACCGGGTGACCATCACCACGCCGATGGCCAGCGCAACGATATTGATGCCGATAGTCGTCTTGCGCCATTTGAGACAGAGGCGGATCAGCGGCTCGTAAACCCTTTCCAGCACCCGGTTCACCGGGTTGGCTGTATCCGGTAGGAATCGCCCCTTCATAAAAAAAGAAATCAGCACCGGCGCGAGGGTTACGACCAGGATGGCATCGACCATCATGATAAAAGATTTCGTCCAGGCCAGCGGGCCGAAAAGCTTTCCTTCCTGGCCGGTGAGTAAAAACACTGGCAAAAAGGATGCAATGATGATCACCGTCGAAAAAAATACTCCCCTGGACACCTGTTTGGAGGCCTTTTCTATAATGGCCAGCCGGACATCTTCGGGTACGTTCCGATAGCTTTTTTGGAGTTTCATATTTCAGCTTTTTTTGTTTCGGGGTCCGGCTTATTCTGCCATTCCGATAAGTTTCGATACGAGTTTTCCGACATGATAATGCCATTGTCCACCACGACCCCGATGGCCAGGGCAATACCAGTCAGTGACATGAGGTTGGATGATAGCCCGAATGAATCCAGCAGGATGAAGCTGATCGCGATGGTGATGGGCAGCTGGATGATAATGCTCAGCGCACTGCGCCAGTGAAAGAGAAAGATGATGACGATGATACACACGGTAATGATCTCCTCTTTCAATTTCCCCTTGATGGTTTGCAACGCCGCCTCGATGAGGGTGCTCCGGTCATAAGCCGCCTTAAAGGTCACACCTGCCGGCAAACCCTTTTGGAGATCGGCCATCTTTTGTTTCACCGCTTTGATCACTTTGTCCGCATTCTCTCCATAACGCATGACGACGATGCCTCCCACCACTTCTCCCTCACCGTTCTGGTCCACAATACCCAGGCGAAGATCGCCGCCCATTTGCACGTAAGCGACATCCTTTACCCTCACCGGGATCCCATTGTAAACGCCCAGGGAGATATCTTCCAGGTCTTCTTTTTTCTTAACATAACCCAGCCCCCGGATGATATATCCCATATCGCTCATTTCGAATTTTCTTCCCCCCACGTCATTGTTATTGGCTTTAACTTTGTTCATGATGTCCATCAGCGATACGTTATAGTATTGCAGCTTCACCGGGTCCACCACCAACTGGTATTGCTTTTCAAAACCGCCGAATGAAGCTACCTCTGCCACACCAGGTACGGTCTGTAAGGCGAATTTTATATACCAGTCCTGCAGGGCCCGCTGTTCGCCCAGGTCTATTCCTTTTGCATCAAGGGTGTACCAGAAGATATGACCGACACCTGTACCGTCCGGTCCCAAGGAAGGGGTAATTCCCTGAGGCAGCAAACGCTGCGCGTAATTGAGCCGTTCCAGCACTCTTGTTCGGGCCCAATAGATGTCCACAGCATCCTCGAATATTACATACACAAAGCTCATCCCAAACATCGATGTGCCGCGGATGCGTTTTATTTTGGGAATCCCCTGGAGGTTGGACACCAGGGGATAGGTGATCTGGTCCTCTATGAGCTGCGGGCTTCGGCCCATCCACTCGGTGAAAACGATCACCTGGTTCTCGGAAAGGTCGGGGATGGCGTCGATGGGATTTCGTTGGATGGAGAACCAGCCCCACACGAACAGACCTGCGGCTAATAAAAGCACTATATACCGATTGCGAAGCGAGAATTCAATTAATCTTTCAACCATGGCTCTTTTATTGTCGATTGTTAAATAGAATTACTGATCAGAAAGGCCGCGGCAAAGGCCAATATGGAATATAACTCTGGAAATACGGCCAGTATCATTGTCTTGCCGAATACATCATTACCTGAAGCAATCTCGGCGATGCCATTTGCACAGATCTGCCCCTGCCGGATTGCAGCATAGGTTGCCACTACGAAAATGGCTCCCGCTCCAAAGACAGCAGATGCAGCCTCGGGCGAGATTGTCACGGTGAGGAGTTTTTTTGAATAGAAGATGAAAAAGGCTGCAAAACCGAATAATCCATGTGTGCCCGAGAGCGCGCTGAGCAGCATGTAGTTCCCAAAGGCATCCGGCTTTTTCTTCAAGGCGCCGATGGTCGCGTTGGCGCCGATGGATACCCCGATGGCGCTGCCGATGCCCGGGAGGATGATCATCAGTGCGAGCCCTATATACGCTATCAATAGATTTGACATAATGTTTATAGTTTTTAGTTTGAAATAGTTGAAAAAGGTTTATAGGGATTGCCACCGCCGGTGAACCCTGCATTCTTGTAAAATTCGACAAAGGTGAGGCGCATGGTATGCACGAACGCGCCCAATGAGGCCACGAAAAGATTCAATGAGTGCCCGAAGACCAGGATAATGAGGAAAAGAATAGGGCCGATAAAGGCTGTCTTTTCAATTTGTCCTGCGATATTATTGATTACTAAAGCCAGGATCGCACTAGACACACCAAGCGCAAACAGCCGGATATAGGACAACAGGTCGCCCATCAGCCCGGTGATGCCGAATAACTCCCAGATGCCAGTACCGATGCCTTTGAAGAATCCGGCGTCGGGGTCGGCAAAGAAAATGATCAGCCCCAAACCAATATAAATATCGATATGGGAATACAGTGGCCACACTTTGAAATAGAACATATTCACCAGGTGAAGGATGATCATGATCCATCCCACTTGCGGAAGGCCATACCTGAACCCGAACTTAACCATCTTATTGATCCCTTGCAGCATCATGCCGAAAAGTATCTGCACGAACCCAATGGCAATGGCGAGCGTAAATATCTGTTGGTCCTTTAGGAAATATCCCTTTAAAAAGGATAGCCCGGGAATGTCTGCCAGGGATACGCCGAAAAAGTTCCCGGTAATGAATCCAAAGAAAAATGTAATAACACCCAACAGCTGAACCAGGGTAAGATAGGACCGCTTAACCCTGGGTTTCCCTACTATCTTGACAATGGTGGCGCCGGCAAACAGCAGGATGCCATATCCCGAATCGTTCATGCCAAATCCGAAGAAAAGAGCAAAGAAGGGAGCAAAGAAGATGGTAAGGTCAAGGTCTTTATAGGACGGAAGGGAGAATAGTTCAGCTATCGGCTCAAAAAGACGGTTGAACCAATTATTCCTGATCAATATAGGAGGATCGTCCGAAAACCGGGCCCGTTTTTGGAGATAGGCAATTTTTTTACTGTCGAGAAATCCGGCAAATACCTTCCGTTGCGCCCTTGGAACGAATCCTTCCAGCACCCTTACTTTCCCCTCGCATGCGACCTCTGTATTTATCATAATGCGGTATAATTCCTCCTTCGCGGTGAGCGTCAAATGTTCTTTTTGCAGCGAAGACAAATAAGAGGAAGCCAGCTGTTCGACGATATCACTGGTATTTTTATCGGGGTCCTCTTCTGATCTTTCCTTTGCCTGTTTTATTTCCGTGAGCATTTCAGAAACAGGTTTTTCTTCCTTCGACGACACAGCCTGGTCTTCGGGCCGGTGGGACATGAGAAATGTGATCGCCTCCTCAATTTCCGTTATCATCTGTCTGAGCTGAATTTGCTCGGTATCATTCCCATTCTTTCTCTCAGCCACATGGAAGGTCCCGATCTGTCCAAGATCCTGCAGGAAGGACTCATATTCCCGATGGAAAATGAGCAGGGAAAATTTGGTCATGGGGACAATCATATATTCTATTTTATAGTGACATTAGTTTATTCTTCATGATCTTTTGTATCGCCTTGCCCAGCGCCTCTTCATCGTCCAGGTACTTCGTTATCCTGGCAATCGCATCTGAATATCCCGGCACCTGTACTTTTTCATAAAGATTTACTTTTTGCGTTGTCTTTTTCCTGGTTTTTTCCAGCAGATCTGCTGTCTCAGAGAGGATGCGCTGTTCGATGGCAAGACAGGCCAATTCCCTGAGCATCCACATCCCATCCGGGATCCAGGAAGGCATGGTAAACCAGCAGACGGGCTGCTGATCGAATTCAACGTTTTCCAGCTTCGGCACTCTTACCCCGGCAATATTCTTCGTGCTTGTTCTGACATTTCCGACAGCGAGCGCATACAGGGGAAACTCCTGCCATAATATATCCATGTGCATATATCCCTCCATCTTAGCCTTCAGCTTTTGTTCCAACTCGGCCTTGGTCTTTTTCGCTTTTTCTGCCTCCGACCTGAGAACAGCCTCCTTAAACTTCAGCACAGGCAAGGCGTCCACCCTGATCTTCAGTTGCTGCTGCATCTGCTTTAGTGAGATCTTGTTATATTGAAATCGAATGGCCATTTAATTCTCGCTTTTTTTTGCCTTGCCCCAATATTTATCTATGAGTTGCTTTCGAATGCCGAGCTCTTCCATTTGAAAATGCTGTTTGAACAATGCCCAGGTGATGTCCAGCATCCGGGTGATGTCGATATTTATGTCTATTGCTAATAATTGCCCGGCATATTCTTTCGCGAACCGGATGGTGCGCCGGTCGTAATCGCTTAGCTCAAATCCATTCTCGAGTTTGGTTTTGGCTTTGGCGGCGTCCGCATATAGCCGGATAGCGGCATTCATCACTTGCGGATGGTCCTCCCTCGTTTGTTTACCTATAACCAGCTGCTTTAACCTGGACAGGCTCCGGAAAGGGTCGATAATCACCTTGCCGATCTCCGGGTCCCTTTTTAAGAATAACTGACCTTCCGTGATATACCCGGTATTGTCAGGTATGGAGTGAGTAATATCTCCTTCCGAAAGGGTAGTTATAGAAATGATGGTAATGGAGCCGCCGGACGGCAACTGCACCGACTTCTCGTATATTTTAGCCAGGTCGCTGTACAGGGATCCCGGCATGCTGTCTTTGGAGGGTATCTGGTCCATCCGGTTGGCTACAATGCTCAATGCGTCGCAGTATAGGGTCATATCGGTGAGCAGCACCAGGACTTTCTCATTCTTTTCCACCGCGAAATACTCTGCTGCTGTTAGCGCCATATCGGGGATCAACAGTCGTTCTACCGCCGGGTCGTTGGTAGTATTGATAAAACCCAAGGTCTTTTCCGGTCTGTCTGTGTCTGTAAACAATGCTTTGAAATAGAGGTAATCATCGTTGGAAAGACCGATCCCTCCCAGAATGATCCGGTCGGCATTCGACCTGAGCGCCACGATCGCTATCACGGCATTGTAAGGCTGGTCGGCGTCGGCAAAAAAAGGAATCTTTTGTCCTGCCAGCAGGGTATTGTTCAGGTCGATGCCTGCAATGCCCGTTTCTATCAAGCTGTAAGGCTGCTGGCGTTTAACAGGGTTTACCGAACGACCTCCAATGGCGACCCGCCTTCCCTGCGGAACGTATTTCCCGTCGATAGGTTCTCCATACGCGTTGAAGAATCTCCCTCCCAGGTCGTCGCTTAGCGCGAGGGTAGGGGCATGACCCAAAAATATCACTTCCGCATCGGTCCTGATCCCTTCCGTGCCCCCGAATACCTGCAGGGTCACCTCCCGGCCGCTGATCTTTATCACCTGCGCCGATTTACCGTCCACCAGCGCCATTTCCTCATAACCCACATTTACGGCTTCCAGCGTACAGGTTGCCTTGGTCAGACGAGTTACCCTGGTATGGACTTTCCTAAACGACAGATCTTTCATGGCTTTGTTTTTTTGTGTTTACCATTTCATCCAACTGCCGGTCGAACTGGCCGAACGCATCCGATAGGTAGGGTGAATAGTTGATCTGCTTCCATATATTGATGATGGATCTGAAAAATACGCTTACCTCTTCGTAGGCCGAAAACTCAAACACCGCTTCACAGATGCCGGCTATCTTCTGCTGCATATAGCGCAAGCGTTCCAGTGACGTGAAACTATCCTCCGGATCAAAAGCATCCTGCTGCAGGAGTGCAAAATCGATCAGCTCCGACTTCCAGAACCGTTCATGATACCCCACCGGCACATTGTCGTCGCCCAGGATATTCATCTGGTCCATGGCCTCCCGGCCCTGTAACAGCCGGTCGCGCATCCTCGCTACTTCTGCGTTCCAACCAGGTGCGATGACCTGTTCCAGCCAAGATGTCAATTCCGGGTAATCAAGGAATTTCGAATAGCTTTCAATAGGATCTACCGCGGGATATCGCTTACTGTCGGCTCTTGCCTGTGACAAGGCGTAAAAACTATGGGTTGCCTTCTTCGTGGCTTCGGTCACAGGCTCCTTCAGATTCCCTCCCGCCGGCGATACGGTGCCCAGCAGGGTGATGCTTCCGAAAGCACCGGACGACAGTTTCACCTTCCCTGCCCGGGCATAAAAATTCGAAATGACAGAGGACAGGTCCATTGGGAATGCATCAGGTCCCGGGAGCTCTTCCATTCTATTGGACATTTCTCTCAATGCCTGCGCCCACCGGGAGGTAGAATCCGCCAGCACCAGGACCTTCAATCCCATGGCCCGGTAATACTCGGCGATGGTAATGCCCGTGTATACCGACGCCTGTCGGGAAGCCACAGGCATATTCGATGTGTTGGCGATGATCACCGTTCTGTCCATGAGCTTGCCTCCCTTCTGCGGGTCATCCAGTTGGGGAAACTCTACAAAGATCTCGACCACCTCGTTGGCCCTCTCTCCACAGGCCACCATGACCACGATGTCAACCTTTGCCTGCCGGGCAATGGCGTGTTGCAGCACTGTTTTTCCACTGCCGAAGGGGCCGGGAATAAATCCTGTGCCTCCTTCAGCCAGAGGATTCAGCATATCCATAGTCCGGATGCCCGTTTCCAGTAGCTGATCAGGGCGTATCCTTTCCATGTATCCTTTCAAAGGCCTGATCACCGGCCATTTCTGTATCATGGTAACTTTTAGCTCTTCTCCATTCCCTCCTTCCAGCAGAGCAATGGTATCCGTCACCCTATACCTTCCAGCTCCGGCAAGATGTTTTACGCGAAATCCTTCTTTCAGCGTAAAAGGGGCCATGATCTTATGCGGGATATTCTTTTCCTTCACTTCGCCCAGCCAACTCCCGGGGCCGGCGGGATCGCCCACCTTTGCCAGGGGAATGAAGTCCCATTCGCCATCCATATCCAATGCGTCTGCAGCATATCCCGGTAGCAGAAAGACTTCGTTTATCTTGTCCAGGTCATTTTGTAACCCATCGTATTTTTTCGAGAGAATGCCGGGACCCAGCGCGACTTCCAGGAGGTGGCCCAGAAAGATCACTTCATCATCCACTTTCAATCCTCTGGTATTCTCGTACACCTGCACAAATACCTCATCTCCCGTTATCTTTATTACCTCAGCCTTCAGGAACACCTCTCCCAGGCGGATATGGCACATTTCATTTTGTGCCACCGCGCAATCCGCGGCCACGATAACGAGGTTGGAAACGATGGCCTTTATTTTCCCGGTTCTCATGGCTTTTCGATTGTTTGATTATAGAGTTCCTGCTTCCCTGTCAGCGACTGGAGAATAAACGGCAGATCTCTCATCTCATGTTTTTTATGCAGGGTCACCCACCTTTCGACGATCATCAATTGAATGACAAAACATAATATTCTCTCAATGGTGAAATAATGGAAGAAGGTCATTTCTTCGACCTTCTTCCACCTGAGCAGATCGATCTTTCGTTCACGTTCCATTAAATTGTCCTTTTCGAGGAGCTTGGCTGCCTCACCAGCGAAGTCCAGCGCGGGTTCTGTGCCGAAATCGGCGATCCCATCGCCTTTGAAAAGTGATGACATTTCATTTACTTCGATAATAAATGCTTTACCTGGAAGTTGTCTTTTCCTATTCCCCAGGACCAGCAGCAGGTTCTTAAGGTTCACCTCGAAGTCTATCCATTGGTCCAGGAATGCATTCCTCATACGCTTGCCTTCAGCGAAATAACTTTCGATAAGCCTGCTTTCCCACTCGGCTGCTGTAAAGCGGTCTTTTTCTTCATTAAATGCTTCGATAAAACTCGTCATATAGTCCGGCAGCGAAAGACTTCCTTTTATTCCTTTTTCCAGCTCCTGCAAAGAATAATATCCTTCGTAATGGATGGTCTTTTTGTGGAGCAGCATGTCGATAAGATTCCGGTTATCCCGAGCATAATACAACCAACGTACCAGGTCAAGATCGACAGGAGATAGCTTACCGTCCAGCCCGGTCAGAAAGTCTCTGGTGGTGACCGGAAGTTGCGTATCCGTTATAGCCAGGTCCGGCAACCCGGCAATCAGGTAAAAGTATTGGTTAGTCTTCATGATCGTCTTGTTTTATTCCATAGATCCAATCCACCGTCTTCTTGCGTAGATAACTTTTAAAAAACGCCTCGAAATCCTCGTCGCAAAAGCTTACATAGTAATGCTCCTTTTTCATGTTGATCTTAAAGCCGCTGTTTATTTTTTTGTCAACGATAATTTCTATTTCCCCTGTCCATTCTTTTTTTATTCGTTGCTCAAAGAACCCTCTCAGCTGCCGGCCTTCTTCCGGACTGACCAGGAGGTCAAGGTCCAGCCTGGCATCGGCGGGGTCCCAACGCTGTAATACGATTGAGATCATTTTTTGCAGGAACTCGCCGTCGCTGATAGCCTCGCCAAGCCCCTGCGTTACAATTTTAGTGCTTAACGTTTCGCCCAATTCATTCTTGATGTTGCTGAGCACTTGTTTGGCGGCGGTCTTCAATTCACTGTCCAGGCTGTTCCGCTTGTGTTCCATTTCCTTTAGGGCTTCCGCTTCCATGGCCTGTATCCGGCGTTTGGCTTCTTCCATCAGCCCCGATGCCGCCTGCTGTGCGTCTGAGATGATCTGCTGCGCCTGGCCGTTGGCCCTCTCGATCCCTTCGTTGTAGACTTTGTCTATAAGGGATTGCACGTCGGGGTTAAGATAGTCGCTCATAAACATGGTTTAATTTCGGTCGAAAGATAGGACGTTGTACAAACCCGCCACACAAGCGCCGGTCAGCCATCCGAGAATGAATACTCCGGTGAGACCGAGGGACCGTGCAGCCGATGAGCATCCAGAGCATATGTTTTTTCATAACAAAGCGTTTATACGTTTTTTAAAATGACGAATTGCATAGGGTTTAAATACAGCCTGACATACCGCAATTTGCTCCCGTCCTTTTCCTGTTGCAACACTTCTACACAACTGTCATATCCAAACAGGTTTTTCATGGACGAGCTCTTCTTATTGATTCGATAATCTATTTCCACATACTCGACCTTGGCATCACTGATGGAGGAATTATACACTACCAGGACCTCTTCATTGAAAAGTATCCTTGAAAACGCCAATATGCATTTAGCGCATACCGGCAAATGAAAGGAGAGACCGTCTTCCGACGTCCTTCTCATATACATCCTTCCGAACTTAAGGATAGGGCTCGAATTCCTGAGACGTGCCATAGTCGCAATGGATTGGTAAATGGCTGATCGCCCATTCAAAAGGTTGGAATTGACATCAGCCATGTTAAACATGCTTTCCCTGACAAACCAGTCTCCGCTGCCGCGTCCTTCCAGGCCCTGTTCCGTCCCATAATAGATGCAGGGGGTTCCCAGCGCACAAAGCAAAAAGCCAATGCCTGCGATAATTTGAGAGGGAGTGGCATCGTATCCAAACCGGGCTTTAAGATCTTTCCCCACCTGGTCATGGTTGTCGATAAAGGTCACCAGGTACTCTCCATATTCACCTCTGTTGAGTGCATTATGCTGTAGAGCCGCATAGCGCTCGATCAGCTTTTCAGGGGAAGATAGTCCCTTGATCACCCCTTCCAATATATGGTACAAGGGGAAATCCAGTACGGAGTTGAGTCCATAGTAAAGGTTCTTGTCGTCTATGGTTATGGCCGTCTTGGGGCCGATGTAGCGGTTGTATGTTTCCTCCGCTCCCAGCAGCTCACCGAACAGGAAAAAATTCCTCTTCCCAAGGGAATAGGCATATTCCCGAATATAAGAGCAAAAGCGGCTGATTGACTCTTCTCGCATGTGCTTGACGGCGTCTACCCTGAAGCCGTCGATATCCGTTTCTCGTATCCAGTAACAATGCAAGGTGATAAGAAGGTCCTGTACATACAGCGCTTCCCTGGAATCATCGTTCCGGTAGGTCTTCAGCTGAAAAAAATCTCCCTCCCGTACTTCGGGCATTGCCTCGAAATCCCTTATCTGTCCTTTTCGGTTGTATAGGTCGGGATTGCGCAATTCCGTTGGAACAGGCTTATCGGCATACCGCCAGCTTTCCAGGGGGAATTGCATGCCATTGTAGTAATAGTATTCCATGTTCCCCGGGTAGCTCCAGTTGTTGCCGGAATGATGGAGCACTATGTCCAGAAAGACCCGCATATCCAGGTCATGAGCTATTTCCACCAACTCTTCCAGGTCTGCCTTAGTGCCCCATCTTTTGTCGATCTCCAGGTAGTTTTCAATGGCGTAGCCGTGATAGGATTCCGGATTATTCCCGAATATCGGGCTCAGCCAGATGGAAGTACAACCCAGGTTCCGAATATATTCGATATGGTTGATAATTCCTCTAAGGGTGCCGCCACAGCTTTGTTGCAACTGGTGGGGGTTTCCGAATCCCGGATGGCGCTCTGTAAAATCCATTGGGTGCCGGTTGGCGGAGTCATGGAACCTGTCTACCAGGACAAAGTAAATGAACTCTTCCCGCCATTCACGGTGACAGCCGCGCCAGTATTTCTTTCCCTTCTTGGGCGACAGGTCGATATCATGAATTGATCTCATATTTATCTCTTCAGGATGAGTTGATTAAACCCAACGGTTATTTTGTTTTCACCAGGCCGGGTAAGAATGCCAAACTCTTTCAGATCGATCACAAATTCAGCACTGAGATTGCAAGTTGCACTGCCAACCGGGAAATGCTCCAATGTTGAAGTGAAGCTGAAAGGCCTGATCGAACCGTTGATTGCCAGCGTTCCATTTGTAAGGAACCTGCGTTGGGGATGCGAATGTGTTTCTATATGATTTATATTCATCTTCCCGTCAAAATATGCTTCGTTTCCTACCTGTTGCTGCAATCGGGCATTCAATGAATCATTGTTCGTCGACATTGTAGGGATACCCAATCGCATATGGATCTCAGACCGGTCATCGTTTACCTGCACACGCAGGAGGTAGCTCACCGCAGTCACACTTTTCTCTTGATACCTTCCACGCACTGTTATTCTCCCGAATCGTGTGGAATATATCTGTGCCGATGATGCTATCCCCGCGCACAGAAACCATATGATCAATAAGCCTTTCATTTCAAATGATTGAACATTTTCATTTACTCACCCTGTTGCATAAATGCCGAGATCTTTTTGTATTCTTCGTCCGTCAGCATGGCCCGTTGTCGCATGTGCATGTTGATCACACTCCACTCGGGATCCGTAAAGGCGGAACTAGGTGGGGTATTGTGACAGCGCTGGCAGTTCTCACTCCATAGCTGACTGCCGCTTTTGTCGGTCACCTTGGTAGAAACACAGCTTTCGACTATGACGGCTGCTATCGTTAAAGCCGCTATTGACATGATCATTGTATTTCGTTTCATATACTTATGTTTTGCTGTACAAAAATTAGAAACCTATTGCCACCTGCACAAAAAATGCGTTGTTATCCTGCTGTGATTGCCAGGCCGCCTTTACGACAGTACGCCAGTTGAACCAGTAGTCTACCCCATAGGTATATTGTTTTATTTTTCCGGGCCCGTTGAGATTATCCGCCGGGTTCAGACCCGCATACCGGAATACCAGCTCTGTTTTCTTCAAAAACTTACTTTGGGACATATTCGGCCTGTAAGCAGCCTGGGCAAACACGGAGTTACGCTTATTGTCGAAGCTGTAAGTGGTATTTCCCGTAGGATCGGCAGGATCCGCATAGGTTGCCTTGTCAATATACTCAAAGTTCCATTGGGCCTTTACGTCAAACATGCCTTTGATAAAAGCCAGCTGTTCGACATACGTGAGGTCCAGCGCGTATTGTTGTGCCCCGGTATTCTTATAGGTGGTGGTTTTATCTCCCACTTTCCCGTTCCGGAACGATCCCCCGATCTCCAGGGATGAATTGGACAACGGTAAAAAGCCGATGCGTCCACCAACTGTCTTCTTGTTATTGCTGGCATCGATATTACCATAGGTCAGCGTGCCCTGTTTGGAGGGATCTGCTACATCCGTAATCAGTTGCGCGTTATTGGCCAGGTAAAAGCTATAGTTCATCTTTGCCGAACCCAAAGGAATTCCACCTCTAAGGTCGACGCCTATTTCCGCCGTTGGCCCTATTCCCCAGTCATCCTCTCCTGTGCCAACGGGTGTGGTGGGCAGCTTGTTGATCCATCCGGCATGCAGCCTGTCCTGAAAAATCCCCCATGGCGCAAGAAATTTTCCGGCGCGGACGGTTAGGTATTTATTTACAATGAAGGAGGCATCTGCATATCCAAGCTCGATATGTGTTTCACCGCCCTCCAGCTCCATTTCCAATTCGGCTTCTACCAGGATCCTTTGATGTGGCTGCCACAATAAAATGGGATCGAATATAAGGTTGGTGAATGAGGTTTCGTTTTTGCTGAATTTGGCGGCGAGGCCGGTATAGCCCACCAGAGCGAATTTACTGCCGCCACCAACCTGGGACCTCACGCTGCTTTTCACCAGACTGTCGATATATTCCTGGGTAAACTGTTGAGCCCGTGTTGTGCAAAAGACCATCAGTAGCAGTCCCGGCAGTAGTATTGATCTTTTTTTCATAAAATCCGTTTGTGCTGTTTATTTTAAGGTTCTTATAAAGACCACTGTCTGCCATGCCTGGTTTTCCGTTAATTTCTTCTTAAAGGAAGGCATTGGCTTCCGGCCTTCTTCTATTTTCCAGAACAAAGCGCCATCACTTTGTCCCTGTGTAGCCGCTGTTGAAAAGTTTCCCGCAGGGATATCCAGGGTCGCAGCTGAAGGACCATCACCCTTTCCCTTTTTTCCGTGGCAGGACTGGCATTCTTTGACATAGACTTCCTTGCCGGCAGCTATCGTAGCGGCATCCGATGCAAGCGGATTCTTTTTGGCATCCGCAGATGCAGGCGCCTTCCAGGGTGTTTGTTGGTAGGTTACAAAGGATGATATGCCAAGGAATAAAGCAATTATCACGGTAGCCAGGAAGAAGCTTGAATAAAACGGAGGTTGGCCAATTGTTTTCATTTTGTTTTGCTTATTGGTTAATAAATATTTTTTTTGAAGCGCTGGCTTTAATTCGATAGACCAGATAGAGGGCGTAGGCAAATGAACCCCACACCATGGCTACAACGAGCCAGAAAACAAGTTGAAGCCAAAGCGGCGGGGTAGAACTGATCAGACCGGCTTTTACCGGTGTATGTGCTGGGAAGGACAGTTTTGTTTTAATTGTCGCCCGGAAAATAGTATCATTGATAACGGCATTGTCCTCCACTTTTGCCAGGGCGATCAAATTCCCCAGCGTATCGCCGGCCGGAATGCTAAGCGGGAATTCGGCGGTAATGACTCCAGTGGTATCGGTAGTGCCGTTGCCAACCTTCATGACCCCGAACGTCCGCTGGACATAGAAGGTGATCTCGACTCCTTTCAATGGCGCCTTTGTCGCCAGGTCATTGACTTGCGCTGTCACCGTATGCATGGTATCGTTGGCGCCCAACTGCAGGGTAATCAGTCCATCTTTTTTCTCCTGGGCCATCGCGCTGATCCCTGCCGTTAATAATGCGATCAATAAGTTCTTCTTATTTGCCATGACCTTGTATGATTTGAATGTTGGACAAATGTTCTACACCGACTGCCTGCTCCCCGCTTTTTTCTACTCCCTCTATGACTTCCCACATGGTGATCACCGGGAATGGCTTGAACAGAAGGATAATGAGCAATACGAAGCCTGCCAGCGAGGAAGCCGTGATCATCCATTCTATCAGCGTGGGATTGTAGGACGCAAAGCCCGGCTGCGCATGCTGGATCGGCACAAAAGGATGCAGCATGTTGGGCACCACGATCAGGTAGCGATTGATGAGGGCGCCCAGCAACACCATTACAGCTACCGATACAACACCTTTGATCGACTCCCTGATCCGCTTGAAGGACAGCAGGACGATGGGCAGGAGCAGGCCTGCCACCTGGGTGAACCAGAACAGGAGGGACTGTCTGCCGGTGAACAGGTCTTGGAGGAGATATCGTTCATCCTTGGCCATTTTATAGGCAGGCACACCATATTTGTTGACATTCAGGTATAGGTAAAATGCTGTCAGGGCCAGCAAACAGGCCGCCAGTCTGCTGAAATGCGTAGGCGTTAGGTAGTGCTCCAGGTGATATCCGTGACGCAAAATGGCAATGATCAGGATCATAATGGCGCATCCGGCCATCAGTGCTCCGAAAACAAAATAGGGCCCCATGATGCTGGTATTCCAGCCTGACCGGAGGGTCATGGCGATCAGCCAGGCGCTGACGGTATGTACGGATACGGCTACGGGAAGGATCACCACCGACATCAGCCACATAGCTTTTTTCAATAGCCTGCGCTGCGTGGGATTTCCTTCCCAGCCCATAGCGAGCCGACGATAAACCTTTTTTCGCCAGACAGGAATATCCGTCAGCTTGTCCCGCATGATCGCCACATCGGGGATCAGGGGCAGGTAGAAGAAGATGACGCTTCCAAAGAAGTAAGTGCCGATAGCCAGGACATCCCAGAGGATGGGAGATTGTATCCGGCCATGGGTGATCAAAAAATACAGCCGTTCGGGGCGGCCCATATCCAGCACGGGCATAAAGCCTGCAAAAAGTATGGCAGACAAGGTGACCGCTTCGGCAATGCGGATCAGGGGATAACGCCATTTGGCGCCCGAGAACCGCAATATCGAGGAGATCAACGCCCCGATCAGGCTCACCCCTACGAAGAAGAAAAGGAGCGAGATGTATAATCCCCAGGAGACATAGTCCCGCATTGCTGTCACTCCTAATCCTTTTCGTAATTGAATGATCCAGGCCACTGTCCCTCCTATACATACCAGGGCAAGAAATATTACCCAGAATGTTTCCTGCCGGTAGCGGCGACCGACCGTGCTCAGGAGCTCGAGCTCGACGCGGTCTTTTATATCCTGGCTTAGCTTTTCCATACAGTCATTTTTTATTTTTCAGCTTCTTTTTTTTCAATCTTCATGTCTTTGGTGGAATAGGTACGGTTCACCGGCGGCAGATAGTATACCCTTGGCTCGGTGCCCAGCTCTTCCATGAATCGGTAAGCTGCGCCATCTTCCAACAGCTGAGACAGTTTGGTCGTCGTACCGTCGAAACAGGTGACGGCATCCTCATTGGCATCCCCGAACCAGATGGCATTCATGGGGCAGTTCGTCACACAGGCCGGCAATTTGCCTTCTCTGGCCATATGCGGACAGAAATCACATTTCTCGACACACCCTTTTTTGCTTTGGAAAACATGTTCGGCGGCTGGTGTTTGCTCTATAAAATCCGGTTTGACGGGCTCCGTCCAGTTGAACAGCCGGACGGAGTACGGACAGGCGGCCATGCAGAACCGGCACCCGATGCAACGGTCTGTGTCGATCCCTACGATCCCGTCTTCCCTTTTGAAAGTGGCATCCACCGGGCAGACCTTTGTGCAGGGCGGGTTATCACAGTGAAAACAGGGCTTAGGAAAATAATAGGGGGCCTCCTTGGGCGAATCCTGCATCTCAAGCACCTCGATCCATTCCTTATTGGATGGCAGGTAGTGCATTTTATTGCAGGCCTTGGTACATTTTCCGCAACCATCACATTTGGAAAGGTCGATCACCATTACAAACTTCTTGCCGGGGATGCCTCTTCTTACATCTTCATCTGAAATATGCGGTTTGAAATCGGCTACCTGCGACCGGGCGACTGAAACCATCTTACCGTCATGCGTCATCACATGCACCAATTCATCATTCTTTGTAGTTGGTGGGTTGCAGGATGCAAAAGCATCGATAAGGGCGCCTCCTGCGAGCCCGGTGGTTAGGGCGGCAATGGAATTCTTAAGGAAATTTCTCCGGGAGCCATCGCCGTTGCAAGTGCAGTTATTTCCGCAAGCCATAAAGTTGGATTTGAAGATTTAAACTTATTTATTGACAGAGAGAATATGATTTATCTTATACATCTTATGGAAACTATCATAGGCCGCCAAGTCCTTATCCTCTTTAAAGGTGGCATCTATGGCATCATGAAATTTGTGATTGCCCGGGAAGGCCGTTTTTAGGGTTTCCTTGGTCAGTACCTGCGGGGCTGACGCTATGTCCTTGGTGAAATAATACTGGGAGACATATTTAATGCTGCCTTTAGTGGAGCCTGTAGGGCTTTGGTATACGTATAAGATCAATCCATCCCCCTTGCTAAGTATCCTGTAAACCTTGTTTTCGACAAACCTGTAATCAACACCTTTTGTGTCCCTATAGCCATACGTATCGGCCTTCTTAAGGGTATAAGCTGTCCCTTCATGTTTGACCTTTATTTCCGATTCGTTGAACAGCAAATTGTCTTTGATCTTGTGTTTTTCTGTCTTATAATTGATGGCATAGGACAATTTTCCCTGTTGAAAGTCTGCTGCCGTCTTGTAGATCCCGCTACTGTCTTTTTGAGCTGAAGCATTGAAAGAAAGAATGGAAAAAAACGATACTGCCAGGAATAAATTCTGTTTCATTTTTTTAATTTTTAAATATGTTGTAAGAGTATGTCAAGGAGTTCAATCATGTATTAGACTGCCATGACAGCACAAATAATGCTATGTGGAATGGAATGCACGTCTTCAACAAATGTGAAGTCGTAACAAGGAAATACCGGGAGAAGGATTATATTCTGAAAACCTGATGGAGTATGTACAGGTCGGCGAAGGAGGCGTATTTAACTCTGTGCTGGTGAGGGTCCGGATCGGGTTGGCCCTGAAATCCAAGGGGTAGAAGGGGACTTATGTAGTCCGGGAAAAAGACTGGCGCCTCGATCCAATGCTGTATGCTGATCGTCGTTTCTGCTGCCTGTATTTTATGATTATCCGTTTTGCAAAAGGTAACTACGTTCTTGCAACATCCGGGCGGCATGCTGCCCGGCGGGCAATCACAGTGGGCATGACCCAGACCGACAATCGTAACATCTGCAAAGCCCCCTCCGCAAAAATGAATATCTATACCCACCCCCAACGCCGTGTTCAGGTAAATGAAGATAAAGAATATAGAGATCAGTTTTTTCATGTCGCTGTGGACTTTGAATCGTGTTTTAAAGGTAATCCTGCCAGAAAATCTTGTTTATGATCTGGATCAGGCTATAATCTGATTTTTCTCAGGCCGGAGATTTATGACTCGAATCAAGGCCGGCATTGACGGTGATCATGGTCACCGTTGATATCCTGTAATAATTTTGACAGGCACACTATTCTGAAATACTAAATTCTTTACTATGCACAACCATTCGATAAGAGTTTTCCCTGGTCACCCTTTACATTCCGTCATTGACCGAAATCCTGGCATGCAGGTGGACAAAAATGAAGAGAAAAAGGAAGGGTCCTCTCTGTCCGACGAAGAGATCATCATAAGGCTGAATATTATTGCCGGCAGACATCCATTTTGCAGGTATAGGAAAGTAAAAAGCCATGATCCTCTATAATGACATGCCGGACCTGCCGGGTCTGGATTCACTCGAGATGCTTGCATTGGATGTGCGCTGGTGCTGGAATCATGCCGCCGATGAACTGTGGCGTCAGTTGAATCCTGAACTATGGGATCTTACCCATAATCCGTGGGTTGTTTTGCAGACCATTTCCCGTGATCAATTTAAGCGTTGCCTGGCGGATTCCGATTTCCGTCAGATGATGGATAAGATCATCCAATCAGAGAAAGAGGCCGCATCGGGGTCTGCATGGTTTCAACAGCAGTACCCGGATACACCTCTTACATGCGTCGCCTACTTCAGCATGGAGTTCATGCTGAGTGAAGCCCTGCCGATCTATGTAGGGGGATTGGGGAACGTAGCGGGAGATCAATTGAAAACGGCCAGCGACCTGGGCGTGCCGGTGATCGGCGTAGGTCTGCTTTATCAACAAGGCTATTTTCGTCAGGAGATCGACAGAGATGGGCGCCAACAGGCGCTATTCCCTTACAATGACCCCGGACAATTGCCTATAAAGCCTCTTCGACGTGAAGACGGTGAATGGTTGCGGTTAAAAATATCATTATCGGGTGACGTGGTATGGCTTCGTACCTGGGAGGTGCGGATAGGGAGGACAAAGCTTTATTTGCTGGACAGTAACGATCCGGCCAATGCACCGGTCCACCGTGGAATTACGGGAGAAATGTATAGTGGCGGTCCCGAAATGCGGATCAAACAGGAGCTGATACTAGGCATCGGAGGATGGCGGTTGCTTGAGGCAATTGGCATCGATCCGGAAGTTTGCCACCTGAATGAAGGCCACGCGGCATTCCTCGTGCTGGAACGCGCCCGCAGCTATATGAAAAAGACAGGGCATCTCTTTGAAGTGGCCCTGGCAACTACCCGCGCCGGCAACCTGTTCACTACCCATACGGCGGTCGCGGCGGGCTTCGACTATTTCAACCCCTCGCTGATCGGGCAATTCCTTGGAATATATGCAAAGGACGAGCTGGGAGTATCTTTACACGATCTTCTGGCGCTTGGTCGCCGGGATGCCGATGACTCGGCCGAGTATTTCAATATGGCGTACCTCGCTATCAGAGGCAGCATGGCGGTGAATGGGGTCAGCCGGCTGCACGGAAAGGTGAGCAAGACGCTCTTTCAGTCGCTGTTTCCCCGATGGCCGGAACATGAAGTCCCTGTCGGATACGTCACTAACGGTGTGCACATGCCCAGTTGGGATTCCAAATATGCGGATCAACTTTGGACGGAGACTTGCGGCAAAGGTCGTTGGGTAGGCGATACAGAAAAGCTCTGCCATCATATGTGCTGTCTTTCGGATGAAAGCATCTGGCAGATGCGCTCCGACGCCCGCAAAGAGCTTATCAAACATATCCGAGGGAGGGTGGCGAGACAATTAACCTCTAGCGAAGGGTCGCCGGCATCCGAAGGGTTTGCAAAGAAGCTCTTCGATCACGCAACACTAACACTTGGCTTTGCACGCAGATTTGCCACGTATAAACGTCCCAATCTATTGTTGCAGGACCCGGGACGGTTGATCAAAATATTAACAAATACAGACCAGCCTGTCCAGCTGCTGATCGCCGGGAAAGCCTCCCCAGCGGACCGGGAAGGTCAAGCCCTTATCCGGGACTGGGTGCAATTCATCAATAACCACAATTTGCACGGGCACATCGCTTTTTTGAGTGATTATGACATGCTGCTGGCGGAACAGCTTGTACAAGGAGTGGACGTTTGGATCAATTCACCCCGACGACCATGGGAAGCCTGCGGCACCAGCGGCATGAAAGTCCTGGTGAATGGTGGGCTCAATATATCCGAACTGGATGGCTGGTGGGCGGAAGCGTATGATCCATCAGTTGGATGGGCCCTGGGGGACGGGCTCGACCACGGGAATGATAGCAGCCGGGATGCGGTGGAAGCTCAATCTCTCTATGATTTGCTGGAGCAGGAAGTGATCCCTTCCTTTTATGCCCGTGATGACAAAGGCATCCCTGTTTCCTGGGTTGCGAAGATTCGGGAGAGCATGTCAAGGCTGACAGTTCAGTACTCGGCCAACCGGGCAGTAAGGGAATACGTGGAGAGATACTATCTGCCCGCGGCCCGCGCATACCATGAGCGGACGGCTGGCAACGGAACTGGGGCTGTGCAAATTGTGGACCGGCTTCATGAGTTGGAACATAAATGGACCGGTATACGCATTGAAGCGCCTGCCGTCCAATCAGACGATAGGATTCATCATTTTACTGCGGCGGTATTTCTAAATGGGCTCGACCCTAACACAGTGTCGGTGGAGCTGTATGCGGACGGGGTGGATGGCGCTGGTGCTCTGCGGGAAAAAATGCTGGCTGACGATCCGCAGGGAATGCCGGCACAGCTTTTTATATACCGCGCAAGTGTTCCCGCGTCACGACCGGCATCCGACTTTACGGTGCGGGTGATACCAGGGTACGGGGATATACGGGTTCCTCTGGAATCGAACCGAATACTTTGGCAGCGGTAAGTCTTAAAAAAAATGTTATGCCTGGCACAACGAATATTCTCACTATTAACAGCGGATCATCCAGCATCAAGTTTGCGCTGTATGCTGCAGGTGAACCGCCTGCGCGATTGATCCGGGGGAAGATCGACCGCATCGGTCTGGATGATCCCACCCTGACGTGGACGAATAGTAGGACAGGCGACCGGCAAACTTACCCGGCAAAGGCATCCGATATAAGAGAGGCAGCGTTTTTTCTGGCAGACTGGGTTGCGGAACAAAAGGGATTCGACCAGGTAAGGGCCATCGGCCACCGGATAGTGTATGGTCCCGGCCATAGCCACGCAGTCTTTATAGACGAGGCCCTTATGAACGAATTGCATCGCAACAGCGTATTTGATCCCGACCATCTTCCTGGTGAAATTGAGCTCATAGAGATATTTCGGAAGCGGTACCCTCAGCTGCCACAGGCGGCCTGCTTCGACACTTCCTTTCACGCAGACATGCCGAGGGTGGCGCAGTTGCTGCCGATACCCCGTCGCTATGACCGTGAAGGAGTCCGGCGCTATGGTTTTCATGGTCTGTCCTGTGCTTATATCCTGGAAGAGCTCACCCGTATTGCAGGAGCAGAAACGGCGAACGGGCGCATATTATTGGCCCATTTGGGCAATGGGGCCAGTATCACAGCAATAAAGAATGGAAGGAGCATAGATACGAGCATGGGTTTTACACCGGCAGGCGGTATTATAATGGGTACCCGTCCCGGGGATGTGGACCCCTGCATCGTAGGGCATATCATTAGCAGGGATCACCTGTCAACCGGTCAATTGAATGACCTGGTGAATCATCAATGTGGTTTGCTGGGCGTATCCGAAATAAGCCCGGACATGCATGACCTGCTGGAGAAAGAAGGATCGGACATCAGGGCCGTCGAGGCGATCAGCCTGTTTTGTTACCAGGTGAAAAAATGGATTGGGGCCTTCTCTGCTGTTTTGGGCGGAGTGGGCACCCTGGTATTCACAGGAGGTATCGGGGAGAATGCAGCGGCCATCCGATGGAGGATCTGCCAGGGACTGGAATTTCTGGGTATCAAGGTGGATGAGAAGAGAAATGCCGAAAATGCTTCCCTGATCAGCACCACCGGGAGTTCCGTTACAATTTATGTCCTTCCCACCGACGAGGAAAAAATGATTGCCACGATGGTATTCCGGCTCTTGGTCGCACCAGATAAAAAATATTAGTAACAATAAAACTGATTTTATGGCAACGCAAACGCTTACAGATCCAGCTCGACAGTTATCGGAGAGCTTATTGCGGAAAATGGATGCCTACTGGCGGGCCGCTAATTACCTTTCCGTCGGGCAGATATATCTTCATGCTAATCCCCTGCTACGGGAACCCCTTAAACCGGAACATATTAAGAACACTTTGCTGGGGCATTGGGGTACCACGCCGGGCCAGAACTTCGTTTATGTGCACCTGAACCGGATCATCCGGCAATATGATCTCAATATGATCTACATCTCAGGGCCGGGGCATGGTGGACCTGCCTTAGTGGCAAATACGTATCTTGAAGGAACGTACACGGAGGTATACCCGGAGATAAGCCTGGACGAGGCCGGATTGAAAAAGCTTTTTACGCAATTCTCCTTTCCGGGCGGTATACCCAGCCATGTTTCCCCTGAATGCCCTGGATCCATACATGAAGGCGGGGAACTGGGATATTCCCTTTCCCATGCGTTCGGCGCTGCCTTTGACAATCCGGACCTGGTCGTTGCCTGCGTGGTGGGAGACGGGGAGGCTGAAACAGGGCCGCTGGCTACCGCATGGCACTCGAACAAATTTCTCAATCCCGCAACAGATGGCGCAGTGCTGCCCATCCTGCACCTCAACGGCTATAAGATCGCGAATCCCACCATCCTGGCCAGGATCACCCCAAAAGAGCTGGAGCAGCTGTTCAAAGGATATGGATGGACTCCCTATTTCGTGGAGGGACAAGAGCCGGAAGCTATGCATCAGGCAATGGCTGTCACCCTGGACAAGGTGATGGTCCAAATTAAAGGAATACAGCAAGACGCACGTCTTCATGGCAATACCACCCGCCCGTTATGGCCGATGATCATCCTTACAACGCCCAAAGGGTGGACGGGTCCGAAAGAAGTGGATGGTACAGCGGTAGAAGGAACCTTCCGTGCACACCAGGTGCCCCTGTCCGACCCAGCCCATAACGCCGGGCATCTCCGGCAACTGGAATCCTGGTTGAAAAGTTACCGGCCCGAAGAGCTGTTTGATGGCAATGGCCGTCTTCGCCGGGAACTGGCCGATCTTGCCCCGGAAGGTGAGCGGCGGATGGGCGCCAATCCGCATGCCAACGGGGGTATTTTATTACGGGACCTCAAAATGCCGGATTTTACGGACCATGCCGTCGCAGTGCCCGCCCCCGGCGCCGTCCAGGCAGCCGATACACTCGTATTAGGCGCTTTTCTCCGGGATATTATCAGGCTTAATGAGGATCAACGAAACTTCAGGATCTTCGGTCCCGACGAGACACTTTCCAATCGTCTGGACGCAGTATTCCAGGTTACCAGCCGTCAATGGGAAGGCGGGGTCTTACCAAACGATCAATTCCTTAGCCCCGCGGGGAGGATCATGGAAATGCTCAGTGAGCACCAATGTGAAGGCTGGCTGGAAGGTTATTTACTTACCGGTAGACATGGACTGTTCAACAGTTATGAAGCCTTTATTCATATCGTGGATTCCATGTTCAACCAGCACGCAAAATGGCTAAAGGTCACTTCCGGCCTTTCCTGGCGCAGAAAGATCGCTTCGCTCAACTATCTCCTGGCGTCGCATGTATGGCGGCAGGACCATAATGGCTTTACTCATCAGGACCCGGGCTTCCTGGACCACGTGGTCAACAAAAAAGCCGGCGTCGTACGGGTCTACCTGCCGCCTGATGCCAACTGCCTGCTGTCTGTGATGGATCATTGTCTCCGCAGCCGGCACTACGTGAATGTGATCGTAGCCGGGAAACATCCTGCACCCCAATGGCTTACTATGGAGCAGGCGGTTATCCACTGCAGCAAGGGAGTTGGCATTTGGACCTGGGCCAGTAATGACCAGCGGGAGGAGCCTGATGTGGTAATGGCTTGTGCTGGTGACGTGCCCAGCCTGGAAACGCTCGCTGCCGTCTCTATCCTCCGAAAGGAATTGCCGGAGCTAAAGATCAGGGTCGTCAATGTGGTGGATTTGATGAAGCTGCAGCCGGAAAGCGAGCATCCGCATGGATTAAGTGATACGGATTTCGATATGCTGTTCACAAAGGACAAGCCTGTTATTTTCGCCTTTCATGGCTATCCCTGGTTGATCCATCGTCTTACTTACAGACGGACGAATCATAAGAATATGCATGTAAGGGGATATAAGGAGGAAGGTACTATCACTACGGCTTTCGATATGACAGTGCTGAACGATATGGACCGGTTTCACCTGGTGCAGGATGTGATCGACCGTTTGCCTCACATTGGAACGAAGGGAACCTACCTGAAGCAGACCATGCAGGATAAATTGATCGAACACAAACGGTACATATGCAGCAACGGTGTCGATATGCCGGAGGTCCGGGATTGGAAATGGGGGAAATAGGCCTGTATCTTTAGGCATGTCGGATCAATGCAGCCGGGCAGGATTTATGCTACTTTTTTAATGCCTCCAATTTGGCTTTCATTTGCTGAATCTCGGCCTCCTGGCTGGTAATGATTTGATTTGCCAGCGCTCTGATCTCCGGGTCCTTTAATGACGCTTTTTTCACCATCAATACGGCCGCAGCATGGTGCGGTATCATGGAACGTAAAAATGGTTTGTCCGTGACGCCTGCCTGCTGCCTAATACAGACGTAAAAAAAAAATCCTCCGATCAATCCGGCGATGATCAATCCCGTATTCAACTTTTTATTCCCATACATGCCGCCCATGATAATAAGTTCAATAAGCAGCATAGGCATGGTCATCAGCCCCGCCATGTAGAATTGATTAACGTTTGGTACAACATTGGAGAATTTATCGACCATCGCGTACATGAGAATATACATGAATATAAAGGAGGTCACTATCATCAATAGCAGCTTTTTATAGGGCATACCATTTTTATACATAATATGTTTTTCTTTTTGTGCTTGGATGTTCATACTAAGGTTGTTTATAATTAAAAAACATTCTGGTGAAGTTGACAGCTATACAACGCCACTAACCCAACTTGTTCCTAGACGTGCTGGGCCATATTGGCGCATACTTCTGCGCATTTTCGGCAAGTTTCTGCACACTGTCTGCAATGCTCCATCCTGGTATATTTTTCACATTCTTCAGCGCACCGATTGCAAATGTCTTCACAAAGATGGCAAAGTTGCGCGGACATTTCGCCGTCCAGGCTCATTACCTGCGCAGCTGTATTGCAAATAGCCGCACATTCGAGATCAAGCTGAATACACCGTGTCATCATTTTTACATCTTCTTCATGGAGACAGGCTGAAGCGCATTGATTACAGACGGTCGCGCATTCGCGGCATGCTTCGATACATTCCTGATACTGTTGATGTGACATAATAGTCGTTTTTATTAGTTAAGAAATAGCTACTACATATTTTCCATCTTCATCTTGTGCATCTTCATCAGGGAAGGATAGAATCTGAGGTAAACCTCTCCGGCCAGCGGGTTTTTGCCATATAAACTACTCAGTTGCTTATCCGGGTGATACCAGGACAATTGCCCGCCACCCATTACCCGTACATTGCCGGAGTGAATAAGGTCGTAACCGGCGCCAATGGTAGTGGCGTTGACGGGAAACTGAACATTGTTCCCATAGGTATTGGGCTCAAGGTTTAGCTCTTCTACGGATTTTTGTACCCATTCATAGCGAAAATAGGCCAGGAAACTTTTCAGGCGGAGCGATGCTTCCAGCTGAGCATCGTTTGATCCATCCAGATCCTTTTGTTTATTCAGACCCCAGACGGCAGTGGCGTTGAAAAAGTGTTCCTCCCTGAAAGCACAGGAATACATGGCGGAGGCGGTGGTCCGGTGAATATTTTCGTCAGGCTTTAGCGCTTCAGGGCTTTTTATGTATCCATGGGATATCTGGAGTGCCCAGTTTTTAGTAGGATTTAAGGAAAGGCGGCTGCTCCAGGAGTTAAACAATGGCTTGTCAAAATTATACCTGTCCTCATCAGGCTCCTGGCCGGTAAACGAGGATGCTTCCAATTTAAAAAGGCCGTACCGGAACCCGATGGTGGCTACCCCAAATGTAATATGGGTAGCATCCGTCCAGTGATGCCCCAACGGCGCATCGGGATTATCCATCCCGGAGGGTCGGTGGACATAGGTCACTGGCCCGAGGGCCGGTTCCCCAGGATAGCCGAAGTAAACGAAGAAGTCGGACTTCGGAGAAAAAGAATAGGAGTAGCTTACCGATAGCTCTGAGAACAGGTCATGTGGATGCTGCCGGTCGACCAAAGGTTTTCCTTTCCAGGATTCTCCTGTCTGGAATAGAAGGGGATACCCACTTCCGCCGGCAATAGCTGCATCAAGAGAGAACATGGTGTTAAAGTGAAAAAGACCTTTGCTGCCAACCTTGGTTTGTCCCATAAACATCAACATGTTGGGGGCATCCCATTTCTCACCTCCTCTCGTGCCTGCCTTGCCAAGGTCCTGGTGGTTATACCGGAGGAATATATTCCCATGGACCATGTACATCCATTTCTTAGAATGGAGCATATAAGCATACATGGGAGCGTCATCCGGTAACCAACTGGTGCCTGAACCATTCCGGGACATGGGCAGGTTCAGAGAAAAAGCATTAGTCATGGGCACATCCATCGGCATATCCATGTCCATACCCTTGTTCATTGGGTGGCTGGTATCCATAGATATACCGGAACTATCGCTTCCAGCCGGCATACGATGTTGGTGCTGGTGCTGGGCGAAGCCGGGAACCCAAAACACTGCCAATAAGGCGAGTAAAATTGCGTATCTGGACATAGTGTTAGATTTAAGGTTTACGTTTATTAGCGATTAACCAACTGGCAAGCTCATTGATCTCCATTGTTTGCGATTTGACCATACTCTTAGCCATATCTAATAGATCGGGGTAATGTCCATGATGAAGATAGGCGGAAGCATTATCTGTCGCACTTTGGTGATGCACAATCATCAGCGTTGCAAAATCGTTATCGATATCTCCTGTTATCAATTGGATGTCGGCCGTCGTGTCCATTTTTCCCATGTTGGCTTTCTGTTCCATGGTAAATTCAGGGTCGCTGTTATCAACGCTGAGACCCGCCAGTATGCGGGAAAGATCTTGTATCTCTTTTTGCTGCTCTTCAATCGTTTTTTGAGCAATCCGTTTTAAGGAGTCGTTTTTTCCTTGTTGAATCTCCAGGTTGGCCATGCTGATCGCGCCCTGGTGGTGCATGCGCATCATGGCTGCAAAATCGATATCGGGGTCATTGGTCATTTTCGTGGTATCCATTCTGCTCATCATAACATGTACGCTGTCCATCATACGATTGTTGTCATGTGCCTGCAGCTTGATGCCGCTATCTTTAGAGCATGAAGCAATGGAAATAAGCAGGCATATGCTTACTGCCAAATAAAAAGGTGATTTCATATTGTTAATTTGGGAGAGTAAATAATGGTGTATAGGCTCCTGAGGAACTTATAGAAAAAACTTGGCAGTGCCATTTGGCCTGCCGGCGATCAAACCCGGAAATTCAATAATGTTAAATAGCGGGGAAGCGCTGGAGGGGCATGAAAAGAATAGGTTTCTCCCAACCTTTTATCAATTTTTTGGTCGCTGTAAATAATCCAGGTCGCACTAGTCGGTAAAGCATAGAGACTGGGAGAGAAATCACATATAATTGGAGAAATATGCTTATCGCCTGATTTTAAGCTTAGCTGGATGTCCTTACAACAGGCTTTTGAGTCCTTTTTGGCATCCATCCCGCAGCCGGCGCAAATTTTTTGCGGTCCGGTAGATGAAATTTCGACTAACCTGCCCATGCAAAAATGACAATCAAAACTTGCCTGTATAGTAGACAGCGAATAAAGGAGAAACAATATTATGGACATGACTCTTTTCATGGACTGGCATAACAACAAAACATGCAGAAAATTCTATGCCATGCAGTTATTGCCAGGTTCGGGGTAAAGGAATCATCAAAGCAGATACCCTATAATAGTAAAATGGGTAGTGTTTTCCACCATAACCTTACATTTTCATATTGTCCATATCCATCCCTTCCATAGGTGATGACCCTTTCCGAAAAATATATTCGCTTTCCAGCAAATAAGCGCCCGTGACCACTACTACATCCCCTGGCTGCAATCCCGACCTGATCTCGATAAGACCATTCCCCTCCATTCCCGTCTCGACCATCCTGCTTTTGAAGGTGTTTTGCGTCGTCTCCACCCAAACTACCGACATCTTACCGTTCCTAAGCACGGCATCGATGGGAAGAGAGAGCGCTTTCTGCTGAGGGTTTTTGATCGTAACATAGGCAGGCATGCCTGGTTTTAGCTGATGATCTTTATTGGAAAGTGTGACCCGGATCAGGTTGATGCGGGTGTTCGGATCGATCTCAGGATTTACAAAATCGATGACTCCTTCCATGGGTTGTTTTTCCGGGAAGTCAGGGAATTGCACCAGTGCCTTGCCTGTTTGCCTGAGCTGTGTCAGTTGGGAACTGTACACCTGCGCTTCCACCCATAGGGTAGAAAGATCTGCAAGGCGTAGTATGGCACCGCCTTCCATCACATAGTCGCCTTCTTTTACTGTCAGTTCAGTAATGGTACCTCCCACCGGGCTGTAAAAACTTGTTGTCACGCCGGCTTTACCGTTTTTCACCAGCTCATTCACCTGGGCATCGCTGATTCCCCATAATAGTAGCTTGTTCCTGGCTGCCTCGATCAATGGATTGTAATCTATGATGGAATTGCCGAGCGTTCTTTGCTTTTGTATAAGAAGGAGATATTCCTGTTTGGCATTGTTCAATTCTTCACTGTAGATGTCGAATAATTTAGCCCCTTGGGGGATGTATTCGCCGATATTCTTAAAATAGAGGTGATCGATCCGGCCACCGATGCGAGCGCTGACTGCATTCGTTTTGGACTGGTCTGTATTGAGGGTCGCTGTCAGCACCAGCTGACTTCCTGTGTATCCCGGATGGATTGTATCAGTAGAGATATTTCCAAGCCGCATTTGTTCGGGGCTGAGTTTTAGCTCATCGTTTTTCTGTTGCTGGCTTTTGTGGACGGCTGTTAGCTCCATATGACAAATGGGGCATTTCCCTGGCTTGGACTCCACTACCTGCGGGTCCATGCTGCAGGTGTAATAAATATCCGGGTCCGATTTTGCCGTTTGCTCTTTTTTTAGCTTGCAGGAGGAAAGCAGGAGCAGCAGTCCCACTGCCATGAAGATCGTAGGAAGTTGAAGCCTGTTCATTATTGTTGTTTTATTTTGATAAAACTTTCGCTGTCCATTAGGAATTGGGCGTCGGCCGCCACGCTGTCTTGTTCATCCAAGCCGCCCGTTACCTGGATAAGACTATCGGTCAGCAAGCTCGTTCGGACGGCCTGCACTGCAAAGCCTCCTTCAGCCTTCTTTAAAACAACATGACTCAAGCCAAGGTTCAACACCGCTGACCGGGGAAGCCAGGCTGCACTGGGGCTATTGCTCCGGACGATGGCCCTTACCTGGCTGCCAATAGGTATTTTCCGGGTGGCATTATTAAAAAAGATCCTTACCGTAAGCGTCTTATTATTATCCCTGAAAAACGGCTCTACAAAATTGATGCGGGCGTCAAAGGAATCATTAGTGGTCTCCGGAATGATCGTCACCGGCATGCCCTGCTTAATAAACGGCACGTCATCCGGAAAAATATTAAGGATGATCCAACTGTTATCCGTATTGAATAGTTGGAATATCGTTTGCCCTTTTGTGACATACATACCTTCCTTAACAGGCAATTCTTCGGTGCCTTTCGATACATCCATGCGTTGTGCTCCGTTGTCCGGCGCTTCGCCCATACCTCCGGCGGCATGAATATGTCCGCTATAGTCACTATATACTGATACTGTATACGAAGATTTTCTTGTCTGCATCACTTGTTCCATCTGCTGTACGGTCATGCCAAGCAACAGCAATTTTTCCCTGGCTGCGTTTAGCAGGGGAGCGTTGTCGGGATCATGGCGGAGAAGGAATAAAAGGTCCTGCTGGGCGGTGACCAGTTCCGGGCTGTAGATATCCATGATCTTCGCGCCCTGGTGCACATGCTGGAAGCGGTATTTTACATATAGCCTTTCGATCCTTCCGGAAACCCGCGCGGAAATAGTATGTACCTGCCGGGTGTCATAATCCACGCTGCCCAACACTTCTTTATTAACGGTTTGCACGCCTGTTTGCAGGGTAGTCACCGGTATACTGGAAATTACATAGGAGTTGGTAGGTTTTAGCAAGGTGCCAGGATCGGCCGTTTCTGTGCCTGCCTCCGCTGCTGTATACTCCTTTTTTACCAGGGTCATACCGCAAATGGGGCAATTGCCGGGTTGGTGGGCGATCACCTGTGGATGCATAGGACAGGTGTAAATGACTTCCTGGGCAGCAGGGGCTGGCTGTTTGGCCGCAGGGACCTTTTCTTTACAGCCGATAAGGAGCAAAGTTGAGGCGAAAAAGCCTGTGATCAACCATATATACAGTTTGTTCATACTTATGTCAATTTTGTTGCAGCACTTTATCCATTTCTACCTGCATGTTCAATAGCTCCTGCAACTGGCCCAGGTATTCCAGCTGCGTCATATTCAGGGTTTCCCAGGCATCCAGCAACTCAAACAGCTCGCCTGTATTCTGTTCGTAGCTCAATTGCATGGTCTGGTAATTTTTCTGCAACGCAGGGATGATCTTTTCCTCGTACAGGGATACCTGTTTCTTTTTATTGTCCAGACCAGCGAGAATGCCCGAGATCTGTCCTGTGGCTTCGTTCAACACCAGCTGTTTTTGTTCTTTGAGTGATTCGGCTTTCCAGGTCAGGCTTTCGATATTTGCTTTATAGCTTTTGGACGACCAGGCCGCGATGGGCAGCTTGACCATTGCCATCAAACTGTATTGCATGGGCAGTCCTCCAAATCCGAACATATGATCGTAGCGGATACCGAACTGGGGCTTTAGTTTAGATTGTTCCAGGTTTTGTTGCAGGTAAGTGAGCTGAATATTTTTGTCAATGGCTTTCAGATCGCTGCGGGCCTGGACAAGATAGGAACTGTCGGCCGGCTGATAGTCCCTGATCGTGTAAATAGTATCGATCCCGAATGTCATGTCTTTGCTTCTGTTCATTAAAGTATTCAGCATGATCTGTTGTTGCCGTATCTCGTTTTGCAGCATGATGCGCTGGTTTTCGATGCCCGCCAGCGCAGCCTTGGCCTTGTAGTAGGCATTGAGCTTACCCAGGTTGTTCTTGTACCTGATCTCTGTGCTTTGGATCATGAAATTGAGCAGGCGCTCGTCCTCATCCAGCACCCGGATTTTTTTTTCTGTGATCAGCCAGGTGTAATAACTTTTTTTTGCGGCGGCATAGAGCCCGTTAAGATTCGCCTGCTTGCTTTCCCTGCTGACGGCGGATGCGGCCTGCATATACCGGGCGTTAGCTTCCTGCTCTTTTTTATTGGGAAGCATCTGCTGGGCGGAGATCATATATTGTCCCATACCCGGGGTGCCGTCGGCCATCTTTTTCCATAAGGAAGGATTGTAAGGTGTCATCCAGAAGCCAGTGCTCAGCTCAGGCGGCATCCAGCTTTTGGCCCCTTTGGCCGCCTCATCCATAGAGCGAATGTCAGCATCATACATTTTTAGTGAAGGATGGTTAGACTGAACAGCCGATAAAATATCATCCAGCTTCATCACCGGCTGTGCCTGTCCCTCCCGTAGGGATAATATAGAAATAATCAGTGTAATGAGTAGTTTGTTCATCGTATTAATGTTTTACTTCCAGCACATCGATCTTTCCGTGCTTTCTCAATTCATATTCCTTGCTCATTAAGAAAATGATGGGAGTGACCAGTAAGATATGGATGGAGGAGGTGAATACCCCGCCGATCATGGGCAGTACAATCGGCTTCATGACATCGCTGCCCACGCCCGAACTCCATAATATGGGTATCAATCCGAACAAGGCTACGCAGACAGTCATCAATTTAGGACGCAGCCTTTTGGCGGCCCCCGCAACCACGTATTCCCGCAGATCTGCTGGGGTAATGCTCTCCCTGGAATTGCCTTTTGCCGTCACCAACTGCTGCATGGCATCGTTCAGGTAGATCACCATGACAATCCCTGTTTCTACAGCCAGCCCGAAAAGAGCAATAAAGCCCACGGCGACTGCCACCGACAGGTTGACTCCCCAGAAATAGACCATATAGGCCCCGCCGATCAGGGCAAAGGGAATGGTGATGAGGCTCAACAAGGCTTCCCGGGCGGAATGGAAGGCGAAATACATGGAAATAAAGATCACTGCCAGCACAACCGGCAATATCATCTTCAACGTCTTCTCGCCGCGGATCAGGTTCTCGTATTGTCCGCTCCATTCCAGGAAGTAACCTTTGGGCAGGCGGGTCAGCATTTTATTCAGCCTGTCCTGTGACTCTTGTACGGTACCGGCCAGGTCCCGGTCGCGTACATTGAACAGAACGGTGCCCCTCAATAAGGCGTTCTCCGAATTGATCATGGGTGGCCCTTCCGTCAACTGCACATCCGCTACGGCGCTTAAAGGGATGGGGCCGAATGGCATAGTCTGGACGGACAACCGCTTCAGCGCTTCTATATCGTCCCTGAAGTCCTGGGCGTAGCGGGCGTTGACAGAAAAACGACGGCGACCTTCCACAGTGGTTGTCAGCTTCATACCGCCCAAAGCGCTTTCGATGACGGCATTTACGTCATCGATGCTGAGTCCGTACCGGGCGATCTCGTCCCTTTTGATGGCTATGTCAATATATTTCCCTCCCGTAATAGGTTCTACATACAGGTCTTTCACGCCTGCGATGCCTTGTAATTCCGTCTTTACCTTTTGCGCAAAGGCAGAGATGGTATCCAGGTTCTGCCCGTATACTTTTACTCCCACGTCCGTGCGGATACCGGTAGACAGCATATTGATCCGATTGATGATGGGCTGGGTCCAGCCGTTGGTGACGCCGGGTATCTGCAATTTATTATTCAGCTCATTGATAATGTCTTCTTTGGTGAGGCCGGCACGCCACTGCGCTTTTGGTTTCAGCAGGATGATCGTTTCTACCATGCTGATGGGAGAATTATCCGTGGCAGTGTTTGCCCGGCCCGCCTTGCCCAGAACGTTCATTACCTCCGGAACCGATTTGATGATCTTATCCTGCACCTGCAGGATCCTTTTGACCTCGGAGTTGGAAACATCGGGTAATGTCACCGGCATAAAGAGGATGGAACCTTCGTCCAGGGGCGGCATAAATTCTCTTCCCAGGCTTAAGATCAGGGGTATACTGATGATCAAAGCAATGATATTAATGCCGATGGTCGTTTTCCGCCACTTGATACAGAGCCTGATCAACGGCTCATACATTCTTTCCAATACGCGGTTCACCGGATTGGCCTGCTCTCCCCTAAAACGTCCGGTCATAAAGAAGGAGATGAGCACGGGCGCCAACGTCACCACTAGGAAGGCGTCCACCAGCATGATAAAGGTCTTGGTATAAGCCAGCGGATGGAACAGCTTGCCTTCTTGTCCCGTCAGCAGGAACACCGGTAGAAAAGAAGTAATGATGATAATGGTAGAGAAAAAGACACCTCGCGACACCTGTTTACAGGACCTTTCGATGATCGCCAGTCTTTCGGCCCGTGGAATGCGGTAATAATTACGCATGTTGATTATTTATTCGGTGAATGCTTTGCCTGCCATTCGGCTAAATTCCGGTAGGAGTTTTCCGCCATGATAATGCCGTTATCCACGATCACACCGATAGCCAGGGCGATACCTGTCAGGGACATGATATTAGAGGATAAACCAAAGGCATTTAGCAGGATAAAGCTGATGGCAATGGTGATAGGGATTTGTATGATGATGCTCATGGCGCTGCGCCAGTGGAATAAGAAGAGGATGACGATAAGCGATACGGCCAGCATTTCCTCTCCCAGCTTGCCCTTGATATTGGCGATGGCTGCTTCGATCAGGCTGCTGCGGTCATATGCGATCTTGAAATGGACGCCTTCCGGCAGTCCTTTTTCCACATCCTTCATCTTTTCTTTCACCATTGTGATCACTTTGTCGGCGTTCTCGCCATAACGCATGACGACAATGCCCCCTACTACCTCACCTTGTCCATTTTGATCGAAGATGCCGAGCCGCAGGTCGCCTCCCAGTTGCACCGTGCCAACATCTTTTACCCGGACAGGAATGCCTTTATAATTGGCCAGGGCGATGCTTTCCAGATCTCCCTTGTTTTTAACATAGCCCAAACCTCGTATGATATAGGCCATATCGCTCATTTCGAATTTCCTGCCTCCTACGTCATTGTTGTTAGCCTTGATCTTGTTCATTACATCCATCAGGGAAATGTTGTAGAATTGCAATTTGATGGGATCGACCACTAACTGGTATTGTTTCTCGAATCCACCAAAGGACGCTACCTCGGCAACGCCGGGAACGGTCTGTAATCCGAACTTGATATACCAGTCCTGCAACGCCCGTTGTTCCCCCAGGTCTACGCCCGGTGCATCCAGGGTATACCATAGCACATGTCCGACGCCTGTACCATCCGGACCCAGGGTAGGGGTGATACCTTGCGGCAATAGCCGCTGGGCATAGTTCAATCGTTCCAGCACCCGCGTGCGGGCCCAGTAGATGTCGGCGTTGTCGTCGAATATGATGTAGATGAAACTCATCCCAAACATGGAGGTCCCCCGGATATTTTTCACTTTTGGAATTCCTTGCAGGTTAGATACTAACGGAAAGGTCACCTGGTCTTCCATGATCTGCGGGCTTCGTCCCATCCATTCCGTGAATACGATAACCTGGTTCTCCGACAGATCAGGTATAGCATCGATGGGATTTTGCTGGACAGCAAAGACGCCCCAGGCAAACAGGCCCAGTGCTGTTACCAACACCAGGTACCTGTTGCGTAGGGATAGTTCGATTAATTTCGGAACCATTCTTATTACATTTTCATTTTATCATGGTTCATCGGCTCCTTCTTAACCAGGTCCATACCACACTTCGGGCATTTGCCCGGCTTGTCGCTCCTGACTTCCGAATGCATGGAACAGGTGTAATACGGTTTATCCGCATGGGCCTTTTTGGCAACGAGCGTCATACCGCATTTGGGACATTTGCCTGGCTTGTCCTTGATTATATCCGGGTGCATGGGGCAGGTGTACACGGTCCTTGTTGAGTCCATCTTTCCCATTGGCATCGTGTCTTTGGCTTTTTGGGCAAAAGTGGCGAGAGTACCTGTCAGAAAGAGGATGAGAATGAGGAGTTTTTTCATTTTTTGATGATTTTGCTATTGGTGAGTATTTGATTATGATTTTCTTGGATAATGACAGCAGTCAGGTAGGGCATTGTACACGACATCGCTTGCCTTTACCTTTTCGGTATCATGACCGTCAGCGGCCACCAGCTCCTGTATTTTATCGGTATTGATCTTTGTCCTGGAATACTTAACCAACAACGTTTTCGAATCTATATCCCAGTTGACATAGGAAATGCCCGAAGTAGTCTTTAGGGCGCTCTCGATCCGGTGTTTACACATATCGCAAACACCATTTACTTTGATAGCCTTTGTGGCCATAAAAGGCCCGTCTAATTTATAATTCTGTGCTTTTGTAGTGGAAGTGATGGCGAAAACAAAAGCAATGACGAAAAATGCTTTAATCGTTTTCATACATTTTAATTTATTGGTTAACAATACTGTTACACAACGTTTAGAATAACTTTTCTATGAAAGAGATAAGATGCTTGTAGTAAGAAGATGTACAAAGCACCGATAGCCCAACAGAATGTCAGGCTGTGAGCGGAAAGAAGTAAATCAAATACGGAAATTGCAATTGCGGAGGAACACAGGGACTTTATCAGGCTCGGGGGGAGCATTGGTCGTAGGATAGCCGGCTATGTAAGCAGCAACATATATATCAGCTTGAATAACCGGCTGAACAATTACTGCTTGAGATGCAAGATGGAGAAAGTTATAGGCTGATTCGGAGGCTTTTTGATCTTTGTCCAGCTTCACTACGGCCTGCTTGTCTTTGCAACAGCCATCCTTCATGGCCATGCAGTGGCCGTCTTTGGCATTTTTGGGCATTCCACAGTGACCACAATTCTGGCTGTCCTCGTTTGCCAGGCTCCAGGAAAAAAGCTTGTCCATGCAGTAGTGCAGATGCACTGTTGCCCCCATCGAAGTGGATAGGTAAATGACGGCTAATATGGTGGCAAAGGCCTTTTTCATTGAAAATGCTACCCAAAAGTATAATTATTTTTTATTTGATCAAATTCCACTTTGTTAATTCTGCTATTTCTGATCATCAGAGACCAGTGGACGGCCCAACTTCGATAATTTAACTCTTCCATCAACCATTTCATTTCCATGCTAAACCAATGAAAAACCCATACGATTTTGCCAGAGTACCGATGCAGGAATATAGGGCGCGGTCACCCTTGAAGGGTAGGACCCGGGCTACTTTGTTACCATAATAAGGTGAGCGGTTGGTAGCTGCTTACCCGGAATGGTTGCCAACGCGTAAAAAATGTAGGGGTGCTTTATTGTCAAGCGCGTCTAAAGGAACAAAAGAGGAAATTTTGAATGGTTTGAAAGGGCGTCTGGTGGTTTTCGGTAAGGAGTACCGGGGAACTGGAGGCGCTGCTGGGTAGCGATGCAAATGCAAAAGGTTTTTCATCGTCGACCGAAGCCTTCTAATAAGGTTTTGGTCTTTTTATATTCTTAACGGCGGGTTTTCATGTGCGCTATTGTTGCTGGAACCGCCTATTTCTTTTTTTTCGGTTTTTCGGGTTCTTTATACCTCAAAACCTCGCATAAATTCACATCTAAAACAGAAGCTATTGCTATAAGTGTTAATATCGTTGCGTTGGATTGACCCTTTTCAATAGCGAGTATCTGAGTGTATTTAACTTGTGATACTGCAGCCAGGTCGCGCAGGCTGATACCTTGTTTACCCAATGATCTTTTCTTGCCTTCGGGACCCATGTAATTCATCCGAGCTTCATGGAATTTCTGGCCGATTTCCTGTAATTTTTCCGCACTTTTTATACTGTCGAGCATAGTATTTAGAAACGCGGAAGGTGCTCCTATTTCTAGAAATTTTTTGTTCCATTTCTTGGGAACAAAAAATTAATTCTTTATATTTGTTATAGAAGTTCAATATAAAAACTGAAAAAAAACATGGAATTCAATACAGACAAGCATTTTGCCTTAAGACCCTCCCCGGATTAGGAGAGGATTTTTGGTAAAAGTTAATTAAAAAACTGTCGGCAATTCGCCAATAAGCCTGTAACAGAAAAGGTCGAAAATTTTCAAGACACGGGTAAGTTAGGCAAATTGCCCACCTAAAAAGGTGGGCTTTGCTTGCTTATGTGTCTTAGGGCTTCGACCTCCCTCTGTTACTAAGCAATGTCGGGGCCCATCTTTTTTGTGCCGCCTCTCATACTGAGGGAATGTTGCTCTATTGGCTAACCTGCTACAGTGGTTTCACTAAATGCAAATGCCAACGTTCCAATCTTTCAGTATGATAACTTATCCTCCAAGAGAAACAGAATTTGATCTGGAGTTTCTTCGTGACTTTGCTGATGGGAATGAAGCGGGCCTCTCCCGACTATACACGCTTTATCATTCACCCTTAATTAAATGCGGGCTGCGAATAGTCCAGGATTACTTCGCAGTTGAAAATTTCGTCCAGGACGCTTTTCTAAAAGCCTGGACCTTACGTCACAGGTTAAACAGTTACATGCATGCCTATCGATTTATGCGCATGAATGTAAAATGGGATTGCTACGACTTCTATAAGAGGCCTGAATACCGTCTTGTGGTATATTCTGAGTATGAGCCCTATCCCGATGCTGAGAATTACCCACAGGCCGAGCAGAAAGACGATGTCTGTAAAGACGAAGAAATGCTTCAATCCATTTATAAGATCATCCCATACTTACCACCCGATCGCCAAACCATTTTGAAACTTTACTTTAAATATGGGTTCAGTTATAAGCAGATTGCTAAACGCTACGGGTCGAATATTCAGAACATAACAAAAGAAATTTACGAAAGCTTGGACTATTTAAAGAAAGTGATTCACGCCAAAAAAAAAATATGTGTGTCACCGACTGCCACTTCGCATTGGAAAGGCGCTGAAGAATGCCTTTCTGGCGAAATGCTTGAGATTTTTAAACTCAGATTTGAAGGCAAGCTCCCATTTGAAGTAATTGCTAATAAAATGAACCTTTCCCAGGCAGACGTGCAGCAGCAATATGTTATTGCACATAGAAAACTTAATCAGTTAAAAGCAAACCGCCGGCAATGAACGAAAAACCGATTATATTAACCAGAAAAGTACAACTGGTTATCAATAGTGACGACAAAGTAGTCGTAAGTGAAGCATTCAAGACGCTGCATCAATGGCGATATATTTGTTTTAGAGCCGCCAATTATATTTTCACTCACTTGTTTATACAACACCAATTAAAAGAGTTGTTCTATTTACGGGATGACGTGAAAGTGAAACTAGCCGATAGTGCCAAGGATCCAAATGGTATCCTTACTACTTCACAGCTAAATACTACTTATAGAATGCTGAGTGCGCGATTCAAAGGAGATATACCTATGCATATTATAGCAACGCTGAGTATGACATTGGCAAAGCATTTTAACAATGAAAAGCAAGATTATTTAAAAGGGGAAAAGTCCGTCCGAAATTATAAACGAAATATACCTATCCCGTTCGGAATTAAGGATATCGCACATTTGCAGCCTATCAAGGATGGAAGGGAATACAGTTTTGAATTATTCAAAATCCCTTTTCGGACCTATCTTGGCAGGGATCAATTTTACAAACGCCCTTTATTTGAAAAGCTACTGAAAGGGGATATGATCCTGCACACTAGCTCTATCCAAATCGATAAGAACAAAATTTACTTGCTGGCAGCCTTTGAGATAGAAAAGGAAATTAACGATCTTGATATCAGCATCGTTGCTGAAGCACATTTGTCGATTGACTACCCTATAATTTTGCACATTGGCAAAATGCGCCACACCATCGGTAGCAAGGAAGAGTTTTTACACCGTCGATTAGCTATACAGGCGGCTAGAACCCGGGCTCAGAAGGCAGCTTCTTTTAATCGAGGCCAACATGGCCGCCGAAGGAAACTAAAACCATTGGAAGAATTTCGGGAGAAGGAAAGGAACTATGTTGAGCATAGACTTCATCTGTATAGCAGACGATTGGTTGACCTGTGTGTTCAGCATAGAGCCGGTTCGCTGATACTTGTAGGGCAAACGGAGAAGGAGGCCGCCGCCGCAGAAGATGAACTGGTTTTGCGCAATTGGAGTTACTACTCTCTAAAACAGAAGATTGAGTATAAGGCTAATAAGGCAGGTGTTATGCTTATAACAGAATAGTACTTGATGAGGCTGCTTGTACAGCCGTAAGGTGAGAAAAGCAGATACTCACTAAATACCCGCAGGGTATATACAATCGAAGAGACATGGCTTTTAAGAAAATTATTCATAATATAATGAGGCTGCTTGTAAAGCCGTAAGGTGAGATTGAAAGATATTCACTAAATATCCGACAGGATATATACAATTGCAGAGTAAGGCCTTTTATTAATAGCAAGTTTGTTATATAAATGAGGCTGCTTGTACAGCCATAAGGTGAGATTAACAATACTCACTAAATACCAAGCTGAGTATATACAATCGCAACGCCATAGCATTTAATAAATAGTCAGTTCGTTGGATAAATGAGGCTGCTTGTACAGCCGTAAGGTGAGATTAACAAGTACTCACTAAATATCCACCAGGATATCTACAATCGTAGGGCCATCGCTTTTTGACAAAAGGAGTCTTAATACATTTATGAGGCTGCTTGTATCAGCCGTAAAGTGAGGTTGACAAGGCACTCACTAAATACCGTTCGGGTATATACAATGGCCCACTTATGTCTTTGTAGACGGACTACTAACATTGAAAATATTGAGGCTGCTTGTACAGCCGCAAGGTGAAGCTTATTTGGCACTCACCAAATATCCCAACAGATATATACAAAGGCCCCTATCAGCTTTTTGGGGCGATATATTAACAATGGGTATATACAACGTGGTCTTTTTGCTTTTTTGGGGTGATTCGATCGGTGCCACGGCTCCAGGAATAGGGGATCGATCGTAGCTGCGATTATTGTGAGCGCCGGCGTCCATATTTTCGTTTTTTCGATCTTTTTAACCTCCATTTCAATGTTTTTATAACAGCGTGCTGTTTTTTCAGCGTTTCTTTCACTAGCCCGAGTTCTTCCCACATATTTTTGGTAGGCTCGACTTTGATATTGTCATCGACAAGGGTCATGTCCTGCTCGATTTGAAATACCGGTACTCCCTTTTCAAGTTTCGTGATGACGCTACTCGCCGTCCCATAAAAATCTACCAGGTCCTTGGTCGTAATGGGTTCGATTCCGTTCAACTTCTTGCTCAGGTTCCCTTTATCCCGTCCCATCCATCGGGCCAGTTGCGCAGCACAAAATGCGTTGAGGAAAAGCTGAAGGTCCAAGGTAAATTGCTCAAACTCCGATTTTCTGACATTCCGACCGGGACGGATATTCAATTTCGACATTCGTAAGGATTATGAAGAAACCGGAGCAGTTCCTGGTAGGCTACTACTTTTGTCTCCTTTTTTTCTTCTTAGTGAAATTTGTACTTCTTTTAATTTTCGATCGTTCTCGTTTGTACAGGTTCTCTTGCCAGTCCTCCGATACTACCACGACCGCAGTAAATCGGTGGTATAGATTCAGGATCTGCGCCTGACCGAGCTCGTATTCATATTTCTCTTTATTAGCAGTTACTGCATGCGCCAAGAGCCAGAGAATGGATTTCGTCGACCCGGTAGTTATTTCTTTGAAGAAATCCTGGTAAAACGACGTAGGTAATGGGCTGGCATCACGTTCCATGTCTTTTTTATAGTAACTGTCGTAGTACTGCTGCAGCAGTTCGTCTAACGCGTTGTCACTATGGTCGCTGATCATTGCAGCCGCTGTCGTATAAACGGCGTCGATGAGTTGGACGAATTCAGTTTGCAGATGGCTGACAGCATTGATCTCATTTTGACGGGACGGGTCGATCTCCGCCACCGCGATGCAGCACCATTTGTGGAAATGTTCCTTTAGATAGCTAGGGGTTACATCTCTGAAAATTAGCATTGCACCGATGTCGGGACCGTCTGTCGGAAAATATATGGGGAGGAAATGTTCCGTAATCATGTTGATTGGAGATTATCTATTGTATTTTTTAATCATCTTCTTCCAATCGTGTCCGGTGATGACAATTGCAGAGTAGCGCTCAAATAAGTCTAAGATACTCGACTGGTCAAGATGATATTCGTGCTTGGTGCTATGCACAGCGGCCAACTCCATCAGCACCCAAAGTAAAGACTTCATAGACCTAAAGGATATTTCTCGAAAGAACGCTTCGCAGAAAACCGGCGGTTGCACGATATCCTCTTTTTTCTCGGTTTTTTTATAGTAATTCTCGATATAGTGGTGAACGGATTTCCGCATGTCTTCGTCCGTGATGTCCTCTCTGAAAACCGTGGCGATGAAATAAACAGCATCGACCAGCCCAAGAAATTCGGTTTTGACCAGATGGATGGCATGAATCTCAGCCTGTCGGGATCGGTCGATTTCCGAAAGTCCGATTTCACACCATTGCAGAAAATTCACTTTTAAGTAGATCGGACTAACGTCCTGGAACACGAGCATTGGGCCGATCTCAGGCTCGTGGACAGGGTGGTTAACGAAGTGGAACGTTTCAGTTATCATAATTACACAAGGATAATTTAATTGGTTGGAAAATCTTTTGGTGCTTGCTTTACAATTCGAAAGTGACACTCGTAAAGGCGTAGGATTCTGTTACTCGAATTTTTACCTTGACATTACCATAATCGTAGTCAACGTACGTTTTGTAAGTCTCTTCGCGAACTTTAGATCCCTTTTTTGATTTTGGTTTTTGAGTGCTCTTTGCTTAAGAGCCATTTTTCCAATGCAAGCCATATTGATCATATGCCTTTCGTTTCTTGGGATCGCTAAGCACTTCATTCGCCTCGGTGAGTTCTTGGAATTTTATATTGGCGTCCTTGTCATTCGGATTAAGATCAGGGTGATATTTACGCGCAAGTTTGCGGTACGCAGCCTTAATCTGGTCGGAGGTTGCGTCAGCAGCGACGCCCAATATTTTATAATAGTTTTTGTTCATATAATATTTTATTGTTGGACTTGAGAAATTGTACCACGGCAGTCTCACTTTTTAGGAGACTTTTGTCTCTACGTTACTCCTTCTTGGCAGATGCTAGTAGAAAAGAGGCCTCCAACAGAATCATAAGGTTCTTTTCAAACAATAAATAATCCGCTCTCTTTTGAGGATCGGAAAAAGGGGGTCGGTCCGTGGTCAGGCAAATCTCTTGTATATCTTCTCTTATTTGCCTAATCTCACTTAGACGGTAATCTGCAAAGAATTCCTTGACTACCATTAAGGGATACTCTCTTTCAGCTTTAGAGAGTAAAACGGGTTCATTAAAAAACTCGGGATGATTGGCAAATTCGGACATACCTGCTGATTGAAGATGTACAATTCCTACCATCCTAAGATGGTAGTGACCGAAAGGCATAAGTGGGACCAACCAGAATGTAGTAACGGATGGGGAAGGGCCGAGCCAGACGTATTAAGCCGGATATTAGTCAACCTGCCAATTTATTAATCAGCTCAATTTTATTGGATACGTCCACCTTTTCAAAAATATTCTGAACATGTTTTGTGACAGTTCTCTCGGCTATGAAGAGCTTGTCGCCGATCTCTTTATATTTATATCCTTCACATATTAACTTAGCAACGGCCTTCTCCCTCGGCGTTAATTGATATACCTGGCAGTTCTCTTCAAAATTATCCGTGCCATTCGTTGTTTTGCCTGGGGAATGGCCGTTCATATAAGACAAATGATCAATTGCCTTCGATAGTAGAGCTTTTCTTTGCTTTTCTGATAGATTTATAATCGAATCTACTTGCTGCATTAGCTCCTGAATAGAGAACGGCTTCGGCATAAATCCTATAGCGCCTAACTTCAGCCCTTGCAACTTTTCAGTCGCAGTAGCTTTGGCTGACAGAAATAGAAAAGGTATATGCGCCAAATTTGGATCTTCGGAAATAATCTTTGCAAGATTGAAACCATCGAGTTTATCCATCATGATGTCCGAAATGATCAGGTCGAATGAGGAGCCTGGAACTCTTATAATATGTAAGGCATCATTTCCATTCAAGGCAACCGTCACATTATATTTGTCCGAAAGCTTCCTTTGAAGATAATTGACCATCGAAATATTATCTTCAACAACTAAAAGCGTTTTCTTTCGTTCATCGTGCACGATCTCTTTTAAATTCAATTTTTCGGTTCCAATATCCCTTATCTTTCCTCCCTGAAATGAAACTGCTGATTGTTTGTCTTTGATAGAAAAACGATGATTGCGGAAGGATACCGTGATTAGCGTTCCCCGTTCCCTTTTAGGGTCGCTGTTTAAAGAAATTTCACCGTTTAATTCTTGCACGATCTTTTTTACAATGGGCAAGCCGAGCCCCATCCCTTGACTACTGGCTTTGGTAGTGTTTAGCTGAAAATACGGCTCGAAAACTTTTTTGTGCATTTCCGGCGGTATGCCGATTCCCAAATCTTTTATTGATAACCTGACTTTGTTACCATCGTTTTGTAGCAAGACTTCAACTGATCCACCATTTGCAGAGAATTTTATAGCATTTTCCACTAAATTTATAACGATCCGACTTATGGCCGCCGGATCAGCTTTTATTAGAATGTCTCCCTGTACACTTGAATGAAGGGTAATCCCTATTTTTTGACAATAGGCGCCAAAAAGGGCGAGGCTGTCATTTGTTACCTCACTGAAGTTCGTAACCTGGTTGTGATTAAACAGGGACATGCCTCGATTTAACCTTTCCAGGTCGAATATATTGGAAATATCAGTTGTAATCTTCCAAAGACTTCTTTTCACAATCGATAATTCATATGCATTTCCGTTCTTCGCAATATATTCCTCCAGATAGTTGTCTATTAAAGTTAAAGGTGTCTTTGTTTCATGCGCAAGATTTACGAGCGTGTTGGTCCTTTGTTCTGAAATTTTGATCAGCTCGTGGGTCCTTCGGTCTACTTCTGCTTGTAGGGTTGAGTTCCAATTCATCAATTGGGTTTCGGACTGAATTAACCGCTGATGCTCCTTCCGAAAGAGCGAGATATGGTTTTTTAAGTGCAGCGATAAAAGTAGCAAAAACCCAGTGTTCGTAACGGATGCTTCGATCACCTGGCTGAGATCAAAATAAACTATAGCCGGGAGTCCAACCCAAGGAGTCAAGCTTAGTAGCAACCCTATCAGCTCTTCTTTCGACTCTCCCGTTGAAAAATTACCTGAATACTTAAATTTAAGCGCTCTAACGAGAGAAATTATTACCCATATGGCATATAGAACAGGCAGTATCAAAAGATTTTGCGCTACGGATAGTTTCCCGGATACTCCATAGGCTATGACAAAAAGCAGATAAGGAAAGATCAGGTAAATATAAACTCCTCGGAACGCATGGAATTTCATCTTCTTCAGACCGAATCCTTTATATACGTAGTATGGGAAATAGGAAGGAGTGATGAAGCCTGTACCGTAAGCGATTATTTCCTGAATGAAGACAGACCCCGGCAAATTCGGATCCGGAAGTAAGCCTCCCGAAACATTATAAATGAGCAGCAGAAAGATTAGCCAAAGATCTAATACGGCTGTTTTGTCGTCTGGGCGGGCAAATTTATATATTAGAAGACAGAAGAAAATTACTGTTTCCACGCATGCGAATGCAAAAGTTACAATGTGCATTTGGGTTCCGGGTAGCAACATAACGACGCATTTACCTTTCTCTCTTCAAACAAAATAACTTATAACCGAAATCCAGCTCATTATGAACTTTAAACCCAAACTTCTTGTACCAGGGAAGATTCCGTAATGTCGAAGTTTCGAGGTATAAAGGTCGTTTCATGGCATTGCTTTGGGTGATCATCTCAGTTAATAGAGAGCTCCCTATTCCCTTATTTTGAACTTCGGGACGAACTCCGATAAACCATAGGTAATACATCAGGTCTCCCGGATGTACGGCCTTTATTCTTGCCTCCCTGTCCATTGCTTTTTTCAGGTTGGATACACCGATGCAAGTCAGCGCAAGCTTTACATCCAGGAGAATCGACCTCAGGCTGGTTTTTTTCTTGTCAGGCAAAATGGCCAAAGCGCAGGCATTCTTGTCATCGGAAAGAAATACCTCTCCAAACAAACTGCAGTAGTCGAAGGAATATTCCATGAGCCTGGATATTCTCTTCTTCCTGGAACGGCCTTGATTGATTACATAGTTGACACTCTTGTTGTCATCGAAGGAGTTAGACAGAATCTCCACCACCAGGCGTTTGTCTTCATATTGTGCTCTTATCATAACACAGGATTAAAGGTTTCATAGATCGTAATTGCCGGAAACGGTACGATCACTAATATTGAGCGCCTTAGCCATGGTGGAAAATCAGAGGATATTGTGCCGCTGAATGATCAGCCATTTTAATTTACTTACTTTATAGGACTCTATAAAGAGGATAACCAGCCGATAACAGATTTTTGCAAATTATTCACATTACTAATTTCCCAAAGGCTAATCAAACGGAGAGGGTGATTTCACGTGCAGGCATTGGGTCATTAAACCTTAATAAGTGGCAGCTCTTATTATGACTTAGATATTGTTGCTTATGCCGAGTCGGGTAATTTCGTAAACTTGTCCTGCCATTTTACCGGACTGAAACTTTTACGGATAGGGGAGTATCCGGTAGCCCAAGCATTACTCATTTTTACGTACATAAATACTACAATTTCCGTATTGTCCTGGATCTTAATTCGTTGTAAATTTAATAGAATACCTCTCAATCCTTCGACCGTGGTTTAAAGTTTCTCTTAAAGACTGACATGGACCTAATGACCTTTAATCCGCACCTTGCACATGGGCAAACGGTATTTGACAACAGCCGCAAAAAAACATGCCATGCAAGAGGTATTTCAGCAACTACAGGCCAAAATGGAATTGAGCCTGGAGGAAACAAACCTTATTCCTGATCCGGTCGAACGCTATGGCCGGTGCATAAAGCTCGTAAGCAAGTCGATTGATGAGATTAAAGGGATATTCTCATCATACACTTTCCGAACTTTAGAAGAGGAAATCTATTATTTTAAGGACATATGCCCCGTCTTTTACAGTAGACATTTTTATCTCACCAAGGTTTATGATATCGAACTATTAAAGCGCTCGGCAGGAAAGAAAAATCTTCGATGGAAATATGATCATGATCTTAGGGAAATAGAGCTGTTTTTCTCCCAAAATCAGGGTTTGAGCAAGTATTTTTTCGGAAACCTAACCTATTTAGACGAACAACTCTTTACTCGACGTAACGGCCAGCAGGGCTTAATTGAGGACCTTTCCCCGGTCATCGACCCGAACTTTACTTTGGCGACCTACAAGGTTTCGTGGATCATAGCCAACCAAAAATACCGGTCCTATCTCCAAAAGGAACTTCAGCGACTTGACCACCCGGACGAAAACATAGAAGAAAACAAAACGCGCAGGGATGTCATCAGCCTCGGCGTTTCTAAGTCTTATCTTGCTGAGGAAATTGTAGCATTGCAATTAGCGGAGCTTATTTATGTCAATGGACAGCCAGCATCTCTAGCGTGGCTTACGGAGCAGGCAGAACTTCTCTTACATACTGACCTCAAGGATTTCAAAAGCCTTGACTATGCTAATCGGAGCCGCAAGAAAGAATTGACACCATTGCTAACCAGTATGATCAAAAAGTATTTGGACCGCGCGAGTCGTCTTAATAAATAGCCAATGGAAGGCCTTCATTGGCCTCGTCTCTTCAAAAATGTTCTAAAGGATTACTCTTCAAATTCAGGCTTTTGCCAACAATTTCGTTCAACGGCAAACTTCAAGGTTAATAAAATCGCTTTTCATTGACGCCATTTTTGTTTCGTGAACTAAAATTCCGAAACTATGGCCAACCCAGCATCCACGGGGCCTGCCTACTGGACCGAGCTCCGTAATGATCTTTCCGAAGGCCTCTCTACCACTGTAAAGGACGGTCTCCAACCCATCCATCTGGCCCAGAAGGGGATGCGCCTGTCCGAGGTGGCGCATGCCAAGCTTAAAGAATCTCTACAGCATTACTCCTTCTCCGATTTACACGAACAGATTACCTTTTATAAGGAGGTACAACCCTTCTTTGTCAGCCGGATGATCTTCTTTAACCGTGTCTTTCGCTTAGAAACCGGCCGGCCTCCCGGAGATCCGGCAAGCGTACAAAGCTATCTGCAAAAGGAATGGCAACATATTCGAGACGTCCATGCCGAACATTACTTCCTTTGCCGCTATATCCGTGCCGGGGAGACCTGGCTGGATGAAAAGCTCTTCGTCATGAACTCTGACCATTTGGTCGTCCCCCTTAATTGGGACCTGCACGATTCTCTCCTTCATGATGCGTCATGGACCGTCGCACGGCTTCTCTCGCTCGATCTTATGCAAGACTACCTCCTTCGAGCTGAGGAAGAACTTAACAATCCGCGTGATCCCAAACAACGAAATATTGCCAAACTTACCTGGACCGATTCGAAGTCCGCCCTGATAGAGCTCGCTTACGCCATCCAGTCTGCCGGCTCACTCAATGATCGCAAAGCCAGCCTGCGCGAGATCATTGAAGGCTTGGAAGCGGCATTTCACATCGACCTGGGTCATTATCCAAGGGTCTTCCAGGAGATATTGTCCAGAAAGACGGGTTACACCAATTACATTGACCGCCTGCGCGAGAAGCTCTTGCTACGCATCAAACTGATCGAAGAAAAATATGATCCCAAATAACCTACGCATCCAGGGATATTTTTCAAAACTATTTTCCCCAACACCGGCTCCATACTGAAAACCCGCCTTTTTACGACCCCATCTTTGCTTCAGAACATCAGTCAACTCACCACCCAAAACAGAAATCTCATGTTCCCCCATCTTCCACCCCCGCTACTTCCCACCACAGCTTCCCTCCTCGTGGTGCTTCTACCCGTGATCGCTTTTGTACTGTTTGCGTTCATTAACTACCGCAAACGTCTTTCCGCAGTTCTCCAGCATGGATCGACTCAAGTACAGATGAAGGCTTCCTCCAAAACTGCCGAGCCCTTTTTTCCCGCGCTGATCGACAAGCCTGCCCAGTCTAGTCACCAGCCATCCGTCCAGGTTGCTATCGAGGACTATGCGGACGATGACATTATGATCATGGCCGACGAGGACGAAAGCTTCCTACTCAAATCCGCCGAGAATGTCGTCGAACAGATCCAGTCCGTTGTGGACGAGGTTGCGGCCGGCCCGTCCCCATACCCAGCGAACCCCGAGGAAGTTTTCACTAAAATTCGCGCCATAGTTTCCCAGTACCGCATATTCGAAAATACCGAGTACTACGACGCCATTAACAACTTCGTAGCGGTAACCGTCCAACGCGACTGCGATCTCACCCTCACACCCGATGACCTCAAGGGGCTTTGGTTGCTCGAAGCGGCATAGCCCTTACCTACCGATCTCCCAGTAGTTCCCTTCCTCTCACGCTCTCTTCTCTCAATTCCCCGCCCCCTGTCGGGCCGGGCCAGGGCATGCATGTCCCACAGAATCCGCTCACCCTCATAATCAGCTTCTATGTCTCCCCGTACCCCCCACAACAAAAGAAAGGTATCTCTTTCCCATTCCCGAATCCTCACTCTTGTAACATTCCTTTTTCTGACCGGTCGCAGTTATGGCCAATTGGCAGGAAATGGCAACAGCGGCATCACCACCGCCGCCAACACCGTCAATGGTTATTTCAATATCGCCTGCACCCTCCTTTATGCCATCGGCGGCATCGTGGGTCTGATCGGCGCTGTGAAGGTCTTTAATGCCTGGAATAGTGGCGACCCCAACACCAATAAACTCGCCGCCGCCTGGTTCGGCTCCTGTGTCTTTCTGGTCGTAGTCGCCACTGTTCTCAAATCATTCTTTGGCGTCGGCGCCTGATGCCATGAAATCCCTGCCAACCATCGACATCGCTAGTACCGATTTCCTTGTAGATCTCCGGCGGATGGAGCTCAGGGAGGTGGCTAATCCAGCCAACAAGATCACCTTCTACGACTTACGGGACAACGGCGATCACCTCGTGCTGCTATACGATACTGAAACCCGCAACGCTTACAGAGGGCCGGGCAGGGATCTAACGGAAACAGGCAAGATAAAGATTATCCGACTTCCGCCGCTCGATCAGCTCGATTCCTTCACCTATACGCTGTTGCAAAGCAGGCAGGACAGCCGCCTCAATCAGCTTCAACGGGCTGCCCGGCTCTTCGAATCTTCTCCCGAAAGTTGCCCCGCTCAACGAAAGAAAACCAAATGATATGGCCACCGTTTATCCCATCAACCGCGGCGTTAATCGCAGCCTGGAGTTCAAGGGAATCAAAGCGCAATACGTCATTTACCTCGCCCTCGGCCTCGTTCTCCTGCTACTCCTCTTTGCTGTTTTTCATATTGTTCACTTCAATCTCTATGTCAGCATGGCCATCATCCTGCCTGCCGGAGGCGCGCTCGTGCTCGCCGTCAAACGGCTAAGCGACCGCTATGGTGAACATGGGTTGATCAAACACAGCGCCGCCCGCCGCCTTCCCGCCTCCGTCCAGTCTCGCTCCCGGAAGATATTTCTCCAGCTCAAACCCTCCACCAGTGAAAAAGCATAAAACACTTGAAAAGCTCCTGCCTATCTTCAAGGTTGAAAAGGACTGCATCCTTTCCCGCTTGGGCGATATTACCATCGCCTACGAGCTCACGCTGCCGGAAATATTCACCCTATCCACCGATGATTTCGAAGCTCTCCACCAGGCCTGGCTCAAGGCCATCCGCGTACTCCCGAATCATACCGTGCTGCACAAGCAGGACTGGTTCATGGAAAGCCGCTACCGGGCCGACTTTTCCAACCCAGAACAATCCTTTTTAGGCCGCAGCAGCGAACGGTTCTTTCACGAACGGCCTTACCTCGACCATCACTGCTACCTTTTCCTCTGCCAGAAGCCCGAAGGGCGCCGTCCATCGAGTTCCCTTCTTTCGACGCTGATCCGGCCGACCCTGGTGCCGGCCTCCGCTCAGGACACCAAGCGCTGGGACCTCTTTCTCGACAAAGCCGGCCAGTTCGCTCGCATCCTGCAGGAGTCCGGCTATATTCAACTACGAAGGATGACTGGCGACGAACTCGCGAGCACCGCCGATCGGCCCGGGCTACTGGAACGGTATTGCTATCTCCTGCATCCCCAAGATGCCCCCGTTATCCGCGACCTCGAGCTATTACCCGACCTCCGAATCGGCGATCTGCATTGCCAACTGTTCAGCCTCGCCGATGTCGAGGATCTTCCCCCGCTGTGCGGCCCCCGCGTGAACTACGACAAATACAGCACCGATCGCACCAAATTTAGCGTCAGTTTTGCCGCACCGCTTGGCCAGCTACTGTCCTGTAACCACCTGTACAACCAGTATATTTTCATCGAGGATGCCCGAGAAACCCTCAAAAAAATGGAGGCACGCCGACTCCGACTCCAATCCTTATCCGCCTATTCGAGGGAGAATGCTATCAGCCGCGATGCCACCAATGATTTCCTTAACGAAGCCATCGGTCACCAGCGTCTCCCTGTCAAGGCCCATTTTAATGTGCTCACATGGTCCGATGATCCTGTACAGGCCAAAGAAATGAAAAACATCCTCTCTGCGTCCCTTGCCCAGATGGATGCGCATACCCGACAGGAAACCGTCAGCGCGCCTCAGCTCTTTTGGGCTGGGATGCCTGGCAACGCTGCCGACCTGCCCATGCACGAGACCTTTGATACTTTTGCTGAGCAAGCCGCCTGTTTCCTCAATATCGAGACCAACTATCGCAGCTCCATTTCTCCGGTAGGCCTCCGTCTCGGGGAACGACTCAATGGCAGGCCCTTGCACGTCGATATTTCCGACGAGCCTATGGCCAGGGGCATCTGCACCAACCGGAACAAATTTATCCTCGGGCCCAGCGGGAGCGGCAAGAGCTTCTTCACCAATTTGTTCGTCCGCAGCTACGTTGAACAGGGCGCCCATGCCGTCATAATTGACGTTGGCCACAGCTATCGCGGACTCTGCGAATTACTTGAAGGCTATTACTTCACTTACTCGGAAGCCGATCCCATCCGCTTTAACCCTTTCTTCCTCGGCGAAGAGCAACTTGATACAGAAAAGAAAGAATCGATCAAAACGCTTCTCCTGGCACTCTGGAAAAAGGATGATGAAACGTTCAGCCGCTCTGAATACGTGTCTCTCTCCAACGCGCTCCAGGCATATTTTGATTACCTGAAACAACACCCAGACATTTTCCCATGCTTTGATAGCTTTTATGAGTACCTCCGGGATCAGTTCCTTGTCACCCTTCGGCATTCCGGCATCAAAGACAAAGACTTCGATATCGACAATTTTCTCTATGTCCTTAAACCTTACTATGCCGGCGGCGAGTATGATTATCTGCTCAACGCCCGGGAGAACCTTAACCTGCTTGACCAGCCTATGGTGGTTATAGAAATTGACGCGATCAAAGACCATCCGATTTTATTTCCGGTCACGACGATCATCACGATGCAGCTGTTCATTGACAAAATGAGGAAACTAAAAGGCGTACGAAAGATCATACTGATTGAGGAGGCTTGGAAGGCCATTATGCGCCAGGGTATGGCCGAATATGTAAAATATCTTTTCAAGACAGTCCGGAAATTCTACGGCGAAGCTATCGTCGTGACGCAGGAAGTTGAAGATATTATCTCCAGTCCGATCGTCAAGCAAGCTATCATCAACAATAGCGACTGTAAAATCCTGCTCGATCAATCTAAATACCAAAATAAATTTGATCAAATACAGGAAATGCTTGGTCTTACGGAGAAGGAGAAATCGCTAGTACTTTCTGTAAATAAATCCAACGATCCGAAACGAAAATATAAAGAGGTGTTTATTTCCCTCGGAGGCATGCTCAGCAAGGTCTACCGGACTGAAGTCTCGCTGGAAGAGTACCTCGCTTACACCACTGAAGAAAAGGAAAAGATGCACGTCCAGGCTTATTCTAAGAAATACGGCAGCATGCGTCGAGGCATTGCAATGCTAGCTCGCGATATGCGTGCGGCCTCATAGATCAGTCCTTTTTTCTTACCCAACTACACCTCCATACTGAAGGCCCACTTCTCTGGCGACCGATCTTTGCTTCAGATGACAACCAAAAAATTTACCATGAAACGGATCATTCTTATTTCGATTTTCCCCCTCCTGTTACTGTCCTGCGACCATCAGTGCAAACGTACGGCACCCCGTAACCTTCAGTTGGCGACGGCCTTTTTTGTGTCTGGCATCTACACAAACTTTGAGAAATCCAGTTATTGCCGCACTTAGGACACACTCGTAGTCACTAAAGACCGCCGTCAGATCAACGTCTATCGCATCACCCGGCTGACTTCATTCCAGCGCAACCTGGAAAATGATTTCGACCCGATCGAACGGGACAGCTCCTCATGGACCGGCTCCTATGACCCGGCCAAAGCCGTCATGCACGTGCTGGACGAAGGACAGCCCTTAATTTTCCAGCCGTCAACCAATACCACTTACCTCGACAACCACGTCTTTACCAAGATTGAATAACTCCAAACGTACCCCATGAAACGTATCCGAGTCATATTAGTCGTCTCGATGCTGGTGATTCTCTCATTCATACCATCTACTAGCAATGCTCAGTTTGGCGATATTCTTGCCGCTATAATCGAAGCAATAGACGTAGGCGTCCAAAAAGCTCAAAATGCGGTTATTGACTTACAGAATGCCGAAAAACAGATCGAAAACGAGCTTTCCCAAACCCAGCTAGCGCAGATTGCCGATTGGACCCAGCAACAGAAAGACCTTTATTCCAATTACTTCACAGAACTGTGGAAAGTGAAGAGCGTGATCACTAACTTCCGGAAAATCACTTCGATCATAGCCAATCAGGCGCAGCTTGTATCCGAATACAAGACTGCATATGCTCAAGTACGGCGAGATCCTCATTTCACCCCCAACGAAGTAAACTATATCTACAGTGTACTTACCGGCATCGTCAACGAAAGCATCCAAAACATTGACCAGATAACCAAGCTGCTTGAGTCTTTCACAGTCCAAATGTCCGATGCCGATCGAATGCGGCTCATCCAGCATGCTTCAGACAACATACAGCGTGAAATCGGCAATTTACGCGCATTCAACAATCAAAATGCTGCCCTGAGTCTCCAGCGAGCAACCGACCAGAACGACCTAAATGCAATTAAGCAGCTCTACGGTCTGCCCTAAAAAAATTCCCTATGAGCCTCTTTGCAGACATACTTGACGTGCATACCGACTGGCTTACACGAAAAGGCTTTGACCAGCAAGGGCTCGGGCTCACCGGCACCAATGAGGACTTGCTGAACAGGCTGGAAGACGCCTTGTTCAACACTGTATGCGACAAGAAGAATTTCTGGGCAAGAAAGCCCTTGGATATCAACTTGAAGATTACCGGTCACTTAGGTCATCATAAACAAGAGCTGGTGAATTTCCACTTCCATTACGTTTACTACCCGAAACGCCCAAAACTGAACTTGCTTTCCCTTCAGGCGGAGTGGAAGGGAATAACCGATACCTGGTTAATTACCGGCGATCGCCAGCATCTCTTGCCCAGCTCCGAGCATGCCTACCAACAGCTTTACTACAAAGCTAACATGCGCCAAATCAACACTGCTATCCACATCAGTCCGCAGATCGCAGAATTCAGACCCCGCTTGCATTGAGTTTCCCATGAGCCTGTTCTCTATAGTCCCTAAAATCGCCGCCCACTATGTCCTCCCAGATCATACCCACTCATCGAAGCCGGATCATCGCCATCCTTGCCTTTGTTTTAGTCCTGGCCGCCCGGCCCGCTCGGGCCCAGATGGACCGGGATGAAATGCTCGCACAGATTGCCAAACTCCAGCTCTTCATTTCCCAGACTGAAAAGGGCTACCAACTTGTCCGCCAGGGACTAACTACGATTGGCGACATCAAACAAGGAGATTTCAGCCTCCACCAGTTGTTCTTCACCTCGCTGCAGGTGGTCAGTCCTGAGATTCGAAGCTATCTCAAAATTGCCGATATCCTTACCATGCAAGCCAGCATGCTCTCCGCCTACCATGCCGGCTACGAACAGGTTAAAGCTGCTAATCTATTCAGCGCTGCCGATATCAGCTATATCAACTCACTGTACCAAGGCATTCTCGGAAAAAACAATGAAGATATCTTGGAACTCACCGGCATCCTTACGGACGGCAACTGGCAGATGAACGACGCCCAGCGGCTTAGCCGCATTAGCCACCTCTATGAAAGCGTCAATTCCCAATATCAGTCCCTCCTGCGATTTAACGATCACCTTCAGCTGCTAACCTTGCAAAAGAAACAAAACTTACAGGACCTGCAAAATATCGCTCAACTCATCCACCCATGAAAAAGCTTCTTTTCCTGCCACTTCTTTTTTTGCTCATCACTGTCCCTTCGCACCGCGCCTGCTGCCAGGCCGCTCAACTCGAACAACTAGCTCTCGATATTGAAAAGCTTGCCCAATTCAAAAGCATCCTGTCCGATATGAAGAAGGGCTACCAGATCCTCACTAATGGATACAATACCGTCCGGAGCCTTGCTCAAGGGAGCTTTAACCTTCATCAAGTCTTCCTTAACGGCCTACTTACAGTTAGTCCCACCGTTAAAAACTATGTCAGGATCGCAGACATCATCAGCACTCAGGCTGCTATCGTTTCTGAATACAAGCAGGCTGTTACCCAGTACAAGAGTTCGGGAATGCTCAATCCGTCCGAGCTCAATTACATCGCCGGCGTCTATGGCAACCTTTTCGATCACTCGATGGACAATCTTGACGTGTTGGTGAGTATCCTGACTGACGGCCAGCTGCGAATGAGCGATGCTGAACGTCTCTCATCTATCGACGCCATTGACGCTGACATGCATAGCCAGCTCACCTTCCAACGCAGCTTCTTGGGCCGAGCCGGGGTGCTTGTAGCCCAACGCCAGCAAGCCATGCAGGAATCTCAGCATCTCCAAAGCCTTTATTCCACTCCCAACGACTAAAGCCATGAAAAAGCTTCTTTCCTTTTTATCCGCCCTATTCCTTGCCTTCTTTTTACCTATGGTTACACGGGCACAGACCGCAGCAGGGGGCATCCTCCAAATGCATGTCGTCCTCGCGAACGTGCGTCAGCAGATGATGCCCCTGGTTGCCAACATGATCACCGTATCCCAGGCCATCGCCGGCTTCGGCACCATCTTCTATATCGGATTTCGTGTATGGAAACACATCGCCCGGGCCGAAGCCATCGACTTCTTTCCTTTGCTGAGACCCTTCGTTCTCGTCCTACTCATCGGCTTCTTCCAACCGGTCGTGCTCGGTACCCTGGAGGGCATCCTCCAGCCTACCGTTACCGAAACGGCCAAAATGGTCGATAACCAAAATGCCGCCGTCATGAACCTCATCAGCTTGCAAGCTCGGATGATCAACGGGGATACTACTCAACAGTTCGTTCTAAATCCTTACGATTTTGGCAGCGTGCGCGGTTCGGACCAATACACTAATCCTTCCGGTACGACTTCTGGGAGTTCGGATAGCGGAGGGTTTTGGTCGAGCATCGGAAGCGGGCTAAAATTTATGATGAGTGGTCTGTACAACAGCCTGAAAGTGATTTTCCAGTTCTTTCTATCCCTTATCCTGCAGATATTATATTATGCGGCGTCACTTTGCATCGATACCATCCGCACGTTCCATTTGATTGTGCTTGCTATCCTTGGACCGCTTGCCTTTGGATTCAGCTGTTATGATGGCCTTCAAAATTCCCTTGTTCACTGGCTGGCCCGCTACATTAATATATACCTGTGGCTACCTATCGCCAACATTTTCGGGGTGATTTTGGGTAAGATCCAGGAAAACATGCTTCAGATCGACCTCGCCAACGGAACATCACATTTCGTCCAGACCGAGATTACCTACCTCATCTTTCTGGTAATAGGCATAGTTGGATATTTCACCGTCCCGGGAATAGCAAATTACATCATCCACACGCACGGTCCTAATCCGCTCGCTCAAAAGGTCTCCAGCCTCGCCCAGACGGCGGTATCCGTAGCTGCTACAGCTGCCACCGGAGTTCCCGTTGGTGGAGCCGGGGGTGGGGGAGGCACGAGTCCTACCGCGGCCACGGGCTACCAAGATAGCCAGGGCGCAGCCAAAGGTGAACCCAATTCCTACGCCCGCAAACAGATCGAAGGCTAAATCATTCACCCGACACGCTTACACCCTATGTTCCAACAACTAAAAAACATTGACACCGCTTTTCGGCATGTCCGCCTATTCTCTCTGCTCTTCATTATCGGCGCCGTGGCCATCTGCTGCTACACCATCTACCGAACCTCCACCGCCTTGGAGCGCAACCGGCATGAAATTTATCTCCTGGTTAACGGCAAGCTTATCAATGCTATCGCCATCGATCGGAAAGACTCGCTTTCTGTCGAGATCAGGGACCACGTAAAAATGTTCCATTTCTACTTCTACTCCCTGGAGCCCGACGAACAGATCATCAAGCGCCACCTCACAGCTGCTCTTTACCTTGCGGATAATAATGCCAAGCAAGAGTACGATAATCTCACGGAAACCGGCTACTACTCCAATATTATCAGCGGCAACATCAGCCAGCAGGTACTCGATCCCGACAGCGTCCTGGTTAACACCAGCCAACCGCCCTATTATTTTCGGTATTACGGCAAACTCAGGATCGTCCGAGAAACTAGTATTCTCACACGCTCGCTTATTACCGAAGGTGCCATCAGGGTGCTGAGCGCTGTCAGCGACAAAAATCCCCACGGTTTTCTCATTGAGAACTGGAAAGTACTCGAGAACAAAGACCTCTCGGTCGAATTGCGAAACAATCATTAATCCCAATCTATGCGCCTGTTTCACCGAAAACGAAAATCCGTTCCGCCTCCGGCACGACCGAACGAGCTGGCACTCGCGCTTAACCGCTGGATCGATGCCAACAAACGCCGCCTGGCCGATGCGCTCAGCCGCCGCGAGCAGCGAATGACTCTCCAACAAAAAAAATGGGCTCTTGCTCTTTTTTGCGGCCTTGGCGCCGGTCTCTTCCTTTTTGACCTCTGTCGCGGCTTGTCCCACCAGTCGACCAGCTATCGGCACACTGAGTACATCCATATGCCAGCCGAACTCCCGCCTCCCGTCCCGCGAGTGCAGAAGCATCCTCCTTCACCTGGAGACAGCACCTGCCGGATTTCTCCTTCTGATTCCACTCATTGAAAATTCAACACATGCAACCACAAGACAATAAACAATCGAAAAAAAAACGCCTCCTGGCGGCCCTCATCATCTTTGGACTCCCCGCTCTGGTCATCCTAGGTGTCGTCTTCAGCCTCTACCATCCCCACGCTGCCACAGAAGCTTCCATGGGCAAAAAAGACGCGTTCAATCCCCGCATGCCGGCGCCCAATCTAAAAGAACGCGAAAAAAACAAGCTCGAAGTTTACCTCGACGCGGAAAAAGATTCCGTTCGCCGTCAACAATTGCTCCACAGTGACCCCTACGCGAAAAACTCCAGTTCTACCACCTCTCTGATTGATTCCCCTGGCAAGAAAGCAGGTGTCGCCGGGCAGCCCGCTTGGCCGGCCGCCGTCTCTCCCGTCGATAGCATCGAACGGAAGGTGAACGAGCACCTCGCCCGGCTCTACAATGTCCTCCATAATGCCGCTCCCGCTGCTGGAGAGGAAGGAGCATATATTGCTCCCGCATCCGGCCAGTCGGCTCTGAGCTCACCATGTTCCACGTCCGCCTCACCCCTCGACCGGTCAGTTGATCGGCTTCAGCAGCTCCAGAACCGTCTTCAGCAGCAGGATACGGCTCCAAACCCCCAGTTCCAACAGATGAATACCCTGCTGGATAAGGTCCTCGCGATCCAGCATCCCGATCGCATTAAAACCGCCTCCGACAGCGCAGGATCCAATAGAAATAGGCGAAGTGCCTATCTGGTCACCGCGCAGGACCCTGAGATGGGTAAGCCAGATAGTGCTCCTCTTTCTACCAGTGACATCACCGTCTACGGCGCAACCGCTAACGCTTTCTACGGGTTGTCTGATGATTCAGACAGCACCATGGCTGCTTCGCAAGTTATCCGTGCGGTGGTACATGCCGCCCAAACTGTCCAGACCGGTTCGGTGGTCAAGCTCCGCCTCCTTCAAGATATTTTCATAAAGGGTGTCCGCGTACCCGCCAACTCCTTCATCTTTGGCCCCTGCGCCATCAGCAACGAACGCGTCGCCATACATCTCTCCCAGGTTCAATTCGACGGCCAGGTCTATCCGATCGACATGCGGGTCCTCGATGGGGTCGATGCACTCGAAGGACTCTATGTCCCGGGGGCCATTAGCCGGGACGTCTTAAAGGAAGGAGCCGGGCAAAGCGTCAGTAGCCTTGGCCTCACCTCTTTCGATCCCTCACTGGGCGCACAGGCCGCTGCCGCAGGGATTGAAACAGCCAGGAATTTAATCGGCCGCAAGATCCGCCTGATCACTGCCACGCTCAAGGCAGGGACCCTCGCTATCCTCCAACCGACCCAGTCTCACCCATGATCCCCATTATCTAATCCCCCAACGTACTATTCATGAAAACGCTCATTTCCGCCATCTTCCTCTTCACTCTCGCTCTGACAGCCCATTTGCCCGCGCGTAGTCAGTCTTTGCCTCTCCCGCCGTCCACGCTGATCCTCCATTACCGGCTATTCTTAACCTACAATTCGACCACTGTTCTGGTTTTTCCCGCCCCTGTCCGACCTGTCGATCGGGGCGACTGCGACGTTCTGGCTCAACGCCAGGTGGGGGTAGAAAACGTTCTAAAGCTGAAGGCTGGCCGTCGCAATTTCTCGCCAACCAATCTGCACGTCTTCACTGCTGACGGAAGGGTCTATGCCTTTGATCTCTATTATACTGACACTCTGGCCTCTACCTACAACCTCACCCGGGTGGACCCTGCTACAACACCAGCCGGCCCGGAGATTGTGCTTGCCGGTCAAGCGCTAAATTCAGATCAGCTTAGTATCTGCGTGGCCCTTGTTCGGCGGCAGTCCCCCGAATTTTCAATCCGCAGCCATCACTATGGGATGCGGCTGCAGCTTCAGAACATTGACATGGCCGGCCCCATGCTATTCTTTCGATTCACCGTCTCCAATAAGTCTAATCTGGATTACACCCCAGACTTCCTAAGGCTCTATCTCAGCGACCAAGCCAGAGCAAAACGAACTTCTCGCCAGGACCAGGAGCTTAGCCCGCTATATGCAGACACCCTGGTAACGATCTCTGGTAAAAACAGCCGCATGTTCATTGTCGGGCTTCCCCGCATAACAATCCCTGATCGGAAGGAGTTCCGCGTCGAACTCTACGAGAAAAATGGAGGACGAGCTCTCGCTCTCCGAATCCGTAACCGCCAGCTCCTACACGCCTTACGCCTGGCTATCCCTACCTCTCCTTCATCCAATGCCAACCAATAATCAACCTTTCGACCGCGTCCTTGACGCCCTTCTCATGCAGGCAGAGCAAGAGGCTACCCAACGCACCCGAAACCCAACGCTGCGCCGGGACGACCCCTATTTGCTTGGCCTCCGCCAAGCTCAATACGAATCTATCCTTGACGGGTATAGGAATCGGAAAGACCTAACTCAGGAAGAAAAGCGAGGCCTTATCTATGTCCGCACCCAGGTCCGTAACTTAAATGCCCGCTTGCACCCAAATCTGCTCAACCGGATTCGCTACCTGCGCCCTGTCAACTGGATATTCAATTGGATACGTGGGCGCGCTGCCCTGGTAGATGGATACAACAGCCAACTGCAGGATCAGGACCGGCGAACGGTACAGGAACAAAACGTCCAGCGACTGAGCGAGGAAATGAAAAAGGCAGGCTTCAAGGTAAGCCTGGAGGGGCCGTTGAAAAGGGCTATTGCCCAGGACCGACCCTATTTCAATCTCCCATACGCTGCTTCTGATGATGCCAAGACCGACTATGTCTTACATTTCAAGAAACTCCCTGGTACTGATGCCTATTATCTTGATAATTTCGATGCTGCCACGAAGCCCACGCCACAAGAAGTTCTCAGAGGCAATCCCATCGTCAGGCAAAACTTTTCCCTCATTGATGACTACGCGCTATCCGCCCATGAGGCCGCCGCTGTTATCCGTCAAATACCCGTCTTCAGGAACATCGACGGCCAAGAAAAATGGCTTATTACGGACGCCCTGGGCGAACGGAGATGGGTTGACTTCGACTTACAAGCCGCTCTCAAAAAATATCCTATAAAAGACCTACGGGACCCGGCTCGGATGCAAGCTCTGGTCACTGCCCTTCATAGTGGCAGCTCACGGGACATCACATTCCATAAGAATAGCCAGACCCACGAGCTCCGTGTACAGGTAGACTCATGGGCTGAAGGGTTGCTCTTCAAGGACAAGAATGGGAACCTCGTCGATGCCGACCGGATTTTCCAGTCCAACTCCAATGTTCAAAAGGTTCTCTCCATGGCCCACGAAGAGGCCGTCGTACGAGAACTTCATCCCAGAAGATTTTAATATCATCATCCATGCCCTCACTACCGTATAAAACCCTCGCCGATCATGAAACCCTCCTCGCCGAAAAAGGCTGGCTCAATCCGGAGATGGGTGGCACGCGCGTAGGAGATTGGCTCAAGGAGTTCCGTGAAAAATTCGAAGAATGCCGTATTGACGCCCTCACCACCGGGAGAAGAAAGGAATTCACTTTGCCCGCAACAGGCATTTTCAACGATGGGCTCGATAAAGTTGCCTTCACCCTCCGCTACCGTTATGACCCCCGCGTTGAAGCTCTTGCCTTGATCACTATTCAGACAAAACTTGGCCGCACCCCCTGGACCTACTTCCTCAATGGCCGCAGGGAGCCACCCACACCCACTGAGGCCTATGAAAAACTCCTAGGACGCGAAGGCCCTCTCCGCAATGAGATTGTTCTTAACCGTGTCCAGCGCGAGCATGATCAGCTAAACGATCCGTTCCGCGATCCCCACCTCGACATGAATCATCCGGATTTCCAGCAAACGAATGACCTCCATAAGGATGAGGAATTTCGCGAATATCCGCCTAATGATCTTACTACCTTCTTCAACCGGCCATCCCGTCATCACTAATTCGGGACGCACTGCGTCCCGAATTTTCTTTACTACCAAATCGATTCATTATCATGCAATTATCACCGACCCTTCTCCATGAGATCAAATCCATCTGGCTTTCTGCCCGCCATAGGGCCTACTCCCAAGTGAACCGCACCCTCATCGATGCCTATTGGCAGATCGGCCAGCGAATCGTGCTGGAAGAGCAGAAAGGAGAGGACCGCGCTAGGTATGGTGCCTTCCTGCTCCGCGAACTGGCTCAACGGCTCTCCCAGGAACTTGGCAAGGGCCTGGACGAGCGTGATCTGCGGCAAATGCGGCAGTTCTATCTCTGCTTCACCAACCGCGATGTACTCCGCCCAGAGCTCAGTTGGACCCATTATCGCCTGCTTCTCAGGGTCGAGGATCCTGCTGCACGCGCGTATTATGCCAAAGAGGCCGCCGAACAAGGGTGGGGGACCCGTCAACTCGAACGGAATATTCAGACAGGTTATTTTACCAGGTTGGTCTCTACCCGCTCGGCTCTTCCGTCATCCCCGGAACAAGCTGCTGACGAAAACCCCGAGAACCGATTATCTCCTGCCGACTTTGTGAAAGATCCGTTTGTCATGGAGTTCCTCGGTACCTCCTTGCCTTCCAGCTTCACCGAAACCGACCTGGAGACCGCGCTCCTTGCCGAACTGCAGCGCTTCCTTCTCGAATTATTATGCTAAGCTTTGCATAACATTTCTTATGCCTACGGATTTATTATGTAAAGCGACAAAATATTAGCTCTTGGTACAGAGTCAATTGTGACAAAAATAATACCTATTGCTTTACATAATAAACAGCATTAGAACTGTCTATTACTGCTCAGTCTTATAGTGCGGGACTAACAGCAACAATTACCCTGCTGCACCGGCGGACATTTCACCGTTCCATAACTGCAGTATACACAGCAGTCCCCGGCTTTAGGCTTGAGCCGCTCGTGACAGTTTTCACATTCATAGAAATACTGGCACGCGTCTGTAGGCATCGTTTCTTCTTTTTGATGCCCACAGACCGGGCAAGTAATTACAGATATCAAGTTTATCGTTGTATTTGCCATACCCATACTTATTTTTTGTGACAACAATCTCCCTGCTTATCACAACAAGGATCTGTATTCAATTTCTTACCCTCGTTTTGTTCATACAGCGCATAGATCGCTACGGCCTTTGCACTGTCCATGTGCTTCTCCAGAATACCGAGGGTCGCCTCCTTCCATTCCTGTTGGGTCGCAGCACTCCGCAGCTCACCACAGCTACGCACCTTTACCAAATCTTTTCTAAAGTAAGCCGTTATGTCCCCTTTTATTCCGTCACTTTCCTGGTTCGTTAGCAGCCCTGTCGTCAGAGCGGGTTTTACCACATCCCCTGCAATTACCCCGGCTTCCTCCCTGCTCAATTCGTCGATCTCCATCCCCTTATACCATTTCCCGGCAAGCCCGAGGCTTTCATTTAAGGCCCTGATCTTTGTCGTATCCTCCACCAGCGCAGCCTGAATAGCATATTTAGCCAATAAGGGCCGTACAATCCCTTCCTGTTCAGCCGTATCCGCTATACCGTTCCATTCAATCGCAATATGTGTCCCCGGCCTGTCCAGCCAGATCGCCTTTATTTCCTTTACGTGCTGCGCGGCTATAAATAGGGGCTTCGTCATACTGCCACAGCCAATATCGGGCGCGGCAAAGCATACCAACGGGACTGAATAAAACGTAATCGCCCCCTTAGACTTCGCGTTGACGTCATTGCATCCCGGCAATGAGATTACAGAACTTGTCATTATCGTAAGCATAAAGAATGTGAACAATAGTTGTTTCATATCTTATCGTATTACGTGGTAACCTGTTCCCTGCTCGACAGCTGTCCCTAGTTCCGCCAGGGATATTTTTGTAGGGTCAAAACGAACGACTGCCTCACCTTTCGCATAGGAGGTATGTACATCCTGCACCCCCTTTCTTTGCAACAACGCGCGGTTCACCAAACCTTCGCAGTCGGCACACCCCATTCCCTGGATACGGATTACTGTTTGCTGTACATTCGGCGCGTTGACAACCACAGGCCGCGATACCTTCCCTTCAAAAATACCAGCGTAATAGGGGAAAGTGGAGAGTAGCACCGAAACTATAGCGACCACCCAAAGAAAGGTCTTTGATTGCAATACATTCTTTTTTTCCTCACAACCACATTGATCTTTCCGCTGAGGCTTGTAGGCTCTGTAAAAGGCAAAACCTAAAATCAATATTGTTGCACCCAACAAATACGGCCGGAGGGGGGCCGCCCAGCTAAAGGCAGAAACGGCGCCTCCTGTACCCCCTATTATTGCCAATACGGGTACAATGCAGCAAAGGGACGACGTAAGGGCTAGCAAAAGCCCTGAACCTAGCAGCAATCTATTGTTCTTTCCGTCACTCATACCATTTCTGTTTTTGTATTCAGTTGATTGATAATTTTGAAGAAAGGACGCAATAACTTAAGGTGTTCTCCTTTCAGGGAATAGAAAATGGTCTGTCCCGCTTTCCGCGATTCAACAATATTCCCGTCCTTCATCTTACGTAAATGCTGAGAAACAGCGGGTATACTCATGCGCAAAATATCGCTAAGGTCACACGGGCAAAGCTCCTTTTCTTCTTCCAACAGGTAAAGGATCTTAAGTCGCACATCGTTTCCCGCCAACGATAAAATACCGGATAGCTGTGTAAACGACTTTTCATTTGCTGCGACCTTTTCCCGGCAAACTTTTATCTGTATGGGGTTTGCCTGCTCCCGGATACAAACACTATTTCCTACCATAATTAACCTTTGAAGACGAAGATAATAATTATTTTCATATTTAAGCAAATGCTTAAATACTATTTTAACGATTGTCAAGATATTGTTAAAACGATTTCAAGAAGTCCATTAGTTTTCCATTTCCTTGCCATACTGGCTTGACCTTGGTATCCGGCGCCACTTTGGAATATGCTTTTTCTATTGCTTCGCGCTTCAGTTTGGAGTCAGCCCTGGCGTATATCTCCGTCGTCTGTATGTTTTCGTGTCCTAAGATGTCTCTTATGTAGACAAGGTTTACTCCTGCTTGCAGCAGATGCATAGCGCGGCTGTGACGAAGGCTATGACAACTTATATTTTCGGGTATTAACGTCGGATCAGCAGTCCTTGCCATTTTCACATAAGTACCAAGGATGTTCAAGATGCCTGCCCGCGTCAGTTTTTCTCCCCAACAGTTTGAAAATAGGGGATGTTGCATGTTTTCAGGTAGTAGCAAACCGTTTTCAGTCATATAGGTTCTTAAAATCGTCAGTTGTTCCTCAAGTACAGGAACTACTCTGGCTTTATTTCCCTTGCCGGTAATAATAATTGTGTACGGTTTATTAAGGCGTACGCATTGCGGGCTGATATTAATTATCTCCGACACTCTGGCGCCTGTATCATACATGAAAGACAGCAAGGCGAGATTTCTCCGTCCTCTGGCTTTGGTTATGTCGGGCTGCTGTAACAACAGCCTTATGCCTTCTACAGTTAAATAATTCATTGCGGGCTTAGGGGCCTTTTTATTTCCTATCGACATTATCTTTTGATATTCATAAATATTGTCCGGGTTTTGATACTGCACATATTTAAAGAAAGAATGTATTGCGGCCAGGCGGAGATTGCGCGTTGATACACTACATTTTATTTCCTTCTCAAGCCAGTCAAGAAAAGAGACCGTACAAGTCTTTGTAATATCAACCATGCTTAATTTTTCGGCTTTTATCCCGTTGGATTCCATGTACGTCAGATATGCTATAAATGTATCTCTATATGAGCAGATTGTGTTTGCACTCGCTCCCCGCTCATGCGGCAAGTATCTGGTCAGGTAGTCAGTCAAGTATTTAGAAAAGTCAGTGGGTTTCATGATTGTAATAATTTTGGAAAAACGTCAAAACAAATGAGGTCTATTTTTCTTATCAACTCAGGGTACATGTCCGCAGTTAACCGGACGTAACTATTAGTGGCTTTCAGAGATTGATGACCGAGGTAAGCTGACAAAACAGGAAGGGAGCAATAAAGATCCATACCAGCTTCGGCCATCCTGGCTAAGGAGTGAACGGCAAAGGTGTGACGCAAATCATGCACTCGAACCCGATCCTTAGGGATATTTGCCAATTTTAGCACCTTGCAGAATCTACGATAAATACAATCGCGGTCACAAAAATCCCCTTTGAGCGTTACGAAGAAAGGTGTTTCTCCAGATGTATGTATTGGCAGCTTATTTCTATAGGAGAGATATTCCTGGAGAACTGCGGACAATGAATCAGAAAAGGGGATCAGTCTGTCCGTGCCGTTCTTGGTATCTCTCAAAGTAAAGTAATTGTCTCGCAGGCTTACATCCCGGTTAACTAAAGCAAGAGCTTCGCTTATACGTATACCGGTTCCGTAAAGCGTTCGGATCAATGAAGGCATAATAAAAACCGTAGATCTCAAATCATTATTTCCGCTTTCCATTCTGTCACATGCAGAAAAGACTTCTTCTATCTCCTTCCTTGAGAATATATATGGAATAAAACTGTTCTTAACAGGCGGCAACTGTGGTATGTAAGAACGGATCCCCTTTTTGCAAAGGAAGGATGACAGTGATTGCAGGATAAAGCATCTTTTATAATGGTAACTATTCGATTCATTACCCCGTTTTCGACACCATTCATCAGCCAACTCCTTGGTTATGCCTGCTGTAGTTTCGTTTCTTTCCATAGTAAATCTGTCCAAGATGGAGAGGACAAATTCTCCGCCAGAATATTTAAAACCTAAGCTTCTCTTCAGGTCAACTAATTCCTTCATGTGCGGAGCATAGATACCGTAAAAGAGCTTATTCATAAAAATACCCTCCTTTTTGATTGTAGAACTCTTGACTGGTAAATGGAACATCGAGGGCGCACTTTCTTAACGCCTGAAAGTCAACCCTGATATAATACCTGGTGGATTCGGTATTCTCGTGTCCAAGTACTTCGCTTATGACCGGAAGCTTAACATTATCTTCCAATAGTAACGAAGCCAGCGTATGCCGCAAGGCATGTGAACCGCGGTGTTTATTCGAAGTATCTATTCTTGCCTGTGCAAAGGCTTTTTTCGCAATTTGAGTTACGACGGATTGATTAATTCCAGTAAAAGGGCTCCTGGCGATAAGGAAAACATATTTCAAATCAGATTCCGGTCGTCCGTAGCGGATATATTCAATAATTGCATTGCCTATTTCTGGAAGAAGCGGAAGCTCCAATTCCTTGCCTGTTTTATATTGGGTTAAATGTAGAGTACTATTTTCCCATGATACATTTTCAAACTTCAGGGCGGCAATATCGGAAGCCCTTAGGCCAAGCATCGCGGCTAACAAAAGAATGCAATAGTCGCGTTTTCCTACGGGTGTGCTCCTGTCCACCGAGGACAGGATTTTCTTTATTTCTTCCGCACTGTAAGTTGATGGAAGTTTTCCCTGTTTTTTGTAATTATATCGGGGAATAAACGCAGCCAGATCAGTATCAATAAGCTTATGCTGATATAAATGACGGAAAAATTGTCGTAGAATATACGTAGATATGCTTGCGACTGATCTATACTTAATACCGATAACACTTAAATATTTGATGATGTGTGATTCATTGACAGCTTTGATTGAAGTCACTTTTTTCGAGTCCAGAAAACTCAAAAAGCGACAAAGAAGGAGTTCCTGATTATATACAGTATGGTGAGCAAGCCGTTCCGATTTTCAGTACGATATATATTGTGCCATCAGCTTTCCTATTTCACCGTCGAAGATGACCGGTGCTTTTCTAGGAATAATTTGACCTGTAAGCAGGAAGTGCTTCAATAGCCTTATGGAAGATATCAACTTCTTGTCGCCGTTACCCAGCGAACTCAAATCTTTGGCGCCATAAACGCTAAGTAAAAAATTATCGCAGACATCTGGAGTTAGGTGCCGCAAATTGTGGGTTTCCATGAATCGCTTTAAGCGATTCCATTTCCAAGAGAAACTTTCCAATGTCCCATCGGTTCGAAGAAGATCTTCTTTCAAGACCTTCAATATCGAAGACGTGACAGATTCAAATGTTTTTGCATTGTCTCCCATAAATGGCTATTTGAGTTATGGCAACATTACCACAACCCAAATAACAAATTATGTAAAGCAATGGAGGCGATTTTATTTCAACTTGTTCATTATCAATAAGTAGCATTCCGGGCTTTACATAATAAATTCGTAGCCATAAGAACTCGGCAAAGGATTCGCTTTTGTTGGCCGCCAGGTTCCCATTCGTACTGAGACAAAGATATACTACATCGATTTGGTTTTTTACAACATTATCCTTAAGGCATACTGCATTTTGGAGCTCAAGGCCGGCCCTCTAACGCATCAGGACATAGGCCAGCTTGATATGTATGTTCGAGTCTTCGAAGACCTGAAGAAGATTCCCGGTGATAACCCCACTATCGGCATCATCCTTTGTACCGACAAGGATGAGACCCTCGTCAAATACAGCGTACTTGAAGAAAACCGTCAGCTTTTCGCTTCCCGATACCGCCTGGTCCTTCCATCTGAAGACGAGCTCAGCCGCCAGATCGAAATAGAAAAGGAACTGCTCCATCGGGCCAGAGATTATTAATTAATACGTGCCATTTTCCAACCATTCACTGTAATTCCGCATACATTCCAGTTGTAGAGCCACCAGATCGGTGGCTTTTGTTTTATAGTTGGCTCAAGCATGAGGTAATAGGTAGAGAATTTCAAACAGAACGAGATGCGCATACGCAAAAAATAAAACTAATGCAACGTGAAAAACACGGTATTTTTTTGGGAGGGAATTAACATTGGGTGTCTGGCGGAGTCCAATTTGTCAGTTATATCAGGGAAACAATACCTCTGCAAATCAAACAAGTAGTAATTTCGCCAGACTTAATTACATTATAATCTTTTATAATTCATGAGCAGCGGGTCGGCCTCCCAGGCAGGTTTTTACTATCAAAATAACGTCGCAGCGTTGTTCCTTCTCGAGCTGCTCGAATTGGGAAATACGTTGACTTATGCTAATCTTGAAAATCCGGACCTGGGAAAGCACATTGACGATATAATCCTAAACTATCAGGACGAGATTACCTATTATCAAGTAAAATGGACCGAGGATGAGAAAAAAGCCTTTACGATCCAGAACTTGCTTGCGACAGGAGATGATGGCGCTGATGGTAAAGGGGAGGCAGCGGCGACTACTAAATCTCTTTGGAGAAAGCTGGCCGATGGCTTTCGGTCAATACCTGCAGGACCAAAACCAGCCAAGATCGTTCTATATTCGACCAGAATTGAGGGTACCCGAGGAAGGCCCTCGGAAGGAATCGACAAAAGCCTAAAAGAGTTAATTGATTTTCAAAGTGATTGGATAGCTCGTGGAAGTACGGGGCCTTTGCCTTTAAGTTCCATGCCGACGTATTCTGAATTTCAGCCTATCTTAAAAAGGCTTCAGGACGAATCGGAATTATCGGATACTGAATTTGAACAATTTTTCGGCAAACTGGAGTTTAAACTTGGGCGGCCGAACCTGGCCCATACACGGCAACAGCTCGAATTCAGGGCAACCCGGCTTGGGCTCGAAAGTACTCAGGTGAATGCGCTGCTGGACCTAGTTGTACAATGGAGTACGAAAAAAATCCAAATTGACCGAGGCATCTTGCTTTCAGGGTTAGGAATCAATGACCGATTTATTGATAGGCTCTCTCATATTTTCAAAGTAGAGGAGCCCTTTTATGTTGAAAATCGGGCGCTAGTCGAACAATTGAAAACCGCCCTTGAAAATGTGACCAGCGGATATATCTTTCTGGAGGGTGTTCCGGGTGCCGGGAAATCGACCGCACTTACGCAATATGGCAAATCCAATAAGGATGTGCAGTTTACCTACTACTGCTATCTTCCTGGTGATGCGGCGATGGCAAATTTGCGGCTTCGGGGAGGTTATTTTGCCAAGTCGCTGTGTATTAGCATAGAAAAGAATTTTCCAGAGCTGAATCTGCCAGAAAGGTATTCTGATAATTATAGTGAAAAGCTCGCGCGTTACTTCGAGAAGCTGAGCCAGCTTGACCGGCAACTTGTCTTTATCATCGATGGTTTGGATCACGTCCATCGCGCCTTGGATTCAACACAGGACCCCCTTACACACCAACTGTTGAAGGAATGCCCGGACAATGTCGTGTTTATCGTAAGTGCTCAGTACATCCACGCCCTTCCTGCATCTATCCAGGCTCAGATCCAGGCAGAGCCCCACCGGCATATACGATTAGGCCGATTTGGAAAAGAGGAGGTGGCAGAATACACCGAAAAGAAAGGTCTTGGTACTGGAACTGAACTGGTTAAGGCCTTATGGCAAAAATCCGAGGGTATTCCCTTGTATTTGTATTATATAGTATCGTCTCTTGACGATATACCCTCAGGAGAACAGATACGTATCATTGAGCAATTGCCGGCACTTGTGGAAGGGAAGATCAATACCTATCATGAGCAAATCTTTCTATCCATCGGTGAAAACTTGGTCGCGCAGTGGGTGCTGATGACTTTAGCTGTCCGGAAAGAATATTCTTCGGTGCAAATACTACGGACTATACTGGAAAGAGCGGTCATCAGGACGCAACCAGGAGAAATTGAACAAATCCTTAAAAAATATAAACACCTATTAAAAGAGAGAAACGGCAATACCTATACTCTGTTTCACAACAGTTTTCGTGAATTCATTTTGCGTAAGCAGGAAGCTTTGCTGCTGGCATTGCGAGAAGCTACAATCAGTTATTATCATCAGGACATCTATAGCGATGAAGCGTTTAACAATTATTTCTCGTTGCTATTCGATGCGCGACGCTTTGCGGAAATAATTGCTGCTACTACCGATGAATGGGTACAAAGCGCCTGGAATCGCTACAAACCGATTGGCGAGATTACCATCAACCTGGATATTGCATGGCTGGCATGCGTGGAGATTGATGATATAGATTCCTTTGTCCGGATAGCCTTTTTAAAGAAGCAGCTCCATCTTGTCAATCATTACCTGGAGAATTCTTATACTGACACGACCTTTTTCTTTGATGGCGGACTATATGCCGAATCGCTGAGGACCATTTGGGACGGTGAAATTCCATTGGCGGGCAATATCGATTATTTTAATTTCTATTGCCTTCGTTATCGGCAGCAAACCGGGAATTTGGTTCCCAAGGCTATTGCAGGTCAGTTTTTTAAAAAGTTCCTATTAGAGGCGCCGCGAGAACCGGAATATCCACATCAAGAAATCCATCATAATTTCGGTAGGTACCTAAAGGCAAAGGCTTTATACGCTGTTCCAGAAGAGTTCATCAATGATATCGTGGACGTTTGGGATTGGTTAGAAATGGAGGATTTATATTCTCTTTTTCCCTTCCTAGTTCATCAATACCGGCTCGATCTGCTGATTGAACTATTCGACAGAGCGCAGGATAGCGGTCTTAAAAATGTCGCTGCAGCTTGGATCATGGTCGGCTTTGAAATGGCAAGGAGCCGCGAAGGCGATCCATATGCAGGTAGGTTTTCGTTCGATTTACTGCCGGATGATCAAAAGGTAGATTTTGCCTGGGAGGTCATCAATTCGGCGCCAGGATTAATTCCGGTGATCAACCAACGAAGTATTCCATCCGATCCTTTTTTAAATGCGAATATTCTTGAAGATCGGCTTGGACATTCCATGGTCCAGGAATTTAGAAATCTGCCGCGATTCCTTCAGGTCTATTACTATTTCTTTCCCGACCAGGCTGCTGTCTATGATGTCAGGGCCACTAGCCTGCCTCACTATCCGCGCGATCTTTATTTGGCGATCAGCAGGTGTGCAAGATTGTGGTCTGAAAAAAAGAGAGCGATTCCAATTGCCAATATTTCAGGAGAGGTCAGGCAAATCATTAATGCTCTTTTGATTCCCAAACACCTGGCTGAGCAACTGAATAGGAATCACGGTGTGGCCAGTTTTATCAAATTTGAGCTCTTCCGGGTATTCGAATTGGCGATTCCTATTCTTGAAGAAATATGTACGACTCCGGAACTTATCTTGGCGGTGCAGCACTTTTTGAATAATCATCTTCGCAGCGGTTATCCAGACTATAAGATAAACCTGGCATTCGTCGAGGCGATTGCAAAGCGTCCGGGCATGGAGCAATCTATAAACGACCTGCTTACCGCGGCGGAGGAAATGGCGCGTGCGGAAACGAACACGGATTCGCTGTTATCTGCCCTCAACGATATCGCTTCAGCCCATGGCAGGCTGCGAAGGATGGAGGATTACAACCGACTATTCCGGGAACTGCCGATTGTTGCGTGTGGTGTATCTTATCGGAAAGACTATCAGTTTGCCGACGTCTACTCGGCGCTGAAAAGGACAGATACGGCCGACAGGGCCTTGATGCTTCGTCGAATTGCCGACAATTATCGTTTATTATTTACAATAAAAGATGCTGGGGACGGTCGGATGTTTCATATTTGTCTTTCTGAACTAATTGCGGTGACAGCCAGGTGGTTCCCAGGTCTTTCCTTTGAGATTTTAACAAGGGACGACAAATATATTGGCAGAGACGAGGCATTATTGATCGTCATTACATCAATTGTACGCCGTTGCGAGGTGGACGAGCTTCCGTTCGTGTGGGCCCTGGTGCAAACGACCGATAAATGGGATGGCTTTAAAAGTAGCAGCGATCATGAATTGTCCAGAATTTATGAGGCTTTTTTCAAAAGGATTGCGACCGATGCCGATAATAAATTTATAAATGACTGCTACGAAGAAGTTTCGTATCTCTTTAGCATAGAATATGGGATGCCGGGTAAAATTCAGGCGATCAATCATATACTCGAAGCGTCCGGCCGGGAATTCTCTTTCCTGGTCAGACATCAAGACCCGGTCAGACCGAATCAGCCGGAATCCCCCGCACCTGCTGGTGTTCCAAACAAAACAGACGTATCAGCCAAGGACATACCTCGTCGGACAGATGCTGCCGATGAAGAAATGGCCAATTTGTCCGAGAAATCGCCTGGTGAAGTGGAATCGTATTTAGATCAATTACGGCTGAAGCGGAGGCTGAGAAATCTTCATTTCGAGTGGCGAAAGCTTTACGGTATGGTCATTGACCATTTTCGGGACCGGTTTGAAGCTCTGAGCCCCACAGAACAATCGCTTTTTGTACAAGCGGGGGCTACTCTCAAGCGGCAACTGATCGTTTCGCTCAAAGAAATCACAACACAAGGTACTATAAGCAGATTTCGTATAGTTGAGGTATTTGCCAGGGCATTAGGGGAATCCAGGTTGTTTATTTCGAGAGGCTTACCTGACTTTTTAACAGAAGATGACAATGATGTAATATCAAAAATGATCAATCAGGTAGCCGGAAATGTAATTTTTGAACATCGGCAGGGGCGATATGAGACAGAAGGCCGCATCCTTTTTGCTCTGATCGATACCATTAGTATTGAACGTGTCGAAAACCTGGCTGTCCTGGGAGGTCGATATTTGGGGGACAATTTGGGGGTTGAAGTGTACCTAAAGATAGCCCGGCGCCTTATTCCATATAATCGTGATCGAGCCAGGGAATACCTCAAAAAGGCTTTTGAGGCATCCTTCCAGGTTGGATATGGTGAGGATAAGTGGTATGATGAGCTTATACCGTTTGCTTATGAATGTATGCCTGACGAGGCAAATCATTGGTTTTTGAAAGGCTTTTACTATTGGCATGTCGATAGGGCCTATGATATACCCTATTATGTTTACAAGCAGATTGTTCCGTTTGCTGATCGCTTCCGAAATCCTCGATTTTTTGAAGGTCTTTACAGCTGGAATTACAATTTTAATGAGAAACTTGCAGCGGGACTCCCGCCCTCAGATGTTAATACAGAGTTCATTACGAGTTACGTGTCGTCCGCCGGTCTACAACAAGCGATCTTTAAATACCTGATCGGGCTTTTCGAATATCCATTGGTGGGTATTCGGCAACTGGCGTTGGGTGCCCTGGTACGCCTATATCCACATATTACTGTACAAATAACGGCCTTTGCGGAAAACGATTTGCAAAACAAGGAAGCAAATACAATCGAGCATTTCATTGTCATGCTGCAGAGCGTTGTGCACAACGGGATGGATATTCATCCTATTTTAAGACACCTTGTACCATTGTTCTCCATTGAACATTTTAATATTCGTCAAAGTCTTTCAGAATTGATTGAAACGCTTCATACCCAGGGAGGGCAGGTTCCCATGGATATCGTGGACCTGGCCATCCGGGCCAACAGGGTGCCACTTGTCGAGGTGCCTACAATCATAAAGCCTCCACGTGCTTTTGAATCGTTTGTGCTGAGCAACTACCAGGAAGTGGTGATAGAGGAACTGAATGACGTTGAAGCGCCTCCTTTTAATGATGACCTCTACACGGAACTTGAAGCGGATGGTTTCAATATTGCCAGTTTGCGAAAGGAGGAAATAGAGACACATCGGCGGATAAACAAGCCGTCGGGAAACGAGCCATTTGAGATCAATGGGCCGCTTTTTAAGGCGGTTCAGGCAGGCATCAACAGGGTTTTTTCAAAGCGAATTGCTCAAAGAGTTTATTCAGAGGAAGAAATATATTGGTTAAAATATTTGTTTCGTCTTTATGATCCTTCTTCCATCAATCGTCAATTGACTCCGGTTCCTGAATTTGTAAACTGGTCAGGAAAGGATCCCGATCCTGCGTCTTTCGTGGCGTTTGCTGACCTAGACGAACGAATCGACGAATTTTTAAGGAGAGCTCCGGGACGTCTTACTGTATTTGAGAAAGGCGAGGTCAGGACGAATTCGAGAAGTGGATTGTTTACAAACTATGTGGACGTATCCGTTATATTTGTTGAGAAAGGTGAAGATTTGGGTTCTTTGCTAACCTATCTTGAGGGTCATATCGGATATATCCGTAGGGAAAAACTGTATGAACCGGAGCTTGCGACAATTTTTGGGGATGTATCGGCAGGGCAAAAAAGACACCATCTTTTCTACCCCTTCATTGTAGCGTCGGATTCGGATTTTCGGGGAAGGCAAGGGGGGACTGAAGCGATGGTAATTCCTGCGATTGGCGATCTGGTTGGTGGCAATCCCAGATTGCAACAATGGGTTGGTCCATTCGATGAATTACGCCGTCAAATGCGGCCATCATCTAGAGGATGTACGCTGATGATCGACCTAAGTGCAGTGAAGGCGTATGCCGATCATCTGAAAGCGGACCCCTATTTATGTGTTCACATAAATAGGGCAGTTGACAAGTCCTGGGTTTCGGAATCAGACATGGCTTGGTATCCCGCTGTTAAGCTGAGGGCTTTGGATTTAAAATAAAAGTAGTTGGTATAAGAGTTTCATGTTTTCCATTCCCGAAAGACGCCAAAGTTTACATTCCACTAATTGAGCTGGAATTCGCAAAGCACCTTCGGCCATTGATAGGTGGCCATAAGTAGATTAGAATTCTGTCAGTAGATGCCTGGGCACGAATCTTCCGTTTTCCCACTGATTATGCCAACGTAGAATTATACATCCCTCGCTGCCGGCGTCGATTCGCCGTGCTAATTTTTCCACCAAATTTATCTCCTGTCTGGATATTCCGCGTCAAACTGAGCCACCGGTTCCGCACAAACAGAGCCATTGATTCCACGGAAAGTGAGCCACCTGTTCCATGCAAAGAGAGCCACTTAAAGTGGGCGGCATAAAACTGGATTCCACGCAAACAGAGCCACCCTTTCAGCAATCGCCGACTGACATTCCGGCGTAAGAGAGCCACCCTGGACAGCACGTACAAGATTTTATAATAAGACATTGTTTTGCAGCCTAAAAAGCAGCAGGATGTCCAATAAACTTGTATCGATGCAGATTATACGTACGATTCTCCAACAACTACAAAAAGGCGCATCTGGTCGGCACATTGCCCGTCAGCTGCATATCTCCCGTAATACGGTTAAACAGTATACAGAACGCTTCGCGGCCAGCGGCTATAGCCTTGAGCTGCTCCAGCAATTAGATGATGAGGATCTGTCAGCCATTGTATATGCCGAAGCCAAACAACTGCAACCTGATGCCCGGTTAACTGATTTTAAGGGCAGAATGGATTATTTTTTGTCTGAACTGACCCGTCCCGGAGTTACCCGGCTATTGCTTTGGGAAGAATATAAAAAGGCCTATCCGGAAGGCTATGAGTACTCCAAGTTCTGCGAACTTATGGGCCAGCAGAAGGCGATTCTGGGCGCTACCATGCACTTTGAATACCATCCGGGGGAGATCATGATGGTTGATTTTGCCGGTGATCCGATGGGATATGTAAACAGGGAGAGCGGCGAGATGGTTTTCTGCCCGGTACTGATCTGCGTTCTGCCCTACAGCGATTACTGCTACGTGGAGGCCCTGCACAATGCATCACTGCCGTTGGTGGTCCGGGCTTTAAATGGCTGCCTGGCTTATTTTGGCGGTGTTCCCCAGAGTGCGAAGTATGACAATATGCGGCAGGTGGTGACCAGGACCTGCCGGTATGAACCTTTGTTTACGGAGATGATGCAGCAATGGGCGTTGCACAATAACATTACGCTGTTGGCAGCAAGAGTCGCCAAACCCAGAGATAAGGCGCCGGTAGAAAATGAGGTTAAAATTGCCTACCGCCGTATATATGCTCCGCTACGCGATAAGGTGTTCTTCAGCCTGGAAGAACTCAACCTGGCCATCCGACAACAGCTGGAGCTTCATCACCATCGCCTGTTCCAGAAGAGGTCCTATAGCCGGCATGACCGGTTTACCCAGGAAGAAAAGGAAGTGCTCCAACCGCTGCCTTTTGATCAATATGTTATGAAGCATAGCGCCCAGGCAAAGGTTCAAAAGAACTATCATATCACATTGGGCGAAGACTGGCATCATTACAGTGTACCGTTCAACTACATCGGAAAGTCTGTTAAAGCGGTCTACGACAGCGATACCGTCGAAGTCTACTATGAACATAAACGCATTGCTATCCATAAGCGAGGATATAAAAAGCATGGTTACAGCACCAGCAAGGATCATATGCCAGAAGGGCACCAGCGCTACTTCGAGCAACGGGGATGGGATGGCGACTATTTTTTGGAGCAGGCCCGTAAGACAGGTCCTAATACCCACGAATACATTAAGAAGGTCCTGCAAGGAAAGCATTTTACCGAACAAACCTATAACGGTTGCCTCGGGATACTGCGGCTTACCCGGGCCTACGGCCCGCTCCGCCTGGAGGCTGCTTGTAAAAGAGCGCTTGCCGGCAGCAGTTATAGCTACCGGACCCTTCACAATATCCTGGTAAATAATCTGGATAAGCTCGAAGCTCCTGATCAGGCGGCCTTATTCACTATGCCCGAGCACGGCAATCTTCGTGGACCGCAGGCCTATAATTAATCTCACCATCAATCAAATATGCATAGTATATGAACACACAAAGTACCATGGAGCAATTACAGGAATTAAAGTTAAACGGTATGGCTAAGCTTTATCAGGCCGTATTAGAACAGCCTATCCACCAGCAACCGGAGACGCACACCTTGCTGGCCATGCTGGCAGATGCCGAAACGCAGTTCCGCCTGCAGCAGCGAACTCATTTATATCTTCGCCTATCTAAGCTGCGGTATCATGCACTCCCCGAACAAGTACAGGCCAACCCTGCGCGGGGTTTTACGAAGGAACAACTCATACAACTCTGCGACTGCACGTTCATTGAAAAGGCAGAAAGTATACTCATCTCCGGTTCGACCGGGTGCGGCAAATCCTATCTGGCCTGCGCCTTGGGGCGCCAGGCCTGTACCCTTGGTCACCGGACACTCTATTTTTCTATGAACCGCTTTATTGAAGCCCTCGCTACCGCGAGGTTGGATGGCTCCTACATCAAATGGCTGAACCAGATCGCACGGACGCCTTTGCTGATCTTAGACGACTTTGGATTACAGCCGCTGGAACATAACATGAAGCTTACGCTGCTGCAGATCCTGGAAGACCGGTACGGAAAGGGCGCAACCATTATCACTTCTCAGTTGCCGGTAAAATCCTGGTATGAATACCTCAACGAACCAACGCTCGCCGACGCTATAATGGACAGGTTGGCAGCCCATGCACATAAAATAGAATTAAAAGGAGAGTCGCTGAGAAAGAAGAAAAACCACTAATTTTAGTTCTTCAAAATACGTCCTGTTACAGGGCCGCTTTCTTCCCGGAAATCAATGGCTCTGTTTGTGCGGAACCGGTGGCTCCCTTTAACCGGAATATCTACCTGTCCACCAGAACAATCAAATTAAGCTATTCTAGTTAGTACTTAAAACCTACGAACTGAGAAACCACTTCTCATCCGAAAGTATTAAACAACTCCTGGAATACAAGCTAGTGTAAAAGGCAAGCCGATCATCACGAACGGCGAAAAAGCGCCACAAAAATACACCCCACCCCCTTCCCCCTTTTCCTAAAACGGGTTGGTGCGTGCGTTGGGCTTCGCGCCCTGCTTGGGCTTTTGTGCTCGTTTTGGGCTTTGTACGCCACAGCATGTAGGAAGGGGGAAGGGGCCCCCGGGGTGTGTGGCGCTTTTGTTTTTCGCCGTTCGTAATGATGACGGCAATAATTATTATAAAATAAAATATACTATTATGAAGATCGAAAGCCCCATGTTCTTCAAAGCAAGAAAGGATAAAGATTTATCCGCATTTCTAGTTATAAGGCGAATTGAGAAGGATACCGATACTGAGCCGAGAACCTACATCCGGCTTTGTATCGACCAGCGATCGAAATACACCGATGACCGAAATAGTATATTTATTGAGGCTGATACGATGATCGACCTGGTCAACTTTTCCACCAGAAGTGCCGACGGCGCCCGGCATCCCATTAATACCGTATGTTTCTACGAATCTGTCTATGGTTATGAAAACCATATAAGAACATTTTTATACGCCATAAGAAAGGAATCGGACGTTGGCTTCAAAGTACTTGCCTTTAATAACTCCGATTTTGACCGCGACAATAACCTTGTCTCTCATCAGCTCTATGGTATCATCGACAATAAGCACTACCTGCTTTCCCATTACAAGGGGCTCGATAACCTTGCTAGTCCGGTAAGATAATCCACCTTCTTTCTTAGTATGATGATATGCAGCAATTTAATTGTTGCTGCGGGCGACCTATGTCCCCAACGGATCCGCCTACAATGTTTCATTAAAATATCTTTTATATGATCTACTTCAAACACTGCACAACCTTGGATGAGGTTAAAGCGACTTATCGCGATCTGGCCATGAAAAACCATCCGGATCGCGGCGGTGATACCGAAACAATGCAAGCCATCAACCGCGAATATGCCTACGCCTGCGCCTACATCCTCAAGGCTGCCAATATGGAAAAAGAAAAGTTGGAGGAGGAAATGAACCTTTCCCAAAAGTACCGGGAAGTAATCGAAAAGATCATCCACCTGCCGGGTATTGACATTGAGCTCTGCGGTCATTGGATATGGGTGTCCGGCGATACTCGGCCTGTTAAAGAAACGCTTAAGGCCGCAGGACTCCAATTCGCTTCCAAAAAAATTAAGTGGTACTACAGGCCTGAAGAATTCAGGATTACTCGCGGCGGCAACAAAACCATGGAACAAATTCGCGAAAAGTATGGTTCTCAGGCCATCCGAACGACTCGCAACCGGGCATTGGAGGATTGACCTTTCTTGTCGCACACCTTTCAACGCACCTCTTTAATTATTCACCATCGGCAAGCTCTATTATGACGGGATAGGGCCTCTATTAAATTTTTTTGCTATGACTGTTAGTTTAGATCATTTACGTGCTTTGGCCAGACAAGCCTTCTATGGTACTTCATCCTCACCAGAGCGTATGGGAGAGTCCACCATCAAAGAATTCACAGCAGAGCTAAATGATGACCTTCTGCAAATTGAAAACGCGGCACCGCCAGATATGCCTGTTGATGAACTCGAAGCTATCAATATCCGGTATATCCATAAGTACACGTCGCTGTTAAGGGCATGGCTATCCAGCCATTCGAATGTCGTCAGTTGGTTTATCGCCGGGCCATCCAATTTCCCAGCCGCCAGGATGCAAAAGCGTTCCAATTGGGCGGATAATCATTATAACAATTTTAGATCCTGGCGAAGTAAGGCTCTAAAAGCCATTATTAAGGGACTAAAACCTAAAACGAGTGACCTGGAGCGTGTCCGGCTCAATCTTCAGCAGCGGATGCGATACCAACGGATCATGGTCGCAGCCAACAAACTGATCCGAAAAAACGGCGAGAACCTCAATGAGCAATTAGGCGACCTGGGATTTACAAAAACACAGATTAATCAACTCTTAACGCCAGACTGGGCAAAACGAACTGGATTCAAGCCCTATCAGCTAAGTAATAACAATGCCCAAATCCGGAGGCTCAGTGGCCGATTAAAAGAGCTGGAGGAAAAGCAGTTGAAGGCTGACACTGTAGGAAATATCACTGAAGAGATCAACGGACGCCAATTGGTTCAGAACTATGAGCTCGACCGCATTCAGATTATTTTTCCGGCCAAGCCACCCGCCGATACCTGTAAGGCTCTGCGGCACGAAGGCTTCGTGTGGTCACCTTCGAACAAAGCATGGCAACGGAAGCTTACCCCCCAGGCTATTCGTATTGCTCGTGAGTTCCTTCAGCAACATTAGTCCATCAATATAGCGAGTTGCATTTTTTACTAATCATAAAACACAATTTGTATGACAAAAAAGAAAAAGAGCACAGTGTCTTTGACCGAAGCGTCACCATCTGAAACAACAGTTCCTGACTCGTTAGATCAACTTCTGGCTATTATGCTACCAAAGATTCCGGAAACACAGTTGGTCTCGCTCCACCTCATCGACCTTGATCCAAAAAACCGCAAACATTTCAAGGAACGCGGTTTAGCAGAACTTGCTGAGAACATTAAACTCAACGGTGTGCTACAGGACATTCTCTTGCAGCCAAAGCCGGACGGCCGGTTTAAAATGATCGCTGGAGAACGTCGGTATAGGGCTTCTGGAATGGCGGGGTTGAAAGATATACCTGCCAAGATATGTGATGTGCCGGACGCCGAGGCAAGACGACTTCGATTTGCGGAAAATGCTTTCCGCGAGAATCTGCACCCTATGGAGGAAGCCGAGCTTGTGTCTGAAATGCTCGTTGACTACGGTACTGTAGAGGAAGTCGCTGCGAGGATCGGAAAGACAAAGGGATATGTTTATGGTAGAATGCGACTTAACGACCTGATCGATCCCATTCAGGAAATGTTTTTAGAAGATATTTTTACCATTCAGCAGGCTCTTGATATTGCTATCTTGTCTGCCGAATCCCAGCAGGACTTTTTTAGTGAGTACTGTTGCAATTGGAAGGAAGAAGAAGACTTTACCTTGTATCACCTGGAAGATACGCTCGATCAGTACAGATACAGTCTGGAAAATGCCCCCTTTGACACCACAGATCCCGCGCTGCTTGAAGGGGTAGTGGCCTGTACTGCTTGTCCGCATAACTCTGCCGTTGTCCTGAGTTTTTTTCCGGAATCTGAGCCTAATAGCACTTGCTTGAAAACCGAATGCTTCAACCGCAAATGCAACGCGAACTTCATTTTAAAGCTTCGCACTGCCTATGAGGAGACAAAACCCCAGGCATTGGTGTTTTACGGCCAACCGACACGGGTAATGGAACTCCGGTTAGAGAGTTTGCCAGATGCTGCAAAACTACCCCGCTTCAGCTATTACTCTGTAAAGACTTGTGCGGAGCCCGTAAAGCCTATTGTTACAGATTTTCCGAAATTCTGGGAGGGGCAAACGGAGCCCAGCACCGATGAAGAAGCCTATGCGGCGGCTTTAGAGTCCTATGAAGCCAAAATCGCAGCCTTTCAGGCGGATGTGCTTGAAGGGAAAATACTTACCGGCCTTTTGGTACGGGAAAGCGAAATTGCTCCCATTATCTTCCATAAAGAAGTCCCCACTGTTCAATCGGTATATAGTAGATCAGTTCCAACCGCTGCTGTTGTTACCAATAAAGCCATGGTCGAGGCCGTAAAAGATGGCTCGGCAACTGCTGAAATGATCGACAACCATGAGGAGACCTGCAAACGGCGGGAATCCCGTAACCAGGAGCTCGACCGGGAGAAGGTGTTTGCCAAAATTCACGACTTGTTTAAACAAATGATGAAGACTGGTAAGGATGCAAAGCCCGCCGGTCCGGCAGATGTGGCTACAGCGCACTTTTTCATCTATTCTCAACTTTATGGAGAGCAGCAGACGACGGTACTAAAGAAACTATTTCCGAAGAAAAAGGTCAGTGAACTCAAATTCAACGCTATTTACCAAAAATTCGCTACCATGGATCCAGAACTCGTCGCGTGGATGGTGCGGCAGGCCATTTTACGCCACAATATGGCGGCGAATCCCGGGGATCTTACCTCCGAATTCTTATATCAGGTGGCGGCAGGGGCAGGTATTGACGTATCTAGTATTGAAAAGGGTCAGGTAACCATTGCCAAGAAGCGGCAAAAGAATCTCAAAAAGAAGCTGGCCGGTCTTCATAGCCTAAAGAATAGACTCGCAGCTTAATTTTTCTCTTTCAGCAAATCACCGATACGGTTTTTTTTTACATTTTGTCTCTCCTTCCGCGTGAAATTGGAGATAGTAGCCTGTACTCATTAACCAAAAGGGCTTGTCCGAAAGGGCAGGCCCTTTTATTTTCCAACCATTCAATTTTTTTAAGCAATGAATACCGTCACTGAAGTCCTCCAAGCCTGTACCATACAAGGCAATTCCATAAAGCTTCCTCCTATCCAGCTTGACCGAAACCTCTATCTGGAGGTTAAGACCACACTAGAAAAAATCGGAGGCAAATGGAAAGGAGGGAAAACCGCCGCTTTCATTTTCCGCGAGGATCCGACAGAGCCTTTTCGCGACATTGCTAATGGCAAGAAACGAAATATTAAAAAGGAGCTCCAATTTTTCGAGACTCCGCCTGAGTTGGCGGATCGTCTTGCTGAGCTGGCATGCATTTCTGGCCCTGATCTCTCCATCCTTGAACCCAGTGCGGGTCAGGGAGCAATCATACACGCGCTGTTGAGAAAGGAGCCCCGTCTGAATGTTCGTTGCTATGAGCTTCATCCCGCTTTTCAAGCTATACTGCAAAGCATAGAATCGGTGGATGTTATGGGGGCCGACTTTCTGACCAGCAATTCTTCCCTGCTTTACGACCGGATAGTCGCCAATCCTCCCTTTTCTAAAAATCAGGACATCGACCATATCACCGCCATGTATGCTCGGTTAAAACCGGGTGGACGGCTTGTTTCCATTGCTTCGATGCACTGCCAATTTGCAGATGGAACAAAGGAGAAGCGGTTCAGAAGTTGGGTTTCCAGCCTGGATTCCCAGGTCATCGAATTAGAAGACAAAACATTCCGCTCTAGTGGAACCAGCGCTTCCGCAATAGTGATCGTGATCGACAAATAACCCGATCCTCATCCAGCCCATTCATTAGCCAACATGGGGCACCTGCATCAGGTTGCCCCTATTTTTTTACCCATCAATGTATACAACTATGTTACCTACACTTCGCATATCGGCAGATGTAGCATTGCCCGACAACCACCAATGGCAATTCCGCTTTGAGGTAAAAAGCGAAACCTCCGACAGAGTCTATATCATCTCCCAAAATAAAAAGCGCCGGTTTTGGGCGTGCAGCTGCCCCGGTTGGAAACGACACCGAAAATGTAAGCACCTGATCGCTCTTGACCTGCCTTGTCACGAGCAACCTATGGAAGTAAACCTTCAAAAAGCCTGACTATGCCAAAAAAGAGAGGGTTCCTGGATGGGTACAAGACCTACGATACGTCCGATGGATTTGGGAGTGCAGACCAGTGGCGAGAGGCGTTCCATCAACGCATGTCCAAAGATGAGGCCGCAGCGATCCTTGAACGTCACAACATGACGGCACACGAGATTTTAGGTGTAAGCCCCAATGCCACCAAAGCGGAAATAAGATCCGCTTTCAGACGGTTAATTCAACAGTGGCATCCGGACAAGAACCTTGATCGCCAGGAAGAAGCTACGCAAATGAGCTTAAAAGTCATCGCCGCCTACGAATCCCTGAGATAGGAGGCTCCGTCGACAATTGTTAATTACAAAAAATGATTTTATGAAACCAATCGATCCAATTGCGCCGAACGAAGAGATGTTAAACCACCCCGATGCGCTGTTTCGGTATGAAGTGCCCGTTGAGTGGACTATGACCGGCACCGTTTGCATCATTGCAGTATCCGTAGAAGAGGCCCTGGCAGCCACCATGAAATCCACGCTGCCCCGGGGGACTTACCGAAGCGGTTCCTTTACTGTCATCAGCCAGGTTATTCATGCGGAACTTGTAAAAGACAAAAACGGCCATCCTATCCGCTTGGAAGAAGCCGTGCATGTGCCTGACCCTACTGATTCCGACCTTCATCAACACGGTTTCGATGGACACGTTACAGGCACCCATTACCAATATGTCACGGTTGTTGATCAGGAAGGTAATGCCTTCGATATCGAACCGGAGCGCCTGGAGATCTCGGTTGACTAACCTTGAACCGATTTCTGCTGGCGTTTAGACGGCTTTCACCCTTAAATAATATGGTATGTCCAACTTATCACAGGCAGCCCTGGGGTACAAATCCTTAGGACTATCCGTCGTGCCCGTACTGGCGACAAAAAGACCGCCGGGTTACTGGCGAAAATATCAGCAATATTTTATGTCTGACCGCAAAATCATCCATGTATTCGATCAACCAGACATATTTGGCGTTGCTATCGTCTGCGGAAAGATAAGCGGAGATTATGAGGGCCTGGATGCTGATTGTAAATATGATCTTTCCGGAACTCTCATGAAGCGGTTTTGTGCCGCTATTAGGGCGGGTGCTCCAGGTCTGCTCCGGCGCCTCGTAATAGCCTCTACCAGGAACGGCGGATATCATATTTACTACCGATGTCTGGATGTAGGTCGAAACCTGATCCTCGCTCAGCGTCCCAGCACCCCGGAGGAGCTGATCTTTCACCCCAACAGACTGGCCAGGACTCTCCTGGAAACCCGATCAAACGGTGGTATTATTATCGTTCCTCCCACTAATGGTTACCAGTTTATCCGCAATGATCTTCGAAGTATACCGACAATTGACCCGACCGAAAGGCAGTTGCTTATTCAAGCTGCCCGTTCTTTTAATGAATATCAACCAGATCCGCCGCCGGCACCTCCAAGGTCTTTGATAAAAGAAGAGTCCCCTGAAGATGACCCATTTCTTGCCTACGATCAAACTGACGAGGTAATCGATTGCTTGCAACGGCACGGCTGGATACTGGTACGACGGGTTGGCCCTCGAACCTACTTTCGGCGTCCGGGTGATACGGATAAGGATACCTCCGGAGATTTCCACCACGAACTGAGGCTATTCAAAGTTTTCACAACGAACTCAATGTTCGAGGCTGACAAGGGATACAGCCCACATCGCGTATACGCCTTTTTAGAATGCAACAAAGATTTCAATTTGGCTGCAAAGAGACTTCTTGCCTTGGGTCATGGCAAAGCATACAAGGATAGGCGCTAACCCACTTTCTTTTCATCATCCTACCGTTCGTCAGGATTCTCCAATTCAAAAAATGTTTTATGCAAAATCTTTCCATCCATCCGGACGGAGCGGCCCCGTTACGTGGTCCTCCCAAGTGAATAGTAGTCTAAAGCCGGATGAAAATTCTTTACCACAATATTAAATACTCATTATGATTACCTATTCAGATTCCTTTTTAGATTTCCTTAGTCGGTCTAAAAGTAAGATTGCCCGGTTACTATACAGAGCGAAATATCTTGACTATCCTTCATACCGACTGATGCTGACCACCGACGAGGTCAACTATCTCTCTCTTCGAGCAGATGGAAATATCAGCTACTTACCGGCAGACCGACAGTTAAAATACAATGAAGATGGTCAATGGTCCAGACAGGGGAGGCAGGATGGAAAACCTGCCAAGGTTATCCGGAAATTATTTACAAAAAAGGCGTTGAGGTTTTTCAAAGATTCTGATTTTGAAGGTTTTGCCAATTCGTATAAGGCAAAATTTTCCGATAATCTCTCCTTCCAAATTAGGGCATACAGTGATATTCCATTGATATATGATATGGAAATAGCACCTGGTGGTGGTAGCTTGAATAACAGCTGCATGAACGGGAATGGTGACTATTTAGATATCTATAAGTATTGCAAGAACCTTCGTATCCTCATATTGCTAAACGGAGAAGGAGCACTTTGTGGTCGAGCCCTTGTTTGGTATTTAGAAGACAACATCACCTTGATGGACAGAATTTATGTCGTCAGCGATTTTATGTACGACCTATTTATCGCTTATGCCGTCGACAGCGGCTGGTGGCATAAAAAAGACTACCGTTCACAAGACGATAAAGACGTTTTTATTAACGAGAAGGGTGAGGAAGTAATAAGGCATTTTGTTGTAAGGACCGATACTGCCTTTAGCTCTTATCCATACATCGATACGTTTACCTACGGCGACAACGGAAGCTTAAAAAACTACGAGGGTGGAAGATTTACTTATGCGAATTCTGATGGTACGAGGATGGGGGAATATTGGGATGAAATAGACGATTGCTCGTTAGACGAAGAGGATGCGGTGCTCATCACCCATGGCATTCATAGCGGGGATTGGACCCATTTCGATAACACAGCTAATATAGGTGGCCAGGTTTGGTGGAATCGTGATTCGGGAATTTCTGAGGTTAATGGGTGCTTTTATCGCGTCGAAGATACCGTTTGGTCCGACTACGACACTGTAACCCACCTGAAATCTGATTGCATCTGGAGCGACGTGCACGATTCTTATATTTTGAAATGTGACTCCGTATTGCTTGATGGAGAGATCTATCATAAGGATGCTCTCAACGACTTGCAACGGGCTTAAAAAGATTTTACCATGAACCTGCATAAATTAATTGAAATATTACAAGTTCAAACCGTCTCATACGAACAATTCAGGATGTTTGCAAAAATCATCCGCGAGGTAAAGTCGATCAGGGACTGTAACTTTTATACGCACAAAGGGAATATTTATGTCACTAAAGGGCAGGCTGATGGCTACCCCTGCCTGGTCGCACATATGGATACTGTTCACGACATTGTCGAGGACCTGACAGCAGTTCCGATTGGTGGAAATATCATCGGGATTAATCAGGCTACAATGATGCAGACTGGAATTGGCGGAGACGACAAAGTAGGGGTGTTTATGGCACTCGAGTGTTTACGATTAATTGATCCTATCAAAGTCGCTTTTTTCAGAGACGAAGAAACCGGATGTGAAGGCAGCTATGAAGCCGACATGACCTTTTTTGAAAATTGCAATTTTGTCTTGCAATGTGACAGGCAAGGGAATGAAGATTTTGTTGTTGACGCCTCTGGAATCGAGCTATCGAGTTCCAAATTTCAGTTTCAGATTGGCCCACTGCTTGATGTCTTCAACTATCAAATGGTAAGCGGTCTGATGACCGACGTAATGGCTCTAAAGGATCTTGGTCTATCCTGCTCTGCAGCAAATGTAAGTTGCGGCTATTTTAACCCCCACACTGCTCACGAGTTTGTCAATATTGACAGCGTGGAGCACTGTTTCAATTTGGTTGTCTCAATTATTGATCAGATGGGAAACATCAAATTCCCGCACATACTTAAGGAAACTGGATATTGGCGGAATTCTGCCCAAAATCAATGGCATGCAAAATCGCTGTACTGCATGGACTGCTGGGCGGAGGAACCTACAGCAAACGGGTATTGCCAATCCTGCAATGAGTATTATTCTTCTATGACGGGTTGCCGTTAAGACCATGCCCGTTTTTTCCTAATCATTTAACCAATTTATATGTCTGTTCAAGATAGCAGCAAGCAATTGCCACAGTGCTTTATTTTTCATGAAGATCCCGGTCACGCATGGCTCGAAGTGCCTTTGCATGCATTGGATTTGCTTGGCATCTCAAAAAACATAACATCATTCTCTTATAAGTCGAGAGGAAAGGCATACCTGGAAGAAGACGTTGATGCCATAACTTTTATAAAGGCATGGCTACTGAGCCAAAGCCGACCAGAGGATGACTTCTCCTATTTTAAAGCGAGATGCATAACGGCTTACGAACGTCATAGTTTCATTCGAAGTTTACCTGGTTACGCCATCCAGTAGATCGAAACTCACCTACTTCACCTGCGCACGACAATAAGTATATGAAAAATTCTCAAAGTTCTCAAGATGAACAAATATTGCCTTATATCCGGGATGGAACGTTTCCCATCATCGTAGCTTTTTCCGGAGGAAAGGATAGTATTGCTATGGTATTATACCTACTGGAGCAAGGCATTGACAGGCGCCGCATTCATCTTCATCACCATGACGTTGACGGGGGAGGCCCGAATCTATTCGATTGGCCGTGTACGAAGTCCTATTGCAAAGCTTTTGCGGATGCCATGGGGCTTTCATTGTTTTTCTCTTACCGAGAAGGCGGCATTTACCGCGAAATATTCCGCAACAGAGAGCCGCGCCAAGATATTCTCTATCAACGGGAGCCTGCCGGCCGGTTTTTTCGGGTTCCTTCCGATAAGACCGCTATAAACACCCGGTTGAAGTTTCCTGCAGTCTCTTCTAATCTTCTGACCAGGTGGTGCAGTTCTACTGTTAAGATTGACGTTCTACATAGCGTAGTCGCCCATCATCCCCTGTATCAACATTGCCTGATGGTGCTTACCGGTGAACGAAGGGAAGAGAGCCCCGCCCGCAGCAAGTATTTGGATGTTGAGCTGTATAAAGCTAATACAAAGACGCGAAAGGCGATCCACTGGCGTCCGATCCTAGAATGGCCTGAATCTGCCGTTTGGGAAATCATTTCCCAGTGGCATATCCAACCACATCCTGCTTATATGCTGGGCTGGAACCGATGTAGCTGTCAGATGTGCATATTTAGTGACCCGGACCTTTGGGCAACCATTGCTGCTATCGATCCAAGAAAGATCAGAAAACTGGCAGCCACAGAGCAGCAGCTAAATTTTACCCTGTATTCCCAAAGAAACATTATAGATACCGTGACTGCTGGTACGCCATTGACGGATCTCGACCAATTTTGGGTGGATCAAGCATTAGACTACTTTAATGCGCCGATCATTCTTTCCAATTGGCAGCTGCCGAAAGGGGCTTTTAGAAAGGAAGTTGCCGGCGCCCTGTAAACCTCACTTTTCATTCGGCAAGTCTGTTTTGTGAGACACTCCCTTGCTTATTATGGCAGATACTACGTCACTTTCCGGACAACTGAATTCTTTTGCCAAAACAGTATATCTTGCCGGTATCGGCCTGGTGTAGTTCTCTGGGACTAGGGTTGCAGGGATATCAATATTACCTGCATATTTTTCAACGTATCAGTTTTTCTGAATTTACATGTTTGAGCGAAAGCATTTTCACTCTTGACATTGGAATTACATCAACAATACTATGGAGATGGCGCTCTAATTGACCATAGCGTAGCGCTGCAAAATGACCACCCAGAGTAGGTGTGTAATTGAGTGCGAGAGAAAGAGCTGTTTGAGTAGTTAAAAATAGGTGATTTTTAATTTTGTTCCTCGACCTGTTTTTTTGTCCACTTCCTTCTAAGGGACTCGCCTTTCAGTTCGATTCGGTGAGCGCTATGAACGATCCTGTCCAGAATAGCATCGGCCACGGTCTGTTCGCCGATGACTTCATACCACTGTTTGATGGGTATTTGAGAGGTAATGAGTGTGGTCCGTTTTCCATGACGGTCTTCAATAATTTCCAGCAAGGAGGCTCTGCTCAGTTGATCCAGGGGCTGGATACCAAAGTCGTCGAGGATGAGTAGGTCTTGCCGCTCTATTTTGTTGAGTTCTTTCATAGCTGATCCGTCCGCCTTAGCCATTTTTATCTGAGAGAGTAGCCGAGTGGTATTGGCATACAGTACTTTAAAGCCTATTTGGCAAGCCTGGTGGCCAAGAGCAGATGCCAGGAAGCTTTTACCGGTCCCAGTGGGGCCCGTGATGAGCAGGTTCTCACATTTGGTAATAAAGGAGCCTTCAGCCAGCCGGTGGACCTGGTTTTTATCGATGCCCCTGCCAGCCGTATAATCGACTTGCTCCATGGTGGCCTTATAGCGGAAGCGGGCATTGCGCAAGCTTCTTTCAATGGCCCGGTTATGACGATCATCCCATTCGCTATCTATCAGCAAGGCTATCATCTCATCAGCGGTGTAAGGCTCGTTGCGAGGGGTGTCCATGTTAGCCTTGAAGGCATTGTACATGCCGAACAGGTTCATTCGTCGCATTTTGTCGAGGGTGGTGGTGTTCATGATGTTGTATTTAAAAAGTGAGTAAATGCTTTATTCGTAATAGTTCTCGCCCCGGATGTTGGCATGCTGTGGCATGGGCAACTCTTGTTTTTCGTCATCTGTCAGCTGATCCAGTTTCTTCTCCAGGATCTGAACGATGATGGGATAGTTGTATACACCGAAGCTGTGCGCTCTGCGACAGGCGCCAGCCAATCGTTCGCTGCCGACCTTTCTTTTCAGGTTCAGGATACCTGAGCAGGATTTGTATGCTTGTTCGGGGTGTTGTTTTCGTTCGATGATCTCTATGATGTAGCGGGCAACCACTTCATGGATAGCCCTGGCTTCTTCAATAAACTTCTCCGGCGTCCATTCACTCAGGTAGCGATGAGCGGAGGCCAGGTGCTCTGGATGCGTGGTATAATGGTATTTGCGGTACTGGCGGCTATGGGTGGCAATGCGCTCATATTTGTAAAAGACCTCTACCTGGGTGGAAGTATATAACAGCTTGACCCGTTTGCCGATGTATCGATACGGTACACTGTAATAATGCTTGTCCGGTCCCAGGCAGACATGCCCGTTTTTCATGACCGTACAAAGCTGCTGTTGCTTGTACTCATACCGATAGACGGGTAAGGGGCGTAGCGCTTGTCTCTCCAGCTCTTCAAACTGGTCTCTACGACTATAGTTGCGGCCTTTTAAGGAACCGTTGTTATGCGCCTCCAGCGCTTCTCGTAACGCATGATTGAGGGAAGCCAGGCTGTGATATATCTGAGGAACGATCCGGCTGTAAATGCGATGGTACATGATCTTGACCACCCCTTCCACCAAGGACTTATCTTTCGGGCGATAGGCCCTGGCCGGTAAAACAACCGTGCCATAGTGTTCGGCAAAATCGGCAAAGGTCTCATTGATCACCGGTTCATACCGGCTGCTCTTCGTTACAGCTGAACGTAAATTATCCGGGACGATGGCAGCCGGAACACCTCCAAAGTAGTGCAGGGCGTTCTCACAGGCCGCGATCAGATCTTCCTTGCGTTGACTGCCCACCGCTTCAATATAGGTCAGCTGGCTGCAGCCCAAAATAGCAGCAAAGACTTCTACTTTCTGCACTTCCCCGGTGTCTGCCGCTACAATGGATAGCTTTTCCCCCGCAAAATCGATGTACATCTTATCGCCGGCTTTGTGCTCCATATGCATGACCGGCCGGACCCGCTGACTGTAGAACTTATAATATTTCTTGAACTGTGTGTATTGATAGGCTGGCTGGTTAGCCGCATAGTAGTCCTGCCATAACTTGATGAGCGTTACTCCTTTGCGCTTCATTTGCTTCTCGATCTCCGGTAGCAACTCCTGCAGCCGCGCAAAGCGAGCATCGGGTAGCACAGGATGCGGCTCAATAAAAAGCTGTTCCAGTTCATGATCACTGAGGGCCGTGATCTCTTCATAGGTCATCTTTAAGGAAATAAACCGGCCGATATACCGCTTAACGGTATTGCGTGCCACGCCCGTGATCTCACTGATCTGCTTCTTGCTGGTCCCCTGCGTAAAATATCGCAGGATCTGACGTAGTCTAAGCATTGTAATGGGTTTATTCGCCATGGTTACTGGGTTGGTTGAACAACCAACTTCAGCATTTATGGCAACCCAAACAACTGTCTTTCCCCAACCTACTCTGGGTGGTCAATTTGCAGCGCCACGACTGGTCAATTTGCAGCGCCACGACTGGTCAATTTCAAACGCTACAGCATGGTCAGTTTGAGCGTTTTTTCCAATACTATCTTTTTCATGATATATGTAAATATAGTTTTTTGTACTCCCAATGTAATAAGTGGAGCTATCGGATCTAATTTTTATGTTATTTTCCAATTCAATAATCGTTCCGACAAAGAGTTTTCTTTGTTTTAATGTTGTTCCCTCCCTGTAACCTCTATAATAGACAACTCCGATAGCGATAATACCGAAAATAAAAATATTGGTCCAAATCCTGATTGAAAAACTGCTATTAAAATGATTATGTTTTCTTTCAATCTCATTTAAGAAAATCAAAAATAATAGGAAGGCCACAGTTACCACATATGACATCCAAACATCACTCCATTTGTAAGAATTATCGAAGAATTTTGATAGTATATTGAATATCGTCAGGTTTATAAAAGCTCCAAAAAGGCTTGGTAAATAAAAAAGGATGTATCGCCCTGACCGTTTGAAAGGATTTACTTCGGATAGTATTTGCTCCCTTTCAGCCTTTCGTTCGTCACTCTCTTTATTAGACCATAAAAAAGTGTTCAAAAACATTGAAAAAAGGACGAAAATCAGAACGATTATGGTATCAAGAAACGAGGTTAATATCTCGCCAAATTCTAAATACGGTCCAACATTGAATTCAAATACGGAGTAGAAAGCAAACAGCTTTGAGACACCCAATAAGACGAGGAATGCGCCCGAAAAAGGTAATAGCTGAAGGAATGTAAGTTTTTCAGGCTTGGGCATAGTCGTTAGGTGTAAATATAACAATATTTCTTTGGCTGAATAAGTGCAGATGGGAAGAAAGTTATAGCGGGGCGTGGGGTGTCGGAACGAATTATCTATGATTTGGCGCGGTCCTGCATGAGCAAGCTGACGTTGGCTGATGCAGACTAAGTCGGAATTGCGGCAGATGAAGGGCTCGAGCTGTCGACCTTTTGCTTGTAAGAAGAGTATTAGGTAATGGGGAATTTCGATCAGACATTTAAGCAGGGCATAATCGCCTGGAGGCCCGATTCGAAAAGTACTAAATGGTTAACAGAAAATTCTTAACTTAACTGAATCAAAATCGCTCTAATCTTTCCCAGCGGTTTTGGTTGCAGCAAATATGCAGAAACGAAAAGTTCACCGTTTCACTGATCCAAAAAATATCATCAAAAAAGATCGGCAGGAGACGGCAGAAAAAGCAAAAGGGACCAATCTTTTTTACAAGACCAATCCCTTTTAACTCTTTGATAATCAGTGACTCTGTCAGGATTCAAACCTGAAACCTTCTGATCCGTAGTCAGATGCTCTATTCAGTTGAGCTACAGAGCCAAGATGAAAAAAAACTACTCAAAAAAGAACTTCAACCCTTTTGATCCGTAGTCAAATGCTCTATTCAGTTGAGCTACGGGGCCGTCCCATCATTAAAGGATTGTAGGCCATCCATTTAACGGGCTGCAAATATAGTATAAAATCTCGGAAAGCAAAAAATATTTACCTTAGAAAGGCCGGTCGAGCGGCAAGGCGGCGTCCAATGAGGAGGTGACAATCCTGTCGGTTAAAGTGGTACTGAAAATTGAGCATAACAAATTCACTGGCTTATCCGATGGAACGAGCCGCTCATCGCCAGCTTTATGAATGTGTCGAACGCAGGATGGGAGCCATTGATACGATCGACCTTCAGCCATTCAGCCATGCTAATCAACGGGCCAAGAAGCTCAGTAGCCACCGTGAAGACAGCGCCTTCATTCACGAAGCGCCGACACGCACAAAGGGACGGCAACGCAAAATGGGGCGACATGTACAAAGGGGCGGCATGTGCTACTCATAGATCTTCATCGCCGTACGCTCCACCATCGTCTTCGGCAAGAGCCAGGCCATCGCGGCTCCAAGCTTATTGATAAAACCGGTGATGACTTCCGCCTTTCCGGCCAGCATTCCTTTGACAGCAAGCGAGGCAACCGTTTCGGCGGGCATGTTAAATTTTTCGGCGGCTTTCATCCCTTTTTCACCGAGCTGGGCGCGGTTGGGGAAGTCGGTGTCGGTGGCGCCGGGGCTGACGCAAGTGACCGAAACGGGGGTTTTGTAGAGCTCCTGGTGCAGCCCGCGGCTAAAGGCCAGTACGAAGGCCTTGGTAGCCGCGTAAAGCGTCAGCTTGGGCACGGCCTGGTAGGCGGCGGAACTGGCAATATTGAGGATATAAGCCTTTTTATGCTTGCGCAGCTCGGGCAGGAAGAGCCGGGTCATACCCACCAGGGTGGACATGTTCAGCTGCATCATATTGAGATGATCGGCAAGGCCGTATCTTTCAAAGGAACCGCTGAGGCCATAACCGGCATTGTTGACGAGGATACTGACATCGTAGCCACGGGCGCGGCACCAGTCGAAGACATTCTGCGGGGATTCGGGGGTGGCCAGGTCAATGGCCAGATAATCGGTCTGAACCTTAAAGCGGGAAGCGATCTCGGCTGCCAGTTGCCGGAGCAGGTCCTCGGAGCGGGCGACGAGCAGGACATTGAATCCACGGCCCGCCAGCTCGCGGGCGATAGCCCGGCCGATACCTTTGCTGGCGCCGGTTATTAAAGCATATTCCATATGGGCGTAAAGATAAAGCCCGGACGCAGAGCATCCGGGCTTTATCTTCAAGTATTTTTAGTTTTGGACTTTAGAGGCAAGCCGGTGATAGAACGGCGTCTTGCTGTGCTCGTCCTTCGGCATATATTTCCCAGTGATGATCGGCACATACATTACCCGGCGGCGGCTGGCTTCGCCATACAGCGGGGACTGCTGCGCCCGGTGCCAGATACGGCCGTCATGCACGGTCAGATCGCCGGCCTGAATATCGAAGCCGATCTCGCGGCGGTCGGGATTATTGTCGATGAAATATTTCTTCCCGAAGAGAAGGCGCAGTACGCCCTGCTTGTGGGTCCCGGGCAATACGCGCAGACCGCCATTCTCGAAAGGGGTATCGTCCAGGTGGATGCCCACATTCAGCATCGGCATGATCTTCTGCCCCAGGAACAGGTCGCGGGGGCTATCGGTATGCCAACCCATCTGGGTGAAATTGCTCTCCGGCATGCGAACGTAATGGTTGAGGATCAATCCATCCTTCTCATTCTCGCTGATCCTCCCTTCATAGGGATACAGCAATCCCACCAGGGACTGGACGCGCGGATCCTGCAGCATCTCGTGCAGGGGCTTGCTGTACAGGGACAGAAAGCACATCCGCTGGATCATCTTATTGCCGTTCTGATCCTTGCCGAATTTCAGGGGGATGCCATTTACCTTCTCCTTCCCTTCATCCAGCCATTGTTTTTCGATCCTGTTGAGCTCTTGTATGAATAATTGAACGGTCTCCGAATTCAGAAAATTCCTAAATATGATCACTCCGTACTTGTCGAAAAAGTTAAATTGCTCGTCTGTTAGCTTATCTCCCAGGACAAAATCGGGGACTTCGAATTTTTTCATAAATGCTAGCTTTATTTAAGAAAAGGAAGGGTCGTCCCTTTCCGCTTCAGCGCTTTTGAGTATTGGGTTAGTTGAATTTTAACAAATTGTGAATTCTTCATTAAGCATCAAATGTAAGAAAATTAAATTTTTAGGCGTTAATTTGCGTCCTTTTTATCGATCAATATAAATAAATATACTACACCCTTGCCCCTGCTTTCGTTAAGAAATGTAAAATTTACCTATTTTCTTGGCTTTTTCATACTTTATTTTATCCCCATGTATGGAAAAGCCCAACGCGACAGCCTTAAAACACTTCCTGTAGAAAAGCTGCCGTTGACGATAAAAAGTCCGGCAAATATACGTCCTATTCTCGTTCTGCCAATCATTGCCAGGAGTATCGAAACCGGCTGGTCCTTAGGGCTTGCCAGCGCAGCTACTTTCCATCTCAAAAGCCGCGACACGACTATCAGAGCCGGAGCGATCGGAGGGAGCCCTTCCGAAGGGCGGACATTGGATTCGTGCGCGGACCGTGCGATTTTGCAACAGCAACACGGTCCGCGCACTTCTAACGTCCAGGCCCTTGCACTTTATACTACCCGCCGCCAGTTTGTAGTGGCCTTAAATGGTTCCATTTACTTCCCCGGCGAACGGTTCATCCTGAACGAACAGTTATCCTACAGCTCCTTTCCCGACAACTTCTGGGGCCTTGGAAAACGGGCGCCCGACACGAGCAAGGAATCATATAAATTTAAGCAGTATTATATATACTTACACCCCCAATTCCTGGTCGCCCGAAATCTATTTTTCGGCGTCCTTTACGAGTATCAGCGGGTGTTCAACATCGACTACAAGCCGGATGGTCTCTTCGACAAGCAGGACGTCCCCGGTCGCTTTGGTTACCATGTCTCCGGCTTTGGGCTCAGTCTCACCTACGACACACGCAACAATGCCTTCTCTCCGGACAAGGGGGTAATGCTGCAGTTCTATTTCGATCACTTCGCTCCTTTTTTCGGATCCAACTATCAATACACCAATTATGTGATCGATCTCCGCCGCTTCCTCCGCATCTATAAGCAACAGGTGCTGGCCCTGCAAATCTTCGGCAGCTTCAACAGCGGGGTGACGCCCCTGCGAAGCCTGTCCTACCTGGGCGGCGCCAACCTGATGCGAGGCTATTATGCGGGCCGCTTTCGCGACAAGAACGCCGCCGTTATCCAGGCGGAATACCGCGTTCCTCTCTTCTGGCGGCTGGCGGCCGCCGGGTTTGCCGATGTCGGAAATATCGGTCCCGAACTGGACTACATCGATTTCCACCACTTCAAATACTCCTATGGCGGCGGGCTCCGGGTCGCGCTGAACCAGAAGGAAAAGCTGAACCTCCGGCTCGACTATGGCATTGCCAAGGGATCCTCACAGGGATTCTATTTGCAGCTGGGAGAGGCGTTCTGACAGCCGTCGATCGACAGGGCATGACTAGGCAAAGCGGCGAGGGACGGAAGGGCGCCGATATCAGCCCCGGCGCAAAACCGTGCGGATAGCGATCTGGTACGAGATCCAGCAGAAGACCAACGCCCCGAGTATATCGAGCGTGTAGTGTACGTGCTGCACCAGCAGGAGGAAGGCGACGACCGCCGTGACCACCAGCGCCAGCTTCTTGTCGGTCTTCCCGGGAACGGTGAGAAAAAGAAGGAACATCGAAGAAGTGTGACCGGAAAAGAACAGGTCCTTGGTAACGAATTTATCACTGCCGTAAAAGAAGTTGCTCACGGGGTCGACGAGCCCGATGAGCCCGGCAGGCGGATCGAGAGGAACGAGCGTGATCGCGAGACAGCGAAATATGGTCAGGAAAATGAACGACCAAAGATAGGCTATAAACATCCTCGGCGTCTGCGCCGCCCGAAATACGCAATAGGCGGTGAAGGCCCACATGACGATAAACAGCGCCGTCGAGATATTGTGCGCCGGCAGCGCCCGTAAGATGGGGTCGTTCAGCAGGAGGCCGTGACGACGCTCGATGTATTGAAAGAACAAAGGCAATAAGGAGAGCAATGTGACGAGGATGATCATGCCCGCCATCAGGCGACGGCGAAACGCTGGTGTTAGCCAGGCTTCCTGCCATCCCAGTTTTACTTCGATCAGGATTGACTGTGGTTGTAACATAAGGGGAGCCCGGAGGCTCCCCACAAAAATACGATAATGATTAATTAACGCAAATTTAATGACGGGTTAATAGATGGTTGGTTGCGGTCTTTTATGGCTCCGCTTGCGGAGCCCGTTTGTGAAGCGTTAATGTCTGCTTCGCTTCGCCTAACACCCTCCGGGTGTTAGTAGTGCCAACGAACGAACGCCTCCATCGCGGCGTACTTAGTGAATCCCAACTGCGCATACAGGTTGGCCGTATTCGCATTGCGATCCTCTGCGCGCTGCCAGAACTCCCGGCTATCGCTACCCTGAAAGGGAACCATATCCTTTTGCGACTGGTGGATAAAGATGCCGAAGCGCTTTTTGAGCACCTGGTCGGGGCTCATAGGAATGGCCATCTCGATCTCGCTGATATCCCACTCCTGCCAGGCGCCCTTATAGAGCCAGAGCCAGCAGTCCTTGAGCCATTCATCACCGGCGGCCTTGAGGCGGCGCATCGATTCGAAGACGATATCCAGGCAAACTTTATGCGTGCCATGCGGATCGGCGAGATCACCGGCAGCATAGATCTGATGAGGCTTGATCTTTCGCAACAGATCTATCGTCATCTGTACATCGGCCTCGCCCATGGGCTTTTTCTCGATGGTTCCCGTCTCATAGAAGGGCAGGTTCATGAAATGGATATTCTCATCTTTGATGCCTACATAGCGGCAAGTGGCCCGGGCCTCGCAGCGGCGGATGAGCCCCTTGATCGCGCGGATCTCGGGAGTATCTATATCGCTGGCCTTTTTCGTCCTGAGATAACGGGTGGCCTGCTCGAGAATCTGTGAGGACTTCTTACTGTCGATGCCGCTGAGCTCTTCGAAGCCGACCGCGAAATCGAGAAAGCGGGTGACGAACTCATCCGTGACCGCGATGTTCCCCGAGGTCTGATAAGCGACATGAACGTCATGTCCCTGGTCGTGCAGCCGCATAAAGGTCCCGCCCATCGAGATGATATCGTCATCGGGGTGGGGGGAGAAGATCAGGCAGCGCTTGGGGAAGGGTTCTGCGCGCTCGGGATGTGTCGTGAGCTTGAAATTGGGTTTTCCGCCGGGCCAGCCGGTGATGCTGTCCCGCAGCAGGTAGAACACCTGCAGGTTGATCTCATAGGCATCGCCTTTCTCCACCAGGAGATCGGCCAGACCATTATCATTATAATCGCTGTTCTTCAGGCTGAGGATGGGTTTGCCCAGCTTCAGGGCCATATTGACGACAGCCTTACGCATCATCTGCGGGGTCCAGATGGTGTCGCCGGCGAGCCAGGGCGACTTGAAGCGGGTCAGTTCGGACGCGGCAACTTCGTCGAGGAAGAAGGTGACGTCATTGTGCTGCTGCAACAGCGAGGCGGGGATCTGTTCGGTGACATTGCCTTCGACGGCTTTCCTGATCACCGGCGCTTTCATTTGGCCCCAGGCCATGAGGATTATGCGTTTCGCCTTGAGGATGGTGCTGATGCCCATCGTGACGGCCAGGCGCGGCACCTGCGAGATATTCTGGAAGTCATGGGAGTTGGCGATGCGGGTGGAGTTGTCCAGCGGAACGAGGCGGGTGCGCGAATAGATGCTGCTTCCGGGCTCGTTGAAACCGATATGCCCGTTGTTGCCGATGCCGAGGATCTGCAGGTCGATACCACCGGCCTCTTCGATCATCTTCTCGTAATCCAGGCAATGCTGCTTGATGTCCTCTTTCTTCCACTGTCCATTGGGGATATGACAGTTGGCCGGATCGATATCCACCTTGTTGAACAGCTGCTCCTTCATGAAGCGGTTATAGCTTTGCAGCGCATCGTTGTCGATCGGGTAATATTCGTCGAGATTGAAAGTGATCACATTCCTAAAGCTCAGCTTTTCCTCCCGGTGCAGGCGCACCAGCTCGGTATAAAGCGATTTGGGCGAAGAACCCGTGGCGAGACCAAGGACAGTCTTCTGTCCTTTTGCTTCTTTATCACGAATCAATTTCGCGATCTCCTTTCCGATTTGCCGGGAACCTTCTTCCAAAGAGCCAAAAATGCTTACAGGAATTTTCTCGAACGAATCTACCATGCTCATAGCTTAGAATTTTTTTATGTGCGCAAATAGGTCTAAGATGGCGCAAATTAAAACCTTATTCCGATATGTTACAAAAATGGATCAATCGTTTGCAGAGATAACGAACTGTTTTTTTAGCATTTTCATGGCCTGGTATAAGAGATTGCGGGCTACCTGGTAGTTGATGCCCATCACTTCTCCAAGCTCGTCATAGGTGAGGTTCAGATAATATTTCAGATAGATGATCTCTTTTTGACGCGGGGAAAGCTGATCGACCGCCTTCAGCACTTTCTGCCGCTTCTCCTCATTTTCCTGCGTGGCGATAAGGAAGGTCTCATGGCTCCATTCGAAGGCAAGATTCCCCGATGTGGCCAGAAGGGTATCGCGTTTTTTATGATTGCCTCTTAATAGCTTGTATTTCAGCGACTTGAGCAAATAGGAGCGGACTGAGATCACGGCGCTGCGCGAGTTGGATTTCCAGAGCTCGATGAACAGCTCCTGGATGGCGTCCTCCAGTTGCTGATAGTCGCCGGTGAATTTACTGCCGAACCGGCAAAGCGCTTCATAATGATTGCGGAAGAGGGTGGCGAAGGCTTCCCTGTCTCCTTTGCGAAAGGATTCCCATAGCATTATGTCGTTCCGGTTCGTATCCAAGTGGTGATGCTGTGCTAAAACAGACTGAAAATTAGCAAAATAATGGCTGTGGGCGGAAAAGAATTTTAGCAGAAACGATAAAACGTTCAAAAAAATAGTGGAAGTGGGCATTACAAAATTATCTTTATGGGCACGAGTTATAGTATGCAACAAGATTTTCGCGAACCCGAGGACCTTTTGTCCGATGAATCGTTCCTTTCCTGGTATTTCGAACGGGACAGGGAGGGCGATCAGGAATGGACGCGTTGGATAAATGAGACGCCGGGCAGGGACCAAATGGTGCGGGACGCGATCGTGCTGCTGGAATCGACGCTTGTTCCGGAGAAGGAAATGCCGGCAAGCCAGCTTCAATGGGCGGAAGCTGCGTTGATGCAAAAAATAGAGGTGCAGGAGCTGCCTGCCGCCAGAAGTGGTCTTTCAGCCTGGAGATGGATGGCTGCGGCTTCCATCCTGGTGTTGCTCGCGGGAGCCATGGTCGTAATGCGCATCCGGTCGGGCGGGGAGAAGGTCCTGATCACTCCGTATGGCCAGCTGATGGTGCAGCAACTGCCGGATGGATCGGAGGTGACGATCAACGCCAACAGCCGCGTCCGCTATGCCAATAACTGGAAGGAGGGGGGAGAAAGGGAAGTGTGGGTGGACGGTGAAGCCTTCTTTCATGTGCGGAAGACATGGAACCGCAGCAGGTTTGTCGTGCATGCCGACCGTTTCGACGTCATCGTCACGGGCACACAGTTCAATGTGGTCAACCGTCCCCGCAATGCCAACGTGATGCTGAACGAAGGAAGCGTGATCCTGCATGGCAGGGACGGGCAACAGCTGAACATGGCGCCAGGGGACTTCGTGCAATGGGATGGGAAGACCCTGAGCCGGCGGGAAGTCCAGCGGGACAGCGTGCTGGCCTGGAAGGACCGGACCTTGTTCTTCGATAAGACCCCTTTGAAAGAAGTGGTCAATATCATCGAAGACCAGTATGGCGTAAAAGTGCAACTGGCTGACCCTTCGCTCGGCGACAGTACGATCACCGGTATGATGCCCAACAACAATTTGGAGAGATTGCTGCAGGCGATGCAGGCGACAAAGAACTTCGATGTCATCCAAAGCGATGGCAGGATCGAAATAAAAGCACCGGCCCGTTGATGCGCTAGGAACCAAAACTCTGTTTAATGAAAAAATCAAGCGCCTTCCCATATTGGCTTGAATTTTTTCTGGCTTTGCAATTGGTGGTGACACCGATCGCGCACTTGCATGCGCAATCGGTCGAGCAGAAGAAACCCTTGCTGGAAGTTCTGATCCAGCTCAATCGCACGCGCGGAGCCTACTTCCTCTTCTCGCAGCCCGAGATTGGTAAGACCCCGGTGACGCCGCCCAACCCCCATTCGAATTCGACGATCGAAAAGATACTTGGCCAGCTGCTGAAAAGCACCGGTCTTATCTATAAAAAGGTCGACGACCAAACCTTTGTCGTTCTCCGCCGGAAGAAGGCCGGCCCTGATGCCGATACGGCGGCGCCCGCTTCGATGGCCGACGAGGAGGAGGACGCCCGATCGCTGCCCTTGCCCCAGGCGCCGGTGGGGATGGTCAGTGGAAAGATCGTCGACCGGGAGGGGAAGGTGCTGCAAGGGGTCAGTGTCACCGTTCGCAGCAGCCATCGGGGAACGCTGACCGATCTCAGCGGGTCGTTTACGATCCGGGCGGCCGGTGATGAGATGCTGATACTCTCCTTTGTCGGGTATACCAATAAAGAGATCCCGGCAGGACTGGCCGGGAAGGGTCCGATCGTCCTCAGCCCATCGGATCAGCCGCTGACCGAGGTGCTGGTCACGGCCCTTGGGATCGACAAGTCCGAGAAGAGCCTCGGCTTTGCGGCAAGCGAGGTGGATGGCTCTGCATTCACGCAATCGCGGGAGGTGAATCTCGGCAATGCGCTGGCGGGGCAAGTGGCCGGCGTCAATGTCGTACAGAACGCCACCGGGCCCTACGGCAGCAGCCGGGTGCTGATCCGGGGCAATGCTTCGCTGAGCGGGAATAATCAGCCGCTGTATATCGTCGATGGAGTTCCATTTGATAACGCCAACCAGGGATACCCCGGGCAATGGGGCGGCGCCGACCTGGGGGACGGCCTTTCCAATATCAATCCCGACGATATCGAATCCATCACGGTCCTCAAAGGCGTTGCGGCTTCGGCGCTCTATGGCTATCGCGGCGGCAACGGCGCCATCCTCATCACGACCAAATCGGGCTCGAAGACCCATGGGATCGGCGTGCAGGTGAACAATAACTTCACCGTCAACCGGGTCATCGATCAACGCGACTATCAATACAGCTACGGCCAGGGAGTCAGCGGCATAAAGCCCCGGAGCGCCGATATTGCACAGGCTGCTTCGTATTACAGCTGGGGAGCCCCGCTGGATGGCTCCAACGCGGTGAACTATCTCGGGAATACCTATGCTTATCGGCCCGCAAAGAACAATTTTGAGAATTTCTTTCAGACCGGGATCACCAACCAGGGGTCGGTGGCCCTGACCGGCGCCAATAACAAGGGGCATTTCCGGCTCGGCCTCTCCGACCTCTATCTGAATACCATCGTTCCGAATTCTTCGATGACCCAGCAGGGGTTGAATTTCAATTCCGGCTTCTTTATCACCAACAGGCTCCAGATGGATCTGAAGGCGGACTATGTCTTCGAGCAGGTGAATAACCGGGCCTCGCTTTCCGATGCGCCGGGAAATGTGCTTGCCGCGCCGCTCTATCTCGCAAATTCGTTCGACATCCGCTGGATGAAGGATCACCGGGCGCATCCGGATGGAACGGAATGGCTGCCGGGCACCACCGATTACTATTTCGAGAATCCTTACTATATCGCCTACAACTATCAGAATACCACCAACCGGAACCGGCTCACCGGGGGGCTGACGCTCAAATACCAACTGCTGGACTGGCTCTTTGTCCAGGGGCAGGTGGCCCGCGACGGATATCTCTTCGATGTAACGCAGATCGTCCCTCCGGGTGTCGAATACACCCGCTCGGATGGAGTACATGGCGGTAATCTGACGCAATATGAGGTCAACTTTCATGAGCTGAACAGCAGTTTCATGGTCGGCGTCAATAAGAAGTTCAGCGAGAAATGGACCTTGGCAGTCAACGCCGGCGGCAACCAGCAGGACAATGTCAATACTATCAACGGTGTCGGGGCGGTGCCCGGCTCCGGGAACCGGCCGGCCGGACCCTTTATCGTTGCGGGGGACTATAGCCAGAATAACGTCCAAAACAAACAATACAGCGGACCGATCGATAAGCACTATCGCGTGAATTCGCTGTTCGCATCCGCCGACCTGGGGTATCGCAATTTCCTGTTCCTGACGGTAACGGCACGCAACGATTGGTTCTCGACCCTCAACATCCATACGGACCACTATCTCTATCCTTCCATTTCGGGAAGCTTTGTCTTCTCCGATCTCCTGCGGCTCCCTTCCTGGTTCACGCTCGGCAAGGTACGGGCCTCCTATGCCGGTTCTTCCAACGGCACCACCCCCTACCGGAATGCCCTGACCTACGGTTTGCAAAGCTATTCCATCGACACCCTGCAGCTCGGATACGTGGCGACCAACGGCGTCATCCCCGATGCGCACCTCCGCCCGGTGAGCATCTCGGAAGAGGAGTTCGGCGCCTCCCTGCATTTTTTCCAGGACCGGCTCGGTCTCGATTGGGCCTTCTATAATAAAATAACGACAAACGATATCGTCAACGTGACGGTGAGTCCCACCTCCGGATACAACGAGCAGATCAAAAATATCGGCAAGGTGCAGAACAAGGGTATAGAACTGACCCTGGCCGCGGTACCGGTTCGGTCCGGTCAATTCAAATGGGACTTTTCCTTTAACCTGGCCATCAATCACAACAAGGTGCTGTACCTGGGTGGACAGCCGTCGATCGTGATCAACGGCGCCTATCCACGTTGGGGAAGCGAGGTCAGTATCAGCAACGTCGTAGGAATGCCCTATGGACAGATCATGGGGTTTGGGTACAGGCGCGATAAGCGGGGCAATATCCTGTTCAGCGACGGAGTGTCCAATCCCGCTCCGGCCGGGGAGCCGGAACAGTCGGGGCTGATGCCGCTGGGTTCGACGACCTATAGGCAAACGGGCGGCTGGACCAATACCTTTCACTATCGTCAGTTTTCGCTTGTATTTCTTATCGATTATCGTTTTGGCGCAAAGCTCTATTCCGGCACCAACCTGTTGCTGTATTATTATGGTCTGTCAAAGAAGACACTGGAGGGAAGACAGACGGGCTTTGTCGGCAGGGGAATGGTGGAGAATGGTCATGCCAATACGTTGGCGGTGCCGGCAGAGCGATACTTTCAGGATATCTCGGCCAGCGGAACGGATCATATCGCCGAGGAATTCGTTTATGACGCCAGCTACGTCCGGCTGCGATCGTTCTCGCTGGGGTATAGCTTTCCCGCGAAGTGGCTGAAAAACAAATCGTTTAAAGAGATCAGCGTCTCGATCGTGGGACGTAACCTGGCGCTGCTGCTGAAGCACACACCGAATATCGATCCGGAATCCAGCCTGAACAATACCAACGGACAGGGCCTCGAGCTATCCGGCTATCCCGCGGTTCGCAGCCTGGGATGCAACCTCAGCCTGCGTTTTTAAGGATTCGGATAAAAAATCTTATCGGCGCACGTTACACGAACATCGGATGCGACACTCTAGTGGTTAACTAAAACGCTGTACGATGAGAAAAGTAAGCCTTTGCAAAGGCATGATCGGTTGGTTGCTGCTTCTCCAACTGTTCTGCTACCTGCCGGCGCACGCGGCGGGGAAATTTGCGCCTATCACCGGCATCATAACGGACAATAACGGAAAGCCGCTTGCCGGCGTTACTGTGATCGTAAAAGGGGAGCGAAAAGGGGTCTCCACCGATGAATCGGGAAAGTTTACGATCAATGCCAAGAGCGGCGACGTACTTGTTTTCTCTTTTATCGGGTATAAGACAAAAGAGTTGCGGATTGGGGCCGAGACAACGATCTCCATTACGCTCGACCCGGGCACGAGTGAGCTGACGGAGGTTGTCGTCACCGCACTGGGTATCAAGAAACAGGCCCGTTCCCTGGGTTATTCCACCACGCAGATTGACGGTTCGCAGATAACCGGTTCCCGCGAAGTAAACATCGGTAATGCCCTGACGGGGCAGGTAGCCGGGGTTAACGTTGCAGGCGATGCGACGGGACCCTATGGCAGCAGCCGGATCATTATCCGGGGAAACGCTTCGCTCAGCGGCAACAACCAACCCTTGTATGTCATCGACGGGGTGCCCTTCGACAATACGAACCAGGGTAGCGCGGGCCAATGGGGCGGCGCGGATCTTGGCGACGGTCTTTCCAACATCAACCCGGATGATATCGAGAATATCTCCGTTTTGAAAGGGGTGGCGGCCTCCGCATTGTATGGCTATCGAGGTGGGAACGGCGCTATCCTGATCACCACGAAGTCCGGGGCCCGGACCAAGGGTATCGGGGTCGAGGTCAACGACAATGCGACGGCCAATACCGTCATCGACGACCGCGAATACCAGTATTCTTACGGGCAGGGGACACTCGGGGTGAAGCCTGCTTCACAAGCCGCCGCCCTGGGTGTGGGTCAATCCAGCTGGGGAGCCAAACTGGATGGCAGCCCCGCGGTGAACTTCCTCGGCAACACCGTTCCCTACGTTGCACAAAAGGATAATTTCAAGAATTTTTTCAAGACGGGCCTGACCAACCAGGTCTCGGTAGCGCTGACCGGCAGCAATGACAAGGGCCATTTCCGGTTGGGGCTGTCCGATCTTTACCTGGGCACCGTCATTCCCAACTCCAATATGAAGCAGCAGGTGGCCAACTTCAATTCGACCTATAACATCACCCCCAAGCTGCAGATGACCCTTACCGCCAACTATATCTTCGAGAATGTGAAGAACAGGGCCTCTTTCTCCGACGCACCGGGCAACGTGGTGGCAGGTCCGCTTTACCTCGCCAATTCCTTCGATATCCGCTGGCTGAAAGATCACCAGATCAATCCGGATGGTACCGAATGGCTGCCGGGTACCGATGTCTATTTCGAGAATCCCTACTATATAGCGTACCAGTATCAGAACAGGACGGACCGCAACCGCCTGACGGCCGCGCTGACCTTAAAGTATAATATTCTCGACTGGTTGTATGTCCAGGGCCAGGTGCAGCGGGATGGGTACATCTTCGACGTGACGCAGATCACCCCGTCGGGTGTCCAATACACCCGGAGCGACGGTATCCATGGCGGCAATATCACGCAGTATGAGGAGAACTATCACGAACTGAACTGGAGCGGGATGTTCGGGATGAACAAAAAATTCGGCGAGCATTTCAGCCTGAATGCCAACGTAGGCGCCAACCAGCAGGATAATGTCAATCAATACTACGGTGTAGGTGGCGTACCCGGTTCCGGCAACGGGGGCGCCGGTCCGTTCCTGATCGCGGGCTTTTACACGCCCAATAACGTCTCCACCAAACCCTTTGGAATCAGCTATTCGCATTACCGGGTGAATTCCGTTTACGGCAGCGCCGACCTGGGCTTCAACAACTGGCTGTTCCTGACCGCGACGGCCCGGAACGACTGGTTTTCGACGCTGAACATGAACACGGATCACTATCTCTATCCTTCGGTAGCCCTGAGCTGGGTCTTCACGGATGCGCTGAAGCTGCCTTACTGGATCAATTTCGGTAAGCTGCGGGCTTCCTATGCCGGCGCTTCCAACGGTACCTCGCCGTATCTGAACACGCTGACCTATGGCTTGCAGGGTTATTCCATCAGCGGGCAGCCGGTCGGCTATGTTGCCGGCGGCGGCGTGATCCCCAATGCGAACCTCAAACCGGTCAAGATCCGCGAGAAAGAGATCGGTGTGAATGCAGAGTTCCTGAACAACCGGGTGTCCATCGATGCGGCGTATTATGACAAGCAAACGACGGATGACATCGTACAGGTCACGGCCAGTCCTACCTCCGGTTACAGTAAGGCCGTTCAAAACATTGGAAAGATCAGTAACAAGGGCGTCGAGTTGCTGGTAAGCGGTACGCCGGTGAAAACGAAGAGTTTCAGCTGGGATATATCGGTCAATTTCGCCAACAACAGCAGCAAAGTATTGTATCTCGGCGGTCCGAAGAGCATCACGATCGATGGCGCCTTCCCCCGTTGGGGCGATGAGGTCAGCATCAGCAATGTGGTCGGTATGGCGTACGGACAGATCATGGGTTATTCCTACACAACGGATTCGAAGGGGCAGCGTGTCTTCAGCGACGGTGAGCCCGTGCAAAGCAAGACGGTGGTTGCCCTGGGCAGCAGCGTTTACAAGCAGACGGGCGGATTGCGGAATACCTTTACGTATAAGGGCGTATCGCTGGCCGTGCTTTTCGACTTCAAGTATGGCGCCAAGATCTATTCCGGCACCAACCTGTTGTTGTATGCGGATGGGTTGCACAAGAATACCCTGCAGGGTAGGGAAGGCGGCTTCACCGGCAAAGGCAACGATGTATCGGGTGCGCCCAATACCACGTCTGTCACCGCGGAAAAATACTTCACGGACATCTCCGCCGGCGGGTCGGATCATATAGCCGAAGAATTTGTGTATGACGCCAGCTTTATCAAGCTGAGATCGCTTATCCTGAACTATTCCCTGCCGGGGAAGATCCTGCAGAACACCTTTATCAAAGGCATCAGCATCTCCTTGGTCGGCCGGAACCTCTGGACAGTGGTGAAACACGTTCCGAATATCGATCCAGAATCCAGCCTGAACAACGGCAACGGCCAGGGACTCGAACTGTCCGGTTTCCCGGCCACCCGAAGCATGGGTGTAAACGTTAATTTCAAATTCTAACCTCCAAGAAAATGAAAAATAAGATTTTTTTAGCAGTGCTTGCGGTCATTGTGCTATCGGGACTTGGCAGTTGTAAAAAGGACTTTGTGTCCATCAATACGGACCCGAACCATATCACGGCCGCCAATATCAACTACGCCTACCTGTTCACCAACGCGCAGATGATCGCTTCGGGCAACAGCGATGCCAACGGTTATGAGGACTGGCGGAATAACCTGATCTATTCGTCCTGTATGATCCAGCATCTTTCCTCTATCCAGGGCTATTGGGATGGCGATAAGTATTTCTACAACGCCGGCTATAATTCCGCCTACTGGGACGACAACTACAACAACACGGTCACCAATATCGTGGAGGTGGTGACCCATACGGCAACGGACGCCAACCAGACCAATTTCTATAATATCGCCAGGATATTCAAAGTATTCATGTTCCAACGCATGACGGATATGTATGGCGATTGTCCCTACTCGGAGGCAGGGTTGGGCTTCATCAAGGGGATCACGCAGCCAAAATATGACAAGCAGCAGGATATCTACGCCAATATGCTCAGCGAGCTGGCGGATGCTGCGGGCAAGCTGGACCCGGGCAAACCGAATACTGTTGGGAAGGCCGACCTGTTGTATGGGGGCGACCCGGCGCAATGGAAGAAATTTGCCTTCTCCGAGATGGTGCGTATTGCGATGCGGATGAGCAAGGTGGATGCGACCAATGCACAGAAATGGGTCCAGACGGCGGTACAGGGCGGAGTGATGGCCTCCAACGATGACAATGCCATCGTGGCTCACCAGGCCCTTACCGGCACGCCGGTGCCCAACGGGACGGGTTTGATCCTTATCGGTAATGACCCCAATGCCTACCGGCTGAGCCAGACCTTTGTCGACTACCTGAAGTCGACAAGCGATCCCCGCCTTTCTTACCTGGCTACGGTTTGTGCAGACCCCACCGACGGAACGGACAAGGGCGACACCACCTGGGCCAACCAGCTGGGTCAACCCAATGGCCATGATGCTCCCGGCAGCGGCAGTGCATATGATCTGTCGAAAGTGGCTAACTGGCCGGGCGACGCCAATAAATATTCCGTTGTCAATCGCTATACTTTTTCGCGGCTCGATGCCCCCACTTTTCTGTTGACCTATGGGGAGACCCAATTGTTGCTGGCCGAGGCCGCACAAAGAGGGTGGGTGACGGGTACGCCGGCGGCTACCTACTACAATAACGGGGTGACGGGTTCCATGGCTATGCTAGGCGCGCAGGCAGGAGCGGGTCCGAGTGACGCCGCCATTGCTGCCTATCTTACCGCCAATCCTTACAATGCGGGCAGCGCGCTGAACCAGATAAATACCCAGTATTGGGTGGCCAGCTTCATGGACGAGAACGAATCGTTCGCCAATTGGCGGCGTAGCGGGTTCCCGGTGCTGACACCCGTGAACTATCCCGGGAACGTCACCAATGGGACGATCCCCCGCCGGTTTACCTATCCGCAGGGCGAGGCTTCTACCAACACGGCCAACTATACCTCCGCCGTCAGCGGTCTGAACAATGGGGATAAAATGACTTCCCGCGTTTGGTGGGATGTGCAGTAAGTTTCGGTTTCTTGGCCATTCAAAACAAAGCGGCACCTATGTAAAAGTAGGTGCCGTTTGTTTTCATGATGTCCGGCAAAGTGGCCTTTGCCGGGGAAAGCGGCACCTATGTAAAAGTAGGTGCCGCTTTTGTTGTATGAACTGTCAAAAATGTTGTATGAACTGTTCGCGTCCAGTCGCCAGCCGGCTTAAATTGAGTGGTAAATCCGTAATATTTGCGCAAACTGATCTTTCCCCTGGTTCTTGTCTGCCTGAGCTGCCTGCGCCTGAGCGCCCAACAGCAATATCTTTTTACACGGATGGGCACACGGGACGGGCTGGCCTCCAACTCTGTCCTGTCACTCGCGCAGGATCCGAAAGGCTATATCTGGATCGGCACCAGCAACGGGCTGCACCGCTATGACGGCTTCCGGATGCTTCTTTTCCAACACCGCAGCAACGACCCCCGTTCGTTGCCCAATAACGTCATCGGCCAACTGGAAATGGACAACCGCAACCGGCTGTGGATACGCTTTGAATTCAACCGGATCGGCTATATCGATCTTTCGGACCTTCAATACCATGAGGTGCCGGTCGTCTTTTCCGAAGAAGAACGCAACAAGAGCAATGCCCATCTGTATATCGACCGGGCCGGCCATGTCATGCTCTTTCTCAACAACCATGCAACGCTCATCTTTGACGAAAAGACAGGGACCATGCGAACCGGGAACCCGCCATTTGGCATGCCTCCCGGTTGGAAACCGGTCACCTGCTTCGAGGACGGTCAGGGCATGTATTGGTTGGGGTCGGACTCGGGTCTGGTCAAATACAACCCGTTCCGGCAAACCCTGTCTTATCGCGGACATAACGCGGATGGCGACAGTGTCATCCAAAACTATGGTCATTATTTGAACCTCTATTTCCCGTTCAGGGATCATAGCGGCCGCTTTTGGGCGATGCACTGGCCGCTGACGGATGGATGGGGCCCGAGCTACCTCAGCTTCGACCCGCAAACAGGGAAGGAAACCAACTGGGGGGCCAATATCGGCGAGCTGGTCCAGGGCAGGTACACCGAAATGACCCAGATATCGGAGACCGGCGACGGAACGATCATTCTTGCGGGCATCCGGATGTGTATGGTACTCAAAGCGGGAAGCAAGGCCTTCGAAATGCTTAGACCCAATGCCGGCGGTGAGTTCAGTCTCCACTATGATGTTGTGCGGAACTGGATCGAGGATCGCGAGCATAATATCTGGCTGGCAACCGACCGGGGCCTTTACTGGTTCAATCCCGGCGCGCAGGTCTTTCATTCCGTTCCAAACCGGCTCGCCGGGTCGGACAGCATTCGCACATCGGAGGTGACCAGCATCCGTCAATTGCAGGACGGCGACATTCTTGTCGGCACCTGGGGGGAAGGTCATTTTGCCTATGACAGCCTGTTCCGTCCCGTCAGGCGTTGGTATATCGATCAGTTGAGAGCCGGCGGGGCCGAAGAAGGACAGGCCTGGTGCACCGTTCAGCGGCCCAATGGAGATATCTGGTATGGCCAGCAGCTGGGCTGGCTGTTTATCACCCACTGGAAGATCAAAAAGACTGAAAAACTCAAGCTGCCGATTTTCAGGAACAGTACGATCCGCCAGATGCTGCAGGACATGGACGGTAATATCTGGCTGGCTACCCAAAAAGGCGATGTCATCCGGTGGGATGCTTTGAGGGGAAACTATACCCTGATGACGACGACAAAAGGCGCCATTCAACGATTGTATCTTGACCGCACCGGAGATATCTGGGCCGGTACCGAAAAGGATGGCGTATATCATATCCGTCACAGCGATGGCGCGATCCTTTATCATTACACCCCCACCGATCAGCCGGGTCACCGGCTCAGTGGGATCGGCGTTGTCGACATCCTTCAATATTCCGACAGCGTCTACCTGCTGGCGAGCAACAACCTCGATGTCCTCAATATAAACACCGGCGGTATCCGCAGCGATACGACCCGGACCGGCGCCCTCTTCAGCGGATCGACGAACCTGATCCGCGACCGGAAAGGATATATATGGATCACCAATGCCGAAGGGCTCCACAAGCTGAACTTTCCCACCCAACAGGCCGCCTCCTTTTTTGAAATAGACGGTGTCGGCAGCAACGCGTTCGAGCTGGGCTCCGCAGCCGAATTGCGGGACGGGCGGATCGCCATCGGTACCGCTCATGACATGCTGGTCTTCCAACCGACCCAGGTCAAGGCTGCCCAGGCCCCGCCGAATGACATCGAGATCACCGGGATCTGGCTTAGAAACTCGCCACTTTCCGTCGACTCCATTGCAAAGCTGGGTGTCCTCGAATTGCCGTCCGGGGAGAATTCACTCCGGATCACTTTTTCCACGCTGGCCTACCAGGATATAAGCGGTATCAAACAGCGCCTGGAAGGACTGGAGAACAACTGGACGGAGTCGAGATCGAATGAGGCCGTATACAATTATCTTCCGCCCGGATATTACACCTTCCAGGTTCGGGGCATCAATGCGGAAAATCTTGAAAGCAAAAATATCCGGGAACTGTCCATTCATGTGCATGGGCCCTTCTGGCGTTCCTGGTGGTTCCTATGTCTCGTGCTGCTGTCCGGCGCGGTAGTGCTGTACCTGCTCGACCGGATGCGGATGCAGCGAAAGACGGCGCTGGAAAAGATGCGCAGCGATATTTCCGGCAATCTCCATGGGGAGGTCAACAAGGCTCTGCAAAACATCAACGTGCTCAGCGAGATCGCGCGGATCAAGGCGGAGAAAGACCCCGGGCAGGCGATCAATTACATCAACGAGATCCATCATAAAAGCCATAATATGATCATCGCGATGGACGATATGCTTTGGGCGATCGACCCGGTCAATGACAGCATGACCCAGGCTATCGACCGGATGCGGGAGTTTGCCGGAGCGCTCAACAACCGGCATGAGGTCTTCATCCGGTTGAGGACCGATGGGGGAGTGGAGCGGTTGCGGCCGGATATGAATATCCGGCACGAGTTGCTGCTTATCTACAAATTGGTGCTGCGGGTGCTGGTGGAAGAGAATCATGCGCCGGAGACGCTGGTACAGTTGGACCAGGATCACGGAATGCTGCAACTGAGCATCGAATCGCCGCGGTTGCGTATCGATCCGCGGAGCGGCAGATCGATACGGCTGATAGAGGAAGCGCGAAACCGTGCCGCCTCGATCCGCGGCACGCTGGAGCTGCATTCCGACGATCGCGGGACGACGGTGCTGTTTATTTCCCCATCCATTTCTTGAAGTCGGTGACCTTTTCGCGGCTGACCAGCGCCTCCTTGTCGAGCGCGGGGCGCAGGGTGAGGATCAGGCGGTTGCCGAAATATTCTTCGATCCGGTCAATACAGCCCACCGACACGTAAAAGGCGCGGCTGATGCGGAAGAAGTGCTTGGGATCGATCATTTCTTCCAGTTCGTCCATCGTATAGTCGACGACGAATTTTCGGTTGTCGGTGGTCTTGAAGAAATTCAGCCGGCCATCGCTGAAGAAGTAGGCGATGTCCCCAATATCGATGCTGACCAGCTTCTGCCCTTGCTTGACGAGAAAACGTTTCCGGTATTCTTTTGGTTCCAGCTGGCGCCTTAATTCCTTGAGCAGGACGTCGAGGCGCGCTTCGCCTTCGGCAGTGTCCCTGGCGGCATAGCGGAGTTTCATCTGTTGGTATTTATCGAGAGCCAGCTGGAGCTCTTCCTTTTGAACCGGTTTTAGCAGATAATCGATGCTATTGACCTTAAAGGCCTTCAGGGCGTATTCGTCATAAGAGGTGGTGAAGATGACGGGACTGGTGACTTCGACCAGCTTGAAGATCTCGAAGCTCTGGCCGTCGGCCAGTTCTATATCCATAAGGATCAGGTCGGGTGCGGGATTTTGCTGCAGCCATTCCACCGTGCTCTTGATGCTGTCGGTGACACCGATCACCACGGCCGTATCCTGGATCGACAGCAGCGTTTTTTGAATTTTCTTTACGGCCAGGTCTTCGTCTTCGACGATAAGAATGTTCATAGTCGGGAGTTGTTTTAATTGTTATTCCAAATCAGGGGCAGCACTACCATAAAATTCTTTTCCCCTTCCACGACCTGGAAGCCTTCGGCTTTCAGGAGCCGGTATTTTGCCTCGATATTGTGCAGTCCGATCCGGGTGGAAGTGGGCGCCAGGGCCTTTCGCTGAAGGTTATTATTGACGACCAGCAGGTTGCCCGCCGTCGTAAAGATCTCCAGGATCAACGGCTGCTGGCGCGAGACGACATTATGTTTGACTGCGTTCTCCACCAGCAGCTGAAGGCTAAGGGTCGGAACCTGGTAAGAATAATATCTTCTGTCGATGTCCATGTTCAACCGGAGACCTTCTCCATATCGGGTTCGGAGCAGCTGAAAATAGGATTGGATGAACCGGATCTCTTTTTCGACGGTGCTGATCCCGCTGTCGTTGTTCCGGAGGAGATACCGGTAGACCTTGCTCAGCTCGTCCAGGAAGCGCTCCGCCTCCGTTCGGTCCTCTTCGATCAGCGACGAGAGCGTATTGAAGCAATTGAAAAGAAAATGGGGGTTGATCTGTCCTTTTAGATTCTCGAACTCGTGTTCCATGCTCATCTTTTCCAGCAAGGTCTTCTCGTGCAGGCTTTCCCGATATTTCTCCAGCAGGAACAGCACTTCCCATAACGTATCGAACAGCAGGTTGATCGAAAGCCCGATCAGGTAGCCCCATTTCAGATCCCCGGCATGAAGATGGTAGCCCAGGATATGCCAGTGATCGTAGATCAGGAAGATGAGCAAAACGGAGGGCGTCATGATCAACGGGTTGGTCAGCGCTTTAAAGAGGATTCTTTTGCGCGTTTCTTTGAGCGTGGGGAACCGTCGCCGGATGGCATGATCATACTGGATATGGGCATACCAGGAAACGATGCCGATGCCATAGATCAGCGGCCAGCTGAAGGCCCAGACCCGCCAGTCGCGGAGAAAGCGGCCGGGATAGAGGATCGAATTATAAGCAAGCACGATAAAGGGCATCGAGACCCAGAATCCTATCACCTGTATCTTTAGAGGGCGGGACAGTTTCATAATGGCGGTTCGCTTTTTGGGATGAGGGGTATGAATATCGAACGGCTGGCTGCTGTTTCGCGGATCACCATTTCGGGGCAACCCAGCAGGCGGTACTTTGCGACCAGGTCGTCAAGACCTTCTTCCTGGTCCGGGCCGTCGCCCGTTACAGGCTTCGGCTGCAGGGAATTTTGGATCAGCAACGACCCGTCGATGCGGGTCTGGATCTCGATCCTGAGCGGCCGGCTTTTGCTGAAGGCATTCCGGTAGATGATATTCTCGAGAACTATCAGCAGGCTCATGGGAGCGATGGCCTTATTCTCCTCGCTTTTGTCGATCTTCAGCTCGACCTGCAATGCGGGGCCAAAACGTGTTTTCACGAGATAGAGATAGGCGTCGATGAACTTCAGTTCTTCACCAAGGCTGACCAGCTGTTCGTCCGCGCCCTTTAGCAGGTAGCGGTACACCCGTGTCAGCTCATCGAGGAATTTCCCGGCCTCCTTTTCATTCTCCTGGATAAGGCTGGAGAGGGTATTGAAGCAGTTGAACAGAAAATGCGGATGGAGCTGTCGTTTCAGGCTCATAAGCCGGCTTTTCTGATAGGCGTTGTGCAACCGGTCCGTCTCTGCCATGGCTGTCTTCCATTTCTCCCAGCCAAGGCCCGCTTCGTTGACAAAAGTGAGGATCGCGCTGGCCAGACAGCCATAACCGGTCACCCACCATTCCATGCTTCGTTGGACCTGGCAATCCCCGATCGGCCATTTTTCGTAAAGCCAGTACACGCCCTGCACAGTCAGCAGATTCATCACGCAGAAAAGCGGGAGAAGAATGCCGACCCGCCTGAACAGCTCGTGATCACCGGGAAATCGTTTTTTGATCAGCATGGCGGCCGTGCCGAAGACCGAATAGATCGCCGCGAAGTAGAACAGCGAGATGCCCAGGCGTATAAAAAAATTACCAGTGGAGGAAACGCTGCAATATCCGAACAGAAGGAGGTTGACCAGGATGGTATAGGGCAGCATAAACCAGATGAAGATCATCGGCTCAATGCGGCTATACCGGTTGAATTGCATAGGTTAAACCTTCAATTTAGGATAAAATCCTCATTATTTGACGGGACCGCCCGGTGGGATCGGCTGTGGTACTGTATTGTTCACGGGTTTGGTCGTTTTCAGGAAGGCATAGATGGATTTCAGGTCCCGGTCGGTGAGTTTGGCGAAGTTCTGCCAGGGCATTGGGGGCAGCAGGGGCCGGTCGTCGAGTCCCAGCCATTTGCCTTCCCGGAGGCAGCGGATGAACTGCGCTTCCGTCCAGTTTCCGATGCCGGTCGGGTCGGAGCTGATATTGGCCGAGAAAGAGACACCCCAGGGGCCGACCGCGGCCGTGAGATCTCCGGCGAACAGCACCCATTTATGGGCCGTTCCGGTGTCGAAGGGCGGCAGCGGCCGGCCGGCGGGATAGCCGCCAAATCGCAGGTTGGTGTCGACTTCTGGTCCGTGCAGGCCGAATTTCTTGGGCGAATGACAGTCGTCGCAGCCCATGGTGTTGACCAGGTAGGCGCCGCGTTGTACCTTATTGGCCGAGTCGGCGGCTGCGGGGGAAATGGATTCGGCGATACTCCCGGCGTCCAACTGGCCACAGGAGAGATCGAAGAGGAGGGCCGCGATGCCCAGCAGGGCGAGTGGCCGGTATCCGTTACGCATATTCAGTTTCGTTTAAGAGTTGAAGGAATTGGTGTTTGTGCCGGACCAGCCAGGACTCCAGGCTTTGCATACCGGGATGGATGCAATAGCTTTCCATCAGGTCGGCGCTACGTTGGGGAATATAGAGCCGCTGTACTTCGAACATATTGGCGAGTTCTTCGGCGCCGGGGAATCCCAATCCCGAGAAGATATCGCGCTGGATATGATGATAGCGAACGGTTACGCCCAGTACCCGGCTCATGATCGCCGCATATTCCCGGCAGGTCCGGTCTTCGCCGACGACGCCGACGGTCCGGTGCAGGTAAATTTCGGGGCAGGCGAACAACTGGGCCACGATGGGACCGATGTCTTCGACACTGGCCATGGCCAGCCGGGTATTGCCTTGCGGGAAGCCGAAATAAAAACAACCGTCGTCCTTTTTCTGGGGCGGAAAGAAGGAGAAGAAGTTCTCGTAGTAGAACGCGATATGCACGAAGCTGGCGGGAATCTCCCGCTGGCGGGTGTAGTTTTCCAGCGCCGCTTTAATATCGCAATGCGGAACGGGGAACTGGCCGCCGGCAAGTTCTGCGTAGCCGGGAAGACCGCTGAAGATGAAGTGACGGATGCCCGATGCGGCTACCGCATCGATGAGGTTCTGGCCTTGGCTGAACTCTTTCCCGAAATGTTCCCAGAAGTTGGTGACGCCGAAGACGCCATAGCAGTCCTTCATCGCGGCCACGAGGCTATCTTTATCGTCGAGGTCGCCGGCTACCAGCTCGGCGCCTGCCAGGCGAAGGGTAAGGGCGTTATGGGAATGGACATTGCGGGTGAGGCAACGGACGTTGTAGCGGTTGCTGTTGAGCAGGGCCCGGGCTACGCTTCCGCCCTGTGCGCCGGTGGCGCCTGTAACCAGGATGGTGGGTCGTCCGCCGGGAAAATGGTGTTGTTGCATAAGTGTTGGTATTCGTGTTTATTTATCGTTTATTGTTGAACAGACAGGTTGACCAGGCTTTTCAGGACCCCCTTGCCGTTGACGGCAGCGTTGAAACCGCTGTTGACGCCCAGCGTGTAGGTTCCCTCCACACCGCCGATCTTCGTGGCGGCTGTCGCCGATCCCTTGATGCCGTAGTCGCTCACCTGGTTGTTATTGTCAAAGCTCACATAGGCCATTTCGCTGAATTCGGATTCGACGATCTCCTTGAAGTCGACCTTGTCGCCGACTCCGGCGCTAATGGTGTACGTACCCGTTTTGAAATTCTTTTCGTATCCGACCAGCAGACCTTCGCCGCCGTCTACACTGAATTGCGAGCAATCCGCCTGTAGAGTGAAGGCGCCCAATCCGAGTTTCAGCTTGAGCCATTCGGGGCAGTTGATGTCGATATCGTGGTTCGCTGCGATGATCGCGTCGGCCTCTTCCGTTGTCATCTTTATCATACATTCTGCCGGCGGCGGCTCTTCGGCAACCGCCTGTAAGGCGGTACCCAGGAACGAGAAATAGCTGGCGACGACCCTGTAGACACTTTTCCTGCCGGCATTGGTAGGGGCCAGCGAAGCGATGTCCACGCAGCCGTTGATGTAGGATTTCCAGTTGGCGATGGTCAGGGCAAGACGTTGTTCGACAAAGGCATTCCGCTGGTTCATATACGCATCGACGATGGGTTTGTGCATGTCGCAACATTTTTTTGCGTATGCGAGGACCAGACGGTCTCCGCCTTCCGGATCGGGGGGCGCCTGGGGACACACCGCCTCACCGAGCTTTTTCCAATAACTCCTGATCATCTCATCCAATGCCGGCACGTCTTCTTTGCGGATGAGCCCCAGCAGCGGAGCATATTCGTTGCCATGTTCGCTGAGCAGCCGGTCGGCAAGATCGGCATAGAGTCCGGGAGAACGTCTCCCGTCTGCTTTTCGCTCTTCGTCGCTCAGCCCGGCGGCCTGCGACCAGAAAAAGTATTCCGCGGCGATGCTTTTCGCCAGGACGTCGCGCTGCGCCGTCCATGCCGCGGTCTCATCGGAAGACTTTGGCAGGGTGGGTATCTGGAACCGGTCGAGCCCGATCTCGGTGAACAGGTCGCGATGCGGGATATCTTTTCTTTTGTTCCTGATCGCGGTGATGTTGACGCTTCGGCCGATGCCCTTGATCCTGGCAAGCGTGCTTCGGCGCATGGCGACCTCCAGCTCTTTCCCGAAATATTGCATCGCCTCATCCGCCTGGCCGGCGAAGGCCGCGATCATCCCCATCGAGCGGTTGGCCTCCGGATTCAGCGCATCCACGGCCAGGCACTGCTGCAGGTAATCCTTTGCCTTGCCGAGATCGCCCAACCCCAGGTAGGCCTGCCCCATATTGTTCAACAGCATGGGGTTCGCCGGCGCCTGTTGCAGCAACTGCTGCAGAATGGGCACCGCCTTGTGCTCCAGCCCGGTCATATTGTAGAATGCCGCGAGATTGTTCCATGCCTTGACATTCCCGGAGCTTTTCATCGTCGCTTCCATTTGCAGCAACAGCGCCTGCACCGGGTTGCCGTTCATCCACTGGCCGATGGCGGAGCCCTGTAGCGTGGGGCCGTCCTGCTTTGCCGTCATCGTTCTTACTTCCTGAACGAGTGCGGGCGGCGTCAGGCCTTCGAGTTGCCGTTCGGTGTTCCGGACCCCGGCCGTCAGCTGGGCCATGGAGGGGGCTACGGCGGGGATCAGGGCCAGTCTCTTCAGGTCTTTTACCGGCGGGCGCGCTTCATAGTCGGGCAGCAGCGTCTCATCGAGCTTGAAATTGTTTTGTGCGGCGAGTTGTTTGGCTCTCGAAGAAGCCGCCTTCAGCATCTGCTGTCTGTAGGCTTCCAGCTCAGCCGGGGACATCTTCGCCAGCCGGGACGCATCGGGCATCGACTGCGCGTGGGCGATCGCGGCGGCGGCAAGGGGGACCAGCAGGGAAAGAAGGAACTTTTGCATCTTTTTGTATTATGGTATCAGGGCAGCTCTTGCAGCCATTTCTCCGCGAACGGTTTCGTCACATCATAGACTTCCTTACCGGCGCGATAGATCATCTTCCAATCATTGCTCTTGTATTGATAGTCCTGTTTGTCAAACACCTGCTTCCCGTTCTTTTCATGCGTCGTGGCGCTGAAGTCGACCGTCGCGGCAAGCGTGAGGTACTGCTGGATGCGCCCCTTTATGAACAGGCGGCAGTCTTCAGGGTACTGCTTTTGCCAGTTCTGTGTGGCTTTTGCGAAGCGTTCCAGGTCTTGCCTGCGGGTATTCACCTGGGCCTGGTAAAGCGCCGCTATCTCGGCGTTGTTCGGGTCCTGGTAGGCGGCAAGGTTTTTTTTGTGGTCCTGCAATATCTTTTCCATCGTCTTTTTCATCTCGCCGGTGGAGGTCTTCAGGGCGCTTTCGGTGTTGGCGATGAGCCGTTTGGTGTCTTCGGTCTTGTCCTGCCGGAGTTGGTCTTTCGACCGGGTCCGGTCGACGGGTTCCAGCGGTTTGGCGTCTTTGCGAAGCTTGTCATAGGCGGCCTTGAAGGCGGGTCCCGACAGGTATTGCCGGGTATAGGCAAGCAGATCGGCGGTAGCGGCGGCCCGGTCGCCACGGGCGATGTTCCTGGCGTTTCTCACTCCTTCCGAATGAAGATAGCCGTCGAGAAAACTGAATTTGATCTTGTCGGATCCGTCCTGCTGGGTGATGCCCAGCTGTTTCCAGATGCCTTCGGCGAGACGGGGAGCAACGACGAAGGAGACAAGGACGCAGCAGGCGTAGAGCAAAGCTGCGGCTGCGATCCAGCGAATGGTGTGTTTCATTTTATTTGCATGTTAGAGTTTGATGAATTCGACCCGCCGGTTCTGGGCGCGGCCTTCTTTTGTCTTGTTATCGCCGATGGGTTCGGTCTCGCCCTTGCCTTCGGCGTCGATACGGCTCGGATCGATATTCCAATCCTTAGCGAATGCATCTCTGACCGCGGCGGCCCGCTTCTTCGAGAGCTCGAGATTGGCTGCGTCATCGCCATCGCTGCTGGTATGGCCGACGATCCGTATGCGGACGGAGGGATTCTCCTTTAAGACCGTGGCGATGTCCTTGAGTACGCCTGCCGATTCAGGCCGGATAGCCGCGCTGTTGAGGTCGAAAACAATGCCGTTCGTGGAAAATTTGCCGTCCTCGAGGAGCTTATGCCGGGTGTCGGGCAGACCGGTGGCGATTCGCAGGTTGCTGATGTAGACGCCATAGCCTTCTTCGGGATAGTTGGTTGCGCCGACCTCGATCCGCAGCTGATTCATCGTATCGGCAGCCGGCATTCCTTTCGGCACGTCAAAGACCTTTAGTCCATTGATCCAATAGCGGAACCGCTGATTCTGCACCTGGATGGCGACGTGCATGGGCTGGCCATACCAGTTCTGCAATTGCCCGATATTCACCAGGTCGCCTTTGAAGACCGATACGTTCTCCTTGAAGGCTTCGAAGAGGGCGCGGGAGGTATTGCCTTCGAAAGGGGCTATCAGCGCAGTCGCGGCGGCAAATTGTTTGTAGTCCTTGAGAAGGGTATTATCGTCCGGCGAGAGGTCGTGGCTGGCCAGCAGGGATGCGAGAAACTGCGGGTACATCCACCCATTGTTCTTCAGTTGCAGGAGCAGGTCGAACTCGATGGTGTAGTCCTGTCCAAAGCTTGCCTTGTTAGCCGACAGATAGGCGACCGACTTGTGGACGCGAAGCCAGCGGCCGGGGAATTTGTCCAGGGTGACCACCTCGCCCGAGCCGCTGCTGTTCCATCCAACGGGCAGTTCACCGGGGGCCTCCTGGGAGAAGTCTTCGGCATATAAAATTTTTTCACCGGGAACAAAGTCGTATTTGGCATAGCTGCTCACGCCGGCAGTTTCCGTGGCCGCTGCCGGAGCGGATGAGCCGGCGCCGGGCACATCCTTTCCCTCCGCTTTGTCGAGGGTCTTGTCCATGCCCTGGTCGACCCGTCGATCGATCCGTTGATTGATCTTGTTCTTTGCCTTGTTGATCAGCCCGCCGAGCTGCCCGAAACATCGGGCGGACAGCAGGGAGGAGAGGAGGATTATGGGAATATATTTTAGCATGTTGGTGTTTTTACAAGTGCAAATTTGGCGGGAGGAAGGTGACGGAGCAATGCCGGGGTGAATGGACTGCGTTTTTTGGTCAATGGATTGGCGGCGTCTTTGCGGGTGTCACCGTCTTCAGGTAGTTAAAGATGGCTTTCAGCTCGGTGTCCGACATCCGGCCAAAGGAAGGCCAGGGCATGGGGCTGCCGGCGATCAACCGTCCCTTGCGAAAGCGGGCGATGAAATCCTGTTGCGACCAGCCCGCGATACGACTGCCGGGACCGGGTGTCAGATTGGGCGTGATAAAGCCGTCGATATTGGCGCCGCCGGCAAAGGGCGGACCGGTGAAGGCGCCGGCGAGATCCCGTTGGGTATGGCAGCCGCTGCATTCTGCAACGCTGAGCGCCAGGTATTGGCCATAGGCGGCAGAGGTATCCTCCCTGACGGTGACAGGCACGGGGCCCGAGGGACCGACCGGCTTGACCAGGAAGGCCTTTACGATGTTACCCAGGGGATTCAAGCGGTTCGTGGGGACAGGATGGTGAAGTGGTTTCTGCGCCCGCAAATAAGAGATCACGGCCCGGAGGTCTTCGTCGCTCATATTATGGAAGGGCATGAAGTCATACACAGCCGTGCCGTCCGGGTGCACGCCATAGCGCAGCGCCCGGGCGATCTCCGCATCGCTGAAATTGCCGATACCCGTAGCCTTGTCGGGCGTGATATTCCGCGAGTAGATCGTGCCCACGGGCAGATCGAACGCGACGGCCCCGCCAAGCGATACGTCTTCCCCGAGCGCCGCGAGCGAGTCGGGGTTATTATGATTGTGACAGTTGATACAATGGGCGGGGCCGAACACCAGGTGCCTGCCCCGGGCGATAACGGCGCTGTCCGTGGATGCCTTTATGTCCGGATAGGGGGCGTCATAGTGGAGGTTTTGCCGGGAAAGGACCGTGATGGTAAACCCGATAAGAAGCAAGAGGGTCACGATAGCCGTCCATTTTCCGATCTTCTTGAGTCGTCGCATGCGATAAAATTTGGCGCAAGCTAGAGCGGACGACCGGCTGGTCGAAGGGCAACGTGCACAAATTGGGGGATTTGGCGAATGAACTGTAAGCCGAGGATGGGGCCTTCAATTCGTTCGGCCGGCGTGACAGTTCATACAGCGATCGTATGATCCTCCAATCTTATTTGAAGCAGTCGGTGAATATTCTTACCCGATCCTGAAGGCGATCGCGTGTTCGCCTACCGGCTTGTTCTGTAATGCCGGCGGGATCAGGATGACCATCGTCTTTCCGTCCTGGCGCCATTTCAGTTTTTCTTTCCGGCCGAGAATGGTAACGCTGCTTTTGGGCTTTGCGGTGAACCGTTCGATGGGAATTTCCGCGGGCAACACCACGTCTTTTCCTGCCCCGAGGAAGAAAGCGTAAACCCGGGCGCTGTCCTTCGACTGGGTCAGGTAGACGTTGCCCGATACGGACGACCAGGGTGCGATCGTCCGGCTGTTGTAGATTCCTTCGCCGTTGACCTTCAGCCAGGCGCCCATTTCTTTTAGCCGCAGATAGGCCGTATCCGCCCAGTCGCCATCGGGCGAGGGGCCGACGTTGAGGAGGAAGTTGCCGCCGCGGGAGACGATCTTCACCAGCAGCTGGACCAGTTGAGTGGTGGATTTATAGTGGTCATTGGGAACATAGCTCCAGGAATTCCCCATGGTCATGCAGGTTTCCCAAGGGTCGTCGAGGGGATGAGTGGGGACCTGTTGTTCTGGTGTGGTGTAGTTCTCGTATTCTCCCTGTACGCTCCGGTCGACTACAATAAGTCCCGGTTGATGGCTGCGGGCCATTGCGGCGATCTTCGGCATGTCGATATCCTGTTCGTAGCGGATGCCCCGTTGCCATTCCACGGCAGGGTCGACGGTGTACAGCGGACGCACCCATCCGCCGTCCAGCCAGAGGACGTCCATCTTGCCATAGCCGGTCATGAGCTCTTCGATCTGCCTGTAGGTGTAGTCGCTGAACGCCTTCCAGCGATCGGGATATTTCGCGGGGTCATAGTTGACGTTCCGGTCCTTTGGCGGGAAATAGGGCCACCAGTAATTTTCCGTGTGCCAGTCGGGTTTGGAGAAATAGGCGCCGATCATAAAACCGTCCTTGCGAAAGGCGTCGAACACCTCTTTGGCCACGTTACTCTTTGGATTGGTATGGAATGGAGTCTTGTCAGAGGTGATCTTATAATCCGTCTGTTTCGTATCGAACATACAGAATCCGTCGTGGTGCTTGGTGGTGAAGACCACATATTTCATCCCGGCTTCCTTTGCCGCCTCGGCCCATTTGGCCGGATCGAAATGGGTGGGATTGAAGGTCGTTTGTAAATTCTCGTAGGCTTTTACATAGCCATTGTAGGTCGCCGAATACGGTCCGCGGCGTTGCGTCCAGCCTTCGTCTTCCGGGCAGATGCTCCAGCTTTCGACGACACCCCACTGGCTATAGGTGCCCCAGTGCATCATGAGCCCGAACTTACTATCCTGCCAGTCGGCGATCTTTTGTCTTACCGCGCCGTCCGCGGGTTGGAAGTAGACCTGGTAGCTGTTGGCTTTCCAGAGTGCATAGCGTTTGTACTGGTCGGCCAGCCGGTGTTGGAATTCGATATAGCTTTTGTCTGTCCGTTTCGGGCTCCAGAGGACCTCGGACAGTGCGCTAAGGCGCGGGAAGAGCATATATTCGACTTTTCGGGGGTTGGCCATGTATTCCGACCACATGTTCGCCTGGGCGCCCTGGATGTATTTGGCTTCCTCGTCGGTGAGGCCGGCGGGGATCGGTTCGTATTTGTAGACCGTCTCCAGCGGCAGGTAGCCGCCAATGGTCAGTGAGTCGTCATTATGGGTTTGCGCATGATCGAAATAGACATAAGTGCCCGGAGTCATGATCACGTTATGATGCTGTTTGGCCGCCTCGATGCCGCCTTTCTCGCCGCGCCAGCTCATGACGGTGGCGTTGGGCGCTACCCCACCTTCGAGGATCTCGTCCCAACCGATTATCTGCTTGCCCTTTGAGTTGATATACTTTTCCATCCGGCCGATGAAATAGCTTTGGAGCTCCTCTTCGTTCTTCAAACCCAATGCCTTCATCCGGGCCTGGCATTTGGGGCAGGCCTTCCAGCTGTCCTTGGGACATTCGTCGCCACCGATATGGATATAGGTGGAAGGGAATAGCGGCATCACCTCGTCGAGTACGTCCTGCAGGAAGCTGAACACGCTGTCATTGCCCGCGCAGAAGACGTCTTTGTGGACGCCGAAATTATGCGGGACGGTATAGGGCCCGCCCGTGCAACCCAAATACGGGTAAGCGGCCAGCGCGGCCGTTGCATGACCCGGCATTTCGATCTCGGGAATGATGGTGATATACCGGTCGGCGGCGTATTGCACGACCTCTTTTATCTGGTCCTGCGTATAGTAGCCGCCATGCCGCGTGCTGTCATCGCCGGTCCCGGGGTGATGCCCGATGATGGTGCCGCTGCGCCAGGCGCCGACCTCGGTCAGCTTCGGGTATTTTTTGATCTCGACACGCCATCCCTGGTCTTCCGTGAGATGCCAATGGAAGTAGTTCATTTTGTGGAGTGCGATATAATCGAGGTAGCGTTTTATAAAGTCGACCGGGAAGAAGTGGCGGCCGACGTCGAGATGCAGCCCGCGGTAGGCGAAGCGGGGTTCGTCTTCTATGGCGACGGCGGGGACGGCAAAGGTCCCCCCGGCGGCGGGGCGGATAGCCGGACCATTGGGTGTGCTCTCGAAGGGGCTTACCGGCAGCAGCTGGATGAGCGTCTGCATCCCGTAAAAGGTCCCGGGATCCGTATTGCCGGTGATGGTGATCGCCGTTGGGGCGGCCTTTAACGTATAGTGGTCTTTCGGGGAACTGCCACCGGTGGTGGTTTGGAACTGAATGTAATTGGAAGCCGGCGCAGATGCGACGACGTGCAGCTTCAATCCATAGAAACGCTGGAGATAGTCGTTAAAGAAGGACACCGTCGGTTTTTGCGCCGGGTCCGCCACGATCACCGTGTTGGCGTTGAGAGAGAAGGACCCGTCGTGCCATTGGGTGCTGACGGGTTGGGGGATGATGCCGATGGGCTGGGCATCCGTTCGGGCGCCGGGCATAAAGAGCCCGAGCACCAGCAGCAGTCGTATGATCTTTGTCATGCGACGAATATAAGGCAAACTTATTTTAGCACCGGGAGGAAAATCCCACTCGGATGCGCTTCGTCATGCCAGATTCGGATGGTCGCCTTTTGAAAGTCGCTTTCTTTTGCGGTCGGGATATTGACGAAGGTCTGTGGATTCCGGTCGACCAGCGGGAACCAGCTGCTTTGCACCTGGACCATGATCCGATGTCCTTTTTTAAAGACATGGTCGATCTCGTTGAGGTCGAAGGACACTTCGGTCGGCTTCCCCGGGACCAGCGGCTCGGGTTTTTCGAAGCTGTTGCGGAACTTGCAGCGGAAGACCTCCGCACGGACCAGCCGCTGGTAGCTGGTGGGATCGGTCGTTGTGGCGATCCCGTCTTCCTTTCCCGGCAGGACGTCGATGAGCTTGACGATCAGGTCGGCGTCCGTTCCGGTGGAGGAAAGCCAGATGTCGGCCTTGAGCCGCCCGGTCACCGTGACGGAATCCGTCAGCGGATCCGTTTGATACGTGAGCACATCCGGCCGCGCTGCGGCAAAACGCTGATCGGTGACGATATATCGGTTGTCCCGGCCGCCATGGACTCCATCGATATAGGGGACGGGATTGGCTGGATCGCTGATATATTCGTCATGGCCGGTGAGGCCGGCCCGGTCGGTCCCCAGCCTGTGGTCATATTGAAAAAGATACTTTACCGGTATCGCTTGCTTCGGCGGCCAGGTATCGTAATGCTTCCACTGATTAGCGCCTGTCTCGAAGACCGTGGCTTCGGCCTGCGGCTGGGTGAAAGCGGAATCCTTCAGATAGTGATTGAAAAATTCCGATTCGACCGCATGATAATATTCGTTGACGTTTTGCTGAAAATCGAGCGGGCCGAACTTTGTCCAGGTCTTGCCGGCCCAGCCGCCATGGGTCCAGGGACCCATGACCAGGTAATTCCGATTGGGCGTCGATTGTTTTTCGATGGCCTCGTATGTGCGCAAGGCGCCGAACATGTCTTCGGCATCGAACCAGCCGCCGACGACAAGGACGGCGGGCTTGATATCTTTCAGATGTGTCCGGATATTCCGCGCGCGCCAGTACTCATCATAAGTTGAGTGGCCGAGATATTCGTCCCAGATCTTACCCTGGTGGTTGAAGTATTCCGCGTTATTGCTGTTCTTTACGGGCCCGAGCTTGAGAAAGAAATCATAGGCGTCCCGGATATCGGCGCGGAACAGGGTACGATCGTAGTTCGTTACCGGCGCCGGCCTCGGGATATCGAAGGAATTATCGAAGTCAAAATTATCGAGCAGGAAGAAGGCGCCGTTATGATTGGCGTCATCACCGATGAACTCGTCCGTCACCGGCGCCTGGGGTGAGACCGCCTTTATTGCCGGGTGCGCATCGGGAAGACTCGCCGACGCATAGAAGCCCGGGTAGGAAATGCCCCAAAGACCTACTCTGCCGTTGTTGTTGGCGATGTTTTTGAGTAGCCAGTCCACGGTGTCCCAGGTATCGGTGCTCTCGTCCGTCTCTTTGGAGCCTTTCTTATGATCTTTTGCCGGCGTCATCTCCTGGAAATCGCCTTCACTCATGTATCTGCCCCGGACATCCTGGTACACAAAGATGAACCCACCGCGCATCAGGCGCGACGAAGGACCGAGGTTGCCTCTGTAAAGCGTATCGCCATAAGGACCCGAGGAATAGGGACTCCGCTCCATCAGGAAGGGCCAGGGATGGCTGTGATCCTTTGGGGTATAAATTGCGGTAAAGAGTTTCTTGCCGTCACGCATGGGGATATAGACCTCGGTCTTATCGTAGTTGTGTTTTACATAATCCGGGATGGGTACCGGCGTCTGGCAGGCGCCGAACAGGGGAAGCGCGAACAGGCAAGCGAAGAATAAGGTTGGCTTAGGCATATTATTGTTTTAATACCGGCAGAATGATCCGCGAGGAATGATCCGCATCATGAAACACACGGATCGTTTCCTTCTGAAAATCGCTGTCGTCGGCCGTATAAATATCCACAAATTTTTGCGGATTCCGGTCAACCAGCGGGAACCAGCTGCTTTGGATCTGGATCATCAGCCGATGTCCTTTCCTGAAAGTATGTGCGACGTCGGGAACGGCGAACTTCACTGTCTCCACCTTGCCGGGAGTGAAAGCTTTTGGCGTCTCGAAGCTTTCCCTGAAGCGGCCCCGCATGACCTCGCCATGCACCAGCATCTGGTAACCGCCCATCGGGTAGCTTGCTGCGTTGTCATGGCTGCGAACAGGTACCGGACCTTGAGTCGTATAGCTGAAATCGTCGGGGAATACGTCGATGACCTTTACCACGAAATCGGCGTCGGTGCTGCTGAGACTTACCTTCAGATCGGCGACGACGGGGCCGGCAAGCGTCAGATCTTCCTGCAACACGGGAGTCTGGAAGGTGAGTACGTCCGTGCGCCGGGAGGCGAAGCGTTGGTCATCGGTCATATATTCCCGTGTCCGGAAGAAATGGACATCCTTCGTATAGGGAACGGGGTGGGCAGGATCGCTGATGTATTCGGAGAAGCTGCTTTTGTTTTTTGGGGCGTCCCAGGCCAGGCCGCCATCGGCTTGCAGATAGATGGGTTGTTCCTGCGATCCGCGGGGGGGCCACCGATCGAATTGGCGCCACTGGTTCTCGCCGCTGAAGAAGACGGTCGCGGCGGGCAGTTTGGGCTCTTCTCCCTTGCCTTTCAGGTAATAGTTGAAGAAAGGGATCTCGATATTGTTCTGGTACCAGAACGAGGTGTTGGAGCCCCACTGGACGTTGCCCAGGTGGGTGCCGTCATTCGACGCCCATTCACCATGGTACCAGGGACCCATCACCAGATGGCTGTTGGTAGCGGGTGACTGGGTCTTGATGGCTTTGTAGAGGTTCCAGGCGCCGAAGCAGTCTTCGGCGTCATAGAGACCGCCGACGACGAGCATCACGGGTTTGATGTCGTGCATCGCCACCCGGGCATTGCGGGCCTGCCACCAGGCGTCGCGGTTGGGATGCGCGTACAGGTCCTTCCAGAAGGCGATGCTGTCACCGGTCAGCTTCATGATGTTCTTCAGGGCGCCCGTTTCGAGGTACCATTTATAATTGTCTTTGGTATAGTAATCGAACCCCGAGGGGCCCACCGTCGTCGGCTGTGGGCGAGGTTTGCCAAAGGAAGAATAGAAGGCCCAGCCGTCCATGACAAAGAACGCTCCATTGTGATGGAAGTCATCACCCATGAACCAGTCCGTCACCGGCGCCTGGGGGCTGACGGCTTTCAGGGCCGGGTGGGCGCTGGCGGCGGCCATCGTCGAATAAAAGCCGGGATAGGAAATTCCAAAAACCCCGACTCTTCCATTGTTGTGCGGAACATTTTTGACCATCCAGTCGATCGCATCATAGGTATCGCTGGCTTCGTCTATGTCGGACGGGGACTTCTTGTCTTTAATAAAGGGCCGGACATCCACAAACTGGCCTTCGCTCATCCATCGGCCGCGTACGTCCTGGCTCGCGACGATATATCCCTCCCTGAGATAGTACCGGAGATAACCGGTATGAAAATTGCGCCACTTGTCCGTGCCATAGGGCGCACAGGAATAGGGTGTACGGGTCAGCAGGATCGGGTGCGGCTCAGTGGTATCTTTTGGAATATAAAAAGTGGTGAAGAGCTTGATCCCGTCCCGCATCGGAATATACCGTTCAATCTTGTAGTAATTTTCCCGGATCCAGGCGCTGTCCTGTGGGGTGCCCTGTGACCAGGCGGCGATAGCAGGGGAAAAAAGCAGTAAAAAAAGGAGTTTTCTCATTTTATCCATTATATTTAGCTCTGCCAATTTAGGGAAAGTTGACCAGCCCCCAATGGCCTGTTCGCGGGGATTTTTTTATGACTGAAGAAGAACAACTGATAACCACTTTCTATGAACGGTTCCGGCAAGGCGACTGGAAGGCTATGCTGGATTGTTATCATGAGGAGGTGTTTTTCTACGATCCCGTGTTCGAAAGCCTGGAGGGGCCGAAGGTGAAGGCCATGTGGGAGATGCTTTTGAGCAATACGAACGATATCCGGCTCAGCTTTGGGAATGTGGAAGGGTCGGACGGATATGGCTCCTGTGAGTGGGTGGCTACCTATACTTTTCCCCCTACCGGGAGAAAGGTGATCAATAGGGTCAAGGCGCATTTCTTCATTGCCGGCGGTAAGATCGCCGAACACCATGATGACTTCAACCTATGGAAGTGGAGCGCCCGGGCCCTCGGTATCCGGGGACTGTTGTTCGGATGGACGTCCACGTTAAGGACCCGGCTGCGCCGCAAGGCCCGGAGCAACCTTGAAAGATTTATCGCAGCGAAAAAGAGTTAATCCTATAATACCATGTCCAATCGTCGTTCATTTTTGCATTCATCCCTTTTGGGATCACTGGGTATTTTTCTGACAAAAAAGGCGGGCGCCGTGACCCGGGGACCGGGTGATAGGGCGTCCCATATTCGTGGCATCGGCGAGGTTCCCGGGCGGGTGCCGGGTCATCCTGTCGTTATTTCCACCTGGGACACGGGGCTCGCGGCAAACAAGGGCGCCTGGGAGGTGTTGAGCCGTAACGGATCGGCCCTCGACGCCGTGGAAGCGGGGGTAAAGGTCACCGAATCCTCCGTCAATTGTTGTGTGGGGCTCGGCGCCAATCCCGATCGCGATGGTTATGTGACGCTCGATGCGAGCATCATGGATCATCAGTTCAATTGCGGCAGCGTAGCCTTTCTCGAGCGGATCAAGCATCCCATTTCGGTGGCCCGCCGGGTGATGGAAAAGACGCCGCATGTCCTGCTTGTCGGGGTAGGGGCCCAGCAATTTGCCATTGCGGAGGGTTTCCCGCTCGAGGATGGGAAGTTGTCCGAGGATGCGAAGAAGAGCTATGAGCAGTGGCTGAAGAAGTCGGAGTACAAGCCGGTGATCAATATCGAGAATACGAAGAGTAGCGCTTTCGGGGCCGCGCCCTCTAATGATTGGGGTGCCGCCGCGCCTGCCCGCCTGCCCAACGGAAAATGGAATCACGACACCATCGGCATGGTGGCGATGGATGCGAGTGGCAATCTCAGCGGGAGCGTAACTACCAGCGGCATGGGCTTCAAGATGCGCGGCCGGGTCGGCGATTCCCCGATCATCGGGGCCGGGATGTTCGTCGATAACGAGGTGGGCGCCGTAGCGGCTACCGGCCAGGGCGAGGACGTCATCCGGATGTGTGGCAGCCATGCGGTTGTGGAATTTATGCGCCAGGGGATGTCACCCGAACAGGCCTGCAAGGCGGCGGTGGAGCGGATCGCCCGGATCAAAAAGGAGAAAGCCAGGGACATCCAGGTTGCGTTTATCGCGCTGAATAAAAAGGGTGAACACGGGGCCTATGCTTTGCAGAAAGGTTTTTCTTATGCGCTAAAGAACAATAACGAAGAGCGGATGGTTGAAGTAAATAGTCTGATATAATGGGTTTTCAATTAGAGATATGTTCTTTTAACCTGGCCTCGGCGATGGTGGCCCAGGGGGCCGGGGCCGATCGGATCGAGCTTTGCGCGTCGCCTGCCGAGGGAGGTGTGACCCCGTCCCCGGGGACCATCCGGGGCGCCAGGGAGCAGTTGCGTATTGCGCTTTACCCCATCATCCGGCCCAGGGGCGGGGATTTTTTGTATTCGGACGAGGAGTTCCAGGTCATGCTTCGGGATATTGAATACTGTAAACAGGTGGGATGCAATGGCGTAGTCATCGGAATGCTTTGTGCAGACGGGACGGTCGACCAGGCCCGATGCGCCCGGCTGGTGGAAGCGGCCTATCCGCTTGGCGTCACCTTTCATCGCGCCTTTGACTGGGCGGCCAATCCCTTCGAAGCGATGGAGACCATTATCCAGCTGGGTTGCGAGCGTATCCTGACCTCGGGTCAACGGCCGACGGCCGCAGAAGGGGTCTCTCTGATCGACCAACTTGTCCGGGAGGCCGACGACCGCATCGTCATCATGCCGGGCTCGGGTATCCGGTCGGGGAATATCGTATCGTTGGCCGAAAAGACCGGCGCCTCCGAGTTCCATACCTCGGCGCGGCTGCTGAAAGCCAGCGCGACGGACTACGTGAACGCCCACATGAAGGAGTCGCAGGACTTCTTTATGGCGGGAGAAGAAGAGATCAAAAAGATAAAAGAGCAGCTGCTCACCTTCGAGAGCTAGCTGCCTTCCAGGCTATTTCAACTTCGTTATCTTCAGCATATTCGTCGGCAAATGGTCTTCGATGGGAAGGCTGCCGGTATTGACCACCACATCACCTGCTTTGATAAATCCGCGTTCTTTCAGGATCGTGTGCTGGTCATGGATGATATCGTCGACACTGACCTCTTCGTCGTAGTGGAAGGCGCGGACACCCCAACTGAGGCTCAGCTGGTTGATCAGGCTTTTTTCCTTGGAGAAGATATACAACGGTGATTTCGGGCGATAGCTCGAAAGGATGAAGGCCGTATAACCACTCTGGGTCATCCCTACGAGTGCATCTGCATTGGCGTCCTTGGCCAGCTTACAGGCGTTGTAGCAGATGGCGTCGGAGAGGAAGGAAGGCGAGTGTGGCTGAGGCACCAGGTCGTCCTCCCGGTTATAGGGATACTCGGTGCGTTCCACTTCCAGGATGATCTTCCGCATCGTCTCGACGACCAGCGCGGGATGCTGACCGGTAGCCGTTTCTGCGCTGAGCATGACCGCGTCGGCGCCTTCCAGCACGGCGTTGGCCACGTCGGTGATCTCACTGCGGTTGGGTTTTACGCGATCGATCATGCTTTCCATCATCTGGGTGGCCACGATGACGGGTTTGGCGCGGTGGATACATTTGCGGATGATCTCCCGCTGAGCCATCGGGACCTTTTCGACGGGCAGCTCCACGCCGAGGTCGCCGCGGGCGACCATGACGGCGTCGGACTCCAGCACGATATTGCGCAGGTCGTCCATCGCCGAGGGCATTTCGATCTTGGCGATGACCTTGCTCACGCTTTTGGCCTCGGCCAGCCGGCGCTTCAGATCGATGATATCCTCCACTTTGCGGACAAAGGACAGGGCGACCCAGTCCACCTTCTGCCCGATGATGAAGTCCAGGTCGACAAGGTCTTTTTCGGTGAGGGCGGGCAGGGAGATCTTAGTATCGGGAAGGTTAACGCCCTTCTTCGGCAACAGCTTTCCGCCATAGGTGACGGCCACTTTGACATCACCGTCGGGCGATACGTTGACGACCACCACTTCCAGCTTGCCGTCGTCGATCAATATCTTGTTGCCCACCTGTACGTCGTGGTGGAGATTGGGGTAGGAGACATAGATCTTTTCTTTTGTCCCGACCACTTTTTCCCGGGAAGTAAAGGTCAGGATATCGCCGGGGACGATGTCGAGGCTTCCGTCCTTGATATCCCCGACGCGGAGTTTGGGACCCTGCAGGTCGGCGAGGATGGAGATATTATAAGGTTCGGAAATATTGATGTTGCGGATGTGCTCGATGATCTTTGCCTTGTCTTCGTGTGATCCATGAGAGAAATTGAGCCGGAAAACATTGACGCCGGCCTTTACCAGCTCGAGCAGTTTGTCATATGTGTCACAGGCGGGCCCCACGGTGGCGACGATCTTCGTTTTGTGGAACGTGTGTTGCAGACCTGCCTCTTTATCCATATCCTGGTACAGGTACTTCGATAAATGTTTTGACATTGACGGGGGATTTTTTTTTATATGACGAGGCCTTTCCGGGGCCTCAGGATGCTAATATTTTTACGATCTTCAGCCAGTCCTCGCTGATCTTCTGTTTTGCTTTTACGGCTTTCTCCAGCGGAGTAAAGTGCATCTTGTTATTGACGATGCCGATCATGACGTTGTGTCTTCCTTCCAGCAGGCTTTCTACCGCCGAATAGCCCATGCGGCTGGCAATGAGCCGATCCAGGCAGGTGGGGGCTCCGCCGCGCTGGATGTGACCCAGGACACAGACCCGGGTGTCGGCATTGGGAACCCGTTCCTTGATGATCGCGGCCACGTCCTCGGCGCCACGGTCGCCTTCGGCTACGACGATGAGGTTGACCAGCTTACGCCGGCGTTCTTTCTCGAGCAGGGAGCTGACGAGTTCTTCGATATCGGTCTTGCGTTCGGGGATGAGGATATTCTCGGCGCCGGTTGCGATGCCGCTGTGCAGGGCGATATAGCCCGCGTCGCGACCCATAACCTCGATGATGAAGAGGCGGTCGTGAGCATCGGCGGTGTCCCGGATCTTATCGATGGCTTCAACGGCGGTATTGACGGCCGTGTCGAAACCGATGGTGAAGTCTGTGCCCGCGATGTCCTTGTCGATGGTGCCGGGGAGGCCGATACAGGGGATGTCGAATTCCTGGCTCAGCTTATGGGCGCCGCGAAAGGACCCGTCCCCGCCGATGATGACCAGGCCATTGATGCCCAGTTTTTTGAGGTTGGCATAGGCCTTTTTACGACCCTCGTGCTCAAAGAATTCCTTGCAGCGCGCGGTCTTGAGGATGGTGCCGCCGCGCTGGATGATATTGGCGACGCTCCGGGAATGCATGGGTACGATATCGTTTTCGATCATGCCGGCGTAACCGCGCATGATGCCAAATACCTCCAGTCCATTATAAATACCAGTACGAACAACGGCACGGATGGCGGCATTCATCCCCGGGGCATCGCCGCCGGATGTGAGTACGCCTATTTTTGTGACTTTGCTTTCCATCTTGGAAGACCCTTCTTAGTTTTGAAGTTTAAAAAAGCTTTAACCAATGGCAGGATTTGTTGAAAATTTTCTACCTTAAGGCCTTTGATCAATCGAAGTCCCAAAAGTAAGGATTTGATCTTGAACCACAAGCGGCTAGCAAAAAGTGTATATGGAATTTGGTAAAGTACAGTATATAGATAACATTGATTTCACATTGCCGCCCGATGATCCGGTGACGCTTCGGATGTGGGAACGGCGGTCCGGGGCCTCGAAACAACCGCTTAGGGTAAGGGTCGGCGGCACCGAGTGGGGGCGCACCAGCTGGCTTGGGAGAGTATACCCCAAGGGGACAAAATCGACGAATTTTCTACCATTTTACGCGAAGCAGTTCAGCACGGTCGAAGGCAATACGTTGTATTACGGTCTTCAGCCACCGGCGACGATCGAACGCTGGGCTTCCATGACGGGGGACGATTTCCGGTTCTGCCCGAAATTCCTGGAGACGATCAGCCATAAGCAGCAGCTGGTGGATGCGGCCGCGGATACCGGCGCTTTTATCGAATCCGTTCGCCATTTTGGTCCCCGGCTTGGCCCGGCCTTCCTGCAACTGTCTGAGGGCTTTGGTCCTGATCGGGCGCCGGTGTTGATGAATTATGTGCGCGGATTGCCCCGCGATTTCCGTGCACATGTCGAACTCCGGCATCCGGCGTGGTTTGGATCTGCCGCGGCCGACCGGTTTGGCTCTTCCGAAGAGCCGGTCACGGCGACCTTCGAGCTCTTCCGCGAGCTGGGCATCGGAACGGTGATCACCGATGTCGCCGGCCGCCGGGACGTGCTGCATATGCGGTTGACCGCTCCCGTGGCCTTTATCCGCTTTGTCAGCAACGGGCTGCATCGGTTGGACTACTCGCGGGTGGACGCCTGGGCCGAACGGCTTGCCGCCTGGGCGGTCAAAGGATTGGAGGAGGTGTATTTTTTTGTGCATAGTCCCCAAGAGCAGACCTCGCCGGAGATGATGGCATACGTCATCGGGAAATTCAACGAGCGGTTGGGGGCAGGACTGCCGGTTCCGAATCTTGCCAACGGCGGGCAGGCGGAGACGCTGTCGTTGTTTTAAGGGGTAGCGACGAACATCAGCCGCCCGGGTGATCGTCCTCATGATTGCCGGATCGCCGAATAGTAGTTTTGGACTTGTAAAACGTAAAACTATTGCTTATGGAAAATGCGGTAACTGTCGAAGTGAGCCGGCGATCGCTGAATGCACTTCGTATCAGCATTGGCATCATCTATATCTGGTTCGGGGCCTTGAAATTCTTCCACGGCTATAGTCCCGCCGAAGACCTGGCGATCCAAACCATCAACAAATTGACCTTTCACCTGGTCCCGCAGCCCGCGAATATTATCCTGCTGGCGGTCTGGGAATGCGCTGTAGGTCTTTTGCTCATCACCGGAAAAATGATGCGCACAGCCCTCAACCTTCTGTTCCTGCATATGGCCTGTACCTTCACCCCATTGCTGCTTTTCCCGGCCGAGTCCTTTAAATTCCCGCCTTATGGGTTTACGCTTGTTGGTCAGTATATCATGAAAAACATCATTATCGTATGTGCAGCCCTTGTTTTACGCCGGGTGGCGCCTGAGCCGGCGCGACGGACGGGGCCGGCCACCCAGCTATCGCGGCGATAGATGGATCTCGGCCAGCATGCATCTGGCGCTGCCCCCGCCATTGGTCTCGATGGTCGTCAGCGGCGAATGCAGGATGCGGTTGAAGGCTTCGAGTTGCGCGATCTGCGCGGGACTCAGCGACTCATACGCCTGCGACGACATCACCAGCAGCTTTTCCCCCTGTTGGTTTTCAACCTGTAGCATATTTCCCGCAAAGTGATTCATCTGGTCAAGTGAGATCGGGATCAGCGTTTTGCCGGAGGCGCGGATGGTAGCTTCCAGGTGTTGCCGTTCAGCGGGGACGGGCAGCGAGTCGAGACAGACGACGACAAAGCGGTCCCCGACACACATCATGACATTGGTATGGTAGATGTCGCGGCCGGCGCCGTCGCGGGCAATGAATACTTCGGGGGTATAACCCATTTTGCGGCAAAAATCCAACAGCACTTCTTTATCAGTGCGCGGCGAAAGACAGGCATAGGCAATCTGTTTGTCGCGGTCGAGGACCATACTGCCGGTGCCTTCGAGGAAGAGGTTTTTCGCTTCATAGCTGCTGAAGTCGAGCGTCGCATCGATGCGGAACTTCCGGCCGATGATGTCGAGCACACCGGGTTTGCGTTCGAGGCGGCGATTGACCGCATACATCGGGTAGAGACATACCGTGGCGTCGCGGTGGAAGGAGACCCAGTTGTTTGGAAAGATCGAATCGGGAGTATAGGGGTCAGGCGTGTCGTCGACAACGGTCACGTCCACTCCGTTGTCCCGGAGGAGACGGACAAATTGATCGAATTCGCCGAGGGCCTTTTGCTGGGCGCCGCCGTCGGCACCGGCGACCTGGAAGGCGTTGTTGACGGCCGTTTCCGCGTTGAAGGTGAAGTTCACGGGCCGAATCATTAAAATATGACGTGTCGTTTGCATGAGGATAAAAGTGATGGATGATGGATTTAGAGATTCAGATCGTCCCGGTGGAGGGGCATGCTCATACAATGGAAGCCACCACGGGCGCGGGACAGTTCGGCGGAGGGCATGAGGATGAGGGTGTTCTCGACCTGGTTGGGCTCCAGGGCGCCGGCCTCCATCTGTTCGATGACCTCTTTGGCATGAACGACCGCAAAGCCGTTGGCCTTAAAGGCTTCGACCGTTTTGTCATTCCGGTCATAACCTAATACGACTCCTTCTTTGAGCGCCAGCAGGTTGCAAGAGTCCGTCCACTGTTCGCGGGCGTCGAAGGGGAATTCGTTGTTGCCGGAATAGATAAAGCGGATCTTCTCGGTGCATTCCAGGTCGTTCCGGCTGATATCGGTGAGCAGGTCTTCCAGGTTGTCGAAATACTCGGGGTTGCCCGGGTCCTTCTTCCGGAACTGGATGATCCTGAGCTTGTCCTCTTTCTTGCTGTTGTCGAGGATTCGCTGGACATCGTCCTCGTCCTCGTGCATCATCGCTTTGCGGGAGAAGGTGCCGAGCAGGATCCAGACATTTCGTTTGATCTGCGTAAAGATGGTATCGATATGCATATAGTCCCGCTTCTTCGGTATGCGGATGATCGTGATCTTTTTGACCACATTCTTTTCGAAGAGGACGCGGATGGCCTGGTGAGCGGCTTCGGACGAAGTGCGCTCACTGACGCCGATCAGCAGGTGGTCCTTGCTGACGACCATCACATCGCCGCCTTCCAACGTGACCTTGCGGTCATCGCCTTCGCGCGGCAGGAGGAAGTGATGATGCGTGTCGGCGAGCTCGATGATGTTGTCCCGATATTCGGCGAAAAGAGGATGGTTGAAGAAGATATATTTCGCCAGCAGGGCCTCGCGGGTACGGGCTTTTTTCGCCGGTTTGTTTAGCAGAACGTAATTATTGATGACGATGCCGATGTCACGGGTGAAGATGAAGTTGGGAATGGGGGCGAAAAGCAGATTGTCGTTATCCGTTGCACCGCTGATGAACGTCTTCGCCAATTGAACGGGGTCCAGCTCCTGCAATTGGTGCTGCGTTTCATAGCTACAGGCCTCTATTGCGCAGACGGAAGCTACCAGCTTTTGCTTGATGGAGGGGTCCATGAGGATGTCGGCCAGCAGCCACTGCAGTTCGACGACCTTGTCGCTGCGGAAGAATCCTTCATTGCCCGGCTTATAGAATGCGCGGCGATTCCGGACATCGTCGACCTCCGCCAGGCGGCCGCGGATCCGGGCCGGGTCGAGGAAGTATAATAATATTTTAGTATAGAAATCATACTCCTTACGGCGGATCGTGTCCAGGTGGACGATATCCTCGAAGAGCCAGTCCTGGGCCTTGGAAGGCACCACTTTACCCAACCCGCTGTCGGGGCTGTGTACCAGCACCCGGCGCAGCCGGCCCACCTCCGAAGACACCGAAACGGCTATTTTGGCCTTATGGCTATAGTTTTTAGACATTCGGCAAATTATGAATTTCCTTACGTTTTAGGAATTTCCGTAGGTTTGGAGAAAATTGCGGATGCAGCCAATCACCGATCAAACGATCGACCTTATCAACGACAGGATCCAGCACATGGACGAAAGCCAGATCGGCCGTATCTGGGATTCGTTTGCCCGGGAGCAGCCGGCCCTGGTAGGCTATGTGCTCGGTGAGAGCCGGGAGCTTGCCGAACCCGATGCCCGGGAAGACGTAGCCTATGTCCTTACCGTTATCCTGCTTAGCTTCCGGGAGTTCCGGCCGGGTATCCCCGCCATTTCCGAACAGGAGTTCGAGAAATCGTTTAACGAGGAGTTCGACGAAATGGAGAATGTCTTCCAGGATGGTTTTGACGAGAGCGATGCGATGGCCGTGATCGAATCCTTCTGCCAGCCCGATCTGTTGCAATTCACGGCCGCCACCATCTATAGCGAAGATGAGGAAGAGACCAGCAATTTCAGTGAAGAGGAGGCCGGCCTCTTTATCGTCATCTTCAAGACCGCCATCGCCCTGCTTCACCGGAAGGCCGACAAGATCCTTGGGTAGGCGCGCTTACTGCCCGCTGCCGCCGGCACTCCCGGTATGCCGGCACACCCACCACAAAAATTTATTTTCAAAAACGCTTGACTCTTACCTTAGGTGATACCCTAGCTTTGTAAAAACGATCGAAGCATGGGTGAATCCCGATATTCCGTCAGGCAGCTGGCCCGGCTGGCGGGCGTGAGTGTGCGCACACTGCACGTATATGACAAGCTGGGTTTGCTGAAGCCATCGGTGAGAACCGACGCCGGCTACCGGCAGTATGGCGAGGCCGAGCTGTTCAGGCTGCAGCAGATCCTTTTCTATAAAGAGTTGGATATCCCCCTGAAGAATATCACGGAGATCATGGATGATCCCGGTTTTGATCTCGTCGAGGCGCTTACCGGCCATAAGCATGCCCTGATGGCGAGACGAGATCGGATCAACACCCTGCTGCACACGATCGATGCGACCATTGATCATCTAAAAAACAAGACCATGTCAAATTTTGAAAAGTTATACGAAGGTTTACCCCATGAGGAGGCGATTGCACTTCGCCAGAAGGCGATCGATAACTGGGGCGAAGCGGCGATCCGGAAGTCGGAGAAGGCGCTGACCGAGATGAGCCCCGATCGGCTCGCCCGGTTGAAGGCGGATCAACAGGATATCGCGCAGCGTCTCCGGGCCCTGCGCCAGACCGATCCGCAGAGTGAGCCCGTGCAAAAGCAGATCGACCGGCACTATGAATTGATCCGGAGCCTTTGGGGAATGGATGCCGGCGAACCGATCAAGGCCAGGGCCTATAAAGGGTTGGGCGAGCTGTATGTCGCCGACGGGCGATACATGGCCGTCGATGGCAGGCCCGATCGGGAATTCGCTGCATTTATGCGCGCGGCGATGGACCATTATGCCGATACGCGATTGTCATAAAAAAAACTAACAGTAGTTAGTTTTTCTATTATTTTTGGGCAACAAAGCCGGCGAATGCCGGCAAAACAAAAACTTCTTGCCCATATGCATTTTCAATTGTCCGAAGAACATGAGATGATCCGGAAAGCCGCCCGCGATTTCGCCAGAACCGAATGTTTGCCGGGGGTGATAGAAAGGGATGAACACCAGAAATTTCCAAAGGAACAAGTTCTCAAGCTGGCCGAGCTCGGCTTTATGGGAATGATGGTCGACCCGGCCTATGGCGGTTCGGGAATGGACACGCTTAGCTATGTTCTGGCCATGGAGGAGATCAGCAAGATCGACGCCAGCGTCAGCGTCTGTATGAGCGTCAACAATAGCCTGGTCTGCTGGGGGCTGGATACCTTTGGGACCGATGCGCAGAAGAAGAACTATCTGACGCCGCTGGCCCAGGGCCGGAAGGACGGAGAATTGTATATCGGGGCCTTTCTTTTAAGTGAGCCCGAGGCGGGCAGCGACGCTACGTCACAACGAACCATAGCCGAAGACAAGGGGGATCATTATCTGCTCAACGGCACCAAGAACTGGATCACAAACGGCAATTCGGCGTCGGTCTATCTGGTCATCGCCCAGACAGACCCGGCTAAAGGTCATAAGGGGATCAGCGCCTTTATCGTAGAAAAGAGTTCCCCCGGTGTCGTTGTCGGCGCCAAGGAGAACAAACTGGGCATCCGCGGCAGCGATACCCACAGCATCCTGTTCAACGATGTCAGGGTGCCGAAGGAGAACCGGATCGGCGAGGATGGTTTTGGTTTCACTTTCGCGATGAAAGTGCTGGCGGGGGGGCGTATCGGGATTGCATCGCAGGCGCTGGGTATTGCCAGTGGCGCCTATGAGCTGTCGCTGGCCTATTCCAAACAGCGCAAGGCCTTTGGCAAGGAGATCGCGCAGCACCAGGCGATCCAGTTCAAGCTGGCGGATATGGCTACCCGCATTGAAGCGGCCCGGTTGCTTTGTTTACGCGCGGCCTGGGACAAGGACCAGCACAACGACTATGCCCTCAGCTCGTCGATGGCCAAGGTCTATGCCTCCGAGACGGCGATGTGGACGGCTACGGAAGCCGTGCAGATACACGGAGGGTATGGGTATGTCAAGGAATACCATGTGGAAAGGCTGATGCGCGACGCGAAGATCACGCAGATATACGAGGGAACCAGCGAAGTACAGCGGATAGTTATCAGCCGTTCGATTCTAAAGTAGCTTTATGGCGGTCGCCATTGAGCTCTTTGCCGAAAGAATACATGAAGCTGATCTTGAACACCCGCGTTTCCGGCTTATTGATCGCGTTCTGAAAGAACACGCCCTGCTGATAGGTGTCGACATCGCTGCGCTGGGTGTTGAAGATATCCGACAGGCTTAGGACCAGGGTGGCGGCGTTATGCGGCAGGAAGTCGCGCTTGACTGCCGCATCGAGCCCGCCGGAAGGCAGAACTTTTCCCTGCGCGATCACCCGGGCTGCATTGTAGTTGCCCGTCAGCTGCAACGAATAGGTATTGAACAGCCTCATATCGGAATTGAGCTTGGCGAACCAGCTGACGCCTGAGTTGGAGAGTCCCTGTCCCTGGGACTGTGACAGGTTGTCCGCGTTGATATCGCTTTCATAGACGTTGAAGTTCGTCGTCGCATTCCACCATTTGGCGATGGGGATGCGGGCGATGATCTCGGCCCCGTAGGTATTGGCGTAATTGCCGTTCTCAAAGGTGCTGAGCAGGGTATCCGAGCTAAGCGGTTTGTTGTACCCCATGATCGGGTCCAGGGTGTTCTTCAGATACAGGGTGGTGTTCAACCCGATGCCGGAGACCTGCGTATTGTAGGCCAGCTCGACGAGGTTGGTATTCTCCGGCCGGATCTCCGGATTCCCCTGGGAGGGATTCAGCGGGTTGCTGTAATTCGTTTGCGGAGTGATCTGCCACCATTGCGGACGGTTGATCCGGCGCGAGAAGTTCAGGTGAAGATCGTTGTCCTCGGTGAATTTCTCGGTCAGATAGATGCTGGGATACAACCCCGTTTGATGATAGCCAAAGCCGCTGTTCTCATCCAGCAAATGACCGGTGTAAGTATAGCGTTCGAAGCGGAGTCCGGCCTGGTAGCTGAACTTGCCCAGCTGCTGGTTGAAGCTGGAATAGGCTGCATACGTATTGTCGTCGTAGCTGTAGTTGTAGCTGGCGTTCGGATCCTTTACGTATCCCTGTGCGAGGTCGTTGTCGAAGTCCCGATAGCTGCGGCTCCCGTGCCGGATCGTTTTGAGACCGGCTTCGAACCTGGCCTTGCCGTCCAGCAAGGGATCGGTGTAGTCGGTCTGCACGGTCAGGTTATGGGCGTTGCCGAGCCCCGAGTAGCGTTGCAGTGCGGCATCTTCCAGCGGGGTGGCCGCGTCCCTGGCAAATCGTTGATTGGAATAGTCGCCATGGCCGGTTCCATGATAGGTCTCCAGTGCGGCGCTGGCCGTCCATTTTTCACTGGGTTTGGCGAAGGTATGGGCCCAGTCGAAGTTGGAGTGCGTGAAGACGAAATGGTTGGCGTCATAGGTATTCCGCGCGGCCGTCGAGTCCACACTACCCTTGCTTAGATATTCGGTATGCTGCGAGCCGCCGGTGGGGTGATAGCCGAAGCCGGCATTGCCGGAAAGACTAAAGGTGTTGTGCGCATCCATGTTATAGTCGGCGCCGAGGCGATAGCTTTGGAAGGGGCCGATCGTCACCGAGTGGCCATGCTGCACCGAGGTGGTGTTCGAGGCCAGATCGGTCAGCGTCGTGGTCGTGTTGGATATTGACCGGTGGCCGTGCGCCATCGCATTGAACGTGAAATTCCATTTGTGTTTGTAGACATTCAGGTTGGCGAACCCATACGTCTCACCGAGCGTGCTACCCACACCGGTGAAAGAACCGTTCATGCCCGGCTTGCGGTTGCGTTTCAGGACGATATTGATGATGCCGTGGTTACCCTGGGCGTCGTATTTGGCCGAGGGATTGGGCATCACCTCGATGCTCTGGATCTGGTCGGCGGGGATCTGGTCCAGCGTCAGCTGGGTTTGCTTTCCGTCGAGGAGAATGGTCGGCGATCCATTGCGAAGGGTAACGTTACCGGTGGCGTCGACATTCAGGGTAGGAACCTGGCGAAGCGCGTCCTGCGCGGTGCCGCCCTTGCTGGCGAGGCTTTGGTTCACATCGAAAACTTTCTTGTCCACCTCTGTGCGGAACACGGGCCGGCGCGCCACTACTGCCACAGCTTGCATCTGCGTGGCGGCGGGCGTCAGCCTGATGGTGCCGATGACAACCGGAACACCGGGGGTGCGATGGCCGGCGGGGATGACCCGGGTGACGGTCTGGTAGCCGACGACGCTGATCTGCAAAATGGCGGAAGACTCGGGCAGGCCCTTCAACGCAAACTGTCCATCGGTTTTGCTGATGACCTCGGCTGCGACGGAAGAGTCCTTGCGCAGCAGCGCGACAGTGGCGGCATGGATGGGCTGTTTGGTCTGGCCGTCGATCACCTTACCGGTCAACTGGGCGCCTGCCGATTGCGGGCGAGTCTGAGCGACGCTGAAAAAGGGTAGAAATGACAGTACTGCGCATGCATACACTTTCCAGGCTGGAAAGCGGTAGTGTTTCGTTGTGACCATGACGACGCGAATTTACGGTATCTTCGTGTTAAAAGACGATTAAAAAATGCCGATCGACAGAGATGCTTATCAAGCAATCCGCAAGACGTTGGGCGAGAAGATAACATTGGTCGCCGTATCGAAAACTAAAACTGTTGAAGATATTTTAGCACTCTTTGCAGAAGGCCAGCGCGATTTCGGTGAGAACTACGTACAGGAGCTGACCGACAAACGTGCGCAGTTGCCTGCGGCAATCCGATGGCACTTCATCGGGCACCTGCAATCGAACAAGGTAAAACATATTATTTCTTTTGTCTACCTGATCCATGGAGTAGACAGTCTCAAGCTGTTGAACGAGATCAACAAACAGGCGGCGAAGATACCGCGTGTCGTGGACGTACTCCTGCAGGTACATATTGCACGCGAGGAAACTAAATTCGGATTGGATGCCGCCGAGCTGGCGCAGGTAATGGAGACTGTCCGGACCAACCCGGAGCAGTGGGCTCATATCCGGGTCCGGGGGTTGATGGGGATGGCTTCCAATACGGAGGATATATCGGCCGTGGTTGCGGAATTCCGGCAGTTAAAAGGGTTGCTCGATCAGTGGTTTCCCTCGGACGGCATCCTGTCGATGGGCATGAGCGGGGATTATCAATTGGCTGTAAAAGAAGGCAGTACGATGGTGAGGATCGGCAGTTTGCTGTTTGGAAAACGGGGTTAGTCCTTTGGCAGGCTCGGTGGGAAGGTGTAAATTCGCGGCATGTCCGAAGAACTAAAGAAAGAAGAAGAAAAGTCGTTGAATTTCCTGGAAGAGATCGTCGAAGAAGACCTGGCGACCGGAAAGGTGAAAACCGTTCGTACCCGATTCCCGCCGGAGCCGAATGGGTATCTCCATATCGGCCACTCCAAAGCTATCATCGTCAATTTCAGTCTTGCGGGGAAATATGGGGGTTCTACCAATCTGCGCTTTGATGATACCAACCCGGTCACCGAGGATACGGAATATGTCGAAGGCATCAAGGAAGATATCCGCTGGCTAGGCTTTGAATGGGCGAACGAATTCTACGCATCCGATTATTTCGAACAGTTATACCTGTTGGCGGAGGACCTTATCCGCAAGGGACTGGCCTATGTCGATGACAGTTCGGCGGAGGAGATCGCGAAGATGAAGGGGACGCCGACGGAGCCGGGTACCGACAGTCCTTACCGGAACCGGACGGTGGAGGAGAATCTTCAACTTTTCCGGGACATGCGGGCCCGAAAATACAAGGAAGGGGAGAAGGTGCTGCGCGCAAAGATAGACATGGCATCGTCCAATATGTGGCTCCGCGATCCGCTTATGTACCGGATCAAGTATGCCAGCCACCATCGCACGGGCGATGCCTGGTGTATCTATCCGCTGTATGACTTTGCCCATGGCCAGAGCGACGCCATCGAGCAGATCACGCATTCCTGCTGCTCGCTGGAATATGTTTCTCACCGCCCCCTGTATGACTGGTTCATCGAAAAACTGGAACTATTTCCTTCTCATCAATATGAGTTCTCCCGGTTGAATATGACCTACACCGTGATGAGCAAACGGAGGTTGCTGCAACTGGTGAACGAAGGTTTTGTGGCAGGGTGGGACGATCCCCGGATGCCGACGATCTCGGGTTTGCGCCGTCGCGGTTATACGCCTGAGAGCATTCGCCTTTTTGCCGACAAGGTTGGCGTACAGAAACGCGAGAACCTGATCGATGTTTCGCTGCTGGAGTTCTGTGTCCGCGAACATCTCAATAAGATCGCGCATCGCCGGATGGTCGTTTTCGATCCGTTGAAGGTGGTGATCACGGACTATGCGGGCGACGAGGAATGGCTGCCGAGCGAAAATAATCCCGAAGACCCCGAAACGGGAACCCGGGATATCCCCTTTAGCCGGGAATTGTATATCGAGCGGGAAGATTTCATGGAGAATCCGCCCAAGAAATTCTTCCGGCTGTCACCGGGTCAGAAGGTGCGGCTGAAAAGCGCTTATATCATCCAGTGCGATGAGGTGGTGAAGGATGCCTCGGGCAACATTACCGAGCTGCGCTGTTCGCATCTGCCGGAGAGCAAGAGCGGCGGGGCGCAGTCCAATATAAAGGTTCAGGCGACGATCCATTGGGTGAGTCTTCCGCATGCGATCACCGCGGAGGTGCGGCTCTACGACCGGCTCTTCCGCGTTGAGGACCCGGCCAATGAGGATGGGGATTTCAAGGAGTATATCAACCCCGATTCGTTGCAGGTGCTCACCGGGGCCTTTGCCGAGCCGGCTCTGCGCAAAGCGAAATTCGACGAGCACTATCAGTTTCTGCGAAAAGGATATTTCTATCTCGATAAGGACAGTTCGGAGGAGAAGATCGTCTTCAACCGGACGACGACCCTGCGGGACACCTGGGAAAAAGAAAAAAAGAAGAGCAGCTAAGGCTGCTCTTCTTTTTTTATCTGCCGCCGCCGCCGCGTTGCGGTCGATTGGCTTGCATCCAATCCTGGTATTTCTTGAACAGGTCGGCGCCAAGGGCGGCCTGCAGCCGGGCATTCATCGCCTCGGTCAGCGGTTGCATCTTGGCCATGCGATCTTCCCGGCTCAGGCCCTGGTTGGCCGGGTCCATGAAGATATCGCGCCTTTTGGCATTGAACTCCATGCTGATGGCTTTCACGGAGTCCGCCTGGGTCTGCGTTAGATTCAGGTCGGTCTTCATCTTGGCCAGCATGGCTTCCTGCCGCTGACGCATGGCGGCCGTATCCATCATACGACCCCCTCCGCCCTGGGCGAAGGTAGAGGTGACGGTGAAAAGCGCTATGATCAGGGTAGCGCAAGCGATCATTTTTTTGCTCCAGTTCATGAGTGAAAAGTTTTAATGATAAATGGGTGTTACACCAAATTTGTGCTAAAAACGCCTGTGGTTCATGGCTTTTAGATAGGCGGCAATCGGTGGCTTCGCGTGTCGGTCAATGACTGCTTTTTTGGCGTGAATATTGCTCTTTTGTACTTCCAGCCCGCCCCCAGGCCCGGAACTCGAATTCAAAATTCTTCCTTTTATACAATCGCCTGTATATCACTATTGAGAGCAACTCTACTTAAACCTTTTGGTCATGTATCGACTACTTGTCAACCTGTATGAGTTCGGGCAATTCCTGCGCATTCTTTTATGGATCTCCGTGCCGCTGGTGATCTTGTCCATGCTGATCACCACCTGGCTGCATTATCGGCGGAAACGGCAGGTGCCGGAAGAGCTGTTACTTTCCCTTTCCGGGGCCAAAGGAGGGGAGACCGGCCATGAGGATACTGCTCCCACCGTGGCGTCCGCCATCCTGCGGTCGGCCTCGGAGCCGGGCGGGAACGGCAATACCCCCATGCAAGAGACAGGCGTGGAGCCGGCCCTGGACCCGGAACAGCAGGAAAAGGTCTACAAAGGCATCCTCTGGATGAAGCAGAAATACGAGCAGTACCGGGATATGGCCGACCGTCGCTATGAGCAGCTGAAGGAGCAGCTTACCCGGACCGAAAAGAAATACCAGGAGCTGCTGGAAGCGGCAAGCCGTAACCTGGCCCCGGCAAGCCAATTGGGGGGCGATGGGGGGCAAGGGGTTGCGGCGGCGGAACCGGCGGGAAATCTGGCGTTATCCGATGTGGAAAAAGCTTCTTACCCCGATCTCCTGGAGGAAAAAAACCGGCAGATCGCTTTTCTTCAGCAACAGCTGGACCAGCGGATAAAAACCTACCACCAGGCCGAGATCGACGGCCGGGAAAACAAGAGCCGGATGCTGGAACTGGAAGAAGGTCTGTTCCGCACCCGGCATCTCCTGGAAGAAAAGCAAGCCTATATCGATCAATTGGAAGGCCAGTTGGTATCCGAACGCCGGAAGATCGAAGACCTTGTGAGCAAGCTTCAGACGAGCAGCCATCAGCTGCTGACCATCTATGAAGAGCTGGACCGGTCGATGAGGCCGGCGGCGGACGAGCCGCTTAATTCTCCCACCGGATCGTGATGGGTTGAATTTTATAGGAATTGACTGCCCGCCCATTCTGAATGGCGGGCTTCCATTTTTTGCTGAGGCGGATCACCCTGATGGCTTCTTTTTGCAGTACCGCGGCGCCGTCAAGCGCTTTGACATCGCTGACCATTCCTTCCTTATCGACGATGAACTGGACCCTGACGGTGGCGGTGCTGCTGTCGCCTTCCGGGGCGTCGGGCACGCGGAAGTTCTTCGACAGGAAGCGCTGCCAGGCGCCGGACCCGCCCTCGAATTCGGACTCGATCTCCACTTTTCTGAAGACGATATTATCATCATCGTTTGTTTTCACCGGCACATCGACCACATTGCTGCCGGGGCCATTGCCGTCCGACAGCGGCCGCGCGAGATCGTCTCCATGAGCCGTAAGATCGGTGGTGACGCCGATCTTGAAATTATCCGGGACGACATCCGGCTGCGGTTTGTCATCGGGCCGCACCTGGTCGTCCGGCACGATACGGGAGGGGACGAAACGGATCGTCGGGGCGGGAGCCGCGATGTGCAGGGGTTTGGGGATGGGGGGTAACGGATCTTTTTTGATGGCCACGGGATCGATGGGTGTGATCGACCAATCGGTTACGGAAATGGGTAACCGATTACGGTCCGGCTTCCCGGCTACTGTAAACCCGATGAACAATAAAAGACAGAGCGAGAGCATGACCGCTATCGACCGGCGGAGCCTGCCGTTGTACGACTTGCGCAGATCGTATGCGCCGTACTCTTTATTGCGGCCATCGAATACAATGTCGAGGAGATCGGCTTGTTGAATTTGTCGAGTGTCCATAGAAGTGTGTTTCTATTGAGACACCCGATACAACGGAATCCACAGAGCACAACCTGCAATATTTGTTTGTGGAAATTGGCGTTGACGGCATCTTCTTAATGGCGGCGCCCCGATCCTACATCAACTTTTTGGCTTCGAAGCTAAGAACCTCCGAGACCACGTTCTGAAGGGAAGCTTTAGGGTTTTGCACGAGGAGATCGAGCAGATGCTTGTTCAGGTCGACGCCTGTAGCTTCGGGCGCCAGGAAGGAGGCTACCTGATTTACGATCAGCAGGTTTTGCTCTTTATAGTTTCGGACGGCATCCCAGGCCTCGGCGCTGACATAGATCTGCTGGGTGATATTGTGCTCGAATTCCTGGCGGATGGCCTGGGTCAGCAGGGATTGCATGTCCCGCGCTTCGAGTCCCGGCTGGTTGAGGCGCTGGATGAGATTGGGCAGGGCGATGCGGTCGGTCAGAAGGATCAGCCGCTCATAGGCCTGGAGCTGCAGCTGCCGGGTATTGGCATCACCGGTAGCGGGCGCTGCGGCCTGGGCAGCTTTCAGCTCGCGACGTTGTTTCAGGAACAGGAAGACGAGAACGCCCGCAACGAGGGCGGCAAATGCAATGGCGATGATAAGCAGGGTGGAGTCCATAATCGTAAAAGTAAAAAAAACGCTGCCATAGACCTAAAAAGTATGGCCAGCGTTTTTTTTCATGATGTCCGGTGCGCTATCGCGCTCCGGGGAACGCGACCGGAGCCGCATTTATTATTTTATCCCTCTTTTGTATGTACCGTGTCCACCTTCCGGTAGGACCAGAAGAACACCAGCGGGAAGACGAGCAGCGAGAACACGGTCGCGCAGATCAGTCCGCCGATGACCACACGGGCCAGGGGGCGGCTGCTCTCCGAGCCGATGCCTGTACTGATCGCCGCCGGCAGCAGGCCAATGGTCGCCATCAGGGCGGTCATCATGACCGGCCGGATCAGCTCGTTCACGCCGAGCTTGATGGAGGTATACAGGGGACTTTCACTATGTTTGATCAATTCGAGATTCCGTTTGAACGCGGTGATCAGCAGCACCCCGGTGAGGATACAGATACCAAAAAGGGCGATAAAGCCGATACCCGCGGAGATGCTGAAATTGGTGCCGGTGATCAGCAGGGCGAGAATGCCCCCGACGACGGCTGTGGGGACGTTGAGGAAGACCAGCCCGGCGTCCTTGAGATTGCCGAACATGACGAACAGCAGTAAAAAGATCAGTAAAAGGCTGATGGGCACCACCTGCGCCAGCCGTTTGGAGGCTCGTTGCTGGTTCTCAAAATCCCCCTGCCAGACCATCGAATAGCCCCGCTTCAGCGAGATCACCTGGTCCACTTTTTGTTGGGCCTCGGCGATGGCGCTGCCCATGTCCCGGCCCCGGACCGAGAACTTGACGGCCGAATAACGGCGGTTATCGTCGCGGAAGATCAAACAGGGGCCGGTCTTTTGCGTGATCGTTGCGATCTCATGCACGGGGACCTTGGCGCCGCTGAGGGTCGGCACCAGCAGGTTGCCGATATCGTCCTGGGTCATGCGGAACTGTTCCGGGAACCGGATGCGGATATCGAATTTGCGGATCCCTTCATACAACTGGGTCACCGCCTTGCCGCCGATCGCCATCTCGATAACGGCGTTGGCATCGGCCGTGGAGACGCCGTACAAGGCCATCTTACTTTGATTCAGATCGATGTCCAGTTCGGGCTGGCCGATATTGCGGATCACCCCGAGATCATCGATCCCTTCGATCTTCTTAAGGACGTTATATACTTTGGTCGACTGCTCTTCCATATAGTCCAGCGAGTCGCCGTAGACCTTCACGCAGATGGAGCCCTTTACGCCGGATACCGCCTCCTCCACGTTGTCCATGATGGGCTGCGAGAAGTTAAGATCGGCGCCCGGGATCACCGAAAGGGCCTTGCTCATCGTATCGATCAGCTCTTCTTTGCTTATTTTGGGGTTCCACTCTTCCTGTGGATAGAGCGATACGCCGAACTCGTTATTGTAGAAGCCCGCTACATCCGTTCCGTCATCCGGCCGGCCGGTTTGCGACATGATGCGCCGCACCTGCGGGAACCTGATCATGATCGCCCGCATCTGTTCGGCCTTGGCCATCGAGGTGTCGAGCGAGATGCTATAGGGCAGTGTCGCCCGGACCCAGATAGAACCTTCATTCAGCTCGGGCAGGAACTCGGTGCCGAGGAATTTGAATGCATACAGCCCGATGGCGATGATCACCGTGGTGACGATCAGGCAGAGCCGTTTATTTTTGAAATTGAATTTGAAGATCGCCATAATAATGGCGGTGAGGAAATGCACGATGGGATTGTGCTTTTCCTTCACGTTCCTGCGCAGCAGCACATTGACCAGCACGGGTACCAGGGTCAGCGTAAAGATCAGTGCGCCCAGCAGCGCGAAGCCAAGGGTATAGGCCAGGGGAGAGAAAAGCTTTCCTTCGACCTTTTGGAAGGAGAAGATGGGCAGCAGTGCGGTGATGATGATGATCTTGGTAAAGAAGATCGCCTTGGCCAGTTCTCCGCCGCGACGGCGGATGATACCGAGCTTGGACAGGTGGTTGAATCGTTCCATCCCCACTTCGTGCGCCCGTTTATCGAGCACCACGAACAGGCCTTCCACCATGATCACGGCACCGTCGATGATGATCCCGAAGTCGATGGCGCCGAGTGAAAGGAGGTTGGCCGACATCCCCATATAATTGAGACAGATAAAGGAAAAGAGCAGGGAGAGGGGGATGATGATCGAGACGATCAGCGTAGTCCGCCAGTTGAACATGAACAGCGACACGACCAGGGTCACCAGCACGATCCCTTCCACGAGGTTGTGCAGGACAGTGTGGGTGGCGTATTTGATGAGGTCTTCCCGGTTGTAGAAGGAGTTCAATTTGGTGTCGGCCGGCAGGATACGGGTGTTCAACCGGCTAACGGCCGTTTTGATCCCCTGGATGACATGATCGGGGTTCTCGCCCTTGCGCATCAGCACGATGCCTTCCACCGCATCGGGGTTGTTCCGGTATTTACGCGGTTGTCCCGCGCTGTCGATGCCATCGGTTCGGCCGACTTCACCGAGCCGCGGAAGATTGGATATCTGTACGTCGGCGACATCCTTTACCAGCACGGGAATACCGTTGTTGTCCTCGACGATGATGTTTCGGATCTCGTTGATATCGTTCAGCAGACCGATGCCGCGGACGACATAGGCCTGGGAGTTCTTTTTGATGACGTCGCCGCCGATATTGATATTGCTCTTGCTGACGGCGTTGTAAACATCCAGTGGGGTGATGCCGAGGTTGTTCAACACCAGCGGGTTCACCTGGATCTCGTAGGTCTTTACCTTTCCGCCGAAGCTGACGATATCTGCTACGCCGGGCACGGAGCGAAGTTCGCGATCCACCACCCAGTCCTGAAGGGTCTTCAGCTCGCGCGAGTCCCGGAAGTTGCTTTCGAGCGTATAACGGAATACCTCACCCGTAGGACCGGTCGGCGGCTGTACATCCGGGTCCACATTTTCGGGAAGATCGGCATTATGAAGCAGGCTATTGACCTGCTGGCGCGCGTAGGAGTCCTGCACGTCGTCATCGAAAATCAGTTTCACCACCGAAAGACCGAATATCGTCGTGCTCCGCAGACTCGTCTTTCGTTGAACAGGGTTCATCGCCAGCTCGATCGGGATCGTCACAAATTTCTCCACCTCCTCGGCGCTGCGGCCCGGCCACTGCGTGATGATCGTGATCTCGGTATTTGTGACATCCGGAAATGCCTCGATCGGCATGTTCTTGAACGTGATGACGCCGTAGATGACCAGTAGGAGGGTAGCGAAGAAGACGAAATATTTGTTCTTTAAAGAGAAAGCTAAGATGCCTTTGAAGACCTTGTTCATCCGGTAAATTTAACTGCGGCAAGTTAATCAAAAGTTAAGCGCTGGTTAAGCCGCGCCGGGGGAATTTCGGGCCATTAACAAATCAATAGTAAAAGGGGTGGAATTGAAGACCTTTTACGGCATTCCATTCAAGGGCCGGGGCGGGTGTTTTGAAGGTCCTGTTCACTTCCAGCAGGGTAGAGGTCAATGGCGAAAGCCCGTCGATGCGATAGAGGTCCGTGTCGAAGGAAAGATACCATTGCCGGTACCGCCGGAATTCCGGGATGGTCCGGCCGTTGACCTCCGTAGGATTCTTAAAGGCGCCGATCATCCCCTCCGCGCCATAGCCGGCCGAGACATTGAGCCATCGCGGGAAGTTGCTGGACGCCGGGAGAAAAGAGGCGATATTGAAGGATAGCCAGTAAGATTGGCCGTTGTAGTCCTTCAGCATTCGCTGTGGAAGATTGGCGCCCAGCTCGGCGGGATAGTATTTGGGAAAGATCGTGCCGTGGTAAGAAAATTTCAGGCTGATGCGCTGTTCCCCCCACATCAGGTGTTGGCCTTCGAAGAGCAGACAGCCCGCCATATTGGCGAACATGTCTCCTTTGGAGAACCCCCAGTGGGCGGAATGACCGTCCATGATCTCGATCATGGATAGAAAGCTCAGCGCGGTGGCGGTGCCGATAAGCGCGGCGGTGCCTGGACGGACGCCACCCCAGCGGAGGAGATCGGTCTGGATGGCGGCGATGTTATAGGCGGTGGCGGCATGGCCGACCTTATCGACCTGCAGCCATTCGCCATTATCGTTGAAATAGTGGAATTTGCCGTGGGGAAATTTCTTATACCAGAGATAGTTGAGCCCGATGGTCACCGCGACGCCGATCGCGGATTCCACGATGATGGTGCTGTTGACACGACCGGGATTGTAGGTAGGGGAGCGTTTGAAGAAGTCCTGCGCCCGGGCGGAGGACAAAACCAGCAGGGAGAGGGCAACCGACAGGCAATATTTTTTCAATTGCATGCTCTAAGATATAGAAAAACGTTCCTCCCTGAACGTTTTTCTATAGGCCCAGGCGAAGATCAGCGGGAATACGAGCAGCGAGAAGATCATCGCACATAGGATCCCTCCTATGACGACGCGGGCCAGGGGCCGGCTGCTCTCCGAGCCGATGCCGTGGGAGACCGCCGCGGGAAAGAGGCCGATGGCGGCCATCAGCGCGGTCATCATCACCGGCCGGATGCGGGAGCTCACCCCAAGCTTGATGGCCGTGTACAAGGTGTTGCTTTGATTTCGCATATGCTCGAGGTTGTGTTTAAAGACGGTGATCAGCAGCACCCCGTCCTGTATACAGATGCCAAACAGCGCGATGAAGCCGATGCCCGCGGAGATACTGAAATTCGTGGCTGTCACATGCAGGGCGATGACCCCGCCCACGATGGCGAACGGCACGTTGAGGAAGACCAGCCCGGCATCCTTAAGGTTGCCGAACATGACGAACAGCAGGATAAAGATCAGCAGCAGGCTGATGGGCACCACCTGTTCGAGGCGTTTGGTCGCCCGTTGCTGATTCTCGAAGTCCCCCTGCCAGACCATGTCATAGCCTTTTTTAACCGTCACGGCCTTATTGACTTTCTCCTGTGCTTCGGAGATGGTGCTACCCATGTCGCGGCCGCGGACCGAGAACTTGAGCGCCGAATACCGCTCGTTGTCATCCCGGAAGATAAGACAGGGGCCCGTCTTCGGCGTGATGGTCGCGATCTCCCGGAGGGCCACCCTGGACCCATTCTGCGAGGGCACGAGAAGGTTGCCGATATCGTCCACCGTCATGCGGAAAGCTTCGGGATAGCGGACGCGTATGTCGAAGAGCTTTATGTCTTCATGCAGGGTACTGGCGGCCTTGCCGCCGATGGCCATTTCGATGACCGCGTTGGCGTCGGCGGTGGCAACGCCATAAAGGGCCATCCGCTGCTGATCGAGATCGATATCCAGCTCGGGCTGACCGATATTGCGGATGACACCCAGGTCTTCAATGCCCCGGACGGTCTTCAGGATATCATACACCTGTTGCACCTTCGACTCCATGTAATTGAGCGAGTCGCCGAAGACCTTGACGCAGATGGAGCCTTTTACGCCCGATACCGCCTCTTCGATGTTATCGCTGATGGGCTGCGAGAAGTTCCAATCGACGCCGGGGATGACGGACAGCCGTTTGTTCATCGAATCGATGAGTTCATCTTTTGTGATATGGGGCTTCCAATCCTCTTCGGGATGGAGGATGATATCGAATTCGTTGTTGTAAAATCCGGTCACATCGGTGCCATCATCGGGCCGTCCCGTTTGCGAGGCAATGGTCTTTACCTGCGGGAACTCCATGACGATCTTCCGTACCTGGCGCGCCACCTCCACCGATTGGTCCAGCGAAGCGCTATAGGGCAGCTGGGCGCGAAGCCAGATGGCGCCTTCGTCCAGCTCGGGAAGGAATTCGGTGCCCAGCAGGGAAAAGGCATAGAACCCGGCGATGATGATTAAGAAGGCGACGGCGATCGTCGCCTTCTTGTGTTTCCAGTGAAAGACGAACCCACGGACCATCAGCCCCGTCAAAAAGTGGACGATGGGATTATGTTTTTCATGTACGTTCTTTCGTAACAGGACATTGATCAGCACCGGCACCAGCGTCAGGGTCGTGATCAGCGCGCCCAGGAGTGCGAACCCAAGCGTATAGGCCAGCGGCGAGAACAGCTTTCCTTCTACCTTCTGGAAGGCGAAGATGGGCATCAGACCGGTGATGATGATCAGTTTGGCAAAGAAGATGGCTTTGCCGAGCTGGGCGCCATTCTTTTTGATCAGCCCCATTTTTGCCATCTTGTTGAACCGCTCCATGCCGGCCTCGCGCGCCTCGTGGTCCAGGATCACGAACATCCCCTCGACCATAACCACGGCGCCGTCGATGATGATCCCAAAGTCCACGGCGCCCAGTGAAAGCAGGTTGGCGCTCATGCCCATGAGATGGAGACAGATAAAGGCGAAGAGCAGCGACAGCGGAATGATGATCGACACGATCAGCGTGGTCCGCCAGTTGAACATAAAGACCGACACGAGCAGAGTGACCAGCAGGATACCTTCTACGAGGTTGTGCAGCACGGTATGCGTGGCGTAGTGGATGAGGTTCTCCCGATCGTAATAGGGCACGATATGCGTGTCCTTCGGCAGTACGGCGTCGTTCAGTTTGTCGATCTTTTTCTTCACTGCCTGTACTACCTGGGTGGGGTTCTCGCCTTTGCGCATTATGATGATGGCCTCGACGACATCATCCTGGTCTTCGACCGTCACGCGTCCTGCGGAGTCGGTGACATGATCCGCCCGCCCTACATGCCCGAGGCGCGGCAGATTGGATAACTTCACCTCCGCCACATCCTTTACGAGAACAGGTATGTCGTTGGTATTCGTGACGATGATATTTCGGATCTCGTTGATATCGTTCAGCAACCCGATCCCCCGCACTACATAGGCCTGGTTATTCCGGACGATGAAGTCGCCGCCGATATTGATGTTGCTTTTCTGGACGGCCGAATAGACGTCCAGCGGGGTGATCCCCAGGTTGGTCAGCTTTCCCGGGTCCACCTGTATCTCGTAGGTCTTGACCCGGCCGCCAAAGCTGACGATATCGGCGACCCCGGGCACGGCGCGCAGCTGGCGGTCGATGACCCAGTCCTGGATCGTTTTCAGCTCCCGGTCATCGCGGATGCTGCTCTTCAGCGTATAGCGGAAGATCTCCCCCGTGGGTCCTGTCGGCGGTTGCACCTGTGGCTGAATGCTTTCCGGCAGGGTGACATTGGCCAGCAACGAATTCACCTGGTTGCGGGCGTCCCTGTCCATCACGCCGTCTTCGAAGATCAGCTTCACATAGGAGAGCCCGAAGATGCTGGTACTCCGAAGGCTGATCTTCTGCTGTACCGGGTTCATCGCGATCTCGATCGGGATGGTGATGAACTTCTCCACTTCCTCCGCGCTACGTCCCGGCCATTGGGTGATGATGCTGATCTCCGTATTGGTCACATCCGGGAAGGCCTCGATGGGCATGTTCCGGAACGTGACGATCCCCGATGCCAATAAAAGGGCTGTACAGAAGAAAATGAAGTAACGGTTCTTTAAAGAAAAGGCAATAATACTCCTGAGAAGCTTATTCATCTTCTAAATAGTTTTAATATTAAAACGGTATGGTCTTGCGCGCCCGGCTAGCTGTTCAGCGCATTATAGATCAATATCGCCTGGGAGCCGACGACCTTGTCGCCGTCACTGACGCCCGATGCGATATAAGTCCGGTCGCCGACCGAATTGAGGACCTGTACAGGAGTAATTTTGATATCAGTTTTGGAGTTGTAGACTAAGACATAATACTGGCTGTGATCGAAGATCAGGGCCTGTGACGGAACGCTGAGGCATTTGGCGTTCTCTTTGTCGGCGACGGTGATGCTGGCATACATTTCCGGCTTCAGCACATAGTCCGGGTTGGGCAGCACGACCCGAACCTTCATGACCTTGCTGGAAGGATCGAGGACGTTCATGACCTTATCGATGCGCCCCCTGAACACGCGTCCGGGGTAGGCGAGGGTAGTGACGTCGACATTCTCGCCCTGGTGGATCAGGCTGATATTGGACTCGTAGACATTGGCCTGGATCCAGACCGTCTTGAGATCGGAGATGGTGAACAGGCTGGCGCTGTTGTCGGCACGCATGGCCATGTTGTTGATCGCGGACTTCTGGACGATGAACCCGCTGATCGGGGCCTTTACGACGAAGTCGCCCTGGCTGCCGGCGCCATTGATGGTCAACACGGCATGGACCCGGTTAAGCTCGGACCGGGCCTGTTGAACGGTGATCTCCGCGTTCAGCGAATCGGTCATCGAGGCGAGACCGGATTTATAGAGGTCCCTGGTCTTCTGGAGATTGGTCTGGGCCAGCCGGAGATTGGTCTCCGCGTTGACGAGATCGTTACTATAGCCGGCGATCTCGGAGCTTCTTACGACCGCAAGGGTCTGTCCTGCCTTCACATAATCCCCCAGCATGACCTTTACATCGGAGATGATCCCGCTGACCATGGAATTGACAGGCACCACATGGTCTTCGTCCGAGCCCACTTTCCCGGTAAGGGTGATCGAGTTCACCAGCTGCGAGATGGTCACCGTGTCGATCTTCAGGTTCCTGGCGATGGTATCCGGAAGCACGTATTTTTCTTTGTCTGGGGCGGGCTTTTGCTCCTGTGAGCCGCAGGACGCAAACAGCACGACTCCGGCTGCCAAAAGGGAAGAGAGGAAGAGATGACCGTTGATAAAGCTCTTTTGCATATTGGTGTTAGTTGAAGAAATTCGTTCCGGTGTAAAAATTGATATCTTCAAAAGCGCTGACCCGGTTGAACCCGATGGTGTTCAGCTGCAACGTATTTTGTTTGTACGAATCGTAGAAATCGAGGAACTCCAGGATGTTGATATTCCGCTTTTGGTAGTTGATCAGCATTTCATGCATCAGCCGCTGGAAGTCGTTGAAGAATTTGGGATCGACAGTGCCGAACAGCTTTTGCTGTGCAAAAGCCCGTTGCAGCGAGTTGGTGACATTCTCTTCCACCGTCGCCTGGATGCTGCGTTGGGTGGCCTCCGAGTTCGCTATCTGCAGTTTGGAGCTTTTAATATTGCCCTGGTTGCGGTTGAAGAAAGGCAGATCGATCGAAGCGCCGATGCCGTAATAATCGGTCAGGAAGCTGCCTGCATGGTCATAACCGAGATTCAGGGTCAGGTCTGGCACCGCCAAAGATCTCTGGTAGTTGTAGTTCAATTGGTTGATCCGGTTGTTGGTCCGGGCAATCTGCAGATCGCTGCGGTTGTGATAGGCGGAGTCGATCAGCTGCGTCAGCGAATATTGACCCGGGTCGAGCCGGGTCAGGGCCATGGAATCCACCTGCGGATCGATGTAGAAATTGGGCCTGGCCTGCAATACCAGCCGCAACTCGCTTTGGGTGGTGTTGATCTGGTTGATCAACTGGCTGTACTCGCTTTGAAAGCTGTACAGTTGCGCCTTGATCCGCACGACCTCTTTCTCTGAGATATATCCCTTGCCCTGTTGCTCCGAGAATGCTTTCACGACCTGGCTCAGGGCCTTTATCTCTTCGTCATAGACCCGGGCGGACTCCTGCAGGTAATAGATCTGGAAGAAGTCGGTGCGCAGGGTATACTTCAACGTACGCATGAGATCGAAAAACTGGTATTCCGACAAATGGGCCGTTTCCTGGGCCAGTTGGATCTGCTTGTTGCGTTTGCCGGCCAGCAGGATCAGCTGGGACACTCCCACGGAGGTTTGATTGGGGAACCATTGTTTCAACTGCCCGGAATACAGTCCCTGGTTGATCTGGAAATTCGGGTTGGGCCAGAGCCGGGCCTGGATCACCAGCGCCTGGTTGGCGCTGATATTGTATCGCGACGCGAGGAGCTGAAGATTGCTGTCGAGAAACATTTTCTCGGCTGCGGCCAGCGGCAGATGCAGGGTGTCCTGCCGGGGTTGCGCCATCGCGGGGGCGTCGAAGAGACAAAGTCCGAGAAGGAGATAGAGCCACTTCTTATGCATAGGTTCAGCGAACGTTTTTTTAGTGTGCAAAAGTATTTTATTAATATGTTAATCAGGGGTTAACCGGCCCCCTGGATGTGAACATATGGCAAAAAAAACTGAAGAATGCGGCTCAGTCCTGTGGAGTGTTGAAGCGGAATCCCACTCCGTGGATGGTCTCGAGGTTCACCTGAGGATCGGCCTTGAAATACTTCCGCAACTTGGTGATGAAAACATCCATGCTCCGGCCGAGGAAATAATCGTCCTTGCCCCAGACATTGAGGAGTACCTCTTCTCTTTTCAGGATGCGGTTGGAGTGTTCGCATAGGAATTTGAGGAGATCGGCCTCCTTTTGGGTAAGGTTGAAGATATCCTTGCCGATGATCAGTTTCAGATCGGTATAGGAGAAATTGAGCCGGCCGATGGTGAATGTCACCGACCGCTCCGAATGCATCTTCCGGGTGCGCCGCAGGAAGACCTCCATGCGCATCAGCAGCTCCTGGATGCTGAAGGGCTTGGTGATATAGTCGTCGGCACCGCTTTGGAACCCCTTGATCTTGTCCTCTTCCATCGAGCGGGCCGTCAGGAACAGGATGGGCACCATATCGCTTTGCTGGCGGATCTTTTTGGCCACCGCAAATCCATCCTTATTGGGCATCATGACGTCGAGCAGACAGATGCCGAATTCGTCCTTATCGAACTTTTCGATGGCGGCCTGGCCATCGGGACACAGGACTACCTCGTAACCGGCGTCGATCAAATTATCCTTGATGACATATCCGAGGGAAAGATCGTCTTCTGCCAATAACACTTTAACTTTTGACGCTTGTTGCATAGATAATCTTAGTTAAGGGGGATAAATAATCTAAATTCGGTGCCGATGCCGGGCAGGCTATGGACCCTGATCCTGCCTTTATGCGCATCGATGATCCGTTTGACGAAGTTGAGACCCAGGCCAAAACCTTTTACGTCGTGGATATCCCCGGTGGGCACCCGGTAGAACTTTTTGAAGATATTCTTCAGATACTGTCTCTCGATACCGACCCCGTTGTCTTTAACGGAGATGAAGAAATCGTCCTCCATGCGTCCGGTCTCGACCACGATATGGGGGTCGTGGGAGTATTTCAGGGCGTTCTCCAGCAGGTTGACGACGGCCAGCTCGAGATGGGCCCGGTCCGCGTGTACCCGCCCGTTGCCGGTCCCGTCGTCGATCTTCACTTCCACCCTGGCCCGCTTCTGGTCTATCAGCGGCTGCACTTTTCCAAGGGCTTGTTCGATCAGCAGCTGCGGGTCGACATCCTCCTTGCGTATCGGAAGGTCCCTGGACTCGATGGAAGCGGCGCGAAGGAGCCGTTCGACCTGGCTTTGAAGGTGTTCCGTCTGGTTCCGGATGATGGCGGAATAACGTTCGAGCCGATCGGGCTGGTGGACGATGGACTCCTGCGAAAGCACGTCGGCGGCGATCTTCATCACGGCCAGCGGGGTCTTGAACTCGTGGGTGAAATTGTTGACGAAGTCTTTCTGGATCTCCGCCAGGAACTTCTGCCGGTAGAAATAGAACAGGCTGGCGGCAAGACCGATCAGCGCCAGAAATAGTATGACGGTGCTGACGATCCAGAAATCCATCTGTTCGAGGATATATTCCTGGCGATGGGGGAAATACAGCAGGATATGGTCAAAGCCCCTGGTGTTGTCATAAACGGGCAGTTCCTGCGCTGGGGGCTTCACGCCGGCGTAGCGGGAAGCGGGGGTCGGGATGAACTCCTCGTAGACGAATTTTTTTTCCGTCGAGCTATAGGCGCCAAGCTTGCAGTCGGTGAGGACGCCGAAGTTGGCGAATTCGACCTGGATATTGAACACCAGGGAATCCTTTGGCGGGATGGTATCGGCTTTGAAAGTGAAATAGTTGTTGTCCGGGGCGTCGATCAGCTGTTGGAGACTGATACCCGGCGCATCGTTCATCTTGAGATCCTCAAAAAGACCGCGGATGCTCTTGACGACGTTGATGTTGAACTGCCGCTGTTCGAATGAGTAGACCTTTTTCAACCAGTAGAGCTGGACGGTCACCACGACGGCTGCGAGCAGGGTGGCGGAGAGAACGATCCATTTTAAGGTTGATGAACGCATGGATGCAAAATTGCTGAGGTTTGGGCTTTGCGCATTCGATTTATGGTTAAGTAGTGGTTAAAACGTCAATGCCAAATATATAACAATAAAAACTGATCTTTTTCGTTAAATTGACTCTCAAAATATGCCGATTATGAAAAAGATCATTTTGATTGTCAATCTGTTGTTTGCATGCGTAGGCCTTAGCTTCGCTCAAACGGCTCCCGCCAAGACTAAAGACGCCAAGACGAAGCCGGCCACTACGGCTACGACACCGGCGAAGACCTCGACTTCTACCACTGCGGCTGGTCCCACGAAAAAGGACGGTACACCCGATATGCGGTACAAGGCGAACAAAGATGCTGCGAAAGCCAAGCCGGCCGGTCCCCTGAAAAAGGATGGCACTCCAGACATGCGGTATAAGGCCAATAAAGAGGCCGCAAAAACTACTCCGGCAAAGAAGGCGAACTAAGCCATACATTTGCAAAAATTCGTGAACATGAAGAAATTGCTTTTTGCCGCAGCCCTTTTTATTGGGATGACAAGTTTTACGATGGCGCAGTCGCATCGTCGCCCCGTTCATCATCGCCGGGTGGTGCATCACTACCATCGGCATCACACGGTGCATCATGCGAGGCCACATCATCACTAAATAAAAAGGCCGCTCATTCGAGCGGCTTTTTTAATGGGGCTATACTTTCTTGTTATGCCGTTGCTTTTGTGGTCTTCGTTGCAGGTTTTACCGCGTCCTTCGATTCTCCGCCCAGGGGACGACCCTTGGCAAAGTCTACGAGGAACGGAGCCGCTACGAAGATGGAAGAGTAGGTACCGGTGATGACACCGATCAGCATCGCGAAGGCGAAACCGCGGGTGACTTCGCCGCCTACCAGGAACAGGATGAGGATCGTCAGGAACACTGTCAGGCTGGTCATGATCGTCCGGCTCAGGGTATCGTTGACCGATTTGTTGATGATCTCGGCGTTGGTGGCGCCCTTCATCAAATGGCTGTTCTCGCGGATCCGGTCAAAGACGATGACGGTATCGTTCATCGAGAAGCCGATGACGGTCAGTACCGCCGCGATAAAGTGCTGGTCGATCTCCAGTGTGAAGGGAAGTAAACTCCCCTTACCGAAGAATGAGAACACCGCCAGCGTCACGAAGACGTCGTGCAGCAGGGAGATGATCGTACCGAGCGAATAACGCCAGTCGCGGAAACGGATGAAGATGTAGAGGAAGATAACGATCAGCGCGAAGATCGTGGCTTTGATGGCGCCCGACTTCAGCTCTTCGGAAATGCTGGGCTCGACCTTTACGTTCCCCTGCAGGTATTTGGTGGTCTTGAATTCGGTGAACGAGATGCCTTCCGGAAGGAAGGTCTTCAACCCGCTATAGGTGGTGGCCAGCACGGTGGAGTCGGCGATGGGACCGGTCTCTTTGACCATATAGTCTGTGGTGATCTCGAGCTGTTCGGTGCCGCCATAGGTCTTGATCTCGGGGTTGGTACCGGGAAGCGCCTTTATCAGGGCCGCGCGGACCTGCTCCGGTTGTACCGGTTTGTGGAAATTGACGATATAGCTGCGGCCGCCCTGGAATTCGACGCCTTCGCGGAAACCATGGATCAGGGAGCCGACGCCGAGGATCAGCACGACGACGGAGATGCCATAGGCGACTTTCCGGTATTCGATGAACTTAAAGGCGGCATGTTTGAAAATGCGCCGGGAAAGCGGGGTAAAGTACTGGAAGTGCCGGTTCTTGTTGGTATAAAAGTCGGTCACCAGGCGGGATACGAGGATACCGCAGAACAGCGAAAGCAGGATACCCAGGATCTGTGTGGTTGCGAAGCCCAGGACAGGACCCAGACCGAAATAGAACAGGATCAGGGCGGTCAGCATGGTGGTGACGTGGGCATCCAGCACAGGCGCCAGTGAGCGCCGGTAACCGTCTTTCACGGCCAGGGGATAGCTCTTGCCCCGCGTAAGCTCTTCCTTTATACGTTCGAAGATGATAACGTTGGTGTCCACGGCCATACCCACGGTGAGAACGAGGCCGGCGATACCGGGGGCCGTCAGGGTGGCATGTATGGCGCTGAGGACGCCGACGGTAAAGAGCAGGTTCAGGATCAGCGCGATGTTGGCGACCCAGCCGCCCGTGTTGTAATACACCAGCATCAGCAGGAAGATGATCAGGAAGGAGATGCCGAAGGCCATCATACCGCCATTTACCGCTTCGCGGCCGAGGGTAGGGCCGACTACCTGTTCCTGTACGATCTTGGGCGGAGCCTCCACTTTACCTGACTTCAGGATGTTGGCAAGGTCCTGCGCTTCGGTGATGCTTTGGTTGGAACTGCGGCCATGCCCCATCGTGATCCGCGAGCTGCCGCCCGTGATGGGTTCATTCACATATGGCGCCGAGTAGACGATATTGTCGAGGACGATCGCGATGGGTTTGCCTACGTTCTTGGTGGTCATATCGGCCCAGGCCTTCGCCGCCTGTTTGTTCATGCTCATTTCGACGACGACCTCACTGGTGATGGGGTCGAAGTCCTGGGAGGCGTTCTCGATGATCGAGCCCTCGAGCTTTGCCTTATCGGTACCCGGCAGGGTCTTTATCGCATAGAGTTCCAGCGTGTTGCTGAGCTTGCCGTCCTCATCCGCCTGTTGCTTGCCCCAGACAAAACGCAGGTCCTGCGGGAACTGGTTGCGGACGACGGGGTTGCTCAGGTAGCTATTGATAAGACCGGTATCCGTGAGGGGAACGATCGCGAGCCGGGAGTCGAAACGCTGCTGACCGGTCTTGGGGTCCTGTTGGGGCGGGATGAACTGGATATGCCGCGAACCCAGGAGCGGGTTCTTATTGGCGGCGAGCAGGCTCGTGTCCTTTTTGGCCGAGTCGGCGGCCAGTTTCGTGGAATCGGCGCCGGCCGTGGTATCTGCTTTTACTCCATTAAGATAGTTTTGCAGCGCCTTATCGGCATTGATCAGCGAGGTTTGCAGCTCCCCGATGTTGTATACTTCCCAGAACTGGAGGTTGGCGGTGGAAGTAAGGTATTTGCGGACGCGGTCCGGATCGGAGGCGCCGGCCAGCTCGACCGAGATGATCCCGTGTGCTTCGTCCAGGTTGATATTGGGCTGGGCGACGCCGAACTGGTTGATACGATTGTTGAGGATAAGGTAGGTTTGCTTCATCGCGGCGCTGGCCTGCTCGTGCAGGTAGGCGAGGACGGTAGCGTCGGAGGCATCGTAGCCGATCTTGTTGCGGTTACTGTTCGAGAACAGGGGAGCTAACTTATCGTTTGGGTTCTGCTTTTTGTAGGAGTCGGCGAACAGATCGATCAGGTTGCCGCTCTCGGTTTGCCGCCGTTGGACGGCGGTATTGAGAGCCTGGAGCATTTTCTGGTCATGGGCGTTGTTTGCCAGGCCCTTGATAAGGCCGTCCAGCGCTACGTCCATGGTCACGCTGATACCGCCTTGCAGGTCGAGACCGAGCAGCAGTTCGTTTTCTTTGGCTTTTTGATAGGAGGTGCCCCAGGGGGTGATCTTTGTATCTTTGGAGCTATCCAACAATTTCTTCTTCCGGGCGTTGAACGCGATGTCGATGCTATCCTGGTAGAGGGCCTGCGCCTCTTTGTTGCCGGGATACTTTTGAGCAGCCGACTGAGGAAACAGTCTCGACACCTGCGCTTTGGCCTTTGCTTCGATCGCCGATTCGTGTTTGTTCACGAAATAAGTGAAGGAAAGCTGGTAGGCGGAAATGATGATCAATAAAGCAGCAAAAATACTTACCAGTGCTCTCATTGGAAGTTTCGTTTGTTTTTTTTAGAACGGCAAATATAGGTTTTTTGAATCCTTCTGCCGCTTTTTTCGTACTTTCGCCGCCCAAATAGATCATTTTTTAGAATACTATGCAGTTATCATCTCTTCTTTCCCGCTTTGCAGAGCCGGAAACCTTGAAAATGGCCAAGCTTGGCCGCGAATTGAGAGCAAAAGGCATCGATGTCATCGACCTGAGCCTTGGCGAACCCGATTTCGATACTCCCGATCATATCAAGGCAGCCGCGAAGAAGGCGATCGATGACAACTGGAGCCACTATACCCCCGTTGCCGGCTACGCCGACCTCCGTGAGGCTGTTTGCGTCAAGTTCAAGCGGGATAATAACCTGGACTACAAGCCCGAAAACATCGTCGTCAGCACCGGCGCCAAGCAGAGCCTGGCCAATATCATCCTTGCCCTGGTGGACGAAGGCGACGAGGTGATCATCCCTACGCCGTACTGGGTTACCTACTCCGAATTGGTGAAGATCGCCCGGGGAAAGGTGGTGGAGGTTCATACTACCACCGAAGCCGGCTTCAAGATCACGCCTGCTCAACTGGAAAAGGCGATCACTCCGAAGACCAAGGCCTTCCTGTTCTCCTCGCCCTGTAACCCTTCGGGAGCGGTTTATACCCGCCCGGAGCTGGAAGCGCTGGCGGCGGTATTCCGCAAACATCCCGACGTCGCCATCCTTTCGGATGAGATCTACGAATACATCAACTTCACCGGCAAGCACGAAAGCATCGCGCAGTTCGCCGACATCAAGGATCGCGTGATCATTATCAACGGGCTGAGCAAGGGCTTTGCCATGACAGGCTGGCGCCTTGGCTATATCGCTGCCAATCCTGAGATCGCCAAGGCCTGTGAGAAACTGCAGGGGCAGTTCACCAGCGGCACCAACAGCATCGCCCAGAAATCGGCGGTAGTGGCGCTGACGGCCGACCTGGCGCCGTCCTTCGATATGGTGAAGGAATTCACCGCCCGCCGTGAGCGCACGCTGCAACTCGTAAAATCCATCCCCGGGCTCAAATGCTTCGAACCCCAGGGCGCCTTCTATATCTTCCCCGATGTGTCCTATTATTACGGGAAGTCCGACGGCGCCAACAAGATCACCAATTCCGCCGACTTCAGCATGTACCTGCTGAATACGGCCCATGTCTCTTCGGTGATGGGGGATGCATTTGGCGAGCCGGCCTGTGTGCGGTTCTCGTTTGCCAACAGTATGGGCAATATCGAGAAGGCCTGGGGAAGGATCAAGGACGCTCTTGCGAAACTCAAATAATAGAGCCGCTACCGCGGCTTTGGGAAGTGAGTTTTTCGTGTAGGGCGAGCACCTGCGGGATCACTGCTTCCCGCTCGTCATTGCGAATGACGGCGTCACAAAGCTTCATCTTTATTTCCTCGTCGATCTGGTTGCGCATTCGCTGCTGAACGGCTTCGCGGCTGATGTGATCGCGTTGCATCGTCCGATGGATGCGAAGCGCCAAAGGAGCGTATACTCCAATCACGAAATCGAGGTTACCCGCGCCTCTTGCTTCGAAGATGAGCGCGGCCTCGCGGATGGCGTAGGGATGGCCAAGGGCGGCCTGCTCGCGCATCCATTGCGACCCTTCCCGGATGGTCACCGGGTGTACGAGGTTATTCAGGGTTTCCAGCTTTATGGGATCGTTGAATACCAATCCGGCCAGGTATTTCCGGTTCAGCGTGCCGCCGGCATAGGCTTCGGCGCCGAATTCGCGGCTGATGGCCGCCCGGAGCCCGGGGTCTTCGTTCATCAGCCGCTTTGCTTCGTCATCGGCATAGGACACCGGTATCCCGAGTGTTTCGAAAATGGCGGCGACCGTCGACTTTCCCGAACCGATACCGCCTGTCAATCCGACCTTGATCATAATAATTAACCCCGGCGGAGCCGGGGTTGTTTTTATTTTTTGTCGGCGGTTGCGGTAGCCGCTTTGTTCAGATTCTGCGTCCACTCCATGGAGATGGCGCTTTTTTCGATCTTCAGATAGCTGCCGGGGCTGGTCTCCATCTGGATCGTCCCGTCCTCGTTTATCTTGTTCACTGTCCCGTGGATACCGGCGATGGTCACGATCTTATCGCCCTTTTGCATATCCTCCTGGAATTTCTTGGCGATCTTGGCTTTCTTGGCCTGGGGGCGGATCATAAAGAGCCAGAACACGAGGATCATGCCGCCCAGCAGGAGCAACTGCAACATACCGCCGCCGGCGGGAGCCGCCTGCAACAATACGAATAGAAAAGAATGCGTCATTGTTTTATTGTTTGAATTGTATTGACTAAGACTTATTACTAAGATTTTTTCAGCACCTCCACGACGAACTGCAGCGAGTAGTTCTGGGTGCCCTTTGTGTTGGTAGTGACCAGCAGGGACTTGTGATTGATCCCGACCCTGCCGTCGCTGTTGAAGCTGGCCTTGATCTGTCCTTCTCCGCCGGGTGCGATGGGTTCCCGGGGCGCCTGGGCGACCGTACACCCACAGCTGGGATGCACCTGTCCGATCACCAGCGGGGTGGGTCCGGTATTCCGGAACCGGAACGAGACGTCCAGCTTTTGCCCTTCGGGGATCTTCCCGTAGTCCCGGGAGGAGTCCAGCCACTGGATCGTCGTAAACCGGGCCGTGTCCCGCATAGCCAGGAACTGGGCGGAGCCGGCGCTGATGCCGGGGTTATTGGCATCCCTGCCGCCACAGCCGGTAAGCAGGGCGAAAAGGAGCGAGCCGGTGATGATCCTATACATGGGAGCCTGATTTTTTTGCAAACCTACTAATTCGCCTTGAAATTGATCTTATGCATCTTGTCTTCCCTGACCAGTTCCTTATGGATATTGTCCAGGATGCCATTGACAAACTGACCGCTCTGGGGGGTGCTGTATTCCTTGGCGAGATCGATGTATTCGTTGATCGTCACCTTGGGCGGAATGGTCTCGAAGTAAAGGAATTCCACTACGCCCATCTGCATAAGGATCATATCGAGGGTGGCGATCCGCTCGGGATCCCAGTTCTTCAGCCGGGGACGGATCAGGTCCATCACCACCTCTTTCTTGTCGATGACGGTCTGCAGCAGCTGACGCGCAAATTCCTTTTTTTCCTTGCTCACGATCTCCTGGAAATCAAGCGAACCCGGTTTGGCCAGGTAGCTCATCACCAGCTGGCTGATCATCTCTCCGTCGTCGTCCCAGTTGGTATACAGCTCTTCTATGTGGGAGACGAAGGTTTCGTTGGCCAGCATCTTTTCGGAGAAGATGAACTCCAGCATTGCCTTTTCCGACTTTTTGTCGCGGCCCTGAACGGCGATGTATTGCTGATATTCGGGAGTGGCGACCAGGTCGAGGTAAAGCCGGCGGATCAGCTCGCCGTTGTCCTGTAGTTGCGGTTTATCCGCATCAAGCGCTTTTTTCAGGGAGGCGTCCTCCATCATCTTCCAAAGCACCTCGTTTCCCGCGAGCTTTATATTCACATTAAGGTCCTCTTCACTGGGTAAATGCTTGGAGGACCTGAGACGGGAATCCGTTTCCGCATACCGTGCGACTTCGGTAATGAAATAAATAAGATAGGAAAGCAGTTGCCTGGTTTGCTCGAAATGCTTTTGAAGTATCTTTTGCGGATCAGCCGGCTTTGCCGCTGGTTTTTGTGCTGCTTCCCCTGGATTCCCGGCCTGTTCCTGCGCTTCCAACGTATAAAGGGTTTGCATCACCTTTACCCGGATATTTCTTCTACTGATCATTATAATGTAATAGAGCTTTGTTTGTCAACCGCCTCCGGCGGCTTCGGGCTGCAAATATAGGCATTTAAAGGTATTTGAACGGTCCTCATGACAGGTGTCGGACCTGAAAAAATGGCATTTTCGGCGGGTTTGGTATAAAATTCGTGTAGCTTTGCGAGCCTGTCATTTCTGACAGGACTTACAACAAAAACAAAAATCAAATACAACTATGGGCAAAAAGTTAAGCGTTACCCCCTTATCTGATCGGGTAATTGTGAAGCCAGCACCCGCTGAGGAAAAAACTGCCGGCGGTATTATCATCCCGGATACAGCAAAAGAGAAGCCGCAACGTGGTACGGTCGTAGCTGCCGGCCCCGGCAAAAAGGACGAACCTGTAACGGTAAAGGTCGGAGATACGGTCCTCTATGGCAAATATGCAGGAACCGAGATCCAGATCGAAGGAGATGATTTCCTGATCATGCGGGAATCTGACATTTTAGCAATCGTTTAATTTGATAATCGCTCAACTGAAATAATTATGGCAAAACAACTTTTCTTTGATATCGACGCCCGCAACAGAATGAAAAAGGGTGTCGACACGCTGGCCAACGCTGTAAAGGTTACGCTTGGTCCAAAAGGTCGTAACGTAGTGCTTGAAAAGAAATTCGGCGCTCCCGCCATCACCAAGGACGGTGTTACCGTTGCCAAGGAGATCGAGCTGGAAGACCCTATCGAGAATATGGGCGCCCAGATGGTAAAGGAAGTGGCTTCCAAGACGGCGGATATCGCCGGTGACGGAACGACCACGGCTACGGTACTCGCCCAGTCCATCATCGGAGAGGGTCTGAAGAACGTTGCCGCCGGCGCCAACCCTATGGATCTGAAACGCGGGATCGACAAGGCCGTTGAAAAAGTCGTCGCCAGCCTCAGCGCTCAGTCCCAGACAATCGGCAACGACAAGAACAAGATCGAGCAGGTCGCTTCGATCTCTGCCAACAACGATAACAATATCGGTAAGCTGATCGCCCAGGCCTTCGGCAAAGTGGGCAAGGAAGGGGTGATCACTGTTGAAGAAGCAAAGGGTACCGATACTACTGTTGAAGTGGTAGAAGGGATGCAGTTCGATCGCGGCTATATCTCCCCCTATTTCGTTACAAACAGCGAAAAGATGGAAGCCGAGTTGCAGAACCCTTACATCCTGATCTACGATAAGAAGATCTCCGCTATGAAGGATATCCTTCATATCCTGGAAAAGGTGGCTCAGAGCGGTCGTCCGTTGCTGATCATCGCTGAAGATCTTGAAGGCGAAGCACTGGCTACCCTGGTGGTCAACAAGCTCCGCGGCACCATCAAGGTAGCGGCAGTCAAGGCTCCCGGCTTTGGCGACCGTCGTAAGGAAATGCTGCAGGATATCGCTATCCTCACCAAGGGGATCGTGATCAGCGAAGAGCAGGGTTACAAACTGGAAGGCGCCGACATCAGCTACCTGGGTACGGCCGCTTCCGTCACCATCGACAAGGATAACACCACAGTTGTCGGCGGCAAGGGGAAGAAGGAAGATATCCTGGCCCGCGTCAACCAGATCAAGGCTCAGATCGAAACCACTACTTCCGACTACGACAAGGAAAAATTGCAGGAACGTCTCGCCAAGCTTTCCGGCGGTGTAGCCGTTCTCTACGTCGGCGCCGCAACCGAAGTGGAAATGAAAGAGAAGAAGGACCGCGTCGATGACGCCCTCCACGCAACGCGCGCTGCTGTTGAAGAAGGCATCGTTCCGGGCGGTGGTATCGCGTACATCCGCGCCGTAGACTCCCTCGACCGGCTGAAGGGCCTCAACGAGGACGAATCCACCGGTATCGCCATCGTAAAACGCGCTCTCGAAGAACCCCTGCGCCAGATCGTTGCTAACAGCGGCCTCGAAGGTAGCATCGTTGTACAGAAGGTTCGCGAAGGCAAGGCCGACTTCGGCTTCAATGCCCGCACCGAGCAGTATGAGAACCTCCTGAAGGCCGGTGTCATCGACCCGACCAAGGTAACCCGTATCGCTCTCGAAAATGCCGCTTCCATCGCCGGTATGTTGCTGACGACCGAGTGCGTCATCGCCGACAAGCCCAAGAAGGAAGAAGCACACGCTCATCCGGGCGGCGCTCCTGGCATGGGTGGGATGGACTATTAACGGCCGGAGGCCGTTAGCCCGAAGGGCAGACATTAACGCTATACAAAGGCCCCGCCAAAGGCGGGGCTTTCTTTATAAACGGCGGAGTTGGTATCACAATTTGATGCCGAATGTGAGAATTACCGTTCCGCCCATCTCCTTCAGCGTTGCTGCCGTATTGGCCTTGTCGGCCAAATAATAGGGAACATGGATGTCTCTGCTGAACCGCGCCACATAGGTAAGATCGGCAAAGAACGCCTTCTTGCGATACCCCACGCCCGTGCTGAGAAACAGCTTATCGGCCTTTACCCCGCTGTATTTATATGGGTTCGTATAATATGCACCGCCCGCACGCACCATCCAGGTGTCGAATTTCATCTCTCCACCCAGCCGTGCGCTGATCGTGCCTTTGTACGTTTCCTTTATCGCTTCGTTCACGCCATCATAGATGCTGTTGGGATCGCCGGAACCGTCCTCGCTGGCTGCCGCGCTGAAATGCGGGTCATGGGTGGTGATGTATTCGAGGTCGGCGGTGACAAAGCCTTTTTGATCCTTGGCGTTGGCCTGGCCGCTGCCGAAGATATAGCTGCCACTGACCAGGAAATGCCAGGGCGTGTACAGCCGGTAGTTGAAGGAATTGGGCGGCGGCGCCAAGCCGGTGGTCTCATCCAGCTCCTGTGAGGTGACGGACACCTCCTTCAGGTTGGTATAGGCTTCCGTCCGTGTCGTCATTGCGGCGCTGATCCTGTCCGTAAGGCCCAGCACCGAGGGGGTATGGATCGCAAGCCCGATGCGCCAGGGCGCCGAAGGGGCGAAGATGAGCCCGCCTTTCAGATTGACGCCTGCGCCCATCGTCCGGTAGGTCTCGCTGTAGGTGAAGGACTCGAAGTCATTGTTGGTATTGCCGCTGGCGTCGGTCTCGGTATAGGTCTGGTAGCGGGTATAATTGAGGATCGGGATGCCGAGGGAGCCGCCGACATACCATTTGCCGTGGTAGTTGGAGGCAAGCGAGATCGCGATCTCGGTGATGCCGCCTGTAGACCGCAGGTCGTTTCGTTGCAGGACCTTGCCGGCCTTCTGCGGCTGGGCGATCACCTGCAGTGTTCCGTTGACCGTCGCCGTGTCGATCAGCGAGGTCCACAGCGCCATTCTCGTTCCGTAGTCGAGGGAAGGACTGGCGAGACCGCCGTTGATGTCGAGGCCGGAATAGGCAAATTCCTCGGCATACTGTTCGGCAAAACTGCTGTAAGAATTGGCGCCCTGGTAAAGGACATGGCTATTGAAATCGGCAGTTTGATTGACCGAGATGGCAAAGGCGTTGTTGACGCCGGGCAGGACGCCTTCGTAACCCAGCACCAGGCCGCTGGTACCCAGGGAGAACCGGTTGGCGGCAGGTCCGTTCAGGGTCTGCCCGAGATAGCTGCCTTTGTCGTTGAGGAAACGCCAGCCGGGGCTGAGGACCAGCTCCCGGGTCTTATAAACACCGAGACCGGCCGGGTTTACGAATGCGGCAGTAAGATCGCCGCCGAGGGAGCCCATGGCTCCGCCGATGGCCTGTTCGCGGGCGGTGCCGCCGGGTGTGGTCCAGCTGGCTCGCAGCGCGTCTTCGGGAAGTTGGGCACTGGCATTCAGGCATAGGGATATCCCTATGATAAACAAGAGCTTATGCATATATTGGGTGTTAGGTTAGCCCCGCACAAAGGCTGTTGAGGCTGAAAGCTTCAATAAAGGAAACAGGTGTAGGGTTGCAGTATGACTGTGAGATTAATGCCGCCCGGGTCTGCTGAATCCACCGCCGCCACCGAAACTACCGCCACCCCGCGAGCCGCCTCCAAAGGAGGGAGAGGGGGTATAGCTGCGGGTCGGCTGGTTGTTGAAGGCAGGCCGGTACGATCCGTTGTTGTTGGAGGGCCGATAGAACGAATTGTTCACCTGTCTTCCCTGGCCGGTGCGACTGGAATTATAGTTGGAGGTGGTAGACATTCCGGGCCGGTAGAACCGGTTGTTGGCGGTTGCTCTCGTAGTATGGCTAAGCCCATTGCGGTAGCCGACCGAATTGAAAGGACGGAGATTGGCATAAGCGCCTCCCGATTGATAGGTGTGACCTACGACAAATACTGCGCCGCCATAGTAAGGGTTGTAGAAATAGGGATTGTACCAGCTGTTCCACAGGAAGTAGCTGTCCCAGGCAGAATAGGGATTCCAGAAGCCAAGCCCGTAGCCAAATCCAACACCGAGACCATAGCCCATGCCCATTCCATAATAGGCAGGGTATCCCCAGCCGTAGCCAATTGAAGCGCCGACGGGGGCATAGTAGGCATCATAAGCGCTGTAGTCGTCGAAATATGACCAGCGGGCCTGATCTTCCGCCTTCATGCGAACGTAATTGTCGCTTGGTGCGGTGCTGTAATAATCGCTTTGATCGGTTCCGGCAGCAGCGGTACGCCTGGCGCCCGAGGAATAATATATGTCGTCTGTTGTCTGCGCGTTCCTGGACGAGGAGCAGCTGCTCATTCCAAAGCCCGTGATTGCGGCAACGGCTAACAGGGTAAAAAGATGTTTTGTCATGGCTCTGTATTTACCGGCGAAGTTGCTATTTTTGCAACCCTCCGTGTTATAGTAAAGTTACAATAAATATACGGGGCGTTTGCGTCAAAAGTTAACATTTTCTTGTTAAAAGGTGATTAATTCAAATACGTACTAAAAAGCATTCATGAGCAAAGAGATCACGAGCCGGGCACAGGACTATTCGCAATGGTATAACGATCTGGTGATCAAGGGTGGCCTGGCAGACCATTCCGAGGTCCGCGGCTGTATGGTCATCAAACCCTATGGTTTTGCGCTCTGGGAGAAGATGCGTGACCAGCTGGACCGCATGTTCAAGGACACCGGGCACGTCAATGCCTATTTCCCGCTGTTCATTCCCAAGAGCTTTCTCAGCAGGGAAGCGGCGCATGTGGAGGGCTTTGCCAAGGAATGCGCGGTAGTCACGCACTATCGCCTGAAGAACGATCCTAACGGGGGTGGGGTAATCGTGGACCCCGCCGCGAAGCTGGAAGAAGAGCTCATCATCCGGCCGACCAGCGAAACCATCATCTGGAATACTTACCGGGATTGGATCCGCAGCTATCGCGATCTGCCTTTGCTGATCAACCAGTGGGCCAATGTCGTCCGGTGGGAGATGCGAACCCGGCTTTTCCTGCGAACCGCGGAATTCCTCTGGCAGGAAGGACATACGGCCCATTCCACCTCGGATGAAGCGGTCGCGGAAGCCCGCCAGATGCTGGATGTATATGCGGAATTCGCCGAAGAATATATGGCCGTTCCCGTCATCAAGGGGACCAAGACCGAGAACGAGCGGTTTGCGGGCGCCGTCGACACCTATTGCATCGAAGCGTTGATGCAGGACGGCAAGGCCCTGCAAGCCGGAACTTCCCATTTCCTCGGACAGAATTTTGCAAAGGCTTTCGAAGTGAAGTTTTCCGATAAGAATAACCAACTGGACTATGTCTGGGCTACAAGCTGGGGCGTCAGCACGAGGCTGATCGGCGGGTTGGTGATGGCGCACAGCGACGATGACGGGCTGATCCTGCCTCCGCGTATCGCTCCTTTACAGGTGGTGATCGTGCCGATCTATAAAGGGGACGAACGGAAGGACGCTCTCGATGCAAAAGGCAAGGAGCTGGCCGCTGCCTTCAAAGCCGCCGGAATCAGCGTCAGGTTCGACGATAACGATAACAACCGCCCCGGATTCAAATTTGCGGAGTACGAGATGAAGGGCGTACCCGTCCGCATCGCCATGGGTCTTCGGGATCTCGACAACGGTACCGTAGAGGTGGCGCGCCGCGACACGAAGGAAAAGAGTCCGGCGCCGATGGAGGGATTGACGGGCTATGTCAGCAATCTTTTGGAAACCATCCAGAAAAGCATGTTCGAAAAGGCAAAGGCGTATCGCGATTCGCATATCACCCGTGCGGACACGCTCGAAGAGTTTGAGCGGCTGCTGGATGAGAAAGGAGGGTTTATCCTCGCGCATTGGGACGGGACCGCTGCCACCGAAGAGGCTATCAAGGAAAAGACAAAGGCGACGATCCGTTGTATCCCGCTGAACAATCCTTCGGAAGATGGCAAGTGTATTCTCACGGGCAAGGCGAGTAAACAGCGGGTGCTGTTTGCAAGGGCGTATTGATATGCCGCCTTGGCGTTGTGCCGGCGTTTTGAATAAAATGTTTGACTATGGAACCATCGCCGCAAACCAATCTTTTCGAGTTGCAGGTCGAAGCAACAGCCCAGTCCTATCTGCGGGATGCCGCCCGCTGGGCCCGTTTTTTGTCCCTCGCCGGTTTCGTCTTCTGCGGCCTGTTCGTCGTATTTGCCATTGTCGCGCTGACCTTGCTGGCGGGACTGTTCAACACCATGGGAACCTCCCCGGCCAGCGGCGGAATGGGCCCGGTACCCATCGCGCTGGTCTGTATCGGCATCGCAGCTCTCAACTTCTTCCCCAATCTCTACCTGTATAATTTTGCCGGACGGATGCGGCTGGCGCTCCAGAACAACGACCAGGACCATTTGAGCACCGCCTTCCGGAACATCCGCGCCCTGCTTCGTTTTGTCGGGGTGCTCATGATCATTGCGGTGGGATTGTTCCTCCTGATCTTCCTCCTGCTGCTTATTACGGCCAGCAGGGTCAGTTCGTAGAATAGTAGTTGTAGTCCTTGAGCAGCGTCTGCAGGAATTCGAGCGAGTCCTGGTCGCTGCTGATGTCAAGCTTGCTGCGGATGCGGTCTGCGATCCGCATCGAAAGGTCGTAGTCGCCGCTCTTGCTCACCGAATTGATGATCGATTTAAGCGTGTTGATATCCTTGTCGCTCAGCTGCATCACCTGCGGATAGCGGGGTTTATAGTCTTCGGCCAGTTCGGTAAAGACGGTATCCTCCCAGCTGGTCCGGTTGCGCGTGTCGATCAGGATCGTCCCCGCCACCAGGTCCCCGATGCGTTGCGAATAAGGGGTTGCAAGGAGACAGGCCAGTCCGGCGAAAAGAAAGATGCTGCACCACCAGGGCAGCGCCCCATAGTAAACGGAGCCGAGGATCCAGATCGGGAAATCCGCCAACCGGAACAGCCATCGGATAAGATATTGGCTGAGGGTCGGCTCGCCCCCGTCAGCGGATATGACCTTGATCCGGGTGGCCTTCTTCCCGATGCTCTGGCCGTTGAGAAATACCTCGCAAAGCAGGTGATAGAAAAAGGGGGGGGCGCCGAACAGGACCCAGACGAGGATCCGCCGGTTGCCTTCGGGGCCCAGCAAGCTGCCCAGCAGGTTGCTTCCGACCAGGTAATAGGCGAAGATGATCGTACCATCGAGGATCCAGGCCAGGAATCGCTTGAAGAAACCAGGGAGGAGAAAATCCACCTCGATATTGAAGCCGGTATCCAGTTTTACTTCTAACATGTTACTGAAATCACTATATTGGGGCTAAATATACTACTAAATCTTTCCAGTGAGAGAAGGTCTCTTTATTAAGAAAAATATTGATAAGTGGAAGCAATATCAATATGAGCCCGCGACCGATCCTGATGAAATGGCAGGGCAATTTACCGACCTGGTGAATGACCTGGGGTATTCCAAGACCTTTTATCCGCACAGCAAGGTGACCAACTATCTCAACGGGCTGGCCTCGCGCATTTACCTCGGCATCTACCGGAATAAAAGGGAGGAGTCCTCGCGGATCATCCGGTTCTGGAAGACGGAGCTGCCGCTGGTAGTCCGGCGGTATCACCGGGAGATCCTCTACTCGTTCATCATCTTCACTCTTTTTGCCCTCATGGCGGCCTTTTCGGCGGCTCATGACGAGACTTTCGTAAGAGGCGTCCTCGGGGACGGATATGTGGACATGACGGAGGACAATATCGCCAAGGGGGATCCTTTCGGCGTCTACAAACACGACGACGCCATGAGTATGTTCGTGGCGATCGCCACCAACAATATCAAGGTATCCTTCGTCATTTTCATCTGCGGCTTCATCCTTTCCATCGGCACCATCTGGCAGCTGTTCCAGAACGGTGTGATGATCGGCGCCTTCCAATACTATTTCTTTGCCAAAGGACTCGGGCTGAAGTCGGTGCTGGTGATCTGGATCCATGGCACGTTGGAGATATCTTCGGTCATCATCGCAGGGGCCGCGGGGCTCGTGCTGGGCAACAGCATTCTCTTTCCCGGGACGCATCGCCGCATCGACTCGCTGAAACGCGGCGGCAAGGACGGGTTGAAGCTGATGATCGGCCTTGTGCCGGTATTCATTGTGGCGGCCTTCCTCGAGGGCTTCGTCACCCGCTATTCCGGGATGCCGGTGTTGCTGAGCATTTCGATCCTTGGGGGCTCGCTGTTCTTCGTCGTCTGGTATTTTGTCGTGTATCCCATTCAGCTGGAGAAAAAAACCAGACCCGTATGACGATCCGCCGCACCCCCGGAATTCTTATCCTTTTGCTGCTAACCATCCACCTTTCTTCCCGAGCACAGCAGGCCAGGCAGGACGAGCCGAAAATGGATACCACGGTGGGCGACACCATCGTCGTAGGCGAATCGTCTCCAACCTCCGCGGAGAAGACCCATCTCGACACCACCCTTGTCGCGGGTCCTGAATCGGGCAATGCGATCCCGGCCGAACAGCCGGCTGTCCTACGGCGGTTGCCGGATTCGACGGTCCGCCGCTGGCAACATACGCCGAAGTATGCCTATGCGAACGATCCGGACTACTGGAAGGTCCGACGGGAACGGCCGTCCCCATTTCTGATCTGGCTGGGCAAGGTGCTGTCGAGCGAGGGCTTCCGCTATACGATCCTTGCGCTGCTGGGCGCCCTTCTTTTATACGCCATCGTTCGCATCGTGATGGATAACAACCTGGGCTCCTTCTACCGCCGGGCAAGAAGAACGAAGGAGAACGGCGAATGGGTGGAAGAAACGCTGGAATCCGAAGACATCGACCGGCAGCTGGAGCATTTTCTGCAGATCGGCGACAGGCGGCAGGCAACCCGTTATCTTTATCTGAAGGCGCTACGGCTGCTGAGTGACCGGGACCTGATCCACTGGCATGCCGACACGACCAACCAGGAATACCTGCGTCAGCTTGGCGGCAATCCAAAGGAGCCTGATTTCCGTTTCCTTACCGGGGCGTATGAAAAAGTATGGTATGGGCAATTCGCGCTTGGCGAAGCGGGATTCAGCGTGCTGCATGACCGATTTACCAACTTCTTTAAAACGCTTGGAGCATGACGCGTTGGCTACGATATAAGAAAGAGGGCTGGTTGCTGCTGGGGATGTTCGCCGGCATGCTGACCCTGCTGGGCTCCTGTAACTCTTCCGGCCGGAAGGAGATCAACCGGCGGGTAAGCCTGCGGCGTAATGACGACAACCCCTATGGCACCCGAATCGCCTATGAAGGGTTGCCCTGGCTTTTCCCGGACGCGGATATCTCCGTCGCTTCGACAGGCCCACAGGTGCTGACCGGGGGAAGCGAGAAAAGGGCGGTCATTTCCATTTCGAGCTTTGTGGACGCGAACCCCGCCGAGGTCAATGCCATAATGAATTTTGTCGGCGAAGGCAACCAGCTGTTCCTCTCCGCCTTCCAGATGAGCGATACCCTGCTTCATGCCCTTGGACTCCGGACGGGGTATCGTTTTCATTTCATGGAGGAGAAGATGGACAGTCTGAAGCTGGGAGTGTACGGCCCGGTCGACGCCGCTTACCGCAGTTTCAGCTATCCGGGGGACAGCTATGAGACCTATATCACCTCGCTGGATTCCCAATATACTTCCGTTCTTGGCCGCGATGTCGCGGGTCATCCCAATTTCATCCGCATCTCTTACAAAGGGGGCGGAGCGATCTATCTGCATTTCGCTCCCCTCGCGTTCTCCAATTTCTTCCTGCTGCACAAGCAGAACATCGGCTACTACGAGAATGCCCTGTCCTATATCCCGGCGTCGACCAAACAGGTCGTCTGGAATGATTATTTCCGATACCGCAATCATTCCGGCGAATCCTTTTCGGCCCTGCGATATATTTTCAGCGGCAAGCCCGGGACCCGGGGTTTGGCTATGGCCTTCTGGCTCCTGCTGCTGTTGTTCGGGCTGATCTACCTGTTCGATTCCAAGCGGCGGCAGCGGATGATCCCGAGGATCGCCCCGCTCCGCAATACCTCGCTCGATTTTGTCCGGACCATCGGCCAGCTGTATTTTCAGCGCCGGGATAATCGCAACCTGGCGGGAAAGATGGCGGTCCATTTCCAGGACCAGGTACGTACCCGCTATCACTTGCCGGTGACGTCGCTGGACGAGGAGTTCGTCAAACGGCTCGCCTTCCGGACTGGATACGCCAGGGAGTCCTTGCAGGAGATCGTGCAAACTATCCATGACCTGCCTTCGAGGGGTTATGTGTCGGATCAGGACCTGATCCAATTTCACCGGCAATTGGAAGCATTTTACAAACACATATAACACATATATAGCATAACCATGGAAGAGAATAATCAAACGGCTGAGAATTTATTCGAACAACGAACGGACCTCGACGATCTGAGACAGGCGGTGGACCAATTGAAGGGGGAGATCGGCAAAGTCATCGTCGGCCAGGAGGAGATGATCGAGCTGTTGTTGGCGGGTATCCTCGCAGACGGCCATATCCTCATCGAAGGGGTGCCCGGCGTTGCCAAAACGCTGACGGCAAAGCTGCTCAGCCGCGTCATCTCGGTCGGTTTTTCGCGCATCCAGTTCACTCCCGACCTGATGCCGAGCGACGTCATCGGGACGAGCGTCTTCAACCCCCGGGATAACAATTTCCAGTTCAAACATGGCCCCATCTTTAGCAATATCGTACTTATCGACGAGATCAACCGCGCCCCGGCCAAGACCCAGTCGGCTTTGTTCGAGGTGATGGAAGAGCGGCAGATCACCGTGGATGGTCTGACCTACCATCTGCAGCCTCCCTTCATGGTCGTTGCGACGCAGAATCCGATCGAACAGGAAGGGACCTATCATCTGCCGGAAGCCCAGCTCGACCGCTTCCTCTTCAAGATCAGGGTGCAGTACCCCACGCCGGCGGAGGAATTCCATATCGTTTCCAATCACCACCGGATGAAGGGCGATCAGCGGATCGACACGGTCGACGCCGTGATCCCGGGCGCACGGATCCAGCAGCTGCGTGACAAGGTGAGGGGCCTGCATATCGAGGAGAAGCTGATCCAGTTCATCACGGCCATAGTGGGGGCCACCCGTAACCATAAGGCAATCTACCTGGGCGCGTCGCCGCGTGCCTCCATCGGCATCCTCAACGCGGCCAAGGCCCTGTCCGCCATGCGCGGACGCGACTTCGTCACGCCCGAGGACATCGTGTATATCACTCCGGCCGTTCTTCGTCACCGCCTGGTGCTGACGCCCGAGCGCGAGATGGAGGGAACGACGGCCGATGATATTATTGCCGAGATCGTAAAATCCATCGAGGTACCCAGATAGCGATGCTAAAAAGATTCTATATATCCTTGTATTTCTCCCGGCGCTTCTACTGGGTGTTTGTCGGGATCATCCTTCTTTTCGTCGTATCCTACGGCATACCCTTCCTGTATATGGTCGGCCAGCTGCTGCTGCTCTTCTTTGCCGTCGTGACGGTCCTCGACTATATCGTGTTGTTCCTGCGAAAGAACCCGGTGCCGGTACGGCGCGATATCGCCGACCGGATGAGTAACGGAGACAACAACCCGGTCAGGATGCAGGTGACCAACGAGTATCCCTTTCCGGTCCGGCTGCGGATCATCGATGAGCTGCCCGACCAGTTCCAGCAGCGGAACTTCTCGCTGTACGCCGATCTGAAAGCCGGCGAGGTCCGCCGGCTCGATTACCGGCTGCGGCCAACCGAGCGGGGAGAGTATGTCTTTCACAACATCAATGTGTTTATCAGGAGTCCTTTCCGGCTGTTGACGCGGCGGAGCATCGTCCCGGCGGAAATGACGGTGCGGGTCCTGCCGTCCTACCTGGCGCTCCGGCAGTATAGCCTGCTGGCGGCAAGCAACAACCTGGCCGAGAGCGGGACCAAGCGGATACGGAAACTGGGGCATAGCCTGGAGTTCGAACAGATAAAAGAATATGTCACGGGCGACGATATCCGCAGCCTGAACTGGAAGGCGACGGCGCGGAAGGGCGGCCAGCTGATGGTCAATACCTTTACCGACGAAAAGAGCCAGCAGGTATATTGCCTGATCGACAAGGGACGGGTGATGAAAATGCCTTTTGACGGGATGAGCCTGCTCGACTACGCCGTCAATGCGTCCCTCGTCTTGTCCCAGGTGGCGCTGCTGCGCCAGGACAAGGCGGGATTGTTGACCTTCGGCGACACCATCGGGACGTTTCTGCCGGCAAGCCGGCATTCGATGCAGATGATCCATATTCTCGAGACGTTGTACAACCAGCAGACCCGCTGGCAGGAGACCGATTTCGAGAAGCTGTATGCGATGGTCCGCACCCGGATCACACAGCGAAGCCTGATCGTCCTTTTCACCAATTTCGAATCGCTGTCGGGACTCGAGCGGCAGATGCCTTATATCCGCGCTATCGCCCGCCGCCACCTGCTGTTGGTCGTGTTCTTCGAGAACACGGGGCTTCGGCAGCTGCGGGAACAGGAGGCGGAGGATATCGAAGGGGTGTATGTAAAGACCATCGCCGACAAATTTGCTTATGAGAAGCGGCTTATCGTCAAGGAGCTGAACCAGGTAGGTATCGCTACCATCCTGACCGCGCCGGAAAATCTCACGGTCCAGACGGTCAACAAATACCTGGAGATAAAGGCGCGGCTGGCAATCTGAGCAAAGCAGGCTTTGCCGGGGGCCGCAGGCGATGTATCTTCGCGGCGATGGAACCGACTCCCCATTTCTTCGAGCAAGGCCAGGTGTTGCTTATCGATAAACCGCTTGACTGGACCTCCTTTGACGTCGTACGCAAATTGCGTCCGCTGGTAAGGACAAAAAAGGTGGGCCATGCAGGAACCCTCGATCCCCTGGCCACCGGCCTTCTCATCCTCTGTACGGGCAGGTTCACCAAACGGATCAACGACTATATGGCGCAGGAAAAGGAATATACCGGGACGATCGTCCTGGGCGCCAGCACACCCACCTATGACCTGGAAAGCGAACCGCAGCCGGGCAGGGACCCGGCCTACCTGACGGAGGTGACGGTGCAGGATGTCATCGAACGCGAATTTACGGGGGAGATCCTGCAGACCCCCCCGATCCATTCCGCCATCAAGGTGAACGGTAAGCGGGTGTATGAGCTGGCCCGCAAGGGCAAAGAGGTAAAGCTGGAGCCGCGGCCGGTTGTCGTCGGCGCTTTCGAGATCACCCGTTTTGATTTGCCGGAAGTGGACTTCCGCGTGGTGTGTTCAACGGGAACGTATATCCGCAGCCTTGCCAACGATCTCGGCGCAGTATTGGGCTGCGGCGGCTATCTCAGCGCGTTGCGGCGCACCCGCATCGGGGAGTTTCGCGTCGACCAGGCGATGACGATGGAGGCGGCCGAAGTGTATATCAGGGGAAAATTCAGCGGGGGCGGGGCGCCAGTCGGGACAGCGGGCTAGAACGGATACCCGATGCCCAGCTGGAACTGTCCATTTGTCAGCTGCATATCATAGAACCAGCTCTCGCTATGATCCATCCGCTGCGGGTCCTTTATCTTATAGGCCCAGTCGAAGCGGATGATGAACCAGTCGAAGTCGAACCGCAGACCGGTGCCCGCATCGACGGCGATCTCGCGGTAGAACCGGTCGAACTGAAAATCGCTCCCCTGGAAGGCTTTTTTCGTAATGTTCGGGCTGTCGACGATCACGTGCCGGTTCCAGATGTTCCCTGCGTCTACGTACAGGGCGCTGAGTACCTTGACCCCAAACAGGGATCCGATTGGGAAGCGGTATTCCAGATTCGTTTCCAGCTGTACATCGCCGAAGCGGTCCAGAGGGGTCCGGCTTGTGAGCTTTCCCGTCGCATCATAATGTGATCCTGCCGTATCATAGTATTTCGAAGAGCCCAGTCCCAGCTGCCGTACCTGCCAGCCCCGCATGCTGTTCGGGCCGCCGGCAAAGAAGGCCTTGTAGAAAGGCAATGTCTGCTCAAAGCCGGAGCCCTCCCGGCCATAGGCCCAGCCCACACCGGCGTAGGCATGAAAGGCCAGTTGCGTTCGCCGGTAATCGATATGATGCCGGTAATCCACCTCGCCTTTGATAAAACGCCAGAGTGCTCCCCTGTCCAGTTGCGGGGAGATGAGGCCCGCAATGGCGCCGCTGCTTTCCCCACTGAGGCTCAGGAAATCGCTATGCCTTCCGTATTTATTGTAGTATTTGGCGAGGCCCTGGATACTCATGACGAGCCCGCTTTTGAAGGCCAGGTTTAAAGAAGGGACATTTGCCAGGTATTGTCTGAAGCTGTCGGTCTTGTCCAGCTGCGTATACTCGATATTGATTGGCCGCAGCAGGTAGCTCCATTTCTTCTTTGTCCATTCCCAGCCGAACGACCCGTTGATGCTCCGCACCGTGAAGAATTGCCGGCGATCGATATACGATGCGTTGACATTGACGACAGAACGGACACTGTCGAGCCGGGCCTCGCTGGGTCGCCATTTACGGGGCAAGATATCGAGCAAGCCCGGGGGGATCAGGCGGGGAAACGAAAAGCTCTGGGAGATGCTGGCCTGGGTCGTCTGGATAAAGTCGGACCCCAGCTCCACACCGCCCCGAAGCTGGGTGGATGACAGGATGCTTCGCTTGAAGACATTGCGATTGCGGACGCCGATATTGCCGTTTATGCCAAACAGGTTTGTTGCTGTCACGATATCGTTGGTATTACGGGCCACTTCGAAGTCGGCGTTGAAGAATTGCTTTGTGGCCGGGTAGAGCCTCAGCGTTGCGTCGAGCACCGAATCGTTGCTGTCGGAGGGCACAAAGCTCATCGTCGATTGTTGCCAGGCGCCCATCTGCTGGAACCGGTTGAGCGTCCGGATGGTGTTCTGCTGGCGGTAGAGGTCGCCGGGGCGGATGAACACGTTTCGTGTCAGGACCCAGGGCTTGAACTTTTCGGCGCGGGAGATGATGGTGAAATTACGGGCCGTACCCGTGTCGATATTGCTCACCGTCACCGTATCCTCGAGGATGATCGGCAGGTCAGGGTAGATCGTGACATGACCGACGGTGTAGCGGGTGATATGGGAGGAATCGCGAAGGGGCCGCTGGTTCACCTCGACATTGATTGTAGGGTGTTCGCGCTGTTTCTTCAACTCTTCCAGCAATGCAGCCTGGCGGAACGGGTCGAGGTTCGGATCGATCAGGGCGCCGACGACCGTATCCTTGATGATCACGAGGTCTTCTTTTGCAAAAGAATAGTACCCGTTGTTGCGGAACAGCGCGACAAGCCGGTCCAGCTCACTCGACATCAGCTGTTTGGAGTAGGGCATCCCCTTTTTCAGAAGGGATTCCTTGCGATGCCCGAGGGCAAGGGCCTGCAGGGCCGGTGTGGTCAGGTTGAATCCGATGGAGTCCAGGCTCTGCTGCTTACCCGGATAGACGGTAAAGTTGACGGTGACCCGGTATTCGATCGGGTGTCGCTTTGTGAACCAGTGATGGACATGGACGGTATCCCGGCGATAGGGGGTGTCCACTTTTATGACCGGGTTGTTATAACCCGAGGCATTGAGCAGGGCGACCATCAGGCCGACGCTTCGCCGGACATTGGCCGTGTCGAAGACCGCCGGATACATTACACGCCGGTAGACGCCAAAGATGGAGACGATCTGGGGATGAAGACTGTCATCCAGCTGGTTGGTCAGCCTTGCTGCGAGATCTTCGCGTTCGCCGGACTTGAAATTCCCTTCCACCTTGATGTTGACGGCATAAACAAAGGGCTGGCGGGCGGGATAGTGACGTGGGACGGTACACGAAAAAAGAAGCAGAATAGCCAGGATGGGAAGCAGCAATGCAGGATTGGGAAAAGATACAGTAACTTGCCGTTTGTCCATATTGTAAATGAAGTGCAATGCCGATCACAAAATCGCAGGTCAAATATATTCAAAGTTTAGCCCATAAAAAATTCCGTGATGCCGAGGGGGTGTTTGTCGTGGAAGGCCCGAAGATGGTCGCGGAGCTTTTGCAGGCGTCCAATCTGCAGCCCCGGGCGGTCTATGCCCTTCCGGGATGGATCGGCGAACAACCGGCTTCCCTGCGCTCAGCGTTGACCGGGATCAACGAATCCGAGCTGGAACGGCTCTCGGCACTTACGACTCCCAACCAGGTGGTGGCCGTTTTCGGAAAACCTGTCTTCCCGCCACCCGTCTTCGACAGGGGCGTCCTGCTGGCGCTCGACGGCATCCAGGACCCGGGTAACCTGGGGACTATGGTAAGGCTGGCTGACTGGTTTGGCATCGCCACCGTCGTTTGCAGCCCTGACAGCGCCGACGTCTTCAATCCCAAGGCCATCCAGTCCACGATGGGGAGCATCGCCAGGGTATCGGTGTGCTATGCCGAACCCGGCGAGCTGATCTCCGCTTCGGGACTACCCGTCTATGCGGCCATGCTGGAAGGGGAGGGGCTGTATGGCATCGGCCGCATCGACCGTGGGTGGATTTTGATCGGCAATGAATCGAAAGGCATCCGGCCCGAGTTGCAGGCGCTTGCTACCCACCGGGTGACCATTCCGCGGATCGGCCATGCCGAATCGCTGAATGCGGCGGTCGCCACCGGGATCATTCTTTCCCACCTGGTAGGGCGATGAATTACCGGAATTGGATCGCCCTCACAGGCTGCATCCGGCGGACGATAATGGTCGGGATCATCAGGATCAAAAAGCAGATCAGGAAAGTGCCGCCATCCACCAGTGCAAAATGCCACCATTCGAGGCGCACCACGGCCTTGGAGATGAAATAAGCCTCTTCCGGTAAGGTAATGAATCCGTAGCGGATCTGCAGCCAGCAAACTCCCAGCCCGAAGACATTGCCGAGTACGATGCCGAAGAGCGTGATGATGCTGCCCTGGTAAAGAAAGATCGTCTGGATGGAGATATTGGGCGTTCCCAGCGCTTTCAGGATACCGATCATCCGGGTCCGTTCGAGCACCAGGATGATCAGACAGGTGACCAGGTTCAGGGTCGCAACGATGATCATGATGATCAGCACGATGATGATGGTCGTATTCTGAAGGTTGAGCCAGTCGAAGATGTTGGGATAGTATTCCTCGGTGGTGATGCTGCCCCAGTCCTTTGGCAGCTGATCGTAGAGGCGGTTGTTCACGAGGTCCGCCTGCCGGTAATCGCGGGTGAAGATCTCGTAACCGCCGATCTGACCGGGGTTCCAGTTATTGAGGCGCTGGATCAGCCGGAGATCGCCGATGGCGATCAGCTTGTCATAATCCTCGATGCCGGTCTTGAACAGACCCGAAACGATCATGGGCCGGATGCGGGGCGGGCCGTCATTGCGCACAAAATAGATGACCACCTTGTCGCCGACCTTTATCTTCAGCTGGTTGGCGGTGTATTCCGACAGGACGATCTCATTGCTGTAGCCGCTGTCCGGGAAACGGGGCCAGCGCCCGGCTTTGAGAAAATCGCGGAGGTTGCCGAAATCATAATCCTTCTCCACGCCTTTCAGCTGTACATAGTCGATGCTCTCGCTGCTGCGAACCACGGCATACTTGGTGGCATAGGCCTGGATGGTTTTGATATCGGCATCCTGCCGGAGGATACGCAGGATCGTATCGTTCTTTTCGATAGGCGCCTCTTCGGAGATGAGTCCGCGGTTGGGCGAATAATGCTGTACCCGCAGATGTCCCCAGAGATTGAAGACTTTTTGGCTGATGGCATATTGGAAGCCGTTGGTGAAGGCCAGGGTCAGCAACATGGCTCCAACGCTGATCACCGTTGCCGCGATCGCCAGCCGGATGATGAAGCGGGAGAAGGATCGTTCCCGGTTAAAGGCGACGCGTCGGGCTATGAAGGCAGGTACATTCATCTTATATGTGCGCGAATTTACCTATCTTTTAGCCATGAACCGCAACATCTTTTTTTCACTGTTGATCATCCTTTTCATCGGCGGCCGCGGGAATGCACAAACCCCCGATTTCACCTTCTCCCCAACCATCGGGGCGGCCCAACTCTTCACCGCCGGCAACCAGCTGGGCTATCCCATCATCCGTCTGAACAGCCCCGATCAGCTGGAGCTGCATTTCGACGATATCGACGAGAGCGTGAAGAATTATTATTATGCGATCGTGCTCTGCAATGAGGACTGGACTCCCGCCGAGGTCACCGAGTTCGACTATATCAAAGGGTTCAACCAGATCCGGATAGAGAACTATCGCATCTCTTCGGTGGCGCTGACCCATTATGTCCATTATACGGCCACGATCCCCGATCCTAATTGCGTGCCGATACATTCAGGGAACTATCTGCTGAAAGTGTATCTCGACGGCGATACGTCCAAACTGGCCTTTACCCGCCGGTTCCTGGTCACCGATGCCAAGGTGAAGATCCAAAGCCAGCTCCTGACCCCGCAAAACTTCGAGCTGGCCCATACCTATCAGAACATCCAGTTCCGCCTGAACGTCTCCGCGGTGAACCCGCCCAATCCCCTGGACCAGATCCGCGTCGTCGTGATGCAGAACTACCGTTGGGACAATGCCATCCGCGGCGTGAAGCCCCGCGTCTATTTCAACAGCGACCTGCAATACAATGGGGCGGACGATTTCAATTTCGAGGGTGGCTCCGAATGGCGATGGGCCGATCTGCAGAGCTTTCGTTTCCAGAGCGACAGGGTCCTGACGGCTAATTATGGGAAGACGTCGACGGAGATCTTTCTAAAACCCGATGTCGATCGCAGCCAGCAGGAATTCTATTTCTATAAGGATTATAACGGGGGCTATATTCTCCAAACCCAGGAGGCCTATAGCGCCCAGTACCAGACCGATTATGCGACGGTGCATTTCATCTTTGTGCCGGGCGGCAATATCCCGCTGGATAACAAGGACGTCTATCTTCTGGGCCGGTTCACGGGCGGCGGCCTCAACGACAGCACCAAAATGGTCTGGAATGGCGAGAAGCGGATCTATGAACGCAATTTCCGGATGAAGCAGGGATTCTATAGCTACTCATATGTCGCTGTGGACCGGAATGACCCCACGATGAAAGGTTCCTTTGCACAAACCGAGGGCAATCATGTCGAATCCGAAAATGAATATATGATCTTAGTCTATTACCGCGCTCTCGGCGCCCGCGCGGATGAATTGATCGGCATCAGCCGTTTCAACAGTTTGAATAAATAAATTTTTTTTGGGCAAATTCATCTGTTGTTGCTTATCTTTGCAGCGGCAAAGTCTTATACGACCAGCTCCCGCTGAACCCCGCCAGGGCCGGAAGGCAGCAACGGTAGGTGGTCGTAGCGGTGCGATATAAGTAACTTTGCCATTTTTTATTTGCGGAACCGGCGAGGCCCGGTTCGTGCGCGAAGCGCACAGAAAAGATGAATCTGACAACATTTTCCCGCCTATCGCACTCCACATTGCGTATCTTTATACCTCCAAAAAAATTCATAATATATGAAATTCTTCATCGACACGGCCGATCTGGCTCAAATCAAGGAAGCAAACGACTTAGGCATTTTAGATGGCGTTACTACGAACCCTTCGCTGATGGCAAAGGTGGGCATCAAGGGTGAGGCGGCCGTAACCAATCACTATAAGACCATCGCGGAACTGGTAGACGGGGATGTCAGCGCGGAAGTAGTGTCCACGGATTTCAAATCGATGATCGAAGAAGGGAAGAAGCTGCACGCCATTCACCCGAATATCGTAGTGAAGGTGCCGATGATCAAGGAAGGCGTAAAGGCGCTGAAATGGTTTTCCGACAATGGTATCAAGACCAACTGTACGCTCTGCTTCTCTGCAGGTCAGGCCATCCTGGCGGCAAAGGCCGGCGCTAACTATATCTCTCCGTTCATCGGCCGTATCGACGACAGCAACTGGGACGGGCTGGAACTGATCGAGCAGATCGCCGAGATCTATTCGATCCAGGGTTATGAGACCGAGATCCTCGCCGCCTCCATCCGCAGCCCTTTGCATATCGTGAAGTGCGCGGAAGCCGGCGCCAATGTGGTCACTTCCCCCCTGGAATCGATCATGGGTCTGCTGAAGCACCCGCTGACCGATATCGGCCTGGCCAAGTTCCTGGCGGATGCGAAGTCCTGGGCCTAACCGCACGGAGTGCGGTTGCGCGCCAGCGCAGACATAAACGCTTTAAACAGTCATCGCCGCAGGCGATTCTCCATAGAGGGGGATTGTCCTGTGGCTTTTTAATTCCCCCGACGCGCCGAGTCCCACTACTTCCCCAATGAGAATGATGGCAGGGTGTGATAATTTATTAGCCGCGGCCATCTCCATCAGCTCCCCGGCCGTTCCCACCGCCACCTGTTGATCCCTCCGCGACCCATTCTGGATAATGGCCGCGGGCATGGCCGCTACTCCTTCCTGCCGGTACAACCCGGCTATCTCGGCCAGTTTTTTCATTCCCATATAGATCACGACTGTCGCCTTGCTCCGTAGGGCAAGCCGCAGATCGGCCGACAGGGTCCCATCCTTTTTCGTCCCCGTGACCACCCAGATGCTTTCGCTGAAGGCCCGGTGGGTCAGCGGGATATCCGAGAGCCCGGCGGTCTGCATGCTCGTGATGCCCGGGATATAGGACACCCGCAGCCCCAAGGCCCGGGCAAACAGCACCTCCTCGAAACCGCGGCCGAAGATAAAGGGATCCCCGCCCTTCAGCCGGATGAGGACACCCCCTTTCGCGGCTTTCTGACGGATCAGCTCGTGGATCTCATCCTGGGTAATGGTGGCCCGGTAGGGGCGCTTCCCCACGCAGATGCATTCGCAGCCCGGACGGGCCAGGTCGAGCAGCGCCCCGTTGGCCAAATGGTCATACAGGATGACATCGGCCCGCTGGATGGCTTTCCAGGCCTTCACCGTCAACAGTTCCGGATCGCCGGGACCGGCGCCGATGAGGATCAATTCAGTGTCGATGGGAGGAACGGGGTTCATATATTATTTTTATTAAAATTTGATTGATTTAATGAAATTAGGGAAAAATTTCGCTATACTTGTGGTATAGTATTATATATAATTAATACTAATGTTTAACGACTGCTTGCTATTTTACCCATCAAATTGATTGATTATGAGTAATGGGCACCTTCCTGTAGTGGTCGTTATCGGGAATGGAATGGTAGGACACCGGTTTTGTGAAAAGTTACGGGTCTCGGGCCAATTCCGCATCGTGGTCTTTGGGGAAGAACCCCGGCCCGCTTACGACCGGGTTCATCTTAGCGAATATTTTAATGGGAAATCGGCCTCCGATCTCGCCCTGCCCATGACCGGCTGGTTCGAGGAGGAGGAGATTGTGCTTCACCTGGGGCATAAGATCCGCGAGATCGACCGCCAGCAAAAGCTCGTCCATTCCGACCGGGGTGTGATCCAGCGATATGACTATCTCGTTCTGGCTACCGGGTCATCCCCTTTCGTACCCGATATTCCCGGGGTTGAAATGGAAGGCGTTTTTGTCTACCGGACCATCGAGGACCTCGACCGGATCAAGGCCTACGCCTCCCGGGCGAAGAGCGGGGCGGTGCTGGGGGGCGGGCTTTTGGGCCTGGAGGCGGCGAAGGCCTTGCTTGACCTGGGCATCTCCCAACCGCATGTCATCGAATTCGCGCCCCGGCTGATGCCGAGACAGATCGACAGTTCCGGCAGCCACGCCCTGGAGAGCAGCCTTAGGAAGCTCGGCTTGCAGCTGCACCTTAATAAGACGACGCAGTCCATCGAGGGGCATGGAAGGGTGGAGGCCCTCCAGTTCGCCGATGAAAGCAGGCTGCCGATCGACATGCTCGTGATCTCGGCGGGTATTCGCCCTCGTGATGAGCTGGCCCGTCTGGCGGGTCTTGCCGTGGGAACCCGCGGCGGGATCGTCGTGAACGAACGCCTGCAGACCTCGGATAAAAGTATTTTCGCCATCGGCGAATGCGCGTTGGCGCAGGGAATCATCTACGGTCTCGTTGCCCCGGGGTATGAGATGGCGGATGTTGTAGCCACCAACCTGATGGGTGGGAACAAGACCTTTGGCGGTTTCGATATGAGCACCAAGCTGAAGCTGATCGGCGTCGACGTGGCCAGCTTTGGAGATCCGTTTGCGGCGGAGCCGGACTGCGGGACCATCGTGTTCGAAGATCGTCACAAAGGAATTTACAAACGCGTCAATGTCAGCGCTGACGGGAAATATCTCATCGGCGGTATCCTCATCGGGGATGCCGCTGCCTATAACCTACTGCTTCAGACCGTCAACAACCGGCTGGTGCTGCCGCCCGATCCTTCCGCGCTGATCCTCGGCAACCGCGACGGAGCCGCCGAGGGCGCCGGGGTGATGAATCTCCCCGATGAGGCGCTGATCTGCAGCTGCGAGGCGGTGACCAAGGCGGCGATCTGCTCGGCGGTGACGGACAAGGACGCGACCACGATCGACGCGATGAAGAAGTGTACCCGCGCGGGCACCGGATGCGGGGGCTGTATCCCGCTGGTCAAGGACCTGATCGCCGGCACGATGAAGGCGAGCGGCCTTTATGTCCGTAACGTGATCTGCGAACACTTCGAACATTCCCGGCAGGAGTTGTTCGATCTGATCAAGCTCCACGATGTCCACACCTATGCCGACGCGCTGGCGCATTGGGGGAAGGGAGACGGCTGTGAAGTGTGCAAGCCCGCGGTTGCGAGCATTCTCGCGAGCCTCTGGAACGAGACCATCGTCAAACAGGCGACCATCCAGGATAGCAACGACCGTTATCTCGCCAATATCCAGAAGGGCGGCAGCTATTCGGTCGTGCCGCGGATCCCCGGCGGCGAGATCACCCCGGAGAAGCTGATCGTGCTGGGCAAGGTGGCGAAGAAATACAATCTGTACACCAAGATCACCGGCGGACAGCGGATCGATCTTTTTGGCGCGCACGTGGGAGATCTTCCCGCAATCTGGGAGGAGCTGATCGAAGCGGGATTCGAGAGCGGCCATGCCTACGGCAAGGCGCTGCGCACCGTCAAGAGCTGCGTCGGCAGCACATGGTGCAGGTTTGGATTACACGACTCCGTTTCCTTTGCCATCGAGATCGAAGAACGATACCGCGGCATCCGCGCGCCGCACAAGCTAAAGGGTGGCGTCAGCGGTTGCATCCGGGAATGCGCCGAGGCCCAGAGCAAGGATTTCGGCATCATCGCCACGGAGAAGGGATGGAATCTCTTCGTCTGCGGCAATGGAGGCTCGCGGCCCCAGCATGCCCAGTTGCTGGCTACGGACATCGACAAAGACACCTGTGTGAAATACCTCGACCGCTTCCTGATGTTCTATATCCGGACGGCCGATCCCCTCACCCGCACCGCTACCTGGCTCAACAAGATGGAAGGCGGCATGAGCTATCTGAAGAATGTCGTCGTCAACGACAGTCTCGGCATGGGCGCCCAGTGGGAAGAGGAGATGCAGTCCCTTGTCGACAGTTATAAATGCGAGTGGAAGGAGGTGGTGGACAACCCCGAGCTCCGGAAGCGTTTTTCTCATTTTGTCAACGCACCCCGGAAGAAGGACCCGGAGCTGCAATTCGATAATCTGCGGGGTCAGACAAAGGCCCGGGAATGGTAAATCAACTCAACATGGAAACAACCGCGATAAATATGAAATGGGTGGCGGCCTGCCGGGTGGAAGACGTGCCAGGCGACGGCGGCGCCTGTGTCCTCATCGATGGCGAGCAGATCGCCATCTTTTACTTCTCCCGGCGCGATGAATGGTATGCCACCGAGAACCGTTGCCCCCATAAGCAGCAGATGGTCCTTTCCCGCGGGATGACCGGTAGCGCCGGCCCCGCCTGCGAGCCCAAGGTGGCGTGTCCGTTTCACAAAAAAACGTTTTCCCTGCGCAGCGGTGAGTGTCTCAGCGGCGAGGATTACCGTATCCGGACTTATCCGGTGAAGGTAAAAAATGGCCGGGTGTATGTCGCCATTCCGTGGTAAATTGCGGTATGCGCGATATCACACACAAGGCGGTCACCCTAAGGACGGCGAAGGCGATCGGCGTTGTTTTTTGCAGCGCCGAGACCCTCAAACTGATACGGGAGGACCGCCTTCCCAAAGGCAATCTCTTCGATGTGGCGCGGGCCGCGGGTTTCCTGGGCGCCAAGGCGGTCCCGCAGTTGTTGCCGCATTGTCATCCTGTTGCGATCGATGGGATGAAGATGGAATTCGAATTCCTTGATCCTTCCCTGCATCTGGAGCTGCTGGGCGCCGCCGACGCGGGGCGCAGCGGGATCGTCATCACCGGCGAAGCGCGGTCCATCGGCCGTACGGGGATCGAGATGGAGATCCTGGCCGGTGTATCCATTGCCGCATTGGAAATATACGATATGCTCAAGCCGGTGGACAAGCAGCTGGAGATCGGGCGGGTCAGGTTGTTGGAAAAGAAAGGCGGAAAAAGTGACCGGGAACGGTACTTTGCCACGGCGCCGACCTGTGCGGTGCTCGTGTGCTCCGATAGCACTGCTGCGGGAATCCGCGAGGACAAGAGCGGCAGGATCATCCAGCAGATGCTGGAATCCGTCAATGCGCGTGTCGTGGATTACGTCGTGGCGCCCGACGAGAAAGGCGCCATCCAGCAGCAGGTGAGGGAATGGGTGAGCAAGGATATCCAATTCATATTCACTACCGGGGGAACGGGTCTGGGGCCCCGCGACAATACTGTCTCTGCGATAAAAGAAATGCTCGAGCGCGATGCCGACGGCATTGCCGAGGCGATGCGGGCCCATGGGCAGCAGCGTACCCCGATGGCGATGATGAGCCGGGGTGTGGCGGGCTCCATCGGTCACACGCTGGTCGTTACCCTGCCGGGGAGCAGCGACGGGGCGCGGGAATCGCTCGAAGCGATCCTGCCGGCGGTATTTCATGCCAGAAAAATGATGAAGGGAGGAGGCCACTGATGCCCATGGCCTTTTAAACTAAAGTTTATGATCGATTTCCGCAAGGCGCAGGAGCTCGTCCTGCAACGGGCGAAAAGTTTCGGCACGGAGACCGTGCCGCTGGGGCAGGCTGCAGGCCGGGTGCTCGCGGAGACGGTCCGCGCCGATCGAGACTATCCGCCTTTTGACCGGGCTTCCATGGATGGCTTTGCCATACGGTACGGCGATGTAGAAAAAGGAATGCGCCGGTTCGTTATCGTCGAGACCCTGCTGGCGGGTTATGTGCCGCAACAGGCGATCGCCGAGGGGGAGTGTTATAAGATCATGACCGGGGCGGCCGTGCCGGGCAGCGCCGACACGGTCATCCGCCGCGAAAATGCGGAAGAAAAGAACGGCGTCATCGAGCTGCCTGAACTGCCGGTAGAGGCCCTGCCCGCCGCCACGTTCCCCGCGCCGGTCGATCCGCGGTTCCCGTGGCGGCCTTTTCAGAACATCGCCCGCAAGGGGGAGGACCTCCGCTCCGGCGAAGTCGTCATCGACCGGGCCTGTGTCTGCACGCCCCCGGTAATGGGGTTGCTGGCGACGCTGGGTCATATCAACCTGAAGGTAGAACGCCTTCCGTCGATCGGCCTGCTGACCACCGGCGATGAGGTGGTTCCGGCCGGCGATGCTGTCAGCCCGGTACAGATCCGCAACAGCAACCGCTGGCTGCTCGAATCGGCGTTGAAGAACGCGGGCGCTCCCGTCGTGGCCTGGGACCACGCGCCGGACGACCCGGCCCTGATCCGGCAAAGGATCGAGGCTTTTGCCGACAAAGACATATTGATCTGCTGCGGGGGTGTCTCCGCCGGGGATGCCGATTATGTGCCGGGCGTGCTCGAAGCGATGGGGGCGGAACGGCTGTTTCACAAAGTAGCGATGCGACCGGGGAAGCCGGTGTGGTGCGGGGTGTCGAAAGAGGGGAAGATCATTTTCGCCCTCCCGGGAAATCCTTTCTCCTGCCTGGTGAATATGACCCTCCTGATCGCGCCCTTCCTGCGGGCCTGCTATGGTCTTCCACCCGCTGAGCCCCTTGGACTGGCGATGGGGGCGCCGCGGAAGAAGCGGTCTCCGCTGGACGAGTTCTTCCCCGTCTTTGTGAGTGGATCTCCGGCGCGGCTGACGCCCGTCACACTGAACGGGTCGGGGGATATCCGGCTGGGCAGACAGGCCAACGCGCTGGCCCTTCATCCCGCAAACGAGGACGACCTGGCCGAGGGTGCAATGGTGGCCTGTTATTCTTTTGTATAATCGATGAGCCCGGCGGCGTCGGCGATGGCGATCTGTTTGCCTTCGAGACGGATGAGTCCTTCCTGTGCGAGCTCGTTGATGATCCGAAAGACAGTTTCATAGGTGGCGCCAACCAGCGAGGCGAGATCCTGGCGGCTTAGCGTCAGCCCGATCGCTCCATCCGGGGTCAGGCCGAAATCTTCCCGAAGCTGGAGCAGGGCCTGGGCCACCCGCCCTTTCACCTGCATGTGCGCGATGTCCCGCATCTTACGTTCCCCTGCCTGCAACTCGTCGGCGAAGAACTGCAGCAGTCCCTGGTTAAGACCGGGGTTTACCTTGAGACTCGCCTGGAAGAATTCCAGGTCGAAATAACACACCTCCAGCGGCTCGAGCGCCGTTGCGGAGATAGGATAATGGTGGTCTTTGCCCAGTCCGCGATGTCCGAAGAGGCTGCCGGCCCGGGCGAAACGGATGATCAGTTCTTTCTCCGAACCCCACTTCTTGTGGACCTTGACGGCGCCACTATATACGAAGAAGATGCCCTTGACGACATCCCCTTCCTGGAATATCATCTCGCCCTTTTTATACGTGAAGTTCTTCCGGTGCACCTCCGCGGCCGGGATCCATTCGGGGAGACACCGCTGGCAGAGAAAACAGCTTTTCAGATCGCAGGAGGAGGTCTTTTTCTTCATAAAGCGCAAAATAAGGAGTTTCCCGTAGCCAATTCGATTAGAATCGTTCGTATTATTAAAATATTTATATAATATTTCGAGCGGATATTATCGAATATTTGGTCATAATTCATTATTTTTATTACGTAAGTAATATTTGAATCTAAAATTTCTATTCCACATATCGGTTTGTATTAGATGTAAATAATCGTAATATTTACCGACCCTCTTCTTGTCTTCGATTGCCATCCATTTTTCTGGGTCTTCCGGTTGCTGCCTGGGCCGTCTATAACGGCTCAAAATCTTTGTAACCAAAACGACTCCTCATGTACAAAATCATCACCGGAATGACGATCGGGCTGTCTTCCTTTCTTTTCCTGGGTGTGAAAGCCCAGCTCTCGCTGACGGGACAGCTGCGTGTCCGAACCGAACTGCGCAACGGCTACGGCACGCTCGAGACCCTGGGCAGTCAGCCCGCCTTTCTCACTTCACAGCGCGCACGGCTCAATTTTAATTACCGTTCCTCGCGGATCATCTTCCAGGCGTCGGTACAGGATGTGCGGGTCTGGGGCGCCGACGCCTCGACGATCAACAATGCCGACGGCGCAAGGCTGAGTGTTCACGAGGCCTGGGGCGAGCTGGTGCTGGCCAACAAACACGACAGCAGCCTCGGTCGCAGTCCCGTCGAATACTTCGGCATCCGCGTCGGCCGGCAGGAGCTGGTCTATGACGATCAGCGGTTGCTGGGCAATCTCGACTGGCTGCAGCAGGCCCGCCGCCATGACGCGGTTGTCCTCAAGCTGCTCGACAAAGGCTGGCAGGTGGACCTCGGTGCGGCCTTCAACCAGAATACCGACGCTTTCAACTATAACGGCACCTCCTATACGCCGGCCAATGTGCCGGCCTATATAAAGGACAGCAGGGGCAATCTGGCGCCGGTACCCACCGGGTATATTCCGCTTGTAAACGCAACGGGAACGAGCGCAAGGAACGGCAGTCCTTCGCTTGTCGCCGCACCCTCCACCAATGGCGCCAACCAGGACTACAAATCCATGCAGTTCCTGTACGCCGCCAAACAATTCAACTCAACCCGGCTGGCGGCCCTGCTCTTTGTCGACGAGTTTAGCCGCTATAAGCTCGATTCGGCGAAGAATATCGCGGGATCGGACACAGGGGAGATCTATGGCCGCCACTTCAACCAGGCGGGGGTCAACACCCGCGCTACGGGCGGACTGCAATTGAACACCACCCTTGACAGCCGCAAAGCCTGGAAACTGCAGGCCGGCGCCTGGTACCAGTTCGGCCGGGACAGGGACGGGCTGACCCTGGCCGCCTATACGACCACCTTTGCGCTAACCTACTCGCCGCACCTGGTCGCCGGAACCATCGGCTGGGACTATCTCTCGGGGAACAACGCCTTTTCCACATCGACCACCAACCATCGCTTCGACCCCCTCTACGGTACGCCTCACAAATTCTGGGGCTATATGGATTATTTCTACGCCGGCACGGGTTCCGCTACCGGCGGTTTGAACAATCCTTTCGCAAAGGCAAAATACGTCTCCCGCAACAACCGTCTCTCGGTAGAGCTCTGTTATCATTATTTCGGACTGGCCGCCGGTCAAAAGGATGTAAAAGGCAAGGAGGTCTCGCGCTATCTCGGCAGCGAGGTCGACGCCACCGCAAGCTATGGCCTGAATAAGATCACCAACCTCGAGCTCGGCGTCTGTGCGCTCCGGGCGACGCATTCCATGGAGTATGCCAAGGGCATAACTCCTGACAATGCCCGGCTCAACGCCTCCTGGGCTTATCTCCAGCTCAATATCAAACCTGATTTTTTGACCAAATAATACCTGCCGATATGCAAACCATCAACAAACCATTGGACAAGATACGGCTTTTCTCCCTCGATACGGTCCAGATGCGCACGTTTCACATCACCTGGCTCATGTTCTTTGTCTGCTTCTTCGGCTGGTTTGGCCTGGCGCCGCTGATGCCGACCATTCGTGCAGACCTGGGGTTGACAAAGGCCCAGGTCGGCAATACCATCATTGCGTCCGTCTCTTCGACCATCGTCGCCCGGCTGCTGATCGGCAAGCTCTGCGACGTGCTCGGTCCCCGCAAGACAGCCATCCGACTGCTGCTGATCGGGTCGGCGCCGGTGCTGCTGGTGGGACTGGCAAAGGATTACACCACCTTCCTGTTATTCCGGCTGGCCATCGGTGTTATAGGAGGCAGCTTTGTCGTGACGCAGTTCCATACCTCGATGATGTTCGCGCCGAAGATAAAAGGGACGGCTAACGCCATGACCGGTGGCTGGGGTAATTTGGGCGGTGGGGTCACCAACATGGTGATGCCGCTGATCTTCTCGGCAATCGTCGGATTCGGGTATACCGGGCACCAGGCCTGGCGATATGCGATGATCGTTCCCGCCGTCATGATGTGGGTCGTCGCTTTTCTCTATTATCGATACACGAAGGACACGCCGACGGGCAATTACTCCGAGACCGGCCGTACCGGCGCTGCCCGCCGCAAGACCGACTGGTCGGTTCTGGCCGACTGGCGGGTTCTTACCCTTACCCTGGCTTATGCGATGTGTTTCGGCATGGAGATCACCTTCGACAATGTCGCTTCGCTCCATTTCGTCGATAACTTTCATCTTTCGCAGCATAGCGCAGGCTTCTGGGCGGGCCTCTTCGGTTTTATGAACATCTTCGCACGGGCCCTTGGCGGCATTTTCTCCGACAAGGCAGGTACCCGTTGGGGGATGCGCGGCAAGGGCACCCTGCTGGCGATCGTCCTGCTGTTGGAAGGGCTTGGCCTCGTTGCATTCGCACATGCGCCGACGTTTGTGATCGCGATCGTTTTCATGTTGTCCTTCGCCCTTTTCCTGAAGATGGCCAATGGAGCCGTTTACGGCATCGTTCCATTTATCAATGAAGAGAATGTCGGCCTCGTCAGCGGGGTAGTCGGCGCCGGCGGCAACCTCGGCGGCATGCTCTTCGGATTCCTTTTCAAATCGAATGCGATCACCTATGCAGAGGCATTCACCTATATCGGCTGCACGGTGATCACCATTGCCTGCCTGGTGATGGTCACCCGCTGGCGGGCGGCGGCCGGCGTGGTGTCCCCCGCGACTGTAACCCTATAACTATGGCAACTGCACCCCACCGGCATACCGAACGATCCTTTTCCACCTGCTGTTACTGCGGAGTAGGGTGTGGCGTCACCGTCTACAAGGACCGGAAAGGCCGCCTGACGGTAGAGGGCAGTTCCGAGTACCCCGTCAACAAAGGCATGCTTTGCAGCAAGGGGCTGAACCTGCATTATACGGTCAACGACCTGCAGGACCGCCTGTTGTATCCGCAGATGCGCTCCCACCGGGAGATGCCTTTGCAGCGGGTCAGCTGGGACACCGCGCTGGACCGGGCGGCAGCGGTGTTCCGAAGCCTGATCGCCCGGTATGGGCCGGACAGCGTCGGCTTCTATATCTCGGGTCAGTGCCTGACCGAAGAATACTATGTCGTCAACAAGCTGATGAAAGGATTCATCGGCAGCAACAATATCGACAGCAATTCCCGGCTCTGCATGAGCACGGCCGTCGCGGCGCACAAGCTGGCTTTAGGCGAGGACAGCGTTCCGGTCAGCTATGCCGACATCGAGTTGGCCGATTGTTTCTTCGTGACCGGCGCCAACCCCGCCTGGTGCCACCCGATCCTGTGGCGGCGGGTAGAAGCCCATAAGGCGGCGAATCCAAAGACGCGTATCATCCTTGCCGATCCCCGCCGGACCGATTCGGCCGCGCTCGCCGATCTGCACCTGCCGTTGAATCCCGGCACGGACATCACCCTGCACTATGCCCTCGGCCGGTTGCTGATCGAGCAAGGCCGTTCTCATCCCGGTTTTATCCGGGAGCATACCGAAGGATTCGAGGCCTACCGGCAACGGGTGTTCGCCCGGACGACGGCGGAATCCGCCGCAATCTGCGGTCTCCCCGAAGGCGATATCCGCCGGGCCGCGGAATGGATCGGTGAGGCCAACGCCCATCTCAGCCTCTGGACCATGGGGCTGAACCAAAGCGCGGCCGGTGTCGACAAAGTGTTGTCGCTGATCGATCTTCACCTGCTGACCGGCCAGATCGGCAGGGCGGGCGCGGGGCCCTTTTCACTGACGGGCCAGCCCAATGCCATGGGCGGACGGGAAACGGGCGGACTGGCCAACCTTCTTCCCGCCCATCGCGATCTGGCCAACCCCGAACACCGGCGGCAGGTGCAGGAGTACTGGGGCAGCGGCCTGTTGTCGGCAAAACCGGGCCTCACCGCCACCGAGCAGTTCGAAGCCCTCGCCGACGGCAGGATGAAGGCCATCTGGATCATGGGCACCAACCCGCTGGTCAGCCTGCCCGACGTACGGCTGGCGGAGGCGGCGCTGAAGAAGGCGAAGTTCGTGGTCGTACAGGAGGTGAGTAATACACCTGAAACGCTTGCTTATGCAGACCTTATCCTTCCTGCCGCAGCCTGGGCGGAGAAGCAGGGAACGATGACCAACTCCGAACGCCGGATCAGCCTGCTGGACCACATCGTCGAGCCACCCGGCGAAGCGCTCCCCGATTCGGTGATCGTCAGCCGGATGGCGCAGAAAATGGGTTTCCCCGGTTTTGACTATACGGGCCCCGACGCCATCTTTCGCGAACACGCCCAACTCACCGCGGGCACTTCGATGGATATCAGCGGTCTCGATTATTCCGTCCTGAAGGCCAAACGATCGGTCCAATGGCCCTATCCGTCGGGTTGCACCGATGGCGGCAAGGAACGGCTGTTCACCGATCACCGGTTTGCTACTCCCACGGGCCGGGCGATCTTCCATGCCAACCCCGACGAGAGCCGAAGCGAATTGCCCGATGGGGACTATCCGCTGATCCTCACCACGGGTCGGATTCGCGATCAGTGGCATACCATGACCAAGACCGGCAAGGTGGCCAAACTCCGGCAACATATCCCACAGGCTTTTCTCGAGATGCACCCGGAGGACGCGGAGGGGCTCGGACTCGGAGAAGGGGATATCGCCCTGGTCGAGTCGCGGCGCGGTGACGTGCGGGTTCCTGTGCGGATCACCGGGGCCATAAAAAAGGGCGCTGTATTCCTCCCGATGCATTGGGGCAAGATCCTCGGCAGCGATCTCAACCGTATCAACAATCTTACCCATAGCCTGCTTGACCCCGTTTCGAAAGAACCCGATCTCAAACTTTGCGCGGTGCGGGTGAGGAAATATATCAAGAAGAAAGAACGGATCGTCATCGTGGGCGCCGGCGCGGGCGCACATGGATTCGTCCGCAGTTACCGGGAACTCAACCAGGAAGACGAGATCATCGTCTTCAACAAAGAGGACCAGCCTTTTTACAATCGCGTTCAACTACCCGACTACATCAGCGGCTTACAGAACTGGGAGCAGCTGGTCCGGATGACCGATGCCGAGGAGGCAGATATGAGCATCCGGCTGAAACGTGGCGTCAGCATCGAACGTATCGACCGCAAGGCAAAGACCGTCACCGATTCCACCGGCGCCGTTACGGAATACGACCGGCTGATCCTGGCTACGGGCAGCCGGGCGGCGACGCCAAAGCAGGCGCCGTCGCTGGATGGGATCCATACGCTTCGCAGCAGGCCCGATGCGGACAGGTTCCGGCGGCAGATGACGCCCGGCAGCCGGGTAGTCGTCGTCGGAGGCGGGTTGCTGGGGCTGGAGCTCGCGGCTTCCCTGCGCGAAATGGATATTTGCGTTTCCATTGTCCATCGAAGCAGCCGGTTCCTCGACCGGCAGCTGGACACGCTGGCGAGCCAGCTGTTGCAGGACGAGATCGTCGACCAGGGCTGCGCCGTCTACTACTCCGATGAAGTGCAACTCTTCTATGGCCAGACCCGGCTCACGGGCATTCGCTTGCGAAGCGGTCGCGTGCTGGATTGTGATGCGCTGGTCTTTGCGATCGGTACGGTGCCCAACATCGAGATCGCGAAGGCGGCGGGTCTCGACCATCGTCGCGGGGTGGTCGTCGACGGCTATCTGCGCACCAGCGACGAATATATCCACGCCATCGGCGAGATCGCCGAATTCGAGGGCAATCTCTACGGCTTCACCGCGGCAGCGGAGCAACAGGCGGAGGCCCTGGCGCGCTTCCTGAACGGGGACATCGCCCAGCCTTATACCGGGACGGTGCCGATGAACATCATCAAGATACACGGCTTCGATCTCTGCAGCATCGGTCTGCCGGATTGTCCCAATACAAAGGACTATGAGGAGATCGTCTTTATCGACAAGGCCCGGAGATATTACAAAAAGTGCATCATCCACCAGGACCGGCTGGTCGGCGCGATCCTTGTCGGCGACAAGGAGGAGTTCCGCGAGTTCCGGGAATGGATCACCGGGAAGATCGAGCTGAGCGATCGCCGCCTGCAGCTCCTTCGTAGCGGCGGAAAAGCAATCCCCGTAAAGGGCCGGCTGGTCTGCAGCTGCAATAATGTGGGGGTAGGTAATCTCGAGGATCAGATCCGGGGGGGTAGCAGGGATTTGGGAGCATTATGCGCCGCCAGCGGTGCGGGCACCGGCTGTGGCAGCTGCCGTCCCGAGGTAAAAAGAATATTGGAGGCTCATGTTTCGTAAGAACTATACCGTCAAGATCAACCTGCCCGGCGGCATCGTCGGCGCGGGTGATCTTTATTCCATCGTCGAGGCGGCAGAGAAAGCTAGGGTTGAGGAGATGCAGCTGGGCAGCCGCCAACAGCTGTTCGTGAAGGTGGCCGATAAATTTGGTCCGGAATTCCTGCAGCGACTGGACGAGGCGGGTATCTTCTACGAGACCGAAAAGGAAGCGTTCCCCAACATCGTCAGCAGCTATGTCACCGACGGCGTCTTCGGGCGGAGCGGTTGGGTGAGCGAAGGGTTGTACAAGGATATCCTGGGAGGATTCGACTTCCGGCCGGGGTTAAAGATCAACCTCGTGGAGAGCAGTCAGAGCTTCGTACCCCTTTTTACCGGCCATCTCAACTTCCTCAGCAGTCCCGTCAACAACCACTGGCACGTGGTGCTCCGCCGCCCCGGGACCAACCGCCTTTATCCCTGGAGGACCGGCATCTACTCGCCCGATATCCCCCGGTTTTGCCGGTTGCTCGAGCCTGTACTCCCCACCGCAGGAGAGGAAGAGATCTGGGGAAAGCGGCTATATGACACCGTGGAGACCCACGGCGGCTTCGCCGGCCAGCCCCTGTTGCCGGCCTTTTCGACACCGGAATTCCGGCTGCCCTATTACGAGGGATTCAATCGCAGCGGAAACAAGAACTGGCTGGGCATCTATCGCCGGGACGAGCTGTTCCCGCTGGCCTTCCTGAAGGATGTCTGCCTGATCGCGCTGCAGACCAAGGTAGGGCAGCTGTACACTACGCCCTGGAAATCGTTGTTGATAAAGGGCATCGAGGAGCCGGACATCCCGATCTGGGAATATGTGCTGGGCAAGTACCGGATGAACGTCCGTCATGCTTCCAACGAGCTGAACTGGCAGATCGAGGACCTCTGTCCGGACGGGTTGCGGCTGAAGCGCTACCTGGTGCGTTTGCTGGACCAGGATGATATCCGTACGGAAGGACTGAGCTTTGCGATAAAAACCAAGCCGGGCTCCGGGCTGCCGGGTTCGGTGATCATCCGCAGGCAGGATGGCATCCGTCCCGACCAGCTGAAGCTGCTCGACCGGTATTCCATTTCCCATACTGCCGACTTCAATCCTTTTTCCCGTGATATCGTCCTGTATCGGAAGGACCTCGAAAAAGAAAACCTGTTTCCCTACCTCGTATCGCTTTGCAAGGAGTTCTACCGGCAGCAGAGCGAGCGCCATTCGCCCCTGGCCTCTCAGCCTGCGCCGGTATCCCCCGGGCGGCCGGGATCGGTGGCCGGGGGATGGCAATGCGGCCATTGCCTGACGCTGTATCACGAACAATATGGCGATGAAGAGCAGGGCATTCCCGCCGGAACCCCGTTTGTGGACATTCGGGCGGATTATGTCTGTAGCGTCTGTGGCGGGGCAACGGCGGATTTTGTACCTTTATAGTTCCATGTTAAAGATTGAGGACCGATATGGCAGAACGTTCCGGACCCTGCGGGTTAGTTTGTTGCAGCATTGTAACCTGGGCTGTGTCTATTGCGTCGCAGGAGAGGCGGAACTCAAGGAAGCCAACGCGGTGGGAGACAGCCTGGGGGTGGAGCAGTTGCTGGCGATCATCCGCCGTCTGAAGGAGCAGTTGCCGCTGGATACCGTCCGGCTGACGGGGGGCGAACCATTGCTCTACCCGGGGCTGGCATCGCTGATCCGCGGCATCCGTGCGGCGGGGATCGACGCCGTCCGCCTCACGACCAACGGCTTTCTGCTGGAGCGGATGGCGCCGGCGCTGAAGGAGGCGGGTCTGGAGGCCCTTAACGTATCGCTGGACGCCGTCGAGGAAGAGGTATTTGCCCGGATGAGCCGGCGGCATTCGGTGGAGCGGATCATCCGGGGGATCGATGCGGCTGTCGCCGCGGGGCTGAGGGTAAAGATCAATACGGTGATGATGAAAGGAATGAATGATTCGCAGCTGTTGCCGCTGCTGGATCTCGCCTTCGCCCGCGGTTTGACCATCCGGTTCCTGGAGGTGATGGCAATGGGGCATCTCCATGACCATGCCGGCCGGTATCTCGTGACGCAGGACGAACTGCTGGGACGGATCGGCGAGCATCACCGGATAACGCCCGAGCCGCGGGCGGAATCCGCCACGGCGAGGTACTGGACCACCGAGACGGGCCACCGGTTCGGCATCATCGCCAATGAGAGCGAACCTTTTTGCCGCGACTGCGACCGGCTCCGCCTCGATAGCAGCGGACATATCTATGGATGCCTGAGCAGCAATCAGCCGATCGGGCTGGGCCTAAGCGAAACGGCGGCGGAATGGGATGAGAAGTTGAAACTGGCGCTTGCTCAGAAGCAGGAGCTGAGGTTCGTGGGGAGTGATCTGAGCATGTTGCACATCGGCGGATAGACAATGAAAATTCACGTATATGCCGCGTTGAAAGATTACTTTCAGCCGGAATTCGAAGTCAGCGGGCTCGTGCGGAATACGGACGAGCTGAAGGCGCTATTGCTGACGCTAAACGATAAGGCGGCCGGGATCCTCTCTGCCTGCCGGTTTGCCGTAGAAGAAGGTTTTATCGACAATGCATTTAAATTGAATGAATATGACACCGTCGTCATCATCCCTCCCAGCAGCGGCGGATAGATCTGCGGCACCGCCCGCCCTGAGTGACCAGCCGCTCGACATCCCGGGTCTGTTGAGCCTTGCACATCATCCCGGCGCCGGGGCGGTGGTCTTGTTCAGCGGCGAGGTTCGCGACAGCAACCGGGGTCAGGCCGTGGCTTTCCTGGAGTATGAGGCACATATCCCGATGGCTGCGTCGATGATCGCAGAGATCCTTGCTACGGCAAAGGAGCGTTGGTCGCTGCATACGGCCATTGCCCAGCACCGGGTGGGCCGGGTCGACATCGGCGATACCGCGGTGGTGGTGATCACGGCCTCAGCGCATCGCAGCGAGGCCTATACCGCCAACAAATATATTATCGACCGGATAAAACATGAGGCGCCTATCTGGAAATGCGAACACTATGCCGACGGTACGAAAGAATGGGGCAATAACTGCAACTGCCACGCCGTAACGGGGGATATCCACAAGCATATCTATGAGTAAGCTGCTGGGGGTCGTGCTTTGCGGTGGTGAAAGCCGCCGTATGGGCCAGGACAAGGGACTTTTACAGATCGATGGCCAGCCCTGGGTGCTGCGCATGGGCGAAAAGCTGGCGCATCTTCAAATTCCTGTCGTCTATTCCGTCAACAAAAAACAGGTCGCCGCGTATGCGGCCTGGCTGCCGCCGGGTCTGTACGTCGTGGACTCCGGCGCAGGCGCGGGTCCGTTGAAAGGACTCTTAAGCGTCCACAGAGCCTATCCCGATTGCGATCTGTTACCCGTTGCCTGCGATATGCAGGACCTCGACGTCGATACCATTTCCGGGTTGATCCCGGCCTGGCGTAAGGGCGGGTCAGACTTCTATGCTTATGAAGTAGACGGGTTTTTGCAACCCTTTTGCGCCATCTACGGCGCCAGCGCGCTGAGGCGCGGGGAAAGCGTTTCGAGCCTGAGAGGGTTGTTGGAGAAAGGCGAGCTTCGCCGGCTGCCCGGAACAACGCCCGCCTTTCGCAATTACAATACTTTATGAAGCAGGGGCGGCTTCGGCCGCCCCTCATAGCTTAGTTATAACCCGGATTTTGGGGGGTGATATTCGGAGGGTAATTATTTATATATTTCCTTTTATTTCAGCTTTTTCTGAAGATTCTTGTCGATGGCGTCGAGGAACTCTTCGGTATAGAGGAAGTGTTTGCCATGCTCGACCTTGTTGCCATGTACGCAGATGGCGAGGTCCTTGGTCATCGCTCCGCCTTCCACGGTCTCGATACAGACCGCTTCGAGGGCGTTGGCGAAGTCGATGAGCTCGCGGTTGTTGTCGAGCTTTCCCCGGAAGGCCAGGCCGCGGGTCCACGCAAAGATGGATGCGATCGGGTTGGTTGAGGTCGGTTTGCCGGCCTGGTGGTCGCGATAGTGGCGGGTGACCGTACCATGTGCCGCTTCCGCTTCCATGATCTTTCCATCGGGCGTGATGAGCACGGAGGTCATGAGACCCAGCGAACCAAAGCCCTGCGCTACGGAATCGCTTTGTACGTCGCCGTCATAGTTCTTACAGGCCCAAACGAAATTGCCGTTCCACTTCAGCGCGCTGGCCACCATATCGTCGATGAGACGGTGTTCGTAGACGATCCCCGCTTCCTTGAAGGCTGCTGCGAATTCCTTCTGATAGATGTCTTCAAAGATGTCTTTGAACCGGCCGTCGTATTTTTTCAGGATGGTATTCTTCGTAGAGAGATACAGCGGCCATTTCTTGCTCAGCGCCATATTGAAACAGCTGCGGGCAAAACCCTTGATGGACTCATCGGTATTGTACATCGACAGGGCTACGCCGTCGCCCTTGAAGTTGAAGACTTCGAAGGTCTGAGGCGTGCTGCCGTCCTCCGGGGTGAAAGTCATGGTCAGTTTTCCTTTTCCCTTGATCACGGTGTCGGTGGCGCGATACTGATCGCCGAAGGCGTGGCGGCCGACGATGATGGGGGCTGTCCAGTTGGTCACCAGCCGCGGTACGTTCTTCATTACGATGGGCTCGCGGAACACCGTCCCGTCGAGAATATTGCGGATCGTCCCGTTGGGGCTCTTCCACATTTGTTTCAGGTTGAATTCCTTTACGCGGGCTTCGTCGGGGGTGATGGTCGCACATTTGATGCCTACGCCGTATTGCTTGATCGCATTGGCGGCGTCGATGGTTACCTGGTCGTCCGTCTTGTCACGATATTCGACTCCCAGATCATAATATTTGATATCGATGTCCAAATAGGGCAGGATCAGCTTGTCCTTGATGAACTTCCAGATGATTCGGGTCATTTCGTCTCCGTCCAGCTCGACGACGGGATTGGCAACTTTGATTTTTTTGGGCATATTTCCACTATTTTTATTGCTAAAAGGAGAGCAAACCTACATGAAAATGCCCAAATAATGCTAGAAACGTTGCGAAAATATGTGTCGGGATATGTGGCGTTGTCGGATGAAGAGTTCCATCTCCTGGCCGACAGGATCGTGGTGCGGAACTTCGACCGGCGCGAGCAATTGCTCGGGGTAGGGGAGGTCGAGCGGTATATGAACTTCGTCGTGCAGGGCCTCGTCCGCATGTATTTTTACAAAGGCAAGACCGAGCTGATCACCAATATTGCCAAAGAAGGCGAACTGGTCAGCAGCAGTGCTTCCTTTCTCTCGGCTACGCCTTCCCATTATTATATCGAGACCCTGGAACCGACCATCCTGTTATCGGTGACCCGGGAGGACCTGGATGCCGTCTATCAGCAAAGCGTCCGGATCGAGCGGCTGGGGCGCCTGCTCACGACCCAGTTCGTGATGCAAAAGGAGGAATGGGAGCATGAATGCATGCGGCTCGATACGCGCGAACGGTTTACCCGCTTCGTGGAGCGGAACCCCGAGCTGGTCACGCGTGTGCCGCAGAAATACCTGGCTTCCTATCTGAATATGAAACCCGAGACCTTCAGCCGGATGAAGAACCTGGTCAAGAAACGGCCGGCCATCAATAAATCCCATGTGAAATGAGCAATTCCGTCAACGCTTATACCGCGGCGCTTGATCATCTCCACCGCTACTTCGCGCGGTTTGAGCCGCTGACGAAGCAGGAGTTCGATCAATTTCTGCCCTATATCGAAGTGCGGGAGTTCGATAAGAAATGCGTCGTCATCCGCGCCGGCGAGGTCGAGCGCCATCTGAACATTGTCGCCTGGGGACTCGCGCGGAAATATCTGCCGGTCCGGGGCCGGGAACTCACCATCCAACTGGCCACCGAGGGGCATATCATTCATTCGGACCTTTCCTTTCACTATCGCACTCCCTCGAATTGCGTCATCGAGACCATCGAGCCGACCGTCTTTTTCTCCATCACGTATGAGAATCTGCAGGAGGCCTACGATGTTTTCCCCAAGGCCGAGCGGCTGGGCCGGTTGCTGCTTTCCGATCTCTTTGTCAAAAAAGATACCCGCTACTTCGATCAGCTGCGGAAGGACACGCGGGAGCGGTTCCTCGATTATGTCCGTACGCATCCGCAGATGCTGCAACGGGTGCCGCAGAAATATATCGCCTCTTATCTTAATATCAAGCCGGAGACCTTTAGCCGGCTAAAGCATTTGATGCGGCCGGGCAAACGTTAAGGCGCGGATCGCCTTCGGCCGGCGGCCGATCGTAAGACTCACAGATTCACTACCAATACCGGGATCTTCAATTCATGCCGAACCGCATTCACCGTTTCTCCAAAGATGATATCCTTCATCCCCCGGTGTCCGTGCGACCCGATGACCAGCATATCCGCCTGTTGTTCGCGGGCGATGCGGGCGATCTCCCGGCTGCGGTGGCGGAAGCCCAGTGCGGTATGGGCTTGTAATCCTCTGCTTTCCAGCATCGCCTTGTAATGATCGAGCCGCTCCTGGTCCTTCCGGGTCTCATAGTCGTCGCTCTGCTTGCCGAGCAGCTGTGCCGAAACGCTTTCGACCACATGGATCAGGAGGTAGCGGGCCGTTGCGCCGCCCTGGCCGGCCGCATATGCCAGCAGCCGTTCGTCGTGTTCGCTGAAGTCCAGCGCCACGGCGATATGCCGGAAGGCCGGCGGCGTCCAGTCCTGCAGCGCGTCCGGCTGCGGGTGCAGCTGGGGCGCTTTGCGACGCACCTGCCGTTCGATCCAGGGATGCAGGGTGATATAGACGAGCAGGGCGCAGCCGCCCAATCCGCCCAGCAGGATCAGGGTCTTGCCAATAAGATTTCCGGACGATGCGATCAGGGGCGCCGCTTCTTCCACCACCAGCTTGACGTTGAGATAGACCAACAGGCCGGCCGCTCCCCAGGCGAGGACCTTGATCATGGGTTTGATCGTGAACTCGCCCATGGTGGTCCGGTCGCTGACGAACTGGATGAGCGGGATCACCGCGAAGCCCAGCTGCACGCTCAGGAACACCTGGCTAAGCACCAGCAGGTTGTCGACTTCCTTTTCACCGAACAACAGGATCACGACCACGGCGGGAATGATGGCAAGCAGCCGGGTCAGCAATCGTCGTACCCAGGGGTTGATGCGCAGTTGGAGATAGCCCTCCATCACGATCTGTCCCGCAAGTGTTCCGGTGAGCGTCGAGCTTTGGCCCGAGGCGATCAGCGCCACCGCGAAGAGCTTTGGCGCCAGCTGAGTGCCCAGCATGGGAAGGAGCCGGTGGGCATCCTTGATCGAGGCGACATCGGTCAGCCCCGTCCGGAAGAAGACCGTCGCGGCAAGGATGAGAATGGCGGCATTCACCAGGAACGCCAGGTTCAGCGCGACGGCGCTGTCCAGGAAATTGATCTTCAATGCCCTTCGAACATGGACCGCGCCGGGCAGGATCTTTCTTGTCTGCACCAGCGCCGAATGGAGATAAAGGTTATGCGGCATCACCGTCGCCCCGATGATCCCGATCGCGATATACAGGGCCTCCTTGCCCTGCAAATGCGGAACGAAGCCGGCGGCAATATCGGCTGCTGCCGGCCGAGCCAGAAGGATCTCCACCAGGAAGGATCCGCCGACGACCGCGATCAGCCCGATCACAAAGGCTTCCATGCGTCGCATCCCCAGGCGTTGGAGGAACAGCAGCAAAAAGGTATCGAGGACGGTGATACATACGCCATATACGAGGGGGAGACCGGTCAGCAGTTCCAGGCCGATGGCCATCCCCAGCACTTCGGCCAGGTCACAGGCCGCGATGGCGATCTCGGCTAGAATATACAGGGGGATGTTGATATAGGCGGGATAGACTTCGCGGTTGGCCTGGGCCAGGTCGCGGCCGCGAACGATGCCCAGCCGCGCGGCGAGGTTTTGCAAGAGGATCGCCATGAGGTTGCTCATCAGCAGCACCCAAAGCAGCGAGTAGCCATAACGGCTGCCGCCCGCCAGGTCGGTGGCCCAGTTGCCCGGGTCCATATAGCCGACGCTGACCAGGTAGGCCGGGCCAAAAAAAACAAACAGCTGCCGCCACCACGGCCCCTTCCGGGTGGTGGTGTCGATGCTGCCGTGTACTTCACTCAGACTAACGTCTTTCTGCAGGTGGTTCATCATCGGTTACCCATACATTTTTTGCTACCCTGGCGCTAAGCGTGACCGGCGGCCGGTTCCGCACTTTCACCTCCAGGGAGTCGTCAAATGGAAATTTCTTTTTGATCTCGAGCCGGGTGCCCAGCCGGATATGGTTATGTTGCAATACCTCCAGCATCTCGGTGGTCTGGCTGGCGATGCCCGACACCTGCATCGCCTTGTTCACCGGCCAGTCGGCCAGCGCCACCTGCCGCCGGACCAGCAGCCGGCCCTGGCTGTCGGGGATCGGGTCGCCATGGGGATCCGTTGCCGGGTGACCCAGGAAGGCATCCAGCCGGTCGATCAACGCCCTGCTGCTGATATGCTCCAGTTCCTCGGCGATCTCATGTACCTCTTCCCAGCCGAACTGTAATTTCTTCACGAGGAAATATTCCCAAAGCCGGTGTTTGCGGATCACCTGGACGGCCGCCTTACGTCCCTCGTTGTTCAGTTTGAAACCCTTGTACCGCTCGTAGATCAACAGCTTCTGCTCCTTGAGCTTCTTTAGCATATCGGTGACGGAGGCGGGCCGGGTACGCAGGGCTGCGGCCAGCGCATTGGTCGTGACGAGCCCCTGCTCCTGTTGCAGGTGAAAAATGGCTTTGAGATAATTCTCTTTGCTGGCGGAATACTTCATACGTGGCTATTCGGTATACCTAAAATTAAATTTAGACAAATCTAAAATTAAAAAACCGCATTGCAAGGGATAAATTCTTTATTTTTAGCGCCGGCGGCCCCGGTAGGGCCGACCCAATCGTTACCGGCGGCCTGGTAGGGCCGCCCCAATCATTAGACTCCCCGCTATGTCGAAATATCTGTTGCTTCTCGTGTTGCCAGTTCTGCTGATTGCGTGTAAGGAAAAGAAGGTCTCCCTGGCGACAAACGATGAGAAGGTGAACATCTCCGATTTCCTGGAGTTCTTCCAGTCCATGAAGTTACCCTACCAGGCGACCGACACGATCCTGAAGCGGAGGGAACCGGAAACCTCGGTCATCAACGGCAGGCTGTTCGCCCGTTTCGTCCCGGACTCCGTCATCGGCAAACTCTTCGGCAAGGAAGGACATCTCCATCTCTACGCCATCGGTAAGGTCGGCGTGCCTGACGCGGAGAAATATGTGTTTGTAAAGGCGACGGCCGGCAGCCGCCGGGCGCTGATCCTCCTTGTCTTTGACAAAAAGGATCATTTTGCCGCCGCCCGCCCCGTCATCTATGCCGACAACGAGAGCGGCGTCAGCGGACAGGTCACGATGGACGCCAGGTACACGGTGACCGTCCAGCATCAGCGTAAGGCCTCCGACGGCCAGCTCTTCTATCACAGGGATGCCTATATCTATAACGGGGATGCCGGGCTGATGCTCATCCTCACCGAGTCCAACGAGAGCAAGCCGAAGATCGTCCCCGTCTACAACCCGATCGACACCCTGGCGCGAAAGCATAAGTTTTCCGGCGACTATGCCCAGGACAAACGGAATATCGTCGCCATCCGCGACGGCAGGGACGCTTCGCGGTTCCAGTTCTTTGTTCACTTCGAGAAGAACGACGGCACCTGCAAGGGAGAGCTTAAGGGGGAGGCGAAATTTATCGGACCCGGGGTAGCGCGGTACCGGGCTTATTCCGACCCTTGTGCGATCGAATTCACCTTCATTCCCGAAGGCGTATCGCTAAAGGAGCTGGGCGGCTGCGGCGTCCACCGGGACATTAAATGTTTCTTTGAAGGTTATTTCGAGAGACGAAAAAGCCCAAAACCGGCCCACGGGGCCGGTGGCCGGCAGGCCCATCGGTAACCGCCGGAAAGGCCTGGTCCGTCCAAAAAACAATTGATTTCCAATTTGTGCGTTATATTGCGTCAGTTTTACATATAAGACTAAATATTTGGATTTGCTTATGAACTTTAAGAACTATGCCGTGCCATACACAGTAGATGAGCGGTATTCGAAGAAAGTGGCTTATTTCTCCATGGAATTTGCAGTGCACCAGCCGCTGAAGATCTACAGCGGCGGCCTTGGTTTCCTGGCAGGCTCTCATCTGCGCAGCGCGTATGAGCTGCGGCAGAATATGATCAACATCGGTATCTTATGGAAATACGGTTACTATGACCAGGCCCGCAACCTGGATCAGACCCTGCAGGTGACCTGGATGGAGAAGCTATACAGCTTCCTCGAAGACACGGGCATCCGCTTCCAGGTGACGATCCACGATCATCCCGTCTGGGTCAAGGTCTGGTATCTCAACCCCGAGACGTTCAAAAGCGCGCCTCTGTTCCTGTTGAGTACGGATGTGCCGGAGAACGATTATGTCTCCCAGACGATCACTCACCGGTTGTATGATGCCAATGTGGCCACCAAGGTGGCGCAGTTCATTCTGCTGGGAGCCGGTGGCGCCAAGCTGGTGGACGAGCTGGGGTTCAATCCCGAGCTGTATCATCTCAACGAGGCTCATGGGATCAGCAGCGCCTTCTATCTCTACCACAAATATGACCGGAATATCGAAGAAGTGCGCAAGCGGCTCGTCTTTACGACGCATACGCCCGAAGAGGCCGGCAACGAAAAGCACGATATCTATCTCTGTCATAAGATGAGCTATTTTGGCGGGCTCTCCGTGGAGGAAGTGAAGAAGCTGACGGGGCTCGAGGACGACGCCTTCAACCATTCGCTGGTCGCGCTGCGATTCGCCCATCTGGCCAACGGCGTTTCGCAGCTGCATGGCAATGTCTCGCGCGCCATGTGGGGGAAATACAAGGACATCTGCCCGATCATCGCCATTACCAATGCGCAGAACTGGCGCTACTGGGCCGATAAGGAACTCTACCGGAAGATGGAGGAAGGCAATGACTACTGGTGGGACGACCGGAAGAAGTATATGAAGAAGCGCGCCTTCGAACTGGTTGCCGATCAAACGGGAAAACTGTTTGACCCGAATGTCTTTACGATCGTTTGGGCCCGCCGTTTCGCCGGCTACAAAAGAGCGTCCCTGCTGGCGCGGGATATGGACCGTTTCAACAGGCTGATCAACGACACCCAGCGGCCGATACAGATCATCTGGGCCGGCAAACCCTACCCCATGGATTATCCCGCGATCAACGAATTCAACCACCTGGTCCATCTCAGCAAAAGCTACAAGAATGTTGCCGTGCTGATCGGCTATGAAATGTCGTTGTCCAAACGCCTGAAACAGGCGGCGGATTGCTGGCTCAACAATCCCCGCGTTCCCCGTGAGGCTTCGGGCACCAGCGGGATGACCGCTGCGATGAACGGCGCCGTGAATTTCTCCACCGACGACGGCTGGATCCCCGAGTTCGTCAACCATGGTAACAACGGCTTTGTCATCCCCAAGGCGGATTATGCGAATATGCATGTCGAGGCCGTCGATGACTACGATCTGAACAAGCTGTACGAGATACTCGAAGGGGAGATCCTGCCTACGTACTATAATAACTACGACACCTGGCGGCAGATCGCCAAAAACGGGATGCGCGATGTGCGTTACCAGTTCGACGCCGGCCGGATGGCGCACGAGTATTACGAACAATTGTATAAATAAGGTTGTGTAATTTTCTGAGGGGTTGCATCATGAAGGAAATTCTTTCATATGCGACCCTTCTTCTTTTCGATCCTTTTATTTAGTCTGGCCGCCCGGGCGGGCGACGGGAAAAATATCATTTCTTCCACCCTTACCGCCGCCACCGTCTACCGGAGCGGGGCGGAGCTCGTGCATACCGCGACGGCCCGGCTGGAACGCGGCGCCAATGAGCTCATTGTCGGCGATCTCAGCAACACGATCGACGTCACCAGCATCCGGATCGGCTGTTCTGCAAACGTGACCGTATTATCGGTGACGTTCTCCACGGATCATCTGCAAACGGAGGTCGTCAGCCCGTTTGTTAAAAAATTGCAGGATTCCATCGGTTCGATCAAAAAAGAGCTTGGCCGGCTGGACATCCTCGTCAAGTCCGATAACGAGCTGCTGGACCTTTTGGCCACCAACAAAAGCATCGGAAGCACGACCATGGGCGTCAGCGTCGCCGAGCTCGCGAAAATGGTGGACTATTACCGGCAGAAGGCGCTCGAACTGCGCACCGAGATCAGCGGGTATACCGACAGATCCCAACAGCTGAAACAGGTAATCGACCGGCTCGGGCGCCAGATAAAAGAGGACGAGCGAAAGAACGCATCCACGGCCGGCAGCCTGGTGCTGCAACTGATGAGCCCTTCGGCAGGCCCGTGCGATCTTACGATCTCCTACCTTACGACGGCGGCGCACTGGGAACCATACTATGACCTCAAGGTCGTCAACAGCACCGATCCGCTGCACATCTTTTACAAGGCCCATGTGGTGCAGACCTCCGGTATCGACTGGAAGCATGTGAAACTGAGCCTGTCTACTTCGCTGCCGGCGCAGGGTGGGAATGCGCCGGTGCTGAACACCTGGTTCCTTCAGTTTGTCAATCCTATCGCCGGCTACGTTCCCGCCGCACCCATGTCCAACGTCATTAGCGGCGTGCGTGTCCGGGGCACCGCCTCCCTGAGCGAGGTCGCGGTCACGGGTTTTGCGTCCAGGCCTGAAGATGGGAGCGAGGAAGCCCCTTCCGATCCGTTGTATATTGTCAATGGGAAAGAGGTGTCCAAGTCGGAGTTTACCAATATCGATCCCCGGGCGATCAAGAAGCTCGATGTGCTGAAAGACAACAGGGCTACTGCCCTCTATGGCGCCCGGGCCGCGGCAGGCGTGATCCTGGTCACCCTGAAAGACGAGCTTGGGGACTACGTCTCCCTCAATGATCGAACGATGGATGCGGTCTTCGAGATCGATATCCCCTATGACGTCCCGGGCAACGGAATGGAACAGGGCGTCACGCTGAAGGAATACCAGCTTCCCTGCGTCTATCAATACTACGCCGTGCCCTGCGTGGACAAGGACGCCTATTTACTGGGTCAGCTTACGGGCTGGGAAAAGCTCAACCTGCTGCCCGGCGATGCCGGTATCATGGTGGAAGGGACTTATATCGGCAGATCGCGGATCGACCCGGGCTATGTCCAGGATACGATGAACCTGACGCTGGGCCGCGACAAACGCATCGTCGTCAAAAAGGAGAAGGTGACGGATTTCAGCAGCGTGAAGTTCCTCGGATCGAATAGAAAGCAGGTCTTTACCTACCGGATCACCGTTCGAAACAACAAGAAAGAGAAGATACGGATGATCCTGAAAGATCAATATCCGATCTCTTCCGACAAGGAGATTGAAGAAGAGCTGCTGGAGAATGGCGGCGCCACGGTCAACAAGGACACCGGCATCCTCACCTGGAACCTTGAACTGGCGCCCGGCGAGAGCCGTTCCTACCGAATCAGCTATAGTGTAAAATACCCTAAAGACAAAGTTGTGAATATTAATTGAATACGGAGAGTTGCTGGGACCCGCATACACGTTAGTTTGGGTGTTATGCGGGTCCCGGTTTTACCGTCCGTCCCGATTTCCGTAGTGGTTGAGCCGCGGGTACACAAACTTTGTACCTTCAATAGGTAAACCCTCAAACAAATGGACAACTCAACCTTGATCAGATGGGGACTGGCCATCGGCATCCCCTTATTATGCATCGTTCTTTACCGCGTCATCCTCCGGGTCTTTTTCGGCCTGGTCATCGTACCCGAAGACCGCATTGGCCTGGTAACCAAGAAATTCGTTCTTTGGGGCAAACAGTCTCTGCCGGAAGGCCGGATCATCGCCACCGAAGGCGAAGCTGGTTTCCAGGCGCAGACCCTTGCGCCCGGAGTGTATTTCGGCAAATGGTTCTGGCAATATGCGATCAACTTCCAGCCCTTCACGGTGATCCCGACGGGCAAGATCGGGCTGGTTCTGGCCCGCGACGGCGCCGAGCTGGAGACGGGAGCCATCCTCGCACGGAAGGTGCCCTGCGACTCTTTCCAGGATGCGGCGGCATTCCTGAAGAGCGGTGGCCGCAAGGGCCGTCAGACGGCCATCATGACTCCCGGCTCCTATCGCATCAACACCTTTCTTTTCGATGTGGAGGTGACCGAAATGGTCAGCATTCCCGATAATGCCGTAGGTATCGTCACGACACTGGAAGGCAAACCCCTGGAGGAAGGACAGATCGCCGGCCGGCTGATCGGTGATCATAACAAGTTCCAGGACGCCGATCTCTTCCTGAACAGCGGCGGCTATAAAGGCCTTCAGGAACAGGTGATCCTGGCCGGTAGCTACTTTCTGAACCCCTGGTTCGTAAAGGTGGATATGGTGAAGATGACCGAGATCCCCATCGGCTATGTGGGCGTCGTCATCTCCTTCGTCGGTGATGAAGGCGCGGACCTTAGCGGCGTGGAGTTCAAACACGGGAATATCGTGTCCCGCGGTCACAAGGGCGTATGGGCGGAGCCGCTTGGGCCGGGGAAGTACCCGATCAACCCGTACATTCAGAAGACGGAGCTGGTGCCGACCACCAACCTCGTGCTCAACTGGGCCAGCGCGCGAAGCGAGGCCCACCAGCTGGATAAGAATCTTTCGACGATCACCGTGCGTAGCAAGGACGGTTTCCCCTTCAACCTGGACGTCGCACAGATCATCCATATCCCGACCACCGAGGCTCCGAAGGTCATCGCCCGTTTTGGGAACATGGTCAATCTCGTCAGCCAGGTGCTCGAACCGACGATCGGTAACTATTTCCGTAACTCTGCGCAGGACAGCGATGTCATCGCCTTCCTCGGCACCCGTAAGGAACGCCAGGAATCGGCAAGACAGCATATCGGCCGGGTGCTGGAGCAGTACAATGTCATCGGCGTCGATACGCTGATCGGCGATATCGTTCCACCGGAAAGCCTGATGAAGACGCTCACCGACCGGAAGATCGCCGAAGAACAGAAGGTCACCTACGAGACGCAGATGAAGGCGCAGGAGACGCGGCAGAGCCTTGAAAAGGAAACGGCCATCGCCGAGATCCAGAAGGAGATCGTAAAGGCCGACCAGGGCGTACTCATCGCCGAACGTATCGCCGACGCGTCGGTGAAAAAGGCGACGGGTGACGCCAACAGCGTCCGCCTGCAGGCTAACGCCGAGGCCGACCGGCTCAAGCTGCTCGCCAGCGGTGAGGCCGAAAAGACGCGGCTCCTTGCGAAGGCCGACGCGGAAAAGATCGAATGGCTGGCCAAAGCCGATGCGGAGAAGATCTCCCTCACCGGTAACGCCGAAGCGGAAAAGATCCTTGCCATCGGTAAATCTTCTGCAGAGTCCTACAAGCTAGCCGTCGAAGCGATGGGTGGGAGCAACTTCACCCAGTTGAAGGTCATGGAAGCTATCGGGCAGCAACATATCCGCATCATGCCGGAAATATTGATCGGGGGCGGCGGAGAGAACGGGAATGGACCGATACAGGGACTTCTCGGGCTGCAGTTGCTGGAGCAGCTGAAGAAAAAGCCCGATGAGAAAGATAATTAGTGCAGGAAATAGCGCCGGAGCCAGGACTGAGCCTGTTTCTCGGTCCTGGCGCAGATAGCGCAGTCGTTGGTCGAGTCGCCGGATGGATTTGCATCTTCCCAATAAAAGGTTCGGGTGGAATTTGTCCGGCGATCGGTCACGGCGATTCCGACGCTGTCGGGTGCGATCACCCAGCAGCAGGCGCCGGATCGCGGCATACTGACGCGGAAGCCGGGATGGCCCGGGGTGGGGTCGGGACCGATCCATTTCAGCTCGGTATCCTCTTCGCTTTTGCCATGGGCATAGCGGACATAGGCGCGTTGATTATCTTTTATCCAGAAGGAAAGGCTTTCGTAAGCGTCGGTATCCGGTGTCCCGACCGACCAGGTCGCCACCTTGACATCCGGGTCCAACCTGCCAAAAAGGAGAACGGATACGAGAAGCAGGGATTTGAACATGTCCCAAAATACGATATATCAGAACATGTCCAAACTCCGCCCGGCCGCTTTTTTGCTTTCTTTTTTGCAATTGGTTCTCACCGGCTTCGGTCAAAGTGGGTGAAGCCCGGTTTTTCATTTAATGTTTTGTGCTGTCCGGGGCCGCACCTGGCGCCGTGCCCGCGGGCTTGACGATGTCGAGCAGCTCGACGTCGAAGATCAGCGTCGAACCCGGCGCGATCATCGGACCGGCCTGCTGGTCACCATAGCCGAGATTGGAAGGAATGAAGAGCTTCCATTTGCTGCCGACCGGCATGAGCTGCAGCGCTTCGGTCCAGCCGGCGATCACGCCGCCGACGGAAAGCTCGACGGGCTGCCCTCTTTCAACGCTGCTGTCGAATACCCGGCCGTCGATCAGGGTTCCATGATAATGCACCCGCACCTGGTCGGTGATCGCGGGCTTGGGACCCGTACCTTCCTTGATGATCTGGTATTGCAAACCGCTGGGCAGGGTCACGACTCCCGGTTTGTTCTTGTTGGCGGCAAGGAAATCCTGGCCCAGTTTCTTATTGCCCGAGGCTTTTTCAGCCTTGGTTTTCTGAACGAAACCGGTGAGACAGGAATTGGCCTGCTGCTCATCCAGCAGGGGTTTGGCCGTTTTTGATTTGGAGTCATTGATGGCGCGGACCAACATGGCCGTATTGATATTGGTTACATTGAACTGCTTGTAGAAATTGGCGACGCTGAGACCGATGGAATAGCTGACCGAGTCCAGCTCGTTCTTCAAAACGGGGCCGTTGACCATCGATTTGGAAGCATTCGCCGGTTTGTGTGCAGCCGTGCCTGCCGGTTTGGTTCCGGTAGCAGGCTTCGCCGTTTGGGCAAAGCCGCTGATTCCCGCGGAAAGACAAAGGGCCGATGCAAGAATTACTCTGGTAAATCCCATAGTGATTTTGTTAATATGAGACGCAAAAATAGGGTTTCCCGGGCATATGCCGTGGGCAATAAATCCTCGTACAGGGCGTTCCTTAACATTGTTTTACCAAATTAGGACCTACTTTTAAATCCGATAAAAATCCTCCAATGATCAAAAAGCTTACTTCCTGTTTTGTTCTCGTTGTGTTCTCCGTTTCCATGCTTAGCGCGCAGAGCCTGTTCGACAAGGCAAAGAACGCCCTGAAGGGTGGGGGAAAAGGACTGAGCTCGGATGATATCGTGGCCGGTCTGAAAGACGCATTGAACCACGGTACGCAAAAGAGCACCGACAAACTCTCGGCCGTCGACGGCTTCTTCAAGGATGCCGCCGTCAAGATCCTGCTGCCTCCCGAAGCGGCGAAGGTTGAAAGGACGCTGCGCAGCGCCGGTTTCGGCAAACAGGTGGACGAAGCGATCCTCAGTCTTAACCGCGCCGCCGAAGATGCGGCAAAATCCGCGGCGCCGATCTTTCTCAGCGCCATCAGGAACATGACCGTCACCGACGGGGTGAATATCCTCAAAGGACCCGATACGGCGGCAACCGGTTATTTGCGCAAGACCACCTCGGCCCAGCTGACCGCTAAGTTCCGCCCGGTCATCGACAGCTCGCTGCAGAAGACCGGCGCCACGAAGTACTGGAAACAGATCTTCGACACCTATAACAAAATGCCCCTGGTTTCGAAGGTCAACAGCGATCTGCCCGGTTACGCCACCGCGAAGGCGCTCGATGGAGTCTTCTACTATGTGGCCGTGGAAGAGAAGAATATTCGAACGAATCCCGCTGCGCAAGTCGACGACTTGCTAAAGAAAGTATTCGGCAAGTAAATAAAATAAGATAAAAAAGGCCCGCCCAAATGGGCGGGTTTTTTATTTTTGCCATTCATGTTAGCGCTTTACCGGGACGCTTACAGCGGCCTGTCAAAACAAACCTGGCTTCTTTCCGCCGTCATGCTGGTCAATCGCAGCGGCACGATGGTGATACCGTTCATGACCATCTACCTGACGCAGCCCTCCATGGGTTACAGCATCGGGCAGGCGGGAGCGGTGGTCGGCGTCTTCGGGTTGGGAGCTGTTTGCGGCGGGTTCCTCGGCGGCAGGATGACCGATCGCTTCGGTTTCCACAAGGTGCAGCTGGTGACACTTACCGGGGGTGGGTTCCTGTTCATGCTGCTGGGCGAGATGACCAGCTATCCACTGATCTGCGTCTGCACCTTCCTGTTAAGCGTGGTCAACGAGGCCTTCCGGCCCGCCAATTCGACGGCGATCGCCGCCTATAGCAAGGAAGAGAACCGCACGCGCAGCTATTCCCTCAACCGGCTGGCCATCAACCTCGGCTGGGCCGTGGGCGGCGCTATCGGCGGTATCCTCGCCTCCATCAACTATCACCTCCTGTTCTGGGTCGACGGCGGCACCAACCTGGTCGCGGCGCTGCTGATCCGCTACTTCCTCGGCGCCGCGTCCACAAAAGGACATCCCGAAACGGCGAAGGCGGATGCCGTCCAGACGCCGTATCGCGACAGGATCTATTTGGGGTTCATTTTCTGCACCATCCTCTTTGGAGCCTGCTTCTTTCAGTTGTTCTCCGTTCTCCCCGTGTACTATAAACAAACGCTCCATCTCCCCGAATACATGATCGGGCTGCTGATGACTATGAACGGACTGATCATCGCGTTCTTCGAAATGATCCTGGTCTTCCGGCTGGAAGGCCGGCGGGAGAACCTGCATTATATTTTCTATGGGACCGCGCTCGTAGGAATATCCTATTTCCTGCTCAATATCCTGCCACTATCCCTTGGCGTGGCCTTCTTCTGTATGGTCCTGACGACCATCGGCGAGATATTGTCCATGCCCTTTATGAACTCCTTCTGGGTATCCCGGACCACCGCCGCCACCCGGGGTCAATATGCAGGGCTTTATACCATCGCCTGGTCGACCGCACAGGTCGTAGGACCTGCGGGCGGCGCAGAGATCGCAGGGCATGCGGGGTTCCGGCCGCTGTGGTGGGTAGTCGGCGGCACCTGTTTCCTGGCTGCCATGGGTTTTAGAAGATTAAGACAAAGCGGACCACAGGGCCGCTGGCCGAAGGCCAATCATTAGACCGTGCACCGGGATGGCCTAATTTTGGTGAGAGGCCAGACCGGGGCACAAAATCAATAGAGCATGAGCGAGGAGAAATTACCAATGTTCCGCAACCGGCTGACAAAAGATATCCGCCATGTCGGTAAATTGGCGCGAAGGCAGGGCGTCTCGTGTTACCGCATCTATGATCACGATCTGCCGGAATTCCCGTTTTGTATCGAGCGGTACGAGGACAAGCTGTATCTTGCCGAATACCAGCGTCGTCATGGAATGACGGAAGAGGAGCATGACCGCTGGCTCGAATCCTGCATCCCGACCATCAGCGAGGTCCTCGAGACTCCGGACGATCATATTTTTTACCGCGAACGGCGCCGCAAGGGCGGGCGGCAGGACCAGTATGAAAAGCTGGCCAGCGAACAGGATTTCTTTATCGCGAAGGAAGCCGGGCTGTCGTTCCGCATCAATCTCACCGATTACCTGGACACGGGCCTGTTCCTGGATCATCGCGTCACCCGCGGCATGGTGCGGGCCGAAGCAAGAGATAAGCGAATGCTGAATCTCTTTTGCTACACCGGTTCTTTTTCCGTCTATGCCGCTGCGGGCGGCGCCATACAGGTGGATTCCGTCGATCTGTCAAAGACCTATTTGGCCTGGGCTGAGGCCAATATGGCCCTGAACGTGCCGGAAGGCGACCATCGGTTCATCCATGCGGATGTCAAGCAATGGCTGGACGAGGCGCCGGCGGGGTACTACGACCTTGTCGTGATGGACCCACCGACTTTCAGTAACAGCAAGCGCATGAAGGATTTTCTCGATATTCAGCGGGACCATGCGGAGCTGATCAATAAAACGCTAAGGGCGATGAAGCCGGGCGGGGTGTTGTATTTCAGTACCAATTACCGCCGCTTCCAGATCGAGACGGAAAAAATAATGGCGGCGTCGGTAAAAGACATTACCAACGCCACCACTCCATTCGATTTCCAGGGAAAGCTGTTCCGCTGGTGCTATAAGATCACCTGCTGAGATTGGGCAGGGCAATATCCCGCTTTACCATCTCATTCCGGTTCGCCATTTCCCACGCGGTGAAGAACACCAATCGTGCCCGCTTCTCCATAATATCATAGTTGATCTTGTCCGGGGTGTCGCTCGGCTGGTGATAGTCCTTGTGGATGCCGTCGAAGTAGAAAATAATGGGCACGCCTTTCCGTGCGAAATTGAAATGGTCGCTACGATAATAGATCATCTCCGGGTCGCTGGGGTCGTCGAATTTATAATCCAGCTCCAGCTTCGAGTATTTCTTGTTATTGCCTTCGCTGATTGGTTTCAATTCGGTGGACAGTTTGTCGCTGCCGACCACATAGACGTAGTTGGTAGAGTCGCCGATCTTGCGGTTGGGATCGATGCGGCCGATCATATCGATGTTAAGGTCGGCCGTGGTCTTATCCAGCGGGTAGGTGGGGTGTTCGGAGTAATACTGCGAGCCGAACAACCCTTTTTCTTCGCCGGAGTTGGCCAGGAACAGGACGCTGCGGCGCGGACCCTTCCCGGCTGCCTTTGCCTTAGCAAATGCTTCGGCGATCTCGAGAACGCTGACCGTGCCCGAGCCGTCATCGTCGGCGCCGTACCAGATGACATTCCCGCGTTTGCCGAGGTGATCGTAGTGGGCGGAGATAACGAGGATCTGGTCTTTCAGATCGGTGCCTTCCAGGAAGCCCAGGACGTCGCTGCTTTGCAGATGCAGGGTGGTCTTTTTGACGACCAGCTTTACTCCGGCGGCATACGTTTTGCCGAGGCTGCCGGCGTTCTGTACGGAAGAAAAGTCATCCCTGGTAATGGCCCTGGCCACGTCATCGGTGATATAAAAGGTGTTGGGGAAGAGCGTCCGGGGGTATTCCGTCATCGACATATTGCCTTTGGGCTCGCGGACATTCCGCGGCGCCGTGGATTGAAGGATGAGCAGCGCGGCTGCACCGTTCTTCTGCGCGGCTTCCTGCCTGGCAAGGAAGAACCTTCTCGCTGCCCGGCCGGCCGGCATCTGGGTCCCGGGCGGGTTGGCGCCCAGCACCAGCACGATCTTGCCTTTTACATTCAGGTTCTTATAGTCGTCGCGGGTCGAATCACTGAGGCCATATCCTGCGAATACGATATCGGCTGCGCCCATTTCGGCGCTATAGTCAAGGGAGACCGGAACGAAAAAGTCCTTGTTGAAGACAAAGGACTGGCCGTTGACGGAGAGCGACGCCGATTCCAGCGAATCCTGGTAGACGGGATATTGCAACTGGTAATTGTCGCCATTGCCGGGCCTGAGGCCGAGCGAACGAAAATCGTTTTCGATATAGGCTGCCGCTTTGCGTTGGCCTTCCGTCGCGGTCTCACGGCCTTCGAAGTCGGCGCTGGCGACAATGAAGAGATGTTTTTTCAGATCTTCCGCGGTGATGGTTTTGGCAAAAGGCCGGGGATCGGGCATCTTTTGGGCCTGAGCGGCGCTTGCAGCGAACACCGACAGCCATAGTAGAAGTTTTTTCATGGGGCCAAATATATGCGCTCGGGTCTTTCGCCCGCCGATAAATGGATGAGCGGTTGAATTATCCAAGCTCACTCAGCTGCAACCAACGCAGTTCTTTATCGTCGAGTATCTGTGCGATCTCCCCGATTCGGATGGACATTTTTTGCAATTCGTCAAAAGCCGCGGCACCACTATTCATTTTCTCGGTTATTTCCTGCTTTTCACGCGTCAACGAAGCAATCTCCTGCTCTAAGCCCTCAAATTCTCTTTTTTCCTTATAAGATAGCTGGCGCCTGGGGGCGGCCGGTGCGGAAGAGACTGGGGGTGCGGGCTCCGCCTTAGGTGTTACCTGTTCGTTGGGGAAGGCAGCATCGGCGTCATTGTCTTTTTGCCAATCTCTGTACAGGGAGTAGTTGCCCGGGAAGTCCCGAACCAGGCCATCGCCCTCGAGCACGAGGAGGTGATCCACCAGCCGGTCCATAAAATACCGGTCATGGGAGACGATCAGCAGACAACCCTGGTATTCGCTAAGGAAGTTCTCCAGGATCGCCAGGGTCGGGAGATCGAGATCGTTGGTCGGTTCGTCCAATACGAGGAAATTGGGATTGCGGAAAAGAATGGACAGCAGGTGTAGCCGCCGTTTCTCGCCACCGCTGAGTTTCGAGATATAGGTGTATTGCTGTTCGGGCGGGAAGAGGAATAGATTGAGAAACTGAGCCGCGCTTAACGATCCTCCTGCCGCCAGCGGGAAATGTTCGGCGATGTTCTTCACAAATTCGATCACCCGCATATCTTCCTTGATGACAAGGCCCTGCTGGCTGTAGTTGCCAAAGATCACGGTCTCCCCAATGTTGATCTTGCCGCTGTCCGGTGGTTCGAGCCCCTGCAGCATATTGATAAAAGTGGATTTGCCGACACCGTTGCGGCCGATGACGCCGACGCGTTCCCCCCGTTTGAAAGTATAGTCGAAGCCTTTCAGGATCACCTTTTCGCCAAAGCTTTTGTAGACCTTCTTCAACTCGGCCACTTTCCCGCCAAGCCGGTTCATCTTCATCTGCAGCTCGATCTGGTTGTCTTCGATGCGCTGTTTGGCCTTTGCTTCCACGACGTAAAAATTATCCTGGCGGCTCTTGCTCTTGGTCGTGCGGGCCTTGGGCTGCTTGCGCATCCATTCCAGCTCTTTGCGATAGGTATTGCGGGCCTTCTCGATGCTGGCCGCGTCGTTTTCCATCCGGGCCGCTTTCTTCTCGAGGTAATTCTCGTAATCGCCCTTATAGACATGCAAGCTGCTGCCGTCCATCTCCCAGATCTCCTCCGTAACGTTGTCCAGGAAATAGCGGTCGTGGGTTACCAGCAGTAACGTCACTCTTTCCTGGTTCAAATAATTTTCCAGCCATTCGACCATTTCCACATCGAGATGGTTGGTTGGTTCATCCATGATCAGCAGCACATGCTTGTGCTCAAAGCCGATATCGATCAGGGTCTTGGCGAGCGCCACCCGTTTGCGTTGACCGCCCGACAAGGTCCCGGCCGGCTGTTGTAAATGGTGGATATTCAGCTTACCGAGTATCTGCTTGACCTTGGTGTCGAAATCCCAGGCGCCCAATTCGTCCATACGGACGATGGCGTCGGTCAATTTGTCCACGTCTTCGGAGTCGGTGGCCGCTTCAAAGGCCTTGATCGCGTTAATGATGGGATGGTTATGATGGAAGATATTGTCGAGGATGGATCGGTCTTCGGCAAAAACGGGCTCCTGTTCGAAGAGCGCCACGGTGACGTCCTTATGTATCCACACTGTACCGCCGTCTGCGGTGTCCTTGCCGGCGAGAATGCGAAGGAGGGTGGATTTCCCGCTGCCGTTGCGGGCAACCAGGGCGATCTTGTCGCCTTCTTCAATGTGAAACGTGATCTGCTGGAACAACGGCTTTACACCGTAGGATTTGTTAAGCCCTTCAACGGAAACATAGTGCATGCGCAAATATACGAAAAGAAAGGGGGCCTTCCGGCCCCCTTATATATTACGCTTTTACGAATTCCAGGTTGATATGGACCCGGACCTCATCGCTGACGATCAGGCTGCCGGTCTCGGTCACGCCATGCCAGCTAAGACCGAAGTCCTTCCGGTTGATCTTGCCGTTGACGCTGATCCCCGCGCGGGTGTTGCCCCAGGGATCCTTTATAACGCCGCCGAATTCGGCATCCAGCTTGACGGTCTTAGTGGTCCCGTGGATGGTGAGGTCGCCCCATACTTCATAGGAGCCGTCATTGTCGACGTTCTCGTATTTGGAGGCGACGAATTTCAGCTGGGGATAAGTGCCGGCGTCGAAGAAATCGGCGCTTTTCAGGTGTCCGTCCCGCTGGTCGGAACCGGTATTGATGGAGTCGATATCGGCGGTAAAGGTTGCTTTTGCGGTCATGAAGTCTTCGCCTTCCGTCTCAACGGTGGCGTCGAATTTGGTGAATTTGCCGCTAACGTTCGAGATCATCATGTGTTTTACCTTGAATTCCACTTCAGAGTGGGAAGGATCGAGAACCCATTTAGTAGCCATAACTGTGTTTTTTGAAGTTTAAACAATGACACAAAGTTATACTCAAAGCGTATGCCCGCCATTAACCTATATTAAGACTTCATGAAAAATGAAATACCGCCAGCCGGGGGGGGTGGCGGGACCGGGTCCTAGAGCCCAAAACTGTACGCTACCCGGAGAGTCACCTGACCGTAACTGTTGCCTCCGCTGCCTTCGCCTCCATTGTAGAAGCCGGCCGTCTCTTCCCACCGTACGCCAAGGTCGAGATAGTTCTTCGGCGCCAGCTTCAGCAAGACTCCCACTCCGGGGGTATAGGTGAAGGCTGCGGCCTTGTCGGCGTTCAGATCCGACTTGTTTGCGAGGAAATGTACACCTGCCATGGCCTGGACATAAACGAGATCGCTAAAGACGAAATACTTGAAACCCGCCTTCACCGGGATCGTCTGGACATTGATATTGGCGACGTCCTTCTTTGCGATGAGATTGTCATACCCGGCGTTGGCCGTAACGTAGAGGCCTGGGACAAAAACAGGAATGTCCAGTTGTACGCTACCGCCGAAGAGCCAGCCATAATTGTGTGCAAAGTTGCCGCTGGGAATACCAAATTCCGGACCCACACTAAGCCTCCATTCCTTATCGGTAGATGATGTAGTGCTACCGGCGGGTGTGGATGTTTGCGCTTTCGATGCAAATGCAAAACTTACTAACAGGACTGTTACAATTCCAATCTTACTTTTCATTTTCATTTTCGTTTGGTTAACTATTATTACTATCCGGTTTCAAAAAAGTTCGTTGAAGAAAAAGAAATTTATTTACAAACCGAAGTAGAGCGAGACATTGCCGACATCATGACAGTAAAGATGACGAAGTGTTGACGAAGAAACATTTTCTGTAATAGAGAATCCAAATTTGCCCTGAGAAAATACAAATCCATACGTGACGGAAGGCACCCAGGGTTCCAGTTGCGGCGCGCTTTGCGGCGCGGAGGAGGCCGGCTGGTCTTTGCCATCCGGTAAGAGATTCGGATTATGCGTAAACAGCCCGCCTTGTAACATCGCGTTTTGCGCGAAATATTGCAACTCCGGTTGGAAGATAAAATAGCCCTGCCAGTTTTTTCGTCCATTACGATCCCGGCCCGGACTCAGGTAGTGACTGAAGAACCCGTCGAACCAGGGCGTCATCCTACCCATCAGCAGTGTGGTTGATATTGCAGCGCCATTCTGCATCGTGCCGCCATAGACCCGCGCTCCTCCGATCAGCGTCAGCCAGCGGCTTGCCGTCAACAATTGTTTCTCGGCGGAGAGGTTGATGTTAACCAGGGCGTCGTTGCGAAACTGATGACCCCAGCCCATCGGCTGGGTGTAGTGAATGAGCCGGTGAAAGCCCGATTGTATCTGCTTTCCCAATGCCGACGGACCGATCAGTCCGAACACGAGCTCTGTTTGAACGGAGTATTTCTTTTCCCGGTTGATGGAATGACGCGAGTGGCTGGCGACGATACCTCCCGCATATTGGTAGTCGTTAGGTTGCCAGTCGGTCTTTGTAATATTGTCGGGGGTGTACATGATCTCATATACTCCCCAGCTGTAGACGTCTGTACTGCCAACACCGGCCGTCAGACCGTATTTACCGAGTATGCCGTGCGGATGATGTTCCGGCTGGTAGTAATAATCGATCCGGCTGCCATTGGTGTATGCATTGTCCGTTCCTTTTCCCCAGAAATTGATGTAGTCGTCGTCTTCGAACAGCCGAAGCATTTGGGTTATGCTGTCCTTATTATTGCTGGTTTGTGGAGTCTGTCCGCGGGTTGATCCAATCGTCGATAACCCTGCGATGATAAAAAGCAGTGGTAAAATTCTGTTCATAGCCTGTCTGTTTCGCCATTGTCCGGTCGTCAATTATTAATAGTTCCTGTCTTTCGATCTTTTTATTCGTCGACTAATATTACCGCTGCGGAGGGCAAAATGTTCGCGGGAAAAGTGGGAAAACGGGAATGCCGTAAAATTTACCAGCCAAAGTAGAGGGAAATATTGCCCCAGTCATGACAGTACAAACCTTTTAATGTCGCCGAGCTGACATTTTGGGTCAGAGTGATGCTGAAATTGCCGTTTGAGAGCACGCCGCCATAGGCAAGGGACGGCACCCAATGCTGTAGTGCGGGGATCGACGGCGGGGGTGGGGAAGAGGCAGCGGAGGACTGCTGCCGGTTTTGCGCGGACGGTTTGTCGGGCGCCTGCAGATTGGGATTGCCGGTAAAAATGCCGCCTTCCAACAGGGCATTTGTAAGGAGATACTGTAGTTGCGGTTTGGCAAAGAAATACAATTGCCAGCGCTTGTGACCTGCCGCGTCGTAGCCCGCCGTATATTGGCTGAAGAACCCGTCAAAATACGGATTCATCTTTCCCAGCAGGATCAGCGGATAGATCGCCGCGCCGTTCTGCATCGTGCCGGCATAGAGTTGTGCGCCGCCGATGATCCGCAGCGTTCCACCGGACTCTGCCAGCTGTTTTTCTGCGGTGAGGTTCACATTCAGCAGGAGGTCGTTGCGGAACTGCGTGCCCCAGCCCATGGGCTGGATAAAGCCTGTGAGATGATGAATGACGGACTGGGTCTGATGGGCCAGGGACAGCGGACCCAATGCGCCGATGACCAACTCGGTCTGCCAGTCATACTTCTTTACCGGGTTGTAGGAATACCGGGTATGGGTGGCGACGATCGCGCCGGAATAGGGATAGTCATGGGATTGGAAGTTGCTTTTACTGATGTCCATCGGCGTATACATCAGCTGCATCACTCCCCAGCCGTAGATATCGATGCTGCTGTCGCCGGCATGGGGTGCAAACCTGCCCAGCAGACCATGTGGCCGGTGAGCAGGCTGGTAGAACAGATCGATGCGGGTGCCGTTCGTATAGGCATCGTCCGTCGATTGACCGAAGATGTTGATCCCATCATTGTCCTCATAGATCCGCAGGATGCGCGTTACACTGTCTTTCCGGACGGCGAAGGGAGCTTGCGCCAAAGAGCGGACCGGCGCGGCGGCCAGACCGGAAAGCAGTAAGGAAAATAGTAGAGATCGCATCATGTCCTTTCTGTTACAAACAATTCTGGCAAAGGTTGCGCTTTTACTTGCTTACCCGAAAGTGGTAAGTCCCCGACCCGACCCGCACCAGCAGGTAGCCTTTTTCGATACCTTCGATTTGGATATCTTTTACGGCCGAGAGATTATTTCCGCCCTCGGTCACCAGTCCTCTGTCGACGGCCGGCAAGCATACCGTCGCCGTTGTATTGGCCGGGACGACGACCTCCAGGTGAAAGGTGTCATCCTTCATCTCCCAGTGGCTGCTGAGCTTTCCGTAGCCGGTCTCGAGATCGGCGGAGGCGGAGCGGAGGCGTCCACCCGGGTGGGGCGCGATCCGGCTGTGGTGGTAACCGGGACCGTCCTCGTAGGTGTCGATGCCGGCCACCACCCGGTACATCCAGTCCCCGATGGCGCCATAGGCGTAGTGATTGAAAGAATTCATGCCCGGCGTCTGGAAGGTACTGTCGGGCTTGATCCCATCCCAGCGTTCCCAGATGGTCGTGGCGCCCATCTTTACGGGATAGAGCCAGCTCGGATAGCTGTCCTGCAACAGCAGGCGATAGGCGACGTCCGTCTGGTTCCACCGGCTAAGGACATGACAGAGGTAGGGAGTTCCGAGAAAGCCCGTGGTCAGGTGATAATTGTAATCCTGGATGTTCTTTACCAGCCGTTCCGCGGCCTGCTTGCGCAGCGCCTCGGGCAGCATGTCGAACTGCAGCGACAGCACATAGGCCGTTTGCGTCCCGGACACCAACCTGCCGTCGGGGGTCATATATTCCTGCAGGTAGGCATCTTTTATGCGTTTCAACAGGGCCGTGTAATTGTCGGCATCCTCTTTCTTCCCCAGCACCGTTGCGGCATTGATGAGCAGTTGCGTCGAATGGGCATAAAAACATTGCGCGATCAAATATTTATCCGTCACCGCCGATCGCCCGTCGTTGTCGTCAAAGGGCCGGTAGAACAGCCAATCGCCGAAATGAAAACCGGTATTCCAGAGATCGTTCTTCGACTGTCCCCGCATATATTCTACCCAGGCCTTCATGCTGGGATATTGATCTTCGAGGATCCGCTTATCGCCGTAAGCCAGGTACATATTCCAGGGGATGATCGTGGCCACATCGGCCCAACCGGCGCTGGCGCTGGCCCCGTCGCCAAGGACATTGGGGATCACAAAGGGCACGGCGCCGTTGGAGACCTGGTCGGCGGCAAGGTCTTTCAGCCATTTGGCAAAGAAATTATCCACCCCCCGATTAAAGGCGGCGGTGCGCGAGAACACCTGCGCGTCCCCGGTCCATCCCAGCCGTTCGTCCCGCTGCGGACAGTCGGTGGGCACGTCCAGGAAGTTTCCCTGCTGGCCCCATTGGATATTATGCTGCAATTGATCGATCAGGACGTTCGAGCAATTGAAGTTACCGGTCTTCGGCATGTTCGAGTAGAGGACCACCGCGGTAAAATCATCCGGGTTGACGGCTCCGTCGACACCTTCGATCCGGATGTACCGGAAGCCATGAAAGGTGAAACGCGGCTCGAATATCTCCTCTCCACCGCCCTTCAGGACAAACACGTCCTGGGCCTTTGCGCTTCGCAGGTTCTCTGTATAAAAATTGCCTTGCTTGTCCAGCACTTCGGCGTGGGAGAGACGGATACTGTCGCCGGCCTTGCCTCTTATCTTCACCAGTACCCAGCCGGTTAGGTTCTGACCGAAATCGATCACTTTTTCACCCCTGGGCGTCGTCAGGAGCTTTGCCGCATGAAAGGTCTCGTGTTTCGTTACGGGCTCGTTGACGGTCGCAATGAGCTTATCCTTTGGAAGATCGGCCGTCTGCGCCGTCTCCCAGCGGGTATCGTCGAAGTCGGCAAGGCTCCAACCTTTTTGCTCTTTGCGGGCATCGACGGTCTCGCCGTTGTAGATCTCCGAATGACGGACCTCGCCGGTTGCCGTCTTCCAGCTGCCATCCGAGCCAACCGTGTCGGTGTGACCGTTCTTGTAGCGAATGACGAGCTGGAACAACAGCGATAGCTCGGTGCCGTAAACATTGTGTTGTCCTTCGAAGCCGACATATCCCCGGTACCAGCCGCTGCCGAGCATGGCGCCGGCCGCATTCTTACCGGGATGGACCAGGCCGGTAACATCATAGGCCTGGTATTGCAGTCGTTTGTTGTAGGAGGTCCAGCCGGGTGTGAGAACGGCGTCGCCGACCCGCTGACCATTGATCTGCGCTTCATAGAGGCCGTGTGCGGTGATATAGGCCGTCGCGGAGGCTATGCCGTTTTGCGCGATAAAGGTCTTTCGGAACAAGGGGCTCGGTTGGGAAGGGTCTTCGTTTGCCACCCGGATCCACTGTGCTTTCCAATCGGCGGGCGTAAGCAGCCCCATTTGCCAGGAGGCAGGCTTGCTCCAGCCGCTTGCGCGGCCTTTGTTATCCCAGACACGGACGCGCCAGAAATATTTTTGGCCCGATGCTACGGCCGGCCCGCCATAAGGGATATATAAGGACTGGTCCGATTGCACTTTCCCGGAGTTCCAGATTTTGCCGCTTTCGGGGCCATCGCCGACCTGGATCTCGTAGGCGGTTTGCAGCACGTTGCGGTCGGGAGCGGCAAGCTGCCAGCTGAAGCGCGGCTGTCTGCTGTCGATCCCGATGGGATCGGACAGGTTCTCGGTAAGGAGATGAGCGACTGTGATTTGGGCGGAGGAGGAAAATACGGTGAGTAAGAGGGTGGGCAATAGCAGAGATATTCTCATGATCAATGGCAATTATTAGGTCTGTTAATGGCCTTCGGCCGGCGGGCCCGTGGCCCGCTATAGGATAGTCAGGTTCTTCGCCCGATAGGACTGGAGCTCGGGACTGTCGGGTGACAATTCGGTGATAAGATAGTCTATTTCATCGATGTCTGCAATCTTCATCTGCATCGAAGAATTCAATTTTTCGGAGATCGCGATAATGGCCACCTTTTCCGCTGCTTTTATCATGGCCTTTTTTACCTGGATCGTTTCCCAGTCGGAGTCGGTGAGCCCGGCGCTGCTGTCGATGGCGTTCGTGCCCATGAGGCAGAGGTCGGCACGGATACCCGCCAGGTATTCGAACACCTCGCCGCTGACCGTCATCTGGCTGTACGTGGACAGCTGGCCGCCGATCATGATCGTCTTGATCATCGGTTTATCGAGAAGCTCGACGGCAGTGAGAACATTCACCGTGATGAAAGTGGCGCGCAGCGTGGTGGGGATCTTCTTGATGAATTCGCGCACAGTGGTTCCGCCGCCGATCAGGACGATGATATCATCCCTGAGCAATGGCAAGGCCTTCTCCGCAATTATCAGTTTGCTCGATTGCGCATAGGTCTTGGCGTCATGTCCGTAGTGATAGGCCGCCGACATCGCGCCGCCCTTGATCCTGATCAGCTGTCCTTCTTCGGCCAGCTCGTTGACGTCCCGGCGGATCGTATCCTCGGACACGTCGATGAGGTTGACCAGGTCATTATACATCAAACGGGTGTGAATATTCACTTGCTTCAGGATCAGACTTTTCCGATCTTTTTTTTGCAAGGCTACAGGCATGGAACCGGAAGGTTTTGGTTTGAGCATAACGGCTGACGGCGCTTTCTTGGATGGATAAAGATAGAACATTGCCGGGGTTGTAGGGGGATTAATTGGATTTTTTTGCATTTTTTGCATGGTTTCGTGCAATGCGGTCAAATGGCAGCCGGATTAGTACTGAAATATGCAAATATTTTGCAATTAATTTTCTCATTTCGCATTTTTTGCACTATATTCGGCTCAGGAACTTGCAAAAATTGCAAGAATCTCCAACCAAAGCTAAAAATACTGCTCATGACAAAATTCCCCAATGCCCTTCGGGGCCTCCTGTTGGGCTTCTGCTGGCTTCTTTTCCTCCCTGGCCAGGCTCAGTCCTCCGATCGTCATCTCAAGGGTACCGTGAAAGGACCCGATGGTTCGGCGCTTGCCGGCGCAACTGTTGCGCTTGCCTCCGATAAGAAGACCGCCACCGCCACGGATGCCGCCGGCGCATTTACCCTTACGTTGCCTCCTGCTTACAATGGACCGCTGGAACTGGATATCAGTTCTGTCGGTTTCGAGACCCGCAGGGTCTCTGTTGAACGGGGACAGTTGGTCGTCTCTGTGGTTCTTGACAATTCAAAGGCGTCGCTGAATGAAGTGGTCGTGACGGCCTTGGGGATCAACCGGGAAAAAAGATCACTGGGATACGCCGTAACGACGGTGAAAGGGGATGAGTTCACCCAGGCCCGTGAGAACAATATTGCCAATGCGCTTACCGGCAAGGTTGCCGGTGTGAACGCTGCCGGGCTGTCAACCGGTCCCGGGGGCTCCAGCCGCGTGACGATCCGCGGGAACGGGACGCTCGGTCCCGATAACCAGCCCCTGTATGTGGTTAACGGGATGCCCATCGACAACTCCGTTCCCGGCGGTCCGCCAACGGTCAATGGGATCACCAACAACGTCGACCGCGGGGATGGCATCGCCGGTATCAATCCTGACGACATCGAATCCATCAGCGTGCTGAAGGGCGGAACCGCAGCGGCGCTTTACGGCAGCCGCGCCAGTAACGGGGTCATCCTGATCACGACAAAGAAGGGCAGGGCGCAACGCGGGGTTGGCGTCGAATACAACTCCACCGCGACGCTGGAGAATGTAGCCGTAGTGCCCGATTTTCAATATACGTATGGTCAGGGTCTGGATGGGGTCGAATCCATCGACCTCAGCAGCGCACAGGCCTCGGGCCGGAAATCCTGGGGAGCGCTGATCGACGGTAACACAAACTATGTAGCGGTCGACGGGAAAAACCATCCCTATACGGCAAAGAAGAAAAACGTTCAGGACTTCTACCAGACGGGCTCGACCTTCACCAACAGTATCGCCTTCTCCGGCGGCAATGAAAAGACGGTGTATCGTTTCTCGGCCGCCGATCTGACCAGCAACGGCATCCTGCCCAAGACGAGCTATGACCGCAAGACGCTCAATCTTTCCCTGACCAGCAAGCTCACCGACCGTCTGTCCATCGATGCCCTTGCCCAATACAACCTGGAGACCGGCAAAAACAGGACCGGCGCCGGTGACGCGCTCGGCAACCCGAACTGGACCCCGCTGGAAATCGCCAACACGGCCGATGTCCGCTGGTTGAAGCCCGGCTATGACTCCAATGGCAACGAACGGATATGGAACGATGCCTCCATTGCTTCCAATGGCTATTTTGTGATCAACAAATACCAGGAGAAGGATACGAAGAACCGGTTCATCGGTCAGGCTTCCGTTTCCTACGAACTTTTCAAGAACCTCGTGATCAAAGGAACGGCCAGCGAAGACTTCTACAACTATAATTATTACAACATCCTTCCCACGGGTACGCTGTATGAACCCAACGGGCAATATTCCGGCATCAAGACCGATCTCTCGGAGTTCAACGGTCTCGTCACGGCTTCTTACAAGGGGAACCTCTCGAAGGATATCGGCATTTCCGCCGTCGTGGGGGCCAATACCCGTAAGAATTCGGAGAACCGGCTGACCCTGAGCGGCCTCAACTTCACGATCCCGTATTTCTACAGCTTTATCAATCTCAGTTCCGAATCCACCATCCCTTATTCGCCGCGCATCGGGACCAACTCCATCTTCGGATCGGTGGACTTCGATTTCAAGAGTCTTTTTTTCCTTACTCTTGGCGGCCGGGAAGACTGGTTCTCTACGTTGAGCCCTAAGAACAATCATATCTTCTACCCGAGCGTCGGAGGCAGCTTCATCCTCTCGGACGCGGTCAAGCTGCCGGAGTTCTTCAGTTATGCCAAGCTCCGCGGCAGTTGGGCGCAGGTGGGTGGCGGCGCTCCCGATCCGTATTCCATCAACCTCACCTACAGCAATGTGACCAGTAGCGGATCTACTCTTCAGAACGTGACGCCGGATGTCAATGGGAACAATGTCATCACCAATCCCAACCTCAAGCCCTATACCTCCACCACCTATGAAGGCGGCCTGGAACTGCAAATGCTGAAGAGCAGGTTGGGGATCGACTTCACCTACTACAACCGGCAGACGACAAACGATATCGTCAATACGGCGATCTCTACCACTTCGGGGTATAGCAATGTCATCCTGAACATCGGCGAACTGCGGAACAGCGGGGTTGAGGTGCTGCTGACCGGCAAGCCGGTCCGGACCCCCAATTTCAACTGGAATGTCAGCTATAACGTCGCCTACAACTCCAATAAGGTCGTACAGCTGGCGCCGGGTCTTCCGCTGATCCAGATGGCGGCCAGCGTCAACGCCTGGGCAACACTCGACCAGGTGGTAGGCCGTCCCTTCGGCACCATTCTCGGAACGAGGATGACGCGTGACGCCAAGACGGGGCAGATCGTTTACAGTCGTACCACACATACGCCGGTGGCCACCACGGCCACACAGGTGCTGGGGAACAGCGTGGCGCCCTACACCATGGGCCTCACCAATGAGTTCCGGTACAAACGCTTTAGCCTGAATGTCCTGCTGGATGGGAAATTCGGGAATAAGATCTTCTCCATCTTCGAACTGTACGCCACCCGGATGGGTAAGCTGAAGAGCACCCTGCCCGGACGGGCCAACGGTCTCGAGCTGAAAGGCGTTGACCAGTCGGGTGCGGCCTATGACACGGTCATCACCCAGGCGAATGGGGTATTACGGAATTACTACGACAACAATAAGACCTATTCCGAGCTGTTCCTCCATGACGGCAGCTTTGTCAAGCTCCGGCAGGTGATCTTCTCCTACCAGCTGCCGATAAAGAACATCTCCACGCTGAAGATCCAGTCGGCCAATATCTCCTTTGTCGCCCGCAACCTGTTCATCCTCTATCGCAAGACGCACAACTTCGATCCCGAACAGAGCTTTACCAACAGCAATAACCAGGGCTTCGAATCGATCGGGCTTCCGCGGACGCGGACCTATGGGTTGAACCTTGCCGTGAAATTCTAAAAAACAAATCAAGACACAATGAAAAATCTCAATAAAGGAATTTTGATAGCGGGGCTTGCGGCCTTCGGGCTGTCCTCTTGTGACAAGGGTTACAAAGACCTCAACACAAACCCGGACGCGGTGAGCAAACCGACTCCCCAATACGTCTTTACGCTGGCCGAATATAATGGCGCCGGCGCCGGCGGCCACTATGGCTCGAGCAGTTCCGACCTGTTGCTGGGCACTATGCAGTATACCACCAGCTATAATGATGTGGCCGGATTTGGATCCAAGTATATCCAGAGCCAGGTTCAGCAAACGGGTTCGGCCTTCGGCGCCGCGTACCCCGATGAGATCAACCAGCTGAATATCGTCATCAAGGCGGTTAAGACCGATCCCTCGAAGGTGAACTGGCTGGCCATCGCCCGGATCTGGCGAGCCTATTGTTTCATGCGCCTGACGGACCTGTATGGGGACGTCCCCTACACCGAGGCCGGATTGGGTTACGACTCCGCGGTCTATAAACCCGCCTACGATCCGCAGTCGACCATCTATCCCAGCCTGTTGTCCGAGTTGGATGCCGCGGCGCAAAGCCTCGACGCGACGAAAAGCTCCTATGGATCGGCCGACCTGATCTACGGCGGCAGCCCCGCGCAGTGGAAGAAGTTCGCCTATTCCCTGATGCTCCGGATGGGCATGCGGCTGACGAAAGTCGATATCGCTTCCGCCCAAACCTGGGTGACCAAGGCCATCGGCGGCGGCGTCATCATGCAGGACGCCGATATCGCGATGATGCACTATATCTCAACCGGGCAGGATATCAACAAGAACCCCGAGATCCTGAACCTCTGGAACAGCGACTATATCGCTCAGAATGGCCAGACCAATACGGAAGGCGGTAAATATGCGGACAGCTGGATCAGCTATCTGCAGTCTACCAACGATCCCCGGCTGCCCATCATCTCCATCGTCTGGATCGGCGGCAAGCCGGATACCACCTCCTACAAGCAAAAGGGGATGCCGCAGAATATTCCCAATAAGCTGCCGGCTAATTTCATTACTTACAGTGAACCCAATCCTGCAACGGTGTTGGGGCTCGGCTCGCCGAAGCTGCTTTTCACCGCCGCCGAATCCTATTTCCTTCTGACCGAGGCGGCGCTGCGGGGATGGTATAGCGGGGCCACGGCAGTGTCGCTGTATGAACAGGGGGTCCGGGCGGCGATGCGTCATTGGTCCATTATCGCCGGAAGCGCGGGGACCATCCAGCAGCCGGCGATCGATGCTTACGTCGCCAACAATGCGCTGGTATCGGGAACCCTGGATCAGCAGCTGCGGCAGATCTATACCCAGTTCTGGGTGAGCATCTTCCCGAATGCCGACGAAGTGTACAACAACTATCGCCGTACGGGCTACCCGGCGCTGGTGCCCAATAATTACCCGACGAACGCGACGGGCGGGCAGATCTTCCGGCGATTCGAATATCCGATCTCCGAACAGAACCTGAATACGACCAATTACAATGCGGCTGTCGCCCGCCAGGGCGCGGACGATCTGATGACCCGTATCTGGTGGGACAAACAATAGACGGCATGGAAAACATTTCCGCAACGGAACAAATAAGCCGGTTGGGTCTTAGCCTGCCACCGGCGCCCTCCCCGGTGGGGGTGTACAAACCGTATCTGATCGAGGGCAAGACCCTCTATCTGTCCGGGCACGGTCCCGTACAGGATGACCAGAGCCTGATCATCGGACGGATCGGCAGAGAGCTGGACATGGAGGCGGGAAAGCTGGCTGCGCGCCAGGTCGGACTCACGATGCTCTCGACGATCGTGACCCATTTGGGCGGCCTCGATAAGATCAAGCGGGTCCTGAAGGTCTTCGGCATGGTCAATTGCATCCCGGAGTTCGAACGGCATCCCTATGTAGTCAACGGTTGCAGCGAGTTGTTCGCCTCGGTCTGGGGTACCGACAACGGCGTCGGCGTACGCAGCGCCGTCGGCTTCGGGTCCCTACCGGATAATATCCCGGTAGAAATCGAGGCAGTGTTCTTGTTGCATTGACATTTTTTACCGTATAAAAAAGAATTATTGTGTAGGTTTGGTAGGTGAAAAACAAGATCGAACTGGTCGCATTCGGCGAGCTGATGTTGCGATTGCATGCCCGCCAGAACAAACGTATCGCGCAAACAGACGGTTATGACGCCTATTATGCGGGCGCCGAGGCCAACGCCTGCGTGCTGCTCTCGCGGCTCGGCATCGGCGTCGATTATGTCACCATATTACCGGACAACGAGATTGCCCGTACGGGCGTCAGGCAACTACAGGGGCAGGGAGTGGGAACGGATCATATCGTCTACCGCGGAGAAAAGCTGGGCGTCTATTTTACCGAGCAGGGTAACGGCATCCGGTCCACCCGCGTCATCTATGACCGCGACGGCTCTTCCTATGCGCTGGCAGGACCCGGCGCAGTGGACTGGCGCAGCTGCCTCGGGGGAGTGGAATGGTTCCATTGGAGCGGGATCTCGGCGGCGGTGTCCCAGTCGTCCGCTGACGCTTGCGTGGAAGCTCTTGGCGTTGCCCGCGAGAAAGGGGTTCGCATTTCCGCAGATTTCAATTACCGCACGACGCTCTGGAAATACGGTAAGCATCCCCGTGAAGTGATGCCCGGTCTGTTACAGCATAGCAGCGTAGCCGTGGCCGACCTCGATTCGGCGGCGGTTTACTTCGGCATCGAGACGGACAGGACGGCCTCCCATGAGGATCGGTTCAGGGAGTGCAGTTCGGCGCTTGGGGAGAAGATACCGAACCTGGAAGTGCTGGCGATGAGCTTTCGCACTCCGCACGGCATCCAGCACGGCTATGCCGGTGCATTGTTGTACAAGGGAGAATGCTATTTCTCCACCCGTCATGAGCTACCGTTCATCACCGATCAGATCGGCAGCGGAGATGCTTTCACGGCGGGGATGTTGTACGGGCTCATGCGCGGCCTGGCGCCGCAGGACATCATTGAATTCGCAGCGGCCTGCGGCGCGCTGAAGCAAAGCATCGCAGGCGACTGGGCGTTGATCAATCGTGCCGAAGTAGAACAATTCATCCAACACGGCTCTACGGGCCGGATCATTCGTTGAAATCATCAAAATCTTTATGTTTATTATCGACGCACATTTGGACCTCAGCATGAACGCGCTGGAATGGAACCGCGATCTGCGGTTGCCCGTGTCCGCTATCCGGCGGCGTGAGGCCGGGCTTACCGATAAACCCGACCGGGGCAGGGGCACCGTGTCACTGCCGCAATTGCGGGAGGGTCGGATCGGACTGGTCGTAGCCACGCAGATCGCCCGCTTTGTTGCGCCCGATAACCCTCTTCCCGGCTGGCATTCTCCTCAGCAGGCCTGGGCCCAGACCCAGGGACAGCTTGCCTGGTATAAGGCAATGGAGGAGGCAGGAGAGATGGTGATGATCAAAGACCGGGCTTCATTGGACGCGCATGTAGCAAGATGGATGGGGGCAATCGGCGCCAAGGGCGTCGCGGAGGGACCGGTCGATCGCCTGCCCGTCGGCTATATCCTCAGCCTGGAAGGCGCAGACTCGATGATCACTCCCGACTACCTCCAGCGGGCTCATGCGTATGGTCTGCGAGCGCTTGGTCCCGCCCATTATGGCCCCGGCCGGTATGCCAATGGAACCGACAGCAGTGGCAGGCTGAGCGCCGATGGAAAGGCGCTGTTGCGCGAAATGGAGCGGCTGGGGATCATCCTCGATGCGACCCATTTGAACGACGACGCATTCTGGGACGCGATGGAGCTTTTCAACGGTCCCGTATGGGCGAGTCATAACAACTGCCGCGCGCTGGTGGACCATAACCGCCAGTTCAGCGATGAGATGATCCGCGCGCTTGTCTCAAAGGGGGCGGTCATCGGCGGGGCGCTCGACGCGTGGATGATGGTACCGGGTTGGATACGGGGTAAATCGGATCCCAAAACAATGGGCTGCAACCTCGAAAAGATGGTCGACCACCTGGATCATATCTGCCAGATAGCGGGCGATGTCTCGCATATCGGCATCGGAACCGACCTGGACGGAGGGTTCGGCAAGGAACAATGCCCGTATGACCTCGAGACCATTGCCGATCTGCAAACCATGCTACCCCACCTTCTTGCCAAAAGAGGATACACCCGGCAGGATATCGAAAATATCTTCCACGGCAACTGGCTTCGCTTCCTGCGCAATGCGTGGAAATGATGATGATCTTAATTTACCGGCGTCATTTTGAGACAGACCGGCGCCGGGATCTCCAGCTGTTTGCCTGTAGCCTTCAGCAGACCCGTTTGCTGATCGATCTTGAAGAGAACGACGTTTTTACCGGCCTGGTTGGCGGCCAGCAGCCAGTGACCTGTCGGGTCGATGATGAAATTCCGCGGCCATTTTCCCATTGTCGACTGAAAACCTTTTACCGTCAGCTTTCCCGTGTTTTGGTCGATGGCATAGATCACGATGCTGTTGGCGTCCCCGCGATTGGAGGCATAGAGGAATTTCCCGTTGGGTGAGACATGGATGTCGGCGCTGCCGATATCGCCCTTGAATCCATTGGGAAGCGAGGAGATATGCTGGATGGGCGTCAGCTTGCCGCCGCTGAAATGAAAGGCGTCCACCGTGCCGCTCAGCTCTCCGATGACATAAACAAAGGGCTTTGTGGGATGGAAGGCGGAGTGACGGGGACCGGTGCCGGGCTGAACCGCGACGACGGAATCCGCGGCCGGCGTCAGCGGCTGCCTGGCCGAACCGGGATTGAATCGCAGCAGGGACAGCTTGTCCGTTCCGAGGTCGCAAACGATGAGATATTTCTCGTCGGGAGAAAGGATGGTCGAGTGAACATGCGCTTTTTCCTGGCGATCCTTGACGGCGCCGCTGCCCGTATGCTGGAAGGTTTGGGCCGCGGGTTGCAGCGAGCCGTCACCGGCGATCGGCAGCGCGGAGAAGTTTCCGCCGCTGTAGTTGGCCACCATCGCCCATTTGCGCGTGGCGTCAACCGTTACATAACAAGGATCGGCGCCGGCGCTTTGCTGCTTGTCGATAAAGGTTAGCTTGCCGGTGCTTTTATCAAAGGAAAAAGCGCTTACGCTGCCCGGTTCGGCTCCGTCCGTTTCCCCGACCGCATACACGAATTTCCCGCCTGGGGCAACCGCCAGGTAGGAAGGGTTCGTAGTCGCCATTGTACTGACAGGTTTGGTCTCGCCCGTTGCCGCATCGAAGGTATAGACATAGATGCCCTTGCTCCCTTCAGCGCCGGGGCCTTTCGTATAGGTTCCTACAAACAGATAATATTGCTGCGAAAATCCCGTGAGGGCGAGCAGCAACAGAGTGATGGTTGAAATAAAGATACGCATGCGGTAAATTACGTACTTTTATTCACTAAACTATCTACATCATGCGCAAGATCTATTTTCTTCCCGCTGCTCTTCTTATAGGAATGGTTGCCTGCAACAACGCGGACAACAAACCGGCAGCGGGTACGGACACGGCCAAGACGGCAACGGACACGGGAATGGTAATGGCTCATCCCGATTCGACGCAGGCCGTTCCCCCGCTGCCTTCCGTTCCGGCGGGAGCGAAGGTGTTCTTCAAGAATCTCAAGAACGGACAGACCGTCTCTTCGCCCGTCAAGATCGAGATGGGACTTGAAGGCCTGAAGCTGGATACTGCCGGCGCCATCGTCTCCGGAAGCGGTCACCATCACCTGCTGATAGACGCAGGAGATTCCATCCCGGCCGGTACGGTCGTTCCCAAGGACTCCACCCACCTCCACTTCGGCAAGGCGCAATCCAGCACCGAGGTCAAGCTGACCCCCGGAAAGCACGTGCTCACGCTGCAATTCGCCGATGGCATCCATCGAAGCTATGGAAGCCGGCTGGCTACGACGATCAACGTGACGGTCAAATAAGCAACAAGAACCCCGGCGACTCGAACGATGGTTGGCGGGGTTCTTGTTTAAGGGTGGACGCAACCCGCGCAACGAAAAAGCCGTAAGTGTTGTCATGGAGAATATGAAAGAAAGAATTCAGAATTTGGGTTGGACGTCCCTGTGTTTAGCGTTTTTAGCTTTTGCCTGGTCCGGGTGCTCGAAAGCCGGTTCCACGACGACGGTCAGCGCCGTCACTTATCTGTCTATTATCCAGGGCGCCCCCTTTTCCGGCGGCGCCAATGTGTACCTCAATGACACCCTGATCACTCCCAATGCTTTCAATCCCGGGACCTTCTCTCCCAAATACGGCACCATCCGGCCGGGAAGCTACGCCGTGAAATTCAAGAAGTCCGGAACCGACAGCCTCTTCGACCAGCTGGTCTCCTCCCCCTACGACACGCTTAATTTCTACACACTGCTGCTTTACAACACTACCGCGGACAAAGCCGCCCATGCCCTGAAGATCTTCGATGATTTCAGCAGCATCTCCAACAACAACAACGCTTACTATCGGTTCTTCAACCTGGCCCCAGACTGGCCCAAGGTCAATTTGTACATCGGTGCAACGCTTTCCCAGTCCAACCGGACCCCGGCCGACAATGCCGTCAATAACCAGCTCAATACTTTTAATGCGATTGCGGCGGGCCCGACGGTGCTTTCCGTCAAGGACGCGACGACCGACAGTGTACTGGTGACCTCGCCCAGCCTTACGCTGGCCTCGGGTACTCCGTACACCATTTGGATAACCGGGACAAAGGCGCAGAATAATTTATCGATCAATGTTTTGCAGGCTCAGTACTAAGCGTCGGTACGGGGCGTCCCGGTAAACGGGTGATCTAAACCCGCAAAATTTGTACTTTGGTGGAAACCTCTTTTATGGCCAAAGCTGCAAAGACCGAAGGCATCGGTATAAAATATGCCGACAAATCAGCCGGTCAACCCGAGTTGGTCCCTATATTCAAAGCCATTGCCGGGCTGCTGAAAGCGCGCGCCGGCGGCGAGTTGAAAATAAAAGGCGGTGAGGACGGGCAGATCGTCCTGGGCCGGTTCAAGCCGATCGTCATCGACGGCCGGAAAAAAGAGGAGCTCTGGCTGGCGTCCGCACTGATCCAAAAGGGATATGTCGGTTTTTATTATATGCCCGTGTATATGAACGATGTCGTTCGCCGTAAGCTGGACGCAGATCTTCTCAAATGCCTCAAAGGAAAGGCCTGCTTTCACATCAAAAAGAATGACCCCATTCTCTTCGATCATATAGAAAAAGCCCTGCGCATCGGCGTGGACGCCTACAAAACGCGGGGCTGGATCTAATATCTCTCAATTGGCAACTGCCTCTTCCGCATAGCTGCTCACCGGCTCGCAGGTGCAGATCAGGTTGCGGTCGCCATAGGTGTTATTGACCCGGGCGACGCTTGGCCAGAACTTGTTCTCGCGGACGTAGGGCAGCGGAAACGCGGCCTGGTTGCGGGTATAGGCATGCTTCCATTCTTCGGCGATGACCACATGCTGCGTGTGCGGAGCGTTCTTAAGGGCATTGTCGGTCTTATCGGCCTTGCCCTCCTCAATCGCGCGGATCTCTTCATAGATGCCGATCATGGCGTCGCAGAACCTGTCCAGCTCGGCCTTGTCCTCGCTTTCCGTCGGTTCGATCATGATCGTGCCCGGTACCGGGAAGCTAAGGGTGGGGGCGTGGAAGCCATAATCCATCAGTCGCTTTGCCACGTCTTCGGCCTCGACGCCGGCGCTGGCCTTGAAGGGGCGGAGATCAACAATGAATTCGTGGGCGCAGGTGCCGTTGGAACCACTATAGAGGATCTTGTAATATTTCTCGAGCCTTGCCTTCATGTAGTTGGCGTTCAGGATCGCGTAACGGGTAGCGTTGGTAACGCCTTCCGCGCCGAGCATCTTGATATAGGCGTAGCTGATCAGCAGGATGCTGGCGGAGCCGAAGGGAGCGGCCGAAACGGCATGCCCTGCGACGCCTGTCATGGCTTTGCCGTTGCTGGACGCCTTTGGTTCATCTTGACCGGTGTGAACGTGCCCCGGCAGATAGGGCTTCAGTTTTGCCGTGACACAGATGGGTCCCATCCCGGGTCCCCCGCCGCCATGCGGGATGGCGAAGGTTTTGTGCAGGTTCAGATGGCAGACATCGGCGCCGATCAGACCCGGGCTGGTGAGTCCGACCTGGGCATTCATATTGGCCCCATCCATATAAACCAATCCGCCGTTATCGTGTATCGCCTTGCAAATGTCCTTGATGCTTTCTTCGAACACGCCGTGGGTGGAAGGATAGGTGACCATTAACCCCGCGAGGCTTTCTTTGTATTGCGCTGCTTTTTCTTTCAGGTCTTTCACATCGATATGGCCCTCCTCGTCGCTTTTGACCACAACCACCTTCATACCTGCCATGATGGCGCTGGCAGGGTTGGTGCCGTGCGCGGAGATGGGGATCAGCATGACATCCCGGTGAGAACCGTTATTGGCGTTGTGGTACGCGCGGATGGTCAGCAGGCCGGCGTATTCGCCGTTGGCGCCGCTGTTCGGTTGAAGGGACGTTGCCGCAAAACCGGTGATCTCACTCAGCCAGTCTTCCAACTCGGTGAGAATATGGCGGTAGCCCTTCCACTGGCCGGCGGGCGCAAACGGATGAACGGCCCCGAACTCGGGCCAGCTGACGGGGATCAGCTCGGTGGCTGCATTGAGCTTCATCGTACAGGAACCCAGGGAGATCATCGAAGTGTTCAGGGAAAGGTCCTTGTTCTCGAGGCTCCGCAGGTAACGCATCATTTTCGTCTCCGAGTGGTGTTGGTTGAAGACGGGATGGGAAAGGAATTCCGATACCCTCGTGACGGAGGAGGGGATGTTCGAAAGGCGGTCGTCCACGTCGAAGGTCGCCGAGACGGTGGAGATGCCGGTCAACTGGCCAAACACGGACAGGATATTGACGACATCTTCCTGGGTCGTCGTTTCATCGAGGGTGATACCAACGGTTCCGGACGGGGAATAATAGAAGTTGATGCCCTGAGCCTCTGCGGCATTGCGCAAAGCGACAGCGTCCTTCACTTTGATCCGGAGGGTGTCGAAGTAGGCGTCGTTGAGATTGGTAAAGCCCATCGCTTCGAGTTCCGAGGCCAGGGTCCGGGTCAGCAGGCTTACGCGCTTGGCAATAGCCTTGAGGCCTTCCGGTCCGTGGTAGACGGCATACATGGCCGCCATATTGGCCAGGAGTGCCTGTGCCGTACAGATATTGGACGTGGCTTTCTCCCGCTTGATATGTTGTTCGCGGGTCTGCAGCGCCATACGCAGCGCGCGGTTACCCTGTGCGTCGATCGACACCCCGATGATTCGGCCGGGGATGCTGCGTTTGAAATCGTCTTTAGCTGTGAAGAAGGCCGCGTGGGGACCGCCGAAGCCCATCGGTACGCCAAAGCGTTGGGCGGAGCCGATGGCTACATCGGCGCCCAGCTCTCCCGGCGGGGTCAGCAGTGTGAGGGCGAGCAGGTCGGTAGCCATCACCACATAGGCTCCGGCGTTATGTACCTGCTGGATGAACTCGCGGTAGTCGGCTACCGATCCGTCGTTGGCCGGGTACTGAACGATGGCGCCGAAATAGCTGCCGTCGATAGCGGCCTTGCGGAAGTCACCAACGACCAGCTCGATCCCGATCGGCTGGGCACGGGTCAGCAGCAGGTCCTTCGTCTGGGCGAAAATATTGTTGTCGACAAAGAATTTGGGTGTCGTGACATGATCGTGGTCCTTGTTCTTCCCGTTGAAGAACATGGTCATGGCTTCTGCCGCGGCCGTTCCTTCGTCAAGCAGGGAGGCGTTTGCCAGGGGCAGGCCGGTGAGGTCGGCAACCATGGTCTGGAAGTTCAGCAGGCTTTCCAGGCGGCCCTGGGAGATCTCGGCCTGGTAAGGGGTATATTGGGTATACCAACCCGGGTTCTCGAATACGTTGCGCAGGATGACGGAGGGGACGATCGTTCCATAGTAGCCCTGACCGATATAAGATTTGAAGACCTTGTTGAGACTGGCGATGTGCCGCAGGCTGGTGAGATACTCGTACTCGCTGATGGCGCCGGGCAGGTTGAGGGCCTTTTTGCTCCGGATCGAGGCTGGAATGGTACGCTCGATCAGTTGATCGAGGGAGTCTATCCCTATGGTTTTCAGCATTCCGGAGGTTTCTTTTTCGTTGGGGCCAATATGGCGCCCCGCAAATTCATTCGCTTGCTGTTCGAATAGATTCATATTAGAGGTTGACCTTTCTTGAAAATTGGAACCGGACTCCGTCCGGTTTGGAATGCGCAAAGGTACGGTGATGTAAGGAGAATTCGAGCAAATTGACAAGGCGGTGGGGAAGAGGTGAATAAACGAGGCAGGACTGGCCATCCGGAAGGGGCGGAGCCCCTTCCCAAGACATAAAATGAAAATGGGCCGCTCCTATTTTGGAAAAAACCGGAGCTGGCCCATTTTCTTAAAAACCCCTAAACCCTAAAAATTGAATGCTAAGCAAAACATTTGAGAACGGCCGGGGCCGTTCCGGATTCGTGCGTTGGCATGAATGAATTGCTGATACAAAAATACTCAAGGACTCCCGAAATGGGATAATGGACATATTAAAAGGAAATTAAAATCGGGAGGCGCGCGCGGGTTCTGGCGTAAAAGTCGGATTTTCAATGGACTCTGCGTCCCGCATCTGCTCGCTGGTCTGGCGGCTTCCATCGTGGCTCCATCCCGGGGGGCCAAACACATACTGCCATTTTTCCTTCCAGCCGATGTCTTTGCGGACAAGGTCCTTGCCGATCGCCTGCCACTCATGAAGAACGAGGTTGGCGGGATCGGACTTCCCGATCGGCTTGGTCAACCCGTATTTGGTGGGTTGATATTCTTCAGCACTGAGTTCGGGCTGGAACGTGCCGAACAACTGATCCCAGATGATCAGGAACATTCCCATGTTCTTATCCAGGTAGCGGGGATTGGACGCATGATGCACCCGGTGATGGGAGGGAGTGACCAGGATATATTCCAACCAGCCCATCTTGCCGATGAGTTCGGTATGGACGAAGATGCCCCAGATCTGGGTCGCGGAATACATAAAAAGGATGTCCACGGGGCGGAAACCCGCCAGTGCAAGCGGGATGAAATAGACAAAACGATACAGCGGCTGGAACACCGAGCTCCGGAAACCCACCGTAAAATTCATCAGCTCGGAGCTGTGATGCGTGACATGCACCGCCCAAAAAAAGCGGATCTCATGATCCCAGCGGTGCAGCCAATAATAAAGGAAGTCCTCGGCCAGCAGCAGGAGCAGCCAGTAGGAGAATACGTTGGTGATGGATATCCAGTGATGACGGTAGCAGAATTCGAGGATCACCAGGTAGACCCCGCGAAAAAGCAGGTCGATACCGCCGTTGAGCAGCATCAAATAAAGGTTCGAAAGGGTATCCTTTACGGTATATGTCTTGCGGTGGCGATAGTTGCTGAGCAAGATCTCCGTAACGATGATGACCAGGTAGATCGGGGTGCTGACCAGAATGAGTATTTGTTCCCTGAGGTTTTCCACGCGGTGAAATTAATCTAAATAACGGACCTTTGCCCCGGTGTATTGTTAATGCATACATCTGCGCGCTTATGGAAAAATAAGCGCGCAGACGTACACCGTTTTATGATTGGCCTTCGGCCGTGGGCCAGGTTGGCCCACCCGTGCAAATGCTTATACATGAGTGATTTATTGAATAACTGGGAGAAAAAGTCGAAGGATCGCCAAAAGATCTACCGGCAATTCCTTGAAAAGGCCCAAAAGCCTGCGGTGCGTAATGAAATTCTCGACCGCCTACCCGATCTCCACGAAGAAGCCTTTCAAAAGGTCGACTGCCTGAAGTGCGCCAACTGCTGCAAAAACTACTCGCCCCGCTTCAAGACCCCGGATATCAAGCGGATCGCCAGGCACCTTAAGTTAAAGGAAAGTGAGCTCATCGAAACTTATCTCCGGCTCGACGAGGATGGGGATTATGTCGTCCGGTCCACCCCCTGTCCATTCCTCGGCGCCGATAACTTTTGCAGCATCTATGAGGTTCGCCCTTCGGATTGCGAGCGCTTTCCCTATACGGACGAGGACGTGCTTGTCCGCCGTGCCGCGCTGACGCAGAAGAATTCCACTTTTTGTCCGATCGTTTATTTTGTGCTGGAGAGGTTGATAAAAACCTGAGTATAACCGCTTGACTTCAGTTCCAAATCCCTGGGACTACGGCCAGTTGGGATACCTAATATTCCATCTCTCGCAGGCTGGGCGCCTTAAACCAGGTAGTGATGACCACGAGGATCGTCATGCAGCCGCCAAAGACGACGGACGGCACCACGCCCAACAGCCGGGCCATGACCCCGCTCTCGAACTGCCCCAGCTCGTTGCTGGAGTTGATGAACATGGAATTTACGGATGAGACCCTTCCCCGCATGGCGTCGGGGGTCTTCACCTGCACGATGGTGCCCCGGACGACGACGCTGATGCCGTCCAGCATGCCGGCGCATAGCAGCGCCACGAAGGACAGGAGGTATAGCTTTGACAATCCAAAGACAATGATACAGATCCCGAATCCGAACACGGCATACAGCAGGATATAGCCCTGGCGGCGATGCAGGGGCCGGAGGGACATGATCACCATCATACAAATGGAGCCGATGTCGTCGGCGGCGTTGAGCCAGCCGAACCCGATAGGGCCGATCCGGAGGATATCCCGTGCATAGACGGGGATCATCGCTACCGCGCCGCCGAAAAGAACGGCGAAGAGGTCCAGCGAAAGCGCCCCCAACACTTCTTTGGTATTCCAGACGAAACGAAGCCCTTCTTTGATGCTGTCCCAGGTCTTCTTTTCCCCCGCTACCATGATCTGTTTTGGCGAGAGGGTGAACAGCAGCGACCAGGCGATGAGAGCATAACAGCCCACGACGCTGAAGCACACCAGGTAGTTGGTATGGGCGATGAGGAAACCGGCCGTGGCATGGCCCACCACGGAGGCGAAAAGGAACGCGCTGGTGTTAATGGTCACAGCGTTTGGTAATTTTTCTTTCGGCACGATCTGCGCGACAATGGCCTGGAGGGAGGGGCCTGCAAAGGCGCGGATGACTCCCGTGCAGAAGATGATCGAATAGGTAAGCCACTGGACCCAGTGACTTTTTAGCGAGGCGACGAAAGGACCGAAGGACAGCGCCAGTAGTCCGGCCACACAAAGGATATAAAAAGCGGTGGTGCGAAGCAGCAGGGCGCGTTTATCGCTTTTGTCGATGACATGCCCCGCATACAGGGCCAGGCCAAAGGCGGGAAGGAATTCGGAGAGGCCGATGATGCCGATGGCCAGGGGATTATGCGTGATCTCGTAGATGCGCCAGCCGACGATGGTGGTTACCATACGCAGGGCCATGACGTAAAAAAAGCGGGCGGTGATAAAGTTCCTGTATTCAGGAATGCGTAATACGTCCAGTGCTGAAGGTCGTCGGTCGTCCATGTGATAAGATACGCTAAGGTAAGGTAAAATATTGTTGCCCTCCCTCGCTGTCATTTTCCAAAGCATCGATCACCACTTTCAGATGCGCGTCATTGCCCAGGAAATCGGCGTTGCTCACGTCGATAAAAAGCGTGCGGATATTGTGCTGGCGGATATACTGCGTATAGGTCTCCTGGATATTCAACAGGTATTCATCGGGGATGGCCTGTTCGTAGCTGCGGTTGCGTTTGCGGATGTTCGATTGCAGCTTGGTCACCGGGGCGTGCAGATAGATCAGGATATCCGGTTGTACCAGCTGGGAATACATGATGTCGAACAGCCCCTGGTACAGCTTGTATTCCTGTTCGGGGAGATTCACCCGCGCAAAGAGCAGGCATTTGGTGAACAGGTAATCCGACACGGTGAATGATTGGAACAGATCGCCGGTGTATACCAGCTCCTTCAGCTGTTTGTACCGCTCGGCCATAAAGAAAAGTTCCAGCGGAAAAGCATATTGAGCGGGGTTCTCGTAGAATTTCGGGAGGAAGGGATTGTCGGCGAACTGCTCCAGGATAAGCCTTGCATTGTAGTGACGGGCAAGCAGATGCGCCAGGGTCGTCTTACCGGCCCCGATATTGCCTTCGATCGTTATAAAGTGGTACTTCATGTCGTTAGCTTTTTCACCGCCAGGGGATCGGTGCAGTTGATCAGCAATTCCCGTACCGACAGGCCGAGGACGGGATGTGGATAACCGGGTGCGATCTCTGCCAGCGGCGCCAGCACAAAGCGGCGGTTTTGCATTTCGGGATGCGGGATCAGCAGCCCCGGCTGCCGGATGATCGCATCATTAAAAAAGAGTATATCTATATCGATGATCCTCGAATCGTATTTTTCTATTCTCTTCCTGCCCATAGCCGCTTCGATGTTCAACAGGGTCTGCAACAGCGTGACTGCATCGAGTGGGGTCTCCACAAGCAACGCCTGGTTGATGAAATCGGGTTGGTCCGTCTTGCCCCAGGGTGCGGTCTCATAAAGAGCGGACTGGCGGCTGATAGGGCCGGCGGCCGCTTCGATCTGCCTTCTCGCCGTGGCCATTGTTCCAACCCGGTCTCCTTCGTTGCCACCTATCAATAAATAGGAGATGTTCATAGATTCCTTTATTTTCGGGGGCCCAAATATCTTTATTTTTGCGGATTAATAGAGGATCACACTTTCAATACCACTATAATACATGCGAGGCTTTTTTAAAACTTTTTTCGCGGCCCTGCTGGCGCTGGTGGCCTTTTCCATCGTCATCCTGTTCGTGATCTTCACCATCATCGGCGGTATCCTGTCGCCGGCCAAACCGACCGTCGGCAGCAAGGCCGTGCTGGTGGTAGACCTCGGCCGGAGCTACAAGGAGCAGATGGTCGACAACCCCTTATCCGATCTGGGGGGTGACGATGAATACGATGTCCCCGGCCTTTACGACGCCGTCAGGCTTATCCGTCATGCGAAGACGGATACGGCAATAAAAGGAATCTACCTCAAGTGTAACAACGACCCGAACGGTTTCGCCACCAATGAAGAATTGCGCACGGCGCTGATGGATTTCAAAGAGAGCGGAAAATTCATTTACGCTTATGGAGAGAACATCCCTCAAAAAGCCTATTATGTAGCCAACGTGGCGAACGTCATCTATTGCAATCCGAAGGGAGGATTGGAGTGGAAAGGATTTGCCACCGAAATGCTCTATCTGAAGGGCGCCTTGCAAAAGCTCGAGATCGAGCCGCAGATCTTCTACGCCGGTAAATTCAAAAGCGCGACTGAGCCCCTGCGGGAAGATCATATGACCGATGCCAACCGTCTCCAGTTGACGGAGCTGCTGAATGATTTCTACAACCGGTTGCTGACCTCGACGGCCCGGGCGCGGGGTCTGGATACGACCGTTCTACGGAAATGCGCCAACGAAAGCCTGATCCGCCGGGCGTCCGACGCATTGCAGTACAAGCTGATCGACGGTCTTCGGTACGACGACGAGGTAAAGGACGAGCTCCGCGAAACTTTAAAGGTCGACAAACACAAATGGCTGAACTTCGTCACCCTCGGCAAATATGCCAAAGCCGTCAACTACAAGGCTTCCGGCAAGGATAAGATCGCTCTCATCTATGCCGAAGGCGAGGTCGTCGATGGGAAAGGCGAGCGGGACGAGATCGGTTCGGAGACTTATCGCTGGCTGATCCGTAAAGCGCGTTTCGACAAGGACATCAAGGCGATCGTCATCCGGGTCAATTCCGGCGGCGGCAGCTCGCTTGCCAGTGAGAATATCTGGCGGGAGATCAGCCTGGCGAAAAAGGAGAAGCCCGTGGTCGTCAGCTTTGGCGATGTGGCCGCATCCGGCGCCTACTATCTTTCCTGTAACGCCGACAGCATCTTCGCACTGCCGGGCACCATCACCGGCTCGATCGGGGTGTTCACCATTATTCCCAATCTGCAATCTTTTTTCAAGAACAAGCTCGGTGTTACCTTTGACGGGGTAAAGACGGCGCCTGAAGCGGATATGTTGAACTCGACCCGGCCGCTGACCGCTTATGAGCGGACCGTGGTGCAGAATGAGATCGACACGATCTATCATGATTTCAAATCCCGGGTCGCCGACGGCCGGAAGAAGGACATCGGCTATGTCGACAGTATTGCGCAAGGAAGGGTTTGGAGTGGAACGCTGGGCCTTTCGCTGGGGCTGGTAGACCGCATCGGAACGCTGCAGGATGCCATCGACTGTGCTGCACGACTGGCAAAGACCCATGATTATGAACTCGTCGAGTCGCCCGAGCCAAAGAGTTTCCTCGAACGCCTGATGGGCGCCTGGAAGCGGAATACGAGTATGAAGGCCGTGAAGGACGAGATCGGCGAAGACGGATATCGCACCTATACCACATTAAAGAAAGTGAAGGGCATGATCGGGGTCACGCAGACCAGGTTACCCTTCGATCTGACTATCGAATAGATATGAGAAACAACTATAACCAGCTTCGGGCCATGCTGGCGATCGCCCGGGGGAGCTTTAAGGGTATGTTGCGAAACCCTTCCGCCGTGGCCTTTGGTTTTGGTTTTCCCCTTGTGATCATATTGGTATTTGGTTCCATCGGCGGCGGCGGGCGCTCTGTGCCGGTTGCGCTGGCGCGGCAGGGGGACACGGCCAGTTGGGCCATCCAGGGTCTGCTGAAGACGACAATGGTGACCTTATCCCCCGACACCGCCGCGGCAACCATCCGCAAGGACCTCGAACGGGGCCGGATCGCGGCCATCATCACCGTCGATACGACGACTACCTCTGCCGGCATACCCCAGCAGGTCATCCATACGCAGACCTCCTCGGCCAGCGGCGACAAATATCCGATCCTGCGGCTGGCGCTTGCCCAGGTATTCCAAACGGCGGTAGAACCCAGGATGCCGTCGCAGTACAAGCCGCTCGTGATCGACCGGTTACCGGATATCCCCGGCCGGCAGTACTCGATGATCGACTTTATCATTCCCGGGATGCTCGGGTTTTCACTGCTCGGATCGGCGGTGTTTGGGGTAGCCTTTCTCTTCTTTGGCCTCCGCCAGCAGCTGGTGCTGAAAAGATATTATGCCACCCCGATCGGCAAACCCTATATCATCCTCGGCGAAGCCCTGGCCCGCCTGGTCTTCCAGATGATCACTGCCATCGTGATCATCTTCGTCGGAAAATTCTTCTTTCATTTTACGTTGATCAATGGCTGGATCACGGTTGGGGAGCTGCTGTTCCTGAGCCTGATCGGGCTGATCGTCTTTATGGGCTTCGGCTTTATCATCAGCAGCGTGGCCCGCAGCGAGAGCACGATCCCGCCTTTTGCGAATCTTATCACTCTTCCACAGATGTTGCTGGGGGGCACGTTCTTTACGACCGATGCCTTCCCAAAATGGCTGCAGGGGGTGATCGAGATCCTGCCCCTGAAGCAGCTGAACGACGCGATGCGGAACGTGAGCTTCGAAGGGGCGCACCTGACCGACTGCTGGAAGCAGATGGGCATCCTTGCTATCTGGGGAGTCGTTACCTATGCCATAGCGGTAAAGGTGTTCAAATGGGAATAAAGGGTATGCGAATCATAAAATTCCTGGTCTTCTGCGTCGTGACCCTGTTCATCGCGCTGACGGCCCTTTCCCTGCTGTTCCCCTCGGACCTGCGCATCTCCCGGGTCATCAATGTCGCTACCCGGAAGGTAACGACCCTGCAGGCCATCGCCGATCTCCAAAGCTGGGGAAAATGGAACCAGTTCGTACGGAACCCACAATTGACGAACGGTAAATATTCCTCGCCTTCGTCCGGCGCCGGCGCCTGGTTCTCTTCCGACCAGCTGAAGATATCCGAGACCGCTATCGACACTAACGGTATCGCACTACAATGGGACCTGACAGGCGGCAAAACTTACCGGGGTGGGATCGACGTACTGTCGGTGAACCGGGACAGTCTAACGGTACAGTGGTGGTTCGACCTCCATTTTCGTTGGTATCCATGGGAAAAGCTGGGCGCCTTCGTCTACGACCGGAAGCTGGGACCGGTCATGGAAGAATCTTTGGACAGCCTGCGGCTGTTTTTGGAAAAATCCCGTTAACTTTAGTGTCCCTTCTCCCTCGCTCAACATAGTCACTTAAAAAACCACCATATGCGAGTACGTAATGCTATTCTATGTTTGTTTGCCATCTTGTTCGGGGCTACGGTTTCCTATGCTCAGCCAAGCCATCCGAATAGTCCGCACGACACTTTAAAAGCGAAGGACATCACCATCACCTATGGCCGCCCATACAAGAAGGGAAGGGTCATCTTCGGGGGGACGGTAGCTCCTTACGGCAAGACCTACCGCTGCGGCGCCGATGAACCTACCATCATCACATTCGACAAGGATGTGACCTTTGGCGGCAAGGCCGTAAAGGCGGGTAAATACTCGTTTTTTGCCGTTCCTGAGAAGGACAAATGGACCGTGATCCTCAATTCCAACACGAAGATGTGGGGGACCGACCACGACAAACATGCCGACCAGGACGTGGTGAAGGTCGACGTGCCCGTCACCAATCTTTCCAAACCTGTCGAGCAGCTCACGATGGCCGTCAAGGGCGGAAAGATCACGCTTGCCTGGGATACGGTCGAGATCGGCGTTCCCGTCAAGATGTAACCGGCCGGGCCGAATACTTGATCAGACAATGGACCAGGAAATCATACACCTGGTCCATTTCTTTTTCGGTGGTGCAATAAGGCGGCATGAAATACACGGTGTTGCCCAGCGGACGGAGATAGATCCCCTGCGCCAGTGCATCCCGGGTGATGGCCGGAGCGATGGCATTGATGTATTCGTCACGGCCGGTGATGATCTCGAACGCCAGCACCGTTCCCAGCGCCCGGGGATTGCCGGCGATGGGGTAGGAGTGGAGGGTTCCGAGAAATGCCTGATGCCGCTCCGTGATGCGCCGGATGTTGGCAAGGAATTCCGGCCGCTCTACGAGGTCGAGACTGGCCAGGGCCGCGGTGCAGGCCAGCGGATTGGCGGTAAAGGAATGCCCATGGAACAGGGTCTTGCGTTTGTCATCGCTGAGAAAGGCTTCGAAGAGGCGTTCGGTCGTCGCCGTTACGCCCAGCGCCATCGTCCCGCCCGTGAGCCCCTTGCTCAGGCAGATGATATCGGCCTTGTGCCGGAGGTATTCTCCGGCGAAAAGCCGTCCCGTCCGGCCGAAGCCGGTCATCACCTCGTCGGCGATGCAGAGGACGCCCTGCTCCGAGGCTGCGTCGAGCAGCTCATCGAGCAACCCGGCCTCATACATCCGCATCCCGCCGGCGCCCTGTAGCAGCGGTTCATAGATGAATCCCGCGATGTCACGGCCATTGTCCAGTAAAAACCTCCGTAGCCCGCCGATGTTCCCGCGGGTAGGCGTATCGATAAATACCGGTTCGAAAAGATAATCGCGAAAGGGATCGGTGAATACGCTGCGCTCGCTTACGCTCATTGCGCCGAACGTGTCCCCATGATAGGAATGGCGGAAAGCCAGCACCTTGCGCCGGGGACGATCCTGGTTGCTCCAGAATTGGATCGCCATTTTGATGGCGACTTCCACGGCGGTAGACCCGTTGTCCGAAAAAAAGACGCGACTAAATGGACCGGGCAGTAGCGGCAGCAGCCGTTCGGCAAGGGTGACGGCCGGCTCATGGGTGAACCCGGTAAAGATCACCTGCTCGAGCTGCAGGGCCTGCCGGTACAACTTTTCCGCTATATAAGGGTTGGCGTGTCCGTGGATGGTGACCCACCAGCTGCTGACCGCATCGATATATGACTTTCCCTGATCGTCGAATAACAAGCTATCTTTGCCCTTAACAACCGGAATGGGAGGGAGATATCCCTTATGCTGGGTATAGGGATGCCAGATCACGCGTCTGTCCCTGTCCGTCAACGAGTTCATCATGGGCGCAAAGATACGCCGGGATGCAACGAACCCGCCGGTTTATTTGTCATCAACCGCAACAACGGAACATGGATTATCATCAGCTGGTAAAAGACTGTCTTAGAGGGGATCCTGCTGCCCAAAAGCTGCTCTATGAGCATTTTGCCGGGACGATGCTCGGGGTCTGTTACCGCTACACGAAATCCATGGTCGATGCGGAAGATGTCTTACAGGAAGCGTTCATCATGGTTTTCAAGAATTTGCACCAGTTCACCTTTACTGGCGAGCTGGGGGGCTGGATTCGCCGGATCATGATCAACACGGCCATCAATTATCTGAAAAAGCACAGCCGCTATCAAACCGATCTGTTGTTCACCGAGGGAAACCTGCACCCGGTATCGGACGACGATCCCGAGGTCACCCTCAGCACCAAGGAGCTCGCGGAGCTGATCCGGCAGCTCCCTCCCGGTTACCAGGCTATATTCAACCTGCATGCGATAGAGGGGTATAGCCATGTTGAGATAGGAAAGATTTTAGGCATTAAAGAGGGGACCTCCCGGTCGCAGTACGCGCGGGCGAGATCCCTGCTGATAAGCTGGATATACAGGTATTCAGCTTCTAACCAAAATGAAACGACCTATGTACGACCCTAAGTTTGAAAAAGGAGTGCGGCAAAAGATGGAGGGACTGGAGTTCGCTCCATCGGAGTCGGTGTGGGCAAACATACAAAAAGCCGTCGCCGGTCAGCGACGCCGCCGTGGTGGTCTCTTTTTCTGGCGGTTCGCGCTTCCGGCTATGCTGCTGGCCGGTCTCCTATCCGTTGCCTATTTTGCCGCTACCCGGCGCCCTGCAACCGTTGCCGCTCCTTCCGTGTCTCCGGCAAACACCTCCGGCGCCGGGTCGCCGAAGGTTTCTACCGTACCGGCCGCCACTCCCTCCGGTACCTCCGACCACGACGCCATCCAGGACCGAGCCGTTGCTAACGATCACACCCGCAGATCCATTGCAGGCCGCGCTGTAAAAGGCGATCGGCATGCCAATGCCGACCCATCCGGCGAAGCCGATGGATCGCTTAACCTTGTCGCATCACCGAAAGACGCCACTTCCAGTAGTAGGGCCGCCGCAAGCGCCACCGCAAGCTCCACCGCAAGCTCCACCATCGCTCCCTATCTTTATCAACCCGTGCTGGCCGGTCAGCGCAGCGCCGCCGCCATCAAGGCCGCAACGACCGCGACAAAGAAAGGCCTCATCTCCCTGCGCCGCCTGGATAAAGCGAGACGCCCCTGGGAAGCCGGATTTACGGCCGGCGGCGGGGTCTCGAGGCTCAACCGGCTGAACATCTCCGGCGGCGCGCAGGACCAGTCGCTCAGCGCCAACCTGTACAACATCACTACCGCCAACGCGGCTCCGAGCAAGTCCTATGTCTCCGATATCCGGCCAGACGCCTCTTTTACGGCAGGCATCTATCTGCAGAAACCCCTTTCGCGCCGCTGGTCGGTCAATCTTGGGATGAACCTGCACTACTACTCCACCCGCATCACCATCGGCCAGCAGGTGAGCACTTATGTTCCCGCAGCGGCCTCGCTGATCGTACCGACCGTCAGCGCGGCGGCGCAGACGTCCACGGCCTTTATCGCCGGCGACCGGCAAGTATTCACCAACCATTACTATTTCCTGGAACTTCCCGTCAACGTGCAATACCAGCTGAATAAAAGCCATCTGCTGCCGCTGTTCCTCGAAGGCGGCGTCTCGCTCTCCCGGCTGATGGGCTCGGATGCCCTGTTCTATAACGCCCATTCGGGGGTATATTACAAAGACCCCAGCGTGCTGGAGAAGACGCAGTTCAATGTCTCCTCGGCGCTGATGGTCGGGCTGCCCTTCCACGGGATCCGTATCATGGCCGGCCCACAGGTGGAATATGGGGTGACGCCGTTGGTGAACAACCATAGCCAGGGCGACCAGCACTTCCTTTACGGAGGCCTCCGGATCGTAGTTATTCCCGGCCGGAAATAGAAGTGTCCAGAAAATTCAGATTGCGCCGCAGCCCGGCATAACGGGCTCGCTTGATCGCCGAATGGCGGAAGAGTTCCCGGAATCCCTCTTCGGTCAGTTCCTCCCAGTCCGCGGTACTGAAGTTCAATATCGCCGGGATGGGCTCGAACGCGATTTCCGTCGAAGCCTTGCTGAACCGGTTCCACGGACAGACGTCCTGGCAGGTATCGCAGCCAAACATCCAGTTCCCAAATTTGCCTTTCATCGAGTCCGGGATCAGTAGTTCCTTCAGCTCGATGGTGTAATACGAGATGCACCGGCTGCCGTCTACTATCTTGTCCTCGTGGATCGCCTGGGTTGGACAGGCGTCGATACAACGACGGCAGGTGCCGCAATAGTCCCCGGCAAAAGGAGCATCGTATTCCAGCTCGAGATCGACGATCAGCGTGGCGATAAAAAAGAAAGAACCGGCCTGACGGTTCAGCAGGTTCCCATTGCGGCCCACCCAGCCCAACCCGCTTCGTACCGCCCAGCTGCGTTCCAACACCGGCGCGCTGTCGACGAACCCCCGGCCATCGACCTCTCCGATCTCCGCCCGCATCTTCACCAGCAGCTCCTTCAGCTTGCCCCGGATAACTTCATGGTAGTCCTTCCCATACGCATATTTGGATACCTGCGGTGCATCCGGCCGTTGTTTGGCCGCGGGGTAGTAGTTCATCAGCAGGGTGATCACCGATTTGGCCCCCGGGACAAGCCGGGAGGGGTCGATCCGCAGATCGAAATGATTCTCCATATACTGCATGGTCCCTTGCATCCCCTGCCGGAGCCACGCCTCCAATTTGCGCGCATCCTCGTCCAGCGGAACGGCCCTGGCGATGCCACAATGGAGGAATCCCAGGTCCTGGCTCCAGTTTTTTATCAGGTATGTATAGTCTTTTTTCGCCAAACGAATATATTTTTACCTTCTCGGAGCGTTGTTAATATAAGTAATTTAATTACTTTGGGTGAGTCTATCCCCTAACCTAACGTCTTATGACCGGCCTGAAACCCTTTAACCGTATACTATCGATCCTTTGCCTATGTCTTTTGTACACGATTTGCCATGCCCAGGGCAAAGCTAAGGATACATGGGGAAAGATCGGTCCCGAGGATTTTTCCGCAACCAATGCCCCCTCCATCGTCGCCGCCAATGCAAGCGCCATCATCCTTTCGGATCAGGGGTTCATTAATTTTGTCGGGAACAAAGTGGGTTGGTTCTCCCATGTGTACCAACGGCATACCCGGATAAAAATACTCAATAAGAGCGCGCTTGCTCTGGCTACCGTGGCGGTCGAATTCTACGCTCCCGATGAAAATCCGGAAAAACTGACCGATGTCAAGGCCTCCGCCTATAACCTGGAGAATGGCCAGGTGACGGAGACAAAACTGGAATCGAAAGACATCTTTGAGGAACGGGTGAACAAGCAATATTCGAAAATAAAGTTCTCCATTCCCGGGGTGAAGGAGGGATCGATCATAGAATATTCCTATCGGCTGACATCGCCATACGACCAGTTGCCCAGTTGGGAATTCCAGTGGGAAGACTATCCCTGTCTCTACAGCGATCTCCAGGTTGAGATTCCCCAGACGATGCTTTATGTACTCGTGCGTCAGGGAGTGCACCCTTATGCGGTCGATAAAGGCAGTGAGGGCCATATCAATTACCTGGTGACACAAAAATCGGAGGCCTCCCTCGGAGGTACGGACCAGTCCCTCACAGTCAGCGCGACTACGGTAAAGCACGAGTGGACGATGAAGGACTTGCCGGCATTTGGATCCGAACGTTTTTTGACCACAGCCGATAATTATATCGATAAGATCAGTTTCCAACTGTCCGGATGGAACGGCGGCGAAGAAGTACATCCTACCACGAATACCTGGGCCAAGGCCACCGAGGAACTTCTCAATCGGGAAGACTTCGGCGGGGCGATCAGCGCGGACAATAGCTGGATGGACGTTACGCTGGATAAGGTCGCGCCTGGAACCCTCACGCCCCTGGAACAGGCGAGGGCGATCTATTATTACGTCAGCCGGCATTTTACCTGTACGAATCATTATGACTTCCATGTCCGGACCAATCTCCACGACGTGGTGAAAAAAAGCAGCGGCACCGTAGGAGATATCAACCTGTTGCTCGTGGCAATGCTTCGCCGAAAGGGAATGACCGTCGACCCGGTCCTGCTCAGTACGCGGGATCATGGGTTCAACCTGTCGAGCTACCCGATACTTCAAAAGCTGAATTACGTCGTCGCTCAGCTTCGCATCGATGGCCGGACCTTCTACCTGGACGCAGCTTACCCGCAGCTTGGCTTTGGTCAACTAGCCGGAGCCTGCTATAACGGTCATGCGCGTGTCATCAGTAAGGAGGACTCGGCTTCGCTCTGGTTCTGGGCGGATTCGTTAAAGGAAAGCAAGTTCACGGTCGTGATGCTTTCGGGCACCGACAAAGGCCTTGAAGGGACCTGGCAATCCACGCTGGGGAAAGAGGAATCGTATCAGACCCGCATAAAGATCGCCGAGAGCGGCGTGGAGAGTTATTTCAAGAATATCCAGACGGCCTGGGGGGAGGACGGCGCAATCAGTAATCCAGGCATCGACTCGATCGATCGCCCGGAAGATCCCGTCAAGATCCACTATGATTTTGAAATGAAGACGTCTGCAGACGCGGGGACCCTCTATATCAATCCTATTTTGGGTGGCGGCTGGCACGAGAACCCCTTTGCCGCCGCCGATAGGAAATACCCCGTGGAGATGCCCTACGTCATCGACGAAACCTATATCCTTTCGATGCAACTCCCCGAAGGCTTTGCCGTCGAAGAAGTGCCAAAATCGACGCGTGTGATGTATAACGGCGATCAGGGATCCTTCGAATACCTGGTACAGCAAACCGGTGACCAACTGCAGCTCCGCGCCCGGTTAAAACTGAATCGCGCCACCTTTCAGCCGGAGGACTATAGTTCCCTCCGGGATTTCTTCGGTTTCGTCGTGAAGAAGGAGAATGAGCAGATCGTCCTCAAAAAGAAGTAATATCCAACTACTTATACCATCCATTATGGCCAAGACCCCTCCATCCCGCCTTGCCGTTGCGGCATCTCTTCTTATCCTGGCGCAGGCCGCATTTGCGCAGGATAAGATCCCGGTAAAATTCGGAAAAGTAACTCCACAGGATTTCGCCGTAACGGCAAACGCGTTGGACTCGGCTCCCGCCGCAATCTGCGTTGCCGATTTCGGCACTTCATCCTTTGAAGGGAATACCCAGGGATGGTTCACGCTTATTTTCAGACATAGTTGCAGGATGAAGATTCTGAAAAAAGAGGCCCTGGAAGCCGCGACGATCGAGATCCCTCTTTATATCAGCGGCCGGGACGCAGAAAAGCTTGAGAATCTTCGGGCGGCGACGTATAATCTCGAGGACGGGAAGGTCGTCGAAACGAAGATGGACGACAAGTCGGTCTTCACTACTCAACTGGACAAGAATCATACGATAAAGAAATTTTCATTGCCCGGCGTCAAGGAAGGTTCGATCATCGAATACAGCTACACTCAGACGTCCCCATTCCTTTTCAACCTGCAGCCCTGGGCCTTCCAGCGGGAATTTCCATGTCTCTGGAGCGAATACCAGGTCGACATGCCGAACTTTTTTCAGTATGTTACCCTCGGGCACGGTTTCGTGCCGTTTACTATCAACACCACGGATACCCGCAATGTTACCTTTCGGCTGACCATTCCGGGTGGGGCGGAGAGAAGCGAGCAAAACAACTTCGATGACAATGTCGTTACCCATCGCTGGGTCATAAAGAATGTTCCGGCGCTCAAGCCAGAGCCCTTCACCACGTCGATATCGAATTATGTCGCGCGGGTGGAATTCCAGCTTTCGAGATACAGTTTCCCCAACGGCTATACAAAGAACATCATGGGCAACTGGAGCAGTGTGAGCGAGGAATTGATGAAAGCGGATGATTTTGGAGCCGATCTCGACCGCAATAACGGCTGGATGGATGAAGAACTGGCGGGGATCACAAAGGGCGCCACCACTCAACTCGAAAAGGCGCGGAAAATATATAATTTCATCCGCGATAATTTCAATTGTACAGCTCATAACCGGTTGTATACGGACAATAGCATCCGGACAGTCTACAAGAATAAGGCAGGAAGCGAAGCCGAGATCAATCTGTTGCTTACGGCAATGCTGGATCATATCAAGATCAAGGCAGACCCGGTGATCCTGAGCACCCGGGCCAATGGATTTCCAAACGAACTGTATCCGTTGCTGAGCCGGTTCAACTATGTGATCAGCCAGGTCATGATCGATTCTTCCCTGTATCACCTGGATGCCAGCGAACCCTGGTTAGGCTTCGGAAAACTGCCGGGGAGATGCTACAATGGTTATGCGCGGGTGCTGAACAAAGAGAACCCCTCCGCGGTTTCCCTCGACGCCGATAACTTGATGGAGAACAAAATGACGCTGCTGATTCTCAACAAGGATGACAAGGGAGGGCTGACGGGGAGGCTCCAGACAACGCCCGGCTATGAAGAAGCTTGCGCGATTCGCCAACAAATGAAGAAATCCGGTATGGACGAATTTCTGAAAGGATTACAGGCGGCACACCAGGGCGAGACCTCCGTGAGTAATCTGGAGATCGATTCGCTTCAACGGCCCGACGATCCCCTGGCGATATCCTATGATATCAGCATCACGCCCGAGAAGGACGCAGACATTTTATATATCAATCCGATGATGGGCAATGAATTGAAGGAAAATCCCTTCAAGGCGGCCGAACGAAAGTATCCGGTCGAAATGTCCCATGCGATGGATGAGACTTTTACGCTGACCATGGAAATTCCGGATGGCTACCTGATCGATGAATTACCCAAGTCCGCCAAGGTTTCCTATAACGAAGATGAAGGGTTCTTTGAATACCTGATTGTGAAAAGCGGGGACAATATACAGTTCCGAAGCCGGGTCAAGCTCGCAAAAGCAAATTACAAACCGGAGGATTACGCCAGCCTGCGGGAATTCTTTGGCTATATCGTGAAAAAGGAAAGCGAGCAGATCGTGTTAAAAAAGAAAAAAGCATGAGAAATATCCTCTATTGTCTTTGCGCCATCGTACCTCTTATTACCCAGGCGCAGAATTATGCTGCTGCGCTGATCCCCGACTCTTTGCGCAAGGGCGCGCGGGCCGTGATCCGGGAGTCGGAAACCATCCTGGAGATCAAGTCCACCGGGAAGGCGGTTGAAAAGGAGCACAACGTATATACTATCCTCAGCGCCGGCGGCGATAACCTGGGCGGATACGAATCATCCTATGGAAAATTCAACAGCATCAGCGAAATATCGGGTTTTCTTTATGATAGCCTGGGAAAGCAGGTTCGCAAGGCGAAACGGAAGGATATGCAGGACAAGAGCTACGTCGATGACATGAGCCTTGCCTCCGACAGCCGTTACCTGGAATACAATTTCTACTGCCGGACCTATCCTTACACTGTGGATTACCAGGAGGAGGATGAATGGACCGGCATCCTGCACTTCAATGAGTGGCTGCCATTGCTCAATTCCGGAATATCGACCCAGCACAGCAAGTATGTCATCATAGCTCCAAAGGACTATACCGTAAGATACAGGCTGATGAATGGGGCGCCGCCACCGGTGATCACCGAAACCGGCGATAAGAAGATGTACACCTGGGAATCCGCCAATCTCCGCGCGCGGTTTACGGAAACTTCCGGCCCGCGCTGGCGGGAAATGGTGCCATATGTGCTCATCGCCCCTTCCGATTTCGAGGCCCAGGGCTATAAGGGGAATATGTCGACCTGGCAGGACTACGGTAAGTTCATTGCCAAACTGCGGGAAGGGCGTGATGTCCTTCCCGAAAATCTTCGTCAGCGGGTGCATTCGATGGTCGATACGATTTCCGACGTACGCCGGAAAGTCTATGCCCTGTACCATTACCTGCAGCAGAATACTCACTATATGAACCTCTCGCTGGGAATCGGCGGATGGCAGCCCTTTCCGGCCGAGTACGTCGCGACAAAGAAATATGGTGACTGTAAGGCGCTATCCAATTTTATGGTGGCCCTGCTCAAGGAAGCCGGGATACCGGCAAGGTACGTGGAGATCAGGGCCGGCGCCGATCAGCCGCCGATGATCGAGGAATTCCCCTCTTTCCAGTCCAATCATATCATCACCTGCGTTCCGATGGGCAAGGACAGCATCTGGCTGGAATGCACCGACCAAACCGTACCGGCCGGGTATATGGGCACATTCACCGATAACCGAAAGGCGATATTGATCGATGAGGACGGCGCGCATATCGTCAGGACACCGGCTTATACCGCGGACGACAATTTACAGAGCCGGACCATCCACGCGAAGGTAGACGGCGAGGGTAATCTCGATGCCGACGTGAATACGTTCTACCGTTGTATCCGGCAGGATGTGCCCCAAGCCATGATCGAGGATATGTCGGCCGACAGGCGGGAAAAATACCTCAATTCCCTTTTCTCCCTTCCTACGTACAAGGTGGATAAAAGTCAGTACCAGGAAGAAAAGGGACCGAAGCCGGTCGTCCGGGAGGAATTACACGTAGTAGCCTCCAATTATGCGGCGGTATCGGGAAAAAGGCTGTTTATCCTGCCCAATGTCTTTGATCGCAGCGGCAAACGTCTGCCGGCTGACAGTACCCGCAAATACGATTACATTTCCAACCGTTCGTACACCGATGTGGACAGCGTGGAAATTGCGGTGCCTACAGGCTATCAGCCCGAGGCCATGCCGAAAGACGTGGCGGTAGACGGGAAATTCGGGCGCTATTCCTCTTCCGTGAAATTTGTAAACGATAAATTGATCTATTACCGGTACCTCCAGGAGTCGGCGAACCGGTATCCTCCGGCGGACTACGCCGCGCTGGTACGATTTTATGAGCAGCTATACCAGGCCGACCACCAAAAAGTGGTGCTCGTAAAGAAAGAATAGCGTTGGCGCCACGAACATCGGCGCTGTTCACTGCGTAGGCTACTGGCATCCGCCGCCGACCGCTTCACCAACCAGGTTCACGAGGCTTTGGTAAAGCGGTTTCTTTTCTTCATTAGGTTTTTCCGCGATAAGAACTGCCGCATAGCCCCGGCAATTGTCGATAAAGGCGGCCGTTCCTAACAGGTTGGGACAGGCGAGGATCGCGCTGCCGCCGGAGGCATTGGCGCCGGTGATGAATTCCCCCAGTCCGAAATGTGCGCCCGTCAGTTCCCTGGGAAGATACTTGATGGGCAGATCGGGGAACTGGGATTTCTCCATTTCCTCCACCGCCTTTTCGCTCAGGATGCGTTTTCCTTCGAACGTGCCCTTATTCAGCAGCATGGTCAGGAAGTTGATATAATCATTGGCCGTGGACTGTGCCCCGCCGGAAGGATTGGTTCCGCCGCCTTCCAGGTTGGCGAAGTTGGTGCCCCGCATCTTCAGCGGGCCCGTGATCCGTTCGCGGATCAGCCGCTCGAAGGATTTTTTGGAAACGATCTCCAGCACCCGTGCGGCGATATTGGGTCCGAGATTGCTGTAAAAGAACTCCGTGCTGGGGTTGGCGGCGATATCGTGCTTGTTGGCGTAGCTGTTGACCATGTCCTCCAGCGTCTCGAACTTTTGCTTCGAGAGTACGCTGGTAACGCTTGTTTCGGTCTTGATCCCGGTGGTATTCGTCAGGCAGTTCCGGATCGTGATATACCCCTTCATATATTTCCCGAACAGCGGGATGTATTGAGTGATCTTGTCGTCCAGGGAGAGCTTGCCTTCGTCGACGAAGGTCATCACCAGGGCGGCCGTCATCCAGTTGGCCGCTCCATAGATATTGGCCGGGGTCTTGGCCGTGAAATCGGGGTTCCCCTGCTTCTGATAGAGTACCTTCCCGTCCTTCACCACCAGCATCACATATCCTCCGCCAAAGGCCTTTTGGTTTTGTTTAAGTAGCTGATCGACAGCGTCGAAGTTAGATTGGGCAAGACCATGCAGACAGATTAGCAGGAGGATCGCGAACAAACTGAACCGTCGGCAGTTTAACGGGGCTTTGTATGACATAATAGCTGGATTGAGGTCGTGGTGTAAATTTTGCGACACAAGTTTACTATTTATTAGTTATAAAAGGAAAACCATATAAAACTATGAACCTGAACAATTTTACAATCAAAGCACAGGAGGCTGTCGCAAGGTCTCAACAGCTGGCTTTCGACGGTTCAAACCCAACCATAGATACGGAACATCTGCTGAAGGCGTTGCTGAGCGAAGACGATTCCCTGGTGGAGTTCCTGCTCAAGAAGAATAACGTGAACGTGGCCTTTGTGGAGAGCAAATTGGACGAAACCATCCAAAAAATGCCCAAAGTGAGTGGGGGAGAACCGGCGCAGGCGATCAGCCGGGAATTGAACAACGTGATCTTAAGAGCCGGAAGCGACTTAAAGCAATTCGGCGACGAATTCGTCAGTGTCGAGCATCTTTTGCTGGGCATGATACAGGGTAACGATAATACCGCCAAGCTGCTCAAGGACGCGGGTCTCACCGAAAAAGGACTGGTAGCCGCGATAAAGGATCTCCGGAAGGGTTCGACTGTCAGTAGCCAAACCACCGAATCGACCTTTAACGCGCTTAATAAATATGCCAAGAACCTGAATGAGCTGGCCCGCCAGGGTAAGCTCGACCCGGTGATCGGCCGGGACGAAGAGATCCGGCGCACGCTGCATATCCTTTCCCGCCGGAGCAAGAACAACCCAATACTTGTCGGGGAACCCGGTGTGGGGAAGACGGCCATTGCCGAAGGCCTGGCTCACCGGATCATCAACGGCGACGTGCCGGAGAACCTCCGGTCGAAGATCATCTATGCCCTCGACATGGGGCAGCTGATCGCCGGCGCCAAATACAAGGGGGAGTTTGAAGAACGCCTGAAAAGCGTCGTTAAAGAGGTCGCCGGCAGCGACGGTGAGATCGTTCTCTTCATCGACGAGATCCATACGCTGGTAGGCGCCGGTGGCGGTGAGGGAGCGATGGACGCCGCCAATATCCTCAAGCCGGCCCTGGCTCGTGGCGAACTCCGGGCTATTGGTGCGACTACCCTGAATGAATATCAGAAATTCTTTGAAAAAGATAAGGCGCTCGAACGCCGGTTCCAGAAAGTAATGATCGACGAGCCGAGCGTGGACGACGCCATCTCTATCCTGCGTGGATTGAAGGACAGGTACGAGATGCACCATCATGTACGGATCAAGGACGAGGCCATCATTGCCGCCGTGGAGCTTTCCCATCGGTATATCACCGACAGGTTCCTGCCCGATAAGGCTATCGACCTGATCGATGAAAGCGCCGCCAAGCTCCGGCTGGAGATGAATTCCATGCCGGAAGAGCTGGACAGACTGGAACGGCAGATCCGCCAGCTCGAGATCGAGCGGGAAGCCATCAAGCGCGAACGGGATGAAGAGAAACTCCGCGAACTGAGCGCCGAGATCGGCAACCTGAGCGTGGAAAGAGATACGTTGAAAGCAAAATGGAAACAGGAAAAAGAACTGGTCGAAAAAGTGCAGAACGCCAAGGCGGAGATCGAGAACCTGAAACTCGCCGCCGAGAAGGCCGAACGCGAAGGACAGTATGGCCAGGTAGCGGAGATCCGCTATGGGAAGATCAAAGAACAGGAGAGGGTCATCGAAGTTGAGTCGGCGAAGCTTTCTGCCATCAACGCGGGTTCCCGCCTGATGAAGGAAGAGGTCGACGCGGAAGATATCGCGGAGGCCGTAGCCAAGGCCACCGGCATCCCGATCTCGAAGATGCTGCAGAGCGAAAAGGAAAAACTGCTCAACCTCGAAGATGAATTACACAAGCGGGTAGTAGGCCAGGATGAAGCGATAACGGCGGTAGCCGACGCCATCCGCAGGAGCCGCGCGGGTCTGCAGGACCCGAAGCGTCCGATCGGCTCGTTTATCTTTTTGGGTACCACCGGGGTCGGTAAGACCGAGCTGGCCAAGGCGCTTGCGGACTATCTTTTTGACGACGAAGGCATGATCACCCGCATCGATATGAGCGAATACCAGGAGAAACATTCCGTGAGCCGGCTGGTCGGCGCACCTCCGGGATATGTGGGCTATGATGAAGGCGGCCAGCTGACCGAGGCCGTACGGCGCAAACCGTATTCGGTGGTCCTGCTGGATGAGATCGAGAAGGCGCACCCGGATGTTTTCAACATCCTGCTGCAGGTGCTCGACGACGGACGGCTGACCGACAACAAGGGCAGGGTCGTCAATTTCAAGAATACGATCATCATCATGACCAGCAATATGGGCAGCCAGATCATCCAGGCCAATTTCGAGAACGTGACCGAACGCAACCGCGAGGACGTCATGGAAAAGACCCGGCTGGAAGTGACCGATCTGCTCCGGCAGACCATCCGGCCTGAATTCCTGAACCGGATCGACGAGATCATCCTGTTCCAGCCCCTGCTGCGGAGCGAGATCCGGGGGATTATCCGCATCCAGCTGGACGGTCTCCAAAAGCTGGTGGCAAAGAATGGCATCAACCTGCAATTCAGCGACTATGCCATCGATTATCTCGCCGAGAACGGGTTCGACCCGCAGTTCGGCGCCCGGCCGCTGAAGCGGCTGATCCAGAAAGAGATTGTTAACCAGTTGAGTAAGAAGATATTATCTGGCGATGTAGACCGGACCTCCCCTGTATTGGTGGATGTTTTTGACGGAGTCGTAGTCTTCCGGAACGAACAGCCCCAGGTCGAAAAGGCAAAATAATGTCATTTTGACCGAACCAAACCGTTCGATCCGTGTTATATACAATGATGAAAGCAAAAGACGTAGCCGATATTATCCCTACGAAGGATGTTTTCGTAGGAGATCCGAAAGCACCCGTAACCCTCATGGAATACGGGGATTATGAAAGTGAGGCCTGTGCAAAGGTCAACGAGGTAGTGGGGAAGCTTTTAGAGATGTATGAAGGGAAGTTGAGGTTCAATTTCCGGCATTTTCCGCTGACCAAGATCCATCAGCACGCCATGAAGGCGGCTGAGGCGTCGCTGGGAGCGGCACAGGAAGGAAAGTTCTGGGAGATGCACAATGCGCTTTTTGAACACCGCCGGCGCCTGGGAGCGATCAGCCTCCGGGAATATGCGAAGGACTGTGGCGTCGTGAACAAGAAATTCCTGGATCACCTGGTCAACTCGACCTATGGATGGCAGGTTCGCAGCGATCTGCTGGAAGGACTCAACAAAGGGGTACGGGACGTACCGGCCTTCTTTATCAACGGAGTTCCCTTTACCGGGAAACCAACCTTCGAAAATCTTCGCAAGGGGATCGAAGAAGCACTGAAACAAAAAAGGAAACGAGCCTAATGGGCTGGAAACCGGCTGCCCGAAGGGCCGGCGTCAGATAAGAAAAGGTTTGAACAGAAAGCCCCGCCACCGCGGGGCTTTTTTGTGTATATTGAAGAATGAAACACCTACTCCTCGCAGGCTGCCTGCTGGCAGCCGTAACTAGCTTCGCCCAAACTCTCCCTTACGGCAGCAATAAGGCCGCCGGCAACTACTATACTCTTCGCGGGTTTAAAATGTATTGCGAGACCTACGGTGAAGGCCAGCCCGTCCTGATCATCCACGGTAATGGCGGATCGATCAGCAATTTCAACATGAACATCCCCTACTTTTCGAAAAAATACAAGGTGATCGTCGCCGACAGCCGCGCCCAGGGCCGGTCTGCCGATCCCGGAGACTCGCTATCCTACGAGATGATGGCCGACGACCTGGCCGCCCTGCTGGACCAACTGCACGTCGATTCGGCCTTTGTCATCGGCTGGAGCGACGGCGGCATCGATGGCTTGCTGCTGGCGATGCGCCATCCCGAAAAAGTGAAGAAGCTGGCTGTCACAGGTGCGAACCTGCAACCGGACACCACGGCCGTTCCGCAGGAGATTTGGGACATGGTTCGCCCCGAATATGCAAAGTTGAAAACGAAGAAATTCGCCGATATGACGCCACAGGAACGGCAAAGTTTCAAGTTGATGCGCCTGCTTTGCGATCAGCCCCATATCTCCACTGCCGATCTTCATGCCATCCAATGCCCGAGCCTGGTCATCGGCGGCGACCACGACGTCATCAAACCCCTCCATACGCTGACCATCGCGGAGAATATCCCGCATTCCTATCTTTGGATCCTGCCCAACAGCGGTCACAGCACCCCGGTAGCCTATTCCGAATTGTTCAACAAGACCGTGGACGATTTCTTCAGCAAGCCCTATCGGGAGATCTCGGGGGAAAAACGATTTTTCTAAATGATCAGGTTCAAGACCAAAATATTACAGTTCACCGTGAGGATGGGGGAGAAGACCGGCTGGTCGTATATCAGGATCCCCGCAAAGCTGGCCCAGCAGCTCAAACCGGACAACAAGAAGTCCTTTCGCGTAAAGGGAAAGCTGGATGATTACGCCATTGCCGGCATGGCCCTGATCCCGATGGGAGAGGGGGATTTTATCCTCGCCCTGAAGGCTGCGATCCGCAAGGCCATTCGCAAACAGGCGGGGGATAGCCTCGAAGTGCAGCTGGAAATAGACAAGAAAGAGATCGTTCCGCCAAAGGAATTGGTCGAATGCCTTGCCGACGAACCTGAAGCGCAAAAAGTCTTCCGCGCGCTTCCCAAATCCCATCAGAATTGGTATGGCAATTGGGTCAAGTCGGCAAAGACCGAAGGAACACGAACCCGCCGCATCGCGCATATCGTCGATTCTTTGCTTAAGAAGATGAACTTCCCGGAGATGATGCGGGCCTATGGCGAAAAAGGCCGGGCCATGAAAGAAGACCGGTGAATCTTTCCAGCGAGACCCTGGTCGAAAAGCAGCCGCCGGTCGTGGCCCCGATGACGAAGATCAATCTCAACCGGGCTTACTATCGGAAACACGGTTGAGGTGCGCGAGAGCTGTCGCTTTTATTCCTTCTTCGTAAGAAGTAGGCCGGAAGTTATAGGCCTTTTCAAATTTGGAAGAATCGAACCAATACTCGAATCGATATTGATAAAGCATTTCGAATAGCTCTTTTGTCGTCCGGTCAAAAATCCCGCCCATCCGTATCATCCACCCGGGCAATACCTTGAAACGCGGTTCCCTGCCCAGTTCGGCGGCCACCCTTTTGATAAATTCCGCTCCGGTGAGTGCCGGTGCTGCCGTCGGTAAATGCCAGACCTGGTTCCACGAGTTGTCGTCCAGCCCGAGCAGGACCATCGCCTTCGCCGCGTCGGGCGTATAAGTGTAGGAATGCCGCACTCCGGGATTGACCAACCATTGCGCGGGCTCGCCTTTTAGAAGCTTCTGGAAGACGAGGATATCGGGCACGCTTGTCTTTGCGGTGCCCGGACCATAGAAATCGGCCGCCCGGGCGATGGTGGCCGTGATATTGCCCTTTCTCACCTCGCTCATCAGCTGCGTCGCGATGCGGGCCCGCAGATCGCCTTTGCGGCTGGAAGGATCATAGGGCGTATCCTCCGTCATAGCTCCGTCGACCCGTCCGTACATGTAAACATTGTCGAAGAACATCAGCTTTGCGCCAGACGCCCCACAGGCCTCGATCTGGTTGTCCATGATCCTTGGCCATTGTTGCCGCCAGACCGCATAATCGTATTTCAACCCAATGCAGTTGTAGACGATGGCCGAACCGTCAATGGCCCGCAAGGCCTGTTCCCGGTCGCTGATATCGGCTGCAACGACCGTTGCACCGGGCCTTTGAACCGGATGACGGGAGACCAACCGGACGGGGATTCCGCGGGCAATCAGTTCTCGCGCAAGGAGATCGGCGATGGCGCCGCCGGCGCCGAGAATGGTATGGATCGACATTGGATTAAAGAATTAGAGCCTAAAGATAATCAATAAGTTACATAGATGTGGGGTTAAGATTTGATTAAACGTTTGTTTAATTCAAACGTTTGTTTAACTTTGGGCCCTTAAAAAAATACTTGCCCCGAATGCATTTTTTGATGTCTTTGCCGGGGTATTTGTATCAGCGGCCGGAGGCATCCCAAAGAAACTAACGATTTTTGCCATCCAACGGGAGATCAGATCACCTTAGCATCCATATATATGAAGAGATTATTCATCGGCAGTGGATTTAGTTTATTGGTACTTGTCACAAGCGCTCAGAAGCCTCAGCAGGACACCCTGGGCAGCGCAACCCTGGAGGCCTGCGTACAATATGCGTTGAAACACTATCCGCTGGTCCAACAGGCGTTGCTGGATGAGCAGATCACCGATCGGCAAATCAAAAGCAAGCTGGCCGACTGGTATCCCCAGCTCAATCTGAATGCGAATTATCAGAACAACTTCCAGCTGCCTTCAGTGGCATTCAACGGTGCGACGGTTCACAGCGGTACGTATAACACTTCCACAGTTGGATTGGCGCTGACGCAGAACATCTTTACCCGCGATGTACTCATCGCGCTGAAGACGAAAGGGGATGTTATGACCAACATCCGGCAGCAGACCGTCAGCGACAAGATCGACGTAACGGTCAACGTCAGCAAGGCCTTCTATGATGTCCTTCTGACAAAGAAACAGATCGATGTGCTCAATGACGATATCGTGCGGTTGGAACGGAATTATAAGGACGCCTACAATCAATATCGCGGCGGCCTGGTCGATAAGACGGACTACAAACGCGCCACCATCACCCTGAACAACAGCAAGGCCGAGCTGAGGACAAATGAAGAAGCGTTGAAGGCGAAGTACCAGGTGCTGAAGCAGCTGATGGGATATACGGGCGCCGATTCGATCCGCCTGGTCTATGACAGCGCCCGGATGGAGTCCGAGGTTTTCATCGACACCCTGCAAACGCTGGACTATAGCAAGCGCATCGAATACCAGCAGCTGATGACCGAAAAGCGCCTGCAACAGGCCGATGTCAAATATCAGAAATGGGCTTATATTCCAACGGTGACGGCGGGGGCTGGATACAATCTGAATTATCTGAACAGCCGCTTTGGCCCGCTGTACAACAATAATTTTCCCAACTCCTACGCCGGGTTGCAGGTAGCCTTTCCGATCTTCCAGGGCACCAAGCGCCAGCAGAATATCCGCATCGCGGAGTTGCAACTGACCCGGATCGACTGGGATATCATCAATTTGCAGACCACGATAAGCACGCAGTATGCGCAGGCCCTGGCCGTCTATAAAAGCAATCTGAATAACTATTATGTGTTGAGAGAGAATCGCGATCTGGCCCGGGACGTCTTCAATACCATCGATCTGCAATACCGGTCGGGCGTGAAGGCCTATCTCGAGCTGATCACCGCCGAAACGGATCTGCGCACTGCCGAATCCAATTACAGCGATGCGCTCTACCAGGCCCTGAGCAGCAAGCTGGATGTACAAAAGGCACTTGGAACAATAACCTATTAATGCAATAACGGATAAATCTCCTTTTTATATGAGAAATAGCACGCAATGGAGTGGTTTTTTTATGTCGGTCGTCCTTTCGTTGAGCCTTGCTTCCTGCGGTGACAGCAAGCCTGCAGGACCGCAGGCGCCCCCGCCTACCCCGGTGGACGTCTACACTGTAATGGCAGGCAATGCCACCTACTACGATTCTTATCCCGGCACGGCCACCCCGCTGAACCAGGTGGATATCAAGCCGCAGGTTGCCGGCAATATCATCGGCATCTACTTCAAGGACGGGCAGGAAGTGAAGAAGGGGATGAAGCTATATGAGATCGATCAGCAGCAATATAAGGCCGCCGTCGAATCGGCCATCGCGCAATTGAACGTCGCCAGGGCTAACCTGGCCAAGTCGCAACAGGATGCCGACCGCTACGAGGACCTCGCCAAGCAGGACGCCATCGCCAAGCAGACGCTGGATCATCAGCGCGCCGACCTGGAGTCTGCCAAGCGGCAGGTGGAAGCCGCACAGGCCAACGTCGCCAGCGTGGAGACCAATCTCAAATACTCGGTCATCTATGCTCCCTTCAACGGAACCATCGGCATCTCGCAGGTCAAGGTCGGTACGTCGGTCTATCCACAGACCCTGCTCAACTCGGTGAGCACCGATGACCCCATGGCCGTCGACATCGCCATCGACCAGGCGGAGATCCCCAAATTCACCCATTACTTCTCGCAAAAGGCAAAGGATTCTCTTTTCACCGCCGTGCTGCCCGACGGCTCGATCTACGGTTATCCCGGCACGCTGTATTTACTAGACAGGTCGGTCGATCCCACCACCGGGACCCTGAAGGCGCGGATCACTTTTCCCAATCCGAAGAACGAGCTGAAGGCCGGGCTGACCACTAATGTCCGGGTGAAACACGATGCCGGCGACAGCAGCCTGCTGATACCCTACAAGGCCGTCATCGATCAGCTGGGAGAAAGCTTTGTGTTCGTCGTCGAAAATGGCCACGCGCTGCAGCACAAGGTTACGCTGGGCACCAAGATCGCTGATAAGATCGTCATCCGGAGCGGGCTCAAGGCCGGTGAGCAGGTGGTGATCAACGGGGTGCAGAAGCTTCGCGACAGCAGTGCCGTGGCCATTGGTGCGCCAAAAGCGCCCGCGGGCAGCGCAGGCAAGTAAGACAAGAGAGGAACTAACTCAAAAATAACTTGGAATGAAGAGTTCAAACGTATTTCTCAGGCGACCGGTAACGGCCATCGTTATCTCACTGGTGATCCTGCTGGTGGGAGGCCTGGCCATCCTGAACATGCCCGTTAGCCAATATCCGGATATTACTCCGCCAACCGTACAGATCACCAGCAACTTCGTCGGCGCCGACGCACAAACGGTCGAGCAGACGACCACTACGGCGATCGAGACCCAGGTGAACGGTGTGCCGGGGATCGCCTATATGCAGAGCAACAGCGCCAACAACGGCAACTCGCAGATCACCGCTACCCTCAATATCGGGGCCGACCCGAACATCGTCGCGCTGGATATCCAAAACCGCGTGGGCATCGCGACTCCCACCTTACCGCAACAGGTACAGAAACTTGGGATCACCACCCTGAAAAGGAACCCTGCGATCCTCATGCTGGTGGCCGTTTATTCGCCAAATCATTCGCATAGCATTCCCTTCATGGACAACTATGCCAATATCTATCTCCGCGACATCCTCCTGCGTACACCCGGGGTGGGGGACGTGTTCAGCCGTGCCGATAATTTCAGTATGCGCGTCTGGTTGAAGACCGATAAGCTGGCGCAGTTGGGGCTCACTGCCAACGACGTGATCAACGCGGTCAATGAGCAGAACCTGCAGGTAGCCGCCGGGTCCACGGGTGCGCCGCCGCAAAACAACACCCAGGCCTTCGAGTTTACGGTATTCACCAACAGCCGGCTTACGACGGAACAACAGTTCGGCGATATCATCGTCCGCGCAAAGGCCGGGGATAATTCGCTCGTCTATCTGAAAGACGTCGCCCGGATCCAACTGGGAAAGGTGAGCTATGCAGCCAACTCCTTTGTGGATGGCAACCGCGCTTCCTACCTCCTTGTCTACCAGGCTCCTGGTAGCAACGCCCTGGCTACGGCGGAAGGTGTGTACAAGGCCCTCGCGGATGCCAAGAAATATTTTCCTGCCGACCTCAACTACGTGGTTCCCTTCGAGTCGGTGTCCGTCGTGAAGGTGTCCATTTCCGATGTGGTCGACACCCTCTTTATCGCGCTTGGTCTCGTGACCCTTGTGGTTTTCCTCTTCCTCCAGAACTGGCGGTCCACGCTGATCCCGGTCCTGGCGATCCCCGTGGCCATCATTGGCACCTTTATCTTCTTCATCCCCCTCGGTTTCACGATCAATACCCTGACGATGTTCGGCTTTGTGCTGGCCATTGGTATCGTCGTGGATGACGCCATTGTAGTGGTCGAGGCGGTACAGCATTATATCGATACGGAGCATCTGTCGCCGAAAGAAGCGACGGCCCGCGCTATCTCGGACATCTCGGGTCCTGTCATCGCCATCGCGCTGATCCTGGCTGCCGTGTTCGTGCCCGTGGGCTTCATTCCCGGGATCGTCGGCCGGCTGTACCAGCAGTTCGCCATTACCATCGCCATCTCGGTGCTGATCTCGGCCTTTGTGGCCTTGTCACTGACCCCCGCGCTTTGCATGTTGCTGCTCAAGGAACATCATGTCGGTAAGGAAGCGAAAGGGATCAACAAACTTTTCTTCCGGTTCAACCAATGGTTCGACCGGTTCAGCCAGCACTATGCCAACGGCGTTAATGGCTGGATCAAGCGTGCCCCGCTGGTGATCGTCCTGCTGGCCTGTATCTGCGTAGGGGATTATTTCCTGTTCCGCAGCAAGCCGACGGGTTTCATCCCCACCGAGGATGACGGCCGGGTCTATATCTCCTTCGAGATCCCCGAGGCCGGCAGCACCACCCGCGCCATCGCGGTGCTGGACAGTATCCAGCATATGGCGCAATCGGTCCCCGGTGTTGCGCATACCGCCGCTCTCGGTGGCTTGAACATCCTGACCTTTGGTTCCAAGTCCAATGCCGGTAGTATCTTCGTTCAGTTCAAACCCTGGGACCAAAGGAAAAAGAAGTCAGAACAGCTCTACGGCATCGTCGCGGAGATGCAAAAACGCTTCTCCAAGATCAAGGAGGCCCGCGTCGTTGTGATCCCGCCCCCGGCCATCCCTGGTTTGGGTAATGCCGGCGGTTTCAGCATCCAGATCGAACAGCGGCAATCCAACGATGATATCAAGACCTTCGAGCGCGTCGTGAACCAGTTCGTCGCCGAGGCGAACAAACAACCCGAGATCGGCCAGGCCTTCACCTTCTTCGGCGCCCATACCCCCGGCTACACGGTGAACATCGACCGCGAAAAGGCCAAGAAGCTCGGCCTGCGGCTGGACGATGTATACAATACGATGCAGGCTTATATGGGCAGCACCTATATCAATCAGCTGACCATCTATGGCCGCAACTTCTATGTCGTCGCGCAGGCGGATACCAATTATCGTAACGATATCCATAACCTCGACAAATATTATGTGAAGAACAATAGCGGCCAGATGATCCCGCTCAGTACGATCGCCTCTCTGCAGGTCACCGAAAGTGCACCGTTGATCTCGCACTTCAATATTTATCGCAGCGCCGAGGTCGACGGGGGCGCCAAAGCGGGATTCTCCAGCGGCCAGGCCATCGAGGCCCTGCAGCGGGTGGCCGCCAAGGTGCTGCCGGAAGGCTACGGCTATGACTGGTCGGGTCTCAGCTTGCAGGAGATCAAGTCGGGGAACAGTTCAACGTACATTTTTGCGCTTTCCATCGTCTTCGTCTTCCTCTTCCTCGCAGCGCTGTATGAAAGTTGGGCGGTGCCCTTCTCTGTCCTGCTGGCCGTGCCGATCGGCGTCTTTGGCGCTATCCTGACCCTGACCCTGATCCCCCGGCTGACCAATAACGTCTATGCGCAGATCGGTCTGATCACCCTCATCGGTCTGTCCGCGAAGAACGCCATCCTGATCGTCGAATTTGCGAAGGAACGCGTCGATCGCGGCATGGGCGTCATCCCCGCGACGCTGGACGCGGTGCGGCTGCGGCTTCGCCCGATCCTGATGACCTCCATCGCCTTCCTGCTCGGGGTACTGCCCCTGGCGCTGGCTACGGGCGCTTCCTCGGTTGCGCGGAATACCATCGGCTGGACGGTGCTCGGTGGAATGTTCGCTGCTACCTCGCTGGCAATCTTTGTCGTACCGGTATTGTTCGTGGTCATCGCCCGGCTGACCTATGGCAAACGGAAACTGGAAGATCTACGGAATCAAGAATATAAACTGGCAGAGTAATCAGAAAGGCTAAGCTAAAAACCCACCCCCGAAGGGGGTGGGTTTATTTTTTATTCGCTACGCAAACTGTTGATCGGGTTGGCGCGGGCCGCCCGGATCGCCCGAAAACCCACCGTCGCCAGGGTGATCATCAGGGCCAGCATCGCCGCCAGCGCAAATATCCACCAGCCGATCGTGGCGCGATAGGCGAAATCCTGCAACCATTTATTCATCATCCACCAGGCAAGCGGGGCAGCGATCCCGAAGGCGAGCACGACCAGGCGCAAAAAATCCCTGGACAACAGGGCTACTATGCCGGCGATGTTGGCGCCAAGCACCTTCCGGATGCCGATCTCCCTGGTCCGTTGCTCGGCGGTGAAGGTGGCCAGGCCAAAAAGACCGAGACAGGCGACAAAGATGGTGAGCCCGGCAAAGATGCCGAGGATGCGCCCGATATTCATTTCAGCCTGGTAGGTATCCTGGAAACGCTGGTCCAAAAAACTATAGGAAAAGGGGATGCGGGCCTTTTGATCGGTCCACTGCTTTCGCAGGCTGGTCAGAAGGTCGGCGACATCCTTTGTCTTCGTCCGGATGATCAGGGACGACCCCTCCGTTCCCCCCAGGGTCATGACCAGTGGGGTGATCATCTCCCGCAGACTCCGGAAATGGAAATCCTTCACCACTCCGATGACATGATAGGTGGTCGCCGGGCGGTCCCGGTTTGGCTCGGTGACGGAGTGACCGATGGCGTTATCTCCCCACCCAAAATTTTGTGCGGCCGTCTCGTTGATGATGATGGCGGTGCTGTCGGCTCCGAACGCTTTGGAAAAATTCCGGCCTGCCTTCATCTCCATCCCCAGGGTCGGGATATATTGCTCGTCCACCTGGTAGCGCAGGGTATTGGCGAATTTGTCGCTATGATTATCGGCATAGACCAGGAAATTGTTGCCGTAGGAGTTCCCTGCCGGCAGATAACCGGAGGCGGCAACGCTGGCGATCCGGGGATCCTTCGCCAGCTGCTGCCGGTAAAAAGGCTGTCCATCTCCCAGGGCCCACATATCGGGTACGATCACCACCTGGTCCCGGTCGTATCCCAGCTTCTTATGCTGGATATAGGAAAGCTGCCGGTAGACGACCGCTGTACCGATCATCAGGCTGATGGAGATAAAGAACTGGAAAACCACCAGGCTGCTTCGCAGGCCGGCGCTGCCCTTCCCTGCCTTGAACAGTCCTTTTAATACCGCAACGGGCCGGAAGGCGGAAAGGAAGAAGGCGGGGTAGGCGCCTGCCAGCAGACCGGTCAGCAAGGTGAAAAGAACGAGGACGGGCAATAACCAGGGGAGGGCCGTCCACCCCAATGAGAGATCATGACCGGCCAGCCGGCTGAAGGCGGGCAGGCTCAGCCCGACCAGGGCCAGCCCGATGATCATCGCCACGGCGGTCAGCAACAGGGACTCGACCAGGAATTGGCCCACGAGCTGCCCGCGAAGCGAACCCAGCACTTTGCGGATACCGACCTCCTTGGCCCTTTTCGTCGCCCCGGCAGTACTCAAGTTCATAAAATTGATACAAGCGATGAGCAGCATGAACACCGCCACCGCCCCCAAAATATATACATACCGGATATCCCCGGGCGCTGAGAGGTCGCCCGTCAGGTCGCTGTGCAGATGGATATCGGTCAGCGGCTGGAGGGTAAACCCGATCTCGTTGCCGCCTGCCCTGAACTGGGCCAGGCTGACCCCCATGCCTTTCTGCAGCTGGGGGCCGATGTATTTCTCGACCATCCCCGGCAACTTGGCCTGCAGCCTCTTGGGGTCATAACCTTCGGGCAGCAGCAGGTAGGTGTAATAACCGGAACTCATCCAGGTCGGTTCCTTCGATTCCGGGAGGCTGGCCATCGATGCAAAGCAATCGAAATGAAAATGGGAGGCTTCCGGAACGGCATCGATAACACCGGTCACCGTGAGGGTGTGATGGTCGTCGGTAAAGTCGAGGACCTTGCCTATCGGGTTTTCGTCGCCAAAATACTTCAGGGCCATGGCCCGGGTGATCACAATCGTATAGGGTTGCGCCAGCACCGTCTTCAAATCACCTTTGATCAGCGGCAGGGTAAACACCCGGAAGAAATTGGAGTCGACAAAGGCCAGGGCGTCTTCCCGAAAGCTTTTGGTCCCATAGCTGATCCGGTGGACTCCCACCGCCTTCAGCCGCGTCGCTTCCAGTACCTCGGGAAAATCCTTTTTCATCGTCGCGGCGACCGGCGGCATCACATTCGCCTCTTTTATATCGTGACCGTTCATATGCCCGCCGAAGGTCACCCGGACGATGCGGTCCGCCTGTACATTGTACCGGTCATAGCTCCACTCATGCCGGATGAAAAGAACGATCAGCAGACAGGTGGCGATGCCCAGGGCAAGACCTAAAACATGGATGGCCGAAATGGCTTTGTTTCGCCACAGACTGCGGATCGCGACGGTGAAAGACTTCTTCAACATGCTGGTTGGTTTTCTTCTTGGACTCGGCGGGATCGTCCGACGTTACAGCAACCTTTGATTTTTTTAGTGACAGAATGTCGGAATGTTCGTCCGGCCCAGGTGTAGGAATGGGGTAGGGTGGTGGGTGCCGGAAGTCGGCTTCCTTCACTCCCATTCTGTTGATGTTTGTTTCGTATTTTTATTGAGGTCATTTTTCGGCTGCTAAGCAATTTGGCTTTTCGCCCGTGGAACATACGAAAAAGCCCAATTTTGGCTTGCTACTATGAATAGTATTTATAAATTAAATGCAATTGATTGTTTTTAAATATATTAATGAACATAAACTCCAATTAATTTATAGGTATCTGCCGGCTGGTTTCAAATCAAAGATCGCCAATATGGAAATTAGAACAAAATTGTTATAATTGAAACAAGAAAATGAACTTAATATCTGAAAGTCAATATTTTCCACCTGTTATCTTCTTTAAAAGTTCGTATAAAATCTCAAATATCATTATTGAGCAATGCGAAAGCTATCAGAAATTGAGTTTTCGCAATAGATGCCAGATCGCAGGAGCCGAAGGGGTGATCGACCTTAGCATTCCGCTGGTCAATGGAAGGGATCAGAAGGCCCTTATACGCGATGTCAGAATTGCAGATTCGTTGCCCTGGCAGGCCAACCACTGGAAGACGATCGTCTCCTGTTACAACCGGTCGCCCTGGTTCTCGTACTACCGGGACGGACTGGAGGAGTTGTACCGGAGGCCGTTCGGGTACCTGTTGGACTGGAACCGGGAATGCCTGGATTGGGTATTGCGGGTGCTGGGGATGCCCCGTACGGTCAGCGGAACTACGGAATATAAAACGGACTACCGCCCGGATGAAGGGGTTGATCAGCGGGGGAAATGGCTACCGAAAAACAGGGAAAGCTGGGGGAACGAGGCGCCCCGGTACCACCAGGTGTTCGAAGAGCGCACGGGTTTTCTGCCGGGTTTATCGATCCTCGACCTGGTGTTTTGCGAAGGAAAGAATGCGATTAGATATATACAGTCGTGAGGCGCCGGGTCTTCCTGATCCGGTTGTGTAGCTCATCCAGCTTTTTGAGATACATCTGCTGGATCTGGATCTGTTGGTTGAGTAGCTTTTTCAGCTCCAGCTGAGAGGCGTTGGCCATGCTTCTGGCCTGGGCCTCCTGGCTGCGCAATAACGCAAGCTGGGCTTTGAGGTCACTTTGCAACCGCATCACCTGGCCGCGGATCTCCTTTTCGGTAGACTCCTCGATCCAGGTGAGTTTATCCTCCGGGCGGAGGGTATCGATGATTTTAAAAGAAAAGCTTGAATTGGGTACGAAGACGAGATTGTCCATCGGGGGAAGATCGGTTGCCGTTTCATTGTCCTCGTCATCCCCGCCGGTCTCCCCCTTTCCGAGGGAGTTATCCCGCTTTGCGGTGGGAGCGGCGATGATTGTCAGCGTTGCCGGTTGGGTAAAGACCCCAGCCGCCTGAGGAGCGTCCGCGCTTGCTACGGAGGCCAGGGTGTTCTCATCACCCTCATCCTGAGAGGCCTCTTGATGCCGGGTTCGGTTCGCGGAAGGATGGTCCCCGGCCTTTGACTTCGGGTGCGAAACGCTGGGCGCCACCACCGGCGCACCGATCTTATTAATGATGATCGGGTTAAAGGCCAGCTCCCCTTGTAAAGGTGCGGCCGTTTGTGGCCGCCGGACCGCCAGCGGTTGTTGCCGGGTTGGAGCCGAAAGACTCAGGATGGTGATGGCCGCCGTCAAGAACAACAAGACGAATGGCCGGGCGCCAGGCCGGCGGTCCGTGCGTTTTTGCTGCAGGATCTTCCGGGCGCGCTGGAGGAGCAGCTGGTCGTCGCCGCCCGTTGCCGCCAGCGCCAACCGGCCCTGCCGGTGTTGCCGGGCCAGGGAAAGCAGGGCGGAGACATAGGCGTGCGGTTCATACCGGAACTGCAGGACCTCATCGTCGCAGGAATGTTCCCGTTCTTTCTGTAATTGCCGGATCAGCAATCGGCTGAAAGGATTAAAGAAAAAGATGAGTTCGACGATGGTAACAAGCAGATTTACAAGGTAATCTCTCCTTCGAATATGCGCCAGCTCGTGGACGAGGATGGCTTCCACCTGCTCAGTGGTCAGATGAGCGATCATGGCTGCGGGCAGCAGGATGATGGGCTTCAGGTGGCCCAGGGTCACCGGCACGTCCACCCGGGTGGAAAGCCAGGCCTTTACCTCCCGCCGGATGCCCATCAGCCTGCGGGTGGAAGCTACGAAGACCCGGAACTCTGCCGGGACCTTTGTCAGGCCCCTGCAGCTGAGGCGCCAGGAATAGATGTATTGATGCGAATAACGGACAAGTAATAGGGCCAGGATGAGGAGGTAAAGGGCGGAACACCAGGGAAGCACCGCGGCCATCAGCCGGTTGCCGGTTCCCCAGGCGCCGGAAGAAAGCAGGTCCCAGCCGCTGTGTTGGCCGACTCCCCAGCCGGCGGCATCAAAAAAATAGGCGCCGGTAAACGTGACTATCGATCCCAATGCGCCAAAGCCCAACAGGGTCAGGGCGAGGCCATGCCGGAAATGCGAAGGCGCAGAGTGGAACAGCCGGGTCAGTCCTAAATAGCAAAACCAGAGCAATGCCATTTGCCAAAGACTATTCACCAGCGTCCAGCCCAGCGCTTGCAGTAAGGCGGATTGGGTCAACAGATGCATGTTTATTGTTTTTTCAGATTATTCAACAGCTGTTGGATCTCTTCCAGCTCGGCCGCGGAGGCCTTATGGTTGCCGAGGGCCTGGAGCACCAGCTCCGTGGAACTACCACCGAAAAGGCTGTTGATCATCTTCCCGAGCAGGTGCTGCTGGGTCTTTTCCTTGCTGACAGACGCCTTGTAAATATGGGTCTTGAAAGTGTCATCCCGGCTGACCAGGCCCTTTTCATACATGATCTGCATCAGCTTGAGCGTGGTCGTATAGCCTGCTTCTTTGTTCTTGAGCAGTTCTTCGTGCACTTCCCGAACGCTTGCCTTGTCCTTTTCCCAAAGAACCTGCAGGATCTCGAGCTCACTTTCCGTGGGTTTTATTGTCTTCGTCGACATGTTGGAATATTTGGAATTCAAATTACGATATATTTCGTAAATAACTCGTTAAATTATTTTATCGACTCGTAGGTCGTCTCACCCGGGCCTTTGGCGATCAGCCCGAGCCGTGGTTCGCCCACAAAGGCACCCATTAGAAGCACGCATTTTAAATAGTATTCTTCGCCGAATTTCACGGTCAGCGGAATGGAAGACTTACTTTCCTTGCTGGCCCAAAGGGTTGTCGGCCCTTCTTTATAAAGCCGGATCTCATACTTGCTGTTATTCTTCATCCGGCAGATAACGGAGTCCCCGAGGTGGAGGTTGTAGCCGATAAGCGGTCCCACGCCGCTTGGCCGGTAGGCATATAAAATAGCGTAATTGGGGTGGTCGCCGAATTTAGCCCGATGAAGGGAGTCCTTCCGGGCCTGATCCGCCGCTGCCAGCTGGTCGGCGTCGGCCGAGAAAAGGACATCCGCCCTGATCTTGTAGCAGGGGTTTCCCATGGCCGGTTCCCAGTACCGGGTGATCTTCAGGATATTTCCGCCCATTTTCCGGGCCTGGGTCTGGGCGTTGGCGATCACTGTGCTATAGTGGCATTCGGCACCGCCCGCATCGGCCGTGAGGTTGCCGATCTTTCGGCATCCATCCGGTAAGGTCCGGTTCGCGTCCAGGACAAGGACTGGTTTGTCTTCGGTCAAAGGAGGTAAGGAATTGTCGGTTACCGATGAGCCGGCTTTGGGCGAGCAGCCGATAACCGTGGCGGTAAGCATCGCAACGACGAACGCAAGGGTTGGTCCCGGGGTGGCAAGCATAAGACTGGTTTAGGTTTTTTCCAAAAAAAAAGCCCCCGTGTAGAAACACGGCGACTTCGGTATTTGGATCTGATTAGTGTCAGATTGTAAAGATAATCGGTTGCTCCGATTTTACTAAAAAATCTTTTAGTTTTTTTTGTTAACGGAGATTAACGCTTGTTCGAGGCGCCGGTGCGATCACGACCGTCTTCTCCATCCTGGGCGTCTTGCGCATAGCGGCTCCCTCATCGCGGGTGTGAAAAAGGGTGGCGAGCGTTGGGGCGATGACCAGCGAAACGATGGACATCAGCTTGATCAGGATATTCATCGAAGGACCGGAAGTATCCTTGAAGGGATCGCCGACGGTGTCCCCGGTGACGGAAGCCTTGTGCGGATCGGATTTCTTATAGTGGATTTCCCCATTGATCTCGACGCCTTTCTCGAAGGATTTCTTGGCATTGTCCCAGGCGCCGCCGGCATTGTTCTGGAAGATGCCCATCAATACGCCGCTGACGGTGGCGCCGGCCAGGAATCCGCCAAGCGCTTCGGGGCCCAGCAGGAACCCGATGATCAGCGGGAAAAGGATGGCAATGGCTCCGGGCAGGATCATCTTCTTGATCGAAGCCTGGGTGGAGATGGCCACACACTTATCATATTCAGGTTTGCCGGTTCCCTCCATGATGCCGGGAATGGTTCTGAACTGCCGTCTTACCTCCTCCACCATCGCCATGGCGGCCTGGCCAACGGCCTGGATCGCCAGCGAAGAAAAAATAAAGGGGATCATGCCGCCAACGAAGAGGCTTGCCAGCACTTTTGCCTTATAGATATCGATACCCTGGATACCGGCTACGCCAACAAAGGCGGCGAAAAGGGCCAGGGCGGTGAGGGCCGCGGAAGCGATAGCAAAACCTTTACCTGTAGCTGCCGTCGTATTTCCCACGGCATCGAGGACGTCGGTCTTTTCCCGGACTTCCTTGGGCAGTTCGCTCATTTCCGCGATTCCGCCGGCATTGTCCGCGATGGGCCCAAAGGCGTCGATGGCCAACTGCATGGCCGTAGTGGCCATCATCCCGGCGGCAGCGATCGCCACGCCATAGAGACCGGCGCAGGCAAAGGAACCCCAGATGCCACCCGCCAACACGAGGATCGGCAGGAAGGTGGACTGCATCCCCATCGCCAGACCGCCGATAACGTTGGTGGCATGGCCGGTGGCCGACTGACGGATGATGCTCAGCACGGGGGGCTTACCCATCGCCGTATAATATTCTGTGATGATGCTCATCAGCGTACCGACCAGCAGACCGACGCCGATGGCGCCCAGCACGCCCCATTTGGTGAACTCGGTGCCGCGAAGGGTCATCGTTTCGGGAAGGATATAATAGACCAACCCGATACAGGCGAGAGCCGTCAGGATGATCGAACCCCAGTTGCCCATATTGAGAGCCTTCTGAACGGTATGGGTGTTGACGCCGGCATTTTCACCGATCCGTACGAACAGCGTGCCGATGATGCTGAAGATGATCCCGATGCCCGCGATCAGCATGGGGAGCAGGATGGGGGACATGCCGCCGAAATTATCGTCGGCAACCGTCTCCTGGCCCAATACCATCGTTGCAAGCACGGTGGCTACATAGCTGCCGAAGAGATCGGCGCCCATCCCGGCAACATCGCCGACGTTGTCGCCGACGTTATCGGCGATCGTCGCAGGATTACGCGGGTCATCCTCGGGGATGCCTGCCTCGACCTTACCGACAAGGTCGGCGCCGACATCGGCCGCTTTGGTATAGATGCCACCGCCGACACGGGCGAAGAGCGCGATCGATTCGGCGCCCAGTGAAAAACCCGTCAGCACTTCGATCGTGCGTTTCATTTCTTCCGAGTTGACGCCGGCCTCCGGTGCGAAGATGGCTTTTAGTATGATAAAGAGTCCGCCCAGGCCGAGAACGGCAAGACCGGCGACACCAAAACCCATGGCGGACCCGCCGTTGAAGGATACCTTCAATGCCTGGCTGAGACTCGTGCGGGCTGCGTGCGCGGTACGAACATTGGCCTTGGTAGCGCTGCGCATTCCGATATAACCTGCGGTGGCGCTGAGGACTGCGCCGATCACGAAGGCAACGGCAATGGCCCAGTGCGAATTGGGATTGGTCGTTCCCATCAGGGCCAGAAGAATGGCCGCTATGATGACGAAGTAGGAAAGGATCTTCCATTCTGCTTTCAGGAAGGCCATCGCGCCCTCCGCGATGTGGGCACTGATCTCCTGCATCCGGGGATTGCCGGGATCCTGCTTCGACACCCACGAGTACTTGACAAATGTGAAAAGGAGGCCGATGGCGCCAAGGATGGGAACTACGTAAATCAATTTGTCCATAAGTTGTAGACCTTAAACAGCCTTTTCATCACGGCAATCGTTAATATTATTGCGGATGGCTTAAGGGACGGCAAAAATAGGGGGAAAATGCCAAAAATGGACGAATTTTTGCTGTTTCAGGGGCCAAAGGGACCGGGTAGACAACCGTCGGACCGATAACCTCGTCTTCTGAATAACGCCGGGCACCCATGCGCACAAATCGACTGCTTATCGTTGCTTTAATTTTAGCAGGCCTTCTTGCACCCGCAAAGGAGGGTAGGGCGCAGGCTTGCACGGCTCTCGGTCAGACACCCGCCACCGCCTTCCCCGTTTGCGGCAGCAGTGTCTTTAGTCAGTCCAGCGTCCCACCGTGCTCGAACGGGGTGGTGCCGGCACCAACCTGTAGTGGCGATGGGGTCACTTATTTTGATTTAAACCCATATTGGTACAAGTTCACCTGCTTTACCGCGGGTACCCTTGGTTTTCTTATCAACCCCAATAACCATGACGATGACTACGATTGGGAGTTGTTCGACGTCACCGGCCAGTCCCCCGATGCAGTCTTCTCCAACGCCGCCCAGGTCGTGGCCTCCAACTGGTCGGGTCTGACGGGAAATACCGGCACATCGGCTTCGGCGAACGCCCTTTACGAATGCGCATCGTCGAGAATCAACGGTCGCATCACCAATCCGCCGATCTTCAGCAAAATGCCCACCCTGATCCAGGGGCATCAATACCTGCTTATGGTCAGCCACTTTAGCGGAAGCGATCAAAGCGGCTACAAGCTGTCTTTCAGTGGAGGCACCGCCAGCATCACGGACACGACGCCACCGGCGATGAGTTCGGCCAGCCCGATCTGCGACGGCTCCCGCATTAGGATCGCGTTGAACAAAGAGATGGCGTGTTCTACACTGGCCGCAGACGGCAGCGATTTCGTCCTTTCGCCGTTGCCGGCAGGCGTGAAGATCGTCGGCGCCTATGCCGTCAACTGTGCGGGCTTTGCCCTCGACACACTCGTCGTCGTCACAAACGGCCCCCTGTCCCCCGGCGACTATTCGATCACCACCCGTAGCGGAACGGATGGCAATACGCTACTCGATATCTGCGGGACGCCGGTGCCTGTAGGTCAGACCGCCATCTTTCATATGGTCCCGCCCGGACCGACACCGATGGACAGCATCGCCCCCGTCGGCTGCGCCCCCGATGTCCTGCAACTGGTGTTCAAGAAGGAGATCGAATGCTCGACGATCGCAAGCGACGGGTCCGATTTTACCGTGCAGGGCAGCACACCGGTGACGGTCATCGGCGCCTATGGCCAGTGCGATACCGGCAACAGGACCTACCGCGTGATGGTCAAACTTTCAGCGCCCCTCGTGAAAGCCGGCAGTTATCGCATTTTCCTGGCCCCCGGCAGCGACGGTAACACGCTGGTCGACGAATGCGGCTTCCTAAGCCCTCCGGGCAGCCTTCCCTTCACCACGGGCGACACCGTGTCGGCGAAGCTGATGACCGATCAGATCCTGCTGGGGTGCAGGGCGGATACCATAATATACCAGTATCCCGATGCCGACGGGGTCAATCAATGGCAGTGGATCTTCGACGGCACTGACACCAGCCGCCTTGAGAATCCGCCACCCCGGATCTACTCCGTTTTCGGGACCAAGAACGTCCAGCTGACTGTTTCCAACGGCTATTGTTCGGATACTTTGAATTTTTCACCCCTGCTGGGAAATGCGATCAAGGCAGGATTGGAAGTTCCCAATATTCTCTGCCCGAAGGATGAGGCCGGTTATCTCAACAAAAGCACCGGCGACCTGAACTCATTCACCTGGGACTTTGGCGACGGTTCCGGCTTTAGCGGCGCGACACCGCCGTCGCATCTTTATCCGCTGACGGGGATCGAGACGGTCTATACCGTTACGCTGATAGTCGGCAATGCTATCGGCTGCTATGATACGGCCGTACAATCGATCGATGTTCTCCGCAGCTGTTATATCGCGGTTCCCAATGCCTTCACTCCCAACGGCGACGGATTGAATGATTATCTCTACCCGCTGAATGCCTACAAAGCCGACAATCTGACCTTTAAAGTCTTTAACCGTTTCGGGTTAATGGTCTTCGAATCACATGACTGGCAGCAGAAGTGGGATGGGACCTTTCACGGCGACAGGCAGCCGGCAGGCGCCTACGTCTGGTTCCTCCAATACGTCGATCATGACTCGGGGAAACCCGTCTTTCAAAAAGGAACCGCGTTGCTGATCCGGTAAATAAAAAGCCCCTCGCGGAAGCAAAGGGCTTTTTATCCCGGAAGCGCGATAGCGCGCCCCGGACATTAGATAAAATTAGAAGGCCCCCACTTTTTGGTATGGGGGCCTTTTAATTTTTTGTAGAAGAACCTGTAAGCCTGAAAAAAACCTTTAACTATTGATGGCCGTCAAACGTTGGAAGGTAATATCTTGAGTTGAACCGTTGTTTTGGAAGAACTGTTTGATCTATGTCATACTAATCGGGTGCCAAAACGCAATCCATTGAAAATAAACCTCATGTATCTTGGTTCTGGCCCAGGATCGTCCCCCGATGGGAAAAAAATTCCGGCGGAAGGACAAAATGGGCCGGACCACACAATTTAGCAGCGCCACCGGCGTTTTCCATATGAGGCAGGCCTGGGCCTGCTGCCACAAATCCAATATTCTAATAAAACTGATGCAATCCCTATGACCCCGTACATACAGAACAATCAGAACTACCTGGCTGAAGAGTTCCGTCGTCAAGAAAATTACCTTCTCCAGGAAAGCCGTATCGCCCTCTTGAAAATTCAAAGCTGGCAGTTTGCGATGAAGACTCCCGAGGTGGGCACGCACTATCAACAGGAAGCTACCGATATGGTTAAGAAATCCCTGTTGAGCTTTGTTCCGAACAGCTTTGTCCTCAGTGAAGAGGGATATTATTTCAAGCCGATCTTCAACTAATCGTTGCTTGCTATTTCTATAAAAGAGAAGAGGCCGTCTTTAGACGGCCTCTTCTCTTTATGCTTTTGTCGGATCGTAACATTCACGCAACTCTTTCTCCGTGTAGGCCAGTCCATGCTGCTTCAGCACGTCTTCCGGCACACCGTTCCACTGATTGGGAACATTACCGATATAACCGATGTCCTTTACCCCGATCTCCGAGGTATAGAAACCCGACGCTGTGAGATTGCGCATCAGGCTGAAGAACGCCACACCCTGCGCCATTTCCGGCTTTGCTTTCCTGGGGAAGGCGATGGCATCCACCAGCACCATCTGCTGCGGCTGTGAGCAATCCTTGAATTGCTTCCCAAAACGGTTGAGACATTGCACATCGAGCCAGCGTAACCCGCCGCGCATCGGCGTCTGGTGTTCCGGCTTTTCCTTTACGATGTATTCGATGAAGGCAGGCACGCCGGCATCGGAGGCGCTGCCGCTCACCTCGTCCTTTGGGATGATGATATCACCGAGGATCGTTATCGTCGTCATCTCGTCGGGCGTAAAGAAGGTTTTTGAAACCACCTCTTTCTCATGTTCGGTCTCTTCCTTCATCCGGTTGATCGTCGGAGCGGCGCCTTCTTTCACTGCTTCCGCTGCGGTCTCCGGCGCCTTCTTGTCATCGGTCTTACAGGCTTCGACCAGCACCCCGGTCGATACCGTTCCAACGATCAGCGCCTTTATTGATTTTCTTCTGTCCATAGTCTTAGAGATTTTGCTTTTTCAGTTCGTCGACGAGATGTTCGCTGGCGCGCATCGAGAGCGCCAGGATCGTCCACGTGATGTTTTTGTCGGCTTGCGATACAAAGGGACCGCCGTCCATGCAAAACAAGTTCTTGCATTCATGCGCCTGGTTCCACTTGTTCAGCGGCGCCGTCTTCGGGTCGTTGCCCATCCGGACGGAACCTGCTTCATGGATAATATTGCCGGGCGCATGCAAACCATAATTGTTGTCCTTATTGTTTTCATGTCCCCAGGTCTGTACTGCGCCCATCTGATGCAGGATCTCCGCAAAGGTCTCCTGCATGTGTTTCGCCTGCTTGATCTCGTGTTCGGAGTGGCTGGTGTTGAACCGCAGAACGGGGATGCCGTATCTGTCAACGACATTGGGGTCGATCTCGCAGTAGTTGTTGATATTGGCGACAGCTTCGCCACGGCCGGCCATGCCCACATGCGCGCCGAAGAAATAGCGATAATCCTCTTTGAGCGAGGCTCCATAGCCGCCGGCTTCCTTTACCTTGCCTTTGACCTTGAACTGGCCGTTCATGTTTTCGATACCCCAGGAAAAACCATAGAGGGGCATGCCGAAGCCGCCGCCGAACTCGATGTGGTAACCGCGGGGGAAATCCAGCTTCTTGTTATCCAGCCACCAGGGAGCATAGACATGCATCCCGCCCACACCGTCCTCGTTGTATCTTTTCCGGTCGAACAGTTCGGGAATGATCCCGCCCGCATCGGAGCCGGTAGAGTCGTGCAGGTATTTTCCGACGACATTGCTGCCGTTGGCCAACCCGTTGGGATGACGCTCCGACTTGGAGTTCAGCAGCAACCTCGCGCTTTCACAGGCGCTGGCTGCGAGGATCACCGTCCGTCCGCTCACCTGGTATTCCTGCATGTCTTCCTTGTTTATATAGGAGACGCCGGTCGCGAGGCCTTCCTTGTCGGTCAATACTTCGCGCGCCATCGCATTGGTAACGAGATCGACCTTGCCGGTCTTCAATGCCGGGATCACCAGACAGGAGGAAGACGAAAAGTCACCGTAGACCTTGCAACTGCGGCCGCATTGCGAACAGAAAAAGCACTGGTTCCTCCCGGGGCCGAGGTCCGGTGTTACCTTGGTCAGGATCGAAAGGCGTGAGGGGATCACGGGTACACCGGCGGCGGCGCCCGCTTTCTTGATCATCAGTTCATGCAGCCGGGGCTTCGGCGGGGGAAGGAAAAAACCGTCCGGATCATTGGGCAATCCCTCGTTCGTCCCGAACACGCCCAGCAATTTATCGATCTTGTCGTAGTAGGGCTTGACATCCTCGTAACCGATCGGCCAGTCGTCGCCCAGTCCATCGATGCTGCGCCGCTTGAAATCCTTCGGACCAAAACGAAGCGATATCCGTCCCCAGTGATTGGTCCGGCCGCCCAGCATCCGCGCACGCCACCACTCCCAGGGGGTCGTTCCCTTGTTATGCGTCTGCGTATAAGGCTCTCCCTCTACTTCCCATCCCCAATAGCAACCGTCGAAATCGCCAAAGGGCCGGTACTTCGTACTGGCTCCGCGCCGTGGCGACTCCCAGGGATTCTTTAATTGATTGCTGTCTTTCTTCGGATCGAACATCGGTCCTGCTTCCAGCAGGCAAACACTCAGCCCCGCATTGGCAAGCACATAGGCGGCCATTCCGCCGCCCGCACCCGAACCTACGATCACGGCATCGTATTTCCTGGGTTGTTTTTTAATTTGAAGGTCTCCCATCTTAATGTATAGATAAAGGGTAAATTTAGTGGTTTAGCAAATCAGCAAACAAAAAATTATTTTCGCTCCGCTGTCGTCTTGTCGCGGATCGCCTTGAACTCGCTGCCCGCTTTCCATTGCGGCCAACCATGGCTATCGGCGAGATGGAGCCCGATGTCGTAGACTGCTTCGATATCTTCCAATCCACCCTGCAGGTTCCAGCTGTTCGGATCGTATTCGTCGGAAGGTTGGTGATAGCGCCGGCTCGTGTATTCGTCGTGCTTTTGTTTTCCAAAGGCCGTTCCCTTTGCGACGTCATCGACGCCACCGTCCGCCGTCAGCGAGGGAACGCCGGCGCGGGCGAAATTGAAGTGGTCCGAACGGAAGTAGTGACCGGCCTCCGGATGGTCCTCGGGGGCAACATAGCGGCCATGCTTCTTCATCTCTTCGGCGAGCGAATCCTCCAGATCGGATTGCCCCTTGCCGCTGTAAGTAATATCCTTTGTGGGTCCATAGGTGTTGATCACATCGATGTTGAGATCGGCAACCGTTGTGGCAAGGGGATAGACCGGATGCTGAGCATACCAGGCCGAGCCCAGCAGCCCCTGCTCTTCGGCCGTCACCGATAGGAAGAGGACCGTCCGCTCCGGCGCTTCGGGAAGACCTTTGAACGCGCGTGCGATCTGTAACAGGGCGGCCGTGCCGCTGGCGTTGTCGGCGGCGCCGTTATAAATGGAGTCGCCTTTCGCATCGGGTTTGCCGATGCCGAGATGATCCCAGTGCGCGGAGAAGACGACGTATTCGTTCGGATATTTGCTGCCGGTAATTTTTGCGATGATATTGTGCGACTTGTTGTACACTTCTTTCGCATGGACGGCGCCCGTAAGCGTCAAGGGTAACGATACGGCCTTGAAGCCCGGGCGTTGCGCCTGCTTCAGCAGGCTGCTGTCCCTTCCTGCCGCCGCCAGCAGCTTCATCGCGGCCGGCTCCGTGATCCATCCCTGCAGCGTCAGTTGGTAGGAGGGGTTGTCGCGGGTGTCGAGGTGAAGCTTTACGCCGCCGTTGGACGACTGCACTACTTGGAAAGGGTAGGAGGCGGCAGCGGTGTTGTGAATGATAAGGCAGGCGCCGGCGCCCTGGCGGGCCGCTTCTTCATATTTATAGGTCCAGCGGCCATAATAGGTCATCGTGTGCCCTTTGAAAAGCGTGGAGTCGTAAAAGCCCGGATCGTTCACCATTACGATGACCGTTTTCCCTTTCACATTCAATCCCGAATAGTCATTCCAGTTATATTCCGGTGCTACGATGCCAAATCCGGCAAAGACCACCTCGTTGCTGTTCAGGGCGTCGAGCGTATCGGGCCGTTCGGTCCAGGTGACGAAATCGGTGAGGTTTTGCAGGGACAGGTCTCCCTTCGGCGAGTGGAAGGCCAGCGATGAGGGCGCCGAGGGGCTGATCTCCACCAGCGGTACGTCCTGCGTATAACTGTTTCCGTTACCGGGCTCGAGGCCGAGGGCGGTATAGGCGTTGACGAGATAGTCGATGGTCTTCGTTTCACCCGCCGTAAATGGGCGGCGGCCCTGGAACTCGTCGGAGGACAGCGTCTTGATGGATGCGGCGAGACTATCCTTGCTGAAGCCGGCCAGGCCGGCGTCCGTGCCGGATGAGGCGCCGCCTCCCTGGTTACAGGCTAAAAAGAGGCATATAAGGCCGACAACACCAACGCCGCGAAGCGCAATTCTTATCATTAGCGGTATTTCCCTAAAATTAGGGGATTCCCGCAAATGTCGTCCACTCACTATTTAGTCATCAGCCAATTGATCGCCGCGGTCTTGGCCGCGTCCTCTCCGGCGGTGTGCGAATTGGCGGCGATGACGCGGTCCGGCTGGATGCTGCCTTCGCAAACGCGGCCGGTGCGGTCGGCCTCCTGGCAGACGCTCAGCACCAGCATCGATTTATCGGAGAGGGAATAGGTGGCGTTGGCCGTCGTCAGTCCCGCGGTGGGCTCACCTATGAGGTAGGCTTGTTCCATGCCGCGGAAGGCAAGGGCGACCGTCTCCCCTGCGCTGACCGTCCGCCGGCCGGTCAGCACGACGATGGCCGGATGTTTATGAAGAGTGCGATAGCCGGTATGGCTTACCCGGCACCGGACATGGCGGCCCTGGATGGCCGAACCGTCGCGATAGGAGATCGGAACGCGCTCATTGGAACCGACAAAATAGCCGTATATGCCATCGCCCAGCAAGGGACCAAGACCGGTCAGCATCGGCCACATATTGCCGCCGGAGTTCTTCCGGAGATCGATGATCCAGCGGGAGATCCCCCGGGAGTCGAGCCGGGCGATGACGGTCTGGAGGCTGTCGGCGATGCGTTGACAGATCAGTGAGTCCTCCGTTTGTACCCAGGGTATGGTGAGGTAGCCGATGCTGTCCTGCAGCCATTCGCCCCTGATCTCCCCCACCAGCTGCGCCAGGTTGGGCGGTATATCGGCGTCCTCATCCCCGATATACCGGGCCACCCTGTCGGCCGGCATCACGAAACTATGACGTTCGTTCAATTCTTTGAAGCACCAGCTGATCGAAGAATAGGCATCCTCGCAGCTGCCCGCACTGCGAAGCTGTTCATGGGCCTTCTTCGTCAGGTCCGGCCAGGATACCTCGCTCTTGCGGTAGTAGGTCTTTTGCATGAATCCGAGCACCTCATCCAGCAGTTTTTCAGCTGTTTGCAGGCAGGGCGAGGGGAGGGAGTCGGTGGCTGCGAATCCGTCCCGGGCGGCCAGGAGACAAGAAAGCAGGCACAAGAAGGAGAAGGATCTGATCATGGGTAATCGATGTTGGATAACCGGGTAAGATAACGAAAAGGAGGATTTCCATAATTTTTTTGGCCCCCGGAGCAAAAAAAATTACATTCGCTATCATATGAACTACTCTCGCAGAACCTTCCTGAAGAACAGCACCCTGGCCGTAGCTGCCGCCGGTTTTCTCCCTGGGACATCTTTCGCATCAGCCTTTAAAAGAGAAATGGTCGGCGTTCAGCTCTATTCCGTTCGCGATGCTATGCGGAAAGACCCCTCGGGCAGCCTGAAAAAGCTGGCCGATATGGGCTACAAATACGTCGAGCACGCCGGGTATGGTAATGGTAAGTTCTATGGCTACGGCGCAAAAGAGTTCAGGACCCTGCTGGACGGGTATGGATTGAAGATGCACAGCGGCCATACGCGGCTCGACCCCAAGGACTACGACCCGGCAAAGAAGGAATTTACCGATGAGTGGAAGAAGCTCGTCGAAGACGCCGCCGTCGCCGGACAGAAATACGTCATCAGTCCCTGGATCGATGAAAGCGTGCGCAAAAGCTATGACGATCTCATGCGCTTTATCGAGCTCTTCGGCAAGGCCGGCGAGCTGTGCAAGGCCCATGGGATGAAATTCGGATATCACAACCACGATTTCGAGTTCAATACCGTTCTCAATAACCAGAAGGTTTTCGACATCATCATGAAGAACACCGATCCGGCTCTGGTGGCCCAGCAGCTCGATATGGGCAATCTCTATAACGGCGGAGCGATCGCCATCGCCATCGTGATGCAGTATCCCGACCGTTTCGAACTGATGCACGTCAAGGACGAGATAAAGGCGACGTCGGGGAACGAGAAGTACGAGAGCACGATCCTCGGGCAGGGTATCGTCAATACCAAACAGGTATGCGATGTGGGCCGCAAGAACGGGACGAAGTATTTCATCATCGAACAGGAGTCCTACCAGGGCAAGGATCCCTTCGATTCCTGCAAGGATGACCTCGATATCATGAAGAAATGGGGTTATTGAGCCTTGTAAGAAAAGCCCGCCTTCCTATTCCCGATATACACATCGAAATCTCCGGGTTCCGTCACCGTCTTCTGCGCCGCGTTGACAAAGGCGAGATCATCGCGATCCAGCGTAAAGCTGACTGTCTGTGAATCGCCTGCTTTCAGGAAGATCTTTTTGAAGGCACGTAGCCGCCGCATGTTCGGCGTGATGCTGGCATAATGCTGCCGGGTATAAAGCTCGACTGTGTGTTTCCCATCGCGGCTGCCGCTATTCTTCACCGTTACACTGACCGTCAGCTTCCCGGCGCCGCTTAAAACGGCGCTGCTGAGCCGGAGATCGCTATAATCAAAATGCGTATAGGTGAGCCCCCAGCCAAAAGGCCACATCGGCTTATACCCGTCCATCGTCATATCCGAATTGAAGATCTCACGGATATCTTCCGTCGGCTTCCGGTCATACAGCACCATCTCGCCGCTGCTGCGGGGATAGCTATAAGGCAGCCGGCCGTCGGGGTTATAGTCACCGGCAAGGACATCGCTGATCGCTTCGGCCGCTTTTCGCCCGCTCCAATAAGCCAGCAGGATACCCTTCGCAAGGGGGGCGATATCGGTGATGAATCGCGGTCTTCCCTCGGTCAATACGAAGATCACCGGTTTGCCGGTCGATGCCGCCGCGCGCGCAAGGGCCTTCTGGTCGTCGGGCAGCGCGAGATCGCCGATGGTGCCGGGACTCTCGGCGTAAGCATTCTCGCCGAGGCAAAGCACAATGGCATCCGAGCCCGCCGCCGCAGCCTTTAACGCCGTAGTATCATAGTTCGCGGCGCTGGTGAACCCGGCCGCTGCCGTCGTGGTCACATGATCGGCGCCAAATTTTTCGGCCAAGGCATCGTAGATCGTCTTGCTGCCGGCAGGATACCATTGTTCTTCCTTCCCCTGCCAGGTGTAGCTCCAACATCCGTTCAGGGCGCTGATGCTCCGGGCTGCGGGGCCCGCTACCAATAAATGCATGCCGGCGCGCAGCGGGAGGAAGTCCTCCTCGTTCTTCAGCAGGGTCATCGCCTCATGGGCCGCGCGCAGCGCCAGCTGCTGGTATTCCGGCAGCGCAAAATTGGCCGCGGCAGCGGGCTCGGGATAAGGATTGTCGAAGAGCCCGACTTTGGCCTTCAGCAACAGGATACGCCGGACGGCGTCGTCGATCCGGCTCAGCGATACTTCACCCTTTTGCACGGCCTCCTTCAGCAGGATAAAAAAGGAAAAATCGGTTGGGACCATGCTCATGTCGATACCGGCATTGACGGCCATCACGACCGCCGCGCGGGGCGTGGGGGCGACATTGTGGCGCGTATGCAGCCGGATGATGTCTTCCCAGTCGGTGACGATCACGCCCTGGAATCCCAGCTGTTTCCGGAGGACGTCGGTCAAAAGGTATTTGCTTGCATGCACTGGGGTGCCATTGATCTCGGAGGAGTTGACCATCAGCGTCGAGGCCCCTGCCTTCACTGCAGCGCGGAACTGGGGCAGATAGTATTCCCGCATCTCGATCTCGGGAAGATAGATCGGCGTGCGATCCTTCCCGGTGCGGGAGGCGGAATAGGCCAGGTAATGCTTCATGCAGCTGGCGACGGCGGTAGGATTCTTCAGACCATCCTCCTCATAGGCTTTGATCGCCGTGACGCCGAAGGTCTTGCCGATATAGACGTCTTCGCCATAGGTTTCAGGGAAGCGGGACCAGAGCGGCTGCCGGCCGCAGTCCAGCACCGGCGCAAAATTCCACCGGACGCCGGAAGCCCGCAGCTCCTTTGCCGTCACTTTTGCTGCGGCGGCAACGAGCTCCGGATCACGCGCGGCGGCCATCCCGATATTCTGGGGGAACAGCGTGGCGTCGAGGGTATAGGTCTGGCCATGGATCCCGTCGAGTCCATAGATGACCGGGATCTTCAGCCGGGTCTTCTTCGCCTCGTCCTGTATCTGCGCCTGTACGGTCCGCCATTGCTCCGCCGTAAGGGCATGGTTGGTGACATTGAGGATAGAGCCGACCTTGTATTCGCCGATGGCCTTTGCCAGCGCTGCGGGATCGAGCACGCCGTCTTGCGGGGTCGAAACGACGCCGAGGGTTACCTGCGTCATCTGCCCGATCTTTTCGTCGATCGTCATCTGCCGGAGCAGGTTCTCTACTTTTTGGCGATCGGCGGGGGTTTGGGCGCCCGCCGCAAGGACCAGGAGAAATAAAGGCATAAAGGGGATATGGCGTATTTTCATAATGAATAAAGATAGGCCGTAACCCAAGACCGCGGCTGTGATTTTTTACTATTTCCTGATACTAATTTATCACTCGAGCCCCTTCAATTCCCGGAGATAGTCGTATTGGAGGTCCTCATGCAGCCCATCGATCACGCCACGCACTTTTTTCAGCTGGGTGCGGTAGAGATTGACCAGCACTGGACTATCCCGGTAGGCGATGCCGCTGGTATTCAGCTTACGAAGAAAATAAGTGAGCAGCTCGACCTCCGCCTGCGGGGAGCCGGTATAGCGTATCTGTTTGGCCGTGACCCGCAGCACTTTCCGCAGGCTTTTTTTTGTCAGGTAGAGATTGGGTTTGGGCAACCCTTCAAATTCGTCATCGATGCTCTTTTTGATGCCCGCGATGTAAGCCGCTTCATCCGCGGCTTCAAAAAGCAGGAACGTGAGGAGCTCTTTGTTGTCCTTCTTGAATTTTGCGAGCCGCAGGCATAGTTCGGACAGGCGGGCCGGGGGGAGGGATTGGAGCTCCTGTTTGATCTCGTGGATGGTCGCTGCTTTCATGGCCCCAAGTTATCAAGGATTTCGCTCCTTTCATGTAATTTCTCTTTGTTTCGGGGGCATGCCATCTACCTTTGGGGGGCCAATGAAGCGAAACAATATCTGGATATCCATCGGGCTATGGGTCGGCCTCTACCTGTGCTGGGTCACCCTGTTCCGCGACCGGGTGTTCACGGTTACGCGGACGCTGACGGTGCAATTCTGTTATCTCCTCTTCGTGGCGGCCAATTACTATGCCCAGCTACATTTCGCCATCCCAAAGCTCCTCAACCGGAAGAGATACCTGGCCTTTGCCCTCTTTCTGCCGGCGGCCATTGCCATAACCGCCCTGTTGCGGACTCCGCTGGCCATCTGGCTGCAGGTGCATTTTTTCCGGCCCGGCTCTCCCGTTCCCGATGCCGCGACGGTATTCCGCGACAGCTTCCTGAACATCTTCATCTGGGTCATCTTCCTGGTGTCCATCCGGCTGGTGCTGGAAAAGATCTGGTTCCGGCAGTACCTGGACAATATGGAAAAGCAGAGGATCCGTAACGAGCTGGATTTCCTGAAAGCGCAGTTCAATCCCCACTTTTTATTCAATTCCATCAATTCCATCTATGGGCATATCGACCGGAAGAACGGTAAAGCCAGGACGATGCTGCTCAGTTTCTCGGAGATGTTGCGTTACCAATTGTATGAATGCGACGTGGACAATATCGTCATCGAAAAGGAAGTGCAGTATATCCGCAACTATGTCGCGCTCCAGCAGGAGCGGAAGGATGAGAACCTGGAAGTAGTGGTCGATATCCCCGATGACATCCACGGCTTCACCATCGCGCCATTGCTGCTGATCACCTTTGTGGAGAACGCCTTCAAGTATGTCAGCAATCACGAGGACCGGGAGAATACCGTCGTCATCGCGCTGCACCGCGACGAGGGAGACCTGCTTTTCCGGGCCTACAACACGAAGGACGAGGGAATGGTGCGGCTGGAAATGGAGAAGGGGGGTATCGGCATCGCCAACGCGCGGCGGCGCCTCGACCTGCAATACCCCGGCAGGCATCAGCTGGAGATCACCGATGGCGGTGAATCGTTTGAAGTTCGTTTACGCTTAAACATAAAGACCCATGTTGCTGAGAGCCGTTATAGTCGACGATGAGCCGGTGGCCCGGAAGGTGATCAAGGAGTATCTCGAGGACATCGAATTCCTCGAGCTGGCCGGTATGGCGGAGAACCCGCTGAAGGCCGATGCCCTGTTGGGCAGCGGACAGGTGGACCTGCTGTTCCTCGATATCAATATGCCCAAGCTCAGCGGCATCGAATTCCTTCGCGCATCGGCCGGCCGGTTCTATCAGCCCATGGTCATCATTACGACGGCCTATGCCGAATATGCGCTGGACGGCTTCGAGCTGGATGTGGTGGACTATCTCGTAAAGCCGTTTTCCTTCGAACGCTTTCTGCGGGCCTGCAACAAGGCCCGGAGCAAATACGGGGAACGGGTTCTTCCGGCGGCTGGGCAAAAAGCCGATCACTTCTTCGTCAAATGCGACGGCAGCCTGGTAAAGGTGCTGTATGAAGAGCTGGAATACGTCGAAGCGATGACCAATTATATCGTGCTGCATACCCGTGCCCGCCCGCTGATAGTATACCTGACGATGAAGGGGGTGCTTGCCCATCTGCCTGCCGGCCGTTTCGTCAAGGTGCACAAGTCTTTTATCGTCAATAAGGACCGGATAAAAAGCATTCGGGGCAATGTCCTGCAGCTGGGTGCGGCGGAGGTCCCCGTGAGCCAGCATTACTTCGAGTCGGCGATGCAGGAGATCCTCAGGGACCGGGTGCTGAAAAGAGAGTAGGACTAACATTTGTTAGTTTTTATTATCTTACGGCCCAAATCGTGATCAAACAATGAATAAAGAAGTGGTCATTGTCTCGGCCGTACGGACGCCGATCGGCAGTTTTGGCGGCGCCTTAAAAGAACTTGCCGCAACCCGGCTTGGCGCGGCCGCCATCAGCGGGGCTTTACAAAAGGCGGGCGTTGCGCCCGAACGGGTACAGGAGGTTATGATGGGTTGTGTCCTGCAGGGGAACCTGGGGCAGGCTCCCGCGCGGCAGGCGGCCCGTGGCGCGGGTCTGCCCGATGACGTGATCTGTACGACGGTGAACAAGGTCTGCGCCAGCGGGATGAAGGCCGTTGCCTATGCGGCGCAGGGGATCATGCTTGGCGATATCGATATCGCGGTGGCCGGCGGCATGGAAAGTATGAGCAACGTGCCATTTTATTCCGGCGATGTTCGCTGGGGAAATAAATATGGGAACACATCGCTTGTCGACGGACTGGTGAAGGACGGCCTGACCGACGCCTATGACGGGCAGGCGATGGGCAACGCGGGCGATCTGTGTGCTTCCACCTGCGGCATCACCCGGGAACAGCAGGACGAGTTTGCTATCGCCAGCTATAAACGCAGCCAGGCGGCCTGGGCAGAGGGACGATTTGCCGAAGAAGTGGTGCCGGTGGAGATCCCGCAGCGGAAGGGCGATGCGGTCACCGTCGCTAAGGATGAAGAGCCTTATAATGTCAAATTCGAAAAGATACCGGGTCTGAAGCCGGCGTTTCAAACCAACGGAACGGTCACTGCCGCCAATGCCTCCACGCTGAATGACGGCGCGGCGGCGCTTGTGCTGATGAGCCGGGAGAAAGCCGATGAACTTGGGCTGAGGCCGCTGGCCAGGATCCTCTCCTGGGCGGATGCCGAACAGGCGCCCGAATGGTTTACGACGACGCCGGCGATCGCGGTGCCGAAGGCCGTTGCAAAGGCGGGGCTGAAGATGGAAGACATCGCTTTCTGGGAAGTGAACGAAGCGTTCTCGGTCGTCGCGATCGAAAATACCCGGCGAATGAAGCTGGACCCGGCACGCGTGAATGTGAACGGCGGAGCGGTCTCGATGGGTCACCCACTCGGCGCCAGCGGCGCCCGGATCCTCGTGACCCTGCTGCATGTGCTGCGGCAGAACAAGGCGAGATATGGAGCCGCGGGCATCTGTAATGGCGGCGGCGGAGCCTCGGCGATGGTCATCGAAAATCTACTATAAGAAAAGCGGCCTGAAGGCCGCTTTTCTATTTTATTCGGGCATCCAGCCGCGCCATTTCTTCACGAAGGGATTTTATCTCCTGCAATACATACGATAGCCGGTCGTCCTTCTCCTGCACGGTGGGAGAGGACTCGGCGCCGTGATCGTAAACGGCTGTGCTGGTAAGGGACGGCCGGTGAGCCATATTCGATTCGGCAAGATCCACCTTGATAAGCGCGTCCAGTGGAATATCAAAAAAGTTGCTGATTACAAGCAGCTCATCCAGGTTGGGCTCGCTGATGCCATTCTCCCAATTCCCGATGGTTGTCTGGCCCTTTTTAATCAAAGAGGCTATCTCCGATTGAGTTTTAGACATTTGCTTGCGCAGATACCGCAGGTTCTTTCCTAAATAGTGCATAGCAATAAAAATAGAGTCCGAAAATTTGTTAGTAAATTTTTTGCTACGAATCTCCTAAAAGTTGATATTTGTATCCGGCTCTATTGCAAATATAGCCAAAATTATTGCTAACGCATAAACCCTTTAAAACTATGACGACTTTTCAGCCGAATACTTCCCTGCATCGGTTTTCCCCGAAGCAACGCCACCTGCTGGAGCGGCTTGTCCCGATGATCGTGCGGGCAGTGCACGTGGAAAAGATCGTTCTCTACGGCGGATCGGACCCTGCGCTTCCGCCCTCGCTCGTCTCGTTCGATCTGCTCATCATCACCCGGGAGGATGAGCGCCGGTCGGACTACGAGTTGCAGGATATCATCGAGAACCGGTGCCGGGAGACAGCCGCCGTAACGGCCCTGGTACACGATATCGCCTATGTAAATAAAAAGCTGCAGGAGCGGCAGTATTTCTTTTCGACGGTTCTGCGTGAAGGAACTCTTCTCTACGATGCCCGCCGGACGCCGCTGGCGGACGCCGGTATCCCCGACTGGGAGGAAGTACGGATGATGGCGGAAAAGGATTTCGATCGCTGGACCCGCGTGGCGAGGGATTTCTTCCACAGCGCCGAATTCATCCGGGGCAGGCGAAGCTGGAACACCGCCACCTTTTTTCTTCACCAGGCGGCCGAGCAATGTTACCAGGCCATTCTGCTCACCTTTATGGGTTATAAACCCACCACGCATAACCTCGACAAGCTGCGGCGCTACACGAACCGGTTCTCGGTGGAACTGGCCTTACTGTTCCCGCTCGACAACGAAGAGGAGGAGGACTTGTTCCGGCTTTTATCTTCGGGCTATGTCAGCGCCCGTTACAAGGAGGAGTTCATCATCACGGAGAGAGAGGTGAGCATCCTGACCGAAAGGATACGCCGGCTGCTCGATATTGCGGAGAGGGTCTGCTGCAATCACTTCATCAACCTCGGCAAACGGGCGGCGAAAGGGGATTAGCCGGGATCATCCTTTGGCCAGGTCGGCGATGGTCTTTTTCTCGAGGATCTTGAGGTTGGCGTCGCGGACCTGGCTCATAACGGTGTGCAGACCGCAACTTTTCTCGTCGCAGTTCTTGCAGCGTTCGTAAAAATACAGGCTGACGCAGGGTAGGAGAGAGATGGGGCCATCCAGCAGCCGCATGACCGTGGCGAGGGGCACGTCTTTGGGATTTTTGGCGAAATAATAGCCGCCGCCCTTCCCCTTCTTACTGTCGAGGATATTGGCATTTTTCAACTCCAGCAGGATATTCTCGAGGAATTTCAGGGGGATCTTCTTCTTCCGGGCGATCTCAGCGATGAGGACCGGCTCGTCCGTCTCCTTTTCCGCCAGGTACATTAGCGCCTGGAAGGCATATTGCGTTTTTTTGGATAGCATTTTTTATTCGTAAGGTTGTGCATTAGAATCCGAGTACGTCGCTCATCTGGTAAACGCCTTTCTTACCGGCGATGAACTCCGCAGCCAACACCGCACCGGTGGCAAATCCCCGGCGACTATGCGCCGTATGGGTGATCGTGATCGTATCGATGTCGGAATGGTAGTTGATACTATGCGTGCCCGGCGCCGGATCCACGCGTTCGCTGATGATCTCCAACTCGTCTAAGTTATCACTAATATGATTGACCCATCCTTTTTTACGGGTAATTTTTTCGAGGATGCCCTCCGCCAGCGTAATAGCCGTTCCGCTGGGGGAATCCTTCTTTTCCGTATGATGGATCTCGGTGATCTGCACCTCATATTCCGGATGCGGGGCCATCAGGGCGGCCAGCCGCTTGTTGATCTCGAAGAAGATATTGACGCCCACGCTGAAATTGCTGGCATAGAGCATCGTCCCGTTCTTCTTACGGGCATATTCCCGGGCTTCCGCCAGCCGGCTCAGCCAGCCCGTGCTGCCGGAGACTACGGGTACCCCCGCGTCCAGGCACCGGATAACATTGTCGAATGCGCTCTCCGGCCCCGTGAATTCGATGGCGGCATCGGCCTGCTTGATCTTTTCGATCGTATTGTCTTGCAGATTATCGATCGATACCGTCAGGACGATCCGATGTCCCCGGGCAACGGCGATCTCTTCGATGGCCTTTCCCATTTTTCCATAACCGATAAGCGCGATCTTCATATTGCGAACAAATTTTGCAAAGCTACGATTTTTTGCGTTGGGCCCTTCGGGAAATATGCCCTCGCAAAAAATCCGACCAATGATTGGCCTTCGGCCGGAAAATTGGTGATTTGCCTTTTTTACTGATTGTGCGGGAACCGGATGGCCGGCGCCGCTACGGCATCACCGGAAGCCGCTTGAACCGGCCTTTGTGGACATCGACTACCAGGCTGACGCCCATGCCCGTCCCCATCGCACCCACGACCATTGCATTGGGAGAGGGTTGATCGAAGCGAAAGCTGAGATTATTGCCCACGTCGAAGCTCGCCAGGTGGGCGTCAACCGTCGCATCGACGATATTCAACCCCCAAAAGAGGATAACGAAGAGAACCGAATAGTCCTCGTCCTTCCGGTACTCGTTGCGATAGCTCCGGAGTGAGTTGTCGTCGCCGGCCTGCAGGAAGGTCCGAAGCTTGGGATCTACCGTAGCATACTCGCTCGCCGGGATCGGGACGTTCAGCTGCTGATAGGTATCGATGATGGAGATCGCCTTCTGGCATTTGTTGTACCAGCTGCGGTTGTAGAAGAAGGTATAGGCCGGGATACCGACGGCCGCCCAGACGAGCGGCACTTTCCAGTATTTATGGTTGTAGATCTGTCCCAGGCCCGGGAAGAAGGTGGAATACAGCGTCGCCTTGCGCGGATTGCGCACCCGCTTCGTCGCGGAATCGACCTTGTAGGGCGAGTCCCTCCGGGCATGGTGCACCTTCCCCGACGAGTCTACCCGCGAAGTGTCCGCAAGCTTGACAGGCTGGTGCAATTGCATACCCTTCGGATTGGGAGGAATGGTGTCGGCCTGCTGACCGGAACAATATCGGTGCAGGAAAAAAGTCATCGCGACCACCAAAAAGATCTTCATGCTGAGGATGCTTAGTTTACAGAGACACCCAGCTGGTCCAGTAATTTGTTCAACTCCTGGAGCGAGTAATACTCAATGGAAATGCTTCCTTCGCCTTTCTTGTTGTGATTGAGCTTTACCCGCGTGCTGAAGTGCGATGCTAAGTTATCTTCAATTCGTTTGAATGCTTCGGGCAGCGTGGGCTTTACCGAATTTTTAACAGGGGCATTCTCCTTGTAGAGCCTACGGACCAGCTCCTCGGTCTGACGAACCGAAAGACCTTTGGTCTTGATCTCATTGAACAGGTACAACTGTTTGTCCACGGTGTCCACATTGATCAGGGCACGCGCATGGCCCATCGACAGCTGGTTGCTGCGTACCGCCACCTGGATGTCGGGCGGCAGCTTCAGCAGGCGGATGTAGTTGGCGACGGTGCTTCGTTCCTTGCCCATCCGCTCGGCCACCTGCTCCTGCGTATAGTTCAGCTCCTCCATCATCCGCTTGTAACTGAGAGCGATCTCCATTGCGTTCAGGTCTTCCCGTTGGAGGTTCTCCAGCAGGGCCAGCTCCAGCAGCTGCTGGTCGTCGGCCTGCCGCACATAGGCCGGGATATCCTTCAGTCCGGCGATCTTCGCTGCGCGGAAGCGGCGTTCCCCGGAAATGAGCCGGTACTTGCCTGTCGGCAGCTTGGACACCGTCACGGGCTGGATGATATCATGCAACCGGATGGAATGCGCCAGCTCCTGCAGCGCCACTTCGTCGAAATCATGCCGCGGCTGCCGCGGATTGGTCTCGATCTGGTCCAGCGGAATACGCAACATATTCGTCACTGCCTCCACAACGGAGGATTTCAATTCGCCGGAAGTCGTCTTCAGGTCGGCATCTATGCTCTGCAGGAGAGACCGGATGCCCTTTCCAAGGGCCTCTTTATCTTTTTTATGGGGAGTAGACATTGTTTTGGCGGCTTGGGCCGGTGGCCCATTTTTGTCTTTTTATTCTAAAATTCTCTCTTCCTGCCGGATCCTCGTCAGGTTGTTCTTTTGCAGTATCTCCTTGGCCAGGTTCAGGTAGTTCACGCTGCCTTTGCTCAGGGCGTCATAAAGGATCACCGGCTTGCCGACACTGGGCGCCTCGCTGATCTTCGTATTCCGGTGGATGATGGTATCGAAGACGATCTCGTCGAAATGCTTGCGCACCTCGCTGACCACCTGGTTGCACAAACGCAGCCGGCCGTCATACATGGTCATCAGGATGCCCTCGATGGCCAGCTGGGGATTCAGGCGGCTCTGGACGATCTTCACGGTATTCAAGAGCTTGCCCAACCCTTCCAGCGCAAAGAACTCGGTCTGCACCGGCACGATGACCGAATCGGCTGCCGTCAGCGCATTGACCGTGATCAGCCCAAGCGAGGGCGAACAATCTATGATGATAAAATCGTATTCATTCTTTACGGGCTCCAGGATGCCTTTCAGCACACTTTCCCGGTTGGGATAGTTGATCATTTCGATCTCATAACCAACCAGGTCGATATGGGAAGGGACTACATCCAGGTGCGGGATGTCGGATTTCAGGATCACATCCTTGACCGGGATATGGTTGACCATGCAGTCGTAAAGGCTTTGGGTGACGTTGTGAAGGTCGAACCCGACCCCGGTCGTACTATTGGCCTGGGGATCGGCATCTACCAGCAAGGTCTTGAATTCCAATACAGCAAACGATGCCGCCAGGTTGATAGCCGAGGTGGTCTTGCCCACACCGCCCTTTTGATTTGCAACTCCGATAGTCTTTCCCATAGTTATGACCGCTGGTCCGTAAATATTAGACGGCAAATGTACATTTTCAGAAGGATTTCGGGAAGTTTACCGCAATTTTGCGCAAAATAATGCCGAAATGCGCAGCCGGAGGTTTCTCGCGATCGTCCTGATAATAGCGATCCTGATAGATGTGTATGTCTTTCAGGGGATAAAGACCATCACCCAGGGAGTTCTGCCCCGGACCCGGACCGCGATCTTCATCGCCTATTGGGGCCTTTCGGTGCTCGCCCTCGCCGCCTTTGTCCTGCTCCCTTACTTCCGCTTGCATTACACCCGCGCGAGCGGTTATATTATCGCCGTTGTCCTCGGCCTTTATATCGCCAAGCTACTGGCCGCCGTGTTCCTGTTGCTGGACGACATCCGCCGCCTCGTCCAATGGGCCGTCACCCGTGCCGGGTCCGCGGCCGCTCCGGCCACCGGACCGGGCATCCCCCGCAGCGTCTTTCTCAGCTGGCTGGGACTGGGCCTGGGATCGGGTATCCTGGGCGCGCTGGTGTATGGGTTCAGCAACAAATACAACTATAAACTACACCGCGTCCGGCTGGCCTATGAAAATCTTCCCGCTGCCTTCAAAGGGTTGAAAATAGTTCAACTATCTGATATTCATTCGGGTAGCTTGGCAAATCCCGAGGCCGTGAGTCACGGGATCGACAGGGTGCTGGCCGAAAAGCCCGACCTGATCCTGTTCACCGGCGATCTCGTCAACGATTATGCCCACGAAGTTGGGCAATACCAGGCCATTTTCAGCCGGTTGAAGGCGCCGATGGGGGTATTTTCTACCCTTGGCAACCATGATTATGGGGATTATGCGGGCTGGGAGTCGGTCGAAGCAAAAAAAGCCAATCTGGACCGCCTGAAGGCCATCCAGCAGGAAATGGGCTGGCGGCTCCTGATGAACGAACACGTGGCGCTGGAAAGGGATGGCGCGCAGATCGCGCTGATCGGCATCGAGAACTGGAGCGCCAAAGCGCGGTTCCCAAAATACGGCCGGATGGACCTGGCCTACCCCGGTACGGAAAAATACCCCTTCAAGATCCTGATGAGCCATGATCCCAGCCATTGGGACGCCGAAGTGCGGCCCAAATACCCGGACATCGACCTCATGCTCGCCGGCCATACCCATGGAATGCAGTTCGGCGTCGAGCTCCCGGGGTTAAAATGGAGTCCCGTGCAGTTCCTGTACCGGCAATGGGCGGGGCTGTACGAAGAAGGCCGCCAGCGGCTTTATGTCAACCGGGGATATGGGTTTATCGGTTACCCGGGACGTTTCGGCATCCTGCCGGAGATCACGCTCATCGAGCTCGTCTGAAGCACACTTTGCGGACGACAACTTATTTTTAACAAAGCGATAAACTATTCAAACGTATTTTCATCCCATAAATAGCAAAACAACAATGAAACCCAGCATGAACAAATTGGCTTTTGACAAATGGTCCGCGTCCCTTTCCCTCGTCCTAATGCTGCTCATGGCCTCTGTGACCCGTAGCAACGCTCAACAATCCCTCGAGTGGGGCATCAAGGCCGGCGGTAACCTGATGAGGATAAGCGGGCGGTCCTTCGACGGAAAGAAATACCCGGGCTTCAGCGCGGGCGTCTGGGGTAAGCTGAACTTCACTTCGAAATGGTCCCTTCAGCCCGAGATCGTCTGGAACCAGACCATTGCCAAGACCTCGGACGAATTCAATAGTATTTACGGGGGCGTCAGCCAGCAGCTGGTGAATCTCAACTATGCGGCCATCCCCATTTTCGTTTCCTTCAAACCCAGTCCCTGGCTGTCGATCCTTGTCGGCCCGCAGTACAGCTATCTTGTAACGCAGACCACGGACCTGCTGCAGAATCCGCAAGACCATGGGAAGAAAGCTTTTAATCACAACGACTTCTCCATCGTCTGGGGCGGTCAGCTGAATTTCAATAAGGTGATCTTCGGTCTCCGGTATTCCGCGAACCTCAACAACATCAGCTTCCGTCCAACGGACCTCTGGCGCCAATACGGTTTTCAGGCGTATATCGGCTATCAACTGGGTGATTTCAAACTGAGGAAAAAATAACCCTAAAAACACCTGGCATATAAGTTGAAATAATACATGCAATCCCATCCATTAAACAAAAAACAATCCATCATGAAGAGGAACGCATTCGTATTATTCGCGGCGCTGTCACTTGCCATGCTCCATACCCGGGCGCAAGGCATTCATTTAGGCATCAAAGCAGGCGCTAATTTGTTCAAGGTAGACGGCCAGTCCTTTAGCTCGGAATACAAGTTCGGCTACAACATTGGCGCGTTCTCCGAGATCAATTTCACCCCCAATCTCGGCATCCAGCCCGAGTTGCTGTTCAACCAGACGAACTACCGTACCGGAACACAGTTCGCAGATCTGTATAATGGCGGCATCAACAACTATGAGGGGAAACTGAGGTATCTCAGCATTCCGGTGTTGCTTAATATCCGGCCGATCCCGTTGCTGAGTATTCTCGTGGGCCCGCAATTCGGCATCCTGTTGAATAAGGATGAGCATCTGACCTATCAGGCCAAGCAGGCGTTCAAGAGCGGCGATCTCTCGATCGTCGGCGGCGCTCAACTGAACCTTGCCAGCCTTAAGGTCGGCGCCCGCTATGTTATCGGTTTGAACAATATCAATGATGTGGACGACCAGTCGAGCTGGAAGAACCAGGGTTGGCAGCTGTACGCCGGATTCCGCATTTTCTGATATAAGATGGCAGTTCAATTCTGCTAAAATTTACCGCGATAGGACAACCCGCCTGACAAAACAGGCGGGTTTCTTTTTTTTACGCCTTACTTTTGCATTGGCATTAAACTTGTCCCTTAGAGATTTCGTCCATAAAAGAGTAGGATTTTTCCTTTACAGGTGCTATTTTGTCACCAATTCCAAGTACGCTGGACCCCCGGTTTGGCCAAGGACCGGATAGTACCCGGTCCGAAAATTAAAATTAGTAGAATTTGAAAGCGAACTTATTCATGCGAGCGGAAGATGATCTGGACTTTATGCCCATCATACCCTTGAATGAAACAGATAACGAAGGCCTGAACGATATCGAGATCCCCAAAGAACTTCCGGTTCTCCCACTGCGCAATACGGTGCTTTTCCCCGGTGTCGTCCTCCCGATCACGGTAGGCCGCGACAAAAGCATCAAGTCCGTCAACGACGCCTATAAGACGGACAAGCTGATCGGCGTTCTTGCACAGAAGGACAGCACCATCGAAGACCCGACCGTCACCGACCTCGAAGACGTCGGCACGGTTGCCCGGATCATCAAGCTGATAAAGATGCCGGACGGTGGAACTACGGTTATCCTTCAGGGTAAGCGGCGTTTCAAGGTGGGCGCGGTGACGGCCGAAGATCCCTATTTCAAGGCGCAGGTCGTGCTCCTGCAGGAAGAGGAGGCGCCAAAGGAACAGGATTTCGAAGCCTATGTGTCCAACATCAAGGACCTGGCTTCGCAGATCATCCAGCTGTCGCCGAACATCCCGTCGGAGGCCTCCATCATCCTGAAGAATATCGAGAACCCGTCCTTCCTCATCCATTTCGTCTCCAGCAATCTCAACACAGAGCTGCATGAAAAGCAGCAGTTGCTCGAGATCCACCATATCAAGTCCCGCGCCGATCTGCTGATGCAGCTGTTGCAGCGCGAGCTGCAATTCGCCGAGCTGAAGAACAAGCTTACCAACAAAACGAAGACCGAGCTTGACAAGCAGCAGCGCGAATACTTCCTGCAGCAGCAGATGAAAAGCATCAAGGACGAGCTGGGCGGCGACAGCAACGAACGCGAGCTGAAGGAGATGCAAAAGAAGGCCGAGACCAAGAAATGGCCCGTTGCTGCAAAGGACCTCTTCCGCAAGGGTATCGAACGGCTGGAACGCATGCATCCCAGCACCCCCGACTACTCCGTGGTATACAACCATCTCGATCTGATGCTGGAACTGCCCTGGGAGGATTACACGGACGATTCCTACGACCTGAAAAAGGCCAAAAAGATATTGGACCAGGATCATTACGGCATGGACAAGGTGAAGGAACGAATCCTGGAATACCTTGCCGTCCTCAAGCTGAAGGGGGACATGAAGAGTCCCATCCTTTGTTTCGTCGGCCCTCCGGGCATCGGCAAGACCTCGCTCGGCCGCAGTATTGCCAAGGCCATCGGGCGCAAATATGTGCGGATGTCGCTGGGCGGACTTCATGACGAGAGCGAGATCCGCGGCCACCGTAAAACGTACATCGGGGCGATGCCGGGACGTATCCTGCAGTCGTTGAGAAAGATCAAGTCTTCGAACCCGGTCATGATCCTCGATGAAATTGATAAGACCGGAAGCGATTTCCGCGGCGATCCCAGCTCCGCGTTGCTGGAGGTGCTCGATCCCGAACAGAATCACACCTTCTACGACAACTATCTCGAACTGGAGTACGATCTCAGTAAGGTCCTCTTCGTGGCCACGGCGAACGATATCAACGCGATCCAGCCTGCCCTGCGGGACCGGCTGGAGATCATCGATCTCAGCGGCTATGCCGTGGAAGAGAAGATCGAGATCGCCCGTCGTCACCTCGTCCCCAAACAGAGGGAGGCCCATGGCCTGAAACAACTGAATTTCAAGATTGCCGACAAAGTGCTCGAAAAGGTGATCCAGGACTATACCCGGGAGAGCGGCGTCCGCGAGCTGGACCGGCAACTGGCCTCGATCATGCGCTACCAGGCCAAGGAATATGCGCTCAAAGGAAGGTTAAAGGCGCAGCTGACGCAAGCGGATGTCGAAAAAGTGCTCGGGAAGTCCCGGTACAGTAACGATCTCTATAAGGTTGCCAATATGCCGGGAGTAGCCGTCGGGCTGGCCTGGACCTATGTCGGTGGGGACATCCTGTTCGTCGAGACCAGCCTAAGCGAGGGCAAAGGCGATCTGAAGCTGACGGGCAACCTGGGCAATGTGATGAAGGAAAGCGCCGTCACGGCCTTTACTTATCTGCAGTCCAACGCCCGTAAATACGATATCGATCCGGAGACTTTCAACAAAAAGACCGTCCATGTTCATGTCCCCGAAGGCGCGGTACCCAAGGACGGCCCCAGTGCCGGGGTGACCATGATGACCGCCATGGCCTCCGCCTTTACGGGGAAACGCGTGAAACCCTACCTGGCGATGACCGGCGAGATCACGTTGCGCGGACAGGTCCTGCCCGTTGGGGGTATCAAGGAGAAGATCCTGGCGGCGCGGCGGGCCGGCCTGAAGGAGGTGATCCTTTGCTGGCAGAATGAAAAAGACGTACAGGAGATCGATTCAGCCTTTATCAAGGGCCTTAAATTCAATTTTGTTAAAACTATGCAACAGGTGCTCGAGCAGGCACTGGTACAATGAACACAAACAACCCGGGAAATGTTATTTCAATAGATTTTCATGTTGGTTGTTTTAAGGGTTGGGAAAATGGCAGGTCGATTATCGAAGGTCGACCATGCCATTTTCCGTTTATGTCCGGAACGCTTAGCGTTCCGGGGTGACGTCTTTGTCAGGCCCCTTTTTTATGAGGCGGGCTCGGGCCGTAAGGAGATCACCTTACGGGAAAATGGGTAATCGGTTGTGGATTTGGCAGGTTTTCTTTTTTTTTATCGTCTATGTCCTAAATTTGGAATCCTGAGAAAATAACCTCCATGATCCAATTAATAATCGTCGACGATCATTTCCATGTCCGCGAAGCCTGGAGCTGGGTGTTGGGACAAGTGCCGGGGATCAAGGTGATCGCACAATGCGCCAACGGCCAGGAGGCAATCGACTCCGCCGCGAGACTAAAACCCGATCTGATGCTGATGGATGTCAATATGAGCCCCGTGGATGGCATCGAAGCCACCCGGACGATTCGCGGGCTTTATCCCCATATAAAGATCATCGCAATATCCGTGCAGGCTGAGCGCGCCTATGTCAACGAGATGCTGCGCAGCGGGGCGAGTGGCTACGTCACCAAGAACTCATCCAGCCAGGAAATGATCATGGCCATCGACGAGGTCATGGCCGGTAAGACCTATATCTGCGAGGAAGTGGGCCATCTCAGGCCTGCATTGGCGACTCAGGCGCAAGCGCCGGCGTAACTGCGTTGCCCTGTTCGTCTTTAAAGGCGACACGAGGCTTTAGGCCGAGCAATTCGAACATCAGGTTATCTTCTTCGAAAGAAGGATTGGGCGTCGTGAGCAACTTCTCACCCGCAAAGATGCTGTTGGCGCCGGCCATAAAGCAAAGAGCCTGTTCCGCCTGGCTCATCCCGGCGCGGCCCGCGCTGAGCCGCACCATCGTCGCGGGCATGAGGATGCGGGCAGTGGCGATCATCCGGACCATATCCCATACATCAACCTTGGCGTTCTCCGCGAGCGGGGTTCCTTTTACCCGCACGAGGGCGTTGATGGGCACACTCTCCGGATGTTGAGGAAGGGTAGAAAGGGTATGCAGCATGCCGATCCGGTCTTCATGGGATTCACCCAATCCGATAATGCCGCCGCAGCAGACGGTCACCCCGGCTTTGCGGACGTTGTCGAGGGTCTTCAACCGGTCGTCATAGGTGCGGGTGGTGATGATCTCGCCGTAGTACTCGGGCGAAGTGTCGAGATTATGGTTATAAGCGTAGAGACCGGCGTCGGCCAGCTTTTGCGCCTGGCCTTCATTCAACATGCCAAGCGTACAACACACTTCCATCCCCATTTCGTTAACCCCTTTCACCATATCGAGGACGCGATCGAAATCCTTGTTGTCGCGAACCTCCCGCCAGGCGGCGCCCATGCAGAACCGGGTCGAACCCGCGGCCTTTGCCCTGGCGGCATATTCCAGCACCTCTTCCTTCTTCATCAGGGCCTGTACATTGACACCGGTGCTATAACGGGCAGCCTGCGGACAGTAGGCGCAGTCCTCGGGACAGCCTCCCGTCTTGATGGAAAGCAGCGTGCAGACCTGCACTTCGCCGATGGCGTTGTACTCACGGTGGACAGTGGACGCACGATAGATGAGGTCCAGCAGGGGGGTATCGTAGATGGCTTTTATTTCGGCGATGGTCCAATTATTACGGATCATAACAGTCGGGAATTTTACAGGTAACTCAGATTGGTTTTAGGAGTCAAGGTAAGCAAAGTTTCATACATCAGCCGGATCGTCTGCTCGACGTCCCGCTTGTGCAGCATCTCCACCGTCGTATGCATATAGCGCAGGGGGATGGAGATCAACACAGAGGGACAGCCGTCATTGGCATAGGCGAACGAGTCCGTATCGGTGCCCGTGCTCCGCGATACGGCGCGCATCTGGGCCGGGATATCATGCTTTTCGGCGGTATCCTGTACGATGGCCAGCAGCTTATTGTGCACTGCCGGACCAAAGGCGAGGGAAGGGCCCTTCCCACAGGCGATCTCGCCTTCGATGTTCTTGTTGATCATCGGCGTGGTCGTATCATGGGTGACATCGGTGATGATCGCGATGTTGGGCTTCAGCCGACGGGCGATCATCTCCGCTCCGCGAAGGCCCACTTCCTCCTGCACGGCATTTACGACATAGAGCCCGAAGGGCAGTTTTTTCTTATTCTCGCGTAACAGCCGCGCTACCTCGGCAATCATAAACCCGCCGATGCGGTTGTCGAAGGCGCGGCCGATCAGGTAGTCGTGGGCCAGTTCCGCATAGCCGTCCTGGTAGGTGACGACGGAACCGATATGAACACCGAGCCCCTCCACCTCTTCTTTGGTCCGCGCGCCCGTATCGAGGAAGAGACTCTCCACTTTTGGCGTTGGCTCCTTGGAATCGGGGTTGGCGATGCGGGTATGGATGGCCGGCCAGCCGAAGACGGCGGGCACGGTCCCTTTCTTCCCATGGATAAAGACCCGCATGCCGGGAGCGATCTGGTGATCGACGCCGCCGTTGCGTTTCAGATAGATCAGGCCTTCCTTGGTGATATAGTTGACGAACCAGCTGATCTCGTCCGCGTGCGCTTCGATGACCACCTTGAACGGCGAGTCGGGATTGACGATGCCTACCGCCGTCCCATAAGGGTCGGTAAGATGCGTGTCCACATAAGGCTTCAGATAGTCCAGCCAGAGCCTCTGGCCGCTGCTTTCAAAACCCACCGGAGAGGGGTTGTCGATATATTTTTTGAGAAAATCCCAGGATTTGGGCGTGAGAATAGATCCCGTTGTTCCGCTTTTCACAGTTTTTGCCATGCGCAAATGTACTTAAATCCTAAAAATGAACATCAGCAGCCCGGAAAACATCATCAGGCCGTCCAATACGATATAATAAAGATCGTCCGAGAAGTTCCGTTTGGCCTCCCGGTACAAGGCGCTGGTTATGCCCCCGGGGATCAATAGCAGAAAGACGTAATAGGCGGGAAAACGGTAGAAGGCGAGAACGAGGGTGCTGAGAAAGAAACCGCCCATGGCCGTCCCAAACAACCAGTCGATCCCTCGCTCGCTCAGCAGGGTAATAAGGCTACGAATACCTTCGGTCCTGTCGTCCTGCCGGTCCCGGTAGTCGAAGATTATGCAGATACCGTAGATGAGGAACAACCGGCTGGCCGTGAACCAATAGAAAGAAGGATGCCAGGGGGTACCGGTGACGATCAGGGGAAGCACGGTTGTCACGTAGACCCAGACGAAGGTGAGAAAAAGAGTCTTGCCCACGGCGATCTTTTGCAACAGCTGAAAGGTCCGCCAGGGTAGCTTGGGCGCCGAATACAGGAAGGTGAGGAAGGCGGCAATGCAGAGGGCGATGAAAAAATGCGAGAGATAGAAGAAATAGACGGCCGAACCGACGATCCCTACGAGGTAAAGTATGAAATGCAGGGCTTTGTGCCGGTGCGTCCATTGTACGCGGTGCGAAGGACCGATGCCTTTCGGGGTGAGGTACCAATGGAAGTTATAGCTGCAGATGGTGGCGAAGAAAACGAATCCGAGGAGCCTGCCCGGCGGCGCCACTCCCAACAACAGCCAGGTCGTTTGCCAGACCATCAGAACGGCGCAAATGGCAATATAGAGGCTGCTGAATATGAAATAATCGACGATCGTTCTAAACACGTCCCGAAGTTACGGATTTAGGATAACGATCTGCGGCGAGGTGATCGTATTGCTGGTATCGTTGTTGGTGGTAATTGCGTAGAATTTGTAGATGAGTGTATCGTTCATGTGCAGATTCCCCGACTCGCTAAGAAATCCCTGTGACGGAAGTGCGAACCGCAATTCGCCGGTGGCGCTGCCGTTGAAATTGGGGATCTGCACCGGGAAAGTGTCGAGGCCGACCGAATCGGTCACCGGGAAGGGCACTTGATTGATACGGTTACGGATGGCTACAAAAAGACCGTTGCTTAGGTTCCTGGCGTTGCTCAGCTTGAACATCGCCCGCATCGAATCATCATGGCCAACCACCTGGTTGATGGATTCGAGGGCCAGCTTGGGCTTGGAATTGGAACTCTTACCACAGCCTATGCCGACGATCAGGGTCAAGGACAATGTGCATACCAGGAGATGGCCTGACTTCATGTTGAGCGATTTAAATGCAAGTTTAACTAAAAGGGAGTAATTTTGCAGGGTGCATTTGGAACTTTTTAACAATTTGAATGCCAGTGATTTCATACCCCGGGCCCTCGACCTTTTCCGGTTCCAGTACGAGCATAATCCCCTCTACCGCCGGTACACCGACACCCTGGGCGTGAACCCGGCAGGCGTCGCCCGGCTGGAGGAGATCCCCTTTCTTCCGGTTAGCTTTTTCAAGACCGATGCGGTTAAGACCACCGATTTTGTCCCCGAGACCGTCTTCACCAGCAGCGGAACCACGGGGATGGTCTCCAGCCGCCACGAAATAAAGGACCTTGACCTCTACCGGCAGAGCTTCCGGACAGCATTTACCCACTTCTATGGTACAGTAACGGATTGGTGTGTTATTGGGTTGCTTCCGTCCTACCTGGAACGTTCGAGCAGCTCGCTGGTGGTGATGGTGGACGACCTGATAAAAGGCAGCGGCCATGCGCAAAGCGGGTTCTACCTCTATGAGCACGAGACGCTGTACCGGGTTCTGCAGCAGCTGGAGGCAAAGGGACAAAAGACCCTGCTGATCGGTGTGACTTTTGGCCTGCTGGATTTTGCCGAGAATTATTCACTTTCCCTGCGAAACACGGTCATTATGGAGACCGGCGGCATGAAGGGGCGCCGGCGCGAGCTGACCCGGCCTGAACTCCACGCATTCCTGGCAAGCCGGCTGGGCGTCGATGCCATCCACGCCGAATACGGCATGACCGAGCTGCTGTCCCAGGCGTATTCCGCGGGCCAGGGATTGTTCACCTGCCCGCCCTGGATGCGGATGCTGGTACGCGCCGAGGACGACCCGCTGGAAGTCCGGCCGGAAGGGGAGGGCATCTTCAACATCATCGACCTTGCCAATCAATGGTCCTGCGCCTTCCTGGCCACCGACGATGTCGGGCGCATCCGCCCGGACGGCCGCTTCGAGGTTGCCGGCCGCGTGGACAACAGCGATATAAGAGGATGCAGTTTGCTGGTCGCCTGATGCGTCCGTCAGTTATGAAGCACCTGTAGGATCGCCTTCCAAAGCGTATTGCAGCTGGTGAGGATCACCAGCGCGCCCACGGCGATGAACATCGTCTTCACCGGCAGCTTGCCCGCCAGCCTCGCGGCGATCGGCGCGGCAATGATCCCGCCGAGGATCATCCCGGCGACATCCAGCAGCGGGATACTCTCCAGCAGGATAAAAAAGGTAATGGAGCTGGCCAATACGACGAAGAATTCCGCCAGGCAGACCGAACCGATGACATAACGCGGGTTGCGCCGCTTGGAGATGAGGGTGCTGGTCACCAGAGTCCCCCAGCCGCCGCCGGCAAAAGCGTCCGTGAATCCCCCGACGGAGGCCAGCCAGCCTGCCTGCCTCACCTTGTCTTTCGGGTTGCGCCGGGCAAAGGCCTTTCTCAAAATATAATATCCCAGGTAGATGGTATACATCGAAAGCGGGACACGCACATATTTCGTGTAGGTCTGACCGAAATAGGCCATGGTCGCGCCAAGCACCGCGCCGATGATCCCCGGGACCACGATAGCGCGAAACAGTTTTTTGTTGATGTTGCCGAACCGGTGGTGGCTATACCCGGAGACTCCGCTGGAGAAGACCCTTGCCGAGTGTACGCGGCTGCTGACGATCGCGGGCGGTACGCCGTAGGCGAGTAAAAAGGTCGTAGAGATCGTCCCGTAGCCGAGTCCCATCGACCCGTCGACCATCTGCGCAAGAAAACCCGCCAGGGCCATGATCAGGAATCCGTTCACGTCGAAGCGCTCAGGCAGCCTGCGAAAGAATTCGATCAGCCCCCCAAAGGGAATATAGGAAAGGATGCCGTGCCCGATGATCATAAAGCAAAAGGCGAAGAGACACCATTTGACCACCTGCTGCCAGCTTTTTTGCCGCGGGGTGATCGCGGGCGTCGCCTGTTTGGCCACAAGCACCTTGGTCAGCTCGTTGAGCTTGCGGACCTTCTCGGGAAAGTCGCCGTTGAGCTGTTGCCGGATAGTCTGCATATTGTTCAACACGCTCTCCATCTCGTCGGGGATCATGCCACCCAGTTCTTCCTTCAGCCGCTTGGCGATGGTCGGCGATTTGCCGTTCGTGGAGATCGCGATCTTCAGGTTCCCCTTTCTGATCACCGAGCTGAGATAAAAGTCACAGAGGTCGGGCGTATCCGCCACATTGACGAGAATACCCGCTTCTTTCGCATCGCGAGCGATCGTCTCGCTGACGGAGCGGTCATTCACAGCCACGATGGCGATGTCGGCGCTTTCCAGATCGCAGCGATGATAGGGACGTTCCAGCAGCAGGATATTGGAATGCCTGGCCGCCAGATCGCGCACGGCGGCGGAGATATCCGGCGCAACGACAGTGATCGAAGTGGAGGGCGAATTTTGCAGAACAGCCTGCAATTTTTCGAGGCCCACCTTGCCCCCGCCCACGATCAGCAATCGCAGCTGTTCCAGTTTTACAAATACAGGGAACAGGGTATTTCCTCGATCAATGATGACTTCACTCATGAATTACTTCCTCGGATTGGTATCGAATACGACGCTGAAATAATAGAAGGCGCCGATGGTCGGCCCCCCAAGATACTGATAATATCGAGTATTGAGCAGATCAGTAGCCCCCAATTTTAGTGTACTAAACAAACCGGGGATATGATAGTTCACCTGCGCATCCATGCTTCCGTATGCAGGCACTTCGCCTGCGGAGAGCGGGCTGTTCCAGTAGAACCGGCTCTGCCAGTGCCAGCCGACCGTGAAACCCGTATTGGGCAGGATCTCGCGATTGCCGATGGATAGGTTGGTGATCCACGACGGCGTGTTGAAGGCCGGGGAAAAGGCGTCGGTGGACTCCGAGCTCACGATCGCCGCGTAGCTGGCGTTGCCGGTCAGGACGAACTTCTTATAGAAATTATATTTGAACCCGATCTCCAACCCCTGGTTGGTGACGCGGCTCTTCGAATTGGTCCACATCTTGTATTTCGTCACCGACCCGTTATACACCTGGGTGGCCGCGGCGGCGTCGACCCCGTTGATCGTACCCGTTTTGGGCTGCGTGATATCCAGTTGACCGATGAAATGATCGTAGGAGCTGAAATAATAGTCGACGTCCACGAACAGCTTGTTGTCGAACAGGATGCCCTTATAACCCGCTTCGAACGAGTTGATATGCTCGGGCTGGATATAGTCGTAGGTGCTTTGAACCAGCACGCCGGCCTCTTTCTGTATCGCAGCGCTTTGCGTCAGCCCGCCGGTGTTGATATCGGCATTGACGGCGTTCTTGAAAGCGGTCACCGAACTGTTGATATAGGAATTCTCGAATGCATTCAGATGGCGGCTAATGATCGGCACACCGCCCAGCCGGCGGACGCCGCCGTTGTTGACGTAGGCAAAACCTTCGAACAGGGTGGGGAAGCGGTAGCCGTTCTGGAAGGAGGCCCGGAAATTATGCTGCACCGTTGGAGAATAGACCACCGCGATCCGGGGGTTCCATTTGGGATCGAAATACTGGGTCTTGTCCATGCGGACAGAGGCGACGATCTTGAGCTTTTCGTCGAACAACTGTTTGGTCGCCTGTACAAACGCGCCCCAGGTGTAGTAATGGAATTTGTCGGTAGAGCGCTTGGGATCACTCCAGGCTCCCGGATTTACATAGTTGTTCCCGTCGGGGGTGACGATATAATTGCGGTAATTGGCCCCGGTCAGGATCTGTACGAAGGGAATGAGCCGGGACCAGTCGTATTGACCCTCGACATGGGCAAAGGCGGATTTCAGCAACATCTGCGCGCCCACGGTGTCCCAGTTGTTGGTGTGGATGATCTTATTGCGGACGCTGTCGAACGCCTTCGTTCCGGGTTGAAAGCGGCCGGCGTCGGCAAAGGTTCGGGCCGCTGCCAGCGACGAATTCACATCGTGATAGGTCGCAAGTCCGGAAGTGTTGTACGCGTTGTTGAACCCCGTCGTATAGTCGTTCCACCACTGTGGGGACTTCTTGAACGCCATATCGATGTTCTCACCCAGGGGCCGGAAATTGAAGGAGTTGTTGCCGGTATTCTCGGAAGTGTAGTAGCCTTTGAGCGAGAAGTCCCGGGACTTTATGTCGATCGCATGTTGCTGGATATGTTCCCCGTCGAGCCGGACCCGGTTGCCCCGCTGATAATTATTGGTCACCCAGCCGGTCCGGTAGGTGTAAGACAGCTCGGTAGTGGAGTTGGGTTTATAATGCAGCGAAGCATCGACCTTGCTGTTGCCGACGGCATAGTCGGTGAGATCCTTTTCGAGATAACCCGTGCGGGATACATCGTATTTCTTCCCCGCGAGGGTCAGGGTCTTCAGATCGCTGTTGTATTCGTCGCCGTACCGGTTGATCAGATCCGCACCGGGGTTGGCGGCGGCAACGGGGGCATTCGTCTTGTTACCGACGTCAAAGTACTGGTCATGCCGGTTGTTGGCGATCCAGTCGATGCCCTGCGAATGGGCCGCATTGATCTTGAAGGCCCATTTCGGGGTCAGCGCCCTGGCCCAACGGATCGCATACTCGGAATACAATGCCGCGCCATGATCGGGATCGTTGACGTGATTGACGCCCTCCTTCCAATAGACGCTCAGCCCTTCGTATTGAAACGGGGACTTGGTCTTCAGATTGGCGATGCCGTTAATGGCGTTCAATCCGTAGATCGCCGAGGCGGCGCCGGGGATCAGCTCCACGCTTTCGATGTCCAGCTCGGTCGGACCCACCGCATTCGCCACCGGGGCGCCGATTCCCGGCGAGATATTGTCGATGCCGTCGACCATCTGTAAAAAGCGGGAGTTGGTCGTGCCTGCAAAGCCGCGGGTATTGGGCACCTGGTAGCCAAGGCTTAGGGTGGTCATCTGCACTCCCTTGACATTGGTCAGCGCGTCATAGAAGGTGGGCGCGGGGCTGGCCCTGATCGACTGGACATCCAGCTTTTCGATGGTAACGGGACTGCGTAGGATGCTCTCCGACACCCGGGACGCGGTGACGACGACCTGGTCGACCAGCACCGTACGGGTATTCAGGCTGATCGAGACACCTTCGTTCTGCGTGACCTCGAACTCCTGCGCCTTATACCCCACCGAGGTGACGACAAGCGTCAGCGGCGGTTTCCGGTTGGTCTTCAGATGGAAGCTGCCGTCTTCGGCCGAAACAGTCCCGATGGACGTCCCTTTGATCCTGACCGACGCGGAAGCCAGTAGGGCATGCGCGCTGGAGTCATAGATCTTCCCGGAAATGATGTAGGGGTCCTGGGCCCGGCCAACAACCGCTGCCGCGAGAAAGCATACGGTCAGAATGAAAAAACGTTGCATAAGCATATTAGTCTATTAATTTAGTAGAGTAATTGAGTTTAATTAAGCCCGGCTTGCGCCGGGCTGTGTTACATTCAGGACTTGAACCAGCGCTGGCGCAGGGCGAAGTCCCCGAACCGTTCGCCAATTATTCTTTCTTTTTTGTATAACCAAAACAGGAGATCCAGCTCCTTGAGGATCGCCGTCTCGTCTAAATTCTCCTTGTACAGCCGGTTGAGCCGGGTTCCTTCATGGTCGCCGCCGAGGTACAGGTTGTAGCGGCCGGGGGCCGTTCCCACGAACCCGATCTCCGCGGCATAAGGCCGGCCGCAGCCATTGGGACAGCCGGTCATCCGGATGATGATCTCCTCCTGGCTTAGTTCATGATCGGCCATCAACCTTTCGATATGCGTGATCAGGCCGGGCAGGTAGCGTTGCGACTCCGCCAGCGCCAGTCCGCAGGTAGGAAGGGCCACACAGGCGATGGAATTTTTTCTGATCGCCGAGGCCATCTCCGTATGCCCGGTAAGTCCATACTTTTCCAGGATGCCGTTGATCGCACTCTTATCCTTCTTCTTTACATCGGCAACGATGATCTTCTGGTTCACCGTAAACCGGAAATTCGCCTTCCCGGTCCCGGCGACCTCCAGCAGGGCCGTCTTTAGCGGCACGGCCTCATCCACGACCCGGCCGTTCTCCACAAAGAGGGTGTAGTGCCAGAGACCCTTGTGGTCCTGCTGCCAGCCATACCGCTCGGTGCGGTCGTTGAAGACATAAGGCCGGGGATCTTCCAGCGGGAAGCCGACGCGTTTTTCCAGCTCCTGCCGGTACCATTCGGCGCCGTATTTATCGAGGGTGTACTTCAATCTCGCCAGCTTCCGGTCGCTGCGGTTGCCATAGTCGCGCTGGATGGTGACGACCTCGTAAATGGCCTTGAAGAGCCGCTCGTCGCCTCCATCGACCGGTACGAACGCGATGACGCTCGCCAGCCGCGGATAGGTATCGGGATTTCCGTGCGTGGCCCCGAGGCCGCCGCCGATCGCGATATTGAAACCCTTCAGCCGGTCGTCCTCGATAATGGCGATCAACCCAAGATCGTTGGTCAGCACATCGACATCGTTATTCGGCGGTATGGCAATCCCGATCTTGAACTTCCTCGGCAGATACCGGTCCTGGTACAGATCGTCTTCTTCCGTCTTGTCGCTGATCCGCTGTTCGTCGAGCCATACTTCATACCAGGCGCGCGTCTTGGGCAACAGGAAGGTGCTGATCTTCGCCGCATAGGCATGTATCTGTTCGTGCAGGGGGGACTGCAGCGGATTGGCCGTGCTGGTCACATTCCGGTTGACGTCGCCGCAGGCGGCAATCGAGTCCAGCGACACGGCATTGAATGCCGCCATCGTCGGTTTGACCACGCTCTTCAGAATGCCATGCAGTTGGATCGTCTGCCGGGTCGTGATCTTGATGACGCCGGTGGAATACTCGCCGGCAACATGGTGGATGGCGATCCATTGGCCGGGCGTAAGGAATCCGCCGGGGATGCGCAGACGTACCATAAAGGAAAACAGCCGCTCGAGCTTTTTCTCCGCCCGTTCTTCCCGGCGGTCGCGGTCATCCTGCAGGTACATCCCGTGGAACTTCACCAGGGCCTGGTCGTCTTCGGCAATGGCGCCCGTAAGCTCGTCCCGCAGCCCTTCCTTGAGGGTGCCGCGCAACCCGTCGCTTTTTTGCTTGATCCGCTCAGTCGCCGATAGACTCTTTATTTCAGTACTAGTAGACATCTTTTACAAACCTCCCTGCTTCTTTTAATTCTTCGAGATAGGTTTCCGCCTGGGTGGTATTCTTTCCCCCTTCCTGTTGGATGATGCTCAGCAGCGTGTTCTCCACATCTACGCTCATCGGCTCCCTGGCGCCGCAGATGTAGACATGCGCACCGCTTTCCAACCAACGATACAACTCGGCCGAATGCTTCTGCATCTTATGTTGAACATACACCTTTTCCTTCTGGTCGCGCGAGAAGGCGGTGTGGATATGCGTCAGCACACCGGTCTTTACCCAATCCTGCATCTCGGTCTGGTAGAGGAAATCGGTGGTGAAGTGCTGGTCGCCGAAAAAGAGCCAGTTCTTACCCGACGCGCCCTTGCTGTCGCGTTCGGCAAGGAAGGAGCGGAAAGGGGCGATGCCGGTTCCCGGCCCGATCATGATCAGATCGCTGTCTTCGGCGGGCAGCCGGAACCGGGTGTTACGATGTACGTAGAACTCGACGGAGTCCCCCACGGCCAATTGCGAAAGTCCATCCGAGCAGAGTCCGAATCGTAGATCCCCATTGACGAAGAAGTTGTCCCGCGCCACCGTGAGATGGATCTCGCCGGGATGCGCCTCGGGCGATGAGGAGATGGAATACAGTCTCGGAGCAATAGGTTCGAGGATGCCGACGACGGCATGGAACTGATCGATATCTTTTACCGGGTAGATCTTCAGCAGATCGAGCAAGCCTATCTTCGTTTCGGGGATCTCCTGTTTGACGATACCCGCATATTTCCGGACGACGCGTTCGGGCAGGTAGACGATATTCAGCTTCCGGTGCAGCAGGTGTTGCAGGGGATGCTCTTCGGTGCGGTGAAGCAGCCTTTTGCCCGCATCCGCGCCGGTGAGTCCGATAATTGCCTCTACGAGGACAACAGGATTGGCGGGGATGATGCCGATAGAGTCGCCGGGCTGGTAGTCCACGTCTTCGGCTGCGATCTCGATATGATGGGTCTGCTTGGCGCTTCCACGGTCGTTCAGGTTGATATTGGCCAGAACGGTTCCCACCCAGGTCTTCTTGCCTGCGCCGATCTTTGGCGCCGGCGCCGCCGTTGTCACCGCTGCAGGTGCGGCTGCCGGACCATTCAGCTGTTGCAGCACCGAGTCGATCCATGCATTGGCCTCCGTTTCATAGTCGGTGTCTAATTTCCTCAACGACAAAAGCCGTTGTCCGCCCATCTTATGGAGCTGTACGTCCACATCTTCTCCCGCTTTGCAGAACAACGGATAAGAAGTGTCGCCAAGAGCAAGCACTCCATATTTCAATCGTTCCAGCTTCAATCCCCCCTGGTGGATATGATCATAGAATTTTTTCGCGGCGGCCGGCGGTTCGCCGTCGCCCTGGGTGCTGATAACGGCGAAAAAATATTCCTCCTTCGACAGATCCCCCAGCCGGTATTGCTCGAGGCCGACGAGTTTGGCCTGGATGCCCTTCTTTTTTGCGCGGGCCGCAAGATCGGTCGCCAGCTTCTTCGAGTTACCGGTCTCGGTCCCGTAAGCGACGGTGATCTTCGGGAGATTCGCGGCGGCAACGGCAGGCGTCGCCGACGGAACTGCAACAGGCGCGGGCGCGTTGTTCTGCGCCACGACCCCTGCCAGGTATCCGGAAAGCCAGATCAGTTCCTCCCGTGACGAACCCGCGATCAACTCCTGCATCAATGTCATTTTCGGCGTATTCAGCATACTGCGATATTTTTATTGATAGGGGGAAAGTATAATTCCTTACTGCGGCTGTTGGCCAGCCATTGGAAGGAGGAATGCAAGGCCGCAACGCGGCCGATGATGACCAGCGTCGGTGACGCATACCGGCTGCCTCCGGCAGAGGCCAGGTACTCCTGTACCGGCCAGGAGTGAACCCGTTGCATGGGTGTGGTCGCCTGCTCGATCACTGCGATCCACCGGTCGGATGCAATGCCGTTCCCGACGAATTGAGAAACGATCTCATCCAGCGGCGCGGAGGACATATACAACACCAGCGTATCTTCGGTCTGGGCAAGGTCACGCCACCAGGAAACATCGGTAACCGGCCGGCAGCCTGTCAAAAAGCGCACGGCCGTGGAATAGCCTCTTGCGGTCAGCGGAATACCCGCATAGGCAGCGGCGCCCAGCGCGGCGGTGACCCCCGGCACGATCTCGTAGGGTATCCCGTTTTGCGTCAACGCCTCCAGCTCATCCAGGACATTGGAGAAGATGGAGACATCGCCGCCCTTGAGCCGAACCACCAGCCGGCCTTCGAGGGCATGGGCGATCAGCAGCTCATTGATCTCCGCCTGCGGCGTCGACCCTTCTTTGCCGCATTGCTTCCCAACGGGAATGACGATCGCCTGGGGGCGCACATACCCGGAAACCATCTCCGGGCTCACCAGCCGGTCCACGACAACGACTTCAGCCTGCTGCAGCCAACGAAGGGTCTTCAGCGTCAGCAGTTCCGGGTCCCCGGGGCCTGCGCCGGCGAGGATCACTTTTCCGATATGGAAGGATTGTATATTCATACTATTTGTGCACCGGTGCTATTGCACCATGCAGGCGCCTACCGTGACAAAGCTTGTTTCATCAATAAGAATGGCTCCGCCGCCTGCCGGCAGATCGTTATAGCCGTCGATCGGCAGAGGGGCCGCCGTCCTGATCCTCGCCTTGACGATATCGTTCAGCCCGGCCTGACCCGGCCCTGACTGCTTTTCCAGGGTGTTGACATCGAGCCGGTATTCGATCTCCCGCACGACACTCCGCACACTACGGCTACCTACCTGCAGCAGATACCTGTTCCCCGGCACCAGCGCCTTGCTGTCCATCCAGCAAAGCAGGACATCGAATTCCTGCTCTACCCGCGGCGCCTGTGCGCCGGTGACAAGAAGATCCCCCCGGCTGATATCGATATCGTCCTCGAGCTGAAGCACGACGCTTTGTGGTGCGAAGGCTTCCTCCACTTCTTTCCCGGCCAGCTCGATCGAGCGGATGCGGCTCTTCAACCCCGCCGGCAGGATGCTTACGACATCCCCTTTCCGATAGATGCCGCTCGTGATCTTCCCCGCGTAACCCCGGTAATCGTGATATTCCTCCGTCTGTGGCCGGATCACATACTGTACGCTGAAACGGCCACGCTCCAGATCGACGTCGTCTTCCACCCGCACCGTCTCCAACAGCTCCAGCAGGGTAGGGCCCTCGTACCAGGAAAGAGCGGCCGAATGATCCACGATATTATCTCCCTTCAGGGCGCTGACCGGGACATAGGTGACTTCCTTCAAACCGAGTGTCCGGGCGATCTCGGCATAGTCGATAAGAATATTATTGTAGCGATCCTGAGAATAGCCGACGAGGTCCATTTTATTAATGGCCACCACCACATGGGGGATATTCAGCAACGAGGCGATGATGGAATGCCGGCGTGTCTGTTCGACCACACCGTTACGTGCGTCGATCAGGATTATGATCAGGCCGGCGTTTGACGCCCCCGTGACCATATTCCGCGTATACTGGATATGTCCCGGAGCATCCGCGATAATGAACTTCCGCCGCGGCGTCGAAAAATATTTATAAGCGACATCGATGGTGATGCCCTGCTCGCGCTCCGCGCGCAGTCCATCCGTCAGCAGCGCCAGATCGATCTCCCCGTCCTCCTTGTTCCTGCTCTGCTTTTCCAGCGCTTCCAGCTGGTCCGCAAGGATGCTCTTGCTGTCATAGAGTAACCGGCCGATGAGCGTACTCTTACCGTCATCTACACTGCCCGCTGTAATAAATCTGAGTAAGTCCATTTTTATTGTATTTAGCCCTAAGGCGCCAAACTAGAAGTAACCATTCTTTTTTCTATCCTCCATCGCCGCCTCCGATACCTTATCATCGATCCGCGTCTCCCCGCGCTCAGAGGTTCGGGTGGCCGTTATCTCGCGAATGATATCGTCGATCACCGAGGCGGATGATTCGACGGCCGCGGTACAGGTCATATCCCCTACGGTCCGATACCGGACGCGCCTGCGCTGGACCCGGTCCGAAGCATCCAGCCGGATGAACGGCGAAACAGCCACCCACTGGCCTTCATAATCGATCACCTCCCGCTCATGCGAGAAATAGATCGAAGGCAGATCGATCTTCTCCCGGCGGATATAGTTCCAGATATCCAGCTCCGTCCAGTTGCTGATGGGAAATACCCGGACATTCTCTCCCTTCCGGATACGCCCGTTATAGATGTTCCAAAGTTCGGGTCGTTGGCTTTTGGGGTCCCAGCCGCCAAACTCGTCCCGAACGGAAAAGATGCGTTCCTTCGCGCGGGCTTTTTCCTCGTCGCGCCGCGCGCCACCGATACAGGCGTCGAAGCCAAAATCCTCGATCGTGTCCAGCAGCGTATAGGCCTGGAGAGCATTCCGGCTCGAGAATTTACCACCAGGTTCCGTCAGCTGCCGCCGCCGGATGGTGTCTTCCACCTTTCTTACGATCAACTTCTCACCGATCTGTGCCGCCAGCCGGTCACGGAATTCCAACGCCTCGGGGAAATTATGGCCGGTGTCGATATGCACCAGCGGAAAGGGGAACTTGCCGGGACGAAACGCCTTCAGCGCCAGGTGGACCAGCGTAATGGAGTCTTTCCCGCCGCTGAACAGCAACGCCGGTGTTTCAAACTGGCCGGCCACTTCCCGGAAGATATGGATGGACTCCGACTCGAGCTGGTCGAGATAATCTAACCGGTATTTCGATTTGGTACTCATACAAATTTTTTATGACGCGTGTAAACCGCACTCTTTTTTGCTATTGTCCTCCCACCACCAGCGACCGGCGCGGAAATCCTCCCCGGCCCTGATCGCCCGCGTGCAGGGCTGACATCCGATGCTGACAAATCCCTTGTCATGCAACGGGTTGTAGGGAATTTCGCGCTTATCGATATACTCTTTTACCGCCGGGGTATCCCAGTGCAGCAGCGGGTTATATTTCAGTATCTTATTGCCTTCATCCCATTCGAGCGCCGAATGGTCCTTCCGCTCGGGGGAATGCCCGGCCCGCAACCCGGTGACCCATACGGCCTGCCCCTTCAACGCCCGCTTCAGCGGTTCTACCTTACGGATATAGCAGCACTCCTTGCGATTCTCCACTGAAGCATAGAAGGCATTCGGTCCTTTCTCGTCCAGGTAACGCTCCAGTAATTGTCTATCAGGGTAGTAGGCTTTTATTTTCGTCGCATATTTGTCGTTGGTGCCGCTCCACACGGAATAGGTCTCCGGGAACAGCCTGCCCGTGTCAAGGGTGAAAATGGACACCGGCAACCCCGCGGACAGGATATGATGTGCAATGACCTGGTCCTCGATGCTGAAACTGGTGGAAAAGACGACCTGACCCGGGAACCGGGCGACAAGGCGGGCGAGAGCCTCGCCGATCGGCAGCCCCTCTATTAGCCCACTAATTGAGTGGAGTAATTGAGTAGCCGTTTGTGTTGTCTCTATTTGGGTGTCCATTAATCGTGGTGGTGGTTTATCCTGAAAAAAGGGCCTGTGGCGGGCGGAAGTGCAGGTGGTTGGAGATCAACAGCAACAGCAGCAACAACAGGACTTGTTGTTGCAGGCGAAGGAGAGATACAGAGTGCAGGATGAATGCGTTGTCATGCTATTGTCTACCATTGTTGTGGACAAAGATAGGGGGTTTCACGAAAAAAGCGACTGGAAAAGCCGCTTTTTTTTATTTTATAAGAATTTTTTGTACGGTCGTGCCGCTGTCCATCTCGACCCATAGGAAATAGATACCCGTTGCCACCTCTCCAATATGCAGGGTATTGAGGGTGCCGCGCAGCTCCTGCGACAAAATGACCTTCCCGGAAATGTCGACCAGCCGGACTCTCCGGGTATTGGTGGAAGTATTGACATGGATGAGCGCGCGGTGGACGGGGTTCGGCCAGATACTGACACCACCCGACGGGCCCTGTACGCTGCGGACCGGCGAATATACATAGCTCCCGTTCTGCTGCACCAGTCGCAACCGGTAATAGTTCATCCCGGTATCCAACGGCACGTCGGTATATGTATAGCTATGCACGCCACCGCCGTTGGCTGCCGCTGCGATCGAATCAAGGGCCGTAAAATGGACGCTGTCGTCGCTCTTCTCGATGACAAAGCGGCTCAGCCCATATGCTTCGCCGGTGCTCCACTGCAACAGCCCATTTCCGTTCGCATTCTCCGCCGTGAAACTGAGACTGATACCCGGGATATAAGCGCTGTCGGCCGGGGCGATGGGGTTTATCCAGAACTCCGAGAAACCGGTCACCGGGTACTCCGCGTAATAGCCGTTGTCGTTCGGGATGATGCTCACGCCGGCATGCGGGGCGTGAAATTGCGTTACCCCGAGGCTGTCATTGACGAGACTGCTGTCCTCCTGTGCAGCCACCAGCCCCGAGAACTGGGTGACGCCGGATTGATAGGCGTCGGCAATGGTCGTGCATGCACTGCAGCCGGTGGCATTCATCAGGCGAACCGCCTCGCTGTCGGTAAAATACAGCCGGACATCGACGGCGCTATCGGGGGGAGTGCTGGGCTGGATCACGATATTCCGGTCGAGATAATATTGACTCGTGTCGTGACGCACAGCTCCGGTATTGTTCAGGAAGACCTTTACCGTCGTTGCACCGAGGTCCTGGCCATGCGGATGGATGGCTGCCACGCGGCCGCCCCCGATATCGAAATTGACCCAGGAATTGCCGCTCACGGGCAGGGTCAGGCTGTCTGCCGGCGCCGTATATACAGTTGCCTTGTCAAAGACATGGACATCGTCGATGCCGATCCCCTCGTAGTCGACGCCGGGATCACTGCTCATCACGATCCGGAAACGGACCCGGGCGCCGTGAGAGGGGATATCGTAGCTGCTGACATGCCATTTCGTATAAGACATCTGCCAGGCGTTGAACATCGGGTTGTCATACCAGTTGGTACCGGAGCCTGTTGCGCCGAGCCGGGTCCAGGTCACTCCATCGTCGCTGTATTCGGCCCAGTGGAAATCACAGTCACAGTCATCTTCGGTCTGGAAGATATGACTGAAGGAGAGGACGGGCCGGCTGAGACCACTGAGATCGAAGCAGGGGGAATAGAGATAGGACTGCTCGTTGTCATTGTAGTTGCCTGCAAGGCTGGTGAACCAGCCCTTCGATCCGTTGGCAGCCTTGTCAATGGTTTGTTTTGCGGGTGCACCCCACTGCCAGCTGCTCCTGATGCCGCCGGAATACCAGCCACCGTCGCTGTTCTCGAATCCTTCGAGATAGGGATAAGCGGTGATCATCGGAGTAGTATGCAGGATGATCGCGGGAAGAGTATCATTATTCGAATAGTTGTCACCGGCAGAATGGACCCAGGCGGTGATGGTATAACCCCGGTAGGCCGAAAGGTCCACCGTTTGGGTAAAGCTATAGACGATCGAGTCGTTTGCGTTTATCGCGGGGATCGTCTCGGTCACCGTGACGCCGTTAACCGAATAGGTGACGGGAATATTGGAGATCGGCGCGTTACTGTAATTGCGTACCCGGACGCTGATGACGGAAGCCGCCGATGCGCTGCAGGTGCTGACGGGATCGGGCGAGACGAGACTACGCATGCCGATATCGTTCGCCGCGCGCGTGAGTGTGATGTCATCGAAGATATACCCGTCGTCGAGGCTTCCGTCCGCGACGACGCTGTTGGCGGATGTATAGCCTTGCTCGCCGAACTTGACCTGGAAGCTGCTGCTCACGCTCTGCGCGGGAACGGCGTTCGTCAGGGTCCCGGTGATATCGATGGCCGCCGAGCGTTGATAAACGCCCATATTGGCTCCCAGCGTATCGAGGATATAGACGGGAATCCAGGCCGACTGGTCGTTGCCGCGGATCCACACCTTGTTGGCGCCCCGGACGGAGTCGTTGCCCTGGTTGCGGTAATAGAAATCCAGCCAGAGCTGATCGCTCGTGCTGTAGTTCGAGAGATTGAACGTGGTGATCAGGCTGTCGCTGGTGCTGACGCCCGTGTTACGGATCTGGTCCAGGGTTACGCTCCGGTTACCGCTATGCGCCATCCCGGTGTTGACGAAGGTCCTCGCACGGCCGTTGGCATTGGAGGCATAGAAATCCGCACGGTCGAGCCCGGTAAATCCGCGGGCCGGCGACGGATAGGCGGCCGCGGCCGCTGACTCGAAGTCTTCGGTGAAGTGGTTGTTCAGGGTCAGCGGATCGTTGGCGAGCTGCCTGATGACTGTTGTCAGGGTATCGTTGCCCAGTTGCGGATCGCCGGGATAGGAGGCCCAAACCTGCAGGGTATAGGTCCCCGGCGCAGAGAAGTCGGCCGTTTGCGTAAAAGTATAATTGGCAGCGGCGCCGGCGGCGATGGTCGCAGAGTTTGTCTCATTCACCGGTGCGGCGCCGTTGATGCTGTAGGACATCGTAAAAGGCGTGCCCGATGGAACGGTACCGAGATTTTTCAACTCCACGCGGATCGGCGTGGCATTACTCAACTTTGTGGAGGTGTACATCCTGCCTGTCGAAAGGCCGATCAGCGAATCCACGGTATAATCGTTGTCCAGGGCGCTTAGTGCGCAGGCGCCGCCGGAAGGGGTGATCGGGAAGGATGCCGAACGCAACCCCGGGTTGGTGCCCAGCATAGCGCGGACGCCGAACCAGTATGTGCTGTCGCGGTTGAGATTGCCGATAAGATAGCTGGTAGAGGTCGTGTTGCCGATGACCGACATCGTATCTCCTTTCAGCTGCATGATATCATAGCTCGTCACGGTGGGATTGGTGGTCCAGGAGAGCTGGACATAGCCCTGACAGGGATTGGTAATGCTGAGGATATTCGCTGGAAGAAGAATCGTGAACGGGTGCGAACTCATACCGCTGGCGCCCGTGCCGTTCCTCGTGATACGCACGAGACACTGGTTGCTGGCGACGGGTGGAGTGGCCCAATAGCACATGCGGGCATCGCCGGGAATGGTGCTGCTGTAGGTTGTCCATGTGGTTCCGTTGTCGGAGGAATAATCGAGCGTAAAAGGATTACTGCTGCCGTCGTTGGCTTCCCAGCGGACGTATTGATCGGTCTTCGGGATCAGGGTCTCTCCGCCATACGGATACTGCACGACGATCGAGGCCGGTACCAACTGGTAGACGAGGACATAGGGCTGCGGTCCCTCGGGAACGCTCGTGCCGGAAATGTTGACCTGGAAGCTTCCGGCCGTCGGGTTGTTGACGACCACCTGTTCGATATTGTTGAGATTGTCCACGCCTTCCACTGCGGCGTCGCCGGCGTGTGCCGGGTCGGGGTTGAGGATCAGCGGATGATGGATCGTCGAAGAAGGCTCGGTCACCGTCAGATCGAGATTATTGACCAGCGTGCTGGCGGAGAAGGGCGCGGCCGGGTAATCCGCCCAGTAAAGCATCACCTTTAACTGCGCCATGCCCGCCGGTACCGTGATATTGCCCGTGGCATTGCCGCCGTTGGCAAGGGAGCCGAACGCAAATTGATCGGCCTCGAGCGATTTGACCGCGGCAAGCCCGTTCAACCGTCCAAAGCCATACTTGAAGTCGGGACCCGGGTTACCGAGATCGGTGGCGGTATTACAGGCCAGCGCCTTCAACAGGATAGCGGGCGCGTCACCACCATGCAGCTGGCGATACCGCTGCTCGACCAGGGCAAGGGTGCCGGTGACCGTGGGGGAGGCCATGCTGGTTCCCCAATCCTGGCCGTAGCCGTTATTGGGTGTGGTGGAAGAGATCGCGTCACCGCCCGCGGTCACCTCGGGCTTTATCCGACCGTCGAGGGTGGGGCCGCAGCTCGAGTTGGCATCGATAAGATAATTGTTGTAGTCATCCAGGTTGCCGACTGTGAGGATATTCTTTCCGGACTGGTAACCCGACTTCACCGTCGCATACTGGTTGAGGTAGGGAGTGCAGGTATAGCCGCCGTCATTTCCCGCAGCAAAAGTATGCAGCAGCTGCGGGTAGATCAGCGATAGGACGTCGGTATAGTAGGCGAGGCCATCGTATTCTCCGTTGTACCCGCAACCGCCGGGATAGAACGTGTAGGAATTATTGGTCAGCACCATGTCATAATCGCTGACATAGGACTGGCTATTGTGAAGGATATCGTCATAGAACTGGCTGATGAGGGTCGCATGAGGAGCCATACCCTGGTACGTGGGAGTGCGGATGCCCCCGCCGCCGACCGTGCCCGTGACATGGGTGGCATGATAACCTGCGGGCTCGGGGTTACGCTGGATAAGCCGGCCCGCAAAATCGATATGCGTGGAGGGATCGGAGTCATCGCCTACACCGACCACGACGCCGTCTCCCAACAGCCTTCGTTCCACGGGAGAAGCAAGGGCGTCTGCACCATGTGCCGCGCGGTTATTATAGTTCAGGGGGATTGGTTTGGTAGGCTGGATCGCCAGCGAGCTGACAAAAGGAAGCGCGGCCAGCCGGTCCAGGATCAGCGGGTTCGGAGCGCGGACAAAGAGCATCCGCGGCGCCTGTATCCTGGTCGGCTCGATCACCGCCCCTGTGGCGAGGACTCCGCGCCGCAACTGCTCCTCGTTCACATCGCCATACCATGCGACGGCGACAAGCCGGTCGGGATGGCGTAATTCCGCTTCGTTTTCGCGCAGCCGTTGCGAGATCTTCATAGAAGGGGGCAGCCGGAAAACCCCGCCGACGGAATATCGCTTCAGCTCGGCCGTAGAAAAGCTGTCGCGCAGCTGCACGAGATAGCTGCCATCGGCGATATAATCATACAGCCGGAATCCGTCCCTGGCCATCTCCGCCCGAAGGCTCGAATCCGGCAGGCGGTCGAACTGCATAAGCCCGTAATAATGTCCCTGGAAATGCGCGGTTCGTAAGGAGTCGCGGAGAAAGCTGCCATCGGCAATATTGCGCCGGGTCTTCAGCAACCCGTTCCGGAAATGGACCCCGGGGGTAACCCTTTTTATCCGTTGGGCGTTCGATACCAGGACAGTAAACACGGCTAGAAAAAGAAAGAGGATTCTGAACCCGATATTTATAGTTCTGGCCATCACAGTAGAATAAAAACGCAAAATTCCCCGGGTTATTTTATTTTTAGATTTAAGCAGTGGGGGAGGCTCGTTATGAACAACGTGAGAACCTTACCCCAGCCATGGCGCGCTCCTGAAAAATAATTCTGCAAGACCCGAAAAATCCCTATTTTCCGGTCTACTTGTCGCAAAATGACCCAATTAACTGCCTCAAACCGCTCCCTTCCCCTCGATATCTTCCGGGGAATGACCATCTGCTTCATGATCATCGTCAATAACAATGGGGTCGAAGAACTCGCGTTCTCTCCCTTGAAGCATGCCCACTGGAACGGGTTTACCCCCACGGACCTGGTATTCCCGTCCTTCCTGTTCGCTGTCGGCAACGCGATGAGCTTCGCCATGAGGAAGTTCGAGAGCATGTCCACCGGCGCGGTCGTAGCAAAGATCCTGAAGCGCACCTTCCTGATCTTCCTGCTGGGGTACCTGATGTACTGGTTCCCCTTTGTTCATCACAACCCAGATGGCGGCTGGGCGCTGAATCCGATCGATCACACCCGGATCATGGGCGTGCTGCAACGCATCGCGCTTTGTTATGGCGTCGCCTCCCTGCTTATCTATTTTACCTCCGCCCGGACGGTTTGGGTCATCTCGGCATTGCTGCTGATCGGTTATTGGGTCATCCTCGCGGTGGCGCATGCCCCCGGCGCCGGCCCCTTCGATATGGTTGGCAATGCCGGCTATCGGCTGGATAGGTGGCTGCTGGGTGAACATCATATGTACCACGGCGAAGGCGTCGCCTTCGAGCCGGAGGGAATCCTGAGCACCCTGCCGGGCATCGTCAATGTCGTCGCGGGGTATTACGCCGGGGTCTTTATCAGCAAACACGGCAAGACCTATGAAGGGTTGACGAAGCTGCTGCTTTGTGGCGCCGGCTGCCTGTTTGCCGCCTATGTCCTCAACTTCTTCTTTCCCGTCAATAAAAAACTTTGGACCGACAGCTTTGTTTTCATCACGGTCGGTCTCGATCTCATCCTCCTGTCCTTTCTTATCTACATCATCGATTTCCGTCAAAAAAAGAACTGGACCGGGTTCTTCGCGGTCTTTGGAAAGAACCCCCTGTTTATCTATCTTCTTTCTGAGCTGCTCGCCGAAACGCTCGATCTTCTGCCCGGAACAGGCGGCCAGGATTTCAAGGAATGGGTCAACGGCGGCTTCTATCAAAGCTGGTTCCCCGGGGCCTTCGGCTCGCTGTTCTATTCGCTGACCTTTATGCTGATCTGTTGGTTGGTGGGATTGATATTGGATAAAAAGAAGATTTATATTCGGGTGTAGGCATTGCTCCCGGCCGAAAATCCCGTGGATTTTCCTGTATATTGCAGGCCCAAAACAAGTGCATGTATAAAGCTGTATTCCTCGACATGGACGGAACCCTATTGAAGTCGGACCATTCCGTCAGCGATGAAACGATCCAAACTATCCATCACCTGACCAATAACGGCATCGCGGTCATCCTGGTCTCGGCCCGGCCCATCAACGCCGTCCTGCCTACTTTCCGGCAAATCGGCCTCCCCGCCACATTCCCGGTGATCACCCTCAATGGCAGCTATATCGTAGAGAATGACCAGCCCATCTTCCAGGCCATGGTCTCCCTGGATGTCACCACCCGGGTTACCGAGGAGGTGCGACCATTCAAGGCTACCATTGCCTACTACCTCCAGCGGGAATGGTTCTCCGAAAAGAAAGATGCCTGGACCGATCATGAGCAGAAGATAATGGACGTCCCCGTCGAAGTGGGCCCCATCGCCAGCCTCGTCCACGAATGGGCGGAAAGAAAGATCGCACCCAACAAGATGATGGTCATGAGCGAACCCGATACTATCTCGCAGATACAAAAACACCTCCGGTCGATCTACAACGGCAGGCTGAATATCTATCCCTCAAAGGCCACCTATCTCGAGGTGATGGATTCCCGGGGCTCCAAGGCCAATGCGGTGAAATTCGTCAGCCAGCGGCTGGGCATCGCCCGGGAAGAAGTGATCGCCATGGGCGATAACTACAACGACGTCGAAATGATCCAGTTCGCCGGGGTAGGCGTTGCCATGGGCAACGCACCCGATGACATCAAAGCGGTAGCCGATCATGTCACGGACACGAATAACAATGACGGAGTGAGAAAGGCAATGGAGAAATTCTTCGGGCTTTAGATTATTTCATAGAGGCGCGCCAGGTTGATCAACTCGACGGTATTGGATATCTTTAACTTGTCGAGGATACGCGTCTTATGCGTTCCAACGGTCGACTTGTGCAGGCTGAGCGTGTTGGCGATCTCCGACACCGAGCTTCCCTTCAGCATTTGCAGCACCACCTCGAACTCCCGGTCGGAAAGGTCCTCAAAGGGATTATCCTTCAGTTTCTTGGTCAGCTCGCCGGAAAGGATCTCGGCGAGGTTGTCGCTGATATAGCGCTTTCCGCCCAGCACTTTCTGGATGGCGTATTTGATCTCGGATTCCTTGGAGTATTTGTTGAGATAACCGTGTGCGCCGATCTTCAAAAACCTTTTAGCAAAAAAGACCTCCTGGTTCATCGTGAAGATAATGATCTTTAGGCCGGGATATTCCTTCAGCAGGTAGGCCGTGAGGCTAAAGGATTCGGTGTGCGGCATGTTGATGTCGAGGATCAGCAGGTCGAAATGCGCGGACTTCATCTTCTTGATGACGGCCTCACCGTCTTCGGCCTCATCGATAGTAACATCCCTGATACAGCTATTGATCAGTAGTTTCAGCCCTGCCCTAACGATGGAATGGTCATCCGCGATTAAAATGTTCTGCATGTTGTATTTGATCGAACTTGACCCAAATATAGAGGATAAAGGCTATAATTTCATTAATTTTGGGCCTTGGTGACGATCCCGTCCCTGTATTTTTTCACCGTGTTCATCAGTTTGCGGTACCGGGGAATAAGGGTATGGAGCAAAAGAATATCGGCAGAAACGGAAAGGAAGATCAGGATCAACCACTTATACCAGTCATTGTTGCTCAGGGCCGCGGCGGCGCCAGGACTGATCCGGGCCAGCAGCCCTTCTACCCCGAAAAGAAGATAAAAGCCTGCCAGCGCGCTTATGAATTTGAAGCTGAGGATGAATTTGTCGAGGACCGTCTCCAGTTTGTTCAGAAAGTTCAGCAGGGGTAATGCCAGCAGGGTAGGGTAGTCGGCGAACAGAAGGAGCCGGATATGGAAATAAAGGGAACCGAGAAGCAGAACGAAAAGCGCCCCCTGGGGATACAGCTCGTTGCCTTGCGTGATCCATTGATGACGGAACTGCCAGGTATTGATCAACAGGAGCCCGGCCATGATCGCAATCCGGATGACGAGCTTTTTGCGGAGGTAGAAGGCGTCAGACAAAGGATTCTTCACGACGATCTTTTCCAGGTCGGAAGACAGAACGGGCCGCTCCTCCATGGAGACCTCGGGAAAATTATTCCAATGTTGTAGCAGCTTCTTTAGCTCCATATCAGTTTTTCCTTTAAGTACGGGATGAAATTCTTTCTGGCCGTCTCCGCTTCCTTCTTACGGTTAAGGTCCCGGCAGCCCAGAGTGATCCCGGTGAGACTGACCATTTCTTCTGGTGCGACCTTTTCGAATTCCAGGAAAAGCCTGAACTTCTCCAAATCGGAGACGCTGCCCATCGCTTCCCGGAAATTCGTCATACTCCGCTGATAGTCAGGAGACTTGAATTGGATGCTCCGATCCACGGCGGGTTCGAGTTCGAGGCTGATGGAATGCAGCGCCGCCATATTGATACAGGCGCGGAGAAGCATGGTCTGTTTGTCGTCGCTGTTGTCCTTGCGGGTGCGGATGTTTTGAGAAGCCGCGGCGATGATGCTGGTGAAAAGATGCTGATGTTCCCTGTAATTGTGGGCAAAAAGGCGACAGATGGAATACACCCTTTTGTGCTGGTGTTTCAGCAGGGAACGGAGATCGGTATCAGGGCCGTCCTTCTTTGTAGAATTATTCATGTGGGTATGGATTTGGCCTACAAATTGGTCCGAAATCACGATTTCGGATAACCGTAGGGTACCTATCAGTAACGTAAAAAGACCTTGTATGGTATGACGGCCCCCCCGGAAAGAATTTTACTAAGTGTTTTTACAGACGGATCTATCGAAAAAAAACTACTTCCAATTCATGCTTTTACTATAACGGGGAGAAATGCTAATTTTATACCTTGTCGGCGATTAGTGGTCGCAAGAAGTTCTTTATTGTCAGGCGAATAAAAGCGAATCAAAATTTACGCAATGAGCTATGTATCTCTTGAAAATTCAGAAAGTTTTCTGAAATGTTTTGAGGTGATTGCAGAAGACAAGTCTTGTATCGTATCGGATTCCGTTCTCTATTTTTCCGGGAAAACAGGCAAAGGCTTCATAACGGCCGCCGGCATCAATACCGGCATCGAGGTGCTGGCTCTCAATGTTTCCATGCTCACGGATGACCTGACCATCCGGTTCCAGCCTTCCACCGACGCTTCCTCCTACATCCTGCATTTCGACGAGATAGAAATTCCCGCTAAAGGCGATAGCGACCTGCCTGTCACTAGCATGAGCGGTGTCGAGAAAGGCCATTCCGCGGTATCTATCGCCGATGCGGGCCGGGGTAAGACGATCGTCTATCCCCGTGAGCGGGTCATCCGCAGCCTCATCGTCCGCGTCCGCAAAAGCAGTCTTGACGACCTTATCAAGGACTTCGACGCCGGCACCATCGGCGCCATTCTCGATTCGCCGGAAGGCCCTGCCTCTTTGACCTGGCCCATCACGTTCAAATACCGCCTTCTGTTGAACGATTTCATGACCGAGATCGTCCAGCATCCCTTCCGCGAGCTGTTCACCATCCGCAATGTGTCGATGCTGATGGAGTATCTCCTCCAGCAGTTCTTCGTCATGCAAAAGCTTGCCGGCGAAGGGAATGGCCTAAGTTCGCAGGACACCCGCAGCCTGTCCCGGGTGGAGCAGCATCTTTGCTCGCAGTATAAGAAGGAGTTCCCCGGGATCGAAAAGCTGTCCAGGATCTCGGCGATGAGTCCCACCAGCCTGAAGACAAAATTCAAAAGATATTACGGCGAGACCCTGTTCGGCTATTATCAGAAGAACAAGCTGGAGCATGCCCGGAAACTGCTGGACAGCAAGATCCCGGTAAAGGTGGTGGCGACGGAGATCGGTTATTCCAACCCGTCCCATTTCACGTTGGCCTTTAAGAAGGAATATGGTTTTTCGCCCTGGCATTATCTGAATCCTCATTGAGGATACCCTACCGTTCTGACCCTTCACTCTAACCCCGCAATACAATGACTATGAAATTCCAGGATCCTGAACAGGAGCAGCCCATGAAGGCCCTGCAGGTATTGTCCTTACCGGTTGGCCTTCGGGCCGCCGTTCTGAAAGCCACGGTAGACCGGCAGGACATCCCTCTTCCGGACTTCCACGAGGAAGGCTACGTGATCAGCTTTATCAACTTCAAAGGTGATGTCCGTATCGCGACCGGCCACCGGCCCGGCGACAAGGAACAGCCCGCCAGCCCCGGACTGGGCCTGATCAGTGCTGCCGGGAAACGCATGAGCTTCCGTACCGGCGCTTCGGTTTCCTTTGCCGCCCTTGTCCTGTTCGTTCCAAAAGGCTGGGTGCCCCATTTCCTGGGCGCCAATACTCCCTTCCGCAAGCTCGAGCAGGAGCTGGAAGAGGGAGCCAATATCATCACCTGCCGCCTCGGACGGAGACAGCTTTCCCAGCTCTCTTCGGCGCTGAACACGGCCGGTGAAAGGTCTTCCGGGTCCAACACAGCCGGCGAAGAGCCGCTTTCCCTGCTGGATCTGCAAAACAGCGCTCTCGCCCTGCTGGAATATTTCCTGTGCAACCGCCACCGGAGCCTGCTGGGCGTCAGCCCGACGTCCGATATCGAGAACGAGGACGACCTGAGCCTGATCCGTGAAGTGGAATCCTATATTTCGGAATACTATTGCTCCGATACTTTTACGGTCGACTCCATTTTGAAAAAGACCTACACCAGTTATCACCGGCTGAACTTTCTCTTCAAGTCCATCCATGGCATGACCATTTCGGAATATATCCGGAACAAGCGGATCGAGAAGTCAAAGGAAATGATTGCCGACAACGTCAAATCCATCAGCCAGATCGCCTATGAGATAGGGTATTCCAGCATCAGCAACTATATATTGGCGTTCAAGAAAGTATACCAGATAACGCCGGGCAAGTACAAGAAACAGATCGATAGCCTGGCGTGACGCCATGGGAACGCCTGTGGCGTTCTTATCCGGGCAGGTCCAGCGGAATACGGAGCGTCACCGTCGTGCCCGATCCGTGGCCGGTGTCCACCGACAGTGTGCCGTCGAGGTGCCGGGTGAGATCGACGATGAACTGGTGACCCAGCTGGCTCCCGCTTTTCAGATTGTCCAGGTTCCCCTCGCCCCGGAAGGCCGCGGCCTGTTCCGGGCTCATGCCCCGGCCCGAGATTATTCCGGTTACCGAAATAGGGACAGGAAACCTCCAGCAGGAGGCTGTTATAACCGGCGGGTAGCCGGACCGTATCCGCCGTGGGTTCGCAGGAGTAGAGACGGTAAGACCGGCCCTCCATTCCCGGCATGCGCGCGGGGCCGGCGATCCGGTTCCCACTGCTGTAAACTGTGCTTAGGGAATCCCGGTGGAGGGCCGCTTTGTGGCGGACGTGTTGATCGGGCGCAGGGATCGATCGTTATCGCCCCTATAACAATAGAGATGATGATCCTGCGTTTGAAAATACAACGATCCATTTGCATTCTTGCCGAGCGCAACGATGTTGGATTCCATTACCGGCTTGTCATCGGGATAGTAAAGTTGGAAGCTGCTTCCATTGAATCTCACCAGCCCCGCCTGCGAAGCGAGCCACAGATAGCCATCCTTATCGAACAGCAGATCGCTGATGCTGTTCTGGGGCAAACCGTTCTCATCGGTAAAGTGCTGGACGGAATAACCGTTGACCGTTTCGGGTTGACATAGGACAGACTTGACGGTAAGGAAAAGAAGAGCAACGATTGAACTCTTGATAAACTTGTTTATAATGCCTTAACCTTGAACAATAAAAATAATATAAACGGGTGATTATCCGTTCCGTTGTCCTATTGCGTGTCCGTTTTTATAAAAATGAGTAAGGGCCGGTGGCGAGGCAGGGTACATTTATAGAACTAAATTCAGTACCCTATGCACAAGTATTACCCAACCGGCGGATCACGCCTTCCCACACGTTCGTTGCCAGGTCGATAGCTGCACCCAGATCATTTTCATTTTCAGGTATCCTATTGTTCAACAAAATGATCCACGTATGCCCTATTTCGACCTCACCCTTAACATTTATATTCTCGGCTTGCTGATGATCGTCTCGTTTTTTCTCGGCACCCTGCCCCGTAAGAAGGAGCTGAGCAAAAAACAGCGGAAGATCATCGAGCTCGAGCGCGAATTGGTCTCTGCCTATGCCGAAGTGCTGGACAGTCAGCGGGAGTACATCCAGCTGGAAGCGAAAATGAAGGATATTACCAACCCCGTAATTCCGATGAAGAGCAACAAGCTGGAAGAGAACAATCGCCCGACCGGTACGGACTAAGGATACCCTGAAACCCTAATAAACTGTAGATCAATGTCGTACCCATTTTACCGCCCGGGAGGGATCTTCCTTTCCGGCATCGTCCTCCTACTTCTGGCAGGGGAGGCGCAAGCCGGCAATTTCGCCGGAAAAAAGACGTTATATAGCCGGGATACTGCCCTGACGAACCGAGCATCCGGAATTGTCCGGCATCAAAGGAATGGAGATATCGTTATCACGCCGCCGGCAGACGCTCTCGAGCGTTATCGCATCCGGTTCTTTGATGATAAGCAGTCCTTACTGTTCGAGATCCGCCAGATCCACGATCCCCTGCTGATCATTGAAAAATACAATTTCGGTCATGCCGGCCGGTTCGTGTACGAGTTGTACAGGGACAACGGCCTGGTCGAAAGAGTGAGTTTTAAAATTGACCCTTGATGAATCTTTACCCTATAACCGGGCGGACCGCGAGGCCCGCGCCAAAATCCAATTCCGATGCGTCTATTAACCAACCTGTTGTCTAAGGCCGCCTTATCCTCTATGATCCTTACGGCGCCCGCGATGATGTCGGGCACGACCCCGTCCGATGCGGGCTATAATTTGCGCCATAAGACTGGCGCCATTTCCTATTTCACGAGTTCCGTCATTAAAAAGTTTGTCGATCGTCCGACTGTCGTCGCGATGCGCGCCGTTCCGATAGCTGTGGACGCCCCTTATTCTGCTATTTCGTCTGTTGTCGCTTCGGCGACCGCCAGTGCCGCCGCTCCGGCGGCGGTGGCGACTATGGCCGTTCCGGCTGCTGCTGCTACTGCTGCCGCTACGGCTGCTGCTGCCGCTCCGGCTGCTTCCGCCGCGGATGCAAAGGCCGCCGAGCTGAAAATGGTGATCCGCCAGGCGGCGATGATCTATACCGCCATGGACCTGCAGGACTGCGGGCTCGATCCAAAAGCGTTCGAGTACGCCTGGCGCGGATATCATAACCTCGTCAAGAAAGGCCTCGTCCACAAGCGCGCCGTTCTTTCCATCTGCGACTTCAGCCAGTCTTCGCGGAACCGGCGGATGTACGTCATCGACGTACAGCATCGCAAGCTGTTGTACCGCACCTTTGTCGCTCACGGGCAGAACAGCGGGGACGAGTATGCCAGCGAATTCTCCAACGAACCCGACAGCTACAAGAGCAGCCTCGGCTTCTACATCACCCAGAAGACCTATGTCGGCCGCAATGGGCTTTCCCTGCGGCTGAACGGTGTAGACCCCGGCTATAACGATATGGCGATGAAAAGACAGATCGTCCTGCACGGGTCCTCCTATGCGTCCGAAAGATACATGGAGGACTATGGCAACCTGGGGACCAGCCTGGGATGCCCGGCCCTTCCCTCGGAATTCAGCGGCCGGATCATCCGGGCCGTGAAAGACGGCAGCTGCCTGTTCATCTATCACCCGACACAGCAATACCTGGACAATTCAACGGTCCTACACGGATAAAATTCATTTGAAAGATGCAGGAAGCAACGCGAACGATCATAGAAGACCCCGCAGAACTGAAGGAGCACCGGCCGCTGTCTCTTTCGGTAAGAGGTGGGATAGCGTTGCTGATCTGCTTTTTGGTCGGCGTTGCGGCTGCGGCGCTGCTGATCTATACAATGCTATGAGGGTATCCATACGGTTACAGTCGTTCCATGTTCCTTTTCGCTGCGGATATTCAGGCTGCCCCTGAGTATCTTCAGCAGGTCTTTGATGATCAGGTAGCCGAGCCCGTTCCCCTTCCGGTTGTCGACATTGGCCGACGAGATGATGATCTGGTCGGCCATTATATTGTTGATCTGGTCCTGGGTCATCCCGACGCCGGTGTCCTGGATCTGCAGGGCTATGCCGTCCCTGTTGCGAATGCTGCTGATGCGGATATAGCCTTCCGTCGTAAAGTTGATTCCATTGAGGATAAGGTTATACAGCACGATCTTTACCGGCTCAATATATTGATAGAGGACCCCACCTTCATCGACGCCATTGATGAGCCGCAGCTGTTTTTGACGGGCCAGGGCGTTGAAGATGCTGCAAAGCTGGCTCACCAGCTCATGGAGATCAAAGCTTTCCTTGGCCAGCCGCCGGTCCTCATTGCGGTATTTGATCCAATTGAGGATATTGGTCGAAAGCAGCTCCAGCTCCTTGGAGGTGGTCGCCATCTCGCCGATGGCTTCCTGTAGCAAATCCTCGGTGAGCTCTTCCTTCTTTTCGATCAGGTTCTTGCCGGTCAAATGCAAGAAGCGCAGCGGCGTCACCAGATCGTGGCTGATGATGGAGATCAGCCGGGTCTTGATGAGATCGGTCTTCTCCAGCTCTTCGTTCTTCGCCTGCAGCTCACGGGTCTTTTCGGCGATCTGTTTTTCGAGGTTGTTCTGCCGGACATGAAAACGCCGGGTCCGCCAGCGCACCAGGGTGATCACCAGCGCGCTGAGGAGACAAACGCCGAGCAGCCAGCTCCAGGGTTGCCGGTACCAGTGCGGCAGGATCGAGAAGCTGGTGACCGCCAGCTCGAGACGGGGGATGCCGAAACCGTTCATCTTCCGTACCATCAGGCTGTAATCCCCGTCGGGTAGATTGCTGAAATGCAGTTCCGGGCGATGGGTCCCATCCAGCGGTTCCCAGTCCTTCGACCAGGGTTCCAGCCGGTATTCGATGTGCTGGTTCTCCGGATTGGCCCAGGCGGGAAAAGCGAGGTTGAAGCTCAGGTTCCGGGTATTGGCGGGCAGCTGCGGCCTCACAAGGCTGGTCGTGTTGATCCGCTGACTGTCTGCCACGAACGAGTCAATGTAGATGGCCCCCCCGGGCAACGTGGGAATGGCGCCCCGGGGGTTGACCCAGACCAGCCCGTCCATCGACGGAAACGACAGGGTCGTGTCATTGAGGGCCAAAGCACAGGGCGTACAGCCTCCATTCAGTTCCGTCATCTCCATTCCTTCCTCCCGTCCATAGTAATGGTAATAGATCTCCTGGTCCGCATGGCCATACGCCGCGATCATGTCGTCGGGCCGGGCCCGGAAGAGGCCGTGATTGGTGCTGATCCAACAATAGCCCGAGCGATCGGGGACAAAGCAGTGGGCGTATTGCAGGTACCCTTTCTTGTCCAGTGGAATGGGCCGGATGGCATCTCCCCGGTAGAGCCAGATGCCGCGGCCATAGGTCCCCACAAAAAGATACCCTTTGTACATCCATAAGGCCCGGACGCAGATGCCGGGGATATGCAGGAGGGTGTCCAGCCGGTGCGTATGGACGTCGTAGCGGAACAGCCCGTTGCAGGTGGCGATCGCCAGCAGACCGGGACCCGTGGCGATCGTCGCAAAAGGAAAATTGCTGTTGATGTCGGCCTGGGGGTAGCGATAGGTATATTCCACCTTGTCGCCCTTCAATTCTCCGACGCCGATGGCGTTGGCGAGATAAAGCCGACCTTCCGATGCTGCAAAACCCGTGGTAATGGCCCCCGCGCCGGCAAAAACCGATTGCAACCGGTGGGTTCGGATGGAAAAGCCATAAAGGGTATCGTTGCTGCTGTACCAAAGGACGCTGTCGGGATCGGTATAAACGAAATTATTGAAGGTCCCCCGAAAAGCCAGCACGGAAGGATCGCTACCTCCTCCCAGCACATCGCCTTTATCGCTGAGAAAGGAGCCGGCAGGCAATGGCACCTGGCTGTAATAGGCGGTCGGCCGATCGGGCATTGCCGGTGCTTTTCTCACGGTCCTCACCTCGTTCTTCCGGATGATATAGATCCCCCTGGACTGGGTTCCCACGAACAACATACCCGTGGCGCTGTCGTACTTGAGAAAAGACAGAAGGCCTTCCCGCGGCAATGCCGTGCAGATCAGCCGGGACCGAAGCTTCCCGTCCGCATAGCCGAGCGCAAATACATTGCTGCCATCGACCAGCAGGGGTTCGCGCATCCCGTTGTCCCAGAAAAGGATCGGTTTGTGCGTCATCTTTTCCCATCCCTCGAGCGCCACAGGTGACTTGACGGGGTTATCGGGGTCCAGCTGGTAAAAGCCGTTCACGGGATGAAAGACGAAGAGTTTGTTTTGACAATAGAAGATCCGCGAAGCGGGAGCCAGCGTAGTGATGAATGCCGGTAACGGCAGCCCGGCCCGATAGTCATACAATGAGTCGTTGTGGGTCAGCAGGAGCCGGCTGTCGCTGAGCGGCACAAGCTGTTCGTGGTACCAGCTGAATCCAAAATCGGCGGGCGGTTGTTGCGAAGACTGACGGAACAGCTTTCCGGAGGCGACGAGCCCCGTCAGCTTGAAGGTCGACGACCGGACGTCTACCTTCACCTGGCCGACGAACTGCAGCTTATTCTGCATCACAAAGAACAGATCGCCGGTCTCGTCCGATGTATAGATGCGTCCATCCCGCGTGCGAAGCAGGAACAGCATGCGTTCGGAATACATCTCCGGCGAGCCGGCCCGGTTGAAAACGCGAAAATCGGCGCCGTTGTAGCGGGCGACGCCCGCTTCGGTGGCGATCCAGAGAAAGCCGGTCTTCTCGTCCCATTGCAGTCCCTTGATGCCGTTGGAGGGGAGGCCGTTGTCAGTAGAAAAGCGTTGGATTGAAAATGTCCGACCCGCTGTCTGGAAATTAGCGGGTCTCCCATTTTCCGCTAATGATGGGAGGCCTTCGGCCGGCGGACCCGTGGTCCGCCTATGATAATTACCAGGCTGGGCAGAGAGGAAGAGGGGGATTGCCAGCAGCCAGAAAGATAAACTCGTTATCTTAGTAATTAACATTATACAATGTAGCCAATTCCATCAATTCTTTCAGGTTTGTCGTGAGTGTTTTCTCGAAGATGCGATTCTTCACCGTAGAGACGGTATTCATCTTTACGTTCAGGGTTTCGGCGATCTCCTTTGTGCCCATCCCTTTCAGCACATAGTGGAGAATTTCCAGCTCGCGCGGGGCGAGGGCCGAGAAGGGGTTGTTGGGATGACGTCCTTCGGCGCTTTCCCTCGGCGCCTGTTCGTTCTGAAGGAACCGGCCCAACAGCCGGATGGTCTCTTCTTCGGGCGTCGTTTTCGGAAGATAATGTTCGATCCCGTATTGTCGCAAGGCCTTACCGTACACCTCGGCAGGTTGCATGGAAAAGACCATGACGCGCAACTCGGGATACAGCTTCCGGATAGCAGGAAGGATCTCCAGCGTGCTCCCATCGGACAAAATGATGTCCAATACCAGGTGGGAGTATCTTTTCTTACCGAGCTCTTTCATCAGCTCGCTGCAGCTCAGGACCTCGGACACTTCAGTAAAGCCCAGATGCAGCTGCAGCAGCAGCTTGAGACCCTTACGGATCATGCTGTGGTCATCGGCCAATAGTATCTGTGGTTGCATAAGAGTATACTCCTAACTCTTGTATCGATGCTAAATTGACGATTAAAAAATTTTCGCCTGTAGAATTAATTCTACTTTTCTATCTCGTAAAGCTATTAATATTGCCATATCCTTCAGCCATTGTTTTGACCTTCGCAAAAGACCTGTCCCTGCTGTTATCTGCCGAATAAAGGGCTTAAAACTATTAATTTATCGCTATGTCAGGTTTTCGATTAAAACTCAACGGGTTAAAAAATATTGGCTATGCTTCCTCGCTTCAGCAGCATTTGCCTTTCAACAAAAACCTCGAGCTGGAGTATTTCTTCGACCGGCGATGGAGTCTTGTAAACGTTCAGCCGATATTGATCAACGCGATCGTGATCTTTTTGGTCAGCTTCCCCGAAGGCGAGGCCGAACCGATGGCGCTGGTGTACAACAAGAAGGAGGCCTGGGCGGATATCGAGAAGGAATCGACGGGGCTGACGGAAGCCGTCGGCGTGGCTATCGAGAACCATTATTCCGAAAGATATCTTCGGGATATCCACCTCTTGAATTGACCCTACCCATTTTTTTCTTATTTTCCCATTATGTTATCGCAAGACGATGCCAGCCCCGTACAGCTGGAACGGGCTGCCGCCGTAAACCATACCTCGCTGTTCAGGCAGGAGGCTGAAGCGCTCGGCGGCAGTTATGTGACGAGGGGAGAATTGTCCTGGACCAGTGGGACCCCATATAGTCCTTCGATGGTTCCTTTTCCGGAGCTTGGGCCGCAACAGGCCGGTTCGCGGCTGGACGAGCTGATCGATTTTTATCTGAAGCATCCGCCAAAGGGTGCGGGCTGCTGGTCGCTCGATCCCACGCGGCCTGCCGATCTGGGTGCACTTCTGCTGGCCCGCGGATTTCAGCCCGGCTGGCGTCCGCGGTGGATGGGGTTGGATCTTCTCCGGGTACAAACCCATCATCCTTTCCCAAAAGGACTCGATATCGATATCGACAACCTGATCTCCCTCGATTCTATCAAGGGCCTTCCCTATGCACAGGTGGTGATCCCTTCCGCCCAGAAGGCCGAGTTGCCGGGACAATGGACACGTTTCATCGCCCGGTGGAAGGGGAAGATCGTCGCGCATAGCATCGTCTTTCTTTCCACGGGACCCTATGGCGCCGCCGGCATCTATCATGTCGGGGTGGTTCCCCGTGCCCGGCGCCTCGGGATCGGCAAAGCGGTCACCCTGGCGGCCTGCCTCCACGCCCGCGACAAAGGATACCGCTATGCCGTGCTGAACTCCACCGACGCCGGCCGTCGCACCTATGAACGCCTGGGTTTCGTCACCGTGGGAGAGGGGCACACCTGGTGGCTGCTCACCGAACGCCTGCTGGCGCATCCTCCTTCCCCGCGGGAAGTGCGGCTTGCCGAAGCCGTTGCCCGTGGTGACCGCGAAACCCTCGATCAGCTGCGGCATGAACCGGCCGATCTCAACCGGCCGATCACCAATGGAATGACACTGATGGAGCTTGCCGTGCATTGCCGCCGGCCGGAGGCGGCCGAATGGCTGGTGACGGGTGGCGCGGCTTGTTCGATATTGGACGCCTGGGACCTGGACTGGAAGGATCGGGCGCGGCAGCTGGTGGCCGATGATCCCTCGCTGGTCGACCGGCTGTATGGAGAATGGAATAAGACGCTGCTGCATTTTGCCGCCGAACGCAATGATGAAGAATTGGCCCGGCTGGCGCTCTCGGCCGATGCCGATCTGCAGCTGAAAGATAAGGTCTACCAGAGTACTGCGCTTGGCTGGGCGCAGCACTTCGGTCATCATACGATCGCGGAGCTGATCGAGACCCACCGGCGGTGATGATATCGGATAGGCTACCGGCGTCAATGGCTACCGCGACCCAGCCAGAGCAGGCTGTTCAAGATGAGCTTGTCCTCTGCGGCGTTGGCCAGCGTGAAAGAAAGCTCCTTATTGGTCTTATGCTCGTAATCAATGTCGTTATGCCCCATATTGAAATACACCATCCGGTATTTCTTGTTGGTCCACACAACGGGATAATACCCGCTATGCCAGATCTCCGAGGGCTTGGGCCCCGTGCCCAGGGGAAAACTGGATGAATCGATCGCCAGCAGGATATCGATATCCGCATCCTGGCGCAGGTCCTTCGACCAGCGGTACCATTCGTTCGGAGCGGTGGCGAAACGCGCGGGAAGGCGCCGGGTCACGGGATGACGCTTGTCTTCCACCCGGAGGATCGCCGATGTGGGACGCCAGGTGTTGCTGACATAGGAGCCGGCGCCGATGAACTGGTTATGATACCAGTCCCAGTTCTGCGGCACCCCGGAAGGGGTGAGCGCAAAGGCCACGAAATGGAATCCCATCCAACCCCCGCCCTGTTCCATATACCGGCGGAAGGCCGCGCGTTGCGCCGAGTCCTCGGGCCGGGTGTCGAGGAACAGCACCACCTGGTATTGGGAGAGGAAAGCAAGCGTCATCTTGCTCCAATCGTTGGTGGAGTCGTATTCGAATCCATATTTCTTCGCCATTTCCGGGAACCAGCGGTTGGCCTCATGGACGAAGCTGATATGCGCGGCATCGTTTTTCGCTGTATAAAAGGCGATGACGCGGAAATGCGGCGGCTTCGCCGCTACATCAAGGGAAGAAAGAAACATCCATCCCAGTAACAGGAGTGTCGATTTCATGATAAGGTTAAAATTAGTGAATCATATTCAGCGATTTGTTGTTAATTTCCTCCCTTTATAACTATACTGCACATGAAAAAACGGCTTACCTGCCTTTACGTGGGCATTTTCTACTTTCTTTCTTTTCCGGCCTCACAGGCCCAAACGCCGGATACGGCCTTATTCAATAATCTTCGTTGGCGGATGATCGGCCCGCATCGTGGCGGCCGCACGGTCGGCGGCTGTGGGGTGCCGCAGCAGCCCAATGTCTTCTATATCGGCGTCAACAACGGTGGCGTTTGGAAGACCAACGACTTTGGCCGCACGTGGAACCCGATCTTCGATTCCCAGCCAACGGGCAGCGTCGGTGACGTGGCGGTGGCGCCTTCGGACCCAAACATCGTCTATGTCGCCAGCGGCGAAGGCATCCAACGTCCCGATCTTTCCGTCGGCGACGGCATCTATCGATCCAACGATGCGGGTAAGACCTGGACGCATCTCGGCCTGGCGGCCGGGCAGCAGATGGGTGGGCTTGCCATCGATCCGCACGATCCCAACCGGGTCTTCGTGGCGGTGCTGGGCCATCCCTACGGGCCCAACCCCGAACGGGGCGTCTATCGCAGTACGGACGGCGGGCAACACTGGGAGAAGGTGCTCTATAAGGATGAGAACACCGGCGCTGTACAGGTGACCATCGACCCGGTGAACCCGCAGGTCGTCTACGCCGACCTCTGGGCAGGCCGGCAGGGCCCCTGGGAGAACGGCGCCTGGAATGGACCCAACAGCGGGCTTTTCAAAAGCACTGACGGCGGCGGCACCTGGCATCAGCTGACACAGGGATTGCCAACCCCAGCGCAGGGTCTCAGCCGCATCGGCTTTTGCATCGCGCCTTCCGATCCGACGCGGCTTTACGCCACCGTCGAAGCGGGCGCCAACGGCGGTATTTATCGCAGCGACGATGCCGGCGAATCCTGGAAGAAGACGACCGGCGATCAACGGTTCTGGGGCCGCGGCGACGACTTCGCCGAAGTCAAGGCCGATCCGAAGAATAAGGACATCGTATATACGGCCGACGTTGTTGTTTGGAAATCCACCGATGGCGGCGGCAGCTGGAATGCCTACCGCGGCGCCCCTGGCGGCGACGACTACCACCGCATCTGGATCAACCCCGACTATCCCAATATCCTGCTCATCGCCTGCGACCAGGGCGCCATTGTTACGGTCAACGGCGGGGAGACCTTTTCGTCCTGGTACAATCAACCTACGGCACAGTTTTACCATGTCAGCACCGACAATGCGTTTCCGTATAATGTCTATGGAGGTCAACAGGAGAGCGGTTCCGTCGGCATCGCATCCCGCGGCAATGACGGCCAGGTGACCTTCCGGGAATGGCATCCCGTGGCCGTGGAAGAATACGGTTATGTCGCGGCCGACCCGCTGGACCCCGATATCATCTACGGTGGCAAGATCACCCGCTATGACAAACGCACCGGACAGGTTCAGAATATCGCGCCGGAAGCGGTGCGGAGTGGAAAGTATCGCTTTCTCCGGACGGCTCCCGTACTTTTCTCGCCCACCGATCCGCATACGCTCTATTTCGCGGGGAATGTTCTTTTCAAGACCAGCAATGGAGGGCATTCCTGGCGGGTGATCAGTCCCGATCTCAGCCGCGACAAATGGGATATCCCCGCAAGTGTCGGCGTGTACAATACCGATGCGTTGAAGAAGATGCCTCGCCGCGGTGTCATCTATACCGTCGCACCTTCGCCTGTCGATGGAATGACCATCTGGGCGGGCACCGACGACGGGCTGATCCATCTTACAAAAGATGGCGGCAAGACGTGGAACAATGTGACGCCGCCGGGTATTGCCGATTGGACCAAGATCAGTCTCATCGATGCCGGCCATTTCGACGCCGGTACGGCCTATGCGGCGGTGAACGGCATCCGGATCGACGATATGCATCCGCATATATTCAGGACCCATGACGGCGGCAAGACCTGGACGGCGATCACGGGCGGCTTACCCGATGACCCCATCAACGTCGTCCGGGAAGACCCGCATCATAAAGGCTTACTGCTGGCCGGTTCCGAACGCTGTGTCTATGTCTCGTTCGACGACGGCGACCATTGGCAATCCCTGCGGCTGAACATGCCCGCTACCTCTATCCGCGACCTGGTCTTCAAGGATGCCGATGTCGTGGTTGGGACGCATGGCCGGTCGTTCTGGATCCTCGATGACATCGCCCCGCTGCGGCAGCTTGCCGCGGCAAAGGCCGATAACGTGCTCTACAAACCCGAGCCGGCTATCCGTGTCCGTTGGGATATGAACACCGACACCCCGCTGCCGCAGGAAGAACCCGCGGGTGAGAATCCCCCCGACGGTGCGATCATCGATTATTATCTGAAGAACAACTCCAGCTCACCGGTGACGCTGGACATCCTCGACGCGATGGGCAAACCCGTTAGACATTATTCCAGCGCCGATACGCCGTATACGGTGCCCGACGTGAATATCCCGACCTATTGGATCCGGCCGCAGCAGATACTGTCTGCAAAGGCCGGCGCACACCGTTTCCTCTGGGACCTGCACTATCAGCCTCTGAATGTGCCGGCGTCGTATCCCATCAGCGCCATCTACGCCAATACCGCTCCCAGCGCCACGTCTCCCTGGGTTTTGCCCGGGACCTACACTATAAGACTTTCCGCTAACGGTATGAGCTATACGCAGCCGTTGACGGTCCGGATGGACCCGCGGGTGAAGACGCCGCCGGCGGCCCTCGCTTTGCAGCACAGCCTGGCGCTGGAAGCCTATCGTGGGAGACAGCGGGCAATGACGGCCGTGGAAAAGCTGCGCCGGCTTCGCGCTCATATCGCAACGGCGCAAAGCTCCGCCACCGGCGACCGGCTGACGGCGCTTCAAAAGCTGGACGCGGATGCTGCGGCACTGGAAGGCAATGCCCGCCGGGGCAGGGGGATGGCGTCTTCGATGGGCGGCCCTTCGAGAGGAGGTGCGGCAGCAGAGAACGCGCTCCGCAGTTACTCGCAATTGCAAAATGATTACGCGACCCTTTTCGGCATCCTCGAAGAGGCCGATATGGAGCCTACCACCCAGGTGCAAACCTCTATGCAGGAAACCACTACCGCCGCGCGTGCAGCGGGCGTGGCCCTCTCGAAACTCGAAAAAGAAGCTATCGCCTTAAACGTTTTATTATGAACCTCCGATCCACATTCTTGTTTCTTTTTTTTCCGGCTCTTTGCATTGCCCAAAAAAAGCAGCCCGCCACTCCTGACTCCGCCTTTTACGCGCCGCTCAAATACCGGCTTATCGGCCCCTTTCGCGGCGGCCGCGCCGATGCCGTTTCGGGCAGCCTGACCAATAAACACTGCTTCTACTTCGGCGCCACGGGCGGCGGTCTCTGGAAGACCACCGACGGCGGAAGCAACTGGAAGAATGTCTCAGACGGTTGGTTCGGCGGCGGCGTCGGCGCCGTAGCCGTAGCTCCTTCCGACGAGACGATCGTCTATGCGGGCCAGGGCGAGAGCACGCTCCGCAGCAATGTCTCCGAAGACCTTGGCGGCATCTGGCGCAGCGACAATGGCGGCAGGAGCTGGCGCAACCTCGGGCTGAAGGACAGCCGTCATATCGCCCGCATCGTCGTGCATCCCAAAGATCCCGATATCGCCTGGGTCGCCGTGCTGGGCCATCTCTTCGGGCCCAATACCGAGCGGGGCGTTTATAAAACGAGCGATGGCGGCAAGAGCTGGAGAAGAGTGCTCTTCGTCAACGACCAGACAGGCTGCTCCGACGTCGTGATGGAGCCGGGGAACCCCTCCGTACTGTATGCAGGGATGTGGCATGTCAAACGCACACCGTACAGTATGGAGAGCGGGGGAGAGGGCAGCGGTCTTTACAAAAGCACCGATGGCGGAGAAACCTGGACCGAACTGTCGAAGAAGAAGGGCTTGCCCAAGGGAGTCTGGGGTGTGGTCAATGTCGCGGTATCCGCCACCAATCCCGATAAGGTGTTTGCGATGATCGAGAATGCGCAAGGCGGCCTCTTTGTCAGCACCGACAAGGGCGAGAGTTGGTCAAAGCTCAACAGCGAGAACGAGATCCGGCAGCGTGCCTGGTATTATAACCGGGTCTATGTCGACCCTACGAACGAGAATACCGTCTATGTCCTCAACGTCGAGTTTATGCGCAGCCTCGACGGCGGCAAGACCTTTTCCCGGGTGCAATCTCCGCATAGCGATCACCACGATCTGTGGATCGATCCGATGGATGGACACCGCCTCATCCTCGCCGATGACGGTGGCGCGCAGGTGAGCTATAACGGCGGGGCCGACTGGAGTTCGGTGGAGAACCAGCCTACCGCGCAGATCTACCGCGTCTCGACCGACAATGCCTTCCCTTACCGTATACTCGGCGCGCAGCAGGACAATTCCAGCCTGCGGATCAAGAGCCGGACGACGGGATCGGCGATCACCGAACGGGATTGGGAACCAACGGCGGGCTTTGAAAGCGGGTATATCGTCGCCGATCCGCTCAACCCCGATATCGTCTATGGCGGCAACTACGATGGCTATCTCGGCCGGCTGGATCATCACACCGGTGAGAACCGCGCGATCGATGTATGGCCCGACAACCCGACGGGTTCAGGCGCCGACTCGCTCCGGTTCCGTTTTCAGTGGAACTACCCCATCTTCTTCTCCCCCCATAACCCGCATCGGCTGTATTGCGCCGGCAACCAGCTGTTCATGACGGAGAACGAGGGGCAGAGCTGGACCGCGATCAGCCCCGACCTGACGACGAACGATAAATCGAAACAGGGCCCCAGCGGAGGTCCGATCACGAAGGACAATACTTCGGCCGAATATTACTGTACCATTTTTACCGCCACCGAATCGCCGCTCGAAAAGGACCTCCTATACACCGGCAGCGACGACGGGCTTGTACACGTGAGCCGTGACGGCGGCGGCCATTGGGACAACATCACCCCACCCACGGCGGGGAAATGGACATTGTGGAATTGTATCGAGACCGATCCCTTCAAAAAAGGGACGGCGTGGATCGTCGGCACCCGTTTCCGGCTAGACGACTACACTCCCTATATCTTCCGGACGGATGACTACGGCAAGACATGGAAGCTGGTCACGAAGGGCATCGACCCCATGCATTTTGCGCGGGTGGTCCGCGCCGACCGTCGCCGGCCAGGCCTGCTTTATGCGGGAACGGAATATGGAATGTACATCAGCTATGACGGCGGCGACAACTGGTCCCCGTTCCAGCTGAACCTGCCCATCGTTCCCATCACCGACATGACCATCAAGGACGACAATCTCATCATAGCCACCCAGGGCCGCGCCTTCTGGGTCCTCGACGACCTGAGCCTTCCCGAGCAGCATGAGCCGGAGGGGATGCAGCAACGCCTGCATGTCTTCCATACGAGTGAGGCCTTCCGGATGCCCGGTGGCGGCGGGCGGCGGAATCGCGAAGGTGCCGGCCGGAATGTGGGACAGAACCCACCCAATGGGGTCGTCTTCCACTATTGGCTGAAGGATGCACCCGACTCGCCGAACGTGTCGATCACGATCTATGATAAGCAGCATCAGCCGATCCGCACCTTCAGCACAAAGACAAAGGATGCGGACACCCGCCTCGAGTGCAGCAACGGGATGAACAGTTTCGTCTGGGATATGTTCTATGCACCCGCGGAGAAGATCCCGGGCATGTTGTTATGGACCGGTGGCGCGGGCGCGCCCAAGGCCGCTCCCGGGAAATATACGGCAAGGTTCCGTTATGGCGCCGACTCGGCAGACGTGGCGTTTACCATCAAGGGCGATCCCAACTCCACGATGACGGAAGCGGACTATGACGCGCAGGTGGGGTTCCTGCTTGACGTTCGCAATAAATACAATGACGTTCAGAAGGCGATCCTCCGGCTCCGCGACCTTCGGAAGCAGCTGCAGGAGTTGAACGGACGGCTGGACAGCACGGAACGGCCGCTACGGAAGCTGTCGGATAGTCTTAGCCGTGAGCTGACCTCGATCGAAGAGGCGTTATACCAGACCAAATCGAAGAGCGCGCAGGATATGCTCAACTACCCGATCCGGATCAACGATAAGCTGTCCGGCGTCTATGGCATCGCCTCGGGTGGGAATGCCGTTCCGAGCAAGCAGGTGCGGGAGGTCTTCGAGAACCTGCGCGTGCAGGCCGACCGGCAGCTGGCGCGGTTGAAAGATGTGGAGCGGTCGGGATTGCCGGCGATCAATAAAATGATCTTTGAAAAACAGATCCCGGTGATCCAGGCAAAACAAAAGGAAAAAAACGATGGAGAATAATTGGCTTGACCTTTCATCGACCCTGGGCCTTATCGCCACGGGTGTGCTGACCTTTAATTTCCTGCTGGGCATCCTGCTCAGCACGGCCTATCGCCGGAGTCTGCTGTGGAAGCGGTTGCCGGAGTGGGTGAAGAAGGTGAGCCTCGATGAGGTCCACAACTGGACCGCTTATGTGGCATTGGTCTTTGCGCTCGCCCACCCGGTGCTGCTGCTCCCGGATGCGACGCTGAAATATAAACTTGCGGATATCTTGTTGCCGGTGAACGCGCCGCACCAGGCTTTCTGGACCGTGCCGGGAACGCTGGCGCTGTATGCGCTGATCATTGTCATCATAACGACGCAAAAAGTGGTGAAGAATCGTCTTGGTTTCCGGGCCTGGAAGAATATTCACCTGATCTCTTATGGTACGGCGTTGCTGTTTGTGGTCCACGGCATCGTGATGGACCCGCTATTGAAGGACCGGCCGATCGATTGGCTCGATGGTGAGAAGCTGGTATCCGAGCTCTGCGGGCTGGCGCTGGTCGTGGCTACGGTTGTCCGCTGGCGCTATTATATGCGCCGCCAACGGCGCATAGCCTGACCGGAGCCGCTGGAAGCGGCTCGTCCGAAGGACAAAAATTAGCGGATTGCTCAAAATGCCCTATATTTTCTAATGGGCATTTTGGGCAAATTTTAACCAATGTTTCATGGATTTGAACGCGAGTTATTTTTCCTCATAATCCTAAGGTAATTTCCCTAAAATTACTTTTGCTATGAAAAGGGTTTTACTTGTGCTTTTGGGGTTCGTGCTGACCGCGGCGAATGCGCAATCCGTCGACAGCAGCCTTTTCCGCCAGCTTCATTTCCGCTTCATCGGTCCCGACGGCAACCGCGCCATCGCCGTGGCCGGCGTCCCCGGCGACCGGAACGTCGCCTATGTCGGCGCCGCCTCGGGCGGTATCTTCAAGACAGAGGACGCGGGTATCACCTGGCGGCCCATCTTCGACAGCACCGATAATTCGTCGGTGGGCGCCCTCGCCATCGCGCCCACGGATGCGCGGCAGGTATGGGCGGGAACGGGCGAGACCTTTCTCATTCGCCCGGCGGAGGCCATGGGTAACGGCGTGTACAAGTCCACCAACGGCGGCCGCACCTGGACCAATATGGGCCTGCAGGCAACGGGCAGGATCAGCCGGGTCATCGTCGATCCCAATGACGCCAACATCGTCTATGTAGCCGCGTTGGGGAACACCCACGCGCCTCAACAGGAGCGGGGTATCTATAAAACTATGGATGGGGGCAAGACCTGGGAACGGGTCTTCTTCATCAATGAGTACACAGGCGCCTCGGACCTCTCCATCGATCCCCAACATCCCAATACGCTGTATGCGGCCATGTGGCAGATCACGTTCAACACCTGGCAGCTGAATAGCGGCGGGCCGGGCAGCGGCATCTTCAAGACGACAGACGGCGGTAAGACCTGGACCCGGCTCAGCAACGGTCTTCCCGGGGGCGAGGCCCATCCCGTGGGCAAGACATCGGTCGACGTTTCCTACAAGAACCCCAATATCGTGTATGCGCTGCTCGAGGACAAAGACCCGGGTTTGTACCGCAGCGAGGACGCAGGCGCCAGTTGGAAGAAGATGTTCACCAGCCACTCCATGGCCCAGCGCGCCAGCTATTATACCCGCGTCCGCGTGTCTACCGGCGATCCGAACGACGTCTTTACCATCTGTGTCACCGTCATGGAATCGAAGGACGGCGGTAAATCCTTCAACGGCAACCGCGAGAACGGCGACTACCGTCCCGGCGGCGACACACATGATATGTGGTTTGATCCCAAGGACCCCACCCGCGCCATGGTCGCCCACGACGGATGTATGAATATGACCTATAACGGCGGTAAGACCTGGCAGAATGTGAACCTGCCGATCGCCCAGATGTATCATGTGGCCGTAGACAACCAGGTGCCCTATTTCGTCTATGGCAACAAACAGGACGGAAGCAGCTATCGCGGACCGAGCAACAGCCTGCAGGGAGGCATTCCCACTTCGCTCTGGACGACGGTGGGCGGCTGCGAGAGCGGCTTTGCCCAACCCGACCCCGAGGACAACTCGATCATCTGGTCGGGCTGTTATGACGGCGGTCTCGACCGCACCGATCTGCGCACGGGTCATGTCCGCGATGTCCGCGCCTGGCCCGAGGCGGGCTATGGCTATCCGCCGGCTGAGATGCGTTATCGCTGGCATTGGAACTATCCCATGACCATTTCGCGGCATAATCATAACAAGGTGTATATCGGCAGCCAGTATGTGCATGTCACGACCGATGAAGGCCAGAGCTGGAAGGTGATCAGTCCCGATCTGACGACCAATGACAAGTCGCACCAGCAAAGCTCCGGCGGCGTGAGCACGGATAACCTGTTCACGTTCGACGGTTGTACCCTCTATGTCATCGCCGAATCCCCGTTACAGGACGGCTTGCTGTGGACGGGCAGCAACGATGGACTCGTACAGGTCACCCGCGACGACGGCAAACACTGGGAGAACGTCACGGCCAATATCCCCGGCCTGCCCAAATGGTCCACCATTCGCGCGATCGACCCCTCGAATTTCGATACAGGCACCTGTTATATCTCCGTCGACGGGCAGTTCATCGGCGATTTCAACCCCTATATTTACAAGACGACCGACTTCGGGAACAGCTGGAAGCTGATCAGCGGGACCTTTCCGCGGAGCAACTCCTCCTTCGTCCACCAGATCAAAGAGGACCCGGCAAAGAAAGGCCTGCTTTGGGCCGGCACCGACAACGGGCTGTACTTTTCGCCCGACGATGGCGGCAACTGGGTGCATTTGAAGAATAACCTTCCGCCGGCGCCGATCTATGGCATCGCTATCCAGTCCAATTTTAAGGACCTGGTGCTGGGTACATACGGACGGGGCTTCTATATCCTCGACGATATCACGCCGATCCGCGAGTTCAGCGCGCAGGTGCAGGCCTCCGAAGCCTGGCTCTTCCCGCTGCGCAAGGCGTATCGCTTCCGGCCAAAGCTGAGCATCCATGGCGAACGCGGCGGCAACAGCGGGCAGAATCCGCCGTATGGCGCCGATATCAATTACTATTTGAGGGACGATGTAAAGGATACGGTCAAGGTGTTGATCGTCGATGCGGCGGGCAATACGATCCAACAGATAAAGGGCTCCAACCGTCGTGGCATCAACCGCGTCTGGTGGGACCTCGGTCTTCAGCCCTATGTCCTGCCGCCCTTGCGGACCCGGCCTGAGGATGCCGACTGGGTGAAGCTGGACTCCAATGGCGAAAGGGCGATGGTGATCTATGACCTCGACATCGGCCCCGGCCTGCCGACGACCAAGGTACTTCCAGGTACGTATTCAGTCGTCCTAAAGGTCGGTCAAAACGAGTTTCGTCAGGCTTTGGAGGTTTTACGTGACCCGCACACGGCGGGATCGGATGAGGATATCAGAGAACAATATATCTTTGGCACGCAAATCTATCAATCTATCCAAAGCGTGCTGCATATGATCGATACACTCGAGATCCTGCGAAGCAAGGCCGATTCCATCGGGGCGAAGCTGGACAATAAGAAGCAGAAGGCCAGGCTGGCCGCCTGGCGACACCAACTGGTCGAGGTGGAAGGCTTGCTGCACGACGTACACGCCACGGGGGCCCGGGAGGATATCTTCCGCAACCCGGCCCAGCTACTCGAGCGTTTTCTCACTGTCTCCAAGGAAAGCATCTCGGGAGGATCGGACTTCCGGCCTACGGATCAGCACCGGGAAGTATACAACCTGCTCGGCGGCCGTCTCGTAGCGGCCCGGGCAAAATACGAGGCGGCTCTGAAGACCTTCCCCGCGCCGCTGCCCGCCGGGCTGCTGCCGAAGGAAAAACTCGATAAACGAAAAGGCACGAATTGAGAACAACCGGGACCATATTACTATTCCTGCTGATGGTCTATACCCAATGGGGTTACCCCCTGCAGTCGATTATTCAACGGATGCAAATAAAGGAGGCGGCCCGCGAAGCGTGGATCGCCTCCCTTCCCGACAAATTGTTCGAGCGTATTTCGCTTGCCGACATCGGCGCCCATGGAAAGTTGGAGGATGGCGGCCGTGAGTGCTGGTACCGCGGCCATCTTTATGACATCATCCGCCAACGTCGCGAGGGTGATACCACCTGGTGTTTTTGCCTCGATGATACCCGGGAGGAAAGGCTGATCCGGCAATCTGATGCGGCTACGAAGACCAACCTCGACCACCATTCCCTGACACCGTCTTTTTGCGATCTTGTTTGTGAGATGCCGTGTTGGCGAATCCTTCCGCCGCGCGTAAACGCGAGGGTGTATTTTTTTTGCAGCGATAAATCGCTGCCTGTCTGTTTTGATGAGATATTGATCCCGCCTCCCAGGGCGTAGGCTGTTTTCCGCTTAATTTATTTCTTATCAAAACTCATTCGCATGTTGAAAAAGACAGGCTTATCCTTATTTTCAGTATTTTCTTCCTTTGTATTAGTGGCGCAGGAAGCGCCCAAAGACACGACAAGAACGCAAACCCTCAACACCGTGCAGGTGACAAGCTGGTCAGCCGGGAAAAAAGATAACCAGCTGGACGTTCCGCGGTCGGTCGGCGTACTGAGCGCCGAAGATTTTCACCGCAACAACGGGCTCTCGCTGGAGAATTCGCTTAACCTCATCCCCGGCGTCAGCATGGGCTCCCGTACGACCTTTGGTGGGCAACGGATCATCATCCGCGGGTATGGCAACAACACCAACTTCAACGGCCAGGGTGTACAGGTGCTGCTGAACAATATCCCTATCACCGACGCTACCGGCGCCACCATCCTCGACGATATCGATTTCGCCACGCTGGGGAAGGTGGAAGTGGTGAAGGGACCCGCCTCCTCGCTCTACGGCGCGGGCGTCGCGGGGGTCGTCAACCTCTTCACGCTAAAACCCCGGCCCAACCAGACGCGCTTCGTCGAGGAGAATACCGGCGGCAGCAACGGCCTCTGGCGGACCAACACCCGGTTTGAAACGGCCAACGAACACTCGTCCCTGCTCGTCAACTACGGTCACCAGGAACAAGAAGGCTGGCGGACCAACAGCGCCTCGCGGAAGGACTATGCCCAGTTCAGCGGGGATTTCTATGTCAGCGACAAGAACACCCTTTCTGCCTATTTTGCCTATGCCCATAGCCTCGAGCAGCTGGCGGGGGAGATGACCGATAGCATTATCTATCACCGTATCGTGTGGAGCGACCCCGCCTATCTCGTCAACGGCAGTAAGACTGTCATCGAGAGCTTCCGCGCCGGTTTGACGGATAATTACAGGATCGACGGCCATTTCAGCAACCAGACGACGGTATACACCAACAGCTATACCCTCAACCAGCCCTTTGCCCATGGACTGACCGATAACCAGGCCTTTACGTTCGGTGGCCGGACGGGGTTCGTCTATTCGTCGGACACGGGGAATGTTACGGTTCATGCGATCCTCGGCGCCCAGTTCCAGAAGACGATCGCCTTCAACAAATCGTATAATCTTGCCAACAATGTGCCTGGAGGTATCCGCGGCGATCTGCAGAACTCGTCTCAGGGTTATAATGTCTTCACCGAATGGAAATTCAGCCTGCCCGCGAAATGGATCGTGACGGCGGGCGGTAGTCTCGACTTCACCGAATACGCCATCGCGGACATGCTGGCCAATTCAGCCAATCCCACCCACGCCAACCAGTCGGGGGATAAAAGCTTTTCCCCCGTGTTCATGCCCCGCATCTCGTTGCTGAAATTGTTGAACGAGCATGTCTCGGTATATGCCGATCTCAGCCGCGGGTATACGCCGCCGCCGACGTCAAATGTGATCAATTCCGTGCTGGGCACGGCGAACAAGTCGCTCAAGCCGGAATCGGCATTTCAATACGAGATCGGATCGAAAGGGGACCTGCTGGACGGGAAGCTGTCCTATCAGCTGGCGCTGTTCGACCTCGACATCCGCAACAAGATCGTCGCGCAACAAGTCCCGGCGAGTGGTACTACGCCCACCTATACCACCTATGTCAATGCGGGGCGTCAGCAGAACCTGGGCGCAGAGCTTGCCCTTAGCTATGCGATCGTCAACTCTCCGAATTCGGCTGTCACGCTGCTGAGACCTTTCGTGACCTATACCTATTCCGATTTCAAATACAAGGACTTCTACAGCGACAATAACCACAATGCAGCAACGCTGAACTTTTCCAACAACAAGGTGGCGGGTGTGGCGCCCAATGTCGTCAACCTGGGGATCGATGTGCAGACAAAGCCGGGATTTTATGCCTATCTTACCTACCGGCATGTGGACGCTGTACCGTATACCTTCGATAACAAGTATTCCGCGCGGCCTTTCAATCTTTTCAATGGGAAGATCGGGTACCGCAGCCAGCTGGGGAATCATTTTTCAGTCGATCTGTATGCAGGCGCCGACAACCTGACCAACAGCACCTACTACAGTTTTTTGTTCTTTTCCGGCACGCTGGCGGGAACCACCGACCCGCATTTCCTGCCGATGCCGTATAATGCGGCGTGGTATGGCGGGGCTAAACTCGCCTATATATTTTAACTATGAAGCAAAATATATCTCTCTTAGGACTCGTCCTGCTGCTGGCCGCTTGTGGCCAGCCGGCGGAGAAGCATAATGACAAAGCCGGGTTGCGCATCGTCAGCGTCAGCAAGCAGCTCACGGAGATCATCTTTGCGGTGGGTGGCGACACGGCGCTTGTGGGCCGTGACATCTCCAGTACCTGGCCGCCCGAAGCAAAGAAGATAACGGCCGTGGGCTATCACCGCGCGCTGGCCCCCGAGGGGATCATCTCGCTGAACCCAACCGTGGTTTGGAACGATGGCAACTGGGGCCCGCAGCCGACCATCGACCAACTGAAGAAGGTGGGTATCCCGCTCCGCCGGTTCGATGGTGGGAATACGATCGACAGTACCGAGCGGCTCATCCGTGCCGTCGCAGCCGAGTTCCACAATGCGCGTGCGGGCGATTCTCTTTGTCAGCGATTGGACCGCGATATGGCGCGGGCGGATTCGTTGAGAAAGACATTCGCGGGTCAGCCGCCGCTGCGGGTAATGGTGATACATTTCGGGCAGGCCGCCAACCAGTATTTCGTGCTTAGTCATCGGGGCATCCAGCAGCAGATGCTCGACTGGGCGGGCGCCGTCAACGCCGCCGATACCGCGCAGAAATGGAAGAACCTCAGCGCGGAGGTGGTCGCCCAGGCGCAACCCGATGTCATCCTGGCTACGGATTATGGATACGACCTGCAGGGAAGCCTCGAGAAATTCAAACAGCTGCCGGGGGTGGCGCTTTCTCCCGCGGCAAAGAACAACCGCATTTACCGGATCGAAGAGCATGACCTGGTGTATCTTGGGCCGAGGACGGGCCAGAATGTGTACGATCTTATCCGGCTGATCCATGGGAAATAGATATTATTGGGGTCTGGGCGCCTTGCTGCTGGTGTCCCTGCTCGTCTCCGCGCGGGTAGGGGCAGTATCGATTCCCTATGATCGTATCCTCCTGTATCTAAAACACGCCGTCAGCGGCGGCAATGCCGCTGCCTCCATCGAAGAACGCCTCTTCTTACAGATCCGCCTGCCGCGCGTCCTGCTTTGCGCCTTTACCGGCGCGGCGCTGGCCGTCTCTGGCGCTCTGATGCAGGCGCTGTTCCGCAACCCGATCGTGGAGCCGGGACTGGTTGGCACGTCTTCGGGCGCGGCATTCGGCGCGGCCTTCGTCTTCGTCATGGGCAAGAACCTTACCGGCGCCTGGGTGGATGCCGCGGGTCCTTTCCTGCTGCCGCTGTTTGCCTTCGCCGGCGGCGGCGCCGCGACATGGCTGGTGTACCGGCTTTCGAATGTCTTTGGCAAAGTAAATGTAAATACCTTGTTACTGGCGGGGATTGCGGTAAACGCTCTTGCGGCAGGAGGGACGGGGTTCTTCTCCTACATCGCCCGGGACCCCCAGGCCAGGAGCATCGTCTTCTGGAATCTGGGCACCTTGTCGGGGGCGGACTGGAGCAATACCGGCATTGTGGCGGTTTCGACGGTCGCCGGCATCGCGTTGTCGCTGGGCTATGCAAAAGCCCTGAACGCCCTGATGTTGGGTGAGACGGAGGCGGGGTACCTGGGCGTGCGGACGACGAGGCTGAAGGGGCGCATCCTGCTCATCAATACCTTCATGGTGGCCGTAGCCACTTCGGTCGTCGGCGTCATTGCGTTTGTGGGACTCGTGGTGCCGCATATCCTCCGGCTGTTGAAAAGCGCCGACAACCGCTTCCTGATCATCGCCTCGGCGCTGCTCGGCGCGATCCTGCTGAACTTCGCCGATATGCTGGCGCGCGTGATCGTGGCGCCCTCCGAGTTCCCCATCGGCGTCCTGACGGCCGTCGCCGGCGCGCCGGTATTCCTCTATTTGCTGATTAGGGCGGGCCGCCGGCAACAGGAAGGAGGGTTCTATGCTTAGGATCGACGATGTCCATTGTGACGCCGGCGGCAGACCGATCCTCCGCGGAATCAGCACGGAATTTGCACCGGGACTGCTTCATGTCATCGTCGGTCCGAACGGCAGCGGCAAATCCACCTTCCTGAAGGCCTTCAGCGGCGAATGGCCGATAACCGCGGGCGCCGTATACTATGACGGGCAGCCGCTTGCGGCCCTTCCTAAGATCCGGCTGGCCCAGCGCCGGGCCGTCATGAGCCAGCTGCCGGAACTACATTTCCCCATTCGGGTAGACGATATCGTTATGATGGGCCGCTATCCGCATTTTGCGTACCGGCACGGTCCTCATGACACGGATATCTGCCGGAAGGCCATGGAACGTCTCGGCGTGCTGGAACTCGCGGACCGGGATTATCTTACGCTATCGGGGGGCGAACGTCAGCGGGTGCAATTCGCCCGGGCGCTGGCGCAGATCTGGGACATACCGGTGTCGGGGGGGAGCCGCTACCTCTTCCTCGATGAACCCGTATCCAGCCTTGACGTTCACTATCAGCATGGATTCCTTGGACTGGCGCGCACGCTTGCCGCATCGGGCATCGTGGTTGTTGCGGTCCTGCATGACCTCAACCTGGCGTTACAATATGCCGACCGGATGCTGTTCCTGAAATCGGGCCGGATCGTGGCGGCGGGCGAGGCGCCGGCGATTGTCACGCCCGAGCTGATCGGCGAAGTCTTTGGCGTGGCTGTCCATCTGCTGATCCATCCTTATAGCGACCGGCCGGTCGTGGTCTACCAAAACGGTTAATATCGGCCGCGAAGCGGCTAATATAGGAAAAGCCTATTTCGGGACGAATCGGGATATTTAAGCATGAGAAACTTCCTTTTACTGGTCGCCGCGCTCTCGTCGACCGTCGGCGTCCGGGCGCAGGATTCTGTAGAGAACGCCAAACGCGCCGCAGCCATCGAACAGACACAGGCCGGCAACCGGCCGGCGCCGGAGCTCATCGCCGGCTTCGATGGGCTGGGGGAGGGATTCACGGGTCCGCAGGGTACGGCGCTGTATCGGAATCCTTCTGACAATGCCCTTGCTGTGGGGCCGGATCATATCTTCCAGATCGTCAACACAAGGATGGCGATATACACCAAGAAAGGAAAGAAATACGATAGCACGGGCCGCGTCCTGCTCGGGCCCGCCGAGACTAGGAGTGTCTTTAAGGGATTCGGCGGTCCATGTGAAAAGCTGAATAACGGCGATGCCGTCGTCCGTTATGACCAGCTGGCCAACCGCTGGCTGATCGTGATGCCCACGTTCCGCCGCGGCATCCCCCGCACGCAGGAGCTGGATTCTGCCCATGGCATGGTCCCGTATCCGCCGCAGCCCGGCAAGGCCGAGATGATCTACCAGGCGCCGCCAAGTTATCCGGAAGAGCGGCCGGCCGGCGGCGGCGTCCGGCGCACCCGCGTCGATACGGTGGGCACGTTCTGTATGTGCTATGCGATCAGCACCGGGCCCGATCCGCTCGGCCCTTACTACCGCTATGAGTTCGACCGGCCGCTGTTTCCCGATTATCCCCGTCCCGTCATCTGGCCGGACGGCTACTACCTGACCAGCAGCACCAGCGACAACCTGATCCAGCGCCAGGCCTTTGTGACCGATCGGGAAAAGATGCTCAAGGGCGAACCGGCGACCGAACAACACTTTATCATCAATGACGTCAACTTCCTGCTCAACTCCGATGTCGAGGGGCAGCAGCTGCCGCAGAAGGGGGCGCCCAATATTATGATCACCAACGGCGGCACCCAGCTGCACAACCAATTCGAGGACGACGGCCTCTACTACTGGAAATTCCATGTCGACTGGAAGGATACGACGAAGACGAAGATCGAAGGTCCGATCAGGATCCCTGTCGCGCCTTATCACTATGCCGGCGACGGCCAGCTGAAGAAGTCGGTGCCGCAGCCGGGGAGCGATATGGGCCTTGACACGCAGGGTGACAAACTGCATGGCCGGCTCGTCTACCGGCGTATCGGCAAACAGGAATCGTATATCGTCGCGCATTCTGTCCGCACCGCCGCGGGCGGGAGCGGCATCCGCTGGTACGAGCTTCGCAGCGACCGCCATCAGAAGCTCAGCCTCTATCAGCAGGGTACCTATGCACCTGGCGGCGACTGGCGCTGGCTTCCCGGCATCGCCACCGATAAAGAGGGCAATATCGGCCTTGGCTATTCCTTTGGCGGAAAGGACCATTTCCCCGGCCAGCGGTTCACGGGCAGGCTGGCGGGCGATGCTCCTGGCATTATGGGCTTCGGGGAAGGCGTTCTTGCCGAGGGGCAGGCTTCGCAGGGTAATACGCTTCGCTGGGAGGACTACACTTATATGGTGATCGATCCCGCTGATGACGCCACCTTCTGGTATGTGGGGGATTACCTGAAAAAGGATGCGAAGAACTATTCGACGAAGATCGGCGGGTTCAGGCTTAGTCCGCAAACTCCCAAGCACTCTGGTACGCCGAGTGATTCTCAGCATAAGCAATGAGACCCGCATAGAAGGGTAGCCGCGATAGAGTAGCGCTGTCGCCGATGACGACCAGTCGTTTTCTCGCCCGCGTCATTGCCACATTCATCCGGCGGATCTCCGATAGAAATCCGATCCGGCTGTCAGCGTTGCTGCGCGTCATCCCGATATAGACGATATCGCGTTCCTGTCCCTGGAAGCTGTCGATCGTGTTGACCGCGATCTTGCCGGCGTATGGCGTCAGGTCCGTGCTGGAGGCTACCAGGTGCTGCAACAGCTGCACCTGGTGGCGGTAGGGCGAGATAATGGCCAGGGTGGGGAAGTCCTTCGGCGGATAATACTCCGCGAGGTGGGCGGCCAGCTGCCGCAAATGCCGGACGAGGAAGGCCGCCTCTTCGGGATTGGTGATCCCCGTGCCTTCGGCCTTTTCGTCATAGCCACAACCGGCGGTGTCGATAAAATTCAGCGCCGGCGCCCCGTCGAATATTGTGTGACCGGCAACGGTAGGGTGGGCCCGGAGGCGGTTTTGATAGAAATGTTCCGAAGAATAGCCCATGATCTGTTCGTGCATCCGGTATTGTTCTTCCAGCAGGACGACCGCTTCGGGAAAACGTTTGACCAATTTCTCCATCAAAGTATTGGAAAGGGCCTCTTCTGCCTTGATCGTCGGTGGCAGCTGACAATGATCTCCTGCCAGTACCAGGCGCCTTGCCTTTAGCGCAGGGATCCAACACGCCGGCTCCAGCGCCTGCCCCGCCTCATCGATCACCGCCGTCGAATACCGCAGATTGCGAACGGTATAATGATTGGCGCCGACCAATGTCGCCGTGATCACCCGGGCGCGGGTCAAAATATCGTCAAGGATATACTGCTCCATCCGCTCAACCTCGTCGAGCACCTTACGGGCCTCGTCGAACAGCGCCTTTCGCTGCTCGCGTTCGGCCGGGCCAAAGCTCCGCTTGTACTTATGCGCCATATTGCGAAACTCCGCGGCCTTTTTCTTCAGCTTTTTGATCTCCTTCATCGACGGATGTTCCGCCATCCGGCTGTCGAGCGTCAGCGATTGCAATTGTTCAGAGACCTTGGCGGGGTTGCCGACCCGAAGGACATTCAGCCCCGCATCGGTCAGCCGCTCGCTCAGGAGATCGACGGCCGTATTGCTCGGTGCACAGACCAGCACCGGTGTCTTATCGCGCGCCGAAAGGGCGAGGATAGCCTGTACCAGGGTCGTCGTCTTACCCGTACCGGGAGGGCCGTGGACGATGGCGAGATCGTCTGCGGACAATATCTTTTCCACTGCTGTTTGCTGGGAGGCGTTGAGCCGCGCCAGCGGCGCGGGGATCTGGGTTTGAAAGGTTGGGGTATCCTGCCCTGTACAAACGCGCACCAACCTTCCTTCTTCTTTCTTTTCTATCAGCGCCGCCGCCTGCCGCAAGGCCGAGAACATCTCGGTATAGCTGTTGTCGTCGAAAAGCAGGTCGATACCCAATTTGCCGTTGCGCGTCCAGTCCGGCAACTCATCGGTGCGAAGCGTCAGTTTCAGCCGGTTACCGCCCTGGAAGGAGATGGTTCCCTCGACCCGGTCGTTTGCCGCATCGTGATTGGAGAAAAGCGCCGCGGGGGTGCCGAACCGCAATTGGTGCGGGAGATCGGTATTGGAGGTCCGTTCCACCTCCACCGTGAGATAGTCGCCCCGTCCCAACTCCGTGTCGCGGATCGCGACCGGGAACCAGGCCAGCCCCGCCTCCCGGCGCTGGGCCACCGTCGTTGACCCGGCGAGCTGTTGGTATTGCCGGCGGTCTTCCGCCTGCTCCGTTCTCAAGAGGTCGGTGAGTTGCTTGAAATAATCCATCCGGCAAAGATAGTTTTATTATATTTGCAACCAAAAGGTTTCCTTTGCTATGCGAAGAGATGTATTCCAGGCGATCGCCGACCCCACCCGCAGGCAGATCATCAATATGGTCGCCCATCAATCCATGAACGTCAACGCCGTTGCCGGCAACTTCGATGTCAGCCGCACGGCCATCTACAAACATGTGAAGATCCTCACGGAATGCGGGTTGATCGTCATCAAACAACAGGGCCGGGAACGGTTTTATGAGGCGCGGCTCGAAAAGTTGCACGAGATCTCGGACTGGGTGGGCCAGTACCGCCAGTTCTGGACGGAACGCTTCGACGCCCTTGAAAATTATCTGAACCAAATCCAGTCGAAAGATAAAAAAAAGGGTAAATAATCGGTCTGCTGTACAGGAATGCCTATCTTTTTCGAAGGGCATTCCCCTCACATATTCAACCGTCTTTGCGGAAGAAGATATTCCCGCTGATCGTTTCCAGATCGATCCGTTTTCCGCCGCCGCCATTCAGATCGGCATTGATGGAGCCTCCGCCGACATGCCGGACCCCTTTGGCGGTGCTGTTCAATTCGATATTGCTGTACATCGTGCCGGTAATGGTATGCATCTTCACTTCGGCCTTGCGGGCGGGGTTGATGGCCAGGTCGATGAATCCGCTGATGCTGTGCGCCCGGACCTCGGCCGTATTACCGGTGATGATGATGTTCCCGTTGATCGTCTCCACGGAGAAATCGGCATTCTCGGGAAGATAGATCGTATGAAAGATCTCCGTCTGGTAGTTGCAGCAGCAGCAACAGTTGGAATCCTTGCGATTGCGGCGGATGCGGTTTGTCTCCAGCTTACCCTGGATATTGATCGAGCGGCCGGTCTCGTCGAACACCATCGCGTAATCGTCGTTGTTCTGGTTGTCGTTGACGTCGATGGAGCTCTTCACATATACTTCATTCTTTGTCCAGGTGATGATCCGGATGGAGTCGGAGATCTGGAAATTCATCGAGACAAAACCGTTGGGCGAATAGTTGAGATGCTTTTCGATGATCTTCTGCGCCTGTGTTGCGGGGATCAACCCGAGACAAAACAGCGCGATGAAAAATGAATTCTTCATATACGTTGGTTTTTATGGTTATCCTTTCCGCAGATAGACGGAGCCGCTGACGCTATGCAGTCTCACTGCCGTTCCGCCTCCGTTGAGATCGGCGCGGATCTCGCTGCCGCCGATGCGCTTCATGTCCTTGCCGGCCGGGAAATCGAAATCGGAATACATCTGCCCCGACACGGTCCCCATTTCGAGGCTGAAGGGCGTCCTGGCGGGAATGGTCACATCCACCTCGCCGCTGACCGAGGAGATCGAGATCGGCTTGTCTTTGGCGATCTCGGTGAACACGACATTTACGCTGCCGCTGATCGTCGAGACCACGATCGGGCCGGTGACCTTGTTCAGGGTGATGTCATGACAGCCCTTGAATTCCACTTCGTTCTTGATATTGGTGATGGTGGTGGGGCCGCCGTGGGCACATTCCCGCGTGATCTCGAGGGCGATACTCTCGGGGACCTTGATCCTGTATTGTGCGCTTTGGGTGATCGGCAGCAGGCAGCGGAGCCTGATCCGATTGCCGTCCTTCTCCATCGCGACGCCGAGACCGGTATTGTCCGTACCTGCGGCATAGATGGGTTTCAGGCCTCTTGCCCGGTCCGAGCCGGACCGGTTGCCGCCGCTGACGATGATCTCATTCCCTGCATATCCCTCGATCGGCAGATCGTCCGTAAAATCTTCGAGGATCAGCCTGGCATCTTTCAGATCACTCACCGTGACCTTGTAATCCTGCGCCCGGGTCAGCAAACCGACACATAGGGACGCGATGAGGAGGAAGCTATACTTCATTTGTTTCATGTTTTTTAAATTTTGAGATTATGGGGTTGCCGCCATTACAGCACGGTGAGGCTCTTTTGTGCGGCGTCTTTTACTTCTTTGAGAGTCTTCTTGTTGGTCATGATCTCCCTGATCGGACCGATGGCCTTCCGTTCGCGTTTTTCGGCCAGCAGGTTGATCAGTACTACCTGGATGATCGGTTCGGTCTGGATGCCCAGCGATGTGACCAGTGAATCGCGGACCACATGCCGGTCGGCGAAGCGGGCCAGGGAATAGAGTGCGGCAAGGCGTACGTTGACATTCTTATCGTTGTTGAGCGAATTGAAAAGGGCGTCGATGACCTTTTGATCCGGGCTCGCCATTTGATCGGCATAGCTTACGGCCTTGATGCGTTCGCTGGCGGACTGGTCGTCGATGCCGCTGAGCAGGTCCTTCTCCTTCATCTCCTTCTTCATGGTGTCGACCTCGGTCTGCAGGGTATGGACGAGGACTGCCGTATCGGGCGCCGGGGGAGAGGATTTCAGGGCCATCCCGATGGCGATCCCGCCGCCGAGCAGGATGACTGCCGCTGCTGCCCGGCCTGCCGCCGAGGTAAAGAATGCGATGACCTTTCCTCGCGGCTTTGCCTCCTTTTCCGGGGTGGTCAGCAGGTTGGCCATTGTCTCCATATTCAGTTCGGACTGGAGCATGGTATTGAAATTCTCGCGCAGGGTGGGTGAGGGCTGCTGCTGCCCGCTGCTCTTGATCGCCGACAACAATTGGCGCAAATCATCCGCCTCGCGGCGGCATTCATCACATCCTGCCAGGTGTTCCGCCAGCTGCGCCGCAAGGGGTGCAGGCAAGGCCTGGTCCACGTAATCCATCATCGCCGCTTGTATTTCTTTGCAATTCATAGTCGCTATTGTTTAAAATAATGGACCCGCAGCTGTTTGAGGGCCCTGTATACCTGCACCTTGATCGCCGCCACCGAGATATCCTTGATCCGCGAGATCTCTTCATATTTCAGTCCCTGGTACCGGCTTAGCACCAGGATCTCCCGCTGTTCGTGCGATAATTTCCCCAACGCCTCATCCAGCCGCTGGTATTGGTCCTCGCTGTAACTTGTCTGACCATCTGCCAACCGTTCCTCCGCCTCTTCGGGGTCCGTCAGCCGGCCCGGCGCCCTTTGCTCCTGCTTGCAATGGTCGAAGTGCACGTTGCGCGCCATCCGGTAAACCCAGCTCCGGAAAGTGCCCTGTTTGGGCTCAAAACTTTGCCGGTAGCGGATGACCCGGTAGAACAGGTTCTGTGTGAGGTCCTCGCTGACCGCCTTGTCCATTGTCAGGCGAAGGAAGAAGTTATACAGGGGAACCTGGTACCGGTCGAATAATGCGCCAAGCTCGGACAGATGCCCTTCTTTGACCAGCAGCATTATTTTTTCATCAGATAGTTCAGGCACCCGGGATAACTTTTGTGTTTCTAAATAGATTACTGTGAATCGGCAAAAGGGTTACAGCCTGGCGGGAAGTTTTTTTTATTTCAGCGCTGCCGCCACATCCGCCGCAAAATTCCCGGGATCAAGATACCCCTTTTCCAGGCTCAGGCGCACCACGACCAGTTTTTTAGAAGGAACTACGATAATATATTGACCATCAAATCCCTGGCAAGAATAGGCATCCAATGGCAACCGGTGGAACCGCCGCCAGTCGGAATGCCCCTCCCGGCCCGCATTGACCCACCACAGGGCCCCATACTCCCCGTTTCCGTCCTCATTATTATGTACGCCCGAAGGGCTTACCGTCCATTTCACCCAACCCTCCGGCAGGATGCGCCGGCCGCCTGCCACGCCATCGTTGAGATAGAGCAGACCAAACCGCGCCCAGTCCCTGGCCGTCGCATAACAATAAGAGCAACCGACAAAATTCCCGGCGGCATCGGGCTCGAGCGTGGTATGCAGCATGCCTGCCGGGTAAAAGATCTCTTCATATGGAAACCGGTAATAGGCGCTGTCGCCCAACCGGTCCCGGATCAGACGGCACAGGATGTTCGCATTCCCGTCGGAATAAAGGAACCGGGATCCCGGTGGGGCCTGTAGCGGCAGTCCGGCTGCAAAACCAGCCATATCCTTTTCCTTGAACAACATATTGGTCAAGTCACTGGGTCCGGCGGGAAACCAATGGAATCGCAGGCCACTCGTCATCTGCATCAGCTGTTGCCAGGTGATGGCTTTGCGCGGGTCGGCCTGCCAGGCGGCGACGGGGGCCGGCGACCGGATATCCAATCCCTGTTGCCGGACAAGTACGCCAATCATCGCATTGGTGATACTTTTAGCCATTGACCAGCCCAGCAGCGGCGTCCGGGCCGTAAAACCCGGCGCATATCGCTCGGCCACGATCTGGCCGTGATAGACGACGATCACGGCGCGGGTACCCCGGTCGGTATGATGCACCGTGTCGGCAAATGCCGATGCGACCGCCGAGTCGAGCCGTGCGAGGTCGACCTCTGCAACCGGCGTATCGGCTACCCGATCGCCCATCGGCCAATCGATGGTATCCTGCGAATAGCCCGGCAAACGGGCGAGCCCCGCCCGCTGGCTGCGTAGCTCCGCCTCGGAAACGCCGCTGACCAGGGTAGCCCCCAAACCTTTCCGGTAAATGGCCTTTCTCCGCGCCAGCCCGAGGATCGACGCGCTTACACTGCTATCGGCGCTGTCCACCCGAAAGCGCACAAGGGAAAAAGGAAAGGAGAACTCCCGGGTACGGATATCCCCTGGAGTCCGGCCGGCCAGAAAGACCTCCGAACAGGTCTTTTTTGCTACATACCCGCTTATGATCGGAAAGAACAACCAGCAATAAACCCCAAAAGCGCTCAGCAGACCCCAAAGGACGAGGTGAAGGAGGAGACGAAGAATCTTTTTCAATGAATCGTGTTTGATTCACTGCGGGATGCGGCCGATCGCGGATTCCATATTATTTCACCTCGAAATGAGCAACGCCGGTGCCGGCCGTTCCGTCTGCGGTCAGGCCTTCGGCAACGATTATATACTTGCCGGGGATGTCCGAAGAATAAAAGGTAAAGGGCTTCTTTCCTTTCGCGTCCGTCGCCGCCGAAGGCGTCCAGTACAGGACATTGCGAAAATCGGGGAGATGGCTGCCGGCGTCCCCGGGCGTCGCATAAGAAGGCGAGTAGAACTCCCGCTGTAGCTCCAGCCCGGCATAGTCGACGACGACGGCGCGGGGATCGAGGATATAGCCTGCCAGGTCGCCCTTGTAGCTGGTCCAGTTCATGACCCCTTCAAAATTGGAGCCTCCGAGAAAATAACGCCGCTGCACCGTTTCCAGCTTGCGGAGTTTCAGCGGGTCCAGCGCCATCAGCTGGTCGATGTTGAAGACCGGTACGCCGTCGAGCAGGATCAGCGGATCGTTCTCGAATACCGTTGTGGGATAGGACAGGTTAAAGACGGGCAGGTGCCAGTGCCCGTTGCGCCGTCTGACGTAGATCATCGTGACATATTCCCGCAGGACCTCCTCCATGGTGGTGAAGCGGACATAGTTATCCAGCAGGTAGGAATAGTCGGGGCGGTAGAAGAAGGCGCTGGTATCGGCGATGGGCACGTGGAACTGTTTCAGCCGGAGCCCGCCATACCGGTTCAGGACCTGGGTGGCGATATTCCGGTCGGTAAGCGTCGCCGAAAGCCCCTGGGGCATCACATAAGGATCCAACGGGTCTTTCGTGTATTCCTCCGAGAAAGGATTGTTGATCTCCACCCTGTATTGACTGTCGGCGGGATTGGTCTGGAGGATCAGCTCCTGGCTGCCATACAGATCCTTCATCTCGAACTGTACATGTCCGTAATCGTCGCTGCGCGCTACCGAGAACTGGGTCCGCGTACCCGGAACCGAGCAATAGGCCTGGATCATCTTCTGCGCCGGGCCGCCCGTCTTCGCGTCCACCATCCGGCCGGAGATGATCGAACCGTTGAATTCGGGAGGATATTGGAAGGCCGGCTCGGTATGCCGGAGGACGTCTGCCCACCGGAAACGCCGCCAGCCGTGGGTCATCAACAGATTGTCCATGGCCGCTTCGTCCTCGGGATGATCGAAATAATAACCTGGCGATTCGATCCTGCCTTTGAGATCGGACGCCAGCAGGAGCCAGGGCAGGATATGCTGGTCGCTGACGGGTTGCAGCGAGTCTGCGAGGTATACCGAGAGCGAGCAATCGGCAGCAACAGGGCGCCCGGCCCCATTCTCCGTCGACAGGCTGAGGCCGATCTTCTCCCGCATGCCGTAGCCGGCCTTGTCCGCGGCCACGGTAATGTGCAGCTGCCGGGAGGGTTGCCGGAAGACGAGCCGCTCGCAGACGGGCTGGCGGGAGGCGTCGAAGACGGTAAGGTGGGAGACCCCTTCGCCCAGGCTGTCCCGGTCAACAAGAAAACCGGCCTTCCCATCCTGCAGGTTGGCGGTGAGCGCTTCTTTGACCGACTGCCGGGTATCCGCCAGCAGGTAGACGGCGCCGCTCGCCGTGGTGGACCGAAGCTCCACCCGCCAATGGTTTCCGTCAGGAGTTACGGTCATCACCGTCCCCGCTTTTTCCGCAACGGGTAACAGGCTGTTGAAGGCCGTCCCGTCCGGGAGCCGGAAGATGGAACGATAGTGATGCCCCGCCCTCGGGGTATAGACAAAGCTGCCGATGCCGAAATGGAGGGGATTGGCGTGCGCCAGGGTGTCCTGCTCGTCTTCGGTGACGATGCCCGTGCATTCGACGCCCCGGCCGTATTGATCGGTCACGCGGAACGCCATTCTCACCGGCAGCTCCTCGACGAGATTGCCGCCTTCGGGGAAAAAGCTGACGCTGTATCGAGGGGCTACGGGTGCGGCGGACACACCCGCATCCTTCCGGGTATTGATGATCGTGATCGTCTTCTCGAAATATCCCTCGGGTCCATAGTTCTTCATCCAGGACGTGTAGGCGCGCAGCTTGTAATTGCCTGTGCGGACGGTGAGGGGCAGATAGAGACTGCCGTCTCCTGATCCGCTGTCCAGCCCGGTCTTGGCCTGCAACACCGGCTTGTTGTCCTTGTCCAGCCATTCGAGATACGCCACCTTGCTCATATCCAGCGGGCGATGCGCTCCGGCATCCACTGCATACACCTTGAACCAGCAGATCTCCCCCGCCAGGTAGAGGTCCTTGTCGGTATGCACATACAATTTCTCCTGCATCCGCTGTGCCCGGTACCGGTCGAGGTCTGCCCTGATCGACGCAGTCACCGGCCCCTGCGAAAAGCCCGCCGGCGCGGCCAGGGCCAGGTTGAGAAAAAGGAGGGTTATCTTTTGACGCATCATATTGTTCATGTTAGGATCTTAATAAGGCCAGTAGGATGGTTTTTTTGTCGTGCCCCCCCGCACCCGGCAGTCGACACAGTACGCGCCGTTGGCCCACCAGCCGATGAACCCAAATAGGCCATAGGCTCTATCCAGTGGTATGAATTGGCCGTTCTTGAGGATGTCATCGACGAACTTCCCGTTGGGGTCATCGTATACCAGGGTGTCGGGCATGTTGCACCCGAAGGAGTATCCCCAGTTATTCAGCTGGTTTCTGTCAATATAAATGCGCTGTCGCCGGACCGTCCCCGCCGAGACATACCCGATGATCGTCTCATCGGGATGGGCCAGGTTGTGGATGTTGCCCCGCAGTTCGGAAGGTTGCGCGTCGAAGATCGATCCCAGCGACTCGGTGTTGGCCTTCATCAGGCTCAGGAAATTATAGGCGTCCTTCGTCAACGCGTACTGGGTGACGATAACGCTGTAATGGACGCTCAGCTGCACGCTGGCCGGCGGGATGACCAACAGCTTCTGCCGATAGATGACGTCCTGCGACAGCTTGGTGCTGCTGGCCAGCAACAGCGAGGTCGACTGATCGCCCTGGTAGCAGGTATAGATGTATTCCGAATCCGCGCGGCGGTCCACCGAATCCTTGCCGTTGAGACGGAAATTCGGCGCGAACTTGAAGCTGGAGTATTCCGCCGAAGTATATTCCCAGGTTTCCGTATACTGCCATTGATAATAGCGGGTGGCGTTGGCCGGGTCATGTGTGTTGGCGTAGATGGTCACTCCATTGTTGTCCTGGATCCAGTTGATACTGTCGATCGGCGGACTCGTCCTGTATGCGACGGTGTCGGAGAGATAGGTATTACCATCCGTAGTCGCGATGCGCAACCGGTAGCGGATGCCCGGATTCAATGGTAGGGTATCGGCCGTATAGACGCCGGCCGTGGTTTCGGTCAGGGGATATACCGACTGGTCGGTCCCCTCCACCTGCACCTTTGCATGGGTTACCGCAGGGATCGTCGAATCACCGGGCAGCCGGATGACCCGGCTGAGGGTGAACTGCGTCGGCGCATTGCCGGCGATGAACCCTTCCACCACCATGTAGCCCTTCACCGGAGGCTGGTAAGGACTGTCATACCGTTGCTTGCATCGCGACAGCAGCAGCGAAAGGAACAAAACGGCAACTATTTTTGTATTACGCAACATAATATGATTCTTAATTGGGCCAGAAAAATGGTCTTTTCGTTACTCCACCCAGGACCCTGCAGACCGAGCAGGAGGAACAGCAGGCTAAGTACCTTTATATTTCGGATGATCGATGTCATTAAAAGGCGATGTTATAATTGACATAGGGGATCGCGCTTCCGAAGACGGATAGTTTGTATCCATTGACGGCCCCGTTCTCCGACGTATAGTATACGGAATAAGGGTTGTGTCTGCCCGTGAGGTTATAGACGCCGAAGGTCCAGGAGTTGTGAAATTTTTGATACACCTTGTGATTTCCAAGCACGTTCAATGAGATGTCGGCCCGGAAATAGTCAGGAATGCGGTAGGCATTTCGATCTGCGTATAAGGTCCGCAGCGAGCCGGCGTACATAAAGACGCCGATCGGCAGGGTGATCGGTCTTCCGGTACTGTAGGTGGCGTTGAAGGACCAGCTGACCCGGTGAGTGATCCGGTAGTTGCTCACCAACGTGACGTCATGCGGCTTGTCGTAATTCGCGGGATAGAATTGCCCGCCGTTGACGAGCTCCCCGGCATTGGGATCGTCCTGCCTGAGCAGGATACGGGAATAGGTATAGCTGAGCCAGCCGTTGAACTTCCCGGTCAGCTTCTTGATCAGCAGTTCCACCCCATAGGCCTTACCCTTCGTTTCGAGTACATCGGTTTCGATATGGTGGTTCATCACCAGCACGGCCCCGCTCTTGTAATCCAGGTAGTCCTTGATATGCTTGTAATAGACTTCCAGCGAGGTCTCGATGGTATTGTTCTTGAAATTGCGGTACAGGCCCAGGGACACCTGGTCGCCGTATTGCGGGCGGATATTGGGATCGCTCAGCTTCCAGATATCCGTCGGCGCAATGGCCGTGGTATTGGAGAGCATGTGGATGTACTGCCGCTGGGTGTTGTAGCCGGCCTTGATGGACATATTGTCCGTCAGCACGACACGGGAAGAGAGCCGGAACTCCGGCCCGCCATAGGTCTTGATGAATTTTCCCGACGGGTAGGACGCCGAACCGGTTTGGTTGTCCAGCGTGATAGGTTGACCCGGCGCATAGGTGTTGACGGTGGCCGGACCGAGGTAGTTGTACAGGGAATAGCGCACGCCCGCCTCGAGTGATATCGAGTTGCTGATCGTGTAGCGATCGCTCAGGTAAGCGCCGCTTTCCAGGGCCTGTTCCTTCGCCAGGGTATCGCCCTGTACGAGGGAGCCCTTGCCATTCGGAGTGTACTGCCCTGGATGTAACATATACTTGAGCGTGCTTACACCAAACTCCAGGGTATGGCTGCTGCCGATGAAATAGTTGAAATGCGTCCGGAAATAGAGCTGGTTGATGTCGAAGCCCAGGTTATAGGCGTTCACCGGGTTGTCCTGGCTCCGGATGGAATACTGGTAGCGGTCGTAACCGGTCGAGATGAGATGGAAGAGCCGGTTGTTATAGATATGCTTCCATTTCAGACCGATATTGCGGTTGCCATAGCCGTAGGTGGTGTCGTTGTTGAGGTTGAAATGATCCTGGCTGATATAGCCCGTGAGATAGAGGTTGTCCTTCTTGCCCATCTGGTGGCTGATGTTCAGGTTGGCGTCATAGAAGCTGGCGCGGCTGTGCTTGTATTGCTCGGGCAATGCGTTCAGCAGCCAGTTGGCATAGGTAGTCCGGCCGCCGATGATAAAGGAGGTCTTGTCCTTGACGAGGGGTCCTTCGAGATTCAGCCGGCTGGTCAGCAGGCCGATCCCGGCCGAACCGGCAAAATCCTTTTTGTTGCCCTCCCGGCTGGAGATATCCACCACGGAAGAGAGCCGGCCGCCGAATTTGGCGGGGATGCTGCTCTTGTAAAGCTCCACGTCCTTTACGACTTCCGGGTTGAAGGCGGAGAACATGCCGAAGAAATGCGCGGTATTGTAGATGGTGGCGTCATTGAAGAGGATCAGGTTCTGATCGGTGGATCCGCCCCGGACGTTAAGGCCTGTGCTGGCCTCGCCGACCGTTTTGACGCCCGGCAGGGTCGTTATTACCCGGAGGACGTCGGCCTCGCCGAAGACGACCGGCACCTGTTTGATGGTCTTGATGTCCAGCTTTTGCACCCCCATCTCCGTCCGCCGCACGTTACTGGCCTTCTCGGCGGAGACGATGACCTTTTTCAGCGTGATGATCTGGGTCTGGAGATCGATATTGAGCTTTCCGTCGCCATAGACCATCAGCAGCCTTCGCGTATCGCGCATGCCGATGCTCTGGATATTGAGGATATGCCTTCCCTTCGGCAGGGAGATCGAGAAATATCCATATTGATCCGAGGCGACGCCGATGCGCGGGTTTTCGACATAGATCGAGGCGCCGACGATGGGCTCGCCGGTCTTTGCATCCCGCGCATAGCCGGCCACGTTGGCGACCCGGTTCGGCGTTGGGCTGCCCTTGTCCCCGATGACATACAGCTTGTTCTCCAGAGTAGCCACCTGCGGCTGGCCTACTTCCGCGAGATAGTCCCGGACGCTGTCGCCGACGGCGACGGCCTCCTTGTCGGAATGCCTTTCAAAGTAGTCGGCAGGGAGATCAGTGCGGATCGCCTCCCCCTTTGCAACAAAGACATGCCGGTGCCGGTCGATCGAATAGCTCATTTCCGTGCCGGAAAAGGCCTGGTCCAGCACTTTTGTCAGCGGCGCCTGGTCCACGTTTATATCGATCCTGGCAGTGTCCAGCTCGGCCGTGTCATAATAGATACGGAACCCGGATTGTTTTTCCAGTTGCTTCAGGAAATCGGCGTAGCGGGTCTGTGTGAGGTGGATCGTCACGGGCTTGCCTGCGGGTTCCTGTGCGCGGACAAGGATACCCGTCAGCAACAGACACGCCAAAATCCACCCTTTATTATTGAGTAAGGCCATCATACCAGGTGATTACTTTTAAAAGAGTGGTTTGCTTATCTTTTCGCATCCGGAGATGGTTGCTCCGCATGAATTTCTTCGCCTGCTTGCTCTTATCCTTTATGGCGGCGAGCAAGGATCGCTGGTTGTTCACCGCATACCAGGTGTCTCCTTTCCTGAACCAGTAGGAGACGTTGGCCAGGGTATATTTCTCGAAGCCCTGGTTGAGAAAGGAAGCCTGTACCTGGACCGACTTCAACTCCCGGCGCAGCAGCCGGACCTTTCCGCGGTACAGCTGCTCATAGAAGCCGTTCCGGGGGGCGCTGGGGTTGAGGCTGTCGGCGAGGCGGATGAAGCGGTGATCCCCGATCGTGAAACTGTCCAGATGTTCGCGGTTGAGACTCAGCTTCCACACTTCGTAAGGGTCCTTGATCACGACAAGGTCGAGCACTTCATCGAAGAGGAGGGGGATGTTGTCATACAGGATACCGTTATAGAGGATCGCCCCTGCGATCACCGAGTCCACGAAATAGGGATGACCGTCCTTTATCTGGTAGGCATAATCGACGTATTCGGGTCCCCGGTAGAGGTCGGTAGCAGGAGCGACATAGTTATGATATTGTTGCAGGGCGAGCGCATAGGCGGAATCCAGGATCAGGCTGTCCTTTTGGGAGGTCTGGGCTTTCAGGGCCGGAGAGGACACGACAAAGCAAAGCAGTGTGACGCAAATAGTTTTGGACTTGAAGCGCATGAACGCGGTTTAATGGCTTAAAATAAATAAAGTCTTTTACATTAGAGGGATGAATCGGTAAATTAGGAGATTAAAATGACATTAATGGCCGCTATCCTTCGCACGATAATTTTATTGGGCGCCATTCAGGGTTTTATTGTCGGCGGCCTGCTGGTCTCTTCGGCCCGGCGTGATCGCGGCGGTGCGAGGCAAAAGCGCCTGCTGGCCATTCTGATCGGACTGCTTGCGATGGCCTGCCTGAATCTCTATCTCTTCGACATGCCCGAGTGGATGAACACTCCGCTCGGCAACCTCCTGAATGCACTTATCCCGCTCGTCGTCGTGATGCCTATCGGCCCGCTGTTGTATTTGTATGTCCGCAGCCTGTTGGAACCGGAGTTCCGGTTACACCGGCGGCACTTTTATTCGACGGCGATCGACCTGTTTCCGCATGCTGCTGCGGCGGTTTATATCATCCTGCTGATCCTGGGAGTGCTAAATCCCCATAAGAACTACGGGTTCGGGAACTTTCTCGACGATTACCAACGGTATGCGGACATCCCGCGCTGGCTTTCCCTCACGATCTACCTTTGGTTCGCGTCCCGCTATCTCGCGCGTGCGCGCATGCGGGGTTGGCCCAAGGCCCTGATCGGGGTCTTTACCGCCTTTGCCATCCTCTGGTTCACCTTCCTCGTCCCATATGAAATACCCAGGACCAGTAGTTGGCTGCTCGACCGGTTCGACTGGTATCCGCTCTACCTGCCCATTGTGGTGCTGATCTACTGGCTGGGCGTAAAAGGGTATTTTATCAGCTACCGTCCTACTCCCGCGAAGACTGCGCTCGCCCCGGAGATCGTCGAACCTGCCGTTCAGGCCCTCAAAAAGGCGATGGAGCAGGATCGTCTCTGGCTGGACCCGGCGCTGAACCTGGGTAGCCTTTCCCGGCATTGCGGGCTGCCTCCAAAGACTCTTTCGGCTGTTCTTAACCAGCATCTCGAAAAGACATTTAATGCCTGGGTCAATGAATACCGGATCACCGCCTTCAAGGACCGGCTTCTTCAACCGGAAAGCCGCGAGTTGACCATCGCCGGCATCGCCTATGATTGCGGCTTCAATTCCCTGCCAACCTTTCAGCGGGCCTTTAAGTCCTTCACCGGGGTCACGCCAAAGGAATACCTTCAAAAAAGCCTGATCAAATCCGGATCTGAATAGGCCCTGCGTCGCGGATCGGTTTGTTTTGCAAAAAACATTGGAGCCATGAGACGCCTTCTTGCCCTGTTCTTCCTTTTGTCTTCCCGATCCTTGCTTGCCCAGGACACCTCTGTTGCCGACGACCGTGTCGGCATCTATCGCGGAAAGACCGATCCCGCCGTCGAGCTCCGGGTATCCCGGGACAAGGACCGGCTGGTGATCCTGATCCTTGGGCAGGGGAGGACCCTGCTCAAGCCGCTGTCCGGCGGACTATATACCCTGCGGGGTGTCCGGCCCGTAGTTACCCTCGAATTCCTTCAGGATGCCGCGGGCCGCATCGACGGCTGCCGGCTCCGGCAGAAGGAGCAGGCCGCCAAAAAAGCCGACTCTCTTCCCGGCGCCTATCGCAGGATCCGGTTTCCGTTCGACCTGGCGAAGATCGGCTCCCGGCTGCCACATGTCGCCAACCGGGCCAACGGCTTCACCCGGGCCGATACCCTGCAGGGCATGCTGACGCCGCTCCGCACCTGCTATGATGTGTTGTTCTATCATTTAGACCTGGACATTCGGACGGCAACCCGGTCGATCCGCGGGAGCAATCTCATCCGGTGGCGAACGGTGCAGCCCTTCCGCCGGATGCAGGTCGATCTGTACGAGAACCTCGCGATCGACACCATACTTTATCATGGGAGCCCTGTGAGTTATACCCGCGACGGCAATGCCGTCTATATCGATCTGCCCGCGGAAGCACCGGCCGGAAGTGTCGACGAACTGCGGATCGCCTATTCGGGCAACCCCCTGCAGCCGGACATCGATGCCGGGAAAGGGGGCATCTTCTGGCTGACCAACCGCAACGGCTGGGTCTGGGTCGAGTCCGTTACCCAGGGCATCGGCGCCAGCGTCTTCTGGCCTTGTAAGGATCATCTTTCGGATCGCCCCGACAGCATGCGCATCACGATTGCCGTTCCCCACGGGCTCAGCGAGATATCCAATGGCAGGCTCCTGCAGCGGACGGAATTGCCGGACGGCCGGACACGGTTCGACTGGTACGTCGACTACCCGATCGTGACCTATGGTGTCGTGATCAATATCGGCGACTATACGCATTTTGCGGATAGCTATGTCCGGCCCGGCGGCGATACCCTTGCGCTGAACTTTTACTGCATGCCGTATAATCTTGATAGTGCGCGGAGCCTGTTCGGCGACGTCAAACGCATGCTCACGCTGTATGAAAAGGACTTTGGTCCCTATCCCTTTCCCTGCGACGGCTTCAACGTGCTGGAGTCCGTCTACCCGATGGAGCACCAGGGGGCGGTGAGTGTCGGATCGATGCGCAGCCCTTTCAACAGTGATCGGTATGACGGCGACATCCGGCGCCTGATGTGGCACGAGTGCGGCCATGAATGGTGGGGCAACAATGTCGGTTGCAGTGACTATGCGGATATGTGGATCCATGAATCCTTTGCCTCCTATGCCGAATTCCTGAATGAGGAATCCCTGTTCGGCCGGGCCGCTGCTTTGAGGGAGCTTAATCGGGCCGATCCGCAGAACAAGGAGCCGGTCATCGGGGTCTACAATGTCAATCATTTCCACGCGGGGGATATGTATAGTAAGGGAGCCCGGATGCTCGAGACGCTCCGCAATGTCATCGACAATGACTCGCTTTGGTTCGGCGTCTTCCGCGGCATCCAGCGGCGTTTCCGGTATACTCCCGTTCGCACCGAAGATATCGTGAACTACTTCGACTCGGCTGCCGGTAAGGACTATACGTATTTCTTCGACCAGTATCTCCGGTATCCGGCGATACCGGTGCTTGCGATCGGCGTTGTTCCCGAGGGCGGCGGGATCCGGCTGAGTTACAAATGGGAGGCGGACGTGGGCGATTTCCGTATGCCCATCAAGGTGACTACCGCAAAGGGCAGCTTTGGCTTCATCTATCCGACCTCCACGATGCAGACCCTGGAACTCAAAGGGATGACGCCGGCTGACTTTGCGGTAGACCGGGATGAGTTTTACATCATGGTGCGAACGCTCTAGTGCGCAAGGCTGCTTTTGCGACCAAATTGTCGCCGGTGTGTTCAGTGCGCTGGACCGCATTCCTTACATTTGACGGAAAATACCTTCATCGACCAGCCTGCTATCCATCAGCTTGTGGACCACCTCTTCCGGCACGAGTCGGGGAAGCTGGTCGCTGTCCTGACCCGGGTCTTCGGATCGGATAATCTCGACCTGGCGGAGGACGTCGTGCAGGACTCGCTCGCCGGGGCCCTTACCCAGTGGCAATACCGCTCGCTTTGGGGCCGGGCGCTGATTGCAAATGGCTTCGATTGCCTTCGTCAGAAGTAGTTGCAAAAAAAAAACGCCCTGCGTAAGCAGGGCGGCAAAAATTTCTTTTTCTAAAGGGGTTTCTTAACTTATTAACTCAACACGGTTTTCAAGGGTTTTTGGATGTTGCTTGCTTCGGATTTGGACAATTGGTTTTGTAGGAGACTGGATTTCGTTCGTTGCTGATACAAAGATGCGAAAAGTTCCGACCCCAGCACAATCTTTTCGTCCAATGATCGAAACCGCCCGACGAACGTCGATTTTACCCGACGAACGTCTTTTATCCTTTCTGATTCGCCCGGATATAGGTCGCCACATCCACCATCGGAGCCACCCAGATCTCCTGCTGGTGGTCTTTCAGGAAATGCAGCAGCTGGCTATGATCGCCTAATTCGACATTGATGCCATGGCCGCCGCCGACGCCATGGAAACAGAACACCAGGAGGCTATGTGTCCGGATCGCCTCTTTGACCATCCCGATCATCTCCGCGCCCGTCTGCTTATCGATGGAGACGGCGTTGATATTGTCCGGGTTGATCGTACCCAGCGCCTGCATCTTCGGGACCACGCCCCGCGCCCCGGCGAATTCCTTCCGCAACCCGAGGTAATAGGAGCTGTCATGGATCGTGAATTCCCCGCAGGGGAACGCATAGGTGCGAACCGTCTTCCCATCGATGGCGTGCAGCATGACGTTGACTACCCGGATCTCGTCATCCATCCGGCCGATGGTATAGGTATGCAGATCGCGGTCGGGCGAGACCCAACTGCTGCGCCCGGGCACCGTTCCATCGCAGGGATGGGTAAGTGAATGATTGCCAAGCTCATGGCCATGGGCCGCCGCAGCCCGCCATTCGTCGAGTCGTTTTTCGACTACAGGCGAGATGCCGATGAGGTAAAACGTGGCCTTCAGGCCCACGGAGTCCAATGCGGGAATGGCGTTGTCGAGGTCCTGGTTGATGGCGTCGTCGTAGGTGAGCACCACCGCGCATTGCTTATGATTCCACGGGAGGTCGGCTGTCTGCGCGAAGACCGGGGTGGAAAAGATTCCCGCGAGAATAACAGTTATTAGTCTGGTCATAGGGCAAAGATAGCCTTCTGATACCTCTTGTTGTTTGTCTTTTTAATGACGATTTCACGGCATTGATTGAACTTTGCAAAGGCCTGGATCGCCTCGCCGATGCTGCCGATCTGTGGCTTGCTCAGCTTCACCGGCTCGAAGTGCAGGTTATGGATCACCAGGGTCCCATGTTTCCGGTCGGCCTTCGAATCCATGCGTGCGGCAAAGACGTCCCCCACCAGTACCGGCAGGGAGAAATACCCGTATTTCCGTTTGGGCTCGGGAACAAAACATTCGATCTGGTAGTCGAAATCGAAAAAGTCCCTTAGCCGGTGACGGAAGACGTTGAGCGTGTCGAATGGCGAGAGAACGTACGCGTCGCCGGCCAGCCCAATCTTCTTGTTCTTATAGGCAGGGAGCATATAGAGCGGGGCGGTGTTTAATCCTTCGACCGTTACGGGGATGACTTCGCCCGCGGCAACCATCTTTTCCAGCTCCTTTTTCACGAGATGATCCTTTACGCGGCGCGCCCGCCAGGCGATTTCTTTGACATAGGCGATGCCGAGCGCTTTTAATTCGCGCAGGATGACATGGCGGGCAAATTCTTCGGGCGTCGGCATCGTCGTATCGATCTCATGAGGGACCAGGTTCTTGGGCAGGTCGTACAGTTTATGGAACTCTTTCGTCCGGGTGGTCATCAGGTTCCCTTCGAGATAAAGCCGTTCGAGCGCTATCTTGGCGGGCCGCCAGTCCCACCAGCCCGAACTGGCCTCCTGCCGGTCGTATTCGAAGTCCTTTAGCATCAATGGGCCTTCCCGCCCAACCCGGTCGAGCACCTTGTTCATGAGGTGAATCTCGGCGGGGGCGAGCGGGGGCCTGCCGGCCCGGAAACCCTCCTTTACGGGCAACGAAAACCGGAAATTGTGCATGGGCTGGAATCCCGAGTCCGAGGTAAAGAACTCGAAGATCCGGCCGTCGGCCTGCAGCTCTTCCAGCCATTCCAGCTTATAGTCGGGCACCCGGGAGAAGATGGCATGATGATGTGCGCGCTCGACTGTAAAGTTGGTATCGAGTTGCACAAAGCCAAGATGATCGATGAATTTGTAGACCGCTTCGCGGCCCTTGCCAAAAGGGGCGCGTTTGTGCAGGCTTGCTGCGTGCAATATCGTTTTACGGGCCTGTGCCCGGCTGAGTACAACGGTTTTCGTGGACATATGCGAAATAACGTGCTGAAAATGCGTTGAGGCAAAATAACGCATTTCCGGCAAATCGTTAAGGACTGTCCTTCGGACAATGCGCCCCTGGCGTATTAAGGAAATAATCGGTAAATTCAGTATATGATCGCTTGCCTGCGGAACACCGGTTTGCTCCTCGTGTCGCTGCTTTGCTCGATCCTTATCCACGGACAGCAGCAGGAGCTGACCGGTATCGGCTCCGATCCTAATCACACGTCGGGCTATCTTCCCACCTTCTTCAAAAAGGATCATGTCAAAGGCAGTCCCTACCTTGCCGACGGTTGGCTTCGGGGAAATGCGGAGCTGGCGGACGGGCGAAAGCTACCGGAACCGGGTAAGGTTGGGTATTTCAATTTTGACAAGATGAACGGCCGTCTGTATATCACCGACGGGATCAGCAGGATATGGAATTACCCCAGCGATTCGGTCAACAGCTTTACGCTTGGCGACAGCAATGCGATCCTCAGCTTTGTGAAAGATGCTTTGATCAGCCGGACCCGTTTTCTGCAGGTGCTGGTCCGGTCGGAGACGGGCTATACGGTGTACCGGCAATGGATCACGAAATTGAACAGGAGCAATTTCAACGATGCAGGTTACTACACCACCGGGCAAAGATTTGATGAATACGTCGATCTTTTCAATTATTATATCGTCTATCCCGGCCATCGGAAGTTCACACGGCTGGAGCTGAAGGTGCGGGCCATCTACAAGGCGCTGCCGGTTGAAAAATCGAGATTGGACTCCTTCTTTTCCGAGAAGAGCGGATCGGTCGATCTGAATACCTTCGTGCTGCTGATGCAATACATCAACGAGAAGCGGAACGGCTAGAGGGTCAGCCCGCTTTTCTCATAAAATGCCCTGCTGTCCTTGAAATTGAGCATTTCGCGGACTGCCGCTTTCTTGTCGGGACTCTTATCATAATAAGCCTTGCAGATCTGGTAGCCGACCCAATAGCCGAGGTCGGCGGGATGGTCGGGCGTCTCCTGGTTGGAGTTGGCGATCCAGTTATTGGCCCTGTTCAGGTACATCTCTTTTTTGAAGTCCGCCCAAATCTGTTGCTCCCGGCCTTTTGCCCAGACATGAAGGCGGGCATTGGCTGTCGAGCCCGAGATCTTTTCTCCGAGGAAGTCTGCCATGCCTTCGATCAGCACGGCGCATAGCAGGGTCGTGTCATATTGAATACCGCCCTGGTTGGCATGGACCATCTCATGGGCGACCAGGTTGGGGAGCTTGTCGACGGCGCTGATATTGTTTCTCTCCCACAGACTCAGTTCCCCCATCGGGATATCCGGCGAACGGACGGCCTGGTCAAGCCCGATGATGACCGCCTCGGAGCTGGTCGTTCCGGCGGAGGTGAAGGCCCCGATGACAAAGGTCACATCCGGGAAATAGGCTTCCGGATACAACTCCTTCAATTTGACAAAGGCCTGGATCATGGCCGGTTTGTAGACGTCCACTTTCGAGGTATTCTTCCGGATCGAGGCATAAAATGCCTGTTTCCTGTCGTGGGACGCGATATAGCGGTCGATGCTTTTTACTTTGGTTGAGAAATAGTCCTGCAAGGCGTCCGATCCCGGATCGAAGTAGTATTGGCGATAGATCGCGGCGCGGTGGGCCGTGTCTTTTTGGGCGAGATCATAGGCTTTCCAGAAACGGTCGACATCGGTTGTGATCACCCTCGCCTTGGTCGGATCGGGAGTGCCGAAGGAAATGCCTTCTAGCGGGGCGATGAGCCGACCCCAGTCCGCCCGCTGATGCAGCGAGCGCAGGTCCGTGTCTTCGGTAAGATGCGTGATGTTCTTATATCCGTTTTGGATGGCCAGCCGGAGGAGGATCATCGCGCTGTCGCTCTTGCCCGCAAGGGCATAGCAGCAGGAGGCATTGTAAAGGTCTTCCCGTTTGAACTGGCGGAACTGTTGGTGTTGGGCCTGATCCGGGTAACAAGTACCTGCTTGCGCGTAATTTTTTGCGAGGTATAGGCTGTCTGCTTTTGTTTGGGCGAGGGATGCGGCGCCCTGGAGGATCCAGAAAAAGAGGAGAAGGAAAGGTCGCATAGTTTTGGTTATCCGTAAATATAATTAAAAAGAGGCCGCCTCAAATTAAAAGTAGGCGGCTTCTTTTCCATAATGAATGTCCGGTGAGCTTCGTTTACCGGGGTCCTCAGCAGCGCTGAGGGGCTCTCGTGATCATTTTAGATGGTCCGTACTCGTGGAGACCGATTCCCATTCCTCCACTTCCTTCGACATCCGCGCGGTCTTGTCGCGGAAATTTGCCAGGGAGTCGCGGCCGATGGGCAGATGCAACGGCGGGTTATCGCTGTTCGCCAGCCGGATGATCACGGCGCCGAGCTTAGAGGGATCCCCTGGCTGAGCACCGTTGATATGACCCATATTCGCCCTTACGGCGCCCACCGTGTCTTTGTACGCATCGAGCGTGACGGCGCTGCGCCGGTAAGAATCTGCCGAGGCGAATTCGGTGCTGAATAGTCCCGGGGCGGCCGCAGTCACCCGGATGCCAAGGGGTTTCAGCTCGATCGCCATTCCTTCGGTGATCCCTTCCACCGCATATTTTGTCGAACCGTAGAGACCAAAGCCCGGTACGGAATTCAGGTAGCCAAACAGCGAGCTGATGTTGATGATATGTCCCGATGCCTGCTTGCGCATCTGCGGCAGGACGGCCCTCGTTACGTTGAGCAGCCCAAAGACATTCGTGTCATACTGTCTGCGGACCTCTTCATCGGAGGCTTCTTCGGTCGCTGCCAGCAAGCCATAGCCGGCATTGTTCACCAGTACATCGATGCGGCCGAACCGGTCAATCGCGGCCTGTACGCCGGTCTTCACTTCCTTTTCGTTGGTCACGTCCAGCATGACGACCAGTATGCGGTCGCCTCCGCCGAGGCGTGCCGCCAGGTCTTCGGCATTCTTTCTTACGGTGGCCACTACGCTGTCGCCGCCGGCCAGGGCGGCCTTTGCGATCTCAAAGCCGAATCCTTTTGAAGCCCCGGTGACGAACCAAACTTTGTTTTTCATGATCGTTTGTTTTAGATGAGATTGTATTCGACGTCCACGTTTCCTTCGATGGCCTTCGAATAGGGGCAGATGGTAGAGGCGGCATCTGTCAGCGAGCGTGCCACTTCGGGATCGAGACCGGGCAGATGGATATTGAGCCGGGCACGGAGGAAAAAGCTGGCGCCGTTGAGATTCAGGTCTACTTCGGCATCGATCCACCGGTCGGCAGGCAGGGTGACCTTCGATTTTCCGGCTGCGATGCCGAGGGCGCCATCGAAGCAGGCCGACCAGCCGGCGGCGAACAGTTGCTCGGGGTTGGTGCCGGGTTTGCCGGAGCCCGGCAGGGCGATCCGGATGTCGAGATTACCGTCGTCGCTGCGGGATACTCCGTTCTCACGGTTTCCCGTCGTATGGGTTTTGGCGGTGTAAAGAACTTTTGTCGGTTGAGAGATCAACGTTTCCATTTTGTAATTTGTTTTTGTTTTTTATAAATATGACCGATCGGTCACTTATTTGAGAAAAAAAATCAGCGCAACTGCGCCTCGATCATTTTTTTTAGATTTTTGATGATAATAGCCATTTTATCGCTCTTCCGGGTGGTTTTGCCGATCAGGATCCCGCCTTCGATCAGCGCGAATGCCATCGTCGCGAATTCCCTGTAGTTCCAGTCCCCTTTGAAAACCCCGTGGCGGATCTCCCCGGTCGATGATATTAACGATCGGTTGCTGGCTTTGGTTCACTTTCCCGGCCACCTTCTCCCGAATTACTTCGTTCTGCTCGTCGGCCTCCATGCCGAAATTGAGCATCGGGCAGCCGCCCTCCAGCGGCGGGTTCATCGGGTTCCGGTAAAGGTCGATCATCTGCCGGGTCTGTTCTCCTTTGTTCATATTCTCGGATTGACGACACAAAGGTAATATGACCGATCGGTCATTTCCAAATCTTTTTTTCTGCCCGCTGCGTGCGCTGCCCGCTGCGGCCCGGCTTGCGCGATCGATGACAGGAAGAGGAGAAGGAAAGGTCGCCTACTGCTTCAGCAACTGCTTGAAGTAAGACTGGTCATTGATGATCACCTTTAGCGTATACAGCCCGGGCGGCAGCTCCCGGTCCGTCCTGATGTCCAGCACGCCGTTGCCGTTATTGTTCACATACAACTGCCTTATACGTTTGCCATCTGCCGTCAGCAGGGCGATCTCGGCCGGCGCCGGTCCCGGGGAGAGGCGGATCGAAAAGCCGCTGGTAAAAGGGTTGGGATAGGTCCCGAAGGGAACTGATTGTTCGCAGCTGACCTCTTTCACTGGGCTCACGATCTCGGCGCCGGTGACTGGATGGGTATAGACGATCCGGTAATAGCTTGTGCCGGCAAGGGGCTGAGGGTCGTAGGCGGTATAGCTGTCGCCGGATGCGCCTGCCGCGATGGCGAGTAGAAGCGGCAAGAAATAGCTTCCGTCTGCCGACCGTTCGATGCGCACGGGGTACGCCGCGGCATCCCCGGTCAGCTGCCAGTTCAACCGGTTGCTGCGGTTTCCGGCTGCCGCAGAAAAGGATAGAAAGGAAAGGGGTAGGGTGGCGATGGCGGCGCAGGCCGTGCAACTGCTGAATATCGATGCGTTTCCCCAGGCCTTTACGTGCCCCCGCGAAACAAAACAGCTCGAGTCCGTGATATGCGATGCGGAGAGACAGGCCCGAACGCCGGCGTCAACGGTTACGCTTTCGCAGATATAGGAGTGATCATGCACGGATACACAACCAGGACCCGATGGTGCGGCATATGGGTTGGGTGCATTGTTGATCAGTATCGACATCGCGGTCTGGCTTCCGGAGCCAAGGCAAACGCTGCCGGCCGCCGACAGCGGATCGGTGACGATCCCATGCATATCGGCCTTGCCGTTGTTGACGAACCAGGAGTAGGCATTGTTGATGACAAACCAGTCATAGGGAACACTGAATACCGAGGATGAGGTGGCGTTTATAACAATGTTTGGCTGAGAGGCGCTGACATGCGCATTATCCAGCGCGAAACCCCGGTGCACGGTGATCGTCCCGTAATTATACAGGTAGCAGCCCCCCTGCAACTGCAATGTTGTGGAGATCCCGCTGCCGATGGTGAAGCTGGCGCCGGGAAGAACATAGAGAGTGCCGGTGTTGAACGTGAATTTGTCAACGGTAAGATTGCCGCAGACGATGAGGGTTCCCCCGTTTAGGGTGAGGCTGTTAAAGCTCGCGGTTGCCCCATAGTACCAGTGGGAAATGGAGGCGTTGATCGTTTCGCCGTCGATGGCCAGCGGCTCCGTGCCGGTACAGGCCGGGGTGGGTGGGGCTAAAAGACATTGGGCGACAGAATAATTGCAGAGAACACAGAGGATGACAAGCAGGCACGGCAAGGTGCGGAAGCAATTCGGCATAGGTTGGATTTTTGGGTTATATAAATATATCCAGGGCCTCACGCAGCGGCAAATGAAACGGCAGCAACCTCGGGAAAGCCTGTATGAACCGGGCATAATACCGGCCCAGTTGCAACGGCAGGAGGATTGTCAGCTCATCACGGAATTATTCCTGTTCATACAGCTCTTCTTGCGGCATGGCGGGCGGCATTATAACTTTGAGAACTTAGTATATGCGCATATTAGTAGCAGAAGACGAACGCAGGCTCATCCGGGAACTGGAGACCGCGATAAAGAATTTTTCAAGCCGTATCGACATCGTACTGGTACCCCCCGGGTCCAGGGGCCAATCCCTGCCGGGCACCCATCGTCAACGGTTCCTTATCCGCCAGGGCCAACGACTGCAATCGCTCGACGTGCGTGATATCCACTATTTCTTTGCGGAGGACCGGTTTGTCTTTTGCCGGACGAAGGACAATAAGAAATACCTCATCGACTACCGCATCGAGGAGTTAGAACAGATGCTCGACCCCGCGCTGTTCTTCCGCGTCAACAGGTCCTTGCTGATCTCCATCTTTTCGATAGACACCGTATACTCCTACGCCGGCAACCGGCTCAGGTTGCATGTTCTTCCGGCCTACCGCAAGGAGATCGTTGTCAGCCGCGAGCGGGTTCCCGCGTTTCGGAAATGGATGGGAGAGTAGCCTATTGCACCGCCCCTGCCCTTGTTTCTCGGCCCCGCCGTGTCAGCAGCCCAATGAACCCGAGCATCACGAGCAATAGCGCCAGCACGAAGCAAAGCCCGATCCGCAGTCCGAAGCCGTCGGCGAGATAACCTATTGTCGGGGGGCTGACGAAGAAGCCGCTGTACCCGATGGCGCCGGCAATGGCGATCCCCGCCGCGGGGTCAAGCCCCGGCAGGTTTCCCGCCGCAGAATAGGCGATCGGGACGATATTGGACAGTCCGAGGCCGACCGCGAAGAACCCGGCAAACGCCGTCCACGGAGAAACGAATAACAGCGCCGTCGCAAGGCCTGCGATGGCGGTGATACAGCTGGCGAACAGCATGGTCTGTTTCCCGATGATCCCGATCAGCCGGTCACCAAAGAGCCGGCCGATGGTCATCGCCGTCGCGAAAGCCCCGACGCCCAATGCGCTGAAGGCCTTGCTTTGCCCCACGACGCTGTGGAGGTAAATCGCCGACCAGTCGACCATCGATCCCTCGCCGGTCATTCCGCAGAACCCGATGATCGCGATCAGCCAGATCAGCAGCGGGACCTTCCGGAGCCTGCCCTTGCCGGCGGCCGGAGCCGGCGTGGCGGGTTGACTCCTCAGCACCGTAGGGCCGAGGGCTGCCAGCAACGCGATACAGCCCAGCGCCATTACCCACAGATGCGGTCCGACGGCATAATGATACCGGGCGAACAGGGCTCCGGAACCGGCGCCCAGTGCCATTCCAATGCTGAAAGCGGCATGAAAGGAGGACATGATCGTTCGCCCATAGGCCCGCTCCACGAATACTGCCTGGCCGTTCATCGTGATATCCATGGCCCCGGAGAAAAACCCCGTCAGCAGGAAGAAGGTACGTCCGATCCAGACATTCGGCGAAAGGGGGATCAACGGAACCATCAGGCAGAAAAGGATGCCGCTGCCGATCATGAGCTTGCCGCTGTTATAGCGGGTGGCCAGCCAGCCCGTCAGGGGCATGGCAGCCAGTGCGCCTATTGCGACGCCAAACAACATCGTCCCCAGGACACCGTCGGGAATGTTGAAATAATCTTTCAATTCGGGAAGCCGGGCGGTGCAATTGGCATAGAGGAAACCGTTGGCAAAGAAAACGAGGACGATGGCGAGCCTATACGAGGATATCCTGGGCATTGGTTCATGATTTTCGGAGTAAAGTTCCTTCCCGGGCTCGAATGACCCTTTCATCGGTTTTTCCAATAATTACACTAAATTGTCATTCGGCGATCACCCCAGACAATTGACTATATGAAAAGACCCAATTTGGAAAAGATCCCTCCCGTCGCGGGATCCTCTTTTTACGTCACCAGCCATAAGGCGCCCTTGTTATGCCACACCGACTTCTGGCATTTCCATCCCGAATTCGAGATCGTGTACGTGCCGCATGGCGACGGCAAACGCTTTGTCGGAGATAGAATGACCCGGTTCAGCGGGGGTGACCTTGTCCTGCTGGGGCCGAATATCCCGCACAACGCGTTCAATTTCGGCTTCGAATCGCCGGAGTATGAAGAGATCGTCGTTCAGTTCAAAAGCGCGACGGCCGGGGAGATTGCCGGGATCTTTCCGGAGTTTCAATCGATCGCTGCGCTGCTGGACCGGGCGCGCGCCGGCGTCGCCTTTCACGGTGAAGCAAAACACCGGGTAGGAGGGATGATCCGGGAAATGGCAGGGCTGAATGGATTTCACCGGTTGCTGAAACTCTTCGAAGTGCTTTGGGAACTATCGGCGGTCGCGACCACCGAGGACCTGGACGCCGTCGGGTTCCTTTCGATGTCACCTGTCCATACCGGGCGCATCGCAAAGGTGTACCAGCTGATCCAGGCCGATTTTCACCGGGAGCTGTCGACCCGCGAGGTCGCGCGAAAACTGGCGATGACGGAGAGTTCCTTCTGCCGGTTCTTCCGCGGCGCCACCGGCAACACTTTCAAAACGGCGCTTACGGAAGTACGCATCCGTAAGGCCTCTGCGCTGCTGTTGCATTCGGATGTGCCTGTGAGCCGGGTGGCCGTGCAGACGGGGTTTAACAATATCTCTCTGTTCAACCGCACCTTTAAGAAGATCATGGGACAGACGCCGGGGCAATATCGTCGTGCTGCGCTATTGAACTAGTTGATACCAAAGCTCCACCATTCCATTCTTGTAGGCCGTTACGTCCTTCAGGTGCAGGCGCCGTTGCTGTCCCAACTGGTCAAAGAAGGGCAATCCCTCGCCCAAGAGGATAGGGATCACCGTCATTCGTATCTCGTGCGCCAACCCGGCCTGGATAAAGTCCCTGGCCAACCGGGCGCCGCCAACGACCCAGACATTCCGATAGCCCGGCTTCAACCGTTGGTCTGCCAGGTCGCGGAGGTTGCCGGAGTAAAGTTCGACGTTGGGTCTTTCGACCGGCAGGTTTCGCGTAGACAGTACGATGGTCGGGGTGTCCCCATAGGCCCACCCGTAGCTTTTTGACAACGCCAGGGCATGTTCGTAGGTGCGTGAACCCATGACATAGCAGTCGATGGTCTTCAGGAATTCCGCTGCATCCTGCCCCGAGACGCCCTTCTCATAACTGTCGGTCGTCTCGAACCAGTCCACGCTGTTGTCTTTTTTGGCAATGATCCCGTCGAGGCTCGAGACCATGTGTATCGTTATGCGAAATGGGGATGCCGTCATAGGAAGCTGAAATTACAATATTAATTTCCTGTTTTCGTTTTTTTTCATTTTATTGTGATACAACCCCTTTTAAACAATGGAAAATAATCAACAGGAGTCTCTCCTACAATTTCACGTCGATTATGACGGCGGTAACATCCTACGGGAGACGGTCCGCTGGTCCCGGTTCCTCTCGATCGTGGGGATCATCGGGATCGTCTTGTGCGCCCTGGTCTTCGCCCTCGCGGGTTCGGCGATACTCGCCGCTTTCTCCACTTTGTCGCCGGGTCTCGGCGCCCTCGCAAGCATGGGCGGCGTTATCGTGATCATCATCTGCCTGATCATATTCGCGATCGCCGGCTATGTCGTCTTCATGCTGTATCGCTTTTCGACGTTGACGCGCAAAGCGATCGACCAGCAGGACCAGGTCCTCTTCGCCGAAGGCATGAAGTGCCTGAAGATGTACTTCATCGTCAATGGCGTGCTCGCCGTTCTGAGCCTGTTATTCAGCCTCCTTTCCATCACCTCGCTATTTCATTCTTAAAGCCGCTCGCCATGGAAGACCAACAAATACCCCCCTCCTCCAACCAACTGGACAATTTTTTCAATATCTCCTTCGATGACGCGATCCGGGCGCAGATCAGAAGCGCCGCCTCCTGGGCACGCATCTGCGCTCTTTGCGCCTTCATCAGCGCGGGTGTCGGCTTCGTCGTCGCCATCTTCGGACGGTCGGCCACGACATTGGGCACAGATGGTGTCGCCGTGAGCGGTTTTGCCCGGACCGGGGCGATCCTCGGGGCCTTTATATCGGCTGCAATAAGCGTGTTCATCAACTATTGGCTCTATCGTTTCGCAACCACGACGACGAAGGGAATGGATGCCATGGACAGCATCAAGACCAACGAGGGCTTCAACGACCTGCGCACTTATTTCAAGATCCTCGGCGTCATCCTCATCATCGTGCTTTCTCTCTTTGCCCTGGGCGTGCTGATCGGTCTGCTCAGCCTCGGATCGTCGATGAGATAACACCGCTGCCGCCGTTGGAAAGACTTTCGTGCTCGAGAACGTCCTTTTCTACGGGGATATGCATCGCCCTATTCCCGCTTCTTTTCGCGTCTGACTGGACCTGCTGGCCTTTATGAAACAACACCCCGGCCTGCGGTTCGAGATCGAGGGTTATGTATGCTGTGTCCCCGAAGAGTTGGATGGCTACGACATCGAAAGCCATGCTGCCAAGGTCCTGGGCTGTTGAGCGATCGGGTCAATCCCCTTTTTTCACAAATGATCTGACGAGGTGCATGCCCTGTGATGCCAGGACGAGGAAATAGGCGCCCGGGGACAATGTCCCCAGGGGAAGGGTGGCGCTATTCGATCCATTGTGAAGCAGCATCGATTGCCTGTGCAAGACCTGGCCCAGTGCGTTCGAGATCGTGACCGTCGCATCCACCGTCTTCCTTGAGATAACGGTGACGGTGAGTTGATCTTTTGCCGGATTGGGATAGAGCCGGAGAGATGCCGCATCGGGCCCAGGTTGGCCGGCGACAGTGACGATCCGCGACCAGGACCATACGTCTACGGGGTTGAGCCACGCGAGCCGATAGGATATCTGGCCGTGGGTATCCGGCGCGGCGTCGGTATAGTGATAATTCGGCTGACCGGTTGAGACTGGAACGGTGGCCAGGGGATCGAAATGACTTCCGTCGACAGATCGCTGGATCACGAAGTTTTTAATGCTGTCGGCGGCTGTTGTGACCGTCCAGTCGAGCAGCACATTCGCGTCTGCGCGGGTCGCCGTGAACGATAGCAAGGCCGAATTCGCCAGTACCGTACAAAGCGACCCGCCGGAGGTGGGCAGCACATAGCCGGCCTGGCTGATCCCCGGCGCTCCGCTGGTCGCCCCGTTGGCTGATCCGACACAGGAGGTTTTCGAGCTGCCGCTGCTGACGACCCCGTTGAGGCCTCCGCTAACAGCCGCGCTGACGGCAGGGGGAAATACGCCACCAGCCGCCCAAACGACCCCGCCCGCACCGCCGCCCCCCGGACCGGTACAGTCATTCACATGGTTGCTCGAATTCGAGCCGGGGCCGCCGGTGACATCGGCGATGATCGTCCCGGTGACCGTAGTTGCATTGAGGATGATGGCGCCACCGGCTCCGCCGCCGCCACCCCCGTCGCCCTCCGCCTGGGTAGGATCGGAATTACCCGGATTCACCGGTTGCAAGCCTGAAGCAAGCAATCGCCCGCCGCCACCGACGATTGCCGGTGCGGAGAGAAGGATGATCCCGCCGCCATTGGCCCCGGGTGTTCCCACGCCGTTGTTCTCCTGTCCGCTTCCGCCGCCACCACCCAGGAAGATGCGGTTGGCCCCGGCGCTGTAGCCAAGCCCGTTGAGACCGGCGCCCCCGATGCCGGGGTAGGGACCATGACAATCGAAGAAGTTTTCTCCGGACCGCTGCCCTCCATCGCCTCCCGGACCGTAATTGCCGCCCCCGGCGCCCCCGGCATTCGCGTTGTTACCGCCGCCGCCGCCGTTGGCCAGCTTCCCGCGGCCGAACTCCTCATTGACGATCGTGGCGGCGATACCTTCCCCTTTGCTGCCCCCGGTATAGAACCCGCTCGCGGGCAGGGGATAATAATAGCCGTTTACGTCGGCAGCCCAGTTGCAGTCATACGGGGGAACGGAATAGTTGACTAGCGCGCCACCCTGCAACCCCTGGCCGCTGACGTTGATGTCGGCGTTGAGAAAGATGCTTCCGCTGGATTCCAACGCGACGATGCCACCCGTCCCCGTGGCGGGGTCCCAGGAGGCGGCGCTGAGTGCGCCGGCGATGGTGATGGATGGGCTGGAAGGTACGGTCAGCAGTTGTACCAGCCCCGAAGGGTCATAAGAATGCAACATCGGGTAAACCAACCAGACCTCATTGCCGCTGACCGAGCAAATAGTATTCATTTCATAGGCCCCCGCATTGTTGAGTGCGGTGACGTCGCCGTAATGGGATGTGTTGGAGGCGGTGATCGCTGCGCCCTTCGCCTGGTAGAGCATCACCCGCTGACCGGGGCCGAGCCCAGTCGCGTTGGTTAGGGTCACCGCATTGACGGCCATATTCACCGTCGTGACCGGGTAGTAGCCGTTGACGACGCCCGACACCGATTGCGCGCAGGCAATGCCCCATTGGAAGGCCGCAAAGAGAAGAAGCACGACGAGGCGTGCATGATTTTTCATACTACTGGATTACACCCAAGATACAAAATTTCTTTAATCCGTAAAAGGACAGCCGGTGTATCATAAACGGACAATATTCAGGTACTTTCGATCCAGATATGGTTGAAATTTAATCTGTCATAACTCCGGCATCGAATCTGCGGGCCCTTTATTACCAACTAAATCAATCCCCGCATGTTCAAAAGCTATTGGATCAGCGCCTGGCGGATGCTGATTCGCAACCGGGTATATACACTCATCAACGTTCTCGGACTGGCCCTTGGCATCTGCGCCTGCTTTGTTATCGGGATCATCGTCCGGTATGAATTCAGTTTTGACCGCAACCATCCCGGCGGCAAGCAGATCTACCGGGTCGTTTCCTACCTGCAGATCATGAAAGACGAATCGGAGCACCTTTCACCGGCCGTGCTGGCGGACATCCCCGGGGCGTTGCAACAGGAGATACCCGGCGTGGAGAAGGTAGCCCCCTATCATATCCTGAACGAGGATTCCGCGATGGTGAGCAGGGAGGGAAAACAGACCTTGTATGCCGTGCAATCCATCGTCGCCGGACCCGAGTACCTCCGGGTCATGGGTTATGACTGGCTGGCGGGCGATCCGCAAACTGCCCTTGCCCATCCTTTTAGCGTCGTGCTGACGGAGAGCCGGGCGCGCCGGTACTTCGGAATGGGACCACTTGCCGGGATCATCGGCAGGGAGATCGTCTACCAGGACAGTCTCCGGGTCAATGTCAGCGGTATTGTCAGCGACTGGCCGGGCAACACGGACTTTCCTTACACGGATTTTATCTCTTTTGCGACCATCGGTCACAGCTTCCTGCTGCAGACCTTCGGGCTGGCGCCAGGGAACAAATACCCGGCAACGGCATCGGTGCTCCTGCGACTGGCGCCCACTGCCGATCCGGCCAGGGTTGAGGGCGCCTTGTCGGCCCTTTACCATCGCCGCAATTACGACCAGGGGCTTTACCCCCGTGTCGCACTCCAACCGCTTAGCAAGGTGCATTTCACCGTCACCGACGGCAATGCCGGCTTCCAGACCTCGCAATTGTCGATCCTGTACGCGCTGATGAGCATTGCCGGCTTTATACTGGCCCTGGCCATCATCAACTATGTCAATCTTGCCACGGCGCAATCGCTGACCCGGGAAAAAGAGATCGGCATCCGGAAGGTGATGGGCAGCGGCCGCGGTCACCTGATCTTACAGCTGTTGACGGAGACCTTCCTGCTGACGACCGTCGCCGGCCTTTTCGCCCTGCTCGCTGTCGTCCCGGTGCTTGGTGTGTTCCGGGAATTCGTCCCGGCCGGCATCCATTTCAGGCCCTTTGCCCCGGTGAACGTGTTGTTCCTTGCGGGGATCACCGTCACCGTGACCTTGCTGGCGGGACTCTACCCGGCCAGGATGTTATCGGCGCATTCGGCGGTGACAAGTCTGAAAGGCAACGGCACGCCAAGGGCTGGGGGAAAATGGTTGTTGAGAAAGGGATTGATCGTCTTCCAGTTCACCGTGTCGCTCGTGTTCATCATCGGGACGATGGTTATCGGCCGGCAGCTCGGCTACATGCTTCACAAGGACCTGGGTTTTCGGTCCGACGCGATCATTCTCTTTGATACGGGCGAGCGAAAGGACAGCGTCAATAAGGTCAGGGTCCTCCAGCAAGAGATCCGCCAACTGCCGGGGGTAGCTGAAGTTTCGCGTTCGAATATGCCGCCATCGGGGATGGATCGTGGGATTGCCACTGTCCGGTACCTGGCGCGAAGCAAAGATCCCCTGCGGGTAGAACTGATCCAATCGGACGAGCACTATCTCCCTTTGTATGACATCAAATTGCTGGCAGGCCGAAACCTGTTCCCCAGCGATACGATGAAGGAAGTGTTGATCAATGAGAACATGTCACGGGAACTTGGGTTCCGCCGCCCTGATGAGGCGCTCGGAAAACAGCTGTATACCTGGAACCGGAATGTTTCCATTGTCGGCGTGGTCGCGGATTTTCATAAATATTCCTATAAGGAGCCGATCCGGCCGCTGATGATCGCGGGGATGGCCTGTACCGATCTGGCCGTTCGCCTGGACACGAAGGGGCATTCCGGGCGGGAGGTGCGCGCTGCGATAGCCAGGATCGAGCGGCAATGGAAGACCGTGTATCCGCATACCCCTTTCGAATATGGGTTCTTCGATGAGGAGCTGGCAAAATTTTACAAACGGGAGCAGACGATGGAATGGCTGCTGGACATCGCCACGGGCATCACCCTGCTCATCAGCTGTATCGGTTTGTTTGGGCTGACTCTCTTCACGACCCGGCGGCGGACACGGGAGATCGGCATCCGGAAAGTGATGGGTGCGGATGTGAAAGACATCGTCATCCTGTTGGGTAAGGATTTTGTCAGGCTGGTGTTGCTCGCGCTGGTGATCGCTTCGGCGGGTGGCTGGTACCTGACCCATCGATGGCTGCAGGACTATGCCTATCGGGTCGGCATTGGTGTCGATGTGTTCCTGCTGGCAGGCGGGGTCTTGATGGGGCTCACGTCGCTGACGGTGGGGTTGCAGTCGATGAAGGCGGCGACGGTGAACCCGGTCGAATCTTTGCGGGTGGAATAGGAATTGCAGCAGTCCGTTTGCATCCCAATCTACCTGTTGTATGCAATGGACGGCCTGCTTCGTTATCGCCAATTTTATAGGATTGCTCATGGTCACGCCGGCCGCCGCCCAGGAATTCGGCGTCGAGCTGGATGGCGGATTACAGGGAACGCATTATACTTTGACCAACGGGCAAACCCAACCCTTGTTGGGAGGGGCATTGGGACTTCGCTATGGATTCCGGCTGACTCCCCGCTGGAACCTGGTATCCGGCGTCAGCGGCGGAATATACCGTACGCGGGCCAGCCTGCACGATGGCGTCGCCTATAGCGCCTACCAGGTGGACGAGACAGGCTCGGCATTCCGGCTTGATGTGAGCACGACGGGATATAGAGAGACACAGCGTTTTTTCGCCGTAAGCATTCCCCTGCTCTTGCAATTCCATACTTCGGACCCTATCGTGCAATGGTATTTCGAAGGCGGCGCCAAGCTGTTCGTCCCTTTCAGCACCCATATCGATGTGTCTGCCAAACAACTTGTTCTTTCCGGCTATTACCCCGACTATAACATCGAAATATCCAACCTGCCTCAACATGGTTTTGGGACGATCAATAACTGGCAATCCACTGCTACGGCCCAATTGCGGCCTGCGGCGGCCCTGAGTGCGGCGACGGGCGCCAGTTTCAGCCTTGCACCCGGTATCCGGGTCTATGCCGGGGTCTACTTGGACTACGGCCTGACCGGTCTCAAGGCAAGGGGCGATAGCACGCCCATCGCCACCTACCATTCTACCGGGTTGAATGGAGTGGAGGCGAACAGCGTATTGAACGGTCCGGGCGCCGGCAAGATGACCCTGCTCGCGTTCGGAGTGCAGCTAAGACTTGGCTTCGGGTCCGGCCGGTCGAAACCCGTTAGCAGGGCATCCCGGCAGGCCGTGAAGGATACCCTTACCACGGAAGAGTTGGACGAGATCCAGGAGCCGTTGGTGTTTGGCCTGTTGGGTGAAACGGCGCTTCCCGAGATCCAGAAAAGACATTTGGACGAGGTGGCCGGCCTCTTGAAGCGATTCCCCGCCGTTCGCATCTCCATCGCCGGCTATATCTGCAATAGTGAGACGGAAACGGAAGAAAAGAAGGTGGGCGTGGATCGCGCCGCGGCCGTCGCACGTTACTTGCAGAGCAATGGCATCGACGCCGGCCGGATGGAGGTCAGCCCTGTCGCCGTGAGTGAGGTCTTCGACCCATCCAATCCGCTGGCTAACTACAGAAGCCGCCGGGCCGTGATAAAGGTGCTTTGAGACGGTTGGAATGACAATTGCAGCGCCAGTCCATAGATCCCACTCTTATGCGAGAGAAGAAATTCATCCTGACCGGCATAATTCTATTTGCATTGGGCTCCCCGTTGTTGTCCCTCGCCCCAGTCGGGGAAACTGGTCCGCTGCTTCTTGCGGCCGAAGCGCGGGCCGGCGCTCCCAAGGACCTGAATATTTCCCCCTCGACCGTTCCCAATGGGCAATACGGTACTTCCTACAAACAGATGCTGAAGGCCACCGGAGGCGTGGGTACCATTACTTTTTCCATCACGCGCGGCAACCTGCCTCCTGGTCTTTCCCTTTCCGCCGATGGGGAACTATCCGGAGTCCCGACCGGGGCCGGGTCTTTTTCGTTCACCGTTACGGCGGTAACCAGCGTGCTGATCAACACCGCTTCGGGTTCGCGGGACTACACGCTCAACATCAAGACCGCTTCCCTGGACATCACTGCCAATAACGCCATCGTTACCTATGGCGGCGCCGTGCCTACCCTGACGGCCTCCTACAGCGGTTTCGTCAACGGGGACAACCCGTCCAGCCTATCCACGCAGCCCGCGATCACCACCACCGGCAGTTCGTCCTCGCCCACAGGTGAATATCCCATCACTGCATCCGGCGCGGCGTCACCCAATTACGACATCCACTATCATAACGGGACCCTGACCATTAATCCCGCCGTTCTCAATGTCGCCGCTAACGCCCAGACAAAGTCCTTTGGCGCCCCGGACCCACCACTGACCTACGCCGCCAGCGGGTTCGTGAATGGGGACAATACGGGGGTATTTTCCGGCGCGTTGAGCAGGTCGCCGGGTGAGAATGTCGGCACCTATCCCATCAACAGGGGCAACCTGGGCGCGGGCGGTAACTATACCATCAGCTATACCAGCAATTACCTGACCATTACAAGGGACGCCTCCCAACATATCAGCTGGACGCAAAGTCTGTTGGTAGGATGCAACAGCAGTACCCAGCTGACCTTGACGGCGACGGCAAGCAGCGGCCTGCCGGTCGCCTATTCGGTCTCCGACCCGACGATCGCCACGGTTTCCGGGAACATCCTGACCTTGCTGAGTCCGGGTACGGCCGTCATTACTGCCACCCAGGCCGGCAACGTCAACTACACCGCCGCCGCTCCCGTCAACGACACGCTGGTATATGCCTCGAGCTCCCTGATCCGGCAACACTGGGATGATGCGATCTTCTTCGATAACAGTGACGGTGAGTATGTGAAATGGCAATGGTATAAGAATGGCCAGGCCGTGACGGGCGCCACCGCGTCCTTTTATACGGAAAATCCCCTGAATGGACAATACTATGTGGTCGCCACCAACAGGGCGGGCGAAGAGATCCAAAGCTGTACGCTGGCCGTCAAACCCGGCGCCGCGGCATCCGGCGGCATCAAGGTCAGTCCAAACCCTATTCCCGCGGGCGCTCCGGTCACCGTGACCAGTAATTATTCCGGAACCGCGCTACAAGGGGCAACGCTGCAGATCATCGATCTGCAGGGCAAGGTCCGGCAGAAACTAACTTCCGTTCAGCCTTCGATGACGGTGACGATGCCGTCCGAAAGCGGTATCTATATCGTCCAACTGCAGCTGGGGAACGGACAGCAGGCGACCATCAACGTGCTGGTGCAGGGGTAGCATGGTTACTGCTGAACGAATCCCTGAACATCTTCCAGCCACCGGGGGTCTTTTTCCAAAGGACCAGGAATTTCCCATCGTCGAATAGTTCCCCATTCGCATTCACCGATTGCCAAAGGCCTTCTTCCGTCACATATTCCTTTCCATCGCCATAGACGTTTGTGGTGATGAATTTCCCGTTTCTCAGGCCATAGTCCCGGTAGGCGGCCCGGAAGAATTGAGCGGCAGCTGCATGGCCGCATACGGCGGGGGCATTCGGGGCCAGGATGCACGCATCTTTGGCGTAGCTATTGATAAAAATAGCCGAGTCGTTTTTGGCGAAAGCCTGGAAATAGTGTGCGTTGCTTTCCGCGATGGCCTTTTTTGCTTCGTCTAATTGCGCACTCGCTGCCAGGCCCGCGCCGATGATCAATAAGGTGAGCAAAAGCTTTTTGCTGTTTATCATATTTTATATATTTCGGTAAAGGTAAAAGCGGCCCGTAAGGGCAGATTGTAAAAAAGCGAACAAGCACCGAAATTATGAGAGATAAGGTATTTTTTCCATCGCCTGTCTTAAGCCGTTATATCCAATATTACTGGACCTGCCGGCGCGCTTTTCTTCCCCAATCCCCTTTCCGAGTTCACCAATGAATCCATCGATCTGTTCGATATCCCGAATAAAGAATGCAGCGAGTTCTATTGCCGGCTGATGGAGCAACCGGTACTGGAGCAAAAAGTGAAGGTGCTGGAAGCGTTCTTAACGGACCGGCTGGTCAGGACCACGAAGGATCAACAAAAGATCCGGTTGGTCGAAGGGATCTGCGACTCCATCAGCCGGGCCGATGGATCTTTTGATCTTGCGCGTCTTGCCGCGGAGTACCGGTGCTCCGAACGCCATATCCAAAAGCTGTTTGTGAATTATGTCGGTATCCCTCCAAAGGGCCTGTTTTCGGTCCAACGGTTCAACAAAAGCCTGGAGCTGATCCGGGCGGGGAAAGGATCCCTGACCGATATTGCCTATGAATGCGGCTACTATGACCAGGCCCATTTCATCAAGGAATTCAAAGGGTACACCGGGATTTCGCCATCCCGGCTGAGTCGGTGAACCGGCGTTCCGTCGATCACAGCCGGAATGAGACGGTCGCGGCGAACTGCATCGGGGCGATGGGATTCACGCTGCCGTCCTCATGCGCGTAATAACCGAGGGAATTGAGAAGGTTGGAACACTTCAGCGAGAAGATCATTTGCCGGTAGCTGTATCTTACGGTCGCATCCATCTGGGTAAAGTCCGGCAAGGGGATCAGCGCGTAGTTCTTCTGCGCGGCCGTCGGCTTGAGCCTGGGAACCCTGCCGGCGTTCATGCCGTTGACATACATCCCCGTCAGACCGATGCCAAGACCTTGCAGGGTCCCGCTGAAGCTATAGTAGACGCTGCCCGTTACGATATTGGCGGGAGCGTATTGGATCTTGCTTCCTTTCGGAAAGGTGTTGCTTTGGGTGTATCGGGCATCGTTGTAGCTATAGCCGGCCATGATGGTGAAGCCATGGATGGGTTTGGTGGAAAGGTCGGCTTCAATGCCCTTGCTGGTGACCTGCCCGGTCAGTTCTTTGATATTCGTGTTGGTATTGCCGTTGGCCAGGCTCATCTGGGCGAGATTGCTGTTGACGATTTGGTAAGCCGTAAGGTTGAAGGTCAAAAACCGGTCAAAGAGATCGGATTTGAAGCCCACCTCGTATTGGTTGATGAACGACAAGGGGAGTGCCTTGCCGGCGGTGTCGGTGCCGGTATTGGTGTTGAAGGAATTGGAATAGCTGGTGAACAGGGACAGGGTGGACGCCGGCTGGTAGACGATGCCTACGCGCGGGGTGAAGGGATGCGCGTATACCGAGCTGGCTGTGGTCTTGCCGGTGGAATAGGAATAGGCCTTGCTTAGTGACTGAACATATCCCATACGCCCGCCGAGTAAAACTTTGAGGCCGTGGGTGAGGCTGATCAGATCCTGCACGTAGACGGCCGCGCTGGAGATGGGCGCCTTTGTATAGGTGTTCCGGGTGAGGGTGGGGATATCGGAACGTTGCGGGTATTTGTTGAGATCGAAGATGTTGATGGAGTCGTATACAGCCAGCAGATTGTAGGCCAGGGTATTGATCTGGTCCTTATCGGCGGAGACCCCGAAGAGGAATTGATGGCCCAGTCCCCCGGTGTTGAACTTTCCAATGAGGTCGGCCTGGGCGAGGTAGTAGTGTTCGTTGGTGGCCGAGTGCTGAACGCCCCGAACCCAATTGCCATTGGACTGGATCGCCGCGCCGCCGCCGTCATCCGGCCGCGTTGTGCCGTAGAGCTCTACGTTGTAGTTGTAAAAGCCATCGAGGCTTCGAAGCTGCCACCGATCGTTGATCTGGTAAGTCGTCGTGACGGTAATATTGCTTTCGGTGGCCTTGTTAGTGCTCCACGGCGCGCCGAGGAAACGGGTCCGCGAGATCTTGGGGATGATATAATTGACCGCACCGACGCCAAAGTCCGAGGTATGGGTATCGGTAAGATAATCGCCTTCTACCAGCACCTGTACCTTCTTGCCGGCCCTGATCAGGAAGGACGGGTTGATATAATAGCGTTCTCCTTTTACAAAGTCGCGGAAGCTGCGTTCCTTTTCATAGGATGTCACCAGGCGGTAGGCGACGGACCGGCTGCCGGAGACGGGTCCGTAGATGTCCAGGGTAGGCTTGTAAAAATCGTAGCTGCCGGCGCGGAAGCTGATCTGGCCGCCCTGTTCGAACGCCGGCTTCCGGGTAACGATATTCATCACTCCGCCGGCCGTCACATTTCCGAGCAGGATGGCGGCGCTGCCTTTCAGGAACTCCATCCGTTCGACGCCGCTCAGATCGGGAGTTACGCCGTTGTTGAACTTCATCCCGTTTTTGAAGGTATTGGTGCTGTTGAACAGGTATCCTCTTCCGCCGATCTCCTGTTGGACGCCGCCGGTCGTGCCCATCACATAGATGCCGTTGACGTTCATCAGCGCGTCCCCTACGGTCAGCACCTGCTGCCGGTCGAGTACGTCCTTACCCACTACGGCGACGCTTTGCGGCAGATCGATAGCCGCTATCCCCGCCTTGCCAATATCCGCGCGCTTCTGGTTTTGGGTCCGGACTGCCACCACGGTGACCGCGCTCAGTTGTTTCCCGGAAACGGCCAGCTTGATGGAGATGTGCAAGGGTTTGCCGGCAGCCAGCTCGACATGCTGATGCACGGCCTCGTAACCCACCAGGGATACTTCGATATCGTAGGCCCCCGGCTTGAGATGGGTGAAAGAGAAAAGACCCTCTTCGTCGGTGACGGTCGTCCATTTCAGTTTCGGGATCGAGACGGTGACTTCCGCCGCCGGTTGTCCGTCGGCGGTCGATACCTTTCCGGCAATGGCACCGCCGGTCTCTTCATCCCCATTGGCAAAAGTGGCGGAAGCTGGCAAAAGTAAAAAGAAGAGAGCGATAAGACTATAAAGGGATCTGCGGGTAATCAATTGGGCCATATATTTCTATTTCCGAGGCAAAACTATTTCGCCGCGGGAGATCGCCCTGCCGCTATCGGGAAAAACGAATGCCGGATCGGGAAAAACCGTAGATCTGCCTTAAATTACCCAAAGAATGCAAAACCATGTTTAGTCTTTTTAGAAAGCGAAAGAAAGATGCAGGCCCCTTGAGCAACTGGCAGTTGCCGCTAGACGCGTCCTACAAGAGCATCCTGAACCAGGACTCGGTGCAATACGTCAACGAATCCGGAAGCCGGGTCTTATACTTCTCGGTGCTTACTTTCTCGGGGAGCTCGCTCCTTCCGGATGGGATCCTGAAAAAGATGGCCCCGACGGTGACCCTCGACGATGGGGGATGGCATCTGAAAGGCGCCAAACAGGGAGCCAATGAGATCCTCAATTGCGTATTCACTTTTACCAATAAGGGCGATGAGGCGGTGATGAGAGAGCTGTTTGACAATATCGTATATGTCCCGATCTCAAGCTAGCTGCTCATTCAGACCTCAGGCTCTTGCTGGGGTTGGCCCTTGCCGCGCCGACCGCCTTGAAGCTGACCGTCAGAAGGGCGATAAGGAAGGTGGCCAGGGACGCCACAACGAATACCCAGAGGCTCATAGAGGTCTGATAAGCAAAGTTTTGCAGCCAGCTTTTCATGACCCAGAAGCCGATCGGTATGGCGATGGCGGTAGCGATGATCACCGGCTTCAGCAGATCCCTGGAGAGCAGCACCACGATATTTTCGACGGAGGACCCCAGCACTTTCCTTACCCCGATCTCCTTGACCCGTTTGGCCGCGGTAAAGGAGGCCAGGCCAAACAGACCCAGGCAGGCGACGAATATTGCCAGACCGGCAAATACGGTAAGGATCGATTGCTGGCGAAGATTGTTCCGGTAAATCTCCCCGAACTGCTGGTCGAGGAATCGATACTCCAGCGGATAACCCGGCGCCGCTACTGCATATTCTTTCTTAATGGCGGCTATCGCGGGACTTAACTGGCCGGATTTTATTTTTACCAGGATCATCCGGCGGTCGAAGGCCGGAGAGATCACCAATGGAGCCATTTCCTCCTTCAGGGAGAGGAAATTATAGTCCTCGATCACGCCCACGATATATCGCTTCTTGTCGTCCCGGACGGTGTTTTGGATCCACTTGCCGATCGCCTGGTCCGGGGTCCAGCCGAATTTGACGGCCGCGGTCCGGTTGATCAGCACCGCGTTGGTTGTGTCGGTTGGATACTGTGCGGAGAAGTTCCTGCCGGCGATAATTTTCAATCCAAGCGTGGGTACGAACTCGAAATCCGAGAATTCGGTGCGGGCCGGCACTTTCCCGGTATGGCCTTCGACGTCAAAGACATGAATATCATGAAAGCCGCCAGGCTCTCCCGACATCGCGGAGAAGGACGCGATCCCGGCCGAGTTTTGCATCGCGAGCCGGAAACTTTGGAGATGTTGATAGATATCGTTGTTATCGATCGGGATCATCACCGTTTGCTCTTTGTCGTAACCCAGTTGCTTGTGTTTTATAAAGTCCATCTGCTTGGTGACCATGATCGTGCCGAAGATGAGGAATACCGAGATGCTGAACTGGATCACCACCAGACCCTGCCGGAACGAAGCGGCGCCTCTGCCGAGTCTCAGTTTGCCTTTTAGCGCCTCAAAGGGCGTAAAATTGGAGAGGAAGAAAGCGGGATAGCTGCCTGCGAGTATTCCCACGACCACGATGATTCCCCCGCAGAACGCCAGCAACGCGCCGAAATGATCGGTCAGCTGCAAGGAATAGCCGAGCACGTGGTTGTAAAAAGGCATGACGAGGGACAACAATCCGAGGGACAGGACGCAGGCGATGACGGTGACCAGGAGGGATTCCCCGATGAATTGTTTGATGATTTGCCCGCGAAGGGCGCCCAATACTTTGCGCAATCCTACTTCCTTCGATCGTTCGGCGGCTCTGACAGTGGAGAGGTTGATGAAATTGATACAGCCGATCAGCAGGATCAGCGCGGCGATGGAAAGGAAGACGTACACCACCGATATGTCGCCATGCCGGATCCCATCAAAAGCGGTGTTGTCTAAATAGACCTTCTGCAGGGGCACAAGCGATAACGCGAAATGGAACCCATACTTCCGCAGCATGGCGCCCATGTACTTCTCCACAAAGCCCGGGAATTGTTTTTCCATCTGTGCCTGTGTCGTCGTTGGGGCGAGTTGCACGTAGGTATACAAACCGTTGTTGATCCATCCCGTCATGACCCCATCGTCCTTGCGGTTCTCCAGCGGAAAAACCAGTTCGAAGTCGAGATGGGAGTTGGCCGGAACATCCTTCATGACGGCTGTTACCCGGTATCGCTTGTCTTTAGCCACCTGGATGGTCTTTCCCATGGCATTATCGGCGCCGCCGAAGTATTTTTTTGCGATGGTCTCGCTCAGCACGACGGAGGGCAGGTCCCGCAATGCGGTGGCCGTGTCGCCCCGCAACAGCGGGAAGGAGAACATACAAAAGAAATTGGAGTCCGCCCAGATGATCTTTCTTTCATGGAAGGAGCGGTTATCGATCGTTATCAGGTCGTCGTCCGGCCGCACCCGTACCACCCTCGTGATCTGCCCCTTGAAATCGTTCGCCAGGGCCGGCCCATAGGGACCTGACAGCCAGCCCACGCCGACTTCCTTATTGTCGTTCGTCACGTTACGCATCACGCGGTAGATGCTGGCGCTTTGTTTATGGAATTTGTCAAAACTCATTTCGTGCAGGACGAACAGGAAGATCATCATGCAGACAGTGATACCGATGGTTAGCCCGAGGACATTGATGATTGAGAAGACCTTGCTCTTCATCAGGTTGCGCCAGGCGATGGTGAAATAGTTTTTGATCATGGTGTGCGTTGTGAGAGATGGTATATCGCCAAAGGCGATGCCAAGCTCGCATTTCGTTAAAAATCAGTCTTGTGCGGGTTGATTGTCAGCGGGCGTGTGCGGTTTTGATACAGTCCCTGTTCGGGTGCGGGCATAGGCTCAAAATCCGTATATTTAGAACACACCCGAAATTTTGCCATAAAATGTTGCGCCCATTCCTACAACACGCCTTGCGCCATCTCATGCGCAACAAGGTGTATTCTTTTATCAATATTTTCGGCCTCGCACCTGGCATTGCCTGTTGCCTGCTGCTATCCCTTTATATCCGGGACGAAATGAGCTATGACAGGCATCATACAACAGCCACATCAAAGCCCACTTCTTTACTTCCATCACCTCCTTGGGATAGGCCGGAAATGTGGTAAATGAAAACGAATGGGCCGGTCAAAATTTTGTGCCGTCCTATCTGAAGTTGGTAGCCGGGCATAATAAAGATTTGGTTGAGAAAAAAATAAATGAGGTTCTGCATCAACTTTATGAACCTGTCGACGGCAAAGGCGACCCGGCGGCCACCGAGATCGGCGTTCGCAAAACCCTGGGTGCGCTCAGGGCTACGCTCATCCGGCAAATACTGGGAGATGCGATGCTCACGGTTGTCATAGCGATCCTTATCAGCGCCCTTCTGATGCCGCTGGCTCTTCCATTTTTTAATCAGCTGACGAATAAGAGTATCTCGATCAATGCGGACAATATCGTGTTCTTTCTATCAGCGGCCCTTTGTCTTGCTTTGGTCACGGGCCTTTTGGCAGGCAGCTATCCGGCCTTTTACCTGACATCGTTCCAGCCCGCCCAGGTGCTGAAGGGGAAGTTTATTCCCGGCGGTTCTTCCGGCCGCTTGCGGCAGACCCTGATCGTGTTTCAATTTATGATCGCCATTGTCCTGGTATGTGGCGTATTCATTATGTCCCGCCAGGTGAACTTTATGACCGGGAGCGATCCCGGTTTTAATGCGAATGCAAAGATTGTATTGCCCCTTCGCACCGACGAAGCACATAAACAATATGATGCGTTGAAAGAACAGATTCGGCAAAACGGCAGCGTCAAGGGGGTATCTGGTTGTTCCTTCATTCCCGGGACACCTATTTTCAGGGACATGAACTTTTATCCCGATGGAGGGAACCCGGATAAGGTGGTCGATATCGATCGGGATGTGGTCGATGTCGGGTACCTGGAGTTGTTGAATATCCGATTGGTAGCCGGGCGAGGGTTCACGGAGAGCCGCAGCCTGGATAGCGTGCGTAAGTTTATTTTAAACCGTACAGCTGTTTCCCGGCTGGGGTTTACGCCTGCAACAATCGTTGGTCAATACCTGCATTTCGACTGGCTGGGAATAAAATATGATTTTAAGGTGATCGGCGTGATGGAAGATTTTCATCAGAACTCGTTTCGTGAGGAGATCAGGCCCACCTTGTTTGAAATGGATAGAAGCAACAGGCGGTATGACTATGGCATTGCGTCGGTTGCTTCCGCCGATTTTGAGGGGACGGTGCGAGCGATCGGGAGAACGTGGAGATCGCTGATCCATGATGCCCCTTTTGAGTATTCTTTCCTGGATCAGACCATTCAGAAGCAGTACGATGAGGAGCGGCGGGTATCCCGGATCATTTCGAGCTTTGGGATCATCGCCATGATCATCTGTGCGCTGGGTTTGTATGGTTTGTCGTCCTATATGGCCGAGCGGCGATTTAAGGAAATCGGCATCCGCAAGGTATTGGGCGCAAGCGTATGGCAGATCGTGGTGATGATGACCGCCGAGTTTGTGCAATTGGTTTTGATCGCTTTTGTCATTGCGTTGGTCACGATCAGTTTTGAGTCGGTCAAGTCGGCGATGGGTAATCCTGTTGATTGTTTGCGAAATGAATAAACACTTTTGTTTTCTTGTTCCGCCGACCCCAAAAGTACCCTATGGCCCGGCCAGTCTTTTCGCGATATTCCAGTATTATTTAAGCATTATTTCGATGACGGGAATTTCCATATTCGGTTTCCGCTCCGGCAGCAGGAGGGTTACATCAGCACCGTTGACTGTCGTCTTTATCTCAGAAGCATCGTGCAGGAACTGCACATAACGGATCTTATCCCCATAGCCGGGCAACACCAACGTATGCGTAGCCGGATATTCCATCAGGTGAACATACAATCGCCGGGTGGCCGGGTCATAGGTCAGTCTCGTATTCTCCGGCGCCTTATATTCGTCGGGGGCGTAGGTGCAGTTATAAATGGCCCTGTTGTTGGCATGCATCCACAACGAAAGACTGTCCAGCGCATTTCTTGCCCGGTAGTCGAACTCGCCCCTCGCCGTCGGCCCTACATTCAGGATCAGGTTGCCCCCATTGGCGACGGATGTTATCAGCAGGTCGAGCAGCTGGTGGTCGGTCTTCCAGCTATTCTCATCCCGGTAATAGCCCCATGAGCCGGAAAAGGTCTGACAGGTTTCCCAGGTCTTTCCCCTGTATTTGGCCAGCTCAGACGTCGAAACCTGCTCGGGCGTTTCGAAATCGCCGCCATCGGCATAGTCATCCAATCCCAGCCTATTGTTGACAATGATGCCCGGCTGCAGCTTTTTCACCAGCTTGATCAGTTCGACGGCGTCCCAGTCCTCCGCATGCTTGCCGCGTTTGTCACCTTTGCGCCAGGTCCAGTCCAGCCAAAGGATATCGATCTTTCCATAGTTGGTCAGCAGCTCGGTTAGCTGGTCGCGAAGATACTGCCGGTATTTGCGCATATCCCGGCCCTTGTTCAGCCGGTCGTAGTTCGCCTGGCTCGTATCCACCTGTACGAGCGGATGCGCGTCGTCCATAGTATAATCCGGGTGATGCCAGTCCAGCAGTGAATAATAAAAACCGATCTTCAGTCCCTGCGCGCGGAACGCATTTACATATTCCCTCACGAGGTCACGATGGGCCGGCGTATTGGTGGCCTTATAGTCGGTATATTTAGAGTCGAAAAGGCAAAACCCATCGTGGTGCTTGGTGGTAAGGACCGCATATTTCATGCCTGCGGCCTTTGCCTGTTTTGCCCAGGTCGCCGGGTCGAATTGGTCGGGGTTGAAAAAGTCGAAATACTTCTTATATTCCTCATTGGTCATGTGCTCGTTGTGCTTCACCCATTCATGCCTTGCCGCCATGGAATAAACGCCCCAGTGGATGAACATCCCGAACCTGTCGTTCGTCCACCAGGCCATCCTTTGTTGCTTTGCGGCGGCGGATTCGGAAAACAGCCTTTTCGTCTGGGCATTCGATATCGACGCGGAAAATAATAATACGATCAAAATAATTCTAATCCTGTTCATGCTGGAAAACTTTATATAAACTTCCGGATGATCAGCCATTCTTCCTGCTTCGGAATTATCCTTTTTTTCTTCAATTTTACCACGGGACGACGGGTACCGCAACCGAATGCGCGATTTTTTCGGCCGGTCCCGTGAAAAATCACCAGAATTTTTTTACCTTGATAGACCATATGAGAGTCGTAAGAACCGAGATTACGCCTTTGCACAATAGCAGGTTATCAATCATCGATAAGGACGAAGATGCCTTTAATGGCGCCTTTCATTGCCATTCCGAGCTGGAGCTGGTGTTGATAAAGGAAGGATATGGCAGGCGGATCATCGGCAACAGGATCGACCCGTTCGAAAAGGGGGACATGGTCTTCATCGGATCCAATCTGCCTCATGTCTGGCTGAATGACGATACCGGCGGCGGGCGCCGGGCCCGCTCTGTAGTGGTACACTTCCGGAAGGAAATATTCGGCGCTGAGTTCTATGACCTCAAAGAGTGCAAGGCGCTGGCCCGCTTCTTCGACCTGGCCGCCAGGGGGATACAAGTGACGGGCGCCACACGGGAAAAGGTAAGCCGGAAGCTGGATATATTGGTTACATCGCGGGGATTCCGGCGGATCCTCCTGCTCCTCGAGATCCTGAATATTCTCTCCAGTTCCACGGACTGCCGGTGCATCAGCGACGATGTCTATAGCGCCCATAAAAAAGAGGAAGCGACGGACAGGCTGAGCGAGATTTACAGATATGTACAGGCTCACTACCATAAGGATATTTCCCTGAAGGACGTTGCGGGCATTGCAGGCCTTACCCCCCAGAGCTATTGCCGTTGGTTCAAGAAAAGCACCGGCAAACATTTCTTCGACTACCTCAACGAGGTCAGGATCTTCAATGCCAGGGAGATGCTCATCAGTTCGGCTGCCCCCATTTCCGAAATTGCCTATTACTGCGGGTACAACACCGTCTCTAATTTCAATAAGCTTTTCAAAGTGGCCACAGGGTTGCCACCCCGCGAGTTCAGGAAGAAAAGCTCGCGCTGATTGTGCGGGCGACCGCGTCAGGGTGGTGTTCATCGCCGGTCCCGGGCGTGAAAATAATTGGTCCTTTGGGGATGATGTATTTGTAATTGGCTGCGGTTGGACGAATGACGGTAAAACTCTTCGGAATATGGATTGTTTCAAGGTTAAAGACGGGAAGATCGTGGCGTACGAGTGTTTTTTTGGACCTGGGATAAGTTTTCCTAATTCGGGGAAATAGGAGGGTAGCAGTAATGTCCTTTACTTTTTGGGTCATTTCATAACCATATAGTTTTTTATGATCTGCGAGCAGCTTTAACACCATGATTTTAATGTTCCTTTCAATATTAAATCACGTCAAACAGATGCCAATATCCGGCACCGGCCAACAGCCCAAGGTTTATGATCATGTTTAACCATAACGCAGCGACAATGGAAGCGGCTGGCCGTCTTATTTTTACAAGCTTTATGACCCCGATAATCAGAGGTACGAACCCTACAAGTAGCAGAAGCGGTAGGTACACCATCAAATTGACCCAGGGGTTACCGCCAAGACCGTAGGATGATTCCAAATAAAAGATCGGCGTATTTGATAATAATAAGAAGACGAAATAGGACAGCACACCATTCGTAACCGCAACAACCAGGTAAACCAAGTTGGCGGATGATGGTTTTACAACACGCCGCAGTAAATTCTTAACAAAGACAAAAAGAAATAGCAGTGCTGCCACCAGGTAAAACAACATGCCAGCCGCCATGGTCTTCTGTAGGGCAGGTGTGTTAGCAGGAATGCGATATGACAAAAATCTGCCGTATTCTTTGTTGTCTGGGAAAATCGATGTCATATCCACCGAGTGATTGCCCCGGCTCAATTCGTCATGCAAATTAAATGTCCGATTCCGGGAGAAATCATGAAAAAAATACAGCGTAATCTCTTGTGTATTCAAATTATAAATCGATGTGTAAAGGGTACCATTCCCACCCTTGGGCCGGCATTCGTGCATGGTATCCATCAGCGCAGTACCATAATCGACGGTTGCTTGCGCAGAATGGCTTTTCAGAAATGTTTGTCCACGGAGATAGCGGGTGAACTTAACCTCTTCGGGCCTGGTCTTAGAGGGACAAAAATTGGTGAGCAAATAGGTCGGGTCATCACCTGTCAGTGCCGTATCAACTTCCATTACAAGGTATTTTCCCGATTTATCTACAAACAAGAGCATGCTGTTATTAAAGAGGCTACGATCATATTGTATCACCATTGCCTTGACTTCATCCACGGTGGAACAATGTTGTAATATGTTTTTGATAAATTGCGTAGGATCGGTAACCGGCTGTTTACCAGGCATCGGCCGCAATTGTCGCGGATGCACGGCAAAGCCATCAAACGCAAGTCCAACTTCATTTATGCCTCCCTGGGGAAAACCATCCTGGTATCCCACGTAAGCCGCCCCGAATTTTGCTTTTTCGCCCTTTTCAAACCAGATTTTGCTCCCTGTTCGCCAGGAATCCTCATTGTTGCCGACAATTGTTTTTCCATTTACGGTGATTTTACACATGCTGCAGGCGTAGCAGCAGTGCGAAATGAATGTCGAAGTGAGTAGGATGGCGGTGGTAAGAATGATTTTCATGAATCAAATATACATAAGAATACAATGCATATGGCTTAGTTGCTTTACTTTTCTTTCAGGTAACCAAATTTTTCTGGAAAATTGTGGAAAAAGGGTCGCTCAAAAGCAATCTTTGTAACTGATAGATAATTATCTTACCGAACATTGGTATTACCATGATTAAGAATTACCTCCGTATTGCTTTCCGGAGCTTGCGCCGTAACAAATTATTCTCGTTGATCAATATTTTTGGACTGGCTTTGAGTATGGCAATCGGCATGATGGTGATCCTGCGTACCAAGGATGCATTGAGCTATGACCGGTTTCATCCTGCCTTCGATCGGATATACCGCGTCATCAACAGGGTTTCAGGCAAGCATAATAACTTGCTTTATGCCGCATCGACGCCGGCGCCATTATTGCCCTTGGTGAAGGACCTGGAGGTGTTCGAAGAGGCTGTGAGTGTTACACCGACAGTCGGGCAGGATGTTAGTTATGGTGACAAGGCACTTTCGATGCAAGGGGCATTTACTCAATCTTCCTTCTTCCGGATATTCGGTTTTTCATTGGCCAAAGGAGTAAAGACGAATGTTCTCGAAAAGCCGGGAAATATCGTTCTCAGCGCGGAGGCTGCACTTAATTTATTCGGCAAGGAAGATCCGCTGGGAAAAATTGTAACGGTTAATAAACTTGGAGCTTTTTTAGTGAGCGGGGTACTGAACCCGGTTATGGAAAAGTCACATCTGAAATACGATTACTATTTGCCATCGTCTTCGCTGGTCATGTTGCAAAAGAAGAACGCGGTCGACGTTGATCCGTCGTCCTGGAATACTTTTCAGCGCGTGTATACTTATGTAAGGCTTAAGCCGGATGTTTCGAAGAAACTTGCCGACGCGGCAGTTGCCGGGCTGAGCAGATATGTTGTGAGGTCAAAGGACGAGGATATCTATCAATTCGAATTGCAACGACTATGCGACCTTACACCAGCCTCTATTGAAATATATAACGACAATGCGGGAGGCATCGGTTGGGCAAAGATTTGGGCCGAATGCGGGATAGCATTGCTCATCCTCCTGGCGGGGTGCTTTAACTACACCAATATGACGATCGCCAGAGGGCTGACAAGAAGCAAGGAAGTTGGTATCAGAAAGGTCGCCGGAGCAAGACGTTATCAGGTGTTTATTCAATATGTCGTAGAATCCACTTTGATTGCCTTCCTCGCATTGATCCTGGCTTACCTGATCCTCCATGCCATTTTGAGATACAAACCGTTTAACGACGGTTACGAATTCATGCCCGACGTAAGAATAGGATTGAGTACTCTGTTGCTTTTTTTCTTGTTTAGCTTTTTCTCGGGACTTATGGCCGGCGTCCTGCCGGCGTGGATGCTGAGTTCCTTTAAACCGGCGGAAGTGCTAAAGAATATCCGGACCAAGAGAATATTCGGCAGCCTTTCTTTGCAGAAAACACTTATCGTGTTTCAGTTCAGCCTTTCGTTGGTGGTATTGATATTTCTATCTGCTTTCTATACCCAATTCTCACATTTGGCGGAGGTGGATCCCGGATTCCGGACGGCCGACATAGTCTCGGTTTCCCTTGAAGGCGCAGATCCGGAATTGCTCACCAGCGAATTTCTCCGCCTAAGCGGGGTCCGGCAAGTTTCGGCAATGTCGGCAAATTTCGGGATCGGCAGAGCCGGCAGCACACGAGTAGCTCTTGGGACAAGCGATAAAGAGCCTATCCAGGTGGATGATTATTTTGTCGACCATGAGACGGCCCCCATGATGAACCTGAAATTTGTAGCAGGCGCCGACTTCTCTGACGGTAAGTCAACGGAAAAGGAGAACTATATTCTGATTAACGAAATGACAGCTCGCACGTTAGGCTTTAAGGATATTTCCGACGCGGTAGGCAAGGATGTACGGATTGATGACAGCACGATGGTGCAGATAAAGGGTATTGTGAAGGATTTTTATTTTCGCGGACCGGGTATTTTTATCTCTCCGCTGGTATTAAGGCGGAAAGCACATTCTTATAATATTTTAAACGTCCGGGTCGCCAATTCCGCAAGTGATGTTGTGAGGCAGCTTGAAATAGCATGGAAGAAAATCTATCCGCATCAGGTGTTTTCCTGTTACCGGCTGGACAAAGAACTGAAGGACAGGAATAACCAGACAGCGACCATTTCCCTATTGGGTTTTTTGGCGTTGACGACCATCACCATCGGATCGTTGGGGCTATTGGGGCTTGTGGTGTACACGGTCGAAGTCCGAAAGAAAGAGATCAGCCTTCGGAGAGTGATCGGGGCACGGGTTGATCAGATTCTTGCGCTGGTTAGTAAGGGATTTGTCAGGCTGCTTCTGATCTCAGGATGTATTTCGCTACCCATTGGTTATGTATTAGCAATCCTATTCCTCCAAAACTTTGCGAATAGATCTTCCTTTGGGATAATTCAACTGTTGAGCTGCTTCGGATTCTTGCTTCTAATTGGTTTAATTACGATTTTGTCGCAGACCTGGGAGGCTGCAAAGATGAATCCGGCGCCGAATCTCAGGATTGAGTAGGACAATCCTCGGTCAATTTTTCCGAAGGGCCGCGGAAATTCTATTGGGTGGTATCGGCTTCTGTAAATTGCGATCTGAGGAGTTTGATTGAAGCAAAACCCGCTGCCAGAGCGGGTTTTGTCTTCAAGTGCCCGGAACAGGAATCGAACCTGCACTACCTTGCGATAACCAGATTTTGAGTCTGACGCGTCTACCAGTTCCGCCATCCGGGCATTGAATCGCGTGTTTTCGTGGAAAAAGCGGGACGCAATATTACGGATTTAGCCCTATCTGTCCAAAAAGGAATAAAAATTTCTATCTTTAGCCGGATGATAACGATCGGCTTGTTACGCGAAGGCAAAGTACCCGCAGACAATCGAGTGGCTCTCACGCCCGCACAATGTAAATGGATCCAAAAGAATGCGTCGGATGTCCGGGTGATCGCCCAGGCGTCGCCGGATCGCTGCTATTCCGACAAAGAATACCGCGATGCGGGGATAGAGGTGAAGGAAACGATGGAGGAATGCGATATTCTCCTGGGCATCAAGGAGGTCCCCGTGCGGCAACTTCTCCCCGGTAAGACCTACTTATTCTTCTCCCATACTAAGAAAGCGCAGCCGGCCAACCAAGCCATGTTCCGGACCATCCTCGACCGCGGCATCACGCTGATCGACTATGAATGCCTGGAGCACGATGACGGCCAGCGAATCCTTGGCTTCGGGTTCTTTGCGGGGGTTGTGGGCGCGCACAACGGCATCATGGCTTATGGTCAACGCACGGGCCTATACGAATTGGGCCGCGTATATAAACAAAAAAGCTTCCGCGAACTGATTCACACCTATTTCGGCCTGCGGCTCCCGGAGATAAAGGTCGCGGTTACGGGCTCCGGCCGCGTTGCACATGGCGTGCTGGAAGTGATGAACCTGCTCGAGATCGTCGAAGTCGAACCCGACGAATTCCTGGAACGCAAGTTCAGCTACCCGGTGTTCACGCAGCTGAAGGGCGCGGGTCTTTATGTCCACGCGCAGACAAAAAGCTATAAACGGGAACATTTCCATCAGCACCCGCAGGAATACCGCTGTAAGTTCCTGCCCTTTGCCCGCACGGCGGACATCCTCATGAACGGCATCTATTGGGACCCCAATATGCCGCGGCTCTTCGAATGGGAGGATATGCAGGACCCGGGTTTTCGTATCCGCACCATCGCCGATATCACCGACGACCGCGAGGGGTCCATCCCCTGCAACCTGGGCGACTCCACGATGGATGCGCCGGTCTATGGTGTGGATCCGAATACCCGTCAGCGGACGGCCCCCTACCAGCCCGGCGGGGTCGATGTCATGGCGGTGGGCAACCTGCCCAACGAGTTGCCTCGGGACGCCTCGCGCTATTTCGGCGAGCAGTTGATCAAGCATGTGCTGGAGCCGCTGATCAGGGGTGGATCGGTCATCATTGACCGGGCGACGATGGTAAAGAATGGTGAATTGACACCCCATTACTCTTATTTGGAGGAGTATGCCCGCCCTCTATAGATACAGGTAATAATCCCTCATCAGATCGGTAAAATCTTCCGTGTACACTCCCTCGCTATCCTGGATCGTCAGCTCGGACGTCGGAACAAAGCTCTCCTTGCGGCGGGAGAAATAAAGAACGCTCCGGAAGTAATCGTGCCGGGGCGTCTGGCGGACGAGCAACTTTTCGCGCAAGGAAAAGCCGTAGCCGGAGAGGGCCTGCTGTTCGAACCAGGCCGAGCGGTGATAGGGCAGGAGGATGCCGAACGAGCCTTCGGGGGTTAGATTGGCGTCGATGACGGCCAGCAGCTCGGACAGCGTCAGCTCTTTGCTGTGCCGCGCCAGGTTGGCCGCTTCGGTGGATGCGGCGAGATCGCCCTCATAAAAGGGCGGGTTCGTGATGATAAAATCGAACTTGCCCGGAAAGCTGAAGGACCGCACATCGCCGGGATACACCTTCAGCATCTGTTTCCAGGGGCTCTGCCCGATATTCTGCTTCAGCTGGTGATACGCATTGCCATCGAGCTCGATGCCCCTGATCTCCCCCTTATGTTTCTGTGCCAGCATCAGCATGAGCAGGCCGGTGCCGCTGCCGATGTCCAGCACGTGCGACCAGGCCGGCGTCTTGCTGGCGAACCAGGCGCCGAGGATACAGGCGTCGGTGCAGACCTTCATGGCGCATTGGTCCTGGCGGATGATGAATTGTTTGAACTGGAAAAAGGGGTTTGGCATGCGCGCAAAATTAGGACATTTGGGCGTTCGGCGGCTTGGCAGCCCTTCGGCCCGGGTGGGGCGGTGAACGGCTCGCAAGCCCGCAACCTACCATTCCGCACGGGCGCTGGCGCTGGCCGATAAAGGCGCGAACTCCCCCGCCAGGAATTTATAGTGGCCGGTGATGGCGATCATCGCGGCGTTATCGGTGCAATACTCGAAGGCCGGGATAAACGTGTTCCACCCTTCTTTCCGGCCCATTTCCTGGAAGGCCTTGCGCAACCCGCTGTTGGCCGATACGCCACCGGCGACGCAAAGATCGGTGACGCCGGTCTCACGCGCAGCCCGGCGATATTTGTTCAGCAGGATCGAAACGATACGTCCCTGTACCGAGGCGCAGATATCGGGCAGGTTGGCAGTGACGAATCCGGGGTCCTTTGCCGTCTGGTCCTGCAGGAAATAGAGGATGGCTGTTTTCAACCCGCTGAAGCTGAAATTGAGCCCGGGGATCTGCGGCTCGGGGAATGCGAAGCGCGCCGGATCGCCTTCCCTGGCATATTTATCGATCAGCGGGCCGCCAGGGTAGGGGAGGCCGAGGAGCTTGGCCGATTTGTCGAAGGCTTCACCGGCCGCGTCATCCAACGTTTCACCGATGACTTCCATCTTCAACGGCGAGTGACAAAGGACGATCTGGGTATGGCCGCCGCTGACGGTCAGACAAAGAAAGGGGAAGGAGGGCGTGGTGGGCTGTTGCAGGTTGGGCGTGCCGGCCGCGGGTCCGATCAGGTTCGCCAGCACATGCGCCTGCATATGATGCACGGCGATGAGCGGGATCTCCAACGCCTGGGCCAGGGATTTTGCAAACTGCGAACCGACGAGTAACGATCCGATCAAACCCGGGGATTGGGTGAAAGCAATGCCGCTTAGTTCGGAGAGGGCGACGCCGGCCTTTTTCAGGGCTGCATCTACGACCGGAACGATGTTCTGCATATGCGCCCGGCTCGCCAGCTCCGGCACTACCCCGCCATACTGCTCATGCACGGCCTGCCCGGCGATGATATTGGCCAGGATGACCCCATCGCGGCTGATCGCGCAGCTGGTCTCATCACAAGAAGATTCGATGGCTAAAAGGGTAACCGGTTCGGTGCGAGTGGAATGCATGGGCGCAAAATTAGCCAAACGGCCTGGAAGGCCGTTGCCCAAAGGGCAATTTTTTAGCCCCGTTTAGGCTGCGAAGCAGCCGTAGCCGGGCAGAGAGCACTTACTTAGACCTAATCGCCACGACCGGATCCATCCGCGCCGCCACGAAGGCGGGGATGATCCCCGACGCCACGCCGGTAAAAAGACAAATGGTGATGGCCAGCAGGATGATGTTCACGGGGATCACCACCTGGAAGCTCAGCATCGTGGAAATAATGAGGGTCAGCGCAAAAACGGCGATCATTCCGATCACCCCGCCGATGACGCAGAGAAAGGCCGACTCGAGCAGGAACTCCGTCAAAATAACCCCCTTCTTGGCGCCGATGGCCTTCTTCAGGCCGATCTGGCTGGTCCGTTCGCGGACGGTGACGAACATGATATTGGCGACGCCGAACATTCCCACGACAAGCGATAAGGCTGCGATCGCCCAGCCGCCGATATTCATCCCGCGAAAGATGGGATCGAAGAATTTGCTGAGGTTGTCGATATTGTTCAGCGCAAAATTATCTTCCTGGGTGGGGCTGAGCTTGCGGATCGATCGCATGGCTCCCTTTAGCTCGTCCGATAGCGCATCCATGCTCATATTGGCGCCGGCCTGGACCAGCAGCTTGGGCTGGGCATTCTCATCGCGGATCATCTGTTTCAGGAAGGAGTAGGTCAGCAGGATCGAATTGTCGTAATCCCATCCCCCGATAAGGCTTTGTCCCTGCTTCTCGATGATGCCGATGACGATTGCCTGTTTGTCGCCTTTCAGCTTTACGGTCTGACCGAGCGCTTTCTCCGGCTTGCTGAAGAGCCGTTCGGCGATGCGATAGCCCAGGACGACCAGCGCCGTTCCATGGTCGAATTCGGCCTGTTGGAAATATCGTCCCGCCCCGATCGTCACCTGCTGGATCTTGTCGAAATCCTCGGTGTTACCGTAATAGCTGACGCCGGTGAGGATATTGTCGCCGAATTCCACCTTGTCCTGGGTCTCCATCTCAAAGGAGATATGCGCCGCATCGGGGACTTTCATCTTCAGCAGCCGCAGCTCTTCGATCTTTGGCACGGGCCGTTTGACATATTTCCACCAGGGATAGTCGGGTCCGGCGGTGTATTGCCATTTGTCGATATAGATGGTCTTGGAGCCAAGGGCTTTCAGATCCTTATTGACCGCCATTTGCATGCTGCTGATGGTCGAGAGGACGCTGATGATGCAAAAGATGCCGAAAGTGATCCCCAACAGGGACAGGAAAGTGCGGAGCTTGTTGGATCGAAACTCCTGCAGTGCCATTTTAAAGCTGGTCCAGATGATTGCCAGGTTGCGCATCATACCCCGAATGTACTAAATTGCATCCAAAACGGCCACAGGCCGTTTGCCGCTAGTCAAAAAGTAGACTCATGGTCACCATCGAAAATCAACAACTCAGGCTTACTATTCATCCGAAAGGCGCAGAACTTCAAAGCATCTTCCAAAAAGAATTCCAGACCGAATATATGTGGAGCGGCGACCCGGCCTTCTGGGGGAAGCATTCCCCCTTGCTTTTCCCTATCGTCGGCACCCTCAAGGGGAACACCTATAACTACCAGGGCAATGCCTATTCCCTGCCGCGCCACGGCTTCGCCCGGGACCATGAGTTCGCCGTCGAGACTCAAAGCGCGGAGAGCATCGGCTTCTTGCTGAAAAGCGATGCCGCTACAAAAAAGAACTATCCGTTCGGCTTCGAGCTCAGGGTCATCTACCGGCTCAATGGTTCGGGATTCAGCACTACCTATCGCGTGACGAATCCTGCCACCGGTCCGCTGTATTTTTCCGTCGGCGGCCACCCCGCATTCAAGGTTCCGCTGGCGCCCGGAACGGAGTATACGGATTATTATTTGGAATTCGATCAAACCGAGAACACGCCGCGCTGGCCGATCTCCAAAGACGGGCTCATCGATATGCCGGCGCAGCCGCTGTTGAACAATACGCGCACGCTGCCGCTTACAAAGGATCTGTTTGCAAAGGACGCGCTTGTGCTGAAGCATCCCGCCAGCTCAGGAGTCGCGCTGCGCAGCAAAAAGACGGAAAGAGGATTGAAGATGGATTATCCCGGTTTTCCCTTCCTGGGGATCTGGGCTGCGCCCAAAGCGGATTTTGTCTGCCTCGAGCCCTGGTGCGGCATCGCCGATGCTGTTGATAGCAGCCAGGAGCTGACGGAAAAAGAAGGTATTCAGCGGCTGGAGTCGGGAGAAACCTTCGGGCGGAGCTGGACGCTGACGCTGTTCTAGGCGCCGGGCCGTTCCCGGCAACCGTCACTGCCGGCCCCGGCCGTCTACCTCACCAGCTCGACGACCCCCTTTCTCATCATATTTTTTTTGAGGATGGGATTTTCGTATTCGATTACCCAGACATACGTACCGGCCGCCTGGGCCTGCCCTTTGAATGTTCCATCCCAACCCTCCCTGGCATTGGCAGTTGCAAATATCAATGCGCCCCATCGATTATAGATCGCAAAGTTCCTGATTGTCAGCGGTACGGAAGGAGGTATCCGGAAGACGTCATCTCGTCCATCGCCATTTGGACTAAACGCATTCGGCATCAGCAGATCGTAGAACACTTCCACCTTTTCGCTGGCGGTGGCAGAACAGAAACTGTTGTTGGCCACAATCTCGTACACCGTCGTTCCTATTGGGGCCACGATCGGATGCAATTGCGAGGTGTCACTGAGATAGGGAGCCGGTTCCCAATGATACTGATCCACCCTACCGGTGATGGTCGGGTCGAGTACGATCTGGCTATGCGCCGCGATGATCGTGTCAGGCGTCAGATGGATAACGGGCTGATCGTACACCGTCATCGCGACGACATTGGAAACGGCCGGTCCCGAACAGCGCAGGCTGCCGGTCATTCGCACACTCACAACATCGCCGGAATCGAGCCGGCGGGTCTGGTATACCGGCCCTCCGGGCCCCATCGGGTTACCGTTGATCAACCATTGATAGACCGGTTCGTCCCCGCCGTTGGTCGGGGTGGCGGTGAATATCACGAGGCTGTCCCGGCAAATGGCATCGGCGGTCGAGACGATACTGACCGAGGATATGACATCGGGGATCGTTTTTATCGTAATGACATTGCTGAAAGCATCGGCCGTCGGCCTGGGACATTGGTTACTGCTCGTCATCAGGCAACTGACCTGGTCTCCGTCGGAGAAGGTGCCGGCGCTGAAACCGGCGGTATTGCCCCCGACGGTGATCCCATTGACCGTCCAAAGATACGAAGGGGCGGGTCCACCATATACGGGCTGCGCCGTGAACACCACCGTCGAGTCAACACAAGCGGGATTTTCTTCGACGATGCTGACGCCCGGCGTGCCGGAAGAGAGCACGATGATGGAGTCGGCGGAGGAAACGACTTTGCAGGCGGTATTGCCGATATTGCCTGCCTGAGCGGAAGCAAGCCGATACAGATAGCTTCCGGCGGTGGTCGGCGTCGCGGAATAAACCGGGTTGACGGCTCCGGGAATATCCGCCCAATTGGCGCCATGGTCAGTACTCAACTGCCACTGATATTCGGAGGACGGATAGCAACTCCCAACCGCACCGACGAGCCCCTGACTGTTCGCCGCATCGGCGCAGAACATGACACTGTCTCCCGCATGGCCGGCAAACGCGATAGCGATGGATGGCCCTGAGGTCCGGAAGGTGATGTCATCGAGGCCGAGATCATTACCATAACCGCCCGGCGCATTATTTCTCATCGAGATGACGACCGAAGTGATGCCCGGTGGGGTCGCAAAATAGAAGGCATATTGATTCCATTTTGCCGGGTTCACGATCGGAACAGGACCGGTATCGAAGCTCTGGATGACGGAGCCGTCGGTATTTTGGATGCTGAACGTGATGTCCGGCATGATCTCGCCGGCATGGGAAGCCATGTTGACGATCCAGGCGCTGAACTGGTAGGAAGTCCCCGAACAAAGGCCATCGACCTGCTGTCTGTAGAAGTCGCTGGGCGGAGTGGAAGCATTGAGGCACATGAAATAACCGTTGGGGTCACCGGTATGGTCGCCGGTGAAATTCACCCAATCGCCGCCAAAGCAATTTTGATCCGGGGAATGGATGATCGAGTATCCGCCGATGTCACTGCCCTGGGGGCACGATGACTGCTCGTAAGTCATCTTCGTTACGCTGGAGGGAAGGGCCGGTCCGTAGGTGGCCGTACCGCTGCCAAAGGTGAATTTTACGATGGGGTCGCCAAGCCCGCTGGTACAGACCTGGGCAGAAGTGAAGAGGGAAAACCATACGGACAGGGTCGAAAAAAGGAGTTTCACAGGCCGAAAAATAAACATTTATTTCAAAACTCCATCGCCTTTACCGTCGGATCCCGCATTAGCTCACGTACCACGTGGCGGTGATTTTGTTCACTTCCCTGGACCACCCATTCGCCCGTCAGCAGGTTCTCCGCGGATTTGGTCTGACGTGTACGCTTGAACCGCAGGTGATGGGTCTTGAACAGTTCTTCAAACCGCATCAGGGTCTCCCCTTCGAAGATACAAACGATATGGTATTTCCGGATCTGGTTATAGCGATCGATCCAGCCTTCGACCAGGGTGAAAAGGAAGAGAACCAGGAAGATCATCCCGGTGGCGATCACGGCGATCAGGAGGTAGCCCGCGCCGATGGTCACCCCGAGGGCGGCCGTTACCCAGATCATGGCTGCCGTGGTGATACCGTTGACCTTGCTGGAACTGTCCCCTTTAAAGATCACTCCTGCCCCGACAAAACCGATGCCGGTGACGATATTGGAAGCGATCCGGTCCGGATTGCCGGGCCCTCCGACCAGTTGCGAGAAGATGGTAAAGAGGGTAGCGCCAAGGCAGATCAGGGTCAACGTTCGAAAGCCGGCGGATTTGCTCCGGTATTCCCGTTCGGCACCCAGTAAGCCGCCGATCACGATCGACAGCGCCAATTTGACGAGGATGTCAGCTGTTACCACCATAGAGTGCATTTATTCAAAATAGCCGGCTTTGTAGGCCGTAAAATACTCCTGATAATCCTTTTTCACCTGCGCGGCATACCGGGTGGCGTATTCCAGCAACGGCGCCTGCCAAAGTGTATCCTGCCCGAACTCGATCAGTTGATCGGGAACCGCAGCGCCCTGGCGCCCGGCGCTGCGCAGCTGCGCGCTCGCGGTGAGAAAGGCCATGTCCCCGACTACGCAGGCGATATCCTTATACCGGTCTTTCACCAGGAGGAAATCGATCTTGTCTGAGGTCGGCTGCAACTCCTTCATCACATAAGGAAGTCCCCGGAACCGCGTTGTGCTCAACAGGGCCGGGTTGATGTTCTGCATCCGGAGTTGGATCGCCACCACCCGGTCAGCCTCGGAAGTCCAGGCAGGCTGGGGTACCTTGAGCCAGGGAAGTACCGATGAGTACCGGGCTTCCTTCATGTCGATGAGCATATGTTTCCTGGCATCTTCGGAATTCCGGACGAGGAGCGCATAGCGATTGACTCCGAGGCTGCCAGTGCCGGCCACCCGAAAGCAGGCGTCGACGGCCTGGTAGCGGTCCCTCATCAGGGGACTCTTCTGCATCCACTGATTGACGTGCGCCAGGAGTTCTTTACGCAGGACCTTGTCGATCGGAAAAAAGCGCACGTGATCGATTCTCAGCTGCAGCCGGCCGTTCTTTCCTTCTTCGGTCCGCTGGCGGATGAGCTCTTTCTGTTTGCGCTGGGTAATCCTTTCGAGAAAGGTGCGGACGATACCGTTGGCGGTTTCCACTTCGAGGTACCGCGCCTTGCCGGAAGAGAGGTGAAAAGAATAGTTGCGCAGGAAGAGATCGGCGATCTGCCGGGTCTCTTTTTTATTGATACCGAGGGATTCGCAGCCCACGAAGATGCTGGTCATCATCCGGACCACCTCCCAGGCAGTAGGGGCGAGCAAGCCCTCGTCAAAATCGTTCAGATCGAAGTAAATAAGCCGGTTGTCGCCTTTGTAGGTGCCGAAGTTCTCCAAATGCAGATCGCCGCAGATCCAGCTGATGGGGGAGGAGGGAAAATTTCCGGCATGGCTCAGATCCTCATAGAAGAGGTGACAGGTGCCCCGGAAGAACCGGAAAGGGTCTTCCGCCATCGTCTCGAACTTCATTGCCGTGAACGCGGGTAACCGGCTGCTGTTGAATTGCTTGATACGTTCGGGGATGGTAGACACGGCTATTACTTTAGCAGAAAGATAGGGTATTTTTCCCTTATCTTGCGGCTATGCAAGGATTAACAAGGATCGACAGGAGGCTTGGATGGATAGCGGCCCTCGCAGTCGTGCTGGCGGTCAGCTGCCGCCAGCCCCAGCCGCCGGATTATTACGGCTTCCGGAATCTCCAGTTCGCACGCGGGGCCGGCGGTCAGACAACCCTGGCGACAACCGTCAAGATGTACAACTCCAATCCTTTCAATCTTTACCTGAAACGGGCGGAAGTGGAGGTACTGATCAATGGAAAACACGCGGGGCATTCCCTGCTGGACACCACGATTTTCATTCCCAAAAAGGACACATTCTTCGTGCCCGTAGCCCTGGAGCTGGATACCAAAGCCCTCTTCAGCAATGCGCTGTCCCTGTTGCAAAGCAGCCGGGTGAACTTGACACTCGAAGGCCGGGTCAAGGTTCAAAAAGGCATGATGACCTTCAACCGGCCCTTCCACTACGAGAGTAAAGAGGACCTCAATGATCTGCTGTCCGGAGCGGGATTTTAAAATCAGGTGAATGAGTACCATCCGTCGTCAAAGTATCATTTCTTCCGGTATCGCCTATTTTGGCATCGGCGTGGGTGCACTCAATACCCTGCTTGCCGCCAAGGGGATCGAACCGGCCGAATATGGATTGTACAATGGACTGTTCATTGCCCTCGCCAATATCATGTATGCCTGCGCCAATGCCGGGATGCCCTACTATATCCAAAAATTCTACCCCTATTATCATGACAACCTGCCGCAGAAGAAGAACGATATGATGACCTGGGTGTTGCTGATCGGATTTGTGGGCTTTCTGCTGGTGACCGGGGCAGGACTGATCTTAAAACCGGTGATCATCCGCAAATTCGGGCACAATTCGGCGGCCTTTGTACACTACTATTATTGGATATTCCCCTTTGCGCTGGGTCTTACCTTTTATAGCCTGCTGGAGGCCTATGGCTGGCAGGTGCGGCGGTCGGTGCTGACCAGCTATTTGCGGGAAGTGCAATGGCGCCTGATGACCTGTATCCTGGTTGTCTTGCTGCTGACAGGCGTCATTTCGGACTTCGGCATCTTTATCGCCATCTACGCCTGCACTTACCTGGTGCTGGCGGTGATCCTTTTTGTATATCTTATCCAAAAAGGAGAGCTGACTTTGACGCTCGTCCCAAGCCGGGTCACCCGGAAATTCTTTCGCAAGATCCTGTCCATGGCGTTGATGGGGTGGGCAGGCAGTGCGGTATTCAATCTGTCCTTTTATTTCGCGCAGGTGGTCATCGCTGCGGTTGTACCCAATGGCCTGACCTATGTCGGTGTGTTTACGCTCGCCCAATACATCGCCAGTCTGATCCAAACGCCTCAGAAGCCGATAATCGCGGCTGCCACTGGCCCATTGTCGCGCGCCTGGAAAGATAAGGATTTGGGGCGTATCCAACGGATCTATGCCCGTTCCTCCATCAACCAGCTGATCTTTTCGGCGGGCATCTTCCTGTTGATCTGGCTGAATTTTACCGACGGGGTGATCACTCTTCAGCTAAAGCCGGAATACCTGCAGGCCCGTTCGGTGTTTTTGATCATCGGTCTGACCCGGATCATCGACATGGGGACCGGGGTGAATTCCTCGATCATCGGCACCTCGAACTATTGGCAGTTCGAGCTTGTGTCCGGGTTGATCCTGATCGTTCTTACCCTTCCGCTCAACTACTTTCTCGCCGTCAGGCTTGGGGTCGTCGGACCCGCTATCGCCGACCTGGTAACGTTCTCCGTCTATAATTTCATCCGCTGGGTCTTTCTTTACAGGAAGTTCGGATTGCAGCCCTTTTCCCGTCAGACCATATATACGTTGGTACTGGCGGTCGCGGTCTATTTCATCTGTCACTATCTCTTTCACCGGCAGCAGGGCTTTCTATGGCTTGTTCTCCGGTCGGCCTCGGTCATCCTGCTGTATGGCGCAGGTGTGCTTGCCCTTCGGCTTTCCTCGGATATCCTTCCGGTTTGGGCTACCGTCAAGAAAAGACTGGGTATAAACTGACACGCTTATCGGCAAATCTTACACGGCTAAACAGGTTTTGCTACACGAATATGTAACCGTGTCCTCGCTGCAGCGGGTCGCTGTAGGTTAGGGGCAAATTCACCATTTAAACCACTTATTATGAAAAAGATCTTTATCTCTATGTTCGCAGTTGTCTTATCCCATTGCGCATTTTCCCAAAACTGGCTGCTTACCGGTAATGCGGGGACCAGCCCCGCCACCAACTTCGTCGGTACCACGGACGCCAACCGGCTGGTCTTTCGCACCAACAACACCGAAAGAATGACCATTCTTTCCGGCGGTAACGTCGGCATCGGCACCAGTACGCCGGCCATACCGTTGCACATCGTCAGCAATTCTGTGGACCAATTCCTCCGTTTGTCCGGTAATGGCCCCAGCATTCAGTTGATCGACAGCCCTTCGACCAGCACCAACCGTCTCGGAAAGCTGGCTCTTGCATCGGGTACTGCCGAATATGTGGCGACGGCCCACAACGGGGACCTGGTGCTGCAAAACCTGGATTCTGTGGGGGGGCTGCTTTTCGGGACCAACGCCGCCTCCGGCAATGGTCTCGAGCGGGCGCGGTTCACGCCGGTGGGCTATTTTGGCATCGCCACGACGGCGCCCACCGCTAAACTTGATGTCAATTGCACTGCAGTCGCCGGACAATCGAATCCTTCCAATATCCGGTTCGAGAGCCTTCAAAGCGGCAGCGGGACCGTGCTGGTGATCGACGCCAACGGGTATGTCTACAAGTCGGCGTCGGGCGTCACGGCTTCGGCTCCCAACACGCCGCTGACCTCGGAGCTCCAGAATCAGCTCGAGGATTTGCGCACCCAGGTCGACCAACTGAGGGCCCTGCTGACCAACCGCCTCAACCTTACTCCGGCGGAGGCCAACAGCCTGAAGGCGCAAAGCGCCACATGGCTCGGCAACAGTTACCCCAACCCGGCTACCGGCTCGACGACGATCGAATACTCCCTGCCTCCGCAGGTCAGCGCAGCCACCTGCCAGGTCTATACGCTGGATGGGAAGCCCGTGCAAACCATCGTGCTGAGCCCCTCGGCCGGAAAGAACCAGGTCCAGTTGGGGACGGGCAGGTTCGCTCCCGGGATGTATATCTATACGCTGATTGTCAACGGGAAGTCAGTGGACTCCAAACGATTGATCGTGGCACAGCAATAACCGGTCCTGAACCGGCGACAAACGGTGCAAACCGCCAAAAACGAACCTGCGGGGCGACTCCCGCAGGTTTTTTTGCGAGGCAAATCGTAACTTCGCGGCCGCGATATGAAGTATCACAACGAAATTACCAAGCGCCGCAGCTTTGCTATCATTTCCCACCCCGATGCCGGAAAGACCACGCTCACGGAGAAATTCCTGCTCTTCGGGGGGGCCATCCAGACGGCGGGCGCGGTAAAGAGCAACAAGATAAAGAAACATGCGACCAGCGACTTTATGGAGATCGAGCGCCAGCGCGGCATCTCTGTAGCCACCTCGGTCATGAGCTTCGAATACCGGGGTATCCTGATCAATCTGCTGGATACTCCCGGTCACAAGGATTTCGCCGAAGACACCTATCGGACCCTCACGGCCGTCGACAGCGTCATCCTGGTGGTGGACAGCGTCAACGGGGTCGAAGCCCAAACCCGGCGGCTCATGGAAGTGTGCCGGATGCGTGACACCCCGGTGATCGTTTTCATCAACAAGATGGACCGCGATGGCAAGAACCGATTCGACCTGTTGGAAGAGATCGAAAAAGAGCTGAAGATCCAGCTGCATCCCATGACCTGGCCCATCAACAGCGGCAAGGATTTCAAGGGGGTCTATAACTTATACGATAAGAACCTGGTCCTTTTCACCGCTAATACAAAGGCCGTCGATGAGGACACGGTCCGCATCGACCGCCTGGACAGCCCGGTGCTGGACGAGCGCCTTGGCGAAAAGGATGCAAGCATTCTCCGGGAAGATGTGGAACTGGTGGATGGGGTTCACGGGGAGCTCAACGTCGACGACTATCTCAAGGGCAAGGTGGCTCCGGTGTTTTTCGGCAGCGCCATCAATAATTTCGGGGTGAAAGAGATGCTGGACACCTTCATCCGCATCGCCCCGACACCCCGCGGACGGGAGACCTCCAACCGTCATCTCGACGTGGAAGAAGACAAATTCAGCGGTTTCGTGTTCAAGATTCACGCCAACCTGGATCCGAAACACCGGGACCGTATCGCCTTTCTGCGGGTATGCAGCGGCCGGTTCGAACGGAATAAATATTTCCATCACGTACGGCTTGACAAAGAGGTCCGGTTCAGCAACCCTTATACTTTCCTGGCCCGGGACAAGGATGTCATCGATGACGCCTATCCCGGCGACGTAGTGGGCCTTTTCGATACCGGCAATTTCAAGATCGGGGATACCCTCACGGAGGGCGAGGATTTCTATTTCACGGGGATACCCTCCTTTTCACCCGAGATATTTAAAGAGGTGGTCAATAAAGACCCGATGAAAACCAAGCAGTTGGAGAAGGGCTTGCTTCAATTGACCGACGAAGGGGTCGCTCAGTTGTTCACTCAGTACGGCGGGAACAAGAAGATCATCGGTTGCGTGGGTGAGCTGCAGTTCGAGGTGATCCAATACCGGCTGTTGCACGAGTACGGCGCGTCGGTGCAGTTCAATGCCCAACCCTTTTACAAGGCTTGCTGGATCACCAGCAAGGACCCCAAAAAGCTGGAGGAATTTACGCGCTTCAAACACGCCAATATAGCCGAAGACAAGGACGGGTTCCTGGTCTACCTGGCGCAAAGCGAGTGGTTCCTCAATACTGAGCGGACGAATAACCCGGAGATCGAGTTTCATTTCACTTCGGAGATCCATAAATGACACGGGTTTGGCCCTTCTTATTTGGAGACGACGCCGGTATAGTTGTGCGGAGTGATCTTTTTCAACTCTTTTTTAAGCATTGCCTTGACTGGCAGCCCATCGATAAAGGCATGGATCGATTGCTTGTTGATGCCCTCTTTCCCCCGGGTCAGTGCTTTTAGCGCCTCATAAGGCTTGGGGTAATTCTCCCGTCGTAGGATGGTTTGTATGGCTTCGGCCACGACGGCCCAATTGTTGTCCAGGTCTTCCTGTAGCTTTTGCCGGTTCAGCACCAGTTTGTCAAGTCCCTTTTCGATCGATCTGAAGGCGAGGATGGTATGGGCGAACGGTACGCCGATGTTGCGCAGAACGGTCGAGTCCGTCAGGTCGCGTTGCAGCCGGCTGATAGGAAGCTTGGCGGCCAAATGCTCGAACAACGCGTTTGCGAAACCGAGATTTCCCTCCGCGTTCTCGAAATCGATGGGGTTGACCTTATGCGGCATGGCCGAAGATCCGATCTCTCCCTTCTTCACTTTTTGCCTGAAATAGTCCATGGAAACATAGGTCCAGATGTCGCGGCAAAGATCGATCAGGATATTATTGATCCGTTTCATCGCGTCGAAATGCGCTGCGAGATTGTCATAGTGCTCGATCTGCGTAGTGTACTGTTGACGTTGCAGCCCCAGCGTTCCCTCGACAAACTCGTTACCAAGCTTGACCCAGTCCTTGCTCGGGAAAGCGACATGATGGGCGTTGAAATTTCCCGTCGCTCCACCGAACTTCGCGGAGAAGGGAACCTGGATCAACAGTTCCACCTGGTCCTCCAATCGCTCGATAAAGACCATGATCTCCTTGCCGAGCATTGTCGGGCTTGCCGGCTGGCCGTGTGTCCGGGCCAGCATCGGGATATCGTTCCAATCCCTGACCAGTACTTCCAGCTGGCGTTTCATATTGAGCAGGCCGGGGAGATATTCGAATTCTACCGCATGTTTCCATAGCAGCGGGATAGCCGTGTTGTTGATATCCTGCGAGGTCAGCCCGAAATGGATCCATTCCGCCGACAGGTCGCTCTCCGCTTTCTGTTCTTCGAGAACGGACTTCAGAAAGTACTCCACCGCTTTTACGTCGTGATTGGTGGTCTTTTCGGCCTCTTTGATCCATTGCGCGTCCTCGAGGCTGAATTGTTCGGCCCGGGCTTGCAGCTTTCGTTTTGTGGCCGCGTCCAGGGGAAAGAATCGCTTTCGGGCTAGGAAAAGGAAATACTCTACCTCCACCAGTACCCTGTACCGGATCAGGGCATATTCCGAGAAATAGTCGTCGAGGTGTTGCACCTGGTGACGATAGCGTCCGTCGATGGGGGAAATGGCGGTAAGTGAGTTTAATTCCATAATTTGCGCCAAAATTAAAGCAAAGGAATTGGAAAGAAAAATACGGGTGGGTGCAGTTAGCTATCTGAACACAAAACCGTTACTTTATGGGATCGAACGGTCGGCCGTCCGGAAGGACATCGAGCTGGTGATCGACTACCCTTCCCGGATCGCGGAAATGCTGGTCAGGGGAGAGATCGATATGGGGCTGGTACCCGTGGCGATCATCCCGTCCATGGAAGAGTACTATATCAACGGGGATTATTGCATCGGCAGCAACGGGGACGTCGCCTCTGTATGTCTGTTCAGCGAGCAGCCCATCGACCGCATCGAAAGGGTGCTGCTGGACTATCAAAGCCGCACTTCGGTGCAACTGGCGCGGGTGCTGCTGAGAGAGTACTGGAAGATCGAACCCGAGCTTGTGGATGCGGGTAAGGACTTTCTGAGTCACATCCGGGGTTCAACGGCTGGGGTCGTCATCGGCGATCGTGCGCTGGAACAGCGGACGACATCGCCATATATCTATGATCTCGCCGGAGCATGGAAGGACTTCACAGGCCTGCCCTTTGTTTTTGCGGCCTGGATCAGCAATAAGCGGCTGGATCCGGCTTTCATAAAGGCCTTCGATGCCGCCAATGCCCTGGGGCTTCGACATATCGACGCTGTCGTGGCGGAGAATCCTTATCCGATGTTCAACCTGCGCGACTATTTTACAATGCACCTGGATTACCGGCTGGATGGACCCAAGCGCCGGGGGTTGGTGAAATTCCTGGCTTACCTCACCGTATCTGCATGACTGTTCCTGTTCGGGTGACATTCCCGCAGAGAGTATACGCCTTGATGACGTACAAACAGGTTGCTTGTGGATGACCGAAAAAGGCGATCAATAATCGGACAGCTGTATCCATTCCTCGGGGTAAATATCCTCGAAATGGATACCGGCCAAAAAGTTCCTTGGTACGATAACGATCTTCTCCGGATTTCTATTCAAATAGGCGGACCACCAGCTGAAGGTGCCGTTGGAATTGATATTGTGCTCGCACTGGGAGATCAGGAACATGTCCTTCCAACTGTCACCGGCCTTGTTGATATCGACGACGGTAACATCGGTCCCCTGGAAATTCTCCCTCACCCAGGCATGGTCATTCGTAAAAAAGAAGAAATGGGCCCCCTCCGCCATCGACCGGACCTTTTCGATGGCGGTAAGGAAATAGTTCAACGTGCAGACCGAGCCGAATTTGGAATAATTGTTGGCGTCCAGGAAATCGCCGCGCCGGATGTGGACTGAAACACTCCGGCATACTTTTATCCTTTGCAACATTTCCTCGTTGGCCGCTCCCAACTTCGACCGGTCGAACTCGAATGCCCTGAGCACCTGGTCCTTTATATCCCTGAAATATCTGTCGGAATGCCATCCTCCTGCATAGAATCGGATCCCGCGGGAGCGGTGCAGCATTTGCGGCTGGAAATTATAGTTATCGGACTCGTTATATACGCGGAATCCAAGTCGGCCGAGTAGCCGGTTCGCCGGCTGCGAGATGAATCGGGCTTTCTTATAGGCCAGTCCGAGATACAAAAAATACAACATCCTGTCCAGGACCGTTTCGCGCAGCGGGATGCCGAATACGTTGTACAGCTCGTAACCGTTGTGGATGCTTCTCGATTTTCGTTCGAAGATGAACCGGGTTGAACGGGAGACCTGTTTCTTCTTCAGATAAAAGGCGTACTGTGACATCTGATTTCCCAGGCCATTGAAAAGAAGTACCACATCCATAGCGGCCAAAAATATGAAAATTATTGTTACTTTTGGTGTTTTTTGGATCAAGCACACAATTGAAAATCAGTTATCTTCATGCCCCTGTTAAACAATCTTATTGGAGGAGTCAGGCATCGGGTGAACAAACTATTTCATCGGCCCTATCGCGCATTCGGTATCGGTTGGTTCGAGGAAAAAAAGTGGAAGCATCAGAAAGATAACCGGGAGGTGAAGCAGCATGTTTACAAAGACAGGTACACCATCTGCTTTCGGGACGCCTCCGAATTCCTGGTGTCAGTGGACGAACTGTTCATCAAAGAATTTTATAAGTTCAGGCCGCAAATCGACCGGCCGAGGATCATCGACTGCGGCTCCTACATCGGCACGAGTATCTTATACTTCAAGACCAATTATCCCAATGCGATCGTCACGGGCTTCGAGCCGGACGCATTGAACTTTGCCTTGCTGCAACGGAATCTTGAGAATTGGGGCTTCGAGGATACCACGGCCGTCAATGCCGCCGTTTGGATCCATAATGAGGGTATCTCTTTCAATTCCGCAGGCAATATGTCCAGCAGGATCACGGGCGAATCCGCAAAGGCGGGCATGGAAAAAGCGAACACTGTCCGACTGAGGGAGCTATTGAATGAACCGGTCGATTTTCTGAAGATCGATATCGAAGGTGCTGAACTGCCGGTGCTAAAAGATTGTTCGGACAAACTGACGAACGTCAGGAATCTTTTTATCGAATACCACGGAAGGTACGAGAGATCGTCCGATCTGAATCAGATACTGGACATCCTGGCCCGAAATGGATTTGAATACGCGATCAAGGACGGCGGTGTTATCCATGCCCGGCCCTTTTGGGATAAGGACACCGACTATGAGTTCGATCTGCTGCTAAATATCTTTGCTTTCCGGCCCTGATCCGGGGGATCCTTTTTGTAAACAATATCGTAGTAGTTGCCGGCGCCCTTTCTCCCGGCGAAGCGGTGACGGGAATATTCCCGGAATCCCAGCGGGCCGAGGAACGTGGCAAGGTCTTTCACCTGGCAACAGTCTTTATAGGATTCGAAATCCGGAACTTCAGCCTTGATATAGGTAAAATCCGCCAGGATCGGCGCTGCACCCTTCAGGACCAGCAACTCCGCACCCTGGGTATCCATCACGAGCATGTCGTACTCCTTGAGATCGACGTTATTCTCCCGGAGAAGGGTGGGCAGGGTCTTACTGATCAACTGTATGGTCCTTTCATATTGTACCTCGGGCCACACTTCCCGGTGGAGGTTCAGATCGAGGATGGAGGAGGATTCGCCGTCGTTATTGGCAAGATGAAAGGGGTACTCTACATTGTCCGTATCGGCGATCAGCGCCTTGATGGCTGATTGTTTGAGGACCCCGGCAAGATTGGCCTGGAGTTTTTCAAATACCACAGGGTTGGGTTCGACCCACAATACGGATAATCCATGTCGTTGGTAGAGCTCTATCTCCTGGCCGGAATTCGCGCCCACATGGATCACCCCCTTTACCTTTGCAAAAACTGCGTCGGGGTCCTTTCCGAACGCCGATCTTACCCTTCCCAACATCGATCTGCCTGCCATAGTGATGGTACTTTTGAATTTCACCTGCAAATTACAAAATGCTTGTGATTAATCTGTATTTTTGCCCAATAGGTTTTCAACGACAATCGATGGCTGCGACTCCTTTGATATCGGTCTGTATACCCGCTTACAAGAACACGCATTTCCTGTCGCGTCTGCTGGATTCCATCGCTGTCCAGACCTTTCGCGATCTTGAAGTAGTCGTTACCGACGATAGTCCGGGTTCCGAAGTGAAGGCTCTTTGCGACAGCTATTCCGCCCGGTTGCCGATCCGCTATTTTCGCAATCCGCAACCGCTCGGCTCGCCTGAAAACTGGAACGAGGCTATCCGCCGGAGTACCGGGTACTGGATAAAGATCATGCACGACGACGACTGGTTCTTCGATGAAAATAGCCTCGCGGAGTATGCGCGGGCCATCGTCACACATCCTGAGGCCGCCTTCATCTTTTCCGCCTATCAGGATGTTTTCCTGGAAGAGCATCGCACCCGCGATATGTTTCTGTCTCCTGCCCGCTACAAGGCTTTCCTGAAGAACCGGACCATCCTCTTCGGCAAGAATATCATCGGTCCGCCCAGCGTCGTCCTCTATAAAAAAGAAGGTGATATTTTTTTCGACCGAAATGTCAAATGGGTGGTAGATATCGATTTTTACATCCGCTATCTGAATGGCCGCAGGGCCGCTTATATCGGGAAAATGCTGGTCAGGGTAGGCCTCGGCAGCCAGCAGGTCACCCAGGATTGTTTTCGGCTAAGGCCCATCGAGGTCCCGGAGAACTTCTATCTCCTGAATAAGGCGGGTGTCGTCAATCTCCGGAATTTATATGTATATGACGCCTGGTGGCGGCTCATGCGCAACCTCGAGATCCGGCGGGAAGAAGACATCTCCGGCTCCGGCTACAGGGGCCCCATACCGGCGACGATACTGTCCATGGTTGCCTGGCAACGCCGCATTGGCAGGAGCCTGCTCCATTTTGGACCCGTCTCGAAATTGCTCATGCTCTTTCATTACATTCTTCACTATAACAAGCTCCCTGCATGATAGATCTTTCTATCGTGATCGTCAACTACAAGACTCCTGCGCTGGTCCTGGACTGTCTTCATACGGTTTATACCCAGACAAATGACCTGGACTTCGAAGTGTTCGTAGTCGACAATGCATCGGGAGACGATAGCCGCAAGCTGATCCTGCAGGCATACCCTGGCGTGCGCTGGGTCCAGATGGATTATAACGCAGGTTTTGCCCGGGCCAATAACGCGGCAATAAGAATGGCGCAGGGAAGCTCGGTGCTGTTACTGAATTCCGATACCCTGGTTGAGGAGAATGCCATCGCGGGTTGCTATCGATCGTTTGCCGCGTCCTCGCTGGTGGCCTGCGGTGTTCAGTTGTTGAATACGGACCGGACGCCGCAGATCACGGGCAACTATTTCATGAAAGGCGGCCTTAATTATCTCCTCCCTCTTCCCTTTATGGGTAGCTGGATCAAAGCCATCGCGGGACTGATGAACGTGAAAAAGCCACACGTCCCCGAAGCCAGTTCGATGGTGGAGGTGGATTGGATCAACGGCGCCTTCCTTATGGTTAAAAAGGCGGCTATCGAAAAAGCCGGGTTGCTGGACGAGGATTTTTTCCTGTATTCGGAGGAAGCGGAGTGGTGCAGCCGGCTGCGCCGGCTGGGGCCTATCGGCGTCTATGGCCAGTTCCATGTCATTCACCTGCAGGGAGCATCGGCCAACGACACCTTTGTTTCGGAAGGAAAAGGATACTACAATCTCTACGACCGCAAGGGTCTGCAGATCATGTTGTCTAATTTCGTAAGGATACGCAAACAGTTCGGCAGGGCCTGGTTCGGCGTCCAGCTTTTCTTCTATTGGCTGGAGGTGCCCGTCTTCTTTCTGGGTCTTTGTTTCCGGCGGGGGGACAGATCCGATCGCCGGGGGCTTAGCTGGAAGGACTTCCGCAACTACTGCCGGAATGTTGGATATATATTGCGCACATCGCCGGTCATTTGGCAGAATAAACCGTATTTTTACAAGGTCTTATGAACTGCCCACGATTGCTTGCCGGTCTTCTGCTAAGCCTCCTTTGCATTACTGTTTCCGGCCAGGAATACGGCTATGCTCATTATGATATCTCGGAGGGATTGGCGGGCTCCACTGTATACTGCATCGCCCAGGACCGGGATGGCTTCATCTGGGTAGGTACCGAGACCGGGGTAAGCCGGTTTGACGGAACCCATTTTCATAATTATACTGCGATTGACGGACTCCCCGACGTTGAAATACTCGAAATGTTCGGCGATTCGAAGGGCAGGGTATGGATGGCGCCATTCAGAAAGTCGGTGTGCTATGCCTACAAAGGAAAGATCTATAACCAGGAGAACGATCCCCTGTTGCGGAAGATAAGATTGGCGGGAAATGTCGTACAGTTTGCCGGGAACGAGAAGGGCGATATACTCATCGCCGAGAAGAACAGGCTCCACTGGGTAGGAACGGACGGGGACGTCCGCGAATTCGACTCGGTTGCCGGCCGGCCGGTTCGCGGTTGCGTAGCGCTCGCCTCGGATGGCACAGGGCATTTTCTTGCACAGGTGGACAGCATGATATACCGGTTCTCCGGCGGGGAATTCACGCCGTTCTACCCCATCAGCATCCGGAACGCAGAACCTTTCTATATCTCGCTCACCGGTTCCGGGTTGATATGGCGGTACGACAGCGCATGTGCCGTCATACACTCCTTTCTCACGAACAAGACCGTGAAGTTGCCCTTCGAATCCTACGCCTACAATCATATCGGGTATTCTCAAAGTAATGACAGCCTGTTCTACGACAACCAGTTTGCAGGTTCCCTGGAATATAACCTTTATACCGGCAAGACCCGGCGGTTCCTCCCGGGCAGACAGGTATCCCGGACCTTTCGCGATGCGACGGGGAACCTTTGGTTCACGACGCTGGACCAGGGTCTTTACCGGCTCAATTCCGAAGAGTTCCAAACGATTCACCTCAGTACCCCGGGCTATGGCAGGACAGGGATCTGCGGCCTTGAAAAAATAGGCGATCGATTGTATGCAGGTAGTAACCGAAATACCTTTTACACTTTTCATCCTCCGGCTATGGACCGCTGGACGACTACGTTCATATATACGCCTTCCAAGAATCTACTCCTTAGCTTCGGGCAAATCCCGGATGGAAGCCTTATGGTCGGTTCCGCGGTCTCGATCGCGAAGCTTGACAAGAAGGCCCATCGTATCGGTCTTGCGCCTGTATCGGTTAAGTCGGTCTATAAACTTACAAACCAGCGCTGGCTGGTTGCCTCCGTTACCGGCGTTTTCCTGTTCGACCTGCCCGGAATGAAGATTGTCGATACTTTTTGGCGGGAGCGCTCAACGGTGACCTATTCCTTCAGGGACACGATCTATGTCGGAACGCTCAACGGTCTCTATTCGGTTGCCGCTGACAGAACGACTTATTTCCTCGGAACGGATATCCCCTTTTTCAAAAAGCGCATATCCGGCATTGCCAGTTCACCGGATGGCACGCTATGGGTATCCTCCTACGATGCAGGGGTTACAGGCTATCGTAACGGCAAGGTGATCGCCACACTGACGAGGAAGCAGGGACTCACCAGCGACATCTGCCGGACCATCGTGATCCATGACAATGCGCTTTGGATCGGCACGGACAAAGGCCTTAATAAGGTGTTCCTCTGCCGGCCCGGCTACCCTGTGCTTCAATATACTTCACAGGATGGCCTTGGATCGGATATCGTCAACTGCGTGCTGGCCGACGGTTCGATCATCTATGTGGGGACACCGGCGGGTTTGAGCTTTTTCGATGAAGGGCGGGTAAACCGGTCCGAGGAGTGCCCGCTTTACCTGCTTTCGGTCCTCAACTCGGGCAAAGAACATATCGCCGACAGCAACCGGATCTTGATACCGTACACCGATCGATTCCTTCGGGTGGAATTTGCCGGCATCTCCTACCGGTCGGTAGGCGGCATTCGATACCGCTATCGCCTGCTGGGATTGGATACGGTTTGGCGCACCACGCCGGAGTCCTGGCTCGAATACCAATCCCTGCCTTCGGGAAGCTATGAGCTGCAGATCCAGGCAGAGAACAAGTTCGGCCGGCAAAGCGGCATCCGGTCCCTGGCGTTCGAAGTGGCTACACCCTGGTGGCAGACGATCTGGTTCCAGGTCCTCATTTTTCTCTCGGCGGTGGCGGTCACCTGGCTCATTATCTCCTTGCGCATCCGGCAAATACGCAAACGCGAGAAAGAGAGGGAAAAGCTCAGCCACAAGGTCATGGAGCTCGAGCAAATGGCACTTAAGGCGCAGATGAATCCGCATTTCATCTTCAATTGTCTGAATTCGATACAGCAGTATGTGTTCGATCAGGATGTCTTCGCCGTGAATAAATACCTTACCGGGTTCTCAAAGCTGATCCGGGCCACCTTGCACAACTCCAGCCGGGAATTGATCCTCCTTTCGGAGGAGGTGAGCTATCTGTCGGGTTATCTTTCCCTTGAAAAGCTGCGCTTCAAGGAAAAAATGGACTATTGGATCGAGGTAGATCCGGCGCTACAGGGAGCCGCCTTCCTGGTCCCGCCGATGTTGATCCAGCCCTACGTCGAGAACAGCATGCGACACGGGCTCAGGCATAAGACAACGGGCAGGGGGATCATCCATGTACGTTTCCGGCATGCCGGGACCCGGCTTTCTGTCGCCGTGGAGGACAACGGCATCGGAAGGAAAGCGGCCGCAGCATTGAAGACCCGCGAACATATCGAATACCAATCGAAGGGGATGTCTCTCACAGCGGACCGTATCCGCATCATCAACGCCCGCTACGGCGAGGCCATCCATGTCGAGGTCATTGACCTGGAAGATGACGCAGGTATTCCGGTCGGTACGCGGGTGGTCATCGATTTCCCAATGTTCCATCTTATCTCCAAACATGATACTTTATGATCAGAACTATTTTGGTAGACGATGAAATCGACAGCATTCGCGTTCTCAGTCGGCTGCTGGAGACCTTCTGCCCGAAGGTCAGCATCGTGGGCACAGCGAACGGCGTAGACACCGCCGCGGATATCATCCGCGAAACCAGGCCCGACCTGGTCCTGCTGGACATAGAAATGTCGCAGGGCAATGCATTCGACCTGCTGAACCGGCTGATGCCACTGGAGTTCCAGGTCATCTTTGTGACGGCCTTTGACAGTTATGCCATCCGCGCCTTCAAATACAGTGCGGTGGACTACCTGCTTAAGCCGGTCGACATCGACGACCTGCGCAGTGCCATCGACCGGGTTCGTGAAAAGCCACAGACGAACGACCTGGTCGAACAGATGAGGATACTCCTGAGCAATGTCGGGATGCTGCAGGTTTCTCATCAAAAGATGGCCATTCCCACCATAACCGGGCTCAACTTCGTACCCGTGCAGGATATCCTTCGTTTCGAGGCGAAGGGAAGTTATACCGTCATCTATCTTTCCAACGGCGAAACCGTCATGGCCACCAGGACGCTCCGCGAGTATGAAGACTTGTTACCGGAGAACGTTTTCTGCCGTATCCACAGTTCCCATATCATTAACCTCTCCCGGATCGAGAAGTACCAGAAGGGCAGGGGCGGCGTCGTGCTCATGGAGGACGGGACCACGATCGAGGTGGCCGCGCGCCGCCGGGACGAGTTTATGCGCCGGCTGCTGAAATAGAGGACGGCCGGGTAGGTAAAAACCGCCTATTTTTGTTGTCAATAGCAGGATATGAGTACAGTTGTCTTTCAATATGGAAGTGATAGCCTCGGAATCCGGGACGTGATCGGCCTGGCCGGCGGAAGTGTCCGCGGCGGCTTCTCTCCGGCGGCGGAAAAGGCCATCCGGGCCAGTCAGGTGCAGGTGGCCGATATCGTCAGTCAGCAACGGACCGTATATGGGATCAACACCGGCTTCGGTGTCCTCGCCCATACCAAAATATCGGAAGAGGATACCCGCATCCTTCAGCATAAGATCCTGCAAAGCCATAGCGTCGGGGTAGGGGAAGCCATTCCGGCCGAAATTGCCCGGATCATGCTGATCACAAAGATTCACGCGCTGGCCCGCGGCTATTCCGGGATCCAGTGGGAGACCCTCCAGCGGCTGCTCTGGCACCTGGAGGCCGACGTCATCCCGGTAGTGCCGGAAAAAGGGTCGGTGGGCGCTTCCGGCGATCTGGCGCCGCTCTCCCATTTATTTCTTCCCCTTATCGGCCTTGGCGAGGTATTCCATAAAGGCGTCCGCAAACCTGCACGCGACGTACTGGCGAAATACGGCCTGCCCGCGGTTCAATTGGGTCCCAAGGAAGGCCTCGCGCTGATCAACGGCACGCAGTTCATCCTCTCCTACGCCGTAAAAGGCGTTCAGCGTCTGCACTACTGTCTCGAAGCCGCGGATATCATCGGGGCCATGAGCCTCGAGGCGCTGACTGGCACCAAGGCGCCCTTCGATGAACGGCTCCACCTCCTGCGGCCCTATGCCGGCAACAGCCTTGTAGCCCAGCGCCTGCGCCTGCTGCTTGCTGACAGCGAGATCATGCAAAGCCATATCGACTGCGGCCGCGTACAGGACCCATATTCCCTCCGCTGTATGCCGCAAGTGCATGGCGCTTCCCGCAACGCCTGGCAACATCTCCGGCAGCTTACGGAAATTGAACTGAACTCCGTCACGGACAACCCCATCATCCTCGAAGGCGGCGACACCATCAGCGGCGGCAACTTCCACGGGCAACCGCTTGCCCTGCCCCTCGACTATGCCTGTCTGGCTGCGGCCGAGATCGGCAACATCTCCGACCGCCGCTGCTACCTCCTGCTCGAAGGCAAGTGGGGCCTGCCCCTCCTGCTGATGAGCAATGTCGGCCTCAACAGCGGGTTCATGATCCCCCAATACACCACGGCCGCCCTGGTCACGGAGAACAAGACCCTTTGCTTCCCCGCCAGCGCAGACAGCATCCCCACCTCCCTGGGCCAGGAAGACCATGTGAGCATGGGCAGCATCAGCGGGCGCAAGCTCAGCCATGTGCTTGACAACCTTGAGTACATCCTCGCCATCGAGCTGATGAGCGCTTGCCAGGCCATTGAATTTCGGCGCCCGTTGAAAAGCAGCGGTATCCTCGAGGCCGCCCATGAATTCGTCCGGAACTTTGTCGGATTTGCCAGCGAAGACCGCATCTTTGCAGAGGATATCCGTCAATTGCACGGTATCATCCACGACTTTTCTTTTGTGAACTATTGCAACGGCTTCGCTCGGGGCAAGGGCATCCGGCTCAATGCGGGGTTTGAAACCGATTTTGATTTATAAACGATTTGCCATGAATACGCTCTCCTATCAAAGTTATGATCCGGTGAAATATAAGACTCCGCACGGCCCCCAGCTGAACTGCAAAGGCTGGGTGCAGGAGGCTGCCCTTCGCATGCTGCTCAATAACCTCGACCCCGAAGTAGCGGAACGCCCCGACGAGCTTATCGTCTATGGAGGGCGCGGAAAGGCGGCGCGCAACTTCGCGGCGCTGGATTTGATCATCCGGGCGTTGAAAGACCTGGGATCCGACGAGACCTTGCTGATCCAGAGCGGCAAGCCGGTAGGCATCCTGCGTACACATCCCGACGCGCCGAGGGTCCTGCTCTCCAATTCGCAGCTGGTGCCGAAATGGGCCGACTGGCAACATTTCGACGAGCTGGAAAAGAAAGGGCTGATGATGTACGGCCAAATGACCGCAGGCAGCTGGATATACATCGGCAGCCAGGGCATCGTTCAGGGTACCTACGAGACCTATGCCGCCGCTGCCGCCAAACATTTCAAAGGTACCCTGCGGGGGACGCTGAATGTAACGGCGGGATTGGGAGGGATGGGCGGCGCCCAGCCGCTGGCGATAACGATGAACGAAGGCATCGCACTGATCGCCGAGGTGGAAGAATGGCGGATCGACAAACGCCTTTCGACCCGGTACCTCGATAAAAAGATGACGGACATCGACGATGCCATCGACCTTGCCCTCGCAGCAAAGGCAAAGGGCGAAGCGTTGTCCATCGGCGTGCGCTGTAATGCGGTCCACCTCCTCGAACGGCTGCTGCAACGCAATTGCATCCCCGACACGCTCACCGACCAGACTTCGGCCCATGATCCGCTCATCGGCTACTGGCCCCACGAGCTCTCTTATGAGCAGGCAACCGTGCTTCGCAGGGATAACCCCGATGAATATATCGACTATGCCTATCGCAGCATGCGCCGCCATGTAGAATGCATGCTCGAGCTCCAGCGCCGCGGAACCGTCACGTTTGACTACGGCAACAACATCCGGGCCCGCGCAAAAGAACGCGGACTGGAGAATGCCTTTGACTTCCCCGGCTTCGTACCGGCCTATATCCGGCCCCTCTTCTGCGAGGGAAAGGGTCCTTTCCGCTGGGCAGCGCTAAGCGGCGACCCCGCGGATATAGCGGTGACCGACACGGTCATCTCGGAACTTTTCCCGGAAAATTCTTCGTTGCAGCGCTGGCTACGATTGGCAAAAGAGCGCATCGCTTTCCAGGGCCTGCCTGCGCGCATCTGCTGGCTGGGTCAGGGAGAACGGGAGAAAGCGGGCTTGGCTTTCAATGAATTGGTCCGTACCGGCGCGGTAAAAGCACCGATCGTCATCGGTCGCGACCACTTGGATACCGGCTCTGTGGCCTCCCCGAACCGGGAAACAGAAGCCATGCTGGACGGTAGCGATGCCGTCGCCGACTGGCCTATTCTAAATGCGCTCGTCAACACGGCCGGCGGCGCCTCCTGGGTCAGCCTGCATCATGGCGGCGGGGTGGGAATGGGCTACAGCATTCATGCCGGCATGGTCATCGTTGCGGATGGCACGCCGGAGGCCGCGGTCCGACTGGGCCGCGTTCTACGAAATGATCCCGGAATGGGGGTGATCCGGCATGCCGATGCCGGGTACGAAAAAGCCCGTGAAACGGCCCGGAAACATGACCTTGACCTCGCCGAAAGGTTCCAATCGAAGGTTTAGGGACTTGCCAAATGCTCTTTTCCAGCGTGGCCCTGGATACAATTTGACACGCTGATAAGCGTTCTTGACACGTCTATACGCCTTATGTCACGATGACGAACTTTAACTAAATATCCTCCCGAACAGTGGTATTTTGTCCTATTAATACTTAAACTCTATGACAAAGATCTCGATCCTCGGCATCGTTTGCATCAGTCTCTCTATGGTTATAGTCTTTTCCATCGGCTGTAACAAGAATAATAATCCACTGCCGCCCGTACACGATACGACAACCGTCGTGAAACAAGACACGACTAAGATCACTGATACACTTTATGCCACCAAACCAGACCCTACGGTCAACCTAAAGAAAGGTCTTCTGTTGTACCTGCCGTTCTCGGGCAACATTGCCGATTCCAGTGGCAATGGTAACCCTACCACAGCCCTGGGCAGCGTACTTACTTATGATCAGCATGGGTACGCCAGCAATGCATTTGGCGGCACAGGGAACGGGGAACGGATCCTGGTGACTAACAATGGCTCTATCCAATTCGATACGGCCTGGTCCATTTCGCTGGATTTCATGGTTCGAACACTCTCCGTGCGGCAAGCCTATATTAGTATGGTCGATCCGGTCACCGGAAACGGTCCCAGCTTTGTGGTCGGGACCAATCAGCCTACCTCGAATCTCCTTGATGTTGGTGCTTTTGACGTCGCAGCCGGCTGCGATAACGACGGACAGGCCGGTCCCAACAAGATCAACGACCTGACCAGTTTTACGCCCCAACTGAATGCCTGGTACAACATCATCGCTACCTACCATCGCGATAGTGTGAATGTCTATGTCAATGGAAATCTGATCAGTTCAGTCGTCGGGACCGGCACCCAGGCCCTCCTGTGCCCGGCTTCCCAGATCGTTATCGGCGGCTGGTGGAACAACGATCCGATCACCATCAATGGTAAACTGGATGAGGTTAGACTCTATAACCGCGTCGTGACACCGCATGAGATCACCTGGCTGTCCAGAAATTTCCAGGTCTCTTCCAACAAGGTAAAACCGGGTTTAAAAACCCACTAATAGGGCGGAAACGGGAACATCCCGACACGGCCATACACGAATTCAACGCGGTTATCCGCCATTCGGCACGTCTATAAATTGGTCCGAATGATCCTGGACCGATTGTGTACATCGCCTGACGCCCGCCTTTATTTATTAAATCTTGATGGCTAAATGCAACCTCTTATGACTCAAACCAGAATCTTCACTCTCCTAGGAATGGCCGCTTTCGTAGGCCTGATCTGTTCTGTCGGCTGTACCAAGAACCCTGTTACCCCTCCCTTGCATGACACGGTAACGGTAGTTAAACATGATACGACGACGAGTATCGATACCCTCTACGCCAGCAAACCGGACTCCACCGTCAATTTGACCCGGGGTCTTTTGCTTTATCTGCCGTTCTCGGGTAACATCGCCGATTCCAGCGGCAACGGCAACCCGACAACGGCATATGGGAACGTCCTGACCTATGATGCGCATGGCTATGCCAACAACGCCTTTGGCGCGACCGGCAACGGAGAGCGTATCTATGTCACCAACAACGGCTCCATTAAGTTCGACACAGCCTGGTCGCTCTCTTTTGCGTTCATGGTTAACGACACCAGCCGTAAACAGTATTATTTGAGTATGGTGGATCCCGCGACAGGCGAAGGACCCAGTTTTGCGGTGGGGAATGCGCTGGACCTGGTCCACAACTTCGTCGTTGGTACGGAAGACGTCCAGTTGGGCTGCAGTGGGTACGGGACCAATGACAACATCAACGTTGTGGATACCACCAGCCTGGTACCCATTCCCGGCAGCTGGTATAATGCCATAGCCGTATACCACAGGGGCACGATACAGGTGTACATCAACGGAAAGCTGAATGCGACCCATGCCGGCGCCGGCACCGCCGCCAACTGTTGTCCGTCTGCCCAGATCGTTGTCGGCGCCTGGTGGAACGGCGATCCGCTCAGCCTCAATGGTAAGCTCGATAATATCCGCTTGTACAATCGCGTGCTGACGCCGCATGAGATAGCCACCCTTTCCGGCAACTACCAGGTGAATTCCAATAGTTCCGGACCTGGTTTGCAAACCCGGCGCTGACCTCTGGCGATAGCATAAAATGAACCTGTCCGCGACACGGTTATTCCCTGGTTCGACGCAGTTATCCTTCATTTTACACGTCTGTTAAATGTTCCGGCCGGCAATCAGGCCATTTTGTACATTCGTTCTGCCTGTCATCCGCTCCCAACTGATCACCATTAATCATTAATACTCCCAACCTATCTAACAAAGAGCCTCGGAAGAGGCTCTTTTTAGTAACGGGCAATTTCGCTCGCCATGACGCGTTTTTAACACGGAAATCGCCAAAAACTGCACATTTATGGAATCCTGGCTGAAACCTGCCTTTTTTTTATATTTTGTCGTCTAAATGCGATCTCTTATGACAAAACCCAAGATCCTAACCCTCGTTGGAATGGCCGCTTTCATGGGCCTGATCTTCTCTGTCGGCTGTACCAAGAACCCTGTTATCCCACCCGTACATGACACGGTAACGGTAGTCAAACATGATACTACGACGAGTATCGATACCCTCTACGCCAGCAAACCGGATTCCACCGTCAATTTGACCCAGGGTCTTTTGCTTTACCTGCCGTTCTCGGGGAATATTGCCGACTCCAGCGGGAACGGTAATCAGACCACGGCTTATGGCAGCGTCCTGACCTATGACGCCCATGGGTACGCCAATAATGCCTTTGGCGCCACCGGCAATGGAGAAACTATCTATGTCACCAACAACGGATCGATCAAATTCGATACTGCTTTCTCGCTCTCCTTTGGTTTCATGGTCAACACCGTCAGGCCCTGTTCATTTATCAGCATGGTCGACCCGGCAACAGGGCTGGCCCCAAGCTTCAATATCGGGTTTACCCTACTCGGCGTCCCTACCAATTACGCTATGGGTATCGGAGATTCCTCGATCGGGTGTAGCGGCTACGGCACGATCGATAATTACAGCATTGTCGACACTACAAACTGGACTCCTGTTCCGGGCGCCTGGTACAACAGTATCGCCATCTATCATAAAGGAGCGCTCGATATCTATATTAACGGCGTCCTGAAGATCCATCGCCAGGGCCTGGGACATAAAGTGGTCTGCTGCCCGAACTCGAAAGTGGTCATCGGCAATTGGTGGAATGACCCGAATTATAATGGAAATATGCCCGGGAAACTGGATAATATCCGGTTGTACAACCGGGTGCTGACGCCTCATGAGATTGCGCGGCTGTCGTCGAACTACCAGGTCACGTCCAACAGCGTGAAGCCGGGCCTGCAAACGCATTGATCTTTCTGAACTATCGATAGCAAAAGAGTCCCTGCGGGGGCTCTTTTTATTTTGTTGGCCCCATTGTTGGAGGGGTAGCGACATGGGTCGCTTAATCATAATATCCAATCGATTGCCATTTTCGTTGGACAAAGAAGGGGACACGGTGTCCCTGCGCCAAAGTTCGGGGGGATTGGTATCAGCCATAAAGAGTTATTTCGAGAGCACAACCGGCCAACGGGGAGAGATCACGGAGAAGATGTGGATGGGTGTGGCGGATTTTCCCCAGGAGGACTGGGAGCAGGTGGTTGCGGCCCATGCCGCCAGCCAGGACTTTGACATCCTCCCGGTTTTTGTTGATAAAGACTTGTATGACAACTACTACAACGGCTTTTCCAACTCCGTGCTCTGGCCGCTTTTCCACTATTTCACCTCCCTGGCCAACTATGAGAGCCAGTATTTCGACGCCTATGTGCAGGTGAACCAGCTCTTTGCCGAGAAGCTCATCCCGATCCTGCGGCCGGACGACCGGGTCTGGATCCACGACTACCAGCTCATGGTGCTGCCGCACCTGCTTCGGGTAAAAAGACCGGAAGCGACCATCGGCTTCTTCCTTCATATTCCCTTTCCGTCCTACGAGATCTTCCGTCTCCTGCCCACCGAGTGGAAAACGATCCTGTTGCAGGGCGTTATGGGGGCGGACCTCATCGGCTTCCATACCTATGACTACGTTCAGCATTTCCTCCAGTCGGTGAAAATGCTGCTCGGCGTGGATAGCTATTTTCACAACCTCCAATACCAGGACCGGCTTGTGCGGATCGATCTGTTCCCCATCGGTATCGACTACAATAAATTCCACCAGGCGGCGGCCGATCCCGAGGTCGAGCAGCTGCGGAACCGGGTATTGGACAACTTTCCGGATAAGAAGATCATCTTTTCGGTCGACCGCCTCGACTATACGAAGGGGTTGATGCAGCGGTTGAGCGGCTTCGAACACTTCCTCGAGCGCTACCCCGAGTGGCGGGAGAAGATGGTCTTTATCCTCAATGTCGTCCCGTCGCGGGATACGATCCCTGCCTACAACGAACGGAAAAAGACGATCGAAGAGAAGATCGGCACCATCAACGGCCGGTTCTCCTCCATCAGCTGGCAACCCATCATCTACAGGTATAACCACCTTCCCTTCAATGAGCTGATCGCCCTTTACCAGGCTGCGGACGTGGCCCTTATCACTCCACTTCGCGACGGGATGAACCTCGTCGCCAAGGAGTATGTGGCCGCCAGCCTCGGCCGGGGGGTGCTGATCCTAAGCGAGCTGGCCGGCGCGGCCAGCGAGCTGAGCGAGGCCATCCTCGTGAACCCGACGGATACCTCCGACGTGGCTTCCTCCATCACGCGCGCCCTCGCGATGCCTCTGTACGAGCAACGAAACCGCATCTCGCTGATGCAGCGCCGCATCCAGGAATACGATGTCCTGAAATGGGTGAACGATTTTATGGATCAGCTGGCGCAGGTGAAGCTGGAACAGCAGAAGCAGAAGGTAAAGCTGCTCGACGAGAAGTCGATCGCCGCCATCCGCAAGCACTACCAGCGAAGCAGCAACCGCTGCCTGCTGCTCGACTATGACGGGACGCTGGTGCCCTTCTCGCGGATACCATCCGAGGCCGCGCCGGATAATGCGGTGAAGGAGCTGTTGCACCGGCTTTCGACGGATGCGAAGAACCATGTCGTCGTCATCAGCGGCCGCGATCTCTCCTCGCTGGACCGTTGGCTCGGGGAGTTCAATATCACGCTTGTCGCCGAGCATGGGGCGAGCTTCAAGATGCGCGGCGGCTCGTGGCAGCAGATGGTTTCGGTGTCCGATCTGTGGAAGGATGAGATCCGGCGGATCATGCAGCTGTTCGTGCTGCGTTGCGCCGGCTCCTTTATCGAGGAAAAGACGAACACCATCGCCTGGCACTACCGGAATACGCAGGCGGGCCTGGGTTTTTCCCGTAGCCGCGAGCTGCTCAATACGCTCTCCCAGCTGATCCAGAATACCACGCTGCAGGTGATCGACGGCAACAAGGTCGTGGAGGTGAGGATCGCAGGATTCGACAAGGGCGCCACCGCGTTGAAGATCGTCGGCGAGATGGACCCCGACTTCGGGCTCTGCATGGGTGACGACACCACGGACGAAGACATGTTCAAAGCCCTCGAAGGAGAGGCCTATACGATCAAGGTGAACAACGGCGCTTCGGCGGCACAGTATACCATCCTGTCGCAACAGCAGGTATTACCCATCTTGAACCAGCTGACGGCCGAGACCGCTTCGTCCGCGCAACTCCCCGAAACCAAATATGCCGATTCATAAGTATAACATGGGCGTAATCGGTAACTGTTCTTACCTCGCCTATATCGATACCCGCGCGGATGTGAAATGGATGTGCCTGCCGAGATTCGACAGCAGCTTCCTCTTTGGCTCGTTGCTCGATGAAGACAACGGCGGCCATTTTTACGTACGGCCTACGGATGAGGGGTATACGTCCCGACAATACTATATTACCAACACGAATGTCCTGTGCACGGAATTCACCGGCGCCGACGGCAGCTTCGTCGTCAGGGACTGCGCCCCGCGGATGCGCATCTACGACCGGCAGTTCCGGCCGCTGATGCTGGTGCGCAAGATAGAATGGCTGTCGGGTACACCGGCCATTACCGTCTGTTGCCAGCCTCGCGGGGACTATGGGAGGCAAATTCCCGAATCGGTCATTGCCAGCAATCATATCCGCTATCTCAACCTCGACCAGCAGGTGCGGTTGACCACCGATGTGCCGCTGACTTATATCGAGAAGGAGAAATCCTTTATCCTCGACCAGGACCGCTATCTCGTCCTTACCTACGGCGAGCCGCTGGAGGCGCCGCTGAAGGAGACCGCCGAGGAATTCATCCGCAAGACCGTCGGGGATTGGCAGGCCTGGGTAAAGAGCTGTTATCTGCCCGATATCTACCAGGAGGAGATCATCCGGTCGGCGCTGGTGCTGAAACTACATCAATACGAGGATACGGGCGGGATCATCGCCGCCGGCTCCACTTCGCTGCCGGAGTTTCACGACAGCACCCGCAACTGGGACTATCGTTATTGCTGGTTCCGCGACGCACACTATACCCTCAGCGCCTTCAACCAGATCGGCCACTTCGAAGAGCTCGAGAAATACTTCGACTTCATCTATAATATCCTGCTGAATGCCACCGATTCGCTGCAGCCGCTGTATTCCATCGCGGGCGACAAGAAGCTGTTCGAGCTGAGCCTCGACCTTCCCGGATACCTTGGTAACCGGCCGGTGCGTATCGGCAACAAGGCCTATATCCAGTCCCAGCATGATGTCTACGGCCAGGTGCTGGTGAGCCTGTTGCCGCTGTTTCTCGACAAACGGCTGATCTTCCCCAAGAAAAGCAGCTATGCGAAGATCGTCCCCTGGCTGCTCGCGCAGATCGAGCGGACCCTCGAGGTCCCCGATTCCGGGCTTTGGGAGTTTCGCAACGAGGTGCAGGTGCATACGTATACGCTGCTGTTTCATTGGGCAGGCGCCAAGGCCGCCTATAAGCTGGCTTTTGCATTCGGCGACCAGGATGGGATGCGCAAGGCCCTCCGGCTGGCCGATGCCGCCGACGGACTGATCGGGCAGGCCTATGATCCCGAACGCCGGCTGTACACGCAGGCGATCGGATCGGTCAATCTCGACGCCAGCACCCTCTCGATGATCACCATGGACTATCTCGATCACCAGGGGGCCCGGGCCCGCGATCACATCGCTGCATTGGAAAATGAGCTGCTGACCGAAAACGGGCTCTTCTACCGGTATAAACACTACGATGATTTTGGGTTTCCCGAGAGTACTTTCCTGGTCTGTGCCTTCTGGTATGTCGACGCCCTTGCCTGTGTGGGCCGGATCGATGACGCGGTCCGCCGGCTCGATCAATTGTTGGGCTTTGCCAATCATCTCGGTATCTTCAGCGAGGACGCTACGCCCGATGGGTCGCAGTGGGGAAATTTTCCGCAAACATATAGTCATGTCGGCCTGATCAATGCTGCGTGCCGGATCGGCCGCAAGCTGGATAAGGCGGATTTTCTTTGATTTGGCGGAAAAACCTATCTTGCCGGCATGTCATCACGGCTGATCTTCAATATCCGGCAACTCGCGGGTGTCCGCGCGGACACAGCCCCGTTACGCGGCGCGGATCTCGCCCAACTACCCGTTATAGATAATTCCTGGATACATATCGAAGGCGACCGCATCGCAGCTTTTGGACCTATGCGGGCGCTGCCCCCCGACCTGGCCCTGCTGACGGGGACTTCGGAGGGGTTTGACGCCACGGGCTGTTCTGTTCTTCCCGCCTGGTGCGACAGCCACACCCATCTCGTCTTCGCCGGCAGCCGCGAATCGGAATTCATCGACAAGATCAAGGGGCTCAGCTATGCGGAGATCAATGCAAAGGGCGGCGGCATCCTCCACTCCGCCCGGCGGCTGGCCGACACCTCCGAAGACCGGCTGTTTACCACCGCCTGGCAGCGGCTGGAAGAGCTCTCCCGGTTGGGCACCGGCGCCATCGAGATAAAGAGCGGCTATGGACTCACGGTAGAAGGAGAGCTGAAGATGCTGCGGGTGATCAAACGGCTCAAAGAGCGGTCTTCCCTTTCGATCAAGGCGACCTTTCTCGGCGCCCATGCCTATCCCGAGGCCTACCGGCAGGACCATGCCGGGTACATCGACCTGATCATCCGCGAGATGCTGCCGGCGATCGCTGCCGAAGGCCTGGCCGACTATATCGACGTATTCTGCGAGGAGGGATTCTTCAGTGTTCCGGAGACCGGGATGATCGTTCGCGCGGGGCTAGCCGTCGGGCTGCAACCCAAGATCCACGCGAATCAATTGCATTTGTCGGGTGGGGTGGAGGCGGGCGTTGGACTCGGGGCCTTGTCCGTCGATCACCTGGAAACGATGGACGACGCAGCCATCCGGGTCCTCGCGGCTTCGCCGACCATCGGCACGCTGCTACCTACAGCGGCCTTTTTTTTACGCATGCCTTTCCAGCCCGCCCGCGCGCTGATCGACGCGGGCTGTGCGATCGCGCTGGCTTCCGACTTCAACCCAGGTTCTTCGCCGAGCGGAAATATGAACCTCGTGGTGGCGATGGCCTGCACCGGGATGCGCATGCTGCCGGAAGAGGCGATCAATGCCGCTACGCTTAATGGGGCCTGCGCGATGTCGCTGGGCGAGAGCCTTGGAAGTATCGCCGTCGGCAAGATCGCCAACCTCCTTGTCACCAAGCCTGTGCCTTCGCTGGCGTATCTGCCCTATGCTTTTGGTTCGAATTTGATCGACCGGGTTATGATAAAAGGAGAGTTTATTGGCTAAGAAAAAGACGAAACCTGATTTTATCGAGACCGTCTCCGGACGCAGTACCGTGCTTTCCATCGGCGACAGCGAGGCGGGACTGGATTTCCTCGTGTCTTTCTTTGCCGTCGTCCGGCCGCATCGGGGACATCGCAATGCGGCTGAAAATCTGACTGCCGTTACGGCTATTCTCCGCCAACGGCCGATCGTGCTGAGTTGTCTTCAGCATGCCGTCCTCTCACAGCTGGTTCGCACCGACCTTTCCCCGGCCCTGATGGAAAGCGGGATGCCGCTCGCCCGCGGCTTCTGGCAGGAACTGTTCGGCCGGCTCCGGCACAAGCTGCTGCCGCCCCTGCAGCCGGAGAATGATTTCCTGTACGTGCTCAACCGCGTTTTCTTCCGCAACCGCGATTACACCTGGGTGGAGGATATCCCGCGGGCCGGCTGGATCGCCTTCTTCGAATGCCTCGGGCTTTCGCTGCATATCGACGACCGCCGCATCCTTCGCCAACTGCTGCTTTCGCTCAACACGCTTTCTTTCCAGGTGGCGCAGCTGGGGCTCGAAAAAGACGTGCTGAATTATATCCCGGAACAATATCGGGAGGAGAACCCCTTTGTCGCTCAGAGTTATCTTGTTCGTCGGTTGGAGGAGGGGAGTGATGCGGCTATGGAGATCAAAGAGCAGATCGGCTGGTGCCATGAATGCATCGAACATATCCGGGAAAATCACACCGAACATGGCGCCAGCCTACATCAAACCTATATGCTGCTCCTGTTGACAAACCGGCTCGAGCGGATGACGATCCTGCTCGATCTGCTGGATGAAGATCAGCAGATGGACACGGGGAAATTCGTCGACTTCTTCCGGATGCTGATCCGCAATGAGAACCGCAAGAACAGCATCTTCGAATTTATGTCCCAGTCGATGGGCTATCTCGCTTACCAGATCGCCGAGCACAAGGGCGCCAAGGGCGACAAGTACATCACCTCCACCTGGCCGGAATACCGCGCGATGCTCCGTAGCGCGATGGGCGGCGGGGCCTGGATCTGCGGGGTTGTGCTGATCAAGAACCTGCTCACCAGGATACCCATGGCCATTTTCTGGCATGGCTTCGCCTATAGCATCAACTATAGCCTGGGATTTATCCTTATCGAAGAGACCCATACCACGCTTGCGACCAAGCAGCCCGCGTTCACTGCCAGTGCGGTCGCCGGCTCGCTGGATACGCGGAAGAACACCCATCAGCCCAATCTCTACAACCTGGCGGTCACCGTGGCCAAGGTGAGCCGGAGCCAGATCGCTTCCTTTGTGGGCAATCTGCTGATCGTTTTCCCCGGCGGCTGGCTTATCGCCTGGTGCTATGAAGAAATATCCGGCCGCAAGCTCGTGGAGGGCGCCGCCGCCCTGAAGATGCTCGAAGACCAGCATCCCTGGCACAGCCTCTCGCTGCTGTATGCCTGCAATACCGGCGTCTTCCTCTTCCTCAGCGGCATCATCGCCGGCTATGTTCAGAACAAGATCCGGTACGGTCACATCAGCCGCCGCTTGCAGACGCATCCCATTCTCCGCCTCTCGATGCCCGCGAAGCGGCTGAAGCGGGTTGCCGACTATGTGGAGAAACATGCCGGCGCCCTCGCCGGCAATATCTGCCTCGGCTTTTTTCTCGGGATGGCCGGCTTCTTCGGCGAGATCTTCGGTATCCATTTCGATATCCGCCATATCACTATCTCCGCGGGTAATACCTCGCTGGGCGTCTATGGATTCGGCCCTGCCATCCTGGATCATCCGCGCTACCTTGCCGCCGTTATCGCCGGCGTGCTCGGCATCGGCTTCTTCAATTTTCTTTCGAGTTTCTCGCTTGCTTTCATTGTGGCGGTTCGCAGCCGCGGCATCCGGCTGCACGAGTATCCCGAGTTCCTTGGTATCCTCTGGCGCTATTTCAAAAGCGCCCCGCTGGATTTTATCCGCCCGCGGCGGCGGTCCGAACCGATCGGTCCGGTCGGCGAAGAACATTAAACGACTTTTTGCTATATTGCCGCCGCTTATAGCGATTGCCATTAATAAAAGAATAGTATGGATCCCATCATCGAATGCGTGCCGAACTTCAGCGAAGGACGTAACCCCGAAACGATAAAACAGATCACGACCGGGATCGAAGCCGTTCCCGGCGTCCGGCTCCTGAATGTCGACCCCGGCAAGGCCACGAACCGTACCGTCGTCACCTTCGTCGGCCACCCGCAGGCCGTCATCGACGCGGCCTTCCTGGCGATCAAAAAGGCGGGCGAGCTGATCGACATGCGCAACCATACCGGCGAACATCCGCGCATGGGCGCGACCGATGTATGTCCGCTGATCCCCATTGCGGGCATTACGATGGAGGAGACGGCCGTTTGGGCGCAACGTCTCGCCAAAAGGGTGGGCGAGGAGCTGCAGATCCCGGTGTACCTCTACGAGGCCGCGCAGACCGACAAACGGCGCGATAACCTCTCGGTCATCCGCGCCGGTGAATATGAAGGTTTCTTCAAGAAGATCAAGCTCCCCGAGTGGAAGCCGGACTTCGGCCCGGCCGAATTCGACGCCCGCCGCGGCGGCACGGTCATCGGAGCCCGGGATTTCCTGGTCGCCTATAATGTCAATCTGAATACTACTTCTACCCGCCGCGCCAACGCCGTTGCCTTTGACGTCCGCGAGGCAGGCCGGACCGTGAAGGAAGGCGAAAAATCGACCCAGGTACCCGGTACCCTCAAATCCGTAAAGGCCATCGGCTGGTACATCGAAGAGTACGGCATGGCGCAGATCTCCATGAACCTGACCAATATCCGCGTCACGCCGGTGCATATCGCCTTTGACGAGGTATGCCGCAAGGCCGCCGAACGCGGACTCCGGGTTACGGGCAGCGAACTGGTGGGGCTCATCCCGCTGCAATCCATGCTGGATGCCGGCCGCTATTTCCTCGAAAAACAGCAGCGCAGCACCGGCGTCAGCGAAAAGGAGCTGATCCGTATCGCCATCCTCTCGATGGGGCTCGACGAGCTCGGCCCTTTTAAACCGGAAGAGCGGATCATCGAATACCTGCTGCGCGATGCCTCCAACGAACGCCTCGTGCGCATGCCGTTGAACGATTTCGCCGACGAGACGGCCAGCGAGAGCCCGGCGCCCGGCGGCGGCTCGGTCTCCGCGTATGTCGGCGCCCTCGGGGCTTCCCTGGCGACGATGGTGGCCAATCTCTCTTCTCATAAGAAGGGCTGGGACAGCCGCTGGAAGGAGTTCAGCGACTGGGCGGACAAAGGCCAAAAATACAAGGACGAGCTGATGCGCCTGGTCGACGCCGATACCCGCGCCTTCAACGCTATTATGGCCGCCTTCGGCCTGCCCAAAGCGACGCCGGAAGAAAAGGCCGCCCGGACAGCAGCGATCCAGCAGGCGACAAAGATGGCGATTGAAGTTCCGTTCCGGGTCATGGAAGTCGCGGCAGGGAGCATGGCTCTGATCAGGGCCATGGCCGAAACCGGCAACCCCAATTCGGTTTCCGATGCCGGCGTCGGAGCGCTCTGCGCCCGGGCAGCCGTGCTGGGGGCCTTTTTGAACGTAAGGATCAATGCGGCGGGGTATGAGGATAAACAGTATGTGGCGGATGTGATCGCAAAAGGCACCAGCATCCAGCAGGAGACGTTGCGCGCTGAAGCGGAGATACTCAAGATCGTAGATGGAAAGATCGGGTCCTGAGGCGCTACCCCAAATTCTTCGTATATTCAGAGGGAAAATCAACGCCATGCCACAGTTAAGGGTCTTCAGCAAATCGGATGTCCTGTCCTATACAAAGATCCGCAGATTTGAGACCCGGCTGGGAGAGGTGGTGCTGGTGGCGGCGGACCCGGCCAATATACAGGCTTCGATCGAAAAGTCGCCCGCCGAATATGTATTGCTGGGCATCCCGGAAGACATCGGCATCCGCGCCATGGAGGGGCTTGGCGGCGGCGAGACCGCCTGGAACTATTTCCTGAGAAGCTTTTTCAACATCGAAAGCAATGATTTTTTGACCGGCGCGAATGTCCTCGCGCTTGGGTATTTCGATTTCAGCGACCTGTCGACCCTCATCGAGACCTACGCTGCCGGCAGCGAGGAAAAGCTGATGGCCTATCGTCATGCCGTGCAGTCCATCGACGAAGCGGTTGAACCCGTGATCCGGATCATCACCGCCGCGGGAAAGATACCCATCGTGATCGGCGGAGGCCATAACAATGCTTATCCGCTGATAAAAGGGGCGGCAAAGGGATTACAGAAAGCCGGCCTGACGCCCCTGGCCCAGATCAATGCGATCAACCTCGACGCCCAGCCTGAATTCAGCCCGGCGGATGGCCGTCACAGCGGCAATCCTTTCCGGTATGCCGAAGAAGATGGATACCTCGTGAAATATTGCGTTGTCGGGGTGCATGAGAACCATCTCCCGCAGAATGTCTGGTCCGATATCCTTAACAATCCCTTTGTCGACTGTATCACCTACGAGGACATCTTCGTGCTTGAAAAAAGGACATTCCCCCAGGCCGTTGCGCACGCCACAGGTTTTACGGACGATAATTATATCGGTCTCGAGCTGGACCTCGACGCCGTCGCCCACCTGCCGGGCGCGGGCCTCCCTCCTTCGGGGCTCACCCCCCTGCATGCCCGCCAATACGTCACTTTTGCCGCGATCGACTCGAAGATAGCCTACCTCCACGTCTGCGAAGGCGCGGTCTGCGTGGGCAACGGTTGCTCCAACCCGTCCAGCGGAAAGCTGATGAGCTATATCGTAAGCGATTTTATAAAGTCCCGGGAATAAAATTGCGGTTCAAAGCCTTAGAACGGAATCCCGATATTAATATACCCGATGACCTCCCTTGACTGGTCGGAATACATAGCGCTGAGCTCCAGCGGGCCCAGCGCAAAATGATAGGTAAAGGTCAGCGCATAGCCCGACAGGAAGTCGGGTGTGGAGAAGAAGTTGCTCTTGTACAAAAAGTTATTGAAGAGGATGTTGGCGCGTCCTGTGAGCATCACATTGTTATATAGCTGGTAACGCAGCGCCAGTCCGCCGCCGGCGATGCTAGCCGAATAAAAGGCGCCTTCGCGAAGCCCGGCGAAGGTCACCTGGTTATGGAACTGCTCCGTCAGCCCCCCGATGCTGAACTCGTTCATGACATTGCTATGGTAATGAAGATTGAGCCCGCCCTGCAGGTGCACCTGCAGCGTGTACCGACCGGCCAGCGGGACGTATTGGTCATACCCGACCAGGAACCGCTGGTAAGGGTGCGAGGAGAAGCTGGTATCGCTGCGGACGACGCTGGACCCGAAAGTATGGATATTCGGCGTCTGCTCGAAGACATGATCGGCCTCGATATCGAACTTCAGGCCCCGTCGCGGGTAGAAAGGGCGGTCCAGCGTATTGCTGCGGATGAAGAAATAGCTGGTGACGAAACTGTTATTCCCCTTGAAGTCGAGGCTCGACGTGATGGAGGGATCGTAGTCGATATATTCCCATCGGCTGCCCAGCCCGACAGTGAGGTCCCGGTTGGTGGAATAGCCGAAATGGCCGTCCCCACGGAAGTAGCTTTGGTTGTAGAGACCTGCCTCCTTGTAGGCAGTGTTGTAGGTTGTGATCTTGAATTGATCCAATTGTGGGCCGATGGTGAAGGAGAAATTGGCGCGGCGGCTGAAATATTGAAGGTGTTCGGCGCGGATCCGGAAGTTTTGCCCGAGGTTCATCGTGACGAGGCTACGCGAGGTAGGTGTAAAGAAGTTCCGGCTGGTGAGGTTGAGGATGGCGCTGATGCCGCTGAACTGGTTGTAGTTGAGCCCAAGCTTGGCAAAGGTCAGCGGATTTTCCGATACATCGAAGTCGATCCGGGCGGTGCTGTCGGGCAGCGGTTCCAATGCATAGTTGATCCGGTTATAATAACGGGTTCCGAAGGCCCGCCGAACCATCCGCGCGAGGTTGTCCGCGGTATAGTAATGGTTGGTCTGCAGGTCCATGCTTTGGATGAAGAAACCCTGGCTGGTATTCTTCAGCCCCTTTACTTCGTAGGAGGAGATCTTGATGGGATGCACGGCCGGCAGCCGGTTCCTGACCCCTTCCTGCGGGCCATAGATGGCGTTGAGCGAGTCCGCCAGCGCCTTAAGGCGGGGATAGAGCCGCCGGCCCTCGGCTATTCCATCGGCGATGATCTCGTCGGCATCGCTGAAATTGCCCATCGTGAATTTTTCCAGCGGCTGGTGGACGTATATATCACACAGGGGGATCTGCGTCCGGGTGTCCGCCGCCTCGCGGAAGAAGGCCACCTGCAACAGCACCTGCAGGGCGTTGGTCACCTGCTCCGGCTTTCGCAGGGGTCCCGCCACGTTATCCCCGATGACGATATTGGCGCCCATCTCCCGGACGTCCTTCACGGGGAAGTTGCGGACCACGCCGCCGTCGACCAGCTTCTGATGACCGTACTCCACCGCGGTGAAGACGGAAGGGATGGCCATGCTTGCGCGGATCGCCGACACGATCTCGCCGGTGTCCAGCACCACGGCTTCGCCCGTCGAGACATCCGTGGCAATGCATTTAAAGGGGATGGAGAATTGGGAAAAGTCCTTGATCTTATACACCGGGCGGAACAGCTCGGAGAATTTCAGCCACAGCTCCTGGCCTTCGATGACGCCGGTAGCCAGGCGGAAGGCGTGGTTCACCCAGGGCAGCTCGACGTCATACCGGCCGTACTCGTCCTTTTCGTCCATGATCATGCTTCGCATGCTGGACTGGTTGGAGAGGAGCAGTCCCCAGTCGATCCGGCGGGATATCTTCTCGATGGAGTCCGCCGAATAGCCGATCGCGTAGAGGGCGCCGATGATGCTGCCCATGCTGGTGCCTGTTATATAGTCGACTTTCAACCCGGCTGAATCAATCGCCTTCAGGATGCCGATATGCGCGAGGCCCTTGGCCCCGCCGCCGCTGAGCACCACTCCGATCTTTGGTCTCGGACCCGGCTGGGCGTGCGCCCAACCGTAGGACAGCAGCAGGATGGCGATGAGCGACCAATGTTTCATGAGGGAGGTTTCAAAGTGCCTTTTCCAGCTCGACGATGGCATCGAAGACCTGCTCGTATTGACGGTTGGCCTTGTCCAATTCCTCGCTTGTCTTTTTATAGTCCGATTCGGCTTTGACAAATTTATTTTTATCTGAATACGTAGCCGGATCGGCCAGGGATGCTTCCAATGCGTCCTTCTGGGTGTTTAATTTGGCGATCTTCTGCTCGAGCTCCTGGAAAAGGCGCTGTTGTTTCTGCAATTCCTTTTTTGCTTCCTTATTTACGGGAGCCGGGGGAGGTGCGGATTTGACAGGTGCGGGAGCCGGTGCAGGGGCTTGCGCCTGCGCTGCTTTGGCCGCCACGTTCCGTTCCTTCCAGTCCACCCATTCCTCATAGGTGCCTTTGAACTCCCGGATCTGGTGATCTTCGATCTCCCAAATCTTATTGGCCGTCTTCGAGATGAAATACCGGTCGTGGCTCACCAGCAGGAAGCTGCCTTCATAGCGGTTCAATGCCTCGATCAGCAGATCGCAGGAATGCATATCGAGGTGGTTGGTCGGTTCGTCCAACAACAGGAAATTGGCCTTGCTCACGATGGTCTTGGCCAGTGCGACCCGGGCCTTCTCGCCGCCGCTGAGCACCTTGATCTTTTTGTCGACGTCGTCGCCACTGAACAGGAAACAGCCGAGCAGAACCCGCAGCTCGAGGTCGGTCTTCTGACTTCCGCAGAGCTGCATCTCTTCCAGCAGGGTATTGTTGACGTCCAGCGCTTCCAGCTGGTGCTGGGCGTAAAAACTCTCTTCGACATTATGTCCCCAGACGCGTTCGCCTTCGAAGGGTTCGGTCCCGGCGATCATCCGCAGGACCGTCGACTTTCCCTTCCCGTTGGCCCCGATGAGGGCGATCTTGTCACCGCGGTCGATCTCGGCGAAGGCATTGTCCACGATATCGATGGACCCGAAATGTTTGGTGGCGTTCTTCAGGGTGGCCAGGACTCGTCCCGGTGTCTTGTCCACCCGGAAATTGATCTTGATATTGGGGCGTTCGATCTCGACATCCTCGATGCGGTCGATCTTCTCCAGCCGTTTCATGGCGCTCTGTGCGGCGGCGGCTTTGCTGGCCTTCGCTTTGAACCGCTCGATAAAGCGCTCCTGTTGCCGGATATAGTCCTGCTGGTTCTCGAAGGCCCGCTGCTGTAACTCCACGCGCTGCACTTTCTCCGTCTCGTAGAAGCTGTAGTTGCCGTTATAGATATGGAGTTCTTTCTGGTACAGCTCTACGATCTTCGTTACCATCCGGTTGAGAAAATACTTGTCGTGGCTGACGATCACGACCGAACCCTGGTAATGTTGCAAATATTTCTCCAGCCATTCGATGGAGGGAAGGTCCATATGGTTGGTCGGTTCGTCCAGCAACAGCAGGTCCGGCTTTTGCAGGATCATCTTGGCCAGCAAGACGCGCATCCGCCAGCCCCCGCTGAATTCCCGGAAGGGTCGCTGCAGATCGGAATTCGCGAAACCCAATCCCTGCAGGATCTCTTCCGTCCGGTGGTGGATCGTATAGCCGTCCAGCGTATCCATTTCATGGAGGGCATCGGTATACTTGATCAACAGATCGTTATTCTCATGATCTTTTTCGAGCTGTTTGCCGAGTTCCTCGATCTCTTTTTCCAACTGGAGGACCCGTTCGAAGGCCGTCATGGCCACTTCGAGGATGGAGCCATTGGTGTCGAAGCTCAGGAGGTCCTGGTGAAGATACCCGATGGTCGTACTCCGGCTGCGCTCTACGGTGCCCTCGGAGGGCGTATAGTCGCCGGCGAATAGTTTCAATAGGGTGGATTTTCCCGTTCCGTTATAGCCGATCAATCCGATGCGTTCGTTGGGTTGGATATGCCAGGTGGCGTCTTTCACGATGACCCGGGCCCCGAATTCAAAAGTTACGTTCTGCAGTCCTGCTAACATGGGTGCAAATTTAACTAAATCCGTACCTTGCGTCAAAATCCGATCAATGAAGAAGTTCATCCTGTTGGCCATTGTTTTCCTTGCGGCGGGCTTTCTCGCCTGGAAGCTGCTCTCGGATAAGCCCGTGCGCCCTTCGGAACCGGCCGACAAGCCCCTTGCCATTGCCAGGACCACCGGCGCTTTTAACGATTCGTTTGCCGTTATGCTCAATAGCTATTATGCCGTTCGGGACGCGCTCGTCGATTGGGACACCCTGAAGGCCGACCAGGCGGCTTATGCGCTGTCTGCCAGGGCCGACAGCCTGCCGGTCCAGTTGATCAAGGCCGACAGCGGTATCCTCCTCACAGCCAGGAGCCTGGCGGCCAGCCTCAGCGGCGACGCCAAGGGGTTTGCCGGGGAAACGGGCATCGAAGCCCGGCGACATTCCTTCGACCTGATGACCGAAGAGCTGTACAACCTGCTTCGGACCGTCCGGTATGACCAGGGTGAGATCTATCATATCAAATGCCCCATGGCGTTCAGCGACAGCATCCCGGCCTACTGGCTTAGCAATACTTCGACGGTGATAAATCCCTATTTGGGGAACAAGCATCCGACTTACAAGGCTAAAATGCTGCATTGCGGGGAGCTGGTGGATTCGTTCCCGACCCATTAAGGCCTATAAACGATCCTAACCGCCGCGCTTTTGGTTTCCGTGGAGGAAAGAAAGACCTCGAATTTCTGGTCGCCGGCGGTAATCATCATCAGCGCGGTATTCGGCGGGATATCGCCGAGATTGTCGGCATACATCACTACTTCGTATGGGAGGTTGGCAAAGGCATTGAAAGTTACCGTCAGCGGGCGATCGGTCAGCATCCGGCGGTAAAGCAAGACTTTGTTGTTCACCAGCACGGTGACCGTGTCGTGATCGATCTCCGCGTTATCATAAAGGTCGATCTTAATGGACGAACTTTTCACCGTCAGCGTTTTTACCACCTCTTTTTCCCGGGGTTGCAAATGCAGTGCGGCCTGGACGCCGGCCAGCGTGTCGCTTTGCTCCACGTCCACGGGGAAATCGGAGAGTGCCGCTTTCCGGAGCCTGATCTTTCCCGGCGGACAGACGAGCTTCTTGTCCGAGTACACGCCTTTCCAGTCTCCGTTCAGCTCTTCGAGCGTTCCGTTGCGGGCATAATTCAGATCGTACGTCTTGACGCAGGGCTGGCAGTCGGTAGGGATATTCGCTTCCAGCACGCGGTCCTCGATGAGCACCATCCGGTGTGTCTGGGCGTTATAGCGGCCGGTGAAGCTCATCTTCACATAGTGGGTCTTGTCGTAATAGTCGTAGGCCTTGCCCGTGATCCGGTCGCCCGCGAGGGTGATCTGCAGTTCGAGAAAATAGTTGGGATAGCAGCCTCCCGGTCCCTGGGTGAGCGTTCCCTTCCAGATGCCTCCAGGATCGTCTTCCGCGTTCGCGCAAAGGCCCGATAAGGTAAGCAGGAGAAGGGGGATCAAAGGGGATTGGGGGCGCATGGGGTTTATTTCACGTATTGAAATTTGACGACCGCATTTTTCTGTTCGGTGGAGGTGATCCGGACCTCATACTCCTTGTCCCCGGCCTTTACGATCATCAGCGAAGTATTGGGAGGGATCTCGCCTTCGTTCTCGGCCACCATGACCACTTCGTGATAGTCGCTGTTCTCGTCGAGATGGATCGTTACGATCAGCGGCCGGTCGGTGAGCATTGCGTGGTTGATCACCTGCCGGTTGTCGACGTATACCGAGACCGTGTCGTGGTCGATTGCGCCGTCGTCATAGATGTTCAGGGTGATCTCGTTGGTATGGACCGTAATGGTCTTGACCACCTGGTTCTGGCGATCCTGCAAGACCCGCGGCGCGATGGTCGGGAATCTCTTTCCCATGCCCGTGCCGCCGCTGTCGATATCGGTATGCAGCGATTGTTTCGGCATATCCACTTTTGCCATCGGCCGCGGGTTCTTTTCGGGTGTGGGCCTTACAACCGGCGGCGGCGCCGAGGGATTTGGCGGTGTGGCTCGCGCAGTGGCCGGCGGGTGCGCCGGCGGCTTTGTCCGTGCAGTGGCGGGCCGATCGGGTTTTGCGCCGGTCCGGTCCTTTGGAGTGGCCGGAGTATTCTTTGCCGTGGCGTGCGGCGTCGCCGGTTTGTGCAGTGGGGCGGCGCTGAGGTTCGGCTTCGCGGGGGCCGCGGGCTTGTTCCCGGCGATCTCCTTTTCCCTTTTGGCTACAAAGGGCTCCGTATAGAAGTCCGATATGGGCACCTTATGGAGAAAGACGGTACCGCGGCCGCAGTTGCTCGAGTCGCGCACATTCATGCTCGTATAGGTGCCTTCCAGGAATTCTTCGTCGCCGGACTTCGAATACTGCAGGAAGCAGGTCATGATACAGACGTCGCCCATGCTGTTGCGGCATTCCAGCAGCTTGCCTTCCTGTAGCAGCACCTTGGCGGTTCTCACGTTGACGGTGCCCGCCGCGGCAGCTTTGCCGTAAAAAAAAGTGGAGAGATAGGAATAGGTTACGCCTTCCAGGACCTTTCCGTTTTGGGCGATCTGCACTTCGAATCTATAACGGTCATCAAATACCGAATTTCGCATCGTAGTGCTGCCGGCCGAGCGGAAATGGCCCTGCCAGATCCCCGTGACGTCCTGAGCCTGCGATGCAATGGGAAGTATACACAATAACAGCCAGAAAAAACTCCGCATATGGCAAATTATGTAAATAATTCATTGCAACTCGTACCATTTGTGGAAATGATTAAATTTGCACCCTTATGATCAAGATCACTTTTCCGGACGGCGCCGTCAGAGAGTATGAGAGCGGCGTCACAGCATTGGCAATCGCCAAATCCATCAGCGAAGGACTGGCGAAGAAAGTATTGGCCGCAAATGTAAACGGGCAGGTATGGGACGCCACCCGGCCCATCACGACGGATGCCACGCTCAAGCTGCTGACCTGGACGGACACGGACGGAAAATCCACTTTCTGGCATTCTTCGGCGCACCTGATGGCCGAAGCGGTAGAAGCGCTTTATCCCGGCGTGAAGTTTTGGGTCGGCCCGGCGCTCGAAAGCGGCGGCTTCTATTATGATATGGACCTGGGTGGCCGGCATATCGGCGACGAGGATCTCCGGAAACTGGAAGCGAAAATGGCCGAACTGGCCAAACAGAACGAGGAATATCGCCGTAAGGAGATCAGTAAGGCGGAAGCGATCAAATATTTTGCGGATAAGGGAGATGAATATAAACTGGACCTGCTGGAGAACCTGCAGGACGGCCAGATCACCTTTTATACCCAGGGGAATTTTACCGATCTCTGCCGCGGGCCGCATATTCCAAACACTTCCTTCATCAAGGCGATCCGCCTCACCAATATCGCCGGGGCCTTTTGGAAGGGCGATGAGAAGAACAAACAGCTGACGCGTGTCTATGGCGTTACTTTCCCCTCGCAAAAGGAACTGGACGAATACCTGGCGATGATCGAAGAGGCCAAGAAGCGCGATCACCGCAAGCTGGGAAAGGAATTGGGTATCTTCACCTTCGACGAACAGGTGGGGCCCGGACTCGTCCTTTGGATGCCCAACGGCGCGGTGATCATCGAAGAGCTGGAAAAACTGGCCAAAGAGACCGAGTTAAAAGCCGGTTATAAGCGCGTCGTCACTCCGAATATCGCCAAGGAGTCGTTGTACATCACCAGCGGTCACCTGCCCTATTACCAGGACAGCATGTTTCCACCGATGGAGCTGGAGGGTGAGAAGTATTACCTTAAGTCAATGAACTGCCCGCATCACCACAAGATCTTTGGGGCCGAGCAGAAATCGTATAAGGACCTGCCATATCGTCTGGCCGAATATGGCACCTGCTATCGCTACGAGCAGAGCGGTGAACTTTTTGGCCTGATGCGGGTGCGGGCCCTGCACATGAACGATGCGCATATTTACTGCACCCGGGAGCAGTTCTTCGACGAGTTCAAGGCGGTTAACGAGATGTATCTCAAGTACTTCAAGATATTTGGAGTTGATAAATACGTGATGCGGTTCAGCACACACGATCCGGCGAAACTGGGCCAGAAGTACATCGACGAGCCGGAATTATGGAAGGAGACAGAAGATTTGGTACGGGATGTGCTGATCAGAACGAATACTCCATATGTAGAGGTGCCCGGCGAAGGCGCCTTCTATGGGCCGAAGATCGACGTCCAGATATATAGCACTATCGGCCGCGAATTCACCCTGGCGACGAACCAGGTGGATTTCGCCCAGGGCCGGAGATTCAAGTTGGAATTTACCAACAAGGACAACCAAATGGAGACCCCGCTGATCATCCACCGTGCCCCCCTTGGTACCCATGAACGGTTCATCGGCTTCCTTTTGGAGCATTATGCAGGGAAGTTTCCGGTGTGGCTTGCACCTTTGCAGGTAAAGGTTTTACCGATCACGGATAAGTCGCTGGAATATGCCCAAAATCTTTCGATTCTGCTGAAAAATGCGGATATTCGTGTTGAAGTCGACGACCGGAGCGAGAAGATCGGGAAGAAGATCCGGGATACGGAATTGGCCCGGGTTCCCTACATGCTGGTCGTTGGGGAAAAAGAGATGAGCGAGAACAAAGTAGCCGTTCGTCGCCAGGGAAAAGGTGATCTGGGAACGAAAGGTATTGAAGAGTTCATTGCCGAGGTCCGAAAAGAGATAATTGAACGCGCCCCGAATCCCTGAGGGCGTATTTTTGAAAAAGAGAAAAATTAGCAGCTTCCGTCAGGGAAGGAAGTTGAACTTAAAAACTGTAAATGCCGCCATTTCCACCGAGAACCCCACGCGGGAATTTCAATCCACGTTTTAGAAAGGAACAACAACAAGAACATCGTACCAATCATATGATCAGAGTGCCGCAGGTACGACTGGTCGGAGACAATGTAGAGGTAGGCGTCTATTCCACCCAGGAAGCCCTGAAAATGGCCCAGGAACAACAGCTGGACCTGGTTGAGATCTCGCCGACGGCCGATCCTCCTGTTTGTAAGATCATTGATTATAATAAATTCTTATACGAGAAGAAGAAGAAGGAAAAGGAGCAAAAGGCCAAGAGCAAGACCTCCGAAGTGAAGGAGATCCGCTTCACGCCCAATACCGACGACCATGATTTCGACTTCAAGGCGAAACATGCCGAGAAGTTCCTGAAGGAAGGGAATAAGGTAAAGGCTTATGTTCAGTTCAAGGGTCGCGCCATTCAATTCAAGGAACGGGGCGAGCTGCTGCTTCTGAAGTTTGCCGAGCGGCTCAATGATGCGGGTGTGCTGGAAGGTATGCCGAAGATGGAGGGTAAGCGGATGCTGGCCATTTGGGCCCCGAAATCTCAAAAAAAGAAGGCTACTACGTAGCCTTTGGCTCAAAAAAAGAAGGCTACTACGTAGCCTTTGGCTCAAAAAAAGAAAGAAATGGGAAAAACCGCTCAATAGCGGTTTTTTTTATACCTTTGCACTCCTTTCGAAAGGAAGGCTAATTGCCCAACCGGCTCCATAAGTGTCCCGCCTGTGCGGGGCCGCCATCCGGGTAACACTCAAAAGCATTCAAAATGCCAAAGGTCAAAACGAACTCGAGTGCCAAGAAGCGGTTCAAAGTAACCGGCACCGGCGAGATCACTTACCAGAAGTCCTTCAAACGTCACATCCTCACCAAGAAATCCAAGAAACGCAAGCGCAACATGGCCAAGAAAGGTCTTGTCAGCCCTTCCCATACGGATTTCGTAAAGCGCCTGCTGCGGCTCAAGTAAGCGGGCCATGGGGCGGGATATGGGTCCGCCGAAGGTCAATTAATTATTAATTCTTTAAAGTAAGTTAGATATGCCACGTTCAGTAAACGCCGTCGCTTCCCGGGCTCGCAGGAAACGCATTTTGAAAGAAGCGAAAGGATTCTACGGAAAAAGGAAGAATGTATATACCGTTGCCAAGAACGTGCTGGAGAAGGGTCTTCAGTATCGTTATGTCGGCCGGAAATTGAAGAAAAGGGAATACCGCACGCTGTGGATCGCCCGTATCAATGCCGCCGTGCGCGCGGAAGGGTTGACCTACTCGCAGTTCATTCACAAGCTGGCGACAAAAGGTATCGGCCTCGATCGCAAGATCCTCGCCGACCTGGCCATGAATGAACCGGAGACGTTCAAGAAGCTCGTCGCTTTAGTGAAATAAAAAAAATGATTATCTTCGACGCCCCTTTGCAGGGGCGTCTTTTTTTTTGTTAACCACTTAATAGCGCAATAACCTGGACAATTCAATGAACAATACGTACACCGACCTGGTGACGCAGACCTTTAACTTCCCCCAGGAAGGGTTCGAAGTAAAGGATAACTACCTTCAATTTAATGGCCTGGATCTGAAAGCGTTGATCGACAAGTACGGGACGCCGATGAAGCTTACCTATCTCCCCAAGATCGGCATGCAGATCAACAAGGCGAAGAAGATGTTCGCCGCGGCTATGAAACGGCATCGCTACGAAGGCAAGTACCATTATTGTTATTGTACCAAGAGCTCCCACTTCTCTTTTATCGTCGAAGAGGCCCTGAAGCACGATATCCACCTGGAGACTTCATATGCTTACGATATTGAGATCATCAAAAAGCTCTACGAGCGCAAAAAGATCACCAAGGATACCTTTATCATCTGCAACGGGTATAAGCAGAAGAGCTATACCAGCCGTATTGCCGGCCTGCTGAACAGCGGGTTCAAGAATGTCATTCCCATCCTCGACAATAAGGATGAGCTGCAGCAGTACAAACGCAGCGTAAAGGTGCCGTTCAAGCTGGGTATCCGGGTCGCTGCGGAAGAAGAGCCGACCTTCCCGTTCTATACCTCCCGACTGGGCTTCCGGGCGCGTGACGTCCTCGAGTTCTATGTGGACAAGATCGAGGGTAATGAGGACCGGTTCCAGCTCAAGATGCTCCATATCTTCCTCAACAAGGGCATCAAGGACGATATCTACTACTGGTCGGAGCTGAACAAGGTGATCAACCTCTACTGCCAGCTGAAAAAGATCTGCCCCGAGCTGGATTCCATCAATATCGGCGGCGGCTTCCCCATCAAGCACTCCCTCGGCTTCGAATATGATTACCAGTTCATGATCAATGAGATCGTAGGTAATATCAAAAAGGCCTGTAAGAAGAGCAATGTGCCCATGCCCAATATTTTCACCGAGTTCGGCAGCTATACGGTGGGAGAGAGCATGGCGCATATCTACAGTGTCATCGGCCAGAAAATGCAGAACGATCGCGAGATCTGGTATATGATCGACTCTTCCTTTATCACGACCCTCCCTGACACCTGGGGCATCGGCGAACGCTTCCTGATGCTTCCCGTCAATAAATGGGATGTGGAATACCAGCGCGTCGTCCTTGGCGGCATCACCTGCGACAGTCATGACTATTATGATTCCGAGGAGCATATCAACGAAGTGTTCCTGCCCAAGATCGTCAATGGGGAACCGCTGTATGTGGGCTTCTTCCATACCGGAGCCTACCAGGACCAGATCAGCGGTTATGGCGGCATCAAGCACTGCCTGATCCCCTCGCCAAAGCATGTCATCGTGGGGCATGATAAGAATGGAAAGCTGACCGACTGGGTCTATGCGAAGGAACAGACCGCCCAAAGCATGCTCAAAATCTTGGGTTACATGTAATTAAATCTGCTTTTATGAGATACACTCTCCTGCTGGCGCTGGCCTTTGGACTGGCGGCGATGCGCGTGTCCGCGCAATCTTCAACCGAAGATTCCGTAAAAGCCGCGGTCAATGTTCTGTTTACCGGTATGAAGAATTCGGATGCGGCGATGACCGGCGGTTCTTTTGCCGACAGCGCTATTCTTCAGACGATCACCCCCAAAGGCGGCATTCTGACCGAGAAAGTGAGCGCTTTTGCCGATATCGTCGGTAAAATGACGCCCGGCGACGCCGATGAACGGATCCGGTTCGATGTCGTTCGCATCGACGGGCCGCTGGCCATCGTTTGGGCGCCGTACGAATTCTATTATAAAGGTAAATACTCCCACAAAGGGGTCGACTCTTTCCAGTTGGTGCGGGTAAACGGGGTTTGGAAGATCCAATACCTGATCGATACGCGTACCAAATAACCTATGATCGGTTATTTGGAAGGCACCCGTCTCATCCGGTATTTCTTATTGACTTTTGGGTTGTCGAAGTAGGCGTTCAGCTGCTCTTCGGTCATTCCGCTGGTGTCTTCCAGCGGCACGTCGATCAGCTGGACCTGGGTCTGCTTGAGCTCCGTCTTGAGATTATTGATCTTTTTGGTGATATCGGGGTCTTTATCGCCCAGCAGCGCGTTGTCGTGCATGGTATAGTCCAGCCGTTTGATGCTGCTGCGGACCAGGCTCGCCTGGTTCTGCTCGGCCGTCTGGGGCGGGGCGACCGTTTCCTTCACGGGCACCATGGCCACGCCGACGCTGGGCAGGATGGCGCCGGTGGTCGGATTCCCCGAACTGGTTGCAATGGTTCCCCCGAGCGCGGTGGTGGCCGTCGTCATATCGAAGCCCGTTCGGGTATGGTTGGTGTGCTTGACCCGTTTATCCAACTGGAAGAAAGCGTATTTCAGCTGGAGGATGTAGGTCCGCATGGTCTTGACCGTATTATTATACTGTTCCACCATATAAGGGTAGTTCAGCGCATCCTTTACATAGATCTTGATGACGGCCGTGTCCCGCATGAACACCTTGTTGGTCCCGACAAAATAGAGGTTGACCAGCCTTTGTTTGCCCGAATCCCCTTCCTTGACGAAATCGTAGGGCGGGCTCCAGGTGAAATTGTCGTTGCAGCCCTTGATCAGGGAGTTGGTCTTGATCGGGGTGCTCGAGTAGAAGTTGATGTTTTCGATCGGGTAAGTCCCCGTCTCGCATTGCACCCGGAAGCTGATGGTGTCGCCCTCATCGACGTATAGCACGCTGCTGACGGTCGGTTTTACATGGGAAGGAATGATCTCGGTGGTGAAAAAGCTGACCACAAAGCTGGTGTCGATCTTATCCTTCGGGTCGTTCAGGTTCTGGACGCCGATGGTGACATGATATTCGAAATCGTATTTTAACCTTCCTGAGAGAAAGTAGGATTTGTCTGCCCGGAAGGTGAGCAGGCCGTTCTCCTTCACCTTGAGGCCCACCGGTGCGTTCCGAAGAAAGAAATAATACCTGCTGGGATCCCGGTTGATCTCGAACTGGTAGGAGAGGGTGGAGTCGACATGTACGTTGAAGTACGGGTTCATGTTCTTGATCCGCAGGACAGAGTCGTCATACCGCCTGCTGGTGTCGGATAGCTGCAGCGGGATGCGAAACCCGGGATTCTGAGCAAGACCTTTCAAACCAACCAAGAGCCCAACCGAGAAGAATAGCCAAAGCCTTAATACGAGCGCAGGTTTCATCATATTCTTGGAGAAAATGGTTTTTTTGCGAGCCGCTTCCTGCGACTTTAGGGCTCGAAATTAAAACTTATCGTCTAAATACGGGCAAAAAACGAGCTCCCGGCCCCGGATTTATGCAAGAAAAAGGCCTTCGGGCCTCAAATTAAAAGGCCCGGCCCATAAGGGCCAGGCCGCTTTTATTCAACCAAAACCAACCAATTGCTTATGAAACGCTAAAACCTGCTTATTGAACAGAAATCTGTTTGGCGCTTTCCTTAACCTGTTCCTTCTTGGGAAGGAGGAGCTTCAGGACGCCATTTTCGTACTTGGCCTGGATGCCGTTGGCATCGACCCGCTCGTCGAGGTTGAAGCTGCGCTTAAAGCTCTTGAAGGAAAATTCTTTGCGGATGGTCTTGTATTCTTCGGTCGTCTTTTCTTCCTTCTTTTCGAAAGCGACGGTCAGCTGACCATTGTCGACAGAGAGCTTGAAGTCTTCCTTGTTGCGACCGGGGGCGCTCAGCTCCAGGTGGTAGGCGTCAGCCGTTTCGTGGATGTTCACCGGGGGAAAGTAGCTTTCTTCGCGGCTGTAGCCGGCAGGGAAACCCTGGAAGAATTCATCTACAAAGCTCGAAAGGCTCTTGTGTCCGTTGTTGTTTACTTTTACGAGTGTCATAGTTAGTCCGTATTTGAGTTTTTTTTATTTGGTTTTGGCGCCTTCGGCTTCAATCAACATTAGCCTCGGCGCCGAATCGGCTAATGATGGGCCTTGCGGCCAACGGACCCGCGGTCCGTTTTGTTTGATTTACTCCCGGTATGTTTCAAACCGCATACCATCCCGTCAAAAGCCGGTTTTTAGCGAAGTTTTGACCGATTGGCGGCCAACGGCAGTGACAGAATAGCACGCTAATGGCAACGCCGATGACATTTTTGCATTGAACTTTTTACTTACTTTTGTGTTTTCTAAGTATTCAATCATCAATAACAAGACTACAATGTATCCAAGGGAAATAGTAGAACCCATGAAGGAGGAACTCACCGATAACGGGTTCCAGGAATTGCTCGACTCCAATGAAGTCGACACGCAGCTGGCCAAGACCGGTACGACCCTGGTGGTGGTCAATTCCGTTTGCGGCTGCGCCGCCGGAATGGCCCGGCCGGGTGTGCTGATGGCCGTCGCCAACAGCGCCAAGAAGCCCGATTATCTCACGACCAGCTTCGCCGGCTTCGACGTCGATGCTGTCAACAAGATCCGGGAGCACCTGTTGCCTTACCCGCCATCCTCGCCGGCGATCGCCCTGTTCAAGGACGGAAAGCTGGTGCATATGATCGAGCGGCATCAGATCGAAGGCCGTCCCGCTCAGTTGATCGCGCACAACCTGATCGCGGCTTTTGAAGAGTATTGCTGATCTTAGTTTCCCCCGGCAACGACCTCTTGCCGGACATAATGAAAAGCCTCGCCTACTTTTTCCGACAGGCGAGGCTTTTATAGTAATAACAGGCCCGTCCGCTTCTTCGGACGGGCCTTTTTATTTTTGGCCCTGGGTCCAGGTTGTCAATGTGGATAGCGACAAAAATCCTCCTTTATTTACCGGCGAAATTCACATCTGTGGATAATCAACGTAATGTAGAAAGGGCGGGAATTTTGCGGGAAAAGTGTTCCCCGTGGAACATTGATGTGGAACGGCAATCAACAAGTCTTAGTATGTGTGGATAAACTATTTTTGGAAAAAATTCGATGATCCCTTATAACTTGCTTAGGCTGCGGCAATTCGGCAATAAAAACCTATGTTTGCGCTATGTATCCCAACCTTTATTTTGCAATTAAGGATCTGTTCGGAATTTCGCTACCTGTTCTACGGTTTATCAATAGCTTCGGCTTCTTTGTCGCCCTTTCCTTTATCGCCGCCGCCGTTACGCTCACAAAGGAGCTGATGCGCAAAGAGCGGGAAGGGTTGTTGCATTATCGCGAGCAGTTGGTGTTGATCGGCAAGCCGGCCACGCCCTCTGAACTGAGCCTTAATTTCTTGTTGGGATTCATCCTTGGTTTCAAGCTTGTCGGGCTCTTTACGGCCGACAGCGCGCTTACGGCCAATGTGCAGGAATACCTATTGTCCCTGCAGGGCAGCTTGCCGGCGGGAATTGTCGGCGGCGCGCTGCTGGCCGGCCTTAAATTTTATGAAAAGAACAAGCAGAAGCTCCCTCAGCCGCAGGAAAAGAAGGTGCGGATCTGGCCGCACGACCGGGTGGGGGACCTGACCATTTACGCCTTTATATTCGGGTTTGCCGGGGCCAAGATCTTCAATAGCCTGGAAACCTGGGATGATTTTGTCCGTGATCCGATGGGTTCACTGTTCTCCTTCAGTGGTTTAACCTTCTATGGCGGCCTGATCTGCGCTGCCCTCGCAATCTGGTATTATGCCCGTAAGAATGGGATCGGGTTCTGGCATCTCAACGATGCCGCTGCGCCGGGGCTCATGCTGGCGTATTCGGTGGGCCGTATCGGCTGCCAGGTCTCGGGCGACGGTGACTGGGGCATCCTGAATAGCGCGTATATCACTTCCGCTTCGGGAAAACCTGTTTTGACCGATCATGTGGACCTGATGAAGACCCTTCAACAGAACAGCGCCATGTATGTTTCCCAGTTCGGCAGCCTCGACAAAGTACCCCATCTGACCGTGAAGGCGCCATCCTTTCTACCCGATTGGCTCTTTGCCTATTCCTATCCCCATAATGTGATAGGAGAGGGGGTACGCATTGCCGACTGTAATGGTCAGTATTGCAGCCAGCTGCCGATACCGGTGTTTCCTACCCCGATCTACGAAACGCTTGTCTGCGGGATCCTTTTCTTTATTCTGTGGAGTCTTCGCAAGCGGCTCCGCGTTCCGGGTACTCTGTTTGGTATCTATTTGATCCTCAATGGTATCGAGCGTTTTCTCATCGAACATATCCGAGTCAATTCCACTTATAATATCTTCGGTTTCCATCCCACCCAGGCCGAGCTGATCTCTTTTGGCCTTGTGATTACGGGGGCGCTGATCTATTTCAATCTCAAGCGTCGGGGGACGCCGCCGGCGGCCGCCACGGGCACCCAGGTGGAATGACAACCTGCAATAGGCGGGCTGCCGGCGCCGAGCGGAATGTCCCGGTGTGGCTGGGCCGAGGTCGGCGCAGCCAGATGACCCGGCCGCCTTTCGTCCGGAAATTCATCCCCTTATCATGAATCCTCAGCAACGCGTAACCTCCGCATATCATCCCGCGTCCTACTTGCGCGATTGTCCATATGTCACTAAAAACGGCACCTGCGTCAAGTAAAATTCCCGATCCCCAGGCCCGCCGGTAGTTTTGCTCTCGTCCAACAGGAACCATCCCAATCATCACGGAAAGGAACAAGCCATCACCGGAATCGGCCTTTCACACATAAAGCAATATACTATGTTATGCAAAGTACCAATCTTTGTATTGTAATAACTAAAAAATAGTACTTAATATACAATGCTTCGTTTATGAGAAACACTACGGTCCTTTTAGCGACCTTCGTCCTCTTCTGTTCGCTGCCGTCCATGGCTCAGATGACCGGAAAACTCGCCGGCACCGCCCGCGATGCAAAAGGGCAACCCATTGAATCAGCCACCATTACACTTTTGAACGCCGCCGATTCGGCCAAACTAAGATCAACGGCCACCAACAAGACCGGCCAGTTCAGATTCGACCATGTCCCTGCCGGTAAATACCTGGTCATGGCCACCTCGGTCGGATTCAATACCCTTTATTCTCCCTCCATCACCCTGACCAAAGAGGGGGCCACCCGTAACCTGCCCCCGTTGGTGCTGACCTCGGCCACCACGAGCCTCAAAGAATTCGCGGTCGTCGCCCGCCGTCCCTTCCTGGAACAGAAGGCGGATCGCATGGTCGTCAATGTCGACGCCTCACCCTCCAACGCCGGCTCCACCGCCATGGATGTGTTGGAGAAATCACCGGGCGTGACGCTCGACAAGGACGATAACATCAGCCTGAAAGGAAAACAGGGGGTGACGATCATGATCGATAACAAGCCTACCTATCTCTCCGCCACCCAGCTGGCCAGCTACCTGCGCAGCCTGCCCGCTTCGGCCATCGACCAGATCGAACTGATGACGAATCCCTCTGCGAAATACGACGCCGCCGGCAACTCGGGGATCATCAATATCAAGACCAAGAAGAACAAATTGAAAGGGTTCAACGGGAACCTCAACCTGACGCATACCCAGGGGGTATACCCGAAACCCAGCGGCAGTCTCAACCTCAACTACCGCGACGGCAAGGCCAACTTTTTCCTGAACGCGGGTTACGCTCATTGGGAAGGGTTCCAGCATTTGTCGATCAACCGCAAGTATCTCGATGAAGGCACCAAGTTCGTCAACTCCATCTTCTCGCAGGAGACCGAGATGCATTTTACCAACCCTTCGATGAACCTAAAGCTCGGCATGGACTACTACCTGACGGACAAAACAACGATCGGCTTTGTCGTCAGCGGTTTCCAAAACAAGGAGAACAATGTCAGCTCCAGCAACATCAGCCTGCTGGACCCAAAATATGTACTGGATTCCGTCGTCTACTCGCCCAGCACCAACAAAACGACCTGGAAGAACGGTAGCGTCAACCTCAACTTCCGCCATAACTTCGATTCGGCCGGAAGGGAATTGACCGCCGACCTGGACTATGTCCGATATAGCTCCGGCAGCGATCAGTATTTCGATAACATCACCTACGCCTCTGACATGAGCAAGCTGGGTGAGACGATCCTCACCGGTAACCTTCCCAGCACGATCAATATCTACACGCTGAAGACCGACTACACCCGGCCGTTGGCAAAGGGCTATAAGCTGGAGACCGGCATCAAGCTCAGCTATGTCAACACGGACAACAACGCCAATTACTTTAACCTGTTGAACAATACCCCTGAAGTGGATACCACGAAGACGAACCACTTCCTTTACAAAGAGAACATAAACGCTGCCTATGTCAATGTGACGAAGTCAATCAAAAAATGGAGCCTGCAGCTGGGCCTCCGCGCGGAGAATACCAACTACTCTGGGCATCAGCTGGGCAACGCCCTCTCGGTGATAAACCGCGACAGCTCGTTCTCGCGCAGCTATGTCAACCTGTTCCCGACCGCCTATATCAGCTATAATGCCAACGAGAACAATATGTTCACCGTCAACTACGGCCGTCGTATCGACCGGCCTGCCTACCAGGATCTGAACCCCTTCCTGTTCTTCCTCGATCAGTATACCTACCAGGCCGGTAACCCGTATCTCCGGCCGCAGTATACCAACAATGTCGAGCTGACCCATACCTGGCGGCATTTCCTGAACACGACGCTTAACTACAGCTATACGACGGATTTCTTCTCCGAGACTTTCCAGCAATCGGGCCAGGCGACCATCGTCCGCAACGGGAATATCGGCAGCCGGCAGAGCGCGGGGATCGCGGTCAGCGCCCAGGTAAAGGTCGCGAAGTGGTGGACGTCGATACTTTACAGTAATTTGAATTATAATAAGTTCAGCGGTTTACTATATGGTGAAAATATCAATGTCGATGCTACGACACTCCTCTTGAATGTGAACAACCAGTTCAACTTGCCGCACGGCTGGTCGGGTGAGGTCTCGGGGTTCTACCGGACGAAGGGTGTGGAAGGCCAGGTGATCATCGATCCCCTGGGACAGGCGTCGGCAGCCATCTCCAAGAAGATCCTCAAGGATAAAGCCTCCCTGAAGCTCGCCGTCCGGGACCTCTTCTATTCCAACAAGGTCCATGGCTACATCAATTTCCAGCAGACCGAAGCCAGCTTCCGGAATCTGCGGGACAGCCGGCAGGTCGCGATGACCTTCAGCTGGAATTTCGGGAAACCGTTCAAGGGGACGGGTGGAAGAAGGCAGAGTGGCGCGGGTGATGAAGAAAGCCGCGTTAAAACCGGCGGGAACAACTAAAATGGATATAAAAAAAAGGGCCGTCTATTTTTCGGGGTGGACGGCCCCTTTTTTATATTTGTATATGCCATCCTTTGATATCGTTAGCAAAGTAGACCCGCAGGTACTGGACAATGCGGTCAACGTCACCAAAAAGGAGATCACCAACCGGTTTGACTTCAAAGACTCCCCCGTCAAGATCGACCTCAACAAGAAGGATATGATCATCGATCTGGAGGCCGAAAGCGATATGAAGCTCAAACAGATCGTGGACGTCCTCATCAGCCGAAGCATGAAGCAGGGCCTCGATCCGCTGGCCTTCGACATGAGCAAGGAGCCTTATCCAAGCGGCAAGGTGACCCGCCAGCAGGTGCCTGTCCGGAATGGGCTGAAACAGGAGGACGCCAAGAAGGTCACCAAGCTGGTCAAGGACTCGGGGCTGAAGGTGCAGACCCAGATCATGGATGATATGATCCGGGTGACGGGCAAGAAAATAGATGATTTGCAGGCGGTTATCAAGCTTTGCAGCGGCGCTGACCTGGGCATCGCACTCCAATACATCAATATGCGGAGCTAGAATTTATTTGGACCACCCGGGGATATTGCGTACCTTCGCCATCCCAAAAATGGACCCCGGTCCAAATATTTAAAAAACTGTACGGCCAAATCCGTACAACCTTTAAACAGAACAGATTATGAAAAAAGGTCTCCACCCGGCAGCATACCGGCCCGTCGTCTTCAAGGACATGAGTAATGGCGAAACCTTCCTGAGCAAATCCACCGCTCAGTCAAGGGAAACGATCAAATGGGAAGACGGCAACGAATATCCCCTGATCAAATTGGAAATCTCGAATACTTCCCATCCTTTCTTTACCGGGAAGAACGTACTGGTCGATACTGCAGGTCGTATCGACAAGTTCAAGAAGCGTTACGAGAAGAAGAAATAATTGGTGTTCAAACCAGACTGATCCCTTCCTATGGAGGGGATTTTTTTTGTAGGCCACCGGAGGGGCCCGTCCGAAGGACAGACATTGGATCGGTAGCTGAATGTCCTATTTTTCCTGAAGGGCATTTTCAGCTACCTTCGACGTATGCAATATCTCGCGCTGGAAGACGTCTCCTGCACACATGATCTTCTTCCCTTCACCGCGACCCGCCCGGTCCTCGATATCCGGATGGGCATCCTGACCTTTCGCGAAAAATGGGAACAGCTGGTTGGTCCCAACAACATCGTGGTCGCGCAGGACGCGGTTACCCCCGCATTGCCTGCCAATATCCTGCCCACCCGCGCCCTGGCGGCCCGGGTAAGGGAAGAGATGCAACGCGGGCCGCTGAACCAGTCGTCCATCGACCGCATCATCACGCACGGCCGGTTGATCCGCTATCCCTGGCATATCTTTCAGCACAATGCCGAAGCCCTGCTCGACGATTTCGAACTACTCACGGCAGGGCGTCATTCGTTGCCCATCCCGCCGACGGTCGCCGTTACAAACCCCGGGAATATCTTCATCGATGAAGGCGCGAGGCTTTCGCATTGCGTGCTGAATGCGTCCACCGGGCCGATCTATATCGGGCGGAACGTCGAGATCATGGAAGGCAGCCTGATCCGTGGACCTTTTGCCGCTTGTGAAGGCTCCGTTGTCAAAATGGGCGCGAAGATCTATGGCGCGACGACCCTCGGTCCGCAGACCACTGCCGGGGGCGAGATCAAGAACGTCGTCTTTTTCGGTTACTCCGGCAAGGGGCATGACGGTTATTTAGGGGATGCCGTCATCGGCGAATGGTGTAATCTCGGCGCCGGCGCCAGCGCTTCGAATCTAAAGAACAACTGCGGTGACGTCAAGGTCTGGCATCCCGCTTCCCGGAGCTGGCTCAACGCCGGATTGAAATGCGGGCTGCTGATGGGAGATTACTCCCGCGCGGCCATCAATACCTCTTTTGACACGGGCACCGTCACCGGCGTCTGCTGTAATATCTTCGGCACGGGCACGCCGCCCAAATTCGTCCCTGATTTTACATGGGGACTCGACGGTTCGGTCCTCTACAACTGGGACAAGGCCTTACGCGATATCGCCGCCTGGAAGAAACTGAAAAATCAATCCCTCACCGAAGGACAAATACTGACATTAAAACATATTTTTGGGCAATTATGAGACAACAAATCGCAGCAGCCAACTGGAAGATGAATCTGACCTACCAGCAGGGAGAACAACTATTGGATGGTATCCTCAATGCCAACATCCAACTTGCCGCTCACCAATCGGCCGTCTTTGCCGTACCCTTCCCATACCTGGTCATGGCCACGCAAAAGCTGTCCGGTCGCAACAACTATTTCGCCTCCGCGCAAAACTGTTCCGATCAAAAGTCGGGAGCCTATACCGGGGAAGTGGCGGCCGAAATGCTGAAGTCGATCAATATCCGGTATTGCGTATTGGGGCATAGTGAAAGAAGGGAATATTTCTTCGAGGGGAACCAGTCGTTGGCCAAAAAGGTGGAGCTCTGCCTGGCCAACGATATTACCCCTATCTTCTGCTGTGGCGAGACGCTCAGCATCCGGGAAGTGGGCGCCCAGGAAGGATTTGTGGAGACCCAGCTGATGGAGTCGCTGTTTCATTTCACCGAAGAAGATGTTCGTAAGGTCGTCATTGCTTATGAACCCATCTGGGCGATCGGCACCGGCAAAACGGCAAGCGTCGAGCAGGCCCAGGAGATGCACGCGCATATCCGCGGACTGTTCGCAAAAAAATACAATCAGGCGACGGCGCAGCATATCCCGATCCTTTATGGCGGGAGCGTGAAGGCTGCGAACGCCGGGGAACTCTTCCATTCACCCGATGTCGACGGCGGACTGGTCGGCGGGGCTTCGCTCAATGCTACGGAATTCACCTCCATCATCCGCGCGCTGAAATAGCACGGGCGCCTTTGCGACCGGTAAAATTGAAACCAAAGACATCGGTTGTGGTCACCTGCAGCTGCCGATACCCGCACCGGGTGAACCAATCCCTTACTTCTTCGGGCCGGTGTTCGTAGCGGAATTCCGGGCTGAACCAGTCCATCAGGGCGATCATGATCTCGCGCCTGTTGCGGGGCTTCCCTTTCACCCAGTGAATGACATGACTTACGGGGAATGCCGTGTACAGCAGCAAGCGGTAGGTAGTTCGCGCGGGCCAGCAACTGGTGAATTTCCGCAGGAAATTAAACCACTGGTGCAGCCAGTCTTTCCGGGGGTGATAAAGCCAAACGCTGTAGATGCCGCCTTCACGGACGCAGGGCTCCAGCCGGCAAAAGGACAGTTCGGTGTCGGGGGTATGATGGAGGACGCCGCTGCATTGGAGGATATCGCAGGTCTCTTCCGCGACCGGCGGAAATTGCACATCGCCTTGTATGAACCAGACGTCGCGATGATCATTGACGGAATAGGCCCGGTCGATACTGCCGCTGAGATCCATGGCGATCACCCGGGCACCAGCACGGGCTATAGCCGTATCGAGCTGCCCGTTGCCGCAACCTGCGTCGAAGACCAGCTTTCCGGCAAGACCCGCTTCGGTCTCACCGGTCTCTTCGAGGAACCGGCGCAGCAGCTGGTCCGAAGGAACTTCCCAGGTACGGTCCTTTGCATAATCGTGCAGACTCCATTCCAACGCAAAACTTTCTTTTGTCTTCCGGTTCTTCCTTTGTGTGTCTTCCAGCAACCCGGGATATTTCTCATCCAGCAGTCGCTTTCTCACATCGTAATCCGGAAGATGAGCGCGAAGGAGACCGGCATGTTCCAGGAAGGCTTCCACCAGCAACCGGGGAATGCCGCCGGTGACGGGATAACACCAGTCCTCCGCGGCAAAGAGCAAACCGGTCAGCACTTCGCCATCCGGCCCGGCCTTGATAACCTTCAGGCGCAACGGACTCTTCGTGACGGGGCAGCACAGGTAGGAAAGCAGGCGTTTGTCCATGTGTCGGCAAAAATAGTTTTTTCCGGGAAAAGCCCTACTTTTAGGGCTATGGACGGTTTGACTTCAGCCGACCGGCAACGCATCCTGCGCGGAACCTTTCATTCTTTTTTCATCCAGGGCCTGTCCATGTTGCTGGTATTTGGCTCGAACGCCTGGCTGGTTCGATCCTCCGATCCCCGCTCATACGGCCTGTATGTCCATGTGTTCAATTGGGTAAGCATCCTCAGCGTTTTTGTCATGGCAGGCCGCGACGATCTGACACTTGCCCTCCTTCCACGGTATCTTGGCGCGGGTCGAACCGATCTCGCCAGCCGGCTCGTCCGGCGGTGCAATCGCTGGCTGCTGCTGGCGGCAGTTGTCGTAAGCGGCGGCTTTCTGGCCGTCATTACGCTGGCCCCCATTCCGGCGTTGAGCGAATACCGCCCACTTTTTTTGCTCTCTTCGGCGGCGGTGTATTTTACGGCCTGTCTTGGCGTCAACCAGATGATCCTTCAGGCGATGAACCATATCCGGTTGAGCCAGTTAGTGGAGAAGATCGTTAAACCTGCGCTGTTGATCGCCGGCACGACGGCCTTTCGCGCGCTGTCTGTTTCTTTGGACCCACGAGGGCTTATTATCCTGTCCACCATCGTACTTGCCGGCTCAGCCATACTGCTCTTTATTCTCCTCGAAATGCGGCTCCGGCGCCTGGCTCCGCCGCGGCCCGCAGCCTATCCGCCAACGGAAGGGCTCTCCCGAAAAGCGGCATATTTTTTCGGCATCAGCCTTCTCAATCTCCTCAGCATCCGCATCGTCATGCTCATGCTGCCTTATTTCACTTCCACCGGAGGCTCCGAAGCAGTCGGCGTCTTCAACATCTGCGGTCGTTTTGCCGATCTGCTGATCCTGCCCTTCTGGCTTATGCATACCGTTCTTCCCCAGCTTTTTGCCCGACACACGGATGCGGAAAGAAGCTATACCCGGGAACTCTTTCACCAGAGCAATAAGCTCATGGCGCTGCTTTGCGTTCCTTTGATGGCCGGCATCGTCGTCACGGGTAAATTCCTGCTCTCGCTGTTTGGCGCCGGGTTTACCATGGGATATCCCGCCTTGATTTACATGAGCCTGGCTCAGGCGCTCTTCTCCTTCTTCGGACCTGCCAATACGATCCTGATGACCCAGGACCGGGAAAAGCAGGCGGCCTTCTGCCTGCTTGCCTATGTGGCCGTGCTGGCTTTTGCCTGCCGGCTGTTGATCCCCTATGGCGGGGTGACGGGCGGTGCGCTGGCGATGCTTGCCGGCAGTTGCTTTTACAATATTCTCCTGGCCCTGGTCCTCTGGCGGACGACCCGCATTGCGAACCCCTTTTTCAGCTGGTTAGCGGGTAATGGTAAGCGTTGAATCGTCAAGCCGGGTCAGCCGGCGAAAATCCGCGTCGTAGTTTTCACGGCGCAAGGCAAGAAAGGCGTGGTCGATCGACGTCGACAGCGCTTGTCGCCAGGTAGGTTCATCGAGAACCTTCCGCAGCATCTCACCGGCTTTTTCCAACGAAGAGTAAGGGATCAAGGCTGCCGAATAGGGTAGGGGCAGCATCAGCCAATCGGGCGCCAGCACAGGGGTATGACCCAACTGCAGGTCAGCGGTGAGCCCGCTGGCGATGGTCCGGCCATAGACTTCGGGTGGCCTGTCATCACTTGTTTTTTGGGGTTGCAACGGCGCCCAGATCAGGTCGGCCGTGGCATACCGCCGCTCATACTCGTCCTCGGGAACGTAGCCGTCAAAGACCGTCAACCGGAAACGACCGGATTCAAACTGACGCAGCTGTGCCACAATGTCTTTGCCGTAATCCGATCCGCTGTTGCCGAGCAGGACGAGCTCGATTGTGCGCAACGGGGCCTGGGTTAAAAATTGCCTGAAAAATGCGATCACCGCGGGATAATCGCGCCGGTGCGGGTCGACGCTCCCCGGAATGACGATGATAAAAGCAGCTCCCTCCGGGCGCTGCGCAACATTCCCCCGATAGAACCGAGACGGTATCGCCACCGCTACCGCATCACTCATCCGTCGACGCAACTGCTCTGCCATGCCAGGCAGAAAGAACAAATAGTGGCCTATCCGCCGGTGCAGCATCCATTTCGCAAGGGATTCCGTGACGGCCTTCACTCCGGCGGCGGACCAGGTAAAGTAATCGTTGACAGCATGAACGGTCATGGATACCTGCCGGTCGGGGGAAAGGAACAGGTACAAGGCGAAGAGCAACCAGTTGCTGTCAAGGGTGCTCAAATGCAAATGAGTATAGCCGCGATCCTTCCGCAGGAACCGGAACAGCCGGACGATGAAGACACGGTTGCCCACACCCTCTTCCTGCACTACAAACAAGACCCCGGGCCACCGCCGTTGCGGATCCATGTCGCCGGAAAGATTGTCGAAGGAAAGCCGCCGGAGGAATACCGCCGTCTTCTCAAAATGCACTCCGCAGAGATCCAGCAGGCCCGGCAGATTCTCATGATGGGTCGTTTCATAGATTACGATACCGCCGGCTCTCCGGGGACGAACGTCCAGATACAGCGTGACGCAACCGATCAGCAGGGTCCAATAGGGAATGCGCATCAGCCACATATCGGCCGCAACAAAAAGTACGGCGGCGGCGATCAGCAGCCTGTCCCACCTGCGGGTGAAGAATCCGGCCACAAAGAGCAGCTCCAGCGCAACGGCTCCGGCATACAACCCCCAGCTAAGAACAGGATGACCGATCAGGAACCTTGTCACTCCGCACCAGAATGAATCGCAGGGACCGGTCAGCAGGTCCGCCTGATGCATCAGCAGAATGTGGCTCATCTGCGGAATATAGAAGACACTCCCTCGCGCCAGCTTCCAGATGGCCGCAGAGGCAAAGACATAGCAAAAGTAATATCGGCAAAACCGAAGAACGGCGTAGAACCGCTCCGGCCGGTTGGTCCAGAAAGCGACCGAAAGGAAGAGATAGAGCATGAACGGTTCGTGATCGGCCTGCCAAAAAAGATTGATCAAAAGCAAATAAACACTGAGAACGCCACTGAACACCACACCCAGCACGGGATTGCAGCAGCCTTTCAGGCGGATGTAGACCAGGTTGAGAACCGGGAGCAGAACGATCAGCCCATCCGCCACCAACGCCGCCCAGGAATGAACCATGATGAAGGCGGGTATCCCCGTGCTGATCAACCCGATCTCGGTCAGATCCCGGTTATACGTCAGGAAAACCGGGTGCAATTGGGAAAGCAGCCGTTGATCCAGGAAAAAAAAGAACAGGACGGCGTAATACAACAAACAATAGACGTATAGGAGGAAATTTCTATCGCGGGTGAAGTTCATGAAGGACGGCTAGAGGTTGATATAGGTTTCTTTCCGTAGCAGCTGAAAGTCATCGCCATGCGGGTCGTACCAGCACCTGTCCACCCGAAGGGAGTCGACCGGATAACCCAGCAGACGGCTGAGATGTTGCCGGTACCATCGGGGGAACAGCCGGCCGATATCCGAAGAATTGGTAAGATCCGGCTCCGCCCAACGGTAAAGGCCGCCACAGCCGGTCTGCTCCAGGTATTCTTTCAGCTTCTTGCGATCGAAGGCAAAATCATGCGTGTTTTCCAACTGGTCGAAGGCAATGAGGGGACCGGTGATCATGTCCCAGCGGTAAATGCGGTAGTCGGTCTGTACCAAAGGCTTGCCATTCACCGTGACCCGGTAGACGGCCAGGCTGTCCGGCAGCAGGGCCGGCGCGGAGAACATGCCATAGTGTACGAAAGGAAAAATGGTTACTGAATGGGCCAGATCGACGACGATCTGCAGGACGATAAACGCTATGAATATACCCTTCATTGGCCTAAAATACGTAGATTTGCAGCGAATGAAAAATATACGAAATTTTTGCATAATTGCCCATATCGACCACGGAAAGAGTACCCTGGCAGACCGCCTGCTGGAAATGACCAACACCATTTCCCAGCGCGACATGCAAGCCCAGGTCCTGGACGATATGGACCTGGAGCGGGAGAAGGGGATCACGATAAAAAGCCATGCCATTCAGATCAACTATACGCATCAGAATGAGAAGTTTATTCTCAACCTGATCGACACGCCGGGCCATGTCGACTTCAGCTATGAGGTGTCCCGCGCCCTGGCTGCCTGCGAAGGCGCCCTGCTGCTCGTGGATGCCACCCAGGGCATCCAGGCGCAGACCATTTCCAACCTCTATCTGGCGATCGGGAACGACCTGGAGATCATCCCTGTTATCAACAAAATTGATATGGATGGGGCCATGGTCGACGAGGTAAAGGACCAGATCATCGAGCTGATCGGCTGCAAACCCGAGGATATCCTGCTGGCCAGCGCCCGCACCGGTCTGGGGGTTCCCGAGATCCTCGAGGCGATCGTCAAACGCATCCCGCCGCCCGAAGGCAACCCGGAGGCTCCCCTGCAGGCGCTGATCTTCGACAGCGTCTTCAACTCCTTCCGCGGGATCATCGTATACTACCGCATTCTCAATGGCAGCATAAAGAAGGGCGATATCGTTCAATTCGTCTCCACCGGCCAATCCTACGAGGCCGATGAGGTCGGCATCCTCAAACTGACCCTGGATCCCAAGGCGGAGGTGAAGACGGGTGACGTGGGTTATATCATCACCGGGATCAAGAACGCAAAAGAGGTCAAGGTGGGTGACACCATCACACTGGCGAGTAACCCCCATCCCGAAATGGTCCAGGGTTTCGAAGAGGTGAAGCCGATGGTCTTCGCGGGCATCTTCCCCGTCAACACCGACGACTTCGAAGAATTGCGCGATTGTATGGACAAGCTGCAGCTCAACGATGCGTCGCTGACCTACGAGCTGGAGACCTCCCAGGCCCTTGGCTTTGGTTTCCGTTGCGGGTTCCTCGGGATGCTGCACATGGAGATCATCCAGGAGCGGCTCGAACGCGAGTTCAACCAGACGGTGATCACCACCGTACCGAACGTTAGCTTCGTCGCCTATACGAATAAAGACGAAGAGATCATCGTGAATAACCCGGCCGAAATGCCCGATCCGACGAGGATCGACCGCATCGAGGAACCGTATATCCGGGCGCAGATAATTACCAAGCCCGAGTACATCGGCAATATCATGACCCTTTGCCTCGGCAAACGGGGCATCCTGCTCAACCAGTCCTACCTGACGACCACGCGGGTGGAACTGGTCTTTGAAATGCCGCTCACCGAGATCGTGTTCGACTTCTATGACAAGCTCAAGAGTCAGACCCGCGGCTATGCTTCCTTCGACTATCATCCCATCGATCGTCGCGAAAGCGATATCGCAAAAATGGATATTCTTCTCAACGGGGACAAGGTGGACGCGCTCAGCGCCCTGATCCACCGCAGCCGGGCCAATGACTTCGGGCGCAAGCTTTGCGAGAAGCTGAAAGAGCTCCTGCCGCGGCAGCAATTCCAGATCGCCATCCAGGCGGCCATCGGCGCCAAGGTCATCGCCCGGGAAACCATCAGCGCCCTCCGCAAGGACGTAACGGCCAAATGTTATGGCGGGGATATCAGCCGGAAACGGAAGCTGCTGGAGAAACAGAAGGAAGGGAAGAAGCGCATGCGGCAGATCGGTAATGTGGAAGTGCCACAGGAGGCCTTCCTGGCTGTTTTGAAGCTTGATTAAATCGAAATCGGATATGCGCACCCCCCTTCAGAAAGGCGAAAAGGTACTCCTGGTCACTTACAGCAGCTGGACCACTCTCATCGCCCCCGTCCTGATCGCCCTGCTGGGGCTAGCGGCCGCCGTTCTCATTGTCATCAAAGCCGGAACGGCCTGGGGTTGGCTTGCCGCCGTCCTTGGCATCGGCTACTGGTTCATCCGCTACTATAGCTGGAAATTGAATATCTGGGTGGTGACGAACTTCCGCGTCATCGACGAATCGGGCCTTCTTAGCCACTATGCCAAGGAAAGCCCCCTGGATAAGATCAACAACGTCTCTTACGACCAGTCGGTCTGGGGCCGCCTCTTCAACTTCGGCCATGTCGAGATCCAGACGGCTGCCGAGGTGGGCGCCACGGATTATTTCAACGTCCAGCATCCCAAACGCCTCAAGGATACTATTACCGCCGCTCAGGCCGAACACCAGACCTGGCAATACGGCAACCAGGCTGCGCAGATGGCTGCCGCGCTGGATGCACGTACCGGCTCGGGCCCCGTGCCGAAGGCCGCCAATGCGCCACAAGTGGCGGCTGAGTTGGAAAAGCTATTTGAATTGAAAATGAAAGGCGCGATCACCGAGGAAGAGTACCTGCGTGCCAAGGAACGGCTGCTGAATCACTGAGGCGCCTCCGATCCTAGTTCCCGGGCTTCTTTTTCTTTTGGACATTCTTCTCGGACTGCTGCTGCAGCTGGAGCTCGTTGACCTTGCCCTGGTCGTCCAGCAGCTTTGCCTCCTGCGGGAACTGCCCGTCCTTCAGCTTGAAATTGAACAGCGACCGCTGCACATGCATCCACTTGCCGTCTTTCCATTGAAAGGCCTCGAAATCCCCGTCGGGGACATAGGTGTCCTTCTTCTTCGGCTGGTCTCCCTCGGGGACCAGGTGATCGTACACGACCATGTCCAGCTCGGGATCATAGTTGAAGCGGGTGCCTGCTTCTTTCTTATATTCGATATTGAAGCGGTACTGCGTCGGTTTACGCACCGAGTCCTCCATAAAGGAAAAGAAGGGACCGCCAAATTTCGGCTCTCCATCGGGACCAAAGGTCAGCACTTCCATCCATTTCTTGTTGCTCGACTGGCTGAAATCATCGAATCCCAGCAGGGTATAGTAGTTGCGCCCCTGCCAGCTCTTCTCGATGATCCTGTAGTAAATGGCGCCGATCCAATTCCTGCGCGTACGCACCGAATCCATCGGCCGGTCGGTGAACATGGACGCGTCGAAAAGCGGGTATAGTTTCAACGATCCATCCGGTGTCCGCATCTGGATTGCGCCCTCCTGCAGGTACATGTAGTCGTCTTTCTTGAATTGCCAGGTAAAGATGCGAAAGCTGCTGTCGGGGGCATAGAGCCGCGAGATGGTTTGTAACGAATCGAAGGGATAATAGAACGAGTTCGGCTGCCGCAGACTTCTCACGAGGCTCCGGACGAACAGGCTGTCGGCGCGAAACCGGTCCGTGGCCAGCGAGTCGTTGACGATCCGAAAGGAATATCCCTTCAGGGTGTCTTCCCGCTTTGCAAATTCTTCCGCCGCTTCGCGGCTGATCTGCGCCCGGGCTTGGTCCGCAAGCCCGACGAGACCCATCATCGCGCAAAAGGTAATACAAAGCCGTTTGATGTTCATAGTGTTGTAAAGTTACGAAACGGCAAGGTCGGGCTAAAATTTTATGCCAATCGCAAATGTTTTGCAAAATCGGGCAGGCTCTCAAAGGCCATATCGATGGCCGGGTGGGGCAGGGGTTGTTCGGGATTCGTTGTACGTACGAACGCGGTGTACATCCCCGCGTTACGGCCGAACTCCATATCGCTGAGGTTGTTGCCGACCATTACGCTCCGCGACAGGTCGACGCCCGGCAGCTCGCGCTGCGCTGCAAGCGCCATCCCGGGCTGCGGCTTGCGCAACGGATGGGCGTTGTCCAGCGAATCGGCATAATAGATCCGGGAGATGCGGCCGCCCGCCAGCTCGATCGCCGCGACCATCTTGTCGTGGATGTCCTGCAGATCAGCCGCCGTCATCATTCCCTTGCCTACGCCCCGCTGGTTGGTGACCACTACGATATGCCCGAAGGCCGCTGCACAGCGTTGCAGGGCCTCATGAACGCCCTGCAGGAAGACGAACTCGCCGTAGTGAAGGATATAGCTGCCTTCCTTCTCCACGTTGATGACGCCGTCCCTGTCGAGGAAAAGGGTCCAGGAAGGATCGATATGTTCGAATGGGATCATCGGCTGAGGTCCAATAGGGTTTCCACCAGCCGGATCCAGGAATATTTTTCCTTCTCCGACCGGAGGGCGGGGAGAAAATAGCTTTCTCCCAGCACAAAAAAACGCAGGATGGCATCGGCCATCGACGTGGGATCGGGCACCGCGACAAGGCCTACCTTCTCATGCGGCACCAGCGCCGGCAGTCCCCCCACGTTGGATACGATCATCGGCCGTTCGAAATGGTAGGCGAGGGGAGTGACCCCGCTTTGGGTAGCATTGCGATACGGCTGGATCACGGCGTCGGCCGCGCAGAGATAGTTCCGCACTTCGCTGTCGGGGATAAAATCGGTTTGCAGCAGCAGCCGGTCTGCGATGCCCAACCGTTGGATCTGCTCGCGGTAGGGGGTGGCGTCCTCGTAGAACTCGCCCGCCACCAACAGTTTGATGCCCAGCTCGCCGATGCGTTTGTCCGCCATGGCATCGAGCAGGATGTCCAGCCCCTTATAGCGGCGGATAAACCCGAAGAAAAGCAGTACGCGGTCATGATCGCCGATAGCCACGCCCTTATCGCGCAGTGCCTGCCGGGCAACAGTCTGGGGGATGGGCGCCCCGAAATTATCGTAGAGAGGATGCGCGACCTGGACAGCAGGTTTCACCGGTTGGAAGCCCCGCAGGTCCTTCATCACCTTTTCACTCATCGTCACAAAGGCGTCGCAGGAATTCAAAAAATACCGGGCGAAAGGCCGGTCGCCCGGCCGTTTCTCATGTGGAATGACGTTGTCGGTGATGGCGATGACCTTTGTATGCTTGTTCTTCCGCACCTGCCGCAGGATGGTCCCCAGGGCCGGCCCCATGAGGGGGAGCCAGAAGCGGACGACGATGATGTCCGGGCGAAGCCGCCGCAGTTCCCGGCCCACCGAGAGCCAGTTTAGCGGATTCATCGAATTGATCCGCGTATGGATATCGAGTCCCTCCGGGGGTGGATCGGTACTGTATTGCGTGGCGCCGGGAAAAAGGAAGTCCGGGTATTGCAGCGAAAAAGAATAGATCGGGCATTCATATCCCATCGCCAGGAACTCGCGGGCCAGCCGCTGGTCAAAGGTGGCCAGGCCGCCCCGCAGCGGATATGCCGGGCCCATGATGACTACGGTACCCCTCATGATGGATCGAGACCCAGTTTTTGTTCGATGAGATAGTGATTACGACCGGGAGAGTTGCGTGAGATCAGCTCGGCGACAAAACCGGTCAGGAAGAGCTGGGTCCCGAGGATCATACAGGTCAGGGCGATGAAAAAAGAAGGCCGGTTCGTCAAGGAGAATATCTCCGGGTGGGTCAGTTTCTGGATCACCAGCGAGATCCATTCGCCAAAGCCGATCAGCCCGCAGATGACCCCGATGGGGCCGAAGAAATGCATCGGCCGTTTGCCATATTTGCCGACAAAAGTGATCGACGCCAGGTCCAGCAGGCCCTTCAGCCCCCGGCCCAGTCCCCCGAACTTGGTATGGCCGTATTTCCGGGCGCGGTGTTCGACGACCTTCTCGCCGATCTTTCTAAATCCCGACCATTTGGCGATGACGGGGATATACCGGTGCATCTCGCCATACACCTCGATGCTCTTGACGACCTTATTGCGATAGGCTTTCAGCCCGCAGTTGAAATCATGCAGCTTGATCTTGCTGACCTTGGACGTGGTCCAGTTGAAGAATTTGGAGGGCAGGGTCTTGGAAATGGGGTCGTGGCGGACTTTTTTCCAACCGCTGACCATATCGTACCGGTCCTCGAGGATCAAGCGCCGCAGCTCGGGGATCTCATCGGGGCTGTCCTGCATATCGGCGTCCATGGTGATCACGACGGCGCCGCTGGCCGCCTTGAAACCTTCGTTGAGGGCGGCGGACTTGCCATAGTTGCGCTGGAATTTGATCCCTTTGATATGCGGGTTGGAGGCCCGCAGCTTTTGGATGACTTCCCAGCTGTGATCGGTACTGCCGTCGTCGACGAGGATCACCTCATAGGAATACCCGTTCTCGTTCATGACCCGCTCGATCCAGCAGCACAGTTCGGGCAGGGATTCATCTTCATTATAGACCGGTATGACGATTGATAGCTCCATTCGGTTAATTTACCTTTTTTCTTTGTCCCACTGCAGCCGCCAGGCCGAGGGAGACCAGGAACAAGATAATATAAATTCGTGCCAATCCCCCCAGCATATTCCAAAGCGAGAATGGATCACCGGCCTTCACCTGCTCCACCATCCGCGTAATATCCTCGTCGGAGAACTTGAAAGACCGGTAGGTAGCCTCGGTCTGGGCGATGAGGACCGGCATCAGCTGGTGCTTGAACTTCGTATCGATGGTTAACAGCAGCCACGCGGACAGGGTCTGTACTGCCATACCGATCACCATCACGCCGAAGATGATCTTCAGCGCCTGCCGGAATTCAAGATAGCTATCGTTCTGCTTCCGGGCGGCAATACCCGCTATAAGGGCGATGCCGATCAGCAGGATGTATTTGATATAACCCGCCCGCCCGATAAATGCTTCCGGTCCGCCCCGCCAGGTGACCAGGGTGAACCCGATCATTACACCCGCGGCGATCGCGCCATATAGTAAGACGATGGAAGGTTTTTTTGTTGTGGTCATGGATCAGGACTCCGGTTGGTTCAGGTGTAGATGCCGCCCATTCAGGATTCCCAGAACGCGTCCCTGCAAGGTCTTGCCCAGGAAGGGGTTGTTCTTCGACTTTGACGCGCTCGTCGTCAGCATCGTCTTTCCGGCCGGGTCGAAGAAGCTAAGCACTGCTTCCTGTCCTTCGGCGATGGATGGCCGGCCAAGCCCGAAAATTGCCCGGGGACCGCTGCTCAGCAGCTCCACGGTACGCGCAACCGAAAGATCGGGCAGCGCGGTGCGTAACGCGGCGAAGGTGGTCTCGAGGCTGCTCATCCCCGGTTTGGCATATTCGAACTCCACGACCTTGCTGTCATACTCCTGCGGTTGGTGGTGGGCGGCGATGGCATCGACCGCGCCTTCCAGTACCGCCTTCCGCAGCACCTGCACGGTCGCCTCGTCGCGGAGCGGCGGGTAGACCTTCAGGTTGGTATCGTAGTCCTTCAGGTCGGCATCGGTATAGAAAAGATGATAGGGTGTCACCGAACAGCTGACTGCCAGCCCCGACTCTTTGGCCCGGCGGATATATTCCAGGCTCCGCGGGGAGGTCACCCCGGTAAAATGGAGTTTGCTTTCGGTATATCGCGCCAGCTTGATATCGCGGGCGACCATCAGCTCCTCGGCCATCATCGGCTTGCCGGGCAGACCCAGGCGGGTAGAGATGACGCCTTCGTTCATCAGCCCGTTGGCGCCTACGGTCCGGTCGTCGGGGACCTGGATGATGACCGCATCGATGGCCTTTACGTATTGCAATCCTTTGAGAAGCAGTCCGGCAGCCTGAACGGGCAGGGTCCCGTCGCTAAAGGCGACGGCGCCGCTGTTGTGCATGTCGTACATTTCGGCGAGATCCTTGCCTTCGAGTCCTCTTGTTACGGCGCCGATGGGTCGGACCGTCACCGGCAGATTGGCGGAGGCTCGCATGACATATTCGATCTGGGTCTTGGAATCCAGCGCCGGTTTGGTATTGGGGAGAACGAACACGTCGGTGTACCCGCCGGCGGCTGCTGCGGCGGCGCCGGTCACCAGGGTCTCCTTGTATTCATAGCCCGGGTCGCCGAAATTGGCGAAGAGCTCCACCCAACCCGGCGAGACGTGCAGCCCGGGTTGCCGGACGATGGTGTCGGCGGTGGTGGTGAGTCCCGTTCCAATGGCCTTGATCACGCCATTTTCAACAAGGATATCGCAAACTTTTCCGTCGTAAGGGGAATTGCGGTCGACTATGGTAGCGGTTTCGATCAGTATAGTCATTCCTGAAGAATTGCGCGAAGGTAGCAATTCTTCAGGAATATTCGGCAAACAAATTGTCCGTATAGCACCACATCCACTTCTCCCCCGGCTCCGAGGAGATCACCACCGGGTGCCCGGACCGGTGGAAATGTTTGGTCATATGCTTGTGCCGGGAATCGTCACAGCATAAGGTAGCCCCGCAGGTTTGACAGGTGCGCAGGTGAACCCAGGTGCTGCCTGTTTTGATACATTCTTCGCAAACGTATTCTTTCGCCAGTTCTAACTCTTTTATCTCCTTCATGTGGGAGCATACTTCTTCTGCCATAGTCTGATGTTTATACTTCCGCCAGATATTTGTGAACAAAGCTGATCGCCATCGAGCCTTCGCCAACCGCCGAAGCCACCCGGTTCATCGCCCCGGCGCGGACATCGCCCGCCGCAAAGATGCCCGGGCAGCTGGTCTCCAGCAGGAAGGGATCGCGATCCTGTTTCCAGACCTTCTTGAAATTATCATACGTCTTCAGATCGCGTCCCGTCTCCAGGAACCCCTTCTCATCCTTGATGATATCGAGGCCGATCCAGTCGGTGAATGGTTTGGCGCCGATAAAGATAAAGAGGGCGTTGGCCTTGTGGGTCGTGACCTGGCCCGTGTCGCATTGCAGGATACTCAGCTCTTCCAGCCGGCCTGAAGCGCCCCGGGCTTCCGCGATCTCGCTCCGCGAAAGGATATGGATATTCCCGCGCCCGGCGATCTGATCGATGAGGTAGGCGGACATGGTGCTGGTCAGGTCATCGCGGCGGATAACGATGGTGACATTGGCGGCAAATTTCGACAGATGCATAGCCGCCTGTCCGGCAGAATTGCCACCCCCCACGACAAACACCTCGCAATCCCGGAAGGCGGCGGCCTCGGTCATCGCCGCCCCGTAATAGATCCCGGCCCCGGTAAAATCGGGAACGCCTTTTGTCTCCAGCTTGCGATAGTCGACACCGGTAGTGATGACCACCGCATGGGTGTTTATCTCCTCCCCCGACTCCAGCATCACCTTCTTATATCCATCCTTCTGGCATATTTCGCGCACATCATGCGGCAGCAACACTTCGGCGCCCAGCCTCGTGGCCTGGGTGATCGCCCGCCGCGTCAGGTCGCTTCCGCTGAGCCCGTTGGGAAAGCCGAGGTAATTCTCGATACGCGAGCTGGTGCCGGCCTGGCCGCCGGGCGACCGCCGTTCGATCAGCAGTGTCTTCAGTCCTTCGGAGGCGCCATACACCGACGCCGCCAGGCCTGCGGGCCCCGCCCCGATGATCACGACGTCATAAACGATATTTTTGATCTCCGGCGCCAGCCCGATCCTTCGGGCGATCTCGGGGATACCCGGCGAGCACATACAGCTGCCGTCCTCGAGAAAAATGGCGGGGAGGTCCTTCAATTCGATATTGTTCACCTTCAGCAGGTCCTTCGACGCGGGATTGAGCTCCACGTCCTGCCACTGATAAGGCACCAGGTTGCCCGACAGGAATTCCTTTATCTCGTGCGACTTCGGGGAGAACTGGTAGCCGATGACTTTGATGCCTTTGAAGGCAGGATGGTAGTTGTCCTGCCAGTCTCCCAGCAGATCGGTGATGACGGGATAGAGCTTCTCGTCCGGCGGGTCCCAGGGCTTCATCAGGTAGTAATCCAGCTGAACATTGTTGATCGCCTTGATCGCCGCATCCGTATCGGAATAGGCGGTGAGCAGGACCCGCTTGGCATCGGGGAAATATTCCCTTGCCTTCTGCAGGAAGTCCACGCCTTCCATCTCGGGCATCCGCTGGTCGGATACGAAAAGCGCGATGTCCTCGCCTTTGTTCTTCAGATCGAGCAGACTTTCCATCGCTTCGGCGACGGAGGTAGTGCTGAGGACACGATGGGTACTGCGGAATTGAGTCCGGAGATCGCGCGCGAAGGCCCGTAAGACCTGCGGATCGTCGTCTATAGCGAAAATGATAGGAAGTGCCATGATAAGTTAGTGTCCAAAATTACGAACTATCCTGCTATCGGCAGGCAAACAATAAATTCCGTATGTCCCGGAACTGATGTACATTTTACGGAACCATGGTGCTGACCGACCACGATGCGCTGTACCACGTCCAGACCAAGCCCTGTCCCCTTGCCGATCTCCTTGGTGGTAAAGAAGGGATCGAATATCTGTGACCGGATCTCCTCCGGCACCCCCGGTCCATTATCGATGATCGACACCTTGGCAAAGGAATGATCCCGTTCCGTCCGGATCGTCAGCGTTCCCTTAGCGGTGCCCTCCAACGCGTCCGCGGCATTGTCGATCAGATTCGTCCACACCTGGTTCAGCTCACCCACGAGGGCCATGACCATCGGCAGCTGCTGATCGAATTCCTTTACTACCGTGATATTGCCCTTCTTCAGCTTATACTCCATGATCTTCAGCGTATTGATGATCCCCGTATGGATATCGATCCGCTCCTTGCCCTTACCCTGATCCATATGCGTGAAATTCTTCACCGACTGGATCAGCTCGAAGATGCGTTTTGCCGCCTCGCGGATATCCTGCACCATCCGCTCGGTGACGAGATTGGTGTTGATCCAGTTGAACACGGAAGATTGGTATTCCAGCGGGATAAATTTGTCAAATGCTTCCATGTCCTCACAGGTAAAGCCATATTCCATGAAGTTCTGCGCCACATCGTCGGCGCATTCGACCTTGTGGTCTTCCAGCCAGTCGCGCATCTCGTCTTCCATCTCGGTCCGCTGCACCAGCGTGAGCTTTGGCTTCTCGGCCCGGTTCAGGATCTCGAAGAGTTTCGAGGTGACCAAATCGACGTCCTTCGGCTCGATGCGGACATTGATGACGTCCTTGAACAGGTCGGGCTCCAGCTGCAGGTGATGCACCAGCGATTCCGAACCCCGGACGATGGCCGCTGCGGGATTGTTCAGTTCGTGCGCGAGTCCGGCCGACAGCTTGCCGAGGGCCATCATCTTCTCGTTCTGCTGTTGCAGCGAGGTAAAGTTCCGCACGCGGTTGGTCATGACATGTACGAAGGCGCCGGTGAGCTCATAGTTCTGCGCCACCAGCTCGCGGAACTTTTCCACCGGCAGGGTCATAAGAAACGTCTCCTGCAGGATCTTGGCGTTGACGGTGATCTTTTTCGCACGCGAGAAGGGCAGGTATCCGCTGATATCCTTCGGCCCGAGGACACCTACTTCGATGATCTCCTGCTTCTGCAAATAATATAGCTTGATCTTACCCGAGATCACGATGTACGCGCCGTGGAGCGGGTCCCCGACCTGGAAGAGATAGTCGCCTTCCGGCACCGTCCGGCACTCGGAATTATCGATGAGCCATTGGAGCTGATCGGCCGGCACATCCGCGAAGGCCTCGATGGATTGAAGCCAGTCCGTCGTCACGGTAGATGTAATGGTTTCCATACCCGCAATTTACTCAAAATTGACTCAATACGGGAAAAGGGAAGAATAGGGGTTTTCGCCAATCCCCGACCAGTCCAGCTTGTAATAATAGGGACTACCGGCCAGCGGACAGCTCGTGGTCTTTCCCGTCGAGTCCAATCCAAAGCTGAGGATCGAGGTACCCGAGGGATTGCTCAATGTGGCCTGTCCGCCCGTCAGCTTCCAGCCGCAGCTCTGGCTGAGTTGCAGCGGGGTGGTGGGGACCAGGAGGATGCTGTTGCCCCATCGGTTGGCGCCCCAGTCGGCGACATGCCCGACCGACCCGGCCGAATCGGTCCCCACGGTAGAGACCACGATGCCCGAGTTGTTGGTGTAGGTGCGCTCTCGCGTGAACCGCCAGCTGGTAGTGACCAGGCCATCATAGTTGATCTGAATACCGGAACCGGCGATGGAATGTATAACGGTGGACCCCGCGGCCAGGTTCGACAGCTTGCCGCCGCTCAGATTCCGATAAGTGAAGTTGCCGTAAAAGACCAGCGTTTTGCCGTCGGAGAGCCTGGTGACACCGAGGTTGTTGAAGAGGACATTGATGGAGTCGCCCACACTGTCCCAGCGGGCGCCCGGCGGATAGGTGATATTGATGGAACCCGTCCGGCTCCGCAGGGCGTCACAGGTATTGCCGTTGTAGGTGATCGCGATGACATTGGGGGTGTCGGCGGTGTTGATGGCGAAGGCGCCGCCGCAGACGTTGGCTTGATTCTCCAGCACGCTGTCCACATCGTTGAAAGCGGCGTCCAGCTCATTAGAAACGCGCAGGGCGTCATCGGCCTGCTCCCGCAGCTCGGCGGTAAAGACTTTGGTGTTATCCAACGGACTGGTCTTTTTCGAACAGGAGAACAGGACGACCGCAAAAAGGAACACCGGAGCAAGACGTTTCATGGTGTAAAAATAATAAAAGGGCCCCGTTCGGGGCCCTTTTATTATCAGTAGGGCATGATAAAGGTGTAGCTCTTACCGTTCAGGCCGGTCCATACCAGTTGGAAGTAGTATACGCCGGTGCCGATCGGGCAACTGGTGGCCTGGCCCGTGGAGTTCAGCCCGAAGGTGATATCCGTCGTGCCCTGCGCATTGATCAGCTCTACTCTGCCGCCCGTGAGCTGCCATGCGCAGCTTTGCGCGACCGTGAGCCCGTTCATGATCTGTACGGTAAAGTCATTGCCGAAGCGGTTGGTCCCCCATTCCGAAATACCGGTCAGCGTACCTTCCGTATGCGTACCCGTCTCCGTGATCACGATCCCGTTGTTGTAAGAATAGCTGCGCTGCCGGGCGATGTTCCAGTTGCGCTGAGCGCCGTTGTCGAAGGTGATCGACATATTGGTGCTGCTGATGGTATGAATGATCGGAGCGGTGCTGTTGGCGTTCAGGCTAAAGATATTGCCGCCGGTGACATTGGTATAGGTGTGCGTCCCGTTGAGGGTGATGCTCTTGCCGTCGAGGACGCGCGTAATCTTCAGATTGTTGAACGTTACTGTAAAAGTCGCGCCGATGGTTGCCCATTTGACGCCCTTGGCCCAGGAGACGACGATGCTGCCGGTACGGACACGGGTCAGCTGACAGTTGCCGCCATTATAGGTGATGGTGAGGTTGCGGGTGTTGTCGATGGTATCGATGGTAACCACTGCATCGCAGATCAGGCTTTTTACGGTATCATGGGCGGTTGCTCCCTGCACGGCGACGCCATAACGGATGGGGGCCGCCTCGCTGGCGCCCGTAACGGAGGCCTGGCCGTTCATGCTGGTATTGACATCGTCGAACGCGGCATCCGTCTCATTGGACACCCGGTTCTCGTCATCGGACTGGGTTTGGAGATCGGCATTGGAAGGACCGCTTCCCGAACTGTTGCTCTCTTTCTTACAGGCGAACAGGAACAGCGACAAGGATGCGGCCATCAATAAGGATTGGATCTTGATCATTTTCATAAACGGGATTTAGTAGTTTTTAAGCTTTTAAAAGGTTCTCCTTAGGATAGTTTGTGAAACCATTAGTTTAACGGGTCAGAAAATATATTATTTTTTAAACCACTATAAGAAAGATGTTAATGATTCGTTTATACATCGTCGCTGCTTCTAAACCCGTTGAATGCTAACACGTTTCTTTCTGGCCCTGACCCTGGTCCTTTTCTGCTGCGAGCCGCTTTTTTCCCAGCATCCCCGCCTTTTCACCGAAAAGCTCGGCAATCATCCCCAGTTCCCCTTTCTGCAATATGAAAAAGGCGTCACCACCCGCGCCCTTTTTGTGAAGGCCGCAAAAGACCCTGAAAGCCGCACGCAATACCAGACGGAATTTGCCGCTTTCAACCGCCTGCTCGAAGACATCGGCTTTACCAACGGGTATAAGCAGCTTCGCATCGGGAACATCGAGAACGTCTTCATCAACCCCGGGACGATAGGTAAGCTTGGCTTCTTCAATAAGGAGAACAACTATATCTATGTAAAACTGAATCCTGCAGGCGAAGGGTACGACGGCATCGCGGCCTGGAAGATCACGGGCCCCGGCGGCCGATACATCCATATCCTGCATACCTGCGGCAACGCCTTCCTCATCGGGAAGACCATCGGCAAACCGGACTGTCCCTGTGAAAGCCAGGCAAAGACCGATTCGTTAAACGTCAGGGATACGGTTACCCGGGCCGATACCCTGATCAAAAAAGACACCGTATATATTAAGATCGCAGCCACCAGTGACTCCGTCTGCTCCAAAAAATGGGAGATGACGCTTGACGGCGGCGCCTCCGTGAATTCGATACCGCGCTTCGACAATACGACGCAGCACACCCGTACCCATGGCTGGCAGCCTGTTGTCGAAGGGACGGTCTCGCGCATTCTCAGCCGTTGGTTCCAGGTAGGACTTTCGGCAAGCTATCTCAACCTGTCGTACCAGGACGACTTTTCAGGCGCCACTCCCAATACCTGGCACAACGTTTATCCTGGCAAACCCGTCATCCCGATGCAGCTATTCGCCAGGGCAACGATCGGCGGTACGCTCCATTGGCAAGCCAATGTTTCCCTATCCGCGGGCTATGGTCTCGTCACCGGTGGGGGAGGCAAAAGCGGACTTACGGCGGGCCTGAAGCTGGGCGTCGCATATTTCTTCAATTGCCGTTGGGGACTCGGCGCGGGTTTCACCGGGCAATACTTCGACGCCAAAGCTGCGTCCGGCCATTTAATGGCCCTGCCCATCACTGCGGGCATCCGTTACCGGTTCCAGTAGTTAGCGACTACCCCTGCTCCGCTTTGTTTTTTTTTGATGACTTTTTTCTTACCTTATGGTTAAGTTCAACCGCTGCCAACAATAGGCGTCTGCCAATCCGATAGTTTTGCCGCGGAAAAACTAACTAAATGAAAAAGATGCTCCTGGTAAGGCTTGTGACTTTATTCCTCCTCTTCCTTTCTACACAGGTTTTCGCGCAGAACAGCGGCTCGGCCGTCAGCGGTTTCATCTACGACGAATCGGGCAAGGCCTTTGATATGGCCACCGTTTCCGTCCGCAACACGGCTACCGGCTTCTCCACCACGACTGCTTCCGATAAAAAAGGCTATTTCTCGTTCAGCGACCTTCCCGTAGGTCCGTATGACATCGAGATCTCCGCGGCCGGCGCACAGACGGCCGTTCTCAAGAACAATGTGCTCACGCTCGGCGACCGGCTCGTTCTGCACAAGATCACGCTCAGCAAAAGCGCAAAGACGCTCGAGCAGGTCACCGTCAGCTCTACGAGCTTCAACAATAGCGTGGACCGGCTGGGCACGAGCACGAAAGTCTCGGGTCGCGCCATCCAGAAGATCCCGCTGGTGACCCGCAACTACACCGACCTGGTGGCCTTATCGCCTCTCGCCAACGGCCAGTCCCTGGCCGGCGCAAAACCCAGCGGTACGGGATATATGCTGGACGGGGTGAGCAATCGCCGCGCCCACTTCTCCGGCATCTCCGATGCGCAGTTCTCTATCTCTTCGGAGCTGATCCGCGAATTCGAAGTCTCCACCAACGGCTATGACGTCACGAATGGCCGGGGCAGCGGCGGCGTCGTAAAAGCCATTACAAAATCGGGGACCAATACGCTGAGCGGATCCTCATGGGGCTATTATGGCGGCAACTCCCTTGCGGCCAACAAGGACGTCAACGGCAATCACCTCATCAACAACTACAAGATCGCGCAGTTCGGCGGCCTGCTGAGCGGCCCGATCATCAAGGACAAGTTGCACTTCATCGTCGCCTACGATCAGTACAACAATACCATTCCCTTCCGCGCCTATGACTTCACTTTCTCGGGCGCGACCCAGGCGCAGGCGGAAAAGAACCTCGGCATCACCAAGGCCAACCTCGACCAGATCGTCAGCATTCTCGAGAGCCCGGCCTTTGGGTTCCCGACCACCCGCCAGTATTATGGTACGATCAGCATCCAGCAACGCACCCAAAACGCGTTTGCAAAGCTGGACTGGAACATCAATAAGAAAAACCTGCTGACCTTCAAATATAACTACCTCCACTTCGTCGACCCCAACAAGCTCAAGGGCTCGGGCCTGCTCTCCACACAATATACGGGCATCGAGATAGACAACTCGGCCATGCTCGGGCTGCGTACGGAGATCAACCCCCGCACCACCAACGAGCTGAAGGTACAGTTCAGCACCTATCGCAAGTTCCTCACCTTCCTCGACAACCACGTACCGGAAGGGTTCGTCAACGTCAACTCCACCTTCGCAGATGGCTCCACGGGCAATATCACCCTCGCTTTCGGAGATCAGAACTGGGTACCGGAGCGCGACGCCTCCGACGTGGTCCAGATCATCGACTACTTCCGAACGAAGACCGGCAATATCAACTGGGTATTCGGTACGGACAACAATATCAACCATATCACCGACCGGCTTTCGCACGATCAGCAGGGCCAGTTCTACTATGCCAGCATCAACGACCTTCAGAACAACAACCCGTACCGGTTCAACCGCAAGATCCCGCTCAACGGCACCAACCCGAAGATCAGCGTTCCGTTGATCGAACTGGGTTTCTTCGCACAGATGGAGACCAACCTGCGGCCCAATCTTAACCTCACCGTCGGTCTGCGCTGGGATGGCCAGATCATTGGCAGCGCCCCGACCTATAACCCGCTGCTGCAGCAGGAGCTGGGCGTCAACACCCATGTCGTTCCCTTCGACGCCAAGAATATCCAACCCCGCGCCAACATCATCTGGGATGTCCACGGCGACGGCCGCGATATCGTCAAGGTCGGCGCAGGCCTCTTCGCTTCCGAGCTGACGACCCAGCCCATCACCTTCGCACATATAGACAATGGCGTGGACTTCCGCCAGATCAATATCCAGAACGGCAACGTGCCCCCGGCACAATGGGCATTGTACCAGAAGGACTTCAACCAGGTGCCCGGCGTAGCCTATTACAAGTCGCTGACGGCCTCGCAACCGGCGACTGTGCTGCTGCTGGACAAACACCTCAAGAACCCGCTTACTTTCAAGACCAGCGCCAGCTACTACCACTATGTCAACAACTGGTTCCGCGTCGGCGCCAACGTCTACTTCGACAACACCTGGGACAACTTCTACCTCTATGATCTCAACCTGAAGCGGACGCCCGAGTTTGTCACCAACGAAGGCCGTGCGGTGTATGTCCCGGCCAGCACGCTCAACAACTCCACCTCGACCAGCTATTTGCCGGTCCTGGCCAACTCGCGCATTGCCGCCGATTTCAACCAGGTGCGTTATTTTACGAATACGAAATGGGCCTCCAAATACTTCGGCGCCATGATCGAAGCGGCGGCGCAGATCGGCCGCGACGGCCAGTTCAGCCTCAGCTACGCCAAAGGCAAGGCGACCGGTACGCCGCCCTACGATAATGGCGACCCCCGCAACTCTAACTTCAGCGTAGGTTCTACGTACTGGGATTACCCGGCGTATGGCAAGAACTGGCATAGCGACGGCGATCAGCCGAACAAGCTGGTCGCGCTGTTCCTTAGCCCGACCTTCTACGGCTTCAGCATCAGCTCCTCCTTTACGGCCTGGCAGGCCAACCGCTTCTCGGCCTATGTCAACAAGGATATCATCGGGGAGACCAACGACGGGACCGACCTGGCCTATGTCTATGACCCGAACAACCCCGCCACGCCGGCTGCCATCGCCAGCGGTCTGAAGACCTTGCTGCAAAAGACCAGCCCGCAGTTCCGTCAATACCTGATGAACAATTTCGGGAAGTTCGCGCCCTATCTCGGCGGCCTGATGCCCTGGCGTACGCAGTGGAACCTCAGTGCTGCCTATGACCTCAAGCTCGGGGGTACCCACAAGATCACCTTCCGCGCGGATATCTTCAATGTCTTAAATTTGCTTAATTACAAATGGGGTGGCTATACGCAGATCATCAATACCAACCTGTATAACGTGACTGGTTTTAACGCGGCCACCAACTCGTTCAACTATAGCGTCAACCAGAATGCCGGTACGGCCCAGAAGACGGCCAGCTACTACAGCGTACAGTTTGGCGCACGATATTCGTTCTAAAACATATGAGGATCTCTTTCGCACTTTTGTTTGCATTCATCACCGCCGCCGGAGCCGCACAGCCTCCGGCGGCGGCTGTTGTCGGTGAACCGCTGCCTGCCTGGCAGCAAGGTTATCTCGACCTGCATCATATCAACACCGGCCGGGGCAACGCGGCATTCTTTGTCCTGCCCGACGGCACGACGATGCTTTTCGACGCCGGCGAGCTGGACCCTACCGATCCGCGCACTACGTCCCGACGCAACACGCCCGAACGGCCCGACAGCTCGCGTCATCCTTATGAATGGATCGTGGGTTATATCCGCCGCGTCGCACCTGGGAGAGCGCGGGATGGGATCGACTACGCCGTTATCTCGCACTTCCATGACGACCATTTCGGCAGCTGGTATCCATCGGCGCCGCTTTCCGCCGATGGGAAGTACGCCCTCACCGGCATCACGGGCGTCGGCGATATACTTCCCATTCATCATCTCCTTACCCGCGACTGGCATTACCCGGTGGACCCGGCGACCCAGTTGCGGCAGCGTCCCGCGGGAGATCACTATATACGGACCTGGAACAACTACCTTGCCTTCGTCGCAGCCCGCGAGGCCAGACACCAGTCCACCGAATTCCTCCGTGCCGGCAGCCGTACGCAGATGCATCTGCTTTATCACCCGGAGAAATTCCCCGCCTGCTATGTGCAGAACATCAAGTCCAACGGGTGGATCTGGACGGGCGTGGACAGCACGGTGAAACAACATTTCCCGCCGGTGGATACGGCCAACCGGAAGACCTGGCCCGACGAGAACCCGCTCAGCAACGCCATCGTGATCCACTATGGTCCGTTCAGCTACTATACCGGTGGCGACAACCCGGGCAATGTATTTTTGGGTGATGCGTCCTGGCGCGATGTGGAGACGGACATCGCAAAGGCCGTCGGGGAAGTGGACGTCGCCACGATGGACCACCATGGCAACCGTGACGCCCTGAACGAGAATTTCATCCGGACCCTGCGTCCCCGCGTATGGATCGAGCAGGTATGGACGGCCGATCATCCCGGGCACGAGGTGCTTATCAGGGCCACGTCCCAGCTGCTCTATCCGGGACCCCGCGATATTTTTGCCACCAACTTCATGGAGGCGAACGAACTGGTCATCGGTCCGCTTGTCGCCCAATCTTACAAAAGCCGCCAGGGGCATATTGTAGTTCGCGTACTACTCGGCGGTAGTGAATATTACGTCATCATTCTCGATGACGCAGTGGAGGGCGATACCGTCAAGCAGGTATTTGGCCCTTACAGGGTAAAAGGAAAATAACGCGCGTCTTTTGGCGTTATAGGAAAGCCCTTAAGTAACCGCCAAGACTGATGATTAGAATTGCCCTTAATGCGAGGATCGCATTGCAACGTAAGATTGCCTGGCTTCTGCTGTTTTCGTTCTTTTCACTGTGTTTCATTGGGTGGCTGATCTACTTCAACAAGAAGAATCTCGTCGACACTGCCGAGACGATCGGTCATAGCTATGCGGTGCTCGATCATACCGCAAAGATCCGGACACGGCTTTCCACCTGGGAGTCCCTTTCGCGTCCCCCGCTGAGTCCCGCCTTCCATGGGGAGATGAAAAAGAACCTGGACAGGATGAAGGTGCATTCCGCGGGTGATACGGCGATGCTGGCCTCCATCGACAGTCTCGAAACAGCCCTTAATGCGATTGGCGCAGATACCGTCCAGCTTTCGCGGGCCCGGATGCTCATCGGCAGCATCGCGCAGCGGCAGCAGGACCAGATCACCCGCCGTCGCAGCGCCACCGACAGCACGGAGCGCAAAAGCACCATCCTGCTCATCAGCGGCAGCATGATGGCCTTTCTCTTTATCGTCATCATCCTCGTCCGCCTCAACCGGGACATCGTCCTGCGGAAACGCGCCGAAGAACAGCTCAGGGAAAACCAGGCCTGGCTCGAATCCATCCTCGACAATGCCAGCTCGCTGATGTACATCAAAGACTTGCAGGGCCGATACATCATGGTCAACCGCAGCTTCAGGGAGATCCTAAATGTCCATGAGGCCATGGTCATCGGGCACACCGACGCCGATTTCTCCACACCCGAGGAGGCAGCCCATTACCGATCGCTGGACGAACAGGTGATCCGGACCGGTCAGTCCCTGGAGATAGAAGAGGTGGTTCCCGTCGCCGGGGGCCAAGGCCATTTCCTTTCCATCAAATTCCCACTGCGCGACGCCACGGGCCGGCTGATCGGCATCGGCGGCATCGCCACCGATATCACCGAACGGGTGCAGTACCAACAGCAGCTTATCGCCGCCACCCGCGAGGCGCAGACGGCCAAGAATATGCAGGAGCTGTTCCTCGCCAATATGAGCCACGAGATCAGGACCCCGATGAACGGCATCCAGGGGATGACCGACCTGTTGCTCGACACATCGCTGAACGACCAGCAGAAGGAATTCGCGAAGGTGATCAAACGCAGCGTCAACAACCTCCTCGTCGTCGTCAACGACGTGCTGGACTTCTCCAAGATAAAGGCCGGGAAGCTGGCGATAGAAAGCATCGAGTTTCGTCTAAAGGACGTCCTCGACAATACAAAGGCGATGTTCGCTCACCGCATTGCCAAGAAGGGCCTGGATCTGCAGATCGTGAAGGACCCTTCCATTCCCGAGACGCTGAAAGGCGATCCTTACCGGCTGAACCAGGTGCTGGTGAACCTGATCGGCAATGCCATCAAGTTCACCGAACGCGGCTGGATACGGCTGGAAGTCACGGCCCAGGAACGGACCACCGGCCGGGTGAACCTGCTCTTTACCGTCGCCGATTCGGGTATCGGCATTCCGGCGGCCAGCCTTCCCACGCTCTTCGAACATTTCTCGCAGGCGGGGTTGGATATCTCGCGGCGCTATGGCGGCACGGGCCTCGGCCTGGCCATCTGCCAGCAGCTGTTGCAACTGCAGGGCGGGGACATTACGGTGTTCAGCAAGGAGAACGAAGGCGCCACCTTCCAGTTCCGCCTTGGCTATGACTTCAACGGCTACGCCAATACGGCTCCCATGGTGGCGGCGGTGCTGGCCGACTACAGCCAGTGTCTTGCGGGCAAGCGCTTTCTCGTCGCCGAAGATAACGAGGTGAATCAACAGCTCGTGGATCATGTGTTGAGGAAGGGAGGTGGAGAGGTGCAGCTGGCCAATAACGGCGAAGAGGCGGTCGGTTTTTTGAAGAAAGGCGGCGCGTACGATCTGATTATCATGGACCTCCAGATGCCGGTGATGGACGGCTATGCCGCCACCCGTTGTATCCGGCAGGAGCTGTCGCTGTCGACTCCGATCATCGCCATGACGGCCACGGCCCTCGTCGGCGAACAGATGCGCTGCTTCGAGTCGGGGATGAACGACTATATGACGAAGCCGTTTGAATTTGCGGAACTCTATAAACGCATTACGGCGCTGCTTGCGCCCTATCCGGCGGCGTAAACCTTATTTTAAAAGGCGGGTGATATTCGCTTTGTACGAGACACTGATGGGGATCTCGGTGGCGCCGATGCAGATCAGGTCCCGCTTGACGCTCGTGATCTTCTTCACCGATACCAGATACGACTTATGCGTGCGGACGAAGGCCGGCGGCAGGAGCTTTTCCTCCAATGCCTTCAGGGTCATCCGCGTCAGTACGGGCTTGTTGGTGCTGGCCAGGTAGATCTTTACATAGTCCTTCACCCCTTCGATATAAAGGATGTCCGAAGCGGAGATCTTCACCAGCGCATATTCCACGTTGACGAAGAAGTCCTCGACGGGTGTTGCGGGAAGGCGGTCGTTTTGTTTGAACCGGAACAGCTCCTGGGCGCGGGCGCAGGCTTTCAGGAAGCGTTCGAATGAAAAGGGCTTGAGCAGGTAGTCCACCACCCGCAGATCGAACCCCTCCAGCGCATATTGTTCGTAGGCCGAGACCAGGATCGCCAGCGGCGGATCGGTCAGCGTTTGCAGGAATTGCAGCCCGTTCAGCCGGGGCATCTGGATATCCAGGAAGAGCAGGTCCACCGGTGTCTCCTGCAGGGCTTCCGTCGCCTCCAGCGCATTGCGGCAACTCCGCACCCATTGCAGAAAAGGCACCTGCCGGATATTGTCCTCCAGCAGCTCGCGAACCAGCTGTTCGTCGTCGATGACCATGCAGCGCATCATATCAACTTTAAAGTTAAGACAATTTGGAACCATTGCCCGTCCCCGCTGACGGTAAGGGTGTGGGTGCCGGGATACAGCAGCTTGAGCCGCGTGAGGACATTGTTGAGACCGAGGCCCGTATGCTCCTCCTTGCCGGCCGATATCGTTTCATCATACGTATTCCGGACTTCGAAATGCATCCAACCGTCCTTTACGCTTAGCCGCACGACGATCCGCGGCCGGTCGACGGCGCCCACGCCATGTTTGAAAGCGTTCTCCACGAAGGGGATCAGCAGCATCGGCTCGATGATCCAGGCGCTGTCGGCCGGCCCGGCGTCGATGGAGGTTTCTATGTTTACATCCTGTCCGAAACGCATCTTCTGGAGCTCGATATAACTGTTCAGATACCGGATCTCCGTCGACAACGGCATCTTCTTTCCCTGGGTATCATAGAGCATGTACCGCATCAGCTCGGACAAGGTGATCAGCGCGGATTCCAGCTGGTCGGACCTCTTCCGGGCGAGCGAGACCATATTGGTCAGTACGTTGAACAGGAAATGCGGACTGATCTGGCTCCGCAGGAACTTCAGCTCCGTAGCCAGCTGGGCGGCCTCCAGCTCCTTGCGGCGGCGATCCGCCCGGATGCCGTGCCTGATCCGGCTGTAGACGAGGCTGATGGCAAAGATGTCGATCGATCCGGCGACGATGAGGCCGTAGGTCTCGCGCTTTTTTGTCAACGCCTCGGAAAACCACGTGGAGGTGATGGCGAACTTCATGCCGATCGATACGGCGATGACTATCAGCGCGGCGAGGATATAGAGCCACCAGTATCGCCGGTTGAAGAACCGTGGATACAGCCAGAGCGCCTGGGTATAGAACAGGGAAATATGGATCGACCCCATGATGAGGACGAGGGTGCCGGGGATCGCCCCGATGCTGTAGTGATTGGAGGGGTTGGAGAAGAAGATAAAGGGCAACAGGGTCAGCAGGCTCCAGACAAGCACATGGATGGATGCGTTTTTGTTGATTTGAAGTCGCATTATGCTAAAGCTAAGGTGTTTTTTTTCATGTGTCAAAGACGGTTTATCTTGCCAAAAGTATCGATTTGCGCCCGTCGGGACGCGGTGTGTAGACAACGCTATAAATTCTGTAGACAAAGTTGTAACTTGATGATCATGCGCGTGTTCGCTCTTCTTATTCCTGTACTTCTTATCGGTGGGACCGTATCGGCCCAGGCCGATACCGGCAAGGTCGCGACCCTGCTGCAAGAAGGACATCGGCTGCTGAAGGCGAACCGGCTCGACTCCGCGGAAGAGGACTTCCAGCAGGCCCTAAAGCTTTACCAGGCGGCGGGATACACCGCGTTGCATCCCGTCTACGACCTGCTGGCCCAGGTGAGTGAAATGCGGGCCGACCTGAAAAAAGAGCTTCTCTACCGCCAGGCGGAAGTGAACGCTATGGAAGCCTCGCATGATACGGTCAACTGCGACTATCACTATGGAAAATTATCCCTGGCCTATTCGGAACAGGGGTTGTACGAGTTCAGCGAGGCCTATGCCCGGAAGGCCTATAAATGGCTGCGAAGCCGGTACAAATTCTGTGATTTCTACGGCTATCTCAGCATCGAGATCTATGGGCTGATCATGCAACGAAAACCCGGGGAAGCCCTGCGGGTGTTGCAGGAGATCACCCGCGAGTCGCCGCCGGCCAATATTGCCCAGCGCATCGATCTGAACGCCATGTATGGCAATATCTATGTCGCCAATGGCCAGTACGGAAGGGCCGAAAAGCACTATCTGCAAATGATGGACGCCTTCCGGGTCACCGATTTCAAGCCGCTTTATTATGCCTCCGCCGACCAGATGATGCTTGACCATGTCTACTACTACGGGGTGATGGGCGATTTCTATATCCAGACCAAACAATATCGCAAGGCGATGCCTTATGTCCGGAATATCCTGGCCTTTCCGCCGGGAAGCGTAAAACCCATCGAACTGACCCGCTTCTACCGGATGCAGTTCGTCATCGACTCGGCCTCGGGAAATTATGTGGAAGCGATCCGCTACTTTGAAAAGAGCAAACAACTGAACGACTCCCTCTTCTCCATCACCAATAAGCGGCAGATCGCCGAGCTGGAGATCAAATACCACAGCCAGCAGAAGGAGCAGGATATCGCGCTGCTGAAAATGAAGGAAAAGAACCAGACGCAGGAGCTGAAAGTGGTGCACACCCAGAAGAATATCACGATCGCGGGTATAGCGGCGATGCTGATAATCACCGGCCTGGCGTACAATGGCTATCGCAACAAGCAGCGGAGCAACCGGGCCCTTCGGGTAAAGCAGGCGGAGATCAACAAACAGAATTCTGCGCTCCAGCAGCTGGTGAAGGAAAAAGAATGGCTCCTCAAGGAGGTGCATCACCGGGTCAAGAACAATCTGCAGATCGTCATCAGCCTGCTCAACACGCAGACCGATTTCCTCGACAATCCTTCGGCGTTGAACGCCATCCAGGACAGCCGCGAGCGGATGCAGGCGATCGCGCTGATCCATCAGAAGCTCTATCAGCAGGAGGATAGTACACTGATCGACATGCATTCCTATATCCACGAGCTGGTGTCCTACCTCGTCAGCGGCTTTTCGAACGCGGGCCGCATCTGGTTCGACCTCGAGGTCGAGACTATCGAGCTGGATATTAGCCAGGCCGTTCCCCTCGGTCTTGTGCTGAACGAAGCCATCACCAATGCCGTGAAGTATGCCTTCCCCAAGGGCGCCCACGGCACCGTCCGGGTCCGGCTTTACCGTAAGAAAGGAAGAGATATCGTATTGAAGATCATGGATGATGGCGTCGGCTTCCCCGCCGGGTTCGACCCCGGCACCGGGAATTCCCTCGGTATGCAGCTGATGCGGCTTTTTGCGGCCCAGCTGGACGGGGAGCTGAATTTTGCCCAAAGGGAAGGCGTTGAGATCAGCCTCCGGTTCCGGCAACAATTTTCCTGAATTTTTTTATATTTAAGGAAACAAAAATTGCTGCTTTATGATCGCGGTTTATATCATCGTGGGCATCATCGCCCTTTTCCTCATCGTAGCGGCCTTTGCCGGCACCCGCTGGAGCTACGAGAAGTCGGTCCTGATCAACGCACCCGTGGAGAAGGTTTGGACCCATGTGAGCACGCTTCATGCCTGCAACCAGTGGAGTCCCTGGATGGAGAAAGACCCCAAAATCAAGTTGCAGTACAGCGGTACCGACGGCACTCCCGGCGCCAGCTTCTCCTGGGACAGTGCCGACAAGAATGTCGGCGCGGGCAATCAAACCATCACCCGGGTGACTCCCAACAGCGAGATCGATTCGCGGATCGAGTTCCTTCGTCCCTTCAAGGGGAAGGGCGATGCGTATCTCCTCCTTACCGTGGAGCGGGCCGTTACCCGGGTCAGCTGGGGTATCGAGAGCTCGACGCCCTATCCGATGAATATCCTCAAGCTTTTCGGGGTGATCGAGAAGAATATGAACAAGGATTTTACCCATGGGTTGAACAAGCTGAAGGGGCTTTGTGAGAATTGAGGCGGCTGCCCATCACCTGGCGGCGCCCAACTCCTTTTGTAAGAGTCCGGTGATCGTTTTGTCATCGGGGTGCTCGCTCAGCGCCATCCGGTAAACGGCGATCGCTTCCTCTTTCTTCCCATTGTCGGCGAGCACGATACCATAGTTGCCAAAGGACGCGGCATCGTGGGGGAACAGGAAGAGGTTGGCGCGAAACGGCGCGAAGCCCAGGTCCTTTCGTCCCGCTTGCAGCAGCTCATAGCCCACTAGCGACAACTCGCGGCGAGAGAGATAATAGTGGGCCGTATCCTTCTGAAGCGTCAGTAGCCGAAGCAATGCGGCGTCCTCGCCTTTTTCCAGCAGCTCCGCGCCATATTCCCGGGCAATGGAGCGCTTTAGATCGAACGCAAAGGCCCATTGTGCCGGGGGCCGCTTGCCGTCGAGCCAGGCGGCAATGGCCATTGTTGGATAGAAGTGGTCATCGTTCGTGTTGTCGAAGAACACGATCGTGCGGCGCCGGGTGAGGTCGCGGTAGATCATCGTGGAGGCGCCGGGGTTATAGCCGCCGTGATAGACGATCTTGTCGGTTGAGTTGTCGGACTTGTTGCCGGCGCTGACTGGCTTCCTGTCCGAGCTGTCGGTCGCCACAAACCAGCCGAGTCCATAGGAAGCCGGAGGATGACCGGGATCGCCGGGATGATCATAGTTGAGGGAACCATCCTTGAGTGGTTGCGGGGCAAAGGCCTGCCGAAGCGTTTGGGGCCGGAGCAGCACATCGCCGTACAGCGCCTGGTCATATTTCAGCAAGTCACCCAGCGTGGAAACGACATTGTTGTCGCCGACGGTGCCGCCATAGGCATTCATGGCAAACCGGCCCGACTTCACCGAATCGGCATTCACATAGTCGCGGGAGTAGTAATAGGGTCGTACATATCGGGTCACCGCCTGGGGATCGGCGGGTCGCAGATCGGAAATGATGTAGCTATTGTTCATGTGAGCGGGTGAAAAAATATGCCGGCGGATATATTCCGCGAACGGCTCGCCGGACAGCTTTTCCACCAACAGGGCCAGCAATTCGAAATTGGTATTGCAGTAGTGCCAATGCTCACCCGGGGTAAACTCCAGCGGCTTGCCGCTGGATCGCAAGATGCCGATAAGATCTTGGTTGCGTAAGATGGAATCCGGGTATTTGTCCGTGATGGGTGAAAACAGGTGGAACTCGTCGGGAATGCCGGAGGTATGCGTCAGCATCTGGCGAACGGTCACGGCGGGGTAGGGGAACTCCGGGAAATAGCGGGCAAAGGGATCGTCCAGCTTTAAACGGCCCTTTTCCATCAGTTGGAGTATCGCCACCGCTGTAAACGTCTTCGACACCGAGGCGATATCGAAGCGCGAGTCCGGGCCGTTGGGGATGTTCCGCGCAATATCGGCCATCCCGCAAAATTTGGTATAGATGACCTGTCCTTTCTCGGCGATCATCACGCCGCCATTGAATTTACCGCCCGCATGCATCTGCGTGAGGAAGGAATCGATCTCGCGGAGACCCTGCTGCGCAGGCGCAGTGATGGGCGTTGCCATGCTGAGCGCGATGAGCAGGCTAAAAAAGCTCTTTCTTTTCATAAAAATATCCATGACCATGAACTTTTACATTACCGTAATAGAAACCCATGCCGTCCTTTAGAAGATATTTGGATTGGTAGCGCGTCCGGATGGAGTCGGGTGGGGATACGCCATCGATGATGAATCGATGGTCGTCCAATGCCAGCCAGCCAAGGCTTTCCCGGTCGGCGACGAGGCCTTCGCGGATCACCTGATCGATCAGCCTTCTCATCACTTGTTTTGCATCCAGCTTCTCGCGGTTGACTTTTAGCTTCAGCTGCTGCGAGCCGCGATAGGCAATGGCCATTTCTCCTTCGCGAAGGATGACGCTGTCCCCGGCGGTTGCCGCCAGCACCCTGCCTGTGTCTACGGCGACCAGTGCGCTGTCGGCGGCGTCGATCACCCGGAACACGGTGCCGAGTACTTTTACTCTTAGTAATTTGGTCTCGACGATGAAGGGATGCGCGGGATCGGCGTCGACCTTGAATTGGGCGTTGCCGGTGAGCCGGACGCGGCGGTGATGGTTGCTGCCTTGCGGCAGCCATTCGATCTTTGCGTTCTTTTCGAGGGCGATCACAGGCCCGTCGGTTTTTGTTTGCGCTTCCGCGGGTGCGGTTGGCAATGGCGTATTCCTGATCACGATGGTCGTCTCTGCAGAACTTTGGGTCGGGGTGGCGGTCACCACCGTCGGCGCCTTTTTTTGATGAAGGGCCGTCCAGGTGCCGGCGCCAACTGCCAGCAGTCCAGCGATCACTGCGGCAACCCTTCCTATCCGCATCTTTCTCACCGGCGCCGAAGGCGCCATCCTTTGCTTCAGGCGCGTCAGCGCCGCCACCTCATCCGTCCGCACCGGCGCCGCTGTGCGTTGTCCAAAGGCCCACACCCGATGAAACTCTTCCAGCCGTCGCAGGTTCTCCGGGCTTTCGGCTACCCACGCCTCTACCTGGCGGCGCTCTTCGTCCGTCGCTTCTTCCAGCACATATTTTATCAGCAGCTCGTCCATAATCGTTGATTAGAGATAATCGGCCAGCTCCTTCCGCAGCCGTTTCAAAGCCTTGCTCATCTGCGCTTCCACCGTCTTGATGGAAATGCCCAATTGTTCGGCGATCTCCCGGTATCGCAGCCCGCCAAACCGGCTCAGCTGGTAGATATGGCGGCATTGGTCGGGCAAGCCGGCCACGACCCGCTCGAACCGGGCCTGAAGTTCGACGAGTTCCACCTTTGCGGCGGCTCCGACCGACACGGTCTCATTTTCTATCCGCCGCACTCGCTCCAGCTTCCGCCGCCGCAGCCGATCCACACAGGCGTGATAAACGCACCCGTAGAGGTAGGCCTTCGGTGAATTTGCCGCGGGGAGGCTTGTCCGCCGCTCCCAGAGGCGGCAAAACACGGCCTGAACTGCTTCTTCCGCCTCATTGTCGTCTTTCAAAAGGGAAAAGGCATAAGCATGCAACCCGCCAAACCGGTCGGTAAACAGCTTTTCGAATGCCTGTTCGTTGAAGATCGCCATGCTTTGCAATAAGACGGAAGATAAAGGAGTCACCCCTATGCCGGCGAACGAAATTCTTGACAATCAGCGGCGATTGTCGATGAATAGGTTCAGTTTAAATTATTTTTAAACTAATTAGTGGAATAATTTGATTAAAATTAGCATAAATGCCATAAATTTGTATACAAATTTGTTTAGCTAAATTTGTTGGCAATGACGAGGAGAGAGGAAGTTGAGCAATTTTTGAGGGACTTAAAGGAGAAGATCAGGTGCTTTGGCATTGGCTTTCGTCCACGGGATAAAAATTTGCAGGCGCTGGCGGACTTGGACATTACAGCTATCCAAAGATTGGAATATATCATGGACCTAAAACCCGAAGATTTTTATGCAGGACCCAAAAAGGATTCTTACGATGCGGGCTTGCCAGACTATTTCGAATTTGGGGTACAGTAAAAACGGTAGAAGTGTATATAAAGATCAGCAGGGGACTACATAATAAATCGGTTGATTGCATGTCGTTTCATCCTGTTGAGTATCCGATGATCTATCCGCTCAAAAACATATGACCATGAAAAATAAGATCGAATGCCCATATTGCGACGGTAATGCGGACCTCCATCGGGAAGCAAAGGAAATTACCTACCGCAAAGAAATGTTTAAAATAATTTCCCATTTCTATCGGTGTGAAAAGTGCGCGGAAGAGTTTACCACCACAGAGGCAGATACCATCAGTTTAATACAGGTGCACAATCAATACAGGGAAAAAAACAATATTCCTTTTCCGGAAGAAATTGCCGGAATCAGACAGAAATATGAATTGTCAGCATCCAAAATGAGTGAGGTGCTTGGCTTGGGAGCCAATGGTTACAGTAATTATGAGAACGGAGAAATACCAACGCCTGCCTATGGCAATCTTATAAGTGCTGCGGCAGAGCTCTACACCTTTATGAATCTGCTGGAAAAGGCGAAGGAGCATTTTTCCAGTAATGCCTTTAACAAGGCAAAGGAAAGAGTAGCTTACCTTATACGGACCGCGGATAAAAACAAAAACCTGGTCGCTGCAATGAATGTTTATGGTCAGGCGAATAATTTTACCGGGTATAAAAAACCTGAACCGGCTAAGATTGCCAACCTGGTGACCTATTTTATTCGGCGTTCGAAGCCGGATTTCAACGATAAGTTGAAACTGAATAAGCAACTGTTCTTTACCGATTTCACTCACTACAAGAACTATGGAGCGTCTATCAGCGGGTTAAGTTACAGAGCGATAAAATACGGTCCCGTCCCGGCTAACTATGATAATATCTATGCATACCTTGAAAACGAACAACTTATCGGTTCACAGTTTTTGAGGTTGTCCAACGGTGGAGCACGGGAAATTCTTTTTTCGGAAGCGGATTTTGACAAAACTCTGTTCAGCCAACAGGAATTGGAAACCATCGAAGCAATTGTTGCAAGATTTGCTAATATTCCTACCTGGGATATCGTAGAATTGAGCCATCAGGAAAAGGCATGGAAGGAATTGGAAGCAAATAGAGCGCTAATAGGCTATCAGGATTACGCGTTTGAATTAAAGACTCTTTGATTCGCAAGATTATTTTGTCGCATTTGGCCTCCTAACTTGTCGGATCAGCCACCGGTGACTGTCGAAAAAAAGCCGCAGCTTTACAAAGAAAAAACAAATCGCCATGGCAAAAGTATCGATCTATCTCAACTTCCCCGGCAACACCGAAGAAGCCTTCAATTTTTACAAGTCCATCTTCAAGACCAATTTCATCGGACCCGTCATGAAAATGTCCGATATCCCCGCCCAGCCCGGCATGCCGGCCCTTCCGGAAAAGGAACAGAACTCCGTTATGCACGTTGCCCTCCCCATCCTCGGCGGCACCGTGCTCCAGGCCACCGATATGCTGGAATCCATGGGCCACAAGTTGAAAATAGGGAATAATACGACGATCTGCCTCGAACCCGACAGCCGGGAAGAGACGGAGCGGCTGTTCAACGCACTCTCCGCCGGCGGATCGGACACCCAGCCGCTGCAGGACATGTTCTGGGGCGCTTACTGGGGCGTCTGCCTCGACAAATACGGCATCCGTTGGATGTTCAATTACCAGAAACAGTAGATGTCCGGATCATATAAGGGGAGCCCGACCGGTCGGGCTCCTCTTATATTCAGTTTGTCTTATCTTCGGTCGACAAGACCGCCCATGTTCCTTCTTCCGCTGCCACGATCCTTTAGCCACGAGATCACTCCGCCGGAGTATTCCGATCATTACCTCTTCTTCGAGGAGCTTCATCGTCCCTATGAATGCCCGGAACATCCCGCCAACATCGGCCTGCTCGTCTCCACCCGGGGCACCTGCGGCTACTATGTCAACGGTGCAAAGAACCTCATCGGCGGAACAAACACCTTCTTCATCTCCCGCGGCAGCGGGCTGGCCATCCGCAACACCGAAAAGGATGTCGCCCCCGCGCTGCTCTTCTTTCATTCCCGCCTGCCCGACCTCGTTCAGCATAGCCTGTTGTACGGCGGCGAGGTACTGCTCGAAAAACCTTTCGACAGCCTTCCCTTCGACTTCTCCTGGCTCGAACGGGTCCATACCGACGCCAGGCTCTATGAGACGGTCCACTCCCTGATCGGGCTCGGCAGCAGTTGCAGCTCCTTCGCGGCGCTGCACACCGATATGGTCATCCGGCAGCTGTTCGAAGACCTGCTCGTAAAAAACCAGGATGCCTACCGCAAAAGCCTGAACGTGCAGGCCGTGAAGGCGTCCACCCGCCTCGAGATATTTCGGCGGATCTCCACCGCCCGGGACTGGATGGAGGCGCACTATAACGCCGACATTACGTTAGAGGACATCGGCGCCGTTGCCGCGATGAACAGCCAGCATTTCCTGCGCATGTTCAAACAGGTGTATTCGATCACCCCCCACCAGTACATCATCGACCTAAAGCTCCGTAAGGCAAAGGAACTGCTGGAGACCACTTCGCTGACCATCAGCGAAATATGCCAGAATATCGGGTTCGAGAGCGTATTTTCCTTCAGCATCCTCTTCAAGGGCCGTTTCGGCCAGCCGCCGTCTGCTCTCCGCAAGGCCGAATAAATTATCCATTTTCGATAAAGGCGCTTCGCGCCCCTGGGATTAGATTTGTCTCATCAAAGCAAAACAACGTTATGTCACAACAATGCCTAACACCAGCCGATTTCAGCCAGTTTAAACTTCGCGTCAGCGTCAAAACCCCGATCGAGAACGCCTACCGCGCCTGGGCCAGCCCCGCCGGCCTCGCCTCCTGGTTCATCGGGATCATGGAATTCAAAGGCCCGAACGGCGAGATCCGCACCGGGGAAGACCTCGCCCAGGCAGGAGACGAATACACCTGCTTTTCGCGGAAGAACCCCGCGAACATCGTGATCAACGGAAAGGTGCTGAAGGCAAACGGGCGCGATCTGTTCAGCTTCACCTTCTCAAAGGAATGCCCGGTGACCATCTCGATCTATTCCGATCATAGCGAGACCATCGTAGAACTCATTGAAAGCAACCTGCCGACAGATGAAGAGACCATGCGGCGGCATTATGTCGGGGACTCGAAAGGGTGGATATTCTATCTCACCAATCTGAAATCCGTCCTCGAAGGCGGCCTCGACCTTCGCAACAAAAACGCCGACATCACCAACGTCATCAACCATTAAAATACAAATAATGAAAAAGAGAGATTTTCAGTTTAGCATCACCGCGCCGGTCAGCGCCGAAGAGGCCATGGAACACATCAGCGACGTCCAGGGCTGGTGGGCCAAACATTTCGAAGGCAGCAGCCACCTCCTCCACGACGTCTTCACCGTTCGCTTTGGCGGCCCCAAGGGCACCTTTGTCACCTTCGAGATCACCGAACTGATACCGGGGAAGAAAGTGGTTTGGTATGTCACCGACTGTTACCTGCACTGGATAAACGACAAGCACGAATGGACGGGAACCAGCGTCATCTGGGAATTGGCGGCCTGGGAGCTGGCCCCGGATGCGGAAGGGACAACGATCCATATGACCCACCAGGGCCTTACGCCCGCGGAGGAATGTTTCGAGGATTGCAAGGCCGGCTGGACGCACCATATCAAGGATAGCCTGCTAAAGTATATGACCGAACAGGTCGGCCTGCCGGAGTAAGCATACCCGCCCCAACTTTCGGCGGTCCCGCCGGATCAATCAAAGAACCTTCCAAACGCCACAAACAGCGAAAGCACCAACAGCGTCATATTCGTCGCTACATTCCTTGGTTCCTTCAACCGGTAATGGATCGGCGCCGCCAGCAGCATGATCACCGCGAAGCAGCACGCGGCCACCGGCGTCAGCCAGGGAAGGATGCCCGTCCAACACGGCACGATGATGCCGATCGATCCCAAAATTTCAGCAACCCCGATCAAATGGATCGCCGCCGGCGAATATCCAACGACACCCGTCTGTCCGCGGGCGATGAGCTGTTGTTCCGAAAGAATGGATTTATTGATCCCCGAGTAGAGGAAGGCGAGGGCCAGGAGGATCTGCGACGCCCAGAGTATAGTGTTCATAACGTTGAATTTTATGCACCAAAGCTCCGGCGCCGCCGAACCTTTTCCTTTGACATATGTCAAAAACTGAGTTGCGCGCGTATCCGGCTCAGCGTCTCCTGCGTGATACCAAGATAGGATGCGATCATCCCTAACGGGACCCGGCGCAACAGCGAAGGGTTGCCGCTGATCAGGTAGCTGTCTTCCAAATTTGTTTAAAAAAAGATAATTTTAAGATACACGAAAAAGCTTGTTTACGGAATAATTTCGGCGCATGAAGAAAGCTCTTTATATCTTTTCCCTCGCCGCTGCCGGCTGCGTCATCAACGCGAAGGCGCAGGACCTCTCCGTTATTGAACAGAACAGGGTAAGACTTCCCAACGGTTGGTCGCTGACCCCGGTTGGCAAGAGCCTTCCGCTTGGCGATCTTCCCCTCAATATCGCGGTCAGCAAAACCCACCGCTATGCGGCCGTCACCAACAACGGTCAGAGCAATCAAACCATCCAGCTGCTGGATGCAAGGAACGACCGGGAACTGGACAAGGTTTTTGTCAGCAAGAGCTGGGGCGGCCTGGCCTTCAGCGACGACGAACAATACCTCTATGCTTCCGGCGGCGACAATAACTGGATCGTCCGCTTCACCATCACCGATAATAAGCTCCATCCTGCTGACACCCTGCGGCTGGGTGAGCCCTGGAGCCGGCAGAACCCCAAGGTCGCGATCTCCCCGACCGGGCTGGCGGTGGATGACAAAAAGGGCGTCCTCTATGTCGTGACAAAGCAGGATAACAGCCTTTATACCATCAACCTCAAAACAAAGGCCATCGCGCAGAAGACCCCGCTGGGCACCGACGCCTACACCTGTCTTTTATCCGCCGACCGCTCCAAGCTATATATCAGCCTCTGGGGCGGCGACAAGGTGGCCATCTTCGACACAAAACAAGGCCGAGTCACCGACTCGATCGCCGTCGGCGACAATCCGAACGATTTGACGGTCTCGCACAACAAACGCTATCTCTATGTCTCCAATGCCAACGACAACACCGTGTCGGTCATCGATCTGAAGGGCAACAAGGTCCTCGAGACGCTGAACACCGCGGTATATCCAACGCCGCTCAGCGGCACGACCAGCAATTCGGTGGCCCTGAGCGACGACGACAAGACGCTGTATATCGCCGATGCAGACAACAACTGCCTGGCAGTGTTTGACGTCAGTAAGCCGGGCGCCAGCCATTCGCTGGGGTTCATTCCAACGGGATGGTTCCCCAGCGTCGTAAGGGTGATCGACGGAAAGCTCTACGTCGCCGATGCCAAAGGGTTTTCCTCGCTGCCGAATCCCAACGGGCCCAATCCTACCGGTGCCAGGGAAACAGTCCTCTTACACGGCGGCGACCCCAGCAAGCCAAGGGCCGTTCAATACATTGGCGGCGGCCTGTTGATGGGCGCCCTGAGCGTCATCCCCATTCCCACGGAACAGCAGCTGTCGGTGTATTCCCAGGCCGTCTATCATAACACGCCGTATCAGCGTGAGCAGGAGATGACGGCAGACGGCGAAACGGGTAACCCGATCCCGCACAAAGTGGGTGATCCCTCGCCGATAAAGTATGTCTTCTATATCCTGCAGGAGAACCGCACTTATGACCAGGTACTTTCTGATATGCCTGGTGGCAACGGCGACACCAGCCTGCTGTTGTTCGGCCGGAAGATCACGCCGAACCATCATTCGCTCGCCGAGAACTTCGTGCTGCTGGATAATTTTTATGTGGATGGCGAGGTCAGCGCCGATGGTCATAACTGGAGTATGGGCGCCTATGCGACGGATTACATGGAAAAGAACTGGCCCACCTCCTACGGCGGGCGTGGCCGTGGCGCCGTAGGCGAAACCGGTCTGAACAAGCTCTATATCTGGGACCAGGCCGCCCGGCACAACGTCTCGTATCGCACCTATGGCGAGTTTGTCGGCGGCGACAACAGCGCCCGCATCCCTGTGCTGAAAGATCACTTCACCCCGGAATACCCGGTACACGACCTCCGCGATCCGGATACGATGCGCTATCGCATCTGGGAGAAGGATTTCGATTCGTTGCTTGCACAGCATGCCGTGCCGAGGCTGTCGACGATGCGGATGCTTTCCGATCATACCGAGGGGACGGCTGCGGGGCGGCCGACACCGTTCGCGCATGTTGCCGATAACGACCTCGCCGTCGGAAAGCTCGTCGAACATCTCAGCAAGAGTCCCATTTGGGACAGCTGCGCCGTGTTTATCGTCGAGGACGATGCGCAGAATGGGCCCGACCATGTCGACGCCCACCGTACGACCGCATATCTTGCGGGCGGCTACGTAAAGCGGCACTATGTCGACCATACGATGTATTCCACATCCTCGCTGTTGCGTACCGTCGAGCTGATCCTCGGTCTGCCGCCGATGACCCAATATGATGCAGCGGCGACGCCGATGTGGCGCAGCTTCAGCCCGACGTTGGACGCGACCGCCTTCAGCAGTCTCCCTGCCAATATCGATCTGCATGAGACCAACCCCGGAGGCACAAAGCTGGCGGCGATGGCCCACGGGCTCAATTTCTCGGAGGTGGATCGCGTGCCTGACGAGGCGATGAACGCGATGCTGTGGAAGGCCGTCAAGGGCGAGGGTGCAAAGCTGCCCGTACCTGTTCGCGCGGCCTTTGTCAAGGCGACAAGCAAGGCGGATACCGACGACTGAGTGTTTCTTGTCATATGGCAACCGCTGCTTACGACTGAATGATTTCCTTTGTGGGAAATTCATTCGTCATGACTCAATCGATGCTTTCATTTGAAGGTAATATCGCCCAGCAGTATGAAGAGCTGCTCGGCCCTTTTCTTTTTGAACCCTTTGCCGCCGATCTTTCGGCCCGCACCGGCGATCTGTCCTCCTCGTCTATACTGGAACTGGCCTGTGGCACCGGCCGGCTCACGCGGCATCTCGCCTTCGCACTCGGACCGAAAGCCAGGCTCGTGGCTACCGATATCAACGCCGAGATGCTGGCCGTTGCGCGGGAGGAAGTGGACCATCCCCGGGTCGATTGGTCGGTGGCGGACATCGCAGACCTTCCATTCGGCGATGCACAATTCGACCTTGTGATCTCGCAGTTTGGGATGATGTTCCCCGCCGACAAGGCGAAGGCGCTTGCCGAGACCCGGCGGGTGTTGCGCAAGGGTGGGCGACTGCTCTTCAACACTTGGGGGCCCGGGGCGTCTAATCCCGTCTGGGCCTTGCTGGCCGAAGTGATGAGAGGAGTATTTGGCGACGGCGCCAACGGGCCCATCGCGCAGCCTTTTTCCCTGAGCGAGGAAGCCCCTGTATTACAACAGCTCGAAGACAGTGGGTTCTCACGGGTATCGGCGCATCGCGTCCGGCTGATGGTGCAGATCGAAAGCGCGTCGATGGCGGCGCAGGGGATGATCGCCGGATTGCCGGTGATCAATTTGATCCGTCAGCGGGCGCCGGAAGCCCTGCCGGGGACGCTGGAGCGGCTGACGGCCCGGTATGCGGAGGTCTTTGGCGACAGGCCGATGGTGGCGCCGGTGAATGCGCGGGTATTCGAAGCGGTGGCGTAGGTGTCGCCGCGCCGGCCTGGGCTTATCTCGCCATAAATTCCCTTCTGATACGGCTGAGAGAGGTGTCGGTCATCCCCAGGAACGAAGCGATATGCTTTAGCTGCGCATGCTGGAAGATCTCCTTGCCATTGGCGATCAGCGAAGCGTATCGTTCTTCCGCTGTCTTGTTGATCATTGCCAGGGTATGCTGCTTGTAAGCCACATACTCGCGTACCAGCATCGCGCGGCCGAATTCCCGGAACTCCGGGACAGAGTGGAACAAATCGTTCAACTGGCAAAAATTGGTGAGGTATCCGCGGCAGGGGGTCACCGCCTGTATATTCTCAAGGGATGGAGTGCGTAGAAAAAAGGAAGAAGGCTCGAAGATGACCCGGCCCTTTGTATGGAAATAGGTCGTGATCTCGTTGCCGTCGGCGTCGAAGGTGAAGGCGCGCATGAAGCCTTCGACGAGATAAAAATAACCGCTGACCTTCCCCTCTTTGAGAAGATAGTCGTGTTTCGCGAATTCGACCTCTTCGAAATACCCGGCGATGGTCTGAAGGTTTTCCCTGGAGACCTTGAAGTCGGGGATACTGCTTTCAATGAAGTCGATGAGTGGTTGCTTGTCCATAATTAAGAACCTCGACCTTTAAAGGTAGAGGTTTTTGATGGCATGACCACTTGTCTTATGGCAAGAAATCACTTTTTCACCTTCGCGGGATCGTCGTCGATTCCCAGCCCTTTTAATATTTGGGGAACGTATTTTTCGACCCTGGCCTCGCGGGTCCTGGCCATCTTGGGTTGCGAGAAATGCAGCAGGTAGGCCCGTTGCCGCCCCGGCGTCAGGGCGTAAAAAGCCTTTTCCAGCGCGGGGCGTTTATCCAGCTTTTTTTTGAACTCTTCCGGCATGGGAAATTCTGAGGTCTTCTTCAGCTTCACCTTCAGGCCGGCCTTTTCCACTTCGATGGCCTCGTAGAGATAGGCCTTTATCGTGGCCTTCATCCCCGTGATCTCTTTGGCGCTGGTGAACCGGAGTTGCCGGGCCGCCTGTACGTTCTCTGTTTGCTGGATCAGGATACCTTCGGGATCGTTGAGCAGGGCGCCTTTAAAGAACAGGAGGGCGCAGTACTCTTTGAATCCGTGGATCACGACGATATTGGCATTGTCATACATATAGCAGGGCTGGCCCCATTTCAATTCTTCGGTCATGCCGCAATCGAGGACGATCGATCTCAAAAGTTTGTATTCCTTCTGCCACTTCGAGTCTTTCTCGAAAACGAAATCGACTTTGGGATTCATATGCATTCGTTTTATGAGTGAGCTACCGCAAGTCTCCGGTTGGCGGGCCGGAAATACCAGGATAAGAAAATGATGGCGGATAAGAGCAGGGAGGGGAAGAGATCTTTAAAGCGATCGCTCATCGCGAGATGAGAGAAGATGGCCCCGGTCATGAGGAAGAAGAGGCCGGCGTAGGTCCATTCCTTGACCTGGGCGAAGCCGGGTATCAGCAGGGCGGGCACCGCCAGCAGTTTCCAGATGCCGATCAGGACCAGGCTATAGTTGGGATAGCCGAGATGAGTGATGAAATTGATATCCCCCTTGGTGTTGAACACCTGCTGGATGGCGGTGGCCGTCAGGCCGAGGGAAGCCCAAAGGGTGAAGACCCAGTAGATGATGATTTTTGTCTTTGTCATGGTTGTCTTTTTTTGGGGCGTTTATTTGAGTTGTTTGAGGACTTCTTCGATGCGGTTATGCGCAGCGTTGACACCCGGCCGCAAGCCCCATTTCAGCACCTCGTCCCGCTGGGAGACCGATTCATAGAGGACGCGCATGGTGAGTTTGCTTCTGTCTTCGTTGAGGGGTTCGAACTCGTAGAACTCGAGCTGGACGCCGGCGGGGGTGTTCTCCATTTCGAAGGTGCGGATGATCTTTTTGTTGGGGATGAATTCGTGGAAGGCGCCGTTGGCGCGGAATACGACATTGCCTTTGTCGTCCTTTTTCTCCAGCTGGTAGCCGCCGCCTTTTTTGTTGTCGAGCCTCAGTGCTTTGGACCCCATCCATTGTTCGACTATCTCCGGGTCTTCATAGGCCCGGAACAGCAGGTCCAACGGCAATTCGAATTCGCGGGTGATCCACATTTCCTGCTTGCCTTCTTCGGCAGTGACCTTTGTTTTCAGTTCCATAGTTTTTATTTTTTGGTTTTGTATTTAGACATGATGGCTTCGAGTTTGTCGAAGCGGTCGTCCCACATCTTGCGGAACGGTTCGATAAAGTCGGCTACTTCTTTCATTTTTTTGGCGTTTATATGATAGTGTACCTCCCGGCCGCTCTGCGTCTGTTGCAGCAGTTCGCATTCCGTGAGGATGGACAGGTGTTTGGAAACGGTGGGGCGGGCGGTGTCGAAGTTGGCTGCGATCGCCCCGGCCGTCATGGACTGGGTGGCGACCAGCAAGAGGATCGCCCGGCGGGTGGGGTCGGCGATGGCCTGGAAAACGTCACGTCGGAGGTTCATTGTGTAGCTATTTGGCTACAAATATATATGTAGTTATTTAGCTACGCAAATTTTTTTTCTATCTTGAGGCCATGGCACCCGATTTCTTTGAAAAATTCAGGCAGCAATTCCCTCTTACAGAAGAGAAATGGGCGGAATACATCGCTTATTACCACCGGGTTGAGGCGCCGGCGCGCACCGTTCTGCTGCGGGAGGGGGAGATCTCGCGGAAGGCCTGGTTGATCGAGAAAGGTTGTGTGCGGGCCTGGTTCAACAGCAAGGGGAAGGATATCACTTTCCAATTCTTCGTGGAAAATATGGCTGTATCCTCAGCCGAAAGCTTCCGGAAGAAGATCCCCAGTATTTTTACTCTCGAGACCGTCGAGCCTTGCGTGTTGCATTGGATCCATAAGAAGGATATGGATGTGATCCTACAGGATATCCTGCGGGTTCCCGAGTCGAGGGACCGGATGATCGAGACCTTGTTCGACCGGCAGCTGAACTATGCCAATCATTTTCTTTCCTTTATCAAGTATACGCCGCAGGAGCGATATGCGCGACTTGTGGCCGAGCGGCCGGATCTCATCCTGCGGGTGCCGCAGCAATATATCGCTTCTTACCTGGGCGTTACTCCGGTGTCCCTGAGCCGGATCAAGAGCAAGCTGATGCGATAGCCTCTTTTGTTATCTTTTGTTATTTGCCGCTGTTTTGTGCCCGGATACCTTTGGGAAAAAAGCCATGAAAGCAGCTGTCATCAATGCGTTTGGCGAAACGCCGCGGTATTCCGAATTCCCCGATGTTATTCCCGCCGAGGGCGAGCAGCTGCTCGGCGTCGAGGCCTGTGTGCTCGAGAACTTCGACAAGGGCACGGCATCGGGAAAGCACTATTCCAGCAAGAAGCTATTCCCGCAGTTTCCGGCCATTGTAGGTACGGGTGGGATCGGGCGGACGAAGGAAGGGCGGCTGGTTAGTTTTGGGAACATGCGCCCGCCCTATGGCGCCTTTGCCGAAAGGGTCGCGGCGGGTTACGTACTTCCGGTTCCCGATGGGATCGATGCCGCCAAAGCGGCCGCGATCCCGCGCTCTGTGCTGACCTCGCTGTTGCCGTTGAAATATTCCGCGAAGCTGCAGCCCGGCGAAACGGTGCTGGTCAATGGCGCCACGGGCGTTTCCGGGCGCATCGCGGTGCAGGTAGCGAAGATGCTGGGGGCAGGCAAGGTGATCGCAACAGGCCGCAATGCGCGATCGTTGCAGCTGTTGGGGCAGTTGGGCGCCGATGCGGTTGTCGATCTGAAGGAGCCGGAGGAGCAGCTGGCAGAAGCCTTTGCTTCCGTTGTTGCAGGCGGTATCGACGTCGTCATCGACTTCCTCTGGGGCCGGCCTGCCGAGTTGTTAATCAGCGCATTTATTCCACAGGAGGCAGGTTTTGCGAAGAGGCGGGTCCGCTATATCCAGTCGGGTGAAAAGGCCGGATCTTCTGTCTCGCTGCCGGGTTCGGCACTGCGCACTTCGGGCCTCGAGCTGATGGGCATCGGGAAGATCTCGCTCGAGACGGTACAGGAGGAGATGAAGGGGGTGTGGAATGGGATCGCCGCCGGAAAGTTCTATATGGAAATTGAAAAGGTCGCACTGGCCGATATTGCCGATGCGTGGAACCGCACGGACCTCGACGGGAAAAGGCTGGTGTTGGTGCCTTAGACTCTCAGCAGGCCCCGGAATCCCCTGGCGGCATAGTACGACTCGGCGCCGTTGTGATAGACGAAGACGGTGTCATAGCGGTGGTCGCCAAACAGAGCGCCTCCGAGTTTCCGGATTTTGGCGGGCGTCTGTATCCAGCTGGAGGTCTTGGTGTCGAAGGGGCCCAGTAGCTGCTGCAAGTCCCGGTATTGTTGTTCGGTCAGCAGTTCGATCCCTATGGCGGCGGCCATCCCGAGAGCGCTGCCACCCGGTTTGTTCTCCTTCCTCGAATCCAGGGCCTCGTCGTCGTAACAAAGGCTTCGGCGTCCTTTGGGACTTTCCGGTGAGCAATCCGCGAACAGGTATTCGCCGGTCTTTTTGTCGTAGGCGATGACGTCGGGTTCGCCGCCGGTTTGCTCCATTTCGTAGAGCGAGACCAGTTTTTCCGGGCTGTCTTCCAGCTTTGCTTCCACCTTCGTCCAATCGAGACCTCTGTGACGGGCCGCGTTCTTCTCGAACCGGGCTTTCAGTATGCCGAACAGCTGTTTGGTTTGCACGGGCGGTAACTTATTCTTCATATTTTTTTATTTTCCCCACCATTTCTTGAACCCAGCGCTATTTTCAGAACTCACGATCAACTCTTCTTTTATCGCCGGCTCCAGCTCCACCAGCAACTTGCTTTTCGGTAGCGCGCTCACTTTGCGGATCGCGATAGTATTCACGAGGTACTTTCGGTTGAGTCGATAGAACGTTGCCGGATCCACCTCTTTTTCTACCTCGGCCAGCGACCGGTCCAAAATGAATTTCGATCCATCCCGCCGGACGAGGCAGACCAGCTTATGCGAAGCCTGAAAATAGGCAATCTCCTCTGTGCGGATCGATACGAATTCGGTACCGCGGCGCACCAGGAACTTCTCTTTATGGCCCCGGTTCGCCAATAGCTGCAGGTACCGCGACATAAAATACGCCTTCATCTCACTAAATTTTCGCAGCGCGGCTTCCAGCCGCTCGGCTTTCACGGGTTTCAGCAGATAGTCGATATTGTTGTATTCGAACGCTTCCTGCCAGTATTCATCATAGGCCGTTACGAAAACGACAGGGCAGGCCACCCGGACCTCTCGTACCAGTTCCAGGCTCAGTCCATCGCTCAGCTCGATGTCCATGAAGATCAGGTCGGGTAGGGGATTGGTCTGCAGCCATGCCTTCGCCCGTGCCAGGGAGTCCAGCACTTCATCCACTTCGATGCCGTAGGACGTGGCCATCAGCATCTTTCGCAGCCTTGCCGCCGCGGGCGCCTCGTCCTCTATGATAACGACTTTCATTCGATGGGCAATACGGGTAAATAAACGATGAACTCTCCGGCTGATTCTTCGACCTGTAGCGGCGCTCCGACCGCCAGTTTGCAGCGCTCGTCAAGGTTCGATAGACCTACGCCCGGTGACGGACGGGCGACCTCCTTCTTTGCCAGCCTATTCCACACCCGCAGCCGCGTCCCATCGAGGCTTACGATGATTGCCAGCGGTTCGCGCAGGGTGAATTCGTTGTGTTTATGGGCGTTCTCCGCCAGCACCTGCAGGGAGATGGGCAGGGTCATATACCGCTCGGTCAGGGACTCGTCGACATCCACCTGCAGGCGAACCGCTTCCCCATAACGGATGCGGAGTAACGCAAAATAGTCGTAAAGGAAACGGATCTCCTCGGCCAGGACCACCACTTCGCGGGACCGGTTTTGCAGGATATACCGGTAGACATCGGCCAGGTGTTCATTGAAGATCCTCGCCTTTTCCGGCGATTCCTCGATCAGCCAGGTCAGGGTGTTGAGGGAGTTGAACATAAAGTGCGGGTCGATCTGTCCCTTGAGGGCCTGTAGTTCGGCCTGGGCCTTCAGGCGTTCCAGCTGGGCGCTTCGTACCATTTCGCTTTCCGAATCCTTTACCAGGAAGACCGTTTCGTAGACATGGGTGATGAAGATGACGCAGATCATGATAATGAGGGTCGACACGCGGACCACTTCCCAGTTCACCTGGCCCTGGTTGAAGAGGTGGTACCAGCCCAGGAGCAGGACCACGCAGACGGGGATGGTAAAGAAAGAGATGGCCAGCAGCAGCGCGATGATCTTCCGGACGGGCCGGTTGAACCAGTCGAAATAGCTGCGCAGGGAGAAGAGCAGGTATCGGTTGCCCTGCCAGATCACGAAGGCGATGCCGATGGTATAGGCGTAGGCGAGTTTGAGCATCCAGTGGGAGAAGGAGTGGGGGTCGATCATCCGGGTCACTAGCGGAATGGCGATGCCGAAGGTGGGGATGAGGATCAACCTGAAGCCGATATCGTTTATCCGGTCCGTCGCCATTTTTTCCCGGTTCGTTCCCTTTGCCGGAACAACAACCAAAATAGCCAATATATTCGAGAAACAAAACCCCTTTTATATGACACCCAACTGGATTGCTGTATTGGTGGCCGGCATTTCGGCCTTTGTTCTCGGCGGAGTATGGTACTCGCCGGCTCTATTTGGAAAGGCGTGGATGAAGGAGAACGATTTGACGGACGAGAAGATCAAGGCCGGGAATAAGGCGAAGATCTTCGGCTGGTCGATCGTGCTTTGCCTGGTCATGGCCGCGAATTTGGCGATGTACCTCAATACGCCGAATATCGACTTTAAGTTCGGCTTGCTTTATGGGTTGTTGGCGGGGGTATGGATATTTTGCGGTATTGCTATTGTGGGTTTGTTCGAGTTGAAGACGGGGAGGTATATACTGATCAATGGGGGATATTGTTTTCTTGCGCTGGGGCTGATGGGGGCGATTTTGGGGGCATGGAGGTAATGGACCCGTTGTATCATTCGGGCCTGTGCTTTCGGTATATTTGCGTCAAAAGACAGATTGAGTTTGGCAGCGCAAATAAATGAAAAAACCTGATATATATACGCAGTTTCTGACCCTTGCCCTCACCTTGACGACGTTTTCCTGTGGTCATCGCTCTTCATCAGGCAACAACCCCGGCCGGCCAGAACCTCTCCAAGACCTCCGCGCCCAACCCAAACCCAACTGGCAAAACCTCGACCTTCAAAAGGACGGTGTCTTCGGAACCAGCGCCGAAAGAGCCTACGATCGACTGTTAAAAGATAAAGCCGCCACAGACGTCATCGTGGCCGTCATCGACAGCGGCATCGACACCACCCAACCGGACCTGAAACCCGTCCTATGGACCGATCCCAGGGATGGCTCCCACGGCCGCAATTACATCGGCCCCGAATCGGGAAAAGAAGACTTTATCCCCATGCTGGCGATTGAAAACGGGAAACCGGACCACAAAATCATCCAGGATGACTATCACCTCCACGTAACCCGGCTGCAGATCTTCATCAACCAGCTACAGGAATCCCGGAAGGTCCTCAACCGGATCGTAAAGAACATCGGAAAAAAGAACACGTCCTTCAACGACCTCAAACAATACCGTCCCCGCAACGACGCCGAAGAAAACGTCCTCGGCCTCCTGCTCGGCCGAATGCTCCTATATCCCAATTTCGAGAAGCTGCGCCTGAAGGAAGTGGATCACCTCATCGACCTCGGAACCTTTCACCTCACGCACGGCCTCAACGATACCATCGCAACCGCCGCAGACACGGCGGCGGTAACCACGCACCCGCAAGGCGTCGATGGCGATATCGCCGCCGATCCCCTGGGACTGGTGATGGACCCCAATGTCGCGCCTGCCCACGGCACATTCGTAGCCGCCATCATCGCGGCCGTCCGGAACAACGACACAGGCATTGACGGAGTGTCCAACCATACCCGCATCCTGATGCTGAAGCTTTCCAACAACATCCGTGAAATGCGCAACGCCGACCTGGCCCTGGCCATCCGCTATGCCGCGGACCACGGCGCACGCATCATCAACATGAGCTTTGGAAAACGGTTCTCTTTCCGCCGCGAGGCGGTAGACGAGGCGGTAAAGTACGCCATGGCCAAAGATGTGTTGATTGTCCATAGCGCAGGCAACGACGGGATGAACACCGATAGCAATGATTTCTTCCCCTCCGCGAGATACCGGGATGGGGGTATGGCGCAGGCCTGGCTGACAGTCGGCGCCTCAGGGTATCGCGACGACAGCACCCTTCCGGCTACCTTCTCCAACTACGGGCGCAATAGCGTCGATGCCTATGCCCCCGGCATGGAGATCACGTCGATAGTCCCGCATGCCGGCCTGAAAACCTGGGACGGCACCAGTGAAGCCGCCCCGGTGGTGACCGGCATCGCCGCGCTGGTCCGGTCCTACTATCCCCGGCTGACCGCGATCCAGGTGAAAGAGATCATCCTGCAGTCGGTGGTGAAGCGAAAAGCGCTGGAAGGAATATGCGCCAGCGGGGGAGTTGTAAATGCCTATAACGCGCTGAAACTCGCGGCCACCTATAAATGATTACATTTGTCTTATGCGCCTACGAACCCTCTCCACGACGATGCTTGTCCTGGCCGGTCTGGTCCTCACCGGAAGCCCCGCCCCGGCTCAAAAGCTTTACTCCCCCAATTTCGACAAGGCATGGATCGAGGAACAGGCGCCCTTCCGGATCGCCGGGAACCTGTATTATGTCGGCTCGTATGACCTGGCCTGTTACCTGATCACGACGCCAAAGGGGCATATCCTCATCAACACGGGTATACCGGGATCGGAAAACATGCTCCGCCGGCATGTGGAAGCCCTGGGGTTCAAGTATGCCGATATCAAGATATTGCTGGCCACTCACGCCCATTTCGATCATGTCGGCGCCATGGCGGCCGTCAAAAAGGCTACGGGCGCTAAACTAATGATCGAAGACAAAGACGCCCCCTTGCTGGAGGACGGCGGCAATTCAGACTATGACTTCGGCGGCCATGGCCATATGTGGGTTCCCGTAAAAGTGGACCGGAGACTGCACGATAAGGACATCGTCGAATTAGGCGGGATGCGGATCACGGTGCTCCATCATCCCGGTCATACCAAAGGGGCTTCCAGCTATCTTTTCACGGTCAGAGACGATATCCGGACGTACCGGGTGTTGATCGCGAACATGCCGACCATCCTCAGCGAGACAAAATTCCCATCCATGCCCACCTATCCCACGGTGGGTAAGGATTATGGCTATACGCTGGATACGATGCCCAAAATATCCTTCGATATCTGGCTTTCCTCCCATGCAGGGCAGTTCGATCTGCACAAAAAGCTATCGAAGGCGAAAGGATATCATCCGGAATCATTCATGAACTCCCGGCCGGCCTACGATTCGGCGCTCCACGAGCTGCGGGAGGAATACCTGAAAAAAATGCGGGCCCTGTAACTCATGCCGGATGTCGCATTTTGCCCTAAAATTGTCGTAGGGACGCCTTTTCGCTTTGACCGCAATGCTCTAATTTTCAAATATTAAACGCATTTATATGAGAAAGCTGGTATACGCTATCAACCTTACTATCGACGGCTGCATTGACCATACCAAAATAGGCGGCAGTGACGAAATGCTTGATACGGTTTGGCTGAATATTATACGGGAGGCCGGGGCGCTGCTGTACGGGCGCGTCACTTACGAGTTGATGGTTCCCTATTGGCCTGACGTTGCAAAAGACCCTACCTCAACGAAATCAGAGATGGAATTTGCCCGGGCATTCGACTCCGTCGAAAAGGTCGTTTTTTCACAATCATTGGAAAAGGTCGAAGACGGGAACTCGAGGATCGTTCGGTCAAAGCCCGAAGACGAAATTCTCCAATTGAAAAAGCAAGAGGGCAACAATTTGCTGCTGGGCGGCGTCGCGCTTCCTTCCTATCTTATAGAGCGAGGCCTGGTCGATGAATTTATATTTGTCGTTCACCCCCTCATCGTGGGAGAAGGGAGACGGTTGCTGGGAGGTGTCAGTCTACAGGAAAGATTGCAATTAAAACTGGTTGACTCGAAGGTATTCAAGTCAGGCGCCGTCTTGCTGCATTACGTGAAACCGTAAAATTGAACGGTACCGGGACGCCAATCTAACGCCAGCCCAATCCCGGCGCCACATGCTTCAAAATGGACGACAGGATATGTACATTGTATTCCACCCCCAAGGTATTGGGAATAGTCAAGAGCAGCGTGTCCGCCTCCTGGATAGCCTCGTCCTGCGCCAATTCCCGGATGAGCCGATCCGGTTCCGCGGCGTAGCTTCTTCCGAATATGGCGCGCCTGTCCTTCTCGATAAATCCGATCTGATCGGCTTTGCCGGAATCCCGCCCGAAGAAATACCTGTCCTCGTCGGTTATCAATGCAAAAATGGAGCGGCTCACCGAAACCCTTGGTTCCCGCTTATGCCCCGCCTTTTTCCAGGCCTCCTTGTACAACCTTATCTGTTCCGCCTGTTGTATATGGAAGGGTTTGCCGCTTTCGTCGAATTTCAACGTAGAACTTTGCAGATGCATGCCCTTTTCGGCCGCCCATATGGCGGTAGCATTGGAACCCGCTCCCCACCAGATACGATCGCGCAATCCTGCGGAATAGGGCTCCAGTCGTAATAAGCCCGGTGGATTGGGAAACATGGGGGTGGGATTCGGTTGGGCAAATCCAACGCCATTGAGCTTTTCCAGGAATTGCAACGCCTTGTTGCGGCCCATATCTTCGTCGGTTTCTCCCTTGGCCGGCTCATACCCAAAATAACGCCACCCATCGATGACCTGTTCGGGTGAACCTCTGCTGATGCCCAATTGCAGTCGCCCGCCCGAGATCAGATCGGCGGCTCCGGCGTCTTCTACCATGTAGAGCGGATTTTCATAACGCATGTCTATCACCCCGGTCCCGATCTCGATCTTGCGCGTTTTGGCGCCGATAGCCGATAGCAGAGGAAAAGGAGAGGCTAACTGAGCGGCAAAATGATGGACCCGGAAGTATGCACCATCGATGCCGATCTCTTCTGCGGCGACAGCCAGTTCAATAGACTGAAGCAAGGTGTCACTCGCCGTGCGGGTGTTATAAGAGGGATTATTGTGCCAATGGCCGAACGATAAAAATCCTATTTTCTTCATAAAGCCCTGTTCGATTGTAAGAAAGACCCTGCAAAGATAGCTATCTTTAGCATATGCAGGAATCGACCGGTCTGCACGTAGAACCCGGCGGGATGGACAGCGCCGCGGATTACGGCAAGGCGGCGTCCTTTGTCCTGATCGTTTTTGTGTATGTCTTATTCAGAATGCATACTAAGGCGCAATTGGCAGAGAAAGCAGCCAGGAAAGGATTTTCTCGATTATAAAAGAAGAATCCCGTATATTTCTATTGCATATTGCGCTCTCTTTGGATAAGACGATTTTATTGCTGGGCATTATCGGCTCGTTATTGCGGACCGGCCGAACTTCGAATCTCAAATGGAACTCATCGACTACATAAATAGCAAAGTAAAGCTGACTTCGGAGGAACGCGACGAGATCGATCGGTCCTTCCAGGTAGAACACCACTGCAAGGGAACCATCCTGATCAATCCGGACAGCCTGAGCCAAAAATTTATGTTCATCGAGAAAGGTCTTATAAGGACCTTCTACACCTTCAACGACAAAGACGTCACCCATTTCTTCTTCGACGAAAATTCCTTCCTGGCTACGATCGAAAGTATTTATTTCAATAAAACCGATCCTTACGGCCGGCAGGTCCTGGAGGACTGCGTCTTAAGGACCATACATTCCCGGGAGTTTGCCGCCCTGACCGATCGCATCGTCAATATGAAGCAGTTCGCCTTCCTCGTTGCGGTCGATGTGGTCAAACTCTTCGCCGACCGGATCTTCTCGCTCCAGTTCCAGACGGCCCAGGAACGTTATGCCAACCTCCTGGAAAGCAATCCCACCATCCTTTTACGGGCGCCCCTTGGCCACATCGCATCCTACCTGGGCATCACGCAACAAACTCTCAGCGTGATCCGGTCGAAAAAGTAGACCCGTTGGCAAATTTTTAATATACATTAAAAATCCGCTCCCCGGCCGTCGCTTTCTTTGCAAAAAGAAACCTTTATGTCCAATCCGATCAGTGGTGATGAACAACAGGTTCAAAAAGCCAACTTTTCCCTTGTCAGCCGTTTTATGGAGATCGTAGGTACCGAGGAATGGTTCGACATGCTGCACGATGATATTATCCTCCATTTCCCCAACGGCCCCCTGATGGGAAGCCAGGAGATACTGGTGGGAAAGGATGAGGTCGTCCCCTACCTCAGGAAGGCCCTGGCGCAAGCCAATCATCTCCGGTTCTACAATGTCGATACCTGGCCCACCCGTGACCCTAATGTATTTTTCAACGAATACCACGCCACCGTTCGAACCCCCACCGGCAAACACTTCCAGTATACTTACATCAACCAGCTGATCGTAAAAGAGGGCAAGATCAGCTTTGCAAGAGAATACTGGGATCCCAGGCGAAGAACGGCAGACTCCATGGATTTTGCCCTTTTCCGATAGCGAAGGATCTCCCGATATGTAGTAAATTAGCTCATTGTTCCACCCATAACCGACCGTCAGCAATGAGCAATCCCATTTTTTGCCCATCCGGCAACAACTGGCCCCGTATTATCGGGATTCTCATCTGCGTAATCAGCGGATGCATGACAGCAAAGGGCCAATCCGCAACCGACGAAAGGTTTATCGTCCAACACTATGGCGCCGCCGAACGCATTCCGGACAATATCGTGGACCTCACTTTTGACAACCAGGGTCTCCTCTGGATCTGTCCCGAACAGGATAATATCCGCATCTTTGACGGCCGGCACCTCCGAATTCTGGAAACCTCGCTGGCGGCCGGCGCACCCCGTTGGGAATATTCCAGGATCCTCAAGGATGCCACCGGCCGGCTTTATTTCTTCAGCGAGGAGCAGGATTTCCGTTATAGCATCGACAGCACCGGTCAGTTGTCGCAGGACGCGAGCACCCGGAACACGGCTTCCGCATGGCCGTTCAACAATGGCTATGCCTATTTCGACTGGGACCGCTTCATGCAAAACGGACGCAACAAAGCAGACCGGGCGGACAGAAGATCGCTTCGAACCCAATTTTCAACTGACAAGACCTTTTATGCCTTTAACGACTCCACATTCATTTTTAGGCTGAGGGACTCCCTGTTCGTCTTCTATCACGGCCGCCACTGGTTGTTGCCAGCCGGGAGTACCGCCCATCCGAACGCACTGTTGCTCAACGACTGCCTGTTTGTTTTCGGCGTTAAAGGGGTTTCGAGGCTGACCGAACCCGCCGGTCGCCTGGAGCCGGTGACGCTCGGCGGAGACATCCTCAAAGATAGTTTGTACCAGACCGCCGGATCCAATCTGCCGATTACCGTTTACCTGTCGGCAAACCCCCATATCGCCTGCCATCAACGCCTCTACCGCCTTCGGTTTCGTGACCCGGGTCACCTGGAAACCATCCTTGTCGGCGATCTTAGCGCCATCCCCGGCCGCATCATCAAAGTGGACTACAATCCCCGGCAGGATATTACCGCCATCGCCACCCTGCACAACGGTATCTTTCTGCTGAGACCCAACCCCTTCTTTCCCACCCATTTTGACGACCGCTTCCTGGCCCTGAAACGAAAGCAGATCTACTACCCGCTACTCCTTAAAGCAAAAGACACCTTTTTCACCGGGTGGGCGGAATTCACCTGCCGGGGCTATTACCGGGTGATCGACCTCGCACACACCGGCGCAAAATTTCTCTTTAAAGACCCAAAAGGGCTGATCTGGGAGGGCAACCGGCTTTCGCTCTTTCGCTATGACACAAACGGATCAAACCCCACGGCAATGGCCGTCCCACCACCCAGCAATAGGGTGGCGGACATGTGCGCCGACGAGAACGGTCGGCTCTTCGCCCTGACGAACCGGAGCCTGTTAGAATTCAAGGAGGGAGCCCTCCGTGACCTGAACCCATCCGGGTTTCCAACCGTCAGGGGCCTGGGGGAAATGAAGTACGTCGGCAGTGGAATCATCTGGTTCGGCACGTCCAACGGGCTCTTCTCTTACAACGGCAATACCAACCGGATCGAACGCCTACAGGAGGTCCCGCAAGTTCCCGTATTGAATATCACGAAATTGTCCACCGGTGGCATCCTGTTCACCTGTTATGACGAACCCTATTACTTTTACTGGAAAAAGGGCCATTTTTATAAGATCCCGGTCGAAACAGGTCTTGCCTTGAACGAGATTGGCTCGGTGATCGAGGACCGGCACGGCCGGATCTGGCTGGCCACGTCCAGCGGGTTCTTCGTCACCACTCCGGAGGAGATCGAAGCGTTTTGTGCCGGCGATTCCAGGAATATCTATTACTACAAATACGGCCAGGAGGAAGGATTGCGCGACCTGGAATTCAACGGCGGCCTCAATCCTTCCAATGGCATGTCCCCCGACGGATTTCTCTTGTTCAATTCCACAGGAGGCCTCACCATCTTCCACCAGGATTCCGTAAAGGAACTTTTCCCCTACGGCGATATCGGTCTCACAAAAAAGGGCAGGACGGTGGAGGAATTCACCGTTCGCGATTCCATCCTCCTGCCTCATGACAATGACGGCATGCAGTTGCAGGTGCGGGTTCCCTATTACGGCGGCAAGGACAATCTTCAGGTGGAATATCGCCTGACCCCCACGACAAACGCCTGGCAGCCCGTCGGCGATCAGGGCCGCATCCTGTTCAACCACCTGGACCATGGCGTCCACCACCTCACGATCAGGACCCGCACCGGCCTCCGCCCCACCGATTTCGTCAACCGGACGGTGACGGTTACCGTAAGGAGTATGTTCTATGAAGAACCGGTATTCCAATGGCTCGCCGCTGCGGCAATCCTCGCCATCTGCATTGCCGTGACGCTTCACATCGTTCGGTTGAGAAGAGAAGTGCGGCAAAAGAATATCAGCCTTCATGACCAGAACCTCCGGCTCCAACAGACCCTTGGCCAACTGCAGGACAATATTTCGATGAAAGAAAAGCTCATCTCCATCATTCTCCACGACCTCAAAACTCCCCTCTATTTTCAATCCCTGCTTTTCAATAAGATCAACGTTTCCGACTATTTTACCAACGCCGAAGCCCGGCGCCTGTTCCACGAGCTGAAGAATTCCAGCACGGCCATCCTGCAGTTTACAAAGGAGTTCCTCACCTGGTATAGCAGCCAGCGGGATGGTTTCGCCGTAAGACCGGCATTGTTCGCCCACCGGGTCGTAGTCGACGATCTGTTTGCGGTGTACAAAGATATTGCGTCAAAAAAGAATCTCACACTCGGCTATGCCTGCAAGGAGGTGGAGGATCTGTTCACGGACAGGACCATCCTGGAGATCGTCCTTCGCAACCTGCTCGACAACGCCATCAAATATACGGAAGCAGGAGAGGTCACGGTATCGTTTGAAAAGCAAGCTAACGGCATAGCCATCGTTGTCACCGACACCGGGCGCGGTATGACGCCGGAAAAGATAAGGGAACTGCACTCTTATTTTCATGATAGTCCGCAAGGGTCTTCGCCTACTTTCGGTTATCGCTTCATCTATACCCTGGCGGAGAAGATCGGCGCCACCATCCATATCACCAGCGTGCCCGGAGCCGGCACCAGTGTCACCGTTATCATCCCGGATGTGCCAGCCGCCGCCAGGGTCGTGTAGTAATTCGTCCAGGAGCCGGTAGATACGCTTCTAATTTCAACGACTCACCGGTAAATTGCCGCCGGATCATTGGAAAAAGAACAACTCTTCGCTATCATTGCCAAAATAGGGGTCATGAGGTCCCGTTTTATTCTATTGTGCGTCGCCAATCTGCAAATACCGCCCCTGCTCTTCAAAAAGATGCTTATTATGTCCTACTGACAGGCGACCATGCGATCGGTCGCATCGGCCTCCGGATTCTCATCGCTAAGCTGGGCCCGCACATCCACATGGATGAGGCAACCGATATAGACTCGATGATGCAGCGATTAGGCTCTGGCCCGGTCGATCTGCTGATCCTGGATAACAATCTTCCACAGGCGGAATCATTTCGCCTCATTACCCGGATCCGCAAGGAATATCCAACGGTTCATGTGTTGATCTATACGGTCCACAATGAATTGATCCTTGCCGGCCGCTATCTGCGGACCGGGGTCCGCGGCTATTTGCTCAAAGACTCGGGCGAGACCGAAGTGCTTGGCGCTCTAAGCACGATTATGGCCGGCAAAATATATATAAGCGATTCCCTGGCCCGGCATCTCGCCGATCAGAAGGTCGATCCCCGTATCCATTCTTTCGACTCACTCAGCAACCGGGAATTCGAAGTCGTCCTCCAACTCGTGAAAGGGTATCCGATCGCGGAGATCGCCCGTATCCTGAATATGAATACCTCTACTGTCCGCACACATAAGAATCGGGTAATGAAGAAGTTGAAAGTGTCCAACAGCATCGAGCTGATCACCCTGGCGCAAAAATTCCAACTTCTCCGATAACTAGATAGTTTACTACAGGGATCTGCTGGATATTGAAGTACCTTTATATTGAATCCAAAACGAAGTTTATGAAAGTCAATAGAGCGCTTATAGCGGACGATCATGTCATCGTTCGGGAAGGCCTGAAGAGCATCATCAAGGACATCTGCCCGTTTATGCAGGTGGATGAGGCGATCAATGGTGGCCAGGTATTCGACTTTGTAAAGCGCTCCGATTATGATATCCTGGTGTTGGACGTTAATATGCCTGACACGGACGCCATTACCCTCATCACCAACATCCTCGCCTATAAAGAAGAATCCAGGATCCTGGTGTTTAGCATGAATGAGGAGCACCTGTACGCAAAACGATTCTTCAAATTGGGCGTCCTCGGCTACCTGGATAAAGAATCCGGCGCCGAAGAAATCAGAAAGGCGCTCGAAACCGTTCTTACCGACAAACTTTACATGAGCGAGAACCTAAGGCGCGGCTATCTCGATGATATGGTTGCTGCTCACCAGGAGAACCCGTTCCAAAGCCTTTCGAACAGGGAGCTCCAGATCGCCAAATATCTTCTGAAGGGCTATTCTTCCACGCAGATAAAGGATACGCTGAACCTACACTCTTCTACCGTCGGAACGCACAAGATCCGCACATTCGAAAAACTGAAGATCAGGAATGTCTTCGAGCTACGGGAACTGGCCAACCTCTACCAGCTCGATCTGTCGAAGATTTGAACACGTTCCCCTGTTTTTCGCAGGTTGCCGCTCTTTTTTAAGATAGATTAAAAATCCTTCCCTGGTTACTGTTTTCTTTTGCAGGTAAATCTCCTACTATGCTAGAGTTTACCTCTGAGACCAATATTCATCATGTATTCCTCGCGGATGATATCGGGCTGGCCTCCGTATTCCCAAAATTGAAAGAACGACTGGCGCAGCCGGGTTACAAGCACGTTACCCTGGTGTATTATTCTTCATCCGACCCTCAGGCCTTCCACCCCGAACTGGGGATCTTGCAAAATCACTTCCCGACCCAGCTGTTCGTGCTTTATTGCTACAAGGATCGGCCGGGTTTCCGGGAATTCAGGAATGAAGATATCGAAGCCATCCTAAATGCCAATACGATGCAGCGAATGGAATTCATTCTTTCGGGCATGGAGAACTTTGTCGCCCGGGCAAGCGGGGTATTGCGTTTGCTGGGCATCCAGGACTGGCAGATGCAGGAGCAGTATTTCACGAGTTGACGGGCACGGGACTGAAAGCGGTTGTATTGCCGGGCAAAATGAAACATTCTTAAACATTAAATAAATCAGTTATGAACACGATCATAAAGCGTGATCAACCGCCTTCCGACGTACACTTCTCCCTTTTTCTCGATGACCTTAAACCGGAGGTATTCGCAGGCAACGGAACTTCCGGACCCGCTAATCGCCCCTATCATCAAATCGTTCTCTTGTCAAAAGGTACCGCCTACTGCCGCATCGACCTCGAAAATTACCGGATCAGCGATAACACCGCTTGCCTGATCCCCCCCGATCGCTACTTTCGGTTTATACCGAAGGGACCTGTCAGCGGCGCTATCCTGTCATTCGATGCGACTTTCCTGAATTTTGCCTTACAGGGCTCGGGCTGCGCCTTCATCGCCGAAACGGAAGCGGCGATGAAAATGGTCAACGTCATTGAAATGGGGCCCGGCTTTGCTCTGCTCGAAAATCTTTGTCGCGACATAAGGAGTGAATTGCAGACCCCCGATATTCTACAGTTAGAGAGCGTATCCGGGTTGTTCAAGCGGATTCTCGTTCAGCTGAAAAGATCGGCCAGGCACACTACGCAAGAGACGCCATCCAGTCCGAAAATGCGCCTCTTTCACCAATTTGCCCAGTCTCTCGATAAACAATTCAAGACGAAAAGAGGGGTAAGCGAGTACGCGGCGGAGTTATCCGTTACCGCCAATTACCTGAATGAGGCGGTCAGAACGGTGTCCGGCCGGCCGGCCAGCTATCATATTCAGCAGCGCGTTGTCCAGGAGGCAAAAAGGCTCGCGATATACACCGATGCCAACATGAAAATGGTGGCCCATTCCCTTGGTTTTTTGGATTCCGCACATTTCAGCAAATTTTTTAGAAAGGTCGCCGGTGTAAACTTCAGCGAGTTCAAAAAAAAGGCCTTCGTATCCAGCTATGATACGGTAACCGAGACAATGACGCAAGCCCCAGTCAATGAATAACCATTTGGATATCGCAGCCGGCGCAGCGTCCGGGCTGATCGGCAAAAGTCCGGCATTCGCCGAAGTGCTGCATCAGGTAAAAATGGTGGCGCCCTTTGACACCACCGTCCTGTTGCTGGGAGAAAGCGGTACGGGCAAAGAACGCATCGCTACCCTGCTGCATGAGTTGTCTCCCCGTGCGGACAAACCGGTCATAAAGGTGAATTGCGCGGCTCTCCCGCCGACGCTCGTGGAGTCCGTTCTGTTCGGCCACGAACGAGGGTCGTTCACAGGCGCCATCGAACGGCGGATCGGAAAGTTCGAACAGGCGCAGGGAGGAACACTGGTCCTGGATGAGATCGGTGAACTGTCCCCCGACATGCAGATGAAATTCCTGCGCGCCTTGCAGGAACGGGAGATCGAACGGATCGGTTGCAACCGAAGCCTGGCGATCGACGTGCGGGTTGTCGCCGCCACCAACAAAGATCTTGCCGTGGAAGTCGCGGAAGCCCGATTCAGGGTCGATCTTTACTACCGGCTCAATGCCTTTCCCGTGATCCTGCCGCCGCTCAGGGAACGAAGGGAGGATATCCCCGCACTCACCCGGCATTTTGTCCGGCTCTATGGGGAAAGGATGGGAAAGCCGGACATGGACATCGCTCCGTCCGCAATGCACCAACTGCTGGCGCATGACTGGCCAGGCAATATCCGCGAACTCGAACATGTGATCGAGCGAAGTCTCATCCTCTGCCCCGGATGCAGCCTCGATCGGGTTTCGATCCATTGCGGATCGGCGGCAAAACATAACCAGCCTAACCGGTTGAAGACGATCGAGGAGAACGAACGCGACCATGTTCTCTCCGTGCTTAAAATTTGCAAAGGAAAGATAAGCGGCCCGGGGGGCGCCGCGGAACTGTTGCAAATGAAGCCTTCGACGCTGTTTTCCCGCATGAAGAAAATGGGCATCGGATTGAGCCGCGAACCGCTCAAAGCCTGATGGCCACCGCCCTCATGTTCACTCGTTCCACATTCATCCTTTTAATACGCATTATGTCAGACAATAGCAAACAATGTAAAAGCAAAATAGCCATCGTCGGCGTCGGCTCCACGCCTACTACCTTCGGCGTCATCGCTTTCCTTCTTCAACAAGGTTGTACCGTCATCGCACCCGCACAACATCCGGGACCGCTGAAGCAACTGCAGCGGTACCTGTCCGGCCGCGCCACCGGCCGGCTGGTGACCATGCTCGTCGATTTCCCGGACTACGACCGCGTATCGGCACTGGCCGACCAGATCACGGAAGAATATGGGCGCATCGACATCGTCATCTATCCGTTCGACTACCTCACAGCCGGCGTCCACCCCGACGAGATCGGCTTCGCCCACTGGCAACGGGCAATGGAAGAGAATCTCACGGTGTATTTTATTTGCACCCGCCTCGCTCTCACAGCAATGAAAGAAAGAGGCGAGGGACTCTTCACCGCCATCGTCGACACCGACGGCCTCCCTGGGAATGCCCGTAGCGCATTGACGGACACCTTGATGTTGGCTCAAATGCAAATGGCCCGCAGCTTTTTCGAGGAATTGAAGAATACCGGCGTCAAATTCTTTCACCTCTTTGTCAACGACCTGGTAGTCGACAATACGGAAACGCCGGACCAGGACATCGTTACTCCCGAAAGCATCGCAAAACATATCCTCGAAATGTACCACGATAAATCACTGTCGGCAAATGGCCCATTCCGTTTTCTGATGGGCAGCTCCTATTCACGTATACACAAATATTTTTCCGGGCTTTAAATCTTTCCGCCCCGTGCATTTTTTAACATACATTAAAAATACTCCCGCGATTCCTTGCTTCTTTTGCATCGTAATTTTTTACACATGCAAGAGTTTACCTCCGAAACAAACCGGCACTATGTTTTCCTGGCAGACGACGACGGACTGGCAACGGCCTTCCCAAAAATAAAAGACTGCCTGGCACTGCCCGGATACAAACACGTTACCCTGCTGCATCTCTCCTCGTCGACGCCAAACGCCTTCCATCGGGAGCTCGACATTTTGCAACGCCATTTTCCGACCCAGCTTTTCGTATTGCCCCGGACAAAAGAACCCGTCGGCCAGGCAGAATTTTGTCAACAGGATCTCGAAGCGGTCCTGAACGCAAACACCATGCAGGAAATGCAGTTCATCGTGTCCGGTTCCGAAGAGTTCGTACAAAAAGCAGGCGATCGGCTCCACTTCCTCGGTATCAAAAAATTCCAGATCGAGGAACACTATTTCACCGAATAATAACCAAATATGACACAGCAAAAATTACTCCCATTCCCCCTCTCCCTTCTCCTGCTCATCGCCGGTTGTAAGGGCCGGCCCACAGCATCAACTGAAGGCCGGGCGTCAGGCATACCCGTCAAAGTCGAACGGGTACAACCCTCCACAATCACCAACGAGGTGCGCGTCAGCGGCAACGTTGAGGGAAACACCACCGTAAAACTGTCCTTCCTCGTCGGCGGCAAGATCAATTACATCTTCGGAAAAGAAGGTGAATCGGTCTATCACAGCCAATTGGTGGCAAGCCTCGAGCCCACCAATTATCTCATCGCCAGGCAACTCGCGGATGTACAGCTCGGGACGACCACCGACGAGTACGGTCGCCTGAAGATCCTGCACGACAGGAACAGCCTCAGCGAAAGCGAATTCACAAAGATCGATTACGCCCTCCAACAGGCAAAGCTGCAGCAGCAGTTACAGCAAAAGAATCTCGCCGATACCAAGCTCTGGTCACCCATCGACGGCGTGCTGATAAAAAAGTCGGCCGAGGTCGGCGAGATCGTCGGCGTGGGCGTACCGCAATTCGTCATCGCGGACATCCGGAAAGTCAAGGTCCTGGCCTATATCCCCGAAGAGGAACTCCATCTCATCAAGACCGGTCAGCAGGCCACCGTGCTGATTTCCGCCCTCAACAAAACCTTCACCGGCCAGGTGACCGAGATCGGCGCCGCCGCCGACGAAACATCGCGGGCCTTTACCATCAAGATCGAGATCGTCAACCGCGAACAGCTGATCCGCCCCGGCATGATCGCCGAAGCCACCATCGTGACCAATAACAGCGCCCAAATGACGATGGTCCCCACCGAAGCGATCATCAACGGCCTCGACAACCAACAATACGTTTACGTGGCAGACCCGGTGCAGAACAAAGCCTTCCTGCGCAAGGTGGGCATCGGAAAGATGATGGACAACAAGGTCCAGGTGACGGCCGGTTTGTCCGCAGGCGAACTCGTCGTGGAACAGGGGCAGAACAAATTGACCGATGGCGCCTCAATCACCCTAAAATAACTCCGTCATGAGCATTATAAAAGCATCTCTGAAATACAAGCACGTGACACTATCGGTCCTGTTGCTGCTTTTCGCCATCGGCGTGGATTCCCTGCTGAACATGCCCCGGCGGGAAGACCCGAAGATCACCATCCGGCAGGGCCTGGTCATCGCCTTCTTTCCCGGCGCGAATTCGGCCCAGGTGGAAGACCAGGTGACCAAAAAACTGGAACAATACCTGTTCCAGTACGAGGAAGTGCATAAGGCCAAGACGTACTCCACCTCCAAAGACGGCGTTGTGGTCATCAATGTCGAGCTCACCGAAAAAGTAAAACAGCCCGATATTTTCTGGAACAAGCTCCGGCACCAATTACTCATTTCCAAACAGCTCGACCTGCCCGCAGGCGTTCAGGGACCCATCGTCGATTCCGACTTCGGGGACACCGAAGCCATGGTGATCGCACTGGAAAGCGACAGCGCCAGCTATGAAGAACTGAAGACCTACACCGAAAGACTGGAGGACAATATCCGCCGGCTGCCCGAAGCCTCCAAGGTCAAACGCATTGGCGAGCAAAAACAACAGATCGTCGTTTCGTCCCGCTCCGAAAAGCTCTCGCAATACGGCATCGGCATGCAGCAGATCGTCAACCTGCTCCAATCCGAGAACAGCATCAATGCGACCGGTGAGGTGAAAACCGCCGTCAGCAAGACTCCCCTATATACCAACGGCTATTACAATACGGAGAACGACCTCGCCAACCAGATCGTCGGCACCTCCAGGACCGGGGAAGTGGTGAAATTGGGCGACGTGGCCAACTTCACCCGCGGGTACGAAGAGCCCACGACACTGATTACCGCGGACGGCAAAAAAGCGATGTTGCTGTCGATCCAGATGCACGAAGGCAACAATATTGTAAAATTCGGCAAGGCCGTCGAAGAGAAGATCGAAGAGGTCAAACAACTCCTGCCTTCCCACGTAAAACTCGTGACCATCGTCAACCAGCCTCGCCTCGTGGAAGAAAATGTAGGGCATTTTATCCGTGAGTTCTTCCTGGCGATCGCCTCCGTGATCATCGTCGTCATTCTCCTGCTCCCCTTACGCATCGCCGCCGTGGCAGCCATGGCCATCCCCATGACGGTTGCCGTAACCTTCGGGGTCATGCACGCCCTGGGGATCGAACTCCACCAGGTTTCGCTGGCCGCCCTGATCCTCGTCCTGGGAATGGTGGTCGACGACGCGATCGTCATCGCCGATAATTATGTCGAGCTGCTCGACGAGGGAGTCCCCCGCGCCACCGCCGCCTGGCGAAGCGCCAGCGACCTGGTCGTCCCTGTGCTGGCAGCTACCATCACCATCATCGCCTCCTTTATGCCCATGGTCCTGTTGAACGGCACGGTCGGCGAATTCATCTTCGCCCTCCCCATCACCGTGGCCATCGCCCTGGCATCCAGCTTCTTCGTGGCCATGGTGCTGACTCCTCTGCTGTGTTATACTTTCATCCACAAAGGACTGCATGAACAGGTGGCAGAAGGCCAAAAGGGCCGTCCCGGAAAGAAAAAGAAAAGATCGGTGCTCGATTTGATGCAGGAAGGGTATAACCGCCTTCTCGATTGGTGCGTAAAACACCCCCGCATCACGATCACCTCGAGCCTTGCCTCGATCGGTTGCGCCTTCCTCCTGTTCTCCACGAGCATCCGGCAGTTGTTCTTTCCCGCAGCCGAACGCAACCAGTTCGCCATCGAACTGTGGATGCCCACCGGGACCAAGCTCGAAACCACCAACGAAGCGATCCGCAAGGCGGAGGCCTTGATCAAAGATGACAAACGGGTGGTCTCCTATGCTACGCTCACCGGTAGATCGGCGCCCCGCTTCTATTACAATTTCGAACCGGAGTTTCCCACCACCAACTATGCGCAGATCGTCGTCAATACCACCACCGACCGGTCCGCCGAAGAGCTGGCCAGGGAACTCGGCAAAAAGGTGGACTCGGTGATTCCCGGCGGCAATACCTATATGAAGCTCATGCAACAGGGATCGCCGTTGAAGGCCCCCGTGGAGGTCCGCATCATCGGCGATGATATCTCCATATTGAAGCGACTGGCGGCCGAAGTCTCGCAGATCGTCAAAAAGAGCAAGGGAAGCCGTTTCGTCCGCAGCGACTTCGGCGAAGACTATTACGGCATCGGTATCCGGCTGAAAGAGGAGGCCAATCGCCTCGGGTTCACCACGGCCAGTATCTCCCAATACGTCTATACCGGCTTCAGCGGTGCGGACATCTCCACCATCTACGAAGGCAACAGCCCGGTGGGCATCGTATTACGGCTCGACAAGGCCAACCGCCAGAGCTCGGACGATCTGCAAAGGGTCTATCTCCGGTCTCCCGTGACCGGGGCGGATGTCCCGCTCCGGCAGATCGCCGACATCCAGCCCGAATGGAACGTAGGCAAGATCAAACACCGCAATGGGGTCCGAACGCTCACCGTGCAAAGCGAAGTCGCCGACGGGGTCCTGCCCGCCGAGCTGCTGTCGGCGATCCAACCCGACATTGCCAAACTGGCCCTGCCGGCCGGCTATCGCATCGAATACGGCGGCGAAGACTACAATAAGAACGAGACCTTCTCCCAAATGATCGCCGTGTTGGCCGTCAGCCTGGTCCTGATCTTCTTTATCCTCCTGTTCCAGTTCAAGAATTTAAAGGAGACCAGCATCGTCATGCTGACCATCCCGCTGAGCCTGTTCGGGGCCATCTCCGGTCTCTATCTCACCGGCAACAACTTCAGCTTCACCGCTTTCATCGGGCTCATCTCCCTGTCGGGGATCGTCGTCCGCAACGCGATCATCCTGGTTGATCATACCAACCTGCTGATCGCTCAGGGCATGGATATCAAGACCGCCGCGATCGAATCGGGAAAAAGAAGGCTCCGGCCTATTTTCCTCACCGCCATGGCCGCGGCCATCGGCGTCCTCCCAATGATCATCTCCGGCTCCCCGATGTGGGCCCCCCTTGCCAGCGTACTGGCCTTCGGGGTCGTCTGGAGCATGCTGACGGCGCTGCTGTCGGTGCCGGTACTCTATGTCAATTGGATAAAACCTGAAGATAAAATGGTTGTAGCAACCGCCAAAACTCCCCATCAACATGAAGCATAAGCCTATCACCCGATTATTGGTCCTCTCGTTCCTGCTCCTTTGTTGGGGCCAGGCGCTGCGAGCGCAGGAGCGCCCGGCCTATTCCCTCCAACAGCTGACGGATTCGGCGCTCAAGAACAGTCACACCCTCGCCGCGAAGGACTGGCAGATAAAAGAAAGATCCGCCCGGGTAGACGAGGATAAGATAAAAAAATATCCATCTGTTACGGTCAATGGCAATTACCTCCACAATTTCGTCCTCGACAGGATCACGATTCCCGCCGGCACCATCGGGGACATTCCCCTCAGCCCGGGCAACAATGTGTTGCTGCCCAACACGGACAAGACCTTCAAAGTGGGGAAGTACAACACCTACCTGGCCGGGGTAAGCGTTTATCAGCCGATCACCCAACAGCTCAAGATCAACACGGGGATCGAAGCCGATAAGCAGGACAGGGCGCTGGCCGAAAAAGAAAAGCAAAAAGCGTCCCTGCAGGTGCGGCTGGGTGTCGAAAAGCTGTATTACGGCGCCCTCATTGCCCGCAAGAAAATGGAAGAGGCGCAGGCAAAGCTCGAACTGGCAAGAACCCAGCTCGACGATGTCGAGTCGGCCTTGCTCGCCGGAAAATCCATCCAGGCCAATCGCTCGGGTCTGCAGGCGGATGTGGCGGACCAGGAACAGAACATCCTGAAGCTCCAGATCCAGCTGGGGGACTATGTCTCTGATCTCATCAATCTCACCGGCATCGGCGCCGACTCGCTGGATCTCGCAGAAGCCGAACCGCTGCCCTATACCGTCGACCCCGCCCAGGCCTATCTCAACGCCGCAATGACCGGAAATACCGACCTGCAAATGGCCAACATCACCAAATCGAAGGCCCTGCTCGGCATCAAGGCGGCAAAACAGGCCAACCTGCCCGACCTGGGTGTGGTGGGCGGCTACATGTATCAATCCGGGAATTCCATCCTCCCTACCAACAATCCGTACGTAGGCCTGAGCCTGAAATGGAATTTGCAGGACCTCTTTTCGAATAAGGCCATCGAAAAGCAGCGCGTGGCGCAGGCCCGGCAGGCGGATGAAAATATCGTCGGCACACGGCAACAACTGACGGCCGATGTCGAAAAGGCCTACCGCAAGGTCCAGGAGTCCCTGGCCCTGATCACCGTCGCGCAAAAGGCCGCGGCATTCCGCCGGCAGGAAATGAAAACCCTGGTGGATAAACAGGCGGCCGGTCTCGTATTGAAACAGGAATTTCTGAGCGCCCGGTCACAGCTGGCAAGATCTGAATCGGATCTGTATGCGGCACAACTGTCCTATCGCCTCGCGGTCGCCGATCTCAATTACCTCACCGGTCAATAATCGATCCTACCATGCACCAGGAAAAAATCATAAAAATAGTCATCGTCGGCGGAGGCTTTGCAGGCCTCACCCTGGCCAATGAACTCAGCAAAAACGATTTCGCCCGGGTCACGCTCGTGGACCGGAACAATTACCATCTTTTTTCGCCCCTGTTGTACCAGGTGGCCACCGGGTTTGTGGATGCCTCCAATATCAGCTATCCCTTCCGCCGGATGTTCAAACGCCGGAAAAACCTCCGGTTCGTCCTCGGCGAATTGAAACAGGTCGTCCCCGAAGGCAAGTTCATCGTCACCTCCGCCGGGCTCATCTCCTACGATCACCTCGTGTTCGCAATGGGCGCCAAAACCAATTTTTTCGGCAACGGGAACATAGAGAAGCAGGCAATGCCGATGAAAACGCTCGACGACGCGTTGCGGTTTCGCAACCACCTGTTGCTGAACATGGAAAAAGCATCCCGGACCACCGATCCGCAGGAACGCGAGCGGCTCTTGACGGTCGTCATCTCGGGAGGCGGACCCACCGGCGTCGAGATCGCCGGCATGCTGGCCGAAATGAAACGGAACATCCTCGCCAAAGAATATCCGGAACTCAAAAACACCACCGCTGACCTTCACCTGGTCACCTCCGGTGGCGTCCTGCTGCGGCCAATGAGCCCAAAAGCGCAGCAGGAGTCGCTGGGCGTTCTGGCAGAACTGGGGGTAAAGGTGTCGTTCAACGCGGCGGTTACCGACTATTCCGACGGGCTCGTCCGGCTTTCCAACGGCAAAACGATCGCTACGGAGAACTTTATCTGGGCCGCAGGGGTTTCGGCGGCAGAAACGCCCGGCTTAGGGATCGTTTCGCTTTGTGACGGCGGGCGCATCGCCGTGAATTGTTACAACAAGGTCATCGGCGCCCAGAATATCTATGCCATCGGCGATCAATGCATCCAGACCGCCGACCCTAAATATCCAAAAGGACATCCCCAGGTGGTGGCGGTGGCCATCCAACAGGCGCGGCGCCTGGCCGGTAATTTTAAGCGCTGCCAAATGGGCAAATGGCCGATGCCCTTCGAATACAAAGAAAAGGGAAGCATGGCCATCATCTCGAAATACAAAGCCGTAGCGGACCTCCCCTTCGGCTCCTTCAAAGGCCTCCCGGCCTGGCTTCTTTGGCTGGTCGTTCACATCATCCCGATCGCGGGTTTTGGAAACAAGCTAAAGCTATGCTGCAATTGGTTCTGGAGTTTAGTCACCAACGACCCGACCCTCCGGCTCATCATCCGGCCCGATCGGGGAACCCCGAATTCAAAAATTTCATAAAACAAAATATGCATCACCCGATAGCCCGGTTCTTACATCGCAGAAAATATGAGATCCTGCTCGCTGCCCTGGTACAACACCTGTTCATCGGCATCTTCTTCATTCGCATCACCTCCTATTCGGAATTGCTCTGGGCCGTCAATTTTATTCTTTTGGGCACCTCCAGCATCGGCATTTTCATCGAAAAGGGGCGGTTGAAAAATCTAACCTTACACACGCTCTTCATCGTCGTGCTTTGCCTGAGCATCATCATGCCCTTTGTTCATCATGTAGGCATCTTTTATCCCTTGCTTGGGCTCACCTACGTGCTATTCTTTTCCTACATCTTCCTGGAAGTGCTGCACTTCCTGCTCAAACCCAGCTACATAAACATCGATATCATCGTCGCTGCGGCCTGCGGATATTTCTTGCTCTTGGAGGTCAGCGTATTCGCGATGATGTCGATCTATTGCCTCGACGCCCATTCCTTCAAAGGAGTCAGCACGACGAGCATGCCGGCTACCTATTTCGACTTCATCTATTTCTGCAGCCTGAACTTCACCTGTATCGGATCCGGCGATATCCAGCCGAACATGCACGTTACCAAATTGCTGACCGCCTTTTTGGGAATTGCCGGCCAGTTCTACACCGTCATGCTCGTCGGACTGCTGATCAGCAAATTTTCCTCGGGGTCGACCGCCCGGTAAACCCGCCGTATCCCGCCCTTCCCACGCTTGCTTGCCGTAACTCATTTTAAAAAACAGACAAAATGAAAATACGGCTACTCTTTTTAATGCTTCTCACCTGCCTCATCGGAAAAATGCCCGGGTTCTCGCAGCAGACCGTCCCCACCCACGCACTCAACCTGTACTGGGATGACGACTATCTCAATCTCCAGGGTAAAGGAACCGACCGCGCCTATACCAGCGGTCAACGGATCGATTATTTCTACACGAAACAGCATCCCTCCGGTTGGTTTCTGGACAGGATCATGCCAAAGGCCGGCAAAGGACATACGGATATCTATTCCTGGTCGCTCATGCAGGTGATGGTCACCCCGAATAATATCAGCGATCCCAACTTTCAACCGGATGACTATCCCTGGTCCGGCGCCCTCTTTGCCGCTCACTCCCTCTACTCCTACAACCCAGAACACAAATTCTCCTTCCAATCCGAATGCCTCGTCGGGGTCATGGGGCCCGCATCACTTGCCGGCGCGACCCAACGCGCCGTACACCGGCTCATCCACTATACTGTGCCGACGGGCTGGTCCAACCAGTTCGGGAATACTCCGCTCGTGAACGCCGCCTTTACGGCGGAAAAGCAGGAAGGGGGCGCTGGTGATTTTCTCGAATTGATCGGCGGCGCCCGGGTCGACGCCGGGGCGCTGATGGATAAGTTGACGGTATATCAATACGTCCGCCTCGGGATCATGAATCCCTGGTTCGAAGGTCTATTCACGCTGCGCCCGGTCACCGGTCATAAGCACAGAAAGACCCAATTCTATCTCTTTATGAAGCCGCAGGCACAGGCCGTTGCCTATGACGCCCTGCTCGAGGGGAGTATGTTCTCGGGAAAGCCGGTCTTTTATGAGCACTCCCTGTCAAAGACAGGACCGGTCGTGGAGAAGGCTTCTTATCATGACATCAACCGTCTCATTTGGGAAGACGATTACGGCTGCGCCCTGTCCGTCGGAACGGTAAGCATTGCCTATACCCAGAAACCGACCACCGCCTACATGAAAGGCCTCTATGGCCACAACGTCGGCAATATAACCCTTTGTAAATCCTGGTGATAAAAGTACGTTTTATGAATGCAGAACAGAAGAGGCTGGAGCATGGCAATTGGAAGAAATGGGGACCCTATCTCAGCGACCGCCAATGGGGCACGGTAAGAGAGGACTATAGCGCCCATGGCGACGCCTGGGGATATATTTCGCACGACATGGCCCGCAGCAAAGCCTATCGATGGGGCGAAGAGGGCATCGCCGGCATCTGCGATGACCGGCAGCTGGTATGCTTTGCCCCCGCCCTCTGGAATAAAAAAGACCCCTTGATAAAGGAACGTTATTTTGGCTTGACCAACAGCGAAGGCAATCACGGCGAGGACGTGAAGGAACTGTACTATTACCTCGATTCCACGCCTACCCACTCTTATATGAAAGCCCTCTACAAATATCCGCACCACGAATATCCCTATGCCCGGCTGGTGGAAGAGAACAAAAAACGAACGCGACACCAACCGGAGTTCGAGCTGATCGACACCGGGATCTTTGACAACGACGACTATTTCGATGTTTTTGTCGAATATGCGAAGGCCGATGAGAACGATATTTTGATCCGGTTGGGTTCGAGCAGGGTGGTGAGAATCTTGACAATCGTTGTCTTACCCGAACCGTTGGAGCCGAGAAGGGCGAAAATACTACCTGTTTTTACTTCAAGATCTACTTCTGCCAATACAGGGATGTTCTTATAGGATTTTTTCAACCCTTTTACCGAGATGGCAATTTCATTTTGTGGCATACTTATTTTTTCTTTAGGATGTTAACAATGTGACACCGGATAGATCCGCATTCCCGCTTTTTAAAAATGCATGAGTTAACTTGTCCATTTTACATTCAATGAAGCGGATCCGCTTCAGACTTTTACCTTTAAAAAAAGTATTTGTAATCGCAGCGTTCTGGAAGGTGAGCCTGGCAAATGCGCAGTTTTCAAAATAGCAGTCTTCCAATGTCCCGGCGAAAACTATGTCGGCAATGTACATATCATTAAAAGAGGTTCGATTCCACACCGCATTGACAATTTGGTTCTTCTCGAAGCCACCGGATCTAAATGACGCTCCGGTGAAATCGGCGCCGGAGAAATCACAACCCATGATATAGCTTCCCGAAAATTCAGCCTCTCTAAGGGAGCAATCCTTAAATAAATTGTTGGCTAAATGAGATTTCTGAATGTGGCTGAGGCTGATGTCGGAATCGGAAAAGTCGCAGTTGTCGACATTATTGCTTTTGAGAAGAAGCCCGGACAACTCTGAGCCGACAAAAAGGCAGCGCTGCATGTTAGAAGAACTGAATTTTTCTTGCAGGTTTTTTAGTCCGGAGAAGTCGGCCTCGACCCAGTTGCCGTTCGACATATCCCAACCGGGCTTTTTCACCTGTTTGCCGGATAGCGCGTCATCCGAGGCTTTAGCCAGAGGATTGGCAGGCGCTATCTCACTGGCTTCTGATGGGAAGTCTTCTGAAAAATAATTGAGGTCGACGCCCAGGATTTCCGCGAGACGGTTAAAGGTAGCGATGTCGGGCATCGATTCTCCTCGCTCCCATTTTCCGACCGCCTGGGCGCTAATGAATAAACGTTGAGCCAGTTGGGCTTGCGATAGGTTTATTTTCTTTCTTGCTTTGGCAATTTTGGCGCCAATGGTCTTGGCATTCGACATAGTTATATTGTTGTTTAGACGCAACAAAGATATTCCAATCCAATGCCCAACTCATTGATAAGACAATTACTCGTCGTTGTTATTCAGCGATTTGTAGTTGTATTTCAACAACCGGCTGTAGTTTTTATGGTTCAGGTATGATTGCGAATAGCATTCGTTCTATTTTGACAAAATCCTTTCAAAAAAGTGCAGACTACCTACGGATTAGACTTTTGTATTTGTTGAATTTCAACCTATTGCAAATTTATCGAGACAATGGTCCTGGGTTTGTTTATTCTGTTGTAAAGGGCGGAAAATGAATAACTCCGAAAACATAAGGAAGCGAATAAGGATGAAGGAAAAGCAAACGAATTCCTTCCGAGTCCTGGTCGCATTTTGTATTCTGTATGCGCTTTACTTCTATGCGGCGATGCTGGTAGGGATCTTCCGCTGGATTCACCACCATTGACGGATTGATCGATGGTGGAGTTGGTTCATTCCAAGTACGACCCTTTTTTGAGTTTTTCTGATGATGGGTAAAAATGAAAAGCCTCCCATTCCCGTTTCGGCGGGCATTGGACTGATTTTGCGAAGTGTTTGTGGAGGGAGAGGGATTAACTTCGCTGATCCCTGGGGTGGGGGCTTAAACCCCATTCTTGCGCCTTCAGGCGGCTATCGCCGCCTTCGTTTTTTGTTCTCCGCATCTGGTCCGAGCAAGCTCGTCCCACCTGCTCCAAACAAAAAACCCGCAGCTAGGGCTGCGGGTGCAAGAATGGAGGTTTGCGGAGAGAGAGGGATTCGAACCCCCGGAGGTGTTACCCTCAACGGTTTTCAAGACCGCCGCAATCGACCGCTCTGCCATCTCTCCGGGCGCAAAATTAGGCGCTCAGCGCTACCGGCCAAATATTTTTAAACGGCCCGCGGGGGTAGGGGAGCGGTAAGCCCATCTGGCGCAGATTTCGTAAATTTGTACCCAAATTTTGGGCTTGAAGCATCTAAAGGCTGTAAACAAATACTTCTGGAAATATCGCTGGCGCTTTCTGCTGGGCCTCCTCTTTATCATCCTGTCCAACTATTTCCGCATCCTGACGCCGCAGGTGACGGGCTATGTCGTCAACGCGGTCGAAAGCGAACTGAAGGGACACGGCAGCCGGCCGGAACAAGGCACGAGCGCAGCCACCAACACGCCGCTGCAAAATCCCGGCGCAACAAATACGGCACCGCAAAGCACCCCGCCTGCAGCTGCCTCCGCGCAGGAAGCCGCAAAGACGGTCCGCACTGCCGCCCGCGACACCGCCAACTATGACATCCTGGTCAGGAAATTCATCCGGACGATGGACGCCCGCCACGCCACCTTCGGCGGAAAGGTCGTCCTCTGCGGCATCACCCTGCTCGTGCTGGCCCTCATCAGCGGCGGATTCCTGTTCCTGATGCGCCAGACCATCATCGTCATGAGCCGCCATATCGAGTTCGACCAGAAGAATGAGATCTATGCGCACTATCAGCAGCTCGACATGAACTTCTACAAGACCCACTCCACCGGCGATCTTATGAGCCGCATGGCGGAAGACGTCAGCCGCGTACGGATGTTCACCGGTCCGGCCATCATGTACCTCGCCAACCTGCTGGTGACGATCGGTTTCAGCCTCTTCTTCATGCTCCGCAAGGACGCCCTTCTCAGCCTCTACGTGCTCACCCCGCTGCCGATCCTGGCTATCACCATCTATATGGTCAACACCATCATCCACAAGAAAAGCGAGCATATCCAGGCCCTACTCAGCAACCTCACCACCAACGCACAGGAATCCTATAGCGGCATCCGCGTCATCAAATCTTTCGTGCAGGAAAATGCGATGCTCCGCTTCTTCAGCCACAACAGCGAAGAATATCGCAAGAATGCCGTCAACCTGGCCAAAGTGGAGGCCATCTACTTCCCCGCCATGGGCCTGATGATCGGCCTGAGCACCCTGCTGGCCATCATGATGGGCGGCCTCTATGTCATCCATGGCCAGCACAACACCGACATCGGCACCATCACCGAGTTCGTTATCTATATCACCATGCTGACCTTCCCCGTCAGCGCCATCGGCTGGGTCGCCAGCATGGTTCAACGGGCCTCGGCTTCCCAAAAACGGCTCAACGAATTCCTCGATACCGTCCCCGCCATCCGGAACACCCCCGGCGCTGTCACAATGCCCCTACAAGGAAACATCACCTTCCAGGGGGTGGATTTTACCTACCCCAATACGGGTATTCATGCACTGGCCGACTTTAATCTCGAGATCAAAAAAGGCGAGAAGGTGGTCATTATCGGGCGCACAGGCAGTGGCAAAACGACGATCGCCCAGCTTCTGCTCCGCATGTACGACCCCGAAAAAGGACGCATTCTCATCGACGGCACGGATATCCGCCAGCTGGACCTGCAGGATCTGCGCCGCCAGATCAGCTACGTCCCCCAGGACGTCTTCCTCTTCAGCGACACCGTCACCGGCAATATCCAGTTCGGCCTCGATAAAGGCGACGAAGAAAAGGTCCGGACAGCCGCACGCTATGCGAGCGTCGACAAGGAGATCGACGGCTTCGCCGACGGTTACAAGACCCTGATCGGCGAACGCGGCGTCACCCTTAGCGGCGGCCAGAAACAACGCATCTCCATCGCCCGGGGGCTGATCAAAGATCCGGAGATCATCGTCTTCGACGACTGCCTGTCGGCTGTCGATGCTAAGACTGAAAAGGAAATACTTGGTAATTTATATCAATATCTTAAGCAAAAAACGGCTATCATCATCACCCACCGCATCTTCTCCCTCTTTGACTTCGATCGCATCGTCGTGCTGGAAGACGGCCGGATCGTGGAGACCGGCACCCATCAACAGCTGCTAGCCCTCAACGGCTATTACACCTACCTGTATGAGCAGCAACAGGCAGAGAACGCCCCTGCCTCCTCGTAACGAACCAGGACCTGTGTACGATATTGATACAGATCGGATAAATGCCCCGAAACCTGGCGTCGCCGGCTGTCGTAATTAGGTGCTATTATTCTTTAGCCAAATTTTGCTAATTCGAAAACAATCCTATATTTGTGACTGCTTAATTAGAAATTAAAACAAAATTATTGTGGCGTACGAAAACAACGACAAACGAATGGAAAGCGTCTACAGCAAGAGGATTCGTGCTGGCAAGCGCAGGACGTATTTCTTCGACGTGAGGGCAACCCGTAGTAACGACTACTATCTGACAATCACCGAAAGCCGGAAGAAATTCAACGAGGATGGCTACGACAGGCACAAGATCTTCCTCTACAAGGAAGACTTTAACAAGTTCCTGAAGGCGCTGACGGAAGCGATCGACTACGTCAAGACCGATCTGATGCCGGATTTCGACTTCGACGCGTACAACCACGACGACCAACAGAACGGCGAAGGCAACTATAACGGCGAAAGCAACTACCAGGAGTCGAATGTTGAAGACGGCATCGAAAACTCTATCGAAGACGACGTTCGCCCCAGCTCTTCTCACTCTTCTCCGGCTCCTACCGCTGAAGATGTAGACAAATGGTAACCCGTCGCCAAACTAAACCGGTTAAAATACTAAAAAGACCCCTGCAAAGTAGGGGTCTTTTTTATGTCAGTAGCTTAATCTTGCCTTTACTCTCCGCAGATACTCCTGCGCGTCCGGCCCTACGGGTCGCCGCTTCTCCCCGCCAGGGATGCGCAGCACCTCACCCCAACCCTTGAAAAGGCCGCCAACATGCCAGCCGCTTTTCTTCAGGTATTCCAGGCTCCATAGGAATGCCGTCGTCCAGAAGTATCGCACCGGCAGGTATTTCCAGGCCACCTTACTCTTGTTCACCCACATCCCCCGCAGCTTCTCCGGCCGAGTCAGCCGCCCCGCCGGCGACTCCTTGTGCAGGATCACCACCCGGTTGTCGTAGCGGATCGAAAAACCTGCGTCCAATGCGCGGTAACTGAGATCGTACTCCTCCATGCCGTAAAAGAAGTTCTCGGGGTACAGACCTACCCGTTGGAAGACTGTCCGCCGGATCGCATGGGCCGCGCCGGAAAAATAGGCCGTTTCGAAATGTGGCCAGTCCCGCCGCTCGGCAAACCGTTTATGCGGGAACGCATTGACCTGCATCTCGCCGGTGGAATGATAGTATATTTTGAATGCCACGATGCCGACGGGACGGTCGGAGTCGTGACTTTCGAAGGCGGGCACGATCCACCGTAACGCGTCGGTATCGCGGAACAGCGCGTCATCATCCAAAAAAACAAGATACGGCGCCTGGCTCAGGCCAATCGCATAATTACGTCCCCGCGACACCCCCAGGTTCTCCGGCGCCACCGAATAGCGAAACGGCAGGGCAGCATGTTCGGCAACAAATTCTTCCAGCGCCTGATAAGAAACAGTACTGCGGTTGTTCACAAAGATCACCTCCTCCACCCATCGGTCCAGCTCCTCCAGCCCGGCAATATTGCGGGCGAGCTCCAGCGCGTCCTCCGGCCGGTTATAAGTAATGATCACAAGACTTAACGGCTTCATGTGGTGGCAACAACTGCTTTTTTCACCGCCGGCCTGGTCTGCTTCCACAAACCCACCGCCGCGGCGATCAACAAAAGATAAACGACGATCGTGGACCACACCGAGATCCGCTCCCCCCGGGCATAGCTCCGCGGCTCGAACCGGAACTCGATGGTATGTTCGCCGGCCGGTATCGGCATCCCGCGCAGCAGGTAGTCCACCCGGCCATAGTCCGCCTTCTTCCCGTCGATGAACGCATCCCAGCCCTTGTCATAATAGGTCTCGCTAAAGACGGCAAACTGCCCGGTCCGGGAAGAGAAAGTATAGGTCAAGACATCGTTCTCGTTCTTCACCAGCCTGAGAAGCGCACCACTATCGGCAAGCGGCGGCGACTTCACCAACGGGGCAAAACGCTGCTGGATGATCGCAGTATCCCGCACATTGACGCTGTCCAGCGCCTTCATCTCCTCATTTCCGTCTTTTACATAGTGGATACCCTTCACCAGCCAGCAGGGGCCAAAGGCCTCGCCATTCCGCTCCGCCGCCGGCTGCCCTGTGCGCGGGTCCCGAACGATAAAATACCTTGTGTTCAGCATATTGTACACCTGCCGGTTGCCCTTCATCAGCTGGTTCTCGATCAGGTCCTGGTATAACCCCAGCTTGGCCGGGGAATACCCGCCGATCGAGTTATGAAAGTTGGAGGCGCGGGCGTCCTCGAAGGGATTGCCCCCGGATTCGTCGAAGACCCGGAAGTTTTGATCCGGGTCCTTGCGGATCTGCTCATCGGCAGGCGTTGGACTACGCTCGGCCTCGAGATCGGCTTCGTCCCGGTAACTGTCGGCGTTGAGGTACCGGCTGCTGACGGCCACCAGGTCGTAGGTGCTCAGCACTCCAAGACCCGCCACCAGCATCCATGGCTTGAGGGTCCTGCGGATGAACAGCGCGACCAATAGCGCCGCTACCGCGATCAGCACGGAAGATCGTAACAACTCACCGCCGTAGACGGCCTTCCTGTCCTCCTGCAAGGCCTTCAAGAGGGCATTGCCCGTCGCCGCCGCCTGTTGCTGGACGTCGGCCCCTGCCTGCCTGCCCTGGGACAGCTGTTGCATCTTCATCTGCACGAAGCGCTCCCGTTGCCCGGCATCCCCGGCGCCCTTGTAATCCGCCGAGAAATAAACGTCGGCCAGCACCAGCAGCAACGCGCCCGTTGCGATGGCAGAAACCTTCCACTTCTTCCATAGCGCCTCCCGTGAATCCCCGGACGCCAGCAGCGCGTTGAGCCCGAGCGCGGCCAGCAACGGCATCGCCAGCTGCGGCATCACCAGCGAGGTGGCCGGGGCCCGGAACTTATTGTAGTAGGGGAAATGATCGAAAAGGAAATAGTTGAACGCCGCGAAATTCTTGCCCCAGGCCAGCATGATCCCAAGGACGACGACACTCAGCAGCCACCATTTCGGCCATCCCTTGCAGTACACCAGTCCGAAAAGAAAGAGGAAGACGATCACGGCGCCCGCATAAACCGGACCCTGGGTGAACGGCTGGCCGCCCCAATAGGCCGATCCGTTGGCATATTGCATTCCCTGGTCCTGCGGGATCGAGAACTCCTGCGCCAGCTGGTCGGCAAATTTCGAATCGTCCCCGATCGGCTTTCCCGAAGCGCCGCCGCCATAGATATCCGCTGCGGCAAGAGTCAGGGTCTCACCAATGCCGTAGCTCCACTGAAACGCATATTCCTTGCTCAACCCGTTGTGGCTCTCCAGCTTGCTGGTGCCGCTGGTCAGCTCGGTACGGCCGCCCCGCATCGTTTCCTTCGAATATTCTTCCACCGGCAAGGTGCCCAGCGTACTGGTGCCAAAACCGATCACCCCGGCGACCACCGCCAGCCCAAGGGCCGGGATCAGCTCCTTCCCCTTGCCCTCGCGGATGGCGCTCACGGCATAGAATAGGGTCAGCAGCCCCATCGCCAGCACGGTATAATACACGATCTGCAGGTGATTGGAGCCCAGCTGCAGGGAGAAGAATAAGGCCATCAGGGCCGTACCCGCGAGATATTTCCGGCGAAAGAGCAGCAGCAGGCCGGCGATCACCCCCGGTGCATAACCGATCGCCCACATCTTTGTGACGTGACCGGTGACAATGATCACGGGATCATAGGTGCTGTAGGCATAGGCAAGCGACGCGACGACGCCCACCCAGGGGTTTATCCGCATGGCGAGGCAAAGAAAGTAGAAGCAGATACAGGCAAGAAAGAAGAATTTGGCAGGCTGGGGGAGACCCAGGGTGAGGATATTGCCGATATAGCCAAGGCTAACGGCCGATTTTCCATCCATCGCGATCGTATAGGCAGGCATCCCCCCAAATGCGCTTTCCGTCCACAACGGAAAGTGCCCGTGCTTTTCCTTGAACTCCATCGACTGCTGCGCCATCTGCTTCCATTGTATCATATCCGACTGGAAAACCACCTTCCCTTCCAACGCAGGCCGGCAATAAACCACCGCAACGATCAAAAATACGGCGACTGCGATCACGTGAGGAAGCGCTTTCTTTAACAGCGGCGAGTTCATACGCTTAAATTATTCGGGAAAAATAAGACCAAATAATGGTATTTTGCCCCGTAAACCTGATTTTTGGCAAATTATGGGAGTGCTACGTTTTCTTTCCAGGGTTGCCTTCATTTGCAACCTTTGTTTTCTCCTGGTGTCCTTTTCTCAGTGGCTGCCGCAGTTCCCGGACAGCGCCCTCACCTCGGATATCGTCGTCCTGGGCTGGATCGTCGCCATCTCCGTGAACATCTTCATCAATCTCATCCTTCTGTCGATGTTCTTCCTGCGCCGCCTGCGCAAGACCGGCGTTCCCGTGTGGCTGGCGGCCGTTAACTTCGTGTTCTTCGCCCTGCAGCTGACCATCCTCATCATTAATCGCAACCTCAGATGATCCATTCTATATTAAAAGACCGCCCGACAAAACTCTTTTTGGGATTCACCGCTTTCTTCTGTTGTAACGCGCTGATCGCGGAAGCCATCGGAACCAAATTATTCTCGCTGGAGAAGCTCCTGGGGATACGACCGGCCAATTTCACCCTCTTCGGCCAGAGCGGACTTGCTTTTACGCTCACCTGCGGGGTATTGTTGTGGCCGTTGGAATTCGTCATGACCGATATCGTCAATGAATACTATGGCCCGAAGGCCGTACGGCGGATCTCATGGACGGCCATTATCCTGATCTCCTACGCCTTCCTGATGTATTTTCTGACCATCCATATCCCGCCGGCCGACGTCTGGCTTCAAAGCAGCCAACGGCAAGGGGTACCCAACCTGCAGGAGGCGTACAACGCCATCTTTGGCCAAAGCAATCTGATAATTGTGGGTAGCCTGGTTGCCTTTTTGGTGAGCCAGGTAGTGGATGTCACGGTCTTCCACCAGATAAAGAAGCGCACCGGGCACAAACACCTTTGGCTCCGGGCCACGGGTTCGACACTCGTGTCGCAGTTGGTGGACAGCTATATCGTGCTGTTCATCGCCTTCAGCCGGATCTTCACCTGGCAGCAGATATTGGCGATCGGGATGATGAACTATATTTATAAGGCCAGCATGGCCCTGATCCTTACCCCCCTTATTTATCTCGTCGAAGGCCGCATCGAAAGATATCTCGGTCATGAGACGGCCCGGAAGATGAAGCTGGCGGCGATGGGTCAGCCGGAGTCGGAAGGTCCGATTCCGACGGCGGGTTAAGCAGCCAGGCCAAAAGCCTGCAAGACCCTTAGACCGGCACCGACACCTCCATGACATAATCGTTCATAAAATACCCCCGGCCGATGGGCACGTCCTCTTCTTTGATGACGGCAAAGCCCATCCGCTCATAGAACTGCCGCGCTTTGTTCCACCGGTTGACATTCAGCAGCAGGGTCCGGGCCCCTTGGGGCCGGATGACCTGGTAGATGTATTGCAGCATCCCGCGGCCCAATCCCTTGCCCTGCCGGCCGGGCAGTACGTACAGCTTGTGCAGCTTGAAGACTCCCGGCTCTGCCGTTCCGCTCCAGGCGGCAAAGCCGATGGGTTCCTCCCCTTCCTCGACGATAAGGAATTGGTGTTTGTCGTCCAGCATCTGTCGCCGCAGGGAGGCGGGGCTGTAAAACAAATTGAGCATGTACTGCAGCTGCTCAGTCGTTATGATCTCCCCATAGGTCTCCGGCCAGATCTGCTGCGCGAGGAAACCAATGGTGTTGATATCGTCAAGGTCTCCGGGTCGTATCGATAAAGATTCATCCATCATGATCCATTTGATTTTGTTGATGCATTCTCAGGGCCCGCATTGCCAGTCGCACGGCTATATAGAACGTCGCAAACGCTCCAAAGGAAAGCATTCCATTGGAAAGATAACGCGTGATCTCCCGGTTTTGCTGGACAAAAAGAAAGAAATCGAAGCTGCCGTGGAACAACACCGCCACAAACAGTCCCCACAACAGTAGCCAAACCCGCCGGCCCCGGCTGAATTTCGCCCGGCCAACCGGGTAGCCCATCAGCACGGCGAAGGCCGCGTGCGCGGGAATGGCAAGGAAGAAACGCGAGACGCCCGTCTCGAGGCCGAACTTATGCACGTATTCGATATTCTCCACCGTGGCAAAGCCCATCCCGATCATCACTCCATAGACGACGCCGTCAAAAGGCTCGCGGAAGACCCGTTTGGGAAAGGCGTAGAACCGCAGGACGAGGAACTTGCTTCCCTCCTCGCTCAGGGCGACGACCGCAAAGGCATACCAGATATAAGAGGCGATGGAATGCCGCCAGGGTTCCGTGCGCACATCCTCCGCCCGCAGCTGGATCAGCAGCGCCGGCAGGGTGGCCGCCATGCCGAGGATAAACGCCGTCACCAGGTAACGCATCGAGCCCTTGCCATACCGCTTCAGGGAATAGATGAACAGGCTGACCGCAATGCCCGGCGCTATCGCCAACGCCATTAAAAACAAAAACATCGCTTAAAAATAGTACAAAAGAGGGAATGTCCGGTATCCGGTCATTGGGCCGGTTCTCCCTTGAAGGTATAGATCGCCCCGTCGTTGAAATGCAGCTCGTTCACCAGCTCTTTCTTCGTCCGCATAAAGTCCACATCGATCAGATCGAAGTTCACCGCGTCGTCGAACCAGACGATCGTGAAGTGATCCTGCTTCATCATATACCGGATATCTTCGGGATTGTCCTTATGAGGGATCAGCTCGGAATGCACATCGGCGAGGAACCACAAGCCTTCGAAGGCGTCGGAATAGATGGGACCGGCCTTCTCCAGCGAGTCCTTGTGCGACCGGACATAGGCCATCGTCTCCGACTGCTTCCAGCTCGTCTCCGTATATCCCGGGATGCCCGCATAATGGATACCCTCCCAGTTCTCGCGGAACTCATGGATCTCGCCGTAGATAAAACAGGCTGCGGCGGCAAGGCTCCCAATGACGGCGGCTGTCTTCCAGGGCCGCGGACAGCGATGCAACGCCGGCGGGATCCAACTGCTGCTGCCCCAAAGCCAGGGAAGGAAGAGCGGGGACAATAACCGGCTGTCCAGGGGTTGGAACCGGGACACGGTGGCGGTGAACAGGATAAATCCCCCGTAGACGACAAAATAGCTCAATGCGAGATTGCTGTAGGAAAAAATATCCGTCCGCCGAACCAACCGGTAAACAAATCTCCCCGTAATCCCAAGGATGAATACCGCGGCGACGAAAGTGGCCGCGCCATAGCGCTCGTTGAAAAAGGGCAGCCAGTCGCAAAGCACGGCGCCGAACATCTGCAGGTTGCTGGTAAAGGGAGTCTGCCCGGGCTCCCGGTAGCCGGTGAGGGTCTGTGTAAGCTGCCAGTTGCGGAGCAGGTTCAACGCCAGCGGGAACACCGCCAGCCCGGCATAAAGCGCCCAATGGCCAAACTTTCGGGGACTCCAGCGCAGCCGCCCGTCGCAGAGCAGCAACAGCCCGCCCAGCGCCACCAGGCTGACGCCCGCATAACGCGTAACGCAGGCGATCCCTGCCACCAGCGCCATACCGGCCAGCCATCGCAGGGAATGCGTTTGGAAGTAACCGTGAGCCGTTATAATAAAGACGATCGACAGCAACAGGAATAAGGTTTCCGACCAGATCATCGAATACACTTCCAGCAGGCAGGGGCTAAGGACGATAAAGACGAGCAGCAGGGCCTTGTAAGTGCGCGTGACCCGGGTGAAGCGGTTCATGATATACCCGCAAAGCCCGATCAGCATCGCAAACAGCAGCCCGTCCAGGATAGGCCCGAAGCTTAGGACTTTACTGGCCGTCAGAAAGAGGAAACCGCTGAGGAAAATAGGGTAGAAGGCGGGGAAATCCATGACGGGCATGTTCGAAAAATCGTTGATCGTTCCATGGTCGTGGATGTTTTGCGCCGTGCTGATATACACCACCGAGTCAGGCGAGATGCCGATGCCGCCAAAGGCGCAAAGCATCTGGATGAGGATGAACCCGGCAATGGCCGCCGGCAGGGCATCGTAGTCGCCGGATAACAAAGACTGTCGAAGGTTGAGCTTCATAGAATGATGCGAAAATACCTTAATTTGAGCCACTTGAAAATCAAAAAGTGAACCAATAAATGCGCTTCCGCCGCCTGCACCTCCTCCTGGCCGCCGTCCTGCTCTCCACAAGCCTCTCTGCCCAGGTCTTCGGCGGGAATCCCCCTTCGCTTAAATGGCGGCAGCTGAACACCGACACGGCGCGGATCATTTTCCCCACCGGGCTCGACTCCCAGGCCCAATTTGTGGCGGCCATCGTCCACCGCCTGGCCGGGACCACCCGTCCCACTATCGGGCCCCGTCAGCGGAAGATCGACATCGTCCTCCAGAACCAGACGACTATCGCCAACGGCTACGTCGGCCTGGCTCCCTTCCGCAGCGAATTCCAGCTCACGCCCGAACAGAACAGCTTCGATCTCGGCAGCCTGCCCTGGCCTGCCATGCTGGCCATTCACGAATACCGCCACGTCCAGCAATATAACAACTTTCGTGTCGGACTCTCCGGCGCCTTTTACTATCTCTTTGGCGAAGGCGGCCAGGCCTTTGCCAACAGCCTCGCCGTACCCAACTGGTTCTGGGAAGGTGATGCTGTTTACCAGGAGACCCTTGTCAGCGACCAGGGCCGCGGCAGATTGCCCCGGTTCTTCGACGGCTACCGCTCTCTTTGGGCCGGCGACAAAACCTATTCGTGGATGAAGCTGCGCAACGGCTCCTTTCGCGACTACGTTCCCGATCACTATCCGCTTGGCTATATGCTGATCGCCTATGGCCGCGAACGCTATGGCGACGATTTCTGGCGAAAGGTGGCCCATGACGCTGCGGCCTTCCATGGACTCTTCTATCCTCTTCAGGGGGCCATCAAACGCCATGCCGCCGTCCCGTTTCCACAGTTTCGCCGGGACGCCCTCGACTATTTTAGCGGGCCGTTACAACCCACGCGCCGGCGTGGCGCCGAAAACCCAGCGCCCGGCGTGCCGGCGGCCGACTCCTTCGCCCGCGCCCACAAACACTTCGTCGCGCACGAAGAGTACCCGCAGTTCCTCGACTCCAACCGCCTGGTTTACGCGCGCAGCAGCTATAAACGCGTTCCGGCCTTCTACATCCGCGATTGGAACACCGGGGCGGAGACCCGGGTGATCAACCGGGCGGTCTCCATCGACAACTATTTCTCCCTGCGCAACGGCCGTATCGTCTATTCCGCCTATGAGACCGATCCGCGTTGGGGCTGGCGGGACTATGGCGTCCTGCGCCTGCTGGATATCGCCACGGGTGACGATCGCCGTCTCACCACCCGGACCCGTCTCTTCGCGCCCGATATCTCCGCCGACGGCAGCGCCATCGTGGCCGTCGAAGAAGCAGCCGACGGCGCCTGCCGCCTCCACCTGCTCGGCAGCAGCGGAGCGGACCGGCGTCAGCTGCCGAATCCCGACGGGCTTTTCTTCACCTATCCGAAGTTCGACCCGGCCACGGGCGGTATCCTAACGGCCGTGCGCAATCGCAAAGGGGAGATGTCGCTCGCGCTTGTTGACACCGGCTTTGCCGGCAACACGCGCTTCCTGTTGCCCTTCAGCTACCAGGTGATCGGTTTTCCCGCCGTCAGCGGCGATACGATCTGGTTCAGCGCCGCCCGCGACGGCCAGGACCGAATCTATGGGTGGGTTAAAGGCCGGCTCTTTCGCGTCCGACTTCCGCATGGCGACACCCGCACCGGTCAATACGAGTTTCAACCGGGACCCGGGGGCCGCGTAGCCTGGAACACCTTCACGGCGGCCGGCTACTGGCTCGATACGGCAACCGTCACCGGCCTTCGCCTCGAACCCGTCGCTGTCACGGATTGGGCTCACCCCCTCCCCGTGCAGCGCATCGACTCGCTGGAGAAAGGACCCGCCCGGCTGCTGGAGCAGATCGCCCCGGCTGGTTATCCCGCGACAAAATATCCCCTCGCCTCCCACCTGATCAACTTCCACAGTTGGCGACCCTATATCAACGATCCCGACTACCAGCTTTCGCTGGTCAGCGACAATATCCTCAACACCTTCGAGACCCAGATCTATGGGGACTACAACCGTAACGAGCAGTATAAGCAGGTCGGCGTCGCCGCCACTTATGGCGGGCTCTATCCATTTATCGATGCCGGGTGGAACTACACCTTCGACCGCAACGCCCTCTACGGCGGGCGGAAAGTGTATTGGAACGAAAGTGAGACCCGCGCCGGCCTCAGCATCCCTCTCAGCTCGACCCGCGGACGCGGCTTTACGAGCCTCCAGTTCGGCTCCGATATCGTCTACAACCAGCGAACGTTCACAGGCGCGTATAAGGATTCCTTCAACAGTCGCGGGTTCGCCTATATCGATCCCTATCTCAGCTTCGTCCACCAGTCCCAGCAGGCCCAGATGCAGATCGCGCCCCGCTTTGCCCAGGTCCTGAATCTTTCGTACAGCAGCGCCGTCACGCCCTTCACCGCTCACCAGTTCCTGGCCTCGGGGTTCCTGTATCTCCCCGGCGTGGCCTATACCCATAGCCTGCTGCTCGCGGCCGCTTTCCAGCAGCGCGATACCCTGGGCAATGCCCGGTTCTCCAATGGCTTTCCGTTCTCACGGGGATATTCAGCCGAGAATTTCTATCGTCTCTGGCGGGTTTCCGGCAACTACCAGCTACCGCTGCTCTATCCCGACTGGGGATTCGGGGATATCGTGTATTTCCTGCGGGTGCGGGCCAATCTGTATTACGATTATACGCACGCCATGGATTTCTACACCAATGGCCGCGTCTTCAACGCAAATTTCCGGTCCTTCGGCTCCGAGGTGTATTTCGATACGAAATGGTGGAATCAGCTCGCCATTAGCTTCGGCGTCCGTTACAGCCGCCTCCTCGACCCCGACTTCGAGGGCCGCGGTCCCAACCAATGGGAGCTGATCCTTCCGCTCAACCTGCTGTCGCAGGGGTATAGCGGGCATGCGGTGAAACCGATGCCTTAGGCCGGCGGCCTTGTCGCCCAAAAGAGCCTTCAGGGGAAAGAGCGGGCCGGGCCGCATCAGCTCGAAGGTCATTCTTTTCGGGACGCCAAGCGGCAGCGCGGGAAGAGGATCTGTCGATCAATTACTTGCGTTCACCAACTGTGTGATGGCCTGCTGAGGAAGCGCCCGATTGTAGATCCTGATCTCATCGATGACGCCGTTGAACCAATAGGGGAACAGGACGTTCTCATCCCTGCCGATAAAAATATCATTGGAATTGTCAGCGAAGGCCACCGTCTTTGTCACGGAACCCTTCAAAACGCCGTTGACATAGAACTTCGCCGTCAACCCATCATAGGTATACGCAAACTTATACCAGATGCCCGTTTGCACCGCGCTGGAGTTGTTGCCGGCAGTTAAGGTGGTTTCGGAGGGAATATTGTCGCCATAGGTGCCGTAGGCGACTTCCGACTCCGGATGCGGAGGATTTAGAGTGCAACCATTCGTGCTGTCGGAGAAACGCAGGAAATACAATCCATTTACATCATCAGAAGATCCCTTGCAAAGGATCTGATTGCCGCTGCATTTGCCTGCATAAAACCCGTTGATCCTGACGATCGCATAAAGGGTTATATTATCGGGATTAAGGCTGGCGCTGTTATGTACCTGCATATAGCTGGTGGCCCCGTCGAATAAATACGCATTATTGGGATTGCCAAATCTGTCTGTCGTCGGCGTGGCATTGTTGAATACGATATGGTTCCCGTATAGGCTGCTGTCATGCAGGCTGCCGCCGTTAAAATTATAATAAGCCACCAGACCGCTGGCGATGTCATAGACCGTATCGGCTACCGGGATGCTGTCGTGTTTGACGATAACCGTGGTGTCATGCTTGATGACCGTGATGGTGTCGTTGCTCTTTTGGCAGCCGGTCAGGGGAGCGCCGGCAAAAAAGAAGCATGGGGCCGAGATAGCTGCGGAAACGAGCAGCCGGGCGTATTTTAACATGGGATAAGCCATTTAAGGGATGGCTAACCAAGATAATAAAAAGTTTCCATAAACCATCGTTAGCCGTTCAGGCTCTCTTCCAACGCCTTGATCTTTATCTCCGCATCTTCCTTCTTCCTCCGCTCCAGGTCGACGACCTCGGGCTTTGCGTTCTGCACGAACCGTTCGTTCTCCAGCTTCTTGTTGACAGAGGCCAGAAAGCCCTTCAGGTAGTTCAGCTCTTTCAGCAGGTCCTCCTTCTGATTGCCGGCAGCCAGCGGCTGCGCCGTGACGATATAATATTTGTCCTTCCCGGAGACCACGGTCAGCGAACCCGCGACGGCTTCGCGGGTAAAATCGATGCTTTCGGCATTCACCTGCCGCGAAAGGATAGGGGAGAGCGAACGGAATGTGGCCTCCGATGATTCCGAATGGATATGCAGCCTGACGGATTCCTTTGGCTTGATCTGCGCCTTGTTCCGCGCATCCCGGAGCGCCGTGATCGCTTCCTTCAACAGCGCACCCTCGCCCAGGATTCGTGCATCGGCGGGAGCCGCGGGCGCGAACTGCCGTACGCAAAGGTCATCGCCTTCGGCACGGGGCGCCAGCAGATGATAGATCTCTTCTGTGATAAACGGCATGTAAGGATGCAGTAATTGCACCAGCTGCTCAAAGAATCCAACGGTTTGCCGGTGGATATTCGCGTCCATGGGCTGCTCGAAACCGGGCTTTACCCATTCCAGGTACCAACTGCAGAAATCGTCCCAGATCAGCGAATAAAGCGTCTTCAGCGCTTCGCTCAGCCGGAATTCGCGGAACGCCTGGCCGATCGTCTCCCGGGCCTCCGCCAGCCGGTTGGCAAACCATTCGACGGCAAAGTTGGAACCGGGTCTCACCGCAGGGTCCAATCGTCCCTCCCAACCCTTCACCAGCTTCAGCGCATTCCACAGCTTGTTATTAAAGTTCCGGCCCTGTTCCAGCGCCGCCTCATCGAATAGCAGGTCATTCCCCGCCGGCGAAGCGATCATGATGCCGAAGCGCACCGCATCGGCGCCGTATTTGTCGATGAGCATCAGCAGGTCGGGTGAATTCCCGAGGCTCTTGCTCATCTTGCGACCCAGGTTATCCCGCACCATCCCGGTGAAATACACGTCCCGGAAGGGGATGCGCTGCTGCATCGGGAGGCTCTCGGGGAAATAGTATAGCCCCGCCATGATCATCCGCGCGACCCAGAAGAAGATGATATCCTGACCCGTGACCAGCACGGAGGTGGGATAATAATATCGGATGTCCGGGTTACCCGGGTTGCTAACGCCCTTGAAGACCTCGATGGGCCAGAGCCAGGAAGAGAACCAGGTATCCAGTACGTCTTCGTCCTGCCGCAGATCGCCGGCGGAGAAAGCCGGTTGGCCCGAGGCCCCAAAAAGCGTATAAGCTTCCTCGCGCGTAGCCGCCACCTGCAGGCTGCCGTCCGGCGCATACCAGGCGGGTATCTGCTGACCCCACCACAACTGCCTGGATATACACCAGTCCTTTACGTTCTCGAGCCAGTATTTATAGGTCGCCAGGAATTTGTCCCCGGGATGGATGCGGATATACCCTTCGGTCACGGCCTTCAGCGCCGGTGCGGCCAGCTCCTTCATCCTTACGAACCACTGCGTGGAGATCCGCGGCTCGACGACGCAATGGGTCCGCTGCGAATATCCCAGCCGGGTCATATGCGACTCCTCTTTGATTATCAATCCTTCTGCGTGCAGCCGGGCAATGACCGCCTTACGGGCCGCAAACCGCTCCATACCCACAAAGACCTCGGCGGCCGCACTCAGCGTCCCGTCCTCGTTCAATGTATCGACGATGGGCAGCCCATGCTTTAACCCCAGGTTATAGTCATTGATATCATGCGCCGGCGTGACCTTCAACGCGCCCGTACCAAAGGCCGGATCGACGTATTCGTCGAAGATGACCGGGATCCGCCGGTTCACCAGCGGAACAATGGCAAACGCACCCTTCAGGTCCGTATACCGCTCGTCGGTGGGATTGACACAGATAGCCGTATCACCCATAATGGTCTCGGGCCGCTGCGTGGCAATTGTGATGCTCCGGTCGAGGGAGCGGCCGTTATGGTCCACCAGTGCATAGTTGACATAGTAAAGCCTGCCCTGCTCGTCCTTGTATTCCACCTCCTCGTCGCTCAGGGCGGTCTTCGCCTGCGGGTCCCAGTTGATCATCCGGGCTCCCCGGTAGATCAGCCCTTTCTGATACAGGTCCACGAACACCTTGATGACGGAATCATAATAGTCCTTGTCCATGGTGAACGACACCCGGTCCCAGTCCACGCTGCAGCCGAGCCGGCGGATTTGTTCATAGATGATCCCGCCATATTTGTCCTTCCACTCATAGGCATATTTCATGAACTCGGGGCGCGAGAGCTGATTCTTGTCGATTCCCCGCTCCTTCAACATCCCGACCACCTTTGCCTCGGTCGCGATGGACGCGTGGTCGCTACCCGGCACCCAGCAGGCATTGTAGCCGCTCATCCGGTGATAGCGCACCAGGATATCCTGCACGGTCTCGTTCAGGGTATGCCCCATATGAAGCACCCCAGTGACATTGGGGGGCGGGATAACCACACTGTACGCAGGCCGCCCGTCGGGGACACTGCTGAAATAACGTTTCCGAAGCCAGATATCTGACCATTTTTCTTCTGTTGCTGCCGGTATGTAGTTCTTGCTCAATTCCATGGACCGCAAATGTACGTTGAATAAAAAAAATTCCGCCAGCCGGGCGGAAAGAGGCAAAAAAATTCCCCGGGAAACCGGGGAATTGCCTTTGAATATTTTGATAGCTGCCCCTCAGAAAAGTTGGCCGGGCAGCGCAATTTTATAGTACAATTGACCTATGCAAACCAATACAGGTAAGACAGGAACATCACGAGGCCGATAAAACCGATGGCCAACAGAAAAGTTTTCGCTGTTTCTCCAAGATGAATAGATGAGAAGACCTTTTTCATAAAAGAAATTTTTTAGGGTGAAACCAAATGATTAAAAATATACGGTTTCAAAGGGGATCGGAGGTTGATCGGGATGGTTTCTCAGATGAAGTTGGCGTGAGAGATTGCCTTAAAGGTCCAAGCAGTCGTTACAAAAATACTATATTTTCCGACAACCTGAAATTCTTTTTGGGCTTTTCCTGCCTACGGCTAATGGACTGTCCCTGAATAGTTTGTGTTGAAAAAAAGACCGTTTTTTACGACATCGTGAACAAGTACGCAAACGAAAGAATGGCGGCAAAATAAAGGAACGCAGTGATAAAAACCATTACAGTGCTTTCATTGGCGATACTTTCTTTGGCCCTCGTCGAGTCGAGTTGTTCCATACAGATTTGGATTTAGGGTTAAACAATGGGAGGGTACGGAACAAGGAAACTTCTTTTTACCTTTACAGACCCGGCAACAGGGCCCTCGGGGTAGATAGAATGTATGCGATAGTCGATATAGAAACTACCGGCGGTTATGCAGCTAATAACGCCATAACGGAAGTTGCTATTGTGTTGCATGATGGAAACCGGGAAGTTAAGCGCTATGAGACCCTGGTTCGGCCCGGGATATCCATCCCCCGGTATGTCCAGGCCCTCACCGGCATCAACGACGAAATGGTGGCCGATGCGCCCGGCTTCGAAGAAATAGCCCCGACCATCCACGAATGGCTCAAGGACTCCGTATTCGTCGCCCATAACGTCAATTTCGACTATTCCTTTCTTCATAGCCAGCTCAAGGAATGCGGTTTCCACCTCGACAGCCGCAAACTCTGTACGGTGCGCCTCAGCCGCAAAGTGTTTCCGGGGGCGCCCAGCTACAGCCTGGGCAACATCTGCCAGCATCTTGGCATCTCCATCCCTAACCGGCACCGCGCCGGGGGGGACGCCAACGCCACCGTGCTGCTTTTCGAGAAGATCCTGCAGGCCGGCGGCCTGGAGGTCATCCGGACGATGCTCAAGGGCCGTAACAAGGAACAATACCTTCCTGTCAACCTACCGGCTGAACAACTCGATCGCCTGCCCCAGACCCCGGGCGTCTATTACTTCCATGACCAGAAAGGAAAGGTCATCTACGTCGGCAAGGCCAACAATATCCGCCAGCGCGTCAGCAGCCATTTCTCCAACAACAAGACCGGCCGGCAAAAACAGGAGTTCCTCCGGAACATCTATTCCATCTCCCATGAACCCACCGGGACCGAACTGATGGCCTTTCTCCTGGAATGCGTCGAGATCAAAAGACTCTGGCCGGTCTACAACAGGAGCCTGAAACGTTTTGAACCCTCCTATGGCCTTTACACGTATGAAGATCGCAACGGCTATTCGCGGTTGATCCTGGAAAAACGAAAGAAGCAATTGCAGCCGGTATACACATTCTCCCTGCTGCTCGAAGGCCAGAACCTACTGCGGAAGCTCATCCGCGAATTCGATCTCTGTCCCCGCCTTTGCTTTGTTCAGAAAGGGGAACAGTCCTGCGAAGGTTTGCATGAAGGCTATTGCAGGGGCGCCTGCGAAGGGAGCGAATCCCCCAAGAGCTACAACCGCCGCGTAGATGAAGCCATCGGCGCTCTGATCAAGAGCCTGCCCAGCTTCACCCTGGTGGATCGCGGCCGCCATGCCGAAGAGAAAAGCTGCATCCTCATCGAACAGGGGCGCCTGTATGGAATGGGCTATCTTCCCGCCGACGCGGCGATCTACGACGCATCCGACATTAAGAACTATCTCACCCGCTATCCCGAAAATGATTATATGCGCGGGCTCATCTATGCGCATGCCGAGCGATGGCCTGTAAAAAGAAAGGACCTGCCCTAAAGCAGGTCCCTGACGAATCCGGTATCGAATAAGGGATCAGAATTTTCCACTAACGGTCTTCGCCTGTCTCCCCCCGCCGAGGAAGAAGCCGATCTTGATGGCGCAATAGCTATTCTTGGCCGTAGCCGTTCCCAGCGTATTGCCATTGCCGTCCGTGACGGTCTGGGTGCTCTTACCGATGAGATTGTACTCGAAGGCAAAACGGAAATGGCTGAGTTCGAAGCCCGATCGGATCATTCCGCCGAACTTCGTGGAACCGCCGAGCGCCACGCTGCCGTTTTGTGAATTGGCGGAGACCGAAGCGCTGGCAAGACTATAGATACCGGTGCCTACGCCGCTGAATGCGCGGAAGAACCGGTTGCTGTAATAGTAGTCGCCCGTGGCCAGGTACGAACCGCTGGCCGCCACATCGGCGCTCGCCGAAGAGCCGTCGCCGGCCACCCAACCTCTTGCCGTGATCGCGGCCTCCACCCGGAGACCGACGGAGATCTTATCGATGATGGAATACCGCGGCTCGAGCGAGAAGGCGACACCGCCCTTGGCGCCCGGACCCTGCGGAATGGCCCAGCCGGTCATTACGTCTACCCGGAAGGGTTTGAAAGATTGTGCGTTGGAAATAGTGGAGAGACAGAAGAGCGTGAATCCTGCAAGTAGGATCTTTTTCATGGTCTTTGGTTTTTATGGGTTATTGAATCAAAAAATGAATATTGGATGCTAATGCTTTACACTTACCGGCAAGTATATTGGTTTTATTTTATAAATACAATATTGCAACTGTGGAATTTTTGACAGGTGACGTTCAAGGGATGAGTTGGCCCAGCAGGGCGATAAAGTCTTCCCTTGGGATCATCCTGGCTCCCAGGCTTTCGAGATGTGCGGTGTAGACCTGGCAATCGATCAGTCGTACTCCCTCGCCCTGCAGTCGCTGGACATACTGGATAAAGGCGTATTTGCTTGCATTGCTGACCTTGCTGAACATGCTTTCGCCAAAGAACACGCTCCCCAGGCGGATGCCATACAATCCTCCCACCAATTCGCCATCCTGCCAGGCTTCGGCGCTATGCGCATAGCCGAGCTCGTGCATCCGCGTATAGGCATCCCGCACCTCGTCGGTGATCCAGGTGCTTTCCTGTCCCTGGCGGGCGATGGTCTTGCAGTTGGTGATCACTTCGCGGAAGGCGGTGTCGACGCGGAAATCGAAGACATCGCGCTTGTGCAGCTGCTTCATGCTCTTGCTTTCCCGCAATTCTTCGGGAAACAGTACGAAACGCGGATCGGGACACCACCAGAGGATGTGCTGCCCTTCATACCAGGGAAAGATGCCATGCCGGTAGGCCAGCAGCAGCCGCTCGGGTGACAGATCGCCTCCAATGGCTAGCAGGCCGTCCGGTTCGGACAGATGAACGGGAGGGAATAAAAGCTCGTTATTGAGAATAAAGAGAGACATTGTTTTGCGGCCACCCGCTTGTCGTAGTTACTGGGATCCGGAGAGGATCTCGATGGTGGCGCCGATGCCCCGGTCGGTAATGGCGTCGCATTGCGGCTTCAGCTCCTCATATGATCCGCGCTTCACCGCATATTTTCCCTTGGTATGGATGATCATCGCACATTGCTCGGCCTGCTCCTGCGAATGTCCGCATACCTCGATCAGCGTCTCGATCACCCACTCGAACGTATTGACCTCGTCGTTCCATACGATCAGGCTATACGGATCCTCCACGCTGGTCAGCACGTCCACATCTTCGACCTCAATGGTCCGCGGATTATTTAGAGAATAGGGCATTGGGCAGTATCTTTTGACAAAAGTACGTATTTCGGTTGCTCATACAAGCCTTTGGCCTAACTTTACCCGATCCGCAAAAGTCGGAAACTTCGCATATACTATTGATTATGACCCCGGAACGAGAGCAAAGGATCACTCATGTACTCGACAAAAGACAAGGTAACCTTATCATCGTGCTCGAGAACGTATTCGACCCGCACAATATCTCCGCCGTGATGCGTACCTGCGATGCAGTCGGCGTACAGGATATCGTGGTACTGAATACCCGCATCCCTCGGCATAAGAAATGGGGCGCCAAGAGCAGCAGCAGCGCCGCAAACTGGCTGACGATCCATCAATATGACAACACGGAGGAATGTTTTGCCTTTCTCCGGACCCGCGCGGACCGCATCTTCGCCACGCATCTCAGCAGCGATGCCGTGTCGCTTTACGAGATGGATCTGACCAGGCGGGTCGCGCTCATCTTCGGGAATGAACATTCGGGCGTCAGCGAAGAGATCCTTCCGCTGGTGGATGGGAATTTTATCATTCCGCAGGTGGGCATCATCCGGTCGCTCAACATCTCGGTGGCCTGCGCCGTCACTTTATATGAAGCCTATCGGCAGAAGCAGGCGGCCGGTCAGTATGATCGGCCCGGCCTCGATCCGGCACGGCGAAGCGAACTTTTGAAAGAGTGGAGTAGGGCAGGGAACGCCACGGGCGCTCCGGCCGAGGGCCAATCATTGGATACTAGCACCGAAGGCGCCTAAAAACCCGCACATGCGAATCCTGTTCGTGGCAATATTGCTCTGTATGCGCTTCGCCGCGCCGGCGGCTGCCGCCATGTGAGGTTTTTCCGCAAGGCTGAACTTAGTCCTTTTTTTCGCCGGGCTCCTTCACATAGTGAATACTCACATTGAGCTCGAACCCGATCAGCAGCACCAGGGAGTTGAAATACACCAACAACATGAGGATCATGACGGTACCGATGGAGCCATAGACCTTATTATAGGTGCCGAAACGGTTGACCCAATAGGAGAAGCCCATCGTGGTCAGGATCGTGAGAAAGGTGGCCAGCAGCGTCCCGGGCGACCAAAGAGACCAGCGCTTCCGCACGGCGGGGCCATACTTGTAGATGCAGGCAATGGTCATATAGAACAACGGCAGGATCACGACCCAGCGGAGAGTCCGGAACAACCAGCGGAGACTGTGGTTATTGTTTCGCACGTGCAGGGACTTCAAAAGGCTTCGCAGCAGATCGGCCTGTGTGACCGCCATGACGATCATCCCAATGAGAATAAACAGCACGAGCACGGTCAGCTTGATCGCCATCCATCGCGTTTGCAGACCGTTACGCCGAGTCGTATCGTGGAAGAGCGACCGGTTGAACGATCGCATGATCCCCATCATCGCATTGGACGAATAGAAAAGGGCCAGTACGAAGCCGACTGAAAGCAGGCCTGCCCGCGGCTTCTCGAGAAAATCCTTCAGGAACTGGCTCACCAGCACATAAGTGTTTTGGTTTGGGGTGATGTCCTGGGTAAGCAACAACAGCTGCCGTTCGAGCTTCTGCGACACCGGCAGATAGGGGATGACCGTGCAGATAAAGATCGTCGCGGCGGGGATGGCGGTAAGGAAACTGAACGCAATGGAGCGGGCCCGATCGTTCAATCCCACCTTCTTGACCTGGCTGAAGAAGAACTGCACCACATCGAACAGCGGCTTGCCCCGGAACCCGGGCAGAATGATCTTCTTGCTCCGGGCTTCGAGAAAGCGGAAGGGGGCGCTGTTATATATCCTTCGTTCGAGTTTGATCATCCTGGGGTTATTTCTTCGTCTTCTTCTTGCTGTCCCTTATGGCTTCCTGTTTTCGTAATTCACCCTGGTAGGCCTTTGCATTGGCCTGGTGTTCCTGGTAGGTGGCGGAAAAATTCGTATACCCCGAGAAATCGGACCTTGCGGCAAAGAACAGATAGTCGGTGGCCGGGGAAGAGAGGACCGCTTCCAGGGTGCCTTCTGAAGGCGTGCAGATGGGACCCGGAGGAAGGCCTTCATGTTTGTAAGTGTTATAAGGCGACTCCACGTCCTTGTCCGTGTTGTAGATATGCTTCGCCTCGAAATTCCGCGTCGCATATTTGAGCGTCGGATCGGCTCCGAGCCGCATTCCTTTCGCCAGCCGGTTGAGATATACGCTGGCGATCTTCCCCTTGTCGGAGGCCATGTTCGTCTCTTCCTCCACGATCGAGGCCAGGGTCGTTGCAGTGATGGGTGTCAGTCCTCTTGCCTTTGCCGAATCGATCCGTGCGGGCGTCCACCAGGCCTTGTAGGTGGCGTACATCTTTTTAAAGACGGCAGAAGGCGGTGTGTTCCAGAAATAGGTATACGTATTGGGCATCACGATGGCCAGCACGGTGTTGCTGTCAACCCCGAAGGTCCGCAGAGAATCGTTGTTGTGAAGATAATCCCCGATGCCAGCCGAGTCGGCTTCGAGCTTCTTGCCCATCGCCCCGGCCAGTCCTTCCAGCGTGCGGAACTTGGTGATCACGATCTTTACAGGCGCCTGCCGGCCGTTATGCAGCATCCGCAGGATACTGGTCAGGCTCATGCCTTTTTTGATCTCGTATTTCCCTGCGCGAACGTTCTTCGGATAGTCCATCCTCCCCGCCATAAAATTGAAAAAGGCCGGGCTTCGCAGGACGTTTTCCGCTTTCAGCGTGTCGAGCACCTGTTCATAGGTGGCCCCGGTGCGGATATACAGGAAATAGCTGTCGCTGTCGAAAGCCGTTGCCGGACCGAAAAGGCGGAACAAAACAAAAACGCCGGCGAGCAGAACGAGAAGCAAAATGCCCAAAATGACTCTCTTCATAGGTATATCGATATTCGGCTAATATACGCCGGGAATTCGCATAATGCAAAATAGCAAATTCCCGGCGAAGGTCAAATGTCTGTCCTTCGGACCAGCCGCCAGGGCGGCTTTGGATATAAAAAAGCGGCCACCCTAAAAAGATGGCCGCAGTAATAAATTATGCGATGGCCGCAAATTATCCGATTATTTTATTGCCTACTTGGTGGGACTGGCGGGTGCATTCACCTTCTCCGGGATGGCACGGTTGCTGTTGGAAGCCTTCGGAACGAAGATCGCGGAGAAAAGACAGAGCAGGGCGACGACGATGGCAAGCGCCCAGGTGCCTTTTTCCAGTACATCGGTAGTTTGCTTCACACCCATCAGTTGGTTGCTGAAGCCGCCCACGGTTCCTGCCAATCCACCCCCCTTGGGGTTCTGCACGAGGATGATCAATCCGAGAATCACACAGGCAAGAACGATCAGGATCACAAAAAAGATCATATCAGGGAATATTTAATTGTTCGATTTTGGCTGCAAAATAAGCCCTTTTCCCGGGATTGAGCAAACTTAATTTCTCATAAACGACCCTCGCGCGCTCGCGCATCCCCTGCATGGCGAGCACCTCCGCCATCGTCTCGGTCACTACGTCCTTGCTCTGGATGGAGTGGGCGGCGATGTTCTGCACGGCCTCTTCCGCCACCCGGTCGGGGATCACTTCGCGGTCTTTCTGCGGAAGCCGGCGCATGCCCTTCAGCCATTCGGTGAAGCTCTTCAGCTGTTTGCCCAGCTTATCCTTGGGGTTCTCATCCAGCGTCAGCTTGATGCCCTGCGAGGCGAAATAGTCGATGGTGTGATAGGGCTCGAAGACCAGCCCGCTGTCCACAGGCTGCTGGCCGGGCGGGGGCGCGACCGGCTCCGATCCCGGAGCCGGCGCTGCCGGTTCGGGAATGGTGGCCACTGGTTCCGGTTCGGCGGCTACCACGGCCTCGACCACCGCATCCGGCTCATCCAGCACGAATGGCGGTTCCTCGTCATGGATTGGTTCTGATGCCACCTCCGGTGTCACCCGGGCGGCCTCATCGAGCACAAAAGGCGCCTCATCGTCGTGAATGGGTTCTTCCACCGCCAAGTTCTCACCTGCCAACCCGGTCTCTGCCTCAAAATCGGTATTGATCTTCTGCAGGGTGTCGCGCAATCCTTTTGCTTCCTCGATTCTGCGCAGCAGCTCGTCGGCAGCCGAATGCTCCTCCGGTGGAGGGGCGCTAAGCGCTTCGGCCAGGTCATCCCCTTCGGGTACGCCATAGCTTTCCTCCGCCACCGTCACCACTCCCGCCGCCGGAATGACCAGCCCCTCCGGAGGAGGAGCCACATGATCCTCTTCTACGGGCGGAGCCGCTACAAAGGACTCCCGGGCCGCCGCCGCATGATCCAGCTGCCATTGCAGCCAGAACGGATTCGTAAAATAAAGACTGGTCTTTTGCGTCTCTGCCGCGAATCGATCGGAACCCTCTGCCTTTAGCTTGCGCGACAGCAGGTAATGCCCCATCCCGAAAGACGGATATTCCTCTACAAAAGATTCGAGCCGCTGACGGGAAACTTCATCCAAGGAGGAGACCTGGAACAGATGCTGGAGGATCGGCTGCATGGATTGCTGCATTTTACCAGTTGGAGAAAAGCTTGTTAAATATTTCGTCGGTCAGGTTGCTGACTATCGTCGGCATCAGCTGCGGCTCGGCCTCGGTGATGCTCGTCTGCGCGGAAAAATCGAAGCTCCGGCTCACGTCCGACTCGAAGTCCGCCGGCGCCACCTTCTTCCCCGTCGGATCGAGATGGTTCTTGAAGACGATATGCACCGTCACCGTCAACCGGGTCGAAGCAGCCTGTTGATTGGACACCCCCGAGGTGGAATAGCTGTAGCCCGACACCCAACCGCTGACCTCATAGTCGGCGTCCGAGGTCTGGATCTGTGACAGCCGCGACGCCTGGTTATTGATCTTCTGCCTCAGCGCATCATTCAGCTGCGGCGCCAACTGCGGATTAACCAGCGGGGCCCGGTTCTCGATATAGGACAGATGAATGCTCTTCACCTCAGCCGGGATCGACACATCCTTGAAAGAATAGATCTTACAGGAAGATATCCCGGCACAAAGACCCGCGATGATGGCAATTCCGAAAATTTTATTCATTAATGTCGTATTCCTTTAATTTACGATACAAGGTCCTTTCGCTGATGCCCAGGTCCGAGGCAGCATCCTTGCGCTTGCCCTTGTGCTTCTTCAGCGCTTTGACGATCAGCTCTTTTTCCTTGTCCATGATGTTCAGCGACTCTTCCACTTCCTCATGATGGTGGATGTCCTCGTGCCCATTGACATTGTTATGCAACACCACCGGCTGCGATGTCGCGATGGCCGGAGGCTGGTAGATGGTGTCCGCCGCCTTGATCTCCTCCAGATGGCTCAAAAAGCCGGCATGCTGCTGCGATACCATCGACGGGTTCTGCACGATCTCCACAAACATCTTCTTCAGCTCGGTCACATCCTTCTTCATGTCGAAGAACAGCTTGTACAGGATCTCCCGTTCGTTGGCAAACTCCGGCGCCCCGTTACCCGCACTCACGCCACTGGTGGGCATCACCATCGGCAGCCGCGACCCCGTTTCCGGGATGAACCGCCGCAAGGCCGGCGCCGTGATATGCTTGTCCTCCGAAAGAACGGAAACCTGTTCTGCAATATTTTTCAATTCCCGCACATTCCCCGGCCAGAAATAGTTAATTAACAGATTTTTCGCGTCCTCGTCAAGCTGCACCGGCGCCGTCTTGTATCGCTCGGCAAAGTCCACGGCGAACTTACGGAATAGCAGTGGAATATCCTCCTTCCGGTCCCGCAGCGACGGCACGCGGATGGGGACGGTGCTGAGGCGGTAATAAAGGTCCTCCCGGAACTTGTTCTTCTCCGTTAGCTCCAGCAGATCTTTATTGGTCGCCGCGATCACCCGCACATCGGTCTTCTGGACCTTCGACGAACCCACGCGGATGAATTCTCCCGCCTCCAGCACCCGCAACAGCCGGGCCTGCGTTCCCAGCGGCATCTCCCCGATCTCATCGAGGAAGATCGTCCCGCCGTTCACGGTCTCGAAATACCCCTTTCTCGAATCCACTGCGCCGGTGAAGGAACCCTTTTCATGGCCAAACAGCTCGGAATCGATCGTCCCTTCGGGAATAGCCCCGCAGTTGACGGCAATGAAAGGATTATGTTTACGGCCGGATAATGCATGGATGATCATGGAGAACGCCTCCTTCCCAACTCCACTCTCGCCGGCGATAAGCACCGTAAGATCGGTGGCGGCTACCTGTACGGCAACCTGCAGGGCGAAATTGAGGCCGGGCGAATTGCCGATGATGCCAAACCGGTTCTTTATTGATTGAATTTCCATATTCTTTTATTCTACAACCCGGCCGATCAATGTCGCGCCGGTACAATCTTCAATAGCTACATGGACATAGTCGCCCTTGCGGAACGCCTTCCCTTCCTTGGGGAATACCACCACCTTATTCTGGCTGTTGCGACCGCGCCAGTCGGCGGCGCTCTTCTTCGAGTCTCCTTCGATGAGGACCTTGAATGTTTTTCCCACATCCTCCTTGTTCTTCTCCAATGAAAGCCGGTTTTGCAATTTGACAACCTCGTCCAGCCGCCGCTTCTTCACATCCTCCGGGACATCGTCGGAATACCGGCGGGCAGCCAGCGTTCCCGGCCGCTCGCTATAAAAGAACATATAGCTCATATCGTAACGGGCATATTCCATCAGGCTCAGGGTGTCCCGGTGGTCTTCCTCGGTCTCACTGCAGAATCCCGTGATCAAGTCCGTGCTCAACCCGCATCCGGGCAGAATGGACAGGATGCGGTCCACCTTCGCCTGGTACCATTCCCGGGTATAGGTTCGGTTCATCAGCTGCAGGATACGGGTGCTGCCGCTTTGCACGGGCAAATGAATATACCGGCAGATATTCTCATACCGCGCCATCGTCTCCAGCACCTCATCGGTGATGTCTTTGGGATGCGACGTAGAGAACCTCACCCGCAGCAGCGGATCGATCAGGGCTACCTTTTCCAACAGCCGGGCGAAAGTGACGGTTTGATCCGTGGCCTCATCCATCCAGTAATAACTGTCGACGTTCTGGCCCAGCAAGGTCACTTCCCGGAAGCCGTTTCGGAAGAGATCCGCACACTCCCGGACAATGGAGTCCGCATCGCGGCTCCGCTCCCGGCCCCGGGTAAAGGGAACCACGCAGAAAGCGCACATATTATTACAGCCGCGCATGATGCTGACAAAGGCCGTCACTCCATTGCTGTCCAGCCGCACCGGCGAGATATCCGCATAGGTCTCGTCGCGGCTGAGCAGGACATTGACGGATCTCTGGCCGCCCTCCGCTTCTTCGATCAGTCCCGGCAAGGTCCGGTAGGCGTCCGGTCCGACGACCATGTCGACCAGCCGCTCTTCTTCCAGGAACTTGCTTTTCAACCGCTCGGCCATACAACCCAGCACGCCGATGAGCATCCCCGGCCGGCTTTCCTTTATCTGCCGGAACAACTGGAGCCGGTTGCGCACCGTCTGCTCCGCCTTTTCGCGGATGGAGCAGGTATTCAACAGCACCAGGTCGGCTTCGGCATAATTGCCTGTGGCGCCAAACCCGTTGTCGTTCAGGATCGACGCCACGATCTCGCTGTCGGAAAAATTCATCTGGCAGCCATAGCTTTCTATATAGAACTTCTTCCGGAATTCCTTACGGCCCGCGCCCTGGGGTTGATAGGCCTCCCCCTGCCGCGCCTCATCATGAACCTTGCTACTCAACGATTCAAGCATTTCTCTTTCGTGATTTAGACGGCAAAGATACGGATAAACCTTTTTGCAATGACAAGTTGACAGGGGTCCACAAAAAAGCCGCCGGGGTAACCCGGCGGCCTTCAATATTTTTTACGGATGCCTTATTTCTGAACGAACAAATTATTGGCAAACTCCTGGTTGAAATGCTTCACAGGGTCGCCATTCAGGTTATGATAGACCGCGCTGATAAAAATGGTCCGCACGGCGCTGACCAGTGTCAGGACTGCGAAAATACCCAATACAAACACCGCGATGCCCACCAGCGGGTGAAGGATATAGCCCAGCAGCGCCCCCACCAGCGCCAGCACGATAAAGGCAACGAACTGGATCAGGAAGAAGCTGAAGCCGGCTCCGAGCCTTTCGCCCCATTTCTGCTTCATCAACCCGGCCGAACGTTTGAAGGCTGCGATGGGTCCCAGGTTCTCATAAGCGATCACCGGGACAACAAAAAAGGTCGCGATGCTCCACACGATGCCGATCAAGCCGGTAACGAATTTGCCGATCGACCCCAGGTTGTCCTGCAGGAGGCGCAGTAAGGTGCCAACGGTCGCGGCAAAGGCCGCCCAGCTCAGGATCACCCCGATGCGGCTCGCGGCAAATTGCAAACCCTGCCGGATGGTCGGCTTCTCGCCATGGAAATAAAGGTGTGTGCAGTGGATCAGCGCAGTATTGAAAAAGACGATGATGAAATAGTTGATCAGGTAATAGCCGAATACGAAGAGATAGTGGACGACCGTGCCCTGTTCCTTGATATCGTTAAAGGCGCCAAAGTCCCAGCCGACGGATGCCAGGGCGACGAGTACAAAGGACAGGATCACCAGCAGCATCGAAAGACCCGAGAGGATAGGGAAGAGGATCAGCTTACGGTTTTCCTTCAGGACGGCCCAGCTGTTGCTGGCGATGTTCCAGCCATTGGAGAAACGATCGAAAACGTTCATAAAAAGAGGTTTGGTTTTAAAATTGGAAAACCTAAAATAAGAATAAATTCCTACTTCTCATAGCATGCCGAACTTGGCCTGAAAATTGCAACTAAGCGTGAGCTCGTGGACCAAAACAACACTATGAAGAGCACCCTGCGAAGATCCTTTGTCCTGGTATCCTGCCTGCTTGCCGCCTGCGGTAAAAGCAGCCATGGGCCCACGGTCCCGGCAACGCCGGCCACGACCATCTCCGTCATTGCGGGCGATTCCGCCCTCCATTACACCGTCAATCTCGTCTACATACAGGACGTCAACAGCATACATACCACCCTCATCTCGGGTGAGTATCCAGACACGTCCGGTAAGAAAGGAAGCCTCGCCATCCGCCTGCCCGGCGACACCACCGGCCGGTGGACCGGAGCCAGTCTGCATATCACCTATACCGACGGGAAAGGCAATGTATATTATAACACGGACGACACGACCAATTATGTGCAGTTGGATAAGTATCCAAAGACCTATAATGGCGTGGTGAGCGGTCAGTTCTCGTTTATGGCCACCGGTGGCGCGGGAAGCCTGACCTTTTCCAATGGCAGCATTATCGCCTTGTATCAAAAATAAACCGGCTTTCGAAAAGCCGCAACGCTAAAATTTGAATACACTATTATGAAGCTCCCGGGAAGCCCGCTGGGCCTCGATCCATATGCCGGCGCCTGGGACACGCCCCAGGTAGTCCACCTTCTGAAAAGGACGCTCTTTGGCGCGACCGTATCCGACATCGGTTATTTCAGAGGGCTCACGATGTCCCAGGCGGTCGATCAGTTGCTGCAGCCGACGGCGGCTCCGGCTACAAAACCGCTCAACAATTATGGCTCCGACCCGATGGGTATCGCTCCGTATCAGACCTGGATCGGCGCCGATCTCACTTATGTCGATGAAGGGATGAATACCAATCGCCTGCGGTCTCTGCAGGCCTGGTGGATCGGCCAGTTGCTGGGCTGCGGGAGATCCATCCACGAGAAGATGACGCTGTTCTGGCACAATCATTTTGCCCCCAATGCGCTGCCCAATCTCAGCATCCCGTGCGAGCTCTGGTTTAATCAGTATCTCACGCTGCGTAAATTCGCCCTGGGCAATTTTCCGCAGCTGATGAAGGCGATCTCCCTCGATCCGGCCATGCTCCTGATGCTCAACGGCAGCACAAACACCAAGACCTCGCCCAATGAGAACTTCGGGCGCGAACTGCAGGAACTGTATTGCGTCGGGAAGGGCCCCGATGGTACCGGCTCCGGGTATACACAGGGCGATGTCGCCGCAGCAGCCCGGGTATTGACGGGTCACACGCTCGATCTCAGCTACAACTATCTCTTCCAGGCGGGCGATCACGACGACACGAATAAAACCTTTTCGGCGTTTTACGGTAACCAGATCGTTACGGGGTATTCCGGCGCGAACGGCGCGGGCGAGCTGGATATCCTGCTCAATATGCTGTTCTCGACGCAGGAATCGGCGAAATTCCTTTGCCGGAAGCTCTATAATTTTTTTGTCTACTACGTTATAGACGACACCATCGAGAACAATATCATCACCCCCCTGGCCGGTGTCCTCCGGCAGAGCGGGTATAACATCAGCGCGGTTCTCTCCGTACTCTTCAAAAGCCAGCATTTCTACGATTTGGTGAATTCCGGCGCCTGCGTGATCAAGAGTCCGCTCGACATGATGATCGGCCTGTGCCGGGAATACCAGCTGGCGACTCCCACAGATGCAAAGGGACAATACGACGCATGGACGATGCTGGCGCAGAACGCCGCCGATCTGCAACAGGAAATTCTCTGCATTCCCGTCGTGGCCGGCTGGGCGGCGTATTACCAGGCTCCGCAATTCCACGAGCTGTGGATCAATTCCGTGACCTATTCGCAACGGAATTTCATCACCGACCTGCTGATCGGCGCCGGCAATATGCGTAACGGCACGACGATGCGTATCGACGCCGTCGCCTTCACCGCCGCCCTGCCCGCTCCACAGGATCCCAACAGGCTGATCACCGATGCGCTGGCCGTCCTGTTGCGGCCCCCGCTCACAGACGGCGATATCACCCTGCTCAAGCAGACGATCCTGCTGGGTGGCGGTTCCACCGATATCTATTGGACCAATGCCTGGCTCGCCTATGAGGCCGCGCCAACCGATATGTCGGCCTATGCCACCGTCGATGCCCGGCTCCGGTCCCTGTACAAATATTTGATGGATCTGCCGGAATATCACCTTTCCTAAAACCCACAATAAACAGCCTATGCGCAGAAGAGACTTTATCAAGGCCGTGGCGCCGGTAACGATGTTGGGTGGGTTTCGCATCGACGCCCTCACGAAGCTGCCCTTTATGGGCGCCCTGCAGGGCGCGATCGACAACGATCATGTTCTCGTGCTGGTGCAGCTGATCGGCGGCAACGACAGCCTCAATACCGTCATCCCCCTGGAACACTATGGGGACTATGTGGCCGCCCGCTCCAATATCGCCATTCCTCAGGGCAAGGTGCTGCCCCTGGCCAAAAATGGCAAGAATGGGTTGCATCCCTCGTTGACGGGGCTCCAGGCCCTATATAACAACGATCAGCTGGCCATCCTTCAGTCGGTGGGATATCCCGATGCCGATGGCTCCCATTTCCGGGCGACGGACGTCTGGCTCGAGGGCGCGGACGAAGACCAATATCTCACTACGGGCTGGGTAGGGCGCTTTCTGTCCACCACCTACTCGAATTTTCCTGCGGGCTATCCCAATGCCGATATGCCCGATCCGCTCGGCATCCAGATCGGCTCGGTCGTATCTCCCGTCTTCCAGGCCACCGTCGGCTCCACCGGGATGGCTGTGCCCGCAGACACGGCGTTTTACGATCTGATCAATGGCATCACCGAACCGGCGCCCGATACCCCCATGGGCAACGAGCTGACCTACCTTCGGGCGATCGCCCGGCAGACGAACAAGTATGCGGCGGCCATCGAAAGCGCCGCCAAAAAGGTCACCAACCAGCAGCCCTATCCCGATACCAGCCTCGGCGCCCAGCTGAAGACAGTGGCCCGGCTGGTCGCCGGCGGACTCAAGACCAAGGTCTACTTCGTGACCGCGGACGGCTTCTTCGACACCCATGGCGGCCAGGTCAACCCCGGTGACCCCGCCTCGGGAAACCATGCCAACCTGCTAAAGCAATTGGGTGATTCCATCGCGGCATTCATGAACGACTGTAAATTCCTGGGGATCGACAAACAGGTGCTGGGCATGACCTTCTCCGAATTCGGCCGCCGCATTGCCTCCAATGGCAGCGTAGGGACCGACCACGGGGCGGCCCAGTCGGTCTTCGTGTTCGGCAGCGCGGCGGAGACCGGCGTCCTCGGCATCAACCAGGACCTCTCTGGGCTCAACTCGCAGAGCAACCTGTATATGCAATATGACTTCCGGTCGGTCTACTCCTCCATCCTCCGGGACTGGTTCTGCGTCTCCCCCGACATCGTGTCGAACATGCTGCTCAAGAACTACCAGTATCTCCCTTTTATCAAGAATACCGCCTGCAACAATACTTATACCGATCTGAACAATCTCGGTGACCGGCTTATCTCCAATACGCCCAACCCGTTTACCACCAGCACGACCATCACCTTCAAGACCAATGGAGGCCACACGCTGGTGCAGATCTTCGACGCCGCCGGCCGGCTGCTGCTCGTGCCCGTCGACCAGGACTACGTGCAGGGCACCTGGTCGGTGCCCGTCGATACCAGCCGGATGGCTGACGGTGTCTACTATGCGCGGTTCCAGAATCAGTCGGTACAACAGGTGCGGACCCTGTTAAAAGTCCACCATTAAGCTTGTCGGATGAGCAGACATGTATTGATTATCAGTTTGTTATTTTGGGTTTCGGCGCTCCTCACGCCTCGGACTGCGGCTGCCCAGCGGCGTGGGGTCGACACCATCAGCAATAGTTCCACCTGCGTCAACTCCATCGTCGTCTTCGCCTCGCCGCTGCTCGATACCTTCTTCCGGCCGGATTATATCCGCTGGCATTTCAGTGATCCGGCATCAGGATACAACGACAGTTCCGGCGCCGACAAACCCCGTCACGTCTTCGCCACGACCGGCGATTATCCCATCGAGCTCGACGTCTGGTATGCCGGCAGCGACACGATCAAGATCCGGGATACGATCACGATCGTCACTCCCATGGCCTATAATTTCGGCCCCGATATCTATGTGTGCGGCAAGAAGCCCGACACCCTGATCCAGGGGCCGGTGATCCCCGGCGCGACATACACCTGGAATGATGCCGACACTACCCATACCGATACCATCCGGATCACGGCGTCCGGCATCTATACCGTCGCCGTCAACGGTTGTGGCGTCACCGACAGCCTCGGGGTATTCGCCAGCGACACGCCGAAGATAGACCTGGGTAAGGACCATATTATGTGCGACAGCGCAAACCTTCAGCTCACCGCCGCGGCCCAGAACGGGACCTATACCTGGCTGCTCGACGGCAATCCGCTGCCGGAGACCACGGGGCAGATCATTTCCCATTATCCCGGCGGGACCTACATCGCCGTCGTGACGGTGCCCGGCTGCGGGGTGTACAGCGACACGGTCTCGATCACCTATTCGCAGCCGCTGGGTCCGCCTTTCGATCTCGGGCCGGACACGTTGTTATGCCCTAAGCAGAAATATACCCTCGACGCCGCTATCCCGGGTGCCACGGCCTATGACTGGAGCACGGGTTCCCGCGACAGCCTGATCACCGTCACCGATCCCGGCAACTATTACGTCTTCGTCACCTACCAGAATACCTGCCAGGTCACCGACAGCGTGCTGGTCAGCTATCGCAACGACCGGCCGCTGGACTTCCACGATACCGCCATCTGCAAGGGCAGCACCCTGGTATTGAACGCCGACTTTGGTCAGGGCACCTATAAATGGACCGCCATTCCCCCACAGCGGAATGACCAGAACCAGACCGGCCAATCCACCTATTTCGTCTATGAGCCGGGCAAATACGCCGTTCTTGCACAGGTGGGCAACTGTGTCTATACCGACACCCTCACCGTGCGCTTCGACGACAGCCTGGCCGTGTCAATGATCAAGGACACCACCATCTGTTTTGGGGAAGATTTCCTGCTCAACGTGAAAGGCAACGCGGACACCCTGATCTGGCAGGACGGGTCCCTTGGGAACGTCTATTACCCCAGTCAGCCGGGCATCTACACCGTCATCGCCGCCAACGGCTGCGGCCGGGACACCCTCACGGCCAATATTAATTTCGCCACCTGCAGCTGCCAGCTGCTGCTGCCGAATGCCTTCACGCCCGACGGTGACGGCCGCAACGACAATTTCCGCCCTCTTCACGCCTGTGAGATGAGCCACTTTGAAATGAGCGTCTACAACCGCTACGGCGACCTGGTCTTCCGCAGCCTGAGCCCCGACGCGGCCTGGGATGGCAGCTACCGCGGTGGGAAGGCCGAGGCGGGTACGTATGTCTGGATGGCGCGTTATTTCAACCCGGTGACCAAGCAACCGGTGTTTCGGAAGGGGACGGTTATTTTGATCCGGTGATTCACTCGCTTTTCAGCGTCCTCGCGGGGTTCGCCCTGGCCGCCTTCACGGCCTGGAAACTGACCGTGCACAAGGCCACGCCGACGGCAAACACCGCTGCCGCCAAAAAGATCCACCAGTCAAGGGAGGTCTGGTAGGCAAAGTCCTGCAACCACCGGTCCATGGCCCGCCGGCCCGCCTGCAAGACCTCGGGAAAATCACTTTTCATGGCGGCCGCCATCGGCCCCGGAGAATTGGTAATAAAAAAGGTCTCGCGTGGCGAGACCGTTTGAGCGGAAGACGAGGTTCGAACCCGCGACCTACAGCTTGGGAAGCTGTCGCTCTACCAACTGAGCTACTTCCGCGTTTTTTTCCCAAATTTTACCGGGGAGGCAAATGTAAGGGGTCGCCGCCATCCGGTAAAATAATTTTTCAATTCCCGGTTCCGGCGGGCTTCAGATATCGCGCCGCCAACCAGCTATCCTTCAGGGGAATAAGCCAGTTCGACTCCAATTCCGCTTTAGTCAGGACCGTATTGTTGAAATAGGGCGTCTCCGCGGTGATCAGTCCGTTCTCCAGCGCATAAGGCAGCTGGGAAAGCGGCACCATCTCCACCTTTTCTTTGGGCCGGAAGGCCAGCATCAGCCGGTCGAACATCGGCACGCCAAAACGCTGCTCGATCTCCTTGATCAGCCGCACACTGCCGTCGGTGCTGCAGCCGCTGACGCCGGTAGCCGACTCGTCGGCCATCAAAATGATGAATTGCCCATAGAAAAGATTGGCGTAACCCTTCACCGGTGTGCCATGGGATTTCCAGCCAACGGCAAACTCTTCCAACATTTTTTCGATCTCCAGCGCCTCGGAGAGAAAGAACAGGCGCGGGCTTTGATATATCCAGACCCGGGATTCCGGCGCAAAATCCGCGGGTATTAATTCGGAATGATGTGCGTTCATCCCACAAAATTACGCTATTCCATTGACGCCGCGATCAGCTCCGCTACATCCATCACCTTCACCGCCTCCTCCTTCTCCGCATGCTTGACCCCATCGGTGAGCATCGTATTGCAGAACGGACAGGCCGCGGCAACAACACCGGCGCCCGTTCCCATCGCCTCATCGCTGCGTTCGAAGTTCACCCGGGTCTGTCCCTTTTCCTCCTCCTTGAACATCTGCGCCCCGCCGGCCCCACAGCAAAGCCCCTTGCTGCGGCAGCGCTTCATTTCCACCAGCTCGGCTTCCAGCGCCTGCAGCACCTTCCGCGGCGCCTCATAAATATCGTTGGCCCGCCCGAGGTAGCAACTGTCGTGGAAAGTGATGCGTTTTCCTTTATACGGACCTCCTTCCTTCAACCGGATCTTTCCTTCGTCGATCAGCTGTTGAAGGAATACGGTATGATGGATGACCTCGTAGCGGCCGCCCAGCTCGGGATATTCGTTGCTCAGGATGTTAAAACAGTGGGGACAGGTGGCGACGATCTTTTTCACGCCATAGTTGTTCAGCAGCTGGATGTTCTGCCAGGCCATCATCTGGAAGAGGAACTCATTCCCCGCTCTGCGGGCCGGATCTCCGGTACACAGCTCCTCTTTTCCCAGAATGGCGAAGGAGACGCCGACCTTCGTGAGGATCGTGGCAAAGGCCCTTGTGATCTTCTGCGCCCGCTGATCATAGCTTCCCGAACAGCCGACCCAGAACAGGATATCGGGGCTTTCTCCCTTCGCCAAGTATTCCGCCATCGTGGGTACCTGCATACCGATTATTTTTCGGTAAATCTATAGTATTAATGGTAACTTTAACCGCTTTAAACGCTAAAAATAAATTTGTTATGGCCGGGGATGAAACCCAGTTCTACATCCGCAACTATGACCTGTGGTGCCAGCTGTCCGACGACGAATACAAGGAACTGAAGGTCGAGCATTCCGTCATCGAGGTCCCAAAAGGGGAATATATCTATTTCGAAGCCTATAATCACAACAAGGTCTATTTCGTAAAGGAAGGCACCATCAAGATCGGATATATCGACGACGATGGTAACGAGAAGGTAAAGGAGATAATCCAGAAAGGCGAGCTTTTCGGCCAGTTCAGCCTCGAACGCAACAACCTTCATGGGGAGTTTGCCCAGGCCTATAAGAACGATGTCAGCATCTGCGCCTTTACCATCGACGATTTCGAACGCCTGCTCAAGAACCGCCCGGACCTGGCACTTAAATACAGCAAGCAGGTCGGTGCCAAATTGCGCAATATCGAGAACCGGCTGGTCAGCCTCCTCAACAAGGACGTAAAGACCCGGCTCATCCACTTCCTTTGGCAGCTTGTGGAGCAAAACCTCGGTGAGAACACCGCCGAAGGCTTCTGCATGCCGAACTACCTGACCCATGAGGATATCGCCAGCCTCATCGGCAGCAGCCGCCAGACGGTAACGACCATGATCAACGAGCTGGAGACCGAAGGCATTCTCTCGTACAATCGCCAGGAGATATGTTTCCTGGACGTCAAGAAACTCCAAAAGCTTGTTCAGGCATGAAGCACTTCATCGTAGCCCTGTTGTGTGTATCCGTTTCGACCCTTCTCTTCGCCCAGGATTACAAGCCCATCGACGCCGGATCGACCATCGAATTCGTGATAAAGAATTTCGGTATCAATACAAAGGGCTCCTTCACGGGGCTCGACGGCAGGATCAGCTTCGATCCGAAGGACAACAGCAAGTCGGTCTTCGATGTCAGCATCGACGCCGCCTCGATCAACACCGATAACAACATGCGGGACGGCCACCTGAAGAAGGAATCTTATTTCGACGTCGAGAGATACCCGCGGATAAAAATGGTCTCGAGCTCCATCACGGGGGGCAACGGGCGCTATACGTTCAACGGAAAGCTCACGATCAAGGACAAAACAAAGGACATTTCTTTTCCCTTTATCGCCACTCCCATGGGCGATGACTATATCTTCAAAGGCAGCTTTATCATCAATAGAAGAGACTTCGGGGTCGGCGGAGGAAGCACCATCTCCAACAATTGTTCGGTAAATCTTACCGTGCTGGCAAAGAAGACAAAGGCCGATTAACTTTCCGTCCACTTATCCCGCTCATCGGGGCTGAATTTCCAGGGCGCGAAATTGTTCTCGATATTGCCGAACAGCGCATTCCATTCCTGCGGTGCATTGCTGTCTTCCATGATCAGCGCCCGGCGCATTTCGACGATGATCTCCAGCGGGCTGATGCTCACCGGGCATTCCGTGACACAGGCATTGCAGGTGGTGCAGGCCCGGAGTTCTTCCACGGAGATATAGCTGAGGAGGTTCTTTCCGTCGTCGGTAAAGCTTCCGTTGGCACTGTTATCTATGTTTCGCCCTACCTCTTCCAGCCGGTCTCGCGTGCTCATCATGATCTTGCGGGGAGAAAGCACCTTGCCCGTGATGTTGGCGGGACAGGCGGCCGTGCAGCGGCCGCATTCGGTACAGGAATAGGCGTCGAGCAGGTTGCGCCAGGAGAGGTCGAAGACATCTTTTGCGCCGAACTTCGGCGTCGGGGGCGCCGATCCGTCGGCGGGAGCCGGGGGCGCTGTCTCCGGCTGCATCGCGTAAAGAACTTCCTGCTGGATGGCGGGCATGTTACGCAGCTTGCCTTCAGGCTCGAGCCGCGCATAATACGCATTCGGGAAGGCCAGGAGGATATGAAGATGCTTCGAGTAGGGCAGGTAGTTGAGGAAGACCAGGATGCCGAGGATATGCAGCCACCAACAAGTCCGTTCGACGGCTACCAGGGCGCCGCTGCTGAGGCCGTTCAAAAGCGGGTGCAGCCATTGTGAAAAGGCGAAATCCCCCGTCAGGTGCGTCCCGTAATGGCCGTAGCCACGGGTCTGCAGGAGGGTGTCGGCCGCGTTCATTGTCAGGAATAGCGTCATCAGCACGATCTCCGTCAACAGGATATAGTTGGCATCGCTGCGCGGCCAGCCGTCGAGGTCATGGCTGATGAACCGGCGAAGCTTGATGATGTTCCGGCGGCACAGGAAGATAAAACAGGAGAGGAACACGGCAACGGCCAGCAGCTCGAAACCGTTGATCAGCGCGGAATAAAGCGCGCCGCCAAATCCCGCAAAGACCCGGTGCGTTCCCAGCAGCCCGTCCAGCGCGATCTCCAGCACTTCGATATTGATGATCACGAACCCCACATAAACGAACAGGTGCAACATCGCCACCAGCGGGTTCCGGAACATCTTTTTCTGGCCGAAGGCCAGCAGCAGCACATTCTTCCAGCGAAGGCCGGGGTTGTCCTCAAACGACTCGTCCTTTCCCAACAGGATATTCCGGCGGATCCGCCGGATCTTTTTCACGAACAGGCCGATGGCGACGGCCAGGGCCAAGATGAACGCTATCTGCTGGAAAAGGACCATAGGTGAAATTTAATGCGGGACTAAGATAAGTGATTTAACGTAATGCCTTAATTTGCCGGTTGAATGAAAAATTACATCCTCACGCAACCCGTGGCCGAAAAGAAGTTGCGGCGCATGGCCTACGAGATCCTCGAGAACAACGCGGGTGAGCAACAGCTCATCCTTGCGGGGATCAAAGAGAACGGCAGCGTCATCGCCCGCAATATCCAGCGCCATCTGCAGGACATTGCCGGCGATCGCCTGGAGACCCGGCTCATCGAGATCAGCCTGGACAAGAGGCGGCCCGGCCCCGTAACGCTCAGCGAAGCCCTGCCTTTCGACGACCAGGTGATCATCATCATCGACGATGTGGCTATGAGCGGTAAGACCCTCCTGTATGCAATGAAACCTTTTCTCGACTCCCATCCCCGGAGGATCGAGTCGCTCGTCCTCGTCGAACGAAGCCATAAGGCCTTCCCCGTACAGCCCGATTACAAGGGGCTTTCCCTGTCCACAACCCTGCAGGAGCACATCTATGTCGAGGTGGGTGGGGAAGAGGTCAGGGGCGCGTACCTGGAGTAGGCCGGACGGGCCGTTGGCCCTTGGGCCGAAGCCACGGAAAATGTCCACATCCGTGGAAAATAAACGTTAAAAAAAGGCCTTTCCACACGGGTTTTCAGGGCCAAATGCGGTAAATTTGCCATCCCCGATTCGCGCGTTCGGATTTAGGAAAATTTGTCCTTCGGCGCGAATCCGCCAATGATTGGCCTTCGGCCGGTGGGCCCGGCGGCCCACCCGGCAAGCGGGGAATCAATTAAAAATATGGACGATAATACACTTCCGCCAGAGACCCAGGATAACAATCGAATTGTCCCTGTAAACATCGAAGAGCAAATGAAAACGGCCTACATCGATTATTCGATGTCGGTCATCGTCGGCCGCGCCCTTCCCGACGTCCGGGATGGCCTCAAACCCGTCCATCGGCGTATCCTCTACGGGATGAACGAACTGGGCAACAACAGCAACAAACCTCATAAGAAAGCCGCCCGTATCGTCGGGGAAGTGATGGGGAAATATCACCCCCATGGCGACGCTTCCATTTTCGACGCCATGGTCCGCATGGCCCAGGAATGGAGCATGCGCTACCTGCTCGTCGACGGGCAGGGGAACTTCGGCAACCAGGACGGCGACGGCCCGGCGGCTATGCGGTACATCGAAGCAAGACTTCACCGGCAGGCCGAATATATGCTCGAGGACATCGAAAAGGAAACGGTGGATTTCCAGCTGAACTTCGACGACTCGCTGCAGGAACCGACCGTTCTGCCGACCCGCATCCCCCAGCTGCTGATGAACGGCTCCAGCGGCATCGCCGTCGGGATGGCGACCAACATGATGCCGCACAACCTCTCCGAGGTGATCGACGGCTGTATCGCCTATATCGACAAGCGCGATATTACCATCGAAGAGCTGATGCTTCATATCAAGGCGCCCGATTTCCCCACCGGCGGGATCATCTACGGGATGGAAGGCGTCAAAGCCGCCATGCATTTCGGCCGGGGACGCGTAGTGCTCCGGGGCAAGATCCAGATCGACACCAAGCCCAGCGGCCGGGAACAGATCATCGTGACCGAAGTTCCCTACCAGGTCAACCGTGACGCACTATGCGACCGTATCGGTCAGCTCGTCAATGAAAAGATCATCGAAGGCATCGCGCATATCAATAACGAGTCCAACAAGCGCGAGGGTACGCGTATCGTCATCGATCTCAAACGCGACGCGGTGGCCAATATCGTCGTCAACCAGCTGTATAAGCACAGCGAGCTGCAGACGTCCTATGGCATCAACAATGTGGCCCTGGTCAAGGGCCGGCCCCGGACCCTCAATATCCGGGATATGATCAGCGAATTCGTCGAGTTCCGGATGGATGTCGTCACCCGGAGGACGAAGTTTGAGCTGAGGGAAGCCGAGAAGAAGGCGCATATCCTGCAGGGCTACCTGATCGCGCTGGACCACCTCGACGAAGTGATCTCCCTGATCCGCAGCTCCCGCACCCCGGAAGCGGCCAAGGACGCGCTCATCAACGCGGGCTGGGGTCTCGACGAGGTCCAGGCCAAAGCGATCCTCGAGCTGCGGCTTCAGCGCCTTACCGGCATGGAACGCGAAAAGATCCGCGCCGAATACGACGACCTCATGAAGCTCATCACCTACCTCAAGGAGCTGCTGGCCGACGAAGGCAAGCGCTTCGAGGTGATCCGGAAGGAATTGTTGGAGGTGAAGGAAAAGTTCGGCGATGCCCGCAAGACCGAGATAACCTATCTTGACAATGAGGTAAGTATAAAGGATCTGATCCGGGAAGAAGATGTCGTCATCACCATCTCGCATCTTGGTTACATCAAACGTACTTCGGCCACCGAATACCGCCAGCAGCGGCGCGGGGGGCGTGGCGCCATGGGGGGGCGCACCCGCGAAGAGGACCATATCGAACATCTCTTCGTGGCCTCCACCCACCACACAATGCTTTTCTTTACCGAGAAAGGCCGCTGTTACTGGCTCAACGTCTATGAGATCCCCGAAGGGGAAAAGAACAGCAAGGGACGGGCCATCCAGAACCTCATCCAGATCCCGCCCGACGACAAGGTACGCGCCATCGTGGATGTAAAGGACCTGAAGGACGAAGCCTTCGTCAACAGTCATCATATCGTCCTTTGCACCAAACAGGGGGTTATCAAAAAGACCTCGCTGGAAGAGTTCAGCCGTCCCCGGCAGAGTGGCGTCAACGCCATCACGATCATGGAAGGCGATAACCTCCTCGAAGCCCGCCTGACCGACGGCAACTGCGAGATCCTTATGGCTGTCAAGAGCGGCCGGGCCATCCGGTTCGAAGAGGAAAAGGTCCGTCCCACCGGCCGTGGCGCCATCGGCGTGGCGGGGATCGAAGTGGACGACGCCAACGATGAAGTTATTGGCATGATCTGTGTCGGAAGAGAAGATAAGGCCCGGACCGTATTGGTGGTCAGTGAGAAAGGATATGGGAAGCGTACCGCGATCGACGAATACCGGATCACCAACCGCGGCGGCAAAGGGGTAAAAACCATCAGCGTTACCGAGAAAACCGGTAAATTAGTGGGCATTCTCGATGTCACCGAGTCGGAGGACCTTATGATCACCAATAAGAGCGGCGTTACCATCCGCATGTCCGTTGCAGGCATCAGCGAGCAGGGCCGGGCTACCCAGGGTGTAAAGCTGATCCGGCTGGATGAAAGCGACGAGATCGCCGCCATCACCAAGCTGGATAAGCTGGAGGAAGAGAACAACGGGGTCGCCGAAGAGCCGACCGCACCCGAAGAGCCGACCGCGCCCGATGAGCCGACTACGCCCGATGAGCCGGCTACGCCCGATGAGCCGGCTACGCCGACAGAATAGCACACTAGAACAATTAAATAAACATTCAAAAAATGAGAAGACTCTTCCTGACTGGATTCCTTGCCATGGTTGGTATGGGCCTGTTCGCACAAAGTGTCGACAAAGCAAAGGACGCGCTGAAGGCCGGCAAAATCGCTGACGCCAAAACGCAGATCGATGGGGCCCTCGCCGTCGAAAAGAACCAGAAGAACGCCGAAGCCTGGTATACCAAGCTAAAGGTATACAACGCCATTGCCGCCAACGACCAGCTGCGCGCCCAATACCCGGACGCCCGGGACCAGGCGTTTGCCGCCCTGCAGAAATATGTCGATCTCGACGAGAAGGATAAGAAGCTCCTCCTGCTCCAAATGGATGGCTACAAGCCCATCAATGAGATCTACCAGGGGTATTTCCAGGTTGGGGCCAACGACTACAATACCGGTAAATACGACGATGCCCTCAATAATTTCCGGGGCGCCATCGCCGCATCCACCTATATGACCTCCAAAGGCTGGACCAAGCTCCCCATCGACACCACGTCCACGCTGTATGCCGGCATCTCCGCCGAAAAGGCCAATAAGAAGGACTCCGCCGCCGTCTACTACAGCCGGCTCGCCGACGCGAAGATCGCCTCGATCAACGGCACCAACATGATCGACATCTACAAATGGCTGGTGGACTACTACAATACCCGGAAGGATGACGCCAACACCCAGAAATACCTGAACCTTGCCGAGCAACAGTACCCCGACGATCTGTTCTGGCCTGACACTCGCCTTACCATTCTCCGCGAAAAAGGCAACAAAGACTCGCTCTGGGCCGAATATGACCGCATCGTCGCCAAATTCCCGAAGAACCACCTGTTCTTCTTTAACTATGGCCTCGAACTGTATCAATTCGCCAACGACACCTCTTCCGGTCATCGTCCGGCCAACTACGATCAACTGATCGCCAAGGCGCAGGAGATGCTCAAGAAATGTCTCGAGATCCAGCCCGACTACCCGCAGGCTGCCCTCGTTCTTGGGCAGACCTATTATAATGCCGCCGTCGATATGCAGAACGACGTGAAGAAGATCCCCGGCAAAGCACCCGAAGACATCAAGAAACGCGCCGATATGCGTATCGCCGCCGGCAAGAAATTCGACGAGGCGATCCCTTATTTTGAAATGGTGGACAAAGACCTGGGCGCCAAAGGAAAGCTGAAGATGGATGAGAAGAGCGCGCTAAAGGATGCCTACGACCTGCTGATCAATATCTACCAGGAAAAGAAGGTTAAGGATAAGGAAGACCTTTACACCAACAAGTTCAACAACGTCGACAAAGAGCATTAATACCATTAATGATAAGAAGAGCCCGGCCCATCCAATAGATGGGGCCGGGCTCTTTGTTTGTCTACGATTTGGGCGGCTCCTCTACTTTATTTGTTCCAGCGGCCGCCAGGCCGCTACCTTGTCAAAAAATACAAGGTTATGAAAAGCATCCTCGTCTTGCTGCTGCTGGTGGCCATGGCGGCGCCGGCGCCCAACAAAAAGGGGCTTCTTGCCATCAAGCCCCTGCATGAAAAACGTGCCGCCCACAGCGCCACGCTGTTACCCAACGGCAAAGTCCTCATCACCGGCGGCTTCAAAAAAGGTCCCGACACCTATAGCCAGGTCTATAGCGCCACGACCGAGATCTTCGATCCCGCCACGTACCATTTTACGTATTCCGGCAGTCTTCACATTGCGCGGTGCGGCCAGACCGCGACGTTACTGCAAGGTGGGAAAGAAGTGCTTATCACCGGTGGTAACAATGACCGGCCCCGCCTCGCCAGCGCCGAACTGTATGACGTCGCCACCGGTCAGTGGACCCGCCTGCCCGATATGAATGCAGGGCGTGAGGGTCACCAGGCCGTCCTGCTGCGCAACGGCAAGGTCCTTATCCTGGGCGGCACCGGCGATGCCCGCACCGCCGTCGAGCTCTATGACCCCGCCACCCGCCGGTTCGAGAAAGGTGCGCCGGCCCCCTGCGATTGCAGCGGCACGGTCGTCCCTTTACCGGATGGCCGCATTCTCATCGCCGGTGGGGTCCGGGACCGGCAACTCACGAAGCAGGCTATGACCTATGACCCCGTCACCAACCGCTTTACCCGCGTCGGGGATATGACGATCGTCCGGTACAAGACTGCGGCCGCCATTTTACCCGATGGCAAAGTCATCCTTATCGGCGGCGGCGATAACCGGGATTGGAAAGGCAAATACAACAGCACCGAGCTTTTCGATCCGACAACCAATACCTTCTCCAAAGGCCCGGACCTGAACTTCGAACGGTTCAAACTGGCGCACTCACTGATCACGATGAGCAATGGAGATATCCTGGTCGCCGGTGGTAACCAGCACATCGAACGATGGCACGATGGCCGGTTTTCGGTCGTGGCCGCCCTCGATCAGCCCTGCTATTTCACTACGGCTACCTCCACCGGCGGCGGTATCCTGTTGGCCGGCGGCTATGGGAACGACGCGCAGTGCGTCGATAAGGCGTGGATGTATATTCCCTAGGATGTGAGGGGCTCAATTGACAATGATGCCCTTCTCATCAAAGTAGTGATAAAGGCTGGTCCGGATCTCCCCGGTAGTATTGGGGGTCTTGACGATATCCTTGACCCAGAAATACACCTTCACTTCCAGCGTCTTTGCGCCGGTGGTAGTGACCATCACTTCCGGGTCCCTGCGGTCCAGCACATTGGAATTCTTTTTCACCACCTCTGCGATGGCTTTGGGATCCAGGTTCTGTTTACCTGTCTTGTCGACGGTAAACGTGAGAGCCACCCGAACATGGTTATTGCTCAAGGTCCAGTTGACGATATGATTGGACAGTACGTCACCGTTGGGAATGATCACTTCCGCTCCGTCATCGGTCAGCAAGGTGCTGCTGCGGATACCGATCTCCTTGACCCGCCCCCGCTTATCACCTATCTCTACCGTATCCCCGATCCGGACCGGGCGGTCGAAGATCAGGATGATCCCCGAGACGAAATTGTTGACGATGTTCTGCAGACCCAGGCCGACGCCGACGCCGAGGGCGCCGAGGATGACGGTGATCCGATCGACCGAAAGGCCTGATGCCGCGACTGCCAGCAGGAAACCGCCGATCAATAACACCAGGCGGGTGATGAGCAGCCGCGAACGTTGTCCGCGGTCGTCCATGGCGGCATCATCGCCCGTGTCGCCAAAGAAATAGGCGATGAACCGTTGCAGGAAATTCGCCAGCCAGATGATGCCCAGGAAAAGGAGAAGTCCGCCCAGGGTAAAGCTGAAGTTGCCGACCTCCCGCGACGTCCCGAAGAAATCCGTCAGCCAGTCGTTGATCGCGTCGAACAGGTTCAGGTTGGTGCTGAAAACGATCAACCACAAGAAGATGGCCAGCAGCAACACAATGCGGTAAATGGATCTGGACACCGTCGCGATGTCGAACGTCTCCGGATAGCCTTTGCGGACCCGGCTGGCAATGATCTGTAGCAGGAAGGTCTCTACTACCAGCTTAACGAATACGGCCAGCGAGACAGTTTGTGCAAAGGAATAGACGGCCGTCGCGCCAAAGATCTGCGAGAGCGTCACCCGGCCGAAGAGATTGCAAAGCACGGCCAGCGCATTGAGCAACAGGTAGAGGCTTGCCGCAACGTAGACGAATTTAAGCTGCTTTCCCATCCGGTGTTTGCCAAAGAGGTAAAAGGAAGCAAAGCCTACGGATGCCGCATCGAGGATCAGCTCGGCCCATCGCTGTGCGGCAAAGGGCAGGCCAAGGATGCGGATGACAGGCAGTAGCAGGAAAAGCAACAGGAAGATACACCATCCATAGAACAGGAAACGAGACAGGTGCTTCTTGAGGATAAAGCTGAGGACGATGATCAGCAGGAATTCGATCGACTCGATGTAGATCGCCGGGGCATGCAGATCGAACAGCGGCGCCAGGCTCAGCACAAAGACGAAAGAGGCCGCGATGGGGTAGGGGTTGACGAAAGAAAAATGATACCCTTCGATCGCTTGCAATTTGTTCATTCGCTTCAAAGTCCGGAAATTGGTCCAGATCCAAAAGAAGAAGACGGCCCCGGTGATCAGCAGCCAGAGACGGTTGGTGCGGTTATTGGCAAAATAGAACCGGGCCAGCTGCCGCTCGCTGTCCACCGATTTCTGAAAGCTGTTTCGGGAAAAGGTGCTGGCGTTCGGGGACCGCGGCTCCCAGATATACCGTCGCTCTTTGCCAAAGGCCCGCGTGCCGACGGCCTTCAGCGCCTGGTCGACCCGGTAGATAAGGTCGGCAATGGTGATCGTATGCGCCGAAGCCTCGGATTTCAATGCGTTGACATAGTTGCCATTGAGGGCCACCAGGCTGTCCACCTGCCTCCACTTGGCCTTCAACTGCTGCAATTGAAGCCGGAACGTATCTTTCAGCGCCGAATCTCGGAAGATATGGAGGATCAGGGTGTCCTTGCGAAGATTGGCGATCTCCTTGCGGACCGTATCCAATTCATCATCATAATGATTGAGGGTGCGCGTGTATCCCCGGACGTTGCGGTCCAGCTCGTCCAGCAGGGTATTGAACATCTGCAGGTTGCGGATATTCAGCGTGCGGTCGCTCTGGGACATCCGCTCCTTGATGATGTCGAGGGCCGAATCCTCGAGGTCCAGCTTGTTGTCGATGTCGGGGAGGTGACCAAACGACTCCGTGACCACGGGTATATGGCTGAGGATCTGGTATACCCGCTCGAGGTCTTCTGCAAAATCACTGTTGCTGGCGGTATCGCGGGCCATAAAAAGTGTGGAGTCGAATTTGCGCCGGACATGCTTGAATGCTTCGCGGTAAACTTCGCTCTTGCGGCGGACCATGGTCCTGGCGGAATCTTCCTTTATCGCCGTCGGTTTCGCCGGGTGTGGCTTCACCGTGTCCTGGGCATGAAGGATACCGGTTGCGACGAGGACGGTTAGACAAAGAAGCAGGTGTTTCATGCGCGCAAAGTTACAACATCATGTCCAAGGTATCTTCGAGTTTTCGGTACCGGAAGGAATCGACCATATAAAGCGAGCCCATGACGATCCCGAAGCAACCGATGATCAGGGTGATGCTCGTCGCCCGCGCAAAGGGGCTGAAGAGCAGCAGGGCCCCGAATACAAAGAAGATGAAACCCACAAAGAGGATAAAGCCCCACCGGCCCAGCCGCTTCCGGAGAAAAAGCGCCGCCAGCATTTTCAACAACCCGACGGAGAACAGCCAGCTGCCCATGAAATAGGGTAGGGCGATGAAGGCCAGCAGGGGATTTAGCAGGAAGAGGATGCCGAAGAACAGGTGAAGGATACTCTCCGCCTGCAGCCAGTTCCGTTCCTGCGGCCGCATGGGCCGGATGATGATCATCGCCAATAAAAGGCCGCCGTTCACCAGCAGGCCGATGCCTGCGAATTTGGTGAGTTTGACATAGCTGCTCATCGGGTTGATGAAGGCCAGCACTCCGACGCTGAGAAAGACAACGCCCGCGATAAAGATCAGCCCCCAGGTGGCAAAATTCTTGGCAGGTGAAGACATATAGCAATATACGCAGAATCAGCTTCTTATTAAAATGGACCGGGAAGGATACCCCTAGACGGCGCGAAAATTATCAAAAAATGCTTGCAAGGCTCAAAAACGCGCACTACATTTACACCATCAAGCCACGCAGTTCCAATCTCCCCTGATAAGCCGGCATCGTACCCAATCTCCCGCGAAATTCCTCCCTTTTTCTTCTTGTTGTAGTTCACTTGCTTCGTAATAGTTTACTTGCTTCGCTTCTTCAATCATCCTCTGGAATCCTCTTCCAATTGACTATGATCTGCCCCAACAGCGGATTTCTTAACTAAACATAGTCTTTAACTCAAACACGTACCCGGTATGAAAACGCTTCTTAACCTCATCGTTCTCGTTGCTATCGTTTTTGCTTACATCCTCAGCGCCTCCCTCTACGAACAAGGCAATCTGGTCCTCGCCTACTCGCTGATCCTCACTTCGATTACCACTCTCATTTTCTGGATCAACGCTATCTCTTACTCTGGCCGGCTGATCAAGGCAAAGGCGTAAGCCACGCACCAAAACTTCTTTTCTAACACCGCAAAATCACAAAAATGAAAACGTTCGTTGCATTCCTGACCCTTCCCGTTATCTTCCTGCTTTGCTTCTTCGCTGTCAAATTGTATGAAGCCGATCATCTCTTCGCCGCTTATTCGCTGGTGCTGACCTGGTTTGTTTCCTTCATCTTCTGGATCCAGACCGTCAGCCAGCTGTTCGATAAGAAGCCGGCCATCGTCGTCCCGGCGGTGCCCCGTGCTTACCTCACAAAGAAGGTTGCCTAGTCCCAGGAAGGCCGCTTGATCCCGGATTTGATCAAGAATACGGCCTGCCTCGTGTAAAAGATTTCGGGCGCGCTGGTGGATCCCGTTGTTTTGCTCCATAATTCAGCATTATGAAGAAAGTAAAACACGAGAGTCTACTCAGCGCACTCGAAAGCGAGGACGGCATCGACAGAGCCGGGTTTATCAAATGTATGGCTTGGGCGGGTACAGGCGTTCTCTGGATGATGACCGGCGGCTCGCTCAAGTCCTTTGGGATGAGCCAGCTGCTCGATAAGGATACCGGCCGTCTTAAGCCGGGCATCTCGCTGCCCAAGGCGGATTTCAGCTTTGTGCAGATCAGCGACAGCCATATCGGCTTCAACAAACCCGCGAATCCCGACGTCGTGGGTACCCTGCAGGCGGCGATCGATAAGATCAACGCCATGCCCAACGCGCCCTCCTTTGTCCTGCACACCGGTGATCTTTCCCATCTCGCCCAGAAGGAAGAGTTCGACACGCTCGACCAGTCGCTCAAAAGCGTAAAGACCGACAGGATCTTTTACGTACCCGGCGAGCACGACGTACTCAACGATGGCGGGAAATCGTTTTTGGAACGTTATGGAAAAGGGTCGAAAGGCCAGGGATGGTACAGCTTTGACAAAGGAGGTGTCCACTTCGTCGGTCTTAACAACGTGACCGATACCTCCGAGGGCGGTCTCGGCTCGCTGGGCGCCGATCAACTGGCATGGCTTGCCGACGACCTAAAAGCTGTCAGCAACAGCACTCCTGTCGTCGTCTTCGCTCATATCCCGCTCTGGGCCGTTTACCCGCAATGGGGGTGGGGGACCCGCGACAGCGAACAGGCCCTTTCCCTGCTCCGGCGGTTTGGCTCGGTCTCCGTGCTCAACGGGCATATCCATCAGACGATGCTGAAGACGGAAGGCAACATCACCTTCCATACGGCCACTTCCACGGCCTTCCCGCAGCCGGCTCCGGGCTCCGCGCCCGCACCCGGCCCGATGAAGGTCCCTGCCGAAAAGCTCCGCACCCTCCTCGGTCTTACCAGCGTGAACTACCAGGAACATGCGAGCTCCCTGGCGATCACCGATACCCCGTTAATCGTGGCGCCATGAGGGAATGGATCATTGTTATTCTAAGCGTCTTTACGGCGCGAGAGGGGATTGCCCAATTCCAACCGCAGGCCGCGGCTTCCACCATTCAATTCAAAATAAAGAACCTCGGGTTCAATGTCACGGGTTCGCTCGGCGGTCTGGCCGGCCAGGTCCGATTCGACCCGGCGCATCCGGAAGAGGCGACTTTCGACGTCACGGTCGAGGCAGGCACGATCAATACGGATAATGGGATGCGCGACGATCATCTGCGGGGCGAGTCGTATTTCAACGTCCAGCGCTATCCGCGTATCCGTCTCGTCTCCACCCGGATCGGCGCGCACAAGAAAGGTTCGTATCTCTTCACGGGTCAACTCACGATAAAAGATCATATAAAGGAGGTTTCCTTTCCTTTTACCGCGGCGGAGACCGCTGGTGGCTATCGGTTCATGGGAGGATTTACAATCAACAGAAAGGATTTCGACATCGGCGGCTTCAGCAGCATTTCCAACGAGCTGGAGGTGTCTCTCGATGTCATCGCAAAATAATTACGCATGATCATTCATAAAAGAACAGCCCTCGTCGCCGGTCTGGCGGTCGCCGTCACCATCGCTTCAGTTACGGCGACCTCCGCCGGCACGCACCGGGAGTATGTCAATTTAAAAGTCCTGCCGAAGGACGTTTCCTCGAAGACGTTACAGCACATCATGATCGACGAGTTTGAAGACGGTCTTGGCGTGGGATGCGGATTCTGTCACTCGGAACAAAAGGGTTCGCACAAGCTGGATTATGCGAGCGATGCAAAGCCCGAGAAGCAGATCGCGCGGAATATGATGCGCATGACGCTGAAGCTCAACGCCAGGTATTTCCAGGTCCGCCGGCCGGGGTTGGGGGATCCCGGTCTGGCGGTCACCTGTTCCACCTGCCACCAGGGCAAACCCCGCCCGGACGAGTGAGCCGGCGCCGAATGGCTCCCACCAGGGGGCGGCAATAACCGCTATCAAGCCCCCGGCTGACGCAAGTCAGGTCCATGGCCGTTAGCGCGCACTAGTTTTGCGATACACGTAAAACCAGTGATATGAAAAAGTCGTTCGGAACCATCGCACTATGCTGCGGTGTATTTCTCTTCTCCTGCGTCAGCACCAAGAAATTCAATGCCGCGCAGCAGTCTGCGCAGGCCCGGTATGATTCCCTGGTCAACGCCTCGCAGAGCCAGCTCAAAGCATGCGCGGACGGCAACGCAGACCTTAGCCGGAAGAATGCCGATCTGCAGGGGCGCTACGACGACCTGAACCGGCAACTGCCCATTATCAAGGAGAACAACACTCAGCTACTCAAGCAGTTGCAGGACCTCTCCGTTATCAGCAGCGCACAGGCGGAAAGCATCAAAAAGTCCCTCGACAACATCGGCGCCAAGGATGTCTACATCCGTGACCTCCAGTCTGCCCTCGCCCGCAGGGACTCGTTAAATCTCGCCCTCGTGATGAACCTGAAAGGCGTTCTCGGCAATCTTGATGATCAGGACATCAATATCAAGATCGAGAAAGGCGTGATCTATATCGACATCTCGGACAAGATGCTCTTCAAGACCGGCAGCTATACCGTTACCGAAAAGGCAAAGACCGTGCTCGGCAAGGTGGCGACGGTGCTGCAAAATCAGCCGGATATCGAATTTATGGTCGAAGGCCATACCGACAGCGTGCCGTACTATCATGGCGATCTCGTCGACAACTGGGACCTCAGCGTCAAACGGGCGACCTCCGTGGTCCGCATCCTCCAGGCGCAATATCACTTCCCTCCGGAACGCATGACCGCCGCCGGCCGAGGGGAATATATCAATGTTGCGACCAACTCTACAGAAGAAGGACGCCAGGCTAATCGTCGCACCCGGATCGTCATCCTCCCGCAGCTGGATCAGTTCTTCAAGCTGTTGGAGAGAAAATGACGGTTATTCATCACCTTTGACCCTATGAAACACTTTTACCCCCTTATCTTCGGCCTGCTGGCCGCCCTTTGCGTCCATGGCCAGGACAGGCTGCCCGAGGGGATCAGCCATGACAGTTCCATACACGAAATGCGCGTCAGATACACTCATTTCGTCTATTCCGCCAACGACAGCATTATCCATCGCCGGGAGATCATGAGCCGGCTCAGGCTATATAGCGAAACTGCCGGTGAACTACGCCGGTACCGCAATGCCCGGGCCGGCGTTTTCCTTTGGACGGGCGCGGCCATCGGCTCCCTCACTACGGCAATCGTGGAAGGCAACCACGGCAATCGTGCCGCAGCCTGGTCTTTTGGTGGCGCCGCCTTTATTGCGTTGTTGGGGAGGTTTAGCGCCCAGGTGAGCGCAGCATTCCATTTCCGGCAGGCGATCCATGTCTACAACAAGCGATTCATTCCCTGAACGGGTCTCATTTGGCAGCTGAGGTCCCGCGGATATGTATCAGCACGTGCTGGCGGTCGTCGCCGGAATTGGACCACTCGATGGTTCCGTTGCAGTATTCGATACGGTTATGGATGGACTGCATTTCTTTGCCCCTCGTGTTGCCGCCAAACCCCAAGCCCGCGTAGCGGATATGGACCAGGATATCGATGCCGGTAATCCGTAGTTCCAGCGCTATGGAAGCGGCATTCATATATTGGCAAAGGAATTCAAGCATGTCGCCGACGATTCGAAAGGTGTTCAATTTATCCTGGGTAGCGATGTCCTCAAAAGACTTGCCTATGAATGAAAGTCGCGGCCGGGTCTTAAATCGCTCATGTATTTCGATAGCCGTCTCTTTTATGGCCTCCTTTAAACCCAGATCCAACAGCGTCATCGGCGTCAGGAGATTACAGGTCAGTCTGAGCTCTTCGATGGCCGCCCCGAGGTTAGCGTCCGCCAGTTTTAACAGCGGTTCTCCGCTGCCGTCATCCATCAGGCTGTCAAGGATCAGCTTGCAGGAGGAGAGGGTTTGAGCGGTTTGCTCGTGAAGCCTTTTGGAAAGCCGCTCTTTTTCCGTTTCCTGGGCCTCGATAACCGATCGCAATACCTCTCTTCTTTTTTCCTGCTCGAACTGCAGCCTGGTCTCATGTGCAAATACCTCGGATGTAATATCCATGGCCCAGGCCGCGATCATAATTGTATCTTTGTAGCGCAAAGGAAATTTTGTGCTTTTGAACCACCGGGTCACCTTATTGACGTCAACGAAGGTTTCGATCGATTCCACGGTGGTTCCGGTCTGTAACGCCATCCTGTTGTTCTTGATATATTCTTCTGTTGGTTGGCTGGGGAAAATTTCCCGTATCGACTTGCCGATTATATCTTCCCGGCAATTGAAAACTTTTAGAAATGCGTTATTGACATATTCCATAATGCCATCCTGATCCGTTATCCATGCGGGCGTAGGGCTGTTCTCCATAAACTGCTGAAAAAGCTCGCGGCTCTCAAACAGTTTTTTTTCGGCCGCCTGCATTTTTCGGATCGGCGTTACATCCGCGACGTGTACGATGATCCCCTGAACGGCGCCGTGCTCGTTGTCGGGATAATACGTTGCAATAGAATTCCGGATCTCGCCGGTAGGCATCCGGATATCCCGTTCGAAGGTCTGAACTTTTCCTTGCAATGCGGCCATAACGAACGGCCGGTTCTTCTCGAACAGTTCGGGTCCCAGCAATTGGGGCAACGTCATCTTGTTCACCATAGCTTCCTTTGACACGCCAAACCAGTCGCTATATGATTTGTTGGCAAATCTGCACATCAAGCCGGTATCCCAATAGGCGAGCATCGCATTGACCGTGTCGGCTATATAGTAAGCCATGCGTTCTGTCATCCGGTTTTCCGATGGTCGACTATTGTTGTTGGCCGTGCTGTTCACTTGACGTTGTTTAATGTTTTGGCCATGGCCCTTCCTCGCCTCCTTTGCGTCGAATCCTTTGCCTCCACCAGCCGGCGATAATTGTTTGCTGCATGCCGCAGGGTGGCAGTCGGAGAGAGGGAATTAAGGATAGGGCATCCTGACATGACCGAAATTTCAATAAGTTACAATGTCAAATCGTGGATTACCGTGAGGAGAATCAGCCCCGGCCCTGAGCGCAATCACGCATGCAGAAAACAGGCTCTTTTGTACATTACCCGGTATTACACCATGTCTTATTTAACATAATGTTAATTATAAGACAAAAATAAACCAGGCGACGATTCGCCGCCACCATTCATTCGTTCATTCTCTTTTCATCGCCAGGATCTCCGCACCCGCCAGCAGGAACCCGCCCACCCCATAGGCCTCCGTGCTGTGCGCATCCGCGGCGCCCGGCTGATCGCCGATCTGCTGGACATACCCCAGCCGCCCATCCGCCTGCACCGCACCCACCAAAGCCTCCCAAGCCTTCCCAATCACCCGCCCATAACGCTCCCGGTCCAGGATCCCATGATGCACGCCCCAGGCAAGGGCATAGCAATAAAAGGCGGTCCCGCTGGTCTCCCGGTTCGGATAACGTTCCGGGTCCAGCAAGGCGGTCCGCCAGCCGCCATCGGGCTGCTGCAAGCCGGCGATCCGGGCCGCCATTTGCCGGAACACCGCCACCAGCCGCTCCCGGCCGGCAGAACCTTCGGGCATCGAGGCCAACAGCCGCGCGAGACCGGCCAGCACCCAACCGTTGCCGCGTGACCAGAACACCTTCCGCCCATTGTGCTCCCTCTTATCAAAGAATCGGCTATCCCTAAAGAACAGGCTGTCCCTTGGATCGTACAGGAAGTCAGCCGTCTTCCACCACAACCGCACCGCCGTCTCCAGATATTTGCGATCGCCCGTCACCGTGGTCAACTCGGCCAGCCCCGGCGGTGCCATAAACAACGCATCGCACCAGGCCCATTCCCGCAGGTAAATATCATTCGTCCATTCCAACGACTCGCTATGCGGCAACGAACAGATAGTGTCCGCCTGCGCGCGGAAATGCGCCAGCATCTGCGGGTCCCGGTAGCGCGCGTACAATTCACAGTACAATTGGCCGATACAGTAGTCGTCGGCCATCGTTCGGTGAGGACCGGTGTTCCATTCCAACCCGGCGCCAATAGCATACAGCGCCCGGTAGTAGGCCGAGTCGCCCGTGATCCGGGCCAGTGCGGAGATGCCGGTATAGCCCGCCGCGTTGACCCAGTCGTAAGCCGGCCAGCGCATCCCCTCCTTTTGCCAGTGGTTCAGTTGCCAGTCGGCCACCTTACGCATGATCGCTATGGTGTTAGCGCGCCCACCTTCTCGGGATTGTCCGTTCGCACCCACGGCCATCGCAAGCGAGATCGACACAAGCGAGATCCGCAAAAGCAAGATCTTCAGAAAAACAAAAGTCCGGTTCATATCCGGAATGTAACAAAAAAGCGCGTAACAAAACCCCTTTTTCAGCGACCTAACCCGCATGCTTGAACTCCGCCAGGTCCGCAAATCCTATAACGATTCGGCGCCGATCCTCGACATTGCCGCTCTCACCCTTGCCACGGGCACCTACTGGCTGCAAGGTGCGAACGGCACCGGCAAGACGACGCTGATCCGCATCCTCGCCGGCATCGTACCCTTCCTCGGAGACACCTTGATAAACGGTCACAGCCAACGCCGCGAACCCGTCGCCTATCGCCAACTCATTGGTTGGGCCGACGCCGAGCCGCTCTACCCTGGATTTCTCACTGGCCAGGAACTGGTCAACTTTTATAGCAGGATCCTGCACCCCGAATCAAACCAGATCGCTTACCTGCTTCAGAGGCTGCAGATCGGTGACTGGATCGGTACCCGGCTGGCAGGTTGGTCCAGCGGGATGACCAAGAAACTCGCCCTGCTCCTCGCTTTCCTTGGCCGGCCCACGTGGATCCTACTTGACGAACCACTGATCACCCTCGATGAAGCCGGGCTCGCCGGACTGCTGACACTGATCGGCGAATACCGCGATCGATATGGCGCCGGGTTCCTCCTCAGCAGCCACCAACTCCTCCCTACCGGCCGCCTTCCGGGCACCCAAAATTTAATTCTAATCAATCGATCGATTCAATTGAGTTCATGAAAATTAGGGGTCATATACGATCTCCGCATGCCCTTCCTCGCCTACAGTCTCGCGTTGTTCGGCCATGGCATCTTGCTTCATCGCTGCCGAAACCTGGACACCACGCGGTTGTTGGGCTACCGGTCCCTGCCGGTGAAAAAGCTCCGCTGGCTGGCCCAGTATGCCCTGTTCTGTGTCGTGCTGCTGTTGCCGGAAATAATAGTGCTGGGATGGCTTACGCCGCATCCCATCAGGCTCGTCGATGCGCTGGCCTTTGCGGGACTTGGGTATGTCATCCTGTTATTGTTGTGTGGCATCCTGCTGGCCTGGACGGTGAAGCCTGCGGATTACTTTAAGCTATGTCTGGTACTCTTTGGGATATTATATATCCTGGTACTAAAAACCTGGGGATAGAGGATCGAAAGAAATGAGGGATAGTGGATCGAAAGAAAGAAAAGAGGGATAGTGGACGAAAAGACAGAATGGAGAAGAAGGGATAGAGGATCGGAAAAGCGGAATGACTACTTCGAGGACTTCAGGATGGCCAGGTCGGAGAAAGAAGGATTATAAGCGGGGATCCTGACGTTGTCCTTCGAAAAGACTTCCGCATCATCCAGCTTGATATGAACCTTCCCATTCTTTTGGGCTTTCACCCTAACCAGCATTTCCATCCGGTCGCGATGCACACCATGGAACTGAACGGTAACGTAATACTTACCGGCGGGGACATTCTCGATCGAGATACCGTTGGTGCTGTCGGCTGCGAACATCTGGTAAACAACACCAGCGCCGGTGTGATCATAACGGTCGAAAATAACAAGAGCAGAATCCTGGTCGGTAGCAGGAGCATTGAGCTGGAAGCGAACGGAACCGGCATTCAGAACGGCCTTAGAGGAACTGGCCTTGGTGGCGGCGGGAGCCGGAGCAGGTCCCGGGTCGGCAAAAGCTGCAACGGTGCAAAGCAGCGCGATGAGGTAAAGAGTAATGTGTTTCATGAGCAACGAATTATGGCATATAGGCCAATCCGGATGCCAATCTCCACTTTGCTGTAAAACAATCACTTACATAACTCCCAAAGCCACCGCTTTTCCCGCAATGGGAACGCCCCGCCCAAATCCAGAAATACCCTTAGGCCGCGCCGAGAATACTCTCAATCTCTCTTAGTTCATCCTCCGAGAACCAGGTGTTCCGGAAACTTTGCAAGGAGTCGGTCACCTGTTCCGGCCGGCTGACCCCGATCAGCACCGAAGTGATCCGTTTGTCCTTGAGGATCCAGGCCAGCGCCATCTGTGCCAGCGTCTGATCCCGCCTGATCGCCATCTCGTTCAGCCGCCGGACCTTGTCGATCTTTTCCGGCGTTACCTCCGACTCCTTCAAAAATCCCGTCGGTTTATGCGCCCGTGAATCCTCAGGGATACCCTTCAGGTATTTATCCGTCAAAAGGCCCTGCGCCAATGGCGAGAACGGGATACAACCCACACCCTCTTTTTCCAGAACATCCAGCAATCCGTACTCCACCCAACGCTCGAACATGGAGTACTTAGGTTGATGGATCAGGCAGGGTGTGCCCAGCTGTCGTAGGATTTGGATTGCCTTCGCCGCTTCTTCGGCGGGGTAATTGGAGATGCCCACGTACAGCGCTTTGCCCTGGCGGACGATATGATCCAGCGCCATCATCGTCTCCTCCAGCGGAGTGTTTGGATCGGGCCGGTGATGATAGAAGATGTCGACATAGTCGAGTCCCATCCGTTGCAGGCTTTGATCCAGGCTGGCGACAAGATATTTCCGCGAGCCCCATTCGCCGTAGGGGCCGGGCCACATATAGTAACCGGCTTTCGAAGAGATGATCAGCTGGTCGCGGTATCCATGGAAATCCTGCCGTAGGATGCGGCCAAAATTCTCCTCCGCGGAGCCCGGCGGCGGGCCATAATTGTTCGCAAGATCGAAATGCGTGATGCCCGAATCGAAGGCTAGGTGGAGTATCTTGCGGCAATTCTCGAGGACATCCACATGTCCGAAATTATGCCAGAGTCCGAGCGACACCGCAGGCAGCAAAAGACCGCTGCGGCCGCAGCGCCGGTACTCCATGGAATCATATCGGGTGTGGTTAGGTCTGTAAGTCATACGAAGGAAATTATGCCCTAAATTTACACATTGATGAATGCTCGCCAAATTTAGGCAATGATGGACATACTCGAGTCCTTAAAACAAGAACACAGCAAAAAACAAACCGACCGGATCGTGGCGTTCGTCGGCGCGGACAAGAAGCGTTTTGCCCGGCTGATCGAGCTTTTTTTCAAAGGCGAATATCGCGTCACCCAACGGGCCGCCTGGCCTCTCAGCTATTGTGTGCGGGCGCATCCGGAACTGATCGAGCCGTATTTCAAGCCGCTGCTGGATAACCTGGCACGCAAAGACATCCACGTAGCCGTTATCCGCAACACCGTGCGGCTGCTGCAGGACGTGGCTATCCCCAAAAAACACCAGGGGCGGGTCATGAGCACCTGTTTTGACTTTCTCCAGTCGCCGGAGACGCCAATCGCCGTCAAAGCATTTTCTCTGACCGTGCTTTCCAATTTGTCAAAAGAACATCCCGACATCCGCGGGGAATTAAAGTTGATCATCGAGGAACAGTGGGAGCGTTCTGCCCCGGCCTTCCGGGCGAGGGCGAAGCGGGTACTGCGCCAAATGGAGAAGGCTGCGGCGGAGGGCCGCCTGCGTTAAATCTTCCTTTTGTTGTAGACTTCCACCGGAGACCCTTCCGCCAGAAAGACGCTGGCAGGGTCGCGGTCGCGTAATTCGGCGAAAACTGGCCCATATAAACCGCCAAAATCGCAGTCGACCGCATATTGCTGCACGTTGTAGATATCCCAGCGCGGATGCGCCACCTGGTATTCGCCTGTGAACCGGCCATTCCCGCCCGCATACCCCCAAAAATGTTCGGTAATGTATTCTTCGGCTCCGCCTTCGGGCAGTGGCCAGGCGGGGACCGCCGCCTTTGCGGACAACTGATTCCAGCGGCCGCGGTATTTCCAGGAATAGCTGACTTCGAGTCCCGCCGCATCGGAGGAGTGCGCATGATAGTGCATCGGTAGGGTGATATAGCGTTCGTGGAACAGATTGTTGGCGACAAAGGTCACGGCGCGAAGGGGCACGATCTCGCGGACAAATACCACTCCCCGTTTCCATTTGCCCTCGTCCTTATATCGAACGTAAAACCGTAGGTTGACCTCGGGAAAATGCCGGTGGAATGGGATAGCCAACCCCTTTACCCGCACATCGCGGAATTGGAACCCCACCAGGCTGACATAGGCGTCCCCTTCCCAAACATCCAGCTCGGTTCCCGCCGGGACGAGCGGGAGCAACGACGCACGTTCGACAGGATAGTTCGCCAGTAAAAGCTTTTTCCAGGCGGCGGTGAGAAAAAGGGAAGGCATAACCTAATAGAGTAACCTTGTCTTAATCGTATGCTTCACATCCTTCAGTAGCTGCAGCGCCTGGTTTGACAGCCGCTTGTCGATATCCAGCACTACATAGCCGATCTCGTCATTGGTCTTGAGATACTGCCCGAGGATGTTGATGTTATGGCTGGACAGCGTGCTGTTGATCTCCGACAATACCCCCGGCACATTCTTATGGATATGCAGGATGCGGTGCGTCCCTTCCTGGTGCGGCAGGCTCAGCGGTGGAACGGTATGGCTACCGATCGTCATCCCTGTCTCGAGGTATTGGAACAGCTTGTTGCTGACGTCCTCGCCGATATTCTCCTGCGCCTCCTCCGTCGACCCACCGATATGCGGGGTCAGGATCACATTGGGCAGTCCCTGCAGGGGGGTGGTAAACTTATCCCCATTTTTCTCCGGTTCCCAGGGATACACGTCTATCGCCGCGCCGGACAATTGCCCCTCTTTCAGCGCAGCGGCCAGCGCTTCCAGATCGACCACCTCACCCCGGGCATAGTTCAGGAGAATGGCTCCTTTCTTGATCTGCTTGATCACTGTTTTGTTGACCAGGTTCTTGGTCTGCGCGGTCTCCGGGACATGCAACGTGATGATGTCTGCCTGGCTGACCACTTCCTTAAGCGTCTTTTTGGCTACGGCATTGCCCAGCGGCAGCTTGGTCACCGTGTCGTAGAAGATCACCTTCATCCCGAGGGCCTCGGCCAGCACGCTGACCTGGGCGCCGATATTCCCATATCCTATGATTCCCAGCGTTTTACCACGAAGTTCATAGCTTCCCTTCGCCTCTTTCAGCCATACGCCTTCATGAGCGGCCTTGCTTTTATCCGGAATGCGGCGGATCAGCATGATCGCCAGCCCGATCACCAGCTCGGCAACCGACCGGGTATTGGAATATGGAGCGTTGAAGACAACCACCCCATTGTTCTTAGCCGATTTCAGGTCTACTTGATTGACTCCTATGCAGAAACAGCCGATTGCCTGCAATTTTTTTGCGGCAGCCAACACCTTGGGTGTGATCTGGGTTTTGCTGCGGATGCCCAGCAAGTGAACGTCCTTCACAGCCTCGACGAGCTGATCTTCGGGCAGGGCCCCGGTCAGTTTCTTGACGGATGCATAACCGGAATCTTTGAAGTGCTTGACGGCGGCGTCGCTGATGTTTTCTAAAAAGAGAATGTTAATCTTTTCTTTGGGATAACTCGTAGTTTTTTTTTCAGCCATAATTTTGCCCGTCTTTTTGCGTTACTTGCGAAATGGAACTGCAAGTTAACGCCGGATGATTTAAATTTGCCGTTTTCCAACCCAAAAAATTCAAGACAATCTTAGCAGAGATGAATGTGAAAGGTATTGGTTATTTAGCGTTGTCCGTAACCTTGGTGATCGTATCCTGTGGTCAGGCCCAGACAGCAAAGAACCTGGTAAAGACGGATACCTTGGCGCCTTCGCCGGCAACAACTCCCGCGCTGACGGGCCCCGAAACGGAGCGCTATACCAATATGACCGCTCATTTCTTCGATCCGATGCTTGCCGGCCGGTTCAACGGAAGTATCCTCGTCGCCAAGAATGGCGTCGTTCTCTTCGAAAAGTACAAGGGTTTCCGCGACCCGCGTCATCGCCAGGACTCCATCACCGAGCATACCGCCTTCCACCTCGCCTCCGTATCCAAGACCTTTACGGCGATGAGCATTCTCAAACTCTGGCAGGATGGCAAGCTCGATATCCACGATCCGCTGTCCAAATATCTCCCCGGCTTCCCCTATCCCGCCGTGACCATCGAGACCCTGCTAAATCACCGCAGCGGCCTGCATAACTATGTTCATTATATGGACAAGCCGGGGGTGGATCACCACAAGTTCCTCCACAACCCCGATGTGCTCCAGTACATCATCGACCATCCCAACGATCGCACGATCTATAGCGGGGTATCCAACCGGCACTTCGAATATTCCAATACCAATTACGCATTGCTGGCCCTGGTTATCGAGAAGGTATCGGGACTCCCCTATCCGGACTACCTGGGACGCACCTTCTTCCAGCCGCTGGGCATGCAGGACACTTATGTCTGGACGAATTCGGATTCCGGCAAAAGCATGACCTCGTATTATCAGACCGGCCGCCCCTTCCCCATGCAGTTCCTCGACCAGGTCTATGGCGACAAGAATGTCTACAGCACCGTGCGGGACATGTATAAGTGGGACCAGGCGCTGCGCTCCGGCCAGTTGTTCTCGAAGGGCGTGCTCGACAGCGCCTATGCGGGATACAGCTTCGAGAAACCCGGTCAGCACAACTACGGTCTGGGCTGGCGCATGCTGCTCATCCCCAATGGCAAGAAGCTGATCTATCACAATGGCTGGTGGCATGGCAACCGCACGGTCTTCGTCCGCATGATGGACGAGGACGCGACCATCATCGCCCTTAGCAACAATGACTATAGGAACGTCTACTCCGCCAAACGGCTCTGCGATCTTTTCGGCGACTACCGACAGGGTAAAGAACGCTTCGACGAGGGCGAGAACGATCCTGCCGACAGCACCGGCGGTGCAACCGTAGGCGAGCCGTCGCCTGCTCCGGTCGTGGCGCCCCGTCCTGCGACGGTCCACCGTACCCGTGCCCGAGTCGCTGCCAAAAAGACGACGCGAGTTGCGCATCATCACCGGCCGGTGAAGAAGAAGGCTGTCCAGCCGGCTTAGCGAGTGGCATCCGATCTTTTGCGGCTCATCTTATTCTGACCTTGAGCTCTACGCCCCGTTCGAGCCGCCGCGGCGCCATCCGCTCCAAGGCATGCCGCCCCCGATTCTGCCCGAAAATGCCTAAATTTCCGCATGGAAATCCTTTCAGCCGAACAGATCCGCGCCTGGGACCAGTATACAATGGAGCATGAACCCATCCTCTCCATCGACCTGATGGAGCGGGCCGCGGCAAGCTGCCTGTCCTGGCTGGAAAGAGGCGGATATCTTGATCGCAGCTTTTCGATCTACTGTGGGAAAGGCAACAATGGCGGTGATGGCCTCGCTCTCGCCCGGATGCTTTCTGCGTTGGATTGTCCCGTCACGGTGCATATCCTCGAGTTTGGCAACATCGGAACGGAGGACTTCCAGGCCAACCTGGCCCGCTTGCATTCTTCGCCCGTCGAAGTGCGGTTCGTCCAGGGCCCCGAACATTTCCATCCAATTCCCCCCGACGATATCCTCATTGATGCCCTGCTGGGCTCGGGCCTCAACCGGAAGCTGGAAGGGGTCACCGCGCAGCTGGTCGACCACCTGAACGCCTCGGGCAACGAGATAATCGCGATAGACATCCCCAGCGGCCTATTCGTCAGCAAAAGTTCGAAAGGCAACACCGCGGTCCGCGCGACCCATACCCTGAGCTTCCAAGTCTATAAGCCGGCCTTCCTCATGCCGGAAAACGAAGCCTGGGTGGGCGAGGTCCATATATTGGACATCGGTCTTCATCCCGGCTACCTCAGCCAGGTACAGGGCGAGGCCGAGTTGCTCGATGCCGCGATCATCGGCGCCATCTATAAGCCTCGCAAGAGCTTTTCGCATAAGGGCAATTTCGGTCATGCTTTGCTGGTGGCCGGCAGCTATGGGAAGATGGGGGCGGCGGTCCTCGCCGCCAACGCCTGCCTGCGAACGGGGGCCGGCCTGCTGACCTGCGACATTCCCAGGTGTGGATATTCCATTTTGCAAACGGCCCTGCCCGAAGCCATGCTGGTAATGGATCCCGACGAATGTATTCACACCGCGGTGCCCGATTCGCCGGACAAGTATTCCGTCGCCGGCGTCGGACCTGGTCTGGGCCAGGAGCCTCCAACCGTCGCCTTCCTCCACCAGTTGCTGCAGCGCTATCGTAAACCCATGGTGCTCGACGCCGACGCGCTGAACATCCTGGCTGCTCATCCCGACTGGCTGGAGATGCTGCCTCCCTACTCTATTCTGACGCCCCATCCCAAGGAGTTCGAGCGGCTCTTCGGACCTTCCGCGGACGACTATGGCCGCCTCGACAAGGCCCGCGAGCAGTCTCGCCGGCTGGGTGTCATCATCGTTTTAAAAGGACATTATACTTTTGTCGCCATGCCCGGCGGAAAGGGCTACTTCAATTCCACCGGCAACCCGGGCATGGCCAAAGGCGGCAGCGGCGATGTGCTGACCGGCATCCTGACGGCCCTGCTCGGCCAGTCCTATTCCCCCGGTGAGGCGGCCCTGCTCGGCGTCTATCTCCACGGCCTGGCCGGCGATCTCGCTGCCGAGGTTCATTCTCAGGAGGCTATGCTCCCCTCCGACCTTACCGCTAATCTTGGTAAAGCGTTCCAAATCATTCAGAAATCTTGATAATGGATTTTGCCGGGTCGCGCCGGAACCGTATTTTTGCGTCCCGTTTGACGGACAACGCGCCCGCCAAACGCTTCGGGAAGTAGCGCAGCCCGGTAGCGCACTACGTTCGGGACGTAGGGGTCGCAGGTTCGAATCCTGTCTTCCCGACAATGAGTCTAAAGCTATCTTAAGACGGAAGCCCGTAACACACAGTTGTTGCGGGCTTTTTTGTTAGACCGGAATCCACTTTTAAGGATAGTGGTCAACAGATCAACAACAACCTTTCCTGTCCGGGTTTTTCTTTTGGCGCCCGGTGAATGCAAGGAGGAACCTGACATTCGGGATGATCGACCGCCAATCTCCATAGGTTGCCGAGCCCCAGGGATATTGGCCGGGCATCAGGGTCAGCCTGATAATGCAGATCAAAGAAATGCTCACTTAGGAATGATTCAAAACCTTCATCTGCTCCATGATATAGTTTTTTGAGTTCATCACGGATTGCTGGGATAAGTACTTTCTTTTGGCTTTGTGAATTTGGCAATATTTCACTCGATTCGCCATAGTAGGTACATAAAAAGGTATCGGTTGGTATGGGAGAGCGATCCACATGAAAAGAATAGACATCGGTTGGGAAAAATGGGCAGGTATTATCCCGATCATAGTGGTTGATCACGTTAAGGATTGGTGATGCGCCATGAGCTTCCAATACCTTTAAATCATCTAAAATAATTTCACGGGCGAGTTGCCCTTGTTCACTCAAGGGAAGGTCACGAAGTTCCTCTTGTTCAATTGTTGTTATATTTCCGCATCGCGTAACCTTTTGAACGATCTCTGAAAAGTCACCTGTTAGTTTGCGAGTCCAACAAATTGCATTTATTTCTCCAATAAATGGCGTAGAAACAAGGTCTTTAAAATTCGAGACGAAGCAGTTTTCTATTCTCACGTTGATGCAAATATATGCGCAACTGATCCGGTTTCGCAAATTTTTGTCGGCCCGCCACCCATCGCTCCCGCCGCCGCAATGCTTTTTATTTTGTCCACGCCGCCAAGGGCACCGACCATATATTCAACGAGCCGGTCTCCCATTCAATGCGCTCCAACGCCCGCCTTCCACTTCCTGCTTCCCCAAAACTTTCGCGCTTGGGCGCCCATGAACTTGAAAAGTACACTCTTTTCCCATCCGGGCTCAGCCTCGACTCGATGCTCGACGATCCCCGGTTCACCTCTGCACCCAGCGGCTTAGGCTCACCCCAGATCCCGCCTTTTCGGAACACGATGAACAATTCCATCATCTTTGCAGGCGGCCGCTTGCTGCTGAATACGATAAAGGACTCATCCGCCGCTACGGCGCCATCCACATCGCTCACCGTGTCCGCGGCACTGAACGGCACCGCCACGGGCGCCTGGTATGCGCCGCTTCGATATTCACTTCTGAACAAATGAAAATGCCCGGTATCCCGCACCGGTTTCATAAAATAAAGCGACCCGTTCGCCGTCACCGCCGGCGAAAAAATAGAAGAGTCACTGTTGATCAGATCCGGCAGGCGCCGCGGATCACTCCAACCCTCTCCTATCCGGTCTACCCGCCACAAATTCCCTCCCCCGCCCGGATAACGCTGGCTGTTCCACATACCATCCAACACCTTGCCTCCCGGAACGACGGGCCGGTTGGATGAAAAGATCATGTACCGGCCATCCGGCGACATTGCCGGCTCGATATCCTGCCATTGCCCAGAGAACGCCGCCACCTCGGGCTTGGACCAAACCCCGGCCCGGAGCCGGGATACGAGGATGGTGCCGGTCATCGCCACCCCGCTTCGATGAAAATAGACGGTCTTTCCATCCGGACTGAACGCCGGCGCCGCGTCGGCCACCGGCCCTGAAATGGTTCCCGGCCCCAATAGCTCCGGTTCCACCGCCTGCGCGAAAACGCCACATCCTGAAAGGCCCAACTCCACGAGAAACAATAGCCGCTTGATCATAAAAAGATTTTGAGCCAATATCCTCCTTCACGGGTTTCTGGCAAAGCCGATTCAACCGATGCCCGCCCTGTTTCAATCAATTTCCCCATGCAACAAAATTGAGACAAAAGGTGGACAGGTAGTCAATTCGCAGACCCGTTTTTCAAATAGGTCTTCAAAATGTGTTCAATTTCCTGCAGGTGGAACGGCTTCGAAATGAAATCATCCATGCCCACCGCCAGGCAGCGTTCGCGGTCCTCCTTCATGGCATCCGCCGTCAGGGCGATGATGGGAATATGTTGGTGTTTTGAAGGCTGCGAACGGATCTTCGTGGTGACAGTGTATCCGTCCATCACCGGCATATTGATATCCATGAAAATGACCGCGGGATCGTATTGCTCCAGTTTGGCCAGCACTTCCGCCCCATCGGTAGCCTTGATGATCTCGAGGCCCATTTTATCCAGCACCTCGGAGATCAGCAGCATATTCATCGGCTCATCCTCCGCCACCAGGATCCGGGCGGCGCCGGAGAACCTGTTCATGCCGGCCAATGGAGCGGTCGTTTCTTTCGGCAGTGACGGGTCGCGGAAAAAAAGCGACAACAGCTGGACGAGGCTCCCCAGTTTGACAGGCTTCGACAGGAACTTGTGGATACCGGTCTTTTCCGCCTCTTCCTGCAGGATGCACTTATCCAATGAGGACAACATCAATATAAAAGGTTCGTCCGAGCCGCGGATCATGTGCTTGATCTCTTTTACAAGGGTAATCCCATCCATGCCGGGCATCTGGTGATCGGTGATGATCAGGTCGAAAGGGCAGGCGGTCTTCATCGATTCGCGGATCAGGACCAACGCCTCCGGGCCGCTGTGGCAGATGGCGGCGGGAATATCCAGGTATCGGAAGAATCCTTCCATAAGCTCACAGTTGGTCAGGTTGTCATCGATGACAAGGGCATGCTTCAAGACACCCTTCGGGACGGGACGGAGCGGAGGCTGCCCGTCGATTACCTCCAGCGGAAGGTGTAGAGTGAATATGCTTCCTTTTCCCACTTCACTCTCTACGCACAGCGTACCGCCCATCAGTATGGCAAGGGACCGGGAGATGGTGAGGCCCAGTCCCGTCCCCCCAAACCTGCGGGTAGTCGAATTGTCTGCCTGTGTAAAGCTCTCGAATATCTGGTCCAATTTTTCCGCCGGAATGCCCATTCCGGTGTCTCGCACCGAAATGGCCAGATCCATTTCCGCTGTACCCTTGCCGTGGACTGCAGGCGCCGTTCCGCTCACGCTGACGCAAATTTCCCCGGAACTGGTGAACTTGATTGCGTTGCCGACGAGGTTCATCAGGATCTGCCGGATACGGACCTGGTCGCCAAAAAATTGCGCAGGCAGGTGCGGGTCTATATTGCAAATGACCTCGAGTTTCTTTTCCTGCGCTTTGATGGCCAGTATATCCGCCGTCTCCTCCACGAGTTCGTATAGCGAGAAGGCGGCCCCGTCGATCACCAGCTTGCCGGCCTCGATCTTTGAGAAATCGAGGATATCATTGATGATGCTCAGAAGGTTATTGGCGGACTTGCTTACATTTTGCAAGTACTCCAGCTGTGTCTTTTGCAGACCCGTGCTGGTAAGCACCAGTTCGGTAAAGCCCATAATGGCGTTCATGGGCGTTCTCAGCTCATGACTCATATTGGCCATGAACTCACTCTTGGCCACGCTGGCGGCTTCGGCGCGTTCCTTGGCGATCACCAGCTGGTCTTCCATGTCTATCCGTTCGATGGCCGAGCCCAGAGTGGCGGCAAAGGACCCGAGAATGCCGGTCTCCGTTTCCGTCCAGGTCTTTTCCTGATGGAGGCCGTTGAAACTTACGAACCCCCAAAAATTATCCCGCACAAAAATGGCGACGGCGGCAATGGATAGTATCCCTTTCTCCAGGTACAGTTGCTTTAGCCTGGAGTCCTGTATATCCCTGACAAGAACCTGGTACGGTTTGCCCAGGATCAGCGGTTCCAAGGATTGGTCGATAGGGAGTAAATGCTGAAAGTCCGGGTGGTTATATTCGACGCGGTCGGTTGCCGATTCCCAACGCACCAATTGGTCGATATACCATGGCTCACCCGCTTCACTCATCGCCGCTCTGTAAACGTTGACGACATCCGCGGGCATCCTGATGCCCAACAGGCGGATGGCCTTGCCCGTAGCCTCGGAGAAATTGCTGTTGCTGATCAGCTCATGCGTCGCCAATCCTACAGCCTGCAGCAGCTGGTCCTTCCGTTGCAAATCACCCGTCATCGCCCTCACCTCGCTGTCGCTGGCCTTGAGGTTGTCGCGCATCGACAAGAGCGCTTTGCCCAGGATATCCTCATCGCTCAGGGGCTCGAAGGGCGTCTCGAAATTCCGGCGCCCCACCTGCTGAGCAAAATGGCTGGTTACGCGCAGCTTCTCCGAAAGGCTTCCGACACACCGGATCATCTCCCCCATCTCGTCGTTGGCCACCGGGTAGTCCGGTTTGCGGATGATGCCCCTGCCAAGGTCGGTTACGATCTCCCGTATCTTATGTATGGGCCGCAGGATCGATCTTGTCATGATGGACGAAAAGACAAGCCCGGCCGAAATAATGGTAAGTGACAGGATGATCAGCAGCATCTGGAGCCGGAAGGAGGAGCGCTCGAAATCCCTGTTGGCCCTTTGTTCGATGGTCTGGCTCATGGCGATCATCCGGCTCAGCCGGTTCATCAGCTCGGCCGTTCGGGGAAGCACCTCGTCTTCCACTTTACGCTCTGCCTCCAGCTTGGTCACCGGATCGTCATAGTCGCCAAACGACTTCAGCGACCCCATGATATCTTTTTCGACGGCGAGCAGTTCCTCAAAGCCGGAAAAAAGCTTTTGAAGGCTGTCCCGTCCCGCCTGGACGTCGTGAGAGATGCGGGTGTCCCATTGGCCGGCATACCCCAGCAGTCTCGCCTTCATCGATGCGTACCCCGTCTCATGGAGCCGGATAAGCGAATCCTTGTCCTCTTTTCCCGACCGGAGGAACACCCAGTTGGTAATGTACATCTTCGACTCCACGATCATCTTCTTGAAGTCGTTCTCCGATTGAAGGGAAGGCGCGATCACCTTCGAGATATGTTCGGATAGCTTTATATAGCCGTTAAGGGTCGCGATCGTAATGGATGCATTGACCATGAACAGTCCCACGAGAAAAGTAAAACTGAAATAAATCTTACGCCTGATAGTGAGTTTCATAGTTTGATCTTTAGAAGGTCAGGTTGACGCCCGCCAATACCCGGATGGGGTCTTCCCGCTGACCATAGAATACTTCCGAAGGTGTCTTTTTCAGGTCCATGTTGAACCCGACGCTGCGATAGTGCTGGTTCAGCGCATTGCTGAGGTTGGCAAACAGCGAAAAATGGTCGGTTAGCGCGTAGCGAAGCGAAATATTCAACAAAGCATACCCTGGTATCGTCTGCCGCCTGATCACGCCGCCGGCGGTGTCGGCGATGCCCGTCAGCCGTTGTCTGCCCATCAGGACAAGCCGCGGAGAGCAGGTAAGCCGTCCTTCCCGGATATCCCCCTGCAGATAACCCATCCACGGTGAAATGAAGTCTATCTGCATATCCTTGTTTCCCGGTGCCGGAGAGCTGGATTCTTCTTCCTGCACTCCATCCGTATAACTCGCAGCAGCAAGAACATTTACATGCGCGTTCCCCGCGGTAAACTTCCAGTTCAGCTGGAGGCTGCCCCCATAATTCTTTTGCCGGCCGTCGTTGACAAACACCTCGATATAGTCCACTGGGATGCCGTTGAACGAATTGTTGTAAAGACGGGTCGAGTTGTTGTCGTCGGCGTAGGCATGCAATCCCCGGAGAGTGTTGTAGTAACCATCAAGGGACAGGATCAGGTTATCGGTCAGGTTATGCCGGATGCCGAGTTCCAGGTTATTCGACCGGATGGGCTTTAGCCCCGGATTGGGCAGGTGCAGGAACGAGGAATGATAGGTGCGCCCCGAGTCCTGCGTGTAAAAGGAGCCCCACTGACCGTAAGCTTCTGTTGGAGCCGGAGACAGGAATGCGCTGCCGTATAGCAGCTTGACGGTCGTGCGCCGGGTGGCATTGAACACGATGGCCGCCCTTGGATCGAACGTACTCCCATACCAGGAATTGTTCTCCACCCGTGCGCCCAGCGTAATATGCAGCCTGCTGTAGGGAATCATCTGCGCCTGCGCGTAGGCGCCGGTGTTATGGTATTTGATAAGGTAGAACTGCGCCGGCAGTCCTTCCGGGCGGTAAAGGCTTCGGCTGCCGAGATAGATCCCGTGTACATAATCCCCTTCTTTCACCGGCTTTTCCAGGTCCGCGCTTTGGGCGAGCGCATTATGTCTCTCATAAACCGCACCGGCGGTAAAATGCAGCTTTTCGGACGCCTTGTAGTCCAACTGTTCCTCCGCTCGTACCTCCGAACAGGTGGAATATTTATAAGCAGGCTCCATGGCGGTGTACAGGTTCCGGTAGTTGGAGTTCGGATCGAGATTGTATTCGCTGGACATCAAAGAAGTGGAGGTCCTTATCGCGCCCAGGGTCCGCTGGTACGACGCATTGGCGGTATTAACGCTTTGCGCCATAGATACATCCCGGTTATAGAGGGCATTGGCCGGATTGTTTCCATAAGCCGTCGGCGTCCTGCTATAGCCGCGGAAGAACGCTAGGGTAAAATCATTGATATGGGCGGCCGCATATACATTATAGGCCCTCAACGGAGCCTCGAACCGGGGCTTTACCGGGGCGACGGGCGTGAACGGCCCATAGAGGGTTGGCAACGTTCCGGTGGAATAGGCGGAAACATCGTACGCGCTGTCTCCCCGGTACAGTTTGCTGTAGTCCGGCCCGGGATCGTCTGCATACTGTGCCGAGACGGTAAGGTCCGCGTCGTCATTCAACCGTTTGGCCAGGAAAAGGGATGTATTGGTGTATCCATAGCTGCCGGCCGCTGATTGGGCATCTACGATCATTTGCCGGGAAGACCCGGGTTTACGCGTGATGATATTGATGACCCCTGAAACTGCATCCGCGCCATAGAGCGCCGAGGCCGGTCCATAAACGATCTCCACCCGCTCGGCCAGGTTCACCGGATAATTTTCCATCACCGGCATCGCCTCCCCGGAAGGACTCGAAATCCGGACGCCGTCCAACAGCAACAGGAATTTTTCGATACCCTGTGTGCCCCGGACGGTGAAACCGTTCCGGATGCCGGATAAGATCTTGTCATCCACCTTCATCTCCGGCAGGTCGTACATCAGGTCCAGCAGGGACTGATATCCCCTTGCCCTTATCTGGGCCCTGGTCACGAGGATCACTGCGGCCGGCGCCAGCCCGATCTCCTGCATGCTCTTGCTGGGCGCCGCGACTTTCACATTCAATAATTCCTTTAAGCTCATGTTCTCCAACCTGCCCGTGTCGGACTGGGCCAATACGGCAATGGATCCACTCAGCGACAGCAAAAGACAGGTCAGCCGGGGTAGGGGTAAAAAGGGCTTCATAGATATTTCCTCATTTTTGGTCGGCGTTGCTGGACATTATTTCACCAGGATGCCCAGCGCCAACAACTCGCCTGCAATCCTCAAATTCCGTTGCTCAATGTTGTTTTTGTTGATTTCCAGTTTAATACGATCGTCGACGACGATGAAGTTGATACAGGAGCCTCTACGGGCCATCCCTTCCGACTCCGTCACCAGCAGCGTCCCCGCTCCTGCCGTCGCACCGGCGATCTTTCGCATCATATGGTTCTCCTCTTCGGGAATGAATAGCAACTGGCAGGGATAGGCAGGAGAAGCGGAAGGGAATTTCTTAAGGACGATCTTTCTTGTCCCCACCGTCTTGCCCGTCAGAAAGCCCGACATGTATTCGAAAATGGCCGGCGTGCCTACGACCCCGATGACAAAATCCCCGGATTTGTCAGGCCAGTCGATGTATTTGGTAAGGCGGTAGATGATATTTACCTGGATATCATAGGCCGCGCCCTGCTGCGCATGCGCAGAACCTGCGGTAAAGGATATCAGAGCCAGGAAAATTAATCGAACGAGTACTTTCATAACGCCTCGGTGTAATATCGTAAAATCCGAACGCATGATATATAAAAGTCATGCGAAAGGCGGGTTTTAAATGAGTATTAAGCCGGAGACTTACGGAAGGATAAATTAATCACTTAAAAATGCGGGTCCGAAGGGTATGTGATCTCAGGTGGTATCGAATTGCCCCCACAAGGTTGGTTTCATCAGTACCTTATGACAAGGCATGGGGGGATACTCTTAAATTAATTTAAAGTCATATACAAATCTCGTCGCATAGGTATTCGCGTGCCTACTTTCGGTGCATCGATTCTCGACCCTTAAAAAGTAATACCGCATGAAAAACCAACTGAACAGGAAAGTCCTATTCGGGCTTTTGTTAAGCATTGCCATCTCTTCTCTTATTTTCCCGTCCTGCAAAAAAGGGACTGTAGGTCCCGCCGGGGCAGCGGGCACCGCGGGTGCGAACGGCGCCAACGGTACTAACGGAAATACCATCCTTAGCGGGGAAGGCGCTCCTGCCGCCAACCTGGGCGCCATCGGCGACTTTTACCTGGACATCACCACTACGGCTCTCTATGGTCCAAAGACCGCCGGCGGCTGGGGATCACCCATCTCACTTGTCGGCGCCTCCGGCACACCGGGTATACCTGGCGCACCGGGCGATTCCGGCGCAACCGGCCCCGCCGGTCCGGGCGCCCTTGTTGACACTTTTTCCATCTACACGGACAACTGGACGATGGGCGACAGTGTATATGTTCAACACGACAACACGAACTATTCGACCTTTGCGGCAAAGTCCGCCACGCGCTGGATCGGGGAGCTTACACAGGACATCCTGGACCATGGGATGATACTGGTGAGTTTTACGCCTTCGCCGCTCAATGAACCCACCCAATGGCTGCCCATTCCCTATACCATCCCCGGGACCGACCCGCATAATATGCAGGTGAACTATAACTGGTCGTATGTCACAGGCGTACAGGATCTGCGGCTGCAATTCTATTTTACGCCGTACTCCAATACAACCAATAACTACTATTACTATTGGCCGCTAACCGCCGGGCCCGATCTGCCCGAGTTCAACGTGCCGGACGCAAGGTATAAGGTGGTTATCATCCCGGCCAGCGTCACGCAGGAGATCACTTCCATCACAAAACGAAAATTTTCCAATACAGGAAAGGTTTTGTCCAACTTATAAGTACCGGGTCGACAGAGAATACGATAGGCGCCCGCTTGCAGATCCGCAAGCGGGCGCTTTCACTCACTGCGGACCCATCGGCCGTCCCCGCCGCCCGGAGAACCGATGAGCGCGTGTTTTCAACAAGACTTAAAACTTATATCTCAAAGACACCTTGAAACTCCTTCCGAGCAACGGCCGCGCCAAAAAAATATATTGACCCGCTGCGGCGCTTTGGATCTCGCCCTGGCGGGGATTGCCTTCCGTAAGCCCCAGGGAATTGGTGAGGTTGTCGATAACCCCAAAGACCGAGATCTCCCTGGTAACATTTACCTGTGCATCGATATCGAGCTTTGTATAGGCCGGAAGGATCTGGGAGTTGGCAACATCCGTATAGCGTTTCCCTTCGTATTCGACCGGCGCCTGCAGGCGAAGATGATTGCCGAACAGGTTGAACCCCGGAACGACCCTGAACGAGGCTTGCGGTACGCGGATCAGCTTATTGCCATTGTAATTGTACTTCTGGGTCAGCGTCCCGCCCGTTACAGCCTCGGCGACAAGTCCCTGGTATTCTCCATGCTGTAAGGTTGCCGTCGCCGAAACATCAAACCATTTTACCGGGAAAAGGCTGCCCTCGAGTTCGAGCCCATAGGTATTGGTATTGGCAAACGCGTTGACCGTGGTGAAGCCGTTCAGAGTGCTGACCGTGTTGGAGAAGCCGACGTTATTATACCGGGTAAAGAATCCCGTGGCATAAAGAGAGTAAAGCCGGCGGGCAAATTTGAATCCAACTTCGCCGAGCTGCATGGTCTGGGTAACCGCCGAGGAACTGACATTGTTGTAATAAGTCGCAAATCCGGGGATGCGCGCCGCGGAAGTGTACCTGCCGAAAAGCCCCATATCACCCGACAGTTGATAGTCTGCGCCTAATGTCCAGGTGGTGTAATCAAAATGATGGTTATAACCTTGCCAAACGCCATTCCCGGTAGTCATCGCCGAGGTCGCGTAAGTACCCAGGTTCACGGTTTTCGATTGTTCAACAACCCCATCCGTTTGTGTGTATTCCCACCGAACGCCGCCATCGATACGGAGGGCCGGCGTTATCTGCCACTCATCACTGACATAAAGGGCATTGGTGGTCTGTTCGCCATTGGCGTCCGCCCACTCATATCCATATTGAGATACGCCGTTGTCGGAAAAATTCTTTACCACCTTCCCGGCGCCATCCAATGCCACGATGTTCAGCAGTCGTGAATTATTTTCAACATCCAGGTAGACCTTTGAAGAATACCGGCTGAAGTTTTGATTGAAGTGGGCATAGTAGTAGCCAAAGTTGAAATCGTGTTTGGACGAACCGGTGTAGAAGACATGCGAAAGATGAAGGTCGTTGTCGACTTCGGTCTGCGGCATGGTAATCCCTCTTAATCCACCCTGAATGACCATCCCGTTGCCGTTCTGGTTAGAGTTGAAGGCCGTGCCGGTGGTTACATATTGGAATCCCAATTTCGAGGCGCCCGGCGCCTGCCCCAGCAGGCCGGACTGGGCCTTATAGAACGAATCGGCGGTCAACAGATTCAGCGCAAAAAGTCCATTGCGCTGGGTCTGCGTGTTGCTGTAACGAAGCGAATTCTTCAGGAACCAATCCTTGGCAAACTCGGTCTGGAATTTGACGGTTACCTGGCTTCTGTTGACGGCCGTCCCGACCGTATTGTCATAATGGTAAAGGCTGCTGTCGCCCTGCACCATGTTCATTCGCTGGGTTTCGGCGCCGGCAATCGCCCCATAGTTGCCGTCAAAACCGTGTACGCCAACGATCTTCCCTTTGCTGTTATAGGTCATCGGCAGATCGGTGTAAAACACTACATCGTCATTCAATTGCTTGAAGTCGACACTAAAGGATGATTTGTCCCAGGTCTTGCCGAGAGAGGCCCTGATCTGACCCCCATGATTGCCGGTGTAACCCGGGTTACGCACCCCGGTCCCCGTGCGGTAAAAACCTCCGGCGGAAAGTTTCCATCCGTCGCCGATGGGCGCGCCGACCCAAAAATCAGCCCGGTTCAAACTATAGTCGCCCGCGGTCAGCTTAAAAACTCCCTCTGTCTTATCACCGACGGCGCGCGGGATGAAGTTCACGGCTCCTGCCGGGGCATTCGAATAAAATACCGAAGAGGGACCGCCGCGGACCACTTCGATGGATTGAATGGTCTCGTCGAAACGAAAGGCCTGGTCGACATTCAGGTAACCCAGCGCCGGGTCGTGTTGTACAGGGATCCCGTCCTCCAGCAGCTGAATGGATCCGTAACCATCCACAGGGACGCCCCGGGCTCTCACATTCCCACTCGCTTCACCCCCGGTTGCTTCCACCCAGAAGCCCGGTACGGATTTCAGAGCCTCGGTGACACTGGTGGGCGCTTGCAAGCTGAGCGCATTGTATCCAATTGTCGTAACGGAATAGCTGGTGTTGAGTTTTGTGCGGTTTAATGCACCGGCGCGTCCCGTAACGATAACTTCATTTAAGCCATTTTCCACCGCCTTTAATTTGATCAGCAAGGAAATGTTGGCGTCGGCCTTTATATCATATCCCGAGATCGTCTGCGTTTGAAAACCGACATGGGATACGGCAAAGGAATAAGGACCTCCCGCTGACAAATTATGATAGATGAAAATACCCAAAGAATCCGTTTGGGTCGTGGTCGTTGTGCCGGTACTGTGGTTCCTGGCGACAACGGAGGCATAGGTAACGGGTTGGCCGTTCTCGTCATTTACCTGCCCCTTTATTTCATTGATACCCTGAGCGTTGGACGTTAGATTGATATGGAAGAGAAGTGCTAATAATAGAAAAAACGGAATCCGCATGAAGATTTTATTTCTCTATTATACGCATCGCCGGCAAGGACCCCTTACTGTTAATATTAACTTAATGTCGGCTTGTGAAAGCTAATTGCTGATGATCAGGCTATCCCCTTGCCTGTGGAATCGGAATTTATTCAGCAGCGTGATGCTTTTGAGGATATCGGAAAGCGAATCTTTTTTATCTATTTTTCCGATAAAGGTCCGGTTGCCCAGGTCTGCCTTATTATAGATGATCGGGGTATTGTAAATAATTTGCAATTGGTCGAATACGACATCGAGCGGGTAATTGTCGAATAAATAGCCATTGTCCTTATCTTCTTCCAGGTGAAGGACACGGGTCGATATCGAATCGATTGATACGCTCTTCGAAGTGGCGACGGTTGCAGCCTTGATGCCTGCCGACCCCTTGTTTACCTTTTTAAAGATGAAAATATCCCCGGGAGCCAGGTAATACTCGTTTTTATTGTCCCTTACCGATGAGTCGGGAATTTTGACCATCACCCTGCCTTCATGCAAAATTACTTTGGTGGCCTTACCCGCTTCATAGGAGTTGACTGTGAAACGGGTGCCGAGGACCGTGACCAGGATAGAATGGCTGGAAACGGAAAAAGGTTTGGCGGCGTCTTTTGCGATGGTGAAAACGGCCTCCCCATTTAATACCACCTCTCGTTTTAAGGAATTGAAATTGTCGGCATAAGAAAGCGTGCTGTTGGGCGACAATTCTACGGTAGAACCATCAGGCAGGCTAAGTCTCTTGTTCTGAGGAGTAGTGTTGGAAACGTTTGTTGTTGCCGCCGCCGTTGCAGCACCCGAACCGGTCTTTTGCCCCTTTGAATGGTAAAGCCAGGACAGGCCTGCCACCAATAAGAAGGATGCGGCAACAGCCGTCCACCGGAACCTGGAATGACGCGTGACCGGAGGTGTAGCATTTTTATAGATGTTATTCCACAATTTGCCGGATTGTTCGGGCAATAAAGCCTGGGTCGCCTGAAAGTTCTCCCATTCTTCCTCTCCGATATACTTTTTCAGATTGGCCGGGTTTTCATTTAGCCAAGCCGTCACGATCGCAACTTCCTGGGCGTTGCATTTTCCTTCAAAAAATTTTATTATGAGTTCCTCTGTTATCAAACTATATGTTTTTTTATCTGCTTCAAGGCTTTGTAAATATGTGTTTCCACCGTTTTGGAGGACACGCAGAGGGTTTCGGCGATCTCCCTATAGGACATCCCCTGCTCACGGCTCATCTCGAATACCTGCTTTCTTACCGGGGGCAGGTCGTTAACAGCCTTGGTGATCCTCTTTTGTAGTTCGGCCCCGCTCATTTTTTCATTGGTGCTGTCGATCCCTTCCTCGATCTCCATCGAATCGAGCCGGGCGGTAACTGCATCTTTTTTCTGATGCTTTCGTAGCAGATCGATCAATATTGTCGAGGCGATCCGGAACAGCTGGGTGGAGATAGTGTATTCTTCCTTCAGGGTTTGGCGGCATTGCCAGAGCTTGGTAAAGGCCATCTGGACGACCTCTTCCGCGATATATTCCGATCTTGTTTTGTGCAGGATAAAGAAATAAAGTTTTTGATGGTATTGTTCAAATACTCTTCTGAAGCAAGATTCGTCACCATCCTTTAAGTCCTTAGTTCTAAGCATATCGTTGGCTCCTGATCGGATATAAAGTAAAGGAAAAAGACACTTTATTTAGTGAATAAGCCAAATGATTTCCGAAATAAAGTGAAAAATAAATTTGGCCGGCGAAAACCGATCTGATTTACAAGAGGTTAACGGCGAGGCACAAGTATTGTTCTTGTAGCTCCCAAAAGTTAAAAGATGAACAAGGAACAATTAATTGAAATGACAAAGGATCTGATCTTTCATGCCACCCATTTCGATCTGCCCTATGTCCAGGAAACCTACGCAGACAAATTATTGGTGGTCAACGTTGATGAGAGCAGCGGGGTAGATACGATGAACAAGGAGCAGCTGGTCGCATTTATCCGGCAGAACAAGGAGGCCAATACCCCACCCTTTTCCACGAAGACCGAATTCCATTATGCGGTTGGGGATGAAAACATGGGAATGGTCGTGATGACCCGCGAATTGGAGATGAATGGGAAATGGAGCCGGAAGTTCTTTACGGTGATCTGGGAGAATGTGGCGGGAAAATGGCAGATCGTTAAAGAGTCGTCGGTGGTGCGCGGCTAAATTTACGGATAAGCATAAAAGTCGCAATATTCCTCATCGCACAAGAGTCTGTGCAAGATGGGACTTTTCAGTACCTCGGTATAATCCATCGGCCTGCCGTTGACAAATATCTTCCGGTACACCAGCCGGATCCCATGGCTGTAATCTGCATACCAGTTGACATGCCCCGTATATAAGGGTTGAATAGCCACTCCATTGAGTCGATGCCACCCATAAATGGCGACCCGGTCGGTTTTTTCTGACCGGGTTATCTTCCCACTGATCACCACATCCTTCTTGATACCCGCGATCAATCCCTTCCGCCCTTTCCGCTGTCCTTCCACGATCAGGTGGTGCTGCCACATCGTGATGCTGCTGTCCCGGAAGGCATACATCGGCACCGGCTCCAGCTTCACCACGGATTGCTTGTAGATGTCGTCGACCATCTTCCGGGTTGGAAGGAAACAGTTCAGGCTATCGGCGATCTTTCGGGCGGCCATCGGCGTCAGCGGAACCCGCGCCCAATCGGCATCAGTACCTATGCTTAGATAATCCGGCGCGACATAGTACGAGGCGTCGATTTTTTGGCCGGTGGCCGAATCGGCGATGCTTGTCCGGATGCGGACGAACTTTCGCAGGAAGGCGGGCATATCGCCCGCTAACACCAATTGAACGGCCAATGAATCGCGCTCTTTCCAATGCCAGGTAGTCACCGTCTTATAGAATTCCGTTCCGCTTATTGCCGGTATCGCACCCTTCGGCGATGGGAGGACCTTGCGCGCGGAGCAAGCCGTACAAAAGACAAATGACAAGCCGATAACGAGTCTTCGCATATATTGAGTAATTGTCTAAATTGATCGAACTTATGCCCGAAAATAACGACATTTGTACTGTCTGTCAAAAGCCGGCCTGTCCAAACATGTCCAAATTAACCTTCAACAATAGCAATCCCGTATTTTACACTTCGTTGAAAGCCGCTGTGAACAAGTATTTCGCAGAGATCAACAAGAGAAAGACGGGTAATATTCACTTATATGCAAAGGCCGTTATCCTGATCCTTTCGACGGTTTCGTTATATGCCGTATTGTTATTCGCGCCTTTGGCCCTGCTGCCGAGGATCCTGGCCAGCCTGGTCCTGGGTTTTGCACTCGCCTGTATCGGGTTCAATGTCATGCATGACGCCAACCACGGCAGCTATTCTTCGCGTAAATGGGTCAACCATCTCATGGGCCTTACGTTGAACGCCCTGGGCGGAAATAATTTCATTTGGAAGCAAAAGCACAATATCATCCATCATACCTACACGAATATCGAAGGCATCGATGATGATATTGCCAAAAGCCCGTATATCCGCATGTGCAGCCCGCAGCGCTGGGTTCCCGCTCATCGGCTGCAACACCTGTATACGCCCGTCTTATACGCTCTCAGCTCGATGATCTGGATACTTTACCAGGATTTCGAAAAATACTTTAAAAAGAAGATAGTCAAAACGCCTCTTGCACGGATGTCGGCGGCCGATCATGCGATATTCTGGACAAGTAAGGTGCTCTACGTCGTATTTTATATGGTGCTCCCGATTTGGCTGACGGGCTGGCAGGCCTGGCTCGTGTTCTTCCTATGTATGCACGTTGCCCTGGGATTGACCCTATCCATCGTCTTTCAATTGGCGCATGTGGTGGAGGAGACCGAATTCGAGTCGAGTACCGGTGATGAACAACAGATTGAGAATGAATGGGCCATCCACCAGGTAAGAACAACGGCCAACTTCGCGCCCGGTAATCCGGTGATTTCCTGGTTTGCCGGTGGACTGAACTACCAGATAGAGCATCATCTGTTCCCCCGGATAAGTCATGTCCATTACCCGGCGATCAGCAAATTGGTACAGGCCGAATGTGCGGCCTATGGTCTGCCTTATCATTCCCTGCCTAGTTTTAAAGCCGCGGTCGTTTCGCATTTCCGGTTTATCCGGATGCTGGGGCGGGAGCCTATTTTATCTTGATCACCACCCTCCTATTTTTATAGTTCGCCAACGGATTGAACGGCTCGAACACATCCGTCTCCGAAGCAGGGCTCACCTCCATCCTCGCGGGATCGACCCCTTTGCTCCGCAGATAGGCAGCAACCGCCTTCGCCCGCTCCGCGCCCACGGCCTTATCCTCCGGTTCGTTATCGCCGTCACAGGTATGACCCGTGATGGAAATGCGAAGGGCGGGGAATCGCTTCAGCACATCGGCGACCTCGTCCAGATGCTTCTTCTGGATCTCCGGGACGGCCGTTTCGCCAAGAAGACCAAAGACCACCGATTCTTCGATCAACTCCCGCTGCTCGTCCTGAAGCGTGTCCAATACCGGCGCCACGGCCCCGGGCGCAGTCTTGCTCCCGCCGGCCGGGCGTTTGCCACCTAGCCCAAAGCTTAGTCTCACCTGCAGTCCGAAGGAGAGCAGGCTCGCGGTGCCGGTAGTGCCGCTATTCAGCACGCTGCCGGCTTGTGCACTATTCACGCCGTTAGAATTGTAGCCTACCAAGGGGAGACGGCTGCTGCTCTTTTTGACCACGCCGGTCAGGCCATAGTCGGCATATATGCCCACATAGAGCCTCGATTGGGGAGCCAGGCTAAAGCTTACCCCCGTGGCCGCGCTCAGGGCCGCCGACGGTTTCAGCTGGGTGCCGGTGGTCGTGGCCTTCCAGCCGTTGATCGTCCCAAAGCCATGTTGCGGAAGGTTCGAGACCTCTATATTGTAATCGGGATAGTACCCTGAAAGGACCAGCTGTCCCGCGGATGCCTGGGTGCTGCTGCCGAACGGAACAAATACCTTCCCGCCGGCATCGAGGTACCATTGTAAAAGGGGGTCCTGCGTATGATATTGCAACAGCAGCGGTACGCTGACCGCATAAAACCGCTGCATCTCCTGGTACCCCGTGGCCTTTACATTGTATTGAAAAGCCGAACCCGCATCGTCTACCTGGTAGGTCGAAGAAATGACCCCATTCTGTAAAGTGGCTTTTGTCCGGTAGATGCCGCCGGCGACACCGGTCAGCAGGTCCAGGGTGCCACCCAGCCGGATGCTGTAGCCCAGGCCCAGCGACCCGCCCGGCTGCGGCTGTATCTTTCCGTTGGGAAGGGTATAGTGAATCCCCTGCAATCCGCCGTCCAGCTGAATATTCAGCGCCTGGGCCGCAGCCGGGCGCGGCGCCGAAAGCGCAATAAGGAACACACCGATGAGGATTCTTGTCATGGAGAACATATAGTTATTGCTGAACGACGAGCACATTGACACTTGCCTTTTGTCCGCTGGCCAGCAGCAGGTTGATGATATAGGTACCGGTCTCTGACGGCATGGCCACCTGCAGGGTAGGTGTAACGGCGGTGACTTGTGTCCGCACCCTTCCGTTGAGATCGACGATCGTCAGAACGGCGCCCTGCAAGGCCGTGGAGGTGTAGTTGCTGGTGACCGTGACCATCGCGCCGGTGTTAGCGGGGTTGGGATAGACCTTGATGCCGCCGGGTATCGGTGCGCCGGCAGTAATGGACAGTACGCAACTTTGCACCCGCTGGCTGTCCTTATTGGTCGCGATGACATAATACTGCCCGTTCAACGGCGAGGTCTCGCTGTAATACGGGCTGGTGGCGCCTGGAACGGCATCGCCGTCCTTATACCATTGCCAGCCGACATAGTCGCCGCCGCTGTTATCGAAGAAGATGGCATCGTTCCAACGTTGCCGGATCAGCGATGCGGCCTGGTAGTACACCGTATCGTTAACGGGCGTGGCTGCGGTATGGTTGGCGTCCCCGGGTTGCGTGGCGGTTACGATCGTGCTACCCGGTTTGAGCAAGGTCAGTAGACTGCCCGATAAGGAGGCGATCGCCGGATCGGCCACCGAATACGTTACCGGCAGACCGCTGCTGGCCACGGCGGTGAGCTGCACCTGCGTCTGGTCACTGCATCCTACGATTAGGCTCTGCCCCCAGATGATCTGCTGCGTGGCTATAGTGATGATCAGATTATTGGCCGTGAAGTCGAGCGTATAATTCCCGCCCGCGCTCAGGCTGCCGGTGTTGATGGCGTAGGTGCCCACATTCTCACCCGGCGTCCGGCTCAGGCTGCCGGTGAAGACACTCGTGTTGTCGCCATTCAGGAGCCCGGTGACGGTATAGGTGAATAGGGGGTCCGGCTGGCCGAATGGTTTGGTCTGCGGCAATGCGGTGATATGCAACGCGGCGGGGCCGATGGTAAGGGTGCCTGGATTGTATACAAAGTCGTAGTTGGAGCTGGCGCCGCCTGAGGCCGTGATCGGATAAGCGCCCGCCGGCGAGGTGGCGGTGGCCGTCGTGACCAGCGTCGGCACGGCCGACAGATCGCCGGGCTTATCCCCGTTGGCAAACCCAATATAGGATGCCGTCAGGGCGGGCAGGTTCCCCCCATACACCATCGACGCCGGGTTGGGCGTCACCGTCAGGGTAGCCTTGCCGATCGTCATCGTGCCGGGATTATAGGCGATGGTATAGTTCGGATCGACCGCGCCGGAGGCCGTGATGGGATAGGTGCCCACCGGCGAGGAGACGGCCGCCGGGGTCGTCAGCGTAGGCGGGGTGGTCAGCCGCGAGGCGTTGTCGCCGTTGACAAAGCCGCTGTATAATACGGTCAGGGCGGGCACCGCCCCTCCATAGGTCATGGTCTGGTTGGCCGCGGTGATGGTCAGCGGCGCCGGGCTGATCGTATAGGTGCCGTTGACATAGGCGATGGCATAGTTGTCGCTCGAGGCGCCGGAGGGGATCAACGCATAAGTGCCTACGGGCGCGCCCGTCACCGCCGTATTGGTCACGGTCGGCTGGGTGGTGAGGTTGGCGGGTCCGTCGCCGTTGACAAAGCCACTATAGGTTACCGTTAGCAGGCTGCCGGGCGCCAGCGGAGCGCCATAGACGCTGCCGGCGGGGTTGGCGGTTATCGTCAGCAAGGCCTTCCCGACAGCCAGGATACCGGTGACATATACAAAGGTATAGTTGGAAGACACTGCGCCTGAGACGGAGATCGGGTACGCCCCTGCCGGCGAAGAAGCGCTGGCCGGAACCGAGAGGGAAGGTTGTTGGGCGAGGTTGCCGGGACCATCCCCGTTGACGAATCCTGAGTAACTTATCGTCAGCGTTGGCAGCGGCCCGCCCAATGGCATCGTCTTATTATCTGCCGTCACCGTCAGCGTCGCCTTGCCGATCGTCAGCGTGCCGGGCGTATAGCTGATGGTATAGTTGGGGTCCCTCGCACCGGAGGCCGTGATCGGATAGCCGCCCACCGGCGAGGAGGAACTGGCCGAAGTGGCGACGACAGGCGGCGTGGTCAGGCTGGCCGGGTTGTCACCGTTTACAAAACCGCTGTAGGTAACGGCAAGGGGAGGCACGGTACCGCCGTAGATCATGCTCTGGCTGATCGTCGCAATGTTCAGGGACGCCGGACTGATGGTGTAGGTGCCGTTCACATAATTGATCGTATAGTTGCTGCTGGAAGCACCGGAAGGCGTCAGCGTATAGGCGCCGGCTGGGGCGCCGGAGAAGGCGGTATTGGTGACCGTTGGCAGCGAGCTCAGGCTGCCCGGACCATCGCCGTTGACAAATCCACTATAGCTGACCGTAAGCGAGCTGCCTGCAGCCAGCGGAGCGCCATATACGCTGCCGGCGGGATTGGCGGTTATTGTGAGCACCGCCCTTCCGATGGTCAGGGTGCCGTTGACATAGTTGAAGGTATAGTTTGTCGCCGAGCCGCCCGCCGGGGTGATTGGATAAGTGCCTGCAGGCGAGGTAGCCGTCGCCGTCGTGGAGGCCGTGGCGGGGCTCGTCAGTTTGGTCGCATTGTCGCCGTTGACGAAACCGGCGTAGCTCACCGTGAGGGCCGGCAGCGGTCCACCCAGGGTCATGGATTTATCGTCCGCGGTTACCGTCAGCGTGGCCTTGCCAATGGTTATCGTGCCTTGCGTATAGGTGATGGTATAGTTCGGGTCTACCGCGCCGGAGATGGAAATGGGATACGTTCCCGCCGCCGTGGCGGAGTTCACCGCCGTGGTTATATTAGGTGGGGTGGTGAGCCTGGTGGCGTCGTCCCCGTTGACAAACCCGCTGTAGGAGGCTGTAAGGGTGGGTACAGTACCGCCATACGTCATGGTCTGATTGTTGGCGGTGATGCTGAGAGGCGCCTTGCTGACCGTATAGACACCGTTAACATACTTGAAGTCGTAGTTATTGCTCGAGGCGCCGGAAGGAGTCAGCACATAATTGCCTGCGGGAGATCCGGCAACGGCTGTATTGGAGACCGTCGGCTGCGTGGTCAGGCTGCCGGAGCCGTCGCCGTTGACAAAGCCGCTATAGCTGACCGTAAGCGAGCCATTGGGCACCAGGGGATCGCCATAGATGCTGCCGGCAGGGTTGGCCGTGATGGTCAGGGTCGCCTTGCCAATCGACAGGGTCCCGTTGACATAATTGAAGGTATAGTTGTTGCTGACCGCGCCTCCGGGCGTAATTGGGTAAGTATTGACCGGGGAAGCGGAGGTGGCGCTCGTTGTGGCGGTGGCGGGTGTCGACAGTTTGGTGGCGTCGTCCCCATTGACGAAGCCGCTATAGCTGACGGTCAACGGCGTAGGCACGGTCCCGCCGTAGGTCATGCTCTGGTTGTTCGCAGTGACGGTCAGCGTCGCCGGGGTGATCTTATACTGACCGGTCACATAGGTGAAGTTATAGTTGTTGCTCGATGCGCCGGAAGGGGTCAGGATATAGTTGCCCGCCGGGGAGCCGGCAACGGCCGAATTGGCGACCGTCGGCAGGGCGTCCAGGCTGCCGGGACCGTCGCCGTTGACAAATCCGCTATAGTTCACCGTAAGTGAGCCGTTGGACACCAGCGCGGCGCCATACACGCTGCTGGCGGGATTGGCTGTGATCGTCAGGTTCGCTTTCCCTATAGACAGGGTCCCATTGACGTAATTAAAGGTATAGTTGTTGTCTACCGCGCCCCCGGGTGTTATCGGGTAGCTGTTGACCGGGGAAGCGGAGGTGGCGCTCGTCGTGGCGGTAGCGGGCGTTGACATCTTGGATACATCGTCCCCGTTGACAAATCCGCTATAGCTTACCGTCAACGGCGTAGGCACCGCCCCGCCGTAGGTCATGGTTGCATTGTTGGCTGTGATGGTCAGGGTCACCTGATCGATCGTCAATGTGCCTTGGGTAAAGCTGATGTTATAGTTTGGGTCCGTCGCGCCCGAAGGCGTGATGGGATACTGTGCCACCGGCGAAGCCGCCGTGGCGGTGGTGCTGAACGAAACCGGCGTCGACAGCTTGGACGCATCATCCCCGTTGACAAAACCGGCGTAGTTGGCAGTAAAAGTGGGCAGTTGCGCACCATAGGCCTTGTGGACGCTGACGGCCGCGACGGTCAGGGGCACCTGATCGATCGTCAATGTCCCTGTGCCGTAAGAAATGGCATAGTTGGCGGATGCAGCGCCGGACGCTGTAATGTTATATGGTCCGACGGGCGATGCCGCCGTCGCCGTCGTATTGGCCGTAGGGGGACTGGTCAGATTATCGGGCCCTTCTCCACTCACGAACCCAATATACTCGAATGTAAAGGCAGGCATAGCGGCGCCGTAGGCTTTGTGGACGCTGACGGGCGTGATCGTCAGCGGCGCCGGGCTGACGGTCACGCTGTAATCCTGCGTTCCTGTATTCAGTGTCGAGGCGTCCAGCACCGAAACCGTAAAAGGATACGATCCGGGAGCAGTCGGAGTCCCGGCCAGCGTCCCATCGGCCGAAAGGGTGATCCCCTGTGGTAGTACGCCCGCGGAAAGGCTGAACAAAAAGGGCCCGGTGCCTCCACCGGAGGCCGATAGCGTCTGAGTGGGATAGACTGACCGGTACGTTCCGTCCGGAACGGTACCGGGTGAAATAGTCAGGGTTCCCTGGCCATAAAGCAGGTTGCCGATGATCGACAACAGGGTCAGAATGAGAAGGGCCTTCTTGGGCATAAGCGAACAGAGCGTTTTGGACTATTGAAAGGGGGTGCGGCGGAAAAGTCCAAAGGATACTAGAGAAGGAACCTTAAAGGTAGACAATACTGGCTAACTATGCCAGTCCGATTGCAATGGAATCAAAAAATACCACTTATAGGTATGATTTATAACACTATAGGCCTTTTTTTGGCCCCAGCAATCCAGAAGGCTGTACCGCAATAGGCCAGCGCCAGGAACAGCGAGGTTACCTCTACCCCGCCGTCCCCAAGACCCGCCGCCACCGCCTTGGGAATGTGAAGTATAAGGATCCAGGTGAATATCATGGTCCCCAAAAGTGTCGCGAACAACCGGACCCTGATCTTTAGGAGGATCGCCAACCCCGCGACCATAAATTTGGCTCATATTGGAAATTTGAAAATAGTATTAAATTGAACCATGAGAATCGCCCTGCTCGCCGACATCCACGGAAACACGATCGCCCTTGACGCAGTATTGACAGACATCCAAAACCGGGGCGGCGTCGACGGGTATTGGATCATGGGCGACTTCGTAGCGCTGGGCCCGGACCCCGTAGGTGTCCTCGAACGCATAAGCAAACTCAAGGACCTGAGAGTCATCCGGGGGAATACCGATCGCTATGTCGTTTCCGGCGACCGGCCTTCCCCAACACTGCAGGCCACCGCTGCAGACCCCAGCCTCCTTCCCGCACTCGTCGAAGTGGCCAACACCTTTGCCTGGACTCAGGGCATGATCACGGCCGCCGGTTATTGGCAATGGCTGAAAGATCTACCTTTGGAATTCACCCTCACCCTGCCCGACGGCACGCCCTTTCTCGGTGTCCACGCCTCCCCGGGTATGGACGATGGCTCGGGAATTTCCCCGGAAATGGCGGACGATGCCATCGAAAAATTGGTCGGCGCCACCAATGCGAAACTGATCGTCATGGGTCACACCCACCTGCCGCTGAACAACCGTTGGCGCGGGATCCATCTGGTCAATCCCGGAGCGGTAAGCCTGACCCTTACCCCGGACAAACAAGCGCACTACGCCCTGCTATCAGCAACGGCAAACGGATATGCTATCGAACACCACCAGGTCGGTTACAACCGGCAGGCGGTTATCCATCAATTGGGCCAGCTCCACCATCCCGGTCGCGCGTACCTCATCCGTCATCTCAGCGATCATTCCTGAGATCAACCCCAGAACTTCCACCACGGCCGGTCTCCCTTCGCCGCCGGCAAGCCGTTCTTTACCGCCGGCAAACCGTTCTTCGCCGTCCGCATCGCCTTCTTGCCCTTCGTCTCAAAACCCCAGATCAGCTGATCCGCATGCCGGACGGCATTATCAATAAGGGACCCATATTTTCCCCAGGCAAAACCCGTCTGGATCGGGGAGTTCCGCAGATCCACAATAACAAAATGATCAGGAAGTCCCGCTGCAAACTCCCGCAGCACCAGATCTGAAGAACTCCGCGCAGCGGCAATTTCCACATAGCCGTCGTCCTGGTTATAGACGCGCATCATCGTCCGCTCGCGGAAAAGCGAAAGCGTCGATTGCTCCGGTTTCTTGCCCAATTCATCGATCTGCTGGAGAAATTCCACCAGGTCCTCGGATTGTTTGATGACCACTGCCGGGTCGTGGCATGCGAAGAAAACAGACCCCCACCCCCCCATCGGGTTGATATCCACGATCCAAAAATTGCCGGCTCCGTCGCCCGCAAGTTGGACGGAGGCCGGGAAGATATTTTCAAATCCAAATTGATCGACCCCGTCAAAGCTGATCTCGCCGAGCCCCGCAAAGGAGAACCCGGATGAAAATTGCAATAACTCCCGTATCTCAGCCGGGATATGCGACGCAGGCAATCGCGCCGCCAGATGTTCGATCTGGTAGTCCGGCAAGCCTTCCTTCAGGATGATCCCAAACTCCCGCCCATCCGCGGTGACATAACGCTCGTCTTTAATCAATTTCAATTGTTCCAGTGCAGTCATGAAATTGGTTTTGCGCGCATGAAATACAAGGTATACTATATCCGCATGATTGCGCCGACGGCACCGTCACGACCATCGCCGGCACCGGTGGCTAGATCACCAGCCGATCCACGAACTCATGCACAGGCGTGCCCGCGAGCCGCCCATAATCCAGCGTATGCTCCAGCACCACACGCTGCTGTTTCTCCGGGAAGACCCTCGCCAGGTTGATCTTATATTTCTTGATCAGCTCGGGAATGCCTTCCTCCCGGCGCCGCTTATGCCCAATGGGATACTCCACCACCACTTCCTTCAACTTCGTTCCATCGGTCAGCTCCACCGTCAAGGCGTTGGCGATGCTTCGTTTTTCCGGATCGTGATAGTCCTTCGTAAACTGGACATCCTCCACACACTCCATCTTATCCCGAAGCACATCGATCCGCGGATCGGCCGCCACCCTATCCTCATAGTCCGCCGCCGTCAGCCGGCCAAAGATCAGCGGAACGGCGATCATATATTGGATGCAGTGATCCCGATCCGCCGGGTTGTTCAACGGCCCCTTCTTATCGATGATCCGGATCGCGGCTTCGTGCGTGCGGATCGTAATTTTCTTTATATCGTCAGTCGTCTTTCCGGCCGCCCTGAGCTGCCCATGCAAGGTCATCGCCGCTTCCACCGCCGTCTGGGAGTGAAATTCGGCAGGAAACGATATCTTGAACAACACATTCTCCATCACATACGATCCATAGTCCCGCTGGAATTTAAAGGCGTTGCCCTTGAAGGAGACGTCATAGAATCCCCAGGTCCTGGCGGTCAATACCGAAGGATAACCCATCTCTCCCGTCTGAGCGATCAGTGCGAGCCGGACCGCCCGGGAGGTGGCATCGCCCGCCGCCCAGGATTTCCGGCTGCCGGTGTTCGGCGCATGGCGATAGGTGCGTAAAGATTGGCCGTCGACGAAGGCCAGCGAGATGGCATTGATCAGCTCATCCCGCGTAAGTCCTAAAAGCCGCCCCACGACAGCCGTGGATGCGACCTTTACCAGGATGACATGGTCCAATCCCACTTTATTAAAAGAGTTCTCCAGCGCCAGCACTCCCTGGATCTCATGCGCCCGGATCATCGCATCCAGCACCGCCTTCATCGTCAGGGCCGGCTTACCCATCGCAACGGCCGTCCGCGAGAGCCAATCGGCAGTCGCCAGGATTCCGCCCAGGTTATCCGACGGATGCCCCCATTCGGCGGCCAGCCAGGTATCGTTGAAATCCAGCCAGCGGATGATCGCCCCGATATTGAACGCCGCCTGGATAGGGTCAAGCTGGAATTGAGTTCCCGGCACTTTTGCGCCGTTCGGGACAACGGTACCGCGTACGACCGGCCCCAGCAGCTTCGTACAGGCCGGATAGGTCAGCGCCTCGAACCCGCAGCCGAGCGTATCCAGCAGACAATAGTGTGCAGTGGTCCAGGCAAGTTCGTTCCTGATCTCATAGTTGAGGACATAGTCCGCAATATCCACCAGTACTTTATCGGGTTGCGGACGTTCGTTCGAAATGTGTGACGACATTATAGTTTATTTGCGTTGATCGATCGTGATGAATTCCTTGTTGTCCGGACCTATATAGTTCGCGCTCGGCCGGATGATCTTGCCGTCCTGCCGTTGTTCGATGACGTGTGCGCTCCAACCCGTCACGCGTGAGATGACGAACAGGGGCGTGAACATCAGCGTCGGCACACCCATCAAATGATAGGAGACTGCGGAGAACCAATCCAGGTTCGGGAACATCTTCTTCTCATTCCACATCACCGTCTCCAGCCGCGCCGCGATGTCGAACAGCAGCATATCTCCCGCTTCTTCCGAAAGTTCCTTCGCCACCTTCTTGATCACCGCATTCCGCGGATCGGAGATTGTATACACCGGGTGGCCGAACCCGATGATCACTTCCTTATTGGCCAGGCGCTGCCGGATATCCGCTTCGGCCTCGTCCGCCGAGTTATAGCGGCTCTGGATATCGAAGGCGACCTCGTTGGCGCCGCCATGCTTCGGTCCCCGCAACGCGCCGATCGCCCCGGTGACAGCCGAATAGATGTCCGAACCCGTTCCGGCGATGACCCGCCCGGTAAAGGTCGAGGCGTTGAACTCGTGTTCGGCGTAAAGATTCAAAGAGATCTGCATGGCTTTTACCCAGGACGCAGAGGGTTTCTGACCATGAAGGAGATGGAGGAAGTGTCCGCCGATCGAGTCGTCATCCGTCTCCACCTCTATCTCGCGGCCATTATGCGAGTAATGATACCAGTATAACAGCGCGGAACCAAAGGACGCCATCAGCTTATCGGCGATATCCCTTGCACCCGCCGCACTATGATCGTCTTTCTCGGGCTGCACCGTTCCCATGACCGAGGCCGCCGTCCGCAGCAAATCCATCGGGTGGGCCGTCGAAGGGATACTCTTCAGGACATTCTTCACCGCCTGGGGAAGGCCGCGATAGGACTTTAACTTGCTTTTATAGGCCTTCAGTTGCGACTGAGTGGGCAGTTGACCGTAGATAAGCAGGTAGGCCGTCTCCTCGAACTGCGCCTTTTCCGCGAGGTCGAGGATATCATAGCCCCGGTAATGCAGATCGTTCCCGCTTTTACCAACACTGCAAAGGGCCGTATTGCCTGCCGCGACGCCGGACAACGCTACGCTTTTCTTCGGTTTGAAAACACCTTCGTTTGTTGACATCTTTACTTATTTTTTAAACAGGTTATCCAATTTTTGTTCGTAAGCATAGTAGCCGATGCTCTCATACAACTCCTCCCGCGTTTGCATCGTGTCCAGCACATTCTTCTGCGTACCGTCGGTACGGATATGCGTGTACACATTCTGCGCGGCCTTGTTCGCGGCCCGGAAGGCGGACAGCGGGTACAGCGCGAGTCCGACACCCGCATCGCGCAATTCATCCACCGTATACATTTTGATCATCCCGAATTCCGTGATGTTGGCCAGCACGGGGATCCCCGTGGCGTCCACAAATTTTTGGTACAGGTTCAGTTCGGGAACGGCCTCGGCAAAGATGAAGTCGGCGCCGGCCTCCTTATATGCAACGGCCCGTTCGAGGGTCTTCTCCAGGCCTTCACTGGCAAAAGCGTCCGTACGGGCGCCGATCACAAAATTCTCATCGGTGCGGGCGTCGGCCGCCGCCTTCAGGCGATCCACCATCTCTTCCCGGCTGACCACTTCTTTTCCCGGCCGGTGACCGCAGCGTTTGGCGCCTACCTGGTCCTCGATATGCAGGGCGGCTGCGCCGGCCTTTATCAGCGACCGGACAGTGCGGGCCACGTTGAAGGCCGAGGGGCCGAAACCCGTGTCCACATCCACGAGCAGGGGCAGGTTGCAAACATTGGTGATGCGTTGAATGTCGACCAGTACGTCTTCCAGTGTGGTGATGCCCAGGTCGGGAATACCCAGCGAACCCGCGGCCACTCCGCCGCCCGAGAGATAGATCGCGTTAAATCCGGCCTGTTGCGCGAGCAAGGCGTGGTTGGCATTGATGGCTCCGACGATCTGCAAAGGTTTCTCCTTCTTCATGGCCTCCCGGAACAGGGCCCCGGGAGATCGCAAGCTTTCGATCTTATTCATTTTTATATTATTGCGCGCTAAAAGTAATTCATCAGCATCATATTCTGAAAAATATGGAAAAACCCCGGGGTAAGGCGGCTGGAATGGCTTTGGGCATTAAGCTTACCTTGTTCCACCAACTGCATGACAAGCGTGGAAGTGAACGTTTTGGTCAGGGAGGCTATTCGGAACACCGTTTGGGCCGTCGCCGGGATCTGCTTTTCCAGGTCGGCAAAACCAAGCCCTTCTCCTGACCACGGGAACCGCCAATTGGGCAAAAGCCGATCGAACCGGCGCTATTTCAACGCATACGTGTTCGACACCATCTCCTCTTTCAGGTTTTTCGCCTTCTTCGGATCCATCGTCCAATATTGCCGGGTCGAAGAATCCCTCAGCATCGGCGGCAACGAAGGCTTACGCGGATCGAAAATATAGGTGAACTGCCGCACGCCGTGATTCTTTAGCTGCGGCAGCAGGCGCCGAAGACTGTCATCCCCTGACTCAAAGAAGAAATAGTCCTTGTCGAAAAGCCAGGCCAGATCATACATTAAATAGGGGTTGGAAACGATCACCACATTTCCTTCACCGCGGTCCAGCTTTTGATATATCGGCCGGACCCTCGCATTATACCGCCACCGCAAGTTCTTATAGGCGCCATGCGTATTGTGAAAGAACGAATTCCACCCCCCCACCGCAATATACAGCGTGATCCACCAGGGAATCGTCCACCGGCCGAGGATATTCCATTGATTGATGACCAGTATCAGCAATACTACCGTCACCGGAACGATCGCCAGGAAATACCGCGGCCCCCATTGCACCACCCCGTCATTGGGTAACATGAAAGGAGTGATCAGGGAGAACAGCACAACAATCCCCGTAAGCAGCAGCGGCCGCAAATTGTTTTCGGGATCCTTTTTCCAGGTCCGCACCAGTCGCCAGAGGATCGGAGCAAGCAAAGCGATAAAGGAAAAGTTACGGCCCGAAAGGTAGTTGATACGGATAAGATTTTGGAATCCTTTGGAAAGGCTCATCCGGGTGTCCGCGTTCTTATCAAGCAGCAGTTGCTTTCCGTGAATACCGAGGATCCATCCATACTCGAGCTGGTTAAAGATCAGCCAGGAGATGGCAACCAGTCCAACCGCGGCGATAAAGGCCGGGTATACCCGTTTCCGCTCGCGAAGGAAAAGAATTCCCGCGGCAACGCAATACAGAAAATCCATCACGGCCGCCTCGGGGCGCAACCAGATGGCTAACCCGCTTACCGCTCCCAGCGCAATCCCGCCGATGATCTTCGACGGTGGACGTACTATCAGCGAGACTCCCGAAAACAAAAGGGTAGCAGCCGGAAGATGTTCCCAGAACATCGTGCCGTAGAGGATGAGGGGGGAGCAGAATACAAGCAAAAAGATACCCAGTGCAATGGCGACCGGCTTTATCCCGGAAACTTTTAACAGCCAGGCCGTCCATCCAAGCAGGACGAATGTGCATAGCAGCGGAAGCAGGTACAGACCGGCGCTGCCCATTTTGGAATAGAACCACGCGCTGACGATCTGGAAAAGGGGCGGATAGACGATCATGTATCCGTTCAGCGTGTGATAGAAGAAAGGCGGTACCAGCGGGGAATAACCGGCCTGCCAAAGCGAAAAGACCCAGTGCGGCTGGGCCAGGTGCAGGTACTTGAAACCGTAACCCGCGGCAATTTGCTTTACCTCCAGCGATTTGAGCGCCTGATCTCCGGCAAAGAATATGCCCTCATGGACGCAGGACGCAAGAAAGGCGATATACAATGTGGAAAGGATCAGGATCGCATAGACAACGGAGTAATTCCCATTTAGTTTTCGGATCAACGCTTGCATACACACATTTTTTGGGACTATTCGACACGCAGTCGCAAGTCACAAAAGGCATGCAAATAATAAGCCTCCAGCCGGAACCGAAGCTGTCCTTCCCCGTTGCTCTTGATCTTTTTTAACAATTTTCCATTTTGAAACAGCGAGTACTCCACACCAGGCTCCAGACCGCGGGCAATATATTCTACGGGCCCTGCGGCGGCCTGCTCCCACTCGCGCTCTTCTTTTTTCCACGCACCGATCTCCAGCTTCAAAGAGTCCTTCGAGATGGCCTGCAATTCCGGTGTCGCCTCCGTCCCGGCAAAAAATTGCAGCGTATCGCCCGTATGAAACGATCCAAAAGCCGTAGCAGCCGTGATCGAAGTAGTCCGGTCCGCAACCGTGTAACGTCCCATATCCAGCCGGACCTTCAGTTTCCGGCCTCTGAATCCGTAGTTCAGCTCCGTGCCCGCCAGCTCGGGGGTGATATGAGGCTCGAGATAAAATCGGTTATACATGGGGTTGATGCCATAGATGGCCTGGTATAACCCCACGACCGAGAGACTATTCCCCGAAAGGATATCATCCCCTCTCCCATCCTGCTTCTGCCGGCCATATCGCTGGAAGGCCAGGCCATCCTTGCCGTATTGATCCAGCACTTTGCGGATATAGCGGATCGCAACCTCGGGCCGGTAGTCCGCATACGCTTTGGCTGCTACGGAGCCCCAGCTGAGGAAAATATCTCCGTTCTCATAATTCGGGAACGGCCACTGCCAGTCATTGCCTTCACCCGGAGCATAGGAAGTCATACAGATCGGCCAGAAGAAGAGGTTCTCCCGTTGCATTTGCGTTTCGATGGTATCGAGGATATGATGGCTTCGCGCGGCATCGTCGCAGATGCCATAAGCGATCGCCATAAAGTTCACCGGCGTCACCATATTCCGACCATGCGCGGACCCATCCTTGTCGAGCCAATGCACATAGCAACGGTTCTCCTCGTCCCAGAATCCGCCTTCCCGCGTCGGCTTGTTGAAGCTTGCCCGGAGCTTTGCCGCAGCGGCCTCGTAGAAGCCGGCCTTTGCGGAATTGTTCAATTGCCGTTCGATAGCAGACCATTTGATCAGCGCATGATACAATTTTGCATTGACAAAGGCATTTTCATACGATGCCCAGATGATATCGATCCAATCGCTGCCTCTTTTTGAATGTTCGTTGTCCGTCATCATTTCCACCAGTCCGTCCCTATCGTCATCCCTTGCCAGGATCCAGTCGAGCGCCTTCTCGCACCCGCGCTGATGGGTCCTTACCCAGCCCAGGTCACCGGTGAGGTCATACAGCTCGCTGACATCGGTCACGAAATCAGGGTTGGAGTCCAGCAGAAATCCCCACTGGGCCTCATAGAATCCCTCCGGCGTATTTTGTCCCGACATCATATCTTCATCGGTATACGCCCAGCGGGCAATGACACGGCCATCGGGCCGGATGGCATGGTCCCGGTAAAAATCGAGACAGCTCTGGTATCCTTTCAGATAATGCGGATCATCGATTCCCAGCCCCAGCTGCGCAATGTACTGCTCGTGCAGACAGATCGGCCCGTAAGGCGTATGCCAGCTGTTGCCGCCGAAATGCAGCGAATCGATGACCCCGATCCTCGCGATGGTATTGAGGACGGCGCTGACCCGTGATCCGTCGATCCCTGCAAAATGGCCGCGACCATAGCGCTCATTCACACCGAAATAACCGAAAACGATCGTTTCCATGCTCTTGCCCGCGGGTTGATCGAAGGAGGCCCATACATCCGTCTTGCCCCGGATAAATCTTCTGCGGTTTGTACCGCTGTCATATCGGGGAAGCATAGGTACATCGGAGACGGTCACCCCAAATGCCAGGCGATCGTCATTGGTCCGGGTATATCGCATGGCCACCTGCTTGCCCGGCGCCTCCACGGTTACGTCTAATCCGTTACCCGTCTTGCCGTTCCAGAAGGAGGACAGCCGGGTGTGGACGCCATAGGTGCAAAGTTTCTCGTTGAACAGGTAGAACCAGGCCAGACCGCCGTAGCCCTGGTAGGCCCCGTCCCAGGTATCCAATCCATTGAACTGGAGGACCGGTGTTGACGATCCGTCGATCTTTGTCGCCGCAGGAAGCCTTCTTTCTATTTTCCAGCGGATGGCGGCGCCGGAGGTGATGAACACCCAACGCTCGCGGATCGGCGCCCGTCGATCCCCATACCGGATGCCGTCCACGATCACCGAGTCGGTTCGCCGGGCAACCGACGGCGACGCGAGCAGGTGAAGCGAGGAATAGGTATTGCCGCCCACGGTCACCGAAGTATATCCGCCGCCGGCCGCGTCCAGCACCTCTTGCCCGTTGACGGTCATTGACCGGATGCAGGCCCGATCGCCGGTTTCCAGCATCAGGGTGAGGTGCGCGTTACAGATCGTGATAGTCCGCGGAGGGTTGGGGTTGGCAAATAGCAGCAGCGGGAACAAGAACAGGAACAGCAGGAGCCGGATCCCTTTGATCAGCACGATCCGCTCGACGGACGCCTCTTTCAGATGCAGCGCCGCTGCCCTCTCCGGGTCTTTCCCAAAATTCGCGAAATCCTCCTCCGTCGGGAAGCTTACCAAATGGATCTCATACGGAGGCTCTGCCTCGCCCTCGATAAAGGCGGAAGCATCGGGCCGCACCCGCAGCAGTAAACGCCCGTTATACCGGGCGATCAGGGGGAGCGCTACCGACTCGAAGGCGTCGAATTCCGCTTCTTTTCCCGGCTCTATATAAATTAACTGAGTGAGGTGGATCATGATCAATATTACATAACTTTAGTTAAAACACTTCACATGAGCACACCCCCAATAAAGAAAGAGGACATCAGGCAGGAGGTCTTCGATCTCTACGACGCTTATGCCCATAGCCGTCTCAGCCGGCGCGACTTCATGGAACGACTCTCGCTTTACGCCGTTGGCGGTGTCACCGTCGGGGCATTGATGAGCTTCCTGATGCCCGATTATAAAAATACGGTGCAGATAAAGGCGGATGATCCCCGGCTGGTAACGGAGATGATCACCTACTCATCGCCCAAAGGCGCCGGGACCATGAAGGCTCAGCTCTCCAAGCCGGCCGATGCAAAAGGCAAACTCGGCGGGGTCGTCGTCGTTCATGAGAACCGCGGCCTGAACCCCTACATCGAAGACGTCGGCCGCCGGCTTGCCGTCGCCGGCTTCATCTCCATCGCGCCCGACGCGCTGACGCCACTCGGCGGCTACCCGGGCGATGATGACAAGGGCCGGGAGATGCAGAGCAAAAGGAACAGGGATGAAATGCTCGAAGACTTCATCGCCGCCTTTGAATACCTGAAAAAGCACCCGGATTGCAATGGAAAGGTGGGGGTTGTCGGCTTTTGTTTCGGCGGCGGTATCGTCAATCTGATGGCCGAGCGTTGCCCCGACCTCGCCGCAGGCGTGCCGTTCTACGGTTCTCAGCCACCGCTGGAACAGGTTCCCCAGATCAAGGCTCCGCTGCTGCTGCATTATGCAGGCCTGGATACCCGGATCACCGACGGCTGGCCGGCGTACGAGAAAGCGTTAAAAGACAACAACAAGGAATACACGGCCTATATCTATCCCAACGTGAACCATGGGTTTCACAACGATACGACCCCGCGTTATGATAAGGCGGCAGCCGAGCTGGCCTGGCAGCGGACGATCGATTTCTTTAAACAGAAGCTGGCCTGAGCACTTAATACGCGTGGACCCAATCGTTCCGACGCTGTTGACCGTACATGCAAAGAAATTACCTAAATAGTTATTGCGAGTCAGAAGGTAATACGGCCAGGTTATCGCCGGCGCCTGCTCCATATACGACCGCATTCTTATTTTTCAGCAGCATATCGTTTTTTTAGCAATATACCCATACATTCGGGGACATGAAAATAAAGGCAATCATCACCGGCGCGACCGGAATGGTCGGAGAAGGCGTCCTGCTGGAATGCCTGGAAAATCCCCAGGTGGAAGAAGTGCTGGTGATCAATCGCAAACCGCTCGGGCGATCGCATCCGAAACTAAAGGAGATCGTCCACGAAGACTTTTTGAATCTTGAGCCCATCGCAGCGCAACTGGTGGGATACAATGCCTGTTTCTTTTGCCTGGGAATCTCTTCCGTCGGCATCGGCAAGGACGAATACAAACACATCACCTATGACCTGACCCTGCACGTAGGCCAGATCCTGGCCCGGCAAAACCCGGCAATGACGTTCTGTTATGTTACCGGCAGCGGGACGGACAGCAGCGAAAAGGGCCGCATTGCCTGGGCCCGCGTAAAGGGCGCCACAGAGAACGCACTGTTAAAGCTCTTCCCCAACGGCTATATGTTTCGGCCGGGGATAATGAAGGCGATGCCCGGGCAGCGGAATCTAAAGGTCTGGTACCGCCGGCTCGCCTGGCTCTACCCCATCGTCCACGCAATCTGGCCATCCGGCTCCTGCACTCTCCGGGAGGTCGGCCAGGCGATGATCAACGTGACGCTCAAAGGGTATCCCAAGCATATTATGGAAGTGAAAGATATCGTTACCGCGGCAAAGTCTTAATCACCTCATCGATCCGTGCCTTCTGCCGCAGATGATGGCGCATATGCATCTCCGCAAACTGCAACCATTCTCCCGCGCTGAAATACAGCAGACCCGGATGCCTTGTCTTCCCAACACCGTGCGCCTCATTCCCAAACAGCGCGTTCACCGCCGTCTTAATGGCTTCCAAACGCCGCCGCAGCTGCTCTTTGGATTCCGGCTGGGGAATAAACACATTCGTCGCCGGCCCCTGGATGAGAACATCCGGAAAGGAATTGTCCGCAAACATCCGCTTCGCGTCGGCATGCATGGCCTTGTCGCCGTTCTCCCGCGTTGCCAGCGCCTCCCCCATCTGTCCGACGAACCATTCCGTATCGTCGAGGATATGCCGGTACACCTGCCCCAACGACCAACTCCCCTCCTGCGGCAGCTGCCGCAGCATCTCAAGGGAGTAATCGTCCACCGCATCGATCCACAGCTGGATCGTTTGATTGAATTGTGCTAACCGCTGCTTATTCTCCAAGGTAGGGATCGCCGATCTTTTTTGTGGAATAATGAATGTCCGAGAACGTCACCCGGCAATTTTTACCCGTCGGCGACTGCGCCAGGAACCCCAGCTTCAACGGGCCATTGCTGTCGAAGACCAGGTGCCGGACGAGATACCAGCTCTTTCCTTCTGCTGAAAAGTAAAGCGTGATCACATTTCCCGCCTTGGCGATCTTGTAGTAAATGCTATTGGCGGCGGACGCCGCGGAATTGCAGTCGTCCGAGATGCCCCTGGTGACTACGCTCACCACTCTGTGCTGCCCCGTATAGTCTTTTTCAAAACAGAATTTGATCCAGTTCAGGCTGTCCGCCTTCAACACGATCGCGCCGCCGTCCCATTTGCTGGCAAAGGCGTGATGGATCGCCGCCGTCAGCACGAAATTGCTGTCGGCGATAAATAGCAGTTTGGGGGCATTGTCGGTGTTGTACGTCACGTTGGGGTCGCGGAACATATCCGTTTTCTCCCCCGACTCGATCACCAGCCGGGCGCCGGAGGCCTCGAAATCCACGGGGATATTCTCCCAATACAGTGGCCGCGGCAGGGCTGCGAGGTGCACTGGTTGTTGCGCCTGTGCCCACAAACCAGCTAGTTGAAATGCGAGAACGGCCGGGTAAAAGAGGAACCTCATTGGACCATATTGAATAATTAAAGAATGGACAAGAATCGAGCCTTTGGGAATCAACTGTTGCCGGATATCTCAGACAAGAGTTCTTTAGCGGGAATATTTTTAACCTCGCCATTTATGGAGATGACCAGAGAGCGACCCTGAGCGGCACTCTCTTCAACCAATTTGCGGGAAGCCTTCTTCATTCCAGCAAGGATTCTGCTGAATAATTCTGTTGGCTGTGGCTTGTTAGACTCCATCTTGTTTTGCTTGGTCGTTAATTCGATTCCAAATATACGTATTAGTAATAATATCGTCAATAAACGGGTATATATAGACTTATCAGATTAGATAAACCCCGATAGTAGGGGCGTTTAATGACATTTTCTTATTTTTTCTCACTTGAAAAAAGAAACTCCCCGATCATCGCGCTCACCAATTTCGGCATCGGCCCGTTCTTTTCGGGACTGCAGATCTCTCCAATATAATCCCCATGCCCGCCCGGCAGGATGGCCAGCCGCGCATTCGGCAGCGTACGGAACAGCGCCAGCGCATGTTCCGCAAGGATGACCTCGCTGTCACCATTGATCACCAGCGCGGGCGCCGCAATCCCCCGGACAGCACTATCGGGAATATCGGTAAAAGCCTTCATCCGCGCCACATCGCGGTCGAACATCCGTTGCAGCCCCGCGGGATCGGGGTTGGCTTTCAGGTAGGCTTCGGCCAGCGGTCGCGGCATGTGCTCGAGCCGCGCATGGTCGAAGCCGTCGAAGAATCCCGGCGGCATCCCGTCCCGCCGGAACGTGGCTGCGATGAGCACCAACTTATGAACCAGTGCAGGATGACGGATCGCGATCTGCAATGCCGTCGTACCGCCATTACTGAAGCCCATTATGTCCGCCTGGGAAATGGCCAGATGCGTAAGCAACGCGGCCACATCGTCGGCGTCCTGCTCGAAGCTCAGAGGCCGGTCGATATCCGGCGTATGCCCATGAGCCTGTAATTCCACGGCAATCACCCGGTGCTCCCGGGCCAGTTCCGGCAGGATCGTCCCCCACGTCGATTCGAGCGTACTTCCGCCGCCATGGATCAACACTAACGGATAGCCGTCGCCGTGGATCTCATAGTAAAGTCGCAGGTTGCCGATAGGCGCATAGTTTCCCATGGCCTAAAATTAGGCTATTTCCTGCCGCCATAGAACCTGTCCCCCACCAGGTTCAGCCGCACGCCAAATTCCAGCCAGGCCTTTGCACCGGCCAATACCCACCCAAAACCTGTTGCCATATCCACTTCCATCTTTTGTATCGTGTCCTCGTCGCCGCTGAAGCCGTCACAGACGATATGGACAAAGGTGAACCCCGTTTCCACCACCTCGAAGTCAAATTCCACCCTCGTCCGCGGGTAGCCCTCGGCCCCCCACTCGATCCAGATCTTTTTGCCGGGTACCAGGTCTTTTACAACCACCCGCGAAGTGACCGCGTACATGTCCCAGATCCACTCCACGGTCTTGCCGTTCTCGAGCCGCCCCGTACTCCGCGTGAACCAGAATTGCGTGGTGATGTCCGGGTTGACAAAGGCCTCATAGACTTCCGCCGCCGGCTTGCGGATGAGCATCCCCGTCTCGGCACGAGGGTTCAGCCGGTTGCCGTAGCGCTCTTCCATCTGCGAGTCCAGGGTCCAGAAATTCGGCGGGGTCCTTCCTTCCAGGTTGGCCTGCAGGATATGAAGGTGCGTATGCCAGCCGCCAAGCACGCTGATCCTCGCTCCCGCGGTGACGGGCAGCTTCCGATGCGTGACGATCATCAGTACGTCGTCGCCGGTCTCTTCCAGCTCGAAAGTGACATAGGTGCCTCCCTCCCAGGTGAACGACAACAGCTTCGGCGGCTCGACCCGCAGGACGGTGCCCGTAAAGGAGTGACCGTTCTCCATGGCCTTGTATTTCTCCGGCGGCGACCCCGCCTCCGGGCTCAACTCGCTGTGCAGGAAATTCAGGGTGACCTTGCCGCCCTTCACCAACTCCATCTCCCCTTTGGCCAGCCATTTCCCGCGTTTTTCCGATTCTGTCAGATAACTCCATACCCGATCGATCGGGCCGCGAAGTATGCGCTCGAACCGAAGCGTGTCCGGCGCGATCATTTTTCCCAGGGATTCCATGATAACTGAATTTGAAGTGTTATTAAAAATAAGCGGTACTAATCCTCATCTTTCAATAAGTTCTGTAAGGTATCCAGGCGGTTGTTCCAGAACAGCCGGTATTGTTCCGCCCATCGCGCCACTTCCTCCAGTGCGCCGAGCCGGGCCTGGCAATGCCGCTCGCGTCCCAGCTTGACGATCTCCACCAGGCCGCATTCCGCCAGGATGCGCATGTGCTTGGACACCGCCGGCTGGCTCATTTGAAAGTTCTCGGCAACGGTGTTCAGCGTAAGGGTCTGGCTCGCTAAGAGCCCGATCATGGCCCGCCGTGTAGGGTCGGCAATGGCCTGGAAAACATCTCTTCTCGCTTTCATACGATGAATTTAAAATACAAAACCGAATGGTTAAGTAAAATTATGCTTAACCATTCGGTTTACCAAATTTTATTTGGCGGCCATTCGGTCAGCCCCACCGGCCGACCGCAAGGCCTCGATCATACACCTATTTAGCCGCCTGCGGCCGCGCATGCCTCGGCTCATAGACCCCGATCGTCCCGCCGCCCGGCAGGGTCAGCGAGGTCAGCAGTTCCCAGCGCATGTCGCGCACCTCGCTGCAGACCACATCCGCCTCTGCCATCTCTTTCACAAACCTGGATATTCCCGCACATCAGGTAGAGCTCATGTTTGCCGTTCTCCGCGGCCGGATGGAAGGCAAGCTCCGCTGGTGGAAGCCCAAAGATCAGCCAGCCGCGAAGAAATTTTAACAATATCGGTTATAAATGCATCTGAATCCTATGTATATTTGAGCAAAATGATCCTATGCTCGACAAGATACTCAACACCGCCTTCTCTTTTGGCGCCGCCATCGTCATCTTCGGCGCCTGGGCCAAGATCGAAACGCTTGAGTTCGGCAATATCGCTCTCACCGCAGGCCTCCTGACCGAAACGCTTATCTTCTGTTGCTACGGCCTGTTGGAATGGCGCCGGAAGCCCGGACGGACCGACGATGTTCCCACGTCGCCCGCGCACAACGGCACACCGGTGTATAAAGAGAATGTGGAGGCCCTGACGGATTCGATCCGCCAGACCGCGCGTCTGCTCAACAAGATTTTCAGAGTATAAAAAGCCGACCCTATTTCTTCGCGGGATCCGGCGCCCGCATCCATTTCGTCGCCGGCAACGCCCCGGCGCGGCCGTCGCAGGGATCGTCGATGAGTGTGAAGACCAATTGCTCGGCGGTTTGCGCGACCTTGTATCTTCCAACCATGCTCGGACAGGCAAACTGTCCGTCAACGTCATCCAGCGAAAGGGTATCGCCCTTGATCTTGCAGACGGAACGAACAACGGCCGCTCCGCTGCGATCCGTCACAAAGGAAGAATCGGTCTTGATATGCAGCACCAGCGTATCATTCACCGGTTCGCCGATATAGGCCTTCCAATTCGTATTGACAAGAGATTGGGCATCCGCCTGCGACAGCAGCGCCGTCGCCGGGAAAAAAAGAATGGTGACAAGTAGGTGTTTCATCCTGTAGGTTTTGGGATAGGAAAATACGGATAATCACTGCGATTTGTTACAATTTTTTACATTTGTTCATGTTCCTTCTCTATCGCATCCGCAAGACCCTGCTGTCCCTGGGCGGCATTCTCGTCCTCGCCGCCTGTACGCCCAACCCTTACAAGGCCGCAAACAAGTCCTACAGGCAACAGGTGAAAGGTTACGCCCGGACCATCCGTCAACGCCCCCTGCCCGCCGGGGTCGACTCTGTCCCGCCCGCCCCTTATTGGGTCGGCACCACTAATTTCAACCTCCGCAAGCCGAACTTCGTCATCATCCACCATACCGCGCAGAACAGCTGCCCACAGACGCTGCAGACCTTCACCGCTCCCCGCACCCAAGTGAGCGCACACTATGTCATCTGCCGCGACGGCACCGTCTACCATATGCTCAATGACTATCTCCGCGCCTGGCAGGCCGGCCTCAGCAAATGGGGAAACATCACCGATGTCAACTCCATCTCCATCGGCATCGAACTGGACAACAATGGCTTCGAACCCTTCCCACCCGAGCAGATCAACAGCCTGGTCCGCCTGCTGACTCGGCTCAAGACAACCTATAATATCCCGGCCGCGAATTTCATCGGCCATGGCGATATCGCCCCCACCCGCAAGAACGACCCCAGCAGTTTCTTTCCCTGGAAGGACCTTTCCGACAAAGGGTTCGGGCTCTGGTACAGCGATACCACCGGGATCTGCGTCCCCGGCGGCTTCAGCACCCTGACCGCCCTCCGCCTCATCGGCTATGATACAAAGGATAGCGCCGCCGCGGCCATGGCCTTCAAACGGCATTTTGAATCGGATACCACCAGGACCTGGGGGATGAACGACGAGAAGGTGCTCTATTCTCTTTATCGCCTTTACCAATAGGGGATCACTCCCTGAAATCGCACAGGATTGTCCGCAAGCGATAACCCGGTTGGTTCGTCTCTTTGCAGAGGGTAAGCAACTCCGCCCGGTTGCCGCAAATTATTTTGTTCCCTCTCTCCGGTGCCGGAACAACCAGACCGGCATCGCATCTCCCGTCAGCAATCCGGGATCGATCATATGGTCCATTCCCGCGATCTCCCAGAATTTGATCCGCCCACCCATCGCCGATAGCTCGTGGTAAAGGAGGGAATCCGTTGCCATGGGATTCTCCCTGTCCCCGTTTCCATGCACCAGCCAGATCGGGATCCGGCTCAGCGCCTCCAGCCGACTAAAATCCGGGATCCCCGAAAGGGCGATCCCTGCCGCAAACAGATCGGGACGCCGGTCGAGTGAATTGATCACGCCGGACCCACCCATCGAAAAGCCGACAACATACACCCGTCTGGGATCCACCGGCAGCGCTTTTATCAGCGAATCCACAAGCTCCAGCGCATCGTCGAGGCAGGGATCGGGTTGCGAGACCAATACTTTCCGATTGCTGTCGGCTGCATAGTTGGAACTCCGCCGGGGAAATTGCGGCGCTACCACAAAAGCGGGAAATCTCTTCCGGATGGAAGGCTGCGCCCAGTATTTTGCCAGCACTCCCAGCTGGCTGGTATTATCCGTGCCGATCGGTGTGCCCGAAGAATGCAGCACGAGCACCAGTGGATACCGCCGCTCCGGCGCAAACGCGGCCGGTGACAACAGCCGGTACGGGAGGGTAAAAGAACCGCCATATGAATGCGGCTCGAAAAACCCATTGTCGACCTGGAGGATGCGTCGCCTTATGGCCAATGCCGAATCATGAGGAAGGGTATCCCGGACGACGTAATGACCGGTATCTTTTAATGCATTCGAACAACCGGTACTTAAAATAATCAAAACACAATAGACCGAAGCGAACCTGGTGATCATACGCGAAACTAGGCAATCCGATGCAACATTCCCCTCCTGCGCCCCGACCTTCACGACAGCGGCCCGACAAAACCGGGCGGCCGGCGCCATGCTCAAGAATTCCCTCCTTATCGCCTGGCGCAACCTGCGTCGGCCCTACCCTGTTGCGTTGACCCCAAACCCGCTGCTGGCGCAACTGCGGTGATAAAAAGTCTGCGGGAGGACTAGCCCCAAGGCTGCGGGCAGTGGCTAGGCGTATTCGCGGTTGTACCGGTTCCGATACTGCAACGGCGAAAGCCCCGTCACCTTCTTGAACGTCATCCGAAAGGCCTTCGGATCCGTATACCCCACGCGATCCATCACCTCATTCACGCCCAACCGCGAAGTCTCGAGGCTCTTCTTCACCGCCTCCATCTTCACCCGCTGGATATATTCCATCACGGTATTGCCCGTCGCTTTTTTGAATCGCCGTTCCAAATTGCGACGCCCCAGGATCAGTCGCTCCGCCAGCTCGTCGACCGTGATCTTGCAATGACAGTTCTTTTCGATATACTCCTGTGCGGCCTGCACAGCCTCATCCTCATGATCCTTCTGGCCGCTGAAGATGATGAACGGTGACTGGCTAACCCGCTGAAAATCCACCTGGAAGCCTTTGGAACAGGTGACCGCCATGTCCCGGCCACAGTATTTTTCCACGAGGTAAAGGATCAGGTTGAGCCAGGAATAGGCGCCCCCGCTGGTGTAGATATTGTTCTCGTCGGTGATGATCTTGTCCTCCACCAGGTTTACCGCGGGAAACATCTGCCGGAACTCGTGCGCGAAATCCCAGTGCGTGGTACAGCTTCGCCCGTTGAGCAGGCCCGTCCCCGCCAGCAGGAAGGCCCCGATACACATCGAAGCCACCGCTGCGCCCCGCCGGTATTGATCCGCCACCCAGTCGAGCAACGGCCGGTTCTCTTCGTTGATGCGCGCCTTATCTCCATGCACCGAAGGGATGAGGATCAGCCCGGTCCGCGTCACGGCCGTAAAGCAAACGTCGGGGTGTATCCGAAAACGTCCGGCCTTCATCTGGACTTCGGTGCTCTGCCCTACCAACTGAACGTCGAACATCGGCTCCTCCCCTGCCTCTGTCAACCAGTCATTCACCCGCAACAGGATCTGGTACGTGCCTTCGATCGTCGTGATACTGCATTCCCCATCGGGGACCAATATGGATACGTGCTTCATAAAATATTACACAATTGACTATCAGCAAGATAATAAAAAAAGGGATAGGGGTAAGTGGGGTATTCGTTAAATAACAGGGCCTGCGACATACTAGATCGATGTCGCCGGCCGTTTTAAGCGCGCAAAAATGTAAAACAATACCTTATGAAAAAGTTCATTCTTCCTGTTCTCGTCTGCTTCGCCGTATCGACCGTTAAGGCCCACGCCGCAGAAGGAGGGATGCCCGCCCGCAAGAGCTCTCCCGTCATTCATAATATCCTCTCCGACAAATTGCCCGCCCGGCTCCAGAAGTCCATCAAAAAAGAATATGGCAACTACTGGATCACAGGGCTGTACAAAGCCGAACTGAACGGACGTACCTCGTATCATATCACCGTCGAGAACCCCGATCAGATCATCCGCCTGAGCGCAACGCCTTCTACCAAGTGGTCGGTCAACCGCGTGACTCCGAAGCTCGACTTCTAAAACTTATCGCGCCGGCCGCGCGCAGCATAGGTTCGCGCCTATCGCGCCGGCCGGACGCATCTAACTCAATGCGTCGCCCCGTTCGCCGTCATCGGCCTGGGCGCCACGATCGGCTGTGCGATCCCGTTGAGGTCGTATACGATCCTCCCGGCCCTGACCGTCATTTCGCAGGCGAACCGCTGCGCTGCTTCGATCCGGTAGCCGGTATAGTCGTAGAGTCCGAACCTGCCTTTTTCCAGGTTGAGGATAGCGATATCGGCGACCGATCCCACGGACAGGTTTCCCAGCTCTTCATGTTTGATCTCCTTCGCGGGATTCGATGTCACTGCCCGGATAACATCGGGCACGGGCATCCCCATCGCCACAAATTTCGACATGCAGTTGAGGATGTCCCGCATCGAATTGTTCATGCTGTGTGCATGGATATCGGTGCTGATCGAATTGGGATAGAAGCCGCTCTTCACGGCAGGGATGGCCTGTGAAAAGGCAAAGCTGATCTCGCCATAGCCCACGTCGAAGACGATTCCTTTCTGCTGCTGCGCCTCGCGCACAAAGGGCTTTACCGCATGCGTCAGCGTATCGACGATGAATTCCCGCGTGTCCAGTTGGCCGAAGCAATGGGTGAAGATGTCCCCGGGGCGCAAATGATCGAAGAAAAGCTCCTTTATCGACAACGGCGGCTTATGACCGCCAAAATCGATCATCACCGGGATATTCGCGATGTTCCCGGCCTTTACGGCCTCGTCTATCGGTGTCCACTCCGGACCGGTATAATGCGCGACCTTGATACCGACGATGAAGTCCTTGTATTGACGGGCCGTGATCCCGGCCATTTTCCCGTCCATCTCCCGCAGATCCTGTTCATACGGGCTCCCGCGCATCCCGGCGCCATTGATGTTCAGGAAGGCCAGCACCCTTGTCCTGACCACATCGATCACTTCCCGCTTGAAGGTCGGAAAATCCTTCCAGCCCGAACAGCCGGCGTCGACAACCGTCGTCACCCCTGTCCGGAAACTGAAGACGTCGGGCGGGATCGCGGCATTGCCGCCGTCATAGGCCCTCGACGGATCGGTACCAAAGAAGACATGGGTATGCAGATCGACAAGCCCCGGCACGACGAGCAGTCCACGGGCGTCCACGACCTGTAGGGCGCCATGCGCATCGATGTCCTTCGCGACCCGGACGATCTTGCCGTCGCTTACCGCGAGATCCATCACCGCGTTGATATTATTTTTGGGATCGATGACCGTTCCTCCCTTAATGACAAGGGTATAGCCCTGCGCCCGTACGGAGGAGACGGCGCAGAGCAGTATGAGCACCCGTAGAAACCTATACATAAGCGATACAATCCATTTCGACCAACGAATTTCCCGGAACCCCGCCCTTGGCAACGGCTACGGTTGTACGCACCGGCGGCTTGGCCCCAAACCTTCCTTTGAATACCTCGTTCATCCCCGCATAATCGGCGATGTCATTCAGGTACACATGCACCTTCAGCACTTTCTCCATCGAAGAGCCTGCTGCGATCAGCTGCTTCTCCAGGCCCTTCAGCACGATCTCGGTGTGCGCCTTGATCTCGAAGGGCTCGACGTGCGCGCCCTGGCCGGCGATAAATACCATTCCATTGAATTTCGTTATCTGCGAGAACAGCGGAACTTCCTGGTCCATAACGACATTTATAGCCTCTTTCTCCGCGGGAGCAGCGGGCTTCGCGGCCGGTGCGGCAGCAACGCTTTCTGCCTTTGCCAACGTGCCGATGCCAAGGGCGCCGCCCATCGCCAACAATAATTTCTTTAGTGCGCTTCTTCTTTGCTTTTCCATAGTTGCAATTAATTTGCATTAAATATAGCCCAATTCTCCAAAACGAGCGTGGGGTTTGCAAAATAATTGCAAAATGGTCCATGATGAATTCCGTTACTTTGTCAACCAAAAACTGTTGCATTGAAAGCCACCTTCCTCTTCCTGCTTGTTCTTTCAGTGGCCACCGAGGCCGCTCCCCTCCCCCGTATCGCCATCTGCGGCCTCGGGATCGAGTCCAGCACGTTTTCCCCCGCTCTGACTGAAGAACCCGCCTTCCACGCTCAATACGGCCCTGCCGTCTTCGATACCTATCCTTTTCTCGCTCCCGACTCCGTCTTGCGTCACAGCGCAATTTGGATACCCACGATCACCGGTCACTCCTTGCCGGGCGGCGCCGTCATGCGCGCGGCGTATGAATCACTCGTAAACAAGACGCTCGACGAGTTAAAAAAGCAGCTCCCCTACGACGGAATCTTCTTCGATATCCACGGCGCGATGAGCGTCGTCGGCCTCGACGATCCCGAAGGAGACTTCATTACCCGCATCCGCAAGCTGGTGGGCACAAAAACGCTGATCTCCACTTCCATGGACCTGCATGGCAACGTCTCCTGGCGGCTTGCACTGAATACCGATCTCATCACCTGCTATCGCATGGCGCCGCACGAAGACGCCATGGAAACCAAACGCCGCGCTGTGACCAACTTGCTCACCCGGCTCGAAACCGGCAAAGGTCGGCCGGCTTACAAGGCCTGGATCCCTATTCCCATCCTTCTTCCCGGGGAGAAGACGAGCACGCGGATAGAACCGGGTAAGTCTATCTATAAAGCCGTGGCGCCTGCCGCCGCGCAGCCGGGCATCGTCGACGCGGCGATCTGGATCGGGTATGCCTGGGCTGACGAACCCCGTAACCATGCGGTCGTGATGGTCACCGGCGACGACAAAGCCACCGTCACCAGGACGGCGGAACATCTGGCGCAGACCTTCTGGAAGGCACGGTCGCAATTCGTCTTCGTCGCGCCTACCGGTACGTTGAAAGAATGCCTCGACAGCGCCGCGAAAAGTCCGCTCCATCCGTTCTTTATCAGTGACTGCGGTGATAACCCCACGGCGGGCGGCGCCGGCGATGTCACCTGGACTCTTCAGCAGATCCTTGCCCGTCCTGAGTTTAAGCCGGCCAACGGTCTGACGCTGATCTATGCCTCCATCCCGGGGCCCGACGTGGTAAAGGCTGCGCTAAAAGCAGGAGTCGGCGCGACTATCGACGCTACCGCGGGCGCCGCAGTCGATCATCGCTATGCACCGCCTGTGAGACTCCATGGCGTCGTCGAATCCATCGTCAAGGGGGATAAGGATGCCGAAATCGAAACGGTCATCCGCGTCGGCAGCGTCCGAGTCATCGTTACGCAAAAACGAAAACCCTATCACAGGGAGGTGGACTTCACGCGGCTCGGCCTCCAGCCGCGTAAGGCGGCGATCGTCGTGGTCAAGATCGGCTACCTCGAGCCGGAGCTCTACGCCATGCGCGCAGCCTGGCTGATGGCCCTCACCCCCGGCGGCGTCGACCAGGACCTCTCCCGGCTGCCCTATAAGCGCATCCAACGGCCCATGTTCCCCCTCGACCCGATAAAAACGGCGCCCGACCTCCACGCGCGGTTGGTTCCGGCCGCGGACGCGCCGGCTAAGTAATCCAAAAGCCAACGGCCTGCCAAAACCATGCGGCTAAAGCGCTGCTAAAATCCATATTTCAAACGGATAATTTATCTTGCGTTCATTCGTTTTTACATCGTATCCAATCTACCTATGACTTCAAAAACGCGCAAACGGATTCTTCGCTGGACCTTAATCCCCATTTTTCTTCTGATCCTGCTGGTAGGGATCGCCGCAGGCATCCTCTATACCCAACAGGAACGGCTTGTCAGGTTAGCCGTCACCGAGCTGAATAAGAAACTTCCCGGCGAGCTGGTCGTCGGCGGCAGCGACCTCTCCCTCGTCCAGAACTTCCCCTACATCTCCATCGGCCTGAAGAACGTCAAGCTACTGCCCACCAAGATCTCGGGCGTGACCCCGATCTACGAGGCCGAGCGGATGTTCGTGGGCTTCAGCATAAAGGATATCCTCAACCAGCAATATCACGTTAAAGTGATCCTGCTCAAGAACGGCCACCTCGACCTCGTGCAGGACAGCACGGGCCAGCTCAATCTCGTCGAAGCCGTCGCCATCGCTCCCGACACCACGGCAAAGGCGGCTCCCGGCTCCCAACCGCTCGACCTCGATATCAAAAAGTTCGTCCTAAAGAACATGCGCATCACCTACCGCGACCCCAAAAGCGGCCAGCGTATCGAAGCCGATATTCCCCGCATCCAGACGGCCCTTCGCGACGACGGCAGCAAGATCGCCGCCGAAAGCAAAGGTAGCTTTGTCCTCGACTTTTTCCGGCCCGGCGACACCACGCTCTTCCGGCACAAACATATCGAGACCGACATCAATCTCTCCTTTGACGAAAAGAAGAAATTCCTGCGCCTGCCGCTCGGCAAATTAAAGCTCGAGGACGCGGCCTTCAATATCACGGGCACCGTCGACCTTCTTCACGACCCGGTCGTCGACCTGCGGATAAAGGGGGACAAACCCGACTTCCGCCAGCTCTTTGCCTTCGCGCCCGCATCCGTTGCCAAAGAGTTGAAACATTTCAAATACGATGGCGAGCTGAGCTTCGACGGCACCGTGAAAGGGGCCATCAAAGCGGGGCAGCAACCACTGATCGCCCTCAACTTCGCCTGTAAGAACGCCTGGCTGCACAATACGGAGGCGAAGAAGAAACTCGACTCGCTTTCCTTCAAGGGATTCTATACGAATGGCGCAGACAGATCGCTAAAGACGTCCGAGCTTCGGCTCATGGACATGAGCGCCCGACCCGAGAAAGGCATCTTCAAGGGCAATTTCGTGATGCGCGATTTCACCGACCCGAAGATCTTCATGCAGATCCGCAGCGAACTGGAACTCGGCTTTATCGGCGCCTTTCTCGGTATCAAAGACCTCGAACGCCTCTCGGGCCACGTCGATCTGAAAATGAATTTTAAGGAGCTGGTCGACCTCACCGACGACAAAACGATGAGCCAACTCACTGAAGGCATCCAGAGTGAGCTGAAGGTGACCAATCTCACCTTCCGCGTGCCCAATTATCCTTATCTCATCGAACACCTCAACCTCCACGCCGCGATGAAGAACGGCTTTGTCGACCTCGACACGCTGAGCTGCAACGTGGGCAATTCCGATCTCCATCTCGAAGGTTCGCTCACCGACCTGCCGGCCCTCTTCCATCACCAGGAGAAGCCCGTGGTGCTCAAGCTCCACGCCAATAGCAACAAGCTGGTCCTGCGGGAGCTGTTCAACGCCGACACGACAAAGAATCGCAAGGCCAGAGAAGAGATCTATGGCTTCAATATCGGGCTCACCCTCGAGACTTCCGTAAAGGAGCTGCAGCATCCCAATCCCCTGCCCAAGGGTAAGTTCAGCATCGCCGGCCTCTCAGCCGCCTTTAAGAACTACCCGCACGCCTTTAAGAATTTCGGCGCCGACCTCACCATCGGGGATACCTCAGTGCTGCTACGCAACTTTGCCGGCAGTATCGACAGCAGCGATATCCAGTTCCGTGGCCGGGTCAACAACTATGCTCTCTGGTTCGGGAAAGTGAAGAAGGGGAAGACCCTGCTGGCCTTCGATCTCAAGTCTCAACGCCTGGCCATGCGCGATCTCCTCGGCCGCAAGAGCCGGCAATTCGTGCCCCAGGACTACCGGCAGGAGGTCGGCTCCAATATCTGGCTGCGGAGTAAGACCGAGCTGCGTTATGATTCGGTCTTCAAATTTGCGAATATCCATATCGCCAATATCTCCGGCATGCTGCAAAAACACCATTACCGGTTGGACAGCGTGAATGGCAACATCAAGTTCGCCGATAATTTCATCAAACTCGACACCTTCAGGGGAAAGATCGGCAACACCGATTTCAATTGCAGCATGCGGCTCTACACCGGGAAAGACACCCTCCGCCGGAAGAAAGAGAACTTCCTCCAGTTCAGCTCCCGGCTGCTGGACGTCGACCAGTTGTCGAACTATGTCGCCACCGCGGGCCAGGATGCACCGGAGACCACCGCAACACCCGACACTGCCGCGGCGCCGATGGCCACGACCGTCGCGGCAAAGTCGACCCCCGCGGCGCATAACGCCGGGTTCAATCTCTTCAGCGTTCCCTTTATCGACTTCAACGCCCGTATCAATATCGGCCGCATCCGGTATCACAGGATCGGCATCAAGAACCTCTCCACCTCGGGTCGAATGCTGGCCACCCAACAGATTTATCTCGACACCTTCTATGCGGAGATGGCCGGTGGGCGGATGACCGCCAACGCGCATTTCGACGGCGCCAATGCCCAAAAGATCACGCTCGACAGCAAGCTCAGCGTGGAGGACATGAATATCGAGAAGCTGATGTTGAAGCTGGATAATTTCGGCGAGGACATCATGATCAACAAGAACATAAAAGGGATCATCAGCGGGCAGATCCGCAGCACGCTCCTGATCCATCCCGATCTGACGCCCATCGTCGATCAGTCCACGGCTCAGATGGACCTGGAGATACTCAATGGGGTCCTCATCAACTTCGCGCCCATGAAGGCCATGGCCTCCTACTTTACGGATAAGAACCTCATGATGGTGCGCTTCGATACCCTCCGCAATACCCTGGCCTTCCGCAACGGCGCCGTGATCATCCCCGATATGAACATCAATTCCTCGCTCGGTTTTATGGAGATCGCCGGCAAACAATCCCTCAACATGCAGATGGAATACTATATCCGCGTCCCCCTCAAGATGGTGACGTCGATCGGGTTCAAAAAGCTGTTCGGGAAGAAACAGGAGGAGGTGGATCCCAGCCAGGTGGATGCCATCGAGTACCGCGACAAGGACAAGCGGGTCCATTTTATCAACCTGAAGATCAGTGGAACGCCCGATGCCTATAAGGTCGGTCTGGGTAAGGCGAAGAGGGATCTGGCCGCGGCCACGGCTAGCGGTACTTGAACTCGTCGATCTCCTTCAGATATTCCATCGCCCGGAGGATCGGGGACCATTCGATCCCGCCGATCAGCCGCCGGAACCATTTCTTGTTCGCATTGGCCAGCGTGATATTCCGGTAGAGCCAGATTGCCACAAGAGTAAGCAACAGTGCGACGGGTACGGAGATGGCCCAGAATCCCACGGCGTTGCCGGTGATCATTCGCTGACTCCAAAACCAGGTTGAAAAGAACGGCGTCTGCAGGAACAGGATGCGCGTGGACCGCAAGGTCGAGGCTTGCAGGGCGGCCAGTTTCTCCTGGGTCTCTACGATGTGGTCGGTATAGTCGATCTGCCGGATAAGCGCTATCTGGCGCAGATAGGCAACGATAGCATAAACGTTGAAAAGGAAAATAATGCCGATCGACCCCGTGAACCACGGGTGTTTCCCATGATCACCCACGGCCAGCAGGCCCAGAAACAGCACCCAGATGACCCCCAGGAACACCGCCCAGCCCTTGAAGACGCCCATCGGCCGCAGCCTCGAGCGGACCTTTTGGGTTTGCAGCCATTCAAAGGTTTGGCGGTGAACAGCCCAGGTCTGCAGGTTCAACACCCGGCTTTCCTCCAGCCTCCGGTCATATTCCTTCCACAGCGTGTTGAGTTCAAGATCGTCCATAAACCAAATTTTTGTCGTTTAGAATGGCTTGTTTCAATTTCTCCTTGATGCGGCTCACCTTTGTGGCCACGTTCGTCTCCGTGATGCCCATGATCTCCGCGATCTCGCGATAGCTCTTTTCTTCGAAATAGAGCAGCATCAGCGCTTTCTCCAGTTCCTTCAGGGCGGCGACATGTTTTTGCAGCAGGATCATCGGCGAGTGTTGGTCCTCCAGGGGGTATTGTCGCGGGTGGGTTCCATCCGCCCCATCAGCCATCTCGCCATGCATGTCCATGAACGGGACCGTGCCGGAGTTTCTCTTTGCCTGTCGCTGCCAGGAGATCGCCACGTTCAACGCCACGCGGTACATCCACGTGGTGAAGGCAAAGGCCGGGTCGTAACGGGGCAGCCCCTTCCAAAGCCGGAGCAGCATTTCCTGGCGCAGGTCCTCCTGATCGGCCCTGCCGTGGCAGAACGATCGGCTGATCTTGAAAAGGATGCCTTTATTGGCTTCTATCTGTTGAAGGAATTGCTCCTGCATATCCGGGATAATGATACGCCGGACAGGGCAAAAAATCACACCCGCGGAACCTTTTTTATACCAACGACGCCTCGAACCGGAACACCCGGATCAGAGATCCGCCCCCGAGCATCACCTTGGAATGACGCGGGATCAGCGGATCGAGCCGTTCGGGCGTAAAATAGATCACTGCGAGACAAAGCAGTGGCCATAAGCAGCCGACCAGGGTCCAGCGGAAGATGACCATGGGTACCACGTCATACGCTGCCGGCAGCCAGTGCAACAACGCGAGCAGAAAATATAGGACATACGGGGCCAAAAGAACCCCAAAGACGAGACGGAAAAATTTGCCGCGGCTCAGCACCAGCCGGGGCCCTTTCACCGAAGACAGAAACAGCGCTTCTTCCTCCAGCTCGTACAATTCCTTCCGGTAGCAGCTTCGAAAAACCCTCGCCAACACCTCTTCGAAGCTCCCACCCTGCTGCAGCCCTTGTTCCACAAGGATGCAGATGTGGTCCAGCAGGTTGTCCTGCAGGTCCTGCAGCCGGATACCATGGTGCCGGATCACCCGCGCAATAAAGTCCACCTGCTCGTCGGTCAGCGTTGCCATTTAGATCGATTTTGGTTTAAGTTCGAGTAACAGCGTCATCGTCTGGATGAAGGACGTCAGCTCGTTGATCTTCTCTTTCGTCCTCACCTTCCCCGCCGGGCTGAGACTATAATATTTTCGCACCCGCTTGCCGATATACTCCACCTCGGTGGTCACCAGCTTGTCCGCTTCCAGCGCGTGTAGCGTTGGATATAGCGCCCCCTCGGTGATCTGGATCTTGTCGCCGGTGATCTCCTTCACTTTCTGCGTGATCTCATAGCCATACATCTTTTTATTGTCGGCCAGCAGCTTCAGCACGATAGTTTTCAGCGTCCCCTTTAATAATTCGGTTGAATAGACCATACCGCTAATATACATAAATATCCGATGTATCCAAAATCAAAGTGTATGAATAGGTCTGGGCAAAAAGCTCCCCAGCGGCGGCAACGCGCTCCTTTGCTTGTGCACTGGCATCTTCTTTGAATCCTTATTGGTATCCGATGACTAAAAAGGGACTTTATGCAAACGAAACAAAAACATCCGTTCTTCGCATTACCGGTGGCGGCAGCCCTCCTGGCGCTCACCTCGGTTGCTTGTAATAGCAACGATTATAGAACAAGCAATCCTTCTCCTTCCGATAGCAGCACGGCGGTAACGAATCCGGCCTCCGGCGCCACCCCCGCAGGTCAGCCCGTTACAACGACGCCCCCAAAAAAGGTCTCGACCAAGAAGGCAACGGCAAAGATCGTGGTGACCGAACCGATGGCCGGCGCCATCGCGCCGGAGTTTCCCGGCGGTCAGCAGGCGTTGGACAACTATGTGAACAATCATATCAAATACCCGCAGGACGCGATAGACAATGACGTCACGGGGATTGTCCGCGTTTCATTCATCGTCGATGAGAATGGGCATATTACAAAGGCAAAGCTGATCAACCCGCAACGCGTAGGAAACGGCCTCGACGAGGAAGCATTACGCGTGGTTAACAATATGCCGGAATGGAAACCCGGAACCCTGCACGGGAAGAAGGTAAAAACACGGTTGGAGTTGCCTATTTCCTTCCAGGTGGAGAGCTAAAGGTGCAGATCCACTTTCTGACCGCTCCTCACGGCTGCGTAGATGGCATCGATGATCTTGAGGTCCTTGACCGCTTCATGTCCATCGACCGCTACCACCGGCTGGTGTCCTTCGAGAAGGATGCCGGCCATCTCGTCCATCTGGACGGTTTGATGCGTGGTCACCGGCTGGTTGATCTCGCCCTTATGCGTCCGTCCGGCGATGGGCCCGTAGCCCGTAGCCGGTAGCAACTCCGCAAACCCCTGGGTGCCGTCGAGGAAAAAGCGATCCAGGTTGTTCAGGCTGTACGTCGACAGGCAGGACGCCGTCGCACCGCCGGGGAAGCCCAGTTGGAACTGGATAGTCTCGTCCACGCCGTCCTTGAATTTTACCGGGTTGGTCTTGGTCTCCTGTGCGGTGACCCAGATGGGGTCTTCCCCGATCATATAGCGGGAACCGTTGATCGAATAGATGCCGATGTCCATCATCGCTCCACCGCCCGATAGCGCCTTGTTCAACCGCCATTGGGTCGGATCTCCGATAATAAACCCCGACAATCCCTGGAAGAAGAGGACCTTACCGAACTCATTGGCCTTGCGCATCCGGATGATCTCCAGCGTATGCGGCTCGAAATGCATCCGGTAGCCCACCAGCAGCTTCACCCCTGCGCTCTGACAGGCATCGACCATCTCCTGTCCTTCTTTGGCGTTAACGGCCATCGGTTTTTCACAAATGACATGCTTCCTGGCCTGGGCGACGCGAATGACCTGGTTGTGATGCAGCCCATTGGGCGTGATGACGTAGACCGCGTCGATATCGGGATTGTCGCGGATGCGGTCGAAATTCTCGTAGTTATAGCAGTTGTTTTCCGGGATGCCGTATTTGGTCTGCCAGGCTTTTATTTTCGACGGCGTGCCGCTGATGACTCCGACCAGTTTCGCCTTGGTACAGGACTTCATGGCCTCCGCCACACGCGTCCCATAGCTGCCGAGGCCCATGATGGCTACGCGGAGGACCGGACCCTCGTATTTCTTTTCGGTGAAGGAGGACAAGGCAGAGAGCGCAAGGACCGAACCGGTCATTTTCTGAAGGAAGTCGCGGCGTGTTTGCATGGCAATGGAGATAATGAATGAATAGTCCACTAATTTAACCCATTTTCCGTTCCAGCCCAAACACCTGTTGCCGGTATCGCGGCGGCAGCAATATCGCCTTGATCCCCTTGTCCATTCGCAGCCACCGGCACAATTTATACACCTGTACCACGGGGTACAGCCAATGGATCGACGGCAGATCGAGGAGTCGCCGCACCCGGCCGGGGACGAGCAGCACCTGCGCATGGATCAGCAAGGCATAGCGGACGGGCCCAAGGCTCTTCCGGTAACGCCGGTAGAGGTCATGAGAGAACGAGCTGACCTCGAGGTTGTCCCGGACGGCCTGCCGCCGCATCCCTTCCCAGGCGGCAAAGTCGCCCGGTATACCGGTCAGCCCCATGCGCCGGCCGACCCGCTGGAACACGTCGAACACCTCTGCCTTCTCCGCGAAGTTGAGGCGTCGCTCCAGCAGCTCGTAGCCGGCGATCGAATAGTGGATCAGCATAAAGAGCACGTCGAGATAAGCGCCGGCCGGGATCCGGGCTCCCCGGTTCGCCTCCACTCCTTTATGTATCGCCGTGATATGGTCGATCGCCCCATTTGCGCGGTCTTCTTCGGCAAAGACGATCTGCTGGGCATAGCCCACCGTGCTGAACAGCCGTCCCAGCGGATCGGCCGGCAGTTTGCCCGTGAAATACAGCCAGTCCACCGACTTGTTCAGCGCGAACTCCGCCGAAGCGCCGGCGAAGATCAGCAGCACCGTGTCGCTGCGCCCCCAGATGGTACGCACGATAGAGTCAGGATGTACGAAGAGTGGCATTTTTATTGGTTAGTCGTTCGAGGATAAGTACTGTACTGATGCCCAGCGCATAACAACCGATATCCACCCAGGTAAAGGTATATCCCATCAGGGTCCGGATAAACGAGGGTTTGGTGAAGCCCAACCGATCGGCGAGATGAAAATACTGCGTCACTTCCACAAAACAGGCAAAAGCAAAGATCCAGAGCGCCAGCGGCCGCACGGGCAGGGCCCAAAAACTTCGAATAAGGGTATACAGGAAGATCACGCAGAGATAGTCCCCGCCGTACGGCCGGATAATTGCATCATGTGTACACTCGGCGATATAAAGCTCCAAGGCCAGGATCAATAGGGTCAGCAAAAAATAAACCCAATGGAATCGTTTCATGGTTAAAAAGTACTTTGAAATACAAAGTAACAAACAAATTTTAATACTGTCAAGCCCAATTTTAATCATCCGGGCCCCAAAAAAGTGGTAATTTCGCACGATGGACAGGAAAGAACTCATCTGCATCGGCCATATCACGCATGACAAGGTCGTTACCCCCCGCTCGGTCGTTCACATGGCCGGCGGCACCGCCTTCTATTTCTCTAATGCCGTATCCCGGCTTGACATCCGCTATAAGCTTATCACCGCGCTCGCGGAAGCGGATATGCCCTCGGTCTTCGAGCTCCGCGAACAAGGCATCGATGTCACCGTTCTGCCCAGCGCCCAAACCGTCTACTTCGAAAATATCTATTCCGGCAACCAGGATCACCGCACCCAGCGGGTCATCGGCCAGGCCGATCCCTTCACCGCCGACCGGCTGACAGACGCCGATGCGATGGTGTTCCACCTCGGCCCCCTGCTCGCCGGCGACATTCCCGTCGACGTCATCCGCACCCTCGCCGCAAAAGGCAAGGTCTCTCTCGACGCCCAGGGCTATCTCCGGGAAGTCAAAGACCAGAATGTGCTGCCGATAGACTGGTGTGATAAGATCGGGGGTCTTCAATACATTCATACCCTCAAGGTCAACGAATACGAAATGGCCGTGCTGACCGGCCAGGACGACATCGAGGAGGGAGCCCGGCTTCTCGCCGGCTGGGGTGTAAAGGAAGTGGTGATCACCCTTGGCAGCATGGGTTCGGTAATTTTCGACGGCCAGGACTTCCACACCATTCCCGCCTATATCCCGACAACCTCCGTGGTCGATGCTACCGGCTGCGGCGATACCTATATGGCCGGCTATCTCTATCAACGCATCAAAGGCGCTTCCATCCAGCAGGCCGGCGAATTCGCGGCCGCCATGGCCACCCTCAAGATCGAAGGCTCCGGACCCTTCACCGGCACCAGGGACGACGTCCTCGCCCTGCTGGCCAGCCGCAAAGACAAGGTATACCGATGAGCCCGGCCGAGATAACGGCCCTGATGATGGAAAAAGACCGCTTTTCCCAGTGGCTTGGACTCGTCGTTGACGAGTCCGGCCCGGGCTACTGCCGCCTCCATTATACGGTCACTGACCAAATGGTCAATGGCTTTAACGTCGCCCACGGCGGCGTCCTTTTCTCCGCCGCCGACTCTGCCTTCGCCTTCGCCTGCAACTCCCATGGAGCCGGTATTACGCTCGCCCTCGATGTCTCCATCTCCTTCACCCGCCCCGCAAACGCCGGCGATGTTCTGACCGTCGAAGCCCGCGAGATCCATCTCGGCAACCGTACCGGCCTTTATGAGATCCGCACCACCAATGCCGCCGGCGAACTGGTCGCCCTCTTCAAAGGCACCGCCTATCGCACATCCGCAGCCGTCAAATAATTGATGGTCAAGTGTTTTTCTTTAATATCATTTTAATTCAACAATCGCGCAAAATGCACAATCTTTGCGCCGTAGCAATCACTCCTCCACTGACCTTGACTCTTCCAGATCGCTAACCCTGGGAAACAATTTCATATTATAAATTTCCTCGATCGATATGTCTAAAAATGCCGACGTTCTTAAGCGCGTCTTTGTCTGTACCGGTTTGTTTTGTTTCCTATCGATTGCTGCTTTTTCACAGCCTGCCAGGGTCGTTGCCGATTCGGCGCTTACGCTGAACCAGTGTATCGACTATGCTCTCAAGCATCAGCCTTTTATCAACCAGGCGCAGATCAACGAATCCATCGTCCGGACCACCAACGCGATCAATCTGTCGACCTGGTATCCGCAAGTGAATATTTCGGGCAACCTGACCCATTACAACTCCCTGCCCACGGCCTTTATCAAGAACTCTGCCACCGGCACCGTGCAGCAACAGCGAACGGGCGTGATCAACACGTTCACTCCCGTTCTGGGGGTCACCCAGACGATCTTCAACCCCGCCCTGCTCTATGCCACCCGCAGCGCCTCGATCTATGTCCGCGAAGCACAGCAGATCACCGACAGCACGAAGATCGAAGTCGTGGCGGGGGTCAGCAAGAGCTTCTATGGTCTGCTCCTGACCCTGGAGCAGATCGGCGTTCTCCGCGAAGATACCGCCCGTCTCGGCAAGAACGTCAGCGACGCCTATCATCAATACATTGGCGGGATCGTCGACGAGACCGATTATGACGAGGCCGTCATCTCCCTCAATAATTCGAAGTTCCAGCTCAAGCAGGCCACGGAGAGTGTCGTTCCCCAATATGCCCTGCTCAAACAGATCATGGGTTATCCACCGCAGGCGCAATTCAACGTCCTTTACGACACCGTACAAATGATGAACGATATCGCCTTCGATACGACGCAACTGCTGCAATTCGAGCAACGCATCGAATACAAGGTGCTGCGCAGCCAGAAAGACCTCCAGCTGTCCAATATCAATTATTACCGCAACGCCTGGCTGCCTACGGTGGGCGCCTTCTTCAATTACGACTATACCTTCCAGAACAACAGGTTCGGCAATCTTTTCTCAAAGGCCTACCCCTACAGCTTTATGGGACTCTCGGTCTCGGTGCCGGTCTTTACCGGCTTCAACCGCACCAACAACCTCAAACGGGCCCGGCTGCAGGCCGATTGGCTCGACTGGAGCGAAGTATCGCTTAGAGCGCAGATATGGTCGGAGTACACCAGCGCCCTGGCGGCCTATAAAAGCAATCTCTATAACCTCGGCATCTCGAAGGAGAATGTTACGCTTGCCCGGAAGACCTATGACATTGTAGCGCTGCAATACCAGCAGGGGGTCGTTCCCTATCTCAATGTGATCACGGCCGAATCCAACCTGATCACTTCCGAGATCAGCTATCGCAATGCCCTGTACCAACTCCTGTCCAGCAAGATCGACCTGGAAAAATCCATGGGCATCATAACCGTTCACTAACTCCACAATCAAGCACAAAACCATCATACTCATGAACAGACTGGCATCGTTACTGGTTCTTATCCCTTCCCTGGCGATCTTCTCCTGCCAGCAGAAGCCGCCGGCCCCCAATCCCCCTACCCCGGTCAACCTTGCTACGGTGAAGTCGCAGCCCGTCCTGTACTACGACGAATTTCCGGCCACCACGCAGGCCCTGTCCCAGGTCGATCTGCATGCTCAGGTGACGGGTTATGTCACGGCCATCCTGTTCACGGAGGGGACCCATGTGCACAAAGGCCAGAAATTGTATGAGATAGACGAACGTCTCTTCAAGGCTGCCTACGACCAGGCGGCCGCCAATGTCAAGGTGGCCGAGGGGAACCAGCAGCAGGCTCAACAGGATGCCGATCGCTATCAATACCTCATCCAGCACAATGCCGTGGCCAAACAGACCCTCGACCATGCGATGATCGCGCTGCAAAACGCGAAGAATGAAACAGCCGCCGCCCAGCAGGCCCTGACCACCGCCGCCACCAACCTCACTTATTCGATCATCACCGCGCCCTTCGACGGGACCATCGGGTTCAGCCAGGTAAAGCTTGGTAATCTCGTTACGGCCAGCACGACGGTGCTCAACACCGTATCCACCGACAACCCGATGGCCGTGGACTTCCTCATCAACGAGTCGCAGCTGAATCATTACGAACAGCTCCAGCGGAGCAAACAACACGAACTGGATTCCCTGTTCACCATCGTCCTTCCCGACCATTCGATCTATCCCTATACCGGCAAGATCTCCGTCATCGACCGCGCCGTCGATCCGCAAACGGGCACCATCCGCGTCCGTCTCGAGTTCCCCAACCCGAAGCTGGACCTCCGCGCCGGGATGTCCTGCGTCGTCCGGGTGCATAATCTCGAGCAAACGCCGCAGATAGTCATCCCCGCCCGCGCCGTCGTAGAGCAGATGGGGGAATACTTTGTTTACATCGCAAAGGATACCGTGATACAAAGCAATGCGGACAGCACGGCGAAGGGCCCCAGGCTGCGCGCCGTACAGGTAAAGGTGGAGACGGGCCAGACCATCGGCTCCAATATCGTCATCCGGAGTGGGCTCCATGACAGCGACCGCCTTGTCGTCGATGGGGTCCAGGCCCTGCACGACGGCTCGCCGATCACCACGGCCAATATCGTAGGACCCGGCGCCGCCGGCGGCCGCCGCCGCTAATAATTGTTAGACTACATCTATGATCGCGAATACTTTCATAAAGAGGCCCGTCACCGCCATCGTCATCTCCATCGTCCTGGTGCTCACCGGCGCTATCTGCATCGTCGTCCTGCCGGTCGACCAGTACCCCGATATTACGCCGCCCATCGTCCAGGTGAGCGGCCAGTTTACCGGGGCCGACGCACAGACCGTCGAGCAAACGGTCGCCACGCCCATCGAACAGCAGGTCAACGGCACCCCCGGCATGGAATACATGCAGAGCAACAGCACCAACAACGGGCTGATGCAGATCAACGTCACCTTCAACATCGGAACGAACATCGATGTGGCGGCCCTCGACGTGCAGAACCGCGTGAGCATCGCCACTCCTCTCCTGCCCGCCGTAGCCAGCCGCCTCGGGATCACCGTCCGGGCGGTAAATCCCAGCATGCTGATGATGGTGGCGATCTACGCTCCAAAGGGAACGCATAACATCACCTTCCTCGACAACTACGCCAACATCTTCGTGCAGGACGCGTTGCTGCGCGTTCCCGGCGTCGGCACCATCCAGCGCTTCACCGATGACTTCTCGATGCGCGTCTGGATGAATCCGCAGAAGATGGCGGCCTACAGCCTCACGCCGCAGGACGTCATCAACGCCCTCAATTCCCAGAACGTGCAGGTGGCCGCGGGTTCCGCCGGCGTTCCACCCCAGAACAAGTCCCAGACCTTCGAGATCGGCATCCTGGTGAATGGCCGGCTCAGCAAACCGAAGGAATTCGAGAATATCATCGTCAAGACCCTGCCTGCTACCGGCGAGCTGGTGTATCTCAAGGATGTCGCCCGCGTGGAGCTGGGTAAGTTCACTTTCGCAAGCAACTCCTTCGTCGACGGGAAACGCGCTTCCTATCTCCAGATCTACCAGGCCCCCGGCAGCAACGCCCTCCGGACGGCCGAGGGTATCTATAAGGAGCTTGCGCAGCTGAAACAGTTCTTCCCGGCCGATGTGGAGTACTCGGTTCCCTTCGAATCGGTCACCGTCGTGAAGGTCTCCATGGCCGATGTGGTCGACACTCTCCTGCTGACGCTCGGTCTCGTGGCGCTGGTGGTCTATCTCTTTCTGCAGAATTTCCGTTCCACGCTGATCCCCGTGCTGGCCATCCCGGTATCGATATTCGGCACGTTTTGTTTCTTTATTCCTTTAGGGTTCACCATTAATACGCTGACGATGTTCGGCTTCGTGCTGGCCATCGGGATCGTGGTGGATGACGCCATCATCGTGGTCGAGGCGGTGCAGCATTATATCGATCATGAGAAGATGTCGCCGAAAGAAGCGACCTATTTCGCGATGAAGGATATTTCGGCGCCCGTCGTGGCCATCGCCCTGATCCTGGCGGCCGTGTTCGTCCCTGTCGGTTTTATCCCCGGCATCGTCGGCCGGCTTTACCAGCAGTTTGCGATCACCATCGCCATTTCGGTGCTCATTTCGGCCTTTATCGCCCTTTCTCTGACCCCGGCGCTCTGTACGCTGCTGCTGAAGCCATCCAGGCCAAAGGAAGAGGCCCGCGGGATGCAAAAGCTCTTCATCCGCTTCAACGGCTGGTTCGACCGGATCACCAACCGCTACCAACGGGGCGTAGATCGCTCCATCAAAGGGGCGAAATACATCATTATATTGTTGATCTGTCTTTGCATTGGCGCGGTGTTCCTCTTCCGCGACAAGCCCTCCGGATTCATCCCTTCCGAAGACGACGGCAATATCTATGTCACCTACCAGTTGCCGCCGGCCTCTTCGACCAGCCAGTCCGTGGCCCTGATGCAGCGGTTGATGAAGGTTATCGCGGAGACCCCCGGCGTGGCGCACTATGCGGCGTTGTCCGGCCTCAACGTGATGACCAACGCCAGCAATTCCAACTGCGGTACGATCTACTGTCAGCTGAAACCCTGGGACGAACGCGGCGAGGATGCCGAACGGGTGCCGGGTATTTTGAGCGAGATCCACCGGCGCATCGACGAGGCCGGTATCCGCAACGCGAACGTCGAAGTCATCCAACCCTCTCCTATCCCCGGTATCGGGGCGGGCGTGGGCTTCAGCCTGCAGATAGAACAACGCAGCACCAACGACGACCTGCATGGCTTCGAAAATGTCGTCCAGAAATTCATTGACGAGGCAAAGAAAGACCCGGCCATCGGCTCGGCTTATACGTTCTACTCGGCAAAGACCCCGGGATACAACCTGAATGTGGACCGCGACAAGTGTGAAAAGCTTGGCGTGAATGTCGCCGATGTGTTCACGACGATCCAGGCCTATATGGGAAGTCTGTACATCAACGATTTCACGACCTATAACCGAACCTTCCACGTCGTCGTGCAGGCCGATACGGCGTACCGGGCCATCATCTCCGACATGGATAAATACTACGTCCGCAACGCCGCAGGGAATATGCTGCCCCTTGGCACGTTGATCACCTACCAGCCAACCGAGACGGCCCCGCTGATCTCGCATTTCAATATCTTCCGGACGGCGGAGGTCGACGGCGCACCGGCCCCCGGCCATAGCAGCAACGATGCCCTGAAGGCCCTGCAGGCCATCGCCGCCCGGGTGCTCCCGGATGGATATACCTACGAGTTCTCGGGACTCAGTTATGAAGAAGTAAAGGCAGGGTCGACGACCATCTATATCTTCCTGTTCTCCATCACCTTCGTGTTCTTGTTTTTGGCCGCCCTGTACGAAAGCTGGTCGGTGCCTTTTTCGGTGTTATTAGCGGTCCCCATTGGGGCCTTCGGGGCGATCCTGACCCTGGTGATGGTCCCGAGCCTGACGAATAATGTCTATGCACAAATCGGCCTGATCACCCTTATCGGCCTGGCCGCGAAGAACGCCATCCTGATCGTCGAATTCGCGAAGGTCCGCGTCGACCGCGGTGAGGACCTGCTCCAATCGACCCTCGATGCCGTCAGCCTTCGATTACGCCCCATCGTGATGACCTCGATGGCCTTTATCCTTGGAGTGCTTCCGCTGGTGTTCGCCACCGGGGCCGGCGCCGTTGCGCGCCGGACCATCGGGTATACCGTTTTAGGCGGTATGTTGGCTGCGTCGACAATCGCTATCTTTGTAGTGCCCGTGCTCTTTGTCCTCATCACCCGGGCCTCCTACGGCAGGAAGAAACTGGATTACCTCCGCGCACACCATGCCGACCTCATGGAAAAAGCTAGAAAGGTAGAGGCTCAGAACATCGATCCTGAGCTCGAGTTCGAGATCCAAAAATCACGCGACCTGCACGGAATGGATAAACTATAAGAATGATCGCCAATACGTTCATAAAAAGACCCGTTACCGCGATCGTCATCTCGACGGTCCTGGTCATCTCGGGTATCATCTGCATCTTCAACCTGGCGGTAGACCAGTACCCGGACATCTCCCCGCCCTCGGTCTCGGTCAGCGGCAACTATACCGGCGCCGATGCGCAGACCACGGAGCAAACGGTGGCGATACCCATCGAAGAGCAGGTGAACGGCTCGCCCGGCATGGAGTACATGCAAAGCACCAGCACCAACTCAGGCAGCATGAACGTCCGCGTTACCTTCAACATCGGCACGAACGTGCATATCGCAGCGTTGAATGTCCAAAATCGCGTGGGCATCGCCAGCCCCCTCCTTCCCTCCGTCGTGAGCAAGCTGGGCCTTACCGTGCGTGCGCGGAACCCGGATATGTTGATGATGGTGGCGGTCTTCGCGCCGAAGAACTCCCATAACATCACTTTCCTCGATAACTATACCAATGTCTTTATCGAGGATGCGCTGCTTCGCGTGCCCGGCGTGGGTGACGTGAACGCCCGGACGGACCAGTTCGCGATGCGCATCTGGTTGGATCCCAATAAAATGGCGGCGTATGGCCTGATGCCGAAGGATGTCATCGCTTCGCTGAACGCCCAGAGCGCCTATGTGGCTGCCGGTGCGGTCGGCGCCCCGCCCCAGAACAGCAGCCAGGCCTATGAGCTGACGGTGATGCCAAACGGGCTGCTGACAAAACCCGCCGACTACGAACGCGTCGTCGTCAAGACGATCCCCGATTCGGCCGGCGTCACCGGTCATCTCGTCTATCTCAGGGACGTCGGCCGCGTAGAGCTGGGCAAGTTCACCTTCTCCAGCTACTCCTGGGTCGATGGCAAACGCGCCTCGATCCTCATGGTCTACCAGGCGCCGGGCAGCAACGCCCTCCAAACGGCCAGGAATGTCTATGCCGAGCTCGAACGGCTCAAGAAATACTTCCCGCCGGATGTGGACTATAAGGTCCCTTTCGAGTCGGTCACGATCATCAAGGTCTCGATCCACGAAGTGCTGCTGACCCTGCTCCAGGCCCTCGGGCTCGTCGCGCTGGTAGTGCTGCTGTTCCTGCAGAATCTCCGTTCCACCCTCATCCCCATCCTGGCGATCCCCGTCTCCATCCTCGGCACCTTCTGTTTCTTTATCCCCCTGGGATTCACCATCAATACCCTGACCCTCTTCGGGTTCGTTTTGGCCATCGGTATCGTCGTCGACGACGCCATTATCGTGGTAGAGGCGGTGCAGCATTATATCGATGAGCAGCACATGTCGCCGAAGGAGGCGACCTATCACGCGATGAAGGAGATCTCGGCGCCCGTGGTGGCCATCGCGCTGATCCTCTCGGCCGTATTCGTGCCCGTGGGGTTCATCCCCGGCATCGTCGGCCGCCTCTACCAGCAATTCGCGATCACCATCGCCATCTCCGTCATCATTTCGGCCTTTGTGGCGCTCTCGCTAACCCCGGCCTTGTGTACCTTGCTGCTCCGGCCTTCGCATCTGCAGAAGAAGAACCTCTTCGATCGCTTCTTTCTTTGGTTCAACAGGGGTTTCGATCGTTTTATCGGCGGGTATTCGCGATCCGTGCACAGTTGGATCCGCGGCTCGAAATGGACTGTCCTGTTGCTGGCGGGGATCTGTGCAGGAGCTTTTATCCTGTTCAAAAAGAAGCCTTCCGGTTTTATTCCTTCGGAGGATGAGGGTCGTATCTATGTCACCTACCAGCTGCCCGAAGCCTCTTCCGTCACCCAGTCGACGGCGCTGATGCAAAAGTTAATGGCGATCGTCGCGAAGGATTCCGCGGTGAACCATTATACGGCCATTTCGGGTTTCAATATCGTCAGCGGCGGCGCCAATTCCAACAACGGGAGCATGTTCGTGATGCTGAAACCCTGGGAGGATCGGGTAACGCCTAACACCCGGCTTCCAGGCCTTATCTTCAACCTGCAGAAGAAATTCGCGTCCGCGGGGATCAAGAACGCCAATGTGATCGTCATCCCGCCCCCACCCATCCGTGGTATCGGCACTGCCGCGGGTTTCAGCATGCAGATACAACAGGGGAATACGAATGACGATATCCACCAGTTCGAGAATGTCGTCAAGCGATTCGTCGCCGAATGTCATAAATATCCCGCGATCAGCACGGCCTTCAGCTATTACGGGGCGCATACCCCCAGCTACGACCTGACCGTCGACCGGGAGAAATGCCAGAAATTGGGGGTCAATATCTCCGATGTGTTCAATACGATGCAGGCCTATATGGGCAGCCTGTTCGTCAACAACTTCACGCGTTATAATCGCACCTACCACGTGGTCGTGCAGGCCGATACCAACTATCGCGCCCTCATTTCCAACATGGACAAGTACTACGTGCGCAACTCGGCGGGGCAGATGCTTCCTCTGAGCACGCTGATCCACTACGTGCCTATCGAGACAGCGCCGCTGATCACTCACTTCAACATTTTCCGGTCGGCGGAAGTCGATGGTTCGACGCCGCAGGGTTACAGCACGGGCGAGGGCATCGATGCGTTGAAGCAAGCCGCCGCCAAGGCCCTGCCCCAGGGCTATTCCTATGAATTCTCGGGACTTAGTTACGAGGAGATCCGGGCGGGGTCGACGACCGTTTACATTTTTGCGTTCTCGATCGTCTTTGTCTTTCTTTTTTTGGCTGCGCTTTATGAGAGCTGGTCGGTTCCCTTTGCCGTCATGCTGGCCGTGCCGATCAGCGCCTTCGGGGCCATTGCCACGCTGAGCCTGATCCCGCCGCTGACGAACAACGTCTATGCACAGATCGGTCTGATCACGCTGATCGGTCTATCCGCGAAAAATGCCATCCTGATCGTCGAATTTGCGAAGCTTCGCGTCGACCGTGGCGAAGAGTTGGTACAGTCCACGCTCGAGGCCGTTCGGTTACGGTTACGCCCCATCCTGATGACCTCGATGGCTTTTATCCTCGGCGTTATGCCCCTGGTGCTCGCCAGTGGCGCCGGCGCCGTCGCCCGCAAAACCATCGGTTTCGTCGTCCTGGGCGGGATGATCGCGTCCTCCTCGCTGGCGATCTTTATCGTGCCGGTGCTGTTCGTGTTGTTTACGCGCCTTTCCTATGGGAAGAAGCAGTTGCAGTGGTTGCAGGACCATCATGAGGAGTTGCTGGAGAAGCAGCGTCGGGTGGAGGAGCAGAACATCGATCCCGAATTGGAATACGATATCGCCCAGGCGCATGCGGAGAATCGTGCGAGCCGCGAGGCGGGTGGGCATGGTGGTCCGGCTTCGCCGAACCCGGCCTAAGGGCGGCGGCTTGCCGGCGCGGCGCAAAAACGGAAGACCTCACATAGAGATGCGAGGTCTTTGTTGTATATTCCAACCATTCAAAAAGTGAACCAATTATTCGCTCCGCAGCGATTGCACGGGATTATTCATCGCCGCCCGCACAGCCAGGATACTCACCGTCATCAGCGCGATCCCCAGCGCCGCCACTCCCGCGGCGAGGAACACCCAGCCGCTTAGCGATACGCGGTACGCATAGTCCTGCAACCACCGCCGCATGGCTAGCCAGGCAAGGGGCCATGCCAGCAGATTGGCCAGCAGGACCAGCCGGATAAAATGCCTTGACAGGAGGGCGACGATACTATTGACGCTCGCGCCCATCACCTTGCGGATACCGATCTCTTTGACGCGTTTTTCTGCCGCATAGGAGGCCAGCCCGAACAGTCCAAGGCAGGAGATAAAGATGGCCAACCCGGCCAGCACGCTCACGATACGGCTCACCTGCGTGTCCGCCCGGTACACCTCCGCGAAATGATCGTCGAGGAATTGGTATTCCAGCGGATGATCGGGAAACAGGCTCTTCCAGGTGGAACGAATAGCGGTGATCGCCTCGTCGGTGCGTCCACCCCGGATCTTTACGGAGACTGTATTGAAATAGCGATCGTCGTTCAATAGGAACAAGGTCTCGATCTTATAGTGCAGGGAATTGAAATTGAAGTTGCGGGCGATACCGACGATGGTCCCGGCGGAATCGAAGCCGAAATGCTTGCCCAGCAGGTGCTCGATGGATTTGTTCGGTTCGTTCTTTGCCAATTCCTGGGCCATGGATTCGTTGATGATATATTCCTTGCCGACAGCCGATTTTTCCCGGGAGAAATTCCGCCCGGCCACCAACGCGATCTTATACACTCTTAAATAGTCCGCGTCGACGATCAGCCGCGTTCCCGTCAGGTCCCGCGCCGGCCCATCACCATAGAACGTGATACCCGATTGATCGAGATGGCTTCCCAACTCGTCCTGCGCACCCGTTACCCCTGCGATGGCGGCATTTTGACTCAGCTGTTGTTTCAGCAGATCGAACTTTTTATAGGTGATCCCATCGAGGGTAATATTGACGACCTGGTCGCGGTCGAATCCCGGGTCCTTGCCTTGCATATAGGTCAGCTGGCGATAGACAAAAACGGTGGCGATGATCAGGAAGATCGCGCAGGTAAACTGGCTCACCACGAGTACGTTCCGTAACAGCCCCTTGTTCTTGCCGATCTGCGGCAATCCCTTCAACACCTTCACCGGCTGGAAGGAGGACAGGTAGGCCGCCGGGTAAAGCCCCGACAGGAGGCCGACGAAGATCGTCCCGGCAAGCACGACAAGCGGTATCCACCGGTTCTGGTCGAGGATGATCTCGAGATGACGCTGGCTGAGGTTATCGACATACGACACTGCCGGCCAGAGAAAAAGCAGGGCCAGCACCATCGCCAGCAAGGCCAGCAGCACCGTTTCGCTCAGAAATTGCACGCTCAGCTGCGACCGCAGCGCACCGATGGACTTCCGGATACCCACCTCCCGGGCGCGTTCCGCCGACCGAGCAGTGGACAGATTCATAAAATTGACGCAGGCGATGATCAGCACGATCAGCGCAATAACCGTGAAGATATTGGTGTAGTTGCTGTCGAACTTCTGATAGTTGATATAATCCAACCCGATATCTGCCGCATGCGCATGGACGGCCTGCAGCGGCAGCAGGAAAAGCTCGTAATACTTCCAGCCGTCGCCGTCGAGATGTCGTTTCAGGTAGGCCGGGAACTGCTTTTCCATTGCGGCCACATCGGTATTGGGCGCCAGCTCGAAGTAGGTGTTGAGCCAGTTGCCCCCCCACATCTTCGACCAGTCGGGTTTGATAAAGGTATTGAAGGAACCCAGGGCGTCGAATTGCAGCTGCGAGTTTTCCGGCGCGTCGGCCGCGACACCAGTCACTTTGTATAATACCGTGTCATTGGCAAAATGGGAGACCGTCTTCCCGATGGGGTCCTCACTGCCGAACAGTTTCCGTGCCGTCGACGCGGTCAGCACGATGCTGTTGGGCTGTAGCAGCGCTGTTCTGCGGTCTCCCTTCAGCAACGGGAAATCGAACATCTGTAAAAACGCCGTGTCCACAAAGAACACCTGTGGCAGGAAAACCCGCCTGTCGCCATTGGTCATCTGGTATTTGTCGTTCCACCGGACATGCGTGTAGTTGACGATCTGCGGAAACTCCGCTTTCATCGTCTCGCCCATCGGGAACATCGACAGCGCCACTTTTTGCGAAGCCACCATGCCAGGAAATTTCTGCACTTCGTTGAGGCGATAGATATTTTTGGTATGGAACCGGTCGAAGCTCTTTTCGTAGAACACAAAGAGCATGATCACCATGCAGGCGGCCATGCCGATGGCGAGGCCCGCGATGTTGACGATCGAGTAGACCTTATTCTTCCAGAGATTGCGCCAGGCGGTCTTGAAGTAATTCCTGAACATTGGCAGTGAAATGATTGTCAATGCCACTGCCAGTGCAGTGCCAAAATTTCCACTAACTACTAATCAATTAGTTGTATTATTTTTTGCGGTATCGGCTGTCCGGTTTCGATACAATCACTGTTCTGTTACGCGCGCGCGCCTTCTTCATCCCCCAAATCGCATCAACACCCCATCCGCCGCTGCCGCCCAGGCCTCGTGCGCACCCGCCGCGGCAATCTCGGCGCCGGCCTGCTCATTGATGCCTCCGGGCGTTGCCGCGTGACGCGACAGCTCGCCGAAATGGATGGGATGCGACTGCTGTGCTAAAAAGGAAAGAGATTGGAACATATTGGCCACATAGGCGTTGGCTGTCTCCGGCTGCACGCCATGCGCAATCGTCCACTCGCTCAGCCGCTTCAACAAGTCGTAGTACGGCGTGATCAGGCCGGTCAGGGTCCACAACGCATGCAGTCCTGCTTCATCGGAAACGGGCAGGGTTTCGCCGAGATAGCCGAACAGCCGCCCGACGCGTTCGTCGGCGCGATATAACGGGATGGGACAGTTGTGTTGTACGACCGTGGGCAACGGGATCGCGCGGCAGGCGACGGCCGCGGGCTGGGTGAGCTCGCGTAGCGACGCATAGGGCAATAGCGCCACCAGCGACACCACGGTCTGATCTTCGCGGAAACGCAATGCGCCCAACACTTCCTTTGCTACGGGCGGCCGGACGGCGATGATCACTATGTCGCTTCGATCGACAACGGCCTGGTTGCTCTCCAGCCGCGAAACGTTCGCATAGCGGGCGGCCAGCGACAAAGACAGCTCCTTGTTGCGGGGAGAAACAAAAATTTCCAATCCTTCTGCCTCCGAAGTGCACAACCCCTGGACGACCGCGCTCGTGATCTTGCCGATACCGATGAATCCGATTTTCATATATTCGTCAAATATATGGACACCCGTCGCGAATTCCTGAAAAAGACTGCTTCCGCCTCCTGGCTATTGACCACCGCGGGCCTTCCGGCCCTGACGGCGGCCGCATCCTCGACCACGAAGTCTTCGTCATCGACTAGTTAAGATCGGGGTGGTTAAAGTGAAATATGGATAATAGGATATCCTCCTACCGCAGTATTTTTAAATATGCTTATACACCGCTTCCTTACTGCTGCTTTGCTAACCGCCGTCCTGCTGCCGGCCGCCGCTCAGCAGCCTACCGCCGCGCAAATGGGCGCAGCCGCCAATGCGGAAGGTAACCTCGCCATCGTCGCCACCCCCACCGGTTCGGCCCGGCCCGGCGCCGTCCTCGACTTGTTAAATGACGGCGAAACACCGATGGAGCCCGGCGACCGGCGCGCGCGCCCTCTGGCCCGCCAGGCCAACCAGTGGGTACAGTATGAATGGAAGCAGCCTGTCAGTACCCGGCAGATCGGTGTCTTCTGGTGGGATCATACCGGAACGGTAAAGCTGCCGGGTAGCTATCATATCGAGTACTGGAACGGCTCCGCCTTCCTGCCGGTAAACAATGCAGCCGGGCTTGGGCTTTCCGCCGGGAAATTCAATTTCACCACCTTCGATGAAGTGACGACTACGCGGCTGCGGATCGTTATGGATTCGGCCGATCGCTGGAATGCCGCGCTGGCCGAATGGACCGTTACCGAATCCGAACATTCGAAGCCCATTCCCCCGATCGTCATGGCCGGCGCCGACCGCGACGTCATGCTCGACGGCAAGACCTATCTCGACGGCCGGACCAAAAGCGTCCATTCCATTACCAGGGTGGAATGGAAAAAGCTGGAAGGCCCCGGCACGGTGACCATCGCCAACCCCGCGGCCGCGCAATCCACCGCGACCTTCTCCGCGCCAGGGGTTTATCGATTGAAGTTCACGGCCTGGCAGGGCAAGCTGCCAACCAGTGGCGAAATAAGAATAAAAGTTGTCCCCCCACCCCCGTCCAAACGCCTCGACGTCGTCTATACCAAACACTACAGCATCGACAGCAAGTTGTGGAACGACCGCGCCAAGGTCATCATCACGAACTGGATCCCCTGGTGCATCCGGGAATGCGAGCGCACCGACCTCACCACCGGCGAGGGCGGACTGGATAACTTCATCGAGGCCGCCAAGGCGCTCAAAGGCGAGCCCCATGGCAAGCACAAAGGTTATGTCTTCTCCAACGCCTGGGTACACCAGACGGTAGAGGCGATGTGCGAGGCCCTGATGGTCGATCCGAAAGGCGATAAGGACATCATTGCCGCGCAGGATAAAATGAAGGGGACCCTCGAAAAATGGATCCCGATCATTCTCGCAGCGCAGGAACCCGATGGCTATCTCCAGACCGCCTGGACGCTCCGCGATACCAGCCGCTGGCATCATCGATGGTCCCCCGAAGGGAGGGGTAACCATGAGGGATATGTCTCCGGTTATTTCATCGAGTCGGCCATCAACCACTACACCCTTACGGAAGGAAGAGACAAACGCCTCTATAACGCTGCCAGGAAGCTGGCCGACTGCTGGGTGGCCAATATCGGTCCCGGCAAGATCGCGTGGTTCGACGGTCACCAGGAAATGGAACAGGCCCTCGTCCGATTCGGCAGGTTCGTCAACGATATGGAAGGCCAGGGACATGGCGACAAGTATATAAAACTCGCGAAGTTCCTGCTCGACAACCGCAAGGGCGGCAGCGAATACGACCAGAGCCACGTACCCGTTCAGGAGCAATATGAGGCCGTGGGGCATGCCGTCCGCGCGATGTACACGTATTCGGGCATGGCGGATGTGGCCGCCGAGACAAAGGACGTGGATTATCAAAGCGCCGTCTTTTCGCTCTGGGACAATTTGGTCAATCGCAAATACTATATCACCGGCGGCATCGGCAGCGGCGAGACCTCCGAAGGCTTCGGCCCCGATTATTCGCTGCGAAATAATGCCTACTGCGAGTCCTGTTCCAGCTGCGGGCTCATCTTCTTCGAATACAAGATGAACCTCGCCTACCACGACGGGAAATATGCCGATCTCTACGAGGAGACGATGTACAACGCCCTGCTGGGCTCGCTCTCCCTCGACGGCAAGGATTTTACGTATACAAATGCGCTGTCTACGGCTCAGCCCCGTTATGAATGGCATGTCTGTCCCTGTTGCGTCGGCAATATCCCGCGCACCCTGCTGATGATGCCCACCTGGACCTATGTCCGCGGTGAGGACGGGCTCTATGTCAACCTCTTTGTCGGCAGCAACATCAACATAGAGAAGATCGCCGGCACGAACGTTCAAATGGTGCAAAAAACGGACTACCCGTGGAACGGCAAAGTCGACCTCACCGTCAACCCGGAAACTCCGGCCACGTTCACCCTGTATGTCCGTGTTCCCAACCGCACCACCTCCGAACTGTACACCCCCACTCCGCAGGTCAGTGGATTAATTTCTCTCCGTGTGAATGGCCAGCGGATCACCCCGACCATCGAACATGGCTATGCGGCGATCCACCGGGCCTGGAAGAAAGGCGACAAAGTTGCGGTCGAGCTACCAATGCAGATCCAACGGGTCACGGCCGACGAGAAGATCGAGGCCGATCGCGGACGGGTCGCTTTGAGGTATGGACCGTTGTTGTATAATGTCGAAGCGGCAGATAATAAGGATATCACGCAGTCGATCGGCTCGGCGCCGCTGTCGCTTGAATGGGCGCCGGACCTGCTGCACGGTGTCATGGTGATCAAAGGAAAATGGGCCGACGGCTCGCCGCTGGTGGCCGTTCCGAACTATGCCCGGATGAATCGCGTGCCAACGACCGCGACACCCGACGAAAGCAGGAACAAGCCGCCTGTCTCTATCGTATGGATAAAAAGGTAAATCCACTGCAATTAAGTTAAAATCGGTAAAGGATCGATCAATCCGTAAAAAGGGGCGTAGCCCGACTAAGGTTACATTTGGCGGGACGCTGCTTTTAACCAATTTAAATTTTTGGTATGAGAAAATGTCTCCGGATTCTCTATGGTACCCTTTTGCTCTTTTGCCTCTCCTCAAGTCTAACCTTCGCCCAGATCTCCCCAAATGCCTATGTTCCCTGCCAGGAAATGCCCAACCTGATGGAGAACTACAATGCCGACCTCCGCGCCATCGTCCGGTTCTACACCAGCAGTTTCTTTGGCGGCAGGGGTGGCGGCTACTTCGTGCCCACCGAAGGCGGCTCGCCGGACAAGCGCGCCCGCCTCGACGCGCTGTATCATGAATACCTCGACAAACTGGGTCGCCTCGACTTCAACGGTCTCCAGCAGGAATGCAAGGTCGACTATATCTTATTCAAGCGCGATCTCAGGCAAAAGCTCGAACAATCGGCTATCGAAGCAAGGCAATACAATAAGGTAAAGGGGTACTTCCCCTTTGCCGACAGTATCTACGCCATCGAACGCCTGCGGCGCCGCGGCCACCAACTCAATTCCGAGCTGCTGGCAAAGGACTGGTTCGAATATAAAAAAACCATCGGCGATCTCCAGACGAAACTCCACGCCGACTCGAGCCTCGACCGGGATGCGATCTTCGAGGCCGGGCAGGTGATCAGCGATCTGAAGCGCGCCCTGTCGAGCATCTATGAGTTTTACAACGGCTATGACCCGCTGTTCACCTGGTGGATCCCCAGGACCTATAAGGAACTCGATGACGCGCTCTCCGCCTACGCCGCATCCTTCAAGGAAAAGAACGGCAAATTCGTCTCACCCGACAAGAGCGGCATCGTCGGCCAGCCCGTGGGCCGCGAAGAGCTGCTTCGCCAGCTGAAGTACGAGATGATCCCCTATACCCCCGAAGAACTGATCGACATCGCCAACAAGGAGTTCGCCTGGTGCGACAAAGAAATGCTCAAGGCCAGCCATGACATGGGTTTCGGAGACAACTGGAAGGCCGCGCTGGAAAAAGTGAAGAACAGCTACGTTCCGCCGGGTCAGCAACCCGAGATGATCCTTCGCCTTTTCAATGAGTCGGTCGATTTCCTGAAGAAGCACGACCTGGTGACCATCCCGCCGCTGGCGGAGGAGACCTGGGGGATGATCATGATGACCCCTGAACGGCAGCTCGTCAATCCCTTTTTCACCGGCGGCAACGAGATCAGCATCTCCTATCCGACCAATACGATGGAGGAGGACGACCGGCTCATGAGCATGCGCGGGAACAATCCCTACCTGTCCCGCGCGACGGTGCATCATGAGCTCATCGCCGGACATAATCTGCAAGCCTTCGCGAATGCCCGCCACCGTACCTATCGGAACTTCGGCTCGGGATTCTGGACCGAAGGCTGGTCCCTGTACTGGGAACTTCTGCTCTGGGATCTCGGCTTCCCCAAGACGCCGGAGGACCGCGTGGGCATGCTCTTCTGGCATATGCACCGTTGCGCCCGGATCATCTTCTCGCTCAACTACCATCTTGGCAAGTGGACGCCCCAGCAATGCATCGACTTTTTGGTCGACAGGGTGGGCCACGAGCGGGCCAACGCTGCCGGCGAGGTCCGCCGTTCCTTCGAGGACCGCTATCCCCCGCTCTACCAGCTGGCCTATCTAACGGGCGGCAGGCAGTTCTATGCGTTGAAGCAGGAGCTTGTCGACAAGGGCAAAATGACATACAGGCAATATCATGACGCAGTGATGAGCCTCAATGCGATGCCCATCGAGATGATCCGTGCGATCCTCACCAAACAACCGCTGGACAAAGACTATACCGCCAAGTGGCGATTCTATGATAACATGACTCTTAATTGACCTGTGAACGATTCTTTCACTTTCAAACACCAAACAAAAAAGGTATGCATCAACCAAAACAAACCAACCTCCGCCTTTCGGCTACCCGCCGGTGGCCGCTGCTGTTGGTCCTGCTCCTGTGCCTGGGCGCCCTGTCCACCTCCGCACAGACCAAGAAGATCACTGGCAAGGTCACCGACGAGGCGGGCAATCCCGTCTCCGGCGCCTCCGTCAGGGAAAAAGACAGCCGCCGGGGAACCGCGACCGATGCGGAAGGCCGCTTTAGTCTGACCGTTAAGGATGGTGCGACGATAATCATCACCTCCGTCGGCATCCAACCCCGCGAGGTCGCTACGGGGACCGCCGGGAATTATGATGTCCAGGTAAAGGCAAGGGACAATGCCCTTAATGAAGTAGTCGTGACGGCCCTGGGTATCAAACGCGAAAAGAGGGAACTAACGTACAGCACGCAGCAGGTGACCGGGGCTGCACTTTCAGCATCCAAAGAGACCGGCGTCCTGAATGCGCTTACCGGAAAGGTTTCCGGTGTGCAGATCACGGCGTCCAGTGGCCAGCCCGGCGCTTCGTCCCGGATCGTTATCCGCGGCAACAGCTCGCTGCTGGGGAACAACGAAGCCCTGATCATCCTCGACGGTATCCCCGTCAACAATGACCAGACCGGCAACCCCAGCGGTGGTGGGAATGGCACCAGCCGCCTGTCCGATATCGACCCCAATACCATCGAAAGCATCAACGTCCTGAAGGGTTCCGCGGCGTCCGCGCTCTATGGTTCGGCCGCAGCCCGCGGTGTGGTCCTCATCACAACCAAGGGCGGAGCCTTCAACAGCAAGCCGAAGGTGATGGTCAACTCGCAATACTCTTTTGAGAACCCCATCCTCCCGAAGATTCAGACCCGGTACGCCCAGGGCGATCGGGGCGTCTACTTTGACGGGGACACCAAGAAGACCAGCGCCGTCTGGGGGCCCTCCGTCGACAGCCTTCGCAGCGTCGGCCTGCTGAAATATTATAAGAATCCGATGGATGCCTTTTTCACTACGGGTAAGACCTGGACCAACACGGTCAGCGTCAGCGGCGGGAACGACAAGTCCAACTATTTCTTCTCCTATTCCAATCTCGATCAGTCGGGTACGGTACCAACGACCAAATATGGCCGTAATGCTATCTTCGCGAAGTTCGGCAACCGGCTGACGAACCAGATCACGGCGACCTTCCAGGCCAACTACAGCCTGGCAACGAATCACGCCATCCCGGAAGGCTATGACCTCACCGACCCGCTCTGGACGGTCTACACCTCTCCCTCCACCTGGAATCCACTGCCTTATCTCGATTCGGCCGGTAAACAGCGGGTTTTCCGGCTAAGCCGCAACAACCCGTATTGGGACCTGTATAACATCTATACCAACAACAAGATCAGCCGGTTTATCCCGGTGCTGACTGTTGTGTACAAGCCGTTGGACTGGCTGACGGTGACGGAACGCGGCGGCGCGGATACCTACACGGAGCAGCCGGATTATTACGAGGCGCCCAGTACGGCCCTGGTGACCACCGGCAAGATCATCCAGAACAGCTCGAATTTCCGTCAGTTCAACAACGACCTGATTGCCGAGGCCCGTCACGGCTTTGGCGGTTTCGACGTCAGCTTCCTGCTGGGAAACAACATTCAGTCCACCTATTCGCAAACGCATAGTATAACCGGGACCGGGACATCGCTGGCCAACTTCGACAATGTCACCAATGGCGCGGTGATCACCGGTTATGAAACCCATTCCCTCGTGCGTAAGATCGGTTTTTATGCGCAGGCGAATATTGACTACCGGAATTTCCTCAATCTCTCGCTCACAGGCCGCTATGACGGCACCTCGGTCCTGTCCACCGACAAGAATTTCTATCCTTACGGTTCGGCCAGCGCCGGCTTTATCTTCTCGGAGCTGTTAAAGGTTCCGGCGATCAGCTTTGGCAAGCTGCGGGTCTCTTATTCCAGTGTAGGGAATGACAACGTCGCACCCTATTCGCTGACCACGCCCTACACTATCGCCGGCGGTTTCCCCTATGGCGGCAACTCCGGGTTCCTGATCAGCCAGTCATTGGGCAATCCTTACCTGCGCAACGAGATCACCAAAGAGGCCGAGGTCGGTCTGGAAATGCAGTTCCTTAGAAACCGCCTGGGATTCGAGGTCAGCTATTTCAACCGCAATCACGACAACCTCCTCACGCAGGGAGTGCCTATTGCGCCTTCGACAGGATACAATTCGACTACGCTGAATGCGGCCTTTATGACCAATAAAGGCTTCGAGGCACTGGTGAATATCACTCCCGTCAAGTCCCGCAATTTCACCTGGGACATGACGCTGAACTACACTCGTATCCGCAATAAGGTGACGAAGATATTCGGCAACACGCCGCAGTTGCAAATCGGCCAGACCTGGGCCTTTGTCGGAAAACCCTATGGGGTGTTCTATAGCCCGGGTTATCTCCGGGACTCTTCTACCCATGAGATCATGGTCGACGCTTCCGGCTTGCCGATCACGACACCGAATAACGAGATCATCGGCAACCTGCAACCCGACTTCCTCGCCGGTGTCAACAACAATTTCACCATAAAGAACTGGACCGTCGGCTTCTTCCTGGATTACCGCAAGGGCGGAGATATCCTCAACTCGGACGACCGGTATGGCTATTTTTATGGGACGCCGCTGGTTACGCAAAATCGCCAGGACCTCGTCGTGAAAGGCCTGGTACAGGGGACAAAACAACAAAACACCAAGGTTGTCCACGCCGAGGATTATTTCCAGCGTATCAATACGAACTATGAAGCGGCGATGCAGAGCGGCACTTACCTGAAACTGCGGACGGCGTCCATCGGTTACAGGCTGCCTGCCCAGATGCTTGGTAAGACGCCATTCAATGCCGTCAGCCTCACGCTCACCGGCCGGAACCTGTTTATTTATAAACCGGGCTTTACCGGTAGCGATCCCGAGGTCAGCAGCTATGGCACGGGCAATGGTTCACAGGGAGTGTATGGCAACACTGTTCCAACCTCCCGTTCCTTTAACCTGACCCTAAATGTGGTCTTCAAATAAAACACCATGAAAAAAATAATAGCATATACAGCGATCCTCGCAGTCCTGGCGGGGACAGGATGTAAAAAGTTCGTGGACGTCAACCAGGACCCGAACAACCCTTTGTCGGTGCAGGAAAAGATCCTTTTGGCGCCCATCGAAGAAAATATCGCCCACGGCATCGACGCCGGCGGCAGCCAGGGCAATGACGGCGAAGGCGAGGCTGCCACCTTCACCAATCATTTCATGCAAACTATCTGTTATAACCAGGTGGCGCTGAATTACGGCACGTATTTCTTCGTTGGAACAGATATGAACCTAAGCTGGCAGCAGGTATACAATACCGTGTTGATCAATCTGAAGCAGCTGACCGATATCAGCCAGAAGAATGGCAACGCCAATTACACCGGGATCGCCGAGATACTCACTGCTTATACGCTCGGGTTCACGACCGATCTCTGGGGCGATATTCCCTATTCCAAAGCGCTGGGGGGCGCTTCGAATTTGCAGCCCACCTATGATAAACAGGAATCCATCTATGACAGTGTCCAGGCCTTGCTTGACCGGGGGATCGCGGATATCGGTAAAAGCGCGGGGTTAAAAGTAGGCGCCGACGATTATTTCTATGGCGGGAAGATGAGCCAGTGGGTGAAGCTGGCCTATAGCCTGAAGGCGAGATATTATATGCACCTGACGAAAGCGCCTGGGCATACGGCGGTGGCTCAGGCGCAGCTGGCGCTTACCGCTTTGCAAAACGGAATGACCTCCAATGATGATGACTGGAAATTCGCCTATCCCGGGGGCGCGACGTCACAGGCAGCCTGGTATACCATTATGCTGCCGTACTCGACACTTTGCGCTTCCTCGGCCATCGTGGATACATTGGTTGCCCGTAATGATCCACGCCTGCCGTTCGTGATCACCAAGTCCAGGAACACCGGTCTTTATACCGGCCGGCCAATCGGTACGCCGACCATCGGTGATCTGGGCAATTATTCCTCCTTTGGGGATTATTATTCCGCGGCAGACGCGACCCAGTACATCATGCCCTACACTGAAGTGCAGTTCATCCAGGCCGAAGCCAACTGGCTGGTCACCGGCGTCGGAGCCGCCCAGCCTTTCTACACAGCCGCGATCACGAATAATATGACAAAGATCGGGGTTGCCGCGGGCGATATCACGACCTACCTCGGCAGCCGGGGTACGCTCACGGCCGGGAATGCCCTGCAACGCATCATCGAGGAGAAACGCATCGCTCATATGCTGTCGCCGGAGAATTACAACGATTGGCGCCGCACGGGCTGGCCTGCGCTTACCATCGTTCCGAATGCGCAGACGGCCGGCATTCCCCGCCGCCTGATCTATCCGCAATCCGAGCTGAATACCAACCCTCAACCCCAACAGTCGGCTCAATTCACCGACCGGGTCTGGTGGGATGCGCAATGATCTTTATAGTTGAATAACATAGGTAGCGACTGCACCGGCATTTAGTGTTGTGTGCAGTCGTTTTCCTTTTAATTCTATCGTAAATCCCTTCTCTGCCGCGGTGTTGTTCAGCACGATCAGCACCGCCTGCCCTGTCGGCGTCCGGAACGCGACATTGGGCAACTGCTCGTCCGAATTGCTGGAGATGCGCGCCGATCCCGGCCGTACATATTTTGCGGCATGCGCGATGATGTAATAGGCGGGATTTCTTTTGACCGCATCCCCGTCGATCGTTACGGCCCCGAGACAACGGTCACAACCGCCGCGGTCGGTATGGGGCTGCCACTTCGAGTTGGCCGCAAGGTTCCATTCGATCACGGTCTTGCACCAGTTCCGCATCGCGCCGATGATCAGCTTGTCGACATGCTCGGGGATATCCTTTGTAAAGTCGCCCGGCGCTCCCACCCATTGTTCGGTGAAATAAAGGTTCTTGTCGGGGAAGGAATCATGCAGCGGCGTCAGGGCCTCGATCTTTCCGCCATAGAGGTGAAAGGCCGCTCCGTCCACCCATTTGGCCGCCTCGGGGTCCCGGTAGATGGAATCCGGGTAGTCGGGGCGATCCGCATTATGGTCATAGACGATGATCTTCGTGTCCAGCCGCTCCTCGGCGATCATCGGCCCAAGGACCTTTACAAAGGCCGCTTCGGCGATCGCCGGCATGAACATGCTGGGATTGTTGCCGGGATGCAGCGGTTCGTTCTGAACGGTAATGGCGCCCACGCCGATACCGTTCTGCTGCATGGCAAGAATATACTTCACCAGGTATTTTGCGTAGGTTCGGTAATATTGCGGCAGCAGGCTGCCCCCGCGGGTGTCGTGGTTATTCTTCATCCATGCCGGGGCCGACCAGGGCGAAGCGAGAATCCTGATCTCGGGATTGATGGCAATGATCTGCTGCAACACCGGGATCACCTCGTTCTTGTCCGGCCCAAGGTCGAAATGATCGAGCGCGGTATCCGTCTGCCCCGCGGGAAGATCGTCGTAGGAGAAGACATGATCGTTCAGATCGGAGGCGCCGACGCTCACCCGCAGATAGCTTCCACCGATATGGTTGCTGTCGGTTCCGAATAACTCCTGCAGCAGGGCTGTCCGCGCATCGGGACTCATCGCCATGATATGCTGTGCACTGCCGCCCGTCAGGGCCCATCCAAAACCGTCGACATGTTGAAAAGTTTTCTTTTCATCCATTGCGATCACCGGGTCTCCGCCGTTGACGCCGCCCTTATCCAGGAACAGTTCCGGCTGTCGTTGAAAGAATACGGAATGTGCCGGATCGGTCAGCCAGACCGTCACCGGCCGCTCTTTTTGCGCGGAAACGGGGCCGAGTACGCCGCTCAGCGCTATGCTCAATAGGGTCAGCCTGGAAAGAGAGGTCATTATTTGATGATTAACGTGACGATGGAATGCGGCATACTTTCGGTCATGGCCGACTGACCTTTCAGCAGCAGCCGGTAAGGGATCGACTCATCCGTCGAATTCATGACCAGGACGGCGATGCTGCCGTCTTTGTTCACGAAGGCCGTGGTTTGCAATTGTGCGCGATTGGACGAGACCGCGATCCGCCGCGCTCCCGGCCGGACGAATTTCGAGAAATGCCCGATGTAATAGAAGGCATTGGTATAGATCAGCTCACCCGTCCGCGTATCGGCGTGTACCGGGGCAAAGCAGAAATTGCCGACATGGTTGGGCCCGCCGTTCTCATCCAGCAGGATGTTCCAGTCGGTCCAGGCCGCCGTTCCGTCGTTGAAGTCATTGATCATCGAATACCCGTACCGTTCGCCCAGCGACCAGGCATGCAGGCTGTCGAAGGAGAATTTCTCCTTGCACCCTTCCGTAAAGATGAGGTTCTTCGAAGGGAACGCCGCATGGGTCAGCTGTACGTTGTTGAACTGCATCGGCCCGCCCGTCCAGGTCTCGTACCAGTGGAAGCCGATGCCCCAGACATATTTCGCCGCCGCCGGATCCCCGAGAATGGTGCTTGCTCTTTGAAAGACGAGGTCCCGGTTATGATCCCAGGCAATGAGCTTCTTCTCCCCCATCCCGGCTTTGGCCAGCGTAGGGCCGAGATGATTCTTGATGAAATCCCGCTCTTCCGCCGCCGTATAGATACAGGACTCCCATTTTTGTTTGGCCATGGGTTCGTTCTGCACCGACAAGCCCCAGATGGGGATCCCCTTCGCTTCATAGGTCTTGATGAATTTCACGTAAAATCTGGCCCAGGCCGCCGCGAATTCGGGTCTGAGATGACCGCCGTCTATCACGCTGTTATTGTCCTTCATAAAGGCGGGCGGGCTCCAGGGGGAGACGAACAGCTTCAGCTTTCCGCCGGCCGCGGCTATTGCCTGTTTGATCAGCGGGATCTTGTATTGTTCGTCATGGGCGACGCTGAAGGTCTTCAACGCGGAATCCCCTTCCTGCACATAGCTATAGGTGCCGCTGGAGAAGTCGCAGCTCTGGATATTCGTGCGGGCGAGCGTATAACCGATACCGGTACCCATGCCGTAGTAGGCGGCCAGCAGCTCCTGCTGTTTGTCCTTCGGCAGTTTGGCGAAGGTCTCCGCCGACGCATCGGTCAGCGCGCCGCCGATGCCGACAATGGATTGGAAGGTTACGGATGGGTCCACGAGTACGAAAGGCTCCGTCTCCAGCGGCTGACGTCCCGGCGAGAAGTTCAGCTTGCCGTTCTCCGACAACCGGAGTTGTGTGTTGGCGGCCGTTGTATAGACGGTGATGGATCTTTGCTGTGCCATAGTGGACGATCCCGCAAGGACCGCGCCGGCCAGCAGAAGGAGTTTAGTAGTGAACACGTGCGTAGATTTAAGTTTGGCAACTTTGGATTCGCGCCCGAAGTTAGGGTCTTTTGCGAACCTACAACGCGCAATTCGTATGATAGTTCACCAGCCGGATCGGCTCGGGGGACGTCACGTAGCCCCGGTATTCCGCCTCGATCTCGTCCAGCAGGGCGCCGACAGCATCGGCATCCGGCAGCCGCACCAGCCGCCGCGTATATTGCTGGATCGCCGGAAGCCCTTTCAGATAGTGGGCATAACGGCCCCGCATCTCGTTCAGCCCCTGTGCCGCGCCATTCCAGCGCAGGGCGCCCGCCAGGTGCATCCGGCAAACTTCGACGCGCTCTTCCACCGTCGGCGGCGGCGCGGGTGTCCCTTTTTGTCGAAGATGCTTTATCTCGCGGAAGATCCATGGGTAGCCGATCGCCGCCCTACCCACCATGATCCCGTCTACCCCATACCGGTCAGCATACTCCACCGCCTTTTCCGCACTGTCGATATCGCCATTCCCAAATATCGGTATCCGCATCCGCGGATTGTTCTTCACCGCCCCGATCAGCGCCCAGTCCGCTTCGCCTTTGTACAGCTGACAACGGGTCCGGCCGTGAATGGTCAGCGCCTCGATACCGGCGTCCTGAAGCCGTTCGGCCACCTCGACGATGTTTTTGGAACGCTCATCCCAGCCCAGCCGGGTCTTGACGGTCACCGGCAGCGATGTCGCCCGGACCGTGGCCCTGGTCAACCGAACCATCCGATCCGGGTCCCGCAGGACTCCCGCCCCCGCACCGCGGCCGACAACGCCCTTTATCGGGCATCCAAAGTTGATGTCCAGTAAAGAGGGATCGGTGACCCCCACGATCGCGGCCGCCATCGCCAGGCTCTCCTCGTCACCGCCGTATAGCTGGATACCCACCGGCCGCTCGGTCTCGAAGATGTCCAGCTTTCGCCGGGCGTGGATCGCCCCCTTTACCAGGCTCTGGCTTGAAATGAACTCGGAGTAGGTAAGATCAGCCCCGAAAGCCTTGCAGACAGCCCGAAAAGGCGGATCGCTCACATCTTCCATCGGCGCCAACAATAAGGGGGCATCCGGCAAAACGATATTTCCAATGGTTACCATTCGACCGGCAAATATCGGTCAAATTGCCCGTACATTTGTCATTGACTCAATAACTGAATATGTCCCCTTCTCGGGAACGTATTCGGTAGTGAATAACTTTTAGGGGAAATAAAAATAAACCCGGGCAAAAGCCGTTTTTAGCGGGTAATTCAATTCCTATATCAAAAAACCTGACTATGCGACCTACGCGTATCTGCTCCCTCTCCCTCATCGCTTCCGCTTTTGCCCTCGTTCTCGCCTCCAGCTGTAAGAAAAATAACAACAACGGCGGCGGGGATAACATTTCCGCCACGGTTGGCGCTACCAACGTGTCGGGTGCGCATACCCAGGCGGCTTATTCGACCTACCTGGACATGTTCCTCATCGCCAGCTACAATGTACAAGGCAAGGACACCACCGGCTTTTTCCTGACTATACCCAATGCCAAGGTCGGCAAGGCCATCTCCTCGGACACCACCTTCCTGGAAATGGACTACGTCGGCAGCAACGGGGCCGATTATGCAGCGTATTCCCAGAACGGCCACGTCACCCTGACCATCAACACGCTGGACTCCGTCGGTCACAAGATCAGCGGGACCTTCTCCGGGACGGCCTATGCCTCGGCTAACGACAGCGTCCTGATCACCAATGGGAAGTTCAGCTCCTCCTATACGAAACAATAAGATTTCTATAAATCACAGACCCGGGCCGGCTGACGCCGGCCTTTTTTTTATCTTTGCCCCATGAAATACCGTGTTGCCGCATTTTTGCTCTTTTTCTCCTTCGCCGGCTGTTCCAAGAGCAACAATAATTCTCCCTCCGGCAGTTTCTCGGCAACCATCGGCCCCACTTCCTACCAGGGCACCACCACCCTCGGCGCCTATTCCTATGGTCTCGGCGAACTGGCGATCGTAAGCTATTCGCAACGGACCAATGACACTTCGGCCTTCCAGGTCACCATGCCATGGCCCGCAAAAGCCTTCAACCAGGTTCTTCCCGCAGATACCCTCCTCACGCTCTCCTATACGGCCAAAGGCACTGAATATGACGCCTGGTCGACCGAAGACCAACTCCAGCTGACCATTACCTCCATCGACAGCATCGGCCATAAGATTGCAGGCTCTTTTACCGCCACCGGTCATTCGGCCGCCAACTTCAACGACAGCGTCGTGATCACCAACGGTAAGTTCAGCACGTCCTATAATGTCAATCCATAATATAATAATAAAGGCCAGCTCGCAGCGCTGGCCTTTTAGATTTATGGGTCAGGATTGGCCCTTAGCTATTGCCGGTAATAAACAAATACGATAAGAACATCACCAGCCCGAGAAACGCGACAGCCAGCAGGATCGTTTGAGCGGCTGCACCTACATGCATGGAGTGTGCGGTTTTTTTCATATGACGGCATTTTATATGATAATAATCAATTCCTCATATCTAATATATGAAAAAAACGGGATGTTTGCAATAGTAAAAAGACGCAGATTCGCGGTTGCGGTTTTCACTAATGGCTTGCGCTCATGTAAAAGACCAGGGTTCCCCCTTGCATAATCTGTTGATGAGTCAAAGTATGCCCGGCAAGCGGCTTGCCGTTCAAGGTGACCTTCTTTACATATACATTCTTATCGCTTTGATTCTCAGCTTGAATGGTAAATGTTTTGCCGCTCTCCAACCGGATCACCGCCCTATTGATCGCCGGGCTGCCCAGCGAGTAATCCCCGGAACCCGGCGCCACGGGATAGAATCCCAGCGCCGTAAAGATATACCATGCGCTCATCTGGCCGCAGTCATCGTTGCCGCCGAGCCCATCCGGGGCTGGTTTGTACTGTTTTTTCAGGATCATCCGCACCCTCTCCTGTGTCTTCCAGGGCTGGTCGGTCCAGTTGTACAGGTAGGCGACATGATGCGAAGGCTCGTTACCGTGAACGTAGTTGCCGATGATGCCATCGCGGGTGATGTCCTCCGTCTCGGCAAAGAACTTGTCGGGCAGCTCCATCGTAAATAATGAGTCCAGGTGGCGGACAAAGGGCTTGTTGCCGCCATACATCGCCACCAGCGCGGCGGGATCGTGCGGCACATAGAGGCTGTAGTTCCATGCATTGCCTTCGATAAAACCCTGGCCGTTGGTGCTCAGCACATCGAAATCCTTGCGGAAGCTGCCGTCGCTCAACCGCGGCCGCATATATTCGATCGAAGGATCCCAGACATTCTTATAGTTCTGCGCCCGCTTGCTGTAGGTGTCGTAGACGTCCATCCGGCCCAGCTTCTTTGCCGCCTGCGCGATACACCAGTCGTCATAGGCATATTCCAGCGTGGAAGAGACCGACACCCCGTCCCTTTCGGCGGGGATATATCCCTTGTCGATATAGTCGCCCAATCCCTCGAAGCTGCGCCGGGTCGACGTCGCGATACAGGCATCAAGGGCCTTGTTGGGGTCAAAAGGCGTATTGCCCTTGACGATGGCGTCTGCGATGACGGATACGGAATGATAGCCGCTCATGCACCAATTCTCGGTCGCATAATGCGACCAGATGGGTAACATATGTTCGGCGCTTTGCTGATAATGGGCCAGCATGCTGCGGATCATATCGGCATTGCGCGTCGGTTGCAGGATATTGAACAGCGGATGCAGCGCACGGTGCGTATCCCACAGGGAGAACGTCGTATAGTTCACAAAGCCCTCCGCGGTATGGTCCAGCTGATCGACCCCCCGGTACCTTCCGTCGACATCCATGTAGACTGTCGGGTTGATGAACGCGTGGTACATCGAGGTATAAAAATTCTCCTTTTCCTCCTGGCCCGCGTCGATGACTACTTTGCTCAGCTCGGTATTCCAGGCCTCCTGTTCCTGCCGTTTTACCGCCTCGAAATCCCATCCGGGGATCTCGGTCCGCAGGTTCAGCAGGGCGCCTTCGGTGCTTACCGGCGACAGCGCGAATTTGATCTTCACCTTCTCCCCTTCCTGGGTCTTGAAGTCGAAGTGCATCCGGATCTGCCGTCCTGCCTGCTCGGGGAAATTGTGGTTCTGGTCGAAATGGCCCCAGAATCCGTGATAGGCCTGTCGGCGATCGTATTTGCGGGCCCCGTATTGGTCGAATGGCTTGGAGAACACCATCGCAAAATACACCCGCCGCGTGCGCGCCCAGCCGTTGGTCTCCCGGTAGCCGGTGACAAGGGTGTCGTTGACGACACGCAGGTAGGTCCACACATTCTTGTCGTCGTAATTATAGATGCCGTGCATCAGGTCGAGGATGATATGCGCCTGGTTGGTTGCGGGGAAGGTATACTGGTGAAATCCGACCCGCGTCGTGGCGGTCAGCTCGGCGAGGATATTATAATCTTCGAGCTTCACTTTGTAATAGTCCGCCTCTGCCGTTTCCGCTTCATGGCGAAAGGCCGAACGATAACCGCTACGCGGCTGTGTTGCGACGCCCGGATTCAGTTTTAATTCGCCCGTCGTCGGCATGATCAAAAAGTCGCCGAGATCGGAGTGCCCCGTTCCGCTGAAGTGCGTATGGCTGAACCCTACGATCGTCTTGTCGTCGTATTGATAACCGGCGCAGTATTTATATACATCGGGGTTGTATTTCCCGTTCAGCTCATAGGGGATCGTGTCGGTGTCCGGGCTCAGCTGCACGGCCCCGAATGGCGCGGTGGCGCCGGGATACACATGCCCCATCCGTTGGGTGCCGAAGATGGGATGGACATATTGCACCAAATCCGGAGCGGTCTGCGCTTTTGTCAAAAGGGGTAAAGCCAGCAGGCAAAAAGGAAAAAGCTTTCTCATCGTTTGTTCCATTGGTAATCTAAAAGTTTCATAAAATATCCGCCCACCACGCTGCGGGCCTGGAATCCCACCTGGCGTCCATCGGTGGTTTCATGCCAGTCGCTCAGCGGCACGCGGCTCGGCGTTTCGGTCAGGTATTTGTGCACCGGGTCGATCAGGGCTTCGAAATCTTCGGGCTTCGAGGCCAGTGTAGCCGTCCAGCAGATCCAGTCGGACTTTGTGTAGGTCTTACGGCTGTCCAGGGGGAGGCCGAAGGGCTCCTGGTGGGTGAGATACCAGGCTATCTCCTTCTCATATACTTCGGCCGGGAATAATTTCAATCCCAGCAGCTTATCCCAAACCAGGTTGTATTTCTGGCTCCAGCTGTCCTTCCGGTCGAAGGTCAGTGAGTAGTGATCGCCTGCGTCCGCCATCCGCATCCATTTCTTTGCCATGTCCGCCGCGAGCTGCCGGTATTTTGCCGCCTCTGCGTCCTTGCCCAGCTGTTCGGCCATCCAGCCATAGGCGCCGATCGCGACGATCGCCTTTACCGAGAGATTGGCGTTGCGGGCAAGATGCCCTGCAAAATCGTCGGTACAAAGCTGGTTCACGGGATCGAAACCTTTGGTCTCCAGGTACCGCACCCAGGCGCCGAGGGTCGCCCAGTGCTGCCGGGCATAGTCGGGACTGTTCTCCGCCTTCGTGATGGCCGCGGTGAGCAGGATCATGTTGCCGCACTCTTCCACCGGCATATCTTCGCCATAGGTCTGTCCATTGGCGATCGGATAGGTGCCGAGATCATGTGCGGCAAAAGGTTTCTTCCAGCGATGGCTCTCGCTGTAATAAAAGATGCCGTTCAGCATCCCTTCCAGCAGCCGGGGATTATACAACAGGTACAAAGGAGCCGACGGATAGGTCACGTCGACCGTATTGATTGAACCGTTGCTGAAGTTCTCTTTGGAAAGGAACAGCAGTTCGCCCTTCCGGCTTTGCACCAGTGCGTGTGCGGAGATGCTTTGCCGGTAGGCCGCCACGCAGAGGTCTGCATAGTTCTGTCCCCCTGCGTTCATCGCGTTGGAGTACATGGTCTTGTTGAATGTATCGCAACGGGAGAGGACCTTGTCATAACCGGTATAGGCGTTTTGCAGCACCCCTTCGAGCGTCGCCTTCCTCGCATTGCCTTCCGGATGGCTGCGCCACCAGGGCATGAGGCGCCGGTGGAAGAATTTTACGGAGTAGCGTTCGTCGTATCCGATAAGGACCAGCTTCTCGACCGGGTCCTCGCCGATCTTGATCGTGGGAAAACCGGTATGCATAAAGCCCGATCCGATGGTCTGGATGAGCCCCGGCTCCGAGGGGGCCGCGACATATACATAGCCCCAGTCGATCCGCAGGTCGTCCCCTTTCCTGGCGAGCACCGGCTGTCCCCTGGTGCCTGCCCGGAGATAAACGAGATTTCCGGCAATCCCCTGGTCTATCTTCAGCTCCTGGTCAGGGGTATTGGCCGCGAGCGCTCCGGCGACACCGACATACAGCTGCGCGCTGTGAGGTACTCCGTCGTTGCTGCGCATCCGGAAGGAAAGATAGGTCACCGGTCGCGAGAGCAACGTGAGATCGTTCAACAGTAAGGGCGAAGTAAAGGTCAGAGTCAGATCGACGCCGCCACAGGCAAACTGGTACTTCGTCTGGGTGGCATTCACGCTTACCCATTGCTGCAAGGCCGGCCGGGTCGATGCCATGCTGCTGTCCTCGAGGGTAGGCTTTCCGAGAAAACGGCATCGCTGCCCATCGACCACGAGTACACCCAACAGCGGTTGTGGTTTCCCCGTCCAGTGTTTCGTCTCCTGGGTCGCCAGCGAGTCCGAAAAGGACCATACGCTAAAGTAAGTGGAATGCGTGATCAGCGGGTACGCAGGCATCTGCCGCAATTGTCCAAACACCGATTGTGTTAACAGCAGAAGACCCAAAAATGCTTTTCTCATTCGCCAAATATAAATCATCCACCGACATTTCACCCCCTTCCACCGCCCTTTTCCCGCGGCTTCCGGGAACTCCCTTTTCCCGAGAGGTATTTTAGCTACCTTTGAGCACGTTATGAGTAACCAGAAACCTTCCTTACCCACGGGTCCAAAAGGTAAACCACCCAAAGGTCCCAGCCTTTTGCCGCTGCTAAAACCTTATCGCCGGCTGATCCTCCTGCTGATCCTTTTGGCCCTGGTCATGAACACCGTCAACCTCGGCATCCCGAAGATCATCCAGCAAGGGATCGATTCTTTTATAGGCCAGCGTTCGAATGTCGGCCATGTCGTGACCCTGTTCATGCTGGCGGCGGTGGGCGTCTTTATTCTCACCTGGGGAATGACCTTCGTCCAGACCTATGCCTCCGAAAAGGTGGCCCGCGATCTGAGAACCCAATTGGCCGGCCGCATCTCCCGGCAGAACTACAGCTTCCTGAGCAAGACCTCTCCCGCGCAGTTGCTAACCAATCTCACGGCGGATGTCGATTCTATAAAGACGTTTATTTCGACGGCCATTCCGTCCATTTTTTCCTCCGTCTTCACGATCGTCGGCGCCAGCGTCTTTCTGATGACCATCAACTGGCGGCTGGCCCTTTGCGTCATCGCCATAATACCCATCATCGGTGTCACCTTCTTCGTCATCCTGAAGAAGGTACGGGCCCTGTTCATCGCCAGCCGGGAGGTCATCGATTGGTTGAACAAGGTCATTAATGAAAGCATCCTCGGCGCGGCCCTTATCCGGGTCATCCAGTCCCAGCAGCTGGAATATGCCAAATTCCTTGAAGCCAACGCAAAGGCGCTGCATCTCGGCCTTCGGATCCTGAAAACCTTCGCTACGCTGATCCCCGTGATCATCTTTACCGCCAATATGGCCACGCTCACCATTCTGGCGCTCGGGGGGCACTATGTCATCAACGGAACCATGAGCCTCGGCGATTTCGCCGCTTTCAACCTGTACCTTACCATGCTCATCTTCCCTATCCTGGTGATCGGGTTCATGAGCAACGTCATTGCCCAGGCGCAGGCCGCCTATGCCCGTATCAGCGGGGTGCTGAACTCGCCCGATCCGGTTGAGACCGGCACGCTTGTCAAACCCCTCGAAGGACAGATCGAACTCAGGGACGTCACGGTTGCCTTTGGTGAGAAAGAGGTACTGAAAGACATCTCCTTCAGCGTCGCCGGCGGCTCCAAGACGGCCGTTATCGGGCCGACCGCGGCGGGTAAGACGCAACTTCTATACCTGCTCACCGGACTCAATCAGCCAAACAGCGGGACCATCACCTTCGATGGTCAACCGCTTGAAAATTATAGGAAGGAGGAGTTTCACAGGCAGGTCGGCTTTGTGTTCCAGGATAGCATCATCTTCAATATGAGCATCCGCGAGAACATCGCGTTTGGCGACAGCGTTTCCGACGCGGCGCTCCAAAAGGCCATTGCCACCGCGGAGCTCGCCGACTTCATCGGCTCCCTGCCTGAAAGACTCGATACCGTCGTCTCCGAACGCGGGACGACCCTCTCCGGCGGTCAGAAACAACGGATCATGCTGGCCCGCGCGCTGGCGATCGAACCCCGCGTCCTGCTGCTGGACGATTTCACGGCCCGCGTAGATACCCAAACAGAACAGAAGATACTCGCCAATGTCCGGCAGAACTATCCCGGCATCACCCTGCTTTCCGTCACCCAGAAGATCGCCTCCATTGAAGATTACGAACAGATCGTCCTGTTGATGGAAGGAGAGTTGGTCGCCTCGGGCACTCATGAGCATTTGATGGCGACCTGCCCGGAATATGTCCAGATCTATCAATCACAAAGAAGCACCAGCCATTATGAGCAACCGCAATTACAATCTTAATAGCCTTACCGAAGGCCAACCGAAGAGCAAGACCTGGCCGGCGCTGGTCAAGCTGGTCAATCTCCTGCCCGATGAACGGGGCAAGCTCATCCTGGCCCTGGCAACCATGGTGCTCTATGCCGTCTTGAGCATGCTGCCACCGGTACTCATCGGTTTTACGATCAGTAAGGTGCTGTTGAGTAAGGAAGCCTCCACGACCCTCGATTTCTTCGGTTGGCACGTACTGCAAGGCAGCGGTTATGGATTGGTGCTGACGGTTTGCGGCGTTCTGATGGTCATTTACCTGCTCAACCTCGCCGCCGTCTATGTGCGGACGATACTTATGGGTGGGTTCGGCCAACAGTTGCTCTATACCCTGCGGAATGCGATATTCAACAAACTTCAGGAACTGCCGGTCGCCTTCTTCGCCAGCAACAAGGCCGGCGACCTCATCTCCCGGATCAATAACGACACCGATAAGATCAATCAGTTTTTTTCCCAGTCGCTGATGCAATTCGTTTCCACGATCTTTATCGTTTCCGGCGCGGGTGTCGCACTGATCTGGCTCAACTGGCGCCTCGGTCTGGCGACCCTCGCGCCGGCAGCCCTGATGTGGATCTATACGAAACTCATCTCCCCCTGGGTGAAGAAGAAGAACGCCGCCAGCCTCAAGGCCACGGGGGCAATGAGCGCCGAGATACAGGAAAGCCTGGGCAATTTTAAAGTGGTGCTGGCTTTCAACCGTCGCGATTATTTTCGCCAGCGATTCGACACAGCTAATGGAGTCAACTACAAGGCCGCCGTAGGAGCGGGCATCGCTAACAACGTGTTCACGCCGGTTTATGGGTTGTTTTCCAGCATGGGCCAGATGGTCGTTCTGCTCTACGGGGTCTACCTGGTGAACAACGGTTATCTCGCCATTGGCTTTATCGTCAGCTATTTCATGTACACGAGCAATTTCTACGATCCCCTCCGGCAGATCGCCGCCCTTTGGTCCAGCTTCCAGACAGCCATCGCCGGCTGGGACCGCATCTCGCATATCCTCTCTCTCGAGTCGGACCTCCCTACCCTGCCGGTAACGGCGGCCACGGCTTCGGCCAACGGGGGCCCGGCGCTGACCGGACCCTCCAACGGCACTACGCCGCTGCTGGAATTCAAGGACGTCACCTTCCGGTACACGGAAGGCAAGGACATCCTCCGGCACAACAGTTTTCGCATGGAAAAGGGGAAGACCTATGCCCTTGTCGGGCCCACCGGCGGCGGCAAGACGACGACGGCCTCGCTCATCGCCCGGCTGTACGATGCCAGCGAAGGCACGGTCTATCTCAATGGCCGCGATATCCGCAGCTATGCCCCGGCCGAACGTACAAAGAAGATCGGCTTTATCCTGCAGGAACCCTTCCTCTTCACCGGCACCGTCCGCGACAATATATTATATGGCAACGAGGAATACAGGGACTACACCAACGAACAGCTGACCGATGTCCTCCATCGATCCGGCCTGGAGACCCTGCTCACCCGCTTCGACGAAGGGCTGGAAACCAAGGTTACCTCGGCCGGCGAGGGTATCAGCCTGGGCCAGAAACAGCTGATCGCCTTTATCCGCGCGGTGCTCCGCAACCCCGAGCTGCTTATTCTCGACGAGGCCACCGCCAATATCGATACCGTCACCGAGAAGATGCTGGAGGATATCCTGCGGCGGCTGCCGGATACCACCACCCGCGTCATCATCGCGCACCGGCTGAATACCATTGAGAATGCCGATGAGATCTTCTTCGTCAATGGCGGTGAGATAACCCGCGCGGGAAGCCTCGACCAGGCGGTCAATATGCTGTTGGAGGGGAAGAGAGTGAGTTAAAACCAATTTGTCGCCAGAATTGGGTCATAAGTTGGCAAAAAAACCATGCGCCATTGTCTCACCACCCTTTTGCTTTGCCTGATCACCGCCTGGGCCGGAGCCCAGGGCTATACGGTATCAAAGACCTTCAAGATCGGCAGCCCCGGCGGCTGGGACTATATCGCCGTCGGACCGAACGGAAAACTATACGTCTCCCATGGCACCCAGGTGAACATCCTCGATGCGAAGACGGGGGACTCTGTCGGCGTCATCCCCAACACCACCGGCGTCCACGGCATCGCCTTCGTCGAATCCCTCGGCAAGGGCTATACCAGTAACGGCCGGCTGAACAACGTCACTGTGTTCGACCTGAAGACTGCCGCGGTACTGGGGCAGATCGCCACGGGCCAGAACCCGGACGCAATCCTATACGATCCTTTTTCCAAAACCATCATCACCTGTAATGGCCGCAGTCACGATCTGACCGTCATCGATCCCGCCAAAGGAACCGTGACGGCCACCATTGCCCTCGACGGTAAACCCGAGACTGCCGTGTCTGACAATGCCGGGCGCATCTATGTCAACATCGAAGACAAGAACAAAATAACCGTGGTGGATATCCGTGAGAATAAAGTGGTCACCAGCTGGCCGCTCGGCGCCGAGGGCCCCACCGGCCTGGAGATCGACCGGAAGACAAAACGTCTCTTCGCGGGTTGTGACAAGCAGCTGGTCGTTATGGACGCCACCAACGGCAACGTCGTCACAAAGCTTCCCATCGGCGACGGTTGCGACGGAGTCGGCTATGACGAAAGCAAGGGACTCATCTTCGCCTCCTGCGGCGAAGGCAAGCTTACCGTGATCAGGCAAAGCTCTGCGGCCGCTTACAACGTCGCCGAAAATGTTCCTACCAAACGCAGTGCCCGGACCATTGCGGTCGACGGACACACGCATAGGGTTTACCTACCCTTCGCTGACACCGAACCCGGCGCTGCAGGCGAGCGCCCCAAGGTGATCCCCGGTACTTTTGGGGTGTTGGTGGTCAGCCCAAAATAGGTTAAATTGTATTGCTTAACAGTAATACAATGCCAGCCGTCACAACCGAAAGTAAATACGGTATTCTAAAAAATTATATCAACGGAGGCTTCGTCACGAGCAGTTCGGGACGAAGCCTCCCTGTTCATTCACCCCTCGACGGCAGCCGCCTCGCCGAAATGCCTTGCGCCACCACTGCTGAGTTGGATGCCGCCGTCACCGCGGCAAGGGCCGCCTTTCCCCGCTGGAGCCGGACGCCGGTCAAGGAGCGTGTTCAGGTATTCTTTCGCTATAAATACCTGCTCGAGCAGCACCTCGACGAGCTGGCGGACCTCGTCAGCGAAGAGAACGGCAAGACCCGCGGCGAAGCCGTCGCCGAGATCGAGAAATGCATCGAGCTCACCGAGTTCGCTACGGCCCTGCCGCAGTTGATCGGCGGCGAAGTCCTCGAAGTCAGCAAAGGCGTCGAATGCCGGGTGGAACATGTCGCATTGGGGGTCGTGGCCTCGGTCGTTCCCTTCAATTTCCCCGCGATGGTGCCCAACTGGACGATCCCCAATGCCATCGCTCTTGGCAACTGCATGATCATCAAACCTTCCGAAAAAGTTCCCCTTAGCGTCGCGCGGCTTGCCCTTTTATTAAAGGAAGCGGGCCTTCCCGACGGGGTCTTCAATATCATCAATGGCGACAGCGCCATCGTGGAAGCCATCTGCGACCACCCGGGCATCGACGCTGTTTCCTTCGTGGGCTCGACCCGCGTTGCCAAACTGGTGTACCAGCGCGCCACCCATCATCTCAAACGCTGTCTGGCCCTTGGGGGCGCCAAGAACCACCTGTTGGTACTGCCCGACGCTCAGCCCGAGATGACGGCACAGAATGTCGCCGCCTCGATGAGCGGCTGTGCCGGCCAGCGCTGTATGGCCGCATCGGCGATGGTGGCCGTCGGACCCGTAGACCCGATCATCGACCGCATTTGCGCGGAAGCCCGCCGGATCGTCCCCGGCCAGAACCTCGGCGCCGTCATCGATAAGACTGCCAAAGACCGCATCGAACGCTATATCACCGAAGCCGAACGCCAGGGTGCAAAGATCCTCGTCGACGGCAGAGGCTATACCGTTCCCGGCAAGGAAGGCGGCACCTATGTCGGCCCTACAGTGATCGATTATGTGAAGCCCGATATGGCCGTTGCAAAAGAAGAGATCTTCGGTCCCGTCATCAGCATCCTTCGCGTCGACACCCTCGACGAGGCGATCGCCATCGAAAACGCCAGCCCATACGGCAATGCGGCTTCTGTCTTTACGCAAAACGGCGCTTTCGCCCGCTACGTCATCGATCGCGCCAGCGCCGGCATGGTTGGGGTTAATGTGGGGGTTCCCGTTCCCCGGGAGCCTTTTTCTTTCGGCGGCTGGAATGAAAGCAAGTTCGGCGTCGGGGACATTACCGGCAAGTCCTCTATTGAGTTTTGGACCCGGCTGAAAAAGAGCACCACGAAATGGAATCCCGAAGCGGGGATCAATTGGATGAGCTAAAAGACTAAAAATATGCCGCAACCAAGCACTCTGTCCGAAACCCAGGAGATTTTACAAGACAATTTGGATTACACCCTCTTCTCCTGGTCGAAACAAAAAGGCCTCAACCCTATCGCCGTCCAGCGTGCCGAAGGGGTCTATCTCTACGACTACGACGGGAAACGCTATCTCGACTTCTCCTCCGGCCTGATGAACGTCAACATCGGGCATGGCAACCAGCGGGTCACCGACGCCGTGGTGCGGCAGATGCAGGAAGTGAGCTATGTCACACCTTCCTGCGTGACAAAAGCCCGCGGCGAGCTCGGAAAGAAACTCGCGGAGATAACTCCGGGTAACCTGACAAAAACGCTCTTCACGGTTTGCGGCGCCACCGCCATCGAGAACGCGATAAAGCTCGCCCGCCTCTACACCGGCCGCCACAAGATCATCGCCCGCTACCGTGCCTTCCACGGCAGTTCCTATGGCGCGATGACGGCGGGTGGCGATCCGCGGAAGCTCCCTGCCGACAGCCAGCAAGCGCCCAACTTCATCCATGTCGAAGACCCCTACTGCTATCGTTGCCCCTGGAGCCAGGAGATCAGCACCTGCCACCGGGAATGCGTGTCCCATATCGAAAGGATCATCGAGTTCGAAGGACCCGATAGCATCGCCGCCATCCTCATGGAAGGGGAAAGCGGCACGTCGGGCTGTATAAAGTATCCGCCGGACTACCTGCAAAAGGTCCGCGCCCTCTGTGACAAATACGGCATATTGCTCATCGCCGACGAGGTCATGAGCGGCTTTGGCCGGACCGGAAAGTGGTTTGCCTGCGAGCTGCATGGCGTCGTCCCCGATATCATCGCCACCGCCAAGGGGATCACCGCCGGCTACCTGCCGCTGGGCGCGCTGATCGTCACCGACAAAATAGCCGATGCCTTCAACGACCGCGTTCTATGGCTGGGCCTCACCTATTCAGCCCACCCTGTCTCCTGTGCCGCCGGGCTGGAAGTGCTGAAGATCTATGAGGACGAGAACCTCATAGAGAATGCCGCCGCCATGGGCCGCTATGTGGACGAACGCGTCGCGCAACTGACAAAGAAACACCCCTGTATCGGCGACTGGCGCAACACCGGTCTTCTCGGCTGTCTCGAGATCGTAAAGAATCGGAAGACGAAAGAACCGATGGCGCCCTTCAACGCCAAACCCGATGAGATGACCGTGATGAACCAGGTGGCGGCCCGGCTGAAACAGCTCGGGATGTACACCTTTGTGCGCTGGAACTATGTGTTTATCGCGCCACCCCTTTGCATCACGCGTGAGCAGATCGACGAAGGGTTGGCGATGATCAGCGATGCGTTGACGATTGCAGATGCACACGTAACTGACTAGCATGAGAATAGCATTCCTTCTTCTCTTACTGCAGCTAGGCGCCGCTGCGCAGCAGCGGCGCGCAAGGGATTACGGCGTACCCTTTGACGGCAGCCCGGGACCCTACAACGCCATCACCGACGTCGCGGGCGTCACCGTCGGCCAGACAACCCTCATCAGCGGCGACGGCCCGTTAGTCAAGGGCAAGGGTCCGATCCGCACGGGCGTCACCGCCATCCTTCCCCGCGGAACCACCTTCGCCCCCTGCTTTGCCAACTGGTATACATTGAATGGCAATGGGGATATGACCGGCACCCATTGGATCACCGAATCGGGCTTCCTGGAAACGCCGATCCTCATCACCAACACCGGAAATGTAGGGACAGTCCGCGACGCGGCCTGGCAATGGATGGATCAGCACCATTACTATACCCCCTTCTATCACGATTACTGGTATGCGTATCCCGTCGTCGCCGAGACCTACGACGGCATCTTCAACGATATCAACGGCCAGCATGTACACAAGGATCATGTCTTCCGCGCCCTCGACAGCGCCCGCAGCGGCCCGGTCGACGAAGGCGGCGTCGGCGGCGGCACCGGCATGATGTGCTATGGCTTCAAAGGCGGCATCGGCACGGCCTCCCGGGTGCTCGACAAACGTGCGGGCGGCTATACGGTCGGCGTTCTCGTCCAATGCAATCACGGCAGCCGCAACCAGCTCACCATCGCCGGCGTTCCGGTCGGCAAAGCGCTGCAAGACACTCTGCCCTTCACGATGGACAAGCAACCCCTTGGCCTGGCCTCTACACCACCCCGCGAAGAAACGGGAAGCATCATCGTCGTCCTCGCCACCGACGCGCCCCTGCTCCCCGGCCAGCTGAAACGGCTCGCTCAACGCATACCCCTTGGGGTTACCCGCACCGGAGGCATCGGCGGCAACGGCTCGGGCGATATCTTCATTGTCTTCTCCACCGCCAATCCGCACGCCTTCAGCAATACCGATAACGAAAACGTGACGACGATCCCCAATGAACACATCAACGCGCTGTTCACCGCTACGATCGAAGCCACCGAAGAGGCGATCGTCAACGCCCTGTTCGCCGGCAAGACACTCACCGGTATCAATGGGAATACCGTCTATGGAATGCCGAAGGAAGCGGTCCTTCGTATCCTGAAACAATACAATCGTCTAAACAAATGAGCCGTTCCTCCTCCTTGTACAGCGAAGATCTGGCGCCGGTAGAGCCGAACCGCCGCACCTGGAAGACCTGGAACTATGCCGCCCTCTGGATCAGCATGAGCCTTTGCATCCCGACCTATATGCTGGCGAGCAGCCTGATCGGCGGTGGGATGAACTGGTGGCAGGCGATACTCACCATCTTCCTCGGCAACAGCATCGTGCTGGTCCCGATGATCCTCAATGGCCGTGCCGGCGCAAAATATGGCATCCCCTTCCCCGTCTTTGCCCGGGCCTCCTTCGGCACCCGGGGCGCCAACATCCCCGCCCTGCTCCGCGCCATCGTCGCCTGCGGCTGGTTCGGCATCCAGACCTGGATCGGCGGTTTTGCTCTCTACCAGATGCTGCATCTTTGGATACCCGCGCTCGACCAGTTGCCGGCATTGCCAAAAGCCCTCGGGCTCGCCACCGGCCCAGCCATCTGCTTCCTGCTCTTCTGGGGGCTCAATATGTGGGTGGTATACCTCGGTGTCGACAGCATCAGGAAACTCCTCGTCTTTAAAGCCTTCTTCCTGCCGCTCGCGGCTCTTGCCCTCCTCTTCTGGGCGATCGGCAGTGTTCATGGCGGCCTTGGCCCCATCCTCACCCAACCCTCGAAGCTTACATCCCCCGGGGCCTTCTGGGACTTCTTCATACCCGGTCTCACGGGCATGGTCGGCTTCTGGGCGACGCTAAGCCTCAATATCCCCGACTTCACCCGGTACGCCGTCAGCCAAAAAGCCCAGGTAAAAGGCCAGGCCCTCGGCTTGCCGCCTTCGATGACGCTCTTCGCCTTTATCGGCGTCGTCGTCACGAGCGCCACGACGATGATCTATGGAACGACGATCTGGGACCCGGTGGCGCTGGCAGGCCGCTTCGACAGCAAGCTCCTGGTCAGCATCGCCATGATCGCCGTCGCGATCTCCACCCTCGCGACCAATATCGCCGCCAATATCGTCAGCCCCGCCAACGACTTCGCCAACCTCGCACCGGCCCGGATCCGGTTCCGAACCGGCGGCCTTATCACGGGTATCCTCGGCATCCTCATCTTTCCCTGGAAGCTGGTGGCCGATCCCTCCGGGTATATCTTCACCTGGCTCGTCGGCTACAGCAGCCTGCTGGGACCCGTCGGCGGCATCCTGATCGTAGATTATTATTTCATCCGGCGCCAGCAGCTTTCCCTGAACGATCTCTACGATCCCCATGGCATCTATCGCTATAGCGGTGGCTTCAACAGGCGCGCGGTCATCAGCCTGGTCCTTGGCATCCTGCCCAACGTTCCGGGCTTCCTCGTCACCATCGGGGTGACCGGCGCCGGCAGCTTCCCCGCATGGCTCGTCGGGCTGTATAATTATGCGTGGTTTGTCGGTTTCGCCCTCGCCGGCGCCTGCTACGGGCTGCTGATGCGGCCTCATTTAAAAAAGGAATTCTATGTCAGTATTGATTAAAAACGGAAGGATCATCACGGCCACCGACGAGTTCACCGGCGATATCCTCATCGAAGGAGAACGGATCTCCGCCATCGGCACCAGCCTGCCGCCCATCGCCGGGACCACCATCGATGCCAAAGGCTTGCTGGTGATGCCCGGCGGCATCGACCCACACGTCCACCTCGACATGCCGTTCATGGGCACCTTCTCCAGCGATACCCACGAGACCGGCACCCGCGCGGCCCTCTTCGGCGGCACCACCACCGTCATCGACTTCGTCCTGCAAAAACAGGGTCATACCCTGCACGAAGCCCTCGCGGAATGGAACGGCCGGGCCCGGGGCACCGCCGTCGGCGACTACAGCTTCCACATGGCAGTGACCGACTATAACGACGAAACAAAGCAGGAGATCCGGCAGATGGTCGAAGAGGAAGGGATTACTTCGTTCAAAACATTCATGGCCTATAAGGGCGCCCTGATGATCGACGACCGCCAGATGACCGCTCTCATGCAGGAGGTGAAGAAGCATGGCGGTGTTGTCACCGTCCATGCTACCAATGGCGATATGATCGACTATCTCATCGCCAAACATCGCGCCGAAGGCAAGCTTTCTCCCCTCTATCACTATCTCTCCCAGCCCGAGGTCACCGAGGCGGAGGCCAGCGCCCGTTTTGCCGACATCGCCAATTACACCGGTTGCCCCGGCTATATCGTGCATCTGACCTGTGAGGGGGCGCTCAACGCCGTCCGCATGGCTACGCGCCGCAACCAGACCGTTTTCGTCGAGACCTGTATCCAATATCTGCTCCTCGACGCCGATCTCTATGAAAAAGATTTCGAAGGGGCCAAATGGGTGATGAGTCCGCCGCTGCGCAAGGCCAAGGACCGGGAGACCCTCTGGGCCGGCATCAACCAGGGGCTGGTCCGCGTCGTGGCCACCGACCACTGCCCCTTTCTCTGGAAACAAAAGCTGATGGGCGAAAAAGATTTCTCCAGGATACCCAATGGGCACCCGGCCATCGAGAACCGCATGGAGCTGTTGTTCACCGAAGGCGTGGGCAAGGGTCGCATCAGTCTCAATAAATATGTCGAGGTCGCTTCTACCAACGCGGCGAAGATATTCGGGATGTGGCCGCGCAAGGGCACCCTTGCTCCGGGCAGTGACGCCGATATAGTCCTTTTCGATCCCCATGAGAAGCATAGGATTTCCGCCAAGACCCATCATATGAATGTCGACTACTCGGCGTATGAGGGATGGGAACTCACCGGAAAAGTGAAGACAGTCCTCCTCCGTGGCCAGGTCGCGATCGACAACAATGAATGTCTCGTCGAAAAAGGGTATGGCCAATTCATCAAAAGAAATAAAATATGCCAAGAATCATCAAATCCGGTCTCATCCAAATGAGTCTTCCTAAAACGGAAGGCGAAGGCACCATCGAAGAGATAAAGGAAGCCATGCTCCAAAAACATATTCCTCTTATCGAGGAGGCCGGAAAAAAAGGCGTGCAGATACTCTGTTTGCAGGAAATTTTCAATACGCCCTATTTCTGTCCCGGTCAGAACAGCGATTGGTATGCTTCCGCCGAACCGGTACCCGGTCCGACGATCCAGCGGATGACGGAATATGCAAAGCGATACAGCATGGTGATGATCGTTCCGGTGTATGAGAAAGAGCAGGCCGGGGTGCTTTATAATACGGCTGCGGTGATAGATGCGGATGGAACGTTTTTGGGGAAGTATCGAAAGAACCATATCCCCCATACTTCCGGGTTCTGGGAGAAATTCTTCTTCAAGCCCGGCAATCTCGGCTACCCGGTGTTCCAGACGCGCTATGCCAAGGTCGGCGTGTATATCTGTTATGACCGCCACTTCCCGGACGGCGCCCGCGTCCTTGGCCTCAACGGCGCGGAGATCGTCTACAATCCTTCCGCCACGGTAGCAGGGCTGAGCCAATATCTCTGGAAGCTCGAGCAGCCGGCCCATGCCGCGGCCAACGGTTATTTCATGGGTTGCATCAACCGGGTGGGCGAAGAGAAACCCTGGAATCTCGGACGCTTTTATGGCAGCAGCTATTTCGTCGACCCACGCGGTCAGATATTTGCCCAGGCCTCCGAAGACAAGGACGAGCTGCTGATCGCTGATCTCGACCTCGCCAAGATCGACGAGGTGCGCAGCGTCTGGCAGTTCTTTCGCGATCGCCGGCCGGAAACCTATGGTAAATTGACTGAATTATGATCCAGAAAAACCGGCTTACCGAGGCCGAATATGCGGCGAATTTTTCCGACATCCATCCTCCTTTCGAGACGCCGGATTCGGCGTTGGTCGCTGCCAACCGCTGCCTGTATTGCTATGATGCACCTTGCACCAAAAGCTGTCCAACGGGTATCGATGTTCCGAAATTCATTAAACAAATAGTTTCCGGCAACCTAAAGGGTTCGGCGCATACGATCTTCGAGTCGAATATCATGGGCGGTGGCTGCTCCCGCGTCTGCCCGGTCGAAAAGCTTTGTGAAGGCGCCTGCGTCTACAATCTCATGGGAGAGACGCCTATCCCTATCGCCCGTCTGCAGCGCTATCCGACAGAAAAAGCGATCACGGAAAAATGGCATCTCTTCGAAAAGGCGGCTCCCACCGGAAAAAAGGTCGCCATCGTCGGCGCCGGCCCTTCGGGTCTTAGCGCCGCGCATGTGCTTGCGCGGGCGGGAGTCGAGGTGACGATCTTTGAAAAGGAGGCGAACGGTGGCGGGTTAATGACCTATGGCGTGGCCGCTTACAAGGTGACCCCCGAATTCTGCGCCGAAGAGCTCCAATACATTCTCTCCATTGGCGGCATCACCATCCAATACGAACAGGAACTGGGCCGGACCATCCATCTCACTCAGCTCAGGCAACAGTATGACGCCGTCTATCTCGCCTTTGGCGTCGGCCTTGCCCGTCGCCTGGATATCCCCGGCGAAGACCTCGACGGAGTGGTCGACGCATTGAAATTCATCTATTCGATCCGGTCCGATGGCTATCCCGCGGTACCCGTCGGCGACAAGGTCGCCGTCATCGGCATGGGCATGACCGCGATCGACGCCGCCACGCAGGCGCGAAGACTCGGCGCAAAAGAAGTAACGCTGGTGTATCGCCGTACGCAGGCCGAGATGCCCTGTACCGAAGCCGAGCTGAACCTTGCAAAGACGGACGGCTGTCGTATTCTCTGGCTCGCTGCGCCGAAAGCGATCACGGGCTACAACGGCTGCGTCACCCAACTCACCTGCAGCGAAATGGAGTTGGGATTACCTGACCCAAGCGGCCGCCGCAGCCCGATCGACACCGGCCGCACCCTCGAGCTCGAAGTCGACATGGTCATCAAGGCCGCGGGCCAGACCCCCTTCGAATCCCTCGTGGAGTCCGAAGGTCTCGAACACAAAAACGGCCGCCTAACGACGAATGCCGGGGCCAAAACCAATCTCCCCGGCGTCTTCGCCGGCGGCGACAATGTCAACGGCGGCAAAGAGGTCGTAGACGCCGTGCAAGCCGGCAAAGACGCCGCCGCCGCGATCCTAAACTTTATCTACCATGGCTAATTTACACACCGATTTCCTCGGTATCAAAAGCCCCAACCCCTTCTGGCTGGCCAGCGCGCCACCCACGGACAAACAGGTGAATGTCATTCGCGCCTTCGAAGCCGGCTGGGGAGGGGTCGTCTGGAAGACCCTTGGCAGCCAGGTAAAAAACGTCTCTTCCCGGTATTCGGCCGTCGATTACCACGGCAGCCGCGTCATGGGCCTGAACAATATCGAGCTCATCAGCGACCGGCCACTGGACATCAACCTCAGGGAAATAAAGGAATGCATCCGCCTCTTTCCCGATCGCGCCATGATCGTCTCCCTCATGGCGGACAACGATCGCAACAGCTGGCACGAGCTGATAAAGAAGGTACAGGACACAGGCGCCCACGGAATCGAGCTCAACTTCGGCTGCCCTCATGGGATGACAGAGCGCGGCATGGGGGCGGCGGTCGGCCAGGATCCGGACATCGCCCGGCTGGTCGTGGAATGGGTGATGGAAGCGGCCACGATCCCGGTGATCACCAAGCTCACGCCGAATGTGCATTCCGTCGTTCCTACCGGCCGGGCATCCGTAGAGGCAGGGAGCAACGCGCTTTCGTTGATCAATACCATCCAATCCGTCACCGGAGTCGATCTCGATACCTTTATTCCCAATCCCAATGTCGGGGGAAAGTCGACGTTCGGGGGGTATTGCGGGCCGGCCGTAAAACCCATCGCCCTCAAGATGCTCGCGACCATCGCCCAGGACCCGGTGACTTCGAAGGTCCCCGTCTCCGGCATCGGCGGCGTCAGCACCTGGCGCGATGCTGCGGAGTTCATGCTGCTGGGCTCTACCACGGTGCAGGTATGCACCGCCGTCATGAAGCACGGCTTCCGCATCATCGACGATCTCTGCGAAGGACTCAGTAACTGGATGGATGAAAAAGGATTCTCGGTTACGACCGACTTCATCGGCCGCTCCGTCCCGACCCTCACGCACTGGGAGGACCTCGATCTCAATTATCATATCGTCGCCCGCATCGATCCGGATAAATGTATCCACTGCGGTCTTTGCTATATCGCCTGCGAGGATGCCTCCCATCAATCGATAAGGCTGACCCGAGGTCAGCCTTATAATGAGTATACGATAAAAGAGGACGAATGCGTCGGTTGCAACCTCTGCAAGCTCGTCTGTCCCGTCGACGGCTGCATCTCCATGGTCGAGCAGCGTGTCGGCCCTGAATATCTCAACTGGAAGGAATTCCAGCGCCGCGGCCTTCCGCTGAACGATCACTAGGCTAATGCCTACCGCCCAAACGCATACACCGTCGTCGAATGCCAGGTCTGTCCGGGCTTCAGCTCGGTCGAAGGGAATGAAGGCTGGTTCGGGGAATCGGGATAATGCTGCGTCTCGAGGCAGAAGGCCCCGCGGTAATCATCTTTTTTGCCACCCTTCAGCGTATTGGCGCCTGTCATAAAGTTGCCGCCATAGAATTGGACTCCAGGCTGGTCGGTGGTCACTTTCATAACGATACCGCTTTGATCGCCGGAAATGGTAACGGCCGTTGCAGACTTATCCAGCACAAAGTTGTGATCATATCCCTTCCCATATTTCAACTGCTGATTGTCCTGGTTGATCCGCGAGCCAATAGCCGTCGGCTGCCGGAAGTCAAACGGTGTCCCGGCGACGGAATCCAGCTTCCCTGTGGGAATCAGCGTGGAATCTACCGGTGTATACCGGCTGGCGGAGATCTGTATAATATGGTTATTGATCGTCCCACTCCCCTGTCCGTTCAAATTAAAGTACGTATGATTGGTCAAATTGGCGACCGTCGCCTTATCCGTTGTCGCTGAATAGTCGATCCGCAGCCCATCGCCGGCCAGCGTGTAGGTCACCGAAACCTTCAGGTTCCCCGGATACCCCTCTTCCCCATCCTTCGACAGATACGTCAGTTCCACCGTCGAGTCATTCAGCTGCTTCCCATCCCACACCACGGCGCCAAAACCCTTCTTTCCGCCATGCAGGGAATTAGGTCCATTATTGGTGGCAAGTGTATATTCTTTCCCGTTCAATTTAAACTTCCCCTTTGCGATCCGGTTGCCGTAACGGCCGACGATCGCCCCGAAATAGGTCTCGGGTCCATGAACATAGGGCCCGATGCTGTCATAGCCCAGCGCCACATCCGTCAGCACCCCGTTCTTGTCCGGCACCAGCAGGCTCACCACGCGCGCGCCATAGTTGGTGATCGCCGCGGAAACCTTTCCTGTATTTTTCAGGACATACAGAGTCGTCGGTTTACCGTCCACCGTGGAGTTGAATGCCGCCACATCCGGCAGCGACGCCGGCACGGCCTTCGAAGCCGCGGCCGCCGTATCCGCACCCGCGGGTGCACCGTCACCATTACCACCGCAACCAGCCATTAGTCCGGCTGCCAACGCCAAAGGCGCGAGGAAGATCTTGTTCATATAGCAATAAATTGTTTACACAGCAGACGTTCCATCTTCGATCCGGCCGATATACCACTTCAGGTCGCGCTTCATCACCTCCCGGTATAATGGCGCCAGGCGCGTCACCAGTCCATCGATCAATTCCTCCTCCACCAGGTTGATCGTACACCCTCCGAATCCCCCGCCCATTTGCCGGGCGCCGATGACACCTTCGACCCCGCGAACCTGCCCGACCAGCCAGTCGGACTCGGCGCAGCTGACCTCGTATTTTTGGCTAAGCCCGTCATGCGAAGCATACATCTTCTCCCCAAAGGCGGCCAGGTCACCCCGTAACAGGTCTTCGGTACCCGACAATACCCGGGCATTTTCTTCCACGACAAAGCTGCACCGACGCCATATCAGCTCATCCACCGGCGCTACATGCGCCGACAACATCTCAAGCGTCACGTCCCGCAGGCTTTTCACCTCCGGGTGATGCCGCTGAACCAGCTTCACGCCGGCCTCGCACTGCTGCCGCCGCACATTGTATTCGGAAGAGGCCAGCGAGTGCTCCACCTGCGTGTCCAGCAGGAGAATGCGCAGCCCGGGGGCCTTGAATGGAAAATACGTGTATTCCAGCGACCGGCAGTCCAGCCGGATCACCTGGTCCTTGCGTCCGAACATGCTGGCGAACATATCCATGATGCCGCATTGCAAGCCCACAAATTCATTCTCGGCCTTCTGCGACAGCCTTACCATCGTCATCGGGTCCAGCCCCAACCCGAAAATCAGGTTCAACGCAAAGATCACCGCGTTCTCCAGCGCCGCGGAAGAGGACATCCCCGCCCCCAGTGGGATATCGCCGGCAAAGACACAGTTGAAGCCCCCGATCGTAAATCCCATCCCCTGCAGTTGCTCGACTATCCCGAGGATATAGTTGGGCCAGTGCAGCGCCGATGGGGTCAGCGGCGGCCGGATCGGGCCCCGGTAGGATTGGCCAAGGTCCATAGCGAACAGCTGGATCTCGTCGTCGGGACGCCGCGCTATCGCCAGGTAAATGGCCTTGTCGACGGCGGCGGGAAGCACAAAGCCGTTGTTGTAATCCGTATGTTCGCCGATGAGATTGACCCGACCGGGAGACCGGACCAGCAAAGCGCCGTTACTCGCGAAGATCTCCTGGAATTTCTGAGCTACCTGGGAAGTAAGCATAAGCGTCAAAATAACATCTATTTTGACGGAAAAAAAACTTTATTTTCGGGCATAACACCTTATCCCTTCCCCGTTTACACCGAAAAGCAGCATCCCCCCCCACTCCACTGCCGATCGTACGTCTCCCCGTAAATGAAAACCCGACACAGGCTGCTCCAGGTACCGGAATCCGCCCTTTCCATCCCCCTTCAGCAGCACTCCATAGTTGGCGTCATATTTTCCCAGCCGGAGCCGTGAATGGGTGACATTGCCACAGAGCAGCAGATCTTTATTTCCATCCCCGTCGGCATCCAGCGCCGTGATCGTATACACGGGCGAATACTGCGCCTCGACGGGTAGCGGCGCCTCATGAAACCGGCCATCCGCTCCGCGCCTGAGCGACACCGTTCTCAGGCAGTTGGCGCGCAAATGGCCCGCGCCTGCGACGGCCGCCGCCGGCCAGATATCCGTCAGCCGCGCATCTGCATAGCTCTTATAGTCGGGGAACTTCTGGCTCATCCCACTTACCTGTGCGATCAGCTCGTCGCGCGTCATAAAGGGATAGCTCGTATCGCCGATATAGGTGCACAGTACGGGATCGATCGCCCCGTTGCCGTCAAAGTCTTTATAATACAGCTCGGCCGGATGCTGATCATTCGCCCGGCATTGGGCATTCGCCCCCAGATTTCCTATGAAGATCTCCGGTTTCCCATCCTTGTCGACATCGTCGATCAAAAGCCGGTTCCACCAGCCGCTGTATTCGTGGTCGAGAAAGGCGCCGCTACGATCCACCAGCTTCCCCTGCTCTGCCCTGAACACCTTCACCGGCATCCATTCGCCGACAACCACCAGCTCGGGCTTTCCGTCGCCGTCCAGGTCGGCCCAGGCCGCATCGGTCACCATACCCAGGTTGCGCAGGGCCGGCGCCAGTTCGGCCGTCCTGTCGCTGAAATGTCCTTTGCCGTCGCCTACCAGCAGATAGCTTGCCGGCGACATCGGGTATTGTCCCGGGATGACCCGGCCCCCGACGAAGAGGTCCGTGACGCCATCCCCGTTCACGTCTGCGGTCCGCACGCAGCCTTTGGCTACGCGCATCGGCGGCAAGGCGCCGGCAGCCCGGACAAAATGGCCCTTGCCGTCGCCAAGATATAAGCGATCGTCCAACAGTGCATCGTCGGGCTGGTAATGATGATACCCGCCGCTGGCCACATAGAGGTCGATCTTGCCATCCCCATTCGCGTCGAAGAACAGCGCATCGGCGTCCACGCTGCCGCTGTCGGCCGCAAAAGCCGGGACCGCCAGGACCGTCATCCCCCCATCCTTCCGGCCAAGAAAGAGTTTACCCGTATTGCCGACGAAGAGGTCTTCGATCCCATCTCCGTTCACATCCGCCTTTGCCATACAGGGACCCGAATAGGATAAGGCGCTGACCAGCTGCGGCTGCCGTTTGAAATCGTTGATCCCCGCCGGCGTCAGCTTTACCGGTGCGGGCGACGCCACCTCGTGAAACAAGGCCGCCGGTATCGGTGGGGACCGCCATTCGGTCCCCCCTGACTCCTTCTCGTCAAGGGTCAACACCCGGTCTCCAGCGACTCCCCGCAACACCTGCACCCGGCCACTGGGCCAGACAACCCGCAAAGAATCCACCGTTGCCGACACCCCTAAGCCAAAATGCAGGATCGGACTCACGCAGGACTCATATCCCTGCGCCGGCTCCTGCTCCAAATATTGCAACCGTCCCTTATCGAACAACGTCAGCTTCGCCCCGACCCCCGCCGTATTCATCCCCGCGCCTTTCAACCGCACCTGCAGCCAGTGATTCTTCCCCAGTTGAGCGGCACGGTTCTCATAGACAAAGGCCTCCTTGTTCAGGTTATTCACCACCAGGTCCAGGTCGCCGTCATGATCCAGGTCCACCCATGCCGCCCCGTTGCTGTTGCTGGGCTGATGGATCCCCCAACGTGAACCCATACTCGAAAAATGCCGCCCGCTGTCGCTCCTGAATAAGTAGCTTGTCACATTGGAAGAAGGCATATGATCCACGATGTCGAGAACATCCTCTCGCCTTAGCCGGCCCCTGGCGCTGGTATACCCCTCCATGAATTTTATAAAATCCATATTGGTATAGTCCCGCACATAGCCGTTTGTCACGAAGAGGTCCTTCCACCCGTCATTGTCGTAATCGGCCCAGAGCGGCGCCCAGCTCCAATCCGTATTGGATACGCCCGCCAGTTGGCCTATCTCCGAGAAGCTCCCATCGCCATTGTTCAGCTGCAGCATATTGCGCATGTACTGGTAATAAAATCCGCTGCGTAAGTTCAGATCGAACTTCTCATAATTGTCCGGTGCAAAGAGCAGCTTCTGCCGGTGATTGTCCTCCGGCAGCATATCCAGCGTAAAGATGTCCGGGCGCGCGTCGTTATTGATATCCGCCACGGCGTTCCCCATGGAGAACTGCGAGGTATGTCCAATGCGTTCTGGCAACCGGTTGACGAAATGTCCGTCCCGCTGGTTGATATACAGATAATCCGGCACCGCATAGTCATTCGACAAATAAAAATCCGGCCAGCCGTCCCCGTCGATATCGGCGATGCCCGCACCCAGCCCATAGCTAAGATCGCTGCTGCTGATGCCCGCCGCTATCGTCACATCGGTGAAATGGCCGCCGTCATTGCGCAACAGTCGAACGCCGCAATCCGGGTTGTCCTTTTTTAAGATCGCCGCCGTGCTCACCTCGTTGAGCATCGGCAGGTTGTTCGGGTTATGGTTCAGCAGTAAAAGATCGAGATCCCCATCTCGGTCATAATCGAAAAAATACGCCTGCGTCGTATAAGCAGTATCCGCCAGGCCGTATTTGGCCGCTTGCTCGCTGAAGTGCGGAACGCCGGCGGTATCCGGTCCTTCGTTGATGAACAGTTGCTTGATCCGCCTGGCCCCGTGAACCTTCCCGGAATAACAGAGAAAGATATCCGGCCGGCCGTCGCCGTTGACATCGGCGATACAGGCCCCCGTCTTCCAGGGACCGGGCCGCCCCGCTACTCCCGCCGCATCGGTGACGTCCTCGAACTGCAAACCGCCCTTATTCAGATAAAGTTTGTTGTCCGTCATGTTCCCGGTGAAATAAAGATCCTCCCATCCGTCTCCGTTCACATCCGCCACGGCTACCCCTCCTCCGTTATAAAAGTATTCGTACAGCAGCACATTCGTGTTCAACCCCTCGGTGAGTTGGTTGTTGAAGGTGATGTGGCTCTTCTCGGAAGGCACCAGCGCAAACAATTCGGTCGAAGTATCGGGCGCTTTCGCCCCGCCGCAGCCGGTAAGGCAGCTGATCAGAAGAAAAATGCCTGCCCCGAAGGGCAGGCAGGATGAGGGAAGCTTCATGTGGTTAATATCCAGGATTTTGAATCAATTTACTGTTCTTATTCACCTCGTCGCGACTGATCGGCCGGAAATACATCTTGTCGATCCAGGTTCGGTTCTCCAGCGAATTGTCCGTATAAGGCGTATAGGTGTAGGTGTAAATGGTCTCGTCATGCCGGTAGGGCGATGGCGCAATGGCCGCAGGTTTCAGTTTGCCGACGACATTGATGAACCGCAGCTGTCTTCCGAGCGTGGTCGGGGCGATCATCCACCGGCGTGCGTCGTGATAACGGTGTTCCTCGAAGGCGAGCTCCACACGGCGTTCGTTCCGGTAACGCTGCCGCAGGGCATCGCCTGTTTCCGTAACGGCCGGCATCCCTGCCCGGAAACGGATCTTGTTCAGCCAGGTCTGTGCCTCGCCATCGTTACCCAGCTCGATGTTCGCTTCGACATAGTTGAGAACGGCTTCCGTATAGCGCAACGCCGGCCAGGGGATATATTGCCGGGTATTGTTGTCTACTACATTCGGGTCAGGATCGATGAACTTGCGCATATAATAACCCGTCCAGGTGCCGTTCCAATTCTCCACCGGGCTCTGCCGCGTGTCGAGACCGGCCTGCAGTGTACCGCCGGACGTGATTTCGTAGGCCCCGGTTTGGATCTGGTTGGCGGGGTCGGGATTCGAAGTGATCTTGTCCCGCGGCTTCCAGGGCGCGCCATCGTAAAGGATGGTGGCATAGAAACGAGGGTCACGGTTCTTGTAAGGGGCAGCCGCCTCGACGGGGTTGGACCAATCGAATTTCGATCCTGTAGCGTCCATCATCTCATAATCATCCACCAGCTGCTGGATCGGCGCATTTCCCGCCCAGTTGTGATAGCCGTTCGGCCCGTTGTCGAGACCCACCGAGGTCCCGTCTCCACCGGGACCGCCGGTATAGAGTTGGGAGGTAAAGTCCCGTTCGAAGATCAGTTCTATGGAAGCGGCCTTGTCGAGGCCGGGCGCGTTGCTTCCTCCGCCCATGGCGATCGAGGTATAGTAGTTCTGCGCATCGGCGGCCGAAGCCGGAGCAGTGAGGTCCAGTTTATAGCCTTTACCGGCATTCAGCACGGCAAGCGCGGCATCTTTTGCTGCCTGCCAGCGTGTTGCCTGGTCACCGCTGGTATAAACCAAAAGGTCGGGTTCCTTAAAACCGTTGACCAACGATGCTGCCTTGGTGGCATCATGAAGATCGCTCGCCGCATACAAAAGGATTCGGGCCTTCAGGGCCAGCGCTGCCAGTGCGCTTGCACGGCCCCTGTCCATGGTCTTTCCGGACAGTAGCGTATTGGCGCTATCGCAATCCTTGACGATAAAGTTCACGCAATCGGCGAAGGGGCTCCTGGCAATGCTGTAGTCCTGGTTCAACCCATAGGTGTGATCGATCAGCGGAACACCGCCGTAATAGCGCACCAGCTGGTGATAGAAATAAGCCCGCATGAAATGCGCTTCACCCTGCAGCCGCTGGACGAGTGATGCATCGGCGATGGTGGTCGACCTCAGGTTCTCCAGCGCGACATTGCAGGCCCGGATCTCGTCGTACATATTATCCCAGTAGTACGTCGGGTCGATCCACCCGAGGTTGGAAGGACTCAGCGTCCCTTCATTGATGGTATTGATGCCCCGGCCGGGGTGAACGAATACCGCCTCATCGGACAGGGAGGCCAGCTCCTGTTCCTGGAACCCGCCGTTTGACAGCCCGTTGTAGATATTGGTGACGAAGGCATTGGCCAGCCCCCCATCCTTCCAGGTGTCCGGGCCGGAGATCTGGTTCAAAGGCTGGGTGTTCAGGAATTTCTTGCTGCAGGCAGCAAAAAAGACCAACGCCGCGAGAAAGGGCACCGCCCTCATGAATAATTTTATGTTTCGTTGCATACTGTTTCTTTTTTAGAAGGTGACTCTTAACCCCGCATTGATGATCCGCGCCTGGGGATAGTACTGACCGCTGCCTGAAGTGGATTCCGGGTCCCAGATCTTCATCTTGTCCCAGGTCACGAGGTTGAGGCCATTGACATAGAGGCGAAGGTTGTTGATATACGCCTTTTGCAACAGCTTTGGCGTGAAATTATATCCTATCTCCACATTCTTGAGCCGCAGGTAATCGCTGTTTCTCAGGAAGTAGGTATTGAACTGCGCGCCAGATGTAAAATAGGTGTTGTTCCGGTTGGCCAACCGGGGGTCTGTGCTGCTCGGATGGTCGATCGTCCACTGATGATCGTAGGACCATTGCAGGTAGTTGCCAATATCGCCGGACTCGGTGCCGATCCACAGCAAGCCGCCGGTCGCACCCTGGAAAAGGACTGACAGGTCGAAGCCCTTCCAACCTACCTTGAAGTTAACGCCTCCGGTAAAAGTCGGGTCCTGGGTTTTGTTCAGCCGTACCTGGTCGTCGCCGTTTATCTTCCCATCGTGATTGACGTCCTTGAATTTCATATCGCCGGGCTTGAGCTTTGGAGTGACGCCGGTATAGTCGATGGTAGAGGCGTCGATCTCCTTCTGATCCTTGAAGACTCCGTCATACTGATAGGCCAGGAATGCCGCTCCATTGTTGGGGCTGCCGCTGGCGCCAAAGGGATGACCGGTGGCATACTGCCATTTCGGAGCGCCGGGCGCCTCGTCGTAGAACAGGATCTTGTTCTTGGCATAGCCGCCGTTGACGCTCACCGAATAGGTGAAGTCACCGCTGCGCCCCGTATAACCGATCGTGAACTCGTATCCCTTGTTCTCCGTCTTGCCGATGTTCTCGGGCGGCAGGATGGCGGCGATGCCGCTGGATGCCGGGGTCGAACCCTGCGGCTGCCAGAGAATATGGGTCCGTTTGTTATAGAAATAATCCAATTCGAAATTGATCCTGTTATCCCATACGGAACCTTCCAGGCCGACGTCCGAGTTATTGGCCACCTCCCAGGTGAAGTTCGGATTGGGAACGACGGTTTCCTGCAAGGTCGTGGCAGCCGCGTTATTGATGGTGTACGAGTTAAAGCCATAGGTCGCCAGGTACTGATACTCCTGCAATTTGTTGCCATAGTAGACCTGGTCATTCCCCATCTGGCCCCAGGATGCCCGCAACTTGAGGTAGGGAACCGTTTTCACCATCGATCGCCAGAAATTCTCTTCCGAGATCCGCCAGCCGGCCAGTACGCCGGGGAAGAACCCGAAACGGTGCTTCGCGGGAAAGAGATAAGAACCATCATACCGCCACAGGAATTCCGCAAGGTACTTCTCTTTGTAGTTATAGGCAGCGCGCCCGAAATAGCTCAATCTGGCCCGTTCATAAGCTGATCCACCGATGTTCTGCTGAGCCGTACCGCCGGCAAAAAGCTGGTCGACACTGGCGGAAATGAAATTTGTCCGGTAGGCATTGAAATCGTCTTCCTTATCCGTTTCCTTGGTCACGGCGGCCATCAGGTTAACGGTATGATCGCCAAAGGTCTTGTCATAGTTGACGAAACCGGACAGCAGAACGTTCAGATAGTTATAATTGGTCTCGCTCAGCTGCGGACTGGTAAAGGTGCTCCTTACGCTCTTGGTCAGCACCGGCGTCTTGCCATCCGCCTGGTAGGTCGCATGATCCCAGAAATACAGGGACCAGGGGGTCTGCCATACCCTCTCCAGCCGATTCTCTTTGTCGACGGTCGCCGTTCCGGTTATTTTCAAACCGTTGACCCAGGGGATCAGGACCTCTACCTTTCCATTCACCTGGAAATAATCTCTTTTGTCCTTGTCATACCCGGTTTGGTTAGTGGTGATGACGATCGGGTTCTGGCCGTTTTCAATGTCCGGGCCCGGCAAACCGTTGGGCCATACCTCCGGATCCGTCGGCCGGCCACGCATCAGCATCCGGAAAATGGAACCCGCCGACTGTGTCGGGAAGAAACGGAATTCTTCGCGGGCTGTCAGATTGACTCCCGTGTTGATCCATTTGTTGATCCGGGCGTCCACGTTCAACCGCATGTCATATTGCTTGTAGCCCGTTGCGGAATTCTTGTAGTAGCCGTCCTGGTCTTCGTAACCGACCGAACCCAGGTAGCGGATATTCTCGCTGCCGCCATTGATCTGAAGGGTATGTTGTACCTGCGGCGACCAGGTCTTCAGCGTAGTCTTGAACCAGTCGGTATTCGGGTGCCCCCAGGGGTCGGAGTGATCTTTGTATTTCTGGATATCGGCGGGCTGGAAGGGCGCCGTTACTTCTGCTCCGCCCTGCGTCGTGTATTTGCCCGTCGAAGCAAATGCCGCCTGTGCTGCGGCCCATTCGGAGGGGTCTACTTTGTCATAGATGGTGGTCTCGTTATTGATCGCCGCATACTCCGTGGCCGTCGCCATTTTTGGGATGCGGTCCGGCTGCGCCCAGCCATGATTGAAGGTGTAGGCTACCTGCGGCTTTCCGCTCTTCCCGTGCTTGGTGGTCACCAGGATGACCCCGTTGGCGGCCCTGGCCCCATAGATCGCCGCGGAGGCGTCTTTCAGGACGGACATGCTTTCGATGTCGGCAGGGTTAAGCCGCTCGAGGCCCCCGGCAATATCCGGCACCCCGTCGACAACGACCAGCGCCGAGGTGTTCCCCAGGGTGTTGGTACCGCGGATGCGGATGGTGGAACCATCATACCCCGGTTCACCGCTGGATTGAACGGCATAGACCCCCGGCAGGCGGCCGACAAGGGCGTTGGAAAGGTTGACGGTAGGCGTCTTTTCCAGCTCACTTCCTTTTACCTGGGCAACGGCTCCCGTCACGGTGACCTTTTTCTGGCTGGCGTAACCAACCACGACGACGTCCTTCAGGGGATTGTCGCCGGCCAGCAGCCGCACGTCGACGGTGGTCTTGCCCTTGATGGCAAACTCCTGCGGAGCGTATCCCACGAAACTGAATATCAGCGTCGCATTGGGATTGGTTACGTCCAGCGTATAGGTGCCATCCTCTTTGGTCGTGGTTCCGTTATTGGTGCCCTTTTCCTGTACGGTCACGTCTTTCAGCGGTTCGCCCTTTTCATTTTGTACCCTTCCGGTCACCCGGACGGCGGCGAGAGTTGCTTCCGGTTTGCCGCCGACATTGACCGTCGGCCGTACAATGACGATCAGGTTGTCCGTGAGCCGGTGATAGGAAAGCCCGGTCCGTTCCAGGATCTTGTCCAGCACTTCCTCGACGGAGGCCTGCTGGGCCACAATCGTGACGCTCTTGTCTTTGGGAAGTATGTCATCCTTGTATACAAATCGGAAGAATCCTTGATCCTCAATTGCTTTGAATACCTTTTTAAGTTGGGTTCGCTCGAGCCGGAGATTGATATTGCCCTGACCATATCCCGTAGCAAAGGACTGGACGGAAAAGGCAAGACTGAGTAAAATGGCAAGTTTCGTCATCAGCAGGTATTTGATGAGTAGGCGCACCCTTTCCGGAGAAGGGCCGCTTCCGGTTTTTTTCATATCTTGAGATTGAAATGATGATAATGACCTGTCCGCTCAGCGGCAGGAATTGTCTCGGGCGGAGGATGCTGCAATCATTCTCCGCTTCTTTTTTTAGGCATGTTTTAGGTGTTTTTTTGCATATGGCTATATTGGTTTTGGTTTGTCGATCAAGGTCGTATCGTCACCACCCGCCGGCGGATCGTGTAATGGAAATTCCCCGTCAGTCGCAGGGCCTCCATTACCTGGGGTAAGGCCTCTTCCTCGAAAACGCCGCTGAATTCCATCTGCTTCAGGGAATCGTCGGTGATGATCACTTTTACGTTGAACCAGCGTTCCATCTTCAGCGCAACCGTTTCCAGCGTCTCCTTGTCGAAGGCCAGCTTGTTCTTCACCCAAAGGACCTCCACCGCCGAACTGTCCCGCGCCATGAAATGTACCTTGCCCAGGTTCAGCGTGCGGCCGGAATCCGCATCTGCTTTCGCGGTCTTTGTCGAGGCGAGATTCGCATTCGATACAATCAGCTTATCGTTTGGCTTTAGGATGATCTTTTTTTCGGGATCGCTATGCAGTATCACCTCCACCGAACCACGGATCAGCACGGCTTCCGTGTTCTTTTCGTTGGAATACGACCGGACATTGAGCGTGGTGCCCAGCACCCTTACATCGATGGTGTTGGTATGAATGACAAAGGGGTGAATGGGGTCCTTGGCCACGTCGAAATAAGCTTCGCCGCAAAGCTGTACTTCGCGCTCGTTCCCGGTAAAGGTCTCGCTGTAGATCAGGCGGCTGTCGGAGTTGAGCCATACCTGCGAGCCATCGGGCAATTGTATCTTGGATTTGGAACCGGATTTGGTGCTGATGCTGTTGTGCGCGACGGTCGGTGTGGGATGTTTCGGCGTCCAGTGATAGATAAAGAAGGAGAAACCGGCCAGCGAAGCGGCGACGCCTGCGATAAAAAGGAAGAGCCGTCTTCCGCCCCCACGGCGGGGAGGAAGCTTCTCCCGCTCGTTCAGCCGCTGGAGATGCCGCTGCAGTGCGCCCTTTTTCAACCCGGGATTGCGCGGGGCCGCATGGATCCACCAGTCGCTGGTCGCTTCCAGCCGGGCGGCCATCTCCGGACGTTCTTCCAGCAGGCGGTCGAGCATCGCCGACTCTTCAGGAGTGGCTTCGCCAGAAAACCGGAGACTCACTAACAGCCAGAATTGATCTTCCCTTGGGTGCATAAGCAGGCATCGTATACCCCCTTAGACACGGGTTTGTAGTGTGATGTACCAAAGGTTTGGAAAAATTATTTTTCGGCCACGCCTTTAAAAAGGATGCCTTTCAGTAATGACGCTTCGCCAAGTTTCTGTATGGCGATGGCCAATTGATTGCGGACGGTATAGGGCGAGACGTCGAGGATCGCGGCCACCTCTTTATAGCGGAGGCCTTCTTCCCGCACCAGCTGGAAAATGAGCCTGCACTGCGGTGGTAGCTGTTGGACGATCCGCCGCATCTGGTTGGCCAGGTCGGCCGAGATACAGAGATCGGCGGGATTGGCGCCTTCGGCAAAAGCCCCGCTGTCGAGATTCTCCAGGCCAATGACCCGGCTGTCCGCATTCCGCTCGAGATAGTTCAGCGAACAATTACGCGCAATCGTATAAAGGTAGACCCTTAGATTGTCGATCTCCGACAACCGGGCCCGCATCTGCCATAATTTAATAAAGACGTCGGAAACGATCTCTTCGGCCACCTCGGCCGAACGGACCATGGAGTAGGAAAAACGATAAAGCCCGTCGGAAAGCAACTCGTACAATTGCTTATACGCCTTCATATCTTCGTATAAGGCGATCCGCATTTGCAGTCCCGATATAACAGTTAGTTGGTCCAAATGGTCAAGCATCCTCACGTTGTAGTCTGACAAGTAAGTTAGTGACCTTTTGTGAGATTACGCTACATTCATCACGGTATTTTTTTCCACTATGTGTTATTAATACGCTTTATACCTGTAAAATTGACACCTAATCCGGGGCCGCGGGGGATCGTAACTTTACCATAGTCGAATGATAGACCTGTCGCCACGTCTTCCGTCAACAGCAGCGGCCCATCCATGTCCACAAAATCGATCGCCGGCAATAAATGGGCAATCGCCGCGCTGCCCACCGTGCTCTCGTTCATGCTGCCCACCATCACCTGCATTCCCAGCCTCCGCGCATGGTCGATCATCCGCCGCGCCGGTGTCAGCCCGCTGCATTTGGTCAGCTTGATATTGATGCCATGGAAATGCCCGTGACAACGTTCGACATCCTCTTCCTTCACGCAAGATTCGTCTGCGAATAACGGCAGCGGCGATTGTCCATAAAGCACTTTCATTCCCTCCCAGTTATCTTTTGCTAAAGGTTGCTCAACAAACTCTACTCCCAATTCAGCCAGCCTTGGAATTTTTTGGAGCGCCTCCTCCACTTCCCATCCTGCATTGGCATCCACCCGGAACTTCGCATCGGTATGCTGCCGCAGGGCTTCCATGATGGCGATGTCATCGGGTACCCCGAGCTTTATCTTGTAGATAGGCCAGGGCTTCTCCTTCATCTTCGCTACCATCTTTTCCACCGTATCGATGCCGATCGTGAAATCCGTCTGCGGTCCCTTCGCCGGGTCCAGTCCCCATAATGCGAACAGGGGCTTACCCATCTGCTGCCCATACAGGTCCCAGGCGGCAATATCCAGTGCGCAGACGAGGAACGGGTTCTCCGGCAGCAGATGGTGCAGGTAGTGCCAGTACCGTTGCGGATCGGTCAACGCAAAACGGCCGATCATCGTTTGATGGGCCTGCAGGTCGGCGATCATCTTTTCCACGGGGATATGATAGTAAGTAATGGCGGGGGCTTCCCCATAGCCCTTCAGACCTTTGTGTTCGAGCTCCACGATCAGGGTCGGCTGATGGGTCTTGGTGCCTTTGGAGATGGTGAAGGGATGCCGGAAAGGAAGTTGATAGGAATAATATGTACAGTTCATGGGGGGCAAATGTACAGTATAGAACAATATGCGGAAAATACGCGCAAACACGGGCTTCTACGCGAATTATTGCAGAATTGAGAAAATTTTTCCCGTCCTGGGAAGGATATACAGTTTGGCGCCCTTGCAAATAGTTCAATATCAAATTTTTGCGTTTTGGCACCGTTTTGCGATAGTTAGGGTACAACACGCAATCGTACCCAAAATGAAACAGACCACAACGATCCTCCGCTTTGCCTTCGCCGTTGCCGCTTTGTTTGCCGGTTTCAATTCGGCCGTTGCCCAAACCACTTCCAACAAGAATGGTGTCACCCCCGCCCTGCTGCTGAGCTTCGACGGCCAGGTGAATAACAGCACTGCCCGGCTCAACTGGGTCATGGAGAACGAGACCAACTGTAAATGGTTTGTGATCGAACGCGCCGGTGAAACGGGCGGTTATGATTCCATCAGTGTTGTAGACGGTATCAACAATAATAATATGACCACTTATAGCTTCGCCGATGGTCATATGCTGAGCGGTAACAACTATTACCGCCTTCGCCAGGTCGATCTCGATGGTGCGGTTCGTTATTCCAAAGTAGTTACCCTCAGCAATAATATCGACGAGAATGCTTCCGTGAAAATGTCGGTATACCCGAACCCCGCAGCCGCTACGCTTAACTATAGTGTTTCTTCCGCTGCCCCGCAGCAAGTAATCGTACAGGTCTATAACCTTGCGGGTGTGGTTTGTTACACCGGTCAGCAGCAGCTGTACGCCGGTACCAACCAGCAGTCCATCACCCTCAGCGGGCTGAAGAACGGTAACTATTTCCTGAAGGTTACCAACCGCGAAGGCTCTGCCCAGTTGGTACAGCCTTTCGTAAAGATGATGTAGTAGAAGAACAAGCCTGAGAAATAAATAGAACCCCTTACCCCCGCAGCCGGTTGTCACAATGGTGAGCCGGCTGCACCAATTGTAAGCCCGCTCAGTTTATCTTCCCGCCGCCGCAATCTCCTTCTTCAACTCCGAATTGAAAGTCTTTTCCGCCAGCAGCTCTTCGAGCGTCAGATGCATCCGGTACCGCCAGTAATGATGCGGGTTCGCCGGCACATTGATCCGCTCGTCATGCGGGTTCTCCCGCCGGAAATGCTCGCTCATCCCCATCAGGTCCTGCAGCTGGAAGATCGCCCATTGCGCGGGGGAATGCAGATGTTGCAACACGACCGCCTTATTGATCCACGGTTCGCAGAAGGCCGGAGCCTCGCCCCATTGTCCCAGTTCCTGGTTGAAGAAGCGCTGGGTCAGCTCGCGGTCCTCTTCCCACCAGCCGCGAATCGTGCTCATATCATGGGTAGAAGGAGTCACCACCGACAGATAAGGCGCCTCTGCCGGCCGCGCGAAAAGCCGGCTGGTATTCTTCGGCATCCGCTGTACCTCGAGGCTGAGGATACCCAGCTGCCGCATCACGTCGGGCACGCTCCGCGGGACCATCCCGAGGTCTTCGCCAAAGACCAGCATATCGGTGGCGCGCTTCAGGGCGGGCAGCTTACGCATGGCCTCGCGCCGCCAGAAATCGTCCTGCCGCTGGTAGAAATAATTCACATAAAGATCTTTTAACTGCTGTTGCGTATGCCACTCCAGGTAGCGGAACGACGAAGTCTGCTCCATCGAAATGCGGAAATGGTATTGCTGCCCGTCCGAGCCCGGCTCCTCCAACAGGATCACATTCGAGACCAGGTCATACAGGCCGTTGCGCATCTTCTCATTGAACGGCGTAGCGTCCAGCTGTTCGAAGATGCCGGCTATCTTCCGTTGCGTAGCATATCCTTCCTTCAGCGTGTAAAAACCGTTGCCCTGGGCATCCAGGTAATGGGCCTTGACAAAGTCGTTATCGGGCCCGAACGCCTCCCAAAGCACCGCCTCGTTGATAAAGGGCCGCGTATACCGGTCGTGGTCAAACCCAATATTTCGCTGCTGGAACTCTGACCGGTGAACAGGAATGGCCTTTACGAAATACCCCAGGATCCCTTCTACCACCTCCATCGGGATACTCCAGATACGAAAGAACCCCAGGATGTGATCGATCCGGAACCCGTCGAAATAATTTTGCATGTGGCTGAAGCGCTGGCGCCACCAGCAATAGCCGTCCTGCGCCATTTCCTCCCAGTTATAGGTCGGAAAACCCCAATTCTGCCCCTTCACCGCAAAATTGTCCGGGGGCGCTCCGGCCTGGAAATCCATGTGGTAAAGCCGGGGGTTCTGCCAGGCATCGCAGCTGTACCGGCCGATACCGATTGGGATATCCCCTTTCACCACAACTCCATGTTCATGAGCGTAGTCAACGGAGTTTCTCAATTGAAGATGGAGATGATATTGTATAAAATATTGAAGCGCAATAGAATCGTAATGCGGCTTCTCCGGCGACACATATTTGAGAATAGCGTCCGCATCGTACTGACTATGAATCGTCCATTGGGAAAAATCCGGGGTTCCGTGTTTGTCCCGCAGATAGCAGAAGGCGGCATAAGGCACCAGCCAGTCCTTGTTCCTGTCGAAGAATTCACGGAAACCCGGGTCTTTCTTGAATTCTTCTTTCTGTAACTCGTATAATTCTTTTGCAGTTAATAACTTAAGTTTCATGACCTGCTCGTAATCCAGCTCAGTCAGCGCATTCAGTTCTTTCTTCTTTTTGTTCAGCGGCTTGATCAGCCCATGGTTCTTTTTCCCGGCACAGTCGTCGAGGTTGAGGTAGATAGGATGCAGGGCAAAGGCCGAGATCGCGGCATAGGGATAAGAATCCAGCCAGTTGTGGTTGGCGGAGGTATCCTGTACCGGCAGCAGCTGGATAAGCCTCAAACCGCACTTAACGGCCCAATCAACCAGCAGTTTCAGATCGGTGAACTCCCCCACCCCCATCGAATCTTTACTCCGGAGACTGAACACGGGGATCGACACCCCTGCGCCGTGCCAGCCGGTGTTGGGCAAATGGACGAATCCATCGTGCAGGATGGTCACTTTGTCCGGGCGGGCGTCACCCGGCACATAGCGGTTCGGTCCCGTTTCCCACCGGGTCAGCTTCTTTTCTTTCTTGTCGTAGACGCCGTACTTGTACTCCAGCGGAAAGGACTCGGGTGTCAATGGAAGCTCGAGGGTCCACCAGTCTTGGCCCGGCGCGAGGAACAACGGATGGTCCTCATTCCAGTCGTTCAATCCCGTCGAATTGCCCAGTAAGCAAACTACCTCGTTGGCATTGACATCAACGGCCGGCGCCTTGACCCGGAAAATAGTGGTTGGCGTCCCCTTGGGCCTCGCCTTTCGTACCGCCTTATGGCGGGGCAGCAACACCTCCCTGAACGGCGAGGTGTAGAAGACGTTCTCGAATTCCCCCGCAAAGTTCCAGGTGTCGATCACCTGGATCTCCGCGGCGGTGATCGCCTGGGCATCGATGGACCGGTCATCTCCCCATTCTTCGGTGAGCGTGCCGTCCGTATTGCGAAGGATATAATGATAGTGTATCGGTTCGGGAGGCGTCCCGGTTAACACAATGCTTACATGCCAGAACTCGCCGTTAACATAGCCTAGTTCCGTCGCCGCGGCCGGCTGACCGTTGCCTAATTCGGGCACATTGCCCACGAGCAGGATCGACTGGCCGGGATGGGTATAAAATCGCAGGTAGAAATCCAACTTCAAATTGTGTCTCATCACTCTCGAAGATATCGAATTTTTTGACTTTGGTTCAATGGACGTTTTCGCTTACTTTTGCGTAAATTCTTGATCTCATGGCACAAAAGAAGAATACCTCTGCTTACTGGCTCCTGTTTTTCATTTCCACCGCCGGCTTCATTTTCGCCTGGTACTCTCACTTCGAGTATCTGACCCTCATCCTGCCTTTTGTCGCCACCTCCTTTGTAAAGGCGATGGACATCATGTAGTCGCTCCCCTTGCCTACAACGCAATATTATCAGCAAAAGATCGATGCGGGTAACGCGGAGATCCGGCGCATCCAGGAGAGATTGAACGGTATGGCTCTCCTGAGGCTGCTGACTTTTGCCGGGATTATCGCCTGTATCTATTTCCTTGCCAACCAATACAGTCCAATCTTACTCGCAGGCGCCATCGGCTGTATAGCTGCCTTTATCATCTGTATCAACATCTACTATCGCTGGAAGGACGACCGGCGTCTGCAGGAGAAGCTGGTCTTTGTCTACTCCAATGAGCTAGGGCTGCTCTCCGGTACGCTGAATCGGTTTCCCGACGGCGCGGCATTTCTCAGCTCGGAAAATTATCTCGACGACCTGGACATCTTTGGCCGGGGTTCCCTCTTCCATCTCTTCAACCGCACCACCACGGTCAAAGGCCGGAATGCGCTGGCGTCCCTGCTGTGCAGGTCCCTGACCGAACCTGCCGCGATCGTCCGCGAACAGGCCGCCATCCGAGTCCTCGCTGCCCAGGACGGGCTTCGCCAGCTGCTCACCGCACATGGCCTGTTGAATGACGACAAGGAAACGGATATCGATCCCGGCAATTTTCGCTTGTGGCTGACCACCCCGCCCATTCTTTATAGGCATACGCTGCGCCTCATCGGCATCTACCTGCTGATCGCGTTCAATACGTTTGCCATTGGCTATTGGATCGCCCGCAACAATTATACCTTCGCCCTGGCCGGCGCTTTGATCTCGCGGTTGATCCTGGCCGCCTGCGGGAAATATGTCATCCGGCAACACGAGCAGATCGATGATAAAAAAGCGCTGCTGGATCAATATGCGGGGATCCTGGCCGCGTTCGAAGCGGTCGATCCGCAGGATTCGGCCGTGCTTGCCGACCTCCGGGCGCGGACGGTCGATGCCAGGGTCGCCTTCGAGCGGCTCTCCGGCATCTCCAACTTTTTCAACTATCGGACCAATGGCATGGTCAACCTCCTCCTGAACACGTTCTTTTTATTCGATCTCCACGCCGTGCTCCGGCTCGAACGCTGGAAGGCAGCCTCCCATGCCGCCTTTCCCGGTTGGCTCGAAGCCATCGCCGCAATCGAGCGGCTCAATTCACTGGCCACTTTCGCCTTCAATAACCCCAGTTACAGCTATCCGTCCCCGGTAGCCTCTCCCACGTCGTTTATCGAAGCCGCACAAATCGCCCATCCGCTGATCTCCGCCGAACGGCGAGTGGCCAACGATTGTACCATTGGCCGTGACGAAAAACTCATTCTTATTACCGGCTCGAACATGTCCGGCAAGACCACTTTTCTCCGCACCCTGGGGGTCAATTGCCTTATGGCGCAATGCGGCCTCCCCGTCTGTGCGGCGAGCTTCACCTTCACGCCGCTGGAGCTTCTCACCTCTCTGCGCATCGACGACTCCCTGCTCGACCAGACCTCTTATTTCATGGCCGAGCTCAAAAAGCTCCAACGCATCATCCACTGCCTGCAAACCGGCGCAAAGGCCCTCGTGCTCATTGACGAGATCCTCCGCGGCACCAACTCCGAGGACAAGACCTTCGGCAGCGAACATTTCATCCGCCGTCTCCTGCAATACCATTGCCTGGCGCTCTTCGCCACGCACGATCTGGCGCTGGGCACACTCGAACAGCCGGGAAGCATCACGAACTACTGCTTCGAAAGCGTCATCGAGAATGGCGAGCTGCACTTCAACTACCAATTGCAGCGCGGCATCGCCCGCAACCGCAATGCGAGCTTCCTGATGAAGAAAATGGACATTATCTAATAGGAAAAAAGCCCGCCTTTATGGGGCGGGCTTTGCTACATAACCATATCCTTTAGTAACCGAGTCCGGTAATGATCCCGGGCTTCCTGCGCCCATTGGACGCATAGCGGGCGGTTCTCCGCATAGCCCAGAGGTTTAGCGATAGAGAGCTCTTGCGCTCATCGCGTGTTGCGACACCGGTCGCCACGGTTTCCTTTACTTCGGTCATCCATTGTTTAAGGATAGCAGGTTCCATTTGCACAATAGAGTGCGTTACATTACTGTTCATAAATGCTCTGTTTAATAGTTTAAATCAGAACAACCACGGGGACAAAAAACACTTGAGAATCGTTGAAAGAAGTGTCGGTCGACTGAGTACTCCTGGAGATGGCAAACTCGCTTAGACGCGCGTTTGGTTGTTCAATTGCGATGCAAAATTACGAAAAAAAAAGAAAAAACCAAGCACTAGGCTTGTTTTTTTCTTTTATGCTTGAGCATCAGTTACTTAACTTCTTCGAACTCGGCGTCGGTCACATTCTCGCCACCGGTATTGGCCTGCTGGCCACCGCTATTGCCCGGGCCCGCACCCGCACCGGGCTGGCCTCCGCCTTGCTGCGTAGCCTTGTACATCTCTTCCGAAGCGGCCGTCCAGGCGTTGTTCATCTCCGCCATGGCGGCGTCGATGGCGGCAATATCCTGGGACTTGTGCGCATCCTTCAGCTTGTTCAGCGCAGATTCGATCGGCGCCTTCTTATCGGCAGGCAGCTTGTCGCCAAATTCCTTCAGCTGCTTTTCGGTCTGGAAGATCAGGCTGTCGGCCTGGTTGACCTTGTCGACCTTTTCACGGGCTGCCTTGTCGGTAGCCTCATTGGCCCTGGCTTCCGCCTTCATCCTTTCGACCTCATCCTTGTTCAAACCGCTACCGGCTTCGATACGGATCTTCTGTTCCTTACCGGTCCCCTTATCCTTTGCCGTTACATGCAGGATACCGTTGGCATCGATATCGAAGATGACTTCGATCTGCGGAACGCCACGCGGGGCCGGCGGGATACCGTCGAGGTTGAAGGTACCCAGGCTCTTGTTCTGCGAAGCCATGGGACGTTCGCCCTGCAGCACATGGATCTGAACGCCGGGCTGGTTATCGCTGGCCGTAGAAAAGGTTTCGGACTTCTTGGTCGGGATCGTCGTATTGCTGTCGATGAGCCTCGTCATTACACCGCCCATCGTCTCGATACCGAGCGAAAGCGGGGTTACGTCGAGCAGCAGCACGTCCTTCACCTCACCGGTGAGTACGGCGCCCTGGATGGCAGCTCCAACCGCAACTACTTCATCGGGGTTAACCCCCTTGTTCGGTTTCTTGCCAAAGAACTTTTCGACGATCTCCTGTACCTTGGGGATACGGGTAGAACCGCCCACGAGGATCACTTCGTCGATCTGGGAAGCCGATACGCCGGCGTCCTTCAGCGCCTGCTCACAGGGCTTCAGACATCTTTCGAACAGGGTATCCGCCAGCTGTTCGAACTTCGCACGGGTCAGCTTCTTCACGAGGTGCTTGGGCACACCGTCCACCGCCGTGATATAGGGCAGGTTCACTTCCGTTTCGCTGGACGAGGAGAGCTCGATCTTGGCCTTTTCGGCGGCTTCCTTCAGACGTTGAAGCGCCATCGGGTCCTTGCGCAGATCGACGTTCTCTTCCTTCTTGAATTCGTCGGCCAGCCAGTCCATGATGATCTTATCGAAGTCATCCCCGCCGAGGTGCGTGTCGCCATTGGTGGATTTTACCTCGAATACGCCATCGCCCAATTCGAGGATGGAGATATCGAAGGTACCGCCGCCAAGGTCGAATACGGCGATCTTCTCATCCTTACCGGCCTTGTCCAGGCCATAGGCCAGGGCGGCAGCGGTAGGCTCGTTCACGATCCGGCGAACGTTCAGACCGGCGATCTCGCCGGCCTCCTTGGTCGCCTGGCGCTGGGCGTCATTGAAATAGGCGGGAACCGTGATAACGGCTTCCGTTACTTCCTGGCCAAGATAATCCTCGGCCGTCTTCTTCATCTTCTGCAGGATCATCGCCGATATCTCCTGCGGCGTATACAGCCGGCCGTCGATATCGATCCTGACGGTATTATTGTCACCCTTGACGACTTTATAGCTCCAATGGGTGATCTCGTTGGTCACTTCGTCATATCGCCGGCCCATGAACCGTTTCACCGACATGATGGTGTTGATCGGATTGGTAATGGCCTGGCGCTTCGCAGGATCCCCGACCTTCCGTTCCCCATTCTTCAGGAAACCCACGATCGACGGGGTCGTACGACGGCCTTCATCGTTGGCGATCACTACGGGCTCATTTCCCTCCATAACGGCCACGCAACTATTCGTCGTGCCGAGGTCAATTCCTATGATTTTTCCCATATAGTATATATTAATTTGACTATGATAGTCAATGATTATGCCACTGCAGGCAATGCTGCCACAGTGACAGGCAAACCGGCAGGTCTCATCTAACTACTTCCAGGACAGGCTTCAGTGAATCTCCGCGGAATACGTAATCGGCGACTTCATCCAGTGTGGGCGTCTGGGAATTGAAGGAAATGCCGGTACCCGCCATTTTGACCATGCAGATGTCGCTTTCGGCGTCGCCGACTGCCACGGAATCTGCCAGGCTGATCCCAAACCGGTGTAAGATATACTGGAACATGTTGGACTTGCAATGGTCGTGCTCGCACTGGCTGAACCGATCCTTCAACAGCTGGCTGGGTATCTTTACCTCCCCCGTGGACACGCTTTTCTGGAACTCCAGTTCGTTGCCCAGGGTGAAATCGAGTCCGAGCAGGTTCTTGACATGGTTGGCGATGGCGTGATAGCTGTCGCTGATGATGCCGCAGACATAGCCCCGCACCTGCAGCTCGCGGATGACCTGCACGGCATCGCCGATCAGCGGGATCGACTCGACCACATGGATCAGCTCCGCAAAGGTCCGCCCCTCGAGCAGGCGCGCGATCTTCTGGGTCTTGATATAATTGCTCTTTGGTTGCGCCAGGATATCGTTCAGTTCCCGGGTGAACCCGAAGCGCTGCGCCGCCGCCCGGATAAAACTCCCCTGCAGGAGAATATAGTCCATATCGAAGACGATCATCTTTTTGGGATGCCGGGACATCTCCTTCAGGGCATACTCCACCTGCTCGCGCATCAGGTGCGGCGTCTGTTCCTCCTCCTGCCGCCCGCCGTCGAAGATGTTGACGCGCTTGAAGATCGCCCCCGCGATCTGCCTGGCCATCCGGCCCAGCATATGCAGGGGCTGGTGATCGTTCTCCATTTCGCCGATACAGACCTCGGCGATGCGGGCCCGCACCTGGTGAAGATCGATCAGCAAGCCGATATCGACCCCATAATCGTTGTCGAACTCCACCTTCTGAAAGATGGACTTCTTGCCGGCGATCATCCCGCTCAGCGGCTGCTTGTACTTTAAAAGATGGGGAAAGAACGTTTCCAGCAGGGGCTTTCCGAGGATCTCGGCGATGCGCCCGCTCTGGCGTTCGAAATAGGATTTGACGAAATCCGCCTGGTCGGCGATCAGCGGGGCGGTCAGCATCCCGACGATGTCCTTCTCGTAATCGGGAATATCCGCGTCCAGGAATACCAGTATCTCATTCCCGGCCATCAGCATCCCCTCCCGCATCGAATCTCCTTTGCCTACATGCGTGCTGGTGATCACCCGGGCGCCCTCCTTCCGGGCCTCCGCAATGGTATTGTCCGTGGACATGTCATCCACGACTATGATCTCATTCACCAGCTCGTTCCGTCTGGCCTGCCGAATCACCTGGCCGATCGTTTTCTCTTCATTCAGAGCGGGAATGATGACTGTTACCATAGGCGTGTTATTGTTTTAGCGGTCCAAGTAACCCTTTCGTAGGAGCAAGGTGCGAAATTACTAAATTTGTACCGGGTCACGGCCAAAAGCGTGCCATTAAAATTGATTAATGCCCATTGCCATCGACGTCTATAAGAAGATCATCACGGCGAAATTGTATATCGATGAGAATTTCAACGAATCCATCGACCTGGATCGCCTGTCCCGGGAGGCCTGTCTTTCCCGGTTTCATTTCCACCGGTTATTTACCCGGATATACCGGCTTACTCCGCACCAGTACCTTACCCGCAAGCGGATCGAACAGGCCCGGAAATGCCTTGCCGGGAATGAGCTTACCATTACCGAGATCTGCAACGAGATAGGCTTCGAAAGCATCGGCTCCTTCAGCACGCTCTTCAAAAAAGAGATCGGCCACGCCCCCACTCATTACCGCGTCCAGGCCCATGAACGCCGCCAGCAGACCCTGGAGCAACCCCGGTCGTTTATTCCTCATTGCTTTATCGAAAATTGCACCGGCGATCCGCCGGAAAGCAATAATCGAGAAACCGGGCCCGGCGAGTTACCTTAGCTTTAGATCAAATAACAAAATATGATCACTAAAGTTTCCCACGTCACCTTTTTCGTGCTCGACCAGGACAAAGCCTACGATTTCTATGTCAACAAATTAGGGTTTAAAGTCAACACAGATGCGAAAATGGAGAATGGCTTCCGTTGGCTGACCATTACACCGCCCGATCAGCCCGGCCTCGAGATCGCCCTGCTCAACCCTCTTTCCGGGATGATGAAGTATGACGAAGAGACAACCAATGCCTTCCGGGTGCTGCTGGAAAAAGGCGCGCTCGGCGCAGGCGTACTGCATACTCCCGACTGCCGCGCCACCTATGAGGAGCTGAAAGGAAAAGGGGTGTCTTTCAAAGGGGAACCCAAAGAACAATTCTATGGCACGGAGGTCATCCTCAGTGACGGTTTGGGCAACTGGTTCAGCATGACCCAGCCAAAATAGTCCGACATTATTTCGGCTGCTCGATCTTGAACGTAAAATTCTTCTGCGTCACATAGCTGAAGCACACCACGATGATGGTCGTCAGGATCTTGGCGATAGTGGGATAGATATGGAACTGCTCCACGAATAGCTTGATGAAAACGATATTCAGCGCGATACAGATGATCACCAGCACAAAGTAGCGGAACAACTGGATCCGTCCGTGGAGCGTGCTGCCGGGAAAGGCAATATACCGGTTCAGGATAAAACCCGTGGGAAAACTGATGCAAAAGGCGATGAAAATGGAAGCAACATGAGGAGAGATCGTCCAGAGGCCCAGATGCACATTTTCTTTGTGAAGGATATAATTGAAGCTGAACCAATACATCACAATATCCAGCATCGTGCTGGTCCCACCGCAGGCCGCATAACGGAAAGTTTGCAGCGGCATCAGCCGGCAGAACGGAGGATAAAAGAAATCGATAATTGCAACGATGCGATTTTTTACAAGCCGTAACATCTCGAAGCGCAAAGATACTTACAAAACGCTAAAAACGGGCAACATGTCTTACTTTTGCAGCCAATTAACGGAAAATGGAACTTATCAGCCAGATCAGAACGGCCGCCAGTGAGGCACTGCAACAGGAATATCAATATGCCTTACCCGCAGCGGATGTTCTTGTCAACGAGACCAAACCGGAGTTCGAGGGCGACTATACGGTGGTGTTGTTCTCTTTTGTCAAGCAATTGAAAAAAAAGCCCGAAGAGTTGGGCGATCGATTGGGCAAGGCCATGATGAGCGCTAGCCCGGGCCTTTTTTCCGGCTATAATGTCATCAAAGGATTCCTCAACCTGACCATCGCCGACGGCTACTGGCTGAACTTCCTCCAGGTGTCTTACGACAATCCCGACTACGGCCGCCAACCCAGAAAAGGCCAAAAGGTCATGGTGGAATATTCCTCCCCCAACACCAACAAGCCCCTGCATCTCGGCCACCTCCGCAACAACTTCCTCGGCTGGAGCATCGCCGAGATCTATAAGGCCAATGGCTACGACATTGTAAAGACCTGCATCGCCAACGATCGCGGCATCCATATCTGCAAAAGCATGATCGCCTGGCAGCTGTTCGCCAACGGCGCCACACCCGAGAGCACCGGTATCAAAGGCGACCATCTGGTCGGAGACTACTATGTGCTCTTCGGCGCCGAACACAAGAAGCAAATGGCTGAGTTGATCGCCGGCGGCATGGATGAGAAGACGGCCGAACGCGAGGCGCCCATCATGAAGGCGGCGCAGCAAATGCTCGTCGACTGGGAAGCCGGCAAACCCGAAGTCATCGATCTTTGGAAGAAAATGAACGGCTGGGTCTACAAAGGCTTCGACGAAACCTACCATCGCATCGGCAGCGACTTCGATAAAATATACTACGAGAGCAACACCTATCTTCTCGGCAAAGAGCTGGTCGGGCAGGGCCTGCAAAAAGGCGTATTCCAAAAACAGGAGGACGGCAGCGTTATTATCGATCTGACCGCCGACGGCCTCGACCAGAAAATTGTCCAGCGCCGCGACGGCACGGCCGTTTATATGACCCAGGACATCGGCCTGGCCGTAAAAAAATACGAGGAGTTCCACAGCGACCTGAGCATCTATGTGGTCGGTGATGAACAGAACTACCATTTCAAAGTCCTGAAGCTGATCTGCCAGAAGCTTGGCATCCCCGCCGCCGACGGTATTTTCCATCTGAGCTATGGAATGGTGGAGCTGCCCACGGGCCGGATGAAGACCAGGGAGGGTACCGTCGTGGACGCCGACGATATCCTCGATGAGATGATAAAAGAAGCGGAACGCAAGACAAAAGAATTGGGGAAGACCGAAGACTTCAGGCTCGACGAACTCGAGGACCTGTACGACATCATCGGTATTGGCGGTCTGAAATTCTTCCTGTTGCGGGTCGATCCCAAAAAGAAGATGGTTTTCAACCCCGAGGAATCCATCGATCTGCATGGCTATACCGCCACTTTTATCCAGTACGCCTATGCGCGCATCAAAAGTATCCTGCGCAAGGAAACGCTTACCGGTCAGCCGGGGACTGCCCCCCTCCTCCCCCTCGAAAAGACCCTGATCATTACACTGGAAAAATTCCCCGCCGTCATCCAACAGGCCGGCCAGGAGATGAGTCCTTCGGTGATCGCCGGCTTTGCTTACCAGCTCGCACAGACCTTCAATTCCTTTTACGCGGAACACAGCATCGCAAACGCGGAAACCCCGGAGAAAAAAGCCCTTCGCCTGCGGCTCTGCCGGCTAACGGCCAACACCCTCCGCAACGCGATGAATGTCCTCGGCATCCGCGTCCCGGAGCGAATGTAGATCAGCGCAGCACGATTCCGCCCAGCGGTGGCAAATGGACGGTCAATTCATACACCCCATCCGTCTCATCTACCATCTGTACGGGAATAGCAGGATTATTCGTATCCCCCGTCCCCCAGTATTTCCGGTCATCGCTATTGAAGATCTCTTTCCACTCCTCTTTCCCGCGCGCATACACCCGCCAATCGCGTCGCACCACCGGCGTCATATTCAGGATCACCAATAAGTCGTTGGCCGCATCCTTACCCTTGCGGCGATAGACCATCACGCTCTCGTCCCGGTGCCGGAGGTCCACCCATTCGAACCCATACATATTGAACTGGTTCTCGTACATCGCCGGCTCTCCCCGCAACAGGCCGTTGAGATCGCGCACACAGTCCTTCAGCAGGCGATGCGAATCGTATTGCAGCAGGTACCAGGGCAGCTCCGTCTTGTAGTTCCATTCCGTCGTCGCCCCGAACTCATTACCCATGAACAGCAGCTTTCCCCCCGGATGCGTCAGCATATAGGTATATAAAAGCCGCAGGTTGGCAAATTTCTGCCAGTCGTCCCCCGGCATCTTATAGATCATCGGCGACTTGCCATGCACCACCTCGTCATGGCTCAGCGGAAGCACGAAGTTCTCATCATAATAATACATCATGCTGAAGCTGAACTTGTCCTGGTGATGCCGCCGGTGGACGGGATCGAGCTTGAAATAATCCAGCGTATCGTGCATCCAGCCCATCATCCATTTCATGCCAAAACCAAGCCCGCCCGCATAGGTCGGCCGGCTGACACCCGGCCAGTCCGTTGCTTCCTCGGCAATGGTCTGGACATCGGGAAAATCGCGGAATATGGTCTGGTTAAGATCTTTGATAAACGCGATCGCTTCGAGGTTGCCGTCCCCGCCATATTCATTGGGCTCCCAGCCCCCCGCCTGCCGGGAATAGTTCAGCTTGAGCATCGAGCTCACGGCATCGACCCGGATTCCGTCGACATGGAATTTATCCAGCCAGAAGCGGGCATTGCTGATCAGGAACGACTTCACCTCGCCCCGGCTGTAATTGAAGATGTAGCTGTTCCAGTCGGGATGAAAACCCTTACGCATGTCCGCGTATTCGTAGGTGTTTGCCCCGTCGAAGAGGTACAGCCCATGGTAATCGTATGGAAAGTGCGAGGGTACCCAGTCGAGAATGACCCCGATGCCTTCCTGGTGAAAGGCGTCCACCAGCGCCATAAAACCCTGGGGATCGCCGAACCGGCTCGTCGGGGCGTAATATCCGGTCCCCTGGTATCCCCAGCTGCCGTCGAAAGGATGTTCCATCACCGGCATCAGCTCCACATGCGTAAATCCCATCTGTTTGACATAGGGCACCAGCAGCTCCCGGATCTGGTCGTAGGTGTTATATCGCTCCTCGTCAAAGGGGTCGGGACGCATCCAACTGGCGAGATGGACCTCGTAGATGCTCCAGGGGGCGTCCAGCGAGTTGTGGTTTTTACGGGTTTGCATCCACTCCGCATCTTTCCAGGGAAAATCCAGTTCCCAGGTTATGGAAGCGGTCTTTGGCCGCATCTCCCAGAAATGACAATAAGGGTCGCCCTTATCCAGGGTCGCCCCATTAAAACCTTTAATATGATACTTATAAGATTCGCCCGCGGGGACATCCGGAATGAAACCTTCCCAAATACCCGAGCGTTCCAGCCGGACAAAGAGAGGATGCGCTTCGGGCGTCCAGTCGTTGAAGTTGCCGATTACCGACACGGCCGTTGCATTGGGCGCCCAGACGGCAAAGTAATAGCCTTTCCTGCCCAACACCGTTAGACCATGGCTGCCGAACAATTCATAAGCCCTGTAATGTGTGCCCTGCTGGAAGTTGCGGATATCCTCATCCGAAAAAAGAGAATAGTTCCAAACCGGCAGGGTCGAGTCGACGAAATGCACTTCTTCATATCTCATCTTGGAGTCTTTAACGTAAATTTAAGGGTTCGTTGTTGCATATCCTTGATTTTGAATTTAATTTCAGCCGGCTAAACCTGGTACCATCCTATGCCCAGACTAACTGTCCTCCTACTGTCTTTCCTCCTGTTCTCCGTGGCCGTAATGGCTCAATCCTCCCGCGTCTCCGGCACTATCGCCGATACCACCGAAAAAAAGTCCCTGATAAATGGTTCCGTTCTCCTGCTCCGGCCTACGGACAGCATCCTCGTCCGTCACACCCGGACCACGGCCGGCGGTCATTTCCAGCTTACCGCACCGCCCGGACATTATATCCTCCTGGTGACGTATCCTTCCTATGCCGACTATGTCGACACCCTCGTCATAAAGGACTCCGGCGCCGTCGTCCTGCCCATCATCGGCATGACCCTGAAAAGCAAATTGCTGGAAACGGTCGTCGTCAGCGGGAATAAAGGCGCCGTGCGGATCAAGGGCGACACGACCGAATTCAACGCCGACAGCTTCAAAACCCAGGCAGGCGCAAACGTGGAAGATCTGCTGAAGAAACTCCCCGGCATCCAGGTCGATAAGAACGGCAAGATCACCGCCCAGGGCGAAGCGGTCAAGAAGGTCCTCGTCGACGGCGAAGAGTTCTTCGGTGATGACCCGACCCTGGTCACCCAAAACCTTCGTGCGGACATGGTCGACAAGGTGCAGGTCTACGACAAGAAAAGCGACCAGGCGACTTTTACGGGCATCGACGACGGCCAGCGGGAAAAGACGATCAACCTGAAATTGAAGAACGACAAGAAGCTGGGCTATTTCGGCCGGGTTACGGGTGGCATCGGCACGGACGGCTATTATGACGAACAGCTCATGGCCAACTATTTCAAGAAGAAGGAAAAGATCTCCGCCTATGGCATCATCTCCAATACGGGTAAGACCGGCCTCAACTGGGGCGAACGGGACAGCTACGGACAAAGCTTTGCAGACAATATCGACGTCGATCAGAACACCGGGTCCTTCAATTTTACATCGACCGGCAACAACGACGAGCTGGACAGCTGGTCGGGCCAATATGAAGGACAGGGCAAACCCAGCGTCAAGACCGGCGGACTCCACTTCAATAATAAATGGTCCGACGATAATATCTCGCTCAATGGAAACTATAAGTATTTGCAGCTGAACGTCGCCGGCAACAACGTCACCAACAGCGAGAATATCCTCCCAACCTCCATCTCTTTCAACAACCAGACACAGAACTTCCGGAACCAGATCACCCGGCATACCGCGGATGGCAACTACGAAGTGAAATTCGATTCCACCTCCTCGCTGAAGATCCAGGCCACGGGCGGCACCGACCACAAGACCACCTTCAATGAATTTCACAATGATTATCTCGGCAACGATACGAGCCTGATCAATCATAATGACCGGATCACCAGCACCGTGGGCGACAAGAACATCCTCAACAGCTACCTGATCTGGCGGAAGAAACTGGCAAAAGGCCGAACCATCTCGGTGGCCGTTCGAGAGAATTACACCGATGATAAATCCACCGGTTCGCTCTATTCCAATACGCAGTTCTATGACAAGGGGGGGCCTACCTACGACTCGCTGGTCGATCAGCTAAAAGACTTTCATACCGTCACTACACTCATCGATTCCCGGGCGACCTTCACCCAACCCCTTTCGAAGACCTCCTTCCTGGTCGCCAACTATGGAGTGGTGATCAACAACAGCCATTCGAACCGGGATTCGTACAACAAGGGCTTCGGCGGCAAGTATATCGTGCTCGACTCGCTCTTCAGCAATGACTATAAGTACAATGTATTCACCCACCGCGGCGGCCTGGGCTATACGATGATCAAGAAGAAATTCCGGTTCGCCCTGGGATCCGATGTCGGCTTTACCCAGTTCGATCAGCGCGACCTGGTGGCCGATACCAGCGGTCACCGGCATTTTGTCAACTGGTATCCCAATGCCAACTTCACCTGGAGCTTCACCAACATGCGCCGGCTGGGCTTCAATTACAACGGCAGAACCGACCAGCCCCAGGTAACGCAGATCCAGCCGATCTATACCAATGAAGATCCGCTGAACATCACCATCGGGAATCCTGCCCTCAAGCCGAAATTCACCAATCAGTTCCGCCTTTTCTTCAACGATTACAAGGTGCTGACCGATCGCGGCATCTGGGTAGGGATCAACTATTCCTTTACCGAGAATGATATTGCCAGCAAGGTCACCATCGATCCGGACAGCGGCAAACGGGTGAACCAGTATATCAACGTACAAGGCGACTACCGGCTCAACGGCTGGGCCAACTACTCTTTCAAATGGAAGAAACCCGATCTGCGCTTCAATATCAATGGCAACGTAAACAACTCCGGCAATGTCAGCTACATCAACGGGGTCGCCAATAAGACGCGCAGCCAGACCTATACGGCCGGGTATGGGGTCTATAAATCGAAGGAGAAGAAGTACGATTTCGGCGTCCAGTTCAACGCCAGCTATACCGAAAGCCGGAGCACCGTCAACACCGGGATCTCCACTAAGTATTGGACCTATCAGATCAATCCGGAAACCAATTGGTTCCTGCCGCTGAAATTCCAGATCCATGCGGAAGCGGATATCAATCTCCGGGAGAAAACGCCGATCTTCCCCAACAACAACAACGTGGCGCTGGTGAATGGCTGGATCGGCAAGAAATTCCTGAAGAACGACGCCCTGCTGATAAAGGTGGCCGTCAACGATCTGTTCAACCAGAATATCGGGTTTAACCGCAACGTCAACAGTAACTTTATTTCCCAGAGCACCTATACGACGATCCGGCGATATGGGATGTTTTCGGTGGTCTGGAATTTCACAAAGGCCGGCACGCCCATGCCGCCGCAACGTTAATTATGGTACGCAAACTGTTATCCAGCCTGCTTCTCCTTGGCTTTGCCGCCGGCACGGTCCGGGCGCAAAGCAACCCCATTTTCATCTCACACGGCCGCATCGAATTCCAGCGCAGCGTGAATGTTTACGCCCAGATGCAGCAAACGATGGAAGAGGGGGATGAACAATGGGTCGATCTGATGAAAAAAATGGCGAACCATTTCCGGACCTCCTATTTCGATCTCTATTTCACGAGTAACAAATCCCTGTATAAACCCGGCCGGGAAAGCGACGACAAGCAGAACTTCTTTTTCTGGACGCCTCCTGCCCAGGACAATACCGTCTTCTCCGACCTGGAAGCAAGGAAGTGCATCAGCCGGAAGAACGTCTTCGAACAGGGATTCCTGGTGGAGGATAGTCTCCGGCCCATCAAATGGAAGATCACCGACGAGACCCGGAACATTGCCGGTTTCACCTGCCGCCGCGCCAATGCGATCATCATGGATTCGATCTATGTGGTGGCTTTTTATACCGACGAGATCCTCGCGGAGGGTGGGCCCGAATCCTTTACCGGCCTGCCGGGAATGATCCTCGGCGTATCGCTCCCCCATAACCATGTCAGCTGGTTTGCCACAAAGGTGGAGGCGGTCAATGTCACCGATGCCCAGGTAGCGCCGCCGGCAAAGGGCAAGAAGGTGAACAACGCGGGACTCCTGCAAAGCGTACAGCCGAGCCTAAAAGATTGGCGGAAAACAGGGCGGCAATACATCGAGGCGATATTATTGTAATTCCAGCACCCACATCGTCCGGCCGGGCAGGGTCGCGGGCTGCGCAAGTGGGTACTTTTCCCCGGTCACCACATCCACTCCCTGGCTGAATCCCTTCGTCCGCTCCCGGAAGCGTCTAAAGTCCACGGTCACCGTTGCATTGCCCGTATTCATCGCGCAAAGGATCGTTTGCTTTGCATCATAGCGGAAATAGACGTACAAGGAACCCTGAGGAACATATTGCATCATCGTCCCTGTGCGTAGGGCGGAAGAACGAAGCCGGAAGGAGCCCAATCGCTTCACCAGCTCCTGGGTGACCCGCTGGTCGGCCGTCAGCCCCTCGCCGGTAAAAGCGCTGCGCGAATCCCCCTTCCATCCGCCGGGGAAGTCCGATCGCACGAGTCCATCCGGGTTGCTGATCCCCGCCATCAACACCTCCGTCCCATAGTACAACTGCGGAATGCCGCGTTCGGTCAGCAGCCACTCCAGCCCGATCTTTTGCGCCGCAGCATCTTCACCCGTCTGCGAAAAGAACCGACTCATATCGTGATTGTCGAGGAAGATGACGTTGTTCGCGGGATGCTGATACAGGAAATCTTCGCCCAGCGTCTGGTAGAGCTGGTTGACGCCGGCGCCCCATGAAGAAGTATCCTTCACTGCCGGCGCGATGCCGCTGAAGAGACACTGAAAATCCAGCACTCCCGTAAGGTTGCTTTTAAAGGATGTATTCAGGTTGTTCCGCGTAAACCAGGCTTGCCTCGCCACGCCCGCGGTCCAGCATTCGCCGAACATCGTCAGCTTCGGGTATTCATCGGTCAGGGCCTGGTTGCAGCGGTTCATAAATGGAAGGCTGTTGTACATATAGGTGTCGATCCGCCAGCCATCGACCCCAAAGGATTCCACGCTCCAGATCGCATGCTGGATCAAAAATTCAGCCAGGTCGGGGTTGTCCTGGTTCAGGTCGGGCATCTGCCGCGTGAACCAGCCATCGCTCGAGAGCTTTCTATCGCCTGCGCTGGCATGTGGGTCCATCAGCGGCTCCCCGCGATAGTTGGTTTGGGTATAGGTGGGCCATTGATGCAACCAGTTCTTTTCCGGCGGATCGGCGATGATCCAGTGATAGCTTCCCACATGGTTATAGACGGCGTCCTGGATCAGTTTCATCCCGCGCCGGTGCAGTTCATCGGATAGCTTCGCATACATTTTTGCACCGCCCAATCGGGGATCGATGATATAATGGTCGGTGAACGCGTAGCCATGCTCCGTGCGGTCCGGCATATCGTTCAATATCACCGGCGTCATCCACAACGCCGTCACCCCCAATTGCTGCAGGTAATCGAGATGATCGATGATCCCCTGGAAGTCGCCGCCATGGCGCAGGTACATCGAGTCCCGGTTGAGCGATTGATCCCGCAGGCCGGGAATCCGATCGTTGCCCCGGTCCCCGTTGCTCCACCGGTCGGGCATCAGGAAGTAAATGAAGTCCGATGAGGTGATCCCTTGCGCATAAGCCGTGCCGTTGCCCGGGCGGCGTTGCTCCAACGGCAGCGTGACCGATCCCCTTCCGGTAAGCCCGATGGTCACCATCCCCGGTTTTGCCGCGGCTTCGATCCGCAAATGCAGGAACACATAATCGGGACTGCTTGCCCGATGCCAGTCGGTCAGGGTCACACCCGGATAGTTCACCGTCACCCCGGTAGCCTTTCCCACCCCATCGCCGCGGACGATCACCTGGATCGTGGAATGTTTCATTCCCACCCACCAGTTGGAGGGATACAGACTCTGTCCGAGCGCCACCCGGCACACCAGGAAACACCCCATGGCAACGATCATTCTCATAATCGAAAGTTTAATCCACCGCCCGCTCCGCAGCATAGAAGCCCGCCTTCTCCTGTTGAATGCGGATCGCACCACCATCGTAAACAAAGAGCACTGAAATAGCCGCCGCGATCAGGCAGAACCCGGCCATGATGATAGAATAAATGGGCTGACCACCATACAGGTGTTTCATGATCCAGCCGCCGAAAACCCCGTTCACGATCTGCGGCAGGGTGATGAAGAAATTGAAGATACCCATGTAGATACCCATTTTCCCTGCGGGGATGCAGCCGCTGAGGATCACGTAGGGCATCGCCAGGATGCTGGCCCAGGCCAGGCCGACGCCGATCATGGCATAGTAGAGCCCCCACTCGTTGCGCACGAAGAAGATCGAGATCAGGCCGATCCCCCCGGCCACAAGCGAGATCGCGTGGGTCAACTTCCTGCCGAGGGCCTTTGACATCGGCGTCAGGCAAAGCGCGAACAGCGCGCCTACGGCATTGTAAATGGCAAAAGCATTGCCCACAATATCTCCCGCCTGGTTATAAGCCTTTGTTTTCGCATATTCACCATGCAGTCCGAAAATATGCGTGGCGACGGCATCGGTAGTGAACACCCACATGCTGAAGAAGGCAAACCAGCTGAAGAACTGCACCAGCCCCAGTTGCTTCATAGTCTTGGGCATTCGCATAAAATCCCGGCCGATCTCCCCCAGCCCGGCCTTCTGCTTGTCGCCTGCTTGACCATGATATAGTTCGTATTCTTTCGGGGGATATTCCTTTGAAAAAAAAGCGGTCACCAGGATCGCCAGTATAAAAATGGTGGCGCCGATGTAAAAGGCGTATTTGATATTGTCGGCGATGCCATCCGGGCCTGGGGTTTGGCTGAAGCCCAACCGGGCGAGGATACTCGTCATAAAGCCTCCACCCACGGCGCCGATGCCGATGAGACAAGCCTGGATGGCAAAGCCCTTGGCCCGTTGCCTGTCCGGCAGGTTGTCGGCCACGAGCGCCCGGAAAGGTTCCATCGCCACATTGAAAGAGGCGTCCATGACCATTACAAATATGGCCCCCACCCAAAGCGCAGGGATCGGCCCGGCCATTTTGCCACTATTGGGCAGCAGGATCAAGGCTAAAGAAGAAAGGATTGCGCCGGTGAGAAAGTAAGGTTTGCGACGACCCAGCCGGTTCCAGGTGCGGTCGCTATAGTGACCGATCAGCGGCTGTACGATCAGCCCCACCAGCGGCGCCACCAGCCAGAATGCCGGCAGCTGGTCTACATCGGCGCCAAAAGACCGCAGGATGCGACTGGTGTTCGTATTCTGCAAAGCAAAACCGCACTGGATCCCGAGGAAACCAAAGCTCATAGAAACGATCTGACCAGTGGTCAGCAAGGGCTTAAGAACCGCTGACTTCGGCGCGGCTTTCGTCATGGGTGCATTGGCCATTTTGCAATCGATTTATTTTTTCCGGAACTTCCGTACAGCCGGATTGTTCCGAAGCAAACGCGCCTGATGATGGACAGTGAGAATTCCTATCCGTTTAGATGAAACGACTTCATAGATGATCCGGTAATGTCCGCATAGGATTTGGCGAATCGCAGGCATGCTCAATTCTGGAACGATTCTTCCCCTGTAAGGGTGTGTCTCAAGCTGAGATGCGGCTCTGAAAAAAAGCCGCACCTGTTCTTCCGCGTAGCGAACGGAGTCTTTTGCAATAAATTCTGCTATTTCATTAATATCCTTTATGGCCCGTGGCGCCCATTCTACTTCAGCCATTTCTTTAACTTTTTCCTGGCCTCTTCGGTAGACTGGCCCTTGCCTTCCCGGATTTGTACCCTGCCCTCTTCGATTTTGGTCAATAAAAGGATATGATCAAACAGGTAGGTGGTATCGAACGTATCCGGCATTTTCCTAAGCGCTGACATTACCTGTTTCCTGGTGAGCATAACAATAGTTCGTTTAATAGCAAATTAAGCTTTTTTCATTATATCACAAACCCATTGGGCAACACGGCCCCCTTCTTGATCACCACCACGCCTTCTTTTACCGTGTACAGCGAATGATCCGAATTCTCCAGGTGATGTCCGCCGTTGATCCGGACGTCGTCACCGATGCGGCAATTTTTGTCGACGATGGCATTGCGGATATAGCACCGGTGCCCGATACCCACGGTCGGCAGGCCATGCTGGCGCGCCAGCTCGATCTCCTCGATCGTCTCATAATAGTCGACCCCCATGAGGTAGCTGCTGACGATCGTCGTGCCCGTCCCTATCCGCGTCCGGATACCGATCACGCTGTTCTCGATCCGTGAGGCGTTGATGATACAACCTTCGGCGATGATCGTCTTTTCCAGCGTCGTGCCGCTGATCTTGGCGGGGGGCAGCATCCGCGCGCGGGTATAGATGGCCTTTTCATTGTCGAAAAGATTGAAATCGGGGATATCCTTCGTCAGTCCCAGGTTGGCCTCGAAGAACGAAGGGATATTCCCGATATCGGTCCAGTACCCCTCATACTGGTAGCTCACCACCTTGTATTTTTCCAGGGACTGGGGAATTATTTCCTTGCCGAAGTCGGTTGCTTCCGCATATTCGTTCTGCAACAGGTCGGAGAGCAGCTGCCGGTTGAAGATATAGATACCCATCGAGGCCAGGTAGTTCCGGCCCTGCGCCTGCATGGCGGGACCCGTATCGCTGACCCAGGGCGGCAGCATGTCCTTTTTCGGCTTTTCGGTGAAGGACGTGATAAACCCGTTCTCGTCCATCTTCATGATCCCGAAATCAGACGCTTCCCGGTCGTTCACGGGGATGGTCGCGATCGAGATATCCGCCCCCTTCTCCTTATGGTGGGCCAGCATCTCCATAAAGTCCATCTGGTACAATTGGTCCCCGGAAAGGATCAGCACATATTCGCTGTCGAAAGGACCGATATGCCGAAGACATTGCCGGACGGCATCGGCCGTGCCCTGGTACCAGGTGGGGTTGTCCGGGGTCTGTTCGGCCGCCAGGATGTCCACAAAGGCAGAGCTGAAAGCGCTGAAATGGTAGGTGTTCTTGATATGCCGGTTCAGGGACGCCGAGTTGAACTGGGTCAGGACGAACATTCGGGAAATACCGCAGTTCAGGCAGTTCGAAATGGGAATATCGACCAGTCGGTACTTCCCTGCGATAGGAACGGCCGGCTTGCTGCGGCTGGCGGTCAGGGGATACAACCGCGTTCCGGCCCCTCCTCCCAAGATCACGGATAAAATTTCTTTGGACATATACAAGCGTTTAAATTAATGAACAATCTGGTTTATAAAGCTAATCTAATTTTGCACCTGATCTTATGAGCCTTTTAGCCCCCGTACGTTGCCCGGTCGTAAAGGTCCAGGTAAGCACGTACGCTGGTTTCCCAGCTGAAGTCCAATCGCATCATCCGCTGCCGGATGTCTTTCAGCATCTCCGGCTGATGATAAAGTTCCACCGACCTCCACACGCTGTGGGTCATATCCTGCACCGATGCGTGGTCGAAGCGGATGCCGTAGCCGTCCTTATCGCCGTAATCGATTACGGTGTCATGCAGCCCCCCGGTATTCCGGACCACCGGCACGGTGCCATACCGGAGCGCATACATCTGGTTCAGTCCGCAGGGCTCCACCCTCGAAGGCATCAGGATATAGTCCGCGCCCGCGTACAACAGGTGGCTAAGCGCTTCGTCATAGCCGATATAGGTGTTATAGTCGCCCCTCGACAGGTCCCGGATCGCTTGCAACTTCCCTTCGATCTCCGGCAGCCCGCTGCCCAGCACAAAGAAGTTCATCTTGCGGCCGAGATAATAAAAGGAGTCTTCGATCACCTGCGGCAGCAGATCCGCTCCCTTGTCCCCGACAAGCCGGCCAATAAACACGATCAGCGGCTTGCGGATGTCCAGGTTATATTGCCCGCACAGAAGCGCCTTGCTATTCGCCTTCCCCTCCTCAACAGTCGTGACGTCATAATGGTTCTCTACATAACGGTCCGTTGAAGGGTCCCAAACGACGGTGTCGATCCCGTTCAGGATACCGCTGCATTTTCCTTTCTCATACTCCAGCAGCGCTTCCAGCCCCGCCGCGCTGCTTCGCATCTCGTCCAGGTAGGTCGGGCTCACCGTCGTCACCTTCCAGGCGCAACGGATGCCGCAGGCCAGGGGATTGAGGGCGCCCGCCCATTCGAGCAGTCCGCGTTTCCAGGGGTCCCACGCCGGAATATACACCGTCTTGTCCATCCCCGTCTGCCCCTGGTATTGCGCATTGTGGATCGTCAGGATCGAAACGATGTTCTGCAGATGCTGGTAGGCGAAACAATGTTTGAGCATGAAAGGAACCAGGGCCGTATGGTGATCGTGCACATGAACCACATCCGGGTGATGCTTCCACGCCGACAACCAGTCGACGACCGCGATCTGGAAAGCCGTGAACCGCTCCACATCGTCTGAATAGCCGTATATCTTTTCCCTGTCCAGCAGTCCGTAGATGTCCACCAGGTACAGGTCGAATCCGATCTTATTGGTCTTCTCCTTGATGATCGTATAATTGAACCAGTAGTCGTGCAGGTGGGTATATCCTTTGTGTACTACTTCCCATTCATTGGCCGCCAGGAATTTCGTTCGATACATAGGCATGACCACCTTTGCGATATGACCCAGGTCCCGCTGGTATTTCGGCAAAGCCCCAACTACGTCGCCCAATCCGCCGGCCTTGGCCACGGGATAACACTCTGCAGAAACATGAAGTATTTCCATTCCTGTTCAATTTAGCAAGGTTTTCGATTAAACCGCGTGCCGGTGATGAAAAAATTTTTCGCTTCGGAAAAAGGTGGTATTTTGGCCAATTAATTCCAAATGCTTATTAAATGGCCAACCAAAAGCAACCGACCAACACAGGAGCCCTCGCGACGTTAGTCCTCGTCTTTTTTTTCTGGGGATTCATCGCAGCTTCGCAAAGCATCTTCATTCCATTCTGCAAGCATAATTTCAGCCTGACGCAGTTTGAGTCGCAGCTCCTCGGTTCTGCGTTCTACGGCGCATATTTTATCGGGTCGTTGGCGCTATATATAATATCGAGTCTTGTCAAGTACGATATTTTGAACCGCATCGGGTATAAAAAAGGGATCATCTACGGTATCTGGATCTCGGTGGCAGGTGCGCTATTGATCATCCCTTCTGCCAATGCCCATTCCTTTGCCGGCTTGTTGGCGGCTTATTTTGTCGTGGCGCTTGGCTTCTCCCTTCAGCAGACGGCCGCACAGCCTTTCGCCATCATCCTCGGCGATCCGTCGACGGGCAGCCACCGGCTTAACCTGGCCGGGGGGGTCAATTCACTCGGCACGACTCTCGGACCGATCATCTTCAGCGTCTTTCTCTTTGGACAAGTCGGCGGCGATGCCAGTCTGGCAACTGTCACCAATATCAATAATCTATTCCTGATCGTGGCATGCGTATTTGCCGCGGTGGCCTTGTTCTTCACGTTTTCCAGGCTTCCCGCCGGTAAGGACGACGACCGTTTCGAAGGATCCTTTAAGGCGTCGAGATCGCTGATCCTGATGACCGTTCTGATCGGGGTCATCATCCTGATCGGTCAGCTCACCTCGATCGAGAAATTGCCCCTGCTGATCGTGACCCTGTTGGTGGTCGTCGGCATCCTTGTCTATTCCAATTCCGCCGCCGTAAAGAACCATGATAAGTGGGGTGCGATGCGCTATCCGCAGCTCATCTACGGGATGTTGGGTATTTTCCTCTATGTAGGCGTCGAAGTGACGATCGACAATAATTTCGGCGCCCTTTTACGGGAGCCGGGATACCTCACCATATCCGGCCTGGACGAAAGTAAGATCTCCAAGTACGTAAGCCTTTACTGGGCTAGCCTCATGATCGGCCGGTGGACGGGCGCGATCGGCGTATTCAATCTCTCAGAAATGGGAAAACGCATTGCAACCATTGTGGTTCCCTTTGTAGCATTCGGCGTTGCTTTATTTGTCAACCATCTTTATAGTGGCGATGTCAGCGATCTTTATGGCTATGCCGGCTTTGTCGCCGTGGCGGTCGCCGCCTTCTTCTTCGGCCAGCAAAAACCGGTCAAGACCCTTTTGACGCTTGCCCTGCTGGCCGGTCTGTTTATTCTTACAGGGGTGCTTTCGAGCGGTATCTTCTCGGTGTATTGTATCATGGCCGCAGGACTCTGTAATTCGATCATGTGGCCCTGCATCTTCTCACTGGGTGTAGCGGGACTTGGTAAATTCACCAGCCAGGGTTCGGCCTTCCTGATCATGATGATCCTGGGGGGCGCGGTCGTGCCTCCTGTCCAGGGCGCCGTAGGGGATGCACTGGGCTCCACCACCGGAATGCACTACAGCTATATCGTAGCTGTCGTCTGCTATGTCATTCTGGCCTGGCTGGCGCTCCGATTGAAGAGTACCCTCAAGGCCCAGGGACTGAACTTCGACGAACAGATCGGAGGCGGCCACTAGGCGCGACCGGAGAAAGGCCGGCCGGAGGGGGCATCCCTGCTTCACAAAGATGGACCAAAGGTCCAAATGCGTTGCTTTATGCCATATATTTGCAACCCGACACAAAAACAAACGATTCATGGCAAAAGCCGCCTCCTCCACACCTTATGATCCGCTCGCGATTGGCATCGACATCGGTGGCACCGGTACAAAATTCGGCATCGTTGACCGCAACGGAAACGTCCTTTTCTCCAGCGAGATATCTACCCGCGGACATTCCGAGGTGGAGGGTTTTATCGATGAACTATACAATCATGTCGCTCCCCTCATCGACAAGGCCGGCGGAACGGGCCGCATCCGGGGCATCGGGGTCGGCGCGCCCAACGGCAACTATTACAGCGGCACGGTGGAATATGCCCCAAATCTGCCCTGGCGCGGGATCATCCCCCTGGCCAAGCTGATCCAGAACAAGTTTCAGCTTCCGGCGACTTTGACCAACGACGCGAACGCAGCAGCAATAGGTGAAATGATGTACGGCGCTGCCAAGGGGATGAAGGACTTCATCATGATCACGCTTGGTACAGGGGTTGGCAGCGGTATCGTCGCCAATGGCAAGCTGATCTACGGCCATGACGGTTTCGCGGGCGAGCTCGGACATACTACCGTCATCCCCGGCGGCCGCTACCACGAAGGCACCGGCAAGAAGGGGTCGCTGGAATCCTACGCTTCGGCTACGGGAGTAAAGCTCACCGCCATCGAGATGCTCGAGAAAAGCGACGAGTTCAGCCTGCTGCGCAACACGCCGAAAGAACGCCTCGACTCCCGCGTCGTTTACGACGCCGCGATCCAGGGCGATAAACTGGCAAAGGATATCTTCGACTTCACCGGCTCCATCCTCGGTATGGCCCTCGCCAATTTCGTAATGTTCTCCAGCCCCGAAGCGATCATTCTTTTCGGCGGACTGACAAAGGCCGGCGACTTGATCCTGAAGCCGACCCGTGAGCATATGGAAGAAAATCTGATCCAGGTATTCCAAAACAAGGTGAAGATACTGGTCAGCCATCTGAAGGAATCCGACGCCGCGATCCTCGGCGCCAGCGCGCTTGTGTGGGATATGAAGGCGTAAGCCGTCCGGCTTTGAACGCCTAGTTTTTAGCAAGTTTGATCAGGAACACGGCCGGCACCGGTCGCTGCCCTTCCCTATCCGAAGGACGGATGGTCTCCCGGCCATTCACCAGCAGACAGCTGCTGCCGCCTCCATCGAGATTCAGCGCTTCGTAACAACCCAGCTGCAACAGCAGCTGCGCTTCCTGCTGCAAACTTGCTCCCGCGGCAATCCCCGGGGTTCGCCCCTGCACCACCAGGATGATCAGCCGGCCATCGCGGGTATAGCCCATCGCCGTCCGGGGATTTCGCTCCCCGTTGGAACGGGAGTCGGGGAACAGCTGCTCCTCCCGCGTCGTGATGCGGATCGCCCCATCATGGATGAGCACGGGTCCGCCGCCCACCGCCGTCCGCATCTTCCACCACTTCCATTCGATGTCGTTCAGGCTATAGATCGAGGGCACCGTATCCTTTCCCTTCGCAATGACAGGCCCGTCCTCGAACGCATACGGCCACCGGCGACTGCTGTCCGTAAAGGTCCAGGCGACATCCGCCCGCCGTTTCCGGTCGATGCCGATGGCGCCACGCGTAGGGTAATAATAGAAGAGGGAGTCGTTGCCCGTTCCCCGCAGCGAGGTGACATTATAGGCCACCAGCTTCCCGTCCTTGACGACGAGATTGAAGTTCTCATTGGTGCTAAAGGAAAAGAAAGTGCAATTCACGACTACCAGCGGCGACTGCTCGATCTGGTAATATTGCTCCGGCGTAAAGCGCTTACCCTGTCCCGTTGTCGCCGAGAACTGGATATCCTTATCCTTCAGCCTGGCGGAAACATAATAAGCGACGGAGGGGAAGCCTTCGAGGCTGTCCGTGCTGCGATATACATGAACGGAGCCTGGAAGGACGCCGTAGAGGGAGTCTATCCGTTGCCAATGCAGCAGTTGCGCATGACAAAACCCGGAAGGCAACAGATACAGCAAGCAAAGCGCAACCGTTTTGGCCATATTAAATAGCTTCTTTCGCCTTCAGCCATTGCCCACGGCCGTAGCCGGGAATGACATGACGCTCGGAGTGATAGCTGCTGCGAACCAATGGACCGCTTTCCACATAGTCGAAACCCAGGTTATAACCTATCTCCTTCAACTCGGCGAACTCATCGGGATGAACGAACCGGAGCACCGGCAGATGCTTCTTCGTCGGCTGCAGGTATTGCCCCAGCGTGACGACATCGACACCACTGTTGCGCAAATCACCCAGGGTCTGGACCACTTCCTCCTTCGACTCCCCAAGACCGAGCATGATCCCGCTCTTGGTCCGCATCCCCCCTTCCTTGAGCACCTTGAGGGTTTCCATGCTGCGCCAGTATTTGGCCTGGATACGCACCTGCCGCGTCAGCCGCTCTACCGTTTCGATATTGTGGGAGACCACCTCGGGCGCCGCTTCGATCACCCGGGCGATATTCTCTTTCTCCGCCTTGAAATCGGGGATCAGCGTCTCCAGCGTGGTATGGGGATTCAGGGCTTTCACCGCCCGGATGGTATTCTGCCAGATGATGCTGCCGCCGTCCTTCAGCTCGTCGCGATCGACGGAGGTGATCACCGCGTGCTTGACCTTCATCAGGTAAATGGCTTCCGCCACCCGCTGGGGCTCATCCCAATCCACCGGATCGGGCCGGCCCGTCGCAACGGCGCAAAAACCGCAGCTGCGCGTGCAGACGTTCCCGAGTATCATGAAGGTGGCCGTGCCTTCCCCCCAGCACTCACCCATATTGGGGCAGTTGCCGCTCTCGCAAATGGTATGAAGTTTATGAGTGTCTACCAGCCCGCGGACGTGCTTGTAGTTTTCCCCGATAGGGAGTTTTACGCGTAACCAATTGGGCTTCTGTATATTAGTTCCACTTTTGTTTAATTCCATTAAACAAAAATACATCATTTTCGATTCCCGAAAAGGATCGCCACATAGGCGTTGAAGAAGAACCGGCGCTGGTTCACGAGGTAGACCAGCGGTATCTTGCTGAAGTAGAACTCTTCGGTCAGGCCGACCTCGATGGCAGCTACGCTCTGGTTCAACCGGCCATAGTCGAATCGCATTGCCTGGCGGGCATTCACCGCCGGCTTGATTGTCAGGTTGCCCCAGCCCACTGTGAATCCGGAGGCGCCGGTGATCACGTCCCCCGACGCCGTGTCGGCCACCATTTGATCGTATGTTTTGCGGAAAGAAGCCCCGGTGACCTGGTTCTGAACATCCAGGTAATAGGGCTTCAGCATACCCAGGGTGCCGCCGAAGGAATAGAGGTAGGTGACCGCCACGCCGTTCCGGTTGCCCTTCCCGCCAAGCAGCCGCTCCTCGCCGATCGCCATCTTGAACTCGTAGAGATTATTCAATTTATAAGGCACCACCGAAGAGAAATTGATCCCATCGGAGGTGGCGGAGATATGATGTTCTTTCGGATCCTTCTTTTCATTGAGCTCGAACTGAAAAAGCAGGGTTCTCCGGGGCGATTTGAACTTCCCTTTCTCAAAGTTGATCCCGTATCCATCGGAAGCCAACCGGATACCGAATATATTATGCTTATTGAAGATAAGATCCCCTTCTTCTTCCATTCGTAGCAGATTGTTCATCCGGTCGCGCTTGGAGTTCTGCCGGTTACGCCTCGATACCATGTTGGTACTATCCGAATTTTGGGCAAAAAGCTGCAGCACCAGGGTCGAGGCGAGAACGGTCAGGAGAATTTTACGTATATCCTTCGGATGCGCCGAAATTTTCGGCTTTGGTTTCTTCACTGCTAACGATTTAATTTAACTGGCGTAAATTTATGTAAAATTTATTGTCCAATGACCTCAACAGTTATTTACGAAGGAGATTTGAGAACGGTTGCCCAACACCTGCAATCCGGGACAGAAATAGAGACCGACGCACCCACTGATAACCAGGGGAAAGGACAGCGTTTCTCCCCCACCGACCTCGTGGCCACCGCCCTTGGCGCCTGCATGGCCACCACCATGGGCATCAAGACCCGGGATATGGGGGTCAACCTCGTCGGGATGAAGCTATCCGTTAAGAAGATCATGGCGGCCGACCCGCGGCGCATCGCCGGCGTCGATGTCGTTTTCGACTTTCCGGCCGGCCAGGTTTTCGATGAGAAGACAAAGACCATTCTGCAGCGGGTCGCCGAGACCTGCCCGGTGATGTACAGTATTCATCCGGATATGAAGGTAAATGTCGAGTTTCACTGGAACAGCGCGGTTCCCGCTTAGGCCGCATTTGACTGAGCGAACCACGGGTTCGCTGGCCGAAGGCCCGAAATAAGCCGTTGGCGGCCGGCGCGTACTTTCCTCATACGCGGCTAGGCCGCCCAAAGCGAACCACGGGTTCGCAGGCCGAAGGCCCGACATTAGCCGTTGGCAGCCGGCGCGTACTTTTCCCAAACGCGTCTAGGCTGCCAGCAGCGCCCGGCCGATCGCACATTCGAGGCATCGCCGGGCGTTGCAATATTCATTCTTGAGCTCCAGCAGTGCTTGCGACCCGGCCGCATCGCCCGCCACCACGCCCAACCTCTGCCAGGACCGGACCGTCGCATTCCGCTCGGCCCTGAGCCCCTCCATCCAACGCAACGCCTTTTCCGTTTGCCCGTAGGCAAACAGCACCGGGATGAATGCATTGATCAGCATTCCGCGCCGCATTTCGGCCCCGAGGCCTTTCACTCCGCTCAATGCCTGCAGTACCTCCTCCATGGACACCGCGTCCCGCACTATCGAAAACCAGCCTTTCCCGTCCGCCAGCAGCGCTGCCAGTTGGGTCAGCCGCAGCCCGGGGGAATGTCCCGGTCTCATCCGGAGAAAGGACACCGGTTGCGACACGGGCCGAAGTCCATATTTTGTTTGCCAGAAACCATATTCCCGATATGCCCCTTCCCCTTCCTTCAACAGTCCTGCCTGGCCCAGTAAAAGAGCCTCCAGCGTGGGGGCATGCAGCCTATGCCGCCGCAGCAGCCGCAAGGGCAGGCTTCGGGCTACTGCCTCGAAGACCGCTGCATTGACAGGCTGCCCCAGGCTCCGCGCCATCAGCCACCAGGTTGTCTCCTCCCAGTCCTGCCGGAGATGCTCCAGCCACCCAAAGATCACCAGCGCCCGGCGTTGCAGGCGCCGGGTCGCCAGGGTCTGCATCCATTGTCGCCAGACGCCGGTCCCGACCGCGGACAGTTGCCGCTCACAGGGAACAAACCCCTGCAGCCTCATCAGGTGTTGGTACCGGCTCAGTAAAGGCTTGGCAACACGGTCCTGCAACACCAGTACGGGTATGCCGCCCGGCGGCTCCGCAAGGTCGTGCTCCCACACCACATGCAGGATAACGGACCGGTAATGCTCATCGCCATCGTGGGCATGCCGCAGCCAATCCGAGCTGCGGATATGCAGCTCCACGGCGCCGGTGAGAGCTTCGCCGCCGATCGACAGCTTCGCATCCCGGAAATCGGGCCCCTGGTTGGTATTCGGCTCGCCCGGAAAGGCGATGCCGAGGGGCCGCCCGTCTTCGGTTACCAGTCCCTGTTGATGAAAATGGCGATATCGCCAGATGAAATGTAATAATTCTTCGCGCATGGTTAACCTCCTTGTTAGGTTAACTCCACCTTCGCAGTGCCTGCACCACCCTGCTCACCGGCAGGCCCATGACGTTATAAAAGTCTCCTTCTATCCCTTTGATGCCGACAACCCCGATCCATTCCTGGATCGCATAGGCGCCGGCCTTATCATAGGGTTTGTATTTGTCGACATACGCCTCGAGCTCGGCGGTCGTCAGAGGGTGGAACCACACCGCCGTTATGTCGGCAAAGGCGCACTCCTCGCCGTCCTTCAACAGCACCACGCCCGTGATCACCTCATGCCGCTGTCCCGCCAGCCGGGACAGGATATGGATGGCATCGGCCCGGTCTCTGGGCTTTCCGATGATCTCATTACCCAGGACGACAATTGTGTCCGCGGCGACGACCACGCGACCCGGCTCCGCGCCGGCCTTTACCGCCAGGGCCTTGTTCCGGGCGATGTGCACGGGAACGTCGATGACCGCCATCCCCGCCGGCCAGTTCTCCGGGGTATCTTTAACGCGGATCTCAAAATCCACCTCCGCCCATTCCAGCAATTGTTTGCGCCGGGGTGAACCCGACGCCAGTATGATAGGTTCCATAGATCAATTTGACAGCACCAACAGCATCGAACAGATACCCGTCAGCATCACTCCCTTGATGACATTGCTCATCAGGTGATACTGCTCCCGCGTTTGTGCCCGGTACAGCTTGCGCAGCAGCCAGAGACAGGGCAGGTCGATCAGCAGGATGCTGTACAGGATCAGCTGCCACCATGCCTTTTGCAGCACATAGAATTGAAAGATGATCAGCGCCCCGATGAGCACCACCAGCCATGTCCCGGCAAAGACCTTTGCAACATTCACGCCCCAGACGATGGGCATCGTCCGGCAGCCATATTTTTCGTCCCCGTCCCGGTCCTCGATATCTTTGACGACCTCCCTCACCAGGGAGATGATAAAGGCGAAGGAGCCATAGACGATCGCAAACTTGAAGATGCGGGCGCTGATCTCGCGGGCGATGGGATCGGTCGTGATCCTCGCCTCGCAAACGAACAGCACCAGGATCACCCAGGCCGTCAGCAGGGAGATGATGACATTTCCGATCAGCAGCTTTCGCTTGAAGGTCGTGCTGTAGAAATAGAGCAACACCACGCAGCCGAGGTTGGCCACGGCGATGATCGGGTTGCGGATCCGCCAGCTTACATAGAGGCTCAGCACCACGCCGATACCTGAAAGCAGCCAGTGCCAGAGGATCGTCCACCGGCGCTTGATCACCTTCTCCACTACCATCCGCTTGGGTTTGTTCACCCGGTCGATGTTCAGATCGAAATAATCGTTGATCGCATAGCCTGCCGCCGCGATCAGGACGGAGGAGGCGGACAGAAGATAGAACAGCAACGGGGTTAGCTTCGGTATCATGGCCGGGACTTCGACATATCTCCAGCCGTAACAAGGCAACAGGATGAAATAATAGAACAGCAGCTGGGTTAAAAAGATGAACACCAGGTTTGGCCAGCGGATAAGGCGAAAAAAAGCTCCAATCAATTGCGGCATACCGAAGTTATTTTGAGGCTACGGATTGATCCAGGTCCCATTGTCCATTTAATTTCAACACCTTTTCGACGACGTCCCGCACACATCCCTGCCCCCCGCCGAAAGAAGAGATATAGGCGGCAATATGCCTGATCTCCGGCGCGGCGTCCGACGGCGCACAGGCCAGCCCGACATGCTGCATCGCCGCGTAGTCGGGGATATCGTCCCCCATATAGAGCATATCTTTTTCATCGAGCCCATGGTCTTTGGCATATCGAACCAGTAGGGCGACTTTGTCATGAACGTCCAGGAAGATGTCTTTGATGCCCAGGTATTGCAGCCGTCGACGCACACCCTCGGAGTTCCCTCCGGAAATGACCACTACGTGGTACCCTTTCCTGACCGCCAGTTGCAGCGAATAACCGTCCCGGGTGTTCATCCGCCGCACCTGCTCGCCCGTCTCGAATATCTGCACGCTGCCGTCGGTCATCACCCCATCTACGTCGAATACAAAAGTCCTGATCGATTTGAATTTTTCCAATACGCTCATGGGGACAAAAATACTATTTATAATACTCACTTATCTGTCCGGAGATGATCCGGTACAATTCATTCATATTATGATATTTCGCAAGAACTTCCAGGTGCCGCTCCATCGTCGCCCGATCGCCGCGGATGGCCGGCCCGGTCTGCACGGTCCGCGGGTCATAGCGTTCCACCCGTTCGGCCGTCTCGCGGATCAGCGGCAGCAGCAGGGTACCATCGATCCCCTCCCGCCGGCAGAAATCGGCCGAAAGCGTATAGAGGTAATTGGTGAAATTGTTGGCAAAGATCGCGGCCACATGGAGTTTCAGCCGTAAGGCATCATCGGCGCGTTGCACCTGCCGGGCGAGGGTCCGGGCGAATCCGTCGAGCAACATCAGGTCTTCGGGTCGTGCCGCATCGATGAGCAACGGGAATTCCGGGAAGGGCCGGACCTCCTTTCGCAGGCTCTGCAGGGGATAGAGCACCCCATACCGCTCGCTGACCGAAGCCAGCGCCGACAACGGCGCCGCCCCCGCAGTATGCACCACTAACCGGCCCGGCAATCGCAGCCCGGCGTTCAGCTCCGGCAGCGCCCGGTCGCTGAGCGACACGATATAAAGATCCGCGGAGGGCCCGATCGCTTCCCACTGCGTCGTATAGTCGCAGCCCCATTGCGCCGCAAGCTCCGCCGCCGCGGCGCCATTTCTCGCCGCCACCTGCAACACGGAATGCCCCGCCTGGACGATCGTACTGCCCATTACCGTGGCCACATTTCCCGATCCGATGATTGTTACCTTCATTCTGTAATTTTATGCCGCTATGAAGATATCGCAAAAACTGGCACTCCGATATACACGCGCCCGGATAAACATCCTTTCCCTGGCCTCGCCGCGAAAGGCGGCGGTGAAGGCGTTCAAACTATTCTGCACTCCGCAGCAGCGGGTCACTAAAAAAGGTTCCGCCTTCTTCGAGAGCGGCGAACCCCTCTCCTTCCGTTATGCCGGTCACACCGTCCGCGGGCGCCGCTGGCTGCCCGCCGATGCGCCGCCGCGCAAAAAAGTGCTCATTGCCCATGGGTTCGAATCCGCGTCCTGTCATTTTGGAAGCTATATTGCCGCACTGGTACGGAAAGGATACGAGGTCCTGGCCTTCGACGCCCCCGCTCACGGCGCGTCCGGCGGCCGCCGCATCCAAATCCCCGATTATGTCGGCGTACTTCGGCACATCGAACAGAGCTATGGCCCTGTTCACTCCTATATGGGCCATTCGCTGGGCGGACTGGCTTTGGCCCTTTTCCTCGAGAACAACCCTCATAACCGGGTCAACCGTCTCGTGCTGATCGCGCCTGCCGTCGAGACGACGACGGCCGTCAGCGTCTTCGCCCACCGGCTGCAGCTGTCCCCGGAGGTCGTTAAAGAAATGGATGACTATGTGCAGGAGACCAGCGGCCATCACTTCGACTGGTATTCCCTGCGCCGGGCGCTTCATCATAACAATGCGTCGGTGCTGTATATACAGGACGAAGACGATCGCATCACCCCGCTGAAAGAAGCGCTGCTGATCCAACAGGACTCCCACCAAAACGTCAAATTCATTTGGACGAAAGGGCTGGGTCACCGGAAGGTCTATAAGGATGAAGAGATCAGGGCAAAGATCATCGCCTTTCTCTAGCTGTTCTTCCCCTCCACCATCGGTACAAAGGAGAAGTTGTCGAACACTTCCTGCGTCGCCGTCCCGTCGGCTTGCTTCGTCAGCCTTAGCATCCGCTGGACCTGGCCCTCGCCGACGGGGATCACCATCAGGCCGCCCGGTTTCAGCTGGTCAACAAGCTTTGGCGGGATGAAGGGAGCGGCGGCGGTGACGATCACTTTGTCAAAGGGACCATAGGTGGGCAATCCTTCGTAGCCGTCGCCATAAAAGAACTTCAGGGAGGGATATTTCTTGAGATAAGGAAATTGCTTGTTCAAATCGAAGAGCTTCTTCTGCCGCTCGATGGTATACACCTGCGCCTTCATCTCGGCAAGGACCGATGCCTGGTAGGCGCTGCCCGTACCGATCTCGAGGACTTTTTCATACGGTTTTATTTCCAGCAACTGGGTTTGATAAGCCACCGTGTAGGGTTGAGAAATGGTCTGTCCCTCCCCGATGGGGAAGGCCCGGTCCTCATATGCGATCTTATCGAATGCGGAATCCATAAAGAAATGCCTCGGGATATGCAGGATGGCGTCCAATACCCGCTCATCCGTGATCCCTTTCTGGCGGATCACCTCCACCAGCTGTCTGCGCAGCCCTTTATGGCGGTAACTGTCTTCGAATGTTCTCATAAACAGGTGCAATTTAATGCCTATATTCGAACCTCGTGCAACCGAACTTCGTTCGGTTCGTCCGCGAAAGCGGACAATCATTGTGAACATGCAGGCAAAAAATTATATTTTGCCAATTTTTTGCCGAAATCAAAATTCAATCGTACAATGAAATTTAAAACAGGTAGTCAACTGGCCTTCATGATGTTCGTCGAATACTTCATCTGGGGCGCCTGGTACGTAACGATGGGCTCTTATATGCCTGCGGCTTTGCATTCATCCGGTATCCAGATCGGCGCGGCCTACAGCGCCCTGGCCATCGCCACCATGATCTCTCCCTTCTTCGTCGGGCTTGTCGCCGACCGGTATTTCGCCGCCCAGCGCATTATGGGCGTCCTCCATGTGCTGGGGGGCATACTCCTCTTTTTGGTCCCGATGATCAGCAATAATGCTCTCTTTTATTGGACGATCCTGCTGTATTCCCTTCTTTATATGCCGACGATCGCCCTCTCCAACAGCGTCGCCTTCTACCAGATGACCGATGCGGGAAAACAGTTTCCATGGATACGGGTCTTCGGCACCCTCGGCTGGATCGTTGCGGGGACCATTATCGGCAGCTTCAAACTCGAACAATCGCCTTCCACTTTCCAGATCGCCGCGGGAGCCTCCGTCCTGCTCGGCCTGTTCAGCTTCGTACTCCCGAACACGCCGCCAAAGGGCAAGGAATCCCAGGCGCCCGGTACCGAGGCCTTTGTTCTCTTCAAGGATAAGCCGTACCTGATCTTCTTTATCGCCGCCATTCTCGTCTGTATCCCCCTGTCTTTCTACTACGGTTTCGCCAACAATTTCCTCGTCGAGCTCGGCATGCAGAACTCCGCCACCAAGATGACCCTGGGACAATACTCGGAAGGCCTGTTCATACTGGCCATCCCCTTTCTGTTCAACCGCATCGGGGTCAAAAAAATGCTGCTGATGGGTATGACGGCCTGGATCCTCCGGTATATCTGCTTTGCGTACGGCGGCCTCGGCGCCAACGAGTGGATGCTTTACGCCGGTATCATCCTCCACGGCGTCTGCTACGACTTCTTCTTCGTCACGGGGTACATGTATACGGAGAAGAAAGCAGGCGAAAGGATCAAGAATGCCGCCCAGCAGCTCTTTACCTTTGCCACTTATGGCTTAGGGATGTTCATCGGCACCTGGTTCTCGGGGTACATCGACGACAAGTACGCCATCAGCACCAATCAACACGACTGGAGGCATATCTGGCTCGTCCCGGCCTATATCGCCGCCGCCGTGCTGATCTATTTCATCCTCTTCTTCCGCGAGAAAAAACAATTGACAGTTAACCAATAAATAATTCTTACTATGGTAAAGATTGCCATGCTCGGCTCCGGCTTCATCGCCCGGTTCTACGCCGACTCCATCCTCGGCCAGCGCAGCCGGGATTCCATCGTCAGTGTCTATTCCCGCCGCAAGGAAAGCGCGGAGAAATTCGCCAAAGATTATAAATGCAAGCACTGGACCACCGAAATGGAGGAAGCCATCGCCCATCCCGAGGTGAACCTGGTCTGTATCTCTTTGCCCAATAACCTCCACGAGATCGCCGTCCTCCTCTGCTGCAAGCACAAAAAGGCCGTGATGACCACCAAACCCCTGGGCCGGAATGCCACCGAAGCGCGCAGGATGCTGGAAGCCGTGGAAGACGCGGGCATTTTAAATGCGTACTTGGAAGATCTGGTGTATACGCCAAAGTTCCTGAAAGCGCACCAAAGCGTCGCTAGCGGGGCCCTCGGGCGCATCTTATGGGCCAAATCCCGGGAGACCCACCCTGGCCCGCATAGTGAATGGTTTTGGGATCTTGAGCAAGCCGGTGGCGGCTGTATCCTCGACCTCGGCTGTCATTGCGTTGAAATCGCCCGCAGCTTCATCGGCAAGGACATCAAGCCCGTCGAGGTCATGTGCTGGGCCGACACGCAGGTTAAACCTATCGAGGCCGAAGATCATGCGATCGGGATGGTGAAATATGAGAACGGCGCGATTGGCCAGTTCGAAGTCAGCTGGACCTTCCGTGGAGGTATGGATCTTCGCGACGAAGTGATGGGCACCGAAGGAACCATCTTTATCAACAACTTCCTTCGTACCGGTCTGGAGATGTTCACCACCGGCAAAGGCGCCGACTATGTCGCCGAAAAGGCCGAAAGCAACAGCGGCTGGCTGTTTCCCGTCGGCGACGAAGTGAACGACCTCGGCTATAACCATATGTTCACCGATGTCTTCAATGCCCTCGAGCAGGGCAAGGCGCCAAAGGAGACCTTTTACGACGGTTATGTGGTCAATGCCATTCTCGACGCGGCCTACCGATCGGCGAAGACAAAGCTCTGGGAACCTGTCAGGCTCGATATCTGGCGCGGTAAGATCGGCGTCACCAAGGACAGTCATCTCACCGAATACGACGCCAACCACTACCTGATCAAGGAGGAAATGACGCACTATGGCGCGAAAAAAGTCATCCTGAAGGATAAAACCACCGGAAAGATCACGGAAAAAGTGCTTGACTGATGCTCCGGTGGCTTTTGGTGGTGGCGGCCGTGACCGGCATCCTCATCTATGCGATCAACCGGGATATCCATTATGAAAAGGCGTATAATGGAGATTTACGCAACCGGGTCACGGGATCAAGAATGATAAAAGACGGCCGTTCCCCTTACTTCTACAAATGGAAGACCGGGGACGGCCTTCGCTATTATGATCCCGGCAATTTCGATAGCGTCCGGCCCTCCAATATGACCTCTACGCCCGTCCTCTACCGGCTGCTATCGCCCCTCGTCGAACAACCCGAGGCAAGGATCTCGGAATACTGGCTCGTCATCGAATATCTTATGTTGGGGGCGATCACCCTCTTTGCCTTTCTCACCGCTCCGACGACGGCCCGGCGACAGGCCGTGGTGCTGGTCTTCGGTGCGGTGCTCCTGACCAATGGCTGGAAAGAACATACCGCCAATGGGCAGACCTATCTTTGCATCCCCTTTTTTGCCATGCTTTTCCTGGTCTTCTGGAAAAAAAAGGATCACCCGGCGAATGCGATCCTCGCCGGGTGTGCTGCAGCCTGCCTGATCCTCATCCGGGTGAACACCCTGCTTTTCTTTCCGCCCTTTTGGCTATTGGTACAAACGCATCCCCGCCGATGGTGGCTCTTCTTTTGTATCCCTATGGCGCTGTTTGGAGGCTGGGCGCTGACCAGCACACACGAAAGAGGATTGTGGCGGGATTATTTCAGCAACGTCAATGAGGCGATCCGGATCAATCAAAACCTGCATCCTGCCATCCAGCATAACGACCCCGACCCGCGTTATCCCCGATGGGAAGGGATCGATACGCTCGAAGCAGATCACTACATGAAGACGTTGCCGGCAAAGATCTATTCGGAGAACGGGAATTTCTTCGTTCTTTTTCAGGGCGTCTTCCACCGGCAATTGTCCGTCGCCACGATGGGATGGTTATCCTTCGGCGGGATCGGTTTGCTTGCCCTGCTCTTTTATTTTCGATGTCGCCCCTTCGAGGCGCAGGATACGCCATGGGTGGCTATCTTCGGTTTCTGCCTCTTCATGATCGCGGATCTTTTTAGTCCTGTCTACCGGCACCAATACTACACCGTGCAGTGGATACTGCCGCTGATGCTCGCCGCTACGCAGCTATCGCCCCGGAAAAAAGCAGGATACGGGCTGTTATTGCTATGCCTCCTGCTCTGGTGCTTTCATCTGCCCTTCCTGAAAATGCAAAATACGCTTGCCGAATACGGCATCCTGGCCGTACTGCTGGCCATGGCGCTGGATTTGCGCACGTTCAGGACGCAAAATCCGCCGCCAGTAAGCCTTCCGAAATAGCCGCAAAAGTTAGGCACATGGTGTTAGTAACAAGTCCTGCGTTTTTTGCTGGGCTATGTTATTTTTGAGTTAGCTCTTCACAGGAAGGGAGCACTACCCGACCGGATGAGTCCCCTGCCGCCAAGGTTTTACCCAAACCATTGTGGTCATAACACTATTCATCTGCAATCTGTTAAACAAATGGAGAACGGAAACGAGATCTTATTGAAGGAAAATAAGGACCGGTTTGTCATCCTGCCGATCAACTACCCCAAAGTGTGGGAGATGTACAAGAAGCACGAGGCTTCTTTTTGGACTGCCGAAGAGATCGACCTGGGGGGTGATCTTCAGGACTGGGCGAAATTAAACGATGGCGAGCGCCATTTTATTTCGCACGTTCTTGCCTTTTTTGCCGCCAGCGATGGTATCGTCAATGAAAACCTCGCCGTCAACTTCATGAGCGAGGTCCAATTGCCCGAAGCCCGTTGCTTTTATGGTTTCCAGATCATGATGGAGAACATCCATTCGGAAACGTACGCCCTGCTCATCGACACTTATATCAAGGATCCGCAAGAAAAATACCGCCTCTTCCATGCCATCGATACCGTTCCCGCCGTGCAGAAGAAAGCACAGTGGGCCCTTCGCTGGATCCAGAACGGCAACTTTGCCGAACGCCTGGTCGCTTTTGCAGCCGTGGAAGGCATCTTCTTCAGCGGCAGCTTCTGCTCCATTTTCTGGATGAAGAAAAGAGGGCTCATGCCCGGCCTGACCTTCAGCAACGAGCTGATCAGCCGCGACGAGGGTCTGCATTGCGAATTCGCCTGCCTGCTTTACAGCATGCTGGAGAACAAGCTTTCGCAGGAGCAGGTGCACGCCATCATCGGCGACGCCGTAACCATCGAAAAGGAATTCATCACGGAGGCCCTGCCCGTCGACCTCATCGGGATGAATGCGCGCCTCATGCAGCAATACATCGAGTTCGTCGCCGACCGCTGGTTGGACCAGCTTGGGTATAGCAAGCTCTTCAATACGACCAACCCCTTTGATTTCATGGAGATGATCTCGCTGCAAGGTAAGACCAACTTCTTCGAGAAACGGGTTGGTGATTACCAGAAGTCCGGCGTCATGTCCGGCAAGGAGGCGCAGACCTTCAGCCTCGAAGAAGATTTTTAACAAGCTACCATTAAATTCTACATATATGTTCGTTGAAAAAAGAAACGGAAAATCCGAGTCCGTGAAGTTCGATAAAATTACCGCCCGGATAGAAAAGCTCTGCTACGGCCTGGACCGCCGGTTTGTCAACTCCATCGACGTCGCCAAGAAAGTCATCGAAGGGCTCTATGACGGCGTTACGACCACCGAGCTGGACAACCTCGCCGCCGAGACGGCCGCCTCTCTTACGGTAAAGCACCCGGACTATGCCCTGCTGGCAAGCCGCATTGCCGTGAGCAATCTGCATAAAAATACCATCAAGAGCTTCTCCGATACGATGAAGCTGCTTTACGAATGCCGCGACAGCAAGACGGGTAAACTCGTTCCCCTGCTGTCCGACGAAGTATGGCAGATCATCAGCGACAACGCCGAGCTCCTCGACTCGACTATCATCTATGACCGTGACTACGGCTTCGACTACTTCGGTTTTAAGACCCTGGAGAAATCCTACCTCCTGAAGGTCGACGGCAAGGTCGTCGAGCGCCCGCAGCATATGTATATGCGGGTCGCTATCGGTATCCACCAGAACGATATCGAGTCCGCGATCAAGACCTATCACCTGATGAGCGAGCGCTGGTTCACGCACGCCACCCCCACCCTCTTCAACGCGGGAACCCCGAAGCCCCAGATGAGCTCCTGCTTCCTGCTGACGATGAAGGACGATAGCATCGACGGTATCTACGATACCCTCAAGCAGACGGCAAAAATATCGCAATCCGCCGGCGGCATCGGTCTGTCCATCCATAATATCCGCGCCACCGGCTCCTATATCGGCGGCACCAACGGCACCAGCAACGGGATCATCCCCATGCTGCGGGTCTTCAACGACACGGCCCGCTATGTGGACCAGGGCGGTGGCAAGCGCAAAGGCGCTTTTGCCATCTATCTCGAACCCTGGCATGCCGACGTCTTTGAATTCCTCGATCTCCGCAAGAATCACGGCAAAGATGAGATGCGCGCCCGCGACCTCTTCTATGCCCTCTGGATCCCCGACCTCTTTATGCAGCGCGTCGAAGCCGGCGGTGACTGGAGCCTGTTCTGTCCCCACGAGGCGCCGGGTCTCCACGAGACCTGGGGTGAAGAATTCGAAACACTCTACAACCAATATGAAGCCGAAGGCCGCGCCCGCCGGACGGTGAAGGCGCAGGACCTCTGGTTTGCCATCCTGGACGCACAGATCGAGACCGGCACGCCTTACCTGCTGTACAAGGACTCCGCCAACCGGAAGAGCAACCAGCAGAACCTCGGCACCATCAAGAGCTCCAACCTTTGCACGGAGATCATCGAATATACCTCCGCCGATGAGGTCGCCGTGTGCAACCTCGCATCGCTGGCCCTGCCCCGGTTCGTCATCAACGGGCAGTTCGATCACCAGAAGTTGTATGACGTGACCTATGAGGTAACCAAGAACCTCAACAAGATCATCGATTACAATTACTATCCCGTCGAAGAGGCCCGCAATTCCAATCTCCGGCATCGTCCTATCGGTCTTGGCGTCCAGGGCCTGGCCGACGCCTTCATCCTGCTGCGCCTGCCCTTCGAGAGCGACAAGGCCAAGCAGTTGAACAAAGAGATCTTCGAGACGATTTACTTCGCCGCGATGACTGCCTCGAAGGACCTGGCCAAGGTCGAGGGGCCATACTCCAGCTTTGCCGGCTCCCCGGCTTCGAAAGGCCAGTTCCAGTTCGATCTCTGGGGCGCTGAACCGACCCTTCGCTGGGACTGGTACACCCTCAAGGCCGAGGTCATGAAATACGGAGTCCGCAACTCCCTGCTGGTGGCGCCCATGCCTACGGCTTCTACTTCCCAAATCCTCGGGAATAATGAGTGCTTCGAGCCGTACACCTCCAACATCTACGTTCGCCGGGTGCTCAGCGGGGAATTCGTGGTGGTCAACAAGCACCTCCTCAAGGACCTGGTCGACCTCAATCTCTGGAACGAGGAAATGAAGAACAAGATCATCTTCCATAACGGCTCCATCCAGGCCATCGACGAGATCCCGCAGGCGATCAAGGATATCTACAAGACCGTTTGGGAGATCAAGCAACGCAATATCATCGATATGGCCGCCGACCGCGGCGCCTATATCTGCCAGTCGCAGTCACTGAACCTCTTCGTAGATACACCCTCCGCAAGCAAACTGACTTCTATGCACTTCTACGGGTGGAAAAAAGGACTGAAAACCGGCATGTATTACCTGCGCACACAAGCGGCGTCCCAGGCCGTTCAGTTCACTGTAGAACGCCAGGGCGGTAAGATGATCGAACCGCTGGCCAACCCGGCCGCTATCCAGGTCGCCTCTGCCGATGAAGGGGAAGATATGATAGGGCCCACCTGCACTATGCAGGAAGGGTGTGTCACCTGCAGTGCCTAAGAGCTTACGCTAAATAAAACACTTAGGCCCCCGGTAGAATTTGGGGGCCTAAGTATTTTTACTATTGTCATTGCGGTTCTTTGTGTCTATTTTAGCTTACGTAGAAAATCTGTAACCCTATAAAAAAAACCGTTATGTTCACACGCACCAACCTACTCAGCGCAAGTCTTTTCGTTCTCGTTGCAATTCTCCAGATGGCTTTGTAATCTTATCGGATCTTATTTTAGCTGCATATCCCTGATGATGCCGTCGATGCGGGCGGACAGTTCGCCGTTCACCCTGTCGAACTCTCCCGGGGACGCCAGTGGCGCATGCACGCTGAAATAGAATTTGATCTTCGGTTCCGTCCCTGAAGGCCGGGCAGAGATCTTGCTGCCATCTGCGAGGATGAACTGCAGCACGTTCGACTTCGGCAGCGGGATCGTCCAGCTGTCCCCTGTCTGCAGGTTACGGCCTTTCTGCAGCTCATAGTCCAGCAGTTGCGTCACGGGCGACCCGTTGATCGCAGCCGGAGGATTGTTGCGGTAGACGCTCATCATGCCGGCGATCTCTTTCTGGCCATTCATCCCTTTTTTGGTGATGGAGATGAGGTGTTCTTTGTAGAACCCGTATTCTACATAGAGATCGATCAATTTATCGAACAGGCTGCGGCCCTTGTCTTTTTCATAGGCGGCCATCTCACAGAGCAGGGCAACCGCGCTCACGGCGTCCTTGTCCCGGATCTGGCTGCCGATCATCAGGCCGTAGCTTTCCTCGCCGCCGATGACATAATTCTTTTTGCCTTCTTTTTCCCTGACCAGCTCGGCGATCCACTTGAAGCCGGTGAGGGTGTTGTAACACTCGACGCCGTTTCTCGCGGCGATCTCGTCGATCAGGTTCGTCGTCACGATCGTTTTAATGACCATATCGGCGGCAGTGGCGATCCCCTTGGCCTTCCGGGCTTCGATCATATAGTTGAACGCCAGGACGGCGGTCTGGTTCCCGTTCAGCAGGACCCATTGACCCTTCCGGTCCTTCACCCCGATGCCCACCCGGTCGGCATCCGGGTCGGTGCCAAGGAGAATATCCGCGTCGATCTGCTGTGCCTTCCGGAGCCCGATAGCCATCGCATCGCTCTCTTCGGGGTTGGGGTAGATCACCGTCGGGAAATTGCCATCGGGCGTTGCCTGCTCATCCACGACGTGAACATTGGTGAATCCGAACCGTTGGAGCACTTCGGGCACCAGTTTGATCCCCGTTCCGTGGATCGGGGTATAAACGATTCGCAAATTATGTTGACGTTCAATGACTTCTGGGTAAACGGAGAGATTCCGGACCATGGCTATATAGGCCTCATCCAATTCTTTCCCGATCATGGTGATGTTGGATTCCCCGCCTCCCCATTTCACTTCGTCCGGCGAGGCGATGTTCTCCACTTCCCGGATGACATTCTTGTCGTGCGGCGGCACCAGCTGCCCGCCGTCCTCCCAATATGCTTTATAGCCGTTGTATTCTTTGGGATTGTGAGAGGCCGTACAAACCAGTCCCCCCTGGCAATGCAGGTGGCGGATGGCAAAGCTGAGTTCGGGCGTCGGCCGGAGCGACTGGAAGAGAAAAACCTTTATTCCATTGGCTGCGAATACATTAGCCGCGGTTTCCGCAAAAAAACGGGAGTTGTTGCGGCTGTCATGAGCGATCGCTACCCTCACTTCCTTGCCGGGAAAGGAGGCCTTGAGGTAGTTGGAATATCCCTGGGTAGCCATTCCCACCGTGTACTTGTTCATCCGGTTGGTCCCGACGCCCATGATGCCCCGCAGGCCGCCGGTTCCGAATTCCAGGTTCCGGTAGAAGCTTTCGGTCAGTTCGGTGGGGTTTTCGTTCTGCAGGCGGATGATCTCGTCCTTGGTGGCCTGATCATAGTTCCCGTTCAGCCAGGCATTCACTTTTTCCTGTATTGCAACGTCCATACTTCATTAATTTATATAGGGTTTCGAAGATCGTTCATCTTATGAATACTAACAAATCTTCAACGACACGATGTTATTATTAACGAAAATAGTACATTTGTATTCGGCCCAACGCTGGCCGCTCCCCTTCCTCAAATCCATTGAAAGCCCGCCAGAATCTGCGTCATAACGGAATGGATATGTATTTGCTCCTTCGTAATAACAAGCAAAGCGGCCCCTACTCAGTGGACGATCTGAAGAGCATGGGATTGAAAGCCTACGATCTCGTTTGGTTAGAAGGGAAGAGTGCTGCCTGGAGATATCCCTGCGAAATGGAAGAGCTTAGCGCATTTGCGCCCCCGGTAGAAGAACAGCCCTTCGACCGGTTTTACAAAAAGCCTGTCACTACGGCAAAGCCGGCTGAGGAGCCCGTCGTCACTGCAAAATCGATCGATGCCGAGCCCGTCTCCATCGTCATACCTCCTGCCGGGCCTGGGCCTTTTCGTGCGGAGGCGCCCGCTCCCGCACTTCCTTTATATACCGGAGAGCCCTCCGCCGTTCCCGGCAAACGCATCATCTATGTCACGATGCCTGCCGGCCGTAACCCGGCCCTGCCGGCACGCGAAGCCCGCGAGACCCAATCATCTGTAGCACGGGAGATTCCGGCCAAAGAGCACGTCCGGGAGTCCGTTCGACCCGCCACGCCCGATCCCTCGCATGCAGCTTATGCTTCCGGGCCCGGATATGCCGCCGCAAATGCCAGCCGCAGAGTTGAGGATTATTCTTCTCAGTTGCCTTCCCTCGAAGAACAACTTGAGGCAGTTTCTCCACGGCGGAAAAGGAAAGAGTATAACGCGCGCATCGTTCGCCCACTGGTGATCGGCGCGACGGTTCTGGCGGTGCTCGCCGCCGGTATCTTTATCGGCCTTTCACTGAACAGGAACGCTACCGGTGTTCGACAAACGATCGCGTCGAAGAACCCGGCTGAAAATACGAGCCCATCCATTGCGCACCCCGTCTCGCAACAGTTGCCGGTTTCCGCCGCGAGCCCCGCTCTAACGGCTGCCACAAACGAAAAGCCGGCTGATTCGCTGGGGATTGCCCCTGGAAGTGGTGCGGATGGCTCCAGGACCTCCGTTCCTCCCATCGCGAAACCTGCTCGTGGGGCATTGAAGGAAAGACCAGTTACGCCCAGGAAGAGTGCAGCGGCTCTCCCTGCTGTAAAGGATTCTGCCGCAGGATCGAACGCGCACCGCGAGGCCGTTCATCGCGCGGATATTGTCGAATCAATGCCTGAGACAAAGCCCGTCGACAAAGAGGCCGTAAGGGCTGCCGTCAGCAGCCAGGTTTCCGTCGGAGCAAACGGCTATAATGTCGGAACTTTCGGCGGCATCAGCGATCTGCAGCTGACCGTCACTAACCGTTCCATATACCCCCTTGACCTTGTCGTAGTGGAAGTCCAGTACATCCAGGCGAATAAAAAGGTCTATAAGACGGAGAACCTTTATTTCCGGAACATTGGCGCGGGTTCCGCGCTGATGCAGGAGGCGCCAAAGAGTTCACGTGGCATAAAAGTTCAATATAAGATCACTACGATCAGCCCCCGCGCGTAATCTCATTAACCAAAAGTTAAACAAGTATTTCCCGTTTCTTCCTCATTTGGCACAGTAGTTGAAAATACTGTGAGCGTTCGAATACCCCTCAGCCACCTGTTCAAATTCCTGATTAGAAGCGTGTCATAATTTTTAAAAAAATTAGGAACCGGTATGAGAAATGCGATGGTGCAATTATGTTTAGTTATCATAGGTGTCTCTAGTATCCATGCGGTTAAACTGTTGCAAACTTCTTCCTTCCACGTTCGCACCTTTCCCGCCGAAGGCGCCGACAGAGTTTGGGCCGTGCAGGGCAAAGACTCTGTGGAAATGATGAATATCAACGGGGAATACATTTTGAGATCGATCAACCCGGGGCGCTGGGAGATATCCATAGAGGCCAACGAACCGTACTCGAATACCCGCTTGAATGTCAGCGACGTAAAGCCCGGGTCGGACGTCGACCTCGGCGAGATCCGCCTTCAGAAGTAAACGCTGTCAGAAGGAAAAAGACATTACCTTGTGGCGCAATATGAAAAGAATCCTCCTTTTCGGCGCCGGCAAATCTGCCACCAGTCTCATTCGTTATCTACTGAATATCACTGCTTCCCGCGGATGGCAACTGGTTGTTGCCGAAAGCAACCTGGCCCTTGCCGAATCCAAGATCGCCGGTCACCCCCAGGCAAGCGCCGTAGCGGCCGATGTCACCCATGAAGAAAGCCGGGACACGCTCGTGTCCGCAGCCGATCTTGTCATTTCCCTCCTGCCGCCGGCACTCCATTTTAGAGTGGCTCTTTCCTGTTTGAAAAGGGGTAAGCACCTGCTGACTGCCTCCTACCTCGACGACCCGATCCGGGCACTCGAACCCCAGATTTGCGAAAAAGGACTTTTTTTCCTTTGCGAGATGGGATTGGATCCTGGTATCGACCATATGAGTGCCCTCCAACTCATCCGGGATATCGAAGCAAAGGGCGGCCGCATCCATTCGTTCCATTCCCATACCGGCGGCCTTGTCGCGCCTGAAAGCGACGACAACCCCTGGCACTATAAGATATCCTGGAATCCCCGTAATGTCGTGCTCGCCGGTTCGGCAGGCGCCCGGTATCGCAAGGACGGATCGGTCGTCACGACCGACTATGCCTCCCTGTTCGAACGGCCGGGGTCGGTGCAGGTACCCGGTGTAGGGGAGTTGGCCTGGTATCCCAACCGTGACAGCCTCCCGTATATCCCGCTGTATGGCCTCGAGCCGACGCGGACCTTTATCCGCACCACTTTGCGTTATCCCGCCTATTGCCGGGGCTGGGCGGCCCTCGTCAGCGCAGGTCTTACCGACGACAAGACCCCAATCGATGCGCAGGGACTTTCTTTCGCCGATTGGTCCGCGCCCCTCCGGCCGTTCGTCCATCCATCGATCGCGAAGCAACTGGAATTCCTTGGCTGTTTCGATCCCGGGCCCGTTCCCGCATCCGCCCGCACCAATGCCGATATTTTGCAGTTTCTACTGGAAACGCGGCTGGCCATGAACCCGGCCGACAAGGATATGATCGTGATGATCCATGAACTCGGCTTCGAACGGAACGGGGGCGCTTTTGCCGCCAAAAGCACCCTTGTCGTAAAGGGTGAGGACAGCCTCCATACCGCGATGGCCCGCACCGTCGGCCTGCCGCTCGGCATCGCCGCTGTTCTCGTGCTCGAAGGCCGTATAACGCTTCGTGGATTGCATATTCCTATCCTGCCGGCCATCTATGAGCCTGTCATGGCGGAATTGCAGCGACAAGGCATCCGGTTTGAACACTCGGTCACGCCGGCCTGATGACACCGGCGCCAACGACGCTCTCCGCCGTTAGCTGACCTCGATCGCGAGAGTTGACAGAATATGATAGTTGATATCGCGGAAGAAGATCTTGTATTTGCCCTTGCGCAGATATAACAGGTAGCGTATCCTTCCCATCCCATCCCTTCCACCGGGTGTGTAGGTCTGGTCGGCCGGCACCAGCTGCCAGGGCGTATTGTTGTTATTGTCTATCTCCTGCTGGTAATAGGCCTGCACCATGAAGACCGACCCGGACGGCGATTTGACATAGGTAGGCTGCCGCGTTCCGCCGAGGCTCAGCCAGGTAGGCCGGCCATCGAGCCATTGGGTTGGCGGATGAATGACCGTGAGGTCATAGAGGTCCTTATCGGTAACGTTCACGGGGGAATTGTTAAGCAGCGCGATGGACGGCTGGGTGATCTTGAACTTTGTCGTGTAGGCCTGGTAGATGACGCGGCCATAGCCGAAATTGCTTTCCTCGGTCATATCCGTCTGATCGATGGTCAGGGGCTCGATGCCCGACAAGCGCCAGAAGGCAAGGGCCATCGGGATATAGCCGTCCGGTTGTTGTTTCTTGCTGATATGTGCATAGGAGGCATGGACGAGGATCTTCGCTGTCGAGTCCTGCCGCAGCACGTCGTACAGGTGCGCCGCCTGTACGGAGTCCCGCTGGTTGGCGGTATGGACGGCTGCCGCGGTATCCTCGTAAGGCACCAGTGTATACCCTATCTCGATAGCCTTACGCATCAGCTCCCCCGCCACGGGCTCGCAGACATAATAGCCCGAATGCATCCCGACGCTGGACAGGCGCCGGTTGGCAAAATTCTCGAGCATCTCCATCGCCAGGTAGTGGTAGCCCATCCGGTAAAAGTCTTCCAGCAGGCTATAGGTAAAGGCCCGGTGCAAGGGTTTGGAAAAAGACTCGTTGATCATGACGACCTTTCGATTGCGTGCGGCGAGCCGGATGTACTTTCGGGCGTCGGCGTGCTCGATATCGGGCAGGTTGGCCGCTGTTCTGTAGATCTTCTTGCGGGTGGCATCGTCGATGCTGTCGTAGCTTCTTACCAGGTACTGCAGGGCCGTCCGGTAATCGCCCGCAAAGGCGAAATACTGGCTCATCTCGTCAAAGAATCCTTTGTCGGAATAGATCTTCCGGAATTTCTCCTCGTCCTTTAGTCCGTGATACAGCGGGAACAGGTAGTGCATATTCCCCTTGGGCGTCAGGGTAAGGATCCCGAGGCGGGGACTGTAGCCCGTTGGGACATTCCGCTTGCAGTAGTCTTTCAGCTGCAAGACCGCTGCCGAAGTATCGTCCTGGGCGGTTGCCCTAGCGGCGCCGATCAGCAGGGCCGTGATGCATACAAATCGCTTGAATCCCGTCATTTCCGCGCAAAGTACCACATTTTCGCCCCCTACCCTATGGCCAGGGTCCGCTTTAGCTTATTTTTAAATTGAACAAGCTGCACCCAGTAGATGATCCAGCAGACCATGTTCCCCAGCGCCACCAGGCCCAACAACAGGCTATCGTTCGGTCGGCCCGCGACGTCCTGAAACAGGTTGATTGGCACAAGAAGCGTGAACAGCGTGGCATATGCGATACCGATTCCCTGGGTAGGCCGGCGGCTTGTTCCATCGGCGATAGCCGCGTCCGCACCAAAGATCGAGTCCGCATGCCGGGAAGCCAACTGTCGCCGGATCGATCCGGCAATTCGGGTGATCACTATAAATTGCCAGATATAGTTGAACAGCGGGATGAGCTGGAGCCAGACGAGGCCGGGATGCATCAACCGATTTTCCGGCAGTACGGCTTTAAGGGTGTTTTGTTGAGTGATCAGGAAGAAAATAGCCGGGATCAAAACGGCAAGCAAAAGCAGCAATTGCGTGGCGGCGAGAGTTGAAGGAGCTGTTTCCAAGATTCGTTGGTTTAGGTCGCCAAATATAAGGTTTTGCCTTAGTCCAGCAACTCCGTGAGTCTTTTTTGCAGCTCCTTCACGCCAATGGATGCCGGCTGTTCGATCGCCACGATCTCGGGTAACCCCGACGTATAAGGTATCTTCTTATCCACGATGAATTTCGGTATTCCCGGCCGCGCCAGTTCGACCAGTCCTGCCGCCGGGTAGACGACGAGGGATGTGCCGACGACGACAAAAATATCCGCTGCCTGTACGAGGGGCACAGCCTCCGCGATCATCGGCACCGGTTCTTCGAACCAGACGATCGCCGGCCTCAGCTGCGACCCATCTTCGGCTGTATGGCCCAGCAGGATATCCTCGCGGATGTCATACACCAGCCGCTCATTCCGCTCGCTGCGCATCTTGAAGATCTCGCCGTGCAGGTGCAACACTTTCGTGCTGCCGCCGCGCTCGTGCAGGTCGTCGATATTCTGGGTGATGATCTGCACGTCGAAATCCTTCTCCAGGTCCGCCAGCCCGAGATGGGCCGCATTCGGTTCCGCCGTCAGCACATCCCTGCGCCGCATATTGTAAAAATCCAGCACCAGCTTCGGGTCGCGGCGCCACGCCCGCGGCGTCGCCACCTCCGTGACCTCATACCCTTCCCACAACCCATCTGAATCGCGAAAGGTCTTCAACCCGCTCTCGGCGCTGATGCCGGCCCCTGTGAGGACCACGATCTTTTTCTTTCCCATGTCGGCAATTTAGTCAAATCCTGCTACTTCACCGTGGCCATCACGCGATTCATTCCGTGACCTCGTCCTGCGACCGTACGGCTGCCGGTCGTATGCGGGCTGGCCGCACAAACTTCCGCATGCAGTACACAAAGGCACCGGCTCCTAACAGCAGCGGCCAAAGGCGGAATAATGCGATCAGGAAGGCGCTGAATCCTTGCCATCCATCGCCAAGCGCATCGGTCAGCCGGTGAAAGAATCCCGGGCTGTTGTCTGTCGGAGCACCCGGCGCCAGTACCTGGTAGAATTTGAGATTGACCGTGCTGTAGGCCGCCGAATGTCCCAGCCAGGCGATACGACCGGAGGCCTGGTCCATGTCCTGCTGAATATCATTGATCTCATTCTGTACGGCGAGGATATCTTTCATGCTATGCGCCTGCCGTAACAGCTCCAGATACCGCTCGCGCACTTCTTTCTTTGTTTCAAGACGGGACTTTGTATCGACTACTTCCATCGTCACATCCTGTGAGGAGATTCTTTTGTCCATCAACCTGTCGCTGTCACCCGGAATTTGCAGTAGCAGATCGTCGAAGCTGGCAACCGGAACCTTGATCGTAAGCGTGTTGGTGATCTCTGCCGGTGACTGCGTCTGCTCTTCCTGGGCGATATATCCTCCCGTTTCTTTCACGACCTCGTGCAACCGCCGGGTGAAGGCTCCGTAATTCTTTACTTCGAGGCTGAGATCGGCGGTCTTGATAATTTTTTTATCCCAATCGGGATTTGGTACGGTTGGAGGGGCGGGCTTGCGAGGCTGGGGCTGTCCGCCAGGGGAGTGCGTCGGTGATTCAAATTCGTTGTCGGCGACAAGCCCGTCACCGAGCCTTGCCGCGGAATCGACAACTATGGCTGCATTTCCTGCAGGCGCCTTGGCCAATTCCACGTTTCCGGCGTCTGCATTTGGCTTGCTTTTGGCGGCGTTGTCGCAACCAAGGCATAGGGATATCAGCAGCACCGCGGGTGCTGCGTATACAATACGAGTCATGTTGATTGATTTGGTGTTTGTGGTAAAGATGCCGGAGTTGGTGTTTTTACATAACGCTCCGAAAAAAGAAAAGTCCCGGGAACATTCCTTTATTCCCGGAACCTGCAAAAAGATTCCCAAAAAAATGTTAATTGCCGGCCAGCTCCATCACCACCTTCCATTCCTCATCCGTCACCGGTTGTACCGACAGCCGCCCGATCCGCACCAGCGCCATCTCCTTCAGCCGCTTGTCCTTCTTGATCGCGTCCAGGCTAACGGGGTGCTTCAACCGCTTAAATGCTTTGATATCCACCGCGTCCCAACGCTCGTCATCCGTCGTGGGATCGTGATAGGCTTCCTTAGCCACCTTTGCGATGCCGACGATATCCATTCCCTCGTTGCTATGGTAATACAACACTTCGTCCCCCTTCTTCATCGCGCGCAGATGCAGCCGGGCCGCATAATTCCGGACGCCTGTCCAGGCCGTCTCCTTGTCTTTTTCCAATTGCTCCCAGGGATATACCGAGGGTTCCGATTTGACCAACCAGTATGCCATGTTCAAAAATAATCAATCTCAAACAATTGATTATCAGCAACAGATGATTTTTTCAAAAAAAGGGGCTTTTTTCAAATCCAAAGAACATCGGGCTTCGTATATAAATTCGAGGCCTGGTTTTAACCCTATTTAACGCTTGCGACAGGTTGTTTTAAGGGTCAAGACCATCCGGTTACTGATGTAATTTGGGTGGTCTTATTTTTTTGCCTATACACTAATTTCTATTATCCGGCGGAAGTTAATCTTGTCCGAAAGGCCTAAAAATTGGCCAAAACGTCTGCGATATGCATCGTGCGGATGGAATGTCCCTTCTGACGGATATACCCGTCGAGATGCATCAGGCAGGACATATCGGTGGAGATGATATAGTCGGCGCCCGTTTGCAGGGCGTTATTGACCTTCTGATCGGCCATCGCGATCGAAATGGATTCGAATTTTACCGCAAAGCTCCCGCCAAAGCCGCAGCAGACGTCCACGTCGCTCATCTCCAGCAGCTCCAGCCCCTTTACGCGGGATAGCAGCTTCCGCGGTTCTTCTTTGATACGGCATTCACGCAACCCCGCGCAGCTGTCATGATAGGTGGCCTTCCCGTGAAGGGTGGCGCCAAGGTCCGTCACTCCCAGCACGTTGACCAAAAAGGAAGAGAACTCGAAGATGCGCTTTTGCATGTCCCGCACTTCGTTGTGCAGGGAAGAATTGTTGAAGAGCGTTCCATAGTAGTTCCGCACAAAACCAACGCAACTTGCGCTGGGCGCTACCACGTAATCATGCCCGCTGAAATCCTTGAGGAATTTCGTACAGACCTCGCGCGCCTCCTCCCGGAACCCTGCATTGAAGGCCGGCTGGCCACAACAGGTCTGCTCTTCGTTATAGGTGACTTTCACCCCAGCCTTTTCGAGCACCTTCACCATATTGAAGGCCGTCTCCGGATACAGCTGGTCGACGAAGCATGGTATGAACAATTGTACCGTCACTGAAAGGTCTTTTTTACGGCGATCATCTTCAGCGCCGTGATGGCGGCTTCTTCGCCTTTGTGGCCATGCTTGCCGCCGATCCGCTCGTCAGCCTGCTGCTGGTTGTCGACGGTCAGTACGCCAAAGATGGTCGGGACCGGCAAGGTCATATTCAGCTGCAGAATGCCGTCGGTCACGGCCCGGCAAACGTATTCAAAATGAGGCGTATCCCCGCGCAGGACACAGCCCAATGCGATAAAGGCATGGGGACGATCGTCGCGGTATTTGTGGATATCCCAATAAGCGCGGATGCCGAATGGGATCTCGAAGGCTCCCGGCACCGTAATGACCCGGTAATTGACCCCGGCCTTGTCCAGCACGGTCTTGCAACCCGCTTCCAGCGCGCCGACGACCGCGTCATTCCATTCGGTCCGGACAACAACGACACAGGCATCCTCGATCCCGGGGATGCCTGCGCCAATGGATAATAAGCTACTATTACTGACTTCAGCCATAGAAATACTATTGGATCACACCCAGTCTCGCCAGGTACTTGTCGATATCGGCGCCCCTTTGCGAAGTGGGATATTTTTCCTTGATCAGCTTGTACATCGCGATCGCATCCTGTGTCTTGCCCATGTTTTCGTACAAGTAGCCGCTGCGGAAAAGATATTCGGGCGAGAACAACTCGTCCTTCTCATCATAGGTGCCGGCCTTCTTGTATTGTTCGGCCGCTTCTTCCTTCTTACCCTGTTCGGAATACGCGTCGCCCAGCAGGCCATATGCACGCTCCTGCAGCTGCTTCACCGGCGTGCTGAAGTCCTTCAGGTATTTTACGGCATTGTTGAAATCGCCCAGCTTCAGAAAGCAGCTTCCGGCATAGAAACCGGCCAGCTGGCCTGCCTTGGTGCCGCCATAGCGGGAGATGACCTTCAGGAAGCCGGCGTTGATATTGTCCCCGTTCAGGGCCAGGCGGACCGAATCCAGCCGGTAATATTCCTCGGCGCGGAACATGGCTTCGGCAGCCTGCCGCTCCTTGGGTTCGCTGATGAGGTTGCGGTAAGCATAAAAGCCGCCTACTATGAGGATGATCACCAGCAGTGCATACGATGCTGTTTTTCCATACTTGTCCCAGGCATTCTGGAACTCGGCAACCGGGTTTTTCTCTTCCTCTAAATGAGCAGGTTTCTTGATCTCTGACATGATATGATGTAGTATACTTTAAAAATGGATTTTAGTCAACGATAAAAGGATAATGCTGATCGATATAGATGTCCTTGAGGACTTCGGAATCATCCGGCCAGGGGGACTCTTCGGCGAACTTCACCGACCCGGTCACCGTATCGTTCACCCGCTTGTTGATCGCGTCGATCTCTTCCTGGGTGGCGAATTTCCTGGTCAGGATGGTCTGAAGCACGGTTTGGATCGGGTCGCGCTGTTTGTATTCGTCCACTTCTTCCTTCGTCCGGTACTTCTGGGGGTCGGAGATGGAATGCCCCTTATAACGATACGTCTTGATCTCGAGCAGCGTGGGGCCGTCGCCCTGGCGGGCGCGTTTTACGGCGCGGGCGACTGCCTCATGAACGGCTTCGGGACTCATTCCGTCGATGCTGTCGGCCGGCATTTCGTAGGCGTCGGCCAGCTTATAGATATCGACAACGTTGGAGGTGCGCTCAACGCTGGTCCCCATCGCATAGTTGTTGTTCTCGCAGATAAAGATCACGGGCAGCTTCCACAGCATGGCCAGGTTGAAGGTCTCGTGGAGCATCCCCTGTCGCGCGGCGCCGTCCCCGAAGAAGGTGAGGCATACATTGTCCGTACCCTTGTATCGCTCCGCGAAGGCCAGCCCCGCGCCAGTGCCGATCTGTGCACCGACGATCCCGTGACCGCCGAAGAATTTTACGTCAACACCAAAGAAGTGCATGCTACCCCCCTTGCCTTTGGCGGCGCCCGTTGCCTTGCCATACAGTTCGGCCATACAGGCATTCGCGCTGACGCCCTTCGACAAGGCCAGGCCATGGTCGCGGTAAGCAGTAATAAAAGGATCGTCCGGCTTCGTAGCCGTCATACAGCCCGCGGCGATCGCCTCCTGCCCAACATAGGCATGGAAGAAACCACGGATCTTACCCTCCATCTTGTATTTTTCTTCCGCCATCAGCTCGAACTGGCGGATCAACTGCATCAATTCGTACCAGTACAGGTAGGTCTCTTTTGAGAATTTGGTAGCCACTTGGTTGATATATTTTGGATTTGCGCCTCAAGGAGTTAGGGTCCTTGGAGGCGCAAATATACGCCTTCCCCATCAAAGCCGGCGGAGTCCGGCTTAAAAAATCATTAGCCCCAATACTTTACGGGAAAATATCGTCAAAAATGAACTTTTCAGGCTTGGGCAACGGCTTCCGCGGGATCATCTGCGGGCGCTGGGCCGTGAAATACACAAAGGCGGCCATGATGGTCGCCGCCTGCCGCAGATCGTCCATCCGCAGGTGGTCATAGTTGTCTTCGTTGGTATGGTGCGTCCGGGTCTCGTAATCCAGCTCGTCCTGGATGAATTGAAAACCGGGAATGCCCACCGCGTCAAAGCTCAGGTGATCGGTAGAACCCGTGTTGTGCAGGGTTACCGTGCTGGCCCCGAGGTCCTGGAAGGGCACGAACCACTGCTTGAAGACGGCGGCTGCCGCTCCGTTCTCCTGAGCGAATATGCCCCGGATCTTGCCGGAGCCGTTGTCCAGGTTGTAGTAAGCCGAGATCTTTGCCGCTTCCGGCTTCAGCTTCATATCGACAGGATCGCCAAAATGGTTCTTCACATAATGGAAGGAGCCGAATAATCCCTGCTCTTCCCCATCCCAGAGCGCGATCCGGATCGTCCGTTTCGGCTTTATCCCAAGGTCTTTGAGGATGCGAATGGCTTCCAGCGCGACGATACAGCCCGCGCCGTTGTCTGTCGCTCCCGTTGCCGACGACCAGGAATCGAGGTGCCCGCCCAGCATGACCACTTCCGACTTCAGCGTCGGATCGGTACCCGGGATCTCCCCGACGACATTGTGCCCTTTCAGGTCGTTATCGTAAAGCTTTGTGTCGCTTTGGAGCTCGACGGTGACGGGGGTGCCCCCGCGCGCCAGCCGGGCCAGCCGCAAAAGGTCTTCCTTCGCCACCTGCAGATCGGCGATGGCCGGCTGATCCTTCTTTCGCCAGCCGGTCATGCTTTGCACCACCACCGTCCCATCCCGGTGAGCGGATGGATGCAGGATGGCCAGCGCGCCGCTTCCGGCGAGCATCTTGTCCATTTGCATATTCTTCTTCATGATGGGCAAATAGAAATTCAGCATGGCCCTGGTGAACATGTACGTGTCGCCGATGTTCGCCAGGGCGCTGTCGGTATAGCGGGTGGCGTCGGGCTTGAAATCGGGGGAAAGGGTGCTGTCCTGCGGCTGGACGACGAGGATCTTGCCTTTCATCTGGGCCAGGTGACCCGCGATCCACGCGGAGTCCATTTTCTCCACGACAAAAACGGGCGCCGACACCGGTCCATTGGTGCTGCCGCTCCAGGGCGTGGCATAGGCGATCAGCGGGCTATAGTACGGCGTTCGCATGGCGAGGGTCGTTTTCTCCGCCGACCAGCCATAACCGAATTCTCCCCAGGGCTCGGACTGCGCCCCGCTAAGCCCCCAGGACTTCAGCGTCTGGACGATCCAGTCGGCGGCGCGGTGGAAGCCGGGGCTGTTGGTCAGGCGGGGACCCGCTTCGTCGGTCAGATGATGGGCGATGACGGGGATCTGGCTATTGCCCAAGCCTTCCTGCCTGATTCGCTTAACCATTGCCGTGTCAATCGACTCCTGTTGTGCGAGGGAAAAGGCCGGCGCCACAAGCCCGGCGATCAAAAGCAATCCTAAAAGTTTATTCATAGCCAATGTAAGTTTTGAATGGTCAAGGTCCAATTTATCGCTGAAAGGTAATATTTTACAGCCGAATTTTGCGGCATTGCTCAGGATAAGACAAATATCGCTCGTCGGCTTCAAGAACTATGAGGCGGCCACCTTCCGTTTCGATAAACGAATCGTCGGCATCTGTGGCAACAACGGAGTCGGCAAGACCAACCTGCTGGATGCCCTCTACTATCTCTGCTTTACGCGCAGCTACTTCACGCGCAGCGATCAGTCGAATGTGCATCGCGGCGCCCCGGGTTTCCGCATCGAGGGCCATTTCGACAATGCCGGACAGCCGACGACGGTTGTAGCCATCTTGCGCGAGAACGGGAAAAAGGAGTTCCTCGCCGACGGACAGCCGTATGAGAAATTCTCAAAGCACATCGGCCGGTTCCCCTGTGTGATCATCGCTCCCGACGATATCCAGATCATCACCGGCGGCAGCGAAGAGCGCCGCCGCTTCCTCGATGCCCTGCTCTCGCAGCTGGACCCCGCCTATCTGCAACAGCTGATCGATTATAATAAGGTCCTGCAACAACGCAATGGGTTCCTGAAATCCCTCGCCGACCGTCGGCTGACCGACCCTCACCTGCTGGAAGTCTATGACGAGCAGCTGGTTGCCACGGGCACGGCTATCTTCCAGACTCGACGCCGTTTCCTGCAGCATCTGCTTCCCCTTGCCGGCCGGTTCTATACAACCATCGCCGGGGCCGAAGAACCGCTCTCCCTGGTCTACGACAGCCAGCTTCTTCAAACGCCGTTCCGCCAGTTGCTCCGGCAGGGGCTCGAAAAGGACCTCTACCTGCAGCGTACAGGCAGCGGCATTCACCGGGACGATATCGAGATCCGGTATGCGGAGGAGCCGTTCAAGAACAGGGCTTCCCAGGGACAGCGGAAAAGCCTGCTTTTTGCGCTGAAGCTGGCCGAATACGAAGCCCTGAAGCAATCCCGCGGATGGGCTCCCCTCCTGTTACTGGACGACGTCTTCGAAAAGCTCGACCGGCATCGGATGCGCAATCTGCTGGACAAGGTCTGTGTGCAGGATGAAGGTCAGCTGTTTATCACCGATACCCACCCCGAACGGATCCGCCGGGAAATGGAAGATATCGGGATGGACTTCCAGCTCATCAGCCTACCCATTACTGGGGAAACCCCTTAATTTTTTTTAAGAAAGTATCGGGGTGACGGGTAATATTTTGTATATTAGTACACCCATTTTTGCACACAAGAGAAAATTGAATTGCTATGCCATCCGACCTGGAATCTACTATTCGTTTCCTGGAAGAAACGAACGACCCCGCCACCGCCTTCTTCACCTACACAGTTGACCCATCAGGCGAATCCGGACTCATAAAAGCGAATAAACAAGGCCTTCGATTGTATGCGGCCGAGATCCTGAGGAAAGCCCAACAGCTCGAAGATACAGAGGAAGAAAAGCCAGAAGAGCCGATCGATTTTGCCCCCCTGCAATGGATGTTCAGCGAGACGGGATATGACCTCATCTCAGGGGTCCTGCCGCAATACCAGACGCGACAGGAGATCCTCGCCACTCAATTCTTTTCCCGCCGTCCCGCCCGTCCCCGCCGTCACAAGCAGCCTGTGTTCCTTTTTATCCTCATGTGCATAACGGGGGCACTCATAATGCTCGTTACTCTCAAAGCTTTCCCTAACTTGCGCCTATGGGTGAATATTCGTTAGGGGATGCGCTACGGAAATTTCTGAACCAATCTCAGCTGAAGGGATCGATCCAGGCCATGCAGATCGAAGAGGTCTGGGAGCAGATCATGGGAAAGACGGTAGCCCGCTATACCGACAAGATCCAGATCCACGGCCACACCCTCTATGTCAATACGGCCGTCGCCCCGCTCCGGCAGGAGCTGCTGTATCAAAAGGACAAGATCGTCCAGCGAGTCAACGAAGCTTTGGGGGAGAACGTGATAAAGGAGGTGGTGATCAAGTAACCGCCGGTGGCGCCGGCCCGGCATTTCTTAACTCATTCGCACCCGCGGATCGACCACGCCATACAAAAGGTCCGACAACACGCTGACCCCTATAAAAAAACAGGACGTGATCAGCACCGATCCCATCACCACGGGAAAGTCCAGCTTCTCCAGAGCGTCCACCGTCACCTTCCCGATCCCCTTCCAGCCGAAGATCGTCTCTACAAAGAAAGCTCCCGCCAGCAGTTCGGCAAACCAACCCGTTATCGCCGTGATCACCGGGTTCAGCGCATTGCGCAGCGCATGTTTCCAGACCACCACCCGCGGCTTGAGTCCTTTTGCGTAGGCCGTGCGGATATAGTCCTGGTCCAGGACGTCCAGCAGCGACCCCCGCGTCAGTTGCGCAATGATGGCCATCGGCCGGATCCCCAGCGTCAACGCGGGCAGCACCAGGTTGCGGAGCTGCAGCTGCCGCCCTGCAAAAGGGTCGGTGTCGAAGAGACTGCCGGTCATGTGCAGCCCCGTATAATGACTGAGGACGAAGCCAAAAAGATAGGCGATGACGATCCCCATGAAGAAGGAAGGCGCCGAGATGCCAAGGACGCTGACAAAGATCGAAGACGTGTCCCAGACGGTGCCTTTCTTTATCGCCGCCAGGACGCCGAGGCTGATGCCGCCGATGGTCGCCAGCGCCATCGCTGCCAACGCCAGCAGCAGGGTACCCGGGAGCGCCTCCATCAGGACGGCGCCTACCTCGCGTTTGGTCTGGTAACTGCGGCGCAGGTAAGGCCATTTAAGGCCCAGTTTTGTCTCTCCACCGATAAATATCCCCCGGAGCCCTTTTTGCTTTATCTCTTCCCGCGAATGGATGCCCACCGGCGAGATATCGTCGAGATAAAAGATGAACTGCTTCCATCGCGGCTGATCGAGGTACAGCTCTTTGCGGATATTCTCCTGCGTAGCCGCGTCTGCCCGCTGTCCCATCACCAGCCGGGACGGATCGCCAAATCCCTGGAAGAGGAAAAAGACGGTGACCACCACGCCCAGCAGCACGAGCAGTCCGTAAAAGGATTTGCGGAGGATATAGCGTATCATGGATTGGCGGAATTGGGCAGTTCGGCGACGGCGGGTAAGGTCGCGCCATAGTCGGCATAGCTCCACTTATTCAGGATCGTCGCATTCTTCAGCAGGTAGATCGTAGGTTTGTCCTGCGACCGCGCAGCAGTCTTGATAGCCGTGGCATCGCATTTCAGCAGCGTGACCGCGCTGTCGATCCCGATCCCTCTCGTCCAGCCGCTCAGCTCGTCATAGTCACCCGTCACCAGGTACACCGGGACGCCCTTCGATCTCGCCATTGCCAGCAGTACCCCAAGCCCTTCCCTCGAACGCGGAACATAGTCCATATCTTTCATGAATACGAGCAGCTTGTATCCCTTCGCTTCCAGCACCGCCTGGGTCGTGTCCGTTCCCGCGCCGGTCAGCAGGACAAAGTCCTTTATCGCCGCCTCGGCATTTCCTTTTCGGACCAGCTTATCATACCGTTTCACAAAATGGTAGGAGTCGTTGAAGTCGGCGGGAAAATTACTGGCGTCGAACTCAATTTGCTTTCCCCCCTTTTCATAGATCATCGTGATCACCGTACTGTCCGGTATTGCGCCGGGCGGGGGCTTCATCTTGTCAAGGATATTATTGTGCGCACGGTATGGCAGACAGTCCACCACCGGCAGGTGCACCAGCACATGCCATTGAAAGGCGACCGAGAGGATCGTCGCCAGTATCAGCACCGCCGCACTCCCTACGGGAGCCAGGACAGGTTTGATCCGGTCCCGTACCGCAAACAGGAAGAGGATGAGGAGGAGCAGCACGAGATCCTTGGTGAAAGACTGACCGGCAGTCAGCGGGATACAGTCCCCGAAACAGCCGCATTCGCGCACTTTCCCCGACAGATAGGCGTAACCGGTTAAGAAGGTAAAGAAGATGATCAGCAGCAACAGCAGCCAGCTGAACAGCCGCATCCTCCAGCCCAGCAGGATCGCCACGCCGGCCACGATCTCGAAGACGATCATCACGATCGAGAAGCCCAGCGTAAAGTGATCCAGCCGATGGATATTCCAGACCTCGAAGAATTCCTGCATCTTGTAGCTCAGTCCCAGCGGGTCATTGGCCTTCACCAGCCCGGAAAAAATGAACAGCACGCCGACCAGGGTGCGGGCTATTGCGATAAGTAGTTTCATATTGCTAATATTGCGCGAATAGGTCTATTCCCAAAATTAGCCCTATTCGCGCAAAGGGCTGATGATTGACCTTCGGTCGAACCGCTTGCAGCGGTTCAGGCGCTGTGTTGCCCCTCTCCGATCAGGATAAGCGCAAACAGGGAATAGTTGACGATATCGATAAAATTGGAATCTATGCCTTCGCTGATCAGGGTCTTGCCCTCATTGGCGATGATTTGTCTGATCCGTAGTATCTTCATCAGGATCAGATCCGTGAAACTTTCCTGGCTCATCTCGCGCCAGGCCTCGCCATAGTCGTGATTCTTGGCCAGCATGATCTCCCGCGCGACCGCCAGCTGCCCATCATACCGTTTACCGGCTTCCTCCACCGAAAGCTCTTCCGCCGCATCCCCACTGATCGATAATTGAATAAGCCCGATGATGCCGTAATTCACCATCGCGCGAAACTCCCCGGCTTTGTCCTCCCCTACTTTCGCCAGGTCCGTCTCCTGAAGGGTCCGGATCCGTTTTGCTTTTATGTATAGCTGATCGGCGATGGATATGGTTCGTAATACCCGCCAGGAGGTGCCATAGTCTTTTGTTTTACTGATAAATATGTTCCGGCATGTTTTCGCCTCGGCATCATATTGTTCATACGTATCGCTCATCGGGGCTGATTTCTCCATAATTTCATGCAATTATAAGTAATAAATGCTCACTTTAAATGTAAAAGGTCAGTTAATGACCACCGGCCGCCCCCTTGTCATGGGCATTATCAACCGGACGCCGGATTCTTTCTATTCCGGCAGCCGGGTCACCGACGACGAGCAGTTGTTGCAACAGGCGGAAAAGATGATCGGCGAAGGCGCCGATATCCTCGATATCGGCGGCCAAAGCACCCGGCCGCACGCCGAGTGGCTGGGAGAAGAAGAAGAACTGCGCCGCGTCGTGGGCGCCATCGCCGGCCTGCACCGCCGCTGGCCGGAGACGCTCCTTTCCGTCGACACCTGGTATGCCCGTGTGGCCCGGGAAGCGGTAGCCGCGGGCGCATCCATCGTCAACGATATCAGCGGGGGAACCCTCGACAGCGAAATGCTCCCTACCGTGGGCCGCTTGCGCGTGCCCTATATCTGCATGCACATGAAAGGAACACCCGCGACGATGAACAAAGAAGCCATTTATGAGGATGTGGTCATGGAGGTGCTGGACTTTTTTATCGAACGGATCGAAGCCTGCCGCCTGGCGGGTATCCATGATGTCATCCTCGACCCGGGTTTCGGCTTTGCCAAGACGGCAGCGCACAACTTCCGGATCCTGCATCATCTTTCCCTGTTCCGGCTCACGGGAAAGCCTATCCTGCTGGGGGTCTCCCGCAAATCCAGCATTTATCGGACCCTCGGCGTGACACCCGAAGAAGCGTTGAACGGCACCACCGTGCTGCACACCATCGGCCTGCTCAACGGGGCCAATATTCTCCGGGTTCACGATGTGAAAGAGGCGAAAGAAGCGATCCTCCTCTGCTCAAAATAACAACGGGAAAGGGGCCATTTGGCCCCTTTCTTATTTCAAATTATTTGTGCGGTTGCGGCTGAGCGGGCTGCCCTTGACCGGGCCGTCCCTGCGGCATGCCGGGCATCCCGGGATTGGCAGCGGGCGGCGGTGCATCCGTTACATCTTCGATCTTTATATCGAATACCAGGTTCTCGAAGGGCTTGTGGCCGGGTCCGGGCTGTGCATCATAGGCGAGGTAGGCGGGGATGTAGAGCGTACCCTTTCCACCTTTCTTGAACAGTTTCAGACCGTCGTCCCAGCCGGGTATTACATTGCCCTGGCCGACGACCAGCTTGTAAGCATCGGCCGGACCCGTCATATTGCTTTCGAAGACCTTGCCCGAGGGCATCAGCTTGCCGGTGTACCGGACGGCCACCTGTTTGCCGGAATCCACCTGCTGTCCTTCGCCGGGGTTCTCGATGACATAGTAGACGCCCTTGGCCGTTTTCTGGGCCTGGATATGGTTGGCGGCAAGATAGTTCTCGACTTCCTTGGTCTCACGATCCTTTTGCTTGGCCAGTTCGCCTTCGCGATCCTTGTTCAGCAGGTCTTCGCTGGCAAAGATGTCCATCACCTTAAAGGAGAAGGTGATCTTATCTTTTCTCTTGAGGAAGGGTGGCAGCTGCCCGTTCATCTTCCGCATCAGTGTATCGACCGAGATCACGGCAACGGCGCTGTCGCCCTTGCGAAGCTGGGTAAAGATCTCCCAGGGGTTGTACGTGTTGTGCGGGGTATCGACGGGCAGATAGACCGGCATCGTTCCATAAGAGGTGTACAGGACCGAGTCACGGAGCTTCTGCAATACCTGGAGTTTCAGAAATTGGCCCTTTTTGGCCAGATCGCCTCTCCCGTCGGAATAGATCTTATACTGCAGGCCGGCTTTGGTCCGCTTGAATTCGGTATTCGTGCAGGCTACGGCCCCCAGCAGGACCAGGCTCACCAGCCCCAGGAATTTCGGAAACGTGATTTTCATTCGTATTGTTATTATTGTAATTGTGAAGAATTATCATTTAAGGCCGCTAAAAACCGTTGTACCGTGACTTCCAGCGTATCGGTGCTCCGGCCCCCGGCGGCGTTGACATGCCCGCCACCATCGAAATAGGTGCGCGCGAAGGTATTGACGTCAAAATCGCCTTTGCTCCGGAAAGAGCATTTTACCTCTTCGTCCCGGTCGATGATCAGCGCTGCCAGCTTAATGCCCTGGATCGACAGGGGGTAGTTCACGAGTCCTTCCGTATCACCGGTCTTGATCTCGTACTTGACGAGATCTTTCCAGGGTACAGCGATCAGCGCCGCGTTGTGCTCATAGAATATCTCCATCCGGTTGCTCAGGACAAAACCGATGAACCGGAGGCGGTTCTCGAGGAAATTATCAAAAAGATTTTCGTGTATCTGGGTATGATTCAACCCCGTATCCTTTAAAGCCGCGACCATCCGGTGTACGTCCGCCGATGCCCCGGGGAACCGGAAGGATCCGGTGTCGGTCATGACCCCCGCATAAAGACAGGCGGCGATATCGACATCGATGAGGCCGGCATGGCCGGATTCCACGATCACGTCGTATACCATCTCACTGGTCGAGCTCTTTGCCGTATTGCTGACCCCGTAGGCAAATACCGGCGTCTCGGGCTGCTGATGGTGGTCGATCAGGATCTTCTGCGCCGGTGATTTTCGCAGCCGCGCCGCCATATGACGGGTGCGGATCAGCGTGTTGAAATCGACGCAGAAGATCCACTCGGCCTGGTCCAATACGGCAATGGCCTTTTCCGTCGCGAACTCGTAGTCGATGACCGACGCGCAGTCCGGCATCCATTTGAGCCATTCGGCCCAGTTGGTGGGCGAAATGACGGTCGTATGGTGTCCCAGCTTACGAAGGAACAGCGACAGCCCGAGGGAACTACCCATCGCATCCGCGTCGGGTTTCTGATGCATGATGATCACCACCCGGCGGGGCTTCTCTAATAACGGATATATTTCTTCGATTCCTCTCATGAAAATAGGCCGGACAATCCGCAAACGGCGGATTAAAGGCCTGCAAAGGTGCGGAATTCTGGGGCAAATCCCAAAATATCCTACATTTGCCACCCAAAAGAAAGGAATATATGAGCAATCGAACTTTCACCATGATCAAGCCGGACGCCTTCGGAAAGGGGCATTCCGGCGCCATCATCGATAAGATCCTTAAAAGTGGTTTTCGTATCGTAGCCCTGAAACTGACCCGTCTTTCCAAAGAGAAAGCCGGTGAATTCTATGCCGTCCACAAGGCGCGCCCCTTTTACGGCGAGCTGGTCGACTTCATGAGCAGCGGACCCATCATCGCGGCCATCCTCGAGAAGGACAATGCCGTTGCCGATTTTCGTAAGCTCATCGGCGCCACCGATCCGGCCAAAGCGGACGAAGGCACCATCCGTAAGCTGTTTGCGGCCTCTGTCGGGGAGAATGCCGTTCACGGCAGCGACAGCGATGAGAATGCGGCCATCGAAGGGAACTTCTTCTTCAACGCATTCGAGCGGGTATAATAGTATATTACAGTTCCGAGCGGACGGTTTCCTGCTGTCCGTTCGGGGCTACATTTTTCACCGGTTCGACGGTATAGCCCTCCTTTCGGAGCAGATCGATGACCCCATCTTTCCCCGGCAGATGCGCCGCTCCCACGGCGATCAGCAATGATTTTTTCCCCAGCAGGCTATCGAGATTCTTCGCCCACTTGCGATTCCGGGCGTAGAGCAGCAGATCCATATAGCCCGACATCCCCCCATCTTCTTTCCGGCTCAGCTCGTCGATGCCATCGAGGTCCTGCCGGTTATAGAGATCTACCAGCTGACGCGTCATCTGTTTGTTCTGATCGCTGCTGTCGATATAGTCCACCAGTTCCTTCGCCTGCGTTTCGTAGGGGATGCTGTCGAACAATCCGGCCTGAAACTCGGCCGTCTCCAGCCCGTTCACCGGTTTGCCGTGTTTGGCCTCCTTCATGATCATCAGTTCCATGCCATCCGTGGTCTCGCAATCCAGCGCCTGCTCCTCGACAAGACCGCTGATGAGCATCGGCTTGAAACGCTCGAGCAGGCTGAAAGGCAGCATCGAGGCGTGTTTGGCGAAATAGTCCTTCACCCGCGCATATTCGTCCGGCTTCAGCAGATCGGATAGTTTCTTGCTATCGTTCATCCGCATGTACTTCATGGAATTGAGCATCCCGGCCATATCGCTCAGGTTGATCTCGAAATAGATCTCGTCGCAGTGGGCGATGGCCGCCTTCAGGCTGTCGCTCAGCGCGGCGTCTTTGGCGCAAAGGACATGCATCGTCCCGAAAAGATAGGACGGGTGCGTGATCTTCTTGCCCGAAATCCGCCACAGCAGCGTATGGGCCGTCTGGGAAAAAGCGATCGACGCCGTCAGCATCCCCGCAGCAAGGAGTCCCGCCCGGCCCCACCCTGCGGCCCGGGCATACCATCGTGTATTCTTTCTCATGCAACTACGGCCTCCTCGCCGTATACCTGGTCCTTGAATTTGAGCGAAGGGGAAGGGATAAAGTCTCCGAGCCCCAGTTCGCTCCATTTGGCGTCCACGGCCCGGATCGTCGCGTCGTCGGCGACGATGATATTGGGCCAGTCGCGCTGAAAGTTATCCAATTCCTTTGTCTTGCGCGTGCCGTCGAGGCCCAGGCAGGCAAATTTTTTTTTGGAGTCGATCGCCGAGGGCCGCTCGGTGAGAATATGATCCCGCCGGGGATCGAGGTTATTGCAAAACCGCCACAGCGCCACCGGCAGATCGGCCGCGTTGACGGTGTGTTCGACATAGAGGATCATCTTAATCCCTTCCAGGCTATCCAACCCGCAAAGCGCGGTGTGCAGCTCGCGGATATGTCCCGGCCGTTGCTTGCGGACAGCCAGCACCAGGCAGGGAATTCCCTGTTGCAGCAGCGCGGTATTGACGCCGGCGATCTCCGGCCAGCGGCCGGTGAGCTCCTCGCCCGTCAATCCTTTCCAGGCTTCCGTGACCCCCACATATCCTTCATCCGTCTCTTCTTCCGATTTGGTGGTGCCGTCGATGCACATCTTCCCGCCAAACCCCAGCTTGCTGCAGCTGTGATCCAGCACATCCATCGGCCCCTGCGAAAAGCTGACGTCCGTGGCGGGGTTCAGGTTGCGGAAGACATCCACCGCCAGTTTTTTGTAGTCGGTAATGACGGTATGTTCGTCGGCGATGACCAGGATCTTGTTGAACATCATCTGGCCTGCGCCCCACATCGCATTCATCACCTTCTGGCCCTGACCGGCGTACTCTTTTTTTATCTGCGCGATCACCAGGTTATGGAACACTCCCTCGACGGGCATGTCCATGTCCACGATCTCGGGAACCAGCGTCATCTTGATCGGGGCGAGGAAGATCCGCTCCGTCGCCTTGCCCAGCCAGGCATCTTCCTGCGGGGGAATGCCAACGATCGTGGCGGGATAGACGGGATTCTTTTTATGGGTGATGGCGGTGATATGGAACCGGGGATACCAGTCGGGCAGCGAATAATACCCGGTATGATCGCCAAATGGGCCTTCCCAGATCGACTCTTCGGTGGGGTCGACATAGCCTTCGATGACGAAGTCGGCATCGGCGGGCACTTCGATCTCGGGTTGAGTGAGACATTTGACCAGCTCGACCTTTTTCTTGCGGAGGAAGCCCGCAAGCATGTATTCGTCGACATTCTCCGGCAAAGGCGCGGTCGCGCTATAGGCATATGCGGGATCGCCGCCAAGTGCGACGGCGACGGGCATCTTCCGGCCGGTCTTCTGATATTCGGCAAAATGCCGGGCGCTGACCTTGTGTTTATGCCAATGCATGCCCGTCAGCGTAGGGCCGAAGATCTGCATCCGGTACATTCCGACATTGCGTGACCCGGTATTAGGGTCCTTGGTATGGATGATGGGAAGCGTAACGAAAGGTCCTCCATCCTTTGGCCAACAGGTGATCACCGGCAGCTTGCCGACATCCGGCTTTTCCATCACCACCTCCTGGCATTCGCCCCGGCCGTTTTTGACTACCGGCATCCAGCTCGCGAACTGTCCGAGTTTGGGAAGAAGCTTTAGCTTGTCGAGCAGCCCTTCTTTGGGGGCGGAAAGCAGCTTGAAGAGGTTTTCGATCTCGCGGGTGACGTCGTCCAGGTGCCGGACGCCCAGGGCCATGCACATCCGTCGCTCGCTTCCGTAGGCGTTCATCAGCACGGGGAAATCCGTGCCGGTATTCTCGAATAAGAGGGCTTTTCCTCCGTTGCCGCTTTTGCTGATCCGGTCTGTGATCTCGGCGATCTCGAGCTTCGGGTCGACAAAGCTCCGGATACGCACCAATTCCCCCGCTTTTTCCAATGCCTGAATGAACTCCTGCTGGTTTCTGTATGCCATACAGCAAAAGTAAAACACAAACCGGCCTCTGCCAAAACAGGGCCGGCTTTAGTGCGGAGCGGCCGCCTGACCGGGGCCTTTTCCCGCTAATACACTTTCTTGGGGCAGTCCAGCACGCCGCGGCGGCGCCGGAAATCGGCGATCCGCAGGGAATTCAGGGCGATCGTCACCCGCAGGCCGGACATATAATACCAGTCTTTGTGTTTGGGATTGCCGCGGACCGTACCGTCAGGGGGATAACCGGCGCCGCCCTTGATCTGGTTGCCGCGGTACGCCATCTGGACCGCTTCGGGCCCCCGGGCCGCCAGTAAGGTGTCCTCATTGACATAGCGGCCGCTGACGTCGTCGAGGTAGTCGGTAAAGAGCTTGCGAAGTCCGATCTCATAGGCGAGGGTTACCCTGTCGGATATCCGAAATTTGATGCCGCCGCCAAATGGAATGGCGAACTGTGTGAGGGCGTAAGGCTTTTGGTTGGGATATTGCGCCAGCCCCTCCCCTTCCGTGCTGAGCGGACGGAGGTAGACCTTGCGGCCCGTCGAGTCGTACGAGTAAGGATTGAAGTGATAGACCGCGATGCCGGCAAAGACATAGGGCGTCACCTTGTGCTGGCGAGGATCGAGAAGATTGTATTCGGCCAGCAGGTTCCATTCCCCGATGACCGTTTCGAAATTAAGATTCCGTGCCCGGAGATCGGCCTTTGTCGCATAACCGTCGGCTGCGGATATCCTGCCGTAAGTAAGATTCGAAAGAACGGAAAAATGACCGGTGAGGTCATATTGGAGCCCGGCGCCGAAAGAGCCGCCCGCCTGTTGGGTTGTTAATGGGCGTTCCTGCAGGTCGCCGAAGTAGTTGGAGAAACCTCCATACAGGTTTACATTCCATTGGGCCTGGGTCATCAGTGGTAATAGCATCCCCACGAGAAGGATCTTCTTCATTCGAGTTTAGAATTTGTTGCAAAAAGGTGATTCGATGGCTTAACGCAGGGTAGGTTGGATTAGAGCGGTGCTACGATTGAGGAAGAAAGGGGGAGAGAAGGTTTAACGATTGGACGCCGGCGATTTAACGATTGGATTGGGTAGAAGGCCCAGGTAGAGTTTTTTACGTTAGAATCAGATTTGAAGTTGCCACTGATAACGCAATTTTTAAGCCAATTATTTCCCAACGCCTCGCCAAAAAAAAGTTAAAGCAAAAATTCCTGATTTAGAGGCTTTTTTCCTTACCTTTGCACCCCACCGGAAACGGGTTTTCGACGCGGGCTTCCCCGCTTTTGGAGATTCTCGGGACGTAGCGCAGCCCGGTAGCGCACTTGCATGGGGTGCAAGGGGTCGCTGGTTCGAATCCAGTCGTCCCGACTTATAGTCAGATCAAAATGGATCAAAGCCTGTAAATACTCAGTATTGACAGGCTTTTTTCTTTGACGAAATATCAAAAAGCATCAGAAAAAAGCATATTTCCGGTGTGTTATCCGGTGAGTTGATCCGGCACACCTTTTGAACTCACTGGATTGCTCTCAAATCCTTGAATCATAATTCATAGCGTCATTCTTTTTGATACGTTTTGAGTGGATTCGAAATGGATTCGAACGTGCGGCCTGACAGAAGTGAAGAGTGGAATTAATCTATTTCAGAACAGTCAAAAGGAATTGTCATGAAGACCAAGCATTCCTTCAGCATCGATTTTATCATCCGGCGCTGCAAGGACAACAAGAAGGAGGCATTACTTTATGCCCGTATTACTGTAGATGAAGAACGAAAGGAAATCTCGCTTAAGGAGCGAATCAATGCTACGGACTGGGATCCTCGCCAGAGGATCGTAAAGGGGCGAAGCGAATCCGCAAAATCCCTCAACAAGCACATCGAGGACGTCCGGTTTAAGATCAAAGAGAAATACCGCCTCCTTTGTGATAGGGAAACCCTGGTTACCGCCGAAACCATTAAACAGGCTTACCTCGGTACTCATGCCTCATTAAAGGGGCATAAACTTGTCGAGCTCCTGGATTATTATCATAAAATATGGCAACCAAAATTGAAGCCTGGCGGCTTTAAGAATGTGGTAACCACCATTGCCTATGTAAAACGCTTCCTGGCGAAGGAATACACAGGTGGGGATATCTATTTATCCCAACTGAGCATGGAGCTGGCCACCAATTACGAGCATTTTGTCCGCAACAATCCCATGAAGGCCCACGACCGTTGTGAAGGAAACGGCCTTGCCAAGCATGTACAGCGCTTCAAACGTATCGTCAATTGGGCCGTCGAAATAAAATGGATCCAGATCAATCCGTTCAAAGAATACAGCTGTCCGCAGAAGAGGCACAGGAGGAAAAAGCTCAGCTTCCAACAATTGGTGGCCATCGAACAGCAAGCATTTTCTGACCCATCTATTTGTTATGTCAAGGACCTCTTTCTTCATAGTTGCTATACGGGCTTTGCCTTCGCCGACGCAATGGCGCTGCGAGAGGAACATTTCGAATGGGATACTGATGGCACGGTCTGGTGCAAGATATACCGCCTGAAATCAGACGAGCTGGCAGCAGTACCTATCTTGAAGTCCGCGGCGACACTGCTCCGCAAATACAAAGGTCGGTCCGATTATAAGCCTGGCGGCTCTATCTTTCCCCGGATTACGAACCAAGAAGTCAACCGTTGCCTAAAGGTCATCCAAGCTGTCTGCGGCGTCGACTTTTCCCTTACCTTCCACATTGCCCGCCATACCTTCGCCAAGACCGTCGCCCTCAAGAATGGCATTCCACTCGAGACCGTTCAGATCATGCTTGGACATGCGAAGATCACCACCACCCAAATTTATGCTGACGTTGACGAAGAGAAGGTACTGGACGATACCATCGGTTGGCAGGAACGGCTCGATAGAAAGCGGGAGATAGTATTAGCCAGCCAGTTAATGCAGAGAAAACGGACCCGATTTACCGAGCAGACCGACGACTGGCCAGATCAGTAACCGAAATCGCTGACCGCGACAACTAAGCGACGACTAGAAGCCTTCTTCGAGAAGCCGTCTAACATCTTCCCTACAGTAGTACACAGTACCTCCGATCTTTTTCCACCTTAGTTTCCGAGATGTCCGCAGAGATACCAACTTATTGACTGAGCAGCCAAGTATCTTGCGAACGTCTCTAGTTCTGTAACCTTCAACGGCAGCGGCTATTCCTTGGTTATTATGCGCGGCTAAGACAGCTTTAAAGTCGCTCAATAATTGCATCCGCAGCTCCTGTAAATCCTCCTTCGTCACTATTTCCGTGCTCATACGCTGCAAAAATGAAAACTGTCTTATAGAAAAACAATAGAGGCACAAATGTCTCGATAAAAAATTGGGCTTAGTGAGGCTCTCTTGCGCCTGAACCTAGTAATACTTCACTCATAAACCTACCTGCAGGCATTGAGAAAAGAGAATCATAAAACTTGTGAAACCGTTAAGCGTTGTCATTGAAAAGAGAGCAAATCCCATACTAGAAGTGACATGAAAGAACATCTTTCACATTGGTGAACAAAGAAATTGTAAATTGTGAAAACCAGTGGGTTCAATAGCCGCTGATATGTCATGCAAACCGAAGCAGATTTCATGGATCTCATTCATTGGGATGTTGGATTTGCCCTGAAGAAAATGAATGAGCAAATAGACGAGGGGCTGTATAAACGGCTGGTGATCAGCGCTGACCGGCCGCTGTTTCAGATATCCGGGTTGAAGGGCTACCTGGAACGCACATCCATTGCCAATCTGGCCAGAGTCCGGGATATTTATAAAAAAGCCTGCACTGTAGTGGCCCTGCACAACAGTGACTTCAAAGTTCTCGAAAATGACATAACCCATGAGCTTAGCCACTCTTTCGTGCTGCCCGGCGGCGGTTTTCTGCAAATCAACTGCGCGATGGAGTGCATCGAGATCCGCAACAAAGATATATTCAATACCATCCCCGCGAAAGACAATTATGATCATTTCTTTGAAGAACACCCTAATTTTTCCATCTATTCGAGCCAAGAATTTGCGAATGCCTGTTCCCAGGTACTCAATATTCTTTCGGCTTTTTTTCCACAAATCGGTAGTCCATCCGTCAATACCATGACAAACGAAGAGAAATTTTTGTGCCTGCTCCTTCTAAAGACGAAGAATAACCCCAAATATGGATTCGACCCAGCGATTCTCGCTCGACTCATCGGATTGCCGACGGCCGACCTGCCAATCTTGATCTTTCAGCTCTCGGAAGGTGACTATCTCAACACCAGGCAAGGTTTTGGGAATAGCTTAGTGATTACTAGTAAGGGGATACAGCTGGCTCGCGCCTTACTTGCCCACAATCGAATTAAGGTAGTCAAATTTTTTTCCGCAAAGTACTTATCGCCGACAAACGTCGCGGAGCAGAGCGTCATCTTTTATTACCACGTCATAGTACCGGATCAAAGCGAAGCTAACTATTCGATCACTATGCATGCAACGGATGTTGTGGCTGGAACCTGGAACCTGTCTTTTGCCGCAGACCGGCCGGGCGAGCAGTTATTACTCCTTCATGCCAAAGATCATATCGCCCGAAAGCTGCTACAAGGCGACCTTCAACAACACGAGGATGTTGAAATAAGGGCACGGGACCTGCGAAGCCTGCCACAGTACACGGCACAAGACCTTATCCCCGTTAAGGATGCTGAATTCCTGGTAGAACTCCCTCAGCGGACAGTCGAGCAACTGCCGCGGTCACTGACCGTCGAGCAGACAGCTGAAGAATTGGGCGGATGGATCCTGAAGACGAGAACCACAATTAATGCTTTGTTCAAGGCTAAATATAAAGAAGAGCTGTTTTTGCATCCTGATATAAAAAATATTCTCGATCTTCATAAGGAAGTCACCCATGAGGAGGCCTTCTATACCCGGGTCGTCTCCCTTGCTACAACGGTGGGGGACTTGAATCTCCCCATCCTGCGAAAGTTGACAAATCCCCCTAATAACCAAGTCAGGAGCATATCCCTACTTTCCGACTTTGTTCAAACATTAACAACTGACGCCACCGATATCATTCGTCCCATGCGGAATATCACCACCATTCGCAATGCCTATCCATCCCACAAGGACAAGAAGGAGACAATTGACGCTTACCGGGAAATGGGCATTACCCCGCCGGTCGTTTACTACTCCGATTCGTGGAAGTTGATTCTTACCGCCTATTGGAAAGCACTAGAATCGCTAAGGGACCTATTCCTTCAAAAATTGGGGGAGCCATCACCGTAAGCTGATATGCTACTGGTGAACGACTCCTGCGCTTCGGAGCGAAATTACATCATGCCGCTATAAATCTTGGTGGATCTTTCACCTAAGCCAGTAAGGACTTACGGTTGCCAGTACCTCCTGAACGAAGCCTCTTAATAATGCCTCTTGCTGCTCCAAGGTTGTCTCCTCGCTATTAAACAATTCAAAATACTCTTCTTTTAACTCGAACCATACGGCTGGGAATTCCTCATAGTCTTTGTAGGGCGCTTTGAAGTGCTGGCCGCCGACTGTCGATTGCTCTGGCATAACGTCAAAAATAGCTTTACACCATCCTTTGTCAAATCCCATAAAAATGCCAACCGTTTCGGTGTAGTAGACTCCTAGCCAGGGATAAATCGTTGGACCATTATCTCTTTGCAGGCAAAAAAAGCGGCCAGAGCGATTTTCCTCAAATGGCTTGCTGGCATTATGCACGTGGGACTTGTACCCTGCTATTGATTGTACAATTTTCTTTACGAGCAGGTTAAAATGGTAAAGAGCTGATAAGTTATTGATCATTATTTTTTTCAATTCAATTATCGAACAAACTTTCTTGAGGTACGAGCCATATCCATGAATAAACTCCCTACTTGATGCGTCGATTGTTGCAACGTCTTTGTTGCTCTTCAAATACTTGCTAAACTCCTCCCATGTTCTCATTTCGAAATTCGGCTCAGGGTCAATCGCATAGTTGGAGATATAACCATGTCTTGCTTTTGGCCATTGCTCCTTGTACTCAATAAAATGCTGATTTCTATCCATCACCTTACATTCGATCACAAATTCTTGGCCTTCAATTTTGATATAGAAGTCAACTCTGTTGGTTCCCTCCATATGTTCTCTTCTAAAAATCTCCAACTTTGACAAGTCGGAAACCTCCTTAAAGAAAAATTTAACAAAAAGCTGCCGGAAAATCGGAACGGATTCAGCCATCACCCAGGTTACGTCTGATAAATCGTTCTCATTAGAGAACCGGCGACTCAAATTCTCAAAAAAATAACTGACCATTGTTGATTATAGATCACTTTTTGCAAATAATGGCGGCGAAAGCATCAACGTCCTTACCAGGTTAGCGGCAATGTCTCTCGCTCCATTTCTTCTCGTACAATGCGCAAGGCTTCTGTTAAGAGCTTCTGAATATAGTTAGGGAGAATATGTTCAGCCAAGTAATTGGTTAGGAACTGCTCCTTTTCTTTATTTTCAATGCTAGGGTGACCGGGGACCGACCGCTTTCCGATATTAGTATTGTTTATGTACGATCCACCAAGTAATTTATCCGTGTCGCAAAATCCGGGACGGATAGCCATCATCTTATTAATGAGCCGACACTGAATGCCTAGAGTAGTCGCATCATAAACACCATACCCCTGAAGCGCGACCGCCAAATCCTCCAATTCATTCTGACAAGTGCACATTTCGATCACCCCTTCAAAGAAATGACTGAAATAGACAATGTCGCCTGGCTCTTTCGAAAGCCCTGGCCTGAAGTATTGGAGCAACTCCTCTCTTAAGCGGCGATCCAATAGTTGCGGACATGAAGGCAACCACGTCAAAAATGTCTTGAAAAGGTCACACCGGGCCATGAAGGTTAGATCACCATAATACCAGGCGCGGCAGAAAGTATAGTAACCCTCCCCGTTTCGCCTCATGGCTTCGTTCGCGAGGAACTCGAAGAGACCCGCGTCGCCCAAGGATTTGTGTATGAATGTTAACGCGGGTAGGAACGGGTTAGAGATCGGGTCGACAAAGGAGGCGATAAGCTTGAAGAAATCTATCACCTGGGTCGAAAATCTATCGCAGAAAGGTATATCTGCAGCAATACCATAGACAATCTCATCAATACTGTTGTGCTTTACCTTCTCCGCCAACTGCTTCAGCATATCGAACGTCCGGGGGGTGTCAACGGACGAGAAGCGATATAAGTTATGCGTCAACTGATAGCAGGAAAAATTGGATCCGTCCGCAATGGCCCACTCGAAATAGTTTAAGTCTCTTGTTTGAATCCGTCCATGATCGATGCGCTGTTTGGATGCCAGAATGGCAACTACAAGCGGCTTTGCCTCCCATATGTCCTCCAACGCCCATAGACGATCAATCAATCCGTAAAAAACCGTATCATCGTTCCAGAAGTAGTCTGTGATACCTGACAAGGCTCTTATGTAAACAGGTGCGCGTTCAATAACATAGCTGTAAAGCTCAAGGGCATATGTTGAATGGTCGATCCCAAGAAACCTCGCAACAGTCATCAACACCTCCGGCAAAAGATTATCGCATGAACAGAGGAGAGATTTCAGATCTTCGATCATTTCTGCGGGACCCGGATAAAGTGAAAATATCTGCTTCAACTTATCCTGAATATCCCTGGAGTCGTAACGCCGAGTTGAAAGGAATAGTTCCATTCGACTTTTGGGCGATCCGGCATCCAATAGCTCATCGAGCCGCTGATGCTGGGCTGCATAAGCAGGTTTTAACTCCCGATGCTTTCCTAGTTTGTTAGCTGATGCAATCACGGCGCGTTCGATAGGGGTTGCATCATTGGCTAATAATTCAGAAGTGTATTCCATTGCCAGCGCAAATGCCTCTGCTTCATCAATTTCATACTTTCGCTGAGCAAAACTAAACTGAAAATGGAGAACCCGACCTATTCTGGCAAACCACTGCGGATCAAGGTCTTGGTTCCCACGATGCTTCCGGTAGTATGCAATCAGGCCGGCCATCAGATCTTTACGAATTGTGCCTGTATGGGCGCAATTTGGCACTCTCCCATTAATAAAATGCATCTCATTCGTATAGGGATCGATGACGTCCCCGGTATGGTAATCGTCGACGTAAAGGCAATTTACAGTCGTTAGTGCTATCTCTACTTCTCTGGAGTCGCTAGAAGTGAAAAACGTCTTCGTCTTATCAACTAGGAAGCGTTGACGATGGCAACACGGCCCAGTTCGTAGTGGCGAATTTTCGAAATCGTAAGGTCCAAATCCAAAACAACGATAGACCAACTGCATTTCATTAAACTCCTCATTCATTCTCAAAAACATTGCCCAATATACGGGGAAACTCCCCTCGTTCCCGGATGATCGGAACAAGCGTCCCAGAAGTGTCATTGCATCTTCCTTCAGTCGGCCAAACGGCGATTCCGTCAAGACCGTTGCCTGGTGCAATGGATGGCTCTTATTTACGTAGGCCTGCAAAAATACCTCAAGGGTTTGCAAGCCAATGTGTGGGTTGCGTTGGGCTAGCCGGATTGCTGTCTGCAGTACGCGGCGAACGGCCGCTTCAGTGACTGTAGCTTCTTTAATCTGCTCTATATATTTGCGAATCAAATCCTCAATAAGTGCCTTACCGCCCACGTTGGCAATCTGGGCTTCCAGGAGATTGTTTACCATATTACCGAAATACTTCACCAGCAGAGGATTGTCGATGAAGTTTTGTACCCACCTCTTGCCTTGCTCGAACGTCTGCCGCAGAAAGGTATCGCTCACTGGATCTGGTTTTATCGCAAGTTCAGGATCTGTCCTGACTAAACCACATTTCTGTAGGGCGGCAATGATCTCGTCAATTTCCTCCACCGCGCAATTCGACAGGTCTGCCAGCAACGAATAGTCCTCATCCCGCGGCGCCAAAGGCGCCAACAAGGCCAATAAGCGGATCACTTTCTGAATTGTGCGTTTATCCAGTTTCGTCGCTCTTTCAGTCATATCGATCGCCTCGCCGACCATCTTAATTACAAATTCGTCAAAAACGTTATCCGTCGCAATTCCAGAAGGATGGACACCTCGTTGGACAAGATAGCACAAGGCGACCACCACCCCAGGCACGCCGAGCGAATGTCCCCGAAGCCATTGTAGATTCTCTTCCGGATGAAAGGGCAGCAACGAACGAATGATCTCTTTTGTTTCTACTGGCGATAAAGGCACAAATCGAACTTCTCTTACAGTCTTACTGTGAGATGGAAGGCTGCCCAAAATAGCAGCAAAGAAGTCAGTACGGGCTGTCAGAATAATCTTTATTCTTCCTGGGTATTTCTCCGCCTCGTTCTTTATGTCGGCAAGCAAGTCGAGGTGACGGTGTGCATCATCCAGAAGGACGACCATTTTTCTTTCCCCCAACAAAAGCTGAGCAAAGGTACTGGCGGAAAATCCATTGGGTTTCAGGACTAGCGCGAGCCAATCTTCGTTTAAATCAATCACCGTCTCAAAAAACTGGATCACCGTCCGCGTCTTACCATAGTTACCGGGCCCTGTTAGAACGGCCATTGCATCGGGACCAGACAAAAAATGCCGTAATTCTTCTATCTTGTCGATACGACCAAAAAACGGATTAGCAAAGGTATCGCGGAGATCAGGAGCATGCAGCTGCCGATAAAAATGAACTCTGTAATTTTCTAAAAGTGCCTTACCCCGGGCGAAAAAATGATTATAAATGATTGGATTCGAAAGGATCATCGTTTCGAGTGTGGCGTGATGCCAAATTAGGACGGTTGCCGGCTTTTTGTCCCCACGCCCAGCAAAGGTGGCAGCGGCAATGTCTTTTAACTCTCGATCCTCATCGGGACGTAGGTTCACAGTCGTCAAAAAAACGATGTAGTCTTCTCCCTTAAAATGGTTGTTGATGTCGTCACGGATATCTTTGCGGAGCTGGGCAAGAGCAAGTCCCTTTTCTGTACTCTTGAATTTATCCTGAAAGCGCCATTTACCAGTTTGGTCCTGCCAGGTCCCAACAAAGTACTGATCAATCCCACCGTCGGTACCAGGCGCGGAATAAAGGCTGGCCTTTTTAGAGACTATATGATACAAGATAACATTGCACAGGACCTGAAACGCCGTTCCATCGAAACCCTTCCATTCAATTTCAGCCATAAATTTACTTTGGATTTACCATGAAATTACGCATTTTTTGGCTTGTGAATTTAGCACCTATGTCGTGCGTAAAAGGTTAATAATGAACACGTTGATATCGCCCTGCGCCAGCGTCAATTATCCCTGTAAATTTGGAAAGCTGTTGTATAACTTCTTTCGGAAAGCTATTGCATAAAACTCTTCCTGCATTGTGCGGTGCAGTCGTTCACAAATGCCATTGGTTTGAGGATGGCGGACCTGCGTTTTACTGTGCTCGATTCCTTCAATAGCCAGGTACAGCTCGTATTCATGGTGTTCTGGCTTGCCCTTGTACTCGCTGCCGCGATCCGTCAGTATCCGGAGCAAGGGTATTTGACGGTCCTCAAAGAACGGCAGGACCCGGTCATTCAGAACATCTGCAGCAGTAATGGCATGCTTAGTTTCATAGAGCTTGGCGAAAGCCACCCGGCTGTAAGTGTCGATAAAGGTCTGCTGGTAAATGCGGCCGACGCCCTTGATATTGCCGACGTAGTAGGTGTCCTGCGAACCTAGATATCCGGGATGTTCCGTTTCTATTTCACCAAAAGACTCCCGGCGCTCCTTTTTCCGCTCCAAGGCCACCATCTGGGCTTCGGTAAGGATAAGCCCTTCCTCCGCTACACGGGCTTCTAAACGCTTTAGCCGTTTGTCGAAGATCTCCAGGTCGTGCCGTTGCCAGACGCTCCGGACGCCGCCGGCGGAGATAAAGATTCCCTGCTTACGGAGCTCGTTGCAGGCTCGGGATTGCCCATAGGCGGGATAATCAAGAGCCATTTTCACAACGGCTTCCTCGACTGTCGGTTCGACCCTATTCTTCAGTAACGGCTTTCTCTTGCTAACTTCCTGTAGAGCAGCCTCTCCACCTGTGTCGTACAATTCTTTGATCCTGTAAAAGCTATCTCGGCTGTAGCCGATCACTCTGCATGCCTGAGAGACATTGCCTAAATGCTCTGCCAAATTGAGCAGTCCTAACTTGCTTTTGATTAACTTAGATTCCTGATTCATGATCTGACATTTTGGGGGTTGATTAATAAGTGTGGTAACTTAAAGTTAACCCCTATTGTCAGATCAAGTCTTGACTAATTCAGATTATCACCATAAGCCAAACGCAAAGCCCTTTCAAAAAAGGCAAGATGTTTCCCCATTTCCTCTACCAAGACCTTGCCCTCAGAGCTCAATGACACACAAGAGACATTTACTTGTACCTCCAGGCCATTCACCGTTGGGAACCGATACCAATCGTCCGAGGGATAAAAGGTACTGAAGCCCTCTTCTTCCGCCCGGTTGGTCAAATCGTCATCCGATGGATCACCACCCAAAAAGCTGATGACAGGCTTGCAATCAGCTACGAAATCTTTGCTATCCTTCCCGTAGAAATCCGCATAATAACGTTCCAGTAGCGGAACAAGGTGCTTTCGCCTTGCCTCGCTTTTCAGGTTCCATGTAAGGAAGCTTCCCCTGGCTTCGTAACTAAAGCAATCCAAACTACCCACAACAGTTTTTGCCACCTTGATCTTAAATTCATCCAGGGAGATCCCTTGCAATTTTGTTGTAGGCACCGCAAAACTAAACTCGTGGATAAAAGCGGTTTGAATATACGTTCCCATATGTATGATGTTTAAATTTCAACAACCAACTCATTTGGCCGGGAAACTTAGACAGACTTGAAAAGAGGAACACAGCAAAGTGGAGATTGTAAACTTAAGCGAATTTAATTGTATGATAAAATTTAAATTGCATTAAATGGATGATCGCCTTCGCGATCAATTCAAGTAATGGTTAAAAATATCCACGACAGATTGAAAGGTTGCCTGGTCCTGGGCGCAGTGGGAGATGCCTTGGGTAGCTACCACGAGTCCAAGAGTATGCATCGACCATTCAGTTTTGACCATATCTCCGGGATCACGGATGATACACAATTAACACTGGCAACTTGCGAATCGATTTTCGAACAGCAGAAGGTCTCCCCTTCCGATATCGCCCAGAGTTTCCTAAAATGGTACAACCAACACCGGCTGGTCGGATTGGGTTCAAGCACATTGAAGGCTTTAAGAGATTTGCAGGTTGGCGCGCACTGGGCGCTTTCAGGTCGGACCGGAGAGTATGCTGCGGGAAACGGGGCTGCCATGCGGATTGCGCCGCTGGCCTTTTTCTTAGATGTACCCAACCAAAGAACCATGATCCGGGACGTTTGCTTTATAACTCACAAGAATGACGAGGCTTATGTTGGAGCGCTCAGCATCCTATATGCCATACATTCGATCATATGTGGTTCGTGGCGCGAAGGGGCAGACTTGATCAGTCTCATTACTTCCGAAATTCCGGATACATTGGTCCGAGACAATCTGCTGAAGTTGCAGGAAAATTCTTCCCTCACCATCACAAAGGCCGCAAAGTTGATCGGCTGTTCTGGCCACGTAGCCGAATCAGTGCCGCTTGCCATTTTTTCCTCGCAAAAGATTCGAGAGACCGATCCTCAAAAAATTATCGGTGAGTTGATCAATTGTGGAGGCGATACCGATACCAATGCCTCCATGGCCGGACATATCATGGGTTCGTATTTGGGTTACTCAAATATTCCGGAGGAAATCGGTTCGCTATTTAATAGAATTGAAGAAAAAGACTACATCCTGGACCTCTCCGAGAAATTGAGCGGCATTGCACCCATTCAAAGAGGCGCCAAGCCATAAATAAACTGTTACACCAGTCGCAATTTTTCGCATCGGAATTGACTGGCTTTGACTATTTTTGCTATAGCTCTTTACTTCAAGATCAGCCCGGTGAACAAATCGGTGAACAATTTTGGAATGAAAATACTGTTCACTGATGCTCAACAAATACGGATTCGAACTCAAAAGCCGCACTGGATTCGAGCCGGCAAATAGGCGCAAATAGAGTCAAAAAAAATGAATTAAGGCGGTCTATCCGGATAGTCTAACCGCCCCCAATTCTCCTTATCGCCGAATAGGCTTGCCACACTTAACCATTGGCAAATCCATCTAATATTACGGTAAATTGTTGTTTAAGTATGGGCAGATCGTTCTGTGCAATTTGCCAGACGATCTGGAAATTGACACCAAAATATTCATGAATGGAAATATTTCAAAAGCCAACGATATTCTTCCATTCTATGGAAGGATACTTATCTTTTATCGGAGAAGAAATGCGGCCGCAGGCCTCGCCGATGATTTCAATTTGTTTAATGGTAGCGAACCGCTTTTCTGAATTGGAGAGGAATTCGTCCAAGGATACATTTAATAGATAGAATTCTACTTCCTTAATCGCATCCAATACATGCCGGACGCGCAGCTCGTCGCTAAGCGGTGGCTTCATAGATCAGGATCTTGTCTTTTTCGATATACGGCTGAACGTATTTGGAATGGCCGTCACTGGTAACGACATCGACTTTATTGTGCAATAGGTCATCCAGTTCCCGCTGAAAGCTAAAAAATTTCATTCCTATGGGCTTGGAATAATCCAATTCCAACAATATGTCTATATCACTGGTTCCTTTAACGGCGGTGTTTCGCGCATAGGACCCAAACAGATAAACCCTCTTCACCGGTTTATCGGCGAAGTATTTCTGAAGAAGGTTGGTATCATGGGTGGAGAGAGCCATATGACAAATATAATCAAATTTTTTGCTGTCACATAACGGCGAATTAAAATGTTGTCGAGTACAGGTGCAAGGCACGCCCATCTCAACAGGGAAATGCTTACCAGATTACTTATTTAAATCATTTAAATCCATCTCAACCTATTCCCAGCCGGTCGCGCAGCGAATCCCGATAGGTACTGCCAATAGGTATCTTTTCACCATTCACAATGAGTTGATGAACCTCGATCATGCTGATATGCCGGATACCGACCACGTACGATTTATGCACGCGGATAAAATCCGCCGCGGGAAGAAGGTCAAAAATATCTCCCATATTCTCACGGAGCAGGATATTCCCTTCTTTCCGGTAAATGGTAATGTAATTGCCGTTCTTTTCAAGGTATAGAATCTCGCTGACCTTAACCCGGTAGGTCTGCGGCCCGCTTTTGATAAATACAGCAGGCTCTTCATCCGGGCCGGCGGGGTTTTTAGGCGATAGTGCCGCCGCGGCTTTATTGATTGCTAAAAGAAATCGCTCGAAAGTGATCGGCTTCAGCAGGTAATCCAGTGCGTTCAGCTCATAGCTTTCCACGGCGTACTGGCTGTAGGCGGTGGTGAAGATGATCAGGGGGCGTGGCGACAGGGTTTGCGGCAGTTGCATTCCGGTGAGGTCCGGCATATTGATGTCAAGGAAGATGAGGTCGATCTTTTCCCGGTTGAGAAACTCGATCGCCTTGAGCGGTTCGCGAAAGGCAGCCTTGAGGCTGACTAAACCGATCTTTTGACAATACCGTTCGATCACCTCGAGGGCCTTGGGTTCGTCGTCGATAGCGATGCAGGTGATCATGACAGATCGATCTCGAGTTTAATTATAAATTTCCCTTCTTCCCTGTCGATGGTCAGCAGGTGTTTGGCCGGGTAAGCCAATTCCAGCCTTCGTTTGACATTTTCCAGCCCGATACCGCTCATTTGCATATCCATTTTTTTTATTCGGCTGTAATCCGTGTTTACGCAGCTGAAGTTCAGCTTTTGACCGGAAACCGCTATAGCTATTCGTATTGCCGACCTTTGCCCGATGGCTACGCCATGTTTAAAGGCATTTTCCACAAAAGGGATGAACAGCATCGGCGCGATACGGGTTTCGGCGGTTCCCGTGTGATCAAAGATCACTTTTACTTCCTCGTCGGCATAGCGCAGCTTGTTCAGGGTGATACATTCCTCGAGATAGGCAATCTCCTTGCACAGCGGGACACGTTCCTCATTGCTGTCATACAACATATAGCGCATCATCCCGGAAAGTTTTGAAATGCCGTCGGCCAACTCATCGTTTCCCTTGCCTTGCGCCATCGAGAACAGGTTGTTCAGCGTATTGAACAGGAAATGCGGGTTGATCTGCGATTTCAGGAACTTGATCTCGGTGCTCAGCTGGCTGGCCTGTAGTTGGGCCTGAATGAGTTCGCTTTTTGCCCAGGCCTTCAAGAAGAACCAGGCAAGCGCTACACCCTCTATGACCAGAAAGGCAAACAGGATGAATGGCTGCATTTGGCGCCAGTCGCTGATCATAAAGGTAATGGCTTCGAAACGGGGACGCGGAAGAGGATCGCCGGGCTGCACCGGTCTGAATGCAGTTTGCCCGTTTGCCTTCGAGATCAACAGGGGAACCGGTATGGGGGCCGGATTTGCCTGCTCGAACAAGGGGCGGTTGAGAAGGTAATTCGCGCCAAAAAGTATCGTGAACCACGCAGCGCAAATCGTCACCCGGGCTATTCTCTTCTTATTTCGGATGATTTTCGGGAATAGCCAAAATACATTACCATAAAAAAGCGCCGCCAGGAAAACGAAAATTATATAGATATAGGCAGCGACGGGGCGATCATCATACCCGTCTCTCATCATTTTCGAATTAGGGCCGGTCTTAACCGATATCCGGATATGCGAACTGTCCAATGACGTAAGTAAATAAAAGACGCCCACCCAAAATACGAGGTGAAGCAAAATTTCTATCCAAAGTCTCTTTTTGGCCCCTAGCATTGTAACAAAGGTATACTATCATGCATTCCGTCAAAAAATAGGTGAGTAACCGGCCGGATTGCCTTCCGAACGAAGGCTTTTTGAAATCCCGGATCACAAATAGCCGGTTTTCAACACTTCCAAACGCTCGTTCCCACCTGCCTTTTCGGCAAACGGTTTCCGGGAAATAGTATTGTTGAAAAATCGCAAGAACCATGAAAAAGCAACTACTAATGGCAGTTACCGCACTGGTCGTATTTAGCGGCGCTGAAGCGCAAAAGCCCGATACGGCATGGTTGATGGTGCACTATAAGTTCTCCCACGTAAGGGACACTTCCAACCGGGCGAACCCCTACACGGAAAATATGGTACTTTTTGTAGGTAAAAGCGCGAGCGCTTACAGAAGCTACGACGGACTGGTAGCAGATCAACAGTTCAAGAAGGCCTGGGCGGAGGCAGTGGCCAACAGCCCGGACGGGAATGTCCGAATCAACCGCCGGGGTGTAGGTTCTCCGACCCGGTACTATGAGTATCCGGGTGAGCAGAAATTATACATCAAAGAGAACTTGATGGGGGACTATCTCATCGAAGGCCCGATGCCCAGCATCGACTGGACCATCAGCGGCGACACAGCCATCTTTGGGGGCCTCCATTGTCAGAAGGCCATGGGCCATTTTTTTGGCCGGGATTATATCGCATGGTTTTGCCCGGATCTGCCCGCACATACCGGCCCCTGGAAATTGAACGGCCTGCCCGGGGTCATTGTGGATGCCCGTGATACGAAAAATGAAGTGGTATTTGCCTTTGACGGCGTGGAGAAGACGGTCCCGTCGCTGCCAAAGGACCAGGCGGCAGCCAACAAAACAGAGGATAAGGATCTCCCGCCAATAGTACGGGGTCTGAATGATGACCCGAATGTGATAATGCCACCGACATCTCTCGTGACCAAAACCACACAAAAGGAATTTGACAAGCTGCGGGCGACCTTTCAGAGGGATCCTGCCGCGTTTGCCCAGGCAATGAATGAAGCCAACAGCCATAACGATGGTCCCAAAATGGATCATATCGTTGTTGGTCCAAAGGGTGGCCGTCCTGCCGGGCCCCCCCTCAATAACCCCATCGAATTACCTGAGAAATGACAGGCAAACCGATAGAGACTCCGGTCCTGCTTTTCATTGCCTTATTACTTTCCATTACAGGCTTCGCTCAAACGATCAGCGGTACAATACGGGATAGCACAGGGAAGGGGATTCCCTATGCCAGCATCAACCTGAAAAACTCCGTTGACAACCGGATTATCGGTTATGCCGTTACCGATGCTATCGGTACTTATACTTTGCATATCCCTTTGGGTGCGTCATTAGTCGGACTGGTGGTAGAAGCAACGAGTATAGGTTACAAAACGCAGAGCCGGCCGGTCGCAGACCTTCACCTTGCCTATGATTTCACCATGACCGTTTCCGCGAACCAGCTGCGGTCGGTCGAGATCAAAAACAGCCGGCCGGTATTGCGAATACATGGCGATACGCTTGGTTACAAAGTTTCCGAGTTTGCCGGTGCACAGGATCGGGTGATCGGCGATGTGCTTAAAAAATTGCCGGGCATAACTGTCGGTACTGACGGAACGGTCTTTTATAACAACAAACCGATCTCAAACCTGTATATCAATGGTGACAACCTGCTGGATGACAGATATAATATAGCCACATCGACTATTCCGCAGGGCGTTGTGGACCAGGTGCAGGTGATCCAGGGCGATCAGCCGATCAAGGTATTGCAGAATAAGGTGATGAGCGAAGACGTGGCCCTGAACCTGGCCATCAAGAAAGGCGCGAGAATGCAAGTCATCGGGCAGGAGAGCGTGGGTGCGGGCCTGCCGGGCAAATATGATGCCGATGGGAATGCGATGTTGTTCAAAGACAACTTCAAAGGGATCAATTACCTGAAATTAAACAATACCGGGTATGATCTGCAGCAGGAGCTGGTCGCTCACAACTTAACCAACTACCAGCAACTGATCGATAATGCCATGCCGGCGGCCTTGCTGTCCCTGGGCACCGCAAACAACCCGGCTTTATCGCGGGACAGGTACCTGTTCAATCAATCCGGGCTTCTCAACATCAATGATCTTGTCAAAATGCACAACAGCCTGCAATTGAGGATGAATGCCTGGTATTTCCATGATAACCAGCGGCAGGATTACAGTCAGCAGAGCAGCATCTTTCTACCCGGCGACACCGTCCGGTATACGGAAACCCAGCATACCCGTTTTCAGCCCAATAACCTGCACATGCAGTTTACGCTGAATAATAACACGAACAAGTATTACCTGGATGATGCGTTTGTGCTGGATAACAACCGGCTGGCTTATCATTCTTCTTTGACCACGGGCGACGCCGCGGTAAACCAGGTATTTCACGATAACCAGCTGAGCTTCTCCAATGAATTTAATTTGATCCGGTCCTTACGATCGCACGATGTTATCCAAACCTATTCCTATATCAGTCGCTCAGCAGAACCGGAAAAGAGGACTATCGGTCCCGACTATCAGCCGGCGATCTTTAACGCAGGTAGTCAATATGACCAATTGATACAAACCGTAAATGTGCCGACCTGGTATACCACCAATTATGTATCCCTCAAAATTCCCTCCGGTGTTGTCACGCAGAGTTACAAGGCGGGGTTGAGCGCACAATCGCAAACATTACTATCCAACCTCAACGTGGCGCAGGTGAATGACAAGCTCACCCCGCAGTCGGACAGCGCGGTGAACCATTTGAACTGGACCCGGACGAAACTTTATGCGGCCGCGGACTATGACCTGCCCGGAACGATCTTCCAGGCAAACCTCAGCCTGCCGGTGAGCCTTCAACAGATTGACTATTCGGAACACCGGTATGCGCTGGACAAACAGTCGACGCGTTTGTATTTTAACCCGGCAATAAGGGTAAAATACCGGGTTAGCACCGAAAACTATCTTTCCCTATCCTACTATTACCGCAATGAGACGGGTACTATCGAGGATATTTACCCAGGTACTATTTTGAAGAACTACCTGACCCTTTACGCCAATAGTTCAGACCTGGTCGAAAAGCAGGCCCAGCATGCCTCAGCGGGGTTCAGTTACCGCAGGTCGCTGCGCCTCCTTTTTGCAAGCCTGAATATCAGCTATGACCATCTCGCTGCGAATAAGATAGCCTCGATCATCGTTGCCGACAACCTGCAGCAGCAGGTGATGCTGCCTTTTCCCAATGCTACGAGTTCGTGGACGGTCAGTGGCACCGTGAGCAAATATTCCTTTGTTTTGAAAACCACCTTTAGCGCCGGGCTGCAGTGGCAAAGCGCCCAATCCGTGCAATTTCAGAATGAACAGTTATTGCCGTTCAACACTACGACCGAAACCGGTTCGCTCGGAACCGACACCAAAGTCGGCGATCATGTGATCCTTGACTATAAGGTCACACTCATCCGGACGGCCAGCCATTCGGCGGTAGATGCTTCGGCCAGCCATCTCGATCAGTTGCAGCAGCGAGCCTCCCTGGAATACAATCCCCTGACCGATCTGCAATTCAAGTTGTCGGGCGAGCATTACCTTACCCGGCAGCAGGGCAATCACGACCTGGCCTGTTTTTTTGCCGATGCCTCAGCAAAGCTCAGGGTCGGTAAATGGAAGACCTTCTTCGAGCTCAGCGCCGTTAATTTCGGGAATGTAACGACCTATAGGGCATCTTCTCTTTCGGCCAATACCTTTACGGCCAGTTCATACGCGTTGCCGGGACGGATCATTTTGCTGAAGATGATGTGGAATCTTTGAATTTTATTCAAACACCACGGTCTTATTCTTATACATAAGCACCCGGTCCTCAAACACCAGCCGGAGGGCCCTGGCCAGCACGGCCGTCTCGATCTCCTTCCCCGCCTTTATCATATCTGCAACGGTAAAAGAGTGGGTCACCGGAATGATCTGTTGAGCGATAATGGGGCCTTCATCCAGCTGGTCGGTGACAAAATGCGCCGTGGCGCCGATCAGCTTGACGCCGCGTTCGAAGGCCTGGCGATAAGGGTTGGCACCTACAAAGGCCGGAAGGAAGGAGTGATGGATATTGATGATCCGCCCGGGAAAGGCCGACACGAAAGCAGGTGAAAGGATGCGCATGAATTTGGCCAGCACAATATGATCAGGCTGGTGTTGGAGCAGAACGTCCAGGGTCTTTTGTTCGAACAGCTCCTTTTCCGATCCCTCATGGGAAATATGTGTAAAGGGAACCTCGAATCGCCGGCAGATGTCGCCCAGTATCGGGTAATTGCCGATGACGTGCTGGACGGAAGCGCCCAGCGTCTTGAAATGGTGGCGCACCAGGATATCCGACAGACAATGATATTCTTTTGTCACCAGCACAATGATCTTTTTCTCGGTATGCGGGTTGACCGATACAACGGCATCGGGGGGAAGGAGGGGGCGCAGCCGGGCCTCCAGCAGCTCCTCCGGAACATCTCTGTCCACTTCCACCCGGATAAAAAACCGGCTCTCTGCAGGGTCGACATGCTCCCGCAGGGAGACGATATTGAGTCCTTCCTCTGCAACTACGCGGGAAATTGCGGCAACAAGGCCTACCTGGTCCTTACATTGTATTACGATAAGCATATTTCAGTAAAATAAAGCCCCCCCGGTGTATTTGCAATAACATCAAATAATTCTATATTTACTTGTCTGATCACCAGATAACAACCCCATGACCCCTAAAATCATCGAACGAAAAAGCCTTTCGGCTATGGTTGCCCAGCATCTGCAGGAGCGGATCGAATCGGGCGAATATCCAATCGGCCGGCAGTTACCCTCCGAACATGAAATGACCCGTGAGTTCGGAGTAGGCCGAAGTAGCATCCGCGAAGCCATCCGCAAACTGGAGAACAACGGACTCATCCGCGTACAGCAGGGACTCGGCACCTTCGTCCTGTCCAATAAGCCCGCCCAGTCTCCCCTGTCTCAACTGTTACAGAGTGGCGACGAGGCGGATATCCGCGAAGTGCGCGAATTACTGGAGATCAAGATCGCCGAACGGGCGGCGCTGCATCGGACCCAGGAGCATGTCCGGGCGTTGACGGCCTCCTGGCAACGACATAATTCCGCCGCCGAAGCCGGCGAGCCGATCCCCTGGATAGAGGCCGATATCGACTTTCATACGGCGATCGCGGAAGCCTCGGGCAACAAGGTTCTGGCCAATTTATACCGGGTCTTTGCCTTGCAGGACCTCCGGAAGAGTATCGAAAAAAGCCATTCGAAGACCCACTCGCTGCAAAAGTTGAGAACGCTTCACGCGCAGCTGCTGGAAAGCATTATCAATCGGGAACCGGGAAAAGCGGTGGAGGTCACCTGGAAACTAAACCGACTCATCGCCTGATAAGAGCCAGATACCATGACGATCCTCCGCACTAATTCCGACTCCCCCGATTTCCAGCTCCTCGCGGCCGAACTGGAACGCCATCTTCGTGCCCGCGACGGCGATCTGCAGGAATATTATGCACAGCTCAACCGCATCGGGTCCATCCCACAAGTACTGGTGGCGTACAATGAAGATCGGCCCATCGGCTGCGGGGCGATCCGGGAATATGAAGAAGGTAAGGCTGAAATAAAACGCATGTACGTCCGGCCGGCCAACCGCGGGAATGGCATCGCGACCCGCCTGTTGGAAGAACTCGAGAACTGGGCCCGCGAAGGAGGCTGTACGGCCTGCGTCCTCGAGACCGGACTCAATCAACCGGAAGCGATCGCCTTCTACCAAAAGAACGGCTATCGAATCATTCCCCTTTTTGGCCGCTATATCGGAAGCCCAAACAGCGTCTGCTTCCAGAAAGAGCTTTGACGATCAGCTCTCTTTTGGATTTGGCTTGCCCTTGCCCGTCATGATCAGATCGCGCAGGCTGGAGCCCACATAGCCGGTCCAGGCGTTGTTGCAGACGTCGTAACATTCATACGCGGGAACGAGGCCATGCTGTGTGAAACGGACCTGTGTCTGCCCGTCCTTCGCCGTGATCTCGAATTCGATGGTGTTCCCCTTCCATTCGTCCTTGTCCTGGGTGAACTTAAAGTAGTTGTCCAGCACGAGCCAAACCACTTTCTTTTCGGGAACAACCTCGATGAGCCGCATCTTGCAGCGATGGACGTCCCGATAGTGATACGTGAATACGTCGTTGAGTTTTTGCGTACCACCTTCGATCTCTTCCGACCACCATCCCCTCACATTGTTGATCGCATCGAAGACCTGCTTTGGGGTCTGGGAGACCGTGAACTGGGTGCTGAAATCCTGATTAGCCATAATAGTATTTTTGGAACAATATTACGGCCCGTCCCTCTCGCGGATAGGGTGTGAATTGGACTTCCACGACGGTGGATTTGGCCAGCAGGATGGCCAGGGTCGCAGGCGGGCGTTACTACACGAGCTTTACGTTCACACCCTGCCGCAGGGTATTGTGGATCTCTGCCACCTGGTCCGTAGCCCGGATCAGCTCTTCGATCACGTCCGGCGAAGCATCCGCGCTCACCCTGGCCGTGTACTGGATATTGCGGCCCGGCTCGCCTTCGCCGCCAAATTCCGCGGTGCACTCTACTTCGACCGCTGACACGGCGATATTCCGTTTTCCGGCTTCCCGGTAGATATCGTTGCAGAAGCAGGTGGCCAGGGCCAGCATCAACAATTCTCCACCGTTGACAGCGGAGCCATAGCCGGCAGGCTTCACGGGTATCGGGAGATTCCTTGCCAGATCATTGGTCTGCACCTGCGTATTTTGGGTATGGAACCGGCTTTCGACCTTTGCTGAGATTTGCATATCTCTAAAATACGAAATTATTCCCGCTAGTTCCCACTGCAGCCTCCGCAGCCGCTGCTCCCGCAGCTCGAGCCACAACTGCTGCCGCCACCGCTGTCACTGCTTCCTCCACTGTCGATCCACAACCCGCCGTCACCGCTCGCCGGGCGGGCTGCTGCGAACATGCCCATGAGCAGCGCGCCTTCCGCAAAGCCCGCAATGGCGGAATTGCCCTCGAGGACAAAGAGCGGCACGGTGCGGTCACGGTCCCCATACTCCGGCAATCGCCCCTCATACATCGCCTTTATTTGGCTCACGATCATCCACCTCGGGGACAAGGCTTTCCATATGGCTGTCCCGATGATCGCCCCTGCGATGGTCTCGAAGAAAAGGAAGGTAACCGGCCTGCCGTTTAAAAAACCCTGAGCGATCCGCGCGACGGCCATCCCAAACCAGGCCACGATAAAGATCCCACTCTGCCAAAAGGGTTCCTGGCGTTTGGCCAGATCGCTAAGCGCCGTCAGCGCGGGATGTGAAAAACGCTCCCGTGCATACCAGTTGCCCGCAATGTATTCGTAGCTGTGCAAACTTCCGTTCTCTTCTTCGGCCCACGCCGGGATCAATGGATTGGTCTCTCCGTCCAACGGCGTGAACGAATAATTCTTCACCCGGAATTGCCGGCTTTCGCTGACCTCGAGCAGGTTTCGCTGGAGCAGGTCGAGAATACCCGCCTGCAGTGCACGATGCTTTCCGTAAAGACAATCCGCCACCTGGAAGGGCGTGGCATCCGGCGGAAATCTCTCCGCGATCAGCGGTAACACCGCCCGGCGCACGCTCCACCGGATCAGGAAGAGTGATGCCGCAAGCGCTACAAAGAAGACGCCGAAGAATACCAGGAAATGGGGGCCACCCAACGCAAAAGGCGAGAACGTATCATAAGCGACGCGAATGAACAGAAAAGGCATCAGCATCACGGCCGCGATACCCGCGCCTTCAGCGCTTTTCCACTGGAAGGATGGGATGTAAGGCACAGCAGCTTTCGAAACAACAGAGGGCCAAATGTCGGCCGGCGGCTCCTCATCGAATGTGCTCCGGTACAAGGCGAGGGTATCGTTATACCATCGCCAGTGTTTTGCCTCTTCCTGTGCACCGCCGGCGGATGGAAAATGATGCAGCTCCCGGCCCAACACTCCCTGGCAGAGATCTACCCAATAGGATTTCGTGTAGGTAAGATGAAGATGCCAAACCTCGTCCACGGGCTGGGAAGGCGCTGCGCCATCGGGCGAGATACAGCACAGAAACAGGAACCGCCGGTATTCGGCGATTGCCCGTTTTGTAAAAGCAGGCGTCCAGTTCTGCTCGGAGGTCAATTTCTCGGAAAAAGGGCGGGCCGCCGCTGCATCATCCAATGGGAACTGCTGGATGCGCGACCATAGCGAAAGCTGTTCGTTAGGGATCATAGGTGCTTAAAGCTAATAGAATTTCGGGAAAAAACATATATTCATATATAAAACAACTGTTATGTTGTCATTCAAAACCATTGCCCAAAACCTTCGCCTCCTCTTGCTCCTACTCGTCAGCGGGACGCTCTTCGCCAACTGTTATTCCTATCGTATCGCCACACATGCCCAGCCGGGTTCCGAGTTCCAGACCCGCACCGCGCACTCCTTCTTCTGGGGACTGGTGCAATCGCCCAAAGAGATCGCCACCCCGATCTGCGATTCACTGGATGTCAACGGCGTGTCGGTCGTGCAGGTGCAAAACAACTTCGGCTACTCGCTGATCACCGTGCTGACGCTCGGTATCTGGTCGCCGATGAAACTCCAGTGGAAATGCGGCAAACCCTGCCAGGTCAGCGGTCATCTCTAATCCTAAAACCGATCGGCATGAAGACAATAAAAACAGGGTTCACCACCTGGCAGAACCGGCACGAGACCTTCGTGGAGAAGATCAGGGACCTTTACACCCTCGGCAACGAAACCGGGCTCTCCCCTGTCGATACCTACAACGATACGACAAAGGGCCTTCAGGACCTTATCGCCCAGGCAATCGCGCAAAAGCTGCCGCTGCGTGCGCTTGGCGCGGGCTGGTCCTGGATGAAGATCGCCACCGCAGACAACGGCATTATGCTGGACACCAAACCGCTCAATGCGATGTTCGACATCTCCCCTTCCAGCGTCGACCCGGCCTATAAGGGCGACCCGGGCAAACTCTTCCTTGCCCAGTGCGGCAACGGCGTCTGGGAACTCAGCCGGTATCTCCGATCCCGGAACCTTTCGCTAAAGACTTCCGGCGCCAGCAACGGCCAGACCATCGCCGGGGTGATGGCGACCGGCGCGCATGGTTCGGCCTTCGATGTCGGCGCCGTACAGGAATTTGTGGTCGGTCTCCACGTCATCGTCAGCCCCACCCGGCATGTCTGGCTCGAACGGGCCTCCTACCCTGTCGTCTCGGCCGGCTTCATCCAAAAGATAAAGGCCGAACGGATACAGGACGACGATCTCTTCTACTCCGCCCTCGTCAGCTTTGGCAGCTTCGGCATCATCCACGGCGCGATGATCGAAACCGAACCGCTCTTCCTGCTGGAAAGCTATATGTCGCGCATGCCCTACGACGCGACCCTGCAACAGTTGATGCAGACCCTCGATTTCAGCAAGGCAAAGCTGCCCAACGGCAACGAACGGCCTTACCATTTCGCCGTCTCGCTCAACCCTTACGATATGGCCGGCGGCGCATATGTCACGACCATGTATAAACGCCCTTTCAAACCGGGCTACACTCCCCCCGTGACCAACCTCAACGGCATCGGTCCGGGCGACGATGCCCCCTGTTTCATCGGCGGGTTGACCCAGGTCGTACCGGCCCTGGTGCCCGCGCTGGTCAACAAGCTGCTGGCGGGCGCCCTGACTCCTTACTCCAAACAAACGGGCACGCTGAGCGAGACCTTTAACAACACCATGCTCCATGGGAAGCTGCTCAGCGCCGCCATCGGCATTCCCATTTCGTATGTGGGCCAGGCGGTCAGCCTGCTGATGGAGATCAACAAAACAGCCGGTCCCTTTGCGGGGCTCTTCGCCTGCCGGTTTGTAAAGAAGTCCATGGCAAAGCTGGCCTTTACGCATTTCGACTACACCTGCGTGCTGGAGCTGGACGCGGCTTTCTCGGATGCAACCTATGCTTTCTATACGGCTGCCTGGAAGAAATTCGAGGAAGCGAATATCCCTTTTACCTTCCATTGGGGGAAGATCAACGAGCTGAACATCGGCCGGCTGAAAAAGATGTATGGTGACAACCTGGCCAGCTGGATCGCCGCCCGCAACAAACTGCTGGATGCGGATTGCCGCCAGGTGTTTACCAACGCCACCCTCAAAGCCTGGGGATTGGTTTAAGAACGGATGCTATGCGCAAGCTGCTGCTTCAAACGATCCTGACCGGGCTCCTGGTGCAAACCGCCGGCGCCCAGACACCCGACAGCCTGATCCTCCGGCTGCGGACGATCAATGCCGCCGTAACGGGTCCCTCGCCTGCTCCCGGCAAGCACCTGCTGCTTTCCAACCGGGCGTTGAATCTCTTTCTTTCCGAAGCGGCCGGCTATTACCTGTCCTCCCCGGACGATCTTACCCTATACAAAAACTCCGTCGTTGCCAACGCCGTCGAAGGCACGGTCGCCATCTATCACAATATGAAGCAGCCCGCGGGCATCGATTCCTCCGTTCGCCGTTTCCTCAGCTTCGGCGCCCAGGTTAACGCCGGCGATGCCTTCAATGCCGCTGACGCGGGCCGGCGCTACAACAATCAATTCGGATTCCTGCTCAAACATACCTGGATCGGCAATCCCCATGTCACCGCCACACCCGGTCAGATCCGTACGATGGACGCCCTTCGGGCGGGTATCCTTCATTCACTGGAGGCGAAGATCCGCAGGAGGGCCGCGGAGCAAGAGACGGCACTCGACTCCATCGATCCCGTAAAGGATATCCCCGGTCAGGATCCGGCCAAGGCCAAAAGCATCGCCCGACGGCAATTGGATGCCAACCTGGAGCAGGAAATGGAACTCGAATACGCCCATGCGCAGGCGGAAACCCTGGCGCAAACGTTTAACTATACCGTAATGGCTTTCAACTGGACCAGCGTCAGCGTGTATATTCCCCTCATCACCGAGAACTTTGAAACCGCGGCTGCCGCCGGCGCCGATCCGACAACCCGTCACGCCTATCCCCTTCACCTGAATCTGACCCATACGCGTTTGTGGGAAGGGAGCCGTTTCGGCCGGCTCTTCGCTACCGTCGCGGGTGACCTCCAATGGAACAATTCCTGTGATGGCTATGCGCTTCTTAAGGCCGGCGATGGCTATATCGGGGACTACAGGAGTTTTCTGACGCCCGATCTGAAGGCACAGCTCATCTATCTTCCCACCAACTCCCATATCGGCGTCAGTTTCCTCGTAAAACAAGCCATCGGCGAGGTCCACGCGACCGATGCCATCCTCGGCTTCCCTATCGTGCTGATCAACAAAAAGGCGGAACCGGCCGTCAACTTCGAATTCCAGGTTCGGTTTTACGACCTGGGACATACGATCGGGCCCGGCACGGGATTCTCCGGTCACACGGCCGTCGGACTGACCGTCGGCGTGCCGTTTAGCAAGATCGCTTATTAAAAGTTCAGGGTTTTGCCACCCTGAGTAAGATGGGAAACCGCCCTTTTTTCACCCCTTCATCGCCCCAAAATTTTCTCAGTTCGGCGCTGACACCAGCTACGGGGTCCTCCCCGTTCGCCTTCCGATAATGTTTAACCGCACTCCAGGTGCCCAGATAGCCGATCAGGTGTTCGAAGTTCCATTCGACCTCGATGGCAAAGGCCGGCGCTACAATGTCTGCATAAGGAAAGGGGACGGTGCGATATTCTTCGTCGACATACCTACGTTCCCGGTCCCAATAAGGCCCGACCACGTCGCGGTAAAAATGATCCAGCACCGGATCGATTACGGAGGAAAGCCGGGGCAGATTGTACCCGATAATGGCCAGCACACCTCCCGGCCGGATCGTCCGGTTCACCTCGCGGTAAAATGCGTCGAAATCGAACCAATGGATCGCCTGCGCCACGGTGACCAGGTCGAAGGTCTCATCGGGGAACGAGGTCTTCTCCGCCGGCTGAACCGAATAGGCGACCCGCTCATGAGGGGCGGCGCTCGCCAGTTGAGCCGCACTGATATCTGTGGCCTCTACCCGGTCGAAGGATTGCGCGAGCACGACGGCCACCTGCCCATTACCCGTACCGCAGTCCCAGGCCCGCTCCCGCCGCGGGACCAGCGATAGCAAAAAGTCGAACATCGCAGCCGGATAGGTCGGCCGGTAGAGTGCGTATTGATCGGCTCCGGTGGAGAAATTATCTTTCATAAAAAGGGATCAGGCCCAAAGATAGCGCTTATTTTATCCGGTCTTTCTCCTCCCTCGCACGGTCGCTCCGGGTCCGCGATTGGGTCGTGGAACCAAAGGACCGGGAATACGTCAGCCGCAGCAGCGGAAACTTCCGGCTCTCGGGATCGTAGCTGAGGTAGTTGTGTGAATCGAACGCGTCCTTGCCGACGACACCGACATAGGTCTTGTAGTTCAGCGACCGGAAGACATCGGTGACGGTGAATTGCAGGGCGCCTTTTCCCAGGTCTTTCTTTACGCCAACATTCAGCTGGCCGGTGCCCAGGTTCTTATTGGTCGCCTCGTAATTTTTCCCTTCATACCATCCCGATACCTCGGCCGAAAGCTGCGGTGACAGCCGGAAATTCTCATGGAAATTGATCGAATACCCAAACCCCGTCTTTTCCACCGGCGTAGGGATAAAACCGATCCGGTATTGCCGCCATCCGCCGGTGAATCCATAGCTCATCGTCCACCAGTTGCCGATATGGAACGGCAGGTTGAGTTCGAGGTTGAGGTTATTCTGCCAGTCCAGGTTCACCGGCCGGATATAGACGAGGTTACTACCCGGCTCCGTCGTCAGGCCCCATCCGAAGATAGGATCGTCATCCCGCCCCGGCACCAGGGAAAAGGAATAACCTTTCCAGCTATAACCCGCTTTGAGATTGCTCGTTATCGTTGGCTTCAGAAAGGGGTTGACCGTGAACACCGCAAAGGGATCGCCATAGCCGATAAAAGAAGAAAGGTCCTTATACGATGGCCGGGTGATCCGCCGGGTGAAGGAGAGCTGCCACTGGCCATTCCCGCCCGACTTATGCGTCAACAGGAGATTGGGGAACAGCACGCCCAGCCGCCGGCGCGTGATCGGAACACCGGCGCCCGCATCATCCAGCCGGGTGTCGGAGTATTCATAGCGAAGCCCCAGGTCCAGGAAGCAGAAAGACTGTCGCCCGCGAGCCACACGATTTCTCCATGCCGGTCCGTAAAATTTCCCCGGACATCGCTCGGCCGGTTATTGGAATAATCCAGCCAGTCGGCCCCAACCACCAGCTTTTCCCCCTTCCCCCAATCCTTCTCCGCGGAAAGGGATGCGATGACACTCTCCCAATGACTACGGCCGTGAATGTTCCCATCGAGGAAAAGCGAGCTGTCCGGCGGGATAGTATAGATCCACCGGTTATGGGTAGTCGTTGTGGTCAGGCTGTTGTTGTAGCTCAGGCTCGCGCTTGTGGTCCATCCCCGTTTCAACCGGGTATCGACGCCAAGCAACGCATTGTGATTGTTGCTGATATAGGTCGTGGTGTCGTGGAAGACAAATCCGGTGCGACCACCCAATACCGGGTTGAGGGTCTGACCGTCGGCGTTGAATCCGCCGAACGTATGATCGTGCTGGAAAGACCAGAAGCCATACCAATCCGTCTTTCCATTATTGTGATCCAGGTTCACGCTGCCCCCGCCCTTTTCATAGTAGCCGTAGCCGCCATTCAGGGAGTAAGAGCCGGTCGTGCCCAACCGTTTGTTCTTTTTCAGGATGATGTTGATCACTCCTGCGCTTCCGGAGGCGTCATATTTGGCGCCCGGCGCCGTCAGCAGTTCGATCCGATCGATGTTATCGGCATTCAAATTATGGGATAAGATAAAGTTTTCCTAATCTTGTGGCCATGAGACTCCTTACCCCCTTACTCCTGCTCCTTTTCGGCTTTCTCCCTGCTACCCAGGCACAAACTGCCGCCAATGGCGCGGCTGCCCAGGTCCGCCAGTTGCTGAAGCCTGGACAATACCTTGTACATTATGTGCGGCCCGATCCCACAAAACAACTGACGTCCGATCAAAAAGCGCTCCTGGCCAAAGTGCAGAAGGCGCTCGCGGACAAAATGGGTTGGCTGTTCGATTCGACCGGCAAGGTGTCGGGCAATACCGCAGACATAACCGACAGCATACGGAAAAGAATGGGTTTGACGAAAGAAGAATGGAAGAGCTTCCAGGACATGGCCGACCCGGCCCAGCGAGGTTACCAGATATTTGGAGAGGACAAACTCGAGATCGTTGCCAATGGAGATAAGCTTTCCTTCAAAGGAACCGGCAATGCGGCGCACCTGAACTCCGTTCGATTCGATCTTGCCGGTAACCGGGTGTTATTTGGCGACAAACCAATGCCCTTTTTGCGGATGCATCACTCTAACGGTTCCGATAATGCATTTCATACCCCGGTAGTGACCTATGAATACGAGTTGGAGAATAGCTCGATGGCCGACAGCACGAATATGAACACCCTTCGAATGGAAAGATATGATTTTGGCGTGGCGCGTCTCCCCTTGGCCGGCAAGACGATCCTGATGTTTATGACGATGAATGTGCAAGGGGGCAGCATATCGGTCCAGCCGGGTATTGCGCTGGTGGCCATCCTGGAACAATAGCGCTATTTCACTGTCCTGTCGAATGCCGCCGTCAGCACCTGCCCGTTGCGCCGCACCTGGACCCAGATGCGGTAGTTCCCGGGTTGCGGGAATGTATAGGGAAAGCTGACCATATTCGTCATTTTCATGCTGCTGTCCGCCGGCGCGCCCGTTGCCGGCATCTTCATCTGCCGCATCAGCCAATCCTCCCGCTCGGCCGGCTTCATGTCCCGCAAGCGCGCAACCAGGTGGTCGATGCTGTCGCGGAACGCAACCGGCGGAGGAAGACGGTATTCATTGGCCGGCTGACCGATCCGCTCGACCAGTCCCTCCTGGGCAGCTAGCGAATAGGTGCCGACGGGATGCAGGTGGATATAGGTGCTTCCGTCATCCTTGATGATTGCCGCATGCGCCATCATCCCAAGGTAGGGCTCTAAAGCCGCCGGCGAGCCGTCCGCATTTTGCACCGCAAAGGAAAGGGTGTATAACTGGCCCGCTTCGAGATTCCCGGCCACGGCGCCTTCCGCCACCATCGTCGAACCGTCCTTCATCCGCACTCCCGCGCCCGGTTTGCCACAAACGATGGTTTCCTTATTGCTGGTCCTGCTGATGGAAGGGCCAGCAGCCGGCAGCGCAAAGGCATACGCATCATCCGGATCGGTACGATGCAGGCTATCGGCCAGGTCATGTGCAATGTCGAAGCTGTCTTTTAGCGTCTCGGCAAACCCCGAGAGATTGACGATATCGGCGAAGGCCAGGTAGTGTCCCTTCGGTAGCGGCGGCAGCACGGTCCGGAACGTCAGCGGATCGATCCGCAGGGGGTGCAGGTGGGCGAAGGCATCCATCGCCGGCACCCGCACCACGAAGAGATGCATCAGCTTGCCATGATCGGGGATGATATACGGGAGCCAGCCTTTTCGCTGCGCACCCGCCGTATCGATCCGGATCGAAAGGGTATTCACCCCGCTATCGCTTCGAAGCTGGTAGACCGCATGCATAGGCCGGTACATAAATTTCCGGTAACGCTCCGCCCAGTGCTGCCACCAGGCATTGCCGCCAAAAACGATCCCCGAAGAGAGGACCGCGGCGACAAGCATCGCCACCCGCCGGGCCCGGCGGCGGCCGGCAGGCACCGCTTCGCCGTTGGGTGTTATCCCATCGGCCACGCTCGACCCGATGATGGTCAGCATCAATACAAATAGCAGGATGCCCAATCCTGCAAGGATATAACCCGTTCCCGCCGGCAGCTTTTTTTGCGCCGTGGAAACGGCCACGATCGGCACCACCAGCTCACCGCTCCCCAGACTTCCGCTGACATGGAGCAGGATGCTGGAGCTGCCGTCGTTCATCAACCAGACGATGCCCTTGTATTGACCCGGCTGCCCCGCCACCGCGGCCAGGAGGTCGGGTGAAGGCGCTCCATTGCGCCCCGAATAGAAAAAGATCGGCTGCGCCGAAACGGTCGCCGCTCCACCGTTCTGGAGGAACACCATGACCTGCGCCGTACCGGGAATGACTTCCGGCGGCTTAACGCTGACGAGTAACCGATAAGCACCGGCGGTTCCTTCCATCGACACTTCGGGATTGCCGACGTGAGCAAACGAAAGGGTTTCCGTCATCGCCAGGAATACCAGCAACCAAATACATTTCTTCATGCGTGAGAATTAGCGTTGAATGTTTTGCATCCACCGGCCCCAGCGAAGGCTAAGCCTGGCGCATACCATGCCCAGGACCACCGCGATGGCGAGCGCCTGCAGCAGCGCCGGCCAGGGGGAGATATCCTCCGGCCTGAATTTATACCTCCATGGGGCGTTCGGGGAAAGCCCGAAATAGTAGGTATTGGCCGTAAAGAACCAGTTTCGGGCATACGGCGATTCCTGCAGGAAGCCGCTGAGCGGATACTGCACGGCCGCCAATAGCGTCACGAAGGCCAGGCTGAGCCATAGGGATTTGACCCAGGCTCCGCTCCCGTTGCGTTGCAGGATAAGATCCATTGCCATCGCCGGGATGATCACCAGCGCAGGGAAATTGGCGGGCTGGAAATGCGTGAGATGGGTGAGGATCGGTCCCAATTTCGGTTCCGCGGGGAACAGCTGCAGGATCCAGTTGGAAAAGGCCACCAGCAGGAAGTAGCCGCCGGTCACGGCCGTCATCCCCCACTTCATCCGCAGCGCCTTGCCGAAGGCCGGCAGCAGCAGGAGGCTGGCGGCGGCCGCGACGATATAGAACAGTCCGCCACGCATGGCCCGGACATGCAGATAGTCGGTAAACAACGTATACACCATGGTCAGCAGGCTGAGCGCACTGACCACAAAAAGGAACTGTAACAGCGCCGGGTTCCCATCCTCGCGGTTCAAATACTTACAAATGCTCACGCAGGCACCCAACTGTAAGCAGATCATCCCCATCGCCAGCAGGGTATGCGGCGGCGAAAGGATCGTCACGTCGAGTCCATACGCATTATGCCACCAGTCGTCGAAAGGCGCCGAGGTCAGCATGGCGATAGCGCCCCAAATGCAGAACAGGCTTCCCAGTGGGCTGTAAAAGATACCCCAGATCCGGATATTTGCCGCCTTGGCCGCTTCCCGCCGGAAAATGGAATTATACAGCACCTGGACACCGGAGAAAAGCCCGGCGAAAATGGCGCCCAGGTAAACCAGGATATGCGGTGGGGAAAGAAACTTGTCACGGCCGATGCTTCGGTGCCAGGAGATATCCCATAAAATACCCACGATGGTCAAGAGCGACGCCAGCGACACGGCGTAGATCGACAGCGGGATCGGCGCCCGGCCGGCCGCCGCCCGGGGCCCGGTCGCCGCGGTGGAACTGGTCAAAGGAGAAGGAATGGTTATGGACATAACCAAATATAAGAAAAAAGAGCCGCCCCGGAGAGGCGGCGATTGTCTGATTATGCCGCCGGAGGCGGCTTGTCCGAAGGACAATCATTAGCCTTTTGCTGAAAAATGCCCTATCTTTTCTAAGAGGGCATTTTCAGCAATATTTAGGGGGTAAAAAGAGGCTTAACTATTCAGAACTGTCGATTGGCTCAGGTACTTTTTCGAAGGAAAGTAGATGAACCAGCAGCTGCCGTTCTTCACCACGGGGATGATCTGGCCGGTCATCTCCGTCGGGATGGCCGGGCAACCGAAGGTCGTACCCATTACACCATACTTCTTCAGAATCCGCTGGCTCACATAACCCGCCCCGTGGATCACGATCGCGCGCTTCAGCGCGTTGTCGTTGAAACCGGGATCGACACCGGAGATCCGCAGGGAGTACCCATTGATGCCGGTATAGGTGCCGGTCGTCACATAGAATCCAAGACTGCTTTTGCAGGATTCCATCCGGTTCGAGAACGAGCTGGCATATTCTTCACCGGAGTTGATCCCATGCGCGACAAACGTGCGGTACAGCATCCGGCGGTTCTTTACATCGATGACATACAGCCGCTGGTTGCTTGAAGACTGGCTGAAGTCACAGATCGACAGGATATTCGTCTTACGCAACAGACCCTTCTTCTTCAATTTATAATAACCGGTCCAGGCATATTGGAAGGCTTTGCGGCTCAGTCCGGAGTCCTGCAGGTCCATCTCATCGTAAATGCTGGTGGCTGTTGCGACGATCATTCGCATCTCGGCGCGCCTGGCCGCGGCGGCCTCGTTGCGGGCCTTCTTCGCGTTCCATGCGGTCGTCGTGCGTCCAACAATACCTGCGTGTACCCGGGTGATGCTAAGGGTTAACAGGATCATGGCCAGGAAAAGCCATGCTGCGGGGGTTGAAGTACACTTTTTCATAACGACGGATTTGAGTTATAGGGTTATGTCAAAGAACCCAACCCGCATACCAGAAAATAACCGCTTGTTTCTCAATTCAGTACGCCTGTGCCAATTTCAGGACAAATCCCAACGCGGGAACGAAAGTGTAATTTTTGGAAAATTCCGAACAAGGGACCCCGGGGTCCGGCGCGGCCCCAAACGGTCCAGGTGGTCCGGCGCGGTCCTGTGGAAATTCCTTCCCATCCGCCGGCCGCGGACAGTGGCATACAATTTTACCCTGTACCGGAATGAAGGCCTTTTTTTTACGCGTGTATGATATCTATAGGTTTGCGCTCCGTTTTTTCCAGGAGGCCTTCATCCCGCCCTATGAATTCAAGGCCATCTGGGACCAGTTCTTCGAGGTCGGCATCCGTTCCCTTTCGATCATTACCCTGACCGGGTTTATCACCGGGCTCGTCTTTACCAAACAATCCCGCTCTTCGCTGGCCGAGTTCGGCGCCACCTCCTGGCTGCCTTCGCTCATGGCCATCGCCATCATCCGGGCGCTGGCGCCGCTGGTGACGGCGCTGATCATCGCCGGTAAAGTAGGTTCCAACATCGGTGCGGAGCTGGGTTCGATGAAGGTGACCGAACAGGTGGATGCCATGGAAGTGTCCTCCACCAACCCATTCAAGTTCCTGGTGGTGAGCCGGATCATCGCTACGACCTGCGTCGTACCCGTCCTGGCCTCCTATATGGGATTGGTCGGGATGCTGGGGGCTTATCTGAATGTCCATACCAATGAACAAACCGGCTTTTCTCTTTTTTTCCAGTCGGCCTTCGTGCGTATCCGCTTCCTGGACATCTATGTGCTCGTGTTCAAGTCGGCCGTCTATGGATTTACGATCGGGCTCGCAGGTTGCTACAACGGTTACAATGCCGACCAGGGTACGGTGGGCGTCGGCCGGGCCGCCAATACTTCCGTAGTCGTGTCCATGTTCCTGATCTTCATCGAAGAGATGATCATCGTGCAATTAGTTAACAGTTATCTCAAATGACCGACACCATACATAAAGAACCCGTCATCCGCCTGCGCAATATCCGCAAGCGCTTTGGTTCGCTCGAGGTCCTCAAGGGCGTCGACCTGGACGTATACAAAGGCGAAAATCTCGTTGTGCTGGGCCGTAGCGGAAGCGGCAAGTCGGTGCTGATCAAGATCATCGCGGGGATGCTCACCCCCGATACCGGTTCGGTCACCGTGCTGGGTGAGGACATCCGGTCCCTCCGTCCCCGGGATTTGCAGGCCTTGCGTACGCGAATCGGGTTCTCTTTCCAGAGCAGCGCGCTGTATGACGGAATGAATGTGCGCGCCAACCTGGAATTTCCACTTGTCCGCAATAAGCGGCACCTCGGCCGTAAGGAGATCGACGCGGCCGTCGCCAGGGTGCTGGAGGATGTGGGGCTCTCACAAACCATCGACCAGATGCCCTCGCAGCTCTCCGGCGGCCAGAAGAAGCGGATCGGAATCGCCCGCACCCTGATCCTGCAGCCGGAGATCATGCTCTATGACGAACCCACCGCGGGCCTGGACCCGGTGACCAGCGCAAACATCAACGAGCTCATCAACGAGGTGCAGGAGCAGTACAATACCAGCTCGGTGATCATTACGCATGATCTCACCTGCGCAAAGGCAACCGGTGACCGGGTCGTAATGCTGTCAGAGGGCTGTTTCCTCCGGCAGGGCAGCTTCGAAGAAGTGTTTGCCGGCGATGACGCGAGGGTAAAGGACTTTTATAACTATAACTTCATCTCAACCCCATGAACGAGATCAATACCACCAAGAGAATGGCCGTGGGTATTTTTATCACCCTGGGCATCCTGATCCTGGTCGCCGCAGTGTTCACCATCGGCGGGCAGCACAAGGCATTCGTGAAGAGCGTTCGGGTCCATATCCTCTTCGACGACGTGCAGGGTCTGCAGCCCGGCAACAATGTCTGGCTCTCGGGCATGAAAGTGGGCACCGTCAAATCGATCAACTTTTATCACAACAGCCAGGTGGCAGTGACGCTCAGCATCGAGAAGAAGGCTGCGCCGCACATCGCCGGCGACGCCCGCGCCCGGGTCAGCACCGACGGCCTCGTTGGCAATAAGATCGTCGTCATCAGCGGCGGTACAGACGGTGCACGACCGATCGCCGACAACGACAGCCTGCAAAGCGTGCACCTGCCCGGGACCCAGGAGATGTTCGCCACCCTGCAGGCCAGCAACGCCAATCTGCTCGAGATCACGGGCAACCTGAAGACCATCAGCCGGCGGCTCAGCGAGGGACGGGGCACCATCGGAAAACTGATCAACGATCCCGCCATTGCCGATCATCTCAAGATCTCCATCGAGCACCTGCGCGCGGCCGCCGCCAACAGCGAACGACTTATTGCCAATCTCGAGGAATTTTCCACCCGGTTAAAACAACCGGATGGTCTGGCCAGCCGGCTCGCCACCGACACCACGGTGTTCAACCGGATAAAGGGTGCGGCAACCCGGCTCAATGAGGCCGCGAACCAGGCCGGCGAATTCACTTCCTCGTTAAAGCAGGCCGGTGAAGGCCTTAACGACAAGAATGCTCCCGTCGGCATTCTTCTCCATGACGAAGATGCCGGCGCCGATCTCCAGCGCACTTTGAAGAATGTGCGCATCAGCAGTAAGGAACTGAGTGATGATCTCGAAGCCCTCCAGCATAATTTCCTGCTGCGTGGCTTCTTTCGCAAAAAAGAAAAGGAAGAAAAGAAAAAGCCATGAAGCGATTGCTACAACCGGTCGGCGCCTGGTATGATCCCGCCGTTACGGATTTCATTGTTTGGGCCCCCCTGGCCGAAAGCGTCCAACTTTTCCATGCGAACGCCCGTCACGCGATGCGGCGGGCCGGTGAGTACTGGAAGATATCCCTGCAGGTTAGTATCAACGACCGATATGGCTTTTGCATCGATAACGGCGACGTGCTCCCCGACCCGGCGAGTCTCAGCCAGCCGGATGGAGTGCATGGGCTGTCGGCCGTCGTCGACCGCCGCCGCTTCACCGAAACCGTCGCCGGTTGGCAAGGTATACCGCTCAGCAATGCCGTCATCTACGAGCTCCATACCGGCGCCTTCTGCCCCACCCACGACTTCGACGGCATTATCCAACGGCTGGAATATTTCCAGCAGTTGGGCGTCAACGTTCTTGAAATCATGCCCCTGGCGCAATGCCCCGGCGATCGCAACTGGGGTTATGACGGCGTTTTCCCGTTCGCCATCCAGCATTCCTACGGCGGCATCGGCGGTTTTCACCGGCTGGTAGAGGCGGCACATCGCAAGGGCATCGCCGTGATCGTCGACGTCGTCTACAATCACTTGGGTCCCGAAGGCAATCGCCTGCCTCATTTTGGTCCTTATTTCACCGAACGGTATAAGACCCCCTGGGGCTCCGCGATCAACTTCGACGGTCCCTATTCAGACGGCGTCCGCAATTACTTTTTGAGCAACGCCTGTCTCTGGCTCGAAGAACTCCACGCCGACGGTCTCCGGCTCGACGCGGTGCATGCCATTCTGGACACCAGCGCCGTTCCCTTTGTTCTGCAGCTCAAGGAGCTGGCGACAGACATCGGGATGCTCACCGGCCGCCCGAAACTCGTCATTGCGGAAATGGACCTCAACGATCCCCGGTTCATCAACCCGCCTTCAAAAGGAGGGTATGGCCTCGATGCGCAATGGAACGACGAGTTCCACCACGCGCTACGCGCCCTGATGACCGGGGAGACCCGGTCTTACTATTCCGATTTCGGCTCGATCGCTCAGCTGGAAAAGGCGTTTCGCAATACGTATGTGTACGATGGGGTCTACTCGCCTCACCGGAAACGGACCTTTGGTGGCCGCGCCGATCACATTCCGTATGATCAATTTGTCGTCTTCGCCCAGAACCATGACCAGGTCGGCAACCGGGCCAGGGGGGAACGCCTGGGCGCCTGGCTGAACTTCCAGCAGTTGAAGCTGGCCGCGGCGACCGTCCTGCTGTCGCCCTATGTCCCGTTGTTGTTCATGGGGGAAGAATATGGCGAGACCCATCCCTTTCAATATTTCGCATCCTTCAATGATCCGGCGCTGATCCAATCCATCCGCGAGGGAAGGGCCGCGGAATTCGCGGACTTTAGCGACGGCTCTCCCCTCGCCGATCCACAAGCCGGGTCAACCTTCCTCGAAAGCCAATTGGCGTGGTGGCAGGCGGTGGAGGAGCCAGGCGCCACGCTGCTTCGCTATTACAAGCATCTCATCCGTTTCCGGCAGACCCGGCCCGCACTCCAGGGACGGACACGCGATACGATGATCGTCCACCCTGCCCTTCGTCAGACCCTTGCCATCGAGCGGAAGATATTGAACGATCATATCTTCATCTGGTTCCATTATGGCGACTCAGCCGTCACGCATGAGAATATCACCTGGCAACATCTGACAAAGATCTTCGACTCGGCCGACGAATGCTGGAATGGGCCCGGATCTACCGCAGCCATCGATCTGCCCTCAGGCGCATCGATCCACATTGCTCCACAGTCGGTGGTCATCTATGAAAAGAAAAGAAACTGAATCGTCACCATGTTTATTCCCAATAGTACCTATCGCGTCCAGCTCAATGACAAGTTTACCCTTCGTGATCTCGAGGTGATACTACCCTACCTGCACCGGCTCGGCATAGATGCCGTCTATGCCTCACCCCTTACCACCGCTTCCAAAGGCAGTCAGCACGGTTATGATGTCACCAACCCGCTCGTGTTGAGTCCGGAGATCGGGACGGAAGAGGACTGGCAGCGACTGGCGACATCCCTCAGGAGCTTTGGAATGAGGTGGATACAGGATATCGTCCCCAACCACATGGCCTATTCGACGAGCAATCCCTGGATGTATGAGGTGCTGCAACGCGGGCGCGACAGCGTTTTCTTCGGCTGGTTCGATATCGACAATGACCCGCCGGCCAAACCGCTGGGCGAACGGCTCATGATGCCCATCCTCGGCAGCCCCCTCGACGAATGCCTGCAAAAACGGGAGTTGAGCCTGCAGGCGACGCCTCAAGGCTTTGCTATCCGCTATTTCGACACCGAGCTACCCGTCAATCCCGACCTTGCAGACTGGATCGACAAATCCGGCGGGCCCGAAACCATCAACGCCCAACCCGGCCTTCTCGGCCAATTGCTGCACCGGCTTCCATATATCCTAACCCACTACCGGCTTGCCGACGAACATATCAACTACCGGCGCTTCTTCACCGTCAACAGCCTGATCGGCCTCTGTATGGAGAAAGAGGCGGTATTCGACGGCTGGCATGCCTCTCTCCGGCACTGGATGGAGCAAGGCCGGATCGACGGCCTGCGTGTCGATCACATCGACGGCCTTGCCGATCCCAAAGCTTACCTCACGCGACTGCGGCAGGTGTTCGGCGAAGAATGTTATATCGTCGTCGAAAAGATCCTGCATCGCGACGAACCGCTGCGCGGAGACTGGCCCGTGCAGGGAACAACAGGCTATGAGGCATTGGCGGATATCAACCAACTGCTGACCGATGCGGCCGGAAGCCGGCAGCTGCTGGCCTTTTACAGGGAGAAGGTGATCGATATCCCTTCTTATGAAGGGTTGGTATACCAGCGAAAACACAACTATCTCCGGCGGAAGATGGGCGGCGAATGGGAGAATCTCTTCAACCGGCTGGTTGCCCTGCCGCAGGCCGGCGGGAAAGACCCCGACCGCTTAAAAGAGGCCCTCGGGGTCTGGATGGCCTCCTTTCCGACCTACCGTGCTTATCCCGATGCCGAAGGCGTCGGCGCAACCGACAGCGGGATGTTCTCGAAAGCCCTTGACCGGGCCCGGCAATCCGAGCCCGAACTCGCGGCCGGGCTGGATCTTCTCGCCCTGCTTGGCGAGCAGGAACAGGCACTGCCCTTCCTCCGGCGACTGATGCAGTTCACCGGTCCTCTCGCTGCCAAGGGCATCGAAGACACCGTCTTCTACGTCTACAACCCCTATATTTCGCATTGCGAGGTGGGCGACAGCCCTGCTCTTGCAGGCATCCCGCCGGAAGAATTCCACCGAAGGATGCAAGTGCGACGATCCAAGCAACCGCATTCCCTCAATGCTACGACCACTCATGACACCAAACGCGGCGAAGACGCCCGCATCCGGCTGAATTATCTCAGTGCGATCCCAGGGGAATGGATAGGCGCCGTGACCCAATGGCAACAATTGAATCAACCCGCCCCATCGCCCAACGACGAATACCTGATCTACCAGGCCCTGCTGGGCGCCTGGCCCGAAGACGGCAGGATCACCAACAGCTTTCGGGAACGATTCGCCACCTACCTTACAAAGGCCCTCCGGGAAGCGGATACCGAAACGCACTACACGGACGTCAACGAAGCCTATGAAGGACAATGCCAGGCCTTCGTCAAAGCGATCCTGCAAACAGGCTCGCCCTTCCTTGCATCCTTCGCCCCCTTTGCCCAAAGCGTTATCCGCCGCAGCTCCGTCTATTGCCTCTCCCAGCTGCTGCTGAAGGTAACGATGCCGGGTATCCCCGATATCTACCAGGGCGCGGAGCTATGGGAGACCAGTCTCGTCGATCCCGACAACCGCCGACCCGTGGATTATGCGCTTCGCATCTCCCTGCTGGACGAGCTGCAAAAAGCCGAAGTGGGCGGTCATCCACCGCCAAAGGGGACGGAAAAGATCTTCACGCTCTATCGCAGCCTCGCCGTCCGCAACCGCCTGCCAAAAGTATTTTCCGAAGGGGACTATCTGCCGCTCAAAACCGAAGGACCCCTGCTCGCCTTTATCCGTCATCAGGATGAGGATTGGGTGTTGGTCGCCGTGCCGCTTATCCGAAAAGACAGCCCCGATGCGGTATCGCTCACGCTGCCCCCGGAGGCTCCGCAACAATGGACCCATGCCTTCACCGGCGAAAAGCTAACCGCCATCGAAAACAAACTGGCATGGCCGCCAGGCCAAAAGCCCCTTATCCTCGCAACCGCACGATGACGTATATTTACCGCAAATCATTCCCATGCCCGTGCTCGTCCTCGTCCGTCATGGCCAAAGCACCTATAACCTCCAGAACCTGTTCACCGGCGAGACCGATGTTCCCCTCACGCCCCAGGGCCGTGAAGAGGCAAAGGCCGCCGGCGAAAAACTAAAAGACACTCCCTTCGACCACGGCTTCACCTCCGTGCTTCAACGAGCGATCGAGACAATGTCGCTGCTGCTGGAAGCCGCCCACCAGCCGGACCTACCGGTGACCCGCGACCGCGCCCTCAATGAGCGCAACTATGGCAACTTACAGGGGCTCAACAAGGCGGATATCGCGAAGAAATACGGCGAAGAGCAGGTCGCCATCTGGCGAAGAAGCTATACGGTGCGGCCCCCCGGCGGCGAAAGCCTGGAAGACACATACAAACGCGTGATTCCCTACTATGAGGGCCATATCCTCCCGCTGCTGCAAAAGGGAGAGAATATCCTCGTCGTCGCCCATGGCAACAGCCTGCGGGCATTGATGATGTACCTGGAAAAGATCAGTGAAGACGACATCGCGCACGTCGACCTGGCCACCGGCGTACCCCGGTTTTATCATCTATAGTACTTTTGTTCTATTGCGGGACGAATAACCGGGGAGTAGATTTGGTGAAACAACCAACACATGCCCTCCCCCAACCGCTGGCATATCCTTTTCGTGTGCTTTGGAGTCGCCGTCTATTCCCTGTTCGGCTGCTCGAAGAATTCCGATAACAACAATAATAACAAGCACGATTCCGACACCCTGCCCAAAAAAAAGGTGTACGATAGCGCCGTTTTCTACGTATCCTTCCTGATGAATGTTTACAAAAGCAGTGATGTTTTCAATGACACCTTCTCCGATGATGCCAGCATGAAGATCTATATTGTCAACGGCGTGGTAACGGTACCGCATGACAGCATCCTGAACTTTCCACCGGTCGTCTTTCCGGCATCGGGAAGTTCGGGTGGCTGGTCGGCTACCTGGATCCCGGATAATATCGGGGAGATCAACATCACCGCAGCCAACGGTCTGGTAATTCCGGGCGATACTACCGTCGCGATCAGCCTCACGCAAACGGGGGCCGTCACTCCCAACTGGAATCTCTGCTTTGGCAATTCCTGTTCGCCAACCGGCAACCAACCTTCTGTCGGATGGCCGCTGGCCTTTACCTTCAATCCGAAAAAACAAAGCCAGGATGCGTTCAAGCTTGAACAGCCCGGCAGTTACTGGGACATCTGGGTCTATAAAGATTATTAAGTAGATCAGGACTCCACCAACACCACGAACCCGCCCCATACCGGCGAATGGGCGTAAAGCTGTTTTATGATCCCCGGCCCATGGAGAGCATACCAGGGAAGGATATTTTCAACGCGCTCCTGCAGGTTGCCTCCCGGGAACAAAGCTTCCTTTACCTGGTGGATCTGCCGTTGCTGGTCGCCGAACTTCCGTTTCTCGGCTTTCAACAACTTTTTCTCCAGCAGCCGGATCGGCTCGATGGCTTTCACCTGCAAAGCCGCCACATGCTCTTCCAGCGTAGGGTCCACCGGCCGGGCAAGCGCCTTCAGGCTCTCATAATATTGGTTGGCTACGGCGATCTCTTCTTCCAGGCTAAGCGTCTGGGTGGAGTCCCGCTTGACCAGCTCCGTCATCAGGTCCTGCTCATCCCGGAAAAGATCTTCGACGCCAAATCCGGCGCGCTCCATCTTCTCCATCCATTGTTTTTCCACCAGCTGGAAACTGCTTCGCAAGACGAGGACCGGAAAGGGGGTCCGGTAGTGATCGAACAGCCCTTTCAGCTCGAGCCAGTAGGCTGTTTCCCCGCCGCCGCCGATAAAGGCAAGATTGGGCAATATCGTCTCCTGGAACAGACCGCGCAGGATCACATTCGGACTGAAGCGCTCGGGGAACCGGTGCAGTTCCTCGCGTATCCCGGCTTCCGTAAAGGCCAGCGCGGAGCCATGAACCTTGTAGTCGTCGCCCACCTTTTCAATTCTTCCACGAAGGTCATCCTTTAAATAAAAAAGATTGATATTCCTGGGATTCGCCTGTATATCATAGCTTTTACTCAACCGGTCGATGCTTTCGCCGACAATGCGCGAGGGCTCCTGCCGGAAGAGATCGTCCTCGAAGACGGCGATCATCTGTTTTTTGAAAGCGGCTTTGTCCGCGATGAGGACGAGGAGGCCCCACTCTGCGAACAACCGGTGCACCATCTTGAACGTCGCCGTCTGGATATCGGGGCTTTCGAGATAGGCCTCTTTCAGGAGCGCCATCAGCTGCCGGCCATAGGGCTGTACCGAAAGCTCTCCATCGATACGGTGATAGAGCTTGTCCAGTCCTTTGGTGCTCATGCGGCCCACGGCGCCGGATTGTTTGGTCTCCCAGACCAGGTGCTCGCCGCCGAGGGCGATCTGTCCCAGCTCTTCGAGGTCGGCATCCTCGCTGCCCATATAGAACACCGGCACGAAGTGATGCTCCGGATACTGCTCCGCCATCCATTCGGCCAGGCGGATGGTGTGCAGGATCTTGTATACAAAGTAAAGATGACCCGTAAAGATGGCCGGCTGATGCGCCGTACAAAGCGTGAAGGTATTGGGCCGGGCGAGGCTTGCAATGTTCTCCCTGACCTTCGGGGCATCCCCAAAGGCATCGGCGATCCCCGCATATTGCTCCTCCAGCTGGCTCACAAGCGTGGCCCGGTCCACGGGCTTCCCGGCCTTACGCGCCTCCAGGGCCGATCGCAGGCCTTCCGCATTGGCGGGATAGGAATAGAAAGGAGATAAATTTTCAGCCTCATCCAGGTAGTCCGTAATAAGACGGGAGAAATAGCCGGTCTGGCGGTAGGTGAGATTCGTCGATTTCCACTCCATAAGACAGCGAATTTATCACCTCCCGCCGACAAACGAAAATCGACCGGGGTAATTTATTCGAATGGAACCTACAACAGACCAACGGTCACTTTGTTCAAAGCTAACCTATTACTTAGTGAGGCTCAGGCTACAAGACCTGAAACCCATAGGCATAGGGATCGTCTTCGGGGTCGATGCTGATGGTATTATAGCCATAGATCTTCGCCCAGCCCTCGATGCTCGGCACGATCGCCGGTTTTCCGGCTACCGTCACCGCCTTTTCGACCCGGCCTGTAAAGCTCGATCCGATGATGCTCTCGTGGATGAACACATCCCCCTCCTTTAGCTTTCCCTTGGCGAACCATTGGGCCATCCGGGCCGAAGTGCCGGTGCCGCAGGGGCTCCGGTCGATGGCCTTATCCCCATAGAAAACCGCGTTCCGGGCCGTGGCCTTCGGATCGATGGTCTTCCCGGTCCAGAGGATATGCGTGCAGCTATGGATGGTGGGGTTCTCGGGATGGACGAACTCGTGCTGTTCGTTGATCCGCTTGCGCATTACCCGGCTCCAACTGATCAGCTGGTCGGCCGAATAGTCTTCCAACCCCTTAAAGTTCTCCTGGGGATCGACGATGGCATAGAAGTTCCCGCCATAGGAGACGTCGACTTTCAATGGGCCCAGGTCAGGGCATTCCACCGTGATATTCTCCGCGGCCAGGTAGGCCGGCACATTGGTCAGCTTGACGCTCTTCACCTTCTTACCCTCCTGCTTGTACTCGATGAGCACGAGTCCCGCCGGAGCCTCCATCCGGACCTTTCCCAGCGTCTTTGGCTGGATCAGCCCTTCTTCGAGGGCGATGGTGATGGTGCCGATGGTTCCGTGACCGCACATCGGCAGACAGCCGCTGGTCTCGATGAACAGCACGGCCACGTCGTTTTGCGGATCGTGCGGCGGATAGAGGATGCTGCCGCTCATCATATCATGACCCCGCGGCTCGAACATCAGACCCTTGCGGATCCAGTCGTATTCCTTCAGGAAATGCTGACGTTTCTCGCTCATGTTCGCCCCGTTCAGCAGGGGACCGCCGCCGGCCACCAGTCTCACGGGATTGCCGCAGGTATGCGCATCGACGCAAAAAAAGTTCTTCTTCATTTAATTAAATTCGGTCTCGGGTCAATTGATTGTTTACCATCCGCCAGATCCCGAGGGGATTGGCGTCTTTCAAAGCGTCCGGCAACAACGCATCGGACCAGCTCTGGTAGGCCAGGGGCCGTACCCAGCGTTTGATGCCGTCGGCGCCTACCGATGTGAACCGGCTATCGGTCGTAGCGGGGAAAGGCCCGCCATGCTGCATCGAAAGGCTGACACGCACCCCTGTGGGGACGCCGTTGAGGATCAACCGGCCGCAGATATCCTGGGCGGCTTCCACCAGCGCAGGGTGCTTCTTCAGATCCTCGTCGGTCGCCATCAGCGAGGTGGTCAGTTGTCCTTCGAGATGCCGGGCGGCCTTTACCAGCTCGTCCCCGTCGGCGCAACGGATGACCAGCGAATAAGGTCCGAATACTTCCTGGTGCAGCAAAGGATTTTTGAAAAAGGCTTCCGCCTTCGCGGAAGCGATCGTCGGCACGCCCTGGTTGGCCGCAGGGGCGGTCGCCGCCACGGCCACGGTCTCCACGGAGGACTGGCTCAGCGCCGCCTGGCGCTTTTCCCCATAGGCCCTGGCGATGCCCGGATGGAGCATCGTCCCCGGCGCCGACTTTTCGATCGCGTCGCCGAGCTCTTTTATGAATATATTCAATTCTTCTCCCTCGATACCCAGGATCAGGCCGGGATTGGTACAGAACTGCCCCGTGCCCAGCGTAACGGAACCCGCGAGTTGTCCCGCCAGCTCCTTCGCCGATGCCTTGAGCTTCCCCGGCAACAGGAACACCGGGTTGATGCTACCCATCTCCGCAAACACCGGGATTGGCTCTTTACGCTGGTTGGCCCAGTCGAAGAGGGCCTTGCCGCCGCCATAAGAACCCGTAAATCCTACCGCGCGGGTATACGGATGCGTTACCAGGGTCTTGCCGATCTCGTTGCTGACGCCATGTACATGGGCGAAGACGCCGGCCGGCAATCCCGCTGCCGCAACGGCCCGCCGGATGCCTTCCGCCACGAGCTCCGAGGTGGCGGCATGCGCGGGATGCGCCTTGACGATCACCGGGCAGCCGGCAGCAAGCGCAGAGGCCGTATCGCCTCCGGCGGTGGAATAGGCAAAGGGAAAATTGCTGGCGCCAAAGACCACCACGGGACCCAGGGCTACCTGCAACTTCCGGACATCGGGATCCCCTTTTTCCGGCACTGCGGTATCGATCCGCGCTTCCAGCCAGTGACCGGCCTCACAGGCCTCGGCATAGCTTGTCAGTTGGAATTGGGTCCGCGCACGTTCGTTCTTCAGCCGGGCCTCGGGCAGGTTCGTCTCGCGCATCGCCGTCCGGATCAGCTCGTCACCACCTGCTTCCAGCTCCCGGGCGATGGCCCGCATCAGGTCGGCGCGTTGTTTTAGAGTCGTATTGCGAAATACAGGGAAGGCTTCCCGGGCAGCCTGCATCATCTGGTCGATCTCGGCAGGCGAATGATCTTGATAAGGCATGGGATAATATTTTATAGTGACCGGGCCTCTGGCCCACTAAGCATATTCGGTCAGCACGGGACGGCTGGCGACACCCTGGCGGATCACCTCCAGCACCGCTTCCCGTTCCTTACCGATCAGCTGCAAACGCGGTGCCCGCACATACTCCGTACCCAGGCCTACCTCCGCCTCTGCCAGCTTGATATACTGCACCAGCTTGGGATGGAGATCGAGCTCGAGCAGCGGCAGGAACCAGCGGTGGATCTCCAGCGCCTCTTCGATCCTGCCGGCTTTCACCAGCTTGAAGATGGCCACCGTTTCCGCCGGGAACGCGCCAACCAGTCCGCCGACCCAACCACAGGCGCCCATCAGCAGCTCCTCCATCGCGATCGTGTCGACCCCGCAAAGGATCTTGATGCGATCGCCAAAGCGATTGATCAGCCGCGTGACATTCGACACATCGCGCGTCGACTCCTTCACGGCTTCGATATTGGCCAGCTCGACAAGTTCTTCGAACATGTCCAGCGTCACTTCTATCTTGTAGTCGACCGGGTTGTTATAGATCATCACCGGCAGCGGCGTAGCGCCTGCCACCGTCTTGAAAAAGGTCACGGTCTCGCGGTGATCGCTCTTGTAACGCATCGGCGGCAGTACCATCAACCCGCTCGCGCCCCACTGCCCGGCTTGTTTTGCCTGGTCGACCGCTTCGCGGGTGCTGCCCTCGGCAATGTTCAACAGCACCGGGATCCGGCCGGCGCTCTTCTCTACTGTAAATTTGATCAGCGTCTCCTTCTCTTCCAGCGTCAGCGTGCTGGCTTCACCAAGGCTTCCGCCGATGATGACCCCGTTGACACCGGCTTCGATCTGGGCTTCGAGGTTGCGTTCGAACATAGGAAGGTCCAAGGTATCCCGGGAGGTGAACTTCGTCGTAAGGGCCGGATATACGCCATTCCAGTTTATTCTCATGTGATCCTGATTTTTGAGCAATATTAGCGGTTTAGCCGCTTGAACAGGGCGCGTCGATTGACGGGTTCTTTGCAGATTTTAACTTGCACTCACCACCTCCCCTTCGAGGTCGTAATCATAGGCCTTCGTGATCCGCACGTTTACGAACTCACCGATCGGCAGCTTCTCCTCGCTCTGAACGATCACCTCGTTGTCCACCTCCACCGAATCGAACTCCGTCCGGCCCAGGTAACGCCCGGCCTCTTTTTTATCGATCAGGGTCCGAAACACCCGTCCCACCTTCTCCTGGTTCTTCTCATAGGAGATCTCCTGTTGTACTTCCATCACCTCCTGCGCCCGCTGCTGCTTCATCTCCGCAGGGACGTCATCGGCCAGCCCATAGGCCGAAGTGCCTTCCTCGTGGGAATAAGAGAAAATGCCTACGCGGTCGAACCGGTGCTCCTGCAGGAATCCCTTCAGCTCCTCCACGTCCGCCTCCGTCTCGCCGGGGAAACCCGCGATAAGGGTCGTCCGAAGGCAGATACCGGGCACCCGTTGGCGGATGGTATGGATCAGTTCGGTCATCTCTGCCCGTGTGATCTGCCGGCGCATCGCCTTTAGCATATTGTCGCTGGCATGCTGCAGGGGCATGTCAAGGTAATTACAGATGTTCGGTCGCTCGCGCATCACGTCCAAAATTTCCAGGGGGAATTTGGAAGGGTACGCATAGTGAAGCCGGATCCACTCCAGGCCCTTTACATCAGCCAGCCGGTGCAGCAGCTCCGGCAGCATCCGTTGTTTGTAAAGGTCCAGGCCATAATAGGTCAATTCCTGTGCGATCAGCATGATCTCCTTCACGCCGCGGCGGACCAGCCCTTCGGCTTCTTTCACGAGGTCTTCGATGGACCGGCTCACATGCCCACCCCGCATCAGCGGGATGGCGCAGAACGCACAGGTGCGGTTACAGCCTTCCGATATCTTCAGGTAGGCATAATGTTGGGGTGTCGCCAACAGCCGCTCCCCGATTAATTCCGCCTTATAATCGGCTTCGAATTTCTTCAGCATCAGCGGCAGCTCCATGGTTCCGAACCAGGCGTCCACCTCGGGGATCTCCTTTTCGAGGTCCTCACGATAGCGTTGGCTCAGACAGCCAGTGACATAGACCTTGTCCAGCCTGCCCTTCTTCTTCAGCGCCACCTGGTCGAGGATCGTGTTGACGGACTCTTCCTTCGCCTTATCGATGAACCCACAGGTGTTGACGACGACGATATTGTGATCCTTCTTCGTGCTCTCGTGCACCACGTCGATGGCATTGGCCTTCAGCTGTCCGCTGAGGACCTCGCTGTCGACCATGTTCTTGCTGCAGCCAAGCGTGATGATATTGACCTTATCGCGCTGTAATGTTCTCGTCTTCATAAAGGCTGCAAATTTACAAACTATTGATCATCTTTTATATATGAACTTCCAAAACGATCAATATGGCATGGTTTTTTATATATTTGTGCCATCATTTAACGCACAACAACTATGAGAAAAACCCTATTCGTTCTTTCGATCGTTTCCTTTTGTTTTTCAACCCGTTCGTTCGCACAGGCCGAAGGCAGCAGCTATGAGACCGCTATAGGGGTCAAGTTCTGGCCGGGCGCATTGAGCGTCAAGCATTTCGTGTCTGACGACCGGGCTTTGGAAGGTCTGCTTAATTTCTGGGACAACGGCTTCCGGCTAACGGGTCTCTACGAGATCCATGGCGATATCAACGGCGCACCCGGTCTGAAATGGTATGTCGGCCCCGGAGCGCATCTCGGGTGGTATAACGGAGCCGTCTATCACGATCACTACTACAACAGCGGAGCCCTCTCCATCGGTGTGGACGGAGTACTGGGCCTCGAATACAAATTCGATGGCGCCCCGATCGCCATCAGCGCTGACATCAACCCGTACATCGAGTTCAACCATCCCTACTTCGATGTCTTCGGCGGACTCGGAGTCAAATACACATTCTAAAAAAAGGGCCACGCTAGCGTGGCCCTTCTAAATTAAATAAGCTGTCGACGAACTCATGTTTGTCGAAGACAAGCAGGTCCTCCATCTTTTCCCCCACTCCAATAAATTTCACCGGTATCTTGAACTGATTGGCGATCGCCAGCACGACGCCGCCCTTGGCCGTGCCGTCGAGTTTCGTTATCGCCAGCGCCGTCACATCGGTAGCCGCCGTGAACTGCCGCGCCTGCTCCAACGCGTTCTGTCCCGTCGATCCATCCAGCACCAGCAACACCTCGTGCGGCGCGTCCGGCATGACCTTCTTGATCACCCGGTTGATCTTGCTCAGCTCTTCCATCAGGTAGGCCTTGTTGTGCAGGCGGCCGGCCGTATCGATGATGACGACGTCCGCATTCCGTGCGATCCCGCTCTGCACGGTGTCAAAAGCGACCGCGCCCGGATCGGCCCCCATCCCTTGCTTGACGATAGGAACCCCTACCCGTTCGCTCCAGATGGTCAGCTGATCGACGGCAGCGGCCCGAAAGGTGTCCGCCGCTCCTAGCAACACCGATTTGCCGGCCTTTTTGAAATTATAGGCCAGCTTGCCGATCGTCGTGGTCTTGCCGACCCCGTTGACCCCCACCACCAGGATGACATAAGGCGTCTTGCCGGCAGGCGTGCTGAAATCCCGGTAGCTCTGCTCGCCGGCATCCACCAGGATGTTCTCGATCTCTTGTTGAAGTATGCCGTTTAATTCGCTGGTATTGATATATTTATCTTTCGCTACTCGCTTCTCTATCTGTTTGATGATCTGCACGGTGGTATCGATGCCGACGTCCGCGCTGACCAGCGCATCTTCCAGGTTGTCCAGCACTTCTTCGTCTACGGTGCTCTTGCCGGCGACGGCTTTCGTCAACCGGGTCAGGAAGCCCTCCTTGGTCTTTTGCAACCCCTGGTTCAGGCTTTCCTTTTCCTTTTTTCCAAAAAGCTTATCGAATAGTCCCATAATGCAACATATGCAAAAAGCTGTCTCGCAGAGACAGCTTTTCAGATTATCTTACTAAAACCCTATGAATTATTTTTGAGCCAGGTACTCCTTGATCTTCTCCTTGTGCACGATGGCTTCCTTGAAGGTATAGGCGCCGGTCTTGGGGCTGCGAACAGCCTTGATCACCTTCGTCCAGTTCTTGGCTTCCGCGGCAGCCTTGGCATCCTTGGTTTTAATAGCGGTTTTTGCTGCTTTTGCCATGATTATTTGATTTCTTTATGAACGGTTACTTTCTTCAAAATGGGATTGTACTTCTTCAGCTCCAGACGCTCCGGAGTGTTCTTTTTGTTCTTGGTAGTGATATACCGGCTGGTTCCCGGCTTTCCGCTGGTCTTATGCTCCGTGCATTCCAGTATCACCTGAACCCTGCTGCCTTTCTTTGCCATGATCGGTTAAAATAATAAGTTTAAAAAATGGTTAGATCTTTTCGCCGTTAGCTCTCAATTCCTTAACGACGCTATACAGACCATTCTTGTTGATCGTCCGAAGACCTTCAGAGGAGACCTTCAGCGTGATCCACTTATCTTCTTCGGCGAGGAAGAACCTTTTGGTCTGCAAATTGGGCAGGAACCTCCGCTTGGTCTTGATGTTGGAGTGCGACACCTTGTTCCCGGTGACCGGCACCTTACCCGTTATCTGACAAACTCTAGCCATGACTGAAAAATTTATTAGGAGTGCAAAGGTCGGTAAATATCCGGAATCGCCCAAAAGAAATCCCTTTTTTTTCAACGACTTGTCCACAGACTGGGGATTATTTCAAAGCAAAAGCGATCACATAATCCCCTTGTTTGGTCCCCAACTTCCCGTGGCCGCCCGCGGCGATGACCACATATTGCTTGCCGTCAAGGGAATAGGTCATGGGTGTGGCCTGTCCCCCGGCCGGCAGTTCGTACTCCCAAAGCGTCGCACCGGTCCGCCGGTCAAAGGCCCGGAAATGCCCATCCATGCTCCCGGCCACAAAGATACAATTCCCACCGGTGACGATGGCGCCCCCGAAATTGACGGATCCCCATTTTTTCGCTTCGGGATATTTCACCGGGTCCATCATATATCCCAACGGCACCTCCCATTTCTTCGACCCGTCATGCAGATCGATGGCCACCAGCGTTCCCCAGGGCGGACGCACCTGCATGACAAAGCCATTTTCGGTTCGTTTAAAAAGATAATCCCGTTTCATCACATACGGTGTCCCCTGCTGCCGCCCCGTCTCTGCGCGCAGCATGGCCTGGTCCTGGCGTTCGAGGATGTCGACGCTGTCCCGGGGGATCATCCGGATGACGGCCGGAATGAGGTTGATATTGGTATACAGACAGCCGGTGACCGGATCATAGCACATCCCGCTCCAGTTGATGCCGCCTACATTGCCCGGGGCCATGATCGATCCTTCGACACTTGGCGGCGTGAAAGGCCCCAGGCTGCGATACCGGCTGATCCGCTGCCGGGCCTCTTCCGCGTCGGCCGGCGTAGGTCCCCAGGCATCCGCGGCCGTCAATCCCTGGATGCCCAGGGGGGCGGGCTTCACCGGGAAAGGCTGTGTGGGCCAGGCATTCTCGCCGTTGATTGTCGAAGCAGGCACCGGCCGCTCTTCAATGGGGAAGAGCGATACTCCCGTCTCCCGATCCAATACAAAGATGTGACCCATCTTGGTGCCGACGATCACGGCCGCCACCTTCCGGCCATTATGAGGTACATCCGCCAGTATCGGCTGCGCGGCAATATCGAAGTCCCAGAGATCGTGGTGCACGACCTGAAAAGACCAGACCCGTTTGCCTGTGGATGCCCGTAGCGCGACGATACTGTTCGCATACAGGTTCGAACCCTTCCGCTCTCCGCCATAATAGTCCGGACTGGAACTCGTGCTTGGCACGAATACAAGGTCCCTCGCAGCATCTGCCGAAAGGATCGACCAGGCATTGGCGCCGCCCGTTTGGTGCGCTTTGGGTCCCTGCCAGCTGACATAGGCGCTATCTTTCGGATCGGTGGGAATAGGGTTCCAGCTCCAGGCGAGCCGGCCACTGTGGACGTCGAAGGCCCGCACCACGCCAGGCGGGTAGTCGAAACGCTGGTTGTCTCCCAGCGAGCTGCCCACGATGACGAGGTTGCCTGTGACGGTCGGCGGCGAGGTCTCGGCAATATCGCCGCCCAGCCCTTCTTTCAGATCGACGATCCCTTCGCGGCCAAATCCTGTCGCCGGCCGCCCCGTCGCCGCATCCAGCGCGATCAGCCTGCCGTCGATAGTACCGATAAAAATGCGTTCCGCGGTCTTGCCGCCTGCCGGCCAGGCCGCCACTCCCCGGCTGCTGATCTCCGAGTGGTCAGCAAGCAGGCTGACCCTGGGGTCATAGACCCAGCGTTGCCGCCCCGTGGCCCCATCCACGGCGATCACCCGATCGCTGGGCGTACTGATATACAGGGTCCGCCCGACCAATATCGGCGTACATTCGAACGCCGCCTTCTGCAAGGCATAGGTGCCTTTGTAGGTCTCCAGCTCGCCGGTCCGGTAGGTCCAGGCGATTTTCAGTTGCGCGACATTCCGATCGTCGATCTGTTTGAGAGCGGAATAGCGGCTGCCGCCCGCATCCTGCCCATAATAGGCCCAGGAACCTTCCTGCGCCTGGCTGCTGAGCTGCAAAAGCAGCATACAAATGATTCCTGAATATTTCATGGTTGTACTATTTTGATCCAAACCTATCCCTTCCCGCCGCGTCAGGCGATTTTCTTTGACGAATGGACGCGGTTCGGTGACGTGTAGGTTGTTTATTAATAATTACTTAATTTTCACATCCCTTTTGCATTGTCTACTTTGCAGTTGAGCCAAAAAAGGTTCGTAAAAAAGGGAATATGGCAGAACCAATGAGAAGAAAAACGATACCCCGCGATATCAGCTGGCTTTCCTTTAACGGCCGTGTCCTCCAGGAGGCTGCAGATCCCACCGTTCCCTTGCGCGAACGCATCCGCTTTCTGGGCATCTTCTCCAATAATATGGACGAGTTTTACCGGGTCCGGGTGGCCACTCTCCGGCGGATGAGCGAGTACAGTGGCCGGAAGTCAGGGATCAACATGCATCTCGAAGCCTCCCCCGATAAGATACTCAACGATATCCAGGCCATTGTTCTCGAGCAGGGCGACGAATTCGACGCCATCTGGAGCGGCATCCGCAGGGAGATGGAGAACGAGAATATCTTCCTCGTCAACGAACAGGAGCTCGACTCCGCACAGCAGCAGTTCATCCAAAACTATTTCGAAGAGGACGTGCGTACCAACACGATCCCGCTGATGGTGGAAAGCATCCCGACCTTTCCCTTCCTGCGGGACAAATCCCTCTATCTCGGCGTCGTGCTCTCCCGCAAGGATGGCACGATGAAGCGAAAATACGCCATTATCGAGATCCCCAGCCGCGTGCTGGGCCGTTTTGTCATCCTGCCTTCGCCGATCCCCGAAGAACATCATATTATCCTGCTTGAAGATATCATCCGGTTCAATCTTCGCAATATCTTCGCCTATTTCGGTTACGACTCCTACGATTCCTGGGTCTTCAAGGTCACCCGCGACGCGGAGATCGATATCGATAACGATGTCTCCACAACGCTGATCCAAAAGATCGAGAAAGGCCTCAAGAACCGCCGCAAGGGAAAGCCCGTCCGCTTCGTCTACGACGAGCAGATGGACAAAGGCCTGCTCGACTACCTGCTCAAGCGGCTGAACCTTTCAAAAAAGAGCGGCAACCTCATCCCCGGCGGCCGGATCCACAATTTCCGGCACTTCATGGACTTCCCCGATGTCTTCCCCAAACAGGGACAACGCAAGAAGCCCTTTACCCATCCCGCCCTGCAGAAGACGCCCCGGGTCACCGACGTGGTCCTCGAGCAGGACGTGATGCTCCATTTCCCCTATCATTCCTTCAATCCCCTTATCGATATGTTGCGGGAGGCGGCCATCGATCCCAATGTGACCACGATAAAGATCACAGGGTATCGTTTGGCCTCCAATTCCAAGATCATCAACGCCCTCGTCAACGCCGTCCGTAACGGCAAGCATGTCACGGTGATGCTCGAGCTCCGTGCGCGTTTCGACGAAGAAGCCAACCTGGAATGGAAGGAACGGCTCGAGGACGAGGGAGTAAAAGTGCTCATCGGTATCCCGAATATGAAGGTGCATGCCAAGATCTGCCTGATCAAGAAGCGGATCAACAACTTTACCATCCACTACGGCTTCGTCAGCACCGGCAACCTCAACGAAAAGACGGCCCGGGTCTATGGCGACCACTGCCTGCTCACCTCCGACCGGCATATTATGGCCGATGTCAACCGGATCTTCAACTATCTCGAGAACTATAAGGACGGCACCGCTCCCCTCAAGGCCTGCAAGACGCTCATCCCCTGCCCTACCAACCTGCGGCGGGAACTGGTGAAAATGATCGCCAGGGAGACCAAGCTGGCCCGCGAGAAGAAACCGGCCGGCATCACGCTCAAGATGAACTCACTGTCCGACGAGGACCTGATCGAAAAGCTTTCCGAGGCGGCAAGGGCCGGGGTAAAGGTCCAGATGATCATCCGCGGCATCTTCTGCATGTTCAGTGAGAACAGCAAGTTCCTCATCCCCGTGAAGGCCATCAGCATCATCGATGAATATCTCGAACATGCCCGCGTCTTTATCTTCCACAATGGCGGAAACGAAAAAACTTACATATCTTCGGCCGACTGGATGGTCCGGAACCTCGATCACCGCGTGGAAGCGACCTGCCCCATCCTCGATGAAGGCATCGCACAGGAGCTCAGGGAGATCCTCAACATCCAGCTGTCGGACAACGTAAAAGCGCGCTGGCTCGACAACGAGCTGCTGAATAAGTATAAACGTGATCACTCTGAGACGAAAGTCAGGTCCCAGATCGAGATCTATAATTATTTGTACCAAAAAGCCCTGTATGCGGAAGAAGGAGTGGCGCCCACTCCGGAGCCCGCAACGGCAAATGAATGACCACCGGTAAATGAAAAATCGACTCGCGGCCATCGATATAGGAAGTAATGCGGCCCGGCTGCTGATCTCCGATGTGTCGGACAATTACGGGAAACCTGAGTTCAATAAGATCAACCTCGTCCGCGTACCTCTCCGGTTGGGATTCGATGTGTTCGAACAAAAAGAGATCTCCCCCGAAAAGGTCGACATGCTGCTCCATACCCTAAAGGCATATAAGCACCTGCTCGAAGCCTATGAGGTGGACTATACCAAGGCGGCCGCCACTTCGGCCATGCGTGACGCAACCAATGCCGCAGCGATCATCGAACGGGTAAAGGCCGAGACCGGCATCGAGATCGAGGTCATCAGCGGCGGCAACGAAGCCTCTCTCATCTACGAGAACCATATCGCCGAGAACATGGACAAGGAGCATGCCTATCTCTATATCGACGTGGGCGGCGGCAGCACCGAACTCACTTTCTTCGCCGGCAATAACCTGCTCTTCTCTTCCTCCTTCAACATCGGCACCATCCGCCTGCTCAAGAACCAGGTGTCGGTCGCCCAATGGGATGCGATGAAGGACTATATCCGGCGGGAGACCCGCAACTTTGCCGACAAGGTCGTCGCCATTGGGTCCGGAGGCAACATCAATAAGATATTCTCCATCTCCAAACGCAAGGAAGGTAAATCCCTGCATATCGACCTGCTCAAGGATTACTACAAGGAATTCAGCAGCTTCAACCTGGAGGACCGGATGCGGTTATATAAGCTGCGCGAGGACCGGGCAGACGTGATCGTACCTGCGCTGCAGATATATGTCAACGCCATGCGATGGGCAGGCGCCCAGGAGATCTATGTCCCCAAGATAGGCCTCGCCGACGGATTGATCCAGCACCTCTACGCGGACTTAAAAAAGAAAGGCGCCGAAGTGTAAAAAAGGGCTACCTTGGACGCCTAATTTTAAGACCTATGTCAGTCCATTCCGAGATAAAGAAAGTAACGACCCATACTTTGCAACGGATGAAGGAACGCGGCGAAAAGATTTCCATGATCACCGCCTACGACTATTCCTTCGCCCGCATCTTCGACGCGGCAGGCATCGACGTCATCCTCGTCGGCGACTCCGCCTCCAACGTCATGGCCGGTCATGAGACCACCCTCCCGATTACCCTCGACCAGATGATCTACCATGCCTCCTCCGTCATGCGGGGCGTCAACCGGGCCTTCGTCGTCGTAGACCTGCCGTTTGGCTCGTATCAATCGAATTCCAAGGAGGCGCTGGCATCGGCGATCCGGATCATGAAGGAAACCGGAGCGCACGGGATCAAATGTGAAGGCGGGGAAGAGATCCTCGAATCGGTCAAACGCATCCTGGCCGCCGGTATCCCCGTTATCGGCCACCTGGGCCTGACCCCGCAGTCGATCTATAAGTTCGGCACCTATACGGTTCGCGCCCGCGAAGAGGCCGAAGCTGAAAAACTGAAAAAGGATGCGACCCTGCTGGAGGAAGCCGGCTGCTCGGCCATCGTGCTCGAAAAGATCCCCGCCGAACTGGCCAAGATCGTCGCCGAAAGCGTCCAGATACCCATCATCGGCATCGGCGCAGGGCGGCATTGCGATGGCCAGGTCCTGGTCATGCACGACCTTCTCGGCATAAACACCGAGTTCCAGCCCCGGTTCCTGCGCCGTTACCTCAAGCTCCACGAAGAGATCACCGGCGCGGTGAAGCAGTACATAACCGACGTAAAATCAAGCGATTTTCCAAACGAACAGGAACAATACTGATTCCCCCATTCATCAAATAATTCCGCCGATCCGGTGATTCTTGCTAGTTTTGAAGGTTAACTCAAGTATAGTGAAGAAGCTCACCGTTCAGATCGTTATTCATATCGCAGCCTGGCTTTGCTTTCTCATGCTGCCCTTCGCTTTTTATCCGCGCCCCAACCCGATGGATGCCGCGTTCTTCACCGAGCGCTATTTCAATCCCTACTTTATCGTCAACACCGTCTTTATCATTGCCTTTTATTATTGCAATACCTACCTGTTCGTCCCCCGGCTCTTCGACCGCAGGAATTTTGTCTTCTACACGGTTCTGATATTTGGACTGATGATCATCTACGGCCTCATGCCCCGCATCTACCATGCCTTGTTCGGCAGTATCAATTTCAACCCCAGCCCGGCCGCGGCCGGCATCCGTCCGTCCGGGCCTCCCAGGTCCCGCCCCATCCTCAGCGCGGGAAATATCGTTCTCTTCCTGTTGGTGTTCGTCTTCAGCACGGGGATAAAGGTGATCAACCAATGGCTCCGCTCCGAACAGCGCAACAAGGAGATCGCCAACGAAAAGTTAAAAGCAGAGCTCAGCTTTCTCAAAGCCCAGATCAACCCGCACTTCCTCTTCAATACCCTCAACAACATCTATGCCCTCGCCAGCGCCCAGTCGGAACATACCGCGGCGGCGGTGATGAAATTGTCCAGCATCATGCGCTATGTCCTGACGGAAGCAAGGAACGACCTGGTCCCGCTCGAAAAAGAGATCCAGTTCACCTCCCATTATATCGAGCTGCAGAAGATGCGGCTCACCGACAAGACGATCATCGATTTCACCGTACAGGGCGACCCCCTGGGCCGGCAGATCGCCCCGCTCCTGCTGCTTCCCTTCGTGGAGAATGCGTTCAAATACGGTATCAGCACCCGCGAGCGGTCGCCCATCCGCATCCTGCTGGAAATAAAGAAAGATTCGCTGGATTTTTATATTTGCAACCAGAAACACCTCAGCACGATGCTGCGCGTGTCCGATAACACGGGCATCGGGATCAGCAACACCAAACGCCGTCTCGATCTTTTCTATGAAGATAAATATGCGCTGAATATCGAAGACAAGAGCAGTGATTTTTCCGTTAAGTTAAAAATACCGGTATAATGTTAACATGTATCGCCGTCGATGACGAGCCGCTGGCGCTCGAGGTCCTGAAAAAATACATCGCCAAGATATACTTCCTCGATCTGAAAGGGGTTTTCACCGATCCCTTCGAGGCGCAAAAAGTGATGGATGCGAATCCCGTGGATATCCTTTTCCTGGATATCCAGATGCCCGACATCAACGGCATCGAGTTCTCCCGCATCATCAATAAGAAAAATACGGCCGTCGTCTTTACCACGGCATTCAGCGAATATGCCGTGGAAGGCTTCAACGTCGATGCCATCGACTATCTCCTGAAGCCTATCGAATACGATCGCTTCCTTAAGGCCGTCTATAAAGCCAAGGAATATGTCGACTACCTGACCAGCCAGGAGCTGCAGGAAGGGTATATCTTCGTCAAGTCCGACTACCAGATGGTCAAGGTGAACCTGAAAGAGATCCTTTACATCGAGGGGCTGGACGACTATATCAAGATCTATCTGCCCGGCAAGGCGATCCTCACGCTGATGACACTGAAGACCATCGCACAGAAACTCCCCGCCAGGGAGTTCATCCGCGCGCACCGTTCCTATATCGTACCCATCAGCAAGATCGAACATATCAGCAAAAGCAAGATCAAGATCGCCGATAAGGAGATACCCATTGGCGTTAGTTACAGCGAGAGCTTCTTCGCTGCCATGGATAACAAATTGTCTTAAAAATGCCCTTATAGGGCATTTTTAAGACAACCCCGCCCCGGGGTTTTACGTATTCTTAGATGCCGGTAAGGTAGATGCCGGCATTGGACCAGTTTTTTCATAGTAGATTTTAAGTTAAGGTTGAGGCCACTGGTTAGTGGTTAGTTTTTCCTAAGTTTGCTTGCGATCTTCCGGTCGCAAGCATTTTTTATGGAATTTCTACAACAGCTGAACATCGGGCCGGAGAATACCGGCACCTCGACAGGGACGAATTGGTTGTCTTCGGGGCTGCCCTCGGGCGCCCCCGCCATCACCTCCGTTTCACCCGTAGACGGCAAACGGATCGCCACCATTACCACCACCGATAAGGCGGGCTACGATACCGTCATCGAAACCGCGCGTAAGGCCTTCGCCGAATGGCGGACCTGGCCGGCCCCCCGTCGCGGGGAGGTTGTCCGGCAGATCGGGGAAGCGCTCCGGGCCAACAAACAGGCCCTGGGCCGCCTGGTCTCTTATGAAATGGGCAAAAGCCTGCAGGAAGGCTATGGGGAGGTGCAGGAGATGATCGATATCTGCGACCTCGCTGTCGGGCTTTCCCGCCAGCTGAACGGGCTCACCATGCACAGTGAGCGCCCCGCGCACCGGATGTACGAGCAGTGGCATCCGCTCGGAGTGGTCGGCATTATCTCCGCCTTCAATTTCCCCGTTGCCGTCTGGAGCTGGAACAGCATGATCGCCTGGGTCTGCGGCAACACCTGCGTCTGGAAACCCTCCGAGAAGACCCCCCTTTGCGCTGTCGCCTGCCAGAACATCATCGCATCCGTTTTCGCCGCCAACAAGGTTCCCGAAGGCGTCGGCTGTCTCGTCACCGGGGCCCGCGATCTCGGCGAATGGCTGGCCGCCGATACCCGCATCCCGCTCATTTCCGCCACCGGATCGACCCGCATGGGGAAGGCCGTGGGAACCGTCGTGGCTGCGCGCCTGGGCCGGTCGCTCCTCGAGCTGGGCGGTAACAACGCGATCATCATTTCCGCGGACGCGGACCTCAATATCGCCATTCCCGGCGCGGTCTTCGGGGCTGTCGGCACGGCCGGTCAGCGCTGCACCACCACCCGACGGTTGATCATCCACGAAAAAGTGTACGACAAGGTAAAGGAAAAGCTGGCCGCCGCCTATGGCCAGTTGAGGATCGGCGATCCGCTGAATGAGAACAATCACGTAGGTCCGCTGATCGATACCGATGCCGTCAAATCCTACCAGCAGGCGATTGCCGCCGCCAAAGAACAGGGTTGCCGTTTCGTCGTTGACGGCGAAGTGCTCGCCGGGGACGGCTTCGAAAGCGGTTGCTATGTCCGTCCCTGTATCGCCGAGGCGCCTGCTACGGCCCCCATCGTGGCGCAGGAGACCTTTGCCCCCATTCTTTACCTGCTGAAATATAGCAGTCTCGAGGAAGCCATCGCCATCCAGAACGGCGTTCCCCAGGGGCTTTCGTCCGCTATCATGACGCTCAACCTGCGGGAGGCCGAACAGTTCCTTTCCGCCGCCGGCAGCGACTGCGGCATCGCCAATGTCAATATCGGCACCAGCGGTGCGGAGATCGGCGGCGCTTTCGGTGGAGAAAAAGAGACGGGCGGCGGCCGGGAAAGCGGCAGCGATGCCTGGAAAGCCTATATGCGGCGCCAGACCAATACTATCAACTATTCGACCCAGTTGCCTCTGGCTCAGGGGATAAAGTTTAATCTGTAGGTTGGGCCGAAGGCCGGGAGTCAGCAAAATAAACGGCTGCCCGTAGGCCCGGAGGGCCTTCGCCCGAAGGGCAGACATTAGCGAAAATGCGCCAAAGGCGCAAAAAATAAAAGACTGGTTTGCACGTTAATAGGGTATCAGTTTATGAAAAAATGGGTACCGCTTTTACTGTTCGCCGTAACCAGCTACTGTTCTCTCCATGCACAGGTCAAGCTGGGTATCCTCGGTGGTCTCAATTCGTCTAAAGTTATCGAAACCAACCATATACCGGGATGGGACACGACTACGAAACCCTTTATGAACTCGCGTTCCGGCTTCCAACTCGGTTTCATTCTGGAAATACCCACCGGTATCAAGGGCCTTTTCTTCCAGCCCGCCATTACGTATATCACCAAGGGCCGGGTCTATAATAAGAACAACGACAGCCTGGCGGCTCTCTCCACCGATACGGTCTACAACAAACAGACGCTTAAGCTCGGCTACATGGAGGTTCCGCTAAACCTGACGTATAAGTTCCCGCTCACCGCCAGCCGCCAGAGTTTCTTCTTTATCAGCGCCGGTCCTTATCTTAGTTTCATTCACAACGGAAGCACCACAACGGAAAGTCTCCTTTCGTCTACTCATAAGTACCATAGCGAGACCGACCCCATAACCGTCGGCAAAGGTAGTGAGACCTACACGACCTTTGACTGGGGCGTTAACGGCCGCGCCGGTTTCGAGATCGGGAAGATGATGCTTAGCGCCTACTACAGCCGCGGATTCGGCGATTTCTACCATGCCGGTTATTCCGGTACATTCCATCATGAAGTGATAGGCGCGACTCTCGCCGTCTGGCTTACGGCTTCGGGCCCGGCAAAGGTCCCGCGCAAGAAAGATACCGATCGCGACGGGGTCACCGACGATGTCGACCTCTGCCCGCTCCAGCCCGGCTCCGCTGCCTGGCATGGCTGCCCCGTCCCCGACACCGACCATGACGGAGTTGACGACGACCACGACTCCTGCCGGTATGTGCCCGGCGTAAGCCGCTACCACGGCTGCCCGATTCCCGATACCGACCACGACGGGATCGATGACGACCACGACTCCTGCCGCACGGTCGCCGGCCTGGCCCGCTACAACGGCTGCCCGATCCCCGACCGCGATCACGACGGCGTCAATGATGAAGAGGACAAATGTCCCGACAGTGCAGGCACCGCCGGGAACCACGGCTGCCCGGTGATTGTCGTCCCCGAAATCAAAAAGGAAGAGACCGACCGGATCAACTTCATCGCCCATAATGTCAACTTCACCTCGGCCAGCGACAGGCTGATGGATAGCTCTTTCGTGGCCATGGATCAGCTGGCGGGTCTGCTTCTTGCCCATCCCGCATGGCATCTCACCATCGAAGGCTATACCGACAATTCCGGCAGCCCGGCAAAGAACCTTGCCCTGTCCCGCAAACGGGCGCAGGCCGTGAAGGTCTTCCTGATCCACAAGGGCATCGCCGCATCGCGGCTGACCGCGGAAGGATTTGGCCAGGAACACCCGATCTCCGACAACCTGACCGCGAAGGGCCGATCGATCAACCGCCGCGTAGAACTAAAGCTATCCATTGAGAAGAAGCCGGCCCCTTAAGAAAACTTTAACATCTTGATAGTGCCATTCCTGTAATTTATCATCGGGTTGGCGTGAGTTTTATTTATTTTACAGGATTCACGACACTTCGTTTAAACTAAAAAAAGACAACATGATTCGACGCCGGAACGGATGGTTATTGATGACGATACTTGGTTGCCTGCCTCTAGCGATATTTGCCCAGGGGACCAGTGCAAAAACCGAACTGCCGAAAGGCTGGCACCTCCTCGACAAACAACAGGATGGATATTATGGGATCAGCCTCAATAAAGCCTATGAATTCGCCAAATTAAAAAAGCTGAAAAGCAAGACGGTCCTCGTCGCGGTCATCGACTCCGGAGTCGATACCCTGCATGAAGATCTCAAAGCTATTCTCTGGACCAATCCCAAAGAGATCCCTGGCAATGGCGTCGATGATGACCACAACGGCTATGTCGACGACATCCATGGCTGGAACTTCATCGGCGGCAAGGACGGCGCCAATGTAAAGGACGACTCGCAGGAAGAAGCCAGGGTCTACTATGCATTCAAAGAAAAGTTCGACGTACCGAATCTGGACACGGCGGCGCTGAACCCCGAGGATAAGGACAATTTCCATATGTGGCAGAAAGCCCGTCGCAGCGTGATGGGCGACGGCACCGACGCCGGCGTGGATCTGGTGATGTTGCACAAGGCCCTCATGGCATCTATCCGCAACGACAGCATCCTCCAGCTGGCCATGGGTAAACCCGAATATACCGGCAACGACCTGGATACTTTCGAGACCCGGACCACGGAAGCCCGCAATGCCAAGGCCGTCTTCCTCTATCTCTTCAAGGCCAATAAGATCATGGACATGAGCAATAAGACCTTCCTTTCCGAGTTCTCCGAACAGGTGGACCAGGAGGAAAGAAAGGCCTCGGCAAAAGAAAACCCGCCCAAAAATTACCGCCATGATATCGTAAAGGATGACGAGAACGATATCAACGACAGCCATTACGGGAATCCCGACGTGATGGCCGGAGATCCGATGCACGGCACGCACGTCACCGGCATCATCGCCGGGGAGAAGCTGCCCGGCAAAAGTCAGATAGGCATCTGCGACAACGTCCGGGTGATGATGATCCGCGCCGTTCCCAACGGCGACGAACACGATAAGGACATCGCGCTGGCCATCCGGTATGCCGTCGACAACGGCGCCCGCGTCATCAATATGAGCTTCGGCAAGAATCTTTCCCCTGAAAAGATCTGGGTGGATTCGGCCGTCAGATATGCAGAGAGCAAGGGCGTCCTGCTGATCCATGCGGCAGGCAACGACAACGCCGATGTCGACACGACGGACAACTTCCCCAATCCGAATTTCAAAAACAGCGACTACACGGCTTCCAACTGGATCACCGTCGGCGCCAGCAGCGACCCGCTCGCCGAGCCCGGTTTCCAGAGCTATACCGCCTCCTTCTCCAACTACGGGAAGAAAGAGGTCGATGTCTTCGCCCCCGGCACACGGATCTATTCCACCCTGCCCGGCGGCAAGAACTACGGCAATCTGCAGGGGACCAGCATGGCCGCCCCCGTCGTTACCGGCGTGGCCGCCCTTATCCTGGAATACTATCCCAGCCTGACCCCGCAGCAGGTAAAATATTGCATCGAGAAGTCGGCCGTCGCCCCGCCCGCCAAGGTAAAGGTGCCCGGCTCGGAGTCTACCATGGTTCCGCTCTCGGATATCGATAAGTCCGGCGGCATCCTGAACGCTTATGAAGCATTGAAGCTCGCCTCGACGCTGAACGCGGCGCCGGAAAGACCAAAGAAGTCGACGTTAAAGAATAGCATGAATTAAAAAAAATACCGGGGCTTGCCCCGGTTTTTTTTATATTTAACCTATGATCCCAAAGACCGAAATTATCGCCGACGACGCCTACAATGGCTATATCGCCCTCGTCAGGGAGAATGATTTTCGCGAGGCTATCAAGAAGAACACCAGGCAGTTTCGGAAGCTCATCGAAAGCATTCCCCGCAAGCAATACGATCATGCCTATGCCGAAGGCAAATGGACCATCCGTGAAATGCTTCAGCATATCATCGATGCTGAAAGGGTCTTTGCCTTCCGCGCGCTTCATCTCTCGCGCAAGGATGCGACGCCGCTTCCCCCGTTCGACGAGAACCATTGGGCGGCCAATGATGGGGGCGCCACCCGTAAGTGGAAAGATCTGCTGGAAGAATTCAAGGCCGTTCGCGCCGGCACCGAATATCTCTACGACGCGCTGACGGACGATCAGCTTCGCTTCGTGGGCACCGTCCGGTCGAAGGCGCTAAACGCGTTTACCATCGGCTATATCATTCCCGGTCACGTTACTCATCATATGAAGATATTGGAAGAGCGTTATCTATGAGATCTCTCCCACCCCGGCGGCTGAATCGTATCGCCGTCAGCGTCTTCTTTTTCCTGGCCGGCCTTTGCTTCTCTTCCTGGGCTTCCCGGATCCCCAGCATCCAGCAAAACCTCGGGCTCAACAACGTCTCGCTGGGCGGCGTATTGCTGTCCCTGCCCTGCGGATTGCTGGTCTCCCTGCCTCTTGCGGGCTGGCTGGTGGCCCGGTTCGGCAGCAGGCCAATCGCCATCGGTGCGGCCGTACTCTACTCGTCCATCCTCCCTGTGTTAGGCTTCGCCTCGGAAGTTTGGCAACTGGTGACCGGCCTGTTTTTCTTCGGCATGGCGGGCAACCTGCTCAACATTGCCGTCAATACCCAGGCGGTCGGCACCGAAGCACTCTATGGACGCAGCATCATGGCTTCCTATCATGGACTGTGGAGTCTTGCCGGCTTTACCGGCGCCTCGGCCGGCAATCTCTTCCTGGGTCTTGGCTGGCGGCCCTGGCAACATTTCCTCGTTATCACCGGCCTGGCCTGGATCATGCTCCTTGTGACGGCCCGGAAACTCATCGTCCGCGACCTCGCCGCCGATGAAAACCGTCCCATCTTTGCCCGGCCGGACCGGTCGCTGATCAACCTCGGCGTTATCGCTTTCTGTTCGATGATCTGCGAAGGGACGATGTTCGACTGGAGCAACGTATACTTTCAGAAGGTCATCCTGCCGCCCAAAGCGCTCGCCGGCATCGGCCTCACGGCCTTTATGTCGACAATGGCCTCCGGCCGGTTCTTCGGCGACTGGGTCGCCACCCGTTTGGGTGTCCGCCGTATCCTGCAACTCAGCGGCAGCCTTACCGCTTCGGGTCTCCTGCTGGCCATCCTGTTCCCCTCGCTGTTGCCGGCCCTGCTCGGCTTCCTGCTCGTCGGCGCCGGTGTATCCTCTGTCGTACCCCTGGTCTATAGCGCCGCCGGCCGTAGCAAAACCTTCTCTCCGGGAGTGGCCCTCGCCGCCGTTTCTACTCTGGGCTACCTGGGATTCCTCTTCGGCCCGCCTTTTATCGGCTTTGTCGCCCAGCTCTCCAGCCTTCGCGTTTCCCTCGGACTTATTGCCGTCCTCGGCGCGACGATCGCCATATATGCAAATAAAATAGGGGACCGATAGATCCCCTATTTTATTTAAAGTAAGCTCTCTTATTTGTTGTATACTAAGTTCTTCTGAGCGATCATATCATCCATGACATTCACCGCCTCGCCCAACCAGAGATCCGACTTCCTATCCTTTAACCAAGCCTGGAAGCGGTCGGCTTTGTTCTTGTCATCGTCATATTTGTGCGCGTCCTGCGGCAGAGCCGCAACATTCAGCTGGCTGCCGTCGGGCAGTTTGCTGAGGTTCTGAAGCTGCTTGACCGTCTCCTTCACCTTCTTCTGCTCTTCCTGGTATTTCTTCAGGCTCAGCGGGTATACCTTGTCCTGGATGCTGCTCAGCCATTCCTCATCCTGGCGGATCTGGTGGAAGGAGGTGTTGGTCCTCAGCCGCTCATTGCTCAGCCCGCGGATATTATTGACGTCATAGGCATACCTCCAGGTGTTGTAGTCGGCCTTGGGGATCGTATCCCAGGGCAGCGCATCCGGGTTGTCCTTTTCGCGGATCTTGCTGTATTCATAGATATCGGGATAGATATCCGGCAATACGATATCGGAAGTCACACCGCGCAGCTGGGTGCTGCCACCATTGACGCGGTAGAACTTCTGCAGGGTCAGCTTGAGGGTGCCCAGCTCGCTGTTGGCATCCAGGAAACCCAGGTTCTTATCGAGCCCGTAAGGCCGCTGCACCGTGCCCTTTCCATAAGTGGACGTGCTGCCGATGATCACCCCGCGGTGATAGTCCTGGATCGCTGCTGCGAAGATCTCCGACGCAGATGCGCTCAATTCATTGACCATTACCGCAAACGGCCCATCATACAGTACCGTTTTGTCGTGATCGGGGATGATCGAGGGTCTGCCGTCGCGGTCCCGTACCTGTACGATGGGCCCCTGCTCGACGAAGTACCCGGCCATCTGCACGACGTCATATAAGCTGCCGCCGCCGTTATCGCGCAGGTCGAGCACGATCCCGTCGACCTTCTGTTCCTTTAGCTTGAAGATCTCCTTGGCTACATCGATGCTGCAACGGCTGCCTTTGGGGTTGTCGAAGTCGGCATAGAATTCCGGCAGGTAGATATACCCGATCTTTCCGCGAGGCGAATTGACGATCGCGCTGCGCGCAAAGGTCAGCTCATCCTGAACGATCTCATCACGGATCAGCGATACCATCTGCACCGTACCGTCCGGTTTCTTCAGCCAGAGCCGCACCTCCGTACCCTTCTGACCACGGATGATCTTGATGGCATCTTCGGTGAAATAGCCGCTCATATCCACCGGCTCCCCATTGCCCTGGGCCACCTTTTGGATGATGTCGCCGACGCCCACTTTCCCGGACTTCCAGGCAGGGCTGCCGGTTACGAGGCTGCTGATCTTTATATTACCGTCGTCGTAGGACAGCGAAGCGCCGATGCCGAAGAAGTGACCGCTCATCTGCTCGTCGAAATATCTTTTCTCCACCGGCGGGAAGTAATCCGTATGGGGGTCCATCGACTGGACGATACACTGCACGAACATATTGAACCGGTCATCATCGGTCTCCTTTACCTTCAGCCGCTCATAGATCCGGTCCTCCACCTTCAGGCTGCGGGCCCGCGCGTCCTTCTCCAGCTCCTCAGGACTCTTGGCCACGAAGCCGGGCTTGTTCTTATTGGTTTCCTGCTGGTCCACCAGCTCGGCATAGCGTTCGAGCGTAAGGTATTTGAGCCGCTTGCGCCAGGCCTCCCGGCGCTCGGCATCGCTGACCGGGAATTTGATCTGGTCATAGTTCATGTTGAAATCCTCATCCTTGGTAAAATCGAAAGGATGCGAGAGGATGTCTTTATAGATGGCCTCAGTCTCGGCGAGCCGCTTCCGGTAGACCTCGGTGACGGCCGGCACGAACTGGATCGGCGTACTGCCAAGGATCTCGTCGTCGATCTTTGACGAATACCGGCCCTTCAGGTTGTCCACATCGGACTGGAGGAAAATATCCTTTTCCCCATCCACCTCTTTGATGTACTTCTTGAACACCTCGTTGGAGAATTTATCGTCGATGGGTTTGGGACTATAATGCACGTTCGCGAGGTACTCCCCTACACTGTGCAGGATCCTTTCATACTTCGTCGGCGGATTTCCCCCGATCCCCAGGGTCCTGAAGGCCACGAAGACGCCCCCCGCCAAAATCATCAGGACGATGGGTAGATTTCTTTTATTCACCATATACTTTAGCAAGTTTAACATAGCTATCCAAAAATAACGATAAATCGGCGGGTATGTTGCCGGTTAACTCGAATATTAACAAGCAGTTTGGACCGCTCGTCAAATTATTTTTTCACAAGGTGTTTGTGGCAAACTGTTTTTACATTAATTTCGCGCTTCCAATGGTGGCTGTAGCTCAGCTGGTTAGAGCATCAGATTGTGGTTCTGAGGGTCGCCGGTTCGAACCCGGTCAGCCACCCTGGCTAAGACGAAGAGAGGTCGCGAAAGCGACCTCTCTTCTTATAATCGAATTCACATGTCGAAACTCTCCTGGTGGTTCTATACCATTCCCTTTATCTCCGCCTTTATCCACTGGCTGACGATCTGGATGGCCCTCAAGCTTCTCTTTCATCCCCGTCACCCAAAGAAAATACTCGGCTTCACACTCCAAGGCGTATTCCCCAAACGGCAGCAGCAGATCGCCGAAAGCCTCGGCCGCATCGTCGGCCAGGAGCTGCTCTCCTTCGGCGATATCGAACAGGCCATCACCCATCCCGACAATGTCCGGCGCATCCTTCCCCTGGCGGAAGAACATATCGATCATTTCCTTCGCGTACGGCTCAAGGAACAGATGCCGATGATCTCGATGTTCATCGGCGATAAGACCATCGGTCAGCTGAAGACCGTCTTTATGAACCAACTGGAAGAACTCTTCCCCGTCATCATGAAGAACTACGTCGCCAATCTCCGGCACGATCTCGATCTTGAACGCATCGTCGTCGAAAAGATCGCCTCCTTCTCCGCCGACCGCCTCGAGACCATGCTCAACGAGTTCCTGACGAAGGAGTTCCGCTTTGTCGAGATCATCGGCGCGGCACTTGGATTTTTGATCGGCGCGCTACAGATATTGCTGACTTTGCTGATGAGATAAAATTTGCTTATTGACGGTTAATTCATTAACCCTACCATATTGGATTCCTACCGTTTGTATATAAACCGGTGTTTTCCTCCCCATTTTGACCTGAATTTTGCAGGCGAAATGAATAATTAATACTCATGAGAAAAACTTGGCTTTTGTTCCTGGCTTTGGTAGTGTCGACGATTGGCTTTTCCCAGGGGCCGCCCGTGGGTGCACCCGGTGGTGGCGGCAGACGCTTCGGCGGCGGCCAGGCTGCCGCTATAGGGCATTTCTATGGCAAAGTGGTGGACGCAAAGACGGGAAAGGGGATGGACGGAGCATCGGTTCAGCTGGTGGCTACGCGCGGCCAGAAGGATACCGTCATCGGCGGCCAGATCACCGGCCGCCACGGCGATTTCAGCCTCGAGAACCTGCCCCTCTTCGGCAACTTCAGGCTCCGGATCACCGCCATCGGTTATAAGACCTACGAACAGAAAGTGGCTTTCGATCTCAAAGGATTGCACGGCGCGGGCGGCGGCGGCAATCCCAATGGAGACGGCCAGCCCAGCAATGCGGCCCTGCAAGCGCTCAATGCGATCGATAAAGACCTGGGTAATATCAAGCTCACCGAAGACGCGCAAAACCTCGAGCAGGTGACGGTCACCGCCTCCAAACCCCTCATCCAGATGGGCGTCGACCGCAAGATATACAATGTGGAAAAGGACATCTCTGCGGCCGGCGGATCGGCTACCGATGTCATGAAGAATGTCCCCTCCGTGCAGGTCGATATCGACGGAAACGTAACCCTACGCAACAGCCCGCCCACCATCTTCGTCGACGGCCGGCCCACGACGCTGACGCTCGACCAGATCCCGGCCGATGCGATCCAGAGCGTGGAGATCATCACCAACCCCGGCGCCAAATACGACGCTTCCGGCGGAACGGCAGGCATTCTGAATATCGTCCTGAAGAAAAATCGGAAGGCCGGTTATAACGGCAACGTACGTGCGGGCATCGACCAGCGCGGAAGAGGCAACCTCGGTGGAGATATCAACGTCAAGCAGGGAAAGGTCAACTTCTTCCTCAGCGGTAACTACAACCAGCGCAAGAGCATCGCTACCGGCAATACCGAACGCGTCAGCATGTTCGACGCCGACCCTACCCGCAACCGGTCGGCCTTTTCCAGCGACCTCAACCAGGCCGATAAGAACGTCAACAAAGGCTACTTTGCCTTTGCCCGCGGCGGGTTCGACTTCCTCGTTGACAACCGGAATACTATCTCGCTCGCCGGCAATATCGTCCATGGCACCTTCAAGCCGTTTATCAACAGCGATCTCTTTACGAACAACGATTCGGCAGGCGGTCAGACCTCGGCGTTCTATACCAACCGGTATTCGACCACCAACGCGCAGTTCAACAATCATGGCGCGATGCTGAGCTTTAAGCACACCTTCCCCAAGGCAGGTGAAGAGTGGACCGCCGATGTCAACTATAGCCAGGGTTCCAACGACAATTTCAACCTGGTCCAGACCCAGCAGCATACCACGATCGACAAAGGCAGCCCTTCCCTGGGCGTCTACCAGCAGCAGCAGACGGGGAACGGCGACAATAAATATTTCACTGCCCAGACCGATTATACGCTGCCGCTCGGTGAGAAATCCAAGTTCGAGGCAGGCGGCCGCATCGCGATCCGCAACAACACCAGCATCAACAATATCGACACCCTCCAGAACGGGCAGTTCGTCGTCAATCAGCTGCTTTCCTCCAACTATACCTTCCGCGACCGTGTCTTCGCCGGTTATGTCACCTACTCCAACGCGATCAACAACTTCAACTACCAGTTAGGGTTACGCGGTGAAAGCTCCGACTATAAGGGTACCGAACATTTCACCAACGTGGATGCCGGCGGTAACCAGTTCCCCGATATCGGTCATTTCAGCAACAAATTCCCGATCAGCCTCTTCCCGAGCGTCTTCCTGACCCAGAAGCTCGGCGGGGACCAGGACCTGTCCTTCAATTATACCCGGAGGATCGACCGGCCCAACTTCTTCCAGTTGTTCCCCTTTACGGACTACTCCGACTCCCTCAACCTGAGCAGGGGTAACCCCGGGCTGACGCCACAGTTCACCAACTCCTTCGAAGCCGCTTACCAGAAGACCTATTCGGGCAATAATACGTTCCTGGCTTCGGTATATTATAAATACACTACCGACCTGATCACCCGCTACCAGCAACCGGGCGTCAACCCCGTCACCAAACTCCCCGTATTTATCAATACCTATATTAATGCGAAGTCGAGCTTCGTCGGTGGCGTCGAGCTGATCGGCCGGAACAGCCTCACAAAGTGGTGGGACCTGACCAGCAGCGTCAACCTCTTCACCTCGCACATCAATACCATCGACACCGGTAAGAATGCGATCCCCACCCAGCCGCAGTCCTGGTCCTGGTTCGGAAAGATCAACAACAGCTTCAAGGTAATGAAGGGCGTCACCATCCAGCTTTCCGGCGACTATACGTCCAAAACGGTATTACCGCCCGGCGGCAGCGCCAGCAACGGTGGCGGCGGCGGTCGTGGATTTGGCAACAACAGCAGCGGCAATGCCCAGGGCTATTCAAAACCCACCGGCGGCGTCGATGCAGCCATCCGGTATGAGTTCCTGAAGAATCGCACCGCCGCGCTGACCCTCAGCGTGAACGACATCTTCCGCACCCGGATCAACGACGTCTATACGACCTCTACCGGCATCACCCAGGACTATGCCCGCAGAAGAGACCCGCAGTTCTTCCGTCTCCAGTTCAACTGGCGTTTCGGGAAGTTCGATATGGCCCTGTTCAAACGTAAGAACATGAAGGGCGAGAGAGACAGCATGGAAGGCATACAGGGCGGCGGCGGCCAGCAACAATAAGACACCGGAAAGGGCGCCCGCCAATGGCGCCCTTTTCTTATATTAGCAGATGCATACGTATCTCGCGCTCGGCGACTCCTACACCGTCGGCGAAGGCGTCCCCCTTCACCAGGGATTTCCCTATCAGACCGTCCAGCTACTCCGCGCCGCCGGCCAGCCGTTCAATGCTCCCGAGATCGTTGCCCGGACCGGCTGGACCACCGACGAGCTGGCGCATACGATGCAAACCCTCCGGCTTCTTCCGCAATATGATCTCGTCACCCTTCTCATCGGGGTCAATGACCAGTATCGCGGGCGGAGCACCGGAGAATTCTCCGTTGTCTTCCGGCAGTTGCTTCAAACGGCGCTTCGCCTCGCCGGGAGCGCTTCCCGCGTCATTGTCCTCTCGATTCCCGACTGGGGCGTTTCCCCTTTCGCAGCCGGCCGCGACAAGGGGTTGATCGCCGGCGAGATCGACGCCTTCAATTCCGCTGCGGCGGACATCGCCCGGCCTCAGAAGGTCCGGGTCATCGATATCACCACACACAGCCGCAACCAGGGCGCAGGTCCCGATTGCTTCGTGGCCGATGGCCTCCACCCCGCCCCATCCACCTATCGCTTCTGGGCCGATCAGCTGGCGGCCGCCGTCAATACGGTCATCCCGTTGCGCCAGTTCCCGGTCGATTAATAGATACTGTTCAATCCATCCGTATTCAGGAAGACGACATCCGGCTGTCGCACATAGGTGCTGTTGTACCGGAATTGGATACCGGTATTGATCATGATCTTAAAGGAAGTGTTCTGCAGCGTCTTTCGCGGGAAATAGACTGCACGCAGCTCGATCGTATTGAAGACGAGGTTCTCGTTACGCGTCCGGATACCGGCGCCGATGCCATGGTACAACGCGGATTTTTGCAGTGCGCCGTTCTCCGGCGTCAGAAAGGAAAGATCGCCGAAGGCAAAAGGCGCGAACTTGAAGCCAAGAAGCTTGTAGTTGAGATAAAAGGTCGTCTCCGAGTGAAGCGTGATCCGCTGCGCGCCAAAGGTCGAATCGCCCGTGAAATACCGCAACCCGAAGACGTTGTTGATGGTCAGGGGATCGATACCCACCCGGTTGATGAGCCGCGAAAAGCTGAAATTGATATACTGCCGGATCTTCAGGTTCGGCCAGGTAAAGAGCGGGCTGTAATAGCTGGCTCCGACGAGTACGCTGGCGTCCTGGGCATGACCCTGGTAAAGAAACACCCCACTGCGTAGAAAAAGCTGTGCAAACCCACCCCGTTTTGTCACCACGAATTCGTTGGCATCGACACCCGTGTAAAACCGGTCGAGAAAGAGCTGCCGGTACCAGCCACTGTTAAAAGCGACGTTGTAGCCGACGGGCAGATCCTCCGTCGTTCCAAAGCCATAAACATAGTTGGTCTTGTAGAAGTCCTGCCGGAAGAAGGTGAAGGATAAAAGCGCCGCTTCCCGGTTATTGAACCGGAAATTGAATGGATCGGGATTCAGCTGTAATTGTTTGGGAATGGTATCGAAGTCATTTCGGAAATACCGCACTGCCAGGAATCGCCGGTCCCGCACGGCGGTGTTGCTCAGGAACCGGTTGGAACCGATGTTCCAACCGATCCACGCATCGTGAGTATGGTACCGGTATTTAAAGAAAAGACTGTCGGCCTGGTGATAGACATTGAAATTGTTAAAGTCTCCGATCCGGAGCCCACCCGCCAGGTGGGCGTAGGGCGCATAGAGGGGCCGGTCGAGTTGAAGGAACCAGGCCGTTTCGGTTGGCGATCCATTGTAGATATTACTGTTGATCTGGGTATAGGAGGCGGTGGCGTTGACAAAGGAATGCCCGATATTGGACTTGCTATAGAGCAACTGCGGCCCAAAGGTCGGGTTGCGGCTTTGTTCGACATTCGCGCCCACCAGCACCCGCTGGCCCATCCCCAGGAAATTCTGCTCCTGGACATTGCCCCGGATGCTGAACGGCGGATAACCCAGGCTGCCGATGGCGCCGCTGATGCTGAAAAGATCCTTGACCACCACGACAAGATCCACCGAATCGGTGTTGTCCGGCTGGGGCACCACGAGGATGCGGGCATCCTGGATAAAGTTCTGGCTGCGGATCAGCCGTTCGTTGTCGGCCAGCTTATAGGCGCTCAAAGCGGTGCCCTCTTTGATAAAAAGGCCGTCCCGGATCACCCAGTCCCGCGTCTTGCGGTGCAAGTGGTTCAGCAGGTTGGTTCCGAAATATTGCAGCCGCTTCGAGGTGTCCGTAAAGGTCTGCTCGAAACCATAGCCCCGGATAAAGATATGCCGGATGACCTTGCCTTCATAGGGTTGAAAAGGACTTTCGCTCTTGGTATTCAACGGGGCGAGCGTATTGATATTGACCACCGAGTCCGGACGGCCCTTGGTGATCGCGTTCCTGAACCAATTGAAGATATTGTTGTTCCTCCATCTTTGGAACCGGTGATGCGTGCTATCCGGACTTACCCGTGGCAGGGTGTCCTGGGCATGCCCGGCAAGGACACACCAGCAACAGGCCAAAGCCGCTACAAGCCGTATAAGGATTGCTCTCCTCAAATAAATGGGTCAAATCCCAAGGGGATTATCAAAGCCCAATATAAGAAGAATAACCCTTCGATATCGCTGCGCGAATTTTGGTTAGCAGAATGTTATATAACAAACGCGCTTCGTATGGCGGCCACCGGTGGTATCCTTTTTGAATATAAATATTAACACACCACTCTCAAATATCCACAAACCATTCTCATGAAGACAAATCCTATTCATGCCTGGCCCCTGGCGCTGCCTGAATCGACGATCAGCGCTTACAACAGCAAGACCCGCAGAAGCCGCTCAGGCTCGAAATTGCTGATACCCCCGCCTGCTCCGCCGGACGAGGCGACCATCCGCCATCTCAATGAGCTGGCGAAAAGGAAACCGTTCTGCACCCATTACAAGGTCAGAAAACACGAATTACTGTAAAGGTTTTGGGGAAAAAAATTCCCCCACAGGGGGTAATTTCTACATCGGGGCATGTGCTCCTGGAGTCGGACCCCGATGCTCCTAGAGGATATCTTCCTCCCTGAATCCATACCGGGCTTTGATCCTGCGAGTCAGCTCCTCCATGGGAATCCGCTGGGGAATGTGGTCCTCTCCCCGCTCCCACTGATCCAATTCCTCGCGGATATGCTTCTTTTGCAGCTCGTTTACCTGTTGCAGCAGGTCCTTTGTCGTCTCCTTTTGTTTTTCATTGATCGACTGCTTTTTGTCCTGCCGCATCTCCCGGTCGCGGCGCATTTCGTCTTCCGCGGAAGCCATCTGCCGCAACTCCAGCGAGGCCAGGGCCAGGTCATAGGGCCCGGTATTCATGATCAGCTTCGACAACACGGGCCCCGTTTCGATCAGGATGATCAGCAGCGACAGCAACAGGCTGGTCCAGAAGACGCTTGGTTCATGGGCCGAAAGATCGGCCAGGGCCTTGTTTCGTTCCAGGAAGCCCACGTCCGCCTTTACCTGTTCCTCGTACTGGCGGTTGCGGAGTTCCCGGCCGGCGTTGGCCTCTGCGATCAGGCTGTCCTGGTAGTGCATCTGCTGATCCAGCTGCGCCAGCTCGGGTGCGTGTTGCTGCCGGGTCGATTCATAGGCCTGCTGCTTCAACCGGGTCAGCTTGTCGATGCCCCGCCGTTGCGATCCACCCGTCCCGTCCGCTTCCCGCAGATAATCCTGTTGCAGCCGGTGGAGAGTGTCTTCCACCGCGGACTTGCGGGCGCTCAGCCTGTCCCGCTCCTGCTGGGCCGCCAGTAGTTTCCCGCGGTTCTCGGCCTGCAGGAGACTGTCGTTCATCAGCATTTTCTGGTGGCGGTTGGCGGCCATCTGCACGTCGACCTCCTTTTCGAATATCTTCAGCTCCAGCGGCCGGGCGATGGTAAACCCGATCAATATCGCCAGCGCCAGCCGCGGCGTCGCCATCCATATCTGCTTTTGTCGTGTGACCCCATACTTCCGCATGGTCGAGACCAGGAACCGGTCGAAGTTGAAGATGATCAGTCCCCATACGATCGCGAACAGCACCGCCCAGACCGGGTCGGCGAAAACGCTGTAGATCGCATAACCGGCCGATAGGGCCGCCAGTGCGAAGGTCGCCAGCAACACGCCTCCCAACCCCGCGTACTTGGACTGCTCGGAAGGACAGTCCTTCAGCAATCCCTGGTAGGCGCCCGAGCACCACCATAAAAAATGTCTTTCGAGAGGCTGCTTTGCCCTTTTCGTCGTCCCGGTGAAAGAGTCATAGGTATAGCCGCCCTCTAGCCGGCCGCCGTCGGTGGTCGTTGTTGCCATAAAAAATGGATTGGGTTACGCCCGGCAAATCCGCAGGACGCATTCGTGGGTTGAAGTGGGAACCCTGAAAGAACGGGAATTCTCCGGACAAATTGCAAAGGAAAAGCTAAAACGGCGCCGCGATCCGCACTGCTTCGGCGCTGAGCGCCCCGTGGATCAACCGGGCAAACTCCACCGCATGCGCCCCATCCCCATGCAGGCAAACCGTCTCCCCACGCCCCTCGCGCACCATCTTCAACACCTGCGCCACCGCCACCGCGCCATCCCCGATCAGCGCGCCTGGCTCCGACCTCGGCGTAAGACTCCCATCCGGCCGGTAGCTGCGGTCAGCAAACACCTCACGGACAAAGCGCAGCCCCGCCCTCAAAGCCGCAGGCTCCAGCAAACTCGCGCTAAGGCCATATAAAAGCAATGAACTATCGAAACCCGCCACCACACGAGCGATCACCGACGCCACTTCCAGATCCCGGGCTGCTCGGTTATATAAGGCACCATGTGGCTTCACATGGTGCAAATGCACTCCCAGCCCCTTACACACCTCATCGAGCAGCCGTAGCTGGGCAAACAGCGAATCCTCCAGCGCGTCCAGCTCGGCCGCAACGACCGGTTCGTGCAGCGTATCCACCCGCCCGAACCCGGCGCGATCGGGATAGGAAGGATGCGCCCCGATGGCCACGCCGTGCCGTATCGCCAGCTCGACCGTCCGGCGCATGACGTCAAGATCACCCGCATGAGCGCCACAGGCAATATTCGCACTACTGATAAAAGGAAAGATCGCCGCGTCCGTCTCCATCCCCTCCCCCATGTCGCAATTGAGGTCCACCGAAAACACGGCATCGGCACGAGATTTCAACACACCATCTCATTTAAGTGATCCATACAGCTGCGCTGCAGGATGTGCAGCTCTTTCTGACGCGACAGGAGCAACTGTTCGGCAAGGATAGGGTCCATCAGCTTGAACTGGATCGTATCGGAAGGCCGCAGCTGCGCCAGCTTGGGCAGATGGGCGGTGACGACATGCGCGATACGCGGATAGCCGCCGGTCGTCTGGTGGTCGGCCATCAGCACGATCAGCTGCCCGCTGGGCAACAGCTGTACCGTCCCGAAGCTGACCGCCGAAGAGACCAGCTCCACGGACCGCTCGAGGGCCAGCGGAGAGCCCTTCAGCTGGTAGCCCATCCGATCGGAGGAAGGATGGATCAGGAAATTGTTCTCCAGCAAGGCGTTCTTCGAAGAGGGAGAAAGACATTCCCATTCCCGCCCGGGGAGAAACCCGATCTCGTGCGGATATTGGTAGATCTTTTCGGTATTGACCCGCCAGGGAAGCGTCTCAAAATTGCTTTCGTTCTTCAAAAGCCCGGCGAAGTAGATCGTGTTCTCGTTAAAGGGAAGCTCATCTCCCTTCTTTAACGCCAGCCCGGCAAAGCCCCCGGCCCCGGCCTTGAGGTTCGTGCTGTAGCTGTTGAGCCATTTCTTCAGGCAGTACCCGCCATGCACGCTCAGGTAGCATCTTCCGCCCTGCACGAGGGAGGGAAAATGCAGGACAGTATTCTTCCGGACCACGACAGGCTGCCACCGCGGGATCTCTTCATCGTTGATCGTTGGGGAGAAGTTGGCGCCGGTGATGGCGATCAGCGTATTCTGCTCGAAAAGGATCTGCGGACCCGGAAAATGGATCTCGATCACCGCCTCATGCTGGTCATTCCCCACCAGCAGGTTGGCCACCTGGGCCGCATACACATCCATCGCTCCGCCGGGATTTACCCCGATGTTTCCGAAACCATGCCTGCCCAGATCCTGAATAGTGTCGAGCAAGCCGGGCTTAATAATGGAGAAAGCCATAGAATGAGTTTGATTTGGGGTGTGGGTCGCAACAGTGGCTTCAAGAGACGGGATTTATCGGGCGCTGCGGAATACTTCGGAGGCATGTAAGCTACAAATTCGCGCTTGAATTTGCAAATGAGATTTCGCGAAAGTCCACGGGTGAGATCGTCCGAAACCGGACCTGGTCGCCGGCCCGCAGCAAGGCCGGCGCTTCGGCGTCTGCATCGAACAGCTTTACCGGCGTCCGGCCAATGACCCACCATCCACCGGGACTGTCCAGCGGATAAATGCCAGTCTGCATGCCCGCAATCCCCACGCCACCCGCTCGAACAGCCTCCGGTTGCGGCTTTCGGGGGATCTCGAGCCGGCCGTGCAATCTCCCCAGGTAGGGAAAACCCGGCAAAAAGCCAATCATATAGACCCGGTATAAGCCGGCCGTATGCAACCCGACCAGTTCCTCCGGCGGCATTCCCTTTTGTGCCGCCACCTTTTCGAGGTCAGGGGCATATTCGCCGGCATAACAAACCGGTATCTCGACGATCCGTCCCCCTTCAAGGGTATCCGGCAGAGGCCCCGCCTCCTCAAAGGCCTTCCGCAATAACCCCTCCAACCAGGCATACGCCTCTCCCGGACCGGCAATTCCCGCCAGCACCATCCCGGCAGGATCGTAGAATACCGTCACGGAGCTGTACGCTGCGACGATATCCAGCCGGCCGGGAAAGGGCCGTGCAACCAACCAATCCTGAATAGCAATGGATTTTACATTAAGGTATTCATCAATGCAGTTGCCGAGGTCAATTGTGATTGCCGAATCACCCAGGGGGAAGACGGAATAAGAAGAGGACAGGCCACTCACGGCATATGATTTGGTTGACAAAATACGCTATTTTGAACAATGAGCCGGCCCCGGGTGTTCATAAACTTATAACTTCAATTTTTTACCTGTTTGTAACCTTCTGATTTTCATTGGATACGGAAAACGTCTCATCCGTCTGCCGTCCCCTACGGGTTCCGGCTGATTTTTTAGTTTGATGGTTATACTGTAAAATTGCAAGCCGACAAGGCGTAAACGGGCCACGGGCCCGTTGGCCGAAGGCCGATAATTGGCCGTCTGGCGCAAGGGCTGATTTTGCTCTTAGCCCGATGGCGACAGACAATAATATTATAATGGCGAAAAATCTATTGATAGTGGAGTCTCCGGCGAAAGCCAAGACCATAGAAAAGATACTGGGCGAAGACTTTGAGGTGAAGAGCTGCTATGGGCACATCCGCGACCTCGAAAAGGATGATATGGGCATCGATATCAAGAACAACTATCGCCCGCGATATATCGTTCCAGCTGATAAAGAAAAGGTTGTCAAAGAGTTAAAATCCGTCGCGAAGAAATCCGGCGAGGTATGGCTCGCGACGGATGAGGACCGTGAAGGGGAGGCCATATCCTGGCATCTGTGCGAGGTCCTGGGTCTCGATCCCGTGACCACCAAGCGGATCGTCTTCCATGAGATCACCAAACCCGCCATCCAGTCGGCGGTCACAAAACCCCGGACGGTGGACATGAACCTGGTCAACGCCCAGCAGGCCCGCCGGATACTGGACCGCATCGTAGGCTTTGAGCTCAGCCCCGTCCTCTGGCGGAAGATGAGCATGAAGAACAACCTCAGCGCCGGCCGCGTACAAAGCGTTGCCGTCCGCATCATCGCCGAACGCGAACGCGAGATCAACGCCTTCACACCCGTCAGCTCGTTCAAAATAGAAGCCCTGTTTACGGCCAAGGACGTCAGCGGCAAGGCCGTCACCTTCTCCGCCGAAGGCCGCAAACAATCCTCGGCCGAGAACGCCGAGAAATTCCTGCAGGGCTGTATCAAGGCCGACTATACGGTAACGGATATCCAGGTCAAACCCGGGAAGAAAAGTCCGGCCGCGCCGTTCACCACCTCCACCCTCCAGCAGGAAGCCAGCCGCAAACTGGGCTATTCCGTCAGCCGCACCATGCTGCTGGCCCAGAAGCTCTACGAAAGCGGTAAGATCACTTATATGCGTACCGACAGCGTCAACCTGAGCGACCTCGCGATGGACGCCGCCGCCAACCAGATCAAGAGCCAATACGGCAATAAATATCACCAGGCGCGGAAATTCAAAAACAAGAACGAATCCGCGCAGGAGGCCCACGAAGCCATCCGCCCCACCTATATGGACGCCATGACGGTGGAGGATGCCGACTGCCGCCGCCTCTATGAGCTGATCTGGAAACGGACCATGGCCAGCCAGATGGCGGACGCCGAGTTGGAGAAGACCATCGCCAAGATTAGGATCAGCACGAATAAAGAAGAACTAACCGCCAGCGGCGAAGTGCTCAAGTTCGACGGCTTCCTGAAAGTCTATATGGAAGACCGTGATGAAGAGGATATGACGGAGGAAGATGGCCAGGAAGGAATGCTTCCCCCATTGACGGTCAACCAAAAACTCCCGCTGAAGGAAATGCGGGCCGTCGAGCGGTTCACCCGCCCCCAGCCCCGGTACACGGAGGCATCTCTCGTAAAGAAACTCGAAGAATTGGGCATCGGCCGGCCCTCCACCTATGCCCCCACCATCTCCACGATCCTCAAACGCGGCTATGTGGAAAAACGCGATAAGGAAGGCGTAAAAAGAGATTTCCGTATCCTGCAGCTGAAGAACGACAAGATCGAAAAGCTGGTCGAGCAGGAGAACACCGGCGCCGAAAAGTCCAAATTATTCCCCACCGACCTTGGCCTGGTGGTGACGGACTTCCTCAAGCAATACTTCGACGACATCATGGATTACCATTTCACCGCGCGTATCGAAGAGGAATTCGACGAAGTGGCGCGGGGAAAAATACAATGGAGCAAGATGATCGATGATTTCTACAACCCTTTCAAAAAGGATGTGGAGAACACCATCGAGAATGCCGAACGCATCAAGGGCGAACGCGAGCTGGGCATCGATCCGGCCAGCGGAAAAAAGGTCGTCGCCCGCATGGGCCGCTATGGTCCCATGGTGCAGATCGGAGATGTGAATGACGAAGAAAAGCCGCGTTTCGCCAAGCTGAAGAATACGCAAAGCATCGAGACCATCAGTTATGATGAGGCGATGGAGCTGTTCCGTTTGCCGCGTAACCTGGGGCCCTTCGAGGATAAGGATGTGACGGTCAATATTGGCCGCTTTGGTCCCTATATCGCCCATGACGGGAAGTTCTATTCGCTGGGCAAAGAATTCGATCCCTATACGATCACCTTCGACCAGGCCCAACCTATGGTCGTTGAAAAGCGGGCGGCAAAGGAACAACGCACCATCAAGGTCTTCGAGAAAGAGAAGATCCAGCTGCTGCGCGGTCCCTACGGCCCCTATATCAAGCAGGGCCTGCGCAATTACAAGCTGCCGAAGGAAAAGCAGGAAACCGCAGCCGATCTGACCCTTGAAGAGGTGAAAGCCATCATCGAAGAGGTCAAGGCCAACCCGCCCAAGCGGGTGCCCCGCAAGAAAAAAGGCAGTTAACCCGCAGTTCCCATGATGGGAATATCCGCCGCGTCCGAAATAGTCTGGCACGCAATTTAATGAACATCCGGGGCGTTAGTGTGGATAAGAAGTCCACTAAACTCTTATGAACTTCCCCGATCTTGGTGCCGTACGGAATCCGTAGATTTGAGAAGGCAACGAACCGCTATGCAGGAAAACAAGGAAATATTAGCCCTGTTCCATTTGATCGACGACCCCGACCAGGAAGTATTCGACTCTGTCAGCAGCCGCATCGTCAGCTACGGCAGGGGCATCATTCCCAATCTCGAGAGCCTGTGGGAGAATACGATCAGCAACGAAGTGCAGGAACGTATCGAGCTGCTCATCCACAAGCTGCACTATCACGATCTTACCGAAGATTTCAACCACTGGAAAAACAGCAGCTACCAGGACCTGCTGACCGCCTCCCTCCTCGTGGCCAAATTCCAGTTCCCCGATCTCATTACCACCCCGGTGCTGCAGGAAGTCGAAAAGCTCCGCCGCAATATCTGGCTCGAGCTCAACAGCTATCTCACTCCGCTGGAGCAGGTACATGTCGTTACCAGCATCCTCTATAACTACTATGGACTGAAAGGAACCGAGGTCGCCTACCAGCATCCCGAAGAATTCCTGATCAACAAGCTGATCGAGACGAAACGAGGGAATTCCATCACCAACGGTATCCTCTACCTGCTGCTCAGCGAGCTGCTGGACATCCCGGTAAAGGCCATCAATATTCCCCGGCAATTCGTTCTCGCCTACATCAAACCGTATTACGAGGAGAATCCCGAAAAGCTCAGCCCCCTGCAGCGCATCGAGTTCTTCATCGATCCCACCAGCGGCCAGGTGTTCTCCCACAAGGACGTCGAAAGCTATTTCAAGCGCATCTCCGTCCCGCCCGTGAACAGCTACTTCAAGCCCCTGACGCATAACCGCATCATCCAGACCGCGCTCGAAGAGTTCAGCAAATGCTTCGACGACGAACGCAACGCCTACAAGCAAAAGGAATTATTGGAACTGGCTAAACTGCTTTGCGATTAACGACCGCCGCCAACGCCCTCCCACAAAGCACTAAGGGCCGCCCCTTGCGGAGCAGCCTCTTAGGTATTTTGCCGAACCAAGACAAAAACTATTTATTCCAAACCGTCCACTGGGCCGTCCAGTCATTGGAGGCATCCAACGCGCCGATATAGGTCACTTTATCGAAAAAGGCCACATTCAGCCTGGTAAGATCGAATTTCGCCGGCGTCGTCAGCGCCGGTGAGCCGGAAGCGGGTTTCAGATTCGGGCTGGCGTTGTTGAATGGATCCGTCAGCTTGATATCCGTCGCATTGGGGTACAGCACACTGCCGTTTGTCGTCGTCGTGATCGTCTGCAGCGTAGCTGCATCGAGAACGGCCGGGCTGATCGCCAACCCACCCACCTGGAACGGGTTGTTGACCGCATGCAGGAAGCTGTTGTAGAATTTCGAATCGCCCCGGGAATAGTACAGCGCCGTAGAATCCTGCTCGACATCCAGACCGGCCTTCTGACCGCCCATGACGATGGAATTGGCGAGGATGAACTTGCAGCCCCTTCTCCACCGCATTCCGTAACCATAATCCGCCTTGACGCCTGCTGCATTGTTGGGACCCACGGCCGTGAAATTCGACAGCACCGGGTAAGTGATCGGCGTCTTACCGTACGAGATCGAGTTGGCCGGATTCACATTGTCCACCTCGAAGTTGTTCGAAAGGTCGCCCGATCCCCCTTTGTCGTCCGTAAATCCGGGGTCCTTGACCGAGATCGCAAACTGGATATTGCCGGAGAAACCATCGTCCATATCGAAATCGTCATCGGCGCAGTTGTAGGCGATGAGGTGTTTCGCGTTGACAGTGCCGCCAAAGAATTCGAATCCATCGTCCAGCCCGCGAACGACCTGGATGTAGTCGAGCGTCGTGCCGGAACCGACACCATACAGCGAAAGGCCGTTGACTTCATCGCCGGGATTGACGGCTTTGCCCGCATACTCGATCCGGACATATTTCATCGTACCCGAATTGTCCGCATCATTGGTGCCGCCGAAGACGCTGAACTGGGGATCGACGCCGCCCTCGATGAACTGATGGTTGGTGTTCCCTTTCGCCTGCCCCACCAGGATCACGCCGCCCAGGTCGCCAGGCTTTGGACCTGCTTCACCCGACGTGAACACGATCGGCTCGGCGGCCGTACCCGTTGCATTGATCTTTGCGGTACGATAAATGACCAGCACCCCTGCTGAATCCTTATTGGAAACGATCTTCGTACCCGGATCGATCGTGATGGTGGCGCCACTGGTCACGTATACATACCCGCGGAGATGATAGGTCTTGGTCTTTACCCAATGCTGGTCGGTCGTGATGGTGCCCCGGACAAAGATATTTGTCGAAGTGTCCGTACCCGGGCCGTTGTTGCTTCCGCCGCCGGGATTTGGTTTGTCGTCGCTCTTGCTACAGCTCACGCCCAGCAGTGTCGCGCCAAAGGCGGTCGCTAACAGAATGTTCTTCATAAATCGTGTTTTCTTTTGGATGTTTATTTAAAATGGTATCGTAGGCCGATGGTGGCGGTGGTGCCGAAGGTGAAGCTCCGGATGATCGCGTCCTTCGCCGGATCATATGCAGTATGCGTCGCGGTCGGATCGAATTTGTAATACCACCTGTAAGGTTGAGCCAGGAGATCGCTCAGGGTGAGCTTTAGCTCCAGTTTATCTTTCAGCAGTTTCTTACTCACCTGCACATCCAGTGCGTCTCGCGACGCTTCGAAGATATTGGCGCCTCCTGCAACGGCGCGGGTCAGCAGCCGCTGGCCAATGCGATTGTACAGGACGTTCGCCGACCAGCTTTCACCCTCGGGAAGATACAGCAGCCCCGCATTGATGAGATAAGGACTCTGCCCCTGCATCGGGCTCTTCAGGTCCTGACCGTTGAACTGGACCCCTCCCTTGATGTAGGCCGCATTCGTGTACACCGTCAGGTGGCTGAGCCAATCGCTCCCGACGAAATCCAGTTTCTTTCGGACCTCGATCTCCGCACCATACACATAGGCATGATCGGCGTTCTCAGGCTGGAAATTGCCGTTGCCATGGTTGGTCAGCTCGATCGGGTCGGTGAAATATTTATAGAAAAGGCTGCCGGACAATATTTCTCCCGCCTGTGGGAAGAATTCATAGCGGAGATCCGCATTCGTATTCTTTGACCGGACAAGGAGGGGGTTGCCGGTGACCGAAACATCATTGTCATAATCATAAACGGCATAGCTGGCGAGCTCGCGGAACTCAGGGCGGTTGACGGCCCGGCTGCCGGAAAGCCGCAGGTTGGTGCGGCTGCTCAAGGAATAGGTAAGCAACAGCGAGGGCAGCACGTCGGTATTGGCAATATCGATCGGGACCTTGTTCCTGGCCGTCAGTTTTTGATGATAGCGTTCTACCCGGGCTCCCCAGGTAGCCTTCAGCTTCGAAGACAACCGGTTTTCCATCAACGCATAACCGGCATTCAGCAGGGAATTGGCGTCATAGTCGGTGGAATTGGCGAAGATATTGGCTACCGTCAGGTTGTACTTGTCGATATTGTCCGGGGTGAAAAGGGTTCCAAAGCTGATATCCTTCGACATGGGAATGGCCACCGTTCCGCTGCCCAGATTGGCATACCCCAACGCGCTTACCTGCACACTCCGGTCGCGGTACGCGTTCAGCGATCCGATCTGCCATTTCTGGGGCTGTTCCCCCCATTTAAAGGTGCGGCTTACGGAAAAACCTCCGTCATAGATCCACTCCCCGAGGAAGGAATATACCCGCCCCGCCGTCCGGATGGCCGGGGAGTTCTCGTTGCTGAGGCTCACGGAATAATCCGCGTCCACGTTATCGGCGCTCCGGAAGGCCAATATCTTCTGGTCCGGCTGATTTCGATAGGTATATCCAACTGCCCCCATCCACTCGATGTTCCAATTCTTCCCGGGCTTATGCGCACCCTCTACCACGGAATGCACGATCCCGTTCTGGCTCACTTCGTTATTCAGGCTTTGGGTGTAAAAGAAATTCGGATCGTTTATTCGGTTGATTCCCTTTCGCGGCGCCAATGTTTTTACAAACTCGTTATTGTAGATTGTCTTCCAGGCGATCTTGCTCCGCCCAAAGGAGTAGGCCAGGCTCAGCAGACCCGAAAGATTGTTCTTGTCCTCGTAGTTGACGGTGCTGTACCCTACCTGGAAGGCCCGGTTGATATCGTATTCGTCGCGTTCCCTGTCCGATACGGCGCGGCCGGCGCCGTATCCAAGACTGAAGATGGCGCCCAGCTTTCGGCCGTTCGACAACAGCCGGGTATTCCCGCCGGTGTACTGGACACTGACGGCCGGCAGGCTTTGTCTCGCCGTTTCGAACCCAAAAGTATTTGGGAATAGTTTTGTTACCGCTCGTTTGTACGCATCGGAATTGTTGATGAAGTCCGCGCCGCGCTGGCGATAGTAAGGACCGGGGATCAGCCGGGAGTTATCCAGGTACCCCAGCCAGTCATACTTCCCGTTCGGCTGTCCTTTGTAGAAATTCTTCCCGGTGGTCTTGGAGTTGACTCCCACCGAGACCGAAAGCTCGCTGATCGGCTGCGCCGGGAAATCTTTTGTCTGCACTTTCACCGCGCCACCCGAAAAATCCCCGGGCAGATCGGGCGTGGCCGCCTTATAGATCACCAACTGGTCCACCAGCGAGGACGGCAGGATATTAAAGGCAAAGGCTTTCTTGTCCGCCTCCGTGCTGGGCAACGGCGCGTTGTTCAGCAGCGCCACATTATACCGCTCGTTCATCCCCCGGATGACCACGAACTTGTTCTCCTGCACCGAAGCGCCGCTCACCCGCTTCAGCACATCCCCGGTATTCTTGTCGGGACTGCGCCGGATGACATCCGCGCTTATCCCGTCCGAAATAGCAGAGCTGTTCTTCTGGATGGCATATAACGACGCAACCGAAGCCCTGCGGACGCTCGTACTGACGACGACCTGCTGGAGGCTTTCCGAGTTGGTGGAGACCAGTATATTTAGAGAAGTTCCATTCTCGTTCACCACCACGCTGTCGAGCCGTCGCGTTACCAGGCCGACGCCCGAAACCGTCAGGCTATAGAACCGGCCTTTCTCCGCCGGAAGGAAGAACTGCCCTTCCACATCCGTGCTAACACCCCCCTTTGTCCCCTCCAATACCACCGAGGCCCCCGGCACCGGGGTATTTGTCCCGGCATTCCACACTTTGCCCGTGATACGGGCGGTCTGCGATTGAGCGCGGATACCAATAAACAATAGAATAATGGCAAGGAAGGGGGATTTTGCTTGGTTCATGGGCCAAAACTACCCCGGCCTTGTTAACGCGTCGTTAACCGTTCATTAACGAGCGGTTAACAACAAGGTATAAAAAAAATCCGCAGTAACTTATCTGCGGATTTTCCAGAAACTATCTAAAAGTGACTATACACCCAGGGACCAGCCCTGGCGGTAGGTCCGCTTGACAAACTGGTTGGCTTCGTCGAAGTTGGTGATCTTCATATTCTGCGCATCCCAGAGCAGCTTCTTCCGGCCGGGGAAATGGCCGTTGGCGTCCTTGATCATATACGAGCGCAGGGCCAGGTTGCCCATCAATATCGTCTCGGTCAACGGTCCGGCATAATCGAAGGGAGAGCTGAGCTCCTTCTGGCCATAGCCCGCGATACAGGCGTTCACCCATTGATGATAGTGGCCCTCGGGCACCCGCGCGATCGTTTTGGGAATGCTGGCCGTCTCCGGCATCCGCGAAGTTGGCAGCAACGTAGGATTGGCCCCATAACAGGAGCACATGATCTTTCCCTTGGTCCCGGTGATGATCGCTCCCCCGTCCTCATTACCCATCGGCTCATTGGGGCCCAGTTCGTCGGGCCGCACGGGACGGATACCGCCGTCCATCCAGTGCAGCGCGACATCCGGCTTACCCGGCTTGCCCGGGAAGTTCATCTTTACATAGGAAGAAACGGGACAACTGTCGGGATGATAGGTTGGATTCCACATGACCTCATAGGTGGAAGCGATACTGCACTCCACGGCATTGGGGTAACCCAGACCGACGGTTTTGAACGGCGGATCGATCAGGTGACAGCCCATATCGCCGAGGGCGCCTGTGCCATAGGCCCACCAGCCGCGCCAGTTGAAGGGCAGGTAGAGTTTATGGTACTCGTCGGCCTGGGCCGGACCCTGCCAGAGATCCCAGTTCAGCTCCTTGGGAATCTCTTCCTGGCCTGTGGGCTTAGCCAGCCCCTGCGGCCATACCGGCCGGTTCGTCCAGACGTGGATCGCCGTGGCGTCGCCGATAAGCCCGGCATTGTACCACTCCTGCATCAATCGGACGCCGTCACCCGAAGAACCCTGGTTGCCCATCTGGGCGACCACCTTATAGCGTTTGGCCGCCTCGGTGAGCATGCGGGCCTCGTAGATATCGTGCGTCATCGGCTTCTGGCAATACACATGCTTGCCGAGCTGCATGGCGGCCATCGCCGCCACCGCATGGATATTGTCCGGGGTAGACACGGAAACGGCGTCGAAATGCTTGTGCTCCTTGTCCAGCATCTCGCGGAAGTCCTTATAATATTTTGCCTTGGGATATTCCTTCACGGAAGCCGCCGCCTGGCGGTCATCCACGTCACAGAGATAGGCGACATCCACCTTTCCGCTGCTGAAAAAATTCTTGAGGTCATCGTGTCCTTTGCCGCCGGCGCCGATCGCGGCGACGGTCAACCGGTCACTGGGAGCCAAAAATCCGCGGCCTAATACATGGCGCGGAACGATAAAAAAGCCGGTGGCGGCCATCGCGGTGCCGCGCAGGAATTCGCGGCGGGAGTTTTTCTTAGTTGACATACGACTAAAATAAAACTAAAAAAGCACCCGGCGGGTGCTAAAATTTCAAAATTAATTTTGCTCTAATGTCGGCTTACGCCAACGTCGCCTGCGAGGTGATCTCGCATTTCAGCACCCGGCTCACCGGGCAGCCTTGCTCCGCAGCCTTGACCAGCTCCTGGAATTTCTCATTGGAGATACCCGGCACCTTGGCTTTGATCACCAGCGCCGATTGAGTAATGGTCGGCGGCTGCATGGCGATGTCGAAGTTGATCGTAGCGGTAGTCTCCAGGCTATCCGGCGTGAAGCCTGCTCCCTGCAGCTGGAAGGCCAGGGCCATCGTGAAACAGCCGGCATGCGCCGCGGCGACCAGTTCTTCGGGGTTGGTCCCTACGCCTTGCTCGAAACGCGTCTTGTAAGAATACTGTGCATTGTTCAGGGTCGTGCTTTGTGTCGTTAAATGGCCGTTACCGTCTTTTCCGGAGCCGTTCCAAGCGGCCGTTGCTGTACGTTTCATAACTTTTGTATATTTAATTTAAAGAACTCAGAACAATGACGACCATCCAATGGCCCGATTTTGCGAAGATAGAGATTCGGGCCGGAACGATCCTTGAAGTTAACGATTTTCCCAAAGCAAAAAAGCCGGCCTGGCAGCTGACCATCGATTTCGGAGAATTGGGTATTAAACGGTCATCCGCACAGATAACCGAGCTCTATGATAGGCAGGAACTTATCGGGAAACAGGTGGTGGCGGTCGTCAATTTCCCGCCCAAACAGATCGCGAATTTTTTCAGCGAATGTCTGGTCCTGGGTGTGTATACTGACAAAAAAGAAGTAGTTTTATTGACCCCTGATAAAAAGGTAACAAACGGCTGGAAAATAGGCTGAATCATGTCAACGACGCTGGCCATCACCTCGACGTATTACCAATCCCCGCTAGGCCTCCTGCGTATCGGCGGAACGGATACGTATATCAGCGAGATCAGTTTTGTCGATCATCTCGAAGAATCCGACTACCAGCATACCAGCATTCAGGGCCCTGTCACGCCCATGGTCATCCAGTGCATCGAACAGCTGATCCAGTACTTCCAGGGCCAGCGCCGCGTCTTCGAATTCCCCGTCTACCAGGAAGGCACGCCCTTTCAGCAGCGGGTCTGGAATGAGCTCACCTCCATTCCCTTTGGAAAGACCCTCTCCTATCTCGACCTGTCCCGCCGTCTCGGCGACACGAAGGCTATCCGCGCCGCCGCTTCCGCCAACGGCCGCAACAATGTCGCTATCGTCGTTCCCTGCCACCGGGTCATAGGCTCCAAGCGCGATCTCGTCGGCTATGCCGGCGGACTCTGGCGCAAAAAATGGTTGCTCGACCATGAGACGAAGATCATGTATGGAGTGCAAACCCTCTTCTAGGCCGGACGGCGACCGCTAATAAGTCAATTGATTCGCATATCGCCTCAAGGCGATCTCCGCCGCCTTCGCCGCATAGCTCACATTCACCAGCAAAAATCCCGCATTTTCAAAACTCTGTTGCGCATTCTTCACTTCCACAATGGTCGCCTGGCGGAGCTGGAACCGCTTCATCACCAGGTCCAGCAGCTTCTGTGACAATTCGTAATTGGCCCTCGCCGTCTCCACCTGCTGGAGATTGTTCGTATAGGCCTGGAAACTCTTGACGGCATTGGAAGTATAGTTCAGCAGCAGGGTGTCGCGCACCAGCTGCGCATTCTTCGTATTGACCCCCGCGATCTGGGCCTGCTTCTTATAGATATTCCCGTTGAAGATCGGCACGTTCAGCGTAATCCCCGCATAAGGCCCGTAGTTGAGGTTCAGCAGCGAAAAACCCACGGAGTTTTGCGTCCGGCTATAGTTATAGCCCGCATTGGCGACCAGCGAAGGATAACGCAGGGCTCCCGTCTCCTTCTCGATATATTGGTTGATCGTGATCTGCTGGTTGGCCGCGATGACATCGGGATTGGCCGACTGAACCCCGCTGAGGATATCGGCCAGCTTGACATTCCGGTCGATCAGGATCGTATCCTCCACAACGATAGCGCTGTCGGGATTCAGCGTCAGCAGGGTCAGCAGATCGGTCTTGCCCTGGTCGATCACCAGTTGCTGCGCCTGCAGGTTCTGGATCTGCGTGTTGAGGTCCACCTGGGATTGGAACAGGTCGGCGTTGTTGGCCAGCCCGACGCTCTGCTGCGCCTGGACGATGGCCAGTTGCTGCTTCTGCGCGTCGATGGAGGCCTGCAGGGTCCTGGCATAGCTCTGCTGCCGGACGATATCATAATATTTCAGCAGTACATTGTTCACCAGGATCAGCGCCCGGGAAGACAACTGCTGGCGGGTCTGGGTCTCGATGGCCCCGAGCCGCTTCTTGGCCGTGACCACCCGCTCGCCGTTGTAGAGCAGCATATATCCATTGACCCCCGCCGACAGGTTATTCGAAAAAGCATTGTTGCTGGACTTATTATTGGCGGGGTTGGCATACACCTGCTTGAGGCTGGTGGACTGCTCCTGGTCCGACACGCTGCCGGTGACTACAGGCAGGCCTCCGGCGACCCCATAGCTGTTGTTGATGCCGGCGATCGTGACGATGTTCCTGGCCAGTTCGATCCCCAGGTTGTTCTTCAGCGCCACCCGCACCGCTTCATCCCGGGTCAAAGTTTGCGCATTCAAAAAGCCTGCCGGCAATAACAGGGCCAGCCAGCCGAAATACAGTTTTCTCATAGATTACTCCGTTACTTCCGTCAAATGGACTTTGTGTTTGCTCGATATGAAGGTATACACTGCCGGGATCACAAACAAGGTCAGGATCAGCGAGAACATTATGCCGCCCACCACGACGATCCCCAGCGGGATCCGGCTGGTGGCCGCGGCCCCAAGGCTCATGGCGATCGGTAATGCCCCCAGCGAGGTCGCCAGCGAGGTCATGAGGATCGGGCGTAATCGCTGCGACGCCGCCTCGATCACCGCCGCCTTCTTCGCCATCCCCTGCTCCCGCTTCTGGTTGGTGAACTCGATGATGAGAATGCCGTTCTTCGTGACCAGTCCAATGAGCATGATCATCCCGATCTCCGAGAAGATATTCAAGGTCTGGTGGAACACCCATAGACTGAGCAGGGCTCCCGCCAGCGCCAACGGCACGGTCAGCATGATCACGAAGGGATCGATAAAGCTCTCGAATTGCGCGGCCAGTACGAGGTAGATCAGCACCAGCGCGAGGACAAAGGCAAAGACGATGTTGGACGAGCTCTCCGCGTAGTCCCGTGAGGGACCGGAAAGCGCCGTCTGAAAGCTGGCGTCGAGCATCCTGTTGGCGATAGCCTGCATCGCCTTGATCCCATCGCCGATCGTCTTACCTTCCGCAAGCGCGGCGGAGACGGTAGCCGATTTATACCGGTTGAAGTGATAGAGCGTCGAAGGACTGCTGTTTGGCTCCACATGGACGACCGCAGACAACGGGATGGGGTCCCCATTCTTGTTTCGTACATAGATCTTGCTGATATCCGTCGGGTCGTTCCGTTGGTTTCGTTCCAGTTGGGCGATGACATAATACTGGAAGCCGTTCATCAGGAAATAGGCCAGCCGGCCGCCGCTGAACGCCGCCTGCATCGCCGAGATCACCTCGTTGGTCGACAGGCCCAGGTCCTTGATCTTCATCCGGTCGACGGTGATCTGCAGTTCCGGTTTATTGAACTTCAGGTTCACATCCACGTTCGAAAAGGTCTTGTCCTTGCGGCAGGCCTCCAGGAAGGCGGGCATGATTTGTTTCATCTTGTCCAGGTCCTGGTTCTCGATCACGAATTGCACCGGCAGGCTGGTCTTGGATCCCGAGCCCACCGCGATGGTCTGCTCCTGGATGGCAAAGACCCGCGCATCATTGAACCGGGCGACCTTCTTTTGCAGATCGGCGGCTATTTGATTCTGACTCCGGTGCCGTTCCATCGGATCGACAAGCCCGATCCTCGGCTGGGCCGTATTGGTCCCGCTGCCCGCCGGCGTCCGCGCAAACACAAAATCCCGTTCGGGCACCGAATCCAGCAGGTAGTTGGCGATCTGGTCGGTCACGCTCTGTGTATAGGAATAGCTGGCGCCCTCGGGTAGCGTCACCTGGAACCGGATGCTGCTCCGGTCTTCCAGTGGCGCGATCTCGCTTTGCAAATTTTTCATGATCAGCGCGATCATCACCCCGCAGATGCCGATCAGCACCCAGGCCATCCACCGGATCTTCATAAAGCCTTGCAACGCCCTCCGGTAGCCGTTCTCCATACCTGTAAAGAACGGCTCGGTCTTATTATAGAACCATCCATGTCCCGATCTACTGGTCGTCAGGTAGACGTTCAGCACGGGCGTGATGGTCAGCGAGACAAAGGACGAGATCAATACGGCCGCGGCCAGCACCACCCCGAACTCGCGGAATAGCCTGCCGACAAAGCCTTGCAGGAACACCACAGGCATGAAGACCACCGCCAGCGTCAGCGAAGTGGAGATGACGGCAAAGAAGATCTCCTTGCTGCCCTCCAGCGCCGCCTTCCGGATCGGCAGACCCTGTTCCAGTTTGCGGAAGATATTCTCCGTCACCACGATCCCGTCATCCACTACCAGCCCTGTTGCCAGGACGATCCCCAGCAGGGTCAGGATATTGATCGTGAACCCCGCTACGTACATTATAAAGAAGGTCGCGATCAGCGAGATCGGGATATCGATCAGCGGCCGTAGCGCGATCAGCCAGTTGCGGAAGAAGAAGAAGATCACCAGCACCACCAGCGCAAAGGCGATGATCAGGGTCTCTTTCACCTCGGAAAGGGACTGGCGGATCGTTTTGGTATTGTCGATCAGCACGCTGAAAACAAGATCGGATTTGTTGGCCTTCTTGATCTCTTCGAGCCGCCTGTTGAATTCGTCGGCAATGGCGATATTGTTGGCGCCCGGCTGCGGGATGATGGCCAGGCCTACGGCATTTACGCCATTGTATTTCCAGCTCTGCTCGGGATTCTGCGGCCCCAGTTCCACCCGGGCGACGTCGCTTAACCGGACGATCCCGGAGCTGTCCTCGCGTAAAATGACGTCCCGGAAATCCTTTTCCGTCGTCAGCCGCCCAAGGGTCTTGATGGTCAGTTCGGTATTGTTCCCATAGATCTTCCCCGGGGGAAGTTCCACATTCTCGCTGCTCATCGCCGCAGAGATATCGTTGAAGGCGATGCCATAGGCATTCATCTTGTCCTGGTCGAGCCAGATGCGCATCGAATAGGTCTTATCGCCGAACACATACACGGCGCTAACCTGGTCGATGGTCTGTAGCTGTTGCTGGAGCACATTCTCGGCATAATCGCTCAGCTCCATCAGACTCTTGGTTCGGCTCTGTACGGCGAGGATGAGGATAAAGTCGGCATTGGCGTCTGACTTGGTCACCACCGGCGGGGCGTCGATATCCAGCGGGAGGGATCGCTGTGCCTGGCCTACCTTGTCACGGACATCGCTGGCGGCGGCTTCCAGGTCGACACCCAGGTTGAATTCGATAGTAATATAACTGCTCCCCAGCGAGCTGGTGGATGTGATTGTCCGGATACCCGGGATACCATTGATGTTCTTCTCCAGAGGCTCGGTGATCTGGCTGGCGACAAGATCGGGATTGGCGCCGGTATAGCTCGTCTGCACCGTGATGATCGGCGGATCGATGGCCGGGTAGTCCCGTACGGCCAGGAAATTATAGCCCACGACCCCGAACAGGATGAGCATCAGGTTCATCACAGTGGCCAGCACTGGTCGCTTGAGGGACAGCTCGGAAATGTTCATAGAAAATTTATTTGCTATTATTAGCGCCGGCGGCCGGTGGGGTATTTTCGTTCTCTGTGGTCTTTACATTTCGGATAGCGACGGGTGCATCAGGGCGCGCAAAGAGAACTCCTGTAACGATCACCGTGTCGCCCGGATTGATGCCCTTGGTGATCTCGATATTGTCGGCCTCCCGCACCCCCGTCTCCACATTCACCACCTTAGCCCTGCCGCCTTTTACCAGGATCACCTGGTTGTTCCGGTCTTCTGGTATAATACAATTGGTTGGAACCATGATGGCGCGTTTGTCAACACCGGCATTGACGAATACCTTGACAAATGCGCCCGGATGGGCGACTCCATCCTGCAGTAGCGCCCGCACCTTCAGGTTGCGGCTGCTGAGATTGATCTGCGGTTCTGTTGCGACGATGAGCCCCTTGCGCCGGGTGCGGGTCAGGGCATCCAGCTGGACATCCACAAGGGCCCCCTTGCGGACGACATTGCTATACTGTTCGGGAATGGTAAAATCCACCTTGGTCTTGTCCAGTTGCTGGACGGTGGCGATAATATTAGCGGGAGTGATATAGGCCCCGGGGCTGACCTGGCGTAACCCGACGACGCCATCGAAAGGCGCGCGGATGATGGTTTTGTCCAATTGGGCCTGGGTATAGTCGATATCGGCCTTGGTACTGTTTACATTACTTACGGCGAGATCGTAATCGGCCTCGTTTATTCCGTTGATGTCCAGCAGCTTGCGTTCCCTTTCTTCGGTCTTTTGATAAAGGGCCAGCTGAGCTTTGGCCTTCTCCAGCGTCGCCTGCAGATCAGCATCGTTGATCCGGGCGATGATCGTCCCCTTCGCTACCTGTCCGCCCTCGGGCACATTCAGATAAACGATCCGCCCACTGATCTCAGGGTGCAGCTCGACATATTCATTGGCCACGACACTCCCGTTCGCCTCGATTTCATTGCTGATCGGACGGGGAGCGGCGACAAGTACATCCACGATCGGGGCCTCGCCGCCCTTTGCCTTGCGATCGGGACCGGCCGCATCGGCATGCTCTTTACAGGATGAAAGAAGGGATAGGCTACAGTAGAATAGCAACAGCGCAAAAAGGACGCCTGTCCGATAGGTTAGCGGAGTGGAACGAGCCATTAACGTTGGTTTTAGCCTCCAGGAGGGAATGGCTTCCCCGAGGGTCCGCAAAGATAAAAAGAATTACCCTTAGCAGGATGAACCGGCTCCGCAATTGGATGAACCCCCGTATTGCTGTATGATCGGTGAACGAGTTCTCATCCCGGTCCTATAGGCATCTGCGGTTGCCTTTTTCGCGATTGCCAAAAAGGCCGGGCTTTGCACCCGCCACGCATTTATTCCCGGGATGCCGTCTTCTCCCTTATTAACTCACAGAACCTGATCAGCGGATCCTTTTCAACCTGCTTCAATCTGTGAGCGAAACCATCCTTATTAGGTAGCTCTTTCCATTTAAAGTATTCTGCGAACCGATCGTCGTCCGCATCCAGCTCCAGCAGGAATTCGGCCAGCGCCTTCACAGATCCGAAATGGTCGACGTTGATGTAACAATGATCCCCGGGAGCGAATTCCGCAATATTGGGAGCCCCGAGATACAAAGGCACCGAGCCGGCCACCAACGTGGCGCATACTGCCACCTGTAAATGTCATGTCGCTCACATTCCATCGACCAGAATATCCACAATTGACCGGCCCTTTTCTTCCCGGGCTCCAGGATAGGGTCCGCCTGCTGAAGGGTAGGCATGTGAAACAATAGCGCTTCGGCCTCGTCGATACATCGATGATCCGTCGTGATGAGGAAGTCATCGGAAACGGGGAAATGATAATCCTTGTCCTTGTCCAGACTCCAAGGTTTACTGTACATAACGATCTTTCTCCTGGTTGCGGTCATAGCAATATGAATTTGGTTGATCAATACGGTTCGGTTCCCCGCAGGTCGCTCAGGATCTCCTCCCGCAACATCTCCGGTTCCCTTGTCGCGGTTTTCTCTTCAAGCCGGATATTTCCTTTGCGGCTTATCTTCCCCCACTTGAACAAGGATCCGTCGAGCCATTTGGCGAATATGAACCAGTAGTTGCAGAATAACAAATGCCGGTATAGCCTTTGTAACAAAATCAGTTTGAACACACCCACCCGCTCACCGTTCTTGTCTAAAATAAATAAATTGACAAACGCTTCCGAAATGATCACCGCAAACCACCATACCAGCACCTCGTGTCGCCGTTGGACGACAAACGCGTAAAGGAAATAGTAATCGGCAAACGGCAGAACAAGCGGGAACAGGACCCGGAACAACCACGTAAATGGCAGGATCAGATAGGCGACATAAAGGTTCCCATGACCGAAAAGTTTCCTGCAATGCTTCACCAGGCCCTGTGTCAGTCCCGTAGTCCATCTGACTCGTTGCCGGAAGAACATCCTGAGGTTATCGGGCGCCTCTGTATAAGCGACCGCATCGGGCGCGTTCCGGATGACATAGTCGCTGAAAAGAAGCCGCAGGGTAAGCTCGGTATCCTCCGCGATCATCTCGGACCTGAACCCGCCGACCGCATCCGCTGCCGATCGCCGGAACGCTCCCAGGGACCCGGGAACAATGAGGATGCCATTCACAGCGTCGGAAAAAGCCCGGTCGTTATCCCAGATGGCGACGTATTCGAAATACTGCATCGTCGTCAGCAGGTTCACCCGGTTGCCTACCTTGATATGGCCCGATACCGCTGCCACCCGCTTATCCTGGAAAAAACCGACGATGTTCGCAAGCGCATCCGCCCTGACCCAGGTGTCGGCGTCAATGGTGACGATTATCTCACTTTGGGACCTGCTCATGCCCGTGTTCAGAGCAGCCGACTTGCCGGCATTCCGCTGCTTGATCAGCTTCACCCTGGGATTTCCGCCGTATCGCCCTTTCACCAGGTCCCAGCTTCCATCCGTCGACCCATCGTCGATCACGACGATCGAAAAATCATTATACTTGATGTTCAGCAGGTTCTCGATGGTCTGCAATACTACCTTCGCCTCATTGTACATGGGCAGCAGGATGTCCACGCCGGGAGAATATCCATCCTCCCCGTTCGCAGACAGATGGACCTTCTTCTCATTCCCTTTCCGCAGCAGCGCAAAATAAACGATCACTTTGACCAGGCAGATACCCAGCAATACCTTAAAAGGCCACATACGATTTTCGATTTAATTACGAAGGTGAAAAAAAAAGATATGCGATTAACCGAAAAAGAATTAGTGTTTCTACTAATTCCCTCCGCTCCATTTGAGCGTATTTTGTAGGCAAATAATACTTACGGTATGGCACAGACGGACGCTCAAAAGATCTATGACGCCACGGGCGAACAAATACAAAGCTGGCATTACCATAGCTGCCTTGAAACTGGAAGAAGACACCAGACGATAGGCCTCCAGGTGATTTTGAAAGACCCTGAATTTTCACGGGTGGAAGCAACCCTGGGCATACTGGTGTGCCGGCATGAAAGCCTGAGAACCTATTTTGCCATGAGTGATGGTATCGTCAAACAATGTGTTGTGCCTTACGACAAGCGGCTTTTCGCGCCACAGTACTACGACATCCGGGGCCGGGACCCGGAAAGCGCGATAGCGGAAATACTCGATTCTCCGGCCGGAGATCTATTCACGGTCGACACGCCTCCGCTGATGAGAACACTCATATTCAGAGTCTCTGAATCCCTGGCCAGCATTCATCTCATCGTCCATCATATTGTTTTCGACCTCTGGTCGAAAAAGATACTCCTAAACGAGCTGACGGAAATCTATCGATCGCTGGGCCGGGGATTGCCGGTCAGCGCCGATCCACATCCGATCCAACTCAGGGATTATGCCATCTGGCAAAAGGATTGGCTGCGGCACAACACCAAAGCCGCCATCCTCTTTTGGCGAAGTAAACTACAACAGCCCATGTCCCAACCGGTACCCGGCGGAGTCGATGCGACCCTGTCGGTTTTGAACACGGTAAAGGCGGATCGTTATCTGCAATTTTTCGACGAGCCCGCCTTCAAAGCGCTGAGATCGCTATCTGCCCGCGCCGGCACTGGCGTCGCTACGGTACTGTATGCCAGCCTGGCAATATTGTTTTATCTGCTCGAACCGGAAAGCCGTCCCCTGTTGGCCATGCCGGTGGCCTGCCGCCACTATCCCTGGAGCCGGTCCATTGTCGGATACCTTATGGGCGGTCTGTACCTCTATCCCTCTATCGAAAAGGAGTTGCCCCTGATCGAATTTATCAGGACACTTTTTGCCGAATTCCTGCAATCTGCCGGCTACCTTATCTACGATCATGCCATCTACGAGTTGAATGAACCGAATCTGCGTTGCAATTGCACCATTTTTGTCAACTACTCCGATGCAAACGCCGGCCAGAGACTCGAGCCTAAAGATGCCGAAGGCTACTACCCTGTCAATGAACCGGCCTATTATGCACTGGCCTGGGAAACATTCGAATACGAAAATGGCCTGCAGTGTTCGTGGAAATATAATCCGGCCCGGCTCGATGCCACCCGTATCGGTACCATCGTCAGCCTGCACAAGACCCTGGTTCGCCAAATCTGCGACCAGCCGGAAATCTCATTGAGCGAACTACAAAGGGCCATCACTCCGACCGTAGCCGTTTGATCGGTTTTGCGAGCGCTGCCTTTATCGTCTGGCTGCTGATGGTTGCCATAGAGATAAATAAAGCGATGACCCCTCCGGACAGGAAGATCCACGCACTGATAGGGATATGATAGGCGAAATCCTGCAGCCAACTGTGGATGACAAGCCAGGCAACAGGAGCCGCAATGATCAGCGCGACGACGTTCAGCAGCAGGAATTCACGGGCCAGCAGACCTATGATGTTCACTGGACTCGCTCCAAGGACTTTCCGGACACTGATCTCCTTTGCCCGCTGGTCGGCCGAGAACAGCGTAAGGCTCACCAGCCCGAGACAGGAAATAAATATCGCGAACAGCGAAAAATACAGGATCAGCTTACCGAAGCTTTCTTCCCCTTTATAAAGTCTGTTCAGAGAATCACTCAGGAAATATCCATTGAATTGCTGATCATGTACCATGGCAGTCCACCTCTTTGTAATTTCGGCCAGGGTTTCGGGAAGATGATCGGATCGGACCCGCAACGAAAAATAAGCAAAGTTCGATGGGTCTATCCTGAATACCAGGGGTTCTATCTGCTCCTGCAACGACCGGTAATGGAAGTTCCCGATGACGCCGATCACCGTTCCCTCCCCTGCCTGCGAGAATCGCTTGCCGATCACCTGAGTCGGCGAATTATACCCTAATTTTAGAACGGCGGCCTCGTTCACCATGATCGCCGAGCCTGAGTCCGTTCGGAAATCCTTTGAGAACGATCGGCCCGCAACCACCGGAAATTGATATTGATCCACTACATTGTAGTCCACAAAATAAACATTCATCCCGGCCGTCTGCATGTCCCCCGCCCTGTTCTCGATCTGGATCGGCCCATTGGCATTGCCACTGCCGGGTACGCTCGAAGAGGCCGACACGGATATCACGTTTGGGATCTCCCTAAAGGAATTCTCGATCGCCTCATACCGGTTGACGATCGACGGGCTCCGGTCAAAACTGATCACATATATCTCGTCTTTCTTGAAACCCATCGGCTGATTCCGCATAAAATCTATCTGCAGGAAAATGGTCAGGGTGGCAATGATGAGCACCACCGAAATAATGAATTGTGTAACGACCAACACCTTCCTTAGGGCCAGTCCCCTTTTGCTGTTGGCGAATTTCCCTTTGAGAACCACCGCCGGTCTGAACTCGGACAATACCATCGCCGGATAAATGCCGGCCAGAAGTCCGATCACGACGGAGACCGCCAGAAGGGTCATAAGATGATAAAAAGAATCCAGTATGGAATGACTGATCGGTTTGCCGGCAAATCCGTTAAACACCGGAAGCAACAACTGGGTAAAGAGACAAGCCAGCAGAAATGCCGCCAGCGCCTGGACGACCGATTCTCCCAGGAACTGAACCACCAGTTGACTCCTGGGACAGCCCGCCACCTTCTTGATCCCGACCTCCTTCGCCCTTTCCGCCGACCGTGCCGTGGAAATATTGATGAAATTGACAGAGGAGATGATCAGGATAATGATCGCTACAACCGAGAATATCCGGACATTGAGGAGACTCCCGCTCTCGGGGCTTCCATATTTGGAGTGCAGATAGATGTCCTTCAGCGGTTCAAGTGAAAGCACGAAGCTGACCTTCGCGTCCCGCATCACCTTGCCGGCATATTTCTCGATGAAAGGAGACAACTGAGCCTCAAGTTCACCTGGTTTTGCACCCTTCCGCAGGAGCAGGTAAGTATTGCAGTTGAAACTGTTCCAGTCCTTGTCGAGATCCGGGAACAGGCGCTGCGATAGTGTGGTCATGGACACGACGATATCCCCCTTGAAATTCGAATTGGCCGGCATATCCTTCATCTCACCGGTCACGGTCAGATCGAATTGATTGTCCAGCTTCAGTACTTTGCCGATCGGATCGGCATCTCCAAAATACTTCTTCGCCGCAGACACGGAAAGAACAGCGCTGAATGGCTCCTTCAAGGCTGTATACCGGTCGCCTTTCAATAGCGGAAAACTGAAGACGGAAAACAACGACGTATCGGCGATAAGGATATTCTTTTCCTGGTATTTTTTTTCCCCGTTTTGAATGGCCAGGCTCACCGTCTGGATGCGGGCCATGGACTCAATTGCCGGAAAGTCGGATCGTAATGCCGGACCGGTCGGTCCCGATGTACCGAAAAAATGGTCCTCGGTCGGCGTTCTTACCAGGGTTACTACCCTGTAGATGCGGTCCGCATTGATATGGTAAGCGTCGTAACTGGTTTCGTAGGAAATGTAGAGGTAGAGAAGGTAAAAGACCGTAAGGGCGAAGGATAACCCGAGAATGTTGATCAGGGAGAACACCTTGTTCCGAAGGACGCCTCTTATCACATTCCTATAAATGAATCGTATCATGGAATATCATTTTATAGTTATTGAGGAAATAGCTTACCGGGATTCAATATTCCATCCGGGTCCATCAACGCCTTGATCCGCTTCATCAGCCCCAGACGGGATCCCTGCATCTGCATACCGAAATATTGCCTTTGCAGCATCCCGACGCCATGCTCTCCGGACACCACCCCGCCGTTTTGCAGGGCAAGACCGTAGATTTGGTCCGTCGCCCTCCTGTACCTGTCGGCTTGCCCTTCCTGTATCAGCAACATCGTATGCATATTGCCATCGGCCGCGTGGCCGAAACAAACCATGTCCACATTTTCCCGGGCGCAGATAGCCTCCGTGCCGGCAATGTATTCGTAGAGGAACGAAACAGGTACACAAGCATCGATATCCCGGTATCCCGGCCGGTTCACCGTCATCGCATTCCCTATCCCGAACCTGAGCCTGCTTAATTCCTCCTTTTGTGCTGCGCTCTCCCCGACGAGGATATCGCCGGACATATGCCTTTGCAGGATATCGCCGGCCAGGTCCAGCGAGCGATCCAGGCACTGTGGGTCATCCAATGCCACGAGGAGTTGCGCCTCGTCCCGCTCGCCGGTGAGCGGTAGCGTCCCGCCCAAAAATGGTGCTGCCAGTTCAATAGCATTCCGGCAGATCATTTCCACGGCGGAGGGATGCAGTGATGACCGTCTTATGGCCGTCACGGCGTCACACGCCTTTCTGAGAGAAGCAAAAGAGGTCAGCAGGTAGATCTCCCGCTCCGGCTTTGGCAGTAACCGGTAAACCGCTTTTGTGATCACTCCCAATACCCCTTCACTCCCGACGAACAGCCCTGTGAGGTCAAAACCGGCGGACACCTTTTCAACATTGTTCCCGGTCCAGAAACGTTCTCCGCTGGCCAGCACTACTTCCAGGTTCAGCACATAGTCGCCGGTCTTTCCATATTTACACGATCGGATGCTCCCCGCATTCTCTGCTATATTGCCCCCGATCATCGAAAAAGCACTGCTGGATGGCTCGACCGGGAAGAAATAACCCGCCTCCTCGACCCGTCTGCAAAGATCGGAAGTGATTACTCCCGCCTCCGCGATGATATATCCGTCCGTTGCATTCAATTCGAGAATCCGATCCAGCCGCTCCAGCGAAAGGACCATTCCGCCATCCAGGGGCAGCGCGCCACCCGTGACGCCGCTGCCGCCTCCCCGCGGGGTTATGGCTATTTTAAAGTTACTGCATATCTTCAATATATCACTCACCTCACCCGCCGTGCGGGGCTTGATCACCATCCCGGCTTCGCATTGAAGATCGAGCGTCTGATCCCGGCCATACGCAAAGACGGCTTCCGGATCAGTCAGGACATTACTCTCCCCGCAGATGTCCTTGAACATCACCGCCAGTTCCTTTCTGGAAATATTCATGTAAACCATAGAAAAGTTTATTGCCGGCTCACCCTGCGGGTTCCATGAAAGATACGCCCACCTAGCCGCATATCCGCCGTCGTGATCACCAACTCCCCTTTCAACCCCTTCCGGAAAGGGATCGCCCCCGACCCGGCGATCAGTCCTGCAGGCACTAACACCTGCAATTCCCCGCTCCCGATATCCCTGATAACCCCCTTCATCGCACCAAACCTGGGATTGGGATAGTCATCAAGCCATATCTGCACCGGTTCACCCGACCTGATCCTGTCCTTCTCCGCGTTCGGAACGTCCGCTTTCAGATAAAGATAGTTCCCGGAACCCTTCCATTCCACGAGAACTGCCCGCACACTCAGCACTTCGGGGTAATGAATCCGCCAGAGGATACAGGCTGCACAGGCCAGAATGCAAAAAAAGACAGGGAAGGCCAGCCGGGACACCCTGCCGGGTTTCCGGGAAATGACCCTGCCCTGGACATTGCTTTGAATGGAAATACGGGTTGTTGTCATAAATGGTTATTCTACACCCAACTCCAGTTGGTTTTGTACAAGCGAATAATATTTGCCCTGCTTCTCAAGCAGGTCCTCGTGCGTCCCCTGCTCGATGATCCTGCCGTGATGCAGGACGACAATGTTGTCCGCGTTACGCACGGTACTCAACCGGTGCGCAACAACGACTACAGTCCTCGATTCGAAAAAAGGCTGCAGATTGTCGACAATGGCCTTTTCATTGTTGGAGTCGAGCGCATTGGTGGATTCGTCGAAGAACAGGTAGGACGGATCTTTATATACCACTCGCGCGATCAGCAATCGCTGTTTCTGCCCCTGACTGATCCCTACCCCCCCGGCTCCCAGTCGCGTGTCGAAACCGTCCGGCAGCGACTCGATAAACGACAGGATATTGGACAGCCTGCAGGCTTCCAGCAGCCTTTCCCGGTCCCATCTCTCCGGCTCCAGCACGATATTCATCGCAATGGTATCGTTAAAAATATAACCGTCCTGGAGAACCGCTCCGCATTGGCTCCGCCAGAACGTGGGGCTGAAATCCCTGAGGTCTTCACTTCCGACCAGCAGGTTTCCTTCGTATTCCTCATATATCTTTAACATCAGTTTCAACAACGTGGTCTTGCCGCTCCCGCTTTCGCCCACAACGGCTGTTATTTTTCCCTCCGGGATTTGAAGCCGGATACGGTGCAGCACAGGCTCATTTTCGTCGCTGCCAGGGTACGTAAAGCTCACGTCATTCACAAGGATGCCCCGGTCCTTCGGCAAGATCCGGATATACCTGTACCCCGCCTTCTCTTCATCCTCCAGTTGATGGATATCGTTGAGCCGCTCCATGCTGATCCTGGCGTCCTGCGCCGCTTGTATGAACTGAATGAATTGTTCGATCGGACCGGACAATTGTCCCACAATGAACTGCACAGCCAGCATGGCCCCAAAACTCAGCTGTCCTTCGATAACCAGCCTGGCCACGACGAATGTCAGCAGGATATCCTTGCCCTGGTTGATCAATATTGCGCCGGCCTGCTGAAATTGCTGATAAGCCAGATTCCTGAAATTGAGCCCGAAGATACCCACCTGCTTCTTTTCCCAATTCCAGCGTTGCGATTGCTCGATGTTATGCAATCTGATCTCCTGCATGCCCTGTACCAGCTGCAGCGTGGTCTCGTTCTCATCCGAGGAAGCCCTGAACATCTGGTAATTGATCTGCCGCCTCACTTTCATAAAGAGCTTGATCCAGACGAAATAAAGGACCACCCCTCCAAGGAAGATAAAGAAGAGCTCAACCTTATAGGTCATCAGCACGATGCCGAATACGATAAAATTCAAAGCGGAGAACACGATATTCAGGGTTGGCCCTGTCAGGAAATCCTGTATCCGTTTGTTATCGTTTATCCGCTGCAGTACATCTCCCGTTTGCCGCCTTTCGAAATAGGCGATCGGCAGCCGGGTCAGCTTTATCCAGAAATCCGATAGGATATCCAGGTTTACCGCCGTCGAGATCTGCAAAAGCAGGAATCCCCGGATGAAGTCCACCGTGATCCTGCTGAGGACAAGCATCGCCTGGGCCACCAGAATGATGAAAATATACTGGACATTCCGCGTATTGATGCCCACGTCGACGATCGCCTGCATGAGAAACGGAAAGATCAACTGCGCCAGGGAAGTGATAAGCAAGGCAAAGATCACCTGCACGATCTGCATCCGGTAGTGCCGGAAAAAGCTCATCACCACGGGCCAGTCCAGTTTAGGTATCCCTTTGCTATTCTTTCTGCCGAATTTAAAGGTAGGCTCGATCAGCAGGATCCTGCCGGCCGTTGCCTTTCGCCCGCCGCTCTTTCCCGTCCAGTTCAGTACAAATTCCTCCGTCGGACATTCGAAAGCCCCCTTCAAGGGATCGATACACCGCATCTTCCTGTCAGACCTGCGCCCCGAAACACCCGACAGGACAATATATCCTTCCTCTCTCCAGGGCAGAATGCAGGGAAGCGGGGTATCCCGGATCAGTTTAGGAAGAGGCAGCTCGATATACCTCGTCCGGAACCCGATTTTCTCGGCTACCCGGCTCAGGACCGATATCGGGCTTTCACCATCGCCGGGACTGATTTCTCCCTGCAGACTGTCCCTGTCGAACGCAGGATCGTAGTGTGATGCTACGATCCCCAGGCAGGCAATCCCGCTGCAGACCGCGTCAGACGACGGACTGCCGGGCAATTTTCTCGTTGAGGTCATGATTTTGTTTTCCGTTTATGCTCCGGTAGGGCGTCAAGGCGAACCTGCCTTCCGGAAGATCGATACAGATGGCCGATGGTCCCCACGCGCTGTCGCGTTTGGCCGCCTCATCGTCGTTTAAAAGAAACACCCCCCCGGGACTGTACAGGAAATGCGACCCGATACTCGTGGTTACCATCTCCGTAAGGTGTTGGTGCAAAAATCGGCCTCGGGTTCCGTCTACCCCTACCCGGATCACCAGGTCGGATTGGATGCCATGCATCCGGCAATAAGCATGGGCCTTTAAAATAAGCTCGGTAGACCGGAACCTGGCCGGATCGTCGATCCGATGAACAAGGACAGGCCGTTGGTCTCTTCCGGCCGGCATCAGGCTGGCGTGACGAAATGCCAGCGTCGAGATGAGTTGACGGAAACGCCCTTCATCCGCCGGATCTGCACCGATCTGTTTCATCACCTGATCCGTATAGGAGCCCGGGTCCCTGAATATGTCTTCAATAAGGTCCGCGCATTGATATTTTTGGATCACAGCTTTGCACCATTCCGGACTTTCGCCGGTGCCGGAGACGATATAGATCACCCGGGTGCCCCCGGATCCGGGAACGAACCGGGGATCGACCGCCGGCCGGGGCAGTATCAAATGAAACCTCCAGCCCTGTGGGTCCGCAAAGATCCCACTCTCCATTCCTTCTCCCGAATCGCCCGCCAGTTCCAGGACCCAACTGCCGTTACACCGGCTGCTGAAAGTTATCCGCCTGATCTCCACATTCTCACCGGGATCGAGCACGATCTCCGTCAGCGCTTCCAGTCCCTGCCCCTTCCAGCGAAAAGCAACCCGCCCCGTTGATAATTCGGTCAGGCACTGCCCGGGATCATGCTTCTGCGGCAGAAGGGGCAGCGACCAACCCGATCCCTTGTCCAAATCGCGCACCCGCAGAACTTCTCCCCACCTCTCGCTGCCCGCACCCGCACCGCTCCTGCTGTTGACGACTCCCTGGCTTTTCCAATGGTAACCACCACCTCCCGGCTCCAGTAAAACATGATACTTGCCGTTCGACAACAGGAAGATTTCCTGTCGACGCAGGGATCCGGTGCTCCCTGCCGGTTTTTCTTTCTTCGCGGCAACGGTCTCGACCAGACAGCAGTTAGCAGGGTCTTTCAACTCCTGCTCTTGAAGAAGCAACAAATGAGCCTGCAACTCGGGAGCCGAAACAAACCGGCGTTGCATCGGCTGATCCAGAAGCACATAGGCCATCGCAAGCAGGCTCATCCCCTGGTGATGGGCCATGAACGACCGGACAATGGTCTTATTCTGTCCGGCCGCTAATCTTGAGGGGGTGTAATCGACCGCTTCAAAAAAACCAAACCTTCCTTCCAAACCCTCAGCAGACAGCCGGTTGAGGTTTCGAATGGCCTTGTCCTGCGCAACCATCAACGCCAGAAAGGTGGAATAAGGTGAGATCACAACCTCCTCGACGGCGCTCCGTTTTAGGCTAAGCTCGCGGATGCCCCTGGGGCCATATTGATATCCATCGCTTGGCTCCAGGATGGCATTCAGGCTTTCCGACACTCCCCAGGGAACTCCTTGCCGGCCACCCTCATCCATCTGGATATCCACGACATCCTTGCAGGTGACATCCAATAAGGAATGGTCATAGCCAGGCATAACCAGCAACGGCATAAGATATTCGAACATCGTACCCGTCCATGAACCCAGCACATGCTTACCCCTTACACTCACAAACGCCCTTCGTAACGCAAACCAGCTGTCATGCTGCAATCTGCCCTGCGCAATTCCCACAAAATACGCCAGCCTCGCTTCAGACGCCAGCAGATCGAAAAATCCCTGGTCTCTTTTTCCCGAGGCGACATTGAATCCGATCACGAGCAGTTGCCGCTGTTCGTCATATAAGAAATCAAGCTGCATGTCCGAAAATTCCGAACAGCGCTCGGCAAGATCCAGTAACAAGGTTTTCCTGCGGCGGATATTCGCCAGGGCCGATTCCAGTATTTCGGTCAGCGTCTGCACACGGCATATGTTATCATCGGGATAACTATCCGCATCCTTCACCCGGAGTATTTCCAGCAAGTCGTTCGTCCGGCGTTCATGCAGATCGAGCGGCAGATGTTGATCCGGGAGTAAATGCCCGGCCGGCGCTTCGGCCGCCGCCAAAGCCAGCCAGGGAGCAATGGTGACAAGATCTTCCCGAAAATCCCGGCATTGCCTGACCAGCAACTCCGGCCATCCCTGGCCCTCTGCGTTCTTTTTTTCAGCGCCGGGATACAATTCCGCAAGCATCCCAAGCAGTGAATCCAGCATGTCCCTGGTCCCGGACAACGTGGTCGGCGGGCATGCCACCGCCTTTGCTAACAGTTCCTTCAGCCCCCCAAGCCGGTTTCTGTCAGCCGATTCATCCTCCAGCAGCCTGAAGGTGTCCATCAGCCCCGGAAATAAAGAGGGCATCACTACGGGACAGGAAGACAGCTCCAGGATGCCCTGGCGCAAGGTCAACAGATGCCCCGCCAGGTTCCCGCTGTCGACAGTGGAAACATATTTCGGCGATGCCGGCTTCAGCGTCAGGGTATCATACCAATTGAAGAAATGCCCCTTGTATCGTTCCAGCCGGGACATCGTATCCATCGTCCCTTTTGTTCTCTCCAGTAACCCACTCGTGCTCAAATAACCAAAATCACGGGCCGCAAGGTTGGCCAGTAAAGCAAGACCGATATTGGTGGGCGAAGTATAGTGTGCGACCCGGTCTACCGGGTGCTCCTGGCAATGGTCCGGTGGAAGATGATTCTCCCTTTCGTTTACCAGCTCCTCGAAATAGCGCCACGTACGGCGGGCGAATGCCCTTAACCGGTTGTCCGACGTTCTCCCCACTTCGCTGACCTTCCCCGGCAGGCCCGAAAGGTAGATCAGCACCGGGGACAACAGCCACGACCCCGCCAGCGGCATGGCACAGACCGTTTCAGAGGCCCCGCCGAAAAAAGCCGCGATCAGGGCGAATGCCGCAATCGGCAGGACGCCGGCCATTTCCGTATACGTCCATAGCAACGAGTTCGAAAAGGACGGCAGGTATGACTGCGAATGACTCCATTCCAACATCCGCTTCCGGCTGACTGTCAGCCGCCATCCCGCGATCAGTATCGCATGACCCATGCAAAGGGCCTCGGAGGGCAGGCAGGATAAGACAAAAAAAGTTCGGATCATCCCGCGGCCATATTCCGAGAGATATTTTCTGCCGGTTCTGCTGTTCCATTTTTTCCCCGCGGAGCTCAACAGCCTTTCCAACATCCCCGTCAATAGCGACAGACCGATCGTAATCAGGACGAGAAGGGTATAAAAGAACGGCGCATGCAGGATACTCCATCCTGCGGCAAGCGAGACGAGTAAAGTTATGGGCAAAACACTACGCCGGAGATTGTCGGCTATCTTCCACCGGGATAGGAAGGAAAGCCGGTTCTTCTCGCGGATGTTCCCCGCACCGGGCACCCGGGGCAGCATCCAGGCCGCGATCTGCCAGTCTCCTCTCGTCCATCGATGGTACCGGCGCATATCCATCACGTAATTGGAAGGGTACGGTTCATACACCGGAATATCGCTCAGCAGGCCGCACCGGGCATAACATCCCTCCAGCAGGTCATGACTCAACACCCTGTTCTCGGGAAACCGGTTGCCCAACGCACGTAGCACAACATCCACTTCATAGATTCCCTTGCCCATGTAAGAACCCTCCCCGAACAGATCCTGGTAGACATCCGCGTTGGCATAACTGTATGGATCGAGCCCCGAATCAATCCCGTGAACCGTTGAATACAGTGAATTAGTCACCTCCGGCAGGTAAGTGCCGACCTTGGGCTGCAGGATCCCGTATCCGCGCGTCACCCTTCCGGCCCTGGAACAGAAAAAAGCCCGGTTCAATGGATGAGCCATTACCCCGATCATTCTCGCGACGGCGCCGGCCGGGATCCGGGTATCCGCATCGAGGGTGATGACATAGGTTATTTCGGAGAACAATGACCTGTCTCCCACAACGAGGGAAAAGTTCTCCTCCCCTTCCCCACGCAGCAGAGCGTTCAATTCCATCAACTTGCCTCTTTTCCGCTCATAACCCATCCAGATTCCCTCGGCGGCATTCCACCGCCTGGGCCGGTGAAAGAGATAAAAACCCCCCATCTTCCCTCCGCCGTACTTGCTGTTCAGCTGTCGTATCCTTTTCCCCAATAGCGCAACGATCTCCGCATCACCAGGCATTACGGCCTCATCTGCATCCCGGAGATCGGTCAGCAGCCCGAAATATAAATGACTCTCCCTGTTCGAAAGATAATGGATCTCGACCGCCTCCAGTACTTTTATCGCTTCATTCAGGTCGGTCAGTATCGAGGGGATTACCACCAGGCTTTTCTTGTCCGCAGGGATCCCACGGCTGAGATTCATCCGTGGAAGCACCCGCGGTTTGACGATCAGTCTCACTGCCATATTCACGATGGCGACGGCCCATTGGGCGGCGATGGACAACAACAGTAACCCTGCCAGTATACCCCCCGCATATCCTTCACCGCCACCTTTCGCCCTGAACAAAACGAACCAGACAATACAAAGAACAATGCTGATGCCACAGAAATAGGTTCTGAACGGATGCTGCCGCAGTTCGCTTTCCAGCCTCCGGGACAGCGTCTGCCGGATACCCAGCTCTTGTTCCAGTCCGGCAATGCCGTCGCTAATCAGATAATAGCCTACATGCTTCGCCCTCTCGGGGTTATCGCCAACGGGCATCTTGCCTCGCTTTGCCAGGGACAGAACAACCCGGGCAACCTCCACTTCCGGCACCCCGCTTTTCTCAGACAGTCCCTCGATAGTCCGGTAGTAGTCCGCTTGTGTACAATATTCCATCCCCGGGAATACACCTGCGGGGTCCTGCCCCAGGATCGGTGCGACGATACTTACATCACTGACGAACTGATCCCAATCGGCAGCTCGCAGATCAGCCAGGCTGGTGATGCAATTCCTTAGGAAAGCCCAGTCCCGGCCGGCATCCGTTTGCATGGAATACATCCTCGCGATGACCCTGCGGATAGCATCGATCAGCGCCAGCCGGACAATCGCCGGCGTCGCGAGCAGCTCGCTGAAATGAAGCAGGATTACCGCCTGATACGCCTTCACCGCCTCCACCAGTTCCTCCATCTCCAACCGGCCGTCTGTCTGAGCCACCAGGACAGCCGCCAATTCATACATCGCCGGGAAACCCCTGAACGGACCATCCTCCAATTCCCGGATGTTTCGTTTCCCGCCGGCCAGACCGATCCTGCATTCCCGCAGCTGATCGGCGATAAGGTGGAAATTATTCAGGAACCATTCAAAGGCCCGTTCCTGTTCGATGTCCTTTTGACCCGCCTGCCGCACCTGCAGTTTTAGCCGGGCCAGCATCCGGCGATTCCCCTCCAGGCGCCGAAGGAGCATTCCGGTTGCGCCACACCGCCCAAAACGGGCCCTGGCAGCCGTCGCTGCCCCCAATTCCTTCGCCTCACGCGTTCCGGGCATTTCATTTCGGAGCCACATTGCGGCGACGGATGCTTCACCTCCGGAAAGGGCTTTCTCGATTTTCGTGATCCTCGTTTTCATGAACTGGATATATTTCAGAATAGAAAATTGGCGATCGCCTTCGAATTCTCGCCATTGGCGATCGCACCATGGTCGCCCGGTAAATAGAATAATTTCACATTCTTCGAGCGGCTCCCCCATCCCAACAGTTCGTCCTCCTGTTCCCAATCGCCATCCATCGCCCTGAACACGAGAAGCTCTCCGCTGATCTCTCCTCCCGGCCGATATCGGATAAGGGCATTGTGGACCCTTAGATTGACCAGACGGCATAGAAACCTGACGACTTCCTCTTTGCCCGGCAGCCTCGGTTGTATTAACTGGCAAACACGATCGGTTATACCGGTCAAAGGCAGACCGGTCAGTTCGCCCCTCAATCCCATCACCCACTCCGGATAGGGAGGCGACAGAATATGAAAGCTTTGGAAGTAATCCAGCATCAGTCTCAAAATAGGGTCGAAGCCATCATCGGTGGGCATATCCGCCCGGCCGATACCCGCACTTCCATCCAGCAGGGAAACCCAGCTGACAGGCAATCCTTCCGCCTCGAGCTGCCTGGCCATCTCGTACGCGATATTGGTTCCATAGCAATAGCCAACCAGCCGATAAGGCCCTCCTGGCTGAATGCTCTTTATCCATTTATTTTGAACGGCCGCGATCTCCTCGATGCTGCTGAGCGGCACTTCGTCACTTTCCGTTCCTTGCATGTTTATGCCATATACCGTATACCTGGCTTCCAGCGCATTCGTCAACTGCCAGAAATCATCGCTCATTCCCCCGGAACCCGGTACGATGAACACCGGGGGAGCATCACCCGCCGCACCCAGAAGAACAATATGCTGATCGACACAGCTCTCCGTCCTGGAAATGGCCAGCCGGCGTTCAATAATACGCTCCGCCAGCGACCGGATCGTTGGATACTCGAACACATCGCCGATCGAGATGTGCCGAAATATCGAGCGCTTGATCTCCGAGACCATTTTTACTGCGAGAAGGGAATGGCCACCCAGGGAAAAGAAATCGTCGTCGATGCCGACCCCTTCCCGACCGAAAAGCTCCCTCCAGATAAAAGCAAGTGATTTTTCCACACCGGTGCCGGGCGCCGTATATTTCTCTACGGGGCGACTCGTCCCGGGTTCCGGCAATGCTGTTCTGTCGACCTTGCCATTGGCAGTCAGCGGAAAGGTGTCCATCTCGACAAATCGGCCGGGAACCATATGATCGGGAAGCCGCGAACGGCAGAATTCCTCCAGCCCTTTCCCGTGATAGGTCCCATCAGGCTGAATATACGCTACGAGATATTTATCTCCGTATTGATCCTCAAATGGGCAAACGATCGCCTCCCGGACAAGACCACTGGATTTCATGATATTCTCAACCTCCGGTAACTCCACACGGTAACCCCTGATCTTCACCTGGTGATCCTTTCGACCGATAAAGGCGACCTCGCCCGCTTCCGTCCAGCGGCAAAGATCACCCGTCGCATACATTTTCGAAGTGCCGGCTTCTTCGTCAAACAGGTCATCGATAAATTTCTCCGCAGTAAGCTCCGGCTGATTCAGATAACCCCTGGCCACGCCCGGGCCGGCTATGTATAATTCGCCGGGTATCCCGATGGGGCAAAGAGCCATATCCCGGTTTAAAATATAAGCCCGGCTTCCGGTAAAAGGCCTGCCAAGCACCACTGCCCGGCCGGTTTGTTCGTCTTCCGCCACCAGGTGCATCAGCTTGCCAATGGTCGTTTCCGTGGGACCGTAATGGTTGAGGATGCGGCAAGCACGGTGAGATGTCCGGATCGTATCGACGATCTCCCCGTTAAGAGAATCGCCCCCGAAAATAATAAGCTTGAGTGGCAGCAACAGACCACTTGCATAGGAGACCGCTTTCCAATGCGAAGGAACGATCTTCAGACAATCGATACTGTTCTCCCGGAAATACTGTTCCATCAATGCGGCATCCTGCGCAACACCGGAAGGGATAAGATGTAGCATCCCCCCCGCCACCAGTGAGGCATAAATAACGGTATTTCCAAGATCTGCCGCCAGGGTGGACACCGATGCAAAGCTTCGGCATCCGTGCGGTTCGATCTCCTCCAGCAGCCCGGCCACATAGTCGGAGAGACTTCCATGTTCTACAATAACCCCTTTGGGCCTGCCCGTCGATCCCGACGTGTAAATGACATAGGCCGCATCGTCCGGCGCAACCTCCACCGGGCTGTCTCCGAACGGCGCCGTGTATTCCACCCGCGTGATATCCACAACGGACACCCAGCCTTCTCCGCCGTTGCCGGAAAGGATGCCGGCCAATCGTCGAGTCTCTTCCTCCCCCGCAAGGACCAGCCGGGAAGAAGTATCTTCCAGCAGGTAAAGGATACGGGCGGCGGGAAGCGCCGGATCCACCGGTACATAGGCGGCCCCGCATCTCCAGATCGCCAGTATCGCCGCCAGCGCCTCGATGGTCTTATCCATGCACAATAATACCAGGTCGCCTCTTTTCACCCCCCTGTCAGCCAGGTATCGGCCCAGCCGGACCGACTGGTCCTCCATCTCTCCATAGCTCATTCTCCTACTCCCGCTTACAAGGGCCATGGCGTCCGGCCTGCTTCTCATTTGTTTCCCGATCAGGTGCAGGACCGTCACTTTCCCGCACGGTTCGGGTGCCCGGCGCCCTGCCAGCTTAAGAAGAAGCGACTCTTCTTCCCGGGAAAGCAAACGCAACCGCCCGATGCGCTCCGTTGCCGAAAGGGATGTCATCGACCCGAGAATAGTTTCATAATGCCGCAACATTCTCTCCATCATCCCTTTTGAATAAAGGCCTTCCCGGTAGGTGACCGAAATATTCAATCCCGAAGAGGTCTGTGACACGGCAATCGTCAGATCGAACTTGGGCTTGATCTGCCCGAATTCCTCGGTCCTGATCCTGAGCCCGTTCATATGAAATTTCTCCGCGTCCTGGATATTTTCCAGCACGAACATCATCGGAAATACCGAATTGCCTGCCGTCCTTTTTTGTACGCCGGATAATTCCACCTGCTTATCGAAAGGAATGTCCTGGTATTCGTAGGCTTTTAGGGTGGTCTCTTTCACTTCCCGCATTAGCTGTCGCAGGCTCATGCTTCCCTTCAGGTTCGACCGGAATATAAGAGTGTTGGCAAAGAAGCCTACCATGCCCTCCGTCTCGGCCAGCTGACGTCCGGCGATCGAACTGATAACCGGTACATCTTCGGCACCCGTATAGTTATACAACAGTATCTTGAGCCCGCTCAACAACACCATGAACAGGGTGCACTCTTCGCGATTCGCAATCGTCGCCAGTTTCGCGGCCAGATCCCTGCCGACCGTTATCGACACCCTGCCGCCCGTCGTTATCGGAACCGGTGTATCGATATCCGCTGGGATGGACAATGGCGAAACACCCTTCAACTTTTCTTTCCAGTACGCTGCACGGGCCTCCATTTTGCCTGGATTCAGGGATCGACGTTGCCAATGGGCAAAATGCCGGTACTGAACGGTCACCGGCGGCAGACAGGCCCTGCGGCCTTCCACCCGCGAATTATACAACTCGATCAATTCTTTAATAAGGATCGGCACCGTCCATGCATCCGATGCGATATGATGCATGACGACGACAAGGATATATTCCGACTCGGCGATCCTCATCAGGTGCACCCTTAGCGGATGGTCCCGGGCCAGGTCGAACGGCCTGCTCACCAACTCTTCGACGGAAGTCCGCAATCCTCCCGGATCATCGCAAAGACACGGCACGTCTTCGACTGTCATTTTCCAGGCTTCGGCATCGATCACTTTCTGGCGCGGATCCCCTCCCTCCGGACAGATCACGGTCCTCAGGGCTTCATGCCGCCGGACGATCGCCCGGAAAGCAGACTCCAGGGCAAATTCGTCGAGTTCACCCTGCAGCCTCAGAATAGCAGGGATATGATAGGCCACACTGCCCTCCAACTGGTCGATCAACCAAAGGCGCTCCTGCCCAAAAGATAAGGGCGCGTCGCCGGAACCGCCTTCGGCAGCCAAAAGAGTGAGCTCCTCTCCGGCGCCGGTTTCTCCCGGCTGCCAATCCTCACTCTTCAGCACATCGACGATATGCTTCTTGTGTTTCCTGATCTCTTCCAAAAGATGGAGATCGGGATCGCAATGTTCGGGGATCATTAACTGGAGCTTGTCGTCATCTACAGTGATGGCGTATCCCAACCGTTTGGCGGTGTGTAACAAATGAATAGCGTCGTTCATATGGTTATCAGCTTATAGGTCCCCGGATCTTTCTGCACTTCGGCATCGTTATCGATCTGCAGTTCGAGGTATTTCGACAGATCATTGATATTGTTAAGTTCAAAGATGACCCTGATGGGAATAGCCAGGGAGTATTTCTTTTTTATCGCCGAGATCACCCTCGTCGCCAGCAGGGAATGTCCACCCAGCTCGAAGAAATTATCCAGCAGGCCTACCCGCGCGACCCCAAGAAGGTTCTGCCAGACATCCGCCAGAAACTGTTCGGTCTCACTCTCCGGCGCAACATAGCGGCGACGCAGGATATTCTCCGCATCTGCCGGCAATGCCCGTTTGTCGATTTTTCCGCTGATGGTAAGCGGCAGACTTTCCATCTCTACAAGCGCCGACAGAAGCATCTGGGTCGGCAACTTTCGGCTCAGGTGATCGGCAAGACCTTCCCTGTCGAATGATGGATTCGGAACAATATATCCCACCAGTCTGTTTATTCCATCCCTGTCCTTCCTCGCCACCACCACGGCCCTGTTCACCATCCCGCTTCCCAGCAACACCGACTCAATCTCTGCCGGCTCTATCCGGTGACCCCTGATCTTCACCTGGTCATCAAGCCTTCCCCCAAATTCCAGCCGGCCGTCCGGCAGCCATCTTCCCCGGTCCCCCGTCCGATACATCCTTTCCCCCGGCCGCAGCCAGGATACGTCTGTTCCGAATTTTTCTGCCGTTTGATCCGGGGCATTCAGATAACCGCGGGCGACCCCATTCCCGGAAATACAGATCTCTCCGGTCACCCCCAACGCGGCCGGCCGGCCGTCTCTGCCAAGGATACAGACCCGCTTGTTTGCCGCCGGAGCGCCGATCAGGGAAGCGTCGGCAATATCCCCGATCCGATGATACGTGGCGCAAACCGTGGCTTCCGTGGGACCATACGTATTGAACAGGGCGACCTGCGGGAACAGGTTGCTGATATAGGCCGGCCATAATACGTCGCCGCCGCTGATGACGCATCTGAGATTGCCTTTATGGGTCAGCTCCCTGTTCAGCCAGTCGATCACCAGCGGCGTCGTGCTCAGCAAAGTGATCAACCCCTCCTCGATGTATGCTTTCATGGCAAAAAGATCTTTCCCGGAATCGCGCAGCACGACAAGCCTCGCCCCGCTGATCAAAGCAGGGTAGACCTCCTCGACCATCGTATCGAATGAAACGGACGATTGCTGGAGGATCGCGTCTTCCGCACCGATAGAGAAATACTCCGCAAAGTACCGGGCATATTCGGCCAGGCTGCGGTGTTCGATAACCACACCCTTCGGCACTCCGGTCGATCCGGACGTATACAGGATATAAGCCACATGTTCACCGGTATGAACTGCCGGCAGCGGGCCGGTCGGTTCGACGGAGATCTTCTCTCGGTCTTTATCCGGCTGGATGGTCATCACCGTCTTTTCGTCGGCGGGAAGCCGTGACCGGGCGGTTTCTTCCGTGAGCACGATCCCGCAGCGCACATCGTCCATAATGACCCTGATCCGGTCAGCCGGGTAGTCAGGGTCCACAGGCACATAGCATCCGCCCGCCTTCAAGACGGCAAGCAGGGCCACGATCATCCCGGCAGACCTCTCCATGCAAACCAGCACCGGCACTTCGCACCCTACCCCGATCCTGCGCAGATAATGTCCCAGTTGATTCGATCGTTCATCCAGTTGCCGGTAGGTCAACCTTTCCTCCTCAAAGAGGATGGCGGTCGCTTCCGGTGTAGCGGCAGCCTGTTCTTCGAATAAGGCCGTTATCGTTCTTTCGTCGATCCAATCCTTCCAACCGGCGTTGAAGCCGGTCAACAGCCGGCGTCCTTCCTCGTCGCTGATGAGCCGGAGGTCTTTCAGCAACACTGCTTCGCCATCCACCATCTGCCGCAGGACATATTCGAATTGCCGGGCGATCATGTCTGCATAATGGACATCCAGCAATTCCATGTTATAGCTGAACTGGACGTCTGTTTTGTCCGCCACCGTTATACTGATATCCAGCGGATAGTTCGCCTGATCATGCATCTCGATGTCGCCCACTTCCAGGGACCATTTCCGGGAAGCAAGGACCTTGCTGACGGGATAGTTCTCGAAGACCATCAGGGTGTCGAAGAGGTCTCCCTGGATGCCGGCCCATTGCTGGATCTCGTTGAGCGAGTTATATTG